>JAXMAP010000002.1:0-4849319 GCA_046350315.1 Phycisphaerae bacterium
GCTGCGGGGATTTGTAGGCGCGCGAGGGGAGCGAGATTACGGGGGTGCGCGGGAGTGTGCTGGAAAGGCGGGGAGAGGCGGGATTGCGGGGTTGGATTGTTGAGGCAGAACTGACGTCAGGCGGCGGCCTTGGCGGCGATGTGGGCGGAGAAGCCGGTGTTGAACGCGGTCTGTCCGGTCGTGATCGGCGTCATGTCGGCCGCGACCAAGCCGAGCGCGGCCAGGGGTGGCATAGGCGTCCCGCCTGTGAACTACGTGGCCGAGTTCGTGACCCACGCCTGATAGTCGGCGTCGGGTCCGGGCAAATAGTCGGCCATAAGAGGTGGTACCGCCTTTCGGATTCGCTGGCCCGCTCGCGTTTCGCGCCGCCCACGTCAAGGATCCGCCGTGGCGGACCGGACGCGCGCACCCCCGCTACCCGAGCCATCAACCGGCACGCGGGGAAGCTGTCCAAGAAGTCGTTGTCCCGCTCAGCAGGCCCACTTCCCGAATCCACAATGTAGCGGAACGGCTCCGCACGGGCCGGTTGGCCGAGGCGTACTTTCTTGAGCACTGCGAGAGGATCGTCGGCATCATGCCCGCCCTGATTCTCGATCATCGCGCGCTCGCGCGCGGCTACGACTTCGGCGTCGAGCGGCGCGCCGCCATCGCGATTGAGGTCAAGGGGATCAAGCAGTCACGTGGCGGCATCGCGTTCACAGACCGCGAGTGGTCGGAAGCGAAGGCACGCCGAGCCGATTACTGGCTCGTGGTCGTCGGCAATATCGAGGCAGGCCCGACTGCCCGGCTCGTTGCTGATCCGAGTGCCGTCCTTGACGCGAGCTGTACGTACCAAACGACGATCGCTGCATCGTGGCGCGCAACGGTCTCAGTCGCGTAACTTGAAGCAAGGGCGGATCGGGCGGTCTTTGCCCCGAAGGGGCGCTGGAATGTAGCCACGGGTGAAGCGAGCGAGCGGAACCCGTGGAACGCGATCGCACCTATTCTCTTCTCGTCCCGGAGTGATGAAGGCGGCGCGCGAACTCCCGAAAGGACGACTATGCCCGGCACGTACACGCAAATCCTGCTGCACATCGTCTACTCGACCAAACACCGCGAACCGTGGATCACGCCCGACCTCGCCGAACGTCTCTATCCGTACATCGGCGGCATCATCCGCGCCGAGCGCGGCGTGCTCTACGACATCGGCGGCGTTGCCGACCACGTCCACTTGTACGTTCGTTGGCGGCCGGACGAGACCGTCTCGAACCTACTCAAGACCGTCAAGTCGCGATCCTCGCTCTGGGTGCATCAAACGTTCCCGAAACTCGCCGCGTTCGCATGGCAAGAGGGATACAGCGCGTTTTCGGTCAGCAAGTCGCAGGAGGAAGCCGTGAAGAAATACATCGCCGGGCAGCACGAACATCACAAGCACGAGGACTTCAAGACAGAGTTACTGCGGCTCCTCCGCGCGCACGAAATCGAGTTCGACGAGCGTTATGTGTTCGATTGAGCCAACACGCGCCCGCGCGATTCCTCTGCCCCTTCGGGGCAGGCATAAGGAACCAACCCGGCTCCCACGGGTTCCGCGTGTGCGGGCTGCGCCGCGCACACGCTGCACCCGTGGCTACACTCCGCGACCCCTTCGGGGTCCAAGAGCGCGACTCCCGCTCAGCGCCGCGCGTGTATGCAGCCGGTCAAGTCGCGAGACACCGGGCCGGAACGCATCGTGCGCTCGGTGCTCCACCGTCTCGGGTGCCGATTTTCCCATGCGCCTGTGGGCCTTGCTGGTTCCCCGGATGTCGTGATGCGCGCGCGACGTACCGTCGTGTTCGTCCACGGTTGTTTCTGGCACGGCCACGGCTGTGCAAGGGGCCGACGCGAACCGGTAACGAATGCGGCGTACTGGCAAGCGAAGATCGCTCGCAATCGGGCGCGAGACAAACAAGTACGTTTAGTCTTGAGTCGCGACAAGTGGCGCGTGTTCGTCGTGTGGGAATGCCAAACGCGCGATCGCGACGCGCTCACCGAGCGGCTTTCGACTCTGATTCGCGGATAGCGAACCTACGCCGCCACCGTCGCCGCCGCGATTTCGCTCCACGGTCCCGTTTCGCCGCGCGTGCTGAGCCAGCGCAGGGCGCAGTACGCCGTCTGGCCCGCTTCGGCGGTCGTGAAGTCGGTTTGCAGCCTGGGGCGGGCACCAACCACAGGCAGCGGAATCTGGGGGCGAGAAACGGCGTTGGCCGGGGATCAGAATCAGCAAGTGATGTGGCGTGGGCCGGGATCCGGCATTGAACCACGCGTTCAAGTTCGGCACCCGGCCAGCACTGGCGTGGTGGGTTCGGATTGAGGTTATTTGCTGGCGGCGCGAAATGCGAAGGCGGGCACGGGTTGGAAACTCGTGCCACAGCAGAACGGGTTGGAAGCCCGTGCCACAACGGAACCCGTGGCACAACAGAACGGGTTCGAAACCCGTGCCACGGCGGAATGGGCTGGAAGCCCGCACGGGTTAGGCAACCCGTGCCACAATGCCGCAGCAGACAGGGTTGGAAACCCGTGGCACAACAAGATTCGTGCCACAACAAGACCCGTGGCACAACAAGATTCGTGCCAGACAAGACCCGTGGCACAACAAGACTCGTGCCACAATGGAACGGGTTGGAAACCCGTGCCAGAGGCGTCGGACACAGAGGTCCGACGCTACGACGGCTTGGCCACTACGACGCTTCCACTTCCCACGTGTCGCCGGCGTCGAAGAGCTTGTCGAGATTGCCGTGGCCGAGCTTGGCGGTCAGGTCGCGGACCTGGCCGGTGACCAGGTCCTCGAAGGACGCCTGTTCGATCGCGCGGAAGACGCCCATCGGCTCGGGGAATTCCGGTTGGCGCATGCGCGAGAGCAGGTACGCCAACGTCGGCTCCGGGCTGCGCTCGTCGTGGATCAGCAGATCGTCGGCGGTAATGCCACTGCCGAGCTCGACGACTTCCGGCGTTGTGCCGTTGAGGCGGATGCCCCTGTTCTTTTCCTTGCCGAAGATGAGCGGCTTGCCGTGCTCGAGATAGACGATGTTCTCGAGCTTGGTCTGGCGATCGGTGGCGAACTTGAACGCCTCGTGGTTGTAGACGTTGCAGTCCTGGTAAATTTCGATGAACGCCGTGCCGTGATGCTGGGCGGCGCGTTTCAGCACGTATTGCAAGTGCTGCACGTCGACATCGACGGCGCGGGCGACGAAGGTAGCCTCGGCGCCGATGGCGACCGAGATCGGGTGAACCGGGTAATCGACCGAGCCGAACGGGGTCGACTTTGTTTTCTTGCCGAATTCGCTGGTGGGCGAATACTGGCCCTTGGTCAGGCCGTAGATGCGGTTGTTGAAAAGGATGATCTTCAGGCCGATGTTGCGGCGGACGGCGTGCAGGAAGTGATTGCCGCCGATGGACAGGCCGTCGCCATCGCCGGTGATGACCCACACGTCGAGCTCGGGATTGGCGACCTTGACGCCGGTGGCGATGGCGGGCGCGCGGCCGTGGATGCCGTGCACGCCGTAGGTGTTCATGTAATAGGGGAAGCGGCTGGAGCAGCCGATGCCGGAGACGAAGACGGTCTTCTCGCGGACTCCGGCGACTTCGGCCATCGTCTTCTGCATTTGCATCAGGATCGAGTAATCGCCGCAGCCGGGGCACCAGCGGACTTCCTGGTCGCTCTTGTAGTCTTTTGGCTTCAGCGGCAGTTCGACGGTGGCGCTCATGAGCGGACTCCCAACTCTTGATCGATGCGGTCCATGATTTCCCTGACCATGAACGGCCGGCCCTGCACTTTGGACAGGCAGCCGATGGGTAGAACGTAATTCGCCTGCAGGATGTAACGCAATTGTCCCAGGTTCAGCTCGCAGGTGACGACTTTTCGGAAACGGCGAAGAATGTCGCCCACGTTGCGCGGCATCGGGTTCAGCCAGCGCAGGTGCATGTGCGAGACGTCGCGCCCGGCCTCGCGGGCGCGCTCGACCGCCGTGCGGACGGCACCGAACGGCCCGCCCCATGACACGAGCAGCAATTCGCCGGACTGTGCGCCGTACACGTCCTGTTCCGGCAGGTCGCGTGCGATTCCGGCGACCTTGGCGGCGCGCAGCTCAATCATGCGCTGGTGATTGGCGGGCGTGTAGTCGACGTTTCCGGTGATATCCGATTTTTCGAGGCCCCCGACGCGATGCTGCAGGCCGGGCGTGCCGGGAACGGCCCACGGGCGCGCTCCGCGTTCATCGCGCGAATAGGGCTGGTAGGTCGCGGGGTCGTCGGCGTGCTTGATCGGGATCGGCGCGAATTCGGCGGCTTTTCGGATTCGCCACGGTTCGGCGCCGTTGGCCAGATAGCCGTCTGTGAGCAGGATGACGGGCGTCATGTACCGGACGGCGATGCGCACCGCTTCGATCGCGGCATCAAAGCAATCCGCCGGCGATTTGGCGGCAAGCACGGGCACGGGGCATTCGCCGTTGCGCCCGAGCACGGCTTGCCACAAGTCGGCCTGCTCGGTCTTGGTCGGCAATCCGGTGCTGGGGCCGCCGCGCTGCACGTTGACGATCACGCAGGGCAATTCGGTCATGACCGCCAGGCCGATGCCCTCTTGCTTAAGGGCGACGCCGGGGCCGCTGGTGCCGGTGATGCTGATCGCGCCGGCGTATGCGGCGCCGATGACCGCGGCGAGGGCGGCGATTTCATCCTCGGCCTGAAACGTCCGCACGTCGAAATTCTTGAAGAGCGAGAGCTCCTGCAGAATCTCGCTGGCGGGGGTGATCGGATAGCTGCCGTAGAAGAGCGGCTTCTTGGCGAGCTGCGCGGCGGTGACGAAACCCATCGCGGTGGCCTGGTTGCCGGTGAGATTGCGATACTTGCCGGGTCGCAGCTTGGCGCGTTCGACGCGGTAGCGGACGGGGAAGAGCTCGGCAGTCTCGCCGAAGTAATAGCCGGCCTTGAGGGCCAGCTCGTTGGCCTGGGCGATGGCGGGGTTCTTGGTGAATTTCTCGCGGATCCACTTGACCGTGGTGTCGATCGGGCGGTCATAGACCCAGTAGATCAGTCCCAGCGCGTAGAAATTCTTGCAGCGCTGGGATTCCTTGGTGGTGAGGCCGGCCGGCGCGACGGCCTCCATGGTGTGCTTGGTGATCGGCACCTTGTAAAGCCGGTAGGCGGCCAACTCGCCGTTCTCGAGCGGGTTGGAGGTGTACTTGGCGCGGGTGATGTTCTGCTCGTCGAACTCATTGGCGTCGACGATCAGCAGCCCGCCGCCGACCAGGTCGCCCAGGTTGGTGCGCAGCGCGGCCGGGTTCATCGCGATCAGGGCGTCGACCTGGTCTCCCGGCGTGTGGATCGGGTGGCTGCTGAAGTTGATTTGAAAGCCCGATACGCCGGCGAGCGTTCCCGCCGGTGCGCGAATTTCCGCAGGGAAATCGGGCAGCGTGCTGACGTCGTTGCCGAACACGGCGGAGGTGTTCGTGAACTGCGTGCCGGCGAGCTGCATGCCGTCGCCGGAGTCGCCGGCAAAACGTATCGCGGCGTGCGGGAGGTCCTCGTAAGCCCGGTCGCCATTGGAGCGGACGGGCGGCAAAGCGGCGGTCGTCACTGTGTTACCTCATGGATCACGGATGCGCAAGAACGGCCCCGCGCGGCGGCGCGGGGCGTCTTGCTACGGTTCGAAACATCGCAATTTCAGCGCGAAAACAGCGCGAGGGCCTGACGGCACGTGTGAAAAATAGCGTTGAACATTGAGCCAGCGGCTCGAAGTTCGCCATCTCGACCCTCGAACACGGGAAGCCGAGAATATCGTAGCAATTTGCGTGCCATAGGGCCAGCGGCGCGCGTGCGGGTGCAGGGACGCATCGGCGTTCGGGTGAGGCGGGCGCCTCACGGGCCAACCCGCAACCGCAAGCCCAAAAGACCGTATAATGGGCTGTTGGCGGATCGTTGATTCCCGGAGTCTCAGCATGCGAATTCGACTAGTCGGCTCGTTCGTTGTCGCGGCCCTGATCGCCACTGCGCCCGTGGGCGCTCAGGACGGGCGCAAGGGCTACAGCGCGCTGCTGGACAACAGCGACTTCCTGATCGACAGCTATGCAACGTTCCTAATCAGGAAATACAACCTGACTCCCGAACAGACGGAAGCCACAAAGACGCTCATCAAGCATAAAGCGCACGCGTTCCTGGACTCGCACAACGACCAGTTGCGTGGGTTGGTTGATCGGCTGTTCGAGGTTCGCACCGGCGGGGACATGTCGCCGGACGAGCTGGTCGAGTGGGGGCGGCAGGTCACGCCGATCTACGAAGAGGCGAAGAAACTGGTTGTCGAGGGGAATAATCAGTGGCGCGAGTTGCTGAGTCCCGAGCAGAAGACGATCCACGACCAGGACTTGCAGCTCATGGAGCAGAGTTTTACGACCACGGACAAACAGCTCCAGCGAATCACATCAGGCGAAATGACGGTCGAGGAGTTTCGTTTCCCGCGCGCCAAGCCGGCTCCTCCTCCTCCTCCCCCGCAGGTTGTGGATCTCCCGCCGCGCGAGTCGGATGACGCGGCCAAGTTACGGGCAGAACAAGAGAACTCCGCGGCGCCAATGACGGACGACCAGATCAAGGCCGCGGAAGAGGCCAAGATCGAGGAGGCGAAGCGTCGCGAGGCGGAAGGCGGTCTCGAGGATCGGATCGCGGAACAAAAGCGACAAGAACAAGCAGAGTACGAGCGCACGCACCCGCGAGAGAAGCCCGTGGCGCCGCCGGTTCAGCCGCCGGTGCAGCCTGCGCCGGGGTTCGACCCGCCGCCGCCTCAACCCCAGCCGCAACCGGTCAGTCCGCCGCTCGTACCGCCCGTAATCGCTGTTCGCCCGGCACCGCCGGTGAAGCCGCACGAAAGCGAGTGGGAGCAGTACGTGCGGCAGTTCATCGAGCGCTACAAGCTGGACGACCAGCAGTCGCAGAAGGCGTATACGATTCTGAACGACTGCAAGGCGGCGGCCGAGAAAATCACGCGTGGCAACGAGGGCGAGATCGAGCAACTCGACAAGCGCAAGACGGAGCTCGCGGCGTCCAAGGATGCAAACAAGGCGAAGGAACTGGCCAAGATCGAGGAGCAGCGCAAGAAGCTGCTCGAACCGTTGACGCGCATTTTCGAGCAGCAGCTCAAGCCGCGTCTGGAACGCCTCCCGACGCGCGCACAGCGCAAGGCGGCCGAAGCCGTCGCCAAGACGCCGCCCGCGCCGAAACCCAAGGGCGATGGAAAACCGCCTGCGGAGCAGCCCAAAGCGGAAAAGTCCGACAAGCCGTAGTTGCGCAGGTTTGGCGTGCTAGGATTCGCGGCATGAGGCGGTAGCTGGATACTCAATCGCATGCGCGGCGCGACCGATGAGTAGCGAAGCTGCGCCGGGCGGGGTTCGTAACGGCGTGCGCGCGAACCGCGCGACGCCCGCGCTGGAAGGAGTCGAGCAATGCGTTCATTCATTCGTAGCGGAAAACTGTGGCTGATCTCGACCGCCGCCGGCGGGAGTTTGCTTGTGCTGGAGGGGTGCGACCCGACCGTGCGTGACACGGTGATCACAGGCGTCGCTGGCGCGACCAACACGCTGGTCACGAGCGTCATTCAGGCGTTCTTCGAGTCGATTGCCGCTCAGGGCCAAGACACCACGCCGACCACGGTGAAGGCGATGGAGCTGATGACACCGCATATTTTCGCGTAGCGCGCGGCGTTCATCATCGCGAGAATTCGAGCGGCCTGCTCGGGTGTTATCGCCCGCGCAGGTCGCGTTGCATTCGACGCCGAACGCGCGGCAGCGGCAATTCAGGAATCGCCCAATCCGCTTTTGAACACGCTGCGCGAGCGGGTCGATATGGCGTAGGTGACGACGTGATCGTCTGTCGCACAACGCCCTGTTCCTGGAGCGCGCTTGTCCACCGCAACCGCCGAAGCGTCCGCGAAATCCGGCTCGATCGAAGCCGTGCTTAAGCACGTGGTCGAGATTTCCACGCTGCCGCAGATCGCGCTGCAGGTGATGGAGGTCGCCAAAGACCCTGACGCCGGGGCGGCCGATCTCAAGCGCGTTGTCGAGGGCGACCCGTCGCTTAGCGCGCGTGTGCTGCGAATGGTGAACTCCGCGGCTTACGGCATGCGCACGCAGGTCACCAACCTGCACCAGGCAATCAGCTACCTGGGCTTCAACCAGGTTCGCAACCTGGCGATGACCGCTTCGGTCAGCGAGATATTCAAGGGCAACCAGACGATCGGGACGTACCAGCGGGCCGGACTGTGGAAGCACCTGGTCTCGGTCGGCGTGGCGGCGCGTTTCGTCGCGGTGCGGCGCGGGTTGAAGGGCTTCGAAGACGCGTTTCTGGCCGGGCTTTTGCATGACATCGGCATCATTCTGCTGGACCAGCATGTTCACGATCAGTTCCGCGCCGTGATTCAATCGCTTCGCGACGGCACGCCGCTGTGCGACACGGAGCAGGAGATCCTCGGTTTCAACCACGCCATGCTCGGAGCGCGAATCGCCGAGACGTGGAACTTCCCGCCGGTGACGCGGGCCGCGATCCGCTATCACCACATGTCGCAGAATCACCGCGGGGACGGGGCGGAGCTCGTGCACTGTGTGGAAGTTGCAAACGTGATCTGCACTCTGAAGGGGATTTCGTCGGTCGGAATGAAGCTGACCAAGCCGCCGATCGCGGCGTTACAGGCATTGAATTTCAGCAAGGACGACGTACTCGTGCTGGCGCGCGATCTGGACAACGAACTCAAGCAGAACGAAGGGCTGCTCGAACTCTAGTGGCTCTCACGAACGATTTGGCTCTCGAACTCAGCAGGATGTTCGACGACGGCGCGCCGCTGGACGAAAGCGGCGCGCTGGCCGCGTTGCGCGCCGCGATGCCTCAATTGCCGCGGGGCGTATTGTTCTTCGCGGAGTCTGATGGGCAGCTGGCCGCCGTGGAAACCGGCGTCGAGGCGCCGGTCGAGGCGGCGCTGCGAGAGCTGGCCCGCGAATTGGCGGCGAGCAACGACGTAATCCCGCGTACCTCAAGTGCTTCGGGACATGCGATCGCCGTTCGATGCAGCGACGATCATCACGGCGACGGGCTGATTGGCCTGTTCGAAGCAAGCGGGGCGGCTGGGGACTTTCATTCCGCCGCGCTGGCGCCGCTGGCATGGCTGCTTTTCGCGCGCTCCCGCGCCTTGCGCGAGGCGCATACCCGCGTTCAGCAGCTTCAGGTCGAGCAGGAAACGCTGCGCCGAACGCACGACGAAACCGTCACCAGCGTTCTGCAGGAGCGCGAACAGCATCTGCAGGAAAAGCACCGCTACATCGCCGAGCTGGAGACCGAAGTGATCAAGCGGTCGGCGGCGTTACAGGAGGCGCTGGAGCGGGCCGAGGCGGCCAGCCGCGCGAAGTCCGACTTCGTCGCCAACATGAGCCACGAGATTCGCACGCCGATGACGGCGATTCTCGGATTTGCGGAGACGCTGCTCGATCCGGACGTACCGGCGTCCGAGCGCGAGAACCTGGTTCACACGATTCAGCGCAACGGCCAGCATCTGCTCGAGTTGATCAACGACATTCTCGATCTATCCAAGATCGAGGCCGGACGCCTGGATGCCGAAATCATGCCCTGCTCGCCGGGGCGAATCGTCGCCGAGGCGGCGCTTTTGCTGCGCCCGCGGGCGCAGGCGAAACAACTGGCGCTCGAAGTGGAATTTGTCGGCAAGCTGCCCGAAACCATCGCCAGCGACCCGACGCGTCTGCGGCAGATTCTGCTAAACCTGATCGGCAATGCGGTCAAGTTCACTGATCGCGGCGGAATCCGCGTGACGCTGCGCATGCATGTTGATCGCCCCGATCCGTTGCTCGAGCTGGCGGTCTGCGACTCGGGTCTCGGCCTGAGCAAGGAGGGCATCGAGCGCCTGTTTCAGCCGTTCACGCAGGCCGACTCGTCCACCACGCGGAAGTTCGGCGGGACGGGCCTGGGCCTGACGATCAGCCGGCGGCTGGCGCGGGTGCTGGGAGGGGACATCGTCGTCGAGAGCGAGCCGGGCAAGGGCAGCACGTTCCGCGTAACGGTCGGGACCGGGCCGCTCACCGCGGTGCGCTGGCTCGAAAACCCGAAGGAATCCGACTTCGCCGGCGCGCCGCAGCCGAGCGGCGCCACGCTCAAGACCCTCGGCCCGGTGCTTGCCGGCAAACGGCTACTCTTGGCCGAGGATGGTCCCGACAATCAGCGCCTGATCACGTTCATTCTCCAGAAATTCGGGGCGGCGGTGGAAGTCGCGGAGAACGGCGTCGTCGCGGTCGACATGGCGCTTGCCGCCGATCAATCCGATGCGCCGTTCGATCTGGTGCTGATGGACATGCAGATGCCGGAACTCGATGGGTACGGCGCGACCGCGACGCTGCGCCGGGCCGGATATTCGCGTCCGATCGTGGCGCTGACCGCCAACGCAATGGCCGGCGACCGCGAAAAGTGCATCGCAGCGGGTTGCGACGATTTCGCGACCAAGCCGATCGATCGCCCGAAGCTGCTTGAGACGATTCAGTGTCAGCTGGCCCGCGCGGCATCATCTGATGCCAATGCGGCCGCCGCGCGGCCGGCGAATGCCGTCGCGGGCTGACCACCCGCGGCGCAATCCGGTAAACGACGGAATGCGCCCGTACGCCGGCGACCCGAAATTTGCCTTGATTTGTTCACGTCAAATTGGCACACTGCCACTCCAGTTCGGGTCGGCCGACATTTCCGACCGTTGCGTTGACGGTCTCATCTCTCGAGTCGGCCACCGGGTATTTTGTGAGGAGAGGCTGTGGACATTACGCGTGGTCTTCTGCGCTGGGGTCTCGGCGGTCTGGTTCTCGCCGCGCCGGCGTTCGCCGGCGATGTCGCGGTCGCGGACGAAGCGACGCCGGCTACGGTCGTCGATCAGTCGATCAGTGACGAGCCGGTCGACGTGACGCTGGACGCGATTGAGCAGTTCAATGCGCTCGGCGAAGACGGACCGTTCGTCATCGGTGACGCCATGTGGCAGAATCGACTGGCGTTCATCCTGGGCGGCGGCCGCTGTGGAACGCTTGACCCGACGGAGGCCGAGGCGGCGCAGGTCGAAGCCGATCTGAAGAAGGCGCCGATTCGCTTCAACGCGAATGAGCGCACGCCCGGCAGCGTCACCGTCAGCGTCTGGTGGCACGTCATCAATCGCGGCTCGGGCATTTCCAACGGCGACATCCCGCAATCGCAGATCGACGCGTCGATCCAGGTGCTGAACGATTCCTACAGCGGCGTCACCGGCGGAACGAACACGCCGTTTCGATTTGTCCTGGCCGGCGTCACGCGCACGACGAATTCGACCTGGTACACCATGAGCGACGGATCTTCCGCCGAGGCGGCTGCGAAGGCGGCGCTTCGTCACGGCGACGCGCGCACGCTAAACATTTTCAGCGCCGCGCCGGGCGGCGGCATTCTCGGTTGGGCGACGTTCCCCTGGTGGTACAGCGGCGCGCCGACGGATGACGGGGTCGTGATCCTCTATTCGTCGGTTCCAGGCGGAACCGCCGCCCCGTACAACCAGGGCGACACGGCGACGCACGAAGTCGGCCACTGGCTGGGCCTTTATCACACGTTTCAGGGCGGTTGCTCGACCAACAACGACTACGTCAGCGATACGCCGCGCGAGCGATCTGCGGCGTTCGGCTGCCCGGTGGGCCGCAACACGTGCTCGCAAGCAGGTGTGGATCCGATCGAGAATTTCATGGACTACACCGACGATTCGTGCATGTACAAGTTCACCGCCGGCCAGTCGGCGCGGGCGGACAGTTTGTGCCTTACGTACCGTGGCCTCTAGCGCGCTTACGTCTTGCTGGTAGCGTCGGGCGTCTCCAACGTACGCTGATTCGCGCGACGCGAGACGTAAGACTGCTCTGATGCGGGCACGGCGTGCCGGCGGTGTGAGGTCGAGCGTCGTTTGTTGTGCGTCCGCGCTGCCCCCGACCGGGCACGCGGGCGCACGGCTTGTTATCGACACCTGGCTTGTCAACTCCGCGTGGGCGAACCGTTCCCGAGTCATGATGCGCGTCGAAAATCCTTCGAAAACCTCGAATCCGAGCCTCGACCGCAACGGAGGGTCGGCCCGATTTGCAAAGTCGCTTGAAATCGGCGCTTTCCAGAAATCCGGCCGTCCGCTCCCTGACGATCCCTGACGGCCGGGGCTCTATCAGTTGAAATGCCGGTACCAATGTTCGAACAGAACCTGCCAGACTTAAGGCGGCACGGCGTTATTGCGGCGTTTACTGAAGCAGTTTTCAGCGCCCCCGCCGGGCCCAGCGTTGGCAGATGGGTCGCCCAGCCGGCGCGCACTATCGCGCCGCGTCCGGAGCGGCGGAGTTTTAGCCTCCGCCACCTGCTCTACTCAGGCCTGTGGGACACCTTCTGGAACGAAACCGCCGCAACACGCTCCCGTTTCCGACTCCCGACAAGCGCCTTGCCAGATTGTCGCGATCACGCTAATAATCGTTTGGACGGCTCGGCAGTGGCCGCGTAGCGACTGCGGGTGTAGCTCAGTGGTAGAGCGTCACGTTGCCAACGTGAATGTCGTGGGTTCAAGTCCCATCACCCGCTTCTGACGTAACTCTCGCCGCCCGAAAGAGTTCGGGCGACCTGCCGATGGTCGGCAGCGCGACTCAGGACGCAAAACCGCGCGGTCAGCGACCGCGCAACGCGTCGAGGAGCCGTGCAGCCGATGAAAACTCCCGCAAACTCACACCAACTTGGGCCTTCGGATTCGACGCCGCGCCGCGCTCGTGGCAAGCCGCCGCCGGCCTATCGACAGCGGCCAGGCCGGACGCAGGCGCTCGTCACGCTGACCGATTCCGCGACTGGTTTCCGGCGTGATTTCTCACTCGGCGAATTCGGCTCGGTCGAGAGCCGTGAGGCGTATCACCGCATCGTCGCGGAGTGGGAGGCCAACGGCCGCCGCCTGCCGAGGTCGCGCGCGGTTGAGCCCGCTGCGGTTCGCGCGGGTTCGATGTCGATCGTGGAGCTGATCGCCGAGTATCTTCGCCACGCTGAGACCGTGCATCACCACAAGCACCTCTCGTGCTACAAGACGGCGCTCGCGGTCCTGCGCCGGCATTTCGGACGGTTGCCGACGAGCTCATTCGGACCGACGAAGCTGCGCGCAGTCCGCGAAGCCATGATCCGGGAAGGCGGGGCGCGGCGCTGGTACCGCAAGTACGTCAACATGCAGGTGCAGCGAGTCCGCCAGCTCTTCAAGTGGGCTGCCGCGCAGGAACTGGTGCCGATCCAGGTGTATGGCGCGCTAGGCACGCTCGAGCCGCTGCGACGTGGACGCAGCGCCGCGCCCGACAATCGCCGAGTCGAACCGGTCCGGGATGAGCTTCTCAACGCTGTTCGGCCGCTTCTAAACCGCCCTGTGCGGGCGCTGGTGGAGCTGCAGCTGCTCACTGGCGCTCGTCCTGGGGAACTGCTTGGCCTTCGCCCGTGCGACCTTGAGATGAACGACCACGACCAGGTCTGGCTGTATCGCCCGGAGCAGCACAAGAACGCGTTCCGCGAGCAGGAGCGGGTGATCGTCTTTGGTCCGCGGGCACAGGAGATCCTGCGGCCGTTCCTGCGCGATCGAGCGCTGACTGCGTGCATGTTCAGCCCGCAGGAGGCGGACGCGGCGCGCCGCGAAGCGATGCATAAGGCGCGCGTTACGCGTGAGGGCCAGGGCAACGGCCCGGGGACCAACCGGCGCGAATTCCCCAAGCGCGCGCCGGGGGACTGCTACACGACGGCCAGCTACTACCGCTCCATTCTGTACGCGTGTGACAAAGCGTTCCCGCTCGGCTCTGAGCTACGGCGCATGCGGCGCGAGAGCCATACGGCCTGGGCGGCGAGACTGGGCGAGCGCTGGGCCGAAGTGGTGTCCTGGCGAAGGGGTCACCGCTTTCATCCGCATCAGCTCAGACACAACGCGGCGACGCTGCTGCGGCGGGAATTCGGTCTCGAGGCGGCCCAGCTCACATTGGGTCATTCCAGCGCCCGAGTTACCGACGCGATTTACGCCCAGCGCGACCGCGAGAAAATCATCGAAATCATGCGGAAAATCGGCTAGCTCACAGCACACCGTCCGGTTTTGGCCCCGCCTCGAGTTACCAAAATCAGCATCTCCCAAGTTTTTCAGATTTTTTTCTGCGTCGTCCCATCACGCGGAATGCTGTTCACTCGCAAAGGTGAATCGGTAACTACAAGTTACGAGTTACCTCCCAAAAACTTGGTTTACAACGGCTGCATCGAGTTCGACTCGTTGGAGACTCGCATGCAGCAGCAACTCGTCGCAGACGATCACTTAAGCCTCACCGACGTCGCGAAGATCGCGCCGGGCAGGCCCTCTGCTAACTGTGTCTGGAGGTGGTGCCGCCGCGGCGTGCTGGCGCGAAGCGGCGAACGCATTCGCCTCGAGCACGTCCGTGTCGGTGGCAAAATTTTCACGAGACGCTGCTGGCTCGACGAGTTCGGCCGGCGGCTGGCGGAAGAGGACGCACGGTACTTCAGTCTCCGTGCCGCGACCGCAAAAGCGGCGAGTGGGCACGACGGCTCGCCGCACGCCGCCGATCAAACGAAGCCCTCCGAAGACCGCCGCCGCGCGGAAATCGCCGCCGCCGAGCACGAGCTCGATCAGCGTGGTGTGCGATGAGCACATACGCCGTCGTTGCGGCTCCCGGGCCCGGTTGCGGACCAGACGGGAGCGGCCTCGACGAAAAGCACCGACTCGAACTGCGCGCAAGCGGCATCGAGGACGGGCTGATCGCGCGTGCTGGCATCTACTCGGCCGGTGGCGACGAGATTAGACGCTTGCTCGGCTGGCAGCCGCGGGAGTTCTCATGGGGCCGCGGCTGGGTCATTCCCTTCGATCGCGATGGAGTTGATGCGTCGTATTGCCGCGTGAAGCTCGACTTTCCGAGGTGTGACAGGGACGGCAGGCCCATCAAGTACGAGTCGCCACGCAGTGCGCCCAACCGCGCGTACTTCCCGCCGGGCTTCGAAGAAGCAGCGCAGCGTGCGACCGAGCCGATTCTGCTGACCGAGGGCGAGAAAAAGGCGCTGGCCGCGATTCAGCACGGGTTTCCATGTCTTGGCCTGGTGGGCGTGTGGGGATTCGCCGAGAAGCGGGGACGGCGTCGAACGGGCAGTGCGACCGGGCCGCGCGAGCTGCTGCCGGACCTGAATCGCGTTCAGTGGAACGGGCGTCGGGTCTACGTTCTCTTCGACTCGGATGGCGTCGACAAGCCCGACGTGCGAATGGCCGAGCGCGAGGTGTCACGCCTTCTGCGAGGACGCGGCGCGGATGTTCGGATCATCCGTCTTCCGAAACTCGCGGATGGCAAAACCGGTCTGGACGACTTTCTGGTCGCCAAAGGCGCGGATGCGCTCCGCGAATTGCTGAGCGCTGCGCCGACCTTCGCCGGTGGGAAAGACGTCGTCGCGGCCGGTGACGACCGGCCGATGGTGCTGGCCGACATGCTGATCAGCGAGCGATACCTGCGGGATGGGACGCCGCTGGCGCGCCATTGGCGCGACGAGTTGCACGAGTACGACGGCCGCTGCTTTCGGCGGATTGCCAACAACGACCTCAGCAAGATCGTGCTCGTCTGGCTCGACAAGGTCAACGATCGTGCGCGACCTCGGCTTGCCAGGGACGTCGTCGAGGCCCTTGGCGCGCGCCTTTTGGTCCGCGCGGAAGTTGAGCAACCCGTTTGGCTGGGTGATCCGAAAGACGGCCCGGCCAATCCGGCCGACTGGGTCGTCATGCAAAACTGCATTCTCGACATACCGGCGGCGCTCGAAGGCCGCCTTGCGTGCCGCCCGCACACGCCGCTGTGGTTTTGCGCGAACGTGTTGCCCGCCGACTACGACCCGGATGCGCGCTGTCCGCAGTGGTTTGCGTTTCTCGACGACGTGTTCGACGGCGACTTGCAGCGCGTGAATCTGCTGTCCGAGTGGTTCGGGTACTGCATCACGAGCGACACGTCTCTCCAGGCGATCATGCTGCTCGAGGGTCCGCGACGGTCGGGCAAAGGCACCACGCTGCGCCAGCTGCGGCGCGTCGTCGGTGAGCACAACTGCGTCGCCCCGCGTCTTTCGACGCTGACCGAACTGTTCGGCCTGCAGGGATTGCTGGGCAAAACGTGCGCCATTTGCCCGGACGCGCACCTCGGCAGCGGGGACAAGGCCCTCAGTACACTCGAAATCCTGAAGTCCATCTCGGGCGAGGACTGCCTCGAGGTGCACCGCAAGAACCTCCCGTCCGTGAACGCGCGATTACGGACGCGCTTCACGATCGGCGTCAATGAACTACCGCATTTCGGCGATGCGGCGGGTGCGCTGGGGTCGCGGCTGCTGATCCTTCCGTACCGCAACTCGTACGTTGGGCGCGAGGACCGCAAGCTCGAGGAAAAGCTCGCCGCCGAGATTCCCGGGACGATCAACTGGTCCCTGGAGGGATTGCGCCGCTTGCGCGCCCAGGGGCGGTTCACTGAGCCCGGAATCAGCGCCGAGGTTCGGCGGGATTTCGAACGGCTGTCGTCGCCAGTCGCTGCGTTTCTGCAGGACTGCTGCGTCATGAACGCGAAGGCGTCGGCCGACCGCGATGTGCTGTGGGACGCATGGAAGGCGTGGTGTGAGCGCAACGGCCATCACTCGGGCGGCCGGGATCGTTTCGGGAACCGGCTGCGCCTGCTCGTGCCCGGACTGCTCCGTTCGCAGCCCCGCAGACCGGACGGCACGCGGGGAAATACCTACACCGGGATCAGACTGCGCGTCGAGGGAACGCCATGAATTCGGCGTTGGCACAGGTGGGTGATCCGCATCGGCGCGCGGCGCGCAACCATATGGTGCGCATGTGCCTGCGCGCTCTACTCCCTCGGGAGCGCTTCTGGCACAGCTGTGGCACAAGTGTGGCACAAGTGAAAAGCCGCGCACCTGTGCCAAATGAGCACGCTTTCACTCGGGAAACAGGTCATTCCAATCGTCTTGGCACAGGTGGCACAGGGTTTTCTTCTGTCTATACGCGCGAGGCGGCAGTGTCACAAACGATGTTTGAGGAGTGGCGCGCGCTGCGCACAGCGCGCAATAGAGAAACACCTGTGCCACCTGTGCCAGCCGCCTCGGTCCGGACCACCGCGACGGTTGCTTCGCTGCCATCGATCCGCGCCCTGTCCGCACCAATTGTTGTGCTATCCCGTCGCGATTTGATGTGGATTTCGCCACGCGTCGCCGCTGCCAAGGCGAACCTTCCCGCCGCAACCTGCTTCAGCGTCCCGGATCACGTCTCGGTCGCCGACGTGAGCGCGTGGCTGAGCGAACGGCAGATTGGCCACTACCTGAGCAATTGGCTTGGGAACGCCTCGCTGACAGTTACTGCCGTCGGAGAACCGTGAACTTCATGGTTCCTTCCCGGCGATCTGGCGGAGCGGGTGATGTATCGAGCGGGGCGCGCGATTTTCCGTGCCAGGAATTGAGGGTTGCCAGGTTGCCGGGTTTCCAGGCGACCGACTGAGGAGGTGCCGAGATGCCGGGTGAAGTAGCGGGGAGCATTCGCGAGCTGGCGGCGTTGTTGGGTCGGTCGCACACCGCCGTGGGCCAGTGGATCAAGCATCCGCGCTGGGACCAGTTGCGCGTTCCGCCGTGGGACGTTGGGCAGGCCAAGGCCTGGGCGGCACGGACGCTGGCTTCCAACCCCGCTGAGGCCTGGGCGCAGGCGACGGGCCTGGATGACGCGGCCAGCGCCTCTTCGCAAGAAGCCAGCGCGGGCGCGCGGATCGTCGGTCGAGCGCCGTCGGCGCGCCCGAACAATCCCGCCCAACCCCGCGGCGCGACGATTTCGGATCGGCCCGCCGCCGGGGCGGCTCGGGGTGGTTTCTCGCCGGCGGACGCTGGCGGCCTCGACGCGTTGCGGCGCAATCCGCTGGCGGCGGCGAAGTTGAAGTTGACCGTCGTTCGTGCCCAGAAGCTGGAGCTCGAGCGCGCCATCCTGGCCGGCGAGTTCGTGCCGCGGCGCGATGTCGAGCAACTCTTCGCGAGCTGTGCCTATCGAGTGCGATCGGCGTTGGAGGCGCTGCCGCGGCAACTGGCCGAGCGGCTGGCGCGGCTGAACGACGCGGCGGCGATTGAGGCCGTGCTTGACGACGCGATCCGCGCCGCGCTTCTGGAATTGAGCCGCGGACCGGACCTGCCGCCGCCGCCGGAGACGGGCGGCGCGGGCGAATCGAATCCGACGTAGCCGGACGCGGGCGAATCGAACCCGACCTAACCGGGGCGTCCGCGCGTGCGCCGGCGACATTCGCTTCGGCGACTATGTGTCCTAGGGCTTGGAGAGAGTGTTGGTGTTGCGAGAATACGTAGGCGCGCCGCTGCATGGGATTTCGCCCGATGGCGTGGCACCGGCCGCGCTCGGCCGGTTGTCACGGGTCCGCGCAGCGCGATCACGCGCGAGGCCTGGTGAATTCGAACCCCAAGCGGTCGCGCCGGCGCGCGAGCTGTCGCGCGGGACCGCGGCATGGATGAACGGGATACACGGAGGTGAATCGTGAGTGGCGACATGAACATCGGCGAGAATGCGAGCAGCGCGGCTGGCGCGGGCAGCATTGGCGATGCGAGCGACTTACCTTCGGCCGGCGCGAGGCCGAAGTTGCGGCTGGAGTGGGTCGAGGCCGGGTCATTGTCGCCCAATCCGCGCAATTGGCGGCGGCATCCGCCGGGGCAGGTCGCGGCGTTGCAGCGACTCATCGGCGACGCGGACGTCGGCTGGGCCGGGGCGCTGCTGTTCAACGAGCGAACGGGCCATCTGATCGACGGCCACGCGCGGCAGAAGGTGGTCGAGCCGAGCGAGTTGGTGCCGGTGCTGATCGGGAGTTGGAGCGAGGAAGCCGAGCAGAAGATTCTGCTGACGCTCGATCCGATCGCCGGCATGGCGCTGGCCGACCTGGCGAAGATTGAGACGCTGCTGCGCGACGTTGACTTGAGCGAGGACTACTTTGCCGACCTGCGGCTACAGCTCGACGAGATGGTCGAGCGGACCGAGTCGCTGCTGGCGCTGGAGGATCAGGCGACCGAGATCATCGAAGATCAGGTTCCCGAGCCGCCGGACGAGGCCATTACGCGGCCCGGCGATCTGTGGATTTTGAGGAATGCCAATGGCATTGAGCATCGCTTGCTTTGCGGCGACAGCGCGTCGGCGGCGGACGTGGATCGGTTGCTGGTGGATGACTCGAGGCCCGGCGCGATCTTGCCGGTGCATTTGGTGAACACCGACCCGCCGTACAACGTCAAAGTCGAGCCGCGCTCGAACAACGCCATCGCCGCGGGTTTGTCGTCGTTCACTGGCGAAGCGCCCTCGCATCGCGAGCGGCACAATTCGCGCATGCTCTCGGCGCTGCGGGCCAAGACGGCGACGCATCACCAGGGATTCGACCTCGCCCGGCGGCCCGGCGTCGCCGTTCCGACGCACAGCAAGCTGCGCCCCAAGGATCGGCCGCTGGCGAACGACTTCGTCAGCGACGAGGAATTCGATCGTTTGCTGTACGCGTGGTTCGGCAACCTCGCGCGCGTACTATTGCCGGGGCGCGGGTTCTACATCTGGGGCGGCTATGCCAATGTCGCCAATTACCCGCCGGTGCTCAAGGCGTGCGGGCTGTACTTCTCGCAAGCGATCATCTGGGTCAAGGAGCACCCCGTCCTCACGCGCAAAGACTACATGGGCAATCACGAGTGGTGTTTCTATGGCTGGCGCGAGGGCGCGGCGCATGAATTCTTCGGGCCCAACAATGCGCCGGACGTGTGGAGCATCAAGAAGGTCAACCCGCAGTCGATGATCCACCTGACCGAGAAGCCGGTCGAACTGGCGGCGCGGGCGATGCAGTACTCGTCGCGGCCGGGCGAAAACGTGCTGGACCTCTTTGGCGGCAGCGGCTCGACGCTGATCGCCGCCGAGCAGACCGGCCGGCGGGCGTTCCTGATGGAGCTCGATCCGCTCTATTGCGACGTGGTCGTGCAGCGCTGGGAGAAGTTCACGGGACGGAAGGCGGAAAGATTCTCAGGCCGAAGAGACGCCCCCGTCATCGCGGAGGCGTCCGGGCAGCGGGGTTGATGTGCGCTTGCGTTTGCCTACGTCGCCTCCGGATCGTAGAGGTTGCCGCAGGTCTGGCAGGCGACGGTTTCCTCGTCGCGCCAGATCAGCAGATCGGGATTCCATTCGTGGCACGCCGGGCACTCGCGTCCAGCGACGAAGGACGGCGTACCCGTGCCCGGCCGGCACGCCAGCACCGCGTCGCGCAGCGCTCGCCACTCCTGCATCGTCACCATCTGCCTGGCGCGTGCTTCGAGTAGCGCCTGCGCCGCGTCGAGCAGTCGCTGCCACTGCGGCGGAACGGTGGTCGTCGCGGGCTGGTTCGGTTGCGTGCTCACGCCGCGCCTCCCGCGTACTCGAACTGCCCGCGATCGGTCTTGCGGAAGCGGGCCTCGCCGCCCTTGGCGCTGATCTCGCGCAGGATGGCCGCGTAGAGCGTCGCGTGCGGCGTCTTGCCGTTCGGGCTGGTCCACAAGCCCTGCTCGGCCATCGCCGCGATCATCTCCGTGGACCGCATCGACTTGCCGCCGGACTTCAGCACCTGCGCCGCGGCGTCGAGGGCGCTGACGCGCTTGGGCTTGGCGTCGGTCGCGGCCTTGCGCTCCGCCTTGGCGCTTTCCGGCGTGCGTTCGGCCTTCGCGGACGCGCGCTCATTCTTGGGCTTGGCCCCAGCGGCCTTCGCGGTCTTCGCAGCCTTGGGGGACTTCTTGGTGCTCTTGGACATGGTTGGTTCCTTTCGTTGCCTCGTCAGGCCCGGGTCTCCAGCGCCCGGGCGACGCGGGTTCGGCGGCATCTGCGTCGTGGACTCGTTGCTGCGTCCGTCGTGCAGGGCGTCGCGAACCCGCGTTTCGGCGGCTCAGTTGATCGGCACCGAGATCACGCGCTCGCCGCCGTCCGGCAGGTCGTGAATGTGCAGGTACGCGAACTCGACCCCGGCCGCTTCGAGGCGCTGCGATTCCGACCGCGTGGTCAGGTAGAACTTCCCGTCGAGCCGGATCACGTCGTCGCCGTAGCCGCTGGCGTCGAAGTGCTGGAAGGCCTCGTTCATGTTGTCGAACTCGATGGCGTTGAACTCGATCGTCACGGCGATGTCTCCTTCGCGCTAGTCTGTGTAAATCGTCTCGGCCAGCCCGGCGGCGAGCAGGTCCACAATCACGCCGGCCATCTCGGTCGCCGGTTCGAGGTCCGCGCCGCGATCCCAGTTGTAGACCGTGGCCTTGTCGCTGATTCGCTGGACCCACAGCTTCGAGATGCGGCTGTCGCCGCCGACTTCCCATTCGCGGTTGGTCGCCGGCTCGGGGAATACCAGCGCCTCGAAGCGGTGCCCGGCGATGGTCCCGCTCACCCACGCGCCGCCCGCGCTGGCACGGCGCTGCATCCTCTTGATCTCCAGCGTCTCGAGCACCTCGCTCGAGTCGATCCCGCCGTTCGCCTTGTCATTCGCAGTCATGTCGTGTCTCCTCGTTATGGGTTGTCGCCTACTTGTCGATCATCCGCGTGGCCGCCAGGCCCGCCGCCACCGTCGCGATGGCGCGGGTCCGAAGTTCCGCGTCCAGCTTCTCGCCGCGGCGGCGTTCGATCGCGTCGATGGCCCGCGTCGCCTCCGCGATGTCGCGCTTGGTCGTCGCGTCGTTCGCCTGCTTCCTCGTGATCGTGGTCATCCGCGTTCTCCTTGGCGTACGCGTCTGCGTACAGGGACATGAAGCCATGACCCGGCCCGGGAATCCACTCGAATTCCGAGAATTCGGAGAGAATCTCGAATTCCTCGCAGGTTCTGGAACGCGGACCCGGCCCGAAAGCGCTCTCGGCGGGCGGGGTGGCTCCGTGGGGACGGGATCGCGCCGCAAAACGCGCCACGCGGCCACGGAACGCGTCTGGCGGCCACGGGGAGACGCGGTTGGGTCGCCGGGCGGGGGGGGGGGAGCGGCTGGGCGGCGAATCAGGCGGTTCGCGTTTGGCTGGCGATGGTCGCGACCAGCCGCAACCCGCTGTCCGGCCGCTTTCCCGATCAGTTCAACCTGCGCTAGCGGGAATTGCCCTGGCGCATCAGGCCAAGCCACGGCCGGTCGTTCTCGTCGTCGATCTCGTCGTCGACCTCGTCCCAGAAGTCCCGCTGCGGCCCGAAGTAAATCCGCGGGCCCAGGTGCAGCGCGGCGTGCAGCGCCAGGGCCAACGCCATGAACCGATCGGCGTGTCCGCTGGCGTCGCGCGGCGCGGCGTAACGCACGTTCCCGGCCGCTGTCACCTGCCGCTCGACCGAGTGCAGATCGCGCAGCAGCTCCGGCTCGGCCGGAATCGCGATCTCGCCGACCTGGAAGGCGCGCTGCATGCGCATCGCCAGGTCCTCCTTCAGCGGCGCGCTGATCGTGAGCGCCTCGACGCGGCTGGCGTACCGCCGCGCCAGCTGCTCGCTGAGCTGCAGACCCAGCCCGCTGGCGTCCACGCAGATGCGCCGCAGGCCCGGCAGCGCCAGCACCGATTCCAGCGCCTGCTGCTGCTGGTCGAACGGCGCGGCGCGCAATTCCACGAAGCCGCGGCAGATGCGGATCTCGTCGCGCCGCTCGACGATCGCCAGCACCGACAGGTCGTGCTTGCGGCCCACGTCAAAGCCGCCGTACAACGCCTTCACGTCGCGCAGCGCGGCGGCGTTCAGGCGATAGGGCAGCGCCGGGTCGCTGCGCGCTTCGAGCAGCTCGTAGGGCAGCAGGCTGTACTGCTCGTCGACGAATTCGCACAGGTAGCAGGCGCGCCAGGTCAACTCGTCGGCCACCGCCGCCCGCATCTGCGCGCGATCGACATGGCAGCCGCCGGCGACGGCGTCGTCGATCGTGATGCGATGGCGGCTCCAGCGCCGCCCGTCAGCCTGCATCCAGAGCCGATGGAACAGCCCGCCCTTGCCGCGCGGCGTGGAAAGCACCGAAAGTCGATGCTGCGAATTGCCGCTGATGCTCGGCACCAGCGCCTGCCAGAGTTCGTCGGCATTGGGCATCCAGGCCGCTTCGTCGAGCACCACCGAACCCGCGAAACCCTGAATCGTGGCCGCCGAAGCGGGGACCGAGAGCACGCGCCCGCCGGTGGACAGCTCCAGCAGTTCGGATGTCTCCTTGATGATGCGGATCGCGCCGCCCGAGGCGGCGCTGACCAGCGGCAGCAGCTTCAGGCAGCGGCGCATCAGTTCCTGGCTCTGGCGCTCCGAGGCCGAGGCCAGGATGGTCGTCTGGCCGGCGACGGCGTCACGCAGCGCCTCGGCGGCGACGACCGTGCTCATGCCGATCTGCCGCGCCTTCAGGCACAGCCGGAAGCGCGAACGGTCGGCCAGCCAAGCTTGTTGGTGCGTCCACCAGCGCAGAGCGGCATCCATGCCGAACCCTCCACAGTCGATACGATCGATGAATTGTAGCGAAGATAGAGCGTCTAGGTAGACGGCCTGTGATGATCGTGAATTCCCGTGCTTGCGAGAATGAGCAGAATCGGTGTCGCGATGGTGCGACGCTACTCCGCCGGCGCGGGCCGCTGCAGGATGGCGCGGACCGTCTTGGGCGAGAGCGGCCGGCCGTTGCGCCCCGGCAGCCCGCGCGCCGCCAACGCCGCCGCGATCCGACGCAGCGATTTCCCTTCTGAACGCAGTCGGCGGACCAGCGTCACGGCGCGTTGCTCGGACAGATCGGGGATCAGCCGTCCCGTTCCGGCCAGCCGCCAGCCGAACGGCGCGTAGCGGCTGATCCGCTCGCCCCGGCTGCGCTTGACCTGCATCGCCGCCCGGGTGCGTTCGCGGGTCAGGTTGCGCTCCATCTCGGCCGCCCCGGCCAGGACCGTCAGCATGAATTTGCCCGCGGCGCTGGCAGTGTCGATCGCGTTGCCGCCCAGGTCGATCACGTGCAGCGTCACCTGCCGCCGCTGCCAGGCCTCGACAGTCGCCAGGCAGTCGGCCGCGTTGCGAAAGCCGCGGTCCAGCTTCAGCATGACCACGTGGCCGGCCTTGCGCTCCTGCAGACATCGCAGCAGCCGCCCGCCGCCGGGCCGGCTGGCCAGGACCTTCCCGCCCGAGACGCCCACGTCCTCGATCGTCGCCGCGAGTCGCAGCCCGCGCAACGTACAATACGCCTCGATCCGCGCCCGCTGGTCGGCCAGCCCCAGCCCGCTGACGCCCTGTTCCTCGGTCGATACCCGCACATACCCGATCGCCGTCTGCATCACCGTTCCTCCAGCATGGAACCGCTACCAACGGTTCCCTTGGTAGCGGGCCAGTGAGCGGAATCTGTGGTGAAATGGCAAGTACGGGGGGAGCGGGTTCAACTGCGCGTTCGCCGCGCGCCGCGGAGATTGCTACGGCTCGTTCGGACGGTCCAGGTGGAGCGTTTGCGTCGCGCCGCCGACAACGGTTGTCGTCGCGGTGGGTACATCGCCGGTCAACTCGCCCGCGGGCGCCGAGTCAGTCGCTGAGATCGCGATCGCGTCGGAATCGGTGGTGAATGTCAGCCCGCCGCCGTCCGCGCCCATCGGCAACATCCCCAGCGCCGCCTGAACGCTGGCAACCGCCGCCGCGATCGGAATCGGCCCGCCGTCGGGTCCGGAGAGCCGAACCTCGGTCGGGTCCAGCGCCTTGAGCAGCACCTGCAGCATGCCGACCAGCCGGTCATCCGCCCGCCCGCTTCCGCTGGCCGCACGCAACAGCGCACGCGAAACGACGACGTAGAACAGCGCCGCGACGACGTCGATGTTCCGCGCCTCGGCCGGGTCGAGGCCGATGGTTCGCGCGATCTTGACCATCTCCTCGCGATCGCCAACTGGCGTCACCGCGTGCCGAGCCAACGCCGCCGCGAAACTCGCCCCGCGCGGCCGACCGCCCGGATTGCCGCTGCGACCGGCGAGAAAGCCGTGCGTGTTCCCGGGCGCGAACCGCCCATGCCCGTCGCGGCCGGATTCGCTCGAAAGTTCGCTCTCGGAAACCGATGGCGACACTGAATCGATGTGTGCTTCCATGCGCCGACATCATACACGGACGTACTGCCGTGAGACGGCCGTTGTTGGTGAACGGGTTGCTAGCTTCGACCGAACCATTCCGAACGTCGGTTCGATCAACATCGGCATCGAAAACCGCGACCCGGGCGCGACGCGCTTCGAGGAGCTGGGGGCGCTGATCGAGTTCGCGTCGGCGTCCTGGCAGACGGAGATCCGCTGGATGTGGGAGCGTCGGCTCATATTCACAGGCGGTGGGAAGGAGTGAGCGATGCCGGTTGTATCAATTAACATCGGCCCGAAGCGCGTACACCTGACGGCGTACTGCCCGGATGATGAACTCGGCCTGTTGGCCTGCGACTACGTCCTGGCCCGCGCCGCCGAGATGCTCGATGGCACGAGTGAGGCTGACCTACGGCGCTGGCTGACTGAGCGTGACGGGGCCATCGTGGAGCTGTTCGCCAAGCTCGACGCCGGCTGGAAGTTGCCGAAGAACGGCGTGTTCACCGTGGACCCGAGCAACGCGCCGGCCGAGGCCCGGATCATCCGCCATCTGCTGCGCGAACGCATCGAGCACTGCGCGGGCCGTCCGGCTGACGAACTCGCGCTGGACGCGGCCGGCCCGATCGTCGCGCCGGCGCCGAATGCAGCGACCGTCGGACGCGCGACGCATTGTCGCAGGCACAAGGACGACAAGGACGTACCCGCGGACACGAAGCGCTGCGGGAAAGAAAGCACGGAGGCGTGAATCATGACGAGCATCTTCGAGATCACCGACTGGTCGCACGTAGCGTCATTCTTCATCTGGACGCTGGCCGTGTGTGCCATCGCCAAGGCGCTGTTCGGCTCGCTCCCCGCGGCCGAGCTCCAGTACCGGCTCTCCCTGCGCGACGCCCCGCGCCGGCAGCGCATGAACCGGCTGAACTGGGAGATCAACAACCGCGCCAAGTGGGACGAGGACGTCGCGCGCCGTTCACCGCATGCAGCCAAGCAGCCGCTGACCGACGCCGAGATCGAAACGCGCCGCACGGAGCTGCAGAGCCTTGCGCGATTGTCGCTTGCGTGGCGAGCGTTCACGTATTTCATGGGTTGCTTCGCGTGCCAAACGTTTTGGACGGCGGCGGCGGTGTACGCCCTGACCCACGGTTTTTCTGATCCAGGAGCGTGTTTCCTGACGGCAGCGGCCTACGCTGGTGCTGCGGCGCCGCTATGGAACCGGGTTGGCGGCGCGCCATCCCTCAACACGACACCGTCCAAGCCTGGCTGCAAGAACTGCAATGCGTGAGGGCACGCCCACCTCGCATGGAAATCATGCCGAACCATCGCCAAACGAGCGATCAGTCGCAGAGCTGATGAAGTTGTACGCGCCGGCCAACGCGCGGATAATAACGAATACGAAAAATCCGCTGTGGGCGGATCGTCGGCTCGCTGGAAAGGCGCGTTCAAGATGTCATCGGCAATCAGTTTGCGATCCGGCTACCCAGCCACGACGTTACCGTGGCTTCGCGGCCGCAGCGTGGTCTTTCAGGTACTCCTGGTTGGCTCGGCGGTGCTGCTGCCGGCGCTTGCGCACACAGTCGGTGCGCCCGTGCGATGGCTTCTGCCGATGCATTGGCCGGTCATTCTGGCGGGCTTGGCGTATGGACCAATCGCCGGTTTGGCGGTGGGTGTGCTGGCCCCGCTGACCAGCCTGGCGACAAGTGGAATGCCGCCAGTCCCATACCTCTATGTGATGATCGCGGAACTTGCGCTCTACGGGCTCGCAACTGGCTGGCTGCGCGAGCGAATGCGTTGGCCGGCGTGGGCAGCCGTCGGCGCGGCGCTGATTGCAGGGCGAATTGTGGCAATCGCAATCAGCGCGGCGATGGCCGGATCGCTTGAAATCGCCGCAGCCGGGTTCACGCCTGGCATTCCGTGCGCTTTGGCGCAGATCGCACTGCTGCCGCCGCTCGCGCGCTGGTGGGTGGCGCGGGAATCCGGGCGTCAATCATCCAGGAATGAACGCGAATGAGCCGTGAAGACGCACCGGCCGCACTGGCCGGCCCATTTGTCAAACCGCTAGTCAGTTCCGATTCGTATCTGCCGCTCCTGAACCCGCCGGCGGAAACACGGGCAATGCGCTCCGGGCTGGTCGTGCTCTCGCCTGGCGCTGAATGCGGCGAGCACACAACCGGCGCGCACGAAGAACTGATCGTCTGCCTGGAAGGTGACGGGGAGATCGACGCCGAGGGGTTGGGCACGGCTCGCCTAGCCGCAGGACAGGTCGCGTACAACCCGCCCAACACGCGGCATAACGTACGGAACACGGGCAAAGCGCCGATGCGATACGTGTTTGTCGTCGCGCCGCTGGTCACGGATGGCAGAAGCGGCGTCGCCTGACGGAGGTGTATGAAACATGTTGCGCTGCGTGATGCAATTCGTCGTCATTGCCACTTGTGCACTCCCCGCGCTTGCCGCTGACGACGAGGAGTACTTCGCTGTCCTCGGGCATGACATCGCAAAATTCGCCGCAGCTCACGCTAAGGTAGACGCCCTGCGCGCGATCGACGTGGCGCGGGAGTCCGCGCGCGAGCCGGTGTTCGAAATGGTCGAGTTGGTCATGGATGGACCGACGCCGATCTACGAGGTGCTCTTCCTCGGACCGGATGGACCAAGCGAAGTCGAACTCGACGCAGTGACCGGCAAGCTGTTGCCGATTCCGCCGGAGCCGGTGCCCGCGGACAAACGGGAAGCGGCGTTGCGCAAGAGAGCGCAGCTTTCCGGGGCGAAGGTCGATCTGCGCCGGGCGATTGAACTTTCGGCCAGCGAGATCAAAGGCGGGACCGTTGTCCGCGCAAAGGCTGAGCATGTCGACGCCGAGGTTGCGTACGCGGTCGAAGTATTGATTGACGGCGTCTTCAAGCTGGTTACGCTCGCGGCGGACGGCCAGGTGAAACGCGTGGGTAGCAGCCCGGAAGAGCCCGGCGGACGCGCATGGACGTTCGACCGAGAACCCGCAGGTAAACCGCCCGCCGGTTGGTCCGCCGCGTTCACGAATGGTCAAGAAGGAAAGGCGCAGTGGCTGGTCACCGCCGATCCCAAGCCGATGACGGGGCCGAAAGCGCTCAAGCTCAACGCCGAGAGCGGTGTTCGTACGTATAACCTCTGTCTCGTGAAGGACACGGCTCTCGAAGACGTGGACGTGCGCGCCCGCATTCGTGCGGACGGCGGCAAGGAAGATCAAGGCGGCGGGCTGGTTTGGCGCTGCAAGGACGCTGACAACTACTACATTTGCCGCATCAATCCCCTGGAAGGCAACTTCCGCGTCTACCACGTGATTGCCGGTCAGCGTCAGCAGCTTCAATCGGTCGATGTCCGCACCGAGCCTGGAAAATGGTACGCGATCCGCGCGAAAATGCTCGGCGACCACATCCTGTGCTTCCTTGATGGGAAGAAGTTGCTCGACATGCGCGACGACTCGATCAAGGGCGCCGGCATGATCGGTCTGTGGACGAAGGCCGACGCATCGTCGTCGTTCGACAATGTCGCGGTCCGGAAGGCGAGCGCGTATCCGACGGATGCCGACCCGGTGGCCCTGCCGAGCAGCAACCCAGCAAGCCGGCCCGTCCATCATGATGACGATGATGACTGAGTGACGGCGCTGCTGCGCGAGGCGAAGGCGGCCGGGAGTACGATCACCTTTGAAGCGCTTGCGTCGACGAACATGGACGTTGCTCTGTGCGGGGCCGACGTCGCTCCTGGCCATTGTGCTGATTTGTAGCTCGATCCCACAGGGGCCGCTTCGCATCACGCCGCCGCCTGTGAACGCGTATGGCCGATTTTCGGTTGTCCGAGCAGGTCAATCTCCCCGGCAGCCTGCCCGCACCGGAGGCACTTCTCGATCAGATCACGTCCGGGGGTGGCATCGAGCAGCACCTGGCTTCCATCAGCGTGCCGAAGGCGACACAGGAGCGGATTCGCAACCTCCTGATCGAGGGACGATGAGCAGATCGCAAAATGTCTGGAGGGACGCGGCTACGCTGGACGGCGTGGACATCTGTCTGAGTGGTCGGAGTATCATCTCACAATGGAATTGCTATCGCCGACCCACCTGCTGCGGGTGACACACCCCGAATACCTGGCGCTACTCGCCGTCGTGCCGCTTGTGATTCTCGTTGCAAGGCGGTCGCTCGCCGGGTTGGGGCCAATTCGCCAGCCGTTGGCAGTAGCGCTACGCTGCGGCGTGATCGCGTTGCTCGCGCTCGCGCTCGCTGGCCCGGAGCGCGTTCGCGTCACGGACGACCAGACGGCCGTTTTCGTGCTCGACCACTCCGCGAGCGTCCCTCGCGATCAGCAGCAGGCCGCGTTCAACTTTGTCAAACGCGCAGCGCGTGAGATTCGCCCGGGCAAGGACCGTGTCGCGCTGATGACGTTCGACGGCGCACCGACGGTGGAGCAGCTCGCCTCCGACGGCCTGCGGGTTGATCGGCTCGGCGCCGGCTCAAAGCCGTATCAGACCAATCTGGCCGGTGCGCTGCGCATGGCAATGGCGCTCTTTCCGCCCGACACCGCTCGCCGCGTCGTCTTGCTGTCCGATGGAAATGAGAACATCGGCCAGGCGCTGGAGGACGCCGACGCGTATGCGGCGGCGGGCGTTCCGATCGACGTGACTCCACTTCGCTATGAGCACCAGAAAGAAATGCTCATCGAACGGCTGACTGCGCCAGCGTCCGCAAAGCTGGACGAGACCGTGAATCTCGGCCTGATCATCCGGTCACAGTCGCCGGCATCGGCGCGAGTGCTGCTGTACCAAAACGATCAGTTGGTCGATCTTGACCCATCATCCGCTCAGGCTGGTTATCCAGTGACGCTCGATGCCGGCCACAACAGGTTCACGATCCCCGTTCCGCTCCGCCAGCCGGGCGCCCATCGGTTTCGAGCCGTGCTGGAGCCGGAGCGCGCGGCGGACGACGCCGTGGCGGCGAACAACGAAGGCCGTGCCTTCACGATCGTTGGCTCTGCGGAACGCGTCCTGATTCTCACAGAACCAGATACGGACCAAGTGTCAACCAGCGCGCAGTCGGCAGACGTGCTCGAGCGAGCGCTGCGACAGGCCGGTATTGAGTGCGACGTGCGATCGGTCGGCGAAGTTGTACTCGATCCGGCGTTCCTGGCGGGCTGCTCTCTCGTAATCCTGTCGAATGTCTCGGCGTTCTCGCTGGGGGAAGCGCAACAGCAGGCCCTCGCTTCGTTCGTTCGCGACCTGGGCGGCGGGCTGATCGCGATTGGGGGCGACCGCGCCTTCAGCATGGGCGGCTACCAAAAGACGCCGCTCGAGGAAGTGCTGCCGGTGGAGACCGACCGCGCCAAGTTGAAACTTCTCAGTCTCAGCATGGTCATCGTGATCGACCGGTCCGGCTCGATGTCCGGCGAGAAAATCGAGATGGCCAAGAAAGCAGCGATCGGCGCAGTGCAATTGCTGAGTCGCCTTGACCGCATCGGCGTAATCGCATTCGAAGGCCGGCCCGAGTGGATCGTCCCGCTCGCGCTCTGCGAAAACAAGCAGGCCGTCTTGGCGAAGCTCGCGCAGATTGGCCCCGGCGGCGGGACTAACATGTATCCCGCCCTGGAGCAAGCCTACTCAGCGCTCGCGCCGCTCAATACCAACCTCAAGCACGTGATCGTGCTGACGGACGGTCAGTCCGAACCCGGGGATTTCGAGGGCATCGCGCGGCGCTTCGGCAATGCCGGAATCACGGTTTCCACGATCGCGGTCGGACCAGACGCCGATCGCAACCTGCTGACGCTGATTGCGCAGCTCAGCGGCGGTCGAATGTACGCGACCGACAACGCGCAACCATTGCCGCAGATTTTCGTTCGGGAGACCGTGCTTGCGAGCCGTTCGGGCCTGTTCGAGCGGAGCTTTACACCGAAGCTGCGGGGCGGCGACGACCCGGTACTGGCGGGATTCACTCAAGCCGACTTCGCACCGTTGGAAGGCTACGTTGTGACGGCGGTGAAGCCACTCGCCCAAGCGCCGCTCACCCGCCCGCATGAGGATGGCACTGATCCTATTCTGGCGCACTGGCAAGTGGGGTTGGGGCGATCCATCGCCTTCACCAGCGGCCTCTGGCCGCGCTGGGGACCGCAGTGGGTGCAATGGCCGGGATTCAGCAAGCTTTGGGCGCAATGCGTCCGGTACGCGGCGCGTTCGGGGCAATCGAGCGAATTCCAGATCACCACGCAGATTGAAGGCGAGCACGCCAAGCTCGTTCTTGAAGCCAGCGATCAGGTGTCGGCCCTTTCGTCGGTGGCATTCGCCGGCCAACTCGTGACGCCGGACTTCGCGGCTCGACCACTCGAACTCAGGCAGACGGGGCCGGGTCGGTTCGAAGCGACATTCCGCGCACCGGAGCCAGGGACCTATGTCGCGAGCATCGCCTACCAGTACGGCAATGGCGTTGCCGCGAAATCCGGCCGAATTCAGACGGGTCTGACGGTGACCTATTCGCCGGAGTACGCGGCAGTTACACAGAACGAGGTACTTCTCAGCGAACTCGCGCGGCGTACCGGTGGGCGGGTTCTGTACCCGGAACACCCGGAGGCGGTCTACGAGCCGTGGAGCATCCGACCGGTCGAAGCCCGTCTGCCGGTGTGGGAAGACCTGGTGCGCCTAGCACTGTTCGCGTTCTTGGTCGACGTAGCCGTTCGTCGGTTGGCAATTCACCCATTCGAATCGCTCCGCCGTGTGCGGAGCTTCTTGCGTGAACTGGCGGGGTTCCCTGCGAGCCCGAACGCGGCGGCGACGGTCGCAACGCTCCGCGGGGTTCGCGAGCGCGCGCAAGCGTCACATGCTCGGGCGGTCCCCGATGCCGACCATGGGCGGTCGGCGGTGACGGAGGACAGCAACACCGTCGAGGCTGGACGGATGGACACGACAACGGGAGGACGCACCGAGGACGATCTGGCGCGACTGCTGAGCGGTTCGCACGATCGCCCCGCTGTCGCTGCTCCCAAGAAGAGTCCGGCAGTTTCAGGCGAAGGCGAGGCGGAATACGCGTCGCGCCTGCTCCGCGCGAAGCAGGAAGCGAAGCGACGAACACAGGGCTGAGGCCGTGTCGTCCGGGGGCATCGGCCTATTTTCCGCCCGTGGGATTCTTGGGATCGGCAGACTGCTTAGCCGCGCTCGGCGCGTCAAACGTCAATGAGGCCCAAAAGCTCTCGTAGTCGGCATCCGCGCCCTTTCCGGCGGGCCGCATGTGCGTGCATTCAACCAACCAGGGACCAGAATCGGTCAATTGGAAAGTCGCTTCGCCGTCCTTGTCCGATCGCGCGGTCTGCACAGATTCTGCGGTCTTTCGGCTCCTCGCTGTCACTTGAACATCCGCCAGGGGCTTCCCGTGGAAGAGCACATGGACACGCATCGCGCTGGGTGGCGCGTCAGCGTAAGGGTCGAATCCGGCGACGATTTCGAGGGGCATCCCGGTCTCTAAGTCGCGCGCAGGCGCGCCGTTCGCGCCCGCGCCCTGAACCATGATGAGGGCTTTGGCGCAGCGCGAGTATATTTCTCGCACCGCCGCGGACCCCTCGCCTTGCTGCGCGCGCTCGCGACGAATGGCGTCGAGTCCCTTTTCCTTCAGGTAGGCGTCGAACTTGTTGCTGGCCAGCTCGACGCGCGCGTGGTTGCTATCGTAGATCACGATGTTCAAGCCCGGCCGCTGGGCGGTGAACTCGCCGGCCGGGTCTTTGCCTTCTGTTCCAGCGATGGGAGATTCGTGGGCCTTTTCGGAAGTCGCGTCCCGCGCGCACACAGCGAAGCGCTCGATTCTATCCGCCTTCCGGACGACGGATTCTCCCTTGAACTTCTCTCCGACTCTCAGCGCAACATCAACGCGCTGATCTGCGTTCGGCCGAAACGTTGACGGCTCGATCCAGAACTCGTGCGCGTGGCTCGTGGCAAAGGTCGCCAGCGAAAGAACCACCGCAAGGACGCATTGTCGCCGCTGAGTGATGGATTTTGTCGTCGCCATGCGATCAATCTCGGTACTTGGTGTGGCAGTCCTTGCAAGACGCCGTAACCAGCTTGAACTGCGCGCCAAGTTTGGCTTCGTTAGCTTCGCCGCCGACGATCAGGTTTTCCAGGGCTTGCGCCTTTACGTTGGCTTCGTGCATCATCAGCGCCAGTTCCGCGGGTTTGCGGGCGACGTAGTCGGTCTCGCTGAGAACACGGAAAAGGTCGGCTAGGCGGCCAGCCTCAGCGGCTGGAACCAAATCAGGATGATCCGCCGGCGTCTTCCACGCGGCCTTTTCGATCGTCTTGAGGTGTTCGAACACCTCGTCGATCTCGACCATGCCCTTCACGTAGCCGGAGGGCTTCCAGACGGACGGGAAATCAGCAGGCACACGGTCGATCTCGCTCGAAACCAGAACCGTCGCTCCACTGGCACAGGCGTAAAGCCCCGTGTAGTTCGCCGCTGTTCCGGAAACGTGCATGCGCTCAACGCCCAATTCGGGGCTGAGCCAACCGAGGCTCGCCGCAATCGTCGCGGCCGCGCCGGCGCTGCGGTGCTTGCCGTGGTGACAGTGGATGTACACCGGTCCTTGGTTCATTGCGTCACGCGTGGCGCGCACAAGCTGGAGCTTGCGCTGCTCGTCGAAACCGTTGTAGCCGATCGGCAAGTGGATGTAGCGAATGCCCACGGCTTTGGCTCGTTCCACCTCCGGCTCGGCGCCGTCCACGCTGATGATCGTCTTTACGCCCATCGCCGCGAGCGTCTTGAACCCCGCATCCCCCTCGGGCGCGCTTCCCGAGACGAAGCCTTCGTGATAGGCGACTGCATTGTGGATGCCGGGATACTCACGCGGCTTGTCGTCACCGACGGATGGAAGCGCGATGGTCGCCGTCTGGCTTTGAACAGTTGTTGGCCCGTGGGGCATTGATGAGCGCGATGCCGTGCACGAAAACGACGACACGAGGAACGCTGCCGCGAGCGAATGAACGACCGTAAGACTGAGCACTTTCATTGTGACAGGCAGTATCGCTGCCCTCGCGTCGGCGATCAAGCCGCGACGCGCGGACGAGCCAGGCGAGAACAACCGCCACGCTTGGCGAACCAGGCCTCGGTTGGCTCAGGCCGCGTGGCGGGAGTAGTGCCGAAGCAGCCCGCTGAGGAATTGCTCGCAGCGGATGCGCTCGATTCCCGTCGCTGATGCGGCCGGATTATCGGTTGGCGGGCCCGCGGCGGCTTCGGGAATCGTGCGGTTGCCGAGCCCTTGGTGCGGTCGGAATTCGTTGTGAAAGCGGACGAACGTCTGTGCGATGTGGTCGAGATGCCCCAGGCTGAAGCACGCGAAGTGATCCAGACACTCGCGCTTGAAGGAACCGATCCACGACTCGGCAAAGGCGTTCGCATCCGGCGCCAGCAGCGGGATTCGCACGCGCCGGACGCCGGCGACGAAGAGCAGTCGATCGAACGCGAAAGAGAACTTACTGTCGCGATCGCGCAGCAGGAACTTCGCCTCTAACTTGTTCTCTTCCAGCCACATGAGCAGGTTGCGGCCCTGTTGCTGGACCCATCGATCGTTCGGCTCGTACGTCGGGGGGCTCAGGAAGACCTTTCGCGTCCCGACGTGGATGAACACGAGGCAGTAGGCGAGCCGGGTGCCTAGCGGCGTGATCACGCTCTTCGTAAAGAAGTCACACGCCACGAGCGTGTTCAAGTGCATTCGGATGAACTTCCGCCAGACCGTCTCCTCTGCCCGCCCGCGGCGATAGGGCGACGGCGTCAGGCCCGACTCCTTCAGAATCCGCCGAACCGACGAGCGACCGATCCGCAGCCGTAGCTTCCGCAACTCACCGATGATGCGGCGATAGCCCCAGCCGGCATTCTCCTTCGCCAGCCGCTTGACCAGCTCGCAGAGATTTCGGGCGATCTTCGGGCGGCCGACCGGCTTGGGCTTGCGCCCTTCCCGCTGATCGACGACCCAGCGAGAATACGTCTGTGGCGTGACGATCCCGATCACGTCGGCGACGTTGTGATTGAGCTCAGCGCCGATGGCCAGGAGCCGCAGCCGATCGTCGGGGCTTGGGATGACGCGGTTGCCTCCCAGCTTGCGACGGAGGATTTCGACCTCGGCTTTCAGGAACCGGATACGGGCGTCGCGTCGAGCCGACGCAGCCTCGTGAAGGAGGTGCAGCAGGACGTAAAGCCAGCGAAACATGGTCTCGAAACCTCGCAGGATGATCGCCGAAAGTGCAGCAATGAACAGCCTCCGACATTTTGGACCCGCTCTGCCGACACGGCAACCGACGCTCAGCCCCGACGCCGCGCTCTCGACCGGCGGTCGCGCCCCGCATAACCCCGCCCGAACGATTTCGATGTCGGGTTCCCTCCCCCGATCCGAACCTTCATGGTTCGTTTCGCTCAGGCGGGCCGAACCTTAGGGGTTCGGTTCGGACGAGCGAAACGGAATCGAAAAAGTCTCTCAGGTCGCGCGAGACTTTCTTTCGAGGAGAGTGCGTTCCCCTCTAGTGAAACGGTCGCGTCGAAATGATGCGACCCGCAGGCCTTGAGCCAAAAGATGTCCAGGTTCGCCTTGTCGCGCTTCAGCAGGTCGTCGAAGTCGAACGCCCGCCAACGGCCCTCGGGGCCGACGCCGCCCTTGCCATCTTTCGCCGCCCACGTCGCCTTGCGCTTGTGCCGATTCTCGGGGTTGAAGCACGCGACAAACTCGTCCAGATCGGCCCGTTTCAGCGGCCGCTCCTTCTGGGTGAAGTGCATGTTCGTCCGCAGGTCGTAGACCCACAGCTTCTTGGTCCACGCCGCCTCCTGGGCCGGCTTGGCGTCGAAGAACAGCACGTTCGCCTTCACGCCCTGCGCGTAGAAGATGCCGGTGGGCAAGCGCAGCAGCGTGTGGACATCAAACTGCCGCATCAGGTTCCGACGCACGGTTTCACCAGCGCCGCCCTCGAAGAGCACGTTGTCCGGCACCACCACCGCCGCGCGGCCGTTGACCTTCAGCAGCGTCTTGACATGCTGGAGGAAGTTGAGCTGCTTGTTCTTCGTCGTCGTCCAGAAGTCCTGCCGTTCGTAGGCGTGGTCCTCCTTCTCCAGGTCCCCCTCCTCGTTGACGATGGCGATGCTGCTCTTCTTCCCGAACGGGGGGTTGGTCAGCACCATCGTGAACCGATCGCCGGGATCGCTCGCCAGCGAGTCCACGCCGCTCTGCACCGGACATGGGTCCGCATCGATCCCATGCAAATACAGGTTCATGATGCACAGCCGTGCCGTCGCCGCGACCAGCTCCCAGGCGTGCACGAAGTTCTTCTTGAGGTGCTTCTTCCGGTCCGGGTCCAGGTCCCTGCCGAAATGGTCCACCACGTACTTGTGGGCCGCGAGCAGGAACCCGCCGGTGCCCGCGGCGGGGTCGCACACGGTGTCCGCCGGCCCAGGGCGCATGACATCCACGATCGCCTTGATCAGCTCGCGCGGCGTGAAGTACTGCCCCGCGCCCTTGGGGCTCTCCGCGGCCGAGCGGGCCAGCAGTCCCTCGTAGATGTCCCCCTTGATGTCCGAGTCCATCTTGGTCCACTGCTCGGCCCCGATCAGGTCCACGATCAGCCGCTTGAGCGTGGCCGGATTCTGAATCTCCATCCGCGCCTTCTTGAAGATCTCTCCGAGCATCCCCGGCTTGTTGCCCAGCGTCTCCAGAATGGTGCGGTAGTGCGTCTCCAGCTCCGCGCCGTCGAGCTTGAGCAGCGACTCCCACGAGTACTTGGCCGGAACGATGGCGGTGCGGTTGTACGGCGGCCGCGTCATCTCGTCGGCCATCTTCAGGAAGAGCAGGAACGTGATCTGCTCCGTGTACGCCATGTACGACAGCCCGTCATCCCGCAGGACGTGGGCATAGTTCCAGGCCTTGTTGACGATCTGGGAGGTGTCGGCCGCCATTACAGTCCTTTTTCACATTCCTTTGACGGAAGCCGCCTCTGGTTCGTATAATCTGTGCGGCGGACGAAACTCGGCTCCATGCCGTGTGGCCGTTCGGCACAGTCTGAATGGCCCTATATCCGCCGCCTTTTTCCCCTTCTAAACTGCTGGTGCCGGCAGCGAAGTCACAGTCAGCGGGTTGTTCCTGGTGTAATACCTCCCGTACTTTGCGGTTCGCGTGTCATCGATGTCGTGGACAAGGCTGACTTTCGGCCATACGAGCCGGATGAACCGGTCCTCTCTTCGCTCATAGGCACGCTGCAACGCCCACAGAAAGTAATCGACGGCCTGCAAACCGGCGAAGTCCTCGGGATTGCCGGGCACGACGTCGATTACTGCGGCGCGTTCGATGCCCCACTTTCGAGCGAAATTTCGCCGCGCTCCATCCAGCGAGTCCTGAAGCGCGGTGGTTCTATCCGAACGGCCGCGACGCGCAAAACAAACCGAATAGCGATCGTCCTGATGAAGTCGATCGCGGAAGAGTCGCCGCGTGAGCGCGTCGTAGAGTTCGTTCTGGTTGTAACGATACTCGCTGCGCCGTTCATTCTGCTGGCGAACATAGCTGACGACCTTCTGTTTGTCGCGCACCACGGCGAAAAAACGCAACTCATGGCGCAGCAGTATCGCGAACACCTCGCGCCGCACTTCCGGCAGGTCGTCTTTGGCGTGAAATTGAAGGGCCGTCTTCTTCGCCTCTACCTGCATGGACGGAACATTGCGGAAGTAGGGATCGGCGAGCAACCTCGCACGCAACGCATCAAGTTCTGCCGCAAGCGCGGTCGGATCAGCGACGTCCAGCAGCCCGAGCACGAAGTGCGATGAGCACCCCTCCGTCCCGACCACGATCTGCCTGCGCCGGTTGAACAGAATCGGGTCGCCGGCTTCATCGACGAAATAGGAGCGCTGCTTGGTTTCAGACACGGGCGCGGCTCCTGCGCTTCGGGGTGTCGCGACGCGGCGTGTCGCTGGTCTGGATAACCGTGCGATGGCCGTTGGTCGGCGCCTTGGCGCGCTCCAGCATGGTCGCGGCGGGCTCGTCGGCGGGGTCCTGCGGGACGAGTTTGCCCTCGAAGGCGCGCTTGAGGATGGATTGGCGGAGGCGGGCGGCGCGCTGGAGGGCGTGCTCGACCTGCTGCTCGGCGGCGTCGGCGACGGAGAGGCGGCGATCGACCTCGGCGACGATCTCGGCTTGTTCCGCGAGCGGCGGAACGAGGATCGGAGTTGGTCGCACATCTCCAATGTTGACACCCTTCACCGCGACGCCGCGTGCGACACGCTTGAAGTAGTTCTGCGTGTCAATGGATCGCAAGTGCCGCAGCACGTATTGATGGTCCATTTCTCCCGATACGTCGAGGCGCGCCGAGTCTTGAGTGATGTTGCCGCCCTCGAGTTCCGGGGGAATCTCCACCGCTCGGCCGTATGTCCCACGAATCGCCAGCAAAAGGTCTCCGCCTTTCAATGATGCCCTGGCGAATTGCGCGGCGATTTCAGGTGTGGTCCGTTGAAGAGTCGTGGGGTCTAGCCGATCGCCACGCATGTCACGCACCTTGACGTACGGAATGCCGCCGGGCACATGGTCCTTCGGCATCAGGATGCCGTAACAGATCACCCGAACGGCGCTTGTGAGTTGTTCGAGGCTCGCGAGGGACCAGCCCATGGGAATGGCCACATCTCCGATCGTTGCGGGCGGTGCCGGCTCCTCGTACTTCTCCTTCCACCCCTTCGGCGGCGTCTTCCCCGCCTCCTTGAACTTGCGGAGTTGGCCCTGTTCCCACTTGGCGCGACGTTCGGCGAGGATGCGTTCGAGGAGTTTGGCGGCGGGCTCGGTGTGGGGCGGCGGGTGCTGCTTGCGCCATTCCTCGGTCAGATGACCCTCGACGGCGGCCTTGAGCACGGCCGCGCGGTACCGCTTCAGGTTCGCCCGCACCCGCTCCAGCGCGGCCACGCCCGCGTCGAGGTCGGAGAAGAGTTCCTCGATCTTGGCGACGATGCGACGCTGCTCGGAGAGCGGGGCAACAGGCGCCCATGCTTCCTTGATCTTCGTCAGTGTGAGACGCTTGATCGCCGTGCCCGTCATCTGCGAGGTCATAGCGGAATAGCCGATCGGGCTGTTCAGATACCACTTCAAGAAGCGAGGTTCGACGACGCGGCGCTTCGGCTTGAGCAGCGCAACGCTCGACAACATGCTGAACGGCTCGTCAAGCTGATTGACGGTGGCGATGCCCGTGGTGACACCGTCTTTGATGTACAGAACGTCGCCCTTCTCGGGATTGCATCGCTCAAAAATGGGATTGTGGATTCTCGCGGGCAGGTACGTGATACGCGAGAGGTCGATGCCCGCTTCCTTGATGTTCTTCGCTGTGACGTACGCGAAGTCCCCGTGCTGCGTTTGGTCGGTCTCAGACGGTGAATGATGCGTGCCGTCCGTGATCTTGTCACAGAGGTCGTCGAGAAGCTCAGTTCTCCAATGGGATGGCACGCTCATGCGAAAGCTCATGCCACCAACCTCTCATTCATCTCGCTCAGCAGCGTCGGCAGCGACTCGCCGAAGACCTCGTACGCCGCGCCCAGCCCGCCCATCTGCTTGAAGGGCACATCCTCCAGCGCCTCGGCGTCGATGGCCAGCGATGCGGCGATGTGGTCCTTGATGGCGTCCAGCCACTTGCGCTGCGGCGGCGCGAAGGTGATGCCGGCCTTCGCCTTCTCCGCCAGCCACGCCGCGTACCGCTGCTCCACCACATCCTCAACGGGCACGAGCGGCGTCGCGCCATCCAGCGCGTGCTTCACCAGCGCGATCAGGTCCACCAGTTGCTTCCCGCCCTTGCCCTTCACCCTGTCAGGTTCCGCCGCCTCGAACGCCTGCCACAGCCGCCCGACCGTCTCGGGCTTCCTGGCATCCACATAGAACGGTGGCACGCCGAGCTTCTGGGCCAGGTCCTTCACCTGGCCGTAACGCAGCCCCGCCCGGTACGGCCTGCTATAGAGGATGCGGAGCGCCTCGATCTGGTCCTTGTTGTCCTCGATGAACTGCTTGAAGGATGTGACGACGGAGCGGGCCTTCTCGAGCGCGGCGGCATCGAAGCCCGCGCGGAGCAGTGTGTCGCGGTTGATCTCGTCAAGAATCTGCTCCGCTGCGGTCTTCACGCGGAGGATGGTGTTCCGCAGCTTCGGATTCTGGAACGGTTTTAGCGCCTCGGCCATCGCCTCCCGCTCGACCTGTTCGATCTGTTGATCGGTGGGCTCCTGGCCTTCGGGGAGCTTGAACTTCGCCGCGGCGCGGGCGGCGTTCTGGTCCGCGTCGATGCTGGATAGCAGCGTGGCGGCGAGCGCGGCGGGCTGCTTGCCGCCGGATTCCGTGCCGATTTCGTCCTTCCGGTCCTCATCCAGCTCACGGTCCAGCCGAGCCAGGCGAGACGCGAGCGTGGAGACGATGTCGGCGCTCACAGCGCCGGCCGCGATGGTGTTGAGGATCTTTTCCAGCGCCACCGACGGCTGACGGTCCAGCGGCTTGGAGAGCGTCTTCTCTGATTCGGTGACACCGACGGCATCGACGATGACAAAGTGGGTCTTCACGCCGCCGGGCGCATCCGGCGTGACGGCCTGCAGGTCATCGGGCCGGATGATTCGGCAGCCGCGGCCCTTCATCTGCTCGAAGTATGCCGCGGAGTTGATGTTCCGCATGAACAGCAGACACTCCAGCGGCTTCACGTCGGTGCCGGTGGCGATCATGTCGACGGTGACGGCGACGCGCGGGAAGTAGCTGTTGCGGAATTCGTTGAGCAGTTCCTCAGGCTTCTTGCCGGTCGACTTGCTGGTGATCTTCTGGCAGAACTCGTTCCCCTTGCCGAACTCCTCGCGGATGACGCGCGTGACGTCGTCGGCGTGCAGGTCGGTCTTGGCGAAGACCAGCGTCTTGGGGCACTCGGTGCGCCCGGGGAAGATCTCAGGGAGTTTGTCACGAAATGTCTGAATAACCAGGCGAATCTGGCTCTCGTTGACGACATCCCGATCCAATTGCGTGCCGGTGTAGGGCACGTCGTCGTCGAGCGCGGCGTAGCGCTTCTTGAGGGTGGTGCGGTCGCGGCGGGGGACGAGATAACCCGGCTGCGTCGCGAGGGTCGCGCCGTCCTTCGTCACTTTCGTTTCGATCCGGTACACGTCGTATCCCACGTTCACGCCGTCCAGCACGGCCTGTTCGTGCGTGTACTCCATGACCAGGTTGCCGTTGAAAAATCCGATGGTCTGGGCGCTGGGAGTGGCCGTGAGTCCGATCAGGAAGGCGTCGAAGTACTCCAGCACCTGCCGCCAGACGTTGTAGATGGAGCGGTGGCACTCGTCGACGATGATGACATCGAAGAACTCCGGCGGGATCTTGCCGTTGTAGACGACCGGGAGCGGCTCCTTGATCAACGAGGTCGCGCCCTCGAACATCGAGGACTCCTCGCCGGACTCGTCGAACTCCTCGTCGCCCTTGAGGATCGAATACAGCCGCTGGATGGTGGTGATGACCACCTTGGCGGCGGGGGCGATCGCGTTCTTCTTGAGATGCTGGACGCCGAATTCCTCGCTGAACTTGTACTGGTTGTAGGGCGAGGCGAACTGCTGGAACTCATTCAGGGTCTGACGGCCCAGGTTGTTCCGGTCAACGAGGAAAAGCACCCGCTTGGCGCCGGCGAACTTGATGAGCCGATAGGCGATGTTGCAGGCCGTAAACGTCTTGCCGGCGCCCATGACCATCTGAATCAACGCACGGGGCCGATTGCGCGAAAGCGAGTCTTCGAGCTCCTGAATCGCTGTTACCTGCTTTTCCCAAAGGCCCGACGTGTCGAGCGGCTCCATGTCGCGCAGCGCAGCGCGGAACTGTCGATCAAGCGAAACGAGGCGGACGAGCTCCTCGGGTCGGTGGAATGAGAACACCTCGCGGCTGCGTGCATCGGGTTCGAGTGCGTTCGTAAACTGCGTCACCAGGCCCGTGGACTCGTACGCGAACGGCAGCGGCATGCGCCAGCACGGCAGGGACGCGGGAAAGCCGCTCGCGTAACGGGCCGACTGCGGCTCGACGCCGGTGAGCGTGTACCCCTCAGGTTTCGCTTCGATCAGGCCGATCGCCTTCCCGTCCGCATAGAGCAGGTAGTCTGCAAAGCCGGAATCGAGAGGGAATTCGCGTACCGCGATCCCTGCACCGGCCCGAATGTCCATCTCGCGGCGGTCCTGCACCAGCCAGCCGCACTGCGCGAGCACGCGATCGATTACGACGCGGACTTTCTCTTCCGGCGACAGCGGCATAAGCATGCCTCAATCGAAAAGCGACCGAGTCGACGATTCGTACAACTGCGTGAGCCAGACAAACGGATCATGTTACGGCCGCGCGCTGCGGCGCGGAAACCGAGGCGGTGCTTGGCAGATAATCAGGTACCCGGCGTCAAGGCGAGTGTGCCGCGATTGTCGTCGCTCTGCATGAACACTGGTCCGTAGCCGTGGACCGGGACGCTCTCGTCAAGCGTACGCTTGAAATGCGCGCCGCATGGACGAGCGCGCGGATGGCGCGACGGCCGACAGGGGGCGCGGCCCTCGAACCGAGCAGCGCGCCGGGCTCGAGTGCCAGAGTTACCATAACCGACATGAGCTCCAGCGAGACCGACGAACGCCGTTATCCCCATGCCTACGATGTTCACATCATTATCAACGAGCTCGCGCGTCGGCTCAGGGACTGGACGCCCGAGGGCGACCTGCTCAATCGCGTCGAATCGCAGCTCCGGGAATTGCGATTTACCTGCTGGCCACGGCCGGTGATGCGTTGGACTCTGTTCGACGCGTTGCGCCAAGATTCCCGAGTTGAGTGTCGCGTCCGGCGACTCGACGCTCGGAGTGAGTTTGAGTTCCGCTGCGATGCGGATTGGTCTGCTCGCTTTGCGGCCGAGACGATTGCCTTCTTGGAACAACATCGGGTAGCGGGCGAAATTCCAAGCGAGTACGTGCTCGAGTTGCACGCGCGGCTCTGGCTGTTCTACTACGAGACAACGACGCGCTTTTTCTGGCGTGACAGGCGGCGCGAGTTGCAAGAGCGGGAGTACGAGTGTCAAGCGCTGGCGAAGGTGCTCGAGGATCTCGGCTGGGATCCGCGTCACATGGGGTCAAACGACCCGAAACGCGGCGGCGGGAGCGTCCCAAACGCGCCGGTGTCGACGCAGAATGTCGAGCGGCTGCTGATTTCGCTGCGCCCCATCGCGGGCGGCTGGCACGACCGGCTGCGCGCGGCGCAACACGTTGACGCCATTCGCAAGTGCGTGGGCTATCTTCAGTCAACAGTCGATCGTGCATTTGACATCGCCCATGGCAACTGCTCGCATGACGAACGGAACGAGTTGAGTCAAGCAATCCGATCCGGGTGGAACGAGATCGGGAGGGCGTTGCCGCGCGCCGGACTCGGGCGCGGATCAGGCGTCGATTTCCGAGGCATCGATGCAGCGATTGATGGCCTGGTGCAATTCGCCGGCTCTCCGCGCGATAGCAACTGCGAGGCCGATCGTAGTGAACTGGCGGATGCCGTGCTGGCAGTGCTGTGCGCCTGGCGCGAACTGGAGGCCTTCAGCTGGCGGGAAGTAGCTGCGCCGATGAAGGAGGATCCAGAACTCCTTGCGAAAGAAGAAGAAGTTTGCGCATGGCTGGAGCAGCAGATTGACCGGCGACAGCACGCCGGCGAGTCTGTCGTCAAGGTCTCCGTTACGTTGATGCTTCAAGCTCTGCGTGCGCCCGGTCAGGCAATCGGAATCCTCGAGCAATACGACTCTGTTTCGAAGATGCTGTCCCGCCTGGAACAGGCGTTTCCCGACGCCGCTGGCTGGTTCGTGCTCAAGCACACGCGCCATGAGAAATCCGTCACGTTCATACCCGGCCGGGAACGTGTCCTCGGTAGGTAGCTGTCCAGTCGGAAAATACTGAACGGCCCCGCCTCGCCGCAACTAATGATCGAGGAACGACTAGCCGCGCGTCGCGTCTGAGCGCGGGCCACCAACTCGGAAAATGTGCTCCGCCCGCCGCATCAGCATAACTCACTTTCTGGCATGTAGTTAGCCGCGTCGCCGAAGACGCTTGACGCGTGCATTTTCTGAGCTTGGATTTCGATGTCTCGTGTTCGACATGAGGAGTCGAAAAGGTGAAGGTCCATTCGATCGGCGATGTCGCCGCACGCCTGACGGAACGCTGCGGCGAGTTCGTGGCTACGCATCGTGTCGGCAACGCCGTTCGCCGGCTCATTGCATCGGGGCAGATTCCGGAACGCCGTGCCGGTCGGGCGCGCGTAATCCTGGATAGCGAATTAACGCTCGTCGCGGAGCTGCTTCACGTGACCGACAGAGCACCGCGCGGGGCGATTCTGCCATGATCGCATCCCCCGACCCGGTTGCGGCGCTCCGCGAACTTGCCGCCCTCCTCGCTCGTGGCGTCATTCGCTGGTGCCGGCATGCGCGGGCGACCACGATCAGTGATGCTCACGAATCCGCGCCTGCCGCCGAAACTCGCCTTGAGCTTTCCCGCGAAACGAGGCTCAGTGTGTCTGACGGTACCCGCGGGTTAGAGCCGCGGGCCGACGGAGACGATGCATGAAACTGAACCTCGCCAAGGAGCTTGCGGCGCTCGAGCAATTGACGGTCGGCCAGCTCCAACAGAGGTACGCCGAGATCTTCGGCGAAACCGTGCGCAGTCGGCACAAGCAGTACTTGGTCCGCCGGATCGCGTGGCGGCTCCAAGCCAACGCCGAGGGCGGGCTTTCGGAACGGGCGCTTCGCCGCGCCGAGGAACTCGCCGACGTTGCCGACGTTCGCGTGACGCCGCCAAGGGGGCAAACTTCGGCCAGCCCGGCGTTGCCCGCGCCGCGCGTGGGAGCGGCCTCCCTGCGTTCTGACCCGCGCTTACCGCCCGCCGGTGTTGCGATCACGCGGAAATACAAGGGGCAGGCGCTCACCGTGACCGTGCTGGCCGACGGGTTCGAGTACGCCGGCGAACGCTACGCGTCGCTTACCGCGGTGGCCAAGGCGATCACCGGCTCGCACATGAACGGTTTTAGGTTCTTCGGCCTGGAGGCGAAATCGTGAAGCGCGGCCGAAAGACTAAACCGATCTCGGCGACGCCGATCGTGCGCTGCGCGATTTACTGCCGCAAATCGTCTGAGGAGGGTTTGAAACTGGAATTCAATTCTCTCGATGCGCAGCGCGAGGCCGCGGAGGCCTACATTCGCAGCCAGAAGTCCGCCGGCTGGGTTTGCGTCGCTGATCGCTACGACGATGGTGGATTTTCGGGCGGCAACATGGAACGACCGGCGCTGCAGCGTCTGCTGGTCGATATCGAGGCCGGCAGGGTTGACTTGGTGGTGGTTTACAAGATCGACCGATTCAGCCGGTCGCTCGCCGATTTCATGCGGATGATCACGGTGTTCGAGCAACACGGCGTGGCCTTTGTCAGCGTCACGCAGGCGTTCGACACCAGCAGCTCGATGGGTCGGCTAACGCTCAACATCCTTCTGAGCTTCGCGCAGTTCGAACGCGACATCATCGGCGAACGCATCCGCGACAAGATCGCCGCGTCCCGCCAGCGCGGGAAGTGGACCGGCGGGACGCCCGTGCTGGGCTACGACGTCGACCGAGCCGGCCCCAGCCCGAAGCTCGTCGTCAATCCCACCGAAGCCGCCCGCGTCCTCCAGATATTCGAGCTCTACCTCGAACTCGGCGCGCTGCTGCCCGTCGTGACGGAACTCGAGCGGCGCGGCTGGCGGAACAAGGCGTGGACGACGCGCGATGGCCGCCAACGTGGCGGGCTGCCGTTCGACAAGTGCCGGCTGCACGACGTGCTGACGAACGTGCTCTACACCGGAAGGGTCCGACACAAGGACCAAGTCTACGCCGGCGAGCACGAGCCGATCGTCCCGGATGACGTCTTTGCACGCGTCCAGCGGCAACTGCAGCAGAATGGTCGGCGTGGTAATACCGAGTTGCGGAACAAGCACGGCTCGCTGCTGCGCGGACTCCTATTCTGCAAGGCGTGCGGCCGGGCGATGTCGCACACGTTCACGGGCGCTGGGAACCGCCGCTACCGCTACTACGCCTGCACGAACGCGTCCAAACGCGGACGAGGCGCCTGCCCGAGCCGGTCCCTTCCGGCCGCCGAGATCGAGCGCGCCGTCGTCGACCAGATTCGCTGCCTTGCGATCGACCCCGAAATCCGCCGCGAGACACTCGCCCAGGCTGGTTCGCAGACGGAAGTCTCACTCCGCCGTCTCGCGGACGAGCGACGCGCGCTCGAATGCGCGCTGACGCGCCTCCAGTCCGACCTTCGCCGGGCGGCCACAACTGAACCAGGCGCTGGCGGCGTCGCGGACAGGATCGCCAATCTGAACGACCAGGTACGCGACGCCGAGCGCCGCGTGCTCGAAATCGACGCCGGCGAAGCCGAACTCCGCCGCGAGCTGGTGACTGAGGACGACGTCGCGGCCGCGTTTGCGGACTTCGACGGCCTCTGGGCCGCGCTCAGCCCGCGCGAGCAGGCTCGCATCCTGCACCTGTTGCTGCGGCGCGTGGACTTCGACGCGGCCGACAGCTCGATCGAGCTTGAGTTCTCCGCGTTGGGTCTCAAGGCGCTGGCCGATGGGGGCGCGCGTACGACTGAGGACGCAGCATGATCACGGTGAAGCACAAACTGACCTTCGTGCGGCGACCCGACCGAACACAGGCCATCGTCGTGGCACACGACCCGGTCAGGCGACCGCTTCCTGCCGGACGACTGCCGCGGATCACCCGTCTTATGGGGTTGGCGATCCATTTCGAACGGCTGATTCGCGCCGGCCAGGTTACTGACCTATCAGAGCTGGCCCGCCTCGCGCACGTCACGCAGCCACGTATGACTCAGATAATGAATTTGAATCTGCTCGCCCCGGCGATTCAGGAACAGTTGCTGAACCTCCCCGCTGTGACCGCCGGGCGCGATCCGATCAGCGAGCGCGATCTGCGCCCGATTGCTGCGCTCGTCGATTGGACCACACAGCTCCGACGCTGGCAGGCGCTCCAACGCGCAGCGCGACTTCCGGAGTAGTCCGCGTGAGCGCGTCTCGCAACACCGCCACACTGGCTATTCGGTTCGATGCGGAGTGCGAGGATTGAATGATGACCGTTGCGTTGATCCGCTCTGCGATCGAACGGCTGCGGGTTAACTCGGAGCACATCGTCGAACTGCGCGCGCTTGACCTGCCCGGCCGGTACGGCGCTGGCGGAGTGGCCGCGGGTTGGTTCGACGATCCGGACATGCTGGCGCGCGAGGCCGCTAGACTCGATTTGCGTGGAGCGCAAGTGTACGTGACTCTGAATCCCGCCAATCCAGCGCTGCTTGCCCGCGCCTACAACCGCATCATCGAGCGCCCGAAGGCGACGACCAGCGACCACGACATCCTGCGCCGCGTGTGGCTCCCGCTCGACATCGACCCGGTACGACCAGCTGGCGTGTCGGCCGACCCAGACGAGCTTGCGGCCGCCAGGCAGCGCGCGCTCGATGTGGCCGCATGGTTGCACCAGCAACTCAACGACGATCCGGCCATCTGGGCATTCAGCGGCAACGGATTCCACCTGCTGTTTCGCATCGAACTGTCCAACGACGACGCCGCGACGCAGATGGTCAAGGGCATCATTGAAACGGCGAGTGATCGGTTCTCCGATCAGGTGGTCCGGGTGGACAAGACCGTTTTCAACGCGGCCCGCATCTGGCGTCTGTACGGCACGCTGAATCGCAAGGGCGACAACGTTCCGCGACTCGGCCGCGTCCATCGTCGCGCCGCGATCCTCGGGAAAGGGTTCGAATGATCTCTCCCGAGAAACTCGCGGCATTTCGTTCGTCTGCCGCTTCAACGACTGACCAGGCCGCGGACCCGGCAAATTCCGCAGACTCTGGCAGCACCACGAATCTCGCGACCGGCGCGAGTGCCAAGCGCGGCCGCGGCATCGCCGCGGCGCCGGAAGCGCTGCGCGCTTATCTCGAGTCGCACGGCGTTACGGTCAAGAACACGAAGCAGCGTTCTGACGGCGCGGTCGTATTTGTTCTCGACCGCTGCCCGATGAACCAAGAGCACGGCCATGACACGAGTACCGCAGTCATTTGGCGGCCCACGGGTATCGGGTTCAAGTGCCAGCACAACTCGTGCGCCGCACATCAATGGCGAGACGTTCGCGCTAAGCTCGATCCGCAGTACGGGCTCGCCCAGCCGCGCGACCGTGTTCGCGCGGGGCGCGTGATCGCAGGCGAGGCCGCGCGCGTGCTGCCAGCACGCACCGCACCCGCCCAGTCCGGCCGGACGCAGATTCAGGGCAACGAGCGGCAGCTCCGTGACATCCGCGTTGACGCGCTCAATGCGATGTTCGCCGCGAACGAGCCGCCCCGACTGTTCCAGCGCGCGGGCGGGATCGCCAGGATCGTGTTCACACCGCAGGAACCCGACGGCGCGGTCCCGCGCGTCCAGCAACTGGACCCGGACGCGCTGCGCGGAGAGCTGTCGAACGTCGCCGACTGGTTCACATTGAAGCACGGCAAGCACGACGTCCTCAATTCCGACCTGCCGCCGCTGGCGATCGCCCGCGACATTCTCGCGCAGCCCGCTCTCAACCTGCCGCCGCTGCATGGCGTGGTCACCTGCCCGACGTTCGCCGCCGACGGCAGCCTGGTCTTCGAGAATGGGTATCACCCTGCTAGCGGGCTGTGGCATCACCGCACGCTGACGAATCTTGCCGCGATTCCGGAGGCCCCAAGTCCCGCGGCGATCGCCGACGCCCGTACATTGCTGCGCGACATCCTCGCTGACTTCCCGTTCGTTGATGACGCCAGCCGCGCAAACGCGCTCGCGTTAATACTCCAACCGTTCGTGCGGCCGCTGATCGTCGGGCCGACACCGCTGCACGCCGTTGACGCGCCGTCGCCCGCTACTGGCAAGGATCTGCTCGTGAAGGCGGCGCTTTTGCCCGCCCTCGGTCGCGAGGTTGGTGCGACCACGACCGCCAAAGACTCGGACGAATGGCGCAAGAAGATCACGTCGGCGCTGCTCGCGGACACCCCAGCCATCCTCTGGGGCAACGTGACTCATCGCCTCGATAGTGAGCATCTCGCGGCCGTTCTGACGGAAACGCATTGGCGCGATCGTCATCTCGGGCAGACGCGCGAGCTGCTGCTGCCCAACCGCGCCGTTTGGGCGGCAACGGGTAATAACCTCGGATTCAGCCGTGAGATCGCCCGGCGCGTCGTCTGGATTCGGCTTGACGCACGCATGGAGACGCCTGAGCAGCGAACGGGCTTCCGGCATCCTGACTTGATCGCCTATGTGCGCCAGCAGCGGGCCTCACTCGTCCATGCGGCGCTGACGCTCGCGCGCGCCTGGCTCGCCGCGGGCCGTCCGGCAGGCGTGCAGGTCATGGGCAGCTTCGAAGGCTACGTCGCCGTCTTGGGCGGCATCCTCGACGTCGCGGGCATCACCGGATTCCTGGCCAATGCCGATGAGCTGCGACGGCGCGCGGACGGCGAATCGATTGAGTGGCGCGCCTTCGTGCGCGCGTGGTGGGAGCAGTGGAAAGAGTCCTGGGTCGGCGTCAGCGATCTCGCCAAACTTCTCTGGACCGAGGATGGGCGCCGGAGCGAGCTGCTCCTTGGGATCGTTACCAGTGAGCGCGAGCGCGGCGCCGTCACGCAACTCGGGAAACGCCTCTCCGCTAAGCGCGAATGCGTGATTGGCGGCCTGCGCATCATGGTGAGCACGCAGCTCGACAAGTCCGGGCGTCTGCAATACCGCGTCGCCCCGGTTGAACCGCCGACGAACCGGCAGACTTCGGCAGACTTCAAAGGCGATGTCTGCCATGAAGTCTGCCGCTACAAGTCCCGCAATTGCAGTGAGTTACAGAACGACGGCAGACATGGCATACTTTTTTCCGACCCCCAGGGCATACATGCGGGCGCGCCCGCGCGCGCGCACGCGCATGAAGCAGGGTCGCCCGAAAAGTCTGCCATGTCTGCCACTCCGGCGCAACCTGCGGAAATGCCGACGGTTAGCTCGGCAGACCTGAAGGCAGACCTTCAGCAGACCTCGGCCGAACCAACCGCGAAGTCTGCCAACCGCCCGCCGACCGATCGAGGCGCAGCCTGGTACACCGGAAACGGCGACCAGATCGCTCGATCCACGCTGGAACTCGCGCAGCAACGAACTGGTTGGACGCCTGGCGTTTGGCGCGACCGCCTGCTGCAACTCGCCGAGCGCTGCGAGAGTCTCCATCCGGAGCGCGCAGTCGAGCTGCGGCAGGCGGCTGCGTTGATGTCGAGTCCTGCGGAGGAACCGCCATGATCAGCACCCGCGAACTACGACCCGGGCTGGCTGTTCGGCTTCGTGCCGACGGCGGGCGATTGGGCCCGCTCCGTGTTCGGCACACCATATTCCGGTTACTACCGCCACGCCCGCTACGCGCTAACTTCATCGGCAGCCCGCCGCGCGCGGCGATCGTGGTCGAACTGGCGGGCGTGTGCCGTTGCCTCGGAGTTTCATGGTTCCTTCCCGGCGATTTGATCGCGCGGTGCGCGTTTCGAGTGGGGCGCGCGATTTTGAGTGCCGGGAATCCAGGGTTGCCAGGTTGCCGGGTTGCCGGGCGACCGACTGACGAGGGGTGCTGTGATGCCGGGTGAGGTAGCGGGGAGCATTCGCGAGCTGGCGGCGGCGGTAGGGCGGTCGCACACGGCCGTTTCCGGCTGGATCAGGCATCCGCGTTGGGACCAGTCGCCGACGCCGCCGTGGGATGTCGAGCGGGCGCGGGATTGGGCGGCGCGGATGTTGGCCGCCAACCCGGCCGAGCAGTCCGGGCCGCGCGTCGCGGCGGGACACGGCGGCGGCGGTTCTTCGGAGCGCCCCGGCACGTCAGCGGCGAGCCACGGCGGGCCGGCAGCGGTCCACGGCGGGGCAGCGCCGGGCGGCGGCTTGCCGGCGGACCCCGGCATCGAGGCCCTGCGGCGCAATCCGCTGGCGGCGGCGAAGCTGAAGTTGACCGTCGTACGCGCGCAAAAGCTTGAACTGGAGCGCGCCATCCTGGCCGGCGAGTTCGTGCCGCGGCGCGATGTCGAGCAACTCTTCGCGAGCTGTGCCTATCGAGTGCGATCGGCGTTGGAGGCGCTGCCGCGGCAACTGGCCGAGCGGCTGGCGCGGCTGAACGACGCGGCGGCGATTGAGGCCGTGCTTGACGACGCGATCCGCGCCGCGCTTCTGGAATTGAGCCGCGGACCGGACCTGCCGCCGCCGCCGGAGACGGGCGGCGCGGGCGAATCGAATCCGACGTAGCCGGACGCGGGCGAATCGAACCCGACCTAACCGGGGCGTCCGCGCGTGCGCCGGCGACATTCGCTTCGGCGACTATGTGTCCTAGGGCTTGGAGAGAGTGTTGGTGTTGCGAGAATACGTAGGCGCGCCGCTGCATGGGATTTCGCCCGATGGCGTGGCACCGGCCGCGCTCGGCCGGTTGTCACGGGTCCGCGCAGCGCGATCACGCGCGAGGCCTGGTGAATTCGAACCCCAAGCGGTCGCGCCGGCGCGCGAGCTGTCGCGCGGGACCGCGGCATGGATGAACGGGATACACGGAGGTGAATCGTGAGTGGCGACATGAACATCGGCGAGAATGCGAGCAGCGCGGCTGGCGCGGGCAGCATTGGCGATGCGAGCGACTTACCTTCGGCCGGCGCGAGGCCGAAGTTGCGGCTGGAGTGGGTCGAGGCCGGGTCATTGTCGCCCAATCCGCGCAATTGGCGGCGGCATCCGCCGGGGCAGGTCGCGGCGTTGCAGCGACTCATCGGCGACGCGGACGTCGGCTGGGCCGGGGCGCTGCTGTTCAACGAGCGAACGGGCCATCTGATCGACGGCCACGCGCGGCAGAAGGTGGTCGAGCCGAGCGAGTTGGTGCCGGTGCTGATCGGGAGTTGGAGCGAGGAAGCCGAGCAGAAGATTCTGCTGACGCTCGATCCGATCGCCGGCATGGCGCTGGCCGACCTGGCGAAGATTGAGACGCTGCTGCGCGACGTTGACTTGAGCGAGGACTACTTTGCCGACCTGCGGCTACAGCTCGACGAGATGGTCGAGCGGACCGAGTCGCTGCTGGCGCTGGAGGATCAGGCGACCGAGATCATCGAAGATCAGGTTCCCGAGCCGCCGGACGAGGCCATTACGCGGCCCGGCGATCTGTGGATTTTGAGGAATGCCAATGGCATTGAGCATCGCTTGCTTTGCGGCGACAGCGCGTCGGCGGCGGACGTGGATCGGTTGCTGGTGGATGACTCGAGGCCCGGCGCGATCTTGCCGGTGCATTTGGTGAACACCGACCCGCCGTACAACGTCAAAGTCGAGCCGCGCTCGAACAACGCCATCGCCGCGGGTTTGTCGTCGTTCACTGGCGAAGCGCCCTCGCATCGCGAGCGGCACAATTCGCGCATGCTCTCGGCGCTGCGGGCCAAGACGGCGACGCATCACCAGGGATTCGACCTCGCCCGGCGGCCCGGCGTCGCCGTTCCGACGCACAGCAAGCTGCGCCCCAAGGATCGGCCGCTGGCGAACGACTTCGTCAGCGACGAGGAATTCGATCGTTTGCTGTACGCGTGGTTCGGCAACCTCGCGCGCGTACTATTGCCGGGGCGCGGGTTCTACATCTGGGGCGGCTATGCCAATGTCGCCAATTACCCGCCGGTGCTCAAGGCGTGCGGGCTGTACTTCTCGCAAGCGATCATCTGGGTCAAGGAGCACCCCGTCCTCACGCGCAAAGACTACATGGGCAATCACGAGTGGTGTTTCTATGGCTGGCGCGAGGGCGCGGCGCATGAATTCTTCGGGCCCAACAATGCGCCGGACGTGTGGAGCATCAAGAAGGTCAACCCGCAGTCGATGATCCACCTGACCGAGAAGCCGGTCGAACTGGCGGCGCGGGCGATGCAGTACTCGTCGCGGCCGGGCGAAAACGTGCTGGACCTCTTTGGCGGCAGCGGCTCGACGCTGATCGCCGCCGAGCAGACCGGCCGGCGGGCGTTCCTGATGGAGCTCGATCCGCTCTATTGCGACGTGGTCGTGCAGCGCTGGGAGAAGTTCACGGGACGGAAGGCGGAAAGATTCTCAGGCCGAAGAGACGCCCCCGTCATCGCGGAGGCGTCCGGGCAGCGGGGTTGATGTGCGCTTGCGTTTGCCTACGTCGCCTCCGGATCGTAGAGGTTGCCGCAGGTCTGGCAGGCGACGGTTTCCTCGTCGCGCCAGATCAGCAGATCGGGATTCCATTCGTGGCACGCCGGGCACTCGCGTCCAGCGACGAAGGACGGCGTACCCGTGCCCGGCCGGCACGCCAGCACCGCGTCGCGCAGCGCTCGCCACTCCTGCATCGTCACCATCTGCCTGGCGCGTGCTTCGAGTAGCGCCTGCGCCGCGTCGAGCAGTCGCTGCCACTGCGGCGGAACGGTGGTCGTCGCGGGCTGGTTCGGTTGCGTGCTCACGCCGCGCCTCCCGCGTACTCGAACTGCCCGCGATCGGTCTTGCGGAAGCGGGCCTCGCCGCCCTTGGCGCTGATCTCGCGCAGGATGGCCGCGTAGAGCGTCGCGTGCGGCGTCTTGCCGTTCGGGCTGGTCCACAAGCCCTGCTCGGCCATCGCCGCGATCATCTCCGTGGACCGCATCGACTTGCCGCCGGACTTCAGCACCTGCGCCGCGGCGTCGAGGGCGCTGACGCGCTTGGGCTTGGCGTCGGTCGCGGCCTTGCGCTCCGCCTTGGCGCTTTCCGGCGTGCGTTCGGCCTTCGCGGACGCGCGCTCATTCTTGGGCTTGGCCCCAGCGGCCTTCGCGGTCTTCGCAGCCTTGGGGGACTTCTTGGTGCTCTTGGACATGGTTGGTTCCTTTCGTTGCCTCGTCAGGCCCGGGTCTCCAGCGCCCGGGCGACGCGGGTTCGGCGGCATCTGCGTCGTGGACTCGTTGCTGCGTCCGTCGTGCAGGGCGTCGCGAACCCGCGTTTCGGCGGCTCAGTTGATCGGCACCGAGATCACGCGCTCGCCGCCGTCCGGCAGGTCGTGAATGTGCAGGTACGCGAACTCGACCCCGGCCGCTTCGAGGCGCTGCGATTCCGACCGCGTGGTCAGGTAGAACTTCCCGTCGAGCCGGATCACGTCGTCGCCGTAGCCGCTGGCGTCGAAGTGCTGGAAGGCCTCGTTCATGTTGTCGAACTCGATGGCGTTGAACTCGATCGTCACGGCGATGTCTCCTTCGCGCTAGTCTGTGTAAATCGTCTCGGCCAGCCCGGCGGCGAGCAGGTCCACAATCACGCCGGCCATCTCGGTCGCCGGTTCGAGGTCCGCGCCGCGATCCCAGTTGTAGACCGTGGCCTTGTCGCTGATTCGCTGGACCCACAGCTTCGAGATGCGGCTGTCGCCGCCGACTTCCCATTCGCGGTTGGTCGCCGGCTCGGGGAATACCAGCGCCTCGAAGCGGTGCCCGGCGATGGTCCCGCTCACCCACGCGCCGCCCGCGCTGGCACGGCGCTGCATCCTCTTGATCTCCAGCGTCTCGAGCACCTCGCTCGAGTCGATCCCGCCGTTCGCCTTGTCATTCGCAGTCATGTCGTGTCTCCTCGTTATGGGTTGTCGCCTACTTGTCGATCATCCGCGTGGCCGCCAGGCCCGCCGCCACCGTCGCGATGGCGCGGGTCCGAAGTTCCGCGTCCAGCTTCTCGCCGCGGCGGCGTTCGATCGCGTCGATGGCCCGCGTCGCCTCCGCGATGTCGCGCTTGGTCGTCGCGTCGTTCGCCTGCTTCCTCGTGATCGTGGTCATCCGCGTTCTCCTTGGCGTACGCGTCTGCGTACAGGGACATGAAGCCATGACCCGGCCCGGGAATCCACTCGAATTCCGAGAATTCGGAGAGAATCTCGAATTCCTCGCAGGTTCTGGAACGCGGACCCGGCCCGAAAGCGCTCTCGGCGGGCGGGGTGGCTCCGTGGGGACGGGATCGCGCCGCAAAACGCGCCACGCGGCCACGGAACGCGTCTGGCGGCCACGGGGAGACGCGGTTGGGTCGCCGGGCGGGGGGGGGGGAGCGGCTGGGCGGCGAATCAGGCGGTTCGCGTTTGGCTGGCGATGGTCGCGACCAGCCGCAACCCGCTGTCCGGCCGCTTTCCCGATCAGTTCAACCTGCGCTAGCGGGAATTGCCCTGGCGCATCAGGCCAAGCCACGGCCGGTCGTTCTCGTCGTCGATCTCGTCGTCGACCTCGTCCCAGAAGTCCCGCTGCGGCCCGAAGTAAATCCGCGGGCCCAGGTGCAGCGCGGCGTGCAGCGCCAGGGCCAACGCCATGAACCGATCGGCGTGTCCGCTGGCGTCGCGCGGCGCGGCGTAACGCACGTTCCCGGCCGCTGTCACCTGCCGCTCGACCGAGTGCAGATCGCGCAGCAGCTCCGGCTCGGCCGGAATCGCGATCTCGCCGACCTGGAAGGCGCGCTGCATGCGCATCGCCAGGTCCTCCTTCAGCGGCGCGCTGATCGTGAGCGCCTCGACGCGGCTGGCGTACCGCCGCGCCAGCTGCTCGCTGAGCTGCAGACCCAGCCCGCTGGCGTCCACGCAGATGCGCCGCAGGCCCGGCAGCGCCAGCACCGATTCCAGCGCCTGCTGCTGCTGGTCGAACGGCGCGGCGCGCAATTCCACGAAGCCGCGGCAGATGCGGATCTCGTCGCGCCGCTCGACGATCGCCAGCACCGACAGGTCGTGCTTGCGGCCCACGTCAAAGCCGCCGTACAACGCCTTCACGTCGCGCAGCGCGGCGGCGTTCAGGCGATAGGGCAGCGCCGGGTCGCTGCGCGCTTCGAGCAGCTCGTAGGGCAGCAGGCTGTACTGCTCGTCGACGAATTCGCACAGGTAGCAGGCGCGCCAGGTCAACTCGTCGGCCACCGCCGCCCGCATCTGCGCGCGATCGACATGGCAGCCGCCGGCGACGGCGTCGTCGATCGTGATGCGATGGCGGCTCCAGCGCCGCCCGTCAGCCTGCATCCAGAGCCGATGGAACAGCCCGCCCTTGCCGCGCGGCGTGGAAAGCACCGAAAGTCGATGCTGCGAATTGCCGCTGATGCTCGGCACCAGCGCCTGCCAGAGTTCGTCGGCATTGGGCATCCAGGCCGCTTCGTCGAGCACCACCGAACCCGCGAAACCCTGAATCGTGGCCGCCGAAGCGGGGACCGAGAGCACGCGCCCGCCGGTGGACAGCTCCAGCAGTTCGGATGTCTCCTTGATGATGCGGATCGCGCCGCCCGAGGCGGCGCTGACCAGCGGCAGCAGCTTCAGGCAGCGGCGCATCAGTTCCTGGCTCTGGCGCTCCGAGGCCGAGGCCAGGATGGTCGTCTGGCCGGCGACGGCGTCACGCAGCGCCTCGGCGGCGACGACCGTGCTCATGCCGATCTGCCGCGCCTTCAGGCACAGCCGGAAGCGCGAACGGTCGGCCAGCCAGGTTTGTTGGTGCGTCCACCAGTGCAGAGCGGCATCCATGCCGAACCCTCCACAGTCGATACGATCGATGAATTGTAGCGAAGATAGAGCGTCTAGGTAGACGGTCGACTTGCGAATCGACCAACAGCACCAAGTCCGGTTTCAAGGCCGTGCGCCCAACGCGAAGTGCAGTGAGACCGCCAACTATGGGCAGACCCGCAGCCAATTCGCAAGCACGAGCCCAAGATCGGATTCGTCGGTTAAGTCGTCCCCGTTGACGTCTCCGTCCGGCAGGCGATACCACGACGCCAGAAGCAATCCGAGATCGGACTCGTCAACGATGCGGTCCCCGTTGGCGTCGCCCGGGCACAGGCTTGGGATCACAACCGGCACGGCATCTACAGTGCCCGGTGCAAGAGTTATCAGTTGCGCCGCAAGCTGTGGCGTCGTGGCGCGCCCGACGCCCACCACACCGAACACTGTTTGTCCCACGGCAGTGCCGAAAACCTGGAACGTGAGTGCTGTGCCGGGCGCGTCAATTTCGAAGATCTTTGAGGCGGTGTTGCGGTCCCGAATCGCGCCCGGTTGATCACTGGCTTGCAAGTCGTTCGGATATTCGATCGAGAATCGCACGCCCGGAATTTCCTGATACTCAATTCCCGTTGCGGGATCAAATCCAGAACGTCGCCCCTGCGCGTCGGTGGCGAGAATCTCGCAAGGCGATCCCGCCGCGGCGCGATAGAGCGTCGGCGATGTCGCTCCCGGGCGAATAACATCCAGCTTCTTTATGGTTTGATACGTGTCGAGCGTTGTGTTTGAGACATATCCCGGGTCGGCGATGTCGATGACACGAACGCCACCATTGATGCGCGCTTTGGATGCCACCACCGTGTGACCATCGCCCTTTACCCGAACGGCGACCGGCACATTGCTCCACAGGAATCCCGCAATTACGTCATCCCAGGTTGCCCTGAGATTTCCGCATTCAGGCCTGACGTCGCTGGCCGTTACTTCGACCCGCTCGAACGACTCGAACGGCGCGACGACGCGCAGCGCCCCGGGGAAGTTCACCCAATCCCAGTCGTTCGAGATCGTGCGGCAAACCAGCGGAACGTGAACGCCGTTCTTGAACGCGTCCGGGCCCTGGTCTGGATTCGATGAGATCGTGTTCCAAAGCGGCGGTGTTGCGCCGAGGGTTGAAATCAGGCAGTTCGCAATCATCGTGCCGCTTGTGGCCACGCACCCGTCCGTCGCGAAGGTGTTTTGCTGAAAGAAGACCTGCCCGCACCGACAGTCTGCTCCGGGGGCGGCGCAGGAAGCCGGAATCGCGCATCCGCAGTTGCTGGCTGACGAGTTGTTGGCGCAACGCGGTTCACCCAGCCCGCAGTTTGCCCACGCCGCGGTCCCGCCCTGGCTCAGACGCTGAACGGTAACTCCACCAGTCCGCATGGGCACGAGTTTCACGCTATTGGTCAGCGTGTCGTACTTCACCTTGTATCCGGGCGTGCAGTAATCAAACTCGCCGCTAAGGCCTTGGGTTGCGCTCAGAATCGTGATCTCGGAACTTCCGCCTGGATCAGTCTCAAAGCAGCGAATAACCAGCTTTCCGGCGAGCGACGCCCGGCCCGTAATGACCACCTTGTCATGGCCCGGAGCCGGGCTGCTCAGTGGCGCAATTTCGATGATGAGAGTGCCCAGACCAGTCTGCTCAAAGTCCCCGTCGATGTCGAGCTGACCGATCCGATTCACGCCCTGGAACGCTGCCGAATCCCACACCGGAGGTCCCTGCTCGACGGCGCAGGTCTCGTCGAGCGGTCGGAATCCCGGCGCAAGCGTGCCCGCGTTCCGAACTTTGCCGCGGATTATGCCCACGCCGAAGAGATGCCCATCGGCAATGTCCATGAATTGCAGCGGCGCGCCCGGCACCTCAACCACGGCCGGCGGCGTCCCGTCTGGTGCAGTGTCAGAGCCGATTCGCGTCGTTCCACGGATCTGTTTGAATGGCGCCACAGTCGCGGAAAACCGAATTGAGTAGGACGCGATGTCCACCAGACCGTCATCATTCTCCAGGGAGGTCGTGAGTTCTGCCAGCCCCCAAGGACCACTGGGATAACCAAAGCGGAAGGTCCCGCCCTGTTCGATTCGAATTCGGCCCGGACCGTTCGTGACGCCTTCAGTAAGCTCAATTCTACCTACACCTCGCGCAACAAGCCCTGCGCCGAGGATTGTGGCGGGTGGCCCGACGTTCGAACCGATGCCCAGCACACGCGGCGCAGCTGTCCGCGGCGATCGGTCAATCACCATCATCGGGGGTGAGCCTATAGCGCCGCCATTGATGAGTAGGGCGCCCGCAATGTTCGAAATGTCGGTGATCGCGCCGCCCGGAAGCGCGCCGGCGACCAAGCAGTCGACGGCCAGCGACGAACTCAACGTACCGCCGCCGCTCAAACCGAAGTTATCGCAGGTGAGTACTCCGGCCCCCGTAAGCGTTGAGCCGTTGAAAACGCTCACAATCGACGCTGAGGCGGCAGTGTCGACCGACACTACCACCGATGAGCCGCCACCGAACGTGTACCCGATGATGACGCCGTCGGCCGGACCAGGAATCCCCCGGCCGGATCCACAGGCGGGATAGAAGGGTGGAATAGCAGGATCCCACGTTGCGCAGTCATGCCAGCTTCCGGACGTGAGGGCCGTAAAAGGCTGCGCAACGGCTTGTAGACTTGAGAAAACAAGCATCACAAGGGCGAGAGCGCTGAGACAGACTCGTCCACCCGACATGGGAGCTCCTTGCGGCAAACGTACACGAGATGTATACGCGCGCAGGATACTTGCTGGCGGCTTGGACAACAAGTTGAAATTGGCGTCGCACCACTCGAGCAGCGTCTCCTGCTGATGCCCCTGCTGATGCCCGGGGTCGCGCGAACCCGGGCTGGGCAGCTCATCCGCTTGGTCAAGGTAGGTCGATCCGCCGCAGCACGGCGTACACGGTCTTGGCCGGAATGGGTCCTCCGCTCCGTCCCACGATTCCCCTGGCTTGCAATTCGTCGGCGATCCGGCGCAGCGATTTCCCTTCGGCATGCAACCGGCGGACCAGCGTCACGGCGCGTTGTTCCGACAGATCGGGAATCAGTCGTCCCGTTCCGGCCAGCCGCCAGCCGAACGGCGCGTAGCGGCTGATCCGCTCGCCCCGGCTGCGCTTGACCTGCATCGCCGCCCGCGTGCGTTCGCGGGTCAGGTTGCGCTCCATCTCGGCCGCCCCGGCCAGCACGGTCAGCATGAATTTGCCTGCGGCAGATGCAGTGTCAATCGCGTTGCCGCCCAGGTCGATCACGTGCAGCGTCACCTGCCGCCGCTGCCAGGCCTCCACCGTCGCCAGGCAGTCGGCGGCGTTGCGAAAGCCGCGATCCAGCTTCAGCATCACGACGTGACCGGCCCTGCGCTCCTGCAGACATCGCAGCAACCGCCCGCCGCCGGGCCGGCTGGCCAGGACCTTCCCGCCCGAGACGCCCACGTCCTCGATCGTCGCCGCGAGTCGCAACCCGCGCAACGTACAATACGCTTCGATCCGCGCCCGCTGATCAGCCAGCCCCAGCCCGCTGACGCCCTGTTCCTCGGTCGATACCCGCACATACCCGATCGCCGCTTGCATACCCGTTCCTCCGCCAGCATGGGACCGCTACCAACGGTTCCCTTGGTAGCGGCCAGTGAGCGGAGTCTGTGTGAAATGGCAAGGCCTATGGCGCGCGGGAGACCGATCCAGTAGCAGACTCGGGCGCCCTACCAGCGACAGTCGCGTATTGCCGCGTCGACGGCACTTCCCAAAGCAGCCAGGTGAGGTGTCAGGAATCGCGCTGTTTCAGCAACGGTAGAAATTGTGGAGAGCGGGAGTGATAGGGTCGCGATCTGAATTACGGTTCGCTCGTTGTGCTTCATTTGCCACCCCGATCGCAGCAGCGATTCTGCGTGAGCGGCAAAGGCCTCTCGAAACTGCTCCTTCCGGAAATTGAACTCCGCCAAGTCAGGCGCGGACGCCATCTTCTGCAGCTCTCGCACTGAGAGATACGGGTTCGATTCGAAATGAAGGTGCAAGCGCCCGGAGATGTTCGGCGCAAGCGCCTTCGGAATCTCGATTTCTACGTGGATTGACCGGCAATCACAAAGCCGATGAGCGCCCTTGGCTGAGAAGGCCTGCGGAGTGATCCAGCCATCGCGCCACCCCTGGATGATCAGGGACCCGTGCCCCCGAGCCTCATAGGGCGCGCCCGTTGTGGACCAGCCGCCTGGAAAGAGTTGCTGCGCAAGCGCCGCCAGCTGCGTTTTCTGCTCGCTCGAACTGAGCGCGTCTCTGAGACGGACATTCGCGCGTTGCATGGGTAACCCACCTCGCCCCTCTTCGGTCCCGCGGGGCGGATTGCACCCGGCGGGTACGTGACAGGATACCCGATCCACTTTTGCAGTGAATAATCCACATCTATTCCGTCGACGAATCAACAAGCAGCGTTGTTGCCGGGTCACTGATCGTCGTGGTAAGTCCGATCGCCGTCGTAGCGCCGACCTCGGTCGGGTCGAGCGCCTTCAGCAACACCTGCAGCATGCCGACCAACCGGTCATCCGCCCGCCCGCTTCCGCTGGCCGCGCGAAGCAGGGCCCGAGACACGACGACGTAGAACAGAGCCGCGACCACGTCGATGTTGCGCGCCTCGGCGGGATCGAGCCCGATCGTCCTGGCGATCTTGACCATCTCCTCGCGATCGCCGACCGGCGTCACCGCGTGCCGCGCCAACGCCGCCGCGAAGCTCGCCCCGCGCGGCCGCCCGCCGGGATTGCCGCTGCGGCCGACGAGAAAGCCGTGCGTGTTCCCGGGAGTGAATCGACCATGCTCGTCGCGGCCGTATTCGCGCGCAGTTTCTCCCGCGGTGGACGCCGGACTTGGATCATCGTACGTCTTGGTTTCCATTAGTCGATGGAATTGTAACGTCGAATCCGCGCACGGCCGTTGTTAGTGAACGGGACAGCACGATTGGTGAACGGGAACAAGCCGCAAGAGTCGATCGCGGCCACGAGTGGGACATCGTCGCGACGGGGTATCCCGAGGATTGGGAGCGTTACACGTTCGTCGAGACGGTCTATCACCCCAGGAACATGACCGCGCGGCAGCTCGACGAGGCGATCTACGAGCTGCGCCACGCCGCCGCGAATGAAACCTGGGTCTGGAAGCGGGCGGCGCGGACGCTGTATCGCACGCGCTCGCTGACGACGGCGCTATTTGTGCACGGCATGAACCAGGGCTGGAAGCGCATGGCCCGCGTGCAGGCCCCGCACGACGCGCGGCGCTTCGGCTTCACGCCGCACCACTCGCCGCGGTTGGCGAAGATCATCGACGCGTTTCGAATGCACCTGCTGAGTAACTTCGGCGCCAGCGACGCGCGGCGGCTGGGGGCGACGTAGCGCGTTGGTGCGTCGATGAGGCTGACGCACCCTACAGATCTTCGGCGCGGCGGACGCGCGGCGCTTGGGGGCGACGTAACGCGGGGTGGTCGCGATTCGGATTTCCGCTATCGGGGAGCATCGGCCTCTGGCCGGTGCGACGTCAAGACGTGCTGACCATCCGAGCCGGGCTGTCCTCAGCCCGGTCGGCGCACGGGGCGACCGATCCCGTCATGCCTCGCGCATTCCGCGTACCGGCGTGCGGACACGCCGGCTCGGATTCGTAACTCAGCGCTCAGGTCGCGGATTGAATCGGGTGCCACTGCTCTTGAGCAGTGGTTCGGCAGGCGGCGCGGCTCGTCGAAACATCGCCGCCGGCTTCGCCGATCGACGGCACGCGGAATTCGCGGAAAATAGCTGACTGTCCCTCAGTTCCCTCCCTCATTTGCCCGTCATTCACCCCCTGATTTACCTCCGACGCTCCGTCGGCTTCGATCAAGAAGATCCGAGATCACGAGTAGGTGGGCGCGCAGGGTTCGAGCGCGCGCAAGCTCCGGAAACGGTCCTCGTAGCCCCTTGGCACGAAGAAAATCCTCGACACCGAATTCGTATCCGGCAAGTTCATCGTCGATGAACGTGGAGATCGGCTGAAGACGAAGCTCGTCATCGAAGCTATCCTCCGGCCGTAACTGAGTCCAATCAACCCCAAGTTCCTTCTCCAGAATACCTAAGATCGCAACGATGTCGGCAGTTGACGTCCTAATCTCGGGTATGTGAACAGCGAGCCACTCAGCCTCACCGCAACCAGCTCGCTTTTCCAACCGTTGACGTCGCCGAACGTGCCGACGTGAAGCAACGCGCCAAACGACAGCAGTCGATCCGACAGCCACCGCGAGGATGAGCGATACGATGCCGACAAATGCCCATTCGACCAAGTGCGGTCCTCAGTATGGTGGAGTGGGATACCTCGCCTGCATCAGTGATTTGCCCCACCTATCCATAAAGTCAGGGTTCCGGTAGCAGTATATGTACAGGCTTGCATAATCGTAAAGAAATCCGATCGGCCAGGCAAGAAATTTGACGCCCCAGCGAAGGGGAACAGAATGAATCGAGCCGACTCGCTTAACAACCCATTTCGTCCACCAGAATGTGTCGTCTATTAGGCTGAATGATGCCCCCTTCGCAATGCGGCGCGTTAGGACGAATGCTGTACCGGAACCGAGTCCCGGAAAAACCGGTACTTGTGGTGTCCACGACGGCCTTGAGTGGTAGTAGTCATGCATCGCGTTCAGGTCGTCGTCGGTCCACAGTCCGCTTGGATCGATGGACGCCGATGGGTAGTTGGCGCAATACGAATACAAATTTACCCCAGCCATCAACCCGGCCGGATCGCGCTGGACAAACCTACCAATATTCACCTGATACCACCGATGCCCAACATGCTGCAGCGTCACCGGCTGCGAGCCGGGTTTTCCGTTCAACACCAGCAAGTCCGATTCGTACCCATACCCGCCGACGTAACGGTAGCGCGTGGGCATGGCGTCTTTGCCGGTGCCCGCGCCGCCGGCGAGGGCGATTTCTTCGCCGAAAGCCGTGTAGGCGATTTTGGCGATTCCAGAGCCCGCTGGCAGCGGCGTGCCGGTTTCATTGGTCGCGAGATTGGCGGAACCGACCAAGTCGGAATGGAAATAGCGCTTCTCGCCGCTCGCCGGCTGCTCAGACTCCAAGAAATGCCGCATCTGTGTCGTCACCAACAGCTGGCCCTGCCCGTTGTTGACAACCGTGTAATCCGTGAACGGCGTATCGCCGACGTAGTCCGTCCACGCCGCCGGCTCGGTGGGATCGACCTCGAAGCACGGATTCTCCGGCGACGAGCCTTGCACCGTCTGCACGCGCAGCCTGCGACTCAGATACCGCCCGCGCGGCGACTCGTAGCGGAACTCGCGCGCCTCAATCGCCTGCATCGACCCACTCACCACGGTCCCAAACGCCCACGGCCCGCCCGCCGGCGGTTTCTCGGCCCACTGGGTTTGATACGCCAGCGCCAGCATGCCGTTGCGCACATAGTATAACGCCAGATCGTGCACGATCTGCTTGCCGGCGGCGTCAACATCGCCGGCGTCGCGGATCGAGATATTCGACGCGTCGCCGGACTTGAAATACGTGTAATTCACGGTCCGCGTCCCGACGTACTGCTGCTGCCCAGCGTCCCAGGATTTCTCGACGTACCACAGCAGCCGGTTGTTGTTGGTCTGGTTGTTCGGGTCACGGTTGGCGGGGTTGGTGTCGTACGAATACTCGACCAGCGTGTTCGAAACGGCTTCGGCTCGCGTCAGCCGGTTGCCGAGCTGGTCGTAGGTGTACGTGATGTCGTACTCGACGACGCTGGGCGTCCCGGCGCGGGTGCGTTTTTCGGCCACGAGGCGATGGCGGGCATCGTACGTGAATTCGACTGTGATCACGTTCGACGGCGTGATGGTGTTGTCGGTCTCGACGCGTTTCCAAAGCGTATTGTCGAGGTTCCAGTAGTAATCCAGCTGCATCAGCACGCTGCCGACGGCGTTCTTGTGCTCGATCCGGGTCAGCCGGTTGGCGTCGTCGTAGGTGTACACCATGTCCGGCCCGGCTGAGGGGTCGTTGCAGTCGATCTTGGTCAAGCGGTGCGCGTCATCGTAGGTGTAGCGCACGCTGAGGCTGTTGCGCGAGGCCGTGACCATCCGGCCGATGTCGTCGTACGAGAAGACGGACTCAATTCCCTCCGGATCGATCAGCCGCAGCAGTCGGCCGTCCTTGTCGTAGCCGTCGCCGCCGGCCTCGCCGATCGAGGGCACGCGGAAACGCCGCTCCAGCAGCGGCGACAGCGTCGGGATGCCGAATTCCTCGTAAACCGAGAGCCAGGTCTCGGCCGGGCGACCGAGCTGGTCGTAACTGAACTCGCGCTTGCGGTCGCTCTGATCGACAAAGCCGTTGTAGGTGCTCAGGACGCTCGTGGGCCGGCCGGCTGGGTCGTAGCAAAAGCTCGTCAGGCCGCGCCGTGCGTCGCGCCGCGGTCCGGGATGCGAGCTGTTGATTCGAATCGGGTACGTCGTGCCCGACGCCGTGCATGTCGGCGGCGCTTCGGGCGGCCCGTTCTCCTGGCCGTCGATGCACTTGCACTCGAGCAATTCGCCATTGGGGCCGAGCTTACAGGACACGCAGCCGCCGCCGGTCATGTCGCTTCGGAAGCAGATGACGATGCCGCTGGGATCGTTGTCATTCGGCCCGATCACGACCGGTTGCTGCGGATCGCCGAGTCCAAGACACGGGAGCCCCTCCTGCAACTGCTCGAAGTAGCCCCACTGGTCGTAGGTGAATTGGTGCAGCACGCCTACATGTACGAGAAATTGCCCGCCGAAGAGTGCAGGAATTTCCAGTTCTTGCCGCGCCGGTCCGTGTAGATGGTCTGGATGTTCGACCCAACCAATACGCCGCAGTTAAACGATTGGCGGTACTTGGGCCCCGGGTTGGTGGGCCCGGGGTCATCGACCCACGAGAGCGTGTCGCCGGCGTAGCCATAGGTGTAGACCTTGGTGTCCGTGTCCGTGATGGTCTCGATCAAGTTCGTTGTGCCGGCCTGGTAGGCGATCTGGATTGAACCCGCGGGCAGGCATTGCGTGTCGATCGTATGATACGGGAAAGCGATCGCGGTCAGCCGGCCGGATACGTGCGTGAACGTCCACCAATACGTCGTGTCGCCGATGGCGGCGGGCCAGTAGATTCGCTTAAGCGTTCCGTCGGTCTCGAATTCGAAGAACAGGCGGTGCTCGCCGATGAGCTGCGGGTAGTTTGTCTTGGCCGCGCTGCGCACCTCAGTCACACGACCGTTGCCGTCGCGCAGAATGTGGACCTCGTTCTTGTACGTGGCGTTTCGCGTGCTGTCTCGCTCGCGAATCAGATAGCCATTCGCATCGTAAATGCGCTGCCAGCCGTTGGGCCGCGTCATCACCCACTCGCTGCCCGACTGCACGATCCGTTCATGCACGCCGGCCTCGCCTTTCCATTCGCCGTTGACGAGCGTGGTGAACGAGTACTGATTGCCGTCGTCCTCGATCAGCGTGATCGCGGTCGGATTCGATTGGCTGTCGGTGAACGTGAGTCGCCCGGCGTACGTGCACGACCAGCCCGGGCCAAAAGTAAACCCCAGTGACGCTTGCACCGACTCGCCGCTCATCGCCGCGGTGCTGTTGTGATACAGCTCGAAATGCACCGGCGGCCCGACCGGCGCGAAGCCGGTGATCGGAATCACCGTGGTCAAATTGCCGTTGTACAGATTCACGGTCGAGAACGGCGACACCGCCATCCCGGCCTCCCATCGCCGCGGCAAACCGGAGCGCGGATCGATCTGAACATACTGCGCAAAGGCCGTTTCAGTCGTTAGTGCGACGCACAGCGCGGTCAGCGCGAGTGTCCGGAGCAGGCGCCTCGTACGCACGCACAGAAAGAGCGAGGAAGAATGGATCTCATCGTGATTCAGCAGGCGTGCCGACATGTGAGGCTCCCCAAGGCGAGTTCGTGTCTCAGCCCGGCGTGGCGCAGTCCTCGTCGCCGCCGCCTCTCGATCACGTCGGGAGTATTGCGATGGACCTTGCCGCGCGTCAACGCGATTTGTGATCGGTAGCGCGAGATCAGCCAATTCATTGCGCTTTTCGCCTCGGGCTGCTTCGGCGCAATTCGCAGCGCACGGACTGCATCGAGTCACGCGCGCGCACCAGCCGACCGCGTGCTGGCCGGCCGCGACACGCTGTTCGTCGTCGAGGGGCCGTTCGATGCGTTGATGGTCACCGCCGTGATGCAGCCGGGCAACGACTCGGTTGCGACGGCGTTTTTTGGTTCGCTGCCGACCGCTGAGCAGCTCGCGTACATCACTGCCGCGATCCCGCTGTTCCGCATGGTGTACGTCATGCTCGACGCCAACGTGTACGGCCGTTGCCGCCGGCTCGCGCAGCAACTCACCCAGTTGTCCGCAGCGCCGAACGTCGGCTCGATCAACATCGGCGTCGAAAACCGCGACCCGGGCGCTACGCGTTTCGATGAACTCGTGGCGCTGGTCGAGTTCGCGTCGGCATCGTGGCAGACGGAAATCCGCTGGATGTGGGAACGCCGGCTCACGTTCGCCGGCGGACAGGAGTAACGCGATGCCCGTCGTATCGATCAACATCGGCCCGAAGCGCGTTCACCTGACGGCGTTCTGCCCGGACGACGAGCTGGGCCTGCTGGCCTGCGATTTCGTCCTCGCCCGCGCTGCCGAGCTGCTCGACGGCACCAGTGACAACGATCTGCGGCGCTGGCTGATCGAGCGCGACCCGGAGATCGCGCAGCTGTTCGCCAAGCTCGACGCTGGCTGGCGGCTCCCGAAGAGCGGCGATTTCACGGTGGACCCGAGCAATGCGCCGGCGGAGGCGCGGATCATCCGCCATCTTCTCCGCGAACGACTCGAACAGTGCCAATGAGCACGGAGGCTGAATCGTGATAAGCATCTACGAAATCAAGGGCTGGTCCGACGTGGCCGCGTTCCTGATCTGGACGCTGGCGGTCTGCGCGATCGCGAAGGCGCTGTTCGGTTAGCTTCTGGCCGCCGAGGTTCACTACCGCCGCGCCGTGCGTGATGCCCCGCGCCGACAGCGCATGAATCGGCTGAACTGGGAGATCAACAACCGCGCGGCGTGGAACGACGGCGCGGCCCGCCACTCCCCGCATACATCGAAACAACCGCTTTCTGATACCGAAATCGAGTCCCGCCGCCGCGAGCTCCAGCAACTCGCCGGTACGTCGTTCGGATGGCGGGCGTTCACCTATTTCATGGGATGCTTCGCCTGCCAGACGTTTTGGGTGTCGCTGGTCGTTTTCGCTGTTTCGGGCGGTACGTCTAGCGCCGCGGATTGGATTTTCTCTGCAGCGGCCTACTCGGGGGCCGCCGCGACCCTGGCGACGGTACAATCGTCCATATGGTCACGGCCCGCGCCGGACCCCGGCACGAAACCAAGCTGCAAGCACTGTTCAGGATGAGCTGGCGAAACGCGCGTCGGCCAGCCCGTCCTTCAACTCTTCTCACCCAGCTTGTATCTTGTTGGGTGACAATGGCTTGTCGCGTGGAAAATGCCCAGGGTGCCCATGTCGGAGTCCGTTCCTGTTATCGACGTTTTCGCCGGCCCTGGAGGCTTGGGAGAGGGGTTCTCGTGCCTCTGCGATAGACGCGGCGAGCGCCTGTTTCGAGTCACGCTCTCAGTCGAAATCGAGCGTTTCGCCCATCAAACGCTCCTTCTTCGCCTGTGCCAAAAGCACCCGTGACCTGGGCGCTGCACTCTTGCAGCAAGGCAAGTACTACGACGGCCAGCTCGTCTGCGACACCGTCATCGGCATCCCCGGCGAGCGGCCGGTCAACCCCAGCCTCGCAAACGGCTCGATCCTACTGCTGCCGGGCTACTACCAGGACGTGAAGCTGACCGTTTCGACGATCCTGTCATCCTCCGCGAACAGCGGCGGCATAGTCTTCGGCTACGTCGATCCGCTGAATTACTGGATCGTCATGGCCCATCGCGCGGCCGGGAAATACTATCTCTACCAGGTCAGCAACGGAGACTGGGTCGCCTGGGGCAGCTCCTCCGCCGGCGCGGTCTCCTCCAGCGGCGGCACGTTCGACCTGCGATGCGAGGTGCGCAGCGGATCGGTGTGCGACATGGCCTCGATCAGCAACTACAACGCCGTCATCCCCGCCGGTCAGGTCGGCGTCTGGGCCGGCTCGGGCAGCGGGTCCGTGAAGTTCGACAACTTCGTGGTCCGCTCGCTGGCGGCCAACTGCGTCGTCGACGGCCGCTTCACTGACGACAGCGGCAACGTCCGCGTCAGCGGCGGCTACCTCGAGTTCTTCAACAGCGACGGGACCACCCGCCGCAGCGTGCTGCGCCACGTGCGCTTGAGCACCGGCGTGGTGCAGGCCGACCTGGTCTATCGCTCGGGCATCACGCTCGGGTTGCTGCTGCATTACCAGGACCCTGAGAACTTCATGGCCGTCACGCTGGAAGGCGGGCCGTCCAACATCCTCGCCGGCGTGTACGAAGTCGTGGACGGCAAAGCCCCCGCGCAGGTCGACGTGAACGACACGACCGGCTTCAATCTCACCAACGGCACCACCTACACGCTGCGGGCCGTGATCGACAACTCCGGCCCCAGCGGCACGCAGTGCGTCAAGCTCTACGTCGGCCCCGCGGGCGGCTCGCTCACGCTCCGCCTCTCCTCGACCACGATCGACGACCGCTGGAGCGGCGGGCGGGTCGGCCTCTACCGCGCCAGCAGCACGACCACCACCACGATCCAGTGGGACAAGTTCAAGTGCGGCGTCGACAACAACGCCGACGGCGATATCGACGACGGCGGCGACTACATCTACGCCAACTACGACTTCAACGACCCCTCCGGCAGCGTCTGGCAGAAGCTGACGTTCACGCACGACGCCGCCGGGAATCTGACCGCCGACGGGCCGCATTTGTACCGCTACGACGCCTGGAACCGCCTGGCCGGCGTGTGGTATGCTGACGCCGGCGGGACGGGCGACGCCGGGCAGCGCGTGGCGGCGTTTGCGTACGACGCCCTCTTCCGCCGCGTGAGCAAGACGGTGAGCAACCAGGGCCTCGGCTGCGTGCACGGCTCGGACGCCGGTGGAATGGCCGGCATTCAGGCTGGCGACCGCGTCGAGCACTATTTCTACTCCGGCTGGCGCTTGATTGAGGAGCGCGACGGCTCGGACCGCACGCTGGCGCAGACCGTCTTCGGCACGCAGTACATCGACGAGCCGATCTGCCGCGACCGCAACACGGACCCCGTCGCCGGCGGAAGCGCGGACAATGACTGCCTGGACGCCGGGGGTCGCAGCGCTATTTCTATCACCAGGACGCCAATTACCGCGTCACGCTGCTGACGGCCGAAGCCGGCGGCGTGGTCGAACGCTACGACTACTCCGCCTACGGCGAGCCGGCGCTCCTTGGCGCGCGCGGTCAGCGGCGGCCTGGGCGAAAGCGCGCGGCGCTGACGGTCTCCAGCGTCGGCAACCCGCTGATGCACCAGGGGTTGTACAGAGATGGCGAGAGCGGGAGTTACCAGAATCGGTATCGGCAGTATGGGAGCGGGGTGGGAAGATGGATGCAGGTGGATCCGCTGGGGTACTGGGAATCGCTGAACCCGCGCGAGTACCTGCGATCGATTGCATTGCGCGGCACCGATGGTCTTGGCTTGGGTGATGATTATGAAAAGGAGATCATCATCCAGCAAGCTCATCGGGATCGTGCGCTGATCCTCATCGCTGGAGCCGGCGATGCCGCAGGCGAGGTCGCGCACGGCATTGACCGTGCCGCGGTCGCCAGTGTCGTCATCATGCTCCCAGGCCCCGATGATGCAATCATCGCGGTCGCGCTGGGAACGAAGATCGGCGCCAGGGTCGCTGGGCTAATCGCCGACACACTGAAGGACGCGAAGGTCGTCCGTACTGGATCGCGCGGACGGAGTACAATAGTCGAGATAAAGGACATCGCACAGCGCGACAAAGACTGGGACCGATTGACCAAGGGCGCCAAGGTTGACGACAAGGGTGGGGGCGTGAAGGTGGCGACGCACCCGGACGGAACAAAGATCATCAAGCGGCCATCCACAAAAGACGGTCGTGACACGATTGAGATTCAGGCCCCGGACGGAACGACTACTAAGGTGCGTTATGGCGACAAGCCAGATTGCCCCGATGCGAAAAAGGACGGCAATGCGCGGGCGAACAGAACCCGTCGCAACCCGGCGACGGTGCGAACAAGAAGTAGGTGAGCGATGAGGGCGAGTCCGATCATCCAACCGGTGGACGAAGTGCGAGCGCTGCAGCTGTTCGCATTGCGCGACCGCGTTGTCGAGTACAACACGGTTTGGCGTTTTCGCGCTGAGTACCTTTCCACCCGCGCTGACCGCAGTGCCATATGAGGACAGTGGCTACTTTGCCGTGGATACGGCGCGGCATCTTGCCGGCGCGTGCAATGAACGCGGATACGCATCGGGAATGGTAATTCCGCTTGAGAACCAATCGCGTTGCTGTCTTCATGTGTCGTTGCTCTTCGGCGTGTTTTCCGCGCTGAACGACGTGGACATCGTGTGGGAACATTTTGTCTTGGTTGAAGAACAAGGCAGGTTTGCGGTACTATGCGACTTCTTGCACAACACCATGGCGGCAGACGAGAAGTTCATTCGCGGGGCAAGGCAGCGCACCATTGATGAGGCCGAGCGCGCGTTTCTGAAGGACTTCGTGCACGACTCAGATTTCGACGAACGCGAGAAGAACGATCTGCGCAGTCTCGTCGCGTACTACCGTTCGTTGCGATGCGCCGACGCTACGACGCCTGGAACCGCCTGACAGGCGTGTGGTATGCTGACGGCGGCGGGAGCGGCGACGCCGGGCAGCGCGTGGCGGCGTATGCCTACGACGCCCTCTTCCGCCGCGTGAGCAAGACGGTGAGCAACCAGGGCCTCGGCTGCGTGCACGGCTCGGACGCCGGCGGAATGGCCGGCATTCAGGCCGGCGACCGCGTCGAGCATTATTTCTACAGTGGCTGGCGGCTTGATTGAGGAGCGCGACGGCTCGGACCGCACGCTGGCGCGCAGACCGTCTTCGGCACGCAGTACATCGACGAGCCGGTCTGCCGCGACCGCAACACGGACCCCACCGCGGGCGGAAGCGCGGACAATGACTGCCTGGACGCCGGCGGGTCGCAGCGCTATTTCTATCACCAGGACGCCAATTACCGCGTCACGCTGCTCACGGGCGAATCCGGCGGCGTGGTCGAACGCTACGACTATTCCGCGTATGGCGAGCCGGCGGTTTTCGGCGGCGCGATCAGCGGCGGACTGGGCGAAAGCGCGCGCGCTGACGGTCTCCAGCGTCGGCAATCCGCTGATGCACCAGGGGCCTACAGAGATGGGGAGAGCGGGAGTTACCAGAATCGGTATCGGCAGTATGGGAGCGGGGTGGGAAGATGGATGCAGGTGGATCCGCTGGGGTACAGCGACTCGCTTAGCCTGCTTGAATACCTATTCTCAGCACCCGTTTCGGCCGCAGATCCCCTCGGGCAACAGGTGCCCCGCGTCGTTCCACCAAGACCGTACTCCCCACCTCGGCCAATCAGCATACCCCGGCCTCGGCATCCGGGAATGCCAGAGCCTTTGCCCGAGCCAGTCCTTGTTTCCATCGGCAACCCGTTTGAACCACCCTATAGTCAGCCCGTGATCCGCGATCCGACACATCCGCGCCCGCGCGCGTTTGTGCCGCGCCCGTACAGAAAGGACCGTAGCGGTACTCCATACAGCGGGAGGCGATGCGATCAGCTTCACGACGCATACAAGAGCGCGTGTGCGCAATGCACCGCAGGCGACATTCCGAACCAGAACGACGACAAGTACAAGAGTTGCAAAGACATGCTTCCTCCGCTTTGCGAAGACCTGCTTCAGAAGTACCAAGCCTGCCGTGATTGTGCGAACAAGAGGCGGGAGTTCGACGATCAGTGCCTGGGAAGCACGAAGTACGCCGGGCGCAAGTACGTGACAGAGGATGATTTTCAGCGCGATTTCAAGAACCATGAGCGCGAAGCGGATAATGCTGCAGACCGGGCCAATGCTATTGCCGGTCAAATGAATGACTTAGGCTGTGCGGGAGCCGCCACCACCTCCAGACGTTCCCCCGCCGCGACCAATGCCGGGCGAGCGATATCCGGGTGATCCCCTGAGGTTCCTCCGATAGTGGACACCAACTATGCCATCTCGTCGCTGCTGCGGTCGATAGCGGATGAGAACGCCATTCTGCGCAGCCTGATGCGCGCGGCTTGTCGCGTGACGACTTTCGCGACATGCTCTGTTGGGAGTGCGATCGTATCGGCATGCCGCATCACGCTCCACTGAGCACCCCGTTTGAGTGCCTGTTTGGCCATCCCCCGTTTTTCCGACTCTTGATCCGGCGATTATGCCTGCGGTTTACGATGGCATTCACATGTACAACGAGTACTGTGAGTCTACGGATGAGCGAACTGTGCGCTGAAGTTGCTGGGTGATGCGGTGTTGCTGCATCAGGCAGGTTACGACAAGTCCCTGTCCCGCTTCACGCGTCATGCACAACGGTTCGACGAACGCGTACAGCTCGACGCGCTACGTTACGTCGCGTGGCTTTGCAATACGAATGTTGCCGAGACGCAATTCGAGCAGCTCTGCCTTTCGGTCATCGTTCTGACCGCGGGTCTGGCGCGCGTCGCGGTGGCGGTCAAGATGGACTTGACCGCACGTTCGGAAAGGGGACGTGCATTGATCGACCGGACGCAAAAATTGCATCCGGATTTGCAGTTGGTTGAATCGAGCGCCCGGCACCAGGCCGAGCGCCGGGAGAGACACAGCGTTGAATGGGGCCTGATGTGGAGTGTTGCCGTATTGCTACGCGCCCGGCTTGCTTGACATCGCGCGCGACGTATTGGGCGAATTGGGACTTCCTGTCGATCCGCCGTCGATGGGACGTGACCGCGGAGCCGCCGACGCCGCCTCTGACGATTCGCCGCCGGCGGGAATCTGACCGCCGACGGGCTGCATTTGTACCGCTATGACGCCTGGAACCGCCTGGTCGGCGTGTGGTATGCTGACGCCGGCGGGACGGGCGACGCCGGGCAGCGCGTGGCGGCGTATGCGTACGACGCCCTCTTCCGCCGCGTGAGCAAGACGGTGAGCAACCAGGGCCTCGGCTGCGTGCACGGCTCGGACGCCGGCGGAATGGCCGGCATTCAGGCCGGCGACCGCGCGGAGCACTATTTCAGTTGCTGTGGGACGGGTTTTCAACCCGTCGACATCGAGGAGCCGCGACGGGGCCGATCGCACGCTGGCGCGCAGACCGTCTTCGGCACCCAGTACATCGACGAGCCGGTCTGCCGCGACCGCAACACGGACCCCGTCGCGGGCGGAAGCGCGGACAATGACTGCCTGGACGCCGGCGGGTCGCAGCGCTATTTCTATCACCAGGACGCCAATTACCGCGTCACGCTGCTCACGGGCGAAGCCGGCGGCGTGGTCGAACGCTACGACTATTCGGCGTACGGCGAGCCGGCGATCTTCGGCGGGGCGGTCGCCGGCGGCCTGGGCGAAAGCGGCGCGGGCGGCTGACGGTCTCCAGCGTCGGCAATCCGCTGATGCATCAGGGGCTGTACAGAGACGGGGAGAGCGGGAGTTACCAGAATCGGTATCGGCAGTATGGGAGCGACGTCGGGCGATGGATGCAGGTGGATCCGCTGGGGTATGCGGATTCGGTGAATCTGCATGAGTACGCGAACTCAGGCTTCAGCGATTGGGTTGATCCTCTCGGCCTGCAGTTAGGTTTCGTCGACCCGATAACATTGCCTCCGACGACCGGTATTGCGCCACGAGTGTTTCGGTCCCCGTGGGCACGGTCGACGGGTAGGGTGACGGCTGCCAACGTCGGTGTGGGTGTGGTTTTTGGGGCGGGAAGCCCTTGCGATTGGTCAGGCTGCAAGACACAGCCAGGAAATCAGCGATCTCCACAACCTAACAAACACACTTGAGAACCTCGAAGCGATACGTCGTCACCACGCTCAATTGGCCGCTTTGGTGAATGGGTGGCAGAGTGCACTGCATGCAGCCGGAATGCATCGGTTTGTCGAAAAGAACATCGCGTGCATGTTCTTTGGGCCTAACAGTCCCTACTACTGTAACATCAGAAAATGCTACGAATACGTTCAATGTCGATGCAAGCTTATCGCGGCCGCGGTGTGGAACCTGAACAACACGCTTATCTCGTCAACTCCGCCGCGCGACCGCAAGGCGAATGACATGCGCTGCAAAATAAAAGACCTTTGCAAAATGTGGGATGACCATGATTGCAGTGCGTGGGCACCGCGACCGTCGGTGTGTCCATGAGTCTGCCGAACGAAAGTGAACGCCTTGAGTACACGAACTCATGGGGCATGCGCTTTGTGTGGATACCACCGGAAACCGTTCGTGCGTGGCCGGCGGCCTGATGATGACGAGTACACCCGCGCTGGCTCGGGAACGCCACAGTGAAGGTTTCGTGTGGGTTCTGGCTGTGTGCGACGCCCACGACCAACGCTTGGTACGACCGGGCGGCGCGCGAAATGGGCCTCGAGGCGTTGGACGATTCGTACGTAAACTACTTAGACTCAGCGCGCGTTGAGCGCGGCAGAGAACGAGCGCGAAACGTGACGAATACTCGCGCGCCGTCAATGACGAAGCTCCGCCTGCCGGATCGCGGAGATCTCCCAGCCGTTCTGGTTTCTTACTCCCGCGCGGAACTTGTCTCACTGCATCTCACGCGCTTGCACAGATGGTGAATACCGACTGCCATCGCATGACGAGTGGGAGTATGCCTGCCGAGCTGGGACGGACACAGCGTACTTTTTTGGTGCGAGGAGCAACGCAGATGCATATATGTGGCATAGTGGAAACGCAAGCGGCAAGCGCAGGCCGGTAGGGACGCGCTTGCCCAAATCAGTGGGGACTGTACGACATGCTGGGTAACGTGTCCCAGTGGTGCACATACTGCGCGACATCGCCCGGGCGCAGGAGTGAGTCGAATTAGCCCACCAGTACCCCTCCCGCCCAGTTCGTGGTTCCCCGTTTAACGAACCTCCGCGATCTTGCGCACTTGGACGAGGTGTTGATGTTTGTGTGCGACGTTGGAGTTGGCTTTAGATTAGCTCTGGATCGGCGCGAACACAGGGTCTCGGCAGCGTCTGGCAGAAGCTGACGTTCACGCACGACGCCGCCGGGAATCTGACCGCCGACGGGCTGCATTTGTACCGCTACGACGCCTGGAACCGCCTGGCCGGCGTGTGGTATGCTGACGCCGGCGGGACGGGCGACGCCGGGCAGCGCGTGGCGGCGTATGCCTACGACGCCCTCTTCCGCCGCGTGAGCAAGACGGTGAGCAACCAGGGCCTCGGCTGCGTGCACGGCTCGGACGCCGGCGGAATGGCCGGCATTCAGGCCGGCGACCGCGCGGAGCACTACTTCTACAGTGGCTGGCGCTTGATCGAGGAGCGCGACGGCTCGGACCGCACGTTGGCGCAGACCGTCTACGGCACGCAGTACATCGACGAGCCGATCAGCCGCGACCGCAACACGGACCCCACCGCGGGCGGAAGCGCGGACAATGACTGCCTGGACGCCGGCGGCTCGCGGCGCTATTTCTATCACCAGGACGCCAATTACCGCGTCACGCTGCTGACCGGCGAATCCGGCGGCGTGGTCGAACGCTACGACTATTCGGCGTATGGCGAGCCGGCGCGCCTTGGCGGGGCGATCAGCGGCGGCCTGGGCGAAAGCGGCGCGGCGCTGACGGTCTCCAGCGTCGGCAATCCGCTGATGCACCAGGGGTTGTTCCGCGATGGCGAGAGCGGGAGTTACCAGAATCGGTATCGGCAGTATGGGAGCGGGGTCGGGCGATGGATGCAGGTGGATCCCGTCGGCTACGTAGCTGGCCTAGACTTGTACGAGTACGCCAACTCCGACCCTCTGCGTCGCGTTGATTTCGCTGGGTTCGCGAGCCGGTGCGATGATCCGAGTGACGACGACGCTGGCGAGGAAGCCCGCTCCACCGGATCCGGGCCCTAAGTCTGGATATCTCTCCACTACGCGTCGCATTCCGTGCTCTTCGGTTCCGCCTGGCAGACCTGCCAAACCGGGTGCGCCCTGCGTTTTTAGGGGGCACCGCTGGTGTTGATGCGTATTGTGCGAGCAAGTGTGGACCTGGTCAGCGTCCTGGAAACGTGATCTGCTACCAGTCTGACGTTGCACCGATACTTGGACAACCATCGGTAATCTGGATCGACTGCGACTGCCGCAACATTCCTTCTCGACCCAAAGGCGTGCCTGAGCAGCTTCAAGGAATCGCCTTCGAAGCGCGGCGGGGGAACGAAGTACAGCGATCCAGATGATCCGCACGAGAATGTCCGTTCGCAGCCAGGTGATCCAAAAAACCCTGATCCCAAGCTCCAGAAACCCTATGTAAAACACATGAGGGACGGCAAGGCACTCAACAAGGACGGTAACCCCGTCGATCCGAATAGCCCGGAAGCACACATTCCGGCCGAAGATTATGTCTAGAGCCTATCCCAAAACCACTCTTAGCAATAACAGTGTGCATCCCAGGTGCAAGAAGCCTTGAAACAGCGGCGTGGTCTTTTCCCAGCGAATGCACAAGCGGCGGAAATTCTGGATCCACGAAATCGTCCGCTCGGCGATCCAGCCGCTTGTAACGCCGCAGGGGCCGGCCGTCTTGGGTGATATTCTCCGACTTGCGATTCAAGCGGTGCGGCGCGATCAATTCCACACCTTCCTGCGCCAGCGCTTGGTCCAACGCGTCGCTGTCGTAGGCCTTGTCGCCGATGACGCAGCGGCATCTGCGTGGTCAACATGAAATCAAACAGCCCTTGGGCGAGCCGGCTCTCGTGCGGCGCGGCCGACATCGTCTCGACCGCCACCGGCAGCCCCCGGGCATCGACCAAAACCATGATTTTCACGCCTTTTCCGGCCTTCGTGCAACCGATGCCGTCGCCGCCGCCCTTGGCCTTGGCGAACGTGGCGTCAATGTAGCATTCATACAACTTGTAGCCGCCGCGCGCTCGACGCACTGGCCGGCCTCTTGCAGGATGCGCTCGAACACGCCGGCCGTGGTCCAGATTTGGAACCAGCGATGAACGGTGCTTTTGCTTCCGAACTGGCGCGGGAGGTCTTTCCATTTCGCGCCGTTGTCCAGAATCCAGAAGATCCCCTGCAACGTGCGCGCCGGTCCGCCTCCGGCCGCCCGCCCTTGGGGTTGCGCTCGGAGATCGGAAGCCGCGCGACCAGCCAGTCCAGTTGTTCGTCGGTGAATGTCAACATGCCGCATTATAGAACTTCTACAAGTGTCCCGGTTATGGGATAGGCTCTATCGTCCTCGACCGCCGAAACCCGGAAAACCGGCGCGCCCGCGCCTCCATCGCCGCCGCCGAAATGAGGGTGACATGATGCCCGACGAGGTCTGCCTTGAAGGACTCGTGAATACTGCGAAACGAATATCTGACCTAGAATACCAGAGGCGCGTCTGGGTGCCTCACCTCGGCGGACAGGGCGATACGTGGGAAGAGACATGCAACGCGTTTTTCGACGATTGGGACGCGAATTGGTTCGTTGACATGCGGTTGGACTCTCAGCCGCTCAATGAAAGAACCAAGAGCGCGCTCAGGCAACTTCGTTCTTTGTTTGAAGCCGACGCGAATAACCGTGGGGACTTCGCCGATCCGGCAGACCTTGTGGAAGACCCGCATTGGCAGCTTGTTTGCGCTGCTGCCCAGATTTTCCTGCGAGCGATTGAGTTTGACTCTGCTTGGCCAAGATTGCCGGCGAGCGACAAGGTGTTTCGGCCCGAGGCTGGCTGACCGGCGTGTGGTATGCTGACGCCGGCGGGACGGGCGACGCCGGGCAGCGCGTGGCGGCGTATGCATATGACGGCCTGTTTCGCCGCGTGAGCAAGACGGTGAGCAACCAGGGCCTCGGCTGCGTGCACGGCTCGGACGCCGGCGGAATGGCCGGCATTCAGGCCGGCGACCGCGTCGAGCACTATTTCAGTTGCTGTGGGACGGGTTTTCAACCCGTCGACATCGAGGAGCGCGACGGGGCCGACCGCACGCTGGCGCGAGACCGTCTTCGGCACGCAGTACATCGACGAGCCGATCTGCCGCGACCGCAACACGGACCCCACCGCGGGCGGCAGCGCGGACAATGACTGCCTCGACGCCGGCGGGTCGCAGCGCTATTTCTATCACCAGGACGCCAATTACCGCGTCACGCTGCTGACGGCCGAAGCCGGCGGCGTGGTCGAACGCTACGACTACTCCGCCTACGGCGAGCCGGCGCTCCTTGGCGCGCGGTCAGCGGCGGCCTGGGCGAAAGCGCGCGGCGCTGACGGTGTCCAGCGTCGGCAATCCGCTGATGCATCAAGGCTTGTTCCGCGATGGCGAGAGCGGGAGCTACCAGAATCGGTATCGGCAGTATGGGAGCGGGGTCGGGCGATGGATGCAGGTGGATCCGCTGGGGTATATTGATGGCCTCAACCGCTTCGAGTACGAAGGCAGTTCGCCGGACGTCCATAACGACCCGGATGGGCGTATCTTTGGTTGGATAATTTGCGCATGGAAGTGCTTAGGATGCGGGAGCGCGCTGAAGGACGCGAAGGATAAGGGCGACAAGTGCGAAGCTGCGCTCAAGGCATGTATGGCTGCGGCTGAGACCGGAGGCGTGTATGACGAGTGCTTCGCAATTTCGGCGTGCCGAGATCAGCACCGATCGTGCGTACAAGGCGCTCGCAGATGTTGGCAACGCCATCCCCAAGTGCCAAGCCTGCATCTTGTGTAGAACCTATCCCTAAACTTGCATCTTGTTGTCTTGTCATGTATACTACACAACATGTTGCGACTCACGGACGATGTTCTGCACTGGCTTTTGAAGCGAATCCCGGATCCACCAGTCAAGCCCAAAGGCGGCCGCCCGCCGCTGGACAAGGCCAAGGCGCGCGCGGCATCTTCTGGATACTCGACAACGGCGCCAAGTGGAAGGACTTGCCGCGCGAGTTCGGCGCCAAGAGCGCCGTGCATCGGTACTTCCAACGCTGGGTGCGCGATGGCATATTTGAACGCATCCTGCGCCAGGCCGGCCGCGTGGCTGAGGAGCGCGACGGCTTCAAGCTGTACGAGTGCTTCATCGACGGAACGTTCGCCAAGGCCCGCGGCGGCGGTGACGGCGTGGGGCTGACGAAGGCCGGAAAAGGCGTGAAAATCATGATTCTGGTCGATGCCCAGGGCTTGCCGGTGGCGATCGACACCATGGCGGCGTCGCCGCACGAAAGCAAATTGGTGCAACGGTTGTTTGACTTCATGCTGACCAGCGCCGTCCCGGAGCGCGTCGTCGGCGACAAGGCGTATGACGACGACGGGCTGGCGGCTGAATTGGACAAACGCGGCGTGGAATTGATCGCGCCGCACCGCGCGAACCGCGTCAACACCACTCAGGATGGTCGACCGTTGCGAAGGTACCGGCGCCGCTGGACGGTAGAGCGAACGATCGCCTGGATACAACACTTTCGGCGCCTGTGTATCCGGTGGGAGAAGTCTACCACGTTGTTTCGAGGCTTTTTGCATCTGGCTTGCGCCATTCTGTTGATTCGAACGGTTTAGGGATAGGTTCTAGTGCCACCAACACCTGCGCGCCGCCAATCCCAGCATCGTACCTTCAGGAGCGGTGGATGAACGAACCGGGCGACGCCACCGGCCAATATGTGGAGTCGTATCGAGTATTCGTTGAAGCGAGTGATGAATCAGGCGAATGGCAACGACAGGCTGTAGCACTGCTCGTTGAAGGCAGTCGTAAGGCACATTTATCCCCCGAGATACTTGCCCGAGTTTCTCCGTTCAAGCGGCCAGCGCAACGTCCGCACCTTCCTCGCCGGCATGGAAGCATGGATCGACGGCCAGCCGCTATCCAATGATTCTCCGTCGGGTTCACCGGCCGCGGAGGCACTTGCGGTATTCAGTTGGCGACTTGCCGGCCTGCGGCCGGCGAATGCACTCGACGAGGGGATCGTCGAGTTCGCAGGATTGGGGCAACTGGCTAAGTTCACTATGCGGATCTCGCAGAGAGCGTCGACTGCAGGTCGCGCGGAAACCGCCAGAAGTGCCGATGAGTACCTCACGCAACTTCGAGCGTTCAAGGACGCGCGCCTTGGCAATATCAACGGCAGAATGGGTGCACACAAGTAATCGAATGGCTCCCACAGACCACTCTGGGTCAGGCCGCAAGCCGCAAGACTTACAACACCAGAAGCTGACGTTCACGCACGACGCCGCCGGGAATCTGACCGGCGACGGGCTGCATTTGTACCGCTACGACGCCTGGAACCGCCTGGTCGGCGTATGGTATGCTGATGCCGGCGGGACGGGTGACGCCGGGCAGCGCGTGGCGGCGTATGCCTACGACGCCCTTTTCCGCCGCGTGAGCAAGACGGTGAGCAACCAGGGCCTCGGCTGCGTGCATGGCTGGGTGGGGCGGGCATCCTGCCCGCCCATCGAATTCGCCGCCAGCCGGCCCCCGACCGTCAGGGAGGGGTCTTCCGCCGACCTGGGAGAGCCGCTCCCTTACGGTCGGGCCTCTGATGGGAGCGTTTCACGCCGGTCCTTCCCCGCGCGACCGCAGACCCTCTTCGGCACGCAGTACATCGACGAGCCGGTCTGCCGCGACCGCAACACGGACCCCGTCGCCGGGGCCAGCCCGGACAGCGACTGCCTGGACGCAGGGGGGTCGCAGCGCTATTTCTATCATCAGGACGCCAATTACCGCGTCACGCTGCTCACGGGCGAAACCGGCGGCGTGGTCGAGCGTTACGACTATTCAGCGTATGGCGAACCGGCGGTGTTTGGCGGGGCGATCAGCGGCGGCCTGGGCGAAAGCGGCGGCGCTGACGGTCTCGACCGTCGGCAATCCGCTGATGCACCAGGGGTTGTTCCGCGATGGCGAGAGCGGGAGCTACCAGAATCGGTATCGGCAGTATGGGAGCGGGGTGGGAAGATGGATGCAGGTGGATCCGCTGGGGTATGCAGATGGGTTGCTAAGCCTATTCCATTACGTGGGCCACGCACCGATTGACTCGGTAGACCCGTCTGGCCTGGAACCCCCAGGGGACAACCACGTCTATCCTCTTGGGCTAGGGGGCGACCCGCGCGGCCCGACGATTAACTTGGATGGCCCACAACACACTGCATTCCACAAATACTTGCGCGACAAGGGGTATAAGTTCACTGACGAAGGGCGGAAGGCCTGGCGAGCGTTGTCGAAAACAAGACAAGCAAAGGTGCTTCTCGATGCATTGCGCGCTGCCGGAGTAAAGCGCGCGAGGCGATGGGCCTGGTCAAGGCGGCCATGAGGATGCGTAATGTCCCAGGAATGTCATTGTCAGGATTCCGCCGCAATCTTTCTGGCTTCGCCAAATTTGTAACTGTGGTCGGCATTGCCATAGATTTGGCCGTCCCTGCCAACGCCGGTGAAAACGAATGGCTGCAAGAACGCGCCGAATGGCTGCAAGATCAAGCCGATATGAAGATGGCGGACGCCGGCTTTGTGCCCATACTTGATGCCAACGGAAATATCATTGGCTGGATGTGCCCCGAAGGAACCGAGCAAAAGTGTGTGGACGGCCAGTGTTGCGCGCTGCGTAAGTACGTTCGTCGGGCCGCCAGACCCTCAGAATTACCGGCCGGTTTCCGAGCCGCCACCTATTCCCCTGGCGCCAAGGCAGGGTGAGGCGGGCGCGCCGGCGGCGACTCCTACCGGTGGAGCGTGAGTACGGACCGTTTCATGCGAGCGCGCGTGCGCTTCCCACGGAGTTTAGTTACCTTCGTGCAACCGCAGTGCGCTACGGGTTCAGCATGGACACGCGAGTACCAACGTTGTACTATCATACCCTGGCGACCGGAGCACAGCAGGAGATTGCAACGGTAGCCGCGACGATTCTCGCCAAGGCCCATGTGATTCCACTTTGGCAGTGGGAGTCGCTTGGAGGCGATCCATTCCGTTTGGGCTTCGGGCATGCGATTTCATTGTTCTTGTGGTTCCTGGATTCTCTCGCCACGCGCGGCGCTTTGCCGGTGGCGTCTGATGCTCGGTTCCTCGTTCGCTTGGAATCTCGGCCGACGGAGTTCGAGTGGTCGATCTTGCCGCCGGAATTGCGGTGGGTTGGCCAGGCGGCGGAGCGATTCGGAAAGCACTCCTTCGAAATCGACATGCTCCGCTACGCGGCCAAGATGGACGCGGAGGAACGAGCCGAATTCACTACGGTGGCGTTGCGGTTGGCCGAAGTCGAGATGACGCTCGACCGGTGGCTGAGCGAGTGGGACCGATCCACGCCTGAAATAAAGCAAGTACACAACTTGATTCAAATGCCCTACCTTGCAGAATTGGCGTGGAGCGGACGCGCCGCCGAGCAGAGCCAGAGGACAAATGCTGCGACGCCGTCGTGCCTCAATTTCGACCCGATCTGCTTCCCGATCCGATCGGGCGATTCGGCGATCTGATAGCGGTGATCGAGAATGGTTCGGATTTGCAGCGACAGGAGGATGCCCTTGACCTCGCAAGCGTCACGCCGGCCGAGGACATACAGGCAGCCCAGCGACAATTGGAACGACTGATCGGGACACTCGCACATCTCCGGAAGCCGCCGGCACGTCGATACGATCTGGCGACGCTGCATGGGGCTCGTTGCCGGATGGGAGTTATTCGCCTTGGGCGAGTGGGCAGCGACCCGATTTGAGTCGCGAGATCACGCGCCGCAATCGGTGATGAGCGCGAGCTGGCTCAGCTGCGGGCGCACATACCATGAACGACGCCTGGAACCGCCTGACCGGAGTGTGGTATGCTGACGCCGGCGGGACGGGCGACGAGGGGCAGCGCGTGGCGGCGTATGCCTACGACGCCCTCTTCCGCCGCGTGAGCAAGAGCGTGAGCAACCAGGGCCTCGGCTGCGTGCACGGCTCGGACGCCGGCGGAATGGCCGGCATTCAGGCCGGCGACCGCGCGGAGCACTACTTCTACAGTGGCTGGCGCGATCGAGGAGCCGCGACGGCTCGGACCGCACGTTGCGCAGACCGTCTACGGCACGCAGTACATCGACGAGCCGATCAGCCGCGACCGCAACACGGACCCCACCGCGGGCGGAAGCGCGGACAATGACTGCCTGGACGCCGGCGGCTCGCAAGCGCTATTTCTATCACCAGGACGCCAATTACCGCGTCACGCTGCTGACCGGCGAATCCGGCGGCGTGGTCGAACGCTACGACTATTCGGCGTATGGCGAGCCGGGCGTTTTTGGCGGGGCGATCAGCGGCGGCCTGGGCGAAAGCCGCGCGGCGCTGACGGTCTCCAGCGTCGGCAATCCGCTGATGCATCAGGGGCTGTTCCGGGATGGGGAGAGCGGGAGTTACCAGAATCGGTATCGGCAGTATGGGAGCGGGGTGGGGCGGTTTTTGCAGCATGACCGACCGGATTTCGTCGATGGTCCCAGCGCCTTGCAATACCAACGGTCGGCGCCATTGACCGGCGTCGATTCGAGCGGTACCCAGCGTAATCCCTTCGCCGGATTCCACCCTAGACCTTGTCCCAGGAATGGCGAGGATCCAACCAACCCCATCGATCCTTTCATTTTCTGCTCGCTGTTGTTCGGACTACCTCCGCCGGGTGTACATTACGAGTACGATTCCCAGGGCTACTGCGTCTCGGTCGGCTCCCCGATCGCGCCCCAGCCAACATCCGCGCCGGCCCCTACCGTTCCACCGCCACCTGCGCCGACCACTCCCGTTCCGCCGGCCGCTCCAGCAGCAAAGTACCCATGGGAACGAGAGCCGGATCAGAATGCGCCACCAGATAACGTTGATATCAGTGACTGTCAGCATGAATGCGCTGTGAAGTATGGCCCGACATCCGGTGGGAAGCCGGGTGTCGGCCCGGCTCCCAAGGCGGTTCTCGACTTCGCAAGGTGCGCGCGTGCTGTTCAAACGCCACCACTCGGGCCGCCATGCAATTGCTTCTAGAAGCTGGACCATGCGCAGGCTAACGCATTGCCAGTGGTTGTGGGTGGTCGCACCAGTTGGCACCGGCTTCTGCGTGTGGATTGCGTCCGCGCTGTACTTCGGCGGAGTCATTGCTGCCACCACATCGCATAGCTTCGGACTGCCCATAATCGGTAATGGGTGCGTTAGCATTGAAATGTATGATTTTGCGCCAGGAGGCACCGGAGTTTTCGTGGAGTTTGAGTACACTCCATCTACCCTATTTGCGCTTCCGCGACGGTGGTTTTGTCTAACACCTCCGGTTCGCACTGTCAAGGCGCCCGCATGGTTAATAGCGTTGGTGACGCCGTTCGCGTCGTTGCTCGCCTACCGACGAATAGTTCGCCAAGTGCCACCTGGACGCTGCGCCCGATGTGGGTACGACCTGCGCGGGATCACATCGAGCAGATGCCCTGAATGCGGCGCGTCGGTGCATGTCGCCGTTCGTGACATAGCGACAAGCCGAAGCGCGACGCCGGCAGGACCACCGCCTCCCGGCAAGCCGGAGAAGTTCAACCCGCGGGAATAAAGGGGAGTGGGTGAAGTCCGATCTAACACAAAGCCGCTTGGTGCGCGTACTGATGGTGTTCTGCGCCATCGCCGCCATCGTCGCCATCGCAGGTCGAGTCAACTACTATGTAGACCGCAACCGGCGCGCGGCAACGGTTACCCAAGGGAACGAGTTGGTCTCTGCAATCAATGCCTACCACACTCGAGAGGGTTCGTTTCCCACCGAGCTGGAGCGCGCGGTTATTGGGTCCATTCCTCCACCTACTTGGGGTGCACGAGCGTGGGGGTATCAAAGTGACGGCGAGTACTTCTGCCTTTGGGTGTACAGCGGCGACCGGCTCACGCCGCACTACCCGATGCTGATATTCGATAGCCGTCTTGGGCGTTGGTCATTCGATGAGTGACTTGTAGGCGACCGATGGTCGTAACGCGCCCCGACGCCAACCGGGCGGGTGACGCCGCGAGTGGCCACCGCCCAGTGAGCCGTGGCCTTCATTCACCAACGAGCAAAGCCGCTCGCGGCAATCTGACCGGCGACGGGCTGCATTTGTACCGCTACGACGCCTGGAACCGCCTGGTCGGCGTATGGTATGCTGATGCCGGCGGGACGGGTGACGCCGGGCAGCGCGTGGCGGCGTATGCCTACGACGCCCTTTTCCGCCGCGTGAGCAAGACGGTGAGCAACCAGGGCCTCGGCTGCGTGCATGGCTGGGTGGGGCGGGCATCCTGCCCGCCCATCGAATTCGCCGCCAGCCGGGCCCCGACCGTCAGGGAGGGGTCTTCCGCCGACCTGGGAGAGCCGCTCCCTTACGGTCGGGCCTCTGATGGGAGCGTTTCACGCCGGTCCTTCCCCGCGCGACCGCAGACCCTCTTCGGCACGCAGTACATCGACGAGCCGGTCTGCCGCGACCGCAACACGGACCCCGTCGCCGGGGCCAGCCCGGACAGCGACTGCCTGGACGCAGGGGGGTCGCAGCGCTATTTCTATCACCAGGACGCCAATTACCGCGTCACGCTGCTGACCGCTGAGAGCGGCGGCGTGGTCGAACGCTACGACTATTCCGCCTACGGCGAGCCGGCGGTGTTTGGCGGTGCGATCAGCGGCGGCCTGGGCGAAAGCGGCGGGCGCTGACGGTCTCCAGCGTCGGCAATCCGCTGATGCACCAGGGGTTGTATCGGGATGACGAGAGCGGGAGTTACCAGAATCGGTATCGGCAGTATGGGAGCGGGGTGGGGCGATGGATGCAGGTGGATCCGCTGGGGTATGTGGAATCGCTGAATTTGCATGAGTATGTCGAATCGGAACCCGTTGCGTCGCTGGACAGCGCCGGTTTGATGGTGGACGACGGAAAAGGGAATGCAACTGAACAAGATTGCGATCTACAAATCCAACGGATTCGAAATGACAAGGACAATTATACGGGAGCGGTGAACGCCGGCTCGGGCGGCATTATCGAGGTCGGCTCGGCTGGTGGTGAGATCATCTGCGTCATCGGGTCGATTCTGATTCCGATTCCCGGACCAGAGGATATTATCTTCGCGGAAATTGTCACTCGGCACGGTTTTCGAGTTGCGTGCAAGGCTGCTGGAAAAGTGGCTGGTGGCATCAAGAAGGCCACATGTCGGATTTTTCACAGCAAGACCGGCCGCGAGATTACGGAAGGGCAGCTAGACGACCTACTGCGAGAATACGCGACAAAGAACCCAAAAGGGCCATTTAAACCGAAGCCAGAGGTGGATGTTCCCAAGAAACCAGTGGTTGAGAAGCCGACCGGTGGTGCCGAGCATACAAAGGATGCGCCCATCCACCAAAGACAAGCACCAAAAGGGGCAAGCTCGCAAGCAACGGGACCAGCGGGGAAACGATCCGCAGAACTACATCGTGACCCTGCCAATGGATCGCGCGCCCGTGACCGTAAGCGTGACACCATGCGACGGCAAAAGTCCCTACCAGCGGTCGGTGTGAGCCGTCGAATCGAAGCAGCGATTCGGTCCGGTCGCTATGGAAGCTGCTGAGGCTCTCGTGCGCGCGGCGATTCGCCGTGACCCCAGCGACCACTGGCTCGCGCGCGTTGTCTGCTGCGGCTTTACGAGCAGCGCAAGTACGAAGAGGCTCTCGTTGCCGCCCGACATGCGTTGACTCTTTCTCCAACGTGCGCGCTCGCGCTCTGGGACTGCGCCGGCGCACTTGACATGTTGGGTCATTATGAGGAGGCGATTCGCCTGTGGAAACGAGTCATTGCTCAGGGCGTTTCCCGGCTCTCGCACCCTCCGTGCGGCGAAGGGCGCCGGTGGGCCATGTCCCTGGTTAACGATTGCCGTTTTCGAATAGGGCTTGCTTGCACAAAGATGTTCGATGGAATCCGTGCTGGGCGGTGGTACAGGGCCCATCTGGCACATCGCGTTCGCGGAGTTCCGAGCCTCTATGCGCGCAGGGAAGTTGTACGGAGACTCAACACCACCATCGCCCATCGCCTGGTGAAGAAGTGGCCTCGATCCAATCATTGAGATTACCTGGTCGGCGTGTGGTATGCTGACACCGGCGGGACGGGCGACGCCGGGCAGCGCGTGGCGGCGTATGCCTACGACGCCCTCTTCCGCCGCGTGAGCAAGACGGTGAGCAACCAGGGCCTCGGCTGCGTGCACGGCTCGGACGCCGGCGGAATGGCCGGCATTCAGGCCGGCGACCGCGCGGAGCACTACTTCTACAGTGGCTGGCGCTTGATCGAGGAGCGCGACGGGGCCGACCGCACGCTGGCGCAGACCGTCTTCGGCACGCAGTACATCGACGAGCCGGTCTGCCGCGACCGCAACACGGACCCGGTCGCCGGGGCCAGCCCGGACAGCGACTGCCTCGACGCAGGCGGGTCGCAGCGCTATTTCTATCACCAGGACGCCAATTACCGCGTCACGCTGCTGACCGCTGAGAGCGGCGGCGTGGTCGAACGCTACGACTACTCGGCCTACGGCGAGCCGGCGGTCTTTGGCGGCGCGGGAAGCGGATCGTTTGAAAGCGGTGCGGCCATGACGGTCTCGACGGTCGGCAATCCGCTGATGCATCAGGGGTTGTACAGAGATGGCGAGAGTGGGAGTTACCAGAATCGGTATCGGCAGTATGGGAGTGGGGTGGGAAGATGGATGCAGGCGGATCCGCTGGGGTATGTGGATTCGCAGAACCTGCGCGAGTACGTCCGCTCGACGCCAGATGTGTATCTCGACGCGGCGGGCCTGCAGGAAGCCGAGCCGCCATCATCGCAACCAGCAGCTCCTAATCCAAATGTGCCCGCACCTGACCAGCCTGTACCGGGCGTCAAGCATCATTTGATTCCTCCAAGAGTGAACGTGCGCACGGGAACTATCGAGGAATATGGGCATGGCTGGATCCAGGTCGACGGAACCAGTTTCGGTTATTGGCCAAGTGGAGTAAACGATCCGGCGCGACCTCGATTCGGCCGATGGAAAGATGATCCGATGGACCACGACCCAAAGCAGTGGGAACTAGAGAACAACAAGCTCAGTACCTACGACAAAGAACAACATCAAGAAGTCACTTGGGTGTTTGATCCGGACAAGACGTTCGGGCATGGTCCAAATGCTGGACGGTCCTGTAAAGGCGCGACAGTCGCAGAGATCAAGGGTTGCATCAGGGCTTGTGCAAAATCGTACGCGACACGCCATGGACCATGGCGGCTTCCGGACAATGTGTGTCATCAGCTTCCGGAAGAGTGTTTAGGACAATGCTGCCTGTCGCGATGAGTGCCAGCATGTCGAGTCCCGGGATAGTCACGAGCGTATGTGTTGCACTGTCGATTGGTGGGTCGCACGTACTGGCGGCGTTGCCGCCGAGCTCCACTGCGGACGCTGTGCCAGACGGTTATCTGCTTGTAGTTTCTGACGGTTGCGTCGAGGGCGTGAACCCATACACTCGTGCGAGAATCGGCTTGTTTCAACTTCCAGGCAACATTGGCGATGCTGCCTTTCCCGTGATGAGTGAACGCCGTCGGTACATGTGCGTGTCGTCGTTATGCGCGGACACACGCGCGACAATAACCATCTTGGAATGTAAAGGGGTGACCAACTGGACTCAAATCGCGCGATTGGAACCGGCCAGTTACGCCGGCGTTCCGTTCTTTGCTTGCGACGATCGCTTGTTGATCGTTGGTGTCATTGACAACGGCTTTGGTCGAAACAACTGTGGCATCACGGTGATCGCCTTTGATCTGGGCGCCTGCGCTGAGTCACGCGCGATGCAATTCGATCCGGCATACCTCGGCCCAGATGCCCAAATCGTCGGCTCATCAATTGACAACGAACGATTTCTGCTAACCAGATGCCGACCGGATGACCGGTCGGACATCGTTCTTTACAACTTTGCGACCAGGACAAAGCAGCTGCTATGCGAGGGTGAGGAGCCCATTATGTTGGCATCGAGCGGCCGCTTCGCGTTTGCGCGAGGTGGCGATATGTATGCTGCATCGCTGACGTATCCAGATCGAGCGGCCAGAGTCGGCGAACGCGATCGGTTTCTCGTACCTCTGCCTCGCGAAGGTCGTGTGTTGGGTGAGCGCTACACCAAGGACCCGATGTTCTTGGGGTTTCCGCGGCCGTCCCTCTGGGAGCTTCAATTGGATACGGGTGAAGAGCGTATGGTTCTGAACCATCTGAACATGACGAAGCTGCTACCTCGCGACGGTATCGCATGGCTGGGTCACTGAAACCTGTATAGAAGCTCACGTTTACCCACGACGCCGCCGGCAACCTGACCGCCGACGGGCTGCATTTGTACCGCTACGACGCCTGGAACCGCCTGGTCGGCGTGTGGTATGCTGACGGCGGCGGAACCAGCGACGCCGGGCAGCGCGTGGCGGCGTATGCGTACGACGCCCTCTTCCGCCGCGTGAGCAAGACGGTGAGCAACCAGGGCCTCGGCTGCGTGCATGGCTCGGACGCCGGCGGAATGGCCGGCATTCAGGCCGGCGACCGCGCCGAGCACTATTTCTACTCCGGCTGGCGGCTGATCGAGGAGCGCGACGGCTCGGACCGCACGCTGGCGCAGACCGTCTACGGCACGCAGTACATCGACGAGCCGATCTGCCGCGACCGCAACACGGACCCCGTCGCGGGCGGCAGCCCCGACAATGATTGCCTCGATTCCGGCGGGTCGCAGCGCTATTTCTATCATCAGGACGCCAATTACCGCGTCACGCTGCTGACCGGCGAAACCGGCGGCGTGGTCGAACGGTACGACTATTCCGCCTATGGCGAGCCGGCGGTGTTTGGCGGGGCGATCAGCGGCGGCCTGGGCGAAAGCCGCGCGGCGCTGACGGTCTCGACCGTCGGCAATCCGCTGATGCACCAGGGACTGTTCCGCGATGGCGAAAGCGGGAGTTACCAGAATCGGTATCGGCAGACATTTGGATTGCTTGGACGATTGTCATCCCAAGATCCGCGTGGCTACGTCGACGGATTGGGCTTATTCGCGTACGAGCTGAACTCGCCGCTGAATTATGTTGATGCGTTTGGTGGCGAAACAAAGAACCCCACTACAAAGCCCGGCGAAGACGACGGGAACCCGCTGCCAGCACATGTCATCCAAGGCGGCGCGCAGCGGGGGGCCGAGAAGATTGGCGAGAAGATCGGCGAAGCCATCGATCGACCGGCGCCTGGACCGCAGCCGATTCGGCCGATTCCGGGCGTTAATCCGCCGCGCCCCCCAGGGCGACCGGCTCCTCCGGCAGGGGGTTGCAAGGTGTCACCTTCGGGTGGGTGCACAAAGGCGGCGGAGGAGCGGATTACGAGCGGCAAGATTGCAGGAGCGACCGCCGGAGCAATCGTGTCGGGCATCTTCCAGCTCGAGGAAGTTAGGGAAGCGTACGGCAAGGCCATCGCGCTCTCGAACAAGTTCGCGCCCACTTTTGCTAGAGACGTATTTCTGCTTCACCTCGCGGACTTGGACCGACAAGAGGACACCGAGGTCAAGCCAAAGGACTTTGACGCCAATGGCGTTTATCAAAAGCCGTTCTACACCGGCGGCGGATGCGGCACGTGTTCCTTTCAATGCATCTGCAATCCGAATAACCAGCAGGCCAGGGTCTTCTGCTGGGGTGGTCGCAACAACTGTAACGGTGTCGTCAACTTCGCCAATCCGCGGCAGAATCCTTGTACGTTCTTTTGCGACAAGCAGGCGAAATGCAAGGGCACGCCCGCCCAGGGCGGAGGTGGCAAGTGACGCGACGTAGCGCAGCAATGGCTGTGGCGATTGCGCTAACGGCACACTGCAGTTTCGCGCTTGGGCAAACGTACGAAGTAGCAACCCTTCGCGACGAGTACCAGCGCGCGCGCCTTACACAGGGTGTTCTTCAGCCAGAGTGGTCTAGGACATTGTCATTGCAGGTCGCGTGGGAGGTTGAGGCGGACCGCTCCGTAGTTGGGGAGTGTTCGGATCTCGCCACGGAATTTGCGCGTCGGCACGGTTTGGCGAAATCGGATCTACCTCGTTTGGTGAGCTCGAACCGCGAAGTGATCGCGGGGCTTTCGAACCTCCCTCGACCTGCTGGGCCAATGGCGGCGGCGATCGGCAACTCAGCCAATGACATGACGCTTGAGCCGGGACCTTGGGCCGTTCAGCGAATGGCAACGCTGCTTCTTGGAAACGCGATTCTGTCGCAGGATCGCGGAGCGCGCTTGTCGAATCTTCGCGCCACCGACAACCTCATTGAGCTTCTCGCGCTCGGCAATACCACGGTTGAATTGGCCACTGCGGCCACGATCGAGTCAGAGAAGTTGGAGGCGCTCATTGCCGCCCGCCACTACGACGCACCGGGCTGGCGTGGCATCGACGATGATTTCCGGATCATAGTTACGCGGGAACGGTGGGCACGAGCACTGCGAGAGAGTTGGCGACGCGAGATGCTCACGGCACTGCTGGCTGACCCGCAATTCTGGCCGGGTCCGGAACATCCGTCGTCTTCGGAGATTCGGGATTTCGATACGCTTTTCCTGCGATGGGCGGACATTGTCCGCTCAATGCGCGCTCCGAAGGAGATCGAGTCCTTTCGCGGCACGCTCGGCAATTCGCCTGCCGAGCGCCTGTTCGGAGAGTGTCTTACACCCACCCACGAGCGGTGCATCCGTCGGTCGTTCTACCTTGAAGACCTGGCGACAATCTTGCGAGCGATCGACGAGCGCCGAGTTGCCGATCTGCGCGATTCAGATCTCAGGATACTTCGAGCTGAGTGGTCGCGGGATCGACGGGAACTTTCCGTTCGGATTGGAGACAAGGTTCGTCGAATCTGGCCGGGCGACGGAGTTCTCGCGCGTAGTCCGTGGAAACAGCTGACTGAATAACGGGCGCACTGGGTCCCCTGAGTGCTCATCGCACGACGCCGCCGGCAACCTGACCGCCGACGGGCTGCATTTGTTCCGCTACGACGCCTGGAACCGCCTGACCCGCTCACTTGTCCGCTACCAAGGGAACCGTTGGTAGCGGTAGTGCCGAGCAGCATTCGATCAGCATTCATGTGATGGAGCGTCATGCGGGCGAACTATGGGCGCCAGACCCGTCCGCGGATGGCCTCGATGACCGCCAGCGGCGCGATGTGATCCAGGTAGCGAGCCGTGGTGCAGATGCTGCGATGACCGAGCTGGCGCGAGATGATGCCGATGTCGACGCCTTCGGCGCGCAGCTGGGCGGCGTGGGTGTGGCGCAGGCCGTGGGCGTGCACGCGTTTCTCGATCCCGGCGCGGCGCGCCAGGCACTTCAGCAGCACGCGGACGTAGGCCTCGCAGAGTCGGCCGCCGGCACGGGTGCAGAACAGCGGCGCTGCGTGCGGCATCGCCGATGCGCGGGTCTCTCCGCTCAGCACGCTGCGGCGTTCGCCAGACTCGCAGGTGTTCGGGCGGCCGCGCAGTTCACGGGGCTCGCCGCGGAGTAGTAACCGGCCGCGCGCGCCGGGGTCGATGCCGACGGTGCGCGAGTAGCCGCATTTGCCGCGCAGCACGCGGATGACGCCGGCATCCAGGTCGATGTCTTTGGGGAACAGATCAAGCGCTTCGCGGATGCGCAGGCCGGTGCGGTAGAGCAGCGCGATGAGCGCGTGGTGGCGCAAGCCGGTCGGCGTCGTTGGTCTGCACGCCACGAGCAGGCGGCGAACCTCGTCGTCGGTGAGCACCTCCGGCGGCAAGCGGCGCGAGGCGCGGACGCGCTTATTCGGCGCAAGCGCCCCGACCTGCGCATGCCTCGCGCGCCGCTCAACGCTTGGCGTGCGAGTGGCAATTTCGACGCGTGCATGCGCCGCGCGCCGCTCAACCCGCGCGGGCGGCGCGGCGCGCCGTGCCCACATGTTGCGACCAGAACTTCCCCGTTCGCCCCGCGATCGATTCGCCGCTCGCTTGTTCATCGTGCGCTCCTGGCATCTTTCGAGCTACGCTTTTGTTGAAAAGCGCAGCCCAGCGCAGTGCTACCTCGCGCGGCCAAGCGGCTCAAGACAATCGCGAGACGTTCACGCCGCTTCGGCCAAGTGCGAATTTGGCGTGCGGGCCAGCGAGCGCCGAGCAGTCCGTTGAAATACTCGCCTGTCCGAACCGCGACCGTCAGGGAGCGGGGAAGAATGCTCGTTCTCGGCTTCCAAATGGGCCGTTCGCAACCCCCGCTCCCTGACGGTCGCGGTTCGGACAGACTTTTGCGACGGACTGCTAGAACCGCCCGGCGTTTCAGATGCCGGCGGGGAGTTCGAGCTGGGAATCGATCGCTTCAGATGACCGCGCCGCGCGACCATGCGGTCGGCGGGTCGCACTCGAACTGCGGCACGAAGCTCACGCGCCCGGGCGAGCCGCGGAGGCGGCCCAATAGCCGATCGCAGCCCTGCAGCGCCAGCGCCAGGGCCATGAAGCGGTCGGCGTGGCCCCGCTGCCCGCGGCCGGCGGCGTAGCGGAGGTTGCCGGCGAGCGTGATCTGCCGTTCGACCGAATGCAGATCGGAGTGCAGCGTGCGGTCGGCCGGAATCCGCATCTCGCCGCGCTGGAAAGCGCGCTGCATCCGCGCGCACAGATCTTCCTTGACCGGCGCGCTGATGGTGACCGGCTGGATGCGCCAGCCCCAGCGGCGCTGCGCCCGCTCGGCCAGTTGCAGGCCCATGCCGGTGGCGTCCAGCAGGCAGCGACGTACGTTCGATAGCCCCATGACTGACCCCAGAATCCGCTCCTGCTCGTCGAACGGCGCGCCGCGCAGCTCGATGAAGCCGCGACAGACGAACTCGGTCTGGGTCAACTCGATGAACGCCAGCACTCAGGTCGTGCAAACGGCCCACGTCGACGCCGACGTAGAGATCGCCGCAATCCGCCAGGGCCGGCAATGCGGCGTGGTAGGCCAGGCTCTCATCGGATCGGGCCAGCAGCAGTTCGTACGGCAGCAGCGCGTACTGCTCGTCTACGAACTCGCATTCGTAGGCCGAGCGCCAGGCGGCCTCATCCACTACCGCGGCGCGCAGCGCGGCGATGTCGTGCGGCGCGCCGCCGGCCGTCGCGTCGTGGATGGTGATGCGGTGCCGCGACCAGGCGCGGTCGTCGTTGTTCCACAGCGAGTAGAAGCGTCCGCTGCGCGGCCCGGGCGTCGAGACGACGCTGAGCCGGAACTCGCGGCGGGTCGAGATGGTGGGCACGATCGCCAGCCACAGCGCGTCGAAGTCCGGAATCCAGGCCGCCTCGTCGATCACAACGTGCCCGGCGAAGCCCTGCACCGTGGCGGCCGAGGCCGGCAGCGAGATGACGCGTCCGCCGGTGGACAGCTCGATGATCTCGGCTGACTCGCGCACGATCCGCAGCGCGCCAGCGCCGGCCGACTTGACCAGCGGCGCCAGTTGGACCGCCTTGCGCAGCAGCTCGGCCGCCTGGCGCTGCGACGCCGAGACGATCACGGTCGTCTCGCCGTAGACCGCCGCGTGCAGCGCTTCGGCCGCCACGGCGGTGGACAGTCCTACCTGCCGCGCTTTGCAGCACACGCGCAGCCGCGACGAATCATCCAGCCAGCGGCGCTGGTGCGTCCACCAGCGAAGGCCGGAAAGAGGCATCGATTCGACTGGCATGCGCTACTCCGCCTTCGGCGCCGGCGCTGTGTCGATCGCCGGCGGTGCTTGCGGCGCTGTGTCGATCGCCGCCTTCGGCTCCGGCGTGTCGATCTGCTCCGGCTCATCCTCGGTGTCCGAGAATTCGCTTCCGAATGGACCCACCCGCGCGCGTAATCCCAGCGCCGCCGACACGTTGGCCAGCGCGGCGTCGAGCTCCAGCGGCGCGTTGAGCGTGATCTCGCTGCGGTCCCCGTCCAGCGAGCGCGCCAGCACCTGCAGCATCCCGACCAATCTGTCGCCCGCGCCGCCCTGGCCGCGCACGGTGCGAACCAGCAGCTGCATGATCGCGTCGTAGATCAGGCCGGCGATCACGTCGATGTTGGCGGTCTCGTTCGGGTCGAGCCCCAGTTGCTCGGCCAGCCGCGTGACCGTGGCGCGGCTCTGCACCGACTTGAGGCCCACGCGGCGCAGCGCCGCGGCCAGCGAGCCGCTCTCGCGCGGCCGCCCGCTGGGGTTGCCGCTCTGGCCGGCCTTCCAGCGGTAGGACGCCAGCCACGGCGCGCTGTGCCGCGGCGGCGGCGCGGCGGGTTGCCCCGGAACGGGATTCTCCTGCCTGTCGTCCATCGAAGTCTCGCTCGAACGCAATCGCGCGTTCCACGTCGCATTGTATCCGGACCGCCGCCCGACTAGATGCTCTATCTTCGCTACAATTCATCGAGAGCGGCGCTGCCGCGGCGCGCAGCGGAGAAGCTGGCCGAACCGGCGGTGCATTCCCTTCACGGCGGCCAGCGCGCCGTCCCACCCCGACGACTGGCTCAGTCTCGAGAACGACGAACCCCTACCGAGATCGGCTAGCGCGCCGGGTAGGCGATTTCCGCGTCCCGTGGCCGCGTGGCGCGTTGTGCGGCGCGACCCCGTCCCAACGAGCCACCCCGCCCGCCGAGAGCGCTCTCGGGCCGGGTCCGCGTTCCAGACCTGCGAGGAATTCGAGATTCTCTCCGAATTCTCTGAATTCGAGTGGATTCCCGGGCCGGGTCATGGCTTCATGTCCCTGTACGCAGACGCGTACGCCAAGGAGAACGCGGATGACGACGACGACCAAAAACGCGAACGGGTGCCTGAAGCCCGGCACGCAGGTGGTTTCCAAGACCGACGGCGAACCCGGCCGGGTGGTCCGAGTCTGCACCTACCGCCGCAGCGGGATTCGGGCCTGGTCCTACGTGGTCGAGACCGCGTATGGGCAGGAGATTTGGGACGCCAGCGACCTGTTCGTACCGGGAAAGGACTGAACATGACGACGATCACACGAGAACAGGCGAACGACGCGACGACCAAGCGCGACATCGCGGAGGCGACCCGCGCGATCGACGCCATTGAACGCCGCCGCGGCGAGAAGCTGGACGCGGCGCTTCGGACCCGCGCCATCGCGACGGTGGCGGCGGGCCTGGCGGCCACGCGGATGGCCAAGTAGGCGACCGAACCCATGACGAGGAGACACGACATGACTGCGAATGACAAGGCGAACGGCGGGATCGACTCGAGCGACGTACTCGAGACGTTGGAGATCAAGAGGATGCAGCGCCGCGCCAGCGCGGGCGGCGCGTGGGTGAGCGGGACCCTCGCCGGGCACCGCTTCGAGGCGCTGGTATTCCCCGAGCCGGCGACCAACCGCGAATGGGAAGTCGGCGGCGACAGCCGCATCTCGAAGCTGTGGGTCCAGCGAATCAGCGACAAGGCCACGGTCTACAACTGGGATCGCGGCGCGGACCTCGAACCGGCGACCGAGATGGCCGGCGTGATTGTGGACCTGCTCGCCGCCGGGCTGGCCGAGACGATTTACACAGACTAGCGCGAAGGAGACATCGCCGTGACGATCGAGTTCAACGCCATCGAGTTCGACAACATGAACGAGGCCTTCCAGCACTTCGACGCCAGCGGCTACGGCGACGACGTGATCCGGCTCGACGGGAAGTTCCACCTCACGACCAGCGCCGAATCGCAGCGTCTCGAAGCGGCCGGCGTCGAGTTTTCGTACCTGCACATTCACGACCTGCCCGACGGCGGCGAGCGCGTGATCTCGGTGCCGATCAACTGAGCCGCCGAAACGCGGGTTCGCGATGCCCTGCACGACGGACGCCGTAACGAGTCCATGACGCAGATGCCGCCGAACCCGCGTCGCCCGGGCGCTGGAGCCCCGGGCCTGACGAGGCAACCCCGAAAGGAACCAACCATGTCCAAGAGCACCAAGAAGTCCCCCAAGGCTGCGAAGACCGCGAAGGCCACCAAGGCCGCTGGGGCCAAGCCCAAGAGCGAACGCGTGTCCGCCAAGGCCGAACGCGCTCCGGAAAGCGCCAAGGCGGAGCGCAAGGCCGCGACCGACGCCAAGCCCAAGCGCGTCAGCGCCCTCGACGCCGCGGCGCAGGTGCTGAAGACCGGCGGCAAGCCGATGCGGTCAACCGAGATGATCGCGGCGATGGCCGAGCAGGGCCTGTGGACCAGCCCCAACGGCAAAACGCCGCACGCGACGCTCTACGCCGCGATTCTGCGCGAGATCAGCGCCAAGGGCGGCGAGGCCCGCTTCCGCAAGACCGATCGCGGGTTGTTCGAATACACCGGAGGTGCGGCGTGAGCACGCATCCCAATCCGCCCGCGGCAACCGCCGTTCCGCCGCAGGCATGGCAACGCCTGCTCGACGCGGCGGAATCGCTGCTCGAAGCGCGCGCCAATCAGATGATCACCATCGCCGAATGGCGACGGCTGCGCGACGCGCTGGCCGCCTGCGGGCGGACGATCGAATCCGAGGAATCCGACGCGCTCGACTGACCGCGACGCACATTACGCCCCTTCCGACACCTCGGCCGACGACGCCGGGGTGTTGCTTCGGTGGGTCGCATCGACGCACGCCGCACTAAATTTTAGAAAGCCGTCTAGCAGCGAGCGCATTCTCAGAACGCCGAGCTGGTGAAGTGCCTCGGTCGGCATCCACGACGAACCGAGATGTGTTGATCAGTGAAGCCGCGATGCGCGGAGTTGGCCGACGCGACCGGAATCACTCCTCAACTGGAGGTCTACCGCGCGGGTGACATCTGCCATGAACAAGTCTTCCATTCTCGATTTCGGTTAGTCCGCCATCGCGGTGCGGTATTGGATAATGATCGTATTCCGCTTCGTCGTCCGCGACGGCCTCGCCGCAGATGCCGCACTTTCCGTGATCGCGATTGTAAATCGCAAACTGCTGTGCCTTGTCAAACGTGCGCCGGTTGTCGAATCGGACCGCAACATCCTTACACACGTTTTCGCGCCACCAAGAATAGTACCGGCGCAGAGTCGACGCTGTCGTTCTCTTGCCGTACGGCTTGTCCACGATGTCGTCGCTCCGCACAACGCACTGAGCCAACTCGTCTATCGCCTTTCGATTGAACTTCGCGCCGTCAGACTTCGTCACGTCCTGTATGTACATCATGACTGCGGTAACATCGAGCCGCCGGAACTTCGCTTTGTTTCCGAGTTCGGCCTTAACTTGCGCAAATACGTCGGCCGCGGTCGTGAGAATGTCTCGAAACCGCTCCGCGGCCGAGCCATTGACGTCAAAATCCGTGTACTCGTGATACATCGCGTCGAGTTCATTCGCCGAGATGCTGGGATAGGCGTAAGGGTCGTGGGTTCGCGCCAGGAACACCTTGAGGAGTTGCGCGCATGTCTGGCGGTCCACCACGTGCAGGTCTCGCTGTTCCTCGTCCTCTATTCGTTGGCCGCGCTTGTCGATGAGGCCAAAGAGCCTGTGGCTCGGCTGCTTGTCCAGTTTCCCTGCGAGGCGCTCGATGAATGGCCCCAGATTTCCTGGCCAGGCATCGCGAATCTGCTGGCGCGAAAGCGCTGTCCCGGATTGCAGGCGGATAAAGAGATCACGGATTTCGTCGGGATGGGCATCGGCCGCCACCTCGAACACGGTCATGACGGCCAAATCAAACCGTTGTTTCAACTCCGTACCGAGATCGGTGACAAATTTGCCTGCCCACGGGGCCTTCATCGCACGAATGCTTCGAGGAATGCGGAGCTTCGATTCCTCCGTGACGTCCAACAGCGCGAAATTGCCCGCAGCAAAATCGCGCAGGGCGATGAGTCGCTGCTGACCGTCGACGATTTCGTGTTTTCTTGTAGGAGCGTCATCGAGCCCCGCGCTCTCCACCACGTGCAGGAACAACGCGGGAACCGGATAAGACCGAAAGACCGAGTCCACGAATAGCGCCTTCTGAACGTCGGACCACGCTTCGCCGCGCTGGTACTCGGGATTTCGAATCAGGGAGCCGGCGTTGAATGCCCGGACCAGCGTCGCGACGGAGTACTTCTTCTCTTGTGCATTCATGTGCCACGGTCCCCGAAGATGCTGCTGTGTCGAAATGAAGCGATTGTCCACCGACCGCTCCGCGCTGTCGCCGAGCGGGCACGATGCCCGCGTATGCTACCCGAGTGCGGTCCGACCCACCATGAGGCACGCGTCATCGCGTGAGCTCGAACATATTGTCGCGCTATGTGAACGCGCTCGATTTGACCGCGCGGTACCTCACGACCCCACCTCCGACACCCCTCCGACACCTCGGCCGACGCCGCCGGGGTGTTGCTTCGGCCAGTCGCATCGACCGCACGCCGCGCTAGAAAACGATCGCTTCTTTCGCGCAGCCGTCGAGAAGCGAGCGCTTCTCAGCGGCGCACCCGCCGGTTCCGCATGCTTGACGGCGCTTCCGCCGTGTAGATACAATGGATATACGTCGTAAGACCTGGAGGCGGTCCATGCTCAAGACACTGACCAAGCACGGCAACAGCTACGCGCTGATCATCGATCGCGCCATCCTCGAACTGCTGAAGATCACGCCCGAGACGCCGCTCGAGGTCAGCACCGACGGCAAGACGCTGACGATCGCGCCGCTGGCCGACGCGAAGCGCCGGGCGCGCGTAGTCGCGGCGCTGGACCGCACCAACCGCCGCCACGGTCGGGCCCTGCGGAAACTCGCGGAGTAACCGCGCTCCATGACGCCGGAATTCCTCGAGCTCGCGGACGTGCTCTACATTCACAACGATCAGATCAAGCGCTACGGCGGCGACGCCACGCTCCGCGACGCCGGCCTGCTCGATTCAGCCGTCGCCATGCCGCGCGCGACGTTCGAAGGCCGGTTCCTGCATCGCGACTTGTTCGAGATGGCCGCCGCCTACCTGTTCCACATCGTGCAGAATCACCCGTTCGTGGACGGCAACAAGCGCACCGGGACGGCGGCGGCGCTGGTGTTCCTGGAGATGAACGGCATCACCATCGAAGCCGACGAGGACGCGCTGGTGGAGCTGGTTCTCAAGGTCGCCCAGGGCCGAGCGGACAAGCCGCGCATCGCCGAATTCTTTCGGGCAAACCACAAGTGACGCCGCGGCCTCACTACCCCAACTGCGACGCGGCGGTCAGAGTGTTGCTTCGTCGCTTCGCCGCTCCGCCTTCCGGCCCGTGAACTTCTCCCAGCGCTGCACGATCACGTCGCAGTACAGCGAGTCCAGCTCCATCAGGAACGCACGCCGGCCGGTCTGCTCGGCGGCGATCAGCGTCGAGCCGCTGCCGCCAAAGAGGTCCAGCACGTTTTCGCCCGGCCGCGATGAGTACTGCATCGCCCGCGCAGCCAGTTCGACCGGCTTCTCGGTCAGGTGGATCATCGACTGCGGGTTGACCTTCTTCACACGCCAGAGGTCCGTGGCGTTGTTCGGGCCCAGGTAGACATGTGCGGCCCCCTCGCGCCATGTATAGAAGCACCATTCGTGCGCGCCCATGTAGTCCTTGCGGGTAAGCACCGGGTGCTGCTTGTCCCAGATGATCGCCTGCGAGAAATACAGCCCGACTGCTTTCAACACGGGCGGGTAATTGGCGCAGTTGGCATAGCCGCCCCAGACGTACGCCGCGCGGCCCGGCTGCAGCACGCGCGCGAGGTTGCCGAACCACGCTGCCAGCATCTTGTCGAACGCTTCGTCGCTCACGAAGTCGTTCGCAAGCGGCCGGTCCTTCGGCCGCAACTTGCTGTGCGTCGGCACCGCCGCGCCGGGCCGCCGCGCCAGGTCCAATCCCTGATGATGCGTCGCCGTCTTGGCGCGCAGCGCCGCGAGCATGCGCGAATTGTGCCGCTCGCGATGCGAGGGCGCTTCGCCAGTGAACGACGACAGCCCGGCGGCGATCGCGTTGTTCGAGCGCGGCTCGACGCGAACGTTATATGGTGGATCGGTGTTCACCAGATGGACCGGCAAGATCGCGCCGGGCTTCGAGTCATCCGCCAGTAGCCGATCGACATCCGCCGCCGAGGCGCTGTCACCGCACAGCACCCTATGCTCGATGCCATTGGCGTTCCTCAGAATCCACAGGTCGCCCGGCTGCGTAACGGCCTCGTCAGGTGGCTCAGGGACCTGATCTTCGATGATCTCGGTCGCCTGGTCCTCCAGCGCCAGCAGCGACTCGGTCCGCTCGACCATCTCGTCGAGCTGTAGCCGCAGGTCGGCAAAGTAGTCCTCGCCCAAGTCAACGTCGCGCAGCAGCGTCTCGATTTTGGCCAGGTCAGCCAGCGCCATGCCGGCAATCGGGTCCAGCGTCAGCAGAATCTTCTGCTCGGCTTCCTCGCTCCACGAACCGATCAACACCGGCACCAGTTCGCCCGGCTCGACCACCTTCTGCCGCGCGTGGCCGTCGATCAGATGGCCGGTTCGCTCGTTGAACAGCAGCGCCCCGGCCCAGCCGACGTCGGCGTCGCCGATGAGTCGCTGCAGCGCCGCAACCTGCCCCGGCGGATGCCGCCGCCAATTGCGCGGATTGGGCGACAATGACCCGGCCTCGACCCACTCCAGCCGTAACTTCGGCTTCGCGCCGGCGGCGGGCAGATCGCTTGCATCGCACATGCTGCCAGTGCCGACTGTGTCGCTCGCGTTGCACATGCCGTCTGCGCCACCCGCGCTACCCGCCCTCTCGCCAGTGCCCATCTCGTCGCTCACCGTTCACCTCCATGCGTCCTTTGATCCATGTCGCGCGCCCGTGCCCCGCAATCGCTAAGTGTCTCCGTGCGCCAATGCGCCTATGTATTCTAGCAACACCACCATTCTCTCCAAGTCCTAGGGCACATGGTCGCCCAAGCAAAGTCGCCGACGCACTCGTGCGGCTGCCCGCGGGCTACGTCGGGTTCGATTCGCCCCCCTCCGTCTCCGGCGGCGGCGACAACTCGGGTCCGCGGCTCAATTCCAGCAGCGCGGCGCGGATCGCATCGTCGAGCACGGCCTCGATCGCCGTCGCGTTGTTCAGCGCCGCCAACCGCCCGGCCAAGTGCCGCGGTAGCGCTTCCATCGCCGCACGCACGCGGTACGCACAGCTCGCGAAGAGTTGCTCGACATCGCGCCGCGGCACGAACTCGCCGGCCAGGATGGCGCGCTCCAGCTCAAGCTTCTGGGCACGAACGACGGTCAACTTCAACTTCGCCGCCGCCAGCGGATTGCGCCGCAACGCGTCGAGGCTTCCGGCGTCCGCCGGCGAGAAACCACCCCGAGCCGCCCCGGCGGCGGGCCGATCCGAAATCGCCGCGCCGCGGGGTTGGGAGGGATTGTTCGGGCGCGCCGACGGCGCTCGACCGACGATCCGCGCGCCCGCGCTGGCTTCTTGCGAAGAGGCGCTGGCCGCGTCATCCAGGCCCGTCGCCTGCGACCAGGCCTCAGCGGGGTTGGGAGCCAGCGTCCGTGCCGCCCAGGCCTTGGCCTGCCCAACGTCCCAGGGCGGAACGCGCAACTGGTCCCAGCGCGGGTCACGCACCCACTGGCCCACGGCGGTGTGCGACCGACCCAACAGCACCGCCAGCTCGCGAATGCTCCCCGCTACTTCACCCGGCATCTCGGCACCTCCTCAGTCGGTCGCCTGGAAACCCGGCAACCTGGCAACCCTCAATTCCCGGCACCGAAAATCGCGCGCCCCGCTCGAAACGCGCACCGCGCGATCAAATCGCCGGGAAGGAACCATGAAGTTCCTGCCCGCAGGGGCATGAGAACTCGCGCCATCCGTTCGAATCGGCTGCCGTCGCGCGCGTTCTTCGCAAACGCAGCTCCGCGCCGCCGCCACCACGTCGCGCCAACGCGCCTCCAAACCGCCACAAACGTCGTCTGCGGCTCGCAAGGCGGTGCGCCGGCCGGGAAAGCCACCCCGCGTCGCGCGTTGCCCAAACGGCACGCAAACGCGCTACGCGGCGCGGCTCGAGCCGACCCCCTTCTGTCGGTTTTGTCAGGTCCCTTCGAGGCCGGGGATGCGATTCTCAACTCGCAAGACCATGACGGTGACAGCGCCATATCGATGAGTCTGTGCGACTTTCCAACGAAGACAAGGCCCGTCTCGTTCTTTTCTATGGCAAGTAGATGGTCTAGTGTCTGGAGGTGACAGGAGTTGACAGCGGCGACGCCACGAATCGCTTTCCGCACCAGGACGCCGAGAATTCAGAACCTGGGGCGACTTCGTCCACGGGCACGGCGATGAACAGTCGGCGGTCCCGAGCGCAACAAAGTGGAAGGTCAAACTCGCATCGTTCACAACTGGCGACTAGGAAAAGAGTTACGGATTTTCGCCGTCACGTTGCCAACGTGAATGTCGTGGGTTCAAGTCCCATCACCCGCTTCTGACGTAACTCTCGCCGCCCGAAAGAGTTCGGGCGACCTGCCGATGGTCGGCAGCGCGACTCAGGACGCAAAACCGCGCGGTCAGCGACCGCGCAACGCGTCGAGGAGCCGTGCAGCCGATGAAAACTCCCGCAAACTCACACCAACTTGGGCCTTCGGATTCGACGCCGCGCCGCGCTCGTGGCAAGCCGCCGCCGGCCTATCGACAGCGGCCAGGCCGGACGCAGGCGCTCGTCACGCTGACCGATTCCGCGACTGGTTTCCGGCGTGATTTCTCACTCGGCGAATTCGGCTCGGTCGAGAGCCGTGAGGCGTATCACCGCATCGTCGCGGAGTGGGAGGCCAACGGCCGCCGCCTGCCGAGGTCGCGCGCGGTTGAGCCATCGGCGGTTCGTGCTGGTTACCCCGGATCGAGAGCTTCTTGACGGAGGAGAGCTACCTGGCGCGCGAACCATGCAGCGGGAACATGGCGATCGAGACGGGCCGCGTCCTCGTCATGCTGACGAGCAACCAGGCCGACTTCACGGCCGACTTGGCGAATCGCTCATCCATCGTGCGAATACTCAAGCAGCCTGAGGGGTATCGCTTTCTCGCTTACGCCGAGGGCGATATCCTCGACCACGTTCGGGCCCATCAAGCGCGGTACCTCGGCGCGGTTTTTGCCGCCGTCCAGGCTTGGTACGCAGCTGGAAGACGCAATCTGATCTGAGTGGCCATGACTTTCGGGCCTGGGCGCGCGCCGGACTGGATTGTCCGGAACCTCTTCGGTGCCGCTCCTCTGTTGGACGGCCATCGAAACGTGCAGACGCGCGTCGCGAGCACTGCGCTGAACTGGCTTCGCGACTTCGCGATCGCCGTGGAACGCGCCCGACGGCTCGGAATCCGCCAGTCCGACCCCCGTCCGACGGGCACGTCCATCGCCCGGTGCGCCGCGCCCCTCGCTGCCGCGTCCGAAACTGGTGTAAACTGCGCGCTGTTGCGAGCTTCGTATTCATAACGGGAGTACGCACATGCGATCTGCCGTCGTTGCGTTGGGAATGCTGACCGCGCTTTCCGGCCTGGCCGCCGGCCAAAGCCTGGGTTCCACCGCGCCGTCGTTTGAAATGACCGACACGTTGAACGCGGAGAAGATCACGCTCGAGAAATTCCGTGGCCGAATCGTGGTGATTGTCTTTTGGCGCACCACCGACAGCGGCGCGATGGACCTCGTGCCGATGCTGAACACGATCCACAAATCGCTCAGCCGCAGCGGAGTGGTCGTGATTGCCGTCACGCCCGAGGAGAAGTCCAAAGCCGAGAGCATCATCAAGGGTAAGGAAGCAACCTTTATGTGCGGCTTCGGCGGCGACGTGCACGAAAAATACAAGGTCGAGGCGTACCCGCGGGCCTACCTGATCGACACGCACGGCACGATCGTCTGGCGCGGCCATCCGAACGACGGTCTGGAGGACCGCGTCAAGGAGCAGCTCAACAAGACGCCGACCGCGGTCTCGGGTAGCGGCGCGCTGCGCGGCCGCTACGAGCAGGCGCAGAAGTTCTTCGACGAACGCGAATACGGCCGGGCGTACACGATCGCCAAGTGGCTGGTGGATGTGGCGGGTGACGACTCGATCGGCGAGCGCGCCCGCGATCTCGTGAAGAGCTGCGAAGAAAAAGCGGATAGCTGGCTGAACGAGGGCAGGGAGAAGGTCAAGGACGAGCCGGAGAACGCGGCGCGGATCATCGCCGAGATCAGCGTGCGGTTCGAGGGCGTGGAAATCGGCCGGAAAGCCGATGACGAAGTCGCCAAGCTGCGCGGCGAGGCCAAGACCAAGAACATCATCCGCAAGGCGATCGACAACGTGCGCGGCGAGATGCGCAACGCGGAGGCCGCCGACCAGGCTTCGCTGAAGCAGTATCTGGAAGCGATCGAGATCTATCGCGACGTGACCGAGAAGTACAAGGACACGCCGGCCGCCGCCGCCGCGCAGAAGTCGATGGACGACATTCGCAATGACCCCAAGACGCAGCAGTTCATCAGCGCCGCGCGGGCCAACGACCAGGCCGACCGTTGGTTGGACATCGGCAATCGCTACGCCAAGATCGAACTCTACGACCTGGCCCGCGAGGAATATGAGAAGATCCTGAAGGAACACCCGCGCAGCATCGCCGCGACGAAGGCCAAGGAAGCACTCAAGAACCTGCCCGAGCCCAAGCCGGAGCAGAAGAGCGGCAAGTGAGACCGGAGCCGCATGTTGCGAGCAGCGAATAACGAGCCACGGATCGGCACAGCCGCGTCGCTCCACCTATTCGGCGTCGGGCTTTTGGTCCGCAACTCGTCACTCGCCATTCGCGACTCGTAACTCGCCTTCCATGCCCGACGCGCGCTGTGATCTCTCGATTCAGGGGATGACCTGCGCCGCCTGCGCGGCGCGGATCGAGCGGGGTCTCGCGCGCTCGCCGGGCGTCCGCGGCGCGGCAGTCAATTTCGCAGCGCGAACCGCTTCGATCGACTTCGACCCGGCGATCGCCTCGCCCGCAGCGATTGTCGACACGATCCGCCGGCTTGGGTACGACGCTCGCGCCGCCGCGGATTCGCAACAGGCGGCCGCTCCGTCCGCGTCCGCCGTCGCCGACGAACTCAGCCGCGCGGAACGCGGCGATCTAGCGCGGCGTCTGACGATCGGCGTCATTCTGACGCTGCCGGTTTTCCTGATCGCGATGTCGCACGGTCAGATTGCCGCGCTGCGCGGCGCATGGGTGAATTGGACTCAGCTCGCGCTGGCAACGCCGGTCGTCTTCTGGTGTGGCTGGCGATTCTTTGTGGTCGCGGGGCTTGGCCTCGCGCACGGCAGCGCGAGTATGGACACGCTGGTGGCGGTCGGCGTCAGCGCGACGTACGCATACTCGGTCGCCGCGACGCTGGCGCCAGCGGCATTCGCGGGCGCCGCGAGCGCGGCACATGCGTCACACTCCGGCGGCGAAGTCTATTTCGAATCCGCCTGCGTCATCATCGTGCTGGTGCTTTGCGGCCGGCTGCTCGAAGCCCGCGCCACCGGCCGAACGCGCGACGCCGTTCGCCGCCTGCTCGGGATGCAGTCGCCAACGGCGCGTGTGGAACGCGACGGCGCGGCGCGCGATGTTCCGCTGCCGGAGGTGCGGCTTGGCGACTGCGTCGTCGTGAGGCCGGGCGAACGCGTACCCGTCGACGGAACGGTGACCAGCGGACAATCCGCCGTCGATGAATCCCTGCTCACCGGCGAGAATTTGCCGGTGGACAAGGGTCCCGGCGAAACGGTCTTCGCCGGCACATTGAACACCAGCGGCGCGCTGAGGCTGACCGCAACCAAGGTTGGCGCTGAAACGGCGCTGCGGAGAATCGCGCGCCTGGTGGAGGAAGCGCAGGGCGGCAAGGCGCCGATTTCCCGCCTGGCGGATCGGGTGGCGGGCATTTTCGTGCCGGTCGTTTTCACGATCGCCGCGCTGACCTTCGCGGCTTGGTGCTTCGCCGCACCCAAGGATTCCCGAGTGAGCATCGCTTTGCAGCGGAGCGTCGCGGTGCTGCTGATCGCGTGCCCGTGCGCGTTGGGGCTGGCTACACCGACGGCAGTGATGGTCGGCGTCGGACGCGGGGCGCGGCAGGGCATCCTTTTCCGCGGCGGAGAGGCGCTCGAAACGATGCAGGCGGTCGACGTGATCGTGTTCGACAAGACCGGGACCATCACGTGCGGCAAACCGGCCCTGCTGGACGTGACGCCCGCCGATGGATTCAGCGCGGACGAAGTTTTGCGCCTGGCGGCGTCCGTCGAACGCGACAGCGAGCATCCGATCGCCGCGGCGATCGTCCGCGGGGCGGCGGAGCGCGGGCTGGCGATCGTGTCGGCGGAGGAGTTTCGTGCGGTGTTCGGCAAGGGCGCTGAAGCGCGCGTTGCCGGCCGTAGCGTACGTGTGGGAAGCAGCGCGTTCCTTGCGGAGCGCGGTGTCCGAATCGATGCACCCGCGCCGGCTGCGCTCGAAACGAACCTGGGCCGTGAGGAACCGACGCCGTTGGAACGCCCGGACGATGCGCACATCCGCGTCGTTGTCGGCGTCGATGGCCGCCTTGCCGGCGAGCTGGCCTTGGCCGATCCGCTGAAGCCGGAAGCGACTGACGTGGTCCGCCAGTTGAGACGCGCCGGCCTCACGGTCTGGATGGTCACCGGCGATACCGAAGCGACCGCCGGACACGTCGCGCGGCAAGCCGGCATCGACCGCGTTCGCGCCGCGGCCTCGCCAATCGATAAGATTCGGCATGTGCGTGAGTTACAGCGCGGCGAACAGGTCGTCGCGATGGTCGGCGACGGCGTGAACGACGCACCGGCGTTGGCGCAGGCCGACGTGGGAATGGCGATCGGCGCCGGCGCCGATGTGGCAATCGAGGCGGCGGATGTGACTTTGCTCCGGCCGGACCTTCACGCCGTCGTTGACGCGATCGCGCTTTCGCGGGCGACGCTGCGGGTCATCCGCCAAAATCTCTTCTGGGCGTTTGCGTACAATTTCGCGAGTATCCCCATCGCGGCCGGTTTGCTCTACCCACTGGCCGGCTGGCAGTTATCGCCAATGCTGGCAAGCGCGGCGATGGCGATGAGCAGCGTTTCGGTCGTTCTAAACAGTCTGCGGTTGGCGCGCATGCCGCTCTCCGGCGACCGGGGCGCCGCCGGGCCCCAACCGGCCTGAAGTCGAGAAATTCTCATTCTGCGCGAACTCTCAGGCCCGCCGTACGTCCAATTCGATCGCCAGCGCCGGCGGAAGTCGCGTTGACTTCCCCGCCGCGCCGGGTACCTTCAGTGCGCGGCCGGCGCGGCAGCGCACGGCAGACGCCGGATCCGCGGCGAGGATTCGGAAGGAGACCCAAGCAGGCGAACCGCGCATGCTCGCACCGCGGGAGCGCCGACCCACCAACCGAGACCGTCCGGCCAGCACCCGTCCTCATTCATTCGCATCATCCAGACGAGGCTGTCTCGGCGACCGGTGAGGTCGAGACGTAACTGCTTGAGCTACGCGAAACCCGCCGGCGCAGCGCCGGCTTGAAGGAGCAAACGTCATGGCCAGCGGATCGGGAGTCTGGGGCATCGAAATCGGCCAGTGCGGGCTGAAAGCGATGAAACTGCGGCCGGCGGGCGACGGCCAGGTCGAGCTGGTCGCATTCGACATCATCGAGCACGCGAAGATTCTCTCGCAGCCCGACGCCGAAGCCGACGAGTTGTCGAAGGCCGCGCTCGAGAAATTCGTCTCACGCAATGAGTTACAGGGCGACACGTTCGTCGTCGGCGTGCCGGGTCAGCAGACCTTCTCGCGCTTCTGCAAACTCCCGCCGGTCGATCCGAAGAAAATCCCCGACATCGTGCGGTTCGAGGCCAGCCAGCAGATTCCGTTCGACATGGACGACGTGGTGTGGGACTACCAGGTCTTCACCAACAAGGACTCGCCGGACGTCGAGGTCGGCATCTTCGCGATGCGCAACGACCTGATCCGCAAGCACATGGAGGCGTTCAACGCGGTCGGCATCGGCCCCTCGTTCGTACAGACGATTCCCTGCGCCCTGTACAACTTCTGCCGTTACGACGGGTACCTGCCAGAAAATGGCGCGACGGTGGTGGTCGACGTGGGAGCGCAGAACACCGACCTGGTTATCGTCGAAGCAAATAGCGCCTGGAACCGCAACATCCCGCTGGGCGGCAATAACTTCACCGAGGCGGTGGTGAAGGCTTTCAAGCTCGGGTTCGCGCGGGCGGAGAACGAGAAGCGCAACGCCGCCGCCAGCAAGTATGCGCGCCAAATTTTCCAGGCCATGCGCCCCGTGTTCGCCGAGCTGGTGGCCGAGATTCAGCGCTCGCTGGGTTTCTACTCGTCCACCCACCGCGAGGTCGAACTCAAGCAGCTTCTGGCTTGCGGCAACGCGTTTCGCCTGACCGGCTTGCCGAAATACCTCGAGAACAACCTCACGCTGGGCGGCGGCGTGGTCAAACTCGAGAAGTTCAACAAGATCGTCCCGACCGCGACCAGCAGCGCGCCGAATTTCACGGACAACCTGCTCGGCCTCGGCGTTGCGTACGGCCTGGCGCTTCAGGGACTCGGGCTGGCGTCCATCTCGGCCAACCTGTTGCCGCCCGAATTGGCCCGCGTCGCGATCTGGAAGAAGAAACAGCCGTATTTCATCGCGGCGGCCGCCTGCGTCGGTCTGGCTGCGGCCTTGCCGTGGACGCGAAGCGTGATCGATTCGCAGGCCCTGGCCGCCAATCGCGACCTGGGCTCGCAGGCGCAGCGAATCATCACCGAAGCCAAACGCTACCAGGAGGAGTTCGGCAAGGTCGCCTCCGACACTGGTGAAAAACGCCGCAATATTGACGAGCTGCTGAACCTGCAGAAAGACCGCGCCGTGGTGCCGCGCGTGATGTCGCTCGTATTCGAAGCAATGCCGGAAGTCGCGCCTGAGCTGGCCAAAGCCCAGACGCCCGAGCAGCTCAAGCAGATCATCCAATCGCAGCCGCAGAAGTATCCGCGCGCGGCGCGCAAGCAGCTCATCCTGGACACGCTGTCGGTGAACTACTTCGCCGACATCAACGCCGTCGCCGGCGATAGCGCTGCTTCGACGGGCGGCGCAACGCCCGGTGCAACGCCAGGTGCGGCGCCGACCGTCGGCATGATGCCCGCTGGAGGCGGCGGCAAGAGCGGTCGCATGATGGCGCCGACGCCGCAGCCGTCGCCGGCCGCCGAGGCCGCCGCTCCGGCTGCGCCTGGATTCCTGGTCAAAGTGTCGGGGCGGATGCTCTACGGGACGACCAAGGCCGAAGCGCTGAGCCTGCTGAGCGAGGTGTACATTCCTGAGATCAAGCGCCGGGGGCAGACGCCGGGCCTGGGATTCTACGTGCCGGACGACGATCCGACCGGCGTGGAGAAAAAGAACTTCGGCATTCCGCGCGTGCTCGAAGTCGGCGCGGCGCCAGCCGCGGCGGCCCCGACGATGGGCGGCTATCCCGGTGGGGGCGGGGGCGGCAAGGGCGGCGGCGGCGGGCAGACCAATCCCGGCGCGATGGTAATGGGCGGCGGGGGACCCACCGGCACGCCCGACGCCGAGGCGCCGAAAAACCTCGACCCGGCCACCGGCGAAGACATGAGCAAAGACTACCGTTTCGAGATGACGTTCAAGGTGCGAATGGGCGACGCGCCGCCCAAGCCCGCCGAAGGCCAGCAACCCCCGACCGGCGGATGAACAGGAGCCCACGAACATGAGATTCATCAAGGCCCATCTGGTCTCGCTCATCTGCGGCGTCGCGGCGCTGGGCTTCATCGCCGTCGGCGCGATCGGCATGACGTCAACCGGCGTGCGGCGCGACATGGAGCAGCGCCTGACTACACTCGGCGCCAGCCAGATCGCCTCATTGCAGTCGAGCGCGAAAAATCAGAAGGTGATCGACGCCGAGAAGGCCAAGGGCGACAGCTTCCAGCGTGAATACGAGGAAACGCTGAAAGCCGCCTACGCGATCAATCGCCGCGAAGTGCTGATGCCCGGTGTGTTCCCCACGCCCGAGCGCATGGCCACGCCATTCGAATTCGCAGACGCCTACAAGAAGGCCATCCGCGCTCTGCCGCGGAGGATGGACGGCGGCACGCTTCCGACAGCCGCGGACGTCGCGCAGGAAGCCACGGAAGTCGAGGAACTGCGCCGGCTGGACCTCGAACGTGAGCAGGAAGGCGGCGCGGCCGCGCCGGCGATCACGACTGATTCGCCGAGCGCAGCGGCGACCGGCGGCGGGAAAGGCGGCGGCGGAGGGGGCATGATGGGTGGCGGACCGGCCGCGTCCGGCGCGTCTGATCCGCGTTATGACCCGCTCTATCGCGCGCGCATCTCGAAGGCCAAGAGCATCCGCGTCTACTACGACGAACCCGGCTCGCTCGACGTGAGCCCGGTGGCGGCCGCGCGGGAAACGCTGCCCACTGTCGAGAACATGTGGTACGCGCAGGTCGGCTATTGGATTCAACAGGACGTGATCGAAGCGATCCGCGATCTCAACGCCGAGATTGGAAAGGCCGCCGACGGCGACGTGGGCGTCGGAGATGTTCCGGTCAAGCACTTGGTGCGCATTCGTGTGCTGGGCTACCAGCTTGGCGACAATCAGTTTGTCCCCCAGGTCGCCGGATCGGAGGGACTTCCAGGGCCCTCTTTCACAGGACGCAAGTGCAACGAGCAGTTCGACGTCGTGCGGTTCACGGTCGAGGCGGTCGTCGATCAGCGCGATGTTAACAAGCTCGTCGACCGGATTTGTCGCAAGAACTTCTACCAGCTACTGAACATCGAGCTCAAGAGCGACCCGGCGGTGCGCGCCCAGGACGAGCAGGCCGGATATCTGTACGGGCCGGCGCCGGTTGTTGACGCCACGCTCGACTTCGAAGGCTACATGGCCCGTGCGGTCTACAAGCCACTGATGCCCAAGCCAGTCATCGATGCGCTCGCCGGTCAACCCGCGCAGCCGTAACTTCGCGAGGAGTGATGAACCATGAAAAAAGGACTAAACCTCGTCGAGCAGCACCTGGACAAGGCCGTGCTTGGCCTGGCCGGCGTTTTCCTGCTGCTGATGGTCTGGTGGTATGGCATCGGCTCGCCCAACAAGGTGCAATTCGACGGCAAGACCGTCGGGCCGGGCGAACTCGAGCAGGCCGTGCTCGAGCGGGCCAAGGGACTCGAGACGCGCGTGCGAAGCGTGGAACCCGAGCCCTACACCACCGAACAATTCAGCAAGAAACTAAAGTCGCAGCACGACTCCGGCATTCTTGCCGCCGCGGCGCCGGGCGCGCCCGGCGTTCCGCCTGCCTTGCCGCGCGCGGCCGCGTTCGGAAAAACCATGCAGGTGCTGGACCTGGGCGCCGAAGAGGACAAGGCCAGCATTCACCTGGTCACGCCGCTGCGCCCGTCGCAGCCGGTATTGCGCACCGGACGCAGCCTCGCGATCCCGCGCGAGATCCGCATCGACGACACGACAAAGACGGATGCCGCGCCGCCTGAACCCGTGGAGATGGTGTGGGTGACGGCGGCCGCCTATTTCGACCGCTCGGCGCAGCAGAACGAGATGACCAAGGCCGGCTATCCGCCGTTTCGCTCCAAAGTCTACGTCGCCGGCATCGACATGCAGCGGCAGGAGATGAAGTCGACCGGCGAGTTCGGCGAGTGGGTGGACGTGCCGCCGGGCAAAGTGATGCCCGAGATTTCGCTGCCCGAACCCGTCTTCGACGACCAGACCGGCGCGTTCGTGAACAAGGAGGAAATCGACGACACGTTCGGCCGCGTGCGCGACGCACAGGACGTTCTGATGCAGACGCCGTTCTTCCCGGTGCAGGCGGGTGACGAGTGGGAACATCCGGAATTGCCCGGATTTGAACCGAAGGGCGACGAAGATCAACCGGCCCCCAGACCCAAGCCCAAGCCGAAGGATAAGGAAGAGGCGCCGCGCGGACCACGCGGCGGCGGTCAGATGGGACCGGGCGCAATGGGCGTCACTGGCGGCGGCGGCGGCAAGAGCGGCGGCGGACGCGGCGCGCCCGCAGGTGGTGGCGGAAAGGGTGGCGGAGCCTCCGGGGCATTCGTATCCGGCGCACAAAACACCGCCGCCATGAAGGAGCAGGCGCAGAAGCAGGCGCGCGAGGACTTGGCGGAAGCCGAGAAGGCGTTCAAGGCCAAGGACTACATGCGCGCCGGCGAGCTGGCACGCAACGTCGCCAACAACGAACACGCATCCAACAAGCAGAAGCAGGACGCGGAAAAGCTCGTCGCCGACATCGACGAGAAAATGAAAAAAGACGCCTCCATGGCCGGAATCGGCGAGGGCGGAATGATGATGGGTGGGAAAGGCGGCGGAGGGAAAGGTGGCGGAGGCGGAAACATGCCCCCCGCTGGGGTCAATCCCTATGGACCCGGCTCCGCAGCGGCCGGCGGCGGCAAGGGCGGCGGCATGGCGCCATCGGTCGGCGGTGGAAACATGGCGCCGGGGGCGATGACGATGGGTGGCGGCGGCGGAGGAGGCGGCGGCACGCCCGGATTGCCGACGATCGACCTGGTCGCCAACCCGGAGACCGGCGTACCCGCCGTCTGGGTGCACGACGATTCGGTGACCGCCGGCAAGACCTACCGCTATCGCATGCGCGTCAAGCTCTGGAATCGCTACGTCGGCCGTATGAAGGCGCTCGCGAATCCCGAAGACGCCAAGAAGAGCCTGCTGGTCGGCGACTGGTCGCCCGCCAGCGATCCGATCACGGTGCGGCCCAGCAGCTACTTCTTCGTCACGGCGCCGGCCCTGAATAACCAGGGCGTGTCAGTCGACGTGTTCAAGTGGCGCGGCGGAAAGTGGATCAAACAGCGCTTCAGCGTGAACGTCGGCGACGTGATCGGCAACACGAAAAAAGTGACGATCGACAAGAAGCCGGAAGAAGTCGATTTCAGCACCGGCGCCGTCGTGCTCGACATTCGCAACGAGAATGTGAAGGTCCGCCTGCCCGGCCAGAAAGGCGCGTTCAGCTATCGCGACCGGCCCTCGCTGGTGGTGGCGTATCTCGATCCGGCGGACGGACAGGTGCGCGAACGCGTACTTGAATTCGATCGTGCCGACCCGGAAAAGAAGCGGCTGGACGAGGCGGTCGAGGCTGGAAACTCGTAGCGGATAGCTCAAGTGCGGCACGGCCGCTCTCATGGGCGGTCGTGCCACGGCAATTCACGGACACACGGATAGAGCGGTTTATTCCTACGCGATCTGCGCCGCCGGCGTCGGCGTGACGACGCGCGGCTGCGGAACGACCATCTTGCCGGCCAATCCGTGCTTCTCGACGAAGCTGTAGAGGATCGGAAGCTGCTGAATGCAGCTCAGGTCGTCGTGCACATCGACACCGAGCGAAACCATCACGCGGTGCTGCGGCAGGATGCTCAGCCAGCGCTCGTGTCGCTCCAGCGGCAGCAGTTTGACGTTCAGCTCGTAGAACAAACGCGTATTCGCCATCGTGCGCACAACCTGGTCCATCGACGTGCTGGGAAACTGTTCTTCCACCGCGGTATGTGCCAGACCAACCGAGCACGGCCAGCGCCGCGCCTGGTTCGCCAGCGTCGTCAGCCCGGCCCAATCCAGATTCTCGAACAGCACGTAATCCAGGCCGGCCATCGACTCGCGAATTCGGCCAATGTGTCCCTTGTTTAGCGGCCAACTGATCTCCGCGCCGCAGAAAATCCGCATTCGGCCCTGCCAGCGGCGTCGCGCGTCGTGCACCGCCGCCACGTAGCGCCGCGCTTCGGCCGCGAACACGCGGTCGAAATCGCGCTCGCTGTGAATCAGACGCGACGACGGCGTGCAGAAAAGGTGATCGCTGATGCCCACGCCCTCGACACGCACGCCGGGAACGTCGAGATGGGCTTCCACGACTTCGTCGATGCTGTAGGCGCCGTCCGAAAATGGCGTGTGGTTGTGCAAGCTGAATACAGACGGATTCATCGCACCTCCTGTGCGAACCGCGACGCGGCCCAATCTGTGAACTGTTCGAGCGGAACCGCCGCTGGCCCGACCGCTGGCAACCGACGATCCGCCCCGAGTCAGATGATGTCCGTCGTCGTGAATCTCAGCCCTGGGAGTCCCCGAATTCGCGACGACGCGGCGGCAGATTACAAAGTTCGATACCGAATGTCCACGCGCCACGGCACGAATTTGAAGACAAATTCGCTCCGAGCATTCCGAGTCGGTATTATTCACTCCGTTGCCGAATTCCGACTTGCCGCTTCGTACGGGCTGCGGAGCATGCAACAACCCGAAACCGAGCATGCGATCACGCGCTTGCTGCAAGCCCAACCCGGGCCTGGCGGCGTCGCGTCGCCGGAGCTGCTCCAACTCGTTTACGACCAGCTCCGCAAGCTCGCGCAGCAGCGGATGCGCGGCGAACACCCCGGTCACACGCTACAGGCAACCGCACTGGTCCACGAAGCGTACCTTCGCGTAGCGGGCGACAACTCCGCCCAGTGGCAAGGCCGCCGGCACTTCTTCGCCGCCGCCGCCGAGGCGATGCGGCGGATTCTGATCGAGCACGCGCGGCGCAAGGCTGGCCCGAAGCAGGGCGGCCATCTCAACCAGCTCGAGATTGACGAGGCGATCGTTGCGGGATCGGAAAAGAGCGAGGAATTGCTCGCGCTGGACGAAGCCCTGAGTGAGCTCGAAGGGCACGATGAGTTTTCGGCCCGGCTGGTCAAATTGCGCTTCTTTGCGGGCCTGAAACATCACGAGGCGGCGGACGTGCTCGGCATCGGGCGGCGCGAGGCGGATCGCATCTGGGCGCTGGCCCGCGCCTGGCTTTATCGTCGCGTCAGTCACTGACCGGGAAGCGGCGGTAGCACTGGGTCCGTCGGACGCATCGCATTTTTCTCGATTTCCCGGTGCAACGTCTGCGGATCTCTCGCATGGAGGGTGGCGGGCGGAGGTCCGCCGGGGATGACCAGCTTGCGATCCTGGAACACGAAAGCGAATGCGATCTTCCTGAGGCTCCGCGAGATACGCGACCCGGAGGCACGGGCGAAGCTGTTGTGCGACGCCTGTAGTCACGACACGGGCCTCGAGGCGGAAGTCCGGTCGTTGCTGGCCGCCAGCGAGAGCGCCGGCAGCTTTCTCGAAGCGCCACCAACCGACGTCGCTAAATATGCCGGTGACGCACGAGAACCCGAGTCCGCGGGGAGCTGGATCGGGCCTTACCGCTTATTGGAACGCATCGGGCAGGGGGGCTTTGGCGAGGTTTGGGCCGCGGAGCAGCGGACGCCGCTGCGACGGCGTGTGGCGCTGAAAATCCTCAAGCCGGGAATGGATTCGAAGGAGGTCCTGGCGCGATTTGAGGTCGAGCGCCAGTCGCTGGCGCTGATGGACCACCCCAACGTCGCCAAAGTCTTCGACGCCGGTCAATCCGACGCCGGCCGCCCGTATGTGGTGATGGAGCACGTCCCCGGCCTGCCGATCAACGAATATTGCGACACGGCCCGGTTGCGGATTCAACAGCGGCTCGAGCTATTCGTTCGCATTTGCCATGCCGTACAGCACGCGCACACCAAGGGTATCGTCCATCGCGATTTGAAGCCGTCGAACATCCTGGTCACGCTGGTTGACGGCAAGCCGGTGCCCAAAGTGATCGACTTCGGCATCGCCAAGGCCACCTCAACGCCGCTCACGGATCGCACGCTCTACACGCAGGTCGGCCGTCTGATGGGCACGCCGGAATACATGAGTCCGGAGCAGGCCGCCACGAGCGGCATGGACGTCGATACGCGCACGGACGTTTATTCGCTAGGCGTGGTTCTGTACCAGCTCCTCACCGGCACGCTGCCGTTTGACTCCACCGCGCTGCGACGGGCCGACTACGCCAGCATGGTCAAGTTCATCCGCGAGCAGGAGCCGCCCCGTCCGAGCACCCGCCTCTCCACGCTTCGCACTGAGTTGGTAAACCAGCGCGACGGCGCTTCGCCGGACGCGCTGGCTCGGGATCGAGACGTCGTTTTCTCGGCGTTGCAGCGGCAGATTCGCGGCGAGCTGGATTGGATCGTAATGAAGTGTCTGGAGAAGGATCGCGCGCGGCGCTACGAAACGGCCAACAGCCTGGCGGCGGACGTGCAGCGACACCTATCCGGCGAGCCGATCGTCGCCGCGCCGCCGAGTCGGCTGTACCGCGCGCGCAAGGCGCTTCATCGCTACCGCGTCGCGGTTACGTTCGCGGCGGCGGTGGTCGTCCTCGCTGCTACGGGCGCCGTGATCTCGCTGGCGCTTTGGCAGCGATCCGAAGCGGCGCGCGACGCCGAGTCGCGGGAGCGCGCTCGCGCGGAGGCGATTGGCGCCTTTCTTCGGGACATGCTGACGGCGGCCGACCCGGCAAAGACCAAAGGCGAAAAGCTGACCGTGCGCGATGCGCTCGACGAAGCCGCCCGGCGGATCGACGACAGCGCGCTCACCGCATCGCCCCGCGTCCAGGCCGGAGTCCGCGAGACGATCGGAGAAGCCTATTTCTCACTGGGCCTGTACCCCCAGGCCCAGGCGCAGCTCCTGGCCGCCGAGGCGATGCTCTCTCGCGAACTGGGTGACGACGATCCCGAAGTGCTGCGGACGCGCGGCCGGCTCGCGCAGACCTACGCCTGGCACGGCGATCATGCCCACGCGATCGCGCTGGCGCGCCCGACGGTCGAACGACAACGCCGCGTGTTGGGACCAGATCACCCGGAGACGCTGCGCACGCTTTCGTACCTGGGCAACGCGCTGATGCTCGCGCAGGAGTACATCGACGAGCCCGAGCAATGCCTGCGCGAGGCGCTCGCCGCACAGACTCGAGTGCTGGGTCGCGATGATGAAAACACGATCGAGACGTTGAATTACCTGTCATGGGCGTTGGCAGATGTCTCGGATGAGTCCGTCTCGCTCGCGCAGGAGGCGTTCGAACGCTCCACACGCAAATTCGGCCCCGAGCACCCGCACGCACTCGTCGCCATGCTGACGCTGGGGCTCGCACTGGATAACGGTGGCCAACGAACCGAGGCGTTGCAATGGCGGCGACGTGCCTTGGAGGCGACGCAGCGCGTCTTTGGGGAAAATCACCATCGCACAGCGGACTGCCTGGCCGATCTTAGCTACTCGCTGTTCCAGTTCGGAGAATTTTCAGAGTCCGAGCGGTACGCGCGCCGCGCGATCGAGATCGCCCGCCAGACGTACGGGCCAGGGGCCAAGTGGACGCTGCGCTACACGCGCGGGCTGAATACACTGCTTCGCGATCTTGGTCGCCATGCCGAAGGACTGGATTTGCTCGAGACGGCGCTGGGGGAAGCGCGACGCGCGCTGGGAGACGAAGACTTCGAAACGCTCAACATCCTGATCGGCTACGTGAACGCGCTGTCTCAAAGCGGAAGAACCGCCGAAGCGACGCAGCTTGCCGCGCGCGGGTTCGAAATCGCGCTGCGCAAGGCCGGCCCGGCGCATAAATGGACGCGCGACTTCGGTCGCTCGTACGCCGTCGGTCTCTGGTCGCTCGGGCGTCGCGACGAGGCGCTGAAACTCCTACGCGATAACCTCGCGGCCTGCCGGGCCGCGCGCGGCTCGATGTCGTGCCAGACGCTGTTGGAATGCGATTACTGCGCGGAGTTCCTTCTCGCGCGCGGCAAGCAAACCGAGGCCGAAGCGCTCGCGCGCGAGGCGGTCGCGGGATATCGAAGCATCGAGCCGAAGTTCAGGCGGTCCCTGGAAAATCCGCTGTACACGCTCGCGCAAATTCTCGCGCAACTCGGACAGGCGGAAGAGGCGCTCGGGCTGGCTGTCGAATCCGCGCGCGTTCCAAACGCGCGCGCGGCGCCTGTGAATTACGCGGCCCGGCTGCTGCTAAGCGCGCCGGACAAGCAGTCGCGGGAGATTGCCTTGGCGCTTGAGTTCGCAGAGCGGGCCAGTGAGCTGACCGGCAAGCAGGATCCCTTCTACCTCGGCACGCTGGCGCAGGCTTCGTTGAGGGCGGGTGATTCGGCGCGGGCCCGGGAGAACTGGGACCGGGCGTGCGGCCTGTCGCCCGATGACAAGTCGCGCGCCCGTACGCTCAACAACGCGGCCTGGGAACTTCTCACCGTAACCCCAGAGACTCTTCGAGATTCACGCCAGGCGCTGGACTTCGCGCTGCAGGCCAACCAGCTCAGCCGCCACGAGAACCCACCGTATCTCGACACGCTCGCGCTGGCCTATCACCGAACCGGCGAAACGGCCAGGGCGATCGAAACGGAGCGAAAGGCGATTTCGCTGCTCAAGCCGGACGCGGCGGATCGATCAGACTACGAAAACCAGCTGCGAGAGTTCGAGCGCGGAGTTGCGCCGCAACCCGCCCCGGACAAACCGTAGTCGGCGGGGTATTTCACGTTCGCTGGTCGCGGACGCCGGGTGGCGCCCGCGGACACTGGATTCGAATGGCGCAGCGCTCCTGCGCCCAGGGAGAATCTCCATGCAACGTTCACGTTCGCATTCACATCGCCATCGTGCCCTCTCGACGCTGTTGCTGCTCGGCACCGCGACCGCCGCGGCCCAGAGCTACCGCATCCGCGAGCTTCCGCCGCTGTCCCCGACCGGTGAGAGCTTCGGAATCGGCATAAACGAGTCGGGAGTTGTCGTCGGCCAGGGCCGAACGTCCACCGGCACGTACAGCGCCATCCGCTGGATCGCGGGGGCGCCGGTCGAATTCGATCCCGCGCCGACCTTCTCAACCTCGATTGCGTTCGACGTCTCGAACGACGGTCGATTCGTCGGCCGAAGCGGAGCATCTTGCGGCTCGACCGTGCCATCCTTCTGGGAAAACGACCAATTGGCGCTGGCGCAGGGCGCGCCGCGCATGTACGCGGAGGTGTACAGGATCAACGACACGGGCGTCGCCGTTGGCGAGGCGCTCGATTCATGCAGCCGACCCTGGAACGACTCCGGGTACGAGTGGCGCTGGGACTCGCAATCCAGCGCCTGGGTCATCACGCCGCTGCTGCCACTTACGGGGGATCCCGAGACCGGCGCCTACGACCTGAATGACGCAGGCGTGATCGTCGGATTCTCGGGAAACAGCGGCTCGGCGCACCTTCGCGCGGTGCGCTGGGACAACGGCACGCCGAGCCTACTCCCCGACCTGGGCGGCGACTACAGCATCGCCGCGGGGATCAACAGCATCGGACAGGTCGCCGGCTACTCGCGCACATCCAGCGGTGCATTTCGTGCCTATTTCTTCAATGGCGCGATCGCGATCAACCTCGGAACCTTTCCGGGATACGCGTACAGCGCCGCCACGCGCGTGAACAACGCCGGCACCGTGATCGGACACGTCTTCAACACCCCGGGCGAAGCCACGGTATGGCCGTATGGATTTCCCGACGCCAGCCAGCGCGCGTTCATTTGGCGCAATGGCGTGTTTTCTTACCCGTTGAATCTGATCGCGCCCGGCTCGGGCTGGAGCACGCTAAACGGCCTCCGGGACATCAACGAGCGCGGCCAAATCACGGGCTACGGCGTGCGAAACGGGCTGAATCGCGGCTTCCTGCTGACGCCGGAGTGCATCTTTCACGGTGACCTGAACAATGACGGGTTCATCAACGAGGCCGACCTGGGGATCGTCCTCGCTAGCTGGGACTGCGCCGCGCCCAGTGCGTGCCTGGGCGACGTGGATGGCGACGGGGACACGGATTCGAGCGACCTGGGGATTCTGTTGGCGGCGTTCGGTACAACCTGTCCGTAGCGGGCTCGAGGATCGCGACGGGGTGGGCAACGCGCCCGCCCCGTGCGGCTTCGCGTTGGGCGGCCAGTACGCTGGACACGTCGGCTCGCGCGGGTTGAGATACACGTCGGGCACCGCCCTTCATCCAGGAGCGCTCGATGGAACGCGCACTCGCAATCGGATTGACGCTCATCGTCGTCGCCGCCGCTCAGGCCAAGCTTGTCACGCAAACGATCGAATACAAGCACGACCAGCTCACGCTGAAGGGCTATTTGGCCTACGACGACGCCGCCAGCGGCAAACGTCCGGGCGTGCTCGTCGTGCACGAATGGTGGGGCTGCAACGAATATGCCAGGAAGCGGGCCGAGCAACTCGCCGGGCTGGGATATGTCGCGCTGGCCGTGGATATGTACGGCGAAGGCGTCACGACCAGCGACCCGAACAAGGCCGGCGAGCTCGCCGGACAGGCGCGCAAGGATGTCGAGCAATGGCGTGCACGCGTGCGGGCCGGGCTCGACGCGCTCGTGAAGCAGGAGCAATGCGATCCCAAGCGCGTCGCCGCGATCGGCTATTGCTTCGGCGGCTCGACTGTGTTGCAACTGGCGTTCAGCGGCGCGGACGTGGCGGGCGTGGTGAGCTTCCACGGCAGCCTGATGCCGCCCAAGCCCGATGACAAGATCAAGGCCAAGATTCTCGTCCTACACGGCGCGGATGATCCGATGGTGCCGGCGGAGGCGATCTCGGCGTTTCAGGAGGGTTTGCGGAAAGCTGGCGCGGATTGGCAGATGACGTACTACGGCAAGGCCGTGCACAGCTTTACGAATCCGGGCGCGGACGCGGTCGGAATCGACGGCGTGCGGTACGACCGCAGCGCCGACCTGCGCTCGTGGCAGGCGATGCGGCAATTCTTCAACGAGCTGTTCGAGACGCCGAATAGCGGTGCGAAGTAGCGGCGTCCAAGCGTGAAACTCGCGTTCAGCGTGTTTTCGAAATGCCCCCCTGCCTTGCCGTCGCGGTCAGTCATCCCAACCGGCAGAGCGCCACTCCCTCACGGTCGGGCCTCGGTGTCGAGCACTTCTCGACCGCGAATGACCTTACGAACAAAACTGATACACGTCCCTACAAATTAGCCGATTGACAGCGGACCACGGCTCTCGATAGGCTGACCGATAGCATTTCTCGTGTCGCACGCGCGACAAGTCGTTCGTGCGACGGTGGCGTTCAGGCTTTCGGCGGAGTCTGTCTACGGGTGGCAGGCGAAGTCTTTGAAGCTGAATAAACCAGCGACGAATCGCCGATCCAACCGCACTACCCCTTTGCGCTCGGACCGACTCAGGCCGACCGACTTGCAGCGCCGCAATTCGCCGTTCGTCAATTCACGCAATCACGCGGCGCGTGAAAGCGTGCTGACGTTCGTTGGGTCCCTTTCCAAACACCTCGCAATAGGAGAGAAGCATGACACGTAGGTTCTTACGAAGCGCGATGATCGGAGTGTGCACACTGACACTCCCCGCCATCGCAAACGCACAGGCGTTCTCCGAAGGATTCGATGACATCACCACGTTGCCAGGCTCCGGCTGGTTCATGCAGAACAACAGCGCGCCGCTGGGGCTGACGAACTTCTTCCAGGGCAATTCGACCGTGTTTCCGGCCCAGGCCGGCGCGGCGACCGCCTACATCGGCACCAACTACAACAACGTCACCGGCGCGAACATCATCAGTAACTGGCTGGTCACGCCGAACCGCACGTTCAGCAACGGCGATTCGTTGTCGTTCTATACGCGAACGGTCAGCAGCGTGGCGTTCCCGGATCGTCTCCAGGTTCGGCTGAGCACCAACGGAGCCAGCACAAACGTCGGCACGCTCGCGACCGATGTGGGCGATTTCGGCACGCTGCTGCTGGACATCAACCCGACCTACACATTGACCGGCTATCCAAACGTTTGGACGCAATTCACCGTCACCCTCAGCGGGCTGGGTGGACCGACCTCCGGCCGGCTGGCGCTCCGCTATTTCGTCGAAGACGGCGGCCCGGCGGGCGCGAACTCCGACTACATCGGTATCGACACCGTCGTGTACTCGCCCGCGGGCGCGCTCGCGGTCAGTTGCGGCGCACCGTCGCCGGCATCGGTCCTTCCTGGCGGCAGCAGTGTGTTAACCGCTACGGTTACTCCGGCGACGGGGCCTGCCAGCACGGGAATTACCGTGTCATGCAACGCATCGTCGGTCGGCGGCGGCACGGTCACAATGCTCGATAATGGCGCACCGCCGGACGCGGTAGCAGGCGACAACATCTTCAGCGGCACCGTGACGGTCGGCGGCGCGACGGCAGCGGGGTCGTACTCCCTTCCCACCACCGCCAGCGACGCGCAGAGCCGCACCGCGACGTGCAGCATGTCCCTCACCGTGATCCCAGTGCCGCCGGTGAACGATGACTGCACCGGCGCGATTCCGGTTCTGTGCGATTCGAGCACGGCCGGCACGCTGGCCGCCGCCACCGTTGACTTCCCGACCGGCGGATCGATACTGGCATGCGCCAACACGCCCGATCAGGCGGAGTACCATGATCGCGTCGGCGTCTGGTACACGGTGACCGGAAACGGCAACCCGATGCGGGCCAGCACCTGCAATGCCGGAACGGGGTTTGACACGCAGATCGCGGTGTTCTCCGGCGCTTGCGGCAGCCTGGTCTGCGTCGCCGGCAATGACGACGCCTTCAGCGCCTGCTCGCTCAGCAGCCTGCGCTCGATTGTCGACTTCAACAGCACGCTCGGCACGACCTACCACATCATGGTCATGCCGTGGGCGACCGGCAGTAACAGCTCGACCTTCGTGCTCGACGTAATTTGCTCGCTGCCGCTGGCGGTGACCTGCAATGCCGTGGGAGCAGTGAACCAGGGCGGCTCGGCGACCGTCTCCGCCGCCGTGACGCGCGGCACCAACCCGACCAGCACCGGTATCGCGGTTTCTCTCGACGCCTCGGGTGTCGGCGGCGGCACCGTGACGATGCTCGACGACGGCGTTTCTCCGGATGCGGTCGCCGGTGACTTCACCTACACCGGCACCGTGTCGACCACGCTCTCGACGACGCCCGGCGTGTACGCGCTGCCGGTGAGCGTGACCGACGCGCAGAGCCGGACGGCGACCTGCAACATCTCGCTGACGGTCCTTCCACCGGCGCCGACGAACGACGCCTGTGCGAACCCGATCATCGTGCCGGGCGTGCCGTATTCGATCACGACCGACAACTCCTCGGGCACCGCGGACGGCATCCCAGGCTCGTGCAACAGCCTGAGCGCCGTGACGATGCAGAACAGCCTGTGGTGGTCATTCACACCGGCGGCCAGCGGCGACTATCAGATCACCGTGACGGACCAGACTTTCTTTGACTCCATCGCGGTGGTCTCGACCGGCACGTGCGGCGCGCAGTCCGAAATCGCGAACGGTTGCGGCGATGAACCCCAGCCGATCGGTTTCACGGTGAATCTCGCTGGCGGCACGACATACCTCCTGCAGGTCGGCGACTGGGGCGTTTCGCCAGGCGGCGGCCTGTTCGTCCTGACCATTAACTCCGTCGGCGTGACGGGCGCCTGCTGCTTGGGTTCGACCTCGACGCCGCCGATGCCGCCGCGCACTTGCACGGCGTTGACGTCCATCGCGTGCACGGCCGCCGGTGGACGCTACCAGGGCGACGGCTCCGTCTGTACGCCGGGTACGTCCTGCTGCCCGGGCGACGTCGATGGCGACTTTGACGTCGATGAGTCGGATCTCGGTGCGTTGCTGGCCAACTGGCTGCTGTCAGTCACGCCCAACACGGGCGGCGACCTGAACGGCGACGGCGTGGTCAACGAGCCCGACTTGGGCATCCTGCTGTCGAGTTGGCAGTGCGTGGTGCCGTAACAAGGTCCTGAACGCGCGGCGATCGCGCGTGAGATGACGTGAACGAAGCGGGCCGCTCCGAATCTCGGGGCGGCCCGCGACGTTTAGCGCCGGGTGCGCCGTTTCATTTCTGCGCTGTCGCGAATGCGGCGCCCAGATCAGCGCGCGAATGCATGCCCTCCAGAACGCACAGTGCACGCCGCCGCGCTCGATTGCGCTTCGCGTTCTGATGGGGTGGCGAGGAATCGCGGGCGGCTGTTTAGCGATCGAGCTTCCAGGAGCATGAATCGCTCAGCGTCTGCTGGTCGCGCTGCGCAATCGCGCGAATCTCGTTATCGCCGGGCGTCAGCGTTTGGCTGGGCCACTTGAAGATCCCGTTTTCGGAGCGCAGCCTTCCGCGCGACGCGCCGTTCACCAGCAGCTCGACTTCGGCGCAATTCGAGTACACCTTCACCGTCGTCACCGCGTCGCTGCGCGGTTGATAGCGCCGGCTGGTGATGTGCACGAACGGCTCGTCGCTCCACTGCGCCTTGTAGAAGTAGAACGCGTCCTTTCGCGTCTTGCGGTCAAACGTCACCAGGCCCTTGTCGTTGCGCCCGGGATGGTCGCCCTCCTTGCGGCCGTCGCTGGCGAAGTCGAACATGTTCCAGACAAACGTGCACCACAGGAACTCGCGCGTGCGCATCGCTTGCCAATGCGCTTCGTGCACCTGCGCTTGCCATTCCTCCGGATGCCACGGGCCGTCGTGGCGCGGTTTCTTCGCCGGCGACTCGTGCTGCGCAATGCTGGCGCCGGCGCCGTACTCGCTGACCCCGATGCAACGCCCGGCGTGCTCGCGGTGCTGCCCGTCGATCCACGCGGCGAACGCCTCCGGTTCATCGTGATACCAGCCAAAGTAGTTGTTGAACGCCGTCAGCGCCGTCTTCCAGTTAGCGGCGTGTTCGTACGGTCCGCACGCTGCGCAGGTGCTCGGGCGTGTCGAGTCCTCCGTTGCCGCCAGTACGGCGAGTTCGCCCACGATGGCCGTCGCGTCGGGGCCTTTCGCCCACGGCGCCGTGATCTCATTGTGAACGCCCCAGAAGCAGATCGACGGATGATTGAAGTTCTGCCGGATTAACTCCATTAGCTGCTGTCGGGCATTCTCACGGAACGCCGGCGTGTCAAAGACCCGATCAACTAACGGAATCTCGGCCCACACCACCAGTCCGCTGCGATCGCACAGCTCGTACGCGTACGAATCGTGCTGATAGTGCGCTAATCGCACGCCGGTGCAGCCCATTTCGCGGATCAACGCGAAGTCCTCTTCATGCTCGCGCGGCCCGATCGCCCAGCCCTTGTCGAGCCGGTCCTGATGGCGGTTGACGCCGTGAATCGGGTAGGGCTCGTCATTGAGCAGAAAGCCGCGCTCCGGATCGACGCGAAAGGCGCGCAGGCCAAGTGGCACTTCGATCGCCTCGTTCTCGCCGACGCGAACCGTAAGGCGGTAGAGATACGGATCGCGAACGCCCTGCCAGCGACGCGGCTGTGCGATGGACACGATTTGCGACACGCGCGCCAACGCTCCCGCCTCGATTTCGAGCATTTTTTCGCTCGTGGCGACCGACTTGCCGGTTGCGTCCGTGAGATTCACGGCGATTTTCGCCGACTTGCGCTCCCCGAGACCGTTTGAGACCAGCGTCAACACCTCCACGTCCGCTGCTTCAGCATTAACGCGAGTCGGGCGGAAATAAACGCCACTCGATGCGTAATCGAGCGGCCAAATGCAAATCGGCGGCGTCGCGATCAACGACACGCCGCGATACAGCCCGCCGAAAAACGTGAAATCCGCCGACCAGGGCGGCACGTCCTCGAAGCGGCCGTTGTCCACACGCACGGCAAGATTCGCCCGCCTACCGGGCGACACGCGGCTGGTGATTTCAAAGCGAAACGCGGCGAACGCGCCGCAATGCTCGCCGAGGTGTTGGCCGTCGAGGTAGACATCCGCGACGATACTCGCCGCGCCGAAGTGCAGAAAAATCCGCCGGCCGGACCAGCTATTCGGAATTTCGAGCGTCGTGCGGTACCACGCGGGTCCGCGATAGTAATCGCCGCCGCCATCCTGCCCATCGACGGCGTTCCAAGTGTGCGGCAGGTCCACCGTCTGCCAGGCGGCATCATCAAACGCCGGCTGCGATGCCGCAGGCAGGTCGCCCTTCCAGAAACGCCAGCCTGCATTGACGTCCCGCGTCTCGCGCAGCGGATCAGCCGCCGCGCTCGGCGTCGCCAGCGGCAAGAGCAGAAGTGTCGCGACAGCGCGCATCGTTGTCCGTCATCTGCTACGCTATACGGGTTTCCGCACACTCACCATGTAGTCCACCTCGAGCGCCTCGCCGCCGACGCGGCGGAGCATGTTGACGCCCTGCGCGCGGTGGTGAACGCCATGGTGGCAGATTTGGAGCATCGTGACGCCCAGCGGGAAACGTCGCACGATGTTTGGGCGCGGGTGCGCCTCCACGATCCGCTTCAAATCGGCGTCGGCCAGTCCGGCGATGAACGCGTTGCGCGCTTTCGCAGTCTGCATGAAGAGCTCGGTCGCCTGCGCGACGGGCGTTTCGTTCGGAAGCTCCGGGAACGGCCGGCCGGGACCCTGGGTCCAGTTTTCGAGCCACCACTGCTCGGCGAAGCGGATGTGAAGCAAGGTGCCGCGGAGTGTGCCTTCGCCCATTTCGAAAGGCTGATCGAGCTGCGCGTCGGACAATCGCTCCGCCGCCGCGTGTAACCGCGTCTGCGCCGCGTCGCCGTATGCAAAAAAACCGCGCAGGCTGTCGATGTCAATGGGCGGGATGTCGTCCGTGGGCGCCGCGGCGCGCGGGTCGGCAGCGCCGGAGAGTTGGTTTCGCCGCTCGGCGCGCTCCAACCGCATGAAGATGTAATCCGCCCCGGGCTTGGGCAGCGCGCCGCCGGTATGCCGCAGCATGTTCAGGGTTTGGGCCCGGTGATGCATCGAGTGCACGCAAAGCTGCATCCACATGTCCGACAGCGTTGCGCGGAACAAGCCGCCGCGCGAGTCGCGGTAGCGTTGTTCTCGGCCCATCGCGGCGTCGTCGAGCGTGTTGACGAAGGCGTCCCGCGTGCAACGCGAGGCCATCAACCGCTCCAGCAGCGCCGGCGCTGTCACGCGCTCGTCCTCGGACGGCCAGGGCGTTTCGATTCGTCCGCGGGCGCGCTCCGTCCAGACAAACTCGCCGTTGTACAGATGGATCAGCGTCTTTCGAAGATTGCCCATTCCCATGTCGAACGGACGATCCAGCCCGTCGTCGCCGATCGCCGCGGCGCTGGAAAAGAGCCGATCATTCGCCCAGTCGGTAAACGCGAGCATTTCGCGAAGCGTGCCGAGATGGAGCATGAAATTCCTCGCTGGCCGCGCCTTGACGCTGTTCATGCAAACGGAACGCTGACGACCGTCGCGGTCCTCGCTCCAATCTTCCGTTCCGGCTCTTCGCGCCGCCCGGGCGAAGTCTTGCCCAACCGCCGCGGGACGACAGAGTGATTTCCGTCCGCGTGTCCGGCTGCCGAGCGCTGTACCGCCCCTCCGGGGCTGGCCGCGCGAGCCGCACGGAGTCCCACGGCTTGCGCCGTGGGCTACGATCTGCCGCCCCTCGCGGGGCTAAACGGCGACATCGCGAACGACCGCGCCACGAAGTAGCGCTGTCGTGCTGAATCACCGTGCGCGACCACGCGCCGAATCAGAACGCGACGCGCCAGCGAGCGCGGCTGGCAATCGCGCTCGCTTGCGCGTCGCGTTCTGATCACGGTGCCGCTCCGCGCACGGTCATCGAGCGTCGGCGCTGCGTCCGAGCCGGGGATTCTCAACTACCGACTACCGACACTCTACCTACTCTTGCTCGCCCGCTCCAATTTCTCGATCGGCGTGAATTCCAGCACGAACGTGCGCGGGCCCTGGCCGGCGAACTTGATGCTCGCCCGCGTCTGGCCCGCCGAGCCGGAGATAGTCACGATCTGCCCGACGCCGTAGAGCTTGTGCTGCACGAACGTACCCGGCGTCCAATCGGCGAAAGGTGATTTCTCGGGCATTGTGCGCGGCGCGCCGCGCGTCGGATCATCCATGGTGAATGCCGGTTCGTCGCTGTCGCGCCGCCGTCGCGAGGACGTGCGCAAGCGCGAATCGACGCGCGCTCCGCCCGCGCCGCCGCCGATGGCGCCGCGATCATGCGTGCCGCGCCCCGTCCCGCCCGTTTCATCGCGCTCGGGCGAGCCGCCATCGAGTTCGTCGTCTGCGCCAGACCGGTCCATCTCGTTGTCGAATTCGTCCGCGGCGGAGACGTGCTCCGAGCGCGTGACCTCCGGCGGAAGTTCATAGAGAAATTCCGACGCGGTCTGCGGCGTCATCATGCCGCGCAGGAGCCGCTGCCGCGCATGCGAGATCACCAGCCGCTGCCGCGCCCGCGTAATGCCCACAAAACACAGCCGGCGCTCTTCCTCGATGTCGCGGTCACGACCCCGCAGGCTGTTCTCGTGCGGCAGCAATCCCTGTTCGAATCCGACGATGAAGACAAACGGGAACTCGAGCCCCTTCGCCGCGTGCAGCGTCATCAACATGACCACGCCGGCCGATTCGTCCACTGCGTCCTGATCGCTGGTGAGCGCCACGCGCTGCAGAAAATCCGCCAGCGTCGGCTCCTCGGCGCCTTCTTCATACGTCGTGGCGGCGGTGACGAGTTCCTGCACGTTGGCCAGGCGGTCCTCGCCGTCTTCTTCGCTTTCCTTCTTCAGCGCGGCTTCCAGGCCGCTGAGCGTCAGAACGTTGCTGACGGTTTCAGCGACGCTGCCGGCCGCGAACGTCGCGAGCGCGTCGATCAGGGCGGCGAACTTGCCCAGCCGCGCCGCCGCCGATTGCAGCGTCGGGAAGTCCGCCGCGCGGCGCAGGACATCGAGCGGCGTCCAGCCGGTTTGGGCGATGGCGTCCGTGACGCGGTCGATGGTGGTCTTTCCGATGCCGCGCGTCGGCGTATTGATCACGCGCAGCAGCGCCACTTCGTCACTCGGGTTTACCAGCAGCCGCAAATAAGCGAGCACGTCCTTGATTTCGCGCCGTTCATAGAACGCCACGCCGCGCGCGACGCGGTAGTGGATGCCCTGGTCGCGCAGCGCCTCTTCCAGCCCGCGCGAAATCGCGTTGACGCGGTAGAAAATGGCGAAATCGCCGAACGGCCGGCCGGCGCGTCGCTCCTCGGCGATGTTCGCGGCGATGCCGACCGCTTCGTCGCGGCCCTCCTCGTACTCGCGGATCACGATCGGCTCGCCCGGTTCGTTCTCGGTCCACAGCTCCTTGGGTTTGCGCTTTTTGTTGCGCGCGATGACCGCCGACGCCGCGCGAACGATGGCCTGCGTCGAACGATAGTTCTGCTCCAGTCGCACGACCTTGGCGCGCGGATGATCGCGCTCGAAATCGAGGATGTTGCTCAGGTTCGCGCCGCGCCAGGCGTAGATACTCTGATCCGGATCGCCGGTGACGCACAAGTTCTCGTGAAAGCGCGAGAGATGATGCGCGATCAGATACTGCGCGTGGTTCGTGTCCTGATACTCGTCGACCAGCACGTATTGGAAGCGAATGTTGAGGCGTTCGGCCACGTCTCCCCGACTTCGCAATACCAGCGCGACGCGCATCAGCAGATCGTCGAAGTCCACCGCGTTGCGCGCGATCATCAGCCGCTCATAGGCCTCGTAGACACGCGCGATGGTGCGTTCTTCGAAGTAGTCTGCCCGTGAAGCCGCCTCGCCCGGCGTTACGAGATCGTTCTTGAGCTTGCTGATCGCGGCGGCGACGGCCTCCGGACGCGTCGTGTCCGGATTCACGCGGCACTCGGCCATCGCCTGCTTGATCAGCGCGCGTTGATCGGCTTCATCGTAAATCGAAAAGCCCGACCGCACGCGCCCCAGCTCGCCGAACTCCCGCAGCAGCCGCACGCACAGCGCGTGAAACGTGCACACCCACATGCCGCGCGCCACGCCCAGGGCTTCGATCCGCCGCTTCATCTCGTCGGCGGCTTTGTTGGTGAACGTGATGCAGAGCACGTTTCGCGGCGGCACGCCGCCATGCACCAGATACGCCGCGCGGCGTGTGATGACGCGCGTCTTTCCGCTGCCCGGGCCGGCGAGAACCAGCAGCGGGCCGTCGCGATGCGTGACGGCGGTTCGCTGGGGCTCATTCAGATCGGCCAGCAGGGCGCTGTGCGCGGGCGAACTGTGCATAGCGCGTGTATAGCCGCGTCGCGCGGCTTCGTCCATTCATGCGCCCCGCGGCGACTTGGTCGTCCAGCGGGCACGTCGCCCCTGATACATCAACCACGAGGGACCGGCGCGATGCCGGTCCCTCGCTCCAATTGTCTCGGAATGTGCGGACTGGTCCGTTAGTCCGCGCGACTCAGCGCCAGGCCGAAAAACGCCGCAGCCCCAGAAGCGTCGTCAGCATCAGCGACACCGCGCCAAACGGGCAAAGGAGATTCGCAAAAGTTACGCTAATCGCCCCGTCAAGCTTGGGATTGGCGGTCGACGCCGCGATCGGCAGCTCGGACGACGGCAGGTTGGTCGCGTTCGCGTCGTTGATCACACGGCCCTGATCGTCGACGGCCGAAATCCGGTCCGGCGTAATCGTCGCGCTGTCGAATCCGATGAATCCGTTGCCGTCAATGTCAAAGCCCGGCATGCGCCAGGAATAGAGCACCGTCCAGATGCGCGGGTCGGGCAGGAAGACGTTCTCATTGCGGCTGGTCGGGCGCAACAGCGTTTGGAACGGCAACCCGGGGTTCACGCCGCCCGTTCCGCGCCGCGCGGCCGTCATGTATACCGTGCGATCGAAATTCGACGGGAATCGAACGGTCGGCGCAAGCCCAAGCGGGATGCGCGTGATGCCGCCGACCGGATTCTCGATCTGGAACAGGTCGATGTTTCCGATCACGGTGAACGAAGGCTGGGTCACGAAACCAAAGACAGGCGAATCGATGTCGTTCAGTCGAAACAGGCCGTCGCCATTCCAATCCGCCCCGAGCAGGTCTTCGATCAGCCCTTCCGGAATGCGGATGTTGGTTCCGGCGGTGGCGATGATGTCAGGGCGGAAAAGTTCGAGCAGTCGGCGCAGGTCGGTGGGGTTGTTGATCTCGCCGCGCTCGTCATTGCCCATGTCCATGTTGTCGCCCAGGCCGTCATTGTCGAAGTCGGCGTCGCCCGCCGAGGTGACCGGGGCACGCTGGCCGAACGCGCGTGGGTTGATCAGCGGATCCGGGTCTTCGCCGTCCAGCAGGCCGTCGCCGTCGGTGTCCGCGTTGGTCGGATCGGTGAACACGAATCCGTCATAGTCGAATGCCGAGACTCCGCCGTTGGCCAGTGGGATCAGGTTCGCCAATGGGAATTCGCCGATGCTCGGCATGCCGTCGCCGTTGAGATCCGCCCACTCGTCCGGATCGAGCACGCCGTTGCCGTTGTCGTCGATGAACTTCAACCCGAAGACCTCGACGAAGTCGGAGAGTCCGTCGCCGTCCGTGTCGCGCGAGCTGGCGCTGGTGCGCACGGCGCGGCGCGCGAACAGCGGCGTGGGCGGGGTGCCGGGGACGATCGCGGTGGGCGCCGGGAATGGCACGTCGGTCTGCTGCGGATCGAGTCCGCCGACCTCCCACGTATCGGGCAGGCCGTCGAAGTCGGTATCGAGCACGTCCGCGACGCCGTCACCGTTCGTGTCGACCGAATCGGCGCCGCCCTTCCCGTCGATGTCAAACATGCCGAGGATGCGCGCTGGGAGCAAATTCTGCGCCTGCGCGAACGCCGGTCGCGAGCCCACAATCGAAGTTGCGGCGACGACGCCGAGCACAACGATCAGCCGAGTCGAAAATGCGAGTCGCATGGTCAGCTTCCTTTTCGAATTCGCCGGCACCGAATCGGCTCTTACGGGATAACCTCGATCACGATGCTGTCCGTGAAGGTGTTGCCGAGCGCGTCTGTAACGGTGACCCGAATGGTGTAGAAGCCCGTCGCCAGATCCGCCGCCGTGCCGCCCAGCGGGTCGAACGTGACGGTCGCGAGGTCACCGGCCTGGCCGCCCTGTGGCGACGCAGCGCTGAAGTAGTCATTCGGCGGAACGCCGACCGCGATCGCCGCGCCGGTTTGGTCGAAACCGGCGAACGCGTACGAGTAGTTCGGGGCGCCGCCCGTCACGTCGAACGTGAGCGTGGTCGTCTCGGCGCCGCCGAGCGATAGCTGCTGACGCGTGGCGCGAACGTCCAGGCTAAGCGGGTCAGCCGCGACGACGAGCCACAGGGAGTCGGTCGCGGAATTGCCGTCCGCGTCCGTCACGGTGACGTTGATTTGGTAGCCAATGTCGATTCCGGGCGCCGCCGCCGGTGCGGTCCACGTCAACCCGGCGCCGGCGGATACGTCGCCCGTCTGGCCGACGAGCAGCGTCGAGCTAAGCGCGCCACCGCTGGCGCTCAGCGAATACGAGTAATTCGCCAATCCGCCCGTTACGTCGAGCGTAAGAGTCGACGTGCCGCCGGGCGCGACGACATAGCTGCTGGCGCGTACGTCGAGCGTCATCCCGCCCGTGGTGGTGACGTAGATCCAGATGCTGTCGACCGAGGTATTTCCGATCGAGTCGGTCGCCGTGGCGACAATGCGATAGCCGCCGTCGACAGCTCCGGTCGGCGCGGTCCAGGCGATGCTACCGCTGCCCGCCTGGCCCGTCAGCGGCGACACCGGCAGAAACGTGCCGCTGCCGCCCGGGCCCTGTGCGGCGTAAACATAGGAGTAGTTCGCCTGTCCGCCGGTAACGGAGAGGGTCAGATTCACGGTGTCGCCTGGGTTGATGACGTTGAAATTGCCGGCCGCGGTTTGTACGTCAAGCACCAGCGGCGGCACCTCAACAATCATCACGATCGAACCGTTGGCGATGTTGCCGACGCTGTCCTGCACGAACACGGTCACCAAGTAATCGCGCCGCGCGGTGTCGAGCGTCGCGGGCGCGGTCCAGGAGGTCGAAAAGTCCGTCGCCGCCACCTGAGGGCTCGCGGCGCCGAACGATCCGGCGGAGGTGCTGTACGTGTAGGTGTACGGCCCGATGCCGCCGCTGATGTCAAATGTGAGCGTCGTGGACCCGCTGGGTGCGAGGACCTGTCCGTTGTCAGCCGCACGGACCACGAGCGACATTCCGCCGGTCGTCGTCACATAGACCCACATGCTGTCGGTCGCGGTGTTGCCGAGCGAATCCGTGGCGGTGAGCACGAGGCGATATCCGCCGTCGACTGACCCGCTTGGCGCGGTCCAGGTGACGGCGCCGGCGACGCCGCCGGCCTGCGGCGCCAGCGCGCCCGACGCAGGCGCGAACGTTCCCGCGCCGCCCGGTCCCAGGGCCGCATAGGTGTACGTGTAATTCGGGCGGCCGCCGATGATGCCGAAGTTCAGCCCGATCGTGTCGCCCGGATTGATCGTGTTGGAACTCACGCCGTCCGTTTGCAGCTCGACAACCATGCCGGCGTTTGAACTCACCGAGACCGCGATGCTGTCGGTGGTCGTGTGGCCGCCGGCATCCGTCACCGTCACCGCGATCAGGTATGCGCCGTCGGACGAGCCCGAAGGCGCCGTCCAATTGACCGCCGCGTCACCCGCCTGACCTGAAAGCGGCGACACCGGGCCAAACGTACCTGCACCGGCGGGTCCGCTGGCACTGAACGCATAGCTGTAATTGGGCTGGCCGCCGGTCACATCAAACGTCAGGCCGACCGTTCCACCGGGGCGAACGAGATAGTTATTCGACCGAACGTCGAGCGCCATTGAGCCGGTCGCGCTCACAAACACCCAGAACGTGTCAGTCGCGGTGTTTCCCAGCGCGTCAGTGACGGTCGCGCGGAATTCGTACGGCCCGTCAACCGCCGGCGCGGTCCAACTGACGGTCGCGTCGCCGGCCTGGCCGGAAATCGGCGATGAGGCGCCAAAACTCCCGCCGCCGCCGGGACCGCTGGCACTGAATGCGTAGCTGTAATTCGGCCCGCCGTTCGTCACGTCGAGCGTCACCGTCATCGAGCCGCCCGGCGTCAGAAGCGACGAACTCGCTCGCGCGTCGAGCGCCAGGGCCTTGGTCGAAACGGCGATTGTCACGCTGTCGGTGAACGACGCGCCGGCGGAATCGATAATGGTCACGTCGATGCGCTGCGTGCCTTCCGTTCCCGGTGCGGTCCAGGTAACCGTCGCGTCGCCGGGCTGCGCATTCAGCGGCGACGCGCTGCCGAGTGATCCGCCGGTCGCAGAGAAGGTGTACTGATAGGGCGGCACGCCGCCGTTCTGGTCGAACGTGAGCGTGACCGCGCCGCCGGGCAGCACGGCGTTATTGCTGGATCGAACGTCCAGCGCGACGCTTGTGACGCCCAGGAATACGTCGACAAACCCGGTGGTCACGTTATTGTCAACGTCCGTCGCGACGACCGTGAACGGAAAGACGCCGTTGGTGCCAGGCGCGACGTTCAGCGTGATCTGCTGCGTGTTGAGCGCGGCGGGCGGCGTGACACCGGTATAAGACGCGCCCGGAAGCGTGCTCCACGTGAACTGCACGAGGCCTGCGGCGCCAGATTGCCCACTGATGCCTGCGTCGAGAACAACCTGGCTCGAGGAGTTCACGCCAAAGGCCGGCGTGGGGAACGGATTCGCGACGAATGTCGACGAAGCCGTAAACACCTGGTCCTGCACAACGCGAATCTGAATGTCCTGAGCAAACGTCGTGCCGTCGGACGCCACGGCTTCGGCATGGACGGTGTGGTTGATTGCCGCGCTGGGTGCGCTGATCGCCTGAATCGTGACGCTGGTCCCGGTCGCCGTGGCGGCCTGTGCGCCATTCACGATGAACGCAATCACGCCGCCCGTGGTGGGTGACGTAATAGTCCAAGTGACCGTCGGGCTTGAAATACCGGTCGCGATGGCTGTCAGCGTCGCGGTCTTAAGGAACTGCTGCTGGCTGAATTGCAGGATGCTGGAACTGGCCGAAATGCTCAGCCCCTGCGTCGTGCCGACGTTGGTCGTCGGATCGCCGGGCGGACGCGTTCCGGTGTCGACCGTTGTCGGGCAACCGCCGAGCTGCACCACGCCCACCAGCAACGCTACGAACAGAAACTTGCGAGTCATATTCACACCTCTTTGCACACCAAGATCCGTCTTGCCGCGAAGCATCGGCGGCTATCGTCCGGTAATCAGGTTAAACGGCCGGCTCACCTCGGGGCTCGCCTGCAATCCGACCTGTGCGCCCGTCGCGCCGACGATACGCGTGCGCTGCAGCCGAGCGCCGACAACCGCCAACGCGGCCTGTCCGGTCCGAATGAACGCTTCGGCGGTCGATGTCGGCGCGCTCGCCGCGCCCACCTGCTGAGCGCCGCTCACGACGCGCGCCGCGGTCGTGCCGCGCGGGACAATTTCCGAGATTCGAACTTCCGGCGCCACCACGACGGCGGCGATCGCCGCGCCGCGCGACGGCGGTTCAATATCGCCTTCGGCTACCGCTTCGGCCTGCCGAACCAGATCGGGAATCAGCGACGATTGCACGAGCGAACGCCGCGATTGCGTCATTTGCGCCGCGGCGCCGTCGCCGCGGACCGGCGCGGACGCCGAGCCGTCGGCACCGACCGACACGCGATTCGTTGCCGCCGCGTCGAGCACCAGCCCCGACTTGCCGGTCGGAATCAAGCTCGCCCGACCCTCGATCACAATCACGTCCGTCGCCGGCGCGCCGGCGTTGCGAAGAATGCGCACTGCGCCGCGCTGCATGCCGAGCGAAAACCCCGGCCCTTCAAGGAGCAGCGTCGGCGTATCGCGATCGTGGTACACGTCGATCAAGCCGGCGCCGTCACCCAGAGTCATCTTCATCCCCAAGCCACCGTCGCCCCGCAACAGCACTTCGACTTCCGAGCCCTCCAGCGCGAACGACACTCCCGCAGCGCCGATGCGAAACAGCCCGCCGCGCCGATCCGGGGCGCCTTCAGGCGGCTCGACCGCGATGGAAATGCCCTGGTCCTGAATCAATTCCACAAATCCGCCAACCGTCTCCCCGGTCTGCGTGCCCAGCGCGGCGGTCGCATTCTGGGCCAGCGCGAGCACGCGCAACATCGGCCCGCCGGGCGAAGCCGGCTGCCCCAGCACGGGAGCGACAAAAAGAAGAGCCATACACGCTCCGCAGGCAAATGATGCGGTGTGCGGCGTGCGGCGGATGTCGCAGCTAATTGAAGTCAAAGCGAACTCCCAGGGCATAGAGAATTCGGTCGTACTCGAAAACGCTCTGTCCCAGACGATCGCGGACATTGCTGTCGTTAAACGAGAAGCGTATGTCCCCATAGATCGTCATGATCGCCCGATCCAGGTGGAACGGACGCGCGTGCTCGAAATCCTGCGCGTACTTCTGATTCAGCCAGAACCGGCGTTCGAGGCGGAACCCGTATTCCTGCAGGAAATCGCCGCGCATCGCACGGTGGCGATCCACCACGCTGTTCCCGCGATAATCCTGCCACTCGAATAGTGCGCCCGGCGAAAAGTCGATCCCGTACGGGAGCGGTACCTTCAGCCCGCCAGTGAGGATCTGACTGCTGTAATCGAACTCCGATCCCTGGGTTGAATTCGTCGTAAACTCAATTCCAAGCTGGACTTCCATCGGGCGGGCATATTCGCGGTCGTCCTCGCGCGGCCCACAACCGCCCCAGGCCCGCTCCTTGCCCCACAGGGACTCGGCGTTCACCCACTTGCCCAGGTCCCAGCGCGTATCCAGGCCCCAGGAGAAGTAATTCCCGTCGCGATCAAGGCGCTCATCCCGCAGCGCCTCCAAGTAATTCCGATCCTCGTAGTTGAAGAACAGGGACGCGTCGAGCAATTGGTCGAACGCGAGCAACTGCACCATCGGCCGGACCCGATTCACCCGCAGGAATCCATCGTTCCCAAGCAAGATGTAGTCATAGTCGTATCGGGCATGCAGATAGAGCGCATTCAGCCATTCCGCGGCGTCGCTGCCGATCAATTCATAGCGCAGGTTCACCGTCGCGCCGTAGAACTGCTCGTTGAATTCGTAAATCCGGGCGTTCCACGTCGGGGCGGTGCGGCCCTCGAAAAACACCTGCCACTTTTGCAGGTCCGCGTTGCCTTTGTCGAACGCGTCCAGGTCCGCCACATAGTTGAACTTCAGCAGCGCCGGAACGCGAAAGTCGCGCTTGCGGTCGCGATAGACCGGCGGCGCCGTATTGCGCCCCAATAGCGGCACGTTCGTATCCCAAAGCGCCGCGATGCCCATCGAGAGCGTAAAGTCGTTCAGCGCCTCGCGCTGCGGCGCGGACGTGGCGCGCTCCAACTCGCGCACCACGCGGCTGGCGCTGACCGGAACGGTGCCCTCCGTGAGCGAGAATTCCGACTCGCCGCCCTCCGGCCGGTACTTGTCCAGCGTCGCCGCCTGATCCATGTACTTGCGCGTCGCTTCCAGCCGCATCTGTGGATCGCCGTCGGCCAGGGTCGGATCGATCGCCGCCGTCAGTCCCAGGTAGAGGCTGGCGGTCGCGGCGTAAAAACGGGCCACGGCTTCGGGCGTGTACTTCGAGCGGCGATAGAAATTCGAGCTGAAAAACGCGCGGGCCGCCGGCGAATTTGGATCCGCCTGCGGCCGCAAGGCTTGCAGCACCGCGTCCGGCTCGGACAGCGAGGCGAAGATCTTCTGCGATTCCTTGAACGAATCGAGCCGCGCCGGATCGACGGCGGTGAAATACTCCTTGCCGACGACGCGCTCGGCCAGCGAACGGCGATATTCGACGACGCCCAGATAGAAGCGGCCGCGAACCCACTCCAGGCCGTTTTCGGTCGGCGTCTTGGCCAAGTAATCGACCAACATTTCGCGCGATTCATCCAGCATGCGGCGAACCGCGCCGGGATCGATGTTCAACGGGCGGCCCGCCTGGTCGGAGAGTTCCTGCGCGCGATCCTGCACGATCGCCGTCTGAGCGAAGATCACGCCCATCACCAGGCGCAGTTCGCGACGCTGGCGCAGTTCATCCGCGAGTTCCAGCGCGCGCGACAGGTAGACCGAAATCGACTGATAGTCGGCAGCGGCCTTTTCGGCGAACGCGGCTTGGCGCTGCGTCAGCTCCGGATCGTTCGCCTGCGGGTCGGCGACACGCCGCGCGGCCATTTCCTCATCCAGCTCACGTCGCTGATCCAGGAAGATGTTGGCGCGCTTGGCGTGACACATGGCGCGGAGCATCAGCAGGTCCGGCGATTCGCCTTGCCGCTTCTGATACGCGTCCATCCCACCGATCAGGCGATCCAGCTCAGGCATCATCCTGCCGCGCCAGGCCTGCGTCTCCGCGAGCGGTCGTCCGGCTGGCGGCGCGGGCTCCAGCGATACATAGCCGTCCAGGATTGCCTGGAACTCGGCGATCGCGGCGCTGGACTGGGGCGCGGCGGCGGCCGACGGCGGCTCAGTCTGCGCGGACAGCGGAAACGCCGCGCTGATTACGCCAAGCACGAACACTGTCGCGCCGCGCACGATCAGACGGGCCATCCGTTCAGGCGCCTTGGTTTGCATTGACGATCGCCGCCTGTATCGCCGTGCCCAGCGTCTGCCAGAATGTGCGGACGGCGGTGGAGCTGAGAAAATCGCGAAGCTGTGCGTCGGTCGTGCAGCCGCCGATCCACAGGCTGCCCAGCGCGAAGGAAATCCAGCGCGCCCGAAACAGGATTGACTCGAATTTCACGGTTTGGTCCTCCGACGACAGAATGCGGCGCGACGCGTATCGGGCTGACGAGAAGGCGCGAGAGATCCGGGGGCGATTGGCTCGACCGCCGGCTTACCTGAGCCCGACAATCACGTTGTCAGTCACGAAGATCGCGAACTCGGTGATAAATTGCACGGCGGCTTGCAGGAGCAGGTCCGGGTCCAGTGCGCATCCCTGCTGGAACAGCACCGCCCCGAGGGCCACCGGCAAGAGACGGCGCGCCCAGCGGACTTGGCGTTTCGGCATCGTGTATCCTTCCACTCGAGACCCGCGCGAACTGTAAGTCCGATTCGCTAAGAGGATTAACCCGCCGCCGCGAATGCGTCAAGGGGCGGCGCTGCACATTTGCGCCAAACACGGCCGCGCATCCAGAATCTGATCGCCTCCAAGGAACCGCCAGCGCCAGCGTGCGGCAGCCGGAAGGCGGTGGGGCGGCGGGACGCGGGAGGTTGCCGTGCGCGCACGCAGCCAGCACTGTGCGCGTCGTCGCTGGCGGAGCGTTGTCGGAGCCGGACGCTCGAGCACCTTCCGGTCTGGGCCGACCACGCAAATCACGATACACTTCTTGTGGAGGTCGACGCCGATGAATCGATTCACGGTTGATTCCTTGTGTGGAAGCACGCGGCACGGCTGAGCCCACGATCAACCCGCGCACGGGTTTACCACGTCTTCAAGAAGCCTCAACCGCTCGGCGCGACCTCCGTTTCATCGTTTCACCCTACGCGGGCTCTGCTCAAGAGCAGCGGCACAACCCCGCACATTGGTCCACACCCGCCGTCGGGCACAGAGGCCCGACGCTACCGCGTCAAGGAATCAGCCTCGCGCCGCGCTACCCCACCGCCGTCACCACCAGCGTGTCATTCTGCCCGCCGAAGCCGAAGCTGTTCGACAGCGCCGTCCGCACGGCCGCCTTGCGCGCCGTGTTGGGCACGTAATCAAGGTCGCAATTCGGATCGGCATTCGCGTAGTTGATCGTAGGCGGCACGACGCCGTCGCGGATCGCCAGCACGCACGTAATCAGCTCCACCGCGCCCGCCGCCGCGATCAGGTGGCCGAACATGCTCTTGACGCTGCTGATCGGCACGTTTTTCGCGTGTTCTCCGAAGACGCCGCGGATCGCCAGCGTCTCGATCTTGTCATTCTCTTCTGTGCCGGTCCCGTGCGCGGAGATGTAGTGAATGTCCCGCGGAACTTTGCCGGCGTCGTGCAGCGCGGCGCGCATCGCCGCGATCGCCCCGCGTCCGGTGTCGTGAATGTCCGTTACGCGGAACGCGTCGGCGGTCGAGCCGTAGCCCACGATTTCGGCCAGCATTCGCGCGTTTCGCCGCCGCGCGGTCTCATACTCTTCGAGAATCAGGATTCCGGCCCCCTCGCCCAGCACGAACCCGTCGCGCGTCTGGTCGAATGGGCGCGAGGCCGTCAGGCAGGAGTCGTTTCGCGTCGAAAGCGCCGTCAGCCGGTTGAAGCCCGTTACCCCCAGTGGATGGATCATGCTGTGCTGACCGCCGGAAATCATCACGTCCGCGTCGCCACGGCGGATCATGGCGGCGGCTTCGCCAATGGCCTGCGTGCTGGCGGCGCAGGCCGTGAGCGTATTCAGGCTGGGTCCCTGGGCGTTGAAGCGGCAGGCAATGTGCGACGCGGCGCAGTTTGGATCCTGCTCAAACTCCGTAACGGCGGTGAACCGCTCGTAGGCCGCTTCGGCCCAGTGAAGCGCGTCGAGTGTGCGCGTCTGCGGCTGCCAGGCGCCGACCGCGGCCGCGGCGAAATTGTCAAAATCGATCGGACCTTCGCCGCCGCCCAGGTAGACGCCGACCATCGATGGATCCGCGCCGGTCTTGCCGTTCAATCCCGCGTCTTTCCAGGCCATTTCCGCGGCAGCGAGCGCGAAACCGACGTTGCGGCTGACGAACGCGTATTCGCCGGCGCGCTGGCCCAGGAAATTGCGCAGTTCGAAACCCTTCACCTCGGCGGAAAATGTCGTCGGAAACGTGCGCGCGTCGAAGACGCTCGTCGGTGCGACGCCACTCTCACCCGCCAGCAGCCTTTTCCAGACCGCGTCAATTTCGGTCCCCAGCGGCGTGACCCAGCCAATTCCTGTGATTACGACCCTGCGACTCATACACACCTCGATCGGACCCAGCCGGGTGGGGCGGGCATCCTGCCCGCCCGCAGGCGGAACCAGCGCGGGCAGGATGCCCGCCCCACCCGCCACATGATGCAAACAGCCTGACCAACTGCACTAGCGCCCCTACAGGGCTGAGAAGGTAGCGCTGTCATGCTACTCCTTCGGCTGCGCGTAGAGCTGAACGCGGCCGCACTGGTCGCACATCCATCCCGTCAGCGCGCCTTCGACCGGATACGGCCCGATCCAGAGCTTCCGTTCGGCGTCACCGGCGGCGTACTCCAGCGCCGAATGCGAATGATGATGAGTCTTGTCGATAATTCGAATTTGGCGCAACGGCACGCGGCAATCCGGGCAGTCGCGATGGCGCGGCGGCATCATGCGCCGCCCTCCCGATAGCGCCGAATCACCAGCGCCGCATGCTGCACACCGGTCAGCGAGAACGCGGTCGAAAGCGCCGCGTCGACGCGAACATCCACCGGCCCGGCCGAGTTCAGCCTCAGCGCACAATCCGTGTCCAGGGGCGTGCTGTTGATCGCCGGCGGCAACGTCGCGTTGTGCATCGCCAGCACGGTGGCCATGAAATCGATCGCTCCGCTGCCGGCGCCGTTGTTGCCGATGCCGCCCTTGATCGACAGCACCGGCGTGCGCGACGTCGCCGAGCCGAGCAGCGAAACCAGCCCGGTGGCTTCCGTTCGATCCTGCTCGACAATGCCGTAGCCCGAGGCACTCACCAGGTCGACCTGCTCGGGGCTCAACCCGGCGTCACGCAACGCTTTTTGAGAGGCCAGGCGAACCGCCGCCGCATCGCCGCCGACTGTGCCGGCGGGGCCGCGTCGGCTCACGCCGCTGGCCGCGCCGAAGCCCGCCAATTCGGCGTAAATTCGCGCGCCGCGCCGGCGAGCGTGCTCAAGCTCCTCCAGAATGACCAAGCCGCCGCCCTCCGACACGGCGGTCCCGTCGCGCCCGTTCGCGAATGGACGGCAGGCCTTTTCCGGCGAATCGTTGCGCCGGCTGAGGCGCGCGCCGAGCGACTGACGCATCAACGCCATCGGATTGATCTTGCTTTCAGCGCCGCCGCAAATACACACGTCCGCGACGCCGCGCTCGATCGTGCGATACGCCTCGCCGATGGCCAAGTGGCTGCTGGCCTCGCCGCAGGTGATCGTATTGCTGGGTCCCTGCGCGTCGTGCACGATCGTCACGTGGCAGGCCAGCATGTTGGGCAGGAATTTCAGAAGCCAGAGCGGGGTGAGGTTGTTCATGCCCTCCGTGCCCCAGCGCGCCAAGCTGAAGCTCCCGGATTCCGCCGCGCTGTGCAGCGCTTCGGCAAGTTCCGAGAGATCGGCGCAGATGCTCGCCGCGCCGATGTTGGCGCCGAGGCGCGTGCAGTCGAAGTTCGGCTCGCCGCCGGCGTCGCCACGCTCCAGCAAGCACTTGGTTCGCAGGCCGGCGTCGCTGACGGCCCGGTGCGCCGCCACGACCGCCAGCACGATGTCGCGGGCCATGATCTTGGCGGCCTTGCGGTAGCTCTTGGGCACGCAGTCGGCGACGCTGAGGCTGTCGATCTCGCCGCCGATCTGCGAGTCGAAACGCGCCGGATCGAATGCCCGGATGCGGCGGACGCCGTTGCGTCCTTCCAACAGCCCGTTCCAAAAGTCGGTCACGCCCACGCCGATCGGCGTGACGGGGCCCAAGCCGGTGATGACGACGCGCCGCCGGGTCACAGCATCACCTTCGCGGCGCCGTGATCGCGATACATTTTGAGCAACGACATGAATTCTTCCGTAAAGACGAAATTCTCTCGCGGAAACTCCAGACCGCTCATGTTCTGATCGATGTGCGAGAAGACCAGATCCACTTCGCCCACCAGCTCGCCGCCGCAGGTGATTCGGCCGACGGTCGAGGCGGCCGCCTCGGTGAGTTGCTCGACGTCGGCCTCGTAGCGAATCTGCTCGCCGGGCCGGACCAGTCGATGAAACGCCGCTCGCTTGACCTTGGCCAGGATGACCTTCTCGGCAAAGCCGCGCGCCTCGCCGACCAGGATCCCGGCCGTCTGCGCCATTCCCTCGATCATCAGGCTCGCCGGCATGACCGGGAAGCCGGGAAAATGGTCGTGAAGATGATCTTCGGCCAGCGAGACGTTCTTCACGCCGACGGCCCGGCGGCCGGACTCGAAGTGCTCAAATCGGTCGAGCCAGATCCAGCGCATGGCGGGGAATCCGTCAACACGAGAGGGAACAGGGAATAGGGAACAGGGAATAGAAGGGACGCGTCAGGGGGCAGGGAAGCGGAATCAGGGAACAGGAAAGGTGAAAACGGCGCGGCCCCTTCCTGTTCCCTGTTCCCTGTTCCCTGTTCCCTCTTCCCGTCATTTTCCCGCCGCCTGCAGCTTGCTCTGGACGAAATTCACGATCGTTCCGACCGTGAAAATATCGAGAATCTTGTCGATGTCCGGGTTGGCTTCGAACTTGCTGAAATCCGCGTTCTGAATCCTGCTCTTCAGGGCCGTTAGCCCGGCGGCATTTAGCTTGCGGTTCGCCACGTACTCCGGATTGCTGAGAACGTCGCGCGGCGTGAGCTCCTCCTGCGAGATCTTGATCCCGAAGGCTTTCTCCAGCCGGAAAACGATGTCGAGAATGTCGATTGATTCGGCGCCGAGGTCGCCGGTCAACGTCGCGCCTTCGGTGACCTCGTCTTCCTCGACGCTCAGCGCGTCAACCAGCGACTGGCGAACCTTCTGAAAAATCTCTTGTCGATCCATCGCCATGAACTCAATCCTCCACTCGACGGAGCCAGGTTCCTCACTCCGCGCGCTAAGACGCGTGCCGGCTGGCACCGCATTTCAAGCCGCATATGACTGCCTGCCGCACATCCGCCGCCGGCGCACCGCAGTCACAACTGCCGCGCCTCCTGGGATGCATCAGCCGCGGACGATTTCCAGATCAATCCCAGCAATTCGCGCTGCCGAGCGCGAAGCTTGCCATCAATGTCAGACATCCGCGGGTCGCTATCCGATAGCGACAAGTGCCGCAGGACCAACTGACCTTTGACCATCGGACGCCCGTCAACCTCGCCCGCGGCCTGAAAAACGCTCTGCTCAGGCTGAAGTTCCTTGCAAATCGACGAGATCGTCAGGATCTGTCCGGGCGCCACGAAGCTCTTGTACGTGACGTTTCGGGCCTCCTTCAGTACGATCAGGCTGGGGCGAAATTCGAGCGCCACCCGTGCCACCCACGCCGACGCCTGGACCATCGCTTCCAGCATCAGCACGCCCGGAAGCACCGGGAACGCCGGAAAGTGGTCCGACAGGTACTCTTCCGCCAGCGAGAGAGCTTTGTGCGCAACAACGCGCTTGCCCGGGTCGAGTTCGCTGATTCGGTCGGTCAGTACAAACCGCAAGCCGGCTCCCTCGCCCGGCCCTTTGCCGGGTCGTCCGAATCGCCGAATATTAGCGATGGGATGACAAACTCGCCAGTGCGCGGGCCTTCGGCGCCGTCGCGGGCGCATCCGAACTTCGGTTGCGATTCCGAGGGTGGGGCGGGCATCTTGCCCGCCCGCGCGCGAACAGCGGGCGGGCAAGATGCCCGCCCCACCCCAATTTGAAATCGCAACCTGAATCGAAATGCGCCCAGCAGTCGCTACGATTGCGAACCGCGGCGGCCAGTCGAATTCAGAATGCCGCGCCGCTGCGCGAGCGAGCACATGATCGAAATCATCCTGGCCACACGCAGCGCCGGAAAACTGGCCGAGATGCGGGCGCTGTGCGCCGCGCTGCCGTGGCATTGGCGCGGGCTCGAAGAGTTTCCCAGCGTGCCCGACGCGCCGGAGAACGGCGATACCTTCGCCGCCAACGCCCGCCAGAAGGCGCTATTCTATGCCCGGCGCACTGGGGGGCTCACGCTCGCCGACGATTCCGGCCTGGAGGTGGATTGCCTCGACGGAGCGCCCGGCGTTCACTCCGCCTACTACGCCGGCCATCCGCGAAACGATTCCGCCAACAACAGCAGACTGATCGCCGCGCTGGCGGGCGTTCCGCCGCAACGGCGCACGGCCCGATTTCGATGCTGCATGGCGCTGGCCCGTCTTGATCAGATCGTGTTCGAAACCAGCGGCACGTTTGAGGGGCTGATCATCGACGCACCGCGCGGCGGCGGCGGCTTCGGCTACGATCCGCACTTTCTGATTCCGAGCCTTCAATTGACCAGCGCCGAACTCTCGACCGAGCACAAGAACGCCATCAGTCATCGCGGCCAGGCGCTGCGCAGCATGATCGATCTGATGATTGAGCGCCTGGGGGCATGAACGCTTTGCCGCATCGTCGGGCGGCGGTCCGCTGCTTCGCCGCCCTTGCCGTCGTCTTGATCTGCGGCCTCGCGACGATCCTCAACCAGTCCGCCGTCCATTGGCGCGACGACTTGGCGGACAGCCATCTGTTTGCGTACTACGGGTGGCGCGTCGCGAACGGCGCGACTCCCTACCTGGACACTTGGGACAACAAACCGCCCGGCATTATTTGGTTGAACGCGCTCGCCGCGCTCCTCTTCGACGATCCGCTGGGCGAAATCGCGTGCTGCGCCGTCGCCGTGTTCGCTGGAATTCTGGCGTTCGTCGGCACGGCGCGAGCGGTGTTCCACCCGTCGCTGACGCCGCTGGCGTGCTTGGCGGCGGCGGTTGGTTTGACGCAATTGCGCTTCGAATGCGGCGCAAACCGGACCGAGACGTTTGTCGCGGCGTCCGAACTGCTCGCGGTGCTGGCCTACATGCGCGGCGTGCGAAACGGCAATCGCTTGCTCATTCTGCTCGGCGGGCTATTCGCCGGCGCCGCGCCGGTCTTCAAGCAGGCCGGTGTCGCGGCGTTCGTCGCGTGCGCTGCCGACACGGCGCTGCGTTCGTGGACCGCACGAACGCGGAATTCGACGGCTAAACAAAACCGACGCGCCCGCTCGCAGTTCGATCTGGTCGCGTTGCTTGTCGGCGCACTCATCGCGCCAATCACGTCCGCGGCCGCGCTCGCATCACAGGGCGCGCTCGGCGAAGCCTGGTTCGCCGCGATTTCGTTCAATCGCGCCTATTTCGCGGTTGGCGACGCCGGCGTGATGCGGCTGTTCGACGCGCTGGCGCGCTATGCGCCGCATCTTCGCGCTCTGTCCGGCGTCACCGCGCTGGCGATCGCCGGTGCTGTCTTGTGGTTCATGCGTTCCAGCGCGCCAGAGCCCCCGCGCGGCATGCCCGTCGATGCGTCGACCAGCGGCGGCGTGCCGCGCTTCGAGCCGCGCGGACTGGTCTTGCTCGTCGTGTGGCTGCTGACGTCGCTGTTTCTCGCTTTTGTCGGTCCCGGCCGGCTGGCCTATCACCTCGCGCCATCGCTGGCGCCGCTGGGACTGCTGTCGCTATGTCCGCTGCACGAACTCGTTCGGCACACCGGCCTGCTGCGTAGCGCGACGTCGCGCCCGAGCGTCGCCGTCGCCGTAACCCTGTTCATCGCGATCTGGTCGGGAATCGAAGCGGAGAATCTGGCGCTGAGCCGCACGGCGTGGCATGCGAAGCCGACGTGGTGGTCATTGGCTCGAATCGAGCCGACGGACGAACAGAACCGCGGGGAGTCTATCCAGCGGTTAATCGGTCCCGACGACGCGATCTACGTCTTCGGCTGGAGCCCCGGCACGTACCGTTACGCCCGCCGCCCGGCCGCCTCGCGTTTCGCCACTTCGGAGAAGATGGGGCAAGTCGGCGTCCACGCGGCATTCATCGGCGCGGCCATTCGCCTTGATCTGCGCGACCATCCCCCGGCGCTGATCGCGCTCTCTGACGCCGATCGTGAGCGGATGCGAGCCAACGAGCCCGACTTCGCGTCCTGGATCGAAACGCATTACCGATCGATCGGAGACGTGCACGGCATGCCGATGCTGATCCGCGCATCGCGGTGAGCGCGTCCGCGCGGCGCGGCTGTGCGCATTCGAAAACGCGTCGAACGAACGAACGACTCTTGCGCCCCTGCCGGGGCTGCGTGAGTATTCGATCCCGAATCCCCGGGCTGACGCTCGGGGCTATGCTCTGCCGGCCTTCCAGGGCTGAAAAAAAGTTGCGCTGTAGCGCTAAGCGCGCACGGTGCGCATCAATGCACCGCCGCTGGCGACGCATCGTCGCCGCGCTGCGCGAAGATGCGGATATCGCGCCACTTCCCGCCGTGAAAACGCCGCCAGAGCAGCACGCCCAACACGATGATGTACGTCGTGCACATCATCCATGGCCCGTGCGGCCCGAATTGCGGCAGAAAGCGCGAGGTCAGCACGCCGCCCACGACAAAGATGCCCCAGCAGCACACCGCGAAGAGCAACGCCGGCACGCGCGTGTCGCCCGCGCCGCGCGCGGCGAAGCTGTACACGATGCAAATCGCGTCCGAGATCTGGAAGATCGCGACCCAGATCAGCATCTGCGCCGCCGCCGTGATCACCCGGGCGTGCTCGTCCGCGTCGGCCTCGAAGCACAATAATCCGGCCAGCACGCGTCCGCCGAACAGAAACACAAGCGACATCAGGCCCATGTAGCTCAGGATCACGCGCCGCGCGACGCGAACGCGATGCTCCGCTTCATCAAGCCGGCCCGCCCCGACGGCGTTTCCAACCTGCGTCGTCAGCGCGATCCCCAGCCCAATCGACGGCATGAACGACAGATGCATGAATTGGATCGCCAGGTTCGCCGCCGCGACGGACGCGGTGCCGAACGGCGGGATCAGCAGCTCGATGAAAACCAACCACGCGCCGATGTCAACCAGCCATTGAAACGCAACCGGCCCGCCCACGCGCAGCAGTTCGCCCAGCTTCGCCAGGTCAATCCGCAATGCGCTGCGAATGCGGTATTTCTGATCCAGTTCGCGTGATCGAAGCGCAATCGCGAGCACGCACACGCGCACGACCCAGCCGGCGAGCGTGGCGATTCCGCTGCCGGCGATTCCCATGGCCGGCAAGCCGAAGTGCCCGAAGATCAGCAGCCAATTTCCGACCGCCAACGTCACCAGTGACGCGATCACGGCGATCAAGCCGATCATTGGCCGCTTCACACCGTTGAAAAAGCTTTCGAGGCCGGCGGCGGCGGTCATCGGTCCGATCGACCAGAGTCCCCATTGAAGGAACTGGATTTCCATCGACAGCATTTCGGGGCTGTGGTGTCCCAGCTTGCCGACGAGCGGAAACCAGACCGGAACGAACATCGCGATCGGCGCGCTCAGCAACGCCGCTGCAATCGCGAGGTACATCGTCTGCCACAGGTACGCGCCGCCGCGCTCCGGCTCGCCGCGCCCCTCGGCCTGAGAAACAAACGTCTGCACGCCCTGGGCCATCCCCATTCCGACGCAGGCAATGGTGAACAGCAAGAGCGTGGACGGGGAGATCGCCGCCTGGGCCGCGGTCCCGAGCTGCGAGACCATGAAAAAGTCGATGAAGCCCATCAGCATGCGCGAAACGGTCATGCCGATCATGGGTAGGGCCAGCCACAGCAGGTCGGCCGTGTCGTCGATCGCGGTGGCGCGAGTTGGTCGCAGCACCGCGGGCGATTCCAGCAATGTCTGCGACATCCGCGTCCTCACGATCCAGGCGGCAAGCGTCGAAGCGGTCCTTCGGACGAGCGAAAACAAAAAACCCTGGCGAACTCTTCAGTCGCCAGGGTTTCAGCAAATCTCACGATTGAGCGCGAAGCCTATGGCGATGCGGAGTTAGCCTCCTTGAGCATCGAGCAATCAACATTGACCGGTTGCATCGCGCACCTTCCTCGATCGATGAGTATGCCTCAACTAGTGGCCACGGTCAAGCGCCGCAGCCGAGTTTTCCGGACACGCGCGACATAACGCATGTCCTACACCCGAATTGCACACTTCCAACAGGTACGAGACGGTGGCCGTAGAGGATTCGCCCGTGCGTCACTTCGCGCTCGCAATTGCAATGCTCGTGGCGTCCCCGGACCAGATGCGCGCGGACATCATTTACGCGAGTAGCGCTGATTCCGCCGGTGCGGCGCGCGTTACGCAGACTACTGCCCAGGATCAGATTCGATTTCAAATCGTCGGCGACAATGGCGACTTCTTTCGCGGCTTGCCGAAGTTCGTGGATACCGGGATTGCGGCCGCCGGCGACGAATCCCTTGATCTCATCTCGACGGGTGGTGCGGGCGTCCCGTCTGTCCCGACTGTCGGGCGGGACGCCCGGATCACCCATGATGCACCAATTCAGACCAACCGCACCAGCGGACCAGCTGGCCAGACCGCCGCGAAGAAACCGGGTGGCGGCACATTTCCCGAAATGCACACACTCATTCTGGCCGCGGCCGGTGCTTTGACGTTTCCGCTGCAGCGCCTGATGGCTGGTAGGCGGCGGCGGGCCGTCAAATGACCGTGCGCGGGTACGCGCCCTGTCATTTAGAGCTCAAACTCCCGACGCTCCTCATCGCTGATCACGTCCGCCAGGCGGATTCGCACGTAGTCGACGTCGATCGTGACCTGCTTGTTGGCCGCGTCCGACGCGCTGAAGGCGATTTCCTCCATCACTTTTTCGACGATCGTGTACAGCCGCCGGGCGCCGATGTTCTCCAGCGTCTGGTTGACGCGGTGCGCCATTTCGGCCATTTCCGCGATCGCGTCGCGCTTGATGGTCAGCTCCACGCCCTCGGTCTTCATCAGCGCGATCTGCTGCTTGATCAGCGCGTGTTCCGGCTCGGTCAGAATCCGGTCATAGTCCTCGGCGGTCAGGTCCTCGAGTTCCACGCGCAGCGGAAAACGCCCTTGAAGCTCCGGCATCAGGTCGCTCGGGCGGCTCTGCGTGAACGCGCCGGCGGCGATGAACAGGATGTGATCGGTGCGCACCAGCCCGTAGCGCGTGCTCACCGCCGTGCCTTCGACGAGCGGCAGCAGGTCGCGCTGCACGCCGGTGCGCGAGACGTCCGGCCCGGCGGCCTCGGCGTAGCTGCCGCAGATCTTGTCGATCTCGTCGAGAAACACCAGTCCGGTCTGCTCGCAACGCCGAATGGCCGATGCGTGCAGCGTGGCCTGATCGATCAGGCGATCGATCTGCTGCTGGGTGGCCAGCTCGATCGCCTGCGGAAGGGGCAGGCGCTGCCGCTTCGCGTTTTTCGGCCAGACGCGCTCCATCAACTGCAGCACGTCGGGCCCCATCTGGTCCAGACCCATCTGCCGGAGCACGTGATCGGAAACCGACGGCTCGTCGATGACGACCTCGACCATTCGCTCGTCGAGGGCGCCGCCCCGAAGCTGTTCGCGCAGTTTTTCGCGCGTGCGTCGGTGGCGCTCGTGCTGTTCGGGGTCGTTCGTGGACAAATCGGTCTGCGGGTAGAGCTGTTCGAGAATGCGATCCTCGGCCAGTTCGCGCGCCCGCGGGCGCAGCTCGGCGGCGATCTTGTGCCGCTCCAGCATGATCGCCCGCTCAACGAGATCTCGGATGATGCTGTCGACATCACGACCGACGTAGCCGACTTCAGTGAACTTGGTGGCCTCGACCTTGATGAACGGCGCGTCGATGCGCTGCGCGATGCGCCGCGCGATTTCGGTCTTGCCCACGCCGGTCGGACCGATCATCAGGATGTTCTTGGGCAGCACGTCTTCACGAATCTGAGCCGGCAGATTCAGCCGCCGCCAACGATTGCGTATCGCGATGGCGACCGAGCGCTTGGCGGCGGCCTGGCCGATGATGTAACGATCGAGAAACTGCACGATCTGTCGCGGCGTTAACTCGTCCAGCGCCGCGCTGGCATCAGGGTTCATGGCTAGAGTTTAGCACTCCGGCGGCGGGCGGGGCCTTCGTGATTCATTGGGAGATCGTGCCGATTCGATTCTCCGTTCCGTTACGGTGGTGCGGACGCCACTCTCGCGCGTCAACTCGCGTGATGTGTCGCAGATGACCTGCCAGCGCTGACACAATGACCGGCATTCCAGTCGCCATGCCAAATCGGCATTGCACGACAACTCTAGCACAGATAATAAGTTATGAATCCGGACGAGTTCTGGCACGCCGCGTGAAACAAGGCCTTACGAGTCACGCCCGCAATCGGTAACCGCGGGCTCGAATTTGGAAGGAGGTTCGATATGTTTCTGCCTGTTCGTTTCAGCCCCCGCTCGCCCCTGTTCGACGTGCGTCGCGAGATCGATCGTGTGTTCGACGCGTTCGCGGACTTTCCGCTCGCGAATAATTTCGCGGCGTTTCCACCGGTGAACGTGTTCGAGGACGGCGAACGCCTGGCGGTCGAAGCCGAGCTGCCCGGCATGAAGATGGACGACCTCGAAATCCTCGTCACCGGCAACGAGCTGACGATCAAGGGTAAGCGCGAGCAACCCGCCGGCGACGCCACGTATCACCGGCGCGAGCGCGTCACGGGCGAGTTCATCCGCGTGCTGACGCTGCCGTCGGATGTCGATGCCGAGCGCGTCGAGGCGACGCTGCGCGACGGCGTTCTGTCGATCACGTTGCCCAAGGCCGCCGCTTCGCGAGCGCGGAAGATCACGGTGAAGTCGTCGTAACCCTGCGCGTGCGCAGGCCTGCAAGGGAGCCGAACATGAAACACACACACGCCATCGACAAGTGCGGCCGAAGCGCCGCTCAGCCGGAGCCCGCGCGGTCCGGCAACACGTATCTGCCGAGCGTGGATATCGTGGAGCTCAAGGACGAATTGCTGCTACGAGCCGACGTGCCGGGTGCTTCGAGCGACTGCGTCGAAATTCGCTACGAACGCGGCACGCTCGATATCTTTGCGCCGGTCACGCCGCGCGAAGCTAAGGATCGCCACGTCGTCACGCGCGAGTACGGCGTGGGCGATTTTGCGCGGTCCTTCGAGATCGGCGACGGGATCGACGCCGAGAAGATCTCGGCGGAACTGTCGGACGGCGTGCTGACGGTGCATCTGCCGAAAGCGGCGGCGGCGCGCGTTCGAAAGATCGCGGTGCGCTCGAACTGACGACCGCTGCGAATTGCGCTACCGGTCGCGCGGGAATAGAACGCCAAAGGCGGGTCGGCCCAGCCGGGCGGGCCCGCCTTTCGTTCGAGCCGCAGGAGCGTCCTGGAATGGCTGCGATCATTTGGGCGGGGCGGACATCTTGCCGGCATCTTGCCCGCCCGCACCGCATGTCTGCGGGCGGGCAAGATGCCCGCCCCACCCATTGCAATCGCGACCTGAATCGAGATTCGCCCTCGAGCCGCCGTTGTACAACGCCCGCATTTCCCGTGCGCGCCGGGTCGGCTATAACCCGGCCATGCAATCAGACGCTATCAAATCGGCTGTCATTGAGACGCTCCGTCGGGTCGTCGATCCCGGCTCGCGTCGCGATGTCATTACGCTTGGGTGGATTCGCAACGTTGCGGTCTGCGACGGCCTGGCGGAAATCTCTTACGACATACCGGCCAGCGCTGCGACCGATGCGTTGCAGGACCAGCTCCGCCGCCAGACGCAGGTCGCCGTATCGGCCACGCCGGGACTCAAGAGCGTCAACGTCGACTTTCACATCTTCGCCGACCGCGTAACGAATTCGCTTCCCGGCGTGAAGCACGTCATCGCGGTCGGCGCCGGCAAGGGCGGCGTCGGCAAGAGCACGGTTTCGGCGGTCTTGGCCGCTGGATTGACGCGGATGGGACTCACGGCCGGGCTGCTCGATGCCGACGTGTATGGGCCGTCGCTGCCGAAAATCACCGGCACCGAGCAGGCCCAACCGATGTTGGACGAGCAGGGGCGGATCATTCCGCCGGTGCGCGACGGCATTCGCATCATGAGCATGGGCTACCTGGTCGCGCCGGATCAGGCGATCGTTTGGCGCGGGCCGATGGCCCAGAAGTACGTGAAGGAGTTTCTCGATCGCGGATTGTGGGGCGAACTCGACTACCTGATCGTCGATCTGCCGCCGGGCACTGGCGACATTCCGCTGACGCTCGCGCAGAGCATTCCGCTGACGGGCGCTGTGGTGGTTTGCACGCCGCAGGATGTCGCGCTGCTGGATGCGATGAAGGCGCTGCGGATGTATCAGAAACTCGGCGTCGAACCGCTGGGTGTGGTCGAGAACATGAGCTATTACATCTGTCCGCACTGCGGCCGGCGCGAGGAGATTTTCAGCCACGGCGGAGCGGAAAAGGCCGCCAGCGAGATGAACGTGCCGTTCTTGGGGGCGATCCCGCTGAATATCGGCATCCGTCAGAACGGCGACGCCGGCGAGCTGTTCGCGAATTTCGCGCGAGTCGAGCCGCACGTGATCGCGGCGCTCGAGCACGTGGTGAAGCGGCTGGTCGACGAGGTGGATCGCCACGTCAAGCAGCGCAAGCCGCTGCCGCAACTTCGTGTGACGGGGTAGCGACGCGTTCGATTTGCGGGATTGTGTCCCAGCAGTCCGGCGGGTACCGGTCAAGGTTGCCTGTCAGAGCCGCGACCGTAAGGAAGCGGGGACTGAGAATTGGCCGTCTGGATGCCGAGCGCATCCGTTTCTCCCGCTCCCTGACGGTCGCGGTTCGGACAGGTGAGTATTTGAGGGGCTGTTAGGCGCACCGGCGCCACGTCAATTTCGCTATCATTGCGCGTAACGTCACCTGGAGCGCGCCATGGGCCTGTCCGCACGCCGAGCGAATCTCCCGAACTTCTCCGCCGAGCCGCCGCCTGCGGAATCGGATCTGAAGCCGTACGAGGTCTTCGTGCAGGTGGAACGCGGCAAGCCGCACGCACACGCCGGCAGCGTGGATGCAGCGGATGATGCGATGGCGCTTCTCTTCGCCCGCGAGCACTTCGGGCGCGACCAGGAGTGCGTGCAGGTCTGGGTCGTGCCGCGTTCGGCGATCATCCGCACGGACTACGACAAGGACCTGGTCTTCCGGCTCAGCGACCAGAGCTACCGCTTCGCCAAGGGCTACAACGTGGGCGAGAAGTGGAAGCGCTACATGACGCAGGCGGAGTACAGCGAGTACAAGAAGGAAGATATTCGGGAGCATTTCTAGCGGTGGAGCTCGCAAGTGCCGTTGACGCCGTTCATGGCGACTGAAGACGAAGTCGCATCGTCGCAACTGTGAGCCAGGTCTTGCGCTCGACCGTGGGCCGCGAACTGCGCGTCAACGTCAAGTTTGGAACGGTGCTCTTCTCACTCGATGCGTCACAGGAAGATACGGGCGTATCGTGCGAGCTGGTGAATGAGGGGTTTGGCGTCAGTCAACTGGTTCATCTGCTGGCACGCTGCGCGGACCGCCAAATGAAAATCGTGTGTATCGAAGAGCCCGAAATTCACCTTCATCCGAGCGCAGTTCGTTCGTTGGCGCGGTCGCTCTCGGCTATTGCGAAGCAGGATCGCAAACACTTTGTGATTTCAACGCACAGCGAATCGCTGCTCACGGGCTTCCTCGCGGAGGTGGCGCGAGGTCATCTGGCCGCGGGATTCCACGTACGCTTCCGCGATGAGTTTCTCCGCGAGTATCTGTCGAACCCGGACGAGCCGGCGCGGTAGCATGTAGGCAAAGGGACACCGCCAAGCATGAACCAACTCGACGCCCAATTGAAGCCCGCGCTGGTCGACCTCCTCCTGTCCCTGGCCGACGACAAGCTCATGCTCGGCCACCTGAATTCCGACTGGACCGGTCTGGCGCCGATTCTCGAGGAAGACATCGCCTTTTCGTCGCTGGCGCAGGACGACCTGGCCCACGCCGCCGCGGTCTATGAGTTCGTGGCGCAACTTGTCGGTGACGACGCAAATCGCCTCGCCTACGGCCGCAAGCCGGACGAGTATCGCTGCGCCGCGATCACGACGATGCCCGACGGGCAGGACTGGGCGGTTGCGATCGCGCGGCAATTCTTCTGTGACCACTTTGATCACCTCCGCCTGGCGCGGCTGGCGGCTTCAAATTTTGAACCGCTGCGGGCACTGGCCGCCAAGATGCTGGCGGAGGAGCGCCTGGCGATTGGGCACGCTGATCAATGGCTCGTGCGTTTGGGCCGCGGCGGAGATGAAGCCCGCAAGCGAATGCAGGCCGCGGTCGATCGCCTTTCCGCGCCGGCGTGCATGCTGTTCGAGCCGACGCGCGGCGTCGCGTCGCTCGAATCGGCCGGCGTCTACCCGCCCGGGCCGACGGAGATGTTCAGCCAGTGGCGCGCGGCGGTCGAAAACGTGATCGAAGAGGCGACTTTGCGAGCGACGCTGGCGCCGCCGGCGCCGGGCGTCGCCGGCGGCCGATCCGGGCGTCATAGCCCGGAGTTCGATCCGCTGCTGGCGGAGTTCACGGAGGTGTATCGCGTCGAGCCGGTGGCGAGTTGGTAGAAGCGAGAGTACGACCGGTCGGGCCGGGGTGGGGCGGGCATCTTGCCCGCCCGGAGAATCGCGTGGCAACCGTTGACGACATTGATCGCGCCCTGCGCACGATTCTCGACCCCGAGATGCCGGTGAACATTGTCGATCTGGGGATCGTGCACGCCGTGCGCGTGGATGATGCCGGCGACGCGGCGATCGACATCACGCCGACGTTCGTGGGGTGCCCGGCGCTGAAGATGCTGGAAGACATGATCCGCGAGCGAGTCTCGGCGCTACCGGACGTGAAAAGCGTGCGCGTGAGCTTCGTCTATCAGCCGGCCTGGTCGGTCGACCGAATCAGCGACGCCGGCCGCGAGAGCCTTCGACAACACGGCGTGACGACGCCGCGGCGCAGGCCGGTTGACGCGCCGTCGCCGCTCGTCGCGCTCACTCACGGGGGCAAGGCCGCGAGTCCCGTGTCGGCTGCCGACCTCTCGCCCGCCTGCCCGTTCTGCGGCAGCGACGCCACGGACCTGGAGAGCCCGTTTGGTCCGACGCGCTGCCGGATGATCTACTACTGCCACGCCTGCAAGAACTCGTTTGAGCATCTCAAGCCGATCTAGCGTCGTTGTCGCCCTGCAGCTCACCGCGACACTGTGTTTTGGACAGGTCCATTCGGCGCGGCTAGTGTACGCGCCACGTCGCCAATAACGCTTTGGCGCTGCGCGCGGAAAGAGGTCGTCGATGCGCCTGCAGGAACGCGGCTCGGACGAGATACAGCTCTCGGCGTCGCTTAGCCAGATCAAGAAGCTCTATCTGGCCCTGTTCCGCCAGTTGCACGCCTCCAGCTTGCGAGATTTCGACGCGCTGGACGAAGACGACATGCTGCTCACGCTTCAATCATACCTGCAACGCCGGGCCGCACAGGCCGGCGTCGATTGCACGAATCACGCGGCGTGGGATGCGTTCCTGGGCAACGACGACGCGCCAGGCTGCGAGCGACGGCTTGCGGATCGTCCGCGACGCACGGAGTGAGCCGCATGCAATCCCGCGCGCAAAACACCATCGCCGTCTATCCGGGCTCGTTCGACCCCGTCACGCATGGGCACCTGGACGTGATCCGCCGCTCCGCGGTGCTGTTCAACGAACTGGTGGTCGGCGTCGGCATCAATCCGGACAAGCAATCGATGTTCACGCCCGAAGAGCGGCTTGCGCTTCTGCGGCCGCATCTGCGCGGGCTGGCGAACGTGCGGGCCGAGGCATACAACGGCTTGACGATCGATTTTGTCCGCGCCAGCGGAGCGCGCGTGCTCGTGCGCGGCATTCGCGACGTGTCGGACCTGAGCGATGAGCTGCAGCAGGCCAACGTCAACATGCTGATCGGCGGCGTCGAAACCGTGTTCCTGCTTACTTCAGACCAGTATGCGCTAACGTCGAGCACGTATATCAAGCAGATTTTCGAGCTAGGCGGCGGCGGTTCCAGCCGCATCGAACGCCTGGTGCCGCCCAACGTCGCCACGGCGCTCGAGCGCAAGTTGGGGAGGCTCTCGCGCCACCGCGCGCGGCGGAAGTAATTCGATGTCATACCCGTGTGGACCGTTTGTACGCGCAAGAGCAGCCGCCGTATGTCACCTGGCTTGGCTTTTCAGTCTTGCCGCACTCGCGCCAGCGCAATCCACCTCGCGCCCCGCGGTCGATCCCGATGTCGCGCGCTGGATCGAAGCGGCGCTGGGGCCCGACGAGGCCGCCGCCGAGCTGGCCGGACAAAAGCTAGTCGACCGCTTCGTCGCGCCGGTCGAAGCAGCGCTCGGCGCTGTCTCGACGCGCCCGGCTGACGAGCAGCTCCGCGCCCGCCGGCTGCTGCATCGCCTGCATGCCGTGCTCCGCGTTCGGCTTGCGCGTGCGGAGTTGCCCGAAGCGGACCGCGCTCTGCTCGACGCTTTTCTGGCCAGGAATCCAACGCTCGTCGAGCGTCTGTTTGACGACGACCCGCGCATCCGCCTCGACGCCGTGCACCAGATTCCGCTCTCCGAGAACAGCGGCGCCGGCGTGCTGGTGGTGAAGAAGGTCGACGATCCGGATGCCGAGGTCGCCGAGGCCGCCTTCGACGTCGCGGCCGAACTGGGCGACCGGGTCGTAGCCCGCGGGCTGGCTCGCTACGCCGACGATGCCGTCGCGGCGTTGAAAGGCAACGTGTACGGCCCGCGCGAGCAGGACATCGCCACCGTGGTCGCGCTCTTCGCGGGCCGCTGCGTGAAGATGATCGGCGACATCGGCGACAAGGAAACCCTGCCGTCGGCGGTGGATGCACTTCGCTGGCTGGTGCGCAGCCCGTATCGCGAGGCCATCGAGATCGAGCCGATTCTATCGTCGCTGTGCAAGTTTCAGGACGAGCGGATCGTCTCGCTGTTGCTGGATTTGCTGGACGACAACCGTCTGGTGCGCACGACGCCCGATCCGGCCGGAAGGGTCGCGGTGCAGACCGTCTCGGATACGGCGCTAGTGAACCTGCTGCGGATCTACGGGCTCGACGCGGACGCCGTCCACCTGTTTCGCAGCGAGACGCCGCCTGGTTTTGCCGGGTTCTTCAGCGAGGAGGAACGCGCCATCGCCACGCGCACCTTTCGACGCTGGCACCGCGAGAACGCCGAAAAGCCGCGCGAACAGCGCGGCGCGCTCACGACGCAACCAGCTAGATGAACGTTTGAAAAGGAGCGCTGGATCGGCCGGATCCGATCCGCGACCGTGAGGTGAGAAACTGCCGCGATCAGCTCTGTCCGAACCGCGACCGTACGGGAGCTGGGCTGGGACAGATCCGATTGGCAGCCGAGAACTCATTTTCTCCCCCGCACCCTGACGGTCGCGGCCCATACAGACGGACGCACATTTGGATGTGCCATAGATGAGCGAAGAATCGACGAATCTGACGCCGGATGAAGCGGAAATCACGCCGCCGCCGCGAGGTCCGCGGCCGCGGCGGGTGCTGCTCGGCGCGCTGCTGTTCGCGGGTGTCGGCGTCGGGTTGTGGGCGCTCAGCCCGTGGATACTGCCGGTCTACATCGCCGAAGGTCCGCTCGTTCAGCAGGCCGACGCGACTTCGGCGGCGGTGGTCTGGTTCACCTCGCGCGCGGCGCAGTGCGAGCTTCGCTACACGCTTGCGTCCGGCGAGCAAGTCGCGCCGGCCGAATCGTCCGGCCGGCGAAACATCGCCCGCATGAAAGATTTGCCCGCCGGTGTCGAGGTGACGTATCGCATCACCGCGGGCGACGCCACGCTCGTCAACGCCACGCTGCGAACGAACAAACCACCCGGGTCGGCGTTCAGCTTCATCGTCTTTGGCGACAGCGGCCGCGGCACGACCGAGCAGTATCGCCTGGCGCGCGACATGTACGCCGCGCGGCCCGATTTCGTGTTGCACACCGGCGATCTGGTCTACCCCGGCGGCGAGCGCTATCACTACAACGCGCGCTTCTTCCGCCCATACGAGGCGTTGCTGGCGGAAGTGGCGTTCTGGCCGAGCCTGGGCAACCACGACGTCGGCGAGCCTAGTTTCGGCGCTGCATATCTGGATGTATTCGAGCTTCCGCGCAACGGCCCGAGCACGCAACCGCCTGAGCAGAACTACTGGTTCGACTACGCTTCGGCCCGCGTGGCGGTGATCGACTCGAATCTCGCCGAGGCGGAATTGTCGTCACAGATTGCGCCATGGCTGCAAACGGTGATGAGCGCGCCGGGGCCATCGTGGCGTTTCGTCGTATTCCATCACCCGCCGTACACGGTCGGCAGCCACGCACCGGATGTTGAGATCGAGCGCGCGATCGTGCCCGTGCTCGAAGAGACGAACGTCGACATGGTCTTCTGCGGCCACGATCACACGTTTCAACGCACGCTGCCGATGCGCGGCGGCCAAATCGCCGAAGACGGCCACGGCGTCGTGTACGTCGTCAGCGGCGCGGGCGGTGCGAAGTTGTACGAGCTTCAGCCGCGCGAGAAATGGCCGGCGTACATGGCTGCGGCCAACAGCCGCATTCACAGCTTTACGCACGTTTCGATCAACGGGCGAACGTTGCGGTTGAAGCAGATCGCGCTCGGCGGCGCGGTGATCGACGACTGGCCGCTGGAGCGGCGCTAGCGCGCCAGATCGCGCGCCACTACTTGCTTGAGATGTCTTTCGGGCGCACCAGCGATGCGACAACCGAGAGGCCCAGGATGACGCCGATGATTCCCAAGGACCATTCGACCGGTATTTTGGTTTCGAATCCCGTGAGCGACTTCACTGCGGCCTGATAGAACATCTTCCCGCCGATGAAGATCAGGATGAGCGCCAATCCGTACGTCAGGTATTCGAACATCTTCATAAACCCCGCCAGGCAGAAATACAGCGCCCGCAGTCCAAGGATCGCGAATACGTTGGACGTGTACACGATGAACGTGTCCTGTGTGATGATCAAGATCGCCGGGATCGAGTCGATCGCGAAGATCACGTCGCTGGTTTCAACGAAAACGAGCACGAGCAGCAGCGGGGTGGCCATCTTCCGGCCCCCGGCGCGGGTGAAGAACTTCTGGCCGTCATAGGCGTCGCTTACAGGAATCAGCGCCCGCGTCAGGCGGATGACCGGGTTCTTTTCCGGGTGAATCTGCTTTCCCTTGGCCCACATCATCTTCGCGCCGGTCAGCGTCAGGAACGCGGCGAACAGATACAACACCCACTCGAACTGATGAATCAGCCACACGCCGGTGAAGATGAAGACCGCGCGGCAGAACAGCGCCCCCAGAACGCCGTAGAACAGCACGCGATGCTGATACTGCGCCGGTACGGCGAAGTAGGCGAAGATCATGGCGAAGACGAAGACGTTGTCGACACTGAGCGCTTTTTCGACCAGGTAGCCAGTGAAGAATTCCTTGGCGCGAAGGGCGCGTTCGTGCGCCTCGTAGGGACCGACCCAGCCGAGCAGGATTCCCACATTGAACAGCAGCGCCAGCCCAATCCAGACGACGCTCCATACCAGCGCCTCTCTGAAACGTACCTCGTGCGCCTTGCGATGGAAGACGCCCAGATCCAGCGCCAACATCGCCAGCACGAAGAGATTGAACGCGATCCACCATGCCAACGGTTTGTCCATGTTGTCCCGATCCGGCTGATTCCCAGACTAAGCCCGCGGCGCCTTGCGCGCGGGCCGCGTCATCGACATAACCGATGCGCGGCCGCGCGGGGAGAACAGACTCAATCGAACTCGAACAAGTCGCGCCACATGCCGCGCTTTCGCGGATGGCTATGACTGTGCGGGCGGCTGTGGAGCCCCGCGTGGTCGTCGTCGAACTCGCTGCTTCGGGCGATGATCTTGTCCAGTTCGCCTCGATCAAGCCAGACTCCGCGGCAGGACGGGCAGTAGTCGATCTCGACACCCTGCCGGTTCGAAATCGCCAAGTCCAGGTTGTTGCAACGCGGGCATTTCATCATGCGCCTCCTTTTCGGCATCGTTTGGTGTGCGCCGTGCTGGCCGAGTCTAGACAAGCCGTTACCCTGTCGTCCGCTACAGAATTCGACCCGAATTGGAACCGCGGCGCGAGCGGTTATGATGCGAATAGAGCCTCTCGGCGCGGGAGCGGTCATGGACGCGTTCGTTTATTACCCGATCAACGAATTCGAGCCGCTGATGAAGGGGCTGATCATCGGCGGAATGGGCATCCTGCACGTCTTTTTGGCCCAATTCGCCATCGGCGGCGGGATGCTGTTGCTGTATTTCCAGTGGCTGGCCGGGCGCGGGCGCGAACCGCACGCGCGGCGGTTCGTCGACGGATATTTCCGCATCCTGGTGCTCATCAGTTTCGTGCTCGGCGCGCTCACCGGCGTCAACATGTGGCTGACCAGCATCCAGATCAGCCCGCGCACCATCGGCATGATGGTGGATCAGTTTCACTGGATCTGGGCCATCGAGTGGACGTTTTTCTGCGTCGAAATCGTCGCCGGGTACTCCTTTCTGCGCTACGCCCGCAGGCTGTCCGACCGTGGGCGCCTGACGGTGCTGGCCATTTACTGCGGCGCGGCGTGGATGAGCCTGTTCTGGATCAATGGAATCCTGACCTGGCAGCTCACACCCGGCGATTGGCCGAACGGCGGCGGCGTTTGGGTCGCCTTTTTCAACGCCGGGTTTTTTCCGTCGCTGCTCTATCGCACGGCCGCCAGCATGGCAATTGCGGCGCTCGTGGCATGCATCACGGTCAACACCATGTCGGAGCTGGATCGCGACGGGCGGAACGCCCTGATCACGCGCTGCGGCCACTTTGTGCTGGCGCTGCTCGCGATGCCGGCGCTCGGCGTCTGGTATCTCTCGGTCGCGCCGGCCGACAGCCGGGCCTACGTCACCGGCGGCAGCGTGGCAATGACCATGTTTACAGCGGTCGCAGTCGGGGCGTCGGCGCTGGTCGGTTTATACGGACTGATCGGGCTGGTGAAACAGCGCCTTTACGTCAACGGCGCGACAGCGACATTGCTCACGGCGCTGGCCCTCGGCGCGACCGCCGGAGGCGAATTTGTACGCGAAGGAATTCGCAAGCCGTATTCGATCCGCGAGAAGCTCTATTCCAACTCGGTTTCACCGGCGGGCATCGAAGAGCTGCGGACGAAAGGCGTCACCACCGGCGATCCGTATCCGTTGCGGCTGGCCAGTCGTTATCCCGGCGATCAGGTTCGCCGCGGCGCGCTCGTGTTTCGCGACTTGTGCAGCGTTTGCCATACCGTGGAGGGCATGAACGGGCTGGCGCATCTGACCGGCTCCTGGACGCTCGACCAGATGCGCATGAATTTCGCACAGTTGCAGCACACCAAGCCGTTCATGCCGCCGTTCGCCGGCTCGCCCGACGAATTGGAGGCGCTGGTGCAGCTAGTGACCTGGGTGAATGCCGGCAAGCCTCGTGAGTGGCCCGACGCGCATGACGCGGCGAAACGCGAACGGGTCAGCGCCTGGCTGCGCGAAGCCGGGACCGCACCGGGCGATTTCCAGCGTTATCGCGGCCTGACCGCGGTCGACGTGCAGGAGCGCTAAGATGAATGCGATCTTCCCATTTGGTTTTCCCGCATCGACCGCGTTCTATCTGACGCTCTACGTGCTCACGCTCATCATCCACGTGGTGCTGATGAACTACGTGCTGGCGGGCAGCGCGTGGTTGGCCGTCGGCCGCGTGCGCCGATTGGCGAACTCCACGCTGCCCCCGTCCCCCGCGGGAATGATGCTGCGAGACTGGATGCCGTTCGTGCTCGGGGCGGCGATTACCGCCGGTGTCGCGCCGCTGCTCTTCGTGCAGATTCTGTACAAACAGAGTTTCTACACCGCCAACCTGCTGCTGCTGCATCGCTGGATGGCGATCGTGCCGGTGCTGATCGTCGCGTTCTACGTTCTATACCTGATGAAAACGCGCTGGGTGCAGCGCCGTAGCGGGGTCGACGCGCTGACCGCGACGATCGCAGCCGGTTGTTTCGCGTTCGTGGCGTATTCCTGGACCGAGAATCACCTGCTTTCGCTGAACGCCGGCGTCTGGCCGGCGTTTTACGAAGCGCGCAGGCCGTTCTACTGGGACGCGCACAGCCTCCCGCGACTCGCGATCTGGGCATTCGGCGCGGCTCCGATGATGGCGACCGTTCTTGTCTGGCAACTCGCCGCCGCGGCACAATCGTCAAGTGCGGCGGCGTTTTCCGAGCACGGTTCGTCAGCCGCGCCCGCCGCCGGCATCGGCGGCGTCAGCGCTTCCGAAACGATTCGCCGCATCGCACGTGTCGCGATCGCGGGTTTGGTGCTGGCCGGCGCGGGCGTCGTCTGCTACGCGGCGATCGAGCCGCGCGTGAGGAACGCCGCCACCAGCATCCTCGCGTGGCCCTATCTGGCGATCGCTTTGATTGGCGCGGCCGTGCAGGGTTGGAAGTGGTTCGAATTGTCCCGTCGCGGGGAGGTCGAGCGCTCCTCGCTCGCGCTGCTGTGCGCTGGAGCGCTCGCACTGTTGCTTGGAATGACCGTCTTCCGCGAGGCGATTCGCTTGAATAGTCTCGACATCACTGCGCTCTACTCGCAACATGCCGCCGCGGCCCAGCTTGGTGGCTTTCGTGTGTTCGCCATATTCCTGCTTCTGGGCGTCGCGCTGATCACGCTGTGCGTGCGCGTCGTCACTCGCGGCACGCGCGGCGAATCGCCGGCCGGGCAGACGGCGTCGAGCAATTCCTAGCGTAGCTGATCGAAATGGTGCTTCATGGGTGGGGCGGGCATCCTGCCCGCGCGGCGGCGACAAACGGGCGGGCAAGATGCCGGCAAGATGCCCGCCCCACCCATCGTGAGATGTCGACGGCGTCACGAACCACGAACGGATCCCGCCATACGCGCAGTTCCTGCCTTCATCGCGGACGTTCGGCATCCTCGCGCGAATTATCCACCGCCAGACGCCGATGCAGTAGTTTCAACCGCGGCGCATGCCGCGCAACGAGAGGATTCAAATGCGCTTACGAACGACGATCGCAATCCTGTTCGGCATTGGCTTATCACTTCCCGGCGGCTGCCCGCCGAATACCGCTCCGGCGGACCTGACTCCCGTGCAATCCGACCTGTCGGGGATCTATGTCACGACCGGCAATTCGGTCGCGGTGTTCGCGCTCGACGCAAGCGGCAACGCCGCCCCGAAGCGCGTCATCTCCGGCGTCAGCACCGGCATGAGTCTGCCGATCGGCGTCGCGAGCGATACGCAGAACAACCTGTACGTCGCGAACCGCACCGGCAGCACCGTCACCGTCTATCCGCTCGGGGCGGACGGCGACACGACCCCTACGCGAACGCTCACAGCCGCCGGAATGGGCTCGCCTGAAGGACTGGCCGTCGGGCCAGGCGACGATCTGTTCGTCGCAACGTGTCCAACTTGCGGTTCAGGCGGCGGCGGCGAGTCAGGCATTTTCCATTTCTCCAACAACGCGCTGACGAGCGATTTCAAGATCGGCGGCACGACGAATACGAACACCGGATTTACCGGCCCGGCCTCAATCGCATTGGATGAAAATCGAAATCTCTTCGTCGCGAACGTCTTTGGCGGCAACGTGCAGGTCTTTCCGCCGGGCGCCTCCGGCGACACGCTGCCGATCCGTTCGTTTTCGCCCGGCGCCTCGCTCAACGTGCAGGCGATGGCGTACGGCAACAACGCGGTTTTCCTGTCCGTGCCGGGCGGCGTAATCAATCAGTACGTCGCGACCGTGACCGGCAACGTGACCCCGTCGTCGGCGATCACGTCTTCCTCGATTTCCGTTCAGTATCCGGCCGGAATCGCGGTCGATACGAGCGTCACGCCGCCGGTGATCTACCTGGCCGACTACTTCGGCGACGCCATACTGGTAATCCAGACGGCCGGCATCGCGCCGTTTCTGACGGTTTCAAATGTGACGACCATCTCGGGGTCCGCGACTGGACTCGACGGGCCGTTGGGCTTACTGGTTGTGAAGTAACCGTAATCGAGCGATCGCAACCGATCGCCGCAAATCACGGATTGATGATCAGGTAGTTCACCTTGACGGTCCCTGTGTAGGGCGCCGTCGCGCAGCAGATATTGCCCATCGCCGTGACGCGCACCACCGCCGATCCATTCGCGGTCGAGATGACCTGCGCCCAGCACCCGCTGGCCGGCGCCGGCGGGGCGCCCTCTATCGAAACCTGGATCATGCTCTGCCCACCGATGATCAGACTGTTGTTGATGGTCAGGTCTTGGAATCCGCCGATGGTGTGACAATGATCCTGGCATGAAAAAAGCGGGCAAGCCTCGCAGTTGCCGGATTTGATCAACGTCCAGCCCCCCGACGTGGTCACGACGCCCGCGGCCCGAACAGCAAGCTGCGGCACGCGAATTGCGCCGTTGTTGATCTCCAGCGCGGCGGCCTTCGGGAAGCCCGGCGCGACCACGCCGTTCCCTTCGGCGAAGACGCCCGCGGCGTTTGCCGCTGTGCTCTGCGAATTGCCCCACACGCCGTAGGTCTGGCCCGTCGTGCCGGTGGCACGGCCCCAAACGCCGGTGGTCTGCGCCACGACGGAAGTCGTCTCGCCAATCACGCCGTTCGCCGAACCGTTTGCGACGCCGCCATACACGCCCGCGGCAAACCCGCCGGTGGAATTGCTGGTGCCCTTGACGCCATAGTTCGTGACCGCAACTCCGGCCGCCGAGACGATTCCCTCCACGCCGATCGCGTTTGCGGAGACCGAGAGATTGTTTCCGTAGACCGCCTTGGTTGCCCCCGACGCTCCGGCGGCAATTCCCGAGACGCCGCGCGCGTCGGCGGCAATCGAATTCGTTCGCCCTTCCACGCCGCGCGTCGCGCCATTGCCCTGAAACGCGGTGCCGGTAACGCCCGTGGCGCCGTCACTGGTTGAGAGAGTCTGCCCCTGCACGCCGAACGTCCGGCCGCTCGGGTTCCCTGCGATTCCACTAACGCCCGTTGCAGTATCATTCGACGAAACCGTCGTTCCGAGAACGCCGAACGTTACGCCGTTGACGGACGTTGCGCTACCGAGAACGCCGGCGGCATTGTCGCTGCCGGAATTGGTCGTACCGGTTACCCCGCGCGTGACGCCGGACCCTGAGAGCGCGGTGCCCGCCACGCCCGCCGCACCATCAGTCGACGAATTCGCCCATCCCAGCACGCCGGTGGTAGCGCCGGTTGCGCCACTGGCTCTTCCCCACACGCCGGCCGCTCCCCCGTTGGTCGAGGTTGTCTCGCCGAAAACTCCTTGCGTTGGCCCTGTCGAGGAGGTGCCGTACACACCGGCAGCGACCGAGTTCGCGGAGTTCGTGGTTCCGTACACCCCATACGTCGTCACCGCTACCGGACCCTGTGATATCCCGCGAACGCCGGTCGAACCGGCGATTGTTCCGCCGCTGATGCCCTGGACCGTACCCAGGCCGTCCACCGCGATTCCGTCTCCGGTGTTCGCGTTGGCACGGAGTGCGGTTATGCCGGTCGTGGACACGAGCAATGACGGGGTTGTGATGTGGTTGCCGATGAAAGCGGCCGCATTGCCGGCCCCGGTATTCGTTACCTGGAACGCCGGGACGGCGCTGTTCGTGCTGCCGGCGTAGGGCAGCGTCAGTCCGCCGCCGACATTGTCGATCAACGATCGGATCGCGTACGGAGCGACCGTGATCGGTTGGCGTGGAGTCAGAGTAGTGTAGACGCCGCTGCCGGCCGGGAAGCGGACGGACACCTCGACCCACCGCGCATTGCCATCGAATGCCGGAAAGCCGAAATCGAGCGCAACGGTGAACAGCCCATTCGCGACCGTGACCGGCGGCGGGTTCGCGCCGACACCGTCGAACGTGATGGTGCTGCCCACCTGGTTCGCCGGCGCGCTGAGCGTCGGGTCATCCCACAACGAGAATGTCATGTCGACGTTGCCGTTCAACGGCGCGCCGATCGATAATAGTCGGCCTTGATAGGAAAACGCAGGTGTTGTGGGTGATTGGGCCGCGACATGGGTGACTATTGACACAGCGACCGCGATGGCGAGGCGGGAACGAGCACGCATGGTTTTCTCCCGGTGCGAGGTTGTGAAGTGGAACTTCCCGGACGCAGACAGTATTCACCGGGCATGGCGGGGGGTCAACGAAAATCCGAAATCGCCAGTGGCAATCAGCGCGAATCGCGCTACACGTCCAGCCGCTCGAAGTGCCGTGCTCCCACCCACATCGCGATCGCCGCCGTGGCGACGCCGAGCAGCAGCATTCCGGCGATCAGCACCCCCGGCGCGGCCAGGAACGTCCGCACCACGCCGAACTTCTCGCCGAACTCGCCGATTGTCAGCGCCGCAACGGCGAACATTTCGCTTAGCACGAAAATCATCGACGCAACGAGGTTGAGCGTCCCGCCGAAGCCGGCCGCAATCTGGGCCGGGTTGCGCTGGTTTCGCATCGGGAAGCGCGCCCCCAAGCCGATCGCCAGGCCTGATAACCCGACGCAAACGCCCAGCGCGACGAGCATGTGCAGGCGCGCCAGTGCCGCCTGAAGCGACAAGACGCGAACCGCCAGCCCCATCACACCCAGCGCCGAAATACCGGTCATCGTCAACGCGAACAGGAATTTCGTCCACAGGAGCTGCGTTCGGCTGACCGGCAGAAAACCGAGCAGCCAGAGCTGCTGACTTTCGAGCGAGAGCAGCGGAAACACGAAACGGCTGGTGAACGTGGCCAAAATCAGGCTGACGGTGGTGAGATTCAGAAACGCGATCATCGATTTCATCGTCGGATTCTGCAGGTCGATCGGCAGTCGCCGCAGGTTCGCGACGTACATGATCAAGAGCCCGAGCATGATCACCATCTGCGTCCACTGCTTGGCGTCGCGCGTAAAGCTGCGCAAGTCTTTGAGCACCACCCGTCGCAGCCGCACCGGCAGATAAAAGAACAGTGCATCGCACAGCCCGGCGCTGATCCAGCCCTCGCGAATGGTCGGCTCGAACCGTCCTTGCTGGGCGCGGCTGAACGCGACCGGCCAGGTGAGGCCGAGGATGTTCACGCTGAGCCAGGTGATGAACGCGCCGTTGGCGAGTGCGACTCCCAGATAGAACAGGCTGTCGCCGACGCGCTGTTCGATCGCCGCTTCAATCCCCTTGGCGGTCCACGTGCTGGGCAGATAGGGCTGCCGGGCGAAAGTAAGATTGTCGAAGATCACCTTCAGCCACTGCTCGGATTCGATCGCCTGGCGCGACATGAAGATCACCCAGAGCGAAAGCGGCACGATGATCACCGACGCCGCGATGAGCAGCGCCATTCCCGGGCGGCGCGGCGCGAAAAGCGCCACGCCGCAAGCGCCCAGCAGCCCGACGCTGGCCGGCATGGCGACGAACCCGAGAAATTGCCCAAGGAACAATGGGTAGTAGTACCATTCGACCGTCGTCTGGTTCGCGATCGCCAGCATCAGCGGCACGCCCAGCAACAGAAACGACCAGCTCGACAGCAGCATGCCCTCAAGCCACTTCATGCTAACCACCTGCCACGGCGAAACCGGCATGGCGAGCAGATGCGATGCTTCCTGTTTCCCATACAGCGTGGCGAAGGTGAGAATGCCGTTCGAAAACGCCAGCATCACGGCCAGCACCAGGAAGAAGTGCACGAAGATCTGCTGGTCTGCGACAACGCCGACCAGCCCCCAGCTCCGCACATGCCGCAGAATCAGCGCCAGCAGCACATACAACACAGTCCAGATGATCGCCAGCAGCCCCAACACGGACAGCGAGCGCAGCGGCGCTTCGCGCAGATGCTTGTCGAGTGTGTTTCTCAGCTGTCGCAGCCGGCAGCGCAGCAATTTCCAGAACGCGCCGCGCGGCTCTTCTGCCGGCGCAGATTGGGCGGAGATCCACGGCGGGCGGGGAATGTCGGTCAAGGGATGCCTCGCCGGGCCGCCGCCGCGCCGCCACGTGGCGGGCCGAGGCCGTCGCCGTCGCCGTCGCCGAATTGCTCGCCCGTCAGATGCAGGAAGATGTCCTCAAGCCGCTCGTAGCGTTCCGCCGCGCGGCGCAGTTCCTCCAGCGTGCCCAGACCCACGAGCTCGCCGCTTCGAATGATGCCGATGCGATCGGCCACCGCTTCGGCCACGTCCAGCGTGTGCGTGCTCATGAACACCACGCCGCCCGCCGAGGCGATCTCGCGGAAGATGTCCTTGATGACCCGAACGGTGCGCGGGTCAAGGCCGACGATCGGCTCGTCGACGATCAGCACGCGCGGCGCGTGGATCAACGCCGCCGCGAGAGCCGTCTTTTGCTTCATGCCGTGGCTGTAGGACTCGGTGAGCTGATCGAGAAACGAGTTCATGTCCAGGCGATCGATCAGTTCTTCCAGGCGCTTCGCAGCAAGTTCGCGCGGCACGCCGTACATCTCGCGCGCGAATTCGATGAACTCGCGGCCGGTCAGTTTGTCGTAAAGGAACGGCAGGTCGGGCACATACGCCAAATGCCGCTTGGCGCGGCGCGCGTCGGTCCGCATGTCGAAGCCGCAGACGCGCACGCGGCCGGCGTCAGGACGCAACAGGCCGGTGGTCATGCGCAGCGTGCTGGTCTTGCCGGCGCCGTTGGGGCCCAGAAACGCGAACACTTCGCCGGAAAACAACGTCAGCGTCATGTCGCGCACGGCGACCTTGGCGCCATAGCGCTTCACCAGCCGCTCGAGCTGCACCAGCGGCTCGCGCGATTCGGCGGGGTCGCCGGCGGAGACGAAGCTGAGCGGGTCAACAGGGCTCGGCGGTTTCACGGCGGCTCGGGACCTCCGGTTCTCACACGATGGGTCGGCTATGGCTCGTTCAGCTCGACGCGCTGCCCATGGCGCGCCGCCTCGAGATCGTACGGCTCATCCTCAAGTCGCAGCTTCTCGAACACCGGGAGCTCGATCTCCTGGCGCAGGACGCGCCCGTCGTCGTTCACCCAGGCCCGCACGCTGTTTGTCTCGACGCGGAAGGCCTCGACGCGCCCTGTGGAGTGCTCGATCCACTCGCGAGCCGTCACGCGCACCAGCACGCTCGACGTAGACACGTCCGGGCCGCGGAAACCCGGCAAGAGGCGCGTGAACGGGTTGATCAGCTTGACGCGCCAGCTTTGCCCCACGTCCAGCCCCGCCAGCGACTCGAACGGCCGGATGACGCTCCCCAGGGCGCGCGTCTCGGCCGCGTCGAGCATGAACTTGCCGTCGCGATCGCCGAGCTGCCATTCGCAGGGAAACATGTCGGGCGGGTGCAGATTGCCGTTCAGGCGAATCAGCATGCCGAAGCCTTCCACCGTCATCAGCAGGCTCTCGACGCGCCCGTCCAGGCAATACGTGACCTGTGTCGTGATCCGCATGCGCGGCGTCGTGATGTTCGGCGGCAGTTGCAGCGGCTCGATCAGCGCCCAGCTTCGCACGCCGACGAACGTGCCGGATGACGACGACACGCTCCAGATCGTGCCAATGCGCGTGCCGGCGGCGTTGAAAATGCCGTTCTGCTGGCGGAATTCCTGGTCAGGCTGGAGGTGCAAGGCGGCAGATTCGGGCGGGTTGCCGGCGAGCCACTCGGGGACCATGTCGCGCAGAACCAAAGCGGTGTTGGCCAGCACCATCAGCGCCGCGCTGCAAATTCCAAACCAGCGATTCACCATGAGTCAGCGTCCGAACGCAGGTTCGCTCCGCCCCGACGCATTGTAGGACGCCGGACGCCAAAAGGGGCAAAAAAGGCCAGAAGGGGGCTTGTGCGCTTCAAAATCGCGCGCGTCGCGGATCGTGTGCTCCCGGAAGCGGAGCTGCTCCACCTCGCGCGCGCGGCGACACAGCCGCGACGCCTAGAGCGGATTCATTTCTCGCGTAGCGTCGGACCTCTGCGTCCGACGCCGAATTCTGCGTCGGGCACGGAGGCCCGGCGCGCGTGCCCGCAGTCCCCAAATTCGACAACAGTTCAATTCCAAAACTGCGCAAGACGCCGCGTGAGTAACTCTCGTTTCCTCCGCGTAACTAACCGGACCTGCGGTAGTTCGGCAATCGTAACTGCCCCGCACGGTGCTCGTGGTCTTTTGAGCGGAGGTTCTCCCATGTTCCGGCAAATTGGGTTCCAGCAACGGGTTACCACCAACGCAACGCAGCAGCGGCGCGGACTTGCACCGCGCGTGTTCGCGTCGCTCGCAATCGTTCTCTTTCTGAATCAAGCCGTTCAGGCCGGCCAGACCTGTTTCGACTTGAAGGGCACTGCAACCGGCGCCGGCTCGGTCGGAGTCAGCGTGGACGGCGACAATTACATCGAGCCGGTCGTTCCGGGCGATACGGCCTGCGCCGTGCTGGGGCGAATCAAGGCGAATTTCGACGCCACCGCGCCGGCCGGTTCGAACGCTTCGAGCGGCGTCACGCAGCGGCCGGACGGCACGTGCGACTGGTGCATCACCCGCCATCGCAATCAAAAGCCGGCGCAAAGCTCAGGTCGCGGCGTCGGCGCGGCGGGGATGGGTCGCACACCCGGCTTTTCGCAGCTCTCAGTTCGCTATGTGCCCAATCCGCCGCCGGCGCCGGCGCCCGTGCCCGTGACGATTCACATCACGGTGAATGTGTTCGTGCCCCTGGGCGGCGCGGTTCGTATTCGCATCGAGATCATCGTGAACAACGTGATCCAGCCGTTCGATTTGAACGTACCCACCTTCCCGGGCATGACGCCGGACATGGTCAATCAGCAGATCATGCAGACGCTGATTTCCGCCGGCTTCCAAGTGCAGCATGGCGTCGAGGAATTCCCGCTGCTCGGAACGCGCCCCAGCTTCGACATCGTCGGCCACGTCTCCGGCGGCGAGCTGCACGGCGCGGAACTGGAGACGTTTGACAATGGTCTGCGCGAATGGGGCCTCACGATGACCTCGCCGGCGGTTCCGTGCCCTGGCGATCTGACGGGCGACGGGATCGTGGACGAGGCCGACCTGGGCGTGCTGCTCGGAGATTTCCGCGTCGGACCGGCCGGCGACCTGAACGGCGACGGCATCACAGACGAAGCGGACCTGGGCATCCTGTTGGCGAATTGGCGACTGGTCTGCCCGTAGACACGAGCCATTCGGGTGGCCGGCGCGCCTGACGAGCACGCTTCATCGGTGCGTCGGTCACGACCTGAGCCGAATGACTCGAAGAGCCGCCCGGCGACCCGCGAGGGACCCGCCGGGCGGCCGAGTTTGCGCGCGATTTTTCGACGCAATCGGCGGAGTCAGTCGCCGGTCGCTGTGAGCACTTCCGCAATTTCCGCCACGATTCTCGGCACCACCGTATCGAACGCCCCGCGTAGCCGCGCGCCCGCGGCGCGGGAGTGACCGCCGCCGCCGTAACGCCGCGCCAACTCGGCTACGTCGAGCCACTGCTTGCTGCGAAAGTTCGCGCGCACCAGCGTCTCGGCCTCTTCGGTGAAAAGCGCCGTCGCCTCGGTCTTCGCGAGCCGCCCGGCCTCGTTCACCAGGTCTTCGGTCATGCTGCCGTCCGCGCCGCTGGCCGCGAAATCGCTTTGCCGCAGCTTCAACACTGCAAGTCGCCCGTTGGCGTGCAGCTCCATCGACGACAGCATCCGCGCGATCAGCCGCAGTTTCGCCTCCGGGTCCTGCTGATACAGCTCGCGATGCAGCTCGGCCGGGTTGACGCCGCATTCCACTAGACGCGCCGCGGCGCGCAACGTCCGCGCGTCGGTGTTGCTGTAGCGGAACCAGCCGCAATCCGTCGCGATGCCGATGAACAGCGCTTCGGCGATCGGCGCGTCGCATTGAAATCCGCTCGCCCAAAGCCACTCGGCGACGATCAGGCACGCCGCGGCGGCCGACTCGTCGAACACGCGCAGGTCGCCGGCGCGCTCGCCGAGCGGGTCGCGCGTGGCGTGATGGTCCAGGATCAGCATTCGCGGCGCGCTTCGCAGGTAGTCGAGCGCCGGCTCCAATTGCGACAGTGAGCAGGTGTCGAGAATGACGACGGAGTCGGCGTGCTGAGCCAGCAACTCGCGCGAGTCGTCCCACAGGCGCCATTTCGCGCCCGATCGCAGCCGGGCGAACCGCTCCGGCAGTGCATCGAACAGTCCGACCGTCGGCTCGCGGCCCATTCGCGTCAGCGCCAGCGACATGGCGGTCAGTGCGCCTAGCGCGTCGCCATCCGGCCGACGGTGCGACAGGAGCAACGGGCGCTGCGACTGCTCCAGCCAGGCGTTCACGGCGTCGATTTCATGCTGTGGGATCATGATGAAATAGTACCAAGCCCGGAAAATAGCGCCACGCCACACCGAGGTCTCGGTGCCCCCCGCGGCGGCGAAAAGCCGTCATGGAATGCTCTTACCGCGCGCCGGCCACTGACTGGATCACGGAAGATCGGTACCGTTTCGTTCGCATGGGGAGCATCGCGAGGGGTCGGCGTCAAGTTCGTGGGTGGAATAGGTAGCGGCTCGGTTTCGCGAAGGAACTTCCCAGCCGAGCCCCGACCGTAAGGGACGGGTCTCTTGCGACGGGCAGAAAGCCGCTCCCTTACGGTCGGGCCTCGCTGTCGGGCGTTTTCCCGGCGTCGTAAGCAAAACTGAGCGACTACCGTGGAAAAACGCCATTGGCGGTTGTCAGGCGGGGCGGATGATCGGCTTTCGTCCGGTAGGGCGGACGATCGTTGCCCGGCGTTTCCAACGCCTGGATCGGGCTCCTGTTTTTTCCGCGGTCCGGAGGACCGACGCGATCCGCGTTCGCCCCGCGGGCGAAAGGGTAATTATTGGGTTCCCGATACCGGCGACTGAAGTCGCCGGCCAAGGTCGTGCGCCCTGCCGGTCGGAATGCTCGCCACGTTTGTCACCACTCGACCGCTTACCGACAAACTTGACGCCGACTCCACTGGGAGCATAACCGTTATTCAAACTGGGCCGGCTTCACGCTATCCTATATGTTTGAACTGATCGGAACTCGCAAGGAGCCATGAATGAAGCGATCGATCGTCGCGGCGCCGCTTGCGCTAATCGGCCTGCTGACGGCCGGCATTGCGATGGCGCAGGATGCCCCGACTAAGCAAGATTCGGCCGGTGCCGCGGCCGAAATCGGCAAGCCCGCGCCGGATTTTGAACTCAAAGGCACCGACGGCAAGACATACAAGCTGTCGGGCTTCAAGGACAAGACGGTCGTGCTGGAGTGGATCAGTCGCGATTGCCCGACCTGCCGTGACCAATGCGAAAAGATGCGAGCCAGCGCGGAAAAGCTCGGAAAACGCGGCATCATCTGGCTTGCGATCGACAGCACCGGTAGCCGAAAGGTCGACGACAACATCGCGTACGTGAAGGACAAGAAGCTCCCGTATGTGATTCTCGACGATTCGGCGGGCAAAGTCGGCAAGACCTACGGCGCGAAGCGTACGCCGACGATGTTTGTCGTCCACAAAGGCAAGGTCGAATACATCGGCTCGCTGATTGCGCAGCGCGGTGGGGACCGAAATTACGTGGTTGACGCTGCAGAAGCGTTGCTCGACGGCAAGGAACCGCCGCTGCGCGAAACCAAGCCGTTTGGTTGAACGGTGAAATACCGCAAGTAGGGCAGTTTGCTCTACGAGACCCCCTCGCAGCCCAGCGATTAATGGAGTCTGAGGTCGAGCCGGGCGAACAGCAGCCCGGCGTGTGATGGTCATCGAGTCGACCGGCGTGAGGACGCGTCGGCTCGGACATGCCAGGATCAACGGCTCGCAGCGCTAACAGCCCGTGAGAAACGCTCCTAACCGCGCCCCGACCGTAAGGGAGGGGTCGGGCCGATGTCTGAAATTGCTTGGGATATCGGTGTTTTCGAGGACCGAGCGGACCCCTCCCTGACGGTCGGGGCTCGGCTGGGTAAGTTCTTCAACGGACTGCTAACGCTTGGCCGCGCCGTTCGCGCCACCCAGCGGCGATAGTAGGAACTTCGCGCCGCAGCCGTTCCGCGAGCAGCGCACGGTCAGTGTCGGAATCGCCGCGAATTCGTCGCGATCGGTGTTCTGCATCGCCAGGAGTGTCGGCAGAATCGCGTGCGCGGCGTGTACGCAGAGCCCCTCCGGCAGTGCGTGTTCGACGGTAAAGCCGTCACCACGAAAGCCGCCGGCCGGGCATTCACCCGCTGAGGGCGCGCTTGCCAACGCGACGCGAATTGCCCGTGTTTGCCCCCTCGCGGCGACGGAATCGGTCGCACGTGCGACGCTTCTCGCCGGTGCGGGGGCTTTTTCCGGTGACGACTCGCCCGTTTGAACGTCGCGCTCGCGCTGTTTCGACGCGGGAATCGTGCCTGCGGACTCGGCCGTCGCCGCGCCGTCGTTCGCCTGATCGACGTCAAACACGACCACGTCCCGTCCCTCGTCCATCGCCAGATTCGCCAACTCGTCCGCCCGCCGATTGTTTTCTCGCCGAACGTGTTGCATGCTCCAGCATTTGATCTTCAGCAGTAGGCGCTGCGCCTCCTGAAAGAGCGTCGCCAGGCGGGCGTTCTTCACCTGGTAAGCGCCGGTAATCTGCCGAACGAGCAGTTCGCTGTCGGAAATGACGGTCAACGGCGTCGGCTGGCAGCGTGCGACGCGCTGCAAGCCGCGGATCAGCGCGTGATATTCGGCGGCGTTATTGGTCTGCGTTCCGAGGAAATAGCCGGCCTCGTGCACCAGGCCGGCCTGATCGTCGCGAATGACCACGCCCGCGCCGGCGGGGCCGGGATTTCCGCGCGAACCGCCATCGACATGCAAAGTCAGGCCCATGCCGTGCCGCCGCGGAGATTCACTTCACGTAGTAGAGAATTCGGCCGCAATTCTTGCAGGTCTGGATATCGTCTCGCGTCATCAGGGCGTTGGCGCGCTCCGAGGTAAGGCTGATGTTGCAGCCCTCGCACACGAAATCATCGCGCCGCGGATGCACGCGCACCAGCCGCGCCATCGCCTCGCCGTCGTAGCGCTGCGCAATGCGGTTAAATTGCGCCACCGCTTCGGCATCTAGCGCGGATTCGAGCTCCTTGCGGCGCCCTTCGAGCGATGTCAGCGTGTCCGCGAACGATCCGCGGCCTTGGTCGAAGCGCTCCTGCAGGTCGGCCAACCGCTTGCCCTCCTCGCGGGCTTCCGATTCCACCGAGCCCAGCGCCTGCCGGCGGGCCTCGACCTTACCCATCATCTCCAGGGCCGTGTTCTCGAGGCGAGCCATGTCGGCTTTTTCAGTGTTGAGCTGCGTCAGGACGGCGGCGTATTCCTTGTTGGTGCGCACCGTGTTCAGGTGTTCGCGAAGCTTGGAGACGTGCGCCGAGCGGCCCTTGATGTCGACGTCAACTTCGTCGAATTCCGCCTGTGAGCGGCGGATTTCCAGCTTCTCGGCGTCGAGTTTCTTCTGCACGTTCGCTAGACGCAGCTTCTGCTGCTCGACCATTCGTTCATGGCGCGCAAGCTGACGCCGAATGTCCGCGATCTGCGACTCGACTTCCTGAAGCTCGCGTAGCGCCCTGAGCTTCGGTCCCATCCGCTCGCACTCCGACGACCCATGACAATGCGACTTCGTTTGCGAACCATACATTATCAGGGCTAACGGCCCGGACGGCAAGCGGCCTCGCGCTTCGGGTAGTGGCTAGTGGCTCAGTTTCGCTTGCGACGCGGGGAAAGCGCTCGACACCGAGGCCCGACCGTAAGGGAGCGGCTTTCTGCGGTCGCAAGAGCCCCCTCCCTTACGGTCGCGGCTCGGCTGGGGAGTTCTTTCGCGAAACTGAGCCACTACCGTACTTCGCCGACGGGATATAATGCTGAATTCGCGCCACAGGCCGCAACATGAGCGATTTCCAGATCGTCAGCCCGTACGAACCGCGCGGCGACCAGCCGGCGGCCATCGAAAAGCTGGCCGAGAGCTTCTCGGCCGGACGGAAGTTTCAGACGCTGCTGGGCGTGACCGGCTCGGGCAAGACATTCACGATGGCGCACGTCATCGCCCGGCTGGGCAAGCCGACGCTGATCCTCTCGCACAACAAGACACTCGCCGCGCAGCTCTTCGAGGAATTCCGCGAGCTGATGCCGCAAAACGCGGTCGAGTTCTTCGTCAGCTACTACGACTACTACCAGCCCGAGGCCTACATCGCCGCCCGCGACATCTATATCGAGAAGGATTCCTCGCGCAACGACGACCTCGATCGCCTGCGGCTCTCGGCCACCAGCTCGGTGATCTCACGCCCGGACGTGGTGGTCGTTTCCAGCGTTTCGTGCATTTTCGGCCTCGGCTCGCCGGACGAATACAAGTCAAGCGTCGTCAGCGTGCGAGTCGGTGAATCGTTGGAGCGCGATGCGCTGTTGAAGAAATTCGTCCGCTTGCAGTATCAGCGCAATCAGGTCGAGCTGATGCGGGCCGGGTTCCGCGTGCGCGGAGACGTGGTCGAGCTGCATCCGGCGTATGAAGAATTCGCGATTCGCATCGAGTTTTTCGGCGATGTTGTCGAACGACTGGCACTGGTGCATCCACTGACCGGCAACGTGCTGCAAGCGCGCGAGCAGGTCTACATTTACCCCGCGGTGCATTATGTCATGCCCGAGGACAACGTGCAGCGGGCCGTGCAGGGCATCCAGGCGGAGCTGGACGAGCGCGTCATGCAGCTTCGGCATCAGGGAAAGCTGCTCGAAGCGCAGCGGCTCCTGGCGCGAACCAAATTCGACATCGAGATGCTGCTCGAGGTCGGCTATTGCAGCGGCATCGAGAATTACTCGCGGCATCTGAACGGCACCGCCGCTGGCGCCAAACCCTACACGCTGATCGATTATTTCCCGAAGGATTTTCTGCTCATCATCGACGAATCGCACGCCACCGTGCCGCAGATCGGCGCGATGTACGGTGGGGATCGCTCGCGCAAGGACGTGTTGGTCGAGCACGGTTTCCGGCTGCCCAGCGCGCTGGACAATCGCCCGATGCGCTTCGAAGAATTCGCCGCGATGTGGAATCAGGTGCTCTTCGTCAGCGCCACGCCGGGGCCGTTCGAGCTGGAAAAGAGCGGCGGCGAGGTGGTGGAGCAGATCATCCGGCCGACCGGGCTGGTTGATCCGCTGATTGAAGTGAGGCCCGCGCGCGGCCAGGTGCCCGAACTGCTCAAGCAGATTCAGGAGCGCGCCGCCGCCGGCGAGCGCACGCTGGTCACTACGCTCACCAAGCGCCTGGCGGAGGATTTGTCGTCGTACATCTCGCAGGCCGGCCTGCGCGGGCGATATCTGCATAGCGAGGTCGAAACGCTTGAACGGGTCGAGATTCTGCGCGAGCTGCGGCAGGGCACGTTCGACGTGCTCGTTGGCGTGAACCTGCTGCGCGAAGGACTGGACCTGCCCGAAGTCTCGCTGGTCGCGATCCTCGACGCTGACAAGGAGGGCTTCCTGCGCAGCGAAACGTCGCTGATCCAGATGATCGGGCGCTGCGCGCGAAATGTGAACGCCAAGGTGATCCTCTTCGCCGACAAGATCACGCCCTCGATGCGGCGCGCCATCGATGAAACCGAGCGCCGCCGCAAGATCCAGCTCGCCTACAACGCCGAGCACGGCATCACGCCCGACACGGTCCGCAAGGCGATCCGTAGCGGGCTGATGAGCGAAGTGTCGGCCATGCGGCGGCTGCGCGAGGCGGTGCACGCCGACGAGGGCGACTACGACCGCGACGAGCTGGTGCGCGAGCTGGAGGCCGAAATGCTCCAGGCCGCCGAGCAGCTCGATTTCGAAAAAGCCGCCGCGCTGCGCGACCATATCCGCCAGCTCAAGCAGTCGGCGGAGGAGAAAGTCCCGGCGGCGCAGGCGCGGCCGGATGGCGTCGCGCGCGGACGCGACGGTGCGGAATGGAAGCCCAAGAAGCAGTTTCGAAGGCCGGGCACGACGAAACGCTGAGCCACTACCGCGGAAGCCGTGCCGCGCGGAAATCCGTCGCACCCACCCTACAATGACCGCGATGCCATCCCCGTTGGACCTCACTCGCGAACACGCGGACCCCTACGGCGCGGAGCTGCCGCCGCTGGTGCTGGATCGACAGCGCATCGTGCACTCGGCCGCGTTTCGGCGGCTGCAATACAAGACGCAGGTGTTCGTCGCCCCCGAGGGCGATCATCACCGCTCGCGCCTGACGCACACGTTGGAGGTGGCGCATCTGGCGCGCTGCCTGGCGGCGCGGCTGCGGCTGAATGAAGACCTGGCCGAGGTCGTTTCGCTGGCGCATGACCTGGGCCATCCGCCGTTCGGACACGCGGGCGAAGTCGCGCTGGCGGAGTGCATGCGCGGCCACGGCGGTTTCGAACACAACGCGCACGCGCTGCGGCTGGTCGAGGAGCTTGAGCACCCTTACCCGGAATTCCGCGGGCTGAACTTGACCCGCGCCGTTCGCGAGTGCCTGGCGAAACACTCCACGATCTACGACCGGCCCGGCCCGCACCCGCTGCAAGATGGCAACCCGCCGCCGGCCGAGGGACACGTCGCCGCGCTGGCGGATTCTCTCACGTACACACTGCACGACTTGCAGGACGGGCTGTACGCCGGCCTGGTGGACCCGGCGGAACTCGCGCCGCTGAACCTCTGCCAGGCGGCGGGATTCCGCGGCGAAACCGGCGATACCGAGGGCTGGCGTCGACGGCTGCGTCCTGCGATGGACCGGATTCAGGAGATGCTGATCGCGGACATCGCGGCGGGGTGGAGCACGAATGCCGACGAGCGCGCGTCTGGCCCGCCGCCGTCGCTTTCGCCGCCGATGCAGGCGCAGCTCGACGAGCTGTCGCGGCTGCTTCGCGAGCGCGTCTACCGCAGCCCGCGCATTCGCCGCATGGACGCCAAGGCCCGCCGCATCCTGAAGGCGGTGTTTGACGCTTATGTCGCCGCGCCGAGCGAATTGCCCGCGCGCTTTGCAGAGCGCGTTGCACTGCTCGGCGCACATCGCGTGGCGGCGGACTTTGTGGCGGGCATGACGGATCGATACTGCCTGCGCGAGCACGCGCGGCTTTTCGATCCCCGCGCGGAGTAGGGGCAGGACAGCGAATAACGAATAACGAATAGAGAAGAACGAATTAGAGCGCGCGTCACGGCGGCTCCGCGATTCGTTCTTCGCTATTTGTTCTTCGCTATTCGTTATTCGAACTTCGCGTTTAGCGGATCCCAATCCCCGTCGGCATGAAGCACCCCACGCGTTCGCGATCGATGATCAGCAGATTGCGCAGACCTTCGACCGCACCGGAGATCTTCTCCGGCGCCAGCTCGCGCAGCAGCGGCAGCGCGGCGCGGATCAGCGGGTTCGCGTTCGCCAGCGGCGCGACGCCGATCTCCCACTCGTCCTCTTCCGCCTCGCCCATCAGTTTCTTGAACGCGTCGGCCAGCTCCGGCGGCTTGGGCAGGACGTAAACCTCGTAGTCGCCGCTCAGGTTCGCCTTGCCCGCCGCGGATTTCATGGCGTCGTCGAGCGTGCCGATCTTGTCGATCAGTCCGCGCTCCAGCGCCTGCTTGCCGGTGTAAACGCGCCCGCCGGCGAGTTGCTCCAGGTCGCCCTTGATGCGGTCGCCGCGCGACGCCTTCACGCGGCCTTTGAACTGCTCGTAGACCGAATTCATGTAGCCGCTCATCCAGGCCCGCTCGGCGTCGTCCCACATGCGGTTGGAGGACATGATCGCGGCCCGCTTGCCGCGCGTGAACTCGGTCGAGGTGATGCCCAGAAACTCCGTCATCAGCTTGTTCCAGACCAGCTTGCCGCCCACCACGCCGATCGAGCCGGTGATGGTGGTCTCGTCGGCGAAAATGGTGTCGCCGGGAATGGAGACGTAGTAGCCGCCGCTGCCGGCGACGTTGCCCATGCTGACGACCAGCGGTTTTTCCTTGCCCAGGCGCGTCGCGGCTTCCCACATGATGTCGCTGCCGAGCGCCGAGCCGCCGGGCGAGTCGACGCGCAGCACGACCGCCTTGACGGCTTCGTCGTGCAGGGCTTTTTCGATCGCGGCGCGGATGGTCGTGCTTCCGCCCGTTCCGCTGGCCATAAAACCCTGCTCGTTGCGGCCGACCGTGATCGCTCCGTCGATGTAGATCAGCGCGATGCCGGGCTTTTTGTCTTCCGAGGCCTTGGCCATCATTTCCTGAAAGAGGTTGAAGAACGCGAACGGATTGCTCATGTCCAGCTTGAGCTCGGCTTTGTCGCCGTAGTTCTTCACCAGCTCCACATCCTTGCCGTATTCCTTCTGGATCATGCGGCGGAACTCGGGGAAGGAGCTGACGGTGTCGACCAGTTTGCGCTCCAGCGCGTTTTTGGCCTCAAGCGGGGCGTTGTCGATCGCTTCCTTGACCTTTTCCGGCGTGAGCGAGCGGCCTTCCGCGATCAACTGCGTCATGCGGGCGTACAGCCCGTCGAGCAGCCAGTTGATCATCTCCGCGTTTTCCTTGCTCGGCTCGGTGCGCGTGTAGGGTTCCAGCGCGCTCTTGTATGCGCCGCAGTGCAGCATGTCGGCCTGCACGCCGATCTTGTCGAGCATGCCCTTGTAGAAGCTGAGCTCGGCGAAGATGCCGGTGATGTCGAGCGAGCTGGTTTCGGCCAGCGTAATATGGTCGGCGCCGCTGGCCAGCAGGTACTCGCGGTTGCCGGCGTGATCGATATAGCAGTGAATCTTCTTGCCGGTGGCGCGAAAGACCGACATCGCCTGCCGCAGTTCCTCGGCCTGCGCGAAGCCGAGCTGCGGGTTCTCGATGATCAGCACCATGCCCGAGATGCTCGAATCCTTCGCGGCGCGATGGATCATCTGCGTCCATTGGCGCAGCGTGCGCGTTTTTTCGCCGCCGAAGAGGGCCGAAAAGTCCATCTCGGGCAGCGGCGCTTCCGGAATCGCGCCGTCGAGCACCACGCGTACGACCTTTTTGGCCGCCAGCGCGTCCGGCGCGACCACCAGCAGCGCGCAGAACAGCGCAGCGGCCCATCTGCAGGATTGGCGTGTCATGTACGTTCCCATCTGTAAATCTCCGTAGGTTGCGACGCCTGCCGCGCGAGCCGTCCCGACCGAGTGCATGCCGCGCGGCGCGGCGTCGGGCGCATGGTACCAGCGGCCCGCCGGGCGGCGCATTATAGACTCGCGCGCATTTTCAAACGCCGGCGCGGCCCGCAGCCCACGCGCGCGACGCCGCGCTGTCTTTGAATTCGTCACCGAAACCGAAATCTTTGGGTTGCCGCGCTCAATCCGCGTAATACGCGTACCCGTCCAACTCGTTGTACCAGTACGCGATGTGGTCATCGAATACCCACCAACGTAACTCGTACGGGACCTGCCCCCTGTTGGTGTAGGCCGGCGACGTGTATCCGAAATGAGTCGACAGGCTCGCGTCGCGAAATGCGCGCGTCGGCAAACCCGCCGGGTAGGATCCCGCCCGAACACCTTCAGCCTCGATCCACGCGACCAGGTGCCGCGCTTCGCGCTCCAGCGCCCAAAGGCGGATGCCGAGCAGCGCCTGGCGCCCTACGAGAATCGCCGCGAGAAGAAGGACGACTGCAACCGTTACGCGGCGACTGCCGACTACCGCGGTAGCCAGCGCAATGCAGCACCCCAAAAACCAACCGAAAAGGGTGACGCCGGCCCCAACTTCCCCGTCGGTGTAGTACGCGAACCTGAAAGCCAGGCAGGAGATCGGTGTGAGGGTCAGTGCCGTTAGCGCGCCCCATTTCACCGCGCGGACGACCCGGTGTGACCACCTCACTCGCCGAGTGTGCAAATACGTGCGCGGGTCACGCCGCGAAAACGCGCGCCCGCATTCGGGGCAGCGCTCCTCCGGCAAGCCGTCAAGAATGTAGCCGCAGCCTTTGCAGTAGTGCGATGCGCGGGCGGCCACGTCGGCGGCGAGCGGCTGACCAGACGCCAGCGCGTCTTCGACCGCGTTTACGGTGCCCGAGAGATTGCCAGAAGTAATCAGAGAATTGCTCGCCACTCCGGCCCTCCGTCCACGTTGCGTCGACATCCAAGCGTGTCCCATTTGCACAATCAAAATCACGCTGATCGCGTTTTCGCACGCAGTCGCCGCCCTCGAGATGCGCGTGATTTGCCAACCCCGGAACGACGCATGAGCCACTTCTTGAATGACGCCTGGCTCTCGCCGAAAGCGCGGCCGGCGAGAAGCCCTTCGACGCTGATATCCTCGCCCGCGGCCGATCAGGCGCCGGTTGGCGCGCTCTCGCGCGCTGCCGTGCAGCAGGCGCGGATACCAGCCAGCGGCGCCGAAATGATGCGCCCGTCGCTCAGCTCGACGCAGAGAGCGTCCGCGCTCACGCGAACGTGAATTGCGCGGTGGACTACTCGGTGCACTGGTTGGGTCCGCGCCGTGACTCGCGAGCTCCTGGCCGCTAGTCCGGCGGTCGATCCGCCTTCGCGTCTGGCGGGCCGGTCGGCGGCGATGCACGTCGCCGCGCGATTACGCGTCGCCCGGATTGGCGAGCCGCTTCGCGGAAGTACTCGGCCATACGGTGCACGTCGTCGCAGCAGAGCTCAGCGATTTCCTCGGCGTTTCGACGGATTTCCGCGACTACCGGGTCAACGTACACGGGAACCTCAATTCGTTTCGAGCATGAGCTCTTCGGGCGTGCAGATAACCGGTGACGGCAAATGCAGACGCCGATTGAGCACTTCAATATGGGTGCGCTTTCCGGCGTTCGCCAGATGCGCGAAGTTCCAAGTCACCAGATATTCTATCTCATGGACCGATGCCAATGCGAGGTGAAAAGCGTCGCGCAGATTGTGGCGCGGCATTGCAAAATGACGGACGTAGAACTCCGCCGCGCGTTCCACGTCCTCGTCGATTTCCAGCAGGGGCATTTTCTCGATCAGCCGCAGCCGATCTCCGGCTCGGGTTGAGTCGCCTCGCGCAAGCTCCTCCACTACAACTGCGAAACACAAGCGTCGAACCGTGGAAGCTCTTCGGTCCACCACTTACGCGTGATGAGGTGACGCGCGTGCACGATCGGCTCGGCCGATTGCGGTAGCCAATAACTTGGCACCGTCGAATCCAGGTACGCCGTCGGTTTCAAGCTGCTAAGCTCCGCTCATTACCACTCCGGCCCGCCGTCATACGTGCCGTAGACGCTCTTTAGCGTATCCATCATCTCGCCCACGGTCGCCATCGCCGCGCTGGCCTCGACCAGCGCCGGCATCACGTTGTCGCCGCGACGAGCGGCATCCTGCAGACTGCGCAGCGCATTCTTGTGGCGGGCCACATCGCGCCGCTGCCGTAGCGCCTTCAGCCGCGCCACCTGCTCGCGTTCCACCGATTCGTCGATCCGCAGGATCTCGATCGGCGGGCTCTCGTCATCCACGTACTTGTTGATCCCGACGATCGTCCGCTCGCCGCGCTCCATCTCGCCGCCGAAACGGGCCGAAGAGTCGGCGATCGCGCGGCGGAAATAGCCGCGTTCGATCGCGGCCACGACGCCGCCCATGCGGTCGATTTCGTCCAAAATCTCGACCGCCTGGCGCTCGACCTCGTTGGTCAGACTCTCGACGAAATAGCTGCCACCCAGCGGGTCGACCGTGTGCGTAACGCCGGTCTCCTCGGCGATGACCTGCTGCGTGCGCAGGGCGATCTTGACGGCTTGCTCGGTGGGCAGGGCCAGCGTCTCGTCCATGCTGTTGGTGTGCAGGCTCTGCGTGCCGCCCAGCACCGCCGCCAGCGCCTGGTACGCCACGCGAACGATGTTCACCATCGGCTGCTGCTCGGTGAGCGAGACGCCCGCGGTCTGGGCGTGCGTGCGAAGCCACCAGCTTCGCTCGTTCTTGGCCTTGAAGCGGTCGCGCATGACGCGGGACCAGATGCGCCGCGCGGCGCGAAACTTGGCGATCTCTTCGAAAAATTCGTTGTGCACATCCCAGAAGAAGCTCAGCCGCGGCGCGAAGGCGTCCACGTCCAGGCCGCGCTTCAGCGATTCCTGCACGTAGCAGATGCCGTCCGCCAGTGTGAAGGCCAGCTCCTCGACCGCCGTCGCGCCGGCCTCGCGGATGTGGTAGCCGCTGACGCTGACCGTGTTCCACTGCGGCATTTGCTGCGTGCAGTATTCGATCGTGTCGATGACCAGCTTGACGCTGGCCGGCGGCGGGAAGACGTATTCGTTCTGGGCGTGAAATTCCTTCAGAATGTCGTTTTGGAGTGTGCCGCGCAGCTTGTCGAGGCTGACGCCCTGTTCGCGGGCGACGCAGATGTAGAACGCCAGCAAGATCGCCGCCGGGGCGTTGATCGTCATGCTGGTGCTGACTTCGGCCAGATCGATGCCGGAGAACAGCACGCGCATATCTTCGAGCGAGGCGATCGCGACGCCGCACTTCCCAACTTCGCCCAATGCCAGCGGATCGTCGCTGTCGCGGCCCATCAGCGTGGGCAGGTCGAAGGCGGTCGAAAGGCCGGTCTGTCCGTGTTCGAGCAGGTACTTGAAGCGCTCGTTGGTCTGGGCCGCGTTGCCGAAGCCGGCGAACTGCCGCATTGTCCAGGTCTTGCGGCGATACATCTCGGCGTGAATGCCGCGCGTGAACGGATAGCAGCCGGCCTGGCCCACAATCTTGTCCGGATCCACGCTGCTCAGATCGTCAGCGGTGTAGACGCGCTGCACGGGGATACCGGAGATGGTGGTCGGATCATCGCCGGCGCGCGGCGCGGCGGTTCGGTCGGGCGATACGGTCGGTGAGGCGGAATGGGCGAACATTCGTCACGGCTCCAGAGCGGTGAACTCGGCTTATGTGAGAATTGTAGCCGTTCGAAGCGAATCTCGTGCAACGACTTGACCGATGCGCTCGATCGACGCGAATCATGGAAGCACGTGACGGGCAATACGATTTTCACGGGTGCTTCGAGAGATTCGCGCCGCAATACGGGCAGGCGGGCTGAAGCTCGTCGTTGCCCTCGGCGATGATCTACTCCGCAATCGCCTCCACCCCCGCCAGCCCCAGCGCGATCTGCTCACACGCCAGTTGCGCCGCGACGTTGCGGTCGATCATGCGCTCGGCGCCGACCACCGACTCGATCGCCGCTTCCAGGCGCTCGGCGTCGTACGCTCGGGCCAACGTGTCGGCGGACGCGGAAAACGCCGGCAGGCCGCGCGGCGCGGCTACGCGGATTTGGGCAAGCAGCGCGTCGCGCAGCAGCGCAGCGACGGCGGCAAAGACCAGCCGAAGGCCGTCGCGAAGCTGATCAGTCGGCACATCGCGCGCGTCGCGATCGCCGGCCTCGCGCTCGGCGGACTCCGGCGCGCCGCCGTCGTCTTCGTCCGGTACGCTCGGCGCTGCGCCGGCGCGGCCGGGATCGGGCTCCCCACGCCGCCGACCGCTTTCGCCGCGCGCCGCATCGTCCGCGCGCTCACCGATTTCCGCCAGGCGCGTTCCAAGTTCGCCCGCGATCGCCAGCAGCGACTTGCCGAACGCCTCTGGGTCGTCCGCCGGGTCGGCCACGACACGCTCGGCGATCGCGCTGAGGGCATCGAGCAAACTTGCTCGCTGCCAGCGCAACGCCGCGCCGAGCCGCCCGTCCGAGAGCCGCGCCAGCGTTTGCGCCGCCGGCGCGTCGATCCGCGCTTGCGCGACCAGGCGCTGCGAGACAAATTCGACTGGCAGTAGTCCAAACGGGATTCGCTGACAGCGCGAACGAATGGTCGCCAGCAATCGGCTCGCCGACGAGCTCAATAGCATCAGGCACGCCGCCCCGGGCGGCTCTTCGAGCGTCTTGAGCAGGGCGTTCTGCGCTTCCTCGTTCATCCGCTCGGCGTCGCGGATGACGAACACGCGCCGCCGGCCCATCGCCGGCGACGCGGACGCCGGTGCGATCAGGAAGTGCCGGATCACGTCGACCGTAAGAAACAGCCCCTTGGTGGCGCGGACGTTGCGATCGGGGTGCAGCTTGTGAAGCCCGCGATGGATCAGATGAAAATCGGGGTGGTTGTCGCCGGCCAGCAGGGCGCAAGAGCGGCACGCGCCGCAGGCATCCGCATCCGGCGGAAGATCGGGTGTCTCGCAAAGCAGGCGCGCCGCAAGGGCGATCGCCGTGCGCTCCTTACCGACACCTTCGGGTCCATCGAAGAGGTAGGCGTGATGGGCGCGGCCGTTGCGCAGCGCGCGGCGCAGGATCGAAATGGCGCGCTCCTGATGGAGCACATCAGCCAAACGCACGGCGCAGCGCCTCCTTCGCGTCGCGAAAAACGCTCTCGGCGTCGCGCGAAGCGTCAATGACCACAACCGGCGTCGGGTAGAAAGTCGGCAGCTCGCGGAAAATCGCCGCCACCTGGCGGTGAAACGCCAGTGGCCGGGACTCCATCGCGTCCGCGGACGCGTCCTCGAACATGGCCACCTGGCCGCCGTTCGCGGCCCGCCGGCGGCGCGCCTGCTGTGGCGTTCGCCCGGTGCGGGCGAAACCAACCTCCGGCGAAACGTCAAGCACGATCGTCAGATCGGGCCAGGTTTGTCCGACGGCGAGCCGGCCGAGCTGGATCACCTCGTCGCGCGGAAAACCGGCCGCCACCTGATAGGCGCACGTGGCCGAAATGAAGCGGTCGCAGAGAACCGTCTTTCCCACGGCCAGGGCCGGGCGGATCACCTCGGCCACAAGCTGCGCGCGAGACGCCATGAACAGCAGCGTCTCACAGCGCGGGTCCATTTGGGAAAGGTCGTAGCCGAGCAGAAGATGGCGGATTCGATCGCCGATCGGCGTGCCGCCGGGGTCCTTGGCGCGCACGCACTGGCCGCCCGCGGCGGCGATTTCCGGCTCAAGGCGCGCCAGCAGCGTGCCCTTGCCGCAGCCGTCCGGGCCGTCGACCACGATGAATTTCGCGCCAGGATTCACGGCGGCAGAGCGTAGTGCCGCGCCCCACGCGCGGCAACGTGACCGCGGCGCGCGACCCGGAGGCCAGCTTTCCGCACGGCAAGAAAGCACCGGGCCGACTCGCCAACCGCATGCCTGCCAAACGCCGCAGGCATGTCACCGATCGGTTCTCGCGCTTCGCCTAACGCTACCTTGCTCGGGCTGCCGCTGGCTGGCGCGTGCGGGCTTCCTACGAATCGCTTGCGCCGCGCGGGTTCGAGACGCCGTTTGTCACCGCGCGGACTGAATCTACCCGGATGTACGTCACCTGCGCGATCGCGACCGCCTGTCCCGCCGTGTCGCCCAGCTCGACCATCACCGGGCAGAGCGTCTTGCCCAGCTTGATCACGCGGGCGGCGGCGATTACGTCCGTCAGGCACGGATTCAGATAGCGCACGTCAAGATCGGTCGTCAGCAACGTCTCGGCCGGGTCGATCTGCGTGACGACCGCGAACCACGCCGCGCAATCGGCGACGTTGGCCAGCATTCCGCCGTGAAAGCCGGGCAGCACGCCGTCGTAGCGCGGGTCGTGCCGGGCCGAGAGTCGGCACCAGCCGGGCTGAGCTTCGAGCAACGTCAATCCGAGCGATTCGACGCACGGGGCGAGGCGCGCCTGGGCGAGGATTCGCTCGAGTTGAGCCGGGTCGAGCATCGGATTCGCCTTTCGGGGGATGCGGCCCGCGGACGCTTGTCGCGCGGCTGGGTTGAATCCTAGCCGACGGTGATCGTGCGTGCATCGCCGAAACAACGTGCGATCGCGCCGGCGATTACCGGTTGTCCGCGTGCCGGGCGTTCTTCGTGAGTTCGCTCGCCGAGAGCCGCTGGGAACCTGCGATCAAGCCCGAATCTCGTAGTAGGTTCGGCCAATCAGAACCTGCTTCCAAACACCACCAACACCGCCGCAAGATACCCGACCGCAATCGAACCAACCCCGATCAGCGGAACCGCCAGGCACGCCAGGGCAGTCCGGATCAACCCGCGCCTGCGGGTCATGATCATGGTCCAAAGCGCGATCGTCCAATAGGAGAAGATTGCGCTTGCGCTTGCGCTCATGACCCAATCCGTGTCCCAATTGGCGCCGCGTGGCGCGGTCAGCGTGTAAGCGGCCCAATACGCCGTCAGCACGCAATAACCACTCGTGTAATGTGTCAGCCCGCGCCAGAAGTGGTAGCGGCTGACACTGCGTGGTAGCCGGGCGGGCCGCAGAATCCACGCCAGAACGCGCGCCGTGATGAGCTCGCAACTCAGAACACCGACCAGACCGCCAAAGATTGCGAGCGAGAAAGTCCAGTCCGCTCGCATGCTGTCGACCCGGATGAGCATGACGAAAACGGCGAGCACGTAGCAGCACGCGGAAAAGAGCGCTGCGCGCGTCGAATCGTGCCGGGGCGAGAAGCGGCGTGCGGCCCAATCGGGGCGAGTCAGCGATAATCCCAGCGTTTGCGCAAAACGAATGACGCTAGAGTCGCGCTCCCACGGTAGCGTTGCCTGGATGTTGAACGACCAGTCTCGCAAGCGGTCGCGATCGAAGGGCTCACCGCATTCCGGACAGAGCGGACCGGAGAGGCCGGTGAGGTTGTAGTCGCACCCGAGGCATTCAAGCGCGGGAGGCTCCGGCGGGCTGTCGAAGATGGAAGGATCTTGCGCCTCGCGTTCCGCGCTTCTCATGCGCGAAGGAGCTCGTCCAGACAGTGCGCAACCGGCGGCAGCGGACCGGCCCAGAGCCACTCGGCGCGCAGCCAGAAGCCGGCGCATAGCTCGCTGCGCAGCACGCCTTCGCTCGCACGGGCCACCTGCGTTCCGGCCGGGCGGTCCAGCGTGACGACGCGATCGATCGGGTCGATCATCCAGTATTCGCGCACGCCGCCGACGCGGTAGCACTCGCGTTTCTCGCCGCGGTCGTAGCCGCGCGTGCTGGTCGAGGCGATCTCGATCGCCAGGTCAGCCGGGCCGAGCAGGCGGTCGTCGGTCAGGTTCGCGGCGGCGCGGCGCGAGAGGAACATGATGTCCGGCTCGAATTTTCGGTCGGCGGAGAGGTCCATCGCGAAAGGGCCCGCGAGGACGCGCCCAAGCTTCCGAGCTTCGACGTGATTCCCAAGCAGACGGTACGCGAAATCAAACAGATCCTGATGCGTCAATCCCGCCGGCGCGTGCACGATCAACCTCCCGTCAATGAACTCGACGAAGCGTTTCTCGTCCGCCGTCTCCTCCCAATCTGCCGGCCGGCAGCCGTAGTAGGTGAGCACACATGCGTCGTCAATCACGCCGCCGCTGCTCTCCTTGATTGCCCGCGTTCGAACGACCATCGCGTCAGTCCTGCTTGCTGTCGCCGCGGGCGAAGATGCTCGCGACGTAGTTGAGCACCTCGGTGGCGCTGGTTTCATTGTATCCAAAGAACTTGATCAGCCGCTGCTTGACGACGTCGATCTTGGCCTGCGTCTCGTCGTCGACCACGCCGCTGACGACGTTCTTGAGCTTGATCGTGTCGCGGCTGTCCTCGAACAGCTTGAGCTCGAGCGCCTTGTGCAGCCGGGCGTTGGTGTGATATTCGAACTTCTTGCCGTCCAGCGCCAGCGCGCCGATGTAATTCATGATCTCCTGGCGGAAATCGTCCTTGCGGCTGTCGGGGATGTCGATCTTCTCCTCGATGCTGCGCATCAGGCGCTCGTCGGGCGGCTCGTCGCGGCCGGTGTAGCGGTTGCGCACCTTCTCGTGCTGCGTGTAGGCCCGCACGTTTTCGATGTAATTCGCGCAGAGCCGCTTGATGGCGTCTTCGTCGGCGGAGATGGCGCGCTGCACCTCGCCCTTCAGGATGTCCTCGTATTCCTCGCGCACCACGCTGAGCAGCTCCTTGTAGCGTTTCTTCTGCTCCTCGTCGGTGATCAGCGAGTGGTGCGAAAGGCCATTCTCCAGCTCGTTCATCACCATGAACGGGTTGATGGCCCGGTCCATCTGCGACTGCTCGCTGACCAGCGCGTTCGAGACTTTGTCCTGAATGTAGCGCGGGCTGATGCCCTGCATGCCTTCGCGCGGGGACTCCTCGCGCAGCTCCTTGACCGAATCCTCCGTGAAGCCCGGGATGTTCTTGCCGTCGTAGAGCTTCAGCTTCTGCAAGAGCGTCAGTCCGGCTTTCTTCGGCTCGTCCAAACGCGACAACACGGCCCACATCGCCGCGACTTCGACCGTGTGCGGCGCAATGTGAACGCCGCGCACTTTCTCCTTGGAGAAGTCCTTGTCGTAGATCTTGATCTCATCCGACAGGCGGATGTTGTAGGGCACGTCGATCTTGATGGTGCGGTCGCGGAAGGCCTCCATCAGCTCGTTGGATTGCAGCTTCTTGTACTCCGGCTCGTTGGTGTGCCCGATGATCACCTCGTCGATGTCGGTCTGCGCGAACTTCTTAGGCTTGATCGTGTGTTCCTGCGTCGCGCCCAGCAAGTCGTACAAGAACGCGACATCCAGCTTCAGGATTTCGATGAACTCGCACACGCCGCGGTTGGCGATGTTCAATTCGCCGTCGAAGTTGAACGCGCGCGGGTCGGAGTCCGAGCCGTACATCGCGATCTTGCGGTAATTGATGTCGCCGGTCAGCTCGGTCGAGTCCTGGTTCTTCTCATCCTTGGGCTGGAACGTGCCGACGCCGACGCGGTCCTTCTCCGACAGCGTCACGCGCCGCACCACCACGTGCTCGACCACTTTGCGCCAGTCGCCGTTGTAGCGCAGCAGCAGGTCCTCGAACATCCGGCGGCAGAAGGGGTCCAGATCGCCATCGACGCGCACCTGCTTATCCTCGCCCAGGTCGGCGTTGATCTGGGCCAGGATTTCCTTGCGCGCCCGGCGCGGGATCAGCTTCAGCGGCTCCTCGTGCATCGGGCACGGGTGCAGCTCCACCTCGCCGCGGTCGTTCGGGATTTTCCAGGCGAACGTGTACAGCGCGCCTTCTTCGAGCTGCGAGTAATACTCCATGCCTTTCTTCAGCAGCCGCACAATCGTGCTCTTGCTCGAGCCGACCGGGCCGTGCAGGAGCAGGATGCGGCGGTCGGTGCCGTAACCCTGCGCCGCGGACTTGAAGAAATCGACCAGGCGCATCAAGGCGCCGTCGAGGCCGAAGACGGCGTCTCCGCCGTTGTCGATCGGGTCGTCAAAGAACTTGTAATGGACGAAATCCTGCTTGAGATACGAATACTTGCGCGTCCCGAAGTGCAGGACCATGTCGTAAACGCGTTGGAACGCGTTCCGCGCCAGGCGCGGATTCGCGACCACCATGTCGAGGTACTCGTAGAACGTGCCCTCCCAGTGCTGCTGGCGGAATTTGCCGCTATCCAGGTGTCGATCGACGATCGAGAGCAGTGAATCTCGCTTCGACATTCGGGACTCCCGTCAAGACGCCGACGCGCCGGCTGGCGCGGGGCGTGTTCTTCCGTTTTGGCGCGACCGCCGCATCCGGTGCGGCGAACGCAGCAAGCCCACACGACACTACGACGATATCGGATGTTATCGACCAATCTGACGCCGGCCGTTACCCGTGCACCGCCTGTTCGAATCCGAAACCGGCGCTCTCCAGCGCGGCTCCCGAGCCGCGTCCGCCGACTCTCGACCCCGCCGTTAGCTTCCCGCCGCCGTTCCGACGGCCGTGCTGCGGCATTTGGGGCAAGCCACCAGCCGCGACCCGTCGTTCGGCACAAAATCCGCGCCACAGGAGCGGCAACGCCACAATTCGCGAGCGGTGTGCTTGCCGCAATGCGGACAGATCGCCGGCCCGGCCTCGGCGATCGGCCGCGTAATTCGTTCGTCGGCGCCGCACGAATCGCAGCGCACGATCGCGACCCGCGTGCCCGGCGGCACCTTCGGGTCGGCCGAGGTGAGCGCGGCGTAGAGCCACGCGGCGCTGCCGATCAGCCCCAGCCCAAGCGCGCCCACTGCGAGCCGCCGCCGCCACATGCGGCGGGCGTACGCGCCGATACTGACTTCGCGCTCCGCGTCTGCGCGCGGCCGACCGGGCGTGCCGTAAATGTCGCGCTGCGTCAGCGCTCGCTCGCGGACCATTGCATTCTCCGTAACAATTATACGTTCGTGAACGTCGGGCGCGATAAATGCGGAATGCAGAAGTTCCCGTCGAGCCGCGATTGAAGAAGCTTCTGTCAGGGCCGCGACCTTGAGGGAGCGGTCGGCGCGGGGCTTCGACGCCGGCTCGATTTGCCGAACGGCCTTTGGCGTTGGCCCGACCGCTCCGTTACGGTCGCGGCTCTGACCGACGTGGAAGTGCGGAGCAATCACGTGCCCTATCGAACTGGCATCGGCGTCGACATTCACCGAACTCAGCCCGGCCGGCGGCTTGTGCTCGGCGGCGTTGAGATTCCCTGCGAATTCGGCCTGGCCGGCCATAGCGACGCGGACGTGGTGCTGCATGCGATCTGCGACGCGCTGCTCGGGGCCGCGGCGCTGGGCGACATTGGCGAGTTGTTTCCCAACAGCGACCCGCGCTGGAAAGACGCCGACAGCCGCGATTTCGTTCGCGCCGTGCTGGAGCGCATCGCCACATTCGGCCTTCGCCCCGCGAACGTGGATGTGACGATCATCGCCGAACGCCCGAAGCTCGCCGAACACAAGTCGGCGATTCGCGCGTCGCTGGCCGCGCTCCTCGCGCTACCGCCGGAGCGAATCGGCGTAAAGGCCGGGACCAACGAGGGCTTGGACGCAATCGGGCGGGGCGAGGCGATCGCGTGCTGGGCGAGCGTGCTGGTCAATTGCAAACAATCGTGAATTGCGAGTTGGGCACTGGTCAATTTTCAGTGCCGCGAATCGAAACGAAGCACGGGATCGAGGCGAGTTTCCCGCCCCGATCCCGTGAGTTTCGATCCGCCGGATTCGCCGCCGGTCGCGCTGTTATTCCTTGTCGAGTTTTCCCACCAGCGAAAGCGAGAAATTCGCGCCTTCAAACTTGATGTGCGGCATGACTTGCAGATCGACCTTGTACCAGCCCACTTCGCCCTCAACTTCGACCACGTTTATCGCGAACTTGCGGATCGGGCGGCGGTTAGCGACTTCCGGCGTCGGGTTGTCCTGGTCGGATTGATACTGCCGCATCCACTCGGTCAGCTCGGTCTGCATTTTCACCGGCGTCTGCCAGGTCTGAAGATTGTCGCGCTGAATCACCTTCAGATAGTGCGCCAGGCGCGAGATCATCATCATGTACGGCAGGCGCGTGCCGAGCTTGTAATTCGTCTGGTCGCGGCGGCCTTCCTCCGTATCCGGGAAGGTCTTGGGCTTCTGCACCGAGTTGGCGCTGAAAAAGCAGGCCTTGTCGGTGTTTTTGTACATCGTCAGGCCGATGAAGCCGGACTCCGCCAGCTCGAACTCGCGGCGGTCGGAGATCAGCACTTCGGTCGGGATTTTGGTCTCGATACCTTCGAGCGACTTGTACTGGTGCAGGATCAGGTTCTCGACCATGCCGCCCGCCTGCGGGCCGGTGCAATTCATCGTCCAGCGCGAGCCGGCGAAACTGGCCGTCAGCCGCGTGGCGAAGGCGTACGACGCGTTGCCCCACAGGTACTTGCTGTGGCTGTCAGTCACCTTTTCTTCATAGTTGAACGCCTTGACCGGATTGCCCTCCGGCGAATACGGATGCCGCAGCAGGAAGCGCGGCAGCGTCAACGAGAAGTAGCGCGAGTCGGGCGAATCGCGGAACGAGTTCCACTTCGTGTATTGCGGCCCTTCAAACACGCTGCTGAGGTCCTTCAGCTTCGGCAGCGCCTGGAAGTCGTCGACGCCGAACATCTCCGGCCCGGCGGCGGCGATGAAGGGGCAATGCGACATGGCGGCGACGGCGGAAACCTTTTGCATCAGCGCGATGTCGCGCGGACCGGGGCCAAACTCGTAGTTGGCCACCATGGCGCCGAACGGCTCGCCGCCGGCCTGGCCGAACTCGGCCGTGTAGATGTGCTGATACAGACCGCTCTTGGGGATCTCCGGCGCGTTTTCGAAGTCTTCGAGCATCTCTTCCTTCGACACGTTCAGAATGTCGATCTTGATGTTCTCGCGGAAATCGGTCTGGTCGATCACGAACTTCAGCCCGCGCCAGGCCGATTCCAGCTTCTGCACCTGCTCGTTGTGCAGGATCTCGTCGATCTGGGAGCTGAGCTTGCTGTCGATCTCGGCGATGTACGCGTCGATCAGCGCCTTGTCGATCTTTTCGGCCGGCGAGCGGAACAGATGCGCCAGCAGCTCCTTCACGCCGCGATTGGCGACGCGGGCCGCTTCGCGGTCCTTGATTCCGGTTGCGACGGTGATTTCGTCAAGCAAAGCGGCCACTTCCGGCGACATCGCCTCGGCGGCCTGCGGAGCAGTCTGCGGTGCATCGGCCATGAGTCTTCTCCGATTTCCTCGGGTGGTACGGGCGTCTCGCCCGCTCAAAGTCGGGTACGGGCCAGAGGCCCGTACCACCCATCAAACCGTGGCGCATGCGGACGCACGCCCGCACCGCGCGATCTACGCTTCGGGCTTGTCCAGCCCGAGCGCGGACATCAGCTTCTTGCGGGTTTCCTCGTCCTTGACGATGTCCTGGATCTTTTTGGCGAAGTCGCGCTTGTTGGCCAACGGGGCCTTCAGAGCGCTGAGCGCCTCGCGCGTCTCGAGGAGCTGGTTGAGCTCCGGGACCTGCCGTGCGATTCGCTCCGGCTCGAAGTCCTTGAGCGACGCGAACTTGAGCTGCACGCCCATCTCGTCGCCCTTGTTGCCGGTGAGCTTGTTCGCGACGTTCACCGTCAGATTCAGATTCTGGCTCTTCATCACGTCGCTAAAACTGTCCTTGTCGACGCGGATCATCTTCCGCTCTTCGAGCGGCGTGTCGTCCGGGCGCATCGTGTAGTCGCCCATCATCGCCAGGCGGAACGGGAGCTCTTTCTGCTCCTTCGTGTTCGTCGCCGGTCGATACGTGATGTTGATGCGTTCTTTCGGGGCCTGCGATTGCGGCTTGGTGCTCATCGGATCACCTCGAGACCTGGAATTCGCGGCTGGCGGGTGCCCGGCCGTGTCATAATCAGCTTTACTACTCGCACATAGGGATCGGCGTCAACGGCCAAAGTGCTTCAGGCAGTGTATCAAATTCGCGAACGGACTCCCGAGCGGAGCACCGATCGCAGGCGAGGGGTCCCTCGCGACATTCGGCGAGCCGTTCCTGTATGGTTCCCTGCCATCTGGGCTTCGGTGTCGAACGTTTTCGCGCCGTCGCATACGCACCGTCGTCGCGCCTTCATTCGGCGCTACCGTCATTCGGATAGCGCGGCATTGCTCGCCCGATCACCCAGGCCACCTCATCCGGTCGCCGTCAGTTCAACTTCGCGCCGTCCAACGTCCGGGCACACGCCGTCCCGCACGCATTTCCGTTCCGCCGACCCGCGCGCCGCAAACTCTGCCGTCGTCCGAGTGCGCGCGCCAACGGATCCGAGAAAAGTCGCGACTGGTTCGCGGCAGACGCCGTTATTACCAGCCGCCGGAGGGCCGTCTCGCGTCTGCGCGAACGCCTGTGCCGGGCTTAAGAACTTCGCAACCGCGCGCCGATACGCATGGCCGTCCGGGTTCGGCAGGTGCGCCGGATCGCGGACTCCCTTCCGGAGCATGGAAGCGCCGGCGTTCGAAAGTTGTCGCGCAGGGCGTCTGGATCTGCCCGCCGCGTCAACGGGAGGCGAATCCATGCCCGAACCGCTGCTGACGCGCTATCTCCAGCCGCTCATGGCCGGCCGCCGTGCCGAGTGCTTCGAAATCATCAATCACGCGATCACCGACGGACAACATGCGGACGCCATGATCCGCGATGTGGTCTGGCCGGCGATGACGCAGATCGAGCGGCTGTTCCGCTCCGACCGCATCAACTCGGCCATCGAAAGCATGGCCTGCCGCATCAACCGCACCGTCGCCGCCCAGCTGCAGGCGCACCTGCCGCGAAAGGCACACAACGGCAAGCGCGTCCTGGTGCACAGCGCCTGCGGCGAGGGTGAGGAGATCGGCGCGCAACTGGTCGGCGACTTGTTCCAGGCCGACGGCTGGGAAGTGTACTTCCTTGGCGGCGCGGTGCCGCATGACGAAGTGCTGACGCTTGTCGGCCAGCTTCGTCCGGACGTGCTGCTGATTTTCGGCACGCGCCCGCAGGACGTGCCCGAAACGCGGCGGTTGATCGAAATGGTGCGCGAGATCGGCGTCTGCTCGGCGATGAACGTTGTCGTCAGCGGCGGCGTGTTCAACCGCGCCGAGGGGCTGTGGCTGGAGATCGGCGCCGACGTGTACGCCGAATCCGCCAAGGACGTGCTGCGCCTGGCGAACGAGCTTCGCCCGCGCGAAGCCAACGCACCGCGGTTGGGGATCGTGAAAAAACGCCGGCGACGGAGGCGGATGGCGGCGGTCTAATCTGATGAAGAATGCAGAGCGCAGCGCCTGCCGCGTTCTGCATTCAGAATTCATCATTCGGTAGTGGCTCAATTTCGCATGCGACCCCGGGAAAACGCCCGACACCGAGGCCCGCCCGTAAGAAGCTATGAAAGCCGGGTCTCCTGGCGGTTAATCTCCGCCGGACGGGCTCGGCCGTGTGGCCGGCCCAAAGATGAATTCAGCATCTTGAGGAGACCCGGCGATGTCGATTCTCGCGATTGATCTGGGGCAGAGCAAGTCGGTTTTCGCGTTCCGCGACGCGCGTCAGGAAGAGCAGGTGGGCAGCTTCAACACCAATCGCGAGACGATCCGCAAAGTGCTGATCCGCCTGGCGCCGAAGCTGGTGGTGGTCGAGGTTGATTCAGGCCCGCGAAGCGATCGTGGTGGCGCAGACGCGCTGGAAGGTCCAGATCCGGGCGCTGCTGCTGCGTGCGGACAGCGGTCTGAAACGCGGCAAGAGCGGTTGGACGCAGGGCAGCCTGGAAGCCCTGCGGCAATGCACGCGACCGCTGCGGGAAAGGTTGATGCGCAGGGTTACGACGAAAGCTCGACCGCTCCCGTGGGCGCAGCCGGACCGCAATCGGCCGCAGCCCGTCCGTAAGAATGGGCCTCGTCGCATAAGCCGAATGGGACGCCAAGTGTCAACGTCGATTGACCGGCGCAAACCCGAATAGAAGGCTGACCCCCTCTTGTCGCAAAAGACCCAGCCCGCTTGACAGACCCGGCTTCATAGAAGGGAGCGGCCTTCTGCGGTCGCAAGAGACCCCTCCCTTACGGTCGGGGCTCGGCTGGGGAGTTTCTCCACGAAACTGAGCCACTACCCGGCGGTCCGTCGGGGTTTAGATTCGTGTCGGTTGCTCCTATCATCAGCGATCAGCCTGCGGCCGCGACGGCGACGCGGAGGCGGGCGTAGCGGGTCCGCTTCGCCGATTGCGAACGATGACACGAGTGACGCCCGAGATTCGTTGCCTGGTGCTCGACGTTGACGGCGTCCTGACGGATGGGCGTCTGTTCGTCGATGACGACGGTCGTCCGCTGCGCGCGTTCCACGTGCAGGATGGGTTTGCGATTCGCTGGTTTCAGAAGCTGGGCGGCGAGGTCGTCATCATCACCGGAAAGCACGCGCAGGGTACGCAGCGGCGAGCCGCCGAACTGCACATTCGGCATTGCATTCAGGACAGCCGCGACAAGCTGACCGATCTCCTGCCGCTGCTGACGGCGCTGCGGATCGAGCTCGCCCAGACGGCGGTCATCGGCGACGACCTGCCCGAGTTGGGGCTGATGCGTCGCTGCGGATATCCGATCGCCGTCGCGAACGCCGTCGCCGAGGCGAAAGCCGCCGCGCGGTACGTGACGCAGCGCGCCGGCGGCGAGGGCGCGATCCGCGAAGCGATCGAGCACCTGCTGCGGGCGGACGGGCGCTGGGATCGCGTCGTCGAGCACTACGTCGCCCAGGACGGGATCATCGGAAACAGGAGCGCGTAAGCCGCATGTTGCGCAACGTCGTCGTATTGATCGCCACGATCGGAATTCTCGCGGCGCTATTCGTCGGCTACGAGCGCATGACGCGCAGCGAACCGCCGCCGCGCGGCGTCCCGGCGGGCGACGTGGCGCGCCTGCCGGAGCGCACCCAACGCGCTGCGGACGAATTAGTCAAGGTTGGCCCGGTGACCGTGCCTGGCGGCGGTCGCGTTGAGTTTACGCGCTACGACCCCAACACCGGCCGGCCCACCGAGCGCATGCTGCTGGACGAATGGACGCCGGTCCCCGATTCCAAGAACGAAATCCGCGTGACGAAGCCGGAACTGGTGATGCTGATGCCCAGCGGCATGGTCGCCAGCGTTTCCGCCGAGCGCGGCCAGATCACGGTCGATCGCGTTCAACGCACCGACATGAAGCCGAAAATGGGCTGGCTCGAAGGCGACGCGAAGATCGTCATTCAGCGCAGGAAGGCCTACCAGCCGCAATCGCAGCCGGCGGACGCGGCGGCCAGCGAGGACGATTCACCGATTGAGATCCGCCTTGGGCGGCTGGAATTCGACCTGGAGCTCGGCCAGCTTCGCTCGAAGGAGCCGATGCACGTTGAGGGCGACGATTTCGACATTCGCGGCACCGGCCTGCAACTGGAGTGGAATCGCGCCGCGAACCGGGTCGAAACGCTGCTGATCGAGCACGGCGACGAGCTGACTTATTACGTCGCGAACGGTGTGTTCGGGGTGTTGGGTGATCCGCAGGCCGAGCTGGCGGCCTCGCCGTCCTCAACGCCGACCGGGGCCGCGCCCAAGCCGAAGCGCGAGCGCGATTCGAACGGCGTGACCTATCTTTGCCTGATCAAGGAGCAGGTGCAGGCGGACCACTTTCGCGGCGCGCAACGCATCGGCGGATTGACCGCCGATCAACTGACGCTGCTCTTCGATCTGGGCGGTCGTGCCGGCCGGATGCTTGATCGCCGCCGGCCGGCTTCGCGCCCGGCCGCGGAGGAGCGCGAGCGGCTTGTGCTTCACTGGCGCGGCAGCCTGACGCTCGGACCGTCCTCGGATCAGCGCCGCGGCGGCGAGGCGCGTCGGCGGCTGGTCGCAGAGGGCGCGCCGCTGCAACTGGATATTCCGAACGGGGCGATTCGATGCGGAAAGCTCGCATACCAGGATGAATCGCAGCAATTGTGGCTCTATCGCCTCGGCGATCAGCCCGTCGAATTCACGCTCAACCAGCGAATCACCGCGCTGGCCCAGACCATCTATGTCGATCGTGGACGAAACCTGATCAAACTCATCGGCGACGTGCGGCTATCCTCGCCCGCGAAGGAAGCCGGGCGCGGCATGGCCGTGCGCGCGACGGAGTGGGCCGAGCTGCTGGTCGAGCCGGAGACGCGGCCGGCATCGCGCCCGTCCGACGCCGCGCCGACGGATTTCGGCGAATACGGCCGCCTGCGCTCGGCGGCGTTCGTCGGGAACGTGCGCATCCGTCTGGATCGGCAGGAGCTCTCGTGTCATCGGCTCGAAGCCGCGTTCCGGCCCGGCGCCGGCGATCAGCCGATCGAGCGTCTGCTCGAATCGGCTATTGCGAGCGAAGACGTGCGTCTCAAGGCCGACACGCAGTCGCTGGACTGTGGCTGGATGCGGCTCGCGTTCGCGAGCGACGCGTCCGGCCGCGCGTATCCGCGCGAGGTCGAGGCGCGCGGCGCGGTGCGCATGCGCGACCGCGTGCAGAAGGCGGCGGCGCGCGGCGAGACGCTCGCCGCGACGGTCTCGCCGGAAGGTTCGGTGACGAAGGCGACCGTTCGCGGCGGAAAGTTGCGCGACGCGCTGGCGGCGGCCTACCCTTACGCGGTGCGAGGCGAGCGGATCGAGCTCGATCCGCCGGCGCAGCGCATGACCGTGCTTGGGACGCCGCGCCTGTTCGCCCGAACGGCTCGCAGCTTGCAGGGCGACGAGCGGAACGACCCCACGCCGCTGTGGGTCAGTTGCAACGAATCAATTGAAATCGACGGCCGCGCGAATACGGCCGTCTTCAACGGTCAGGTCGCCGCCCGCACCGGCCAGGAGCAACTGTTGGGCGACGCGATGACGCTCGAGATGGAGGATGTGCCGCTCAAGACGGCCGCTCCAAGAGCAGCGCCCACGGACGATTTGTTTCGTGCGGCGCGCGCGGTTTGGGAAGGCCGCGACCCGCGCGCCGCGCCGACGACGCGTCCGGCGCTGGCCGCCGAACCGCAGCGAACACGCAAGGAGCCGCGCCGGCTGCTGGTGCATAACGGTGTCATGTCGACCGCGACGTTCGTGCCGGGCGACTCGCAACCCGTCGTGCAAGCCAGCATCCAGGGGCCGGAAATGGTCGTCCTGATGCGCGAGCGCATCGTGCGAACGTCCGGGCAGACGCGGCTGCTGCTCGTGAATCGGAGGATGGCGGAGGACGACGAAAAGGGCGTCCGCGACACGCTGGGCGTGCCCTCGGCGCTGATGACGCGCGGCCCCAGCCAGACCGCGATGCAGTGTTCGAAGGCGATGACGTACTCGCTCGGGCCGGAAAAGGCCGGCGCCGCACGGCAGGACAACGTGCTGTTCGAGGGCGATGTGCTGTTCGTGCACCGCGCCGGGCGCGAGATGCTGAACCTCGAGCAGATGCTGCCGCAGGTCGTGAATCGGCCGGAGCTGCTGGCCAAGCTCAAGAGCCGCGTGACGGTGTTGCAATCCGATCGCGTCGAAGCGCGGTTCGAGAGCGAGGATGCGCGGCAGCGCGTCGCCGCGGCCCCGATGGCGCGGCCGCTACGACTCGGATGGCTGATGGCGCAGGGAAATGTTCAGCTCAGCGACCAGCAGGGGCCCGGCCTTCGCGAAGTTACCGCGCAGCAGATCGAGTTCGACCGGCCGCAGAGCATTGTCCGCGTGCTTGGCGCCAGCGGCGCGGATGCGCGAATCACATACCAAAACACGCAAACGCAGCGCTTCGACACGCCGGCAATCGGCCCGGCGTTTACGATCGACCTGACCAAGAACACCGTCCGCACCGGCGCCGTGTCGGGCGAAGTGCGCCGCTAGCGGTCGCCAAGGGAGTCGGGGTTTGCCTAGACGGGTCGCTGGAGCTGCTTGCGAGCGGCCTCGACCGTGTTTCGCAGCAACATCGCCACCGTCAACGGCCCCACGCCGCCTGGGACGGGCGTCAGCGCGCCGGCGACCTGCGACACGCCTTCGAAATCCACGTCGCCGACGGTGCGGGCTTGCTCGTTACCGGCGGCGTCGCGCTCGACGACGCGATTGATGCCCACGTCGATCACCACCGCGCCGGGCCGAACGTAATCCGCCGTAATCGCCCGCGCCTGGCCGATCGCGACGATGAGCAGGTCCGCCGAGCGCGTGTGCGCCGACAGGTCGCGCGTGAATTTCTGGCACGCCGTCACGGTCGCGTCCTGCGTCGTCAGGAACATCGTTACCGGTTTGCCGACGATGCGGCTCTGCCCGACGACGACCGCGTGCGCACCGCGCACCGTCATGCCGCTCCGGCGAATCATCTCGTTCACGGCCAGTGCGGTGCACGGCGCAATGATCGGTTCGCCGTAGAACAACAGGCCGATGTTGGCCGGATTGACGCCCTCGACGTCCTTGTAGGGGTCGATGCGATACTGCGCGGCGGCGGAATCGAGGGCCGGCGGCAACGGGAGCTGCAGGATCACGCCGGTGACGGCCGCGTTGGCGTTCAGCTCGTCGATCCGCGCGTGCAGTTCGTTCTGCGTCGTGCCGGCTGGCATTTCGGCCAGCTCATAGTCAATGCCGACCTTGGCGCATTGTCGCTGTTGCGAGGCGGCATAGAGCTTGCTGGCTTCGTCCTGTCCGACCAGCAGCGCGCACAGGCGAACGGGCGCATGGCGTGCTTCAAACTCGCGCACTTGCGCGGCGACCGACTCGCGAATTTCGGCCGCGTACGCGGCGCCGTCGAGGATGCGGGCGGGCATGCGGTGGATTTGATTGTCCGGGCCGAAGGGCGTCAAGCCGCGGCGGTGGCGCTCGGCGCCCGGGCCAGGGAACCGCGACGCGCCAGCGAGCGGCAGCCGGACGTGGGAAGTGCGAATAGCGAGTAGCGAAGAACGAGTTACAGATTGGCCTGCGGGTGTTTGTACGCACTGAAGGACCTCTCGTTCGCCGCGCTGCAACTCGTTACTCGCCATTCGTCACTCGAACTTCGCCGGCTGCCGCGCGCTGGCGCGTCGCGGTTCTTTGGCGGATTCTCAGGCGCCCGTGCAATTGCAACCGACGGCAGGACGCATCCTTGCCTGCGCTTCGCGTTCCGATGGGTGACGCCGCTTCGCTCGCTTCGGTACTATTCCGGCGTTCGCTCGTGTTCGAGCACCGAATCTTCGCCGCTGTGCGCCCGCATGATTTCGTTTCGCTCCATCAGCAAGTCGTTCGGCGGCGTGACGGCGCTGGTCGACGTGTCGTTCGACGTGGCCCGTGGCGAATGTCACGCGGTGGTCGGCGAGAACGGAGCGGGCAAATCGACGCTCGGCAAGATCCTGGCCGGAATCCACCGCCCCGATCGCGGCGAAATGCGCCTGGACGGAGAGTCGCGGCGATTCAGATCGCCCGCGGACGCCCGCGCCGCCGGAATCGGAATGGTTCATCAGGAACTGGCTTTCTGCCCCGACTTGTCGATCGCCGAAAACCTGGCGCTGGGGCGCTACCCGCGCCGCGCGGGGTTCCTGCTGGATCGCCGGCGGATGATCGAGCAGGCGCGGCGGATGCTTGCGCGCATCGGTGCGGCGCTCGATCCCGCGGCGACCGTGCGCACGCTGTCGACCGCGCAGGAGCAACTGGTGCAGATCGCCGCCGCGGTCGGCAGCGGCGCGAAAATCCTGGTCTTTGACGAGCCGACGAGTTCGCTGAGCGAATCGGAATCACAACTCCTGCTGGACCTGATTCGCGAGCTGCGGCGCGACGGCTCGACGATCATTCACATCTCGCATCGCATGAGTGAAGTGCTCGAGCTGGCCGACCGCGTCACCGTGCTGCGCGACGGACGGCACGTCGCGACGCTGCCGCGAGCCGAGGCCGACGAGGACCATCTCGTGCGCCTGATGATCGGCCGGCCGCTGACCGAGTATTTCGCCGACGAACGCGCTCGGCCGGCGGTCGGGGCGCGTGTGCTGCGGGTCGACGGACTGGGCACGGCGGGTCGGTTTTCGAATATCAGCTTCAGTCTGCACGCGGGTGAAATTCTCGGGCTGGCGGGGCTGGTCGGCGCGGGCCGAACGGAGGTCGCGCGGGCGATCTTCGGCATCGACCGCCCGCAGCGCGGCGAAGTGCGGCTGGGGTCCGCCCTTCTACCGCCGGAAAGGGTCCGGGCTGCCATGCGAGCGGGCGTCGCGATGTTGCCCGAAGACCGCAAGCGGCAGGGGCTGATCCTGATGCACGGCGGGCGATTCAACGCGTCGCTGGCCGCGCTCCGCGAATTCGCGCCGCGCCTGGCGCTGATCGACCGCTGGCGCGAGCGGCGCGAAGTCGGGCGCGTTTTTGAGAAACTGGCGATCCGCACTCCGTCGCAAGATGCGCCGCTCACGACGCTCTCGGGCGGAAATCAGCAGAAGGTCGCACTGGCCAAGTGGCTCATCCGCCGCCCGCGCCCGCGCGTGCTGATCCTGGACGAGCCAACGCGCGGCGTGGACGTCGGCGCCAAACGCGCGATTCACGCACTGATCGCCGAATTGGCGGCCGAAGGGCTGGCGATTCTGCTGATCACATCGGAGCTGCCGGAGCTCTTGCACCTGTCGTCGCGGATCCTGGTGATGCGGGAAGGGCGAATCGTCGGCGAACTGGCCCGCGACGACGCTACGCAGGAACGGCTGATGCGCCTGATGGCGGGGCTCGGCGGTGCGCCGGGGTGAATGTTCACTTCGAATCGATTTCCTTCGATGTCTCTGCGCGAATACGCGCCGCAATCGGAACGCGCAGCACCTGCAAGCGCGGTTTTCAACCGCGCTCGCTAGTGGAGTGCCTCATAGAAACCAAAGCGCATGAGGACGGGTGGGGCAGGCATCTTGCCTGCCCAGGCGGGCTAGTAGCCCGCCCCACCCTCTTACTCGAGCGAGCAAGTATCTGTGAGGCACTACACTGGCGCTTCGCGGTCTGGTTGGTATTCGCGTAAGGCGATCAAAGCGCAGGGCGCCGGCGGGGCGCCCCATCGGGCTCGAGACTTGCGCAGGGGTGCGAGATAACGCCGCAACTGTCGCGCCGACCGCGGCTCCGGCTCATAGAATGATCGCCGATGTCTACTTCCGGACCCGAACTTCCCCTGGCGCCGCACGACGCGCAGCCCGCGCCAGTCGGCGAGGACTCCGCGACGCAGCCGGCCGTTCATCTGCTTGGCATGACGCCGCCGGAGCTTGGCGCGCTGGATGTGCTTTCCGGCGAGCCGGCGTTTCGCGTTCAGCAGATTTTCGAGTGGGTCTATCAGCGCGGCGTAGCGAGCTTCGACGAGATGACTAATCTGTCGAAGTCGCTCCGCGCGCGGCTCGCGTCGCAAATCGCGATCTACTCATCCCGCGTCGCAAACACGGCCGTCGCCGCCGACGAAACGCGAAAGCTGCTCCTGACATTCCCGGACGGCGAATCAGCCGAGACTGTCTGGATTCCAGCCGACGATCGCGAGACGGCGTGCCTGTCGTCGCAGGTCGGCTGCCCTGTCGGTTGCCGTTTCTGCGCCAGCGGGCTGGACGGCGTTGTGCGCAACCTGACCGCCGGCGAGATCGTCGAACAGGCGCTGCGCGTGCGGCAACTGATCGCGCAGGCCCGGCCCGGCGTGCGGCTTTCGAATCTTGTGCTGATGGGCATGGGCGAGCCGCTGGCCAATTACGCGCACGTGATTCGCGCCATCCGCATCCTCAACGCGCCGTGGGGCGGCGGCATCGGGGCGCGCAAGATCACGCTCAGCACCGTCGGCCTCCCGGCTCAGATTCGCAGGCTGGCCGATGAAGACCTGCAGCTCAACCTGGCGCTGTCGCTGCACGCGCCCGATGACGCGCTTCGCCGCGAACTGGTGCCCTGGGGCAAGGGTGTGGCGATCAAAGCGCTGCTGGACGCGTGCCGTTATTACTTTGAGAAGACCGGCCGCGAAATTACGCTGGAATACGTGCTGCTGGATGAAGTGAACATGCAACCCGAGCACGCCGAGAAACTGGCCGCGATCGCCAAGCAGATCCGGGCGAACGTGAACCTGCTGCGCTTCAACCCGGTCCCCGGCGTGCCCTATTCGCGGCCCAGCGCCGAGACCGCCGAGGAGTTTCAGCGCCGCCTGCGCCGCCACGGCGTCACATCGCACCTGCGCCGCTCCCGCGGCAGCGACGCGGCGGCGGCGTGCGGACAGCTACGCCGGCAGGCGAGGGCGGAATAGCGGCCGGCTATCAGCTCGGCCGGGCGGTGGGTGCGCGATCCTGCCGACGCGAACAGCCGTCGAACAGTGCGCTCGCTACTCGCCACTTGATCCCCGAAGCTGCCTTCAGTCCGTTCTTCGCCACTCGCCGGACTTGCCGCCGCTTTTTTCTTCGAGCTGGATCGGTCCGATGGTGATTTCCTTCGAGACCGACTTGCACATGTCATAGACCGTGATGGCGGCGATCGACGCGGCCATCAGCGCGTCGATTTCGACGCCGGTCTTGGACTCCACGCGCGCCTCGGCCAGGATCAGCACGTCGTGCGGCGGGCGGAGCGAGATCTGCACGTCTACGAATTCAGGCGCCAGGCCATGACAAAGCGGGATCAACTCGCTGGTGCGCTTGGCGGCCTGGATGCCGGCGATCTTGGCGACCGCCAGCACGTCGCCCTTCGGCAGACCCGGCCCCGAGAGCAGCGAGTACACCTGCTGGCCCACGTTTACCAGCGCACTGGCGACGGCGCGGCGGAATGTGGGCGCTTTCCGCGAGACGTCCACCATGCGCACCCTGCCGCTGGCGTCGAGGTGCGTCAGGCCGCCGAGGCTGCTGTCGTGTTCGCTGCTCATGGGGGAATCCTAAAAGAACCGCGACGCACCAGCGAGCGGCAGTCGGCGAGTTCGAGTGACGAATAACGAGTAACGAGTTGCAGCCCGGCGAACGAGGGGCCTTCAGTGCGAACGAACGCCCGAAGGCCAAGCTGTAACTCGTTCTTCGCGACTCGCTATTCGCACTTCCAACGTCCGGCTGCCGCTCGCTGGCGCGTCGCGGTTCATTGGCGCGTGCACCGCGCGGGCGTGCCGCGCCGGCCTACTGTCCCCGCCCGTGACACTGCTTGTACTTCTTGCCCGACCCGCACGGACACGGGTCATTGCGGCCCACCTTCGGCACCGCCCGCCGAATGGTCTCCTGCTTGGCGCCTTCGCCTTGTTTTGCCATTGCCGCCTGTTGATCGGCCGATTGTGCCCGGGCCGCCGTCGCGAAACCCGCGCCGGTCGCGTCGGCCTTCTGCGTCTGCATGCTCGCGTATCCGGCGCCGCTGCCTGGACGCGGGCCGGCCGAAACACCTGCCCCACCGCCGTCGCCGCCGGCGATTTCGTCCGGCGAAGCGCGGATCTGCACCTTGAAGATCAGGTCGGTGACGCGGTCGCGGATCGTCCGCATGGTCTCGTTGAACAGCCGCGTGCCTTCGCGCTTGTACTCGATCTTCGGGTCGCGCTCGGCGTAGCCGCGGAAGCCGATCGCGTGCCGCAGGATGTCCATCGAGTACATGTGGTCTTTCCAGACCGCGTCGAACGTGGTGAGCAGGACCATGCGCTCGAGCTGCGTCAGCTCGAAACGCAGCATCTGGTACGCACACTGCTTGAGCTGCTCGCGCAATTCCGGTCCGGCGTGGACGGTCTGGCCGTCGAGCGCGGCGCCGAAGCGCTCCTTGGCCCAGCCGAGGATCGCATCGCCGGGGTTCGCGGCGATCGCCGCGTCGATTTCCTTGTCGATGCGGCCGTTGAGCAGGTAGTCCTGGTTGATGGCCCGCAACTCCTGGAAAATCTGCTGCGGGCTCTTGCCGACCAGGTGTTCGTAGGTCCAGCCGAGCTGATACTTGCGGTTCACCCAGGCCGCGATGCGGTTGTAGATTTCGTTGACGTTCTGCCCGCCGCGCTGGATCGCGAAATCGATTACCGCCGCCACCGGGTACTCGATCTCGCGCTGCCGATACGCGGCGCGCATTTTCTCGCCCAGGAACTTCTCGACTTCCTCGGTCGGCAGCGCCTTGATCTCATCCAGCGGCACGGTGACGCCGAACTTGTCGAGCGCCCAGGAACTCAACCGGCCCCGACCGTACGTGGGATCGGTGAATTGCTCGAGCGGCGAGAGGTCGGCCGACTCGATCTTCTGAATCGCGGCGGTGACGAGCTGCTCCTGCAGCGCGAACGGATCGGTTTCCTTGATCTGGCGCTGCGTGAGGTTCACGCCGAAATGCGCCGCCCAGGTGGCCAGGCCGCGCACATCCCATTCGTCCTGCGGCACGTCGGGATCGATGTACTCGCCGAACGTGCGCTGGATCGTCGTCTTGACCTCGCCGCCTGCCAGCTCGCGCACCTGCTCGCACAGGGGCTTGAACTCGCGCGTGTCGAGCCGGCCGGACTCGATCGCGGCGCCCAGGTTCTGGCCCACCCACTCGGCCACGCAGACGGCGGGGAACTTCGAATCCAGGCAGTGCGAGACCGCGTCGTTGACCGACTTGTCGATCATCTCCCAGATCAGCTCGGACAGGCCGCTGCCCTCGACCACCTTCTGGCGCATCGTGTAGAACGATTTGCGCTGGTAGTCCATCACCTCGTCGTATTCGAGCAGATTCTTGCGAATGCCGAAGTTCCGCTCTTCCACCTTCTTCTGCGCGTTGGCGATTCCGCGCGTCAGGCGCTTGTCCTCGATTGCCATGCCCTCTTCGAAGCCCAGAAGCTGGAGCATGCGCAGCACCCACTCGCCCATGAACAGCTTCAGCAAATCGTCTTCGAGCGAGAGGAAGAATCGCGAGCTGCCGGGGTCGCCCTGCCGACCGCAGCGGCCGCGGAGCTGATTGTCGATCCGCCGTGCTTCGTGCCGCTCGGTGCCGACGACGTGCAGCCCGCCGATCGCGGCCACGCCGGGACCCAGCACGATGTCCGTGCCGCGGCCGGCCATGTTGGTGGCGATGGTGACATTGCCCCAGCGGTGTTTGTCGCGGCCGCGCGTGACTTCGTGCTGCTGGCCGGCCTTGACGACGATTTCTGCCTCGCGGGCGTGATTCTTGGCGTTGAGAACTTCGTGATCCAGGCCGAAGCGGCGCGAAAGCGCCTCGCTGAGCTTCTCGGAGTTCTCCACGCTGACGGTGCCCACGAGCACCGGCCGGCCGGCGAGCTGGTCGCCGATGAGCGACTTGTAGGCGTCGATCAGCGGCTGATCGGGTCCCGAGCCGTCTTTGAACTGCGCCAATGCGTCGTTGATCGTCTGAAGGTTTTGCTCAATGACGGCGGTTTCCTCGCCCTCCGCGGCGGCGTGCTGGAGCGTGCGGCGCGCTTCGCGCAGCATGTCGTACAGGCTCCACGGATCGGCTGGATATCCGTTCTGGCAGTAGGAGCGAATCTCCTCGACAATCGCGTCGAACTTGTTCGCGACGGTCTTGTAGATCTTGTCGTTGTAGTCGATGCGGCGGATCGGCTTATTGGTGGGGATGGCGATGACTTCGAGCTTGTAGATCTTCATGAACTCGTCGGACTCGGTCATCGCCGTGCCGGTCATGCCGGCCAGCTGCTTGTAGAGCTTGAACAGGTTCTGCAGCGTGATCGTCGCCAGCGTCTGCGTTTCCTGCTTGATCTGGACGTTTTCCTTGGCCTCGACCGACTGGTGCAGGCCGTCGGACCATTGGCGGCCCACCATCAGGCGGCCGGTGAATTCATCGACGATGACGATCGCGCCGTCCTGGACGACGTACTCCTTGTCGCGCTGATAGACCAGGTGCGCCCGCAGCGCGTTGTCGATGTAGTGCGGCCAGTTCATGTTCTTGTTGTCGTAGAACGAGCCGATGCCCAACTCGGCCTGGGCCGCCTTGGCGCCATGCTCGGTCATGTGCGCGGACTTGCGGTCCAGCTCGACAACGAAATACTGCACGTGCCCGATCGCCTCGGCTTCATCCGATGAGAGCCACAGCGGATCCGCTTTGAATTTCTTCAAGCCGCTCTTGAACTTGGCCTCGCCCCGCATTTCCGGCGGTGGGTTCGCCTCCAGGTCGGCGATGCGCCCGGCGGTGTCGCGGTTGGCCTGTTCCTGCTTTCGAATCAGCTTTCGCGCGATATCGTCGGCGACGCGGTAGTTGCCCACGTCGTCATGCGCTGGGCCGGAGATGATCAGCGGCGTGCGCGCCTCGTCGATCAGGACCGAGTCGACTTCGTCCACTACCACGAAATCCTGCGGACCCTGCACCTGCTCGTCGAAGCGGTGCTTCATGTTGTCGCGCAAATAGTCGAAACCGAATTCGCTGTTCGTGCCGTAGGTGATGTCGCAACCGTAGGCCTGCTTTCGCACGCTCGCGCCGACGCCGAACGTCTCCATGTCCGAGCTGATAAACCCGACGCTCACGTCCAGCAGCTCGAAGATCGGCCGACAGAACTCCGCGTCGCGCCGCACCAGGTAATCGTTCACCGTCACCATGTGAACGCGCAGGCCCTGGAGCACCTTCATGTAATTGGCGGCGTAGCAGACGATCGTCTTGCCCTCGCCGGTGCGCATTTCGGCGACGTTGCAGCCTTCCAGCACCCGCGCCCCGATCATCTGGCATTCGAAATGACGGTGATTGCGGGCCCGCCGGGCGGCTTCGCGCACGCAGGCGTACGCTTCGGGCCGGATGTCGTCGAGCGCCGCGCCATCGGCCAGGCGTTTGCGGAATTCGCCGGTCTTGGCGCGCAGCGCATCGTCCGACAGCGCGCGGACCGGCTCGTCGAGGCCGTCCACGAACCCGCGCACGAACCGCCGATGCGCGATGATGACGCGGTCGTTACGCGAAGGGACGAACTTGAACAGCAGCCAGCCGACGAAGACCAGCCACGCCACCATCGAAAACGCGGCGGCGTAGGCCATGGCATTGCGCGTGGCCCACGCCACGCGCGAGCCTTCCGGCCCGAGCACCAGCAGCATCGTCGAGCCGAACGCGAGCACCGTCAGCACCGCGGCGATTGCGACCAATTTCCAGCCGTTCTTCGCCCGATACCAGAACACCTCCGCGGAGCTGGTGGCATTGCGGAGAATGTCGAAGTCGCCGACGGCCAGGAGCCAATTCATGAGTGATGCATTCCCGCGGGACGCCTGAAACCGAGTTTTGAGTTTCGAGTATCGAGTAACGAGTTGAGATCGGGCGCCGGGCGGATTCTGCAAGTCCATACGCCGCGCGCGAAGACGCGCCGAATCAGAACGCGACGCATCTCCGAGCGCGACTCCCAGCCGCGCTCGCCTGCGCGTCGCGTTCTGATCGCGGCGCATCTCCGAGCGCGTTCATTTGATTCGCTGCGAAATCCTTGGCGGTCCGGCAATTTCTGCAACTCGTTACTCGCTACTCGCAACTCGCAACTCGCAACGCACGCCGCTACTCGTAACCCGCTACTCACTTCGCGCGCTCCAGATATTCGCCGCTGCGCGTGTCGATCCGCACCACCTCGCCGATCTCGATGAACGGCGGCACGCGGACGCGCAGCCCGGTCTCGAGCACGGCGTCCTTGGTCTGGTTGGTCGCGGTAGCGCCCTTCACGACCGGCGGCGTGTCGACCACCTTCAGCTCGACAGTGTTCGGCAATTCGACCGCCACGATCTTGCCGTCGATGAACTGGCACAGCACCTGCTCGTTACCCTTCAGGTACTCGTGCGCGTCGCTCATCACCGTCGCCGAGACGTGAATTTGGTCGAACGTGGACTGGTCCATCAGGACGTAGTCCTCGCCCTCGCGATACAGGTACTCATACGGCTTGGTTTCGACGAACGGGGTTTCGATCTTGTCATCGGTCGCGAATCGCACTTCCGTGCCGCGGCCGTGCTTCAACGAGCGAAGCTTCACCTGCATGTAACTGCGCCAGTTACCCTTCGACATGATCTGGACGCCCTCGACCGTCCAGAGGTCATTCTCATACGAGATGACCTTGCCTTTCTTGAGATCGAACGCCTTGATCATGCGGCTCTCGCTCCCGGGTTCAGCAGGGGGCCAACGTCGCCGTGCCGACCGACGAGCGGCGGGCTTCCACTACGGCTTTCGAACCCCGGAGTATATCGCCCGCCGCGCCGCGCCGACAGCGCCGCCCATTTCTCGATAGTGGGTCCATTTCGGGAGTTCCTTCGTGCGAAATGCCGTCCGCCAATTGACCGATGGCATATAATCGTCGCTGATCAGACCCGCGCGCCGGTGCGTTGCCGGCGTGGAATATCACGGGGGCGATCGGTTTTGACCGGGCAAGTTGAGGATCGGGTGGCGTGCCGAGGTTGTCAGGCGGCCTCGTAAAACACCTGGCGAATCTAAGCTGCCAACAACAGCTACCGTCTGGCCGCCTAAGTAGGCGGTGACACGTCATCTCGCGACGCCTGCTAGCGGGATGACGAAGACAGCAGGCTGGCTCGCGCGTTCCCGTCCGGCGGCGCGCGGGTGAGAAACAGCCGGGCTCGACGCGTGGATGACCTGTCGGCCGGTCTGCCGCGCGTTCAAACCAGATTGACCGAACACGCACGTAGAGGCCCTGTCTGAAGTGCTCCGGGACCCGGGTTCGATTCCCGGCGCCTCCAATCGAGCTATGCCCCAATCAATTCGCGCTCCGCGATGAGCGAACTGACCACTCCGCTGATTGTCGGACAAGCGATCGCCGCCGCCGCTCGGCCGGATTGGGGCGTCGGGGTTGTGCTGCGGGTCGAGCCGACGGTCGTCGAAGGGCGACCCGCACAGCGCGTCACGGTGCGGTTTCCGATCGGACAGAAAGTCGTCCTGACGCCGCCGGCGCGGCTGACCGCGCCTCCGGAATCGCCGCAACGCGAAAGCGGCTGGATCGACCAGATCGCCGGCCGCACGCTCGACGACCGGCTGCGGGCCCTGCCCGAACATGCGGTGCAGGTGCTCGGCTCGCTTCGTGATCGCCTGCTCGCGCTCAAGCCGCTGTATGCGTACGACGAGTCGCCCGGCTCGCTGGTGCGCTGGGCCCGCGCGCAGACCGGCCTGGGCGATCCGCTTTCGCATTATTCGCGCGACGAGCTGGCGCAGGCGTTCGAGGCGTTTTCGCTCGTTCGCGACGCCGTGCTGAAAGAGCTGTGTGCCAGAGCGAGAAAGTCGGATCCTGACGCACTGACCTGGCTTCGAGAGCAAGTTGACCAGCCGGCCTGGAATCGAATGGCGTCGCTAGTACGCTAAAGCTGAATGACCGTGCGCGAGTACGGGCCATTATCAGAACGCGCAGCGCCAGCAAGCGCGATTCCCAGCCGCGCTCGCTCGCACGTCGCGTTCTGATGCGGCGCGTACTTGCGCACGGTGATCTTAGTAGTTCGGCACTCCGGAACGGGCGGGACGCCCCGACCACCCAATCGCATGCAAGTCACCGAACCGCCGCGGTTTGGTCGAGACTCGTTGAAATGCCCGGTCGCGATTGGCTACCATTATGGATCGATCTGGAAACCGTCCGGGCTGATGGACGTTTTCGAAAAATAGCGTTCGCTGAGACTCGAATACGCGGGAGACCGGGGACGAGGAGCCGTTATGTCGCGATACCTCTCGGGCTGCGCGATCGTGTGTTTGCTGGCCGCTCTCGCACAGGGCCAATACGGATACGTGAACTGGGAAAACCACCCGATTCACCCGCTCGAAATCACGCCCGACGGCACGCGCCTGCTGGCGATCAACCTGCCCGACGCGCGGCTGGAAATCTTCGACATTACCGGCGTCGCGCCGCTGCCGCTGGGCCAGGTTCCGGTCGGCGTCGATCCGGTTTCGGTCCGCGCGCTCAGCAACACGCAGGCGTGGGTCGTGAATCACATTTCGGACAGCGTGAGCGTCGTCGATCTGGTCTCTTTGAACGTGATCGCCACGATCAAGACCGCCGACGAGCCGTTCGACATCGTCTTTGCCGGTAGCCCGCTCCGCGCGTTCGTGTCCTGCTCGCAGGCGAACCAGGTGCAGGTTCTCGACCCGCTGAATCCGCTCGCGACGCCGCTCAGTCTACCCATTGACGCCGAAGACCCGCGCGCCATGGCCGTCAGCCCCGACGGCGCGACGGTCTACGTCGCAATTTTCGAATCAGGCAATGCGTCGACCGTCCTCGGCGGCGGCATAGACGGAGCGCAGACCGCGCTGGCGTTTCCGCCGAACGTCGTCAGCAACGCGGCCGGGCCGTATGGCGGCGTGAATCCGCCGCCGAATGCCGGCGCGGCCTTCGATCCGCCGATCCTGGCGGCCAATCTGCCGGCGCCGAAGGTGGGTCTGATCGTCAAGAAGAACGCGCAGGGCCAGTGGCGCGACGACAACACCGGCGACTGGACGAGCCTGGTCAGCGGCGTGCAAGCCGGTTTGTCGGGCCGGCCGGCGGGCTGGGACCTGCCGGACCGCGACGTGGCGGTGATCGATGCGAATACCCTGGCGCTCTCGTATGCGACCGGGTTGATGAACATCAACATGGCGATCGGCGTGAACCCGGCCAGCGGCGCGGTGACGGTGGTCGGCACCGACGGGACCAACGAAATCCGCTTCGAGCCGAACATCCAGGGCACGTTTGTGCGCGTGAAATTCGCGTCGCTCGCCGCGCCGGTGCCGTCGAGCAAGTCGATTGTCGATCTCAACGCGCATCTGAATTATGCCGTGCATACCACGACGCAAGCCGAGCGCGACAAATCGATCGGCGATCCGCGCGGAATCATCTGGAACGCCGCCGGCACGAAGGCGTACGTGCCCGGAATGGGCTCGAATAACGTGATCGTAATCAATGCCGTCGGCGCGCGCGTCGGGTTGGCGGACACGATCAACGTCGGCGAGGGACCGATCGGCGGCGCGCTGGATGAGCCACGAAATCGGCTCTACGTGCTGAATCGCTTCGCCGGCTCGATCTCGGTGATCGACACGACGACAGAAACGGAGTTGTCGCGCACCGCGCTTCATGATCCGACGCCGTCGGCGATCAAAATCGGCCGCAAGCACCTGTACGACACGCACAAGACTTCGGGCCTGGGGCAAACCTCGTGCGCATCATGCCACGTTGATTCACGCATGGATCGGCTGGCCTGGGACCTGGGCAATCCGCAGGGCGCCTCGGCCCCGACAACAGGACAAAATCTCGGCGCGGGCATTCCCGGTTTGAGCGGACCGCCTTTCGGCACCCCATTCCTGCCCTGGCATCCGATGAAGGGCCCGATGACCACGCAGACGTTGCAGGACATCATCGGCAAAGAGCCGCTGCACTGGCGCGGCGATCGCGCGGGCATCGAGAATTTCAACGGCGCCTTCGTCGGATTGTTGGGCGACGACGTGCAGCTCACGGCGACCGAAATGCAGGAGTTCGAGGACCTCCTGGCGACCATCACGATCCCGCCGAACCCGAATCGCAACCTCGACAACACGCTGCCAACGTCGCTGCCGTTGCCGGGCCATTTCACGACCGGACGTTTCGGGCCGGCGGGCCTGCCGCTGCCGACCGGCAATCCGCAGGCCGGCCTGGCGCTCTATCGCTCCGCGACGCGCCGGCTCGACGGCGGCGCGTTCGCGTGCGTCACCTGTCACACGCTGCCGATCGGAATCGGCACCAACTACACGCTCTCGGGCGCCACGTACGTGCCGATCCCGGTCGGTCCGAACGGCGAATTTCATCATCAGCTCGTTTCGGTCGACGGCTCGACCAACCGCACGATCAAGACGCCGCAGCTTCGCACGCTTTTCGAGAAGATCGGATTTGACTGCACGCAGACGAGCAATCGCGCCGGCTTTGGCTACATTCATGACGGCAGCGTCGATTCGCTTGCTCGTTTCGTCGCCGAACCCGCGTTCAACACCGCCAGCAATCAGGAAGTCGCCGACCTCGTGTCATTCCTGCTGTGCTTCTCCGGCTCCGATTTGCCGCAAGGCAGCACCACGAACCTGTTTGAGCCGCCGGGAACGCCCAGCAAGGACACGCACGCGGCCGTCGGCGCGCAGACGACGTTGGTTGACGCCTTGACCGCGCCGCCGTCGCAGCTTTCGCTGATTTCGACGCTGATTTCGCTGGCGGACGCCGGCAAGATCGGATTGATCGTGAAGGGTCGCGTCGCCGGCCTGCAGCGCGGCTACATGTACGACGCGGCGACGCATCAGTTCCTGTCAGACCGCGCCGCTGAGACCCGCACGACCGCCGCGCTTCACGCGCTCGCCGCGCCCGGTTCGGAGCTCACCTATACCGCGGTGCCGTTCGGCACGCAGCGCCGCATGGGAATCGACCGCGACGCCGACAGCTACCTGGACCGCGACGAGCTCGAGGCCTGCGCCGATCCGGCCAACCCGGCCAGCATTCCGGGCGGCCCAGGCACCGGCTTGCCCGGCGATTTGAACGGCGATCACCTGGTCAACGAAGGCGATCTCGGCGTCTTGCTCGCGGCCTGGCAAACGACCGCCGGCGGCGATCTCGACGGCGACAACGACACCGACGAGGCTGATCTCGGAATTCTGCTGGCCAACTGGCAGCGAAGCTGTCCGTAGGACCAGGCCGCGATTTTCGCCGCGTTTCAGGGAGCGCGGTGTTGCAGTGATTTGTCGAGCGCGAAGGGGCATCGCATTGCCCCGCGCGGACGCCGACGCTCGCGCCGTCGCCGTCCGCGAAGCGGCGCCGGCCGGTTGTAATGCCGCCGAAAAAGTGTCGAGTGGCGGCGGACGCTAGAGCATTTCGGAATCGATCTGTTGTCGAGAACGGGGAGTGCGCACCCGCCGCTGGACCAAAGTCGAAAATGGCCCAGCCCCGCGCGTCAGCCCGAAGCAGCGCTCGCGTGCTACTTCCCCAGCCACTTGTCCCACTTCTTCCGAAACTCCGCCGCGTTTTCTTTGGTTACTCGCGTCAGCGGGTCGATGATGCGCGCTTCCTTCGGGTCCTGTTTCTTCACGATTTTCTCCAGCAGCAGCCGCACCGACTCGTAGCCCCAGCCGTAGCAGTCTTGCGCGTATAGCGCCTGCACATGGCCGCTCTCGAGGTACGAAAGCTGCGCCGGCAGTGCGTCGACCGCGACGACCTTCACCGTGCCCGGCTTCCAGCGCAACGCGTCCTTGGTGAACAGCGGCCAGCCGCCGACCATCGCCCAGCCCTGAATCTGCGGATGCGTGCTCTGGGCCGTGTTCACCGCTTCGACCGACTGCTCCGGCGTTTCGGCGTGATAGAACACCGCGCCGTCGGGAAGCAGTTTCATCTCGGCGTGCCGGGCGATTTCCTCCTTCACGGCTTGCACGCGCTTCTGCAGATTCGGCGCAGTCTGGTTGCCGGCGAGAATGGCGACGGTGCCTTTCTCGTCCATCGCCTTGGCCAGTTCCTCCATCACCTTCTTGCCGCAGAGCGCATCGTCCGAGCCGTAATAGCACATGCGCTTGCTGCGCGGGGCGTCGGAATCGAAGCACACCACCGCGGCGCCAAGCTGCACCGCCCGGTCGATCGCCGGCGTGACGACGTTCGCGTCGGAGCAGGAGACCGAGATTCCCGCCGCGCCGCTGCGCGCCAGCGATTCGATCGCTTCAGCCTGCTTTTGGGCGTCTTCCTCCGACGGAGTCTGCCAATCAATGACGACCTCGACTCCCATCTGTTTGCCGAGCTCCCTGGCGGCGTCCTTCGCGCCGGCGTAGGCGGCCTGAAAGACGGGGTTCGACTGGCTCTTGGCGACCAGGCCGATGGTGATCTTCTTTTTGGCTTCGGGTTGGCCGAACGCGGGGAGGGCGATCGGCAAGACTGCGGCCAGCAAACCGGCGATGCCGATGCGAGTGGTGATGGTGTGCATGTCAGCTCCGTTCCTTATTGAGAGAACACTGTTGTTCCGCCGCAACCGGTTCTTTGCTGATCGTGCGCGAACACACGCCTGGATCAGAACGCGCGCGCCAGCAAGCGCGACTCCCAGCCGCGCTCGCTTGCGCTTCGCGTCCTGATTCGCACGCTGCGTCGGCTCAGAACGATGGCGTCGCCGCGGACGACTCGGAATGACGACAGTCGCGAGCGCTTGCCGCGCCTTGCATTCTGCATTCTGCATTCATCATTCTGCATTCACCCGCGCCGCGCCCCGCCGCGCGCTCGTAAGCTCTCGCTCAATCGATCCACCGCCACCGCCAGCACGATCGCGATGCCGATGATAATCTTGCTGTACTCCTTCGACAGCGTCAGCGTGAACAGGCCCAGGTCGATTCGCTTCAGAATGAAGATGCCATTCTCGATCATCTTGATCACCAGTGCGCCCAGCAGTGCCCCCAGCGCCGTGCCGCGCCCGCCGCTCAGGCTCGCGCCGCCGACGACGGCGGCGGCGATGACCATCAGCTCGTAGCCTTCACCGGTCGCGGTGTTGGCTGAGCCGAAAAAGCCGGCCGAAACCATGCCGGCGATGCCCGCGCACAGGCCGCTCAGCGCGTAGACGCGCAGTTTCACCCGTCCGACCGGGATGCCGCTGAAGCGGGCCGCCTCCTCATTTCCGCCGACCGCGTACACCTCGCGGCCCCAGACCGTTCGGCTGAGGAAAACGCCGCCGGCAATCACGACCAGCAGCATGACAATCATCGGCACGGGTTGAAGCAGCAGGGCCGGCATGTCGGCGCGATCGATCAGCAGTTCGTAGCCGATGAAATGGCGCGTAAACGCGACCGGCAGGGTGCGATCGCTGGCCGGCAGCGATTTGGTTGGCACGCTGACGAGCGCCAGGCCGCGAAAGATGCTGAGCGTGCCGAGCGTGACGATGAACGGGTGCACGCGCAGCCCGACCACCAAGGCGCCGTTGATCAGACCGCAGATCAGCCCGACCGCCAGCGGCACGATGATCGCCGGCGGAATGACCTGCCAGGCCGGCGCGTTTTCGGGCATTTGTTGCAGCACCGCCGCCGCCGCCAGCGCCGCCAGGCCGTAGATTGATCCGACCGAGATATCGATCCCGCCGGCGGCAACGACCAGCGTGACGCCGACGGCCATGATGGCGATCCAAGACATCTGCGTGGCGACATTGGGGATGAGGTTGTCGAGCCGCAGAAAGTTGTTGACCGGCTTGTCGTGGATGATCACCGGCTCGGCGCCGAAGGTGAGCAGCGCGCCAAGCAGCAGAATAACGAGCAGCAGGCCGGCTTCCTGAAGGCGGGCGGGGCCGGCGGCGAGTCGCATCGGTCCTTATTCCTCCACGCGATCGTGCGCCGGCTGGGCGGGCTGGCCGAGGCGTTCGAGCGCTGCCAACCAGTGACCAAAGTGCTCGCAGCAGCCGCGGAGGGTCGGGATTCCGATGTACGCGGCCACGCGGACGCCGTGCACTGCTTTCTTGAAACGTGGGCAGATTGATAGGAGTCGCGCCGCGGGATGCGTGTCCTGGCCGTCGTTGATTTCCTCCGGACCGCCGGCGGCGACGACGGCTCGAAGCGAACCCGACAACGTCTCTTCGTCACGGTCGATCAGCAGCGCGCATTGCGTCGCCAGTTCGTGCGGGCCGGCGAATAGCAGCGCTTCGAACTCGTGGAGCTGCACGTAAGGAATGAACTGCGCTGGATTGAAACGCGGACCCACGGCATGCGCGATTTCCGCGGCGACCTTGCTCTCAACATGCACGGCGCGCTGCGCTGGAGGCAAGCGGCTGGCTTCCGCGCGGCCGGGCCAATCGTTCGGCAGCCCGTAGAAATCGAACATCGTCGTGCAGTGCGCGCCGCGTTTGAGTTGCCGGAGAATATCTGCCTTCGCACTCTCCCACGCCGCCACGCCGTGCGTCTTCCCCGACTTTCCGCCACGCAGATGGCGAACCAATACGCCTCGGGCAAGCAGATGCTCCGCGAGAACCTGATCGATGAAGGACTGCTCCGTCCGTCCTTCGACGATCGCGACCACCTCAACCATGCTCGGGCCCCGCTCGGACCACGTTCTTTTGCCAGAGCTCGCCGAGCGTGTAGTCCCGCAGCCAATCCGCAAGAGGCTCGGGTTGAAGCCGTTCGAATACGGAAGCCGCACCCTGGCGGCGAACGGTGACAACGTCTTCCACGGCGAACTCGTCGACGAACCTGTCCGACTGCGTCGAGACGACGATTTGCGCCTTGGTTGCCGCGGATTTGATCAGGTCGGCCAGCAAGGACAGCGCGAAGGGGTGCATTCCGAGTTCGGGCTCGTCGATCAAGATCATCAGGGGCAGATTCGGCTGCATCAACGCGGTGACCAGGCAGATGAAACGAATCGTGCCGTCGGAGAAATGGGCTGGCTGAAATGGAAAATCGCTGCCGCGCTGTCGCCATTCTAGACGCACGTGCTCCACGCCGCCGATCGTCTCTGGACGCAAGTCGAAGTCGTCGAAAAAGGGCGCTCCGAGGCGCACCGTGTCCCGGATCATCTGGTAATGCCCCGGATGCCGTGCCCGCAGGTGCAGCAGGACGGCGGCAATGTTCTCCGCTTCGGAGCGCAAGTAGCTGAAGTCTCGGGCGGACTGAGTTCGTCGCATCGGCGCGAGCAGGTTGGTGTCGTTGAAGTGAAACGTGTGCCAGCCTTCAATCTGCTCGACTATGTGCGAAAACGGTCCGGGAAATAGGGCGTTCAGGCCGCGCAAATCGGACTCGCGAACGCCATCAGAGATCGAGCCAAGCGTCCCGAGTTCAGCGCCCTTTGGTGAGCCCCTGTCGGACAGCAGAACGTGCCGGTCGACTGCCGGCACGAGATCGAACGCATACGCCATCTCGTCAAACTCGACTTTTGCCGAAATCTTGCGCGTGACGCGCGGGCCAAGAAAAAAGAGACCGTCGGCGCCATGCGTGTTCACGAACAGTTCGAGCCGTTCGTTGACAATCTCCCGTGCCAACCGGAAAAAACTGATTAGGTTGCTCTTCCCCGCCCCATTCGCCCCAATCAACACGTTCAGCGGCCGCAGCTCGAAGTCCTCGAGCGCCTCGATCGACTTGAACCCGCGAATCGTCAGCTTCTTCAACGCGCTCATGTCAACCCATTTTACAGCGCCACGCGCTGCCCGCGCTGCGCCCGCTCCACGCTCGCGAACCCCTCGCCGCGCAGCTTGCCCGCCAGCGTATCCGCCTGATCCTCTTCCCCGTGCACCAGGAACACGCGCTTGGCGTCATTCTTGATCGGCCGCAGCATCCGCAGCAGGTCGCTCTGATCCGCATGGGCGCTGAAGCCGTGGATCTGCTCCACCCGCGCCCGCACCTGGTACGTCTCGTGAAACAGGTTGATCGCCTTGACGCCCTCCGCCAGCCGCCGGCCGAGCGTGTTCTGGGCCTGGTAGCCGACGATCAGCAGCGTGTTGGCCGGGTTCTCCACGTTGTTCTTGATGTGATGGCGAATCCGGCCGGCTTCGCACATGCCGCTGGCGGAGATGATCACGCACGGCTTCTTCAACTCGTGCAGCTCCTTGCTCTCCTCCACGTCGCGGATGTACGTCACGCAGCGATTGCCGAGCAGGTCGCCGTTGCGGGCCTGAAATTGCCGCGCCTCGGCATCGTAGCACTCCGGGTGCATCTTGAAGACCGACGTCGCGTCGACCGCCAGCGGGCTGTCCACGTAAACCGGGATGCACGGCAGTCCGCCGGACGTGAATTCCTGGTTCAGGTAGTAAACGAGCGTCTGCGTCCGGCCGACCGAGAACGCCGGGATGATGACCTTCCCGCCGCGCTCAACCGTGTCTCGCACAATGCGGACGAATTTCACGCGCGCGTCGCCGGCGACCTCGTTCACCCGTCCGCCGTACGTGCTCTCGCACAAGACCACATCCGCCGGCGGCATGTCGGCCGGGTCGCGCAGCACCGGGATATTCAGCCGGCCCACGTCGCCGGAAAAATAGAGCGAACGCGTGTCGCCGTTGCGCTTGGCGAATTCCAGCCGCACGCCGGCCGAACCGAGCATGTGCCCGGCTTCCTGGAACATCGCCAGCAAACCCTGCTCGACCTGCACCCAGCGGTTGTACGAGACCGTCTGCATCAGCCCGATCGCCGCGAGCGCGTCCTTGTAGCCGTAAAGCGGCTCGATCGGCGGCAGGCCCTTGCGCTGCCGCTTCTTGTTGACGTAGAAAATGTCTTCTTCCTGAATGTGTGCCGAGTCGGGCAGCATGATGGCGCACAGGTCGCGCGTCGCCGGCGTGCAGTAGATCGGCCCCTCGAAGCCGTCGCGAACCAGCTTGGGCAAGCGGCCGGAGTGGTCGGTGTGCGCGTGCGACAGGACGACGGCGCTGATCTCCTTGGGCGGCACCGGCCATTGCCGATTCTTGGCCTCGCTCGCGTCGCGGCTGCCTTGAAAGAGGCCGCAGTCCAGCGCGATCCAGCGCCCGTCGAGGCGAATCATGTGCATCGATCCGGTCACTTCGCCGGCCGCGCCGTGAAACAGCAGCTCCGCCATGCGAGGTTGCTCCGCGTGAGGAATAGCGGCGAATCGTACAGCAAGGAGCGGTCGCGGCGTAGCGCGGGCGCAAGGTGACGACGGGCTGGAAGCCCGCCGCACACGGAACGGGCTGGAAGCCCATACCACAACGACAGTGCAACTCTGCCTTGACACGCGCAACTTGCACGCGTATCCCACGTGCTGGTCCGCATCGCGATCCGGTGCATTCTTGGGCCGCTGGACTAACGGCGCGGGCGGATGGTTGTCCACGTTCTTGGGCATCGCGCCGAACGACGAGATTGACGCCAGTAGCCGACTACGACGAGGAAGCCAACATGTCACAATTGCGTACGTTGACACGCCGAAGCGCCATCGGGATGGCGCTGATCGCGGCTTGCTGCCTGGCCTCGAACGCTTTCGGACAGGAGAGCGGCAGCCCGATTCTGATCGGGCACTACGCGTCGATGACCGGCAAGGAAGCTACGTTTGGAAAATCGACCGATAACGGCATCCGGCTCGCGATCGATGAGATCAATGCCGCCGGCGGGCTCAACGGGCGCAAGCTCGAGCTGAAAACCTACGACACCAAGAGCGAGTCAAAGGAAGCCGGCCTCGCCGTGACGCGACTCATCACGGACGACAAGGTGGTGGCGCTGCTCGGCGAAGTCGCCAGCAGCCTGTCGCTCGCCGGCGGCGCGGTCGCGCAGCAGTACGGCGTGCCGATGATCTCGCCGAGCAGCACCAATCCGGCGGTGACGCGCGGCCGCGACATGGTGTCGCGCGTCTGCTTCATCGATCCGTTCCAGGGTTACGTCGTCGCCAAGTTCGCGAAGGACAATCTGAAGAAGACCAAGGTTGCCGTGCTCTTCGACCAGGGTCAGGCGTATTCCAAGGGCCTGCGCGATGAATTCGTGAAGCACTTCAAAGCAATGGGCGGCGAGATCGTCAGCGACCAGGCCTACACCGGCGGCGACACGGATTTCTCGGCCCAACTCGTCAAAATCAAGAGCGCGGGCCCCCAGGCGATTTTCGTGCCCGGCTACTACACCGACGTGGGCAACATCGCCAAGCAGGCCCGCAAGCTCGGCATCGACGGCGACGTGCCGCTGCTGGGCGGCGACGGCTGGGATAGCGAAGAACTGGGGAAAATTGGTCAGGAAGCGATCGAGGGCAGCTATTACTCGAATCACTACGCGCCGGATCAGAACACGCCGGAGGTCGTCGAGTTTGTGAAGAAGTACCAGGCCGCATACGGCGGCGCGACGCCGGACGGCCTGGCCGCGCTGGGCTATGACGCGGCGAAGGTGCTTTTCGACGCGATGAGCCGTTGCGAGAAGGCGACCAAAGGTCTTAAGGGCAAGGACCTGGCGAAAGCAATCGCCGAGACGAAGGGATTCAAGGGCGTCACGGGCCTGATCAGTATCGATGCGAATCGCGACGCGCAGAAATCGGCCGTGATGGTGCAGATGCGGAAGTCCGGCAGCGGGTTTTCGCCGGCATTTGTGGCGACGATCGAACCGCCGAAATGAGCGGGCGGCTGCTGTAGCGCCTCAGATGTTCCTATTCACGGGCTGTACGGGCCTCTGGCCCGTCCGGTGACGGGCGGGACGCCCGGACCACCCGGCAGGTAGACGCCCGCACTCCCCGATCATCTGCAACGCATCATTCTTGAAAAGGCTCTAGTAGCCGATTCTCAATTCTGCGCGCCCTGCATCCGCAGCACGCGCATCGTACCGATGACAACCTCCACGGCTTGTTCCTGCGTCATGCGGCCCATGTTCAGGCAAAGGTCGAAGCGGCTGGCCTCCGTGACGCGTTTGCCGAAGTGATTGCGCAGGAATTCGGCGCGCTCCTGCTCGATCTTGCGGATTTGCATCTCCGCCTGCTCGTGGGCGATCCCCAGCCGCTGTGCGAACGCGTGAACGCAGAATTCATGCGGCGCGTTGACGCGCACGCGCAGGCCCTGGTGCTTGGGCAGGATCAGGTCCACGCCGCGCCCGACGAAGATGGCCTGGCTGCGGCGCGAGAGAGCCAGAACGGTCTCGCCGAGGCGGTGAAAGTAATCGTCCTGACGCCAGCCGCCTTCGAACGTCCAATGCAGCATGTCGTGCAACCAGGACGTGTCGTGCTCGTCGAGGTTCTCATACAGCCTTTTTCGCGTCTGGTCATCGCCCGCCATCGTCTGCAGGATCTGCCTGTCGAAGAAAGGCCATCCAAGACGATCGGCGAGAATCTGTCCGATCTGGGCCCCGCCGGAGCCGACATCGCGCGAGATGCAGATGAAATCCCGCACTTTGCGCTCGACGCCAGATTCAAGAAACGACGCATGCTGCTGGCGCGTGAGTTCCCAGCGCTGCAGTTGCCGCTCCACCAACCGTGCGACTTCCGGGCTCGTTTCCACGTGCTTGGTCATGGCGAACCTCGATTCCAAACCGCTCCGTCGGGAGGGCCGAACGCCCCGGGTGACGACCGCTGGCGCGGCTGACGCTCCGGAAGATAGAACTAGCAATTTGCGTTCCGCGCAAGGTGGATGCCGCGCCAATTTGGGCGTTCCGCAAAAAATATTAGCCGTCTCGGTTTCGCGCCGGCTTGGACAGGTCCTCTCACGCTGCGGACCGGCGATATGATTGGGACGCCGCGGCGCGTTATCGCGCGGGCCGCGCGCGATTCAAGGGCGAGTTCATGCCGCGCATCACGAAGGTCTACACGCGCACCGGCGACGACGGCACGACCGGCCTGGGCTCAGGGGCGCGCGTCTCGAAAACCGCCCCGCGAATCGAGGCGTACGGCACGGTCGACGAGCTCAGTTCGCAGATCGGCGTGGCGCTCGCCTCTGGGCCGGTCGCTGAACTCGTAACGCCGCTGCGCACGATCCAAAACGAGCTGTTTCACCTGGGCTCGGATTTGTGCGTGCCCGAGGCGGACAAGGCGACGATGCCGGTTCCGCTGATTGAGGTGCGCCATGTCACGCGGCTCGAACAGCTCATGGACCGTTTGAGCGAGCGGCTCGACCCGCTCGAGAATTTCATTCTGCCCGGAGGGACCATCGTCGCCGCGCATCTCCACGTCGCGCGATGCGTGTGCCGTCGAGCGGAGCGTGCGGCGATCGCGCTGCGCGAGCGCGAGCCAATCGGGGCGCAAGTTGTCCCGTACCTGAATCGGCTCTCGGATGCGCTCTTCGTCATGGCGCGGTATCAGAATAAGATGAGCGGCGTCACCGACCCGGTTTGGGATAGTCGTGCGTGACTTGCGCCGCGTTGTCGTGCTCGCGCAACGCCGTTCGGCTTACTTCACCAGGACGGCCGGCTCCACGTCCAGTTGCCGATCGGCGCCATTCTCGCCGGCGAGCGTTAGCCGCAGTTTCGGTCGCTTGAGCAACTCGTCCCACTGTTCGCTTGAGTACGTGTCGATCGCCGGCTTTCCGTCGATCTGCTTCACGACATCGCCCACCTTCATTCCGGCCGCCTCCGCCTTCGCGCCGGATTGCACATCCCAGACCCGCAGGTACGCGCCGGCGCGCTCGAACGACGCGCCGATTCCGCGAAGCTCCGGAACGGCAATCGCGGCGCTGGACGACCGCTCGAATTTCACTCGCCGATTCTTCTGATCGAACGAGACGGCGAAGTTCTGCATGAGCTGGCTCCCGATCAGGCATTCGCCGTCCTGAATCATCACGATCGGGCTCTTGATTTCGTGCTTCGCTACGCCGAGATCGCCCTTCAATCTGCCGACGCGCGTCTCGATCGCGCCGTCGATCATTCGCGCCTTCGGACCGGACACCGACTCCGCCGTCAACCCACATCGCTCCAGCACGCGTTGCGACATGCGAGTCCAGCCGCTCATGCCCGTGTCGATCGTGAACTCCTGCGGCTGACCGCAAAGCGAAAGCTTGATCCGCGGATGCGATCCGGCCTGGCCCCGAACCGTGAAATCCAGCACGTCGTCGCCCGGCTTCAGTTCGTCTTGCGCGAGGCGGATTTTCGCGTTCGGGTAATCCAGCGTGATCAGGCAATCCTCGAAGACATTGAAGCCCACAATCCCGTCGACGTCCTCGGCGAACGGGATGTCAGCGGCGATTGCGGGCATTTTCTCGAAGCGCGCCTCGCCCAGTTCGAGCAAATCGACCCAGCCGAGTTTCGCCGGGATGCCCTCTCCGCCGGGCGCGCCGGCCATCCGCACCTCGACGGCGACGCCAGCCGGCAATCCGGGCGGTGTGCCAAGTTGCAGCGAGTCGGCGACGCGCCGCGAGAGCGTCAGCCCCGGCGCGCCGCTGTCGACGACCAGCAACAAAGGGCCCTGGCCGTTGATCTTGGCCTCCACCAGCGGCAGCCGGTGGTGCCGCAGCATCAGCAGCGTCACGCCGGCCGCCGGGAGAGTGGCCCGCTCGGGCGCATGGGCCGGATGGATCTGCACTTGCGCGATCGAGATGGCCGGCAAGATCACTGCCGATCCGATCAACGTCCATGTTCGTCGATTCATGAGTGTCCTCGGTTTCCTGGGCGGCTCAGCCTACTAGACGCATAGTAGCGTCGCTTCCTGTCATGGAATCGCCGGGCTACCTAGCCTGAGCGTTGTCACGTAAACCTGAAACGCTATTCTCGGGGCGCCGCACTTTGGATTCTGGCGGAGGCGAGAAGGACCACGATGGGTTATCGATACACCGTTCTCGGCGCCGGCCGGCAGGGCGTGGCGCTGGCGTATGACCTGGCGAAGAATTGCGAAGCGGATCAGGTTGCCATTGCGGATGCCGACGTCACGGTCGCGCGCCGCGCCGTGCAGCGGCTGTCCGCGCTGCTGCCGTCGGCCGCCGGCCGCTTCAGCGCCGTCGCCTGCAATGTGACCAACCCGCGCGAGGTGTCGGCGGCGGTGGCCGGCGTGGACGTGGTGATTTCTGCCGTCCCGTATCAGTTCAACATTGAATTGACCGACGCGGCGATTCGCGCCGGCGCGAGTTTTTGCGACCTGGGCGGGAACACGAGCGTCGTGCGCGAGCAACTGGCGCGCGACACGCGCGCTCGCGCCGCGGGCGTCAGCATCGCGCCCGATTGCGGGCTTGCGCCGGGGCTGGGAAACGCACTCGCGGCGCACGGCGTCGCCTCGCTGGATCAACCGCGCGAAGTGCACATCCGTTGCGGCGGCTTGCCGCAACGCCCGGTCGGACCGCTGGGCTACAAACTGGTATTCAACTTCCAGGGACTGATCAACGAGTACAGCGGCTTCGGTGAATTCCTGCGCGACGGCGTGCGCGTCTCGAAGCCGGCGCTGACCGAACTCGAGACGATTGATTTTCCGCCGCCGGTCGGGCGCTGCGAGGCGGCGATCACCTCCGGCGGCACAAGCACCTGCGCCGACACGTTCGCCGGGCGGCTCGAGGCGTATGACTACAAGACGGTGCGCTACATCGGGCACTTCGCGGCCATTCGCGCCATGTTCGAGCTCGGCTGTTTCGAAGAGCGCCTGACGCTGCGCGACGGGTCGATGATCGAGCCGCGGCCGATGCTGCGGCGGCTGTTCGAGGAGCGGCTGGCTTTTCCGGAGGTCCGCGATCTGGTCGTTTTGCGGGTCATCGTCAGCGGGCGCGCAGGCGGACAGCCGCGCACGCTGCGCTATGATCTCTTCGACCAGCACGATGAGGCAACTGGGTTCACCGCGATGGAGCGCACGACCGCGTTTCCGGCGGCGCTGGTCGCCCATATGCAGGCGCGCCGGCTGGTTCAGCCCGGGGCGCGGCCATTGGAGCAGGCATTGCCGGCGCAGGCGTATTTCGAGGAACTGCCCAAGCACGACATTCGCGTGAAGCTCGAAATGCTGACGGAGTAAAGTCGCCGGGAGCGCGCCATGCCTGCAAATCGAAATCGACTCTCGCTGCACGAGGAACTGGCGCTACTGGCGCTGCGCGACGAGCGCGGCACGCTCGAATCGCGCGCCGGTTGGCACACGCTGGCGCTGGGCGGCGCCTTGCTGGCGGAATTGCTCCTGACGCAGCGCGTGACCCTCGACGCCGATCGAAAGGCGCTAGTTCGCGCCGGCTCCGCGGAGCCGCGCGTCCGCGCGGGCGAATCGCCTCCAGACGCGTTGCCGGACGAGTGCCTGGCGCTGATCCGCGACGCCCGCCGCGCGCGCGCCGCGACATCGTGGGTGGCGCGCTTCGGCCGAATTCGCCGCCTGCGCCATCGCGTGGCGATCGGCCTGTGCGAAAACGGAGTTCTGCGCGATTCGGAAGAGACGATCCTGCTGATCTTCAAGCGCAAGTCCTATCCGACAATTAACCCTGGTCCTGAACAGGCCATGAACCAGCGGCTGCGCGACGCGGTGATGAACGACTCGCCGGTGGGCGACGCCCGCACGCTGATGCTGGTCGCGATCGCACACGCGGCCGGGATGCTGCGGATTCGATTCACGCGCGCGGAGTTGAAATCGCGCAAGGCGCGGCTGAAAACACTTTGCGAAGACCCGCGCTGCGCGTCGGTCTACAAGGCCGTGAAGGGCGCGGTCGAAGCCGCCGCTGCCGCCGCCGCGGCGGCAGCGGTGTGACGCGGCGTTTGGCAATCGCCGGCGTGCAGTCCGGATGGTCCTGGCCGGTAAGACCGACACCGCGATCTCGCGCTTCGGCTATCATCCTCAGCACGATGAACGACATGCTCAAGGCGGCGGCAGTTCGTGGTGCGATGCGTCGCGCGCGGCTGCTCCTTTGCTCGCTGGTCCTGCTTTCGCCAATCGCGTGCGAGACGCTGGTCCGCACGACTGACCTCGACGTGGCGTCGGTGATTCGCGAACGCCAGAATGCGACGCTGCAATATTCTCGTCCGGTGCCGCTGTCGGATCAGCGCGCGGCTATTCCGCGCGCCGGCAAGACGGCCTACGACTACCGCCCCAGCCCGATCAGCAGCGACGTGCCCGAAGAATTCCGCACAACCGACGGCGGCGCGGGGGCCAAGACGGGCAGCGCCGCTTCGCGGCCGGTCGTCAGCCAACCCGCCTCCGTGCCGACGAGCCTTGCGTCGATCGCGTCGCAGCCGGACTCGCAGCCGACTTCGCAGCGCTCGCGAATGCGGGAGAAGACGTTCACGCTGCTCGATTCGCTCAGCTACGCCCAGCGCTACCGGCGCGAGTATCAGACCGCCAAAGAGGACCTGTACCTGGTGACGCTGGCGCTGACGCTCGAGCGGCATCTGTGGACGCCGATTTACGCCGGCGAGCTGCGGACGGTGTACGGCAATTACGGCGAAATTCGCAATTTCGACCAGGCCATGCGCTTCGTCGCCGACGTGTCCGCGACGCAGCGCCTGCCGATGGGCGGCGAATTCACGGCCCGCGCGATCGGCACGCTGATTCGCGACATCAAGCAGAACATCACCGGCACGGAGAGCGGGCAGGTCGAGCTGGGGCTGAATGTGCCGCTGCTGCGGCGCGCCGGGCACGTGGCGCGCGAGCAATTGATTCAACTCGAGCGCGATTTGACCTATGCCGTCCGCGATTTCGAGCGTTTTCGGCGCACCCAACTGGTGACCGTGGCGCGCGAGTATTTCGACCTGCTGCGCGTGAAGCAGGAAGTGATCGACGCGTCGGAAAGCCTGAAGCGCGCCCGGACCGACTTCGAGCGCGCCCAGGCGCTCGAGACCGCGGGAACCGGCACGCCGCTCGACACCCGCCGCGCCGAGCAGCAGACGCTCTCGCAGGAGAATCGCGTGGCGCAATTGGGCGAGTCGTTCCGCGCCGCGACCGACCGCTTCAAGCTGGTGATCGGAATGCCGGTCGATGAGCCGATTGGGCTGGATGACCTGGAAGACATCCCCGCGATTGAAGAGCAGGTTGGACGCGGCACGCTCCCGCTTCTCGATCGACCGGCGGCGGCGAACGACGAGAAACGGTCGATCGACGTCGCGCTGGCGGCGCGGCTGGATCTCCTGAACCGCAAAGACCAGATCGACGACGCGCGGCGCGGCGTGTCCGTGGCGGAAAACGCGCTGCTGCCCGATCTGGACTGGAACACCACGCTGCGGGTGGACACGAATCCGAACGAAAAGACGACCGTCGGCCTTGAGATCGACCGCTCGACCTGGCGCAGCGAGATCATCCTGGGACTGCCGTTCGAGCGAATGAAAGAGCGCAATCAGCTTCGCGCCGCGATGATCGATGTCCGCCGCGCGGAACGCACGCAGCGGCAACTGTCCGACGAGATCCGCGCCGACGTGCGGCGGGCGGTGAATTCGATCCGCGTGGCGGAGCAGGTGCTTGAGATTCAGCGCCGCAACGTCGAGGTGGCCGATTCACGAGCCGAGTTCGCGCGAATTCAGTTCTACGACGGCGACATCGGCAACCGCGACCTGGTCGAAGCAGAGAGCGAGTGGACCGACGCGCGGAACCAGTTCAACCTCGCCAAGACGCAGCGCTGGACGGCGCTGCTCGAGTTCCGGCTCGCGACCGACACGTTGCGAGTCGACGAAGTCGATCAGCCGGCGCTCGACGAGCGGGCGGAGCGATCGTCGGCGAACTGAGCGCGTCGTTGCCGGCGCGAGATTCCGGGAAGGGATTCCCGCGACGGAAGGTGCGAGAAGGGATTCTCGAACCAGCGAGTATCAGGCACCAGTGTCAGAATCCGAGCCGCGTTTTCTCACGGCGGTCCTCGAACCGGGCTGAGGACAACCCGGCTCGGATTTCGGACCCGAAGTTTTCAATAGTGACGCGGCTAGTGAGTCGCCACGGCGCGTGGCATGGCTGCGGTCGATTGCAGCCATGTTCTTCGCTCGGAAGTGAAGTCCGTCGGCGCGCGTGCTCGCCAGAAGCTGTGAGCATGCCACCCAACTCGGTAGGGTGCGTCGGCCTTATCGACGCACCACTCGTCTACGGGCCGCCTCTGTCCGTCGTTCGGCCGCCGGTCTTTTTCAGGAATGCGTCGTATTTCTCGCGAAGCGCAGGGTCCAGCACGCGAACCTGCGCTTTGCGGAAAAGCTCTTGGGCCAGCTCGTTCATCTTCAGGCGCGTCGCGCGATCCCGCACGCGCGCCTCGACCGCGCCGCGAACATCCTCGAAATTCGCGTTCTCGGGCGGGATTCGCTTCTCGAACTTCAGAATGTGCGTCATGCGTTCGACCTGCAGCGGCGCGGAGACTTCGCCAGGCTTGAGCGAGAACGCGGCCTCGCGCAACAGTGCCGGATACGTGGAATCGTCGAATGTAAACGCCGGCAGCTCGCCGCCGCGCGCCGCGCTGTCCGGGTTGCGGCTCAGACGCCGGGCCACCTCGGCGAAATCCTCGCCGCGACTGAGGGCGTCGACGGCCTGATCGACGCCGCGCCGGTCCGCAAGCTGAATGTGCCGCACGAGCACCTTCTCGCCGTAAGTGCGGGCGAATTCCTCGCGCAGGTCATCGTCGGAGATCTTCAGATCGGCCGACACGAGCTTGCGCAGATGCGCGTTGCGTTCCATCGAGATCATGAATTCGGTCGCCGACACGCCGCGGTCTTCGAGCACCTGGTCGAGCGCGCGGAGGCGGTCTTCCGCATGGACCTGCAAGTTCGGGTCGTTAGGCTTGATGCGCTCGAGCGCGTCCTGCCGCTCGCGCTCCACGTCGCCCGCCGTGACCGTGAGCCCGCGTTTGCGCGTTTCCTGCTTGGCGAGGTCGAGCACGATGATCTGCTGCAGCACGGGCAGGCCGTGCGCTTCGAGCACTGCGTCGATCAGACGCTGCCGGCTGATCGGCTCGCCGTTCACGAGCGCGATGGCGTCGCCATCGCCGGCAAGGAGGTCGCGGCAAGTGAGAAGCGCCATTGTCGCGGTGAGAACAAGAATCGCATGTTTCACAGATTCCTCACAATCTCGCGCCGCGGCCGGCCGGAGCCCGCGAACGCCTTCAGAGGCGCTGAAACGGCGAGCGATCGTCTTTAGCCAGCGCGGCTTCGATTCCCGGCAAGCGCTGCGCGAGGCGCTGCGCCAGCCGGCGCAGTGCCGGCCGTTCGCTGGCATCGTGCCCGAGGCAGACGGCCGTCACGCCGCGCCGCAGCAAGTCGAGCGCGTCGTGGTGCTTGAGCTCGCCGGTCAGAACCAGCGAGCGCGGATCGCGAAACGCTTTGGCCCCGAACGCGCCGGCGGCCGCCGTCACGCTTTCGAACTCGCGATTCACCGAGCCTATGACACGCGCGTTGTCGAGTTCCACCGCTCCGGACAGTCTCGCGAGAAGCGCCCGCCCGTCGGTGCGTGCCGCGAGTGTGCCGACGCGCCCCATGCCGACCTCGCCGCGCCCGGCCGGCGACACCAGCGGATACACGTCAAACGCCGGCTCCTCGTACGGGTGGCTGGCGCAGAGCGCTCGCACCGCGGGACCCAGCACGCGCTGCGGAACGATTATTTCGATCCGCGTTTCGGCGGCGCGCTCCAGATGCTCGCGCTGCCCGACCGCGGGATTCGTCGTTTCGTCGCCGCGAAACGTGCCGAACCCAGGCGTTTCGAAGCTGCATTGGGAATAGTGACCAATCACGCCGGCGCCGGCCGCTGAGAGTGCCGCGCGGACTTTCTCGACCTGCGCGGCGGGGACGAATGTCACCAGTTTGTAATCGCGAGATTGCGCGATCAACGGTTCGAGCGGAAACCGCCGCGAAACTTCGAACAAATCCAGCAACACATCGTTTGTTCCGCCAACCGCCGCGTCGAGCGCCGTATGTGTGGAGAGGATCGCGACACGCGCCGCGAGCAGCGACGCCAGCAGGCGGGTCGGAGACTCCGAGCGCGGCCCGATCGAACGGACGCCCTTGAAGATCGGCGGGTGATAGGCGAGCAGAGCCGGCCAGCCGTCGCGAAGCGCCTCGTCGGCGACGGCGTCGGTCAGATCGATCGTTAGCAGCACGCGCGGCGCGGGCCAATCCGGCTCGCCGGCGAGCAGGCCGACGTTGTCCCATTCGGCCGCCGCCGCGAACGGCGCAATCGCGTCGAGCGCGTCGTACACGTCCTGCGCCGTCGGCGTTCGGCGTGCCGTGCTAGTCACGCGCGGTCTCCCGCTGCACCAGTTCGCGATAGAGATGCGCCAGGCGCAGCGTCTGTTCGCCCGGTTTTTCCGTCCCGATCGCGTCGCGCCCGACGCGCACCAGCGGCACGATCTCCATCATGCTGTTGGTCAGAAACGCCTCGTCCGCGGAGAGAAGGTCGCTCAGGTTGAATGCTGCCTCTTCGCACGGAATTCGCGCCGCCGCGGCCATCTCGATCAGCGCGGCGCGCGTGATGCCGGGCAGAACAGGCGTATCAAGCGGCGGCGTCCGCAACGTGTCGCCGCGAAAGATGAAAACGTTGCTGATCGCGCCCTCGGCGACGAACTCATCGTCGCTGAGCCAGATCGACTCGAAGGCGGATTGGGCGTACGCCTCGCGCAGCGACGTGAGCCGCGCGAAGTAGCTGGTCGCCTTGTGGCCGGCAAGCGGGTCGAGTCGGCTCTGCCGATATGGCGCGACAATCGCCGTCACGCCGCGCTGGTACGCCTCCGGCGGATAAGCCAGCGCCGGCGACGCGGTCGCGACGATCGTGAGGTTTGGCGATTCGCGCTCCGTGACGCGGACCGCACCGGTCGTGACGGTCAGGCGGACGCGCGCGTCGGCTTGTTCGATCGCGCCCGCAGCGAGCTCGACGTTTTCGCGCAGCGTGTCCTCGTCCGGCACGACCGACCAGCCCAGCCGCGCGGCGCTGCCGCGCAGTCGATCAATGTGCCGCTCCACCCGAAACACGCGCCCGTTGTAAAGCCGCATGGTCTCGAACAGCCCGACACCCTGCATGAATCCGGAGTCGAAAACGCTGACCCGAGCCTGATCGGCCGGCAACAGCTCTCCGTTAATCGCAACCCATTCGCGGGTCATGGTAGTCATTCAGAGAAACGCTCCGTGGTCCGGTCCCCCCGTTCGCCGCGTTCGCCGGTTCACATTCATGGATCGCTCGCACCCGGCGGCGGCGCGCCGAGCGCTTCGAGAATGCCGCGCGCCTTGGCCAAGGTCTCGTCGTACTCGGCGTCCGGGTCCGACTCCGCCACGACCCCGCCGCCGACGTGCAGTGTGGCCCGTTCGCCGCAAATCTGCAAAGTGCGGATCGCGACGTTCATCCGCAGACGACCGTCGAAGCCCAGCCATCCGATGGCGCCGGTGTACGCGCCGCGCGCACAATGCTCCAACTCGTCGATGATCTCGAGCGCGCGGATCTTCGGCACGCCGCTGATCGACCCGGCCGGGAAACTCGCCTCCAGCGCATCGAGCGCGTTTCGCCCGGACGCCAATCGACCGCGAATCGTCGCGACGGTGTGAAAAACGCGGGGATGAACCTCGAGCCCGCGCGGCTCGACCACCGTCACCGACCCGGGTGCGCAAACCCGGCCCAGGTCGTTGCGATGCAGATCGACGATCATCGCCAGCTCGGCGGCATCCTTGCGAGATTCCATCAACTCGCGGCGCGCGGCGACGTCGCGGGCGTGGTTACGCGTACACGGACGAGTGCCCTTGATCGGGCGCGTGCAAACCGCTTCGCCGTCAACTCGCAGCATCAACTCGGGCGAGGCCGAGGCAATCGAAAAGTCGCGCCAGCGCAGCAGCGCGGAATAGGGCGCCGGATTCGCGACGCGCAGCGCGCGAAACACGGCGAATGACGACGGAAGCCGATCGAGTCGAAGGCAGTGAGATAGATTCACCTGGTAGATGTCGCCCTCGGCAATGTAGCGCAGCGCGCGTTGGATCATCGCGCGGTAATCGTCGCGCGTCGTCGGAGCGTGGACGCCGGGCGGATCGTGAGCCTGGGATTGATTGGCTGCCACGCGACTCGAGATCTCGACCGCGGCTCGAAAGCGTTGCGCAAGCGCGTCAACCGACGAGCCAGGACCGCCGGCGACGTTTTTGGAGTCGCGATTGATGCCGATCGCCGCCGCCGCCCGGCGCGCGTGATCGAGAACGATCACGGCGTCAAACCGCGCCAGGCGCATGAGCGATACGCCGGAATCGTCTTTGAGGCGGCTGGGGAGTCGCTCCAGCATGCGGGACGCTTCGAATCCGATGTGGCCGATCCATCCAGGACCCAATCCCCATTCGCCGGGCGGGCACATCAGGTGCTTGCCGGCGCGTCGCAGGAGCCGCCAACCACTCGCGTCTTGGTCAACGGTCTGGCCGGAAATGGTGAGCGTTGCCGGCCTTCCTGCCGGCTGATCGAGTAGCGCGGCAGGTCCAACTCCGATGACGCTCCAGCGCCGGGCCGGATCACTGGTGAACGCGTCGGCGGCCGGCGCGCCATCGAGCCAGCACACGTCATTGTCTCCCGCGAACGACTCGACCACGGCGGCGATGTCGTCCGGATATGGCGCTTCACGGATCTGGAAGCGGCGTGAGTCGGGAGCGCTCATCAGCTTCGAATTGTATTTGATCGCATCGATCCGGCGACAGATGAGATCCGACCGTTCGCCGTCAACCGGGCAATTCCGCCAACGCAACCTCCGATTGCGCAACTTATTATTCCGCAGCCAGTTACAAATGAACGTCCAACGGCTTGTTCGGCAGTCGGCGACGACAAGCCGACTAATTGCTGCGCAGACGCGTTATGCTTCTGGGGCGTTGTCTGGAAAACTCGCTCGCAGGTGCGTTTCGCAGCGATGCCAGTCTTCCAGTGCGATGCCGATCGCAAATTCGGATCGAGTGACTCAGGTCAGTTGAGGTCAACCATTACACACGTTTCGGGAGAAGGTCGATGAAATCGCGATTTCTATGTGCGCTAACCTGCCTGACATTCGTGTCGGGCTTTGCATACTCGCAGGATGAGAATGCCCCGCCGCCACCGCCGCCGCCGGGCGACATGCGCGGCGGGCGGTTTGGCCCCGGTGGTCCGGGCGGCCCGGGCGGCCCGATGAACGTGGGCCGCATGGCGGAGCGGCTGGCGGAAGAGCTCCAGCTCGATGACGCACAGAAGGCGCAGTACGACGACATCGTCGCCCGCTATCGCAAGGAGTTCGCTGGCGACGGCCAGCTCTTTGAACAAATGCGCGCGGCGCGCGAGTCGGGCGATCAGGAGCAGATGCGCGAGATCGGCCAGCAGATGCGGCAGCGCCGCCAGGCGATGGATCAGGCCATGGGCCGCTTTTACGACGAAGTTCGGCCGATCCTGCGCGAGGACCAGGTGCAGCGGCTGGACGAATCCCGCGAGCGCCAGCAGGCCCGCGAGCGTCGCAACCCGATGCGCGCCGTTCAGGAGCTGCGCGACAGCCTGAACCTCGACGCCACGCAGCAGCAGCAGTTCGACGAAATGCTTCAATCCGTCCGCGAGCGCATGATGGCGTCGCGCGAAGGCGGCGAGATGCGCGAGATGTTCGAGCAAATGCGCGCGGCGCGCGAAGCCGGCGACATGAACAAGGTTGAGCAGCTTCGCCAGCAGTTCGCCGATCGAAACGACTTCACCGAGTCGATGGAGTCGTTCATGGACGACCTGGCCCCGATCCTGCGCGACGATCAGAAAGCGGCGCTCGAGGCCTTCCGCGATCGCTACCAGGCTTCGGCGGCGCGCGGCGAGGCGACGGATTTCCGAACCCTGATCGCCGCGGCCCGGCGAGTCGATTTGAACCCGGAGCAGGCCCGCGCGCTCAAGCAGGTCTACGATGAAGCCCGCCGCGCGGCGCGCGAAGTGCGCAGCGGCGACTCCGAAGGCCGCGCCACGCTGGCGGCGAAGGTGCGCGACGATATTCGTTCGGTGTTGACGGCCGACCAATATCGCCAATTCGAGCAGAATCTGGAGCGCGCCAATCGCAGCGGCGACCGCGAGCGTCGCGGCGGCCAGCAGCGCGACCCGCAGCAGCGCGGCGATCGCCGTCGCGGGGATCGCTAGCACTCAGTTGAGAGGAAACACCCGGTCGTTCCAGTCCGCGACCGGGTGGCAGACGCCGACGGACGTCGTCGCGAGACGATGTTCGCCGGCGTCGTGTTTGGGTCTGGAACCGGCCGCGGAGCGCCCGCTCCGGCCGAAGAACTCCGCCGCCCGATCGAATACCCATCGCGGCATTCGGCACACGCCGCGGTTTTGTAATTCCCGCGGACGCCGTGAAGCGTAGACTACGCATGATGGACAGCCCGGGCATGGGAACTGGCATTCTCGGACGCGTCGGTGAGCGCGTGCTAAGTTGGATTGCGCTGGCGCTCATCGTCGCCGGCGGCGTGGCGATCTGGCAAATGGGGCCGGCGGCGCGCGGCGCGATCTGGAGCGGCATCTGGCGGACGACGGCGTGGGTCGTGTTTGCGGCGGCAGTGCCTTGGGCCTCGCGCCTGGTCATCCGGCGCGTCATGGAAGCCGGCACGAACTGGGCCGCCGTGGCGCTGCTGGGCGCGCTGCTGGTGCTCGATATTGTCGCGGCACTGGTGCTGATGACCGCGTGGCCCAGCGGCGGCTGGGGCTGGATGGCGTGCCTCGGCGCGCTGGCGCTGGTGGGAACGTATAATTATCTGGTGACGGAGTACCTGGCGCAAACAGCGGGCGGGTGACTCGCATCGCGGGACGGTCAAACATGGCCAACAACTACAAGCCGGGTTTGCGCGTCAGCGAGTATTTACTCGAAGAACGGGTCGGCATCGGCTCGTTCGGCGAGGTTTGGAGCGCTCGTCATCATATCTGGGATCGCGAGCGCGTCGCCGTCAAGCTTCCGACGCAGCCGGAATACGTGACGTACCTGCAGCGCGAAGGCGTCATGGTGCACGGCCTGCGCCACGAGAACATCATCCGCGTTCTCGGACTCGATCCTTACGCCGACGTGCCGTATCTGGTCATGGAATTGGTGCGCGGGCCGTCACTCAAGCAGGTCATTGCCGACCATCCGACCGGCGTCGCGATCGACGCGGCGCTGACGCTGCTGCGCGGCATCCTGCAGGCGCTGAACGTCGCGCACGCGGCCAAAGTGCTGCACCGTGATCTCAAGCCGGGCAACGTGATGCTCGATCTCGACGGCCGTCCGCTGGATCAGCTTCGCGTGGGCGATGTGAAGGTGGGCGATTTCGGGTTTGGGCTGGCCGCCGGCGCAGCGCGCGGCGTGGCACAATCCGCCTCGCTGGACCGCGCGGACCGACTGGTCGGCACGCTCGCGTACATGGCGCCGGAGCTTCGTGACGGCGTGGCGCAAACCGACGCGCGGGCGGATTTGTACGCCGTGGGCGTCGTCCTGTTCGAATTGTTGACCGGCGCGCGCCCGGCCGGCGCGGAATTGCCCGGCACGCTGCGAGCCGACGTCCCGCGCTGGCTCGACGACGTGTTCGCAAAGCTGTACGCGCGCTATGAGCGGCGCTACGCCGCCGCCGCCGACGCGCTGGCGGACCTGGATCGCAACGCCCGTCCGCCGCGCGGCCTTGACGGCCCGCCGCCCATTCCGCCGCCGCTGCCGCGCGAAGCGGCGAACCGGCGAATCTGCCCGGCATGCCAGATGGAGGTCGAAAGCGACGATCAGTTCTGCACGCGTTGCGGTCGCCAGCTTTTCGAGGACATCCGCAAATGCCCGAAATGCGGCGCCTACCCGGCTCCGTCAGACCGGTTCTGCATCTTTTGCGGCGTACGATTGCCTGAGCCGGCCGGGAGGTAGCGATGGTGGCTTTTGCCGACGCCGGTGTGTTCGTGTTGGCGCCGCTGCTTTTCCTAGGCGGGCTGGTGGCGGTCTTTGTCATGGTCGGGGTTTTCATCTTCCGGGTCGTGCGTTTTGTTGTCCGCGGCTTGATGGGGGTCGGCCAGACGCAGGTCACGTATACGCCGCATGGGGCCGACTCCGGCCGCAGCCGCGTTTGCCCGAACGCCCGCTGTGGTCGGCTGAATCCGCCGCAGGCGCGTTTTTGCGGTCGTTGCGGCCAATCTCTGATTCGAACCGCGGACGTCGATGCATATGGATGAACGCGCCCGGCAGCGACAGTTCGAGGATTCATTCCTGAGTCAGCTCCGCGCGCGGGCGCTGGCGGTCGTGGGAGGGAAATTCCCGGCTGACGCAGTCGAATTTGACGAATCACCGGCCGAGGGCCGCGACGCGCTGCGCGACGAGCTGTCGCGGCTGGAGGGCGTCGATCGCGCCGATCTCTATGAGCAACTCCCGGGTAAGCGCACACTGAACCTGCGGTTCAAGAAGGCGCTCGTGCGCGGGCTGTGGTCTCGCAGGCTTGGAAACGCCCGGGCGCGAGTGCTTGTACCGGTCGAAGCGCTCGTTGCCGATCGTTTGCCGGGACCGCTGGGGCGCAGCGCCGTGCAGCTCGCGCTGGATCGCTACGCCGTAATCGGCGAGCGGCACCGGCCGAAGATCGTCGTGCTGGCCAGCGCCTCGGGATTCTCGCCGGACGCCCGCTCCATGGCCACGCAGCAGACCGGCGGAGCGGCGCTGGTGCTTTTGGGCGGGCGGCCCGACGGCGGCTGGGATGTGGACATGCATCCGGCGCTGCGGGCGCAGCCCTGGGCGCGTTTGTTCGAACTCGAAAGCCACGACGACCGCCTGAAGCGCCTGCTGGGGCATCTGAACGAATCGGCCGTCGAACTGGATTCGCGCGGCGTGCCGCTGCCGGCGCTGGCGGAGCGGTTGGGGCTGTCGCAGACGGAGACCGAGCTATTGGTGCGGCAGGCGTGCCGCACGCACGCGCGCTTGATGACCGTCTCGCACAACGGGACGATGCACGTTTGCCGGGCGCCCCTGGCGGAAGAAGGCGAAACCATGAGCGTGTGGAGCCGGGTTCGAAAGTGGCTGGGCTTCAAGCCCTCCGTGGCCGAGCGCGTGCGCGAGATGACGGCGCAGCGCGTGGCGCTCGAGCAGCAGCGGCATGAGGTGGATCAGCGACTCAACGCGCTCGAGGCCGACGAGCGCGCCGCCTTGCAGCAAGGCGCCGCGGCCCCCAGCGAAGCCGAGAAGCGCCAGGTCGCCGGCCGGCTGATGCGCGTGCGGCGCGAATTGAGTCGAGTGCGGGCGCAGGCGAACGTATTTTCGCAGCAGATCGAGATCCTGGGCACACATATCCACCACTTGACGCTCGCCGAGCAGGGCCGTCGGCTGGATTTGCCCAAGGCCGAAGATCTGACGCACGAGGCGGCGCAAGCCGAGCAGACGATGGCCGAACTGGCGGCGAACGCGGATTTGGCACACAGCATCGAGATCGGCGCCGCCACGCCGATGATGCAGCAGGAAGAGGCCGACATTCTGGCCGAATTCAATCAGATTGCGGCGGCGCAGCCGGCCGCTTCACCGGCCGTTGCGACGCCGGAGCGCCAATCGGATCGCGTGCCGCCGAGTGCGTCGCCGGCGCGGCAGTCGGCGGGCGTCCCACCCGTCCCGGCGAGCGCGGAGAAGAACAAAGCCCGGCCGGAGGTGGGGTGAAGGCAGTGGCGAGTTGCGAATAGCGAGTAGCGACTAGCGAGTAGCGAGTAGCGAGTAGCGAGTAGCGAATTGAAGACTTCGGCGCCTGAGCGTGATGGCATGGCAATTCAGACCCACATACCCACGATTTCCGAGCGGGCCGAGCTCGCGCCGCCGGTCGACGAGCAGTTGCTGGGCGAGATCGCACGGCGGCTTTCACAGGCGCTGCCATCGTGCTGCGTCGTCTTGTTCGGCTCGCAAGCGTACGGCGCTCCGCGTGGCGACAGCGACGTGGACCTGATGGTGATCGCCGAATCGGATCGAGATCCTTTCGCGATGGCGGGGCAACTCAACGGACTCTTGAGCCCGCGCCGCATCCCGATCGATCTGATCTTCATGACGCCGGAGCGTTTTCGAACGCGGATGTCGCGGTTTGATCCGTTCATGCATGAAGCGATCGGGAAAGGGCGGGTGCTGTATGGCCACCTGCGCCGAGGCGCTGGCTGGGTTTGCTTTTGCCACGATCAGAACGCGCAGCGCCAGCAAGCGCGATTCCCAGCCGCGCTCGCTTGCGCTTCGCGTTCTGATTTGGCGCGTTGTCGCGTTCGGATGCGGAGCGTACTTCGACAGTCTGTGTCGGCAGCGGCTCCGAAATACGAGGTCTAAGGTGGCCGAATGAACTTCTTCACCTGGCTCACCACCAAGCAGAAAACCCTCGCCACGCTCAGCGTCGCCGAATTGCGGGCGCAGGAGATGCTCCTTCAGAACGAGCGCGACCGCATGCAGGCGCGGATGCAGAAGCTGGCGACCGACAAGCAGAAGCTCGTCGCCCGCGGCGCCGCCGAGAAGACGCCCGAGCTGCGCCGCACGCTGGCCCAGCAATACGACCTCTTGCACAACGAGCAGATGATGCTCGGGCGGCACCTGAACATCCGCAGCAAGGAGGCCCTGACCGTCTCCCGGCTGCGCATGCTGCGTGAGAACGCCCGCAGCGGCCCGCTGACGCTGGCCGGCAAGCTCAACATCCGCGACGCCGACCTGGCCGTGATCGAGCGGCTGATCGAGAGCGACTCGGTCACCAGCGAGGTCTACCAGGAGCGGCTGGACGCGATCCTGCAGCTCGGCCACGCCGCCGACGAGGCCTCCGCCGGCGTCTCGCCCGCGGCGCAGGAACTCTTGCGCGTCTGGAACGACATGGATGCCGGGCTGATCAAGGACTCGCAGACGGCGTTCGACGAGGCGGAAAAGCGCGTGCGGGAGAGAAGCAAGGCGGCGGAGGGGTAGGAGCAATGGCGAAGATCGATTCCGCCGATGCGAGTTCCGTCGTTCGCCTATCATGATGCGGTGAATTGTTCGTCGGCATTGGGCCGGCAGGCAGAACATCAGGCGCTGTCCGAAGCCGATTGAGGGCGGTGGCGAATGAGTGCGGTTGACTCTGTCCGGCCAAGCGCCGTGCGCGACCTGCTCGTCGGGCCGGTTGACGCGGCGCTGCTTGGCCGCGTGGTCGAGCGAATCACGTCGGTCTTCCCGCGTGCGTGCATCGTACTTTTCGGATCGCACGCCTATGGCACGCCTCGGTCTGAGAGCGATGTTGACCTGCTCGTGATCTCTGAGGCCATCGATGACGCGGTCTTTCGTGCCGCTTCGCGGGTTTACGGGGCGCTCAGCCCGCGCGCGATCCCGGTGGATGTCGTCTTCATGACGCCGGAACAGTTTCGTCGTCGACGTGGCGGATTCGACCCGTTTCTGATCGAGATTGTGGAACGCGGGCGCGTACTGCATGGCGAATACCCCTGACGTTGCGGCCTGGGTCGAGAAGGCGGAGGAAGACGCGCAGGTGGCGTCGGCGCTGGCCGCATTGAACCTGCAAGCGTACCGCAGCTCGATCGCATTCCACTGCCAGCAGTCGGCGGAGAAGTATTTGAAGGCCTGTCTGATCAACGCCGGCTCAGTCTTCCCAAAAACGCACGACTTCGAAACGCTGCTTGGCTTGTGTGCGGGGATCGAGCCTGGGTTCGAGTCTCTGGCCGACGCCGCGCGCGGCCTGCAACCGTACGCCGTCGAGGTGCGCTATCCGTACGCGACGCCAAAAGAGTCCGAGACGCGCGAGGCGCTGGTTCACGTGGAGACGATCCGCTCGTTCTGTCGGCGACTCTTGGGCCTGGCTTGATCCCGGCAAGGGTGAACACAAATGGGCTTGTTCAAGACAAACGAAGAACGCCGCATCGAACGCGACATCAAGATCCGCCAGGGCATCCGGCGGATCGAGAAGGCGATCACCGAGCAGAACCGCTTCTCGGACGAATTCGTCCGCAACGCCCGGCAGGCCAAGCAGATCGGCGACCTGGGCAGCTACCAGTTCATCCGCAACTCGCTCAAGAAGACCGCCACCATCAAGAAACTGCTCGAACGGCAGCTTCTGGCGGTCAAGAACGCGCTGCTGATCAAGCGCCAGGCCGAAGCGACCGCCGACTTCGCCGGCGCGATGGCGATGATGGCCAGCGAGGTGCAGAAGCTCTACGGCGCGACGGACCTGACCAAGACGCAACTCGAATGGGAAAAGGCGCTGGCCCAGAGCCAGAGCATGGAGGAACGCATGCAGATGTTCCTCGACTCCATCGAGCAGGGCGCCGCGGCGGACGTCTCGGCGACGCCGGCCGAGGCCATCAGCGACGACGAGATCGACCGCATGATCACGGCGGAAGAACAGGTGGAGGCGGCCAAGGAGACGCAGGAGATGAGCGCGCTGCGGGCGGAGCTGAACGCGCTGAAGGGGACGGGCGAGACGGGGAAGGAGACGAAATGAGCGTTGTCGAAACGCTGAGGGACATTTCAACAATCGTACAGGGCCTCAACAACTTCGATTTGTTGAAAAAGCTCAGTGACCTTCAAACGCAGGTTTTAGATCTCGAATCAGAATGCCGTGATCTCAGACGAGCGAGAGACGAGCTATCGGAACGCCTTCGACTTCGAGAGACCCTTCGCTTCGACGGTGGTTTGTATTGGCGGTACGAGGGTGACGCTCGGAGCGGCCCATATTGCTCGCGCTGCGTGGATGGCGATGCTCGCGTGTCGAGTATGCAGAAGATCGGCAGCCGCTACTATGGTTGTCCTGTATGCGGCAACGTGGCAACTGAGGGTCGCGCGGCGACGTTCGACGATCTTTCCGTGCACGCATTTCTGAATACATTCGCGGCGAGGTCCGGCTCTCGAGGCCGCTGACGTCAGGTTTGTGACAGGGACCTCGAGATTGACGCCAGCACAACGGCTACCGGACCTCCGCTCGCCGCGCTACCGCGCGTGGCGCGGGAAATTGCTGCATCCCGCCGAGGAGGCGCTGATGTTCTTCCAGGACCAGGGCCCCGTGCCCGAGACGCTTCGCGCGTTGCACCAGCGCCTTGAACAGGCGGGCCTCCCGCACATCCTCATCGGCGCCATGGCCCTGAAGGCGTACGGCTTCCGGCGGACCACCGAGGACATCGATATCTGCATGCGGGCGGCGGATCTGGCCCGATTCCGCGAACTGCTCGTCGGACGCGACTATCAGCCCGTGACCGGACGATCGCGGCGGTTCTTCGACGCGGCGTCACAGGTCACGATCGACATACTGGTTGCCGGCGAAATCGCGGGGCGGCGCGAGAAGCAGCAAGAGGTGCGATTCCCGGATCCGTCGGAGGGACAGTTGGTCGAGGGGATTCTAGTTCCGCCGCTCAACCGGATGATCGAACTGAAGCTGGCGACCTGGCGCTACAAGGACTGGGCCGACGTGATCGAGCTGATCCGGCTCCACGACCTGCGCGAAGCGTTCGCCGATCAGATTCATCCGGTGCTGCGGACCGCGTATCTCCAGTGCTACGACCAGAAGCTCGAAGAGGACCGCTACAACCCGGAAATCCACGATGCGCCGCCGGCCGCTGACGCAACGAACTAAATCGCCGCGCGCGAGTATGCACCGCAATCAGCACGCGACGCGCAAGCGAGCGCGGCTGGGAATCGCGCTTGCTGGCGCGTCATGTTCCGTTCCGACGCGTGCTCGCGCGGTGTCATCCAGCCAGAAGGTCCGAGCGCGCGGTGACGACTCCGCGGCGTCGATCACGGCGGCGGTTCCGGGCTCAAATCGGAAGTTGCTCGAACGACGAGAGGACCGAATCGACCTGAAACTCGCGCGCCGCGCGCTTCGCCAGCGCGGCGTCGTTTCGTGGAGCGTCGTCAAGCGGCGATTGGGCCTGTAGCGTCGGACCTCTGCGTCCGACGCCGTATCTTCCGTCGGGCACGGAGACCCGACCGCCACGGGATCGCGCCGCCTCGCCGGCAGAGCCGTCCGCATGAGCCTTCTGCTCTACTTTGCCTCCGGAATCCCGTTCGTGCTCGGCGCCGCATTGTGCGCCCTGGCGCCGTTGCTCGCGCGCGTCGAGCGGCCCGCCGCGCGGCGGGGCGGGCGAGCGTTCGTCATCGCCGGGTTGCTGCTGATCTCGCTGTCCGCGACGCCGATGCCGCTCTGGTTGGCGTCCGCCGGCGCGATCGCGGGGCTTGCCTGGCTACTGGTCGGCGTCCGCCGATCCCGACGCGCGCCTCGCGTTCGGCTCGCGCTCGACGCCGCGCTGGCCGTGCTTTCGCTGCTGGCCCTGGCGCTCGAACTGCCGCATCAGCTAATGCCGCGACTCGAAGCGGGGAATCTGACGCGCCTGTGCGTCATCGGCGACTCGCTTTCGGCCGGCATCCGCGATGGCGAGCGCACCTGGCCGCGCGTCCTGGCGGAGACGCACGGCCTGAACGTGTCCAGTCTGGCCCGCGCCGGCGCGACGACGGACGACGCGCGCCGGCAGGCCGAGGCGCTTCCAGAAAACGCCGGCGTGGTCATGATCCTGATTGGCGGAAACGACGTACTGAATGGCAGATCGTCAGCCGACTTCGAACGCAACCTGAACGCCGCCGTGGCGACGGCGTCGCGAAAGGCGGCGGCGGTGGTCATGCTCGAACTGCCCGTTCCGCCACTGGCGAACCGCTTTACCGCGATCCAGCGCGATGTCGCGCGGCGTCATCGGGCGCACTTGATCCCTAAGCGCGTGCTGGCGCTGCTGTTGGCGGATTCGGCGAACACAAGCGATGGGCTGCACCTGTCAACACTCGGGCACGAGCGCCTGAGCGAAGTCGTCTGGCGCACCGTGCGGCCAGCGATGCGCGCCGGCGAGATTGTCAGCGGTCCAACGCCGGCACCCGCCACGATTCGCCTCGTCACCTGGAATGTCCAGAAGTGCGAAGGTGGGATTGAGCGCGTCGCGGAGACGCTCGAATCACTCGCGCCGGATATCGCCTGCCTTCAGGAACTTATCGAACCGCGCGGACTCAGCGGCGGCGTCGATCAGCACGAACAACTGCGGCGGAAGCTCGGCATGCACGCATATTCGTTCGGCGGGCCGCTCGATGCCGCGCGAAATCAGTCCATCGCGATCCTCAGCCGCTGACCGCTCAGGAACACGGAGCCGCTGCACGCGACCACGGATCGAAACTGGGGCGTGACCGCGATCATCGACGCCGGTCCGATCCCGCTGCGCGTCGTGAGCGTGCACCTGGCCGGCACGTGGAAATTCGATGTTGCGCACATTCTCCAGACCAGTGCCGCGCGCGAGGCAGATTTCGACGACCTGGAGCGCCGCCTCGTCGGCTGGGGCAAGCCGCACATCCTCATCGCCGGAGATTTCAATCAGCCCGAAGCGTCGGCGAATTTCGGCCGCCTCGCGCCGCGGCTGCGGCGGGTCGATTGCGGCGGCGCGACATTCCCGAGCGATTCGCCGGTAATCATGCTCGATCACGTGCTCGTTCCGCGCGGCGCGGACATCGCGAAATGCGAGGTCATCGAAAGCGACGCATCGGACCACCGCCCGCTACTCGTGGTGCTGCGCGGCTGGGGCGGCTGAGCGACGGATCTAATACGTCGGACACTCAAATGGAATAAATGTGTCTACGAACACGCGGCCGGATGGTCCGACGTTCACATTTCGAGACGCCGGCCACTTGCTTTCAATTGCAACGCCATTGATTACCAGCGATCGCTCGTTTACTTCGAAGGAGGTGTTCCGCCAAGCGGCTCGACCAACACCGTCAACGACAAGTTCCCTCGCGGATTCCTCGGCGTCGCGACCGAATCGGCAACCTGTCAATTGCAGCTGATCGCGGACGGCACACGACTCTTCACGGACGTGAATTGAGATTCGCGGCGCCGAGAATTTGATAACGGTCCTCTCGGTCCTCGCACATCTACTCAGCAACAGCATCGCAGCGGCCACACAGCCGACTCGGGCGATATTCACCGGCGAGCTCCTGCCCTTGGTAAAACTCACCCAGCCGAGCCCCGACCGTCAGGGAGGGGTTCGCCCGGTTCCCGAAAGTGCCGAGATTCCGAGCATTTGCAGCCGTCGGCCCAACCCCTCCCTTACGGTCGGGGCTCGGTTAGGAGCGTTTCTCAACGGACTGCTATCTCACATTGAAATACCGCGCCGCCGGATGATGGGCCACGATCGCACTGGTCGATTGCTCCGGATCGAGTTGAAATTCCTCGCTGAGCGTGATGTCGACGCGCTCCGGCTTCAGCAGCTTCATGAGCTTTTCCTGATCTTCTAATCGCGGGCAGGCCGGGTAGCCGAAGCTGTAGCGGCTGCCCTGATAACCCTGTTGGAAGAGGCGCGGCATGTCGCGCGCGTCCGCGCCGCCGACGCCCAGTTCGCCGCGAATCTGCTTATGCAGATACTCCGCCGCCGCCTCGGCCGTCTCGACGCCTAGCCCGTGCAGGAACAAATACTGTTGATACTCGTTGGCGGCGAACCATTGGCGAGCCACCTCGCTGACGCGCCGGCCGGCGGTGACGATTTGAAAGGCCACGACATCGACGCCGGCGCTCGCCGGTCGCCAGAAGTCGGACAGGCACCAGTGCGGCGGCTTCGATTGGCGCGGGAATGTGAAGCGCACCAGCTCGCGCAACCCCGCGCGCTCGCCCGATCGGCGCTCGGCACTTCCAGGCGGGGGAGTATCGGCCTCTGGACGGTGCGCTGTTTCTGGTCGCACCGGCGAGACGCCGATGCTCCCCGCGCTCGCCGTCGACGGCTCATACACGATCAGGTCATCGCCGTCGGAGTTGCAGGGCCAATATCCGTATACCGCCTGCGGCATGATGATCTGCTCGCGCTCGCAGCGTTCGACCAGCGCGCGGTAGATCGGGCGCACCTCCAGGTCGATGTAGCGTTTGAACTGCTCCGGCGTGCGGCCCTTCTTGCGAAACGCCCACTGCACCTGGAACAGCATCACCTCGTTGATGAACGCCAGCACGGCGCGAAGCGGCAGCGACTCGATCACGCGCGAACCCCAGAACGGCGGCCTTGGAACGAGCGTCGAATCGCTAATTCCTTCGCCGCGCCGCGGGCCGGGCGCGTAGTCCTGCCGCGATGAGGCGGGCCGCTGCGGCGTTTCGTCGCAGACGCCGGCGCGCTCCGCATCCAGCTCCTCGCTGTCGGCGACTTCCGCCAGGCCGATTCGCTGCTCCATTTCGAGCGACAGGTTTTTCGCAGCCCGCGCCGCGGGCGCAGAAACGCCAGGGGACGCCGGTATCGCTTCGTTCGAACTCGGCGGTGGCGGCGCGACGGTCGCCGTCGCGCCCGATGCCGCCGCTCTCGTGTTGACGCGCGGCGAAACGGCCGCAGTCTTTGCCACCTCGCCGCGGCGCGCGGCGTCCGCGCCGGCCTCACCCGTGACCTGCCCCATCAGGTGCAGACCGTCAAAGGCGTCCTTGGCGTAGTGCAGCGGGCCTTTGTAGATCGCGCGCAGGTCCTCTTCGACGTAGCGCCGCGTCAGTGCCGCCCCGCCGAGGATCACCGGCACCGTGATCTGCTGCTCGTTCAGTACGTGCAGATCGTCGCGCATCACGAGCGTGCTCTTCACCAACAGCCCGCTCAGCCCGATCGCGTCGGCGTGGTGCTCGTGCAGTGCTGCGATGACGTTGGCGATCGGCTGCTTGATGCCCAAGTTGTAGACCGTGTAGCCGTTGTTGGTCAGGATGATGTCGACCAGGTTCTTGCCGATGTCGTGCACGTCGCCGCGCACCGTCGCCAGCACGATCCGCCCGCGCGAAGAGCCGGCGGCCCGCTCCATGAACGGCTCGAGCGCCGCGACGGCGGTTTTCATCGCCTCGGCGGATTTCAGCACGAACGGGAGCTGCATCTGGCCGCTGCCGAAGAGCTCGCCGACGACCTTCATGCCGTCGAGCAGGAACGTGTTGATGATTTCGAGCGGCGCGTAGCGAGCGCGGGCTTCCTCCAGGTCGGCGTCGATCCCCGCGCGATTGCCGTCGATGATGCGCTGCTTCAGACGCTCCTCGACCGGGAGATCCGTCAGCTTCTTCTTGGCCGCCAGGGACTCGCCCTCCGCGAACAAGCCTATGAATCGCGTCAGCGGGTCGCCCGATTCGCGACGGTCGTAAATCAGGTCCAGCGCCGCGTTCCAGCGCTCGTCGCTGATCTGCGTGCGCGGCAGGATTTTCCCCGGGTGCACGATCGCCGCCGTCAGGCCGCGCTGCCGCGCTTCGTGCAGGAAGACCGAGTTCAGGACGACGCGCGCCAGCGGCTGCAGGCCGAAGCTGACGTTGCTCAGGCCCAGGATGCTCTGGCAGCGCGGGAATCGTCGCATGACGCGCTCGATGCCGTCGAGCGTCTCGAGCGCCAGACGCCGATCCGCGTCGTTGCCGGTCGTGATTGGGAAGGTGAGGCAGTCCCAGAGGATGTCTTCCTCGCGCAGGCCGTGTTTCTCGGTGAGCAGCGCGTGGATTCGCTCGGCGACGGCCAGCTTTCGATCGGCGGTCTTGGCCATCGCCTCGACTGGGTCGTCGTCGATCGTCAGCGCGACGACCGCCGCGCCGTATTGGCGGCACAGACCCGCGACTCGCGCGAGTTTTTCCTCGCCGTCTTCAAGATTGACCGAATTGATGATGCATTTTCCGCCGGCCAGCTTCAGACCGGCTTCCAGCACGTCGAGTTGCGTGCTGTCGAGCATCAGCGGCGCCGTGACTTCGCGCGAGAAGCGTTCGACGACGTGGTGCATGTCGGGCACGCCGTCGCGGCCAACATAGTCGACGCACACGTCGATCACGTGCGCGCCTTCGTCCTTCACCTGCTCGACGGCCATCGCGACGCAGCCGTCGAAATCGCCGTCTGCGAGCAATTGCTTGAACTTCCGCGAGCCGTTCGTGTTGCAGCGTTCGCCGACGATCAGGAAGCTGTTGTCCTGGCGCAGCGGGACGGATTGGTAGAGGCTGCTGACGGCGGATTCGGATGTCGGAACGCGCTTCCTGGGCGCAAATGCAGAATGAAGAACGCAGAAAGCAGAATCGGAGGCACCGGTGTCCGCGAGGTCCGCGGGCGGCGCCTTTCCTTCTACATTCTGCATTCTGCATTCAGCATTTGCCTCGCGAAGCGCCTGCACCACCGCCCGCAGATGCTCCGGCGTCGTCCCGCAGCAGCCGCCGACGATGTTCACGCCGTCGACTTCGACGAACTCGCGCAGCCAGCGCGCCAGCTCTGCCGGCGAGAGCGGAAAGTGCGGCTGACCGTTGACCAGTTGCGGCAAACCGGCGTTGGGCATCACGCTGAGTTTGCGCGTGCACGCACCTGCCAGGTAGCGCACGTATTCGCTCATCTCCTGGGGCCCGGTGGCGCAATTGAGCCCGATGACTTCGACCTCCGGATAGGCCTCGATCGCGGTCAGCGCGGCGGCGATGTCGGTGCCCACCAGCATCGTCCCGGTCGTCTCCATCGTCACCGACGCCATCAGTGGCACGCGCCGACCGGTGACGCGCATCGCATCGAGCACGGCGTGGATGACGCACTTGGCCTGCAGAATGTCCTGGCAGGTCTCGATCACCATCACGTCGACGCCGCCTTCGAGCAGGCCGCGCGATTGCGTGAAATAGCTGTCGTGCAGCTCGTCGTAGCTGATCTGGCGCAGAGAGACGAGCTTGGTGCCGGGGCCCAGCGAGCCAGCGGCGAAGCGGGGCCAACCCGGCGTAGAGAACGCGTTCGCGGCGCGCCGCGCGACGCGGGCGGCCGCAAGGTTGATTTCGTGCGTCCGGTCGGCCAGGCCGAACTCGGCCAGAACGTGCTTCATTCCGCCGAAGGTGTTGGTCTCAACCGCGTCGCAGCCGATCTCCAGGAAGCCGCGGTGAATTCCCTCGATCGCATCGGGCCGCGTGAGATTCAGGATCTCGTTGCCGTTTTCGAGGTTACGATAGTCGCTCAGCGGCAGTTCGAGCGCGTGAATGCTCGTGCCCATCGCGCCGTCGAAGACGACCACGCGCTGTTCGAGCAGCGAGCGAAAGAGATCCGAACGATCCGCCGCCAATCAAATCTCCCGTGCGGCTGTGGCAACCGGTGACGGTGGCGCCGATCGCCAACCGGTGAGCCCATTTGACATCCTTGCCGACGCGGCCCGGCCCAGTATCATACGCGGTTTGCCTTCGGCGGGCTTCACGCCGGGCTTGGGAGTGCACCACCACATGGCCGAACTCGCGCTGGACCTGGGATCGTTCTTTACGCTGCCTTCGATCGAGCCGGAAACGCTGGAGCAGTACGCCAGCGCGGCGCACGAATCCGCCGTCGCGCGAGATCGCTTCGAAGCCCTGACGCGCGAGTATCAGAGCCGCGCCGGCGACGGCCGCGATGAAGCGCTGAAAGTCGCGCTGGCCCTGTTCATTCTCGGCCGCTACACCGCCGCGCTGGAGGCTTTCCCGAAGGCTAAAGACGGAAAGATGCGTCGGTTCTACGCGGCCGAGGCGGCGCAAACGCTCGGGCGGCTGGAAGAGGCCGAAGCCGAGTACCAGAAAGCCGCACAACAGGGTTGGGATAGTCTCGAAATCGAGATGAGGATCGCGGCCCTGAAACTGCGGGCCGGCGACAACGGCGCGGCCGAGAAAACGCTGCAAAAACACGCCCGCAGCGGCGAGGATCGCGCCGAGTGGCACTTCGTCAACGGCCTGTCGCGGGAGAGAAAAGGCGAATACGAACAGGCCGGCGAGGCCTACGAACGCGCTCTGACGCTCGATCCCGACCACGAGAACGCCATGTTCCGTCTCGCCGCGCTGTACGACCTGCGCGGCGACGACGATGGGGCGATCGAGCTATACCAGCGCCTGGCGATTCAACCGCGGGCGCGCGTGAACGCGCTGATGAACCTGGCCGTGCTGTTCGAAGACCGCGACCGCTACAGCGACGCGATCTCGTGCCTGCGGCGCGTGCTGACCGCCTTTCCCAACCACCGCCGGGCGCGGCTGTTCGTCAAGGACGTCGAGAGCAGCCGGCAGATGCTGGTCGAAGACGCCGGCGAGAAGCGCATCGAACAGCGCAACCGGATTCTCGAAACATCGCTGGGCGATATGGAACTCTCGGTTCGCGCCCGCAACTGCCTGAAGAAAATGCGCGTCAACACGCTGGGCGAGCTGATGCGGCTGACCGAAGAGGAGCTGCTGGCCTACAAGAACTTCGGCGAAACCTCGTTGGCGGAGATTCGCGCCGTGCTGGCCAAGCGCGGCCTGCGCCTGGGCCAGCGCCCGGACGAAATCGACCCCACCACGCTGGTCGAGCCGCCGCCGCCGCCGCGGGCGCCGGTGCCGCCGGGGCTCGAGCCCGTGCTTTCGAAGCCGGTCTCGGAAATCGAGCTTTCAGTGCGGGCGAGACGCTGCCTGCAGCGGCTGAACGTCATCACCATCGGCGACCTGATTCAGCGAAGCGAACCCGAATTGCTCGCGGCGCGGAATTTCGGCGTCACGTCCCTGAACGAGATCAAGTCGCGATTGGCCGAGCTCGGCTTGCAACTCGCGAATAAGCCGTAGAGCCGTTGCCGCCGGATTTCGCATTCCGGATCGTCGCGCACAGTGGCAACGCCCGGCGCGGCGTGCTGCACACGCCGCACGGCACGGTCGATACCCCTGCGTTCATGCCCGTCGGCACCCGCGCGACGATCAAGGGCCTCACGCCCGTGCAGGTCGCGCGGACCGGCACACAGATCGTCCTTGCAAACGCGTATCACCTGATCCTGCGGCCACGCCCCGAGCTGATCGCGCAGCTCGGCGGCGTGCATCGCTTCATGGGGTGGAATGCCCCGGTATTGACCGATAGCGGTGGCTTTCAGGTGTTCTCGCTTAGCGACCTGCGGCGCGTCAGCGACGACGGCGTCGTATTCCGCTCGCACGTCGACGGCGAGTTGATCACGCTCACCCCCGAACTTTCGATCGCCGCGCAAAATCAGATCGGCGCGGACATCATCATGGCTTTCGACGAGTGCCCCGCGCTGCCTGCTGACGCCGCGAAACTCGATGCGGCCGTGGCGCGGACGGTCGCCTGGGCGCGGCGCAGCAAGGCCGCGCACGGCCGATCCGACCAGGCGCTGTATGGCATCGTGCAGGGCGGGCTTGACGTGACTCGCCGCCGCGCGTGCCTGGAGCGGCTCCTCGAAATCGGCTTTGACGGCTACGCGCTGGGTGGGCTCTCGGTCGGAGAGCCGCCGCCCGAGATGTGGGCTTTTCTCGCGGATTTTACGCCGCTGATGCCGGCGGATCGGCCGCGCTATCTGATGGGAGTCGGAACGCCGCTCGACCTGGTCAGCGCCGTCGCGGCCGGCATCGACCAGTTCGATTGCGTGCTGCCGACGCGCAACGGCCGCAAGGGGTACGCGTTCACGAGCGAAGGCGTGCTGCGCATGCGCAACGCCCGCCACCGCGACGCGGACGCGCCGCTGGACCGCGCCTGCGGCTGCTACGCCTGCACAAATTTCTCGCGCGCCTACCTGCGGCATCTATTCATGCACGAGGAGGTGCTTGGAGGGGTGCTGGTTTCGATCCATAATCTGGCGTTCTATCAGTCGCTGATGCGGCAGATGCGGGCCGCGATCGAACAGCACGCGCTGGAATCCTGGCGGCGCGCCTTCTTCTCGAGCCCGGCCGCCCGCACAAGTGAGGACAAGGAATGACCTCGGATTTCCTGACGCTGGCCCAAACCACGACCGCGCCCGCAACGCAGCCACCCGGCGGCTCATTGCTGACGTTCCTGCCGTTTGTGCTGGCGCTGGTGGTTTTCTACTGGTGGCTGTTCCGCAGCCAGAAAAAGGACCGGCAACGCCAGGAACAGGTGCTCAACTCGGTCAAACGCAGCGACCGCGTGCTGACCATCGGCGGGATCTACGGCACCGTGGTCGACGTGCGCGACACCGAGATTGTGTTGAAGGTCGACGAAACGAACAACGTCAAAATCCGTTTCCACCGCAGCGCGATCAAGGAGGTCTTCCGCGAGACCACGCCGGAACCGGCAAAGTAGTGCCAGATTAAGTGGCCTTGCGCGAGCATGCGCGGCAATCAGAACGCGCAGCGCAAGCAAGCGCGATTCTCAGCCGCGCTCGCTTGCGCGTCGCGTTCTGATTGCGGCGCGGACTCGCGCAAACCGAGCCGGCATGTCCTCACGCCGGTCCGCGAACGGGGCTGAAGAGAGCCCGACTCGGTTTTCGAATCCGAGGTTTCAATGGTGACGGGGAACTAGCGGGCTGCCTCAATCCGCCGCAGGATCGCATTCGTGAATTCCCGCGTGCCGCTGCAACCGCCGATGTCGCGCGTCAGCGGGTTGCCCGCCGACAGCACGCCGTTGTAGGCGTCCTTGATCCGGTCCGCCGGACCGTTCTGGCCGATGTGGTTGAGCATCATCACACTGCTCATGATGACGGCCAGCGGGTTGGCGACGCCCTTGCCGGCGATGTCCGGGGCGCTGCCGTGCACCGCCTCGAAGATGGCGCAATCGTCGCCGATGTTCGCCCCCGGCACGACGCCCAGCCCGCCGACCAGTCCGGCGCACAGGTCGCTGACCACGTCGCCGTAGAGATTCTCCATCAGCAGCACGTCAAAACGCGACGGGTCGCGGACGATCTGCATGCAGGCGTTGTCGATGATCAGCTCTTCGTATTCGATCTGCGGCGCGATCTGCTGGTGCATGCGTCGGGCACAATCGAGAAACAACCCGTCCGTTTTCTTCATGATGTTGGCCTTGTGAAAGACCGACACCTTGTGCCGTCCGCGCTGCTTGGCGTAGTTGAAGGCGAAGCGCGCGATGCGCTCGCACCCGGCGCGCGTCGCGATCTTGACGCTCTCGACCACGCCGTCGGCGACTTCATGTTCGATGCCGCTGTAGAGGCCCTCGGTGTTCTCGCGGATCACCACCAGCTCGACGTTGTCGTAGCGCGTCTTCACGCCCGGCAGCGACCGCACGGGGCGCACCGCCGCGTAGAGGTTGAAATGCTTGCGCAGCGAGACGTTGATGCTGGCGAAGCCCTTGCCGATCGGCGTCGTCAGCGGGCCCTTCAGCGCCAGCCGGTGCTTTTCGATCGCTTCGAGCGTCTGACGAGGCAGGATGTCGCCGTGCTTCTCCACAGCGCCGGCGCCCGCGGGCAACGCGATCCACTCGATCTTCGCGCCGGCGGCGGCGATGATCTCGCGCGCCGCGCCGGTCACTTCGGGGCCGATGCCGTCGCCAGGAATCAGGCACACTGTCTGGGTCATGATGGCCTCATTGTGCGGCAAGAGGCACAGCCGGAGTCGGCTGTGCCACAAGAAACCAGCCTGGCGGCGGCCGGGCTACATGCCGAACGCGGTCGCGTTTGTTCGACACACCCGTTCGAGCACGTCCGTCGGCAAGTCCACTCCGGCCAGCAGCGGCGGATTTTGCGCGTCCGGGTCGTCGATCGGGCTCTCGCCGCGATAACGGGTTTCCCACATGCTGCGCTGCGCCCAATAGCGGCTGGCGTAGTGCTCGAAATCATACCGCTCGTCGACCACCAGATCGCTGCCGAACAAAACGCGATCGGCGTTTCGGATGACGAAAGCCCTCACGGCGTCTGGCTGCGGCGCGACCTCGCGCACGATCCACTTGGTCGCGCTCGTATCCAGGTACAAATTCGGATGCGCGTCCAGCAAATCTTGAAGCAGCGGCGGGCTTTCGATGCTGCCGCCCATGTGCGCCGCGATCACCCGCCGCGGCGCGACGTGCCGCAGAAACCACCGCAACGGAGGGTACTGCTCCTCTTTCGTGCCGTATTTGGCTGTGTCGGCGTACTTCGTCCGCCACCAAACCGTCGGATCGCCGACATGCACCATGAATTCGTAGTCCAGCTCCAGCGCCGCTTCGATCACCGGCCGAATGAACGCGTGTTCGAGCGTCAGACCATGGTCGCCGCGCATCGGCGGCGCCATCCAGAACTTGCATAATTGCGCGCCCAACTCGCGAAAACGCCGCAGGTTCGAAATCCACTCGTCGCGAAAGCCCTCATCACGGCCTTCCCGGCGCCAGTTCGGGATAGCAATGAAGCGCAAGCGCCCACCGTGCGCCTCGTGCAGCGGCGCGGCGCTTTCCAGCGGCGTCATCGAAATGATGGTCGAAACGCCGTAGCAATCGGCCGCCTCGAAAAACGGCGCGGCGGCCGCAAGCGACTTGACGTGCGTGTGCACGTCGATCAGCGGCGGGCGGAGTTTCCACGCCGGCGGCTTGCGATAGTCAATTCCCAGCCGATTCGCCGGACTGCGCTGCACGGCGGATGCGGTCGTTGTTGGCATCCTCTCTCCTGTGTATTGCGAGACGGCGGATTGTATGACGCATCAAGCTCAATTTTCGGCCAACCGCGCAACTTCGCTTGTTCACGCCCTCGCGCCGACGATAATGACAATCGCCGATGATCCGCGGTTTTCGACACACCCTTTTGACGCTGCTCGTGCTGGGCGTTGGCGCCAGCGCCGCGCTGGCGGCCTGGCTGCAACCGGAAGCCGGGACGGCGATCGCAGTCTGCGCCGGCGGCTCCGTCGCGATCGGCCTGGTCTGTGACCGCATCGCGGCGCATTACTTGCGCAACTCGCTCGGACGCTTGCGGCGCGTCGCCGACGACATCAGCCGCGGACGCCGGTTCGAGGCCCTCGACGCGCAGCGCGGTGACGACTTCTACAAGCTGGTGAACGCGATTAACTCGGTCGCGGGCCGCCTCTCGGAACTGACGGTCGAAGAGCAACGCCTGCACGAGGAACTGCGGCGGCGCGAGAAGCTGGCGTTTCTGGGCGAGCTCGCGGCCAGCGTGGCGCACGAAGTGAACAACCCGCTCGATGGCCTGCAAAACGCGGCCCGCATTCTGCGCCGCTGCCTGGACGATCCGCAGCGCGCCCGCCAGATGCTCGATCTGATCGACAGCGGGCTGCTGCGCATCGACCTGATCGTGCGGCGCCTGCTCACGCTGGCCCGCGAGCACGTGATTCGCCCGCGACCGGCGCGCCTCAGCGACGTGGTCAACGGAGCGATCGCCGCCGTTTCGGCGCGAATCGAGTCGTCGCGCGTGCGCGTTGTCCGCGACAATAGCGCGGTCAACGACCTCGCGCCCGTTGATGCCCCGCTGCTGGAACAGGTATTCGTGAACCTGATTCTCAATGCACTCGACGCGATGCCCGCCGGCGGCGAGTTGGCGATCACGATCCGCGAGGAATCCAGCGCCGGAGAGAATGGAAATCGCGTGTCGGGCGTCGTTGTCGACGTGGCGGATCGCGGCGCGGGAATCGCACCGGACCTGCTGCCCCACATCTTCGAGCCGTTCTTCACGACAAAGGCCGGCGGGCGGGGCACGGGCCTGGGACTGGCGATTGCTGCGCGCATCGTCGACGCGCACGAAGGCGAGCTGCGTGTCGCACCGCGCGAAGGCGGCGGCTCGGTCTTCAGCGTCCGCATTCCAGCCGCTCAAACGCCCGGTTCGGACAATCGTTCCGCCGTCGCCGCGGAGGCGCGCGAATCTGCGGAGGCGCACGCATGAGTGCGACCCCGGTCACGCCGCTGGCGGTTCCCGCCGATTGGCAGTCACAACTGAAAAACTGGATGCCGGAGGCCGATTCCTGGCCGCGCTTCGCAGCCGCAACCGGCTGTGCGGTGTTCGGCATCCTGGCCTGGATCGCCGACATCTACGGTGCGACACTGCTGATCGCCGTGTGCGCGCTGTTGTCATACGCCTCCGGCGGCGCGCGGGCGACCTACGAAGCCATCGCCGCACTGCGAAACCGCACTGCCGAGATCAATCTGCTGATGGTTCTGGCGGCGATCGTCTCGGCGCTGCTCGGTCATTGGGACGAAGGCGCGATCCTGCTGTTCTTGTTTTCGCTGAGCGACGCGCTTGAGCACGACGCGGTGGCCCGCACGCGGCGCAGCGTGAACTCGCTGATGAAGCTGCGCCCGGACAAGGCCTGCCTGGTGCGCGACGGCGTCGAGAGCTTCGTGGCTGTTGATTCGCTGGGCGTCGGCGACACCATCCGCGTGCGGCCGGGCGAGCGCTATCCGATCGACGGTCTCGTGCTAGACGGCGCCAGCGCCGCGGACGAGTCAGTCGTCACGGGCGAGTCGCTGCCGGTCGAGAAACGGCCTGGCGACTCGATTTTCGCCGGCGCGATCAACGAGAACGGCTCACTGCTGGTGCGCATGACGCGTCCGGCGTCAGAATCTACGATCGCTCGGATCGTGCGCCTGGTCGAGCAGGCGCAGGAGAACCGCAATCCGGCGCAGCGCGTGATTGAGCGCTGGCAGACGCCCTATGTGCTAGGCGTTCTGGGTCTTTCAGCGTTGGCAATCATGATTTCGTGGATTTCGAGCGGAAGCCTGTCCGACGCCGTCAAAACCGGGATGGTGCTGCTCGTCGCCGCCTCGCCCTGCGCGATTGTGCTGGCGGCGCCGGTCGCGGTCCTGGCCGCCGTCACGCGCGGCGCGCGACACGGCGTGCTTTACAAGGGCGGCGCGCATCTCGAGCGTCTGGCGAGTGTCGAGGCGGTCGCGCTCGACAAGACCGGAACGCTCACCGTCGGCAAGCCGGTCGTCACGAATATCGAGGCTCTGAACGGCAGCGATCCGTCGAAGCTGCTCGCCGTCGCCGCGGCCGTCGAGAGCCATAGCACGCATCCGCTCGCGGGTGCGATCGTGGCCGCCGCGCGGCAACGCAGCCTTGCGTTTCCGGAAGCGACGGATTTCCTGAACGAGCCGGGTCTGGGAATCTGGGCCCAGGTCGAAGGGCTGCGCACCGGCGTGGGGCGCGCCGCATTGTTCGAGCGCCGACAGGTCGCGCTTCCGCCTTCCGTGGTCGCCCGGCTGGGCGACGCGGCGGGAGAATCCTGCGTCGGCCTGCTGCGCGAAGACGGCCTTGCCGGCGTGATCACGCTGCGCGACGAGCCGCGAGCTGAGGCGCGCAGCGCCATTTCGATGTTGAAGCGAATCGGCGTGCGCGAGATTTTCATGCTGACCGGGGACCACGCCGGCGCCGCGCAGCGCGTGGCGCAGTCGCTGGGGATCGGCGACGTGAAGTCCGACCTGAAGCCCGAAGACAAACTGGTCGAAATCCGCCGCCTGGCGAAGGAGCGCGGCGTGGCGATGGTCGGCGACGGCGTGAACGACGCTCCCGCCCTCGCCGCCGCGACGGTCGGTGTCGCGATGGGCGCGGCCGGCAGCGACGTTGCCCTCGAAACCGCCGACGTCGTGCTGATGCGCGACGATCTCCGCCTTCTACCGCAGGCGATTCACCTCGCGCGGCGTTGCCGCACCACGATCGCGCAGAGCCTGGCTTTGGCGAGCGGCATGATCGCGCTGCTCGTATTCCTCACGCTCACCGGCTGGCTGACGCTTCCGGTCGCGGTGGTCTGCCACGAGGGCAGCACGCTGGTGGTGGTGTTGAACGGCTTACGGCTGCTGCGCGAGGCAGAATTTCCCGACGACAACGCAAACCCCTGACGCGGCGCGCGAGATCACATTGACGTTCACGACGCCGCACGGGTTCAAAAGCGCAAACTACGCACCGACGTCGCCAGCCGCTTGATTGCAAACGGATCTACATCGACCGCCAGCCCGAATCCGCCGCGCCGCCGAATGACGCCGCCGGCGCCGAACTGCACCGGTTGCGGCACCACGTCGTCACGCAACAGGAAACGTCCAAAGGCGCCTTCGACAAACCGCACGCGCGGGCAACACTCCAGGAACGCGATTCCGGCGGCTGAGAGCAGGCTGCTCTCGCCGACCAGGCAACCGAGCTGCACATCCTTGCCGGCCGCCAGCACGGCGTGCGCCATGTGCAGCGACGGCATCAATCCGCCGTTCTTCGCCAGGCGGATGTTGAAGACGCGCACCGCGCCGCTCGCGATCAGGCGTTTCGCATCGTCGGCGGTGACAAGCGATTCATCGGCGATCAAATCCGGCGCGCCGGCGTCGCGCAGCCGCGCGAGTTGGTCGTCCTGATCCGGCCGCAGCGGCTGCTCCAGCGCCGTTACGCCGCACTCGCGCAAGATCGGGATCGCCGCCAGCGCTTCATCCAGCGACCATCCGCCGTTCGCGTCCGCGCGCAGCGTCGCCGCGCCGCGCTGCATCGCGGAGCGCAGCATCTTCGCCGCCGTCCGCAGGCGCGTTTCCCAGCCCGGTATCGCAACTTTGATCTTGTAATCGCGCAGGCCGTAGCAGCGCTGCGCGCGAATCGCCGCGCGCGCTTTCCAGCCGTCGCCCACCACGATTCCCGAGTAGCGCGCCGTTTCGAGGCCTCCGGGCGACCCGAAGCTCGGCAACTCCAGCCAGCTCGCCGCGTCGGCCGCCCGCCGGCTGAACGCCTTCCCCGCCAGATCGATCATCGCCAATTCGACTGCGCAGCGGGCCGCGTTCAGCACGCGCGAGCCGCTGACGCGCGGAAGCGCATCCACAAACTCCAGCGCTTCCGCGAACGACGCGACGCGTAGTTCGGCCAGCGCCGGCGCGAAGAACTCCAACACGTCGCGCGTCACGCTTGCGGCGTCTTCGCCCGTCACGTAGCCGCGCGCCAGCGTCTCGCCGTACCCGTCCAATCCCGCCCGCGGCGCCTCGGCTGAGGCGCGCACCACGATCGGATCCGCGACGCTGCGCGACGCCGCGGCATGCTCGAATGTCACGCGCATCGGGATCGCCAGCGCCGCGCATTCGATCTCGCGCAGGCGGAGAAGGGCGCTCATGGCGTTGCGACTGCCGAGCGCTCGCGCGGAATGGGCCAAACGCCGGTCGATTGCAGCGCCGCGCCGCCGGCCTCGCTGAAGAGAAAGTCGAGCGCGGCCTGCGCGCCGGCGTCAGGTTCGGCGGCGGTGTACAGGTAGATCACCTTCGCAAGGCCGTAGCGCTCCGATTCGATTTCCTCGAGCGACGGAAACGCCGGCGCGGCGGAACGCTCCATGCGCAGGCCCAGGTAGCGGGCGGGGTTATCCAAGCCGATCGCGGCGAACCCAAGCGCCAGTGGATCCGCGGCGACGGCATCGACGATCGCGTGATCCGAATCCAGCGCCTCCCAGGTCGGCTGTGCGAACCAGATGCGGGCTTGTTGCATCAACACTGTGCCGCCGCGCGTGCTTTTCTTCGGTCCGATCAGACGAATCGCGCCGTCGCGCCCGCCCAGCTCGCGCCAGTCGCTGATCTTGTGTTGAAACAGCAGGCTCAGATGGCCGGCGAAGATGCTCTCGACGCGATTGCTCGGATGAACGTAAAGCGCGAATCCGTAGAACCCAATTCGCCGACCCGCCGGCCGCGCGGCGCCGAAATCCTTCAGCTCGCCGGCGGCAATCGGCCGATCGGTGCAGGCCAGGTCGGCCCGCCCGTCGCGCAGGGCCTCGAAGCCCTGCTGCGACAGGTAGACCGGCGCGACGCGCGTCACGTCGAAGCGCGGCGATTTCGATTCGTGGAGCCACGACTCCGTCAACTCGACGGGAATCTGCGCGCCGGCCAGACGTAGACGAAATGTGCTCGTGTCCGCACAGCCTGCGATCAGGACGCTCAGCCAGGCCAGCCTCAGAATTCCGTCCATCGAAAGCGATCAACCATTCCAGGGGAAGAAAACAAAGAACACCGCCGCCAGCAGCAGCGCAAATGCCGCCAGGTGATTCCAACGTAGCGGCTCCTGAAGATACGCGACGGCAAATGCGCAGAATACGATCAGTGTGATGACTTCCTGCAAGATTTTGAGTTGTGCGGCGCTGAAGCCGCTGTTGTGCCCGATGCGATTCGCCGGCACTTGCAGGCAGTATTCGAAAAACGCGATGCCCCAGCTCGCCAGGATCACCTGCCACAGCGCCGCGCCTTTATGGCGCAGATGACCGTACCACGCGACGGTCATGAAGATGTTCGAAAGCGTCAGCAGCAGGATCGTCGACATGCGGCCTCTATCAAGAACGAGACAGCGTGGGACAGAGACGTAGCATTTTGATTACTGGGGGAGAAAAAGGAAGGGTCTCGTCAGCCGCTACTCGCGCCTGTCACTGGACCGCGTCGCCCGGTCCTCCATGAAGAGCTTTCGCGAGCCGTCGGATGCCGCGTTCTCACCGCGGAACGTCCACGAGTCGTCGTCGGCGTGCCACGTGAACGCGTTGAAGAACGGCCCGTCGTCGTACTCAAAGCGGAACTCAACCGAGTCGCCGCGGCGGACGCCGTACCCGAGCGCCGAGAACCCGGCGCCAAAGTTGTCGCACCAATGGGCGACGTACCTCGCCTTATCGGGGTCGAAACCGAGGTAGACGGTCGCCTCGTACGCCGGCGGCGTCGCCGCGTCGATCAGGTGCATCTCGACGAACTGGTGCTGAAGCACCCAGCGCGCTTCCATCGCGTTCTCGACCACCTTGCCGCGAATCGAGCGGGCTATGTGCCACCGCCCGACGAGATGATCGAGAAAATCGTCCTGCAACGCCGGGCGAACGAATGGCCCATGCTCGCGCGCCGCCGGCGACGCGCATCCGGACAGGACCAGCAGCGACAGCCACGACAACGCCGCACCGACCCGCGCGCCCGTTTTCACCGTGTCACGATCTCGCTCTCGCGCGGACTACCAGCCTACGATGTTGTACCCCGCGTCCACGTAGTGAATTTCGCCCGTCACGCCGCTTGAAAGGTCGCTCAGCAGGTACAGCCCGGATTTGCCGACCTCGTCGGCCTCGATGTTGCGCGCCAGTGGTGCTTTGGTCGGGTAGTGCTCGAGCATTGTCGAAAAGCCGCTGATTCCGGCGCTGGAGAGCGTGCGCACCGGTCCGGCGGAAAGCGCGTTAACGCGGATCTTGCGTTCGCGGCCCAGCTCGGTCGCCAGGTAGCGAACGGAAGACTCCAGCGCCGCCTTGCAGACGCCCATGACGTTGTAGCTCGGAATCGCCTTCACCGAGCCCATATACGTCAGCGTGAGGATCGAGGCGCCCTCCGCCAGGTGCGGCAGCGCATGCTGGCTAACCGCGACCAGCGAGTACGCGCTGATCTCCATCGCCTGCAGAAAATCAGCCCGCTTGGTCTTGTAGAACGGGTTGTACAGCGAGTCCTGTGTCGCGAACGCGATCGCGTGCAGCACGAAATCGAGCGGCCCGAGCGTCTCGCGGGCCTGGTGCAGGGCCGCCTGAATCTGGTCGTCGTTGCAGACATCGCAGGGCACGATCAGCTTCGCGCCGATCGGCTCGGCCAGCGCCCGCACGCGCCGCTCCATCTTCGGATTGGGCAGGTGGTTAAACGCGAGCTGCGCGCCCTCGTGATGTAGCCGCTCCGCGATGTGCCAGGCCAGCGAATGATCGTTTGCGACGCCGAAAATGAAGCCCTTCTTGCCCGTCATCAGTCCCATGTGCGACTCCTCCGCGTGCGAAGAGTGTAACCGCCGGAAAAGCCGTGGCGAATAGGCGACGACGCGGAAGGAAGAAGGTCGAATAATGAAGATTGGGCGAGCGCCGCGCTCGTTATTTCGCCGGCGTCAGGGCCGTGCGAACGGTCTCGAGCAATTGTTCGACCTTGAAGGGTTTGAACAAGACGCCCGCCAGGCCTTCCTTGGTCGCGCGGACGATCGAGTGATTCGGGTCGTAGCCAAAGCCCGTGATCAGGACGACGTGACAATTCGGCGAGCCGGATCGCGCCGCGGCGAAGACCTCGTACCCGTTTTTGTTGGGCATCTTGATGTCGGACATGACCAGGTCGAACGGCTGCGCCAGGCAGATCGAGGCCGCCTCGTTGCCGTCGCGGGCCGTCACGATCCGCGCGCCGCACTTGGTCAACACGTCGGACACGGTCTCGCGAATCACGTCCTCGTCGTCGGCGATCAGGATTCTCTTACCGGCGATGATCGGATCGACCTGATCGCCGCTGGGACCCGAGCCGCGGATCGGTGCATGCTCGCACACGCTGCGCAGCGAAGCCCGCGCCCGTTCAACCTGTGCGACGATGGCGTCCAGCGCCGGCGCCAACTCCGGTCGTTGCGCCGCCAGTCGCGACGCTTGCGAGACGATCTCGTTCAACGGCGTTCCCAATTCTACCGATACGTCGGCCGCCAGCTGCCCGGTTGTGACGTGCCGCTCGGCAGCCAGCGTCTGCAGAATGTGAAACGCCATCGAAATGTAGTTTGCGAAAATCTCCGCGAAGCGCCGATCGGTTTGCGAAAACGCGGCCGGCCGATCGGACTCGATGTTCAGAACGCCGATGACCCGGTCGTTCATCCGCAGCGGCACCGTCAGGCTGCTGCGCGCGTTCGCCAGGCCCGCGACGTAGAGCGGGTCCTTGCTCACATCCGCTGCGATGTAAGACTGCCCGGTCGCCGCCACGAAGCCGCTGATGCCATTGCCGGAGGTCGCGGCGTACAGCGGGATCGCCTTGGCCTCTTCGGAAAGGCTGCCGAGCACCGTATCGAGTCGGTTGGTTTTGGGGTCGATCAGGCGGAGCGTGAAGTGGTCGAAATGCAGCAGGTCGCGGCAGAGATGGACGATTCGTTCTTCGAGCAATGTCATTCGCTCGGCTACGTCCATCTCCGCGATCGTCTGGGCCTCCCAGCGCATCAGCTCGCGCCCGGCCGCGTGGATCGCGTCGATTTGCTCCTCGAGTCGCCAAGAGTCCGTCACGTCCCACAGCAGCCCGAGCCCGGCCCGCAGCTCGCTGGATTTACTGACGATCGGCGTGACGCGCAAATCGAAGTGTCGATCTTCAACCACCAGCGCTCGACAGCGCGTGCTGACCGGCGTTTGCTCGCCGGACGCCTCCCACTCGCGAAGCGCTTCGGACACGGCGTCGCGTACGACTTCCAATGTACTGCCTGGCTGCATGCGGAGCTGGAGATTGGCCCAGATGATCCGCCCGTCCGCCGCGACCACCGCCACGCCCTGATCCGCGTGCTCGAGCAGCGCGGTGCCGCCCAACACGTCGCCGGCGGCCAGCAGGGCCGGGAAGAATTCGGCCTCGGCGACGACGAAGTCGTATCGGTGCGATCGCAGCGCCGCGACCGCGTCTTCGAGTGTGTGTACGCCGTGAACAAAGTCGGGATCGCGCAGGAAGTCCGGTGCATGATCTGCTGCGCGTGCCGAACGCACCAGCAAGATGCGCTCGATGTGTTTGGATGTCGGTTGCAGCGGCATACCACCTCTCACGCCGGCGACGGACGCGCCGTAAGCCAAACCAGCTATTATAGCTTATCGCAATTGAAAGCGTTTGCTATCTTTGGGCCGATAACGGGATCGCCGTGTTTGGGCTCCAAGGGTGCCCAAATCCAGACAGGATCGAATGATCGGGGATTGGGTGGTTCAAATTGCTGGCCGATCCGGTTTCTTCGCCAATGTGTCGAGCACCGGCGCGGAGTTCATTCGCCGATTCGCCAGGTGCGTGATGTAGTAGTCGAGCAGGACGAACCAGGCAGCCGGGTGCTTCGCGACGCCTTCCGCGAGCATTACCCTCGGCACGCCGCGCTTCTCCGGGTGATGCATCTCGCAGTCGCGACAGACTAATCCGCCGGCTCGTGCACTAAAGTGGATTCGCGAGCCGGTCGCCGGCGCGCGACTGCAATCGACACAGCGATCCAGCTCCGGCGAAAACCCGGCCGCTTGGAGGATGTCGAGCTGAAAGCGAACCAGTGCCGGCCAGCGATTCGCATGCGGCGGTGGCGGTGCGCCTGCCGGCATTGCCGAGAGTTCCCGCAGCAGCGCCCCGAACGCGTCAAACAACTCCGCATGCGGGTCGTCGGGTTCAGTCAGCGCAATGCTCAACTCGGCGGCATACAGCCCGGCGTAGAGCGTGAGCATCTCGGCGCGAAGGCCGATGAATGAATCGCGCTGCACCCACTCCGTCAGTGTTCCGAGCGAACCTGCTTCGCGGGCCGCGATGAACGTTGCATCGCCGAGTTCGAGCAGATCAAGCCCGACCGCGACGCGCGTCTTCGTGCCGCGCCGCAGACCCTTGCCAAGCAGGCGCAGCACGCCGAACCGCCGCGTCAGAAGCCACGTGATTTGGGATGTCTCGGAATATTCGGTCAGTTTGAGGACGAAACCGGGGTCGGTTTGTGCGGCCATGCGTGGACAGCGTTGAGCGGCCTCGCGCCGCAACAGAACACGCGACACCGACAATCGCGAATCTCGGCCGCGATCGCTTGCGCGTCGCGTTCCGCTCGCGGCGCGGCCGCGCCGCACGGCTCGCGTGCGACGGATTACCGCTTCGAGAACTGGAAGCGACGGCGCGCCTTACGCCGACCGTACTTCTTGCGCTCGACTTCGCGGCTGTCGCGCGTCAGGTAGCCCGCGTCTCGCAGGATCGGCTCGTTCTTTGTGTCCGCCTTCAGGAGCGCCCGCGAAATGCCCAGTCGCACCGCGCCGGCCTGGCCGGTCGTGCCGCCGCCGCGGACGTTCACGACCACGTTCCATCGTCCGAGCATATTAGTCTTGGTGAGCGGATCGGTCACGGCGCCGCGTCCCTGCGGCTCGGTGAAATATGCGTTCACGTCGCGGCCGTTGATGGTGATCTTCCCTTCGCCGGGGGCGATTCGCACGCGCGCGACGGAGGTCTTGCGTCGGCCGGTTCCCCAGAAAAATTGGGGCTTGGCGGCAGGAGCTTCGGGCGGGGCGGTTGCGACAACGTCGGACACGCGGATCTCCCGTTACGTCGGCAGCGGCTCAGGCATCTGGGCCTGATGCGGGTGCTGATCGCCGTTGTAGAGCTTGAGCTTTGAAAGCATGTGCGTCGCCAGCGCGTTCTTGGGCATCATGCGCCGCACCGCTTCGCGCAGCACGCGTTCCGGGTGGCGTTGCAGCATCGCGTCCATGCGCGTATCGCGATGTCCGCTGGGATAGCCCGAATAACGCCGGTAAATCACCTGCTCACGCTTCTTGCCGGTGACTTTGACGCGATGCGCATTGAGCACGATCACGAAATCGCCGGTATCGATGTGTGGCGTGTAAGTCGGCTTGTGCTTGCCGGTCAGGACCGAGGCGATCCGGACCGCCAGGCGGCCGAGCACTTTGTCGCTCGCGTCGACGACGTACCAATGCGGCTGCACGTCTTCCGCGCGGGCCTGGTAACACTTGTTTGCGGTCTTCATGCCCAGTTCCAGTCGCCCGGCAGCCCATGCCAGGCGATCCCGTTTGCGAATCGGGCAATATAGCCGCTCCCGTCAGTCCGTCAAGTTCGCACACTTGGGTGCCGTACTTCATACTTCGGTAGTGGCTCAATTTCGCATGCGACCCCAAGAAAACCCTCGAAACCGAGGCCCGACCGTAAGGGAGCGGCTTTCTGCCCGTCGCAAGAGACCCCTCCCTGACGATCGGGGCTCGGTTGGGGAGTTTCGCCGCGAACTGAGCCACTACCCCGTACGTCGCCGACCCGACGCCGCCGACGCCGCCACGCCATCTTGCTCGAATGACGCAGGGTGCTAAACTACGCGGCTTCGAATTAGGGAGACGGCGGTATGTCAGTCGATCGGTCGCTGCGGATGAAGAGCTCGCTGGTGCGCCATCGGAATGTCCTTTCGCGACCGGAACGGGTCGCGCTGCTGAAGGCGACCGAGCGCTGGACGGACGAATCGTCGCCGCTGGGAATGCCGAAAGTCGCCAATCGGCGCGTCAAGGCCGTAAAGAAAGAGAAGGCCGCCGCGACTGAGGCCGCCGCGCCGGGCGCGACGCCGGCCGCCGGCGCCACCGCTTCCGCACCGGCCGCCGCCGCGGACGCCAAGAAGGCCGACGCGGCGAAGAAGCCTGCCGCGGACACCAAGAAGAAGTAACACGCGACCGCCGCGCTTGGCGCTGCGGTGTCTGAGTTGACCGAACCGCGACCGTGCGGGGTGCGGGTGTTCGCGCGGGACGCGATTGTCCCATTCCCGGCTCCCACCCGATCGCGACCCGCTCGGCTTTGCAAAGCACCCCGTGTTCCGAGCAGAAAGACGCTGCCTTACGGTCGGGCCTCGGTGTCGAGCGTTTTTCCGGCGTAGCATGGGAAACTGAGCCACTACCCGCGTTTCATCTCCGCACCGCGATCGCCTCCTCGCGCGGTACACTTACGCGGAGCGACACGCAGATCACGTGTCGCCGCCGTGTTTCACTTCAGGGGCAAGGAGCCACGTCATGAATCGCCGATCTGACACGCGCGGATTGCGCTCCACAATTTCAAGCTGTCCAGTTTCTAGCCGCACTTGTTGCGTCAGTGCCGCGATGTTGCACGCCGTGTTCGCCGCCGCCGCGCTGGGGCAAGCGGCCTACTTCACCGGTGTCGGCGACCTGTCGGGCGGGTTGAATCAAAGCAAGGCGTGGGGCGTTTCTTCCGACGGGCTGGTGGTGGTGGGGCAAAGCGAGTCTGCCGCCGGGACCGAGGCCTTTCGCTGGACGCGCGCCGCCGGCATGACCGCGCTGCAAGACCTCGCCGGCGGCCCAGTGCGCTGTGTTGCGTGGAACGCGAATAGAGATGGAACGGTGATCGTGGGCTGGGCCAACAACGCGACCGGCGAGCTTGCAGCCGTCTGGAGCGCCCCGGCCTACGCGCCGCTGTCTCTCGGCGATCTGCCGGGTGGTGCGACTTTCAGTCGCGCGTACGGCGTGAGCGACGCGGGCGACCTCGTGGCCGGATACAGCCAGGTCGCAGGCGGTTACCAGGGATTTCGCTGGCCCGGCAGCGGTGCGATCGTCGCGCTGGCCGACCTAACGGGCGGAAGCCTGGGAAGCGCGGCGTTCGCCGTATCCGGTGACGGAACAACCATCGTCGGCTTGGGGAATTCAGCCGCCGGCGTCGAGGGGACCTATTGGCGCGGCGCGGGGCCGGTCTCGATCGGCGCGCTGCCCGGTGCTTTCGTGGATGGGCGCGCATGGGGCGTCTCGACGGATGGCAGCGTAATCGTCGGCGACAGCATTTCCGGCAATGACATCGAGGCGTTCCGCTGGACGCAAGCAACCGGAATGGTCGGATTGGGCGACCTGCCCGGCGGCACGTTCGACAGCCGCGCCTACGCCTGCTCGGCGGATGGCGCCATCCTGGTCGGCCTGAGCGGATACGCCGGCGTCGTGAGCCCAGGCATGTGCATGATCTGGGACACGTCGCACGGCATACGAAGCCTGCGCGGCGTGTTGTCAAACGAGTACGGTCTTGCGGCGGCTCTGGCGGGCTGGCAGCTTCACGACGCGACTGACATCTCGGCGGACGGCCGCACGATCGTCGGTTTCGGCACCAACCCGGCCGGCGAGCTCGAAGGCTGGGTCGCGTTCCTCGGCGTGGGCAGCGGCTGCGCGGGCGATCTGACCGGCGATCGCGCGATCAGCGAGCCGGACCTCGGAATCCTGCTGGCAGCCTTCAACAACAGCAACTTCGGCGATCTCGACAACGACGGCGACACCGACGAAGCCGACCTCGGAATTCTGCTGGCGAACTGGTCTCAGAGCTGCCCATAGCTGCCGGTGGAATGGCGAGTACCGCAGTGTAGCGATTCAGAATTGGTGTATCGGGTGGGGCGGGCATCCTGCCCGCCCTGTTACGCCGCCGGGCGCGCAGGATGCCCGCCCCGCCCGTCATAAGAAATCAACTGCGCGACGGACTGCATCCGCGACCTTCGGCCACTCGCCACTCGCCAACTGCCCCTCCCAGTTCTGGAACTCGTTACTCGCTATTCGCAACTCGCTACTATCCGGCCATGGATGACCGCCTTTCGGCGCGCGTGGTCGTGATTGACGACGATGAGGCGCTCTGCCGCCGGATCGTCGGCTGGCTCACGCCCGAGCGCTACGACGTGGCGACATTCCAGGCATTGGACGGCGGATTGACGCACGTCCGGAATGCTCCGCCGGAGATTGTGCTGGTCGATTTGCGTCTTCCCGAGACGCAGGGGTTCGAGCATCTCCAGGCGCTCGCGAACGCCGCGCCGCGCGGACGAATCCTCGCGACGGCGGCGTTTCCGGAAGCGCGCATGGTGATCGGCGCGATGCGGGCCGGCGCGGCCGACCTTCTCGAAAAGCCGCTGCAGCGCGCGTCGTTGCTGGAGGCGGTCGAGCGCCACGTTCGCGCGCTGGGCTACGTGGACCGCAGCGAAAACGCGTTCAATCGCCGGCTCGGAGCGCGGCTCCGCGCCGTGCGCCAGGATCGCGGCCGCACGCTCTCGCAGGCGGCCCAAGACTCCGGCATCACGTCGGCGCAGCTCTCGCAGATCGAACTGGGCCGCAGCGCGACCAGCACCTGGACGCTCGCCCGCATCTGCGGCGCGCTGCGCTGCCAGCTTCGCGAGCTATTCGACGGGCTTTAGCGGAAAGCACAAACCCCGCCACTTCCACAAATACCTATTGCAGCGGACTTCGACGGCTGAGACCATGCCGCGGGGAAGGTTTCGACGCACGCGCGTCGCTGGAGGTGTTTCATGTCACATCGCACAAGCCGTCTTTGCGCGCCCGTTCTCGCATCGCTGGCCATCGGCCCGTCCGCGCTGGCGGCGCTGGTCGATTTCAACTTCACGATCAGCTATTCGGGGAATTACATCAGCGGGCGGCTGGTAGGGCTGAATGTCGACGTCGATGGAAACGCGACGGAAATCGATCCAGCCAGGGTGCTGCTGTACCACGTGCCGACGATCGTCGGCTTGTCGGCCAGCCCCAGCCAGCCGTACGTGTTCGTCCCCTACACCTTCGAGCGCTCGACCTACTTTTCCGGCACGTTCGTCTCGACCACGCCGAACGTGTACGGATTCCAGGTTTCGAATTACACCATCTCGCCCGCGCAGCAGAATCTCCTGATGATGGACGCCGGGGCGGACGTGACGCTGGTCTTCAACTTCGGCGCCAGCGCCGGCTATCAGGGCGGCGTCGCGACCTATGGAATCATGGGCGAGGAAGACGCGTTGTGGCCGGCGGTGAATACGTCAGTCAGCTTTTCAATCGTCTCCATCCCGTGCCCGGCGGATCTGAACGGCGATCACGCGATCGACTCCGCCGACCTGGGCATCCTGCTGAGCGGGTACGGCTGCTCGGGCGGCGTATGCCCGGGCGACATCAACGGCGACCAGAGCGTCGACTCGTCCGATTTGGGGATCCTGCTGAGCAAGTACGGAACGGGCTGCCCGTAATGCGCGGCGCGCCGCAATTCACTCAACAATGCGGGCGGGGCCGAAACGTCTGGCCTCGCCCGTCGTGAATGTCGTTGTCTCCCGTGTAAATCGCTCAGCGCGGCCGCGAGCGCGATGATGAGCGCTCGATCGCGCGCGGCTGGAAGAAACTGCCGCTTCGCGATGGCGGCGCGACTTGCCGAATCGGCGCTTTGGGTGCGATATTCAGTCGTGATCCGCCGCTGTCGAAGCGCGGCGTCGGCGCGGCGCGCGAACTCTCCGGACGGACAATTCGCGGCAATACAGGCGTCGATCGCGATCCCGTGCTGCTGCGCTGTCCGATCAGGCCCGACGGGTTGATTCTCGGCGTGCGCGTGATGGTCCGCGGCGAAGCCTGCGGCGTCGATCCTTCGCGGCGAATCGGCTCCGACCGGTTGGCCGTCGCGCGACGCACCAGATCCGAAAGCTGGGCGCTATCGCGTGAGTTCGCCATCTGAGCGGCGTCGCGCGTGCGCGGCGTCAATACGTCGTTCGCATTGCGCCGAATGAAGGTCGAATCGCCCGGCGACAACCGCTCGCGGCCGATCACTTCGCGGTCCGTGCGCGGCACGCCGCTGATGCGACCGCCATAGTACGGATAAGTACGCAGGCCGCCGCCGATGCGTTCGCCGGCGGTTGGGAAACTGCGATACACGCTCGAATCGCGCCTGAAGAACCCTGATTCGCGCACGCTGCCATACGGGCGACCGAGGCTCGCAAGACCGCCGAAGTGCCCGCGCGAGCCGAACACGACCGCGCTTCGATCGCAATTGCGATCCACAACGATTCGACGGCAAGGAATCGGCGGGCAATACGGCACGATGCGGTTGAAGTAGCAGTAATCCGAGTAGCACGGCAGCGCGCTGGTGTAGTAGTACAAGAAGCCGCCATAACGTCGCCGGGCGAAATCGAGATTCACGTCAAGGTACACATCGCGCGGGTAGTCGCTTTCGACGTAGACCGGCGACTCGTAGCGAATGTCCGGTTCGGCCGCGTCCGTGTAGACCACTTCCGGCGACGAATCATCTTCGACCGCGATGCGTACGCCGGTATCCGGATCGATCGGATAGAGCTGGCCGATCGGCCCTTCGGCCGGCGGCGCTTCGTCGCCGTCGTCACGGACCACCAGGTCGTCGTCGCGAAGCGGCTGAGCATCGGCGATCGGCGGCCGCGCGGCGGGCGGCGCCGCCGGCGGAGTCGCGCCGGGCGCTTCGACCTGTGCGGACCACAGACGCGCATGCTCGGCGACCGCGTACGCGATTCGGGCGTCTTCCGGCTGATCGGCGAGCGGCTGGAGAATCACCGGCGCGAGAAATCGCGCCGCACCCAAGTCACCCGACACCGGACGCCACATCGGCTGACGCGCCGCGACGCGTTCGCCGGCCAGCGCGCGCCGCGCCGCGCCGTCGCGATCGGCGATACGGCCGCTGAGCACGTCCTGGTCGAGCAGGTCCATCGCGAATCGCTCGCGCCACTCCTCCATCCGCTCGCGCAGCTTCTGCGACGCGCTGCGCCATGGCGCATAGTCGAAAATGGCCTCATCTGGCGGGCAGGCCAGGAAATAGCTGCGATCCGAAACTTCCACGCACGGGAAACGGACGTCTTCGCCGCGCTTGTCGCGACAATACGACGTTACCATCGCCGCGTACTCATCCAGCAGCGAGGAATCAGATTCCAGCGCCCGCTGCCATTCTGTTGCGGCCATCAATCTGCCGCCGGAATACTCTTCGCGCAGGTCCTCCGCGTCGCGCCGCGCCTGGCGACTCGAGTCCGAGACCATCTTTCGCAACAGTCCGAGTTCTTTGGAATATGCGGACGCAACCGCCGCCGCGTCCGGCAATTCGTGCAGCGCCCGCAGGGCGGCGTTGATCTCCGGCGATCGCGTATCGTCGAGCTCGGGCTGGGCGAAGCGCTCGGGTTCGCGCGCCACTTCGCGCAATAACTCCGGTCGGTCGGCCAGTCGCGACAGCGCCAATACAATGTCCGGAGGGTATTCGCGCACCCCTGCCAAAACCCGAACCGAGTCGGGGTCGCGTTGACGCCAATCGCCGGCCACGGCGACGCCGATCCCGGACTGGAGCGCGGACGCGAGGAAACAAAGCGCAAGATGCGCCGATCGCGTGGGAATCATGCGACTCTCCCTGTTTGCTGCTGGACTGCACCAATGGATATTGTAGCAGCCCTTGTTTTGACACGAAGTATGAACAAAGGTTGGATCGGGAGGGCCAATGGCCGCCGTCGGGTATCGCATCGCTCGCAGGGTCGCCTTCGCCGCAGTTGTCGCGGTTAACGCCGCCTGCACGGCGGTCACGCCGCCATGGGGCATCGTCACGCGCGACGAGAACCGAAGCTTCGCGGTCTACGGGCGGAACGATCGGACCTTGGTTTATCGCGACATCGGTCCGCCCGACGCCGGCCAGACGCTGCTGCTGATTCACGGCTTGGGCGCTTCGAAGGCCGCCTGGCGATACGTGCTCCCCGAGCTGTCGAAATCGTATCGCTGCATCGCGGTCGATCTTCTCGGACATGGCGACTCGAGTCGCCCTCGGCCGTTCGACTACGCCATGACCAGCCAGGCCGAGGCGCTGCGCGATCTGATCTCAGACCCCAAACTGGGCGTGCGAAACGTGGTGCTGGTCGGCTCATCGTATGGCGGCGGCGTGGCGCTCGAGCTGGCGCGAGTCGTCAGCGAACAGCACGCCACGACGCCGGCGATCGAGGGTTTGGTGCTCATGGCGCCGACGGCGGTGGACTTCCCTCCGCCGCCGACGATCGAGAGCGCCAGGTCGCCGCTGGCGCGCTGGTGGGTGGTGAACTTCTGCGACTCGCGCGCGCTGGCGGCGGCGATGCTGCGCGGCGCGTTTGCCGACGACTCGCGCGTGACGCCCGAGATGATCGATGAATACGCGCGCTGCCTCTCGGGCGCAGAATCGCGCGACGTCGTCGCGACCGCGGCGAATGAGATTTTCCAGGAACTGAAGGCCCGCGATCGCGCCGAGCGGCGCTACGCGCAACTCGAATACCCGATCCTGCTGCTCTGGGGCGAGCGCGACGACGTCGTGCCGCCGAGCGTAGCGGAGCTGATTAAGAGCGAGCTGCCGCACGCGACGTTGGAAGTTGTCAGCGGCTGCGGCCACACGCCGGCCGAAGAATGCGCCGCTCAGACGCTGCAGGTGCTGGAGAGTTTCCTAACGACCGCGGCGGCGCGTGGCACGCTGAAACCGTCCAGCGCTCAGAACTTCGCCGGCGAGCGCGGCCCCCGCGGCGCCGCGGTGAATGTCATGAGCAGCGAATAGGGGCCAGACTGCCCAGGTCCCAATTTGCCGCTCAATTCACGGGCACACTATTCCCCAACGACTCAACAGAATTCCCAGATCTGCTGAATCGGTCTGGCCGTCACCCGTGAGGTCGCCCGCGAGACCACTCTGCCAGTTCGACAGCACGATACCCAAATCCGCCGGTCCGACCGTCCGGTCGCCATCAAGGTCCGCGACGCAGAAATTCTGAGCCGCGGCCACGGCCGCCTGAGCGTTCACGAAGCCCCACCCGAAGCCGGTGTCATAGCCCGGCGCGCCGAGATCGACGCATGTGGATTGCAGGATCGACTCGACATTCGGCGCCGTGAGCAGCGGCTGAACCGACAGGACCAGCGCCGCGACTCCCGCCGAATATGGCGACGCGAACGAGGTGCCGCTCACGGTCGCGTAATCGCCGCTGACGTATCCACTCGTGCCGGTTCGATCCGTCGAGACGATCGAGACTCCCGGGGCGGAAAAGTCCAGCCCAACGCCGAAGTTACTGAAGCCGGCACGATTGCCGTTACGGTCGAGAGCCGCAACCGCGTTGACGCTTGGAATACTCGACGGATAGCTGATGGTCGAGGACGAAAAGTTCCCGGCGGCGGCGAAGTGCACGATGCCCGCGGCGCGTGTGTCGCTGTACTTCTGCTCGATCGCCGCCGACGTAAAGCCGTAATAGTTGCTGTTATTGGTCACTCGGCAGCCGATCGACTGCGCCCACGCCAGTGAGTCAACCGTCCAACTCGCGGACGAAGACCAGCTTCCATCGCAGGCGGCGTTGGAAATGAATGTACGCGCCGAGGCGCTTCGCGCGCCCGGTGCAGCGCCGACGACGCCGATCGAGTTATTGATGGTCGCCGAAACGCAGCCGGCGACCGCCGTGCCATGGTTGTCGCAACTATTCACCGGTCCGCCGCCGCCGGCCTGACCGGTGGCGTCAAATCCGGAAACCTGATTAATGTCGGGGTGATTCTGCTGCACGCCGGTGTCGATGATCGCCACCAGGATGCTGGGAGAGCCGGTGGTGATGTCCCAGGCCTCGGGTATGTCCATGTCGCGGTCCACCGTTCCGCCGGCCTGACCGGTGTTGTGCAATCCCCACAAGCTCGCGAAGAGCGGGTCATTGGGGATCAGGCAGGAGTGGCCGGTGAAAATCCAGTCCGGCTCCGCGAATCGCACCTGCGGGAGAATCGCGAGCGCGTTTGCAGCTCGCAGCACGTCAAGGCCGTCGAGCGTGTCGACGCCAACGCGATAGCAGCCGGGCATCATCGCCCAGTCGCGCTCTAGGATGGTTCCGCCCGGCACGACGGTCTCAAGGATGCGCTCGGCGTCCTGCCCGGTCACGCTGCCCTCGAACCCGACCAGGATTTCGGGCGCTACTGCGACCGGCCCGCCATCGTCGCCGAGAAAGACTGGCGAAGTGAAGGCGCGCACATCGCTCTCCACGACACTGTCGAGCACTTCGTGCACGGCGTCGTGAATTTCTCCGGACGTGACAAGAAACCAGCCCTCGATGGCCAACGGCGTGACGTCGGAGCCTAGCGCGGCCAGTTCAAGCGCCACTTCCCGGGATGCGGCATCCCGCACAAACACGGCCGAGCGAGCGGTATCCGGCTGCAACGACAGGCGTTGCTTGAAGTAATAGCGCTCGAGCGGCGGCGCCGCGCCGTCCGCCCGACTCGGCTCGAAAAACAGCAGAAGCGTCACCACGGCCGCGGAGGCGCAGCGCAACGAGGCAAGTGAACCGGCGAACATGGATTCCTCCCGCTGGTTTTGATGAACACATAGCCCCGAGTCGTGCTTATACGCGGCGCACCTCGACAAATCAACGTGAAGTTTCAATTCGCTTCAGCGGACGTGCCCCATCGCTCAGTAGCGTAGGTCGATTCGTGACAGCACTATTCGTAGTCCGTTCGTGCACTTCACCCCAGTGACGCATGCCCGTCACGCTGCCTTGACCGGCCGCATGGTACCGTTACGATTTGCCACGTCCGGTCTGATGCTGGCGCGATCGATCGCGGTGCACGGCTGGAGAGGCAATGTCGTTCGGGCTGCCGGCAACGCCGCCCGCGGGTTGGTCAAGGTTGGCAAGGCATGATCGTTGATTGTCATACGCAGTTGGCGGATTGGGGCGTTGAGCTGGGCGCGGCGCGGCCGGCGATCTCGTCCCCCGCGGCGGGGAGCGATGCGGTTCGGCACCTGGAGGCTATCGACTCGGTCGATCGTGCGATCGTACTGGGGTTCAAGAGCAAATACCTCGCGGCCGAAGTGTCGAATCGCTCCGTCTCGGACTACGTTCGGCGTCATTCGGCAAAGCTGATCGGCTTCGCCGGGATCGACCCCACCGATCCGGATTGCCTGCAGGAGCTGCGAACGGCGCAGGACGAGCTGGGCCTCAAGGGCGTTACGCTCTCGCCGGCGCTTCAGAATTTTCATCCGACCGACACCCGCGCCATGCGGCTATACGACGAATGTGCCCGCCGCCGGCTGCCGATCGTGTTCGAGCAGAACCACATGAACCCGGCGGCGAAGATGGAATTCGGGCGCGCGACGCTGCTGGACGAGGTGGCGCGCGAGTTCCCGGCGCTGCGAATCGTCGTGGCGCACATGGGCTACCCCTGGGTCGACGAGACGATCGTGTTGCTCGGAAAGCACCCGCACGTTTACGCGGATGTGTCCGGACTGCTGCGAAAGCCGTGGCTGGCGTACACGTCGCTGCTGGCCGCGTTCGAGCATGGCGTGATGAACCGGCTGCTCTTTGGCAGCGATTTCCCGCGCCGATCGCCGGCCGCCTGCATCGAAGCGCTGTATTCGATCAACCAAATTCGTAACGGAACCGGGCTGGTCGCCATTCCGCGTGAACAACTGCGCGGCATCGTCGAGCGCGAGACGCTGTCGCTGCTCGGCATCGACGGCGGCGCAACGGCGAGTCGCCCGATGGCGCCGGCGCCCCCAGCGATGGATGACGATGAGCCGGCGTAACGAGCGGCCGATGCATCGAGTTCGTTTCGTCAACGCGCTTTTCTCCACAGCGATCGCCGTCATCGCGTTCGGCTGCCATTCGCCTTCTTCGTTTCGCGTCACTTCGTACAAGGACCCCTACTTTCCGGAGACCTACGCGGTCCAGTTCTCGCCCGCGGCGTATCGCGTCGGACCGGACGGCGACGTGCATATTGCCGGGAAGTCCGCGACCGCCTCGCGCGACCGCGGCGACATTCGCCAGTGGATCTACGTTCACGGCTTCTGGCGGCCGCGACCCGGAAAGACGTTCGCCAATTCAACCGCGACGGATTGCACGCTGCGCTATGTGATTGCATCGCCCGGCGGAACCGCCGTCTACGAGGGCACCGGCTTCATCTATCCGCTCAAACCGACGAACGGGCAGGCGCTGGTCGCGCGCGTGGAGAGCGCCTCGCTGCGGCTCGTGCGCAAGATCGGCGAACCTAGCGAGATCCTCGGCGATTCGCGGCTGGTCGGCGATTTCCAGGCTGCGCCCGACGCCGCACAGGCGGTCGATTTACAACGCGAGGCCGAAATCCGCGCCGCACGCGCCGTGGCCGCGAACTAGACGTCTGTGCGCGAGTGCGCGCAGCAATCGAAACGCGCAGCGCCAGCAAGCGCGATTCCCAACCGCGCTCGCTTGCGCGTCGCGTTCTGATCGCGTTGCTTACTCGCGCACGGTCATCTAGATTTAGCGCGCCAGTCCCATGCTGTGCCGCGCAAGGAACCGCGAGCGCCAGCGAGCGGCAGCCGGAGCGAAGTGCGCCTCGCTCTCGTTGCAGCGTCAGTGGTCCGGCATTCTGCCCGTGCGTTGGTAGTGGCTCAGTTTCGCGAAGGAACTCCCCAGCCGAGCCCCGACCGTAAGGGCCCCCTCCGCCCGCCCCCGAACACGCCTTCGAGCTCCGCTCCCAATGCGCCGCGCCTCGTGCCGCACGCGGCGTTGCGATACGCTTTCACGCATGAGAGTCACAACCCGACTGGGGAGCTTGTTTGTGCTTTCCGGCGTCTTTACCGCCGCCGCCGCCGCGGATTCGGAAGCGGCCCGCCTGCAAGCCCTGTTCGACGAGCATCAGGAATGGCGCTACCGCGAGTATCCCGAGCTCGCGATGGCCCACGGCGACTACCGCTATTCCGATCGCGTCAGCGACACGAACATCGAGGCGATCGAGCGCCGCCACACGGAGGAGCGCGAGTTCCTCGAACGCCTGCACAAGATCGATCGCGCGGCGCTGCGCGATCCTGAGTCGCTGTACTACGAGCTTTTCGAACTCAGCCTGCGCGACAGCCTGGAAGGCCACGAGTTCCGCACGTTCCTCGCGCCGATCGGCGGCCGCTTCGGTCCGCAGCAGGAAATCCCGCAGATGCATGAACGCGTGCGATTCGCGCGGCGCGAGGATTACGAGAATTACCTGAAGCGGCTGGAGCAGACGCCGCAGGTCGTTGAGAACACGCTCGGTTTGCTCGAGCGCGGCCTGGATCAGCATCGAACGCCGCCGAAGGTCTCGCTTCAGGGCGTGCCGGAGCAGTTTCGTATGCTGCTGAACGGCGGACTCGATGCATTGGCGACGCCGCTTGAGAATCCGGCGCCCGGATTGGCCGCCGCGGATCTGGCGGAGCTCAAAGAGCGGTTTTTCGGGCGCGTGTTGCCGGATGTGCGGGCGGCGATGAGTCGGCTGGGCGATTACTTCACCAACGAGTACCTGCCGCGCTGTCGAGAGTCGATCGCGGCGACCGACTGGCCGGACGGCGAGGCGTTCTACGCCTACTCGCTGCGCTCGATGACGACCACCGACCTGACGGCGCGCCAGATTCACGAAATCGGGCTGCGCGAGGTCGCGCGCATCCGCGCCGAGATGATGACCGTCATCCGCGCCACGGATTTTCTAAAACAGCGGCCAGACGCCGCGACGCTGGACGACGCAGCGCTCTTCAAGGCGTTCGTCGAGTATCTACGCACAGATTCTCGCTTCTACCACAAGTCGCCCGAGGCGCTGCTGGCCGGCTATCGCGATGTCTGCAAACGCATCGACGCCGGACTGCCCAAGCTCTTCAAGACGCTGCCGCGATTGCCGTACGGCGTGCGCGAGATTCCCGCGTTCATGGCGCCGGCACAAACGACGGCCTATTACCAACACGGCGACATCGCCAACGGCGAGCCTGGATACTTTTGTGCGAACACGTACGCGCTGGAGCAGCGGCCCAAGTACGAGATGATCGCGCTGGCCATGCACGAAGCCGTCCCGGGGCATCACCTGCAGATCGCACTCGCGCAGGAGCTGGATAACGTGCCCGAGTTTAGGCGCGATGCATGGTTCCACGCCTTCGGCGAGGGCTGGGCGCTGTACTCGGAGCGATTAGGCCTGGAGATGAATCTCTACGCCGACCCATACGACAACTTCGGTCGGCTGACCTACGAAATGTGGCGTGCCTGCCGGCTGGTGGTCGATCCCGGGATGCACGCGCTGGGTTGGACGCGCGAGCGGGCGGTTCGGTTCATGCTCGACAACACGGCGCTGAGCGAGCTGAACATCAACAACGAGATCGACCGCTACATCGCCTGGCCGGGCCAGGCCACGACGTACAAGATCGGTGAGCTGAAGATACGCGAACTGCGCGAGCGGGCGGAGAAGAAACTGGGCGAACGTTTCGATGTTCGCGCGTTTCACGAGGTCGTGCTCGGCGCCGGCGCGATTCCGCTGGGCATTCTCGAAAAGCGCGTCGACGCGTGGATCGCGCGGGATGGCCGGTAACGTGCGAATGCGCGCCGTCGGCTCCGCGGCCCGCCACAATTCAACGATCGAATGACTCCACCCGCAAACCCGCGATTCGAATCGACGCCAGCCGAATTTCGCCGGACATATCTCGCCATCGGCGGCCTGATCCTGTTCGCGGCCTTGCTTGCGGCGCACGGCTGGTCGCTTGCCGACGGAACGGTGCTCGACGATCACTGGCATCAGCGCAATCTCCGCGTCGACGGCTGGTCGCTGCCCGAGCTGCTGCGTAGCACGATCATCGAGCCGGCGCGGTTCATTCACTGCTGGTGGCAGGAGCGCGAGGTCCGCTGGGAGTACCTGCGGCCGGTTTTCATCTTCTGCATGAAGGTGATCTACGTCGTTCTGGGCGGGAACAACCCGATTGGGCTTCATATCTTCAGCATCGCGCTGCACGGCGCCTCGGCTGCGCTCGTTTGGCGGCTCGCGTTTTGCATCACGGCCTCGCGCCCGTGGAGCCTGTTGGCCGCGTTTCTGTTCGTGATCTACCCGCATGCGTCGATCACGGTGGCCTGGCCGTCATCACAGAACGCGGTGCTTCAGACCACGCTCACGCTCGCCGCATTGCTGTGCTACGTGAACGCATCGCGGCTCGACTTCGCGGCGGCGCGCGAGCGCGGCGGTGCGGCGGCGATCGACGGCCCGACGCCGGCGCTCGACCGGCGCTGGTTCGTCGGCGCGCTGCTGCTCTGGCTCGTCGCGCTTTTCACGCGCGAAAACGCGCTGATGCTGCCGATCATCGCCGCTGCGATTGACGTCGCGTACGGCGGCCGGCGACACGCTCGGGCGCGCGTGCCGCTGTATCTCGGCGCGGGCGTGATTTGCGTTGCGTTCATGGTCTGCCGTGCGCTGCTGATCACGCACCCGATGCCAGACGTCTACGTCCGACGACCCGATGGCGATTGGCCCGAGTATCTGCTGTGGTGCCTCGCGAAATTCCTGCACTACTTCGCCGGTTCGATCTGGCTCTCGCCGATGACCGTCGGCCCGACCGGGCGTTACAACCCGTGGACCGAGGCGCCCGGCGACTGTCTGCTGATGGTCGCGATCTGCGCATTCGTCGGCGGCGCGTACGTCGCCGCCGCGCGCCGTCAACCGGGTTGGTGGATCTGGCCGCTCTGGATCGCGCTGGCGGTGTTGCCGGTCGTGCCGGTGATCGCCACGCCGCACAGCGGGTATCTCTCGGGCGTGGGCTTCGCGATTGGCGCGGCGGTGGCGGCGACGCGCCAGGCTGGCGCGGATTCCGCCGGCGCCGCCAAGCGGCTCGCCGCCGGCGGCGTGATCTTCTTCGCCGTCGCGATGAGCGTCATGACGATGCTGAATCGCTGGCAATGGACCGGCATCATCGCCGCCGAGCGTTACGTGCCGGCGTGGGTAAGCGTCGCGCCGCCGGAACGCTCCGTTCGGCACGTTTTCTTCCTCAACCTCCCGTTCGTCAACGTGTACTGCAAACGGCCGCTGGTGGACCAGCTCGGTCCGTGGTTTGAAGATGTAACTGCGCATGCGCTCACATTCGCGCCGCAGCCGGTGATGATCGAGGAGCGCACCATCGTTCGCCGACTGGGCCCCAGTCGCCTCGGCGTCGAAATCGAAGGACAGCCGTATTTTTCACGCCTGATGGGGCGGTTCCTGATCGAAGCCTACCGTGGCAAGCGACTGTTCGAGCCCGGCGAGGTCATTCACGGCGAGGAATTCGACGTGCGCGTCGAGCGCGTCGACGCCGACGGCGTCCGGGCGCTCACGTTCGACTTCCGTCGTCCACTGAATGACCCGGCGTACGCGTTCTATCTGTGCTCCGCCGATTGCGGCGCGGCGCGGCTCCGCTTCGATGAAGATGAAAAGCCCGAAGCGGTGTCGCGTCCGACGGGATCAAAGCCGAGTGAACAGACGATCGCCGACGCCGCGAACGATCTGCGTGCCGGGCATTCTGCCGCCGCGAAAGTGCTCTTCGCTGCCGTCGCCGGCGACGACGCGGTGCTCGCGACGTCGGCCGGTGCGCCGCTTCGCGAAGTCGCGGCGTGCGTCGCGGAGATGCTCGGCGCGCCCGTTCAAGTCGAATTGGCGAAACCCGAGCTCTCGCGCGACGACTGGGCGCTCGTGGAGGCGTGGTGGACGCAATACGTCACCAATCGAACGCTGGCCGAAACGTGGCTTCATCGCCATGACTTCGACGAGCTCATCAAGCTGCGCGAAGAAGTGCCGCACGCGCGGCTGTGGGCCGGTCGCGTGATCAAGACGGACACGTACCTGTCCGGACCGCCCTTCCCCGGATTACGCCAGCGAAAACCGTAGTCATCGCGCCGGAACTGACCAGCTTCGCATTCGCTCGCCCTCGATCTCCGGCAAATCGACGCGCTCGATCCGCCATCCGTCCGGCGTCCGTACAAAAGTCAGCTTCCACAGCGAGCGCACGCCGCCGCCGTAACTGTCGACCGAGATGTTCGAGAAATACGCGGCGTTCACAACGAAGTGGTTGTTGTCCTGTGGAGTCACATTCAGCTCGACGCGTTGACACCACATGATCCGCACGCGCGTCAGCAGCACGCGCGCCGTCTCGACAAACGAGCGACGGTCGAGGTTCTCCGACGAAAAGCCCGGAGCGAGCGACGCATCGAGCGCCGTCACGCGGCCCGCCAACAGGTCATTTTCGATTCGCGTCAGCGTGTCGCCCGCCGTCTCGCGCTGCGTCACGACCAAGCTCTCGGTCGCCAGCAAAACGAGCCATAACGTCAAGCCGACTAAGAGCGGTCGGACGCTGCCGCCGCGTCGCCACGCCACGAGCAGGAAGAAATTGACGAGAAACCCGGTGATCAACAGGGCGACCCGGGACTCCAGAAAAAACCAGGTGAGTGTGTCCATATTGCAATGGTTTTACCCTCCGACGGGCGCCTCGGCGGCGGCGCAATCGAAAACTACAGTTCGCCGGGGCGCGAACCGATCCGAACTCACGAGGCGCTGATGCTCCGAACCTGGATCAGTCTGATAACGGCGGCGTTGACCGCTGCGGCCACTGCGGCCGCGGACGAGCCGGCGCGCCGAGACGGCGAGGGTTCGAATCTCTTTCGTCTGGTGAAGCGATTCGACTTCGACGAGCGCTCGCTGGGTAACTTCGAGACAACGCCGATGCGCTGGGAGCGATTCGTGGGCCCCGGTTTCCCGGCCTACGCGCTCGGACGCTTCGATGAACAGGTGGGCCACGACAAGCCGCCTTCGTTCCGATTGGGACTCCGTGGCGGAAACGTGGGGTATGAATACGCCCATCCCGACATGCTGGTTCTGCCGAACGCGGAGTATGTCGTGGTCGGGTACGTCCGCACGGAGTACATGCCCGAGGCTCGCGCCTTTGTTTCGGCGTGCTTCGCGGACCGCGACGGCCGCGAGCTCCCCGGCAGCCATCGCGTGAGCCAGCTCGTCGGCTCGACGTCAGGCGCCGCGGAGTGGACGCGCGTCGAAGTGACGATGCCCGACGACATCGCCGGCGCGTACTCGCTTCGAATTCAGGTCTGGGTACTGCAAAGCCAGATTTGGCATCCGCGTGAAATGCAATCGCCTGACCCGATCGTGCAGCAGGACATTCACGGGCAGGCGTGGTTTGACGACATCACGGTCTATCACATGCCGCGGGCGCGGCTGCGGCTTTCGAACGCGGCGGGGTTGGTGTATCCCGATCAGAATGAGTCGCTGCTAATCGATCTGGGGCGGACGTCGAGCCGGGCGCTTCGAGCTGAGCTGCGGATCACGCGCGAGGACGGCTCGATCGCGCACCAGACCAGCGTCGAGCTGGCCGACGCGCGGCCCAGCGACCGGGCTGATGCGCCGCGGTTGGCCTCGGATGTGCCAGCGGTCGCGGATCGATGGCGAAACTCGCTGCAAGTGCCGCTGCCGACGCTGCCACCCGGGTTGTACACGGCGCGGCTGAACGTCGTGATCGGCTCCGAGCGCCTGCTCGATCGCGCCCGGCGCTTCGCCGTGCTGCCCGAGCTGCCCTGGTCGGGAACGCCGACGGACGCACTGGGACTGAATCTCGGCGAGTGGCGCGACGGCGACGTGGCGGGCGCGCGCGAGTTGCTGGAGACTTTATACGTCGGCTCAGCGAAGGTCGGCATTCCGCTCGGCAGCGCGCAAACGCCCGACGAACGCACGACCTACCTCGCGCAGTTGAACATGCTCCTGCGGGAACTGACCGAAGCGCGCGTCGAACCGGTCGGCGTGATCCTCCCGCCGCGCGACGGCGGCGGCGGCACATCGAACACCATTCGCTCGCTGCTGGACGCATCGGCGCAGATTCGCGAGTTGTTCGCGCCGGTGTTGGGCCAACTGGGCGGAATCTTGCCCCTCTGGCAACTTGGCGAGGCCGCGACCGAGCTGAAAGGCGACGAAACGTGGGACTCCGCCGCGATTGATCGGCTGGCGGCGTACCTGACGCGTTTTGTCACGATGCCCGAGCTCGTCGTGCCGCTGAATGCGTCAAGCCCCGTGCCGATCCACGGCCGGCGGTCGAGCGTGCGGATTCCCGGGGATGTTCCGACGCGCAGTCTGGCGTCGAATCTGGATTTCTTGACGAAGCCCACCGTGCGCGACATCTGGCTCGACCTGACACCCGACCCGGACGAGCGCCTTTCGCGCCAGATGCGGATCGCCGATCTGGCTCGTCGCGTCGCGATCGCTTACGCGGTGGCGCCGTCGCGCCTCTACATCCCCGCCCCGTTCGAGTCATCGCTGGTGGCGGGAAGTTGGGCTTGGGAACCGGATGAAGAGTTCATTCCGCTCCGCACGTTGTTGACCGTGCTGAGTCGCAGCCGCCCTCGTGGCGTCGTTACGCACGATGTCAACACGACCGCCATTCTCTTCGCCGCGGACGATACGGAATTCGCCGTGATCTGGTCCCGGCTGGACGATGCGGCCGCGTCGATCGACTTGTACCTGGGCGAGCGAACCGAGGCGATTGACTTGTGGGGGCGTCCGGTGGCGTTGCAACGCGACGGGGCGCGCGTGCACATCCCGCTCGGACCCACTCCGATCATCCTCTACGGCATCGACTCCGGCCTGGCGCTTACGCACGCCAGTTTTCAGGTCACGCCGACGCACATTGAGAGGGGCGATGCTGACCAACGCCCGGCGATCTTCTTTCGCAACGAATTCGACCACGTCCTCTCCGGCGCCATGTCCATACGCGGACCGGGCGCCTGGCGGATTTCGCCCGAGTTCGTCGAATTCGACCTGGGCCCCGGCGAGACGCTCCAGCGGCCAGTGGACATCGACCTCCCGGCGCGCCAAATCGCGACTGACCAGCGGCTCAGCGTTGAATTGGCGCTGGATACAGAACGTCCGACGACGCTGAAGTACGACGTTCCGCTTTCGGTCGGACTGCGCGATGTCGCCGTCGACGCGGTCGCGACCTGGGTCGGCGACGCGTTGCACGTCGAACAAACGCTGCGAAACGCCTCGGACGGGCGGGTGAGCTTCTCGGGTTTTTGCGACGCGCCCGGCCGGCCGCGGCTGGAGACCGAATTCCTCAACGTCGCGCCGGGCGAATCGTTGATGCGCACCTACGTGATCCCGCGCGCTCGCGAACTGGTCGGCGTGTCCCTGCACGTCGGTGTCGACGAAATCCACGGCCGGCGTCGTCTGGATCAGCTTGTCGAAGTTCCCCGCTAGCCGCACAATGCTTGCTCCGGGCCGCAATTCGGTGGGCCAGGCGGGATTTCATGGCCGCGCTGCCGCAATATCGATCTCCTTCCTCCGACGACGACGCCGGCTGCTCCGGCGGTTCGTGCGGAACGAGCTGCGGCGCGGGCTTGGAGAAAATCTACCCCACCACCGCGGTGCGCTTCGGCGCGATGAACAACATCGGCGAGTTCGAGTATCAGCCGGGTGCCGTCTTCAAGTGCGGCGCGAAGGTGGTGATTCGGACCGAACGCGGCGTCGAGCTGGGCCAGCAAGTCAGCCTCACCTGCAACGGCTGCGAGAAATCCGTCTCGCGCGAACAGATCAAGCGCTATGTCGAGACCAGCGGGCCGGAGTTCTTTCGTCCCGGTTCGGGACGCGTACTGCGCGAAGCGACAACGCGCGACCTGGATGAGCAGGCGCGCCTGGATCGCGAACGTCGCCAGGATTGCGATCACGCCGGGCTGCTGGCGGCCCAGCTTCAACTCGACATGAAGATCGTGACGGCCGAGCGGCTGCTGAGCGGCGATCGAATCATCTTCTACTTCCGCTCCGAGGAGCGGGTAGACTTCCGACAACTGGTGAAGTTGCTGTCGCAGCATCACCAGGCGCGGATCGAGCTGCGGCAGGTCGGGGCGCGCGACGAAGCGCGGCTGGTCGCCGACTACGAGATCTGCGGACGCGAGTGCTGCTGCAAGAACTTCCTCAAAAAGCTTCGCCCGGTCAGCATGAAAATGGCCAAGGTCCAGAAGTCCACGCTGGACCCGTCGAAAGTCTCCGGGCGCTGCGGGCGCCTGCGCTGCTGTCTGCGCTACGAGCACGAGGGCTATGAAGCGCTGATGAGCAAGCTTCCGCGCGTCGGCGCGCAGGTGCGCTCGTCGTACGGCGTCGTGACGGTCGTGGACCGCCAGATTCTCACGCAGCTCGTTGTCGTGCGCACGTCGGACGAGCGCGAGGTGACGATTCCGCTCGAGGAGCTGACGCCGCTGGATTCCGAGGCGCCGCTCGCGTTCGGGCCCGATGCTCCGCCCGACCGCGAATCCGGCGAAGACGACGGGTTCGCGCGCGACGAGCGCGGCCCACGCGATCCTGCTCGGGCACGCGGCGCGGGTGCTCCTCGCGATTCAGAATCCACTCGCGATGCTCAGCCGAGACGGGACTCGCCGCCGCGGCGCGAGCAGACATCGCCGCGCGATCGCGACCGCGCCGGACCGCGACAGCCGCGTCCAGCGGAAACGGGCGAACCACGGCCGGCTGAACACGAACCTGTATCGCCGACTCCCGATCCGTCGGCAGCGCCTATCCAGCCGCCGGAAACCGGATCGCCGGAGTCGCGCGCGGGCCAGCCAGAAGACGGTCCGCCATCGCAGAACCTCTCTCGGCCGGCTGGCGATCAGCGGCGACGGCGGCGACGGCGACGAAGGCGCGGCGGTGGCGGAAACGAAGGCGGGGGTGGAACGGGAGACGGCGGCGCGGGCGATGGTCCGGATTCCGGAGCCGGGAGCGGCCCAGCTATCTCCGCACCGCCGAGCGTCTAAGTCGCGGGTGCGGCGACTACACGCCGATCAAAGCTGGCGGCGCAAGCCCGTGCGTGTGGCTCGCTTGCGCTTCGCGTTCAGCTGGGGTCGCGCACGTAAATTAGGTTAGCCTGGCTTTTCGGATTCGGTAACGCGCGTCGTTCCAAAGTCCGCCTCGATCGGCTTGCGACCGGCGAAACCGGCGTCGATCTCGTGCCACTGCGCGATCGCCGATTCGCCGAGCCGCCAGCACAAGCAGACGCGTCGCCCCTGATGCAGGGCGGGAAAATCGACCAACCCGCTGGCCCAGTCTTTCAGCTCGCAACCGAGCTCGCCGAGCTCATCGCTGAGTCGATTGAGCTCCGCGACGCGTTCCTCGGTTCTGGCGCGCAGATTGTCGAGTTTTTCAGCCGGTCCGAGCGCACGCGACAGCTCCTCGCGCTCCGCGCGCAGCGCCGTCACCTCGGCGTAACGATCGACGATGTCCTTCACGATTCGCCGCACCAGCACCAGCGCCCGATTCGCTTCTTCGAGCGTGAACACGCGGCCGCCGGTCGGCGTCGCGTCAATTGCACCGGTGCGAACCTTCTCGCGACCCATGAGAAATTCCCGTATGCCCCCGACTGCGCTCTTTCCCGTTTTAAGCCTCGCTGACGGATAGTACGACCCGAGAACGCAGGCCGATTCATCCCTCGCTCGTAGTCATTCTAGCCGTGCGCACCGCCAAGTCACGCGAACTGCAATACGTCCGATATCGAAGGCGCGCGCCGCGAAGCACGCGTGCCGGGGCGGGCGACTCGTACTCCCACAAGAATTAGCGTGCGCCGTGTCAGACTCGCATTGCGGCGGTGGCAATCAGCGAACCGCACATGAGCAACATCATCGCCGCGCCGATCGCGAGTCCCAGGTACCCGCGGATATTCGCCCGCTGTGCCACGCTCGCAATTCCGAGCAGCAGCGCCATCAGCGCGCATAGCGCCGCGAGAATTGTGGTCGTCATCATGTACGGATACCAGGAAGACTCGGCCAGGCTTTTCATCATCTCTTCCTGCGTCGGCCGCTGCTCCGACTTTCGCGAAAGATCCAGCGCCACGCCGACCCCGATCGCAGCCTGAAAAACCACGCATCCCAGCGCGACCATCGCACACGCAAGCGACGCATTGCCCCAGCCCCGCGCCGACGCGCGGGCCTTCGCGTTCATCGGCGTTTCCGTCGGCTCCGCCCCGCGGGCTTGAATCACGTCCGACGCAAGCGTCGACGCACTCGGAACAGCCATCACGCGCCGACAATAGGGGCACGCGGCCTGCGCGCCGGCGTGAATCTCATCCACCTCGATCGGCTGACCGCAACCCGCACACGGAAATTGAATCGACATCGCTAAATTGGACCTCGCGCCGGCCGTCTCCACGCCACGGCGGGAATCATAGGAGCGGCGAAACGCCGCGGCCACGCCCGGCGGGCGGCAGCTCCGTGCGGCCACTATCCCATCGCCCCGACGGCGGATAGGCTATGTGGTTTCACACTGCCTGCGTCAGGTGTGGCCCGTGGTTGGGCCACAACGCGACGCCCGGGGGCGGACGCGAGGGAATTCGTTCCAATGTCAGTGAAAAGGCTTGCAATCCTGGTCGGCGGCGGACCCGCCCCGGGAATCAACGCGGTACTCGGCGCGGCGACGATCGCAGCGCAGAACCGCGGCATCGATGTGGTCGGCGTATACGACGGCTTCAAGTGGCTCTGCTCCGAGAAATTCCAGGCCGACGAGCACACGACCCCGCTGACGCGCCAGGGCGTCACACGGATTCACTTCGCCGGCGGGTCGATTCTTCGTACGGCGCGAACCAGTCTGCTCGACGACGAAAGCTTGAAGACCAGCACTGTCGTCACTCCGGACACGGAGAAAGTCGCGACTACGGTCAAAAACCTCCGCGCGCTCGGCGTCGACGCGCTGGTCACGATCGGCGGCGACGACACGGCGCTCAGCGCCCGTTTCATCTGCGACGCGACCGACGGCGAGCTTCGCGTCGTCCACGTTCCCAAGACCATCGACAACGACCTGCCCTTGCCGCATGACGTTCCGACTTTCGGTTTCTCGACCGCCCAGCACATGGGCACGCAGCTCGTCAAGAACCTGATGCGTGATTCGCAGACCACCGGACGCTGGTATCTGGTCGATACGATGGGGCGCCGCGCCGGCTGGTTGACGCTGGCGATCGGCATGTCCGCCGGCGCGACGGTCACGCTGATTCCCGAGGAATATCCGAAGCGCACCACGCTAAGCGGCATTGCCGACACGCTTGAACTCGCGATCGTGAAACGCCGCACGTTCGGGCGTTCGGACGGCGTGGCGCTGATCGCGGAGGGGCTCACATATTGCCTCGGCGATGCCGAGGAGCTGGAACGCCTGCTGGGCCGCCCCGTTCCGCTGGACGCGGCCGGGCATCCGCGCTTGTCGGAGTTTCCGCTGGCGGCGATGCTCAAGCGCGAATTGGAGTCGCGCTTCAAGGCCCGCAAGCAACCCATTACGCTGGTGACGCACACGCTGGGCTACGAGTTGCGTTGCGCCGACCCGACGCCGTTCGACATGGCCTACTGCCGCAGCCTGGCGTATTTCGCGATCATCCTGCTGCACGAGGCTTCCCCCAGCACGCCGCGCGCGTCGATGGTGTCGCTGGTGAACGGCAACGTGGTGGCGATCAACCTGCAAGAGATGATCGACCCGAAAACGAATCGCACGCGGATACGAACGGTGGATATCCGATCCGACATGTACCGCGTCGCGCGGGCCTACATGATCCGCCTGGAGCGCGGCGATCTCGAGAATCCCGAGGCGCTGGCGCGACTGGCGGTTGAAATGAAGATGACGCCCGAGGAATTCGTCAAACGCTACGGCGACACGGCCACGCGGCTAGTCAACGGGGTGCCGGCACACTGATTTGGTCGCCGACGCGAATCGTGCCGCCGGTGATGACGCGGCCATGCACGCCGGCGCGGCATTCAGGCTTGAGCGCGTTGCGAAGGCCGGGTTGGAATTCGTCCATCAGGCCGCAGGGGCGCGTCTCGCCCTTGATATCGAGCGTAACCGGTCCGATGCGAACCGTCTGGCCGATCCACGTCGCCAGGCGCGCCGCATCGACCAGCACATTGGCCCGCCGCGTGTGCCAGGGGATGTCCACGCCGAGTTCCTGCATCGTCTCGCGCCACTGTACCGCGGAGATGAACGTCACGCCGCGGTCCGATTCGACTTTCAGGTCGCCATCCAGCCCGGCGTCAACGGTCGCGTTTGTCGCTACGACCTCGCGCATCGGTCCGTTCTTTGCACTGCGGACCGCGATCCCCAACACTTTTGAAACGTGTGGCGCGGACATTCGATCTCCTGTGGTCTAGTTGGCCCGGCGGCATCATAGTGTACGCTGAACCAGCGCCGGCGGTTCTGTGCGTGCAAAAACCGCTCGCCGCGAGACTTGTGGTTTCGGAGCCTCGCCCGTACGGAAGCGGTCGGCCCCGGCGTCGAAGCCAGTTTTGTTCGCACGCGGGCTTCGAATCATCGGCCTAACCGCTTCCGTACGGGCGCGGCTCTCAAGGAGCGGATTCGGCACGCATGGGGGATTCGGCAGAGATATGCTTCGGAAGCGGCTCACGATCCGGTTGGCCATGCGGCCTGATCGCCGGGCAGGTACTCGCGAGCGCAGAGCGTCTCAAACGTCGGCCGAAAACCCGACGCGCGGAGTGTGCCGATCCGCGCGATGACCTCGTCGACCATCGTCAGCAGTCGATCGAGGCGCGCTTCGTCGGCGACCGCGCCGCCGCGCTGCGTTGCGGCAAGAATTCCCGGCCGAAGCGAGTCCAGCGTCGCCCGGCCGGCGTGAAGTTGCGAAACACAGTTCTTGAGTTGACCGTCGGCGTAGCAGCGCGCGGCGATTTCGACTTGCCGTACCCAGGAAACCGCCGCCCGATGCAGGTCGATCGCGAACGTCAATCCGGCCAGCTCCGGCGTCGGCAAGCTCGCAGCGTCCGCCGCGCGGCGGGCTTCGTCGCAAAGCTTCAACACCTCATCGCCGGCCGCGCCGGCGGCTTCGTCACGCCAGTCGCGCCACAGCGCGAACGGATTCTGTCGCATCACGAGTCGATCGCGGAGCTGACGCCACGTCTCGGGGCCGATGAAACGCGCCGCGGCGGGGACGAGTCGGCCTAGGATGCGGGCCGCATTCGCATAGGCGACGCCGCCCGCGGCCTCAATCGCTGCCTCCCATGAACTGCCGTGTCGCGCCCGGCGCGCCGCGGCGAGCACCAGCGGCAGGACCGAGTCGTATTGTGAGAAAGCGCTGAATTCCCAGGTTGTGAGCATGACGCCCAGCGCGTCCTCGGCCGCCGAATCGGCCAGATGCTGATCGAAATTCTCCTGTGACTCCGCCAGGAAGCACCAGCCGCTGTTGTAGGTTTGCAAACTGGGGCAGCAAACGACATCAAATCCGCGCTGGCGGAACACGCGCGTCGAGTCTCGCGGACGCCGCTCATACTGCCAATCGAAAATCAACGTCTGGCGCGGCAGCGCGTCCAGCGCCTGCGGATGAGCCAGCAGCATGTCGCCCCACAGGCACGGACGACGGCCGGCGTCGAGCACGATCTGACACAGCGGCGCGAAATGGGCTGCGTACAGGCCGGCTTTGCCGACCGAGGCGACGCGCTCCGCGCAGCGCGGGCATTGGCCGAGTTGGCGGGTCTCGTCGCCGCCGAGATGCACCCATTCATCGTCAAACGCGGCCAACGCGTCGCGGATCAGCCCCTCGGAGAACCGCACGCACTCCGTTCGCGACGGGCAGAGCTGCCGCGAAAGCGAGCCTGCCGCCGGCCCTTCGGCCAGCCACTGCCCGCCCTCGGCGCGAATGAATCCCTCGACGTGTCCGAGCGCATTGAGGAACGGAATCACGCGCGGCCCGCGCGGGCCGATCGTGTCGCGAAGTTCGCGCAGCATCACGGGCGTCAGGCACCCCGCCGCCGCGGCCCACGGCGCAGAGGCGTATTCGAATCGATGCTCGAGGTAGAGCCCGATGGCGTCGTAGCCCGCGTCGGCCGAGCGCAGCAGCCAATCGCGCAGCACGTCCACGCGCGGCGCCTGCTCGCGGGCGAGGTCGATCATCCAGCCGAGAAAAGACATCGACGTAGAATAGCGAATTGCAATTCGCGAATCGCGAATCACGCACCGGAATCAACGCTGGATCGCCGAGCTGCAATTCGCTATTCGCAACTCGCTATTCCAGCATCATCCCCGCGATGCAGCCGGTCATCCAACTGGCCATCGCGCCACCGAGCATAGCCCGCGGCGCAAGTTCGACCAGGTCCTTGCGGCGCGACGGCGCGAGGCTGCCGATGCCGGCGATCTGAATGCCCATCGACGAGATGTTGGCGAATCCGCAAAGCGAGTACATCGCCATTTTCACGCTGCGCGGCTCGAGCTGTTTGGCGGCCAGCATGTCGCGCAGGCTCGCGTACGCGACCATCTCGTTGGCGCTCATCGCGGTCGCCAGCAGCGAGCCGAAGCGCGCCGAGTCGTTTCGTTCCACGCCCAGCAGCATTGCGATCGGCGAGAAAATCCACCCGAACAGGCTCTGCAGCGTCAGGTCCGGAAGTCCGACGCGCGCCACGATCGGCGCGACCGATTGCAGCTTTCCGAGATTCTCGAGCGCCAGGTTGATCACCGCGATCAGTGCGATGAACGCGATCAGCATCGCCAAGACGTTGATCGCCAGCGTCATGCCCTGCGACGCGCCGGCGGTCGCGGCGTCGAGGACGTTCTTGTGCTCGCGTTCCAGCCTCAGCGAGAACGCGGCGCCGGTCGCGGGCGTCTGCGATTCGGGCACCATGATCTTGGCCATCACAAACGCCGCCGGCGCGGACATCAGGGACGCGGTAAGCAGGTGTCGCGCCACTTCGCGGGCCCGATCCTTGTCGGGCTGTCCGTCGGCGTCGACGCCCAACCACGCGACGTACACCGCCATCACGCCGAGTGCGATGGTCGCGAATCCGCCCGTCATCACGGCCATCAGCTCCGAGCGCGTCATGCCGGCGAGGAACGGGCGCACCAGCAGCGGCGCTTCCGTTTGCCCGAGGAATACGTTCGCCGCGCCGGAGAGGCTCTCCGCGCCGCTGACGCCCAGAATGCGATTCAGCAACCGCGCCAGCGCGACGACAATCGCCTGCAGGATTCCGTAGTGATAGCCGATCGCGGAGAGCGTCGAGAACGTGATGATCGTGGTCATGATCTTGATGCCGGCGATCGCCTTCCACGCCACGTCCGGGTTGTTGCCCGCCAGGGGTCCAAAGACGAACTCCGCGCCTTTGTCCGCGCCGGCCAGGATGTACGTCACCGCCTCGCCGACGTAGTCGAACGCGATCGATCCCCACGAAGTCTTGAGCACCAGCAGCGCCAGGCTGAATTGCAGCCCGATCCCAGCCAGCGCGATGCGGATCGGAAACCGCCGCCGATCCGATGAAAGTAGCCAGGCGATCAGCAGCAGCGCGGCGATTCCCAGGGATCCGCGAAGCGCGAACATGTGTGCCTCACATCGGCGGCGCCGGTTCGGGCAAGGGTTGGAAATGCTCCCGGCAGCGCGGCTCGTAGTCGTCCAGCCCGCCGACCATGCAGCGGTCCATCACCGGGACCATGCGCTGCGTGTACGGCGCCGCCGCGCCGCATACAACGCAGGCGACGCGCTTGCACACGACGTGGCCCGCGATTGCGGCGAGCTGCGGCATCGGCGTGAACGGCCGGCCCCAGGCGTCATTCTCCAGCCCGACGACGATGACGCGCTTGCCGGCGCGGAACATGCGCTGCACGGCGTCGATCAGCGCCGCGCCGAAAAAGTGTCCCTCGTCCACGCCGACCACTTCGGCCGCCGCCGATTCGCGCTCGATCGCCGCCGCGTCCGGCACGCGCAATGCCGGGAAGCGGTCTCGAGTGTGGGTGATCAGGTGATCGGGGTCATAGCGATTATCGATCGAGTGCTTGAACGCGCGCACGCCGCGTCCGGCTTCGCGCGCTTCGCGCAGGCGCGCGATCAGCTCCTCGGTCTTGCCGCTGAACATGCAGCCTTGAATGACTTCGATGCGCGGAAGGGCACCGTCGGTCATGGATTCTCGCAAGATTCGCCGAGCATCTCGCCGCAAGGTCCATCTCACGCGAGGTGCAGAGGCGCAGAGACCGTGCGTTACGCGCGGTTGCCGCGTTGTTCCATTCTTCTTAGAACCTCTGCGCCTCTGCGTGAGCCATCTCGCCGGCGGCGGCATTGTCGCGGGCGATGGGGCGAATGCAAGCGCGGCACGGTAAGCCGCACTGTGAAAGACAATCTCACCCGCGTACCGTTGTCCCAACGCCGCCGTTCCCTTGTTCCGTTGTGCCTGCCATCCTCACACACCCCGCGTCGCCGGCGGCCAGATCAACTTGTGCAGTTGCACTCCGACGCGTACCTCCAGCCGATCCGCGAGAACCCAGCTCGCCAGCTCGTCCGCCGGCAGCGCGCCATGCACGGGCTGCATCAGCACGACGCAGCGAGACAGCAGCTTATGTTGCCGAATCATGTCGCGCGCCCACTCGTAGTCGCCGCGCGTGCCGACGACGAACTTCACCTCGTCGCGCGGCGTGAGCATCTCGATGTTCGGCATGTGATTTCGGCCTGCTTCGCCGCTGGCCGGGCACTTCAAGTCCATGATCCGGATCACGCGCGCGTCGCAGCGCTCGATAGGCACTGCGCCAGAGGTTTCCAGCATCACGGTCGGGTACTCGTCGCAAAGCCGCGTCATCAGCGGATACACGCCGGGCTGGAGCAGCGGCTCGCCGCCGGTGATTTCGACCGTGGGGCAGCCGTATCGGCGCACGGCGTCCAGAACTGCATCGAGTGTCATCCACTCGCCTTCGTAGAAGGCGTATTCCGTGTCGCAGTAGGTGCAGCGCAGATGGCAGCCGGTCAGGCGGACGAACACGCAGGGAACGCCGGCCCGCGTCCCCTCGCCCTGGATCGAGTGAAAGATCTCGTTGACGCGGAGTTGCGGCTCGGGCGGCGCGGTTGACGGCGGTGGCACAAGTTCCGGATTCGCCACGGCTGCGCTCCGCGAGAGCATGCATCATAGCGGGAGAATCCTGCTGCCGCTGGGGCTTGCAGATCGCTCGCGCCACGCGTCCGCGTAGCCGATAAGATAACGCCCGTCGTCGAAGGCGGATTTTCGGACTCTGGGTCGCGACGCCGCGCCGTCCGACAACTGGCGGAGATGTAACGGATGTGGTCGTTCAACGCGTTTTGCGACGAATTCAGCATTACGTCGAAATTGCTGCTCAAGCTCGAGCTCGACCCGTCGCGGGAGACGCTGCTGCATTTTTTCGAACAGCTTCGACGCAGCTACCCGCGGCTGACGCGCCTGCGCCGCCGCGGCGACGGGGCGCTGATTGTTGACGAAGAAACGCCGCCCGAGGAGGGCCGCCGCTGGCTGCGCGTCGATGCGAACGGCCTGAAGTTCGGACATCACTCGCCATCCGAGGCGGCCGTGATCAGCCGCTATGCCGAAAACGTGCTGAGCCGCGCGCCGGCGCACCTGAGCCTTAGCGACCTCGACTACGACTACCTGGACGTGATCTTCTCATTCGATCTCGAATACCGCGGGAATCACGACGAGCTGGTGGCCGAGACGTTCTTCGCGGACCACCCGCTGTTCGGTCTGTTCGGCGATTCCGGAAAGCGCCTGATCGACTGTCAACCCTTCGTCGGCGCGACGCTCAGCGATGATTGCGAACGCCAGATTTACCTGGAAATCAAGGGCCGCACGTCAACGTACGAAGTGCGAACCGGCGAGTTCGAGACCTTGCCGCTCAGCGTGAATCTGACCGTTCGGCAATATTGGAGCGCTGCGCGCGGCGCGGACCTTTCCGCCACGCATCAGCAGCTTCTGACCATCGGCGAGCAGGTCGCCACCGCGCGCGTCGTGCCGCAGGTCGTGCAGCCGCTGTCGGCGGCGATCGGCGGGCGGAGGGACTGACGCCGCCGAGTTGGCAAACTCGGCGAATCAACGCCGCGCTCGCCGCACATCCCCTGTCGCGCGCAAAATCGTCCGGATTGCAATCTCATGCGTCAGCCCCTGACATTCTGATGCGGAAACGTCGCAATGTCGCGGCGTTGTGATGCGAATCGTGTGCCGGCCGGTCACGCGAACGCAGAGAGTCGGTCGCGCGGGAGTCCGCCGGCCGCTGCAATCAACGGAGAACACGCATGATTCGCAGATTCAGACACACGGTGGCGATTGTGGTGCTCGGCGTCGTCGCGGCCATTGGCTGTGCCGGGTGCGACGAGACCGACTCGTTCGGCGGGTTCGGCTTCGACGGGTTGTCGACCGCGCTCGGCACGCAATCTTCGGGCGATTACTACTACGGTTTCTACGACAGCGAAGGCACCGGCTCGTTCAGCCTTTATCCGGGCGGCGACCCGGGCGACTCGCTCTCGACTTACCTGGGGAACTCGATCGTCTACTAGCGCTCAGCGATCAAATGCGGTTTGCACGTGCCGGCGAGGGCATTTGGCCCTCGCCGCGCCCTCGCTGTTCAGACCAGCCGGAAACCCTCGACACCGAGGCCCGACCGTAAGGGAGCGGCTCTCTGCCCGTCGCAAGAGACCCCTCCCTGACGGTCGGGGCTCGGTTGGGGAGTTTCTCCGCAAAACTGAGCCACTACCCGCATTCGCGCTGCTTCGACGCGCAAGCCTGTCTGCTCCGCGACGGTCGCGGCTCTGACAAGCCGGCTCACGATCGGCCGCGCCGCCGGCGCTTGGGCGCCGCGCCGCTCGCGTCACTCGCTTCAAACAGCCCCTCGCGGGCTGGCTCGACGGCATTCGCCTCCACAATCACCGTGCTCTCGTCGCCGCTGAGCTCGTCTTTCTCCTCTTCCAGCGTCTCAATCGGCTTGCCGCTGTCGTCCAGCTCCACGTCCGCGTCCGCCGTCCGCGTTCGAGCGATTTCCTGAAGCTCGCTCATCAGGCGCTTGCGCGTGCTTTCTCCGCCGGCGGTGATGTTGGCGAGTGCCTCGGCCACGTCTTCGATATAGCGCTCAAAAATGCTCCTCCGCTCGCCCTCGAGCTTCTGCCGCTTACGCCGCCGAATGTACGCCGCCAGCTTGCGCCCGGCCTCGCGCAGCGCGAGCATCATCTCCTTGCGTATCTCGTCATAGTCGGCGATGGCCTCCTTGCTCTCGCTGGTGAACGGCACCCAGACGCTGGCCATGTGCACCATCACCACCAGCGGCCCGACCGGCACGCCGCCGCCAGGCTGCGAAACGCCGTAATTCCGCCAATCCACCTCCAGCACGCTCTTGAACGACGCACACGCGGACTGCTGATAAAGCAGCGGCACGCGGTTGGCGAAGCGAATCACGCGGGCCGGCTCGGCGGCGGTGCTGCCGTCTGAATTCGCCTGCGTCAGCGCGCCGCCGTAGGCCAATCCGACCTCGATCAGGAACGGATTGCCGCGATACACCGCCGGATCGCGCGTGACGGCGGTGAAGAACTCGGCTTTCACTTCCTTTAGCAGGCCGGCCAGGATCGAGCGCACGCCGATCGGCGCCAGGCAGTCGGTCGGCGGGGCCATGATCTTGACCGTCTGCATGGATTGGTACAGCCGCTCGACCTCGGCCGGCCCGAGCGTCGCGGGCTTTGCGTTCGTAGAGAGCTTCGCGGAGTCGCATAATTCGTGCGCCACGCGCGAGGTGACGCGACTGAAGCCCTGTTGTAGAAATCCGCTCAGCGTCCTCGCGACGGCTTTCGCTGCGGCACCCCTTCGGTTCCCTGTTCTCTGTTCCCTGTTCCCTGCCTCTTTCAACATCTTCATCAACACGCCCAGCTCGATCCCGTGCGGGTGCGGCTGGATTTCGCGCGTCTCGGCGGGCAGGTCGCCGCTGGCGCGCGGAAAGACGCGCTCCATCGGCGCGGCGTCGGCGCCGGCAAGCACGAGTCGATAGGTGATCTGAGCGTGCGGGTTGGCAATGGCGGTCTGTTCGAGGTACTCGTCGACCGATTGGCGGCCCTTGTTGTAGCTGGCGACCAGCTCGATCGCGACTTCGGTGCCGTGCTCCCAGGGCGCGTCCTGCTCCTCGTCCTTGATGATGTCGGGGCGGTTCTTGGCCGTGTCAATCGCGATTTGGAAATGGTGCGCCGGCTTGCCGCGTCCGGTGCGCGACGTGACGTGAATCGGTTTTCCGGTCGTCAACAGGCCATACATGCCGGCGGCGGAAATGCCGATGCCTTGCTGCCCGCGCGACATTTTCAGGCGGTGAAACTTCGAGCCGTAGAGCAGCTTGCCGAAAACGTTTGGTATCTGCGCCCGCACGATGCCCGGTCCGTTGTCGCGCACCGCGACGCGGAATCGATCCTCGCCAAGTTGTTCAATCGCGACCGTCACATCGGGCAGAATGCCGGCTTCCTCGCATGCGTCAAGACTGTTGTCGACCGCCTCTTTCACCGTCGTAAGCAGCGCCTTGCGTTTGTTGTCGAAGCCCAGCAGGTGGCGGTTCTTGGCGAAGAACTCGGATACCGAGATTTCGCGCTGCTTGGAGGCCATCGTCTCGGCCGTCGCGCTACCGGTGCGACGCCGGCCGTTCGCGTCGCCGGCGTCGGGACGATCGGCGCGCGGCGATGCCTCCAATCGCGGCGCTTCTGCGCGGAACCTCGGCGTCGGCGGGGCAGCCTGAGATTCTGGCTCCGCCGCCACCGGCTGTGCAGATGCCGGCAGCGCGGCCCGCAACTGCGCCCCCTCGTCAAGGAGGCCGGGCAGCGCGGCAGATGCCGCCTTGGTTTCCTTTTGACGATTGGCAGCTGTGCGGGGCGGCGGACTCTTCATCGCCGCCGGCGCTTGCGACCCGCCGCGCGCGGATTTCGGCGACGGCGCGGTTTCAAACAGCGTGGGCTGCGCGGCGGATTTCTTCTTGGCGGCGGCTCGTGCGGGCATCGTGACTCCGTGGTCGAATTCGCGGCGGCATCATATCCGCCGCGCAAACGGACGGGTGAATTACGTTGAGAACGGCTGGTGCGCCCCGCGCGCAAGCCCTACAGTCTCGGTGAAGACTCGGCACCGATGATTGATCCCAAACTCCGTCGGCAATTGGCGGCCCAAGCAAATCGGCTTAAGGCGACCATCACGGTCGCGAGCGCAACGCCTGATGAAGCCGCCGCGCGGCATCTGCGCGCGGCGCTGGTGCGCGCGCCGCTCTTGAAGGTCCGGATTCGAGCAGACGATCGCGCGAGCTGCGTGACCACTGCGGAGCGACTCTGCGCCGCTTTGAGCTGCGAGTTGGTTCAGGTCGTTGGTCGGGTTGCGACCCTTTATCGCCCACCCGGTCCCGATGACGCCCATTCGACGGGCGCCTCGGCTTCTCAGGGCTGAAATAGCGCGGTGGACAGATAGCGCTCGCCCGCCGACGCCAGAATCGCGACGACCAGCTTGCCCGCGTTCTCCGGCCGCGAAGCGATCTGGTCGGCGGCGAACAGGGCCGCGCCCGAGCTGATGCCGCACAGAATTCCCTCTTCACGCGCCGCGCGGCGCGACCAGGCCATGGCGTCATCGTTGCTCACGCAAATCACGTCATCGACCACGTCCAGATGCAGATTCTCCGGGATGAACCCCGCGCCGATGCCCTGGATCTTGTGCGGGCCGGGCTTCAGCGGCTGCCCGGCGCGAATCTGCGTAATGACCGGCGAATCGGCCGGCTCGACCGCCACGCAGCGGAACGACGGCTTGCGGCTCTTGATTACCTCGCCCACGCCCGTGATTGTGCCGCCCGTGCCCACGCCGGCGACCAGGATGTCGGCCTTGCCCTCGGTGTCGCGCCAGATTTCCTCGGCCGTGGTGCGCTTGTGGACCGCGATGTTGGCCGGATTGGTGAATTGCTGCGGCATGAACGATCCCGGCGTCGCGGCGACCAGTTCTTCGGCCCGGCGGATCGCACCGCGCATTCCCTCCGCGGCCGGCGTGAGGACCAGCTCCGCACCGAGATGCCGCAACACCGCGCGGCGCTCAAGGCTCATGCTCTCGGGCATGACCAGCGTCAGGCGGATTCCTTTCGCGGCGCACACAAACGCCAGCGCAATGCCCGTGTTGCCGGACGTCGGTTCGATCACGAGCGTGTCCGACCGAATCCGGCCCTTCGCGAGCCCGTCTTCAATCATCGCCGTGCCGATGCGGTCTTTCACGCTTAGCGCCGGGTTGAAGAATTCGAGTTTGGCGTACACGGTCGCCCGCTCCGCGATCATGCGGTTGATGCGAACTAGCGGCGAAAGGCCGATCGTCTGTGTGGCGTCGGCAAACAGGCGCGGCATGTGCATGCTCCCTTGGTGTGGAAATCCGAATCCCGAACAAGGTCGGATTCTAACGCGGATTTCGCGGCCCGGATTCGAACTCAGTGCCGAATTCAGCAGCTTCGCGGCCGAAATCCGGTCGCCGCTCTCGCAGTTGTGGGTCGAAAAAGCTCTGCCGGCCGCAGCCGCTTGCAATTACGGCTTGCCGGGCCGCTTGCTCGGTCGCGAAGCCGGCGTCGCCGTGAGGGACGGCAATTCGCCCGGCGCGGCGTCGCGCCGCTGGGCGCGCGTCGGCAACCGCTCCAGCCGCCGCGCCAGCTCGCTCGCGATTCGCTCGAGCTGGCTGTTCAGACGAACGACTTCGTCTTTCAGCGAGTCGCCGTCCTTCGGCTTCATCGTCGCGAGTTCAGCGATCCGGCCGCGCGGGCGCTCGGCGCTCTTGGTCACATCGTTGTAGATCGACCAGGCTTTCTGCTGCTGCGGATCGTCGAGCTTGAACTTCTTAATGAACGCCTGAACGTAGAGACCCCAGGCGTCGTTCGGCAGCGTTTTCGGGGCCGGCGCGGCCTCCACGCGCGCCGGCGACGCGGCGACGGGCGGCGGCGGCGGGACTGACTCCGGAGTCGTTTCGCCTTGTGGCTGTGATGCGTGCAAGGTTGGCTGACCCGGTGCGGGCTGGGCCTGCAACGGCGGGGAAGCCTGTTCGGTTCCGCCCGAACGCTGCATGCGAGCCATGCGATCGGCCCTGCTGCGGGCCAGCTTTTCCATTTCCTCTCGAGCGGCTTGGCTTTGGCCGCCGCCGTAGGGATCGATCCCCTGCAACTTCATTTGCTCCACGCCGGCGAGTTGGATCGGGTCGCGATCCAGACCCCATTCGCGCGGCTCCCACTCGCCGCGCGCCCAGCGCTGCCGGCCCTGCTCGACCATGTCCATCCGCCGCTCCGCCGCGTTTAGATCGGCGCGAATGCGCTCCTGCTGCTCGGGCGAAAGATCGCGCGAGAATTCCTCCGCCGTGGTCGCGATCGCCTTTCGCGCGTCGGCCATGACCGGGCCGGCCAGCGCGCTCCAGCGCGCCACCTGGTCCGGGGTGATCGCGTTTCCCGCGGCGCGGGTGCTGATGGCTTCCAGCGAGTATTGCAGGATCGATGGCGCGTTGCGTTGAAATACGTCGGACGCGGTGCGAATCATCGATCGCCGAAGGCTCTTGGTTTGCTCTTCATCGAGATGGTAGCGCTCCTTCAGCATCTCCATCGCCGTGTCCCAGCGCTCATTGAGCTCCCACGGCTCGTGCTCGCTGACGCGACGCACCAATTCGAGCGAGAACTCGTCCTCCGGTGTGGTCCAGCCGTTCTGCTGATAGACGCGCTCGGCAATCCCCACGCCGGCTTCGTAGTGCGGCTTCCAGTCGCCCAGGCCGCGGGCCGCGTTCATGAGCGATTGAACCGCCGTGCGGGCGAAGTCGCCTTGCCGGTCGTTGCTCGCGCTGGAGTCGGTGTCCTGCGCCGGCGCGGCGCAAACGCCGAGCGCGACGGTCAAGAAGACGGCTGTGATTCTGCGGATCGCGGCTGTATCGATAGATTTCGGAATCATCCCACTATTCTTTTGCCCGCGAGGTCTGAAGGCAAGAGGAACTGTCGAGCCCCTCACGGGACTGGCGGCGTATTGGCGAGAATCGTCGCTCGATTCTCGGGCCTGCCGGTCATGGCGGTGTTCGCACGTCGAGATTTGACGCGTTCGCAGCGCCTCGATAGCCTCAATCCGGAACGGAGCGCTGCTCGCGTAGCGCCGAGCGCGGAATAAGCTTTCATCATCAGGAGAACGAAATGAAACGGTTCACAAGCGCAATCACCGTCGCCATTCTGACCGCGACGGCGCAGTTCGGCTCAGCCTGGAGCCTGGCGGCAGTCGATGCCACGCCGATCGATCCGACGCCGGTCGAAACGATGCAGGTCGCGGCGCCGGCCCTGGAATTGACCAAGAAATGCCCCTCGTTGCGCTTCGTCGGGCGCGACGCGACATTCGAGTTGACGGTGACCAATCGCGGCGGGGCGGCGGCGACGGGCGTGACCGTGACGGACACGATACCGGCGGGCGTTGATTTTCTCAGCGCCGACGAAGGCGGCCAGCGCGAGGGCGGCAACGTCGTCTGGCGCATCGCCACGCTCGAAGCCGGACAGAGCAAGACGCTGAAGATGACGGTCAAGTGCAGCCAGATCACGATCGTGAAGAACTCGGCCAAAGTGACGTGGTGCGCCGAGGCGGTGGCGGCCTGCGAATTCCCGGTGAAGGGTATTCCGGCGATCCTGCTGGAATGCGTCGACGACCCGGATCCGATCGAAGTCGGCACGCCGACCACGTACACGATCGTCGTGACGAATCAAGGCTCGGAGACGGGCACGAACATCGCGATCGAATGCACGCTGCCCGCGGAAGAGGAATTCGTGAAAGCCGGCGGCGCGACCGAGGCGAAGGCCGACGGCAAACTGGTGAAGTTCGCGCCGCTGCCGACGCTGGCCCCCAAGGCGAAGGCCACGTTCACGGTGCAGGTCAAAGGCACGACCGCCGGCGACGTGCGATTCAAAGTCAGCATGAAGAGCGACCAGATCGACTCGCCGGTCATGGAGACCGAGGCGACGCGGGTTTACTAAGCGACCCTGCGCGACGGAGCGCCACAATCAGAACGCGACGCGCAAGCGAGCGCGGCAGGAATCGCGCCGGCTGGCGCGTCGCGTCCTGATCGGCGTTTACACGCGCGGCGATTGGCCAAGGCCGCGACTCGACGAACAGGCCCGACAATCAACGCGCAGCGCCTCGGACGCGAGAATTGACCGCGCCGGGCGCTGCGCGTCACAATCTCCCTGCAAGTGTCGTCGGCACCCCAATTCCGACAAAAGAATAAGGATGCCGAAGCCCTCACCCTAAAGTTCAAGCACGAATGGCATCTTCGCAAGAATCGCCTCGCCGACGCTTCGACCGAGGCCGTCCAACCCGGGAAAGAGCGCGGCCGCGGTAATATTCATGAACCGCAATTGCCGTAGAAATTCGGACTTCGTTTCCTTTGGAACAATCCACTTGCACCAAAACTCGCGCCGATGATGTTGCATGTGCTTCGCGATCAGATCGCCGTGACTCGTAAGCGGGGAGCGCGCAATCGAAAATCGCCCCTGCTGAGCGATCATGCGCTCGAGCATCGCCCTACCTGTGGGACAAATCTAGCGTCGAGGTGGACCAGCGCCCGGCTTTGAAAGAATTTGGTTGCCTTCTTCTCTGCTCACGAAAGATCTTCTGCCGAGTACTTCAGAGCGCGCCCAAGCCTGGCCAGAGAAGGCTCGAGCGGCCACGCCGCCTTGGCCTGTCCGCGAAAGGCGTACGCGGGAACATCCACAAACTGTGAGGCGAGCTCGACGAATTCCTTCCAGTTTCCAAGTCGATGCTCTTGCCAGCCCGAACCGAGTGTAGCGGACTTGTTTGGATGGGAGTTGAATGCCGACTCCGCCACGCCTACTCCTCCGGCTCCAGTACCGTCACGACCGCCTTCTGCGGAATATCGACCCGCGCCATCTCGTTACCCGCTTCTTGCCCTCTTTCTGCTTCTCCAGCAGCTTGCGCTTGCGCGTCACGTCGCCGCCATGCTGCCAGTGCCAAACAGCACATCCGGGCAGAAGTCGGCCCCGTTCGGCCAAACGATCGTGCCCAGTTCCCGGTTCACCCGCACCTGCCGGAAATAGTCCGGATCGGACAGCGGCGCGAACACGCCGTCGAACGGCGTAAGGCGCGATACGTCCACTTCGCGTCGCTCGCCGTTCTCAAACGTGAGCAGCAACCGGTATCCGCACCGCACTTCCACGCCGACGATGTCATTCATGCGGTCACTCCAGCGGTGCGATCGCTTCGAGCGGCTGATTCTGGCGCGCCCGCGTCCAATTACGCGACAACTCGGTCCGATGCTGCGTCGCCCATTCGACGACCAGTGCGCGCGCCCGCGGACCGAGGTCCCCGTCCAACATCGACGCGTCGTCGATCGTGAAGCGCGCTTTCTGCGAACCGTAGCGGGCGTGAAAATGGGCCGGTTCATGATCATAATAGAAGATCGCGTATCACGATTCCAAAAAACCGGCTAATCTCGGGCACGCGTTACTCCTCCGGCTCCAGCACTGTCATGAACGCCTTCTGCGGAATGTCGACGCGCCCGACGGTCTTCATCCGCTTCTTGCCCTCTTTCTGCTTCTCCAGGAGCTTGCGCTTGCGCGTCACGTCGCCGCCGTAGCATTTGGCGGTCACGTTCTTGCGCAGGGCCGAAATCGTCTCGCGGGCGATGACCTTGCTGCCGATGGCCGCCTGGAGCGGGATTTCGAACAGGTGCCGGCCGATTTCCTCGCGCAGCCGCTGGATGACCCGCCGGCCGCGGCGTTCGGCGCTGCTGCGGTGCAGGATGACGCTCAGCGCGTCGATCGGCACGCCGTTGACCAGGATGTCGAGCTTCACCAGGTCGCTGGCGCGATAGCCGGTGAATTGATAGTCCATCGTGCCGTAGCCGCGCGTCATGCTCTTCAGCTTGTCGTAGAAATCGTAGAGGATCTCGTTGAACGGGTATTCGTATGTCAGCATGACGCGCTGCGGCGAGAGATACTCGGTCTTCTTGTACGCGCCGCGGCGTTGCTCCGAGAGCTGCATGATCGCGCCGACGCAATCCGCCGGCAGGATGATCTGCGTCTCCATGATCGGCTCGCGCAGCTCCTCGATCTGATCGGGAGATGGCAGATCGCCGGCGGCGTCCACGTGCTTCACCGATTTGTCAGTCAGCAACACTTCGTATGTGCAGCTTGGCGCAGTCTGCACGACGTCCACGCCCGCCTCGCGCTCGAGCCGTTCCTGGATGATGTCCATGTGCAGCAGGCCCAGGAAGCCGCAGCGGAAGCCGAAGCCCAGCGCCTCGCTGTGCTCGGGCTGAAACGTGAACGAGGCGTCGTTCAGGCTGAGCCGCGTCAGCGCGTCGCGCAGCTCGGTGTATTCCTCGCCGCCGGCGGGATAAAAGTCGCAAAAGACCATCTGCTTGGGCGGCTGATAGCCCGGAAGCGCCGCCGGTGCGGGATTGACCGCGTCGGTGATCGTGTCGCCGACGGTCACGTCCTGTAGCGTCTTGATGTTAGCGACGATGTAGCCCACCTCGCCCGCCGACAGCGTCTCGATCGGCGTCATCTGCGGGCGGAGCTTGCCCAGCTCGGTGGTCATGTGATGCCGGCCGCGCCCCATCAAGAGCACTTTCTGACCCTTGCGAATCGTGCCGTTGACGATGCGGATGTAGCAGATCACGCCGCGGTAGTCGTCGTAGACCGAGTCGAACACCAGCGCCTGAAGCGGCGCGGCGGGGTCGCCGGCCGGCGGCGGCAACACGCGCGCGATGGCGCGGATCAGCTCCGGCACGCCGACGCCGCTCTTGGCGGACACGAACTGCACGTTCTCGGTCTTGATGCCCAGGACGTGCTCGACCTCGATGGCGGCGTCTTCGGGCGTCGCGCCGGGCAGATCGATCTTGTTGACGACCGGGATGATCTCGAGATCGTTCGCGATGGCCTGATACGCGTTCGCGACCGTCTGCGCCTGCACGCCCTGCGTCGCGTCAACCACCAAGAGCGCGCCCTCGCACGCCGCCAGCGCCCGGTTCACCTCGTAGTGGAAATCGACATGCCCCGGCGTGTCGATCAGGTTGAAGACGTACTTCACGCCGTCCACGTCGACGTCGAGCGCCACGGCGCTGGCCTTGATGGTGATGCCGCGTTCGCGCTCCAGGTCCATCGAATCCAGGAGCTGCTCCTTCATCTCGCGTTCGGAGACCGCGCCGGAGATCTGCAGCAGCCGATCGGCCAGCGTGCTCTTGCCGTGGTCGATGTGCGCGACGATCGAAAAATTGCGAATGCGCGTAGGGTCCATGTGGCGACGATTATACGGCGGCGGAGCATGTGGCACCGGTCTCAACCAGTCGCCGTTTCAGCGCAGGCTCTGAGCTGTGACGCCGGTTTTCGACCGGTGACCATATCAATGCAGACGCCCCACTTTGTCGCCGATTTCCGAACCGGCGGTTGTTTCGACCGGCATTGTGGCGCCAGGTTTTCAACCGGTAACTGTTTCGACCGGCATTGTGGCACCGGTTCTTAACCGGGTTCGACCGGCATTGTGGCACCGGTTTTCAACCGGTGTTTGTTTCGACGGGCATTGTGGCGTCGGCTTTCAACCGGCAACGGCTTCGACCGGCATTGTGGCACCGGTTCTTAGCCGGTTTCTACCGGCATTGTGGCACCGGTTTTCAACCGGTGATCGTGTCGACGGGTTACCAACCCGTCGCGCCTGGGCGACCGCGACGCGAGAGCCCGCAGCGGGAACGCGAATTCGCGCAGCCGCGCCGCGGGCGCTCCGCGTTTCGCGCTGAAAAACGCCATTCCGCGCGGCACGCATCTTGCCTATTCCTACCGCGGAACCGATCCACGCCCCAAGCGGCGCGGTCGCCGGACCGGCGGTTCGGGGGAGGCTCGTAGGTCTTGTCCCCCGGCGCCTTGCCAACAACGATGCGCGTCGGGCGGGTGGCACCGACGCATGTGCCGCTGCTCTCGAGCAGTGCTTCCGTGACCGCGAACTGTGCGGACATCGTGCGAAAAGCCACTGCTCAAGAGCAGTGGCACACCGCGAATCGAGCACGCCAGGTCGGCCTGACGATGTACGAAACGGCGTACACGTACGACACGGATTACGCGAACCCGCTCACGCTGCCGTATCCGACGCGGAACAACCGGCTGCTGAGCTACGCCGAGCAGACCGACGGCGTGCCGACCGAACATCGGGCGATTCATCCAGCGGGATCCGCTTGGCATTGATGTCGGCTTGAACACACACGTGTATGCGTCTAACACGCCACTCTCAATGATCGACCCGATGGGGCTGTGGTCGGACTATCCTTATCCCTGGAATTGGAACGACTTCGGCAAAGATGTTGTGGTCGGAGGGACACAAGGTGGGCTCCTGGGTGGCGTAACAGGTGGTCCCGGCTGATTCGAACTGCATCGACCAGAACACCAAGAATCGTCTTCAGCGCGAGTCACGCCCCGACGTATTCGCCCCGAACGGCAAACCCCATCGATTCAATGGGCCGGAGATCGGACCGGCGCCAGGCTACGAGCCGGACGGTTCTTGCGGAGCAACCGGGCTGGAGGTTGCCATTCTACTTCCCTGGATGCTCTGGCGCCGGCGGTGCTGGATGACCACAGTTCCTGTCACACGATAGAGTCCCCGCCATGACGCGCAACTGGCGTATTGGACACTGGCTGGCTTTTGGCCTGTTACCGACGACGATTGGATTGGTATCGCTGACGCCCGCCGAGGAGCGCCAACTGATAGTACGCGCGTACACGGACGCGGTGTCCGCAGGTGCCGCCATGTGGCGCGCGGCGGTGTGCGTTGCGATCGCCACGCTCATCGTGGGAACGGGGCATTCGATTGGGGCACCTTGGGACGTGGTCGTGGTGGCTGTCGGATTGGCAGCGTGTTTCTACGGTCTGCGCAGAAGCACCACCATGGCCATTCGACATCGGGCAAGAGCGATCTTGCGCTCGGAACAACGGTGCACACACTGCGGCTATCCGCTCGCACCCACGTCGGTTCGCTGCCCCGAATGCGGCTTGGGAAACGAGGGAAACGAGGAGGTAAACGAGAGGGAAACGAGGGTCAGCCACCCATTTCCGGCGGAGAAAAATAGGAAATGAGTAGGGGAAATGAGGGACAGCCACCTATTTCTGGGAAATGAGGGACCGGCGGGCGCCCTACCGGCGACTATGCGCGCCGGCAGGGTGCTTGGCGAACGAGGTGACGATGTACGAAACGACGTACACCTACGACACGGATTACGCGAACCCGCTCATGCTGCCGTATCCGACGCGGAACAATCGGCTGCTGAGCTACGCCGAGCAGACCGACGGCGGGTGGCATGCTTTCGCGGTACTCCGCGTAAGCATGCATTGGCTCGCATGGGCCCGTGGCACTGACGGGTGTGCCACTGCTCTCGAGCAGTGCTGTCGCGACCGCGGACTGTGCGGACATCGAGCGAAAAGCCACTGCTCAAGAGCAGTGGCACACCGCGGATCGAGCGCGTCAGGGACTTGAACGATGCACGAAACGGCCTACACGTACGACACGGATTACGCGAACCCGCTCACGCTGCCGTATCCGACGCGGAACAATCGGCTGCTGAGCTACGCCGAGAACACGGACGGCGTGCCGACGCGGGCGGTGACGTATTCGTATTACGTGAACGGCGACGCGTCGAACATCACCATCCGCGACGCCGGCGACGTGGACGCGCAGGGCCGCCAGATCGCCCGCGACCTGGCGCTGTACTACAATCGCAACGGCATGCTCTCGCTGGCCTACTGGGGAACGTGGTCCGAAGCCGACGGCGTGTTCGTGCCGGGCACGCTGGCCGCCGACACGGCCCGCGAATTCCGCTACGACGCGGCGCGGCAGCGCTACGCCAGCATCCCGCTGACCGTGACGGCGCGGCCCGGATTCGCCGACCCCGACCCGCAGAACCCGTGCTTCACGCGGCGGCCGCTGGCGGAGGCGACCTGGACCGATTACGTCGGCGACATGCCGTACACGGATTTCCAGGCGGATCTGGACGGCAGCGGCCACGGCTTCGCGACAACGCTGACGCGGCACTTTCTGAATTCTGAGCAAAGTGGCGCAGGGGTTTCGAAGTATTTCCATGACGATCTGCTCGGAAGTGCGGTGCTGGCAACGGATTCCGCCGGTGCGCCGGTTTCCGCAGGGACAGGTGTTGCCAAAATGGCCTACACCGCCTTCGGCGAGGAAATCGCGCTGGTCGGCGGCAACGGCGTCGGCGCCGCCGCGATGCCGACGCGCTATCGATACGTCGGTGGGTATGGGTATGAAGCCGACTTACTCGCGCTCGACGGCAAAGCCGGGAGTGCGCCGGTCACGCTGCAGCACGTCGGCGCGCGTTGGTATCAGGCCAACCTCGGGCGATTTGTGCAGCGGGATCCGATTGGGCTGGGAGGCGGGCTAAATGCGTACACCTACGTGATGAACCGAGGCCCCAATGCCCTTGATCCGAACGGTCTTGATACGACTATCATCATGGGCACTCACTAGTGTAGTGTCTCATATTTACACTAACATATTATCGGTTGGCGTGTCCTCCTGGATGAAGGAGGATGGCGGCCATGCGGCGAGCGGATGCGATCACGTTGAGCGGCGAGGAGCGGGGCGCGGCTGTCTGGCTGGGCGGGTAGCCGTACGGCCGCGGTCCAGTTGGCGACCCGGGCGCGGATGATTCTGCTGGCGGCCGAGGGCTGGGAGAATCTGGCGATCGCCGCGGAACTCGGCGTCCATCGCGTCACCGTGGCGATCTGGCGGAAGCGTTTCGCGGAGCAGCGACTGGCGGGCATAGCGCAGGAGCGGCCCGGCCGCGGCCGGCGGGCGACCCGGCGGCGGCACTGGGCCTGCCGGATTGTCGAAACGACGCTGCACACGCCGCCGAAGGATGCGACGCAGTGGAGCGTACGCTCGCTGGCCAAGTACCTGGGCATCGACAAGTCGCTGGTGCATCGCGTCTGGCGGGCGCACGAGCTGGCGCGCATCGCGTGCGGACGTTCAAGCTCAGCCGTGACAAGCGGCTTCGTCGAGAAGCTGATCGACGTGGTCGGGTTGTATCTGCGGCCGCCGGAGCACGCGCTGGTCCTCAGCGTGGACGAGAAGAGCCAGATCCAGGCCCTCGACCGCACCCAGCCGGGTCTGCCGCTGAAGAAGGGCCGCTGCGGCACGATGACGCATGACTACAAACGGAACGGAACGACGACGCTGTTTGCCGCGCTTGAGATGGCCAGCGGAAAGCTGATCGGCCGGTGCATGCAGCGGCATCGGCATCAGGAATGGCTGAAGTTCCTGAAACTGATCGACGCCGAGACGCCCGCAGAGCCGACCTGCACCTGATCGCCGACAACTACAGCACGCACAAGCATCCGAAGGTGAAAGCCTGGCTGGCGAAGCATCCGCGCATCCACATGCACTTCATCCCCACCAGCAGCTCGTGGCTGAACATGGTCGAACGCTGGTTCCGCGAGATCACCACCAAGCGCATCCGCCGCGGCAGCTTCCGCAGCGTCGAGCAGCTCGAAGCGGCGATCCAGCAGTTCATCGACACGCACAACGACGACCCGAAACCGTTCGGGTGGACCGCCGACCTCAAGGACATCCTGCCCAAGATCGTCCGGGCACACGAAACCCTCGATAAGTCACACAATCAATGAGACAGTACACTAGAGCCTATCCCAAAACCACTCTTAGCAATAACAGTGTGCATCCCAGGTGCAAGAAGCCTTGAAACAGCGGCGTGGTCTTTTCCCAGCGAATGCACAAGCGGCGGAAATTCTGGATCCACGAAATCGTCCGCTCGGCGATCCAGCGCCGCTTGTAACGCCGCAGGGGCCGGCCGTCTTGGGTGATATTCTCCGACTTGCGATTCAAGCGGTGCGGCGATCAATTCCACACCTTCCTGCGCCAGCGCTTGGTCCAACGCGTCGCTGTCGTAGGCCTTGTCGCCGATGACGCGCAGCGGCATCTGCGTGGTCAACATGAAATCAAACAGCCCTTGGGCGAGCCGGCTCTCGTGCGGCGCGGCCGACATCGTCTCGACCGCCACCGGCAGCCCCCGGGCATCGACCAAAACCATGATTTTCACGCCTTTTCCGGCCTTCGTGCAACCGATGCCGTCGCCGCCGCCCTTGGCCCTGGCGAACGTGGCGTCAATGTAGCATTCATACAACTTGTAGCCGCCGCGCGCTCGACGCACTGGCCGGCCTCTTGCAGGATGCGCTCGAACACGCCGGCCGTGGTCCAGATTTGGAACCAGCGATGAACGGTGCTTTTGCTTCCGAACTGGCGCGGGAGGTCTTTCCATTTCGCGCCGTTGTCCAGAATCCAGAAGATCCCCTGCAACGTGCGCCGCCGGTCCGCCTCCGGCCGCCCGCCCTTGGGGTTGCGGCTCGGAGATCGGAAGCCGCGCGACCAGCCAGTCCAGTTGTTCGTCGGTGAATGTCAACATGCCGCATTATAGAACTTCTACAAGTGTCCCGGTTATGGGATAGGCTCTACACACTAATCGACGAGTTTGAGGACGTAGATTTCAATGGACATACCATCACGGTGTACGTTTATCAGCTTCAGTACCTGTACGTCACCTACAGCACCACGGGTTCGGGGTCTAAGCCTCGGCCTTGGGGTTATTGGTGTCAACTGGGCCGCGATTGGACTCATCGCAGGCGCGGGGGCGCCCGTGGTTGCCATATGCTATGGCGTGGCAAGTCTTGCGGCCGGCATCGGCAGCGTCGGCGCTGGTCTTGCACCTCCACGCGAGATCCGGCGCGAATGGAAAGATGTGGGCGCATAGTTGTGACTCATCCGGTGCCCGCATTCCCCGGTGGTGATCCGGTTCTTCGATAGAAAGGGGATGCAACCATGAGATGAGGTGCACGATGATCGCGTTCGAAGTTCGTCGTTGGAGGCGGCGGCACGTGTGTGCGATCGTCTGGACCGTCGCGGCGGCAGCATTGTGCGCGGTGTCTGGCCTCGTGTTCCGTACGCGGCTACCGTTGCACGCGGCTCAGTTGATGCTCGGAGCGTGCGCCGTTTGGCTCGGTGTGGTGAATCTCCGCTCGTCCAAACTACTGAAATCGGCGCCACCGGGCTACTGCCCGGCTTGCGGCTATGACTTGCGCGGCTCCGTCGGGTCCGAATCGTGCCCGGAATGCGGTCGGCGCGTACTTGAATAGGCCGACGAGGCGGCCTGGATTCCGGACTTCGACGCGCTGTGGCTGGCGATCGTGCCCACCATCTCGACCCGCCGCGAGTTCCGGCTCAGCGTCGTCTCGACGCCCGGGCCGCGCAGCGGACGCTTCTACTCGCTGTGGAACAACGACGACCGCGCTGGTCGCGGCACCGCATCACCATCCACGACGCGACGGCCGGCGGCGCGCGCACGACATCGCCGCGGCGCGCGCTGCGCGGTAGTGGATGAGGCCGCCTGGCGCTCGGCCTACGAATGCGAGTTCGTAGACGAGCAGTACGCGCTGCTGCCGTACGAACTGCTGCTGGCGCGATCCGATGAGAGTCTGGCCTACCACACCGCGCTGCCGGACCTGGCGAATCTCGGGGACCTGTACGTCGGGGTGGACGTCGGCCGGCTGCACGACCTGACCGTGCTGGCGTTCATCGAGTTGACCCAGACCGAGTTCGTCTGTCGCGGCTTCATCGAGCTGCGCGGCGCGCCGTTCGACGAGCAGGAGCAGATGCTGGCGGCGGTCATGGGGCTGTCGAACCTGCGCCGCTGCCTATTGGACGCGACCGGGATGGGGCTGCAGCTGGCCGAGCGGGCGCAGCGCCGCTGGGGCTGGCGCATCCAGCCGGTCACCATCAGCGCACCGGTCAAGGAGGACTTGTGCGCGCGGATGCAGCGCGCTTTCCAGCGCGGCGAAATGCGGATTCCGGCCGACCGCACGCTGCACTCCGACCTGCATTCGGTCGAGCGGCAGATCACGCTCGCCGGCAATCTCCGCTACGCCGCCGGGCGGGTGGCATGCTTTCGCGGTACTCCGCGTAAGCATGCATTGGCTCGCACGGCTCAGGGAATGGGCGGCGTGCTCTTGCCGACCGCCGCAAGCATGCTCACGCTGAGTACAGCGAGAGCATGACACCGCCGACCCGCGCACGCTGCCGTACCCGACGCGGAACAACCGGCTGATGCCGCCGTGGGCACAATGCCGTGTATCAATCCTCACTCTGTCGATCTCAACTCAGAAATTGCAATGAAACCGGCATCGAACTTTGGAGGAGGAAGCAGCCATGTCCGCCGCGTCGCCCCGCTTGTACAAATCGGCGAATTCACGAATCCCACTCCTGCTTGCCGCCGCTGCCGGCGTCTTCTGGGTGGAGCGGTCGCCGGCTCAGACTTTCACCGGGCTGGGTTTCTTGCCGGGCGGATCCTCATCGGCCGCTCGCGGCGTTAGCGCCGATGGGTCGGTGGTCGTTGGCGATAGCGGCCCGGCCTTCGGCGGCGTCGGATTTCGCTGGACGCTTGCCGGGGGCATGCAGGGCCTCGGGACGCTTGCGGGAGGCACATACTCGTTCGCCCCCGGCGTCAGCGGCGACGGCGCGGTGGTCACCGGCTGGGGCGATTCGACAGACGGGCAGCGCGCGTACCGCTGGACCATCGCGGGCATGGAGAACATCGGCGCCCTGCCTGGCGCGGTCCAGGCGCTGGGAAGTGCCGCGAACGCCGACGGATCGGTGCTCGTCGGCGTCAGCGGCGCCCCCAACGGCTACCGCGCCTACCGCTGGACCCGCGCCGGCGGAATGGAGGACCTCGGCGTGCTGCCCGGCGGCGCGACCCCGGCGATCTCGTTTGGCTATGGCGTCAACGCGGACGGCTCAGTGGTCGTCGGCGACGGGTACGCTCCCAACGGCGATGTCGCGTTTCGCTGGACCCGTGCCGGGGGGATGCAGAATTTGGGCACGCTGCCGGGAGGGACATTCTCATACGGATACGCCGTCAGCGCCGACGGATTGGTCGTGGTGGGCGACAGCGATTCTTTGGATGGCGACATCGCTTACCGCTGGACCGACGCCGAGGGCATGACGCCGCTGGGAACGCTGCCGGTGCCATTCGACTATATGGTCAGCAACGGCGTGAACGCGGATGGATCGGTGATCGTCGGCGCCACGTCGGCGTTCTTTCCCGACGGCACCGGACATGCCTGGCTATGGACGGCGGCGCTGGGGCTGGTCGACCTCAACACGTATCTGCCCACGCTCGGGATCGACCTGACGGGGTGGACGCTGATCGACGCCGGCGGCGTCAGCGCCGACGGCCAGACGATCGTCGGCACCGGCAACCATAACGGCGTTGAGGAGTCGTGGATCGCGCGGTTGTCCTGCTTCACGCTCAGCGCCATCGCGAACGCGACCATCTGCCGCTCCGGCGCCGCCGCGTTCTCAATCGTTGCCACCGGCGCAGGACCCTTCACGTACCAGTGGCAGATCCAGACGGCCCCCGGCGTATGGGCCACGCTGGGCAACGATCCGATGCCGCTGCCGTGCGGCGGCGGCGCGTTCGCCTTCGCCACGCCTATCAACTCACCTGATGTTCAGATCGGCGTACACCCCTGCGCCGGCGTGAACGCCTATCAAATCCGCTGCCTGGTCACGAGCGCCTGCGGCAGCGTCGCCAGCAACGCCGCGACGCTCACGATTTGCGATCATTCAGGAGACCTCAACTGCGACGGCGCGGTGAATGAAGCCGACCTGGGGATTCTGCTGGCAAACTGGCAGAGCGGCCCGGGCGGCGACATCGACGGCGATGGCAATACGAACGAGACGGACCTGGGCATCCTGCTGTCGCATTGGCAGGGGAGTTGTCCATAAAGGATAGCGAAAGGGGACATTTCCAATCTCCGTTGCAAGTGTTCCCTTTTTTGCGTTCTGAGGCTGCCCCGTTGCGGTCGCGCCGCCGAAGGCGGCGCGCGCCGAGCGGTTCATGGCGGCGCGCCAAATCCAGAGCGCCGGCTATCATCCTGCATCGGGTCAAGTCGCCGTCACACACATCCCGACGGCGATGCCCGGCATCGTGTGCAGAGAGTCGAAGCCCATGGGACTGCTATCCGCATTGCCAAGCGACACGACGCCCGCTCGGCGTTTGCATGAATTCGCGGCGCTGGTGCGCGAGCTTAGTCTGCAGCGCGACGCACGGCAACTTCTGAATACGTATCGCGCCCGATCCCAATACGTCATCGCCTGGGATCACATGCTCTCGCTCAGCCGCCGCTATTCCGCGGGTGACGAGGTCCGCATTACGCGCTCCAGCCGCTTTGCCGAGAGCATCGACCCCTGGCGCGACGCGCACCGGTTGCCGGTCATTCGATCAGGCCTGGCGCACCGCCTGATGTACGCCGCGACGCCGGTCAAGATTGATGAGCTGGATGTCCCGCCCGACGACCCGGCCGTGGAGCACTTTGAAGGCATGCGCTCGCTCCTGGCGTCGCCGGTCTACCACGAGGGACAGCCGCTTTACATGACCATGCTGATGCGCGAGCAGCCGGGCAGCTTCAGCATCGACGACCTGACGACACTGGTGCTCACGAGCAACCTGGTTGGTCTCTCGACAACGAATCTGATCTCCGCGGCGGACGTGCGCAGCGCCTACAACGCGCTGGAGCGCGAGTTCCGGCAGGTCGGTCAGTTGCAGCGCGATCTTCTACCACGCGAATTACCAATGCTGCCCGGCGTCACCGTCGCGGCGCATTACGAAACGAGCACGCAGGCCGGCGGCGACTATTACGACTTTGTGCGCCTGTCAGACGGCCGGCTGGGAGTGATGATCGCGGATGTGAGCGGCCACGGTTCGCCCGCCGCCGTCGTCACCGCGATGATCCATGCCCTGATGAACTCGTTCGGCGACGCGTGCGGCGTCGAGCCGTCGCAGCCGGTGCGGGTTCTGGAAGCGCTGAATCGCAACTTGCTGCGCTCAATGCGGGCCGGGCAGTTTGCCACGGCGTTCTACGGCGTGCTCGATCCGCGAACGCGAACGTTTGAATTCGCCACGGCCGGCCACAACCCGCCGCGCCTGATGCGCCGCGCGACACGCTCGATCCAGCCGCTCTGGGCGACGCCGGCGCTGCCGCTGGCGATCAGTGACACATTCGAGGCCGAGCAGGCGTCGATTCGCTTCGAACCGGGCGATCGCCTGTTGCTCTACACCGACGGCGTGACCGAGACGTTCAACGAGCGCCGCGAGATGTTCGGCGTCGAAGGCCTCGACGCGGCACTGACCTGCTGCAGCCGCACGCCGACGAGCATTCTGGACGCGGTGCGCGGCGCGCTGGCGTCATTCAGCAGCGCCCCGCCGGCCGACGATCGCACGCTGCTAGTCATCGCGTTCGATTAGCGCCGCCGCCGCGGGCCGGTGTTCGCTTCCTGGCGCGGCAGTCCGCTCCGACCGAACACGCCCCTGCCGGAATTGCCCCTCAGAGCAGAGGTTACGGCGCAGCCAGGGCTTGGCGCAGGCGCTGCGCCAAGGCGGCGCAGGAGTCGCGCCTTAGTCAAGCACCGGCGCAACACCCGCCGATAGGCCTGACGAACGCGGGGCGCATTCGACGGAGTCGAGCCGCCCGCCCGCCGGTCGCGCAAGACGCGACGGCGCGAATCGCAGAGGACCCGCTCAATGGACAAGCGAGAGACCCCCATCCGCAACGCTTCGGCCTTGGCTCGCGAAACCGCCGGCGACACCGGCACTCCCGGCACAGGCCCAACGCCGCCGCGACGAAACGAAATCCGCCCGGGCGCGACCGGCAACGACGGCGCCGCGCGAAAGTCGGCCACGCGCAATGGCGCGCCGGACACGAACGGACAGCGCGGCCCCAAGACCGAGCGCCCCGCGCGCCCGCTGCCGGATGAATTCGTCGACGAGCGCGACGACGTGCTGAGCGTGATCAACGAGCTGGAAGATCAGCTCGACCGCTACGAAGAAATCCGCGAAACGCTGGAGCGCGAGGTCACCGACACCTCGGAGCAGCTTCAGACGGCGCGGCAGCGCGCCCAGGAGCTGGAATGGCAGGTCGTCACGCTTCAGACCCGCGTCGAGGCCCTCGAGCAGGTGCGCGGCGAAGTCGCGCTGCTGGAAGAGGAAATCGCCGACGCCAACGCGCGGGTGCAGCGCGTCACCGAGCAGTTTCAGTCGGCGGAAAAGGACAACTCACGACTCACGGGCGAGTTGAAAAACGCCACCAAACAGCTTGAAGAGACCTGGGCCATCCGCAAGGAGCGCGACGGCCTACGGGTGGACACCAAGAACCTGCGCACCAAGGCTGAAACGCTCGAACGCTCAGTCCGCGAACTGTCGGAGGACCGCGCTCAGGTGCAGGGTCGCCTGGGTGAAACGCAGGCGGCGCTGCTGGAAGCGCGCGAGGCGCGCCAGCAGCTCGAAATGGAGCTGCGCGCCGCGGACGACCGCAACAGCGAGATGCGCCGCGCGCAGGACCTGCTGGAGAGCAAGCTGGAAGAGCTGCGCAACGAGAAGAAGAACTTCACCGCCCAGGTCATGCACCTGGAGCGCGAAAACTCGCGCCTGATCGAGCAGCAGCAGTTCTACGAGTGCGAGTTGACCTCGCTGCGCAGCATGAACCGCAACGCCGAGGCCGCTCTCTCGAACGTCAAGAAGGCGTTCTCCGAGGTGCGCGTCGCGCTGGCCGAGACCAAGACCCGCGCCCGCCGCCGAACGATCGAATCCTGGCCGCGCACGGTCGGCGCGCTGCGCGGGCTGGACGAAACGGCCGCCGGCGAAACGACCGACGCGCTCTCGAACGCCGAGATTGAGGAATCGCCGATCACGACGGCCGGCGGCGACTAGGCGAACGCGGCGCGCAGCGACCGATCTGCTGAGTCGGACGCCGCCCGGGCGACGATCGGTATCGATCAGACGAAAAACGGCCGGCGCGGAACGGACTCCGCGTCGGCCGTGCCTGTTCATCGAGCTCGGGTCGCGCTTGCGGCTAACGCTGCAATCGCTACCCTGCCGATGAAAATAGGAAATCACCCAAGCGCGAAAACTGCGCGTGCGGGAACCCGGCGTCGCCGGCTGGTCGTGCCGCGATGCGTGGCGCGGCTCCTCGCTCGGTGCGAGGAATCTCGTCGGTGACGCCCACGAAAGGACCCACCATGAAGAAGTACGTCGTCGTTCTCGCCGGCCTGGTCACAGCTTCGCTCGCCTCCGTCGGTTGCAGCGTCACCGGCGCGGCGATGACCGCCGGCCGCATGGGCATGAACGCAAACCGGACCGACAGCCACCTGACGATTAAGCTCGACGGCAAGCCGGCGACGCAGGACATGTTCAAGAAGACCGTCACGGGCCACGCGAACTACACGGTCAACGGCGAGACCAGTTCCGCGCCGACGCTCAATTTCGAGATTTCGGACCCCGCCAGCTTCGGCCGCATCACCAAGGTGATGGTCTCGATCCACCAGAAGTTCGAGGCCGACTACTCGCATCAGGCTGAATTCACGGTCGTAGCGGCGAATACGAATGACCCGCAGGCGCAGATGAAGCCCGGCGTGAACTACGAGCTGTCGAACCCCGGACCGGCGTTCAAGGTCTACAACCTGACGAATCAGCAGGTTTCCGGCGTGCAGCTCACGCCCGGCAAGGAATACATGCTGTCGCTGACCGTCGTCGCCGACCGCAGCGAAACCGCCCAGGTCTATTTCAAGGCCGGCGGCAGCAGCACGGCGACCACGGCGTCACAGACGACGCATCAGTAGAGCTCTCCGCGAAGCTTGCACTGATTGACATCAGGCGAGGCCGGCGTGCGAATTCCCGCGCCGCCGGCCTTGTCCGTATTAGCCGATCCGAAAGGCTCGACCGGCTGCTCGCCGTGCGCCGCGACCAGGGAACGTGCGGACTTACGGTGACGAGCGACCAAGCGCGTTGCGGCGGCGGAGCGTCCACGGATCGAGAATAGGGTACAATCCGTGATAAATAGTCCGATAAAATACACAAGCGACGCCTTGATTCACGCATTCTCGCAACAGTGAGTGGGCTTATTGTACGATCGACGGCTAAGTTGGTATCATCACTGTTGCAGTTGAGAGGGCCGCCATTCGCGGTTCGCTGGGGTCCCCCCACTCGGCTGCCTTTCTTTTTCCATGCGCCTTCTCTATCTCGACGACCCTGGGTCGGCGGACAATCGTGCCCAAGACTATCTCGTTTTGGTTGGGCTATCCGTATCCGAGTCGCAGGCGCACTGGTTAACGAGCCAATTGGATCAGATTGCGGCCGAAATCCTACCGGACGATCCGCATTCGGTAGAGTTTCATGCCTCTGCGATCTTCAATGGGCGTAACGATCCGTGGCGCGGACTTGGGCGTGAAAGACAACGCGAGACGATCCGCAGAGTTCTTCGGGTGCTGCCCGCAGCGCATGAAACGGCGCGCGCGTTTGCATGTGCGATCCACAAACCCTCGTTCTCGAACGAAGATCCATTGGAGCGCGCGCTTGAGGATCTGTGCACTCGGTTTGACCTGTATCTCGAACGAGTCGGGCGCGCCGGACCTCGTAATCAGCGTGAGCGCGGATTGATCCTGCTCGACGACAGTTCCCGCGCAACGAGCCTCCAGCGAATCGCCCGCGATTTTCGACTTCATGGCAATCGTTGGGGACGGTTCGACCGACACTTGGTCGATACGCCGGTCTTCGTGGACAGCCAGGCGTCTCGGCTCATTCAAGTCGCCGACCACATTGCCTATGCGGTGTTTCGGCGCTTCAGCTCGGGTGATACGTCATACTTCGACGTGATCGGTTCGCGATTTGACAGTGATGCGAGCGGCGTCATCCACGGCCTCGCGCATTTGCAGAAAATTGACCAGAACTGCATGTGCCCGGCATGTATCACTCGACGACAACCGCGAGCGTAGGCCCCTCAGAACCGCGCCCGTAAGGAAGAGGGGGCGAAGAATCGCGTCGATTTCCGCATCCCCCGCTCCCTCACGGTCGCGGTTCGGTTCAATCTTTACCAGCACCGTAATTCGCCGATTCGCGCATCGCGATTTTCAATCCTTCTGAAACTTTCTATCGCAAGTGGACGCTCGCGACGCGGCGCGAAAAACTGACGGCGTATGAACCCGACGCTCACGCCGCCACGCGACGACGCCCCGCCCACGCTCGGGCGGCTGTTCGCGCCGATCGAGGACGACCTGGCCTGCGCGCAACGCGTCTTCGACGATGAACTGGGCAGCGATCAGGCCTTTATCTGCGACCTGTGCCGCCACGTTGGCCAGTTTCATGGCAAGCGCCTTCGCCCAGCCCTGCTGCTGCTGACGGCTCGAGCCTGCGGGCGGCTGACGCCGGCGCACCACACGCTGGCCGCGGTGGTCGAGATGGTGCACCTCTCCACGCTCGTACACGACGACATTCTCGACGAAGCCGACATTCGGCGGCGCGTCGCGACCGTGAATCGCCTGTGGGGCAACGAGCGGGCGGTGCTGATGGGCGACTTCCTCATCGCGCATTCGTTTCACCTCTGCACCAGCCTCGAATCGACGTTCGCCGCCCGGCTCATCGCGCACACCGCCGGTGTGTTGTGCGAAGGCGAGATGATGCAGGTCGTGAACCGCGACAATTTCGAGCTCAGTGAAGCCGAGTATTTCGACATCATCACGCGAAAGACCGCTTCGCTGCTGGGCGCGGCGTGTCTGCTCGGGGCGCGATACGCCGACGCCGACGAGCGCACCACGCGCCGCATGCGCGAGTTCGGCGTCTTGCTGGGCGTCGCGTTTCAGATCACCGACGACTTGCTCGACCTGGTGGGCGACGAGGCCGAGACCGGAAAGTCGCTCGGTCGAGACGTGCACAAAGGCAAGCTCACGCTGCCGCTGATTCATTATCTGAGCTCGGCGCCTATGGCGCAGCGTGTCCGCATGATGACGCTGCTCCGCGGCGAGGATCCACAGCGCTACCGGCAGATCGCCTCGCTCCTGGCGGATTCGAGCAGCATCGATTACGCCAATCAGACCGCCGCCGCCCGGATCGCGGAGGCGCTCCGCATTCTCGACGACCTGCCGGCCGGCGATGCGCGCGACAGCCTTTCGGCGATGGCCGAGTTCGTCACGTCACGCCGGCAGTAGCGGCTCCGGCTGCAATTCGCGTTGGGCCTGCCGGTCCGAGCCGCTAACATGGCTAATCGGTGCGCGGCGTCGCGTCAGGACGCCGCCCGGCAAACACGCCGATTTTGGGTCGCGACAACGCTGAAGGAGGCGGTATGAGAACGCTGCGCCGCACGAGCCGAACCGTGATTCTGACAGCCCTTTCGCTTGTCGGCGTTTGCGCGTCAGCGCGCGCCGACGACACGCCGATCCTGCCCGTCATTCCCAGCCAGGACGTGCCGCTGGCGATCGACTCGGGCTTCGTCGGCAACGACGTGCCGGGTTCGGGTCCGCAAATCGTGTTTTCGACCATCATTTCCGTGCCTGAGGCAGTCTGGCTGCGGCTTTCGTTCGCCGACGCGACGCTCAGCGGCGATCCGGCCAACGACAATTGTTCGTATCTGCTCATCACCTCGCTTCACGACGGGTATTGGCAATACCTGAACGGCGAGAGTGTGGCGCAGTGGTACAACACGTCGGCGTATTTCAACGGCGACGCCGTGCGCGTCGAGCTGATCGCCTCGCCCGGCACCGGTCAGAGCCGGCTGGCGATCAACAGCGTGACCGCGGGCATCGGCGACATCAACACGCGCACAATTTGCGACACCACCGACGATCGCGTTCTGTCCAGCGACCCGCGCGACGCACGGCTGCTGTCGGTCGGGTGCTCGGTCTGGCTGTTCAACGATTTCAACAAGCAGTTCCTGACCGCGGGTCACTGCACACCGTCAACGTCGATGGTTGTGCAATTCAACGTCCCGCTCTCGACCACCTCCGGCGGGCTGGTGAATCCGCCACCGCAGGATCAGTACACGATCGACGCGGCGTCGATTCAGACCACCAATGGCGGTCTCGGAAATGACAACTCCTATTTCGGCTGCGTGCCGAACTCGACCACCGGCCTGACGCCGATCCAAGTGCAAGGACAGTACTACACGCTCGCGAACGCCGCCGCCCCGCAGGCCGGTCAGACCATTCGCATCACCGGATATGGCACGGTGTCCTCGCCGGTGTCGCTGACCTGGAACCAGGTGCAGAAGACGCACGTCGGCCCGTACGTATCGCTGTCGGGCACGACGGCCGGATATCGCACCGACACGACCGGCGGCAACTCCGGATCGCCGATCGTGCTGGAGCAGACCGGCAACGCGATCGGAATCCACACCAACGCCGGCTGCGGCAGCGGCGGCAGCGGGTTCAACACCGGCACCGCGATCCAGCAGGCCACCGCGCAGGCCAAGCTCAACAACCCGCTCGGCATCTGCCGCAGCGGCAATGGCGCGGTGAGCCCGCCGATCTACGTCACCGGCGATCTGAACAACAACTTCGGCACCGTGAATCGAACGACCGGCGTGTTCGGAAAGGTCTCGCAAATCCCGGCCCTGATGCAGGGCCTGGCGTACAACCCGAACATCGACATGTTCTACGGCGTCGACAATTCGCGCCGGCTGTACACGATTGACCCCGATACAGGCGCGTCGACGCTGATCGCGACGATCTCCGGCACCACGCTGGTCATCAACGGTCTCGGGTATGACCCGAACGCAACCGTGCTCTATGGCATGGCCGCCAGCAACGGCCAGCTTTTCAGCATCGATACCGCCACTGCGGCGGCGACCGCGATCGGGGCGGCGGCGGGCGGGAACGTCGGCGGAATCGACTACGATCCCGCCACCAACACGCTCTTTGGCGTCGACGATCAGGCCGCTGGGACGCGGCTGGTGACCATCAACACCACCGATGGCTCGCGCGGGATCATCGGCAATCTGCTGGCGGGCGTGAACGATTGCAACGGCCTGGCCTATTGCGACGTCGATCAGCAGCTCTACACCATCAACGCCGCGAACGAGCAGGTGCTGCGCGTCAATCCTGCGACCGGGGCGGCGACGGTCGTCGGCGCGAGCACCGGCGTTTTCGGCGCGGCATATGGAATGGCCACGCGTCTTGCGCCCCCGAATTGCCCGGGCGATCTGAACGGCGACCGCCAAGTGAACGAAAACGACCTTGGGATTCTGCTCGCCGCGTGGAATGCCGGCCCGGGCGGCGATCTCGACGGCGACGGCGACACGGACGAAAGCGACCTGGGCATCCTGCTGGCGAACTGGGGCGCGAACTGCCCGTAGCAGCCGCCTTCCGGCTTGTGGGACCGGTCTTCTGACCGGTCAAGAGACCGGCGCATCATGGCTTGTCCCGGAGACCGGTCCGGAGACCGGTCCGGAGTCCGGTCCCACGTCGTCGAGCAGATTTGCCAATCGCCCAACATTCGCGCTGACGCCGCAGGCGGTTGCCAGGCCGTCGATCTGTAGTTTACGGAGCGGCGGCCCGCTCAGGCCGCAGAGGCGCCCCAGCACGTACGCGCGGCAGACGCGAACATGAAACAGCGGCTGTCCGCCTGGGGCGCCGATCTTGAGCAGTTCATCCTGCTGCCGCAGCCAGGAAGGCGAGCGGCGGAACCACTTGGCGGCTTCATGCGGGGTCATCAATTCCTGTGCGACGTCGACCATTTCATAACCTCCAGCAGAGTACCCGGAACCGTTCAAGGCGATTCGCGCCCCGAACGACGCCGGATTCTAGCCGCCAACCGGACCTGGTTCAAGATTAAATATTATTTCTAGATATTCTATGCAAACGCCGGGACTCGTTCAGGACCGGCTGTATCCGCGCTCGGCGGTCGGTAGTGGCTCAATTTCGCATGCGACCCCGGGAAAACGCTCGACAGCGAGGCCCGACCGTAAGAAGCTATGAAAGCCGGGTCTCCTGGCGGTTAATCTCCGCCGGACGGAAACCGGCCGTGTGGCCGGCCCAAAGATGAATTCAGCATCTTGAGGAGACCCGGCGATGTCGATTCTCGCGATTGATCTGGGGCAGAGCAAGTCGGTTTTCGCGTTCCGCGACGCGCGTCAGGAAGAGCAGGTGGGCAGCTTCAACCCCAATCGCCAGACGATCCGCAAAGTGCTGATCCGCCTGGCGCCGAAGCTGGTGGTGGTCGACGTTGATTCAGGCCCGCGAAGCGATCGTGGTGGCGCAGACGCGCTGCAAGGTCCAGATCCGGGCGCTTGCTGCTGCGTGCGGACAGCGGTCTGAAACGCGGCAAGAGCGGTTGGACGCAGGGCAGCCTGGAAGCCCTGCGGCAATGCACGCGACCGCTGCCGGATTGTCAGCCGGACCAGTTGTGGCGTGGAATTCTCGGGTCGTACCTGGATCAGCTCGATCTGTTTCGAAAGCAGTTGGCCGAATGCGACCAGAAGCTCGAAGCCTGGGCCCGGCACGATCCGCGCCTGCAATGGCTGACCAGCATTCCCGGCGTCGGGGTGGTCACCGCCGCGACCCTCGTCGCGGTTCTGGACGACGCGCGTCGCTTTCGCAGTCGGCGGCAGGTGGCCGCCTACGCCGGATTGACGCCGCGCGCTTTCAGTCCGGTTCGATCGATCGCCAGGGCCGGATCAGCAAACGCGGCAACCCGCTGCTGCGGGGTCACTTGCGCCGAACAGAAAGCCGCTCCCTTACGGTCGGGCCTCGGCTGGGGAGTTTCTCCATGTAACGGAGCCACTACCAAGATTCAGTCCTCACGTTTGCGTGGGTGACACTCTTGGCGGGCGTCGTTCGCCCTGAAGGCGTTGTGCGATTGTCGCCAGACCCCGCGGGCGAATGCGGGAAACATCGAGACCGGCGACTGAGGCCACCGGCAGTGCTCGTGCGCCGTTCCGGGCGCGGTGCTCGCCGCGCTTGCCACCATCCGGCCGCCCACAAGCCTGACGCCGACCCCGGACGCGACGCACGAGCCGATTTGCTTGACTCCGCGCGGTGTGCGTTCTAGGCTGCGGTTGCGTTCACGGGGCGTGGCGCAGTCTGGTAGCGCGTTTGCATGGGGTGCAAAAGGTCGCTGGTTCGAATCCAGTCGCCCCGATTTTGTTTGCCCGCGACCGTCCCTCGGGGCGGTCGTTGCGTTTCAGGAGCGGACCAGCCGCCGCGTTTAGTAGGGCCAGACGGTGATCCGTTCCACGTATGACGCGATCGCATCGCGCGTACGGTCGTTCCGCGTGCCCGCCATCGCCTCTTGAAGCCCGGCCAGTTGGGCGCGGGCCCATTGCCGTAGACCAGTTACGTCGCAGGGACCATTGGTGCGCTCGGCGCTGCGGAGTTCGACTTCGAGTGCCTCCTTCCGCTTGCGGAGCTGCGTCAGGCGCTCGTTGAGCAGCGGTCGGTTGGCGGGGGCGATGTTCGATACGAGCGCCGTCACCGTGTCGCTTACCTGTTTGAGTTCGGCGGCGACTCGAAGCGTGTTCGAGCCGTCCCGGTTCTGATGAACGACCGACGCGACGAAGCGCTCTATGGCCGCATCGACCGCGGGTTCGTCCACCAGGACGATGGCTTGAAGCTTGCCAAGCACCCACGATGCCAACTGCTCGGCCCGGAGCGTCGAATCGGTCGGGCAGATGCCCGTCCCGTGCGACGCCGGACCGGGTCGCCGCCCATCAGTAGCCCCTCCTCGGAATCCGCAACCCAAACCGGCACAGCCATTCCCTTCGCATGTCCAGCTCCTTTGTCAACGCTCGGCGCCCCGCGGCACCGCGCTGCAGGTTTCCGCCGACAACACCTATCTCTCGCTCAAACCGCACTTCCGTTTTCGTGCGCTAGTTGACACTCACGACAGCGCCGCGTAGCTGGCGCGGCCAGCAACCGTTTCCGCGGAATGCGTGCGCCGCAGTTGATGCACAGGCAGCCGGCGCGATCAGAGAGCGTCCCGGCGACAGAATCGTCGCGCGGGTCCCTCTCGCCATTGCGAGGTCGTCTGCGCGGCACAACGTTCCGAGTCCTTCCGATTGGTATTACCGAGTTCACGTCCATCTCCTTGCCTTGTAGCGATCTGGTTGCGCCATCGAACCAGCCGAGTGCCTCAACCCAACCCGTGCACGTCAGTCGCCGAAATCGAACATCTCGCCCAGCCACGACCGGCGATTGCGTCTTACGCCATGCTTTCCGCGCGAGTCGCTATCGTCATCGTCGTCGTCATAGCCGCGTGCGTACTGGTGCGTCCTGGCGGTGCTCGAGCCCTCGATGATCTTGTCAAGCTCGCCGCGGTCGAGCCACACGCCGCGACAACCGAGGCAGTAGTCGATCTCGATACCCTGACGATCCGAGATTTTCAGTTCGCCGTTGCAACTCGGGCATTTCATTCCTTTTCTCCTCATCGCCGAGCCAGAACGCCGTGTTCAGGCCCAAACTCTTCACACACGACGACTCGCGCAACCCCTACATCGCCGGCATGCGGACCGTCCGCATGCGCTGCTTCAACGCCGCGAGAACGTCTGGCTCGCGGGCCGCTTGACGTTCCAGTGCTGCGATGCGTTTTTCCACCGGCGGGTGGGTGCTGAACAGCGTCGCCATTCCGCGCGCCGACAACGGCTGCATGATGAACATGCTGTTGAACGCCAGGTTCACATCTGTCGCGACGCGTTGATTGCCGCCTTGCAGGCGGTGCAATGCCAGTGCCAGATTTCGCGGATCGCCACACAACTCTCCACCCAGTGCATCGGCCGCGTACTCGCGCTGCCGCGAGATCGCCATCTGAATGAGGAGGGCGGCGATTGGTGCGAGCAGGACCGCGACGATGGCGCCGAGAGCACCCAACGGGTTTTGGTTGTCGCGCCCGCCGCCCACGAACATCAGCGAATAACCGGCGTAGCTGATCAACCCTCCCAGAACCGCCGCGACGGTCGCGATCAGGACATCACGGTTCTTGATATGGGCGATCTCGTGCGCCATGACGGCCTCGATCTCGTGCCGCGGAAAGTCCCGCAGCATGCCGGCGGTGATCGCCACGGCCGAGTTCCGCGGGTTTCGGCCGGTCGCAAACGCATTTGGGGCCGAGTGCGGGCACACGTACACGCGTGGGGTCGGGAGGCCGGCCCGCAGCGCCAGGCGCTCCACGGTATCGACCAGCCACGGCGCTTCGGTATGGTTCACCGGCTGGGCCTGCATGGCGGTCAGCGCGATCCGGTCGGAGAACCAGTATGCGACGAGGTTTCCGAGGCCGCCGAACACGAGCCCCAAGAGCAGCCCCTGCGGACCACCGAGGAGATGCCCCACGAGCATGCACAAGCCGATCAATGAGCCCAGTAGGAAAGCAGTCTTGAGATGATTCAGCGTTTTCATGCCAACCTCCAGTTCGTCTCCTTGCTTGGTACAAGGTGCCGTCAGGCCACGTCCGTGCGCGTCCCGCGTCCGGGTTGCCGCTGCAGGTCGCGTTGGCGGGTGGCGCTGTCGCGGATGCGGCGGGCCACACGCTCGACTGCCCGGCTGACCGCGGCCAGCGGGTCAACATCCGCGACTTCGACGACCACCGGCGGCAGCCCGGCCAGAACCACGTGGAGCGTGCAGTGCTGGTCTTGGCCGCCGCGCGGGCCGTTCGAATCGACCAGCAGCACTTCGGCCCGGCGTATCCGGTGACCAAATCGCCCGAGGGCGAAGTGGACGCGCCGCTCGATAGTGGCCGCATTCTCCGACGTCATGTTCGTTCCGAGATTCTTCACGTGCAGTCGCATCTGCAGGCTCCTTTCGCGGCCCGAGGTCGCAGGCCTCAGACATCACACGCCAAGTATTCGTGCGCCGCCGGACATAGACAAATAGAAAGCGAGCCACTTGCATATAGGTTCGAGTGCTATAAGCTGGGCGGCATGGAATGGCCCAACTTCCACCACCTGCTGTACTTCTGGACTGTGGCCCGCGAAGGCAGCATCCTGGCGGCCTGCGAGAAGCTGTACGTCTCCCAGCCCACGGTCTCCGCGCAGATCAAGGCGCTGGAGCGCTCGTTCGAGCAGCCGCTATTCACGCGGCGTGGTCGGCGCCTGGAACTGACCGAATTCGGTCACGTCGTGCTACGCTACGCCGACGAGATCTTCGCGCTCGGGCGTGAACTGGCGGAGACGGTCCGGGGTCGGCCGGCGGGACGCGCGCTGCGGTTCGTGGTGGGGGTGGCCGACGTAGTGCCGAAGCTGATCGCGTATCGTCTGCTGGAACCGGCGCTGGAGTTGCCGGAACGGGTCGAGTTGGTCTGCCGGGAAGGCAAACCCGAGCAACTTCTGGCTGCGCTGGCGGTCCACGACCTCGACGTCGTACTCACCGATGCCCCGTTGGGGCCGAGTGTGAACGTTCGTGCGTTCAGCCATCTGCTCGGCGAGTGCGAATTGGCTGTTTTCGGCATACAGAGTCTGGCGCGTAAGTACCGCAAGGAATTTCCGAAGTCACTCCGGGAGGCCCCGCTGCTCCTGCCGACCGAGGCTTGCACAACGCGCCGGGCTCTGAATCAGTGGTTCTTCGCGCAGGACATTGCGCCGCGCGTGGTAGCGCAGTTCGACGATAGCGCCCTGCTGAAGGCCTTCGGGCAATCGGGTCGCGGTTTGTTTTTCGCCCCCGCCGCGATCGAACACGAAATCGAGCAGCAATATGGCGTTGAGCGCGTCGGGGTCGTGAACCAGGTCCACGAGCGCTTCTACGCCATCTCGGTCGAGCGCCGCGTTCGGCATCCGGCCGTGATGGCCATCTCGGGCGTCGCCAAACGCGAGCTGTTCCGCTGACACAGGGTCAGAACTGTTTGATTTGTGCCGCTGGCGCTGGCGGCAAATTCACCAGCAGGCGCTTAATGATCCAGATGAACCCGCCGCTGAGCAGCAGATTCAGCGCCAGCGACAACATCGCCACGACGACGACTGGCCCGCCGATGCCGTACGACATCGAGAGGACCAGCACGCCCGCGCCCACCTCGCCCCGCGGCCACATCCCGATGGCGACCGCCAGCCGCTCGCGCAGCGTAGCTTCCCGGCGGTAGCACAGGACGCAGAACATCTTGCCGAGGTTGGCCAAAACGGTGATGAAGAGCACGTGCAGCGCAATCCAACCCCACGAGATGTCTGGCGCCAGCGTTGCGAGTGTTCCGGCGTTGGACGCTGAGGCCTCGTCAACTTTCATCTGCACCCCGATAACCTGGGGCATCGACAGCCCCACAAGCACCATGAAAGCCGCCGAGACGATCGTGGAAACGCGCTGCTCGGCTGGGGACTCCGGCCCCTCCTGGTGGCCGTCGCGGGCATCGTCGCGATGTGGATCCTGGCCCGTGGGACGCGCCATTACGCAGCCGAGCACGAAGGCTGGCAGCAGCACCTCGATATGGATCGGAACGGTGTCATCCAGCACTTTGCTGAACCGGTAAATCGCTTCAGAGGCACCGGCGATCGCCAGCGCATAGCCCAGCACCCACGGCCAGCGTGTGGGCAGGCGGAGGGCGCGCAGGTAGCGCCACGCCAGCCACAACAGAGCGATCATCAGCACCACGATGAGTCCCAGCTGCCAGCGCACACCGACCATGGCCATCTTCAGCGGGATCATGAGCAGGACGGTGTCGAGGTCGTCAAAGATGGCTAGGACACGCGTCTTGCGGAATACCCAGGTGGCGCTAAGCCCCGCGGCCGCCAGCATGCTGAACAGCACTCCCGCGGAAGTCGGGGCCGCGAAGCGCGAGGCCAGCAGGGCCTCCTTCCACACTGGCAACGAGGTCCAGGCTTCAGCGGGGAGCATCAGAAACACGAAATACGCGCAGCAGAACACCCACGGAAAGGCGGCCGCCGTGGCGGCCACAACGTAGTCCCAGCCGTACCGGCGCAAGTTGCGCTTGTCGATTTCGAACTCATAGCCCACGTGCGCCATGATGAACGCCAGGCCCACCATGGTGAGAAAGCGCGTCAGCCCGCCGAGAACCCCGTAGGCCTCGCCAGCGACGCGCGGGAGCACCTGCGAGCCTGCCAGCCCGAAGATCAGAAGCACTGAGAACAGCAGCACCTTGCGCATGCGCGTCGGCCTTTGGATTCCAGGGACCGTCACCGCTCAGCGGGGACGGCGCTCCGGAGCTTAGTGCGCGGGCGGTCAGTGTCCGCCGTCTGTGTCGGCGGGTCAACCGCCGACGTTGCTTGCGCCCGGCGGGCGCGGCCCTGCATATCGACAGAAGCTATGTAATCATGCTCATGATTCTACTTGTCCTCATCCTGGAGCGCGCCCATACTTCAGACGTGCGGCGGGATTAGTTCTGCCGAACGGGTATTTTAGAGACGGAATCGAGGATAATGCGACGATGAAATGGAGCTGGCCTGTCGCGAGGATTGCGGGGATCGACGTGAAGATCCACGCGACATTCTTGCTGCTCGTGGTTCTTGGGGCAATGCAGTGGAGCAGCTACGGGCTCACCGGTATGGTCTTTGGGGCGCTACTCATGCTCGCCCTGTTCCTGTGCGTCACGCTGCATGAGTTCGGACACGGTCTGCTCGCGCAGCGTTTCGGCATCCCGGTGCGAGAAACCGTGTTGCTACCGATTGGCGGCGCCGCGGCGCTGGCGCGCAATCCTTCGAAGCTGCTGCATGAGCTGCTCATCGCGGCGGCCGGGCCGGCGGTAAACGTCGTAATCGAGCGGAATATCGGCGGGAACGCGCGGCACATCGCGAAGCACCGTGACCGAGAGGATGCGCGAGGCCGAGTGTCAGGTGGCGGCTGGTGAGTGCCGACGATCTGGCCGAGGCGCACCTCGTACTGACCTTCATGCGGCGGGCGGCCAATCGCGCGCTCCTCGACGGTCCAGCACCTGCCGCGCAGGTATCCTGGTCGCCCGCGCGGGCCGGTCGATCTGAGGGAATGCCATCTGGCACACAGTAGCCGCCCCCGACGCCCCCAAAAAGAACTTACAGATGAACTGTTGGAGTAGCGGAGCAATCGATGTTCTGGATGTACGCTGGTTTCGTCGCACTGGTCCTGGTGCTCCTGGCACTGGACCTGGGTGTATTTCATCGCAAAGCGCATGTCGTCAAGATCAAGGAAGCCCTGTGCTGGTCCGCGTTCTGGATCGCCCTGGGGCTGGCTTTCGCGGTGTTCGTCTATTTCGGCTACGAGAACCACTGGCTCGGACTGGGTCTGACGCCGGACGTGATGACCGTCGCCCCAAAGACGCTCGACGGGGTCGGGACGGTCTACAACGACGGGGCTTCCGCGACGGTCAAGTACGTCACCGGCTACCTGGTCGAGAAGTCGCTGGCGGTGGACAACATTTTCGTCATTGCCATGCTCTTCGCCTTTTTCGCCGTGCCGGCGATGTATCAGCACCGCGTCCTGTTCTGGGGCATCATTGGCGCGCTGCTGATGCGCGGCGTGATGATCGCAGTCGGCGCCCAGTTGATTCAGGAGTTCACCTGGATCATCTACGTATTCGGCGCCTTTCTGATCCTCACCGGCGTCAAGATGCTCGCCCTGAAGGCGGAGCACACCGATCCGAACAAGAACATTGTCGTACGGCTGACGCGCCGGCTGATTCCGATCACGGAGCGCTTTCACGGCCAGCACTTTTTCGTGCGGGCCGGCTCGGCCGCGGGCCGGGAACCGGCGCTGCCGGGGGGTGAAACCGAGACTGACCGTGTCGTTGAGGCGGCGAGGCCAGGGGCGTTGCTGGCGACACCGCTTTTCCTGGCCCTGATCATGGTCGAATTCACCGACCTGATCTTCGCAGTCGACTCGATTCCGGCCATCTTCGCCATCACCGCCGACCCGTTCCTGGTGTTCACCAGCAACGTGTTTGCCATATTGGGTCTGCGGAGCCTGTATTTCGCACTGGCCGGCATGATCGACCGCTTCCAATACCTGAAGGTCTCGCTGGCGTTCGTACTAATGATCGTCGGCGTGAAGATGATGACGCACGGGTGGCTGAAACAGGTGCTCGGACCGAACTTCAACGTCTACCTGCTGGCAGTCGTTGTGGGCGTCTTGTTGGCCGGTGTACTCGCCTCGCTCCTGAAGCCCGCTCGACTGCAACCCGAGGCGGGAGGTCAGCCGTGATTACCGTCTGCAAGCGCGTCGCTGCCAGCGCCGTGTTCCAGGATTCGATCATCGGCGTAATCATTCTCAACGCTGTGATCCTCGGCCTGGAGACTTCGCCGAGAATCACGCGAGCAGCCGGGGATTGGTTAATCGCGCTCTACTGGATGATCCAGGCGGCTTTCACGTTGGAGATTGTCATTCGTATGATGGCACATTGGCCCAAGCCGGCGGCTTTCTTTCGCAGCGGTTGGAACGTGTTCGATTTCGTCGTGGTGGCGGTAGCGTTTGTGCCGGCGAGCGGCGGCTTCGCCACGATCGGCCGGTTGTTGCGCCTGCTGCGGGTGACCCGGCTGGTCTCGGTCTTCCCACAGCTTCGGCTGATCATCAATACGATGCTCCTGTCAATCCCATCGATGGGGCACGTTGTGCTCCTGCTGAGCCTGCTGCTCTACGTGTACGGGATCGCCGGCGTTTACATGTTCCGAGAGTCCGACCCGACGCATTGGGGAACGCTCGGAGCCGCCCTGCTGTCGCTCTTCCAGGTCGTGACGCTCGAAGGCTGGATCGAGTTGCAGCGGTCGCTACTTCCGACGCGCCCCTGGGCGTGGGTTTTCTTCGCCAGCTTCATCGTCGTAGCCGTTTTCGTGGTCATCAACCTCTTCATCGCCGTGGTCATCAACAACCTGGAGAAGGCGCGGGAGAAGGAACAGCGGATCGCAGATGCTCACAGCCCGGCGCATGACGTGTTTGCGCGGGTCGCCGCGCTCCGCAGGGAGGTTGAGCAACTCGACTCGGCCCTCCGGATGAAAGCACTGCAGCGTTGAGAAGTCACGGACAAAGCAATGGTTCTGAAGGCCGCGAGAAACGCGTGGTGCTCGTCATCGGTGGCACTGCGCTTCTGCTTGGCGTCGTCATGCTGGTGACGCCTGCGCCGGGCATTGGCGGCTTCTTGCCGGGCTGGCGGTCCTGGCGACCGAGTTCGTTTGGGCCCGGAGTTTGCCACGACGCGCAAAGGACGGCGCGGAAATCGCGAAAAGGACGCTTTTCGCCGGCCACCGGGCTCCGGGCTCCGACAGGTGGATCGCCTGCTATTTCCCCTCAGCCAAGACGGGAATCGGGGTCGCAGCTTGTCCGGACAAGTAGCTGTAAGAACTGGCATCGTCCTGCAGCGCAGCTCGAAAGAATGCCGTGAGCAGCCCGCCGGTGAGGCGCCGCATACCGGCTCGGTCCGGTCCGGACGCACAGAACATCGCCGCTGCCTTCGCTTCGGTCTCGTCGAGCATGTCCCCGTGACCTTGATTTACTGCGACGAAATGCCAGGCCGGAGGCTGGCTGGCGGCATAGAACTGGACGTGGTTATCCCCCGCGGGGGCACAACTTCCACCAAGCTCCGTGCCGATGATCAAGGCTGGAATGCTGAATGAGAACTGCCCCTGCACTACGCGCGCCTGATTACCCAGAGGACCGCCCGCGCCATCGACGGGATCAATGCCTGCGATGGCCAGAAAACGCTCACGGTTGGCCGCGGCCATCAGCCACGCGACTTTTCCTCCCCGAGAGTGACCGGCGATGCCGATGCGATCAGCGCGGGCGTCAAAGCCGATCACTTCCTGTAGGCGCTGCGAAATCCAACCCAAGACGTCACCTGCCAGTTCCGCTTCGGCCGCGGCCGTCGGGTTGCCCAGCAGCGGACCGATTCCCGGCTCGTACATCTGGGGCGCCACGACGACGAAGCCATGGCTCGCGACATGTTGCAGGATTTCGTCGTAGCCCGAGTTTCGTGTCATGAACCCGTGCTGGAAAACGATGACGGGGAAATCGTCGGCCTCCTCCGGCACATGGATACGCATTGCGGTCGGTGCGCCCAACTCACAAGAGGCCACGTCAAGCGAGCGAACAGCAAGGACGCCCCGAGAGAATGGATCGCTCGCGTCGACAAAGACGGAGCGCGCCGTTTGCTCCGCATTACGATCGGAGACGTCGGCCGTGTGAGAGCACGACGCCGGGCCAACACATGCAGGAAGCTGAGCCACCAGCGCGACGATGATGCAGATCATCCAGCGTGCAACCACCCGCCGATTCACTCCGTCACGGTTCATTAGACGCGCCTGTGTTGCCTTCGCTGCTAGGGCTGTTCTCGCGGGGCGCCGGCCCGGCTGTTCTCATTGCGTGATGGCGATGTACGCACAGCATCCCGACGAAACCCGCAAGCGCAAATGGAAAAAGGAAACACGGCAGCGCGCCAGCCGCCAATACATCGTGAAAGTCACGGACGGCCGCAATGTCAGCCGCGAGTGAACCAAGCGCACCAGCATCGAACTGCTCTTTCTCTCCCAGAGCGATCCACAGCTTGCCGGCCTCGTTGCGTGGTGAATATCCCACGACGTAGTACCGCCCTGCCGCGGGAAGAGAGACGCTGGTCTCCACCATGATCCAGGAACTCGTTCCGGAGAACGGCTCGTCAAACACCGTCGGTTCGGTGACGTCGCGACTGTCATAGACGATTCCGCCGAGCCCTTCGGGTACGGAAAACCCGGCGGCCACAGAAGAAAGACCGGGACCGAAGATCGCCATTGCCGGCCGGTAGCTCTCCGGCCCTGGAATTTTCGGCACACCGAGCTGGAGCTTCAGCTCCTGCGGCTGGCTGATCTCGAAGGTCAACCACACCTGTGGCGCGTCAGATGTAACTTCGTGGTAAACGACCCGTGAGATCTGGACATCGTCGAGTTGAATCGCGTGCTGAGCATCTACGGCTGTCCCGTCACTCAGGATCGGCTGATGTGCGAGCGCCCGGCCGCTCAATTTCATCGCAATCAACGCGCTGAAAATCACCAATCGAAATCGCATGCTGCATTCCTTCATCATCCGGTTCCCTGTTGCGGCAAATCCGGCCCGGCCAGCTGCGTGGCGCAGCCGAGTTTTTGGGCGACCGTGATCAGATCTGCAAGTGTCTGACAGCAGTGGACATTGGGCCTGCTCAACCCAGTCATTGTCGGCAAAGCGCGGCCGCCAAGCGCCAACGTCGCGTCATGCTCTGAAAGACGCTGCGCAAGAACGCTGATGCCACGGTCGATCTCGCCGATGTCGCCGATTGAACTGATCGAGATCCACACGAGACGCGGGTCGTGAACCTCAATCGCCCGAAGGAGTGCTTCGAAAGGCGTGTCCGCCCCGAGGTTGATCGCGTGCCATCCTTCAGCCGCGAGTGCGGTCGCAACCAGCAGAGAAGCGAGCAAGTACGGATCCCTTGGAGGCGCTCCTCCGAGCGCAACCGTGTGAAACTGCTGCGGTTCGACCAGGTGCCGTAGTTGCTCGACTGCCTGAATGCAGATGTCCGTCGCTCGATGTTCTACGTAGATTCCGCATTGATCGTGCTTCCACAACTCGCCAAGCCGCTCCATCGCCAGGCGTATCGGCCCATCAGCGATTTCGGCGACGCTTTGCCCCTGCAGATAGAGCGAGAGCACGAGCGCCCGCGCTTCGCGCGCCATCCCTTCGCGCAGATGAGTGAAAAGACGCTCCGCAGGCGATTCGGGCGTGAGAATCGCGATCGAATCGGACGACAGGTCGCGCAGGCCGAGCAGTTCCGGCTTTACCAACGGTGCGCGAATCGCGCGCACGAACCGGATCGCCTCGCCGATCGCAATCCGGCGGTGCCCGCCACCGGTCCGTGACACCTGGATCTGACCGTCATCAGCCCATCGCTTGAGCGAAGACTCGCTCACGCCAATCGCCTCGGCCAGCTCTCTCGGAGATATTATTGGGCCCATATTCGTGCCTCGCTGAACACTTTGAAAGAATAGAACGATTTTTCATCCAAGTCAAGCTTGACGATGGCGAACATTTCGCTATACTAAACGATATGAACGTTTTGGATGATAAATCGCTCGTTCTTGTCGGTGCGAATAGCCGACAGGGACGGGCAGTAGGTGGCGGGACGCGCGTGTCCGCCGGCCCAACCTTGAAATCCCGGTCCCCAAATGGAGACGGAGTCATGCAACGTAGCAGGTATGTGTCGACCTCGATCGCTCTCGGAGCTTTCCTCACAGTTCTGGCCACGCCGAGCAGCGCCAGTGCCGGTGAAAAAAACATCGTCGAAACCGCCGTCGCGGCGGGCCAGTTCAAGACGCTCGTGAAGGCTGTGGAAGCCGCCGGGCTGGTGGAAACGCTCTCGGGCCCTGGACCTTACACGGTGTTCGCACCGACCGATGACGCATTCGCCAAGCTGCCGGAGAGCGCGCTGGAGTCGCTGCTGAAGAACCCGGAAGCCCTGAAGAGCGCGCTGCTTTTCCACGTCGTTCCCGGCAAAGTCATGGCGGCCGACGTCGTCAAGCTCAAAACGGCGAAAACCGCCCTGAGTCAGTCAGTTGCGATCGACACGTCGAAGGGCGTGCGCGTCGATACGGCAAACGTGGTCAAAACGGACATTGTGGCGAGCAATGGCGTCATCCACGTCATCGACGCCGTGATCATGCCGAAAAACGACGTGATCGAGGCGGCGCGTTCCGCGGGTTCGTTCAAGACGTTCTTGAAGGCCATCGAGGCGGCGGAGCTCACGGAAACGCTGCGCGGCGATGGCCCGTTCACGGTGTTCGCCCCGACCGACGAAGCGTTCGCGAAACTGCCCAAGAACACGCTGGACGCGTTGCTGAAAGATAAGAAGAAGCTCGCCGCGATTCTGACCTATCACGTCGTGCCCGGCAAAGTCATGGCCGAGGAAGTCGTCAAACTTACGACCGCCAAGACCGTCCAAGGTTAGAGCGTGAAGATCGACGCGTCGGACGGAGTCAAGGTCGACAACGCGAAGGTGGTCAAGACTGATGTTCCGACGACGAACGGCGTGATTCACGTCATCGACAGCGTGTTGCTGCCGCCGGACGTGAAACTCGGTGCGGCAACGGAAGGCGCGATGCGCAGCCTGCGGGCGGCAATCAACCGCGGCGCGCCGCTTTTCAACGCGGGAAACGCGGACGCTTGTGCGGCCGCGTACGAAGTGGCCGCATCGACCGTGCTGACCCTGGCGGGAACCGAGATTGGAGATGCTCCGCGCATGCGCCTGGAACAAGGACTGCGCGAAGCGCGCCACGCCCATTCCGCGCGCGATTCGGCGTGGGCCTTGCGGCGGGCATTTGATGCCGTTCTCGCGTCGGAGTGTGGTTACATGCAGATGACGGCCTCGCGTTGAGGTCGGTGGCACGATTTCACAAGAAAGGAAATGAACATGAAGTCGATGGATGTCGTGGCGGCCGTATTGCTCGTCGTCGGCGGCCTGAATTGGGGTCTCGTGGGTACGGCGAATTTCGATCTGGTTGCCGCACTGTTCGGCACGGGTTCGATCCTGGCCAAGGTCGTGTACACGCTGGTGGGCGTGGCCGCGGTCTACCAGGCGATCAACCTAAAGGCTATTCAGAAGCGCTGGCGCGTTCAGCCAGCGATGGCGTGACAACAGTCGGACCACGATCCTGAATCGGGAGTACTCGGGTGCTTCGCCCGAGTGCTCCCCGGCGAGCCACCAGATGCGTCGCCCGCACAATGGCGATGTGGAATACGAGCGCTGATCATGAAAACAATGGCGGTAGCGGCAATCACCTTGGCTGCGACGACATTCGCGGCAGCGACCTTGTTCCTGCTTGCGGGATGCAGCCTGCGTAGACCCGCTTCGCGTACTGACCTGAGTCCCGAACAGCCAGGATCGGTCAACATGCAGATCGCTCAGGAATTGGCGCATGCGCCCGAATCCGCACCGACGGTCATGCGGGTCGGGGGCGATCGCGAAGTGACGACCCAATATCACGACGGAGTGTACCAGAGCGGCAGTGCTCGAATCGCGACGCCATTGCCCGAAGGATACCCTCCGCCGACTTCGCCTGGGGCCATCGAGTTGAAGCGCTATCCGCCTGTGCGCCGGGCGGGAATCAGCGGAAGCATTACGCCGGACTGGGGCATGAACTTTGCGTTCTTCCCGCTATTCAATCACATCCAGCGCCGCAATATCGCGATGACGTCGCCGGTGGAATTGGATTACGACGGGTTGAGCGAAGAGGGGGCCGACAAGCCGCGGGCATGGACGATGTCATTCCTCTATCGCGGCGCCAACATGGGCCCAGCCGGCGTCGACCCAGGCGATGAGCGCATTCTGATCGAAGACGTGCCGCCGATGACGGTGGTCGCCGTCGGATTGCAAGGCCCATACAAACTTGCGCTGGTCAACAAGGCTCTTGCGGAGCTTCGCGGCTGGTTAGCCGGGCAATCCGAATGGCAAGCGGCGGGAGAGCCACGGGCACTGTTCTACAACGGGCCCGAAGCCTCGGCGCGCGAGAAGTGGTTGGAAATACAAATACCCGTGCAGCGCCGATCGTATTCGGCGCACGGAACATGAACGGGCGTTGTTATCGACTGCGCCCGGACCAAGTCCGTCCGGCCAAGAAGAAGGAGGATGCAATTGATTCGATTTCTGTATCCAACGCGGCGTTGGATCCCATCGCTGCTCTGGTTGCCGCTGGCAGCAGCCATCGGAGGCTGCGGCGCGATTCCGGGGAGTCCCGCGGAGCCGCTCGACACCGTCGAGTACGTCGATGTGGAAAGGTACATGGGCACATGGTACGAAATCGCCAAGTACCCAAACGGGTTCCAGCAGGGTTGTTCGGGGGTGACGGCGGAATACGCGCTCCGCGAAGACGGCACAGTGCGGGTGTTCAACACGTGCCGCGAGTCCGACGGGGAGACAATCAAGGATACGATTGAGGGATTCGCAACCGTTGCGGACAAAGCTACGAACGCAAAGCTCACGGTTTACTTCTTCTATCCGTTCGGCGCTCCCTATTGGATCATCGATCTCGACGAGGACTACAGGTACGCGGTGGTAGGCGATCCGACGCGGCGATTTCTCTGGATCCTGAGCCGCGCGCCGACGCTCGACCGGGCGTTGTACGACCAGATTCTCCAGAGGCTGCCTGAAAAGGGATACGATCCGTCTCGCCTCGAACTGACACCTCAGACGCCGGAGTGATGCGATGAACGCGAGCCCTGTTCCACGTCACTCAATCCCCTTGTCGTCGTTTCGTGCGACAACGGCCGTCGTGTTGTCGATTCTCATGTCCGTGAGCGCCGCGCTGGGCGGCGTCCCGGCAAGAGATTGCTGGCCGCAGTGGCGCGGTCGACGCGCGACTCGCGGCTGACCGATGCGCCGGCCTGGCCCCGTGACCTCTCGTCTTTGTCGCGGAAGTGGCGCGTTGAACTTGGCCCCGGCTACAGCGGACCGATTGTCTGGGGAAATCGTGTTTCGTTACGGAGACGGAGGGCCGCCAGAGAGGAGGTTGTGCGGGCGCTGAATCGCGACAGCGGCCGCGAGCTCTGGCAGACGCCGTGGGCTGGAGCGATGAGCGTGCCTTTCTTGGCCAAGAAGAACGGCGATTGGATTTGGGCCACGCCGGCGTGCGACGGCGAGTCGCTGTTCGTGGCCGGGATGCGCGACGTTTTGGTTTGGAATCGGCGCCGTGAACCCGACACGGTCGGGCGTGGTGGCCGGATCGTGTCCGCCCTGCGGGCCGACGGAGTGAGGATCGAAACGTTCAACGGATCACAGCTATTCGAGCCGGAGGCGGTCAAGAACCAACACGGCTTTCCGTTCCAGGTCTTTACCGCGTATTGGCGCACGCGCCTGAGGCTCTACGAACCTGCCGCGCCGATTCCTGCGCCGCGGCGGATGCCGGCGCCGACGCGCTGGCCGACGTCTCTGCCGGTCGGTCGCTCGGCCTTGAACCGCGCATCGATTGGGCGGCCGGTCTGCGTGCGACATGGCATCCGGGCGAACGCGGGGCAAAGCAAAGACTGCGTGACTTCCTGAAGAAAACGCTTGATGACTACGCCAGGGACCGCGACCGTCCCGACCACGCCGGAACATCTCGACTCTCGCCTCACCTGCACTTGGCGAGATCAGCCCAAAGCAGCTTTGGCACACGGTACGTTAGCGGCAGAAAGGGGATCTGACGCCGGATGTGTCGTCATCCGCGGATGCCTATCTGCGCGAACTCGGCTGGCGCGGGTTCGCACATTATCTGCGCTATCACTTTCCGCACATGACCAACGAGCCGCTCAGGACGGCGTTTTCAAATTTTCCATGGGACGACAATCGGACGGCTCTTCGCGCGTGGCAACGAGGCCAGACGGGCTACCCGATCGTCGATGCCGGGATGCGCGAGTTGTGGGCCACGGGCTGGATGCACAATCGCGTGCGAATGATCGTCGGGTCGTGCGTTGCGCGCCGAAATTGACGGCGCGCGACTGGATCGAGTCCCCGGCAGTGGAGGTCATTGAGTGTGACCTCCAAGACGAGGAGCATCTGGCGACATCGATGCGCGGGTGCGGCGCCGCCTATTATTTGATTCATTCCATGATTATCGGCCGGATCTGATTATCGGAAGCGCGATCAAACACTCGCTTCGACCTTCGCGCGGGCCGTCGCATCGGCGGGCGTGGGACGGATCGTCTATCTGGGCGGCCTGGGTGTCGAGGGTTTCCTTGGGGTCGCATGCGAAATTGAGCCACTACCTGAATCTTGGTAGTGGCTCAGTTTCGTGGAGAAACTCCCCGGCCGAGCCCCGACCGTAAGGGAGGGGTCTCCTGCGACAGGCAGAAAGCCGCTCCCTTACGGTCGGGCCTCGGTGTCGAGGGTTTCCCCATGTCGCGTGCGAAATTGAGCCACTACCTGAATCTTCTTTCGGCTTGCCAAGCTGAGCGCGCGCGGCTAAAGTGGCGGGCTCGATTCGGTTCATCAGGGATGCAGCGATGGGTAAGTTCAAGCCGCACAAGGGCATCCGCAAGCGGATGCGCGTGACCGCCACCGGCAAGCTCGTCCGGCGAACCGCCGGCGCGTGCAAGCTCATGAGCACCAAGAGCGGTCGGCGCAAACTCCGGCTGCGGCGAAAGTCTGTGCTGACGGACGCCAACTTGGCGCGCAACCTGCTGGCAGTCGGGCTGAAATACAACTGACGGCGTCGGCGGCGAACCGGGACGAGCTCAGCTCGGAGTACGTGAAGAAATCGGACCTCGAATTTGAAATTCTTCACAGGCTCCCGGCGGGGATGTGCAGAGGAATACGAGCCCGCATGACGCCCCGACGCGGAATTTCGATCGGCTGAAGGAGTAGAAGTCATGGCACGCACACGTCCGGGTTCGGTCACGCGGCAACGCCGCAACCGGATGCTCAAAGACGCCAAAGGCTACCGCGCGTCGCACAGCACGCTCTACAAGAACGCCAAACAGACGGTGATCAAGGCCGGGGTCTACGCGTTCCGCGACCGGCGCGTGAAGAAGCGCACCTTTCGTTCACTGTGGGTGATCCGCATCAGCGCCGCTTGCGAACAGCGCGGAATCTCATACAGCCGCTTCATGAACGGCCTGAAGAACGCGACCGTCGGACTCAATCGCAAGATGCTCAGCGAAGTGGCGATATTCGACGCGCTGGCCTTCGACAAGCTGGTCGAGTTGGCGCGGGCGAACGTTAGTGCCGCCGCCTGACACGCTCATCGGTCTCCTGTGGTCAGGTGGGACCGGTCTCCCGACCGGCCAGTGGACCAGTCTTCGCCTCCAGTTACACCATCGCCATCAAGATTCTTACAATCCGCGCTCCGGCGCCACCGTCGCCATACACCTGCACATGTCGCCGCCGCGGCAATCGCAGTGCTCGCTGAATCGCCCTTCGAATCGCTGATCCAGCCTCGCGCGCGTGAATGACGCTCGGCCCGCCTGGTTCCCGACCAAATTGCCGATCGCCGACGTTCACCGATGGCGTGCCAACGAACGGCGCCTCGATGATCCCGCTCGACGAATTGCCCACCAGCACGCGCGCTCGCCGCAGCGCGGCGACATACTCGTCGTGCGGCAACGAGCGGTGTACTCTCACTTCGCCGCGCGGCGAATTTCGCCCATGCTCGCGGATGGCGCGGATGACGCCGGCGTTGCCGCGGTCGGAATTGGGAAAGATGACCGTGCGGCGCAACCCCAACGTCGCCGCCGCACGCAGAATGTCGCGCATAACGCGCTCCTCGTGCGCCGCCGATCGACCAAATGCGTGATAAACGATGAGGGCGTCGTGGGAGGCGACGCCGGGCGCCCGGGACGCCTCGACGGCGGGCCGGTTGCTGGCGCTCGCGGTTCGGAAATGCCGGTCGCTCGCGCTCAAGGTCCATTTCGGGCGATCCGAACCGCGAGCGCCAGCAACCGGCCGAGCGGGGACACGCACCGGATCAGCGCGAAACGCATCGAGCCCCGGCGCACCGACGAGAAATACACGGTTCGCCGGCGCCCCCATCGCCCGCACGCGGCGCGCCGCTGCACGCGACGCGACGAAATGCACGTCCGCAAGCTGCGTAATCGCGTCGCGGAGCTGATCGTCGAAATCGCCCCGCGCCACGTCGCCGCCATGAATGTGCGCCAACCGGCAGCCGGTGGTCACCGCGGCCAGCGCGCCCGCCATGGCTTCGATGCGATCCCCCAGCACCACCACCCACCGAACTGAAGCTTGCCGCAGGTAGCGCGCCATGCCGGCGACGCCCCGCGCCAGGCCCTGCGCCTGGTCGAGCGGATCGTCGTCGCCGCGCTGCATCGGCACGCGGGCCGCGACCGTGCCGAAATCGCGTTCGACCTCGCGCAGCGTGCGCCCGAATCGCGGCAGCAGATGCATTCCGGCGGCGATGATTTTCAGTTCGACGCGCCGATCATCGCGCAGCGCCCGCAGCGTCGAGCGCAGCACGCCGAAATCCGCGCGAGTTCCGGTTACGACGGCGACCGCGCGTGCCGCACTCACGCCAGCATGTCCCACGTGATCGGCGTGTCGCGCCCAATGTCGATTCGCAGCTTGCGGCCGACGACGGCATCGAGCTGATCCGGCGAAACACCGCCGGCGGGGCGCTTGATCGACAGCATCTCCGGCCGAATGGCGACGCCGCGCGGAATCGGCTGCGCGCTGACGACGCTCTTTCGCGCCGCGGCGCGCACGTCGGCTTCGATGGCTTGAAATCCGAGTTCTCCGTCGCCCAGCGCGGCCTCGGCGGCACGCGCCTCGCGTACGTACGCAGCGAACTCGCTGGGTTCCAAGGACATCGCGTGATCCGGCCCGTTCGCGCGGCGATCGAGCGTGAGATGCTTCTCGAGCAGGCTCGCGCCGGCCGCGACGGCCCAAGCGCCGGTCTGCACGGACGTCGTGTGGTCGCTGAATCCGCAGGGCACGCCGAATCGATCCGCGAGCGCGCCGATCGCGCGCAGATTGGCGGACTCGACCGGCGTTGGATAGGCACTGACGCAGTGCAGCAGGATCAGGCGCTCTCGCGCGCCCCAGGACTCGAATCGTTCGACGCACGCGGCGATTTCGTCGGCCATTGAAGCGCCGGTGGAGACGATCAACGGAAGGCCGGTCTGCGACGCGCGCCGCAGCAGCGGCACGTTGTTCAAGTCGGTCGAGGCGATCTTGGCGGCCCGCAGACGCAGCGCGATCAGCCGCTCCACATCGCGCGGTCCGAAGGGCGTCGCCAGGCATTCGACGCCGCGCGACTCGCATCGTGCGCGGATGTGCTCGCATTCGTGGAAGCTCAATTGCAGCCGTTTGAGTAGCGCGTGCTGCCCGTCGTCCGGGCCGCCGCGCTGATACTCCGCCAGCCGCGCGCCGGGCAGGACCAGGTCGTCGGCGTCGAAGATCTGGAGCTTCACCGCGTCGGCGCCGGCGTCCGCCGCGACGTCGACCAGGTCGAGCGCCTTTCGCAGCTCGCCGTCGTGGTTCACTCCGATTTCGGCGACGATGTACGCTGGCGCGTCGCCGACCAAGCGCTCGCCAATCGCGACCGCGACGCTGGCGCGGACATGCTCAAGCGTCGCGCTCATGCACTCGCCTCCGCGGGGCGCGCCAACAGCGCTTCGGCGACGCGCACATCGAACAGAGTGTCGACGTCGACGGCGTCATGTGGCGATTGAACGATGCCGCGACGGTCGTCGCCGAGGAACGCGTGCGGGTTGTCGGTCGCCGCGCCGGCAAGCAGGGCGGCGCGGGTCACCGCGACGACCGCGCCATCGTGGTAGTACAGTGGTTCGAGGTCCTGCCTGCGGTGGATCTGGTTGGGGCGGAATGGTCGCATGCGGTCGCCAACCAAGCTGTGCAGCCAGTCCGGGTGCTGCTTGGTGACTGCGGCAAGCGAGCGAACCGAGCTGGCCTCGCATTGTGCCAGATGCCGCAGAGCGCGATCGATCAATCCGGCGGCGCGCACCGGGATGTTGCCGTAGAGAATGGCAACATAATCGACGTGTTCGCGGTGCGCGGATTCCCACGTCTCGGCCGCGTGGGCGGCGGCCCGATCGACGCGCGCCGTGTCAGTAGCCAGCACCGCGGGGCGCTCGATTACTTCTACACCGCGCGCGCCGGCCAGCGCGGCGGCCGCGGTTGAATCCGTCGTCAACACGATTGCGGACAGCAGAGATGATGCCAGTGCGTGGTCGAACGTGTATTCGATCATCGGCCGCCCGTTCAGCGGCCAGACGCACTTGCCCGGCAAGCCCTTGCTGCCGGCGCGTGCGAGAATGACACCCAGTGCGCGCATGCTTTGCCAATATCGGCAAGCCCGGCGATCACGCTGAAGAGGTCTCACGCAGAGGCGCAGAGATGAAGTCGGAGATGATTGGTCCGTGTTTGTCGGGTAGTCTGCAGGTGGTTGCGCGAAACGTGCGGCATTCCGAAGCGAGGATGCGCGAGCTTATTGCTCCGCGCCTCTGCGCCTCTGCATGAGACTTCTTCAATCCGGCAGGAATCGCACGCCGTTTACATCGACCACCAGCACCGTCCGCAGGTCGGGCACAAAAGTCGTCTCGAGGTACGTCGTTCCGTCCGGCAGGTAGTTGCCGCCCTGGAAATGTGCACTGACCAGCCCGGCGCCTTCCGTGACACGAACGGACTCAATCTCGATCGGCCATTCGCCGCTCACCGGCTGGCCGATGTGGCTGGCGATTCCCATCAAGATGCCCTGCGAAAAATCCGGCCGCGGGCCGGGATTCGGGACACACGCGGCGAACGCATCCCATTCCGTTGGCGTGCGCACGCAGACGAGCCCGAGCCTTTTTCCGAGCGGCGAGTACATCTCGTGCAGGCGCTCAACGTCGCCGACAACACACCGCCAGGTTGTGCCCGCATCGATCACGGGAGCGGTTTCGAGGGATTGGAGCGTCAAACCCGGCGACTCGTGACGAGCGCAGCTCGAGAGCAGCGCCACCACTACGCAACCCGCGGCAATTGCGGAAACGCGCCGGGTAATGGACCCGACGGGGAGCGGCTTGCGTGGGCGTGTTCGCACCTATAATCTCCACTGCGGATCGGCGAATACACACGGTGCGGAAGCGGATTCGAAGCGCCGCTGGGGCGGTGCGTGCCGGTTCTGTCCCCGCGTCCAGCGGCGCGGCCCAGCCGATCCCGTTCGCACTCCGCGAATATGTGGATTATTTGATACGCTGGCAGGAGTTGCCGCATGGTCATCGGCGTGCCGAAGGAGATCAAGTCCGACGAATACCGCGTCGCCGTCACCCCCGCCGGCGTGGAACAGCTCCGCCGCGCTGGGCACTCCATTGTCGTTGAACGCGAGGCCGGCGTCGGCTCCGGCATTACGGACGAGGATTATCAGGCCTACGGAGCCCAAATCGTCAACACGGCGGCGGATGTCTTTGATCGCGCCGACCTGATCTGCAAGGTCAAGGAACCGCTGCCGGCCGAAATCCGCATGCTGACCAAGCGGCACGTGCTTTTCACCTACTTTCATTTCGCCGCCAGCCGCGAGCTGACCGAGGGCGTGCTGAACTCCGGCAGCGTGGCGATCGCCTACGAGACGATTGAGGACAAGCAGGGCCGCCTGCCGCTGCTGGCCCCGATGAGCGAAGTCGCGGGCAAGATGAGCATTCAGGAGGGCGCGAAGTACCTTGAGCGCCCGATGATGGGGCGCGGCATTCTGCTGGGTGGCATCCCGGGCGTCGAGCCGGCGAATGTGCTCGTCATCGGCGGCGGCATCGTCGGCACGTCGGCCGCGAAGGTCGCCGCCGGCCTGGGCGCCAACGTGACGTTGATGGATGTCGATTTGTACCGCCTGCGCTACCTCGACGACGTGATGCCGGCAAACGTGCACACGATCTACAGCACGGCGGAAGCGATTCGGCGGCATCTCTCCGAGTCGGATCTCATCATCGGCGCGGTGCTGATTCCGGGGGCGCGCTGCCCGACGCTGGTGCCGCGCGACTATCTGTCGCTGATGAAGCCCGGCGCGGTGATCATCGACGTGGCGGTTGACCAGGGCGGCTGCTGCGAGACGATCCGCCCTACGACGCATTCGGATCCGACGTACATCGTGGACGGAATCGTGCATTACGCGGTCGCGAACATGCCGGGCGCCGTGGGGCGCACCAGCACGTTCGGCTTGACCAACGCGACGATTCCATACCTGTTGAAGCTGGCCAACCTGGGATATGAGCGCGCCTGCGCCGAGGACCCGGGGTTGGCCCTGGGAATCAACGCCGCCCGCGGCGTCGTGACGTACAAGCCCGTCGCGGACGCGTTCGGCATGAAGTATGAGCCGTATCGCCCGCATTGACGCGCCGGCCGGCGAGCCGGCGTCGCGCGCCGTGCGAAGGCTGAGGGAGTCTCATGAAGAAGTGGTTGTTGCTGGCCTTGGCGATCGGACTCGTGGTCGCCGTCTGGCTCTACGTGCGCGAGCTGCGAATCACGCCTGAATGGAACAAACCCAAGATCGAGACCGTCAAGCGCGGCGACATTCGCGTGCCGGTCGTGGCGGCGGGGTTGATCGAACCGCTGCAACGAATCGAGGTGAAATCGAAGGCTTCGGGCGAAGTGATCGAACTGCCCGTAAAAGAGGGCAATTTCGTCAAGGCCGGGCAGGTGTTGGTGGTGCTGAAGCGCGACGACGAAGAGCGAAACGTGGCCCGCGCGCAGGCCGAGCTCGACCGCGCTTCGGCGCTGCTCGAACAGGCGCGCGTGGCGGTGGATCAGGCCACCAACAACCTCACCGTCTCACGCTCGCGAAACGAGATGCAGAAACAGCAAATCGCGATGGCGCAGGCCGAACTGGAACGCGTTCGCGCGGCGGCGGCGAGGGGGGATTCGTCGAACCAGCAGGATGTGAATGCGCTGGCGAAATACCAGATCGACGTCGAGCAGCAGAAGGTGACCGCGGCGGACATCGTCACCGCGGAATTGGAGCAGCGCCGCTCCGCCGAGAACGTCCGGTTGCAGGAAGCCGCGGTGCGCGTCGCGCAGAAGTCGTTGGAGGACGCGCAGGAGCGCCTGAGCGAGACCACCATCAAGGCCCCCACCGACGCGATCGTGACCGACGTAAACGTGCGCGAAGGCGAGGTCATTCAGGGCGGACAGACGACGTTCACCGGCGGCACGATTCTGCTGCGACTGGCCGACGTGTCGGTGTTGAAAGTCACGACGCGCGTGGACGAGGCCGATTACGGGCGCGTCACCAACGTCGTCGGAATCGACGCCCTGGCGCAAATGCCCGGCGCGATCGAAGCCGCCGAGGCTGACGCCGAGGGAATGAAGCGGCGCGGCGGGCCGGTGAAGCTGACGGTCGACGCGTTTCCTGACCTGACGTTTTTGGGCCATGTGGAGCGCGTCTCGCCGCAGGGCCGCCTGAACGCCGGCGTTTCAATCATTCAGTTCGACGTACAGGTCGTCATCGACGACCCGAAGCGCTACAAGCTGCCGCTGGGCACGCAGGCGCAGGTCGAGTTCACCGTCGAAAGCGTGCAGAACGCGATGATCGTGCCGAGCGAAGCTGTGAAGACCTTCAACGAGCAGCGCGGCGTATGGATCAAGATCAAACCCGAACCGGGTTCCGAGGAGCAATACGGCAAGAAGTTCATCCGTTGCCGCTTCGGCATCACCGACGGCACGAACACCGAGATCGTGGAGGCGATGGACGCTCAGCTCGAAACCGGCCAGGAGATTTACACCCGGCTGCCGGTCGTAAGCGAGAAGGGCTGATCGTGACGGATCGCGCGCCGCGGTACGGCCGCGCTCGGCCGTGTATTCCGACAACGGCGCGCCGTTCACGCAGCCACGAGTTCGACGGGGGTTCGCAGCATCGTAGGGGTTGAATTTTGGCGCTGATCGAGATTCGCAGCCTCTCCAAACTCTATCGCATGGGCGATTCGGTCGTCCGCGCGCTGGACGGCGTCAATCTCACGATCGAGCAGGGCGAGTTCCTCGCAATCACCGGCGCCTCCGGCAGCGGCAAGAGCACGATGATGCACCTGCTGGGCTGTCTGGATCGCCCGACGCAGGGCGATTTCTTGCTCGACGGCCGAAATGTGCGCGAGATTTCCGACCGCGAGCTGGCGGCGATTCGCAATCGCAAGATCGGCTTCGTTTTCCAGACTTTCAACCTGATCAACCGCACAACCGCGCTCGACAACGTCGCCCTGCCGCTGTTCTACGCGCGCAAATCGAATGTCCGAAACCCGGCCCGCAAGGCGCTCGAGCGTGTCGGGCTGGCGCACCGCGCTTCGCACCGGCCCAACGAGCTCTCCGGTGGAGAACGCCAGCGCGTCGCCATCGCCCGCGCCATCGTCAACGAACCTCTGCTCATTCTCGCCGATGAGCCCACCGGCAACCTCGACACGCGCACCGGCGAGCAGATCATGCAGATCTTCCGCGACCTGAACGAGCAGGGCGCGACGGTCATTCTCGTCACGCACGAAGCCGACATCGCCGTCCAAGCCCGCCGCATCGTGCAGATGCGCGACGGGCGGATCATCGCCGACCGCTCGACGGACGAATTTCTCAAGGACCCGCCCGCCGGTTCGCTTTTTCGCCCGGCGGGCGATCGCGGGACGCCATCGCCGCCCGAGGAAACCGCGCAGCGCGCAGTCATCGGCGTTCCCGAACTACTCGCCGCGCGCGGCGCCGGAAACGGCACGCCGGCGGTCGTCGCGCCAAACGGGCCGAACGGCGCGCCGGCGGACGCTGAACCCGAACCCCCGCGCACGATTCGCGGCGCGACCGGCGCGCTGATTCTCGGCGCGCTGGGGCCATTGCTGCTGGCCGCGGCGTGGATCACGCGAAAAACCGCGTTGAGTGAAGTCAGAACCGACGCCGTCCCATCGACGAATGAGCTCATCACCGGCTTTGCGATCATCGGCGGCCTACTGCTGGCGACCGTCGTGGGGATCGTGGCGATCGTCTGGGGTCGCGGCGTCCTTCGTCGCATTCGCCAGGAACCCGGTCCGTGGCGCGGTGCGCAGCGGGCCCGGTTGGCGGTCGCCCTCGGATGCCTCGGTGTAGCAACGCCGCTGGCGTTCGTCGCGCTGACCCGGCTCCTCAAGTAGCCGCGCGCTCACCCGCGGTCGCCGCATAGCCCGACGCGCGAATGTTGTCAGCGCCTTTCTCCGCGTGATACGCTTCGCAGCCACATGGAAACGCCGGATTCGAACCGCGCCAGCGTTGAGCAATATCTCCCGCCGCTGACGAAGCGCGGCAAGCGCTGGGTCCGCTTCCTGGCGGTAGTGCTGGGCTCATTGGCGCTGTTTCTGCTCGCCCGCCGTCTGGCCGGCGTGCTGACGCCAATCGTCATCGCCCTGGCGCTGGCGTACATCGGCAATCCAGTCGTCACATGGCTCGAAAAACGCCGTGTGCCGCGCGTCATCTCCGTCAGTGTGGGAATTTTCGCGCTGGTTGGCGGAGCGGCGTTCCTTTCGGCGGTGGGCATCGCACAGCTCCTCCAATTCGGCCGCGCGGCGCCGGTGTACCTCGAACGCCTTGAAGCATGGGTGCACGAGTACTTCCCGTGGCTCGTGGCGGGCGACGTCTCGCGCGATCAGCTCGCCGGATGGCTGCGCGAGAACGGCGCAATGCTGGCCGGCAGCCTGGTCGAGTACGGCGGGGCGGCGGTCGCCAACACCGCCTACTGGATCAGCGCCACGGTGCTGATCCCGCTGTACGCGTTCTTCTTTCTTTGGCGATTCAACGACATCGTGCGCGTCATCCGCGACCACCTGCCGGCGGCATATCGCGAGACGATTGTGCGGATCGTGAGCACCATAGACCGGGCGAACGCCGATTTCTTCCGCGGGCGAGTGGTGGTTTGCGCCGTGGTCGCGGTGCTGACGGGGCTGGGCTGGCTGCTGGTCGGCGTGCCGTACAGCCTGCCGCTGGGGCTGCTTGCGGGGGTGCTAAACCTCGTGCCGCTTCTATCGTCGCTGGCGCTGCCGCCGGCCCTTCTGTTCACGTATTTGGAGGCGCTCCAGGCGCAACAGAATTGGGTCATTCCGGTATGCCTGACGATGGGTGTGTATATGGTGGTGCAGGCGACCGAGGCGTTCGCGCTCGCTCCGTACGTCAACGCGCACGCGTCGGGTCTGCACCCGGTCACGACCGTCATCGCGCTGCTGGTCGGGGCCGAACTCGCCGGCGTACTTGGAATGTTGCTCTCCATCCCGTTCGCCAGTACGCTCAAATCGCTCCTGGCGGAGTATGCCTTGCCCGAGATTCGGCGTCTGGCAAGCGCCGCGCCGCCAGCCACGGAGGGCGGCCCCGCCGCCGCACAGCATGCCGGCGACGCAAAACGCTGACCCGCTCCTGCCGTTCGGCTCGCGGCCTGATCGCCCGCGCGGGCCGTTGTACGTGTGGGGAGCGCTCTACGCGGTGTGGTTCCTGTTCGTGTTGTACTTGGCGCTGCGCGTTTCCGGCGCGTTTCATTCGTCGTGAGCGGCGAAATCCCCCTTTCCCAGTTGGACGCGTACGTTCCCGCGGAACTTGATCCGGCGGTCCTAAGCCGCAATCTGTACGCGCTCCGCGAGATCGACGGAGAGTTGGCCGCGTTGCTCGACGCGACGCGCCTGCCGGCGACATGGCGCGTGGCGCGGGCGATCGACGGCAGTGTGACCTTTCGCGTCGAGTCCGCCGGCGAGCCGGCACGATGGCTCGGAGACACCGCCGCGCCGCAAACGCGCGCCGCCGGGTTGCTGGCCGACGCGGCGATCGCGGATCGCAATGTCGCGCTGCTCCGCGCGGGGGTCGGGGCGGAATTGGCGCTGCTGCTGGACCAGACCGGTCGGCACCAGGCGGTTTACGTTTTCGAGAATGACGCGATCGCGCTTCGGGCATTGCTGTCGCTGCGCGATGTCTCAGGCGAACTGCGAGCGATGCGCGCAATTCTGCTCTGGCGCGAAGACCCCGGCGCGCAATTGACCGCCCTGCTGCGTCAACACCCCGGCCTTGCGCCGCCGGCCAGCCTGATACGCCTGCCCGCTATCGATGCCGCCCGCGTTCACTTGCTGCAGACGATCTGCGAGCAGTGCGGTCAGGTCGCCGCGCGCGAACGCCGCGAAGCGATCGAACGGCTTCGTTCCTCGCCGGAACCCGCCGTCCGCGACGCGCGCGGCGTGGCGATCGTATCGCTCGGCGCATCGCCCGGCGCCTCGCATGAGGCCGACCGTCTGGAGCGCGCGATAGCGCGCGACGGGCGGCCGGCTTGCCATCGCGCGCTTCGCTCGCCCAGCGACGCGCTGGTGTTGCCGCATGTGCGGGCGCTGGCGGAGTTCGCCCCGGCATTCACTCTCTTTGTCGACACGCCACACAGCGTCATCCCGATTTCGCCGCCCGGGCAAGTTGCCGAATGGTGGATCGATGCGGCGCGAGTCCCGGAGTCGCTGCCGGCCGATGACGCGTGGCGCCTGGCGGCCTCGCCTTCCGTCGCCGCGGCGTTGCGCGCGGCCGGGGCGCGCGAGGACCGCGTTCGCGAGTGGCTGCTTGCTGCGGATTCGCCGACGACGAGCCCCGCGACCGAGCAAGACGATGCGGTTTGGCTTGTGGCCGACCTGCCCGACGATCGCGCCGAGGCCGCGGGCGTCACGCAGCCGACGCACGTCCGCCTCTGGGCCGCGGCGCGGAGCGTAATTGCCGCCGCCGTTGAAACCGCGGAAATCTCGCGCCAGGAATCGCTGCTGCGAGCGTCGGAACGCGCCGGCGACACTGAAATCCGCGACGCCGCGCTGCGCCGCCACTGGCTGGCGCTTCTGGCGCGTGTCTTGATTCCTGCGAGCGTGCTCGAAACAATCGTGCGGGCGCTTCAGGCCGGCGGCATGGCGCTGCGGCTGATCGGCGGCGGATGGTCGCGCGAGCCCCGTTGGGCGAGCCTCGTCGCGGCGAGCGACGCGCCGGGATTGTCAGCACTATGCGAGAAATCGTTGCCGATCGCGGTGGTGTTTGCCGGTCGACCGGACCCGTTGTCGCCGGCGCTGATCCGCGCGGCACAGGCCGGTTGCCCGGTGGTGCTTCACGCGCCGGGAGGAGTCTCGTTGAACGCGAAACTGGGCGGAGTGCTCCTTGCGGGCAGTCACTTCGTGGAGTTCTCAGCCCCGCGCGAGCTGCGCGATCTGCTGCGTCGCGCCCGGAGCGATCGACCCGGCGCGCTTCGCCGCGCGACGCAGGCGCGCGAGCACCTGGCGCGCGCCCACTCGCTTGCGCAGCGCCTGGCCGATCTGTCGAGGGTGCTCAGGCCGTGACCCGCAAGTTCTCCGCACGACGATTCACGTTTGCCCTATTGCTGACATGGTGGCTGTGCGCGCCGGCGCTCGCCGACGAGCCGATCGTCACGGTGCTGGCGGATTTCGAGGACGATTCGGTCGCGGCAAACATCGCCCAGGTGTCGAACATCTCGCCCGCCGACTGCGCGGCGCGCCTGGCGGCGATTCCGGCGCGCGGAACGAAGTCGCTCGCGATCGACATCGGCGCCACCGCGCCCGATGTCACGGTCGTTTCCGACCTGGTCTTTCGGGTAGCGACGCGTTTTGATCGCGCCGACAGAATCGCCATCTTCTGCTACGTGAACGGCGGCGTTGTCACGGCGGCGATTCGGCTGCGGGACGCCAATGGCCGGCTGTTCGAGTGTCCGCCGACCCAATGCGGCGATCCGAATCGCTGGGTGCGCCTCGTGGCGGATCTTGCGGCGGCGCAGCCGGTTGAAACGGCGAAGCGCCAAGAGCAGGCGAGCGGAGTAGACCCCGCTTCGCAACCCACGAGTACAAACGCAGACGCGCCGCCGATGCGCTGGCCGGTCGAGGTGGTCGGGCTGCGCGTCAGAACGCCGCGCCTTGGAAAACAGACGGTTTTTTTCGACGATCTGGAAGTCGAACACCTGGTCGCGCCGGGCCGCGTGGTGCGCGCGGATTTCCGTCTCGATCATCCGACCCGCACCTACGAACCCGGTGAGGTCGTAAAACTCGGGCTGTTGCTGGAGAATGCCTCGCGGCAACGCGCCGTGCGCGCCGCGGTCGAGCTGTCGTGGACCCGGCCGGACGGCAGCGTGCTGAAAACGCAGCAGGATTCCGCCAATCTGCCCGCCAGCGGCGTCGAGTTTCGCTCGCGGCAAACGCTGGATTTCTCGCAAAGGGTCGACGAGCCCGGATTGTACCGTCTATCCGCTCGCGCCGCCGTCGATCGCAACCTGGAGACGTTCGAATCCAGCGTCGCCGTCATGCCGACGAATCGCAATCTGCCGCGCGGCCGCGACCGATTTTTCGGCGTACGCATCAATCTGCTGCGCGAGTCGCTCGGTGATCAACTGCTCGAGATGGAGGCGGCGGCGGAAATCGGCGTGCAACTGGTCGCCATCGAAACGCCCTGGCGATTGCTTGAGCCGCGCGCCGGAGCGCCGGACTTCGAACGACTGGACCGGCTGTTCACCTCGACCGGCGCCAGAGATTTCGCGCGAATGATCGTGTTGACGGAGCCGCCGGATTGGACGCCGCGCGACGCGGCCGGCGTCGAGCCGGCGCTGTCGGCTCTTTTGACCGCGCTGGCGCGACACTTCGGCGAGAAGGTGCGCTTTTACCAGCCGGCGTTCCTGGGAGAGCGAATACCAGACGCGGCGGAGCGGGCCGCGATTGCGACAAAGGCGCTGGCCGCGCTGAACGCTGTCGTGCCCACCGCGCAGCTCGTATTGCCGTCGCTCGACATCGACTACGCGACGCGGCATGCGCCGCCGACGACCGATGAAAAGTCGCCGCAATCCAGCTTCGTCTTCGACGGCGCGCCGCTCGCGGCCATGGACGCGTGGCGGTCGCTGGCGGAGCGGACAAAACGTGCCTGGGGCCCGGGCGATTGGTGGGAGCTGGTTGCAGCGCCCCTCGACGGGCCTGGATCGCTGGACGACGCGATCCAGGTCTTGCGTATGTATGTGCGCGCCGCGGAGAGCGGCGTGTCGGGTGTGGTCTGGTTCGATCTGCGTGACGACGGAAACGATCCGCTCATTCTGGACTCGCAACGCGGCCTGCTGCGAAGGGACTTTAGCCCGAAGACCACGCTGCTGGGCTATGCGACGGCCGCGGGGATGCTGGGCGGGCTGCGTTACGAAGGTCCGGTGGCCGGCGCGCCGCCGGAATACGAATCCGCGCTGTTCATCGGCCGTGATCGACAGGTCGCGGTGTTGATCCCGCGGCTCAACCGCACGCTGCCGGCTGTGCTCGCGCCGCTGCAGGGCGTGCCAGGCGAGCTCACGGCGCAGGATTTTGGGCGTCGCAAGTTGCCGATGCTCGCGGCAGGCGCGCCGCCGCTCTTGATCAGCTCGCCGCGGCCGCAATTCGTCACACTGGCCCTTCCCAGCGCGCAGCCCGCCGCGCAGATCGCGCTCGCGGCGCCTTGGATCGTCGCCCCGGCCCGCGTCCTGGTCGCGCAGGACGCGGCGATCGCGGTCGAAATCCGCGCGCTGGCCGCGCTGAGGAAATCGTACGTGCAACTGGTGTTGCCGAAGGATTCTCCGCTCGGCTCGACGTTCTCCACGCGAGCGATTCAGGCCCCCGCGGGTGACTCGGTCAAGCTGGATATTCCACTCAAACCCAAAGGCGATCCGCTGTCGGATTGGGCGGAAGTGGTGCTGCGGGTCAATATCGAGGGCAAAGCGATCGAGGTTCCGATCCGGGCGGAGAGGATGACCGTGGTCCGGCGTGTCGCGGATGAAAAGAGCCTCACCCGAATCGGCGACCTCATTCCGCCGGATCCGGACCGCGACGCGCGCCGTGTTCGAGTGGCGTGCAGCCGCTCGTCAGGCGAGTTGGCTCTGCTCGTCACGCCGCCGACGGCGCTCAAGCCGCCGGATCGCTTGGCGCTCGCGCTCGCCGCGGAAAACGACGACGTACGCCGAGCGATCCAGATTGACGCAAACGGAAAGATCGCGCCGGCCGTGCAGACGACCGCACAGGACCTGTCGGGCTGGCGAGCTGAGATCACGCCTGCGGGCGCAATCTCGATTTACGTTCCACTCCAGCCGTTGGAGGTCGGAAGGGCCAATACGCCGCCGCGAATTCACGTCGCGCTGCGCGTGCAACTGGAGCGAACGGCGTTCGAGTTCGGCACGGCGGGCGAAGCGAGCGAGTGGATTCAACGCGGTCAGTGGATTGAATTGGCGGGGAACTGACTCGCGGGCCGCCGGAGGCATCGGGTGGATCGGGCTGCGGCCTGGGGCAGGGGGGTTGGGTTTCGAGCGAGGGGCCCCACAAACGACACGCTACGACAAGTTCGTTCGTGATGGCCTATAGGCGCAGCAGCCTGAATCCACCCAATTTCACCTCCAACGTACGGCCAGACAGTTCGAAATAGCATCGGTCCGGCGTCCCTGCCCAACCGATGCCTTCGGTCGCGGGCGACCCGTCCGTGAGCCGCGCTACCGACCGGGATCCAGCAGACATTAATTCAGGGAACCCCTGAATCGAATAATTAGATCGACCGGAATCGGCCAATCACTACACCCTATATTATAGCCGATTTACCGTTTAGTAGTCACAAATTTTTACCAAAAACGGCGTTGTGGATGTGAATATGGCTAATCTTGTTGTGTCAGAACGTACAAACACTGCATATTGAAAAAATTTAGGCGTACTAGCACAAGGTATAGTATATAGACTGGATTAAAGTCAGAGTGAACGTGACAGTTACGGCCCCAGATTGCCGTGGTCGATGCGCCGGGCCACCTTCACGAGCTCGATCGTGTTCCGGCCTCGATAGCGCTTAACTTCTGCAGATACAGTGAATTCCGATACGCCGCCCGCCGCTTCGCGCTCCATGTACTCGAGCAACTGCGTTCTCAGGATTTCCATGCTTCGCGCTCCCTTGCCACTCGCGTCAGGCGCGAATTCGAATTCCGCGCGTTCGCCGCGAATAACGATCCGGCCCGGTCGATCGACCAGCATCGTTCCTTCAAGCAGCAGTGACGCGTCCTCCGCCGCAGCGGCTATTTTCGGGTTCAGCGTGCTCGGCGGGATCGAACGCTGACGTTCCGCCTTGAGCAGTTGGTTTAGCAACTCGGTGTTCACGGTGCTGCCGGCGCGGCTGCCGGTCGCGGGCTCCGCCGGCGACGTGCTCGCCGCAGCCTGCACCGGCCGCGCCGGCGCGGGCTGAGTGGACGCCTGCGGCGTTGCCGCAACCGGCGTCATCTTTTCCTGTGTGAGCAGCGCCACGAAAAACACGCCGACGCACCATAGCGAAGCGGACATGTGAATGGCTCCTGTTTGACGGCATGCGCCGCGCGGCGGCATCCTAACGCGCGAAACCGCATCGGGCACTCGGCGCGGCCGGCACCGCTTGAATCCGCAATTACGACCCGAGCGCGCTCGTTGACGGCAACTCCCCCCCCGCCAGCCGCCGATACGTGCTGTGGAGCATGCAAATGACGGATATCGTGATTTTCGGCGCGGGCGGCCTGGGCAGCCAGGTGCGCGACATCCTGCTGCAGGCCCGACGGCACCGTGCCGTCGCTTTCCTCGACTCAAACCCGGCCCGGGCGGGAACGGAGAGCGAGCATCTGGAGATTCTGGGCGGCTTCGAGCAGACGCCGCAATTGCTCCGCCAAGGCGTGCGCTGCGCGATCGTCGCGATCGGGGACAATGCGCAGCGCGTGCACGTCGCGCAGGAATTGCGGCAAGCCGGCATGCAACTCGCCTCCGCGATCCACCCGCTGGCCAGCCTGTCGCGCTCCGCCGCGTTCGGTCAACATCTGATCATCGGCCCACGCGCTACCGTCTGCGTTCACGCCACGATCTGCAGCCACGCCGTTCTGTCGGCCGGCACCATCTGCGATCACGACAGCTTCGTCGGCCCCGGCGCGTTCCTGCATCCCGCCGTCCGGCTCGCCGGGGCGGTTTTCGTTGATGGGCTCGCGACGCTCGGCGTGGGCGCGTGCGTAATTCCCGGCCGGCGCATCGGCGTTGCGGCGACCGTCGAACCCGGCGCGGTCGTGACGAACGATGTGCCCGCGGCGACCTGCGTCGGGGGCGCGCCGGCGCGGCCGATTCGCCGAGAGGTGTCGCGCTTTGAGCGCGGCTCGATCAACGAGCTTGCCGCGACCGCTTGATCGTACCTCACCCTCCGCGACGCAAATCACGAACCGCCGCTTACGCCAAGGCGCGAGGGCGCGCGACATGGCGCCGCTTGGTAGCGCGTTTGCATGGGGTGCAAAATGTCGCTGGTTCGAATCCAGACGCCCGTATTTCGCTTACCCGCGACCGTCCTCGGGGCGGTCGTTGCGTTTCCCGAGCGGACCGACGCGCTCGCAAACGCGGCGGAGGCGTCCTCAATGCCCCCGGCCCCCGATCTCACTCAGATGCCAGCCGTCGCGCGCCGCTACACGTCCAGGTTCTTGACGTGAATCGCATTCTGATCGATGAACTCGCGGCGGCTTTCGACATCTTCGCCCATCAGGATACTGAAGATGCGGTCGGCTTCGTGCGCGTCGATGTCGGCCTGCTCCGGGTCGGCGGCCGTTTCGCCGATCACCACCTTGCGCATGACGCGGTTCTCCGGGTCCATGGTGGTTTCCCAGAGTTCCTCCTTGTTCATCTCTCCCAGTCCTTTGAAACGCTTGATCTCCCAGCCCCGCGCGCCGATCGACCGCACTGCGCCCGGCAGTTCCGCCAGGTTTGCAAGTTCGTGGCCTTCCGCGTCCGGGTGCTTCAGCGTGAACACCGCCGCGCTGAGCTCGCCGGTCACCTGCTCCTCGCGTTTCATGAACAAATCGTCGACGCTGCAGCGGTAATCGGCCAGCTCGACGAAACAGCGCTGCAGCACGCGCGCTTCGTCCAGCTCGCTCCTGACAACGATCAGACCGTTCGCCGCCTGCTCGCGCCGGAACGCCTCGACTTCGTCGTCGCTGTGCAGGAACCGCTCGACCTGTCCCGATACGGCGCGATAGGCGGGCAACACGCCGTTTTCGTAGTGTTCGTCTACGAACTGCCGCAACTCGATGCCGCGCCGCGCCAAGATCTTGCCCTGCCGCTCGATCTCCTCCGTTAGGCGCAGTAATTCGGCCAACTCGCGCTCTTCGAGCGCTTCCGGCGGCTGGCCTTCGCGCTGAATGCGCAGGGAGCCGCGCTCGATCCCCAGGCTGGTCAGGCGCGAGTTCAGCGCGCCGTCGTCCAGCACATACTCGGTCTTCTTGCCCTTCTTGAGCTGATAGAGCGGCGGCTGGGCGATGAAAACCGCGCCCTTGTCGATCAAGGCCCGCATCTGGCGGAAGAAAAACGTCAGCAGCAGCGTGCGGATGTGCGAACCGTCGACGTCGGCGTCGGTCATCAGGATGATCTTGCCGTAGCGCAGCTTCGTGGCGTCGAAATCCTCCGGGCCGATGCTGGTGCCCAGCGCTTTGATGATCTCCAGAATCTCCTCGTGGCTGAGCACCTTGTGCAGTCGCGCTTTTTCGACGTTCAATATCTTGCCGCGGATCGGAAGGATCGCCTGCGTCTTGGAGTCGCGATAACCCTTGGCCGATCCGGCCGCCGAGTCGCCTTCCACGATGAACAGTTCAGTCGAGTCCACGTCGCGGCTGGAGCAATCGACCAGCTTGCGCGACATGCCGCCGCCGGACATGGCCGATTTTCGGGCCGTCTCGCGGGCCTTTCGCGCCGCCTCGCGAGCCAGGGCCGCCTGCACGGCCTTGTTAACGATGCGTTTGGCCTCGGGCGGGTGCTCTTCGAGGTAGTTGCCGAGCAGCTCGTTCACCGCCGACTCGACGAATGTGCCGACTTCGCCGTTGCCCAGTTTGGTCTTGGTCTGGCCCTCGAACTGCGGCTCGGGCACCATCACCGAGATGATCGCCGTCAGGCCCTCGCGGATGTCCTCGCCCTGCGGCGGCGGGTCGTTGGGCTTGATGAGATTGTTCTTGCGGGCGTAGTTGTTCACCGCGCGCGTCAGCGCCGAGCGGAAGCCCGACAGGTGCGTGCCGCCTTCCTTGGTGTTGATGTTGTTCACGAACGAGAGCATGGTCTCGTTGTACGAGTCGTTGTACTGAAACGCGACTTCGCAGATCAACTTTTGCTGCGTGTCCTCACGCTGGAAACGCACCACCGCGTGCACGGCTTCCTTGCCCTCGTTCAAATGCTCGGCGAATTGGGCCAGGCCGCGCTCGAAGTGAAAGCGCTCGCTCTTGGACTCGCGCTCGTCGGTCAGCGAAATGGTCAACTCGGCGTTCAGATACGCCAGCTCACGCAGCCGCCGCGAGAGGATGTCGTAATGAAAATCGGTTTGCGGAAAGACCTCGCGGTCGGCCTTGAATTCGACGCGCGTGCCGCTTTGAGTCGCTCGACCGATCATTTCCAGCGGACGCACCGTCTTGCCGCGCGCAAATCCCATCGTCCACATCTGCTCGTCGCGGCAGGTGTTCACTTCCATGCGCTCGGAGAGGAAGTTGACCACGCTGACGCCCACGCCGTGCAGACCGCCGGAGACTTTGTACGAGTCGCGCTCGAATTTGGCGCCGGCGCCGAGCTTGGTGAGGCACAGCTCCATCGCCGACATTCCGAATTCTTCCTTAATTCCGACCGGAAATCCGCGGCCGTCGTCCTGCACGCTGATGGCGCCGTCGGCGCGGATGACGACATCGATATTGCGGCACACGCCGGCCATCGCCTCGTCGATGGCGTTGTCGACGACCTCGTACACCAGGTGATGCAGGCCATAGAGTCCGGTGTCGCCGATGTACATGCCGGGCCGTTTGCGCACGTGCTCGCGGTCGTCGAGCACCTGCACCTTCGATTCGTCGTACACGGCCGCCTCCGGTAGCGCGGCGCTGCTCATGACGCGTCTGACTCCTGAATGCCCCGAGATTCCCCGGCCAGTCGGATATGCACCTGCCGCAGGCCCGGCGCGGCGGGCGTCAGGTCGCGCAGCAGTCGCGGCGCGAGCTGTCGCAATCGCCGACACAGAATCGCGTCGAGCACATCGATCTCGACGATCCCGTCCTGAACCGACCCGACATACGCCCGCCCGATCCACTCCGGCGACGCCAGACGTTCCCAGGCATCCTGAACCGCGTGTTGGCGGCGCAGGCCGCGCGCCGCCGCCCGCAGCAGCGAGTGTTCCGCCGACGTGCTGAAAAGCGGCCGCGGCCCGCGCCGGCGGCGATTATCCAACACCTGGCGATATTGCCGTTCCGTCAACGATCCGCTCCTCGCGCGGCGCACTGGTCGCCGCGACCCACGCCGCACGGCGCATCGATTCAGCTTGCAAGCGAAACCGGCATCACCACGTACAGGAATTCGTTCTTGTCCTCGCCGCAGAGGATCCCGGGGCGGAACGCGTCTTCGAGTTCGAGGTTCACCTGCTCGAACGTGATCACGCGCAGCGCATCGAGCAGAAAGACCGGGTTGAAGCCGACTTCGAGCGGCTTGCCGGAGTATTCGGCGGGAATCTCTACGCGCGCGTCGCCCTGCTCCGGCGCGTTGGCGGTGATGACGAGCTGCGACTGGTCGAACGCCATGCGAACGGCGCGCGATTCCTCGGTGGTCAGGATCTCCGCGCGGCGGATCGCCCCGGCCAGCTCGGTGCGGTTCAAGCGGGCGCGGTTGTCGTTGCCCTTGGGAATGACCGCGTCGAAGGCTGGAAAATTCCCTTCCACCAGCACGGTTGAAAAAACGGCGTCCCGGGCTTTCAACAACACCTGGTTCGGCAGCACCTTCACCGCGATCAGCCAGTCTTCATCGTCCTTGGGCGGCACGAACACTTTCTCGAACACGGCCAGCGCGCGAGCCGGCACGATCGCGTCAAAATCAGCGCTGCGCGCCTCGCGCAACGCCCCTCCGGCGCGCGCCAATCGCCTGCCATCCGTGGCCACCAGGAACAGTTTCTTGGCCTGTTTCTTCCACAGCACGCCGTTAATCGCATAGCGGCTGGTCTCGCGGGCGGCGGCGTAGATCGTCAACCCGATCATGCGCCGCAGCTCGTGGCCCGGGACCGAAAGATCGGGCTCATCATCAAACGAGGCGACCGGCGGGAAGTCGCTCGCATTCATCACGAAAATTCGGAATTCCGATCCCGCGCCACGGATGGTGCACTGCCGCTCCTGGGCCTCCAGCCGAATCTCGGCGTCCATCATCTCGCGCACGATCCGCAGCAGGCGCTCCGCCGGGATTACTGCTTGGCCCGGCTGCTCGATCGCGACGCCGCGCACGACGATTCGCAGGCCGGCTTCGCCGTCGGTCGAATGTACTTCGAGCGTCTTGCCGGCCGCGACGAGCTTGACACAGGCCAGAATGGGCTTAGTGGTGCGGCTGCCGGTGAGATTGGCGGCGGCGCTGAGCGCTTCCACAAAGGCGATTCGAGGCAGAATTGTCTTCATGTTTCGCTTGTCACCTCGAGGCGAACGGTACGGATCGCGCTGACTGATGCACGACGAAATTCCATGCGTTTTTTACTCGATCCGCGATCTGTCCGCTACCGGCGGCGATGACGCGAATGTGCCTCAAATCCGAGTCCGGCGAGCATGACAGCCCGCGAGCATTCGCTGTTAAAGAATTAGGTAAGAAGTGGAGATCGTCGTCGTAGCAGAAGGGTCTGTCACGACTGTTAGTAGCATCGACAAGGACTCCTTGGTCCGTGCTATTCGCCGACTCCAAGCATTTCCCGCCGCGCATCAGCCTCTGTCACGCAGCCGTTCGCAGAAGCGCTTTCGCTTGGCGCTTGCGTCGGGCACCCGCTGATCATCGCCGGGATACGATCGCTCGTGACAGGATCGCGCCGACCCAACGGACGTGAAGTATCAGCGGCGCGCCATCAGTCGCCGGGTCAGAACCGCGAGCGCATCCGCCACGGCCGGGTCGTGCTGGCGGTTCGACTCGACAACCTGCTCGGCGTGCAGGACGGTCGAGTGATCGCGGCCGCCGAAATGCGCGCCGATTTCCTCCAGGCTCAGGGGGGTGAGCTTGCGAGCCAGGTACATTCCGATCTGGCGCGGTTGAGCGACCGAGCGCGAGCGCCGCCGGCCGATGAGCTCCGGCAGTCGCAAGCCGTAATGCGCCGAGACAGCCTGCAGGATGTCGGCTACTTGCAGCGGCTTGGTGACTTGTGCGACGCCTTCGAGGATTTCCCGGGCTGTTTCAAGCGTGACCGGGCGCTCGGCGAGCTGCGATTCGGAAATCAGCTTGGTCAGGGCGCCTTCGAGCAAGCGGACATTCGATTGCACGCGTTCCGCGATGTAGTCCAGCACCTCGTCCGGGATTTCGCAGCCTCGCAGCAGCGCTTTTTTCTGCAGAATCGCCTGCCGGGTTTCACGCGTCGGCACGTCGATGTGCGCCACCAGTCCCCAATTAAAGCGGCTAACGAGCCGATCTTCGAGCGTCGGAATCTCCGCCGGTGGCAGGTCCGCCGAGAGAACGATCTGCCGCCGGCTCTGGTACAGCACATTGAAGGTGTGAAACAGCTCTTCCTGGCTCGTTTCCCGATTGGCCAGGAATTGCACGTCGTCGATGATCACCACGTCGGGGCGTCGCACGGCGTCGCGGAATTCCGCCAGGCGCCCCTCGCCGATGGCCCGTACGAATTCGTTTACGAATGTCTCGCAGGTCAGGTATACCGCCGTGAGCGGAGATGCGGCGCGCGTCAGTTCGGCGCGAATCGCCTGCAGCAAGTGCGTCTTGCCGAGCCCTGACGGACCGTGAATGAAGAGCGGGTTATAGAGTGTGCCCGGCTGCGAACACACCGCACGGCACGCCGCGTGCGCCAGGCGATTCGACGGACCCACGACGAATTGCTCGAACATGTAATCCGGATTCAGCGGTGCCTGCGACGACACGCGCTCTTCGGCGGAAGTCGCGGTTGCGGTAAGTGCATCGTCCGGCGTGACGAAACGCACGCCGACCAATCGCCCGGTTAGCGTCATCGCGGAGCGCGCGAAAGCCTCGCGGCAGGTATCGCGCAGGTATCCAAGCTGGATCGGATCTGCGACCACGACGCGCCACTCGCCGGCGGCGAGCGTGGCGTCGGAGATTTGCTCGAGCCAATTTCGATACAGGCCTGGAAAATCGGCGCGAAAGGTGCGCAGCAGGTCAGGCCAGGCGATGGCCGTGCCGTCGGACATGGATACGCCCGTTTCGCAAAGCCGCGCGCCGCGCCGGCAAGGTTTACTCGGTCTCGTTCGATTCGCCCAATTCGCCGCCGTCGGCTTCGCCCGGATTGACGAACAGCTCGCGCAGGAGCGTCGTCGCGTAACAGCCGCGCGGCAACTCGAATTGCATCGCAAGATAGGGCCCGCGCTCATCAGCGGCAAGCGAAATGTCGGCGTCCAGTGGCCGGAAGCGCAGCGGACGCCGCGCGCCCTTGACGCGCAGGTGCGGCGCGCGAAACGCCTCGAGCGTCAACTCCGCGCCGGCCAGGGCCGCGGCCTCGATCGACGCGGGTTCACCGTCTGGCTGCGTCATCCGAAAACCGAACAGGGGGCCGCTCGGGCTGATCTCGAAACTCTCGGCACGAACCTGTTCTTCTGACGCGCTGGCGACCCGGAACACCGCGCCGTTTGCGTGCACCCAGGCCAGATCGCCGTCCAGCAGCACGCCCAGCCCGCGCCGGATGCGCGCTGCGACCACCTGGTTGAAGAGCTCCGATTGGAATGCCGAGACGTAGAAGCGCCGCAACCCGTGGTCGATCGCCGCGAACGCGCGTTTGCGCTTTCCCCCGCTGCGCGCCAGCGCCTGCAACGCGTGGCGCTCGTCGCGAAACATCGGCGGCCAGGCCCGCGCGGCGCTCTCGAAGTCTCCGCGCTCATAGAGTTGTCTGGCACGCAGCACCGGCCCGGAATCGTGCGGCCCGGGCCGTCCGAGGATTAGATCCACCGCGTCATCCAGCGAGCCGCGCACAATCGAAGCGCCGACGCGTCCGCTATCGCCCCGCCCCCCGAAACGCTGTTCGCCGAAGTAATTCGGCGCCCCCAGCTTGCCGAGCGTTTCAAGCGCCGCGCGCAGCTCCGGCAAGCGTCCGATCTCCGTATCGCGAACGCGGATTTCGAACCGATTGCCGCGCAGATGCCCGAGCTTGAGCTTGTTGCGGTGCCGCGTCACCCGCAACACGCGCATCCGCGGCAGGCTCAGCGCTTCCAGGCGCTGCGGGTCGATGTGTTCGATCGACATCCATTGCCGCGTTACGGCCCGAGCGTCTTTCAAGCCGGCCAGCCCGATGTCCATTCTCCGGACGCCGAGCGCCCTGGCCAGATCGCTGATCGCCTGCATGGTGCTCAGGCCGCGTTTTTCGAGCAGAAAATAGGCGTGCGTGCCGACGCCGTCGGCCGGGTAGAGCGGCAGCTCCTCGACGACGAAGTCTTCGAAGTCCGACTTCAAAACGCCGCGCGCGGGGTTGAAGTCGGCCAGCAGTCGCGGGTGGCTTGGGGCGGCGGTGCTCATTTCGCGGCCACGCCGGGCGATCGCGCGAAGCGCGGCGCGTTCCGGTCGCCCTTGTATGCCGAAAGCGGAACGACCGGCTTGGCGATCTCCGTTTTCAAGCGTCTTGCGGCGTCCGCGGCGCTCGCCCCGTCCGCGACATCGACCAGCAACCATCCGCGATACGCGATGCCGCGCAAGAGGTTGATCAATCGCTCCAGGTCCTGGCCGTCGGTCGCGGATTCATCGACGCGAGTTCGAACCAGCGCAAGCATGCCGGCCAGGCGCGGAATCCAGAGCGAAATCGGACCATTGATGGCGTTCACGTCCAGGCAGGCGCGGATCGGCAAGTCGCGCACGGCGTCGACGACGTGCCAGAGCTCGCGCGAATCCGCCAGCGCCCCGCCATTGCGAACCGCGAGCGTGAGGTTGTACTCGACCGCAAGCGGGCCGGCGGCGCGCAGCGCGGCGACAATTCGCGAAAGCGCCCGGTCGCGCGGCGCGGCGGCGGCTTCCGCCCTGTCGCCGCCGATCAGGACGTTCGCCGCGCCGACCTGGCCGGCCAGCGCAATGATGTCGCGCAATTGACGCCGCTGCTCGGTTTCGTCCGCTTCGCGCATCGATGCGAAATCGATTTGCGATTCGACCGCCGCGATCGTCACGGGCTGCGAAACGTCGCCGTTCCGCGACCAGGATTCGATCCCCGCGCCGGAAAGCGCGGCGGCGGTGATCGCCAACCCGTCAACACCGATTTCACCCAGCGTGCGCCGCCACTCATCCGGTAGCCGGGAGCTGAATTCCGGGATATGTAGCGCCAGTCTCATCGCGAACCGCTTTCTTTCTTACTCAGCCCGGTCGCGTGAGCGCCGGCCGAAAAGCCAGATAGTAACCCTCAAAGATCCCGTGCAGCTTGTCGCGCACGAGCTGCGAGTCTAGTTCGGCGAGCGACTTGAGCTCGAAACCCGTCGCAAAATAGAAGTACTTGCCCTGATCGCGGAAGTGCTCCACTGGCGGCTCAGACCAATTCAGCCCGGCCTCGTCGAAACCCATTTCGACGAATTCCGACATCGTGTCGCCGCTGTCCTCGATCACCTGCTCCAGGTCTTCACTCTTCCAGCGGTCATCCGTGACGATCCCGGCCCGCAATTGCGGAATCGTCGGCCGCAGGCAGATTTCGAGCCAGAGCTGGTCGCCGATCGGAAACCAATCGGCGAGCGCCGCCCCATCGTCGCGATCGTGACGCAGCGACGGACCGAAGCGCGTGTCGCCCGCGTAGCGCCGCCGCGCATCGTCGCGAAATCGCTCGATTGCCGACCGATCCTGATCCGTGAGCGGCATTCACCGTTCCTTTCGTTTACTTTGTCGCCGATCCCGCCACCGTCTGTGTTTCCGACCGGTGCAATCGCCGCAACGCGCGGCGCCGCAGATTCGTCAGCGGCCGCGCGACGGCCCGATGCAGGCGGATCCAGATACTCAGACGTTCGACGCGCAGGCGTTCGTCCGGAGTCAGCAGATCCGGGCGCAGGCGGCGTTTGTGCTTGAGCGCGTGGTACCAATCGGCCTGCTGAAATCTCGCCAAGAGCCAGCGCATCGGCGGCCAGCGCCGCCATCCGCCGCCGGACAAGTCGAGCGAAATTTGGAAATCGATCAGGTACGGCCGCCCGTCGTCGCCCATCAGCACGTTTTGTCGCTTGTTCAGGTCGACATAAGCGATGTCGCGTTCGTGCAAGGCGCGCAGCAGCGCGAACAGCTCGTCAAAGAATGTATCTGACACGCGCTCGTCGCGGCCGAGCGGATGCCCGGGCACAAACGCGTGCAGAAAACCGTTGCGACCGACCTTGCCAATCAACTCCGGAACGCCCGACTGATCCTGCAAACGTGAATAAATGCGCACTTCGCGGCGGGTCAAGAATTCGCCGATCCAGGCGGTCGGGATCGAGACCAAATCGCTGGCGCGGCCGAGCTTGAGCACCGCCAACCCGCGCGGCCCGCGATACAGCCCGGTCGCGGCGAAGAAATCGTGCTTGAACGTCTCCACCAACGTGAAACGCTCGCCGCGACACTCCACCGACTCGGGCAAGCGACCCTCCGGCAGCGCGTAGAGCCACGCGTGTCGAGTCGCGGGGCGGCGGGGAGTCGCGCGGGACATGCTGGCAGTATAGAGCGGATCGGCGGCGCGGCTATCATGCGCTCAGGATCGGCAACAGTCTGAGCCGCGACTGTAACGGAGCGGTCGGCACGGAAACGAACGAGATTCGGGACCCCGGAATGGATTCGGCGCGGAAGCCGAGTCGCCTCACCCCGCAGTCCAAGACCGCTCCCAGACCGTCCCTGACCATCGCGGCTCGTGACGGGTGACGGCCGCGCCAGACGGACCTACCCGCGTTCGCTCAAGCATGGCCGCGGCGAGTGTGCTACATTTCTAACATGCCGGTTCGAAGCACGCGATCCACTCGCACGCGAAGTCGCAAAGCCGGCGGGAGTTCCACGCGCGGCGGGACGGTTTCAGCGCAGTACTGGGAGTGCGCCGCACAGCCGCTCTACAGCCTGGCGTTCCTGTTTCCGGTCGTGGCGGCGTACGAATTCGGCGCCATCGTGCTGCGGCCGGTCGCATGGCCGGAAAAGCTGCTCGTCGCGCAGAATCTGCTGCACGTCATGCTCGGAATGCTTGGCGCGACGGGGCTGTGGATGCCGGGGCTGGCGCTGCTGCTGACGCTGCTGACCTGGCACATTCTTTCGCGCCATCGCTGGAGCCTGCACGCATGGGTGCTGCCGCTCATGCTCGCCGAGTGCCTGCTGCTTACGCTTCCGCTGTTCGTCATTGGTCGCATTCTGCTGCAGGCTGGCGGCGGTGGCGGCGATTTTCGCGTCAACGTCGTCCTGGCGCTCGGCGCGGCGATCTACGAAGAGCTGCTTTTTCGCCTGGGCTTAATCGTGCTGCTCAGTGTGGTGCTGGTCGATCTGCTGCGCGTGCCGAAGCGTTTCGCGGCCGGGCCGATCGTGGTGGCGTCGGCGCTGCTCTTCGCCGCGGCGCATTTCGCGCCGCTGGGCAGCTTGGCGTACAGTTCCTCGCGATTCGCGATTCTCGCCGTCTCCGGGGCGTATCTGTCCGGCGTTTTTCTGTTGCGCGGACTGGGGGTGTGCACCGGCTGCCACGCGGCATATAACGTCCTGTTGCTTGTGCTACACTGATAGGTCCGCCGGCTCGGGGGGGGACTGGCGGGAAACCGGTCGCCCCATTGTCATCTTCGGGACCAGGCGGCGTGAACTGGGACGGATTCATCGAGCAGACCGCCGGCTGGCTGGCTGAGAACCGGCTGCTGGAAGCGCACCAACGTTGGGTGGTCGGCGTCTCCGGCGGGCCGGATTCGACGCTGCTGCTGCACGCCATGAAGGCCATTTCAGACCGCCGCGAATTGCGCTGGGCGCTGCACGTCGCCCATCTACACCACGGTCTTCGGGGCGTGGACGCGGATGCCGACGCGGCTTTCGTGCGCGGACTGGCGGACCAAATGGGACTGCCGACGCATCTCGAACGGGCCGACATTCCGCGCATCGTCGAAGACGGAGGCGGGTCGACCGAGGAAGTGGCCCGGCAGCGGCGATACGAATTCCTGGAGCGCGTCGCGCTGCAGGCCGGCGCGGAGTCCGTGGCGATCGCGCATCACGCCGACGACAACGCCGAGACGATCCTGCACCGCATCATCCGCGGCACCGGCATGCGCGGACTGGGCGGAATGTCGCCGATCCGCGCCGTTCGCCCCGCCAGCCGGGTGCTGCTGGTCCGCCCGTTCCTGTCGCAGCGCCGCGCGACGATCGAGGCACTGTGCCAGGAGCGCGGCCTTGAAACGCGCACCGACGCGTCGAATCTCTCGACCGACTACACGCGCGGCCGCATCCGCAACCTGGTCATGCCCATGTTGCGCAAGACGATGAATCCCGGCGTGGCTGACGCGCTGCTGCGCCTGGGCGAACAGGCGCGCTGGCTGGGCGACTACCTGGATGACACGGCGGCGCGGGCCTTCGAGTCGCTGATCGTCTCCGAGGCGCCGCGGCGGATCGTGCTGAACGCCCGCGCGCTGAACGGCAAGCAGATGCTTACGCAGGCCGCCGTGGTGCGCCGCGCCATTACACAAGTTCTGGGCGCAGAGGGCGATTTGAGTTTCGCGCACGTGGAGGCGGTGCTGCGCATGGCCGCCGAGCGCGCCAGCGGCAAGGAGTTGCACCTGCCCGGTCCGCTGCTGGTGCGAAAACAGTATGACCGGCTCGAATTCTGTCCGCTCGGCGATGATCACCAAACGCCGCCGTTCGCGCCGGTGATCGTAAACAGCCCGGGTGCGACGGCGCTCGCGCCGCTGGAGGCGGAATTGTTCACGCAGGTCTGTGACGTCGACGCCGGAAAAATTGCCGAGCTGCGGCGCGTTGCGCATCCGTTTGAGGAGTGGGTCGATCTGGACCGGCTTATGCCGCCGCTGGTGGTTCGGGGGCGGCAGGAGGGCGATCGCTTCTGGCCGCTGGGCGCACCGGGCAGCAAGACGCTTAGCGAGTTTCTGATCGAGAAGAAAGTCGAACCGGCGGTGCGGGCGCGCACCGGGCTTTTGTGCGACCAGGCCGGGCTGGTTTGGGTCATGCCGCTGCGCATCGACGAGCGCGTCAAGCTCCGCCCCACGTCGCGCCGCGCTCTGCGCATGACGCTGCGCGGGCAGCATTTTCTGCCGAATTCGGGATGAACCGATTCTGGTCGCGACCGGGCCTTCTGCTCTTCGGCCTGGCGCTTGCGCTGCGTTTGGCCTGGATTCAGACGAGCTGGATCGCCAACGGTCCGGCGCTGGCGTACCCGGATGAAACGCTTCACTGGCAACTGGCGCGCAATCTTGTGACGCGCGGCGAGATGCGCAGCGACGACGGGCGATACGCCGCTCGAATGCCGCTGTATCCGCTGTTTCTCGCGCCGATGGCGGTGCTGGGGGACGAAATCGGCGTGTGGACGGCCCGCATCGCTCAGGCGATCGCCGGCGCGCTGACCGTGGCGCTCGTCGCACGCTGGGCCGCGGGATCGCTTGGACGGACCGCGGCGTCGGTGGCTGGAATTCTCGCCGCAATCGACCCGTTCGGCGTTTTTTTCTCGAATCTACTGCTCTCCGAAACGCCGTTCACGCTCGCGGCGGTTGCCTTTGCGTATGCGACGTGGCGCGCGGCGTGCGCGGGGCGAAGCGGTGCGCGGGACGTCGGTCCGAGCCACCACGAGTGCAATCACAGCCGCGAGCCCAGTCGCCGCTCTGACCAACCGGGCTCTGACTCACTGGGTTCAGTCCAACCTGGTTTAGACCGACCGGGTTCGGACCGACCGGAATCTGACCGGCCCGGCTCTGAGTGTTGCCGATCAGATGGACCGGCGTTGGTGACGCACGCGCCCTGCCTCGTCGCGCTCGTACTGCTCGGTCCGACACTCGTGCTGACGCGGCAATCCGCGCTGGGCTGGGTCATGCTCGCGTGGGTTTGGCTCGCCGTCCGTTCCCGATCGTGGTTAATCGGAACGCGGCGAGTGCTGCTATGCGGAACGGTGCTGGCGGCGACAATGCTGCCCTGGGGGATGCGGAATCTGTCCGTAATTGGAGATTGGGCGTGGCTCTCGTCCAATAGCGGTCTGACGCTCTACGACGCGCTCGGCCCGCAGGCCGATGGAAGCAGCGATCAGTCATTCCTGGCGAACATGCCGGAGTTGGCGACGCTTGGCGAGGCGCAGCGCGACCGCGAACTTCACCGCCTGGCGCTGGAATCGCTGGCCCAAGACCCGCTGCGAGTCGTGCGCCTGGCGGGAGCGAAATTGCTGCGAACGTGGAGCCTGCGGCCGAATGTCGAGACGCACCGCGGCGGGATTGTGGCGACCATCTCGGCTGCGTTCATGATCGTCGTGCTGGCAGCCGCGCTGGCGGGCGTCCTGCGGCGGCGGCGCGATGGCGCATGGCTGGCGGCGCTGCTGTTGCCGATCGCGTACTTCACGTTGCTGCACTGCGTCTACGTCGGCAGCGTGCGTTACCGCGTGCCGGTGATGCCAATGATCGAGCTACTCGCGGCAGGGGCGATCAGCGCACCTTTTCGAGCAGCTCGCGCAGCGAATTTATCAACTGGAATTGCAGGAAATTGAATGCGAAATGCGCCAGCGCGGTCGCCAGAAGGCTGCGCGACCAGACGAAGAACGCGCCCAGCGCCGCGCCCAGCGCCGTGATCTGGATCATGCCCAGAACGCCCTGATGAATGTGCAACGCGCCGAAAATCAGCGCAGTGACCAGCACCGCGAGGGTCGCCGATCCGCTGACGCGCCAGAAATACGGAATGAGCAGCCCGCGGAAGATCACTTCCTCGTGGATTGCAACCGGAATCAGGAGCAGCAGCGTGATACTCAGGTCCTGCGTCGGCATGGCCTTGCTGAATTCCACGCGCTGCATCAGGTCGCGCTCGGCCTGCGGAAAGAGCATCGCCGCCAGGCCGATCATCAGCCCCACGCCGAGGAAACAGGCGTAGCAGCCGACCAGCGTCGCCGCGGACCAGCCGAATTGCGCGGGCAGCCGATCCGCGCGCACGCCAAAGCCCCGCGGCGCGATCGCGTTCCGCGCGCACATGTAGATCAGGAGCATCACGGCCGCCGACATCTCGAACCACTTGCCCAGCGTGAGCACCACCGAAAGATCGCCGGGCAACTCGGCCCGCCCGCTCCAGCTCCAAACAATGATCTCGGGCACGTAACGCGCGATGACCGCGACAATCAGCACCAGCGCCAGGTCCAGCCACGCCGCGGATACGTCGACCCCCGGCAGCGACAGCGCCGGCGGCTCGCGGAGTGTAAAATAGGGACTCGCGACGGACACGTCCGGCGACGTTGCGAGACCGACCGGTCGGGCTTCGACGACGATCGGCGGCGGTTCGGTCGGAAGCGGCGGCGGAACGGGGTCGTCCATGGCAATCCACGCGCGGGAATCTTGGCACGTCGCGTCGCGCCGGGATAATACTCGCCCAAGGGCGCGCAGGCTTCAATCGCCGCGCTCCAAGAGCAGAAACGAAAACCGCTCCGAATGAACGCCACTCGAAAGCAGCCCGCCGGCGGACCGTCAGGCGGAATCCAACTCCGTCCCGGCGTCATCCGGCGTTGGAGTTGGCCGGCGCGCGATGGAAAATCCGCGCCGCTGCGCTGCAAGGGTGAACAGTGGTTCTTCGTGCGCGCCGACGGCGCCGCGCAGGCGCCGACCGACGTCTGCCTCGAGTTTTCCGGCGACCAAGCCGCGCGAATGCCGGAAATCGTGCGGCTTCTTCCAACCCGCGACGGCCTCGGAGGGGTGCTGGTGGGCTGGGTGCAATCACCCAAGCCAGCCACGCAGGTGCGCGTTTGCCTGAACGGCTTCGAAACGCCGAGCGCGCTGACGCTGGTCCCCGTCGCGGAGCGCGACCCGATCTCGCATCCGCTGGCCAGTACGCCGCGCTGGTCGCGGATCGTGCCCACGCCGATGCCCACGCACATCCTGCTGCCTGCCAGTCTGGAGCACCTGACGCCGCTCATCGCCCACAGTCCGCAGCGAGTGCTTGAGCGTCCACGTTCGCTGGCGGATCTGGCCGCGCGCTCGCGCGACGGCATCTGTGTGTTCGATCCGGATTGGACGAAACCGCTCAGTGCGAGCTTGGCGAAGCTGGAAAAGATCGCCGCGGATTGCCGGCTGATCGTCGATATCGAGACGTTCGCCGCGCTCGCAAGATCCAGCGGTATCGACGCGCGCGTCGCTACGCTGGCGGCCGAAAACGAAATCATCTCCGGTCGCGTGATGTACGCCGACGTTGCGACGCGCGGTTTCGCGCTGCACGACACGTTTCCGTATTGCACGGTCGACCGACGCTGCAATTTCCGCACGCGCGTGCTGCTGGCGAGCCGCGCCTGGAAGCAATACGCGGACCTGTACGCTCTCGCTACGCTCATCGCAAGCGAGACGCCCTGGGAGAATCGCAACGGCGACGTGTTGTCAGCAGCGCGGCCAATCGCGCAGGGCGAACTGATCGTCACCGACTTGCCGTGGCTAGTCGCCGCCGACATTCGCCGCCGAGCCGGTCAGAGCAGCGCCTGTCAGAGCGGTGCCTGTCAGAGCCGCGACCGTAAGGGAGCGGTCGGCGCGGGATTCGAAGCCAGTTCGCTAGACCGATTCAACCCCGACGCGCCGGCCCGACCGCTCCCTTACGGTCGCGGCCCTGACAGAAACGGCATTACCAGTTCGCCAAACCTACTAGCACCGCGGCTGATGACGCACCTGCTCGCGATGCATCTATGCGCGCCGCTGGGCGACGAAGTGCAATACTGGAACGAGTCGGACGACACGTCCTCGCTGGTGCGCGACATCTCCGAATTGTCGCGCCGCTTTCCGCCATTGCGCACGGCGCGCTGGACCGGCGAAGGCGCGCTGGCAAGGCTTGGCGTGCACCTGCCCGCGCTGGGCGGTCCGGCTCGCCGACACGTGCTCGTGCGAAGCGGGCGGATCGACCGCGGCGCGGTGCATGACGGCTGGCCGGCGGAGCCATTGCTGATCTACTGTCGCGAACTCGCGCGCGAGGCGCGCGCGGCGAGCGAATGGGCGCGGCGCTTCCTCGCACACACCGCATTCACCTGGCAATTCGACGTGGCCGGACCGACGCGCTACGCGGCGCTGTTTCAGTCAGGCGAATTGCCGACCGCCGAGCGGATCGACATCTATCGTTTGACGCGTAGCGGCCACGCGGCGTCCCAGGCGCGCGAACGCGTCCTGCCGCTGTGGTGCAATCCCGGAATATTCGGCGACAAGTCGTTCGAGATTCAGGCGGAATTGTCGCGCGCGCTGCGCGGTGTGATCGAGCACACCAGCTGACCAAATTGAGTGCGGGCAAGACACCGGCGAGACGCCCGTACCACGCAGCATTCCGATCCGGCGATCGCCGAGCCTCACGCTTTGTTCGCCGCCGGGAGTGAGGCGCCGGCCCCGGGGCTAGCCATGACCGGCGCGAGGTGCGCGGGTCTGTGGTTAAGATGCGCTCGCGCGGCCGTTGGCAGGGCGTCGCGGGCGTTGTCGCGCGAGGCGGCGTACGAGTGACGCGAGAGGAATCTCGAATCAACCTGCCGAGCGGAGACGCGAGAGATGACTCGCGGCATCGTGCGCGGTAGCCCGGGTGAGCGGGTCGCAAGTCGCGATCGGCGACGAGACGGGCGTTTGCCGCCGTCGTCCAGACACCTCCGTGAGAGCGGTGCGCGCTCCTGCGTACTTTTTTTGTTGTGTCGCGCGCGTGGACGCGTGCAGGTTCGCCGACTGACCTGGCGCCAGGCGGGCGGCGAGCGCTGCGGGGATTTGTAGGCGCGCGAGGGGAGCGAGATTACGGGGGTGCGCGGGAAAGGCGGGAGAGGCGGGATTCAGGCGGCGGGTCGCTTAGTTATTAATATGTGCACGTTCTCGGCCTTCAGACGGCCATTCTCATCCCGACTCCCTTACGGTCGCGGTTCGGACAGACATGTCGACCGCGACCAGCCCGAGCGCGGCCAGGGGTGGCATAGGCGTCCCGCCTGTGAACTACGTGGCCGAGTTCGTGACCCACGCCTGATAGTCGGCGTCGGGCCCGGGCAGATGGTCGGCCATAAGAGGTGGTACCGCCTTTTGGATTCGCCGGACCGCTCGCGTTCGGCGCCGCCCACGCTGGACGCGCGCGCCCGCTACCCGAGCCATCAACCGGCACGCGGGGGAAACTGGGAGGGGCATCGGTTGACGCGTGGCCCCACTTGATTACGACTCGATCTGATTGAGCGCGCGTGCTTGCCCCGCAGAAGCGCGTGTTCGCCCTTCCGGCGCGCTTCTTCGCCCCGAAGGGGCGTCGGAATGTAGCCACGGGTGGAGCGAGGCCCGATAGGGCCGAGCGGAACCCGTGGACGCGGGATTATCATCCTCCTTTCTTCCTGCCCCGAAGGGGCAGAGGAGGGTCCATGCCCGGCACGTACACGCAGATTCTTCTGCACATCGTTTACTCCACCAAACACCGCGAACCGTGGATTACACCCGACCTCGCCGAACGTCTCTATCCGTACATCGGCGGCATCATCCGCGCGGAGCGTGGCGTCCTTTACGACATCGGCGGCGTCGCCGATCACGTCCACTTGTATGTTCGCTGGCGACCCGACGAGACCGTCTCGAACCTGCTCAAGACGATCAAGGCGCGCTCGTCGCTCTGGGTGCATCAGACGTTCCCGAATCTCGCCAAGTTCGCATGGCAGGAGGGATACAGCGCGTTCTCCGTCAGCAAGTCGCAGGAGGCGACGCTGAAGAAGTACATCGCGAATCAGGCCGAGCATCACAAGCACGAGGATTTCAAGACAGAGCTTCTGCGGTTCTTGCGAGCACACGAAATCGAGTTCGACGAGCGTTACGTGTTCGACTGAGCCAACACGCGCACGCGCGATTCCTCTGCCCTCCGGGGCAGGATCAGGAAACACATCCTTCTTCCACGGGTTCCGCGTGTGCGGGCTGCGCCGCGCACACGCTCCACCCGTGGCTACATTCCGCGGTCCCTTCGGGGCCGGAATCGGCGCTGCAACAATCAAGTCACAAGTCTGCGTGGACATTCGCCGTACCCGCACGGGTGTTCGCCCCGAATCACCCGCCCTTCGCCCCGAAGGGGCGCAGGTTTGTAGCCACGGGTGGAGGTCGCCGCAGGCGACCGGAACCCGTGGACACCGGTCGCGCAGCACGGCCCGCCCCGGAGGGGCGGAGGAAGTGTGCGCAGCGCGCGTGCATTGCGCCTCGCGTGACGCGCGCTTCCTCTGCCCCTCGGGGGCAGGACTGAGGAACCAACCGGGCTCCCACGGGTTGCGCTCCGTCCGCCTCTCGGCGGACTCCGCTCCACCCGTGGCTACAACCCGTGGCCCCGCTGGGGCCGAGCGCGCAGACTCTTGCGCCTCTGGCCGAGCGTGCCGAGGCCTGACAGCTCATGGCATTTGGAGAGGTCGCTAACCGACACCACAACCGGATAGCGAGACTCGCTCCGGATTGGCCGATGCGGGTATACTGCGCTTCGGCAATACACGGAGGTTTCCGATGCCGAATGAAGGACACGACCCCAACTGGTCCGCCGTGATCGCCCGCTGCCTCGCTTATCTCTGCCTCAAAAACTCCGAGTACCGAGACAAGTCCACGCTGGAGCAGGCGGCGTTCCTCGAGAAACTGGGCTTGCCGATGCACGACCGCGCGGGCGTCGTCGGTAGTACGCCGGGTTCCCTGCGGGAACTCGCCCGCCAGGCTAGGAACAAGAAGGGAGGGAAGCGGAATGGCAAAGGGAAACGTGGTTGAGGAACTCACTGAGCGTGCCGAGGGCATGACGATCTTCGAGTCTCGTTTGGTCAGCCTTTTGGGCTTGCTTCTGGTCCAAGAGCGCAAGCAGACCGAGCAGATCGGATTGCTTGGTCGAGCGGGGTTCAAACCCGCCGAAATCGCCGCCTTGCTCGGGACGACGCGGAACACCGTCAGCGTCGAACTGTCGAACCAGCGGAGAGGCAAGAATCCGAAGACGGGCAAAAAGTCGAAATCGAAGTGAGACGCAATGGCCAAGATCAATCCCAAACTGCTCACCGCAATCATGGAGAAGACCGGTTTGAGCCGGGCGCAGGCTTATGCCCGGATCCAGCAGGCCGCGAGCGCCGAGTATCTCCCGCGCCACCTTGCCGCGATCAAGGTCGGGGCAGAAACCGGCATCACGATCAACCGCTTTGCGACCAGTGAAGAACTCTCGCAACTGCGACAAGCAGGGAGCCCAGTGGCGCCGCCAAACGGTACTGCCGCGACCCCGTCGGCAGCTTCGGGCGTGCGCGCCAGCCCGTCAGCCAAGGGCACGAAGAAGACTCAGAAGAAGACCGCCAATCAGGCATTCGTAGTGCATGGGCGGGATGGCGATGCGAGGGATGCCATGTTTGCCTTCCTGCGATCATTGGGCATCAAGCCTATCGAATGGAACTCCGCTATTGCCATGAGCAAGAAGGCCGCGCCCTACATCGGCCAAGTTTTGGACGCCGGGTTCGGTAACGCTCGAGCAATCGTCGTTCTGCTCACACCGGATGATCTTGCTCGCTTGCGCCCGGAGTTGCTATCCGACTCCGATGCGCCCTTTGAGCGCCGCGAGACCGGGCAAGCGAGGCCGAACGTCCTTTTTGAGGCCGGGCGGGCCTTCTCGTCGCACCCGGATCGAACTGTCATGGTTCAACTCGGCAAAGTGCGACCGTTCAGCGACATTGCGGGGCGCCATGTCGTGCAGATGACCGATGACGCTGGGAAGCGACAGGAGTTGGCGACGAAATTGGAAAACGCGGGGTGCGATGTTGATCGTTCTGGCACCGATTGGCTGAAAGCGGGCGACTTCAGCGATCCGGAAACGAGGAAACCGAAGACAAGGCGCAAGAAGCGCAAATAGGCGGGCCCGCGCAGCGCGACTTACGCCGCCACCGTCGGCGCCGCGATTTCGCTCCACGGCCCTGTTTCGCCGCGCGTGTTGAGCCAGCGCAGGGCGTAGTACGCCGTTTTGCCCGCTTCGGCCGTCGTGAAGTCGGTTTGCAGCGTGCCGCTCGTGCTGACCGAAAGGAACCGGAAGCCGGGCAGCGCCGCGCCGTTCTCTTCCGAATTCGCTAATCGCTCTTCGCCATTCGCCATTCCGGCGAAGCGGGCCAGCGGCGGAGCTTCGCCGGCCGCGGCCAGCGCCACCCACACCTCGGCCCCCAGCACGCCGTGGGGCTTGCGGCGGCGGGTCGGCGTGGATTCGTCCGAGAAACGCAGTGTGTGCAGATCGTGCGCCTCTTGGAGCGTGAGAAGAGATCGAATCGCGAACCTAATCGTGCGCGGCTCTGCATCGGAGTCGCAGACCGGACTCTCAGATTTCAGATTTCTTCGGAGCTCTTCAGGGCGAAAGAACAGGGGCGAACGGTGCCACAGGAAAACCTGTGCGACAGGGAACTTGGCGCAGGGACGTTTGCCGTGCGTCGGCGCCAGCCGATACGATGGGTGACGGAGGAAGGTTCGAATGCCCGTGACGAAGCCGACGCCCGAAGTCGCCGCCGACCAGGTGGTCGAGACGCTGAAGCGCTACATCCTGGTCGATGGATTTCAACTGGTCATGGACCCGCAGGCCAGTCGCGGGGCGTATCTGCATGACGCCGTCAGCGGCCGGGACTACGTGGACTTTTACGCGTTTTTCGCCTCGCAGCCGGTGCGCTACAACCACCCCGGCCTGCGCGATCCGGAATTTCAGGCGCGCCTGCTGGTGGCCGCAACGACCAAAGTCGCCAATGCCGACGTGTACACGCGGAGCTACGCGCAGTTCGTCAAGACCGTGGCTGAAGTGGCCGGCTTGCCGGGGCTGGATCACCTGTTCTTCATCGACGGCGGCGCGCTGGCGATCGAGAACGCGCTGAAGGCCGCGTTTGACTGGAAAGTGCGCAAGAACCTTGCGGCCGGGCGCGGCGAAATCGGCCAGCGTGTGATTCACTTCCGCAAGGCGTTTCACGGGCGCAGCGGCTACACGCTGAGCCTGACGAACACCGACCCGCGTAAGACGATGTATTTCCCCAAGTTCGATTGGCCGCGGATCGACAACCCGGCGATCGACTTTTTGCTGCCCGAGCCGCGGCGGACGGAGGATGTGGCGGCCCGCGAGCGCGAAGCGATCCGCCAGATCGAAGAGGCGCTCAGCCGCCATGGTCACGATGTGGCCTGCATCATCACCGAGACGATTCAGAGCGAAGGCGGCGACAATCACTTCCGCGGCGAGTTCCTGCGCGAGCTGCGCCGAATCTGCGACCAGCACGAGCTGATCCTGATCTTCGACGAGGTGCAATCGGGCATGGGCATCACGGGCAAGATGTGGGCCTGTCAGCACTTTGACGTGCTTCCCGACATCCTGTGCTTCGGCAAGAAAATGCAGCAATGCGGCCTGATGGCCAGCCGGCGTCTGGACGAGGTGGACGGCGTGTTCAAGGTGCCGTCGCGGATTAACTCGACCTGGGGCGGCAATCTGACGGACATGGTGCGCGCCACGCAGATACTGCGGATCATGGAAGGCGAGCGACTGGTCGAGAAAGCCGGCCAGACCGGCGCGTATCTGCTCGAGCAATTGCACAAACTGGCCGAACGGCATCCGCAGATCAGCGCCGTTCGCGGGCGCGGGCTGATGTGCGCCTTTGATCTTCCCACGGCGGAGATTCGCGATCGCTTTCGGCGCGCGTGCTTCGAGCGCCAGGCGATGGTGCTGGGCTGCGGCGAACGAACCGTCCGCTTTCGGCCGGTGCTCGATATCGACCGCGAGGACATCGATCGCGGGCTGGATGTGATTGACGAGGCGCTGGTGGCGGCGGCGGATGCGCCGCCGGGCGCGCCGATGCCGGAGGCGCTATCGCGCGCGGAGGTGTAGCGATTCAGAGCTGCGACTGTCGCGGGTTCTCGAATTCGAGATTCATCAAGGAACTCGATGTTTCGCTTGGCGCGAGCAGCAGCAGGACGACAATCTCCGATTGAATCGATGCCGCGTGGATCTCTTTGCTCTTGGGCTGCGCCCGAGTCGGCATCAGGAACTCAGTCCCATGGACCTCATAGCCCACTCTAGCACCGACTTAGCGGCCTGAATGAAGTCGCGGGCTACTTCGTATCGCTCGTAACCAGTCTCATAACGAAGGTGAGTTTGTTCTCGCAGCTACTCCAGATTATGACCGGCAGCGCCATGAAACAGGAATGCAATGTTGCTTCGTCGGCCGCTCGGGGTGCAGTGAAGCAAGAGTGCTTTGAATCCCATTTCCGGCGCATAACCAGCCGGGTAGATTGCATCGAGATTGAAGTTGTTCTGCATGAGCCACTCCGCGCTCGGCAAGCGCTGCTGTGCCGCGCGAGGCCTTGTTGCGAAACGAGATGTGACTTGTCGGGCCGCATCGGGGTTCGAATGGTATCATGCCGCGCTTGATTCGGATCGCCGTACGACAAGTGGGATCAACGCCATGATCGACAACCGCCCGGCCCGGGCGCTGAATTTCATCGAAGAAATCGTCGAATCCGACGGTGCCGGCGGCAAATGGGGCCGCGGATCGGATGGCCGGCCGCGGGTCGCCACGCGCTTTCCGCCCGAGCCGAACGGCTATTTGCACGTCGGACACGCCAAGAGCATCTGCCTGAATTACGGCCTGGCGGCCCGCTATGGCGGCATCTTCAACCTGCGCTTCGACGACACCAATCCGGTGAAAGAGGAACAGGAGTATGTCGACTCCATCGTCGCCGACGTGCGCTGGCTTGGGGCGCGCTGGCCGGGCGTGCGCGACGATGACGCGCTGGCCGGCGTGCTCTTCGCCAGCGACTACTTCCAGCAAATGTGCGACTGGGCCGTGGAGCTGATCAAGAAGGGCAAGGCCTATGTCTGCGACCTGAACGCTGAGCAGGTGCGTCAAACGCGCGGCGCGCTGACCAAGCCGGGCAAGGCCAGCCCCTTTCGCGATCGCCCGATCGCCGAGAACCTGGACCTGTTCGAGCGCATGCGGCGCGGCGAATTCCCCGACGGCTCGCGCACACTGCGCGCCAAGATCGACATGGCGCACGCCAATCTGAATCTCCGCGACCCGGTCATGTACCGCATTCTGCATGCCGAGCATCACCGCAGCGGCGACAAGTGGTGCATTTACCCGATGTACGACTGGGCGCACGGCTTCGAAGACTCGATCGAGGGCATCACGCACAGCATCTGCACGCTGGAATTCGAAAATCACCGCCCGCTGTACGACTGGTTCATCGACGCCGTGAACGACGGCCGGACAGACGACGGCGGCGGTCCGTGGGGCCGCAAGATTCACCATCCGCGGCAGATCGAGTTTGCGCGGCTCAATCTCACGTATACCGTGATGAGCAAGCGCAAGCTGCTGCACCTGGTGAAAGAGGGCATCGTCCGCGGCTGGGACGATCCGCGCATGCCGACCATCTCCGGCATGCGCCGCCGCGGTTACACGCCCGAGGCGCTGCGCGACTTCTGCGAACGGATCGGCGTGGCGAAATTCAACGGCGTGAATGAGATTCAGTTGCTTGAGGCATGCGTGCGCGAGCACCTGAACAAAACCGCGCCGCGCGCGATGGCCGTTCTACGGCCGCTGAGGCTCGTGGTCGAAAATTGGCCGACTGGGCAGGTCGAGTGGCTCGACGCGGTGAACAACCCGGAAGATCCCGCCGCCGGAACGCGAAAAGTCCCGTTCAGCGGCATGCTGTACATCGAGCGCGAAGACTTCATGGAAACGCCGCCACCCAAGTATTGGCGGCTCTACCCGGGAAACGAGGTGCGCCTGCGCTATGCGTTCCTTGTCCGCTGCACGGGATTCACCAAAGACCCGGCCAGCGGCGAGATCAATGAAATTTGCTGCACCTACGACCCGGCGACGCGCGGCGGCGACGCGCCCGACGGCCGCAAGGTCAAGAGCACGTTGCACTGGGTCAGTGCGCTGCACGCCGCCCCTTGCGAAGTGCGCCTGTACGAGCACCTGTTCAACCGCCCGGATCCGGAGTCGATTGACGAGGCCGGCGCGGAGGAGGAGGCCGAGGCGCTGGGCGTCGCGCCGGCGGATTCAGTGAGCAGCGCCGCGGATGCCGCCGCGCGTGGTTCGAGCCAGCGCGGGGCAGTGCCGGCCTGGCTGGTGAATCTGAACATGAATTCGCTGACGACGCTCGACGCGTTCGTGGAGCCGGGCCTGAAGGACGCACCGGCCGGCGCGCGCTACCAGTTTGAACGGCACGGTTATTTCAGCGCTGACCCCGATTCGCGCCCGGACAAGCCGGTGTTTAACCGCACCGTCTCGTTGAGGGATTCGTGGGCGAAAGAGCAGAAACGGTAAATCCCGCGGCGACGAGCTAGAGCAGACTCAGGTGTTCCGTAGCGTTGGGCCTCCGTGCCCGATGCTACGCGAGAAATGAATATCCGCTCTAGAACATCTCGATTTTGGACTGGCGGGCAGTGCGCGCTTCGAGCTCGCATCGTTCCGGCAGGATGCCCGCACTCCCCGTTTTCGACAACAGATCAATTCCGAGAATGCGCTAGCCCGGCGAGATTCTGGCTCCGCGGCGCGGCTGGAAGATCGATACTGCTGCCGATAAGATACCCGTGACAGTCGTCGAAATCGAAGTGTTTGATCGCCGCATGCGGTTCGCGGTTCAATTCGCGTTCGGTGGGCGTTCTTGGTGCGCCCCGAATCTGTGCTCTTAGTGAGCGTGCGATGCGCCTGGTGGTGTTGGCCAATGGGTCGCAGATCTTGGAAGTCCACGCCGCTGCCGAGGCGCTCTTCATCGGCTCGCGCGACACCTGCCGAATCTGCCTGCCTGACGCCGGCATTGCGGCGCAGCAGGCCGTCATCTATCCGGAGTCGCGCGATCACTGGGTTGTTCAGCAGCTCGCGCATCAGACCGTCCTGCGCGTGAACGACGCCGTCATCGAGGATCGCACGCCGCTGCGTCACGGCGACCAAATCCAGCTCGGCGAATACTGCATTCGGGCGTACGTCGACGGCGAGGGGGCGTCGCCCGCCGCGCCGGTGCACGTTCCGGCCCGGCCGGCCTCCGCAGGCGGCGTGGAGCAAATGGCCCGCTTTGTGCAGGCGTCACTGCCCAGCGGCGCCGTGATCAAGCGCGCGGACGAAGCGTTGACGATTCCGCAATCCGTGTTACCGCGATTCGGGCACGTCGGCTTCCGCGCCGGCAGCTCCGCGACGATCGAAGAACTGATGGATGTCGCGTTGCAATCGCTGCTCGAGACGTTCGCCGCGCACCGCGCCTGGATCGGCGTACGGCGGGTGAACTACGGCTCGATGGACTACGTCGAGGGTCGCCTGCTGACCGGACAATCCGCCGACCTGCCCGAGCTGGGCGACCGCATGAAACCGCGCGTGCTGGATCGCGGGCAATTCATCGTCGCGCCGTCGGGTGGCGAGGGGCATCCGGTTTCGGCATTGGCTGGGCCGCTGCCGGGTCCGGAAGGTCCGATCGGGATGGTGTATCTGGAGGCGCCCGAGTCCGGCCGGCGCTATGACACGCCCGATCTTGACCAGTTCATTCTGCTGCTCAATCAGATCGCTGTGGCGCTCGACGCGATTTTCCGCGAGATCGCGCAGAATCGCGCCGCGACGATCAACGGCGAGGTGAGCGTGGCGCACGCGATCCAGGCGCGCCTGACGCCGCGCAAATTGCCGCAGTGGGAGGCGCTGCAATTCGGCGCATTCCGCGAAACCGGCCGCGAGCGCACGGGCGACATCTATGACGTGGTGAAATTGTCGAACCAGATGGCGGCGTTCATGGTCGCGCACACGCCGTCGAGCGGTCCGATTCCCAGCATGCTCATCGCGCAGGCGCAGTCGGTGTTCCGCGCCGCGGCCATGCACCTTGACGCGCCGAACATCTTTCTGCGCACGCTTAATTTTCTGCTGTACGACGGTCAGGACGATCACCCGCAACACTGCTTTGCCGGCGTGATCGATCCCGGCACAGGCGTTCTGCGTTACTCGGTCGCTGGATTCGCGGGCGCGTATGTCATCGGTCACCGTGGCGAAGAGCGCCAACTCGGCGGCGAACCCACGGCGGCGCTTGGAACCGCCCGCAGCACGCAGTACGCCTTGCTGACCGAGCAACTCGAATCCGGCGAGACGGTGGCGCTCTTCACGCCGGGCGTCACAACGGCCCGCAACCGCAAGGGCGAGATCTTCGGCCAGGATCGCTTCCTGAGCATTCTTGGCGACGGGTTTGGGCAGCTCGCGAGCATCATGCTCAAAGAGATGCTGTCCGACTTGCAGTCATTCACACAGGGCGGCTTTCAGCCCGACGACATCACAGTGCTGCTCGCGCATCGCGTCTAACCCATCGCCGCGCGACCTGCGATCGCCATGTCATTGTGTGCGAGCTCGCCGGTCAGAACGCCCGATGCAAGCAAGCTCGTTTCGCGGCCGCGCTCGCTTGCGCTTTGCGTTCTGATGCGGTGACGCGAAGTCGCGCGCGTTTGTCCAGGAAAAAGTTCGGGCGGCCCGATGTGGCGCCGCCCGTGAAGACCGGAACAACCTCCGGCGTCGCCGGTGGAAGCGGTTTGCTGGAACCCTACTTTCAAGTGGGCGGCCGCGGTCGCCGCAGGCCCAACGCTCAAAGGCGCCTCCGCCGGCGGGCAGACGTTTCGGCCTCCCAGGGTTCAGCGTATCGGTTCGCGCAAACGGATGCTTCCGTGTCGCACAACCCAGGGGTTGATCCAAAATCCGGTTCACACGCAGCGCAAGACGCCCCGCGCTGGTTCATTCGGAGTATAGCACACGCGACGCGACGCGATAGCGCGAGTTGCGCCGGAATTGGATGAAACTTTCCACGCGGCAAATCGACTCAGGTAGTGGCTCAGTTTCGCTTGCGACCCCGAGAAACGCTCGACACCGAGGCCCGACCGTAGGGCAGCGGCCTTCTGCGGTCGCAAGAGACCCTTCCCTTACGGTCGGGGCTCGGCTGGGGAGTTCCTTCGCGAAACCGAGCCGCTACCCGCTCGATTTTGCGCTTGACTCGCCGCGCCGCGGGGCCTACGGACACACGCGGTCCCAATTCGCGAGCAGGATTCCCAGGTCAGACGAATCCGTGTCGCCGTCGCCATCCAGGTCGCCGCCGGGGCCCGACAACCACGCCGCCAACAATATGCCCAAATCCGTTTCGTTCACGGCGCGATCGCCATTCAGGTCGCCGGCGCACACGCGCGGCGTGCGGAAGCCGACGATGGCGACCACTGCCGTGCCGCCGCCGATCGGCGTGATGTCAACGTCGGCGTATACCCACCCGTCATCGGCCAGACTTAGTCCCGGCGCGATCGCGGCCGACGCGTTGAAGTCGCTGAGCGTGAAATCGGCGATTGTGTCTCCGTCGATGTCGAGTTGGTCGCCCACGGACGCAACTTTGGCCAGGTCCGTGAATGACGGCCCGGTGCCCCAGAACAGCGTCTCGGTTTCCGAGGACGATTCGATGAACACGACCTCGCGCAGGTTGTTGATGCTGGTCCAGTTCGTCGCGCCGCCCAGCGTGACGCCGCCGATGACCTGCCCCTCGCGCGCGATTACCGCGCCGTTGAAGTAGATCACTTGGTCGGCGGTGGTCGCGTTCGTCGTGTCGCCGCTGAAGACGTAATCGCCCGTGTTGTTGACGCCGGGGCCGGCGAACGACGTCCAAGTCTCCGCGCCGCTGCCGCCCACGACCAAGCTTCCCTCGCGCGCCACGCTCACGCCGTCGACGACGACGGCGGCGTCTGTCGCGGTCGCGCCGGTCCAATCCATGATGTTGACCAGATGCAGGCCATTGTCCGACACGTCGTAGCCGAACTGAATTCCGGTTGTGTCAATCGTCTCGCCGGCGAGCGTATCGCCCGAGCGGAACAGGATCTGGATCGTGCTCGGATCCGCCGGATTCGAGCATTTCATCATCGCGCGGCCCTGCGTCGCGCCGCCCGCGGTCGACGTTACGCCTCCGACCCACCAGGCCGTGCCGTCGGCGGACATGGTCGGGCGGCTGTTGAAGCTGCTGAACAGGGCCGTGTTGGGAATCGGGTCCGTCGCCTGGAGCAGCAGCCCGGCGTGCGTCACGACGGCGTCGTTCCCGTTGTAGGACGGGCTGTAGATGAATCCGCCGGTGTTGCTGACGCCGATGGTTCCCTCGCCGCCGGTGGCGACATTGGGCAGCAGGGAGCTGGAATTGTAGATCGGCCCCGTGTCATACCAGATGCCGCGCGAGCTATCCGAGAGCACGATCAGCAGCCCGACCGTGCCGTTTCCATTTGTGTACGGGTCGTTGATCTGCGAGACGCTCAGTCCACCCGGGATCGCGTCGCCGACGCGAACGACAATCCGAGCCGGCGTGCTGGCCCACGCCGGCACCGCCAGGCCGATGACCGCCAAACAGGACGATGAGAATGAGAAGCACCGAAGCATAGAATCTTCCTCTCCCTGCGGCAGATACTCGGTAGCCGCGTGAGGGCCGCCCGCCCGCCGTGCTTTCATCGTCCGCCGCCGTGCGCGGCACGTCAACCAAAATTTGGCCCGGGTCGCGGGGCGGCGCGGCGGGGATCGGTCACAATCGTTCGGGTGCGGCGGGCGTCTCGCCCGCGCGCGCCGCCCCCGCACCGCGGAGTTTACATTCCTACTCAAGTTCACTTCGCAGCGCGCGAGATCACCGGCGACAATCGAGAATCGACCCGAGTCTTCGGGCCTCCATAGCAGCACGCCGCGCGCAACACCGTTTGTTTCTTACTGTGCGGGCAATTCGGCCAGTGCCGCGAGCGTCTGACGAAGAACTCGCGCTGAGTGCGGCGCCTGCTTCGTCGCGCTGGTGTCGAGTTTGGCCAGCGCCTCGGCGAGCAGCGCAGATGCTTCCTCGACCTGTCCGCATTGCACAAGCCTCCGTGCTTCGACGCGGTCGGCGTCCGCAACTTGCCAGGAATGCTCGGAGTACGCAGCGCACAGCCGGCTGCGCGCTTCCGCCACGATGGCCCGCGCCGCCGAGCTCGTTTCCGCTTCGCTTACATCAGAATTCAGGCGTGCTTCGACGCCCGTCAGCATTGCCACGGCAAGTTGAGCCGAGGAACCCGCATCCGATTGCAGGATATCGGCGGCGCGGTCCGCTGCTTCTGACGCCCCAACTGGATCGCCGGCGCGCAGTCGAGCCTGGGCGACATTGCACCAGCTCAGTCCGACCTTTGTGTGCGATTCGCCGAGGAGCTCTCGACGTCGCGCCAGGGCAGGTTCGAGCTGATCCAGCGCGTCGGCGGGCCGGTCGAGCGCAAGCAGCATGACGCCGAGCGAATCGCGCATGTGTGCCGTCGCGTCGTGCGCGGGACCGAACTGCTGTTCGACAATGCGCAGCGCCTCGCGCAGCATCGGCTCGGTGTTCGCAAACTCGCCGTTCTGGCTCATCGTGACCGCCAGGTTGTGCAGCGCCGACGCGACCATCGGGTTGTCAGGACCGAACGCGCGGCGGAGCACCTCCAGCCCCTGCTCCGCTTCACGCAGGGATTCGGCGGGGCGACCGAGTTCGGACAAGGCGTGCGCGAGGTTTACACGGGCGATGCCGACATCCGGATGGTCCGGCGGGTTGCGATCGAGCTGAATCTGAACCGCTTCGCGGAGCAGCGAAACCGCCTCGTCGAGCCGGCCGCGCGCCTTCAGCAGGAACGCGTACGCATTCAGCGAAATGGCCAGGTCCGGATGCCCAGGGGGCAGCGCTTTGCGGCTGATCGCCAGCGCCTCTTCGAGCAGCGCACCGGCTTCATCCAGTTCCTGGCACCGTTGCAACAAGCTGCCCAGGTTCCGGGCCGAGTCGGCAAGCTGAGGATGATTCGGCGGGAGGAGCGCGCGGCGGATTCGCAGCGCCTCGCGCAACAGCGGTTCGGCGTCCTGCAGGCGGCTGCGCATGTGAAGCAGCGTTCCCAGGTTCGATAGACTCTGGGCCAGGTCGAGCGGGTCGATGTCAGGCGTAGTTGTGCGCAACTCGAGCGCTTGGCGATAAGCCGACTCAGCCTCGTCGAATTTGGATTGAGCGGCGAGGCATACGCCCAGATCATTCAGTACGCTCGCTGCATGCGGCTTGGGCTTGCGGAGCCGCCACGCGGCCTGAAGCGCTTCCGAATACAGTCGCTCGGCGGTCGAATACTCGGCCAGCCCGCTCGCGGCGCCGGCCAGCAGGCGGGTGGTGTCGACAAGCGCTGCGTCTTGCCGCGGCTTCGCAGTGCTCAACAGAGACAATGCCATGCTGAGCTGCGCGCGCGCCTCAGGGTAGAAAGCCAGGTTGTAATAGGTCTCGCCCAGCGTGCGGTGAATCTGTCCCCGAGCCTCCGGCTGATCCGTCAGTTCGCCCTTCGTCAATCGTTCCGCGGCGGCGTCGAGCACTTCGCGCACCGTGAAACTCGCTCCGTGTGGGGAACGCGGATCCACCGACGCCAACATGTTACTCAAGAACCGCACCGCCCCCTCCGCGCGCTGGGCCGCGTCGGTTGCCTGGAGACGTTGTCGGCTTTCGCGCCAGGCGAATGTGGCTGTGCCGATGACACCGCCGATCAACGCCAGCAGCGCGAAGCCGGCGACCGTGACCAGTGCCCGGTTGCGGCGCGCGAAGAGCGCCACCCGATAGAGGCGTCGCCTGGGTTGGGCCGAGATTGGCTCGTGTCTCAGAAACCGGCGCAAGTCGGCGGCAAACTCGGCGGCAGAGACGTACCGTCGGTCCGGCAACTTCTCCATCGCCTTTGCGAGAATGGTCTCCAGATCGCCGCGCAATTCGCGCCGAACGGTCCCAGCGCGCGGCGGGTCCTGCTCGGCCATCGCCCGGATCGCTTGCGGCAGCGGCAGGTGTGCGACGTCGATCGGCGGACGTCCGGCAAGCAACTCGTAGCCGACGACCCCCAGGCTGTACACATCGCTGCGCGTGTCGACGGCATCCGCATCTCCGGCGAGCTGCTCGGGACACATATAGGCGACCGTCCCCAGGAGTTGTCCCGCGCGCGTCTGAGCAACCGAGTTCAGCGACGCGGCGTCCAATCGCGCGACTCCGAAATCGATGATTTTGGGCACGGCGAGACTCGCCGCAGGGTCAGCCCGGGTCACAGCCCCCTGGTCGGCGGTCTGGGCGCGCTGCGGCGGGTCGGGCGCCTCGACGATCAGAATGTTGGAGGGCTTCAAATCGCGGTGTATCACACCCTTCTGATGCGCGTGATGCACGGCGTCGCAGACACGCGCCAGCAACGCGATGCGCGATCGCACGCTCAGTTGACGTGTATCCGCGTACTCGCAAAGCGGAGGTCCCTGAATCAGCTCCATCGCCACGAACGGCACGCGGACGCGCTCGCCGGTCGGCGCGACGGCATCGTCGATCCCTGCCTCGTAAATGTGCGCGATGCCCGCGTGATTCAACTTGCCGAGCGCTTCCGCCTCAAGCTGAAAACGTCGCAGCGCTTCTGACCCTGGCTCGGCGAATCGCAGCAGTTTCAGCGCAATCCGGCGATGCGGCCGCGACTGCTGTGCTTCGTAGATGACGCCGGCGCCGCCATGTCCGATCTCGCGCACGATCGCGTAGTGGCCGACGCGCGTTGGGCCGGCCGAAGGCAGGCGCGACACATGCGACTTGGTCAGGCACAGGCGCGGGTCGTCGCGCCCGTCGGACTGCGCGTCGCACGCCACCAGTTGCTCGACGAACTCGCGCAGCTCCAGATCCGAGCCGCAGCGCTCGATCAGCGCGGCGCGACGGCGTTCCGGCGGGGTTTGGACAATTTCGCGGAATATGACCTCCGCGGTGCGAACGCGCGAATCGTCCAGCGGGATCATGATGCACCGTACGTAAATCCGCGCCGCGCCCCTTCAGCTCCCGGCGTTTTTTTCGTCACACAGCCGCGCTTTCAGCAACGCGCGGGTGAACCGCCACTCGCGTTCGACCGTACTGAGCGAGACTTCCAGCGCCGCCGCGGTCTCCTCCAGCGACAGCCCGCAGAAGCAGTGCAGCATGACCAGCCGTGCTTTGCGCGGGTGGCTGCGCTCCAGCTCTTTTAGCGCCTCGTCCAGCGCCAGCACGTCGTCCGCGGGCGGCTCGATCGCCGCCGTCCACTCGCCCTCGGCGACGCGCGCCCGCCCGCCGCCGCGCTTCAGGCTGGCCTTCTGCCGCGCCTGATCGACCAGGATGTTGCGCATGGTCTGGGCGGCGGCGGCGAAAAAGTGCCCGCGGCTGCTCCAGGTCGGAGTCTGCCCGCCGAAGAGCCGCAGGTACGCCTCGTTAACCAGCGCCGTGGGTTGCAGCGTCGTGGCGGCGCGCCCGCCGCCCACACGGGCCCGCGCGATGCTGCGCAATTCGTCGTAAATCAACGGCAGCAAATCGGATGCGGCCCGCGCGTCACCGCCGGCGGCGGCGTTGAGCATGCGCGTGAACGACTCCACTTTCTCCATCATTGCGGCCCGTAGTGAGATTCGTGACGGCCCGTCAAGCCGGATTTCGAACGTACGGGTGAGCTGCTGGAGACCTGAAGTCCAGCCGCTGGGCCGCAAACCATTCTACCGACGATGGGAACAGGTCCCAAGGAGGACTTCATGTTCGGCGCTGCAAGAGTTCGGTCTGACCGGGCCGTGACCGCGAATTCCGCTATCAGCTCACGGTGCTGGACGACGCCGACTGTCGATGCGTTCGTGCACCTCAAGGTCGTCGGCAAGCTGCGCGACAATCAGTTCACGATTCGCAGCAGCACCGGGCGCGTCGAAGTCTCGTGGCAGATCACCGGCATCCGACAGGACAGGTGGGCCGAGGCGAACCGCATTCCGGTCGAAGAAGATAGGCCTGCTCACAAGCGCGGCACGTGTCAGCACCCGGCGCTATACAGCCAGGCAACCGCGCCGACGGTCCAACATCGCGCAAGCGAACCGATTCTTGACAAGCCGTGCGCGCCGGCGCGTGCCGCATCCCTGAACAATTGACCATTCGACCTCTAACCGCGGAGAAAGCCATGATTCGAGCAATGAGACTGCTTTCCATCGCAATCGGCATCGGCGTCGTCGCCGGCGCGGCGGCCCAGGCGCCCCTCTCAACCGCGTTCACTTACCAAGGGAAACTCGATCAATCCGGAGCGCCTGCCACCGGGACGTACGACCTGCGTTTCCAGCTTTTCGACGCTGCGGCGGGTGGGGCCCCGATCGCGACGGACTGCGTCGACGGCGTCGTGCCGGTGAACGGGCTGTTCACGGTCGAACTGGACTTCGGCCTTTCGCCCTTCGACGGAAACGCCCGTTGGCTTGAGGTCGGCGTGCGCACCGACGCCACGCCGGCCAACTGCACCGGCGGACCGGCGTACACCGTCCTGACCGGCCGTCAGGCGCTCACCGCCGTGCCCTACGCGATGTTCGCCCTCGACGGCCCGGGCGCTCCGGGGTTCTGGGCCGGCAGCGGGACGGCCATCAGCAATACCAACAGCGGTTTTGTCGGCATCAAGCGCTCGACGCCCGTAACCGGCGCGGAGTTCTTCGGCGTCCAAGCGCCCGTGAACGCCGGCTACGGCGGCATGTACATCCGAACCGATGGCGCTGCGGGGTTGCCGTTCTACGGCTACAAGGCGGGCCCGACCGGCGAAGTCGGCTGGACGTATTTGGACGGCGCAACGGGCGACTGGCGCTTGAATCTCGACGGCGACCGGCTGACGGTAACCGATACGGGTCTTGTCGGGATCGGAACCACCAGCCCGGCTTCAGCGCAACTGCACGTCGTTCCCGCCTCAGGCAACTGGGGCGTGCGGGTCGAGAACGATGGAAACAACTCCGCAATCTACGCGACGTCATCGGGCGGAACCGCCCCGACTGTCTATGCCGTGCAAAGTTCAACCGCCGCCGGCGCAGTCGGACTGCACGGGCTGATCAGCAGCGCAACGCCGGGCGCGGGCACCGCAGGGGTCAGAGGGACCGTCTCAAGCAGCACGTCGAACAATACCTACGGCGTGTGGGGTAGGCACAGCGGGCCCGGGCGCGGCGTCTTCGGCGAGTCGCTCAGCACCACGGGCGGCCAAGGCGTGTACGGCAATGGCTGGTGGGGCGTTTACGGCGTTGCGAACACCTCAGCCGGCTACGGAGGCGTGTTCGCCGGCTCCGGCTTCCTTGGCAGCGGGCAGGCGCTGCTCGTGTGGGGAGAGTCTCACCTGAGCACAACCGGGATCGGCACGACCAGCCCTCAAGCCAAGCTGCACGTGAATGACAGCTCGGACACGTCGCCCGGCGGCGGCGGAATCGTCGTCATCGGCGACACGGCCACCGCGAACATCTCGATCGATGCCAATGAAATCATGGCCCGCAACAACGGGCAGACGTCCACGCTCTATCTCAATCACGAAGGCGGCGACGTCCGCATCGGACAGAACGCGGCCGTCGCTCCGACGCTCTACGTGCCCGTTGTTGCAATCACCGGCGCCGACGTGGCGGAGAAGTTCCCGACCAGCGAATCATCCGACGCCGTCAAGCCCGGCACGGTGATGGAGATCGACCCCGACCACGCCGGCAAGCTCCGCGTGGCGCGCGGCGCGTACAACCGCCGCGTTGCAGGCGTTGTCAGTGGCGCGGGAGACATTCCGGTCGGCGCCATCCTCGGAAACCTGCCCGGACACGAAGACGCACCGGCGATCGCGCTCTCCGGTCGCGTCTGGGTGCAGTGCGACGCGACCAGCGGCGCGATCGAGGCCGGCGACTTGCTGACAACCTCGGACACGGCGGGACACGCGATGAAAGCTGCCGATTTACCCCGCGCACAGGGTGCGACGATCGGCAAGGCCATGAGCGGCCTGGCCGCGGGCAAAAAGGGACTCGTGCTCGTCCTCGTCAATCTTCAGTAGGAGCGTGGGACTATGAATCGCGAATACCACATTCTGAAAAGCAACGCACCCTGCGCGAGTACGCTCCGCGTCAGAACGCGACGCGCAAGCGAGCGCGGCTGGGAATCGCGCGTTCGCCCGCGGTCATTCACGATCGTCGCCGCCGGGCTCGTTATTCTGCTCGCGCCGGTCGTCAAAGCACAGGTTGCGGCGGCCGAAGTCGATGTGCTGCAACCGGCCGCGTGGCCCGCGGGCGTCGCGGCGCGGGCCGCCGGCTCGACGCCGGTCTTGCCGGACTTCCAACGGATCGCGTCGCTGACCTCGGGCGGACCGGCGCGAATTCTGGTCGCGCCGGGAGCGTTCGTTGACGGCCTGGTCGATCGTGTCGAGCGCCGCGCCGCCGCGCAGTACAGCGTGTTCGGCCGATTGATCGACGACGCGTCGAGCTTCTTCATCCTGGTCGTCGAGGAGGACGCGCTGGTCGGCCTGGTTCACGCGCCGCTGCGGAATCAGGCGTACCGGATCGGATACGTCGCCGCCGGCGTACATGAGATCGAGTCCGTCGCGGCCAAGGCGTACGGCGGCTGCGCCACCGAAACGGCGCCGCTCGAAATGACGCCGGAACTGATCGATGCCCGCCAGTCGCTCGCTCCGGCCTGTGCGCCGCCGCCGGACGAGGGCCCGCTGCGGGGCGTGTGCAGCGCGCCCCGCCAGCATTTCGACACGATGATCTACTACACGGCGGCGGCCCGGATGGAGGCCGGCGGCGTGAACGCAATGAACGCCGAATGCCAGCTCGCTGCCGATACCGCGAACGTCACCTACGCCAACAGTGGCATCCCCGCGCGCGTGGTGCTGGTCTTTCGCGGCGAAATCACCTACACGGAAACCGGCGACTTCACGACCGATCGCGATCGCCTGCGCATTCCCGCCGACGGCTTCATGGACAACGTTCACGCCGAGCGGAACACGTTCGGCGGCGATTTCATGACGCTGTTCGTCAGCGACGCGAATTACACGGATTGCGGGCTGGCGTACTGCCTGCCGAGCGACGCGACGTGGGGGTTCTGCGTTGTCGACCGCAGCTGCGCGAGCTCTAACTTCTCCTATGCGCACGAGCTCGGACACCTGCAGGGCTGTGCGCACAATCGCGAGGATGCCGGAACGGGCTGCAACTACTACTGCGACTCGTACGGCCACCGCTTCAGCGGGAACACCGGCAACTGGCGGACGGTCATGTCGTACAACGACGACGCCAACCCCACCACGCGCATCGGCTGGTTCTCGAACGCGCTGATCAACTTCGACGGCGTGCCAACCGGCGCGGGCGGCGGCTGCTCCACCAGCACCAACAACGCCGGGACGATCTTCGGCACGACCAGCTCGCGCGAGGCCTGGCGTCAGCCGCGATTCGAAGTCTGGGTCGGCCCACTGAACGTCATCCAAGTGGGGACCTTCACGTTTCCCTGGTCCACGGTCGTTTCCGGTGCGGCGTCAATCTACAACGGCAGCGCGACGCCGATCGTCGAGCCGACGCTGTGGATCAAGTCCGGAACGTACGTGGAGACACTGACGATCAACCGGCGGATGACGTTGCAATCATGCGGAGGCGTGGCGCGCATCGGCGGCTAGCCGTCGGACATGACGCCGCATCGAAACGGCCAACTGGCACGCGCGGCGATGATGGTTTTTGGCAGCCTCCGGCGCAATGACGCTGGACCGCGGAGTCCGATTGCCGCCAACGTGATGAACGAAAGGACAGCCATGAGACTCGATACGCGTGAACTCGCCGCCGTACTTGCTGCCGCAACCTGCGGCCTCGCAACGGCCCAAACGCCGCTCAACAGCGCTTTCCTGTACCAGGGTCAGCTCAGGGAAACCGGAATACCGGCCGCCGGCACTTATGACATGCAATTCAGGTTGTTCGACGCGGCCACGCTCGGTGGCCAGGTCGGTGCGACGATCTGCCAGGACGACGTGACGCCAGTCGGTGGGCTTTTCTCGGTCGCGCTCGATTTCGGGTCGACCCTGTTCGACGGCAACGCGCGCTGGCTCGAGGTCGGCGTGCGTGCCGACGCAACTGCGGGAAACTGCACGGTCGGTCCCTACACGGTCATGGCCACACGACAGCCGATTACCGCGGCGCCCTACGCGCTCTACGCGCTCAATGGCGGACATTGGTCCGCCAATGGCAGTGCGATCTACAACAGCAACGCCGGCAACGTGGGAATCGGCGACAGCAATCCGCTGGCGTTTCTGCATGTCGGACCCGAGCACCTGGCGCTCGGGCCGGCGGACTTGCACAGTGAAGATGTGATCATTGCGGGTGGTGACGGCGTGCTCGGCATCTACAGTGACGCCGCCGGAGGCGCCGGCAACGGCTCCGCGATCGCGCTGGGCGAGATCGGCGCAGGCCTGACGGACAAATGGGGGATCTTCCGCGACACGAACGCCGCTGGCGCCGACCTTCACATCAGCTACGGCGTCGATCCAGACTTTGCCGCGAATTCGAAGATGATGACCTTCGACGCGGCGACGGGCGGCGTGGGCATCGGCACCAGTTCTCCAGGAGCTCGGCTGCACGTCGCCGGTGGCCGGGGAATGTTCGACGACGGGATCAATGTGGGCACTTCGATCGCATCGCCCTACAAAGTGCTCGCGATCAATGACACGGACCACGCGATCTATGGAAAGGTCGAAGCGGACAGTGGAGCATTCGGTTACGGGGTCTATGGTCAAAGTGATAGCAGCAGCGGCGGGGGAGGAGTTTTCGGCATCGCGCCGGTCTATGGAGTTCGCGGCCACGCTTTCGGCGCGACCGGAACGGCCCGCGGCGGCGAGTTTACCAGCGACAGCACCGGAGGAGAGGGCATCTTCGGCTACGCCTCCGCTAGCACGGGTACGAATTACGGCGTGCGGGGCCGCACGGATTCGCCCAATGGATTCGCGGGATATTTTGAAGGGCGCGGGTACTTCAGCGGCCTGGTCGGGCTGGGAACGAACGCGCCCAGCTACCGGCTGCAAGTGCAGGAGAATACGCCCGTCAATGAGGCGATGTACGTGCGCAACAGCGGCGCGGGCCGGGCCGCAACGTTTGAATCGCTGACTGCCGGCGGAGTGTCGGCGGTCGTGTGCTACAAACACAGCGGCGCCGCGCTTCAGGTACTGAGCGACCTCAGCGCGGCGGGGACGATCGCCGGCGATGTGCCCCTCGCGGTGGGCGGAGGATCGGACACGTCCGCTGCGGGCGGCGGATTCCTCGTGCTTGGAAGCACGACCGGCACAAACGTCTCTTTCGACAACAACGAAATCCTCGCCCGCAACAATGGAGTTGCCGCGACGCTGGCGCTCAATGCCGAGGGCGGAAACGTCAATATTCTCCAGTCCGGGACCGGCAACGTCGGCATCGGCACGGCATCTCCGAGCTTGGCCAAACTCGAGATTGACGTCGCCAATCAGCGGTGCGTCTATGGCACGAACAACAGCACCACGCTTGCGAGCGCCTACTTTCAAAATCTGGGCTCAGGACCGGCGGGCGTGTTCGATGGCAGTGTGACCGTGATCGGGTCGTTGAGCAAGTCCAGCGGTTCTTTTCGGATCGATCATCCGCTCGATCCGGCGAACAAGTACCTTTACCACTCGTTCGTCGAATCGCCGGACATGAAGAACCTGTACGACGGAGTCGTGGTGACCGACGAGCGCGGCTACGCAACGATTGCGATGCCGAGTTGGTTCGAAGCCCTGAATCGCGACTTCCGCTACCAGCTCACGGTGATCGATGCCGGCGACTCGGCTGAGTTTGCGCTGGCGAAAGTCGTGCAAGAAATCACCGATCGCCAGTTCAAGATCCGCACCAGCCGGGGAGGCGTGAAAGTGTCGTGGCAGGTCACCGGCACGCGCCAGGATGCGTGGGCCGAGGCGCATCGCATCCCGGTTGAGCAGGACAAGCCCGGTCACGAGCGCGGCAAGTATCAACACCCGGAGTTGTATGGTCTTCCGGCCGAGATGGGACTTGGCCCCCTGCCGTCGACCGTGTCCTACGAAGCAAGCGCCGACGCGGCGCAGCCGTGAGTATCCGACGCGCTGCACGTCCGCATCGCGCGCGTCGCGGATCGGACGTGCCCGCCTCGTCGTGCGAATTCCGGTGATAACCCGTACCTGACGTAGCCGGGCACGTTTCCGCGCGCCTACCATCGGTCGAGCGTCCGCTGGACGAGCGAAGCGGACGATCCTCAACTCGAATTCGGCTCAATCGCGAATCCGCGACCGGTGTTTGCAAAACACGGCCGAAGGGGGGGGACACTATGTCCGCAAGATTGTCCATGCGTCGTTTCGGTCCGTGGGCCACGTTGGCGCTTTTCATCCCCATGAATCTGGGCGGATGCGGCGGCGCGGGGGCCGGTTTCCTAGGGCTGCAGGATTTCCAGCGCGACATTCTTTTCGGGCTGGGTGGCGGCCTGGCGGGCGCGCTGCTGGATCGGATTCTGCCGGCCGCGCCGGTCGACGATAGCGCTCGCGGCGCGCCGGGGCCGGCGGGCGCGCAAGGACCGCCCGGACCGACGCTCTTTTCGGTCTACGTCGATTCGTTTTACGGCGGTGTCGTGGATGACGTGCTGGGCGTGGTGCCGGTATCGGCCAGCGAGCCGAAACTTGCGTCCGGCGGGGGCCCGGTGGCGCTCAGCGTCGGTATTCCCTCGAACTACGATGGGCAGACGCCCGTCCTGATGCGCGTCGTGCTATTCCGAAGCGGACCCTGCACCAGCAGTTGTTTCGGCTTCTCGCTTCACGCGCGGCGCGCGGGGCTGGGGGCTACGGCGGCCGAGTGCTTCGGCGGCAGCGGCGATTGCGCCGACGGGGCGCGGTTCGTGCTGCTCGATAACGCTTGCGCCAACGCTGCCAGCGGCGATATCCGCGAGTTCATCATCGCCGACCTGCCGCTGGGCAACGCCGGCCTGGATCTGCCCGCCGTGCAAGGCGGCGACATGCTCGGGTTCGAATTGAACCCCATTCGCGGCGATGGCGGCGAGTATCACCTGCTGGGCGTCGAGTTCTCCGACGCGGCCGGCGAGGCGCTACGTAACGCGGAAGTCTTCAAGTCCGAACAGGAGCTCGATCAGCGCTGTGCAAGTCGCTGATCGTGGCGCGGGGCCGGCATGGTTGTCGTACCGCTGCGTCGGCAGCGAGAAATCCGGTGTGCGGGCGAAGGCCCGCAACACCCTTTAGCGGGGCCGCCAGACCGGTTCCCGCGAACCGCCCAGATCGAGCGGGGGGAATCATGCGTAGCGGGTATTTCAAGCGGATCACGGTGGCGCTGCTGGTCGTCGCCACAAGCTTGTCGTATGTCGGATGTGGCGGCGGAGGCGCGGGGTTCCTTGGGCTGCAAGACTATCAGCGCGACCTGATCACCGGCGTCGTGGGCGCCCTGGCCGGCGCGATACTGGATAACGCTTTGCCCGATCCGCCGGTCGAAGACCAGACCACGCGCCTGATTCCGGGGCCGGATGGACCCGCCGGCGAACCGGGTCCCGCGTTCTTCAGTGTCTACCTTGATCGCTTCTTCGGCGCGCAATTCGATGATGGTTTCAACGTCACGCCGGTGCGCACGCCGGTCGCCACGCTGAAGATCGGCGGCGGCCCGGTCGCGTATCGCGTTTTGATCCCGGCGCTCTATGACGTTGCGACGCTTGAGGATTTGACGGGCCGCAGCGCCCCGGGCGCGCACCTGCCCGTCACGATGCGCATGTTTTTCCGCCGCCAAGGGCCTTGCACCGGCGGCTGTTTCGCGTTTCGGATGGATGCGCGCCGCCTGCGCGACGGCGATCGAGAACCGCAGTGTTTCGGCGGCGGCGCGGCGGATTGCTCGGACGGCTCGCGCTGGGTCGCCGCGGCCTCAGTCTGCGCCGTGGGTGACGCCAGCAAGGACACCTTCCTTACGATCGACCTGCCGCTCGGCGCGGAGGGGCTTAAGTACCCGGAGATCGCGGTCGGCGACTTCCTGGCGCTCGAACTGAACGGCATTTTCGAGGATGGCGGCACATACCGCCTGCTCGGCGTTGAATTTTTCGACAGTCCCACCGCGCAAACGCGCAACGCGAGCGTCTTTTTCGCGCTAGCCGATCTGCCGCCGGATTGCGCCGCGCGCACCGGCCCCACGCCGCCGGAACCCGACTGCAACAACAATGGTTCGCCCGACGCGCTGGACATTGCGTCCGGTACGAGCTCGGATTGCAACCACAACGGCGTGCCCGATGAATGCGACATCGCCCGCGGCACTTCGCATGACGCAAATCAGAACCGCGTGCCGGACGAGTGCGAAGATTGCAATCACAACGGCGTTCCCGATTCGATCGATCTGGCCAACGGCGCCAGCCGGGACTGCAATCACAACAACATTCCGGACGAATGCGATATTGCGCGCGGCTCGTCCAAAGACGAAAACCACAATGGCGTGCCGGACGAATGCGAGGACTGCAATCACAACGGCGTGCCCGATTCAACCGACATTGCGAACGGCGCGAGCCGCGACTGCAATCACAACGACATTCCCGACGAGTGCGACATCGCCAGCGGCGCGTCGCAGGACGCGAACCACAACGGAATTCCGGACGAGTGCGAATCGGATTGCAATCACAACGGCGTGCCCGATGCGGTCGACATCGCCAACGGCACGAGCCAGGACTGCAATCACAACCAGATTCCGGATGAATGCGATATCGCCAGCGGCACGTCGCAGGACGTGAACCACAACGGAATTCCGGACGAGTGCGAGGCGGATTGCAATCAAAACGGAGTGCCGGACGCCACCGACATCGCCAACGGAACGAGCCGGGATTGCAATCACAACCAGATTCCGGATGAGTGCGATATCGCAAACGGCACGTCGCAGGACGTGAACCTCAATGGAATTCCGGACGAGTGCGAGGCGGATTGCAATCAAAACGGAGTGCCGGACGCCACCGATATCGCCAACGGAACGAGCCGGGATTGCAATCACAACCAGATTCCGGATGAGTGCGATATCGCAAACGGCACGTCGCAGGACGTGAACCAGAATGGCATACCGGACGAGTGCGAGACGCCCGGTATCACGGTCAAGCCGATCAACGGGTTGGTCACGACCGAGGCCGGCGGCACGGCCCAGTTCACGGCCGTGCTCAACACGCAGCCGACGGCCGATGTCACGATCGCCTTGACGTCGAGCGATCTGACCGAAGGCGCCGTCGCCCCGGTGTCGCTGACGTTCACGCCGTCCAATTGGAACACGCCACAGACCGTCACGGTCGCCGGCGCGGATGATCCGATGGTCGACGGCGACATCGTTTACACCATCGTCACCGCACCGGCCGTGAGCACGGATCCGTCGTACAGCGGCCTGAACGCCAACGACGTTTCGGTCACCAACATCGACAACGACTCGCCCGGCATCACGGTCAATCCGAGCGGCGGCCTGGTCACCACCGAGGCAGGCGGCACGGCCCTGTTCTCGATCGTGCTGAACTCGCAGCCCACGGCCAACGTCACCATCTCCCTTTCTACGAGCGACCCGACCGAAGGCGTTGTCGCACCTGTTACGTTGACGTTCACTCCGGCCAACTGGAACACGCCGCAAACCGTCACGGTCACCGGCGTGGACGACGCCCTGGTGGATGGCGACGTGCTTTACACGATCGTCACCGCCCCGGCCGCCAGCAGTGATCCGTCCTACAACGGCCTGAACCCCAGCGACGTGTCGGTCACCAACATCGACAACGACTCGCCCGGCATCACGGTCAATCCGACCAGCGGGCTGGTCACGACCGAGGCCGGCGGGACGGCGCAGTTCACCGTTGTGCTCAACTCACAGCCGGCCGCCAACGTCACGATCGGGTTAACGTCGAGCGATCTGACTGAGGGCGCCATCGCCCCGGCGTCGCTAACGTTCACTCCCGCCAACTGGAACACGCCGCGGATCGTCACCGTCACCGGCGTCGATGACGCCCTGATTGACGGCAGTATCCTCTATACCATCATCACCGCGCCGGCGGTCAGCGCCGATCCCGCGTACAACGGACTTAACTCCAGCGATGTCTCGGTCACCAACCTCGACAACGACGCCGCCGGCATCACCGTCAACCCCACGAGCGGGCTGTTCACCACCGAGTCCGGCGGCACGGCGCAGTTCACGGTCGTGCTGACCACGCAGCCCGCCGCGAACGTCACGGTCTCGCTCGCGTCAAGCGATCTGACCGAAGGCGTCGTCGCCCCGCAGGCAGTCACGTTCACCCCCGCGAATTGGAATACGCCGCAGACCGTCACCGTCACCGGCGTGGATGACGCCCTGATTGACGGAAATGTGCTCTACACCATCGTCACCGCGCCGGCCGTCAGCGTTGATCCCGCGTACAACGGCCTGAACGCCGCCGATGTTTCGGTCACCAACAAGGACAACGATACGGCCGGCATCACGGTGAATCCGACCAGCGGGCTGATCACCACCGAGTCCGGCGGAACGGCGACGTTCACCGTCGTTCTCAACTCACAACCGGCGGCCAACGTCACCGTCGCTCTTTCGTCGAGCGATCTGACCGAAGGCACCGTCGCGCCGGCGTCGTTGACGTTCACCCCCGCCAACTGGAACACGCCGCGGACCGTCACCGTCACCGGCGTCAACGACCCGTTGGTCGATGGCAACATCCCCTACACGATCGTCACCGCGCCGGCGGTCAGCTCTGATCCGGCTTACAGCGGCCTGAACGCCAGCGATGTCTCGGTCACGAACCTCGACAATGACCACGCCGGCATTACGGTGAACCCGATCAGCGGGCTGATTACCACCGAGGCCGGCGGCACGGCGCAGTTCACCGTTGTTCTCAACTCGCAGCCCTCGGCCAACGTCACGATCGCGCTTTCGTCGAGTGATCTGACCGAAGGCACCGTCGCGCCCGCGTCACTGACCTTCACCCCCGCCAACTGGAACACGCCGCGGACCGTCACCGTCACCGGCGTGAACGACACCCTGGTCGATGGCGACATCCCCTACACGATCGTCACCGCGCCGGCTGTCAGCACCGATCCGGCTTACAGCGGCTTGAACGCCAGCGATGTCTCCGTCATCAACCTCGACAACGAGTCGGATTGCAATCACAACGGCGTGCCCGACCCAACGGATATCGCCAATGGCACCAGCCACGACTGCAATCACAATCACATTCCGGACGAGTGCGACATCGCCGGCGGCACGTCGCATGACGTGAACCACAACGGAATTCCGGATGAGTGCGAGCCCGATTGCAATCACAACGGCGTGCCCGACGCGATGGATATCGCCAACGGCACCAGTCGCGACTGCAATCACAACCACATACCGGACGAATGCGACATCGCGTGCGGAACGTCGCACGACGTGAACCACAACGGCATTCCGGATGAATGCGAACCCGACTGCAATCACAACGGCGTACCCGACGCGACGGATATCGCCAACGGCACCAGCCGCGACTGCAATCACAACCACATTCCGGACGAGTGCGACATCGCCAGCGGCACGTCGCACGACGTGAACCACAACGGAATTCCGGATGAGTGCGAGCCCGATTGCAATCACAACGGCGTGCCCGACGCGACCGACATCGCCAACGGGACCAGCCGCGACTGCAACCACAACAACATTCCGGATGAATGCGATATCGCCAACGGAACATCCCAGGATCACAACCACAACGGCATCCCGGACGAGTGTGAGCAATTCTGCCCGCCGCCCGGCTACACGCGCTACCGGCTGCACAATCACCCGTGCGCTTCCAGCGCCCCGCCGCCGTACGGGCTGCGGCTGGACGAGCTCTACGATGCAACGTGTTACCACGACAAGTTCACGTTCAACTTCGACGATCCGCGCTCGTCGATGTGGGCCGACGTCTCGAACAGCGTCATCCGTATCTTCGGATGCGCCTATGGCGGGCGCGACACGGGCAGCAGCTACGGCGACGCGAATTATCGCGGGATCTACCTGATCGAATTCACGTACGACTGCGGGGTTGGTCGGGCGCCGGGGGATGACGACCGAATTGTCAACGCGCCGAATTCCGCTAACCATGGCCGCATCCGCGCCACGTTCGGCTCAAATCGCCAGTGGATCCCGCTGGTCGACTATCGCGGCTGCGACAACTACTCGTTCCGCCTCGGCGACGAGGATAACGACCAGGGCCACCTCGGATTCCCCGGCATCTCCGGCTGGGGCGGGCTGAACCACGGCGGACGCCCGCACATCAGCGGCAGCGATTGGCTGTTCGCCGCGCAAGCGAGCAACACGTGCTTGGATGATTGCAATGGCAACGGCGTCCCGGATGAGTGCGACATCGCCGGCGGTACGTCACACGATAACAACTGCAACGGCATTCCGGATGAATGCGAACAGAACTGCGGAGGCCCGCACTAGAGCGGATTTGTTTCTCGCGTAGCGTCGGACCGCTTCGTTCGACGCCGAATTCTGCGTCGGGCACGGGGGCCCGACGCTACGGAACAACTGTCTGCACCAGCGAACCGCCTCAGAAAGACCGCGCTCTTTTGGGAGACGGGGAGTATCAGCCCTTAGACGTGCCCCCCAGATTCCGGCTCGTCCATGGGCCGAACGAAACATACCCCCCGCCGCAATGCCTAACATATGCCTAACTAATTCCGTTTGGATTCGGGACGCTCAAAGTCCGCTTGTGTGCCATGCAGAGAAATCAGTACCGAGGGCCGCGAGATTCAATTCGCTGTTTCACGTGAAGCGTGTCATCGAAGCAAACAGCGTTTCACGTGAAAACAACGTTAGGGCGGGTTCATTTCTCGCGTAGCGTCGGACCTCTGCGTCCGACGCCGAATTCTGCGTCGGGCACGGAGGCCCGACGCTACGTAAGAACGGAGTCTGCTCTAGGCGGTGAAGACGGCGGAAACATAGCCGACCGAGTTGAGTCCCGGTTCGGAACCCTCGTCAGCCTCTCGCTCGGCGCTGGACGTATGGCGTAGCTCACGATATTGCGTAGCGCGTGCTTCGATCGCGGCCGCCAGCGTCGCCGCCACCGCTCCCGAACCGCATGCATTGTTGTGAATCGCGACCTCCGGAACGACCGCATCGCACTCCAGCTCAGCCGCAAGCTTCAGGAACCGGCGATCGTTCACGTCCTTTGCCCATCGAAATCCGATAGATCCACGTCCTTGCGGCTCAAAGCCGAACGCCGGTCCGTAGTGTGTGAGGTCGGTCGACGCAACGAACGCGACGCGCCGTCCAGACTCAAGAATCCGGGCTGCAACCTGTCTTCCAATGCGGGAACAATCCGATCCTGGCCGGATCATTAACGGCACAATTCTGGCGCCCGGACACATGAACTGAACGAACGGCAGCTCCACTTCAATCGAGTGCTCATAGGCGTGAATCGCCGCATCGATGCGCACATTTTCGATCAAGGCAATCCGCCGGCAAACTTCTTCGTCAATGTCGATCTCGCCCAGCGGCGTACTCCAAGACCCGGCCGGAAAAAGGCTGGCGAAGTTGCGATCCATGACGTGAACAGCGCCGAAAATGACCACGGTTTCCGGCCTGGAAGCAGCAATCGACGCGATTGTCATCGCCGCTGTCGAGCCGCTGAAATACCAGCCGGCGTGGGGTACGAGGCCCGCGACGGCCGTACTCTGGCTCGCGCTTGGCGGCGGTAGCTGTAAGAGTGCGGAGCGGACAAAACGTAGACACGCTTCTTTGTCGGCGGGATAGAAACGCCCGGCGAAAGCAGCCGGCCGCACCACGTTCACGTCACGTCTCCAGCGAGGACCGACCGCCGATGGCCTCGGCGATCCGATCAAACTCCTCCAGAGAATCATATCGAATCACGACGCGCCCCGAGTTCTTTTTCTTGCCCGGAAGCAATTGCACGCGCAGCCCGATGCATCGCGACAGCGACTCGGAAACGTCATCCGTGTGCCGGTTTTTGGCTCTTGCCGAGATTTCTTCGCGATTCGACGGAATACCTCTGTCGCCGGCGGCGAGCGCTTCGACCTGCCGAACGGAGAGGTTCTTTCGCATCGCGAGCCGCGCGATCGCGACTTGGCGTTCGACGGAGGCGATCCCCGCGATCGCGCGCGCCTGGCCCATCCCGATTTGGTTCGACTGCAACGCGACCTTCACTTCCTCCGGCAGATTCAGCAAGCGCAAGTAGTTCGCCACGTTTGCCCGGCTCTCCCCCAGACGTGCGGCGAGCTGCTCCGGTGAGACTTCAAACGTGTCCAGGAAATGACGGTATGCCGCGGCGCGCTCGAGCGCGTTCAAGTCGGCGCGCTGCAAGTTCTCAATCAACGCAATCTCGAGCGATTCAGGTTTGTCAACCTGCCTGATGATCGCCGGAACCGTCGGAAGGCCCGCCAGCTTCGCCGCACGAAGTCGCCGTTCGCCGGCGATCAATTCGAACTTCCCCGACCCGATTTGCCGCACCAATAGCGGCTGCAGGATTCCCTGCCTGCGGATCGACTCCGCCAATTCGGTGAGCGTCGCGTCATCAAAAACGCTCCTGGGCTGAAGTGGATTCGGTGCGATTGCGTCGACGCGAATCGAGGTGATGCCGGACGGAGCGTCGGTCAACGCGGCGGCTTGCGAGGTATCCGCAGCAGGCGCAACGGCGGTCGTCATCAGTCCCGTTGTCCGTGCGGGCAGAAGCGAGCTGAGGCCTCGACCAAGCCTGGAAACCGGTTTTGACATGGCGCCTCCGTGCATTGAACTCGAATCCGCGCAGCGTATCCGCGGCGGACGCCGTGTCAACGCGGAGCGCGGCCAGCCAGATAGGGTTTAGTAGGTAATTGTATTCGGTGGCGGCGAATGAATGTTAACGTGCGCGTCACAGAATGGCTTGTCATGCACGATGTAGCGCCGTATACTACTCATACCAAATGCAACATCCACCGACGGCTGGGTGGGTCGGCCGATGAGCGGCTCCGTGCGGCTGGCGCAACCGGCGGCACGCGGCCGGCATAGACAGGACGTTGATCTGACTCCGGAACCACTACGTTCGCCGGCCGAGACGCTCGCGCAATCCGCCGGCGCGCCAGATTCCGCCGCGCCAGTTGCGGAGGCTGGCTGGCGGCGCGGCGGAGGGCCGCCTTCGCTCTCCGAGGTGCACGCCAGCATTCGCATGCCCCACACGCCCGGCATGTGGCGCAGGCTTTTCGCTTTCGTGGGCCCGGGCCTGATGGTTTCGGTCGGATACATGGACCCGGGTAACTGGGCCACCGACCTGGCTGGCGGCGCGAAATTCGGCTACACGCTGATCTCCGTCATTCTGATCTCCAATTTCATGGCGATCGTGCTGCAGCATCTTTCGCTGAAGCTCGGAATCGTCACCGGCCGCGACCTGGCGCAGGCTTGCCGCGATCATTATTCGCGCCCGGTTTCATTCGTTCTGTGGGTGCTTTGCGAAATCGCCATCGCCGCTTGTGATCTTGCCGAGGTCGTCGGCTCCGCGATTGCACTGAATCTGCTCTTTGGCCTGCCGCTGCCGTGGGGGGTCGGGCTGACCGCGCTGGACGTGATGATCGTCCTTTTCCTTCAGCACAAGGGCTTTCGGCTGCTCGAAGCACTCGTGGCCTCGTTGATCCTCGTGATCGGCGGGTGTTTCGCGTACGAGTTGGTCGTTTCGCGGCCGGAGATTTTTCCGATCGTCGCCAACCTGCTCCCGACGCCGCAGATCGTCTTCAACCCCGAGATGCTCTACATCGCGATCGGCATCCTTGGGGCCACGGTCATGCCGCACAATCTCTATCTGCACTCGGGAATCGTGCAGACCCGCGCTTATGAGCGAAACGACGCCGGCCGCGCGATGGCCATTCGATACGCGACCATCGATTCCACGGCCGCGCTCCTGATCGCGTTTTTCATCAATGCCGCGATCCTGATCGTGAGCGCCGCCGCGTTTCACGGCACCGCGCATCAGGATGTCGCCGACATCAACGACGCCTACAAACTTCTCACGCCGGTGCTCGGCGCGCCGCTGGCCAGCGCGCTGTTCGCGATCGCCCTGCTGGCGTCCGGGCAGAATTCCACGCTCACCGGCACGCTGGCCGGGCAAATCGTCATGGAGGGCTTTCTCAACATCCGCCTGCGGCCCTGGCTGCGGCGCCTGGTGACGCGCCTGATCGCGATCGGCCCGGCGATGGCGGTCGCGATTCTCTACGGCGAGCGCGGCGTCGGCGACCTGCTCGTCCTCAGCCAGGTGATTCTGTCGATTCAGCTCAGTTTCGCGGTCGTGCCGTTGGTTCAATTCACCGGCGACGCGGTGAAGATGGGTCGATTCCGGAATTCGATCTGGCTGCAAGTGCCGGCGTGGCTGATTACGATGATAATCGTTGTGCTGAACGTGTATTTGCTCTACGAAACGGCGGCGGCGTGGATTCGGGGTTGATCGCCTGCGCGCGAGGTTGCGCGACAACAAATGTATAAGACCATCCTGATCCCACTCGAAAACTCGTCCGCCGATGAGGCCATCATCGAGCATGTGCAGCCGCTGGCGCGCCTGACCGGCGGGCGGCTGATTCTGGTGCACGTCGCCGACGGTTACGCGGCCCGCAACCAGCGCTCACTGAATCTCGAAGACTCGGAAGAAATCCGCGCCGATCGCGAGTATCTCGAGGCGCGCCAGCGCGAGCTCACGCACGCCGGATTCAATGTCAGTGTCGAGCTGGTCTGCGGCGATCCGGCGGAGCAGATCATCACCGTCGCCGAGCGCGAGGCCTGCGACCTGATCGCGATGGCGACGCACGGCCATCGCTTCTTCCAGGATGTGCTTCTCGGCAGTGTCGCGAATGCGGTCCGTCACCGCACGAACATCCCGATTCTGCTTGTCCGCGCCGGCGAGGCCCAATAGCGGCATTCACCCGAGCTTACTTCGCTGGCGCGAAGACCACCGTCCGATCACGGATCGCCGCATATTGCATGAAAGTCGGCCCAAACTTGGCATACAATGGGCACGGGGAACACGGAGAGAGGCGCGATGTTCGCTCGAAATTCCGCTCGCCGGCTGCTTGCCGTATGCATATTCCTTGGCGCTAGCTCGCTCGCGTTAGCTGCCGACCACTTATCAGACCAAGGCACTTCGATATTCGTCCGTTCGCCTTACGGGGCAGCTACGTTCCTGGTCGCCGATCCGACGGCCGCCAGGAGCGATGCTTCGCGCGACAACGGCGACCTTGCGGAGAAAGACGGCACGATTCCGCCTTCGACTTCGGGGTGGCAGATCACCAGCCAGGTTGTCCTGCACGCGGATGCGGCGGCCGTTCTGCAATTGCAGAATGAAGGCACGATCGCACACGTCTCCGAGATCGTCGGGGTGCCCGGCTTTTGGCTCGCGACGCAAGCCAGCGTTGCCGACGCAGTCGCGCTCGCCGATCGTCTGGCCACAGACCCGCGCGTGGCCGATGCATATGTGGACATGCAGCGCCCGTTCGAATTGCGCTCGCCGACCGACCCCGGCTATCCCAACCAATGGCATCTGAACAACATCGCCGCGCCGCTGTTCGACGTGAACGCCGAGCCGGCCTGGAATGCCGGCTACACCGGCGCGGGAATCACCATCGGCATCGTTGAGCTGGGCTGGCAGACTGATCATCCGGACCTGGCAGCCAACTACAACGCCGCCGCGAGCCAGACCGGCGCCGGCCTGACTTCGCACGGCACATCCGTCGCTGGCGTCGCTGCGGCGCGCGCCAACAACGGCATCGGCGGCGTGGGCATTGCGTACGACGCGCAGATTTCGAAACAGTACATCGGCACGTCGGCGACAAACGCAACTGCGCTCGGATTCCTGAACGACCTGAACCACATCAAGACCAATTCCTGGGGCCCGAGCGACAACAACACCGCCTGGACCAACTCGGCAGCCGAGAAAACGGCGATTCAAACCGGAATCACAACCGGTCGCGGCGGCAAAGGCACGATCTTCGTCTGGGCCGCGGGCAACGGCGGCCTGGTCAACGACCGCGTTGACTACGATCCCTACGCTTCGAGCCGATACACAATTGCAATCGGCTCAATCGGCGATCTGGACACGCGCTCCACGCACAACGAGAGCGGGAGCGCGATGTTCTTCGTGACGGAAACGGACGGCAATGTGCGCGGCATCTACACCACCGCCGCGACGAGCACCTACACCAGCGCTTTCGGCGGATCCAGCTCGGCCAGCCCGCTCGCGGCCGGAACGATCGCGCTGATGCTGCAAGCGAATCCGAACCTCACCTGGCGCGACGTGCAGCACGTCCTGGTCCGCACGGCGCGACAATGCGACATCGCAAACGCAGGCTGGACAACCAACGGCGCCGGACACCACATCAGCTACGACTACGGCTACGGCGCGGTGGATGCCGGCGCGGCGACGGCAATGGCCGCGACCTGGCAGAGCGTGGCGCCGGAAGTCTCGATCGACACCGGAACGGTCGTGGTGAATCAGGCGATTCCGGACAATTCCGTATTCGGCGTGACGCGAACGGTCGCCATCCCACAAGACATCCGCATCGAGAGCGTCGAGCTGGTGATTAACGCGACGACCACGTATGTCGGGGACCTGCAGATTCAGATGACCGCGCCCAGCGGCACGCAATCGCTGGTCGCGAAAACCCGCACCGACGCGCAGGACAATTACAACGACTACGTGTTTACCTCGCGGCGTCACTGGGACGAGCACTCAGCCGGGACGTGGTCTGTCTACATGCAGGACGGCAAATTGGCGGACTTCGCGACCTGGAACAGCTTCGGCATTCGCGTCTACGGTACGCGTCGCTGTCCGGCTGATTTCAACCTCGATGGCCAGGTGAACGAATCCGACCTGGGATTACTGCTGCAAGCCTGGCAGACCACGGCCGGGGGCGACGCCGACGGCGACGGCGACACGGACGAAAGCGATCTGGGGCTGTTGCTGCAGGAGTGGCAAAGCGCGTGCCCGTGAAGCAAATGCGAATTGCGAATGGCGAAGAGCGAATGACGGATTGGCAACCGCTCCGGGTCCCCTGTCATTCGCTCTTCGCCATTCGCAATTCGCTATTATTCCCCCGATGTCCCCTTCGCTGCGTCGCGAGTTCAGCCGCAAAGCGCTTCATCTCACTTCGTCGCTGATTCCGTTGCTCTACTGGTTGGTTTTTTCGCGCCGCGTTGTGCTGATCGTTGTTTGCGCGCTGCTGGGCGTCAGTCTGCTGATCGAAATCTCGCGCGGCGTGATTCCCGTGTTTCGTCGCGCGGTCGAGAGCTGGCTTGGACACATGCTGCGCTCCGCGGAACGCAGGCAGCTTTCGGGCGCGACTTGGGTGCTGGCCGCGGCGGCGCTCAGCGTCGCGCTGTTCGACAAGCCGGTCGCCGTGACGGTGCTCTTGTTCCTGAGCGTAAGTGATTCGCTCGCCGCGCTAATCGGAGCGCGCTTCGGCCGCGCGACGCTGTGGGGCAAGTCGCTCGCCGGCAGTAGCGCATTTCTGGTCTCGGCCTTTCTGATCGCGCGATTGACCACGCAACTCAGCGTGCCCGCGACGCTGCTGGTCGCGGCGATCGCCACCGCGGCGGAAGCCGTGCCGATCCAACTCGGCCCGCTGCGCGTAAACGACAATCTCGCGATCCCGCTCGTCAGCGGCTTGGCGATGACCCTGGCGAGTTGAGGAATTCGAACGCCGGACCTGAAGGACTATGCGCAAGCGCGCCGCAATCAGAACGCGCAGCGCCAGCAAGCGCGATTTCAGTCGCGCTCGCTTGCGCGTCGCGTTCGGATGCCTGCGCGAACTCCGACAGAGTGATCTAGGCCTTCGCCGCGATCGGCATGCGCCGGCCGAAGCCGAATGCGCGCGAGGTCACCTTCAAGCCCGGCGCCGCTTGCTGGCGCTTGTACTCACTGATGCGGATTTTTCGCAGAACATCCGCCACTACCGCCGGTGAAAAACCCGCAGCGACAATTTCCGTCGCGCTGTGGAATTGCTCCTCATGGCGCTCCAGGATCGCGTCGAGCGTTTCGTACGGCGGCAGCGAATCCTGGTCGGTTTGATTCGGGCGCAGCTCGGCCGAAGGCGCTTTCTGAAAGACGCGTTCGGGGATCACAGCCCGGCCGAAACGCTCGTTGATGCGGCGCGCCAGCGGGTAGATCATCGTCTTGGGCACGTCGCTGATGACCGCCAGCCCGCCGCACATGTCGCCATAGAGCGTGCAGTAGCCGACGGCGACTTCGCTTTTGTTCCCGGTCGTGAGCACGAGCGCGCCGAATTTGTTGGACAGCGCCATGAGCGTCACGCCGCGTATGCGCGACTGGATGTTTTCTTCGGTCACGTCCGTATCGCGCCCCGGCCAAAGCGGCGCAAGGGACTGCTCGAACGCGGCGTGCATCGGCTCGATCGGCACGATGGAGAATCGAATCCCCAGGTTCGCGGCCAGCGCGCGAGCGTCCTCGACGCTGTGGCCGCTGCTGAATCGGCTGGGCATCGCCACGCCGTGCACGTGCGCGGCGCCGAGCGCCGTGACGGCCAGCGCCGCGACGACCGACGAGTCGATGCCACCGGAGAGCCCGATGACCACGTCGCGAAACCCGCATTTGCGCACATAGTCGCGCAGTCCCATGATCAGCGCGTCGTGCAGGCTCGCGGCGCCGGTCGGCAACTGCTCGCGCCGTGCGTCTTGCGGCCTTTCCAGATCGACGATCAGGAAGTCCTCCTCGAACGCGCGCGCCTGCGCGCGGAGCTCGCCATCCGCGCCAACCATGAAGCTCGCGCCGTCAAAGAGCACTTCGTCGTTTCCACCGACCTGGTTCACGTATGCGATCGGCAGACGCTGACGCAGCGCGTGATCGCCGATTGCTCGCAGCCGCCACTCCGGCTTGCCCAGCACGAACGGCGAGGCGGAGATATTGATGATCAGACCGACGCCCGCCCGCGCCAGGTCCGCGGCCGGGTCGCAATCGTAGAGCGACCGCCCCTGCAGCGGCTCGGCCAGCAGGTCTTCACAGATCGTGACGCCGATCTTCAATCCGCGGAAATCGAACACCTGCTGAAGCCCGGCGGGCTCGAAATAGCGCGCGTCGTCGAAGACGTCATAAGTCGGCAGCAGTCGCTTGCGCCACTTCGCCGCAATGCGCCCTTCGCTCAGCAGCGCCGCGGTGTTGTGCACCGGCCGGCCGCGCGCTGTCGAATTCGGTTCAGCGTACCCGACGAGCGCCGCCGGGAGCGCGACGGTTTGCTTCGCAATCGCATCGATCGCGGCCGCGTTGGCTTCGACGGCTTCGGTTCGCAGCAGGAGGTCCTTGGCCGGATAGCCCAGGATCGTCTGCTCGGGAAAAATGACGAGGTCGACCGCCTGCGCGTGAGCGTCATTAAGCAGTGCGATCACGCGCTCGCAATTGCCAACAACGTCGCCGATGGTGGGGTTGGTCTGCGCCAGCGCGATCCGCACGCGATTCTCCGCACGCTCACGCCGGATCGTATCCGAACCGCGGGCGTGCGAGGGTGTGGGCCGTGCTCAGCGCTCGGTCACGTCCGCCGTCATCATGTGCAGAATGTTGCCGGCGAAGCTCATCACGTCCTTCGCGGCCGCCTTGCCTTCGGGGGATTTCATCGCCGTGGTGAGCGCATTCATGTCGTCGAAAAACAACTCGGCCACCTGGTAATAGCGCGGCTCGCCGCCGGGCGATCCGGTCACCTTCGCGACGGTCATCCTTCGCAGCCCGGGCATTTTCGCCGCCAGCGGCATGTGCACGTCGCGATAGTGCGCGTCGAACGCGGCCGGGTCGGCGGGCTTGGTGTAGAGCGCGATCAGTTTCACCATGCGACGGTTCTCCTCGTACGAGCGGCGATCTTGTTTACGAATCTACTTTGCGATCGCCGCAGTAGACCGCATGCGCGCACCCGCCGCAATGCCGCCGCCGACTCCACCGGTCTATGCCAGCCCGATCCGCACGACAAGCTGCCCCGGAAGGCGTCGGATGAGTCCTTTGAGCTGAAGCGACGTGAATGCCGCGATCACGTCACCCGCCGGAAGCTCGCTGGCGGTGATAACGAGGTCCTGCAAGACCGGCTCATACGGGATGCTGCGATAGACCTGCGCCTCGACCTTCGAAAGCGCCGGCGATGGGCGTCCTGTGTCCGGCGTTTCTACGGCCGCCGGCTGGTTCGCCGCTTCGGGAAGCTTCTTCTTCATCGTTTCGCCGACCTCTCCCAATTCGTCGAGCACGTCTTCGAGGCACGTCACCAGCTTCGCGCCGCCGTCGCGGATCAGCTTGTTCGTGCCCAGCGACGTCGGGTCGCAGACGCGCCCTGGCAACGCGAAGACCTCGCGATTGTATTCCGACGCCAGCCGCGCGGTGATCAGCGCCCCGCTGCGCGCCGCGGCCTCGATCACCAGCGTGCCGAGCGTCATGCCGGCGATGATCCGATTGCGGCCCGGGAAATTGCCCGCCCGCACGGTCGCCTTCAACGGCAGCTCGCTGATCCATGCGCCGCTGTCGAGCAGCCGCTCGGCCAGCGCGCGATTCTCAGGCGGATAGACATCCGTCAGCCCGCAGCCCATCACGGCGATCGAGCGTCCGCCGGCGTCCACCGCGCCGTGATGCGCGAATGCGTCGATGCCGCGCGCCAGCCCGCTGACGACCGTGAAACCGGCCCCGGCCAGCAATTCGCCGAATCGCCGGGCCTGCTCGCTGCCGTAAATCGAGCAACGTCGGCTGCCGACGACCGCGATCGCGATCGCGTCCGTCGGGCGGAACTCGCCGCGGATATAGAGCACAATCGGCGGGTCGTCGATCTTCGCCAGGCCGGGTGGGTAGTCCGTGTCCGCGCGGCACAGAATCCTCGCACCCAACTCGCGCGCCGTCGCGATCTCCGCCTCGGCGCCGGCTTCGGCCTCGGCGCGATTTCGCGCAACCGAGTCGGCGATCTGTGGTCCGATTCCCTGCACGGCGAGCAATTCGCTCGGCGCGACGCGCCAGGCCCGCTCGGCGTCGCCGAATTGCGACAGCACCCCGATGAAGCGCTTCGGGCCGATGTCGTCTGTCAGCGCCCAGCGCAGATGTGCGCGCCCCAATTCGCTGATCGTGTCGCTCATCGAAAGTCCCGCCTCGCGCAAGTCGCACGCACGCGATCATACACGTCGATCAACGCGCTGACCGCCGGAGCAACGTCGTAGAAGCGCGCGGCGAAGCGACGCCCCTCGTCCGCCAGCGATCGCCGGCGTGCGGCGTCGTCGCGCAGTCGGCGAATCGCGGCGGCCAGCGCGTCCGCGCCGCCGTCGAACAGCTCGGCGCGCCGGCCGCCGTCGGCGATCTCTTCCAGCGGCGGAATTCGACGCGCGATCAGAGGCACGCCGGCCGCCATCGCCTCGAGCGCCGCGTTGGGCATGCCCTCAGTCTCGGACGGAAGCACGAACACGTCAGAGGCGGAGAAGAGCGCGGACACATCGTCGCGCCAGCCGAGAAACCGAACGCCGCGCGCCCCCGATCGGCTTGCTTGCGCTTCCAGCGCCGCGCGGATCGGCCCATCGCCGGCCAGAAGAAACTCAAAAGCGTCGCTCGGCAGTCGTGCCGCACATTCAACGATCGCGTCGACGCGCTTCACGGGGTCAAGTCGTCCAACCCACAGCAGGGCAAACGTTTCGGGCGCAATCCCGAGTACCGCGCGCGCCGCCTGACGCTCAGCCGGATCGTCCGGTTGTCGAATCAACGGCGGAGTTATGTAAATCCGATCTCGGAGCACGCCAAACGCCTCGTGCACGTGCTCCGCCAGCGCGCGGCCGGTGACGACATGCGCGACGTCAAGCCAGGCCGTGTAGCGCTCGACCCAGCGATGCCAGCGTCGCTCGATTTCGATCGTCGCGGTCGACGAAACGACCGGAATTCCAGCCCATGCACCGACCAGCCGTGCCGCGACATTCGCATGCGTCAGAAAGGCATGAATAAGGTCAGGTTGACACGTTGCCACGTGTCGGGCCAGGCGCGCTATTGCGCCGAAATCGCTCGCGCGCCGCGCGCCGCAGTCAAAGGTCGGCACGCCGGCGTCGTCCAACTCGCGGCTGACCGGCCCGGGCGCGGCCAGGCAGCCCGCGATCACGTCCACGCCCGCTTCGCGCAAGCCACGCGCCAGGCGCGCCACGCGCAGCGGCGTTCCGCCGCGCTCCAGGTCGGTCACCAGCAGCATCACGCGCACGAGCCGCGCTCCGCGGCCTCGAGCACGCGTCGCACGTGACCGCCGCAGTCGCTCAGGCGTCGGCGGGCCTGCTCGGCGTCGAGTCCGAGGCGCTGCATGACGATGGCGGTTTTGACATGCCAGTCGGCGCGCTCGAGCAGCGCGCGGGAGGTCTCGCGCGACAGCCCGCAAACGGCGCTGAGCGTGCGAATGGCCCGATCGGCCAGCTTGGCGCAGCCGCGCGCGTTCACGTCGACCATCAGATTTCCGAAGACCTTGCCCAGCCGGACCATCGTCAGCGTGCTCAGGAGGTTGAGCACCATCTTGGTGGCGATGCCGGCTTTCAGCCGCGTCGACCCGGCCAGCACTTCCGGCCCGGCCAGCACGCGAATCGAGACGTCGGCGTCGTCCGCGGCCTGCTCGCGCGGCACGCACGCCAGGAAGATCGATTTCGCGCCGCGCTCGCGCGCCGCGCGCAGCGCGCCGTGCACAAAAGGCGTCGTCCCGCCGGCGCTGATTCCCAGCGCCAAGTCTCGCGCCGCAACGCCGCGCGCCACGACCGCTTGCGCGCCGGCGTCGGCGTCGTCCTCGGCGTGCTCAACTGCGCGGCGCAGCGCCGCGTCGCCGCCGGCGATCACGCCTTGTAGGAGCTGCGGGTCGGTCAGAAACGTGGGTGGACACTCTGCCGCATCCAACACACCCAGCCGGCCGCTCGTGCCCGCACCGAAATAGAACAGCCGACCGCCGCCGCCGAGCGCCGCGACGATCAAGTCGATCGCGGCCAGGATCTCGGGCTTGGCTGACGCGACGGCATCGGCGATGCGCCGATCCTCGCGATTCATCACGTCGAATGCGTCGGCGGTCGAAAGGGCATCCAACTCGGACGACGCGGGATTCCGCTGCTCGGTTAGCAAATGGCCGCGATCCTGCATGGGGATAGTGTAGGCCGGGCAGGCCTGCCGCGGCACGGGGCGGTGCTGTTGGTCCTGCCCTGACGCCCGTCGCGCGGAACCTGCCGACGCTCGATAATCACACGGTTTTGCCGCCTTCGCCGGCGGGCGCGCCTGCGCACTTTGCCGAATTCCCCAACGAATTGGAAAGTTCGTGCAAAGGAGCCAACGCGTGAATCCACTCGCCACAATCTACCGCTCGCGCAGCGGGTCCAACTCGAAGAACTCGAGCTCTGGCGCCTCATCCTCGGACACGAAACAACCGGACCGGGGCGACTCGGACGGCGCGACGATGGCCGTCGCGGACATTCCGACCGCCGCCGAGCGGGCGCCCGAGCGCGACTCCAAGCGCGGCGAGGGCGCCGAGGTCTGGAAGCGCCAATTTCTGGACAAGCTCTCGAACGTGCAGTCGCGCTGGGCGAAGCGCTTCGAGGAAACGCTCGACGCGACGGTCGTCCCGGCGTTTAGCGAAATCAGCCCGTTCCTCCGCGAGAACGGCTTCACGGTCTCGACGCCCATGCGCGACGAGGGCCGCCGCTCGTTCAAATTCGAGCTGATCGAGAACGCCTACCTGCTGATGATCTTCCGTTGCGCGAACGTGGGAGCGTTCGAGCTGCGGTGCGAGAGCTTCGTGCCTGGTGCCGAACCGCGGCTGAGCAAGCAGGTCTGCCGAATCTCCGAGATCAACGACGAATGGTCCCGGCAGCGCTTCCAGAACAGCCTGAACGCATTCGTCGAGCTGCTGGCCGGAAAGAAGGAAAACCCGGAAGACGTGGTCACCGTCTAGCGCAATGCTGTGCGCGACATTCACGCGATCCCGCCGCCGGCTCGGCCTCTTGCGAGGGGCCGAGTCGGACAGCGGGATTGGCATTTTTCCGACGGCCTGGATTACGACGGCTTCTTCGCGTCGAGCGCCTTCTCGATCGCCTTCACCACTTCATCCGCGTCGGGCTTGATCCGCGACTCGTAGCGGGCGATGACTTTGCCCGCGCGATCGACCAGGAATTTCGTGAAATTCCACTTGATCTCGCCGCCAAACTCGCCGTTCTTTTCGCGCGAGGTGAGGAACTTGTAGAGATCGGCGGACTGCTCGCCCTTCACCGAAATCTTCGCGAACAAGTCGAACTTGACGCCGTATTTCTGGTCGCAGAACTGCTTGATCTCGGCGTTCGGCGCGGGCTCCTGTTGCCCGAAGTCGTTCGCCGGGAACGCCAAGATCGCCAGGCCGCGCTCAGAATACTTGGCGTGCAGCGCCTGGAGCTGCTCGTACTGCGGCGTGAAACCGCACTTCGACGCGACGTTGACGATCAGGACGACTTTGCCTTTGTAGCGCGAGAGCGGCACGTCCTTGCCGTCGATGTCTTTGACAGTGAACTCCAGCGGTCCGGCTGCGGTCACAGGTTTCGACTCCCGTTGCTGGCCCGCGGCGTCGGGCTTCTTATCTGGTGGCTTGGCGGCTTCCTGGGCGAATGCAGCCGCGACAATGGCGGCGGAGATCACGATGGCGAACCCACGAACTATGACGTGATGCATCGACCATCCCTTTCTATGCTCGATGATGCGACCACAATGCCAAACTGCGCCCGCGCCTTCGGCGCACACTCACCTCGCGCTCGCTTGCGCGTCGCGTTCTGATTCGCAGGCGCCAGCCCCCGCGTCCACGCCTCAATCCCTCATTCCTTGATCCCTCGGTCCCTTGATCCTTCTGTTCCTTGTTCGCTGCTCCTACTCAACCTGCCTCACGTCGGTGGCGATGTGGTGCAGGTGGTCTAATACGCGCGGCGCGATCCGCACATCGACCAGCACGCGCCCATCATCCCATCGCCGATCCAGCACTTCGGCGAAGCGCTCGACAAAATCCAGCCCGCGGCCGTCGCGTGCCGGCAGCGACAGCGTCATCCGCTTCACGTCGCCGTGCAGCCGGGCGTGTACGCGGTCTGCCAACTCTGCCAGCCCCGCACCGCCGCGCGCCGAAATCGGCAGCGCGTTCTCGTGCTGATGCCGCAGCACAGCCAGCGCCGCCTCGTCCCGCACGGCGTCGATTTTGTTGAACACGAGCAGCGTCGGCTTTTCCGCGGCGCCAAGGTCGCCCAGCACCCCATTCACAGCCGTGATCTGCGCCTCGGCATGCGGGCTGGAAGCGTCTACCACGTGCAGCAGCAGGTCGGCGTGAATCGCCTCCTCGAGCGTGGCGCGGAACGACGCCACCAGGTGGTGCGGCAGGTCGCGAATGAAGCCCACCGTGTCGGAAAGCAGCACGTGTCCGCCGCCGGCCAGCGTCCAGCGCCGCGTCAGCGTATCGAGCGTGGCGAACAGCTTGTCTTCGACCAGCGCGCCGGCGCCGGTCAGGGCGTTCATGAGCGTGCTCTTGCCGGCGTTGGTGTAGCCGACCAGCGAGACGGTGAAGAAATCGCCCCGCGCGCGGACCTCGCGCACTTTGCGGCGATCAATTTCGCGCAGCTTCTCGCGCAGGAACGCGACGCGCTTGCCGACCAGCCGCCGGTCGATTTCGATCTGCCGTTCGCCGGGGCCGCGCGTGCCGATCCCGCCCACGCTGCCGGCGCCGATGCCGCCCGCGGCGCCGGCGATCCGCTCCAGGTGCGTCCACATGCCGCGCAGGCGCGGCGCGGTGTATTCAAGCTGCGCCAGCTCGACTTGCAGGCGGGCCTCGGCGGTTCTGGCGCGCGTGGCGAAGATGTCGAGTATCAACTCGCTGCGATCCAGCACCTTGCAACCGGCGACCTTCTCGATTTCTCGGATTTGCGAGGGCGTCAGGTCGTTGTCGAAGATCACGACGTCGGCGTCGAAGGTGTCGACGCGCTGGCGAATCTCGTCCAGCTTGCCCTTACCGACGCACGTAGCGGGATTGAACGCCTTCCGCCGCTGCGCCACGCGGCTGACGACCAGCGCGCCGGCTGAGCGGGCGAGTTCGCCCAGTTCGAGTAGCTCCGGATCGTCCAGCGGGCGTCCATCGAGCAACACCGCCACCAGGACGGCGCGCTCCTGGTGCACGGTTCGATTTTCGCTGAGTTTTTGCTGCGCCCAAACGCTGCGCTTCATCCGTTCTCCGGCCGCAAACGGGCAATCTCGGCATAGTATAGCATGCCGTCATGTGCGTTCCCGGATGATTGTCAGCGCCGAATCGACGGGTTGGAAGTGCTGGGCGCCGTCGGACCGCCGTTGAAAAGTCGCATGGCGATACTGAATTGCTGGAGAGTTAGATGTCGAGATGGAATCAGCGCGCCGCTTGGGCAGTGTCGTTCGTCGCCCTCCTGGCGCTGTCCGGCTGCTTTTCGTCGCGCCGCGATAACGCCGCCGTGCCGGCCGACGTCGCGCCGCTGACCGAGGCAGAGTTCATCGCGTTCGCGGATCGCACGGCGCCGAAGATCATTGACGCCATGGAAACAAACGGCATCGCCGGCCCGGCGCTCGCCGCCTTGCCCATCGTTGACGACGCCGGCATCGAGCCGCGCGCCGTCGCGCAGAGCTTCGCGCGGCGTCTTGCGAGCGCGCTGTCCGATCGGCTGCGAGGCGTGGTGGGCTTTGCGGCCTCTGCGCCGACGCGCGACCCGGCGCTGGCGTCGAACGTGGAATTCGCCGCCGACCGGCTCGACCTCAAGAACCGGCGGATCACGTTCGTTTTGCGCGAGTACGGCACACGGCGCGAATTGATGCGCGAAAGCGTCATGTATCAGGCTCGCGCAACGCCGCAGCCGGCGAGCCCGCCCGAAAAGCCCGGCCGTTCGCGGCCGGCGCGGGCCGACGCCGGTGAATCGACGAACCCCGCCGACACCAGCGCTGAACGCGCGGCGGACGAAACGGAATTCGGCCCCGCAGCGCGCGGCGGTCCGCCGGGAACCGGCGGATCGCGCGATGAATCGCTGCGTGACGACCGAACGCGCGCGGAACGGCCGCGAGAAGAGCAAGAGCGCGGCGGCCGCACGATCGTTCGCCGAAACGAACCGACGGACAATCGCGAAATTGTGGAGAGCCAGAATGTGCGCCGCGGCGAACCAACGCCGCTGGACGATCGCCCGCCGGACGCAAGTCGCACGTCCGAGCGAGCCCAATCAGATAGGTTGTTCCCGAGCGATGTTTCACGTTCGGACACTCCCGGCGGCACCGCGCCGCCGGCGGTTAAGTCGCGCGGCATCGATCTCGATGACGATCCCGACGAATTGCTGGCCTGGGTGCGCGAGCAAGCGCCGAACTACCGCAATCGAGCCGGCCAAGGCGACGACGGAACGGTGATCCTGGTGGACGAGAAGACCGCGCAACGCTTCACGCTTCAACGCCACGACGCGACGCGCCTGGCCGATCGCCGGCTGCGCGTGGTGGTCGAGCTTCGCGCCGCGGGCAAGAAGCGCGACGCCCAGTTGCGCGTGATCTTCCTCGATGAACAGGGCCGGCCGCTCGAAACGTCGTCGCTGCTGCGCTTCCGCTTCTCGCCGGACACCACGCAGAGCGCGGCCATTACGTCGACGTCACGCCGCGCGGTGCGTTATGTGTGTTTGGTGGAGCAGGATTAGCGATCGGGAGTTCTGGCCACGCGGGCCGGGGTGCATCTTGCGAAGGGCTTTGATTACACGGGCAGGTGCAGCGGGTGGGTGGCCCAGAATGTGTTCGAGGCGCCGTTGGAGCGGTAGCTAATCAGCGTACGCTGTGGCCGGGTGCGCGCGGCCGGACATCTGGCCCGCGCGGCGGCCATACCAACGAGCCGCGACGCGCAGGGCGATCGCGGGATGCGCCATCGCCGCAAAGAAGCCGTGTAACGAATCCATTTTGGCCCTTGGCGAGCCGGCGGCTTTCGGTATACTGCTTGGTTCTCGGTGACGCCGCCTGAGGGAGGCGACGCCCGGAACGGAAGGATTATGCCCACAATCAACCAGTTGGTGCGTCGGCCGCGCGTCTCCGTCGCCGCCAAGTCGAAGGTTCGCGACATCGAGAAGTGCCCGCAGCGGCGCGGCGTGTGCGTGATTGTCAAGACGCAGACGCCCAAGAAGCCCAATTCGGCGCTGCGCAAGGTCGCCCGCGTGCGACTGACGAATGGCCGCGAAGTCACCGCCTACATTCCGGGCGTGGACCACAATCTGCAGGAACACTCGATCGTGCTCGTCCGCGGCGGCCGCGTGCGCGACCTGCCGGGCGTGCGCTATCACATCGTGCGCGGAAAGCTCGACTGCGCCGGCGTCGGAAACGACAAAGAGGGCAAGGCCCGAAACCGCAGCCGTAGCAAATATGGCGTGAAGCGAAAGAAGAAGTAGCGTGTAGATGTATTAGAGCCGCCCCCCGGCTGTGCTCGTGTGCGCAGCCGGCTCGGCTGATGATGTTGCACGGCCGCCTCGGCTGTGTCGCATGGAAAGAACCAGGAGCGCGGCCCACGCGGCTGCCAGGTGAGACATGGCGTACAAGAAATTTACCGCGTCGGCCGATCAACTCCACGGCGACCCGCGGCACAACAACGTGCTGGCGGCCAAGTTCATCAACTGCCTGATGTATTCGGGCAAGCGCCCGGTCGCGCAGCGCATTTTCTACGATGCGATGGACAAGATCAGCGAGAAGATCAAGGACGCGCCGCCGATCGAGGTCTTCGAAAAGGCGCTCGACAACATCAAGCCCGCGATCGAGGTCCGCTCCAAACGCGTCGGCGGCGCGAACTACCAGGTGCCGATGCCCGTGAACGCCAAGCGGCGTCAGTCGCTGGCGATTCGCTGGCTGCTCGAAGCGACTCGCGGAAAGAAGGGCCGCCCGATGGCGACACGCCTGGCCGACGAGCTGATGGCCGCCTATCGCAACGAGGGCGACGCCGTTCAGACGCGCGAAAACGTGCACCGCATGGCGGACGCGAACAAGGCGTTCGCGCATTTTGCCTGGTAAAAATCAGGCGGCGCCGCGGGCGCGGCGATATGATGATTGCATGGCGGCGCAACTGACCATCATCTACGAAAAGGGGGCCGAGAGCGGCTGGGTCGCGTCTGTCCCCGAAGTCCCGGGCGCGTTCTCTCAGGGACAGACCCAGGACGAGGCGCGGGAGAACGTGCTCGACGCGCTGGCTGAGTTGATGGCGGCGCGCCGTGCGCTGGCGCTTCAAGAGCGTCGCAGCGACTCGGTTGTCGAGTCGATCCCAATTCCCGCCTGAGTCAACGCTCTCTCGGCGGTTCGATCCCCAGTTCCTTGCAGATTTTCAGCACCAGGACTGAGTCGATGTCAGCGTGGCGCGGAACCGACGCCGATTGTCGATTGCGCTGATGGAAGTAGATTGAGTGCCTGCTGCCCTCACGCAGCAGCACACATTCGTTCCGCGCCAAATGTTGAAGCAGCTTCGCGCGCTTCATCGCTGTACGCCTCGCGTGCCAGGATTATCCGCAGTCTGCTCCCGAGCATTGCTCACCTTATTTGCGCATCTGCCCGGTAGGTGCCCGCCGCGAATTCACGGATCGTCTTTGTCAGCAGCCTGAGCCGGGCTGCCCTTGGCCCGGTCGGCGCACTGCCACACGCCGGATGACCGGCACCAGGATACCCGGCCGTTGGGGCATTCCAACTGTCAGGGCACCCTGGGCTGCCGCTCGCTTGCGCGTCGCGGTTCCTTGAGCACGCCCGCATGCGCGTGGATGGAGCGCGCAACGCCATCATCATCCGCGGGTAAAACTTGACCGATGTATCGGTCGAGGCGCCTGTGACCGCACCTGTGCAATTCGCCGCTCGCTCGCGCTCCGCGCTGCGTCGCCTGGCCAATCTCGCGACCGGTCCGACGACGCTGCGCCTGGTGGCGCTGGCCGGGGCGCTGGGCTGGCTGATCGCCTTCCCGGCCTTCGTGATCTCGCAGACGGAGATGCTCTCGCGAACGGGGCAGCCGTTTGGCGGAGATTTCGTCGCGTTCTACACGGCCGGCCGCATGATTTGCGCGGGACAGGGCGAATCGCTATACAACCTCGCCGCACAGCGTGACTGGCAGGCGTCCATCGTCGGCGGCAACTACTCGGACCTTCAGGCGTATGTGAATCCGCCTGGGCTGGCGATGCTTTTCGCGCCGATCGCGCTGCTGCCGTATCGACTCGCGTACGTCGTAACGACGCTTGTGCTCCTAAGCGCCCTGATTGGCGGATTGTGCCTGCTCCTGCGCACCACACCGGCGCTCCGGCCGTATGTCGGCGTGGTCATCGGGCTGGTCTGGCTCTTCTACCCGATTAGCCGGACCGTGACGGGCGGGCAGAATACGGCGCTGACACTGCTACTTCTGGCCTGGGCGTACGTCGCGCTGCGCGGCGGCCGCGACGCGCTGGCCGGGCTGGCTCTCGGATTTCTCACATTCAAGCCGCATTTCGTCGCGATCGTCGCGTTTCTGCTCCTGATACGCGGCCGGTTTCTCGCGCTCGCCGTCATCGCCGGCTGCGCGGCGACCCACTATGCGCTCGGCGCGCTCGTGTGCGGACCGACGTGGCCGACGTACATGCTGGGGATGCTGCGAGACTTCTGGGTGCTTGAAGACGCCGGCAATGGACAGAATTCCATATCACTCATCGGGTACGCCGAGCACTGGCTTGGCGGCCGCGCGGGCACGCTGATCGGCGCATTCGCGGCGGCGGCGATCCTGGCCGCGGTGGCGTGGGATTGGCGAAAAATCCGACCTACGGACAACCGCTTCGCGTTGTACTGGGCCGGCGCGATTTGTGCCGGCGTAATCGTCAGCCCGCACACGCTGTGGTACGACGCCGCGCTCGTCGTGCCGGCGGTGATACTGGCGCTGGACTACGCGATTCGAGAGCGCCTAAAAATCTCATCCGCCGCGCGACTCGCGCTGGCAACCGTATTCGTTCTCTTCCCGCTGTACGGCCCCCTCGGGCGCATCGGTTTTCAGCCGGCGTCGCTCATTCCGCTTCTGGCGTTGCTTTGGTTGGCGCGCTTGTCGCGGCAGACGAATGGCCCGTTGCGACACGCCGGTAGATGACCTGGGCCAGCTCGTCTCGCCCGCCGAAGCGCGCCGCCAGGGTCCAGTCGTCGCGACGAAGCCAACCCCAAAGCGCGGCTTGCTCGTCAGCCGTCCCCGACGCGTAATCGACGACCCAGCGTACGTCGTTTTCTCGCAAATACTCCGCGCCAGCGCGGCCGGCGTGAAGCAGCGCGAAATACGCACGGTCGTTCACCAGGCCGTCGAGATTAATGATCGTTCGCTGACTGAAGAATGCGAGTTCGCCGGCGTTCCACGACGCCAGGCGCTCGTTTGGCGGCACGTTCTCGCGAATCCAGCGCGCCGCCGCGAGCCGGTTTGAATCCACCGTCTCGTGCAGCGGCGGCAAAAAGAGCGAGAGCAGCGCGATGGGCAGCTTGATGACTCCGACACCGATCGCTAGCGCCGCGCCGCTGCGGCCCGCTCCGGTCAGCCGCGCCGCGGCCCACGTGAACGCGACGACGCCGAGCACGCCTTCGACGGAGTAGTACCACAGCGCGTCCGCGTGATACTCACCGAGCCAGAGGCGGATGCCCAGGATGTGCGCAGTGCATGCGATCAGCCAGAGGCCGACCCACCCAGCGCTCGGCACGCGCTGCCGCCATGCGGCGATGATCATGAGCATCGGCGCGATAATGCGCGTGGCGGTGCTCAGCGCCGGCGGCCATATGTTTCCAACGCCGATGGTCAGCGCTTTCGTGCCCTGTCTAACGCTGTCGATCAGCGCCTCGCCAACGACGCCGATCGACCAGTGCGGCTCGATTTGAGCGGCGATGGCGCGTTTCACCATTCCGGATACGGGGGTCCATGAGCCGCCGGCCCAGTTGTTGAAGGTCATCAGGCCGATTGTGCCGCTGGCGAGAATCAAGCCGCCGAGCGCGAACGCCGGGATCGCGCGCCGCCCGGCGCGCAACGTCGCGAGCCAAAGCGGCGCGGCGATCAGGAGCGCATCGAGACGCGTCCAGATCATCGCCGAGCACACTGCCGCCCGCGCGATCGTCCCCAGCAGCGTTGGCGACTTGGGGTCTCCGACGATCGTCACGGCGATCGCGGCAAGTAGACCAAGCAAGCAGTTTTCCAGTCCGATCATCGCCGGGCGCGCGGCCACGCAGTAGCCGCACCAGATCGCCGCCACCCAGAGCGCCATGCGCGGATCGCGTAGCCGGACAGCGCTCCATCTGCATAGGACGACGCCCGTCGCCGTGTTGACAACGGCTGCGAGAAGCAGCGTTGCGCGCAGGAGCAACTCGGGCTGCGGAAAGCAAGCTGCGAGCGGCAGCAGCACGATCGCCCAAAGCGCCTGGAAGCCATTCGTCCGATGGATGCCGTCAAACGTGGGAACGCCGTGCTCCGCCCAGCCCTGGATGCTGCGCAGTAACAGAAACGTGTCGTCGACGGTGAGACGTTCGAGAATCCAGTCTGCCGGATGCAGCGCCGCCGCGACCTGCCAGGACAGCGCAATCAGCAGGAACGCGCGGCGCGTCCAAACGCAATCCGCGGCGCGCGTATTCATTGGCCGCCGAGCTTGACGCGCCATTCCTCGGCGCGGCGATCATAACCGGCATCCGGCTGGGCCTTGTTCCACGATTCGTACAGCTCGACCAGGTTCTGAATGGTCGCGGTTCGCGCGCGTCCCGGCGGCTGGCCTTCATTCGATTCGAGCTGCGCCGTGTTTTCGAGCAGCAGTTTCTCCGCCTCGTCATGTCGGCCCTGCCGCGCGATCGAGCGCGCCAGCATGGCCTGCATCCACAGCGTTCGCTCATGCCGCGGCGCGCCGGCGGCAAGGAGTTCGAGCGCTTCGCGCTGCAACCGCTCGGCCTCGGCGTAGTCGCCGCGTTCGAATTTCACGCGCGCCAGACCGCCCAGCGGAATCGCCAGATCGGGATGCCTGGGGCCGCGCTTGCGAAGCCCCTGGATTGCCTCCGCATAGACGCGCTCGGCCTCGTCGAGCTTGCCGCTGTCGCGCAGCAGCGCGGCGAAATTCTGGAGCACCCCAGCCACCTCGGGATGATCATCGCCGAAGATCGCGCGGCGCATCGCGATCGCCTGGCGATAAAGCGGCTCCGCATTCTCGTATTCGTGCTTCGCGTGCAGCAGCACGGCCAGATTGTTCAGCACCGTCGCGGATTTCGCATCCGGCGCGTCGTCGTCCAGCGGTAGGAGCGACACCGCCTCGCGCAGCAGCGGCTCCGCCTGTTCCACGTCGCCGCGCTCCTGCATCAAATTGGCTAGCCCGACCAGGCAGTTGATCAGCCCGGCGTCCTCAGGCGCGGGGAACTGGCGACTCAGCGCGATCGTCTCGCGATAGAGCGCCTCGGCCGGCACGTCGTCGCCGCTTGCCCGCAGCGTGTTCGCCAGATTAAACATCGCCGAGATCGTGTGCGGATGCCGGTCGCCCTTGAGCCTGCGAAACCGCTCCAGCGCCTCGCGCTGCAACGGCTCGGCCTCGGCGTACTTTCCGGCGCTGGTCAGGAGATTCGCCAGATTGTTCAGGCCGATCGCGATGTCGTCTTCATCTCCCGGATGATCGCGGCGCAATGCAAGCGACTCGCGGTGGGCCTGCTCCGCACCGGCGAAGTCGCCGCGTTTTCCCAGCAATTCGCCCAGCGAGTTGAGCGCGTTGGCGATCTTGGCCGGCGGCGCGTCCGGCGACTCGCGAAAGGTCGAAAGCGCCTCGCGTTCGAGTTGTTCGGCGCCGGCCAGATCGTCGCGCGCGGTGCGCACGGCGGCCAGGTCGATCTTCAGCTCCGCCACACGCGCGTCTCGCTCGCCGTACGCCGCGCGAACAATGCTCAGCGCTTCCTCTACAAGCTGCTGGGCCTCGACATCCTGGCCGCGATCCGTAAGCAGTCGCGCCAGGCGCACCGCACTGTCCGCAATCTGCACATCCGCCGGCGGCAGACTCGCGCGCCGCAACTCCAGCGACTTGCGCAACTCCGCTTCGCCCGGCTCGACCAGTCCCAGGGCGTGGTACGTGGCGCCCAGCGATGCGTGAAGCTGCGCGCGAACCAGCGGCTGATCTGCAAAGCCGCTCTCAATGGCGCGCCCGGCGCGCCCCAGCACAAACTCGTCCAGCGCGCCCCGCGCCACGTCGGTCATCTGCGTCGAGGCGGTGGCACGATCGTACTCGGCCAGTGCCGCGTCGATCTCCGCCTGCGTGCGGCGCCGCGGATTTCCGGGCTCGCCGATGCCCTGCCGCGCGAGGCCGGTGGTCACCTGCTCGCGCAGCCGCGTTCTCAGCCCCTGCCCCATCGCCGCCAGGTCGGGATTCGCGAGCATCTTCGACTGAAACTCCGCGACGGCGCGCGTTTGCTCCGCGTTCTGCTCGGCAATCCGCCGCTGCCTGGCCTCGGCCAGCGCCAGCGAGATGGAGACGCCGGTCGCGACGCCCAGCAGAACGACGAACGCGCATGCGGTCCCGACGACGCCGCGATGGCGGACGATTGCTTTTCGCAGCACGTACAGGCGGCTGTCGCGTCGGGCTTCGATCGCCTCGTCATTCAAGTATCGCTCGATTTCGCGGTCGAATTGATCGACTGACGCGTATCGCCGGTTCAAATCCGGGTCGATCGCTCGCGCGACGATTGTCTCGAGATCGCCGCGCAGCGTGCGGTCGAACTGCGACAGGCGCGCCGCGCCGCCGCGGCCAATGGTCTGAATCGCGTCGATCACCGACTTGTCGCGCAGCTCGTAGGGCAATCGCCCCGTGAGCAGCTCGAAGGCGATCACGCCCAGCGCGTACACGTCGGCGCGCGTGTCGATTCCGTTCAACTCACCGCTGAGCTGCTCGGGGCTCATGTAGGGCACCGTGCCGATGAGCTGGCCTGGCCGCGTTTGAACGGTCTGTGCCAGGTCTTCGCGCGTGGCGCGTGCGATGCCGAAATCCAGCAATTTGGGCTGGCCCGAGGCATCGACGACCACGTTGGCCGGCTTCAGGTCGCGGTGGATCACGCCTTTCTGGTGGGCATGCCGCACGGCATCGCACACGCGCCGCAGCAGCACCAGTCGCGCTCGCCGGTCGAGCCCGCGCGACTCCGCGTCCCGTGTCAGCGGCTGGCCTTCGACCAGCTCCATCGCGAAGAACGGCGTCGGCTGTCCGGCGATGTTCGCCGTTCCGCTTTCGTATATCTGTGCGATTCCCGGATGGCGCAGCTCGGCCAGCACGCGGGCCTCGAATTCGAATCGCCGCAGCATCGCGGGCGTTAGCAGCGCGGGATTGATGACCTTCAGCGCCACTTCGCGCGAGGGCCGCGGTTGCCGCGCGCGGTAGACCGTGCCCATCCCGCCCTGGCCCAACACGCCGAGCACCTGGTATTCGCCGATGCGCTCGGGAATTCCCGGCGTTTCCGCGCGCGGCAGCGCGTCGCGGAGCAGCGTCCCGCCGGGCGGCTCGTCGAGCGGCGACGTATGCGAATCGCTGGCCAGCAGCGATTCCACCTCGCGGCGCAGGGCGTCATCCGCGCCGCACAATCGCGCGAGGGCGCGCGTCCGTTCGTCGGCCGGCAGGTCGACGACCTGAAGGAAAACATCCGACGCGATTTGGTGGCGCTCGGCGCTCACGGCGCGTCCCCGGGCGAAAGCTCGCGGCGCAGCCAGGCCCGCGCCAATCGCCAATCGCCTTTGACGGTATTTTCAGAGATGTCCAGCGCCTCGGCCGTCTCCGCCACGTCCAGGCCGCCGAAAAAGCGGAGTTCGACCACCCGCGCCTGGCGCGGGCTGAGCGCGGCGAGGCGCTGCAGAGCGTCGTCGATCGCGAGCAGGTCAAACCGGCTCGATTGAGCCGCGTCCAGCGAGGCGCTGATCGTCAGGCGCTCGAGGCCCGCGCCGCGCTTTGCGGCCTGCCGAATTCGGGCATGATCGACCAGCACGCGGCGAATGGCCTCGGCCGCGACGGCGAAAAAGTGCGTACGGCCGCGGTATTCCGCGCGATCCTGCCGCGCGAGCTTGAGATAGACTTCGTGCACCAGCGCCGTGGGTTGCAGTGTGTGACCGGGGGTTTCGCCCTGAAGCCGGGCCGCCGCCAGCGCGCGAAGCTCCTGATACACCTCGCCGATCAGCGCCGGCGCGGCGGGAGTGCGTGACGCCGGCGTCAGATCGTCGGGAAACGGGGATGGCGGAGACGGATCCGTAGGCACGGCCGCTTCCTCTTCGGGCCGAATACCGGGAGGATACCCGAAACGGCAGGTGGAGCGTCGGGCTGGAGGCCCGTCGTACACTGGAACGGGCTGGAAGCCCATACTACACCATTCGCGGCTATAATCCCGACGAACACAACGGAGCCCTCGTCTGCGATGAAACTTCCTTCCGTCAATGATCCGCAGCGCTATCGCGGCCTGTTCGCAATCGACTTCGGCGATTCCTCCGCGCTGGGTTACACCGCGCAGGAAGTGGCCACTCTGCTCGAAAGCGAGCGCTTTCACAACGCAAAGGTGTATCGCATTCACCGCGTTACGCCGGACGGGAAGATGGAGCTGCAGGGAGTTTCGAGCGAGCGATTCGGCCTGGAAGCCGGAATGTTCTTCTATCGCGCTGACCGCGACGCGGCGCGCGAGGATTTTGCGGAGCTCAGCCGACTGGCGGAGACCACTCCGCCGCCGGTCCGCGCGTTTCTGCACCTGGCCGATCGCGGTCAGGCGTCGGGGCCGCAGCGCTACGTCACTGCACTGATCTATCCGTCGGAATCCGACGAAGAGATTGCGTCCTGGCTTTCGGCGGCCGGTTTCGCCGGGGGCGACACCGCGGAAGGGGGCGTCAGCCACGTCGCGAATTACTTCGGCGAGGAAAGACTGGTACTCGATCGGATTCAGCTATGGAGTCAAACCGCGATCCCATTCCGTTCCCGCGACGAGCTTCTGGCCGGCCTGCGCCACGCCGTGCAGCGCTGAGCCGCTGGGCGTCGTTGCGAACGCGGCTGATCTGGGGCTTTGCGGCGTGGCTTGCGGCGCGGCGGCGCGTTCGCGGCACGCCCGCGGAAGCGCGGCGCCTCGATTTTCCAGCGCAGTCGCGCGGTCGCGGCTGGCGCATGAGCGAGTGGTTGCGCGATCGCATGCGACCGTCCTGGCTCCGCCTGCGTTTGGACGTAAACACGTCGAACGACCGCACTCCCTCGGTCCGCTGAACCGATGCTGATCGCCATGTTGCTGCTTATCGGCGCTTACCTGCTGGGGGCGATCCCCTTTGGGCTGCTGATCGGCCGCGCGCACGGAATCGACATTCGTCAGCGCGGCAGCGGGAATATCGGCGCGACGAACGCGGGGCGCGTGCTGGGGCGCAAGTGGGGATTGATGTGCCTGGCGTTGGATCTGCTGAAGGGCTTGGCGCCAACGCTTGCCGCCGGCTGGCTGCTCGGTTTGCTCTGGTCCACGCACTCGATCGTCGATTGGCCGCTCGAGCAGCGGCTTTCGCTCTGGGTCGCGGCCGGATTGGCGGCAGTCGTCGGGCACGTCTGTCCGGTGTATCTCGGGTTTCGCGGCGGCAAAGGCGTGTCGACGACGATCGGCGTGGCGCTGGGCATCTACCCATGCTTCACGTTCGCGATGATCGTCGCGCTCGCGGCGTACGGAGTGATCCGCTACGCGACGCGCACCGTCTCCGCGGGTTCAATCGCGATCGCCGTCGTGTTTCCGGCCGCGTTGTTCGCGTACACCAGCGCGACCGGGCTGCCGGTGGCGACCGGTTGGCCGCTGCACGCCACGGCGATCGGGCTGGGACTGCTGATTCTCGTCCGGCACCGATCCAACATCGCGCGGCTCTGGTCGGGCACGGAGTTGCGCGCGCCAAAGTCCGATGACGCGGCATCCAAGAACACGGAGTAACGCATGAACGAGTCGGTGTGCATCGTAACCGGCGCCAGCCGTGGAATCGGACTCGCAACAGCGTTGCGAATGGCGCGCGGCGGGGGGCGCGTGATCCTGAATTCGCGAAATGACGACGAGCTGGCCCGCGCCGCCGAGCAGGTCGTCGCGGCGGGCGGCCGCTGCGCGCGATACGCGGGAGACATCAGCCGGCCGGGCGAAGCGCAGAGTCTGGCGCATCTTGCGCTGGAGCAATTCGGACGGATCGACGTGCTGGTGAACAATGCCGGCCTCGCCGCGCTCTCGACGATCGAGTCGTTCTCGCTGGACGATTTCAGCCGCACAATCGCGGTCAATCTCGACACCGTATTTCACATGACCCGCGCGGTCTGGCCGGCGATGAAACGGCAGCGCGGCGGAACGATCGTGAACGTGTCGTCGGTGGCGTCGGTCGATCCGTTCGCCGGACTTTCGGTGTACGGTGCGTGCAAGGCGTGGGTGAATCTTTTCACGAAAGCGACGGCGGACGAAGGCCGGCCGCTCGGGATTCGCGCCTTCGCCGTCGCGCCAGGCGCCGTCGAGACGCGTATGCTGCGCGAGGGATTTCCTGATTTTCCGGCCGAGCACACATTGGCGCCGGACGACGTGGCCGCGACGATCGAGGCGCTGTGCGACGCGCGACTGGGCCACAGCAGCGGGCAGACGATTTTCGTGCGGAAGTAGCGAGTACCCGCCCGTCCGAGCCGCGACGGTCAGGGAGCGGGAAAGCGGCGGTGTTCTTGGCACCCAGACGGCCATTCCTGCCCCCGCTCCCTGACGGTCGCGGTTCGGACAGAGTCTTGCGACGGCCAGTTCGAGGCGTTTTCGACGGCGCGCACCGACACGCGTTTCGCCGCGCACATCCGCGACGAAACGCGTGTCTACTTGAACCAGCCCGCGTGAACTCGGCTCGTGCTACTGGCCGATCGCCTGCTTCATTGCGGCAAACCAAATTTCGGCGATGCGGTCGTAGCCGGCCGCGTTCGGGTGAATTCCATCCGCATCGAGCGTCCCGTTGCTGGTGAAGATTGACGTGTGATAGAAGTCGACCACCGTCGCATTGTGGCGTCGCGCGGCTTCGATCAGCACGTTGTTGTAGCGGACGACCTGCGCCGACATTTGCGCCCGCTCGGCGACCGTCGTATTCGGAAGCGTAAAGCGGTCCTCGATCACCGGTCGCAGCGACTGATCGTCCAGCAGCGCGACATACAGCGTCGCACCGGTGGCCTGAAGCCGGCTCAGCAGGGTCTCGATGTTGGCGGCGTACGCGTTGAGGTCCTCGGTCTCCATCGCGCTGGTCGTGCCGGTGTCGGGTCCGTACTCATAGAGCGCCCAAAGGTCATTGCTGCCGATCCACAGGCAGGCGATGTCCGGCTTGGCGGCGACGGCGGGGTCGATTTGGTTCGCTTCGCCGGCCATTCCTTGAATCACGTCCGTGCTGCTCCAGCCGGAGCGGCCGAGGTTCAGCACGGTCGAGCCGGCTCGGCTTGCGGCGATCTTCTGCACCAGCCGCTGCGGGAAGCCGCCCGTCCCACTTTCGTCGCCCACACCCTCGGTCAGGCTGTCGCCGAGTGTAACGACGCGCAGCGCGCGAGCCGGAAGCGCCGGGACGCTCGGATTGGCGATGACCGGGTCGGGACTGGGTTGATTCTGGAACGGAACCGACGAGCCACTCGCATTATCGGCCGCTGGAGATGGGCTGTTTCCGCTTGCGCCGGGGCTTGATTGCGCTGCGGCAGCGCCCGATCCCGTCGAGTCCGTGAAATCAGTGACGGAATCGACCTGAGGACAACCGGCGATGAGCAGCGTGGCAACTGCGCACACGGCTGGAATCAGAAGCAAACGGCGGGTCCGGTCAATCCGCTGTACATTGCGACCCATGGCTTGAGCGGCGGCGTTCATGTCGTGCTCCTTGTTTAGTGCCGGCAACCGCCGGACGAAGGAGCTAAGCGACACGGCAGGCAAGGATTCACGAGACGGGTGAATTCCGCCAGCAGGAGCGTCGCACGGGAGCACAGCCGAGGGCGGCTGTGCTGCGTGGTGCCTACTAAAGGTGCTCTTCGATGTATCGAAGCTGCAACTCGCGAAAATGCGCCGCTCCATGGCCGATACCGTGCCGGTCGTGCGGGTAGATCATCAGGTCGAATTGCTTGCGATGTTGCTGGAGCGCTTCGAGGAACTGCATCGTGTTCTGGATGTGCACGTTTTCGTCGATCGAGCCGTGCACCAGCAGCAGCCGGCCGTGCAAGTCCTCGACCGCGTCATTTACCGATGACGACTTGTAGCCGTCCGCGTTGAGCTTCGCGAGCGACATGTAGCGCTCAGTGTATACGGAGTCGTAGTTTCGCCAATCGGTGACCGACCCGCCGGCGATGCCGACGCTGAACATCTTGCTGTGCGTCATCGCGTAGCAGGTCATGTAACCGCCGTAGGAATAGCCGGTGATTCCGACGCGCTTGGGATCGGCCAGCCCCTGATCGATGAGCCAGCGGATGCCATCCTCCAAATCCTCGAGTTCGGTAACGCCGAGCTTCTTGTATCCGCGCCACGCATTCGCGGCGCCGCCCGTCGCGAGTCGCGGGTCGCACTCCCAGATCAGGTAACCTTTCTGGACCAACATTTGGTCAAGCATCCCGCCGCGCCCGGTCCAGTGATTCTCGACGATTGGCGACTGCGGGCCGCCGTAAACGTGGCTCCAAACCGGATTGCGCTTTCCGGGCTGCCCATCGATCGGGCGCGTGAGCTTGGCGTAGAGCGGATAGCCGTCGCGCGCCGGGAAACGCACGAACTCCGGCGGGCTGAGTTTGAATTCGGCCAGCACGGGAACGTCGTTCTCGCTGATTACGCGGACCAACGAGCCGTCGGCGCGCCGCAGATGCACCTTCGGCGGAACCATCGCGCTGCTGAATGTGTCGACAAAGTAGCGGCAGTTTCGATCGAAGCTGGCGGCGTGATTGGAGCCCGGCGTGGTGAGCCGCTCGACTTCGCCGCCGTTGACGCGTACGCGATACGCATGCGTTTCGGTCGGCGTGTCCTTGGTGCCGCTGAAATACGCCCATCCGTCGTCCGAAACGCCATGAAACGATCGAACTTCCCAATCGCCCTGCGTCAGGCGGCCCAGCAGCGCGCCGTCGCGCGCGACGTGGTAGAGATGCCGCCAGCCGTCGCGCTCACTTTCCCAAAGGAACGACTTGTCCGGCAGCCAGTGCGGAACGTCGAGCACGTTCACCCAGGCCGGCGACGTTTCGCGCAATAGCGTGCGCATCTTGCCGGTCTGTGGGTCGGCCTCGTTCAAATCGAGCCAGGTCTGCAGCCGGTCCTGCACCTGAAAGATGACCATTCCGTCGGGCGACCATCCAACGCGCACGATCAGAATCTCGTCCTTTCCGTACTTTCCCAGATCGATCCACGCTTTTTCGCTTCCGTCGGGTCGCACGACGCCCAGACGAACACCAGGGTTCGGATCGTCCACCTTGGGGTAGTTGAGCGTCTCGACCGCGCTGCGGACCGGCAGCGGATCGACGATCGTGTGCACGGGGACGTCGGTCTCGTCGAGCTGCAGGAAAGCGATCCAGTGATCGTCGTCGCGCCACCAATAGGCCCGCCAGTCGCCGCGGCCGTAGATTTCTTCCTGATAGACCCAGTCGAGAACGCCGTTCAAATGGTTCTTGTCGCCGTCTTCAGTGAGTTTCGTTCGGCGGCCGGAGAGCGCGTCGATGGTGAACACGTTGTTGCCATGGACAAAACTCAGCATCGCCCCGCGCGGGCTCCAACTCAGCTCCTTCCACTCGCCGCTGTCCGGCGCCTCGACGTCGATCTTCTTGAGTTCGCCGTCTTCGAAGTTATAGCGATAGAGCGCGCCCTTGTTGCGCACCAGCGCGACGGAGCGATCGCGATTTCGTTCGCCCGGATTACCGACGATGCGTTCGGTGGCCTCGTCGTCGAAGTCGCTGGCCGATTTCAGCGCGGCGCGCAGCTTGCCTTCGTCGAAATCCGGCGTTGCGTCGCCGCCGGCCGGGTCGATCCGCATCGCTTTGCCGTCGCGTCGTTGGAGATACGAGCCGTCGTCCAGCCATCGCAGGCCAGTGGCGTGCGAGCCGGAAAAGTCGATCGCGTCGGCGCCGAAAATCTGCTGCACAGAGAGCAATCGCGAGCCCGGGGCGACCGCGCTGGTCGGTTGTGATTGCGTCGTCGATGTCGATGCCGGGTGGCGGCCGGGCCGGGATTGAGGGTGATCCTGTTGAGCCCAGGTCGGTCCGGCCAGCAGCAATGTGAGCACGATTCTCGACGTCGCCTTGTAGCGGTTTGTCGATCGAGTGCGGGCCGCGGACGCGATCGGATCCATGAAATCTCCTGCCCAGAGTTGTGCGTCAGCGGTTTTTCGCCGCGATTCTCTCGCAGGTCAAGTACGGAAGTCGCCCGCGGCGAGCCGACGACGGATGCGGCGCGAGTGTGGTGTGCGCGAATTTTCGCGCCCAGACCGATGCGTGAATGGAGCAGGGGAATTGGCTTTTGCACCGCGCTGGACAACCGAAATGCGTAGGCCGCCGGACTGACGAATCAGCCGGCGGCCAACCGAATCTCGGCGTTTCAGATTCTCGTCGATCCCGCTTACTTTGTCGAAAGCACCCGTTTTCGCGGCGTTCGTCGAGCACCGATCAGCGACAGCGAGAAGAGCATCGCCGCGGTCATCGGACAGAGCGCGGTGCTCGAGAGCGTGCCGCCGCTGAGTACGGTGTCGTCAACGCCCGCGCCACCATTCCCGCTCGTGCTGTTGTCAACGGCGCCGCCGCCGTTTGCGTTACCGCTGTTCGCGCCGCCGGTCGGCGAGTCCTGGGACGGACTTTGCGTCGCGTCGCCCGCGTTTCCGTAGCGTCCCAGGTCGGCGCGGCCGCCGTTGGGCGCCGGTTCGTCCGCGAACGGCGAGGCCGGATCGCCGGCGTCGATGCAGGGCGAACCCGCCGCGAGGTGATAGTCATTGGCGGAGGCGTTGACGAACATTGGGTCCGCCGAGAAGTTGCCGGTTCCGGCGATCGGCTCCTGCGAGCAGGTGTACGTTACCGTCAGGCTGGAATCGCCGGCCACCGCGAAGTCGTCGCCGCCGTTGTTCCAGAAGATGCAATTGCTGACGCTCGCAGTCGACAGGCCCTCGACCTGCAGGCCATTGCCGCGCACCGAGTTGGGACAGACGTTGTTGACGACGGTGCACTGCCGGATGGTCACTTGCGAACCGACGCCCTCGCCGCCGTCGACCGAGATGGCCGAGACAGCCTCGCAGCTATCCTTCGAGAGGTTGCTGTAGATCAGCTCGTGATGAATGTCCGCCCGAGCGCCTTCGTCGACAAACTCCGCGGCGCCGTACCCGGCGGCGAAGTTCTGGTAGAGCACGTTGAACGACAACTCGGCGGAATTTCCTGCGCCGACAATGATCAGCCCGCCGCCCCAGCCGTACGTCAGCGCGCGACCGACTTCATTGCCGCGAATGACGTTCTGCGTGACCTTGGCGTCCACCACGCCGATGAACATCCCGCCGCCGTGATCGCCGACGGCGACGTTATTCTCGACCGTGTTGCCCTGAATCAACACGCTTTGACCGCCGACGGCGATTCCCGCGCCGCGACCGGCGAAGTTAGAGCGGATCACGTTGTTCAGGATGCTCGCTTTCGCGACGTTGGAGAGGTAAACGCCGCCGCCCATGTTGTAATCCGGCGGTGGATTCGTGCTGCGGAGGTCGTTGCCCTCGATGATGTTGTTCGAGATGGTCGGCGAGCCATCGCGGCTGAAAATTCCGCCGCCGTTGTAGGCGTTGGGAAGATCCTCCGTGCTTCCGGTGCCGCCGGTGATGCGGAAGCCGTCGATCGTCGCGTCGCTCTGAATCAGCGTAATGACACAGTCGCCGCCGGCGCCGGAGACGGTCGGGCGGTATTTATCCAAATCGCGCACCCAGGCGCTCGAATAGCCGCCGCGCAGCACTACGAGCTTCGATTGAACGCGGAGATTCTCGCGATACGTCCCCGCTGCGACGCGGATCTCATCGCCATTGCCGGCGGCGTTGATCGCAGCCTGTACGGTGCGAAACGGACTCTGCTGCGTCCCCAGTTCTGTCGCGGCGACGCTGGACGCGTCGACGTAAACCTCGGCAGCTAGCGCGGACAACTGGGCCGCGGCCAGTGTCGCCCCCGCCAGAATCCATCGGACCATCGGTGCCATTGGTGTCTCCCTCGTGAATTTCGCGGCAGGAACAGGCCCGAGCCGCATGGGAGACCAAGCGACAGCCGGTGGCAGCATTCACACACCCGCCGAAATCCGCAACCGAGCGAACCAGCGATCAAGCCGCATGACTCCGTGGGGCGGCGAGACGATAATGGGTTCAGCGTGAGTACTCCTTCACAGCCGTCGGGAACGCCGCGCTCTGATGCTCCGCCGGCAGCCGCGCCGTTACCGGCCGCGCCGCCGACAGCGGCGCAGCCGCCGCCGAACCCATTTTCTGCCAGAGCGCGGCCGCCTGGGCCGTCTAATCCGAGTGAGATGACGAGCTTGGCAGCCGACATCGAGACGCTGCACCAGACCGTTGGCGCGGCGCGGCGTGGAAACCGCGTTGCGGCGGATCAGCTCGTCCGTGAGCACGATGGCTGGGTGCGCAGCGTCATTTACGGCGTGACTGGTCGCGCGGACCGCGTTGAGGACATCGCGCAGCAGGTGTGGATGCAGGTATGGGAACGCCTCGACTCGCTCCAGGATGCCAGCCGCCTGCGGCCCTGGTTGTACTCGGTCGCCCGGAACGCGGCGATCGACGCGGGGCAGGCGGCGCGACGGCGGGAAGCCGCCTCGCTCGACCAGGCGGGGGACATCGCCCCGGACCGCCGCTACACCGCTCCGCCGTCGGCCGCGATACGTGGCGAACTCGAGCAGACGCTGCTGCGGGCGGTGGAGGCGCTTCCCGCCCTGTATCGAGAACCGTTCGTACTGCGGCACCTGGAGGACTGGACGTATTCACAGATCGGCGAGCTGCTGGGACTGCCGGTCGAGACCGTGGAGACGAGACTGGTGCGCGCACGGCGATTGCTGCGCGAAATGCTGGCGGGAAAGGTCGACGAGTGACGTGGTGCGCGCCGCGGTTCACCGGTTACAGGCAAAACAGGGCATTGGTTGACGACTATGACTCCGAGCGAACGACTTGAACACCTGATCTCGCGCTATATCGACGGCGAGAGCACCTATCGCGAGCGGCGCGAGCTGCGCAGCCGGATGAACAGCGACCCGCAGGCGGCGTCGCTCTTCGACGAGATTTCGTCGCTGGATCGCGAGATGGCCTGGGCGATGCGCCGCGCGCTGCATCGCCGCGGGCGTTTTGTTCCGGTGTGGATCCGCGCCGGGTCGGGCCTCGGGCTGGCCGCGGCCGCGTGCCTGGCGGCGTTCGCCTGGCTGTGGTCTCCGGCGCACAAGCCGCAAACTCCCGGGCGCGAGGGCGATTCTCGTCAGGCTGCGTCGTGGTTCGCGCCGCCGCCGGCCGCCGGCGATTCGTTCGAGCCGCAGTTCGTCGATCCATCGTCCGGACGCCGCTCCGGCGAAACGAGCGGGCGGTGGATCGTCGTGCCGAGCGATCGGCGCGGCGAGTTTCTGATTGTCGAAATCAAGCACGCCCGCCCGCGTCCGCCGCGCGCGAGCGGAGAGTACTGAAGTCGGAAAGCAACTGAGCACTGAAACAAAACGCGAACGCGTTGATGCTTTAGGAGTAACCAAGATGTTGAAGAGAAACATGGCAAGAACCGCAGCTCTCGCGCTGATTGCGATTTCGAGCACCGTCACGCTGGCCGCGCCGCAGAAGCAGAGCGACGAGCGCAACGCAAACCGGAAGCAAGATACGCCGGACGCGAAGCCCTCGACCTGGATCGGGCTGCGCCTGGCGCCGATTCCCGAAGCCCTGGCCGCGCATGTCGGCGAACGCGGCATGATGGTTGCGAATGTCGCCGAAGACAGCCCGGCGGATGCCGCGGGCATCGAGCGCTACGACGTGATTCTCAAGTGTGAAGGGAAAGCGATCGACGCGTTCGACGCGTTCGTGTCCACCATCGAACGCGTTGGCGCGGGCAATTCGGTCGAGTTGACGCTGCTTCGCGGCGGAAAGGAGCAAACCGTCCGCGCGAAACTGGCGGCGCGTCCGGAAAACGCGGACGTAAAGTTCAAGTACGAGGAGCCGCAGGAATCAGACGACACGACCCGATATTTCGGGCACACGCTGCGCAAGGACCCGTTCGGCAACTGGATCCTCGAACCGCTCGGGCGCCTGAACCAGCTCCCCGACGCGCTGAAGGACCCGAACGGACCGGCCTGGCGGCAGTGGAACGACGCGATGCGGCAATTTCAGCTCGACCCGTACTCGTTCAACGTTCAGGTCGACCCGAACGGCTCATTCTTTTTCGATCATGACGCCGATGCGGACGAGCACTCGCAGATGAACGTGACGATCACGCACGATGGCCAGACGATTTCGATTGCCCGCGACAGCGACGGAAAGATGACCGTGACGCGGGAGAAGGACGGCAAGAAGACCGAAAAATCATACAACGACGCCGATGCGTTGCGAAAAGGCGACCCCGAGGCGTACCACGTATTCCGCGGACAGGGCATGCGCTCGCAGCAGTTTTTCGTCACGCCACCCAGCAATCTCCCGCGCGCGCAGCAGCAATTCCGCAACCGGCTGGAATCTCGCATGCGCGCCTTGCAGGACCAGGCTGATTCGCTCCGCCGTGACGCCGCCGCCACGCAGAAGGAAGCGCGGCGGGCATACGAGCGGGCCACGAAGGACCCGAGAGCGGGCCGCAACGAGGTGAAGGTCGAGAAGGACGAAAAGCTCAACATGACGGTCGAAAACGGGCGTGTAAGCGTCACGGTTGAGCGCGACGGCAAAACCAAGAGCTACGAATTCGACAGCATGGCCGACTTTCGGCGCGAGTTGCCGGACGTGTACGAAAAACTGGTCCCGGCCGGCGACGACGACGACGACTCACAACCCGAGCGTAGCGACGCAAGCCAGATGCTCTCACAGGTGATTCGGCTGTAGCGAGTCGCGACCGAATATCGAGATCGCAGGGTTGTTCTCAACACCAGACGCCCGCGCCATTGGTGCGGGCGTTGCCATGTTCGCGGCGCCGTGAATCGGGGATGAGAGGCGCGCCGATTACACGCCGCTCGTAATTCGCGCTGCATCTGGAGTTTCATTTCTTGCGCTCATCCGCGCGGCACGGCGTTTGCTATATAGAAGCGTGGACCGCGTTTGCGGTCACACGAGGAGTCCGGAATGACGCAGACCCTGATTCCGCCGGTCGCCCAAACAAAAGCCGAATGGCGGAAACGCTACACCCAGAAGCTCTCTACGCTCAAGGCCGCGATCGCCTTGATTCGCCCGGGAGATCGCATTTATTTGTCAGACGGTTCCGCCACCCCGCTCGGCTTGATCCCGGGACTGATGGCCGAGGACGCCCCGCTCGGCGACAACGAGATCATTCACATGCTCACGTTCGGCGACGCGCCCTACGTGCGCCCGGAGTACGCCGGCAAGTTTCGCCATAACGCGCTTTTCATCGGGCCGAACGTGCGCGACGCAGTCGCCGAGGGCCGCGCCGATTACACGCCGATTTTCCTGTCCGAAATTCCCGGTCAGATTCGCGCGCGGCGCATCCCGGTCGACGTGGCGATGGTCTCACTCACCCCGCCCGACGAAGCCGGCTATTGCAGTTTCGGCACGCACGTGGACTGTGCCCCGGCGGCCTGCGACGTGGCGCGCGTCATCATCGGTCAGGTGAATCCGCGCCTGCCGCGTTCGCACGGCCCGCACCGTTTGCACATCGACCGCGTCGCCGCGCTGGTCGAAATCGAACACGAGATTCCAACGTTGCCGCCGCCGAAGATGCGGGCGGAAACGGAGGCCATCGCGCGCAACATCGCCGAGCTGATCCCCGACGGCGCGACGCTGCAACTGGGCATCGGCGGGATTCCCGACGGCGTGCTGCGCTTCCTGAACGACCGCAAGGACTTGGGCATTCACACCGAGATGTTCAGCGACGGCGTGGTCGAACTGGTGAAGCGCGGCGTGATCACGGGCAAGTGCAAGACGCTGCACCCGGGGAAGATCGTGTCGAGCTTTTGCTTCGGAAGCAAGGCGGTGTACGAATTCCTCGACGACAACCCGATGGTCGAGATGTACCCGGTCGATTACACGAACGACCCGTTCGTCATCGCCCGCAACGACAACATGATCGCCATCAACACCTGCCTCGAAATCGATCTGACCGGGCAGGTTTGCTCCGATTCGATCGGCACGCGCTTTTACAGCGGCATCGGCGGTCAGGTCGACTTCATCCGCGGCGCGGCGCGCAGCCGCGGCGGAAAGCCGATCATCGCCCTGCCCGCGACCGCCTGCGACGGAAGCGTTTCGCGGATCGTGCCGCGACTCAGCGACGGCGCCGGTGTGGTGACGACGCGCGGCGACGTGCACTGGGTGGTGACCGAATACGGCGCCGTCAATCTGCACGGGAAGAACGTCCGCGAGCGCGCCATGGCGCTGATCTCGATCGCGGCCCCCAAGTTCAGGCCGTGGCTGCTGGCGGAGGCCAAGCAACACCGCCTGGTCTACGCCGACCAGATCGAAGTGCCGCTGCGGGTGCCGGTGTACCCGCGGCAGCTCGAAACCACCGCGCGATGCAAGGATGGCGCCAAGATCCTGATCCGGCCGATCAAGCCGACCGACGAATCGATGATGCGGGCCATGTTCTACCGGCTGACGCAGGAAACGATCTACCAGCGCTTCTTCGCCACGCGCAAGCTCATGCCGCACGAGCATCTGCAGCGCTTCTGCAACGTCGATTACGATCGAGACATGACGCTGGTCGCGTCGCTGCGCGTCGGCGACGACGAGAAGCTGATCGGATTCGCCACCTACAACCTCGAACCGACCGGGGAATTCGCCGAGGCGGCGTTCCTGGTTGACGACGCCTGGCAGGGCCGCGGCATCGGCACGCTGCTGATGCGGCGACTGACCGAGATCGCCGAAGCGCGTAGCGTGGGTGGGTTCTCGGCTGTCGTGCTCGCGGACAACGCGCGCATGATGCGCGTCTTCGAGAAATGCGGGTACCCGATCGAGGTGCTCGGTCGTGGCGAGACGGTCTCGATCCGGATTCCGTTCACCGGCGAGGCGCGCGAGAATTGGACCGAAAGCCGCTGAACGACTCCGCGCGATCGCGCGCCGCCCATCAGAACGCGAAGCGCAAGCGAGCGCGATTCCCGAACGCGCTCGCTCGCACCTCGAGTCCTGATGTTTGCGCGTCTTCGCGGAAGGCCAATTTGATTTAGGTGGGGCGTCAACGCTTGGGATCCGTGCGGCGCGAATGCGTCTCTCGGCAGATCACATCCGCGCACTATTCGAATCTCGCCGCCGTGCTGAGCGAGCGCTCCTCCGCCTCGGTTTCCTTGGTCAGGGCGAGCCAGTTGGCCGCGCTGGCCGCGCCCGTGAGAATCAGCACAAAGCTGCTGGCGAACGGCGGCGCGCCCGCCAGTCCACAGGCCACACCGCCGGCGCAGATCACCAGCGACAACATGCAGGCGCTCCAATACGCCCAGCGTTGCTGCTTGAATCCGCCGATCATCAGCACGATGTAGACGCCCGCGAGCGCCAGGACCGGCAATTGCGACACAACAGCGTCGCCGTTCGGCGCGTCGCCGCTGACCAGTCGATCAATCACCAGCACGCCCGCGGCGCGAATTGCCAGCAGAAGGCCCAATACCATACAGGTGAGTTGTGCCAGCATCTTCACGCCGGCGGAGTTGTCGCTCAACAGCTTCTTGAACATGCACAGTTCTCCCGCCTGCGAACCCGGCCGGACGCGTTCCCGGTGTCTTCCCGGAGACCGACCGGCTGACGCGGCGACGTGCCGCTTTGCACACCAGAACGTCCAATTTTCTTCGGATGATTGGCGGCGCGCGTGCATGCCCCCAATTTGCCGCCACCCGTCGGCGGGCAAGCAACGTATTTTCGGACTCATTCGCCAGGAGAGGGGGAAACCCCGGTGCTCATGCTTGAGGCGGACCGCCCGCGGTAGACAGCGTGCCGCAACGGCCGGCGCTGATCGATCGATCACTGAGCGGAGACGTGGAGACGATCGTGCTCCATGCGCTCGAAAAGGACCGCAACCGGCGCTACCGCACGGCCGACGACTTCGCGGCGGACTTTCGGCGCTATCTGGCGGGCGAGCCGATCCGGGCCCGGCCGGCGAGCTTGTTCTATCAACTGCGGCTGCTGGCGAAGCGGCACAAGACGACGTTCGCGGCGGCGGGTGTAGGCGTTGCGTCGCTGGTTGTTCTGATTGTCGGAATGTCGTACATGCTTCGCAGCGTTGCCGCTGCCCAACGAACCGCCACCACGCTTTTTCGATTGGCGAACAGTCGGGTGACTACGGAGCTGCTACGAGCCAGAGCAGAAGTTCGTTTGCCGCTATTCGATCGGCTCGAAGATGATGAACGCCCAGCGCACGGCGGACGGATCGTGCAGTTCACGCCCGGCCATGACGACCAGCCGTCGGTTCTAAACAATGCCGCCGGCGCGCTCGTTGCGGCGAAAGGTAGCGAACGGGACCATGACGCTTGTCTGAAAGCGCTGGCCTGGGCCGAGCAGGCGATCACGATTCACGATGAGCGTTGTCCGGCGCCACGAGAATTCCGCGCCGGCTGGTATCCGCTTAGCACGCTCGCAATGGCCCAGTTTCGCTCCGGCGAATTGTCGCAAGCCGAGGACACACTACGCGAGTGTCTGCGCGTCGAGGATCGCCTGGATAGTGCGGTCGCTGGCGACGGGGAGCAGCGCGCAAGTGCGCGAGCTACCTTTGGCTCCCACCGTGCAATCGACATGGCTTTCCTGGCGATGACGCTCGCGCACTCCGGCGGGACGGACGAGGCGCGGGAAATGTTGGCGCGCTTGCAGGAAGTCGTGGCGCAACTGCCCCGGAAGGGCCCGGAGGTCGATCCGGCGGTCGCTGAGGCCGAGTGGGTGGTCGCCGGCGAGTGAGGCGACGGCAGCGTGGCGTCGGGCGGCTGTGCCGGATACCGAATTTCGCCGTCGGGCACGGATGCCTGACGCAACGGCGGGCGCTGACGCGCGCGGCGGCAATCGGAGCCGCGACCGTGAGAGGCTGTCGAAATACATCCGAGCCGCGAGCGCAAGCGACCGGCCCAGCGGCGTCGTGCTCGGATTTTTGGTCATTTCTTGCCGTTTTCGCCGGTCGTTTGCGCTCGCGGTTCGGATGTGGTGCGCATTCGAGATCCTCGTGAGGCAGCGTTCGGCGCGGGATGGGAATCCCGCCGATGAGCGTGGACACGCTCGACCCAAGCGACGGCCTCCAGCTGCCGCCCGGCGGGATGGTGGTGGAAGCGGAGTTCGATCGCTGTCGAGGAGCGCTGCCGGATGTTTTGCGCCGAGCAGGGCCGGCCGGGGATTCCGCCGGGGGTGTACTTCCGGATGCTGCTGATCGGCTACTTCGAGGGGCTGGAGAGCCAGCGTGGGATCGCGTGGCGGTGTGCGGGCTCGAACTCGCTCAAGAGCTTCCTGGGATTCGGCCTGACGGAGGCGACGCCGGACCATTCGTCGCTGACGAACATCCGCATGCGGCTGCCGCTGGAGCTGCACGAGGAGGTGTTCGCCTTCGTGCTGGGGATCGCGCAGCTCAAGAAGCTGCTGAAGGGTCAGGCGGTTGGCGTGGATGGGACGTTGCTGGAGGCCAACGCGGCGCTCAAGAGCATCGTCCGCAAGGATACGGGCGAGGATTACAGGCAGTACCTGCGGCGGCTGGCGAAAGAAGCGGGCATCGAAGATCCGACCGACGATGATCTGAAGAAGTTCGACCAGAAGCGCAAGGGCAAGAAGCTCTCGAATGACGACTGGCAGTCGACGACCGAGCCGGACGGCCGGATCGCGAAGATAAAGGACGGCACGACGCGCTCTGCGAACGCAGCTTCGCGCACACCTGCGAGACTGGCGGCGGAAAGCGAAGCTGGCTGCGGGGGCTGGAGAACGCTACGTGATTCACGCGGCGGCGCATTACCTCAGTAGGTGCCCGCGTTCGCTAACCACGCCTGCATCACCAGTCCGCAGAGGATGGCGACTGTCCGGATCATCTTGACGTACCCGCACTCCGGGCGCTGGCCGCGCAACTGGCCGTACAGTCGACGCGCAGACGAGCACAAAGCGCGAACGCGCTTGCGGGCGCGGCGCGTTCTAACTGTCGCACGGGCTCGCGCGCGGCGTGCTTATCCAAGAATGCTCGCCGACGCCGCCCGGATGCCCTTCAGCGCCATGCGCAGCTCGTTCGGGTTCGGGGCCGCCTCGTACGCCGTCTCGTGGTCGATGAATCCGTCGTGCACCAGCCGCCGCAGATGCTCCGTGAAGTCGACCATGCCGTCGTCGTAGCAGGCGCGGATAACGTTGATGATTTCGTTGTCGCGTTCTTCGCGGATCAGCTTTCGGATGGCCGGGTTGCTGATCATGATCTCGACCGTCGGCACCAGCGGCACGCCGTCTTTGATCGACGGAATGAGCTTCTGGCACACGATCGCCTTGAGGTTGAACTCCAGCGCCTGGCGCACCTGCCGCCGCTCGGCCTCGGGGAACAGGTCCAGGATGCGCGAGATAGTCTGCGGGGCGCTGGAGGCGTGGATCGTGCCGAAGACCAGGTGGCCGGTCTCGGCGGCGTGAATGGCGGCGCTGAACGTCTCGACGTCGCGCATCTCGCCCACCAGCACCACGTCCGGGTCTTCGCGCATCAGGTATTTCAGCGCCATGTGGAAATCTTCGACGTCGATACCGACTTCGCGCTGGTTGATGCACGCCTTCTTGTCGGTAAACAGGTACTCGATCGGGTCTTCGACCGTCACGATGTGCACCGGCTCGCGCTCGTTCACGTAGTCGATCATCGCCGCGATGGTCGTGCTCTTTCCCGAGCCGGTGATTCCAGCCAGCAGCACCAGCCCCTGGCGATACATCGCGACGTCGGACATCGTCTGCGGCAGGTAGAGCTGATCGAAGCGGCGGATTTCGCGTGAGACGCGCCGCGCCGCCACCGACATCTTGCCGCGCTGCTGAAAGGCGTTGATGCGGAATCGGTCGGCCTCGCCCTGAGTGCCGACGTCGTAGGCGAAGTCGATCGCGCCGCGCTTGTCGTAGTTTTCTTTCTGATCCTCGCGCAGCAACTCGAAGATGCCGTCGCGGATCTGCTCGCCGGTGAGCGGCCCACCGGTGAGCGGGCGCAAGTCGCCGCGCATGCGGACGCGCGCCGGCGCGCCGGCCTTCAGGTGCAGGTCGGAGACCTTCATCTTGATGACGGCCTTGAAATACTTGTGCAGAAAGGGGGATTTCTTTCCGTCCTCGGACTTGCCGTCGTCAGACGGTACGCTCAATTCCAGTTCGTCAGCCATGAGGGATCGCCCTTGACCGGTTGCGTGGTTCTTTGTCGCTCGCTGTTCCGGCACGCTGCCGAGGCGCGCCCTGCTCAGCGCCGTCAGCGGGAATGCCCAGTGCTTGCGGGAGTGCGACGCGGGTCGCACCGCGCGGTTCGCCGTCCGCGCATCCAACCGCTCGATCTTAGCGATCGGAACGCGGTCGATCTAGCCCGGTGCAGCTTTCTGCTCGTCGCGAGAGACCCCTCCCTTACGGTCGGGGCTCGGCTGGGGTGTTCCTTCGCGAAACTGAGCCACTACCCACAATCGAGTAGTGTCGCACCTTCGTCTGGAGCGAGTCGAAGTTGAGAAAACGCTCGACACCGAGGCTCGACCGAGCCTGTCGGCCGGAGGTCCGTCCGCACGGCGATTGAGGCTCGGAAAAAAAAAGGGCACAGCCCCGGGCGCTGTGCCACAAGTCCTTTGGCTCTGTCGAATGCGCCGACGGCTAGGTTCGGCGGCTGGCGCCTTGCGCGGCCGAGAGCCGAACGAACTGCGCCAGATAATCGCGAATCTTGTCGGTCGAGGCGCTGCCGCTACTGCGGCCGACGGCCTGGTAGATCAGGCCCACGAGCATCGGCGAATCGGGGCGCGTCGGATTGCGAATGTCAATCATCGAGCCATCGAGCGCGATGAGCCCCTCACCCTCCAGCCGTTCGACGATCTGGGCCGACTCGGCGGCCGAGTAGCCGTAGCGCGACTGAATCTCACCGACGAGTTGCAGACGAGTTGCGGGAATCTGCATGACCTTCTCCCTTTCTTGCCGGGCAGGGCTCGAAGCGCAGTGCATTATAGGCGCGCCGGCGGCGAAATGACGATATTCGGCGCGAATTCGGACTTCCCGCCCGCCGCCGAGCCGGCGCCCCCCAAAAAACGCCGCGCCGCCATCGATGGCGGCACGGTGAGCCGTATGGGAGCTTCGGCTCGCATTACTCTTCGGTTTTTCGATTTTGGTCGCCGCGGAGACCGACCGTCCCGCTGGAGATCCCGTTCGCTCAGCGACCGACGAGCGACTCGTGCAGCCGATTCACGGCCGAATCGATGCGTGTCGGCGTCAGGTACGTGCCGGCCGCGATCTCGCGGCGGAGTTGCTGGATGCGGGCGGCCCGCTTCGAGTCGATCGCGTCGCTTTCATCGCGCGCGGGCTTGCTGAGATCCAGCGAATCCGCGCGCTGCGTCAACCGATCCGATTCGAGCGCATCGGCACCGCTACGACGCGCAATCGCGGGTTGCGGCACAGTGAACGGCGTTGAGTTGATAGCCTGAACCATGACTTCGCTCCACCGACTCCCGGCTCTTTGCCGGGGCGCCTCGATGGCCCTGCCGGTCTTCCCTGCCGGTCAGGTCCGTCCAGTTCCACGGTGAAAGCCGGTCCGTCGGCGATCATTTTCGGCGCCCCCGCCAGCCCGCTGGCTCATAATTGCTATCGTCCGCGCAGGCAACAAACTTTCGGAAAAGGCGTATCAATTCTTTCGCCGCAATGACCGATGAGACGCGTCTGCGCGAAAAACCCCCAGATTGACATATTCATCACTGGAAAACCTAGCTCGTTCGCCTTGCGCGCGCACGTTGCGCGGCTGATAACCGAGGCAGTTGATACGCGGTCCGAGCCGCGCCCACGATTGGTCGCGGCTCGGTCGCCGGACTAAATCGCCGTGCCACAATCAGAACGCGACGCGCAAGCGAGCGCGGCTGGAAATCGCGCTTGCTGGCGCTGCGCGTTCTGATTGCGGCGCAGGATGCGCGCGGCCATTTGGCTCTAAGTTCTTCGCCGCCACGCTCTGGATCAGGGATCCCCGCGGCGATGCAAACTCACCGCAGCAACTTCGCCATTCGCTCCACCGCCAGCCGCTCGCAGTCCACGACGTTCTTTGGCGCGATTCGCTGAAAGTCGTCGTGCTGGTTGTTCTGGAAATCGACGATCACCCAATCGCCGCCCTTGGTGCAGATGACGAAATGCACCGAATGCGCGCCGCCGGGCGCGACGATGAACTCAGACAGCAAGGCGTAGTCCGTCGTCGGCGCGGCGGTTCGCAGTTGATCGCGCATGCCGCGCGCCAGGTCCCACAGACGCTTCATTTCGTTGCTCGTCGCCGCCAGTTCAACGGGTAACGCCTTGTCAGTGGCCGCAGCCTGGCAGCCGAGCTCTTTGGCGATCAAGGCGGCGAGGCGCGTGGCGCTGGCGGCGTCGACGCTGTCATTGACGCGCGTCGCATAGACCGTCAGCTTGGCTGACTTCAGCCCCTTCTTGAGTTCGGCCAATCGCTTGCCCATCTCGGTACGATCGGCTTCGCTTGGCGTGCCGGACTTTTCGGCCCACTTCCGGGCGAACTTGCCGTCAGATCTCTCGGATTTCTTCCACTTGGCCAGCGAGAACACCCGTTCCGCGACCAGCACCGAGCAACCCATCGGGTCCGGATCGCGCGAGGCGGTGCGCACGAAGTCCTTGTCGGTTGGCGTCTGCCGATCGACGAGCACGACATTTCCGGCGACATCCGCCACCGCCCAGCGCACCTCGGTCGGGCCGCTTTTCGGGTCGCCCAGGTACTGTGCGTACAGTGCATAGGTCGTCTTGGGCGGCGTCTGCGCGAGGTGTTTGGCGAATTGCGACGGAATGTCGGCCCATGCGGCGCCGGCGTCCGGGGTAAACATGGCGTCCGTCGACTCAAGGTTCGTCATGCCGCTCTTTTCGAGCACAAGCCCGAGCGCGTCGGCGACGTTTGCGGAGGGTTTCCCGAGCACCTCGACCGGGTAAATCGTTAACGCGGCGGCCGCGCCGGCGGACTGAAACGTCGCCAGGCGCTTCTCCTGCTGCGCATCCGGCGGCGTTTGCGCGCCAGCCGGCGACAGGCCCATTACCAGCGCCGCGATGGACAACACCGCGGCCATTGCACGATGAGACAGGCGTTTCATGGCGATTCTCCGTTCTCGAGTTCTTGTTGTAAGCATACACATACACAACGTTCAAAAAAAACGGCAGCTGGGCCGTGTGTGGTCACAACGCCCGTTCCGCGAGCAGTTCCCGGCCCACATCGCCGATCAGTCGTTTTCGCTCGCCGTCATTGAGCATCCCCAACTCGCGCCCGACATTGACGATCGTGCCGACGCCGATCATGGCCCAGGCGATTCGGTCCGCCTCAATTCCGTTGCGCCGCGAATCGCTCTCGCGCTGGGCCAGGATTTGCGCGAGCAGGAACCGATGGAACCGGGCAAAGAGCCGCCGCAGCGCGTCGCGGATCTCGGCATCGTCCGTCTCGCCCAGGCCACTGAAGATGATGCGATAATGCCCGAACTCGCCCTGGTGTTTGGATTCGAATTCCAGCAGCCGCAGCGCGCCGTTTCCGCCCGTTTTTTCGCCCGCCAGGAGCCGCATCCACGTCTGTTCGCTGAATTCGTACACGTAATCGATCGCCGCCAGGAACATCGCCTTTTTGTCCGGCCACAGGCGGTACAGGATGTTCTCCTGCACGTCGCAACGGGCGGCCAGCTCGGCCGTGGTCGCGCGGCGATAGCCCAACTCGACGAACGCGCGCGCCAGCGCCGGAAGTAACTCGCGGCGTTTCTCGGTCAATCGGCTGGGGCGCGGCATTCGGCGGCCTCGCGTTCGACGGGCGGTCACCCGGCAACCTAGTATTGTAAGTGTACACATACATTATGTCGCACTTCCGGTTCGCTGTCAAGTCGGCGACGCCGATTGCGGTGGGGACGGCGGATTTCCCAACGTGCCGGGTCCATTCCCGCGATAGACTCCCAAAACAACGCCCAACCGCCGGAGGCGGCGCGAATGCGCCGGAAGCCATGTCGCAGGATCAATGGACCGCGGTCGATCGCTATTTCACGGACTTGCTCGTTCGGCCCGACGCGGCGCTGGAGGCCGCCATTGGCGCCAGCGTCGCGGCCGGCCTGCCGCAGATTCACGTCGCCCCCAATCAGGGCAAACTGCTCTATCTGCTGGCGTGCCTGGTGCGAGCGCGGAACATCCTCGAAATCGGCACACTGGGCGGCTACAGCACCATCTGGTTGGCGCGAGCGCTGATGCCCGGCGGGCGCCTGATCACGCTCGAGTTCGACCCCCGCCACGCCGAAGTCGCGCGCGAGAACCTGGCCCGCGCGAATCTGGCCGGACTGGTCGACGTACACGTTGGACGCGCGCTGGAAACACTGCCACGGCTTGAAGCCGAGCGCTGCGGACCATTCGATCTGATCTTCATCGACGCCGACAAGCCGGCCTATCCCGAGTATTTGACGTGGGCGCTGCGCCTGTCTCGCCGCGGCAGCCTGATTATCGCGGACAACGTCGTCCGCGACGGCGCGGTGATCGACGCGAACAGTACCGACCCGCTGGTGCAAGGAGTTCGGCGTTTCAACGAGCGGTTCGCCGCCGAGCCACGGATCAGCGCGACGGCGATCCAGACGGTGGGCAGCAAGGGGTATGACGGATTGGCCATCGGGCTTGTCGTTGCTTGACGATCCGGCGAACCGCGTTGGCATTGACACAAACACGCGGGCCAAGAAGCCGTCCTTGACGACCCACACGCTTCGCCTATCAAATGTGCGTATCTTCGGAACCGCGCACAAGACGCGAATCCGGCCGTCGGCGCGATTGACTCGCGGCTCCTGCGTGCCTCACTCGCGACGCCTGTCTGCGCGCGGCCGACGGCGATGCGAGCCGCGTCAGTTCACACGCACGTTCTCTGATCGGAGCGAGCCATGTCCCGGAACGGCAACCACCGAGCGCGAGTGCCGCACGTCGTCTGGTTCCCGATGGCGGCGATTTGCTTCCTGTTGCTGATCGTTTCCGGCTACGTCGTGGCCGTGTGGGCGTTCGACTGGTTGCTCACGCTGGGCGTCCGGGGTGATTACCTCGCCTTGGGCGCCGCCGGCACGCTCTTTTTCTGTCTGGCGGTGATTTACTGGCGTCGCATGCACCTCCAAGGCGGCGCGCTGATTTTCGCGGGTTTGGCGGTGGTCAGCACGTTCGCCATGGTCGCAGCCACGCATTTCCTGCTGAGTGATCAACAAATCCTCGACCAGCGTGTGGTCGTCGCGTTGGCGGCGTGCTTGCTGGTGCTTAGCCTGGCGGCGCTGCACGGGTTGCGCGGGTGGATGACGACCTATCGCACGCTGCGACGGCGAGACGCGGCGGCATACCTTCGCCGGCATCCGGTAGAGACACTGTTTTTGCTGGTATCGAGCAACGGCGATCAGGCGCATATGCGCGAAGGAAAGCTGGTCATTACGCAAAGCGACGCCCGCACGCATGAACTTTCCGCCGAGAGCCTGGATCACACGATTGAGGAGCTGGCAGCGCTGCGCGAAAGCCAGCCGCCGGCGCTGCATTGGAATTGGGAGCCGATCTTGCGAGCCGTCAAACCGCACCTGGGGCGCACGCCGCGGGCGCTGCGGCAGATTTTCCTGCTCGGTTCGCGCAATTCGGGCGAGTCGCGCAGCGCGACATTTGTTCCGGGTTCGTCGCAGCGACTTTGCGACGTGAAGGAGATTCTGGACCACTTTCTTTCGCGGCACGAGGCCAGTTCCGTGCGGGTTGAACTGGTGACGGACCTCGATTTTGAGGGATTCAGCGAGGTGCACGATCGATTGGTTCACTCGATCTTGCCGGAGCTCGAGCGCAACGGCGTCTCGTCCAAGCGCGTGCTGATCGATATCACCGGCGGACAGAAGCTGACTGCGATTCCGGGCGCACTGAGCGCGCTCAACGATCAGGCCGCGTTTCAGTACGTGCAGACGAATCCACCTTACGCGGTGCAGGTGTATGAGCTCCGCATGGAGGCGCCGCCGCGGAGACTTTGAGCGAAGCGCACCCGCGGGCATCGCCGACGCGCCAGCGCGCTGAATCCGTCGCCCCACGCAGTCTGTGTCGATACACTCGCCGCATGCCGGAGCTTCCGGAAGTCGAGACGGTTGTTCGGCGTCTGATGCCGATCGTTGTCGGCCGGACGATCCGCGATTTCGAGTCGCGCTGGCGACGACAAATCGCGCCGAGCGTCCCGTCCGTTCGCACGGCGCTGATTGGCCGGCGAATCGAGCGCGCTCACCGCCGTGCGAAGTACATCGTGCTCGATCTTGATGATGGTTCGTGGCTCTTAATTCACCTGCGGATGAGCGGCCGATTCGAGTGGACCGATTCCGCCGCCGGCGTCGCGCGGAACGCCGACGCGCCCGAGCCTGCACACGTTCGCGCCGTCTGGCGCCTCGACGACGACCGCCGCCTCTATTTCTGCGACGCGCGGAAATTCGGGCGCATCATTCACACACGCGATCTCGAATCGGGCACCGGCCGCCTGGGCATTGAGCCGCTCTCGCGCGCGTTCACGACGCGAGCGCTCGCCGGAATCCTGGCGAAGCGCCGGGCGCGGCTCAAGCCGCTCTTGCTCGACCAGTCGCTCGTCGCGGGCCTCGGAAATATCTACGTCGACGAGTCGCTCTTTCGCGCCCGCCTGCATCCGCTGATGCCGGCTGACCGGTTGCACCCGGCGCAGGTCACCGCTCTGCGAGTCGCGATCCGCCACGTGTTGCGGGCCGCGATTCGCCGCAACGGCACGTCGTTTGACTGGGTTTACCCCGCGGGCCAAATGCAGAATCACCTGCAGGTCTACGGCCGCGCCGGCGAGAAGTGTCGCCGCTGCGGCGACACGATCGTCGCGCTGCGCGTCGGACAGCGCGGCACGCACGTTTGTCCGACATGCCAGGCACGCTGAGTTCCCGCGAGGCGGCAGCCGAACCGCGAAAGTCACTTGTCACCCGGCCGGTCGCCGGCGCACGCGGTTCGGATTGGCGGCGTGCGAATCGCGCCAGATTCGGTATGCTCCCGGCGTGAAACGAAACTAGGAAGCGATCGGAATGCGGCACGTCGGCAGGCGCAATTCCCAGCCGCGCTCGCTTGCGCGTCGCGTTCTGATCCGCCGCTTGCTCGCGCTACCGATTTAGATGCCCAAAGACCCGTCCATCCGCCGCGTGCTCATCATCGGAAGCGGGCCGATCGTCATCGGCCAGGCCTGCGAGTTCGACTATTCCGGCACGCAGGCTTGCAACGCACTGCGCGGCGAAGGCGTCTCCGTCGTGCTGCTCAACAGCAACCCGGCCACGATCATGACCGATCCGCAACTCGCGGACCGCACCTATATCGAGCCGATCAACGTTGACGCGGTCGACGAAATCCTGCGCGTCGAGCGGCAGCGCGGCACGCCGGTCGACGCGATCCTACCCACGCTCGGCGGCCAGACTGCGCTCAATTGCGCCATGGATTCCGTCGCCGCCGGCGTATTGGATCACCACAACTGCCGGCTGATCGGCGCCAGTCGAGAGACGATCCGCCGCGCCGAGGACCGCGAGGAATTCAAACGCACCGTGCTGCGCGTCGGCATCGACGTGCCGCGCTCGGGCACCGTATCGAGCTTCGATGAAGCGCTGCGCGTTCTGGAGAGCGTGAGCCTCCCGGCGGTCATTCGGCCGGCATTTACGCTCGGCGGCAGCGGCGGCGGCATGGCGCGAACGCCGGCGGATTTCGAGTTCATCGTGCGCGATGGCCTGTCGCAGTCGCCCGTCAGCCAAGTGCTGATCGAGGAAGACCTGACGGGCTGGAAAGAGTTCGAACTCGAAATGATGCGCGACCGGCGCGACAACTGCGTCGTAGTCTGCTCGATCGAGAATCTCGATCCGATGGGCGTGCACACCGGCGATTCGATCACCGTCGCGCCGGCGCTGACGCTCAGCGATCGCGAATACCAGCGCATGCGCGACGCGGCCATCGCCATCATGCGGGCCGTGGGCGTGACGACCGGCGGCGCGAACATCCAATTCGCCGTCAATTCGCGCGACGGGCGCATGGTCGTGATCGAAATGAATCCGCGCGTCTCGCGCAGCTCGGCGCTGGCCTCAAAGGCCACCGGATTCCCGATCGCCAAGATCGCCACGCAGCTCGCCATCGGCTACACGCTCGACGAGTTGCGGAACGACATCACGCGCAAGACCCCCGCGTGTTTCGAGCCGGCGATCGACTACTGCGTCGTCAAAATGCCGCGTTTCGCGTTCGAAAAATTCCCCGAGGCCGACGAGACGCTGACCACGTCGATGAAATCGGTCGGCGAAGCCATGGCGATCGGGCGCACGTTCAAGGAAGCGCTGCAAAAGTGCATCCGCTCGATGGAAATCAAGCGCCCCGGGTACGGCCTCCATCCGCAGGACCGCTGGCTCGAGGCCCAGCAATCTCGCGGCGTCGCGGCCGACGACGCGGGCGAAGTGTGGTTTGACGCCTTCGGCGCCGGCGCGCCAGGCGACCCACCGCGCGTAGCTGGTACGCTCCTGACCGAACCGCCGGCGGACACGCGTGAAGGCTCGACCGAAGGTTGGCCCATTCCGGACGAAATTCTGACGCAGAAAATCGCCACGCCATGCCAGGGTCGGCTCTACTACATTCGCTATGCCTTGAAACTCGGCTGGGCCGTCGAACGCATTCACGCGCTCTCGCACATCGATCCGTGGTTTCTGGACCAACTCGCCGAGCTGGTCGAGTTCGAGGATCGGCTGGTCTCCCTGCGCGTGATCGGCCCGAATCCGGCCCTCACGCCGGAATTGACCGACAGCTTTCGGCAGGCCAAGGAGCTCGGCTACAGCGACGCGCAGCTCCGCGCCGCCTGGCGCATCGACGCGCCCACCCTGCGACGAATCAAGACTCAGCTCGACCGGCCGAAGTTCAAGCTCGTCGACACCTGCGCCGCCGAGTTCGAGGCCTTCACGCCGTACTACTACTCCACGCACGAGCAGCCGTTTCGCCAGGTCGTCGAAGATCCGGCGGCGGTGGCGGAGATCCGCTCGCTGCAGGAGACTCGGGGCGACGTCAGCGCGGCGATCCGCAAACTGGGCATCGAATCCCCGTACCGTTGCCGCATCCTGGATGCCGAGCGGCTGCTGATCGAAGCCCACGATGACGAGCTGCGCGTCGGCGAGCGGCCGAAAGTCGTCATCCTCGGCGGCGGGCCGAACCGCATCGGCCAGGGCATCGAGTTCGACTATTGCTGCGTGCACGCCGCGCAGGCCGCGCGCGAAATGGGCTTCGAAACCGTGATGATCAACTCCAATCCGGAGACGGTCAGCACCGACTACGACGTTTCCGACCTGCTCTTCTTCGAGCCGCTGACGCACGAGGACGTGTTCAACATCTGCGAACGGCTCAATGGCGGGGCGTTCGAAGAAGAAGGCACGAAGGCACGGAGGCACGAGCCGGCAGGCGCGGAGGCACGAAGGCACGAAGGCACGAAGGAAACCGCCAACAACGACCGAAAACCAGGCGCCGGACTTGTGCGCGGCGTCGTCGTACAGTTCGGCGGGCAGACGCCGCTGAACCTGGCGCAGGGGCTGACCGACGCCGGCGTGCCGATCCTCGGCACGTCGCCGGCGAGCATCCACCTAGCGGAGGACCGCGAGCGTTTTCAGCAGGTCGTGCACGAGCTCGGCCTGCGCCAGCCGCCCAGCGGCATCGCCTTTTCGCGCGCCGAGGCGGTGGAAGTCGCCGAACGCATCGGCTACCCGATTCTAGTCCGTCCGTCGTACGTCCTCGGCGGACGCGGGATGCAGAAGTGCAACAACGCCGCCGACCTGGTGCGCTACATCGACGGTGCGCTGAGCGCCACCGACCGCGAGCGCAACATCGACCAGCAACACCCGATCCTGGTCGACAAGTTCCTGCTTGACGCGGTCGAGGTCGACGTCGACGCCGTCAGCGACTACGGCTTTCCCGGACGCAGCCCCGCCGAAGGCCGCTGCGACATCTGCGGCATCATGGAGCACATCGAGGAAGCCGGCATCCACAGCGGCGACAGTTGCTGCGTGCTGCCGCCGTACTCGCTTTCGCCGTCATTGGTGGACGAGATCAAGTATCAGGTGAAGGTGCTGGCGCGGCGGCTGGGCGTGTGCGGGCTGATGAACGTGCAGTTCGCGATTCAGGGCCGCATCGTGTACGTGATCGAGGTGAACCCGCGCGCATCGCGGACGGTCCCGTTCGTCAGCAAGGCCACCGGCGTGCCGTGGGCCAAGATCGCGACCAACGTGATGCTCGGCCAATCGCTGGATGAGGCGTTGCAGCGCCTCGGCGTACGTGACGTGCCGCCGCCGCGGCATGTGTCCGTGAAGGCGCCGGTGTTCCCGTTTCGCAAGTTCCGCGGCACGGATTTCGTGCTCGGGCCGGAGATGCGCAGCACCGGCGAGGTGATGGGCATCGACGCGTCGTATCCGCTGGCGTTCGCCAAAGCGCTGCTGGCGGCGGGGACGCGGCTGCCCACCAGCGGGCGCGTGCTGGTGAGCGTGAACGACCCGGACAAGCCGCGGGTGGTCTCGATCGCGCGCGAGCTGCGCGAGATGGGATTCGAGCTGTTTTCGACGCTCAAGACGCGCGAGGTGCTGCTGGAGTCCGGCGTTCCCACCACGCTGGTCTCAAAACATGACGGCAAGGGCGCGCCGTTCCTGGTCGACATGATCCGCGAGCGTAAGCTCGACCTGCTGATCAACACTCCCATTCACGTCGGCAGCGCCAGCGAAGAAGGCCGCTGGCGCGTGTTGTCGATCCAACTCGGCATCCCGCTGATCACCACCCTGGCCGGCGCGCGAGCCGCGGTCGGCGCCATCCGCGCCCTGCGCGAAAATGCGTTTCGCGTGAAGGCGCTGCAGGATTATCTGGCGGAGACGCGGCGGTAGCGTCGGGCCTCTCTGTCCGACGCCGGATGCTGTGTTGTTCCGTAACGTCGGGCCTCCGTGCCCGACGCAGAATTCGTCGTCGTACGCAGAGGTCCGACGCTGCGCGAGTAATGAATCCGCTCTATTCGCCCGATCCCGCCACCCGAATCGCCGCCAGCAATATGTCGTCCTCCGGCTCGCCGGCGCGGTACTTGCGGACTGCCTCGCGCAGGCGCGCCAGCAGGCGATCGACGCTCGCGCCGTCGGATTCCGCGATCGCGCGCGCGAAGCCCTCGATGCCGAGCTGCGCGCCGTGCGAATCTGTGCACTCGATCGCGCCGTCGGTATACGCCACCAGCGCGTCGCCGGGCGAAATGGTGAAATTCGTTGTTTCCGTTTCGAACACGCCGTCCGCCAGCACGCCCAGCAGCGGCGCGGTCGAATCCAGCGGCTCCACGCGCCCGTCGCGCCGCCGCAAGAGCGCCGGCGGATGCCCGGCGCTGCTCATCTGCCCGCTGCCGCTGACCGGATCGACGCGCAGCGCCAGCGCCGTCGCGAAAACGCGCTCGCCGGCGAGCGTCAGGTACACGTATTGATTCAGGCCGCGGATGACGCGCTCCGGCGGCGCCTCGCGGTCTTCGGCAAAGACGCGCTTGATCTCGCCGTGCAGGCGGTTGACCGCCAGCGCCGCGGCGATGCCGTGGCCGGTTACGTCGATCAGCACCAGCGACAGCGCCCCGGCCGGCGTCACGTGCGCGTCGAGATAATCGCCGCCGATCTGACGCATTGGCTCATAGGTGAAGCTCATGCGCAGCCGGCCCAGCTCGATCGGCATGGGAAACAGCCGCTCGTGCACGCGCCGCGCATACGACAGCTCGCGCTGCATCTCGCGATAGCGCCCGCTCAGCACGCGCATTTCCAGCGACTCGCGGAGGCCGCTGTACCGCAGCCAACTGATGATCAAGCCGGGCGACACGGCCGCCGCGATTGCCAGCAAGCCGAAGGCCTTCGCCTGTGGCGGATCGCCGGAGATCAGTTCGATCGCCGCCAGGCTGGCCAGCAGCACCATCGCCGGGCGGGCCGACTCGGCCAACGTCCACGGCACCGTCAAGGACGCCGAAACGTGCACCAGCGCCGTGAATGCCACGAGCGGAATGAGCGGTCCGACGACAAAATCGATGCCGAAGCGCTTCAGCGTGAACGTAATCCATTGGCTCAGCAGCATGGCGCTGGTCATCTGCGCAAAGACCGACATGACCACGACCAGCGTGGTACGGCGGATGGTGTCGGCGAGCGAACGCCGGGCGTGCGCCCGTGCGCGGACGCGCGGAATCAGCGCAATCAACACTCCCGCCAGGATATTCGCGACCAGCGACGCCACCTGCGCCCGCGTGAGATTCAGGCTGGCCGAGCGCCACGCCAGGCTGGCCGGCAGCATGGAGAGCGCGATCAGCAATCCGCCGACGACCAGACAGAACAGCCGGAATCGCTGCCGCAGCAGATCCAATCGGGCGGCGTCCAACTCCGGACGCGAAAGTCGCGCCGGTGCGTCGTCTTTTCTTGGTCTTGTGGTCAACGGAGTCCTTGTTGCGGCGCACCCCGCGGTTGAGATCGGGCAATCGTGGCGGGATTCTACCACGTTGCCGCGTGAAGGATCGCGAGCCCGGTTCCGTGGCACCTTGGGAGGCCCCGAACAGCCCGAGAGGGAACCAGAAATCTGAGACTTCTATTTCGCGGTTCGAGCCAGGATCCACGCATGAAAGGCAATTGGGGCTGACGCTGACTGTTCAGGGCGAACAGTCTTAACCGTCACGGCCCATCGACAGTCGCCGACCGCCGCCCCGACTTCGCCCGGCGACGCGCGCGTGGTAAGATGAGCGCTCCTGGGGGCTTGGGCCGATCGGTACCGCCGACGGGCACGGCGCTATGAACTCACAGTCGCGGGATGAGGAGCGTCGCGGAGATTCCGCCGCAAACCCGCTGACGCCGCGCGCCATCTCCGAGTTGATGCCGCTGATCTACAGCGAGCTGCGCGCGCTGGCCGCGGCACAACTACGTCGCGAGCGCCCGGGTCACACGCTGCAGCCGACGGCACTGGTGCACGAGGCGTTTCTCAGGCTGGCTGCGCAGACGCGGGCCGAATTCCGCGACCGGGAGCATTTCTTCGCCGTCGCAGCGGAGGCGATCCGGCGGGTGCTGGTGGATCACGCCCGAGCGCGGCAGGCGGACAAGCGCCAGGCCGCGGGGCAGCGTCTGACGATTCACGCCGCGCTGGATGCGGCTGAGGCCATCGGCGGCGGCGAGTTGAATCTGCTGGGGTTGGATGATGCGCTCACGCGTTTGGCAGCCCTGAACGAGCGGCAATCAAAGGTCGTCGAGTTGCGTTTCTTCGGCGGCCTGAGCATCGAGGAGACCGCCCGCGCGTTGGAGGTCTCTGAAGGCACCGTCAAGGGCGATTGGCGTCTGGCGCGGGCGTGGTTGGAACGCGAATTGGCCGCCCAGGAACAGGCATGAGCGCGGATCGACACCGGCGCGTGTCCGACATTTTTCTGGCTGCCGTCGATCTTGCACCGGCGGAGCGCGCGAAGCTGCTGGAGCGCTCGTGCGGCGACGACGCGGCGCTGCGCCGCGAAGTGGAGGAACTCCTGGACCGCGACTCGCGACCGGCGCGAGTCGATTCCGCCGCCGTCGGAACCGCGTTTCGCGGTGTGTTCGATCATGCCCGAACTGACGCCGACGCGCTGCCGCGGAGCATCGGGCGCTACGAGATTCTGGGTTTGCTCGGTCAGGGCGGCATGGGCGTGGTGTTTCGCGCGCGGCAGTCCAATCCGCGGCGCGACGTGGCGTTGAAGGTGTTGCACGCCGCGCTGGTGACGCCGGAGCTATGCCGGCGATTCGAATTCGAGGCGTCGGTGCTGGCGCGGCTGACCAGCCCCGGCATCGCCCAGATTTACGAGGCGGACGTCGTGCGGGAACACGGCCGCCTCGTGCCGTATTTCGCGATGGAGCTGGTCGAAGGCGCGCCGCTCACGCAATACGCTGACGAACATGGACTGGGGGTGCGCGATCGACTGCAATTGATGCTGCGCGTCTGCGACGCCGTTTCGTACGCGCACCAGAAAGGCGTCATTCACCGCGATCTGAAGCCGGCCAATATCCTTGTCTCGGTCCGCATGGACGAAGTCACGCGGACTCGCGGGCGCGGAGGTGAAGTCCAGGACGCACGGGCATGCCGGCGCGGACATTCCAACGTGCCTGAGCGCACCTTCTCGCTTTCGTCGGTCCACGCCTGTCCGAAGATCCTCGACTTTGGCGTGGCCTGCGCGATGGATAGCGAATGGGCCGTCACACGGCAAACCGGCGCGGGACAGCTCATCGGCACGCTGCCCTACATGAGCCCGGAGCAGGTTGCCGGCGACGCCGGGCAGATCGATACGCGCAGCGACGTGTATGCCCTGGGCGTAATTGCGTTCGAGTTGCTTGCGGGACGCCTGCCGTTCGAGCTCAGCGGATTGTCATTGACGGAGTGCATCGACCGCCTGCGGACCAACGACGCGCCGCGCCTCGGTCTGTTGCGCAATTCGCTGCGCGGCGACATCGAGACGATCGTCGCCAAGGCGCTCGAGCGCGACAAGGAGCGGCGCTACGCGTCGGTGACGGCGCTGGCGGCCGACATCGAGCGCTCGTTGCGCGACGAGCCCATCTCCGCCCGGCCGCCGACGGTGCTGTATCAGATTCGCAAGTTCACGCGCCGCAATCGCATCCTGGTCGGCAGCGCGGCGGCGGTGGTCCTGGCGCTGACGTCCGGCGTGGTCGCGACCACGTGGCAAGCCGTCGTGGCAACGCGATCGGAGGCGCGCGCCGTCAAGCTTGCCGTGCGCGAGTCCGCCGCGCGTGAACGGGCCGAGGCGGAGACGCGCAAGGCGACAGAGATCAAGTCGTTCCTGCAGTGGATGCTGCGCTCCGCTTCCCAGAGCCAGGGCCGCGGGGCGAACTTCACCGTGCGCGAAGCGCTGGATGAGGCCGCCGCGCGGATCGATACGGAGTTCGGCGGTTTTCCCGAGATTCGAATGGAGCTTCAGGCCACGATCGGACTGGGTTACAAGGGGCTGGGGCTTTCGGAAAAAGCGGAGCCGCTGCTGCGCGCAAGTCTCGACACGCGCCGCGCTTTGCTTGGCCCGCAGCATCCCGACCTTGTGCAGCCGATGTGGGATCTGGCCCTCGTGCTCCGCTATTCGGGGCAATACGAAGAAGCCGAGGCGCTGTTGAAGGAAGCGCATTCCATCGCCATCGCCCGGCTCGGCCATGATTCGTCTCGGGCCGCCGGGCTGCAATCCAGCCTGGCGTTGCTTCGCCTGAAAATGGGTGACCGAATCGAGGCGCAGCGGCTGCTCGACGAATGCGTGGCGGATGGCGCAAATTCACGGAGTGCAGACTCGATCTCCGCCAAACTGCGGCTCGCCCGCGCGCGAGCGACGGGGCAGGATTTCGCCGCCGCCGCCGCCGCCTGGCGCGACGTGCTTGCGGCCTGTGACGCCGCCGGACCGAATGCGGCGCCCTCCACGAGAACGTTCGCCCTGAACCAGCTCGCGCAGAATCTCGCGGCGCGGAATCGCTGTGAAGAAGCGGCGCGCTTGTTCCGCGTGGTGCTGGATCGTCAGGTTCATGCGGTGGGCGCCGATGCGCCGCGCGTCACGGGCACAAAGGTCCACCTCGCGACATGCCTGCTCGCGCTCGGGGAGCGGTCCGAAGCGTTGACGATGGGCGCGGAGGCGCGCGCGGAACTCCTCGCCGAACGAAAGTACGACGATGCGGTGGTGCTCGAAAGCTGCCACAACCTCGGCCGGTTCTACGAGGAGCTAAGTGATGGCGACGCCGCCGAGGCGGTCTATCGGCGCGGTCTGACGATCGGCGCGCAGTTTCCCCCCGATCCCGAGACGCTGATCATCGCCCGCCGACTGGCCGCCGTGCTTGTGAACAGCGGCCACGAGAGCGACGCCGAGGGGCTATTGCGAGAGGTGATTGCGGTCGCCGAGTCGAACGTCCTGGCCGACCACTGGCAATTGGCGCTGTGCCGCCGCACTTGGGGTAATTGCCTTCGCCGCGGCGGTCGCTTCGCGGCTGCGGAGACGCAATTGCTGGCGGCTCGCGCCGTGGTGGAGCGCGTCTATGGCGCGGATCACGCGTGGGTGCGGGTTGTGGCGCGGGATCTGGTGCAGCTTTATGAGCAGTCGGGTCAGCAGACGAAGGCGGAAGCGCTTCGAACACCGGCGCACCGCGCAAGTCGCCCGGCCGACGACTTGCCGGACTTCGACGAACCAGAGCTGCCCTGAACGCAGCTACGCGCTACCCCGGGGCGCGGAGGCGGCGATCACATCGCTTGCGCCTGGCGGCGGAGCTTCTCGATTCGCTGTTCGATCGGCGGGTGCGTGCTGAATAGGCTTGCGACGCCGCCGTGCAACGGCTCGCAGATGTAGAGCGCGTGGAAAGCGGGATTCGTGTCAGTCGGAATGCGCTCGTTTCCGTGGTGCAGGCGCGACAAGGCCCGCGCCAGGCAAAGCGGATCGCTGGTCAATTCGCCCGCAAAGTTGTCCGCCGCGAATTCGCGCTGCCGTGAGATGGCGAGCTGGATCAGCGTGGCGGCCAGCGGCGCGAGCAGGATCATCACGATCGCGCCGATTGCGCCGAGCGGATTCTGATTCTCGCTGCGGCCCCCGCCTCCGCCGGGCAGATAGAAGAGCATATAGCCGGCGTAACTGATGATGCCGGCCATCACCGCCGCGATGGTCGATATCAGCACGTCGCGGTGCTTGACGTGCGCCAACTCGTGCGCCATGACGCCGGCGATCTCGTCGCGCGGGAAATTTCGCAGCATGCCTTCGGTGATCGCGACCGCCGCGTTACGCGGGTTGCGGCCGGTGGCGAAGGCGTTCGGCGCGGCCTGCGGACAGACGTACACGCGCGGCGGCGGCAGGCCGGCGCGCGCCGCGAGGTCGTCGACCATGTCCACCAGCCACGGAATGTCGGCCCGCGTCACTTCCTGGGCGCGATTGGCGGCTAAGGCGATCTTGTCCGAGAAGAAGTAGCCCAGGCCGTTGCCGACGAGACCGAAGAGCAATCCGATTATCAGGCCGCCGGCGCCGCCGACCAGATGGCCGACGAGCATGCAGAGAGCCATCATTGCGCCCAGTAGAAACGCGGTCTTGAGATTGTTCACGAAACGCATCGCAGATTCACACCTCCGCGCGCCGCACTCGCAATCGGCGGCGCCACCTACCAATCTGGAAGATCGTATCGACCAGATTCCGGCGCGGCCATCAACAGGTGACCGCGCAGCCGCGACCCCGCGACTCAAAGCGCATTCGTCGGCCATGAGCGAGAGTTCGGAGATTCCAATTCGGAGGTGTGTTTGGAATGTCGACCGCGATGCGCGCGGCGATGCCGCGCCACAGGCGCGAGAGCGCGAACCTGAGAAAGGACCAATCGAGCCGCCGTTCACTTCAGCAGGTGCGAATCGGTCGGCTTCTGCGGCCCTTCGCGGCCGGTGTAGCTGTTTACATCCTGGAGCGTCCAGATGTTGTCGCCGTTGAGGCCGCTCAGCGGCGTGCTGGTCCACTTCACGTTTCCGCCGACCGTCAGCACGTTCTGCCCGCCGCCACCGTGGGCACGCGAGTTCGCAGCGGCGGGATCGTGCAGTCCGATCCGCCGCGCCAGATCGAGCAGCGGGACGCCGTTTTCGAAGAGCGGGTTGTCGTCGGCGAGAATCGGCAGGTCAGGAATGCTGCGCGTCGTCGGGCGTAGGCCGGCCATGTTCTGGTACGCGTACGTAACGTTTGACGATTCGAGGAAGTCGTCGTGCAGCCGAATCTGGTCGCTGGGCATCGGCGCGCCGGGTACCGCCGGGCAGACGAACCAGGCCGGCGGCGCGATTCCGCCCGCCAGCAGCGGGTAGAGATGCCGGCGATTGGGTTGTGCCTGCACGTCGCGTTGATCGGAGAGCGTCCAGGACGAATTTCGGCCCCAGCCGACGAACGGCAGGTCTCCGCGAAACGCGGTGGCGTAGGTCGACAGGCCGCGTCCGATCTGCGCCAGGTTCCACGAACACGCGACGCGCTCGTTGCGCTCGCGCACGTGCAGCAGGCTGGGCACGCCCACGCCGATCGCCAGCACGATCATCGCCGCGACGGCGACGATCTCCCGTAGATTCGATAGCCGCAGGATCGCCGGCGACGCGCCTTCAATCGCCGGATCGGCCGGCAGCACGCGCGGCGCGGCGCCGGCCGCGGCGACTCGGGCCGAAACGCGCCGCGCCAGGTCGACCGGGGTCGTCGGAACACGATAGCTCGATAGCGCCGCGATCAGCGACGCAAGTGCGCGATCCTGCGCGGCGAGGTCGGGGTCGTTTGCGAGTCGCTGGGATAGTTCCGAGTCGGCCTGGCTGTTTTCGCCGCGCAGGCGCGAGTCGATGAGTTGCGGGTCGAATTCATGGCTAGCTTGCGACATCGAATCGTCCTTCAAACGCCGGCCGAATCGGCCTGCGCTGGATGCCTGGCGCGCCACAGACGGGCGAAATGATTCACCGCCGCGTGCAGGCGCGATTTCACCGTGCCGACCGGAATATCGAGAATCTCCGCAATGTCGGCGTAGGGCAATTGCTGGTAGTAACCCAGAATCAGGATCGCACGAAGATGTTCGGGCATCCGATTCACCATTCCACGCACGGCTTCTTGCGTTTCCGCGCTGTCCGTCAATTCCGCCGGCGGCGATTCGTGCGCTTCGAGCGTCAGTCCCGGCGACGCCTTGTCGTCATCGCCAACATGCGCGTCGAGCGACAGTTCGGGCCGACGCGTCTTGCTCCGCAGCGCGTCGCGGGCCTTGTTCGCCGCGATGGTGTACATCCACGGCTTGAACGCCCGCTGCCGATCGAAGGTGCCGGCGGCAAGGTGCACCTGCAGAAACGTCTCCTGCACCAGGTCGTCGGCCAGCGTCGCGCTGCCCACGAAGCGGCAGAGGAAGCCGAACAGTTCGTTCGTATAGCGATCGACCAGCGCGTCGAACGCTCCCCGTCGACCGGCGAGGTGAGCGGCCAACAAGTCTTCGTCGCTTCGCCGCTCCACGGGATACCCTCAGTACGTCGCCCAGACCGGTCGGTTCGAAGGGAGGCAGGGAAGGGATTAAGGGATTGAGGGATTTAGGGATTGACGACGCGAGACTTCAGCCGCCGACTTTTTTCCCGGATTCCCTCCGTCCCTTAGTCCCTTAATTCCTTAATCCCTCAATCCCTACGGTTGCCTCGTCTCGCTCGATCGGTGAGTATAATTGCGTTCTGAAGCAATCGCCTCGGGCACCGGACCGGCTGGGAGGAGACCGGTCCCACGACGGATCGGCAGGCAACGTGCGCATGTCCGAAAACACCATGCCGCTTGACGAGTCGGCGATCGACCGGCGAACTCTGGCCGCACTGGTCGAAGCCTCGACGACGATCAGCAGCTCACTCGATCTTTCCACAACCCTGCAAGCCATTGCAAAAGCGGCGGCGGAGGTGCTGGCGGCGGAGGCCAGCTCCGTCATCCTGCTCGACCGCTCGCGCCAGAAGCTGATCTTCCGCGCCGCGGTCGGTTTGTACGGCAATCTGCTGATGGGCGAGGAGTTCGACTCCAAGCTGGGCATCGCCGGCCGCGTCGCGTCGACCGGCCAGCCCACGCTGGTGCCCGACGTGCGACGTCACCCGGATTTCTTCGGCGGCATCGACGCCAAGTCGACTTTCATCACGCGCGGCATGCTGGCCGCGCCGCTGAAAGCCCGAAACGAGGTGATCGGCGTCGTCGAAGTGCTCAACAAGCGCGGCACCGAGAATTTCACCGAACGCGACCTGAACATCCTGACCGTTTTCGCCAATCTGGCGGCGCTCGCAACGGCCAACGCGCAGTCGCACGAATCGCTGAAACGCGAGAACCTCGGCCTGCGCGAAGGCGCGCACATCGAGGATTCGATCATCGGCGGCAGCAACCCGCTGAAGGAAGTGTTGCAGCTCTGCGACCGGGTCTCGGCGACGAACGCCACCGTGCTGCTGCTGGGCGAAACAGGAACCGGCAAGGAGCTCAGCGCGCGGCGGATCCACCACATCAGCCCGCGGCGGTCCAAACCGTTCATCGCAATCAATTGCGCCGCGCTGCCCGAAACGCTGCTCGAGAGCGAGCTTTTCGGCCACGAAGCCGGCGCGTTCACCGGTGCCACCTCGCAGAAGCTGGGGCGTTTCGAGCTGGCCGACCACGGCACGCTTTTCCTCGACGAGATCGGCGACATCAGCGCTTCGACGCAGGTGAAACTGCTGCGCGTGCTTCAGGAGCGCGAGTTCATTCGCGTCGGCGGAACCAAGACGATCTCGTGCGACGTGCGGATCATCGCCGCGACGAACCGCAATCTGAAAAAGGCGATGGACTCGGGTGAGTTTCGCGAGGACCTGTACTACCGGCTGAACGTATTTCCGATCCAGCTTCCGCCGCTGCGCGAGCGGCGGGAGGATATTCCGCTCTTGATCGAGTATTTCGTGGAGCGGCATGCCAAGGAGCTGGGCTGGCCCAAGCCGCGCGTGTCGCAGGACGCGATGGCCCGCCTGTGCGCCTATCGCTGGCCGGGCAACATCCGCGAAATGCGCAACGTGATCGAACGCGCGGTGCTGCTTTGCGACACCGGCGACATCGTCGCCGACCAGCTTCCTCGGGAAATCGCTGGCGAGCTGCCCAACGAAGTCGGCGACAGCGTGTCGTCGCAGCTCGAGGGCTATGAAAAGGCCATGATCCTCAAGGCGCTGGAGGAAAATGGCTGGAACCAGGTCCGCGCGGCCAAGTCGCTGGGTATTTCGCGCGACAACCTGCGCTACCGGCTCCGCAAGTACCAGATCGAGCGGCCAGAGGAACACGCAGACGAATAGTGCTCACCGGCGTCCACGCCGTCACGCGAAAGATGCGCGTTGCGGTCGGCAATTGGTGGACAGGCTTTTCCAAAATCCAGCCGAGATTCGAATCGCCGCAACCACGGCGGGGCCGCGACGTATATCCATGCAAGCGGCAGACGTGCCGGCGCCGCCGAGATGGCGCTGCCGGAGCTCCGAGTCGTGGAGCCGTGCATCAAAGTCGCCTAACCAACGCGAGGGCGGGCCCGGCGCCCGCCCTCGTGCGTTGTGTCGGCGAAAAACGCAGGCGGGAGCCTCTCGGCTCCCGCCCGCGCGATGAAAGTCGGCGTTTGCTCGCCATGTCCCGGCGGTCCGTTGGCCGCCGACACGTGGCGGCCGGCTAGCGGTCTTCGCCCTTCGAATCGAGCAGTCCGGGCTGGCTGATCAGACTCTCGATCATCGGCGCGAGTTTGTTCGCCTCCAGCACGCGCGTTACGCCGTCTTTCGTGAAGTGATCCTTCGAAAGCTGGTCGATCTGGTCGATCTGGTCGATGAACTCCAATCGAATCGAGCCGTGGCGCTGCCCAACGCCGTCGAAGCGCGCCCACTGCACGCCGTCGCCCTGGCGATAGGCGATTTGCAGTACCGCGTCGCGCAGCGGCAGGTCGACGTCGTCGTCCGGAATCTGAAAGTCGCGCGCCGTCAAAACGTACAGCCCCGGCTCGGTTTCGGTCACTTTCACGTTCTGCGACGACTCCTCGATCATCCCGGCGATCTGGTCGAGCTGCTCGCGCCCGGCGCGCCCGTGCAGCACATCGTCGATCAAACGTTCTAGAAGCTGCCCATCGACGTTGGCCGAGGACTCGACAGAGGCCTGTCCATCGCCGACATGAACGCCAACCGTCGCTGAATGCCCGTCGTCCGCGTCCGCATCCTGGTCGTCCGAATTGCTGCTGAGATCGAGCGTCCACCCGCTCTTGCCGTCGCGTTTCGTCTCGACAAGGTCGTCGTCGTGCAGGTACTTCGACAGGTCCAGCCCGGTCAGGTCGATCAACAGCCCGGCGCGGAGCGTGCCCGCGAAGAGCGCCAGCGGCGGCGCCTGAGCGATGAGCTGTGGAGGAATCTCGTCGAAGCGGGTGTACACCCACTGCTCGTTCGGCGTGATCGCCACCTTGGCCGCCAGCGCCAGGCCCGCGACATCCTCGTCGCCTCGCTCGTCGATTCTCACGTTGCAATCGACGTACACCGAGTTCACCGGCGGCGTCGCGCTGTCTGAGTCGAGCACCTGCGCCAGCGTCAGCGGCCGATCGAACATCACGACCGCCTTCAGGTTCACGTCGGCGTGGTCGGCGACGATGTTCTCGATCGTCACGCGCAGGCCGTTGTGCAGACTGGTGCGGAAACTCTCCAGGATCGCCTTGGCTTCGACGACCGCGCCGCCGGGGTGAATCAGGAACGCCCAGATCAATAGCGCCGCGGCGACGGCGGATCCGGTTACAGGAAACAGACGATATCGTCGCATGATGCTGGCTCCTCGCGAAAGCACGCCTCCGGTTTCGTGGGCGTTCGCCGGGCCGCGCTTCCAGGCGCGTTTCTGCTCGGGGGTCGCGGCCGGCAATGCGAGCCGGGCGCCGATCTCCCGCAGATTCCGGTCGAGCATTGCGTCAGATCGTGAATCGTGCTCGGTCATGGGCGAACTCCCTTGCATGCGCGGAAATCGGCCGCCACGAGCGGCTACTCCGCCTTCCGAAGCGCTTCGCGCAGTGCCGCGCGAGCCCGATACAGCTTTCCCTCGATCGCGCGCGGCGTCAGGCCGTGCCGGGCCGCCAGCGCGTCGTGGGGCAGACCGTCGAAATAATGCTCGACGATCAGGCTCTGGTGCTCATGCGGCAACGCCGTGATCGCCAGCAGCAACTGCTCACGCACTTCCGCCCGTTCGAGCATTTCGGCCGGCAGCGGCTCGCGGTCGACGCGCTCGGCCAGATCAGCCGAAACTCGCGCGTCGTAGCGGGCCGTCCGACGCCAATGCGTTCGGACGAGGTTCCGCGCGATCGACCGCAGCCAAAACTCGGCCTGTTCGGGCGGAACCGCCCGGCCGCGGCGCCAATGCAGCCAAAGCTGCTGCATGACGTCGTCGGCCAGGTGCGTGTCCCCGCCGACGCGGATCAGGACGAACCGGTACAGACTCTCGGCGCAGCGCTCAAAGGCGTCATCCGCAGGCGCGGTGGGCGTTTGACAGGCTGCGAGGGTCGGCACGACCGCGTCAGCGGCAGGGCTCACACGGCTCCTCCCAATCCCGGGCTGGGGAGTGCGTTTCACGCTTACATGAGACTAAACGCGCGCGAAGGGAAAAACCCACGGAATGCAGGCCGGCGAAATCCGCCTGCGCCGCGCCGGCGGCGGGTGTCGAATTGCGCGCCACGTCCGAACCGCGAGCGCCAGCGACCGGCCAGGCGGCGTAGTGCTCGGATTCCCGGAACTCCTCCCGCCGTTTTCGCCGGTCGCTGGCGCTCGCGGTTCGGATGAAGTTCGGCAGCCTCGCGCACAGCGGGGAAACACCGACGCGGCGTCCAATCAGCAATTTCGCATCCAATTCTGAAGCAGCAGCCCCAGGTCGGATTCGTCGGTGTCTCCATCGCCGTCGGCGTCGCCGCCGGCGGTCGTTTGCCAGGCCTGGAGCAGAATTCCCAGGTCGCTTTCGTCGACGCGATGATCGCCATTCAGGTCGCCCGGGCATTGGCAGACGTCCGGCACGCCATCCGCGTCGCGGTCATTCAGCGCGTTGATCTTCAGGCGCGCGTCGGCGACGACGGCGTGGTCCCAGGTCGGGCTGCCGGCGTCGGTCGCCGCGAGCGTAAGACGATGCGCGTTGGCCGGAAGCGGGATATCGAGCCAGTCGATTCGCGCGGCGTTGCCATCGAACAATCGGCGGTAGGCCGGTTGCCCGTCGACAAGCAACCAGGCCTCGAACGCCGTGACTTGAAATGCAGCGAACTCGTTCACGCCCACGACGGCCTCAAACGCGCGAATGACGCGTCCCGGATGAGCAGCGCGAATCGCATCCAGATCGAACGTAATGCCGGCATTCGCGTGCATACCGATTCCCGCCCGCTGCACGCCGGGGCGATCCAGCGTCTGGATCGGGCCGTCGAACAGCGCCACGTCGCTGCGAATCGCGTCGTAGCGCGAACCACTGTCCGGAGAGAACAAGAACGTCGCTCCGCCGCGCGTAATCTGCGTCAGGTCACGCGGCAGGAATACACCGTCCACAAACGGCAGGTTCGCGTGCCCGCCCTGACCATCCGTCGCGTTGAAGACGGCGGCACTCCCGCCCAAGGAACCTCCGAAAACCCCGGGCGCCACCGCGGCGCCGCTGCTCTGGTTCACTCCGACGCCCGGCGTGCCGTTTCCGCTGCCATCGCCGCCGCCGACCATGTCTCCCAAGTCCAAATATTCGACCGTCTCGTCCTCGTCCGGCATGCTGTTGTTGTTGCAGTCATTCGCAAACGGGCGTCTCCACAGCGCCGCGGGGACGACTTGCTTGGGCAAGCCAGGACCTTCGACCCGAACAATCAGCCCGCCCGGTCCGCCGCCGTTGTAGAACTCGAGTCGGATGGCATGCTTCCCGGCAAGCAAGCCGATGTAACCGCTTCGCTCGGTCATGCCTTGGAGATAGTCGTTCGCGACGACCTGCGCCGCGCCGACGTAGAGCACGGAGCCGTCGTCCGACTCGGTGAAGAATCGATAGAGCCCGCTGGCCGGCGCGTCGAAAAACCCGGTGTAGACCGCGCCGATCTGATACCGCTCCCCACTGTCGGCATACCAGTTGTCGGCGCCGGGATTGTTGATCGTTCCGACCACCGTGCGGCGGTAGGGCGTCAGCGTTGCGATGTCGGCGACCGAATCCGGGAACGCCGGTAAGGCGTAATAGTCCGCGTGGACGCCCGGTGCGCTCCACATCGCGCTCGGAATCGTCTGCTTGGTCATGCCCGGGCCTTCGATTCGCGCGATCAAGCCGCAGTCGTAATTCCACTCGAAGTAGTCGATGCGAACGAGGTGCGGCCCGGCCGACAGGTTGATCGTCCCGCTGCGCTCGCGCATGCCGTGCGGCGCGTCATTCGCCACAACGAGCCGGCCATCGACGTACAGCGTGCTTCCGTCGTCAGACTCGGTGTAGAAAATCCAGTCGCCGCTGACCGGCAGGTTGATCGTCCCGCTGAAAACGGCGGCCATGAATTCCGTCAGCGTGCTTCCCACGCAGGCGCCCGATGTCGCGGAAAAATCCAGCGTCGAAAGCGTCGCGCTATCGACAACCGTCAGTTGCGAATAGTCCGGAATGTGGTCTGGCAGCATCTCGAAATAGGCCGCGTCCAGACCAGAAGCGGTCAGCGGCGGATTCTCCGGCGTGCGCAGCGAATACACGCCGATGCCGACGTTGCCGGTTGAAATGAATCCGGTACCGTCCGCGATCACGTAATTGTACGAATCCGTTCCGAGGAACCCGGCCGCCGGCGTGTAGGTCAGCTCATCTCGTCCGCCGGGTCCCGTGCCCACCGAGCGCGCCACGATTCCGCCGTTTGCGCTCAGGGCGTCGAACGACGTGATGGTCAGCGTGTTGCAGTTGGCGTCGATGTCGTTCGCCAGCACGTCAACGGTGACGGGCTGGCCAGTGAGCGTCGCGCTGGAGTCTGGATTGGTGCGCGGATTCATCGGCGACGGATAGGGGCCGTCGGGCGCGAGGCAGGTGCGCGAATCGCGATGGGCAGTGATCGCCGTGCGCGAGCGAACGCCGAAGTTCCGCACGTTTCCGGCGCAGCCGCCGATGCCGGAGCACATGATGTAGCAGTCCGGATCGCCGTCGCAGTGCGGGGCGGACCAATTGTGCCCCAGCTCGTGCGAAGTAAGCCCGGCGCGGAACGCCAGATTGGTGGTGTAGCGGGATTGTGAGAAACCGTAGCCGGGATTGCAGATGACGGTCAGATAGGCGACGCCGATGACGTTGCCGTCGACGTCGCGTCCGGTCATCAGGTGGGTGATATCGCGCGCGACATCCGCGTGATTGGCGTTCCAGTAGGCGGCGAACTCGCCCAGGATCGCGCCGCCGTCGGTCTGCGAATACGGATCCGGATCGACTGTCCGCACGACGATGGTGCTTGTCTGGTAAGTGATCAACACGTCGTGGGCGTAGTTGAACTCGACCAGGTTCATCACGTTTTCAATGTCGTTCACGGTGTTGGTGACGGACGAGCCGTTCTGAACGTAGAACTCGTAATCGGCGTCGAACGCGATGTCGGTCTGGCGCAGGCATTGCGGTCCGCGCAGGTCGAAACCCGCGTTTTTCGAAGGCCCCGCCGCCGCGTCAGTCGAGCCGCAGCGCCAATCGCCGGCGATCAGGTCCGATTCGCGATATCGAACGTGCTCCGGTGTACCCGATTCGGCGTCCGACGCTGGAGACGGCTGAAGAAACCAGACCTCCGCCGACTCATCCGCCGGAATGACGGCGGCCCACACCCTGTCACCCTGAATGCTGGCGGCAACGCGAGTGCCGATGTCGCCGGCGACGTAGCCGCGATATGTGCTGACCGGCGGCAGCGGCATTTCCTGCAAGCCATTGGTCCCTTCAACCAGCAGCCGGCAGTCCGCGGCGCGCATTGAGTAGGGCGATAAGACAAATTGGCCGGACCAGGTGGCGGTAGCCACGTTCACTAAGGTCACCCGCTCGGAAATCTGCATGGCGCAGCTCGCCGACTCGAAATCGCGCACGTTGAGCGCGTCGCGCGGTCCGGATAACGCGGCGTCGCTTGGCGCAATCAGGCCAAGTTGGGCCAGTAGCGTCGGGGCCAGGAGCATGGCGGCACATAGCAATGTGCGCATACGGTAGATCACGGCGCACTCCGGGTCTTGGGGGCACAAAGTCACAAATGCGGCGCGGCGCAACAACGGAACAAGCGCCGTGCGTCGCGACACCAATCATGATAACGCTCGACGCTGCGCCGCGTTCCCGAATTTCGTGGAATTAGCAGACCTGCCGGGGTTCGCATTCATGCACGTTGTTTAGCGGGTCGATCAAACCGGGGTACAGCCAGGGGACTCGATGTATCGCTCGTTTCGCGAGAAATACGGCGTATTCGCGCCCGCGCTGCCGATTCTGGCGGGTTGGGCGTTCGTCGCATCGCGCATTCACGTTGAGTACACCCAGAATCTGCAGGTCGCGCGGGGTGCGTTTCGCACCGAACACCACGATCGCGCCATGCAGACGGGGGCCGAAACGGCGCGCCTGTTCCGCACGCTCTACGAGCAGTTGCGCACCATCGCGCGGCTTCCCGGCGTGCGGCGAATTTCGCGCGACGACACAGCGATGGAGTTTCACGGCGGCGGCGAGCACTTCGACGGCGACGCCCGTTTGGCAGTCCAGGAGATCTACAACAGCCTGGCCACCAGCGTGGACGTCTCCGAGGTCTACATCGTTCCCGCTGACCTGGACCCGGACCAGGTCAATCCGCGCACCGGCAAGCCCGACGAGCCGCTGGTTACGTTCGACGAGCTGATCGTGGGCCGATCCGCGGCGCTGGCGGATGACGACGCACGCACAAAACACGAGCACGCGGAGGCGCGCGAGGGCGAGGAAGGCGAGGAAATCGAAGAGATCGAGATCTTCGAGTATCGCCTGATGAAGCAGCAACTAGCCTGGATGCGCGCGAATGTGCCGTCCGAGGCGAGCATCGCGGGATTGGAATATCCGGCGGTTTGCGGTCCGGAGGTCATCACCTGCGACAATCGCCGCTATTCGCTCGCGCACCCCGACGACAAGGATCGATCCGGGCTGGTCTACTCGGTCCCGTTTTTCGATCTCAACGGACGTCTGAGCGGGTGCGTCTCGGCGGTGCTCCTGACGCACGCCATTGAGGGGATGCTGACGAATGACGAGTCCGTAATCATCAATCGGCGACACGGTTATGCCGTGACGCCGACAAGCGCGGGGTGCTGGAGCGGGCGCGAGGGGCTGTGGCGAGACGGCCGCGTCGATCCGGAGCTCGTTTTTTGCGAAACGCAGTCGCTAGACGTCGTGGACGCCGATGGCGAGTGGCTTCTGTGGAGCGGCGTGACGAACGACGCGTGCTGGGCCAGCCCAGGCGTACGCGCGGCGCGCCAAACGGCGTTCGCGGCGCAGGCCGGCGCGGCCGCGGCCGCCTTGGCGCTCGCGCTGATCTTCACGTTTGTGCGGCGGACGCAAATCGTGCTTCGAAGCAAGAACTCGGACCTGGAACATCGCGTCAAGGAGCGCACGGAGGAATTGCGTTCGACGCACGCACGGCTGGTCGAGACCTCGCGGCAGGCGGGCATGGCGGACGTCGCGTCCGGCATTCTTCATAACGTCGGAAACGTGCTGAACAACCTGAATGTCTCGACCAACGTCCTGACCGCCAGTATCCGCAACTCCAAGATCGACGGCCTGGCGCGGCTCTCCGAGCTGCTCGAAAAGCATCGCGCCGACCTGGCCGAATTCATCGCGCGCGATGATCGCGGACGACATGTTCCGGAATACCTGGCGCGACTGGCGGCGGCCCTGTCGGAGGAGCAGAACTCGCTGATGCGCGAGCTGAGCACGCTGCAAAACAGCGTCGAGCACGTCAACCAGATCATTCAGGCCCAGCACACCTTCGCCAGCGGCGCCGGACACGCCGAGCCGGCGTCGCTGCGCGAGATTGTCGAGGGCGCGATTGCGATCATGGAGGCGGCCCACAAGCGCCACGGCATTCGGGTTGAATCGAATTTGGCCGAGATTCCAACGTGCATGCTCGATCGATCGAAGTTGATGCAGATCCTCGTCAATCTCCTGACGAACGCGAAGGATGCGCTCGGAGCGCGGCAGATCGGCGACAAGCGAATTGAAGTCAGCCTGCGCCTCGAAGGCGCCACGGCCGTCATCCGCGTGACCGACAATGGTTCGGGCATCGCGCCGGAGAACCTGACGCGCATCTTTTCGAACGGGTTCACAACCAAGCGCAATGGCCGCGGCTACGGGCTGCATTACTGCGCCCTGGCCGCCGGCGAGATGGGCGGCAAGCTCAGCGTCAGCAGCGACGGCGTGGACCGCGGCGCCACGTTCGCCCTGGAAGTGCCCGTTAATGCAGCCGAGGGGATCGCGAAATGAGGGTTAACGACAACCGGCGCGTGCTCGTGATCGACGACAATGAGTCGATTCACGAAGACTTCCGGAAAATCCTCGTTCCACCCGCCCGGTCTCAAGGGTTGTCGGCGGCGGAGGCCGCGTTGTTCGGGTCGGCCCCAACGGTGTCAACGCCGCTGGGCTTCGAGGTCGATGGAGCCCTCCAGGGTCAGCGCGGCTACGAAATCGTATCCGAGGCGGCGAAGGCCGACACCCCGTACGCACTGGCGTTCGTGGACATGCGAATGCCGCCCGGTTGGGACGGACTCGAAACGATCGAGAACCTATGGAAAGTCGATCCGGATCTGCAGGTCGTCATTTGCACGGCTTACGCCGACTACTCGTGGGACGAAGTCACCAGCCGGCTTGGGCAGAGCGACAAGCTGCTGCTGCTCAAAAAGCCCTTTGATGGAGCGGAGGTCTGGCAGCTCGCCAGCGCGCTGACCGAGAAATGGAACGTCAGCCGCAGCGCCCGCGCCAAGCTGCACGAATCCGAGCAGCTGGCCCGCGCGCTTGAACACTCCAACCGCAATTTGCAGCAGCAGATCGTCGAGCGAAAGGCCGCTGAAGAGCAGCTTCGCCACAACGCGTATCACGACGTGCTGACCGGCCTGCCGAACCGCGCCTACCTGATGGACCGGCTGAACCAGTGCATCGAACGCGCGTCGCGCGACGCGGACTATCGCTTCGCGCTGCTGTTCCTGGATGTCGACAATTTCAAGCTCATCAACGACAGCCTCGGCCACGACAAGGGCGACGAGTTGCTAGTTCAACTCGCCGACCGGTTGCGGACCTGCTTGCGAGCGCTCGACGCGCTGACGCGCGTCGACGATGAGGCCGCGGCCCGCATCGGCGGCGACGAATTCGTCGTGTTGCTGGATGGCCTGCGGCAGGGCAGCGACAGCGCGCTGGTGGCACAGCGCCTGCTCGAGCGCATTTCGGGGGCGTTCGATCTGGGCGGGCAAACCGTCACCATCGGCGCCAGCATCGGCATCGCCGTCAGCGATCAGGGTTACACGAAAGCGGACGAGATGCTGCGCGATTCGGACACCGCGATGTATCGCGCCAAGACCGCCGGCAAGGCGCGCTATGCGATGTTCGATCCGGAAATGCACCGCGCCGCCAAGCAGCGCCTGAACCTGGAAAACGAGCTGCGCCAGGCGATTCCGAACAACGAATTGCGGCTGTTGTTTCAGCCGATCGTCCAGCTTCCGTCGCGCGAGATCGTCGGTTACGAAGCGCTGACGCGCTGGGAGCGCGGCGGGCGCGCCGGCGGCATGCCGGAGCAGTTCATTCCCGTCGCGGAAGACAGCGGCCTGATCATCCCGATCGGGCGCTGGGTGATCGACGAAGCCTGCCGCTGCCTCAGGGGCTGGCGCGGTCGTTTGTCCGCCGACCGAAACATCTACATCAGCGTCAACGTCTCGCGCCGTCAACTCTCAGACCCCGGCTTGGCGTCGCACGTCGCACGAGCCATCGCCAACTCGGGCCTGGTCAGTCAATGGGTGAACCTGGAAGTGACCGAGGGCGGCGTGATCGATGATTTCGGCCTCGCCAATGACCGCTTGCGGGAGCTGCGCGACCTGGGCGTCGGCCTGCACATGGACGACTTCGGCACCGGCTATTCATCGCTGAGCGTCCTGCACCGCTTGCCGTTCAGCGTCGTAAAGGTCGATCGCGCCTTCACGGCCACCATGCGAGACAACGCGAATTACGCCAATGTCATCAGCGCGGTGATCAGCCTTGCGCATTGCTTGAGGATGAAAGTCACGGTTGAAGGCGTGGAATGCGAGGATCAGCTCGATTTGATCACCGATCTGGGCTGCGATTTTGCGCAGGGCTTCTACTTCTCGCGCCCCGTCGATTCCGACACGGCGCTGGCGCAGCTGATATCCGGCACGACGTTTCCGACGTTGGATGGCGATGAGGCGCTGCAGGCCTGCAACCTCGGCGCCTCAAGTTGAATCGGCGTGCGCGACCCGCGCCACGCCGTCAGAACGCGAAGCGCAAGCGAGCGCGAGCGTGATACGCGCTTGCCGGTGCAGCGCGATCCGTGGCGGTTAAGTGGAGTCGATAAGCGCAGACGCGGAGAAGTTGCGATGAAACGCGCCTTTTCGATCATTGAGCTAACGATCGTGATCGTGATTCTGGGAATCGTGGCGGCGCTGGCGATTCCGCGATTCACGCACGCGGCCCCGCCGCCGAAGAAGGCGCTTCGTCAGAGCCTGACCGTGCTGCGCACCGCGATCGAGCGTTACCACGACCAACACGACGCGTATCCGGGCCAGCAAAGCCCGAATGACAGCACGGTCCCGGCCGGCGCGGAAGCATTCATACTGCAGCTCACGAAGTTCACGAATCGCGATGGGCACACGTCCGACGTGCGAAACGAGGTCTATCGATTCGGCCCCTACCTGACCGGCGGTATTCCCGAGTGCCCGGTGGTCGCCGATCGCGAAGCCGCGCGGCGCCTGCACGTGGTTCAAGGCGACTCGCGCCCCGGTTTCATCGCGAACGTTTCCGCCGGCTGGGTGGTGAATATCGATACCGGCGACATCGCGGCGAACACGGACCTGGTCGACGCGCAGGGCTTGCGGCTGGATCGGTATTGAAACTGCTGCAATCGGCCCGCCGCGCACCGACGTGGCCAGGCGTGCGGGCAACCTGCTCGCGCGTACGGGTAACGCCACCGCTCGTGCGCGCAAGACGCCCGCCTGTCGAAATCAACCCTTGCGAATCCCCGAGACAGCGCCATAACTTTCGATCGAGAATGAACACGCGCACCCGAGATCCGGGGCTCGTAAGAGTTCGGTCGCAAGCCGGCCGGCCAATACATCGCGCGCCCGGCCTCCCCGCGCAACGCGCGGCTGAGCTCATCGCTTGCGAGTACGGCCTCCGCGGCGCCGTCTTCGACCGCGCGCGGCGGTATCGATATCTGCTGTGGCGCGCCTGGGATGCGGCGCTCGCTCGTGCAACTTTCATCATGCTCAATCCCAGCACCGCCGACGCGCGGCGCGACGACGCGACCATTCGCGCGTGCATCCGGCTGGCGCGGGCATGGAGTTTCGGCGGGATCGAAGTCGTGAATCTCTTCGCGTTCCGCGCGCGCGACCCGCGCGCGCTCTTGAGCGTGCGCGATCCGGTTGGCCCACGCAACGACGCGCTGCTTCGCGACGCGGCGATGCGCGCGTCGCGGCTCGTGTGCGCATGGGGTTGCGCGGACCGCTGGCTGGCGCGCGTAGATCACGTGCGCCGATTGATCGCCGGATCGCGGGCGCTGCTCGTCTGTCTTGGACGCACTCGCAACAATCACCCGCGGCATCCGCTGTATGTGCGAAGCGCCGCGCCGCTGATCGCGTTCGCTGAATGCGACGCCGCGGACCAGATGTCGACACGGACGATTCGAATTTCACGTCGATTGGGCATATCGGCGGCGCCGGCGAAGCAGGGCTGATTCGAACCGTCTGACGCTCCGACGTTGCAGGACACGGTTCATCGAGGCCGTACCGCACGTTTGTCGTCGCGCCGTCAGGTCAAATCGCTCATTTGCTCAATCGAAGGCGGAGAAAGCGGGCTGAGCCAACAGCGCAGGAGCAGGTGGGCTTCTTCGGCAGTCACTGAGCGCCTTTCCACGCCTTTCGGGTGAGCCAGGAAAATCCGCCGATCGCAAAAAACCAAAGCGCCGCGCCCGGCCTGCCCGTTTGGGTCCAGCGGACGATCTCGCGGACGAGCAGAACCGCCACGACAATCGGGAAGCCGCGCCCCAGAATGAAATTTCGCCGCAGGCCGCGCAGCATGTCGCGATCAGCGACGTTCGTGCGTATTTCCGTCGCGCCGCCGGGCACACCGGCCTCATTTGTGGCCTCAAGCGCGCGAAAAGCGTCATCGGTCTCAACCAAACGCCGCGGTTCAAACGGAACGCCGATTGGAGTGATTACGCGCGCGGACGCTGTTGGGCAGATGCGGACGGTCGTGCCGCGATGCGTCGCGCGCAATACGGCCGCTGCCTCCTGCAGCGCGCCCGCATCGTTGCCGTCAGCGGCACATTCGGCCGCGCTGCGCAAACCGGACTCAAGCACCGTCTGCGACTAGAGGATGGTGCGCACCCGGCGACGGCGTTCGCGACGGTCGCGCCGCAAGCTCAAGGCGATGATGACTAGGCCGACGACGACGGCAACCATCGCAACCCAACCGCCGGCAAGCAACCACGTTGCACCCAGCGCGCCGAGCACCCCGGCGGCGATTCCCGCCAGAAGCACCAGTCCGAATCCGATTACGGTGAGCTTGGCGAGTCGGCGAGGACTGACGCGCCGCCAATTGCAGTGAAAAGCCAAGTCGATCAACGCGGACTCGGCCGCGTGCGGCGTTGGCGATTCTCGATCGGATGGTCCGCTCACCCCAACCAGCCTTTGGCGTCGCCGTGACTACGTCAAGTCGCCCATCTGCTCGATCGGCGGCGGCGCAAGCGGACTCAGCCAGGCGCCCAGCAAGACGCCCGCTTCATCCGGCGTGCAGGCGCGAATAGCCACTTCGCCGTCGTATCCGAGCATGCCGCACCACACGTCGCGACGAATTTCGAAGATCGTCAAAATGCTATCGCGCCGCGTCTGCAGGCGGACGCGCCATTTCGCCCCGCGCGCTTTTCGGAGCACAACGCCGCCCGGCACCACCAGCCAATCTTCGTTCGTGGCGACGCCTTCGAGCGGGTCGCGCGCCGCGAACAACACCAGCGGCAGCGCGATCAGCGGACTGAAACGCCCCCTGCGCCACGCGAGCGCCGCGAAAATGACGATCCACAACAAAGCGAGCGGCACCCGCATGCGCAACGCGTCGCTGATCCCGGCTGAGCGAGCCTCGCCCGCGGCGGACGCGACACCTAACCGATCGCCAGCGACAGCCTGATCCAGCAGCCGCGCGGCATCGGGCAGGCTCAGCGGCTCAAACGGCACCTCGATTGGCCGAATCGGGCGCGCCAGGCGGCCGACGCAGATTGTGGCCCCGAATCGCCGCCCGCGCTGTAAGTGCTGCGTGAGGAGCTTCATGCCCCTCAGTGGGGCGGCTTCATATGCACCGAAATCGCGTAGCAACGTCGCGGCCAGATCGCCCGACGCGGATTCGGCGGCGTTGCGCAAGGCCGCCGTCAGTCGCAAGTGCGAATAAACTGCAACCGCAATCGGCACCGCCGCCGCGACGACGATCGTGAGCACCACGGCTTGGAAGCTGTTGGATCGCGCGACATCGAGCAACACGATCAACAGAACGCATGCGAACGCAAGAACGGCGACGACTTTTCGGATATCAAACGGCGGCCGCGCGAGGCTTCTCGGGATGTGAACGACATCTGGCGCATCGGGCGCCGGCCGAGGGCTCTTGGCCGCATTCAATTCCACGACATCACCGCCGGTGGGCGGCCGCGCTCACAACGTCGCTCGCTCCGAGCGCACGCCCGCCTCGCGCGGGTGCGGCGACGCAAACCGAGCCTCGACCAGCAGTTCGTCCGCCGGCAACGCACGCGGCGTCGTCGAATCGGCAACCGCCGGCCCGAAGTTCACCCGCCGCAGCTCGTCCCAATATCGCCCGGCGTTGAATTCGAAGCCGGCCCGCATGACCAGCTCCGCAACCAGGCCGGCCATGATCGCGACGAAGCCCAGCACGAAGAGCAGCAAACCGACCAGCGGCGCCTTGCCCCAGAACGCCGCCCACGGATTGCGCGAGTAGATCGCATTGCCGACAGCGAACACGAAGCACATCAGCGTGCCCAGCCAGGTCCACTGTGTGATCTTTCCGAAGAAGTGAATCGGCTTGGTGCGATATTTTTGCAGCAACCGCACGAGCAGCAAATCGAGCAGCACTTTCACGATTCGGCCGTAGCCGTACTTGCTCTTACCGGCCACGCGCGGGTGGTGGCGCACCACCATCTCGCAGATGCGGGCGCCGTGCATCGACGTGTAGACCGGGATGAAGCGGTGCATCTCGCCGAAGAGGCGCGAATCGCGGATCGTCGCGGCGCGATAGGCCTTCAGCGTGCAGCCGTAGTCATGCAGCTTCACGCCCGTGATCCAACTGATCAGCCCGTTGGCGCAGCGCGAAACCAGAATGCGGTGCCAGGAATCCTTGCGATCGCGCCGCCAGCCGCTGACGACGTCGTGGCCCTCTTCGAGCTTGTCGACCAGCAGCTTCACGTCGTCCGGGTCGTTCTGGCCGTCGCCATCCATCGGCACTATCACGTCGCCGCGGGCGGCCAGGAAACCGGCCATCATGGCGGCAGTCTGGCCGAAATTGCGGGCCAGGTGGATGACGCGCAGACGCGGCTCGCCGGCCGCCAGGCGGTCGAGAATCTCGCCCGTGCGATCGCGGCTGCCGTCGTTGACGGCGATGATCTCGAAGAGCCGCCCCTGCCCGGCGAGCGACTGAACGACGCGCGGGATCACCGTCTCCACGTTTTCCTGCTCGTGGTAGATCGGGATGACGATCGACAGTTGCGGTCGTGGCGTCAGCATCAGAAGAACTTTGCGTGAAAATCGCCGCGCACTACACCCGGCGGCTTGCCGAATTTCCGCGAGAATACCCGCAAATCGACGTACCGTGTAGCGCGATAGGCGCCGATAACCGCGGGGGCGCGACACATTTGGCGGCCCCGCAAGGGGCCGACGACTGTAGCCACGGGTGCAGCGAGGGCCAGCGGCCCGGGCGGAACCCGTGGATGCGACGCACGCGTGGCGGACGGCCCCGGCAGGGGCCGAGGAATCCCGCGCGGGCGGCCCCTTGACGCACACGGCGTCGCCTTCGCCCCTGATACCGGGCCTTCCGGTAGATTCGGGCCTTTGCGCCGTGCTTACCTTTCGCGGGGCGTACCTTAACATTCGCTAAATACGGTGAAGCTGACCCTCGCGAGGTGAGCGATGCCCGACAGCAAGGCGATCCTGGTGGTCGAAGACGAAACCGACTTCGGCGACCTGGTCGAATTTCACCTGCAGAAGGAAGGCTACGCCGTTCGACGGTTGACGGATGGCAACGCCGTGGTAGCGGAAGTGCAGCGCCGTACGCCGGACCTCATTCTGCTTGATCGCATGCTGCCGCGCGTTTCGGGAGACGAAGTCGCGACGCGCTTGAAGCGCGATCCGCGCACGGCGAGCGTTCCGCTGATCATGTTGACCGCGAAGGCCGAGGAAGCCGACGAGCTGGTGGGCTTCGCGCTCGGCGCGGACGATTACGTATCCAAACCAGTTACGATGAAGCTGCTGCTGGCGCGCATCTCGGCCGTCCTGCGACGCCACGAAGCCGCCGTCGAACCGCGGGAAATCCTCTCCGTTGGCCCGGTGACGCTCGACCGCAGTCGGCATCTCGCGACGGCGAATGGACTACCGATCGCACTGACCGCGACGGAATTTCGCGTCCTGGCGGTGCTCATGCAATCACGCGGTCGCGTGCTGGAACGCGGACAGGTCATCGACGCCGTCCTGGGTACTGGCGTCGCCGTCACCCACCGCACGATCGACGTGCACGTCGCCGCGCTGCGCAAAAAACTGGGGGCCTTGGCGGGCTGGATTCAAACCGTCCGTGGCGTCGGCTACACATTCCGCGCGCCGACGGGCGCTGCCGCGGATGCGCCGCAGTAGGTCTGAAGCAACGAACCATCCACTGCGCCCGGCCCGCCGGTCGCCGCGTGTACACTCCGTATCGGGTTCCCTGACGCGCCGCGCCCGGGAGGATTGATCCTTCGTGCATTTCCGTCGGCTGTCCTGGAAATTGGTTCTGGGGAACAGCGTGCTGTTCCTGGCCGCCGTGGCGCTGGCCGGCTGGTCGGTGGCCAGCGCGGGTTCAGCCACTCCGCTCGCGCTGCTCGCAGCGCCGCGCGTCGCGTTCCCGCTTTTTCTCATTGCGGCGGGCGCCATCGCCGCAAGCGCTTGGGGTCTTCGCCGGCTTTGGTCGCGGCCGCTGTCGCACATCATCGAGGCGGCGCGAAGCCTTTCGCGCGGCAATCTGTCCGCGGGCGCCGAACCGGCCGGCGGCGACGAGTTGGCGCTGCTGGCCCGCGCGCTGAACCGCATGCGCGACCGGCTGGCCGGTCACGTCGATACGATCGACGGCCAGCGGCGCATGCTGGAGTCGCTCCTGACGCAGCTCCATGAAGGCGTGATCGTCGTCGACGCCGGCGCGCGAGTCGTGCTGCTGAATCCGGCGGCAGCGCGTTTGCTTGAATTGACACCCGAGCACGCCGGCTCGTCGTTCGTCGGCATGTCGCTCGAGCGTTGCATTCCGCAACACGACTTGCAGCGGATGCTGACGATTCAGGCGCGGGACACCGACGCGGATCCGCCGAACTGGCGCGGCGCGCTCTCGGCTTCAGCGGGCGCGGTTCACGAAGAGCGCGTTCAAGTCGACGCGGCGTCCGGCGCGCGGCAGCTTCTGGCTCACGCGTCGGACATGCTGCTTCCGGCCCTGCGCACCGACGCCACGTCATGGGTGGCCGGGCGCCTGCTGGTGCTGACCGACATCACCACCCTCTCCCGCGCGCTGCAGATCAAGACCGATTTCGTCTCCAGCGCCTCGCACGAGCTGCGCACGCCGCTTTCGACGATTCGCGCCGCGGTCGAAACGCTGCTGACGTTGTCGCCCGACGATGCGGCCAGCGCGGCGCGTTTCATCGAGGTCATCGACCGCCAGAGTCGGCGACTCGAGGCGCTGGCGACCGATCTGCTCGACCTGGCGCGATTGGAGTCGCCCGGGGCGCGCTTCGAATCGAGGGCGGTCCCAGTGCACGGCGTACTCGAAGAACTCCGCACGCAATTCGCCGATCGCGCGGCCGCCAAAGGGCTCCGTCTTGAGTTTGACGTCGCCGCGCTTCGCCGCGCAACCATCTGGGTCAATCCGCACTTGCTGCGGCTGGTGCTCGACAACCTGTTCGACAACGCCGTGAAGTTCACCGATGCCGGCGGATCGGTGCGGTTGTCGATTCGCGAAACCGACGACGGCGCCGCGATCGAAATCGCGGACACCGGCTGCGGCATCTCGCCCGAGGATTGCGAACGCGTGTTCGAACGGTTCTATCAGGTCGAACGCGCCCGCAGCGGGCGCGAACGCGGTACAGGCCTGGGGCTTTCGATCGTCCGGCACGCAGTTGCCGCAATGGGCGGGCAAGTACGGCTCGAAAGCAAACTCGGAGAAGGAACGCGCGTACGCGTCGCCATTCCGCAGCGCGGCATGCCCGGAAGCGACTAGAACGACCAGCCCGGATCGGCTCTCCCGCGGAAGGCCGCCCCCTCTCGCGTAGCGAGCCGGACGCCGCAAGCACAAATCCGCCTTAACACGGGCTTAATAATCAGCCGGTAATTGAGCAGCCGCGGCGAAAACCAATATGCACGGACGCGACGTCGATCTCAAGGCGAGGAAAATGCGCCAGCTCCGAATCGGTGCGTCAACAGTCGGCCTCACACTGATATTCGCGTTGATTCACGGCTGCGGAGAGCGCCCGAAGGCCGCGCGGGTCAGCGTGGATGGCTCGAGCACGGTGGCGCCGATTCTGAACTCGGCAGCTGAGTCGTTCGGGAAGCTGCATGCGGAGATTCGGCTGTCGGTCGGCGTATCGGGCACCGGCGGCGGGTTCAAAAAGTTCCTGGAAACATCCGCCGAACTTCGCACCGACATCAACGACGCCTCGCGCCCGATCAGCGAAACGGAACTGGCGCGCACCAAGGAACTCAAGATCGAGTTTGTCGAGCTTCCAATCGCGATGGACGGCATGGCCGTCGTCGTCAATCCGGGAAACAGGTTCTGCGACTACCTGACGGTCGACGAACTTCGCCGTATCTGGGCGCCCGACAGCAAGATCAAGAATTGGAGCGAGGTGCGGGAGGGATTTCCCGACCTGGCGCTTCGCTTGTACGGCCCGGGCACTGACAGCGGCACCTTTGATTACTTCACCGAAGCGATCGTCGGCAAGGCGAAATCCAGCCGTAGCGACTACAACGCCAGCGAGAACGACAATGTGCTCGTGACGGGCGTGGCGGAAGACGCCGGCGGGCTGGGCTACTTCGGATTCTCATACGCCGACCAGAATCGCAATCGACTCAAGATTCTGGCGATCGACAGCGGGAGCGGCGAAAAGGTCAAGCCGGACCGGGAGACGATTCACGGCGGGCGCTATCGCCCGCTGGCGCGACCGTTGTTCGTGTACGTGAACAAGCAGAGCCTGTCGCGCCCGGAGGTCCGCACGTTTGTGGACTACCTGGTCGACAATGCGCGCGAGATCGTCGAGCGGCCGTCTGTTGACTACATCGCACTGGACCCCGCGATTTACGCGGTCGCCAAGAAGCGTCTGGCGGACAGCGTGACAGGGACGCTCTTCGCCGAAAAGGGCGCGATGATGAAGCCGCTGGCCGAGATTTACGGCGTCGCAAAATAGCGAGACACGCGATGCGCAGCCAGGTGCAGAAAACGCGAGAAGGCCTGATTCACGGCCTGCTGCTGGCCTGCGGCTTGGCGTCGATCATTACCACAGTCGGCATCGTTTGGGTTCTGTTCAGCCAATCGACGTACTTTTTTCAACACGTAACGATTGCGGAGTTTCTCACTGGCACCGTCTGGCGGCCGCGCCTGGTGCCGGAGAGCTTCGGTGTGCTTCCGCTCGTCTGCGGGACATTCGTCGTGGCCTTCGGGGCGCTGTTGATCGCACTACCGATCGGCCTGGCGGCGGCGCTGTACCTGAGCGAATACGCGCCTCCGACGGTGCGGCAACTCGCCAAGCCGGTGCTCGAGTTGCTCGCGGGGATTCCAACGGTCGTCTACGGCTTCTTCGCCATCAGTTTCATCACGCCGCATCTGCTTCGCCCGGTCTTTCCGCAGGTCAGCATTTTCAACGCGCTGAGTGCCGCGATCGTGGTGGGCATCATGATCGTGCCGACGATCTGTTCGCTCTGCGACGACGCGTTTCGGGCCGTGCCGCAATCGCTGCGGCAGGGCGCCTTTGCCCTGGCCGCCACCAAGGCGGAAGTCTCGCTACGGGTGGTGTTCCCGGCGGCGCTTTCCGGCGTCACGGCGGCGGTGCTGCTGGCGCTGGCGCGGGCGGTCGGCGAAACGATGGCCGTCGCCCTGGCCGCGGGCAACACACCGAATTTCACGCTGAATCCGCTGCAGAACATGCAGACCATGACCGGCTACATCGTGCAGGTGGCCTCGGGCGACACCGACTACCGCTCCACCGCGTATTACTCGATCTTCGCCGTCGGCGCGACGCTTTTCCTGATCACGCTGGCGATCAATCTCGTGGCACAGCGCGTGCTGGCGAGATTCCGGGAGGCGTATGACTAACGAATCCCGGCCCAGATTCGAACCTCGGCTCGCGCAGCGACGTCGGCGCGGCGGCATCTTCGTCGCGCTGTGCGTGGCGCTGAGCGCCTGCGCGGTGCTGTTCGTCGCAGTGCTGTTGTGGCAGGTCGCGTCGATGGGGTGGGGCCGCATTTCGCCGAAATTCTTCGCCAATTTCTTCTCGCAAAACGAACCGGCGACCTCGGGCATCAAGGCCCCTTTGATCGGCACGCTTTGGCTGATCGTCATCGCGGCCGCGGTCGCCGTGCCGGTGGGAGTCGGGGCGGCCGTGTACCTGGAGGAGTACGCCGCGCACAACTGGCTGACGCGGATCATCCACCTGAACATCGCGAATCTGGCCGGCGTTCCGTCCATTGTCTACGGCATTCTCGGCTTGTCGCTTTTTGTGCACTGGATGAGTCTGAACCGAAGCGTGATGGCCGGCGGATTGACGCTGGCGCTTTTGATTCTGCCCGTGATCATCATCGCCAGTCGCGAGGCGCTGGCCGCGGTGCCCAAGTCGATCCGCGATGCCGCCTACGCGCTCGGCGCCACGCGCTGGCAGACGGTGCGCTATCACGTGCTGCCGGCGGCGCTGCCGGGCATCCTCACTGGCGTGATTCTCTCGTTGTCGCGCGCCATCGGCGAAGCCGCCCCGCTGATGGTCGTGGGCGTGGTCTTCTTCACGCGCTCCGTGCCGGTGGACCCGCTGCGCGACGAATTCACCGCCATGCCGATTCAAATCTACAACTGGACCGACAACCATCAACCGATTTTTCATGAACTCGCGGCCGCCGGTATCCTCGTGTTGCTCGCGTTCTTGATTCTCATGAACGCATTGGCGATCGGGATCCGGGCATGCAGCCAGGAGAGCCGGGCATGATGCTCACCGAAGACGACGAGCGCCGGACGGCGGACAATTCGACGCCCCACCGCGCGCCGCTGTACCGCGACAAGCCGGCGATCGCCGGCGAAGCCGTCTTTCGCACGGATCGGCTGACGATCCACTACGGCAAGTTCGCGGCGGTCAAGAGCGTCTCGCTGGAGTTTCGCCGCCGCGAGGTGACGGCGATCATTGGCCCGTCCGGCTGCGGCAAGAGCACGTTGCTGCGGGCGCTCAATCGAATGAACGATTTCGTGCCCGGCATGCGCGTCGAGGGCCGCGTTTACTACCGCGATCGCGACATCTACGCACCCGATTGCGACCCGGTCGAGCTGCGCCGGCGAGTCGGCATGGTCTTTCAGAAGCCCAATCCGTTCCCCAAGACGATCTATCGCAACGTCGCCTGGGGCGCGGAAATCAACGGTTTTCGCGGCGACGTGGCGGAATTGGTCGAGACGTCGCTCGAAAAAGCCGCGCTGTGGGACGAGGTGAAGGACAAGCTGCACACGAGCGCTTTGAATCTCTCGGGCGGCCAGCAACAGCGGCTGTGCATCGCGCGGGCGATCGCGCTGGAACCCGACGTGCTGTTGATGGACGAGCCCTGTTCGGCGCTCGACCCGATCGCGACTGCGCGGATCGAAGACCTGATCGACCAGCTCAAGTCGCAGTACACGGTCATTCTGGTCACGCACAACATGCAGCAGGCGGCGCGCGTCTCGGACCGCACGGCGTTCATGTATCTGGGCGAACTGGTCGAGGTCGACGATACCGACGTGATTTTCACCAAGCCGGGCAACGCGCGGACGCAAGATTACATAACCGGGCGATTTGGGTAGCCTGGCGGCGAGGATTCAAGGGGTTCAGGGACAAAGGGCCCAGGGGCGAAAGAACCGAGGGCCTGCGGGCTGGTATTCGCTTGCCCCTCCGAGCCTTTGCACCTTGGACCCTCGCCTTGCTCACTTGCCGAACCTTTCGGCGCGGAGGATCATCTCGTGTTGCTTCATCCGTGGACCTTCGAGGACGTGCCGACGATGACGGCGCATTTTGTGAACCTGCTTGACGATCTTCGACGTCGCTCGCTGCGCATGGCGAGCCAGGTCGAGGATTTGCTGCAGGAATCGTGCGAGTCGATCTTTCAACTGGACGAAACGCTTGCGCGTCGCGTGGTTGCGCGCGACGAGGAGATCGACAACGAGGAGGTCGAAGTCGAGACGGAGGTCATCCGCCTCATGGCGCTCTACCAGCCGGTGGGAATCGATCTGCGCCTGCTGTGCACGGTTCTGAAGGTCAACAACGACCTCGAGCGAATCGCCGATTGTGCGGTCAACATCGCCGAACGGGCCAAGCACCTGGAGGTCCAGCCGCTGGCCAACGAGAATGGCGACTTGAAACAGCTCGTACCGGTGGTGCGCCGGGCGCTGCGGAACGCGGTGCACTCGTACAGCCGTGAAGATGCCGATCTGGCTCGCACGGTGCTTCGCGAAGAGTCCGCGATCGACGCGATCTACGCTCAAATCGTACGGCGGATCGTCGCCCTGGCGCCCGCGACGCCGGAAGCGATGGCCGGGCACCTGGATTTGCTCTCGATCGCCAAGAATCTAGAGCGCATCGCCGACCACGCCACTAACATCGCCGAAGACGTCATCTTCGTCACCAGCGGCTCCATCGTCCGCCACCGTGCTTCCGAGCGGCTTCCAAGAGACCGATAAGCCCGCTTGTATTCGCGAGATTTCCCGCAATGCGCACGCCGGCGTCGCAACATTGATTTGCGAATCGCCGACCGACGCGTAATCGAAGACTGCGGGATCGACGGCTCGGCTGGCCACGACTAACCCGAACATGGAGATCGAAAATGCCTCGCGCCATGCTGGTCACGCTACGTCTCTGCGCTGGATTCGCCGCTTCGCTCGCACTCTACGGCTGCGGCCTGGAGTCGGTTGATCAAAATGACGGTAGCACTCGCCAAGCGGGTGCTCCGCGGTTGACGGACATTCTGGACGGCACGTCGAACACGATTCAAACCGGCGAGACCAGCGCCCCGCGGCCGGCGCCGGGCGGCGTGGTCATCGGCGACGGCTCCGTGCGGCAGGTCGGTGGCGGCGCCTCGACGACTCCCGGTCCCGAAAGCCCTGCCGGCGGCACGACGCCCGGCGCCGGCCAGGCTCCCGTTGCCGGCGGCGCGCCCGCCACGCCCTCCGCAAGCGACGCCCAGGCAATCGCCGCGTTGACCGAGGCGCTTAAGAACACGCGCAGCGAATTCGGGCGCGCCTCCGGCAATTCCGACAACAACGCGTTCGTCACCGGCACGAACGAGCTGTTCCTGTGCGCGTCGGGGCGCTTTGACCTTCGCGAAACCACGATCTTCAGCTCACAGTTCGGCTCCACGTTTACTTCCGAAGACGACACCGTCGGCACGTGGGCGATCGTGATGCTGGCCCCCAACACGCCGGCGATCGAATTACGGGTCGAGGACAGCACCAATCGGAATTCGCCGGCGGTGCGACAAATCGCGATCACGGTCGACGCGCAAGGCAACGCATTCTTCAACGGCGAGTCGGCGACGATCGAGCCCACGCAAGCCTGCGGCGGCTGATCAAGCAGCGACGCGCGGAGGCAATCCGGCGACCCGCCCGGCTTCGGACTCCGACGAACCCTCCATCCCCACGCACGCCCGAGTCGCCCGAAAGGGCGGCTCGTGGTGTTTGTTGGTCAGAGGCATGTCGTGACTTCCGGAGGTGCGAATCCGCTGCGGGCCGTGATGATCGCAACCACCAGAGGAGGTGGCCCGCGTGCGCGTCCGCCTGCGGGGCGTTGATCTACGCGAAGGTAGGGCCGCGCCACTTGAGGGCCGCGAACCCGGTCCGCACGTTCTCCCGCGAGCGTCTCCAAATCGGCGGGTGCACCTGGGATTGAATTTGCTGGGCGGCTGGCGATATAATTGATGACCGCGGCGTCATCTATTCCACCCCCCGTACGCCGCTGGAAGGAACCTCGACATGCGTACATTCGCGATTGCCGCGGCGTTCTTCGCCGTGAACTGGTCCGTTGCCCAGGAGATCGATCCGACGCCCGGAATGTGTTCACACGCCAAGGCCGCGCTGGCCCTGCATTCCCCCGTGGACGCCGGCGGGCCGATGCTGCGCGGGCCCGGCGACACCACCGATGTGCTTCATTACGCGCTCGACCTGGACTGCGACACCGTCGCCCACGTCGTGACCGGTTCGAACACGATGACCGTCAAGAGCCTCGCCGACGGCCTGACCAGCTTCACGTTTCAACTGACGAGCGAAATGTCCATCTCGTCGCTGCAGGTGGACGGCGCGGCGGCGGCGTACGTCCGCGCGGCGCCCAACGTCACGGTCACGCTGCCGCACGCGTACGACCTGAATGATCAATTCGACCTGCGCGTCGCGTACTCCGGCACGCCCGCCAGCGGCTTGTGGTTCACCACGCACGGCACCGCCGCGTCGCCGATCGTCTACACGCTCAGTCAGCCGTTCGACACGGCGCGCTGGTTCGCCTCCAAGGATGACAACGCCGACAAGGCCACCGGCGACGTATGGATCACCGTTCCCAGCACGATGACGGTGGTCGCCAACGGCGTGTTGCAGGGCGTGGATTCGCTGCCCGGCAGCAAGAGCCGCTATCGCTGGCACACCGACTATCCGACGTCACCCTATCTATTCTGCTTCAGTGCGACCAATTACAACACGTATCCGCTGACCTTCAACTACGGCGGCTCGTCGATGCCGGCGAATTTCTATCTGTATCCCGAGCGCGACACGACCACCGAACGCAATCGCGCCAACACGGTGATCACCATGCTCGGCACGTTCAGCGACAAGTTCGGGATTTACCCCTATTTCAACGAGAAATACGGAATCTATCACTTCCCGTTCGGCGGCGGCATGGAGCACCAGACCCTGACCGGCCAAACCAATTTCAGCGGCAATCTTTCGGCCCACGAACTGACGCACCAATGGTGGGGAGACATGGTCACCTGCTCGACCTGGCATGACATCTGGCTCAACGAGGGCTTCGCCACCTACGGCGAGGTGGTCTGGATCGAGTTCCAGCCCGGCAGCACCGGCGCCGCCGCGCGAATCTCGGCCGTCAATTCGCGCCGTCCGACGTCTTTCACCGGCAGTGTGTACAAATACGACATTTCCAACAGCAATGCGATCTTTGACAACAACACGACCTACCTGAAGGGCGGCTGGGTGCTGCACATGGTCCGCGGCATCGTCGGCGACACGGCGTTCTTCAACATCCTGTCCACATGGCGGCAGCTCTATCAATACGACGGCGCCACGACGCCTGATTTCCAGGCCGTGTGCGAGGCGGTGAGCGGCCAAACGATGGAGTGGTTCTTCACGCCCTGGGTCTATGGCATCGGCGCGCCGAGCTATCGAAGCAGTTTCCGGAATGTGACCGTCGGGTCAAAGACGTTCATTGAGATCTACTTCGAGCAGCTTCTTTCGACCGGCTATCCCACGTTCACGATGCCGGTGCAGATTCGCCTGTCGCTGACCGCCGGCGGCACCCAAACGGTCACCGTGTGGAACGATGCGCTGAGCGAGCATTTCCTAATCCCGTCATCCGGCGCCGTTTCATCTATCACGGTTGACCCGGATAGCTGGGTCCTGACAGTCTCGAAAACCACCGGCACGTTCGCCGAGGGGCCGCCGAAGATCATCGACGTCGTGCCGACGCCGGCCTCGCACATCAGCGGCCTGGGCGCGGCGTCGCTTACGGTGCAGTTCCACAAGGACGTCACGATCCCCGCCGGCGCGGTCACGCTGGCCGGGGCGCATTTCGGCGCGATTCCGCTCACGGTGAATTACAACGCCGCCGCGCTGACCGCGACGCTGACGCCCGATCGCGTGCTTCGGCCGGATACGTACACTTTGACCATCGGCGACACGATCCGCGATGTCGCGGCGAGTCTCGCGTTGGACGGTGAAATCGTCGCCGGCGCGTTTCCCAGCGGCAACGGTCAAGCCGGAGGCGCGGGCGTCACGACGTTCGTGGTCGGTCCGGCCGGCGATCTGGACGGCGACGGCGACGTGGATGAGTCCGACCTAGGCATCCTGCTGCAAGCGTGGCAGACCAACTCCGACGGCGACCTGAACGGCGATGGCGTGACAAACGAGGCCGATTTGGGCTTGCTGCTGGGAAGCTGGGGCCAGAACACGCCGTAAATTCGAGATGTCACCCGAGCGCGGGCAACGATCAAGCGGCCCGCGCTCGGCGATTGATGTACGTCGATCGGGTTGCGGTTCTCCCGGTGGGGTGGGGCGGGCATCTTGCCCGCCCGTGTTTCGCCGCCGGGCGGGCAGGATGCCCGCCCCACCCCCCATGATGCACCAATCTTGACAAGCGACACTCAGATACAAGGCGGCGGATGGTGAGTTTGTCACCTGATCCGGCGTCGGTTGCCGATTGACCCGAACCATGCGGTTCGTTGAGAAGCTCACCCAGCCGAGCCCCGACCGTCAGGGAGGGGTCCGCCGGGTTCTCGAAAGCGCCGAGATTTCAAGCGATTGTCGTACATCAGCCCGACCCCTCCCTGACGGTCGGGGCTCGGCTGGGAGCGTTTTTTCGATTGACTTCTCGCGCGAACATGTCGCCGGCACGCCGGTATCAACTGGTATGATGCGTTCCCGATCTCGTCACGCCCCCAAGGGAGGTCCGCCATGCGTTCACTACACGGCTTGTGCCTGTCGGTCGCCACACTTGCCGCGTTTTCGCTGTCGGCCGTCGCCGGCGACGCGGAGCTGCGCATCTCGCGCGTCGCGCTCTTTTCGAGCGGCGTCGGGCACTATGTCTGCGAGGCCGACGTCGAAGGCGACGTATCCGCCGAGCTGCGCTTCCGCAGCGACCAGATCAACGACGTGATCAAGTCGATGATCGTACAGGACCTCGACGGCGGGCGCGTCGGCGCGATTCGCTACGCCTCGCAAGACCCGATCGACAAGCAGCTCAAGAGCTTCGGCGTCGACATCACTGGAAAGCCGACGCTCTGGCAGCTGCTGGAGCAGCTCCGCGGCGAGCCAATCGAAATCGACGGCGCGACCAAGGCCCGCGGGTTGATCGTGGGTGTCGAATCGCAGAAGCACCTGACGCCGGACAAGATCGTGCTCGACGTCATCGTGCTCACCGTGCTGACCGACGCCGGGCTTCAACAGGTGCGCATGAGCGACGTGCAGAATCTGCGGCTGCTGAATGAGAAGGTCGACGCCGAGCTGCGCGATGCGCTTGAGACGCTGGCGACCTCGCACGGGGCCGACAAGAAGTCGGTCGGCCTGAGCTTCAGCGGCAAGGGCAAACGCCACGTGCGCGTGGCATACCTGCTCGAAGCGCCTCTGTGGAAAACGACTTACCGGCTGGCGCTGACCGACAACGACAAGCCGCTGCTGCAGGGCTGGGCGACAGTGGAGAACGCGACCGACACGGATTGGAAGGACGTGCAGCTCTCGCTGATCGCCGGCCGGCCGATCTCGTTCCGCATGGATCTGTACACGCCGATCTACGTGCCGCGTCCGGAGGAGAGGCTGGAGATGCATGCGTCGCTGCGGCCGAGGGAGATGGAGGCGGACGGGGATGGGATGCCTGAGTTAGCCTTCCGCGCCAGTTCGCAAGAGAGATTGAGAGACAAATCCACTGAACGAAGGGGAAATGCCGGCTTGGGCCGAGTCGTAGACACGCCGGCCGCGCCACCGGCGAAACCTTCGGCGGCTGATGGAACGTACTACTCCGTCGATCTTGTGAACAGGTCCGTTGGAGTCGATTGGACCGCCACGACAACGCAGGAAACCGGCGATCTGTTCGAATACCGCATCGACGCCCCGGTCTCCATCGTCCGTCAACAATCCGCCATGCTGCCGATCGTGAATGAGACCGTCGCGGGCGAGAAGCTGAGCGTCTTCAACCCGGCCACGCACGCCAGGCACCCATTTAACGCGTTTCGGCTGAGAAACTCGACCAAGCTGCACCTGATGCAGGGGCCGATCACGCTGTTCGACGCCAACGTCTACGCCGGCGACGCGATGATGCCCGACCTGAAGCCCGGCGAGGAGCGGCTGATCGGCTACGCGCTGGACCTGGCCCGCGAGGTGACCATCCGCAGCGACCCGCAGCCGGCGCAGCTCGTCGGCGTGAAGGTCTCGAAGGGCACGCTGCTGCGGCGCGACCGCTGGGTGGACCAGCGCGAATACGTGGTCAAGAACAAGGACGACAAGGCGCGCGACGTATTGATCGAACAGCCGTTCGCCGAGCCGTGGAAGCTGATCGAGCCGAAGGAACCGGCCGAGCGCACCGCGACCCTGCTGCGCTTCAAGGTCGATGCCGCCGGCGCCAAGACGACGACGCTGAAAGTGGTGCTGGAGCAGGTGCGCGAAGAGCAGGTCGTGATTTCGACGATGGGCGCCGACGTGGTCGACATCTATCTCCGCGCTCCGCAGGTCTCGCCGGCGATCAAGCAGGCGATCGAGAAAGTGGTCGGGCTGCGGCGCGAGTACGAAGCCGCCAAACAGCAGCGCGAGCTGATCGACAAGAACCTGAAGGACACGATCGCGCAGCAGATTCGCATTCGCCAGAACCTCGACACGCTCAAGGAAGCCGGCGACGTGCGCCAGCGGCAGCTCACGAAATTCGACCAGCTCGAAACGCAGATCGAGCAGCAGCAGAAGCAACTCGACAGCGCCACGGCGGATGAAAACAAACGCCGCGACGCGCTGGAGACGTACGTGGCGGGGCTGGAGCTGGAGTAGGTGCGAGAGCCTTGCGGCAAGTGGGCAAGTGGCATGCTCGCGGCCGTTGGCGAGCATGCTCATCGCCGGGCTCGCGGCATAAAGCGAAAAGCATGGCTGCCAACGGCCGCAGTCATGCCAAACGCCGCTCCCTTACGGTCGCGGCTCGGTCAAGCCATTATTTCATCTTCGCGTCGCCAAACCGTGAGCACGGCCGCCAACGGCCGCAGCCGTACCACACTCTGGCGCTAGTTGCAATCACCAAAGACGCGAACGCCAATATCGTCGATCACCGCAAGAAAGCCATCGACGTTAACATGACCGAGCAATTCGCCGGACAGCAGCAGTCGATATGCGTGATCCACCGGAGATGAAGGCCGTGCGATTTCCTCGGGTGGTGTAAGGTACCATCGCCGATTCGGGGCCGAAACGCAAATGAATGCACCGCACGGTCCGCGATGTAGCGTCGCGACGATGCCACACGGTGCGACGCACACAATTGACTCGTTCGGCGAGCGTGCCGACACGTCCGCGCACACTCCGCCTTCAGTCGTAAGCACTGCCGCGCGGTCCCAGCGCAGTGCGATCAGCCAGTCGTCCGCGGTCAATCGAAATGGCGTGCCGGCGAACGTCCGGTCTTCCCACAGCGTGTTGCAGGTCATGAGATCGACGCAGCGAATGCCGCCGGCGTCGCTGATGAACGCGCGCCGATCGCAATTACGCTGGTCGATCGCGAAGCCCGGCGGCGGCCAGCGCGGCGAAATCTCGACCACGCGCCGGCGCGTGCCGGCGCGATCGATCGATTCGACGCAGTCCGGCCAGACGGCAACCACGCCGAACTCGGACAGCGCCATGTGCAGCGGCTGCGTCTTGCCGAGCTCCACGCGTTGCAGTATCACGCCGCGCGGATCGATGTCGAATCGGACGGCGTGATACGCGGCGCCCGCACGGAAGAACAGCGCCGCCTGGTCGCCGCAGGCGCGCCACTCGCAATCCGAAAATCGCCCCACATCCGCCGTCCACAGCGTCGCGCCGTCGCGTTCGGACAGGAGTGCGATTTTCCCGTCCGATCTCGCCAACAACACGCCGCAATCGACCGTCTGCGCGGCGACGATGCGCGGCAGGAATTCGGGGTCCTGCTGCGATTCGGCGAGGTCCGCGGGCCACTGGCCGATCTGCCAGCGCAGCTCCGCCCGCATCGAGATCTTGCCGGGTCGCACGACCTGCAGCGCGCGGACCTCGTAATCGTCGAACAAATACACCCTGTCGGCGTCGGATGCGTGCGACGCCATCCGCGTGCCCGGCCGCAGCGCCAACGCCGGGCGGAGAATTTTCCACTCGTCCAGCAGGCTGAAAACGCTGACGCCGCCGCGTCGATCGCAGACGACCAGCAGCGGCATGCGGCCGACGGTGACGCCCTCGATCCACTCGACGCCGGCGGGGACTGGAAACGTGGCGCTGGGCTTGAGCACCTCATCGTCTCCCTGTGCCGCGCCGGCCAGCAAGAGAATCACCACGGAGGCACGGAGGCACGGAGAGGAAACGTCAATATTCATAGTCGGTGCGCGCAGGCAAACCTGACCTGATTATCTCTTCTCCGTGCCTCCGTGTCTCCGTGGTGCGCCCTCTCGTGTCTCCGTGGTGAATCTTTCCACCCGGGCACTATCATCTGCCGGTCAGGAGCAGCGATGACCAACGCCGAGGTCGCCCGCGTTTTCAACCAGGTCGCCGATCTGATGGAGATCAAGGGCGAGGACTCCTTTCGGGTCAGTTCATACCGGCGCGTGGCCCGAAGCATCGACGATTTGCCGGGCGAATTGAGCGACATCGCCGCACGCGGCGAGCTGGCTGAGTTGCCCGGCGTCGGCAAGGCCTCGGCGGCGAAGATTCAGGAGCTGCTCGCGACCGGCAAGCTGCGCCTGCGCGAAGAGCTGGCCGCCGAGGTGCCCGAATCTCTGCTGGGCCTGCTGTCGATCCAGGGAATGGGGCCCAAGAAGGCCGCCATGCTGTGGCGCGAGCGCGGCATCACTGACGTGCAGCAGCTTTCCGACGCCATCGCAGAGGGCAAGCTCGCCGGGCTGAGGGGCCTGGGTGACAAGAGCATCGAGCACATTCGACAGGGGATCGAATTCCTGCAGCGCTCCGCCGGCCGCACGCGCATCGGCGTCGCGTGGCCGATCGCCGACCTGATCGCCCGCTCGATCGCCGGCATCGACGGGGTGCGGCGCGTCGAGCACGCCGGCTCGCTGCGGCGCGGCTGCGAGACGGTCGGCGATCTCGACATTCTGTGCGTCGCCGACAACGGACCGGCGGTGATCGGCAAATTCACATCGACCTCGATCGTCGCCAAGGTGCTCGTCAGCGGCGACACGAAGGGCTCGGTGCTCGTCAACGTGGGCGACAATCGGCAGATTCAGATCGATCTGCGGGTCGTGCCCGAGCAGTCGTTCGGGGCGGCGTGGCAATACTTCACGGGCAGCAAGGAGCACAACGTCCGCCTGCGCGAGATGGCGGTGAAGCGCGGCTGGAGCCTGAACGAGTACGCGCTGACCGAAGGCGAGCGGATCATCGCCTCGCGCGGCGAAGAAGACATTTACGCGGCCTTGGGTTTGCCGTGGATTCCGCCCGAGCTTCGCGAAGACCGCGGCGAATTCGAGCTGAAGCAGACGCCGGCCGACCTGATCGCGCTCGACGACATTCGCGGCGACCTGCACATGCACACCGTCGCCAGCGACGGGCATCACAGCATCGAGGAAATGGCCGCCGCGGCGCAGAAGCGCGGCTACAAGTTCATCTGCATCACCGATCACTCGCAGAGCAGCGTCATCGCCAACGGCCTGAAGCCGGATCGCCTGCGCCAGCACGTTGCGGCGATCCGCAGGGTCGCCAAATCGCTCAAGGGGTTCACGCTGTGGGCCGGGGCCGAGGTCGACGTGCTCTCCGACGGCCGGCTCGACTACCCGGATGAGCTGCTGGCCGAATTGGATTGGGTCGTCGCGTCCGTGCACATCGCGAGCCACGATTCGGAGTCCAATACGCGACGCACGCTGGCGGCGATCGAAAATCCGTATGTGAACGTCATCGCGCACCCGACCGGACGCATGATTGGCAAGCGCGACGCCATGCCGATCGACATCGACGCGATCGCGCGCAAGGCCGCCGCGACCGGCACGGCGCTCGAGATCAACGCGTCGGCGTATCGCCTTGACCTCAAAGATCAACACGCGCGGCTAGCGCGGTCGCTGGGCGTGACGATCTGCATCGACACCGACGCACACGCGATCGAGCAGCTCGACCAGATGCAGTTCGGCGTCGTCACCGCTCGCCGGGCCGGCCTGCGGCGCGACGACGTGCTGAACACGCGCTCAGCGAAGGAGATCGAGAAATTCGTCAAGGCCAAGCCCAAGCGGGCGAAGTAGATTCGCGCCACCGCGTCTGGGCGTGAGCCATCCACGCGGGCGGGTCGCGCCCCAATCCGCCGGCAGAATCCCGAGATACGACGAATCAACCACGCCACCGCCATCCAATCGTCGGCGGTGAATGGCATTGCGTTCAGCAGCCGCCTGTTCGCATGCAAGGGCGCCGTGGCGCGTCACGCGCCGAGCGAGTGCGCTTTCGACGCGAATTAACTTGCTCTTAGCGCATTAACCCATTTTTCTTTAACTCTGTCCGCCATCTTCGTCACGAGGCGCGGCCGATATCGCGCGGCCTCTTTGCGCGATTTTGTTCGAACGCAGGGTTTGTCGCTAACAGTCTCGATCTATCACTTCCTTTGCAAAAGCGAGTGGCGAATGGCTTTGAAACGAACGTTCAGGGCGGACGGCACATCACAGGTGCGATCGCGCGGCTTCACTCTGATCGAACTACTCGTCGTAGTCGCGATCATCGCGCTGTTGATCTCAATCCTGTTGCCGAGTCTCAGCGCCGCGCGGAACTCGGCGAAGGCGGTCAAGTGCGCGGCGAATCTCAGCCAGGTTGGCAAGGCGGTGAATATCTACCTGGCCGAGAACCGCGGCATTTTTCCGCCTTCGTACGTATATCCCAAGGACGCCGGCGGATCCTGGGACCCCAACAACCAGCCGCCGGGAAATAACTACGGCTATCTGCATTGGTCGTACTTCCTCTACGGCAAGGGCGAAGCCGGGGCTGACGCGTTCAAGTGTCCCAACTTCCAAAACGGCGGCGCGCCGCGCACCAATCCCGGCCCGAAAGGCGAAGACTGGGAGATCGGCGAGCAGGAAGACGACGCCGGCGCGACCGGTCCGTCAACCGGGGTGACCGAAGACAAGCAGGCCCCGCGCATGGCCTACATCGCCAACACGGCGGTCATGCCGCGCAACAAGTTCACGCTTCAGATCCTGCAGGCGACGGTTCCGAACGTCGGCAGCCCGCCGCGCCTGAATCGCTTTGTCCGCGACACGGAGCTGAAGTCGGCCGGCAACGTGATCCTGGCCACCGAGATGCACAATAACTGGAAAGTGATGTCGAAATCGGTCGGCAGCAATTTCCTGAGCAAGAGCCATCGCTCGATCAACCCGTTCTATCACCCGTCCGGCGACTGGAACGAATTCGCCAGCCCTGGGCAGGGATTTCGAATGGGGCCGCCGGGCGATGCGACGTACGGTCTGCAACCACTCGACGTTTTGACCAACGGCGCTGACCTGACCTCGGGAGTTGGCCACGCGCAGTTGAACGCAGTCGGCCGGCATCACCCGGGCGGCGACAAGTGGGGCGGCACGGCGAACTTCATGTACTGCGACGGTCACGTTGAGCGCTCCACGGTGCTGAAGACGATTCAGGATCGGCGCTGGGGCGACAAGTTCTATTCGCTGACCGGCGGCTACACAGAGCTGATGTTGCTGAATCAGGCGATTCCCTAACCGAACGCGGACGGCCATTCGCAGCGGCCTGGCGCGGCGAGATTTCGACAAGCCGTCGGCGAACCTCGTCGGTGGCGGAATTCACAGTGGTGCAAGGAACGTGGACGAGCGCGTGCTCGCCCACGCTGGTCAATCTCTTGCCTTGGAGGAGAAAGCAAATGCAAAGTGGCTTCCGTACACGTCTCGCGGCCGGTGCGGTCATCGCGCTGGCCTCGCTGACCGCGTGGGCGCAGCCCACGTATCAGCAGCGACAGGTCAACGGCGCGGGTGCGACGCTGTTCGTCGATTTCTTCGAGTTGCCGGGATCGACGGGAGACTTCCTGGATATCGATGGCGACGGGCAGGCCGGAGCGATCGACACCAGCGGCGACGGAATTCCAGACTCGTTCGACCAGTTAGCCATCACAAACCTGAACACCGCGGCGCCGACGAGCTACGGGTTCACCCTGGAAGCAACGCAGGAAATCCCCGCCCCGACACTGCCGGGCGGGTACACCGGCGGCGGCTCCGCGAGCCTGACGCTGAACTTTGTTACCCGCACGCTTTCGTGGAACATCAGCTACTCCGGACTAACGGGCGCGGCGACCGCTTGTCACTTCCACGGCCCCGCCGCCGCGGGATCGACGGCCGGCGTGCAGGTTGACATCGGCACGCTCAGCGGTGGCCTGGCCAGCCCGATGATCGGCTCGGTTGTTCTGACGCCCGAACAGCTCAAGGACTTTGGCCAGGGCCTGTGGTACGTCAACATTCACACGGCGGCCAACGGCGCCGGCGAAATCCGCGGCCAGGTTCCGATCGTGGTAATCGCGAACAACTGGTGGACCGTGCAGTACCGCTCGGTTGGTTCGATCGAGGGATTCATCGAGTTCATGGACTACCAAGCCTGCGCGGACCTGCCGGAGGTCGTCACTTCCGAGCGCGGGCTGATCAACCGTACGCGATTCGCGAGCCTGGGCGTGCCGCTGGCGACCGGTTTTCCCGCTTGCATCGATGACACCGATGGCGACCTGATTCCGAATAACAGCAACACGCCCATTTGCCCCACAACGATCGATTTCGCGAACGTCGACGTCGTGACGGCCTGGGCGGTGAAAAACGACGACGCCACGGCCAACAACTGGGACCGCAAGCCGGGACAGACCGGCTACGGCACCAACCCCGAGCTCACGCTTGGAGATCCGGCGGGCAATCAGAACGGCGAGAGCACAAACTTGCCCAGCCTGACTCGCGCGTGCGGCGTCACGCTGAACACCAACACGGTCAGCCCGGACAATCGCACCATCTACGATACCGGTATCGCCTACAGCCCCGTGACGCCGATCGAAAACCGCGGCGTCGGAATCGCGACTTTCAAGGCCACCGATCTTCAATACCTGCTGATCTCGGGCCGCCTGTCGAGCGGCGAGAACTTGTTTGCAGCCGTGCGCGACGTGGGATCGGGAACGCGCAATGCGTACTCCAACTCGCTGGGCGTCGACGCCAGCCGGGCGAACGGTGACAAAGTCGGACGCCGAATCAACGTCGACACCCGCACGCGCTTGGGACCCTTCCATCAGGTATCGGCGTGCGGCGGCTCCGGAATCATCGAGACCGCGGTTCGTAGCAACCGCCTGTGCGTCGGCTATACCGGCGTCGCAGGACCCAGCCGCGCCGTCGCGGACACGTATTCGGGCCAATACGATATTCCGAGCGTCATCAACAACCACATCGTGTCGGCTTCGATCACGCCCGTTCGCCCGACACTCGACGCGATCATCTTCAACAGCAGCGACACGACCGGCTGGAGAATTGGCGGCATTCAGACGCTGACGACGATCGGCGATCCGGACGCGAACCGCGCGATTACGGACCCGCTCTACAACAGCGCAGCGCTGCCGTTGGCGCGGCAGGACCCGGCCGACTTGATCAACAACATCGTTTCGAGCATTGTGCAGTTCACACAGAATCCGTCGCTCCCAGCGAACGATCGAACCGCAGGAGAACTACTCGGCCGGCAGTTTTTCCTGACCGCGGCCGTCGAGGCCCTGCCCGCGTCCGCGGATCCGGAATCGTATCTGCCGAATGCGACGGTCCCGACGTTGGTGTCGTTCGTTCAGGCGAACAACGAACTGCGCGCGACCGGTCCGACGCCGACGCCGACTTATCAGCAGATCAACCCGGGCACGGGCCTTTTGGCGCCGCTGCGCCAAACGAACCCGACCGGCCCGGATTATCCGGGCAACCTGTACAACGACGGTTCGACCGGTTCGTCGTACACCTACAAGGATCGCAGCGGCGTGCTTCGCAACATCGCTGCGACTGGCATCCTGTCGTCCCGCAATAAGTTGGCCGGCGATCTGAATCGCGACGGCGCTCGTAGCGCCGGCGACGTGGCCAAGCTGGTCGAACTTGTCAACCTCGTCACCGACGCCAATCCGGCGAATGATTACGACTTCGAGTTCCCGGCGACCTACGCCGCGGGACCGACCGGCACGATGGTCGACGACGTGATTGTTCCGTGGGTGATGGGCGACATCAACGGCGACGGCAACGTGAACAAGCGCGACGTGCGTTACTTCTGCGACGGTCTGGCGATGGTCAGCGGCGTGTTGAACCGCAAGACCGGCTTCACCAACGCCGATAACGCTTCGCTGGCGCTGGGCGGACCGCTGAATTACTTCGGTACGACGCTGGTTCGGCCGGATAGCTCGGTAGTGGCCTACTCGGCCGGCGCGTCGCGCCTCGACGTTGCGGGCGGCGCGTTCATCACGCGCGGCTCGGAGCCCGAGGGCAGCGACGGCACGGTCAACTGCGTTGACGCGACGTACATCTTCAACAACGCCGGGGACTGGGCCAATCCGAACGACGCGCAGCGCATCGATCTGAGCGCCGACATGAACGGCGACCTGAAGGTCAACGGCCTGGACATCGCCGAGCTCTACATCGCGCTGAATGTTCCGGACTTCAACCTCGACGGCGTCGTCAACGAGTCGGAGCTGGGCATCCTGCTGGGCAACTGGCAGACGGCGCAAAACTACTGCGGCGGCGACGCCAACGGCGACGGCGTGGTGAACGAGTCTGACCTGGGCATCCTGCTGGGGAACTGGCAGTCGACGACCTGCGGCAACTTCAGTTCGTTGCTGCCGTGCTAGTTTGGAAGTCGAAGCTGAAATTCGCTTCGGCCCAGAGCAGACTCAGTTGTTCCGTAGCGTCGGGCCTCCGTGCGCGACGCAGAATTCGGCGTCGGGACGCAGAGGCCCGACGCTGCGCGAGAACCGAATTCGCTCTAATACGAGGCGAGTGACGCTTCCTCAAGTTGGACGCGCGTCGGTGCTCCCGGCGCGCGTCCGTGCGTTTTCCGGGTGCGGCATCGGTTGGCGCAGCGGGAAAGCAAGTACGAACGTCGCGCCGCAGCCGGGGCCGGCGCTGGCGGCCCGCAATTCTCCGCCCAGCTCGCCCGCAGCGATGGCGCAGAAATGCAGGCCGACGCCTCGGCTGCCAGGCTTGGTGGAGAATCCGCTGCTGAAGATTTGCGTCAGGCTCTCCGGCGCGATTCCGACGCCCGAGTCGCCGATCGAGATCGAGACACGCAGCTTCTCGATCCGCGACTCGATCCGCACGAGCCGCGCCGCCGGGGCACACTCGGACATTGCCTCGGCCGCGTTAGTCAGCAGATTGACGAGGATCTGCAGGACCTTGGTGCGATCGATCAGCAGCGTCAGATCGCGATCGATGGCGCGTTCCACGCGGACCGACTGCTGCCGCAGGTTCGCGCCCATCAGCTCCACGGCGCCATCGATCAGTGCGGAAAGCGTCGTCGCCTCCTCGTGCCGCGCTGCGACGGTGAGCACGCCCTGCTGCTGAATCACATCCAGCAGATGTCCGAGGCTCTCGCGCAGTTGATCTAGCTCCTTCAACACGACCCCGCGCTCGGCGTGCAGCGCCGCGGACACCTGCTTGAGGAATTCGGGCAGCGCCCGCCCGCGCTCGTCCTGGCTGATGAACTGCGCCAGGTCGCCGCCGTGCTCGCCGATGAGCTCCGTCGCGCGACAGAGCGAGGTGACGGGGGAACGCCGGACGGTGTCGGTGATGGTGTTGGTCGAGACGGTGACGTTGTTCAGAACATTGCCGACGTTGTGCAGAATCCCGCGGGCCACGTCAGCCATGCCGGCGCGGCGCGCGGAGTCGGACAGGCGCGCTCGCGATTCGCGCAGGTTCGCGATCATCGTGTCGAACACCGCCGCCAGCTTGCCGATCTCGTCCGAACGCCGGATGCCGGATTTTCGCGTCAGGTCGGACGTGCGTCCGACGTGCTCGGCGAAGCGCGCCAGGCGCCGCAGGGGCCGCTCGACCGTGATACTCAGCAGCACGAGCAGCATGAGCACCGTTCCGCCGGCCGCCGCCGCCAGCGACGTGGTCGCCATTTGCGTCGCCTGGCGGCCTTCGCGCGAGATGTCGCGCGGCACGTTAGCCTGGATCAGAATGGCGGGCTTTTGGTCGATTCCATTGATGACGCTATGCACGATGAGCAAGTCGCGCGAGAGCTCCTCGATCAACGCCTCGCCCGGGTTTGCGGGAATCGCGCGGTGCGGGTGCAATTCCGTGAGCTTCGGATCGTCGATGTCCCAGATCTGAAAGTCGACCCGCGTCTGAGTTCGAAGCGATTCGAGCTGATTTGCGTCCAGCAGGCGGCCAAATATGAGCCAGCCGCGCGCCGGGGCGGCTTCGGTGTCGGTGGGCAGGATGAAGCGCGAGGCCAGCAACAACGGACCCCGCGCGGTGCGCAGGATTCCGGAGACCATGTCGCGCGGCGCCTTCTGCGCCAGGAGCGGGTGGTCGAGCGGGAAGCTGCTCGTCGGAAACTCGGGAAAATCGAGCGGCTCGCTGTTTTTCGTGTCCGCCGCCCCGGAGAAAACTACGCGACCCTCCGTGTCCAGATACCAGATGGCGTTGAACTTGGAGTTGATGTACATCGTCGGCGTGAGGTTGGACTTGGCGTACGCCTCGTTCTGATCCTGAATGTACTGGTAGGTGTCGTCCCAATAACCCCAGTCGCTGCACAGGATGCCCAGGTGCTCGATTTCGCGGGCGATCGCCTCGCTGCAACGGTCGGAGTCATCGAGCGCCTTGGCGCGCTCCAGCGCCAGGAAGCGCTCCAGGATGATCCGCTGCTCGACGACATAGCAGACGGCGATGCACGGGCCCGACAAGCACGCCACGATCAGGGCAATTCTTGCGCGAATGCTCATCTTGACCCCACTGCAAACCTTCTTGATACCGCTCTCATCGGCTTTCGGCCCCGCCGGCTGCGTAGGTCTTTTCCGTGCTCGGCTCCAACGTCTTCACCGCGCGCGGGCCGTCGTCGATACTGCACTGGGTGAACACCGCAACCTGCCCAATTTGCCGCCGCGCGATTCCGGCGGATGACGTAAACGTCGCAACCGACGTCGCTTTCTGCCGCGCCTGCGAGAAGCTTCACAAACTGTCGGAGCTCGCGAGCGACGCAGCACTCGACCCGCGTGTGGACCCTTCGAATCCGCCCGCCGGTGCATGGCATGTCGCCGACGGGATGGTTTTGCGCGTCGGGGCGTCGTGCCGATCGATTCTCGGCGCGCTGGGGCTGCTGCTAATTGCCGGTTTTTGGAACGGAGTCGTCTCGATATTCGTCCTGATCAATATCGCTTCGACGATGAATTTGCTCGGATTGGGGGTCCCGGATGTATTCCCCGCGCCGAAAATGAACGGGGCCGGCATGGGCGTGGGAATCACGATCTTCTTGTGGTTTTTTCTGACGCCGTTCATCTTGATCGGCGCGGCGCTGATCGCGGGCGTGCTGAATTGCCTGTTTGGCAGAGTGGAAGTGACCGTCCGTGACCAGGAAGGCGTGGCGTTCAGCGGGATCGGCGGGTTGGGCGTTCGTCGACGATTCGACGCCTCGGCCGTGCGGCGCGTGAGCATCGAAGACAAGAAATGGGTCGATAGCGACGGCGATCGTCGCAGCAAGTCCGCGATCGTCATCGAGACGCAGGACGGCAAACGCGTTCGATTCGGATCGTCGCTGCCGGAAGAGCGCAGGCGATTCGTCGCCGGCGTACTTGGAAAGTGCCTGACGCCGTGAGTTTCAGCGCCGCGGCCGGCGCTTAACCTCATAGCCGTGGTCGAACATTCGCGAAATACGTTTCGCGACGACGGCGGACGAATTCGGGGTCGTACAGCCGACGCGCCAGATCGACCAGGCCTTGCTGTAAGCGTTCCGGCGACATGCCGCGCGGCACGAAATTCACGTCAAACAGCGTGCACTTGCTCCACGCGCCCGGCGTAATCAGCCGCCCCTCGTGCAGCAGGCGGTCGTAGAGCGGCGTGCCCGGGAAGGGCGTCAGCACGGTGATTTGAATCTCGAACAGCCCGGCCTTCTCGGCGAATTCGTAGACGGAGTCGAAGACCGACTCGTCATCGCCGTCCAGGCCGAGCACGAAGCAGCCGTTCACCGTCACGCCGTGGCTTTGTATTTCGCGCACATCTTGCAGGTAGTGCGGAAACTGACGCAGCTTCCAGTTGCCGCGCGTCTCGACGCCGTCGAGCCCGCGCGAGGTCGGGCTTTCGAGGCCTATCAGCACCTGGCGACAGCCGGCCTCGCGCATCAGGTCGATCAGTTCCGGGTCGCGCGCGATTGAGATGTCGCATTCCGTAAACCAGCGAATACCTTCGTGGCGCAGCGCCTCCAGCAGCCGCCGATAGTGCGCCTTGTTGGCGAACGAATTGTCGTCCGCGAATTCGATGAAAGGCTGCGGCCAAAGCTCCTTGATTCGCCGAATCTCGGCCATGACCGTCTCGACCGGTTTGACCTTGTAGCGCGATGTGAGCAGGATCGAGCTGGCGCAGAAGTCGCACACGTACGGGCATCCGCGGCTGGTCTGAACGGTGAGGCGGTTGTAGCGCCCGATGTCAAGCAGTTCGTAGCGCGGGATGGGGGCGTTCGCCAAGTCGAACTCGTCGCCGGGCGGCGCGCGATAGACGCGCTGCAATCGGCCGGATCGGAAATCCGCCAGCAGCTTCGGCCAGAGCGCCTCGGCTTCGCCGACGACGATCGCCGAGCAATGTTGCAGCGCTTCGTCGGGCTGCGCCGTGACGTGCAACCCGCCCATAACGGTTGCGACGCCTCGCGCGCGATAATGGTCGGCGACCGCGTAGGCGTCGCAGGCCTGCGCCGAGAACGTGGCGATGGCGACAAGGTCGTAGCCTTCCGGCAACGCGGGTTGGGTGCGCAGGTCCTCGATTTCGCGATATTCGATTTCGAACTCCGGCGGCGTCAGCGCGGCCAGCGTGAGCAGCGACAAGCTCGGCATCGAGGCCACGATCCGGCCGCGCTCGACCACGCCCGGCAGCGATAGCCCGATCCGGTTCAGCTCCTCGCTGCACGCGCGCACGCCGCTCATCGCGATCATGCCGATTCTCATGCTGCCATCAGCCCCCTGGCGAGCGCGACGCCGCCGTAGATGAGCGCGGCGACGGGCACGACGAACAGCGGATGAAGGCGCTCGCGCCACGCCACCAGCCCGCAGCAGATCGGCATCGCGAATCCGCCGACGATCATGGCCACGCCGGCCCATTTCGCTTCATCGGCGGCGAGGCGCGCGTGCGGCAGACTGAGGGCAAAGAGGATGTTGATCAGTCCGAGTCCGAAAAATGAAATGTGCCCGAGCCGCACCAGCCTTCGCGGGAGCGCCGCATAGCCGCCCAGCCAATCCGGTCGGCGGAAAAACAGCCCGATGACCGCCCCGCTGACGAATCCGACGGCAATCCAGAGCCAGCCGAAGGCCAAGTTTGGCATGACAGTGAGTATATCGCCGTCAAATCGCGGGCCGGGTTTTGTGGCAAGCACCAGTCCTGTGGTATGGGCTTCCAGCCCGTGCAGTGTACGGCGGGCTTTCAGCCCGACCCTGTCAGAACGTCGAGGGATCCTTGCAATCAACGCGGCCGCACACGAAACACATGCCCCGCTGGCGCAAACCGACATTCACCGACCAGCCATGCCGGCGCATACGGCGGCGCATCGGCCATGCTGAAGAGCCGCCCGGATTCGATCAGTGGCCGCGCGCTCGCCTCATCAAGCACGATCGGCGTCTGCCCAGGCCGGCGGTGATTCTCCGTAACGAGCGTAACATCCTCGCGAAGGTGATCGCGAAGCTGCAGATAGTCCAGCGGCCGCCGGGCGGTTGAGTCGATGATCAGCCAGGCGTCCGGCGGCAACGCGCCGAAAACCTCGTGGGCGAAACGCTCCGCGCCGTCGTATCCGCCGCGCCAGGGCGTCAGAAACCACTCGGCCGGATCACGATAAGGCAGGCTCCGATCAGGCAGCGCGGCGGCGAGCGCCGGCGTGCCGCGAACGATCGCCGGCGTCAGCAGGTACAAGAGCGGCGCCGGAACGGCTAGCAGCAAGAGCGCGACGCGCAGCCACAGCGGCGACATTCGCGCCAGCAGCGCCCGAATTCCGATCGCGGCGAACAGAACGAGGAAGATGTAGCTAGGCGTCAAGAATGTGTACGCGTCGGGAACGTTGTATCGCGCCGCGAACGCGAAGTAAGTCAGTCCGGCGAGCGTCAGGAAGATCCACAGTTCGCGGGTCGGCCGCTCGCGCAGGCGCCACCAGCCGACCGGCGTCAGGAGAATCATCGGCGTGGGGAAGTTCAGCGCGACATAGGCAGCCACGCGCGCCATCGACTTCATCGACACGCTCGCGTTCAGCACCTCTCCTGCGTAGCCGCCGACGAGCAGCGAGCGAACGGCGGCTGCGAGCGTCCCCAGTCGCCCGAACTCCGTCACGAATAGCACAATCAACGGTGCGACGCCCGCCAGCCACGCGGCGAAGATCGCGGCGACGTGTCCCGGCGCGAGCGAAACGCGGCGCGCATTTCGCACCCCAAATACCGCATAGGCCGGCCACATGAGCAGGGCGAAATTGTGCGTTGTCCAGCCCAGTCCGTTAAGCAATGCCGCAAAGATCAGCGGGCCCGGCCGGCCGGTCTGTGCAAACGTGACGAACGCCAGCAGCTCGGCGGTTAGGCACATTGTCGAGAACGTGACGACTTCGGCGCCGCTGCTGAGCTGCCAGAGCGTGTGCGACAGCGCCAGCAGGGCCGTCCCGCAGATCAAGGTCGTCGGGCAATACACGAACCGCGCCAGCAGGCAGGCGAAATTCGCGACCGTCGCGATTCCCGCCAGCGCCGCGACCAGGTTGGCCGCGTATGCCGCATCGACGCCCAGGCGATGCAGCCCGATCGCGGTGGCGTAGTAAGGCAGGTGCGTGCGCGCGATTTCGCGCGCGTCGGTCCACTGCTCGAGTTGCACGCGCACATGCGCCTCGCCGGAATCGCCCCACAGCACGCCTGGCGCGGTCGTTGGCAAGTAAATCGCGGCGGTCGCGATGGCGGCGATCAGCCAGACGCGCCAAGTCGGCGGCGCGGCGTGGCGCGGTTCGGCGAAGACGGGGAGCGGGCCGGCGGTCGGGGTCATGGGTTTCCGTATTCAGATCCGTGGCCGTAACAGCCCGTTGAAAAAGCTCGAAACCGAGCCCCGACCGTAAGGGAGGGGTCGCGCCAATGATCGAGATTGCCTGAAATCTCGACACTTTCGAGAGCCGAGCGGACCCCTCCCTTACGGTCGGGGCTCGGCTGGGCGCGTTTCTCAACGGGCTGGTAAGGGAGCTCGGAAGTATGCAGGTGGTCGATTTCCAAGGTGCCCGTTCTCGTTCCCCGCTCCCCGACGGTCGCGGCTCTGACAGGCGATCGCGCCGACCGCTCGCGTGCAGCGGCGGGTCGAATGGCCACGTTGACCAATCGCACATGCTTCCCCAGAATGCCGCGATCCGCGATTCTTGCGGCGGAACGCGGCACGATCGAATCAGCGGCAGGGCGCATGCACGTAGCCTACATCCACCAGCATTTCTCGACGACCAGCGGCGCCACTGGAACGCGATCGTACGAGATGAGCCGCCGGCTCCTGGCCGCCGGGCATCGCGTCACGATGATCTGCGGCGTCAACCCGGTCACCGCCGGCAGCTTTCAGGCTCTTTCCGGGCGCGTGACCGAAACGGAAATCGACGGTATCCGCGTGCTGTGCGTCGCCGAGCCGTACGCCAACAAGATGGGGTTCTATCGGCGGCTGGTGTCCTTCGGCCGCTTCGCGCGCCAGGCCGGCAAGCTGGTGGCCGGGCTGGATGCAGACCTCGTGTTCGCCACGTCGACGCCGCTGACCGTGGGAATCCCAGGAAAGAAAGGCGCGCGGCGACTGGGCGTTCCGTTCGTTTTCGAAGTCCGCGACTTGTGGCCCGAGCTGCCGATCGCGATGGGCATCATCAAGAACCCGCTGCTCAAGTGGTACACGCGCCGCATGGAGCGCGGCATTTATCACGCCGCGCGGCGGATCATCGCGCTGGCGCCCGGCATTCGCGACGGCATCTGCCGCACGGGGTACCCCGCGGATCGCGTTGACCTGGTGCCTAACGGCTGCGACGAGGAGCTGTTCAAGCCGGCCGGCGGCGAGCGAATCGACGATCCGCGTTTCGGCCCGCTGTCGGACTTGCGCTTGGTCTTCACCGGCGCGCACGGCCTGGCCAACGGGCTGGATGCCGTGCTCGATGCGGCGGCGGAGCTGAAACGCCGCGGCGAGGGCGGCGTGCGATTCATCTTCATCGGTGAAGGCGGACAGAAAGCGCGCCTGGCGGCGCGCTCGCGCGCCGAGGGGCTCGATTCGCTGGTGAGCTGGCTGCCGTCGGTTCCCAAAAAGGAGCTGGCGCGCGTGCTGCCGCGCCTCGACGTGGGCATGATGATCCTCCGCAACATCCCGTCCTTCTACTACGGCACTTCGCCGAACAAGTTCTTCGACTACATCGCCTGCGGCATGCCGGTGTTGAACAACTACCCCGGTTGGTTGGCGGAGATGATCCAGGAGCACCAGCTCGGCAAGGTCGTGCCGCCGGATGATCCACGTGCTTTCGCCGACGCTGTACTCTGGTTCCGCGATCATCGCGACGCCCTGCCGGCGATGGGCCAGCGTGCGCGGGCGCTGGCGCAATCGCAATTCTCGCGCGATCGGCTGGGCGGGCTGTTTGTTTCCGCGTTGGAACGCGCGGCGCAGGGCTGAATTCAGCTCGGAATGAATCCGACCGCGGTTTGAACGCGTACGCAATGGGAGTCGCGAGAGGGGGAAGCGCGATACCGGCAGGCCGGCCCGAGCATCCAACACCCAGGTGTGTCGCGAATCAGGAGCCGCACGATGAATACGCCCGGGCCGACCGGCGACGCCGCGCCGGTGGAATTTGTCTGCTCCGAGATCTGGGGCGGGAATCGGCCCATCAACCGGCCCGTTCAGACCCCGGGGCTGACGGGCATGCTCTTTTCGAAGCCGTGCGGCGGCGCCAGCGGCGGCGATGTGCACTATCTATCTGTCTGCGGCTCGGGATTGTTGTCGCGCTTCTGCATCGCCGACGTCGCGGGGCACGGCGAGCGCGTCGCCGCCGTCAGCCGCGAGATTCACGGCCTCATGCGGCGTTACATGAACAATGTCGATCAGCGCCGCGTGTTGTCGGACCTCAATCGCACGCTTGAGTCATGGGACACGCTGGGAATGACGACGGCGGCGGCGTTTACCTATTATCCGCCCAGCCGCAATCTGTCGTTCAGCTATGCCGGGCATCCGCCGGCGTGGTTTTACAGCCGAGCGCGCGGGGAATGGGAGCGCCTGGCGTTGGCGCGTGACGAGGATGCGCCGCTCGAGAATGCGGCGCTGGCGGTGAGCGACCGCACGCGCTTCACGCGCGGCCGGCGGCGCGTCGAGTTCGGCGATCGCCTGCTGGTGCTGACGGACGGCGTGCTGGAAGCCGCTTCGCCGGGCGGCGAGCTGTACGGCGACGAACGCGTGGACGAGTTCCTGCGAGCGAATCAAGGGCTCGATCCCTTGGCGCTGGGCCGGCGTCTGGTGCGTTCGATCGTCGATTTTGCCGCTGACGCCGAGCTGCAACACGACGACGTGACATTCCTTCTTGTCGAATTCGTTCCCGGACCGCGCGGGCCGACCGTGCTGCACGCGATCCGCAACCTCATCATGCGTCCGCGTGGGAATAGCGCCCAGCTCGAGGCCGCCGGGGCGATTTGACATTGAGCGCCGACGGGCTGGAGTTCTTGCGGTCGAGGTGTGGGACCGGTCTCCCGACCGGTCGAGGTGTGGGATCGGTCTCCTGACCGGTCGAGGTGTGGAGCCGGTCTCCTGAGCTGGTGGGCCACTTCACTGCATGCGGTGCCGGCTTCGATGTTCCAATAGCTTCATCGCGCCCGCAACCGGCCATATCACCTAGCGCGGTGAAACAAGCCGGCAAGCAGTATCGGGAACAGATACAATCCAATTACAGCCCACACTCCGGCCCTCCAATACGCACTCCTCAGTCGAACTCGACCGGGGCCCCTCGCCCGATGCCTCCCATACGCGCAAAGACACAGTTGCAACAACACCGCAGGCGCGTTGATCATCACCAACCCGATTGCCATCGTGCCGCCCTCTGTCAAACCCGCACACAACAATAGCGTCGGCATGGGCACAACAAATAGCACAATCACAACTACCAGCGGCCACAGCGGGGAGGCGTATTGTTGGTCAGTAAACCTAACGCCCGGCATTCCGCGCCTCGCTCACAAGTTAGTCGCGTAGCCCTGCTGGGCCTCGCGGACTCAGCCCGACCTGCACGCTACACGCTACCGCACTGCGTCACCAGACTTCCAACTCGCCGACTATCTCCTCGACCAAATCCTTCAACGTCAGAATTCCGACGCAGTTTCCGGCTCGGTCGGTCACGGCCGCCATCGCTTGCCGCGCCTGCTGAAGGCGCAGCAGTGCCACCGGCACGCTGTCGCCGGCGGAAAGGCGGACCGCAGGGCGCATGTGCGTGCTGATCGGCTGGTGCTGCTCGTCGGTGAGCACGTCGTAGACGTTGACCACGCCGATCACGCGGCGCGGGTCGCCGTCGTGCACCGGCAGGCGCGAAAAATGGGCCATGCGGGCGATGCGGAGAAAATCGTCGCGGCTGATCGAGACCGGGACATGCGCCGCGCGCGCCAGCGGGATCATCACGCCGCCGCAGCGCACCTGCGCGAGATTCACGATGCGGTCGATGATGTCGCGCTGCATGGCGCTCAGTCCGCCGCGCACCGCGCCTTCTTCGATCAATTGCAGCGCGTGGCTGCGGGGGTGAATCTCGCCGCGCGCCAGCGCCAGCGGGTCGAAGCGGCGCATCACCAGGCCGGTGATATTGCGCAGCAGCCACACCAGGCCGGTCGCGCGGGCGCCGCGCACCAGTATCGCGAGCGGAAGCGCCAGAGGGTACATCAGCCGGTCGCCCTCGCGCTGAAACCAATCCTTGGGGATAATTCCGCCGAAGACCAGCATCAGCGGCGTGAGGATGAGAACGGTGTACAGCTCGGTGAGCCCGGCGCTAAACGACGACGACTGCAACCACTCGGCCAGGCTCGCGGTTGCGATGTAGTCCGCGACGGTGTTCAACAGCAGCAGAGTAATGAGCACGTCGTCCTGCCGATCAACAAGGCTCGCCAGGCGCTGGGCCGCGCGGCGGCCTTGTTCGCTGAAGACGCGCAGCCGCACGCGATTCAGTCCAAACAGGCCGGTTTCCGAGCCGGAAACGAGCGCGGACGTCGCGATGCCAAGGAGGATGCCCGCCACTGACAGGCAGATGGTCAGCGTCATGCCGCGGGCTCCGTTTGAGCGGCATCCAACAGGCGCAGCCGCAATCGCTCAACGCGCCGTCGATCTACGGCGAGCACCTCCAGTTCCAGATTGCCCAGCCGCACGCGGTCACCCAGGCGCGCCGGCCTTCCAAGCTGCGTCGTGACCAGTCCGCCGACGGTGGCGACGCGCCGGCTGAGGCGCGGGATGCGGATCGTGTCGGTCCAGTAGTGCACGCTGAGCCGTCCGCTGATTTCATACTCGCGCTCGCCCAGTGTGACGATCTCCGCCTCGCGCGGCGCATGTTCCGGCGCGTCGAGTTCGCCGACGATTTCCTCCAGCACGTCCTCGAGCGTGACCAGCCCGGCCATGCCGCCGAACTCGTCGACCGCGATCGCGATCTGCGAGCGCGTGCCGCGGAAATGCTGCAAGAGTTGCTCGCAGGTGATCAGTTCGGGCACGAAGCGCACCGGCGTCACCAGTTCGCGCAGCGGCCGGTTGCGCTCGAAGAACAGAATCTTCGCGTAGACGATGCCGACGATGTCGTCGATCGAGCCGTCGTAGACCGGGATCTTCTTGAAGCGCGTGCGGCGCATGAGGCGCCGCAGCCCCTCCGGCGGCCCGTTCACGTCGTATGCCGCCACTTCGACGCGCGGCTTCATCACGTCCTTCACGCGCCGCCCGCCCAGGTCGATCACCTCGCGCAGGAACACGTCCTCGATCGGGTTGATCACGCCGTGCCGCCGGCTCATCTCAAGCAGCGTATGCAGCTCGTTGGCGGACAGTTCGCGATCGCGCCGCGCGTCGCGCCGGCGTCGGCCAAAGAGTATTCGACTGAGCGGCTCGACCAGCAGGGCGTCAATCATCCGCGCCGCGGGGATCAACGCCACGCCCGCCGCGCGAATGAACAGCGCCGCCGGCGCGACTAGCTTCGCGCTCAGCCCCGACCCGACGACCTTGGGAATCGCTTCGCCGAAGACGATCACCAGCAGCATGCTCAGCACCGCGACCCCCAAGGTGATCCAGCCGCCGCCGCGCTCGGCGACTCGCTCCGCCAGCAGGTACGAAGCCACGTAGAAAAGCAGGTTCACGGCAGTGTTGCCGATCAGGATGACCGAGAGCGTTTGCTTGGGCGTTTTCAGCAGCGCGGCGGCCGCTCGGCGGAGCGGGTTGGGACTGCCGGCGTTGGCCTGAAGCTGGGCGCGCGTCTGCGAGAACAAGATCGCCTCGCTGCCTGAGAAGCACGCGGAAAGGGCGATCAGGGACAAGAGCAGCGCGGTGCTGGCCGCCAACACAGGCAGTTCCGCGACTGCGATCATGCCGCATGATCCTCGCGAAATGGGCGTCGTAGGAGATGCACCGAATGCGAAGCTATCGGCGAAGTGGCGCGCCGACAAGAACGAGACTGCCGAGGAGAATCGCGTTTGGCGCCCGCGCAGTCAGGAAGGCCGGCCGGAGGCCAGTCCCGCGGCGCGCCGGCGACCAACGGCGACGAACGCAACCAGCAGCGGTGCGAGGAAAACCACGCACGGCACGCCGACCGGCGGAAGTAGCAAAGCGGTGTCCTCGCTCGTAGCGATTGGCGGGCGCTGCAGAATTCCGCTTCGAGCGACGCCGGACAGCCCCGGCGGCGTATCGACGCCAAGCAGCATCAGCACGGTCGGCGTCGTGTCCGCGGTGGAGATCGTCTGATCCAGGATCGAAGCCGCCGGAATCCCGGGTCCGACGACGATCCAGGGAATCTCGCGATCCTCCGCCGTGTTCGCAAAGTGCGACAGCCCTGTGCCGCCGTGGTCGGCGGTGATCAGCAAATACGTTTGCCGCGTTGGATCCGCGTCGGCGGCCTCGACGACACGCGCGATCTGGCGGTCGCTTTCTCCGCAGGCCGCCAGGTACGCCGGCGACATCCATCCGCTACGGTGCCCGGTTGAATCCGGCTCGCGTAGATGGAGGAAGATCAGATCCGGGCCGCCCGGCGCGAGCTGCGGCAGCAGGTCATCCACGAGTGCGGTTTGATCGGCGTTGATGCGAATCGTCTCCAGCGCGTCTGGCGGAGCGAGATACTCCAGTTTGGACTTGCTGGCGAAGAACGCGCAGCGCAGCCCGGCGTCGGCGACGAAATCGAAGAGGGTGCGAAACTCGATCTTCCCGGGGATTGCGAAATCCGCCACGAGTCCGTGCACATCCTGCACCAGCCCGGTGAGCATCGTGGCGTGATTCGGCAACGTCGACGACGGCAGGTCGTTCAATGCGCGCTGCGCGCTGACGCCGCGCCGGCGCAGCGCGTCGATTGTGGGCGTGAATTCGGCGGAGATTGCGTCGGGGCGCAGGCCGTCGACGCTGATCAGAATGACGCGGGCGCGGTCCTCGGCGCTGGCGGACGCCGCACATACGCACGCCGCCGCCAGCAGAAAGGCGAGCTCACGCAAAGGCGCGGAGGCGCAGAGAGAGGCAAAGCAGATGGCGCGGTTCATGAGTTTGTCTTGACGCCTTTTCGTCCCGTCAAAGGGCGGGTTGGAAGCCCGTGCCACACGAGTCAGGTCGGGCGAGACGCCCGTACCACCCCCAAGAAGGGCGGGCTGGAAGCCCGCCCCACCCGCACCGTCCCGCCTTCTCTGCGCCTCCGCGCCTCTGCGTGAGCTTCACCCTCCGTTAGCGCGCGGCTTAAAGATGCGGAACAACCGCGTGAGCGGGTCGTAGAACTCGTCGACCACGCGCTCTTTGAGCGGGATGATGGCGTTGTCGGTGATGGTGATGTGCTCGGGGCATACCGTCGTGCAGCACTTGGTGATGTTGCAGTAGCCGATGCCGTCGCGCCCGTGCAGGTCGCTCAGCCTGTCGGCGGTATCGAGCGGGTGCATTTCGAGCGCCGCCGAATAGACCAGCAAGCGCGGCCCGATGAACTCATCGTGCTTGTGGTGCTCGCGCAGCACGTGGCAGACGTTCTGGCACAGGAAGCACTCGATGCACTTGCGAAACTCCTGGGCCCGCTCGATGTCCTCCTGTTTCATGCGCCAGGTGCCGTCCGGGGCGTCGGGCCGGCGCGGCTTGAACTTCTGGATCATCTTCTTGCCGCGGAAGTTGAACTTCACGTCGGTCACCAGGTCGCGGATGCGCGGGAATGCCCGCATTGGCTCGATCGTGATGGGCTGATCGGTAGGCAGCGTGTCCATCCGCGTCATGCACATCAGCTTGGGCCGCCCGTTGATCTCGGCGCTGCACGAGCCGCACTTGCCGGCTTTGCAGTTCCAGCGTACCGACAGGTTGTTGGCCTGTTCGGCTTGCACTTTGTGCACGACGTCGAGCACCACCATGCCCTCTTCGAACGAGGACTGGTAGTCGCGGAATCCGCCGCCGCTGTTATCGCCGCGCCAGATGCGCAGGGTGACGCTCTGCATTAGGGTGCATCCTCCTTCAGAAGTTCGGCGACCGCGTCCCGGAGCAGCGGCAGATGATGCTCGAGGATTCCCCAAACAACCGGGTGTTCGACCGCCCAGTATCGATGAATGAGCGCGTTTCGCAGATTCGTCATCTTTCGATGAGGGCCGAGCCTGTTCGCGGTCGGCAGGTCGATTTTCGCAAGCTGTCCAGCAGCTTCGCCAATAACCTCCAACTCGCGTTCGACCGCGGCGCGCGTCTTGCGATCGTTGCAGTAAGCCTCAAGGGTCAGGCCTCCTACGTACCCGCGTATCGCATCCGCGGCGTCCAACATGTCCGCGAGATACTTGCGCGCTTCAAGCCGCATACAGGAGCGTCCGCGACCGATTGATCGACTCCAGGAAGAAACGGTTGCGAATGGCGCGCGGCATGACCAGATCGATGCGGCGGCCGAACAGAGATTCCAAGTCCTCCGACAGCCCCAGATAGGCGTCGGCGGCCTGAACCGGTGAAAGCGGCAGCAGCTCCAGCAGGAAATCCAGGTCGCTGCGCTCGGGATCAAACCAGCCCGTCGCCGCCGAACCAAAGAGCTCCAGTCGCGCGACGTTGTGTCGCGCGCAGAGGTCGAAAAGCTCGGCCCGCCTGGCCTCCAAGAGCGGCAGCGGCAGCACGTCCGGCGCGGTCACTTGTTTTCCTCAATCACCTGCTTCAAGTCCTCGCGCAGCGGCGTGATCGGCCGCTTTTCGACCTTCATCGATCCATCGTCGCCGCGGCGAATCACGAGATTGTACTTGCCCCACTCGTCGCTCTTGCCGGGAAAGTCCTCGCGGAACTGCGCTCCGCGGCTTTCCTTGCGCTCGATCGCGGCGCGCGTGATCATCTCGGAAACGGTCAAGAGCGGGTGAAGATCGAGCGCCGTGTGCCAGCCGTTGTTGTACTGGCGGTTTCCCTCGGCGCGCACTTTCTCGGCGCGTTGCTTCAGTTTGGCGACGCCTTCCAGCGCCCGCGCCATCTCGTCCTCTTTGCGCACGATGCCGACCAGGTCCTGCATCATTTCCTGAAGCGCGTATTGAATCTGATACGGCCCCTCGCCGTCCGCCGCGGCGCGATCCAGCGGCGTCAGGGCCCACTTCGCCGCCCCGTCGATCTCGCGATCGGCCACGCTTCCGCCCGCGTGTTCTTTCGCGAACTTCGCCGCGTGTTCGCCGGCCAGCTTGCCGAAAACGAGCAGGTCGCTCAGCGAATTGCCGCCCAGGCGATTGGCGCCGTGCAGCCCCGCGGCGCACTCGCCGGCCGCGAACAGGCCCGGCACGCTGGACATCTGCGTGTCGCCGTCGACTCGCACGCCGCCCATCATGTAGTGCGTCGTCGGGCCGACTTCCATCGGCTCACGCGTGATGTCGAGATTGGCAAGCTGCATGAATTGGTGATGCATGCTGGGCAGCTTGCGCTCGATGTACGCGGCGTCGATCGTCTTGCCGCTCGCGTCCTTCTGGCCCTTGATCCAGGCGATGTCGAGAAATACGCCGCCGTGCGGGCTGCCGCGACCGGCCTTCACTTCGCGGTTAATGCAGCGGGCCACATGGTCGCGCGTCAGCAGTTCCGGCGGGCGGTTGGCGTTCTTGTCGCCCAGCACGTAGCGCCAGCCTTCCTCGGTGTCCTTGGCGACCTGATTCTTGTACAGCTCGGGAATGTCGCTGAACATGAAGCGATCGCCTTTGTTGTTCAACAGGCGCCCGCCTTCGCCGCGCACGCCCTCGGTCACCAGGATGCCGCGCACGCTGGGCGGCCAGACCATGCCGGTCGGGTGGAACTGGACAAACTCCATATCCACGAGCTCGGCGCCGGCGTCATATGCGAGGGTGTGGCCGTCGCCGGTGTATTCCCAACTGTTGCTGGTGATCTTGAACGCGCGTCCGACGCCGCCGGTGGCCAGCACGATGGCGCGGGCTTTGAACAGCTTGAAATATCCCAGTTCGCGGTCATAGCCGATCGCGCCGCTGACCCGTTCTCCGTCCTTCAGAAGCCGGAAGACCGTAGTCTCCATGTGGAAGTCGATGCCCTGGTGGATGCCGTGGTCCTGCAGCGTGCGGATCATCTCCAAGCCGGTGCGGTCGCCGACGTGCGCCAGGCGCGGATAGCGATGCCCGCCGAAGTTCCGCTGCAGAATGCGGCCGTCCTTGGTGCGATCGAATAGCGCGCCCCAGGCCTCGAGCTCTTTGACGCGCTGCGGCGCCTGCTGCGCGTGCAGCTCGGCCATGCGCCAGTTGTTGAGATACTGGCCGCCGCGCATGGTGTCGGAGAAGTGCACCTTCCAGTTGTCGCGGTCGTCGACGTTAGCCATCGCGGCGGCGACGCCGCCCTCGGCCATGACGGTGTGCGCTTTTCCGAGCAGCGACTTGCAGACGCAGATGACCTTGACGCCGGCGGCGGAGGCCTCGATCGCCGCCCGCAATCCGGCCCCGCCGGCGCCGATGACAAGAACGTCGCATTCGTGAGTTTGGTGGTCAGGCATCGAGAAGTTCGCTCGCCTTCTGGTTTGCTCGCGTCGTCATCGGCCGGCGCAGGGTGGGCGCGACCAAGCCTACAGCTTGAAAAACACCAGATCCGAAATCACGCCCATCGAGCACAGCCGCACATAAACGTCCGCGAACATGATCCACAGCAGACTCGCCCAGCCCCAGATCATGTGCTTGCGGTTCAGGCAGCTCACGCAGTCATACAGCGGCTTTCGGCCGGCGTGGCGCGAAAGCTCATCCAGCCCGCCGCCGACCAGGTGCCGCAGCGAGTGACATCCGCCGACGTAGAGCACCAGCAACACCGGCTCGATCAGCAGGATCAGCGTTCCCAGCGCCAGGCCGAACGTGCGCCCCTCGGCGTGATTGGCGGGGTTGCGATAGAACCAGAGCTGCTCATAGGTGTCGTAAGTCTTCACGATCAGCAGAAGCACGATTACATACATGAAGTAGCGGTGAACGTTCTGGAGCACGAGCGGAAACCAGCGCTCGCCGCGATAGCCGCGGCCGCGAAAGCCCGGCTCGCCGACGGCGCAGTTGGGCGGATCGGCCCAGAAGCCCTTGTAGTAGTGCCCGCGGAAGCCGTAGCAGGTGAAGCGAAAACCCGCCGGCGCCCACAGAATCAGAAACGCCGGCGAGAAATACAGGAACGCCGGCCACCACGCCGGATGGCCGCTGAACCATGCGTGCCCCGACAGTTGTCCGGCCGCGATGGCCTGGGTCGGCTCGAAAATCAGCGGCGAGAAGAACGGCGAGAGATAATTCTGCCCGGCGGGGCCGTGAAAGTAATAGTATTGTCCTTGAAACGCGCACCACGAGGCGTACACGACGAAGGCCAGCAGCCCGATCAGAATCGCAAGCGGCTGCGTCCACCACGCGTCGGTCCGAGTCGTTTCGCCGAAACCGCGTTGAACCGGAAGGGTCATCTGCGTCATCGCACGGCGCTCCAGCCAATCGAGAAACGGATTGGCCATCATAGCGCGAGGGCGCGAAGATTCCAGTGCTCGGCGCGAGATCGCGCGCTGGCGCGCTGGCGCGCTGGCGAAGACTGGTCTGTCAGCGCCGTGCCCGCCAGGATCCGCCAGGAAGCGGGAATGGAGAGCGGGCGTCGTTCTCCGCATTCCCCGTACTCTCTCACGGTCACGCGCGCGGCGACGCGCGTCGAACAAAACGAAGACACTCGCGCGAGGCCGCACCTGCGGCTCGCATCGAGTGTCTTCGACGGCTGTTGAAGAGCCCGGTTTAGGACGCGATCGGCGTCGGCCGCGGCTGTCTATCGTCTCGGCGTGCGTCCGCACGCGCAAGCCAGTGGCGCTGGTTGTGCCGCCGCCGACCGCCGGACCATCCACGATTCCGGCTAGGGAGTCGCACGGCTGCGAATTGCCGAGGCACGAAACTCGAGCGCGACCCTGCGCCATGTTACTTCTTGGCGCCCTTCTTCTTCGTCGCCTTCTTCTTGGCGCCTTTCTTCTTGGCCATGAGACCACTCCTTAAGTGAAAGGGACACGAAACACACTACGCCACAATTGGCGTATCTACGCGGTCTTCAAAGCGGACGCTGACGCGCCGGCTCACGCCGGGTTCCTGCATCGTCACGCCGTATAGAACGTCAGCACAGCGCATCGTTTTCTTGCTGTGCGTGATCACGATGAATTGCGTTGCCGGCAAAAATTCCGTCAAGAGCGTATTGAAGCGACCCACGTTCGCTTCATCAAGGGCCGCGTCGACTTCATCCAGCAGCGCGAACGGCGACGGCTTGCTGCGGAAAACCGCCATCACCAGCGCGACCGCCGTCATCGTCTTCTCGCCGCCCGACAGCAGCGACAGCGACTGCGGCTCCTTGCCCGGGGGGCGCGCCACGATCTCGATGCCCGTCTCCAACGGCTGATCCGGGTTTTCAAGGAACACGTCGGCCTTGCCGCCGCCGAAAAGCTTGCGGAACAGCTCCTGAAAATGCCCGCGAATCTGCTCGAAGCTGGCGCTGAAGCGCGTCGTCGACTCCTGGTCCAGCTCCGCAATCAGCGCCGTCAGCCGCTCGATCGACGTCACCAAGTCCTGGCGCTGCGCGGCCAGATGCTCGTATCGCGGCGTCAACTCCTCCAACTCGGCGATGGCGTCGAGATTCACGTTGCCCAGGCGCGCGATCTTGGATTTCAAATCTTCGATCTCGACGCGGACCGCGTCCCAATCCTGCGACTCGTGACGGTACTCGCGATGCGCCGCGGCCAGGTCGATGTTCAGCTCGTCGCGGATGCGCGCGGCCAGCGACTCGGCCCGTACCTGGCTCTCGCGCGACGCCAGCTCCGCGTCGCGGAGCAAGCCGTCAATCTCCTCGATTTCGCCTTGCAGGCGCCGCGAAACGCCGCCCAGCGCCTCGCGCCGCTGGCGCAGCGATTGGCGCAGCCGGCGATATTCGAGCAGTCGCTGTTCGATCAACCCCACCTGCTCGCGCGACTCGGCCAGCGTCGCCTGTGCGGACGCGAGCTCTTGTTGCGCCAGCGCGATTCGCTCGCGCGCGTCGGCGGCGACGTGCTCGGCTTCCAGCTTTTCGTTCTGCAATTGGTTGAGTTGCGCCGTCAGATCCGCGACCGCATGCTCGCCCGCCGCCCGGCGTTCGGCGGTGCGCCCGACTTCGACCATCGCGGCGGTCAATTCGGTCGACACGCCCGCCAGAAGCGCGTCCTGCGACGCCAGATCGCCGCGAATCGCCTCGATCCGCGCGCCGATCTCGCGCTCCGCCGTGTCGGCGGCGTCGCAATCACCATCCAGCCGGCGGAGTTGGTCGTCCAGTTCGGCCAGCCCGCCTTGAATCGTCGCGATTTCGGCGTCCAAGGACAGCTGCTCACGACGCACGCGGGCGAGCTCATCCTCGGCGCGCGCGAGTTGCGCGCGTAGCTCGGCGTGCTCGCGCTGCCGCAGCGCCAATTCATCGAGCGCGGCGGTCCGCTGCAATCGCGTGTCGGCGACATTGCGCTCGAGTTCGGCCCGCTGGCGAACGAGCCGCTCGATCGCGGTTTCGATCTCGTCCAGATCCAGGCGTAGCTGTCGAATTTCGGCCTTGCGGCTGATCAGCCCGGAGACGGCCTTGTCGCAGGCGACCGTCACTCGCCCGCCGCTGTGCAGCACGAGGCCCTCGCGTGTGAAGAACGCGAATCCCTCCGGCGCGCTATCGGCCAGCGCCATGGCGCGCTCGGTCGAATCGACCATGATCCAGCGGCCCAGCAGGTGCTCGGCGACGCGGCGATATTGCGGATCGCAGGAGACCCAGTCCGCCACGCAGGCGACGAAGCCGGGCGCGCCGGCGTAGTTCGCCGTCGCCGGCGCGGTGCTCAGCCGATCGAGCATCAGGACGTTCACCGGACCGTCGGGCGACTCGCGTCGCTCCGTTTCGGCCAGAAACGCGTAGCTGTCACGGATCAAAATCTGCCGCTCGATGCGCGCGAGCTCGGATTGCAGCAGTGACAGGCGCGGGTCGTCGATCTGCAGCACGTCGGCGACCATTCCGATCACCGATCCGTCGTGCTCCGGCGTTTCGCGCCACGCCAACACGCCGCGCGTGCCCTCATCCACGCCGTCCAACCGCTGTTCCATCTCCACCAGCAACGACAGGCGCGACTGCACGGCGCTGCGGCGCTGCTTGCCGTCGGCGAGTTCGTCGTCGAAACGACCGCAGCGTGCTTCGAGCGCCGTCAAGCGCTGCTCGATTTCTCGCGCGCCGGCGGTTCGAGCCGCGACGTCCGCGTCGATCGTCGCGCCGCGTTCGGTCAGGCCGACCAGCGTCTGCTCGCACTCGATCAGCTTCTCGCGATGCCGCGCAACGCGCTCGATGGCCGCGGCGTCTTGCAGGGACATGCGCTCGCGCTGCTGCGCGAGCGACGCGCGCTGCGAACGCAACTGGCTCGCGCGCCGCGCCGCGTCGAAGGCCTGATTCTGCGTTTCGGCCAGGCTCGCGCGCAGGCGCTCTACGCATTGCCGCGCCTGGTCGCGCCGCTGTTCCAATTCCGCGCGGCGCACCGCGCATTGTTGCTCGGCGTCGCGCAGCGATTCAAGCGCGGCGTTTTCTGCTGCCACGCGTGCCTGCACCTGTTCCGCACGCTCTGCGGAGGACGCGGCGCCGGCGATCTGCCGCTGACGTGTCTCCTCCAGATCCGAAATTCGCCGCCGGCCCTGCGCGATTCGTTCGTCGAGCGCGCTGATTTCGGATTGCGTCCGCGCCAGGCGCGATTCCTCGTCGCGAATCGCCTCGTCGCGCTGCAGGACGCGGCGGTCCATCTCGACGCTGTCCGCGTCAACGCCGGCCAGCTCCGCCCGCCGCGCCGCCGCCAGGTCACTCAATCCGGCGATCGACTCCTCGGCCGCGCGGCGCGCCGTTTCGATCTCGTGGTATTCGGCGAGCGAAAACGACGCCTTCAACGTCCGCAGCCGCGCGTCGTACTGCTGGTAGCTGCGCGCCTTGCCCGCGGCGAGCTTCACGCTGCGCAGCCGCTTCTCGAGCTCGTCGACAATGTCGTTCACGCGCAGCAGGTTGTTCTGCGTGCGCTCCAGTTTGCGCTGCGCCTCCAGCCGCCGCGCCCGGTAGCGGCTGACACCGGCGGCCTCCTCGAAGATCTCGCGGCGTTCCTGAGGGCTGGCTTGCAGCAGGGCGTCGACGCGGCCCTGTTCGATGATGCTGTACGCGTCGACGCCGACGCCGGTATCGAGAAACAGGTCGCGAATATCCTTCAACCGGCAGGCGTTGCCATTCAGCTTGTAGATGCTGTCGCCATTGCGGAACAAGTGCCGCGAGACGACGACCTCAGGCTCGGTGCTGGCCAGAAAATTTGAACTGTTGTCGAAGCAGAGCTGAACCTCAGCGGCGTTGGCGGGCTTTCGCGTGCGCGAGCCGGAGAAGATTACGTCGGCCATGCGCTCGCCGCGCAGCGTGCGGGCGGATTGCTCGCCCAGCACCCAGCGAACGGCGTCGACGACGTTACTTTTTCCGCAGCCGTTTGGGCCGACGATGGAAGTGATGCCCGCGCCGAAATCGAACTCAGTTCGATCCGCGAAGCTCTTGAAACCGTGCAGAAGAACCCGTTTGAGGAACACAAAGTCATCCGTGACAGCCGCACCGCCGCGCTCAATATGTAGTGCGCAAGACTGAACGTAGCACAATCGCTGCGATGGTGCAAGGAGAAGAGGCGCGAATTGTCGCGGCGAGTTGCAATCTCGAAACAGGTTGCAATCACGGTTTCGCTTGCCGCCCGGCGATACAATTCCGCTCGAAATCTCTGACGCAAAGCTTCGGCAAGTCTGTGACGAAACGGTGCCGCATGAGCGACGTACTTCTGGTCGCGCGCGATGGCGTGACGCTGGAATTGACGCTTAGTCGCCCCGCGGCGCGAAACGCGCTTTCGCGCGAACTGATTGCCGAACTCACCGCCGCCATGACCTCCGCGCAGCAGGACCCGGGCGTTCGAAGCGTGATCTTGACCGGCGCGCCGCCGGCGTTCTGCGCCGGATTGGATTTGCGCGAGGTCGCGCAGACACGCCCGGACCAGGCTGAGCTCGACGCCTCCGCGCTGCTGACACTGTTCGAGACGATCGATCTACTCTCCAAGCCCGTCATCGCCGCGGTGAATGGTCCGGCGGTGGCCGGCGGCGCCGGGCTGGTCTCCGTCTGCGACATCGTGATCTGCGGACAGTCCGGCTTGATCGGCTATCCAGAAATCAAGCGCGGACTCGTCGCCGCGATTGTGATGACCTACCTGCGACGGCTGGTCGGCGAACGGCACGCCAAGTATCTGCTGCTGACCGGCGAAAGCGTCAGCGGCGCGCGGGCGGTAGAACTCGGCTTGGCGAACGAAGTGGTCGAGGACTCGGTGCTGTTGCCGCGCGCGCGACACTACGCCGCCATGTTCGCCGGCTATCCGTCCGACGCGATTACGAACACCAAGAAGCTCATGTCCCGTATCCGCAGTCTGCAACACGCCGACGCGATCGAGGAGGCACGGCGACTGAACGCATCGATGCGGCTCACCGGTGAATCACGCGCCGGCGTCGCGGCGTTCCTGGGAAAGACGTCAAGTTAGGACCGGAGAACGGTAGTGGCTCAGTATTGCGAAGGAACTCCCCAGCCGAGCCACAACCGTGAGGGAGGGATCTCTTGCGCCGAGCAGAAAGCCGCTCCCTTACGGTCGGGACTGGGTGTCGAGCGTTTTCTTGGCGTCGCATGCGAAACTGAGCCACGACCCGGAGAGCTTCACGACGGCCTGGCGCTTCGTGCTCAATCCGAGGCGCTTGCCGGCCCGGCCGGTTGCGATGTCGGGCCTGGATCGAGCGGTTTGGGAATGACGGGCATCGGTCCAAACAGTCGCTCGTTCGCGCGGCAGACGACCAGGTCGCCAGGCTGAATTTGCGGCGACTGAATCTCGATCAGTCCGTTGCGTTCCAGCCCGGTCTCGACCGGCACCGGAATCGCCATTTTCGAATCTTTCTCGCCCGGGCGGATGACGAACACCTGCTTGCTTATGCCGCGCGCCACAATCGCGTCTTTGGACGCCATCGTGCGCTTTCCCGGCTCACCCGCGGGCACGTACGCCTGCGCCAACATGCCCGGCAGTACGCTGTGGTCAGCGTTCGGCAGATCGATCTCCACCGGGAACGTGCGCGCCGCCTCGGTTCCGCGCGGGATGACCCGCCGGATCTCCCCGCCGCGCGTGGCGGCAATGGCTTCAAACTCGAGCGAACACATCGCGCCGACGCGCGCGAAGCGGATGATGGCTTCCGGCACATCGACGCGTACTTTCACCGTGTCGAGCGCGACCAGCTCCCATACCGCGCCGCCCGGGTTGATCCACTCGCCGATCTCGGTGCGCTTGGCGGTGACGACGCCGTCGAAGGGCGCGCGAATCTCAGTTTTGTTCAACTCTCGCTCCAGGCGGCGAACCGCCGCTTGTTGGGCCAGAGCGGCGAATCGGGCGCGGGCGATTTCCTCCTTGCGCGGGCCGTTCAGGGCGGTCTCGAGGCGCGCCTTCTCCTGTCCGAGGCGGCGCTGGGCCGCCAGGAGCTCCATCGCCGTGTCGTTCTGCTCCTTGGGGTTGCTCTGCTCGCGCGCCGCCAGGTCCGCCACGCGGCGTTGTTCGAATTGCCACTTGTCGAACATCGCCTGGGATTCATCGACCGCGGCTTGCAGGCGGACGATCTCTTCCTTGCGCGTGCCGGCTTCGAGTTCCGCCAGCATCGCCTCGCGCGTACCCAGCTCGGCGTTGGCCTCTTCGACGCGCAGCCGGATTTCGGTCGCGTCGAGTTTGCACAGCACGTCGCCGGTGCGCACCGACGCGCCCTCCTCCACCGTCAGTTCCGAGACGATGCCGCCCACTTCGGCCGCGACAATGGCGCTTCGCTGCGGCAGGACGTTTCCGACCAACCGCATCGCCGGCGGCAAGTCTTCCTGTGTGACCGGGCAGACGAGCACTTCCTGCGGGCCGAACTGCGCGAACGCCAGCGCGGCGCACCAACTGGACAGGAACAGGCCGACGGCGCGATGAAGACGCAAGCGAATCCTCCCAGGACGACTGATTGCCCGCGGGAAGTGTACGCCCGGCGGCGGGGTTGGCCAAATCAGACTGCGCGGGCGTGCCGGTGTCCTGTTCGCCCGTTCACATGCGGGGTGACATGGCCGCGGCGCTTGGCGGCCATAATTGGTCCGAAAGAGCTTCAAGTTATTCCGAATATGTCCTTCACAAACGCATCCAGCTCGGGCCAGCGCACCGCAATCCAATTATCCGGCGGAGACGCCGGGAGCTTAGCCTTCAGCCGCTTGAGCCGCCGCAGCGGAAGCGTTTCGATGCCAGGCTGGCGGCGGATCGAGAGTTGAGAAACCGGATTGAGCAGCTTCGGGCTGTGACGCTGCGCGACTTCGCGAATCTTCTGTGCGATCGCCTTGTCGTCGCGCCGCACGCGCTCGATCGCCTTCTCGATCCGCAAGAAATGCGCTTGCCAATCGAATCCCTCGGGCGGGCCGCCGGCCGGGTTGAGCACGTCGGCCAGCCCGTATCGCGCCGCTGCGGCGTCGATCAAGCCGAGCTCCGCCAGCACGCCGTTCACTCCGAGCGGCTGGCTGGTCGCCTGCTCAGAACTGGTCGAAGCCGGCGCGGCGACGGTGTTCGATAGGAACTGAAACAGCGACCAGGTCGAGAGCGTCGCGCTGCGCACGCCGCGCTCGCGCAGCGAATCCGCGCCCGGCGGCGCATCACCGATCCAGTCGAGCAGTTCACAGACCGGCGCGACGCCGTGCGGATGCATTTCGTGCGCCACGACCCGCAGCACAATGTGCCGGCCGAGTGCCAGTCGATATGCGATTAGTTCGCCCACATCCCATTTGCAAGAATCCCGAAACGGCGGGCGGATTTTGCGCGGCGGCGGCTGCGGGGAAGCCAGCAAGTCGCGCGTCTTGGCGAGGACGGCTTGACGCTTGGCGACCGCCCTGGCGCCCTCGTCACGCCAGCGCTCCAGTCCGCGGCCGTCGTCGATGACGCGAAGCGCCTCGCGCCGCACGCGCTCCTCGAGCCGGCCCAGCTTGTGCTGCGTGACGGCCAACGCCAGCCAGACCAACGGGCCCTCGTCGTCGTCATCGAGGCTGGATTTCCACTTCTTCAGAAGCGCGTCCGTCGCGGCCTGGACGTCCTGAAGCTCCGCAAGCAGCGCCTGATACTCGTCGCGCACGTCGCAGGCCGTGTCGTCGGCGAAAATGCCGTTACCCCAGGTTCCCATGCGTGCTCCTTCGCCGCGCGGGCGTATGGCCGGCGTATGGCCCGTTCTGGCACTATCGCTCTTATCGTCGTCGAGACATGTGCGGCGTCGGCGACCGGACTCGATTCTTGCATCTCCGACCCCATCCCCCCAGACATGTCGGTCGCCGCGCGCTGGCGCGCACGGTTCGTTGCGCTCGTCCTCGCTTACCGGCGGGGCCCGCTTGGGGGGGTCACTTCGCGAAACTGAGGCGTCACCCTCGCGACTCCGGGGTTGCGAAACCGGGTGGCGCCGGTATCATTGCCTTGCTCGGGGCAAGGCGTTCCCCGATGGCGAAGCACAGAAAGGGTTGTGACGTGCATGATTAGGGTGAAGGCCCGCGGCAACGAGTCCGTCGAGCAGATGGTCCGCCGGTTCAAGAAACTGTGCGAAAAAGAGGGCCTGACGCGCGACATCAAACGCACCAGCTACTACGAAAAGCCCTCCGAACGCAAACGCCGAAAAGTCCGCAAATCGATGAAGCGCATCGCGCGCGACCTGTAGCGCGCCGCCGGGGCCCCGGCTTTCAGAATCGACGATTCCAGTCGAACCACGACGCGTGCCGCCTCGTGCAGATTCCCGCTGACGCCTCTTCGCCGCGCCGCTCCGGCGCTTCGTCGCCAACCAATCCACATCGCCGCCCGTATCGGACGCGACGATCGTCCGTCGCGAATCTCGGGCGAGCTTTGACTCGTTGGCACGCGTATTTTAGGTATTTCTCTGGGTGACTCGCCGCCGGGCGGTCCGCTCGCGGCGTGGGGGCCGCCGGACACTTCCAGATTCGGTTCGCGCCGGCGTTGTCCGCGAGCGCAGAACCTTCGGGATTACTTCCGCTCGTTCAGTGATCGGATGGGGAGTAACGTATGCCTCGCCGCTGCGTCAAATACGTCGGAATGCTCACCGCGAGCACCGCACTGGCAATCATCGCCGGCTGTCCGGCGCCTCCGGGGCAGGTCGCCGGCGACGGTGCCTCAGCCGGAAACATCTTTGACCCGTTCAATCGGGCGCCTTCCGCGGCAGCGAGCGTAGATCCCGGCTCGGGCATCAAACCCGCGATGACGGTGAAGCTCGATGCGTCCGGGTCGAGCGACCCCGATGGCGACGGGCTCAGTTTCGAATGGCAGCAGCTCAGCGGCATGCCGGTCGCGCTTTCATCCTCCAACGATGCGACGATCACTTTCTCAGCCCCGCTGGCGGTCGAGACCTCCGAGTTGCGATTCTCGGTCACCGTTCGCGACGGCCGCGGCGGCGAAGCATCCGCGGAAGCCGGCCTGGTGGTCGAAGTCGGCGCCGAATTCGCCGGCAACGCGCAGGGCACGTCCCCCTATCGCGAATCGCTGACCACCGACGAGGCCTATCACCTGCTCCGCCGCGCCGCGTTCGGTGCGACGCCCGAGCAGGTTGCGGCGGCCGTGCAGCGCGGGTTGTCGGCGACGGTCGACGACCTGATGAGTGACAAGGCCGTGCCCGCGGAATTGTCGACGCTGGTGGACTCGTACGAAGACAGCATCCCGCATCGCTGGCTGCTGATGAGCATCGACGGGCCGAATCCGCTACGCGAGCGCGTGGCGATGTTCTGGCATGACCGCTTCGCCACCTCGCGCCGCGTGCTGAATTTCAACGATCGAAACCTGGCGGTGTTGCATTGGGACATGCTGCGGCGCAACGCGCTGGGCAACTATCGGCAATTCCTCAAGGAGCTCACGCTCGATCCGCTGATGCTGATCTGGCTGGATAACGGCAACAGCCCCAAGGACAACCCGAACGAGAACTACGCCCGCGAATTCTGGGAACTGTTCACGGTGGGGCGCGACGTGCTCTACACCGAGCAGGACATCAAGGAGTCGGCCCGCGCGTTCACCGGCATCACGCTTCTGCGGCAGCAGAACAAGGATGCGCGCCCGATCTACGACCTGCTGAATCACGACGAGACGCCCAAGTTGATTTTTCCGAGCCGCACTGCCGGCCCAGCGAATTACAACTACGAGGCGGTCATCGATCTGACCCTTCAGCAGCCGGAGGCGGCCCGCTATGTGGCGCGCAACTTGTGGAAGTGCCTGGTGCACGATTCCCCCAGCGACGCGGTGGTCGAGGACCTCGCGAAGTCGTTCCAAGATTCAAACTTTGAGATCGCGCCGCTGGTGAAGCGCATCCTGAAATCGCAAGCGATGTTCGCGCCCGAAGCGCTGGGCAACCAGATTGCTTCGCCGGCCGAGCATTGGATCGGTGTGGCGCGGACGCTCGACATGCACGCCTACGCCGAGGACTCGCAAGGTTACCTGCTGGACCGCACGGTCGACGATCTGCGCGCCGCCGGGCAGGACCTGCTGAATCCTCCCGGCGTCGAAGGCTGGAGCGAGAACACCGGCTGGCTTCAGGATCAGTGGGTGCTCAATCGCGTCAACGCGCTCAGTCGGACGATGGACTACGGGCCGGGGCGCGTGGCGGACCTGCCGTATCACCTGTTGCCGCCGACGAGCGAATGGAACCAGCGCGAAGTGCGCGGCCGGATCGTCGACGCGATCGCCAACGCATTCCACCTGAAGCTCACGCAGGCGGAAAAGGACATCTACATTGAGGTGCTCGACCAGAAGGGCTATCTCGCGTTCCACCTCGAGCGGCCGGATTACCAGGACGACCAGGTGTGGGAAATGATCCGGCTGATGGCGATGGACGAACGCGTAATCGGGCGCTAGCCGGAAACTGGGAAGTGTGGTCACTGTGGGGCCGGTCTCCGGACCGGTCATTGTGGGACCGGCCTCCCGACCGGTCCTGTGTGGGACCGGTCTCCTGACCGGACATGTGTGGGACCGGTCTCCTGACCGGTCATCGCGGTAGGAGCTGACGATGGGTTGCAGAGAGTGCGAGAATGTGTCGCGTCGCGCGTTCATGAAGCGCACCGGTCTGGGCCTGGGCGCGTTGGCCTTCGCCGACCCGCTGCTCAAGCTGGTTGCCTCGACCTACGCCCAGTCCAGCGGCGGCACCGGCAATATCCTGGTGCTATGCCAGCTCAACGGCGGCATGGACTCGCTGAGCTTCCTCGCGCCCTTCACGAACTCGGTCTATCAATCGAACCGCCCGCGCCTGGCGCTGAAGGCCACGGACGTTGACGTGCTTCCCGACGACCCGAACCAGGGCATCACGAAGCTCTGCCCGTTCTTTTCTTCGCTCTACGCCCAGCGCCAACTCGCGATCGTGCAACAGGTCGCCTATCCGCGCGGCAACGGCTCGCACTTCGAGAGCCAGGAGATTTACGAGTTCGGCGTCCGCAATCTGGCCTCCGGCATCGGCACCGCGGCGCCGTGGTATGAGCGACTCCGAAAACTCTACTTCAATCAGCCGTTCGGCGTGCTCGACACGAACACGATCGGCGATCCGACGCGCTACGGCTACCCGGACAACACCTATCGCCGTGCGGCGCAGGACGCTTTCGGACGCTTGGCGCGAATGAAGGCCGACCGCAATTCGACGCAACGCGCCGTGCTGGACGAATACGCCAAGATCGACCAGCTAGGGAACGACATCCGCACCCGCAGCGCGGGCTTCCGCTCGACGGGCCAGGCGCGCGGCGAATTCTTCCGCGCCGCGACGCTGGCTTCGGCCAACCTGGGAACGCAGATATTCAAGGTCGAATACGGCGGGTTCGACACGCACGGCTCGCAGCTCACCGCGAACGCGCAGCTTTTCCCGCGTTTGAACAACGAATTCCAGCAGTTCGTAAACGACATGCAGGCGATGGGATTGTGGCAGCGCACCGCCGTGCTCTTCTACACCGAGTTCGGACGCCGCAACAAGGAAAACGGTTCGCCGGGCACCGACCATGGTCACGGCAATCACATGATCCTGGCCGGGCCGCGCGTGAGCGGCGGCCTGAAAGGACAGCCGGCGACCAGCAGCGACCTGAACCAGGGCAATCTGCCGTACTACGTCGATTTCCGCGCGGTGTTTGGCAGCCTGATCCGCGATTGGCTGGGCTTCGACCCGAATCCGGTTTTCCAAATTGACGGCGAAACGTACGACGCGAACGTGGGATCGGCGCTGTTCGCGTAGCGCGCCCCCAAGGCGCGCGATTGCGCTGGGCACTGAGCCCCGACCGTGAGGGAGCGGTCGGCCCGACGCGCAAATGGCAGGAATCTCGGCGTGATTCCGAGTCCGGCGTGAACCCCTCCCTCACGGTCGGGGCTCGGCGTCGAAGCGGCGTCGCGCCCGGTGGGCACGCGCTCCCCTCTCGGGTCGCGGCTCATCGTATTGCGAATCAGCGCCACTCATGGATTTCGCATGCGCCTTTGGCACGCACTCCTCCTCGGCAGCGCCTTGGTCGCGCCGCGCGTCGTCGCACAGGACGCGATTCCCGCCGGCTTCGAACTCTCCGTCTATGCCGCGGGCCTGCTCGAACCCGTGGCGATGGAACTTGCGCCAGACGGACGCCTCTTCGTCGCCGAGCGCGGCGGGACGATCCGCATCGTGAGCGACGGCGTCCCGGCCGCGACGCCATTCGCGACCATCGATGTGTTCTACGAGAACGAAAACGGGCTATTGGGTCTGACGCTCGATCCGGATTTCGCGGCGACTCACTACGTCTACGTCTTCGCCACGGTCAGCAATCGCGAATCGCAAATCCTCCGATTCACGGACAAAGACGGCGTCGGCGACGATCGCACCATCGTCCGCGACCATCTGCCGACGCGCGGGGGTTTTCATAGCGGCGGCGGGCTGAAGGTGGGCCCGGATCGCAAGCTCTATTTCTCCATCGGCGACAACCAGGAGCCCGAAAACAGCCAGGACATGAACACGCTGGCGGGCAAGATTTCGCGGATCAACCTCGACGGCTCCGTGCCCGCCGACAACCCCTTTACCACGCCGACCGGCTCGCCACGCGCCGTGTTCGCGATCGGATTTCGCAACCCATTTCGTTTCTGTTTCGCGCCCGATGGCCGGCTGTTCGCGATGGATGTCGGCTCGGATAACGACGAACGCCGCGAGGAAGTCAATCTGGTCAGCGCCGGCGGGAACTACGGCTGGCCGCTCGTCGAAGGCCGCCAGGTTTTGCCGGACCCACGCTTCACGGATCCGATATTCGATTACCACGATGGTGGCGCCGCGCCGGTCGGCGGCGTGTACTACACGGGCGCGCAGTTCCCCGCGGAATATCGGGGCAATCTGTTCTTCATCGAGTACGTGCTGAACCGCATTTACAGCCTGGAGTTGAGCGGCGATCGCGTCGCGCGGGCGACGACGTTTCTCGAGGCCGAAGGCGGGCCGATCGACTTGCTGCAGATGCCGGACGGAAGCCTGCTCTACTCGGAGCTTCAGGGCGGCCGGATCATGCGGCTGCGCTATGCCGCCGGGAGCGACGGCACAGCGGGCGAAGTGCTGTCGGCGGTTGAGGAAGCCACGCCGCCGACGTCGGCCGGATTGTGCGGGTTCGGCGCGATCCCGGCGCTGGCGCTCACGCTGGCGGGAATCGCGGCGTTTCGCACGCGATCGGGTTGATCAATCGTCATCGCGCGGCATGCCCGCGGCCATTGGCGAGCATGCTCACAGAAGACTCGCGTCAGGCACGGCGAACATGAAGACACGCGCATGGCTGCCAGCGGCCGCAGCTATGCCACATGCCGCATTCGCCCGCGTCTCGCGCTACATGCCGGGCGAAGGCGCCGCAGGTGGAGGAGTCGTCGCGGGCGTTTCGGCAGCCGCATCGCGCTGCATGTCCATGGCGTGAGCGCGTGAATACTGCTGGATGTCCTTGAATTGGCCTTCGGAATCTCGCACTGCGTACAGCTTCTTACCTTTGGAGCTGTACATCGTCGTCCGCCGGGCTTTCTTTTTGGTCGCTTTCTTCGCGGCCGTTTTCTTGGTCGCCTTCTTGGTAGCCTTCTTCGTCGCGGCTTTCTTCCCGGACTTCTTAGACCGCTTGGACGTCTTTTTTGCCATGTGTGGACTCCTGGATACGGTCGTCGGAGAGTGTGGCCGCCCCGACCGCACGCGCGGGCGAGACGCCCGCACTCCTGTTCAGCACGTCGAAAAACGCAGCGCGGACGGCGCTACGTGTGCAGCCCGCCATCGACCACGAACACCTGTCCGGTCACGTAGCTCGAACCGGGACCGGCCAGGAACGTCACCACCGCCGCCACTTCCGCCGGCGTACCGAAACGCTGCAGCGGGATCAGCGGTTTGAGGCCTTCCTTCAGCTTCTCCGGCAGCACTTCGGTCATGTCGGTCTCGACGAAACCCGGCGCCACCGCGTTGCACGTCACGCCGCGCTTGCCCAGTTCCTTGGCCACCGATTTGGTCAGGCCAATCAGTCCGGCCTTCGCGGCGGCGTAGTTGGCCTGGCCGGCGTTGCCCGCGATGCCGCTGATGCTGGTGATGTTGATGATGCGCCCGTGCCGCGCGCGGACCATGTGCCGCGAAGCCGCCCGCGTCAGCCAGAAGGCCGCCCTCAGGTTGGTATCCAGCACGGAATCGAACTGATCATCTTCCATGTTCATTATCAGTCCGTCGCGCGTGACGCCGGCGTTGTTCACCAGGACGTCCAGACGACCGTGGCGCTCGGCCGTCTCGTCGACGATCCGCGCACAGGCCGCCTTGTCGGTCACATCGAGCTGCGCGGCGATGACGCGATCGGCGAAAACGCGCTCGCCGCCGATCCAATCGCGGATCTTCCCCACGTCGCGCGCGGCGGCGACAACGGTAGCGCCTTCGCGCGCCAGCGATTCGCAGATCGCCCGCCCGATGCCGCGCGACGCGCCGGTGACCAGCGCGATGCGTTCGTTGAGATTCATCGGGCAGCCTCCTTTACGTCGCGGCAGGCGTCAGATCGGCCAGCGTACTTACGTTTGTAACCTTCGCCGCGCGGTCGATCTTGCGCATCAGGCCGGTCAGCACGCGATTCGGACCTATCTCCCAGAACGTCGCAATCCCATCGCTGCGCAGGCGCTCGACACAGGCCTGCCAACGAACCGGGTTGAAAACCTGCCGATAGAGCGACTCGCGAATGCCCGCCGGACTCGCATGATACTCCGCGTCGACGTTGGCGATCACGCGAACGTCCGGCGTGCGAATCTTCGCCGCCTCCAGCGCCGGACGCAGGCCCTCCGCTGCTTCTCGCATCAGCTCGCTGTGAAACGCGCCTGCGACCTTCAGCGGAACGGCTTTGCCGCCGAATTCGTCGGCAAGGGCCGCGGCCGCCTCGCACGCGGCGCGATCGCCCGAAATCACGATCTGTCCCGGGCTGTTAAAGTTCGCCGACGAAACGCGGCCCTTGTCGCGAACGCGCTCGCAGAGCGCCAGCGCCTGGGCCTCGTCCATTCCGATCAGCGAGACCATGCCGCCGGGATATTTCTCGGCGGCTTGCTGCATGAGCTGCCCGCGGCGATGGACCAGCCGCAGCGCGTCTTCGAACGCGAGCGCGCCGGCCAGGTGCAACGCGGTGTATTCGCCCAGGCTCAGGCCGCCCATCGCCGCGAATTGACCGCCGCGCAGCCGCTTTGCGTCCAACGCCGCACGGAACAGCGCCACGCTGGTCGTGAAGATGGCGGCCTGCTGGATATCGGTGTCGTTGAGACGCTGTTCCGGGCCGTTGAAGCTCAAGTCGCTGAGCTTGAACCCGAGCAGCGAATCCGCCTGGGCGAACGTCTCGGCGGCAATGGCGATGCGCTCGGACACGTCCTTGCCCATGCCGACAAGCTGCGCGCCCTGGCCCGGAAAGATCGCCGCTTCGTGCGCCACGGTTACATCCTGATGAGAATCGAGCCCCACGTCAGCCCCGCGCCGAAGGCCACCATCAGCACCAGGTGCCCCGGGCGAACGCGGCCCTGGCGGCGCGCTTCGTGAAACGCCAGCGGCACCGACGCCGCCGACGTGTTGCCATACTTCTGAATATTCACGACAACTTTGCTGTCGGGCACGCCCATTTTCTCGCACGCCGACTCGATGATGCGCAGATTCGATTGGTGCGGCACCAGCATGTCGATATCGCTCATTTTCACGCCCGCGTCGTCCAGCGTCTGCACGATCAAGTCCTGCATCTGCGTGACCGCAAACTTGTACACCTCGCGGCCCTTCATGCGCATGAAATGCAGGCGCTCGTTGACCGTCCGCAGCGTGGCCGGCTCCTTGGCGCCACCGGCCGGCACCCAGATCAACTCCGCGCGGCTGCCGTCGGATTGCATTCGCGCCGCCAGGATGCCGCGATCGGGATTGGTGCTGCGGCGCAGAATTCCCGCACCGGCGGCATCGCCAAAGAGGATGCAGCTCGCGCGATCCTCCCAGTCAGCCATGCGCGACATGCAATCGGCCCCAACCACCAGCGCGTGCTGGCTCATGCCGCTGCAGACATATTGCGAAGCGGTGATGACGCCGAAGACGAACCCGGAGCAGGCCGCCACCAGGTCCAGCGCCGCCGCCCGCGGGCTGCCCAGCGCGGCCTGAAGCTCGCAGGCCGTCGACGGCAGCGGGTGATCTGGCGTGATGGTGGCGCAGAGGATGAGATCGATCTGGTCTGGCGAAAGTCCGGCTTCCTCGAGCGCTTCACGCGACGCGCGCGTCGCGAGCGTGAGCGTCGATTCCCCGGGCCCGGCCATGCGCCGCTCGCGGACGCCGGTGCGCGTGACGATCCAGTTGTCATTGGTGTCGAGCCGGCGGGCCAGTTCGTCGTTTGTGACGACCTGCTCCGGAACTCCGACGCCGGTGCCGATGAACTCGACCGGCCAGCTCAGCTTCATGTGGCGAACTCTTGCTGCTTTTTCAGGTGCGCGGAGATGAGCGAGATCAAACTCGCGCGAATCTGCTCGCGCGCGACGCGCACGGCGTTGGCGATGGCGCGCTGATCGCTGCGGCCGTGACAAATGATCGCGACGCTGTTGATGCCCAATAGCGGCGCGCCGCCGTGCTCGGCGAAGTCGTGCCGTTTCCAAATGCGCTGCACGATCGGCTCGAACTGCTTGGCCATGCCGGCGGACTCGGCCTCGATTTCGTGCACAATGGTCTTGAACAGCCCCTCGGCCAGGCCCTCAGTCATCTTCAGCAGGATGTTGCCCGTGAAACCGTCGCAAATGAAGACGTCGCAGGCGCCGTCGAAGATGTCCTTGCCTTCCATGTTGCCGACGAAGTTGAGCGTGCTGTCACCCTTCAACAGCGCGCGGGCCTCCTTCACCAGCGTGTTGCCCTTGCCCTCTTCCTCGCCGATCGAGGCCACGCCGATGCGCGGCGACTTCTTACCCAGCAGCACGCGCGCGTAGCAGTCGCACATGCAGGCGTATTCGTACAGATGGTGCGGCTTGGGGGCCACGTTGGCGCCGACGTCGCACATCACCACCGGGCCGTGGAACGTCGGCAGCAGAACGGCGATGCCCGGGCGCGACACGCCCGGAATCGGCTTGATCTTGAGCTGGCAGGCGGCCGCGAACGCGCCCGTGTTGCCCGCCGAGATGATAGCGTCGAGCTCGCCCTTGCCGGCGTCGTTGGCCATGCGCACGATCGACGAATCGCGCTTCTGGCGCAGCGCGTCAACCGGCGACTCATCCATCTCGATCGTCTGCGCGCAGTGCGCAATCTCGACGCGCGGGTCGCTCAATCCGACGCTGCGGATTTCCGGCTCGATTCGCTCGCGCGGACCGTAGAGGACCAGTCGGTCATCGTCCGCGAGATGGCGAATCCCGGCCGCCGCGCCGCGAAGAATCTCACGCGGCGCATGGTCGCCACCCATCGCGTCAAGGGCGATCCGCATGCCGACTAGGACTCCTGGCCGACGCGGATATTGGTGTGTTCGTTGACGTAGCCGCAGTTGCCGCACGCCACGTGCGGGCGCTTGGCGCGTCCGCATTGCGGGCAGGCGATGAGCTGAATCGGCTTGAGCGCATGATGGGACCGGCGGGTCCGCTTGCGCATCTTGGTTTTCTTATGTACCGGAAGCATTTGCGATCCTCAGCAGCGGCGCAATGCACGCCCGCAGACGGGCGAGCCGCCGACCCCGGTCGGCCACAAGCATCATCCCGATTTAGGGTTACGGTACGCGCGCCGCGCAGACGTGTCAAGCGAGGCCGGCGAATCGGGAGCGCCCAGAGTGCGTGACACAGTGGGCGGCCCCGCAAGGGGCCGACGACTGTAGCCACGGGTGCAGCGAGGGCCAGTGGCCCGAGCGGAACCCGTGGATGCGACGCACGCGCGGCGGCCGGCCCCGGCAGGGGCCGAGGAATCCCGCGCGGGCGGCCCCTTAACGCACACGGCGTCGCCTTCGCCCCCCGGGGCGAGAATCCGCGCACGCTCGTTGTCCACGGGTTCGCCATCTGCGGCGGCTTCACCCGTGGCTACACTCCGACGCCCCTACCGGGGCGAGAATCCACGCGCCAAATGTGTCACGCACCCGAGCGTCTAAGATTCTCGAAGAAACGTGCGAACCGAGATCAGACCGTGCGGACTGGAAAGTGCGCCTAAAGGCGCTGCTCGCGGCGGTGAACAGAGCTAAGATACGGCCCGACCGAGGTGGGCCGAAGTTCGCACACGACAAAGGAGTTCAACCGATGGCCGCGAAGGCAAACCCGATTCCCGAAGGATACCGCACCGTGACGCCGCACCTGGTGGTAAAGGGCGGCATGAAGGCGATTGAATTCTACAAGAAGGCGTTTGGCGCGGAAGAAATCATGCGCATGCCGGGACCGGACGGCAAGAGCGTGATGCACGCCGAGGTTCGAATCGGCGACTCGATGGTCATGCTGGCTGACGAGTTTCCGGATTTCGGCAAGAAAGCGCCGCTGCCCAACCACACGTCGTGCACGATTCACCTGTACGTGAAAGATGTGGATTCGGCGTTCAAGCGCGCCGTGGACGCCGGCGCGACCGCCGCCATGCCGCCCACGAACATGTTCTGGGGCGATCGCTATGGCGCGGTGATCGACCCGTTCGGGCATTCGTGGAGCCTGGCGACGCACGTCGAGGACGTCTCGCCGGAGGAGTGCGCCAAGCGAATGGCGGCCTCCTGCGGACCGAAGAAGTAATCGGGCCGCGCTTTCGCACAGCGATCAGAACGCGACGCGCAAGCCAGTGCAGCCAGGGGCGCATTGGCTGGCGCAGCGCGCTCTGGTCGCGGCGTGTACTCCGTATTTATCGCTTAGTCGCGGTTGTTCCCTCAATTCGCCCGCAGAATTCCCAGGTCCGCCTTGCTCGTCTGCCGTCGCCGTTCGGGTCGCCGGGACATTCAGCCTCGCTAAGATGTCGCCATGAGTAACACCATCTCCAGTCAGCGCGCGCCCGAGCCTGTCGGCCCCTATCCGCACGCCAAACGCGTCGGGAATCTGCTGTTTCTCTCGGGCGTCGGACCCCGCCGGCGGGGGAGCGCGGAAATTCCCGGCGTTAGGCTGGACCCGGCCGGCAATGTCGTATCGCACGACATCGACGCACAATGCCGCAGCGTTTTCGAAAACGTTCGGACGATCCTGGAAGACGCCGGATCGAGCTGGGAGCGCATCGTCGACGTCATGGTGTTCCTGACGCACATGAGCGACTTCGCGGCATACAACCGAGTCTACGCCGAGCACTTTGCCGGCCCCGGCCGGCCGAACCCGGCGCGGACAACCGTCGAGGTCACCGCGCTTCCGACGCCGATCGCGATTGAGCTGAAGGTGATCGCGACGATCGACTAGCCCGGCGACAGGCCGCTGATGCGGCGCTTACACTTCCCGAATGAACGTCGTCTCCCATGGCATCGATTTGGTCGCCTGCTCGCGCATCGAGCGCGTCTGGCAGGCGCACGGCGACGCGTTTCTCGAGCGAATTTTCACGCCCGCCGAGCGAATCTACTGTTTGGCTTGCGGGACACCCGCGGTGCGCCTTGCCGGGCGGTTCGCCGTGAAAGAAGCCGTTTTCAAGGCGCTCGGAACCGGCTGGCGCGGCGGCATGCGCTGGACCGATGTCGAGACGCTGCCCGACGGATTGGGGCGTCCGCAGACGCGCGTCAGCGGCGAGACCGCGCAGACCGCCCAATCGCGAGCGATCGCCGAATTTCTGGTCTCGATCTCGCACGCCGGCGACTGGGCGATGGCGTCTGCGATCGGCGTCGCCAAAGCCCTTTGAACACGGAGCGAACGATGAACAAGGGACCGCGAGCGCAGGCGAGCGGCAAATCGAGCGCGCGGATGAGTTCGAGAGCCGCTGCGCCCGCCGTGACGGGCGTCGCACCTGACCGCGGGCTTTCGCGCACCGGCTGCCGCTCGCTTGCGCTCGCGGTTCTGTGCGCGGCAGTGGCGCTCGGGCAGGATTCGCAGCCGAGCCGGATCAGCGGCGAGGAACGCGTGTCCGACTGGCTTGACGATCTGAACGCGCTCACGGTCGAGTTGCCGAAGCATCATCTGAACGCCTTCTTCAAGACCAGTCGTGAGGAGTTCCTTACCGCCTCGGCCGAGCTGCGCCGCGACATCCCGTCGCTCGCCGATCGCGACATCGTCGTCCGCATGATGCGCCTGGTGGCGAAGATCGGCGACGCGCACACCACCCTCGACACGAGCAGCGTGATGAAAGACGGCGGACTCTACCCGTTCGCCGCAAATTGGTTCTCCGATGGGATTTTCATCACGCACGCGCCGACGGGCCGTGAGGAGCTGGTCGGCGCTCGAATTCTGAAGATCGAGGACTTGCCTGTCGAAGAAGCCGCGCGACGCGTCGGCGCCGTCTATCCGGCTGAGAACGACGCCATGTTCCGGAATCAGATACGGCGCACACTCAATTCCGCGGACCTGCTCGCCGCCGTCGGCGTAGCGAAATCGGACCGCACGATCACGCTGACAATTCGTGAGAATGACACGCAATCCGCGGTCGAGCTAAAGGCCGCCCCGCCGACGGAGTACAACAAGTGGGTCTCACGTCCGGCGGCGGACGCGCTACCGCTCTATCGGCAGGAGCGGCCGCGCGCGAACTGGTTTGAGCCGCTGCCGGCCGGGAAGGCGATCTACGTTCAATACGGGCGCTGCGCGGACGAGGCGGGGCAGACCGTGGCGCAATTTACCGAGGACTTGCTCAAGAAAATCGACGAGATGTCCGCGTCGCGCGTGATCCTGGACGTTCGCCGCAATGGTGGAGGCAATTCCGCATTGGCGATGCCGCTGACGATCGGACTGGGAAAGCGCGAGAAGCTGCGCGAGCGCGGCGGAGTCATCGTGATCATCGGACGCGCCACGTTCTCATCGGCCCAGCTCAACGCAAACGAATGGCGTCACGCGCTGGGCGCGGTCGTCGTCGGCGAGCCGACCGGCCAGAAACCGAATGCGTATGGCGAGATCAAGAACTTCGAGCTGCCGCATTCGCGCATGAAAGTATGGTACTCCACCAAGTTCTTCCGAACCGACAGCGCCGATCCGCCCAGCATGACGCCCGACCTGGACGTGAGCGTTGCGTCGGCGGACTATTTCAGCGGAAAAGACCCGGCGCTCGAGGCGGCGCTGGCCTACCAGGCTGAGGCGGAGCCGGAACCATGACCATCAACGCGCGCGGCCGCGGCTGGTTTCGCGCTGGCGCGATCACGCTGATTCTCTTCGGGCTGGTGCATCTTCTGGCGGTCTACAACGCGCTATGGGGGCAGCCGCGCAACGAGCATGAAATCGTAATTCGGCGCGAAGCACAGGCATATCGGGAAAAGCTCGGACCGTTCGAGCCGAGCGCCTGGGGCGCGATGCAGATCTTGAATTCGAGCTATTCCGTTCTGCTGCTGTTCGCGGGATGCCTCGACCTGGCCGCGCTTTCTATCGCCCGCGGTCCGGCTGAGCTGCGGCGGTTTGCGATGCTGAGCGCTATTTTCATGGTGCTCGTGGCCGCGATCGCGCTGGCGTTCCAATTTCCGCCGCCCGCGGTTTTCGCCATGCTCGCCCTGGTGTTCTTCGGGCTATCCTACCGCGCGATGCGCGGCGAACCGGCCGCGCCGCACTGAGACCGGTCGGGAATTCGAAATGGAACTGTTATTTTTGATCGTGCTGGCGATCGCGGTCGGCACCGTCGAGCTCGGTCTGCTGGCCTATTTCGCGTCCGCCGATCGGCGAAACGAGCTTCGCTGGTTGTTGGGCGGAATGCTGGCTGGAGGCGTGCTGGCGTATCTGGTCGCGATCGCGATTACTCGCGCGTGGGTTTTCGTGCCTCCGCCGACGCCGCGCGACGCCGCGACGGGGTTCGCCGTTGGCGCGTCGTTCATCCTCGCCACAATCGTGAGTTTCGTGGCGGCGATGGCGGGTTCGCTGGTCGGCGGCGTGATTGGGATCGTCGTCGGTCACCGGCGCGGCAAGCCGATCCGCGATACGCGTTCCGCAGACGCGGCGTGAGCAAAGCCGGCGCGATGTGCGTTCAGGTCTTACGCTGATCTGTCGTTATCGGCGTCGTCGGCCCGATCCGTGCCGCGCGACGGGTTCTCACGGTCGGCTTGAGGGGCGCGGTTTACCGCCCGCACCACGATTGTTCGCGCGAAAACGTCGCCCAGCCGCTGCCGATTCCGCGAGATCAGCACCAGGAATCCCAGAATCCAGAATTGCGGCATCAACTCGATCAGCCGCACCAGATTGCGGACCACGATCTGCCAGCTTCGCGGCGGTTCGCAACGCTCGCTGCGCACGCGCGTCCGCACGACCAGCTTTCCGATTGTGCGGCCCAGCAGCAGCTCCAGCACCAGCGAGTACGCCGTGAAGCCGCCGGCGCTCAAGCCCCACCAGGCGATGACGTCCGTCGGCGGAAATGCGCCCTGCGTATTCGTCAGTCCCCATCCTGCCAGCGTCGAGATCGCCGATTGCCAATCGACCCGCAGGAGGGCGGCGGCAGCGACGGTGAATGGCGCAAAATCGATGAGAAATCCCGCCACGCGCTGGAAGGCGAACGCCATCTCGCAAGTTTGCGGCAGCACGACGGCGTTCAACATGCTGTCGCGGCGGAAGACGAAGAGCACCGTCAACACGCCGAACAGCAGCAGCAGCGTGACAAGCTGAAGCGAGCTTTGCGCGACGGTGGCGCGCTCCGCGGCGCCGAGAATCTCTGCCGGCGCCAACGTCGCCGATCCGGGCGACGCCGCGATTCGCGCGAAGCGGACGAACGCGCGCTCGTCCGCGGATTTGCAGAGCAGCACCAGGTCCTGCGCGTGCGCCTGCGCGTCGAGGTACTGCACCTCACCGACGCCCGCGGGCAGGTCGGATAGTTTCAGCTCGCCGGCGCGCCAAATCTCGCCGCGCTGCGAGGCGTCCGGCAGGCGGCGCAGCGCGACGAGGCGCGGCGCGTCGGGATTCGCGGCCCGCAACGCGACCAGCGTCGGCACGCGGCTCAGCACGGTCGGCCACAATCGCTCCACTTCGCCCGTTTCGACGCGCTCCACCTGGCTCCAGGCGCCATCCACCAGGTCATAGCGCGCGCACTCGATGCCCGGCGGAGAAGCGCGCCAGAAGACAAACACCTCTCGTGACGTGGCGCACAGGCGCGGCGCAGTCCCGCCCGATTCGTAACGCACTTGCGACGGCAAGCCGGCGATCGCCGTCCAGCCTGAGCCGCGGTAATGCACCAGGCTCAGCGGCGCATCGCTCGTGAATGGCTTGCTGGTCGGTCCCGACGCCGACCAGACCGTCAGGCCTTCGGTCGCTTCCGTCCGCACCAGGCCGAACAGCGTCCCGTCCACGCCGATCAGGTCGAGCAGGCTGTAGCGCGTCGAGAGCAGGAGTTCCGGCGTGGACGCGTCGGCGTACTCGGGCGATTCGACGCGATCGGACCAGTAACGCCGCATCGAGCGATCGTCGAAAATCGCGATCGCGTCATCGTCGAGCGCGGTCAGGCGTTGAATGCGGCGGCTGACGTGCAGCTCGGCGCCAAAGTCGCCGCTGCCGGTTCGGCGGAACAGCCGTGTCTCGGATCGGCCGACAAACGCAATCCAAAGCGTGTTATCGCCGGACGCGATGCGCAGCTCGTACGGCTCCGCCGCCGCCGCGCCGGCCAGAATCAGCAACCCGCCCAGCAGGCGCACGAGTTTCGCGATCGGCGATTGACCGGCCTTCACGGCGCACTTCGCCTCGGCGCGATCGATCCAACCTCGGTCGGCGGATCGAGCGGCTCGATCGCGCCGCTCCAGCGGTCCGGGAATTCGCAGAATTCGGCGAGATCGGGCGACATTTTCACCGACTGCACGTCGATTCGCAGCTCGGCTTCGGCCACCGGCCACACCACGGCGTACTTGCGCGGCGTGAACGGGCCGCTTTCGCCGATGCGCTCGTAGTTGCCGAGCTGCGCGCGCATCAGCACGCGGCTGTTGTTATCGCGGTCGACGATTTCGATCGGCTGGTAGGGCGGCGATGATTGCACGCGAATCTCGCGCACACCGGCGATTTCGCCGTCCTCACCCAGGCGGTTGAATACCAGTCGATGATCGTCGCCCTCCGATCGCAACACCGGACGCAATCCGTCGATGGCGCGCTCCGGCAGCGGATTGAGCGCCAGCGCGTCGAGCAAATCGCTCGCGGAGATGGGGAGCTTCTTGGTGCTCACGTCGCCGGCATGCGCCCAGCTGCCCCACCAGAGCTTTCGCACCTCCGGCTCGATCCACATCCAATATCGTTCGTCGTTCGAGCCGAATTCGGCGATGACGCCGGTGAGCGAGCGCACTTCGAATCGCAGGCAGCGCTCCGGGCGAAAGAGCAGCATCGCCTGGTACCCAAGAAACCGGCGTTTGCCGCCGTCGCCGTCACGAAACGTAAACGAAACCAGCGACGGCGCGCGGATCGCGCCGCGAATACGATCGGCGTTGCTGTTCACGCGTGAGACGGCTTCGTCCACGTTCCGCGGCGGGAGGCCGATCTGCACCGTGCGTTCCCCCGGGCAACCGGTGCACAGCAGCGATGCGGCCAAGAGCGCGCTGCATCCAAAGTTCGCGCGATTCACGCCTGAACTCCCAATTCGACGCCCGGTTCGGCCGCGCCGGCCAGCAGGGCTTCGAGCTGCGCGCTGAGCGCCTCGACTTCGGACTCTTCCAGCCGGGGGCGTTCGAGCTGAAATCGCTCGCCGTCGCGGGCCGTGAACTCCCAGAGTTCCGCCGACTGGCCGGCGACCGAACGCTCGAACCGCAGCACCTTGCGCCGCCACAGCAAGAGCGCCAGCACGAATCGAAACTGGCGCTGTTCGGGCGTCTCGGCGACGCCCAGACGGCGAAAGAACGTCAACACGGTTTCGGCGTCAAACGGGCGTGGTTTCGTCCGGATGGGGGGCGGGCGGCGGGTCTGCCAGCTCGCCAGCGCCGCGATGGCGACGTCGTCCGGGACGCACTGCAGGCAATAATCGCGCCGCTCGTATCCGTTCGGAACGGCCAGCAGCAGGACGCGCAGCGGATCGTTGATTTCGAATACTCGCGTGCAAACCACGCACGCCTCGCCCCGCCTGGGCATTTGCCAGTCGTGTTGCAAACGGGCCTCCTGTCGAACGGCGGGCATTATAGCGCCGCGTGGCGCCAGCGCGGAGGCGGCCACGCCGCGCAGGGCGAAAATCCTGCGACAAACAGGTCTTTGACACTAGCGCGCCCGGCGCTATACTTCCCCCCGGCGCAAGGAACATTCCGTAGGGCCCGCAACCTCGCTTTTCCCGGTTGCACAGTGGAGGTGCGTATGCGGTCGTGGTTAACCACCGGAGTCGTCGCCGGATTGGCGCTCGCGCTGTGCCTCTCCGCGCCGGCCCAGGTCTCACCCGAGGACTTCAGCACCGGAATCGAGGCGGCGAGCTGGGAAAAGTGGCAGACCGCTCTGCGCGCCATGCTCGAACGAAACCCCGACGCGGCCGAAACTGCTTTCGGCGAGCTCATGGCGCTCAAGCCGTCCGCGATGCGCGTCGCGCTGCTCGCCGAGCGGTCGGTCATGCGTTCCGACACCGGCGGCGCCGTGCTCGTGATGGAGCAGGATCTGGCGTCGAACACCATCAAGGGCAGCGCCAAGGCGATCGCTGACTTGCTCGTCGCGGGCCGTGAGCAGCTCAACCAGGCCGACGACGGCTGGTACTTCGCGTCGGTTGGACGTTTCGACGTCGCGGACGCGAATTTCAAGGCCCTGGCCGCGTCGAAGCCCGATCCAGTCGCCCTACTCGAATTTGCAGATCGGGTCCGTCGCCGCCAGGAAATCCTGGTCCAGCTTTCGACGCACCCCGTCGTCGGCGAATCGGCCCGCGCGGTGATGCGGCTGCTGGCCGAGGGCGAGCGCCACATCAAGGCCGATCCGCTCCGCATTAATGACCATTTGTCGCGCCTTGGTGGTCCGCCGCGCGCGTTCGAGAACAGCCTGGCCTGGTTGAAGGAGTCGGGCGAGTACGCGGTCCCGTTCGCGATCAACACCCTGCGCGACGCCGATCGGCGCTCGTTGACGCCGGCGGTAGTAAAGGCGCTGCCGCTGATCGGACGCCCGGCGCTTAACCCACTCGTCGCCAGCCTGGCGATGAAGGACCAGACAACGATCAAGTACGCGATCGCCGCGCTCGGCCGGATCGGCTACTCGCAGGCCATTCCGTACCTACTGAAGGTTCGGCAGGCCGCCGAGGCCTCGCCGGATATCGTGCTCGCCGTCGATGAGGCGATGAACGAGCTTCGCCGCCACGGCGTTCGCGTCGAAGGCGGAAACAACGCCGCGGAAGCGTTTCTGGCGCTGGCCCGCGCATACTACGACAACGACGCCGCGCTGGCCGCCGATCCGCGGCTTGACACGGCGAATGTCTGGTATTGGCGCAACAATCTGCTTCTGAACACGGAAGTGCCAACCGCGATTTTCGATGAAGTCATGGCGATGCGCTGCGCCGAAGAGGCGCTGCTCCTGAATCCCAATCTCAAGCCCGCCATCGCGGTCTGGCTGGGGGCCAACTTCCGGCGCGAGGCGCAGCTCGGCGGCGCGGAAGACGCCACGCGGCCCGCGAATTACCCGTCCGCGGGTTACTTCGCCCAGTCCGCCGGGGCCGAATACTGCCTGATGGCGCTGACGAAAGCGGTTGACGACAAGGACGCCGCAGTCTCGCTGGGGCTGATCGAGGCGCTGCGCAAGACCGCCGGCCCGGTGAGCCTGACGGGCACGGCCGACGGCCGCCCCGCGCTGGCCGAGGCGCTCTCATTCCCCGATCGCATGGTTCGTGTTCGTGCGGCGCTGGCGCTGGGCGCGGCGCTGGCGGACAAGCCTTTCTACAACTTGCAGGCGCTCATGCCGGCGCTAGGCGAAGCGTTGACGCTGCACGCGGCCGCGCGCGGCGCGCTGGTGGTCGACAGCGATGAAACCTCGGCGAACGCGATCGCCGCCGCGCTTCGCGCCGAGGGTTTCGAAGTCCTGGTGGATGCAAAGCTCTTCCCCGGTCTGGACAAGGCTCGTAGCGCTCCGGCCGGCGCCGATTTCATCTTTCTTGCCGCTGACACGCAGGACCCGTCGCTGTCCGACGCGCTGCGCAAACTGCGCGAGGAAGCCCGCTTCGCCGGGACGCCGGTCGTGCTGATCGATAAGGTCGCCGGTCGCCAGACCGCCGCGGCGCTTTCGCGAACCGATCGCCGCGTGGCGCTGTACGACGCCGAGCAGGGACCCGAGGCGCTTAAGGCGGCCATGGCGCGGGTTAGCAAGTCAGCCGGCGTCACCGCGCTTTCGCCTGAGATGGGCCTGTCGATCGCGATGGAGGCCGCCGGCGTGCTGCGGAACCTGGCGGCGACGAAAAATTCGCTGGTGAAGGTGCAGGACGCCGAGAAACCGCTGATCGGCGCGTTGAAGGCGGCGGATGCCGGCTTGCGCGTCGCGGCGGCGCAGGTGCTCGCGTATGTTCCGAGCAAGGACGCGCAGGAGGCCGTCGCGTCCATCGCGCTCGATGACAAAGCCGAGGAAGCCGTCCGCGTTTCGATGTTCGACGCAATGGCGCTCGCGGCCAAGCAAACCGGAAACATGCTGTCTGACGCGTCGGTGAAACGGTTGACGTCAATCGCGGAAGGCGATTCGAACATGGCGATCCGGGCGGCCGCTTCGCAGGCGCTGGGCGCGTTGAATCTGGCTGGCAATCCGGCCAGCGCGATCATACGAAATCAGTACGGCGGTTAGACGTGACGCGTAAGCGGATCATCGCGATCGGAACGCGAAGCGCAAGCGAGTGTGGCGAGAAACCGCGCTCTGCGACGCGGCATGCTTTGCGGCGCCTTGCCTGTGCGCGGGTCTTGGAGTGAACATGCTTTCAGCGCTTGCATCTTTGATTCTGCTCGTCGGCGATCTGCCCGAGGCCCTCACCGACGTCGGTCACGGACCGGCGCTTTCGCCGGTCTCGAACTCATGGGAAGTCGAGTTGAAGTTCCTCGATCCGCAGCGGATCGAGGTGCAGGCCGGCGGACGCACCGAGACCTACTGGTACATCGTTTACGCTGCGGTGAACAAGAGCGCTGACACGCAGCGTTTCTATCCCACGTTCCAGATCGTCACCGAGAATCTCCACGTTCACGACACCGACATGGGGATTTCGCCCGCGGTGTTTGCGGCCATCAAGCAGCGCCATCAGCGCACGCACCCGTATCTCGTATCACCGACGCAGGCGATCGGCGAGCTGCGCGTCGGCGATGACAACGCCCGCGAGTCCGTCGCGATCTGGCGGCAAATTGACCTGTCGGTGAACAACTTCACCGTCTATGTCGCCGGCTTGAGCGGCGAGACGCGTTTGGTGCGGAATCCTTCGTTCGTTTCGCCAACGATGAGCGCCAAGGCGGGCGGCGCGGCGGCATCCACCGCCGCGGACGGAAACGCCAATCCGCGGTTCTTTACACTTCGCAAGACACTTGAAATACGCTATACTCTGCCCGCTTCGCCGGTCTCGCGAGAGATCAGCGACGCATATCGGCGCGAGGTGCGCTGGGTGTTGCGCTAGACCCTAACTTTCGAAAACGGACGGACTTACGACATGGCTCACAAGAAAGGCCAGGGCTCGACCCGCAACGGCCGCGACAGCAACCCGCAGTTCCTGGGCGTGAAGCTCTTCGGCGGTCAGACCGCCAAAACCGGCTCGATCATCGTTCGTCAACGCGGCACGCCGTTCAAACCCGGCCGCAATGTCGCCCGTGGCCGCGACGATACGCTGTTCTCGCTGGCCGACGGCATCGTCGTTTTCCGCGGTCGGCAGGTCTCCGTGACGCCGCACGCCGAAACGAACTGAATCAGCCGCGCGACTCCGTGTCACGTCATCAGAACACGAAGCGCCAACGAGCGCGAGTGTGAATCGCGCTCGCTGGCGCTTCGCGTTCTGATCGGCGCGTACTCGCGCACACACTTGCCGGCGCGTCGGGATTTTCCGGCTGCCGAGCCGTCGCCTGTCGCTCTTCTAGCCGCGCGAGTGCTCCTGCGTCGCTACAATTCGCCGAACTCTGATACGACGAAGGATATCATGCGCGTCGCGATCCTCACCACCGGCGGCACCATCGAAAAAGTCTACGACGAGACGGATGGTTCGCTGCGCAACATGGGTTCCGGATTGGTGCAGATCATGGGTGTGCTGCGCCTGAGCAACCTGATCTGGCGGCACATCGCGGTGATGTCCAAGGATTCGCTTGAGATGAACGACGACGATCGCGGCCTGATCCTGGCGGCGGTCCGCGACGCGCTGGCGACCGAGGATGCCGTGATCGTGCTGCACGGCACCGACACGCTCAGCCAGACGGGCGAATTGCTGCACGCGAATCTGCCGGAACTCAACAAGCCGGTGGTGCTCAGCGGCGCGATGCGGCCGTTCATCTTTCGCGATACGGACGCGTATCAGAATCTCACCGAAGCGCTGCTGGCCTGCCGCCTGCTGACGGCGGGCGTGTACGTCGTCATGCACGGCCAGGCGCTGCGATTCCCGGGAGTGGTGAAGGATCGCCGACACTTGACGTTCTCGCGACAGGCATCGACTTGACGTTCGACGACGGGAAGCGCGCGTAGGCTACAGGATTGGTGCGGCTGGCTCATTTCGCCATCAGGTTCTCGACGCTTTTCGACGCCCCCGCCACGAGCACAATGTCCTGTGCCTCAAACGGGCGCTCCGCGTTGATCAGGCTCCAGTTTTCGTCCGCCGAAGAAATCGCGGGCTTGCGGAACGCCACGATCTCGATCTCCGCCTTCTGACGCGGTCGCAGTTGCACCAGCGTGCGGCCGATCCACGCATCGGGAACCGGGATCTCGATCATCGAGAAACCCTCGCTGACGGCGAAGAAATCGAGCACGCCGCGGCCCGCCAGCATGCCGGCCAGCCGTTCGGCCGCCTCGCGCTCGGGAAACACGACGCGCGTGGCGCCGACGATTCGGAGAATCTCGGCGTGCTCATCGTCGACGGCCTCGACGACGATCTCCTTCACCCCCATCTTGTGCAGGCAATTCGTGACCAGAATGCTCTGTCCGATCACGTCGCCCAGGTCGACGATCGCGCAATCGATGCCCTCGGGAATGACCTCATTGAGCAGCTCGGCGTTCACCGCGTCGGCCTTGATCGCCTTGGCGGCCAGGTCGCGCACGCGCTGCACCTTTTCCTCGCTGCGGTCGATGACGACGACCTGTCGCCGGCGGTCGTTGAGCGCCTCCACCACGCACTGACCGAATCTCCCGAGCCCGATGACCGCGAAGTTATTCATGGCTTATCCAATCGCCAGCTCTTCCTGCGGATACGAATACGCCGGCCCACGCCGGGGTTGAAGGACGGCCAACGCGACGACCAGCGGCCCCAGCCGTCCGACGAACATGCAGACGATGATAATCAGCTTTCCGGCGGTCGAGAGCGTCGGCGTGACGCCGGCTGTGAAGCCGACCGTCCCGAGCGCGGAGACCGCCTCGAACGCGAGCACGGTCAGGCGGTCGGCGCGCGCGCCGGCGTGCCGCGCTTCCTCGCTGAACAGCAGACCTGCGACGGCGACGGTCAGGAAGAGCAGCGAGAGCGACAAGAGCAGGAACGAGCGTTGCACTGTCGTCGCTGGAACGGTGCGGTGAAGCAATCCCACGGACTCCGCGCCGCGCAAGCGGGCCGCGACGGTCGCGAACAGGACCGCCGCCGTGGTGACTTTCAGCCCGCCCCCGCAGCTTCCGGGCGACGCGCCGATCAGCATCAGGAACATCACGGCGAACAGCGTCGGCTCGCGCAGCGCAGCGAAGTCCACCGTGTTGAATCCGGCGGTTCGAGCGCTGACCGACTGAAACGCCGCACCGAGCAGCGACTCCGCAAACGATCCGCCCGCGAACGCGCCTTCTCGCTCCAGTCCCCACAGCACCGCGGCCCCCAACACCCACAGCACGAAATTCGCCGTTAGAACAACCCGGCTGTGCAGCAGGAGCGCGCTGCGGCGTCCGGTGATCAGCGAAGCGAACCAGAGCGCGAGTTGGCGAAGCACGATGAATCCCAGGCCGCCGAGGATGATCAGCGCGCCGATCGTTCCGAGCACGACCGGATCCGATCGGCTGCCCGTCAACCCGTCCGGATACAAGGAAAAGCCCGCATTGCAGAATGCTGAGACGCTGTGAAAAACGGCCGTCCACCACGCATCGGGACCTGATAGCCGGCTTCGCAAGACAATCGCGCCGGCCGCCTCGGCCAGGAGGGTTACGAGCGCAACCCACGACAGCAGCCGCAGTGGCCGCACGCGCACCGCGGCCAGTGTGTCCTCCGCGCTAACGGCGTGGCCCAGTGTCGCTCGTCCGGCCGCGACCAGCAGCAAGGTCGAGACCGTCGTAATCCCCAATCCGCCCAACTGAATCAGCAGCAGCAATACGGTTTGACCGGTTGTTGAGAGTCGTTCGTTGACGGTGATGGTGGACAGTCCGGTGACGCACACGCCGGATGTGGCCGTAAAAAGCGCGTCGACTAGCGACAAGCTCCGGCCGGCGGCCGCCGCGGGAAGCGCGAGCGCGCCGGATCCGATCATGATGAGCAGCGCGAATGACAGAACCGCGCGAGCGGGCCCGGAGAAGCGCGGCGACGCTGGAAGATCGGATCTGGCCATGGATCGAAGCGCTAGGATAGCATGGGGAGCCGCGGGGCTACCATGCGCCAGCGGGGCCTGCCGCCGCACCGCGAGGAGTCAATGGCGATCGACCCGCTGCTGATGCTCGCATCCATCATGGTGCTTGGCGCACTGGCGCAGTGGCTCGGCTGGGCGCTGCGCCTGCCTTCCATTTTGCTGCTTCTGCTCTTTGGGTTTCTGGCCGGTCCGATCGCCGGAGTTGTGAAGCCGGACGATTTGTTCGGCGATCTACTGCTGCCATTCGTGTCAGTGTCCGTCGCGCTGATTCTGTTCGAAGGCGGGCTTACGTTGAATGTCCGCGAACTGCGCGGCGTGGGGCGCGTGGTGCTGATGCTGGTGACGCTGGGCGCGCTGATCACGTGGATTCTGGCGGCCGCCGCGGCATACTGGCTCATCGGCTTGGAGTTCGGCATCTCGGTTCTGCTGGGCGCCATCTTGACGGTCACCGGGCCGACCGTCGTTCTGCCGCTGCTTCGGCATATCCGCCCCCTCGGCGCGGTGAACTCCATCCTCAAGTGGGAAGGAATCGTGATCGATCCGGTCGGCGCGGTGCTGGCGGTGATCGCCTTCGAAGTCATCGCGGAGGGGCGTTACGACGGCGCGCTTCCGCATGCGGCGCTGACCGTCTCCCGTACGCTCTTGCTCGGCAGCGCGCTCGGTCTCGCCGGCGCCGGCGTGCTCGTAATCGCCATTCGCCGTTTCTGGATTCCCGACCACCTGCACACGCTCGTCGCGACGATGCTCGTCGTGGCCATCTTCGCCGGCTCGAATTGGCTGCTCCATGAATCCGGGCTGATGGCGGTCACGGTCATGGGAATCGCGCTGGCGAATCAGCGTTTCGCCGACGTGCGGCACATCCTCGAGTTCAAAGAGAACCTGCGCGTCTTCCTGCTTTCGGCCGTCTTTGTGCTGCTCAGCGCGCGGCTGAAGCTCGCCGACCTGGCGAGCGTCGGCATCGGAACCGCGTTCTTTCTTTTGGCACTGCTGCTCGTCGTTCGCCCGGCGTGCGTGCTGGTCTCGACCATCGGCTCTCGCCTCGAATGGCGCGAGCGCGCCTTCCTGGCCTGGATGGCCCCGCGCGGAATTGTCGCCGCGGCCGTCACGTCCGTATTCGCGCTGGCGCTCGAAAAGAACGGACTCGAACAGGCCCGCTTGCTGGTCCCAATCGTCTTTTCCACCATCGTCGGCACCGTGCTGGTGTACGGTCTGACCAGCGGAATCGCCGCGCGGCGGCTGAAGCTGGCCGACCCCGATCCGCAGGGCCTGTTGATTCTCGGCGCGGGCACATTCGCGCGCGAGTTGGCGCGGGCCGCGAAATCGTGCGGCTTTCGCGCGCTGCTGGTCGACACGAACCGCGAGAACATCATCGCGGCGCAAATGGCCGGGCTCGCCACGCACTATGGAAGCGCGCTGGCGGATGACACTTTGGAGAAGCTCGACCTGTCAGGAATCGGCCGTCTGCTGGCGCTTACGTCGAACGACGAGGTGAATACGCTCGCCGTCCAACGCTTCGCCCACATCTTCGGCCGTGCGAATCTGTTTCAACTCCCACCCAAGGGAAGCGAGACCGGCCGGTCCAAGATCAGCGCGCAGTTCCACGGCCGCCTGCTTTTCGGCACAAACGCAACGCTGGCGCGGATCGACGAGCTTCTCGCCCGTCACGCGTCGATTCGAACCACCCGGCTTTCCGCGGAGTTCGACTATCAGCAATTTCGGCAACGCCACGGCGACGCGGCGCTTCCGCTGCTCGTCGCGGCGGAGAATGGCCGCCTGGCGGTCCTCGTCGCCGGAGAAAAAGTGGAAGCCCGCCCCGGGCGAACGCTCATCAGCCTGCTGCTTCCGGCGGAGGCGGAGCAGGCGAAGGCGGCTGCGCTGACTCCGACGGCGGCGGTGACGCCGGCTGAGGCGACTGTTGTTTCTGGCCCTGATCGCGCAGGTATACGTGATACAAGCCCGTCCCGATGAAGTCCGCCGAGTTCGCCAGCGCTTCATAGAACGTCGCACGTCGCTCGGCGAGTTCCCGCTTTGAAGAGTCGGTCGCCCGCTCCGCTTCGGCCAGCGATGCTTCCGCCAGCAGCGACAACAACTGGCGCACGCGACGGATCATCCGCTGCGCCGCTTTCGAACACGCGGCTTCCACTTTTTTCAGCGTTTCGGCGGCGGCCGGGCCGGCGCCGGGCGGATTCTGCGCGACTCCCAGCGCGTTGTTGAATACGCCCAGGATTCGATTCAGCCGAAGAAGCTGCTGCGCGAGCTGCTTCCTGCCGCCCGACGCGCTCCGTTCGCCGGGGTTCGGGATCGGCGTCTTCAGCAATTCCTGCCCTTCCGCGAGTGCGAGCTTGCTCCGCGCGAGCACAACCGCGGCGCGAAGCCCTTCGGGCACATAGTTGTAGGTGATCCAGCCGGATCCGGAGCAGAAATCGCAGTTCGCGGTCCCCAATCCGACGCAGAGGTCGCAGACGCGGTTGTCGCCGACGTGTCCTTTGCCCGCGCACTCCTCGCACAAGAGCAGGCCGCGCTTGCACACCATGCAGGAGTGTTCAGCGAACGCGGCGATCAGCGCCGCGGTGCGCTCGGCGCCGAGCGATTTCGTGAGCGCCGGCGGGAGGTCGACCTGTTTGAGAGAGCTGTCGTGCGAGAGCGCTTGCGTAAACTGATGCACGGCGTCCGCGGCGCGCCCCGCGTCGAGCGCGCGTGCGACGGTCCGAAGGATGTCTCTCGATTCTTCGACATTCGCCATTGCGTGCACACCGTAAGGTAGCAATCTCAGATTTGGGATTTCAGATTAGCGTCTCCGAGCGCCGCACTGCGCACGAATGTCTGCGCCGTGCATTTTTTCTTTTCACGCGCGCATGTGGTCCCTTTCCGTCACGATCGGCCAGGCAGTACCAGTACCCGAGGTGCAGCGATGCGCCAATTCGCGGATCACTCGTCGCGCGAGATGAGCCCGTCGCTAAACTCGATCGTCCGCCGGCAGCGCGACGCGACGCGCGGGTCGTGCGTGACGAGGACGAGCGTCATCCCTCCGGCGTTCAGTTCTTCGAGCAGCGCCAGAATCGCCTCGCCGGTGCTGCTATCCAGATTGCCGGTCGGTTCATCCGCGAGCAGCATGGCCGGGTCGTTCATCAGCGCGCGGGCGATCGCGACGCGCTGCTGCTGACCGCCGGAGAGCTCGACCGGGCGGTGCGTGAGCCGGTCGCCCAGGCCGACGCGCTCGCCGATGCGGCCGGCCTTTTCGCGGCGCTGCTTGGACGGGATGCCCTGGTAGAACATCGGCGTTTCAAGATTTTCGACGACCGTCTGCGTGCCGATCAGGTTGAAGTTCTGAAAGATGAAGCCGATTCGCTGGCCGCGGACGTCGGAGAGCGCGTCGTCGTCGAGTTGCGACACGTCCCGGCCTTCGAGCCAGTACGTGCCGGAGGTCGGCCGGTCCAGGCAGCCCAGGATGTTCATTAACGTGCTCTTGCCGCTGCCGGAAGCGCCGATCACAGCCACCATTTCGCCGCCCCGAATGCTCAGCGAGACGCCGCGCAGCGCGCGGACCTCGACATCGACCCCCGGCTTGCGGTAGATCTTGACGATCTGCTCGAGTCGTATGACTTCCGGGTCGCTCGCGGGGGTCATGCGTTGATCCAGTATCTACGCCAGGAAGACTTTGACGCTCAAAATCGCTGCTTTCAAAGCCGCGACCCTCAGGGCGCGGTCGGGCTGGAGCACAAGCCACCTCGACGATCGCGGCTCTGACGGAGCGCGCCGTAGCGGGTGCCGAACCACATGGCGGCGCTCAGTACGGGAATTTCGCCGGTTGCCATTCGGGAAGTCTCATGCAATAATACAAGGCTCGCGGCCAATCGCATAGCCGCCAGTCAGGATGGGCGTATCATGAAAGCGAAGATTCACCCCGAGTATCACGAGACGAAGGTCCACTGCGCCTGCGGTCACGAGTTCAAAACGCGCTCGACCGTGAAGGAAATCCGCGTGGACATCTGCAGTAACTGTCACCCGTTCTACACCGGCAAGCAGAAATTCGTCGACACCGCCGGCCGGGTCGAGCGCTTCCAGAAGAAGTTCGGCGGAGACTATTTCGCCAAAGACAAGGCGCCGGCGGCGAAGGCCAAAGCCGGTCGCTAGCGGCGTCGGAAAAGCGACGGAACGACGGTTCGGCCGCGCGCCGCGCCGTCGTTCTCTTTTTTCAGGTGTCGCGGCACCCGCCAAGCGCAAGGAGCCGCGACGCACCCGACGGCTTCGAAGTGCGTCAATACGGCCGACGCACCCGACGGATTCGAATTCTGGCAGCCGCGCGACCATCGGCTGCCGCTCGCTGGCGCGTCGGGTTTCTTTGACTTGACCGAGCTCTTCCATGACCCAGACCATCACGGACCCCGCCTGGATCGCCCGCGTCGAGCAGATGGCCGCCCGATCCGCGCAGATCACCGACGAAATGAGCCGCCCGGAAACCGCCGCCAATAGCGCCCTGCTGGTGCGCCTGGCGAAAGAGCACGGCGAGCTCGAGAAAACGCTCAAGTCGTATCGCGAATATCGCGCCGTGATGAAGCAGGTCATCGAGGCGCAGGCGATTCTGGCCGACGATTCGGCGGACGCCGACTTGCGCGGGCTGGCCGAAAGCGAGATCGCCGACCTGGCGGCACGGCGCGAGGCGGCCCTGAAAAATCTGCAGGAAAAACTCGTCACCGGCGACGAAGGGGCGATCTCCAGCATCATCGTCGAAATCCGGGCCGGCACCGGCGGCGAAGAGGCCGCCCTGTTTGCCGGCGAACTGGTCGGCATGTATCAGGGCCTGGCGCGGCGAAAAGGCTTCAAGTGCGAGACGATGTCGCTCTCGCCATCCGACCTCGGCGGCGTGCGCGAGGCGATTCTGAACGTCACCGGCGAAGGCGTGTATCTGACGTATCGCTTCGAGGCCGGCGGACATCGCGTGCAGCGCGTGCCGGAGACCGAAACGCAGGGCCGCATTCACACTTCCGCCGCGACGGTCGCGGTACTGCCCGAACCGGACGAGATTGAGGTGAACATCAACTGGGAATCCGACGTGCTGGAGCACACCAGCCGCGCCGGCGGCCCTGGCGGGCAGAACGTCAACAAGGTCGAGAGCGCCATCAAGCTGGAGCACATCGCGACCGGCATCACGGTCTCGATGCGCGACGAAAAGAGCCAGCACAAGAATCGCGCCAAGGCCCGCCGCATCCTGCTTTCGCGCGTTTTCGAGCATTTGCACAGCGAGCAGCAACGAAAACTGGCCAGCGAGCGCAAAAGCATGGTCGGCAGCGGCGATCGCAACGACCGCATCCGCACGTACAACTTCCCGCAGAATCGCTGCACCGATCACCGCATCAACCAGGACATCTTCGACCTGCCGCGCGTGCTGTCGGGCGACGTGGACGAATTCACGCGCGAGTTGGCGGAGCGCGAATTGAAACTGAGGCTGGAGGGGCTGTAGGCCCATTTGCTAAGGGCAATTGAGCGATCGGGCGTTGAGTTTACAGGTACAAACGCGTACGCTTGGAATAGACCACCGGGGCTCGGGGAATGGTTTTGGAAGCCACATCACCGAGATTTGGAGTCTCGCGCGGCACAGCCGGAATTCCGGAATTCTGCTGCGCCCCGAGCCCCGGGGCTGTCATTCGTCCTCCGTAAGCCGAACGATTCGACGCACGAGTTGCGTGTAGTCGATTTTCAGCCCCTCGGGCGTCTCCTCCCAGCTAAGTACCTTCCGATCGCGTAGCTCGTCCAGGTACCTCAACACCCGCGCGCGCGACATTCCAGTTACGTAACCCAGGTAGCGAGCGGTCGGGAGCAGGTCTCGGTCGGGTCGTGCGCTGTCTACGATTGCAAGCACGACGCGCAGATGTCCGAGTCGGTTCGTACCTCTGAAAATCTTGCCGGCGCAACGGAGGAGCCGCTTCGGGAAAGGCACAAAGCCCTCAGCAAGCGCGCCACCAGGCCACTTGTGGAGGAGCAGTGGCGTAATCCGGCTGGGGTCGACTTTCTGTCTCTCTCGCGCCATTCTTCCGCACTCCGCGACCGCACATAACTAATAATTTATCTAATTACAAGAACACGCGAAAATTGTCAACCGCTCTCACAAAAAAACGAACTCGAAATTCACCGCCGACTCGCCTTGCGAACCAGGGACACGCAACCTGCCAAGCGCCGAGATTTGGAAGTTCTGGTCCCGGCACCCCGATTGTGGCGGCCACGATTGGTCGCACTCGGCTTGGGCTGGCGCGAACCGCACAGACCATTTCAGCCGGGCACGTGGTAAAATCGAGCATCGAGGGATGACGATGGTGGAGAGCCCGAAACTGCTCGACGTGGTCGCCGTGCTCGCGGAACTGCCGGCGCATGGTCTCGTACGTGGGCAAGTGGGGACGGTCGTCGAGGAGCTCGGCGATGGCGTCTTCGAGGTCGAGTTCTGTGACGATGAAGGCCAAACGTATGCTCAGGTCCCGCTTCGATCGGCACAATTGATGCGACTGCAACCATCACCCGGTGCGGGCTGCGTGAGGCGCGAAGTATCCGTGCCTAGCTCGCGAAGCCGAGCGCATGCCGATCGACTCAGCCCGCCACCCACAATCTGCACACTTGCGGGCCGGCTTGATTGTTCGGGTCCGGATGGGCGGCTCGCCGAATTACGCCAGAGGTTGGCTAAGGGCGAGTGGAAACCGATGCTTGAGGGGCTGTGATGTCGAACCCACGCCGACAATGTGCCGCGCGCAGGTATCTGCGTTCATCCGCATGCAGCGGCCTTCCGATTGTCATCGCGGCGCTTGCCGGCTGCGCGGCGAATCCCGCCGCGTCGCAGCCCGCTGATAGCCCATTGCGGGCGAAGGTGCGCGTGCACCTGGCGTCCACGCAGGCGCACGAAGGCTACGAGGAGCGCAAGGACGAGCGAGGAGCCGCTTTCTTCGTCAATCCGACGCCGGAACTGACGGAAGACGACGTGGAATCAGCCGTCGCGCTGCACGGCAAGTCCGAAAGCTTCATACAAATCACGTTCGACCGCCTGGCGGCCCGGAAACTGGCCGAAATCACGCGCGCCAATCTCCGCGGCCGGCTCGCGTTCTACGTGAATGACGATCTGATCATCTCGCCGATCATCGTCACCGAAATCTCAGGCGGAACGGCGAACCTCAGCGGCGGATGGACGCGTCAGCAAGCCGAGGACGTCGCGCGCTCGCTGAATCGGCCTCTGCGCCGCCCCTAGGCGCCGCGCCGCGTCACCGTCCGGCGCGGTCGATAATCCGCGCCATTTGGCACGCAAATTGCCCAGTACCTGTTCGTTATCTGCTAACGAATCAGTGGAGGGCCGTCTTGTTTCCGATTCTCGACGCTCGCTGGCTGGCATCGGACGTGAAATGGCTGCGCATCGAGGCGCCGCTCGTTGCGCGTCATCGTCAGCCCGGCCAGTTTGTCATCGTTCGCTGCGACGACGATTCCGAACGCATCCCGCTGACGATCGCGGACTCCGACGCCGGGCTCGGGCACATCGAGCTGATCGTGAAGGCGGTCGGCAAGAGCACGATCGAACTGTGCCGCCGCGGCGCGGGCGATTCGATTCGCGACGTGATGGGCCCGCTCGGCAAGCCGACCGAAATCAGCCGCTTCGGCCGTGCCGTGGTTGTCGGCGGCGGCGTTGGAACCGCGGTGATCTACCCGTTGGCGCGGGCTTTGCGCGACGCCGGGAATCACGTCATCGCGATCAGCGGCGGCCGGACGCGCGAGCTGGTGATGCTCGAAGCGGAGTTGCGCGGCGTCTGCCAGGAACTGCTGATCTGCACCGACGACGGCAGCTACGGCTCGCGCGGCACGGTTGCCGATCGCCTGTCGCAACTCATCGCAGATGGCGCGAAGATCGACGTTGTTTACGCCGCCGGCCCGGTTCCGATGATGCGGGCCGTCGTTGCAATCACGAAGCAGGCCAATATTCACACGATCGTGTCGCTCAATCCGATCATGGTCGACGGCACGGGAATGTGCGGCGGCTGTCGCGTCACGGTCGGCGGCAAGATGCGTTTCGCCTGCGTCGATGGTCCCGAGTTCGACGGGCGCCAGGTGGATTTCGACGAGCTCGCCGACCGGCTGACCGCCTACCGCGATCAGGAGAAGGAATCGCTGCGTCGCATGGAAGCGGAGTGTCAAACCGCGACCCCCGTAAAGACTCAATAGTCACGCCTCGCAGGAGCGGAGATCGCTGATGCCGCTGACGCCGAAAGAACGGATGAAAATCCTTCGGCAGGAAATGCCCGAGCGCGACGCGCGCCAGCGCAGCGCGGACTTCTGCGAAGTGAATCGCGGGTTTCCGGCGGCGGCGGCGCACCACGAGGCCGAGCGCTGCCTCAGTTGCAAGGACGCCAAGTGCATCGCCGGCTGCCCGGTCGGGATCGACATTCCGCGTTTCATGGATCTCGTGGCGGCGGGCGATCTGCACGCCGCGGCGGCGGTGCTGCTCGAGGCGAACGCGCTGCCCGGAATCACCGGCCGCGTTTGCCCGCAGGAGCAGCAGTGCGAGGCCGTCTGCATTCGAGCGAAGGGTAAAGACGGCGAATCCGTCGCTGTCGGGCATCTCGAGCGATTCGTGGCCGACTGGGCGCGCGAGAACTACGACGTGCGGCAGATCGTCGCGCCGCCCACCGGCTTCAAGATCGCCATCGTCGGATCCGGGCCGGGCGGGCTGACCGCGGCGGGCGAACTGGCCAGACTGGGCCACGACGTGACGATCTTCGAAGCGCTGCATCGGCCCGGCGGCGTGCTGGTGTACGGAATCCCCGAGTTCCGGCTGCCGAACGACGTGATCGACGCGGAGATCGATCGGCTGCGCGAGATGGGCGTGAAGATCACTTGCAACGTCGTCATCGGTCGAACGTTCACGGTCGACGAACTGCTGAAAGAGGCCGGATTTCACGCCGTGTTCCTGGCGATCGGGGCCGGGCTACCCATCTTCATGAACATTCCGGGCGAGCACCTGAAGGGCGTCTACTCGGCGAACGAGTATCTGACGCGCGTCAACCTGATGGGCGCCGGGCGCGAAGCGAATAGCGACACGCCGGTCATTCGCGGCGATCGCGTGGCGGTGATTGGCGGCGGCAACGTGGCGATGGACGCCGTCCGCACCGCGCGGCGGCTCGGCGCGCGTGAGGCGCTGCTGATTTATCGCCGCGGACGCGAGGAAATGCCGGCCCGCGTCGAGGAAGTGCGGCACGCGGAAGAAGAAGGAATCGTCTTTCACCTCCTGTGCAACCCGGTGCGCATCCTGGGCGACGATCGCGGCTGGGTGCGCGGGCTGGAATGCGTCCGCATGGAACTCGGCGCGCCGGACGACTCCGGCCGGCGTCGGCCGGTCGCGGTCGAAGGCTCGAACTTCGTGGTCGATTGCGACGTGGTAATTGAGGCGCTCGGCACGCGGGCCAACCCGCTGCTTACTTCGACCGCGCCGGACATTCGCCTCAACAAATGGGGCTATGTCGAGATCGACCCGAACGGCATGACCAGCAAACCAGGCGTCTTCGCCGGCGGAGACATCGTGCGCGGCTCGGCGACGGTGATTCTGGCGATGGGCGACGGCAAGCGCGCCGCCGCGGCGATCGATCGGTATTTGCGCGCCAAGTAGATTCCAGACCGCATCCCTGTCTTAGCTCGTTACTCGCTATTCGTCACTCGAACCTGCATCAAAGCGCCGCGGGCCGCCCCGAAGTTCGGAGCGGCCCGCGGGTTTACATCTTACGTCAATCGCGCGTCGCGCGATTGTTGCAACAAACTGCTACGGAAGCAGGCAGCCCCACGAGCCGAGCAGGATGCCCAGGTCGGCCTCGTCGACAAAGCCGCTGCCGTCCAGATCGCCGCCGCTGTTGGGCGTCTGCGCGGTCTGCCAGTTGCCCAGCAGGACGCCCAGATCGGACTCATCGACGTCGAAGTCGCCGTCAATGTCGCCCGGGCAGCAGGAAGCGCCCGGCGTGCAGACCGAGCCGGCGCCCTGGTAGCGGCCGCCGGCGGTGGTGCACGCGCCGCTGGTCAGCGGTGAGCAGGTGCGCGGCGCGGCCGGCGGAGTCGAGTTGACCCCCAAGCAGCACGCGCCGATCGCGTCGATCGAGAAGTCGAACGCGCCGCCGCCTTCCGAGACGCCCCAATCGCCGATCTGGATCAGGTACGTCGTACCTGCTGAGAGCGTCACAGTCATCACGATCGGCTGAGGCTCGTCGCCGCAACCGCTAGTGATTTCCGTCTGCGCGCCGCACACGCCGGTCGAAACTACGGCGATCGAGTCGAAGAACGTCGTGTCATCGACGGTGATCACGTAGTCCGCCGACACGCTCGGAGTAAACGACCACCAGGTCGCATTCTGCATTGTGGTCGCCGAGCCGCTGTTGCAACTGCCGGCGATTCCGTCGGCGGTCGCGGTGTCGTTGTTCGCCGACACGCTGTACGGCACGCCCGGAATGATGATCGCGTTGGCACAATCGTCATTCGCCGGCGGAGGAGCAGTGACAGTCAGCGTCATGTTGCACGTTGCCGTGCGCGACTCCGCGTCGGTCACTGTCGTCGCAAGCGTCTTGCTGCCCGGCGTGGTGGCGCCGCTTACGGTGGCGTTCGCCGAGTAAATGTTGTCGCCGGCGGTGGCGTCCGGCGGATTGCCGTCGTCCAGCAGCGTCACTGTGCCGGCACCGATCTGCGAGGCGTCGACCGTCACGGAAATTCCCGTGCTGGCCGGATTCGTGCCCGGCGTGACGGTGGCGCGGAGCAGCGTGCTGCCGCCCGCGGGCACTGACGACGGGCTGGGAGTCTGGCAAGCCACGCCCAGCGGGACGGTGCAAACCACGTTCAGCACGAAGTTGCCGGTTGTCGCCGTGGTGAACCACGGAAGCACCAGCACGTAGTAGGTGGTCCCAAGCGTGCTGCTGAAGTCCACGACCGAACGCGTGCCGCTTAACGTGCATCCACCGAACGCATCGTCGTTTCCGGCAACGCACGAGAGCGAACCGCACACGCCGCTGAACACGACGATCTGCGTGTCGAAGTCAGTGCCCGCGTCGCAGGTGCTGACTCGCATCGTGTTGCCGTTGCCCGTCACGGTGTACCAGACGCCGCGGCGGTCGTTGTATTCGGCCTGATCACCGGTGTTGGCGCAGGGCAGGATCGTCCCGCCGGTCGGGAAGTCGATCGTCGCGGCGGCGATGGTGCCGGCCGTTGACGAATCACAAGCAACCGGAATGGCATTGACGCAATCGTCGTTCGCGGGCGGCGGGGCCGTCACGCTGAACGAGATGTTGCACGTCGCGGTGCGCGACTGCGCATCCGTTGCGGTCACGGGCAGCGAGTACGACCCAACCGCCACGGCCCCGACGGTGACGTTGCCCGAGTAGATGTTGTCGCCCGCGGTTGCATCAGGCGGGTTGCCGTCGTCAAGCATCGTGACCGTGCCGCCGCCGATCAGCGAGGCATCGCACGAGACGGCGACGCCAGTGCTAGACGGATTCGTGCCCGGCGAAACGGTCGCGTTCAGAACGCGGACTGCGCTCGGTGCGCCGGACTGCGCGGTACACGTCACGCCCAGCGGCAGCGAGCACACGACGTCAAGCTGGACGTTCCCGGTGCTGCCGGAGAACGGCATGACCATGATGTAGTACGTCGTTCCGTTCGTCGTGGTGAAACTCACGATCGAACGCAGCGAACTGAGCGAGCAGGCCGCCGAGCCGGCATCGTCATTGCCGATCACGCAGCTTAGCGCGCCGCAGGTTCCGTTGAACACCACCAAAACCGTGTCGATGTTGGTGCCCGCATTGCACGTGCTGAATTGGACGGGGTTTCCATCGCCGACGTAGCTGTACCAGATGCCCGACTTGCCGCTGTACGTCGCCGTCGAACTCGTGCCGCCGCAGGTCAGGGTGGGCGAGGACGGGAAGTCAACGGTCGCGCCGTCAATCACCGCCGCGGTCGACGAGCCGCACGCCACGGGAATCGCGCCGGAGCACGCGTCATTCGCCGGCGGGATGACGATGTTCGCCGTAATCTGATAGCCGGCGGTCGGAACGGTCGTGCTCGACCACATTGCGACCATGATGTAGTACGTGGTGCTGGGCGTGAGCGCGAAGGTCCATGACTCCGGATCCGAGCAGTTGACCTGCGTCAGCGCGCCGCACGAACCGGTGAACAGGGCCACCGCCGTGTCGTTCGCGCTCAGTTCGCTGAACGAAAGCGTCTGAACCGGCGCCGCCGAACTCGTGAACGTGTACCAGATCGAACGACGAGCCAGCGTGCCCGAGTTACAGGTGACGTCAAACGCGACTTCATCCGTCTGCGCCGGGCCCGCCGGACCGTCGGCATACGGGAAACTCGAGATGACCTTCGCCGTCGCGCAGTCTTCGTTGGTGGGCGGCTGCACGATGTTGATTGTCACGCCGTAAGCAACGGTCGGCACGGTCGTGCTCGACCACATCGCCACAAGGATGTAATAGGTCGTGCCGTTGGTGAGCGTGAAGGCCCAGCTCTCCGGGTCGGAGCAGTTGACCTGCGTGAGCGCGCCGCAAGTGCCCGTGAACAGGGCAACCGCGGTGTCATTCGTGCTCGTTTCCGCGAAATTCAGGATGTTCGTGCCGCTGGCCGGGGCGGTGAACGTGTACCACACGCCGCGCCGCGCGATGGTGCCCGAGTTGCAGGTGATGTCGATCGTCTCGTCCGTCGCAGTAACGCCGCTGTCGGCGGCGATGAACGGGAAGCTCGAGATCACCGTGGCTGTGGCGCAATTGTCGTTCGCCGGTTGGGCCAGCGACATCGCTGTGCACCAACAAAGCGTGGCCGCGAGGGCCAAACATGTACGTGTCCTCATCCAGTTTCTCCTTGCAAGAAGCTCTCATGAGCCGATGACAGAATCGGCGCGCTTGCTCGCCGCAAGCGTGCGCGAACAATTTTCCGGTTCGCGGGCGAATCCGATTGGATTCAGATTGAGACGCTCTTTCCCCGCAACCACCCCTAGGCTATGCGGGTGCACCCGGCCATGTCAACCTAATATGAACCCGGCGGAAGATGTTCTTTGTGGCCGCACGTCCGATCAATAATGAGTCACGCGCGGATGCGGTCCGCGGCACTAAGTCGCCGCACCCCGCCCGTTGCTCGTCGGCATCCAACCCTTCATGTTCGCCATCAAGTGTGGTATAAAGCCGTGTTCGACCCGCTCAATGGGAGCGTCCACGGTACCTGCAGAGTCGCGAAATGGCGCAAGCGCAACCACCCAAAGAAACACAAGCCGCCTCCGCTGACCTGCCGACGTTCACTGACGTGGAGAAGTCGAAGGCCCGCCAGTGGTTCAAGAAAGCCGGCGACTGCCGCGAACGCCGCGAGTACGACTACGCCATCGAGTGCTTCATCAGCGGGCTGAACTTCTGGCCCGAGGCGGTCGAAGACGGGCACAAAGTCCTGCGATCGCTCGCAGTCCAGCGCCAGCAGGCCGGCGGCAAGAAGCCCACCATGATGGAAGGGCTCAAGAAGCCCATGACCGGCAAGGATGCCAAGGCCTGCATGCTCAACGCGGCGTATTTGTTCGCGAAGGATCCGGCGAGCGACTCGTATATCGACGGCCTGCTGAAGAACGCCGCGCGGGCCGGGTTTATCGAGACGCTGAAGTGGATCGCGCCGCAGGCGTTCGACTCGATGCGCCGCGAGAAGAAACCAAACGTGGCTCGGTTCAAGACATTTCGGCAGGCGCTGGTCGAGGCGGCCGAGAGCGTCGAGGCCGTCAAGCCCCAATTCGCCGCGTATTTCTACGAGCAGGCGGTCTCGGCGGTCGAGTACCTGATGGCCCGTAACCCGGGCGACATGGCGCTGAAGGACGAGCAGCGCGACCTGTCGGGCCGGCTGACGATTACGCGCGGAAAGTACGCCGAGGCCGAGTCGTTCCGCGACTCGCTGCAGGACGGCGACAAGCAGAAGCTGCTGCACGACGCCGACCGCGTCAAGCAGGGCGAGCAGACGCTCGACGACCTGATCGCGGCGGCACGGCAAGAATACGAGGCCAACCCGGGAGTCGCGGGCAAGCTGAACGCGCTGATCGACGCGCTGTTGAAGCGCGAACAGAAGCCCGAGGAAGATCAGGCGATTCGCCTGCTGAACGACACATATCAGTCAACGCGGAATTACAGCTTCAAGATGCGGGCCGACGACGTGCTGATGCGGCAGCGCCGCCGCGAGCTGCGCGAAATCGCCGACCGCGCGCGTGCCAGCGGCTCGCCGGACGATGCGCAGCAGGCGCGCCTGGCGATGATGGACGTTCTGGACGTCGAGGCCGGGATCTATCGCGAACGCTGTGCACAGTATCCGACCGACTATCGGCTGCGCTTCCGTCTTGGCGAAACGCTCTTCCGCATGAAGCAGTTCGACGAGGCGATTCCGGTTTTGCAGGAAGCCCAGAACGACCCGCGCACGCGAACGCGCTGCCAGGTGCTGCTCGGGCGATGTTTCTACGAGAAACAGACCTTCCAAACCGCGGTCGACGTGCTCGGCGAGGCGCTGACTGGGTACGACATTCAGGGTGACGATCTGCAGAAAGAGATCCTGTACTGGCTTGCCCGCGCGCAGCTCGAGGCCGGCGCGACCGACGACGGCCGGTCGACGCTAAGCAAGCTGTTGCGTTACGACTACAATTACGCCGACGGCGACGCGCGGAAGCGCCTCGAAGCGTTGAAATAGGACGACGACATCCAGCGACGACTTCCCACGATCAGGAGAACTTGTGGCTCACTCGATTTCATCCAAGAAGCGAATGCGACAAAACGCCAAACGCCGTGCCAGCAACCGCGCCCGCCGCAGCGCGCTCAAGAGCAAAATGCGAAAGACGCTTAAGTCTGTCGCCGACGGCGGCGCATCGGCGGCAAGCGACGCGCGGGAACTGGTGAAGCACATGGATCGCGAAGCGAATCGCGGCCTGCTTCACCCCAATGCCGCCGCGCGTCACAAGAGCCGCCTGGCCAAGCGTTTGAATGCCGCGAAGGCGAAGGCGACCGGCTAGAGCGGATGCACTTTTCGCGTCGCGTCGGACGTCTGCGTCCGAAGGCGAATTTTGCGTCGGGCACAGAGGCCCGACGCGACGGAACAACTGGAACTGTACGAGCATCGCACGTCGGATGGGCGAGTGCGGCCCTCTGGCCCGCGCGGACCTGACGCCCGCGCTTCCTCGCGCGACGGACCATTCTCGAAACTGCGCTAGCTGACGCGAAGTCTCGTCATCGGTTTGCAGCGCACGACCGACGTTTCCAGCGCGACTCGCGGTTGTCAGTTTTGCTTCTTCTTTTCGCCGCCGAGCAGCTTCTTTAGCGCGTCGTCCGCGGCTTTGCCGCCGGACTGCTTGGCCGCTTCCTGCATGGCGCGCTCGACCAGCGGGCGAATATCGACTTTGGCGAAATCCAGCCGCGGCTGCTGGCGCGTGCCGACCAGCGGAAGATCGACGCGCGTGCCGGCCAGGTAGCGCGCGTACTCAACCACCGGCCCACGCACCTTCAGCGCTTCGAGCAGTTCCGGGCGAACTGGAACGGAGACGACAAGGTCGAGCGTGTCATCCAGGCCGACCGACCCGTAAAACTTCAGGTCGAAATCGGTCGGGAAAATCAGCGTGAAATCGCGGTAATTCACGCGGCCCTTGTCGACCGCGAAATCCAGACCCTTCACGACAACCGTCAGCATTCCGCGATCCGTCACGACGCCGCCCAGCCGCAGCAGCTCGACCAGCAGCCCGGTCGGCTGGACTTTCATGTCGATCAGCTCGAGGTGGCCGCCGCCGGCGCTCTGCCGGCGAGCCGCTTCGCCCAGCGGAAACGCGAGGTCCGTTACGTCCAGGCGCGCCGATCCTTCGATAGACGTCACATGATCGAAAATCGGGTTGATGCGCGCCAGCAGTTGCCGGCTGAGCTCGGTCGTCAGCCGGACATCCTGCAGCACGCGCGTTTGGCCCGGCATGCGCACCACCGGCGCCTCGCCGCGGAAGTCGATCGCGCCGGCGAGATTCACCTTTCCCTGCGCGGCTGCGATCGCTGTCGGCGCGATGACGATCTGGCCGTCCGCCAAACTCAAGTTGATCGCGGCCGATCCGACATCGACGCCGACGAGTTTGGCCGAATCCCACCCCAAGCCTGCCTTCGCGCTCGCGGCTCGCAGCTCCGGTTTCGCATCCGGCCGGTTCAGCGGCCCGTTCAGGCTGAACTCGCTGCTGCTCGCGCCGTTCAGGATCAGCAGGTCCGCGCTCGTCGGCGAGAATTCACGCAGCAGCGTCGTCAACTCTTTCCACGAAGCGTCATATCGGCCGCTCAGCGCGGCGACCGCTTCGCGATCGATCGCGTCGACCGTGCCGCGCAGTTCGGCCGTCAGCAGTTTCGAACGCAGCTTGTTGGATCCAAGCGTCAGGCGCTTGGCCGTGGCGTCGAATGCCGCGTCAAGCGCGAGATCGACCTGCTGCTCACGAACGACTTGCTCGCCGGCGCCGATCTCCAGATTCGTCACGCCGCCCTGGCCGATGAGCTTGCTGACCGCGCCGCTTTGCGAGACATCCGCCTTCAGCGTCGCGCGGCCGGCCAGCTTCGGCGGCTCTTTCAGGTCCAGCGCCGCGCCGAGCGTCTTGAACATCTCGCGCAGCTCCGCCGCGCCGTCAATATGGCCGGCGTCGACGCTGCCGCCGCTGGTGTTGGCGCGCAATTCACTCACGGCAATGTCCGCGGCGGACGATTTCAGATCGATCGACTTGGCGGCCAGCGCGCCGCTGGCGGGCGTGAACGCGACTTCGCGCCAGTTCAGCGCCGCCGGCGCGCTGAAGATGGCCTTGCCGGCCTTGGACAACTGTTGCCCCGCCAGTTGACCCGACGAAGTGAACGGTGCACTCGTGCCGGCGCGCTGCAGGCTGACGCGCCCGCTCAGCTCGCCCGCGTAACCGCTTAGGCCGGAGACGCCCAGCGGACGGGCGTACGCATCGAGCGCCGCCAGGTCGATTCGCGTCACGTCCGCGTCTACTTGCAACGCGTCGCTTCCCAAATCGAACGCGCAGTTTCCACGCGCGACGATTGCGCCGTTTAGATCGGCGGAAAAATCCGCGGACTCGATCCGTGTGACGCTCTGTCCGCTCATGCGCACAGCGCCGCTCTGCGCCAGGCGCGCTTGAGGAAGGTCAACGGATCGTCCATCAGAGGCGTAATGCGCATTCCTCGCGTTCAATTCCAACTTTGTGTTGATTCGGTCGTCGTCGGCGCGCGCCAGCGTGAGCGTACCCGCGACTTCCCCGCTCAAGTCCAGTTTCTCCAGGTCCAGAATCTGCCCGAGCTCACGCCGCAGCGCGGATAGATCGCTCTGGAACTGCGCCCGCAGATCCGCCGCCGAGCCTGACGCCCGGATCTGCGCGAAGCTCGAATTCAATTCCGCCCGCGCGAGCTGCAACCCGCCTCCGCCCACGGCCAGCTTCGCGTCGATGTCCAGCGAAATCGGGCTGATCGCGATTGGGCGCTCGCCCTGCCTGGCGGCAAGTTCGCGCAGCGCGATCGTCCCCGCCACGCTCGACGTCGCCCCGCCGCGAATCGCCAGCGACTTGATCTCCAGTTTTCCGCTGACGAGCGACTGATCCTTCCGTAGCGGCAATAGCCCCGGCGCGGCGTGTTCGAACGCCACCAGGTCCAGTTCGCTCTGCACGTTCAGCGAAAAGTCCGGCAACGCGATCGACTGCCCGCCCAACACGGCCGACAGGATGCGTTCCGCAGTCAAGTCCGGCAGCGACGCGTTCAGCGGGTAACTCCAGTCCGCATTCGCCGTGCCGGGTGTGCCGCTCAGCGTCACGCGGCCGGCGACGACGTCGTCTTTGACGATCACTTCGCCTTTCGCCGAAAGGTCGAGCGCGACGGTGTTGCCGCTCGCGTCGCGGCGTTGAAATCCGGCCAGATTCGCTTGGAGAGTCGTCTCAGACAGACCCGGCGACAACGCGGCGTTCATCGACAGGTCCAGCGAACCGGATAGCCCGCAATCGTGCAACAACACGTCCGCCAACGGGCCGATCTGAACTGGCCGGTCGGTGTGCAGCTCGATCTTCCCATTCGCGCGCGAGGGGTCGAGTTTTCCGCTCGCAGTAAAACCGTTGACGCGTACGTCCGCCAGCACTGTTCCGCCGTCGGGCGTCTGAGCGTGGAGTGTTCCAGCAATCTCGTTGAGCGTGCGGATATCGAGATCGACGCCTACGTCGCTTATCGCGTACGCGGGTTGGCCGGGCCGCTCGACCGACAGCGTTCCCTCGTCAATGACGATTTTGCCCACAACGTGCGGCGGCGATTCCTGCGACTGAGTTTCCGAAACCGCATCCGGTGAGTTCGGCGTCCGGGGCTCCAGCGCATCGACGAGCGACAGCCGATTCGCCTCGTCAAATAGCAGCGCGACATGCGGCTTGGAAATGCGCACTTCGCCGAATGCGCCGCCCTGCGTGAGGATCCGCCACAACCCGCCGACAGACTGCACGCGCTCGACGGAGAACACATCGCGATGTTGTGCGTCGCGGACGCGCAGGCCCTCGATCGAAACCGGACCGGTCCAGGACACGGAGACCCGGTCCGCCGCCAGCTCGCCGCGGATCATGTCGTTGGCGGTCGCAATTAACCGCCGCGAAACGGCAGGCTGCGACACGATCCACGGCAGAGCCGCGACGAGCACGGCAATCAACAAGACCGGAACACCGACGATCGCGCCCAGCCAGCGCAGCCAGCGCCGTTTGCGCCGCACCGGCGACGGCGGCGGGGGCGCCGGTAACGGCGTCGACGGAATCTCCCCGGACGAAGTCGATGAACTCGCCGCCACGCCGGACCCTCCATGTCCCCCGAGCGAATTGTACCGCCCCCCGGTCGCGCGGCGCTGGCTGGCGCCGTGACTCAGAAGAAACGAGAAAAGAACGTCGTTGGGGAGAGTGCGGGCGTCCCGCCGGCGTCCCGCCCGCACTCCCCCAATAAGACGCTTGTTAGTTCCGCGATTCGTTGCTCCGACTCGCCGCGCGTCAATACGGTTTGATCGCCCGCGTCGATTGGGTTGACGCGTCAAACACGAACCACTCGCCGCTCTTGGCGTTGCGATAGACCGCGAAATTCCCGACCATCGCCGGCGGCGACGAGTAGTACGACGGATCGCTGAGCGAGGTGTCGTATTCATCCAACACGCGCGTCTGCCCGTCGAAATCGATCAGCTCGAGCGCCTGGTGCGAAGTCGTAGTTGCCAGGTCCGCGGTGGACGATGGCGCATCCGGCGTCGTCGAGCGCGACACCAGCACGCCGGCCGCGTCCACGCCGACGATGGACGCGTACTCGGACGACGGCGTCGAGCTGTTCGGAAGCTGCGCCAGCGTACTGGTCTGGCCGCTGTGCGTGTCGAACACGCGCACCGTCGTCGCGGCATCGCCCGATTCGGTCCAGACGATCCGCCCGTCACCGATGCCGACGAAGCCGTCCTGCGCATCGCCGGTCACCGTTGCGATGGTCTTCCGCACGCCGCTAGACAAGTCCACATAGTCCACGTTCGAGCTGAACAGCGCGTCGAGCGCCGGCGGGGCGCTGGCGTCGATCGATGGAAAGACGCGCATGGCCAGGATGTCGCCGCGCAGCGCCACGCCGCCATATTGGTTGATGAGGTTCTCAACCCGGATCGCTTCCGCGCCGGTATTCAGATTGTGGATCACCAGGACCGTTTGACCGCCGCGCGGGATGGTCACGAGCACCCGGCCTGCGTCGAGGGCGATCGGTTGGAGACCGTGCGTGACCAGCCCCGCGAGAATCTGCGAAGTCGCGCCGGTGTCCAGATTGACGATCCGCAGTGTGTCCTTCTCATAGTCCGCCGTCGCTATCCAGGTTCCGTCGCTGACCGCCGGCCCGGCCGCCAGGACAGCGCCTGACGATGCGCCCGTGGCGACGCCCGTGTTGGGGTCGAGCGAAGAGAGATTCGCCGAATAGGCGGATGGATCGACGGAGACGTTGCTGAGATCAGGGATCTGCGTTTGCGAAAAGACCAGCCGCGAAGTCGAGCCGCCGATCAGCGTTTCCGAATTGAACGAGTCGGCGGGAGGCACCGGAATTCCGGCCGCGGCCAACAGCGCGGCTTCCGGCCCGCCGCAGCCGGTCATGAGAATGCTGGACAGTGTGGCCCCGATGCCCACAGTCGCGCCGATTGTGCGGCGAGAAACCCGGCCCAAACGAGATGACGTTTTCATGCGTTCTTCTCCCGTGTGTTTCATTGTTCGGTCGCAGGCAGGTCCGGGCAGTGTACCGACGAACCGGAGCGATTGGTAGGCTTTTGTTGCGCGCGGACTCCCAACGACGGTTCCACAGATCCAGAGCGGCTTCCCACCGTTGGTTCGATCCCCGATTGGAACGGAGCGCCGTTACTAAACACGTGTTTCGCCGCAGCCGATGACGTTGCGGAGAACCGTGATGTCGTGGTCGGGACACGCCCTGCAGGAGTCGCTGTTTTCGTCGCGTGGGCATGCGCAACTCGCTTCGCCAGCGCCACGGACGGCCTCGAGCCGATCGGCGTGAGCACGGCGGCCAATTCGCGCGGCGGGGCCGATATCGCCGTGGGTGACACGTCGCTTTCTCAAATCGAGAATCCGGCAGCACTCGGATTTCAGACGCGCCGCTTTGACTTTGGTGCGCAATTCGGCCTTCCAATCGCGACCTGGCACGGTCCGCTGGAGACGGCCGACTCGCACACGCAGTTCATTCCGATGGGAAATGCCGCCATCACGCTGCCGCTTGACGCGGATTGGACGTTCGGCCTGGCGCTGCATTCAAAGGCCGGGCTTGGAACGTCGTACGAGATGCGCCACCTGCTCATCCCGTGGGTTGATCGCGACGTCGGCGGCGACATGAAATGTATCGACGCGCAAGCCAATCTCGCCTATCGCGTCAACGAACAGCTCGTGATCGGCGGCGGCGCCCGGATGGATATCGCGCTAGCCGGCTTCAGCATGGTGCTCGGCCCGGCGGATCTCGATTTTGGGATGGGACGCGCGGTGGGCGGCGGCTTCGATCTGGGCGTGATGTACAAGCCCCGAAGAGACCTCACGCTCGGGCTCGCGTATCGCTCCCCGACGTGGTCCGGCGATCTGCAGGGCGGGGAGGGCAAGGCGACCCTGCTAGGAATCGTACCCGTCGCTCTGGGCGGCATCTCGATCACCCATTTCCAACTTCCGCAGCGGGTCGGTGCTGGAGTCGCCTGGGATGTATCGGAGAGATTGAAGCTGATTGGCGAGCTGCGCTGGCTCAACTACGAGAATTCGACGCTCGACGTCACGCGAATTCAGACGCACGGCTGGCTGGATGTCAGCTATCCATTACCGCTCGGATACCGAGATCAATGGGCGTTCATCGCCGGCGCCGAATATCGACTCGACGAGCACTGGGTGCTCGGCGGCGGGTATCACTATGCAACCTCGCCAGTCGCCGGGGCGAACTTGCTCCCGATGGGTTCGACGATTTCCGACCACCACATCACCGCCGGCGTGCGGTACGAGCAGGACAAGTGGCACGTCGATTTCGGTTACGTGCTCGGACTGCCGGCGACGCTGAATGGTCCGGGCTACAGTCGAATTCCACTCGGTCTGGATTACGGGCGAAGTGAGATTTTCCAAGTTCAGCACATTCTGGGCATCGGATTCGGTTTCTCCTGGTGATAAATGGCGGAGCAATCGTTTACATGCCGAACGCGCAGGGTCGCCGGAGCGTTTCTCGCGTTCCTTGATCGCTTGACCCCGACGGCGCTCGAACCGCTACACGACGAAAACGATCGTCAGCGGCGAACTGTGCTGTCGTTCTGGTGGGTCGGTGCGCTTCCGTGGCCGCTCGTCTTCGCGCTGGTCTACGGGCTCGTCCTGCACTGCGCAATGGGAGCAATGATCTGTGCCTTGACTTCGTTGGCGATGCTGCCCATTCCGTGGTTCGCGCGCCGCGCAACGGGTGTCCATTTCGCGGCGAACTGGCTGATCGCGGTCATGATTGGCGCGTTGACGGCGCTCGGATGCGTGACCGGCGGCTCCGGCTCTCCGGCGCTGACCTGGCTGATCGCCGCGCCGCTCATCGCAATTCACGTGGCGGGATTCCGCGCCGGCATCGCCTGGTGCGCCACGTCGCTGGCGATCCTGATCACGTTCGACGTGCTCAAGCACGTCGGAGTCCACGTTCAGCAGCAGTTGTCCCAGCGCGAGTTCGACCTGCTCGCCACGCTGGGAAACTCCGGCGCGGTGCTGATGGTCACGACCTTGGCGATCGCCTACGACGCGCAGCGGCTCGCGGCGGTGAAACTGGCCCGCACGCGACAAGAGAACTTGCGCTCTGCGTTGGAGCGGGCCGAGGAGCAGGCGCGCGAAATCGAACACGGCAGCGAAGCGCTTCGGCAGAGCGAAGCGCTTCATCGCAGCCTGGTCCACAACTCGCCGATGGGCATGTACTTCTACGAATTGGACGACCACGATCAGTTGATCCTGACCGGAGCGAATCCAGCCGCCGATCGACTGACCGGCGTTGATTCGCGCGCGCTGCTGGGCCTCCCGCTCGAAAGCGCGTTCTCTGGACTGCGCGAAACGGAGGTGCCGGCGCGATATCGCGCGGCGGCGGCCGATGGAATCCCTTGGTCGGTCGATCGATTCTCGTATGCGGACTCGTCGCTCTCGGGCGTATTCGAATTCCGAGCGTTCCAGACTGCGCCGCGGAAGATGGTCACGGTGTTCATGAACATCACTGACCGCGTCCGCGCCGAGGCGGCGGTGCGTTCCAGCGAACGGGAAATCGCCCTTCAGGCCGGCAAAGCGGAAGTCGCGACGCACGTATTGCACAACGTCGGCAACGTGCTCAGTCGCGTGAAAGTCTCCGCGACCCTGCTGCGCGAAGCCGTCATGAAGTCCGAGGCGCCGACCGTAGGGCTGGTTGCGGGGCTGCTTGCCGAGCATGAGCAACAACTTTCCACGTTCCTTGAGAACGACGATCGCGGCAAGGCGTTGCCCGCGTTTCTACGCGGACTCGCCGATGTGCTGGTAACCGAGCAGTCGTCGATTGTCGCCGAACTCCGATGCATGTCCGACGCGATCGAGCACATTGCGCGTGTGATCGGCATGCAACAGGTTCATAGCAAGGGCGGCGCGCTCTTGGAGTCCGTTCGCCCCGCCGAACTCGTCGATCAGGCGCTCAGCATCAGCGTCAGCGGTCGTCTCGCTGAGGCGATCGAGATCGCGCGGGATTTCGACGTCACCGAACCGGTTACCCTTGAACGACACAAGGTCCTGCAAATTCTGGTGAATCTCTTCAGCAACGCCGCACACGCCGTGTCCGGCGTGCAGCGACCACGGATCACCTGCCGCGTGGAGCGTCTGCCCGCGCCGTCGTCGGACGGGATTCGATTCTCGGTTGCGGACAACGGCATCGGAATCGCGGCGGAGCAACTGCCGCGGATCTTTACGTTCGGCTTCACGACGCGCCAGGACGGTCATGGCTTCGGGTTGCACAGTTGTGCGAACTTGGCGCAGGAAATGGACGGCGAACTTCGCGTCGCGAGCGAAGGTGCGGGACGCGGTGCGACGTTTGTGCTTGACTTGCCGCGAATCGGAGAAAGGGTGCGATCATGATTGATGTTGAGGCTCGCAAGTGCCGGCGCCTTCTGCTGATCGACGATAACACCGACATTCATGACGCCTTTCGGCAGATCTTCGCGCGCGAGTCCAAGCCCAGCGGCTTTCAGCTTGACAAGACCCGGCTTTTCGGAGCCGCCGTGACGGCGGAACGGCCGGACACCGCGGTGGAGATTGCCGTCGAATGCGCGCTGCAGGGACAGCTCGGGGTTCAGCAAGTCGAGTCCGCGCTGGCAATCAACGACCCGTACATGGTTGCGTTCGTCGACATGCGCATGCCGCCGGGGTGGGACGGGTTGACGACGATCGAGCAACTCTGGCGCGTCGACTCGCGCGTTCAGATTGTCATCTGCACCGCGTACACGGATCATTCTCTCGACGAGATCACGAAGCGTCTGGGACGCAGCGACCGGCTCATCATTCTCAAGAAGCCGTTCGACAACATCGAGGTCATTCAGCTCGCCACAACACTCAGCGAGAAATGGCTGGCCGAGCGCGCGGCGGAGTGCAATCGCAGCGAGCTCAAGCAGATCGTCCAGGAGCGCACCGCGGAAATCGAACACGCGCTCCTGCACGACAAGCTGACCGGCCTGCCGAATCGGACGCACATCGTGTCGCGCATTGAGCACTGCATCGCGCGCTGCCACCGCAAACCAGAGGCCCTTTTCGCGCTGCTTTTCCTCGATTGCGACGGATTCAAGATCATCAATGACAGCCTGGGGCACGACGTGGGCGATCTGCTTCTGGTTGAAGTCAGCCAGCGGCTTCGGAGCCTGCTGCGGACGACGGATTCGGTCGCTCGAATCGGAATCCCCTCGCGCATCGGCGGCGATGAGTTTCTCGTGCTGCTGGAGGATCTGCGCGAGCCGCAGGACGCCGCTCGGGTGGCGGATCGCCTTCTGGCCGAAATCTCTCGGCCGTATCTGATCAACGGGCAGACCCTACAAATCACCTGCAGCATCGGCATTGCGGATAGCTCCCACAGGTACGAGACGCCGATCGATGTCATTCGCGACGCCGACACCGCGATGTATCGGGCGAAGGCCGGCGGTCGAGCGCGCTACGTGATGTTCGACGACGCGATGCATGCCCGGATGATTCGCCGGCTCCTTCTGGAGCAGGACCTTCGCAAAGCGGTGACGGCTGGCGAGGTCGACGTGCACTACCAGGCCATCGCTTCGCTTCGCAAGGAACGAGTCGTCGGGTTTGAGGCGCTGCTGCGCTGGACTCATCCGGAGCTCGGCCCCATCCCCGCGCCCGAAGTCGTGGCGCTGGGTGAAGAGACAGGCCTGATTCTGCCGCTGAGCATGCACGTGCTGCGCACCGCTTGTGATCAGTTACGCGTCTGGCAGCGGCACCACGCGGGCGACAACGACCTGATCCTCTCGGTGAATTTGTCGCGGCGACAACTGATCGACCCGGACCTGGTGTCCAAAATATCCGAGATCATCCGTGCGACTGAGATCCGTCCGGACTCGCTGGTGCTTGAAATCACCGAGAGCCTCGCGATGACCGATCACAGCGCGGCGGTCGCGGTTCTCAATTCACTTCGAGAGCTCGGCATCTGGCTGCACCTGGACGATTTCGGCACCGGATACTCCTCCTTGGGCTGTCTCTATCGCCTGCCACTCAGTGGGTTGAAGATCGACCGCACGTTCATTCGTGACGTTTTCAGCCGACCGCAGAATGAATCCGTCTTGTCGGCGATCGTCGCGATTGCGAAGGCTTTTCGGCTCGACATCATCGCGGAAGGCGTCGAGACGACACAGCAAGTGGCGCTGCTCAAGCGCCTCGGCGTTGATCGCGTGCAAGGCTACCTCTTCGGGAAAGCGGTCTCGGGCGGCGATACGCTGGAATTGCTGGGAACGCCGATTGGACTGGCCGCCGTCGACCACGCGTTCGCATGAGCTTCGAATTTGACTCGAAGCGCGGGCCACGCCAAACAACTGGCGTCCGGAAGCCGATGCCTCGGTCACGCGCCGCTATGGATACTCCGCCGCGGGGAAGACGCGATCGATCGCCGCGAGATCGTTCGCGTCGAGCTTCGTCGCGAATTCACAAGCATCGATGTTCTCGTCAACCTGCTGCACGCGCGACGCGCCGACGATTACGCTCGCGAGCGCCTCGCGCCCCAGCAGCCAGGCGATCGCCAGTTGCGCCGGCGACATGCCGCGCTGCTGCGCAATCGGCCGCAATTGATCGACCTTGTCGGCCAGCTCGCGTTTCACGTGCGGCAAGAATGCATTCATCTTGCTGTCGCCGGCGCGAGCGCCGCTCGGGACCTTTCCGCCGGAGTACTTGCCGCTCAGAATCCCCTGCTTGAGCGGGCTCCAGACCACCATGCCCACCCCGCACTCTGCGCAGGCCCGCTGCACGCCGTTGGTCTCGACGCGCCGCGCGGCGATGCTGTATTCGGGCTGTTCGGAAACAGGCGGACAGGCGTTCACTTGCCGCGCCAGCGCGCAGACTTCACGGATTTTCGCCGCCGGCCATTCGCTCAGGCCCCAGTAGAGGATCTTGCCCTGGCGGATCAGATCGTCCATCGCGCGGACCAGCTCAATCAGCTCGACGTCCGGATCGAAGCGGTGGCACTGATACAAGTCAAGGTGGTCGAGGCGCAGGCGGCGCAGCGAATCGTGGATGCTCTCGAAGACGTGCTTTCGCGAAAGGCCGCGATTGTTCACGCCGTCGCCCATCGGGAAGTAGCACTTGGTGGCGATGACCAGGTCGCGGCGCGGAAAGTCCCGCAGCTCCCCACCCAGACACTCCTCCGCCGCCCCGTGCGCATACACGTCGGCCGAGTCGAAGAAGTTCACGCCGCGCTCGAACGCCCGGCGTATGCAGGCGCGCGACGCGCCGGCGTCGATGCCGTGGCCGATCGTGAGCCAGCTTCCCAGCCCGATTTCCGAGACTTTGATTCCGGCGCTGCCGAGTCGACGGTATTTCATGGCGAAAAGTGTACGCGAGATTCGCGCGGCGCGTGCGGCTAAACTCTGCGCGGTTTACGGGCGTGCGTCGGCGGCCGGCCGCCCGATGGCGTCGAATGTTGCGCATGTTCGAGTTCGTCAGGAGAATCGCGATGCGCCGCTTTCGCGCCGCGTTGCTTCTTGCAGCAGGAGTCTGGATGAGCACCTCGCGCGCGCACGCGCAGCTCTTCGATCCGATCGCCGACAGCAAGGCCGTCGTCGTTTCAGGCTCGGCGCGATTCACGATTCTCACGCCGCGTTTGATCCGCATGGAGTGGTCCGCGGACGGGAAATTCGTGGACCGCGCATCGCTGGCCGCCGTGAATCGCAAATTGCCGGCGCCCGAATTCACCACCTCGCGCGAGGGTGGCTGGCTGCAAATCCGCACGCCCGTGCTCACCCTGCGCTATCGCGAGAACGCCGGCCGATTCGACGCCGAGAATCTGCGCGTCGCGATTTCGATCGACGGGAAGACGATCGACTGGACGCCCGCGGCGCGCCAGGAGTCCAACCTACTCGGCACCTACCGCACGCTCGACGGCGTCTCCGGCGCCTCGCAGCTCGACGCCGGCCTGCTGGCCCGCGACGGCTGGACGCTGATCGACGATTCGCAGCGCCTGCTGCTTTCCGGCGGCGACAGGCCGTGGATTACGCCGCGTAAAGAAAAAGACGTGATCGACTGGTACCTTCTGGCGTACGGACGCGACTACCCGCAAGCACTGCGCGATTACACGGCGATCGCCGGTCGCGTGCCGCTGCCGCCGCGATTTGTTTTTGGCGCGTGGTGGTCGCGCTACTGGGCGTACAGCGATGCCGAGTTGAAGCAGATCGTGGAGGAGTTCGAACAGCATGATGTGCCGCTCGACGTGCTGGTCGTCGACATGGACTGGCATCTCGACGGCTGGACCGGCTACACCTGGAATCCGAAATGCTTTCCCGACCCGCCAGGATTCCTGCGCTGGGTCCATGATCGCGGCCTGAAAGTCACCCTCAATCTGCACCCGGCCGACGGCGTCGGCAAGCACGAATCCGCGTTCGCGGACGTGGCACGTGCGATGGAGCTGGACCCGGCCAAGACAGACCGTGTGCCGTTTGATTGCACCGATCCCCGCTTTGTCGACGCGTACTTCAAGTATCTGCATCACCCGCTGGAGCGGCAGGGTGTCGACTTCTGGTGGATCGATTGGCAACAGGGGCAGCAGACGCGCGTCGCCGGACTCGATCCGCTGTGGTGGCTCAACTACCTGCACTGGACCGACATGGCGCGCAACCCGGATCGCCGTGACCAGCGCCCGTTGTTGTTCTCGCGCTGGGGCGGACTGGGAAATCACCGCTACCAGATCGGCTTTTCGGGCGACACGTTCTGCGATTGGGCGTCGCTGGCGTTTCAGCCGTACTTCACCGCCACCGCCGGCAACGTCTGCTATCCGTACTGGAGTCACGACATCGGCGGCCATCAGCCGGGCGTGGTCGATCCCGAGCTGTACGTTCGCTGGATTCAGTGGGCCGCGTTCAACCCGGTCCTCCGCACGCACACGACCAAGAATCCGGACGCCGAGCGGCGGATCTGGGCGTTCGACGAGGCGACGTTCCGCAACGCGCGCGACGCGTGGCTGCTGCGCTACTCGCTCGTGCCGTACATCTACACTGCGGCGCGGCAGGCGTATGACGACGCATTGCCGCTTTGCCGGCCGCTGTACTACGCCTGGCCGGAACTCGAAGAGGCGTACAGACACCCGTCGCAGTATCTCTTCGGCGAAGACTTGCTTTGCGCGCCGGTGACGGAGCCGGTCGACAAATTCAGCGGTCTGGCGTCGACGACGATCTGGATTCCGCCGGGTCGGTGGACGCACTGGTTCACCGGCCGCTCATATGAGGGCCCGCGCGAATTCCGCCTGGCGACACCGCTGGATCAGATTCCGGTCTTCGTGCGGGCCGGCGCCGTCATTCCCTTGTCGCCGAGGATGAGCCGCACAGGCGAGCGGCCGCTGGATCCGCTGATTCTGGAGATTTTCCCGCACGCCGACTCCGGCAAGACGCGCGTTTATGAGGATGACGGCGCGACGCTGGGTTATCAGCGCGGCCAATGCGCCTGGACGCCGGTGTCGTTTGCGCGGAACGGCGCGGACTTCCGTGTCGTGGTCGGCGCGGCGGAGGGCCGATTCCCGGGGCTGCTGCCGTCGCGCTCGTACAAAGTGCGTTTCCGCGACGTTTGGCCGCCGGAGCAGGTTCTGATTGAGGGAAACGTGCTCGAGCCATTGCCGGCGTCGAAGGATGCGACGCAGCCGTCCGCCGACGACCCCCGTCCGGGTTGGCGGTACGACGCCGACGAATTGACGCTGATCGTTCGAACGCCGCCGCGCGAGACGTCCAGCCCGACGGAACTCACCGTTCGGGCGTATTCGGGCGTCGCCGGGCAGGACGCGGCGCTGCGATCGGGACTGCGCGGCCGACTGGCAGCGCTTCGCGATGTGTCCGCCATGCTCGGCGATGCCGCTCCGCCGATGATCGCCACGCTTACGAAGCTGCCGCGCCAGCTAGCCGGATCGGGCCCGACATTTCCGCAGATCGCGCAACACATTGTGAACAACTGGCCCATCGCGGCCGACGACGTGCAACGCGTCGAAGTCGATACACACGTGTTGGGCCGCGCTATCGCGCGCCTGCTGGGCCTGTCGCTGCAAATTCGCATTACGGCGGATTCCGGCGACGCGACGCGCGCGCTGGCGAACATTCGACTCGCGCCGACTGATGGATTTCCGCTGGCCGACAGCGTGCGCGTGGAGACGACCGTCGACGCCGTCAATCCCTGGCGCGTGGAGGGCAAGACGACCTTCGCCGCGACGAACGTCAGCGAGGCAACGCCGGCGGAACTCGACGTGCCGCTGGTTTGCACCGACCGCTCGCCGCTGCCGCTTACCGGCGAGATCCGCGGCGTCGCGCACGTGCAGTTGAATCAGTTCAGATTTCAGATTCCTTTCCGGCAAGAGTTCCTTCCATCGATTGGGGGGTGGTGGGTGGTCGGGCCGTTCGACGCGCCGTTTGAGGCGGGGCTGCGCACGTCGTTTGAGCCGGAAAAGTCGCTCGATCTGAAGGCGTCGTACGTCGGCAAAGACGAGGCAAAGGTCGAATGGCGGCGCGTGGTGCGAACCGTCAAGCCGGGAGACGACGTGTCCGGCGAATTCGTGGTGAGTTTTGATTCGGTGTTCGGCAAGCACCACGAAAACGCCGTCGCGTACGCGTATACGCTGCTGCAATCCAAGCACGAGCGCGACGCGACGCTGGCGCTGGGCAGCGATGACGGAGTGGCCGTGTGGCTGAACGGTCAGGAAGTCCATCGCAGCGACGTGGGCCGTCCGTTTCACAGCAAGCAGGATCGCGTGCGCATCCACCTGAACGCCGGCTACAACACGCTGCTGCTGAAAGTAAAGCAGGGCGGCGGGGATTGGCGCTTCGCGGCGCACGTCGAATCGACCGACGGCCGGCCGGTGATGGACGTGCTGGCGCGGCTCGAGCCGTAAACGCGTTCGCGATCCCGGGTGCTCGAACCAGAACCGCGACGCGCTAGCCGGGTCGTAGCCTGGTGGTAGCGTCGGGCCTCTGTGCCTGACGCCGGGCACTCCGTCGGGCACGGCGGCCCGACGCTACGCGATGGAACGCGACGCGCCAGCGAGCGGCAGCCGGACGCGCAGCACGGCCGGAATCCCGCGTGACGCTGGAGGGCCAGTCGTTCGCTCGCCCGAAGGTTCTGGACCGTTCGCGCGGACCGCGCATCGCCAGACATCCGGCTGCCGCTCGCTCGCGCGTCACGGTTGGGTGGCATAGCCGCGGCCGTTGGCGGCCATGTGCGCGCGGAACTCATTACGTGACGTCGCAATTCAGGCTGATCCCGACTGCATGCCTGCCAAAAGCCGCAGGCATGCCACCGGCCATTTTCGACAATCCGCGCCGCGACGGGTCGGGCGCAGGGTGGAGGCGTACAATCGTGTGATGTTCCGCTGGATTCGTCGAGCGCTGGGGCTGTTCGATATCGACGTACGACCGCTCGACCCGCTCAGCGTGATCGGGTTGATGAACTCGATCGTCCGCTATCCACATCCGCCGGACACCGAATCGCTGTCTGTAACTGCCGACAATCTTGCGTCGTATCTTCCGCTGACCACCACGCTGCGCCGCGATTTCGACGCCGCGGAGTGTTTTGAACGCGTTCGAAACTATCTCGCCGGCATACAGGCGACGGCCGCCCGCGGGAACAACAAGGGAATCGATATCGTCATTTCGAGCCTCGCCGAAGCTCCCGATCCGTACCCGGCTATCGAGTACTGCGTTCCCGGTCGATTTGTGTACCTGACGACAGGCGACAGCCGCTCAATACGAGTTCGACTTGTCAGGTCCACCGACGAGTTGCAAGCTCGCAGGCTGGAAGCGTACGGAGTTGCTTCGGACGGGGCGGCGTACATACGAGAGTGTCGCGAGCGCCGACGGCGGCGTGACATCGAGGAAGAGCTGTTGGGCCTGCCGCCGGGCTGGGCGGAAGCACGCGCGCGGCGCGACGGCCGGATCTGAACTACCGGAAGGCCCATACCTGCATTTTGCTTGCTCACGGCGACGGGGCTCGTGCATTTTCGCGGCAAGTCTGTTGGCGGGTGTGGTTGCCGGCGCCGTCCTGTACCGCGATGGGCCATATGCAGGTCACCCATTCCGCGTCGCTGGTTGGAACGTGTCGCGATCAAGGCTGATTCGCTGATTGCATGCCTGCCAGAGGCCGCAGGCATGCCACACACCGAGGACGCGGTCTGAGTGGCATGGCCGCGGCCGTTGGCGGCCATGTGCGTGCAGAGATAATCGCACCGGGTCGTGATCCAGGCTTATTCGCTACCTGCATGCCTGCCAAAGTCCGCAGGCATGCCACCGGCCGACGGCCTTTGCGTCGGCAGGCCGCGCGGAGACTCATGGCGACGCGAACGGTCGTCGCCATGGCCACCAATGCCCTGTCATGCCACGCGCCCGCCGATATTCAACTTGCTCGGTTGCGACGCTGCCGGACGCTCGCGCTCGCGGTTCCGCAACTACTGCCGTTCAGCACGCCGCCCAGCCGCACGCGTAGCACTTGCGGCAGCCTTCCTGCATCGCCAGCGTCGCGTCGCATTGCGGACAGTGGACCTTGTAATGCGCGGCGGAGTCGTGGACGTGCGACGCGGTCTGCGCGTGGCCGTTGCCGTTTGCGGACGCGACGCCGTTGCCCATCGCTCCGTGACCATTCGTGTGTGCGGGCGCGTCGAGGTCGCTTTCAGTCGTTTCGACAACCAGCGCGTCGGCGAAAGTTGTCTCCGGCGCGTCGAGCACCGCCGTCGCGGGTTCGCCGCCCGTCAAGTCACCGCCGAATGTGGCGTTGGCTGTTTCGGCCGCCGCTCGCGGGCGCGACGCCGACGACGAACGCCGCTCTTCGTTCTGCGGCAGGACGCGCGAGAGGTCGGCGGCATCCGCGGTCAGGCGCGACGAGCCGGCAGCGATTCCCGACTGCGCCGAAGGCCCATTGTCGCCGTTCGACGGGCCGCCGCCGCGCGAAACGCGGTCGGCCGGCATGGTCTCCGGCGAATGCGGCGCTGGATTGGGGTTGTTCAGGTCGGAAAGGTCGATCTCGCCCAGGAGCAACGCGCGAAGGCCGAAGCGCTGCTTGGCCTGCATGTACTTTTTGAGCGCGCAGGCCAGCCCGTCCGGCAGCGACATGATTCGGCCGGCGCGGGTCGGAATTTGCAGCGATGAACCGATGCCTTCGAGCTGCTTGATCAGCGCCGTCAGCGCGCCGCCGGCGCGCAGCCAGAGCGAGCTGACGCGGCAGATGCCCTCCAGGTCGCTGTTGGCCACGTCGCCGCCCTTGCCGAGCTGCGCGAAGACCTCCAGCTCGCGCCCGGCGCGCGGATCGACGGTGATCTTCACGTGCATGTTGCCGAATGGCGTCATCTGCCGGATGCGCAGGCCGCTGACGATCTCCGGCAGGTCCTGCGGCTCGAGCGGGCGAATCGGAGCCGATTGGGCGACGCGCGAACTGGAAGTCGATTTGGAATCTGCGGTATCAGATTCGAACTCGCTCGGCACGGCCCGGTCCGGCGGCGCGAATTCGGCACCGCCCGAGATCGTGGGCGCTTCCGCCGGTGCGGTCCTGGCAGCGGTCGCGTCAGCTACATGGATTTCCGCGACGTTCGCTTCGGCTGTCGGCGCCTGCGCCGGCTTCGCTTCGGTCGCGTGGCTTTCCGCTGCGGGCTTTTCGTTCTTCAGCGCCATGGGCTGGAAGCTGCGGCAGCCGTCGCGGTAGACGGTCACGCCCTTGCAACGCAGCGCGAACGCCATGCGGTAGATCTGCTCGACGTCCTCGACCGAGGCGGCGTTGGGAAAATTGATCGTTTTACTGATCGACGAATCGCAGTGGCGCTGGAAGCCGGCCTGCATCTTCATGTGCCATTCGGGTGTGATGTCGTGCGCGCAGACAAAGACGCGCTTCACGTCGTCCGGAACGGCGTCGACGTGATGCAGCGTGCCCTCGGCCGCGATGCGCTCGAGCAGTGCATCGGACAGGAAGCCGCGCGCCCGGGCCACGTCGCGGAACGTGTCGTTCACCTCGACCAGCGGCTTTTCGCCCTGCTTCTGGCCGCGCAGCACGTTGCGGATGAACGCCAGCGAGAACATCGGCTCGATGCCGCCCGAGCAGTTGGCGATGATGCTGATCGTGCCGGTCGGCGCGACGGTGGTGACGGCGGCGTTGCGCATCATGCGGTTGCGCCGCGTCTGCCAGATGCTGCCCTTCCAATTGGGGAAGCAGCCGCGGACGCGGGCCAGGTGCTCGCTGTAGTGGTGCGCCTCGTCGTTGATGAACTTCATGAAGCGCTCGCCCCAGGCGACGCCGTCCTCGCTGTTGTAGGGCACGTTCAGCTTGTACAGCGCATCGGCGAAGCCCATGATGCCCAGGCCGATCTTGCGATTGTCCTTGCAGACGCGATCGATCTCGGGCAAGGGGTAGTTGTTCGCGTCGATCACGTTGTCCAGGTAGCGAGTCGAGATGTGCACCGCCACCTTCAGCGCTTCCCAATCCACGTGCGCGGCCGGCGTGCACCCGTCGATCACGAACAGGCCTAGATTCACGCTGCCCAGATTGCACGCTTCATACGGCAGCAGCGGCTGCTCGCCGCAGGGGTTGGTCGCCTCGATACGCCCGACGTGCGGCGTGGGATTGTGCTCGTTGATGCGGTCCATGAACACGACGCCCGGCTCGCCGGTCTGCCAGGCGTTGTTGATGATGATCCGCCAGATGTCGCGCTTGGTGTAGACCTTGCCGTCGAGCTCGCGCGGGATCGGCGCCAGCAGGCGCGGCGAGGTGAAGTACTTTTCCATGCCGCTGGCCGGAACGGGCTCGACCGTCTCGATCTCGATCAGGCCGCGCACGTCGTATTTCCAGATATCCAGATCGCGCGGCAGCAGGAACGCCTTGCCGTTGCGCGGATTGCGGACGACGTGCGGCGAATCCGGATCGGCCAGGAACTCCTCCATCCAGGCGTCGGTCATCTTGACGGAGATGTTGTAATTCGTGAATTGCGACAGGTCCTGCTTGGCGTGCAGGAACTTCAGGATGTCGGGATGGTGGATGTACATCATCCCCATATTCGCGCCGCGCCGGAACGCGCCCTGCTGAATGGCGTTGGTCGCTTCGCTGAAGGCGCGCCAGAACGTGATCGGCCCGCTAGTCGTGCCGCCGCTGGATGAGATGTAATCGCCCGTCGGGCGGAGCTCATCGAACGCAAAACCGGTTCCGCCGCCAGCCTTCTGGATCAGGGCGGTGTGCTTGATGCTGTTAAATATGTCGTTGACGGAATCGCGCACGGGCAAGACGAAGCAGGCTGAAAGCATGCCCATCTCGCGGCCGGCGTTCATCAGCGTCGGCGAGTTGGGCATGAACGCACCGCTGGTCATCAGGCGATAGAAGCGATCCTCCCACTGCCGGCGCTCGACCTCGGTCCCGCCGTACGAAAGCTCCACGTCGGCGATGGTTGATGCGACGCGGCGGAAAAGCTGCTCAGGCGACTCGGTGCACTCGCCGGCTTCGTTCTTTTTCAGGTAACGCGCTTCGAGGACCTTGCGAGCGTTCTCGCTGAGCGTCAATGCGTCCGTACGGGAGGCGCGTGAATCAATATTCGAGCCGGATGCGATTGAGGTCATCCCTGAGCTCCCTTTCGCGTCTGCGTTGCTGGATACGAGATGATGACTCGCGAACACGATTAACAAACCCGCCAGGTGAAACCACTACATCTAGCGGGGCAAGATTAAGAATAGCTCAGGATATTGGGGAGGTCAAACTCGCGCTCCGATTTCGGCGAGATTGTTGTAAGTGGTTGTTCAACAACATATTGGGTATTGTTGATTCGCATCGCACCAGCCGTGCCCGTGTTGACGGGTTGTCGCCGATACCGATTTGAAGAGATGCTAACAAATTACGAACGTTGTGTCAATCAAATCGTCGCGGAACGTCAAAACGGCGTCGTCGCGGGCATGCGCGAGACCGCGCGGCGGTGGAGAAGCCCGGTTAGCTCCTGACCTGCTCGTTGGGACTTGAAGGCCACCTGAGTACGAGCAGAATGAACTACGCGTGGGTCCGCTCGCTCGCATCGCCGTCGATAGGGGTAATCCGATGCACTTCAAACGCAATCCATTCATTCTCGCGATCGTGTTTGGTCTTGCGGTTCAGGAGACTTTGGGGCAGGCGTGCGTCGGCTGGCAGGCAGCCGCCTACGTGCCCGCGCCGCGAAAATGGCACGATATGTTCTACGACAGCGCCCGCGGAAATCTTGTCATGATGGGCGGCCACACGCACGATCCTCCGCGGAACTTCACTGACATGTGTGCCTGGGACGGCACGCGTTGGCGGCGTCTGCCGACTGTAGCGATCTACACCGGCACAGGCGCCGGCACCGTATTCGACCGACGCCGAAACGTCGCCGTGAAGCTGTTGGGCGGGGTTCGGGAGTGGGACGGTGCTCAATGGTTGCTACGGGACAACAGCTCGCTGCCATTTAGCGGCGTCGCCGGATTGGTCTACGATGAAGCGCGCGCAGTCACGGTTGCCCAAGCCGGTGCGTCCACTTGGACCTGGGACGGCGCAGCATGGACGCTCCGCGCGAGTAATGGACCCTTGCTCGGTTTTGGCGGCCGGCAACTTACGTTCGACTCGCTGCGGCAGGTTGTAGTCGCCGTCGAGAGCGACGGCGATACGTGGGAGTGGGATGGCACAACGTGGGCGCAGCGCGGCACGGCGGCGTTTTCGAGTACTTTCAGTCCGTATCCCACGTTTACGTTCGACCGTCGGCGCGGGGTTAGCGTGCTCGTTCGTGACCGAGAGCTTTGGGAGTGGGATGGCGTCGCGTGGACCCAGCGCGCTGCCCCGCCATTTGGCGAACGTTACTCTCACGCGGCGGCGTACCACGACGGCTTGCAGCAAATAGTGCTGTTTGGCGGCACGGATGGGTTTAACTATTTCAACGACATGTGGTCCTGGGATGGCCAGACCTGGCGGATTGCCGACGCCGGCGGACTGATTCTTGAAGTCGCGCCGAACATCGCCAATGCCGACGCCTCCGCTCGGCTGCGAGCGGTATACGACGAAAATCTCGGTGCGATCGTGATGCTCGGATGGCAGTGGGACGGCGTTCGGTGGACAAACATGCCGCGCCCACGATCCTCGTCATACCGGGACGAGTTGGTCTTCGACTCGGCGCGCGGTGTGCTGACGCATTTCGGAATCGGCGGCACGTCGATTTGGGACGGCGTGCGTTGGAAGCTCCTGGATGTTCCCGGGCCCACTAGCCGGGCCTACCCGGCGATGACGTACGATGAGCGCCGAAAGGTTGCCGTGCTTTTCGGCGGACGCGAGTCGAGCCTGGTCTGGCTGGGCGACACGTGGGAATGGGATGGAGCGCACTGGACGCAGCTCGCCGCCGCCGGTCCGTTGGCGCGCTTCGCGGGATGCATGGCGTACGACTCGAATCGGGCCGTGACGGTGCTGCACGGCGGCTATGGTTTCCGCGACACCTGGGAGTGGGATGGCGCGAATTGGTCCAAGCGCGCCGACCTCGGTCCGTACACCGACACCGCGACGAACATGGCGTTCGACGCGTCGCGCGGCGTGTGCGTGCTGCTGGGATCGGCGGTCGGCAGCGAGACGCTCTGGGAGTGGGACGGTCAGTCGTGGTCTTCGCGACTGCTTCATGGCCCCGGACCGCGGATTTCTCCGATGCTGGCATATGACCGGCGTGGGGGAGCGGTTTTCATGTACGGCAACGCAGATTGGCCCGCGGCGAAGGGCTGGTATCTCCGTGATCGGCTGTTTGGCGATTTGGATCAATCCGGCGTCGTCGATGCCGGCGATCTGGCCATCGTGCTCGCGTCATTCGAAGTCGATGACGGCGGCGACTTGGACGGAGACGGTGTTACGAACAGCATCGACCTTGCCCAGATTCTGAGTCTCTGGGGCGACCACTGCCCATAGCAATCCATTGAAATGCTCGCGTGTCCGAACCGCGACCGCCAGCGAGCGGGGGCTGAACAAGCCGTCGAATTCCGCTTCCCCCGCTCCTTACTGTCGCGGTTCGGTTCAGACTTACGAGTGCCCGGCGGTGCGCGGGTGCGCCTCTCGGATTGAACGCCGCGCGGCTTGGCCGTAGCATGCTCCCGTTTCCGGGGAACCGGCCCTGCGGCCGCGCGATCCAAGCGTGATTGAATCAGGAGCGTACCTTGTCGCACAAGCGTCATCGTCACTTGTTCACGTCGGAATCCGTCAGCATGGGCCACCCCGACAAGGTGGCTGACCAGATTTCCGACGCAGTTCTGGACGCCATGCTGGCTCAGGACCCCTACTCGCGCGTCGCGGTAGAGACGCTCGTCTCGACCGGCATGGCGGTGATCGCCGGCGAGGTGACGACCAAGGCCTACGTCGAGATTCCGGACCTGGTGCGCGACGTGATCAAGGAAATCGGCTACACCGACGCGCACATGCGCTTCGACCACGAGTCCTGCGCCGTGCTCACGTCGATCAAGAAGCAGTCGCCAGATATCGCGATGGGCGTCGATCGCGAAGGCGCCGGCGACCAGGGCATGATGTTCGGCTTCGCCTGCCGCGAAACGCCCGAGTTGATGCCGCTGCCGATCCAGCTCGCGCATCGACTGGTCGAGCAGCAGGTGAACGTGCGGCGAACGGGGCTGATTCCCGGCCTGCGCCCGGACGCCAAGAGCCAGGTGACGGTCGAATACGAGGGCCAGAAGCCGACGCGCGTCGATACGCTTGTTCTTTCTACGCAGCACGAGCCGATCTGGAACGAGCGGCAGGCCGAGCTCAAGCAACAGGTGATCGAGCACGTATTCAAACCCGTGCTCGGACAGTGGTGGAACAAAGACATCATCCTGCACGTCAACCCGACTGGCCGATTCGAGATCGGCGGCCCGCACGGCGACACTGGCCTGACTGGGCGAAAAATCATCGTCGACACCTACGGCGGCCGCGGCCGGCACGGCGGCGGGGCCTTCAGCGGCAAGGATCCGACCAAGGTGGATCGCTCGGCGGCGTACATGTGCCGCTACATCGCCAAGAACGTCGTCGCCGCCGGTCTGGCGGATATCTGCGAAGTGCAGGTCAGCTACGCGATCGGCGTGGCCGAGCCGACCAGCGTGCTGGTTTACACCGAGGGCACCGGCAAGGTGAGCGAAGAGGCGATCAGCATGTTGATCCGCGAGCATTTCAAGCTCACGCCGCGGGCAATCATCGAGCATCTCCAGCTCCGACGTCCGATCTACCGCGAAACGGCCCGGCACGGGCATTTCGGGCGAACCCTGCCGACGTTTACGTGGGAGAAGACGGACAAGGCCGAGGCGCTGAAGCAGGCGGCGGGGGTGTAATGCCGGCCTGCCGCTCAGCCGACGTACGAACAGAAGCGGTAGGGTGCGTCAGTCTTATCGACGCACCAATTTGGTGCACCGAGATCGGTGCGTCGATGAGGCTGACGCACCCTACGAGCTGCGCTACTCTGCGATGAGCCGAGATCGGAAAAAGAGCAATGGTGCTACTGGACAGCGTGCTCGTCATCACTCCAGCTACCAGAAAGGTCCACCGCGCATTTTGTGAAAGTCTGAGCCATGCCAAGCAGAAGGAGCAGTACCGCGGCACCGTTCGGAAGGCCCTTTCCGACGGCTTTGTGCCATGTGCGCGTTGCAGACCCGAGGCGCGATTACTCGGAAGTCCCAAGTCGAGAATCGTGCACGTGGAAGAACTGTGCGCGGCCGTTCGAAAAATGCGCAACAAGAACCTCGTTCTCGAGTCCTTCACGTCAGCTTTGGATAAGGGCTTCGAGATTTGCTCATACTGTCGAAGGCAGCTGCCAGGCATTTGGTCTCTGCTTGAGTCGCGCCTCCCCGAACGACGCGCTCTGAAGTCGCTGATCGATGCCTATTCCCGAATCGCATGGATCGAGATATCGCTTTCGTACGCGGTGAGGCGAGTGCTGGTTGACGCATTCGGCGATGAGTGGTGGAGAGAGGGTGTTCCGCTGGAGGTTCGGAAGAGCTGCCAAACCCGGCGTGAAGATGCTGAAAACTCTCACATTTCCGATCCCTACCGGTGCGTGAACTTCATCGATCTTAAGGACATCATCGACAAGAAATGGAAGTGGTTTGGAGAGAAGCTCCCGAAGGACTTGGCATGTAACCGCAACGAACTTCTGCGCCGAGTCGTAGAGCTGAACGCTCTTCGAAATCGAGTGATGCACCCAGCAAAGAACGCTGACATCGAGAATTTCGAATGCGGGGACGCCCTTTCTTCGTTCGAAGAACAGCTAGACTTGGCCCGTTGGCGGCTTTGAGACGCATCCGGCGGCGCAGCGGCATGTCTGCCACCGTCATCAGAAGCGGTAGGGTGCGTCAGCCTCATCGACGCACCAATTGGGTGCACCGAGATCGGTGCGTCGATGAGGCTGACGCACCCTACGCCTCGCGCCCTGCGACACTTTCGCGCGAACGGGTATTGCGGCATCTCGGAGTGGGTCAGGCGATGGTCAATTTCGATCCGTGTGCCGCCGATCTGTGGACGCGCGCGTCAGTCTTGTCGGGCAGCGACCAATCCGAACGATGCCCAACACGCACAGCAGGATTAGCACGGCGCTCGCCCCGCCGCACGCGCCTCGCGCGGCTGTGCCCGCTAGGCTGCCTTCTGCAGCCGGAACCGCATCGGCAGGAGGGTCGGCCGATCCCTCGCCCGGCGGTGGCGACGTCGAGGAATTTGCAACGGTCTGCTGACCTTGCTGCGTTTCGGCAACACCAGTCCCACCGGTCGGGTTATCGCCACTTGCATTTCCGCTGGTTTCTGGACTTGGCGACGAACTTGTACCGTCGCCTGGGGTCGTAGACCCGGTGGAGCCGGGGGAAGTAGAAGGAGGCGGAGCGTCCCAGACCTGACCGCCGCCGTTTCCATTCGCGTCGGGTGTGGAAACATCGAGACTGCCATATGCGTCCGGGGAGAGCGTGACTGGCATTTCGAGCAGAGTTTGAGCGGACCCTTCGCCGCCGGTCATCTCAAAGCGAATTACCGTGTTGCCATTGTTCGTGCCGAAGTACTCGAACGTAAGCGCAGTCCCCGGGGCAACGTCGAGGTACAAGCTCTTGTGTGCTGCATCACGGCTGGGGATTGGTATCGACGGATCGCCGCTAAACTCAGCGTCATCCGGCCAATCGGCGGCGTACGATACGTTTGGAATCTCGTGAAGCATGCTCCGGGTCGCGGGATCAAATCCCGTGCGTCGCCCCAATCCATCGGTCAGGAGGAACTCAACCGGCGATCCCGCGGAAATTCGGTATCGCGTGGACGAGTCGGGCGATGGGTAAATCACATCTACCTTGGAAATGATCGGATAGTCCGATAGGAACTCATTGGTAACGAACTGACCGTCGACGGAGCGCGTTTTGGGATCCGCGATCCTAATGCGCCGCACGCCGTCCTCAAGGATGACCTTCCACGCCACCACCGTATGTGTCGCCACGTCGTTGCGACCGACCCGAACGGCGACTGGGACGCCGCTCCAAATGTACCCGGCGATCAGATTCTCCCATGCAAGCCGCTCGTCCGCGAAACACTCGGACGGCCCGAAATCCGAGCGCACCTTCCAAGTGAAGCGCTGCTCAGCGCTGTAATTGCGAAGCACCTCGGGTAAGTACGACCAGTTGGCCGCATTGGTCTTGAGTCGGCATGTCGTTCCCGGGATTCGATCGCGGTTTTCGAGAATCGTGGGTCCGTCGGGCGAACTTGCTCCCACCGCCAAGAGCGTCAGGGGCGTCTCGCTTCGCTCCAAGAGGGCGTTTGTGACCATCGTGGCGCACGTGAGTACGCAACCCCGACACGACATCGAATACCATCCATCGCTGTCATTGCTGCCGCGGCAGTCCAGCGCGCCCGCCGGCGGCTCACATCCGGCGCACCGAATCAGCCATCCTGCGCATCGCCTTTCGCCACAGGCTTCATAGCGCCAGGGCTCATCGGACCCGTCGACGCGCAGCCCTTGGCCCAAGCGGTTCACTGCAAAATCACCAGTTCGAAGCGGGACCAGGTACACATCGGTCGGTCGTTCGACCGGAAGGTACTGAGCTGTAAAACCCTCGGTAACCCACCGAAACGCACCGACAATCCCCCCGTCAGCGTGCAGCACACGCAGAGATCGGGTCGGACCATCATCCGATCGATAGCAGCGTACGGCGAGCCCGCCATCCAGATGCGCCGTTCCCGAAATCGTCAGACAGTCCGCGTTTTCCCGTGTGCAGTCGATCGCGAGTTGGCCATCGTAGCGTTGTTCGTAATTTCCGCTAATTCGTAACTCGCCGATGCGCGTCGTCCCGTCAAATGGCGGAGTCGTGACGGTAACGTCGTAATACAATTGACCATTCACGTCAGCCTTGGTTCCGCACGTTTCCTCCGAATCGCGCCGGATCCCAGCGACCGGTCTTAGGCCGGGAGCGATGCACGCGCCGCGGTTGACGACCGTTCCGAGTGTCCCGCCCGCGGCCTCCACAACGTCGATTGTCCCGTTTCCCGTCACGAGCCCACCGTCGAACTGAATGCTGCCCCGCGACGGCGCCAGCGAGAGCCTTGCGTCGACCTGCGTAATGCCAGGCGCCTCTTGCTTGAAGCTTCGCAGAGACGAAATGTCGCTGGAAATGACAAAGAGCCCGAAGTTCTCCACGCTGAGGTCCGTCTCGGGTCGACCGGGGTCGCTCGGTCCCGGCTGCCAAAGCATGCCGTTGAACGCCACAACGGTCTTTCCGCGATTCGTGAACGAACCGGTAGATCGGACCGAGCCGCTGCCTAAAACAACCTCCTGATGTTCCGGAACAACCATGTTACCGAGAATCTCAACGTTTCTGCCGGCGAAGATCAGGCGATGTAAGGGCGCGTTCAGGTCCGTAGAGTCGTATGAAATCCTCATACTACCCTCCCAGACCAGCACATCCTCCGGCAAGAATAGACCCGTGCCAATACCTCTGTATATCATCGTCCGAAATTGCCCGCCCGACGCGTCGACAACAAAAGCGCCGTCGCATTCGAATTTGATCGGTCGCCAATCTAAAGACCCGTGTAGCGTTGGCCTAGCCTGCCCGTCCGGCCAGGTCCATGCACGCCAACCGAACACGAAATGGCCTGTCCCGGCAAGCCGGAAGTCCCCAGTCATGGCGGCTCGGTTCCAGCACTCCAGCCATTCGCCGATATCAAGCGTTGAGATCGACACCGATTTCGAGTATTCAGAATTGTGTACGCCGTTAACAAGCGATTGTGCCACCCCACTGCCGCCCGAAATGTCGCTTGTCGCGCAAGTGAACAAATTCCCGAGAACGACGCCATCGTCGGCCGCCGGCACACGGTTCGCTGCCTGGCAGCTGCCGGATACCCAACGGCTCCAGTTGTCCGGGTTGTCCCATTGCGTCGAGGCCTGGGACGCATGAAACAGCATCACATCGCCAAGGCAGACTCCGCATCCCAGGAACAGTATCGCTGCGACGAACCGACGCTTCATCGCCATCTCCAACGCATTTGCAGTTCGCACCTCGCGGCTTTGCCAGCTACGACCTGGTTACGTGCGTGCCGCGGCTTCGCGCAGGGCGCGCTCCACAATCACGCCGACCAGTTGGACCTTGTATCCGTTCCGCGACATCGGTTTCGCGCCTTGCGACGCTCTCGTGCGAACCTGGTCCAGCAGCCCGTCATCGATCGCCTTGCCGGCGACCAGTTGCTCGATCGCCTTCAATCGCCACGGAATCGGCGCCACGGCGCCCAGCACTACGCGAGGATTCGCCGCGTCGTTCACGTTCGCCGCGCACGCGACCAACGGCCAGTCGAACGATTCCTTTTCCTTCACGGTCAAGTACCATGACTTCGGGCCGCTACCGGCCGCCGGCAAGATGACCTCGCGCACCAATTCGCCCGGCTCCAGCGCATGCTCGTCGTCCTGCGGGCTGGCCGGGACGCGGTAGAACTCGTCGATCGGCACGATCCGCTCGGTCGTCTTGTCGCCGTCGTGCTTGACGATTCGCAGCGACGCGCCGTGCGCCATGAGCACGATCGCCAGGTTCGATGCGTGCACGATGTGGCACGCGCCGGCGCCGAGGATGGCGTGATAGCGATTGTCGCCCTCGACGGCGTAGCAGGTGCTGCCGCCCTTCTTCAGGCAGTGAAAATCGTTGCTGCGGTAGTACCAGCAGCGCGGCTTCTGACACAGATTGCCGCCGACGGTCGCGACGTTGCGGACCGCCGGCGTGGCCGCGTCGCCGGCGGCTTCGGCGATTGCCGGGTAGCGCTCCCTCAACGTCTCGTTCGCCGCGAGCTGCGCCAGCGTCGCCAGCGCGTGAATCGCGACGGTCTTGTCCGCCCGAATGCCGATCGGCGGGTCGGCGTCACGAATCTGGCGCAGGCTGAGCACGCGCGGCGGCGCTTCCAGGCGCTCCCTCAAGCGATCCACCACATCGATCCCGCCGGCTTTCACGAGCAATTTGCCGGGTTTGCCATCCGCAAGCAGCGCCAGCGCCGCGTCAAATGTCTGAGGCATGAGATACTCGAACGCGTTCATCACACGCCTCCCTTCTCAGCCAAAGCCGCAAGAACCTTCGCGGGGGTAATCGGCAGGCTCCGTACGCGCGTCCCGATCGCGTTCGCGACGGCGTTTGCGATCGCGCCGGCAGTCGGAATCACCGGCGGCTCGCCGATCGATCGAGCGCCATCGGCGTCCTTCTCGTGCCAGATGATCGGGATGATCTCCGGGCAATCGACCGGGCCCATGATCTTGTACATCTCCAAATTCGGGTTCACCATCGCGCCGGTTGTCGGATCGAGCAACTTCTCCTCGTACAGCGCGAAGCTCGTACCCTGAATGACGCCGCCGATGATCTGGTTCTCGACCATCAGCCGGTTGATCGCCTGACCGCAATTCTGCAACGCGACGATCTGGCGCACGAACACCTGGCCGGTCTGCGTGTCCACGTCGACGGCGGCGAACTGCACCGCTTCGCTGCTGCCCTTTCCCCAATACTCGTTGTTGAACTTGCCGCTGACGGTGAAGTGCTCGCCGGCGATTTTCTTGCACGCCGCCAGCCAGCCTTGCATGTCGCTGAAATCAGCGCCGCTTTGCGCCTTCAGCTCCTTGCGGGCGGCTTCCGCGGCGTCGCGAATTGCCGGCACGATGCCGCGCGTCACCATCGATCCACCGCTGGCGGGCCCCGGCGGATACTCGCTGTTCCCGCAGTCGGCGGTGATGAGCTTGCGGTCGATGCCCAGGTGATGCGCGACGACATCAGCAAGCACCGTCCGCGTGCCGGTGCCGATGTCCTGCGTGCCGGAATAGACCTTCACCGATCCGTCGCGGAAGACGTCGATATGAATCTGGGCATTGCCTTTACCGTTGCCCCAATCGCCGACGCCCACGCCGATGCCGCGGCGCAGCCGGCCCTGGCCCGAGCCGTCCGGCTTGGGCCGGCTCGCCCAGCCGATGCGTTCCGCGCCAAGGTCGTACATCTTCTTGCGGGTTTCGTTCTTGTCGATGCGCTTGCGATACTCGAGCGGATCAACGCCCGCCGCCAGCGCCAACTCGTCGACGAAACTGTCGACCGCGAACATGCCTTGCGGATGACCGGGCGCGCGCATGGCTCGCGCGCCGCCGACGCTGAGATCCAGGTCTTGGAACGATTTGACCGCCTCGCCGAAGTCGTAGCGCGACGGGTTGGTCGCGTCCCCGCCGCCGCCGGGGCCGCTGACGCCGACGACGTGCACGTGCCCGGCGACCGGGTGGCCGTGCTCATCGGTCGCGAATTTCATGTATTGGATCGATCCTGGCCGACAGCCGGTGTCGAGCTGCTCGCGCTTGCGGTCATTCACGACTTTGACCGGCCGCTTGAGTTTTTTGCTGAGTTGAATCGCCAGCACGCCCTCGGCGTCGATGCCGAACTTGCTGCCGAATCCGCCGCCGACGAACTCGCAGTGCGCTTTCACCTTGCTGGCCGGCAGCCCGAACGCGCCGGTCGCGCCTTCGAGAATCGAGCCGGTGCCCTGCGTGCTGATCCACACTTCGGCGCTGTCGTCGCGGAAATCGGCGACGGCGCAGTGCGGCTCGAGGCACGAATGCGTCTGGATCTGCGTCTGAAACGTCTGCTCGACAATGCGATGCGCCTGCGAGAAGGCGGACTGCAGGCCGGCCCGCTGCTCGTCGTTGCCGACCTTCTCCAACGGCGGAGGAATCGGGCCGTTCACCCGCGTGTGCTCCGCGACCGGATCGAGCACAGGCGGATCGAGCGTCCATTTCAGCTTCAGCGCCGCGATCGCGTCGGCCAGCGCCGCGCGCGTCTCGGCGCACACGTGGCCGGTCGGCTGGCCGCAATAGATGTATTTTTGTCGGTGCTCGATCGCCACGTCGAGTACGCCGCGCACGGCGCGGGCCGCATCCTCATCGGCGGACTTGAGCTTCGCCCGGCCGAACGGGCAGTACACGATGGCCGCGTAGGCCATGTTCGGCAGATTCACGTCGGTGGTGTATTTCGCGCGGCCGGTCACTTTCAGCGCCGCGTCGACGCGGCCTACGTCGTTTTGTAGCGCCTTGCCGGCGTTGTCCGCGGTGTTGCCGATCGGCGTCTGAACGCCGGCGGCCGCCAGCGCCGCCTCGAAAATCTTGTTGTATGTGCCGCAGCGGCAGAGATTGCCGGCGCAGGCCTCGCGCACCTGCTCAACTGTCGGCTTGGGCGTGTGCGAAAGCAGCGATTTCACGCTCAGCACAAATCCCGGCGTGCAATAACCGCACTGGAGTGCGTCGTGGCGCACGAACGCGGCCTGCACCGCGTCCAACTGCTCGCCCTGCGCCAGGCCCTCGATGGTTGTGATCTCGCGGCCGATCGCGTCGGCGGCCAGCGTCAGGCACGAATTCACCGGAATACCGTCAAGAAGCACGTTGCACGCGCCGCACGCGCCACGAGCGCAGACTTCCTTGGTTCCGGTGAGGTTGAGCTGGTCGCGCAGCACCTCGAGCAGCGTGAAACGCGGCTCGATGCGCGCCTTGCGGGCAGCGCCGTTGATGCGCAATTCGGCGTCGATGCCTTCCGCGGGGATCGTCGCGCCTTCCGGACCCTGCGCGCGGGCGGCACGCTCCAGCGCCGGAACCAGCAGCGGCGTGGCGGCCAGGACGCCGGCGCCTTTCAGGAACCCGCGGCGCGATACGTCAGGCAGGTCGTCGCGGCGGCGCGATGCAGGTGTGTTCATGCGGTTCTCGCGTGCGGTTCGAGGATGAAAATCGGTTGTCGGATCGTAGTGGCCGCCAAGCCGCGGTTCAACCTATTCCCGCGCCGCGCGCGGCTCGGCCAACGCCCGCACCGATGCCTATACTGCGCCGGTTCGGGACTGAGGTCTCTCATGACGAAGATTGGAATCGCCATCGACGAACGCTTCGAGCGCCACGACGCCGGCGCGGGGCATCCTGAACGGCCGTCGCGCCTCAGTGCGATCCGCAGCGGCCTGGAGCGCGCCGGATTGCTCTCCAGTTGCCGGCACATCGCGCCGGCATCCGCCGCCGACGCGTCACTGAAGCGCGTGCACCCGGCAGCGTACATCGAGCGCGTGCAGGCTGCCTGCCGCACCGGCCGCACGAACATCGACGAGCCGGATTGCGGCATCTGTCCTGAGAGCGAGTCGATCGCGCGGCTGGCGGCCGGCTCGGTCATCGAGGCGGCTCGAATGATCGGCCGTGGCGAGTTGCGGCGGGCGTTCTGCGCCGTGCGTCCGCCGGGACATCACGCCGAGCGCGAGCGGGCCATGGGATTCTGCCTCTATGCGAACATCGCGCTGGCGGCGCTGGCGCTGCGCGAAGAATGCGGCATGCAGCGCGTTGCGATCCTGGATTGGGACGTGCATCACGGCAACGGCACGCAGCACATCTTCGAATCCGATCCGAGCGTGCTGTTCATCAGTCTGCACGGCCACCCGGACTATCTTTATCCCGGCAGCGGCTTCGCGCACGAGCAGGGGGTCGGCGCCGGCCGCGGTTTCACCGTCAACCTCCCGTTCATGCCCGGCGTCGGCGACGCCGAGTACCGCGGCGCGTTCAACAGCCGCGTGATTCCCGAGATCGACCGCTTCCAACCGCAGGCACTGCTGATCTCCGCTGGCTTCGACGCGCACGGCGACGACCCGCTGGGAAATATCGGCCTGACCGACGATATGTTCGCGTGGATGGCGCGCGAGGCCGCCAAATTGGCGGACCGCCACGCGGCGGGCCGGATATTGAGCGTGCTCGAAGGCGGCTACAACCTGGACGTGCTGCGGCGCTGCGTGCCCGAGCATGTGGACATCCTCGCGTCGTAGACCCGTCTCTGTGGGCCCGGTACTTGTGGGCCCGGTCTCCCGACCGGTCTTTGTGGGCCCGGTCTCCCGACCGGTGCTTGTGGGACCGGTCTCCTGACCGGTCTTTCCGTGACCGCTCGCTGGCGCGTCGCGATTCTTTAGAGCGGCGTCCGCTCCTCGCGTGCTAAGATCCGACGCATTCGAATGCGCGAAAACGAACTCACCGCCGATCGAGTCGTCCACGGCTACTGCTCCGGCTATTTCCCGATGGGGCAGGATGACGGCGAGATCGCCTGGTACTCGCCCGACCCACGCTGCATCTTCGAATTCGAGCGGTTTCACGTGCCGCGGTCGCTGCGGCAGACCGTTCGCCAGGGCCGCTTCGAGATTCGCGTGAATAGCGCGTTCGCCGAGGTGATGCGCGCCTGCGCCGAGCGTCCCGACGAGGGCACCTGGATCACGCAGCCGATCTTCGACGTCTACCGCGAATTACATCGCGCCGGCCTGGCGCACAGCCTCGAAGCCTGGCAGGATGGGCAGCTGGTCGGCGGGCTGTATGGCGTGACGATCGGAGCGGCGTATTTCGGCGAGTCGATGTTCCATCGCGCGCGCGACGCGTCGAAAGTCGCGCTCGTTTTTCTGATCGAGCGCCTGGCACAGCGCGGATACGTACTCGTGGACACGCAGTGGCGAACGCAGCACCTGAGCCGCTTCGGCGTCGTCGAGATCGGGCGCGACGAGTACCTATCGCGGTTGTCGAAGGCAATCCGGCTGCCGCGCGCGTTTGACGACCGCGTCACCGCGAACTGCGCCGGGCCGGCGTTGCGGTCGAATGCGGAGCAGGAGCGCTCCGGATAGCGGCGGCGAGCCGCGGGCGGGATCGCGAGGAACCGCGACGCGCCAGCGAGCGGCAGCCGGACTAAGACGGAGTCGCGCTTCCAGTGCAGCCTCGGAATTGGGTCGCCTTTGGCTTGCAACCAACGGTGAGGGCGCATGGGTCAGTATCGCGGAATCCAAATCCGTTCAGCGGTGACCGGTGCGCCGCAGAACTCGGGCAGGCCGAAGGCCGGTTCGCGCCGGTCGGGCCGATAGGTGTCGCCGATTAAGCGCTCGAAGCCTGGGTCGTTTTCGCGCGCGACGATGGCGCAATAGTATCGCTTCTGGATGCGGTCGCGCAGCTCCTTCGGCAACGCCAGCCCGGTAGGCACGCCCAACCCGCCCAGGTAATCCACCAGCGGCATCATGTGCGGGTGCGTAACAAGCGGCGGTTCGTCGCCGAATGCGGCCGCGTGGTCGACAACCCAGATTCGCTCGCGCGGGCCGTAGCGCAAAAGCTTCTCGCGCAGCGCTCGCCACTGCGCTTCGTCGATCGGCGATGGAATTCGCCCCTCAAAACCCGCCAGGCCACGCATCAGAATCAGCGAGAGTGCAATTGCCGTCAGCCGCCATGCCAGCCCCCGCAGTTCCGCGCGAGGAAGGCCGTCGCACACGCACTCCAGCGCCGCCGGGATCAAGCCTGCCGAGAAGACGACGAACGGAATCATGACGTTCGCCGCGCCGCCGAGGCTGGCGCGGGAGGCCGCGGCATAGACGGCCGCCGCGCCGCTGGCGACGATCAGCACGCGGAACGGCAGTGATTCTCGCTGGCGCGGCAGCGCGCGCGGATCCCCCCGGCCCAGCCGCGCGTGAAGAAGCCCCAGATTCGCGGCGACACCCGCCACAACGAGCGTGTGTGGCCCGAAACTCAGGAGAAAGTCCGACGGCAGAACGCTCAGCAGGTTCTCCCAATGCACGCGTTGGTGGCTGGGAATCGTGACCGTGTACAGCCAGTAGGTCCCGCTCGTCGTCTGCTGTGCGATCGCGATGCTCACGCCGATGAGCACCGCCGCCAGCAGCGCGCCGTATCGCGCCTCGCGCCCGCGAACCCATTGCATCGCCGCGAAGAAGGCGACCAGATACACGGCATACGACTGTTTCGAGAAATACGCACCGGCCGCGACGACGCCGGCGATTATTGCGGACAGCGGCGCATTGTGAATGAGCATCGCTGCGGCGAGCAGTGCGCAGAAAAAGAGCCCCAGCGCGTCGGCCCGCGCGACGTCGTAGTAGCAGTCAACGCCGACATATCCGGCGGCGATCAGCGATGGCGTCAACAGCGCCAGCACACGCCGGCGTAACGCGCGAGCCGAAACAAGCGTGACAATCGCCGTGGCCAGCAGAAGGCACGCCAGCGCCGCGATGCGACCGCTGAGGAAGCCCGGCGCGCCCAACCACATCATGAACGCCGTCAGCCAGTGAAAGAGTGGCGTGTAAATGAGCGGCAGAAAATCCGCGGACGGAGTGGGATACGTCGGATGGCCCGCCAGCACGTGCTGTCCGTGCTCGACGAACAGCCCCTCCATCCACTCCAGCTCGTTGGGAAAGGTGAGCCGCCGTGCGATGCAGTAGGCAGTCACTGCGATCGCCGCGACGCCGCTCAGGCACAATAGCGCCAGACAGGCGAGCCAGGAGCCGGTCCGGGCGCGAATTCCAAACCGCGGCGTGTGCGGTACGTCACGAGACATGCGGGCAGGAGGATACCGCGCGCCTGGCGGCAGCGCCAGACGGTAATTGACCGTTGAAAAAGGCTCAAGCAGAACCCGGACCGCAAGGTCGCTGACGATCGAGGCTCGACTGGGAGCTCTTGGCGAACTCCGGGGCGCGGCTCCCGATTACGGCGATTCGAGCTCGCCGGCCAATTGCTGGTGCACAAACGGCGTGTTTCGCACCACGAGCTTGTCGCGAAAGCCGCGGATTGATCCCCGCCCGCCGTTCACATCCCAGGTGTCCGGCTCGATCGTGGCGGTGATGACGTTGATCAGCTCTTGAATTCGCCGGGCGCGTTCGTCGTCGCCGTCGGTTCCGCTGCGGACCGTGCCGTTCCGATCCTCGTCGATGGCGCGATCGCTTTCGGTGCCCAGCCGCACGCCGCTGCCGATGCGGCTGATGACCGGTTGCACGGCGGCAGCGCCCGCGGCGACGACTGGATTCAGCCCGGTGACGTAATCATGCTCGCGGACGACCGTCAGGGCCGGCGCGCGAATTTCATTCATCACCAGGTCCGCCACCGGATAGACGCGAACGATCATCTCCTGATTGAGATCGTCGAGCGTCGAGACGTAGAGCAGATCGCTGCTGATGCGATAGCCCAACTTCGCGTCCGGGCCGGCCGCTTCGCGCAGGATCATCCAGAGCACCTGGCTGAATCGCAGATTTCTGGCCACGACGGTGATCGGCTTGTCCTCGCGAATGCCGGCAGCCTGCAGGGCCTGCCAATTGACGAACACCGTCGCGCCGGTGACCTGCGAGAGTTGATCGAGGACCTGCCGCAGCGGCAACTCCTCCAGCCGCACCTCCGGCACGCGCGCGTCAAGCAGATATACAAGCGGAATGCGGCGCGGCGCGGCGCGCTTGGCGTCTTGCCGCGGCGCGGAATCGCCGGCGCGCTCGTTGACGCCGCCGGTCGCGCTGCGCTGCGCGTCGTTCGAAGACGAATCGCTCTTTTCCTGGGCCAACAGTGTCGTGCAGGAGAGCAGGCACGACATCCACGACAACATGCGCCATCGATGCATCGTTCATCCTCGCGAGCCGGCCGCCTGTCGCCCGGGCGGGGCCGCACCGGGTATTGTCGGCGGGTGCGAGGAGAAAATCGAGCAAAATCCGGGGCGACCTATATGACCGTGCAAGCGAGTACCCGCCGCAATCAAATCGCGCAGCGCCAGCAAGCGCGATTCCCAGCCGCGCTCGCGTGTGCGTCGCGTTCCGATCGCGTTGCGTACTCGCGCACGGTCATTGAGCGGATCGAACGCTTCGTTTCTACGACTTGGTTCCGACCGCCGCCGAAGGCTGCGCGTCAGATTCCCCCGGTACTTCGAACGTGAGCGACGCCCAGGAGCTCTCCCAATCCGCCGCCGCGCCGTCCGTAACGCGCAGCATGTGAATCGCCGTCACCATCCACACGCCCGCTTCGGGCAGCGTGAATGAGGCCACGCCGTCCGCGTTGGTCTGTGCCTTCAGCAGCCGGCTGGGGCGATCGCGCGAGACAGCGACGACCGTCGAATCCGCCAGCGGCTTGCCCTCGTGAAGCAGGCGAATCGCGAACGCCTGACCAGCACGAGCGGTGGCGGGATTCTGCTCCGCCATGATTTCGAGCGGATAGCCCAGGCGACGTTGGAAACCGTCGTCCGCCTGTCCGACGGTCAGGATCGACTTGGCACAGCGCGAGTAAGCCTCGCGCCCGGTCATCTCGGATTCGCCCAGCTTCTTTCGCTCGGCGACGATCGGCGCCAGCCCCTCCTCGATCAGATACGCCTCAAACGGCGCCGCATCCATCTTGTGGAAAGTGCGCTTAGTGTGATAGCCGAGGACGTAGGTTCCCTCACCTGACACGCGGGCGAACGAAGTCAGCCCCCCCGAGCGGCCGCGCACCGCGCTTGCGCCTTCCGGACCGACCAGCTCGAATTTCGCGACGTGATCCGGGTCATAGACCGACGGGCCGCCCGCGAACCGTTCGCCCAGCGCCATTCGCACGCGCACGACGCTGTTGCACTTGGGCCGGTACGTTTCCGGTTCGAGCCAGTACTCGTGCGCCAGCGCCACCGGCAGAACGTTTCCGATCATGACGCACGCGGCCGTCGCCACCCGATTTCGCGTTTTCATCGCAAAACTCCTGGATCAAGCTGGATGGGTGGGCATCGCCCGCCCGCCCGCAAAGCTCGCGTCGCACACGGCGGAATGCGGGCGGTACGCCCACATTCCCCCGCCCTCGGGTCACCCGTAACTAGTGCTCCGCCGTGAAGAGCTCCGCCACCGCGCTCATCGCATCAGCCGGCGCCGCGGCGAGGTCGGCCAGCACCGCGCTGAACAGTTCCGGGTCGTCGCGGAATGCCGCTTCGACGTCCTTGCGCCGCACGGACTGCGCACCGCTTGCCACATCCACGTTAAACACGTCCACAATCTTGTCGATGTCGTCCTTGGCCGGCGTCTGCATGTCCGTCGGCGATTCCGTCATCGCATCCGTCGGCGTTTGCATCGGGCAGCCCGCGACCAGCAATGCGGCGACCAGCATGATTCCAATCGCTTTCAGCTTCTTCATGATCAAATCGCCTTTCGCGCGGCTGGCGCGGCCCGTCACTTGTGTGCGGGCCGCGCCGACACGCCGAACCTCGCTAATTCGGGTCCTTGCGATTGTTCGTACCCGAGTGCGGTGTCGCGATGTATGGAAACACCTGGTGATACGCCAGGTCGTTGGCTGCGACGTTGTCGCCGACGACCGTGATGGTCGAGTAGCTCGGCCCGCTGGCGATGGCGGTCAGCGCGATGTCGGCGACGTCGTCGCCCAGTCGGCGACCGTTCGGCCAGCCGCTTGAAATGCCGCCGGTGGTCGTGTCGCCGCCGATGAAGCCCAGGCGGCTGAACCCGATTTGGCCCGAAAGGCGAACCGGATCGGTGGTGGTGACTACTTTGAGCACCTCGGGAATGAAGATGCCGGCCAGGTCGGTGCGGTTCGTGGTTACGAAGGTCGTGCCGTAGACGAAGTTAATCAGTCCGGCGAGTTCGGGGTTCAGGGCGTAGGTCGCGAACTGCGCGTCCTGCGTCGGCGACGTGCGATTGAGCTTATCTTTGTCGCGCAGTGCGACCAAACCTTCGCCAAAGAGTGGGTTGCCAAGACGCTGCACCTGCACGTATCCGCCCAGGTTGTAACGCGTGCCGTCGGTGCGGCGAATCGTGATTCGCGGCCGGCTGGTCGATGCATAGACGCCGACGCCGGTCTGCTGTCCGAAGAACACGGTGTCGTATTGCCGCGGCGCGCCGACGTCGTCGAGCTTGCTGAGCGGGATCTGCATCGCGATCGTGAGGACGTTAAATCCCTTGAAGCCGTCGACGCCGTTGCCGTCCTGGCCCAGGCCGTCGCCGAGGTTGCCGTTGTTGTCGAGGATACGGACGTTCAACAGATCGAAGATGCCGGGAATGTCGCAGAAGAAACTATCGTCGCGGTGTCCGGCCCAAACCACTTCCCCGGATTCAAGCGAGTGGATCGTCGTACGGGTGTACACGTCCAACTCGGCGTTGGTCGTCGCTCCCGAGACGGCAATGCCGTTGGCGTCGTTGTAGAACGGCGTGACGTTCTTGCCGACGTTCGGCGGCGGCGTGGTCAAATCGCGCCCGATTACGCGCGTGCGATTGCCGACGACTTTCTCGACGCGAAATCGCTGCGTGTAGTTCTGGCGCGCGTCGTCGACGGTCTGGATCGGACCGGCTTCGGTACCCAAACCGTATGAGAGGACGGTATTGGAGTTCTTATTGCCCGAATCGACCGGCGAGAAGAAGAAGTCGTAGCGCAGCTTGGTCTCGCCCGTCACCGGATCGGTGATGTTGATGCTGTGACGCACGTCATCGGCGAAGCGGTCATACATCACGCCGTCGCCCGGCTCGGAAAACGGGCAGAAGCTCATGATGACGTTCAGCACCTTGACGTTCGGATCGTCGTAGCGCGTGCCGATAAACGCGTACGTGTCGGTCAGGTTGGTTTGCCGATCCTGCTTGCTGAGCGCCGAATCGCTGTGATTCGAGGCCATCGCGGCCTGGCTCAGGCCGATCGCGGCGCCGGCGGCGATCCAGCCTCGCAGGCCGCCCAATCGTGGCCCCGATCGCGCGAGAGTTGCACTTGTGCTCATGAATCATCGCTCCTTGCGGCGAAGACGGACTGCGAGCCTCCTCGGGCGACGCGCCCGAGCCGCTGCGAATTCCGACGTGCCGACCGCTCTTCGCAATGAAATACGAGGATCGAAGCGGGGCGGATTTCTGGCGGCTTCAAATCGTCGCAATCGAGTCGAACAGCGTGCGGTGTCGGGCGGCTTCGGCGGCAACGCTGTAAGATCAGGATGTTGTGATGCGAGGAGCGGCAACTTCGCGAGGAATCACGGCCGGCTGAACAAATAAGGTGCCGCCGACAGGTGGCGTGCACCCGCCGGCGGCACTTGAACGCACTCCCTTCCCCCGACTGCGCCCGAAGGCGCGGTTTCCTCAATCGAGAGACCGTAGTCTACCGCTCGCTTGCAAGCTGTCCAGCACCGGCGGCCCCTCCCTGTCAGGCGCCTTGACACAAATCCCCGGGTTCGTGGCTCGTAGCGTGATGAGAATCCGCCCCAAAAAAGCCGTGACGCGCCAGCGAGCGGCAGCGCGTCGCGCCGCCAGCGCCGGATGCGCCCGGGCGGCCGGTCTCGCCGCCTGTCGGCGTCGGGCGTTTCGCGCCGGCCCGGCGGACCTCGTATCCGGCTGCCGCTCGCTTGCGCGTCGCGGTTCTTTGCCCGGCCGACGCGCTGATCCGTCACGACTCGTCAGTGGCGTCACGAAGGTCGCCTGGGCCACCGATCTGCTGCGCCGCGCCGTGTAATTACAACACATGTGAGGTGCACCCCACGACGGTCCCCCTGGGCTGGATAGTGGCTCAGTTTCGCTTGCGACGCCGGGAAAACGCTCGACACCGAGGCCCGACCGTAAGAGAGCGGCTGTCTGCCCGTCGTGAGAGACTCCTTTCTGACGGTCGGGGCTCGGCTGGAACGCGTTGGACACCCGCATTCTCGGCGTGTAAAAGCGTTGGAACTCAAATGAAATACCGACTCTCCGAATCCGTCCAGGCCGTCGCGCCGTCCGCCACACTCGCCGCGACCGAGCGCGCTCGTCAGCTCCGCGAGCAGGGCGTAAACGTCATCTCGCTGGCCGCCGGTCAGCCGGATTTCGACACGCCGCAGCACATCAAGGACGCGGCCTGCGCGGCGCTGGCGGCCGGCGACACGAAGTACCCGCTGCCGGTATCGGGCGTGATTCCGCTGCGCAAGGCGATTCAAGCGTACATCAAGCGCTACTGCGAACTCGACTACGCCATGGATCAGCTTTGCGTCACGGTCGGCTGCAAGGACGCGCTGCACCTGGCATTTGTCGCGTTGCTGAACCCCGGCGACGAAGCGATCGTCCCGGTTCCGTACTGGGTGAGCTACCCCGACCAGATTCGAATGACCGGCGCGAAGCCGGTCTTCGTCGAAAGCTCACCGTTGGACGGCAAGATCACACCCGCACAACTGCGAAGCGCGATCACGCCGCGCACGCGTGTGCTGGTGATGAACAGCCCGTCGAACCCCGGCGGCGCTGTCTTTTCGCGCGCCGAATTGACCGCGCTGGCGGAGGTGCTACAAGGCACGGATATCATCGTCGTCAGCGACGAGATCTATCACCGTCTGGCGTTCGAGGTCGATACGGCGGCGAGCGTCGCGGCGGCGCCCGGCATGTACGAGCGCACCGTGACCGTGAACGGGCTGGGCAAGTCGTATGCGATGACCGGTTGGCGCATCGGCTATGCGGGCGGACCCGCGCCGATCATTGAGGCCATGACGCGCCTGATCGGCACCACCACCAGCGGCGCGACCAGTTTCGTGCAGACGGCCGCGATCACGGCGCTGACCGGACCACAGGAAAACGTCGCACGAATGCGCGAGGCGTTCGTGCGCCGCGCTCGGAGAATGTGCGACGCGCTGCGCGCCATCCCGGGCCTGAAATTGCCGGAGCCGAAAGGCGCGTTCTTCTGTTTTCCCGACGTCTCCGCGTTGTACGCGCGCTTGGGCGTTCGCGACGCGGATGAGTTCGCGCACCAGGCGCTCGATCGGGCGCACGTCGCGATCGTCTCCGGCTCAGCGTTCGGCTCGCAATCGCACGTTCGCCTGAGCTACGCGACCGCGGATGATCAGATCGAGGAAGCGATGCGGCGCTTGACGAAATGGCTGGCGTAGCGGCTCGCTTTGCGTGAACGCGCCGCCATCAGAACGTGAAGCACAAACGAGCGCGGTTGAAATCGCGCCTGCTGAAAATTCGCGACCTGGTTGCGGCCCCCCCCCCGTTCGTTCCGGGCTGCTCCTGAACGAGCAAATCACGGCGCGAGGGACCTACTTTTTCCGGGCTGCCAGAATCGCTCTCACCAATTCCTCCGGCATTGGCGGCAGGCTCGTCTCCGGCGCCTTCAGGCAATCTCGCCCGACCTCGATCGTCTTGCGATAGCTCGAAAGGTAGCGAACACACGGCGGACAGACCGCCAGATGCCGCTCGAATTCCGCGTGTTGCGCTTGCGCCAGGTCGCCGCTTACGTAGTCGTGGAGGAAATCGGTCAGTTCTCGGCAGGTAATCACGCAGTCGTCCCAAAATGAGGGTCTAGTTGTTCGCGCAGCGCGAGGCGCGCCCGATGCAGGCGCGTCTTCACCGCGTTCGGCGAAATCCGCAGGATCGCCGCCGTTTCTTCCGTGTCCAGTTCGTCGATGTCGCGCATCAGCAGAACCGTTCGATACGCTTCCGGCAGACCGTCGATCGCACGCCGCACGCGATCGGCGATTTCGTCGCGCGTCGCCGTGTCGGAGGCCGATTCGCTCCACGCGCGGATCGGCCGTGCGTGGTGGCCATCCTCTACGAAACGCGGCAGCAGCGGATCGATCGATTGCTCATCGTGCCGACGCCGCGAGCGCAAGCGCATCAGTGCCGCATTGACGACGATGCGATGCAACCAGGTCCCCAGCCGCGACTGCTCGGTGAATCGTTCGATCGCCCGGAACGCCGAAACGAACGCCTCCTGCACCGTGTCCTGCGCGTCCTCTTCCAGCGCCAAATAGCGCCGCGCCACCGTCAGCAGGCGCGGCCCATACGCCCGCACCAGCTCCTCATACGCTGTTTCATCGCCGCGTTTGAGCCGGGCGACAAGTTCGTGTTCTGCCCGCGCGCTCGCGCCGCCGCTGGAGTCGCCCATGGCGACAATTATTGCCCCGCGGCACGGCGCGCTCAACCGGAGCCGCATCAAACGCCAGCGCCCAAGCAACCATGCGCGCCGTCGCGCCAGCCGGAAGGCGGAGCGCATCGCGAGCGCGACCGGGACCGCGTTTGCTTGCGCTGCGCGTTCGGATCGGCGTTTCCTCATGCACGCCGTCATAGAAATTGGATGCCGCCGATTCGAAAAAGTGACCGGTCCGAGTCCATGCGGGCCTGGCAGGGGCGCTGATGGGGCTATCATCCGAGAACCCATGCGATACGTCGAGATAGCGGAACAGCGAATATCGCGCGTCGGGCTGGGGTGCTGGCAGTTCGGCGCGCGCGAGTGGGGCTGGACGCCGGCGCAGCGAGCCGACTCGATCGCCATCCTGCGCCGCGCGGTCGAATTAGGCGTCACGCTGTTCGACACCGCCGAGATGTACAGCCTGGGACTCTCGGAGCGGATCGTCGGCGAAGCGTTGTCGGACGTGCGTGATCGCGTATTCCTCGCCACGAAATTCGCCCCGATTCTCCCCGTGCTCTCGCGGATCGAGCGCTCGGCGCGACGCAGCGCGGAGCGGCTTGGCACGCAACAGATCGATCTGTACCAACTTCATTGGCCGCATCCGCTTATTCCGCTCAGGCTTCAGACCGCCGCGCTGAAATGCGTACAACAATCCGGTTTGGTGAGGCACGTCGGTGTCAGCAATTATCCGCTTTGGATGTGGCGTCGCGCGGAAAGCCTGCTCGGCGGCCCCATCCTGAGCAACCAGGTCCATTACCACCTGCTGCGGCGCGTCGCGGAGCGCCGCGTGTTGCCTTGGGCGCAGCAGAACGGACGCGTTGTTATCGCATACAGCCCGCTGGCGCAGGGATTCCTGAGCGGCAAGTATTCGGCTGACAACGTGCCGCGCGACGTGCGGCGCATCAACCGCTTTGTGGGGCGACGCGCCTGGCGACGAGCGCAGCCGGCGATCGACCTACTGCGCGAGATTGCCGCGGCGCATGGCGCGACGCCCGCCCAAATCGCGCTGGCGTGGCTGCTGCATCACGACAATGTGGTGGTGATTCCCGGTGCGCGGCGGATGGAGCAATTGCACCAGAATGCCGAAGCCGCGGACATCCGGCTACGCGACGATGAATTCGTAGCGCTCACAGAGGCCTCGAATCGATTCCACGGCTGGCGCGCATAAGCGGATATGACCCAACGCGCAAAGGCAGCCGACGCGCGAAGGGCGCCGACGCGGATCGCGCCCGGAGGGATTCGAACCCCCGACCGGCGGATTAGAAATCCGCTGCTCTGTCCGTCTGAGCTACGGGCGCAACTTGCTACAGGACAGCGAGTTATGGTAATCAGCAGTCTCGCAATCATGGCAACGACAACCGCGACCGGAGGTCGGGGCGCGCGCGACGCCAGCAGGCCGTTGAGAAACGCGCCCAGCCGCGCCCTGACCATAAGGGAGGGGTCGGCTCAGCTCTCGAACGTGTCGAGATTCCAGGCAATATCGATCATCGGCCCGACCCCTCGCTTACGGTCGGGGCGCGGTTTCGAGCTTTCTCTACGGACTGCTAGTGTACTGCCTCAGAAATACCGCGTCTTGGGAGGCCGGAAGCATCGGTCTCTGGCCGGTGCGAAATACGTAATCAGACCGGCGAGACGCCGATGCTACGCGCTTTCAGTTGACGCGATGTTTCTGCATCGCTATTTCGGCGTTTGTTTAGCAGGACGCTGCAAGACTCCATTGACACGTTTTCTGAGCCCACGCAAATGCACACTTAGCCCTCTCAGAGGTGGGGTACTGAATATCAAACATGGTCATCCATGCCTCTGTATTCTGAATCAAGCGACTTTTGCAACGTCTTGTTAGAGCGGATTCACTTTTCACGTCGCGTCGGAACTCTGCGTCCGACGGCGAAATCTGCGTCGGGCAAAGCGGCCCGACGCTACGGAACAATTGATTCTGCTCGAGACGGTTCGGGCCGCGACATTCACGGTCAACACAGACGACTCCGGCGCGGGGGCGCTGCGCGACGATATCAGCGCCGCCAATGCGTCCGCGGGCGCGGACACGATCGAGTTCGCCGTCACCGGAATGATCAACCTGACGGCCGACCTTCCGGCGATCACAGACGGCGGCGGTGCGGGGCTGGGCGGCGCAGTCTTTGCTCGCGCCAGAGCCGTCGCGCTGGTCAGCTGCACGTTGAACAACAACAACACTCAAGCTACAAATCCGTTCGCGACGCCATCGCGAATGCCAGCGGGCAAAACCAATCGCGCCCCTTGTTGGACCGCGGCGCGTCCGGCTGAGCGCCAATTCCCTCGCCGGTCAAGCTTCGAAGTGCCTTCGACCTGTTCACGCCGGTTGTTGGCCGGATTGCGAAGCGCGAGCGAGCAGCGGTCCGATGGTGACGCAGGTTTTTCCTCGTTCCCTTGAAATCTCGGCGAAAGCCGTGTGAACGTTCGGCGCCGTTCGTGTTGTAAGGCTTGGACGCGAATGCGTGCTGGTAAGTAACAAGAAAAGCCGCGGTGTGGCGACGGCCGGCCGACGCGGACCAGCACAAATGTCGGCTAGGCCCGACTTAGCGACAACACAAAAGGAACGGACCATGAAAGTCAACTCGTACAACTCGATCGTGAAAAGTGCCGCGGCCCGGCTGGTATTGCTTAGCGCTTTGGTCGTGACGGGCGTGGGACTGATCGGCTGCGACCGTGAACAAGCGGCCGCGCTCGTCGCGCAACTCAGCTCCACGAGCGCGTCCTCGCGGAGCAGCGAGCAAGCCGCCGAGATCGCGGTGAAGGCATCCGATCGCTCGCGGATTATTCTTCCCCGCCCGAGAGGGTGAATGAAGCTGCTCGCTTCGCCACCGCGCCGCCGAGTGCACGCTTGTGCGCCGCGGCCAGATCTGTGGGTCCGTGTGCTGCGCTGTCGTGGTGCGGCAGAGAAGGAGATGATTCATGTGCTCTAGTGGTCAATTCATTCGCATCTCACGTCTGCTGCCCTGCGTCACGGTTTGCGTGCTGATGACTGGGTGCGGCGGCGTGGGGGACGTGGCGTCCGTGTTCTCGGAACTCGGCTTGCCGGAGCCGCCGGCGGACGCGTTCAAGCCCTGGCGCGTGGTCGGCGGCGACAACTCGCGGATTGTTTTCGCGAGACTGAATGGTCCGGCGCAAGCACTGCTTCGACTCTCCGAGCCTGGATTCGACGCGGTCGCCGCTGGTGCGTCTACCAGCGTCGTAGTAACGAATCCGGCGGGGGACGCCGTCGTGGGACCGTTTGACCTACCGTTCGCCATGGGCGTTGCCTATGCGGATCACCGTTGGCTTGTCCTCGGCGATACCGCTTTGCGACGCGTATATGCCGTCGATCTCGACGGCGGCACAACGACCAACGCCTGGGCCGAGCGTGGAGCGGTGTCCACTCAGGTTCTGGGCCTGAGCGCCGGCCGCATTCTCATCCAAGCATATGTGCGCGGTGCAATGGACGGGTGGGTGGTGCAAGTCGTGGACGTTCCGACCGGCCAGGTGACGACGCTTGCAACGGACTATGCGATCTCTGGCGCGATCGACGGCGACAAGGTCGCGCTGCTTTTCGACAACGCCGTCCCCGCGCCAGTCCCTCTCGATGACGGCACGCTCGTTCCAGCGGGCGGCGAGTCGCTGCCGAGCATCTCGGTTGACAGCCACTTGTCGCGCATCGTTCTCTTCAACTTGCCGAACGGCACGAGCGACACGATCGCGCAAAACGCCGACTCGCTGAGCGCCCCGGCACTGGGCGGCGGCCACTTGGTTTGGTACGAGTCTGCATACACCTTTGACCCGCGGATCGATGCGTCGCAGGACCGACAGGTCGCGCTTCGCAGTTTCGACACTCATACCGCCATGACCACGACCGCGATGGAATGGACCGAATCCGCCGACATCGGCGGGATGTCCGACTACATGACGATCGGGGCTGTTGGCGACGGCGGTTTCGTCGTCACGCACCAAACGACGAGCGCGGATTCCCCGGCGAACCAGCACTATCGCTTTGAGCTTCGCGGCTGGGACGGTGGCACGACGCTGATTCAGGAATACGACCAGACGGCCAGAAACCTCGTCTACTACGACACGAATCCGGTCATTGTGGGCCGACGCCTGATCTATCGCGAGCCATTCTCGGGCAATTGGATGGAGCTTGATACGAGTACTGGTGCGACGATCGAGATCAGTCCGCCCGTTTTGGCCGATGCCTCCGAATGAGCCGTGTTTTCGAACGCCATGCTTCCCGACGGGCGTTCCGCCGCGGCGTACGCGGCGCGCGATTCTTGGGGAATTTTGGCGAAATCCGTGTGAACTTTCGGCGCCGTTAAAAACAAGAAAAGCCGCGGTGTGGCGGCAGCCGGACGCGGACGAGTCGAAGGGCCTGCCAGGTCCCGATAAGCGACGAGCAGAAAGGAACGGGCCATGAACGCCAACATGAACATCGCGATCGTGAAGAGTGCGGCGGCGCGGCTGGTGTTGCTTGGCGCCCTGGTCGTGACGGGCGCGGGACTGGTCGGCTGCGACTGCGAGCAGGCGGCCACCCTTGTTTCACAACTCGGATCCGCCAGCGCGTCCTCGCGGAGTAGCGTGCAAGCCGCCGCCGACAGCCCGGTGAAGCCATCCGAACGCTCGCGCCCTTGGTGGCCCGGACCCCCGCGTGGGTGAATGAAACAACTCGCCCAGCGATTCACGTGCGCCGCCGATGGGCGACTCGAACATCGCGGCCAGGTTTGTTGAACTTGTAGTGCTGGGGCCGGCGCGAGCCGGCCCCGATTCTCATGGACGAAATGGTGCAAACCAGACCATTTTCAGGGAGCATCCGTCTTCGGCCGATGCCCAGGCGACGCGCCGATACTCTCCTGTTTCATTGGGGCGGCGACTGGGTCAGACTGCATTGCGGCGACGCGGCCTTTGAGGCTGACGTCGAGGACGCCGGCACGCCCGCCGCCGGGCGCTTGGAGATCGAAGGAGCACGAACATGAGCCGATTTCGCGGCACGATCACCGCCTTGATCACACCGTTTCGCGACGGCCGCGTCGACGTGCCGGCCCTGGAGCGTCTGGTAGAGTCGCAGGTCGCCGCCGGCGTGAACGGGCTGCTGGCGTGCGGGACAACCGGCGAATCGCCGACGCTCTCCGAAGACGAGCACGCGCTGGTCGTGCGGACGATCGTGCGGACAGCGCGGCGGCGCGTGCCGGTGATCGCCGGCGCGGGCAGCAACGACACGCGCCACGCACAGCGTCTCGCGAAACTGGCGGCGCAACTCGAAGTAGACGGGCTGCTCGTCGTTTCGCCGTATTACAACAAACCGACGCAGGCCGGCTTGTTCGCGCATTTCCGCGCGGTCGCCGGCGCGACGGAATTGCCCGTCATGCTGTACAACATCCCGGGACGCTGCGGCGTCGAAATCGCCATCCCGACAATTCAGCGGCTATTCGACACCTGCAAGAACATCGTCTCCGTCAAGCACGCGACGGGGCGCGTCGATGATGCGGCGGAGCTGGCGCAGGCGTGCGGGATCGAGATCATTTCCGGCGACGACCCGATTACCTGGCCGCTGATGAGCCTGGGCGCCGTCGGCGTGGTCAGCGTGATGTCGAATCTCGTGCCGCGAATGGTGTTGCGGCTTACGGATGCCGCGCTGGCGGGCGACTTCCACGCGGCGCAGGCGGCTCATCGCGCGCTGTATCCGCTGGCGCGCCGATTGCTGTCGCTGGAGACCAATCCGATCCCGATCAAGACTGCCCTTGCGCTGCGTGGCGTCTGCGCGGAGGAATTCCGCCTGCCGATGTGCCCGCTGGCGGCGGAGAATCGGGAGAAGTTAGCCGCAATTCTGGCGGAGAGTGAAGCAAGCTGAATGATGGGTAGTGGCTCAGTTTCGTGGAGAAACTCCCCAGCCGAGGCCCGACCGTAAGGGAGCGGCTTTCTGTTCGGCGCAGTGACCCCGCAGCAGCGGGTTGCCGCGTTTGCTGATCCGGCCCTGGCGATCGATCGAACCGGACTGAAAGCGCGCGGCGTCAATCCGGCGTAGGCGGCCACCTGCCGCCGACTGCGAAAGCGACGCGCGTCGTCCAGAACCGCGACGAGGGTCGCGGCGGTGACCACCCCGACGCCGGGAATGCTGGTCAGCCATTGCAGGGCGCGGATCGTGCCGGGCCCAGGCTTCGAGCTTCTGGTCGCATTCGGCCAACTGCTTTCGAAACAGATCGAGCTGATCCAGGTACGACCCGAGAATTCCACGCCACAACTGGTCCGGCTGACAATCCCGCAGCGGTCGCGTGCATTGCCGCAGGGCTTCCAGGCTGCCCTGCGTCCAACCGCTCTTGCCGCGTTTCAGGCCGCTGTCCGCACGCAGCAGCAGCGCCCGGATCTGGACCTTGCAGCGCGTCTGCGCCACCACGATCGCTTCGCGGGCCTGAATCAACGTCGACCACCACCAGCTTCGGCGCCAGGCGGATCAGCACTTTGCGGATCGTCTGGCGATTGGGGTTGAAGCTGCCCACCTGCTCTTCCTGACGCGCGTCGCGGAACGCGAAAACCGACTTGCTCTGCCCCAGATCAATCGCGAGAATCGACATCGCCGGGTCTCCTCAAGATGCTGAATTCATCTTGGGCCGGCCACACGGCCGAGCCCGTCCGGCGGAGATTAACCGCCAGGAGGCCCGGCTTTCATAGCTTCTTACGGTCGGGCCTCGCTTACGGTCGGGCCTCGCTGTCGGGCGTTTTCCCGGCGACCCATGCGAAACTGAGCCGCTACCGAACGCTACGATGGAATTGACTCTCCATCCGAAAATCGCGAAAATTCGGTGTCTCCGACTCAATTCCGTGCAAACGGCCGGGCGGCCCTGGATGAGCGACGCGACAATTACCGAGCTGGTGCGGCAGAGCGCCGATGGGCGCAAGTCATCCGTCAATCGGCTCCTGCCGCTCGTGTATGACGAGCTGCGGGCGCTGGCCCAGCATCTGCTGGAGCAGGAGCGGGCCGGGCATTCGCTGCAGGCCACGGCGCTGGTCAATGAAGCGTATCTCAAGCTGGTCGACCAGACGCGGGCGCGTTACCAGGATCGCGCGCACTTCTTCGCCGTCGCGGCGCAGGCGATTCGACGCATCCTGATCGACCACGCCCGCGCTCGCGGGGCGGCCAAACGCGGCGGCGACTGGGCCGCGACGCCGTTGGACGCAAACGTGCTGGAGTGCGGTGCGACGGGCGTGGAGCTGCTGGCGCTGGAGGATGCGCTGGCCGAATTGGAGCGCCTCAGCGAGCGCCAGGCGCGGATCGTCGAGATGCGTTTCTTCGCCGGGTTGTCGATTGACGAGGTGGCGGCGGCGCTGTCCACGTCGGCACGGACGATCGACGGCGAATGGGCCATGGCGCGGGCCTGGCTGCGGCGTCGGATGTCGGGCGCGGCGAACTAGCGTCGTTCCGCACTCTGATGCATCTTACTGAGTGGTCCGGACGTCTCACCCGGCGGTCAGAACCGGCGGGACGCCCAGACCACCCATGATGCGCTAATCCTGAGCGCGGGTGCGCGCCGCAATCAGAACGCGCCGCGCCAGCAAGCGCGATTCCCAGCCGCGCTCGCTTGTGCGTAGCGTTCTGATTGCGGCGCATACTCGCGCACGGCAATTTAGTTCGAGGATGTTGGCGGGTTGCGCGGGGTTGCGCGGGGTGGTGCGGGCGTCTCGCCGGCGCGAGAAGCTCCGAGTGCCTGCTGTCGCGCGGCACGCGCCGCGCCGGCACGCAGGCGCGGCCCGTCGGGAGCGATTGTCGCATCGCGGACGTGTGATGGCTGCGCGGATCGCCAACCGGATTCTGCGTCCGCGGCGCGCCGAATACGCGTAGGTGGTCGGATGAGCAGCAAGGCCATGTCGCCGGAGCGCTACGCGGAACTGCGCGACGAATTCGTGCGCGTGCGCGAACTGCCCCGCGCGCAGCGCGACGCCGCGCTCGCGGAGCACGCCCGCCGTCGTCCCGGCTTTCACGCCGATCTCGTGTCGCTGCTGGATCACGACACCGACGATGACGCATTTTTGGCTTCTCCGTTGTTAGGCTCGCGCGTGGCGGCGGAAATCCGCGCCACCGAGTCATCGCCGCGCGCCGCCGCAGGTCAGGTTCCCCAGCAGATCGGCCCGTACCGCATCGTTCGCCTGCTGGGCGAAGGCGGCATGGGCGCGGTGTATGAGGCGGAGCAGCTGGCCCCGATTCGCCGCCGCGTGGCGGTCAAAGTCATTCGATTCGGGATGCACGCGCCGGAAACGCTGGCGCGCTTCGAGATCGAGCGTCAGACGCTGGCGGCCTTGAATCATCCCGGCGTGGCGCGGGTGCTGGACGCGGGCCAAACTTCCGAAGGCCGGCCGTTTGTCGTGCTGGAATACGTCGCCGGCGAGCCGGTGAACCAGTTCTGCGCGCGACGCGCCCTCGACGTGAACCAGCGACTCGAGCTGTTCGTGCGGATCTGCGACGCAATCGAGTACGCGCATCAGAAGGGCATCATTCATCGCGACATCAAGCCGTCGAACATCCTGGTCGTCGATGACAAGGCCGCGCCGCGCCCGGTGGTGATCGATTTTGGCCTGGCCAAGGCCTTCGGCGATGCGCCGCCCGCCGAATCGGCACACACCGCCGCCGGCGGCCTGCTGGGCACGCCGGCGTACATGAGCCCCGAGCAGGCCGACGATTCGTTCGGCGGGGCCGACACGCGCAGCGACGTGTACTCGCTTGGCGCCGTGCTGTACGAGTTGCTGACCGGAGCGCCGCCGTTCGACTTCGAGCGGCTTCGGCGGGTCGGCTTCGCGGAACTGCAGCGCATCCTGCGCGAGGAGGAGCCGCCGGCGCCCAGCGAGCGAATTCGCGAAATGGCGAGCGGCGGCGCTTCATCGAGCGCCGCCTGGCGTCAGGTGCGCGGCGAACTCGACTGGATCGTCTCGCGCGCCCTCCGCAAAGACCGGTCGGAGCGCTACCAGAGCGTCGCGGCGTTGGGCGACGATGTTCGGCGCAGGCTCGCCGGACTGCCGGTGTCGGCCGGCCCGCTGTCGGTGCGCTACCGCCTCGTCAAGTTTGCCCGGCGACACGCAGCCGCGGTCGTCGCCGGTGCATTGATCGCGACGACGCTGTTGGCGGCGACGGCGATCTCGGTTCGTTTCGCGCTGCGCGCCGAGCAACAGCGCGTCTTGGCGGAACAACTGGCGCAGCGCGAAGCCGCGGCGCGAAAAGAGGCGGACCAAGCGCTGGCGGGAGAGCAGGCGCAGCACGACCTCGCCGAGAAACGCCTAAAGCAAACCCGCGACGTGGCCGATTTTCAGCGCGGCATGTTGGACGTGAACCCCAAGGCGCTGGGCGAGACGATTGTCGCCGCGCTGCGCGGGCAGGTTGAATCCGCCGCGAAACGCGCGGGGCGCGACGAAACGCAGTTGAAGGAGTCGCTCGGTTCGTTCGACGAGCTGACGCGCGGCGCGAATCCCACCGAACTGGCGCGACAGATGATTGACGAGCAGATTCTCTCGCGCGCCGTTGAAACCGCCGCCAGGCAATTTGCCGAGCAGCCGATCGTCGAGGCGACGCTGCGCGAAGGCATCGCCAACGTGTATCAGAACCTCGGCCTGGGCGCCAAGTCGCTCGAACAGTGGCAGCGTGCGGTCTCGCTACGACAGGCTGAGCAAGGGGACGATGCGGCCGAAGTGCTCGCCGCTCGTCTCGAGGTCGGGGCTAGCCTGGTTCGGATCGGCAAGCTGCCGGACGCGGAGACGATCTTCCGCGACGTGCTGGAGCGCGCCAAGCGCACGCAGGGCGACGGTGCGCCGAACACGCTTACGGCGATGAACAATCTGGGCTTCGTGTTGCGCTCCATGGCGCGATTTGACGAGGCGCTGCCGCTGCACCAGGAGACGTTCAATCGGCGAAAGCGCCTGCTGGGAGAGGACGCGCCCGACACGCTAACTTCTCAAAACAACCTGGGGCTCCTGCTTCAGGTCATGGGACGTTTGGACGAGGCGCTGCCGGTCGTGCGGGACACATACGAGCGCCGGCAACGCATCCTCGGAGAAAACAACCCCGCGACGTTTCGCTCGGCCGGAATCCTGGCGGGCCTCTATTCTGATCTCGGGCGATCGTCCGACGCCGAACCGATTCTGCGCGACATTTTGGAACGCCGACGTCGCGAGCTCGGCGATGGGCATCCGGACACGGTGAACTCATTGGCGAATTACTGCACGGTGCTCATCGAGCTCGGTCGCTACGCCGAAACCGAAGCGCTGGCGCGCGAGGCCCTGGATCGCAGTGTCCGGCAATTCGGCGAGGACCACCCGGCCACGATCGCCGCCCTGCAAGCCCTGTGCGCCAGTACGACTAAACTCAACCGGCTGGAGGAAGCGGAGGCACATGGGCGACGCGCGATGGCGGCGTCGGCCCGGTTGGGCGGCGCGCCCGACCCGCAAACCCTGATCAACCTCGTGGAGATCTTGGCTGCTGCCGGGAAATACGAGGAAGCGGAGCAGTTCGCGCGCCGCGGCTACGAGTCCAAGCGAAAACAGCTGGGCGACAACCACAAGGACACCATCGGCGCGTTGAACAACCTGGCGTTCGCGATTTCGCGATCGCGCCCGCCGGAAGCCGAGCCGCTCTATCGCGACGCGCTGGCGCGATTGGAATCACAGCTTCCGCCGGATCACCCCTGGACGATCATGACCAGGTCGAACTTGGCGGCCTGCATCTCCGCGCAATGTCGCTACGACGAGGCGATTGCGATGTATCGCGTCGCACTCGAGGCGGCCCGCCGAAGATTCGGCGCGGCGCACCCGGAGACCTGGCGCATCATGGCGATCTTGGCGTACACGCTGGCCAGTGCGGAGCAATATGGCGAAGCCGAGATCTTGGCGCGGTCGGCATTGGAGCAGCAACGCGAGCGCCTGGGTCCGGCTCACACCGACACGATCGGGGCCACGAATGCCCTGGCGCATGTCTTGGCGGACACCGGGCGTTACGACGAGCTCGACAAACTCGTGGCGGACTTGCTGCAGGCGGTTTATCAGGAAGAAGGTTGGCCCGGCGATAATCTGCTCTCCACGTTGTTCCTTTACGCGGACGCGTTGGAGGCACAGGGTCGCGCCGCGGATGTGCGCTCGATATTGTCGGACGTGCTCGAATACACGCGGCGGCGCGCTCCATACCGCGTCGAGCGAATCGAAGCACGCCTGCAACCACTCCCAAACGCGAACGCCGCCGCCAGCGATGACGCGTCGTCGCAGCCGTAGCTCGGTCGCCGGATTTTGACATCCCGCGCGCGTTACAATCACGACCATCTGGAGTCCGCATGCGCCGTTCGTCATACAGACGCCTGCTCACCATCTCCGCGGCGTTGCTGGCCGCCCCGTTCGCCGCCGCCCAGCGTCCCGTCGCCGACGACGTGTTCTACCAATTCATGCCGATCGCCTGGCGCGACTCCGACAACGACGCGTTCCGCTACGGCGACTTCGACGGCATGACCGCGTCGCTCGACTACCTCCAGTATCTCGGCGTGACCGCGATCTGGATGAACCCGATCCATCCGTCTGCCGCCTATCACGGGTATCAGCACGGGCCCGCCGACCAGCTCAATTCATGGTTCGGCACGCAGGCCCAGTTCGTCAATTTCGTCCAGCAGGCGCACGCGCGCGGCATGAAGGTGCTGGTCGACCAGGTTTGTTACGGCATCAGCCAGAATTCGGTCTATTTCAACTCGACTTATAGCAACCCCAGCAGCCAGTATGACACGTGGCTGGCGTTCACGAATTCGCAGAATACGACCTATCTCGGCAGCACCTACCGCACCTGGGACAATTCGCTGGTCGGATTCATTCACTGGGACCTGCGCACGCCCGCCGCGAGCGACCTGGTGACGAACTGGTCACGCAAGTGGCTCGACCCGAACGGCGACGGCGAATTTTCAGACGGGATCGACGGCTACCGGCTCGACCACGTCTGGGTGCAATACAACAGCGGGCCCGATGGCTGGGGCTACAACCTCGACGATTTCTGGACGCCGTGGAAGGCCGCGCTGCGGGCGGTCAACCCGAACGTCTTCACCGTCGTTGAACAGGCGGATTGGAATTCATACGGCGCCGAGTTCCTGAGCGTGCATGACGCCGCGTTCACCAAGCCGTTCGAAGGCACGGTTCGAAGCGCGCTGAACAGCGAGAACGCGTTCGGGTTGAACTACGCCGTCTCGCGCGAACTTGCTCTGTTGAATTCCGGCGGAACGTACCTGTGCATCATCGGCGACCACGACGTGAACCGCCTGGCGTCCACCGTCGGAAACAGCTTCGTCAAGTGCAAACTCGCCGCCGCGATTCAGATGACGCAGCCGTTCCCGCCGGCGATCTACATGGGCGACGAGATCGGAATGATGGGCGTGAAGGGCACGTTCGGCGGCGACGCCAGCGACATTCCGATGCGCGAGCCGTTCAAGTGGAACGCCGTCGCCGGACCGCCGATGAGCAACTACTTCGTTCGAAATACCAATGCCTACGGCGGGCGCTACTCGCGCGACAACGACGGGCGCAGCGTCGAGGAGCAGCAGGGCGTCGCCGGATCGCTGCTGGAGGAATACCGGCGGCTGATCGCGCTGCGGCGTTCGAGCGTCGCGCTGCGTCGCGGGCAATACGTGTCGGTTCGCGCGTCTGACGGCGCAGTGTGGGCTTTCTTGCGTGACGCGCCAGCGCAGCAGCAACTGCTGGTCGTGATCAATCTCAAGAGCGTGCCGGTGACGACGACGCTCGACCTGAGCGCGGCGTTCTTGCCGAACGGGCCGACTACGCCGACCGATTTGCTCGGCGGACCGGGGGCGGCGGCGATCACGGACGCGAACAAGGCGGCGTATCCGTTGTCGCTCGATCCGCTTTCGTATCATGTGTTCGACGTGCAACTTGTGCTGACGCCGGGGCAGCCGGCGGGACTCGACGGCGCGTCGCTGTCAAACGATTTTCTCGCCGCCGACGTTCTCGCGACGCAGAACAACGCCACGGCGCTGGGCGACAATGTCTCGGAGCTGGATCGACTCTGGGCGCGCGCCACGCCGCGCGGAATGCGAATCGCGATCAGCGGCAATCTCGCCGTCGACGCATCGGGTCTGGCGCTGCTGTTCGACGTCTCGTCCGGCGGGCAAGACACGCTCGACTTCACCGGTATCACGCCGCCGCCGACCGGCGTCGCGGAGCTCACCGGCACGCGCCTGGACGCCGGTTTCTCGCCCGACCAGATGCTCTGGCTGAACGCCTTCGGCGGCACGGTATACGTCGATCAGTTCGCGCTACCCGCCGGCGCGCCGGCGACCAAGACCTATCGCGGCAGCGTAGCGGTCAACAGCGGCCTGGCCGCGCTCGCCGGCGGCGTGAATCCGAACGGCCTGGCCGCCGCGCTCGACAATCGCAACACCGTTGGCGTGACGGCGACCGATGCCGCGGGCGCCGCCACTGCCGACAGCGGCTTCGAGCTGTTCGTCCCGTGGGTCGATCTGGGCCTGACCGGCCCGCCCGGGCCGATCGGCGTGCTGGCGTTCATCGCGCGGCCGACCGGCGAGGTGGGCAATCAGATGCTGCCCGGTCTGGGCGGCGGAGTGTCGAATCTCGGCCTGACGCCGGACTTGTCGACGATTTCCGGCGACCAATTCGTCACGCTGGACGCCGACCTGTCGCTGCTGGGCGACCTGACCCGCGACGGCCGCGTCGACGAGCGCGACCTGGGCGAGGCGCTGCGCTGCTGGGAGGCCGCGTCCTGCGGCGACATCGACGGCGACGGCCGTACGGGGGAGGCAGATTTGGCGTATTTGCTGTCGAGATGGAGCGGGCCGTAGCAGACGTGATGTTGGAACAACGATGACCCCGTGCCCGAGATGCACGTACGATCTCGCGCCATTGGGTTCGCCGTGCAGATGCCCCGAATGCGGCTTGGAGTACGATGAGCAGCAGCAGAAGTAGGGTGCGTCAGCCGTATCGTCGCACCATCCGCAGCCACGAACTACATAGGCAAGAGTAATGCCGTACCTTCATAGTGGGCAAGGGCGGGCGTTCGCCATTGCAGGTCGTGGCATGCCTGATGTTCCGGCTCCGTAGGTGCGCGGTGCAAGATGTACCGAAGTCCTCGTGTTCGTGTGTACTGTGCAGCAGCGGTAGGCCTGATGGCGGTGTTCGTGCTGAGGCCATGCTTTCGGAGCGCTGCGATAGTCTACTCCTTCCTTGTTCCTTTGAACTCGATCAGCGGCGAAAGGCCCCTGTTCACAGAGTGGAAGGCGAATGAGTGGGGATGGGGATGGGGCGTGGTGCCACACTTTCGAGACGGATACGGCGTATGGCTGACGATGGACCCGGAACTCAACATCGTTGTGGTATTTGCGACGCGAGATGCCGGCGCAGACTGGGGGTTCAATGACCTCAGGTCGGAATGCGCGTGTCTACGTGAGTCGACTCCATTTGAGTCGGAGATCGGTAATACGCCACACCGGCTCATCTGGCGCGACAGGAGTTGGCAAACATCCATTGAGATCGATCCTGCGAGCGCCATGCGAATTGCGAGCGCTCTCGCAGATGACTACTCCGGCAGTGCACAGGATGACCTGCTCGCAACGCTCTTAGAGAACTGGGAGGGGCGAGGTCGAAGCGAACTCGATGACTTGGTCAAGGAATATCGGCGGCATAGATAGCCCCGGGCCCGTGCGCTGTCGCGCTCGCTTGCGCTTCGCGTTCTGATCGCGCCAGTTGTTCACGCACGGCTAGTCAAGCTATTTGCGGAAGCGCAGCACCGCCATGCTCATGACGATCGTGCAGCAGACGGCCAGGCCGCCGACGCGCTCGATCAGGTCGCGCAGGCTGGCGCCGCGCAGAATCACGCCGAATTTGCTGTCGCGCTGGGGTGGGCCGTAGCGCGGGCGCGCCAACGCGTGCGTGGGTGCGCATGTGCCACTGCACTCGAGCAATGCGCCGCGCGGAGGACCGGGGCATGAGGCGCCACGCACTTGAACGGTCCGCGACGAGTGACGGTGCGTCGATGAGGCTGACGCACCTAACTCTCTAAATCGTCGTGCGCGCGTATGCGCCGCAATCAGAACGCAACGCGCAAGCAAGCGCGGCCGGGAATCGCGGTTGCTGGCGCTGCGCGTTCTGGCGCGTACTCGCGCACTGTCATTCAGTTAGAATCCGGCGGTGCGCATCTTGAGTGAATCGGGGAGCACGCGCCGATGCAGCGAAGTCGCATCCTGTACACCAGGCTGATTGCCGCGGGATGCGCGGCTGCGGCCGTGATTCTCGGAATCGCGGTTCGCAAGCTGCTTCCCGCCGGCTTCTGGTCGAAGTACGCAGGCGTCGCGCTCTGGTCCATGCTTGCCTACGCCCTATTGGTGGCTGCCGTGCCGCGCTGGTCGGTGTTTCGGACCGCGCTGACGGCGCTTCTGCTGAGTTGGGCGGTGGAATTCGCGCAGCTCACACCCGTTCCGGCCTGGCTGGCCGCGCGACAACCGATTTTCGCCTGGATCCTCGGGACGTCCTTCAGTCTCCGCGACCTTCCGGCCTACGCGGCAGGGGTCGCGCTCGCAGCAGTCGTGCGCGCCGTTCTCATCCGCCGCCGCGCGAATGCCTGAATCGACAAGTGAAGCAGGGCGACGAGCCCGGGATCAGGCAAGCTGGGAAAGAGGGCAAAAATCGAGGACGCCAGCCTTTAGAGCAGAATCAGTTGTTCCGAAGCGTCGGGCCTCCGTGCCCGACGCAGAATTCGGCATGGGCCGCCGCGGTATCCGACGCTACGCGAGAATTGAATCCGCTCTGGCGGCCCGTTGTGAAACGCACCCAACCAAGCCCCGACCATAAAGGAGAGGTCGGACCGATGTCCGAAATTGCTTGGAATCTCGGTGTTTTCGCGGTCCGAGCCGACCCTCCCCGACGGCCGGGTGCTATCTCTTTGGAACCCTCGTTCCGGCGCCTACCCCAGAATCGTTACGCTGCGCGACGCTACCCATTGCGCGCTTGACGCCGCGCGAGGACGTGGCGACGATACGCACTTCGACGACGGTCTGTGCCTCAACCGTTCGTCGATGTGCGGGGTCCGCGGACGGGGTGGCGCAACACGGGGCCGAAATTCCCCTACCGGGGGGAAACGACGCCTGACGCCACTCCGCCGCGACTATTCCTGCCTTCGCCTTCATCCCAATCACGCGTAGAGTGCCAATCGATTCGCGATCGGATGCGCAAATGCAACGTCATCGGGTGCTGATTACACGCCAGATCCCGTCGCCCGCGGCCGAAATGATTCGCGCCGGCGGGCATGACCTGAATCCCATCGACGCCGACGAGCCGCTCCCGCGCGCCCTGCTGCTGCAAGCGCTGCGCGGTGTCTCCGGCGTCATCTGTGTGCTCAGCGATCGGATCGACGACGAAGCGCTCGCGGCGGCCGGGCCGTCGCTTCGTGTCGTCTCGAATCTCGCCGTCGGATTTGAGAACATCGACCTGGCGGCATGCAAACAGCGCGGCGTGCGCGCGACGAACACGCCGGACGTGCTGACCGACGCGACCGCCGAACTTGCCTGGGCTCTGATTCTCGCCGCGGCGCGACACGTCGTTCCCGGCGACCGCCTTACGCGCGGCGGCCAGTGGAGCGGCTGGTCGCCGACGCAGATGCGCGGGCTCGAGCTGTGCGGCTCGACGCTCGGAATCGTCGGCGCGGGGCGGATCGGCACGGCCACGGCGCTACGCGGCGTCGGCTTCGGCATGAAGCTCGTCTATGCGCACCCACGATCGAATCCGGCGTTGGATGCGGTCCCGGGGACAACCCGCCTCGATCTCGACGACGTGCTCCGCGCTGCGGACGTCGTTTCGCTCCACGTTCCAATGCGACCCGAAAATCGTCACCTGCTGGACGCGCGGCGGCTGGCGCTGCTCCAGACCGGCGCAATCCTGATCAACACCGCCCGCGGCGCCGTAATCGACGAAGCCGCGCTGGTGGACGTTCTTCGCCGCCGTCAGATTGCTGGCGCAGGGATGGACGTGTACGAGCACGAGCCGCGGCTGGCGTCTGGACTGGCTGAGTTGGACAACGTGGTGCTGCTGCCGCACCTGGGAAGCGCGACGATTGCGGCGCGCGAGCGCATGTCTCGTATGGCGGCGGAGAATGTGCTGGCGGTCCTCGCCGGGCACGAGCCGCCGAACGCACTTTGTTGACGCTACGTGCGTCGATTGCCCACGCAACGCGTCGCCCCGCGCAACGAGATTTTGACGACGCCGGCGTGGCGACGAGGCGAGATAACGAACTTGGGGCACCACACGCGCGGGGAATGATCCGAACGCGAGCGCAAACGGGCGCGACGTGAAATCGCGCTCGCTGGCGCTTCAGTTCTGCTTGCCACATGCCACGATCGGAACCGTCGGCTACGGGCAAGTCGCGCCCCAGGCGCCGAGCGGGATTCCCAGGTCCGTGGCCTGCCCTGCCGGGCGCTGGAGCTGCGAAATGAGCACACGGGCGACGCCCAGGGCGATCAAGTTGAGACCATAGCGCTCCGTGCATCGAGGCGACGGACGCCACCGCCAAGCAAGCGCGGCGAATGTTGATATTGTCATGGGCGCTGCTTGGCCCAAACCGGCACGCGCACGCCGATCCGGCTGGACTCCGCTGGACGCTCCGCCGAGAATGGCGGCGCGGCGCAAGATGCCGGCGCTACGCGGTTTGCTGCTGAAAACAGCGGAAAAACCGCAGCCGGGAGAGGTGCCAGAGCGGCTGATCGGGCCGGTCTTGAAAACCGGTGACCCGCAAGGGTCCGTGGGTTCGAATCCCACCCTCTCCGATGTCTGAAGCCAGTGTCGCGAAAACAGCTTGTTTGATGCTGTTTTTGCGGCTCTGTATCATTTCTTGACGGCTTTGTGAAAGCTTTTGTGAAGACTGGTCGGGGTTCATGACGTGACTTCTGCACTGCGCCGCCGCTCACGCGTCGCCACAAACACGGGCGGTCAAGACGGAGCGGCAGTCCCAATCCGGCCAAGACCGTGCACGCCGTGCTGCGCGGAACGCGGCGGTGGAGTGGCGTCGCAGGGCGGGACGCCGATTCTGCTCAGCCTCACAAGCGCGGAGATCCACGATCGCCTCGGGCTACCTAGACGATCTATCTTCGCTACAATTCATCGATCGTATTGTATGTGGCGGGCTCGCCGTGGACGCAGCGCTGCACTGGTGGGCGCACCAGCAAGCCTGGCCGGAGAATCGGCCTCGAGGAGCAGGCGCGCCCGTTGACAACCGGTCGCTTCTTAGCGAACTGTCTACGAAACGCTCGCTTCGTAGCGGGCGACCCAGGGAAAGGATTGCTTCGCAGACATGCCGCGCCAGACGGGCCGATATCAGGTGACGACCGCTCACGGTGAGCAGGTGCGCGCATTCATCCCGCACTCGCTCCCGCCGGCCAAACCGCCATTGGCGATCGAAGGCGAGATCGCCGCGCTGCATTCCAGGCGCAGACTGCACTCGCCCGGCGCGGGTCGGACAAGCAACCGGGCGAAGTCCGCCGCTCGCAGAACTGGATCGGCGGTACGCGTCCAGGCAATGCGCGCTTCGTTCCGCCGCCGCCCGCAGTCGTTCCGGACGCGTTGGCAGAACTGGAACGATGGGTACACAGCGACGATCCGCTGCCGCCGCTCGTGAAAGCCGGGCTTGCACATGTGCAATTTGAGACCGTTCACCCGTTCCAGGACGGCAACGGGCGCATCGGGCGTTTGCTGATTGCGTTGTTGGCGGAGCACTGGGGTCTGCTTCAGCAGCCCCTGCTGTACCTTAGCGTCGCGTTTCGCCGACGACAGCAGGATTACTACGCCCGCTTGTGCCGCTGTCCGAACCGAGGGTGACTGGGAAGGTTGGACAGCGTTCTTCCTCGACTGCGTGCGCGAGGCAGCCGACGACGGCGTTCACGTCGCGCAAGCGCTCCACGGATTGCTCGGTCGCGATCGTGAACGGCTGGTGCGGCACTAGCGCGCGACGGTTGCGGCCATCCAACTGCTGGACCGATTGCCGACGCACCCACTGGTCACTGTGCCGCGCGCCGCCGAGGTTCTCAAATTGACGGCGCCGCCGGCCCGCAAGGCGATCGAGCTGCTCGTCAGTCTGCGCGTGCTGCGTGAGACGACGGGGAGCAGCGTGACCGAGTATATGCCTATCACGAGTACCTCCGTATTCTCACGGGCGACGAGGCCTGATCACGCGGAGGCGGCTGCATCCAGCGAGCGCCGTTCCGTCTTCCGCCCCGCAAGTTTCTCCCAGCGCTGCACGGTCACGTCGCGGTACAACGGGTCGAACGTCGCGCAGCAGCGTCTCGATCTTGGCCAGGTCGGCCAGTGCCATTCCGGCAATCGGGTCCAACGTCAGCAGAATCCTCTGCTCGGGGCGCATACGATGCTCGTGCTCGGACATTCGTTCAACGGGCGGCCCTTCAAATTCCGGGCGAGATGGAAATTGCTGTTCGGAACACGGCAGGTGTGGTAGCCTGTGTTAACTGCCGAAGGGAGGTCGGAACGTGCATTTGCCAAAACGCTGTCGCCCGAAAGAGGTAGGGGGGCGGGACCGGTTCCAGCGACGCCTTCTTTTGCGTTGTGGGTCCTTGTCAGCCCAGGCGTTACGTCTGGTTCGCACACTCGCCGTCATCGTTGTTCCCGCGCTCGCTGCGCATGCCCAGGTTTGGGACGGCGGCGGGCCGAATAACGACTGGACCACTGCGAACAATTGGAATCCAAACGTCGTGCCCGCGAACGACGGCACCGCAAACGTCGGCTTTCGCGGATCGACACGCCTTACTCCCACGATCAACGCAGCGGTCAATGTGCGCTCAATCACATTCGTGAGCCCGGCCAGCTCTTTCGACATTACAAACGGTACGTTTCACAACTTCCTGACGGTCGGCACGGGTGGAATCACCAACAGCGACGACAGTGTGCAAACCATTTCCTGTCCGATGCGGCTCAGCGCGGCGCAGACGTGGTCGGCGACTAATGGCAATCTGGCGATCAACGCGGCGGATGGGCAGGGGTTCGCGCTGACCGTGAGCGGCGCGTTCCACACTACGCTCGATCGCCTGACAGGCGCCGGGACCAGTCTGGCCAAGAATGGCGCCGGCACGATGTTCCTGACCGGACTGAGCACATATTCAGGCGGCACAACGCTCAACGCGGGGACGCTGAGCATTGACGACGACGCGCGTTTGGGCAGCGCCGCCGGCGCCTTGGTGATCAACGGCGGCATGCTGGACTATACCAGTACGAGCTTTGCGACCTCGCGCGACATCACGCTCACCGCGGCCGGCGCGACGATCGACGCGGCGTCCGCGCAGTTCTCGCAGAGCGGCGGCACGCTGACGATTAACGGAGGCGGCGTTACGAACGGAACCAGCTTCATCGGGCTGAACACGACCGAGAGCGCGGCCGCCGTGGTTGACGGCAGCGGCTCGAACTGGTCCGCAGGCAGCAGTTTCGCCGTCGGATATCAGGGCAGCGGAACGCTCACAGTGAGCGGCGGCGCTTCGCTCACCAGCGGCATCGCTCATATCGGCAGCGTCGCCGGCGCGACTGGCGCGGCGACGGTAACGGGTGCCGGCAGCGCGTGGACAAGCTCCGGTTTCCTGGGAGTCGGATACTCGGGTGCGGGCACATTGACCATCGAGAATGGAGGCGGCGTTTCCAGCGACAGCAGTTTCGTCGCCGCCGATCCAGGCTCAATTGGAACCGTGAATGTTACGGGCTCCGGCTCGACCTGGAGCGTGACCGGCGGCCCGGTGATCGGCGAGCACGGTGCGGGCACATTGAACATCTCGGCCGGCGGTGCCGTGGCAGACTCTGGCGCCTTTCTGGGCCGATTCGCGGACGGCCACGGCGTCGCAAACGTCAGCGGCGCAGGATCGCTCTGGACCAACAACGGTCAATTCACCGTTGCCGGCGATGGGGTGGGCACGTTGACGATCTCATCCGGCGGTCGCGTCGCCAGCACCGACTACTGCCAGATCGGAAGCAACCCGTCGGCCAGCGGCGATGTCATCGTCACCGGAGTCGGCTCGACATTTGCAACTACCGACTTGTATGTCGGCTGGATCGGAGTCGGCACACTCGACATTCTCGCAGGTGGCCAGGTGACCGACGCCAACGGCTCGATCGGCAACGCCACGTCCTCGGCCGGCAGCGCCGTAAAGGTCAGTGGCGCGGGTTCGAGCTGGGCGCACACGCTGGAGCTCTCCGTGGGCGACGGAGGACCGGGCTCGCTGCGAATCGAAGCCGGCGGCAACGTCTCGAATGCCTCCGGGCGCATCGGAGTCCTGAACAGCGGCAATGGAAACGCGGTCGTCACCGACGCTGGGTCGCTCTGGACCAATAGCAGTTTCTTGACCGTAGGGTATCTGGGCGGAACGGGCTCGCTCTCCATCCTGAACGGCGCGGGCGTCACAAGCGGTCAGGCCAGCATCGGAAACTCGAACGGTTCAGGCGCCGCACTCGTCGACGGCAGCGGTTCCACGTGGACCGTGGGGGGTACACTCGGCCTTGGATTCAACGGCACAGGAACGCTGCAAATCGCCAATGGCGCCAGCGTGAGCTGCCTTCAAGCATCGCTCGGCTTTGGAGTCGGTTCCACCACAACCACGACGATCACCGGGGCGGCGTCGCACCTGAATTGCGGCCTGATCGGAATCAGCATGTCCGATAGCGGTGCGTCCAGCACGCTCAACTTGCTTGGCGGAATCGCGAGCATTGACGGGAACATCACTGACGGCGGCGCGGGAATCAGCACGCTTACGCTCGACGGCGCGACGCTGGACATGCTGAATCACAGCATCGGCGGCGCATCGCCGATTGACAATCTCAACTTCCGCAGCGGCACGCTGAGGAACGTAGCCCAAATCAACAACGGCGTCGGATTGACGAAAGCCGGACCGAGTGTTCTGTATCTCGATACGCCGAACAGCTACTCCGGTCCGACCACGATCAACCAGGGAACGCTTTTCGTGATGAATACGAGCGCGTCGGCGACGGGCACGGGGACCGTTTCCGTGGTGAGCGGCGCCACACTCGCGGGCCAGGGTCGAATCAGCGGAGCGGTGCAGAATGGCGGTTTCGTCGCGCCGGCGGGATTTGTCGGCAACTCAACCGCTACGTTGACGCTCGCGAACACGTACGCCCAGACCGCGGGCGGTTCGCTGGATATCAGGATCGGCGGAACGGCGCAACACGACCGACTGGCGGTCGGTGGCGTCGCGTCGCTCGCGGGTACGCTGAATGTAGCGCTCATCAATGGCTTCGCGCCGTCAGCCGGCGACACCTTCACGGTGTTGACGGCGGCGACGGTGAATGGTGCGTTCTCCACTGCCAGTCTTCCGGCTCTATCAGCCGCTTTGGGCTGGCTGGTCGAGTACCTGCCTGGCGGCGTCCGTTTGCGAGTCGTGCTCAACTCATCGTGCCCAGGGGACGTAAATGGAGATCGAACGGTCGATTCGTCGGATCTGGGCACATTGCTGGCAAACTGGCTTGCGTCCGTGACGCCGAACACGGGTGGAGACTTGGACGGTAATGGTACGGTTGATTCGTCGGACCTGGGAATTCTGCTAGCGAACTGGCTTGTGACCTGCCCGTAAGGGTATGCGTTTCACGCGGAGCTTGCCAATGCTCGACGCGACGCGGCTTCAGCGAACCCGCCTCGACTGGGGCTCGCGTCGCCGTTCTTTCGATCGAAGTTTTCTGGCCGCGGGGCTGTGGCGCGGGCGATCGCCAGGTTGCCGTCGATGCGTTGTCGGACCGATTTTCCGTTTCGCGGAAATAGAGCGGATAGCTGACGCCACGGGCGTACATGGTGACCTTGCCGACGCGTTCGACTCGCTGTGGCCACATGGCCACCGGCAGTCGTCGCGACGCGCGTGCGGCGGCGCAGTGCAGGGGACACAACACGACTCCGAACAGTGTTCTCAAAAGCTTTGTCAAAGCCGTCAAGATATGAAACAGGGACGCGGAAACGGCTTCAAACAAGCCGTTTTCGCGACCCTGGTTTCTGACATCGGAGAGGCCGGGATTCGAACCCGGGGTACACTTACGCGTACATTGGTTTTCGAAACCAACCCCTTCAGCCGCTCGGGCACCTCTCCGGGTTGGGTTAAGCAGTTTATCAAGCTCGCGACGCCGCGCCAAAGACGCGCAGCGTGCTGGCCCAAGCCGAACTCCGCCGCCGAGCTGAAATTCGCCCACGCAGTGCGGATCGGCGTAGTATCGTGGCGGCGGCGGCCGGCGCTACGTCGGGTTCGGCACGTTTGGGTCTTTGTTCCGAACCGCGCTGCCCCGAATGCGGGATGCCGGCAAATCGGGGGCGCGGCGTGTAGCGCTGGTGTGCCGACGTGCGCGACGCATCGCGCGATCAGCCTGAGGCGGCCAGGTGCGCTGCCGGTGGCGGAACCGCGTTGACTGCCGTCGCGCGCGGGCGTTCCAATCTCCCGGGCAACTAATAGTCGCAGCGCGCCGCGCCGCGTGTTACGCTCAGACATGCGAGCCAGGCGCCTGGGCCGATGTTGACCGATTCCGTGCGTCGTTATCCCGTGTCACCCGTTCTCTCGTCCGCGATCGGGCTTTTTCTGATCGCGTTCTCGACGTTCTTCGCGCTGCTGACGCTCGGAGGCGGCATACCGCTCGCGGCTCGAGTCCTGATCGGAACGCCGCTGGCGGTCATGGCTGCCCTCGGCGCAGCCTTGCTGCTGGCGCGAGCCGAGAGACGCGTCGAAACCGAGGCCGGCGAGGCGGTGTTCGAAACGCGCCTGCTCGGATGGCGGCGGCGGCGACGCACTCCGCTCGAACGCTTTGAGCACGTGCGCGTCGACGCCGTCGCGTCGAGCCGGAGTCATCGCGGCGGCGGAGGCGTGCGATACGCAGTCTCGCTGGAAGGATCGCGCGAAGACGACTCCTTCCCGCTGCTGGAGGACCGCGACTACCTGGCGGCGCGGCGCGAGGGCGAATTGCTAGCCGCCTGGCTTGGACTTCCGCTGCGCGACACCACGACGCCAAAAACCATCGAGACAGGCCACACCGACCTGAATACCACGCTCGCGGATCGTTTGCGCGCCGACGCCGCGCCGCGCGCCTGGCCGGGCCGCGGCAACCGAATCCGATTCACGATTCATCCGGGCGAAGTGGAATTCCGGCTGCCACCGCTCACGCCGCGGGATCGCAACTTCTCGCTGGCGAGCGTCGTGCTGCTGATGGGTGCGAGCGCCGGGCCGGCGTGGTTTTCGCTGCGGCGTTTCAACGCGACGCTCGCCGCGTGCGCCGCCGGCGGGCTCGGGCTTTTCTGGTTGGGCGGAGCGGCGCTTTACCTGGCGCGGCGGGAGCGGCTGACCGCCTCGCGGCGCGGCGTGTTGCTGGCGGTCTCGTTTCCGCTGTACACGCGCGTGCGCGAGATCCCGGCGAACGAGCTCGAAGAGCTTCGCATCGTCGGCGACGAGCTGCGCGCCCGCAGCGATCGCGAATGGCTCCGCTTCGGCGCGACGCTGACCGCCGGCGAGCGGCGCTGGCTGCTGAAGGCAATCGAATTCGTCGTGCTAAACGGACCACCCATCGTGAGTAATTCAAATTTGGAGGATTACTGAGATATTTCGAGCAGCATTAGGACTGGATCGGCGTCCGCTTAGTGCCCGGTCGCGTTCGACGACGGGATTGCTCTACGATGCTCCCGGACGAAGCGCGGTTGCGAACTCGCTGTCACTCGTTAGCACGTTTCTGATCTTGGCGCGAGTTTTAGCGTCGACGCCTTGACCCTCCAGGACCCGCACAACGGCGTCGAGAGCGCTCTCTTTGTACGGCTTCGACTGATACTTCGCGATCTTCGCCTCGATTTGGTCCGCCGTAGCGCAGCGCAGATCGACCTTGCCTTGCCTCAGTTCTTTGAGGAAGCTCTTCGGACAATCAACGAACCGGGGTGACGTACCGTCGGAATCCTCCAGAAGGCGTCGCTTTATCGCCTCGGCCGTTTCTTTGTCCTGTTCGTCTTCTTTCCAGTCACGAATCCCCACCCGGGAGTAGAGGTTTCCGCAAAGCCAGCCGAGCTTGTTCGCGAACTCGGGGTGCAGCCTGCCCCGTCGTGCATCCATCAGCGTGCCGTAATGCTCGTTCGACCGAAGCGCGATGCTGACGCGAAGCAGCACGACTGATTCTTCGGCGATTCCGATTTCTGATTCCGGGTGTAGATAGAACAGACCGAGAGCCGCCTCATTCTGATTAATAACACGGTCCAGGAGTTCGTTCGCTCGGTTCCGCTCTGTTGCGGGGAAGTACCGGTCACCGATCCAGTCGCACTGCTGGCGCAACAGCGCGAGCATGTACGGGCGGAGTGGGCGCACGACAGCGATCTCGGTGTAGGGCGTCTTGCACAAATCGCCAGCGCGCCGGACGAGGTCGCATGTCTGCGAAATCACCATGAATCCGAGATATTTCGGGTCGTTGAACCAGCGGTGCGCCACGTTCAGCGATTCGCGGAGATCATCTGTAGGCAGCAGGATGTCGCCCTGCGCCAAGTCGCCGTTCGGACTTTCCACATACGACCAGTGCATGCACGACGAGCCTACCGAGTCTGCTCCGGCGCAGGTTTTGGGTTCATGGGCGCATAACGCAGTCGAATCTCGCCCTGGATCACCCTGACAGATACGGTTCGCTGGGCGCTAATGAACCAGTCGGACGTCGAGATTGGACCGCTGGTCGCGGTAATCGTCTGTGCCTTGGCTGCTGTTTGCCCCGCGGGACGATTAACGTTTGTGTTCTGCATCCGAGCTTTCGCCTTCCTCTGCGATCAACTTGAGCACCTTGTTGGCCTCGGATTCGTATTCGACCACCGGCCGCGCAAGCCAAGCCAGTATATCATCCCGCTCAGTGCTCTGCCGCTCAAAATTGAGGGTTACAGTACACGGTCCAGTAGTGGGAATGTCCGCGATGATGTTCAGCGTCCCATCCATGAACTTCAGCGTCTCGCCTCTTCTACGGATTCGGAGTTCGTAACCCGTTTCGGATAGGAGCTGTTCTGTCTTGCATCGAGTTCGTTCAACGAGCACACGAGGCGGTTCGTCGGATGCATATCGGATGTTTATTCCGCAGGCGTGTAACGGCGTTCGTGGCAGCTCGTCGATTGCCCTGCGAGCGCACTCCATTGCTCGAGTGAGCACCTCCGCAGTCGACGTCTCCGCCTGTAGCAGCAGTCGATCGCGGGCAGGAATGACCGTAAGGCCTTGATGTCTGATCTGGAATTGCGCAAAAGCGTCCAGCGGAACTAACACCTCCAGCGGCGCATTCTTCGGAAGCCCGAGAACCGTCGTCGCAATCCACGCGGGGGTCAGGATGGCTCGATTCCAGGAACCAAGCACCACGACATTCCAGTCTCCCGGCTGCATAGACCCCCACAATAGCCAACTGACGTGCAACGAGCAATTCGAGCGGAAGAAGCGCCGTACTCCGCCGGCTTCGCCATTACCCTACAATCGCACGCATGACCGCCACTCCCGCCGCCGCGTCCGTCGCGCTCACTGATCTCGGCGTCGAACCGCTCGCCGTGCGCGCCGTGCTTACGCACCACTGGCTGGTCCGCCGCCGCGGCGGTGAGAAGGTGCTGGCGGCGCTGTGCGGGCTGTTGCCGGGAGCCCCGATCTACACGCTGGTGTACGACCCGCGCGGCGCCGGCGATGGCTGGCCGCGGGTGCACGCCTCCTGGCTTCAGCACGTCCCCGGCGCGCGGCACCACTATCCGAAGCTGCTGCCGCTGATTCCCGGCGCGGCACGGTCGATTCAGCTTCCGCCGGCGGAGCTGGTGCTTTGCTCCGACGCGGCGCTGGCCAAGGCGATGCGCCCGCACGAAGAAAGCAAAGTCATCTGCTACTGCCATTCGCCGATGCGCTACGTCTGGGAGCCGGAGTTGTCGGCGTCTTATCGCGCCACGCTTCCAGCCTGGCTGCGGCCGATGTGGCCGGGATTGGTCGAGCGTCTGCGAGTCGCTGACTCGGAGGCGGCGCGGCGCGTCGACGCGTTCGTCGCTAATTCGCATACCGTCGCGCAGCGGATCCGTCGCGCCTACGGCCGCGAGAGTACGGTCGTCTATCCGCCGGTGGACGTGCCGATCGAGCCGCTGCACGGAACTCGCGAGGATTACCTGCTTTGCGTCGGGCACCACGTCGCCTACAAGCGGCTCGACTTGGCGATCGACGCATGCCGGCAATTGCGGCGCAGGCTACTCGTGATCGGCGAAGGGCCGGGTGTGCGGCGGATCGGTCGCCGCGACGAACTGGTCACCGCGATCGGTTGGCAGCCGGACGACGTCGTCGCGGACCACTATCGCCGCGCGGCGGCGCTGCTATTTCCCGGCGAAGAGGACTTCGGAATTGTGCCGGTCGAGGCGATGGGGCACGGTTGCCCGGTCATCGCCTACGGCGCCGGCGGCGCGACCGAAAGCGTGATCGACGGAGTAACCGGAGTGTTGTTCGCGCAACAGTCCGTCGAGAGCCTCGCCGGAGCGATTGAGCGTTGTGGGCAGCTCGAGTTCGATCCGGTGGTGATGCACGCGCGGGCTTGGCAGTTCAGCAAGACGCCGTTCTTGTCGCACATGCGCGGGACGATTACGCGCGTTCTGTCGGAATCGCGGGTTGGCGGAAATGCGCTTCTCAGCTCGCGAAACTGACCACCGACTGCGAGGTAAGCACGAGAGTGCCGCCTTGTCGAACGAATTGGAATCAGGCAGACGCGCCGACGATTCAGAGCCGCGCATCGTCGCCTGTCTGACACGCGCCGATCCGCCGCTGCACGAGCAGGCGCGCCGCGCTGTTGCCGGTGGCGCGGACATCGTCGAGTTGCGCGTCGATCTAATCGACAATCTTCCCGAGATCGAGCGATTTCTCGCTCGGCCGGAGCGACTACCTGCGATCCTGACGCTTCGCCGCTCCGACGAAGGCGGCGCCTGGGACGGCGATGAGTCGCAACGCATCAGTTTGATTCAGCGGCTTGGGCTGCTGCGGCCGGGGTTCATCGACCTCGAATTCGCGGCTTGGCGTGCGTCGGCGAATCTGCGGCAGAAAATCGGCCTGGTCTGCGAACTGGAACCCGAGGGACGCCAGGGCGCGCACGGGACGGACGAAGTCACAGGACCGAGTGACACCGCGGGCGCGGCCGCCGACGCGACCGCGCGCGCCAAGAACCGCTTGATTCTCTCGCGCCACGACCTGCGCGAAACGCCGAGGGACGTGCTGGATGCGATTTCCGAGTTGCTCGCCTCGCCCTGTCACATCGCCAAGGCCGCGTTCGCGACGTGCGACGCGCGCGACATGATGCGCATTCTCGACGCCCAGCGACTCGCCGCACGCCGCCGCGCGGCGTTGATGGCGACCGGCAGCGCAGCCGCCGCATCGCGCGTGCTGGGCGCGAAGTTTGGTGCGAGCCTGGTGTATGCGGCGGCGGACAATTCCGGCTCGCGGGCGCACGCCGCGCCAGGGCAGCCGACGATGGAGGAGCTGGTTACGTTCGGCCTGTTGCGCAGCGCCGCGCGCGAGCGTGGCGCCGACCGAGTCGCGCGGCGGGGTCGCGTGAGCCGATCGACGCAGGTTTACGGCGTAATCGGCTGGCCGGTTGGGCATTCGCTCAGCCCTGCGCTGCACAACGCGGCGATGTCGGCGTTGGATATCGACGGCGTGTACGTTCCGCTGCCGGTTCAAGCCACTGAAGGCGCGCTGGCGGAATTCCTCGATGCAATCGCCGGGAATGAATGGCTCGACGTACACGGCTTGAGTGTCACCATTCCTCACAAGCGGGCGGCGCTCGACTGGCTGGTCGCGCGCGCCGGGCGCGTCACGCCGCTCGCGAAACGATGCGGCGCTCTGAACACGCTCTCCCGCCAGGCCGACGGCGCGTGGCGAGGCGACAATACCGATGTGCCGACGGACTGGGACGCGGCGCGCGGCAGGGCGATCGACATCCTGGGCGCCGGAGGCGTGGCGCGCGCGATCGTCGTCGCGATGGTCGACGCCGGTTGCCGCGTGACGATTTACGCTCGCAACGCGCGACGGGCGGAGCAGCTCGCCGCGGAGTTCGGTTGCGAATGGCGCGATTGGAGCGAGCGCGAGAAGCTTCGCGGTCAAGTCGTGATCAACTGCACTCCGGTCGGCATGTGGCCCGAGGTTGACGCGTCTCCGTTGCCGGCGTCGGCGCTGGCGCCGCCGCGGCTGGTTATCGATACGGTGTACCGACCGGCCGAGACGCGCCTGATGCGTGAGGCCCGCGGCGCGGGATGTGAAGTAATCTCCGGAATGTCGATGTTCTGGAACCAGGCAGCCGGGCAATTTCGTATCTGGCATGGCAGGGAATTGCCGCTCTCTGCAAAGGAAGTTCTGCAATGAGATGGCGCGGCCCGAGTTGGAACGCGGCGCACATCGATCTCTCCGGCGCCTGGCGCATCCGGCACGACCCGCTATCGCAAGGGCTGGCCGATCAGTGGTGGTCGCGCCCGCCGGCGGAGGGCTGGCTCAACATCAATGTCCCGTCGGCGTGGCAGACGGTGCTCGGCGCCGAGGCAAACGGCATCGCCTGGTATCTACGCGCGCTTCCGGATGAGATGGCCGCGTGGGCAGAGGCCGGCGATCGCGTGCGCCTGGGCTTTGCCAGTGTCGCGACGGATTGCCGCGTCTGGGTCGGCGACGCGGAAATCGGCCGGCACGTCGGCGACTGGATGCCGTTCGAGTTTGACATCACCGATGCGCTGAAGCGCGCCGCCCAGACGCCGCAATTGTGCGTTCGCGTCGATCAATATCACGCGCCGCGGCCGGCGAAGGGCGTGGTGGTCGAGAACGGGCACATCGCTAAGGGATTTCACGATGTGCTGAGCATTCAGCACGCGGGCTTGTGGGGTCCGGCCTGGCTCCGCCGCACCGGACGCAAGTGCGTCGTGCCGAACGGCATCGCGATCGACGCGGAAGCGGCGAATCGAAGCGTCGCGATTGAGGTCGAGTTGCTTGGCGACGGTCCGCTGCCGCCGGTGAACTTCGAAATCCGCGATCCGTCGACCCAAGTCGTCGCGCGCGGCGAAATGGCGATCAACGACTCGCGCGCGTCGGCAAAGGTGACGCTCGATGCACCGCCGGCGCTGTGGTTCCCAGATTCGCCCCATCTCTACGCGCTCGCGCTGCGCGTGGGCGAACACGAGCGACACACGCAGCGCTTCGGCTTTCGGGACGTGAAGACCGGTGGATCGGGCAACTCGCAGATTCTGCTGAACGGCCGGCCGCTCCAGCTCCGCGGCATGCTGCACTGGGGACACGAGCCGCGGCACATCGCGCCCGCGCCGCCGGCGGAGCAGATTCGCGAGGAGTTTCGGCGCCTGCGTGAATTGGGCTTCAACTGCGTCTGCCTGTGCATGTTCTATCCGCCGGAGCTTTACTACGAGATCGCGGACGAGACAGGCATGCTGCTCTGGCAGGAGCACCCGATCTGGAAGAGCCGCATGAGCCCGGAGCTGACGCCCGAGTATCAGCGTTGTTACGCGGCGTTTCTGCGGCGCGACAGGCGGCATCCATCGGTCATCATCGTCAGCGCCACGTGCGAGCACGAGGCGTACGATCCGGAACTGGGGCGCTGGTGGTGGCGCACGTCGGCAGCGATGCTGCCGCGCACGCTGCGGCAGCTTCAAACCGGCTTTCTCGAACAAACGCCTCCAGACCAAACCGATCTCTACGACGATCACGTGTACGACAACTGCGGGCGCTGGGCGCGATTTCTCGAGGACATGCAGGCGCGAATCGGCGAGCTGCCGCCGCGGCCATTCGTCATGGGCGAGACGATCGTCTCGAACGCCTGGCCGGACATCGCGGCGCTGCGCGAGGCGGAGCAGCCCGCCGGCGCGAAAGGTCGTCGGCAGGGCGACCGCGCGGAGGGCGAGAAGCGGCCGTGGTGGCTGTCGCGCGGGCTCGACGAGTGCGAGGCGCTGGAACGCGCGATCGTGCGGCGCTGGGGTGCGCCCACGCTGGAGCGATTCAAGGCGCAGGGTCAGAGGTTCGCGGTCGAGTTCCGCAAATTCCAAGCCGAGCTGCTCCGCACGTTTCCTCGAAGCGCGGGTTTCGTTACCAACAGCATTCGCGACGTGCCGATCTGCCGCATCGGATTCATGGACGACCTGGATCGCTGGCGCTTCACGCCGCAAGACACGCGGCCGTGGCTCTCCGATGTCGTCTTACTGTTGGAAACGCCGGAGCATGGGCGTGCGCTGCCGGCGGATCAACGCGTCGCGTGCCGGCTGGGAATGTCGAACTTCGGCGCGGCGGCGTTCGATGACGCCGTGAACGTGTGCGTCGGCGAACAGGAGCGGCGACTGCGGCTCGCGGCGCGTCCGGGCGAAATCGTCTGGAGCGACGTGCAGTTCGACACACCGAAAGGGGACCGCGGGCCGCGGCGTTTCGACGTCGTGGCCGATGCACCCGGGTTGGCGAACAATCGTTGGACACTGATCGCGCTTCCTCAAGAAGCGCGCGTCGCCAACGTCGCGCGACTCGACGGCCTGCCGTTCGGCGATGCCGAGGGTGAACCGGAGTTCGAAGAGCGCGCCTACAGTAGCGGTTGGGGGCTGCCCTGCCGTACCTGGCGGCCGACGCTGCCTGATCCGGCGGCGCTGGCGCCCAGCGCGCGGCCGATTTCGGCCGAGGCGTCCGTTGCGGCCGACGTCAGCGTTCTCATCACGCACCGCCTGACGCCGCATGTACACGAATTCCTGAAGCGCGGCGGTCGCTGCGTGCTGCTTGCGCATCGTCACGCCGGCGGAATGCGCAGCCGCTGGATCAACCTGTGGGGGCAATTGCCGCTGTTGATCGAGCGGCCCGAGCCGCACGCCGTCATTCGACCCGGCGAGAGCGACGCCGTGCTGGCGATGCTGCATTATGACCTGACGCGCGACACGACGCGCGCAATCGCGGTGGATGACGAGGGGCTCACGGGCCATGTCGAGCCGGTCATTCGCTACGTGTGGACGCACGACGCCGGCACACCCAAGTGCTTCGACGCGGTTTTTTCGGTGCGCGTCGAGGCCGGACTGCTGGTTGTGAGCTGCCTCGATCACGCCGGAGCAGCCGGTGGGTGGATGCTGTCCCGGCTGATTCGGTTCGCGGCTGAGTCCGCGCTGGCAACGCCGGACCGCGAGCTGGACATCGGGCGGTACGTGATGTGAACAGCTTGCTTGGGCGAGGCTATCGTTCAGGAGTTTGACGCGGCAAATTGGCTCAGTGTTCGATGGCGCGCGCCGTGGCCGGACGCGCCGCGAGACACAGACGGACCAGCTTGGTGAGTTTTGTGCGGATGTCAGCCGGGTCGGGAGAGTCAGTGAGCGCCCGCTCGATCTCGGCGGCGGCGGAAGTAATGATGTCGAAGCCGTGCGTTCCCGCGCGGCCCTTCAGCTCGCGCGCCATGCGCTTAAGCTGCTCAAAGTCCTTCTGGACCAGGCAGCTCTCGAGCGTGCGGACTTCCTGGTGCAGCGTTTCGACGAAGGCGTCGATGAACTCGGCCATGTCGGCGTCGTGCACCAGCGAGCTGATGATCGGCGCGTCCTGCAGCGACGCGATCAGGCATTCCAGCGACGCGCGGTTGAACGGCTTGGGCAGGACGGCGTCGAAACCGTCCTGCAGGCAGCGCTTCTGCGTTTCGTCGTCGTCGCTGGACGTAATCGCGACGATCGGGCCCATGTAGCCGTTGTCTCGCAGCGATTTCAGCGTCTCGTACCCGTTCTTGCCGGGCATGTCGAGGTCAAGAACGACGATGGCGAACCGATCGGACTTCACTTTCTCGATCGCCTGTTCGCCGTCCGGCACGCACATCAGTTCCACGCCGCAGCTTTGCAGCATGCGGGCCACCAGCTTGTGCAGCTCGGTGTCGTCGTCGGCCAGCAGCACGCGCGTGTCCATCGCGCCGCGCGTAAACATGACGATGTCGATCGGCGCGTCGAGCTTCACGCCGACTTCGTGCAGATTTCCGCTGCCTACAAGGTACCGGCAGCGCTGCACCTTGCCGCTCACGACGTGCGTCGAGTTGTAGATCGTGCGCAGGTGGATGCGGCAGCGCGACCCCGGATAGACGAATTGCCCTACCACGAAGCCCACCCCGCCGCGGCTGATGTTGCGCGTGGCGACCGCGTGCGACTGCCATCCGCCGCTGTCGGTCGGGAAGTCGACCTGCATCGCGGAAACGCGGTACTTGAAGCGCTCGGCGCGGCGTGGTCCGATCTTCTTGGCTTCGAGCGAGGTCTGATCGAGCGCGTCGAGCGTGTCCTTGATGCTCTCCGCGTCTTTTCGAATCCGGCGGTCGGTCGGCTTGCTCACGAGTTCCCCATCTCATCTTGCGTCGCGGCTGCGCGCCGCGCGCTCGCGGAGCGCAACTCCATATGGATCATCGAACCGCGCGTGCGGACGCTTGAAATAGGGGCGATCGAGTCCGAAATGGCATTCTTGCGCTTCAGCGCCGCGACCGTCCGGGGAGGTCAGGGCGGGTGCGACAAGCCGGCGCGGCAATTCGAGCGGCTTCGACTGATAGGCCCGACCGCTCCCTGACGGTCGCGGCTCTGGCGGGTCGCCTTCTCGCGCCGCTGGACGCGCCGCGCGTGACCGATATCATCCCGCGCTTTCGCCGCGCGTGTCCGAAAAACACAAGAGCATGAAACGCACCGTGAATCGCCGCTTACAGATCAACACCTTGCTGGCCGGCTGTCTCGTTGCCGGCGGCTGCATCGGACCGGATCCGCGCTATGTCTTTCCGCTGGCGCCGCTTTCGGTCGAGCGCTCGCAAGGCGCCGAAACGAGGTCGTACGACGCCGACGGCGACGGCAAGCCCGATTATCGCGAAACGCTGGACAGCACCGGGCGGTGCGTCGCGCTGTCGATCGACGTTGATGGCGACGGGACGTTTGAAACGCAAGTCGACCGCTCGGCTCCCGACGCCGCGCGGCGCCACCTGCTCATCATCCTCGACAGCGTTCCGTACCAAATCGTGCAGCAGGTTCGCGCGCAGGGCCGGCTGCGCCTGTTCTACCCGCCGCAACGCACCATCGCGCCGTTTCCGGTCATGACCGACCCGTCCCTGGCCGAATTCTTCGGCGTCTCGCCGTGCCAGGGATTGGAGTCGATGTACTACGACGGCAAACAGCTCATCGGCGGCATCCCGGTGTATCTGAGCACCGTCAACTCGCCGTGGCTCGAAAAGACCGACGTGCACGTTCCGCCGCTCGACCACGGGCCGGCGTACTTGTATCCGGGCGTTTGGATCGACCGGGAACTGGAAGCCATACAGAAACGCGTCACCGACACTGACCAGCATCGCGTCATCGGCTACGTCGTGAGCAGCTCCGGCATCGGCGCGAAGTTCGGGCGCGACGGGCACGTCGCGTCGCTGGTGCGAATCGACTGCCTTTCGCACGCGCTGATGCGGCAAACGCGCGGACAGCTCGAAATCACGCTGATGTCCGACCACGGGCACAACCTGCACAAGTCCGAGCGCGCCCTTCTCGCCAGGCATCTGTGGCGCTGCGGCTGGCATGTCACGGACGAACTTCGCGGGCCGCGCGATGTCGTCGCGCCGGAATTCGGGCCGGTCAGTTGCGCCGCGATCTATACGCATTCGCCGGCGCAGGTCGCCGGCGACGCCGTGCTGATGGACGCGGTCGATCTTTGTGCATTTAATGACGAGGACGGCGGCGTGACGGTCCTCAGCCGCGATGGACGAGCGACGATCCGAGCCGGCGTAGCGGGTTTCTCGTACACGCCGGAACACGGCGATCCGCTGCGCCTGTCGCCGATCATCGAACGGCTGCGCCTGGACGGGAACGTCACGCCGGACGGCTTCATCGACGACCAGGAGTTGTTCGACGCGACGTTGTCGCACGACTATCCGGATCCGTTGAAGCGCCTGTGGCGGGCGTTTCACGGGCTGTTCGTGCACACGCCCGACGTGCTCGTCTCGCTGCGCGAGGGCTATCACGTCGGCGATCCGGAATTCGAGAAGTGGATTCTGATGTCGTCGGTGCACGGAAATCTGCTTGCGACCGGCTCGAGCGGCTTCGTCATGACGACCGCCGGCGCCATCGAACGGCCGCTGCGGATGGAAGATCTCGGCGCGGCGCTGCGTAAGCTGGGCGTTCCGCTCGATCCGCCGGCGACGACGGCCGGGCCGACACGATGAACGCGCCCGGGATTCGGCGACCGAAACAGGCGTTCAACCGAGCCAAGACGGCAACCGCGGCCACAGCGCTACTAGCCATGTGCGGTTGTTTCTCCGAGCGGTCGATTCCAGTTCGCCCGGGCGACGCGCCGCCGGTCGGCGGATCGCCCAGTTCACATCCGCTAGATGCGCGCGAGTGGCTGGCCGCGCGGTTTCCGGCGCTCGAGCCGCGCCTGCCGCAGCGCGGATCGCGCGTGACGGAGCAATTGGTCGATGAGCACGGGGCGGGAGACCGGTCCCACAGGTCAGAAGACCGCTTGGGAGACCGATCCCACATGGGTTCGGCGATCGACGTTGGCGCGTCTTTCGACCGCCCGCCGAATCGACAACATTCGCTGTTGTGGAATCTCTCGGGGATTCAGGATTCGGCGCAGGCCAGCGGCGTCGGAACGGCGATTGACGCCCCGGCGCCGTCGTGGGTCGGCTTTGAAGATGTGTGGATCCCGGTCGCGCCTGGGCTGGAAATCTCGGCCCGCCTGGGCGTCGCGACGGATCGCGATACGCCGCGCACAGCCGATTGCGTCGTCATTCTGCCCGGGCTGCTGGGAGACAACTCCGTGCTGCGGACGCGCGACGTCGCGGCTGCGCTGCATCACGCGGGGCTGCACGTTCTGGCTGTCGAGCTGCGCGGGCACGGGCAGACCGAAGCGCGATATCCCAATTTCGCCTACAACTTCGGGGTGCTGGAAACCGGCGATCTGCTGGCCGTCGATCAGTGGCTGCGCGCCAAGCCGTTCGTGCGGCGCACCGGGCTGATCGGTTTCTGCTGGTCGGCGAACCTGGCGCTGCTCACGGCCTGGGAGGACGGCCGCGCGGACGATGACCCGATCATCACACCGCGACTGCGTCCGTTTCTGCGGCCGCGCGACGGGGCGCGGCATTATGAAGCGGGCGTAATCGCCTTTTCGCCGGTGTTGAAGTTCGAGGAAATCGTCGAGCAGGTGGAGACCGATCGCTCGATGCTCCTGGATCCGGTGCTCGATTCGCTTCAAGACACGGTTGTGCAGCGCATGCGGCGGCGCGCCTATCCGCGGCCCGACGGCAATCTGCGGCGTCTGATCGAACTCGAGTTCGCCCGCTCGCCGCTCTCGTACGACGACGCCGTCGCCGACGGCTTCCAGTATCTGCGTCTGACCGACCATCGCGGCAAACCGGCGGGGGACAAGTTGCGCCGCGTGCGCTGCCCGACGCTGATAGTCCACGCCGCGAATGATCCGCTGGCCGCGCCGCAGGCCGTCGCCGATCTGATCGCGTCACTGCCGAATCGAAACGTGGCGGCGCTGATGCTGCCGGGCGGCGGGCACGTCGGCTTCGCGCCGTACGCGCGTTCGTTCTTCTACGGGCTGATTCTGGCGTATTTCGATCCCGTGACGGGGGCGGGGCGGATTGCGAATAGCGAAGCGCTGGCGCCCGACTAACGAATCCGCGTGCGCGAGTAGGCGCCGATCAAAACGCGTAGCGCAAGCAAGCGCGATTCACGGTTGTGCTCGCTCGCGCTTGGCGTTCTGATGAACGCGGACTTAACGCGTCAAGCGCCGATTCGCATACAATCCCGGCACTTCGCGGGGTCGACGTGCGGCGAGCCCTCGCCCGGGCCGCGCGGAGTGTCTAACGGGGCCATCGACGGTCCGCTCGAAAGGGAACCAACCTATGAAACTCAGATTCCTCGCCTGGGGCGCGGCGCTCGCGATCGCGGCCGCCGCTTGCGCGCAGGACGACAAGCCCGACAAAGCCAAGGGCGACGAGAGGAAGCCGGACGTCAAAGACCTGCGCGTCGGCGACAAAGCGCCGGCGCTGGCGGTCGAGAAATGGGTCAAAGGTCAGCCGGTCGCGTCGTTCGAAAAGGGCAAGGTCTATGTGATCGAGTTCTGGGCCACCTGGTGCGGTCCGTGCGTGCGCAGCATGCCGCACATGACCGAAGTTCAGAAAAAGTACAAGGAGAAGGGCGTTACGGTCATCGGTCTTACGAGGGAAGACCCGAACAACAGCCTCGAAGCCGTCGAAAAAATGGTGAAGGACAAGGGCGACGAGAAGATGGGCTACACGGTCGCCTGGGACAAAGGCGAGAAGACGAGCGACGCCTACATGCGCGGTGCGGGCCAGGACGGGATCCCGTGCGCCTTCGTGGTCGACCAGGAAGGTCGCGTGGCCTGGATCGGCCACCCGATGAACATGGACAAGCCGCTCGAGGATATCGTCGCCGGCAAGTTCGACCTGGCCGCCGAAACGGAGGCGTTCGCCAAGCAGTTCGCACAGGGCAAGGCCGTGGCGGCGGCGGAAGCGGACTTCGAGAAGATCGGCGGCCTTGTTCAAAACGAGAAATTCGAGGAAGCCGTCAAGGCGATCGACGCGCTGATGGTCAAGTCGCCGCCGCTCGCGCCGCAGCTTGCGATCGGAAAGTTCGAGATGCTGCTCACGAAGCTGAAGAACTACGACGCGGCCTACAAGTATGCGCGCGAGGCGTCGGACAAGTATTGGGCGAAGGACGCCGAGGCCTTCAACGCCGCCGCGTGGATGATTCTGGACAACGAGGGCGTGGACAAGCGCGACTTCGACCTGGCGCTCGAGATGGCCAAGAAGGCCAGCACGCTGGCGCCCAAGAGCGGCATGATCGCCGACACGCTGGCGCTGGCGTACTTCAAGAAAGGAGACGCGGCGAAGGCGGTCGAAACGCAGCGGAAGGCGATCGAGCTGGCCAAGGCTGAGGGCAGCGATGAAGAATCGATCGAGGACTTGAAGGGTCGCTTGAAGGAATTCGAGCAGGCGGCGGCCAAGAAGGAATAGCAGCGCCGTTTCGCCCGCCAAACGATCCGACGCGTGCGACCCCGCGCGGCCCATGCGGCCGCCGGTCGCACGCGTTTTTCTCTTCCAGCGCGCCGCGGCTACACGTATTCGTCCACGTGCAGCGCGCTCGTGGGCGACGTAATGTGCTCCGACGACGACGGCGCACTGGCCGGCGTCTCCAGCGTGTCGAGCACGTTCGCGAACGCCTCGGCGGATGTGCGCAGCAACTCCACGATCGCGTCGCCTTGCGCGAAGATGCTGCGGTCGCTCGAGAAGCTCAGTTCGCTCTGGCCGACCGCCTCGACCGTCCGCGCTGTCGCGGAGTCGTTCGGACGAGGCGGTGTTGGCGGCGGCGCCGGGCCCGCCGCCAGAACCGCGTCGGTTATGGCGATCATCGGCAGCCCTCCGACTTTGTCGGAAGCGCCGGTCCCCGGAAGCTTGTCCCCCGGCGGGAATCCCCGCCGATGTGGATCATGCAATAAGCGCGGCGTTGAAGTCAATTTGGGGCGGGGTACAATTCGGCTGGTATGCGGCAGCGGATCGCGGCCGATAGAACTTGTCGGCCGGCGACAATCAGGAGAGGTGGCCGAGTGGCTTAAGGCGACGGTTTGCTAAACCGTTGTACTGCAATTAAGCGGTACCGGGGGTTCGAATCCCCCCCTCTCCGATGTCAGAAACCAGGGTCGCGAAGACGGCTTATTTGACGCTGTTTTCGCGTCGGCAAGGTCAGCATCTACGTCCGCGGCGGCAGCTACTCGCTCTATTTTCGCGAAAACGGAAAATCGGTCCGACAACTGATCGACGGCAATCTGGCGACGGCCCGCGCCACCGCTTCATCGGTCAACGCGGCGCTGGCTGAACGGCGCCCATCGCCCTTCACCTTTCGACGCACGATGCCAGGCGATCTGGTGCGCGAATACCTGGATTCGACGGCGCACGTACAGAATCTCGCGCTGCGGACGCGCGAGCGCTATCGCGCGGCGTTGACGCGCTTCTCCGAGTTCTGCGGCGAGCGAAGCGTGTCAACGATCGATCGCTTCGACGTGCTCGAGGTCGAGCGCTTCGTGGCCTGGCTGCGCACCTGCCGCCGCAACCGCAACGGACGTCCGGGCGGGCGGCGCGGCGCGTACAAAGTCGGCGGCATCGAGTTCATATTGAGCACGTGCCGGACCGCGTTCAACCGCATGCTGCCGGCGTTCACGACCAGACTTGCCGGGATCAGCACGCTGCCATGGAACTCGGCCCGCGGCGGCCCCAGTTCGATGATCACCGGCCGGCGGCCATCGGTTGCCGCCAGGCGCGTGCCCTTGCATTCCAGCCGGACGGCTTCCAGCGCACAGCGGCTGGATTCCTGCGCTGCGCCGCGCAATGCGACCGCCAGCCCGGCCTGCAGCGCGCCGGCCGGCATGCTGATGTTCGCGCCGCTGAGTGCATCGGTTACGGGCGGGTAGTCTCCCGGGTCGAATGTCGGCAGCGCGTGTTCGACGGATCCGGCGGTGACAATCAGCCGTGCCGGCTGGCCGCGCAGCTGCAGTGCGATCGCGAGTCCGGATCGAGCGGGCAGCGCTCGATGATGCCGGCTCGCTCGAGCGGATCGATGCGCACCGGGCTGACCGGTTGGCGCGTCGGCGTCGAATCGGCGCGTTCGACCCGCCAGAGCACCCAGGCGCCGAGGACAATCAGCACCAGGATCACCAGCGCCGCCAGCGTCCACACCCCCCACTGCGGCGCGCGACTCGCCGCGACCTGCTCATCGCCCGGCGCTACGGCTTGCAGGCGTCGTCGATGCACTGCGCCAAACGCCGCTCGTCGGCGGTACCGACCTCGAAGCAGCCGCGAGAGCGTCCGGCCGAGGCCCGGCGCCGAGGGCTGGCTGTCCTAATGTCTGACTGTCTGCTGCCATCGACTCAGTCGAGATCGCCTATGCCGGGCTAACGTAAGTCCGCATCGACGTAATCTCGCGTGGCGTAGAGCTCGCGAATCAGTTCCGCGGCCAACTTCACCAAGTCTGGAGTGGCGTCACAATTACCCGCGAGTTCGCCATATCCGACTAGCAACTGCGGTTCCGCGTCAGTGAACCGGCCGAGCTTCATGAGCGCCGAACCCAGCCCGATGCGCATCGACGCGACGCGAACGTTTCCGTGCGGCAACGATGCTTCGCCGATCCCGAGCGCTTCGCTGAACAACGCGGCGGAGAGCGCGGGATCGTTGCGCTGGGCTGCGAGGTCGGCCATATTGTGCAACGTTTCGCTGATCTGCGGATGACATTCGCCCAGCACGCGGCGTTGGCGCTCCAGTGTCGTTCGAAAGAGCTCCGCCGCCTCGTCGAGTTTTCCAGATGCTCGGTACATGGCGGCCAGATTGCACTGAAGCTGCAGTGTTCGCGGGTAATCCTCTCCCGCGTTGGCCACGAAGCCGGCGATTGCATGGCGCTGCAGCGATTCGCCCTCGTCAAACCGCCCCGACCGATGAACGACTCGCGCCAGATTCGCCAGCACGCTCAACGTGTGTGGGTGGGACTCGCCGCGCGCCACGCGCTCGCGCTCAAAAGCCTGCCGCAGCAGCGCCTCCGCGTCCGCGTATTGGCCGCGCCCGCACAGCAGCGTGCCCAGATTGTTCATGCTGGTGAGCGTGTCGGGATGATCCGCGCCCAGCACCGCCTTGCGCAGCTCCAGCGCTTCGCGGTACAGCGCCTCGGCCGACTGGATACGACCCTCCTGACGATAGAGCTGGCCTAATGTGTCGATCGCCTTCAGCGTAGTCGGATGCCGCGCCCCCAGGACGAGGCGGCTGCTCTGCAGCGCTTCCTGCAACAGCGGCTCCGCCTCGACGAAGCGCCCCTGGTCCATGTGCAGGATGCCCAGGTTCATGGCGCAGGAAAGCGTTCGGCCCGGTTCGGTCCCAAGCGCGCGACGCAGACCTAGTGCGCGCACCAGGTGTGTCTCCGCTAGTGCCCATTCGCCGATGGCGTGATACGCGCGCCCAATCGTGCCGCGGATTTCGGCCTCCGCTTCCGGCTGTCCCGCCAGCTCCGTCGCCGCGCGCTGGGCCGCCTTGTCGAGCACCAGCCGCAGGAGTTTCTTGTCGAGCGCTCCGGCGACCGCCGGGTCGATGCCCGACAGAACTTCCTGCGCGAACTGCGAAACGCGAAGTGACCTATCGAGCGCCGCCTGCACCTGGGCGGCGGCGCTGGTTGCGCGCTTCGCCGCTTCGTCGCGCTCGCTCAGCAACATCGCCTGTTGCCGGTACAGCACCGTGGTAACGACGCTGGCGCCGACCGCCAGGAACATGAAGGCCGCCAACACGACCAGGCGAGCGCGGTAACGACTCACCATTTTGCGGGCGATGTACCAGGCGCCGTCGCGGCGGGCGGCGATCGGTTCATCGGCCAGGTAGCGGCGCACATCACACGCCAGTTCGCCAGCCGTCTGGTAGCGCCGCTCAGGCTCCTTAGCCAGACAGCGAAGGATGATGGTCTCCAAATCCTCGTCGATATGTCGCGCATAAACGCTTGGCCGCAGCGGTACGGAGGAGATGATTCGCTCCAGCACATGGCGCATTCCGCCGGCAACCGCGTACGGAAACTGGCCGGTTAGCATCTGGTAGAGGTTAACACCGAGGGAATACACATCGGTGCGAAGGTCAATGCGATCGGACTTTCCCGCCGCCTGTTCCGGACTCGCCCAAGGGAGCGAACCAACGAAGTGACCCTCAGTTGTTGTGGCGGCGTCGGCGTCCGCGGATTCTGCCTCACCCAGCTTGGCCAGACCAAAATCCAGAACCCGCGGTTCGCCGCTCGCATCAACCAGAATGTTGTTGGGCTTCAGATCACGATGAATTACGCCGCGCAAGTGAGCCGCCTGGACAGCATCGCAGACTCGTGCGAACAGCTGCAGCCGGGCGACGAGGACCGCCTTCTGATCCCCGATGGAATCGAGACTTCGCGCGTAGCGATCGAGCGGCTCGCCGCGGACGCGGTTCATGATGAAGTACAGGTTTCCGTCCGCGCAGCCGCTGTCGATGACGCGCACAATGCTCGGGTGATCCAACTGCCCCAGGACGTACACTTCGCGGTCAAAGCGCGCCCGTTCGCGCACTTGCTCCGGCGATCGCAGATCGCCGCGCATGACCTTGATCGCGACAATCTGTTCGGTAGACCGCTGCCTCGCTTCATAGACGGTTCCTTGACCGCCGCGGTGAATGACGCCGAGGATTTCATAGCCGGGAAGCGTTGGCGCGCCCGCACTAGCGATCCGGCCGCCCGCTTCCATGGCGCCTGGATCGCTGCGGCACATCCCGGCTGATTCGAATTGCAACCTCGCTGCGTCGATGAGCTCGCGGCGCAGCTCCAGAGTCAGCTCACGTCGATCCATTGATCTCGTCCACGCCGGCGACACCCACTCTGTGTGCGACTCTAATTCGACCCGATTCACGCGCGCGAATTGAAATAGTGTGAGCTTCTTCCAAGCAATTCGCGCAGCCAGTCATGCGCACGCGCCCGGAGCATATGGATCGCGCCACGCGAGCGGCCCAGATCGGCCGCTACTTCGTCGATTGTTCGGCCGTCTAGATCGTACTGACGGACGACATTCGCATAATCTGCGGGTAGCTGGCTGAGCGTCTGTTCGAAGACGGCACGAAGTTCGCGACGCGCCAGCTGGCGGCTCGGCGTGGACGTCGTCGCGGCCAGCGAGTCAAGGAGCTCGCCCATCGAGTCTCCGTTGAGCCGTTCTGCGGGGACGCGATTGCGCGCCCGTCGCTGCAGGCTGCGAATGGCGTCCCGGAGGTTGTTGGCCGCGATCTGTCGCACCCAAGTCAGGAATGAAACGCCGCGCTGGGGATCGAAGCGTCGAATCTGCATGAACGCTTCGAGAAAGGTCACTTGCAACACATCCGCGGTGTCGATGTGAGCCCGCCAGCGGGCCCCGATGCGAAGTCCGCGCTCCACACTTGGAGCGGCTCGCAGAAGAACTTCACCCAACGCCGCCAAGTCGCCCGCGACGGCACGGCGAATCAGTTCGTCATCTGAGGTCGGCGCCGCAAGCGAGATCGGATGCATAGGTCACTGCGCCAGTGTACCGCGCAGCACAACCGGGAATTCGGAAAAACGCGTGTATTGAGCGCCTGCCGCACGCATAGCTTTTAGAAGACGAGGAGCCAACATGACACGGAAACCCTCCGCTGCCGGCGTGCTAGCACTGAGCTTCCTGCTGACGTTGCCTGCGTTCGCGCAGACCGTCAGCACGATTTATCAAGCGCAATTGAAGCTGAACGGCGTCGCCGTCACCGGAGTGCACAACTTTGTCTTCCGCCTGTGCTCTGCATCGAGTTCCGGCGGAGTGCTGCAGACGTTCCCATCGGCCGGAGCGCTGCCCGTGAACGTCGTGAGCGGATTGTTGACGCAGGAGCTGATCTTCGACGTGGCACAGTTCGACGGCGCCGACCGCTGGCTCGAAATCGAAGTGGATGGTGTCTCGCTTTCGCCGCGCCAGCATCTCACCTGTGCGCCGTATGCCGGCGCCGCGCGGAAGCTGGTATTACCGTTCAGCAGCACGGCCAACGCCCCCGGCTCTGGCGATTCCTTATTTTCCATCACGAACACGGCAACGACGCTCTTGAATCGAGCCGGCTACTTCCAGGCCAACAGCACGCAAGCGCGTGCGCTTCAGGGAACCGCGAGCGCTGCGACGGGTACAACCGTTGGCGTCTTCGGCGACTCGTTCAGCCCGACCGGTACAGGGGTGCTGGGACGCGCACAGGCGACAACCGGCGTCTGTTACGGCGGCGCCTTCGAGAGCGACAGCGACCAGGGCTACGGTGTCTACGGCTTGGCTTACAACAACTTCGGCACAAACTACGGCGGCTATTTTCTCACCATCAGCCCGTCGGGCACCGGGGCGTATGGCCAAGGCTACAACGGCTTGTGGGGCGAGTCGCCGCAGTCGATCGGAAACGGCGTGCGCGGCACCGCGAACGGCGGCTCCAATGCGTGGGGCGTATGGGGAGAAGCCATGAGTGGACGCGGGGTGTACGGGGACAGTGTTTCCGGCAGCGGTGTCTTCGGCCAGTCAACATCGGGCGAGGGCGTGCACGGCGAGTCGGACCGCCAGGGTGTCGTCGGCGTGGCCACGGGCGCAGTCGCCGGCGTGTCAGGTGTCGCTGGCACAGCGGATTTCGTCGGCGGCGCAGGGGTGCTGGGTTCCAGCGTAAACGGTAAGGGTGTGGTCGGTGTCCACGGTCATAACTCCGGCGCTGTCCCAGTCTCGTTTGCGCTACCAGGAGTGTGGGGAGACTCGGACACCGGCAACGGCGTAATTGGGAGCACCAGCGCGAATGGCGGCGCCGCGGTCATCGGCGTCTGCGGCGGGAACAACTTTGGTATCTATGGTCAAAACCCGGTCGGCACGGCGGTGTACGGGATATCGAACAACTGGGCGGGTTATTTTCAGGGAAAGATCTTCACGACCAACCTGATTGCCAATCAGAAGAACTTTCGAATTGACCACCCGCTTGACCCCGCCAATAAGTATCTGCAGCACTACTGCCAGGAAGGTCCCGAACCGCAAAATGTGTATAACGGGACCGTTCGCACGGGCGACGACGGATTCGCATGCATTCAGCTTCCGCCCTATTTTGACGAAATCAACCGCGATGTCCGCTATCAGCTTACCGTCATCGACGATGGCGAGGAGTTCACGCTGGTCAAGGTCACGCAGGAGGTGTCGGACCACCGCTTTCAGATCCGCACCAGCAGACCCAAAATCCGCGTGTGCTGGGAGGTGAAGGCGGTTCGCAACGACGCGTTCACGAGAGCGCAACACATCGCCGCAGAGCTGGACAAGCCGCCGGCGGAGCGCGGCAAATACATGAACCCCGAACTATTCGGGCACCCGGCGGAAGATGGTGTCAATCCGCCGATGCTTAGGCTGGCACCGTAGTGGCACACGCGGCGATGTGCGCTCGTGAATAACGGATCGCGGCAACGTCGTCAGTTTGCTGGCTCGGCTCGTGCCAAGTCTGCGATCGCGCCGACCACGATTCGCAGCGAGCGCCTTCGCGTCAGTATGGCCGATCCGATCTCGTGCCATCCCCTTCGCGCTCTGCGCCAGCGGTCGCCGAACCAAGATTCGCCTTCCCGGCGATCCAGCTTGCCCCGAGTCTCTGGGTCACCCCAAACGCCTGGCGCAACAAATCGTCATCAGTGGCGGGTGGAAGCCGCTGGAGACTGGGAGCCCGAACGCTCCGTGTGTTGCGCCAGGGATTCAATTCAGATTTCGAGTGCATCTCGGGCACACGAAACGCAGAACAGATTACCCGGCGAGGCGGCGGGATCCATGAAATCACAGTGTCCCGATCGCGAGGAGAGCCGATGAGCCGAAGTGTCCGGCGCATTTGTTACGTCTTTCTTTGCGCGCTCCCTTTCGTCGCCGGTGTGTTCGCAAGCGCCCGCCCGCTTCGCGCCGCCGGGTTGTCCCGGATCCTGGGTGTCGTCCTATTCACGGCCATTCTAGTTACAGCATGGGTCGCAGGCCCCCGCAGGGTGGACCTGAGAGAGAACGGGCGCGGGAAACAGGCGCTGGCCGGGTTGCTCTTGATCGTGCCGTGGACACTGGTCTCGCTTCTTTGGGTTGGGCTGGGGCCGCCGTTTCAGGCCACGATCTCAGAGAACTACATGCGTTATCTGGTGCTGGTATGGAGTTCCATATTCGTCACCATCGGGTTCGTGATCCTGAAGGAAGTGCTGAACGACGCGGGTGAGCGGATCTGCTCGGCCGTCGGCCTCGCGACGGCCCTGGTCAGCGGCGCAGCCTATTTGGCCTGCCTCAATCTCAGTCTCGCGCGAGTTGCGCTCGCGCTGCACGGGGACGAGACACCGCCGCCGCCCATTCTCGGCGAATACTACAGCGCAATCGAGTTCGTGGCGTGCGTAATGACCTACACGACGACGGCAGTGTTCGCAACTGGAATGGGGCGGGCCCACTTGCTCGCCCGCGGTGCCGCAGCCGCCTACCTGGCCACGGGCTCGATTCTCGTGCTGCTCATCATTCTCAGGGGTCTGGAGTTTCCGGAGATATCCGCCAATTCCCCGCCGTGGTACACGTCACCAGCTGTGATCGCCGGCATTCCGGCGATTCCGTGGGTCATGCCCTGTCTCTTGGGCGCCGTTCTGTTACGGCGAGCAAGAGGCTCGCAGAATTGAATGGGCGGCCGACCGTCGGAGGCAGCAACGGGCCGCTGGACCATCGCGTTCGGCGCCGGCCTCCTCCCAGCTCTAGCTAAGTGGAGGATTCGATGTCGCCATACTTTCTCGCCTTAGTGCTCACGGTGTTAGCATCGCTGGTATTGACCTTGGCCGCAGCGACTCGTGCTGTCTGGTCGCGTGGGCGTCCAGCGGGGGTGGCGCAGCTTCGCGCCGCGCAGTCAGACGGCTACTCGAGCACGGCCGATTCTCTCTTGGTTCTTGCCGTAGCAATGTCCTGGTACAGCGTGGCGGCCGGTTGGGCGGGGCAGCTGGTGTGCTATCCAATCTATGCCGACATGAGCGAATACGGTCCGCGGGCCTTTCATGCCTACAGCCATGGCTATCTTTCTCGGTGGGCCACGGGCACCTGGCCCGTTGGGGTGATGTGCCTGACTTGGGCAGGGCTCCTGTGGCTGCCGCCAAATGTCCCGCGGGGGCTTGTCTGGGGGATCGTCTGCCTGTGTCTTGGGTTTGCGGCTGTCACGCCGCCTGCTGCGATCGCTCAAAGCCACATGTTCTCCGAGGGCTTCTCCAATGAGCAGTACGCGCGACTCATGTTGTGGAACGGATTTCGGACCGCTATCTTCACACTCATCGGAGTTCTTGCGTTCGTTGCGATGCGTCGGCGTTTGATGACGGGGGGCATGCCGGACCGTGCGGCAGCCAGAGCAGCATCAGCAACGCGATCGACAGTGCAATAGCCGGGTTGACGACGCGGCGTGCTGGCAGCTGGGTGAATCGGCAGCCGCGATGGACTCGAAAGGTCGTTCGAGGCGTCACGCGCGACGGGGCGCAACTCTGCGGCGCAAGGTCACGGCGGAGGCCGTGTGTCGACCAGACTGGATTGGCGCCCCCGCCGCCTCACGGGCGCGCGGGGGCGCGTTCGGATTACGGTCGTGCATGCCGCCGGTGCCGAATCCGCCTCGCCAGGCCGGATCTTGGCCGTCAACGGCGAGCGGCAATGCGCATCGACCGCTGAGCGCTGGCGCGGCAGCGCCGCCGAATCGAAGCTGGCGCGAAGCGTCCGAATTCGGCGCCGTTGCGCGGCCAGTGCGATGCTGAGCACCAGGATCAAAAGCGACATCGACAGAAACAGACCGCTCCGCGCCAACGCCACGCCGCGCAGCTCGCCCAGTTCCGACTCGAGTGCAGTCGATCGATCTCGCGCAGCCGCTGAACGTGCCACAAATGCCGATCCGCCTCGTCGGCCCGTGCCACCGTCTGATCCGCCCGCTGCCAGGTTTCGGCGACCGATTCATTCGTCACCGGTGGGTCCGGCGCATAACAGCCGTTCAGCAGCGCGACGGTCAATCCGGGCAGGCCAAGACGCAGATTGCTGCGCATCGTTCCCCCTTCTGGGCGGTCACGGCGCCGGTGCGACGCCAAAGGGCCCATCTTGTAGTAACGGGATTCGTTACCGAGATGTCACCCGGCATCACGCACGGCGGAAATTGGCGCTCACGGGTTTCGGCGCAATCTGACCGGCGGTGGGCACATTAGCGCAAGCATTCGCTCAGTTGGATTGGTCAGCAGCGGCGACGGAGACGCTCGCATGGGCGTGAATAATCCGGCCCTCGCGTCGATTCGATTTCCGTTGCGGCCATCAATTGACCAGACGCGCAAACGAGACTACCGTCCGTTGCTCGCTGCGCCGCCCGATCCAGCCGCACGTCGTGACTAACTGTCATAGCTGTTTCGGGGAATCGGATCAGCGGAAGCGGCGGCATTTCCGACTACGCGCACGAATCGACGCCCCAGCGGCAGGTAGTGTTGCTGACCCGAAACGTCCAACCGCGCGCCAAACTCCCAGCGTGCCTTCGCCGGCAGCGGCGCCTGGTACCCGCTTGGAATGTCTTGTTGCATGCGGACTCGCACCCACTGCATCTCGCTCATGCCCCAGGTGGCGGTGTTGGGCACTAGGGAAACCACGACTTTCGCATTCACGTAGATTCCGCGATCGCCGTTCGCGGCCGATTGTTCGCCTGCGGATGGCGTAAATATCTCCGCCGTTCCGGTGCGCAGATCGATCCGCGCGTACGTCCGCGGGCGCAGCACATCCTGCGGGTCATCCGTACGGCGATACTCGCCCTCTACGAACACCTCGAGCTTGGAGTTGGTGAGCGGATTCCCGAGCATGACATACCCGCCATAGTGCGCTGGCATCATGGGTAGCTTTTCCTTCATGTGAATTTCGCCCTGGCTCAGCATGTCGTCGAACGTATATCCGACGCGCTCGAAGTAGCTGTTCTGGTTTTCGTGCAGGCGCGAGTTCACCACTACTTTGAAGCCGCTCAGCAGCCGCATCAACGTTACGAGCTGGTTGCCGTAACGCCGGCTGCCCTGCGCCCAATCGGGAAACGCATGGGCTGACCATTTCGGTGTATCGTCTTCGTCGCCACCGCCATAGTCATCGCCGAACAGGCAGTGGGCGGTGTAGAGTTGCAGTGGCGTGCGGTCGTCCGAGAACAGCCAGAGGATCAACGCGCCGACAATCGCAATTCCCAATCCCACAATTCCGGCCAGCGAGGCCAACGTGCCCAATTCCATCGCTGCAGGCATCAGCGCCAATATTCCCCCCGCCGCACCCAGGCCGCCGCCATACCATTCCATCGCCGTGCCGGCGATATTCTTCGCGTCGCCGCCCTTGATGGTTTTCAAGACGTTCCGGTCAGAGAGGTACTCGATGGCGGACAGAATCGAGATCAACCCGGTCGCGACCTTGCCGGCCTTTTCGAGGGCGTCAAAGCTCTTCTTGAGGGCCGTGGCGGGCGTGCCGGCACCAAGTTCGCGCGACAGGTCGACTTTGTACTTCACCTTGGCATAGTGCTTGATCAGTTTGCCGCCCCAATCGGCGGCGAATGCGGCTGACGTAAGGCCGGTTTTGCTGACTTTCGCGACGGCGCTCACACGATCGGCGAATTCGGGGTCGGTTTTGGCAAGCGCCTCCCTGGCCTCGACGATCGCGTCCACAACGTCGACGATATCCGTCAGCAGGACGTTTACTTTCCAAAGATTGGACTCGAAAAGGCGCTTCGGAAGAAAATGCTGCCGAATTTCGGGTTCCGCGCCGTCCTTCAGCACGCCCTCGGCGGCGGCACTCGCCATGAGCACTTGCTTTCGGTAGTCGTTGGCACGCTTGATGGTCTCCATCGCCTTGCTATCGACCTTGAGCGCCGATTTGATCTTGCTCTCCTCTTCAAACGCCAGTACCAGCGGAACACCAAGCGCCGCGAACTTCGGCTGCAACCATCCGGCTTCTCCATACAGCGGCTCGTCCGAGGCAATAACCGGCGAAAACCAGTGCAGCAGCGTTGCGGCCATGCCACCGGTCTCGCGAATCAGCCGCTCTTTCGTTGCAGCGTCCAGCGCGGTCTGATCGATGATGAATCGCTTGGGAATGCGGCGATCGTCTTGGCGCATGCGGCCCATGTAGTCCGCGCCGCTTTTGCATGCCAGCATATGCTGTAAGACGACGGCCAGATGCCAGACACCCAGACTCAACGGCATCAGGCTGGCGTGTGCGTCGCTCAGCTCTTCCACACACGCCATTTCAACCACGTCGTGCGCCGCGGAATCCAGCAGGCGCACCAACCGCTCACCGGCATCGTTGAGTTTCATTCGCAGAAACTCGCGGCAGTCTTCGTGCCGTTTCAGCCAGGCCTGAGCCTGATGCCGAGCGCCGTGAATCTGCCAGCGGTCCTTGTTCCCATTCATCTGCCCGATCAGGTCGAAGGTGTCGCCATGCGCCGCCAAGGCCATCAGAAGCGTGGCGATCTGCTTCTTGTTGTTTTCGCGAACGTCGAGCGAAAAGCCAAACCAGGCGGACACCATCGGCACATAGTCCCAGGCATACGCCTCCTGCGCGAAGCCGAATGGATCCAGAACCGCAACGTATTCCCGCTGCAGAGTCGAGTCCGCCAAGGCGTGAAATTCGCGCCGCACGGTGCACCCGTCCGTCTGCTCGAGCGTGCGCGACTCCGGCGCCCACCCCTCGTGCAGCGCGGCGTACTCGAGGAGCCGCCCCAGTGCGCCTTGGCTGAGTTGCACAGGCGACACGAAGAATTGCAGTCGGTGCCCCTCGCGTGGAGTCGAAATGACCGGCTCACCGTCGGCGAAGTCCTGGCGCGCGTCGCGCGGCGTAAGGGCGGCGTTCTTACCCCAGTGCCACAGGCCTTGGTCGTCGACCCGAATCTCCTGCTCAAGCTTCAACGCCTCGCCGGCGCCGCCCAACACGTAGAGCCATTTGGCCCGCAACGGCTGGATCAGCATGGAGACCAAGTTCTTGCCGCACGTTCCACACTTGGGCGTGAGGATCGCGCCCCGTTTGTCTTGGGGAGATCCCACTTGCCTAAACGTCTCCTGCAACGCCGCGCGATACTTGGCGATCGCGGCCGAGGTCACCCACTGCGATCGGCGGGTGCACCGCGGATTGACGCAGGTGAGCAATTCAATACGTTGCGTGGGCGGCCCTTCTTCGGCACGAAGACGCTGCTTCAGTGCGCCCTCGGCATCCCAGGCTTCATTGATGAGCGAGACGACCTCCGGCTCGCGGTTGGCGTCGGCCTTAGGTCCCTTTTCGAACACCTTGCGCGTGTGCGGCCGGCGGTCATCTTGCTCTGATGACTCCCAACGCGGCGAGCCGTAATAGACGCGTTCGTAGACCAGCAGTCCCGGCATTCTCTTGTGCGTGCTGCCGCCCGAGCCGCGCGGCGCTGCGCGCTTGGCTCCGGCGACGAGCGCGGAAGTCATCGAATCGAGATCCTGAGCCTGGTTCTGCCCGGCTTTTGCGTCGTCGGGCGCGGCTGGCGAACTCATGTGCGCTCCTCGTTCCGCGATCGGCCTTCCCGCGAATCAGTCGGCAAAGTGCTTTCGTTCCAGGTCGCGGCGCGTGCCTTCGTCGAGTTGTCCCGTCACGGTCAGCTCTCGCGAGCGCTGGTATTCCGCCACAACTGCCTCAGGAATCTTGTCGGCCGAGCTGGCAGCCGAGCGAACATGCCCGAGATTCAGCAGCCGCGCGTGAACGCCGGACGGCGTTGAAATGGGGTCCAGCGCGCCAAGCCGCAGGTGGAAGTGGTCTTCCAGCGGGGCGACACCCAGTCGCACTACAGCCCTCCGGGCCGTTCCGGGAATGCGCACCTCCAGCGTGCCGCACTCGTCCAATTCGCCCACGAAGGGGTGACCGTCCACTTCCAGGCGGTACGGCTCGCCGGCGCGCGGCGTGTCGTCGTGATTCAAGAAAGTCGCCCGCAAGATCGATGGCTCGCCACGGCGAACGAAACGGTGTCGCATCTCGGTCTGTCCGGGCTCGTCCTTTCGGCGCTTCTCGGGAACGCAAACTCGATCACCGGGCAAGAGCGCGTGCGGATCGTCGCGAAAGCGGCGCAGCGGACCATTTCCGGGATGATTCCATAGCGTTTCCCAAAAGAAGCCCTGCTCGAGCGCGATACTGGCCATGCAGTCACCCGGCTGCACCACCTGGTTTCCAGTCCCGCATGGTCCGGCGCTCTCGCTGGGTTGGCCCTCCGGCGTGCGCGATGCGAGTGATGATTCAGGCATCTCTTGCGCTCTCGTCAAGTCTTCGACCGCACAGGACGTTGGGTGGGTTGACATTAGATTCTCTCCCAGGCTTCGGCGTCCAGATTCGGGAAGCAAATCATGCAGGAACCGGGCTGTATGCCGTCCACGCGGGCGAAGCCCCTGGCGTCCAAACGGCTGGCGCGGCGCCGACCGTCCGGCAGCTGTAGCTCATACTTTTCGCCGGCGACCGGCAGGCCACATTCATCCACCAATTCGATCTCGATCCACGATTTTTCAGTCGCCGGAGCAACCGAGGCGACATCGGTACCCGCCGACGGCGTCGTGCACGGCGGCGGCGCGCAATTCGCCTGGTCGTAGCGCGTGTCGTGTCCGTACGCGACCCGGTCAGCCTCGAGCGGTCGCGCCGGCGGCGCAGGGCAGGTCGCCTGTGCAACCGGTCCGGTCACCTGCGGCCCGGCGCCGCTGTTGATGTTCACCAGCGGACCGGCGATGTAAATCGCCGTCGGCGTGAGCACTATGCTGCTGCCGCCGCATTTCAGTTCGATGGTCTGCGAGGCTTCCAGCTTGATGTTCGTCGCGTGCGTCGCGTGCGTAGCAGCGACTTCGTGCCGATGGTCCGCGCCGAAACGTTCGACGACATCGCGCGCCACGGTGGTGGAGTGCGTGCCATCGACGCGAATGGAGACCATGCCCATCACCGCCAGCGAAGTCTCGCCGCTGATCTGCTCGCAGCGACTTCCGCCGAGCGTCAGATGGTGGTTACCGTCGACCTGCTCGACCTGGTCGCGCCTGACCAGCAGATGCTGGTCGCGCTCGATGGTCTCGAGCCGGTCGTTTAGAGTCCGGACGTGTAGGTCCTTCTGGGCGTGAAACAAGAGCTGCTCGCTGCCCTGCGCGTCCTCGAACCGAATTTCATTCGATCCGTTTCCGCCCCTGGTGGAACGCGTTTTGATGCAACTGCGCGTCTTCGAATCGGGCAGGCTGTAGGGCGGCATGTGATCGGCGTTGTACACGCGGCCGGTGATGATCGGCCGGTCGGGGTTTCCCTCCAGGAAATCGACGATCACCTCCTGCCCCACGCGCGGCAGGAACATCATGCCATACTGTCCGCCCGCCATTCCCTGGCTGACGCGAATCCAGCACGAGCTAAGTGCGTCGTATTTTCCGGTGCGATCCCAATGAAACTGCACTTTCACGCGGCCGTGCGCATCGGTGTGAATTTCCTCCATTTGCGGTCCTACGACAATCGCCGTCTGGCTGCCGTGCACGAAAGGCCGCGGCGTGGTGCGCTCCGGGCGAAAGGCAACGTCGTCGGGAATGGCCTGAACCCGCGCAGCGTACTCAACCGTGTCATCTACGCTCAGTGCTTCGTTTTCCGCTCCGGACCGCTGGGACCCCACGTGCTCGACGCGCGTAACCAGCCAGCCGCGGCAGACTTCGACAACCGGATGCTCCGCCAGCGCAAAGACATAGCCGGGCGTCAGGCCGCGGGCCGTGGCGCGAAGCTCGACCGTACGGCGACGGCATTGGCGCTCTTCGAGCCGGATTTGCGCGTAGCGTTGGCCAATCGCCTTGTCGACGTAATCGTGCGGATAGTCGTTGAATTCCAGCCCGGTGTCGCGAGACGCCGCGCTGCTCGACGCCAGGTCGTATGCAGGACGCTTGAAGTCAAAATCATCCACGCGCACCGCCCCCATGCGGATTCGTCGAAGGTCGCGTAGGCCGTACACAAATTCGCGCTCCGCCGCGAGCCCGTTGGACTGGCGGTAGGGATACTCGGCTGCTTCGGGAAGAACGACGTGGCCGACCCGCGCGTCGGTGAGCACCATTTGGTGACCGCGTTCGTCGTGCTGAAAGTGAAAAGCGATGCCCTCTTCCTCGAGCAGGCGCGCCACGAAGTCGAAGTCGGTCTCGCGATACTGAACGACGTATTCGCGCGGGGGATATTCGCGCTCCAGCGCCAGCCGAATTTGTTCCGGCGGAATCTGGGCGTCGGAGAGCACCTGGCAGACGATGCCGGGAACGCTCATGTCCGGGCACACATGCGCCTGGAAGATGCGGCTGGTTTGCCGCTGCGTGAGCAACCAGTGAATCGGAACTATGCTGGCGCGATAGTGTGTGAGGCGCGAGCCTTCGCCACTGTACTCAAAATCGCGGACGATGCCGCGCACGAGTCGTTGGCCTCCGGTATGCCGGATCGCCAGCGTGCAGGGGCGCATCAGGAGCGCGTCGAGTTCGAGCGCTGGGTCATCGGAGACCAATTCGACCGTGAACTCGAACAGCGCGTTGAGCCCCTCCTTGCCTTCAAACCGCACGACCCGAAGACGCAGCTCGACGCCGTCTACGGCGAAGGTGAAATCGGCGGAATTCGCAGTGCGCCTCAGACCCGACTGGCCTAGGGCGCGTCCCGTGGCCAGGATCTCGTTTTCGGTGGCGTACGACAACCGCACATGATCCGCTGCATCCCCGGCGGAGTGCTGAGCGCTGTCGGAGTCCCGCTCGACCTCCGCCAGCCATTCGGACATGCGATGACTCATGTGAACCTCCGCGACGATGCCCTTCACGGGTGACCGGACGAAGAAATGAAACGCAAATCGAATTCCGGCGGCGTCACGGTTCTTGAATCGGGGTATGATTAAGAAGGACTCCAATTCGGGCCACGAAGCCGCAGGGTCGCCAACCGACCGCATGCACCAGAAAAATCGGCGCGTGCGCGATGCTCATCGACTTCGGATTGCGTAACGAGTGTCGAATGGACAGCGAGTCAGCTCTTCAACCAGATGCCGGCGATTCGCCGCCGAATGACGTCGTGACGCGGCTGCTGGAAGATGCCGTCGCCGGTAGGCCGCACGCGGCGCGCGACCTTTTGCCGCTGGTATATCGGTCGTTGCGTAGTCTTGCCGGGCGACAACTGCGCGCTCAGCGCGCGGGACACACGCTGCAGGCCACCGCCCTGGTGCACGAGGCTTACATGCGCCTGGTGGGAAAAGAAGACCCCTCGTGGTCCAATCGGGCTCACTTCTATGCCGCCGCCGCGGAGGCCATGCGGCACATCCTGATCGATCATGCCCGTCGGATCGGGGCCCAGAAACGGGGCGGAGGCAGGCGACGCGAGGTTGCCGGAGTTGCCGACCTGGCGAACGAAGAGAGTGTCGCCGACGCGGTCGAGATTGACGAGGCGATCGAGGCCCTGCGTCGGATTGATCCTCGGGCCGCCAGCGTGGTGCATCTCCGCTTCTACACCGGCCTTTCGATCGACGAAACCGCTGCCGCTCTGGGTGTCGCGCCGGCGACCGTCGACCGCGAGTGGCGCTATGCGCGGGCCTGGCTGCTGCGTCACCTGTCTCAGTCCGATCTCGGGGAACCGAGCCCATGAACGCAACCAATCGCGAGCGCGTGAAGCGATTGCTGGACGAGGCGGCCCGGTTGCCGGTTTCGGCCCGCGCGGCATTCGTGGAGCGTGAGTCGGCGGACGACCCGGGCGTGCTCGCGGAAGTCCGCGAGCTGCTCGGCACGCTCGACGATCCTCTGTTTCTGAACGCGCCGACTTTGCCGGGGCTGGCAACGGCCGCCGGCGCCACTTCGACCGTAACGGCCGTCTCGCCGATCGAAAATGCTGGAGCTCGAATCGGGCGCTACAAGCTGCTGCAGCAAATCGGCGAAGGTGGATTCGGAACCGTGTTCATGGCCGAGCAGGCCGAGCCGGTCACGCGGCGAGTGGCGCTGAAGATTATTAAGGCCGGAATGGACACGCGCCAGGTAATCGCGCGTTTTGAAGCTGAGCGCCAGGCGCTGGCGCTAATGGATCATCCCAACATCGCCCGTGTGCTCGACGCCGGCGCGACCGACAGCGGCCGGCCGTATTTTGTCATGGAGCTGGTGCGCGGCGAGCCGGTGACGCAGTATTGCGATCGGGAGACGTTTTCGGTCGAACAGCGGCTGGCGCTGTTTCGCGATATCTGCCTGGCGGTCCAGCACGCGCATCAGAAAGGCATCATTCACCGCGACTTGAAGCCGCGCAACGTGCTTGTGACGGTCGCCGACGGTCAGCCCGTGCCGAAGGTGATCGATTTCGGTATCGCCAAGGCCACCGGCCAGCAGTTGACGGATCGAACGTTGTATACCGAGCTGCATCAACTCATCGGCACACCGGAATACATGAGCCCGGAACAGGCCGAGCCGGCCAGTGCGGACATCGATACCCGCAGCGATGTTTATTCGCTGGGCGTCTTGCTCTACGAGTTGCTAACAGGCACCACGCCGTTCGACGCCCGGAGCCTGATGGAATCCGGCCTGCCGAGTCTCGTTCGCACGATTCGCGAAGTCGATCCGCCGCGACCCAGCCTGCGCCTGGCGACACTGGCCACTCCAGGCTCGTCGGCCTCGCTCGCCGGCGGCAACCCAGCCGACGCCGAGGACGCTTCATCAGTCATCGAGATCGCCCGCCGGAGGCGTGCCGAGCCGCGACAGCTCTCGCGCCGGCTTCGCGGCGATCTGGACTGGATCGTCATGAAATGTCTCGAGAAGGACCGCCGACGACGCTATGAGACCGTCAGCGCGCTGGCCGAGGACATTCAGAACTATCTGCGGCACCAGCCGGTCAGTGCCATTCCTCCCAGCACGGGCTACAAGCTTCGAAAATTCGTCCAGCGAAATCGTGGCCAGGTGATCGCCGGTGGCGTCATCCTGGGCACGCTCCTGGCCGGTCTGGTCGGCACGTCCACGGCACTGGTGTGGGCGTTGATGGAGCAGCGCCGCGCCAATGAGGCTGTGCTCACGGCGCGCCAGTCGGCGCAGGAAACCCGCCAAGTCGCGGCTTTTCAATCGAAGATGCTCAGCGAGATCGATCCGGCTGAAGTCGGTGCACGATTGGCGCGGGATCTGCGCGCCCGCTTCGACGCCGCGCTGGCCAGAGAGGATCGCCCGGATGCCGAACAGGAGACGCGGCGCGCCGGGTTCACCACCGAGTTGAACAGCATTAACACGACCGACGCGGCGGCGCAACTCATCGATGAGACGATTCTGAGGCCGGCCCGCGCGGCGATCGAGAGAGAGTTTTCGCGTCAGCCCGCAGTGGACGCCGCGTTGCGCCACACTCTGGCCGGGTTGTATGCGGCGCTTGGCCGAAACGACGACGCGCTTCCCCTGCTAGAACAAGCGCTTGCCACGCGGCGGCGCGTACTGGGCGACGAGCACGCCGATACGATCGAATCACTCGCCAGCCTGGGCCACTTGCAGCGAGAGCGGGGTGATGCGCGCGCCGGCGAGTTGCTTTGTCGCGAAGCGCTCGAGAAGTCCGGGCGCGTGCTGGGCTTGGAGCACACGACGACACTTTCGGTGATGAACGAACTCGCAAACGCGCTGGAGGACCAGGACCAGTTTGACGCCGCCGAGCCATACCGTCGGCAGTCGCTGGAAACGCGCCGCCGCATGCTCGGCCCGGACCACCCCGATACGATCGATTCGATCAGTGCGATGGGAATCCGCCTTCGTTCGCTTGGCCGCTACTCCGAGGCCGAGCCTTATTTCACCGAGGCGCTTGAAACGCGCCGCCGGACTCTGGGCGCGGCGAATACCAGCACGATCGCTTCGCTTAACAATCTGGGTGCGCTCCTGCAGGCCGAAGGCAAGCTCGCAGACGCCGAGCGTTGCTATCGCGAGGGTCTCGAGGCTTGTCAGCGGGCCCGCGGCGACGCGCACCCGCTCACAATCACGCTGATCAGCAACCTGGGCATGGTCCTGCTGCACGAACGCAGGATCGAGCAAGCTGAGCAGTTTCTCCGCGATGCGATGGAAAAACAGGTCCGCGTGCAGGGGAAGGATCATCCCGACGCACTCCTGGCGAAGAACAACCTGGGCGAGCTGCTGTTTACGCAAGGAAAGCTGCAGGAGGCTGAGTCAGCGCTGCGCGACGTCGTCGCCGCCGGCCGCCGCGTCCTGGGTCAGGATCACTCGACGACGACCCTGGCGCTCAACAACCTCGGCCGCACACTGCAAGTGCAAGGCCAGAATGAGGAGGCAGAGCGTTGTTTTCGTGACGCGGTGGAAGGCGCTAGGCGGATGCTTGGCGCCGCCCATCCCAACACGACCACGTTCGTGCATTGCCTCGGTTCGCTGCTGTTGGCTCAGCGGCGTTTCGACGAGGCTGAGCCGTTTGTCCGCCAGGCGTTCGATCAATACCGCACCGCGCAGGGAGAGACGAGCATCAACGCACTGGTTGCAGCGTGCAACCTGGGGAACTTGCTACGCGCAACGGGCCGCTTTGCTGCAGCGGAGGAAATTCTCGCTCCCGCTGCCGCCGCCGCCGAGAAGGCACTGCCACGACAACACTCCATCCACGGCGCTTTCATTCGCGGCATGGTCAAGCTCTATGACGCCTGGGACAAGGCCGAGGCGGGCGGCGACCACGTGGAGAAGCTCGCGGACTGGAGCAACCGGCTAGAATCCTGGGCAGCGACCACGCGGCCATCGAACTGAGTTCAAGCGGCGCGCCGGCGTTTTCAAACCGCGCGAGTCGCTGCGGCCATCTCCGAAGGATCAATCAATATGCCGAATTTCATCTCGCTGGTTCTTTGCCCAGCTGACGACGGTCGCGCAATATCGGCTGGTTCACCGCCGGCAACGGTGATCTCGCGCGCCGCCGAGTGAACTTGCATGCGTGCATAAGCTCCGTGGCCAACGGAGCTTGTGTCGCAAGTCGTTCGCCCGCAAAAAGTTACGCGCCCATGGCTTGTCGTTTCCCCCCCCCCTACGATCCTGGTCAAGAATTCCTTGCAACGCTTCTCGCTCCAACAGCGCGACGGCGGGCATCGCCACCGACCACTCGAAACGTCGGCCCCAAGCAGAGCTCCGTTGACGACCGTCGCGCTTGGCCGCGCCAAGGTGCCGTCCGCCCGGCGATCCTCATCCGGTGCACCCTGTGGCGCGACTTGGCCGCAACCCCGTGGCGCGACTGCCGTAACGATTGTCAGACTAAGCCGTGTAAGTCTGAAAAGGCGCCGCGTGCAGAAAGCTGGATCACATTCGCTTCGCATTGGCAGACCGAGCCGCCCATCGACGCGTCTACTTTGTGATCATAACGCGCAGTGCTGTGACGCCGTCACTGTTGCAGAGCGGACGACTGATCGCGCTGCCGCAACCGGCACGGGAATGGTGCCGGTCGCTATTCGCTTGCGTCTCTGCTTCCGTTGTGCGCCCGGCCTATCCTCTCGCCCTATTCACCCCGGCGCGCGGGCACTCCGTTGTTTGCTCGGCGACCGCCCGCCCAGTATGGGTCTCTGGTTACAATGCCTTTGCGATTGAGTCGGTCCCGATTGCCTGGAGCCGCGCGTGTCGATTCCTTACCGGCCCGGAGACGCGCTGACCTGCCAGCAGGTTCGCGAGCTGGACGTGCTGGCGATTGAGCACGTCGGCATTCCGGGCTTGCTGCTGATGGAGAACGCCGGTCGCGCCGCCGCGGAATTTGTCTACGCCACGCTCGTTGACCCCCGAAAATCCAGCGTTTTGATTCTGGCCGGCCCCGGAAATAACGGCGGCGATGGATTCGTCGTAGCCCGGCATCTGCGAAACGGCGGCGTGGACGTGGCCGTCGCGCTCGCCACGCCGCGACAGCGCGTGCAATCGGACGCGGCTGTGAATCTCTCGATTTACTCGCGCCTGAACGCGCCGCTGCTGCAGGCCGACGAGCCGACGGGCATGGAGGACGCGCGGAATCGCGCGGGGCGCGCCGACGTGATTGTCGACGCATTGCTGGGCACGGGCGCGGGAGGGCCGCCGCGCGGCGTGATTGCCGCGCTGGTGGAGCTGGCGAATGCGATGCCGCGCGCCCGGCGCGTGGCGATCGACGTGCCGACGGGGCTGGATGCAGACCATGGCGAGCCGCACACGCCTTGTTTTCGCGCCGACGCGACCGTTACGTTCGTGGCGGAGAAGGTCGGCTTTGAAAAGCCGGCGGCGCGGAGTTTCCTGGGGCGGGTGGTGGTGGCCGATATCGGCGTTCCGCTTGAGCTGATTCCGGGACGGACGGACTCCTGAGCGCCGTGAATTTTCGGCAGTTTTGCCTTGACAGTTAGGTGTTTGTTTGTATACTTGAGGTTGTCGCGGCGCCATATGCGCCCGATGCGTCAATTTGACCCGTGACCGGCACTGCGAGGATGCCAACATGTCCGATTCCCGCGAAAACACGCGTTCCGAGGCACTGCATCGCGCCATTTCGCAGATCGAAAAATCGTTCGGCAAGGGCGCAATCATGTTTCTGCGGAATCAGCCGCCGATCGTGGACGGGATCTCCACCGGCGCGATGTCGCTCGACCTGGCCCTGGGCGGCGCCGGAATTCCGCGCGGCCGTGTGATCGAAGTCTTCGGCCCGGAATCGTCCGGCAAGACGACGCTGACGTTGCACATCATCGCCGAGGCGCAGCGGACCGGCGGATCGGCTGCCTTCATCGATGCCGAGCACGCGTTCGACCCGGTCTGGGCCAAGCGCCTAGGCGTCGATCTGGAGGGCCTGATGGTCAACCAGCCGAGTTGCGGCGAGGAGGCGCTGGAAATCTGCGAGCTCCTGGTGCGATCCAACGCGCTGGATCTGATCGTCGTCGATTCCGTCGCCGCGCTGGTGCCGCGCAGCGAGTTGGAAGGGCAGATGGGCGAGTCGCAGGTCGGTGTTCAGGCGCGGTTGATGAGCCAGGCCATGCGCAAGCTGACCGGAATCAGCAGCAAGAGCCGCACCAGCGTCATCTTCATCAATCAGATCCGCGAAAAAATCGGCGTCATGTACGGCAGCCCGGAAACCACGCCCGGCGGCCGCGCGTTGAAGTTCTACAGCTCGATGCGCATCGACGTGCGAAAGATCGGCATGGTGAAAGAGGGCGAGACCGTGATCGGCACGCGCGTGCGTGCTAAGGTGGTCAAAAACAAGGTCGCGCCGCCCTTCCGCGAATCGGAATTCGACATTCTGTTCGACTCAGGCATTTCGCGCGAGGCGGACTTGCTCGATGTGGCGGCGGACTGTGGCGTGGTTGAGCGCTCGGGCACGTGGTACAGCTACCAGGGCACGAGGATTGGCCAGGGGCGCGACAATGCGCGACAGTTCCTGCGCGACAATCGCGACGTGTTCAAGTCGATTCGCGAGCAGGTTCTTGAGCTGAAGCGCCCCAAGCCCGAGGCCGCTGCCGGCGCGCCGAAGGCCGCGGATACGAAGGCTGACACCCGGACTACGCGCGCCGGCGACGCGAAGTCCGCGGACGAGGATGAGCGGGCTGACGCTGATCGGAAATCGGACTCCAAGCCGGGCGACGCGGCGGCGCGCGGCGGCGAATCCAGCGTCGCCAAAAGCGCTCCAGCGAAGGCAGTCGAACCGGTTCGACCGGCGACACCTGCGGTGGCGACGAATCATCGTCGGCCGGCGCCGGTGGCGGCAGGTCGCCGGCGGTAGCGCCGCTCCCGGATTGGAGCAAAACGCAGCCGCTCTTTCTGCTCGTGTAACACTCGTGAGAAGAAGCTTGTGACATGAAATCGCTGGCCGGACTACGCATCTTGATCCTTCTCGGGGATGACTACGAGGACTTGGAGCTTTGGTATCCAAAGCTGCGCCTGATCGAAGCCGGCGCTGAAGTCACCGTCGCGGGCCCGCTCGCCGGCAAGACATACTCGGGAAAACATGGCTATCCGTGCGTGAGCGAGATCGCAATTTCGGACGCCTCGACGGCGCGGTTCGACGGATTGGTGATCCCCGGCGGATGGATGCCCGACTCGCTGCGGCGCGATCCGAAGGTGCTCGCGCTCGTGAGACAATTCGCCGACGATAAGAAGCCGATCGGCTCAATCTGCCACGGACCATCGATCAACGTCTCCGCCGGAATCTGCCGCGGCGTGAAAATGACCAGTTCTCCGGGCGTGAAGGACGATGTGATCAACGCGGGTGGGGAGTGGTCCGACGCGTCAGTCGTGGTCGATCGCCACTTCGTCTCAAGTCGCCGACCCGCCGATCTGCCGGATTTCTGTGAGAGACTGATCGCGCTGTTGGAAAAGCAACGCTAGAACTTGTGTAGGAGGTCTGAAACATCGCCTCGTATGAAAGCGTGTAGCAGGGGCGTCTCGCCGGTGGGATTGCGGTTTGGCACCGGCCAATCGCCGATGCTCCCCTGGTCCATGTGCGATGCAGCAGTTCTGAGGCCCACATCAACGGACAGTTCGCGCGTACGTTCGGCAATCAAAACGAGCAGCGCCAGCGGGCGCGATTTCCAGCCGCGCTCGCTTGCGCGTCGCGTTCTGATAGCGGCGCATGCTCGCGGACGGCGATTTAGCGATCGGTTCGACCGGGGACCGCCATTCAGCGCAGCAACCCGCGCTGCCGCAGGTATGACATGACCAGCGCGTCGAACGGCACACGCGTGCTGGTGAACAGGTACGTGATGCCGCGCCGCGTACAGTGCGTTTTCAGCTCGTTGCAGAACGACTGCAAGTTCGCCTTGTAGCGGTCGAGCAGCGGCTTGCTGATTGTGACCTCGGCCACATCCTCGTCCTCCACATCCACGAGCTTCAAATCGCCCGCCAGCGTCGGATCGATCTCCTCCGGCGAAAGCACCTGGATGGCGTACAGGTCGAGGTCGCGACCGAGCAGGTAGCGGAATCCATCCGCGAATCCGCCCTTATCGAAAAAATCGCTGACGACGATGCACACGCCCTTTCCGCGATGCCGCAGGGCGAAGCGCTTCGCGACGGACGTGAAGTCTGAATGCCCCTCCAGCGGCAGCTTTCGCAGGAAGTTCAGCACCTGGCCCGCCAGCCGCCGGCCGCGAACGCCGCGCATTTCGGCCGCCAGCGTGCTGGAGTAGGCGTAGAGGTTGACGCGGTCGTAGTTGACCAGGCCGATGTAGGCCAGCGCGGCGACGACGCGCTTGACGTACAGGCCCTTGCTAGGCTTGCCCCAATCCATGCTGCGTGAGACGTCGAACAGCAGCGAGACATTTAGATCTTCCTCCTCCATGAAGAGCTTGATCAGCAGGCGCTCCAGGCGGGCGAAGATGTTCCAGTCGAGGAAGCGCAGGTCATCGCCGACGACGTAGTTGCGATAGTCGGCGAACTCGACGCTCTGGCCCTTGCGCTTGCTGCGGCGTTCGCCCTTCATGCGGCCGACGAAGATCTTGCGGCTGATGAGTTCGAGCTGGTCGAGCTTGCTCATGAATTCGGGGGAGAGGAGCTCGTGGTCGTCGGCAACGTCGCGCGGCGCGAGGCGCTGATTGCGATAAACGTCGGCCAGTCCGGCGGCGCCGGCGTCCGGTGTGTTTCGTTCAACAGGTGGCATTGTCTTCAGAGCCAAGTTCGGGCTGCAAGCGAGTCGATTCTACCCGATCGCTTACAATTGCGCGAGCGCGTGGAGGGGGCGCGGAACGGAGGCGACGGGAATCGAACCCGTCGGCGGGCGGTTTGGACGCCCGTGCCCGCTCGTTTTTCTCTTGGGCGATCACGCAAAGAGCGGGTTTCGACTGCGCCGCATCGCGGTCCGGCACAGGGATCGGGGACGGCGCGATTCGGCGCCGGCTGGTCGCCGGCGCGGAGGCGCAATCCTGCGGGTGCGACGGGCGGGATGCCGGAAGCACCCGCTGAGCGGTGCGGCACGAGGCCCGAGCCACTCTTTGAGCGGCACGGGCGAGACGCCGGCAAAACGCCCGCACTCCCCAACACGACCGGAAATCGGTGGGATTCCTGTATCATCGAGTCAGTTTCATTGGAGAATAGTGTGCGAGCGATCGTCACCGGATGCGCGGGATTCATCGGATTTCACCTGACTGGCCGATTGCTCGATGAGGGCGTCGAGGTCGTCGGCGTCGACAACGTCGTCAGCGGACAGGATCGCAACGTCGCAGATCTCTCGGCGCGACGGGGATTCACATTCCTGCGCCAGGATGTCTCGGCCGGCTTGCAGATCGACGGCCCGGTCGATGCGACCTACAATCTGGCCTGCCCGGCCTCGCCGATCGATTTTGATCCCAAGCGGCTTGAGATTCTCGCGGTCTGCTCGCGCGGGGTCTGGAATCTGCTCGACCTGACGCGCGAGAAAAACGCAACCATGCTGCACACCAGCACCAGCGAGGTCTACGGCGACCCCCTTGAGCACCCGCAACGCGAAGCCTACTGGGGAAACGTCAATCCGATCGGCCCGCGCTCCTGCTACGACGAGGGAAAACGATTCGCCGAGGCGCTGATCACCGCCTATCGCCATCAGCACGGCGTCCGCGTCCGCGTGGCTCGGATTTTCAACACCTACGGTCCGCGCATGCGCACCAATGACGGGCGCGTCCTGCCGAATTTCATCAGCCAAGCGCTGCGCGGCGAGCCGCTGACCGTCTATGGCGACGGCAAGCAGACCCGCAGTCTGTGCTACATCGATGACCAGGTCGACGGGTTGATTCGGCTGTCGCGCAGTGACGTGGACGGTCCGGTGAACATCGGAAACCCGGTCGAACTGACGATGCTCGAGCTGGCGCAAGAGATCATTCGACTCACCGGCAGCAAGAGCCGGATTCGACACGTCGAACTGCCCAAGGACGATCCGAAGGTCCGCAGGCCGGACATCACCAGGGCCCAGACGTTGCTCGGATGGTCGCCGCGCGTTCCGCGCGAGGAGGGATTGAAGCGGACGATCGAGTGGTTCAAGACAGCGCTGAACGCGTAGGCCCATCGACGCCTGCAGCGGCCGACCTCCGAGTCGGCCGCGGCTGTTGCCGGAACGGCGCCACACGTGTTCCATCCGCGTCCGACGCGGAGGACGGACGCTACGACTTCGCGCACGCCCGGCCGCGTCCGACTCGGCGGTCGGGCGCTACAAAGTCGCGCTACGTGAATATCAGCTTCAGTCCCGCCACGATCAGCACGGCCGCGAGAACGCGCCGTAGTGACGGCGGCGCAAGACGCCGGCTGCCAATGTGTGAACCCAGCAAGCCCCCCGCGCCGGCAGCGACTGCCCAGTAGGGCAGTTGCGGCGGCAGCGCGGAAACCGGATTCTCGCCCGTGAGGTTGCCGGCCAGGCCGGCGATCGACACGACCAGGATGAACGCGGCCGATACTCCCGCCGTCTCGCGCGCCTTGGCCCAGCGCATCAGCAGCAACACCGGCGATAGAAAGATCCCCCCGCCAGTGCCGGTGAGGCCGGCCAGGAGCCCGATCGCGCCGCCGACTGCGATGGCGATGCCCGGGTGCGGCATCGCCGTCGGTGTTTCCTCGCGCCGCCGCGCCGCGATCGCCAGTCGCACCGCCGCAAATAGAAGAATCGCGCCGACGATCGGCTTGTACACGCCGGCAGCGAGGTTCCAACTGCCTCCAAAGAACGCGAACGGCAAGGCGCCGAGCGCAAACGGCCAGAGCACCCGCCACGAGGAGCACCCGGCGCGATGGAAACGAATCGTTGTGATGCTGGCGACGAGGATATTCAGCGTCAACGCCGCGGGCTTCATCGCCGCGGGCGGAACGCTGAACAGCGCCATGGCCGCCAGATAACCCGAAGCGCCGGCGTGACCGACGGACGAGTAGAGCGTCGCGGCCGCGAAAATCACGGTTGCCAGGAGTACGTCGTGCAACGCGGACCTCAACCCGTCGATGGCGGAGGGATCATATGCCGCGCCTCCCGCCCGCGAAAGCGCGGCGCGTGCGAATGGCGGATGGGGCGATAAACAAACGAACAGATGGAGGAAACGCGGCGATTTGCGCGTCGAATCGCGTCGCGCATGTCGCGCTGCGTGCTTCGTCGACATGCTCACAATCGCAATTCACCCGCGCGCTGGTTGACGCCGATAAACGAACCGTGTGTCGGCGCGCCGCGCCGGCCGGTGTTCGGTTGCCCAGCGGTTGCAAACATGGCAAGTTTCCTCGACACGATCATGCGCTGGTTCGGACTTAGTTCGCCCGCGGAATCGCAGTCGACGTTTACGCCTGAAGACGCGGATCTCGCCATCGCGACGCTGGAAGAACCGGAGCAGCCGGAAGGCCCGGTCTGGTGGATTCCGATCGGCGCGCCGGTTTACGAGCAACCCGACTATCGATCGCAGGTTTCCGGCGCCGATGTGGCCCTGCACGAGCACTTGTCGCAGATTCTGGACAATCCGGATGTCGAATTGCCGCAGATCCCGGCGATTGCGCAGCGCGCGTTGGTGCTGACGCGAAATGACGACGTGGATTACCGCCAATTGTCCGCGGTCGTCGAACAGGATCCGGTGCTGACGGCCGAGTTCCTGCGCGTCGCGAACTCGGTTGCATTTCGCGGCACGAGCGAAGTCCGGCGTCTCGATCTGGTGTTCGCGCGACTCGGCAGCCGCCGGCTGCGCTCGTTGCTGCTGGCGGCGACGCTGAAGGGCGAAGCGATTCGCACCGGTCCGGGGCCGCGCTCGTTGGGGCAGGAGCTTTGGCGTCGCTCGGTTGCCTCATCGGTCGTCGCGTCGTCCCTGTGTTCGTACGCGAGTCTGAACGAAGAGGAAGCGTTTCTGCTCGGACTGCTCCACGACATCGGCCTGATCGCCGTCTTGAAGGTTGTGAGCGACTATCAACGTCGCACGAGCCGCAAAGTGGCGCGCGCGGTTTTTGATTCGATCGCGCAAGAATGGCACGAACATCTGGGCCTGCGGTTGGCGGACATGTGGAATCTTCCGGACCCGCTGCCGCAGGTAATCGCATCTCACCATCGCGAGCCGTCGCCGGGCGACGCGCTTGAGAAAAGTCGTTTGTTGGTAATGGTTTGCGATGCAGCCGTCACGCTGATGGGCTTCGCTCCGCCCTATGTTCCCTATGATTTCCTGAACCTTCCGTGCGTGCGTCGCCTGGGTCTGGACAGCGATTCGAAAGCGCTCACGAGATTGCGCGCCCTGCCTCGGGAAATTGAGCAACGAATGACGATGATTTAGTCTCAACCCGTTGCGGGATCGATAAAAGCGTGCAATAATCAGTTGATTCACTGGCGCGGTTAGTCGAGGCGCACAAGTTCAGAATCTCATCGAACGGCCGTCGGCCGTCGTGCGTCTTCGCAATTGATTCGTTCAAGGAAGTCAGGAGCTAGGAATGAGAAACCTCAAATCGTTGGCGGCAGCGCTGTCCGCCGGGGTCGTGCTGCTCGGCGCGATGGCGGGTTGCAGGCACACCATGCCACACGCTTGGTGGTCTTGGCATTACGGCGGAGACATGGAGCGCTCGTACGCGAAACCGCCGTTCGGCGTGGACAATTGGGATCCGTGGGCCGCGTCGATCGAGTTGACGCCGGTTGAGGACACCAACCCAGTGCGCACGCAACACGTCTTCGTGGCGACGGTGAAGGACAAGGAAGGCAAGCCGCTTCCGAATCGCCGCGTAGAGTGGATCATCGCCAGCGGCAGCGTCGGCGATTTTGTCGAAGTCGATTCGAATGGCTGGCGCGCAAGCCGCGGCTACAAAGTGGATAACCACTTCGCCGTGACGCACACGCGCGAGCATCCGTACACACTGCACACCGGCGAGCAGGATATCACGCTGGGCACCGGCCAGTCGTGGGTCGTGATCACCTCGCCGATCGAGGGCGACACGCACATCACCGCGTACGCCCCGGGCATTTACGACTGGACCAAGCACAAGACGTTCGCGGTCAAGCACTGGTACGACGTGCGCTGGGAATTCCCGCCGCCGGCGACCAACCCGACCGGAACGCCGCATGAGTTCATCACCAAGGTCATCCGCGCCTCGGACGGCTCTCCGCTGGCCGGTTACGACGTGACGTACAAGATCGTCGACGGCCCCGCGGGCACGTTTGACCCCGGCGGACATGACTCAGTCACCGTCAAGACCGACGGCAACGGCGCGGCGCGAGTCGTGCTGAACCAGGCGCGTCCGGCCGAGGGCACCAACAACGTAGACATCATGATCATGCGGCCGGAGAACTTGCAGTGCTGCAAGCCGGCGGTGCCGATTGCTTCGGGCAAGACGGCCAAGACCTGGATCGGTCCGAAGATCGCGATCCAGAAGGATTGCGCCTCCGAGAAGCGCCTGAACGAAGACTTCACGTATGACATCGTCGTCACCAATCCGTCGCAGGTCACGACCAAGGATGTCGTGGTGACCGATCCGATTCCGGACGGCATCGTCTACGTGTCCAGCAACCCGGCTGGCACGGTCAGCGGCAACACCGTCACCTGGAACGCCGGCTCGCTGCAGGGCGGCGGAACGTGGCGCGCCCAGATCACCGTGAAGGGCACGCGCAAGGGCACCTTCGAGAACTGCGCCGACGTGCGCACCGCCGAGGGCCTGACCGCTCGCGATTGCTGCCAGACGAAGATCTCCGAGGCCGCGCTGGTCATCGAAAAGACCTGCACGCCTGAAGTCGTGCTGTGCGACATGATCGAGCACACCATCACCGTGCGCAACACCGGCGACGCCCCGGCGACGAACGTCCGCGTTGAAGATCGCCTGCCGGATGGCATGGTCACGGCCGATGGCCGCACCAGCCTGACGTTCGACGGCGGCACGATCGAAGGCGGCGGCGCCAAGCAGGCCAAGTTCACCGTCAAGGCGACCAAGGCCGGCTCATACACTAACACCGCGACCGTCACCGCCGACGGCGGCCTGACGGCCACCGCCTCGTGCACCACGGTCGTCAAGACGCCGGCCCTGGCCATCACCAAGTCCGGCCCGAGCGAGCGCTTCATCGGCCGCGACGCCGAGTACGAGATCACCGTGAGCAACCGCGGCGACGCGCCGGCTCGCGACACGATCCTGACCGACGCCGTTCCGGCGGGCGCGACATTCGTCAGCGCCAGCGACGGCGGCGCGATGGGCGGCGGCACGGTGACGTGGAACCTGGGCACGATGCCTCCGGGCGGCTCGAAGACGGTCAAGATGGTCATCCATCCGACCGGCGCGGGCACGATCCACAACGTGGCCACCGCCAAGGCGTTCTGCACCGACGCGCAGGCCACGCACGACATGGTCGTGAAGGGCATCCCGGCCGTTCTGCTCGAAGTGATCGACGTGGACGACCCGATCGAAGTCGGTTCGCAGACCACGTACGTGATCACCGTGACGAACCAGGGCTCGGCGGTCGGCACGAACATCAAGATCGTGTGCCAGATCCCGGCCGAGGGTGAATTCGTCTCGGGCGAGGGCGCCACGCGCGGCACGGCCGCCGGCGGCACCGTCACGTTCGAGCCGGTTCCGAGCTTGGCGCCGGGCGCGAAGGTCACGTTCCGCGTTGTCATGAAGGCCAAGGCGGCGGGCGACGTGCGCTTCAAGACGACGATGACCACCGATCAGACCGGCACGGTCCCGATCGAGGAAACGGAGAGCACGCACCTCTACTAGCCGTGACGGCTGGAATGTGCTGACGTAACATCCGCGGGCTGGAGCGTCGATCCGATGCTTCAGCCCGCGGCGTTTTTCCCGCGAGCCGTTTTTGGGTTGGCGCGGTACGAAATCCGGGTAACTTTGCGGGTGGTGCGGTCGTTCGATCCCACTAATTCACCGTGAACGCCAGACGACCGGCGAATCGTCTCACGGTTACCGGGAACCACCGCCGCCGTTTCTGCTGCCGGCGAAGTGAATCTTGTGTCTGTAGACCTGGAGTGCGAATATTTCCGTGCGGCACAGGGGGATCGGCCTGTGTCCGCGCAGCGGGTGCGTGCGAGCCAGAAGTCCCGCACGCTCGATCCAACAACACCGCTCTTGGAGGGCAATCCTCATGAACAAACCAACGATTCGCAAGTCGCGTCAGGGATCCTTGGCGCTGACGATCGGCGCACTCTTGATCCCGCTTTCCGCCTGGATCGGCGTTGCGCGGGCCGAGGACAGCGAGCAGCCGGCCGACACGCTCCCGCTGGGTCGCACCGTCTACGCCTATCCCACCGGCGATCCGCGCACCAGCATCTTGCTGATCGAGCACCTGATGCCGCACGAAACGCGCGTCGGGCGCGAATTTGAATACGTCGTGAAACTCAGCAACGTCACCCGCGCCGATCTGAAGAATCTGACCTTGACCATGCGCTTCCCGGCTGATGTCGAGGTGCGCGGGGTCGACGTGCCGCCGACGCGCCGCGGCGACGGCGGCGGAACCTGGGAGCTCGACGTGCTTCGCGCAGAATCCGCCGCCAGCCTGCGCTTCCGCATCGCGGCGCGGCAGGTCGGACAGGTGATGGCCTGCGCGACGATCTCCATGCAGACTGAGAACTGCGCCGGGGCGCGCGTCGTCGAGCCGAATCTGAAGCTGGTGAAGACCGCGCCGCGCGAAGTGATGCTCTGCGACCCGATCCCAATTCACTTCGTCGTGACCAACCCCGGCAGCGGCGTGACGACGAATGTGCAGATCCGCGACCAGTTGCCAGAAGGCTGGCTGACCGAAGACGGCAAGACCGGGTTCGTGCTCAGTGCCGGCGATCTGGCCCCCGGGCAGGCGCGCGAAATGACCGTGCAGGTGAAGGCGCAGCGCACCGGCGACTTCACCAACACCGCCGTCGCGACCTGCGCCGAGGAGCTGACCTCGCAGGCCAGCGCCGCGACGCGCGTCGTGCGCCCGGTGCTGCAAGTCACCAAGTCCGCGCCGGAGGTGCGATTCATCGGCCGCCCGGTGAAGTTCGACATCGTCGTCGCCAACACCGGCGACGGAATCGCCCGCGACACGATGCTGGTCGATCAACTGCCCTCGGGGCTGACTTTCACGGAGGCTTCGGACAACGGGCGTTTCTCCGGCGGCACGGTCACCTGGGCGCTCGGCAATCTGTCGCCCGGCGAGCGGCGCGCCGTGAGCGTCTCGGCCACGGCCCGCGAGGCCGGCAATTTCAAGAACACGGCGGTCGCGCGGGCGTACTGTGCTGAAGCGGGAGCGGAATCGCAGATGTCGGCCAAAGGCATTCCGGCGATCCTGCTGGAAGTGATCGATGTGGACGACCCGGTCGAGGTCGGCAAGACCACGACCTATGAGATCAACGTGCTGAACCAGGGCTCCGCGGACGGCACGAACATCGTTATTTCCTGCGAATTGCCGGCTGAGGAGGAGTTCGTCACGGCGGACGGTCCGACGAAGGGCACGGCGTCGATCCGCAAGTGCGTCTTCGACCCGCTGCCGCGCCTGGCGCCGCGCGCCAGCGTCAAGTACCGCATCCAGGTCCGCGGCGTGAAGGAAGGCGACGCGCGCTTCAAGGTGACGATGAGCAGCGCCGAGCTGGATCGCGACAAGCTGGTCGAGGAGACCGAGAGCACGCGAATCTACTGATTCTCGCCATCCGCCGGCCGAATACAATCAGAACGCGAAGCGCAAGCGAGCGCGGCGGGGAAGCGCGCTTGCCGGCGCGACGCGTTCTGATTCTTTGTGCTCGCCGCGACTTCGCGGGAGGCACTGCAGTGTCCGCGACTCGATTTCGAGTGGAGCTGACCAATCTCGCCGAGTTCGTGACGTCGGCTGCGAGGGCAGATCGTTTCGCCATCGTCGCGCGATTCCCGCGCTGGAAGGGGGAGGAGTGCGAAATGGGGATGCGCATTTGGCTACACACCGCTTTCGGGGGCGTCATTTGCGGGCTTTGATCGCAGCGTGGATGCGCGGCGCGTGGCATGGCTGTGGCGTTGGCAGCCATGCGTCTGGCCTGTTCAGCGCGAAGTCGCCCAAGAGCATGCTCGCCGACGGCCGCGAGCATGCCACCGCCCCGCCCCACTTGCGGTGCTAAGCGGGCAAGATGCCGGCAAGCTGCCGGCCCCATCCTGATGCATCAATTATGACGAACTACGTATGCGCCACAATCAGAACGCGCAGCGCCAGCAAGTGCAATTCCCGGCCGCCTCGCTCGCGCTTCGCGTTCCGATTGCGGCGCGTGCTGGCGCAAGCTGATTTAGGTCGGAAATCCGTACTTCCGCCGGGTCTTGAGGCAATCTTCAGACCCGGCCTCGAACGCGACGCAGAGGTGCGGGCGGTCGGGGTAGATGTTGCAACTGCAATCGCCCAGCGTTCCGGCCAGCGCGGCGCACTGGCCTGTTCGCCGCAGCATGAAGCGCACCGGAAACGCCGGGCGCGGATAGGTGAGCACGGTCAATTCCACCAGCCGCGGATCGGATTCGAAATGATCGGCCTCTGCGTCCGACAGGAAGACATCGAACTCAGCGCAGCAAGCGCCGCATTTGCGGCAGTCGAATTGCGCGGCGGCGCGATCGTTTGCGGTGTCCATTCCCGTTTCTCGACCGACTCAACTGCAAGCACGGGCGAAACGCCCGCACGACCCCGACGCCCCCCGGACGCTCATGGCAGCAGGACACATACCACCCACGCGCCCGTGCCACCTACGTGCCACCCGGCCTCAGGCGCGCGGTCATTCAGCGATACTCGCCATGCATGTACTCGTACAGGTAGCGGATCGTTTCCTGCTGCTCGAAGCCTTCGTTTTCAAGAATGTCGCCGATCGAGACGATGCCCAGCAGCCGACCCTCGGCGACGACGGGCAGATGGCGGATGCGGCGGTTTTTCATTACCGCGCGACACTCGGCCCGCGTAGTGCCCGGGTCGCAGCAGGCGACCGGCGCGGTCATGACTTCCTCGACCCGCGTCTGGGCGGGGTTTCGCTCGCGCGCCACGACGCGATTCAAAATATCGCGCTCGGTGAAGATGCCGACGACCTTCTCGGCGCGCGTCACCACCACCGCGCCGATGTGCCGCTCGTTCATCAGCCGAGCGGCGTCGAGCACGCTGGAGTCCTGGTCGATGCGGACGACCTCGCCGCCCTTGTGGGTGAGGATGTGTTGCACCGTCGGCATGGAATCGCTCCTGTCGACGCGTTTGCGCAATTCGGCCGTTGGCCCGTCGACTAAGCCCCTTCGGCCAAGCTTCGGACGGACACCTTCCAAGACTCCTGTACCCCGTGCGGTGTGCGGGAGTCAAGCGGAATAGCGAATCGCATGATACAACGTCCTGCCGGTGGGGCGCGTCGCAGGAGAGCGTTCCTGCCGCCGGATGCGTTCCCGCGTACGAAACTGAGATCTGTCCGACTTTGCCGCCCGTCGGCGACTTGATTTTCCCAACCGGTCGCTTACCGTCGCCGGGCCGGCAAGAATCCGGCCAACACCGGCATGAGAGCATCGCCCTTCCGCATCACCAAGCCCACGGTTTTCGCCGCTCTGATGCTCATTTCCGCGCTATTCGTGTTCCTTCCCAGGCGTCAGACGCGCCCATTGGCCGCCGTCCTGCAGCCGCTGGGCTGGATTCAATCCACGTTGGCCGGTTGGGTGCGAAGCGGGCGCGACGTGGTCGAGCAGCGCGCGGAAACGCCGCGAGAACACGCTTTGGCGGAGCAAGTCGCGGAGCTCGAACGGCAGCTCGGTCAGCAGGGCGCGCTGCTGATGGAATTTGAACAACGCTTGGAAGACGTCACGCACATCCGCGAGGCGATTCGCGACGAATCGTTCCAGATCGTGCCGGCGATGGTCATCGGCGGCGATGCCTCGCCGCGGCGCGACACGCTGCAAATTTCTCGCGGCAGCTTGCATGGAATCAGCGCCGGGCAATGGGTTGTCGCCGGGCGCCCGCTGTCGCAGGGCGACGCGGAGCTGCGCGGCATGGACCTGCTCGTGCGGCAGTGGCTGATCGGAAGAATCGCGGAATCGCAGCAATTCCTGGCGCGCGTGCAACTGACCACCGACGCCGGCTTTGGTCCGCAGCGCGTTCGCGCCGCGCGCGTCGGGAAAGACGGGGCGTGGCAAATTGCCGAGGCCGAGAGCCTGCTGTATGGCCGCGGCGGCAAGATGGCGATCGTCGAGGCCAAGGCCGATTTCCGCGCCGCCGGCTACCCGATCGCGCTGGCGCCGGCGTCGGCCGATCTCCCGACGCCTCTCTCGATCGGGCAGATCACCGCGTCGGCGCGGCTGAGCGCTGCGCCGCTGCACTACAACCTTGATGTCGCTCCGTGGAGCGATCCGCGTGAGTTACAGGTCGTCTACGTGCTGGTGCGAAAGCAATGAGCGTCGGCGCGACTTGATAGGAAAACTGGCGCATCAACAGGCATCCTGCGCGCCCGTGTTTCGCCGCTGGGCGGGCAGGATGCCCGTCCCACCCATGCACTCCCCTATCACACAACGAATTCGCGGTCAGGCCGGCGGCTTGCATTGCTTGCAAGGCTCGTATTTCTGCCTCGCTTTCTCCAGCGGCATCGGCTGGCCTCCGCCACGCAGGTGCGCGCAATCGGCGCGATGATATTTGTCGCCGTGCGGCGTGACGTAAACCACCTCACCGGCAGGCGCCGCTATCGGCTGCGACGACGCTTGCGTTTTTTGTGACGGCGTCGGACGCGTTGCGGTCGGCTGTTTTCCCGTGTCTGACCTGGCGGACTTGTTCGGCCGCCAGATGCCGCGCTTCGCCTCCCGGGCGCGCGCCTCGAGTTCGCGAAACTCATCGTGCCGCGGGTGCTCCTCGCTGATGTCGGCTCGCGCGTAGCCCTGTCGGATGATCTCGGCGTTCACAAACAGCCGATCCGGGAGGCGACGAAGGTATGCGAGTCTGCGAGAATCCTTGCCCTTGCCGGAACCGCTGACCTGCTCGACCGACACGCTTTCGCCGCGCAGGAGGTTGTCCAGAAAGCGCTGCGCATCCTCCAGCGCATGGCCCGGCTCGGGAAGCTGCACGCCGCGCAGGTCGATGCGCTCCTCGAGGTCGCCCGTCTGAATCACGATCTGGCCGGTAGGCAGAACCTCGACGACAACCGCCGTGCGCCCGTCGCGTGGAAGATCCTGCGCATCCTGCGCCCAGGCGGCGACGTTCGCGGAAAACAGACACGCCGCGAGCGCCAGGCCGAAAGTCAGCCTGGCGTTCCACGGCGCGTGATCGGTTGGTCGATTGATCCTTATCGGTTCGTTGAAGAACTCACCCAGCCGAGCCCCGACCGTCAGGGAGGGGTCCGCTCGGTCCTCGAAAACACCGGGATTCCAAGCAATCTCGGACATCGGCCCGACCCCTCCCTTACGGTCGGGGCCCGGTTAGGAGCGTTTCTCGACGGGTGTCATGGGCAAACCCGCGCCCAGTTCTGCAGCAGCAGACCCAGGTCCGATTCATTCGTCAGGCCGTCACCATTCAAATCGCCGCCCGGACCAGACTGCCAGGCCTGCAACAGCAGTCCAAGATCCGACTCGTTTACTTGGTGGTCGGCGTTCAGGTCGCCCGGACACGGTACGCTCGGCGCCTGGCACGTTCTGGGCGTCAGCACCGTCAGCGTAAACGCGCGCACCACGCCCGTATCCTGCACCGCCACGTCCTGCACACGCAGGATCCAGGTGCCGGTGGCGTTTTCGCCGTCAAACACGGACAGCGGCGTCGCCGGCAGATACGTTCCGGTGTACGGCTCATCCTCGGACGCGATGCCCTGGATCGATGAGCCGCCGCCGTCGTCATTCAGCAGCGTCTTGCAGAAGTGATTGCCATCGCTGCCGAACGGCGCGGGACCGGGCCGATTCATCAGCACCGCTTGCGTGCCATGAGGACTGATGAGCGTAATGACCAGGTCTCCGACCCAGGTGTGCTGCAAACCGACGGTCGTCGCGGCGGGGTCGTTCGAGCAGAGGCCGCCATCAAACGAGAAATCGACGTCGCTGATCGCCCCGGTTGCCGAAACCACGATCGGAATATCGACCGGAGCGCCACCGTCGGGAATCGCGACCGGCGCTCCTGCGTACGTGTACGTGCCCTGCGCGCCGGTGCCCGTATCAAGGGAGAAGTTGAACGTGCTCGGGCCGGATTGCGCGTTGGAAACGCTCATGCGCAGGTTGATCGGCGTCCCGCACGCGTGCGACGCGCTGAGCGAGATCACGAACGGCGTCAGGTTGCCGGCGTGCGCGTCGGACGTCATGTTCGGATATGCCGCCTGCCCGGTCACGATCGTCGCCGTCGGCGTGAGCGAAGTCAGCGTACCCACGACGTTGGTCGCGGTTCCCAGCCCGATGTTGCGAAGGCCGATCGTCAGTCCCACGCTGGTCTCGCCCGGGTCGATCGCGCCGTTGCGGTTGCCGTTGCCGGTCGAATCCAGGACGGCGTTCGCGCCGTCCGGAATGAACGCGGCCGTCCCGACGGACGCGATGCTGAAATTGGCGGGCGAAATGGCGAAGAAGATGTTGTTGGACGGCTGCACCTTCACGCGGCACTGCGTCGCGTCGATGTTCGGCAGCGCCACCAGTTCCGAGCCGTCGTTGGGCGTGCCGGCCGCCAGCACGATCGGGAACGTCGTGCCACCGTTCGTCGAAAGCAAAATGTCCACGTTCGTCGCGCTGATCGGCGCCGACGCCGTGCCCGCGACGTTCCAGGCGACGTTCAGTTCACGTGAAAATGTCCCCGTGGTGATCGGGGCTGTGAGCACGAACGGGCCGGCCGCGCTGCGCACCGTCAGCACGACGTCGTCGTCCCAAACGCCCGGGCCGCCGGCGTGATTGTCGCGCACGATGACGCGGAAGCGCAGTGTGCGGTTGGTGCTCGGCAGCACTTCGCCCAGCGAGCTCGTCCCGTTCAGAATGCTCGTGAGTTTCGGGAAATAGCGCGTCGCGCTGATGGTCGGCGCCAGGATGCGGAAGATCGGCGACGAGCCGTTGTCCACGAAGTTCGTCAACGGAATCGGACCGCCGCCGGTGTCCGCTTCTTCCCACGAGTACGTCAAGTTGTCGTTGTTCGCATCCGTGGCGACCGCGGTGAGCGAGAAGAACGTCCCTTTCGGGATCGTGTAGTCGGCGCCGCCGTTCACCGTCGGCGGCGTGTTGCCGGTCGCCGTCGAGGTCGCGCACGTGCCGCTATTCGTCAGGTACGTAATCACCTGATCGATGTTGATCCAGGCGAACATCGCGTCGGAATGATTCTGAAGGTTGTCGCTGCCGCAAATGCCGGAGTACGACATGATCGTCGAGCCCGATCCCGGCTCGACAGCGTAGTTCGGGCTGTCGCCCGGGCCGCCGCCGCAGTTATTAAACGTGTGCCGCGCGCCGAATTGGTGCCCCAGCTCGTGCGACACGTAATCGACCGTGAACGCATCGCCGGTCGGAGCGCTGAGACTGCTGAACCCCTTGCCTTTCTGTCCGGCTCGGCACACATTCCCGATCGCGCCGGCCAAGCCGCCGCTGTTCGCGCGGTGGAAAACGTGCCCCACGTCGTAATTCCCCGCGCCAATGTTCTGATCCAGCACAGTCTGATTCGCCGTGTTTGTCGCGGCCGGATCGCCCGGCGTGTCGAACGGGTCCGGATTGGTCAGGAAGATCACCTGGTCCTCGGCGGCGACCAGCGTCAGCCGCACGGTGAAATCGATCTCGTAAATGCCGGTGATTCGATTCACGGCCGTCGTGATCGCCGACAGAACGCTCGTGATCGTGCCGCCGTTGAAGGAGCTGTATTCGGCGGTCGCCGAGACTGCGAGGCGATAGGTCCGCAGCGTCGCGCCGCTGCGCGCCGTGCCGCCGGACGCGTCTGGCGTCGGCGACGCATCGTCGATCGTGTGACACGCGAATTCCGGCGTCGTCAGCGCGGAGTCGCGCTTGTAATAGCTGGCGTAATAGTCCACGTCGCCGCGCGTCACCGGGTCGATGTAGATCGCACCGCCGGGCGCCAGGACCTGGGCATGAAATCCCTGCACCGTGGAATCAAGCCGCGCCGTAGCGGCGGGCGCGTCCACCCCCTGAGCCAGGTAGGTGCGGATTTCCGGATAGCGAGCCTGCAGCGCCGGCTCCATCACCGGAGATTCGACGAATCGAAATCGATGAAACGTCCCGTCCGGCATCGGCAGGTAGATCATCGCCGGGCTGTCTTGAACGGCGACCGCCCCCTCATGCGGAGCGGCAGACAGAACGGAGCGCAGCGCCGTCCACTCGACGCGCACGGCCTGATAACTCAGCGGGCGAACCCAGGCCTCGCCGGCCTCGACCGCCGCAGGGAGCGCCGGCAGCGTGTAAAACGCGCCGTCGGGAGAGACCGGCGTCGAGCTGTCAGCCCGGACGACGCCGACAAACGCGGCAAGTGTCGCGCCGCAAACGACTACGGATTGGATTGAACGTAATGAGATCATGGGTAGGCCCCTCAGGTACTCGAACAACGCGCTGCCTCAAACGCCGCACGGCTCGCGAACGATTTCGCTCCAATTTATCCGCGTCGCCGTGTGAGAGTCAACGATGATCTGCGATCGTGCGGTCATGCGGGCGAGCGGGAAACTGAACGCTCATATCCGGCGCCGGGCTGGGCGTCCTCGCCCGTCGATGCCGGCAAACCCTGCCCGCGCTCGTTCGCCCGATCGCGATCTGGGGCCGTGCAAGGCGCACCAGCAGCACCCGCGCGGCAAGAACCCAGGCGATTATTGGCCAGTTCCGGCAGAAACGCGGCGGTTGGGCGAGACTTGGTCCTGCCCCGAACGCACGCGACCTCGGTACGGTCGCAAGTAGGAAGTGGGACCGGGTCAACAAGGCCGTCAGCCTACGTGAGCCGCCGCTCCAATGCGACATCGTGGGCCCGCGCCGCGGCGAACTCCAGCAACTCGCGCGAACGTCACTGGCCTGGCGCGCCTTCACGTACTTCATGGGCTGCTTTGCGTGCCAGGCATTCTGGACGGCGCTGGTGATATTCGTGCTGACGCGGGGTTTTTCTGATCCGGGTGGTTGTTTGCTGACGGCAGCGGCCTACGCTGGTGCTGTGGTGCCGCTATGGAACCGGGTTGGCGGCGCGCCATCCCTCAACACGACACCGTCCAAGCCTGGCTGCAAGAACTGCAATGCGTGAGGGCACGCCCACCTCGCATGGAAATCATGCCGAACCATCGCCAAACGAGCGATCAGTCGCAGAGCTGATGAAGTTGTACGCGCCGGCCAACGCGCGGATAATAACGAATACGAAAAATCCGCTGTGGGCGGATCGTCGGCTCGCTGGAAAGGCGCGTTCAAGATGTCATCGGCAATCAGTTTGCGATCCGGCTACCCAGCCACGACGTTACCGTGGCTTCGCGGCCGCAGCGTGGTCTTTCAGGTACTCCTGGTTGGCTCGGCGGTGCTGCTGCCGGCGCTGCGCACACAGTCGGTGCGCCCGTGCGATGGCTTCTGCCGATGCATTGGCCGGTCATTCTGGCGGGCTTGGCGTATGGACCAATCGCCGGTTTGGCGGTGGGTGTGCTGGCCCCGCTGACCAGCCTGGCGACAAGTGGAATGCCGCCAGTCCCATACCTCTATGTGATGATCGCGGAACTTGCGGCTCTACGGAAACCGCAACTGGCTGGCTGCGCGAGCGAATGCGTTGGCCGGCGTGGGCAGCCGTCGGCGCGGCGCGATTGCAGGGCGAATTGTGGCAATCGCAATCAGCGCGGCGATGGCCGGATCGCTTGAAATCGCCGCAGCCGGGTTCACGCCTGGCATTCCGTGCGCTTTGGGCGCGCAGATCGCACTGCTGCCGCCGCTCGCGCGCTGGTGGGTGGCGCGGGAATCCGGGCGTCAATCATCCAGGAATGAACGCGAATGAGCCGTGAAGACGCACCGGCCGCACTGGCCGGCCCATTTGTCAAACCGCTAGTCAGTTCCGATTCGTATCTGCCGCTCCTGAACCCGCCGGCGGAAACACGGGCAATGCGCTCCGGGCTGGTCGTGCTCTCGCCTGGCGCTGAATGCGGCGAGCACACAACCGGCGCACGAAGAACTGATCGTCTGCCTGGAAGGTGACGGGGAGATCGACGCCGAGGGGTTGGGCACGGCTCGCCTAGCCGCAGGACAGGTCGCGTACAACCCGCCCAACACGCGGCATAACGTACGGAACACGGGCAAAGCGCCGATGCGATACGTGTTTGTCGTCGCGCTGGTCACGGATGGCAGAAGCGGCGTCGCCTGACGGAGGTGTATGAAACATGTTGCGCTGCGTGATGCAATTCGTCGTCATTGCCACTTGTGCACTCCCCGCGGCTTGCCGCTGACGACGAGGAGTACTTCGCTGTCCTCGGGCATGACATCGCAAAATTCGCCGCAGCTCACGCTAAGGTAGACGCCCTGCGCGCGATCGACGTGGCGCGGGAGTCCGCGCGCGCGCCGGTGTTCGAAATGGTCGAGTTGGTCATGGATGGACCGACGCCGATCTACGAGGTGCTCTTCCTCGGACCGGATGGACCAAGCGAAGTCGAACTCGACGCAGTGACCGGCAAGCTGTTGCCGATTCCGCCGGAGCCGGTGCCCGCGGACAAACGGGAAGCGGCGTTGCGCAAGAGAGCCGCAGCTTTCCGGGGCGAAGGTCGATCTGCGCCGGGCGATTGAACTTTCGGCCAGCGAGATCAAAGGCGGGACCGTTGTCCGCGCAAAGGCTGAGCATGTCGACGCCGAGGTTGCGTACGCGGTCGAAGTATTGATTGACGGCGTCTTCAAGCTGGTTACGCTCGCGGCGGACGGCCAGGTGAAACGCGTGGGTAGCAGCCCGGAAGAAGCCCGGCGGACGCGCATGGACGTTCGACCGAGAACCCGCAGGTAAACCGCCCGCCGGTTGGTCCGCCGCGTTCACGAATGGTCAAGAAGGAAAGGCGCAGTGGCTGGTCACCGCCGATCCCAAGCCGATGACGGGGCCGAAAGCGCTCAAGCTCAACGCCGAGAGCGGTGTTCGTACGTATAACCTCTGTCTCGTGAAGGACACGGCTCTCGAAGACGTGGACGTGCGCGCCGCATTCGTGCGGACGGCGGCAAGGAAGATCAAGGCGGCGGGCTGGTTTGGCGCTGCAAGGACGCTGACAACTACTACATTTGCCGCATCAATCCCCTGGAAGGCAACTTCCGCGTCTACCACGTGATTGCCGGTCAGCGTCAGCAGCTTCAATCGGTCGATGTCCGCACCGAGCCTGGAAAATGGTACGCGATCCGCGCGAAAATGCTCGGCGACCACATCCTGTGCTTCCTTGATGGGAAGAAGTTGCTCGACATGCGCGACGACTCGATCAAGGGCGCCGGCATGATCGGTCTGTGGACGAAGGCCGACGCATCGTCGTCGTTCGACAATGTCGCGGTCCGGAAGGCGAGCGCGTATCCGACGGATGCCGACCCGGTGGCCCTGCCGAGCAGCAACCCAGCAAGCCGGCCCGTCCATCATGATGACGATGATGACTGAGTGACGGCGGCGCAAGCTGCGCGAGGCGAAGGCGGCCGGGAGTACGATCACCTTTGAAGCGCTTGCGTCGACGAACATGGACGTTGCTCTGTGCGGGGCCGACGTCGCTCCTGGCCATTGTGCTGATTTGTAGCTCGATCCCACAGGGGCCGCTTCGCATCACGCCGCCGCCTGTGAACGCGGAGCCAGGCCGTTGGGTTCACGTCGAAGGGGCCGCCAACACACGTGACATCGGCGGTTATGCGACACGCAACGGCCAGCGCGTGAAGCGCGGAATGGTCTACCGCTCCGCCAAGCTCAATCGCCTAACCGACGCCGGTGTTGTGACTTTCCGCGGTCTCCATGTGAAGGTCGTCATTGATTTCTGCAGCCGCTTGACGCCGTGGCCGCTGTTCGGCGGAGACGTATGGGGCGTGCAACTGGCGTCATCGGTCCGCGGCTGCCCGATGAGCTTCAGTAAGGATGGACCGCCGGAGGAGTTCTACATTCGCGGCGTGCGAGAAAATGCCGGCGCGTTTCGCGAGGCGTTCGCGCTCCTGGCTGACGAGCGAGCCGAATGACGCGCTGACGCATTGGGACTATGACAATCGCACTGGTAACGTGCGAACCAAGTTCTACGACGATGGCCGGTCCGTTACCTTCGACTACTGGCCGGAGGGGCTACTCAAGTCACGCGAATGGTCACGACTGAGCGGATCGTCGCAGCCGCTCAAGACCAGCTACGACTACGAGCGCGGCGCCAACGGGACAGGCGACCTGCATGGCATCACCTACAACGACGCCACACCGCCGGTCGCACTCGATTTCGAGCGCGCCGGGCAGCTGGCCAGGGCGCAGGATGTGACGACGGGGACGAGCACCTGGCGCACGATTTCGTACACTTCCGCGCTGGAACTGAGCGTCGAGGATTTGCCCGACAGCTACTTCGGGGCCGCCAGAGACGTGACGCACACGTACGGCCCAACTCGCGTCGGTCAGGTCAAGGACGTGCTGATCGGCGCCGAATATTCGGCGACGCTAGGCTACGATGGCGTCACGGGCCGGATGAACGGTGTGACGGGCGTAGCGGCGCCGCCGGGCGGCGCGGCGCGTACGGCTATCAGCCCGCGAGCGATCTGCTCGCCACGCTGACGCACAATGCGCCCGGTTCCGCGGACGCTATCCTCCGAGTCACGCGACAACACGAGCTACAAGCGCGATCTGCTCGATTTTTGTCGAGAATCGCTGGCTAGGCGGAAATCCGCCACCGACCGATCCGATATCCAAATACGCTTATCGCAACGACGCCCTGGGCCGCCGGACCGACGTCGTCCGCACCGGCTCGGCGTTTGCGCCCGCGCATCACGACGACTGGGGCTACAACGACCGCAACGAGCTGACGAGCCCAAGAAGTTCAACAACACGACGCCCGGCGACACGACCAACCCGGACACGTCGGCGCACCGCTATTACTCGTACGACGCGATCGGAAACCGGATCGATCACGCGGATGGCGCGCCGCCGCCCGCGGATGTGACGTACGCGAGCAACGCTCTGAACCAGTACACGCAACTCGACCCCTCGGATTCGAACGCGATGCAGCGGCTCGTCTACGACGCGGACGGGAACCTGTGGCAGAGCTACATGGCCGGCGACGCCAACGGCGACGGCGTGGTCGATTCGTCGGACCTGGGCATCATGTTCGCTTACTGGCAGGCGAGCTGCTCCGCCTACTCGGGTGCGCAGTACGACGAGTGCCGCCGGGTGGACGATAACGGCGACGGCGTCGTCAACGAGAACGACCTGGGCGCGCTGCTCTCGATGTGGGACTATGCGGGCAGCTTCCCGCAGTTCACCTGCGTGGGACGCGGAGAACCGGCTCGCGAGCTGGCAGCCGATTGCGTGGACGAATGGGGCCAAGAAGCTCGAATTCCGCTATGATTACATGGGCCGCCGCGTGGAGAAGAAGGTCTCGACCTACAACGGCAACTCGTGGAGCGTGACGAGCGTGACGCGGTTCGTGTATGACGGCTGGCGGCTCATCGAAGAAGCTCGATTGCTCGGGTGGTACGGGCGTCCCGCCCGTGATTCTGCGCAAATACACCTGGGGTCTGGACCTGGCGGGCCTCAACGGCTCCATCAGCGACCGCGACTCGGCCGGCGGCATTGGCGGATTGCTGAGCGTCTACGACACCAACGGCACGACCTCGACCGCCGACGACAAGACGTACCTGTATCAATACGACGGCAATGGGAATGTCGGGCAGCTTGTCGATGCGGCGACTGGGACGGCTGTCGCGAAGTACGAGTACGACGCGTACGGAAACACGATCTACTCGTCGGGCGGCTACGCCGACATCAATCCGTTCCGCTTCAGCACCAAGTATTTCGATGCCGAGAGCGGGTTGTATTACTACGGCTATCGGTATTACTGGGCGCACGGGGAGGTGGACGAGTCGGGATCCGATGGAACTGATTGATGGACCGCACATCTACTCATTCTTGGTCAACAGCCCACACGGGATAATTGATGCAGTAGGGCTGCAGTCGTCCGCACCAGCGCCATGTTCATGCGATCTTTCCGTCGGAACCTGGAAGGCTGACATTCGCCCCGTGGCACTTCAGCCTCGTGATTTCTTTTACGTAGATAACGTCTCGTCTCTATTTCAAGCATCCTATTCGTTAGACGATCCGTGCTGGAAATGTGCATGCAAGAATCTTGGACTTGTTCAAGTTGCATGTGAACGCTATGATCTTAGCAGCAATAACAATTGGCAATGTCAACTTGACACGGCGCCCGAGCCGATAAAGAATGAACCCGGTGACAGGACTCCACAGGCAACAGCGCCGTCGGCACCATTTTATTCCCTGAATAGCGAGCCGTGTCCCACCTCCGCAAGCATGCGAGATAGTCCCGGGACGAACCTGTTGCTGCGCAGGAGTCTTGAACAGAAATTTGAAGCGTGCGTCGTATGCGAAAAACAGGATGGAACGCGTGTTGCACTGTCGTGTATTGAATGGGGGCATTCGTTTGAGTTTAGGGCGTACAAGCGGATTCGATTGCCAGGCACCAGTTTGTCTGTAAACCACGAAGTTTACAGCGGCTCATCGATGGGTCGAAGGGAACCGCACGTGGGGCTGGCACGCCGTTCGAGTAAACCGCGAAGCTGGAGATTTTCCGTATTACGGACCCGGAGTTGGCGACTATCCGTATTGGGGACCAGATCCGGATGGCACGTATTGGGCTAGCCCACAGGCGTCGTACAGCGGCGCAGGACACGGTCCCCCGAGCTGGTGGTTCCGTTACGTTTCTGGGATTGTGCCGTGCCACAATTGAAAGTGCGCGCTGCTTGGCGTTACTTGCGATTGGATTAGCGTCTGCCGGTACGATAGTAGCCGGGCGCGACAAGCCGGACGGCGTGTTTCTCGCAATTCCAATCGGCATGATGTCAACCCTTCTATGCGCTCGCTGTTTGATGGGACGCGTGCCACACCGGATGTGGCGCTTGAGCTTGGTCTTGTACAGGCACCGATAGTTTCGCTCAGCACTTGGTACGCATATCATTGCGGAAGGGTCGAAGTCGCACTTGGCTGGCTTGAAGTGTGGATCGCCGGTGCTCTTGCGGCCGCACTTCTGGGCGCGCATCGTTGTACTTCGCTTTGATGCTGGCGTCGAACGCTGTAAGCGCGTGTGGATATCCAGCCTGGGGATTGCGAAGCGGACGTTGCCCAGAGTGCGGGAACCCAATCTCAAAGAAGGACGAGTATCCAAGACTCGTGCCACGGATGCGACATTGTGACGAATCCGTTGGCAGGTAGACACGAAGGTAGGGAAACGTGGGACAGCCACCTATTTCTCCCCTTGCCGTCGGCGGCTATTCTGGGGACAAGTGACGACATTGATGAAGGCGATTTCGGCGCGCTGCTGGGCGCGCGGGTCAGCCCACGAGCGGCATCCCGCAATTCAAGTGCGCCTGGGACGCCGAGAACCGGCTCATCAGCTGGGGGCCAATAACCGACACGAATGGCGCCAAGAAGCTCGAATTCCGCTATGATTACATGGCCCGCCGCGTGGAGAAGAAGGTCTCGACCTACAACGGCAACTCGTGGAGCGTGACGAGCGTGACGCGGTTCGTGTACGACGGCTGGCGGCTGCTGGAGGAGCTGGATGTGCCCAGCGGCGGCACGGGCACGCCGACGCCGATCCGCAAGTACGCCTGGGGGCTGGACCTGGCTGGGCTGAGCGGCGGAGGCCCATCGCTTGAGCGTGCCGGCGGCATCGGCGGGTTGCTGAGTGTCTACGACACCAACGGCACGACCACCACTGCCGACGACAAGACGTACCTGTATCAGTACGACGGCAACGGGAATGTTGTTCAGCTTGTCGATGTCTCCAATGGCACGGTCGTCGCGAAGTACGAGTACGACGCGTACGGCAACACGATCTTCTCTTCGGCGGCTACGCCGACACCAACCCGTTCCGCTTCGTGCGCGAAATACTTTGACGCTGAGAGCGGGTGGTACTACTACGGGTATCGGTATTACTGGCCACGAATTGGGCAGTGGACAAGCCGAGACAGAATCCTCGAACGTGGAGGCTCTCTGCTCTATAATTTCCTCTTCAACCGTACCCCGCAAACAATCGATGCAATTGAAACCGTAGCGACACGTCCGCCATGCCATCGGCAACCAAAACTATACGCCATTGAGGGGACCGCATTTACGGAGTTCGGCAGCGTACGCGAAATCACAGACCCATCGAACGTCTGCTACTTTTGTAAGGACACGGTCGGGGACGCCCTGTATCTTCCAGGTGTGGGCACCAATCCTCCATTTCCGAACTGGGGCGCAATAACGGGTAGCGGCACCGATTACCGTGTAAATCAATTGATCAAGTCAATATGTGCAGATTCGTGCAGTGAGTGCCCGCCCTCGCAGGTAAACTTGCTAGAACCTATCCCTAAACCGTTCGAATCAACAGAATGGCGCAAGCCAGATGCAAAAAGCCTCGAAACAACGTGGTAGACTTCTCCCACCGGATACACAGGCGCCGAAAGTGTTGTATCCAGGCGATCGTTCGCTCTACCGTCCAGCGGCGCCGGTACCTTCGCAACGGTCGACCATCCTGAGTGGTGTTGACGCGGTTCGCGCGGTGCGCGCGATCAATTCCACGCCGCGTTTGTCCAATTCAGCCGCCAGCCCGTCGTCGTCATACGCCTTGTCGCCGACGACGCGGCTCCGGGACGGCGCTGGTCAGCATGAAGTCAAACAACCGTTGCACCAATTTGCTTTCGTGCGGCGACGCCGCCATGGTGTCGATCGCCACCGGCAAGCCCTGGGCATCGACCAGAATCATGATTTTCACGCCTTTTCCGGCCTTCGTCAGCCCCCGTCACCGCCGCCGCGGGCCTTGGCGAACGTTCCGTCGATGAAGCACTCGTACAGCTTGAAGCCGTCGCGCTCCTCAGCCACCGCGCGGCCGGCCTGGCGCAGGATGCGTTCAAATATGCCATCGCGCACCCAGCGTTGGAAGTACCGATGCACGGCGCTCTTGGCGCCGAACTCGCGCGGCAAGTCCTTCCACTTGGCGCGTTGTCGAGTATCCAGAAGATGCCGCGCGCTTGGCCTTGGCCTTGTCCAGCGGCGGGCGGCCGCCTTTGGGCTTGACTGGTGGATCCGGGATTCGCTTCAAAAGCCAGTGCAGAACATCGTCCGTGAGTCGCAACATGTTGTGTAGTATACATGACAAGACAACAAGATGCAAGTTTAGGGATAGGTTCTAGGATGGAGTCGGGGAGCGATTGGGGTTCTAATCGCCGCCCAGCGCCTTGCGGACTCAGGCTGTTGTTGCAAGTGGAAAGATGTAACTTGCCCGATCCCAATAAAGCGCATGCCCGTATGGGCGCAGGGACTGGAGTGGACCGAGTATGTTGCCGATCAATATCGCCTCTCATCAACTTCCTTGCGCTCTTCGATCCTGTGGACATGCGCTGCGGCGCGCCTCCGGACCATACGCCGCCAAACGTGCAGAATTGCACAATAATTTACTCGGGGACAACGATCAGCTAATGTTCCCCTGGCACAGAATGTATGCGGATTCTCGAACAATTCGCGTGGGGCTGCCAGGGTCCCACGGTGATATCGGATGCAAGAAGGAGGCATATAAGTTCATGCGACAGTGTGCGTGCAGTGCAGGTGTTGAATTCGACCGAGAATCCCATCCGGGCCTATGAATATGCCTAACGGAATGGTTGTTGCAGGGCTGATATTTACAGGGCTTGGTTTTGCTTGCCGTCGCGCTGTGGGATGCGGCGCTTGCTGAACGACACAAGAGTGCGAGCGATACGGTGGGCGGACTGACTACACTCATGTACGCGGGCTGCGGGTTCGCAGCAAGTCTGGTCGGCTGCGTGTGCGGACTTGCCTGCGCGGCGATTGCCCGTCGTTGGCGCAACCTCATTATCGCGCGCTGGTGAGTATTGTCATCGTGGTTCTTATCGCGCTTGCCGCGAGTGTGACTGTGCTCCGAATCGCGTTTACAGAGCTAGTCGTTCTTGTGCTTGTCACGTTGCTCATCATCGCCATTGCGGCGAAGCTATGGACGGCCATGCCAGGTCCTAATCGATGTTCATGCGGATACGACCTTACGGGAAACGTGTCGGGTCTGTGCCCGGAGTGTGGAACAGTGGTCCATACGAAAGTAGGAACAATGTGATCGCGACGTGGATAGAACCTATCCCTAAACTTGCATCTTGTTGTCTTGTCATGTATACTACACAACATGTTGCGACTCACGGACGATGTTCTGCACTGGCTTTTGAAGCGAATCCCGGATCCACCAGTCAAGCCCAAAGGCGGCCGCCCGCCGCTGGACAAGGCCAAGGCGCGCGCGGCATCTTCTGGATACTCGACAACGGCGCCAAGTGGAAGGACTTGCCGCGCGAGTTCGGCGCCAAGATGCCGTGCATCGGTACTTCCAACGCTGGGTGCGCGATGGCATATTTGAACGCATCCTGCGCCAGGCCGGCCGCGTGGCTGAGGAGCGCGACGGCTTCAAGCTGTACGAGTGCTTCATCGACGGAACGTTCGCCAAGGCCCGCGGCGGCGGTGACGGCGTGGGGCTGACGAAGGCCGGAAAAGGCGTGAAAATCATGATTCTGGTCGATGCCCAGGGCTTGCCGGTGGCGATCGACACCATGGCGGCGTCGCCGCACGAAAGCAAATTGGTGCAACGGTTGTTTGACTTCATGCTGACCAGCCGCGTCCCGGAGCGCGTCGTCGGCGACAAGGCGTATGACGACGACGGGCTGGCGGCTGAATTGGACAAACGCGGCGTGGAATTGATCGCGCGCACCGCGCGAACCGCGTCAACACCACTCAGGATGGTCGACCGTTGCGAAGGTACCGGCCGCTGGACGGTAGAGCGAACGATCGCCTGGATACAACACTTTCGGCGCCTGTGTATCCGGTGGGAGAAGTCTACCACGTTGTTTCGAGGCTTTTTGCATCTGGCTTGCGCCATTCTGTTGATTCGAACGGTTTAGGGATAGGTTCTAGGTAGGGACAGCCATCCTCGCCTGCCGCCAGCTCCTGTGCTGCCCTATGCCACGACTTGGCAAAAACAGTCATTCCCGACGGGTGCACCACGTCACGCAACGCGGCAACAGCCGCCAGGACGTGTTCTTCGCCGAGACGACGAATGGGCGCGTTCGCGCCAGACGTCAGAGATCCCGCGAAGACGCGAATGGAGACGTGCACGGTAGATACCAATCACGGTGGAGCCGGTGTTTACAGCCAAGCCTCTGAGGTGTTCATCAGGAGTTGCGCGTGCCGTGAGACCGGCGAGCTGGCCTTTGGACCAAGGTAGGCCTTATGGTACAGGTACGGTCCATTTGTCGCGCGGCATTCACGGCGTGTGTGCTTATTGTGCAACTGTGCTTGGTGGCTCTGCACGCGTTTCGGTTGCAGAGCCTTGCAAGTGGCGGACTTCAGCAGCGGCTGGATGCATTTGCACTCACGGGCTTGATTCTGGGCGGAACAGTTCTTTGCTTCTTCGTTGCCGTTGGCGGTCTGCTCCTTGTGGGTCGTCCGAGTGAACTCGCTGAATCTGTAACTCAGCGTCGCCTAGTGCTGATGATTCTATGGAGCGGCCTGGTCATCCCGCCAGCGTTGTTGGGAGCGATCATATTGGATGGACGGTGAAGAACATGGAGGCGGCGAATGACGAGGAGCGACCGGGGCTGACGGTGCGCGCAAGGTCGGCATCAATGTACCGGAGGCCGGTCCGCAACACGTTCCGCGCCGACAGTGCGCCGGAGGATGCAAGTGAGCGAAGGGTCGATCGCGTACGCCCGAATCTCCTCAACCACTGCCTGTGTCACGATTCGGTTGCGAATTGGGTACGCGCTTGCAGTGCCGGCTCTTTGTTTGACAAGCTTGTGGCTCGCGTGCGCGGTGATTGCGATCACGATAGCGATCGTCGTGCGTTGGCCGAATCCAGTGTGGGGAATGCGACTGCTAGCCGGTGTCGTGTGGTTGACGCTGGGTGGGATTGTTGTCGTACCCGGGATCGTCACCGCACTGTGTGTGTTGCCCGGATCGCACTGCGATTCATCGCGATGGCTTCCTCGTGTCCGAGGATTGCTTTGGATCAGTCTTGGGTTGCTCTTAGTGCTTTGGCTGGCACTATGCGTTATTCTATGATACAACATGCCGCAAATAAGAAGGCGGCGAACCAGCGTTCGCGCGCCCAACGGGTACTCGGACGTATCGGTTCTTGTTTCGGCGCGCTAGTCATTGCATGTGCGGGTGCGGCGGCTCAGGATTGTGACGCATCGTCGGTGTCTTGCTCCCGCGCGAAACCCGAGTTCACGTCTTGGGCAGCGCCACGGACGTGCCGACCGCCGCCCTTCGCGGCCCCGGTCCGCAGACCGAAGCGTCTTCAGTCTTGGAATCGATACGGAAGGCTTTAGGGCCGCGACCTACTACCTTGGGCATGGAGCGATATTGAATACCGCATTTGCTGCGACGGTAGCGTGGACGTCACCTACCGCGGTAGTATTATTTTCTCCCATAATGCGTACATCAATGGGGTACAGGTCGGCTCCTATTCCATGAATGCTGGACTCACAAGTCTGAACACGTCTAATTCGGCGACGTTCGCCGCCGGAAGTTACTGGGCCGATGGACCGGGAGTAACTTTCGCGCGTGGCGCGGGTTTGCGCCCAGCTCGTGCGGACCATTGCCGGATCGGTATTCGACGTCGGAACGCCATCGCACTATCGATGCATGGATCTGGATCGGGAATTGGTGACGTCGTTGCGCGCGCGCCCCGACTATCCGAGGATTGCGTTGCGCGCGGGTTTGCTCGGTGCGTTCGGTGGAGCGCTGACTGTAGTGTTCCTTGCTTTTGTGTTGCCTTGGCCACCACTTGCTCCGAAAGAAACACTCCGTCAAGTGCTTTACTCCGACTTGGGGCCGCGGCTGCGTGGGTCGCTCTGGCAGCCACGATCCGCTACCGCTCCACTGTCCGGTGCGCCCTGGCCGGTGTGATTAGAACCTATCCCTAAACTTGCATCTTGTTGTCTTGTCATGTATACTACACAACATGTTGCGACTCACGGACGATGTTCTGCACTGGCTTTTGAAGCGAATCCCGGATCCACCAGTCAAGCCCAAAGGCGGCCGCCCGCCGCTGGACAAGGCCAAGGCGCGCTGCGCGGCATCTTCTGGATACTCGACAACGGCGCCAAGTGGAAGGACTTGCCGCGCGAGTTCGGCGCCAAGAGCGCCGTGCATCGGTACTTCCAACGCTGGGTGCGCGATGGCATATTTGAACGCATCCTGCGCCAGGCCGGCCGCGTGGCTGAGGAGCCGCGACGGCTTCAAGCTGTACGAGTGCTTCATCGACGGAACGTTCGCCAAGGCCCGCGGCGGCGGTGACGGCGTGGGGCTGACGAAGGCCGGAAAAGGCGTGAAAATCATGATTCTGGTCGATGCCCAGGGCTTGCCGGTGGCGATCGACACCATGGCGGCGTCGCCGCACGAAAGCAAATTGGTGCAACGGTTGTTTGACTTCATGCTGACCAGCCGCCGTCCCGGAGCCGCGTCGTCGGCGACAAGGCGTATGACGACGACGGGCTGGCGGCTGAATTGGACAAACGCGGCGTGGAATTGATCGCCGCACCGCGCGAACCGCGTCAACACCACTCAGGATGGTCGACCGTTGCGAAGGTACCGGCGCCGCTGGACGGTAGAGCGAACGATCGCCTGGATACAACACTTTCGGCGCTGTGTATCCGGTGGGAGAAGTCTACCACGTTGTTTCGAGGCTTTTTGCATCTGGCTTTCGCGCCATTCTGTTGATTCGAACGGTTTAGGGATAGGTTCTAGCCCGGTTTTGGGCCTGCTTGCGTGTCCGGGCAGTTTTTATTATGTGATTACGTTTCCGTTTATCTCTGTACCGATGGGGATCATTACCGGAATTGCGATCAACAAATTCCTGGTGCGGCGGCTAGCTGCGCCGTACTGTGCGTGCGGCTACAACCTCACGGGAAATGTCGGCCGGATATGTCCCGAGTGCGGTGCCCCCGTTCCGAAGAGCTGGCTGGGGATTTCGGCGCGCAGAACGCGATTCGCAACGAGGGAGAGTGACGTGTCGCAGCCGCAAGAGCTGACCGACAGCCAGCCGCCACCGGGGCACAAGGGGCGAAAACGGCACAGCCGTCGGCCCGCAGGCCGGTTCCTTGAGGCCCTGCGCGGAAAAGTGGGATGCGGAAAACCGCCTTGCGAGCTGCCAGCCGATTGCGTGGACGAATGGGGCCAAGAAGCTCGAATTCCGCTATGATTACATGGGCCGCCGCGTGGAGAAGAGAGTCTCGACGTACAGCGGCGGCGCGTGGAGCGTGACGAGCGTGACGCGGTTCGTGTACGACGGCTGGCGGCTGATTGAAGAGCTGGATTGCTCGGGTGGTACGGGCGTCCCGCCCGTGATTCTGCGCAAATACACCTGGGGTCTGGACCTGGCGGGCCTCAACGGCTCCATCAGCGACCGCGACTCGGCCGGCGGCATTGGCGGATTGCTGAGCGTCTACGACACCAACGGCACGACCTCGACCGCCGACGACAAGACGTACCTGTATCAGTACGACGGCAATGGGAATGTCGTTCAGCTTGTCGATGCCTCGAACGGCACGGTCGTCGCGAAATACGAGTACGACGCGTACGGCAACACGATCTTCTCTTCGGGCGGCTACGCCGACACCAACCCGTTCCGCTTCAGCACGAAGTATTTCGATGCCGAGAGCGGATGGTATTACTACGGGTATCGGTATTACTGGCCACGGGTGGGGAGGTGGACGAGCAGAGATCCCTTCTACGAAGAAGCGGATATCGCGCTGTTTCGAGCGATGAACAACTGCCCTGTCAATCAACTCGACGCGTTAGGCCAAGTATCAAAGCTGCAAGGCTGTTGCGGACCAGACATTACCAATCGATTGATGCAGTTGTTGAAACGTGTAGAATCGTACTTTGGCCTGCTTTTACCTTCGCAACAGGCGAATCTCTGTCGCAACATAATCGGTGCTTACGGCTGGGATGTGGGTCAGCTCCTGGACTCCGGTCGCTCCACTGGGTTTGGTCCATTTGAAGCTGCCGGTTGTGGAACGGGCACATGCAAGGGCACTGTACAGGTGAACGGGCTGTGCTTTCGCTCGAACGAAGTGAATTACATCCTGTGGGGCAAGGCGTTCTCCCTGTGCGGGGCAAGCATGCACAACTGGGCTGTACCGCGATTTGTTAAGACAACGGATGAATGGAACATAGTTTGGTACGATGTGTTTGGACGGCGAGTCCTGTCCTCATATACCTGTGCGGAAGCTGCGGAGTACACAATACTATGGAGGACGTTCGGCGCTCGACGGCAAAATATTAAGCCCAATCTGGCTGGACAGGGAAGCGCCGCCTGCCGAGTCGCGTGGTCAAACTTTGGATGTACGGGCAAGTTTGCAGGTCTGGGATCACACTGCGAAGCACAGGGTTGCGGCGTCCAATGTTGCGCGAAAGCGTACAAGGGACCGCTAAGCGCGCATCTCGGCACTGAAAAAACAACCCTCGGGATCGACAACTTTGAATTTCAGGTTCCGTAATCGCGAGCGGTGTGAATCATGCGTTATGGCGGGCGACCGACGTTGATCCTAGCTGTTGAGCCCTGGGGGCCGCAATCGCCACAGCGATGGTGGCGTGGCTAGTGGCGCTCTGCTTTGGGCCGCGTTCGCCCGTCGGGCCAAGGCCGCTGTTTGCCGAATGGGTCCGCGACGAGCGAGGTTGGGGTTATTCCCAGATATATCACCGCACAGACGCGAGCGGAAGCGTGCTCTTCGCTGATCCTCACTTGAACTTGGCGGTGCTCGTTGTGTGTGACACGTCTAACACCGCTCTTGCTTGTGCTAGCGCGCACTGCGATGGCGAAAGTGCTGTGTTTCTTTCGAATCAGCCGGGCGAATTTCGAGTGCAGGTGGCGCGAAACAAACTCGTTCTTGCCAAACCTGCACTCGAAGGGCCGACCGTTCAGGGCGAGTTTGCCCTCGGTGATGGAGCGGCGGCCGCTCTATTACATAGCTGGGATGTGAGCAAAAAGGACGACTTGGTGCTTGAGGTACTGTGTAGAACCTATCCCTAAACTTGCATCTTGTTGTCTTGTCATGTATACTACACAACATGTTGCGACTCACGGACGATGTTCTGCACTGGCTTTTGAAGCGAATCCCGGATCCACCAGTCAAGCCCAAAGGCGGCCGCCCGCCGCTGGACAAGGCCAAGGCGCGCGCGCGGCATCTTCTGGATACTCGACAACGGCGCCAAGTGGAAGGACTTGCCGCGCGAGTTCGGCGCCAAGAGCCCGTGCATCGGTACTTCCAACGCTGGGTGCGCGATGGCATATTTGAACGCATCCTGCGCCAGGCCGGCCGCGTGGCTGAGGAGCGCGACGGCTTCAAGCTGTACGAGTGCTTCATCGACGGAACGTTCGCCAAGGCCGCGGCGGCGGTGACGGCGTGGGGCTGACGAAGGCCGGAAAAGGCGTGAAAATCATGATTCTGGTCGATGCCCAGGGCTTGCCGGTGGCGATCGACACCATGGCGGCGTCGCCGCACGAAAGCAAATTGGTGCAACGGTTGTTTGACTTCATGCTGACCAGCGCCGTCCCGGAGCGTCGTCGGCGACAAGGCGTATGACGACGACGGGCTGGCGGCTGAATTGGACAAACGCGGCGTGGAATTGATCGCGCGCACCGCGCGAACCGCGTCAACACCACTCAGGATGGTCGACCGTTGCGAAGGTACCGGCGCCGCTGGACGGTAGAGCGAACGATCGCCTGGATACAACACTTTCGGCGCCTGTGTATCCGGTGGGAGAAGTCTACCACGTTGTTTCGAGGCTTTTTGCATCTGGCTTGCGCCATTCTGTTGATTCGAACGGTTTAGGGATAGGTTCTAGCTATGTAGGACTGGACTCGGAGGAGCTGAGGGAGTGGGTCGCGACCTACGGCAGCGGAAAACGTGCGAGCCTCTTGCGGCCACCGTGAGCGACACGCACGGTTTAGCGCGAACTGGGAGACGGTAGGCTGGGCTGAGTCCGCGAAGCCCAGCGATTCGGCTGGAACAAACAAGAGCCCTTCCAGCCTGGAGGTCTTGGCATGTACAGACTCCTACTGAGCTGCGGGTCCTGTCTCTGGTGCATGGTAGCTTCAGCACAAGAGCTCGAACCGCCGACGCCGGCTTGCGCCAGCGCCAAGTCCGCGCTTGGCGCCCTTGTCAATCGCGATGGCGCAGGCGACTCCGCCCTTCGCGGACCGGGCCAGCAGACCGACGTCCTGCACTACTTCGCCGACCTCGAGTGCGATTTCGCGACCAGCGGCGTCTCCGGCTCGATGACGATAACGGTTCAGTGCCTGGTCGACGGCGTATCGTCGTTCTCATTTCGCGCATTCAGCGAATTGGCCATCAACTCCTGCACCGTCGACGGCGTACCAGTGATCGTTTCACGCCTCTCGGCTTTCAACGTGAACGCCGCGTTGCCGCGCAGTTATTTCGCTGGCGAGGAGTTCGAGCTGCGCATCGTGTACGCCGGACAACCGGTGTATGGCATGTGGTTCACCACGCACGGAACGCCGGCGGTCCCGATCGTCAGCACGGTGAACGAGCCGACCAGCGCGGGCGGCTGGTTCGTGTGCAAGGATGACAACCGCGACAAGGCCACCGCCGACCTGTGGTTCACCGTGCCCGACACGATGACGGCGGTCGCCAACGGACTGTTACAGGGCGTGGACGCGCTGCCCGGCGGCAAGAGCCGCTTCCGCTGGAAGACTGCCTACCCCACCGCGCCGTACCTGTTCTTCGTCAGCGCGACAAATTACAACCTGTATCAACGGACGTTCTTCTACGGCAACCAGACCATGCCGCTGACGTTCTATCTCTATCCCGAGAGTGACACGCCGGCGGAGCGCTCCCGCGCCGACGAGATCGCCGTCGGGCTGGATACGCTCAGCGACCTGTTTGGCCCGTACCCGTTCATGAACGAGAAGTACGGGGCGTATCACTTCCCCTGGTTCAACGCCGGCATGGAGCACCAGACGTTGTCCGGCCAATGGGACTTTTTCTACCCGCTCGCGGCGCACGAAGCGGCGCACCAGTGGTGGGGCGACATGGTCACCTGCGCGCTGTGGAACGACGTCTGGCTCAACGAGGGCTTCGCAACGTATGGCGAGGTGCTGTGGGCGGAATTCGCATCCGGCGGCCCCAACAACGCCGTTCGCATCGGCCAGATGTCGGCGCGGCGGCCGTCGGTTTTCAGCGGCAGCGTGTACCAGTACACACTGTCCAACCTGTTCGACCAGAACACGACCTATCGCAAGGGCGCGTGGGTGCTGAACATGCTCCGCGGGATCGTCGGCGACACGGCGTTCTTCAATATCCTGCGGACGTGGGGCCAGATTTATCAGTATGACTCGGCGACGACGGCGGACTTTCAGGCTGTATGTGAAGCGATCAGCGGGCAGAGCCTGGACTGGTTCTTCCAGCCGTGGGTCTACGGCAATGGCGCAATCACGTATCGCTCAGCCTGGCGGAACGTGAGCGTCGTGAACGCCCAGTTCGTCGAGGTCTACTTGCAGCAAGCGCAGTCAGCGAGCTATCCGACGTTCCGAATGCCGGTCACGCTGCGTTTCACACAGAGCGGCGGCGGCACGTTCGACGCGTCGGTGATCAACGACGCGCGCGAGGAGCACTTCCTGATCCCGACAACGACGCCGGCGACCGGGCTGACCGTCGATCCGGATGAGTGGATCCTGACGACTTCGAAATCCTCCGTGCCGTTCGTCAATAGCCCGCCGAAGGTCATCGCGATCACGCCATCGCCCGCCGCACATGTCACCTCTCCCGGCGTGGGGCCGATTCGCGTTCAGTTTCACGTGAATGTCACGCTGCCGCCGGGCGCTGTGTCGCTGAGCGGGGCGCGCTTCGGCGCGATTCCGGCGACAGTTTCGTACAACAGCTCAACGTACACGGCGTCGCTGACGCCGGCGCAGCCGTTGCGGCCGGACGTGTACACGCTGACGGTGGGCGACAGCACCGTCGCCGTCATTGGCGGGCGAGCGCTGGACGGCGAAATCGTGAACGGCGTACTGCCCAGCGGCGACGGCGTTCCCGGCGGATCGGCAGTCTGCACGTTCGTCGTCGGACCTGACGGGGATCTCGACTTGGACGGCGACGTCGACGAATCCGATCTCGGACTGCTGCTGCAATCGTGGCAATCGACCAGCGCCGGCGATATTGACGGCGACGGCGATACGGACGAATCTGACCTCGGACTGCTGCTTGCGAATTGGGGGCACATTGGTCCCTGACCCAGCGTGCAGGAGCCGCTCTACCGCTCGCCCCCCCGCCGTCACCCTCGCCGATGAGCTCGGACCACGGCTCTTGTCGCCCTGGCTGTCGACGCAGCGCAGTAAGCGAGGGCGCTGCGGGAGGCTGGGCCGCAAGCGCCCTCTCGTCAGGTGGACGTGATTCAATGCGAGCCGTGCGCGAGCGATGAACACCCTCAATTCATTGCCCGTCGCAAGCGGGGAACCGCGGCCTGGGGCGCCGTACTTCAGGAACCCACACGCTCGCCGGCCCGACCAAAGCGGACTTGAAACCCGCGCTCCCCGCCTGCTACGGGCAGACCGCCTGCCAATGCGCAAGCAACGAACCTAAATCCGGCTCGCTCGTCGAGCCGTCTCCGTTGATGTCGCCACAGGGAGAGCTGTTCCACGCCGTCAGCAGAATCCCCAGATCGGATTCGTTCACAACGCGGTCGCCGTTCAGGTCGCCAGCGCATTCCGACGACAGCGCCGCGCTGATGTTTAGCCGCACCGTTCCGCTTTCGGGCGACGTGGACAGATGCCGCCAGCCGCACGGAGCGACCTGCGCCGGAAAGGCCGAGATTCCGACGAAGTACTCGCCCTTGGCCAGCGCGCCGTCTTCGCCGCCGAGGGGTACGGCATTGGGCATCGTCACGCGCGGCAAATCATCGCCGAAGCTCAGCGCGCTGATGTTGACGTTCGCCGGCGCATTCGGCGCGTCGTCGTTCGACGCCACGAACGTTCCGTCGGCTTTGTAAAGCGACAGCACCGTATCCGTGGGGAACGCGCCGCTAAGCGCCGAACCGTCGGTGTGAACGTCCAGCGTATCCGACGACGGCACGCCGCCGACCGACGCGACGATGTCCTGACTCAGCGACATCCGACGCCAGACAACCTGATTCGCCGCGATCGGCGACGAAACGACCAGCGGCCCTGGCGTGGGGCGCGCCGAATCCGAGATCACCGGCCCCAGGCACGCCGCCGCGGGCGCCACGGGCGGCGGCGGCGGAACCGGGACCTGGTCGGCGATCAATTCGAGCAGCAATTGCGTGAATAGCGGCGGCGCGAACGCGCCGAACTCGTTGCTCTCGATCGTGCCATCACTGTCGATGTCGATCCCGACGCCGTTGCTGGTCGCGCCGATCTGGGCGATCGTGTCGGCGTGCAGCAGTGGCGTAATCGGTTGGGCGGTGGTGGTCGTGGTTCCGGTGTTCACGTAGCGCACCGTGACGCCGAAATCGCGATCCGGAATCACGATTCCGCCGCCGGGCAGCGCGGTGACGTTTACGTTGATGGTGAACTGCGTTTGACTGGCGACATTGGCGATCGGCACGCGGAACGTCACGATCGGCGTCACGCCAGCGGGACCGGGCGCGCCGAAGATGTTGAACGAATCAAACACGGTGACCAGCGCGTCGACGGTGATTGGCGCAGGGACCGTGTCGACGTGCCCGCCGAAAATCACGTTGGTGACGCGCACCGGACCCGGTTCGCCAGGTCCGCAGATCAGATCGCCATCGTCGAACACCTGCCGCGGGAGCTGGGGCGTCACGATCCAGTAGACGTTGCCGCCGGCCTGCGGAAACGCGCGATAGACCGTCGTTCCCGGTCCGCGCACGGCCATACCGCCGGTGTCGAGGCTGTACTGAAGCTGCTGCACGGTTGAGATCGAGGCCGATTCGACCTGCGTCGGCGGAGCGACGATCGTGATGGCGGACGCGGGAACGGTGAGGGACGCAAACGCGGCGATAGCCGAAGAACGCGAAATCATCGGGGGCTCCTCCGGAACGGGGACACACATCCGGCTCGCCGGAACGGCGCCGATCGGTCGGAGGCGCACGCGACGGAACAACTTCGGCTGGCAGGCGCTAACGCGCGGCTCGGTAGATCGACCCCGAACGACGCCGACCCGCGCGGCGGCGCGATTCGGCCGAGTCGACGGGCGTTCTGCCGCAGCGAACATCCCGAATGAAAGAACCGCCCAGACGCAAGGAAATTCCGGAACGCCGAATGCGTTATTTACCCCTCGGCGACCGCCGGCCGATGACACCCTTGGCCGTGTGCTCACTGCGGGAGACTCGATTTCAATGGGGCAGCAGATTTCGGCGACCGAATCCGACCTGCACGACGCGCTCGCAGCGGTCGAATCGCTTGAGCCGACGGCGGACACGCCGGATGCCGCGTCGCCGGGCCTCGCGCCGCTTACAAGTCGAAGCGACGACTCCGTTCCCGCGCAGCCGGCGACGCTAGCCGAAGAACTGAGCGCATCAAGCGCCGAGCCAAGCGGGGAACCAGCCGCGCCGGAGAATTCGCAGGCTGCGGAAGCGGAAGCACCCGCGCCATTCAACTCGTCGGGAGTCGCAATCCCCGCTACACCGCCCGCGAGCGCGGAGGTCGTGACGGCAGACGTGACGCCGCCGGACGCTTCGTCCACGCCGGCGGATTCAGATCTCGAGGCGGCGCTGGCTGCCGTGGAGCAGATGACGCCGCCCGCGCCAACGCCCGCCGCAACCCCGGCGGCGCCCGAACCAGCCGCCGGCAAGAAACGATTCGTCATCGGCGCGAAAAAGCCGCCCGGAACGCCCGCGCCCAGCGCGGCCGACGCCAAGGTGTCTCCTGAGACAGCGAGCGCGGCCCCCGCCGAGAACGCGGCGGACGCGACCGCGCAGTCGACGGCTCGCGCCGAAGCGCCCGTGGTACGCGTCTCCTTCGGAAAACGCGCCTATCGCGCGATCGACGCAGCGCTGGAAATCGTGAACAAGCCGACGAAACTGCTTCCGGTCGGCATACGCAACCTGGTCGGCACGCTGGCGATCACCACACTGGCCACGTCGCTGCTGTCGATGGCCGTGATCCCCATGCTCTTGCCGCGGCAGGACGCGATCTGGTTCGTTCACGATCGCCGAGCGGCGCTCGATCGGCCGCCGCCCAAGAAAGAGGTACACGCCGCCGAGCATGGCGGCGATGCGCACGGCGGCGGCGAACATGGCGCTCCGCCCGCCGACGAGCACGGCGCGCCAGCCGGCGGCCACGGCGAGGAAAAACCCGCCGAATCCGAACACGGCGGCGGCGGGCATCACTGACCGGCCGCGCGCAGCCCCGCCCCGAGTATCACTTCGTTCATGCTCCCACTGCGAAATCCGCGCAGGTCGAGCGTCACGTATTGATATCCAAGCTCGCGCAGCCGGCGATCGATCGTGGCGCGAAGGTCGGCGTCCGCGATTCGCGCCAGCTCGCGAGCCGGGATCTCGATCCGCGCCAGGTTGCCGTGGTGGCGCACGCGGCATTCGCGGAAACCCAGGCCGCGCAGAAACGTCTCGGCGGCGTCGATGCGGCGCAGTTTTTCCGGCGTGATCGCCTCGCCGTACTGCACGCGCGACGAAAGACAGGGCGAGGCGGGCTTGTCGTGGATCGAAAGCCCCAACTCGGACGCCATCGCACGCAACTCAGCTTTCGTGATGCCGCATTCCGCGAGCGGCGCGCGCACGCCGTGTTCGCCGGCGGCGGTCAGCCCGGGACGGTAATCCCCCAAGTCGTCGGCGTTGACGCCGTTGATGACGGCGTCGTAGCCACGCTGCGTCACCAAGCGCGTCAGGTGCGTGTAGAGGTCGGTCTTGCAGAAATAGCAGCGGTTCTCGGGGTTGGCCAGATAGTTCGGGTCATCGAACTCGTGCGTATCGATGAACTCGTGCGGCGCGCCGATTTCGGCGGCCAGCGCGGCGACGCCTTCGATCTCCGCCGACGGCACGGCGGGGCTGCGTCCGGTGATCGCGAGCACGTTTTCGCCGCCGAGCGTCATCACGGCCGCTTGCAGGGCAAACGCGCTATCGACGCCGCCCGAGAAGGCGACGATCACGCGGCGCAGGTCGCGGAGGCGCTGCTGCAGCGCGTCGAACTTGGCGGCATGTGGAAAACCGGCCCGCAACGCGCTACATCCGTTCGCACGCACTCACGACTGATCGGCCCTGTTCCCTGTTCCCTAGTCCCTGTGCCCTTCCCGCCCTACTTACTGGTCCACGCCCCGGGATCTTCATGCCGCACCCACGACGTATGATAATTCTTGTCTTCGATGCCGGCGGCGAACGTCGTCATTCGCAGCGGATCGTGCGTATCGCACATGACCGCCAACTCGTCGGTCCGGCGCGTGCCGATGCTGCGTTCATACGTGCCGGGATGCGGGCCGTGCGTGACGCCCAGCGGGTGCAGGCTGATCGACTCGGATTCGATTCCGCGGCGCGACGTGAAATTCCCGGCGACGTAGTAGAGGATTTCATCCATGTCCACGCTCGAATGGGCGTACGGGCACGGAATCGCCTTCGTTTCGCCGCGCTCGAAATAGTCCACCACGCGCGGCACAAACGAACAAACGACGAATCCGTCGCCGGCGAAGTTCGTGTGAATCGTCGGGGGCAGGTGCACCATCCCGGTTTTGGGCTGAAAATCGTGGATGCTGAACGCCACCGGATACTGAAATCCGTCCCAGCCCACCACGTCCAACGGGAAATACTGATATTTGTGCACCGTCAGTTCGTCGCCCGCCTTCACGACCATCTGGTACGGCGGCTTGCCGTGCCGCGTCTCGTCGAATTTCAGCAACTCTTGCGGCAGGCGGAAATCGCGGTGGGAAAACGGCGCGAAGTCGGTGATCTGTCCCCAGCGGTTGCGATAGTCGCCCGGAATCCCCAGCCACGGGCGACCCTCGAACACGATCGCCGTGCCGCGATTGCCCTCGAAGTGCATGCGGTAATAGGTCGAGCGCGGAATGAGCAGGTAATCGTGCTCGCGGAACGGCAGCACCCCGTACACGCTTTCCAGCAGGCCGCTGCCGCTCTTGATGAAATAGAGCTCGTCGCCGTCGCCGTTGGAAAAGAATTGTCGCGCCGGCTCGCACGGCTTCAGGACGGCGATCTGGACGTTGCGGTTGAACAGGATGACGCGCCGCCCGGTCAGAAAATCCCCGACGGGCTTGTGGTCCTGCGTGCGGATGTGCCGCCGATGGAGCGGTTGCTCACGCAATGGCTCGAACGGACAGAAGCCCGGCACGGTCATCGACGCGACTTCGAATTCGTCGGTCGGCGGCGTGCGGTAGTACAGGATGGAAAACGGGCCGTTGAATCCTTCGCGCGTGACCATCTGCTCCATCAACAGTTTGCCGTTTTCGTAGAACGTCGTGTGCGGCTTGGGCGGGATCAGGCCCAGCGTATGGCGTTGAATCATGGCGCTCTCCAGCGAGAAGGGGCGCGAGGCGTTTCTGAATCGCCAGCGATCGGCAGCCCGAACGCGCCCGCGAAAAGCGAGCGTAGCGAAGCCAATCGGAAGCGTCAAAGGAGACGACCGGTGCCACGAAAGTCTGAACCGAACCGCGACTGAAAGGGAGCGGGGTATGCGGAAATCGTCGGCTTCTTCAGACCCCGCTTCTTCACGGGCGGAACGGGCCGGCCTCATGCGCGCCGATTCCGTGATTTCCAAAACGAGCGGAACACACGGCGTCCATTTGCCGCGCCCGAGAAAACCACGAATAATCCAATAGTAGGGAGACCCGACTCTCTGCCGACAGCATCGATCTGATGCAGCAGGCGGGGCTCGGGTCAGTCCTGGGAACAGGCCGCCGCGGTTGGGCGCCATGACGCCTCGGGGGACGTCGGGAAGAGTTCCAGCACCCCCGGCGGCTGTTCCCCTCGTGAAAGTCAGTCCGTTGGCTGCGGTCCGGCACGTCCCTGTGCCGCTCGCAGTGGTGCGGGTGCAGCGCGCCGAACCAGGCGCGCTGCACCACGCGCCGGATCTTGCGCGCTGCACCGCGCGCTGAGTATGAAAGTGCATGCCTTGTCGGCCGGTTCGCGGCCGGCGCTCGATCAAACGTCTTGATCAGGCTGGTCGCGGGTCCCCGTGGGGGATGTTGTCACATCTGAAAGGGGTACCAAGAATGAATGCTCAGCCCGAATCGCGCGCCGCGCCTGGACGCCGCGCGCCGCTGACGTACTGGTGGATCGCCGCGCCGCTTCTTTGCGCCGCGTCGCTGGCCCAGGCGTCCAGCGTGATCTCGCAAGCGACCAATGTCCAAGTGCTCTTCAATCGGCAGTTCAACGAAGTGGAGTTCGAGTCGCCGCTGAATGGAACCGAGGCCACCGTCGGCTACCTACTGCTCGACTGGCGCGACGCGGATTTCGCCGCGCCAGCCTGGTACGACAACTGGCAGGTCTCGAACCCCGGCGTAATCGACGGAAACGCGAACGAAATCTGGCTGCGCGCCGCCGGTCACTCCGCGTCCACGCAGACGATGGTTCCCAGCCGCGTCGTCTCGATCCATCTGACCGGCGACTCCAACGACGGCTTCGCGCAGATCATGGTCGACAACGCCGAGGTGGCGCGTCTGAACATGTACACGCAAATGCCGAACGTGGATCGCGTGATTGTCCTGGTGAAGGACCTCGCGCTGACGGTGCACACGATCAAGGTGAATGCGTTGGGTCCGCCGGGACCGCCGCCCTACGGCCCGGACGTGATGATCAATGGCGCCGCGGCGCTGGAGCCCTACAAGTGGCACCAGCCGCCGCAGTTCCTCCAGCCGCCGGACCTGTATTTCGGCTGGAATGAGCCCTCGGTGTACACGAGTCCGCAGATCGTGGCCGACGACTGGGTGTGCGAGCTCAACACTCCGGTGACGGATGTTCACTGGTGGGGATCGTTCCTGGGATGGAATCAGCCCGTGCCGCCGCCGAACGCGCCGCGCGTATTTCAGATGACGATCTGGACCGACGTGCCGCCAGATCCGTTGCAACTGCCGTTCAGCCATCCGGGACAGGTCGTTTGGCAGCACGCCTGCAGCGACTTCACCTGGCAATTCGTGGGATTCGACATGGACCCGCGCAATCCGCAGGCGCAGCCCGAAGCATGCTTCAAGTTCACGTGTCTGTTGCCGCGCGCCGACTGGTTCTATCAACCCGCGGCCGGCGGCATCTACTGGATCAGCATCGCGGCGGACTACCAGGGTCTGGCGTGGTTCCCCAATCCGTATGGTTGGAAAACGCGCCCGCGCGACCCGCTGTCGCCCGCGCCGGATGACGCGGTGATCATCTTCGGGACGACGGCGCCCGTCTTAGGAACCGTTTTTGAGGCCGGAAACCCTCTCTTCTGGCCGGATCCGAATCAATCCTGGGATTGCGCGTTCACGCTCACCACGCGCAGCGTCACGCCCCTGACGCCCAAGTGGACCCAGCCGCCGCTACATCCGGAGATCAACTTCGACGCGACGTCGGACATCTGGTTGCCGGGCGTGGTGATCCCGCCCAGCAAGTACTTGCAGCCGCCGCGGACCGACTTGTCCGGCTTGCACACGCACGACGACGCGCTCACCGGTCGCACGACGCGCGCGGATGACTGGATTTGCGAAGGCGGCTCGATCACCGACCTGCACTGGTGGGGCAATTACGAGCTCGACGCGGCCGGGTTGGAGAAGCGCGGCTCAGGCATCGCGGCGTTTCACCTGAGCATTCACCAAAGCGTGCCTGGCGTGCCGTTCCCGCTTCCCGGACCCATCGTCTGGGCGCAGAACGTGCCGTTCGCGCAGGTGCTCGAGACGCCGACCGGCATGACGAACTCGGAAAGCGGGCAGATCTATTTCTACTCGTTCACCCTTCCGACAATCGTCGCGCAAATTCCGGGCACGACGTATTGGTTTGACGTCGGCGCGATCTCGAATCTACCGCCGAACCCGGCTATTTGGCGCTGGCAGGAAGCCGGCCGCGGGCCGACGCCGATCCTGAATCCGTCGGCCGTGCAAACAGCCGGCGGCCCGTGGCGCACGGAGGGCACGACGCAGTTTTACGACATGGCGTTCCTGATCACGTCGGACGCGCCGACGATCGACGTGAACAGCGTCGTGGCCGATGACTTCTACTCCGACGGACGCGCAATTCGCGCGCTGCGCTGGTGGGGAAGCTACTTCGACGATCGCTATGCGCCGGGACCGGCAATCGATCCGCTGCGCGCGATCGACGGCTGGCTGCTCACGTTCCACTGGCTCGATCCGTCACAGCCGTGTCCGCCGGCGGCAGCAGCCGCGCCGGGTTCGGCGTTGGGCACGTACTTCGCGCCCGCGTCGGCGGTGACGATTCGGCCGTCGGAGTTCCCCGATTGTCTGGGCCACCTGCTGTACTCGTACGAAGTCGTGCTTGAAGATTGCTGCCTGCTGTGCAGCGTTCCGGATCCGCGCGATCCGGCGACGCCGGGGCCGCCCGCGCTCCCGGCGTTCTTCGCTGAGCGCGACGGATTCAAGTACTGGCTGAGCGTTCAGGCGATTGTCGGCACGACCTGGGATCCGCCGAGCTGCACCAGGCGACTGACCGGCCACGTGCCGTCTGACTTGCCGGGTTTACACGGCGACTTCTGGGGCTGGCTCAGCACGCAAACGCCGCCGACACTGCCGGTGCCGACGCTCACCGCTTGTCTCGGTCGGGTGATGACGACGCAGGTGCCGACGCCGGATTGCTGGCTCTATGGCGCCTGGGCGCCAGTGCCGTATCCTTGCATGCCGCCTTCGCCGCCGATCCACATGTCGTTCGAGCTGCTCGCCGCTTATTGCCGCGGAGACTGCGACGGCAACCAGCGGACGAGCGAGTCGGATCTCGGGATCATCCTGTCGGCGTGGAACACGCGTCCGGGCGACCCGTTCTGGGATGCGCGCGCGGATTTGAACCCGGATCTGTACATCGATTCGAGCGATCTGGGAATCGTGCTGGGAGATTGGGGGTGCGGGCGGTATTTGCCGTGAACTGAGTCGCCTCAGTGAGTAGCGGGCGGTGCGTAGTTGGATGCGCTCCAAAACCGCAGCCCGCTATTCGCTTGCGCGCGGGGCTGGGGCGGATTAGGAACCGACATGACGCCGCGTTCCCCGCTCCCCAAAGGTCGCGGTTCGGACAAGCTGCGCCGGTTCCGACCGTCTCAGCGGCGGTCGTACCGGCGAGCTGTGACGCCCGCTGCAACTACTTGGGCATGGTCGTCGGCGTCGGTTTTTCAGTCGGCTGCCCGGCGGGCTGTGCGCCCGGTTGCGCGGGCTGGTTTTTCATCCACGGCGGCGCGTCAACGGGCTGAATCTCGATCGTGCCGCCGCCCGGAAGCGTGCCGGTGATTTTGGCCGCCGGCGGCCGCATGCGCGTCACCTTCTTGTCGTACTCAGCCTGCTGTTCGGTCGTCAGCACGCCGCGTAGGTCGTTTGAGAACCGCTGTAACACCTCGGCGCGCTGCGGGTCTTCGAGCGTGGCCATCTCGTTCACGCTCTTTCGAAACCCCTCTTTCACCGTGTTAACGCGCGTCATCTGGTCGTCGGTCAGCTTGAAGCCCTGAATGATGTTCAGCAGGTCCGCGGGCCGCAGGCCGCCGTCTGGCGCGCGAACCAGCCGCGCCTTCACGGCGTCGAACTGCGTCTTCTGCGGCGGTGTCAGGGCCGTGGCGAAATCGCGGAGAAAGTCCTCCTCGGCCTGCACACCGGGCGCCATCAGGCGGAGTTGTTCGTTCAGCGCGTCCTTCTTCTTCTGATCGCCGGCCTGCTCGGCGGCCTGAATCTCGGCGTACAGCGCGCGAATCTCCTCGACCCGCTTCTGCACGCGCTCCTGCTCCTGCTTCGTGTCGTTTTCGTAGCGTTCGAAGAGCCCGGAGACGTGCTTTTCCTGCTCCGCCGTCAGATCGACCTGGCTGACGATGTATTGCAGCTTTTCCTTGCCGGTGAGCGGGCGCTGCGTCGCGGGCTTTCGCTGCGGCGGGGGCGTCGGTTGAACGACGTTCGGCTGCGGGTTCTGAGCCGGCGAGAGGGGCAAAACAAGAGCAAGCGACATGATTGCGGCGAGACCGGCCAGCCATCGAGCCATTCGTAATCCTCCGTTCGTGCAACGCGTCGATGTAGAGTCTGACGAGGATAGATGAATCGGTCGGGCGAATCAAACGCGTCAATGGGCACGGTAGCGGCTCAGTTCCGCGAAGGAACTCCCCAGCCGAGCCCCGACCGTAAGGGAGGGGTCTCTTGCGACGGCTAGAAAGCCGCTCCCTTACGGTCGGGCCTCGTTGTCGAGCGTTTTCCCGGCGTCGCAAGCGAAACTGAGCCACTACCATGGGCACGAGAGTCTTTTAGTCTCGCGAAGATGCTCCCAGCCGAGCCCCGACCGTCAGGGACCGTCAGGGAGGGGTCTCTTGTGACCAGCAGAAGCGGCTCCCCTACCGTCGGGCCTCGGCGTCGAGCGTATTTTGAAGCTTGAATGCGTGTTGCGAACATAACTGCGACTCTGCCCAACGACTTTCACAACCGCGAAATCTCGTCCATCACGGCGTCGATCAGCGGCCGCAGCGTCGCCGCCGTGAAGTCGAACTTGCAGCCGGCCGCCTCGAACAGCTCCGGCAGCGGCCGCGAGCCGCCTAGCGCCAGGCCGTTGCGGTACCACGCCACGGCGTCCTCATAGTTCCGCCTGCTGTTCAGCCAGACCTGCAGCGCACCAAGCTGGGCGATCCCATACTCCACGTAATAGAACGGGACTTCGAAGAAATGCAGCTTGCGATGCCACAAATGGCGGTCGTAGGTTTCCAGCCCGCTCCAATCGACATCTTTCGAGAAACGCCGCGTCAGCTTGACCCATTCGTCCTTGCGCTGCTCGGGCGAATGCTCGACGTGCGTGTACACGTAATGCTGGAACCCGTCGACCCGCGCCATCCACGGGAAAAAGTTGATGATCTCAATGAAAAACCGCCGCCGGGCGCGATTGGCGTCCTCGCCGTAGAACTCGCCGACGTGCGGCAGCGCCAGACATTCCATGCCCATGCTGGCCACTTCGGCGAATTCGGTCGGATAGTGTCGATACGCGATCAGCGGCTCCTGCCGGCAGGCCCAGGTGTGGAACGCGTGCCCCCCTTCGTGCAGCAGCGTCCGCACGTCGCCTTCGGTGCCGACCGCGTTCATGAAGATGAATGGCATGCGGCGTTCGTCGTAATTCGACTGGTATCCGCCGGGGGCCTTGCCCTTGCGGCTGCCCAGATCGAGCGAGTCGTTTCGTCGCAGTGTGTCGAAGACGCCGCCCAGGTCCGGGTGAACGCGATTGAAAATCCGGCTGCAGCCGTCAGCCAGTCGCGCGTCGTTATCAAACGGGCGCAGCGGAGGTCGGTTCTCCGGATCGACCGCCGTGTCCCAGGGGCGCAGCCGGTCGAGTTTGAGCTTCTGCCGCCGCTCCTCCGCCAGCTTTCTCGCCGCCGGTACGACGACCGTTTCGATGGCCTCGTGAAACGCCAGGCAATGTGCCGGCGTGTAGTCAAAACGCTCCATCGCCTTGAATGCGTACTCCCGGAAATCGCGGCAGCCAGCGTTGCGCGCGATGCGATCGCGAAGATGGACCATCTGGTCGTAGAGCGTGTCGAGTGCGCCGGCGTCTTGCAAGAAACGGTCAGCCCCCAGCCGCCAGGTCGCTTCGCGCACGGCGCGATCCGGCTCTTCCAGGTATCGGCCCAGTTGCTGCAGTGTCTGCTCGCGGCCGTCGTACTGCACGGTCATCGCGGCGCAGGTCTTCTGATATTGCTGCGAGAGCTTCTCGTCTTCGGTCTGCAGCGGCACGTTCTCGTCGCGGTAGATCTCGATGGCGTTGCGAACGCTGCGCTCCAGCACTTCGTAGCGCTTCCGCGGCAGCGCGAAACGCCGCGCCGTCTCGTCGAGTTTGCGTCGCAGCCGGTCGTGCCAGGGCTCGCGCTTGGGTTTGACGTTTTCAATGAAATCGAGAAAGCGCTGCTCGCGCTGCGGGTCGTCCGTCTGCCGCGTGAAAGCGATGTAGCGCGACGTGCCTTCTTCGTTGAAGGCCGCGTCGACCTCGCTGAAGTCCAGCAGCCAGCGCTCGTAGTCGGCGGCGCTGTTCAGCGGGCGCTCGGCGAGCTCGCGATAGTAGGTCTCGGCGGACTCCCAGCGGCCAAGGTCGACATCCGCGGCCACGTAGCGGCGGGGGAATTCGGTCTGTGCATTCGCGGTCATTTCGGCTTCCGATGGTTGACGGGCGATTCCGAACCGGATGATAGCGGTTCGCGCGCGGCCAGCCAGTCAGTGCCGGCGTGACGCGCTCGCGATTCCGACTGGCGAACGCGTATCATGCCACTCGATGCTCCGCAACAGCTATCCGCTCTTGCTCGCCAACCAACCGCAGCAGCCCAACGCCGCGCTGGCGGTGACGAACAAGTATCTCGGCGTTACCGCCGCGCACGTGGCGCAAGCGGACGAGACGCTGATGGACCGCGCGATCGGTTTGGCGCATGACGCCGCGCGGGCGATGCGCGAAATACCGGCGCACGCGCGCCGCGACGTGCTCGCGCATGTCGCCGCCAGACTCGGACAACGCAGCGACGAATTCGCGCACGTGCTGGCGGTCGAAGCCGGAAAACCGATTCGCGACGCGCGCGGCGAAATCGCGCGGGCGCAGGACACCTTCCGTGTCGCGTCGGAAGAAGCCACGCGCATCTCCGGCCAGTGGCTCCCGCTCGATATTTCTCCGCGTTCGGAGCGTTGCGAGGGAATTCTGCGGCGTTTCGCCGTCGGAGCGTGCGGATTCATCACGCCCTTCAACTTCCCGCTCAACCTGGCCGCGCACAAGATCGCGCCGGCCATCGCCGCCGGCTGCCCGTGGGTGCTCAAGCCCGCGTCGTACACGCCGATCAGCGCGATCCTGCTTGGCGAGATCCTGGCGGAGACCGACCTGCCGCGCGGCGCGTTTTCGATCCTGCCCTGCCCGGCTCGCGTCGGGCAGCGCCTCGCTACGGATGATCGCATCCGGCTGCTGAGTTTCACCGGCTCGCCCGAGACTGGCTGGGCGCTGCGCGAAAAGGCGCCGCGCAAGCGCGTGACGCTCGAGCTCGGCGGCAACGCGGCGTGCATCGTCGACGAGCGCGTCGATCTCGATCACGTCGCCGAGCGAATCACCTTCGGCGCGTTCTACCAATCCGGCCAGAGCTGCATCAGTGTGCAGCGCGTGCTGATTCACCGTTCGGCGTACGATGCGCTGAAGCACAAGCTCATCGAGCGCGCTGTCTCGCTGAAGTCCGGCGATCCGCTCAAGGACGACACTTTCCTGGGACCGCTGATCAGTGAGTCAGACGCGATTCGGCTGGAAGCGTGGGTAAGCGAGGCCTGCGCGGCCGGCGCGCGGGTGCTGTGCGGCGGACGGCGCAACGGCGCGTTCTTCGACGCGACACTGCTGGAGAACGTCGCAGCGACGCAGAAGATCAGTTGCGTCGAGGCGTTCGGCCCGGTCGCAACGCTGACGCCGTTCGATGACTTTGCTCAGGCGGTCACGATCGCGGGGGAGAGCGCTTACGGGCTGCAGTGCGGAGTGTTTACGCGCGATCTGAACCACGTGATGCTCGCGTTTAACGAGCTCGAGGTGGGCGGCGTCATCATCAACGACGTTCCGAGCTTCCGTGTCGACAGCATGCCCTACGGCGGCGTGAAGATGAGCGGCGTCGGACGCGAAGGCGTCCGTTTTGCGATCGAGGAAATGACCGAGCCGCGCCTGATGGTGATCCGCGGCGAAATGCGGCGCTGATCGCCGCACGCGATGCGCATCGCACGCGGGGATTTCGCCGATTTTGGCGCGACACGCGATGCGGCGACGATAGAATCACCGTGGCATTCTGAAACGCACGTGATCGAACAATCGCGGCGACACGATCGCGCCGCGGATAGAGGTCAATCGCCTTTGGACCCCGAATCCGTACTGATTCCGGACCGCGTACCAGTCTTCCCTCTGCCACAGGTCGTGCTTTTCCCGCGCGCCGTGTTGCCGCTGCATGTGTTTGAGCAGCGCTATCGCGAAATGACCGGCGACGCGCTGGCCGGCGACGGGTTCATGGCCGTCGCGCTGCTCAAGCCCGGGTTCGAGGCCCTCTACTACACGCTTCGCGCGCCAATCCACCCGGTGGTCGGTGTCGGCAAGATCGTCGCGTCGGAGAAGCTCGACGACGGTCGCTTCAACATCCTGCTGCAGGGACTGGCGCGAATGCGAATCGCGCAGGAGGAGAGCGGTGAACTCGCGTATCGCGTGGCGCGCGTCGAACGGCTTGCCGCCGCCGGGGTTCTCTCCCCCGCATGTGAGCGCGAGATCCGCGCGGGGCTCAAAAAGGCGCTGCGCGAACTGCTCGGCTTGCCGTCGGAGTTGCTCGCTCATTGGCTAGAGCTTTGCGACGCGAATCTGCCGCTGGGTGACACGGTCGACCTGATCGCCAGCGGCTTGAGCTGCGACGCGGAACTACGGCAGTGTCTGCTGGCGGAGGCCTGCGCCATGAATCGCGCCTGCGCGTTGCGCGAACAACTCGCAACGCTCGGCGCGCTGTGCCGCCAGCGCATGCGACGGACGCAGCGCGGCGACTGCAGCAACTAATTGGGCCGGTCACGCTGATTGCATCTCATCCAACAAGGTCCGCGGAACTGCTTTAGAATCGTCTCGGTTTGTGCGGACCGGCTGAAGAAATGCGGGGCGCGGTGGTGCGCGGCGACGCAGGCGTCGCGGGCCGCAAGGAGTCCTTGCTTCAGGCGCGCCGGACGGATCGTTGACGCGCTGGATACGCGAGCCCAGAGTATCGCAACCCGTTGAGACTTGAGATGACTCCGAACAAGACCTACTGCGGCGACGCGATCAAGCTGCTCTCGACCTGGCCGGCCGGATGCGTTGACCTGGCCTTCGCAGACCCGCCGTTCAACATCGGGTACGTATACGACACTTACCGCGACGACATGCCCGACAGCCAGTACGTCGCCTGGACGCAGCAGTGGATGAGCGCGTGCAAACGCGTGCTCAAGCCGGATGGGTCGTTCTACATCGCCATCGGTGACGACTTCGCCGCGGATGTGCGGATCCTCGGGCGCGAGCTGGGTCTGACGCTGCGCAACTGGATCATCTGGCATTACAACTTCGGGCAGAGCATGAAAAACAAGTTCGCCCGCGGTCACACGCACGTTTTTTATTTCACCCGCGACCGCAAGCGCTTCACGTTTAATGACCGCGCCGTTCGTTTCCCCAGCGCGCGGCACACCGAGTATCAAGATTTGAGGGCCCATCCCGCCGGCCGCGTGCCGGATGACGTGTGGGACGAGTTTCCGCGTGTGTGCGGAACGTTCGCCGAGCGGCAAGGCTTCCACGGCTGCCAGATGCCCGAAGCGCTGTTGACGCGGATCATCCTGGCCAGCAGCAATCCGGGCGACATCGTGCTCGACCCCTTCGCCGGCAGCGGCACCACGGCGGCGGCCGCCAAACGCATCGGGCGGAGATACGTAACGATCGACCTCTCGCCGGAGTACGTGCAGCACGTGACGAAGCGCCTGGAGACCGTTCGCGACGAGAGCGCCTTGCCCGCGAACGCCGAAACCTGGCCCGCGCTGCACTCTGACCTGCTCGCGCAGCTCTATCGCGAAACGGGCGTGTCGCTGTCGAATCTGTTGCCGAACGAAGTCGCGCTGCGCGTAATCGCGGCGAGCGTGAAGGCACGATGCGGCGCGGCGTATTCGGTAGCGCAGATTCGCGACCGACTGGAGGCGCTCTGCGCGACGCTGACGCTGCCCAAGCTCCCCAACGACCGCGAGTTTGTGGCGCGAAAACACGTCACCGAAACCGGCAAGCGCTACAAGCGGCAAACGACGCGGCTGCGCAAGCGACGAACCGAGGCCGCGACGACGGGAATTCTCGAACGCAACGCGCGCGAGGCGATGTAGCGAACGCCGCGCGGGCGCGATCGATCATGGCGCGCCGAGCGCGCGCCGCCGGGGAGTGCCGAATGTACCCAAGCACGTCTGACGGAGGGTTTGTCGCCCTGACGCGTCCGGTCCGTGCGTCGGTGCCGTCCGCTCAGCCGGAAAGGTGGTAGTGGCTCAGTTTCGCGAAGGAACTTCCCAGCCGAGCCCCGACCGTAATGGGACGGTAAGGGAGGGGTCTCTTGCGACGAGCAGAAAGCCGCTCCCTTACGGTCGGGCCTCGGTGCCGAGGGTTTCCCCGGGGTCGCTTGACGAAATTGAGCCACTACCGGAAAGGTCGTCAGCGCGCCGCCGTCGAGTCGCCGTCCGTTCTCGGCTGCATGGCCTGGGCCGCGCCGTTGCGTCGCGTCAGATTCCGGACGAGCGTTGCGGTCAGTGCCGTCAACGCGAACAGGGCGAATCCCACAATGGCCGGATAGCCGACGGACAGAAAGTAAAACAGCGGCGCCATCGTGTCGGACGGATCGACCCGGGAAATGAGCAGAATCACGAGCGGCAGCGCGCCGGCGCCGCCGAGAATCCCGGAGTCGCGAATGATCGTCGGTTGACTTCGGGCGCGCCGCCCGATCAGGAATCCGAATCCGATCGGCACGGGCGTGCACGCAAGCGCGGCCACCTCGCCGAAATCCAGCACCGCGAACAGGACGATCGGCGCCGTCACCGCGCCCGCCAACGCGCAGCACAGAGCAATTCTCCATGAAAGCGCCTCGGCGCTTGGTGGCGGCGCGTACGGGAACGCTTCGGGAGTTTCATTCGCTTGCAAGGAACGTCGACCTCGATCCGGCGGCGTTTCAACTCGTCGGCGCCTTCATCGCCGCTTGCGCCAGTTCCAGCGTCGGAAAGCTGTGAATGACTTGATCAATGCGCGTCAACTTCAGGAGCTGTGCGATTGAAGGCGTGGGGTTGACGATGTACGTCGCACCACGAAGCGACCTTGACTTGCGCTGCGCGGCGACCAATGCCGCCAATCCCACCGAAGCGATGAATTCCAGGCGCGAAAGATCAAGGATCAGATTCGGAACGGCGGCCGTCACCAGCGCCGGCAAGCTGGCCTGCAGCTGTTCGGCGCCGTCCAGACGCACCGCCCCGATCAGGCCGACGACCTGCGCCGCCCCCTCGCGCCGAATGTCGAGCTTCAGGTCGGGCTCGACGGCGTCGGCGGGCAATCCTGGCGACACAGATTCTCTTTGAGCATCCATACTTCGTTGCCCGCTTCATTGTACTGCACACGCGTCATGTACGCCTGCATCAACATGATGCCTCGGCCGTTGGGGCGCTCCAGATTCTCCTCGGCCGTCGGGTCGGGCACGGCGGTCGGGCGAAATCCGTTGCCCTGATCGCGAATCGCGACGACCACGCGCGAGGGGTCGATGTGATAGCGCACCACGACGCGTTTGGCGCGGTCATTCTTGTTGCCGTGCTTCACCGCGTTGGTCAGGGCCTCTTCGAGCGCCAGCTTGATTGCGAACAGCGTATCGCCGTCGTAGCCGGCGCGCTCCAGCAGGCTCATGATGCGGTCTTCGGGGATCTTGACCGCGCGCAGGTCGTTCTGCACGACCATTTCGGTCAGGTCCGATTCGCGGATGCCGAATTGCTCGGGCATCGTCATCATCACCGCTCGCACCGACCGCCCGGGCTGGTCAGCTCTTGGCGAAGCCGGCCAGCGCCTGATCGGCGCTGTCGTGAATCTGAAAGAGCTTGTTCAGCCGAGTGATTTTGAAGACCTCGAGGATCTGCCGGTTGATGTCCGACAGGCGCAGCGCGCCCTTCTGACCCTCGACGCGCTTCTGCAGCGTGATCAACATTGACAGCGCCGCCGACGACAGGTGATCGACGTTCTTGAAATTCAAGAGCAGCCGAATGCCTGGCTCGGCTTCGACCAGTTGATCCAGCTCTTCGCCGATCTCCTGGATCGAGAGCTCCTCCAGGATCTTGCGGTCGGCGAACTCGACCACCGACACGCCGTCGGCCTTCTTGATCCGAAGATGCGAGGAGGGTTGGTCCATCGGCCTCGGCTCCTTCCGCCGCGCGCGGCGGGGTCAGTCCCCGGCTGCGCAGGCATTCCACAGCCCGCTCCCGGCGGCTGGTTTTTGATTCTCTTTCGCGCCTGCGCGCGTGTCAAGCCGGGCGCGCGGCGGCGCCGCCTCGGCGCGCCCTATCCAGAAGATCGGACCTTCAGGCCGACAGAGTGAAGCGGCCTGATCGCTCGTCCGGCGGATCGTGGGGCTTGAAGCGGCCAGTCAACTGGTGGGCGAGGCGAGCGCGGAGTTTGGAGAGCGAAGAGCGAGTTACGAGTTGCCGGGCACGTCAACCTCGCCGATCTGGAACTCGCTACTCGCTATTTGCAACTCGAACTTATTCCTGGAAGAGCGTCTTTGGCAACGGGTGATTGGCTTCGCTCTCGCTGATCAGCGGCGCGAGGTAATCGCGGACGAACGAGCGCGACGTCCAGCCCGAATGCGTGCCGCTGACCCCCATCTTCCGCATCTGCGGCGACCACTTCACCTGCCGCAGCTTCCCGTCGTACAGCTCACGGTCCGCCGCCTTGAGCGCAGACGGCACGTCGAACCCCACCGCGCCGGCCGATGCGCCGTGCTCTCGATCGATCGAGCCGAAGATCGTCGTCCCGACGCCCAGCAGACCCAGGTCGAGTTCCGAGTAGAAGTTCACCACGCCGTGACGCGTGCGCTGCAGCGCCTTGCGCAGGTCATATTCCGGCGAGAGCGCGGGGGCCAACAAGATCGCCATGTCGATCTGACGTCCGGGCGGCAGCGCCTCAATCGCCATGATCGCGATGCCCGCGCCGCCCGAATGCCCGACCAGGTATACGGGCCGGCCGGGGTAGCGCTCGCGGTACGCAACGATCTTCCGCGCCAGGGCGGCGGCCTGGCGCAGATTTCGCTCGTAGCTGGCGAGGTTGAAGACGAACCCGCCCGGCAGCCCGGTCGTCCAGTCGTAGACCTCGATCGCCGACCCGACGCCGCCTTCGGCCAAACCGTAGACGATGTCGCGATTCCAGCGGCTGGGGCCTTCAATTCCCGGCAGGACGTACACGATTCCGCGCTGAATCCGCGCATCGGAGCGGATCCGGGCCGGGCCGTAGCAGCCGCCGAGAACCGTAAGCGCGAGAGCGGAAAGGAGTACGAATCCGCACGTGCCCGAAGCGAAGTTTTTGCCCATCGTGGTCATTCTATCGTGAAACGCGCGTGGCGGCGTGAACCCGCGCGGGCAGAGTTTCGAGTAGCGGGTAGCGGATAACGATTGCAAGGAGAATCGGGGCAGCCCCAAACCGCGGATTCCCACCCACGCGACCCTGCGAGCCGCAGCGGTAATATCCTCTAGCCGCCTGGGCGGTCTGAACCCCTTGTCCCCAATTCGCGGCAGCAGCCTCTGGTTCCGCCGGCTAACGTCGATTTTCTGTTGCGAATTGACAAATGCAGGGCTAAGATTCTTCACGGAGTGGTCGGTTTTCGCGGTTGCGGAAAGAGGCGAGTAGCAACCCTACCAAACCCAGCCACTACCTGAAATTCCGTCTCGAACCCGACCGTTCGGGGCGTCGCGGCGTGTCTGCGCTGGGGCAGATAGGCCGCAAAACGGCCGTGAGAAAGGCTGGCCTTGCGCCGACTGAGCGCGCGGACGCCTTATGGGCCCGTGGCGTACATAACACTCGATGTGTTCTTTGGCATCGCCACCCGGCGGGCGATTGCCTGTGTTTCTTATGTTCCGGGATTCGGCGAATGTTCGCCGGATCGAATGAGTTTCGAGAAGCGTTCTGTATCCCAAGTCCTTCGAAGGAGAGGCACAATGCGAAAGTGGAGTTTGGTAGCGCTGATCGCTGGTGCGACCAGCACAGCACTCGCGGGAAACGCCGCCCCCGAGACGATGCTCACCACGACCGTGACCGGCACGGTTTCGGCGTCCGCCGTTGCGAATCTGGACGGCACGCCCGCGCCAGGCACCGGGATTGACCTGCGCACGATCGTCGTCGGATACGACAATTACCCGTTGACCGGCGAAACCGTATTCACCAGTGGTGCGTTGCCCAAGCGCGCCATGGACGATCTGTCGCTGGTTTGCGGACCGGCCGAGGGCAACCCCGGCACGTTCCGGCTGACCGCGGCCGAGCTCGGCTTTTACATCAACAGCACCCAGCTAACACCGATTTCTTTCGACGTTGTCGTGCTGTTCTTTAACGACCTCGACACGTCCGGCACCGCCGCGTCTCCGATCAACACTAACTTGATCGGCGGCTTCCGCGCCACGTTCAACAACGTCGTCGGTGACGGCACGGTGCACGCGTACACCACCACGCCGGTTGACCTGACCGGTCTGGCCACCCCGATCGTTCTGCCGGATAACGGCTTTGCGGTTGACGTGCTGTACGTGCCGGTCGGCGGCGTGGTTCCCGTCGGCGGCATCGGCTGCCTGCCCGCCCCGAACTGCCTGACGCCGGGCGCGGTTCACAACCTGCTCTTCGGTAGCCGTCCGGTTTCGATTGGTGGCAGCGACGACGTCTACTGGCGCGACGCGAACGCCAACGGCATGTACGATCCGGCCGACGCACGTTTCTTCGGCGGACCGCCGGCTCGCGCGAACTTCGCGCTTCGGTTCACGGGCGATTTCGTCGGCACCTCGCCGCCGCCGCCGACGCGTCCGAACGGCGTGTGCCTCGGCTCGCTGATTGACGACGACTCGCGCAGCCCGGCCGGGCCGCTCGTCGTCAACTCTCCGATGGCCGCGAATTCGGTTCTCTGGTACCAGATCACGCTGTCGCAGGATGTCGTCGCGTCGACTGCCGGCGTTCCGTCGTCAGACACGCTGGACATTCACACCGACGGCAGCGTGCTGACCGGCGCGAACCCGACTGACACGGTTCTGTCGTTGTACGACAGCGCCACGGGCGCGATGATCGCATCGAACGACGACGCCCCCAACGGCCCGACCGGCACAAACTACAGCGCCCTGAGCTTCGGCGATGACACGCCGCGCCTGAGCGTGCCGAACGGGATCATTCTGGGCGGCGAGGATGGCGCGCTGAACAAGGGCATCTACCTGATCGGCCTGTCGGGGTTCCCGGCCTCGACCCTGAACTGCGCGTGGCGTCACTCGTCGACCTCGCCGGAGACCGGCACGGTCCGTCTCAACATCTCGGGTAACCTGAACAACCTGTGCGCAGGTGACCTGAACGGCGATCGCGTGGTCAACGAGTCTGACCTGGGCATCCTGCTCGGCGGCTGGCAGGCCGGCGCCTGCGGCGATGTCAACGGCGATGGCAACACCAGCGAGCCCGACTTGGGTATCGTCCTGGCGAACTGGCAGAACGTCTGCCCGTAAGCCCGTAGCCTGCAGTTCTGACGTTCGATTTCAGCACGAGAACGCCGCGGGCAGTCGTCCGCGGCGTTCCGTGCTTTCTCGCGTAGATTTGTTGGTTCTAACTTCATTTTGCTCAGGGAGGCAGCTCATGAAGCGCGTTCTAGCGATCGCAGGCGTATGTGCAATGGCCTCAATGTCCGCGTACGCCGCCGACCCGATGCCGCTGGCCGACGTGCAGTCGGCGCCGGCGTCGAGCGTAGTGTGGGACCAAGTCACCATCGGAAGCGACGGGACTGGCGTCGTCCGCGGACCGGGAACAACCGTGTACCGCGCATACCCAGACGCCACGCAGTTCGTGTATTGGATCACCGGCCCGGCAGCAATCGCGTTTCCGCGCCAGCTCTTCGACGACGGCGACATGGTTTGCGGCCCGGGCGAACCGGGCCCCGCGCGGATCACCAATGTCATCATCGGTCGTCGCGTGGAAGCCGTCGGCCCCATCAACTTTGACGCCCTGGTGACGATCTGGAACACCGCCAATATCGGCGGCGCCTCGGTTCCGGCAGGTTCGGGCCAGCTTGGCCAGTTCCGCGTCGCCTACACCGCCCAGGTGCAGGGCGTCTACGCGACGAATGTGAGCATCGTCGGTCTACCCGGCGGTGGAATCACAATCCCCGATCGCGATTTCGGCGTGACGATCGCGTACGTCGCGACCGGCACGACGACGTTGCTTGCGCAGCAGGTGTGCCCACTGTTGCACGCTGACGCGGTCGCGAGCATCGGCGCCACGCAAAACGGCGTCGCGGCGGATTTCGACGGCGACGGCGTCCTCGAAAGCGACGAGTTCGCAGCGTTCGCGCCGCCGCTGTTCACGCAGATGTTGCTCGAGCTGATCGCCGATCAGATTCCGCCGCCGCCGCCGCCGCCCGTTCCGCCGGTCGCAACGTGCGCCGGCGCATTGATCGATGATGACGCGGCCAGCCCGGCCGGTCCGCTGGTGGTTAATTTGCCGATCGCCGCCGGCCAGGTGAAATGGTTGCGTTTCGTGCTGACGCAGGACGTGGTGGCGTCGGCGGCCGGCGTCCCTTCGAGCGACACGCTGGATGTTCACACGGACGGCAGCGCGCTTTCCGGCGCGTTCCCGAGCGACACGGTGCTCTCGCTGTACAACGTCAGCAGCGGCGCGCTGGTCGGCAGCAATGACGACGCGCCCAACACGCCGGCCAACACCAATTACAGCGCGCTGAGCTTCGGCGACGACACGCCGCGCCTGAGCGTGCCAAATGGCATCATCATGGGCGGCGAGGACGGCGCGCTGAGCAAGGGCGAGTACTTCGTCGGCGTGTCGGCCTTCCCGGCACAGACCGCGCCCTGCGGCTGGCGGCACACGTCGACCTCGACCGAAACCGGCACGATTCGCGTGAATATCATGTCGAATCTGTCGAACACCTGCCCAGGCGATTTGAATGCCGACCGCGTCGTGAACGAATCCGACCTGGGCATATTGCTCTCGTCATGGCAGGCCGGCGCATGCGGCGACCTGAACCGCGACGGCGCCACGAACGAGCCGGATCTGGGCATCCTGCTCGCGCACTGGCAGCAAGTGTGCCCGTAGTGACGATCGCGTAATACCGGTTTCGACCGGGATTCCAGAGAACGGACGCCGTGGCGAAGCCTTCGGCGTCCGTTGCTTTTTCTGCCACTGGGTAGTGCTGCGGTTTGATTCCGAGCCGCGACCGTGAGGGAGCGCGGGATGCGGCGAACGATGCCTCCCCAATCCCGCTTCCTGACGGGCGCGGCTCGGACAGGCCAAATTGTGTCAGTACCCGCCGCTGGGAGACCTACAAGAGATCGTCCACGCCGTCGTCGGGAGGCCGCCGGCGCGCGGCGCCGCACCCCGCGCGGCGGGTTTTGCGCCAAACGATAGAATGCAAACATCGACTCGGGCTGCCTGCTTCGTGGAGCACCTGCATGCGAACGCCGCGCGCCGCCGGCGGCTGGCGGTCAATCCTGTACGCCCTCCAAATGGCGCGCCAGGCCGGCGGGCTGATGCGGTTCTACCGTGCGCTGCGCAGCAAGAACGCCTGTAAGACTTGCGCGCTGGGCATGGGCGGCCAACGCGGCGGAATGGTCAACGAAGCCGGTCACTTCCCCGAGATCTGCAAGAAATCGATGCAGGCCATGGCCGCCGACATGCAGGGACGCATTCGCGCCGAGTTCTGGCGGCGCTATGGCTTTGCCGAACTTCGCGCGCTCTCGCCGCGTAATCTCGAGCACATGGGCCGCCTCAGCGAGCCGGTGTATGCCGGACCGGATGAAGCCGCATATCGGCCGATCACCTGGGACGAGGCGCTGAGCCTGTGCGAGCAACGCCTGCGGAGCGCCAAGGCGGATGAGAACTTCTTCTACTTCAGCGGCAGGGCATCCAACGAGGCCGCGTTTCTCTGGCAGCTCTTCGCGCGCCTCTACGGCACCAACAACGTCAACAACTGCAGCTACTACTGTCACCAGGCCAGCGGCGTGGCGCTTTCCGGCAGCGTCGGCAGCGGCACCGCCACCATCCGCCTCGACGACCTGGCCGGCTGCGACGCGCTCTTCCTGATCGGCGGCAACCCGGCGTCCAATCATCCGCGCTTGATGACAATGCTCATGAACTTGCGCCGCCGCGGCGGACAGGTAATCGTCATCAATCCGCTGCGCGAAACGGGGCTGGTGCGCTTCAGCGTGCCGTCTGATTTGCGCAGCCTCGTGTGGGGTTCGCCGATGGCCAGCGAGTACGTGCAACCGCACATCGGCGGCGACATCGCGCTGTTGACCGCAATCGCCAAGCGCATCGACGAGCTGGGAGCGGCGGATGAGGCGTTCATCGCTGCGCACACGCACGGCGGCGCGGCGTTTCGCGAATTTCTGCGCTCGCAATCGATCGAGTCGCTTGCGGCTCGGAGCGGCGTCGAGCTGGCGATCATCGATCGCGTCGCGCGGCTGTACGCGAGCTCAAAAGCCGCTGTCTTCGCCTGGACGATGGGCATCACGCACCATGTGCACGGCGTGGACAACGTACGCGCGATCGTGAATCTGGCGCTGCTGCGCGGCATGGTCGGCCGGCCGCACGCCGGCCTGTTGCCGATTCGCGGACACAGCAACGTGCAGGGTGTCGGGTCGATGGGCGTCTCGCCGCGGCTGCGCGACGCAGTGCTCGATCGGCTGCAGCGCCACTTCGGCGTGACGCTGCCGACCACGCCGGGCATGGACACGCTGAGTTGCATGGAGGCGATGCGCGAGGGACGGATTCGAAACGCGTGGTGCCTGGGCGGGAATCTCTTCGGCAGTAATCCGGACGCGGCGCGGGCCGCGTCGGCATTCGGCGAGCTTGAGTCGGCGGTGTACCTGAGCACGACGCTGAACACCGGTCACGCTTGGGGCCGGGCGCGGCATACGCTGATCCTGCCGGTGCGGGCGCGCGACGAGGAAGATCAGCCGACCACGCAGGAATCGATGTTCAACTTGGTGCGCCTCAGCGAAGGCGGCCCCGCGCGGCATTCGGGCACGCGCAGCGAGGTGCAGATCGTGGCCGACCTGGCGCGGCGCGTGCTGGGGGACACCGGCCCGATCGACTGGCGCGCCATGGAGCGACATACGAACATCCGCCGGGCGATCGCCGCGGCGATTCCCGGATACGAGGAAATCGCGGAGATCGACCGCACGCGGCGGGAGTTTCAGATCGCCAGCCGCACGCTGCACGAGCCGCGGTTCAAGACGCCCGACGGGAATGGGCATTTTCACATTACGCCGCCGCCGGACTTGCCGCGAGAGAGCGGGCAGTTGCGGCTGATGACGATCCGCAGCGAGGGTCAATTCAACACGGTGGTCTACGAGGATTACGACCTCTACCGCGGTCAGGAACGGCGCGACGTGATCCTGATGAGCGCGGCGGACATCGCCGAACGCGGGCTGCGCGAGAACGATCTCGCGTGCGTCCGTAGCGAGATCGGCGAGATGCGCGTGCTGGTGCGCGAGGCGCCGATCCGCGCCGGCAACGCGGCGATGTACTACCCGGAGGCCAACGTGCTCGTGCCGGCCGTCGCCGACCCGCAGTCGCGCACGCCGGCGTTCAAGTCGGTGCTGGTGACGGTCTCGGCGGCGCGCGAGCCGCAGGCGGTGCGTCTGCAAGTGGCTGAGGCATCGCGGGGCTGACGCTGGATGAGCGGCATCTTCCCACCGTTGTGCGCCGGAATTCTCGTCGGCGGCCAGAGCCGGCGAATGGGGCGTCCCAAGCACCTGCTCGAAATCGACAGAGAGACGCTGGTCGAGCGCGGGGGGAGGGTGATTGAGCCGTTCGCGGAAGAAGTAGTGCTGCTGGGGTGTCCGAAGGAGTCGAACCGCGACCGTGAGGGAGCGGGGGATACCAGAAGCCTGCGGTTCACCCAGTCCCCGCCCGCTGACTGTCGAGGTTCGGGCGGTACCGCCCCACCGAGTCGTCGGGTCATCACGGATGTGCTGGAAGGCGGCGGGCCGATCGGCGGCATGCTTTCGGCACACCATCATCGCCCCGACGCAGCGTGGCTGATTGTCGCCTGCGACCTGCCGCTGATCCGCCGCGAGGCGGTCGCATGGTTGATCGATCGGCGACGACCGGGGCGAATCGCGGTGCTGCCGCGAGCTCGTGGCGAAATAGAGCCGCTATTCGCCATTTACGAGCCGGAGGGGCTGAGCGCGCTGGCCGAGTTCGTCCGACAAGGCGTGCTTGCGCCGCGTCGTCTGGCGGAATGTGCAGACGTTTCGACGCCGGACGTGCCGCTGGACCTCGCCGCGTGCTGGGCAAACGTAAACACGCCGCGGGAGTGGGTCGATTTGTTTTCAGAGCCGCGACCGTAAGACTTGGCAGCCGAAACAATGGATTGTCAGAGCCGCGACAGCCAGGGAGCGGTCGGCGCGGGAGCCGGGGCCACCCTGGCGTTCCGAACTGGCTTCGGAACTTTGGGCCGACCGCTCCCTGACGGTCGCGGCTCTGGCAGGAACGCACCATCCGCCGCGGGCGCCGCTCGCGGTTCCTTGGCGCGTGCGGCGTCCGGTCGCCGATCTGAAACTCGTTACTCGCTATTCGCAACTCGCTGCACAGTTCGCTACTCGCCATTCGCCATTTTCCTCGGCCCCAGCGTCGCCACGCACAGCCGATCTCGCGGCAAAGCGGCCGCGTAGTCGCGGACTTGCTCGAGCTTCACGGCGCGCAACGCATCCAGCTTGGCCGCCAGGCCGACCGGACGCGAGAAAAAGAACAGGTCTTCGCTGAGACCGGCGACGCGCGCTGGAGTGAGGTCGGCCTCGGTTTCGTGCTGCGCGATGAGTTGGTCGCGCGCCCGCGTCACCTCCGCCTCGCTGAGGTCCTCGCCAAGGCGCTTCAGCTCGCGCAATAGCGTTTCGTACGTCTGATGACATCGTTCGGGCGTCGTGCTGGCGCCCAGGTGAATGATGCCCGAGCCGCGCGGCTGCTCGTGCCAGGCGCCGACCCAGTACACCAATCCCTGTTTTTCACGCACTTCGGTGAAGAGCCGCCCGCTCATGCCGCCCGATAGCACGCCAATGAGCACCTGTTCGATCGCGAAGCGCGGGTCCTCGCGCGGCACGCCCGGCAGCGTAATGGCGATGTATTGCTGCTTCAGGTCCTTGTCGCGGTGCGAGCGCGCCGGCGTGAACACAACCGGGGCCGGCTCGCGCCCGGCACGGGCCGGATCGCCCAAACCGGCGAAGCAGCGATCCACCCTTCGCGCCAGCGCGTCGACATCCACCCGGCCGGCAGCGGTGATCTGCAACCGGCCGCTGTGGAAGCCGCGCTTCCAGTGCGCGCGGACCGCGTCGGGCGTGACGCGCGGCAGCGTGTCCAACTCGCCGCCGACGTTGCGCCCAAAGACCGGACCCAACGTCAGGCGTTGGATTTCCAGCCGCAGGAGCGCATCCGGGTCATCTTCGAGGTGTTTGAGGTCCTGAAGGGACAGATCGACGGCGACTCTGCAGGCCTCGTCGGGCAACGTCGGATGGCAGACCATCTCAGCGACCAGCTCGACCGCCTTCTCCGTAAACTCCGGCAGGCAGGCGACGCGCACCAGCGTCGATTGCCGTCCGGCCGCGCCGGACCACTGCGCCCCGATGGCGTCGAAGGCGTCTGCCAAACCCTGGCCATCAAACCGCTTGGTCCCCTTCGAGAGCGTACGCTCGACGATGTACGAAATGCCCGTGAGGTCCGGCGGGTCGTCCGCGGCGCCGCTGAGCATTCGAAACACCAACGTCGTCGCCGCGCGTTCGGGCAGCGGTTCGGCGGCCAGCTCGATTCCGCCGCGCAGCGCGAGATGGACGAACTGTTCGTCGGCGACTGCGGCCGCCGAGCTGGCCGCGGGCATCAGTGCTCCACCGGGTGGCCCAGCATGGGCGTCAGCGCGGCGAGCTTTCGCTCGAGCAGGTCGGCGTCGTTCGCCTCAGCGTTCAGGCGCAGCAGCGGCTCGGTGTTCGACGCGCGCACGTTGAACCACCAGTCGTCGTATTCGACCGTGATGCCGTCGAGGTAGTCGATCCGCGCGTCGCGATAGGCGTCTGCCAGCGCCTTGAGCGTGCCATCTTTGTCCTCGTTCTCGAAATTGCGCTCTCCGCTGGCGGCGTAGACTTCGTAGGGCTTGAGCAGCTCCGAGAGACGCCGGCCGGAGTGCGTCAGCGCGTTCAGCAGCGCCACGAACGCGAAAAATCCCGAATCGCAATTGAAGAAATCGCGGAAGTAGAAGTGCCCGGAGAGCTCGCCGCCGAAGACGGCCCGCGACTCGGACATGGCGCGCTTCATGTAGACGTGCCCGACGCGCTGGCGGCGCGGAATTCCGCCCAGGCGTCGGACCGTTTCGGCGACGACGCGGCTCGAGCGCAGGTCGTAGACGATCGTCGCGCCCGAGTTGTTCCGCAGGAATTCGGACGCCAGCAGCGCCGTCACCAGATCGCAGCGGACGATTTCGGCGTGCTCATCGACGAACATGCAGCGATCCGCGTCGCCATCGAAACACGCGCCGAAATCCGAGCCGCTTTGCCGGACCGCGTCGCGGAGTTGGTCCAGGTTCGCGGGCACCAGCGGATTGGGCGGATGGGCGAACTCGCCGTCGTGCGTGAAATTCAGCGAAACGACCGTCAGGCCCGGCACGTCGCCCAGGAGAATCGGGAACCAGCGCCCGGCCATGCCGTTTGACGCGTCGACCACCACCTTGATCGGGCGCGGCTTGACCAGGAAACGATGCAGAAACGTGCGATAGGGCTCCGAAAGATCGACCGTCCGCACCGTTTCGAGGCTGGGCACCGCGTGCCGCGCGATGGCCTGCGCGATGCGCTGAATTTCGCCCAGGCCGGTCTCGGCGCCGATCGGCTTGCCCTTGGGGCCGGAGATCTTGAAACCGTTGTAGTTCGACGGATTGTGGCTGGCGGTGGTCTGCACGCCGCCGCAGCATTTCATGTGGTTGACGGCGAAGTAGATCTGCGACGTGTCGACCATGCCGATGTCGATGACGTGCGATCCGGTCGCGACCATGCCTTCGATCAGGGCGCGTGAGAGCATCGGGCTGCTCTTGCGCATGTCGCGCCCGACGATGATGCGGTTCATTTCCGAGTCGCTGCGGTCGTAGCCGCTGAGCGACGTGCGAAGAAACTGGGCGGTCGCGTTGCCGATGCGCCAGGCGACCTCCTCGCTCAGCGGTTCAGGCACGGTCGCCCGCACGTCATACGCCTTGAAGACCTTCTCGATCATTCCGACCTCTTTGGCGGATTCGGACGCCATCCGCACGTGGCGGTGGCTGACGAGCGACGCCTCGAACGACGGCCGGCCGCGCTCGTCGTCGTTGAATTTGCAGCCCGGGCATTTCCAGAAATTCGCGCGCCGCCTGCCGAGACAGACCGCGTCGGAAATGCGAATCTGCTCCTCGCCGGGGCAGTAGCGCGCGTCGGTCGCTTTCTGCGGCAACTCCACGTTGGCGCTCCGGGCGGGGCTTCGTCTGTCCGAACCGCGACTGTCAGGGAGCGGGGGCCGCAAACGACACCGCTTGAATTCACCGCTCTGCTTCGGTCGCGGCTCGGAATTGTCGAACGCGCGACCGGCGCGCACCCCGACGCGGGCCGCATGCTAGCCGGTCCGCGCGGCATCGGCTACCATCGCCCCGCGACATGAGTGCGGACTTCGGCATTCTTCTGCCCCTCTGGTGCTACGACAAAGACGCAACCGGGCTGCTTGACCGCGCCGCCGGCGAGATCGGGCTGGGACACGTGACGTGTCCGGTCGTCGGCGGGCCGTTGATCGAAACACTGGTGTCTGGAGTCGGCGTCACTCCGCATTTTGAGACCGAGGGCGGCTGGCACTACCCGCCGGAGCCCAAGGCGTATGCCGATTTCGACCTGGGACACCTGAAACCGCGCGCGGCGCGCTGGGTCGGCGGGCGCTGGGCGCTGGCGACGCTGCGTGAAGATCTCGCGCAGCGCGGTGTTCGACTGGTGGTGCGCGTCGATCTGCGCGCGGTGCACGTGCTGGCGGAGCATCAGCCGCACCTGGCGATCCGCAGCGCCTGGGGCGACCAGATGGCCGCCGCGGGAATGTGCCCGGCTCAGCCCCAGGTGCGCGAGCTGCTCCTGGCGACGTTGGAGGACCTGCGGCGGTTCGAGCCGCTGGGCGTGGAGCTAGTCGATTGGACCCTTGACACGCCCGCCAACGTCGGCGCTAGCAGTGTCCGGTGCCTCTCGTCCGATTTGGCGAACGCCGTCGAAACGTGCTTTTGTACCGCTTGCCGAGCGATCGCCGGCGCGCGCGGGTGCGACGCGGACCTGGCGGCGCGGGCCGTCAAGCTAAGTATGGATGCGTTCGTCCGTGACCCTCAGGCTGTGGCGGGCGAGCAGAACGCGGCACTGGCGCAATACCGCGGGTGTCGCGCGGAAGAGATGACGCGCTGGCTCGCCGCGCTCGCGGATCGCTTCGCGGATTGGCGGCGATTTCTTGTTTCCGCGCGCAACGAAAGCAGCGCCGCGCCGGGTTGGCGTCGGCTTGGGGACGCTCGCGTTCAGCCCGCCGCCAGTCGCGGCCGCGTTCAGACCGGCGTTGACGCGGTGATTCTGCCGGCCTGGCGTCCACAGGTTGCCAGCGCTGCGGACTTAGTGCGGTGGACTGCGGAATTGCACGAAACAGGGGTCACGCATTTCGACTTTGATGGACTGCACGCCGCAGCGCCGGAGGCGATTTCGTGGGTTCGACAGGCGGTGCGATATGCCAGGCGAGGATGAGGAAGTGAACTCCGGGTTCTTAGGTCAGATTGGGTGGTACGGGTGGTACGGGCGTCCCGCCCGTGCCGCGGCCTGCGCGCTGTCGCTCTCGCGGTTCTTTTTCGCGTCGCTGGTGCTCGTACCCATTGCGCTGCTACCCGCCTGCGACCAGGGACCGCCGCCGGGCACGTCGTCGTTCGGCGAGAATCAGCCGGTCGCGCCGCCGGCCACGCTGCCGACTTATTCATTCGCACCGGGTTTGGCCGAGAAACACGCCGACGTGGCGGCATTCATACGGACGTTTCTGGAGACGTGCCTGGCGGGCGATTACTCGGGTTACCGCCGCTTAGTCAGCCGCTCGCGCACGCCGCAGAGCAAGGAGCGATTTCAAGCCATCTATCATGGACTTTCACGAGTTGAGGTCGAGGCGATCGAAGAAACGACGTTGCCCGACGCGGGCACGCCGGCGTTTCGCGTGATCAGTACGGTGCATGTCACTGGCGAGCGTGCGCGGGCGGCCCTGCGCGGCGACGCGCGGCGAATTGCGATTGTGGTGTTTCTGGAAGACGGGAAATGGGTGATGCTGCCGGCGCCGAGCAAGCTGCAGCCGGTCGACGAAGCGCAGGATTCCACCAGCCAGCCAGCCGAGATCGGCCCGGAATATCCGTGGGATCAGCACGGCGATTACTAGCAGTCTGTTGAAAAACGCTCCAATCCGAGCCCCGACCGTAAGGGAGGGTTGGGCCGATGGTCGAAATCGCTTGGAATCTCGGTACTCTTGAGAACCCGGCGGACCCCTCCCTTACGGTCGGGGCTCGGCTGGGTGGATTTCTTAACGTACTGCTAGGGGATGGTGGTTCGCGTCGCGAAAAGTTACGGCCGCGGGCGGCTGTGCCAATGAGATTCGCGCGCAACAGAGTCTGGCCGCAGACCGGTCCCCCGGCGCGTGCAGCCAATCCAGCCCCTTCGGTATTCCTGGCGCTCATCATGCTTTCCGCGCGCGGCGTGGCGCAGTCGCAACCCGCTTCGTCGCCCGCGATGCTCGGGGACGAATCGCTGGCTGTGGAACTGCGCGCCGCGCTGTCCGACCTCCGCGACTTCACGATGGATTTCAGCAATCCGGCGTTTTACGGACTCGTCCGGCATGTTGCAGGCACAAACACCGCTGATTCGCCGCCGGTTGCGCTTCAGCACTGGACGGAGCTCGCCGAGCGGCCGCGCGATTTTCGCGGCCGACGCGTGACCATCAGCGGTCGCGTCGGGCGCAACAGCGGCTACGAGGTTCGCGCGCCGGAGGCACGCGGGCTGGGCACACTCTGGCAACTGGAGCTTTCGCGCGGCGACGAACAGATCGCGTGCACGCTGATCCTTACGCAGGACGCGTCCGACATTCCCATCGGCGCGTGGGTGGAGGCGACGGGCTATTTCCTGATGGTACGTCAATACGCCGGGGCATCCAATCGCATTCGCCAGGCGGCGCTGATCATCGCGCGCGGCCCGACTTCGATTTCGACGCACGAGGAACAGCCGGTGGAATGGCGGCAACTCGCGACATGGGGCGGCGGCACGCTGCTCGTGGGGTTGCTCCTAGCGTGGATCCTGCTTCGCCGCGCCGCGTCCGCGCCCGTTCGCCACGACCCATCTGGGCTTCACGCCACATCCGCGCCGGCGGTGAACCTGGCGAAGGACCTGCAAGCCTGGGCGGAGCAGACTCCGCCGTCAGCCCAGGATGAGCCGCCGCAAACCGAGGAGCCGTCGCGGTGATCCTCGACATGCATTGTCACTACACGTTCACGCTGCGCGCGGCAACCGCGACTCCGCGATTCTCATTCGAGCCGGCCGTCAACGACTTCGGTTCGGCATTGGATTCGCTTATTGCGCCGCGCGCGATGAAACGGATAGCCTGGCGGATATTGCGAAAGATGCTGCGGATCGACGGGCGCCTGCCGCCGGGCGAGGCGCTCGACTCGGAGCTGGATCGCGCTTACGAGCGACACCTCGTCAGTGGGCCGATCGATCGCTACGTCCTGCTGGCTTTTGACGCGTATCACGACGATGCCGGTCGCCGCCCGCCAATCCCACAGCGGCGCGACGAACTGGGCAGCGACATTTACACGTCGAACTCGCTGGTGCGGGCCGCTTGTGCCGCAAATCCGTCACGTTTCCTCTTCGGCGCGTCGGTGCATCCGTATCGCCGACACGCCGTCGACGCCGTGGCCGAGGTGTTCGCCGGCGGAGCATGCTTGCTGAAGTGGCTGCCGTTGCATCAGAACATCGACATCGCCGATCCGCGGACGATCGCGGTGTTGGAGTGCTGTGCGAAGCTGGGTCTGCCGGTTCTGGTTCACTACAGCGAAGAGTTCACGCTGGCGACGCAACATCCGGAGTATCGCTCGGCCACGGCGCTGCTGGACGTTCTGGCGCGCCTGCGGCGGCGCGGACGGATGCCGATCACGATCGTCGCGCACGTCGCGACACCCGTGACGCCGTTCGGCGAGATGCGTTCGCATCAGGCGCTGGTGGACGCCTTGCTGAACGAATTCGCCGATGCACCGCTCTACGCGGATATCTCGGCCCTGTCGGCATTCGGCAAGGTCGAGCTGATGGCGTCGATCGCGGGCCATCAGGCGCTGCATCGCAAACTGCTGTTTGGCAGCGATTTCCCAATCCCACCGGCGTTGATCCGTCTGCGCGGACGGTTGGGGCGCGAATACGCGCGCATCGCGGCCCTGCCGTCGTGGCCGGCTCAGGCGCTCGAGATATCGACGCACGTCGGGTTCAACGACATCGTCTTCCGCCGCGCGGCGGAGCTGTTGCCGAACGTGTCGCGCGAAACCCCTCGACCCGGCGTGTAGCGAAAGGGCGTCCGTTCTTGTCGATTGCAGCGCCGCGCGTCCGCGGTATAACCGCGGCTGATGTTCGAAGACCTCTTCCAAGTTGACGCCGACATCCGCCGCGCGAGCACGCCCGCCGCGCGAATCTACACCGATCCCGAGCTTTACGCGGCAGCGCGCGAGCGGGTTTTCGCGCGGTCGTGGCAGTTGATCGGCGACCACGACCTTGTGCGCGTGCCGGGGCAGACGCATCCGTTCACGCTACTGGAAGGCTGCCTCGACGAGCCGCTGTTGTTGACGCGCGACTTCGCCGATCAGACGCACTGCCTCTCGAACGTCTGCACGCACCGCGGAAACCTCGTCTGCGAAGCGGGCGGCGTCGAACGCGGACTGCGTTGCCGTTATCACGGCCGGCGATTCGGGTTGGACGGCGTGTTTCAGCAAATGCCGGAGTTCGAAGACGCGATCGGTTTTCCGAGCGCGGCTGACAATCTGCCGCAACTGCCGCTGCAATCCTGGCCGCCGCTGCTATTCGCGGGGATTCGGCCGGCGATTGCGTTTGACGAGTGGATACAACCGGTCCGCGATCGCGTCGGATGGCTTCCGCTCTCGGAGTTTCGCTACGAACCCAGTCGCTCGCGCGAGTACCTGGTGGCGGCGAACTGGGCGCTGTACGTCGAGAACTATCTGGAAGGGTTTCACATCCCATTCGTTCACGCCGGTTTGAACGAACGTCTTGACTACGGTCTTTATCGCACAGAACTGTTCCGTTACGCCAGCCTTCAGGTCGGAATCGGCCGCGCCGGCGAGGCGACTCTTGAGACTCCCGGTGATTCGCCGGATGCGGCGCAGTCAATCGCGGCGTATTACTTCTGGCTGTTTCCGAACTTGATGCTGAATTTCTATCCCTGGGGACTGTCGATCAACGTCGTTCGCCCGCTGGGTGTCGATCGGACACGCGTGAGCTTTGTCACATACGTCTGGCGGCCCGACCGGCTCGATCAGGGCGCCGGCGTCGGATTGGATCGCGTCGAGCGCGAAGACGAGGCGATCGTCGAAGCTGTACAGCGCGGCGCGCGCTCCCGACTGTACGAGCGCGGGCGATACTCGCCGACCCGCGAGCGGGGCACACATCATTTCCACAAACTTTTGGCCGAATTCGTTTGCCGCACGTAATCGTCGTTCATTTCGTTCTTTAGAGACAATTCGCTCCTGCCAAGACCGACGGGACGTTCTCCTGATCACTTCCGGGACACTTGGTGACGGCGAAAATCGTTCAAACTGCGCAGCGGCGCGCTGCGCGGAAGCATGAGGCTCGCGGACCCGCTGTGGTATGGGGTGGGTCATCGCGGTCGGGCCGCAATTCGACTTACGGAGAGGAAGAATGCTGGTCCGTACCGCCCCGCGCGGCGCGATTGCGCCGCACTCACCCAGTTTCTGTCCACGTATCGCCCTGATCTCGGTTGGCCTGCTGTCCGCACTGCTCATCGCCGGTTGCCCGGGTTCGGAGAAGATCGGCGACGCCAAGACACTTCCGCCGATTCTCGCGGCGCCGGGCGCCTCGCAAGGCAACGAGTTGCGCGGCGGCAATCGGCCGCCGGTCGTCGATTCGCAGGCTGTTTCGTTCGACGAAGACACCAGCGCGATCGTCCAACTCACGGGCATCGACCCGGACGGCGACCCGATCAAGTACATCGTCGAGACACTGCCGGCCAACGCGCGCGTGATCGACTTCGAAGCGGCGCAGCAGATGTACCCCGCGGACCTGCCGTACATGATGATCGGCGACCAGCTAGAGATCATTCCGGACCCGGATTGGAACGGCGAGTTCGCGTTCAAGCTCTCCGGATTCGACGGGATTGAAGTTGGTCAGCCGGCCGAGATCGACGCGACAGTCGCCGCCGTCAACGATCCGCCGCAGTTTGATCAAGCGCCGATGCTCATCCTGCTGGTGGATGAAGACAGCGCGCCCGATCGCCCGCAGAATCAGTACGAAATCAGCGCCGCCGACTCCGACGATCCGCCCGATTCGCTTCAGTTCGCCCTCGCCGCGCTGCCGAACTTCGGCGAGGCCGAGCTGCTGCCCGTCCCAACGCCCGGGCACATGCTGCTAACCTACCGGCCGTTTAGCGGCTACGTCGGCGTGGATTTCCTGACCCTCGCGGTTCGCGACGGCAGCGCCGAAAGCCTGCTCACGGCACAAATCATCGTTTCGAATATCTCGATTTCGGGAACCATCACGGACTACGCCGACCAGCCTTACGCGAACGTCACGCTCGAACTGCGCGACCCGAACGGCGTGGTGGAGCAAACACAAACCTCGGATCACAACGGCTTCTACGCGTTCATCGTCCCGCCAAACTGGTCCGGATCGATCGGCCCGGACGCGGATTTCAGCCTGCTGCCGGCCAAGTTGCCGTACCCGCGCGTCATTTCGTCCATCAACCAGCAGAATCTGGTGGCGTGTCGCAACTACTACGTCGCGACAAACGGTTCGACATCCGGCGGCGGGCACTTCGCGACGCCGTTCGGCACGCTGCGCTCCGCCGCCGCCGCCGTGCGCCCCGGCGACAGCATCGTGATTCGCGGCGGCACGTACGCCAGCGGTTCGAACGCCGCGGCGTACGCGGTGATGGCGCTGGGTACGTCGCAGAGCGGCGTGGCGGGCTATCCGATCGTGATCCGGCCCTTCGCCGGCGAATCGGTGGTGATTTCGGGTAACGCCGGGACGACGCGCGAGTTGTTCGTTTTGGACCGGGTTTCGTACGTTGACATCGAAGATCTGGAGTTCACGCAGGCCTCGCGCACGGCGATCGCGATTCTCGACACGAACTCCAACGGTGTCAGCGACGCACATCACGTGAATGTCCGCCGCTGCGTGGCGCATCACAATAACTACGACCCGAACTTCATCGGCGGCGCGTTTCGGACGGACGGTCCGGCATCGGACGTCGTTTTCGAAGAGTGCCTGGCGTACAAGAATTCCAACGGCTTCGAGCTGCGCGAATACCCAACGCAAACGTCCTCGTCGTGCTCGGTTCCCCCGAAGGCGGGGAACATCCAGAGCACGACCGTCGATCTTCCGGAATCGCAGTGGGATTCCTGGCCCGGCTGGACCGGCATCGCCGCCCGGCACTGCGCGATCCGCCGCTGCATCGCGTTCGAAAACGACGTGAGCGCCGAGTCCAGCAATGGCATCCAGCCGCGCTATGCGATCGAGTGCCTGATCGAGGACAACATCTGTTTCCGCAACGCCGACGACAACATCGACGGCGTAGGCGCCACGCGCTGCGTCTACAGCGGCAACATCGCCTTCGACGCGAATCCAAGTCACACCGCGGCCGGCGACGGCAACGGGATCAAGATCGGCGTGCGCGGCGGGCTGGACAACCTGGCCTTCCGCAACATCTCCTTCGAGAATCCGCGGGCCGGAATTGACATGGCCGACTCCGAACGTAGCATGGCATACAGCAACACCACCTTCAACAACGGCTGGTTTGGAATTTGGTTTGAAGCGGTACGCGCGCACGTCGGCGGAATGCGCGTGATCAACAATATCTCGCGATCGCGGGCTTCCGCGACCGGCGACCTCGGCTTCAACGGTCCGACGCGCCTGATCGAAGCCGCCACGAACCTCGTCGCCGACAACAACGCGCACAATTGGGCGCGCCCGCTGGGCAACGGCAGCCTGGTCGGCGTCGATCCCGGATTCCTCAATGAAGCGCTGGTAATCGACACCAATTTCCCGCCTGGACTCTCGCCGGCCGAACAAGCTGAGTTCATTCGCAGCCAGGTCCGGGCCAAGCTCAGCCTGGCGGCTGACAGCCCGGCCGTGGATCGCGGCACAAAAATACAAGGGCTGATCAGCGATTACCTCGGCCAGATGGTGGACATGGGCGCGATTGAGTCACACTGACGGCGTTCGCGCGATCAGTCGTTCGACGCCGGCCGCCGGCTTGTCCGCGCTCGGCTGCAGATTCGGAATGGAATCGACGATTCCGTCCAGCTCCGCGCGGAACATCGCGGCTGATTCGATCTGACGATCGAGGGCCGCCGCGAATTCGTCCTGCAATTCCCGCAGGCCGGCGCTGACGCCGCGCCGGCCGGATTCCAGGATCAGGCGCTCAAACGACGGCCGCAGCAGATAGTCGAGCGAAAACGGAATCGCCCAGGCGATCAGCACCAGCAGCGCGCTGTGAATCGCGAACGCGCCGCCGAGGAAATCCGCTGTTCCGAGCGATGCGCGCCGGTATCCAGCCACGACCTGCCAGGCCACCCAGAGCATCGCCAGCAGCGGCATCAGCACGGTCAGGAACCCCGTCACGCGCCGCAGCGCCCGTTGCCACGCCGCGCCGGGCTTGACGAGCGCGGCGCGGACGTGCTCATTCACGTGCATCGCGACGCGCGCGCGGGCGTCACGCGCCACTCCGTCCATCGCGGCGCGCACCGGTTGTGCGGGTAGCGCCTGCCTGTCGATGAACAACTCGAGCGAATCCAGGCTTGTCGCGCAGCGCGCGTCCGACCAGTCGTCCCATGCGCCGTCAAGCGCGAGACGCGCCTCGCGCGAGTCCGGCGCATCGCCCGAAGCCGTCGTCGCCGCGCCGGCTCGCTGATCGCCGCGCTCCGAAAGGCGTTCTCCGTCACCGTGCTGTGCATGCTCGATCGCGCGCGCCGCGCCGGTGACATCTAACTTCGCGAAGCGCTGCGCGAGGCGCGCCAGAGTGCCGCCGGGGCGGACGGCCTGCTCGGCAGACGCGACGCGCAGCGGCCATTCCGCGCCTTCCGCAAGCGCGACGCCTGCCTGCGCCCAGATTCGCCGCCATTGTTCGCGAACGATGTTCCATTTCGCGTCGTCGCCCAGTTTTTCGCGCAGCGACAAAAGTGCCTCGCGCAATCCGGCGAACCGCGCCCGTTGCCCCAGCCGCTCGAGTTCCTCGATACCATGCGCATCCAGTGCGGCGCGGATCGCCCGTTCCAGTTCCTGGAATTCATCATCCGGCCTCGGCGCGTTCGATTTCGCAGCGCAGCAGGTGCGGATGAGCAGCGGTTTCTCGAAGCCCGCCGAGCGCAGCAGGGCCGCGAAATCGTCGCGTTGCGAGGCGTGCCCCTCATCGCCGCGGTTCATCACAAACGCCCAGCCATGCCGCGCCGCGCGTTGCTGCAGCACGCGCCAGCCGCGATCGTCGCGGTAGCGCTCCGGGCTGACGACGTAAACAACCAGGTCGATGTGCGGCAACCATTGCAGCGCGGCGTGGCGGTTCTGTTCCTGCGTCGAATCGATGTCGGGCATGTCGATCCAGAGCACGTCGGCGCGCGTCGCATCGCGATGCTGGGCGATGCGCGTGCGGTCGACCGGCAACTCGGGCGGCAGCGCGGCCAACCGCGTCGACTCGTGCAGGTAGAGCGTGACCTCGCGCGACGTGGGGCGCTCGACGCCGACGCGCGCGACCGCTTCGCCCGCCAGGCGATTCAGCAGGCTGCTCTTGCCCACGCCGGTGCCGCCGAAGAGCGCGACGACCAACGGCCGCCGCGCCAGGGGCTCGAACAGATCGGCCGGCGCGGCTCGCTCGACCTGCCGCAGGCGATCAAGCTGGGATTGGCCGAGCCAGCCGGCGCAGGCGGCGCGCCGCGACCACTCCTCAGCGCGCTGGAAAACAACTCGCGGGAGCTCAGGCATTTACGGCTCCGAGCTGCACCGAACGCTCCCATTCATCCAGCGCGGCCCGCGCCGCGCAAAGTTCGTCGCGCGAAATACCGATGATCCCGGGATGTTGCAGCGACTCGCCGAGGCGGCGCAGCGGACGGCCCAGCGCGCCGTCCATCAGCATGTCGCGCACCTGGGCGAATTGCTCGCGTTTGAAATCGTCCGCCACGCGCCGCATGTACGTGCCCAGCGCCCCTTCCGCCAGCAGCGACGTGAGCGCCAGCGCCGCCGGCGCGAGCAGCAGGTCGTTTAGATGCGCTCCGCCGGTCTTGATGGCCAGCGCGATTCCGCCCAGATCCGCCGTTACCCGCGCGGTGCGCAGCGCGGTGAGCATCGTCGGCGATTCCCGAAGCTTGTCGTAGAGTTGCCTCGCGGCTTGCCGCGATTTCTGCACGAATCGCCGCTCGTGCTCCTCCGCGGCGCGCGAAAATTCGCTCATCAGGCTCGGCTCGGCGTCGAGCAGCCGCTCGCCGAGGGCGCGCCAATACGGACCGCCGTCGCCGCGCGCTCGCGCCCCGTGTCGCTGGATGCCGGTCAAGACGCGCTGCGCGGCGTCGCGCAGTACGGTTTGTTCGCCGCTCAGCCGCGCTCCGCCGGCGTCGCCGCGCTGTCGCCACCAGGCCTTACCGGTCGCGATCAACTGCCGCGCCGGCCAGGTGATGACGCGGCGCACGGAATCGAGCGCGCCGCTTACGCCGGGAATTTCAAGCAAGTGCAGCAATTCGATCGTGGCGCGGCGAAACGTGTCGTAACGCTCCGGATGATCGAGAAAATCTCGCCGATACGCCGTGACGGCTTCGGCCAGTGCCTCGCTGATCGCGGCTTGGTACGCATCCGCGGCGGCGTGCTCGGCCTCGATCGGCGCTGTCCAGGAGGTCCAGTTCGCGCGCAGCAGCGCCGCCACACCGGCGTCGCGCGAGCGCGCGTCGCGGCGATTCAGCAGCAACGAGATGGCCTGTTGAAGCGATTCACGCGAATCGCCCAGCGAGGACGCGGGGTCATCGCCAAGGCCGGGGACGAGCGACACACAAACGATCGGCGGCGCGCCGCGCGGATGGGAGAATTCGGACAGCCGCTCCGCCAGCGCCGACATGATCGGTCCGCGCGCCTCGGGCGTGAGCTTGTTCAAACAGACGACCAGCGGCGTACCCAAAGGCTTGAGCAACTTCAGCAGGGTCCACGCCGATTGGTCGGCGTATTTTTCCTTGCTCAGCACGAGCAGGTGCGCATCGGCCAGTGCGACGGACTCGAGCACCGCTTGCGCGTACGAGCGCGCCGCGAGCGAGTCGAAATCGGGCGTGTCCCAGATCACGCACGGCGCGAGGCCGTGCGCGGCGGACGCCGGGGACTCGACCAGCGAATACTCGTCAAGTTTTTCGCGCGACAGTTCGAGCGGCCAGCGCCGCGCGCGTCCCGGGAAAACTGACGCGGTCCACGCGTCGCGCGCGTTGCAGTCGATCGCGAAGCCGCACGCGTGAACCGTAAAACCGGCGAGAGGGCTGACGCCGGCTACTGGCGCGCCTACCAGGAGGTTCACGATGGTGCTCTTTCCGGTCTGCGTCGGGCCGAGCACGGCGATCTGCGGCGGCCGCCGCGCGGAGTCGCGGCGATAGCGGAGCGCCGCCTCGGCAAGACGCAGCGCATCGCGCGCGGCATCGAATTGCGCCCCGCCGTGCAGGCCGCCTTCGGGCTCGCTCTCGCGCCGCATCGCTACAAGCCGGCGCGAGATGAACGTACTCAGCACGCCGACGGGCGAGCTCGCTCCGGGTGCGGCGATAGCATCGGTCGAGTCGGAAGCCATGCACGTCGTATTCTGCTCGCGACGCGCGATCTTGCACAGCACGCCGGGCGCGCCGTGATCTCCGATGCGGCCCGCCGGAACCGGCTTGCGGCTGCCGGCGATATAAGGCTTGGCTCGCGAGGGGGGGGGACAAAGCCAGGCCGGGGAGAGGGGGCCGCCCGGTTCGAGACAGTGCCGAGATTCAGTAGTGGCTCAATTTCGCATGCGACCCCGTGAAACTCTCGACACCGAGGCCCGACCGTAAGGGAGCGGCTTCCTGCCCATCGCAAGAAACCCCTCCCTGACGGTCGGGGCTCGGTTGGGGAGTTTCTCCGCGAAACAGAACTACTACCCGAGATTCCAATGCACTTGCGCGGCCATCGGACCGACCCCGCCCTGACGGTAGCGTTCTTCAACCGGCTGCAAGTGTGGCTTATCGCCGCCGTGAAACGAACGCGGCGACTCCGAGCAATAGCAGCGCGCCCGTGGCGGGCTCTGGAATGGTTGTCAGGCCCGGGTTCCCCGGCTCGATCGTCGGCGGCATGACGTGCGACGCGGCCGAGTCGGTCATCGGAAGCGCGCTGATCGGAAGCGAAGGCTGCGAAATCGTGATTCCCGCCACCGCCGTGCGCTGGAGTTGCTCGCGAATTGCGTCAGCGATCTGTCCGGCCGGTGAACCGGGAATCAATTGCTCCAGGCCGCTGGTGTCCACGCCGAAGCTGGCCAGCAACGCCACGAAGGTGTCGACGAAGACATTGCCGCGCACGTTGATCGGGCCCAAGTCGAAATTCGAATCACGGGTTCCGTCGACGACAGCGCCATCGAGCGTGAGCGTGGAGTCTGCATTGCTGAGGTTGATCTGCGCCGTGTAGAAGCCGAATTGATTGATCTCGACGTTCTGTGTGCCGTTCAGCGTGCCACTGAGAACCGCATCCTGCCCACCGCTCTTGAGCCGGAACGAGTAGTCCAGATTGTTGGTGTTGAATTGCGCGTTACCGGTCATCAAGCCGCGGCGCGTGAAGCCGAGCGTCGAGCTGACCGACCCGGATAGCTGCAGCTCGACCGGCCCGGCGTCGAAAACTTCCGGACGTCCTTGCGAATCCACGCCAAATGATCGATTGAACTCGAGCCGATAGCCGTTGCCGAGCACGTTCGGCACCACCCGCACGCGCCCGCTGCGCTGACCGTTGACGCGTGTACCGTCCGACGTGGTGAACACGGGCGAACCGAGCGGCGTAGCCAGAAGATCGAGCCCCTGAAAGACCAATTCCGGAACGCCGGCGAGCGAGACGCCGCTGAGAGTCAGCATCAATGCGCAGGCCGAAAGTTGCGTGAATCGACGCACGGCTGTGCCTCCGATCGTTTTGGCGAGCGGTAATCCGCGCCATGTGCAAGAATAGCCCACGTGCCGCGGATGGGCAAGTCGAACACTCGGCTCGGTAGTGGCTCAGTTTCGCAAAGGAACTCCCCAGCCGAGCCCCGACCGGAAGGGAGGGGTCTCGTGCGACCGCAGAAAGCCGCTCCCTTACGGTCGGGCCTCGGTGTCGAGCGTTTTCTCGGCGTCTCAAGCGAAACTAAGCCACTACCCTCGGCTCGCTGCCGGTAGCGCAGGCGCCGCGGCCGCGCGACAGCACCTTCGGTTTATCGGATTCGATCAACACGAGCTTCAGCACGCGTCGGCTGGATCGCAAAGGGAAGTGCCTCCCGGCCGGGACGGGCGGATTCGCGGCGCGCAAAAATGGCGCGAACCGGCCGCTCTCGAGCGCACCTTCCATTACGCCCTTACGTATAATCGCCTGAGCAGCAGGGGCGAATCGTCACGTTTGCATTGCGCGATCGCGCCGGGCAACCGTCGCGAGCAGATTCGTGTCCAGACTCCCGGCTGGCTGGAGCCAAGTGATGCTACGGACGGCAGCGCTTTTGGCAGCGTGGTTTTCGGCGTTGGCGATGGCCCAATCGCCGCCGGCCGCCACCGCGCCGGCAATCCCGACGACCCCCGTCACTCCGGCTTCCGCCCCCACGCTCGACCCGCAGCGCATGGCTGACCTACTGGCGATCGTCGAAGGACAGAACACGCCGCAGGCACGCCGAACCGGCGTTCGAGAGTTGCTGCGCGCTGATTCGTTTGAGGCGGACCGACGTCTGGCTCAGATTCTCGGTGGCAACAATCGCCCGGCGAAGGTCGCCATCGCCGGCGCCTTGGCGGAACTGCCGCAGCAACTGAACGAGGGGTTTCTGACGCCGCTGGCGTCCATGCTCGACGACGCGGACCCGGAAGCGCGGCGCAGCGCGGCGATCGCGCTGGCTTCCTTTCCGAACGGCGCGGCGCTGGAGCGCCTGCGCGAGGCCGTGTTCGATTCCCAGCGATCCGCCCAATCGCGCGTGGCGGCGATCGACGCGCTCAGCCTGATGACGCGGCGCGAGGCGGTCGCCTCGCTGATCGACGCGCTGGCAGACCCGCAACAGCCGATCTTTCGTCCGGCATTGGCGGCACTGGAGCGTCTCAGCGGGCAGAACTTTCAGTCCGATCCGAGCGCGGCGAGGAATTGGTGGCGCGAGAATTCAAACCTGCCGCCGGCCGTCTGGCAACAACTTCAGATTGAGCGGCTATCTCGCGCCGCGCGCGACAGCGAGCAGCGGATTCACGACCTGGAGCAACGACTGGCCGGCGCGCTGCGCGAGTCATTCCTGCGTCGCCCCGACGCAGAGCGCACCGAGCAACTGACCTCGCTTCTGAGCGATCCGCTGGCGAGCGTGCGCCTGGTCGGGCTGGATCTGCTTCAGGATCACGTCGCCAGCGGCAAGACGCCGCCGCCGGAAGTGCAGCGCGCTGCGCGCCAGTTGCTCGAAGCAGCCGAACCGGCGGTGCGTGCGCTGGCGGTGCGAACGGTCGCCGGTCTGCGCGACGCGGCCGACGCCGAGCGTTTCTCGCAGTTGCTCGCGACGGAGCGGAATCCGGACGTGCGAAGCGCGCTGGCGTATGGGCTGGGGTACGCCGGTTCGTCGTCGTCGGCGCGCGTGCTTTTGACGCTAAGCGAGGCGACCACCGATCCCGCTTCGCTGGAGGCGGTCGATTCGCTCGGTCGGCTGGCCGAACGCGGCATGCTGGATGCTGCGACGCGTGAGACGGTCGTGGCCGGCATCTCGAATCGATTTGACGCTACGCCGCGCGAAGATGTACCGACGCGCGAGCGCCTCTTGCGAACCCTGCATCGCGTGGCCGACGCGCGCTTCGCGCCGCGCCTGATCGCCGCGCTCGATGCGACTGAACCGGCTTCAATCCGGCAGATCGCCGTCAGCGGTCTGGCGGGGCTGGTGGCGCTCAAGCCGGAATCCGGTGCGGGCGACGCGCCCACCTCGCGCGACTCGTCCCGGCAGGACTGGCTCGACGCGCTGATCAACGTCGCCGGCGACGCCGATGGGGCCGTGCGCGCCGCGGCGATTGACGCGTTGGCACAGTTCGGCGCCGGCGAGTCGGCGTTGCAAGCGCTTTGGGGGCGGCTCTCGTTACTCGAAACCGATGCGGCGATCCGAGACAAAGCCTGGTCCGGCGTGCTCCGGCTACTCGCCGGCCGGCCGGTCGCCGAGCTGGACGCCTGGGCGCGCCGGCTCCCCGAAATCGACGATCGCACGCCGCGCTGGACGCTTGACTTGCTGCTGCTGGAGGAGAAATCGAAGGAATTGTCCAATGAGGCGCGGGCCGAGTTGCGCGTTCGAATCGCGGGGCTGCGCGCGGCGGAGGGCGATCCGCAGCAAGCGCTTGCTGGATATGCGTCGGCGCTGGCCGGGCTGGGCCCGGAGCGGCAGATCGCCGCAAAGGCCGAGATGCTCCGGCTCGCACTGGCGAGCGACCGTCTTGACGCCGGCGTGGCGGAGACGCTGCGGCAGGAGCCACGCTTGCCGAGCGAGTCGGCCCTGGAGCTAATCCAGGCGGAAATTCGCCGGCGTTTGGAACAGGACGACGCCGATCGTGCGCTCAATCTGCTCGCGCAGTTGGAACAAAATCCGCCGATGCAGTGGTCCGACGGCGCGAAAGAGTCGCTCGAAAACGCGCGCCGTCGCGCGGCGGAGACGCAGGCGCGCGTAGACGCCGAGCGCGTGCGGTCCGTAGCGAAGCAAGCCACCGAACGGTCCGACAGCGAGTCACTGCGCGCGGCGGTCGCAACGCTCGGGCCGCGCGCGATCGAGCTGCTGCGCGAGGCCCTGCGAAGCGAAATCACGTCGTCCACGCCCGACTCGACGTCGGAAGCCGCGCTCCAGGCGCTGCTGCGAACCGCCGCGCCGGAATGGCCCGGTTTTTCGCCCGACGCGCCGGCGAGCGAAAAGCTCCGGGCGCTAGGCGCCGTCGCACCTTCCGGCACGACGCAGCCCCAAGATCGGAACGGCGAGGCGGCCATGAAGGGCGACACGCAGCGAGGCTGATGCGCTTTCGAGACGACGAGGTTCCTCGCGGGCGAGACGCCCGCACTCCCCAGGCTATTTGCCGCCGGTTCGGATTCGCGGCCCGGCTTCACGCGTTACGGCGACGCTGCCCGGCTTGACGCGCCCGCCGTCGATCTGAAACGTGCCGACCAGCTTCGCGCCGCCGGCGTCGGGCGGCTCACAGACCAGGCGAATCTGCCCGGTCCGCCGCTCGATCGTCCATTCGCCAGCGTCCACGATGCGAGGCAGTTCGCGCTCCAGCAGCGCCGGCGGAAGCCAGTCGTCGGGGTGCGATTCCAATTTGCCCGCGCGCGCCGCGTCGAAGAATTCCGTCGCGTCTTCGAATTGCTGCTTGCGGCTGACCGCGCGGGCGAGATAGCTGGTCATCGTCGCTACGGTCGCTTGGGCGTAGAGCGCCTTCGTCGGGTTATCCGGCTGTCCGCGCCAATACTCGCCCCAGCGTTGTTCAAACTCGTCCACGCTGCTGCCGAAGGCGTCGCGCCACACCGTCTCCCAACTCTGCCCGCGGGCGGTCTCGCGGATAAAACGGTCGAACGCTGCGCGGTAGCGTCCCTTGTCCGCCTGAGCCAGGAAGTACACCATCGACCAGGCCAGTTGATAATTCGGGCCGGCGTCCGCGCTGCCGCTGGTGACGTGCGTGTTCCAGATCTCGCGATCGGTCGTCATGATCCGTTTCAACGGCGGAAGCTTTTCTTCTTTCATCAAATACCGGAGATGTGCCAGGCGCGGCGGCGAGACGCAGCCGGTGATGTACACATCGCCGGTGAAGACCGCGTCGCCGAAATACTCAGCCAGGCCCTCTTCGACCCACGGCGGGAGCTGTCCGCCGATGACGGCGCGCGAGAACTGGTGAAAACCCTCATGCTGCATGACGCGCCAGGTCATTGGGCCGGCGTCGCCACCGGCCCAGATCAGCAGACGGTCGCCGGTGAACGTCCCGACCGCGTTGCGCGTTCCGCCCGCATCGGAATAATCCTCGCGGTTCTTGAAAAAGTAGACCGGCAGCTTGCTGTTGATCGCGCCGGCGAAGCCGCGTGTGCGGGCCGCGTATTCCTCGGCCATGAGGTCGATCCGCAGCCGCGCCTCGCGCAGCGCCGCGGCGTCGAGATCGGAATGCAGTGAGTAGTAGCGGGTGGTGATTACATCAAGCGGCACGCGTTGGCCAAACGCGATCGCCGATGCGGCGATGATCGACACACACCACAACGCCGGCCGCAGCACGTTTCCCATCGGTCTCCCTCGACGAATCGCCTCCGTGGTGGCCCGCCCAAGCCACGCGGCGCGTCCCGGTTGAATTCTATCGGCGGAGAAAAGGTCTCCTTCTAAACCCGGCGAGCCGTATATACTGCTGTAGCCGAGTGTTCGCCGAACCGCGGCGAGGCCGGCGCGCCGCGCCGAGCGCACAACGTTTGCGCGCGGGACGTGAAAGACCACCGACAATTGGGCGAACAAGCGAGCACTGAGGTATGAACATGCGCCGCTGCACGATCGGCCTGATATCCGCGTTGCTGTCAGTCTCCCTCCTCTCCCCGGCAATCAGTTGGGCCCAGGTTTCGGGCCAATACCGCGTGATCCGCATGGATAACACGTACATCGAGGGAGAGATCGAGGAAGTGAAGGACCAAGGCGTCTACAAGATCAAGACCAAGGCCGGCGTGGTCACGATCAAGAAAGTCGAGGTCCGCAAGCTCGTCCCGCTCGGCGGCAACGAGAAGCCGGGTGCGACCAAGCCCGGCGCCGCGGCGCCCGTCGCCGCACCGAATAATTCATCTTCAAGCGGCGCCAAGCCGGTCGTATCGAACGCGGAGATCGCCGCCATTCTTGGCGACACGCCGGCGGACGTCGGCGACTCGTCGGACGTCGAAGAGGCTGAAGTCGATCACGACGTTACGTTGAGCGCGAACGAGGAATCCATCGCCGAGATGATGCGCATCGCCGGCAGCGGGGCCAAGCGCCTGGAAACACCGCGATTCGTGCTGGTGTACACGTCGGACCTGGAGACGGCGCGGTCGATGTCGGCGCGTCTCGAATCCGTTTATCGCTGGGTGGTACGCTACTGCGACATGCTGGGCGTGCCCACCAAGCCGCCCGAGCACAAGCTCGAGATTTACTTCTTCGGCACGCACAAGGAATATGAGGGCTACCAGTCGAATCGCGGCTTCGTTTCGGTCGGCGCGATCGGGTTCTATTCGCCGGATGTGAACCGCTCGGCGTTCTTCGACATGAACACCTGGCCGCCGATCGCGTCGCTGCATGAGCAGCTCAAGCAGCCGAACCTGCCGTTCCAGACGCGCCGATTCATTCAAAACCGCATCGCGCGCTGGGTGGAATTCAAGAACCTGGAGGTGGTGCAGCACGAGGCCAGCCACCACATTCACTTCAACGTGGGCCTTTTTGTGCGCGACGCATTCTGGGCCCACTGGGTCGTGGAGGGTGACGCGCAGCTCTTCGAGGTGCCGCCCAGCGGCGAGGGCGCCGGGCTGGGTTCGCTGAATCACTACCGGCTCTTCCAATGCCGCCAGCTCTACGGCCGCAAAGGCACGAATTTCGATCGCGCGATGGCGGGCAGCGACAAGCCGAGCGACCAGGTGGCGGTCCTGCGGCAATTCATCTTCGACGACGCACGCTGGGGCGGCGCGGAGAGCTATCCGCTGGGCTGGGCGATTCATTACTACCTGTTCAAGAAGCAGCGCGAGAAATACGCCGTCTTTATGCAGAGAATGGCCAAGTTCGACTCGAAGGAACCGCCCACGCCGACCGAGCGGCAGCGCGAATTCGAAGATCTCTTTGGCCCGGTGGACGCCAAGTTCAAGGACAACCTGGTGGCGTTTCTCGAGAGTCTGCAACTGAAGCAGTCGGCGTTCGAGCCATAGCGCCGCGGCCTCCGCCGCTTCTGGCAGTGCCGCGCCCGTTAGAGGTCAGAACCGTGACCGTTACGCGCGCGGTTTCGATGCGGCGCGTATCTCGACAGCCTCCTACGGTCGTGCGCCGACGTCACTCGCGCCCGAACTCATGAAACGCGGAAATCGCGCGCAAGGTCCTCGCATCCGCATCCGAAAGCGCGGCATGCGCTTCCACGCCGCGGAGCCGCCGCCTTCGCCGTCGGCGTCGACAAACATCCGCGTGATTCACTACGACGCCGCGAGCCTGGTTGAGGAATCGCCAGCCTCGGTCGAAGCGTTGCGGCGCTGGCGCGAGGCGCCGGGCGTGACGTGGATCGACGTCGAGGGGCTGGACGCAAGCCTGATTCGCGGAATCGGCGAATTGTTCGGCCTGCATCCGCTGGCGATCGAAGACGTGCTGCACGTCAATCAGCGCGCTAAGGTCGAGCAATACGCTTCGCACCACTTCATCGTCACGCGCATCATCACGCTCGCCGAGGAGCTCGAAAGCGAGCAGGTCGGGCTGTTTCTGGGCGATCGTTTCGTGATCACGTTTCAGCAGGGCGCGCCGGGCGATTGCTTCGACCAATTGCGGCAGCGCCTGCGCGGCGGCGGCACCCGGCTGCGCGCCGCCGGGCCCGACGCGCTGGCGTACGCACTGCTGGACGCGGTCGTCGACGCGTATTTCCCGGTGCTTGAAACGATCGGCGAACGGCTCGACCTGCTGGAGGACGCCGTGCTCGCGGCGCCGGCGCGGCGCGCGTTTCAGCAGGTGCACGAGGTCAAGCGGCAACTCTTCACGTTGCGGCGGGCCGCCTGGCCGATGCGCGACGCGCTGAACACGCTGGTGCGCGAGCCGCTGCCGCGCATCGCCGATGAAACGCGGCTCTATCTGCGCGACTGCTACGACCATGTGCTGCGGATCATCGACCTGGTGGAGACGTATCGCGAGTACTGCGCCGACCTGATGGACCTGTATTTGTCGAGTTCCAGCCAGCGCATGAACGAGATCATGAAGCTGCTGACGATCATCTCGACCATCTTCATCCCGCTCACGTTCATCTCCAGCATCTACGGCATGAATTTCGACCCGAACGCCTCACGCTGGAACATGCCCGAGCTGCGCTGGCGATACGGCTACCTCTTGGCGCTGCTGGTGATGTTCGCGATCGGCGTGGCGCTGCTGGCATATTTCTGGCGGCGCGGGTGGCTGCAGTCGAGCGGCTCGCCGAGCGATCCGGATGAAGCCGCACGATTGTAACCCGCGTTGAAGGGGCTACCCGCCCGGCGTTTTCGAGAGGAACCCCACGCTCGACGCGAAGCATTGCTCGCGCAGGCGGTCGTGGGCCGCCTCGTCGCGGGCCTCTTCGCTGCGCAGGTCGTCGAGGTTCGCGGCGCAGCGCGGGCAGCCGGCCTTGCTGACGTGAAAATCGATGTACGCGTTCCAGTCGTCGTCGAGCACGCCGAGTACGTAGCGCCCCAGCGTCGAGCGCTTCAGGCACGACACGCCCTCTTCGCGCCAGATGCGGGCGACGGTGCTGTCGTGCGAGAGATCGGCCTCCTGCCAGTCGTGCGCCGCCGATTGCGACTGGGCGATCTCGCGCCAGCGCTCGAGCGCCCGGAATTTCACCCCCGCGATCGCCGTCTCGCTCACGCCCAGGTCCGCCGCGGCCTCCTTGTTGCGCAGCCCGAGCACGACCAGCATCTCGATCACCATCAGGTCGTGAAACTTGCCCTGATCGCAGCATTGCTCGACGTAAGTCCGCAGGCAGTGCACCAGCGTCGCCCGCTGCGCCGCGACGGACTCTGCGTCAGCCAGGCGGCTGCTGGGCGTGTCGGTTTGCACCCAGCGCGAGGAGGGTTCTTCGAAGTCGAGTTGCTCAAGGCTTTGGCGCTGCGCGCGACCGGCGCTGCGAAAGTGGTCGCTCAGTTTATGCCGCAGAATCGCGAAGAGGTACGTCTCGAGCGAGCGCGAGCGATCGTAGCGGTTCAGGCTCCGCAGCAGGCCGACGAACGTTTCCTGCACCAGGTCCTCGGCGTCGCCCGGCTGCGCCAGCATGCGGCGGGCGAAATGGAGCAAGCGTCCCTGATAGCGATCGATGACGTCGCGCCAGGCGAGCGGGTCGCCGCGCTGTATCGCCTCGATCAGGAACGGTTCGGCCTGCCCTTCGGCCATCGGGCTGCTCCCGCACGTCGCGCCGCGGGCGCGCCCGGTTGGGCCGCGGCCCGGAAGCGATCAGCCGTGCTTGGCGCGCCGGCCTCTGGTGCAGCATACCCACCCGACCCGAAACGGACCACACTGACGTCCGTCGCGAATCCGCACGCGCCGGCCGTGAAGCGTGGTCCAGGAACTTTCGTCCGTAGTATCGGCGGCTTCGGCCGCGGGCCAGGCGCGAGCTGTCCGCCGCACGCTCCATCGCAGGACGAGGCTCGCGATCGCGAGCAGACCGACTATCGCCAGAATCGACAGCGGCGGCGAAAGCCCCGCGGCGAGAATCACGTTCGTGCTCCACTAAATCACGATCGACCGCGGCGTTCTGCGGCGCGGCCAGAAGATCAGCAGCACGCTGGCCAGAAGCGCCGCCGCCAGCATCACCAATTGTTCCAAGCCGTTGCTGCTCAAGTCCGACCAATCGTTCGATGAAATCAGCGTGCGAATGCCATGAGCGGCGGGACCCATGGCGAATACGGCGGCGACGATCGCCCCAGCGCAGCCGAGCACGCCGCGCGCGAAATGCATGCCGCCGTCATTTCGACGGGCCAGAACGAGCAAGGCGCCGCCAAGCAGCATTGCGCCGACGAGCGCGCTCTTGGGTAGCTCCAGCTCTTGCGTGCCATGACGGCCGATGCCGTTGACGATTACGCGCCCATTCGGCGCGGCGAGGATGTCCTTACCGTCAACGGCCAATCGAACGCCTTCGTCGGGGATCGCGTTGTATCCCAGCGCGACGAGCAGCGCCACCCCGAGCAACAGCTTGCCTAGAAAGCCGAGCCCGGCGTTCGCCGTCCGACCCACGAACGACGGCTGACCCATGTCGAGCACGAACGCCGCCGCCGACGGATCCGAAGTGCGCGCCTGCTTAGCGGAACCAGCCGGCGGCAGAGTGCCTGGCGGCGTCGGCGCGCCGGCCACCGACTGGCGCACGTCGGCCGCCATCTTCTGCATCTTGTCCTGAAACTCGCGGCGCGCTTCGTTCATCGCCGCGGTCGCGCGCTGCCAACCGCCCGCTGGCGGTTGCGGCGGCGCCTGCGCCGCCGGGGAACTAGTCGCAACCAACGGCCACATGGCAGACGCAGTCTGCACCAGTAGCGAGATCGTCGCGGCGACGGCGGCGGCGATAAAGATGTTGTTGCCGCCCGCTTTCGCGATCGCCGCCGCAGCCAGCGCGACGATCGCCGGCGTGAAGGCCTGCGAGCCATCCACGCGAAGCCGCCGGCCGGCGTCGATCCGCCGGCGGAAGTCGCACAGGGCGATCGCGGCGATCGGCCCGAACATGGCCGGCGCGAAGTGCTCGCCCCGAAGTTCATCCGCGGCGAGCGCGTAGCCCGGCGCCATCATCAGCATCGAGACGCCCGCCATGACGATGCGGTCGATCCACTCGTTGCGGATCGGATTGTGCGACAGCAGCTTGAAGTGGCTCAGCAGCGTTCCGACAACTCCCCCGCCGATCCACGTCAACAAAACGACCGTTGCGGCGGCTACGCGGTCGTCGTTTCCGCCGAACCGCAATAGCGCCATCGCGACCGAAATCACGCCGGCGACGATCACCATCGTCACCACCTGCCGCCCGCGACGTCGCCGCTCGCCGGGCGCCATCGCGGCGGCGGGCAGGCTCTCCTCGCGCGGCGGGCGGGCGCGACCGGTCCGCGCCGCCATTTTTTCCAGACGCCGCTCGAGTTTCTCCGCGCGGCGCGCCTCGCGCTCCGTCAGCCGCTCCGGAAGCGGCGGCAACGGAATGCCGTGAACGTCGAGTGGCGGCGGGGCCGCGCCGCGCGGCGGCGTGGTGACAGTGCGATCGTCCATGGCGCGCGGATCGCGCGGCACGTGCGTCAGCGTCGCCGGGTCGAACGACGCCACGCTGGCGCTCACGCCGTCGCCGGCGTTGAGCTGGTCGACCATCTCGTTCACGTCTTGATAGCGATCCTTCGGGTCCTTCTGGAGCGCCCGCGCGATGACGGTCGCGAACGGCTCCGGCACGCCGCTCATGTCCGGACGATCGCTCAAATGGCGCATCAGCACTTCACCCATGCTCGAGCCGGTGAACGGCAGGCGGCCGGTAAGCATCTCGTACAGAATTACTCCCAGGGCGTAGATATCGATGGCCTTGCTGTAGCTGCCCGAGCCGATTTCCGGCGCCATGTAGTGCACCGTGCCGACGCTGACCGTCTGGCCGCTGTGCTGGCTCATCGAGATATGTTTGCTCAGGCCGTAGTCGCCGATCTTCACGTACCCGTCGTCATAGAAGATGTTGCCGGGCTTCAGATCGCGGTGCACGATGCCGCGCTCGTGCAGATAGCTCAGCCCCTTCGCGATGCCCACCGTGAAGAACGCGGCCTTCTGGGCGCCCAGTCCGGCCGGCTCCGCCAGCAGGAGCTCGCGCAGCGACGGCCCGCTTACGTATTCCATCAGGACAAACGGATCGCCCGATTCGTTCTTGCGAACGTCGAAAATGCTGATCAGGTGCGGGCTCTTGAGGTTCATCACCTGCGCGATGCCGCGCAGCTCGACTTCGGGATTCTCGCGCAGATACTTCAGCGCGATTTGCTTGCCCGAGTCCGTCAGAGCGTAGTACACCTCGCCGAAGCCGCCGCGCCCGACGGCGCGCTGTATCGTCACGCCTTCGAGCGGCCGGTCGCCATGCTTGAACGTATACGCCACGGCAATTTCCTCCCTGCGGCGCCTAGGCCAGCCCCGCCGCGGGCGATGCCTCGTAGTACTTGATCGTGATCCGCAGATCGCCGATCTCGCGCGTTTGGTCGAGCGCGAGCGGATACGCCTGGTTGTCGCCGCTCTGCCGCCGCGCCATGAGCTGTCCGCCGCGCTCGAACAGCACAAGCCGCGTGTCGCCTTCGCGCGTCTGCAAGTGGCAGCTCGCCGACGGCCCGAGCAGGCAGGTGTCGCGGAAGAGCACGACGCTGCTCACGTCCTGCGGAAGACGGCAGCGATCCGACATCCGCAGCACGGCCGAGCTGCTTCGCACGCTGGGCTTGTGGAACGTCAGTTTGACGCGACCCGAAAGCGTCAGCCGATCACCGTCGCGCAGCAACGCGCGCTGCATCGCGACGTGGTTGACGCGCAGCGGGCCGTGCGCGACAAGGAAGTAGTCCTGATCTTCGCGCGCGATCTCGGCGTGCAGCGATTGGATGTCGCCCGGAATGGGCACTTCGACGTTTCCGCCGACGCGCCCGATCCGCACCACATCTTCGCGGACCAACAGGCTGCTGCCCGTGCCGTCGACCAAGAGCAGCAACGGGCGTCCGTTCAACATTGCGGCGTCTTTATCCGCGCGCGCGGTAGCAAACTGCGCCGCGTGAGGTCGCTCGCCGACGTTGGCGGCGGCCGCGCTCTCGCCGCTCAAGAGCCCAAGTGGGCACGAAAGCAGCCGTTCCTGGGCGCTAGTGATTTGCGCGACAAGGCTGAGCGCTTCGCCCAGCCAGGCTGCCTCGGGCTGTGCCGCGCGTACCCGCAACAGCGCCTCGCGAATTCCGTCGTAATCCCGGCCGCGCAGCGCCTCGGCGGCGCGCGTCAGCCATTTGGCGCAGGATTCGAGCTCGCGCCCGGCCGGGTCGAACTCTCGCAGCCCGCGCGTCGCGCTCAAGATGGCTTGGAATCGTTCGAGCGCGCCGGCGTGAATCCATTCTTCGAGCGTCTTGCGATACCGCGGCATGATCTCGCCCGCGAGCGCGTCGGATTCTGCGGAGCGCCCGTGTCGGGTCACCGCCTCCTGCCAGGCGCGACACGCGGCCGCGAGGTCCCCCGCGGAAAGCGCTTTTTGTGCCTGCTCCAGGATGGAGCTGGCGCGCTGACGACGGATATCCAGCTCCTCGCGGAGCTGTTCCCGCTGCCGTGCGTCTTCAATTCGCTCGATCGCGACATGCGCGGAATCCAGGCGTCCATCACGCAGATCGCCCGCGGCCCGGGCGAACGCATCGTGTCGCTCCTGGTGGCGTTCGACCCGATGCCGCCATTCGGCGTCGATTCGTTGGCGGAAGTCGGCGGCCTCATTATCAACCCTTCCGATTTTCGCGAGCTTTTCGAGATCGGCGATGGCTTCGCGATAACGGCCGGCTTGCGCGTGCAACCTGGCGCGGGAGGCGATCGTCCGAGCCAATTCGTTCAGTAACTCTTTGTTGGAGCCGTCGTTAAGCGCCTCCGGCGAACTCAGTCGCTCGAACGCCTCATCCAGGCGGCCATCACGCAGGGCCGCCTCGGCCGCCTTTCGCCTGACATTAATCCATCGCGAAAACATGCCGAAAACCTCGCCGATCGCCGCGATTGTATCGATTCCAGCCGTCCGCCGGTGGGCGACCGTCTCTGGGAGTATTCCAGCCCGGTTGGCTGTTATTTGGAATGACGAACGAGGCGAGGCCTCGGCTAATGACTGAACCGCGAGCGCAAGCGACCGGCCGGTCGAAAGATGGCCCGTGTTTCCGGTCGTTGCTCGCCAGTTGTCGCCGGTCGCTCGCGCCCGCGGTTCGGATGGAAAGGCCGATCGAAACCCTGGCGCGGGCTGTCACGAGACGAATTTTGTTCCGAAATATCCCTTTGCGCCTCAAGTTCGGCGCGATACAATCCGACGGGGATGAGTAGTGTTTGTTACTCATCTCCGCATGGAGTTTGGAAGGAAGCGGAGAGTGCCGCATGCCAAACTGGATCATTCAGCTTTTGCTCATGCTGGGTAATCTGGCGGACTATCTGTTGGCCGGTTTCCCGATGTAGCGCATGCCCAGCGTGCTCGCCGACCCGCGATTTACCACGCAGGAACAGGCTCTCGGGGGGTTCGTTGCCGTGGTCCTCTGGCTTACCAGCGTCTCGCTGTTGGTAGCGCTGACAGCGTGGACCGCCCCGCTCGCGTAGCCCCGCGCGCGAACGACTTAACACGGATCCGCAGGAATTTGGCCGCAGCGCGCGACTAGCGCGGCGTATGCGGCTGCGCCAGCACGGTGCTCGGCGCATCCGAGTCGGCGGGCGCGAGCGTGATGGCCGCCGGCGCCAGATCGAGTTGCTGTTCGCGCACGGTCTTGGCCCAGTATGCCGCCGCGAACGCGACAACGATCGTGCTCAAGCCAATAATCACCTCGATCGTCGGCAGCGTCGCGACGTGCGCCGCACCGAATAGCGCCAACAGGATTCCGACCAGCGCCAGCGAAACACACGCCGCGCTGAACGGCCAGAATGCTCGTCGCCGGATTGCCGGCGTGACTGTGACCAAGAGCCACGTCAGCGCGCACCACAGCCCGACCCGTGTCGCCAGGTCACGCCGCGAATAGCGCAACATCTGCCCGGAAAGAAGCGAGTCGATCGCGGACATTTGAAGGCGATGCCCGAAGATCATGTGTCCGTCCCGCAGCGGCTGCTGATCGACGCCGGGGATCGAGAAGCCGACCAGAACCACGCGCCCCTCGAACCAGGCGCGGCGTTCGCCGATGTCGGCGCTGAAAATCGCGCGATATGGCACGACGCGCCCGACGAGATCCGCGTCGCTCAGGGCGCGCACGCGCGCGTGAACGACCTGATCGCCGACGTCGACGTTGCGCTGCGGCGAAGTCACCTTGTAAACGCGCAGCGTCGGAATCTCGTCGATTTCGTTGATGTAGCGCGGGCGTCCGCGCTCTTCCGCGCGGCGCCGATAGCGCACCTCGACCGACTCGGAGTGCACGAAATACTCAGCCAGACAGTCCGCGTGTCGCGATGCGCAATACGCCATTAGCGCCAGGCTCGGGATGGGCGGATTTAGTCCGCGCACGGTGCACAGCGGCAACTCGAATTCGCCTGAGTAGAAATTCGCCGCGACAGTCTGAATCGCGCCGCAGCCGTACGAGACGGCGCGCAGCTCGGCGCACATGTTCGGCTCGCCGTTCACGTCGAACAGGTGGCATCCGAACACCACCGGCGCCTGCAGCGACTGGATTCCTCGAATCAAGGCCGGATCGAATTCGGTCTGGCAGTCGAGCGAGTGCGAATCCCACACCAACACGCGCGGCGGCGTTTCGGCAAGCAATTCCATCAAGCGGCCGTGCAGCAGCCGCCAGCTCTTGATATCCGTCGCGCTGAGCCCCTCGATATCGGCGCCCAGCGTGCCGTCGTGAATCGCCTTCTGTGTCTCCTGGTCAAACTCGATCAGCACTGACCGTTCGCCCGAGGTGTCCATCGGCAGGGCGCGCGCCTTGGCGCCCCACAGGCAGAGCGTCACGAATCCAAAGACGCTCGCCAGCAGCGCGGCGCGCACCGCGTGCGGATAGTCGCGTAGCACCAGCGCCGAGACGCGCAGCGCCCGGTAGCCCAGCGCGCGGCGCTCGGCGGCGAGCGGCGGCCGCCCCGCGATGTAGCGGTCCAGGTCCGCGGCCAGCGCTTCGCAGTTCGGAAATCGCCGGGCCGGCTCGTTTTCGACGCAGCGCGCGATGATCGCCGCCAAGTCGCCAGGGTTTGAGACGCGCCGTTCGCGCAACACCTGTGCCACGCGCTCGGGAGTCTTTACGGAACGCGCCGGCTCGCCGCTGACGGCATTGAAGAGCACGGCGCCAAGGGCGTAGATGTCAGATCGCGCGTCGACCGCGCCTCCTGAAATCTGCTCCGGCGCGATGTAGCCGAGCGTTCCGACGGCGCCTTCGGGCGTGCCGGCGAGGCGCGGCCCGTCAGCGTCTTCGGGGTTCAGGCGCTTCGAGATTCCGAAATCCACCACGTGCGGCAAGCCGCCGGCGTCAATCAGGATGTTCTGCGGCTTGAGATCGCGATGGACGACGCCGCGCTGATGCGCATATCCCACCGCCAGCGCGACCTGTCGAACGATCTCGATGCGGTCCGCCAGCGAGGTTTCGCAGCTTCGCAAGTAGTCGTTGAGCCGCTGGCCTTCGACGAACTCCATCGTGTAATAGGGCGGCGGCTCCGAAAGATGGGCTTCGTACAGGATTGCGATGTTCGGGTGCCGCAATCGCGCGATCAGGTGCACTTCGTTTTCGAAGTATGACGTAAGCAGCGGCGTCTTGCCGAATAGCAGCTTGAGCGCCTCGGTGCGCTCCTTTTCGTGATGGATCGCCTTATAGACCTCGCCGAAACCACCGCGGCCAACGGATTCGAGAATCGTGTAATGCGCGATTTTTGGATAGCGCCCGGCGGAACGCGTGGCGAAGCGCTGGCGGCAACCGGCGCAGTGTTCGAGATGGGCCTGCGCCTGGCGCTTGCGATCATCCGACAGCGCGCCCTTGGCCAACGCCTCAGTTGTGCCGGAATTCGGGCAGTCGGTAGGCGATTTCGACATCGGCGTCTCTGCGGCCCAAACATCATACGCCGAGGGTCACGCGCCGCAAAAGCCGGTCCGCGATGGTGGAATTGACCCGTCTGGCGAGCGCCAACGTGGTCCTACCCGCCGACCGCGGTGAGGTTGCTCTGGTATTCGGTGTTGTCGGGGAAGTAGCCGAGCGCGGCGCGGAAGTCCTCGCGCGCCTTGCCAAGGTCGCCGAGCGCCAGATTGAACAGGCCGCGCGTGTTGTACGCGCCGGCCAACTTGGTCTTGCTGGTCAGGTCACTGGTGTCGAGTTGGAAGGCCTTGTCGAAGGCCTTGATTGCATCGTCATATTGGTAATGCGCCGCCGCGTCGTCGCCCCAGCGACGATAGGCGTCGACGGCGAGTCCGCGATACGTCGTGTCGCCGCGGTAGAGGTCGTACGCGGCGCGATAGGAGGCCGCCGCGTCTTTGTACTTGCCGGCCGTGCTCTGCTGTTCGCCCTGCAGCGCGCGCACCGCCGCGAGCCGGGCGCGATACATCGTGTTTTCGGGATCAATGTCGAAAGCGGTCTGGAACGCGCCGGCCTCGGCCCCGACCGACTTGCCGGCCGCGATGTTTTGCCGTTCGCTCACGCTGCCGGTCGCAAAAAGCAGCGCCGCGATTTTCTTGCTGAGCGCCGGATCGGCGTCACCCAGTTCGGTGAGCGCGACGCGAAAGTCGCTGATCGAATCCGCCAGCGCATTCCTGCGAGCACGCTGCTCGGCGCGGGACACGTATGCATCCGTGAGCGCCAGGCGCACGTCCTTGCTCGTTGGGTCGAGCGTCTTGGCGCGATGCAGTGTCGTCAGCGCGCTTTGGAAATCGCCTTCGGCCGCATCCTTGCTCCCCGCGCGCACCAGCGCTGCCGCCAGATCGGCCCCGTAGGCCAGTCCTCCATTCCCGAGCGAGAATGCCGTCTCCAGAGTCGCAAGCGCCGCTTCGTCTTCGCCACGCCGAAGCTGGCTACGCCCCACGAGCAACGTCGCGAACGCGTCATTCGGGCGTTTCTTGAGCAGCTTCTGTAAGCGCTGCTCGATCGACTCGAGCTGCTCCGGCTTAGCGTTCTGAAGCGCGCCGCCGTACTCGACCAGCGCTTCGCCGCGGTCCTCGCTTACCAGCGCGTCGGCCAGCGTGAGGCGCGCGGCGACGAACTGCGGCGACCGGGCGGTCAGCGCCCGGAGCAGGCGCACGCCGCTGTCGCGCGTGGCGGAGTCGCCCAATTGCCGCCGGGCATCGGCCAGTACGCGCGCGTCGTCGCGGCGCAGCACGCCGGCGTTCGCGGCATCCAGCCCATAACCCTTGTCGGGAGCGAGCTGATCGGCCTGTCGATAGAGCCGCTCGGCTTTCTCGTAGTTGCCGTCACCCTGCTCGATCGAGGCCAGCGCGGCGAGCACCTCGCCGCCTGGACGATGATCCTTCAGGTAGTCTTCGAGTTTGGCGCGGGCGACATCGGATTTTCCGGCCGCGATGTCGAGCGCCGCGTCACGGAGTAGTTCCGTGTGCTCCTGGACCGTGCGCGGATCGATCGGCGGAGCGGTTTGCGCGCCGGCGTCGAATTTGGCGGTCAGGACGGAGGAAAAATCGGGCAAGACAGCGGTGATCGACGTGGAACTCGCGACGGATACCTCGGCGTCCGGTCCGAAAAGCGATGCGGCGCCAAAAAGTGTCGAGCTGGAGGCGGATGTCGCGCCGCTCAACCCCGGCAGCACGCCGGAGGCGGACGAAAGCCCGAGAAATGACGAGACGGTGCTCACGATTTCGCCTTCCCGCGACTTTCCCCTGGTTCCATTATTCAAAACGAAGGCAAACCGGAGTCGGACCAATATGACCGCGCGCGAGCCGCAATCAAAACGCGACGCGCAATCGAGCGCGGCTGGGAATCGCGCTTGCTGGCGCTGCGCGTTCTGATTGCGGCTCGCGCACGGCCATTACTAAAGCAATTTCGGAGTCGATCTCTTGTCGAGAATAGGGAGTGCGGGCATCTGCCCGCACGAAGCCGGAAGCCCAGATTCAATTTGGTCTGGCGGGGGAGCGCGGATTTGCGAGGAATGCGCGCGACAGAGCCACCCATTAGTGGGCCGGCGAGCCGTTTTGCTCCGTCAGGCGGCGCTCCAGATTCGCCTTCACGCGCGGCCATTCGTCCGTGATCACGCTGAAGTAGACGCTGTCGCGCTCGTGGCCGTCATGCAAGATCCGTTGCCGGCGCAGGCAGCCCTCGTAGCGCGCGCCGATTCGTAGGATTGCCCGTTGCGATTGTTCGTTTCGAGAATCGGTCTTGAGCTGCACGCGGATCGCGCCCCATTGCTCGAACGCGTGCCGCAGCAGCAGAAACTTGCACTCGGTGTTCGCGCGCGTTCGTTGCCACGACCGCGCGAGCCACGTCCAGCCGATTTCGACGCCGCGATGTTCGGGCTGTATGTCCAGATAGCGCGTCGAGCCAATCGCTTCGCCCGTGTCTCGGCGAACGACTGCAAACGGAAACTCATTACCGCCGGAGGCGCGGGTCAGCGCGGCGTCGATGAATTCCTCCATCGCGGACGGGGAGGTTGGCGGCGTGGTGGGCAGATAGCGCCAAATCTGCGCGTCCTCGTTCAGCGCCGCCAGCAGCGCCTCGCCGTGCGCCATCGTCAAGGGTTCGAGCCGGACGATGCCGTCGGGCAGTTCGAGCGTGACCGGGAGGAGACTCATGCGCTGCGGATCATAAGCAATTCGTTCGACGAACGAACGCTGAATGACTGTGCGCGAGCACACGCCGCAATCAGAACGCGCAGCGCCAGCAAGCGCGATTCTCAGCCGCGCTCGCTTGCGCGTCGCGTTCTGCTGGCGGCGCGAACTCGCGCACGGTCATGTAGTCGCAGGCGCGGGGCGTCCCCCGACCGCAAAAGAGGGGTCTGGCGTGGCCTGCGGAAAGCCGCTCCCTTACAGTCGGGCCTCGGTGTCGAGCGGTTCCCGCCTTCACGCGCAAGACTGAGCCACCCCCCCCCATCGGCACGTACATCCTTACGGAAGCGGCGCCAACAGCGTAGAATCTCCGCAATGACGTTGACTCGCGGCGGACTCACCGCGTGCGAGCGGTCTTATTGCCAATTTCCGAAAGGGAAAACACATGAAGCGGTTTTCGTTGCTCGCCGGACTGGCGATCTGTGTGATGTCATTCCCGGCGCTGGCGCAGGACAAGAAGCCCGAACCGGCCAAGCCGGCCGAAGCCAAAAAGCCGGAAGCCAAGCCCGCCGACGCACACAAGGGCGGCGGCGAGCAGGCGAGCGAGAGTCGGCCGAAATGTGCCGTGATGGGTGACGACGAGATCGATCTCAGCATCTTCGTCGAGACCGACGACGGGCCGGTGTTCTTCTGCTGCGGCGAATGCCCGGAGAAATTCAAGGCCGACCCCGCCAAGTACGCGGCCAAGGTCGAGGCGCAGCGGGCCGCGATGGCGAAGATGCCCAAGGTGCAGGTGCGCTGCCCCGCGAGCGGCAAGCCGTGCAAGTCCGATTCGTTCGTCGAGTCCGGCGGCAAGAAGATCTTCTTCTGCTGCAAGGATTGCCCGGAGATGTACAAGAAGGAGCCGGCCAAGTTCGCCAAGAAGCTGGCCAACGCGTACACGTACCAGACCAAGTGCCCCGTGACCGGCAAGGACATCGAGCCCGCGGCGTTCGTCGATCTCCCCAGCAAACAGCGCATCTACTTCTCCGGCAAGGAGTGCATCGCCAAGTTCAACGCCGATCCGGCGAAGTACGCCGAGAAGCTTGACGAAATGGGCGTTCACGTCGACGCCGAGAAGATCGAGAAGAAGTAGGCGCCCAAGCAGACGTGATTCGAGACCATCGCAACTCGGGGGACCGGCCCGCGGCCGGCCCCCCTTTTTCGCGCCGCCCGGCAGCCGCGCTCGCGTGCGCAGCGGCGCTGCTCGCGGCCCTGTCGCCGAATGTCGCGCTCGCGCAGGATCCGGCGCCGGCGCCTCGACCGACGCTGCCGAACGCGATGTGCCCGGTGATGACCGAGGAGCCGGCGTCAGCCGAGTTCATGCTGGAATACCACGGTAAGCGGGTCGCGTTCTGCTGCACGCGCTGCATCGCCAAGTTCGAGAAAAACCCTGAGCGCTATCTGGCGCATCTACCGCAATTTCGGCTCGCCGCGGCGGAAGGGACCGACCCGGCCGGCGGTGACTCGCGCGCCGGGCAGGACGACATTGCACCAGCGCTGGATCAAATGCAGGTTCCCCAGAAACGCGCGCCACTGCTGGCGCGTATCCATCCCGTGCTGGTGCACTTTCCGCTGGCCGGAGCGCCACTGGCGCTTCTCGGGTTTCTGATTTGGCGCTGGACGCGCCTGGACGGTTTCGCCAAGGCGGATTTCCCGCCGCTTGCGTTGGCGGCCCTCACCTCTGTCGCGGCGGTCATCACCGGAAATGCGGCGGAATCGAGCGAGCGGTTCAGCGTCAGTCTGCACGCGTGGGTCGAGCGACATCAACTCGCAGGCACATCGGCGATGATCGCCCTGCTGCTGTTGACGGCGCTACGCGTCTGGCGCTGGAACGGACTCGGAGGCCGCTGGAGCTGGGTCTACGGCGGCGCGCTGGCGCTGGTCGTGCTTCTGCTGATGGCAGTCGGCTTTCTGGGCGGCGGCATCGTCTATGGGCCGGAGCATCTAATGCCATGACATTCAACAGGGCCCTTGCCCCCCGTCACGCGTTCGCGCTACATTGAGTTCTGGAGCGAAGGAGATTCGCGGCGTGCGGCATTTACCAATATCCGGCGGGATCGCGTTTCTCCTGCCGCTGCTGACTGGCTGCCCGAACACGGTGACGGTCGAAGTGGTCAATGAAACCGACCTGCCGGTCGAGCCAAACATCCGCTACTCCGCCGCGGCCAACGACCTCAACGCCATCCTGACCGGGCTTTTCGGCGGCACGGAACTGTCGTCCGGCACGGTTCTCGCGCACACGACGCGGCAATTCTCATTCGCGTGCGATGAGATCGGCGTGGTATTCAGCAACAGCGCCAGGCAGACGTTGATCGGCGTGACGGTCGCCGAGGCGTCGGACTCCGGAATCCTGCAGCGCGGCAACGAGTACGATTGCGGCGACACGGTTGAGTTTCACTTTCTTGGCGCCGGCAGCGGGTTCGCGGTCGAGACGCGCGTCAATGGGAGCATCGTCAATTGAGTCGTCCCACATACCGTGCATCAGGTCGTACCAGCAGGAGTCCGGCTTGAAATCCTCGTCAACCATCGCGTGGTTTGTATTCGGCGCGGCTGCGGCATTGCTCGTTGGCGGGTGTCCGGCGCAGGGCGTCGCGGTCGGCGACGAATTCGACGGCCGCTGGCTTGTCACGTCGGAACAACTCAACACGTGCGTTGTCATCACGGCCGGCAAGATCGCGTCCATCGACGAAAATTGCTCGGGGCAGCCAATCTTGCCGCGCAGCGCCGGCGAGGGCACTCGAGCCGGGAATCAGGTGACGTGGTCGGTGATCGCGCTCAACACGCTGGGGCAGTTCATCAATCTCGAATTCGACGTAAGCGTGCAGGCGGACGGATCGCTGGTGGGAATCGAGGTCATCAACGACTTCTCGGGCGCGGAGCCGGAGATTCGCGATATTCTGATGACGCGAAGGTAGCAGTCGCGCAAGTCGCGTGATTTGCTGCGATTCCGCGGCCGGACGCCCTTACGACCACCAGCGCCGCTTGGTCTTGTTGTCCGCCGCCGCTTGCGGTGATTGGCCTTTGGCTTTGAACTCCGCCGCGACCTGGTCCATCAGCTCCTGATCACTCTTGCTGCTCAATCGGCGAAGCACGCGGAATCGCTCGCGCCATTCCGGCGGGAACTGATCGAGGTTTGGCGCGCCGGCGCCCTGCGGCGACACAAAGACCGGCTGGTCGACGACCGGCGCCGGGAGATTCGTCACGCCGCTCGGCGCGCTGCCCGCGCCGTTCTTTCCGCCGGCGTGCTGTGCGGCGGGACGCGTGGGCGCTGCACCGTTGGGGCGTGCGTCGGCCTTGGCGGGCGCTGCCTTGGCCGCGACCGCGTCGGTTCGCGAAGGCTCGATCAAGCGCGGCTTGGGCGGTTTTGCCGGCGCCGGTGCCGGCGCTGCGGAGGTCGTGCTTTCGTCGATTTCGGCGAACGCGTGCGTCGCCTGCTCCAACGCCGATTTCAGAACGGCAATCTTTCGCGTCGCCGCCTCTTCCGCCGCCTCGCGGTCCGTGATCGCCTTTTCGCGCTGCTCGACCGACTGTTCGCGGTCCGAAAGCGCTTTCTCGCGCGTCTCGAGACCGCTGCTGCGGGTCGCGAACTCGGCGGCCTGCTGCTTGAGCGCGGCGTCGCGCTTGTCCAGGTCGGCCAGCGTTTTTTGATGCGACGCGATCTTGGCATCGAGGTCGGACTGCTTCTGCTTCAGCGCCTGCTCGGCTTGTGCGCACTGTGCACGGCCGGCCTCCAGCTCGCCGCGCGTCTTCTCCAGCGCCGCTTTTTCCTGCTCGAGTTTGCCCTGCGTTTCCTGAATTGCCTTGCGCTCCGCCTCCGCCTCCGCCATCGTCGAGAGCGCCTGCTCTTCGCGCGAAGCCAGGTCGACCTGCTGCGCCTCGACGCGGGCGCGCGCCTCCGACAGCTCCGTCTCGCGAGCCAGCAGATCGGCCTCGCGGGCGTCGAGTTGTTTGGCCCGTTCGCCCAGCTTGGCGCGCGAAGCGCTGATCTGCGACTGCAGGGCGTTGATCATCGCCTCCAGGCCCTCGAGGTCCTGGGCGTTTCCGACCGGCAGTTGGGAGCGCATGTCCACGTCGTCGTCCTTCTCGGTCTCGGAGTCATCGGAAGCGGACTCGGTCTCCGCCAACGCCGGCGCGGCGGCCGCCTCCGAGACGATCGCGATGGCCGGCGCCTCCCACGCCACGGTCAATTCCTCGCCGCCGATGCTGACGCGGTCGCCCGGCGCCAGCCAGGCACAGCTCACGCGTTCGCCGTTCACGAACGTGCCGGAGCGGCTGCCCAGGTCATAGAGCAGCGGCTTGCCGTTGAGCGCGAACAGAACCGCGTGCGCCAGCGAAACGTCGGGCGTGTCTACCACGATGTGGCAGGTGTTTCGTCGGCCAATGACGGCCGCGTTGTTCGTCAGCGTCAGGTTGTGGTGCGTTCCGCGCACCTGGATCGGAAAAGGCAGTTTCAGGGCGTCGTCGACGTTCTCATCGAGCGGCGGCATCTGAAAATCAAATTTCACACCGACCGGGCCGGCGCGCAACGTGTCGCCGACGCGCAACACGCTGATGTCGATTTTCTGGTTGTTCACAAACGTGCCGGTCCGGCTGCGCAGGTCGCAGATCAGCACGTGCCGGCCGGTGTTCACGAGCGCAAAGTGAATCTGCGAGACTTCGCCGTGGGCGATCGAAAGCTGGCAATCGCGCCGACTGCCGACCAGCGTCAGCGGGTGATCGGTCGCGCACTCCGAGGTAGGGTTCGGCAGCGGGGCCGCAAGCCGGGCACGCGGCGCACCCGGCGGGATCGCCGGTTCGGCGTGACGATCGGCGCCGAACTTGATCAGGCGAACCTGGGGTCCGGCGGCTGGTTCGACGCTCAGTTTTCTCGCGGCCGTGCTCATTTCAACCTTGGTTCCGTGTCAATGTCGGCGCCCCTTGCCCGAAATGTCCCCACGGAGACAAGATAGGAATCGATCCCGCCGCAAGGCAAACCTCGACGCGCTGAGTCGTGAACGTGCGATAACCGGTGTGCGTAATCGTGAATGCGTGAGAACGCGAAAACGTGAAAACGGGCCGTGCGACGGCCGTTTTCACGTTTCCGTGTCGGACGCTTTTCACGTCCGAGTTTGGATGTGGTTGATCGGCTTACGCCGCGCCTTTGCGCGTGTAGGTGATTTCCATCGTCTTCATTTCCTTGCCTTCGCGCGTCTCGTACCACTCGAGGGTGTGCTTGTCCTTGTCGAGCACTTTGATGACCTCGCGCACTTTGACCTTGGTGCCGGGCATCATCGGGTCGTCCATGTCGGAAATGTAGGTGTAAGCCTTGGTCGCCGGGTCGTAGGTGCCTTCCGACATCATGATGCCGGTGCCCATGTTGTCGATCCAGCAGCTTACAAACTTCTGCTTCATGTTGTCATAGCCCGTGATCGCCGTGCCCATGAACTGCTTTTCAGTCATCTTGCCGGTGGCATCGGGCATCATCATCTTGCCGCTGTGGTCGGAGTGGTAATAGCGACCGTCCCAGATCGCCTTGGTCGTGCACGTGCCGGTCGACTCCATCGGCGGAGCGCTGGGGTCCATCCACATCTTGTTTACGTAGGTCCAGTCGCCGACCATATACCCGAGCTGTTTGTGCTGGTCGCCTAGCGCGCCTGCCTTCTCGCACGCCTCCATCATCTTCTTCATGGCATCGTCAGCGCCCTGGCCGGCGGCGGCCTTCGCGTCGGCGGGCTTGGGCAACTCGGGCTTCTTGGCTTCCGGGGCCTTTGGATGTTCGGGCTTCTTGTCTTGTGCCAGCGACGCGCTCACCGCGCAGCAGGCAAACACGGCCAGCACGCCTCCACGGAAAATTCGCGACAACATCTCAGGTGCTCCTTGCGAAATAGAGTTCTGTTCAACCGGCACGCTGCCGGGGTTCGCCCAAACTTGTACGGGCATAGTTAGGCAAGTCAGCGCCACTGTCAAGGGCATTTGGGCTTCGGGTAGTGGCTCAATTTCGTATGCGACGCCGGAATACGCTCGACACTGAGGCCCGACCGTAAGGGAGCAGCTTTCTGGCCGTCGCAAGAGACCCCTCCCCGACGGTCGGGCTCTGCTGGGGAGTTTCTCCACGAAACTGAGCCGCTACCGGGCTTCGCAAGGCTCATTCGATGCCCTCGACTCCAACGGCCCGCTGAGAAACACGCCTGACCGAGCCCCGACCGCCACGGACCGTAAGGGAGGGTGGGCCCATCTGCTTGGAATCTCGGTGTTTTCGAGGACCGAACGGGCACCACCCCGACGGTCGGGGCTCGGCTTGGCGGCTGGGTAGGTTGCGACGAGAAGTCCCTGCGGCTGCCAATTTGGCACCCGTGCAGCAACCGCATACGAACCGGCGAACGCCAACAACTACCATAACTATCGCCGCCGTGGCCGGTTGGGACATTCCGGCCCCCGATTGCCGGCTCGAACGCTGGCACGCAACTTGCTAAGCGATTCCCGGCCGACTCTCGTCGGCGCGACTTTTAGTTGACCTGTCGAGCGCGGCTCGGCAGAATGCGTACGCAATTACCGATCTATGGAGTGGGCCGAACATGGCAAAGGTCTCGATTCGTCCGTTGGGTGAAAAGGTGCTGGTCAAGCGGCTGGAAGCCGAGGCGAAGACCGCCGGCGGCATCGTCCTGCCGGACAGCGCGAAGGAAAAACCAAAGCGCGGCACGGTGCTGAGCGTTGGCGAGGGCCGGCTGCTCGACAGCGGAAAACGCCAGCCGCTGCAGGTGCGTTCGGGCGATCAAGTGCTCTTCAGCAGCTACGCAGGGAATGAAATCAAAGTCGACGGCGAAGAGATGATCATCATGGATGAGGGTGACATTCTCGCCGTCGTCGGATAGCCGGGAGCAGCCGTGACAACATCGTTGGACCTGCGCGAAGCGCTTGAACAAGCGGTGAATACCGTCAATCGAAACGCCGGCCAGACCTGCGTGCGCTTGCGATTCCGCTCCGAGGAGCTTCCCGAGCTCGAAATCATGGCCAGCGCGGCGTCGCTGCGCGGCGACGCGTTCATCTTTCAATCGGGGTTGGAACGATTCGACGGCCAGGTCGCGGAGCTGGCGGACGTTCGCGCGGAAGTCATTCACTAAATCTGGCGCCGGGCGCGTTCGCGCGCGCCGGAAAACGAAGCGCCGGCGAGTGCGATCCGATGTCGCGCTTGCCGGCGCGTCGCGCGAATCAGGCAGCGTCCGCGCCCTGCCAGTGCAAATGCGGTTCGCACCGGCCAGAAGCCGATGCCCAATACACAATCGACGCAGCAATTCCGAGTCTAGATGGCCTCGTCCGCGTCAGCAGGCCGGGTGATGCGCAGCGCGCGGCGGCCGCGGACGCGGCCCGGCACGCCGGCGAACTTGTTCCGGCCGGCGACCTGCAAGATCAGTTCCTGGTTGGCGCGCTTGTCGAGTTGGATCAAGTCACCAACCTGTAGTTCTCTCAACTCGCGAAGCTTGATCGTCGTCTGACCCAGGTAGGTGACAAATCGCACCAACGACTTGGAGACATTGCGCACCAGGCGCTGACGATGCAGGTCTGAGGCGGCCTTGGGTTTGTAAAACCAAGATTGCGATGTCAGGTGGCTGAGCACTGACTCGATCACGTTGAACGGAATGCACAGACTCATCGTGCCGGCGTTCTGGCCGAGCTTGATTTCAAACGTGATGAAGACGACCACTTCGGTCGGGGCTACGATGTGCACGAGTTGCGGGTTGCTTTCGGTCTCCAGCACTTCGAAGCGCGCGTCGACCAGGTTGCGCCAGACCTCCGACAGATGCTCCAGCGCCTTCTCGACCAGCCGCCCCATCAAGCGCCATTCGATCGAAGTCAGCGGGCGCTGCGGAATGTAGAGGCTCTCGCTGTCGCCGCCCAGCAGGCGGTCCAGGATCGGGTAGACGATCAGCGGGCTGACTTCCAGGCACATCTGGCCTTCGAGCGGCGGGGCCTGCAGCACCATGAAGCAGGTCGGGTTGGGCAGCGAGTGGATGAACTCGTTGTACGTGAGCTGCTCGACACCCACCACGCGCAGATCGATGATCGTCCGCAGGAAACCGGAGAGCGTCGCGCCGAAATTGCGCGCAAAAACTTCGTGGATCGACGCCAGGGCGCGAATCTGGTCTTTGCTGACGCGCTCCGGGCGTTTGAAGTCGTAGACGGCCGCCTCGATCCCCAGGCCAAGCTGACTTCGGCCGGTCGGCGCGCCGCTGACGGGTGCGCTGGGCGGCGCCGGCACGGCCACGCCGGCGTTCTGTGTCGCAACGGCGCCGAGCAGGGCGTCAATTTCGGACTGATCGAGCACTTCCGACATCGCGGCTCCAGCTTTCCGAGCGCTCTATCGGAGTTGCGCGGCGTGCGGGTTGAACGGCGGCTTTGGACCGATTGACGAGCTTGTAGGCGCGCGGTATCAGCGCCCCATGACGCGGGCAGAGTACATCGCAATCCTCGATTTCGGCAGCCAATATTCGCAGCTCATCGCGCGCCGCGTGCGCGAGAATCACGTCTACAGCGAATTGTTCGCGCCCGATGTGTCTCCCGAGCGCCTGCGTGCGCTGAACCTGCGCGGAATCATCTTCTCGGGCGGGCCGGCCAGCGTGTACGAAAGCGGCGCGCCGCAGTGCAATCCCGCGCTGCTGGACCTGGGCGTGCCCGTTCTGGGCATCTGCTACGGCATGCAGGCGATGTGCAGCCTGCTCGACGGACGCGTCGGCGCCGGGCGATCGCGCGAGTTCGGCCGGGTGCGCATTCATATTCGCCGACCGGTCGGCGTTCTCGCGCACCTGCCCGCTGAGACCAGCGTATGGATGAGCCACGGCGACATCGTCGATCGCGTCGGCGACGAATTCGACGTGCTGGCCGACACGCCGAGCTGCGCGATCGCCGCCGTTCAGCACCGCACGCGGCCGCTGAGCGGGGTGCAGTTTCACCCGGAGGTGACGCACACGCCGCTGGGCGGGCAGATTGTGCGGAACTTCGTGTTCGAGATTTGCGGCTGCCGCGGCGACTGGCGCGTGGAGAACGTGATCGAAGGCATGGTGGACTCGATCCACGGGCGCGTCGGGCCGGCGGACCGCGTGATCTGCGGCCTGTCGGGCGGCGTGGACAGCAGCGTCACCGCGGCCCTAGTGCAGCGCGCCATCGGCGACCGGCTGCACTGCATCTTCGTGGACAACGGCGTGCTGCGCAGCAACGAAGCGGAGCTGGTCGAATCCACGTTTCGCGGACATTTCGGCATTTCGCTGCGCGTCGTGGACGCGCGCGAGCGCTTCCTGACCGCGCTGGCCGGCGTCAGTGAGCCGCAGCAGAAACGACTCATCATCGGCCGCGAGTTCATCGAAGTCTTCAAAGACGAGGCCCTGTCGATTCCGGGCGCGAAATTCCTGGCGCAAGGCACCGTCTACCCGGACGTAATCGAATCCGGCCAGGGTCCCGGCGGACACACCGCCAAGATTAAGGCGCACCACAATGTAGGGGGCCTGCCAGAAGTGCTTGGCTTCGAACTGGTCGAGCCGCTGCGAATGCTCTTCAAGGACGAAGTGCGGCAAGTCGGCGAGGCGCTGGGCCTGCCGGAGAATCTCATCTGGCGACATCCATTTCCCGGACCGGGGCTGGCGGTTCGCATTGCCGGCGCCGTGACGGAGCCGCGCTTGGCGCTCCTTCGCGCGGCCGACGAGATCCTGCTGGAAGAGCTGGTGTCTGCCGGCTGGTATCGAAAGGTGGCGCAGGCCTTCGCCGTGCTGCTGCCGGTCGCCAGCGTCGGCGTGATGGGCGACGGCCGCTCGTACGAAGGCCAGAACGTGATCGTGCTGCGGCTCGTGGAGTCGAGCGATTTCATGACCGCCGACTGGGTTCACATCGACTACGAACTGCTGTCGCTGGTGAGTCGGCGGATCATGAACGAAGTTCCCGGCGTGAACCGCGTCGCGTACGACATCTCGAGCAAGCCGCCGGCGACGATCGAATGGGAATGACGAATTAAGGCGGAGGGCTTCCCGGCCGACGGTGGTACGGACTTCGAACCTGACATAGGCTTCAAATGTGGGTAGTGGCTCAGTTTCGCGAAGGAACTCTCCAGCCGAGCCCCGACCGTAAGGGAGGGGGCTCTTGCGACGAGCAGAGGGCCGATCCCTTACGGTCGGGCCTCGGTGTCGGGCGTTTTCCCGGCGTCGCATGCGAAACTGAGCCACTACCCAAGTGTGGCATGCGCTACAAGTGTGGCATGGGCTTTCAGCCCGTTCTGTGTACGGCGGGCTTCCAGCCCGACGCACCAGTTAGGAGGATCGGTGGACCTGGCGCAGCAAATGATCGGGATGCTCGGAGACATCGACGTGGTTGGGTTCTTCCTGCACCTGGACGAACACCTTGACGCGTTCATCCAACAATATGGCGACTGGACCTATCTGGCGCTCTTCCTCGTGATTTTCGCGGAGACCGGCTTCGTGGTGACGCCGTTCCTGCCTGGCGATTCGCTGCTTTTCGCCGCTGGCGCGATTGCGGGCCGCGGGACGCTGGACCCGCACCTGCTGTTCGTGTTGTTGGCGTCGTCGGCGCTGCTCGGGAATTCGTCAAACTACTTCATCGGGAAATTCCTGGGCCCGCGGCTGCTGCGCGACCAGTCGCGATTCCTGAAACGCGAATACCTTGACCGCACGCACGCGTTCTTCGAGCGACACGGCGGCAAGACGATCATCATGGCCCGCTTCGTGCCGATCGTGCGGACATTCGCCCCATTCGTCGCCGGCGTGGGCAAGATGACCTATCGCCGCTTTGTGTCGTTCGATGTCTTCGGCGCCACGCTGTGGGTGGGCGCGTGCGTCTACGCCGGCTATTTCTTCGGCGGGTTCGAAATCGTCAAGAAGAACTTCTCCATCGTCGTGCTGGCGATCATCGCGGTGTCGCTGCTGCCGGCGATGATCGAGTTCTTGCGGCATCGACGAGGAAACCGTCGCGAACCAGCCCAAGTTGCGCTGAAGAAGGCGGACAAGGAAGAAGTGAGTCAGTCGGTCTAGAAACTAAGGCAGCGTGCGCGCCAACTTCTCGTTGGAACTGCGAGCGCCAGCGACCGAACAGTGTGTCCGAACCGCGAGCGCCAGCGACCGGCAGCCGCGGCTTCGAGCGCTTTCGGCACAACCAGCCCGGCGTTCGCCTGAGATCGCCAAATTCGCATTGACTTTCGGCGATCGGTCGGCATGATGAGCGCGGGTTCGAAACGGAACTGTGAACCAAATTGTGGCACAGCCGCCTTCGGCTGTGCCGTTGTAGCCCAGCCGCCCTCGGCTGTGTCTGACCTGGGGAGACGCACATGCCGGCTCGCTCGCTGAATCACGGCGGATTCCGTTCTCTCTCTCTCTCTCTCTCTCTCTCTCTCTCTCTCTCTCTGCGCCGTATTAGCCGCTGAAACCGCCCTCGCGCAATATGTTCAGATCGATCCGCGCTCGGGATTGCCGCGGCGGTGGGAGGCGGGGATGGCGGTGTCGCCGTTCTCGACGGTGAATCTGTACAACGGCAACCTCACCACCGTGATTCCGATCACCGGCTTCGCGCCGGTCGGGCCGCCGGTGCATTTCGAGCTGTATCACAACACCACCGCCGCCATGAGCGGCGAGTCGGTGCAGGCGTCACTGGGGTTTACTTTTGGCCCGGGCTGGTCGTGCACGTACGCCGGGCGACTCACGTTTACCGACAGCCAGTCAAATCCGACCGCCATCACGCTGTTCGAGGACGACGGCAACCAGTATTCGTTCACCACGCAGGTCAGCGGCGAATGGATCGGTGAGGCCGGCGTGCATGAGCGGATCGTGAAAGTCGGCGCGGAATGGGTGATGACGCGGCCCAACGGCTGGCAGCGCATCTACGACGCCAACGGCTACCTGATTCGCGAGCGAGACAGCACGCGCAACACCACGTACAAGAACGAAGTTCACATTGTTCGGGACGCCAACGGCCGCGTGACCGAGGTTCGGAGTGCGGCGGCGACGAACGGCTCGGTTGCCCTCGCTTCGCACAAACTGCTGTTCACGTTTGCCGCCGACGGCACGCTTGGCACGCTCACTTGGCCGGCCTTGATCGGCGACACGACGAACTGGTGGACGTTCACGCACACCGGCGGCCGCCTGACCGCGATTGCGTTCCCCTATCACACGACCGACGGTTGCGTGCCGCAGACAAGCATCCAATTCGGCTACCAGACCGGCACGACGAACCTGATCGAAACAATCACCGACAAAGACGGCAAGGTCTACACGTACGGCTACGCCGGCGACACGCTTTCGTGGGTCGACGATCCCGGTCCCACCAACCCGGGCCCCAAGTATCGCCAGTCGTTCAACTGCGGCGTGCAGGTCGGCTCGAACATCCAGACCATCTACACCGACCGCCGCGGCAAGAACTGGAAGTTCCTGCACTCTTCGGCGGGTAATTTCTCGTACATGTACTACCCGCCGAGCTACGCCAAGTATTACCGCATGCTCTACAACGCCAACCGCGACGTGACGACCTACATCGATGAGCGCGGCAAGATGTGGACCGCCACGTACGGCCCGGTCGGCAACCTGCTGACGCTGAAGAGTCCGCTGCCCGGCACGCCGCAGCAGATCTGGACGATGACCTGGGAAGCGGTCCCCGGCTACACAACGAATGTCTATCGCGTCACGCACGTCAGCGACCCGCTCGGGCACTACACCGACTTCGCCTACGAATTCGCCGACGACCTGACGCGCGTCACCGGCGTGACCGAACAGGCCGCTTTGCCGCCCTGCAATACCCCGGCGACAACGACGATCCAGTACTGGAACACCGCGCGCGACATGGGGCGCGTCAAGCAAGTGACCGATGCGAACGGCGTGCTGCACCAGTTTACGTACGACCAGTGGGGCTATTTCGAGCAACTGGTCGAGGGAATGCCGTGCCTGGGCCTGGGCGCGCCGCAGCAGCCGACGGTGATCGGTCCGAACGACAATGACCCCAGCGGCATCGTCATCTGTTTCAGGAGCGATATGACCGGCGGCGGCTGCGTGTCCTGCAAGCTTGGCCCCAACGGCGAATTGCTCGAGTGCAAGTGCATTGACGGCCAGGAGAACGGCCCGCCCGAAGCGCCGCCGACCTGCACGGTGTCAGGCACGACGTACCCGATCCGCATCAACGGCACGCACCCCGGACCGCGGCGCGAGGCGCGGCGCGGCCTCACGAGCTACTGCTACGACGCCGCCGGCCGGCCCACGAGCATCCTGAGCACCTACAACGGCTTTTTCGACCAGACGGACCGCAAGCGCGAGTTCAGCTACGACCAACTCGGCCGCCCATCCGAGACGTGGCTCTCGGTCTACGAGGAATTCGGCATCCCGACGCTGTCGCCGCTCCTGGAGCGCCGCTTCCGTGTGCCGTCGATCGGCGAGGGCGGCGGCGATGGGTACGACAAGGACGGCCGGCTGCTGCGGCTGATTGACCCGGAGGGAATTGAGTCCATCTTCTCGTACGACGACATCGGCCGCATGATCACCGCCACGCGCAACAGCCTCAGTGTGCGCTATACGTACGACGATGCGCACCGGCTGACCAAGATCGACTGCAACGACCCCTCCGCCGGGCCGGACATGGTCTACACGTACGACGACGCCAACCGGCTGACCAAGATCGAGCACAAGAACGCCGTCGGCAGCGTGCTGATGCAGCTCGATTACTACTGGAACCTGGACAACACGCTCTGGAAACGCGTCGAGACCGACAACACCATCACGCCGTCGAACGTCGTCACGGTCGAATTCACGTACGATGCCCGGCATCGGCTCGTAGCCGAGAAGCGCACCCGCGCCGGCACGCCGAACGTGATCGAATACGACATCACGTACACGTACGACCAGCTCGGCAACCGGCTGACGCGGAGCGAGGCGGTCGGCAACACGCTGGTCGAGTATTCGTACGACACGAACCCCGCCAACCGCGATCCGAGCAACCAGACCAACAACAACCGGCTGCTGTGGTACGTCGAGAAGAGCTGGGACGCCCAGCAGCAGCAATACGTCGCCACGCGGACCGTGAATTACACGTATTTCAAGACCGGCGACGCGTCGAACATCTCGATTCGCGACGTGGGCGACGTGGACGGCGGCGGCAAGCAGATCGTGCACGATCTGGCGTTATACTATGTGCGAAACGGCATGCTCGCGCTGGCGTATACGACGCAGTGGTCCGAGAACCCGCCGGCTGTGGGGCAGCCGCCGCGGCAGCCCTGGGAGTTTGGAACGGTGGTGGCCGGTTCGATGCAGGCGATTGACGCGCGCGAATTCCGCTACGAGTCGCCGCGCGGGCGGTACCTGAGCCGCAAGCTGCGCGTGCAGACGGTGCAGGGCTCGTCGCCGGAGAATCCGTGCTTCGAGGTTGACGACACCGAGCCGGCGGCGTGGACCGATTATGTCGGCGATGCGCCGTTCACGGATTACACCGTGGGGCTGGATTCGCAGAACAACGTCGCGGTGACGACGCAGATGCGGCATTTCTTGCAGTCTGAGCAGCCGGGTAGCGGCGAAAAACGATATTTCCATTCCGACTTGGTGGGTTCCGCGAATCTCGCGACCAACGAAACCGGCATGCCGCTGCCGGCGGGCTCTGGTATTGCCAAGCTGGCCTACACCGCGTTCGGCGAAGAGATCGCCCTCCCCGGCGGCGCGGGCACGGGCAAGGACGCCATGCCGACGCGGTATCGCTACGTCGGCGGGTATGGCTACGAATCGGATTTGCTGGTGTTGAACGGCAAGCTCGGCTCGCAGCCGTTGATGTTGCAGCATGTCGGGCATCGGTGGTATCAGGCGAATGTTGGGCGGTTTGTCCAACGCGATCCAGCGGGGCTTGCGGGCGGTCTGAATCTGTCCGCGTATTGCGAGAACGACCCGCTTTCCACCATCGACCCAGACGGGTTGTGGGGGTTTTGGGACGGCAATAATCCGTTTCACGAGTGGGTAGGGCGGAACCTGTGGATGCGAGTTCACGATACCAACACGCTTGCCCGAATGTCCGGAGCGCGCGCGACAGCTGAGGCAGTGGGGGCCAGCGCCGTGGGGGCGGTCGTGGTTGTTTACGGAACACCACTTGCGATTCGAGGCGGTTTTCGGCTGTTCGGATACTCATCTAAGGTCGGCATTCACGGCGCGCATCACACATTTTTTAAATGCGTAAAGTTGCCGCACTGGCAGATTAACTGGTGGCGCGCCGGCGTAAAGGGTAGCGGCGGCGTCTTTCGCGTGCCCCTCTTTCCTGGTGCGGACATTCCCATTTTCTGAATACCTAGTTTGAGTTGGTAGCACCGATGAAGAATCCGCGCGCGTTCTGGAGTACGGATGGTTACTTGCGCATGGACAATGACGCCCAAGGGCATCGCGTTTCTGTCATCGCTCTTGCATGACGGGCAGTGTAGACTTTCTTCACTTGACGCACGGACGCCCGGAATCGCGCGTATCGACGTGCTCATCGCCCGCTACGAGAACAAGCAGTTGCTACGGCGCAGGCTGTTTTGCTCGACGTGGGCCGCACCGATCACGCGGGTGACGCTTACGTTCAGCCGCGTCAGGAGTGCGGAAGTTCGGGGCGATGCTGGCATCGAGCGGTACACCGTGAGTCACGTCGAAGCGATGGGAGACCCAACATCTGAAGTTATCCTAGCGTTTGTCGAAGACACTGCGATCGCGATTCGTGGCGATGACCTAGATGTGTCGGCCGTCTGTGACGCACGCGAGATAGGGCGGGTCGAATTTGTTACGATCGTGGGGTTGGTTTACGGGGAAACGAGCCGGAACTGGCATATCGCAGACTCGGTATAGCCGGTATCCATGACAAAGCCCTCCCTTGTCAAGCGGCGTTGATGCGCCGTTGACTTTCCGCTTTTCCCGCGGAGGGGAAGAAGCCGGGGTCCAGGGGCAGCGCCCCTGGTGGGGTTTGGGGCGAAGCCCCAAGGAACCGGCCTGCGGGCCGACGGCTGTGCCGTATTTCGCCCCGGCAGGTCGATTTCGCGATTCGAAGCCGGCAACACGCAGAATTCGGCTCTCGCCGCGGCGCGGGCCCACGATGTCGCATTCGAGCGGCGGCTCACGTGGAAATGAGGGACAGCCACCTATTTCCGCCGTTTCGTACTGCAAGCCGGCGTTGCGACGCCCACGACTTTGCGAATCTCGCGCGAGCGAATGAGCGGCTGGTCGGCCGGCGTGGTGTCCGAGCGGCAAGTTGTGGATGAAAACAATCTGCTGACGACGGCGACCCTCGCGATCAATCGCGCCGATCGGCGTGTCACGCGAAACGCCTCGGTCCCGCGTTCGAACAGGTAGAGGTAGGGTGCGTCGGCTTCATCGACGCACCTCTCCCTTGGTGAACGGACGGTGCGTCGATACGGCGGAGGCACCCTACCGATGACTGACGATGACCGACGCGGAGCGAGGCCGTCGCCAATACGCTGGTCGAGTATTCGTACGACACGAACCCCGCCAACCGCGATCCGAGCAACCAGACCAACAACAACCGGCTGCTGTGGTACGTCGAGAAGAGCTGGGACGCCCAGCAGCAGCAATACGTCGCCACGCGCACCGTGAATTACACGTATTTCAAGACCGGCGACGCGTCGAACATCTCGATCCGCGACGTCGGCGACGTCGACGCGAACGGCAAGCAGATCGTGCACGATCTGGCGTTATACTATGTGCGAAACGGCATGCTGGCGCTGGCGTACAGCACGCAGTGGGCCGAGAACCCGCCGCAGGGCGGGCCGTGGGCGTTTGGGACGGTGGTGACGGGATCGATGCAGGCGATTGAGGCGCGCGAGTTCCGCTACGAGTCGCCGCGCGGGCGCTACCTGAGCCGCAAGCTGCGCGTGCAGACGGTGCAGGGTTCGTCGCCGGAGAATCCGTGCTTTGAGGTCGATCCGTCCGAGCCGGCGGCGTGGACCGATTACGTCGGCGACACGCCGTTCACGGATTACACGGTTGTCAACAACGGCCAGGGCCAGCCGCTGGTGACGACGCAGACGCGCCATTTTCTGCAATCCGAGCAGCCCGCGAGCGGCGAGAAGCGATATTTCCACGCTGATCTGGTGGGTTCCGCGAATCTTGCGACCAACGAAACCGGCACGCCGCTGCCGGCGGGCTCAGGAATTGCCAAAATCGCCTACACCGCCTTCGGCGAAGAGATCGCCCTCCCCGGCGGCGCCGGCACGGGCAAGGACGCCATGCCGACACGGTACCGCTACGTCGGCGGGTACGGCTATGAGTCTGATCTGCTCACGCTCGACGGCAAGCCCGGCTCGCAGGCGGTCGTGTTGCAGCATGTTGGTCATCGGTGGTATCAGGCGAGCATTGGCAGGTTTGTGCAGCGTGATCCGGCGGGGCTTCGCCGCGGACTGAACCTGTATTCGTATTGCGCCAGCCAACCCGTCAGCCGCGCGGACCCTTCAGGTCTCTACTTCGTTGATCGCGGCGGGGCGGAACAAGGCATTTTTCCGGGAACCCCTGAATGGCGCGATCACATTACGCGCCCGGGTGGACAGGAATTGTTGATTCCCCTCTTGGGCGTCGTCGTTCTTGCTGGCGGCGGCTCCGCATTGACTACGGGCATGGCTGGCCCCGGAGAGGTTGTTTTGGTCACGCGCTGGGGCTCACCGATTGAGTCGGGACGATGGGTGATGATCGGCGGTGCGAATGTGTGGAACTACCTTCTGTCCGGCAAATGGGCACCCTGGTGGTTTGGGGGGTACATGCCAACGTGGATTACCAATTCGTTTTCCATGTGTGTTTCGAAGGCCAACCTTCAAAGTCCTTCCGGATTGGATTTTTGGAAGGCGTGGATAGGGCAGCGCATTTATTACGGTCCGTAGAGCAGGGCTATGGTTCTCCAGATCCTTGTTGTCGCGGCCCTCGGCGTGGTGTGCGTTGGGTTCACGAGCCTTAACTGGCTATTGGCCATCCGCTTTTGGCTGTATCGAAAACCGAGTTCGTTCGCCCCGTTGGTCGGCGGAGTGTTCGGCGCGGTCGCTCTGACACTCTTTCCGTGGCCGGAAGTTCGCCGGTACTGGTGGGTCCCGACTGTCGCCGACATTGGGTGTGCGCCCATGCTGGTCGCAGCGCTGTTTGACGTCGTCGTTCGCCTAGCTTGGCACTCCAAGAGGAAGTAGCGGGTAGTTCCGACTATGTACGCAACGGCATGCTCGCGCTGGTGTATCAGACGAAGTGGACGGAGAATCCGCCGCCGGCGGGCGAGCCGTGGGCGTTTGGAACCATCCTGACCGGGTCGATGCAGGCGATTGAGGCGCGCGAGTTCCGCTACGAATCGCCGCGCGGGCGCTACCTGAGCCGCAAGCTGCGCGTGCAGCCGGTGCAAGGCTCGACGCCGGAGAATCCCTGCTTCGAGGTCGATGCGAGCGAGCCGGCGGCGTGGACCGACTACGTCGGCGACACGCCGTTCACGGATTACACGGTTGTCAACAACGGCCAGGGCCAGCCGCTGGTGACGACGCAGACGCGGCACTTTCTGCAATCCGAGCAGCCGACGAGCGGCGAGAAGCGGTATTTCCATTCGGATTTGGTCGGCTCTGCTAATCTTGCCACCAATGAAACCGGCACGCCGCTGCCGGCGGGCAGCGGAATTGCCAAAAACCGCCTACACCGCTTTCGGCGAAGAGATCGCCCTGCCCGGCGGGGCGGGCACGGGCAAGGACGCCATGCCGACGCGTTACCGCTACGTCGGCGGGCATGGGTACGAATCCGATTTGCTGGTCTTGAACGGCAAGCCCGGCTCGGTGCCGGTCGTGTTGCAACATGTCGGGCATCGGTGGTAACAGGCGAATATTGGCAGGTTCGTGCAGCGCGATCCTGCTGGATTTGGCGGTGGGCTGAACGTCTACCTGTATGCGGGCGCCAACCCTGTAACAGGGGTGGACCCGAGCGGCCTGTGGCTACCTGGTTCCGATGACACCGGCATTATTACCAATGGGATAGCCCAAGTAGGGTGCGTCAGCCGTATCGACGCACCATTCAGTCGCCCGCAATTGACAAGACCGATGCGCCGCGAGGAAGGCTCAGCCGAGGGCGGTTGAGCTACAACACCTTGCCCACCGTCTCGCCGATCACCGCCGGCGTTTCGCAGACTTTGACGCCACACTCGCGCAGCGCCGCGATCTTGGACGCCGCCGTGCCCTCGCCGCCCGAGATGATCGCGCCGGCGTGGCCCATGCGGCGGCCGGGCGGGGCGGTTTGGCCGGCGACGAACGCGACGACCGGCTTGCTGACGTGCGCCTTGATGTGTTCGGCGGCCTTTTCCTCGTCTGTTCCGCCGATTTCGCCGATCATCACGATCGCGTGGGTTTGCGGGTCCGCTTCGAACAGGTCCAGCAGCTCGATGAAGTTCAATCCCTTCACCGGATCGCCGCCGATGCCGACGCAGGTCGTCTGTGCGATGCCGCGCTCGGAGCATTGCCACACGGCTTCGTACGTCAGCGTGCCGCTGCGCGAGATAATGCCGACGTTCTTGCCGCCGACGGCGGCGGGCTTGTGGATGTAGCCGGGCATGATGCCGATCTTGCACTGCCCGGGCGTGATGATGCCGGGGCAGTTCGGCCCGATCAGCCGCGCGCCGACATCGTCGAGGAATTTGCGGGCCTTGACCATGTCCAGCGTGGGAATGCCCTCGGTGATCAGCACAATCAGCCTGATCCCCGCGTCCGCCGCCTCCATCGCCGCCTCGGCTGCAAAGCCCGCCGGCACGAAGATCAGCGTGGCGTTCGCGGCGGTCTTGGCGACCGCCTCGTGACAGGTGTTGAAGACCGGCAGGCCGTGCTCCGATTTCGTGCCGCCCTTGCCGGGCGTGCAACCGCCGACCATGTTCGTTCCGTATTCGATGCACTGCGCGGTATGGAACGCCCCCGCCTTGCCGGTGATGCCCTGACAGATGACGCGGGTGGACTTGTCGACCAGGATGCTCATGTTCGGTTCCCAGGAAGCGCGCCGCCGGAATTCGCGATACGCAGTGGTTTATAGCGGCATTTGGTGTGCTTCGCGAGGGAATGAAACACGCGGAACACGCGGGCAGTGGCTCAGTTTCGCATGCGACGCCGGGAAAACGCGCGGCACCGAGGCCCGACCGTAAGAAGGGAGCGGCTTTCTACTCGTCGCAAGAGACCCCTCCCTGACGGTCGGCGGAGGGGGACAGGTGGCACGGGCGCTACGGGTGCTACCGGTGGTGGGAGGGGTAGGGGGGGGTAATGGGCGTCCCGCCGGCGTCCCGCCCGTGCCGCGCCGTTGAAGCATCGTCCTCGACACGGCACGGGAGAGACGCCGGTACCACACACTCGAAGAAGCCACGCCACAGGATCTCACACCCGAAACGCCCCATCCGCCGGTCGCAGGGGCCGGCTCAGCCACAATGGCCGTCGAAGACGCGTGCCGTCCGATGCCGGCGGCGGGCCGACCGGCCAGCGCGTCTTGGCCAGCCATTCGCGATAGACCTGCATCGACTTGCCCGTATTTACGAACACATCGCCGGACGCGTCACCGGGCGGGGCCTTTTCAACCGTTACGCGCTGATGCCAGCAGTGCATGCCGCTGATCGGATCGGGATGGACGGGAAATGTGAGATTTTGCGGCACGCCGCCGTCGCGCCACCAGATGCGGCGGCTGTCGGGGTCATTCGATTCGAATGGCTGCGGGCCGCTGATGAGTCGCATCTTCCACTGGCCCGGCGCGAGTTCGTCGACCGCGACCGTGCCGCCGCTCCAGCGCGAGTTCGGCGGGTCCTGCTTTCGCCGCCAGCGCCCGAGATGATGTGAGCAGGCGACGACGCCGGGGCGGATGCCCTCGGTGGCCCAGCATTTGTCGACGAAGTAGCCGATGCGCGTCGAAACGCGCACCAAGTCGCCGGTGCGGACGCCCAGCCGGCGCGCGTCGCTCGTATGTATCCAAACCGGATTGTTCTGTGAGATTTCGTTGAGCCATTTGGCGGCGCCGCTGCGGGTGTGGATCAATGTCGGAAGACGGAACGTCGGCAACAGGACGAATTCCGTAGCGTGGGCATCTCCCACCTCGTCGCCGGGGGCGCCCGCCGGCGCGGAATGGTGGGCAGTGCCCACCCTACCGGTTTCTTCGACGTGACTGCGGATGTACCACGGAATCGCGTATTCCGGCCAGCCCCATTCGACCATCGTCTGGCTGAAGAACTCCAGCTTGCGGCTCGGCGTGGCGAAGCCTTCGGTAGGGTGGGCATCGCCCACCAATTCGCCGGATGCGCCCGCGACTCCGGAGTGGTGGGCAGCGCCCACCCTACTTGCCGCATCCGGCCGCACTCCGATCGGCACGCCCTTGATTACCACGCCGGTGCGCGGATCGATTGTCGCGCCTTCGAGCTCCTTTTCGCCCAACCGCCGCTCGTGCCGATTCTGCTCGCGCTGCTTGACCTCGAACGCGCCGAATTTCCGCATGTATTCCAGCGGAGAAATGCCCGCCGCGGCCGCCGCCTCCGGCAATCCCGGCACGCGCTCGAACGCGTATGCGTAATACTCGTCCGTCGTGAGCAACGTTCCCGGCTGGCGCACGCTCTCGGCGTATTTTCGAATTCCCAGCGAGCCATCCGGGTCGATCGCCCACGTCAGCGCCAGCCAGAATTCGTCCTCCTCCCACACCTGCCCCGGGTTCACGTCGCGCGAGTCGCGAACCGCCTTTCCGCTCGCCAGCGCGAACGCCTTCTTCACCGGCTGGCGGAATGCGATCCAGGTGCCGCTGTGCGTCTCGTACGTGTTCAGATCGTGCCGCTCCGGGCCATGACCCATCGGCAGCACGTAGTCGGCGAAAAACGCCGTCTCGTTCCAGGTCGGCGTCAATGCGACGTGCAGGCCGATCTTCGATTCGTCGCGTAGCGCCTCGATCCACGAGAAGCCGTCAGGGTACGTCCAGACCGGGTTGAAGACGCGCGTGAAATAGACATCGATGCGCCCGCGTCCCTCCTTCAAGAAATGCGGCAGCAGGAAGCTCATCTCGTAATGCGCCAGCGGATATTCGCGCGGCCAGTGCAGCTCGTTCCAATGATCCTGCGGCGGCGGCACGTTGATCAGGCTGGCCTTGTACTTGCTCCAGCCGTTGGGCAGGCAGCCTCCCTCGGTCCCGTAACTGCCGGTGAGCGCGTGCAGCAGCATCAAGCAGCGCGACACCTGCCAGCCGCCCAAGTGGGCGCTGGCCGCGCCGCGCCAGGCGTGCGAGCAGAAGCGCGAGCCGGCGGCGGCGATCTGGCGCGCCACTTCGACGATCGTCGCGGTCGGGATTCCGCATTCGGCTGCGGCGAATTCGGGCGTGAATTCGGCGTAAACCTCGCGCAGTGCGTCAAAGAAGTCGTCGATCGACTCGCCGGACGGCCGTGACAGCGTGAAAACGTGAAAAGGTGAAAACGGGCCGTCCGAGGCGGACTCTGGACTCGCCGTTTTCACGTTTTCACGTTCGCACGTTTTCACGACGGAAAGGAACTCGCGCCAGTTCACCCAGCGCTCGACGTACGCGCGGTCATACAGCCGCTCGGTGAGGATCACCCGCGCGAATGCGAGCAGCAGCGCCGCCTCGCTCCCCGGCTTGCACGGCAGCCAATATGTCGCATGTGAGGCCGTGTTGCTGAGCCGCGGATCGACGACCGCCATCTTCGCGCCGCGCGACAATCCTTCGCTGATCCGCTGCGCCATCGGGTTGAAGTAGTGCCCGCTCTCGAGATGCGCGTTCAGCGCCAGGATGAAACGCGCGTTGGCATAGTCGGGCATCGGTCGGTCGTAGCCGCTCCACAGCGCGTAACCCAGCCGCGCTCCGGAGGAGCAGATGTTGGTGTGCGAGTTGTGTCCGTCGACACCCCAGGCGCGCAGGATGCGGTCAATCGATCCCTCGGCGCCCGGCCGGCCGACGTGGTACACGATTTCGTCGCGGCGCTTTTCGACCAGCGCCTTGCGGATTCGGGCGGCGATGTCCGCGATCGCATCTTCCCACGTTACGCGCGTCCACTGGCCGTCGCCGCGATTTCCCGCTCGTTTCATGGGCGAGAGGATGCGGTCCGGGTCGTTTAACTGGTTGATCGTCGCGGGTCCCTTGGCGCAGTTTTTTCCGCGGCTGCCCGGGTGAACCGGATTGCCCTCGAATTTGCGAATCTCACCAGTCTGTTTGTCGATGTACGCCAGCAGGCCGCAGGCCGATTCGCAGTTGAAGCACGTCGTCGGCGCGAGGTGATAGCGGCGCTCCTGTGCCGCCTTGGGCCAGGCGGCGGCGTCGAATTCGACGTGGTCGTGCCAGGTCTCGGGCGGCGGAAAACGACGCAGCGCCGCCGCCGACGCGCCGCTCGAATCGGCGCGCGACGGTTCACTGGCGTCGGCCGGAGAAGGTGCGATCAGACCGAGCTGAACGGCGGTCTGTTCGATCCAGGAGCGTGGCGGACGAAACATCGAAGTGCACTCCCGATGTGCCAGTTTCCAACGATCGCGACGCCGTTTCAGTCAGAGCCGCGACCTCCAGGGCACGCGCTCCAGTTCACGTTTCTCAGCTCAAAGGCACGCGCTGCGGCGCTTGCACAAGCACGTGATTTCGGGCCGCAACGCCGACGAGCAGTGCGATTGCCGCCAGCCACGCCGTTCCGCCAACTAGAAGAAGCGCTGCCGGAATGGCGATGCCGACGATCACGCCGCCGCCCCAAAACGCCGGGGCCAGCGCGCCGCGGGTGATCAGTGTTGCCGTCAGCTCCGCGTTTCGCGTTGGATGTCGCGGCAAGAACTCCGCTGAGACGAGCAGCGCCGTCAGCGCCGTTCCGACGCCCAACCACGTATCCCACGACGCCGCGCGGAGTGGGCCCGCGCCGAAAACGTCGGCGATCGCCGCCATCGCCGCCCCTGCGACCAGCGCATCGACAATCATCGAAACGACCAGCAGCGGACTCTGCCAGTAATCGCGGCCTTTCGCCTGCGCGAGCAGCAGCGCCGTATACGCCGCGACCGCGTTCGCCAGTGCGAACAATCCCCAGCCGATCGCCAGTTGAAGTCGGCGTGGCGCGCCGATCTCGCCCAGCAGCCATAAGAAAGGCAGAAGCAGCGAGTACGCCGCGATCATGTACGCTCCGCGCACCAGCCAGCTTCGCCATTGGGGTCGCAGCAGCACCCAGAGAAATCGGCGTGGCTGCTTGAGGTCCGCCGCCAGCAGAGCGCCCGTGACCGCGAGGAACAGCATCGAAAGTAGAAACGCCTCGCTCGGTAACGCGCGGTCCGCGAGATTCAGGAAGTACGCAATGAACGCGACCATCGGCAAACCGGCCGCGATCGCCTTCGTAGTAATGTACGCCGACACCATCCAGCCCCAGGGCGCGGGCTTGCTCCTCGGATCGTAGGTTCGGCGCGCGCGAGCCTCGGCCTCGGCTTCCTCGCCGGCGCGGCGCAACAGCGGCAGCGTGATCCGGCCGTCATTGCCGCTCCAGAGGTAATTGTTTTCCGGCGGCGCGGCGGCAGGGTCGAGCGCCGCTGCTTCGCCACCGACGTAGAAGAGCTTGGGCCGCGTGGCTTTCTCGGGCTTGGGATACTGCACGCGCTGCAGACGATCCAGCTGCGCGATCTTGCTCTCCGGATCGTCGAGGTCGCCCGAAACGATCGCCTCCACCGGGCATACGACGACGCACGCCGGCTCGTAGCCCGCGTCGACGCGGTGCGTGCAGTAATTGCACTTGGCGGCAGTGAGCGTTTGCGGATCGAGAAAGAGCGCGTCGTATGGGCAGGCCTGCATGCAGGCCTTGCAGCCGATACAGCGCGAGTTGTCGAAATCGACGATTCCGTCGGGACGTTGGTACAACGACGTGACCGGGCAAATCTCGACGCACGGCGCGTCTTCGCAATGATTGCAGCGCTGCACGTTGAAGAAGCGCCGCGTGGCGGGGAATTCGCCCTTCTCGATGTACTTCACCCACGTGCGATTGACGCCGAGCGGTACTTCGTGCTCGCTCTTGCACGCGACGGTGCAGGCGTGGCAGCCGATGCAGGCGCGGTTGTCGATTGCAAATCCGAAACGCGGCATCGATCACCGTGTGGTGTGGTATGGGCTTCCAGCCCGTCTGCGCGGGCTTCTAGCCCGTCTGCGAACGGCGGGCTTCCAGCCCGTCGTCACACCGATGCCGGCAGATTACGGGCTTGAAGCCCATACCACATCTCCGGCTAGCTCACTTTCGCGAAGGAACTCCCCAGCCGAGCCCCGACCGTCAGGGAGGGGTCTCTTGCGACGAGCAGCAGGCCGCTCCCTTACGGTCGGGCCTCGGTGCCGAGCGTTTTCCCGGCGTCGCAAGCGAAACTGAGCCACTACCAGCTAGACCGCCGCGAGAATCGGTAGCGGACGTGCGCCGGATTCGCGCGGGTCCGGCGTCGCCGGCGTCTCGATCTGAGCCAGCGCCGTACCCGGCAACGCGTGCGCCGCCGTGACTCCTTCGGTCGAGCGCATCGGGATCGCGCTCAGCGGCGGCGCGGACTTGCGAACGATTTTCCCGAACGCCAGCCGCAGCATCCAGCCGAACGTGCGGCGAACGGTCTGCGCCAGGCCCCACATTCCCATCACCTGCCAAAACGCGTCGCCCAGATAGAGATGGCTCATGGGCCGCACCAGCGCCAGCAGCATCCGCAGCGGATTGTAGAAATACGCGTACGCGAGCAGGATGTTGAGCTGCTTACGCCAGGGCTTGGCGTGGTGCGAGGCGACGACGTAGTTGCCGCCGAGCATGTGTTCCTCGACCCGCCGCCCGCCGACGCGTTCGTACGCCATGCCCGACGTGTACGTGCCCGTAAACAATTTCGACCCCGTCGCTGGCACCAGCATCAGCACCTGCATGCTGATCGCACCGGCCTTGCGCAGCAGCCGCACCTGATTTAGCAGGCCGTACGGCTTGGGTCCGCGGCTGATGAGCGGCTGCTCGTCGTGGTGCATCATCATCGGCATCGGCTCAATGCCGTTCGCGTGCAGCAGCCGGAAGGATTCGGTGGTCTTATCGACGCTTTGACCCTTCTTGACCAGCGTGGCGGTCATGTCCTCGACGCCCATCCAGAGCCAGCGCACACCGGCTCTGCGGACCAATGGCAGGTGATCCTTGAGGCGGAGCGTGTCGTGGACCGTCACCTCGGTAGCCCAGCGGAAGCGATGGCGTTTGCCATTCGCGAGCCGGTGACGCGCCAGCGTCTCGACGATGTCGAGCGTTCGCTGCTCCTGGTCGAAGAAGTTGTCGTCGGCGCCGAAGAAAAAGCGTATGCCGAACTGCTGGTAGAGTTGATCCATCTCTTCGGCGACGCGTTTACCGCTCTTCACGCGGTGCTGCCGCTGGTTGTACGCCGGAATCGGGCAGTATTGGCAAGCGAATTTGCAGCCGAACGTCAGCACCAGCGAGCTCAGCGGGCTGTAGCGCCGCACCTGGTTCGCTTCGAGCGGGCGCGAGGCGAGTGTGGCGGAGTGGCTCGGGGCTTCGAGGATGCGATACCCGGCGAGCGGGCTGGGAAGCTCGTCGAGGTCGCCGACAAGCCGCTGAATGCCGGTATCCACCAGTTCCTGCGTCACGCCCGCACGGTCCGTTCGCGCGTAGACCAGCCCCGGAATGTGATCCAATAGGCCGCTGTCGCGCATCCTTGTGAACGTCCGCCGCAGAGGTTCGTCGCGGCCGCGCGTCGAGAGCAGAACTTCGAGCAGGCTCAGCAGCACATACTCTTCGCCAGTGACGGCGACATCCGCGCTAGCCGGGTTGGTGGGATCGGCGCTAAACACGTCCCACGGCTCGTAAATCACCTTCGGGCCGCCGGCGATGATCAACGGTCGCTGCGCCGGGTCGATTCGGTACGCGTCACGAATCAGCTCGCGGCACGCGGCGGCGTGCAACTGCATGCTGGAGACGAGGAAGAGGTCCGGGATTCGCCCGTCGATCTGCATCTGCGACGGGCGAAAGTTGCGATTCCATTGTTGCAGAACGATGCGCGTCTTCTCGAAGCCCGAATCGACCAGCGCCGACCCGATCGCGCGCACACCCGCCGGCGCCATGCGCATGTCGGCGTAGACAAACGGGAGCATGCGCGTGCGGTGGTCGAACGCGCAGACGATCACGCTCGTCAGGTCGTTCCGCCGCGCCATGCCGCGCAGCCGCTGCCGCAGCGCCAGCAGCGACCCCGGCACAAGCAGTTCATCGCCTCGCGCTCGGCGGGGCAGTTCCATCAATTCTTCCCTTGGATACGGCGTATCCGCGCTGACCCAACGCCTCGACCCGAATGCACGTACGCATGATATGCGGCGCGAAGGGCGTTGCAAACCGGCTTTGCGCCGCCGCCGAACGTGCCACGCACCCTGCTGCTGGCACGCGGCGCCATTTGGTTGACGGGCCGATCGAACCAGTCTATCATAGATTGTCTGGGCTGTCGCAGAAACGCCCAAGTATCGTATTTTCAATGGGTTGTGTTGCGCACGCCAATGCGCGGTCGAGTTGGATGTGGCCAAGAAGCTCCCTCGCAAGCCTGCTCGCAAATCGACCCGCAAGCCAGCCGCGGCGCCCAAGTCCCGGCGCGTCGCGCGTGTCGCAACGCGAACGCTGAAGAAACGCGTGCCGGCGACCGTCGCCGCGGCCGAGAAACCGCGCCCGGGCCGCATCGTCGCCGCCGCCGAAAGCAATCTCACTCGCAAGGACCTCGAGCAGTTCCGCGAATTGTTGATGACGAAGCGTTCGCAACTTCGGGGCGACGTCACGAACATGCAGAATGAGGCGTTGGGCAAGAACCGGCGCGATGCGGCCGGGGATCTGTCCAACATGCCGCTGCACATGGCCGATCTGGGCACCGACAACTACGAGCAGGAATTCACGCTCGGCCTGATCGAAGGCGAGCAGACGCTGCTGCGCGAAATCGACGAGGCGCTGCAACGGATCGCAACCGGCAAGTACGGCATCTGCCTGGCCACCGGACGCCCGATCGGCAAAGCGCGGCTGCGCGCCAAGCCGTGGGCCAAGTTCTGCTACGAATACACGCTTCAGCAGGAACAGGGCCGCCAACGCCGGCTCTAACCACGCGACCACCCGTGGCACATGCGCCAATGAATTCCGCGTCCGTCGAGTCGCACGTCGCCCCGGACGACGCGGCTGTCTGCGCGCTTTCGACAGCGGCCTCGCGCGGCGCCTTCGGCGACGTGGCGTCGCACATCCGATTCTGGTCCGTCGCAACGTTGGGCCTGGCGCTTGATCTATGGTCGAAGAACTGGGCGTTTCACACGGTGCGCCAGGGTGGACACTGGGTGATCATCCCGCGCCTGCTCGAACTTCAGACCATGTTCAACCCCGGCGCCTTGTTCGGCATCGGCAGCGGACGGACGAGCCTGTTCCTGGTCGCCTCGGTTGCCGCGCTGGCGCTGGTGTTGTGGATGTTCGCGCAAAGCTCGGCGCGGCGGCGACTGCTGCACATCGCGCTCGGCGCGATCCTCGCGGGCGCGCTCGGAAACATGTACGACCGCGCGTTCGTCCGACTGATTCCGCACGGGCCGCGCTCGTTCCAGGGGCGCGTGGTGACGCATTTCGAGCAGCAGGTGAACGCCAACGGCGACATGTGGCTGGTCGAATACCCCGCCAGTGCCGATCAACCGCTGCGAGAGCAGGTCATTCCCGCGTTGCCGCGGGCGGAGGTCGGCTATGTGCGCGATTTCATTAAGATTCCGACCAAGTTCGGGCAGCGCGAGCTGTGGCCCTGGGTCTTCAACGTCGCCGATTCGCTGCTCGTAGGCGGCGTGTCGATCCTGGCGATTTTCCTTTGGATCGATCGCAAGCCGCCGGTTCGCCAACACACGGCCCCCCCAACGACGCCCGCCGAAGCTGCCTCGCCGTAACGCCGGTGAGTTTCGGTCCGTCGCGCGCAAACGCATATACTGCGGCCATATGTTCCAGATCCGAGGGCCAATCGTATGACGCCGTCAGAGGCCGCGATTCCGCCATCATCGCCAACCTCGCCCGTGCGCGCCGATCCGCCGCGCTGGCGAAACACGCTGCGCTGGATCGCGGTCGCGACGGCGCTGTTCGGCTGGTGGATCAGCCGCGACCTGCTGATGCTTAGCGGCGGCGGACAGGCGTCCAACCCGATCTTGCAGGCCACCTGCGATCCGACCAATCGCAGCGGTGGGTTCGATTGCCTCTCGGTGCTCTCGTCGAAATACGCACGGATTGAACTGCCGACCGTACGCGACGCCGCGCGCGACGCCGAGCGCGGCAGCGTCGGAATCCCGTGGGCGGCGGCCGGCGGCGGGTATTTTCTGGCGCTGTCGTACTGGTTTGCGTTCGTTGGCGCGCCGCGCCGCGGGCGCGTCGGTTGGCATGTGCTCGTCACGCTGCTCATTCTCTGCGGCGTTTACAACTCCGCGATGTTCATGCACATCATGGCCAACATCCTGCATAAGTGGTGCGGCGGGTGCCTGCTCGCGCACGCCGCGAACGGAGTGCTGGCCGTCGCGGCGCTGGCGATGTTCCCCTGGGGCCGCGGCGCTCCGGCGACCGATCGGCATCCGTCGCCAGCACTGGTCGGCGCGACGCTCTTCGCGGGGTTGCTGGCGGTCCTGTACCTGATCACCTGGACGCAGGCGTGGCAGCTTCGCGGCGGCGCGGAGCGCATGAAAGACGAGTATTACAAGATCGTCGAAGATCCGGCCTTCGCGCGCTGGCATTATTCGCAGCAGGTCGCGCACGACCTGCCGATTCGCGACGGCGAGCCGATCGAGGGCCCGGCCGACGCGCCGAACACGGTGGTCGTGTACGCGGACCTGCAATGCGAGCGATGCAAGCAGGCGCACGACACGCTGTTGCAGGTGCGGCGCGAAAACCTCGGCCGCCTGCGGGTTGTTTATCGCAACTACCCGCTGAATTCCGCGTGCAATCGGCAGTACAAGATGATCGTCGGTCATCCGTCAGCGTGCGCCGCTGCCCGTGCGCTCGAGGCCGCCGCCCGCGCCGGGACACCGGAGCAGGCGCTGGAGATGCGCGCGCTGCTGTACGCGAATCAGGACGACCTGGACCGCGGCGAATATGAGCGCTACGCCCGGCAGGCCGGAATCGATTCGGACCGGTTTCGCGCGGCGCTGTCCGACCCGGCCGTGGAGGCGGCGATCGCGCGCGATGTCGAAGAGGCGACGGCGCTGCAGGTCCGCGACGTGCCGGCGGTATTTCTGAACGGCCGGCGAATCAAGTTCTGGATGAACCAGGGGACGTGGACGGCGCTGCTGAATCCCGAACCCACATCGCAAAGCGCTGCCGGACAATGAGACTACTGATCGATGGCTGGCGCGCCTGGCACACGCGGTCTCTGCTCGCGCGCAGCGCGACGAAGCTTTCGTTGTTCGTGGTTGTGATTCTCGGCGTTCTCTACCCGCGGCCGGATCGATTCGTCACCTGGTTTCAGCGCATTCGCAACCTGAACAGCGTGATCGACCCGTCGCACCCGGGCCTGGCGCCGCTGGAGCGCGCCGTTCGCGCGAGGATCGGCGCGGGCGCGTCCGCGCCGGATGTGCTCGCGATCGTGCAGGACGTTGTGTATCGCGCGATTCCGTATGCGTGGGACTGGGACCTGTGGGGCGTGATGGACTACGTGCCTACGGTCGACGAGACGCTTCGCGCCGGGCGCGAAGATTGCGACGGGCGCGCCGTCGTGGCCGCGTCGCTGCTGCGCCGGATGGGCTACAAAGCCACGATCGCCAGCGACCTGCTGCACGTCTGGGTCGTCACGCCGCAGGGCGAGACGATGAGCCCCGGCAAGGGGCCGCGATCGCTTGTCGGTACGCCGGGCGGAACGAGTGTCGGTCCGGGCGTGATCGCAAACCTGTCGCGCGGAACGGCGTTTGGCGTCAGCGTGTTTCCGCTGCCGCGCGAGATCATCATTCTCTTCGCCATTTGCGCGTTGACGCTGCAACCCAGAGCGTCGATTCGGCGGCGCGCCTTCGGATGTCTGGCGCTGATTGCGGCGCTGGCGGTCTTGCGGTTTGCCGGCGAGGCCGCCGGGCGCAACGGCGGCGCGGCGTGGAGGGGCGTTGCGGTCGGCGTCGGACTGGCGGCGTGCGGCTGGCTGGCGCTGGCGCTCAAAGCGCGAGTTGCGCGTCCGCGTTTCGACGCAGCGCGGCGTGGATCACCGGCAACGGATGTCGAGTCCCGGTGTTGATGCCGGGGCACACGCGGGCGGCGCCTTTCCAATCGCGCGGCGTCCGCAGGTTCGAATCCCAGAACGGCCAGGTCCGGCACTGCACCGGCCGCGCCTCGTACACCCCGCAGCGCGTTTTGCCGTCCGGGCCGCGGATCAGCCACTCGCAGTCGCCGTCGGATTTCTCATACAAACTCACCCGATCGCCGACTTGTCGAACGTGCCGCGCGCGGAATTCGTCCGGCGACAGGCCGACCAACGCCGCCAACGGCGCGATGTCGCTGGGCGACAGCCACACGTAACCCGGCGGCCCGCTGCAACAATTGCCGCATTGCGTGCAGGAGAACTGCAAGCCGGCGGCATACCAGGGGCTGCCCGAATTCTGCGTCGATGTCGCCACCAAGCAACCTCTATGGCCGAGTGCGCAGCACGGTTGTGACGCCCGGAGGCGTAGTCTTACTCGCGTCGCGGATCGCGAATCCGACGTCCTCGCGCGGGCGAAATACTAACGGGAGACGCGCGTAGAACGGTCGGCGAAATTCACGCGTGTGCGTCGAATTTCCCCCTTGACGAATTAAGTCGCGGAGCTAATCTGCCCGCGCGCTTGCATGGGTGTTGGTTCCAGGAGTTTGAAGATGTTCGACGCGCAACAGGTCGGCGATGCGCTTACGCCGGGCGCCGGGGAGCTGGACGGATTCCACGAATTGCTCGAAGCCGAGCTGGGGCTGGACCCGGATCTCGCCGCGCCGGACGGCACGGACGAGTCGCTCGACGACGATTCGGCGGGCGATGAAAGCGACCCCGACCTTGACACGGTGCCTCTCGAGCCGCGCGCCGATGGCAAGCGACGCGAAGACGACGAAGAGATGGAAGAAGACGACGGCGACGACGACTTCGACGACGACGAGGATGATGGACTGGTCGAGGACGGCGACGATTTCGACGACGACCTCGATGACGACGAGGAGTTCGAGGGCGACGACGATCTTGAGATGGACGACGAAGAAGACGCGGACGAGGAATAATCCGCCCCTCTCTTACGACTGCTCTCATAATTCGCCGCGCGCAGCTAGCTCACGCCGCGATCGACTGCCGATTCTCATACCGCCGTTCGCTGCGACCGATTTGCCGGCTGTATGCGAACACCCAGCTACCAGCCGCGTCAAACGCGTCCGCCGAACGCCACCGAAGCCGCTCCGCCGCCGCAGGAGCCGCGCGCCAAACGCTCGCAACTGGATCGTCGCCGAGGCCCGGGCCGTCGTCGCACCGATTATCGGCGTGACGCGGAAGAAGGGCACATGAATGAAGAGCAGCTCGACTTCATCAAGGCGATCGACGAATACAAGCGCGTGAACGACCGCCCGTTCCCGACCTGGACCGAAGTGCTCGACATCATGCTCTATCTGGGCTATCGCAAGGTCGCCCCGGTCGGCGAGTTCAAGATCAGCAAGGGTCGTCAAACGCCGCTTCCGGCGCGGGCCACGCCCGCCCAGGAAAGCGACGGCGGCCAAGCGCCGGACACGCTGTAGAGGCCCGCCATGCGTCGCGGTCGAACGCCGGCTTGACCGCGCCGGGTGTCCGAGAATGTAATTGGCTTCGTCGCGTTCCGCCCCCCGCCCGGCGTCGTTGAAAACCCGCTCAATTGAGATTGAATCCGCCGATGAAAGGGATATTCTGCGCCCGGGAATGGCCGGCCACGGTGGGCCGGTCGGCGCGTGCGGGAACGGTTCAGGCGCGCACGAGGCGGGCCTGACAAGGAGCGAGACATGAGAGCGGCGAAGTTGGCACTGGGCGGGATGGGAATTCTATTCTTGGCGGGATTGGTCGGATGTGCCGACGATCCAAAGGACCTTCAGATTCAGGCGCTGCAAGACAAGCTGGCGCGCCTGGAAGCGGAGCGCAACGACCTGAATGGGCGGCTTCAGGCGGCGCTGGGCGATGCGGATGCCTCGCGGCAGCGCGCGCTTCAGCTTCAGCAGATGTATGACGACCTGAATGCGGCGGCGGCGCGCTCCAAGCCGACACAGGTCGGTGACTTTACGGAACAGGGCCCGTACGCCTGGACCAACATCGCCGAGGACATCCTGTTCGACTCGGGCGAAGCCGTGCTCAAGCCGAGCGGCAAGGCCAAACTCGCGGACGTGGCGAGGCAGATTCGCGAGCGCTACGGCGACCGCAACGTGTGGGTCATCGGCCACACCGACACCGACCCGATTCGGCGCACGGCCGGACAGCACAAGGACAATCTCGATCTGAGCCTGAAGCGCGGCTACGCGGTGACGCGCGAGTTCTATTCGCTCGGCTTGGATCCATCGAAGGTTGTAGCCGGCGGCCAGGGCGAATTCGCGCCGCGCGCGCCGAACGACAGCCGCGGCAACAAGGCCATGAACCGCCGCGTCCAGATTCTGGCCGTCAAGCCGCCGCAGTTCGACATGGGCGGGGCGTCGTCATCGGCCCGTCCGGCTGCGGACACGTCGATGCGCGTGCAGCAGTAGATTGTGCCGCGAATTGCGCTTGGCGGATCGGTAGCCTCTGAAGAGGGTGGTACGGGCGTCTCGCCCGTACCACGCCATTGCAAGCTCGTCCCGGGGGCAAGCCGGCCAGGCGCGCACGGGCGAGACGCCCGCACCACCCAAGGGTCGCCGGGGCCGCGATCAGAACGCGACGCGCAAGCGAGCGTGACTCCCAGCCGCGCTCGCTCGCGCTTCGCGTTCTGATTGGGTGCGATACCGTGTGCCTTGAGTTGGCCCCAGACCGGCGTTGAAGTGAGCCTCGCAAATGGACATTCTGCCGGCGATCGATCTGCTCGCGGGAAAATGCGTGCGGCTGGTGCAGGGCCGCTACGACCGCGTGATCGACTATGAGCGCGATCCGGGCGACATGGCGCGCGAGTTCGCGGCCGCGGGCGCGCGTTGGGCCCATGTCGTCGATCTCGAAGGCGCGCGGGACGGCCGCATAGCAAACATCGATGCGATACGGGGCATCCGAGATGCCGGGCTGCGCGTGCAATTCGGCGGCGGCGTGCGCGACGAGGCCTCGGCCGCGGCGGCGCTGGCGGCCGGCGCGGAACGAGTCATCGTCGGAACACGCGCGCTGGAAGATTGGGACTGGTTCACGGCGCTGGCACGGCAACCGTCGCTGGCGGGCCGCATCTGCCTTGGGCTCGATGCGCGACAAGGCAAACTCGCCGTTCACGGTTGGCAGCGCGAGACACATCGAACGGCGGCGGAGGTCGCCGAAGCCGTCGCGGACTTGCCGCTGGCGGCGATCGTCTACACCGACATCGGACGCGACGGCACGCTGCTGGGACCGAACGTCGACGCGGTGCGCTCGCTGGTCTCGGTCGCGCACACGCCGGTGATCGCCTCGGGCGGCGTCACCGAACTGGATGACGTTCGGGCGTTGTCGCGAATCCGGCTGAGCGGAATCGTAATCGGGCGGGCGTTTTACGAAGGCGCGATCCGCGTGAGTGACGCGCTCGCGATCGCGCAGCAAACGGGGCGCTGATCTATTACGCGCCGCGTCCTGGCGTATCCAGCGACTTGGTGAGCGCCGCCGACGGCGCCGCGCGACCAAACAGCCGATCATCCAGCAGCGCGATCAATCCGCGAAGTTCCTGCAGCGGAACCAGCAGCCCGTCCGGCGTGCGCGGCGCGGAACTGGACCGATCGCGGCAGTACGAGTAGCCGGGGATCCACGTCATCATCCGCCACGCGATGTGAATCGCCGCTTGCCAGAGCGGGCCGGCGAAGCCGTCCAGGACGGCCGCCGCGCGGCCTTCGCGCGCGAATAGCAGGTTGCGGCGCGTCCACACTTCGCCCGGCGAATCGCTCGCGGCGCGCTCGGCGACCCAGCTCGAGACCCGCTTCTCGCGCTGCTCGACGGGGAGTGCGAGGCAGGCGGCGGTCAATTCCGCGCGCTGACGCCGCAGCGCATCCCGCAGGGCGGGCGCGGCGCGCTCGTCGGTGCACGCCAGCGTCTCGGCCAGCATCTGGCCCACCGCGAACAAGTCCACCGCCTCGCCAAATCGCGAATACCAGCGGCAATTGGCGCGTTCGTGCTGCGACCCGGCCTTGAGCGGATCGACCGCGCCGCCGCCCTGGCCCACGAACGGCAAGCCGGCGCCGTCGTCGGGATTGCGCGTATCGGCCGGCTTGAGCTTCAATTTCCAGCCGGAGTGCTCGACAAGTACGACGTCGCCCGATGCGAAAAGCGCCCACGCCGCGCCGAAGTCTTCGAGCAGGATGTTCACATTGGCCACGCCGGCGCGGACCTGCGCCGTTTTCACAAACACGTTCGCGGTGCGACTCTCGCCGAAGTAGCGCAGCGCATCCGCCACTTCGGGCGCTAGCCACTCCGCCGCTGAAAACGCCGGCGGATAGGGCATCGGCGGCGCGTCGCCAAAATCTTGCGGCGAAAGCGAGTGCAGCGCCAGATGCCGCAGAATTGGCGAGAATCCCCAGGCCGCGGCGGGCGTGGTCGCCGGACGCTGCCAGGCGACGCGGACGGAATCATCACGCCAGATCAGGTGTGGCCGGCCGGCGCTGCGCCAAACACGGTCAAGTTGCTCGAGCACGTCGGCGATCAGCGCCAGCTTGACGCGCGCAATTTCGATCAGCTCTCGCGCGTCTCCTTCGCCGCCGAGCAGACGCGCCGGCCCGCTCGTCGCGTATTGCCGCGCCGTTTCGTTGCGCAATTGACGGACTTCGTCCGCATCGTCGTCGCCGCGCTCGGCGATGCGATGCGCCGATGCGCCGCCCAGAATCGCCGCCGCTTCGCTCAGCCGCCACATCCCGAGCGGCAACAGCACCAGCGGAGCGACGGCGAAATGCACGCCTACCAGGCGATCCGACGCGAACGCGTAGCCGGTCTGGTCGTAGCAGCGGCGGCGCTCGTCGCAGCGAATGCACGCGTGCGCGGCGGCAAGCTCGGCGTAGGCCGACGCGTCAGCCACGCTCAACTCCGAGGCGTCGCTGACGATGCGTCCCTGTTCCAGAATGAGTTGATCGAAGGGCCGCGACGGGCCCAGCGCGGTCGAGCCGCCGGCGGCGCTGAATCGCTCGTCGTCCGACGCGCCGAGGCACACGAATTCAGGCTCGACTTGTGTTTCGGCGGCGGGCGCTGCGGGTGCGTCCGGCGCGACGTCAGAGGCCGTTCGCAGCGGGGCACGATTCCCGGGCGAACGCAGCTCGAAAATGCACCTGCGTTTTCGGCAGAACACAACCGGCCCGCTGATGCGCGTCGCGCTGCGAACGACTTCGTCGAGCGGCAGTTTCACGCCGCGCACCGCGTCTGCGAGAAACGCCACCCCCGCCAGGGCCCGAACCGGTGCGCCTTGTGGAACCAGGGTCGACGGCGGCGTGGCGGCCGGATCCGCCACGGTCAGAATCTCGATCAGTTCCGTGGGCCGACCATGTGCGTCGCACATCGCCCCGAAGTACGCCTGGATTGGTCCAATCGCTCCGCCAACCGGCGCGAGCGGCGTCAGCACGCTTGCGCCGTCGCCGCCTGCGGGCGCCAGCGCGCGAAGCAGCTCCCCGCCGCGCACCGGCAGCGGCACGAACGCCGACGCAGGCGCGGCGCCGACGCCGCGCTCCAACGAGTGCAGCGCCTGCGTCATTCGGCGGCGTCCTTCACGATGCAGGGCGGCATGGCGGGCAAGTCTCGCGTGGAGGGGGAGTCGCCGGCGCGGCGCAGCCGATTCATCGTCGCACCTCGCGAATGGCGGCTGCGAACTCTGGAAGCGCGCGTTCGATCGTGCGCGTTTCGACGCAGTACGACACGCGCATGTGGCCGGCGCGCCCAAAGCCGCGCCCGGGAACGCACAGCACGCGCCGCGCCAGGAGCTTCTCGGTGAACGCGACGTCATCGTCGATCGGCGTGCGCGGAAAGGCGTAAAACGCGCCGCCCGGGCGGGTGATCTCGTATCCGTAATCCTGCAGTGCGTCGCACAGCAGGTCGCGATTTCTGCGATAAAGCGCGACGCCGCACAACGAATCGGCGCATCGGGCGACCACGCGTTGCATGAACGCCGGCGCGTTCACGAATCCCAGCGTGCGGTTCAGCATCGTCGCCGCGGAAAGGAACAGCTCGCGCTGCGGCAGCAGCGGATGCGGCGCGATGTAGCCGATTCTCTCGCCCGGGATGCTCAGGTCCTTCGAGAAGCTCGAGCAGATGATGCTGCGCGCGTAGAGGCCGGCGATGGCCGGACAGCTCGGCTGGTCGAACACCAAGCGCCGGTAGATGTCGTCGCACAGCAGGTAGATCGGCCGCTCGGGCTTGTCGTGGCGTTGCAACGCGGCGGCAAGCTCGCGGCAGGCCGTCTGTGAATAGACGACGCCGGTCGGATTGTTGGGCGAGTTGATGATCACGGCGCGCGTTCGCGTCGCGATGGCGGACTCGAGCGCCCGCGGATCGGGCTGGAAATCAGGCCGCGACTCGACCGCGACCAGGCGTCCCTGTGCGTGCTCGATGTAGAAGCGGTATTCCTGGAAATACGGCGCGATGACGATCACTTCGTCGCCCGGGTCGAGCAGCGCCCGCAGCGTCACGTTCATCGCGCCCGCCGCGCCGCTGGTGAGAATGACCGACGCGCCGTCGAACGGCAGACCGTATTCGCGCGACAGGAAGCGCGCCACCGCGGAGCGCGGCTCTTCGAAGCCGGCGTTGGGCATGTAGCGGTGCAGGGACGGGTCGCGCTCCGCGGCGCAGGCGCGCAGCGAATTGTAGAACTGGTCGGGCGGGTTGGCGTTCGGATTGCCCAGCGAAAAATCGAAAACGCCGTCGTCCCCGTACTCCGCCTTGAGCTTGCGGCCTTTCTCGAACATCGCCCGCACCCAGGACGCCTTCTGGATGTCGGCGGCCACTTTTTCGGCGATCGGAGAACGACTCATGCGCGGTTCCTGAGATTCGCGGTCTGCGTCACGCACAGAGCTTCAGACTAGCGGCCCGATCGAAAGGGGGAAAGCGATTTGGGAAACGCTCAAATGGTCGGTGCGTGCCGATCAGGCGTCATTCCGCGCAAGAATGGCGGTCGCCCATGTGCTCGGGTCGACGTTCCAGCCCAGTTCGTCTGTCGCGGTCAGATGTTGGCTGGGGAGCGCGCGGTCCTTCACCTTGTAGAACAGCCCGATCCGCGAATGTTCGAGCGGGTCCCAGCCGTTCAGGCACGAGGCCGGAAGAATCGCCTCCATCGAGTAGCCGCCCTTGCGCACCCGTGCCGCATGCCTGATCGTCGTCGCGTCGGCGGCCGGCGGGTGCTCCTTGGCGCGGCTCATGCGATGCACGCCGGCGATCGGCTGCTTGCCGCTCGGACCGCCGCCGATCGGCAGCAGGTAGAAGAAATGGCAGAAACGCGTGCCGCGCTTGATGTCGGGCGTATCGCGGGTGTTTACGCAGACGCGCAGGCCATCCAGTTTCCACCACTCCTTCGCGTCGCACTGTACGACGCCGGTTGGCTTCAATACGTCGAACGCGACCGCCAGCCATTCCTCGTTCCACGCCGCGTAGACGTCGGCAATCGGCTTGGCGTCGTCTAGCTCGACCAGCGGCGGCAGCCGGTAGCGCCGTTCCCACTTCTCGACATGGCCATCAAGGATCGGCGCGCGATCCATGCGCCGAATCGGAATCTCAAATCGAAAAAACGCGCGCCGCGGAAGTAGCTCGAGCAACTCTGTGCCTCCACGAATCACACGACTGCGTGATTCTACGCCTTGGGACACCGGCATGGGGAGTGTGGGCGTCTCGCCCGCACGTGCGGGCGACACGCGAGAGGGATGCCCGCGCGGTCCTGCCAGCCGTTGCAACGCGTTTTTGGAAGCAAGCTGAAATACAAGCGGCCGCCCGATCCGGGCGGCCGCTGCATGAGGCGGATTCAACTGTGTTGCGTGCCGGGATGCGGCAACACTTGCTGCGAGTTCAGGCGGAACTAGCGACGACGCGCCAGCGCGGCCAGACCGAGCGCCAGCATGCCCAGCGCGGTGGTCGGCTCGGGAACCAGCGTGAAGTCGTCAACGACGAACGCCTGCCCGCCGCCGGCCGGATTGTTGACGCCGTCAATCATCGACGCGCGAGCGCGAACGAGGACGGTGCCCGCCGGGGCGACAGCGCTGACGCTGTACGACTTGTAGTTGAATGGCTGGCCGTTCGGCACGAAGAGGCCGGCCAGCAGATCGACCGAATTGCCGCCGATGACGTTGTTGCCGGCATCGAGGAAGTCGATCGCGAACACGGCGCCGTCCGCCAGGAAGTTCGCCTCGGCGCCGGCCCAGCCGGTCAGCGTGTAGAGCACGCCGGGCGAGCCGCCGACTGCCTGCTGGAGATGCCCGGTCGCCGCGCCGGTCACGGGGCCGCCGGTAAAGGCCTTAAAGAACACGCCCCAGTCATCCGCGGTGACAGGGGTGGGCGCCGGACCAGCCCAAGGCTCCGAGGACATTTCGTCCTCATACGGGCCGCTGATTGAGCGTGTGCCGATGTTCTCCCAAACCTGTGGCTTGGGAAGGAAAAATCCCGGAACGATCTCCGTCGGCACCGTCAGATCGAGATCGCCGTTCGACAACAGATTCTGAGCTTGAGCCGTGCCTGACGCGAAGGCCAAGGCGGCTACTACCGAAGACACGATCAGCGTGCTTCTCATTGGATCCTCTCTCCTTCCTGTAGAAGTGTCTGCCATCAAGTGCCAGGCACAGGCGAGCCACTTGGCTGGCGCCCCATCGACGCAGCACAGCGCATCCGCCCCGGTCGGGCACGTTCACGACGATTATCCTAGTTGATTGGCGGGAGCGATTGCAAGCGCTTTCTATGCTGCTCAAATCGGGAAATTTGGAATGTCGCCATTGGCATCGGGTGTGCAAGAGGCATCGTTCATTTATCGGACATTAGCGAGGCAGATCGCGCTCTCGCAACGCCCGAACGAATTTGGTATCGCTCTTGCCCGGATTTCGAAGGCCTCGTTCGCGTCGAACGGCGGAGAGTCATCATGCGCCACGCATTTCCGATCTCGTCGCAATTATTGGTCACCTGCATTCTCGCCGCACAGACGATCTACCCAACCACGCCGGACTGGACTTCGACCGACTCCAGCTACGCCACCGGCGGCGCACTGGTCGATCTCAATCGCGATGGCTGGCTGGATCTCGTTGTCGCGAATGGCAACGACATGGCCGCACAGCGAATGATGGTCTACTACAACCGCGGCGACGGTACGCTGCCCGTTATTCCGAGTTGGCTCAGCTCACAAACCGCGTATCACGGGCATCTCGACGTCGCCGACGTGAACGGCGACGGTTGGCCCGATGTTGCCGTCGCGATTCTGTTGAATCAGGGCGGCGCCTGCGCCAAGCTCTATATGAACAACAACGGCACGCTTTCGAGCACGCCGACCTGGCAATCGTCGTTCGCCGCGCCGGCTTTCACTGTCGCGTTCGGCGATATGAACGGCGATGGCCGGCCCGACCTGGCGGTGGGGACCGGCGACGCGTACTCGGGCACGCCGCATGCGTTTCAGAACGTCGTGCACCTCAACATCAACGGGGCGCTCGAGACCAGTCCGAGTTGGCGCTCTGGCGACACGTGGTGCTACGACAGCGTGTACTGGGTGGACGCCAACAACGACGGATGGCTCGACCTGGTCGGCGGCGGCTCGTTGACGCGGACATTCATCTACACCAACCTCGGCGGCGCGCTGGAGCTGAACCCGAGTTGGAGCACGACCGACGTCGCGGCGCAATTCGGATTGATGCTCACCGCCGGCGACGTGAACAAGGACGGATTTCGCGATCTGTTGGTAGTGGACAACAATCAGCTCGGCGGCGGATCGGGACGCTTCCGGATGTACGCCGGCCTTCCCGGCGGGTACTTCTCGCAGGCGGCAACGTGGACGTACTACGACGGATACGTCGCCGCCGTTGCGCTCGCGGATGTTGACTTCGATCGGGATCTCGACCTGGCCACCGGCGCGTGGTGGGATAACACACGCATTTTTCTCAATAATTCGGGCTCTTTGGGCGCGACGCCGGCGTGGAACTCCGCCGGCACGTGCGTCGCCGAGAAGATCATCTTCGGCGACGTGAATCGCGATGGACTGGTGCAGCGCGTCGACACGTTTCCCGCCGGCACGCGATTGGCGTATCTGTCGGTGCAGCCGATTCAGGAGATTCTGTCGGTCGAGCGCGACGGCGTGCCGCTCGGTCCCGCGCAGTACACATTTGACGCGGATTCCGCGTGGGTGAGCGTCTACGCCCCGGCGGTCACGCAACTGCGAATCACGTATCTGCGTTCGACGCGTCTGGACATGGCGGTCACGACCTGGGATCCGGAGTTGGGGAATTATCTTTCCTACAACCGGCGCGACTGCGACGGCGACCTGAATCATGACCGCGTTGTCGATGAGTCCGACTTGGGAATCTTGCTGGCGGCCTGGCAGAACGGCGACGCCGGCGACGTGGACGGCGACGGGGATACGAACGAGTCTGACCTGGGGATCGTGCTGGCGCGGTGGCAAGTGAACTGCCGGTGAAACCGCGGCGCGCCGGGCTTAGAGCGGATTCACTTTTCACGTAGCGTCGGAACTCTGCGTCCGACGGCGAAATTTGCGTCGCGCACAGCGCCCGACGCTACGGAACAACCGAATCTGCTCCAGGCCATTTTCGGACGAATTCGTGCCATCTGCGGCATGGGGATTCGAGGTCGAGGTCCCCGGCCTGCCGGAAGACGCCTTTAGGGCTTGTGCGATAACGCGCTGGTGGGAATCTCGCCTTTCGGCAAATCCGGCTGCTGCCACAAGACCCGCAAGTCCACATCGCCCGTCTTTTGAAACATCGCGATTCGTATCGCATGCCGCCCGGTCGCGAGCGCGATCCGCCCGCTTTTTTCGACGCTGCCGTGCAGGCCGTCGTTGTCCACTACCAATTCGTCGCCGATCCACAGCCGGCTGCCGTCATCCGACACGGTAAAGAACCTATACACGCCCTGGCTCGTCACTTCGATGAATCCCGTGAATTGCAATGCCCAGAATTCGGGTCGGTTCGCAAGCCTCGACGAGATGCCCTGTGTGATGCCGGCTTTCTTCGGGGTCATGGTCGCGAAATCCGGCAACTGGTCCCAGCTTCCTTCGAAGTATTCGTAGCCCAGTCCCACCTGCGTGCCTTCCGCTGCATCCGCCTTGCGCGGCGCGACCTTGCGAAACGCGGCCTGCGCGGCCGGCATCGCCCGATCGCCGCGAAACGCACGGGCTTTCACCACCGTCGTGTCTTTCAGCACGATCGGCCCCTCCGCCAAGGGAGAGCGCCTGGTTGGGTCGCTGCCGTCGAGCGTGTAGTGCACCGTGACGTTCGGCTGCGCACTGCTGATTTTGACAGGCAGCGAGTCCACGAAGATGTCGGAATCGGCGGCGATTGTCGGCGGCACGGCGATATCGGGCGCGCCTCGCACATCAAGCACAATCACTGAGCAGTCCGCGTTCGGACCGGTCTGGGGCAGGCTGCGAATCGCGACGCCGTCGGCGGTCGATTCGGCTTTTTCGGTGTCGGATTTTGAGGACAGGATCGAGCACCCAACGATCGGATTCAGCAAACCGGGCACCGTCAATGTCCCATCTTTCGGCCAATCAAAAACATGCAAATACAGCCTTGTCACATCGCCGGGCAGTTTTCGCATCGTCACGCGGCCCCATTGGGGGGCGGCCATCGGGCTCGCGCGTGTGCCGTAGATCGCGTCGCCGTGAATTCTGAGCCAAGCCCCGATCGCTCGCAGCCGCTCGACGCTTTCGGGCGGGATTAGTCCCTCGGACGTCGGGCCGACGTTCAGCAGGAGATTGCCGCCCTTCGATGCGATATCCACCAGCATGCGGATCATCTCGCGGCTGCTTTTCCAATTGTGGTCCGCGGCGCAATAGCCCCAGTGATCGTTCATGGTCATGCAGGTTTCCCAATCGACGCCGGGTATGCCGGTTTCGGGGATGAACTGCTCGGGCGTGGCGTAATCTCCCATGCCGCCTTGGGCGCGGTCGATGCCGTAGGGTCCGCCGCCGCGGCCCACGCGGCTGTTGATGATGATCTGCGGTTGAATGCCGCGGACAAATTGCTCAATCTGGGAACCCAGCTCGTTCGTCCAGGTTGGTTCCCACTGGCCGTCGAACCAGAGAATGCCGATCGGGCCGTAGTTGGTCAGCAATTCGCGAAGCTGGTCCTTCAAGTATTGCACATACCGGTCGAGCCTGGCGTCGGCCGCAGGACGCCGTTCCTTCTCCCACGGGCGGCGCGGCAGATAGTCGGGGTGGTGCCAGTCCATGATCGAGTGGTACCAGCACATGCGAATGCCGGCCTTGGAGCACGCCGCCGACAATTCCCGCAGCATGTCGCGCTTGAACGGCGTCGCCATCACGTCGAACTCGCTGACCTTCGAGTCAAAGAGCGCGAATCCGTCGTGGTGCTTCGAGGTGATGACGATGTAGCGCACGCCGGCGTCTTTCGCGAGCGCGACCCACTCGTCGGCGTTGAACCGGGTCGGATTGAATTGCTCGACGAACTTGTTGTACTCCTCGACGGGAATTTTGGCGCTATCGCGAATCCACTCGCCGTAGTCGCTGCGATCGCCCCACTTGCCGGCGGGAACTGCGTAGAGGCCCCAGTGAATGAACAGGCCGAAGCGAGCCTCGCGGAACCAGGCCATGCGGGCGTCGCGCTGGGTGGCGGATTCCAGCGCAGGTTGGGAGGCGGTTTGCGCATATCCGGATTGCGCGGCAAACAACAGCACCGCCGCGAGGAGCGACGTTTCGATACCGGATCGACGCTGTAGCCTCGATTTCATTCCTGATTCCCTTCGCAATAGCCGGAGAATGCTTGCGGAGGAGCGGCGAATCAACAGCCCGTTGGAAAACTCCCCGAGCCGAGCCCCGTCGCGCCACGGTACCGGTGTTCCCGCGATCAGTTGTAGGGCACCTGCGCGACGCTGAGGATGTTGCCGTCGGGGTCCTTAAACCACGCGACGCGAGCGCCATCGGGAAACGTCGTAATGCAGTCGTCGTCCTGCTTGAACCAGGTGAATCGCTCGAACGTCACGCCGGCCGCGACCAGTTCCTTGACGACCTTCTCGATGTCACCTACGTTCCACCCGAGGACCGTACGAGGCACGGGCGTGATTTCGGGACCCTTCTGAATCCGCAGCATTGTGCCGCCGGAGTCTAGTACGAGCCCATAGCCATCCTCGTGCATCAGGCGCAGACCCAACCTGCGCACGTAGAAGTCCTTGCAACGAGCGGCATCAGTGGTTGCCGCAAAAGCACAAAGCCTCGCTGAAGAAAGTGGAAAATTCGATGAGGGCGTCGGCATGCTGACTCCTTGCCTTGCAGGAGAGGCGCAACTCACAATCAGGCCCATGCACAGCGCGATCGCCATAACCGCGCCGGCGCGACCGCATGGAACGGGATTCCGGTAAGGCGAACGGGGCATTGACACGGCGTCCGCTCCTGCTAGTCTCATTGAGACTAGCATAAAATACCGCGCGTTCGTTGGGTGTCAAGCGTTTCGATCAAGATTGTCTCCAATTCTCGCCGACGGAGGACCTCCCACAATCGGATCGACCGGAGACTCAAAGTCACGCGACCTGCTCACGCCCGCCGACGTGCTGGTGCTGGCGATGCTGGCCGCTTGCCCCGCGCACGGATACGAGTTGGCCACCGAGTTGGGCCGCCGAGATTCAGGGCGCGAGGCGGCAGTGTCGCGTGCCCAAGTCTACTACTCGCTCAAGAAGCTCCTTCGTCTCAAATTGATCAGGCCAGTGAAGGACGGATCGCCCGCTGCTGGCCCGGAACGCGAGCCGTACGGACTGACTACGGCGGGACGGCACGCGATGAGCCGGGCCATCGCTCAACCCGAGTGGGCGCGCGAGCGCCCGCCGATCGCCTTTCAGATGTGGCTCATCGTGCTCGGAGCAGCCGAGCCGGATGACCGAGCCGCAGCCTTGCGGTTGCGCAAGGCACACCTCGCCGAGCGGATCGACTCGGAACTGCGCGCGCTGGAGCGGCTGCGCCAATCGCGCGACCCCGGCGCGGCAATGAACACGGCGATCGCGTCGCACACGCTGGAAGTGCTGAGACTGGAGCAACAACTCTTGACGGAAATAGAGCCGATGCTGGGACGGACTTCCCAGCCTTGACGCGGAGCGACGCGATCCGAGCGGTGCAACTCAAACGCGTGCTCAGCCCATTGTGGCGGATTCCAGCGCAGGTTGGGAGGCGGTTTGCGCATTTCCGGATCGCGCGGCAAACAACAGCACCGCCGCGAGGAGCGACGTTGCAAGTCCCGATCGATGTTGAAGCCTCGATTTCATTCCATGATTCCCTTCTAAGAAACCGTGCGCGACTCCGCGCCACCCGTCGTTGACTCACGCAGCCCGCCGGCCGACGTGGGCGTGGTGCTGGCCATTTCGCCGCCGGATGAATCGCCAGACTTGCCTCATCAGTTGGTCCATTGTGGGTTGCTGGTGATTCCGAGTCACCTCTGCGTGCAGGTCCAGCCACAGCCGCTCGATGCGGTAGGCGTCGGAACAGTACGGCGGCAGGAAGTGCAGCCGGATGCGATCGCCCCGGCTCCGCAGCGCGGTCTGGGTGATCGGGCTGTGGTGAATGCGGAAATTGAGGGCGCGTGGCACAGGTCACGACTCATCGCTCGTGGAATCTGAACACGCAAGTGCAAATACGTTTAGATCGATGCACGGCGCGCTCAGAAAGGCGAGGAATTCGTGCGGGAAAATGAGGTTGTACGCCCACGCACCGTCGCGGCTTAGAGGCAGTCGCAGGATCAGAACGCTCTGAACGTGCTCGTCGGCGAGCTCAACAAGAACCCCGCGATACGTGTGAGCGAACTCACGAACACGCTGCAGGATTTCGGTCAGGCCGTCGGCTTCGGCGATTTCTACCTGAAAGGCGCCGCGCTCTGCCGGTGGACCGCTGCGGGAAGTGTCGCCCGGTCGCCAGAGAATCGTGGCGTCAACCAATCGATGCTCCGCGACAACGCTTCAATGTCGCAGTCTGATCCCCAGTAGCCTCTCCACGCCGCTTCCATGCCCGCTGCCCGATGCCTACGACGCCCGCCCCACCCCCGCCGGCGGCCTTCGCTCGTCTTCCTCCTCCGCGTCCGCCTCCGGATACACGATCCGCGCGTGGTAGACGCTGTTCAGCGACTTCACCACCGCCCGTTCAATCGTCGCCAGCTCGCGGAAGCTCAGGTCGCACTCGTCGAATTGCCCGTCCATCAGCCGCTTGCGGATGATCTCCTCCACCACCGCCTCGATCCGCCCCGGCGTCGGCTCGGTCATGGCCCGAACCGCCCCTTCGACGCCGTCGCAGATCATCAGCACCGCCGTCTCGCGCGATTGCGGCTTGGGGCCGGGGTAGCGGAATGACGAGTCGGCCGGGGCGGCCTCGTCGGCTTTGCGCTGCCGGCTGGCGGCGTGATAGAAATACTCGACCAGCGTCGTGCCATGATGCTCGGCGATGAAGCGGTGCAGAACGATTGGAACACCGTACTCGTGGGCCATTTCCATGCCGTCTTTCACGTGCCCGACGATGATCAGCAGACTCATGGCGGGCGAGAGGCGGTCGTGGCGGCTGACGCCGGGCGTCTGATTTTCAACGAAATACTCGGGCTTGTTGATCTTGCCGATGTCGTGGTAATAGGCCCCGGCGCGGGCCAGCAGGCCGTTGGCGCCGATCGCGTCGGCGGCGGATTCGGCCAATGTACCCACCAGCAACGAGTGGTTATACGTCCCGGGCGCGTCGGCGGCCATCATTCGCAGCAGCGGCTTGTTGGCGTCGCACCATTCAAGCAGCGTCATGCTGGTGCTGATGCCCAGGGCGCGCTCCAGCCCCGGCAGGATTCCCTCAACGACGAACGCCGCCGCCAGCGTCATCGCCGCCGCCCACAGGCCGTCGCGGACGACGAACAGCGGCGCCTGACGATCGACCAATCCCACGATGATCGTCAGCGCGAGAGCCGCCAAACCGGCGAGCGCGCCGACGCCGACGGTCTTTCCGCGATAGCGTACGTCGCGCAGACCCAGCACGACGACGCTCGACGCCGCGAGCAGAACCAGAAACTCACCCAGATCCTGGCGCGCGGCCATCGTGACCAGCAAGTCGAACACCGCGCACATCGCCAGCGCGGCACGTTGCGGGAATACGATCGCCGTCAACGCCGCCGCGAACATGGCCGACCCGACGGCGACGTACGTCTCGGCAGTCTGCACGTAGGAAATTCGCGCCAGCGCGAGCGCGAGCATCAGCAGGGCGGCGATCGTGAGCTGCTGAAAGCGATTCGTCGATTGCGCGCGCCGCGACTTGGAGAAGAAGACGGCCAGTCCCGCCGCGACGACAAACACGACCCCCGCCCGGCTCAGGTCGGCGGCGCGGCGCGTAGCGAGGTTGTTCAGCGGGCTGGCCTCGAACGCGGCATTCTCGGCAAGTAGCAGGTCGAGCTCGCGCGGATCGACCGGACCGGCGTCAACCAGCAGCGCGCCCTCCGGATACTGCAGGCTCTGCGCCGGCACGGCGTTCGCCGCCGCGTCCGCCGCCGCCAGCGTGCGACCCAGGTCATACACGTACACCGCCCGCGGGTTACCCTCGCGGCCGCGCAGCCAGCTCTGGGTAACGCCGCGAATCGTGCCGCGCAGGGACGGACGCAGCGACTCGGTAACGCGCTCCGCGACGCTCTCGGCCGCCTCAGGCGTGGCATATACCAAGTCGCCGATGTCGACCCGCCGCTCGCCGGCGTTCTCCGGATCGACCAATAGCGCTTTGGATGGATTGCGCCGCCGATCGTTCTCGGGGCGCGCGGCCAACGGCACGGCTGCCAGCCGCCGAATCGTCGCGTTGACGGCCGATTCGAATTCGGCTCCGTCCGAATCGGCCTGCCGCTGCAGCTCGCGGGCGGCGGCGTCATCGAGTGCGACGCCGAGTGGCGCGGCTTCGGCTTTCAACGCTTCGAAGTCGCCCTGATGCGCGCGGGCCAGCGCGAGCAAACTCTGCAAGCGCGAGCGAAGGTCGGCGAGCATCGCCACGTCGAGCGTGAAATAATCCGGCGACGCGAGGCGCTCGCGGACGCGCATCTCGCTAGTTTTCTGGGTGTCCTGCAGCGCGAACGGCACGCGGGCCGTGATGCCGTGCGAAAGCGATTGCCCGGCTCGGATGCCCAGCACCTCGCCGCCCAGCCAGAGAATGAGCGACGAGATCAGGGCGCACACAAACGTGAGGGAAACGGTCCAAAGGTTGAGGTGTCGCCCGATCCGGCGGTGCCAGGCGAGCTGTCGCTCGACGCGGCTTCGGCGGATGTCCTGACGACGCGCGGATGGTTTGCCGAACGGCCACATTCCGTAATGCCTCGACTGCCCGCGCATGGTAATTGAGTCCGGGGATCGGAGTAGCGGCATTCGGCGCGAAAACCGGCATCGGCGAAAGTTTATCGGACTTGTGGGGTTTTGTTACGGTGGCGTTCGTGGCTGGCGAGCGTTGGCCAACACTGCCGAGTACGACCGTGTTCCAAACACTCGTCGTCAGCGGCCCTGGACTCTCAGCGCGTGGCCATCCGGATCGCGCACTTGAAACGCACTGCGTCGTCCGGGTTCCAAGTCGATCAATCGAACCGTTCGTTCTGAAACGAATGTCTGATCTCGACCGCGCAGGTCGCTCGCCAGAGCGGCGATGTTCGGTGTTACGAGTGTCGTCTGCCAGTGCAGCACGTCGTTCGCCCGCGCGTCGGTCGGGAACAGTCGCCCGTCGCGCGGGTGAAGATACTCCAGGAACTCGATCGCCGGGCCGGCGGGCGCGCGCAGCGTAGTGATTCGCAAGTGGGCTTCGGGCACGTTGTTCAGGTCTTCTTGCTCCATCCCGTAGTTCTCGCTTCCGCCGACGACCTTGAAGCCCAGCAGATCGCGATAGAATCGCAAGCTTGCGTCCGTGTCACCGACGACAATTGCCGTGTGGTCAATGCCGAGGAACAGTTTGTCGCGCTTGCGACGCCACTTCGGATTCCCCTTGTCGGGCGGGAACTCAAGCACCTCCAGAAAGTGTCCGTCCGGGTCGCGAAAGTAGAACGCGTTGATTCCCGCCGCGTTCTTGTTCCAGTCGGGCAGCCGCTGCGGGTCCTTCGACGCATGGCGCACCATCTTCTCGTGCAGCCAGGCATGCGCCTTCTCCATATCACTCACAATGATCGCGATGTGCTGAAACCAGCGGTCGTTGCTGCGAGAATCGGCAGGGAAGGGCCGGCCCTTTGGCGACTCGTACTCCGTTAGTTCGAGGAACTCGTCGCCCAGCCTGAGCCGCGCCGCGCGCGCCGTCGCTGCGGACGGCAGTCCTTGAAGGGCCGCGAACTCCGGCCCTGAGAGCTTCGCTTCAGACACTCTTTCGAACGTCAACACGTCGGAAAAGAACGCCACTGCACGATCGAGGTCTGAAACCGTCATGCCGACCGCGGCTACCGATTCGACGCCGCTGGGGCGGGACGACGGAGCGGTTGTGCTCTGCGCGTTCGCGGACACCGCGGAGCACGCCAGGAGCGCGAGCACGGCCACCTGGCGACCTGGATGCCTTCTGTTCCAATCGGCCACGGCGTTTCCTCACAGATGATCATTGATCGAACGGCGTTAGCATGATCGCAATGTCCGGACGCCACGGGATTCTGATGCTCTGCCGCGATGGCGGTTTCACGGTCCGGTCGTTTCGGCGTGCGCCGGGCGTCGCCGCGCCTCGAGCTGGTCGAATTCGCAGTTGAAAATGCAGCGGTGGTTGTTGCAGTGGTCGAGCTTGGCGCAATAAACGCGATCGTGTTCCGGCAGCGCCGCGTACGCCGCGGACGCGAGGAGCATCCCCGCGACGGGCGCGGTCATGTATACCCAGTACGCGCTCCAGCGTCGCGCCACGATCGACGACGCAAATGATCGGGCCGGATTCAGGCTCATGCCAGACAAAGGCGCTTCAAACGTGATGTACAGCGCCACCAGCGCGCCGGCGAACAATCCGGTGTACGCCGTCAGCGCGGCGTCGTTGCTGGCGTAGAGCACCGTGAACATCATGCCGAAGGCGATCGCCAGCTCGGCGACCCACGCCACGGCGACTCCGCGCCGGCCGGGCCTGGTTACGACGTGGTCCACCGCCTGATGCCGCAGCCAGTCGCGCAGAACGAGGCGGGCAAGCGCGACTCCCGCCGTGCCGCCGACGAACTGCGCTGCCGCGTAGAACACGGCGTCCCACGGCGCCACTTTGCCCCGAAGGAAAAACGTGAGCGTTGTGGCGGGGTTCATGTGCGCGCCGGATTGCTGACCCCACGGGGAGTAGATGAGCGCGATGGCGGTCAGTCCCATCGCGACGCCCATCAGTGCGCGGCGCGCGACGCCGTCCGGCACGCGAGCGAACATGGAACGCGGGTGCCACAGCAGCACGCCGAGCGTGCAGGCGGATAGCATGAAGCTGCCCAGCAGGGCGGCTTCCATCGCGTATTCTGGCCAGTGGTTCAGCATGATTGAGAAGCGCTGCGGAGTTTCCGGGCCTTGTCGGGGCTCGATGTGGCGTGCGAACCTCTCACCGCGCGTCCCGCCAGAGCCACAAACTCCAGCCGCAGCAGCTCGCCCAACGACCAAGCCTGAAATGGGCAGCCGCCGGGTACATGGGGCGGCGCGCCGTCGGCGACCTCGGGCAAATGTCCCACACCCGCGCGCCCAAGCTGGCTAAGAAGCGGCTCGACGAACCGCTGGCGCGCTTCATGTCGCGCTTCCGGCGTGCCGCCGCGCACCCGCAGCCAAGCTTCCACGAACGGGCCGATCAACCACGGCCAAACCGTGCCTTGATGATAGGCGCCGTCCCGCTCCCGCACTCCGCCGCGATAATGCGGGGCGTAGTCGGGGTCATCCGGCGTCAGAGAGCGCAGCCCAAGCGGCGTCCACAGGCGCTGCTCGACCGCGTCGACGATTCTCCGGGCACGACCATTCTCGAATAGCGGGACTGGCAGGCCTCCGACGGCGAATATCTGGTTGGGTCGGAAACGAGGATCGGCCGTGCCCAACTGGTGGTCGCAATCCACGACGTCATACAGGCAGCCGCGCTCGTCGTTCCAGAACCGGCTCTGGAAATTAGTACGACCGCGTGCGAACAGATCGGACCACTCGCCGTTCAGATGCCGTGCGGACCAGAGTGCGTTGAGCCAGAGCGCTTGGACTTCCACCGGCTTGCCGATGCGCGGCGTGACGACCCAGTCGCCGACTTTGGCGTCCATCCAGGTGAGTTGTACGCCGGGTACTCCAGCGGCGAGCAGGCCGTCCTGGTCGCAGCGAATTCCGAAGCGTGTGCCATTCCTGTAGCCGGTGAGAATGGCGATGACCGCGCTTTCGAGCCGCTGACGTTCCTCGCGCGAAACGCGGGCGCTGCCCGCGTCGACCGCGGCGAGGAACTCCTGCACGGCAATGACGTACCAGAGCGACGCATCGACCGCGTTGTATTCGGGGGCCTCTCCGCGATCTGGAAAACGATTGGGCAGCATTCCGCACGACACGGCGTCGGACCACGCAAGCAGGATCGCGCGGGCGTCGTCGAATCTACCCGTTGCCAGGCACAGCCCGCGCAGCGCGATGAACGTATCCCGGCCCCAGTCTGTAAACCACGGGTAGCCCGCGACGATTGTCTTGCCTTCGCCGCGCTGGACGAAATACGCATCCGCCGCGCGGTGCAACGGCGACGCGAATTGTTCACGGCGTTTGCGCTCGGCTGTTCGGAGCACGGCGAGCGAATTCAAGGCGTCTGCCCGATTCGGAACCGCCCGGAGTCCGTCCACGCCCGCGGCCAGGAGCCAGGCTGCCTCGCCCGCCGAAAGATCGAAGCGCAGCACGCCGGGCGCCGCGAGATCCTCCAGGTAATCCAGCCCGCGCTCGCGCTCCTGCTCGTACTGGAAGTTGCGATACCAGTACGGCTCATGTCGATATTCGGCGTTCGCGCAGCAGACCATCTCCGGCACACCGTCGTACGTTCGCCACATCAGCCACCCGTCGCGCGGTGACGGCTCAAACCGAATTGCGGAATTCTCGCGATGCAGCGCGTGGTAGTCGCGGCCGGACACGAACGGGCGCACGCAAAATGTGACCGCTCCCTGCGTGCCTTGGTGCCGCCGTGCCTTCGTGCCTGCTTCCAACAATCGCCACGAAATCGCGACCAAGGGCGCGCCGTGGCGGACGAGGATTTCCTGCTCAATGCGCGTCCCGTCCGTTGCGCGAAACACCCAGGTCGGCCAGGGATCGGTCGAGAACGACTCGAGCTCGCAACCGTTGTCGGGGACGTTGACGCCGGGTGCGAATCGCTGGGACGAAATCGAAAGCGCACCGGTCGGCGTCTCAATCCAGGCGTCGAACCCATTGACGATCATCATGCGGCCGACCGGCGGATTCGTGGCCGAAAGCAGCAACCCGTGATACCGCCGAGTCCGTCGCCCGCCGACCGTGCCGGAGGCGAAACCACCCAGGCCGTCAGCTTCCAGCCATTCGACATTGGGATCCCAAGGTTGGTTCATCAACTGTCTCCGGCTGAGGCGAAAAAGGCGCGCCAAATTTAGAGTTGCGGTGTCGCACGCTGAGGGGTTCGATGCGACGTCCGTGGGCTGGTTTCAGGGAGGCGGCGGAACGACGTGGTCACCTGGACCGGGCTCCAACACAGCGCTACTTCGATGCGTTTCCGCGCATGCTGCGGGTCTTCAGCGCTGAAAGGGCGCGAGATCGTAGCCCACGGCGCAAGCCGTGGGAGGCGGAGCGGTTGATCGCGGAGCAGGCGGTGTTGCTTCATCGGCAGGTGCAGGCGGCGCTGCGCAGCGCGCCACAGGGTCAGGGGTTGCGGGCGACGGAGGCGGCGGTGATGCAGCGCGGCACGGCGTTTGCTGGAGCAGTCGCTCAGCGCCAAACCGGAGGCGCAAAGAGGGGGCTCCGCTCCAGGCCGTGCGAGTGCGGGAGCAGCCCGTCCTTCTGTAGCGTCGGGCCTCTGTGCCCGACGCAGATTTCGCCGTCGGACGCCGAGATCCGACGCTACGTGAAGAGTGAATCCGCTCTAGAATGCCGGCTCGGGCGCGAGCCGCCCGTGGCAAGGAGCCGCCATGCTTGATCCGCGCATGACCCGCCTGGCTGAGACGCTTGTGACCTATTCCTGCGCCGTGAAGCCCGGCGAGAAGATCCTGTTCGAGGCGATCGACATTCCGCACGAGTTCACGGTCGAGTGCGTGCGCGTGGCGCACGCCGCCGGCGCCCACCCGCTCGTCACGCTCAAGAGCAATGTCGTCCAGCGAGCGCTGCTCTGGGACGCCAAGCGCGAGCAGTTCGACCTGATCGCAAACGTCGAGCGGCTGCGGATGGAAAACGTGCAGTGCTACGTCGGCATTCGCGGCAACCCGAACGTCTCGGAGCTCTCCGACGTGCCCGGCGACCACCAGAAGCTCTACGAATCGACGGTCTGGCGGCGCGTGCACCAGGAGGTGCGCGTTCCCAAGACGCGCTGGGTGGTGCTGCGCTGGCCCAGCCCCAGCATGGCGCAGCTCGCACAGATGTCCACCGCCGCGTTCGAGTCGTTCTATTTTGATGTTTGCACAATGGACTACGCCCGCATGAGCCGCGCGATGCAGGCCCTGAAGCGACGCATGGAAGCGACCGACGCCGTGCGATTGAAAGGCCCCGGCGAGACCGACATCACGTTCTCGATCAAGGGCATTGCGGCGATTCCGTGCGACGGGCACGTCAACATTCCCGACGGCGAAGTGTTCACCGCGCCGGTGCGCGACAGCATCAACGGGGTCATCCGGTTCAACGCGCCGACGCTTTATCGCGGCGTGACGCACGAGAACGTGCGGTTCGTGTTCAAGAACGGCAAGATCGTCGAAGCCAGCAGCTCGAACACGCCCAAGCTGCTCGAAGTGCTCGATACCGACGCCGGCTCGCGCTACACGGGCGAATTCGCGATCGGCTTCAACCCGTTCATCACCAAGCCGATGAAAGACACGCTCTTTGACGAGAAAATCGCCGGCAGCATCCACCTCACGCCCGGCAAGTGCTACGAGGAGGCGTCGAACGGCAATAACAGCGAAATTCACTGGGACCTGGTGATGATCCAGACGCCCGAATACGGCGGCGGCGAGATGTACTTTGACGGCAAGCTGGTCCGCAAGGACGGGCGGTTCTTGGCGGATGAGCTGATGCCGCTGAATCCGGAGAATCTGAAGTGAGCTCTTCGTGTCGCCCGTCCGCGTCCTGATTCTCCGCGCCGCCGGAGTTAATTGCGACCGCGAGGCGGCGCATGCCTGGACGTGCGCCGGCGCCGAGGTGGAGCTGGTTCACATTCGCGCGCTGTGCGAGCAGCCCGGCCGCATCGATTCGTGTCGGATCATCACGCTTCCCGGCGGATTCAGCTATGGCGACGACTTGGGCGCGGGCCGCATCCTCGCCGCGCAGATCGAGCGCTACCTGGCCGACGCGCTGCACCGGTTCGTCGAGCGCGGCGGGTTGCTGCTGGGGATTTGCAACGGATTTCAGGTGCTGGTGAAGGCCGGGTTCCTGCCGGAGCGCGCGCCGCCGCGCCAGCGGGCTTGCACGATCACGTTCAATCAACCGGCGGGGTTTCAGGATCGCTGGGTGCGGCTGCGCGCCGCGGACACGCCTTGTGCGTTTCTCGAACCGGGGCGCGAGTACGAAATGCCGATTGCACACGGCGAGGGCCGCGTCGTGTTTCGCGACGACGCGCTCGCCGCCGACGCCGTCGCGCAGCGGCGAGCCGCGCTGCTCTACGCGCCGTCGCCCGACGCCGGCGACGAGCGGCCGTACAATCCCAACGGCAGCACAGCGGACATCGCCGGCCTGACGGACGCGACCGGTCGCGTGCTGGGCCTGATGCCGCACCCGGATCGATTCGTGGAGTGGACGCAGCATCCGTGCTGGACGAGTTTGCCAGAGCGGCCCCGTGGCGATGGGCTGGCGCTCTTCGAGCGCGGTGTGGCTCATGTGCGAGGAAGCAGATAGTCGGGAGTAGAGAGTTGTGAGTTCGGCCGGGTGGGGCGGGCATCCTGCCCGCCCGAAATCTCGGGCGAGACGAGCACCACGCCGGATTGCCAAACGACGGGCGGGCAGGATGCCCGCCCCACCCTTGACGAACTCCGAGCCGGGCTGTCCTCAGCCCGGTCGGCCGGGCGGTCCGCGGCTCGAATCGCCGAAGGGATGGCCCGGATCGTCGAACGCGGCGACTGGGAGTCTGCGAATGGTCCGGCTTTCGGATTGGGAATTCGATCGCGCGGTGCAGGCGGCGCTCGCCAGCGTCCCGGCGGAGTTCAAGCCGTATCTTGAAAACGTGATGATCGAGGTGCGCGGCCGGCCCGATTGCGCGCTGATGCGCGAGCACGACATGCCGGAAGACGTGCTGGGCTTCTACGCCGGCACGCCGCTGGAGGAGCGCGGACCGGAGTTCGGCCACGGCCACCTGCCTGACCGAATCTACATCTTTCGCGATAATCTTTGTGAAATGTGCGAATCGCGCGACGAACTGATCGAAGAAATCGGAATCACCGTTCTGCACGAGATCGGGCATCATTTCGGATTGGACGAGGATCGGCTGGAGGAGCTGGGCTATGACTAGCGGCGGTCGACGAGCTCGCGCGGCAATCGAATCGAACGCTCGAAGCCTCCGGCGCTTCGACTTGGCCCGTTGCGGCCTCATGCTCGCATTTTTGGCTGCGTCGGTGAGCGCGCAGACGCCGACCACGCAGGCGCAGCCGCGCGCTGCCGCGCCCGGCGCCCTGCGTCCCGCGGAGACGCGCGCCCGTGCGATTGAGCTGATCGACAATGGCGCCCGTTTCCTGGTCGCGCAGCAGGAGAACGAGGGCGGCTGGGCCGGAAAAACCGGGCCGGGCATTAGCGCGCTGTGCGTGAAGGCGCTCGCACAGGCACGCAGTGTGGGGTCGAAACACGACGCGGTCCTGCGCGGCGTAGCGTTTGTCCTGCGTTCGAAACGCGACGACGGCGGCGTGTACTCCGCCGCCGGAATGCTCAAGAACTACGAATCGAGCGTGGCGCTATCGGCGCTGTGCGCGCTCAAGCCGCCGGACCACGAAGCTGAAATCGCCAAACTGCGTCAATTCCTGCTTGGTTTTCAGTACGACGAATCTGAGGACAAATCGGCGGACGACGTGGCCTATGGCGGCGCGGGCTATGGACTGATTCGCCGCCCCGACCTCTCCAACACGCAAATGATGGTCGAAGCGCTCCACGACAGCGGCCTGCCGCCGGACCACCCGGCGTACAAGAAGGCGCTGGCGTTCATCCAGCGCTGCCAGATGCTGGGCGAGTTCAACGATCAACCGTTTGCCCGCGGCGCGTCGGACGGGGGGTTCATCTACACGCCGACCGGCGGCGGCGAAAGCAAGGCGGGCAGTTGGGTCGTCGATGGGAAGAAGCAGCTCCGCAGCTACGGCTCGATGACCTACGCCGGATTCAAGAGCATGCTCTACGCCGGCCTGAAGCCCGACGATCCGCGCGTGACGGCGGCGGTGGCCTGGATCGGGCGCTACTGGACGCTTGATTTCAATCCGAACATGCCCGAGAAGCAGTCGCGCGAGGGGCTGTATTACTACTACCACGTTTTCGCCCGCGCGCTGGATGCACTTGGTCAGGACGAAATCACCGACGCCGCAGGGCGAAAGCATGACTGGCGGCTGGAATTGGTCGACAAGCTCGCCTCGCTGCAGAAAGCCGATGGGAGCTGGGTCAACGAAGAAGACCGCTGGTGGGAGGGCCAGCCGCCGCTGACGACGGCGTATGCGATGCTCGCGCTGGAAGCGGCGTTCCCCGCGCCGCTCAAGGACGAATCGACCAAGTAGCACGGCGAGAAAAAGACGGTGACGCCGGAATTCACGCTCGGAATCATCGGCATGGGCCACATCGCGACCGTCATCGCGCGGCGTCTGGTCGAGGCGGGGTTCTGTTCTGCTCACGAGCTCATCGCGGTCGACGTGCGGGCGATCGACGTGCCGGGGCTACCGATCGTCGTCGCGCGCGATGCATGCGAATTACTCGCCCGCAGCAATCGTGTGCTGATCGCCGTTCGCCCGCAACAATTTCCGGCGTTGGCGAGCGTCATCCGTGAAACGGTGCGCGACGACCAGCTCCTCATCTCAATCATGGCGGGAATGCCGACGACCGCCATCGCGAGCGCACTGTCGCCGCGACATCCGCGCATCGTTCGCTGCATGCCGAATCTCCCGTTCGAGCGCGGCCGCGGAGTAACGGGCGTGTTCGCCGGTCCGGGCGCCAGCGAAGCGGACGTGATTGACGTGCGAAGAATTTTCGACGCCGGCGGCTCGACGCTGGTGATTCACGACGAGGCCCAGATGGACGTCGTGACCGCCCTGGCGGGCTCAGGGCCGGCGTACTTCTATTACTTCGTCGAGGTCATGGCCAAGGCGGGCGCGGCGCTCGGGCTCTCGCATGAGCAGGCACAGCAATTGGCCGCACACGCCTGCCTGGGGGCCGGCGAGATGATGACGCGTCCGGGCGCCTCGCCGCGGGCGCTGCGCGAAGCGGTCACCTCGGCCGGCGGCACGACCGAAGCGGCCCTGCGCGAGCTGGCCGCGGGTCCGCTGGCGGACGCGCTGACCCGCGCGGTGGAAGCGGCGCACCGGCGGGGAGTCGAGCTGGGGAAGCGCTTGTAGCGTTTCTGGCGCCGCGCTGCGACTTCAAATCTGCGAACCCATCACTCACGGCCGCGTCGTCGGCTGACTGCTCGGCTGCGAGGCGGGCTGGCTGCTAGGTTGCGACGCCGGCGGCGCGGTGGCGGTGATGGTCGCCGTCGCCGAGGCTTCGACTCCGCCGGCGGAAACGACGCGCAGCACGACCGTGTACACGCCGGCGAAATGATAGGTGTGCGTCGGCCTGGCCTCGCGCGATTCCGCGTCGTCGCCGAAGTCCCAGAAAAAGTCCAGGATCGTGTCATCGGCCGCAAAACTCTGCGTACCGTCGAAGCGCACGATCAGCGGCGTCACGCCGGAACCCTGGTTTCGCAGGATGATCGCGGTCGCCGATTCGCCGGCGACGCGCACATCGACCCGATCCGTCGCGGACTGATCCGCGGAGTCTGTCACCGACAGGCGGATCGAGTAGCGGCCGGGCTTCGCATACGTGTGATGCACGGGACTGCCGGAGCCGACGGCCTGATCGCCGAAATCCCAGGTCACCTGCGTGATGTCGCCGTTGCGTGAACTTGATCCGTCTGCGGACAGCGTCACGTCAAGCGGCGCCGGGCCGTGCGTGGCGGAAATGGTGATCTTTGCGACGACTGCCGCGTCGCTGCCGGATGCCGGACAGCCGCCGATCTGCCCGGCGATCAACATCGCCAGCAACGACGGCGCGGCACGATTCAGAAGCATTCGAGTGATGCCGATCCGCTTACTCATCACCGCATTATAGGGTGAGAGGCGAGTCTTTCGCGCGACGGAAGGAGGCTCGGCGACAATGCCAAGCTGGGTGTGGAGTGACCCGCCCAGGCGGTCCCCGAGTGTTAGAGCCGGTTCGGCATTTTACGTCACGGCATCGGCGGCATGCGGGCCGCGTCTTCTTCGCCCGTGCGCAGGTACTGACTGACGTACTCCATCATCGGCCGAACGCGCAGGACGTTCGGTTCTTGGCGCGCCAAGTCCTCGAGCAGATTCGCTGTCGCCACGTCGCCCACCGGACACACTTCGCCCAGGGCCATCGCGGCGATCATGCGTACGGAATAGTCGGGATCGATCTGCACGATTTGCAGCAGCAGCTCGCGCGCCGCGGCTCTGTCGGTGCAGCGATGCCACAGGTCCTCGGTCGCGAAGCGGCGGACCAGTGCGTCCGCCGGATCGTCGCTGGCGTTCGTCTTGTACGCCTCGTGAAGCTTCGCGAAGTCCGCGCGATCCGCGTCGCTTGCACCGTACAGTCTGACCTTTGCCCAGCGTGGATCCGCTTGATTCTCCTCAAAACTGTTCAGCGCGGTCGCCGATCTGGAAAGTCGCTCATCGTTGCGCGGCGCGCCCCGCGCAGCGTCGCGGTGGAAGCGCAGGCTGCCGCGGACCCACGCGTCGTTCTCCACCGGCAGTCGCTCCTCGACAAACTCGAGAAACGAATCGGAGTCGAGCGCGGCGTGCAACTTGTGGACGCGCGCGGCGCGCGTCATTCCGTCGTAGTCGCTTTCGATAAACGCGCGCAGCTCGTCCGGCGAATCCAGGGCTTGGATTTGCTCCCGCGTCCATTCCGGCGTCAGTGCGTCGACTTCGTCCAGCGGCACGGCGCGCCGCGGCTGCTCGCCCTTTCGATCGATTACCAGCAAGCCGGGCAGAGATTCGACACCCAGCCGTTTGGCGCTGCGGCTACCGGCGCCGACGCAAAACCGGATGCGCTGGCGCTCGATGAACGGCGCGACTTTCGCGCGCCGATCGGGCGAGAGGCCGATGACCAGCCAGTCGGGCCGCGCTGTCAGGCGATTGAGACGCGAGATGGCGCGCTCGGTCGCCTCGCGCTGTCGTCCGTCGGTTTCGAAGAAAAACAAGACGACCTTGCGGTCGTCGTTGAGTCGCGGCGCGGGTTGTTGAACCAATTCGTCGCGTCAATCTCGGGGATTTCAGCGCCGCCGAGCAGAAGCGTCAGCGTGAAGATGGCAGCGAACATGATTGGAACTCCTCATTCGCGCTTCCGATGCGTGATCCGCCGCCCGGAGGCGCGTCGCACGAGCCACCTCAGTAAAACAAGTCGATCGCGTTCTTCTCGATCTGCTCCGGATGCCCGCGCATGATGCGCTCGAACTCGCGCCGGTAATACGGCTGGTTGTCGATCCAGCGCTTCGCATCACGGCGAAACAGCCGGTCCGCTTCCGAGAGGTTATCGCCCAGCTCATCGGCCGCGCCGCGAAGCTGCGAATCGATGAACCGCGCGTCGTATTCGAGATTGCTGACGCTGTCGCGCTCGTGTGCCGCCAGCATGTCGCCCGCCTCAACCAAGTTGTCGACGCGCTTGCCGATGCGCTGCTCGCCGTAGGAAGTGGTTGCCGAACATCCGGCGATCAGTAACACCAGCGCGCCCACCCCCGCGGCGAGGGCGCGCGATTGCGCCATTCGGATCGCTTGCCGGCGCTGCGCGCGGACGAGACGGCCTAGCTGACGGATTCGCGTCGCTCGGTCGGTGTCACACATGCAATCCATGGTACGCGAAGCCTCGAGGAAAGATGCGATTTCGGTAGGCAAAAAGCGAGTTCGGGAGCGGTTGCATTCGTGCCTGCGTCCGGCTAGGATTCGCTTATCCCGATTGGCGCAGCATTTCGGTCGGGAATCGCAAAGAGGGCAGTGGGACTCAGCAGCCTCGTCTGACCGCCGCAAGAATTCACCGGGGTGGCGGGACGGCAGTGCGTGGGCGTAGCGGCTGCCTCCGGAGAAGTCAGGGAAACGGGTTGGATGCGTCGTGACCCGACGCCTCCAACCCAACTTTGTTTGAACATGCCGCGATCCCCACATGCAAAGGACCACGAGCACGAGCGAACGGCAGCCCAGGCACGCTCCACATCGCTGCGCTGACGGATTCTCGCACATCGAGCCAAGCCTTGAGCGGTTCGCCGCCGAGCGCCGCCGAACCAGTCATTCGCATTTCGCGCCACGCTCGCGCCCGGCTGCCGCTCGCTGGCGCTCGCGGTTCCTTGCCATTAGCTCAAACCGTGGCGGAGATTCGTCAGCTAATCCCGGCGTTTACCGGCTGGCGTTTGTAACAGCATCATGATCTTCGCGACCGTTCGCTCCGTCGCGCCGCGGCGCGATTCGATTGCGCCGCGCGCGGCGGCGCCTGTCGCCTCGGCGCGGGCTGGGTCGCGCAGCAAGCCTTCGACCGCCCCGGCCAGCTCCGCGTCGCGCTGAATCTGCACGAATCCGCCGGCGTCGCGCAGCAGTGACTCGGCCTCGGCGAAATTCTCCAGGTGCGGCCCCACGATCATCGGCTTTCGCAACCCCGCGACCTCCATCACGTCCGACCCGCCGAGCGGCGTCAGCGTTCGTCCGACAAAGACGAATCTCGCCAGCGCGTAGAACTTGCGGAGTTCCCCCATCGTGTCGCCGAGAAATACCGGCCGTGGCGGCGATTCATTTCTCGGGACGGCCGGCTTGCCACCGCTGCGCCGCAGACACGCGAAGCCGCGCTGCACGATCAGATCCGCGACTTGGTCGAACCGCTCCGGCTTGCGCGGCACGATCGCGAGCTGCAGGTCGGCGTATTGTTCGAGCAGAGTCGAATACGCGTCCAGAATCGCCGCTTCTTCGCCCGGGCCGGTGCTGCCGCAGACCCACAGCGGCCGCCGCGGGTCGATGCCCATCTCCTCGGCGAGCTGTTCCTGGCCGTCGATGTGATCGGTGATGTCGGCCGCGTCGTATTTCATCGAGCCGGTGACGTCGATACGTCCCGAAGGCGTGCCGAGCGCCGAAAAACGCCCGGCATAGGTTGCGTCCTGCGCACCGACCCAGCTCAGGCGCGCGAACATGCGCCGAGCGAACGGCCGGATCAGCAGATGGTTGAATCTGCGCACACTACGTTCGTGCGTGACGCGTCCGTTCGCGATCACAACCGGCACGCCGCGCGCGTGTGCGACCTCAAGCAGATTCGGCCACAGCTCGAGTTCCATCAGCACGATGATCGACGGGCGCACGCGCTCGAATACACGCCGCAGCACAAACGAAAAATCAAGCGGAAACCGAAAGTTGATCAGCTTCGGATACAACTCGCGCGCGCGGGAGAGCCCGGTGGCGGTGGTGCTGCTGACGACGACGACGGCGGTCGGTGCATGCAGCCGCAGCGCGGCGACCAGCGTGCGCGTGGCGTTGATCTCGCCGAGAGAGACGCCGTGAATCCAAACGCACTGTGAAGCGACCGGGCGCGACGGAGGCGGCGTAAGGCGCTCGCCGAGCGCCAGGCTTCCCGGCCCGCGCGTCAGCCGGCGGTAGATCAGCCAGGGCCAACCGACCAGAAGCGCCAGGATGTAGAGCAGGTCGTAGAGACCGTGCATGAGCGGCATTCGCCCCGTCGGTTGCTAGCATCACCGTGAGCGCCGCGTGACTCTGCCAGCGCCGCCAGATTCTGTCAGGGCCGCGGCCGGCACGGGCAAGGCGGCCTCAATCTCGATAGAATCTCCGCCAGGACCTCGTTTCAGGAGACTCGCGTTGACTCGAAACCTGCTGCCGCGCCTTACTGCCATCATCATAGCCGCGCTGGCCGCCTCGGTCGCCGGTGCGCAGGCCGTGACCGAGCCGGCGCTGAGCCCGGAAGTAGATCGGATTCTGACGCGCATGGAGGAGCGGAAGGTGGATGACCTTCGCGCTGAGGTCACGTGGGAGACGCGCTTCACGATCGACGATCCGGACGAAGCCGCGAAGAAGGTGGGTGAACTCTGGTTCCAGGACGGCAAGCCCGCGCCGCGCTTCATGGCCCGTTTCAAGAAGAAGATTTCCGGCAAGCGCGTCGACAACCTCGACGAACAGCATCTCTTCGACGGGTTCTGGTTCACCGAACGTGACGGCGAGACCAAGAGCGTCACCAAGCGCCAGGTTCGCCGGGCCGATGATCCGATGAACCCGTACAAGATCGGGCAAGGCACGTTCCCGCTGCCGTTTGGCCAGAAAAAGGCCGACATTCTGCGCGAATTCGACGTGAAACTGGAGGCGTCAGGCGCGGATGCGCCGGAGAATACCGATCATCTTCGTCTTATGCCCCGAGCCGACAGCGATCTGGGCCGGATCTACGGCAGGGTGGAATTCTGGGTCGCGCGTGAGGGCAAGATCAGCGGCCTGCCGGTGAAGGTGCGCGCTGAAAAACGAAACGGCACCGGTCGGGTGGACTCGGTTATTACCGTCACGTTCGGCGACGCGCAGCTCAACCAGGGTCTATCATCGTCGATGTTCAAGATCGACGTGCCGCCGGGGTTCGATTTCAGCGAAGAGCCGCTGCCGGATGAAAATGCGCCGGCCGGTGGCACGGAGAAGAAGAGGCCGTAGCGCGCGCCGGTTAGGCGGCGAATTCCGGCCCGGTCTGTTCTCAGCCCGGCGGAGGCGGACTGTAAGGGCGCACGCCGACGGCCGCCACGGCGTCGCGGCGCGTAGAGCCGCTGACTTCTGGACGCGCCGCTGCGAGGCGTGTTAGACTGCACTAAGTCCTGATCGCCGGCGGGCGTGATCTGGGGCATGCGGTCTTGTCGCGCCGACTCTGAAACAGCACGAACTATGTCAGATTGAGGTGCGCCGTTCGTGGGAATCGCGATTCTCTTCAGCGTGTTCATCGTCGGATTGCTGGTTTTTCACCAGCTTGAGCATCGGCGGCCGATCCGAACCGACTATCGCGTCGGCGCGTACCGCCGGGCGTACCTCGCCGATTTTGTTTCGGCAGCCGTGAACGGCCCGGGCCTGTCGGGGCTTGAGAAGATCGCGTTCACCTGGCTGGTCACCATTCTGCCGCCCTATTCGCACGTGATGGGCGCGTGGAACTGGTGGTGGCAATTCGCGGTCGTATTCATGGTCAACGACTTCGGGCGCTACTGGCTGCACCGCTGGTACCACGAGATTCCGTTCTTTTGGCGGATTCACCGCGTGCATCACGCCATTTTCGAAATGGACGCGATGAGCGTGTTTCGAATTCACGTCTTCGAGGCCGTCATCAAGAACGGGCTGCTGTTCCTGCCGTTCCGGCTGCTGGGCGTGGATGACAGCGTGTTTATTGCCTTCTCCGCGATCGACATCACCAAAGGCTTCTGGCATCACGCGAATCTGCGGACTTACATCGGTCCGTTGAATTACATCTTCAACTCCGCGGAGCAGCACTGGTGGCACCACACGATCGAAGGCAAGGGCATGATGTCCAATTACGGCTCCGTGCTTTCGATCTGGGACCGGATTTTCGGCACGGCGTACTGGCCGCGCGGGCAGTGGCCCGAGCGCATCGGCGTCGAAGGCATGGAAGCATTCCCCGATGACTACATTGGACAATTCGCGTCGATCCGGTACGACGATCGCGAGGCGCAGCGACACTACGGCTCCGCCACCGAGCGCCCGGAACCGCGCACAGCCGCGGCCGCTGAAACCCGCTCCGTCGAACCGGCATCAATTGCGTAAACCGATGATTCACTGCGCTACCAGACATTCACTGCGCTTCGGCGCGACGGCCTTGATCGCGGTCGCGATCGGCATCGCACCGACCGGGTGCTTTTCGGAGCGTTCGATTCCCGTCGAGCCCGGCGATTTGCGTGCGATCAAGGTCGCGTACCAGCCGGCGCCGCGAGAATTCTCGACCCGCGACTGGCTGCGACAGGTGAGTTCGCAACTCGCTCCGCTGCTGCCGAGCGAAGATCGTCCGCCGCTGCTGACCGAGGATCTTGTCGCCCCCGATGGGCCGCCGATCGACGTGTATCGTTATTTTCGGGAGCGCAAACAGGATCAACATCGCATCCTGGGCAATTTCTTCGGCCTGATGCACTCGGCGCAGGCCGCCGGCGCGCACGAGCTCGTGGGTGAGCCTCCCAATTGGGCCGGCTTCGAGGACGTCTGGGTGCCGGTGAGTCCCGACGTGTCGTTGTCGGGGCGCTTCGGCCTGGTGCGCCTGGACGGGCAGGTTCAGCGCGCGGACTGCATCGTCCTGATCTCCGGATTGTTCGGGGATCTCGCCGTGCAGCGCACGCACGACATCGCTCAATCGCTTCTCGGGGCAGGCCATCACGTACTCGCGCTCGAGATGCGCGGGCTGGGCCGCACGGGCGAACGCTTTCCCAACGTGCGCTACACGTACGGCGGCATGGAAGTCGGCGATCTGCTGGCGGTCGACAATTGGCTGCGCCAACGACCCGATGTGCGAGAAACCGGCCTGGTCGGGCATTGCTGGGGCGCCAATCTGGCGCTGCTGGCGGCGTGGGAGGACGGCCGGGACGATGACGATCCGGACGTTGGCGCTCTCTATCGCCCGTTCTTGCGGCCGCGCGACGGACGAGTTCACTACCCACTGGGAGTGATGGCGTTTTCGCCGGTGGTGAAGTGGGAAGAGCTGCTGGATATTCTGGCGCGCGAGCGCTGGAGCGCGTGGGTCGATCCGGTGCTTTCCAAGCTCCAAGGCGACATTGAGAAACGCGCGGACCGCTGGGGCCTGGCGCCGAATAACGGAAGTCTGCGAGCGCTGATTCTCAGCGAAGTCGCGCGCAGCGCGTTGCCGAATGATCCCGAAATCCACGATCAGGGTTTCCGCTACCTGCGGATCATGCCCTCGTCGCCCTCGGGCAACAAGCTCGAAAAGGCGCGCGTGCCGGTAGTGATCGTTCACGCCGTCAACGACCCGCTCGGGCCGGCGCAGCACATCGCCGACCTGTTCGCGGACGTGGCAAACCCGAATGTCGCGGGAATGGTCCTGGCCGGGGGGGGACACGTCGGTTTCGCGCCGTACGCGCGGGCGTATTTCTACAATCTGCTCACCGCGTTCTTCGATCCGCACATCGGCGTCGCGGCGCGCGTCCGTCCGGCGCCGCTGACGGCCCGCCAGCCAACCCGCGAAACGCGAACGACGCGGTAGCCAACGACCGTCCAAGATATTCCGGCGATACGGTAGTGGCTCAGTTTCGCATGCGTCGCCGGGAAACGCTCGACACCGAGGCCCGACCGTGAGCGAGCAGCCTTCTGCTCGTCGCAACAGACCCCTCCCTAACGGTCGGGGCTCGGCTGGGGCGTTCCATCGCGAAACCGAGCGAGCCACTACCGGCGATACCACGGCGCTTGTCCTCAGCGCGGTTCGCGCGTAGGCTGACAATCCGGGAAGGATGGACCGGCACGAGCTCGCACGAAGCGGCCGATCCCCATCGTTCGATGGCCGATCATTTCGGGGAATCTGCAGACGAGGAGAAAGCCATGAAAGACACGATTCGATTCGCGATTGCCGGCCTGTGCCTGGGCGCGGGGCTTGCTCACGCGCAATTGACGGCGCTCGCTGAACAAGTGGTCGCCGCGCGCGACGCCGTCACGGGCATCGTGGCGGCGGACGTCGATCAGGACGGCGATATCGACCTGGTCGTCACGAACCGCGACACGGGCGACATCACGTTCCTCACCAATAACGGACTGGGCGTCTTCACCAGCGGCGTGATCGCCGCGCTGCCCGGAGATTCGATCACGGTCGGCACGCGTCCGTTCTTCGTCGCGGCGGGCAACCTGAACGGCGACAATCTGGTGGACCTGGCCGTGGCGCTGGAGGGCGCCGATCAGGTCGCCGTCCTGCTCGGCGCCGGCAGCGGAAACTTCGGTGCGGTGACGCCCTTCGCCGCCGGCGATTCGCCGCGCTGCGTCGCGATCGGCGACTTCGACGGCGACGGCTCCAACGACTTGGCCGTGTCCAACGAGAACGACGACAACGTCACCGTGCTCTTCAACAACAAGACCGGTTCGTTCAACGTCGCGACCGACGTGACCGTCGACCCGGGCGTCGGCAACCGTCCGCAGCCCAAAGCCGTCGCGGCGGGCGATTTCAACAAGGACGGCGTCGCCGATCTCGCGGTCGCGAACTTCGCCCGCAACGCGGTGGCGATCCGCCTTTCCGGCGGAAATCAGTCGTTTGGCGACATTTCCGAGGTTGCCGTCGGCCGTGATCCGTGGGCGCTGGCGGTCGGCAAGCTCGACGCCGACAACAACCTCGACATCGTCGTCGCGAACTCGCTGGACGACAGCGTCACGATCCTATTGGGCGATGGAACCGGCGCGTTCTTCAACGCCGGCACGATTCCCGTCGGCAATCGCCCCGAAGGAGTCGCGCTGGCCGATTTCAACGGCGACAAGGTGCTGGACATCGCCACCGCCAACCGCGAAGGCGACAACATCACGGTCCTTCTGGGCGCCGGCGACGGGACGTTCACCGCCGGACTCACGACTTCCGCGGGCAGCGGCCCGTCCGGGATCGCGGCGGCGGATTTCAACGGCGACGGAATTCCCGACGTGGCTGTGACGAATCAGGAAGCGGATACCGTGTCTGTCCGTGCGATTTCGACGACGGACACGACGATTCAGAACCCGGCGCAAGCGCTGACGGATTGCGGCGCGGGCTGCGGTCCGCTCGGCCTGGCGCCGCTGGCGTTCACGCTGCTGGGGATCGTTGGGATGAAGCGCGGATTGAATCAGATTGCGACCGACAAGACTCGCGCCGCGTAGCGCTCGATACGTGTCGCCGCACGATCGGGCGAGTCGTGCAAGGCGACTCGCCCGATTCGGCATCTCGTGTTCAAACAAGTCAGGGCGCCGGCTCTTCCTGAATGCTCGGCAGGATGCGGATGAACTTGCCTTCCGACGGCAGCAAGCCGTTTGTTTCCTTGCAGATGAACAGCATGTAATACGCTGGCGGGCATTCGTACTGGTTCGAGGGAATCGCCAGATAGTTCGCGCCGGCGGTCGTGTACGCCGCGGCCAGCGGCGAAATCGCAGCCCCAATCGCAATCGCAAGGGCTCGGCGCCCGAGCTTCTGCCAACGCGAAATTTTCATTACCTATCCCGCCAATACGAGAAGTGTTGCCGATAAATGCTACTCCGCGCGAATCGGCAAAGTCAACCGCGTGTTCGACATCGGCCCGAGCACGGGGCGCGGCCCGCAGAGGGTTTCGGGATGTGACTTTACGGTCGTTTCTGCGCGAACATCCACTTCCAGAACTCGGCATCCGAGTACGCCTGGTCCCACACATTGTGGCCGGCTTTCTCTACTTCCGAGTACTTGATCAGCGTGCCGCCTGCGGCGCGGATTGCCTGCACCATCGCACGCGATCCTTCGACCGGGACCGCCGTGTCCGCGCCGCCATGAAACGCCCAGATCGGCACGTCCTTGAGCTTGGCCGCCGTCTTCGGATCGCCCGAGCCGCACAACGGCGCGACGGCCGCGAAACGATCCGGCAGCTCGGCCGCCAGCGCCCACGCGCCCATTCCGCCCAGCGACAACCCGGTCAGATACACGCGATTCGGATCGAGGTGATAGTCGCGTGAGACATCCTCGACGCAGCGCAGCGCCATGCGGCTCATCGGTCCGACCCACGGCGTGCCCATCGGCGCCTGCGGCATGACTACGATCGCCGGGATCATGCGATAGTAGCGCCGTAGCGCGCGGCCGAGGCCGACGTCGGTTTGCAGGAACCCGTCATCGCCGCCCTCGCCGGAGCCGTGCATGAACAGGATCACCGGCCAGGCCCGCTCGGGCGTGTACGCGGGCGGCACGAACACGCAGTACGGATACTCGCGGTTTTCGTACGCGACGCGCCGATACAGGAAGCCGCTGGGGCCGTGTGTCTCCGGCTGCGACGCGGCCGACGCGGGCTGCGCTGCGGGCGATGATTGGGAGACCTGCTGCGCGACGAGCGCGACCATGAGCGGTCCGATGATCTCGAGCATGCGTCACTCCGTGTGTTCGTCAGCCGGAGAAGTGTAGCCGCTTCTCGTGTTGGCAGGCCGGTCAATACCGCGCCCGCCTGCGCTCGCGATTCGGATCGGCAGTGATCCAACGGCGAGTGCGAGAGCACTCAGCCCGAACCGCGACCTTAAGGAGCGGTGGAATCCGCGGGCTTTCGGCGCACAAGCGGTTCGTTTTCCGCCGCCGCTCGCCGACAGCCTATTTAGAAACGCTCCTAACCGAGCCCCGACCGTAAGGGAGGGGTCAGGCCGATGTCTGAGATTGCTTGGAATCTCGGTGCTTTCTAAGATCGGGCGGTCCCCTCCCTGACGGTCGGGGCTCGGCTGGGTGGATTCTTCAACGGACGGTTAGACGTGATTCACCGGCCCCTCCCCCCAGCGCAGCTTGCGGCGCAAGGCGAACCACACCGAGCGTTTCGGATTTCGCACCAGCAGAAAATCAGACCGGTAGCGCGAGATGCTGAGCGTGTCGCCGACCGTGAACGGCCGGGTGTGATGCCCGTCAATCACCGCCGTCGTGCCCGAATTCGCCGTGATCGCCTCGATCGTGATCCGCCGCTGCGAGCTGATGACGACCGGCCGATAGGTCAGCGCGTGCGGGCAAATCGGCGTCAGGATGAACGCGTCCGAGGTGGGTTCGAGAATCGGCCCGCCGGCAGACAGATTGTGCGCCGTCGAGCCGGACGCGGTCGAGATAATCAGCCCATCGCCGCGAATCTGCGCCACCCGTCCGCCGTCGACGCGGACAAACACCTCGATCATGCGGTACGGCGGTCCGGCCAGCACGACGCAATCATTCACCGCCAGCGTGCGCAGCGTATCGTTGCCGTCGTGGTGCAGGCGGACGTCGAGCATCACGCGCGGCGTGATGGGCAGCTCGCCATGAAACAGGAACTCGCCTTCGGTCTCGAGCTGTTCGACGGAGAATTCGGCCAGGTATCCGAGCTTTCCGAAGTTCACGCCCACGATCGGAATCTGAGCCTCGGCCAGACTGTGCGCCGCGGCGATCAGCGTGCCATCGCCGCCCAGCACCAGCAGCAGTTGCGGCCCGAGCGGCAGCGCCTGCCTGGCGTCGTAGGTGAACTCGGCGAAGACCACCCGCGCGTGCCGCTCGACGAATCGCCGCACGCGCTCCAACGCCTCCACAGCGGCGTTCTTGGCGGGCGAAGCGATGATGGCGACGCGCTCAATCACGGATTGCGCAGGGGTCCGTCGAGGATCATTTCAGTCGTCGCGAGTAGTATAACGGGCCGGAGGCTCCCGACCGCGAATGACGCCAACCGCGACCGACCTGCCGTACGACCTGCTGGCCGTCGATCTGGACGGCACGCTGCTGGATCGCACTTCGCGCGTCTCGCCTCGAAACCGGTCCGCGCTGCACGCCCTGCACGAGGCCGGCGCGAAGATCGTGCTGTGCACCGGCCGCTGCTTCACCGAAACGCTGCCCGTGGTACGAGAAATCGGATTGGACCTGGACGCCGCGGTGACCGCCGGCGGCGCGGTGCTCACGGACTTGCGGACACTGCGGACGATCGAGCGCGTCAACCTGCCGCTGCCGCGGGCGCGCGAGGTGGCGGCCTGGATTGAACGCCGCGAATTCGCCTATCTGTGGCTCTATGACGCCGACGAGGCCGGCTTCGACGGCTACGCGGTTGACGGCAGTCGGCGTCACGCCGCGTTTGATCGCTGGCTCAGCAAGACGCCCTGCGCGATGCGGCCGGCGGTCGGCGTTCCGAATGGGTCGATCGCGCCGGTGCGGTTGTCGCTCTGCGATGACGCCGCGCTGCTCGAGCCGGTCTCGCGCGAGCTGGATGCGGCGTTTCGCGGGCTGCTCCGCATGAACGTGCTCCGCGCGCCGACGTACGATGTCACGCTGCTGGAGATCTTCAGCGCCCCGGTGGACAAGTGGCTGGGCATTCAGAAGCTGTGCCGACTGTGGAAGATTGACGAGGCCCGCACGGTCGCGATGGGCGATGACGTGAATGACGTGGAAATGATCCGCCGCGCCGGTCTCGGCGTCGCGATGGCCAACGCGCATCCGCCGGCCCGCCAGGCGGCCCAGCGTATCGCGCCGCCGTTCGATCAGGACGGCGTGGCGGAGATCATCGACGACGTGTTTCTGAGGGCGAGGAATCGCGAGCGCGAGCGAGCCCGGGCGAAGTTCGAGTAACGAATATCGAGTAACGAGCTGCAGACCGACAGACAAGGTCTTGAGTGAGAACGGCGTTCGGAGGAGAATCTGAAACTCGTTACTCGCTACTCGCAATTCGCACTTCCCGTGCCCGGCTGCCGCTCGCTGGCGCTCGCGGTTCCTTGACGTACGGAGCATGAGGCGTGTTCGCCCCCTATGCCAGGACCGAAGTCGCGACGATCGGCCTGCCCGGCCTGCTGGCCTCGTTTGCGCTGGCGCACTTCGCCGGCTGGTGGGCATTGCTGCCGGCGGCGATGACGGCCGCGCTGCTGAGCTTCTATCGCGATCCGCCGCGGCGCGTGCCGACGGGCGACAAACTTCTTGTCGCGCCGGCGGACGGAACGGTGACGCTCGTCGAGCAAGCCGCGGGAATGCCGGTTCGCATCGTGATCTTCCTGAGCGTGCTGAACGTGCACGTGAATCGCAGTCCGTGCGCCGGCCGCGTGACGGAAGTGCAGTACAAGCCGGGGCTTTTCCTGAACGCGCTGCGGCCCGAATCGACCGAACGTAATGAGTCCAACACGATTACGCTCGAGCCGCGCCCGCCGTTGCCCGGGCCGATCGTCGTCCGCCAGATCGCCGGCGTGCTGGCAAGGCGCATCGTTTGCGCAGTCGCGCCCGGCGACAATCTGACGCTCGGCCAGCGCGTGGGTATGATCAAGCTGGGATCGCGCACCGAATTGATCTTGCCGCCCGGCGAACGCTGGAGCGTGCGCGTGAGAGTGGGCGATCGGGTCAAGGGCGGCTTGACGGTGCTGGCGGAGATGCATGCGGAAGTGCGAGTGGCGAGTAGCGAATAGCGAGTTACAGATTGATCTCGCGGTGCCGTTCGCGATGATTGGCCGTTTGCTCGGCGGCCTGCGGTTCGTTACTCGCTATTCGGCACTCGAACCTTATGGTTCTTGCTATTCGTCACTCGAACTTGGACCAGCCATGCCTACTGAACGCCTCGATACGGTCGACCTGGAGCTTGATTCCCGGCGTCCGCTGCGGGCGATCGCACTCCTGCCCGCCGCCGCGACGCTGGGGAATCTGCTGTGCGGAGTTCTCGCGCTTCTGGCCTGCCTGATGGCGGTGCGCTCGGAGTATTCGACGCTCTTCGCCACGCAGCCGCGCGTGCACGCGTATCTGGCGCACTTTTTCCCGACTCACATCGCAATCGGCGCCTATCTGATCGTGCTGGCGATGATCTTCGACGCGCTGGACGGCCGCCTGGCGCGGATCGCCCGGCGGACCAGCGAATTCGGCGCGCAGCTCGACTCGATCGCCGACATCGTCAGCTTCGGCGTGGCGCCGGTGGTGCTGTTCATCACGATTCTCTTCCGCCCGTCGAGCGAGACCGAGCCGAGTCTGCTGGTCTCTGGTTGGCAATGGCGGCTGAGCGTGCTGTGCGCGCTGGTCTACGTAAGCTGTGCGGCGATTCGCCTGGCGCGCTACAACGCCGAGAACGTCCGCGACGAATCCGGTCAACGGCGCTTCAGCGGCCTGCCGACGCCCGGGGCGGCGGCGGCGTTTACGGCGCTGCTGGTGTTGCACGAGGACCTGGCCACCGCGCCGGCCGCGGGTTTCGATTGGGCCGAGGCGGTGCGCTGGACGATGGCGCTGGCGGCGTTCGCGCTCGGGCTGCTGATGGTGAGCCGGCTGGACTACGTGCACGTATTCAACGTGTACGTCCGCCGTGAACACCCACCGATCCACCTCGTGTGGATTGTCGTAGCGCTAGTGATCGCGTGGTTCTCGCCGCAACTGCTGCTGGTCGGGGTGGCGTATGCGTACGTGCTGAGCGGGTTGGTGTTGAACTGGGTGAATCGGCGAACGGCGGCGCGCGAGAAGGTGCTGAGCGCCGTCGAGCCGAGCGAAAATTGACGGAAGATGCACGCCCAGCCGATCCCCGACCGCAAAAGACTGTCGGAATCTTGGTCTGACCGAACCGCGACCGTCAGGGAGCGGGGGCGGAGTGCAGCTTCTCGGCTTCCAAATGGCCCATTACCAGTCCCCGCTCCCTTACGGTCGCGGTTCTGACAGAGTATTTCGACGGGCTCCTCTCGCACCGCGCCGGGTGCGCTCAATGGGGGCAGCAATGCCAAATCTGCGACGGGGAATCACGCGAACCAGTGTGATCGTAGCGATCGTAATGCTCGCGATTCTCGTGGTTGTATTCATGTTGTCGGTACAACGCGCTCACGTGTTGGCGGTGCGCGCGATCTGCCCCAGTAATCTTCGCGGCATGGGCCAGGGCATGCAGATCTACGCTAGCGAAAACACCGACCGGTTTCCCGGTCACTACTTCGAAGCGGAAACCAGCGACGAAGCGGTCGCCGCCGGCCGACATGGTGTCGCATGGATCGGCATGATGGGTTCGCACGAGTCATTGAAGATCAGCGAGCCGACTTCGCCGACGCGCAGTCCGCGCGCCAGCCACCCGAGCAGGTCGTTGTTCGTCCTGATGATCAGCGCCGACGCGACGCCGGGGCTATTCACCTGCCCGTCGAGCGGCGAAGCCGAGGACCGACTGCGCAACTATGGCCCAGACGGGCGAGACGCCGGAGACAGCACCGCGATGCCCGGCACCGATCGCTTCGATTTCAACGGCTATTCATCGCTCAGCTACGGCTACCTGTTGCCGTTCGGGGCGAGCGCGACGTCGCGGCGGATGCTCGACGCCGGCGCGCCAGTCGCCGCCGACAAGGGACCGTTTTTCGACGCGGGCGGCGAGGGGCTTGCCGGAACGCGGACCGTGGTGGACAAGCTGTCTGCCGCGACGATCCCGCCGCAGTGGAAGCGTTTTGACGCCCAGCGCATCCGTGCGCTGGCGATCGGCGAGTGGAAGCGGCTGAACAGCCGGAATCACGAGGGAGAAGGGCAGAGCGTGCTGTACGCCGACGGCCACGCGGATTTCGCGCGCACGCCGCTGGTCGGCATCGGCGGCGACAACATCTACACGCTGGGCGGCCCAAATGAAGCCGATGGCTCGCCGCTGGGGCTGACGCCGGCCGAAGCGCCGCTGCTGGGGCCGCGCACGCAGTCGGATTCGTACATTGTGCCGTGACGCGCGAAGCAGCCGGGAGCGTGCTGATCGCGGGCGACGCGAGAGCGGTACCGTAGCGTCGGGCGTCTCTGCCCGACGCCGTTTTCGGCGTCAGCCGCAGAGGGCCAACGCTACAGAAAAAGTGATTTCGCCCTAAACTTTGGATCTGCGATCAGCCTCCCGGCGCTTTCTACCGGCTGGAAGTGAAGCCCGAGCGGAGCCGAAGACATGAATGCCGACAAACTTCTCGATCAAGCCCACGAGTTCTCCAAAGCCTATCGCGTCACCGATGGCGACGACTTCAAGCTGAAGCGTTTTGATCCCGCCGACACCGGCGATCTGGGAGCGGAGGACAAGCCGCGCGCCAAGGAGGCGCTGGCCAGCGCCGTCGAACAGATGTCCGCCATGCAGGAGCGCCTTTACGCGCAGGACAAATGGGCCGTGCTGCTGATCTTTCAGGCCATGGACGCTGCCGGCAAGGACGGCGTGATCAAGCACGTCATGTCGGGCGTGAATCCCCAGGGCTGCCAGGTGCGCGCGTTCAAAGCGCCGACGGCCGAGGAACTGGATCACGACTACCTGTGGCGCTGCAACCTGCACCTGCCCGAGCGCGGCCGCATCGGCATCTTTAACCGCTCGTATTACGAGGAGGTGCTCGTCGTGCGCGTACATCCGCAGATCCTGCAAGGTCAGAATCTGCCGCCAGAGCTGGTCGGCGACGAGGTATGGGACGAACGATTCGAGGACATACGCGACTACGAGCGGTATCTGTCGCGAAACGGCGTGCTGATCCGCAAATTCTTTCTGCACGTCTCGCGAAAGGAGCAGAAGAAGCGTTTCATGGAGCGACTCGACAACCCGGCCAAGAACTGGAAGTTCTCCGCCGCCGACGTGCGCGAGCGTGCGCATTGGGATCGCTACATGCAGGCGTACGAAGAGATGATCCGCAACACGGCCGCCAAGCACGCGCCGTGGTACGTCGTGCCGGCGGATAACAAGTGGTTCACGCGACTGGTCGTCTCCGCCGCCGTGATCGACGCGCTGGCGTCATTGAAGCTGAAATTCCCCGAGGTCGGCGACGAGAAACGCAAGGAGCTGGCCGCGGCGCGGCAGGCGCTGACGGATGAGGGGGCGGCGTAGCGCGAAACGGTGTCGCGGCCGCAACACCGTAGCGGTCGACCTCCGAGCCAGCGGCCGCCGGATGTGGAATCCGCGCGGCACGTTGAACTGATGGATTGCGCACGAACCGCGATTTCGTGCCAGCCGCGTCCGACTCGGGGTAGTGGCTCTGTTTCGCGGAGAAACTCCCCAACCGAGCCCCGACCGTCAGGGAGGGGTCTCTTGCGATGGGCAGGAAGCCGCTCCCTTACGGTCGGGCCTCGGTGTCGAGGGTTTCAACGGGGTCCCATGCGAACTGAACCACTACCCGACTCGGAGGTCGTCATTCGCGTCCGACTTGGAGGTCGTCATTGGCGTCCGACTCGGCGGTCGGACGCTACTTCCCGATCCAGCGATCCAGCCACGCCGTGCTCTCGGTCCAAATCGCGGAGTTGCCGGCGTGCGTCCAATTGTCGTGTTGGGCGCGATCGATGATCACCAGCTTGCTGGCCGGGTCAGCCGCGGCATGCACCGCAATCCCCTCGGCGCAGGGGATGGTCGTATCCAACCGGCCGTGAATCACCAGCAGCCGGACGGGGCGCGAGCGCATCGCGGCGACGCCGTCGGCCGCGGCGGGGTCGAAACCCGCAAGCTGCCCCGCGCGGGCGATCGCCGCGTCGATGTCCGCTTTGTTGAAAATCCAGTCGAGCCACAGCGAGTGTGCCCGGGCATGGACGACGTCATGCATGGAGCTGAACGGCGCCAGCGCGATCGCCGCCGCGACGCGCGGGTCGCGCCCGGCCAGTTGCACCGCCACGCCCGCGCCGTACGAGCAGCCGTAGACCGCCAGTTTGCCGTCCAGAATCCCTCGCCGTTCGAGTTCGTCGAGAAGCTCACTGTAATCACGCGTTTCCTGCGCGCCGTAGGTGATCCACTCGCCGTTCGACTCGCCGTGCCCGCGCGAGTCCACCAGGATGCCGCGATAGCCGCGCGCGGCGTGACTGATCGCGGTTTCGAGCATCATCTGTTTGCGGGCGTAGATGCCGTGCAGATAGAGCACCGTGCCGCGCGGCCGCGGGCGCGCGTCGCGCGGCGCGACGGCAGGCGCATCGGTTGACGATGGGGTGCTCGTAGGGACCGCGGAGTCGGTGCCTGAAGCAGGATCGGTATTCGTGTCGGCGATCCACGGAGGATCTACGATCCACACCGACAAGATGGTCGGCGGTGTACCGACTGTGATCTGAAGCGCCTGCGATACGCCGGGCGCGCGTAGATTCTCGCCAAGTTTGGCGGGGGCAGGAGCCGACTGGCCTTGATTCGGCGCGCGCACCATCGCCTGGGCGGCGATTTCGATTCGCTCTGACCACATGGACGCCGTCGCCACGAGCAGCAATGCGGCGAGCCCGCCCATCCACCATCGCCAGCGATAGCAGAACATCCACATGTGCTCACTCGAATTCGGTCGCCTGGAGCTGATATTCGAGTCGGTGTCGAGCGACGCCTGGCGCGCCCGGTCGCGTCCATCACACCCAATTACTGTACTGAACCGGCAACTTGAGACGATCCGTCTGGCGGAGCACGCGCGCCGCGTGAATCGGCCAGTACGGATTGCGCAGCATCTCGCGCGCCAGAAGGACCAGGTCGGCGCGGCCGTTACGAATGATCTCATCCGCATGCGTCGGCTCGGTGATGATGCCCACCGCCGCGGTCGCGATCTGTGCGCCTTTGCGAATCGCCTCCGAAAGTGGTGTCTGCCAACCGGAGCCCGCCGGATATTTGACGTTCGGCACGATTGCGCCTGAACTGCAGTCGATCAGGTCCACGCCTTCGGCTCTTAGCCGTCGCGCCAGCTCAACGGATTCCTCCAGCGTCCAGCCGCCCTCGACCCAATCGGAACACGAGAGCCGCACCGCCAGCGGCAACGAATCCGGCCACACGGCGCGCATGCCGCGCGCCGTCTCCAGCGTGAAACGAATGCGGTTCTCGAACGTGCCGCCGTACTGATCCGTGCGCTTGTTGGTCAGCGGCGATTGAAAGCTATGCGCCAAGTAGCCGTGAGCGGCGTGCAGTTCGACCAGCTCGTAGCCGGCTTGCGCGGCGCGGCCGGTCGCGTCTCGAAAGGCGCGCTGCACGCGCGCGATGTCGTTGCCGGTCATCTCGCGCGGAACGCGCGTCAGCTTTTCGCCGAAGGCCAACGGGCTGGGCGCGATCGGCGTCCAACCGCCGGCGTCATCGCCCAGGTGGTGATCGCCTTCCCAGGGCCGCGCCGCGGACGCCTTTCGCCCGGCGTGCGCGAGCTGGATTGCGGGTGTCGCGCCGTGCGCTTTCATGAATCGCGTGCTGCGCGCCAGCGGCTCGATGTGCGCGTCGCTCCAGAGGCCTGCGTCGCCCGGGCTGATGCGCCCCTGCGGCTCGACTGCGGTGGCCTCGGCGATGATCAGCCCCGCACCGCCGACGGCGCGCGAGCCGAGATGGACCAGGTGCCAGTCGCCGGCGAGGCCGTCTTGCGAGCTGTACTGGCACATCGGCGACACGCCGATGCGATTTCGGATCGTCACGCCACGGAGCGTCAGTGGGTCGAGCAGTTGCGGCATTCACGCGTTCCTTTCGGTTCGTGGTAAGTCTGATCCGAACCGCGGCCGTAAGGAAGCGGGGGAACTGGAAATGGACGGTTTCTCCAGTGCCCGCTTCGTCCCGGGCGCGGTTCTGACAGGCAAACTTGACTCGTACCCATTCGCGATTTTCACCCCGGACTGGCACGCATCTTGCTTGCTACGTCTCTGGGTGCTGATGTTAATGCCCCGAAGGGAGACCGAAATGTCCGTCGCTACGCTTGAACCCCCCGTGCGCAAGGCGCCGGCGCTAGGCAAACAGACCACCTGGATCGGAAACGGCAACGAGGCCGTCGCCCGCGCAATTCTCGATATTGGGTACGACTGTGAGGGTTATTACCCAATCACGCCTTCGTCAGAGGTTGGCGAAGCCGTTCAGAAAGCGTTCGCGGCCGGCGAGACGGATATCTCGTTCATCGTCGGAACGAGCGAACTGGCGGCTATTTCGATCTGCGCCGGGGCGGCGGTCGCCGGCGGCCGCGTTGTGGATGTCACGAGCGCGCAGGGGCTGCTGCTGAAAGCCGAGCAGATGCCCGCAATCGCCGGCCTGGGCCTGCCGATGGTGCTGAACCTGTCGACGCGCGACATCAACGCGCCGCTGAACATCAAGAACGGCCATTCTGATTTGTACGCGACGCTGGGTTGGGGCTGGCTGACGTTCATGGCGCCGTCGGTCCAGGCCGCGTACGACATGAACATCATCGCGATCAAGCTCGCCGAGCTGGTCAACCTGCCCGCGATCGTCGCCTACGACGGCTTCCACACCTCGCACGCGAATCGGCGCATTCAGGTCTTCGCCGATCGCGAGGATGTGCGCCGCTTCGTCGGGCCGCCGCCGTTCAAGGGAACGCTGAGCGGCCAGAACGGGCGGCTGAGCTTCATCGACGTAAACCACCCGCGCACCTTCGGGCCGTACATGAACGACGACCTGATCAACACGAAGGTGCAGATGGATCAGAAGTTCCAAAAGGCCTACGAGCTGTTGCCGGGGCTTTTTGAAGAGTTCGCGCAACTGAGCGGCCGGCGCTACGACTTTGCCGAGCAGCACGGCGACGCCGACGCGGACCTGTGCCTGGTCGCGTTGAATACGGCCGGCGAGGCGGCCAAGGACGCGGTAGACGAACTCGCGCGACGGGGCGAGAAAGTGAATTTGGTCGTCCCCACGGTCCTGCGGCCCTGGCCGGAGCGCGAGCTGGTGGCCGCGCTGGGCGCCGCGCGGCGGATCGTCGTGGCCGAGCGCGCCAGCCAGTACGGCGCATCGAACTACCTGGCGAACGAGTTCGGCGCCGCGCTGCAGCGCCGCGGTAACAACGCCACCATCATCCAGCGCAGCTACGGCATCGGCGGACTGAATTTCACCCGCGACGACGCGCTCGAGATGTACTCGATCGCGCGCGACTGGCGCGCCGAGGTGTCGCGCGATCTGCAATCCGGGCGCACGCCGCCGGCCAGCGGCGTTCCCGGCAAAGAGTGTGAAATCGGCGCGCTCGATTTCGCGCCGACGAAGTCCTATCACGGCGCATGGACCGGCGACGTGAACTATGCCCCGCCGCAGACGCTCACGCCGCTGACCGCCGCCGAGTGCACGTTCAACGTCGGCAAAGGCGAGAAGGTCAATCTGAAAGACACGGCGGCGATGCCGTCGCGCTTCGACAAGCACAGCGCCTGCCCCGGCTGCGGCATCTTCACCACGCTGGCGGAATTCCTGCGCGGCATTGACGGTCACGTGTGCCTGATCTTCAACACCGGCTGCGGCATGGTGGTGACGACCGGGTATCCGCTGACGAGCTTCAAGGTCCCGTACTTCCACAACCTGTTCCACAACGGCACGTCGACGGCCACCGGCGTGGTCGAGATGATCAAGCGCTTCCAGAAGCGCGGCGAACTGCCCGAAGAGATCACCACGATCGTCGTCTCCGGCGACGGCGGCGACGACATCGGCATGGACCAGGTGATCGGCGCGGCGCTGCGAAACGATCCGTTTATCCTGCTCGAGTACGACAACAAGGGCTACATGAACACTGGTGCGCAGCTCTGCTACACCGGGTTCAAAGGGCAGAAGAACAGCAACGCCGCCGTCGGACCCAAGCAGGCCGGCAAGCTGCAGCATCACAAGGACATCATCGAGATCATGCGCGGCACGTTTGCGCCCTACATCGCGACCGCGTCGGAGACGCAGGCGCTCGACATGATCCGCAAGGCGCGCAAGGCGCAGCAGACGGTCCGCGACGGCGGCTTTGCATTTGTCAAGACGCTGTCGGTCTGCCCGCTGAACTGGGGCTTGGGCGACCATGTCGGCCCATCGGCGGTGCAGGCGGCCGTCGATGCCTGCCTGTTCCCGCTCTACGAGATCATCAACGGCGTCACGAAGCTCAGCTATGACCCCGACGCGCGCGGCAAGCGCATCCAGGTCACCGACGCGTTCGCCAAGCTGGGCACGGCGTTCTCGCATATCTGCACGCCGCCGTTCGCCGAAGTGGCGAAGGACATTCAAGCGGAGGTCGATCGCCGCTGGGCGCGGCTGAAGGCGATGGCGCAGCACGAGCTGCTGTAGGCCGGCGCGAGAATTCGCCGCCGCTGAGGCGCCTGGAATGCTGACCTGGCCGAGATGCGACCGTCAGGGAGCGCGAGCGCAGCAAGGGGCCGCTTGCGCAGTCGGAATCACCTGCGCTTCCTACTTCCAGGCGGGCGGCGCGAACACGCTTCGAAAGGCGAGCAACGCGGCGGGATGGTAGATCGTCGCGTGCGTCTCAGCCGGCAGCGGAACATGTTGAAACGCGAGTTCCGCCGGGCGACGGCCATCCACGATCGCTGCAAGCCGTGACGAGAGCCGCGCCAGCGCCGCTTCGTTGCTGCTGGCGACGAAAACGGTCTTTCGGCCCGCCTGCCAGGCCGCCAGGCGCGCGTCCGCCGCGTCGAGCAGCGCTTCCTTGTCCCACCAGAGGCTCGGATCGATCGCGATGTATGTCGAGAACAGATCGGGTTCGAGGAAAAGCGTCTCGATCACAAAAAGACCGGCCAGCGACTCGCCGACAATCGCGTTCTCGCCCGTCGTGCGATAGCGAGCCGCCACCGTGGGCATCAGTTCTTCGCGAACGAACCGCCGAAACGCGCCGGATCCGCCCACGATCGGCGCGATCTTCCGATCCTCGTCACTGCGAGTCGGCCCGGTCATGTCCCGACGCCGCTGCGTGTTCTCGATTCCGACCAGCAGAAACGGGCGCATGCCGCCGTTGCTCACCAGCACCTGAATCAGTCCGGCGACGTGCAGGAAGTCCTCACTCAGTCCGCCGTCGGGCATGTAGAGCACCGGCAGCGGCTCGTCGAGTTTCTCGCCATAGACGGTCGGACGGTATACGTTGATGTGGCGCGTCTCCGCGAGAATCGCGGATTCGATCGCGAACGACTCGCCGATTACGAGCGGCCCGATTCTCGCCCCGCGCGGAACGATGGCCGAGCGAGCCTCGTGTTGCGGCAAGAGCGCAAGCGGCGTGGATTGCTGGCTGGGGGCGCAAGCGAGGCAGAGCGCGCACCCGAGTGCAGCAATCAACGATGTCCTGCGCATCTTGCGAACGGCTCGGTGCGCTGAAACTCGCATCGGATTGAATCTCCCACGTGGTGCAGTCGCGGCGCACGCAACACGTGTCGCCAGCCCTCGCTGGAACGATCGCGGTGGGGCGAGCATATCCCGATTACTCAGCAACGCGCCCAGGAGGATTCGAACCTCCGACCTGCGGTTTAGGAAGCCTTGCGGCTGATTGCGTAAACCAAGGCTAATTTGAGTTTTATGATCCGACGCGAGATTGTCTTGGCGTCTTGCTTGCTCATCGCCGAGAACTCCTTCCGCTGATTCTAGCGTGGCCGACGCTTGCGCCGAGTCTTCGGCAACTGATCCTGAGTGCGGCAATTCGTGCCGCGCCGCAACAGCATCGCGTGTTGACTTCAATCTTCAAGCGGAGCGGGCGAACGGGCGGCACTTCCGATCGAAAGCGATACACCCGCGTCACGCTTGCGCTCGCGCGCGACCGCCTTGGATTGCCTACGAAACGCAGACGCCTGGCACAGCAACCTTCTGAAACAGGTGCGGGGTAGCAACGGCCGCCGACGGGTAATTCGACAGCTTGGCGCGGAACCCCGGATTCGTAAACGCAGCCCGGAAATGCGCGGTTGATTCCCAGACCGCGTAATTCAGGTACGACGGGTTTTCTCCGATCGCGCGATGAAGCTGCGTCGAGACGAAGCCGGGCTGCTGCTTCATGTAGACGGCATCTTCCTGCCAGGCTGTGAGAAACGCCTGCTCGTCTGCCTGCGGCAGCATGAAGACGTTCACCAGCACCACTGGGCCGGTATCGATCTCGATTTGACGTTCAATCGGGAAGGCGGGGTCGAGGGGGCGCAGCAGCGGCATCACAGGCTCCTTGCTCTAGTTGGTTTTACCATGTCACTCCGGTATCATCATGACATCGTGCTCCGGTAGCGTATCGATATGACATTATGATGTCAATGCGGATTTATGGTGACGGATGAGCAAGAAGGGCATTCGAACGCCGTCGGGCGAGGCCTTTACCGACCTCGTTCTTGACCTATTCAGGCTCAACTCGCTGCTCCTGACTGCGGGGGATCGTCTGGTTGCGCGCCTCGGGCTCACGAGCGCACGCTGGCAGATCCTCGGGGCAATCGTTGCCGCCGAACGTCCGCAACCGGTTGCGTGGCTGGCTCGCGGCATGGGGGCCAATCGTCAGAACGTGCAGCGGATCATCAACGACTTGCACACGGAGGGGCTTGTGGCATTCGAGGCCAATCCGCACCACCGACGGGCACAGCTTGTCATCCTGACTGGCAAGGGAAAACAGGTGTTCGAGGCCGCCATGCGCTTGCAGGCCCCGTGGGTCAACAGCCTTACGGAAGGGCACTCGGTGAAGGACCTCCACCATGTTCACCGCGTCCTGGTCGCGCTGCGTGAGACGCTGGAAAGCAGCGGAACGGCGCAGGAAGCTTGAGCCGGGAATCCTTGATTATTTCCGGCACCGCGGGCGGGAACGCAAAACCGCGCCTCGCCAAGAGCGCAAGCGGCGTGGATTGCTGGCTGGGGGCGCAAGCGAGGCAGAGCGCGCACCCGAGTGCAGCAATCAACGTTGTCCGGCCCGTTTTTTGGACGGCGCGGTGCGCTGAAACTCGCATCGGATTGAATCTCCCACGTGGTGCAGCGGCGGCGCGCGCACCACGCGTCGCCAGCCCTCACTGGGACGATCGCGGTGGGGCGAGCATATCCCGATTACTAAGAAACGCGCCCGAGAGGATTCGAACCTCCGACCTGCGGTTTAGGAAACCGCTGCTCTGTCCTGCTGAGCTACGGGCGCAACATGTCGTCATCTACTCAAATTTGGTCATCAACCCTCTCAGCAGCTAGCCCCTGCGTCATCTGCGCAACGAATAGATTAGCCACGCCAACAATAGCAGCACGCCGAGAACAAACCAGATCTTGCCGAGTTTCTGCTGGCGGCGCGTCGGCGCCGCGCCGGGAACGAGGTAGTCGCCGCAATGCGGACAGCGCGGCGAATCCTCGGCGACTTCGCGCCGGCAGTTGGGGCAGGGGAGGGTTTCTGTTTCGTCATCGTCGCCAACGTCGGATTCCTGCGGAAGATCGTCGTCGGTGACTTCGCCTTCCGCCTCTTCGTCCGTCCAGTCGCAACCCATGGTAATTCCAGCAGAACGACGGCGTCGAACGACAGCGATCGAACGACGGCGATCGAACGACGCCGGCGTCATGAACGGGGTCGGCCGCGCGAACCGATCAGCGCATTTCGATTCTTGTCCGGCGGGAGTGCGGGCTTCCAGCCCGCTTCGCGCGGGCAAGATGCCCGCACTGCCCGTTGTCGGCAACGGATCAATTCCGAAAACGCGCTAACCGAACCGCAGCACCGCCTCGTGTATGCCATACGCCGCGACGGCGATCAGGATCATGCCCACGACAATATTGACGAACGTGATGACGCTTCGCCGAAACAACCGGCTCAGGTCGTGTTCGCGCGTCGCCCGATAGACCAGCGCGACGCAAAGCGCCAGCGGAAAGAACATGAACAGACGCGCCCCGTCGGGCAGCTTCAGCGGGTTGATGAACAGGATGTCCGCCAGAATATCCATCGTGCGCTACGGTCCTCGGCGTGCGGCGGCGGGGACGCGCTCCGCCGGGGGAATCTCAGGATAAAACACCGGCAGCCCGCCGGTTTGGGCGCGCGTAAGCGCATCGAGAATCGCCAGCACATTCAACAGTCCGGCCGTGGATAGATAGATCATCGCGATGTCGGATTCGGGGAAGAAGGCAATGTAGCGCGTTTCCTGCCCCGCCGGCACGCTGATCGCGCTGCCGACGAAATAGCCGGCGGTCGTGTATCCGCCGACGCCCATTTCGGCCAGAAAGAGCCACTTGTTGGACTTCGGATTGATCGAGTTCTTCACGCCGCCATAGGCCAGCCCGGTCAGATAGGGGAAGGAGATGGCGGCGAAGAAAACCACCGCCAGACCACGATGACCCAGGAACCAATGCCCCGCGCCTGGCAGGATCCACGCCAGAATACCGGCTTGGGTAACGCGCAGGGGATCGGGCTTCTTCATGCCACCTAGTCCAAACCGCAGGGTCCGTTCGGATCGCCGCAGCGGCCGCAACCGCCTTGGGCGCGCGGCAGCGGGTTGCTTCGCGTCGCCGCGTGCGCGGCGAACACGCTCGGTCGCCGCTCGATGCGCCGCCCGCCGCAGGCCGGGCAGGTCACTGTGCGCTCCTCGCCCGCGGAGCGCACCAGCGCCTCAAACGGCTTCTGGCAGTTCTTGCAATCGTATTCGTAGATCGGCACGCCAAGACTCCCTTGCGCCGGCGGGATTGTAGGCGCGCCGCGCACGACCGGAAAGGGCGATGCAGGTTGCGATTCCAGGCGGAACCCGCAGTGGGCTGCTAATCGACCTAGCGCGAGCAAGCGCGGCAATCAGTACGCGCAGCGCCAGCAAGCGCGATTCTCAGCCGCGCTTGCTTGCGCGTCGCGTTCTGATTGTGCGCGGACTCGCAAGGTCATTTATCCCGGTTCGCCGATGATCGGCAGCGCTCGCGTCACACCGGGCGCTGGGCGCTCGTGCTTCAGGCGCTCGAAGACGTCCGCGTACGACTCTTCCAGGTAGCCGCGCCGCATGTGAAGTCCGATGTGATCCCAGGGCAGGAGCTCATCGATCGCTCGCTCGCGATGGGCGTACCAGTCGGGGTCGATGCCGGCTGCGTCGAAGGCCTGCATCCAGATGCGGTTGTCGAAACACTCGGTCCAGCCGTCAAACCGCGCTCCGCGCTTCCACGCTTCGTGAATCACGCGAGAAAGTCGCCGATCGCCGCGCGCGAAAACGCCTTCCAGAATCGCCGCCTCCGGATCGGGCATCGTGATCTTCACGTGCTTGTTTCGCCGAAGCGCCGTCGGACCGTCGGTCGAGCCGCCGCGCGGCGGGCGCATCAGCGTCGCGTCGCCACTGCCTAATTTCGCGGCGCGCTGTTTTTCGAGTTCGATCGAGCTGTAATTTCCGCCCACGGAGCGCACGCCGCCCCCGCCCATGCGCCGCAGGCGCTCGCGCACCTCGCGGAAGTACTCGACGCGCGGCTGGGCCATCCACTGCAACGGCGTAAACGGCTTTGGAACCAGCCAGCCGACGCTGCCGACGACTTCGCCCGGCCCGCGGCCGATTCGCTGCCGCTCACGGCTGATCTGGTCGCACAGGCGATAGATGTTGTCGATGTCCACCGGCCGCTCGGCCGGAAAGCCGGCCATGAAGTAGAGCTTGAGGCGACGCCAGCCGGCTTTGTAGACCTGGCGCACGCCGTCGAGCAGGTTGCCGTCGGTGACTTTCTTGCGAATCGCGCCGCGCAGGTCGTCGCTGGCGGCTTCGACGGCCATGGTGATGCTGGACTTGCGAATCGAATTCACCATCCACGGAATGTCGCGCAGCATCTTGTCGACGCGCAGCGACGGCAGACTCAGGTTCACCATGCGCGGATTGAAGCGCTCGTTCATGCGCTCAGACAGTTCGCTCAGGTAGGGATAGTCGGCAGTCGACAGCGAGAGCAACCCGATTTCGCGGTGGCCGGTCGCCCAGTAGGCCTCTTCCGCCAGCTCCAACACGCGATCGACGCTACGCAGCTTCAGCGGGCGCTTGGTGTAGCCGGCATGGCAGAAGCGGCACACCTGCGGACAACCGCGCATGATCTCGATGCCGATGCGATCGTGCACCACCTCGATCCACGGCAACAAGGGTCGCGTCGGAAACGGGCAGGTCTCGAAATCTGGCGTCGCGCAGCGCTGGATCCGCGAGGGGATGCCCTCGGCCAGCGGCAGAAGACCGGCCAGCGTTCCGTCGGCGTGATAGCTGGCTTCGTACAGGTTCGGCGCGTAGATCCACGGGAAGCGGCGCGCCAACAGCAAGATCATGTCGCGCCGCCGCACGCCGGCGCGCTTGTATTCGCGGACCGCTTCAAGGATCGCGGCCATCGCGTGCTCGCCATCGCCGATGACGACCAAATCCAGGAACTCGGCCATCGGTTCGCAATTGTCTGACTGCGGTCCGCCGGCGATCACCAGCGGGTCGGCGTCGGTTCGTTCCGCCGCGCGAAGCGGAATGCCCGCCAGGTCGAGCATGTTGAGCACGCTGGTGAAACACAGCTCATATTGCAGCGAGATGCAGAATAGGTCCGCTTCGCGCGCCGGCTGGCGCGTGTCCCACGTAAAGAGCGGAATGCCTTCGCGACGCATGATCGCTTCGGCGTCGATCCACGGGCAGTAGGCGCGCTCGGCGCACACGCCGGGCGTGTGGTTGCAGAGCCAGTAGAGAATCTGGCAGCCCAGGTGCGACATGCCGATGGCGTACGCGTCGGGAAAGCCGATCACGACGCGGATTTCGGCCTGCTCCCAGTCGCCGGGGCGCACGAGCTGATTGAACTCGCCGCCGATGTACTGCGCCGGCTTGCGCACGAAGGGCAAGATTTCCCTGCTTACGCGCTGTACGAGCGATTGCGCCACGGGGCCCGAACTCCTAGCGCGGGATTGTAGTCGATTGGCGGAAGGAATCGCACGTACCACCGAAGCCCGAAGCGGACCGCGGATCGTTGAATCGCCCCAAGCGCGGAAGTTTCGGCGCGTGGGGCAAGCTCGTTCTTCGTGTGGCTCCGGAGCGCAGGCTCCAATTCGCCGCCGCCGCAAGAAATTCTCTTGACATTCTTGGGGGGGGGGGGGGTACGCTTCGGCGGCCTTTGACGGGGTGCGCGATCATGCCCAACGGGCTCGAACGCGGTGCCTGTATTGGCCTCGGCGTCATCGTCGGTGCAGTAGCTCCGATGGTAAACGCGCGCGGCACACGAGCGATTGTGTCACCGGCAGCACAGGCCGGCGTTCGGTCCACGACGAAACAACCTCACGCGCTCGAGTTTGAACCCGAAACGCTCGACCTTGGGGATCAACCATGGTTGACCACTCTTACGGTTTCACTCGTCATCTGCAATCGCTCCAATCGCAGCGTTCGCATCTCGGGCGTTAGTTCGAACTGCGGATGCATGGTCGTGGACGGGGACACGCTGGCCGGGCTTGTCCTGCCGGCGGGCCGACGATTCGCATTTGATGTTCGACTACGTGCCGACGCAAACCCCGGCCGCAAAGTCCGCACAATCGAAGTTCGCGCGGACGACGAGGCCAGCGCGAACGCATATCTAATGCTGAACGTGGTGGGAACGTGGTCGCTGGGCTCGGATTCGATCGACTTCGGCAATGCCGACGAATTAGGTCCTGACGGTGATGTCCGGGTGGTCACATTCGAGTCGCGGACCGTTGCACTGCTGGAAGCAATCCCGGATCGCCAGTTCCTACGCGTCAGCGTCGATCGTCAGGATGCGAACGCTGCGCTGATTGCAGTGCGACTTCTACCTGAACTATTGCCTCTGGGCGTGAGCACCGCGACGGTGCGAATCCGGACGAATTGCCGTGAACGCGATGAGGCAGCGATTCTTGTTCGTGTTTTCAAACCCGAGACTGCAGTGAAATTCGTGCCAGAAAAGGAGTAACTGACGATGTCCCGAGCAACCGGCGTCCTGAGCCTAGCCACTATCACGCTGCTGACTGCCTCCGTCGTGGTGTACCGCGCGATGGCGGACGAGCTGCCTTGCTGGAAGGTGTCCTGCGGAAAAGTGTACACGTGTAATCTCGCGGCCGTTTGTGACGGCACCTGGGTGTGCAGTACGAACTACGCCAATCAGATCGGCGAAACTCTGGAATACGCAGCGAACATCGTCGCGACTTCGGATTGCCCGCCACCTCCGTAATCCGGAGTCGATCACCGTGAAAACGACGCAGGTTCTGACGGCGGGTCTATTCTCGATTCTCGTCGCTGCGCCGTGCCTGGATCAGGCTCCGCCCCAGGCCCTTGTCGAGTTGGAACAGCGGCGCGCTCGGCTCAAGACAGGTATAGTTGACTGGGCCCATGAATCTCCGGGAGCCGGAACGGTTCGCTATTTCGGGAGCCGCTTCACGCCGGAAGAATCTGCAAGCGAATACCGCGGCGACCAGGATGGAGTGTTCATACGTGTACTAGGGTCCGGCGAGCCATCGCCCCTCGAATATGCAAACACGCCGCAACTGTCGCTTTACGCCGGCGGCAAGCTCTGGCGCCATTTCGCAAACTCGATTGAAGCCGACGTGATGGAAGGTCTCGATGGATCCGGCGGCGTGGCGCAGATGCGTGTGCTGGGCATCACGCCGACCATACATAACTTGAAATTCAGCGACCTTCAGGACTCGATCTGGCGCGACCCAGTGCACATGCCGACTCCGCGGCACTATGCCACACGCCAGGAGAATGGCCTCGAAGTCGTGTCGACGACCACGGATTATGGCGAACTGGAATGGTACATCGACCCGTCTCGCGACTGGAATGCCGTGCGCGTCTCCTTGAGCAAGGACGGGCGCACGCTGTCGGAATCTCGCGCAACGCTGGCGCAATTCGACGGCGTGTGGTTTCCGGAGCGCGTTGAATACTATCGCGAAGGCGTGACGGGGCTGGAACTCGTGGATGTTGTTCGAGTGTTTTCGGCGGAATTCAATCGTCCGGCGCATCCGCGGTCATTCACTCCCGCGGACATTGGCATCGAACCAAACATGCCGGTGGAGCGCCTGAATGCCAATCATGAACTGATCGCCAGAGGCCGGTGGGACGGCAGGCAAGTCATCTCAGACGAAGAAGCGGCGCGCCGCGTTCGCGATGGCACGCTCGTAACCGGCGCCGCGCTGGCCGCAGGCTGGGCGCGTTTGGAGGCCCAAGAAGCCGAACGGCATCGATCGTCAAGTGTGCCCAAGACGGGTTCTGCCGCAAATTCCAAGGAAGTTGTGACCGGAGCCGCTAACAAGATCCGCGGCGAGATTGCTGCGTGGAAACGCGATGGACTGTGGGAGCAGTTCACGCGCGAGGTCATTCAACGATACCAGTTGAATGCTGAGCAGGCGAACCGGGCGTGGGACATTCTGCATGACTGTCAACAACGCGCGGAATCGTACCTTTACAAACACCGCGCGGAATTCGAGGCGTTGCAATCCTCCATGGGCCAAGAGGCGGCGTCGCGCCCCGTGCGCGCCACCGGCGGCGAGCGCGCTCGGCTCTTGGCGCCGATTGAGATGATCTTCGAACAGCGCCTCAAGCCGCGACTCGAACAGCTTCCGACGCGCGCCCAGCGCGCCGCCGCTACTTCCCACCCCGCCGCGCCCGGGCGGTAGCACTGCTTGGGGTCCGCTTGCGCGCAAGGACTGGCGCAGCCGGACTAGGGGCAATCGCCCCCAAACATTCCCAGGCAAATAGCGCGACACGAGCGCGCACAACTGGCGTCGGTGGTCGGAATGGCGCTACTTTGGCCCGCCGCCGAGCAGGTCCATCATGCCGCCCAGGTCCATTCCGCCCAGCGCGCCCTGCAGCTCCTTTTGCACGGCTTCGCGGCTGCGATTGACCGCGTCGCGGACGGCGGCGCTGGTCAAATCTTCCAGCATCTCGACGTCGCCGGACTGAACCAGCGCCGGGTCGATTTTCAGCGAGATGAGCTCGCCTTTGCCGTCCACCGTGGCGCGCACTTGTCCGGCGCCCGATTCGCCGACGAACCGCGCCGCCGCGAGGCGCTGCTGCATGTCGCCCATCGACTCCCGCAACTTCCCGGCGTTGCGCAGCAGGCCGGCGATTTGGCCAATCTGACCGAACATATGGCTCCTCCGCGAGCGCCTCCGGCGAACCCGTTTGCAACCGACGGTCGCGCCCAAATCGGATCCCGAGTCTGCATGATCCAGGCTGTTTGCATCATATAGCGGGGGTGGGGGGGCATCTTGCCCGCCCTTTCGCCTGCGGGCGGGCAAGATGCCCGCCCCACCCTGTAGTCCAGGCCGATTCTCGCGATTGAACCACGGCAGTGCAAGGCTGCCGACCGCAGCGCGAATCTGTCGGAGACCGCTCGGCAGCGCGTACAATCGAGATTCGAGAATTCGCTTGGAAAACCGCGTAATCGCCATCCTGGGCTGCACCGCCGCCGGCAAGGGCGCACTGGCCCGCGCGCTGGCGCGGCGTCTGAATGCCGAGATCGTCAGTGTCGATTCGATGAAGGTCTATCGCGGCATGGACATCGGCACCGCCAAGCCGCCGGCGGATGAGCGCGCGGCGATCCCGCATCATCTCATCGACGTGGCCGATCCGTGGAAGTCGTTCAGCGCCGCGCGATTCGTCGAATTGGCCGACGCGGCGGTCGCCCAAATCCACGCCCGCGGGCGGCCGGCAGTGCTTGTCGGCGGCACCGTGCTCTACTTCAAGTGTTTCTATCACGGACTGTTCGAGGGACCGGCCGCCGACTGGGATTTTCGAACGCGCCTGCGCGAACGCATCGCCCGCGACGGCGTCGAAACGCTGCACGCTGAATTGAAGTCGCGCGATCCGATTGCCGCCGCCCGCATCCATCGCAACGACGCGCGTCGGATCGAACGGGCGTTGGAGGTGCTGAAATTGTCCGGCCAGCCGATCAGCGCGCGGCAGACCGAGTGGGAATCGCTGGCGCTGCGCCGCGGCGATTGGCGCTGGACGCTGATCGGCGTGCGAATGGAGCGTGAGGCCGCGAATCGCCGCATCAACGAACGCGTGCGACGAATGATCGAGGCCGGATTGATCGACGAGGCGCGGGGTCTCTGGAGCGATCCGCGCGGCCTCAGCCAGCAGGCGCGACAGGCGGTGGGTTACGCCGAACTGTTCGCGCATTTCGAAGGCACGCTGACCCGCGATGAAGCGATCGAGCGGGTGAAAATCAACTCGCGTCGCCTGGCCAAGCATCAGCGAACGTGGTTGAAGCGGTTCGCGGAGGTGCATTGGCTGGAGTCGTGTCAGGACGATGAGACCGCGCTGCCGGAGATGGCATCGAAACTGCTCTGAAACAGGACTCGAAGGAAACGCCTGATGCCCGCGCGCATGATCCCTTACGCGCTTGACCCCCGCACGCTCGACTGGCAGCTCCGGCGGGGCCGTTACCTGCTAACCGAGATGCATCTCCGCCGCAGCTGCCGCCATTTCGCGCCGACGCCCGTTGACCGCGGCGTCCTGACTTTGGCGCTCGAAATTGCGCACTCGGCGCCCAGCGGCGCGAATCGCCGGCCCTGGCGATTCGTGTGCATTGATGATCCGCAACTGAAGCGCGAAATCCGCGACGCCGCCGAAGCCGAGGAAAAGGAGAGCTACGACCATCGCATGCCGCGGGAGTGGCTCGACGCGCTGGAGCCGATCGGGACGAACTGGGAGAAGCCGTTTCTCGAAATCGCTCCGTGGCTGGTGGTGGTGTTTCGCGTCGACTGGGAATTGCTCGGCGACGTGCGCCAGAAGAACTACTACCCCAACGAGAGCACAGGCATCGCCTGCGGTTTCTTTCTGGCCGCCTGCCACATGCTGGGCCTGGCCACGCTCACGCACACGCCCAGCCCGATGGGCTTTCTGCGCGAGATCTGCCGCCGGCCCGAGAACGAAAAGCCGTACCTGCTGATCCCGGTCGGCTATCCGGCGTCGGACGCGACGGTGCCGAACCTGGTCCGGAAGCCACTGAGCGAAGCGGTGCAGTGGAATCGGTAGTGTGGCTGTCCGTTGTTTCAGTCCGCCGGGCCAATCAGAACGCGAAGCGCAAGCGAGCGCGGACGGGAGACGCGCTCGCTTGCGCTTCGCGTTCTGATCGTGGCGCCAATCGGCGCCGTGTGAATTTGCGCCCGGCGCGCCAAAGCTACTCGAATTTCACGTTTTCGAGCATTTTTCGCAGCGCCTCGCGCTGCGCGCCGATCGTCGCATGCGGACCGGTGGCCTTGAAGAACCACGGTCCGCCCGGCGTCTGCACGACCGCCGCCAGCATGCGTTGGTTTTCGCGCGGCCCGACCTCTTCCATGCCCGGCATCGCGCCCGGCGCATAGCGACCAGTGACGTCGAGCATCGTGACGGTCAGGCTGTTGGCCTGAAACGTCGTCTCGCTGCCGGCGTCCGCGCCGAGCGGCTGGCCGGCGTCGTCGGTGAATTGCGCCCGCCAGCGCTCCAGATTCGCCGCGACGGTGCCGCCGTCGCCGGGGCCAAAGTAGAACACCACCAGTTCGCCATCGTCGCTGTCGGCCGCCGCGCGCGGCAGCACGTATTGCGCGCGACGCATCGCACTGCGCGGCGGCGTCGATTTCCACGTTTCGGGCGCCTCGAACTTCAACGTCTGACCGGCGCCGGCGACCGGCGGATGGCCGGAAGGCAAGCCGCTCGCGGCGGGCGGGGCGGCGCTAGGCGGCTCGACACCCAGGGGCGGGTGTCCGGGCGGCAACGCACCGGTGGCCATGCCGCCTTGCGGCGCGCCGCCGGTCTTGTCCTGCACGAACGATTGCAGCGCCGCCATGTCCGATGAGCTTGGTTGCGTGTTGGCGGGCGCGACTTTCGCAGTCGAGGCTGGGGCGGGAACCGTCTTGGGCGTCGGTTCGCCTTCGCAGGCGATTAGCAGCGTCGCCGTGGCGATCGCGCAGGTCCGAACGCACGCGCTCCGAAGACGCCGGGTTAGGAAACCCGGCGTACACGGACCGGTTGAAAACCGGTCCCACAACGAACGACCGGCTGAAAACCGGTCCCACATCGAAGGACCGGTTGGAAACCGATCCCACAATGCTGAAATCTGAAATCCCAGATTCGATCTCCGCTCATGCATAGCTGTGCAACCCCACAATGAAGAAATTCACAAAAGCCCAGTTAAAGGCCATCATCAGGCAGCCCGCGATCGAGAGCCAGGCGGTCCAAAGCCCGCGGCGTTTCACGAAAAACCGCGTGTGAATCAAGATGGCGTAGACCAGCCAAGTGTTGAGCGCGAACACCTCTTTGGGGTCCCAGCCCCAGGGCCGGCCCCAGGAGTAATCCGCCCATACAGCGCCGAGTACCGTGCCGACGAACAGCATCACAAACACCAGGTTCAAGATGATGAGATGGCACCAATCAGTGTGATGCAGCCACAGCGGCAACCGCTCGCCTTGCGACTCGTCGCCGGGCATCGCGCCGGCCATGATCGGGCGCTGCGATCGGAGCGGGATCGCAATCGTGCCGGCGCCCGCGCCGGCCATCAGGCTTGCGCCAAGCAGCCCCGCCGGCACGGTAGCCGGCGTGGGAATGCCGCCGCGCGCCGCGCCACGCCGCGCGCCGCCGCCCCCCGCTCCAGCAGTGACCGGCGCGCCGCGCGGGGCAAAGTAGTAGCCCAGCAGGTACACGGCGGCGATCACCGCGGCCAGGAAGATGAGCGCGTACGACCAGATGATCAGCAGCGTGTGAATTCGGAGCATCACATCGTCGAGAATGCCCATGATTGTCGTAATGGTGCCGCCGCCGGGAATGACGTAACCGCCGATTACGAGGGCCAGGAATCCGAGCGCGTTGGCCGCCAGCAGGAACACGCGCGAGCGGAAAATCAGCTCGACCGTCAACCCGACCGCCACGCCCAGCCACGCCGACCCGATCACGGCTTCGAACATGTTGGCGATCGGAATACGGCCCAGGATGTACCAGCGCAAACTCACGCCGTACGCGTGAAACGCCATCGCGCCGAGCAGCACCGCCAGCGCCAGAATCCACGGCGTGCGCCAGCGCGTCACCAGCGCCCAGATGCTGAGCAGGAATCCGATGAAATAAAGCATCCAGCCGCCGGTGAACTTGCCCATGCGATAGTACGTGCGCTCCGCGGCGCGCTGCGAACGGCTCGGATATACGCCTGGCGCGGCGAGTGTCGGCAGCGTCTGCGACAATCGATCGAGACTCTGCTGCACGTTCGCCGTATTGCCTGCAAGCCACGCAGCGCGGAGGCCAGACCATGCAAGCAGCACATCGAGCGCCTGCTGTTGCGACAGACCGTCGATGGGGCCGGCGGTGCGGCCGAGCGCCTCGCGGTTGGTTCCGAGCTGTTTGAGCACGTCGTCCGAGACGCTGCCCAGCACGTCTTCCGCCGCGAACCACATCGCTTCCGCGTCGCCGCCCGGCTGCGGCACGATCCGCAGCATGCGCTCCATCGCCCGTACCACGACTTCCGCATCGCGCACGCGGCGGATCGCCGTGACCAGCACGGCCTTGGGCTCGAGCTCATCGATGCGCGCGGAGACCGAGGGATCGAGGAATTCGCGGGGCGTCATCTTGCCGTCGCGGATCACGCGCTGCCGCTTGTCTTCGGGGAGGTTGATTGTGAACTCGATTCGCAGGCCCTTGTCGCGCACGTGAACGACCGGCGCGTCGGCGTAGGCGTCGCGATGAAACAGCCACTCCATCGCGGAGGCCATCGGGCTCAGCCCGGGCAGATGCTCGGCGCCGTACATGGCCGAGAAGGCCTCGCGCGCGAATGAATCGAAGGTCTTGTAGCGCCCGGCGTCCTGAACCACGATCAGCGACGCCTTCTCCCAGTTGATCTGCTTGTCGAGCTGGATCGCCTGCGCCGAAGCCGCGAATGGCGCGACGTCGGCCGCCATGGCGGATTGACTCAAGAACACCGTAAGCAGACTGATGCTGAGCGCCCGTATGAATCCGCCGCCTGGTGCGAACGAGACCGGAAAACGGACGCCGGCAGGCACATCGTGAACTTGAACTGACGAACATTTCATCGCCGTACCTCAACCACTTCAGTTTGTTCGAAGCGCTGTCCCCGTCGGTGGTCGTTGTCCGCTTCCCGCGTCGCGGCCGCTTCGGCACGCCGTCGACGCAGCACGGGCTTCACGTAGAACGCGTACAAGCATCCGAGCACGATCATCACGCAGCCCAGGACCATCGGCCAGATGCCGCGACGATTCCCGACGCCCAGGATCGTGTAGCTCCAGTGGTCGTTCGCCGCGCCGCTCTGAAAGAGCGTCCAGCCGCCGACCGACGCGGTTCGATTGGTCTGCACGTGCGCGGGGTGGGTTTCGCGGCCGTCTTCGTCCGACACCCAGAAATCGCTGCGCCACGATTCGACGCTCTGGCGGCCGGGGAAAAAGTCCACGCTCAGCCTTCCCGGCGTCAACAAGGCGCCGAGGTCGTGAGCCATCCGCGAGTACACGATTTCCCAAGCCTCGCCGCCGGGCGGATGGATGTGCAGCACGCGCTCGTCGTCCTCGGGATAGAGCGAGAACAAGCACCACTCGCTCTGACGCCAATTGGCGGCCGGACCCTTGCCCTCAATCAGCAGACGAATCGCCGACATGCCGCGCGCGGACACGTTCGGCCGGCGTCGCTCCAGCGGCTCGACGACCGGCATCTCGATGCGGCGCGCCTTGTCGAGGAACTCCGTCACCGCGAAGTCGAGCACGAAGCGCCCGGCCAGGATTCGGTCCTTCGCGCCGGCGGACAGCGCGTGCTGCTCGACCTTGCCGTTCAGGTCGAATACGCCCAGCGTCAGTTTGCCGCTCGTCAGCGTATCGACGTCGCCCACCAGCAGCATCCGCCCGCCGACCACTGAGCGATACGTGAGCACGAGGTTCGGGTCGTAGGGACCCTCCTTGCGGCGCATGCCCTTTTCATCGATGTCCTGCGACAATTCCGGAAAACGCTGAATCACCGTGCGCGTGAATTTCTTCTCCGCGCTGCTCACCTCGACCAATGCCGCCGGCGAGACGGCGTTCTCGAATCCCGGCGAGCGCAGCGGCCAGCTCGGAAATAGCTGCTGGATCTTCAGCTCGTAGGAAGTGCCCTCAACCGCGATGCTGTCGCCGGCGCGGATGGCGACGGTCTTGCGCACGGGCGGGTCTTTCACCTCGATCGTCAATTCGTCAGCGCCTGATTGCGGCGCGAGCATTGCGGCGCGCTCCTCCGGCGACGACGCCCAGCGAAATTCGACCGGCGGTTCGGTCGGTAGCCACGCCGTCGCCGGATCGAGCGCGAACAGCGTGCGCTGGATCGAATCCTCGCCGTGCGGCGACGACAAACGCACCGTCGCCGCGGGGAATAGTTCGCTTCCGCCCGGCGCGGCGGCGGTCTTCGTGCCGGCGATGTAGGGCAGATAGCCGGTGATCGACACGTCGAACGGCGCGTCGCGCAGCGGCACGCGAATCGGCATGCGCCAGCTTTCGAACCAGCCGGTGGGAATCTTCAAGCCGCCCAGCGAGATCGCGGGCGAATTCCGCTTGCTCGGGACGGCGTGCTCGTCCGCGTCTCGAACGGCGTAACCCTCGTCGAGATAGCGCTCGCGATGGATCGGAAGGCCGCGAATCTCAGTCGTAGACCAGTTCGCGCCGCCGGTCTTGCGGGCGTACAGCGCCGGTCGTTCAGCGTCATAAAACGTGCGAACCGCCCCGGCGGCGACCAGGCGCAGCGCCAGTTGCCCGCTCATCGCCTCCATGCCGCGATTGGCCAGCAGCGTGGCCTGTTTGACTTCGCCATCGCCGATTTTGTAGCGCACGTCGGCGCGAGTCTTGACGCCGTCCACTTTGGCGTCGAGCACTTCGAACCCGACCTGCCCGCCGAACGCGGGCATGGTGTTCGACCACGACTGGCCTTTTTCCACCAGCACGCTCGCGACGGCTCGTTGTGGCGGCGTCAGCGTGACCATTTCGATTCGCGGCGAGGACAGCAGCACGTCGCCTTCAATCTTGCCGCCGAAGTACCAGATTGATCCGCCGCAGAGCAGCAGCAAGCCTGTGTGCACGGTCAGCACGCCGGCGTTTTCCCAGCAGAAGCGAATGCGCGTCAGCGTGGCGATGATGACCGAGGTGCACAGCAGATAGACCAGGATCGCGAACAGCCAGTGGCTGAACGCGGCCATTTCGGTGAGCTCGAGCGCGCCGCGCACCTGCGGCAGCGCGGAGAAGATGCAGGCGTACGCGAGCACCAGGAACAAGAGCGTGACGCCGAACTTCAGGCTGGCGAACAGGCGAATGACCGGATTCCGCAGCGCGCCGACAAGCGGCGGGCCGGATCGTTGAGACTGACTCACGCGCACATCCTCGACAAAGACTCGCCGGCCGGGACGCTGGCCCGAGTCGACCCATCGGCCTCCGAACACCCATCAAGCCCAGCAACCAGCGTGCCAGGTGAGAGCCGTCCGCGACATTTCGGCGTCAGATTCTAACGCGGATTGGCCGGTCGGTGGAGCCATACCCGCTCCTGTCCTTTCCAACTTGGGCGCATCCCGCGATCGGTTGCAACCGCGGCCCGCTGAGAAACGGCCAGAGAACTGCGACGCGCAAGAGAGCGGCAGCCGACGCGCCGCCAGCACCGGATGCACCAGGCACGGCCGGAATCGGCACGCGCCGCTGCCGGACGATCTGCCTTCGCCCGGTTAGGGCGGACGATCGTTGCCACGCGTTTCAACGCCTGGAAGGAGTTCCCGTCATCCCCGCGGTCCGGAAGACGGGCGCGATCCGCGTTCGCCCTGCGGGCGAAAGGGGAATCGTCGCGGTAGCCGAAACCGGCGACTGAGGTCGCCGGCACCGCTCGTGCGACCTACCGGGCGGAATGCTCGCCACGCTTGCCGCCATCCGGCAATCACTTACCCGCAAACCTGACGCCGGCCCGATGCCTCGTACATCCGCCTGCGCGCATTGAACCCCCCGATCCGCGCGGCTACGCTCATTGCATGGGGACGGAGCGAGACGGCGTGGCTGGAAATGGCCGCGCCGCCGAGGGCGAATCCTGGGGCGATTTTCTGCGCGGCGTCTTGCGCCGCCGCGCGCGCACGTTGAGCGCCTGCGCTCCGGACGTCGCCGCGGGCGGTAAGCCCGACGCGCTGCACGACATGCGCGTGGCCTCGCGCCGCTTGCGGGCGGCGCTCGCGGTGCTCGAGCCGTTTCTGCCGCGCCGCCGGGCGCGCAGGTTGGGCAAATCGCTGCGGCGCCTGACGCGCACGCTCGGTGCGACGCGTGAAGCCGACGTGTTGATCGATTCGCTCGAACGCCTGCGCGAGCAATCCGCCGGCGTGCTGGAGCGCGCCGCGGCCGAGCACGCGCTGGAGCACGTGCACGCGCGGCGCGCGCGAGAGCACGCGCGAATGACGCGCGACCTGGCGGACCTGGACGCCGCGCGCATTCAGCGCAGGTTCAAGCGGCTGCTGCGCGACATTCACCCGCCGCGAACGACGGACGACGCCGAATTCGCGCTTCAGATTCTCCTGCCGCGCGTCGAGGGCGCGTTTGGGCACATCGACTGGCTTCGCGGGCAGGAAGACCCGCCGGGGCTGCACGCGATGCGCATCGCGATCAAGAAGCTGCGCTACGCGATCGAATTGCTCAAGCCGGCGTTTTTCAGCGGGCACGCGGAGCTGCTGGCGCGCGTCCGCGGCATGCAGGACATCCTCGGCCATCATCACGACGATGTGCTGTGCGAAGAATTGCTGCTGCGGCTGCTCGATGGGCTGGTGCACCGCGCGCGGGGAAACCTGGCCGACGGAATGCTGGGCCTGATCGAACGCGCCCGCCTGCGGCGGCGCGAGCAATACGCGCAGTTCGTCGCCGCCAGCGCGGGTTGGAGCATTGAAGGCGTTCTCTCGGAGATTCGGCGCGGGCTGGCGCGCGGCGAAAACGGCGTCGGAAACGGCTCGCACACCGCGGGCGGACGCCTCGCGGGAGAGCCGGCGCAGATGCCCGCCCAATGGGACGGCGGTCGGTCGGATTCTGCTTCGAACTAGCGGCACCAACTGGCTCGACCCAAATAGGTGCTCCATTAGTGGATTCGGTCGCACAGCTCAACTGACACAAGCCGTCAATCAGCGCGAGAACGACACTGATCGTGCATCGACCCGTTCCGTACGCGAATTCTTGAGCGGGGATGCTCGGGCGTGGTCAGCCCCGGCGGTTCACGCAAGCACGGTTATGCCCAAGTTACGCAAGTACTCGAACGTCGCGTCGTAAATCGCGGGCTGCCGAGTCGGATCATTCGCGTCGCCTCTGGGAACGACGACGACCATTCCCTGTCGAGCACGCGTGAGCAGAACGCGGTACGCGTTTTTCAAGTAAACCTGCCGTTCAACCTTGCGAATTCGCTGCCAGCTATCGCCACGGAAGCTCCAGTGCTCCCACCCCGCGGGCGCGTAGCGGTAGTCGCCATCCCATACTACGCAGGCCCAATCCAGCTCCAGTCCCTGCACCTGGAACTCGGTCGCCGCGTCCTCCAAATAGTACGAGCTTCGCACGTCCTCGCGCGAGTGCAGGAACCAGTGCACCGGGTCAATGTTCACACGCACATCGATGGCCTCGGGTTTGAGCCGCTGAGCCTGTGATGACACGACCATGCCGTATCGCTCGCTGCCACGCGCGCGGTTGCGCACCCAAGCCTTGGCGGTTGCCAAGTCGCGGGTGAGCACAATGGGATACCGACCGGAGATGCTCGCCCACGCCGCATCCGCCGCCGCGTGGTCGACATCAAGCACCGCCTTGACCCAGCCCGAAACGTGCTCCGACCGAAACGATCGCATGGAGACTGAGAGATGCAAGCTCTCGTGCGTCTCGACGTGCACGTGACTACCTAGCAACTCGAGCGCGGACCCAGCTTCATACTCCGAGTCCCGCAGATGCGGCGACAGATGCACGTGCCATTTCGGAAAGTCCGCCCGTACTGCCCGCAGCCATTCGCCGATCCCCGCCTCGCCGGTGTTGATCTCTTGTCCGCCGCCCACGAGGCACACAATCGCCGCCCAGTCGTCGTGTCGATCCATGCACGAGATCAGGAAGGCCGGTTCGGACATCGCGAAGCTCGAATGGCCCTTCTTGCGGCGCATGAATGACGCGGTCTGATGCAGATTCCACGCCCGCTGGGCCTCGTCAAAGAGCGCTACGTGTTCGACCGGCGGTTTAGTTCTGTCGCTGATGCACTCATCGCGAAAGTTGTGAACATTCTGTATGAACGCCTTGACCTCGCTGCGGGTCGCTCCCATTTTCAGAGGCGTGCCCGCCAACTTGGCCCGCGCGACCTTGTCGCGTGCGAGCGCTTCGCACAGGATTGCCACTAGCGGCCCGTTGCCAGAGAGAAACACGCTGTACAACTCGCTGGCTTTGTCGATGTGCTTGGTTGCAATGTCCAGCCCCACAAGTGTCTTCCCAGCGCCTGGAACACCCGTAACAAAGCAGATGGACTTATGCCGCTGCGCGCGGGCCTCGCGGATGATCCACTCCACGGTGCCCGATGTTTGCGTGAGGTTGATTGCTTCCGCCTCGCGCCGCGAGATATCCTCGACCTTGTGGCCGCCGTACAACGCCATCGCGGCCTCGATGATCGTGGGAGTGGGCCTGTAGCTCCCCGTAGCCCATTGCTCGACGTCGATCGCCGGCGCTCCGCGCCAGGAGACTACCGACCGCATCAAGTCCGCGAGTGTCAAGGTGTTCGCGCGAAGCGGTCGCACCACGCCGTCATCATCAGGCTCGATGACCGCCTGCCCACCCACATTCACAGCGCGAGTGGCGACCAAGATCGGCACAATGGTCGCGACGTGGCAGGAGCTGTGGAAGTTCTTCATGTCGAGCGCGTAGTCCCACACCTGGTTCACCGCGTCCGCTGTGAAGCCGGTTTCGCCGACCTTGAACTCAAGCACAAAGACGACACCGCCCGCGACGACTAGTGTAGTGTCTCATATTTACACTAACATATTATCGGTTGGCGTGTCCTCCTGGATGAAGGAGGATGGCGGCCATGCGGCGAGCGGATGCGATCACGTTGAGCGGCGAGGAGCGGGGCGCGCTGTCTGGCTGGGCGGGTAGCCGTACGGCCGCGGTCCAGTTGGCGACCCGGGCGCGGATGATTCTGCTGGCGGCCGAGGGCTGGGAGAATCTGGCGATCGCCGCGGAACTCGGCGTCCATCGCGTCACCGTGGCGATCTGGCGGAAGCGTTTCGCGGAGCAGCGACTGGCGGGCATAGCGCAGGAGCGGCCCGGCCGCGGCCGGCGGGCGACCCGGCGGCGGCACTGGGCCCGCCGGATTGTCGAAACGACGCTGCACACGCCGCCGAAGGATGCGACGCAGTGGAGCGTACGCTCGCTGGCCAAGTACCTGGGCATCGACAAGTCGCTGGTGCATCGCGTCTGGCGGGCGCACGAGCTGGCGCCGCATCGCGTGCGGACGTTCAAGCTCAGCCGTGACAAGCGCTTCGTCGAGAAGCTGATCGACGTGGTCGGGTTGTATCTGCGGCCGCCGGAGCACGCGCTGGTCCTCAGCGTGGACGAGAAGAGCCAGATCCAGGCCCTCGACCGCACCCAGCCGGGTCTGCCGCTGAAGAAGGGCCGCTGCGGCACGATGACGCATGACTACAAACGGAACGGAACGACGACGCTGTTTGCCGCGCTTGAGATGGCCAGCGGAAAGCTGATCGGCCGGTGCATGCAGCGGCATCGGCATCAGGAATGGCTGAAGTTCCTGAAACTGATCGACGCCGAGACGCCCGCAGAGCTCGACCTGCACCTGATCGCCGACAACTACAGCACGCACAAGCATCCGAAGGTGAAAGCCTGGCTGGCGAAGCATCCGCGCATCCACATGCACTTCATCCCCACCAGCAGCTCGTGGCTGAACATGGTCGAACGCTGGTTCCGCGAGATCACCACCAAGCGCATCCGCCGCGGCAGCTTCCGCAGCGTCGAGCAGCTCGAAGCGGCGATCCAGCAGTTCATCGACACGCACAACGACGACCCGAAACCGTTCGTGTGGACCGCCGACCTCAAGGACATCCTGCCCAAGATCGTCCGGGCACACGAAACCCTCGATAAGTCACACAATCAATGAGACAGTACACTAGCACATCGATCCGCTTACCCATCCGCGGGACAGCAAACTCAAAGGCGACGAGCTCCGCGGCATCCCAGTCCGCGAGCACCTGCCGCATTGCCGCGATCTGCCCATTCCACGCGTCACGCTGCGCTGGTTCGATTGCAAATGACGAAGCATTGGTGAGCGCCGCTACGACTGTGTCGTCTTGGTGTGCGAGAAACTCAGATACGAACGCGGCGTAATATGCGCGACCAGCGAGTGAGTCTGCCAAAGATGGTCTGGGGTCCGGCATTCCAACACAGAATACGCGCCCGTGCCGGTCCGCGAAACGTGCCGAGGAGTGCGGCGACTGCCAGTTTCACGGTGCGTTCTACCGCGTGCTTGCATGGACGCCGTCATGCCAAGAACGCCGCGATCAACCTTCCCGTCGTGGTCAAAGCCGCAAGAGCCCAGAACCAACGAGGGATTCTGGAAGGCCCAAGCGAAGAAGAAACCGCGAACCGGACAGGCGTGATTCGCCGAACTTCGCCGTGCTGGTTGGCACAACCCGATCGTTGTCCAGTGCAGCCCCGCGACGCTCTGACTAATCGCCGTTTCCGTCGCGGCCTCCGACCAGTGCCCGCGCTGCGCGGCGGATGTTGACTCAGCACAGCATGTGGACTATCCGCTACTCGCCCCATCGTCCCGGAATCGCCGTCGAACACGACGGGCATCGTCCATCGCGCAGCACGTTGCTCAGCACCCGAAAACCGCGCCGCTGAATCAGCAACTCGCCGCAGGTCGGACAGCGCGTGCTTTCACCATCGCCTACGTCGCCCGGCAGATTGCCGGCGTACACAAACCGCAACCCCGCGCGGCGGCCGATCTCGCGCGCCCGCATCAGCGTGTCGGTCGGCGTGCGCGGCGTGTCGTCCATCTTGTAGTCGGGATGAAACGCGGTCACGTGCCAGGGAATGTCCGGAGAAACCCCGGCCAGGAAGTCCGCGATCTCGCGCAGCTCGTCATCGGAGTCGTTCAGCTCCGGAACGATCAGCGTGACAATCTCGACCCAGAAGTCGAGCTGCCGCAGCCGGCGAATTGTCCCGAGCGTGTTCTCAAGCACGCCGCCGAGTTGTCGATAGGTCTTGTCGCGGAAACCCTTCAGATCGACCTTGTAGAGCTCAACGAACGGACGAATGTACTCGAGCACCTCGGGCGTTCCGTTGCCGTTCGAGACGTACGAGCCGATCAGCCCGCGCTCGCGGCCGAGCTTGAGTATCTCGACCGCCCACTCGCTGGTGATGAGCGGCTCGTTGTACGTGCTGGTCAAGATCGGGCAGTTGTGCCGAAGCGCAAGCCGGACGATTTCACCGGGCGTGAGGAAGTGCGGCTGCGCGATCGCCCCCGCGTCGCGCAGTGCCTGGCTGGTGACCCAATTCTGGCAATATGCACAATGCAGGTCGCAGCCCAGCATGCCGAACGACAGCGCGTCGCGTCCTGGAAACGCGTGGAAGAACGGCTTTTTCTCGATCGGGTCGACCGCCACCGACGCGGCGTAGCCCCACGGGACGCGCAGTTCGCCGTCGCGATTGAAGCGCACCTGGCACACGCCATGACGGCCGGGCAGCACGCGGCAACGATGCCCGCAGGCCAGGCAACGCAGCGCGCCGTCCGCCTCAACGCGAGTCAATACGGCGGCGGCGGGAGCGCTGTGTTCTTCGAGCAGGCTGCGCAGCGAAATGACTTCCAGCGGCATGGTCAGCGCCTGCGCGCGAGACGCGCGACTCATTCTATTGTATCGGTCGCGACCGGCCGAAAGGCGCTGTTCGCTCGCCTATGTCGCGGCTCAGGCAAGCCTGACGCTGACCCGTTCCAACTCACGCGCGCGTTTGTACTTGCGTCCTGTCCGCAGCCGGGTAGGCTCACTTCTCGCGAACGCGACGGCACCTCGCCCGGCCGCGCGTGCGCCGCGAACCGACGCGCCAAGGAGCAATCAAATGGGGCTGTGGGATCGACTCAAAGCCGAACTGATCGACATCATCGAATGGCCCGACCCGACGCCCGGCACGATCGTGCACCGGTTCGAGCGCTACGGCAACGAGATCAAGTGGGGCGCCAAGCTCATCGTGCGCGAGGGACAATCCGCCGCGCTGGTGAAAGAGGGCCAGCTCGCCGACGTGTACCAGCCCGGCACGTACACGCTCGAAACCAAGAACATGCCCATTCTTTCGACGCTGATGGGCTGGAAATACGGCTTCGCCAGTCCGTTCAAGGCCGAGGCCTATTTCGTCGTCACTACCCGCTTCACCGATCTGAAGTGGGGCACGATGAATCCGATCATGCTCCGCGACGCCGAGTTCGGGCCGGTGCGGCTGCGCTCCTATGGCACGTACGAATTCCGCGTGAAAGACCCGGTGGCGCTGCTGCGGCAGGTCGTCGGAACCGATTCAAGATTCAACACCGACGAGATTGCGGACCAGCTACGCAACGTCATCGTCTCGCGCTTCGCGGATGTCGTCGGCGAGAGCAAAATCCCGGTGCTCGACCTGGCCGCCAATTACGAAGAGCTGGGCAATTTCCTCAAGCAGCGCATTTCGCCGGACTTTGAAGGCTATGGGCTCGAGCTCACCAAGCTGCTGGTCGAGAATGTCTCGCTTCCGCCCGAGGTGGAACAGGCGCTCGACAAGCGCACCAGCATGGGCGTGATCGGCAACCTGGCGGCGTACACCCAGTTCCAGACTGCCAACGCGATCGGCGACGCGGCCAAGAACCCCAGCGGCATGGCCGGCGGCGGCATGGCGATGGGCGCGGGGTTCGTGATGGCGAATCAGCTGGCGCAAGGAATGACACAGCCCGGTGCGCCCGCGGCGCCCGGTGCCATGACGCCACCACCTTTGCCGCAGACGGCGCAGTTTTTCGTGGCGATCAACGGCCAGCAGGCCGGACCGTTCGACGTGGCCGCGTTGCAGCAGCACGTTAGCGGCGGACGCCTGACGCGCGAGACGCTGGTCTGGCGCGCCGGAATGCCGCAGTGGACGCCGGCCGGGCAGGTGACGGAATTGTCCTCGCTGCTCGCCGCGCCACCGCCTCTGCCGCAGTGAGGGTTGGACCGGTCGACGCTGATCTGAGCCGCGGGCGTGACGAAAAAGCCGAGAAGCGAACCGCCTCACGGCGGCGCAGTTTGCTTGTTCGCTCTACAATCCGGACGTGTCCCAATCGCGCACGCATCGCGTTCACGGCTCGTTGCACGTTCAGAGCGTCACCGAGCCGATGTTCCAGGAGAATGCGTACCTGCTCTGGCGCGACGGCGCGGCGGACTGTTGGCTGATCGACCCCGGCTTCCCGCCTTCGCCGCATTCGCTGGCGCGGCACGTCGAGCAGCAGCGCCTGACCCCCGTGTTGATCCTGCTCACTCACGGGCATCCGGATCACATCGCCGGCGTGACGCCCCTGCGCGAGCGATTTGAAGCGCTGCCCATTGCCGCGCCGATCGACGAGCGCGACATGTTGACCGATCCGCAGCTGAACCTCTCGGCGGCGATGCAGTTTCCGGTCACCGCGCCGCCGGCGGACCGGCTGATCGCGCCGGGAGACGAGCTATCGCTCGGTGATCTTATGTTCGTTGCGCTGGATGTTGCGGGGCATTCGCCCGGCGGACTCGCGTACTACTGTCGCGCCGCGGGCACCGTCATCAGCGGCGATGCGCTCTTCGCCGGCAGCATCGGCCGCTACGACTTCCCGGGCAGCTCGCGCCAGCGCCTGCTCGCCAATATTCAGGCTCATCTGCTCACGCTGCCCGACGAAACCGTGCTGTATTCGGGGCACGGCCCGCCCTCCACGATCGGCTACGAGCGGCGCAACAACGCCGTGCTGTTGGCTGAATTGGACGGCTGATGCGCGCCGTGCTCGGAATACTGCTTCTCATTCCGCCCGGCTGCGCGAGTCGCGAATCCGCCGCGCTCGACGTTTTTCCGAGCGGCGCGATCGCTTCGCCGTGGCGTCCGGAGCGGCCGGCCTGGAGCGGGTCGCTGGACGAAGCGATCGGCGCGCTCGAACAGCCGGAGCTTTGGCGGACTTTCGCGCCGCGGCGCGTCTATCTCGCGCCGTATGTCCATGAAAAGCGCGCCGACCGGCGTTTGAAGGCCCGCATCTTCGAGTTCGATGAGGCAGCCGCCGCCGAGCGCGCGTTTCGCCGAGTCGCTCCGTCAGATGCCCGGCCGCTGCGCAGCGGCGATGAAGGTTGCTGGACAAGCGTGGGCGTCTGCGCGCGGTGGGGCGCGCGAATCGTCGAGGTATTCGGCCCGGACTCGAGCTGGGATAGCCAGGTGCAATCAGCGTTCCTGCTGGGACTGATCGAGCGGCGTTTGAACGAGCAACGCGTCGGTGCAAACGCATCGGAACCGGCGCGGGAGCCGGTCCGATGAGCCTCGCGAGCCGGCGCGCGACTTTCAGACCGCCGTGCGGTGGCCACCGCATTGCCGCCATGTGGCTGGTCTGCCTGGCCGGTTGCTCGCCCGCTCCGCCAAGTCCGACGTCGAACCCCGCGCCGGCGCCCCGGGCGTTCGATCCTCCCGACTACACGCTCGCGCCGATTGTGGACGAGCACGAACGCGACGCGCCCAGACTTCGCGTCGTCTCCGCCGCGCCGGTATTGACGGAACTGTGCTGCGCGCTGGGGTTGCGCGAGTCGCTGGTAGGGCGGACGCGCTACTGCGTGCATCCGCCGGGCGTGGAGGCAATCCCATCGATCGGCGCGCTCAGCGACACGAATACCGAGTTGCTGCTGAAGCTCCGGCCGGACCTGGTGCTTGTCAGCGGCAGCAGCCGATCGATCATCGAGCGCCTGACGCCGCTGAACCTGCGGGTCGAGTCGGTTCCCGACGAATCGCTGGCCGACATTTTCACAGCGTTGAAGCGGATCGGCGTTCTGCTGGGCCGTGAGCGCACGGCGGCGTGTCTGTGCCAGCGGATTGAAGCCGACTTGTCGGCGGTCGATCGCGCGCATCCGGGCTCGACGCCGCGGCGCGTTCTGCTGGTGCTCGCGCCGCTGGCGGAGCCGCCCGCGCCGCCCTTCGCCGCCGGCGCGCACTCGTATTACGATGATCTGCTGCGTCGCGCCGGCCATCAGAATGTCGTCGAGACCGACGGTCTGGCGTTCGCGCCGCTCGCGCTGGAGTTCATTGTGCGAAGCGATCCGGATGTCATCATCGAAATCGACCCCGGCGGAGGCCGGCGCGAACATGGCGACGCCGACGCGCTGCGGGCCTGGGGCGCGCTGGCCCCGATGAAGGCCGTCCGCGAGCATCGCGTACATGTGCTTCGCGGCGGGGAGCATTTCCTGCCCGGCCCGCGCGTTGCGCGGACGTATGCCGCGCTACGCGAACTGATCGACGGCCCGGAGCGCGCCCCGTGATCCGCGCGCCCGCCGGCGACGACTGGCGATTGGAATGCGACCATCTGAGCATCCGGCGCGGCGGCCGATTGGCGGTGCAGGATGTGTCGCTGACGCTGCGACGCGGCGAGTGCATCTCGTTGATCGGTCCCAACGGCAGCGGAAAAACATCCTTGCTGTTGGCGATGCTCGGCTTGATTCACCCGGCCGCCGGCAGTGTTCGGCTCGACGGCCACGTGCTTCACCGGCTGCCGGCGCGTGCCCGCGGCCTGTTCGCCGCCTACGTGCCGCAGACCACGGAGCGATTGCCCGGCTTCAGCGTCTTCGACGTGGTCGCGGCGGGGCGATACCCGCACGCGGCGCCGCTCCGCCCGCTAAGCGCGGCGGACGAGCGCGTGGTGGGCGACGTCATCCGCGAATGCGGGCTGTCGCAGATCATCGAGCGGCCGATTCACGCTGTCAGTGGCGGCGAGCGGCAGAAGACGCTACTGGCGGCAGCGCTGGCGCAGGACGCGCAGGCGCTAATGCTCGACGAGCCGGACACCGCCCTCGATCCGGCGTATCAGATCGAGTTGGTGCGCCTGCTGGCGCGCTGGCGCGCGCGCGGGCGGGCGATGGTGCTGATCAGTCACGATCTGCAATTCCCGACCGCACTCGGTGGACGCGTCATCGCGATGCGCGATGGACAAATCGTCGCCGACGGCCCGGCGGCGACGGTGCTCACGGCGGAGGTGCTCAGCGGGGTGTACGGCGCGAGATTCGTGGCGTTACAGACGCCGACGGGCAAACTGGTGCCCACGCCCTGGCTGGGCGACGGCGCGGAGGGCGATTCGTAGCTCAACCTCGCGTTTCTCTCAGGCGCCGACGCCCGCCGGCAGCTCGCGCGTGGCGCGGCATTTGGGGTAGCCGCTGCAGCCCAGGAACTTGCCGCGTCGGCCCTGGCGTATCAGCATCGGCTTGCCGCACTCGTCGCAGGGAATGTCGGTCATCTCCGGCTTGGGGCGCTGCGGCGCGGGCATCAGCTCCTCGGCCTGTTTCTTGGCCTCGCCGCGCAGGTTTGAGACGAACTTGCAGCGCGGGAAGCCGGTGCACGAGAAGAACGGTCCGAAGCGCCCGCGGCGCAGCTCCATCACGCTCCCGCACTGCGGGCAGCGCAGCTTGCCGTCGTCCGGCATGACCTCGACCACCGGTCGGCCGGTGCGCGTCATCGCGAATCCGGGCGGCGGGGCGTTCGGATCCGCCGAGCCGGCGATCGCGCCCGACTCTGCCGGGCCGCGCCGCGCGGCGCGCTTCGGCACGGCGGCCCCGGCGGCGTCGTCCGACGGCACGAATCCGGCCGACGCCGCGCCGCCGCCGGCTGCGGCCGCAGCCTTGAGCGCGTCGAGCTTCTCGATCGGCTTGGCGTTGCGGCACTTGGGGAATCCCGAGCAGGCCACAAATTTGCCGCGCTTGCCGCCGCGAATCACCATCGCGCGTCCGCACTTCTCGCAGTTGATTCCGGCCGGCTCAGGCGGCGGGGCCGGTATTCGTTCCAGCCGCACGTCCGCCGGGATCGAGCTCGTGTTCTTGCACTCGGGGAAACGATCGCAGCCGAGAAACGAGCGAATACCCTTGCGCTTCACGACCATCGTGCCCTCGCCGCACGAATCGCACGGGCGCTTCAGCTCCGCTTCCCTTACCAATCGCAGCGGCTCGCCCTCAGCGTCGCAGGCGACCGTGCTGCGGCACTCGGGGTAACCGCTGCAACCCAGGAAATATCCGGTCTTGGATTGCCGCAATTTCATCGGCCTGCCGCACTTTTCGCAGGCGTGATTGCTCAGCTTGGGCTGAAGCGGGCGGCCGTCGCGGTTGACGTTGATCGTCGCCTTGCATTTGGGATACGCCGAGCATGCCAGGAAGCGCCCCGTGCGGCTCCAACGAAAGACCATTTTCTGACCGCATTCCGGGCAGGCCACGTCGCTGGGTTCGTTCTTGGCGGCGACCATCTCGTCGCCGGCCCGCGACAGCAGCTCGCGGAACGGGTCGTAAAATTCATGCAGCACGTGAACCCAGTCGAGGTGCGCCTCTTCGACCTTGTCGAGCTCGTCTTCCATGAACGACGTGAATTTCACGTCCATGATCTTCGGAAAATGCTCGACCAGCTTGTCGGTGACGAGTTCACCCAGCGCCGACGGAAAGAATTTGCGGTCTTCCTGTTCGACGTAGCCGCGATCCTGAATCGTGTCGATGATCGACGCGTAGGTGCTCGGCCGCCCGATGCCCTCGGCTTCCAGCGCCTTCACCAGCGACGCTTCCGTGTACCGCGCCGGCGGCGAGGTCCACTGTTGACGCGGAATCAAATCGAGCAAGCCGGCGTTTCGGCCGATTTCGAGCGGCGGCAGAATCTGATCTTCGCTGCTCACTCCGGCGACTTTCATGAAGCCGTCAAACACCAGCTTGCGACCACTGGCGCTAAAGGTCGCCTGCCCCTGCGGCGTGTCAGCCGTCAGAGTAACGGACGTGCTGTCCCACTCGGCCGCCGGCATCTGACAGGCGACAAACCGCCGCCAAATCAGGTCATACAACTTGAATTGTTCGTCCGTGAGCTGCTTGCGGATGCTGTCGGGCGAGCGGGCCGGGTCGGTGGGGCGGATGGCCTCGTGTGCTTCCTGCGCGCGGGCCTGGCGCTTGCCGAAGAAATTCGGCTCGGCCGGCAGATAGCGATCCCCGAATTCACGTTTGATCAGCCCGCGAACGGCCGTCAGCGACTCGGCCGAGAGATTCGTAGAGTCCGTACGCATGTACGTGATCAGGCCGACCGGACCTTCGCCATGCAGGTCGACGCCTTCGTACAGGCCCTGCGCGATGCGCATCGTTCGCGAGGCGGCGAATCGAAGCTGATTGCTCGCCTGTTGCTGGAGCGACGCGGTCGTGAACGGCGCCGACGGGCGCGACGTGGTGCGCTTGGTCTTCAGATCGCTGACGCGCAGCGGCGGCGCCGCGCTCGGATCGAACGAGCCGATGATCTCGGCCTGCTCAAGCGACAAGTGCTTGTATTCGTCGAAGGGTCGCCGTGCGATGCGCTCCACGCGCAGACCCAGCGCGCGAACGGCCTTCTCGGCCGCCTCCGCAGTAGTCGCGTCGAACGGTGCGCCGGCGAAGTGCGTCAGCTCCGCGCGAAACGCGTTGCGTTCGCTTAACCATGCGAGGATGTCGCGCTGCGAGCGTTCCGCCGTGTTGAAGTCACGCCAACCGGGCAGCAACTGCGGGACGGCGCTGGGGTCGGCGGTGACCGACGCGACGATTTTCCAGCTTTCCACCGGCACAAACGCGCGGATTTCGCGCTCGCGCTCCACGATCAGCCGCACGGAAACGGATTGAACTCGTCCGGCGGAAAGGCCTTTGGCGATCTTCTTCCAGAGCAAGGGGCTAAGCTCGTAACCCACGATTCGGTCGAGGATTCGGCGCGCTTGCTGCGCGTTTACGCGGTCCAGGTCGAGCGGGTGAGGATGCTGGAACGCGTCGGCGATCGCGGAACGCGTGATTTCGTTAAAAATGACCCGGCGAGTCCGCTCCGGTGCAAGCCGGAGGGCCTCAACCAGGTGCCAGGCGATCGCCTCTCCCTCGCGATCGCGGTCGGTCGCAAGTACGACGCTGTCGGCGTCGCCGGCGAGCTTGCGAAGCTCGGTGATGACCTTCGCGCGGCTGGGCAGAATCTCGTAACTTGGCTGGAAGTCGTTGGTTACGTCAATTCCAAAGTCGTGCTGCGGCAAGTCGCGCACATGGCCCATCGACGCCTTGACGACGTAGTCATCGCCCAAATACTTGTTGATCGTCTTGGCCTTCGCCGGCGATTCGACGATCACGAGCGTCCGGCCTTGTGATTTTGCCTTGGCCATCTCTGTGCCTTAACTCTTTTCAGAATAAATAGTTGCGCGATTGTCTAGCGCGCCCCTATTCTATCGGTGCGGTCCGCTGCGGAATGTGACCGCGCTCGGCGAAGTAACGCCCGCCAAGACTGTTAGTGTATTTCGCGTGAGTGTCAAGCGCCGGAGTTGCAGTTACGCGGTGCCGTCCGGTTCGTTGAGACTTCGAATCGTTTGCAGAATCAGCAACAGGTGCTTTTGTGGGACGTATCCTCTCACTTGTATGATTTGGCTGCGACGGAGGCGGACGAGCCATCGGCAGGCAACGGCACTGCGCCGCGCGAGGCCAGTCGCCGGGTGGCGCGGGCGGGACCACGGAAGCTCGACGAACCCGGCCGGGGCAGGGTCGGGGAACGAGGTAGTGATTGCGGCGGCGACGAACTCAGCGTCGAGCACAATTTCGTCCGCATGGGAAATGACGACCAGAGGTCGTTCTTTTAGCGCCCTTCCGCGAGGGTCGAAAACCTCGGCCCAGACGATGCTGCCTTGAACCAGCAAACCCAACTCCGGCACGCGGGCGCAAGATTACTCGCTGGCATCGAACGGAGATCCCGTCTCATCCCACCATGACTGTGAAGGCTGATTCTCGGGACGAGCCGCCCACTCCAGCAAGTCCGCGTTTACGGGTGTGGCCTCGGCGATCTGGCCCGCGTAGTTGGAGAGCAGCGCATTCTCACGCCGTTCTTGCGGCCACCATTGAAATCCGGAAGCGGTCCGTTCCGAGACCGGCGGATGATCCGAGTGTCGCCCGAGGGTCTGAAGCCGCGTGGTCGCCGCGCGCGAATGTTCAAGACCCTTGCTTGTCATGTGCTGCCTCCCGTGACCGGCGTTACCCAGAATGGGCGTTGTTGGATTATGCGGTTGTCCGCACGCAGCGTGACCCAGTATTTTCCCGGTTCGTTCAGCACCAGATTTGCGATCTCAATACTGACGTCGGAAATTGCGAGTGGATCACCCACGCGGAACGGGCCACCCAGCTCGACTATTCGGTTTCCCGATTGCTCGTGTTCAACCGCCAAGCGAAGGTCGTAGTCGCCACGCCCATTCGTTACAGTAAACAGCACGCGAAATCGCGGTTGAATACAGGGAAACGACCGCGCGTTGATGTAGTTGAATGTCCCGATAATTACCAGCTTTTTGGTCAGTTCGTCGCGATAGATGTCATCGCAGATGATGATCGAAATGCAGCACAGCTCCTCAGGATTCGGCTTCATTCCGTTGCCCCAACGTGGCGAACGCGATTATACCCATGTTCCTGGGTCCGCGCTTCGCGGATTCGAATTCGAGGTTCAGAATCACGGACGGAACAATACTCGATGGCAGGTAGCGCTATGAACGCCTGGTTGGTTGAAGAATTCGGGATCGAGAATCTACGAATCGACCACGCGCCGACACCGCAGCCCCGTCCCGGCGAAATCCGCCTGGACGTGAAGGCGTTCAGCCTGAACTACCGCGACCTGATGGTCGTCAGCGGGCAGTACAACCCGAAACTGAAGCTGCCCGCCGTGCCGGTCAGCGACGCGGCGGGTGTCGTGTCCGCCGTCGGCGAGGGCGTTCGCCGTGTTCGCGTCGGCGACCGCGTCATGACGCATTACGTCGCGCCGTGGATCGACGGGCCGTTTCGTTCTGAGTACCTGGCCGGCACGCTCGGCACACCCGGTCCTGGATTCGCGGCCCAGCAGGTCGTTGTATCAGCAGACGCTGTCCTTCCCATTCCCGCAGATTACGACTTCGCGCAAGCGGCGACGTTGCCGATCGCCGCGCTGACCGCCTGGAGCGCTCTGGTCACCGAGGGCGGGCTCGCAGCCGGCCAGACGTTGCTGGCGCTAGGAACCGGCGGCGTGTCGATCTTCGCGCTGCAATTCGCGAAAGCGATCGGCGCGCGGGTCTTCATCACCAGCGGAAGCGACGCCAAGCTCGAACGAGCCCGGTTGCTCGGCGCCGATGAGACGATCAACTACCGGCAGACCCCGGATTGGGACAAATCTGTATTGGCGCTGACCGACGGGCGCGGCGTGGATTTGACAGTCGAGGTGGGTGGCGCGGGGACTCTGGAGCGCTCGATCCGTGCGACGCGCGGGGGCGGAATAGTCGCGCTGATCGGCGTGTTGTCCGGCGTGAGGGGTGAATTTCCAGCGGTTTCGGTGTTAATGAAGCGGCAACGCGTCCAGGGCATCCTGGTGGACTCACGCGGCGCGTTCGAAAACATGGTTCGCTTCATCGAACGTCATCGAATTCGACCGGTGATCGATCGAACATTCGCCTTCGAGCAGCTTCCGCAGGCCCTTCGTGCCATGCAGGCCGGAGAGCATTTCGGGAAGATCGTGGTGCGCGTCGCGGATTAGTCGATTCGGAATCACGCGCCCAAGCCGAGTCTTTGCATCGCCGCGCGACATCGCTCCGCCGTGCGCTCGAGCGATTGCGGCATGACGCGGACATCTCCGATCACGGGTACGAAATTCGTATCGCCGCTCCAGCGCGGAACGATGTGCCAGTGCAAATGATCGGGCAGTCCGGCGCCAGCGCAGCGCCCCAGATTCATGCCGACGTTGTACCCTTGCGGTCCGAGCGCGTCGTCGAGGATGCGCATCGCGTCGCGAAGGCGCGCGGACAGTTCCAGCAGCACTTCCTCCGGCAACTTGTCAAGCGTCGCGACGTGCTGCGCGGGTGCAATCAGCAGGTGTCCGTTGGTGTACGGAAAGCGATTCAGGAGCACCAGCGAGTGCGGCGAACGCCACAGGACGTGATTCTTCGCGTCGTCCGCCGCCGCGGCCAGGTAGCGGCACAGAAAGCAGCCGCTGTCCGGCTCTCCCAGGCCCTCGATGTACTCCATTCGCCATGGCGCCCAGACATTTTTCGAAAACTCGGGCATTGGTGGTGCTCCGCCTGCCGCCTGCCGCCGCACTGGCATCCTCGCGAGATCTGGATTGCTACTTGTTTTCCGGCCGCCCCAACAGGCGACGCCCGGCGCGCGCGACCGCGGCGGGGATGCGGATCCCCCGCGCGCGGAGGTCGGCCAGCTCGGCGCGGAGTTGCTCGATTTCTGTCTCGACCATGGCCAGTCTCGGTGCAAGTTGCTCGATCGTCATTCGGTGCGTGTGCGTCTGGTCGTTCAGCGCGCTAATCGCGACGTCGCGCTGCCGCCCCTGTGTCGTCATTTCGGACAGCGTCTGCAGGACGCGATGCGTTTGTTCGAGCAGCCGGCTGATCGTCTCGTCCTGTCGGCCTTCGACCGCGCTGAGCCGCGCGAAGGATTGCCGGATACGCTCAATCTCCTCGGTCGCGGCGCGGATGGCCTGGTCGCGCAGCTCATTGCGCTGCGTCATCTCCTGGAGCGCGAGTTTCTCACGATGGGCCTGCTCGAGCAGCGCCTGCGCGCCGGCATGGAGTTGCCGCATTTCCAGCCGCAGCGTGTTCTGCGCCTCGGCGGTCTCGCGCGTGGCGCTCTCCAGCCGCGTCAATGCGTCGCGCCGTTGGGCGTCAATCCGCGCCAGATGATCGTGATGCTCGATTACCTCGTGATTCAGACGAAGCTGCGCCACGTGCAATCTCGCAACCGCGCCGGTCGCCGGGCGGGACAATTCCGCGTCAGCCACAAGCTCAACAATCCGCGGCGTGAACGGGTCGTGCGGCGTCGGATCGTCCAACATTTCCAGCGATGCGCGCATGAGCGGATCAATCGGCATTCGCCGGATGCAGAGCCGCTCATCGAACGGGCATTGCCAACCGCAGCCAAAGCACGGCAGGCGCATGCGAACAGCCCAGGCGCGTGGCCCGACCGGTAAGAAGCGCTCGGCGTCGTGTCCGCCGCCGAAGACGCCGAGCGTCGGTTTTCCCAGTACGGCGCTCAGGTGCATCGGCCCCGTGTCCGCGCCGAAGTACGCCGCCGAGCGATCGAGCAGGGCGGCGAGCAAGCCGACGTCGTCATCCGGCACGACGAAGCTGCGCACGGCGTCGAGTAGCGGCGATCGGCGGATTTCCTCGAGCGCTGCTCGATCGAACGCGGCGCCGAGCAACAGACATTGGCGGCCTGTTTGTTCGCAGAATCGTCGCAGCCATTGATTCCAGGCGGACGCCGACAGGCTTTTTTCGAGCCGCGAACCGGAGCTCGGGAAGAACACGACCACGCCGTCGTCAAGGCGCAGGTCGGACCACACCTGGGACGCCCGTTCGCGCGCGGAATCGGCGATCTCGATCGCAGGCGGCGGCGCATCATGGCCGATGACGGCGCGGGCGAGCGTTCGATACTTGTCGATCTCACGCGCGTGTTCGTCCGCCGGCACTCGCCGCCAGCCGCTGAAATCCGATGAGAGATTCAGTGCGTCGAGAATGGATCGATGATGCACATTCAGACCGATGGGGCCGTCGAACGAGACGACGTTCGCCGCTCCGCAGCTCATCGCGACAATTTCGCCCGCCCAAACGCGGTTGTATTCCGCCGCCACGGCTAGGTCCGCCCTACACGCGGATGCGGTGTCGCGCAGCAGCGAGATGATCTGTGCCTCGCGCCCGGCGACCGACTCGCGCGGATCGAACCCCAGTGACCACACGCGCAGCCATTCCGGGAAGATCGTGCCCACGCCGGCGTGCTGCGGCCGAACCAAGAGCGTGATTTGGGCGGTCGGCCAGCGCTGATGCAATCCGGCGACCAGCCCGCTGCCGAGCGCGATGTCGCCCAGCCCGTCGAGCCGCGTCACCAGGATGCTGCGCATGTGCGGATGTCACCCGCGCGGCATCGGCGCGTCAAGCAAGATCGCTCGGAATGCAACTGGGCCTGAACCCGCAACCCGATCTGCCGGTGAGTGAATTCCCGCAGGCGCACTGGAAAATCACGCGATGTTGGCGACGAATTCCGCTTCGTTCGAGCACGAGGGTACGGCTGGCCCGGAAATGAAGTGCCCCGAGCGAAATGGAACGCGGATGTGCTGGGTTTGGTCCTTTCGACTTTGGAGTGGATCTCCCGACCGATTTGGCACGGTACATGCATGCGTCGCCTTCCGGAACCGGGCAACGAAGCTCGGAACGGGCTGTTGCCGGCGTCGCCGGCACTCCGATCTACGAAGGAAGGTGGCTACAAATGGCAAAATACCAAATCGAGATCAATCGCGAAGCATGCATCGGCGATCAGCAATGCTGTCAAGAGGCGCCGAAGACGTTCGAGATGGACGCGGACAATCTGGTTTTTGTTCGCGACCCGGAAGGCGATCCCCCGGAGCACATCTTGGCGGCCGCGAAAGTTTGCCCGACGGACGTGATCATTCTACGTGACGCGGAGACGGGCAAGCAGGTTTGGCCCGAAGCCTGAACCGAAGCCTGACATGGGGCGGGACGTTTGACGGCTTTTCCTGAATGCGGCGCTGCTTTTTCCAGCAGCGCCGGTTTTTTTTCTCAAATTCCGAATTTCCCTATTCGGCGCGCGAGCATCTGACCCACGCGAAGCGGCGCCGGGGGGCCGGCCCGGAAATCCGTTCCGAGGCAGTCTAGCTCTTGGCGAATTCCGATGGCCGTTGTGTTCCATAAGCAGTTGTTGCTTAAATAGTTGCGTACTATTTGTGCGGCGGGCAAAAGTTTTTTCGGCCCGATCGAAATTTGTGATTGACTCTCCGCCTGCAATGGCCTATTATGCGGCCATCTTTGGAGCGCAACTGCGCCACCATAGCGGCACAGCGTCTAGTGGGCGTTGGGTTGGCGATGGAGAGGTCGCCGGGAAAGAAGTCAACCAGGAGGAGAGGAATCGTGGCTCGTTTTTCAAAACTTATCGCAGTAGCAACCGGCGCTGGGCTGACAGCCGCGTCGGCGTTTGGAAGCACGCTCTTCGACTTCGACGGGCAAGCCGGCAGCTTCAACCTGTCGGCGTACATGACGGGCGTCTACGGCTCGCAGGTCACGCAGACCGGCGGCTTTGGTGACAACAACATCATCATCAATCCCGCGCCTGGCGTGATCTGGAACGGCAATCCGACGGATTACCTCCGTCTGGGCAATCCGCTGACGCCGCCGTTTGACAAGGACTTCGAGATTTCGTTCGATCAGGTGCCCATTCAGTCGATCAAGTCGGCCCGTGGGTACGTGTTCGACGAGTCGCGCGGCCCGGTCGATTGGCAGATCTTCGCGTACGACGACACGTACGGCAACCGCGAAAACCCGAACCCGGCCGCTCTCGTGTATCACCAGCAGTATGACGTGATCGCGAACGGCATCGAGATTCCGGTTGGCCCGCTTGTGTTTAGCCGCCCGGTCAGCTTGATCGTGATCAGCGACATGGGGCGGTTCGACGTTGGGCTGGATGACTTGCTCGTGAACCCGGTTCCCGAGCCGAGCGCTGGACTGCTCGTGCTCGCCGGTCTCGGGTTTGCGGCGCTGCGTCGTCGCTAAGCCGAAGTCGAAGCCTCCAAAGTCTCAACGAGCCCAATAGGGCCGGGAGCGCGCTGTCAAAGCGCTCCCGGCCTAGCTGTGTTTCTGCCGGCGCACCCACGCGCGCCATTTCTGCTGTTATGGGCGAGTGCGTCGCATTGTGAATTTTTGTGTCGGACATCGGGGCGATCCGTACTGCGTGCGCGGCCGCGCGCCGAAATTCGGTTCAACCCGCGTCGAGCAGTTCGGGCGCGACCGTGACGTAGAGAATCGTTCGCGCGTTGAAGAGCATGTGAGCGCAAACGCATGCGGTCAGTGATCCGCTTCTGATGCGGAGCAGCCCGAGAATCAAGCCAAACGTGATCATCGGCAGTATGGTCTCCGGCGGAGAATGGATAGCGCCGAAGCTCAACGCACTGACTACGATCGCCGGCCAGGCAAGCCCGGCAAGCGAGGCGCGAAGTCCCTCCAACAGCAGGCCGCGAAAAAGCAGCTCTTCCGCCAATGGCGCGACAAACACGGCCAGCATTGAGAGCTGTAGCACTCCCCAATTGCCCCACTCGCTGTGGCGGATTGCCTGCAACACGACGTGCGGCGGCAGGGGCGAGCCCGGATCGAAGTACGACCGAATCGCGCGCACACCGCTCAGTTGAAGCGTGCAGATGGAAATCGCGATCAACGCCGCGCCGATGGGCGGGAGCAAAGCAAGAAATCGCTTGCGGCTGCCGGCGTTCTGAGCGTCGCGCCTTCCGCGAGCGCGCAGCATCCCAATCATCAGACCTGACAGTGCGAGCTTGACGGCCGCGTCGGCCGACTGCACCCAATGCCAGGCGCTGGAACCGGGAATCGCGACCTGTTCGGCGGTAACTGCGCTCAAGAACAGCGGGCGCATCGCCGACAACGCGCCGAAATACACCGCGATGATCCCGAACGCCTGCACCAACTCCGTACCGGGCACTGCCGGCTGCGATCGTCCGAGCGGCAATCTCCATTGTCTACGCCTAACGAGCGACGCGAGCCACGCAATCGCAAGCAATCCGCCGAGCACTTGAATCGACAGATCGAACGGAAGCACCGGACTTGTCTCGATGAATGTGAGGCTGGAACGGCCGCAGTCGCCCGCGCGAATGTTACGCCGAGACCACTACCAGACCTGTTCGTGCGATCCCGATCGCGCCACGCGCCCTGACGAACGGTCGCCCGCCTGCCGGATAAGACTTGAACACGATCACGGCGCTTGCTACACAGATTCCGAATTCGCGTTCTCAGGGGGCTGTGGTTCGCCCTCGAGGCCGAGCGCTGATGCCGCGTTGACCGATGCATCATCGATTGGCGTCGCACTTTCGTCCGAGTCCGGCGCGTCGGCGACGCCGCCCTCCTCGGGCGTCGCCTCGAACCCGGACGGCGACTCCTGCTCGGCGACGAATGCGGAGCCCATCGAAGGCGGATTCGCCGCCGCGAGGGCAGCCTGCTCGGCCTTGAGCTTTTCGGCGGCCTCGCGTTCTTCTTCCTGCAGAATGACCTGTTCGCCGGCGGCTTCCAGCACGCGCTCGGCAAGCGCCGCGTCCATCTGCAGGTTTTCGACGAGCGGATCAGGGCCGATCTCGTCGATGTCGGAAACGGACACGCAGCCCATGGCCACCAGCTTGTCGAGCATCATGTCGTCGACGCCTTCGACCGCCCGCAGCGTCTTTTCCATGATTTCGAGGTTCTTGTTGTATTCCGTCGGCGTCAGGATATCGACGTCCCAACCGGTGAGCCGTGCGGCCAGCCGCACATTCTGCCCGCGCTTGCCGATCGCCAGCGAGAGCTGATCTTCGGCCACTACCACTGTGGCCTTGCCGAGCTCCAGGCACAGCGCAATCTCCTGAATCTCCGCGGGCTTCAAGGCATTCTGAATCAGAATCTGGCTCGACTCGTTCCAGCGGACGATGTCGATCTTCTCCCCGCCGAGCTCCTCGACGATGTTCTTGATCCGGCTGCCGCGCACGCCGACACAGGCGCCGACGGCGTCAACCTTGGAGTCAATGGAGGAGACCGCGACCTTGGTTCGATAGCCGGCCTCGCGCGCGATGGCCTTGATTTCGATGATGCGCTCGGCGACTTCCGGCACCTCCAGCTCAAATAGCCGCAGGATGAACTCCGGGTGCGAGCGCGAGAGGATGATCTTGATCTGGTTGGGCTGCTCGCGCACTTCGAGGATCAGCACGCGGATTCGCTCGCCGATTTGATGCGTCTCGCCCGGGATCTGCTCGCTGCGCGGCAGGAACCCCTCCGTGCGGCCGACGTTCACCAGCAGGTTTCCGCCCTCGATGCGCGTCACGGTTCCGGTCAGAATCGTTCCGCGCCGCTCGGTGAAATCCTCAAAGATGCTGGTTCGTTCGCGCTCACGGGATTTCTGGATGATGACCTGTTTGGCGGTTTGGGCGGCGATCCGCCCGAGGGTCTGCATGTCGATCTCGGCGCCCTCGCGCGTGGCGGAGATTCGCCCGCTGAGCGGGTCGATTTTTACCTCGCAATCCTCGCTGTTGAACGCCTTGCGGACCGCGCCGGTCATCGCCGTTTCGAGATCGACCAGAAACACGTCGCGGTCGATGTTCTTGTCGCGGCAAATGCTGTCGACGATTCGCAGCAGGTCCTGGCTCATGCCCCTGACTCCTTTCCGCGCGGCCCAGCCGGCGGCGTAGCCTCGCGGCGCGACTCGGCAAGGGACGAAAAAAGGGCCGCATTCGCGACCCTTTCAGTGCCGAATCGGCCTCTGAAACCGGTCTGTCGCACCCCACGAATGCCGGCGGACGTGGCGTGCTCCCCGGCGAGGGATGCTACCCGAAACGCGCCCGATTGACCACTGGCCGGTTTGAAGGAGGTGACGGATGTGCAGGCGTCCAAGAATCATTCTCCGGTCCACCCGGTTTCGGCGTTCAGAGAGCCGTCCTCCAGCCCCGCTCCCCGGTCGCGGTTTGGACGGAGTTTGTCGTCGAGTTCTGATGCGGAACTCTGCAGTCGAGTCCTCAAAATGAGAATCCCGAGCCGTTCTTGGCGCAAGGGCGGCAGCGCTCGATCATGGGCGATGAAAGGAGCCTCCCGTGAATTCCAGGTCAATCGCCAGAATCAGCGTATCAGGCGTGGCCCTCGCGGCCGTGGCGGTGGTGATCGGCGCGCAGGATCGCGGCCACACGGTCAAGAGCCTGCCGCCGGTCGTGGTAAAGACCGTGCCGCAGTCCGGCGACACGGCCGTTGACGCGAGCAAGGTGACGGAGGTGCGCGTGACTTTCAGCAAGGAGATGGCCGACGGCAATTGGTCGTGGGTCGATCTCAGCGCGGACACGAAGCTGCCGATCGACGGCAAGCCCATGTATGAGAAAGACCGCCGCACGTGCGTCGTGAAGGTGAAGCTCGAACCCGGCAAGACCTACGCCGCCTGGCTGAATTCGGAGAAATTCAAGAATTTCAGGGACGGGGACGGCAATGCCGGTGTGCCGTACCTGCTGGTCTTCGAGACCAAGCCCGCGAGCGCGGCGAAGTAGCGGGTCAGACGCCCGCACTCCCTGGGCGGGCGGGCGCGGACGCCCGCACTCCCCCGTCTGCGTGTCACCCCTCGCCTCCCATCGCGTACGGGCAGGGGTCCGCGATCCCGACCGCCGCGAACGCCGCCAGGCGCAGTTGGCAGCTATCGCAGTGTCCGCAAGCACGGCCGGCGGGGTCCGGGTCGTAACAGCTTCGCGTGACGGCGAAATCGACGGCCAGCTCCAGCCCGCGCCGCACGATCGCTTCCTTCGTCATTCCGATCAGCGGCGCGTGAATTCGCGTCGGGCTGCCTTCGACGCCGGCGCGCGTCGCCAAGGCCGCCATGCGCTCGTAGGCGGCGATGTATTCCGGGCGACAGTCCGGGTAGCCGCTGTAGTCCAGCGCGTTGACGCCGATGAATACGTCGCGTGAAGCGCGCACTTCGGCCAACGCAAGGGCGAGCGAGAGAAAGACGGTGTTGCGGGCCGGGACGTAGGTGACGGGAATCTCGTCGCTTACGCCGACTTTGCGATTCTTGGGCACGGCGATGTCGGCCGTCAGCGCCGAAGCGCCCAGCGCGCGAAGGTCGATCCGAATGACGCGATGCTCGATCGCGCCGAGCGCCTTGGCGAGCGTCGTTGCGGCCGCAAGCTCGACCGCATGGCGCTGGCCGTAGTCGATCGTCAACGCGACGCAGTCGAACTGCGCCCGCCGCGCGATCGCCAGCGTCGTGGCGCTATCCAGCCCGCCGGAAAGCAGCACTATCGCGCATTCGCCCATTCGCCGATTCTCCGCGCGTCCTAATGTACCTATACTGCGCGGCCATGTCGGCCCCCAATTCGCTGCGTTTCACGCTCGTCGGCGGCGGCCTGGGCGGCGCGCTTCTGTCCGCGCACCTGGGGCGCGCCGGCTACAACGTCGACCTATACGAGCGACGCCCCGATCCGGCCGCCGGCACGCTGGTCGGCGGTCGTTCGATCAATCTGGCGATTTCGGTTCGCGGAATTCACGCTCTGTCGCAGGTCGGACTCGCGGACGAAGTGCTGAAACTCGCGGTGCCGATGCGCGGCCGAATGATCCACTCGCGCGACGGAACACTGACGTTTCAACCCTACGACAAGGACCCGAGCCGCGCCATCAACTCGATTTCGCGCGGCGGATTGAACGCGCTGACGCTCGGCGTGGCGCAGAAGATGCCGAATGTGCGGGTCTTCTTCGAGCACAAGTGCACCGAGGTCGACCTGGACGCGCCGCGGGCGGAATTTCTCGACCAACGCGACAATCGAACGGTGCAGGCCGGCGGCGACGCCGTCATCGGCATCGACGGCGCGTTTTCCGTCGTCCGCCGCGCGATGCAGCGCCTGGATCGCTTCAACTACTCGCAGCAGTATCTCGAGCACGGCTACAAGGAACTGAGCATTCCGCCCAAGGACGGCGGCGGATTCCGCATCGAGCCCAACGCGCTGCACATCTGGCCGCGGCGCAGCTTCATGATGATCGGGTTGCCCAATATCGACGGCTCGTTCACGTGCACGCTGTTCTTTCAGTTCGATGGGGCGCGCAGCTTCGCGGCCCTGCGCAGCGACGACGACGTCCGCCGCTTCTTCGAGCAGGAGTTTCCGGACGCCGTCCCGCTCATGCCCACACTCTTGCAGGACTATCGCGAACACCCGGTGGGCTCGATGGTCACGGTGCGCTCGCGGCCGTGGCACTACGGCGGCAGGGTGGCGCTGGTTGGCGACGCGGCGCATGCGGTGGTGCCGTTCTATGGGCAGGGCGCCAACGCGGCTTTCGAAGATTGCACGGTGCTCAGCGAGTGCCTGGCGCGGCACGCGCCGAATCTGGAACGCGCGTTCGCCGAATACGACGCGCTGCGGCGGGACAACGTCAACACGCTGGCGAATCTGGCGCTGTCGAATTTCATCGAAATGCGCGACCACACCGGCTCGCGCACCTTCCTGATGCACAAGAAGCTGGAGCGCACGCTGCACCGCGCGCTGCCGGGCGTCTACACGCCGCTGTACACGATGGTCTCGTTCACGCGCACGCCGTACGCCGACGCGGTCCGCGGCGCGGCGCGACAGGACCGCGTGGTGGCGTCGATCGGCGCGATTCTGGTGGTGATTGTGCTGGCGGTCGTGTTTCGGCTGGCGGGCTGGCGCTGGTCGGAGGGCGTACTGGCCGGGGGCGTGATTGTGCTTGCGGCCGCATTGCTGTTCGCGCTGCGTCCGCGCGCGGTTGTCGACTAGTGACGAAACTCGGACGGCTACGGGTCCGCTGGTGGCGGGTCGACGGTGACGCCGGGCGCCCGCAGCCGGTTCTCGGCGTCCCAATCGAGCGCGACCAAGAGCGTGTCCTTCGCTGCCTGTTGGACCGAACATGGCCATGCCAAGGTGCCGTCCGATTGGTGTACTTGCCGAATATGCCAGCGCATAGACGCGCCTCGGTTTCCCGCCCCGAACAATCCTGGCGGCGTAATCGTCAACAGCAGCGCCCCGGACCACGGCTTCCGGCTCCGTGACGATGGCCTCGACACCTTCCTTTCGCGCCCCATCAATGACGCACCTCAGGTTCCGCGGATTGGACAAACTAGATCGGCCAATGGCGCGGACCTAGCGACGCTTCTGCAGCACAGCGTCCGCCGGACCGCGCGTTCACCGGACCGAGTACGCTATAGCCGTGCCCGAATCGCTACGGATCTTTCCGGCGGCTGACTTGTTGCTCGTTCAATCGGCGCTGTCCGACTGCCCCTACCTCCCTGGCCTCCAGGCCACGCAGGAGATCGCGGTCGCGCGGCTTGCGCATCCGTTCGACATCCACTCGTCGGAGGCGTACCAGGAGCTGCTGGACCGCGGCTTCCGGCGAATGGGCGACATGTTCTACCGGCCTGCGTGTGCGACGTGCAGCGAGTGCCGATCGCTGCGCGTGCCGGTCGCCGCGTTCGCGCCCAGCCGTTCGCAGCGGCGCGTGGCGCGCCGCAACGCCGACGTGAGCGTCGCGATCGAGCCACCCAGCGACAACGACGAGCAATGGCGCGTCTACGCCGTCTATCAGGCCGGCCAGCACGCAAACCACGACCGCGATCGCGAGTCGTTCGAGTCGCTCATGACCGGATCGCCGATCGACACGCTGCAGATGACCTATCGCGTCGGCGGGCGGCTTGTCGCGGTCGGCGTTGTGGATGTCTGCCCGCGCGGGGTTTCGAGCGTCTATTTCTACTTCGATCCAGCCGAATCGCGCCGCAGCCTGGGAGTGTTTTCGGCGCTGTGCGAGATCCAGGAGTGCCGCCGGCGCGGCTTGCCGTACTGGTACGTCGGATATTGGGTCCGGGATTGCCGGAAAATGCAGTACAAATCGCAGTATCGTCCGCATGAACTGCTGGATCGCGACGGCGTCTGGCGACCGGCGACGCAGATATGACTTACGTGGCACGACCAGTCGAACCGCGCAAGACAGCGCGTCACCCCATCAGAACGCGAAGCGCAAGCGAGCGCAAGTGTGAAGTGCGCTGGCTTGCGATGCGCGTTCTGATAGGCGGTACCCGTCACGCTCAAGCGAGATCTGATCAAACCCCGCATATTTCTCACCGTTTCAACGGGCGCGCTTCTCTGAGAATGCGCGGCAACGCACGATCGCGCTGCGCGTCGAGGAACGCATCGACCGCCTTGGCGTCCTTCCTGGCCGCCTCACGCAGCGCCCAGCCGACGGCTTTCTGCACGATGGGCTCGGTCTCGCGCATCAGCGGCTCGCAGATGTCGAGCGCGAGCCGCACGTCGCTCCGGCCGCCTTGATTGAGAGCCGTACTGGCGGCGAGCGCGAAACGCCGCCGCCACGGGTTGTCAGAGCGGGCCCACTCTCGCAGATCGCGCGCCAGCGCCGGCGTTCGCGTGACCAGCTCCGCCGCGATGTTTTTGGACAACTGATCGCAAACCTCCCAGTTGTCGATCGCGTCGATCCACGCATCGACGCGCGACCACATCGCCGGGTCGAGTTTGCGCCGGAAACGCTCCAGGATGCCCTGCGCGAACAGCAGTTCCTCGCGGCAGGGCCGCTTGCAACATAGGTCGAAGAAGTCGCACGCGACGCCGGCGTCAATCTCGGGATGTGCCGCCAGAAACGGCCGCACAAGCGCGCGAATCGCCGGCACGCGGACGCCGAGAATCTCCATCCGCGTGGGCACCAGCTCGCGAATCTTGACGGCATACGCCGGCTCGACTTGTTGCTCGAGAAGCTTGCGCATTTCGCGTTGAAGCGCCGCGAGCGCGCGAGCGGTCACGCGAGAAGGTGCGGATGCTCCATTGGGACGAGTTTTGGGGCGCGCCATTGCCGCTTCCGACCTCCCGAAACCGCGCCGCGAATTGCTGCGAACTCGCCGACGGCTCACGATGTTCAATCCGCGCATCGTCTCGCCCCGTGCGAGAAGCTCCGCAATCGCGTTGAACACAGTAATCGACGCGGCTCTGCGGTACGATGAATCCCATGAACGCTGGGCTTGATGAGTATACCTGCCCACGGGCCGCGCGATGAGATGAGGTGCTCGCGCGTATGGTCGGCAGCGCCACCGACATCCACTGGCGAGGCAAATCTGGCAGCGGATGAACGAAATGTGAACAAACCCCTCGCGTCGAACGACCGGAAGTACGCCGAGCGTGTCGGACTCGGGCCGGCATGCGGGCGTATGATTCGAATTGGGATTTTTGCCGGATGCCTAATCTTGCTGACGTTGGCTGTCGGACTGCTCGTCTATGGGCATGATCACGAAACCTCTTTTGTCTGGAGTACCTCAAGACGGTACGAGCTTCGCCTGATCGCAGACCATGTATTTCTTTTCGTTGGCCCGAGCGCGACTGAACACACCAAGCTGCAGTTCGATCGGAAGCCCTATTACACTGTGAGCCCGACGCTCTTTTGCTTCGGGCCACCTCCAACAAGCGGCTGGTGGGTATTTGGCATACCGTCGTGGCTCACCGCGATCGGGACGGCGGCATGCGCGATCGCGTCCGGACCACGGCGAAGCCGGGCGAACGGGCCAACGGCTCGGGGCGAGACGTCGACACCGTCAACTGGACCCTGATACGCTTGTGATTGTCGCCGCCGACGGGTTTGAGGCCGATTGCGGTATCGACGGGATCTGCAGCCACCACCCGCAATCAAAGCCCCCCTCGCGTGTAGAAACTGAATAGAACTTTCGCCTGTATCGCTAGTTATCGGACAACAGGAGCCTGCGATGCCCGTCGGTGAATTGCTGGTCGAGAAGGGCGTCATCACGCGCGAGCAATTGAAGGCGGCCTCCGCGGCGCTCGTGGCGCCAAGCGAGCGCATCGACCAAGTGCTCGTGCGGTCCGGGGTCGTCACCGAGCGCGAGATGCTCGCGGTCTACAGCGAGCAATTCGCCATTCCGATCGCCGAGCTGACCGAGAAGGATGTCGATCCGCATTTGCTGACTTTGGTCCCCAGTCGGCTCGTTCACAAGTACGGCCTGATGCCGATCCGCAAGAACGGGCGCGGCGTGCGTGTGGCGACCAGCGATCCGTACAACATGTACGCGCTCGACGAGCTGCGCACCTGCATCAACATGCCCATCGAGCCCGTGCTGGCCACTCGCGCCGAGATTAATAAGCTGATCAAGGCCTTCTACGGCGTCGGCGGCGAAGTGCTTAACGAGATGGTCGAGGAGCGCGAGGGGCTGGAGGTCATCGACGAGGCCAAGGTCGACTCGAACGACATCGACGTCCAGATGGCCCAGGAGGCCTCGGTCGTCAAGCTGGTGAACGAGATCCTGATCGAAGCCATCGACCAGCGCGCCAGCGACATCCACTTCGAGCCGTTCGAGACCGACTTCCTGGTGCGCTATCGCACCGACGGCGTGCTGCACAAGGCGAACGTGCCCGGCGAAATCCGCCGTTTTCAGAACGCCATCATCAGCCGCATCAAGATCCTCAGCAGCCTGAACATCGCCGAACGGCGCATGCCGCAGGACGGCGGTTTCAAGGTCAAGGTGCACGGCCGCGAGATCGATCTGCGTGTCAGCGTCATTCCGATGGCGTTCGGCGAAGGCGTGGTGCTGCGTATTCTCGACCGCATGTCGGTGAAGCTCTCGCTGCCCGAGCTGGGCATGACCGGCAAGACGCACGAGACGTTCACGGATCTGATCAATCGTCCGCACGGAATCATCCTGGTCACCGGGCCGACCGGTTCCGGTAAGACGACTTCGCTCTACGCTGCATTGACGGAAATCGTCAGCGACGAGCTGAAGATCCTGACCATCGAAGACCCGATCGAGTATTACCTTTCCGGCGTGAACCAGGTCCAGGTGCTGCCGAAGATCGGGCTGACGTTCGCCAAGGCGCTTCGCAGCTTCCTGCGTCATGATCCGGATGTTATCCTGGTCGGCGAAATTCGCGACAAGGAGACGGCCGAGGTGGCCATCAACGCGTCGCTCACGGGCCACCTGGTCTTCAGCACGCTGCACACCAACGACGCCGTGTCGGCCACGACGCGTTTGCTGGACATGGGTGTCGAGCCGTTTCTGATTGCGAGCTCGGTCGAGGCGGTGATGGCGCAGCGCCTGGTGCGCACGGTCTGCAAAAAGTGCAAGGAGCCGTTCGTTCCCGAGAATCCGGAACTGCTGCCGCGCGACTTCGAATATCGCCCCGGCGAGAAGCTCTATCGCGGCGTCGGCTGTCGCGAGTGCCGCCAGACGGGCTATGCAGGCCGGCGGGCGATCTTCGAGCTGATGGTCATGAACGAAGAATTGCGCGAGATGGTCGTTCAGCAAAAGAGTGCTTCGCAGATGCTGCCGGTGGCGCGGCGAAGCGGACTCGTGCTGCTGCGCGAAGACGGCTGGCGGCTGGTGCGCGAAGGAATCACGACGCCGGAAGAGGTGCTGCGCTCGACAAAGGTGTAGCGGTCGTGGCACGCGAGAATCGCTTACGCGAGCGATCGCCAATGGGGAGCGGCGCGGTGCAGCATCGTCGCGTGTGCAACGGAAACGGACGCTGACGGCGCCAACGCGCGGGATGGACTTTGAGGCGCACTTTGACCTGCCGGTTATGCGCACTAGCGAGCTGATCGTGTAACAGCGTCGACCGGCGCGAAGTTTGTTTGACGCGCCGAACAGGGCATGTCCCGGCGACGCGCGACGAGGTCGATGCTCCGCGCGTCGCGAAGGTTCAATCCGACGCCGGCGCACCGGCGCCGCCGGCCTTTTTCCACGCCCAGTACACCGGCACGCCGGCAAGCAGCACGCCGATCCACGGCAGCGTCTCGCGCGGGTTGCCGAGGATGGAAAGCACGGTCATGGCCACCGCCGATGCGATGAACACCAGCGGCACGAACGGGTAGCCCCAACAGCGGTAGGGGCGCTGGCGCTCGGGCTGCTTGCGGCGTAGCACGATTACCGCCGCCCCGGCCAGCCCGTAGAAGATCCACATCGTGAAGACGAAGCTGTTCGCCATGCGGTCGAACGTCTCGAGGAAGTACACGGCAATGCAGGACAGCGCGAGCTGGAACCACAGCGAAACCGCCGGCGTGCCGAACGCGGGGCTTACGCGGCCCAGAAAACGGAAGAGCAGTCCATCGCGGGCTTGTGCGAACGAGACTCGCGCGCCGGTGATGATCGATCCGTGAGTCGAGCCGAGCGTCGAAACAAGCACCACCAGCGTCACGAACGTCGCGCCGGCATCGCCTAGTAAGCGCTGCGTCACCAGCGGCGCGACGGTCGAGACGCCGCGCATCTCGTCGAGCGGGATCAGCCCCATGTACACCGCGTTCACCGCGACATAGAGCGCCGCCGTCGCCGCTGTGCCGAAAACGAACACGCGCGGCAGACGCCGCTGCGGGTCTTTGATTTCCTCCGCGATCGCGCCGGCATCGGACCAGCCGTCGTACGTCCACAGGATCGCGCTCATCGCCGGCGCCAGCGAAAGCCATAGCGGCGCGGCGATGGAGATCGACGCGGGCGTCGGCGCGGCGTGGCGCGCGGCGAAATACGCGCCCAGCGCCGCGATCGCCGCCAGTGCAGCGGTCTTCAGCACGGTCAACGCGATTGCCACGCCGGAGCCTAGCGAGACGTGGAACGTGTTGATGATCGTGAGGCACAGCAGCATCGTGCAGGTGATGACGCGCACGTCCCACTGTACGCCCAGGAGCGTATTCACGTGCGACGCGAAGACGATCGCGATGCCGGCGGCGGCGGCGGGTTTTGAGATCAGGAGATACGTCCAGCCGAACACGAACGCCGTCATGCGCCCGAAGCCTTCGCGCAGGAAGACGTACACGCCGCCGGCGTGCGGATACATGGTGGCCAACTCGGCGTAGGTCAGCGCTCCGCAGAGGGAAATCAGCCCGCCCAGCGTCCAAAGGCCGAGCGTCAGCCAGGGGCTGCCGATGTGTTTCGCAATTTCCGGCGGCGTCTGAAAGATGCCGCTGCCGATCATGATGCCGACCATGATCGCGACGGCGCCCCAGAAGCCGATGCTGCGGCGGAGTTGGGTCATTCGGACCATGAAACCTCGGCGAAACGCCGGTTGCCGCGGGGATCCACCGGTCGCCGCGCCCTGCTATTGTGAACATGCTGACGAGCGGGCAGGAATCATAGCGATTCGGCGTTTTTTTCAAGTCGATTCAGGTGGTGCGAGGACCCTTAGAGCCTTCGAATTTGAGTGAAACAGCCGGCTCCGGGAGTGCTTTGCTCGCCCGCAACCGCACAGAGAGCGTTTTGCGGGTTATTTCCTAGAACGCTCCGTCGCGCGATTTTTCCGCGTGCGAGGTCAGGCAATTCCCTAGCGCGGAGAAGCGACGACGAACAGACTCGAAGTCGGAGCGTCGCAACACATTGTCATTGCTTCAATTATGGAATGTCGCAGGTGGGTGCCGGAACTGAATAGGAACGCTCACGGTGGCTCGAAAAATCCGCAAAAAGTTGTTGACACCTCCAAGCGGGCGGCCTATTATGGCGTTCGTGACTTGAGGAGATGCCGTGTCCGGGCGTGCCGGTCACGCATGTCAATCGATACGCCTCGCACACTACAGGAGAGGAAAATGCTGAAGAAGTTCCTTGCCTCGGTTGCCGTGCTGTCGCTTGCAGCGATGGCTCAGGCGACCATCACGACAGCGTTGATCCCGGTATTCGGCAACGCTCCGGTTACGCACGTCCCGAATCCGGTTTCGGGCGTTGCTGCGGACCTGATTCCGCAGGGCTTCAACATCAATGACGGCACGTACTACTCGTTCGACCTGATGGTCACCGTCGATCCGGGCGATGACTGGACGCAGTCGAGCACGAGCGGTACGGGCGGCGCCCACATGGCCGGCGGGTCGTTCTTCGATCACCCGCTGAACCTCGGCACCTCGTCGGGCGACAACCCGCCGAGCGCTGGTCTGCTTCCGCTGGTTCCGTCGCTCGGGTACGACTCATACTACCAGTCGACCGACAGCACGACCCCCAGCTATGCCGGCTCGCTGAACAACACCGCCAGCGATCGTACGGCCACCTGGTTCAGCACGCCGCCGAACGCCGGCCCCGGCACCTGGCGCGTGGCTCGCTTCACGGTCAAGGTTGATCCGAGCAACATCGGTCCGAACACGATCCTGCGCGTTCGCGGCGTCCACACGACGCGCGTCGGCTCGGGCACGCTGTTCCCGTTCGACGTTGCCGCCGCGGTTCCCGAGCCCTCGACGCTGGCTCTGGTCGCCTTGGGCGGTCTGTTCGGCCTGATCCGCCGCCGCTAATTGCGACGACGTAGTTAACGCCGAAACTTCACGGCACTCTCGAAAGGGTTTCCAGCCGGGCGGCTCCTATAAGGAGCCGCCCGGTTCCTTTTTTTTGCAAACCGGTCGGCACACTCGTGCCTGAACTCGGGGGCGGCTGCTGGGCGCATCGGCGCCGGCGGCGCGTTGGGCTGCCGCTCGCTAGTGAAGTTATTCAGGCTGTTCGCATCTTATGAAGGGTGGGGCGGGCATCCTGCCCGCCCGTGTTTCGCTGCCGGGCGGGCAGGATGCCCGCCCCACCCATGATGCACCAATTCTGAAAACTAGCGCGTCGCGGTTCATTGGCGGATTCTCAGTGAACCGTGTAATTGCAACCGATCGCGAAATGCGCCCCTTCCGCAGTCCTCCCCCCGTTTTTTTGCCAAACGGATTCTCGATGAACCGGATAGAATGCCGCGGCCGGAGTTCGGGATGCAACTAGCCGAAGAGCGATCACTGGTTCAGCGAGCCGTTCGCGGCGACGCCGATGCGCTCAGTGCGCTGCTTGAGGAATATGGCCCAGGCGTCCGCACCGAATTGAGCATCGACGCGAAGTGGTCGACCGTGCTCGAAGTAGAAGACGTAATGCAAGTTACGTACCTTGACGCGTTCTTGCGCGTCGCGAGGTTCAATTCGCCGGGCAGCGGTCCGACCGGATTCCGCGCATGGCTGCGTCAGATCGCGCAGAACAACCTGCGCGATGCTGTGAAAGAACTGAGCCGACAAAAGCGCCCGCAGCCCGGTCAACGTGTTGCGCCCCGCCCGTTGGACGAATCCGTAAGTGCGTTCATCACGATGCTCGGCGTCACGCTGACGACGCCCAGTCAGCTAGCGTCCGGCAATGAGCATGTGGGCCTCATGCAGCGCGCGCTGGATGCCTTGCCGCCGGATTACGCCACCGCCGTCCGCATGTACGACCTGGAAGGGATTGCGATCGAGGAGGTGGCCCGCCGGCTGGGCCGCTCTCCCGGCGCGGTTCACATGTTACGCAGCCGCGCGCACGACATGCTTCGCGAAACGCTGGGCGGTGCATCGCAGTTTTTCAGCAGCGGCGGTGTGTGAAATCCGGGCAGCGGCGTCGCTTGTAACCATTGCGTGCAGGCGCGGCGTGCTCTCGGCTCCGTGCCAATTCAGTGACGCGCGCGAGTTGTACGCCGGTCGTGGCCATCGACAATGGCGATATCAGTCTGGACGTATCATGAACAGCCCGATTCACCCCGAGAAAGTCACCGCGGCGACTGAGCGGCGGGCCATCGACGCCGCTCGGCGTCAACTCGATGCGCTGCGGCACGCCCGCGCGGCGCATGCGACGACCATGCTCGACGCCGGCGAGCCGACTCCGACGCCGGAAATTCCCGGTTACACGCTGAGGCGGGAGATTCATCGCGGCGGACAGGGCGTGGTGTATGAAGCCGAGCAACACGGCACACGCCGCACGGTCGCCGTCAAAGTGATCTATGAAGGCGCGCGCGGCGCGCCGGCGCAGCGGCTGCGTTTCGAGCGCGAGCTGACGATCCTCGCCTCGCTTCGTCACCCGAATATTGTCGCGTTGTACGAAGGCGGCGTCGCCGGCGGACGGCTCTATTGCGTAATGGATTACGTCGACGGCCGCCCGCTGGATGCGGCGGCGCGCGAAATGCGCGTCGACGAGATCGTCAAGCTCTTCATCAAGGTGTGCGAAGCGGTCGGAGTCGCGCACCTGCGCGGTGTGATCCATCGCGACTTGAAGCCGGCGAACATCCTGGTCGACGCCGCCGGCGCGCCGCGCGTGTTGGATTTCGGCTTGGCGAAGCTGAACGAGGATGATCCGCTGGCCGGCTCGCAGTTGACGATGACCGAGACCGGTCAGTTCGTCGGCTCGCTGCCGTGGTCCAGTCCGGAACAGGCCGACGGGCGTCTGGACGAAATCGACACCCGTACCGACGTGTACGCCCTGGGCGTGCTGCTTTACCAGCTCCTGACCGGGCGATTCCCGTATGACGTTCGCGGAAGCGCCACTGAGGTCGCCACACGCATCCGCTCCGCCACGCCGTTGCGGCCGCGCGAGGCGCTGCGCCGATCCTCCGGCGCGAGCGGTGATCGCACGCTGGACGGCGAAATCGAGACGATCGTCCTGAAGTGCCTGCAAAAGGAGCGGGATCGTCGCTATCAGACCGCGGGCGAGTTGCAGCGCGACCTGGAGCGCTACGTTCGTGGCGAACCGATCGAAGCCAAACGCGACTCGATCGGCTACATGCTCCGCAAGACGATTCGCCGGAACTGGGTGGCCGCGTCGGTCACGGCGGCGTTCCTGATCCTGATCGTTGGCGCGCTGGTAGCGACGACTACCCTCTGGCGGACGGCGGCGGCGCAGCAGGCGTTGGCCGAAAATGAGAGCAGTCGCGCCAGGATCGCGGAGCAGAACGCCGAACGGCGTCGCGTGGAGGCCGAGCAACGCCGTTCGCAATCGGACGCCGTGGCGTCGATCCTGGAAGGCCTGTTCGGCGCCAGTCCGGGGCTGCGCGAGTTTCGCGGACGCGATTACACTGTGATGCAAATGCTCGACGAGCATGCCGACGACGTGCTGGCGCGGCTCGCCGGGCAGCCGGAAGCCGAACTACGCATCCGCTCCACGCTCGCCTTCACCTATCGCGGCCTGGGAGAACTGGCCCGCGCCCGGGCACATGCTGAGCGCGCGGTCGAGCTGGCGCGCGCCACGCAGGGCGAACAGAGCGACGACTATGGAGTGGCGCTGGAGGATCTTGCGGCGGTGCTGGGTTCACACGCCGACGGACCTGAACGCGCCGAGAAGTTGCTCCGCGAATCGCTGCGAATCGCCGAGAGCAACGGCGACGCGGCGCACATTCGGAATGCCCGGCGACGACTGGCGGAGTGCCTAATCGCGCGCGGCGCCGACGAGGAAGCGGAGCCGTTGGTAGCCGCCGCGGACGGCGATGACGACCAGGTCACGCGCGCGGCACAACTTCGGCTGAACGGCGAATTGGCGGAGCAGCGGGGCGACCTGGCCGGCGCCGAAAAGGCCTATCGCGAAGCGCTGTCGCTGTATGAGGCGTCCGTCGGTCCGCGCGACCATCGTTGCGCGATGATGCGAAATGACCTGGCGCTGGTCTTGAGCGACCGTGGTAATCCCGCGGCCGCAAAGCCGATGTTCGAGCAGGTTCTCGCCGAGTACTCGCGCATCTTCGGCCCTGAGACACCCAAGTCCGCGACCGTGCTCTCCAATCTCGGCCTGACTTGCAGAGCGTTGGGCGAGTTTGACGCGGCGGAGCGACACTTGCGCCGTTCGCTGGCGATTCGCGAGAGGATTCTCCCTGCAACCCACGTTGACGTCGCGGCCGGGCTGAACAATCTTGCATGGTTCCTGGAGGGTCGCGAGCGATTCGGGGAATCAGTCGAGCTGTATCGACAGGCGCTGGAGATCCTGCGGCAAACCGCGGGCGAGTCGCACCCGCATTACGTGATGTGCCTGACGAGCTTGGCGCGGACCCTGGGCCGGTGCGGCGAACGGTCCGAAGCGATCGACGCCTATCAGCGGGTCGTCGCCGCGCAGCGCGTCAAATCGCGCCCGGTCGACCTGGCCAACTCGCTTGCCGCGATGGGCCTGCTGCAACTGGAAATCGGCATGCCGGTAGAGGCCGAGGCGAGTCTGCGCGAAGCACTCGCGATCCGCCAGACCGCGCTTCCTGCCGGACACTGGCTGACTGCGAACGCGATGAGCACGCTTGGCGGCGCGCTGTTGGAGCAGGGGCGCCTGGCGGAAGCGGAGCCGTTGCTGCTGCAGTCATGGGAAACCCTGTCCGAAGCCAAAGAGGCGCAGCCCGAGCGCGTGCGGCAGGCGGGAGAGCGGTTGGTTCGGCTCTACGCAGCGCTGGGCGACGCGAAGCAGGAGGCTGCATGGCGAGCGGCGCTGGACGCTCGCCTGTCCGCGAACCGGTGAAGCCTTTGTCGTTTGAGCGCGTGCAACCATTGTTCCGACTTTCCCCGACCGCATTTCAAACATAGAATTCCGGATTCGTTCTAAACGAGCCGCCCGCGCGCGACCCTATGTCCCGCAGAGCAGGCCCGTACGATTCGAAACGCTTTCAGTCGATTGGCGCAATCGACTTCGAAAAGTTGAAAGGCAGCTGGATCATGGCGAAATACGTCTACTTCTTTGGCGACGGCAAGGCGGAAGGCAAGGGCCACCAGAAGCAGCTCCTGGGTGGCAAGGGCGCGGGATTGGCGGAGATGACCGAGATCGGCTTGCCGGTGCCGGCGGGTTTCACGGTCACCGTTGAGGCCTGCGACTATTTTCATAGCCACGATGAAACCTGGCCCAAGGGGATGGAAAAGGAAGTCCGCAAGCAACTCAAGCGGCTCGAAGACATCTGCGGCAAACGGCTGGGCGACGAAAAGGACCCGCTGCTCGTCTCCGTGCGAAGCGGCGCGGCGCGCTCGATGCCGGGGATGATGGAGACGATCCTTAACCTGGGGCTCTCAGACAAGTCCGTGCTGGGTCTGGCCGACGCGACCGGCAACGCGCGCTTCGCCTGGGACGCCTATCGCCGATTCATCCAGATGTACTCGACGGTCGTGGTCGGCCTGAGCAAGGAGACGCTCGAGGGCAAGCTGCACGACCTCAAGCACCGCCTCAACGTGAAGAGCGACACGGACATTCCGGCCGACCAGTTGCAGAAGCTTTGCGGCGAATTCAAGGCCTTCTTCCGTGAACAGACCGGGCGCGAGTTTCCGCAAGCCCCGTGGGAGCAGCTCTGCGGCGCGATTAACGCCGTGTTTCACTCCTGGAACGCCGAGAAGGCGACCACCTATCGCCGCGTCGAGAAGATCCACGACCTGCGGGGCACCGGCGTCAACATCGTGCAGATGGTCTTCGGCAACCTGGGCGACGACAGCGGCACCGGTGTGTGCTTCACGCGCGAGCCGAGCACCGGCGAGAACACGTTCTACGGCGATCTGCTGATGAACGCGCAGGGCGAGGACGTGGTGGCCGGCATTCGCACGCCGCTGCACCTGGATCACCTGCAGGGCATCATGCCGGAAATCTATGACCAGCTCTTGGCCGTGCGGGCGATCCTCGAAATCCACTACGGCGACATGCAGGACCTCGAGTTCACCGTCGAGCGCGGCAAGCTCTACATGCTGCAATGCCGCGGCGGCAAGCGCACGCCGGCGGCGGCGTTCCGCATCGCCGTGGAGCAGGCCACCGAGCCTGTGCTCGACAAGAGCGAGGTCAAGCGGCTGGTGAAGAAGGATTTCCTTCCGAAGAAGTACGCGAAGGCAGCCGCCAAGCCGGTGATCAGTAAGGAGCAGGCCGTCGCGCGGATCAACCCGATCGACATCGAGCGTCTCTTCTATCCGATCATCAGCCCGAAGATCGCCGCCGGCGAGCTGAAAAGCCGCCTTCTGGCGCAAGGCATCAACGCCGTCCCGGGCGCCGCGTGCGGAAAGATCGTCTTTACCGCCGGAGACGCCGAGCAGGCCGCCGCAAAGGGCGAGCCGGTCATTCTTGTGCGAAAGGAGACCAGCCCGGAAGACGTCGGCGGAATGCAGGCCGCCAAAGGCATTCTCACGCAGACCGGCGGCAAGACTTCACACGCGGCGGTCGTGGCGCGCGGCTGGGGCAAGTGCTGCATCGTCGGCTGCGAATCGCTGCGCATCGATTACGAGAAACGGACGCTGTCGGTGAACGGTCAGTCGCTGTCACAGGGCGATTTCATTACGCTCGACGGCTCGGCCGGCACGGTTTACAGCGGTTCGTTTGACCTGGTGCGGCCTGAACCGCCGCCGGCGTTCTACACGCTGATGAGCTGGGCGGACGACATTCGCCGCTTGAAAGTGCGCACCAACGCCGACACGCCCGAAGACAGCAAGAAAGCGGTGGAAATGGGCGCTGAGGGCATCGGGCTGTGCCGCACCGAGCACATGTTCTTCAGCACGCGCGAGCGGCAACTGGCGATCCAGGAAATGATCGTCGCCGAGAGCAAGGCGCAGCGCGTCGCTGCGCTCGAGAAGCTGCTGCCGTTTCAGCGCGAGGATTTCGTCGGCATCTTCAAGGCGATGGACGGGCGGCCGGTGACGATCCGCCTGATCGACCCGCCGCTGCACGAATTTGTGCCCAAGACGCGCGAGCAGGCTGAAGCGCTTTCGAAGTCGACCGGCTTGTCGGTCGAGCACATCCTGGCCCGCGGCGAGGCGCTGCACGAAGCCAACCCGATGCTCGGGCATCGCGGCTGCCGGCTGTGCATCACGTATCCCGAGATTCTCGAGATGCAGGTGCGCGCAATCCTGGAAGCGGCCGTGCAATGCGCCAAGCGCAAGATCGCAGTCGTGCCCGAGATCATGATCCCGCTCACGATCGACGCGAAGGAGCTCGCGATTCTGGCTGAGCAGACGCGCCGCGTAGCCGATGCCGTTCTGGAGAAAGCCAAGGTCAAGATCCCGTACCTGGTCGGCACGATGATCGAAACGCCGCGCGCCGCATTGCTGGCGCACCAGGTCGCGGACGTCGCCGAATTCTTCAGCTTCGGAACCAACGACCTGACTCAAATGACGATGGGCCTGTCGCGCGATGACGCGGGGCGCTTCCTGCCGGAGTACGTCGACGCGTCGCGCTCCGGCATCTTCGCCAACGATCCGTTCCAATCGCTGGATGTCGACGGCGTTGGAATGCTGGTGCGACACGCCATTCGCCAAGGCCGCGCCGCGCGCGGCAAGCTCAAGATCGGCATTTGCGGCGAGCACGGCGGCGACCCGGACAGCGTGCGCTTCTGCCACGACGTCGACATGGACTACGTGAGCTGCTCGCCGTTCCGCGTTCCGATCGCGCGGCTAGCCGCGGCGCAGGCGACGATCGCGAGCGGCGGCAAGAAGGACAAGGGCGATAAATCGCAGGGCAAGAAGAAGATGAGGAAGCTGAGACTGGCGATGGCGTAGCGCGAAATCGGTGACGATCGCGTGCCGCCGGAGTCGGATTTCGATTCCAATTCCCTTGAGTTGCGGTAAGATCGCTTACGTCAGCGGGTAGTGGCTCAGTTTCGCGAGCGAACTCCCCAGCCGAGCCCCGACCGTAAGAGGCTGTCGAAAAACTCCACCATCTGAGCCCCGACCGTCAGGGAGGGGTTCGGCCGGCACGAGAATCGCTGAGATTTCGAGCCTTTTCGATCGTCGAAGAGACCCCTCCCTGACGGTCGGGGCTCTGCTCGGAGCGTATTTCGACAGCCTCGTAAGGGAGAGGTCTCTTCTGACGAGCAGAAGGCCGCTCCCTTGCGGTCGGGCCCCGGTGTCGAGCGTTTTCCCGGCGTCTCAAGCGAAACTGAGCCACTACCCGTCAGCGTAACGCGTCGCCCGTGGCGACCGGACCGCCGAGCGGCACGGGGGTTTTGAGCGGGTGTGCGCGCTATGAGTGAGCTTGTCCGGCCTGATGGTCTCCGGCCGTCGTTCATCTCGCGGCTGAAGTGGATTCTGTGGGGGGCGGTCGAAGGCGGATTGCTGACCGCATTCGCGTTCTTCATCATCTTTGCCGACGGTGAAGATCGTCTGTTCAAAGAGTTGGTCGCCAACGTGACCACGCCTGCGATGTCGCGCGAAGAGCAGGCGATCGCCCTGCTGCACGCCGCGCACGATCTGTTGCGACCCCGGCACGCCGTATTCAACGCACCCGAGGAGAGCCTGGGCCTCCGCGAGCAGTACCTGCGTTCATCCGGCTTCGAACTCAACGCGCCGCGCGGCGCATGCGGAAGCTTCTCGACCGTCCTGTGCCGGTCGCTGCAAATCGCGGGATTCCGAGCGCGCCTGGTTCAGATGAAAGTCGGCGCGGTCTGGGCCGGGCACGTAGTTGTCGAGGCGGAAGTCGAGCCCGGATGCTGGGCGGTGTTGGACCCGACATACGACCTGTCCTTTGTGCGGCCCGACGGCGAACTCGCCGGCGCCAACGACGTGCACAAGGATTGGGCGTTCTATCGGCATCAGGTTCCCAACGAATACGACTCGCGCTACGCTTACGATGAGCTGCGTTACACCAACTGGAACAAGATCCCGGTGTTGATGCCGGCGCTGCGTTGGGTGATCGTGATCACGTGCGGCGAGCAGTTCGCCAGCGTGCTTTCGATTCGCGCGTGCTTCTTGAATCTGTTTCGCGTGTACGCGTGGAGTTCGCTGGTGCTGGCGATCCTGCCGGCGGGGTTCGTGCTCGCGCAATCGACCCTGCGGCATCGACGCCCGGGTTCAAAAGTTGAAACGGCGTCCAACCCTCGCGCGCCGGCCGATGCGGGCATGGCGCTGCGTTCTGACGAGTGTGCGCGCGCTAAGAAGACGGCGGAAAGCAACGTGGCGCGCTGAATCACGTTCGGCCGCCGCCAGCGCTTTCGGCCGGTGGCATGGCTGCGGCAATTGGCAGCCATGCTCTTGACGCGCGAGTGCCAGGCGCCCCGGTGGGGCGCATTCTCGCCGCCGGCCGTGAGCACGCCGCGAAATTGAGCATTGCGCCGCAAGTCGGTTCTCATTTCGGATCGCCGGATCCGCGTGCCAAAAGCCGCTAGGGGCCGCTAGACTATCCGCCGCTTCATCTCGTTCGCGGATTGGCGCACGAACGGATTCCGCATGCAGCTCACCCAGCTCGACTGGACCATCGTCATCCTCAGCCTGGTCGTCTCGTTCTCGCCGGTGATCTTCTACGCGCGTCGTGCAGGTAGGGGCGCCGAGGAATTTTTCGCCTCGGGCCGCGCCGCGCCCTGGTGGCTGATCGGCACCTCGATGGTCGCCACAACCTTTAGCACCGACACGCCGAACCTGGTCACCGATTTCGTCCGCACCGGCGGTGTGGCCAAAAACTGGCTGTGGTGGGCGTTTCTGCTCACCGGCATGACGACCGTGTTTTTCTTTGCCCGGCTGTGGCGGCGCTCGCGCGTGCTGACCGACCTGGAGTTCTACGAACTGCGCTACGCCGGGCCTGCGGCGGCGTTCCTGCGCGCGTTTCGCGCCTTCTATCTCGGATTGTTCTTCAACTGCTTCATCATGGCCACCGTCACGCTCGCCGCCGTGAAGATCGCCAACGTCATGCTCGGCTGGGATCGCGTGACGACCGTCTGCGTGTGCGGCGCGATCTGCGTGCTGTTCGGATCGATCTCCGGGTTGTGGGGCGTGCTGACGACGGACCTGCTGCAATTCGTCATCGCCATGATCGGCGTGATTGCGGCGGCGGTCGTTGCGGTCCAGCAGCCGCAGGTCGGCGGGTTAAGCGGACTGTTCGAGAAATTAGGCACGCTGCACCCGGAAAAGCTCTCGATCATTCCGCCGCTTACGGTGACTGATGCGTTTGGGGTCACGACAACGAATTGGCACGCGCTCGTCCCTTTGCTGATCCTGCCGCTGCTCGTGCAGTGGTGGTCGGTGTGGTATCCGGGCGCCGAGCCGGGCGGCGGGAGTTATATCGCGCAGCGCATGCTCGCGGCGCGCAGCGAGCGCGACGCGCTGGCCGGCACGCTCTGGTTCAACGTGGCGCACTACGCCATCCGCCCCTGGCCCTGGATCATCGTCGCGCTTTGCTCGCTTTTGGTCTTTCCGACGCTGGACGACATTCACCGCGCGCTGCCGCACGTCGACGAGAAGCTGATCGGGCACGACCTGGCGTATCCGGCCATGCTGACGCTCCTGCCGCACGGTCTGCTGGGGCTGCTGGTCTCGTCGCTCCTGGCGGCCTACGTTTCGACGATGACAACACACATGAACTGGGGCACGTCGTACCTGGTGATGGATTTCTTTCGCCGCTTTGTAAATCCTGGCGCGTCGCAGCGCGAAATCGTGTGGCTGGGCCGCGTCGTCTCGGCCTTGTTGATGGCGGTCTCCGGACTGCTGGTCTTCGGGCTCGACACGGCGGGCAAGTCGTTTCAATTGCTGCTGTCCATCGGCGCCGGGACCGGGTCGATCTACCTGCTGCGCTGGTATTGGTGGCGCATCAACGCCTGGAGCGAGATCTCGGCCATGATCACGTCGTTCGCCGCGTCGATGGTGCTGTTCATCGCGCCGCGATTCGGATGGAATATTCCCGACTACGCGGCCCTGTTGATCACGGTGCTGTCGACGACGATCGTCTGGGTGACGATCACGTTGAAAACGCCGCCCGAGAAACGCGAGACGCTGATTCACTTCTGCCAGGTCGTTCGCCCGGCCGGCGCGGGCTGGAATCGGATTCGAGAGGTGGCGTCGATCCCGCATTCACCCGACAACCTGGCTTCAGAGCTCCTGGCGTGCTTCTTGGGGTGCACGACGGTGTATTCGGCGTTGTTTGGCGTCGGCGGCTTGCTTTACGGGCATCTCGGCACGGCGATCACCTGCGGCGCGCTGCTCTGCGGCAGTTCGCTCGGGCTGTGGCGATTATTGGCGAAGCTGTGGCGCGACGCGGAAGCGGACTCCTCCGCATGTTGAATACCCGACGACCAGTCCGGCGCTGCGCCGCGTCGGGCTGCCGCTCGCTCGCGCTCGCGGTTCTTCTCGGAGAGTCGACGATGTTATCGGCGTCTCGCGCGTGCGTTTCGTTCGCGGCGCTCTTCCTCGTCGTCACTGCGCAGGCCTGCGCGCAATCGCAGCCCGCGCCGACCTTCGACCCGTGTGCGCTCGTGCCAAGCCCGATGCGACTCGAGCGCGGCGCGGGCGATTTCCACTTGACGCAGCGCGTCGCCATTCTCCGGCGCATGGACTCCATCGCCGCCAAAGACGCCGCCGCGCTGCTGGCCGAGTATCTCGGCGTCGCAATCGGCGCTGCGCCGTCGCTGGTCGATGCGGCGGCGGACGTGACGGTCGCCAAGGACAAGATGATCCTGATCACGACGACCGACGCCGACACGGCGCTGGGTGAGCAGGGTTACACGCTCGACGTGGAGCCGTCGCAAATCGTGCTTCGCGCGACAGGCGCCGCGGGATTTTTCAGCGGCGTGCAGACGATCCGGCAGCTCGTGCCGGCTACGCCTTTGCGCGTGGTTCGGCCCGATGTTCGCGTTCCGGCCGTCCGCATTGTCGACGTGCCGAGATATGCGCATCGCGGCTTTCTGCTTGATTGCGGGCGGCATTTCATGCCGGTCGAGTTCGTCAAGCGCTACATTGACCTCATCGCCGCGCACAAGCTCAATGTGTTGCACTGGCATCTGACGGAGGACCAGGGCTGGCGAATTGAGATTCGCGCTTTCGCGCGCCTCACGCAGGTCGGCGCCAGGCGCAAGGCGACGCGCGATTCCGAACAGCCGCGCGACGCCGACGGCCGCTATGGCGGCTACTACACGCAGGACCAGGTTCGCGAAATCGTCGCGTTCGCGGCGGCGCGCGGCGTGACGATCATTCCCGAAATCGAAATGCCGGGGCACAGCCTTGCGGCGCTCAGCGCGTATCCGGAGCTGTCGTGCGGCGGCGGCCCGTTCGAGGTCGCCACGACGTGGGGCGTGTTCGACGATATCTATTGCGCCGGCAACGAAAAGACCTTCGAATTCCTGGAACGCGTGCTGGACGAGGTGATCGAGCTTTTTCCGTCGCCATTCATTCACATCGGCGGCGATGAAGCGCCCAAAACGCGTTGGAAGCAGTGTCCGCGCTGCCAGGCGCGCATCAAGGGCGAAGGTCTCAAGGACGAGAATGAACTGCAGAGCTATTTCGTCCGCCGGATTGAGCGACATCTCGCAAGCCGCGGCCGCAGGCTGGTCGGCTGGGACGAAATTCTGGACGGCGGAATCGCGGAAGGGGCGACGGTGCAGTCATGGCGCGGCCTGAGCGGCGCGATCGCCGCCGCAGCCAGGGGGCATGATGTCATCTCGTCGCCGACGAGCCATTGCTACCTCGACTACGCGCAGGAGAAGCTTCCGGGCGAGCCGACGATGATGGGCTTTCTGCCGCTCGAAACGGTTTACGCGTTTGAGCCGACACCCAAGGAGCTGTCGGCCGAGAACTCGCGTCGCATTTTGGGCCTGGAGGCCAACATGTGGACCGAGCACGCGCCTGCTTCGCGGGTCGATTGGCAGGTGTTTCCGCGACTGTGCGCACTGGCGGAAGTCGGCTGGTCGCCGGCGAACATGCGCGACCTGACTGAGTTTCAAGCGCGAATGCGCTCGCACTACCGCCGGCTGGACGCCTGGAACGTGAATTACTACATTCCCGCGCCGCGTCCGCACAGCGCGGAGCGCGAGTTTGCCCAGTCCATCCAACTGGCCTTCGAGGCGCCGGCGCTCGAGGGCGAAATCCGCTACACACGGGACGGGAGCGAGCCGACCGCGCAGTCGGAGCGCTACGACGCACCGCTGCGGTTCACGGAGACCACGAGAGTGAAAGCGCGGCTGTTTCTTCGAACCGGCCGCGGCGGAGCGACGTGCGAGATCGAGCTGCGAAAGACGTGATGTGGGACCAGTCCCACAGCAAGGGCCGGTCAGGAGACCGGTCCCACAAGGATCGGTTCGGCAAGAAACCGTCATGACCATGCAGGCTCGCCGTCAAACCCGCAGCGCCGCGCACACCTGGGCACTGGTCCTGCTGTCTGCGGGCATCGCGGCCCGCCTGGTGCGCTACGCGCTCGACTTTCCGCTCTGGGGCGATGAGGCGTTTGTCGCGGTCGATTTCCTCTTCCGTGACTACGCCGGGTTCCTCAAGCCGTTCACGTACGGCCAGATCATTCCCCTGTTCTACTCGTGGGGCACACTAGCGGTCAGCAAGCTGGCCGGCACGTCTGAGTTTGGCCTGCGCCTGCTTCCGCTCGTTGCGTCGGTGTTGTCCCTGGCGCTCTTCTGGCGCTTCGCGAAGGCACATGCTACACGCTGGGCCGCGGCGCTTGCGGTTGGGTTCCTCGGCTCGGCGTACTACCCGATTCGCCACGCCGTCGAGGTCAAACCCTACGCAACCGACCTGCTGACATCGCTAGTGCTCACCATGGTGGCGTGGGGCGTGTGGCGGAACCCGCGCAGCGCCGCGCGATGGTGCGGGCTGGTCGTGCTCGCCACCCTCGCGCCATGGTGTTCCTACCCTGCCATATTTGTCTGCGGAGCGATCGCCGTCTTTCTGGCGGTGCGCTGGCGGCGCGCCGATGGACCCGCAGCCGAACCGAACTATCGCGCGGCCCCCGCCGGGCTGGTCCTGGGACCGGCCAGAATCGGGACGGTTGCCTTCTCGCTTATGTTCGTCGCCAGCTTTGTCTGGATGTATGAGGTGTACGGCCATCCACAGGCGGAATTCGGAGCGCACCTGATCGAAATCCGCATGTGGACCGAGTCATTTCCGCCGATTCGCCGGTTCTGGGAGCTGCCGCTGTGGCTGATCACCACGCACGCCGGGAACATGCTGGCCTATCCAAACGGCGGCAAGAATGGCGGAAGCGTCGTGACGTTGATTTGCGTCATAGCAGGCGTGGTAACGCTGTGGCGCACAAATCGCCCGTTGCTCCTGCTGTTGCTCGGGCCGCTGCCGCTGAATTTCATCGCCGCCGCGATGGAACGCTATCCGTACGGCAGCACGGTGCGTGTATCGATGTATCTGGCGCCGGCGATTTGCCTGTTGGCGGGGATCGGGCTCGAGGCGCTGCTGCGCACGTTCGTCGCGCCGTCGCGCGTGCGGCGATCGGCGCACATTGCGGCGGCGGTGCTGGGACTGTTCGCCGCCGGAAGCGTCGTGATCGACCTGGTCCAGCCGTACAAGAAAGAGGCGAATTACGTTAGTCGCCAGACCGTTCGAGACTTGGCGGCGGATTCAAACCCGGGTGACCGCTGGATCATTTTCAATTCACTGCGGCAGGAGATCGACTATGCGCCGTGGATCGCTTCTTGGAAAGGTGACGGCGCACAGTTCATTTACTACGTGACGCGCCTGTCGCGGGCGGAAGTGCTGTGGGCGCCGCGGGCGGAAGAGATCACCCCCAATCAGCGCGGCCGCACGCTGCTGCTGGCGTTTCGCGGCGCGAATTTCCCGGTCTTCTCGCAAACGCAGTTTGACGCGTACCTCGCCCGGCTCGAAGCGACGCTGGGCACGCCGACGAAAAACACGCACGTGCTTCAGGTCAAGTTCGAACGCGAATGGCAGGTGATCGACGTGTTCTCGTGGGCCGGAAGCGAATGAAAACGATCTGCCGAGATACGCCCTCGCCGGCCGCAAGATTGCGCTTGCCTCGGCGCGCGAACGAATCTACAAAGCGCAGGTCATCGCGACGTACTGTCGGAGGTTACCGCGCATGAACACCGAAGCCGGTGAACAAATCGTCGAGTGTTGCGAGCATCTGCGCACCAAGAGCCAGTATTTCGAGCCGACGGAGCAGCGTGCCGGGCGCGGCTTTGTCCGTGTCAGCAACATGGCGACATACTGGTGCACGCGCACGCAGGCGGTACTGGGGCCCGACGGCGCGCCCGGCGGACCGGCACAATGCCAACCGGGCCGCACGTGCTACCAGCGCGATTGACAACGCTTGCATCGGCGCAACCGGACCCCTTACGCTGATGCGCGTCCGCGGAGGCCGCGCGGCGTGCATCGGTCGAGTCTGACGCGGGGGCCTCGCGAGCCACGAGGGAGATGGGAGCGTTGCACACAACCGACTCCAAGGCGCAATCCAACGGGCTGGCGGTGCTCGTCGTCGACGATGAGCCGCTTAAGCGCATCACGCTGCAGATCGAGCTCAGCGAGGCGGGCTATCAGATCTACGAAGCCGCGGACGGCCAGGCGGCCCGGTCTATTCTCGATAACAAGCACGTCGACGTGGTGGTCAGCGACGTGCGCATGCCGGGGCTGAGCGGCCTTGACCTGCTGGCGCATGTAAAGGCCGTGCAGCCCAGCGTGCCGGTGATCCTGATGACGGCGTACGCCAGCGTCGATACCGCCGTGCTGGCGCTGAAGCGCGGCGCGTACGACTACATCACGAAGCCGTTCACCACGCAGGAGCTAGTCGAAAAGCTGGAGCGCCTGTTCGCGACGCGCGTCTTCGCCGGCCAGTGCCGGGAAACCGAGATGTTCGGGAGACTGATCGCGCGCAGCCCGTCGATGAAGCGCCTGTTTGAGCAGGCCCGCGCCGCGGCCGATGCCGACCGCACAATCCTGCTGTGCGGCGAGAGCGGCACGGGCAAGGAGCTGTTCGCCGAGGCGATCCATGCCGCCAGCCGCCGCGCTGAGAAGCCGCTCTTACGATTCAGTTGCGCGGCGCAGCCGGCGGCGGTGTTGGAAAGCGAGCTCTTTGGGCATGAGAAAGGCGCCTTTGCCGGCGCGGCGCGGCAGAAGGCCGGGCGATTCGAGCTGGCCGACGGCGGAACGCTGCTGCTGGACGACGTGGACGATCTGCCGCTCGAAGTGCAGGCCAAATTGCTCAGCGTGGTCGAAACACAGATGTTCGAGCGCGTCGGCGGCGACACGCCGATTCGGGCCGAGGCGCGTCTGATCTGCTCAACCAAGCGCGATCTGCTGCATTTGGTAAAAGAGGGCCGCTTTCGCGAGGACCTGTACTATCGTCTGAACGTCATCAGCCTGACGATCCCGCCGCTGCGCGACCGGCGTGACGACATCCTGGTGCTCGCGCAGCATTTCGCGGAAAAACACGCGGCGCTGGCGGGCAATCGCGGCGCGGGCAGCGCAGCGAATGAGACGAGCGCGGCGAATGTGATGCAGGTAGGGAATCCAGCCGCCGGCGACGCTTCGCACGCCATGGAGACCGGCCCGCGCGCCGCGCCGTCAGCCGCGCAATCCGGCGGCGTGCCGCACCGCGCGATCAGCATTAACCCGCACGCGCTTGACGAGTTGCTGCGGCATAGCTGGCCCGGCAATGCGCGCGAGCTCGAGCACGTCATCGAGCGCGCCCTGGCGTTTTGCAACGGCGGCGAAATCCGGCCCGAGCACATCCTGCCGCTGCCGGGCGCCAGCGTCCCGATGGCCCCGCCGCCGCTGGAGGCTCCGGAGCAGACGCACCTGGGGCTGACCGAGACGGTCGCCGACATCGAGCGGCGGCTGATCCTGATGGCGCTTCGAAGCTGCGGCGGCAACCAAGCCCGCGCGGCGCAGCGGCTGGGCATTCCGCGGACGACGCTGCGGGACAAGATGGCCAAGTACAGCATTCCGGTGAGCTGAAGCGCCTCCCCGGGGCGGGATCAACTTTGTGTGGAGCATTGGGGGTGTGCCACTGCTTTTGAAACGTGCGCCGCCGGTTGCCCCGGGGAGCGCGATCCCGGTTTTGACGATCACCATGACGATAGCTATAATGATCAACATCCACGGAGACCGCTCATGCGCGTCGTGCAAATGACGTTGGATGAGGAATTGGTCGCCGCCGTCGACCAGGCGATCCGTCGGTTGAAGACCACGCGCTCGGCGTTCACCCGCGCAGCGTTGCAAGCAGCGCTGGACCGGGTGCGCGAGAATGAGTTGGAACGCCGCCAGCGCGCCGGGTACGCTCGCAAGCCGGTGCGGCGGGGCGAATTCGACCGCTGGGCGCGCGAGCAGGCGTGGCCGCAATGAGCCGCCCGGCGCCCCGTCCGCTGCGTCGCGGCGAGGTGCGCTGGTATCGCTTCGCGCGGCCGGACCGCGAGCGGCCGGTCCTGATTCTGACGCGCGATTCGGCGCTGCAATTCCTCGGCGAAGCGACCATTGCGCCGCTGACCACCACCGTCCGGGACATTCCGAGCGAGGTTGTTCTGACGCCGGCGGACGGCCTGCCGCGCGAATGTGCTGTCAATCTCGATCACGTGCAAACCGTCTCGGTCGGAAAAATCGGACGCCTGATCGCCACGCTGGGCCCGGCCCGGATGCAGGCCGTGCGCGCCGCACTGCTGTTCGCGCTGGCGATGGAGCGATGATTCGACGACAGGCAGGGGGCCGCTCGGTCCTCGAAAACACCGAGATTTCAAGCAATTTCGGGCATCGGTCCGATGCCTCCCTTACGGTCGGGGCTCAGTTAAGAGCGTTTCTGAACGGGGTGTCAGCCGCACAGCCCTTCACTGCCTCCGCCCCATCGTCGTCGTATCCCCCACCAGCAGCTTCTCATACTCGCTGAGTCCCTCGCCGTCGGTCAGCGGGCCATTTGAGGCGCCGTTGAGGAACTGCTGCATCAGGCGCTCCTCGCGCGGCGCGAGGGAGGCCGGGTCGGCGTCGCGCAGTTTTTCGAAATCGGACTTCGGGCCGATGCGCAGGATGCGGCCCTGGTCGAGCATGACCATGCGGTCCGCGATGCGAAACGCCGAATCCATTTCGTGCGTGACGACCACGCTGGTGACGTGCAGCTTGCCTGACAGGTCCATCATCAACTCGTCGATCGCCGACGCGGTCACCGGGTCCAGGCCGGCGCTGGGTTCGTCGTAAAACAGAATCTCGGGATCGAGCGCCGTGGCCCGCGCCAGGCCGACGCGTTTTTTCTGTCCGCCGGAAAGCTGGGCCGGGAACTTGTCGCGGTGCGGCAGCATGTGCACCTGCTGAAGCTTCATCGCGACGACGATATCCACGATCGCCTTGTCGACGTGCGAGTGCTCGCGCAACGGCAGCGCGATGTTCTCGGCGACGGTCATCGAGCTGAACAGCGCCCCGGATTGAAACAGGATGCCGAAACGCTTGCGTAGCCGGTCAGCCGTGTCCGCATCGGCGGTGGTCAGGTCGACGCGCCCCAACTCCGGCAGCGAGTATTCGATGCTGCCGGCGCTGGGCCGGATTTCGCCGATCAGGCAATTCAGCAGCGTACTCTTGCCGCAGCCCGAACCGCCCATGATCACCAGCGTTTCGCCGCGATGCACGTCGAACGTGACGCCGTTCAGCACGGTCAACTCGCCTCCGTCGGCGGCGGCGAAGCGGACGACGACGTCGTGCACCGAAATGACGATGTCAGAGGGCGGCGGCATCAGACGCAGTGTAACGAGTCGCGATCGTCAGTGTCGCTGCTGGGAAATCGGGGCGTCAAGCTGCGGGTCGCCGCTGCTGGTCGCCACGGTCAGGTAGTCATGGACCAGAATTTCGGAAAGGCTGCCGAGTGTCGCACTCGTCAATTCGTCCAACGACGCAGCCGCACTCGCGCTGACGCAACCGACCGGCATGATCCCGATCACGGCGGACAAACACAGGCCGCACACACATCGCGAATCCCGACCTCTCATCGCAGCGCTCCTTTTTCACCCGCGCGCCGCTGCGACGGCCGTCGCAACAGCGCGGATCCGCAAACAGCAAACAAGAGTCCGCCGCCGAACGTCGCCACCAGCGTCGACCCGGCGGGCAGATCGCCGAGCGCGGACAGCGCAAGCCCGAGTACGCTGACGCCGATGGCGACCAGCCAGGCGATCAGAATTCGTGACGTCCAGCCGGTCGCAATCATCGACGCGCACGCGCCGGGAATGATCAGGAAGCTGAACACCACGAGCACACCACCTAGCGCCACCGATCGCGTCACCATCAGCGCGAAGATGGCGTAGAACAGGCAGTCCCACAGTCGGATCGACAGATCGGTCCGCCGCCCGGCGGCTACGCCGTCCGAAATCTCAAGAAACGGCCCGCGCAGCAACCAATGCACGCCCCCGAGCGCCGCGTACAGGCCGGCGGTGGAGAGCACGGCGGCGCGGTCGACGAAGAGCAATCGCCCGGTGAGCATTTCCTCCATCTGCTCGTGTGCGTGCGGCGACTTGCTGAGGATCAGCACCGTCGCCGCCGCCGCGACGACGTACACGACGCCGATGATCGCCTCGTGCGGCACGCGCTCGCCGTGAACGCGGCCGAAGGAGAGCAGGATCGCGCCGCCGAGCGCGAAGAGCGTGGGCCAGAGCCCGAGAAATCCGCCGCCGTGCTCGGTGTGCTCGTCGGGATCTGGGTCTTGCGCGGTCGGTGCGTCGGGTTGAACCGCCCGCAACGCCGCATCAAGCTCATCCTCGGGGTTCCGGTCGTTGGAGGGCGCAGGCGCCGTGATCTGCACCGCTGCCTCGTGGTGATGGACCTCGTCGTGCGCACCGGCGGACACGAGCGCTCCGACCACCGCGCCCAGCGCGGCCATCTGCGCCAGCGCAAGGTCGACGAAGATGATCCCTCTGCGCAGCACGTGCAGCCCGGCGTAAGCATGCAAGAGGCCGATGCAGATACAGGCCGCCAGCGGCCACGCCAGCAGGGAAATTACGTTCAGGAAATGTGCCATGGTTCGCTCTACTTGCCCGCGGCCGCGACGCAACGACTCACGATCAGGTCGATCAGCGCGACGTAGTCGGCGGCCTCCGGCTGGCCGCCGACCGAGTTCGCGACGTTCACGACGGCGATGCCCGTGTTCGAAGCGAGCCAGTCCGGGGCCTGGCGACTGTAGAAAGGCTCCATCAGCAAGAACTTGGCCTTCTCGCTCTCGACGATCTTCACCACATCGGCCAGGTGCCCGGGGCTGGGCTCGATTCCCGGCTTGGGTTCCAGCTCGGCAACGACTTTCAAGCCGAAGCGATTTGTGAAATAGCTCCAGCTACGGTGGTATGTCAGGACTTTCGTGCCTTTCAGCGCCCGCATCTTGCCCCACCAGCCCTGTCGATCGCCGTTGGCGCCATGGGATTGAGCGAACGCGTCGAGTTCGCCTTTGAGCTCCATGGCCCACAGCTTGGCGCCGGCTTGATCGCGCGAACCGGCGACCTTGGCCGCTTCGTCGATCAATCTTGTTCCGAACATGGCCTCATCCAGACGCGACTGGAACGCCTTCAATCGATCGGCGAAGTAGTTCGCGTCCGCCGCGTCGAGCTCGCCCAGCCGAGCGGCGATGTTCTTGGCGACGATTCGCGCGTTCAGCGGGTCCAGCCAGTAATGCGGGTTTCCCTGCGGGTGCACGTCGCCCATCGAGCGGTCGATCTTTCCGCCGGGTACTTCCAGCCGCGGCACGCCCGCGGATGCATCGAGGTGTCCGGGAGTGCCGACGCGGATCTTTGGGTTATGTGAACCGTCGAGAATGAGCCCTTCGTAGCCGATCTCCAGCTCCAATCCGACGCGAATCCACAAGTCGGCGTCGCGCGCCTGGAGCATCGAGCTGGGTTTGGCATCAATAAAGTGCGGATCCTCGCGTCCGCTGCCCAATGACGTGACTTCGACCTTGTCGCCGCCGACCGCTTCGGCGATCGAGCGCAGATCGGACGTGGTGGTGACGATTCGCAACTTTCCCGCGAGCGCCGGAACGGCCAGTGCCAGGACGCATGAAAAAACGCCAAGTGTTCGGAAACCGTGCATTGTTGAGACTCCGAGATTCGATTGATCGACTCGCGCCCAATTCGACCGGCGGCGCGAAAGCCAGGCCGGTGGGCCAGAGCGGATTCACTCTTCACGTAGCGTCGGATCTCTGGGTCCGACGGCGAATTTTGCGTCGGGCACAGAGGCCCGACGCTACGAACCACTGGATCTGCTCTAGTACCGATGTGCCGGGTGCGCACCCAGCGTGAAATTCAACTGCAGCATCACTTGTTGCTCGTTTCGATTTCCATCCTCATGAAAGTTGCGATCGCGGATCAGGTACGCCAGCCGCCAGAAGACGAATTCGGATTGCAGGAAGGTCAGATACGCCGAGTAGCCGCGCTCAAAGTGTGACGAGCTGAACGGCAACTGCGTGTTGTCGTAGCGCGCGCCGATTTTCCACTGCCGCGCGAATTGGTACTCGAGCGCCGAGTACATGCCCCACGTCGACTCCTGCCCGCCGCGGATGTCGGCCTGCGCGAAGAGCGCCTCATTCTGCCAAAGCATCGACCGATAGAGCCCCTCGCCCTTGGGCTTCCAGCGATACGTGACGTCGAGCCCCTCAATCATCGAGCGATGCGATCCGTGGCCGGCGTCATTCGGCGCTGTCGCGAAGCTGCCGCCCATTTCGAGCGTTGACTCGCTCGAAAGATCGCGGAATGTCTTCAGTCGCACGAGATGCGTGAAGTCGTCCGACTCCCGCCCGGCGAAAATCACGTCGTTGTCGTTGTTGAAGAGCTGGTACGTGAGCGCGACGTACTGCTTCCACGGATTCGGAACCACCCAGCTCAATTCGCCGCCGGTGCCCGAGAGTCCCTCTTCGCCGAAGAACCGGCGGATGACAAATGGGTAATCGATCCAGGGCAGCGCGTGCAGGTGAATCGGATTGGCGCGTCCGAACTCGGCCCGATACTTGCCCAGCCGCGCCTGGAGTCCGTACGGGAGTTGCAGAAACGTCAGATACGCCTCTTCCAGGTCGATCGCGAAGTCGCCGTCCTCGCGCGCGATGGTCGCGATCACGTCGGCGCGCGTGTACGGGTCCACCGCGCCGGCGAAGCCGATCTCCAATTCTCGAAACAGGAACTCGTCGTCGATCCTGCCGCCTTCCCGATTGGAGTAGGCAGCTAGAAAATCGCCGTTGAGGCTGATTTCGGGGTTCATCGACTGTATCGCGCTTTGCAGCGTCGTCATGGCGCCGCCGCCGGGCGCCGCCGCCGGCGTCGTCGCTGCGCTGGCTGTTCCGCCCAGCAAACCCTCGAGTTCGGCCTCGGCACCGGAGGCCTGGCTGGCCGGCGGTGCGCCGACTTGACGCCCGCGGCTGTTCATCACGCTCAATTCCGCCCGGATTTCCGCGATTTGCTGGGCCAGTGCGTCGCGTCGCGCGGCCTCGATCGCGTCTTGCTCGGCGCCTTGCGCGCGGGTCTGCAGCTCGCGCACGTTCGACTCCAATTCATCGATGCGCGCCTGATCGCGGGCGTGTTCCTCCGCGTGTTGTCGTTCGAGCGCTTCGATGCGCGCCTGAAACTCGCGCAGCGTCCGCTGCATGTCCGATTCAGTCGGCTGCGTGGCGCTCTGTTCGGTTTCGCCGGCCCGTGCGACGAGTTGAGTAGCGAAGATCAGCGCCGTCAGCGCCGCAGCGCGGCTGCGGCGCGAAAGAGATTTCACCGTTCGTCTCCCGCTTGAGATGCTCGCCTTGTGTCGCGCGCCGCGACGATCGCCAAGCGCGAATGACCGTGCCACGGCGCGTCGCCGCAGCTCGCCGCAAATCAGAAACCAGCGTTATTCAGTGGGGGTCAGGCGATGACGGGCGGAGCGCGCGGGAGTGCCGAGACTGGGCGGATGACTTCGACGGGGCGGTCCGACGCGATCGCAATGGTCGAAAACGTCGGGGGCAGGGCGAACGAAACACTGCAGCGCTCGGCCTCAACGCGGCCGCCGCGCAGCATGTCGCAATAGCCGCAGTGATCGAGTCCGGCGTGCGAGCCCACACTGGATTCGATGCTCTCACCCAGGCAGGACGCGACACCGACGAAATGTGCGTGGGGAACCCAGTGCGCGTGCAAGTGCAGCGCCGGCGCGACCAGCACGATCGCCGCGAGAACCGAGCGGATCGCAGGCGACCAACGATGGTTGCACATGCCACTAGCATACTCGCGGCCGCGGAAAAACGCGATCGTCCTGAACAGCAATCGCAGCGGTCAATTCGCGTTGACTGACGGCGCGATGATCCGATAGGCTGAAGTCGTTGGATTGCTACGGAACTGCGGAGGAGATGAGTGCACTATTCGCGAGCCCCGTGGCGCGCCGCGTGCCGAGCAACGCTCTCGGTCTTGGCGCTGCTGGCCATCGCGAAGCTCGCCCGCGCTCAGCTCTGTACGCCCTCGTGGACCACCGACCTCTTGCCGCAGATGTCCTTCATCGGCGTGGTCGATTGCGCCGCATACTTTGATGACGGCGCCGGACCCGCCTTGTACGTCGGTGGGGCGATTCGCGGCGCCGGCGCGACGCCGTTGACGAACATCGCGAAATGGAACGGCGTCGCGTGGCAGAGCGTCGGCAGCGGGCTGAATAACACCGTCTGGGGGCTCGCGGTCCACAACGGCACGCTCGTGGCGGTCGGTCAATTCACCGCAACCGGCGCGACGCCCATCAACCGGGTGGCGGCATGGAACGGGTCGAGTTGGCAATCGCTGGGCTCGCCGACCGCGAATGGCACGATGCTGTGCGCCGCGGTCTTCAACAACCAACTACACGTCGGCGGGTCATTTTCGAGCATCAGCGGCGTCAGCGCGAACAACGTCGCGCGTTGGACCGGCGCAGTCTGGCAGGCGCTCGACATCGGCATGCTCGGCACGGTCTACTCCTTGCAACCGTTCGGCGGCGAGTTGATCGCGGGAGGGATATTCACCACCGCCGGCGGCGCCTCCGCGCCGTCGCTGGCAGCCTGGAATGGCACTTCATGGCGTTCGATCGGCGGAACGAACGGCCAGGTGCGCGCGCTAACGACGTTCAACAGCGAACTGATCGTCGGCGGGCTATTCAGCACCGCCGGCGGCCTTTCACTCAACAACATCGCGCGCTGGAATGGCTCGAATTGGTTCTCGCTGGGCGTCGGCGTCGACGACTACGTTCGGGCGCTGACCGTTTCGAACGGCGCGCTGGTCGTATCCGGGGCGTTTCGCCAGGCCGGCGGATTGCCGGCTGAATACGTGGCGCGCTGGAACGGCGCAAGCTGGCAACCTGATCCGGCCGGCGTCAATGGCCCGGTCTTCGCGCTTGCATCTCACGCCAACGACGTATGCGTCGCCGGCGCGTTCACGTGCTCGTCGGCCGGACCGGCGAATTCGGCGCTGCTATCGCAATCCGGCGTCTACTCCACACTCGCCGGCGGACTGGATGTCGGCGAGCTAACTTCCAACGCCAACGCGCTCGGAGTGCACGGCGGCCGCGTTCACATCGGCGGTCTTTTCACCGGCGTGAACGGAACGCCGGCAATTGGGGTCGCGGTGCGCGGAGCGGAGGCGGCGTGGACCGGGTACGGAGCGGGCCTCTTTTACTTCACCGGGATGCTCGGTGATTACAACGGAGACCTAATCGCCGGCGGATCGTGCCGTTACTCGGGGTCCTCGCTCGTGGAGAATATCGCGCGCTGGAACGGAACCACGTGGATGCCGTTTGACGCGGGCCTATCGGTGCGCGCGTCGGATCTCGGCCCCACCGTGGCAATCCAGTTCGGAAGCGATCTCGTTGTCGCCGGCACTTTCTCCGATGCCGCCGGCTTGCCCGCGACCCGGAATCTGGCGGCGTGGAATGGCGTGAGCTGGCACGCATTGGGCGCGGGTGTCACGGGCGCCGTGAACGCGCTGACCGTTCTCGGGAATCAACTGATCGTCGGCGGCGCGATTTCGGACGCCGGCGGCGTTTCGGTGAATCGCATCGCCGCCTGGGATGGCATCTCCTGGTCGGCGCTGGGCGGAGGATTGACCAGCGGGAGCGTGCAGGGACTGGCGGTCTACAACAACGAACTCTACGCCGCGGGATCGTTCCAGATTCCGAACTCGAACAACCGCTATATCGCGCGCTGGGATGGCACGAACTGGCAGGCGCCCGGCGGCAGCGGTGCGAATGCCGTGGTCAGCCGCCTATTGCCGTGGAAGAGCGTTCTGGTCGCCGGGGGGAGTTTCATCACGATCGGCGGCGTTTCGGCGCGCGGAATCGCGACCTGGAACGGTGCGAATTGGGCGGCGTTTCCGAGCAACTTGTTCGCGCCGGGGGCGACCATCACGAACGTGTCGGGGTTGGTGAAGATTGACGAGGGCGACTCGTCTGAATCGTTGTACGTGCTCGGATTCGACGTCGTCTCGGGTGCGACGCGCTACATGCTCGCCCGTTGGGGGTGCTCGCCATGCCCCGGCGACGCCAACGGCGATCGCGCCGTCAACGAGTCCGATCTCGGCATCCTGCTGCAGAACTGGCTCCAAACCGTGGCCCCGGGCACGCTTGGCGATGTCACCGGCGACAGCGTCGTGAACGAGTCTGATTTGGGTGTCTTGCTGCAGAACTGGCAACACACCTGCCCATGAGTCGCGCAGTGTCCTGTCACTTTGACACTGCCAGCCCGACAGCGGCACCAATGCAACGCAGGGTGACGCCGCGAGCACCGCAATCGTAACAAACTAACTGATAAAGACTTATAGCTGGTCTTGGGTCGGCCGACGTTTGGCACCCGGATTGCTTTTCCACCTGATGGCCGATGCCGCCTGCGCTGTTTCCAGCAACTGGGCGTCGGTTGCATTCTTTCGAATCAAACGGTCGTAAGGAGACCTGATCTATGCCAGCCAAGCAGCTCGCATTCGATACCGAAGCCCAGAAGGCCCTTTTGGCCGGCGTGCAAAAGCTCGCCAGCGCGGTCCGCAGCACATTCGGCCCGCGCGGACGTAACGCCATTCTCGACAAGGGCTGGGGCGCCCCGAACGTGACCAAGGACGGCGTCACGGTCGCTGAGGAGATTGAGCTTTCCGACAAGTACGAGAACATGGGCGCGCGGCTGGTGAAAGAAGCCGCCAGCAAGACCAGCGACGTCGCCGGCGACGGCACGACGACCGCGACCGTCCTCGCCGAGGCGATCTTCCGCGAAGGCGTGCGAAACGTCGTCGCGGGATTCGATCCGAACTCGCTGAATCGCGGGATCGACAAGGCGGTGCGCGCGATCGTCGCGGAGATCAAGAACATCTCCGGCCCGCTCGACGCCGCCAAGACCGCCGACATCGTCAACATCGCCTCCATCTCCGCCAACAACGATCGCACGATCGGCCAGATCATGGCCCAGTGCTTCGAAAAGGTCGGCAAGGACGGCGTAATCACGGTCGAGGAGGGCCGCAGCCTGGAGACGACCACCGAAGTGGTCGAGGGCATGCAGTTCGACCGCGGCTATCTCAGCCCGCACTTCATCACCGACCCGGATGAGATGGAGGTTGCGTTTGAGAAGGCCTTCGTGCTCGTCTACGAGGACAAGATTTCGAGCGTGACCAAGCTCGTCCCGCTGCTCGAGAAAATCGCCCAGACCAAGCGCCCGCTACTCATCATCGCTGAAGATGTCGAGGGCGAGGCGCTGGCGACGTTGGTCGTGAACAAGCTGCGCGGCATCCTCGAAATCGCCGCGGTGAAGGCGCCGGCCTACGGTGACCGCCGCAAGGCGATGCTAGAGGACATCGCGATCCTCACCGGCGCCAAGCCGGTCTTCAAGGACCTGGGCATCGAGTTGGACACGGTGACGATCGGCGACCTAGGCCAGGCCAAGAAGATCCGCATCGACGCCGACAACACTACGATTATCGAAGGCGCCGGATCGAGCCAGGCCATCAAGGGCCGCATCGAGCAGATCCGCCGCGAGATCGACGACACCACCAGCGACTACGACCGCGAGAAGCTCCAGGAGCGCCTGGCCAAGCTGGCCGGCGGCGTGGCGCAGATCAGCGTCGGCGCGGCGAGCGAAGCCGAGCTCAAAGAGAAAAAGGCTCGCGTCGAAGACGCTTTGCACGCAACGCGCGCCGCGATCGAAGAGGGCATTGTGGCCGGCGGCGGAGTGGCGCTGCTGCGAGCACGCAAGGCGCTCGACAAGGTTTCGACCGACTCTGACGCGGAAAAGGTCGGCGTGGACATCATTCGCCGCATCTGCGGCGAGCCGCTGCGGCAGATCGCGGCCAACGCGGGCTACGAGCCGGCGGTTGTGCTGCGAAAGGTGGAGACAAACTCGTCCGCCACGTTCGGCTTCAACGCCGACACGGGCGATTTCGGCGACCTGCTGAAGGCGGGCGTGATCGACCCGGCCAAGGTGGTGCGCAGCGCGCTGGAGAACGCGGCCAGCGTGGCGCGGGTGCTGCTGAGCACGTCGTGCATCGTGGTTGAGAAGCCCAAGGACGAAAAGAAGGGTGGCCCGGGCGGCCCCGGCGGCATGGGTGGAATGGGCGGCATGGGCGGGATGGATGACGAGATGGGCGGAATGGACATGTAACGCCGAATGCAGAATGAACAATGCAGAATGCAGAACGTGGGGAGCATCGGCCTCTGGCCGGTGTGCGGCGCGAGAACCTGTAGGGTGGGCATTGCCCACCCTACGAGACTAAAACTGAAGCGAGAATGGCCGAACATGGCACACTGGTGGAAGCGCGAACAAGCTCTTAGGGCGGATGACGCCGAGGCGCAGAACGCGTTCTGTCGCAATTGCTGGCGACGCCTTGACGGCGAAGTAAGGTGGACCAAATCGACAGTCGTAAGTGAGGAAGGTGAAGAGGAGACAGAGAACTACTGCACCAAATGCGTGCGAATTGTCGACGAGCGCCGATTTACCGGAAAAGGCCCGCCTGCCATGGAAATGGGAAACTAGGCTAGCTGGCGGAGAGTGAGCATGGTCGAAGCGCTACCGAGTCATATGTATCAGCGGGGAAGCCAGTTCCGCCTTCCAGATGATCGGTATATTCCCATTCCGTTGCGCGGACGGTCGATTGAGGTCATTAGTCGTCGGGGCTGGTGCGCTCGATCACGACATTGTCGCCGCATCCTGGATGGAACTAGGCCCAACTATCAGGTGCGTGAATTGGATAGTGGGGCATCGTACTTGCTGACTGAGGACGTGCTGTGTCGAGGCGCTAGGCTGTAATTTAGAGAACCCCTCGACGGCGGTCAATCGCGGCCGCCGATTGGATACGAGTAAATGGTGGGCGGTGCCCACCCTACTGGAGAATGACATGGCGACAGCCACGATGGAACGAACTAGCAAGAAGAGCGCAACGCTGAACATCCGCCCGCTGGAGGACCGCGTGGTCGTCGAGCCGGCCGAGGCTGAGGAACGCACCGCCGGCGGGATCGTGTTGCCCGACACCGCCCGCGAGAAGCCCATGCGCGGCACCGTCGTCGCGACCGGCCCCGGTAAGCTGATCGAAAAGAGCGGCGAGCGGGCCAAGATGTCGGTCAAGAACGGCGACGTGGTCTTCTACGGCAAGTACAGCGGCAACGAGGTCGAGATCGACGGGACCAAGTACCAGATTCTGCGCGAGAGCGACATCCTCGCGGTGGAAGTGTAACCAGCAAACGGCGGCAATATTCTGCCGGAACCGCGACCGTAAGGGAGCGGGGCATGATTGGATGCCGAGAACTTGCAATCTCCCCCGCTCCCTGACGGTCGCGGTTCGGACAGTGTGAATCGTGGGCGATGCCCACCCTACGGAGAGGTTTCCAAATGGCTGCCAAGCAAATGATGTATCAGGAGCGGGCGCGGGCGGAGATGCTCGCCGGCGTTCGCCAGCTTTCCCGCGCCGTCAAGAGCACGCTCGGCCCGGTCGGCCGAAACGTGTTGCTCCAGAAGTCGTGGGGTTCGCCGCGCATCACCAAGGACGGCGTCACGGTCAGCAAGGAAGTCGAGCTGCCCGAGCCGTTCCAGAACATGGGCGCCAAGCTGGTGAATGAAGTCGCCAGCAAGACCAGCGACGTAGCCGGCGACGGTACGACCACGGCGACCGTGCTGGCCGAGTCAATCTTTGCCGAGGGCCTGAAGCACATCACCGCCGGCGCTGCGCCGATGGCGATCAAGCGCGGCATCGACGCCGCCATCGAAATCGCCGTCAAAGGCATCGCGTCGCAGTCGGTGAAGGTGCGCGGCAAGGACGACATCGAGAAGGTCGGCACGATCAGCGCCAACGGCGACCGCGAAGTGGGCAAGATGCTGTCGCAGGCCTTCGAGAAGGTCGGCAAGGACGGCGTGATCGAGATCGAAGAGGGCAAGAGCCTCGACACCACCTGGGAGCACGTCGAGGGCATGCAGTTCGACAAGGGCTTCATCTCGCCCTACTTCATCACCAACCCGGGCACGCTCGAAGCGCTGCTCGAAGACCCGTACATCTTCATCTATGAGAAGAAGATCAGCTCGCTGCGCGACCTGGTGCCGCTGCTCGAGAAGATCGTCAACGTCGGCAAGCCGCTTTTGATCATCGCGGAAGAAGTTGACGGAGAGGCGCTCGCGGCCCTGGTCGTCAACCGCCTGCGCGGCATCCTGCAAGTCGCCGCCGTGAAGGCCCCCGGCTTCGGTGACCGCCGCAAGGCCATGATGGGCGATCTGGCGACGGTTACCGGCGGCGAGTTCATCAGCGAGGACCGCGGCATCAAGCTCGAAAGCGTCGACCTGTCGGTGATGGGCCGCGCCAAGCGCGTCGTCATCACCAAGGACGAGACGACGATCATCGAGGGCGCCGGCAAGAAGAAGGAGATCGAGGCCCGCATCGCCCAGATTCGCGCCCAGATCGACAAGACCACCAGCGACTACGACCGCGAAAAGCTCCAGGAGCGTCTGGCGAAGCTCACCGGCGGCGTGGCGGTCGTGAAGGTCGGCGGCGCGACCGAGATCGAGGTCAAGGAGCGCAAAGACCTGGTCGATGACGCGTTTCACGCCACCAAGGCCGCGGCGGAGGAAGGCGTTGTCTGCGGCGGTGGCGTGGCGTTTCTGCAGACGATCAAGGCGGTCAAGGACGCGGCCAAGAAGGTCGAGGGCGACGAGCGCTTCGGCTACGAGATCGTAGCGCGGGCGCTCGAAGAGCCGACGCGCCAGATCGCAACGAACGCCGGGCACGACGGCGGCGTCGTGATCGACGAGATCCTAGGCAAGGGCAAGAACGCCGGCTTCAACGCGGCGACTGGTGAATACGTCGACATGTTCGACGCCGGCATCATCGACCCGGCCAAGGTGGCGCGCGTGGCGCTTCAGAACGCGGGCAGCGTGGCCGGGCTGATGTTGACGACCGACGTGCTGTGCACGGAGTACAAGGCGGACAAGCACGAGAAGATCGAGGGCGCGACGCGCTGAGCGCCGCGGCTGTCCCAGTCTGTTCGCAATGCCGGGGCGTCCGCCTGAAGGACGCCCCGGCTAATTCTCGGCCGCGGGTAGAATATCTCCGGTGCCCTATGATCCAGCCGCGCGAAGCGACAAACCGCGAGTTGCAATTCGACGAAAACCGTCGCCGCATGGCGCTTTCGGAATTCGAACACGCCGAGTGTCAAGAGGGTTTTCGTTTCGAGCTCATCGACGGAGTATTGCACGTGTCGCCCGCGCCGGACCCGATTCACCAAGACCTTGTCGTTACATTGATGCGGGTGTTGGCTGCGGCGCGCGGGCGCGACGGCCATCCGCTCTTCGCGCATGTCGTCATGGATCCGCGCGTGTTCATTGAGGACGACGAGGAGAGCGGCACCGTGCCGCAACCGGACTTGGCGGCGTACGTCACGTATCCGCCGCGGCCCGTGCGGTCATACCGGGGACTAATGCCGGTGCTCGTAGTCGAAGTAATGTCGCGTTTGAGTCGCGCAAAGGACCTGGTGCGCAACGTCGAGATCTATGGCCGCTCGCCGGATATCCTCGAGTACTGGGTCATCGATCCCACGCGCGACGCGGCTCGGCCGACGATGTCCGTATTTCGAGGGACCGGCGAGGCGAGATTCGAGCGCATCGATATTCCGCCGGGCGCCGCGTACGAGTGCCCGCGCTGGCCCGGCCTGCGAATCGAACTCGCCCGCATTGCCGTCGAGTAACCCGATTTCCTGACGTCATCCGCATGAGCACCCGCGTGGCACAGAAGCGCGATTACTACGAAGTCCTCGGCGTCGCACGCGATGTGTCGCCGGACGAGTTGAAACGCGCCTACCGCCAGGCGGCGATGAAATATCACCCGGACCGCAACAAGGAGCCCGGCGCCGAGGAGCGCTTCAAGGAGGCCTCCGAGGCGTACGAAGTGCTCTCGGACCCTGAAAAGCGGCAACGCTACGACCGCTTCGGCCACTCCGGGCTGACCGGTGTCGGCATGCACGACTTTTCGCACATGCAGGCCGAGGACATTTTCAGCGTCTTCGGCGACCTGTTCGGGGATTTGCTGGGCGGCGGGCGAGGCCGCGCCAGAGCCGACCGCGGCATCGATATCCAGGCCGTGCTCGAGATCGACCTGAACGAGGTCGCCACCGGCGTCGAAAAGGTGTTGCGCTTCGAGCGCTCCGATTTCTGCGAGCGCTGCGGCGGGCGCGGCGCTGAACCGGGCAGCTCGCCGGCGACTTGCCGCGCCTGCGGCGGCTACGGGCAGGTGGAGCGCCAGACGTCGATGGGTTTCTTCGTCACGCGTACGGTCGTCGATTGCCCGAATTGCCACGGACGCGGCAAGACGATCGACAAGCCATGCCGCGATTGCCGCGGCAGCGGCCGGGCGCACAAGGAACGCGTGCTGACGGTCAAGATTCCGCCGGGGATTCAGGACGGCCAGATGATCCGCCTGCGCGGCGAGGGCGAACCCTCTCCCGGCGGCTCGACGCGCGGCGAGCTGCGCTGCGTGATCCGCGTGCGCGAACATCCGTTGTTTGAGCGCGACGGCGACACGCTGATCTGCCGTTTTCCGATCAGTTTCACGCAGGCGGCGCTGGGTGCACAGATCGAAGTGCCTACGCTAAACGGAACGACGCCGCTGAAAATCCCTGCCGGCACGCAGTACGGCGCTACGTTCTCGCTGTCGGGAAAGGGGCTGCCCAACCTGCGCAACGGGCGCGTCGGCGACGAAATCGTGCAGGTGCTGATCGAAGTACCGCGCAAGCTCAGCAAACCGCAGCAGGACCTACTGCGGAAATTCGCGGCCACCGAAGACAAGGCGGTGATGCCCGAAACGCGCGGTTTTTTCGACCGCATGAAGGGTTATTTCACCGGCGAGGCCGAGAACCGCGAGCCGCCGCGACCGACGCCGGATGAAGCGGGCGAATGAGCGAGTGGTCGGGCGGATCGCGGCTCGAAAATCAGAACGCGACGCAAGCGAGCGCGTCTTGGGAGTGGCGTTCGAAGGCCTTGATCCCAGATGTTTCCGGCATGCTCGCGCGCCCGGAGTACAATCGACGCAAGAGGTGAACATGTTCGGTAGTCGGAACAAGCAGAAACCGGATTCGCCGGCGGATTCCGCCGCGACGACGACATCCGCGGCGAGAACGGTCTCCGATGCAAGCGTCGGGGGAGTCGCCCCTCAGCCGGTTGCCGGCCCGGAAGCGGACATCGCGCAGCTTCAAGCCGAGGTGACGACGCTGCGTGATCAGCACCTACGCAACCTGGCGGAGCTGCGGAATGCGAATCAGCGTTGGCAGCGCGAAAAGCAGGAAGCGGTGAAGTACGCCGAGGCGGATTTCGCCCGCGAACTGCTGGTGGTGCTGGATGGGTTGGAGCGGACGCTGGAATCAGCGCGGTCCGCCGGCGACGCACTGTCGATCGCCGAGGGCCTGCGGATCGTGCACGAGCAGTTCCTCAAGGCGCTGGCGGCGCACCACATCGAGCCGATCCAGGCCGCCGGAGTTCCGTTCGATCCGCACGTACACGAGGCGCTGATGCAGCGCCCCAGCGACGATGTTTCGGCCGGCGCCGTTCTGCAAGAAGTACAGCGCGGCTTCCGCATGCATGACCGCGTCATCCGCACGGCGCGCGTGATCGTCTCCAGCGGCCCGGCGACGCCGACGGCAGCGACGAACGAAGGCGCCGCGCCGGTTTCGAGACAGAAAGGCACTGGCGCCTGAGGATGAAGAATGGGGTGGCATGCTTTCGCCGTCAGGCGTAAGCATGCGTCACGCGGGCGCATGCCACGCGATTGGAGCCGGTGAGATAGCGATGCCCACGTACGACTACGCCTGTCAGAATTGCGGACACGAATTCGAAGAGTTCCAGTCCATCTCCGCCGACCCGCTGATCAAATGCCCCAAGTGCGGCAAGCGCTCGCTGAAGCGACTGATCGGCACCGGCGGCGGCGTGATCTTCAAGGGCTCCGGCTTCTACCAGACCGACTATCGCAGCGAGTCGTACAAGAAAGCCGCCGACGCGGACAAACCGGCCGCACCCAAGCCGGAGTCGGACTCCGGCGCGGACTCATCATCCGCTTCCGTCAAGGCCGCCGGCGACAAGGGTGATGCGAATGCCGGCGCTTCGAAGAAACCAGCCGCCGCAACCCCGTCGCCAGCGCCACGCCGCTCCAGCGCCAAGAAGCGCTCGAAATCCTGACGCGACGCGGCCGGGTCACACGCCTTCGAAGCGCTTCGACGCCGCCCGCCGGCTGGTTTCCCAGCGCTCTATGGCCAATCGGCGAGCAGGATTCCCAAGTCCGCGGGATCGACGAACCCGTTGCCGTCCAGATCGCCCAGCCGACCGACCGGAACGGTGGTGTCCCAATTTGCGAGCAGGATGCCGAGATCCGCGGAGTCAACGTCGCCGTCGCCGTCGATGTCGCCGGCGAGCAGGCTGACGATTGCGGAATCCGACCAACCGGGTCCGTTCACGTTCAATGTGACCGAGTTTGGCAGACCGGCGCTAAATGTGGCGACGAACGGCACGACCCACGAGGTCCGCAGCCCGTCGGCGAACTTCAGCAGCCTTTCGGGCGTGGGCGGCGACGATGTCGCGTTCATGACCTGCACGGTGAGGTCGTTTGCGAAAAAAGCTTCGGACGGCATCGCGGTGATCCGCAGAGTGCCAAACACGGTGTTGACGCCGTCGTTTGCGACCGCGAAGGTCGCGTCGCGCCCCTGAATCACCCGATGGGAGAGCGCAACTCGGCCGGGATCCACGCCCTCCGACGGCGGCAGGCCACAGTCGACCGTCCAGCGCCGTTCGGCGATGACGCGTCCCGAATCACCGGGGCAGATGGAGACGATTCGTCCGATGAACTCGGCCTTGTAGCGATACGTCCCCTGAAGCGCGCTTTCGACGTCATGAAATCCCGGCTCATCAATCGAATGGTAGACGCAGCCGTATGACTGGTTCGCGGCGCCGTTTGGATCGGAATAGCCGTCATACTGCAGGAATGGGCATGGCGCTGTGACGGCGCGTGCCCGATCTCCATATTCTAGGAGCGCGCAACAGCCACTTTGCCAGCAATCCAGCGCGTTCGGACACAGCGTGTCCTCGGCGGGGCAGCATCCCTGTTTCGACTGCTGCTGATTCGGGTCGCACGGGTCGGGGCCTCCCAGCGGATGGCCGACCGGGCAGTTCTTGCCGTCCTTCACTTCATACGTTTCGATCGCGCGAACAAACTGCTCGTAGCGGCAGCATTCGCACAGTGCGCCGCCTGTGTTCTCAAATCGCGCGAAGATCTCGAAATGCTCGAACTGTGACAGCGTTCCAGGCGGGTCGTTCGGGCCGGCCGGCACGGTCGTACATCCATTCCGCTTGAGCGAGAGCGTGCCCGCGCACTGCGGATTTCCAATGCCCGCGTCGATCGCGACGCTCGCGGTTCCGGCTGCGCGGTAGTCCATCGCGTTGCACGGGGTGAACGGAAAGCAGAAGTCGAGGCTCTGAAGAACCCCGCCGTGCATGTCGAAGATGATCTCGGTCGCCAGCGTATACGGGACGCCTTGGATCAGCAGTTGCGTGTTCGAAGTCGTGCCCCGCGTAACGTTCAGATCGAATTCCCGATCCTCGACCATGCCATCGCCGTCCACATCGCTTCCGAGAGTAGTCTGGCTTAGCCCCGCGCCATTGACACTGCTGGCCGCAAACGAACCAAAGAACGAGTCGGCCCGACCAAGGCCCTGCGGGAAGTTCGCGCTCAGGCTCCCGCGCGCGCTGCGAATGGCGTAGTACGGAGTTCCGGGCGGACCCTTGATGTACACCCCGGCGCGAAGGCGGGCGCCGTTGCCGAAGATGTGCCCGTCGATTCGACGAGCGTTCACGAACGCTGTGTTCGTGAAGTCGGCGAACAGGCTGCCGCCGCTGACGGACCCACCTACGTCCGTCGATTGAATGCGCGGACCGGTCGTCACGTTGCGCGGCGTGGAGGCGATCTGGTTAATTCGAGGTCCCCAGATTCCAGTGAGATTTTCACCCCCGAAGAATGGGTCCCAGTCGTAGTATTCGACCGTAATCTCAAACGCGACATCGTCGCCGCGGTCGGTCGGACAACTCTGCGGGCCGCACGGCTGGGCGCGCGCCATACACGCGCCGAACGCGGCGATGAACGCGGCAACAACTGAAGCTCGACCAATCCAGGAACGCATGATTTGCTCCATCCTATGAATGCCCGGGGGCTGCGGCGAGCCGCGCCGCCGGACGGTGGGCGCGGTCTGTTTCCGCGCAGCGCGCGCCGCCCCATATGTACAAGCGCTGTTAGCGAGCAATTCGCGCAAACTTGGAATCAAATTTTCCGGCGCGATGATGGAGCCTTTGGCCGGCGCGGTGCCTGATCGGCCCGACACACCGCACCAATCGCATACGCAGTGCGAATGAGCACAACGATGCCCGCGCGGCCGCTGATCGGGCCAGAAAACGACGATGACGCCCCACCATGAAATTCCGCCGCGCTGCGGCGGAATTTCATGGTGGGTGCGTCGCAAAAGAATCGCTCGATGTAGCTGCTATCGCCGGCGAGCCAATAGCGCCAGCCCGCCTACGCCCAGCAGCAGCGCGGTGGTCGGCTCCGGAATGTTGAACGAGAAGTCGTCGAAGAAATTCTTGCCGCCGACGCCCAGGCTGACGGCGTCCGCCAAGCGCCAGCCCAGCGTGGTCAGATTCTGCATCGGCGCGCCGAGTGCGGTCCCGCTCGGCACCATCACCGACCACGTGTTGCTGCTGACGTCGTAGTAGTCGATGCCGAACGTCTGCCCGGTCAGATCGATGCTCAGTTTCACGCCGTCCCAGTTGCCGGCGTTTGCGTAGACGCCCGTGTAATTCCACGCGCCGCTGGATCCCTGCCGCCAATAGACCTCGTTGTCATCGGCGTAGCCCCACTCGAATCCGGTGCTGTTCGACGAGTCCTTCAGCGAGAGCACGAACTTGTCGCGCGCCGGCGCGCCGCTGCCGGGCGTCGAACCCGGATCCGGCATCAGATAGAACTGCGTCGACACCGTGCCGCTGATGACGCTGGACGGGACCGGGCCGCCCGTGTCGTACGTGTCGATCGAGTAGTCGTATGTCGCGTCGCCGGTTCCCTGCGGCGTGTCGTTGCGGAAGGCCAGGTTGCTGCCGTCATTGCCGCGCCCCGGGAAGTGGTTGCCGACCATGTACGCCGCGGCCATGCCCGGTTGTGCGGTCGGTGGATACGGTGGGGCTGTGCCGATGGCGGCCGTACGAGCGGCGGCGGTGGCGAAGAAGCCGCCCGCCTGGCCCGTGGTTTTCCAGTTGCCGTTATTGGGCGCCCAGAGCGTGGGGCCAGGTCCGCCGCCGGCGTTGGGACCGTGCTGGCCCGAGTTGTAGTAGCTGACATCGCACCAGTTGTAGCTTCCGGAGTAGACGCTCAGGCTGTAACCGTCCTGTGGACGGAAACTGCCGAGATAGCCGAAAGCCGAAGCTGAGAAGCCAGCGACGGCGACACACGCGCTGAGCGCGCGCAGAGACGTTGGGCGGACGCGAAGCATTCGGAAACTCCTCTCTCCTGACCACGAAGCGACGTGCGGGGATACGGCCCGCGAATGGGCGGGGACTGTACATCAGCACCGACCATCCGTCGAACAAAAAGTAAAGATTCGACGAACTTAGGTCTTAGTCAGCCAGGTTTCGTCGCGGCGGCGCGGTGCTACGAATTTTGTGTCTTGCAGTTCATTTTAGCATGAGCTAAAATGATTTCGTGTTTCCGATGAAGCTCATTTCCGATCCCACGCGCCTGACGATCCTGCACCTGGTTTGGGCGCGGGAATGCTGCGCCGGCGAGATCGCGGGGCAGTTCAAGACCACATTCGGCGCCGTGTCGCAGCACGTCGGCGCACTGTTCCGCGCCGGGCTGCTGAGTCGTCGGCGGGACGGAAAACGCCTCTATTACCGCGCGAACCGCGCCGCGCTGGGGCCGTTCGCCGCCGCGCTCGAAGCGATGTGGAGTGAGCGATTGACCGCGCTGAGGACGCTGGCCGAGGCGGCCGAGCGAGAAGCGGTCCGCCGCGGCGCCCAACCAGTCTCAGCGACGCATAGTGTCCGCGAAATCCTGGAGCCAAGCGATGAGCCCCCTTCAGCCTGACCACGTCGATGAACGCGAAGTCGTCGTCAGCGTCCGAATCGCCGCGCAGTTGAGCACCGTCTGGTCGTTCTTCAGTGACGCCGACCGCTTCGCCGCATGGATCGGCGCATACGCCGGCGGTCCGCCGCAGGCCGGCACGAGCGTCGACCCGCGCATCGGCGGGCGAATCCGCGTGTGCTATCCGGGCCCATCAGGCAGCGTATCCGGCGGGCGAATCACCGCGATCGAGCCGATGACGCGCGTCGAGTTCACGTGGGGATATGAGAGCGGGCAACCCGGCATCCCGCCCGAATCGACGCGGGTCGAGATTCGACTCTTCGAGGACGAGGACGGCACGCGGGTCGAACTTCGCCATACGGGTCTGCCGACCCCGGACGCACGCCGCAGTCATCTGGGCGGCTGGAAACACTACCTGTCGATGCTGGCCCGCGCGTCGTCAGATGCACAGCACTCCGGCGCGTTGCTCGAAACGCTCGATGCGTACTACCGCGCCTGGAGTGAGCGCGACGAATCCGCCCGGCGAGCGCTGCTCCAGCGCTGCTGCGAGCCGGACGTGCGTGTGCGCACATCATGGGCCTGCACCGACGGCATCGACACGCTTTCCGCGCACATCGCAAACAGCCTGAACCACATGCCCGGCCTTTCGCTGGGCGGAGCCGCCGCGCCGACATGCCTGCATGGCTACGCCCGCGCGGCGTGGGCGGTGAAATCGCCGGACGGCAAGGAGGTGTTCCGCGGCGTGAATTTTGTGCGGCTCTCGCTGCGCGGGAAGATCTCGAACGTCGTGTCGTTCGCCGAGTAGCGTCTTGTCGACCACTTCACGGCCGCGTCGCGCGCCACCATGGGCGCGCGCTGCAGCCGGGCTTGCCATTCAAGACCAGCAAATCCGATTCGCACGCATGCCCGCCGGCGTAGCGGTAACGCGTCGGCACGGCGTTGCGCTGCGTTTCCGGCAACCGCTCGACGGCGTCGCGAAGCTCAGCCGACCGATCCGGCGCTTTCGGAGAAGCCCGGCCGGCGGCCGACTCGTGCAAGCGCGTGTCATGGAAAGTCCCCGAAGCGTCATCGCCGGTCGATAACACTGCGTCTGTGAGCGAAGCCGATCGACCGACGCGCGCCGCGCGGGTCGAGCGGGCACAATTGAGCGTGATGCGATAGATCCAGGTCTTGAAGCTGCCGCGGCGATCGAATCTGCGACCAAAGCGAATCACGCGCAGCCACGTATCCTGCACCGCGTCACACGCCGCGTCGCGGCGACCACCCAGCAGCCCCACCGCGAGCCCCAAAAGCAGGCGTTCGTACCGCCGCGCCAGCTCGCCAAGCGCGTCGGCCTTGCCGGAGATGAAGCGGTCCAGGAGTTGCTCGACCTTCAGCGTATCCACGTTCCCGGCGCTCCCGACGAGTTAGACCGCCGGCGGCCCGGTTTGGTTCGCGCGTCCGGAGCGAAATTCCGCTCCGAAGCGGCGCGTTGTACTTGCCTGCCGACGCGAACAGCCGTCGGCAGGACACCCGGCAAAATGCCGTTCTGCGCGATGGTGCGTCGATACGGCCGACGCATCCTACGGCTCCGCTCTACAGTTTCCGCTCGCACCGAAGTTACTTCCGCTCAACCTCCACCGTCGCAAATAGCGCCTCATCCTCGAATTTGAGCGACAGCGTGATTCGTTGCAGCGTTTCAACGAAACTCAGGAACGCCGCCGACTCGCCTGAGGGCGTGTTCTGGCGCGGGTTGCGCCGGCTGCCGTGCAGCGAGCATTCGGCCTGCTCGCCCGACGCGCTCAGGCGATACTCGCCGCCTTCGGGGCAGAAGTACGACACGCCGTACTTGGCCTGCGACAGCGGCCCAACCTCGGCGACGGGAACGCCGTGGAGCGTTGCGATCTGTTGGATGGAGGCCAGATTGGCGTGACAGGCCTGCCGGGCGCGCTCGGCCCAGTAGCGTCGCAGGTCGGGCTTGAAAGCTCGCAAGGCGTCGAAATTCAGGCGGAGCTGCAGGTGCGCGGCGCCCTCGAGCGGCTCGCCTGGCGTCTGCGCGTCATCGATCACGGTGCGCAGCGTCTCGTCCTTGGTCGCCGCGACCAGGTGATCCCCGACGATCGCGACGCTCAGGCGCAGCTTGAGCGCATAGACGCGGAAGCTGATGACGTAGCACGCGTGTCCGCGGTAATCAGGCAATCGGTAGGCGTCATACGCGGTCGGCAGGCCCAGCACCGTGTCGCCCTTCAGCACGATCCGCGACGCGAGCAGGTCCAGAAACCGCTGCGCCCGTTCGCGGTCGGCCAGGTCAACGCACGCATACGCGGGCAGGCTGGTGGCCAGAATGCCGGCGGCGATCGTGGCCTGCGTGCTGATGGCGACTTCGCCCAGCAGGTTCAGCGGACGCAGTTGCGACGGATCGACTTCGACGATCGTGTCCCCGTCGCACAAGTGCAGCGAGACGCGCTCGCCCAGCCACGACAAGTCCGTCAGCGTCGGGTCCGCGGTCAACACTTCCTCGATCCCCGGCAGCGCCCGCAGGTATTCGCCGATCTTGGCGCGGCCCGGCGTCGCCGCCAGCGAAGCAATCGTGGTGCGCGGCGCGTGCAGCGCGTCCATCGCCGGCGGCTTGCCGACCAACTCATCGCGCAGCTCGCGATAAAGGCTGCCATTGGCCGTCGGAACGCTGGGCTTCGCGGACTCAGCCCAGCCTACTGGCCCAACCGTCCCTCATGTCTGCTCATTTCCCGCTACTTGGTCTGTGGATGACTCGGCGACTGAATATGAAAATACGTTCAGCTCAACTTCATGCTCGGTCAGAAGTCTGAGGACCGATTGCGGAACGTGAAGGAACCATGCGATCGCCTCGTTGCTCCCAACGCCATTTCGTACTCGCAGAAAACACTCATGCCCGTCGGATCGAAGGCGATCCAACGCGCGCGCGTTCGCCTGAATGAAGCCCGTCACTTCCCGCCAATCCTCCGACAACTCGCCCAACTCAACGACAATCCACGTTTCATCCAGCACCCTCCCGCGGGAAGTCCTGTCGCCCCGGCGGTGCACAACTACGTCTGAACTGAGATCAAACTCAGCCAAGAAGCGATCGGCATCGAGCAAAGCACCACCTGCGTGCAAGGATACTAGCGCCATATCGACTTTCGAGCGCGAGTGTACAAATTGACTCACACAGCGTCCGTGATCACATTGGAAATCCAACGATCACGTAATCTGGCGGCGGATCAAGGACTTCAATGATCTCTGGCCGAATGTCACCGGCACCGCACGGCTCAGCTAGGTTGTAAAGTAATCCCAGGATGCATAGACCGCCACCGATGCCCTTTACGAATCCACCAGGAAACTTGGGTCCACGGACCATTGGCTTTCCTAGCTCAAGCCATTCCTGGTACCACTCAAACGCCACGTCTTTGGGAAGATTGCCGGCGACCTTCTCCGCAGCGAATTCGACCTGGTGGTGCGCCCAATTCCAAAACTCCTTTGGCAAACCGTAAGTCGGGTCTTTACCCCCAAGCCCGGCCGGGTCCACGAGGCTAGCGGGTCGACTGCGGCAGTACACGTACTGATTCAATCCAGCCGCAAGGCCCGCCGGATCGCGCTGCACAAAACGCCCGATGTTCGCCTGATACCAGCGGTAACCGACGTGCTGAAGCGTGATCGGCGCACTGCCCGGCTTGCCGTCGAGAACGAGCCAATCGGCCTCATATCCGTACCCGCCCACGTACCGATACCGCGTCGGCATCGCGGCGCTGCCGACACCGTTGCCGCCGACAAGCGCAATTTCTTCGCCGAAGGCGGTGTACGCGAGCTTCGCCACGCCGCTGCCTGCGGAAACCGGCGCACCGGCGGAATCCGTTGCCAAGACCGCACTTCGGAGCAGATCATCATGGAAATACTGCGAGACCCCTGCGCCATTTTGCTCAGAATTCAGAAAATGCCGCGTCAGCGTTGTCGTGAACGGCGTGCCGCCGTTCACGCTGGCCTGGAAATCCGTGTACGGCATGTCGCCGACGTAATCGGTCCAGGTTGCCTCCGTCAGCGGCCCGCGCCCAAAGCACGGCTGCTCCGGCGTGCCGCTGATGCGCGTCAGCGGGATCGCCGCGTAGCGCTGCCTCGCCGCGTCGTAGCGGAATTCGCGCGCCGTTGTCGCGGTGTGCATGCCGGCGACGGGGGCGCCGCCGGATTCGGACCAGGTTCCCCAATAGGCCAGCGACAGCATGCCGTTCTTGTTGTAATACAGCGCCAAGTCGCGCGCGATCTGGCGGCCCTGCTCGTCGAGGTCGCCCACGTCGCGGATGGTGATATTCGACGCGTCGCCGGTTTGGTAGTACGTGTACGTCACCGTGCGCAACGGCACGCCGTCAGTGTTCTCCGTGTAGCTGAGCAAGCGGTTATTCCGCGTTGGATACGGCAACACAAGTGGATTGGGGTAATCGGTGTCGTAGACGTAATTGGTCTCGTAAAGCGTCGTGCCGACGAGGCGCGATTGGTACGTGCGGTTGCCGAGCTGGTCATACTGATAATGGATGTCGAACTCATTGGTCGTCAGGCCGCCCTGCGTGCGCTGGCGGACTTCGCGCGTCAGGCGCTTACGGGCGTCGTAGGTGAACGTGACCGTGGTGACGATCGTCGGCGTTGTCAGATTATCAGTCTCGGCCCGTGTGTAGATTGTGTTGTCTAAATTCCATACGTAGTCGAGTTGGTAGAGCACGACATTTGTCGGGGATTTGTGTTCGATCCGCGTCAGGCGGTTCGCATCATCATACGTCCGCACGATCTTCGCGCCGCTGGCGAACACGACCTGCGTCAGCCGGTGCGCGTCGTCGTACGTGTTTGTCGCGCTCATGCCGTTGCGCGAGGCCGAAGTCAAGCGGCCGATCTGATCGTATGCGAACTGCGAAACCACGCCGCCCGGCTCCCAAAGCTCCGTGACGTGGCCGGCGGCGTCGTAGCCGTTGACGGCCGGGACTTCAAAGCGGCGGTTGAGAGCGGCGTCGTAGATTCCGATGAATTCGTTGCTGCCGGGATCGACGCCGTCGTACGTACCAGCCAGTTCCCAAGATCGCGGGCGTCCCACGTCGTCATACACGATGTGGCGGTTGCGCTGTTGATCACCAGTCCAACCATCAAAGGTCAGGCGTGAATCCGTGAGCCGCCCGGCGGGGTCATAGACAAAATCTGAGTTGCCGCCTTTCGCGGACAGGATTGCCGCGGGCAGCAACAGCGGATCGGCCAAGCGCTTGGGCGACTCAATGTAGCCCGGGCAAGTCGGCGGCGTTCGGCCGATCCCTAGGCACTTGTTGGAACGCGTGCGTCCGGACGGATCGCCTGTCGGATTGCTGCACCCGAATCCAGAGCACACGCCGGTCGGATTGCCGATCGGGTCGTTCGTGTTCGGCCCGACCACGCAAGGCCACACCATCCCGCCGCCGAAGTTCGCGGGGTCAAGACCCTCGATCAGTTTCTCGAAGTAGCCCCACTCATCGTAGGTGAATTTGTGCGCTACGCCGTTGGCGTCCGTGACCAGGTAGATTTGTCCCAGCGCGCGGTTCGTTTGGTGATACTCGATCGAGGTTACCGCGTCCGAGCCGCCGGAGAGCGCGGCTTGCTCGCGGATGCGAATTGGCCGAAGCGGAATGGCGCTCGGGTCGGACTCGTACTCGTAAATCGTCCAATGCCCGAGCGGGTCCGTGACCTGCGTCATTCGATACACGTTCGGCTCGCCAGGCACTGGCTGCCAGCTGAACGTCCAAATCTGCTGCGGCGTGCCGGGAAGCGGGCTCTTGATCGTTGCCGGCCGGTTGGTGCCGCTGACGTACGTGGTCGTCCAGGTCTTGAAGCGCTCGTCCATGTACGAAGTGACCAAACGGCTGCTGTTGTAAGTCATCTGCACGTACTTGTTCAGGGGGTTGGTGCGGCGCGTGAAGTTCCCGCTCAGCGAAAACAGGAACTTCCAGACGTATCCGCGGCGATCGGTGTAAGTGCTTTGCACGTTGCTGCCGATTTGCTGGCCGATCGTGAACGACTGCGTGTAGCCGTAGGCGGGGTCGGTCACCGTCGCGAGGTAGTCGGCCGAGTACGTGCACGAATACACCTTGCTGTCGCGATCCGTGACGCTCAGAACGCGGTTCGACGTGTCGTATCCCAGGACAAGCTTGTACTCCGGCAGCGGAATCTGCGGATCGTCCGGCAGCGACGGCAGGCGGATTTCCTTGGTCCGCAGCCCGCCCAGGCCATTCGATTCGGTGACGAACGTCCACATGTCAGTCGAGGCCATCGAGCGCGGGCAGGTCATCGTCGTCGCGTAGCCGGCGCTGTAGTTGATCGTGATCGGATGATCGCTCACAGAGCCGTTCATCTTCGCGGCGCTCTGGATCAGCACGCGGCTGTTCGCTGTATCGCGGACGATCGCGATTTCGTTCCGATTCGTCGCGTCGCGCGTGTCGTCGCGCTCGTACGTCAACTTGCCGGCGGAATCGAAGTAGCGCTGCGTCCCGTCCGGCCGCGTCAACACGTAGCGCCGGTCCGACGCCGCGTTGTCGTCCTTCACCAGCCGATCGAACACGCCCGCCTCGGCGGTGTAATACGTGAACGGCGGCGTCGAACTGCTGAACGTGTAATTGTACAGGTTCCCGTCGTCCTCGATCAGCCGCGCGTTGGGCGGGAAATCGAACGTCAGCCGGCTGCTGTAGCTGCACGTCCAGCCCGGCCCGAACGAGAACCCCAGCGACGCCTGCACCGTCTCGCCGCTGGCCGCCGCCGTGCTGTTGTGATACAGCGTGAACGACACCGGCGGGCCGACCGGGTCGAAGCTGACCAGCGGGATGACGGTGGTGAGATTGCCGTTGTACAGGTTGACGACGGAAAAGGGCGTGACCGACATCCCCGCTTCCCACCGCCGCGGCAACCCCGCCCGCGGCTCGATGTAAATCTGCGCCAGGGCCGTTTCAGCCGCTAATGCCGCGCACAGCGCGGCGAGCAGCGGCGTTCGGAGCAGGCGCCTACGCGCACGCGCGCAGAGAGAGAGAGAGAGAGAGAGAGAGAACGGAATCGCCGTGATTCAGCGAGCGAGCCGGCATGTGCGTCTCCCCAAGCAAGCCACAGCCGAGGGCGGCTGGGCCACATTTCGCAGCTACATTTCGCAGCCGAGGGCGGCTGGGCTACATTTCCGTTCCGACCCCGCGCCCATCATGCCGACGGATCGCCGAAAGTCAATGCGAATTTGGCGATCTCAGGCGAACGCCGGTCTTTCGCGGTCCCGATTGCGGCGGAACGCACTGGATGGCGCGCCGCGCCGACTCGCGTTCCGTTCCCAACACCCGCCGCAACGCACCCATGATCTCATCAAGCAACCGCGCAAATGGCGTCGGCAGGTAGTGATACAGCCCGCCGATCACCGGTTGGATGATCAGCCCGATCACGAGCTCGCAGGCCAGCTCCACGTCCATCTTGCGAAGCTGCCCGGCCCGCATGCCCTCCGCCAGCACGCGCCGCAGCAGCGCTCGCGCGGATTTCTCCACCGGCACTTTCGCCGACAGCTCGTGCAGACTGAACAAGAGGAACTTCACGAGCACCGGATCTTCGTCCGCCAGCGCCAGAAAGCCGCGCACGATCGCCGCCAGGCGACCCCATGTGTCGTGCTCCTTCGCGGCGGCGGCGACAAAGCGCTCGAACAGGGCGATGTAGTGGCGGCGGTAGACTTCGATCGCCAGCGCGTCGCGGTTTTTCCAATAACGGTAGAGCAGTCCGGGCGAAACATCGGCGGCGTCGGCGATGTCCTGAATCGTTGTGCCGCGCAGGCCTTTGTCGGCGATGGCGCGCACCACGCCGCGCTCGATGTGAGATCGTTTCAGCACCGGTCGGGCCATGCGGCATACCTTTTAGTGAATGTATCTTCAATCATTATTTCGCACGCCCCACGGTTTGTCAACCCGGTCCCAAACGGCGGTAGTGGCTTTGGTTTCGCATGCGACGGCAGGAAAACGCTCGACACCGAGGCCCGACCGTGAGGGAGCGGCTTTCCGCGCGTCACCAGAGTCGCCTCTTACGGTCGGGGCACCTATCGGCGAAACCGAGCCAGTACCCAAACGGTAAAGTCGAGAGGCGGCGGGTGAGATAGATCGGCCCAATCGCTTGGGAATTCTTGTGGCACTTCACCGCCTCGGCGCCTCCTGCGATATCCCGCCCGCGCCAGGCGCTCTGATCGGAGGCCGGTTTTCGTTCTGCATTCTGCATTCTTCACTCTGCATTCATGCCTACACAGCCGCCCTCGGCTGTAGCGGGTAGGATTATGCCGTTTCAGCGATGTCGCGACGTCGGGCCGGCGTTGAACATCGGCCGCCGCTCGCAGGCGCGCCCGGCCCGACTTTGACCAACAACAAGGGAGTTGCCATGCCGCTGGTCCAGATTCGATACCCGTTGATCGCTTTTCTCGCCGCGTACGCCCCGGCAGTCGCGCACGGGCAGGAAGGTAAGCCGCCACGCCCCGAACAGATTATCGAGCGCCACGTCGAAGCTTGTGGCGGGCGCGAGGCGCAGCAGAAGCTCAAGAATCGCGTGATGCGCGGCAAAATCGCGTTCGGCGACCACGCCGACGGAACGTTGACGGCGTATTTCGAGGCCCCGAGCAAGGCCTATTTCGAGGTTGACTCCGAGAGTATCGGGCAAATTCGGCGCGGCACCGATGGACACATCGCCTGGGAGATCCTCCCCGGTATGGGCGCGCGAGTGCTGGAAGGCGAAGAACTCGGCGACGCGATCCGCCAGGCGAACATGATGCGCTGGGTCGATTGGAAAAAAGTGTACAAGGACGCCGCCAGCATGGGCGCGGAAGAGGTCGAAGGCGCCGCATGCTGGAAGGTGCGGATGGTCACCGCCGACGGCGCAGAGGAGCTTTGCTGGTTCGAGCGCGAGAGCGGGCTGTTGCGAAAGATCGAGCGCTCGCGCAAGCACCCGCTGTCCGGCGACGACATCAAGATCACCAGCGTGCTCGAGGACTACAAGAAGGTCGATGGAGTGATGATTGCGCACAAGTCGCGAACGACCACCATGGGAACCGAGAATAAGACCGTCTGGGAATCGGTAAAGCACAATGTCGACTTGCCGGATGATCGGTTCGCCATTCCGCCGGAAGTGAAGAAAATCGCTCGTTAATTGCCGAGCGATTTTTTTCACCGAAGCCTGTCATCCGTTTGGGCGCCAAATCCGTCTACTGTGTGCGAAGCGGCGCGACCGGTTGTGATCCGGCGGTCGGTTCGCGCACGGCTCGCTCGGAGTGTCGCCATGAAAAACCTGATAACTCGGCCGATCTTGCTTGCGACGATGGTGACGGTCAGTGTTCTGGTCGCCGGCTGCCTGGAGCGCAAAGAGACGATCCGCGTCGCGCGCGACGGAGCCGTCGATTTCGAGCTGACGTACACCGGCGACCCGGGCGATTTCACCTCCGGCGACGCGATGCCCGAGGAAGCCGGCGGCTGGACGATCAAGGACGAAATCAAGCAGACCGAGCAGAAGAAGACGGAGAAGGAGCGTCAAGCGCGCCTGCGTGTCGACGCCGGTAAGCCGTTACCCGCGTCTTTCGCGACGCCGGGCGATCGAAATCGCGACACGGCGCTGGCGTTTCCGACCGAAGTCAAGGTCGAGCAACGGGCCGACGGCACGTACTACCACTTCCATCGCGTGTACAAGGCCCGCGAGAACGTCCGCTACGACTATCTGAATCGCGAAATGAAGGAAGACGAGAAGTTGAAGGAAATCGCGGGCAAGAACGCCGAGGAACTGACTCCCGACGAGCGTGGCGCGATGGTCGCGGCGCTGCGGCGGGTCGAAGGCCGCAAGCGGGCCGAGTACATCGCAACCGCGCTGTCCGAGGCGCACCTGCGCTGGCCGCAGGACGTCGGGCTTCGGCTTCGCCGGGGCATGATCGAGCACTTCGACAACGCAGACGTGGCGCCGGTCGTCGAGCTGCTCGGCGAATCGTCGACCGATTCGCGCGACGCCAAGATCAATGAATACGCGCAGCGCCTGGTGGACCAGTCGCGCGAGAAGATGCATGCGGTGCTCGAAGATTCGCATGCACCGGCCGCCGAGCAGGCGACGTTCTTCGCGGCGTACGAAAAGGCCGAAGCGGCCCGCGCCGTGACCGAAGACCTCGGCGACGAGCACTGGGCGATTCGGGTCGAACTGCCGGGCCGCATCGTCGAGCACAACGCCGACAAGCTCGATGAAGGCGCGGCGGTGTGGGAATTCCCGGGCGAGGCGCTGATGGACCGCGACGTGGTGCTGATGGCCACGAGCCGGGTTGAGCGCTAGCAGCGGACGTGCGGATGTGCGCGGCGAGATCTGGCGGACGAAGGGTGGGATGGGCATCTTGCCCGCCCGCCGACCGGCTGGGTCGCGCAGCGTAAGCCGGTGCGGGCGAGACGCCCGCACTCCCCGTGTGGGAGCCGATTTGTGGCGGACAGAAATGAGTCGCTCGATGTGGACGCATGCTTCCGGGCGCATCGTGCCGACGTGTATCGCTGGGCATTCGGCCTGACCGGTTCACACGCCGACGCGGCGGATATCGTGCAGGAGACATTCGTCCGCCTGATGCAAACGCCGCCGCGGCAGGTCGGCGTCGGGCGGCTGGCGTGGCTGAGGCGCGTCGCGACGCGCGTGTCGATCGACCGCTGGCGCTCGATGGCGGCGGCCAGGAGATCGCTTCGCGTTCACTCCGGATTAGTCACGCCCGAGGACCAGCCGGAGCGCCGCGACATGCTGGCGGCCATCCACGCGGCGATGGAAACGCTCAGCGAGCAGCAGCGCCTGGTTCTGATCGCCAAGTGTTACGACGGCCTGACGTTTGAGCAGATCGCGGCGGAGCTGGGAATCGCCACGCCGACCGCGAAGACGCACTACCTTCGCGCGCTGGAGGCCGTTCGAAACAAACTGGGCGTCAGGGAACCGGGTCGCGCACGAGTCGCAAGCGGGAGTCGATCATGAATTGCGATCAATTTCGAGAGTCGCTGGCCGAATTCGTCGGCGGCGAACTGCCGGCGTCGCAGCGAGCGCAGGCAGACGAACACTGCGCGAGTTGCGCCAATTGTCGCGAAATTGCGAATGGGTTGATGCGAGCGCAGGCCGCCGTCGCCGAAACGCAGCTCGATGCACCCGAAGCCGCCATCCGCGCGGCTCGGATCCCGCTGCCACGGCGCGCGCCGTCACCCGCCGCAACGCAGTATCGCCTCGTGATGGGGCTGTTGCGCTACGCGGCGGTGATTGTGGCCGCGTTTGGCGCCGGCTATTGGAGCGGCTTCGCGCGTGACGGCGGCACGAGCGCGGGTCACGAGCCGCCCCGCGTCGGCGAAGTCGCCGCCGTTGCGCCGGCAATCGAGGCGCGCTTCGCCGCCAATTATCGCCGCGCCGCGACGGCCTATCCGCAATCGTCATCGCTGGGGCTGGCGCTGATGAGTTTGGCGCGTGAATAGCGGATGACGTGATTTTCCGCCGAGAACCTGGGCTTTGTGCGGCTAATGGGGGTCGTCAGCCCCAGGGTCGCCGAACATCCGACGCTGCGAACGCGTGAGGAGTTGATGCAGTCGCGGCCGAAGATCCTCGTTGAATATCTTGTCCAGAGGCGCTAGTAGCTGCGCCAGCTTGTCGGCGCTGGGTTGCGTCGTAACCGTGCGGTCGAGCACGTCGAGCTCCGCGCGATTTTGCTCGAGATATTGGTTCGCCTTTCGAACGCACTCGGCATGGACGTTCCAGGCGCGCTCCGATTGCTCGGAGTCGAGCTCATACCTGCGGATGAACGCCTGCACGTATCGTTCCCACAGCCCAAGGTCTGAAACCTTGGCTTTTCCGATCCGCATGATGCGCGAAAACTCGCCGCGTTCGGCCCGCGCAACCGCCGGACCGGGTTTCTTGAGGCCCGCCGCGACGGCTTCGGTCCACTCGCGACCTGTCACCACGCGATCGCCGTCCCAGCGCATCAATTTCGCGTTGTCCAACGCGCCCTTTTGTCCGGTCACGGCAGCACCGGGTTCCACGCCGATTAGCGTTGGCGTTAGCTCGTTTGGCGCGTCTGGCGCAAAGAACGTGGCGTCGCCGATTTCCACGGTCGATTCCAGCTCGGCGGCGCCTCGGCCGCCGAAGTAGGAAACGCTTTCCGGGAACCACGTCTTGTCGCCATATTGCTTCACGCGAACAACCGCGCGTTGTCGTTCCGCGCCCGAAGATCCAAAGAGAGTGACTCGCTCGACGTTCCAACCCTTTGCGGGATTGATGCGCCACTCAATCCGCGCACCGCGGGAGTTCGTGGCGGTTACGACGAACTCACCATCGTGTTCGGATTGCTCGTATCGCAGTGGAGTCTCATCAAATGCGAGAAGATCATCGCGACCGAGGATCTTGGACTCTCCGAACCGCAGGCCCAGGCCGAGCGTGCGAATGTCCACAAACGGCGCCAACTCGCGCCAATCGTCGACTCGATCGCTCTTCCAGAAATTCGCATTGTTGTTGTCTCGAAAGCACTGCCACGTTTCGCCGTTGGCCTTCATCAGCACGCCGTGCGACGTCAGGATTTCCGGCGCGCCTTGGTGGTCGTACTGCAACACGCCGTTGGCGTCGCCGCGGTTTTCGTAGCACAGGTCGCCGTTCCAGGCGATTCGGCCGGCATGAAATGTCTCGCGCGGGGTCTTCTTGTTGGCGCGGAAATCAAGTACGCGCCAGCGGAGATTTGCGCCGCGCAGTTCCAGGCGTGCTTCTTGCGCGCGCGCCAACGCGCGAGGCGGGTTTGCGTCCGTCGATTGAAGCAGCAGGACCAGGATCGGTATTGTCATGGCGGGGGCTGCGGGCAAACCGATAGCGTTCCAACGATTACCTGCACGACGGAGAACCGATCAAACTCCCATCCGCAAGTCCGCTGAATGTCGTTACATTGGTCATCACAGACGGTTTCTTGAGTCGCCGCCGCGTGGCAATCGTACACTACGGCGCAGACACGGTATTCAGCATTCGCGTAATAACCCGTAGGCGCGCTCGTCCAGAGAGGAATGTCGAAATAGACAAGTTTCTCGATTCCTTGGCCAAGTCCGCACGTGCAGACCCATTTGTTGTCGCCATTGCAATCGATCAGTTCACATGGAGCGTCGCCGCACTTGCATGGCGGTGAATTGTCGGTGCCGCAATGAGCTGTACCGACGTACACCCAACACCCTATCACATAATTCTCGTCCGCGCGAAGCTGCGGACTTACGATAGCAGACAAGAGCAACAGAATTGCTGCACGCTCTACGAACATTGAGAGTTCCTCCCGAAGTTGGCGGGAGTGTATCCCCCTCGGGGGGGGGGGGGGGGGGCAAGCCCATTTCGAAGAAATTCTCCGCGAACGGCCAAATCTGCCGACGACTCCCGGTATCTCACTGAAGGTGATCCTGGTCGCCCAAGCGCGTGGCCACTCGCAGCGCGCGCATCAACCGAAAATGCTTGTCCTGATGTCCTTCCATCCGTGCCAAGACGCCCGCCAGGAAGCGGATCGCGACCGCCAGGTGCGGGCCCTTGTTCAGCATGACGCATTGCGTTCGGGCTGCCAACACCACATCGCTGACCTCCGCCCGCGACGGCATGCCCTTCTTCGCCAGCGTCTCCAGCACCTGCGTGGCCCAGATGACGGGCAGGTGCGCCGCGGCGCAGAGCGAGCCGATCTCCTCCTGCAACTCCGCCATGCGCTCGAACCCGACCTCGACGCCCAGATCGCCGCGCGCGATCATCACGCCGACCCTGTTTCGCCGCAGCGCGCTGAGCAGGATTCCCGGCAGATTCTGAAACGCCGTCGCGGTTTCGATCTTCAGAATGACGCCCATGCCGCCCGCGCCGCGCCGGTCGAGCTCGCGGAAGAGCGCGTCCACGTCGCCGGCGCGTTGCAGGAACGAAAGTCCGACGGCGTCAATCTCGTCGTGATGCGCCGCGACGAAATCGAGCGCCGCCAGGTCGTCTTCCGTCAGCGGCGGCAGGCATAACGACGAATCGGGCAGGTTGATTCCCTTGTCTTCGGTCAGCCGGGCCCAGTTGCCGCGCGTCCAGGTGACCTTCAGCCGCAACCGCGCCGGCGCGACTTCCTCGACGATCGCGGCGATCTTGCCGTCGTCAAAGAACACGCGCTGGCCCGGCCGCGCGTCCCGAAATACCTGCGACAGCGAACAACGCACCTCGATCGGCGAACCGATCGCGCTCGGTTCGGCGGAAGGCGACGCCGGCGTCGCGGGCTCCGGCGTGAGAAAGAATGTGTCGCCAAGCCGCAGCGAGATCTCGCGCGGCATGGGCGGCAGTTCGCGAACGCGTCCGATCTCCGGCAATTCCGCGTCGCCGCGACGGGCGAAGAGCTGCGTTCCCGCCACCACGAAGGCGCCGCGCGCCGCCTCGGCCCAGACGCCTCCTTCGCCGATAGACGCGATGACGACCCATCGCACGCGGCCCTGATGGTCGCGGAAATGCACCTCGTCTCCGGGGCGAAGCTGTGCGACGAACTCGGCGTTCACCGGCAAGGTCGCGTGCGCGAACTCGGGCGCGGGACGATCCACCGCGAGCCAAATCCGTGCCGGGGCGATGATCTTTCCGTAGGCGTCCTTGAAGGCATGCCAGCGCACGACGCCCGGACCGGTGTCCATCGGCCCGGTGCGCATCTTGGGGCCCGGTAGGTCACAGGCGATGACCAGCGGCCGCCGCAGCTCGATCGCCGCCTGCCGGATGTTTCGAATCATCGCCAGCCACACTTGCGGCGCGTCGTGGGCGCAGTTGATCCGCGCGATCTGCATGCCCGAGGCGATCAATTCGCGGGCGAATTCGTACCGCAGCGCGGTTTCGGCCGGCATCGTGACCATGATTCGCGTCGAGCCATGCGGCGGGCGGGGACCCAGCAGCAATTCGGCGCGTCGCGCGAGAATCTGCTCGCCGGCGTCGTAGTCCAGGCGCGGGGCGCGCAATTGCGGCGGCGCAAGGCCGTTGAGGCGAGCCAGAATCGAGCACGCCGACGCGAGCGAATCGAGCGCGTGGGTTTCGATTCGGCCGAGCGAGCTCAAGCCCAGGCGATGCAAGTCGCGCTGCAACTCGCGAATGTCATTGCGTCGGATGCTGAGGTAAGCCGAGAAATTCCTTGCGCTGGCCAGCGCGTCGGGCTCGGCGTAGTCGGCCGCCGACACCTGCTCCAGGCACGCCGTTTCCGCGTCCTGAAGCAAGCGCAAAACCGCGCCCAGAGCCGATGCGCTGCGTCGGCCAAGGTCGGGATCGGTGGATTGCTCCAAGGGCATGGAGTTCGTGAGCCCGATTTGCGCGCCTGGCGGTGTGACGCGGGCGGCGTCCATTTGAATGCAATATATCCGCGAGCCGGAATCCGAAAAACGATAGTTAAACAACGGGCGAGGGGGTCGGCACGGACTCCCTCAGCGCGGCGACGTCGTTCTTCGGCGGCGTCCGATTCGGAGGTCGAACGCTACTTCCCTGCCTTCAGTTTCTCCGCCCGCTCGGCCGCCATTTCAATTCCGCCGACGTACATGAACGCCTGCTCGGGCAGGTGGTCCCACTTGCCGTCGCACAGCTCCTTGAAGCTGCGCAGCGTGTCTTCCTTGCGCGTGTAGTTGCCCGCGAAGCCGGTGAACTGCTCGGCGACGAAGAACGGCTGGCTAAAGAAGCGCTCAATCTTGCGGGCGCGGCCGACCGTCAGCTTGTCTTCCTCGCTCAATTCATCGACGCCCAGGATGGCGATGATGTCCTGCAAGCTCTTGTAGCGCTGCAAAATCGCCTGCACACGGCGGGCGATTTCGTAGTGCTCCGCGCCGACGACGCCGGGGTCGAGAATGCGCGAACTCGACGCGAGCGGGTCGATGGCCGGGTAGATGCCCTTCTCGCTGATGGCGCGCTCGAGCACGATGAACGCGTCGAGGTGCGTGAACGTCGTCGCCGGGGCGGGGTCGGTCAGGTCGTCCGCCGGGACGTAGACCGCCTGCACGCTGGTGACCGCGCCGCTCTTGGTGGAGGTGATGCGCTCCTGCAACTCGCCCATTTCGGTGCCCAGCGTCGGCTGATAGCCGACCGCCGACGGCATGCGGCCGAGCAGCGCGGAGACCTCCGAGCCGGCCTGCGAGAAGCGGAAGATGTTGTCTACGAAAAGCAGGGTGTCCTTGCCCGATTGGTCGCGGAAATACTCCGCCATCGTCAGCGCCGTCAGCGCCGCGCGCAGACGCGAGCCGGGCGGCTCGTTCATCTGGCCGAAGACCATCGCCGTCTGGTCGATGACCGATTTGCCCGTGGTGCCGATCTTGGCGTGCTGCATCTCCAGCCACAGGTCGTTGCCTTCGCGCGTGCGCTCGCCGACGCCGGCGAAGACCGAGTAGCCGCCGTGCTGCGTGGCGATGCGGGCGATCAGCTCCTGGATGACGACCGTCTTGCCCAGGCCGGCGCCGCCGAACAGGCCGATCTTTCCGCCGCGGACGAACGGCACGAGCAGGTCGATGACCTTGATGCCGGTCTCGAATTGCTCGGTCTTGGGCGTCAGGTCGGCAAACTCCGGCGGGTCGCGATGAATCGGCTTGCGGTCGGTGGCCTTCACCGGACCGCGGCCGTCAATCGGATCTCCGATCAGGTTGAAGACGCGCCCGAGCGTGCCCTCGCCGACCGGCACGCTGATCGGCGCGCCGGTGTCGGCGATCTCGGCGCCGCGCGTGAGGCCGTCGGTGCTGCCCAGTGCGACGGCCCGCACGCGCCCGCCGCCCAGATGCTGCGCCACTTCGCACCACAGCGTCTGCTGCCGCGTCTGTCCGGCGAGTTCGGAGCGAATTTCGACCTTCAGCGCGTTGTAGATGCGCGGCAGTCGCGATTCCTCGAACTCGGCGTCGAGGGTGGAACCGATGACTTGGGTGACCCGACCGATGTTGCCGTTTGTCGCCATCACGCACACTCCGTGATTGAATGCAGAATGAAGAATGCAGAATGCAGAACGAAGACTCGCATCACGAGATCTTTCGCGCGTTCCGGACAATCGCGGTCAGGATGCAAACGATCTCGTTCGCCTCCGCAATCAGATTTCTCAGCCTGCTCGTTCTCAGCATTCCACAGTCACCGATCAGCCGGAGCCAGTACAACGTCTCGCGAGCTTCCTTGCGCGCCAGGTTGACTTTCTGGATGAACTCAGCCTTCGAATGCGCAGCCTCGGCTTCCTCGACGTTCGCGCCAACGCTCGTCCCGCTTCGAATCACCTGGCGCGCGATCGTCGCCGCGGCTGGATCGCGCGGCATCGCCCGCGCGACCGCGACAACGCGCTTCGCGAACTGGAACGTGCGGTCCGCGATATCTCGACCGCGCCGCGCGGCCTGATTGGCGTCCGATTCTCGTTCTGCATTCTTCATTCTGCATTCTTACTTCACCGCTTCCGCCCCCCCCACGATATCCGCCAGCTCAAGCGTGATCTGCGATTGCCGGGCGCGGTTGTATTCGCGCGTCAGGTACTTGATCATGTCGCCGGCGGCGTCGGTGGCGGCTTTCATCGCCACCATGCGCGAGACCTGCTCACTCACGATCGCGTCGTTGAAATACTGGTACAGCCGGATGCGCACCGTTTCCGGAATCAGCCGCGCCAGGAGCTGCTCCGGAGGAGGCGAAAATTCGAAGTTCACCTTCAATCGCGGCGCGGCTGGGACGACGCCGGCCGAATCCGAGCCCGGCGACGCGCTCGACGCGCCGCCCGCTGCGCCGCGCCCGGCCGACGGCGCGATGCCGCCGGTCGCCGCGGCGTCGCCCTTGGGCGGCTCGATCGGCAGCAGCGGCGCGACGACGGCGCGTTGCACGGCGACGGACTGAAAGCGCATGTACACCACGTCCACGCGCGCGATCTGGTGCGTTTCGTATAGATGCATGTAGCGATCGGCGATGGCCGCGACGCGCGAGAAAGCGATCTTGTCTTCGACGTCAGTGATCGAGTCGGCCACGTCGTAGCGCAGGAAGCGCATGTAGCCCAGGCCCTTCTTACCGACCATCTCAAGCGTGGGCGTGACGCCGGCTTCGACCAGCTTGCGGCGCTGCTCGACCGCGGCCCGCAGCACGGACGAGTTGTACGAGCCGCACAGACCGCGATTCGACGTGATGACCAGCAGGACGCTCTGCTTGACGCCTTCGTTGATCGCCAGCAGCGGATGCTGAGCCGCCTCGACGCCCGAGAGGTTTTGGATCATCTCGGTGATCTTCTGCGTATACGGCTTGCCGGCCGTGGCGCGCTGCAGCGTTTTGGCGTAGCGGGCCGTGGCGATGAGCTGCATCGTCTGCGTGATCTTGCGGATGTTCCGCACGGCCTTGCGGCGTTTCGTGATGGCGCGGGCTTTAGCCACATGGGCCTCCTGCGCCTGCGGCAATCAGAACGCGAAGCGCAAGCGAACGCGGCGTGCGAACGTCCCGGGTCGGAATCAGAACGCGAAGCGCAAGCGAGCGCGTCGTGCAACACGCCGGACTTCCGCCAGCCTCCGCGGCGGCATACGATTCGATTCGATCGACCCGCCGCTGGCGTATCTCCTGACTTGGCGCACGTACGGCATGTGGCTTCACGGCGATGAGCGCGGCTCGGTCGATTGGCGGTGCAACGGCTATTCGACGCCGATGTTGGAAGCGAGCGACCTCCGACGCGCGCACTCCCGGAACCGAATGCTGAACAGCCCGGTCACGCTCGAAGAAGCGGCGCAGAGGCTCGTCGGCGCAACGATTCGACGCCGCTGCGAGATTCGCGCCTGGGCGCTGCTGGAGTTGGCGGTTCGAACCAACCAAGTTCACGTCGTTGTCGGGAGCGCCGCTCTGAGCCCCGAACAAATGGTCGTGCAGTTTAAGGCGTACGCCACGCGAGCACTCCGCGCGTCCGGCTTGGTTTGCGCCGATGCCGCGGTCTGGGCCGCTGGCGCCGGCACGCGGTACTTGTGGCGTGCCGAACAAGTCAACGCGGCTTGTGCGTATGTGCGCGAAGGGCAGGATGTGCCGCGATAGTCCGGAGCGCGTCGCCAACCGCGCCGCGGCGACTGACCGAAACTCAGGCGGGCCGAACGCGCTACACCGGGCCGCACTCCCGCCGCGCTCGCTTGCGCTTCGCGTTTTGATTGGGCACGCCTTCCGCATACTCATTTCGCCGCCGCAAAGCGCTTCTTGAAGTTCCCGCAAATCTCCTTCAGCTTCGCGTCGATCTCGTCCGTCATCTTCCGCTCCCGCGCGAGCTGCTCGCGCACCTCCGGGAACTCGTCCCGATAGTGCTTCAGCAACGCCGTCTCGAACTCGCGCACGCGCGGCAGCGGCAGATCGTCGAGGAAGCCGCGCGTGCCGGCGTGAATCGAGAGAATCTGGTCGATCACGTCCATCGGCTGATACTGCGGCTGCTTAAGCAGTTCCACCATGCGCCGGCCGCGATCGAGCTGCCGCTGCGTGGCGGGATCCAACTCTGTGCCGAGTTGCGCGAAGGCCTCCAACTCGCGGAACGCCGCCAGGTCCAGCCGCAGCGAGCCGGCGATCTTCTTCATCGCCGCCACCTGCGCGTTTCCGCCCACGCGGCTGACCGAGATGCCGACGTTCACCGCCGGCCGCACGCCCGCGAAGAACAAATCCGGTTCCAGGTAGATCTGCCCATCCGTGATCGAAATGACGTTCGTCGGGATGTACGCGGAGACTTCGCCTTCGAGCGTCTCGATCACCGGCAGCGCCGTCAAACTGCCGCCGGACTTCTTAATGCGGCGCACTTCGTGCGAGTCCTTGCCGAGTTTTTCGAGATCGTGATCGAGCGCGTGCTGGTCCTGAACGCCGACGTACTTCTTGCCATTCACCGGCGTTTCGTCGCCGGCGGCGGCGCCCTTTCGCACAATGACGCGCTGCTCCGCCACCTTGCAGGAGCGCTCCAGCAGGCGGCTGTGCAGATAAAACACGTCGCCCGGGTACGCCTCGCGTCCGGGCGGGCGCCGCAGCAGCAGCGAAAGCTGGCGATACGACTGTGCTTGCTTGGACAGGTCGTCATAAATGCACAGCGTCGCGCGGCCCTGCTCGTACATGAAGTACTCGGCCATGGCGCAGCCGGCGTACGGCGCGACGTATTGCAAAGGCGCCGGGTCCGACGCGCCGGCGGTCACGACGATCGTGTAGTCCATCGCGTGGCATTCGCGCAGCTTCTCGACCAGCGCCGCCACGGTCGATTCCTTCTGCCCGATCGCGACGTAGACGCAGATCACGTCGCCGCCGCGCTGGTTGATGATCGTGTCGATCGCGATGGCGGTCTTACCGGTCTTACGGTCGCCGATGATCAGCTCGCGCTGTCCGCGCCCGATCGGGATCATGGCGTCGATGGCCTTGATGCCGGTCTGCAGCGGCTCGGTCACCGGCTGGCGCTCGGCGATGCCGGGGGCGATGATCTCCATTGGGCGGCGGTGCGGCGACTGAATCGGACCCTTCCCGTCGAGCGGGCGGCCCAGCGGATCGACCACGCGACCGACCATCGCCTCGCCCACCGGCACGCTCAGCAGGCGACCGGTTGTGCGGACCTCTTCACCCTCTTTCACATCGAGATAGCCACCCAGTACAACGGCGCCGATCGAGTTCTCTTCGAGGTTGAAGACCAGCCCAGTAGCGCCGCTGGCGAACTGAAGCATCTCGCCCGACTGCGCCTTCGAGAGGCCGTACACACGCGCGACACCGTCGCCCACTTCGAGCACCTTGCCCACGTCGGCCACGTCGAGCTCGGAGCGATACTGCGCGATTTCGCTCTTGATGATTGTTGCGATTTCGTCGGCTTTGAACTTCATGGCGTCATTTCCTAACGGGCGACTGCCGCCCGGATTTTCAGGGCGCTAGGGCATCTCGCCCGCTTGTCGGCACGGGCGAGACGCCCGAACCACCCTGCTCAATTCCCGCGCCGTGCCTTCGATCGCCAGCGCACCGCGCGCATTACGTCGCACCAATCGCCAACCCGCGGTCGCTGCGCTCTCGCAAACGCGACGCAGCCACATGCAACTGTCGGCGGACCGAGTTGTCGTAGCGCAAGTCGCCGATCTGGAGCACCAGTCCGCCGATCAGCGACTCGTCCACCTGGAATTTCATCACCGGCGCTTTTCCGGTCACGCGTTGCGCCGTCTGCGCAACCGCCTGCCTCTGCGCGTCGTCAAGCGGCACCGCGGTGGTGGCCAGCGCTTCGATCTGACCCGCCGCCGCTTCCTGGCGCACGACGAAGTCGCGCAGCAGCGCGGCGACCAAACCCGCTCGGCCGTGCTCGTTCATCACCTGCAGCGTGTTCAGCAGCGTATCGCTGAGCTTGCCGCGTAACATGCGCTCCAGCGACGCGGCTCGAACGTCGTCGTCCAGCGCGGCGGAGGTCATGAACGCGGCGAAGTCCGGCTCGACCTGCTCCAACCGTGCCAGTTCTTCCAACTCGCCGCGCACGCGCTCGATCTCGCCGCGCTCGCCGGCCAGCGAGAAGAGCGCTTCGCCGTAGACGCCGGCGTAGGCCAGTTGAATGTCGAACGACTCGGCCATCTGTCTTTCCGAATCCACCACGCGAGTGGTGGGATCTGTGCCGTCGGGCCACGCGCCAGCCCGACGCAGCGCAGACCGTCGGGCACGGAGGCCCGACGCTACACGCCCGCGCCGCGCTCGTCAGTTCCGAGACGCCTGGATCCGCTCCAGCGATTCCTTGATCAGCGCGCGATGATCGTCCGGCGTCAGCGACTTGCGCGCGACCGTGCCGGCGAGCTGCACCGTCAGCTCGGTCGTCTGGTCGTATAACTCTTTCACCGCCGTGCTGGTGGCCAACTCGATCTCGCGTTTGGCGCGCGCCACCATCTGGTCGGCCTCCTGACGCGCCTCGTCGTGAATCCGCCGCCGTACGGCCTCGGCGTCGCGCTTGCCCTCGTCCACGATCCCGGTCGCCTCTTCCCGAGCGCGGTCGATCTGCTGGCGATACTGCGCCAGCAATTTCTCCGCATCGAGCCGCTCGCGCCGCGCCTGTTCCAGCGAGCCGCGAATCGCCTGCTCACGCTGCTCCAACACCGACAGCAGCGGCTTCCACGCGTACTTGCCGAGCACACCAATCAGCACGAAGAAGATGATCAGCGTGAAAACGGCGTTGCCGATGTCGCCGGCGAAGAGGTTGGCCGGCTCGTGCTCCGCGCCGCCGTCATGGGCCGGCGCGGCGGCATGCTCGGCGGCGGGTCGCGGGTCGCTGGCGTGCGGATCCGCGGCGCGTGAGATCGGGACCAGCGAGATCGCCGCCAACGCGGCCGCGGCGAGCCAGGAATGCGCGCTTCGGTTCAACACTGGTTTCCTCACATCGCGGACGAACGCAACCGCCCGTCCGCCGCACAGTGGAGCTCGCCTAACCCGCCGAGATCAGCGCCAGGAAGCCGCCCAGCACCGCGAACAGCGTCGCGCCTTCGATCAGCGCCGCGGTGATGATCATCGCATTAAAAATTGTGCCGGACGCTTCCGGCTGGCGGGCCATGGACTCAACGGCGCTGCCGCCGATGCGGCCAATGCCCAGGCCGCCGCCGATGACCGCGAGCCCGGCGCCCAGGCCGCCGCCGACTTTGGCCAAACCAGCAGTTGCGGTTTGTGCGAACGCCGAATCCGCGCCCATCAGCGCGAAGCCCAGCACCATCAACCCCAGCGAAACGATCGACCGTGTGCTCATGTCTTACCCTTTCTCAAGACCGCGCTCCGGCCGTTCGCCGGATTGTGATTGAATCCGCCATATCCGGGGGAGTGCGGGCGTCTCGCCCACACGCGTGTTTCGCGCGGCGATCCGGCCGCATCCTCCAGTCACCCGTGCCGGCCGCGCGGGCAAGCTGCCCGCACTCCCCAAGCAGCGGTGCGCTCGGCATCGATCTAGCCGTGCCCAGCGGCCTGCGCCGCGCCGTGCTCTTCTCCGCCGTGTTCGTGCTCCGCGTGCTCGTGTTCATGATCATCATGCGCGATATTCACGGCCTGGCCGATGAACATCGTGGTCAGGAACGTAAAGATGAACGCCTGCAAGAACGCGACAAAAATCTCGAGCACGTTGATCGCAACGCTCCCGGCGACGACCAGCGGCGAGATGAACAAGAGCCCGATCCAGGTCCCCAGACCGCTCATCGCCATTCCGATGAAGCTCAATAGCACCGCCAGCAGTACGTGGCCGGCGACCATGTTCGCGAACAGACGCACCGCCAGCGCAAACGCCTTCGCCAGCAGGCCGATCATTTCGAGAACCGCAATAAGGATGTTGATTCCGGGCGGGCCCATGAAAAAATGCTTGATGTAGCCCATGCCGTTCGTCGCGAGACCGTTGTAGACCACCATCACCAGCGTGCAGGCGGCCAGCGTCCCGGTGACAAAGATGTTGCCGGTCGCCGTTCCGCCAACGCCGTGCCAGTCCCTTCCCAGTGGCTTGGTCCAATCCATCAGCGGGATGATCCCGAGCATGTTGCTGGTGAGGATGAAGAAGAAGACCGTCCACAGATAGACGATGAACTTGTCGGTGTACTTGCCCAGCGCCGGCTGAATGATGTTCGAGCGCAGCGCGACGCAAATGCCCTCGATCGCGTTCCCGAGCCCGGTCGGCACCATTCGACCCACCTCGTCATTCATCGTCCGGGCCCGCAGCGCGCGGGGGATGATCGCGATCAACAGGATCGCGGCGACGATCTGCATGACGATGTGGTTGCTCAGAAACGTGAATTCGCGGAACGGCTTGATCAGCCAATCCGGCAGTGGCAGGGCGATCGGGTCCAGATAGTTGTGCTGGACAACGTGCTGAAGCGGATCTGACGACGCCAGAAGCAGGTCGAACATCACGCACTCCGCCCCGGGTGCGTTGATACGGGAGCGCCGCCGGCGACTGTGCCGGTCGCCGCTGATCCCGCGCCCCCCAGTCGGGTCAATCCGATCGTGTCCGTCGCAAGCAAGAGCACGTACGCAATCCCAATCCAGATCAGGAGCGGCCGCAACGCGAAGAATCCGCTCGCGGCGGCGGCGCCGCCCAGGAGGAAAGTAAGGCCCAGTCGAAGTCCCATTCCGTGCAGCGCCGCGATGACGCGGTCAGGCCCGCTAGCCTGTGATTTTCGGATAAGCGGAACGAGTCCAGCGACTGTCGCGACAAGTGGAATCGCCGCGCCCACGATCATCGCGACGACGCCCTCCCGCCCCGCCAACCGCAAAGTCTGCGTGTAACCCACTACAATCGCGGCTATTACAACAAGAACGGATGCGATCGAGAGGCGCAGCAGGCCGGAGGTCAGGCGAGGGGCATGCTCAACCGCCGGGCTGGTCAACGTCGTCCGCCTTTGCTTTTTTCTGCTGCTCGATCTGTTCCTGCATCATCCGCTGCGCGGAACGAAGCAGGTTGTACATTCCGCCGACAAAGCCGATCGCCGCGCCGATCAGTACGCCGCGCGGGTACGTCCGGTAGTGATAGTCGAACCACAACCCCGCCAACGTCAGGCCGACGACGGCGGCGGCAAACTCCGTGCCGAGGCCGGCGTAGCGATGCCACGAGGGCTTCGATTCGCCGGGGGGTTCGTGATTCGTTTTCACCGCGCTACGGACTCGCACCGAAGCCTGAATGGCGGCCGCGGATACAAGCGAGTCGAGGAATGTAGCAACGTCTGGCGCACCACGTCAAGGGCGCGGAATTCACACCGCGCGGACGCACCGCACCGCTCAACTACGGCTTGTGCCCGTTGCTGTTAAGACTTCGCACGGCCCCGACCAGGAGCGGCATGCGCAGCGGCCGGCGGCGCGAGTCCCACCACGCCGACCAGGCCGAGTTCATCTCCACATCGTCGCGCCAAACAAAGCGCGTCGACAGCCCTCGCTGCACGCCCTCGGTCATCGCGTCGCGCAGCGCCGCGAAACGCGCACGCTCCGACTCGGGCTGAGGTTGAAGCGACGCAAGGAGAAATCGCGTCGCCGCGTCGCACGCCGCCAGATCATCCGTGCCCGGAGTGATGTTTTCGAGAATCGCGGCAAGCGGCGCGACTGCGGCCGGCAAACGTCGGCGAAGTGCGAGACGCCGCGCCGGCGGCTCCGCTTGAAGGGCGATTCCCGCTCGCACCGCCGCCGGCAAACCTTCATTCGGGCCCGTCTCCGCAAGCAGCAGCGCGGCGATTTCGCGCGGCAATGTCGCGCTGAGAAGCCAGGGGTCATCCGCGGCGACGTGTAATTCTCGCTCAACCCTGCCGCCCGACTGTCGCAACACGCGAGCGACTGCGCTGGCGGACGAAGCGGACATCGATGTTTGCAGACTCGCCAGCGACGGATGGACTTGAATCCGGCAAAACGGCGCGCGTGGGTCCTTGTCGAGCGACACTCCGAGCCATACCGCCAATCGCGGCAGATGGTAGTTCGCTGCAGTCCCTACAAGCTCCGCGATGCGCGGCGTCTCGGCGGTGACGTTCGCCAGCGCGCCTCGGGACTCCACGTGCGCGCCGGGGTTGCGCTCGGACCACAGCGTCTCCGGTCCGCGGCGGTCAATCGGCGACTTGCGATAGAGCTCTAGGAGTCTTGCGATCGCCTTGGCGCGAAGAGTCGCGGTCGTCTCGCGTTTGCGATCGATCGGCGGGACGGACCAGGCTTCCCCCGCCACATCGGCATAGCGCGGACCTGCGTCCAGCTCCCGCCCGCCGTTTTCCGCCAACAGGCCCAGCACCGCGCCCGCGACTAACCGCGCGTCGTCGCGTCTCGGCAAGCGGACAATCCGCTCGCCCAGTGCGGCCGAAACGTCAGCGGCAAGCGGCGCGTTGCCGAGATCGGCCAGCGTCAACGCCAGGCACAGTCCCCAGCGCACCTGCATCGGCGCATCGCGGCCGCCGCGTTCGGCAGCGCTCGCGTCGCGCGAGAGCGCCTGCTCGTAGAGCGCAAAGGCTTCCGGGAAATTGCCGCAGGCGTAGTGGTCATCGGCGGCGCCCAGCCAGCACGAACGCGCCAGGGCCGAAATTTCCCCGCCGCTCGTCTGCGAGCCCTGCGCGCCAATGGCCTCGAGTCCGGAATCGAACAGCTCGAGGCGAATGAGGAGTTCGATATCAGCCGGGTTTGGCGGTCTGCGGGCGCTTCGATCAAGCCGAGCGCGGAGCGATGCCGCCTCGCGGTTTGCCGGTTCGATCGCCAGTGCGGCGTCAAGGGCGGTCTTCGCGTCGTCGGTAAGGCCCTGTTCAACCCAAATTCGCGCCAGTGACACGTGAAAATCCACCACCTCGGCGCGGATCGAACGGTCCTCCGGGTTCAGCCGTAATGAACTCTGGGCGGCCCGGACAGCCTCCGAGACTTGCCCGCGTTGCAATAATTCGAGCAGGTCTGCTCGCAGCGCCTGCGCAGGGGAACTGGATGGCGTTTGCGCAACATCCAGGGGCGAAACGAGAAGCGCGAACCACAAGACGGGTGCTGAACGTATGCACGCACGGCACGCGTGCCGGCGGCGCTTGTACGGCAAGCCCGCTGTATTACAATTGAAATGCTCCGACCAGTTCATGGAGTCGTCGCCGTTTCCGACCGGACCAGCCGCCTGCATCGCGGGGCTTTCGATCCGGATCGATTATACGTAGGAGCCTCGCATGTTGTTGTGGGTGCTGCGCGGCCTTTTCGTCGTGCTGATTGCCGCGCTGGCCTCGTCTCTGGTCGAGAAAAACGAGTCCGTCGCCAATCCGGTGCTCTTCACGATCGCGGCGATCGGCGTGGCGCTGGTCGTTATCGGCGTGGACATGTTTCTGCCGCGCAAGTCGCTGGCGGCGCTTTCGGGCGCGTTCCTGGGACTGGTCGTAGGCATGATCTTTGCCTACGGCCTGGGGCTGGTGCTGGACCTGGTGGCGATTTCAAACTTCGGCATCGGCGTGAGCAATCCGGTGCTCGGGGCGGCCAAGTTGATGCTGGGCATCGTTTGCTGTTTCGTCGCCATCAGCTTCATCTTGCAAACCAAGGACGACGTCCGTTTTGTGATTCCGTATGTCGAGTTCGCCAAGCAGACGCGCGGCGCGCGGGCGATGCTGCTGGACACGTCGGTCATCATCGACGGCCGCGTGGCGGATATCTGCGAGACCAACATCATCGACGCGCCGCTGATCATCCCCCGTTTCGTGCTGCAGGAGCTTCAGGCCATCGCCGACAGCTCGGACAAGCTCAAACGCAACCGCGGCCGGCGCGGCCTCGACATGCTGAACAAGCTTCAGACGAACGAAAAAGTCGAGATCAAAATCTCCGACGCGCGTCTGCCGTCGATCGAAGAGTCCGGCGATGTGGATCAGAAACTCGTCGCGCTGGCTAAGAAGCTCGAAGCCCGCGTCATGACGAACGACTACAACCTGAACAAGATCGCGCAGCTTCGCGGCGTCGACGTGGTGAATATCAACGACCTCACCAACGCGCTTAAGCCGGTGCTGCTGCCGGGCGAGGCGCTGACCGTCAAGATCATCAAGCCGGGCGAGGAACTCGGGCAGGGCGTCGGTTACCTGGAAGACGGCACGATGGTCGTGGGCGAGAATTGCCGCGATCACATCGGCGGCGAAGTCGCGCTGACTGTCACAAGCGTCCTACAGACATCAGCCGGGCGAATGATCTTCGGTCGCCCGGAAGGCATGGCCCCGGCGCCGCGGCGCGGTCGGACGCGCAGCGCGACCGAGCACGGATAGCAAGAATCTGCGAACCGCTCCTGTGGTTGTCCAGTGGGTGGGGCGGGCATCCTGCCCGCCCGGCGCGAAACACGGGCGGGCAGGATGTCGGCAGGGTGCCCGCCCCGCCCGTTAATCGCCGCTCACCAATTCGCCAATGACGACGTTAGTGTCCGGCTGACAGTTTCTGCGCCGACACCGCCTCCCACTTCTGCTCGGGTCCCTTTTCGGCGGCCTTCTTGCGCTGCGCCCGCGTCGGAAGCGTCTCGAGCTTCTCCTTCAGGCGGCTGAACATCCCGACGATCGGCTCCTGGAGCTTCTGATACTCCTTCTCGGCGGCGTCGAGCTGTTCCTTCTCCTTCGCGATCCTGAACTTCTGCTGAATGCGCTCCAGATCAGCGCCTTTGTGGCTGAGATAATCGGCGCGAGACTTGCGCTGCGCCGCCAGGAAGGTATCGGCCTTCTGTATCTGCTCGGGCGTCAGCTCATAGTAGTTCTTGAACCACGCCACGTAACGTGACCATTCGTCCTGCGGCGTCGAGACGTCGCGCGGCACTTCGGATTTCGGCGCGGCGGGAGCTTCCGTCGCCGCGGCGACCGGCTGGACCTCAACCGGCTGCTCCGGCTCTTGCGTCTCCGGCGGAATCGGCTCGCCCTTGGCGCGGGCGATGGCTTTGGTGCGCTCGGACTCCATCTCCGATTCCAGTTTGCGCTGTTGCGCGACGTCGACGTCATGCCGAACTTTTTGATCGCGGATCCACTCGGTTTTGGGGTCGTACCGGCCCTCGGCCCAGCCGCCGAGCTTGTTGCTGACGAACTTGGAACCGACATCAAACGCCGCCAGCTCGCCCTCCAGCGTCGAGATCTGATCCTCGTTCAGGTACTCCCGCATGCGCTCACCGGTCGTGGTCACGATGCCCTTGAATTGGTCAAACATGCCCAGCGCGCGTTGAGCCCACTTTGCCACATCCTCCGGTTTCGGCGGTTCGTCATTGAGCTGCACTTCGACGAACTGGTTGAACAGCGTTTGCAGTTCGCCGCGGTTCTCGTTCATCCAGCGCGGAATCTGCTCTTTGATGATCTCTCTGGTTTTCTGTAGCTGGTACTCGTCAAAGTCGTACTTGCCGGACATTTCCTCAGTGATGCGGTCGATCGCCAGGTCCACCATCTTGGAGGTTGGCCAAAACCCCTCCGACGGCACCGGCGTTTTTTCGGGATTGGCGGGCTTGTCGTCAACCTGTCCGGCGGCTTGTCCGGCAAGTAGTGCAAAAACGATCAATAGCGGCGCAATTGGGGTTCGCTTCAGCATTTCCGGTTCTCTCCAGTTGCCAGCCTGGATTGAGTGTATCGCGATCAACCCTCGCACACGAGTCGCCACGATTGGCGAGTCGGTGAGCGAGACTCATTCGTTTGGTTCTTACGCTTTTCCGCCCAAGTAGTTGCGACACTTGATGTGCAACGCCCGAAAAACAGGGCGGTACAAGTTGGCGAGCGTCAAACAGGCGCATGGTCCCGAAACCGCTCCCGAACCAGTCGCTGGACTTTTTTCGTGACAGGGCTATGCTTCCGTACTTCGTGGGGGAACCGTCGGCGGGTTTGGGCGACCTGTCGGCTTGCAGCTCCGGCCGTGAAAACGGATTGATTGGCGCGGCTGGGAATGGAGTCCCGAAGATCCGCCGGGGTCCATTGGAGACCACGTGAATGATCACTTCGGTGTTTTCCGCGCGCGTGGCGTGCTACGCGCTGCTTGCTGTTGGCTTCCCTTTCTTCACTGATGGCAACGCCTTGCGCTCCGTCGCCGCGGCGCCGATTTCACTGGCGGTCGACATGCAGCAGTTCGACGATCGTACGACGTCGTTCGGTGCGTCGCATCGCGACACCGGGCGTGTCGCCAACCCGAACTCCGACGACGCGGTTTTCCGCGTGTACCGCGTTACCGCCTATTGCGATCAGGGAGTCACGGCGGCGGGCGTCCCGTCCGGCCTGGGGCAATGCGCCGCGCCGGATGACATTCCGTTCGGGTCGATCGTCTTCATTCCGTCGCTGGACCGTTCGTTCGTCGTGACCGACCGCACGCATCGCCGCTTTCGGAAGAACACCGTTGACTTGTTTCTGAAAAGCCAGGCAGAGTGCATCGAGTTTGGGCGACACTACCTCGAGTGCGAGATTCGCGTGGCCGCCGATCCGCCGCGCTACGGCTCGCAGCAATTCGTAACCGCGGCGCGAAAACTCAGTCAGGATTGAGCGCGGAGGCCGACGATCCGCGTCGGTCAGCTTGCCGTCTCCCCTTCGCCGTCGACGCCGCGCTCCGCCGCGAATAGAGTGCGCGGCGCACCATGAAATCCTCGCATCCAACTCGCTCCGCGCGGCTTCGGGCTTTGATGGCGGACCACTGCGTCGCGCTGCCCGGCGCGATCAACGCGCTCTCGGCCCGCGCCATCGAGCGGGCCGGGTTCGAAGCGATGTATCTCTCGGGCGCGGTGCTCTCCAACTCGGTGCTGGGCGTGCCCGACGTCGGTTTGACGACGCTCAGCGAGGCGGTCGCGCACGCGCGGCGCTGCGTTGCGGTGACGGACCTGCCCACGATCATGGACGCAGACACCGGATTCGGCGAAGGCGAGGACAACGTCGCCCGGACGGTGCAGGAGTTCGAGCACGCCGGACTAAGCGGACTGCATTTGGAAGATCAGGAGTTTCCCAAGCGCTGCGGACATCTGACCGGCAAGTCGCTCGTGCCTTGCGAAGAGTTCTGTGCGAAATTGGCCGCCGCGGTCGCCGCGCGGCGCGATCCGGACTTTCTGATCGTTGCGCGCACGGATGCGCGCGGCGTCACGTCGTACGATGACGCCGTGGCGCGGGCGCACGCTTACTTGAAAGCCGGCGCGGATGCTATCTTTCCCGAGGCGCTGACGACGCGCGACGAACTGGCGCGCTTCGCGCGCGACGTGTCCGCCCCGCTGCTGGCGAACATGACCGAATTCGGCAAGACGCCGACGCTGAGCGTCAGCGAATTCGCCGCGCTCGGCTTCAGGCTGGTTATTTTCCCCGTTACACTGCAGCGCGTCGCCATGCGGGCGATGGAGTCGGCCCTTGCCGAACTCCGCGCACGGGGAACGCAGGCGGGATTCATCGAACGCATGCAGACACGGCAGGAACTGTACGACCTCTTGTATTACGACCCCGGCAGGCCCGGGGGCTGGATGGGCGGAGGAAATCATGGCCGAGACAGGTGAGCTATATCGTCCCGGGCTGGAAGGGATCATCGCCGGCGAGACGCTGATCTCCGCGGTAAAGCAGGACAGCCTGATGTACCGCGGCTACGCGATCGACGAGTTGGCAGAGAAAAGTACATTCGAAGAAGTCGCGTACTTGCTGCTGTATGGCGAGCTTCCGACCGCGCCGCAGCTCAAAGCCTATTCGGCGCTTCTTGACAAACACCGCGCGCTGCCGCGCGAAGTGCTCGAGACGATCCGCATGACGCCCAAGCACACGCCGGGCATGGATGTTTTGCGGACGGGCGTCTCGATGGCCGGGCATTTCTGTCCGATCGCGGGCAGCGACAAGGCGGCGCTGATCGAGAAAGCGACGCGCATTCTGGCTATCGTGCCGACGATCATCGGCGCTCGGCTGCACTATCTGGCCGGCAAGCCGCCGGTCGCCCCGATGCCGGGCTTGTCGCACGCGGCGCAGGCGCTGTGGCTGGCGCTAGGCAAGGAACCGCCGGCGCTGCACGCGCGCGTCATCGATTTGACGCTGATTCTCTACGCTGAACACGAATTCAACGCCTCCACTTTCGCCTGCCGCGTCACCGCCAGCACGCTGAGCGACATCTACTCCGGCATCGTCACCGGGGTGGGCACGCTCAAGGGTCCGCTGCACGGCGGGGCGAATGAAGAGACGATGCACCTGATCCAGCGCTTCAAGTCCGGCGACGAGGCCCGCAAGTGGGCCGAGGACGCGATCGCGCGGAAGGAGAAGGTCGTCGGCTTTGGCCACCGCGTCTACAAGAACGGCGACCATCGCTCCTGGATTCTGGAGAAAGAACTGGCCGAGCTGGCCGAGACTCATTCGGAAAAGCGGTTGATGGACGTGTACTACGCAATCCAAAAAGTGATGCACGAAAAACGCAAGATCTACATGAACGTCGATTACCCGTGCGGATTGACGTACTACTATCTCGGCCTGCCGATCGACATCTACACCCCGCTGTTCGTGGCCTCGCGCGTCAGCGGCTGGGCGGCGCACTTCATCGAGCAAGTGACCAACAACCGCATCATTCGGCCGCTGAGCCGCTATGAGGGGCCGGCGGAGCGGAGGTATGTGCCGGTGGATAATCGTCGCTAGCTTCGCGCGTGTCGCCTATTGTCCGATCCCAGCTCGCCCCAGTGATTGGATCTCGCGGACTACCTTTTCGAGGTGCCGGTAGGAACGTGACCGGCGCGCAAGGATCTCCAGGTCGCTCCTCGCGATCAGCCGCGGCTGATCCGCCGTTTTCTTGTATACGCCGTGCTGCTCGCGCAGGCGCCCGATGAGATTCCCCGCACGATCGGGATCATCGATGGCATTCGCGGGGTCGCCGCCCACGATCCAAGCCTCGAACTCGCGGACCGCGAGCACCACCCGACACGTGAGGTTTGGCGCAAACTCCGAGAGGCGTTTTTCGAGGTCGGGTCCGAGTCGAGCGGCGCAGTCCTCATCCGAGTCGATGAGCATCAGGATCGCCCCCTCGCGCTCAATGTTGGCGGACGCGATCCGCGCTGCCCGGCGCAAGTGTTCTTCCTGAACAAGCCGGTTTCGCGGAAAACGCACCGGCCGCCTCACGATGAGTTCCGGCGCCATCCGCCGAAGCAAAACCGGCACGGCGTCAACTTCGCCATGACCTTCGACGATCGGAGCGAGGACCACGCTCACGGCGTCGTTTCCCAAAGCGTGCCGCGGAGTTCCTCCTGGCGGCGGATGTCCTCTGGGTCTGGCTCGAGTTGGTCAAGCCGCAGCAACTCGCCGGCGGTTGACAGGTGATTCTGCAACAGCGCGGCCTTCGCCGGACCGAGTTCCCCGACAACGGTCCGGCCGTTTTCAAGCAGCACCGGCCGAATCATCTCCGGGAGAACGGCTTCGTGATCGAGCAGGTCCGGGCTGTGGCACGTGATGATGAGTTGGGTCCGCTCGGCGCCTTCGGAAAGCGCCTCCATCAGCGCGCCAGCGGCTGCGGGGTGCAGGGCCGTCTCCGGCTCCTCGATCCCGATCAGCGACGGCCCTCCAGTCCCATTCGTCTTCGCCGCGAACAGGGAAACGAGAATTCCAAGCGCGCGAATAGTCCCGTCCGAGAGCGCAATCGCGTCAAAGTTGGCGTTCCGCTGTCCCTTTGGCACACTGCGCTCCTGCGCGACCTCGATCGTCTCGAGCGCCCCGGCGTGCTTGTGCGAGACGCGCGTGATGGGGACGCCGATCGCGTGAAGGTACTGGCACACGCGTTCCAGCCGATCCGCCGCGGAAGCCTGAAGCTGCTTGACCACGCTCGCAAGGTTGCGGCCGTCGTGCGCCAGCAACTCGCCGGGTTCTGGCCGTTGCGGATACTTCATCACGTCGGGATTCAGATTGTGAAACGTCATCCGGGTGAGCGTGTCGTAGACAGCCCGGAATTCCGGCTCGCCGGATGCATTTACGAGGAACAGCCTATCCGAAGTGACCGGCGGCTGGGCGAACTTCGGCGTCCACTCGCTCAACTCGTCTCGCATGCGGCGGAACGATTGCACGCGCGCGCCGCGCGAGTCCTTCACCTCGCACCATTCCAGGTCAACCCGGAAGCCTCGTCCCTGGACTGCCGCCACGCGAAATTCATATTTTGCCGTTCGGTTCGGCTTCAACCGCAGGTCAAGCGACACGCCCGGGTTCGTGGGTCGACCGCCGAGCGACTTACGCCGCACCTGATCGATCCCGCCGCGCTCGCGGATCGCGTATTCCAGCGTGTCGCGCAGTGCGTCGGCGACGAAGCGAAGCGCGTCCACGATGTTGCTTTTCCCGACGCCGTTCCGCCCGACGAGGAGCGTAATCGGCGCCAATTCGATTTCGCAGTTCTCCACGCTTTTGAACTGGCGCAACGCCAGCCGCTCGATGCACCGACTGTCCGGATCAGCGCGCGCTGTCATCTCGACTCTCGATAGGCGCGTCGGGCTTTCAAGTACCCGGGGCGCTTCCAGGATAATCATAAGCGATTTGCGCGCCTCGACCGGCGCTGCAGGCGGGCGGCAGTACCTTGAGATTTCTGGGCGGGCTGCTCGGCGTGCGCGTTCGACACGACCCGGGGGCTGCGCAAGTCCGGTCGGCTCGCGGCGGTCAGGTTGTTCAGGGCGACGTCGCCGCTAAGCGCAGCCCGAATCCCAGTTCGCGAGCAGAATTCCCAGATCGCTGGAGCTGGTTTGGCCGTCGCCGTCCAGGTCGCCGGCGCCGGACGTTTCCCACGCGCTGAGCAGAATCCCGAGGTCGCCGGGGCCGACGAATCCGTCGCCGTCAAGATCGCCGATGCAGACAATCGTCACGTCGAGTTGGAACGACGTCGATACGCCGGAGCAACTGTTCATGGCGAAGTAGTCGATGCGGCCGCGATGTTGAGGGCCGACCGGGTCGATCACGAGGACTGGCGTGCTCGCGCCGTGGATCGGGCCGCCATCGACCAGCGGCACGTCATTGAGACGCCATTCGAAACTCCAGGGACCCGAGCCGCGCGGGCTCATGTGAACCGTGAGCCGATCGCCGGACAGCAGCGACTGATTGCTGATAAAGTCAAAGTAGTTCATGAACTGACAACCGGCCGTGTCGCCGAACGACCAATTCCCGATGCCATGTTCGCTGGAGGCCCCGCCGGTGCCGGCGGTGAATCCGACGCGGGCGCAGCCGTCGACGTCGAGCGCGCTGTTTCCGGATAGATTCTCCAGGTCGACTGGTGCATCCATCAGCAGATCGCCGTCAACCTGCACCTGCAGGCTGCCCACGCGATATCGAACATACGCCCAATGCTCGGCGCCGTCATTGATGTCAAACGGCAAGAGCGCGTGCCCCAGCGAGTACAGGTCGTCACTCAGTAAGATGCCGCCGCCATCCATGCCCTGTACGCTGACGTGATCGGTCGGAAACTCCCCGGGGAACTCAAACGTGTCGAACTCCACCGCGAGGGCGGCGCCCATGTTCGCATATCCCAGGCCGCTTCCGCCGTCTCCGATCGCGTTTACGCCGTTCGGGTCATTTTGAATCACGAACGCGAATCCATCGCCCTGCCCGAAGCCGCCGCTCCCGCTGACCGTGAACGAGAACAGGGTGTCGAAACCGCCACGCAGGTTACCGGGCTGATCGGCCCAGACGGCCCCGATCTGATCGGTGAGATTCGGCGTCAGCACCAGGAAACCGCCCAGGTCGGCTGCGTCGCCCACCAGCGAAAGCGCGGGAGGCGACGGGTTCGAGAGGTCAAAAACGGCTTCGCACTGCGCCGCCGCCCGCGAAGCACTCAGCAAAGTGACACTGGCCACCAACAGCGTGGCAACCGGCCTGCACGCACGCGTCATTATCGAATCTCCCCAAACCAGACAGAAGCGCCTGATTCAGCCACAGTAGGCAAACCCGCCGGCAGATTTCAAGAGGGATTTTTTCCGTCAGGTGATTCGACGCGCAAGCCGGGAGCGGAGTTTACTTTTACGGCTTGTGAGAGGTTCACACCCCTCCATCAATGTTCCCCGGCTCCGCGCGCGCCGCGACGCCGCGCCGCGGGCGGCGAAATTCCATCAGAAAACGCACGCGTTCGAGCAGCTCCGGCGGCACTTCCTTTCGCAGCATTTGCTTGGCGTCGCTCAGTGACGTGCGGCGGGAGAGATGCGTCAAGACGATCAGTTCATTATTAAGCCGCCGGAGCACGCCGCGTAAGTCGCTGACGTGAAAATGGAATCCCGCGCGGGCACGGTCTTCGTGCCCGGCTTCGACGAAGGTGCACTCGAGCAGCAGTACTTTCGCGGTCCGGACGTAGTCCAAGTTGAGGAACTCCCCCGGCGCGGTGTCGCCGCAGTACGCCACCAGCGGGATTTCCATACGGCGCGTGATCTCAACCCCGCGCTCGCGCAACGCCCGCAGCGCTTCGCCCGCGAGTCCCTGATATTCATCCTTGAGTTTCTGCCGCGTTTCGATCGCCGCGAATCCCATCGCGGCCACGACGCTGCGGTCGTGACGTCGGCATGGGTGATTCACTTCGAACGGGCGAACGACCAGATCGCGCCGCAGCGGAATGTCGACCCCCGGGAGCGCGGCGCGAACCTCGGACTTCGGTTCGTGGCCATCGATATCAGCCCACACGCGCAGCAAACGTCGAATCGGCTCCACCAGCGGCGCGGGCGCGAAAAGCCGGCCGGGCGCGTTGTCCAGGAACATCCGCTGCGAGAAGTAGTACGCCAGCCCGGCGGCGTGGTCCATGTGGCCGTGTGTGAGAAAAACGTTGTCGACCGCCAGTAGCTCACGCGGCGCGCGGCCGACGTCGAACGCGACGTTGTGCTCGGGCAAGACGATGACGGTCTCTTCCCCCGCGAGGGAGAGACCCTGCACCGCAATCCCGCCATGTCGAAACTCGACCAGTCCGAGGCTCATCGGGTCTCGTTATAACAGGCGATTCGGAAGATGTCGCTTTCCGGCGCTATTTTTGTTTGACACACTGTGGATTGTGTAGTAGTATTGGACTAGCTCAATTAGTAGGCGGTCGTGCGATGCGTTCGGAGGCGATTCAGGCAAGCACGAGCAGTATGAGCAACTCGGTGGGCAGCGGGCGAAGGCCGGGGCCGCATGCGGTGTCCGTTCTGCAAGGAAGACGACGACAAAGTCATCGACTCGCGCAGCAGCGATGGCGGGAACGTGGTTCGGCGTCGTCGGGCGTGTATTCGTTGTGGTCGGCGGTTCACGACTTACGAGCGAATCGAAGAGCAGTTCAAACTGACGGTCATTAAGCGCGATGGCGCTCGTGTTCCGTATGACCGGCAGCGGATCCGAGAGGGGATACGGCAGGCGGCATTTAAGCGCCCCATCTCGGCCGAACGGATCGACCAGATCGTCGACGAAGTCGAGGAATATCTGGTCACGCAGTTCGAAAAAGAAGTCTCCAGCCAAACCATCGGCGAGCATGTGGCAAAAGTGCTGCGGCGAGTGGATCAAGTCGCGTACGTGCGGTTCGCCAGCGTGTATCGCCGATTCGAGGACGTTGGCGACTTCATCGAGGAGGCGCAGGACGTCATCCAGCGTGAGCAACTGGACATCCCGGGGCAGCAGAACTTGTTTGAGGAATCGGGGAAGGCGTGAATCCTGACGCAACGCTCGTGGTCGTAAAGCGCGACGGGACCAGCGAGCCGTTCTCGCTCCACAAGCTGCGGCGGTGTTTGACGGTCGGGCTTGCCGGATCGTCGCACGATGGACGAATCGCCGACGCATTGTCCCGAGCGGTCTCCGTGCACTTGCGTCAGCTCACCGAGCATCGCCGGCCGACGACGGATTACATCTTTGGCTGCGTACGGACCGTGTTGAACCGCACGCGCCTTTCCGACATCGGCGACCGCTTGGCGCAGCATCGCAGAATGCGCGCCGCGGCGCGCCGGCGGTTGCGGGTGAGCGACGCGCTCGATTCCGCCGGCCGAACGACGCGCTGGCAGAAGCGCATGATCGTCGCGGTGTTGCAAAACGCGCACGGGCTGCAGCGCAACACGGCACGGATCCTGGCCGGCGAGATCGAATCGCGCATCTTGAGCATGAACTACGCCGTCGTTTCGCAGGTGCTCATCGCGGAGCTGATCCGAAACGAATTGCTGGTCTGGGGTCTGGCTGACGACGCGCTGGTCGCGCCGCGGCCGGCGGTATCGCCAAGTGCCGTGCAGCAGCCCCGTAAGAAGGAGTGAGATTCGCGTCGCAGGGATCGTGCGCCAGATTCGCACGCGCCACGGCGAATGGGCGCCTGCCCGCGACGCAGTTGCTATGGATTGAGGGCTCGCGACGTGATCAAGGACGGCGTGCTTGTTCAAGCAAATCGCAAGACGAGCCGTCGCGAGCCTGTGTTCCGAACCTCCGTTCCCCTGATGAGGGCGAGCCGGGTCCCTCCAACGCCCATGCTCGGCTCGCCCGCCCTTCTCTCCCCCCCAATCGCGCGTCCGACTGAAGTTGAAAGGTCTCACGCAAACCGTTACGGTCAGGTGAAACCGCCATGCGCGTCACCGCCGTCATTCCGGCTCGCTACGGATCGTCCCGCTTTCCCGGCAAGCCGCTGAAGGCACAAACCGGAAAGCCGCTGATTCAGCACGTCGTCGAGCAGGTTCGCCGCGCCCGGCGGATCGATCAGGTCATCGTCGCCACCGATGATGAGCGCATCGCGTCCTCCGTGCGCGGATTCGGCGGTGACGCGTGCATGACTCGCTCGGATCACCCGACCGGGACCGACCGAATCGCCGAAGTGATCCGCATGGTCGGTGGGGACGCGAACGACATCATCGTCAATGTGCAGGGCGACGAGCCGGAGATGGAGTCGAGCTACGTCGATCGGCTGGTGGCGCGGCTGGCGGACGAGCGCGACTGCCCGGTCGCGACGCTGGCGTGCCCGTTTCCGGCCGACTCGGACTCGCGCGACCCGAACCGCGTGAAAGTCGTCACAAATCGTCTCCGCCGGGCGATGTATTTTTCGCGCGCCTTGATACCATACCCGCGTGACCCGGACGCGGCGGTCGATGCGACAGGCTGGCTGCTGCATCTGGGCATCTACGCATATCGCCAGGCGTTCCTACTTGAATACGCGCAGTGGGAAACCGGCGCGCTCGAGGGCGTTGAGAAGCTGGAGCAACTGCGCGTCCTCGAGCGCGGCGTGGCGATGGCGGTCGAAGTCGTGGAGCACGCCGTCGCCGGCGTCGATACGCCGGCTGACTACGAGGCGTTTGTGCGGCGTTGGCGCGCTGCACAGCAAGCGGCACGGGGCTGAAGGAATGAGCGACGAGTTGACATGGATGCCGACGCGCTGCTAGCCAGCATTCGCGACCTGTCGGTCGACTCAGAGTTCTATCTCCCGCTGCCGGCGGGGTTCAAGCCCGGCGTCACAAAATATGTCGTCGTCCTGGGCACGGTGATGAGCGGCCTGGGAAAAGGCATTTTCAGCTCCTCGCTCGCCAAGTGCCTGCAGGACAAGGGTCTGTCGGTCGCGCCGATCAAGCTCGAAGGCTACCTGAACATCGATTCCGGCACGCTCAATCCCTATCGCCACGGCGAAGTATTCGTTTTGGATGACGGCACCGAGTGCGACATGGACTTGGGCACATACGAGCGCGCTCTGGACCTGCCGCTGACGCGCCTGAACTTCTGCACCAGCGGACAGATCTATCGCCGCGTGCTGGATCGCGAGCGGACCGGCGGCTACCTGGGCCGCGACGTGCAGATGATCCCGCACGTCACCGGCGAGGTGAAGAACCGCCTGCGCGAGCTGGCCGTCGCGTCAAAGGCGGACGTAATTTTCGTGGAGATCGGCGGCACGGTCGGCGATTTTGAGAATGCATACATCATCGAGGCCATGCGTCAACTGGCCTTCGAAGAAGGCCAGCAGAGCGTCTGCTTTGTCGCGCTCACGTACGTCCTCGAACCGGCGATTCTCGGCGAGCAGAAGAGCAAGGCCTCACAGCTCGGAATCCGCCGGCTGATGGAATCCGGCATTCAGCCGCACATCATCGCTTGCCGGGCGCGCAACCCGGTGACCAAGCAGGTGCGCGAGAAGATCGCGCTGTTCTCGAACGTGCCGCCGGAGCGCGTCTTCAGCATGCACGACTGCGAGAGCGTCTACCAGATTCCCGAGATGCTGCGCGGCGCCGGCTCGGATCGAGCCGTGATTGAGCGGCTGGGCTTGCAGGAGCGCGTCGATGAGGCCGCCGAACGGGCGGCGCGCGAGACCTGGTCGCAATATGTCGCGCGCCTGCGCCAGGCCGCCCGGCAGGTGAACATCGGCGTTACCGGAAAATACACCACGGTCCGCGACGCTTACGCTAGCATCATGAAAGCGTTCGAGCATGCCGGCGTGGCGCTGGGCTGCAAAGTGCAGCTCCGCTGGATCGACACCAGCGAGCTGACCGACGACACCGCGCCCGCCGCGCTGGCCGGGCTCGACGGCATCGTCGTCCCCGGCGCGTTCGGCACGCGCGGCGCGGACGGCAAGATCGCCTGCCTGAAACACGCCCGCACCACGCGCCTGCCCTGTCTGGGAATCTGCTACGGCTTCCAGATGGCGGTGATCGAATTCGCGCGAAACGTCTGCGGCATGGCGGACGCAAATTCGACCGAGATCGACAACGAGTGCCGCTATCCGGTCATCAGCGTCCTGCCTGAACAGAAGCAGATCGAGGGCCTTGGCGGCACGATGCGCCTGGGCGGCTTCGACGTGGCGATCACGCCGGGCACGCTGGCGCATGATCTGCTTGGACCGCGCGCCCGGCTGCGCTTCCGTCATCGCTACGAAGTCGATCCGCGCTACATTCCGCAGCTCGAAACGGCGGGGTTGATCTTTTCCGGCCGCTCGCCGCGGGCCGAGATCATGCAGATTCTGGAACTGCCGCCGTCCGTCCATCCGTACTACGTCGGCACGCAGGCCCATCCGGAGCTGACCAGCCGCCCGCTGCGCCCGCAGCCGCTGTTTGTCGGCCTGGTCCACGCGGCGCTGCGACACGCGTATGCCGATTTTGACGAGCCGCTGCCGTCGATTTGGTCCTCAGGTACGCGCCCCAATCGCCAGCCCGCGCCCAGCCGATCGGCATAACGCATGGCCGTCTTAGGCCGTCGTGATTTGCTTCGCACGCACCTGTCAGAGAGTACGACAATCGACGAGCGATACTGAGTCCGCCGCAAATCGCGCGTGAAGCGGCGCGCGACATGTCGCTAGCCTGATCAGCAGACGATGCCTCGACGTCGCGATCGTCGCGGTGCGGAATCGTCATTCCCGGCGCGGAACCTCTCACGACAGGCGTGACATGCCAGAGTCGAACGCGCGTATGACCTCAACGAGCATCGAGAAGCGGACCGAGCTCGCGATCCTCGGAGTCTTTGGAGGCGCGGGCGCGGCGACTGCCGTGTCCGCATGGCTCTACGCCGGCCCTTATCGCTGGATGGTGGAGGCACAGCTATTTCTTTCGGGCGGGAGCTACTCGCCCAAGCTCGCCTTTACGCTCGCGTATGTCCTGGTCCTGGTTGTGGTCATCGCGATCGCGCTGTACGGCGGTCGCTTGCTGCCCGCCAGGCGCAATAGCGGCGGTTGGATCACAGCCGCCGACGTTTCCGACGAAGATCCGTCAGATGAGCCGGTCGAAACCGATGCCGCACTCGCGCCGCAAGATCTGGCGCGAACCTCGTGGACGTCCGGCGACACCCCGCTGCCAGGTTCTCAATCGCTCGCCGTCGTCAGTCTGACCGTGTTTGGAATCGTGCTCGGAATCGGCTCCGTCCTGTGGTGGCACGGCGCGTCGCTGGGGGCGCTGACGCAAATGTCTGTCGCCGAACTGGAGGGCGGGAAGACGCCGACATCCGGTTATCTGACGCTCGAAGGCCACGCGCTTTGGGACTGTGCCGTTTGTATTACGAGCAACGGAAGCAAGACCTACTACTCGCCGCTCGTGTCGGATGACTGGGAACCTCCCCAGCCGGTGGCGGTGTACTTGGTCTCCGGTCATCAACCGTGGAGAAGCAGATTCGATAGGTCCGTGGCGACCTACATCGGTACCCGCTCGCTGGAGGGAATTCCCGGACCAGTTCGGGCAGAGTTCGACCAGAGCGATTTCAAGCCCGCAGCGCAAGCTCTGATTCTTTCTCTGGACGATAAGCCCGACGGCTATATAGCCAGTGGGCAAGTCGTCACGCCGATCGGTGCGCTCGGCACGGCTGGTGGCGCAATCTGGCTACTTGTTGCCAGGCGTCGCGCTGCGAGCCCCAGCCGCGATGCCAGCGCGGACCGGCTTACCGTTTCACGGAACCGTTGTGCTGGTGAATAGCAGTCGCGCTTCCCCAGACCGGCACGATCTCAGCGATATCTTCTGGAACTGAAGCGCTCGACCCTGCCATGGAGCGCGTCGTTCACCGCTGCCTGGAGCACGGCCTTGCGCCGCGCGTGGCGGCGCCGCTGCTGCTCGCACTCATCGGGCTCCTCGTCTGGCTTGCGCCGTACAAGTCACTGAGCGGCTACGTCCCCCTCATCAAGCCGGACGCGGAACTGACACTGCGGGCGCACGGCTTGTCCAAAGACATCACCTGCGAGGACCTGCCTGGATACGAGGAATCCGGATTCACTCCGAGTAACGCGTACACGGACGAGATCAGCAAGAATGACGAGTCAGCCGATCGGCATCAACGCGCATATTCGACGGCTCGCAATTCGCGCAGCACGGTGATCTTGATCTCGCCCGGGTAGGTCATCGTCTCTTCGATCTTCTTGGCGATGTCGCGCGCCAGCTTCAAGGATGAGCGATCGTCGACGTGCACCGTATCGACAATCACGCGCACTTCGCGCCCGGCCTCCACCGCGTAGGCCTGCGTGACGCCTTCGAAGCTCGTCGCAATGCCCTCCAGCTCCTGCAAGCGCTTGATGTAACGCTCCAGCGATTCACGCCGACCGCCCGGCCGCGACGCGCTGATCGCGTCCGCCGCCGTGACCAGCGGCGTATACGGGTGCGTCGCCGCGATGTCGCCGTGATGCCCGGCGGCGGCGTTGAGCACGGCCGGGTGTTCGTTGAAGCGGCGGAGGAAGTCTTCGCCGATCCGCGTGTGCGTGCCCTCCACCTCTTCGCTCATCGCCTTGCCGATGTCGTGCAGCAGGCCGCAGCGCCGCGCCAGCGGGCCGTCGAGGCCCAGCTCTTCGGCCATCATGCCGCACAGCGCCGCGACCTCCATGCTGTGCCTGAGCACGTTCTGGCCGTAGCTGGTTCGGAATTGCAGCTTGCCGAGCACCTCGATGATCTTTCGATTGAGCCCGTTGACGTTGCTCTCGAACGCCGCTTGTTTGCCGGCTTCGTAGACGCGCTCCTCGACCTCTTTTGCGACCACCTGCACGATTTCTTCGATTCGCGTCGGGTGGATGCGCCCGTCCTTAATCAAACGCTCGAGCGACAGGCGTGCCACCTCGCGGCGGATCGGGTCAAACGCCGTCAGCGTCACGATGCCGGGCGTGTCATCGACGACCACCGTCACGCCGGTGGCTTTCTCGAACGCACGGATGTTCCGACCCTCGCGTCCGATGATGCGGCCTTTCATGTCGTCGGAGGGCACGTCGACGGTGGCGACCGTGGTTTCGCAGGTGTGCTCGGAGGCGTAGCGCTGAATGGCCTCGATGATAATCTGACGGGCGCGATCCCGGGCGGATTCCTGCGCGGCCAGCAGCTTCTTTTCAACGATCTCGCCGGCTTCGCGCTCGACCTCATCCTCGATCCGGCGCAGGCAGAGCTGGCGAGCCTCGTCGGCCGTCAGCTTGGAGACGCGCAGCAGCTCGGCTTTCTGTTCTCCCAACAGCTCGTCGGCCCGGCGGAGCTTGTCGGCCGTATCCTTTTCGACCCCGGCGATCCGTTGCTCTGCGGCGTCGATCTTCCGCTCTTTGGTGTTCAGAACATCGAGCTTTTTGTCGATCGAGTCTTCGCGTTTTTCGAGGCGCCGTTCCGTATTCTTGAGTTCATTCCGCGTTTCCGCCGTCTCGCGCTCGAAACGCTCCATCGTCTCGATCAGCTTTCGCTGGGCCTCGACCTCTGCGCCGCGCAGAATCTCCTCTCGCTTTTCGCGCGCATCCGCCACGGCCCGCTCGACTTCGGCGCGCTGCGCCGCCAGTCCGGCCCGGCCGCGCGTTTGGAACCAGCCGAACACGGCCGCCGCGCCGGCCAGCAATCCGACCGCGCCCGAAACGACCAAGCCGATCTCGCCTTGGGCGAGAAGGCAAATCGTCGTACACATTTGTGCTTTCCGCAGTTTCGTGGTTAGCTCGGCCCGGCTAAGCAAAAGCCGAGCCGCCGACCGCGGCGCGCGATGGGCGGGTGCGAAGCGAGATTGTCCGTGATACGCCGCGATCAGTCGCGGCGACTACGTCGATCCAGCGAGGCGACGAATGCGATCGCGGGCTAGGGGCGTCGGAACCGTCCGAACCGAACGTATGATGGTCCGATGAAGGGTATTAGGATGTTCGGGTTCGAACGCATATCCCAAGCTGGGCAGGCGAATCGCCCGCCACAAGGCGTACTCCGAGCGCGCTCACGTATTCGGCCGGTTCACACTCCGTGCTCCCAATCCGGCGCACGGGCCCCGGTCGTATTCACACTTTCACTCTACGAGATCGAGACTAAAGCGCCAAGTGGCGGCAACGGAAAGTTTTACAAATCCGAAGCAACCTCGAAAACGCGAACTCCCTGACTCAGATCGCCAGATGCGCCATCATCCGCGGTGTTGACGGAGGCTGCGGGTGGCGTCTTTCGGCCGCGCCAAGCGTTTGTGGATCAAGACGTTTCTTCATCCCCCGCACGGCGTGCCCTCGGGCGCCACGCCGGGCGCGGCTTCGCGCGGTTCGACCCGCCGCGATCAAGCGCGGCTTCGTCGCCTGGATGAACGCGCCGGCCAGGAATAACGTTCGGCCGCCTCGTCCCCTGAACCGCGGCGCTTTCGCCTTGACGTCGTCTCGCCGGCTTCGTAGCGTGAACCCTCGCCGCTGATTCATCTCCGGCGGCAGAAGGCCGCGGCCGCACATGAGTTCGCTCTGGCTGATTCTCGGGTCGCTGGCGACGTTCGCCATCGCGTATCGCTATTATGGCGCGTTTCTCGCCGCGAAGGTCGCGATACTCGACGATCGGCGGCCCACGCCGGCGCATCGCCTCACGGACGGCGTCGACTATCACCCCACCAACCGCTACGTGCTCTTCGGGCATCACTTCGCGGCGATCGCCGGTCCGGGGCCGCTGATCGGGCCGGTGCTGGCGGCGCAGTGGGGCTACTTTCCCGGCTTCGTCTGGATCCTGATCGGCGCCTGCCTGGCCGGCGCGGTACACGATTTTGTCATCCTTTGGGCCTCCGTGCGCGAAGACGGGCTGACGCTGCCGAAAATCGCCCGGCTGAAGATCGGCGAGTTCTCGGGTGTCATCACTTCGATCGCGACGCTGTTCATCATCGTCACGACATTGGCGAGCGTGGCGATCGTGGTGGTGAACGCACTCGCCGAGAGCGCCTGGGGCATGTTCACGATCCTGGTGACGATCCCCGCGGCGCTGCTCACCGGCCTGTGGATGTACAAGATCCGACCCGGCAAGATCGTCGAAGCGTCAGCGATCGGCGTCGCGATCGTGCTGCTGGGCGTCTGGCTCGGAAAGCCGTTTGCCGACTCGGGCTGGGCGCATTCGCTGCTCTTCAGCAAGCCGACGCTGTCATTGATGCTGCCGGCCTATGCGCTGGCCGCCAGCATTCTGCCGGTGTGGGTGCTGATGTGCCCGCGCGATTATCTGAGCTGCTACATGAAGATCGGCGTGATGGTGGTGCTGGCGGTCGGGCTGGTCATCGCCGCCCCGGATTTGAAGATGCCGGCGACGACGCCATTCCTGGCGGGCGGCGGGCCGGTATTGCCGGGGGCGGTGTGGCCGTTCGTGTGCATCGTGATCATGTGCGGGGCGATCTCGGGTTTTCACTCGCTGATCGCCTCGGGCACGACGCCGAAGATGATCAACCGCGAGCGCGACATTCGCCCCATCGGCTATGGCGCAATGGTGGTGGAGGGATTTGTCGCCGTCACGGCCCTGGTCGCGGCCTGCGCGCTTCAGCCGGGCGATTACTTTGCGATTAACGTGTCGCAGGATACGCCGGCGCAGCAGCACAACTACGCCGCCTTTGTGGAAACCATGAGCCGCGGTCAGTGGGACGTGGCGCCGCATGAGCTGACGACGCTGGAAGCTGAAACGGAGGAGAAGCTCGTCGGCCGTACCGGCGGCGCGGTGACGCTGGCGGTCGGGATGGCGAAGGTCTTCACGACGCTGCCCGGCATGCGGCTGCTCATGTCGTATTGGTACCACTTCGTCATCATGTTCGAGGCGCTGTTCATTTTGACACTGCTCGAAACCGGCACGCGCGTGGCGAGATTCGTGTTTCAGGAGACTTTCTTCTCACTCCGCGCGCCAGCGACCGAAAGGAACCGCGAGCGCAAGCGAGCGGCAGACGCGGATGCGTTGGCGTCTCCGACGCGTGCGGGACTGACCGAGGCGGATGTCGCGGACGACCTGTCGGAAACAGCGTCGACCGAGCGATTCCACAAGCGTTCGCCGAACTGGGCCGCAAACATCGGCATGAGCGTGCTGGTGTGTTTCCTGTGGGGCGGACTGCTCTACCTGGGGAATCTCAGCATTTTGTGGAGCATGCTGGGCATTGCCAATCAGCTCCTGGCGTCAATCGCCCTTGCCGTCGGAACAACGTATCTCCTGCAACACGCGCCGCGCCGCGTGTACGCCGTCTGCACCGCCGTTCCGTTCGCATTCATCATTGTGACCACCTGCACCGCGGGCGTGATGAAAATTCAGGAATGGTGGGGCAAGCTCGCGACGGCCTCCGCCGGTGATGCGTTCCTGTTGAAGCTCGTCAGCGTACTGGCGGCGATCATGCTGGCGTTGACGGCGCTAATTTCGCTCGACGCGGTGCGAAAGTGGATTTCGATCCTGTACACGCCCAGCGCTCGCACGCAGCCAAGCTACGCGGCGGCTCGCGACTGAAACAGCTCATTACAGCGCGCGAGTACGCGCCGCGATCAGAACGCGCCGCGCAAGCCTGCGCGGTTGGGAATCTCACTTGCTGGCGCTGCGCGTTCTGATCGCGGCGCGTACTCGCGCACGGTCACTTGGAATGTCCACGATTTGATCGTTGATAACTTTCTCTCGCGCCGCGCGATTAGCCGTTCGATCTGCGCGTGCGGGCCGGCTTCTTGCGGCCAGCTCGAGCAGCGCGTTTCGCCGGCTGCAACGCGGCCAGGCGCGACGATAGCTCGGTGAGTTGACGCCGCATTTGCTCCAATGCGTCGGACTCGCTCGATATCCCGTTTCGTTCCCCGTGCGGACCTGAAGCGGACGCCGCGATGTCATCGGGAGGCGGTTCGGGCGTGCGCTCAGCCGCCGGCGCGCCGCCGAGTGGCGTGAATGCCGTCTGGTTCGGCGGCGATGCGCCCGCGTTTGGCGCAAACGCACCGGCCCAGTGAAACGGGTTCATCATCGCCGGCTCGGGCACGCCGGCGCTGCGCAAGTAGCGTTCGAATTGCTGCTGCGACGCCAGGAAGGCGGAGAAGGCCTGGTGGAAGTAGCGTTCGACGAACGAGCCGAGGATGTGCTGATTGGCCTGCACCACCTGGTGCAGCAGCGCCGCCGGGAAAAGCAGCAGCTTGGGCGCATCGTGTTCGAGGATCATCTGCGTGAGCACCAGGCTCGTAATGTCGTCGCCGGTCTGCGAATCGCTGACCTGGATCACGCCGCCGGCGCGCACCAGTTCGTACAGCTCGTCGGCGGTGACGTGCCGACTGCGGGTCGAATCGTAAAAACGGCGGTTGGGGTACTTGCGGATGCGATAGACGCCCGGCGCGGAACTCATGATCGGACGCTCCTTCTTGCGAATGCACCAATGATACTCGACATTGCGTGGAAATCCAATGAACGCGAACCGGCAACATCTTTATTGTCAATCAGTTATATTGAAATAGGAATTTTGTGCAATTGCACAAAAATCTTCTTGATCCCGCGTGAAACGCTCGATATAGTGTGTGAATCAAGGACGTGGTTGTCCCTGGGGCGGCCCGCGCGGTCGCGTGAAAAGGAGTTTCGCACATGGCCACACACAATCCCGACACGATGACGCAGATGTTCCGTCAGACCGGCGATGCTTTCCAGTCGTTCTGGAATGCCGGCCTGCAGATGCAGCAGGACGCGTTCCGCGCCCTGGGCACGCCGGCCGAGCCGATGCAGCCCGAGGCCGTCCGCGGTCGCATGCACAAAGTCGCCGACGCGACGGTCAATCTGGTCGACAAGAACTCGGACCAGGGCCGCCGGCTGGTCGAAGAGCAGACCCGCGAGACGTTCGACCTGCTCAAAAAGAATGTGGACCTGCTCACGCCGGGCGACAAGTTCGACGCCTTCGAGGCGGGCCGCACCGCGTTCAACAACGTGCTGCAGACCACGGGCACGGTCGTCCGCAACGCGATGAACGCGGGCACGACGATGCTCGAAAACTGGTCTGAATTCGCCACGCAGACGGCGACCGACACGCGCGAGACGACTCGCGAGACGCGCAAGACGCGCGCCACCAAGTAAGCGCCGGGGAAACGCCCGTCGCGCCGCCGCGGCAAGTGGACCGCGGCGGCCGGGAGATGAACAAGTGAGCAACTCTCCGCATGCGGCCCCAGGGCCGGCGGACGCGTTCGCCCGCTTCTGGACAGACCTCGTGACCCGCCTGGGGGCCGCCGGCTTCGCGGCGCCCATGGGCGGGTTCGGTTTTGCGCCGGGCGCGGCGGCGGTGGGCGCGGGCCAGCCGTCCGCGGACGCGATCAAGCAGATGCAGCGCATATTCTTCGATGCGTACGGCAAATATTGCGATGACTTCATGCGCTCGCCGCAGTTCCTGGAAACGCTCAAGCAGTCGATGGACGGCGCGCTGGCGTTCAAACGCCAGATGGACGCGTTTCTCTCCAACGCCCTGAAATCGGCGCAGCTACCCAGTCACGAAAACTGGGTCGCTTCGGCCGAGAGCATGGTGCAATTGCAAAAACGAATCGCGCAGCGGCTGGACGACCTGAGCGCGCGAATCGAAGGATTGGAGGAGAAGGCCGGCGGCGCGAAAGGGAAAGCCGCACCGGCGGCACGCGGCAAGGCGCGCAGCGCGACCAAGCGCGCAAAGTGACCGTGGGACCGGTCTCCTGACGGGTCTCCGGCTGGACTAGGAGTGTTGTCCGCCCGCTGGAGTGGCCGGTCAGGAGACCGGTCCCACTGAGAAACGGTCGGGAGATCGATCCACGATTAGGCCTAGAAAGCAGATTCGATGAGCGCGACAGCCAGACACTCCGACGAAACCCAGGGGCCCTATCCCTGGGCGATGCCGTTTCCCGGCGCCGAGCAGGCACAGGCCATCTTCGAGCGCGTCGCGGCCATGCCGAAGGTCATGAAGGCGGCGACCAGCGTGCGAAAGGGCGTCACGCCGCACGACGTCGTGTACCGCGAGAATAAGCTGCGCGTGCTGCGCTATCACGGCGAGGCGCCGCCCAAGTATTCGCCGCCGCTGCTGCTCGTATTCGCGCTGGTCAATCGTCCGTACATCTTCGACATCCTGCCCAATAAGAGCGTCGTGCGGCAATTTGTCGACGCCGGCTTCGACGTACACCTGGTCGATTGGGGCTGCCCGGGCGAGGAAGACTGCCACCTGCGCGGCGAGGATTACATCGACGGCTATCTGCACAACGTCGTGCGGCACGTTTGTGAATCGACCGGCCAGAAGCAGCTCTCGCTGATGGGCTATTGCATGGGCGGCACGGTTTCAGCCATGTACACCGCGCTGCACCAGGAGTGGATCCGCAACCTGATCCTGCTCACCGCGCCGATCGATTTCACGTCGCAGGGCAATCTGCTCAGCGCCTGGGCCGATCCGAAGTACTTCGACGTCGATTCGATCGTCGACACCTTCGGAAATCCGCCGCCCTGGCTGCTTCAAACGTCGTTCCTGATGCTCAAGCCGGTGCAGAACCTGATCGAGAAATACCTGGGTTTCTACGAGCGAATGACCGACGAGAAATTCCTCGAAGAGTTCTTCGCCATGGAGACCTGGATCAACGACAACATCCCGCTGGCCGGCGAGACCTACCGCGAGTGGGTCAAGAACGGCTATCACCGCAACCTACTGGTCAAGGGCCAATGGCCGATCGGCAAGCGCAAGGTCGACCTGCGCGACATCACCTGTCCGGTGCTGAACCTGATGGCCAGCGAAGACCACTTGGTCCCCTGCGGACAGAGCGCCGGCTTCAACGCGCTCACCAACTCGCAGGATGCCGAGTCGATCACGCTCCAGTCGGGCCACATCGGCCTGGCGGTCGGCGGGCGGGCACATCGCGAACTGTGGCCGAAGGTCTGTCAATGGCTGGCCAAGCGCTCCGAGCCGGCCGGCGTCGTCGCAAGCAAGCGCGACGCGTCGCGCGCGAAGCGCAACGGCCGCAAGGTCACAAGGGAGGCGGCGCATGCTGCGGCTGAGAGGTAGTGCCATGCACGAGTTGAAGGGCAAAGTCGCGGTCGTCACGGGCGGCAACAGCGGCATCGGCCGCGCCACCTGCCGCGCCATGGCTACGCGCGAAGTGCGAGCAATTGCGGTCGTTGATCGCGATTCCGCCGTCATCGAATTCTGCCAGAGTTCCAACGCCGAAGCCGAACGGGAGCTGTTCTTTCCGTTCATCGGCGACGTGACCGACGTGGCATTCCGCCGCGACACGTTCGCGCGGCTCAAGAAGCAGTTCGGCGTCGTAAACGTCTGCGTGCCGGCGGCGGGCATTGTCCGCGACGCGCTTTCGGTGAAGGTGGACAAAGACTCCGGCCATCCCGAGCTGTACCCGGTGGATCTCTTCCGCCAGACGCTGGAGCTGAATCTGCTGGCGGCGACATACTGGGCGCTCGAGACGGTTTCGGCCGTCGCCGAGGAGCGTTCGGCGCGCAAGGCCGGAAAGTGGACGCCGCAGGAACCGATCCAGGGCGCCATCTGCTTCATCGGCTCCGTGTCGTCGGCCGGCAACCGCGGTCAGATTTCGTACGCCGCCAGCAAGGCGGCGCTCGAGGCAGTGAGCAGCACGCTGGCCAAGGAAGCGATCTTCTACGGCGTGCGCTGCGCGATCATTCACCCCGGCTTCACCGACACGCCGATGCTGGGCGCGATGGGTCGTGAATATCTCGAGACGAAGATCCTGCCCAACACGCAGCTTCAACGGCTGCTGCGGCCCGAGGAAATCGCTGAGGGGATCGTCTTTCTGCTTCAGAACCCGGCCATCAGCGGGGCGCTATGGGTGGACGCCGGCTGGCACCCGGCGGCGTAGCGGCGTTCGCGGAGCACAACGCGCAGCCGCAATCAGAACGCGACGCGCAAGCGAGCGCGGCGGTGAAGCGCGCTTGCCGGCGACGCGCATTCGGGTTTCGGTGCGTAATCGCGCCCCGTCAATCAGACTGCGCGGATTCTGCCAGGCACAGCCGACCATCGGACTATTCGCCGATGTCCTCGTTCCACAACTCCGGCCTGCTGGCGATGAACTCGCGCATCAGCCGGATGCACTCAGCGTTGCTCATGATCGTCAGCTCCACGCCGCGCGAGCGCAGCAGATCTTCCGGCCCGCGAAACGTCGTGTTCTCGCCGATCACGATGCGCGGAATGCGATACAGCAGCGACGCCCCGCTGCACATGTCGCACGGTGAGAGCGTCGAATAGAGCGTCGCGCGGCGATAATCGCGCGCCGCCAGCCGGCCGGCGTTTTCCAGCGCGTCCATCTCCGCGTGCAGAATCGCGCTGCCGCGCTGCACGCGGCGGTTGTGCCCCCGGCCGACGATCTTCCCGTCGATTACCAGCACCGAACCGATTGGAATGCCGCCTTCGGCCAGGCCGCGCTTGGCCTCGTCAATCGCCGCGGTGAGGAATGGGTCCATGCTGAGTTCCTGTGAGAACAAGGATGGGGCGGGCATATTGCCGGCATATTGCCCGTTCGCTGATCGCAGGGCGGGCTGGAAGCCCGCCCCACCCCAAACCAGGCTCGCCCCACCCCGGCCAACGCCTGCCGTGCCGCGGTCATTCGTCCTTCGCTATTCGCTCTTCGCACGTGCCGTCACGATGCCCGCATCCTCGATCGGCTTTCCCGTCAGCCGCGCCAGCGGAACATCGCGCGGTGCGGCGTCGGGCGCGTCGGCGTGCAGCACGGCCAGCCGGTCGCGAAGCTCGCTGCGGCCGAGCAGCAGGTCATCGGCGGCCCAGAGTTTGCGCAGCGGATAGGCCGACGCCATCAGGCGCGCCAGCACGCCTTCCTCGCCGTAAACGCCGATCGCGCCATCCTGCCCCGCCGGCACGACAACTTCCTTCAAGTCGTTCCAACAGCGCAGGCAGACGCTCTCAATCGGCGCCGACCGGCGGTAGAGCACGAACCAACTCTGGTCCGGCGCGTCAAATCGCACCGACAGCACGCGCCCGGCCGCGGTGCCGACGACAATTTGCTGGTCGGCGGTCGCAATCGCGTGAATCGCCGAGTCGGCGGGCGCCAGAGTGGTTCGCGGGTTCAACTCGGCGTCCAGAAGGTGCACGACGTCGTCCGCCGCGAACGCGAGGCCGCCGTCGTCGAGCGTCGTCGCGGCGCGGATCCGCTTCGGCACGCCGTTCGCCGGTCGGAGCAGCGGCCGCCTGTCGGCGGGGCTATCGAGGCGCCAGGCCCAGCACCCCAACTCCGAGTGCGTGGCGACGACGTGATTCGCGACCACGGCTGCGGAATTGAACCCGGTCGATGCCGAACCCACGTCCGGCACGGGAAAGCTCGCCAGCACCGCGCCGCTGGCCGCGTCAAGCAGCCAGACGCCAGTCGCCGCGCCGATCAGCAGCCGATCCGACGAAGGCGACGTGATGCTGCGCAGCGGCCCGAGATCGCCCGGCAGCGTGACGCGCTGCGCGATTGCAAGCGGCGAGCGCGGATCGAGCCAGAGGCACTCTTGCCCGCCGACGCAGACGATGGCCCGGGAAATGCGCTGATCGGGCGTAATCCGCCAGAGGTTCTCGAGCAAACGGCCGCGCTCCGCGGGCGACAGGGCCGGCAGCAGGCTGCGCCACTGCGTCGCGTCGCCGCCCGCGGACGCGGCGCGCAGTTTCTCGAGAATCGCCGAGAGCCCTTCCACGCGCCGCTGGGCCGCGGCATTCGCCGCCTGTTCGACCATCTCGCGCGCCTGCACTTCCGCGACGCGCGCCGCGGCCTGCTGCTCCAGTCTTCGCCGCCGCTCCAGCGATTCGCTACCGATTTGGAGACTCGCCACGCGATCGATCGTCAGCCCGGTTTCGAACAGCCAACTCGACAGCGCGACGCGCAGCGCGTTGGCCAGGGAATCGCGCTGGTCCGAGCCGCAGAGGTCGGCCGCGGCAGCGCCGCGCACGAATCGTTGCAGCGCGGCGCGGGCCCCGGCCGCTTCGAAGCGCTCCTGCAATCGCGCCAGTGTGAGCGCCGACTCGGACATGAAAGCCCGCAGGCAGGCCGACAGTTCGTCCTCGCGCGCCGGCCAGCGCAGCAGCACTTCGCCGCCAACGTTGACCACGTTGCCGCACGACGCCGGCGCGTCCGCGATTGTCAGCGCGACGGTCAGCGCCCGGTTTCGAACTAGTAGAACTCGATCTTCCGCTTCGGCGCGCGGCGATTCGCCGGCGGGTACGAAGCGGCGCAGACCCTCAACCGTCCAAACCAGCCCCATCCAGGCGTCGGGAATCGGCGTGGCGGTCAGCAGCGCGCGCGGCCAATCCTGCCCGCGCAGGCACAGCGCGACGATCGTCGCGTCGTTGAATGAAGCGAGCACGTCGCGACCCATGGCGCCTTCTCCACTTCAGCGAAAGCGGCGGCGACGGCCGCGCCCGGCCAGTACAAATACGCCGAAAAGCGGCGCCAGCCAGAAACCGCTGCGGGGGCCGGTCTCGGCGATCAAGAGCACGGCCACCACGACCAACGCGAAAACCAGCGCGAGCCCGACCAGGCGCCCGTTGCCTACTGCGCTAGGCGTGTCGAACGCCCGCGGCTCCAGCCGGCGGCGCGCGGACAGCGACTCGCCGCACTGCGCGCAATACCACGCCTCCGGGCGATTCAACGTCCGGCAGGACCGGCACACGCGCTGGCGGTCCATGTCGTTAGGGCTGGCGCGGTTAGAGGACATTCGAAATTCGTGTGCGGCGCGACGCCGCAATCAGAACGCGGCGCGCAAGCGAGCGCGGCCGGTAATCGCACTTGCTTGCGCTGCGCGTTCTGATGCGGCCCGGCGTCATTCGTTTCAGTTCTCTCCTGCCCATTGCTCAAACTTCTGCAAATCCCGGCCGTTCACCGACGGCGGGGTCTCCGCGAGGACAGCGACCACGTCCGCCATCATGATGTTACGCGGCTCGGCCCCGCCGACCGATTCCAAAAACGGCCGAGTTGCCGCACGGGCACAGACCGCCTTGATATCCGCCCCGCTGTAGCCGCCGGTTTTCTCGACCAGCGCGGCGAAATCCACGTCGACCGCCAGCGGGCGCTTTCCCAGGTAGATCTCAAACAGCTTGAACCGCGCCGTCGGATCCGGCAACGGCACGTACACCTTTGCATCCAGGCGACCCGGCCGCAGCATCGCCGGATCGAGGCTCCACGGCTCGTTCGTCGCGCCGAGAAACATGAGCGCCCGGCCGGCCTTGCGGTCGAATCCCTCCAGCTCCTGCAGGATCTGCGGCACGACGCGCTGCATCACCGTGGAGTCGCTGCTGCGGCGCTTCGGTACGAGCGCCTCAGCTTCGTCGATGAAAATGACGCTCTTTTGCTCGTCCTTGGCGGCGTCGAAGAGTTTCTTGACGTTCTGCTCGGCCTCGCCGACCCACTTGCTCATGAGCTGGGCCGGGCTGATGACAAAGATCGTGGCGTCCAGCTCCGCGGCGATCGCCTTGGCGATCATGGTCTTGCCCGTGCCCGGCGGGCCGAACAGCAGCATACCCCCGCCCACGTCGATGCCGTAACGCTGCGCCAGCTCGGGGTGCGAGAAGGGGTAGATCATCTTGAGCTGGATTTCCTGCTTAACGTCCTCCAGCCCGGCGATGTCGTTGAATCGCACGTTGGGCTTTTCGCGGATCACCCAGTCCTGTGCGTCGGGACCGGCGTCGTCATCGCCGCCGCCGCGGGCACGCTCGCGATTGGTGCCGCCGGGCGGCGTCTTGACGCCCGCGCGGGCTTTGCGGTCGCAATCCTTGGCGAGTTCGAGCAACTCCTTGGCGTAGGACTCCTTCTCGGCTCGCTGCTGGGGCTCCGCCGTCTCTTCGGCCAGCTCGATCATGCACTCGGCGGCCTGCAGCAGGTACGGACGAGCTGAGACGTAGTCGCCGGCTTTCAGCGCCGCGACGCCCTTGTCTTTCAGGCGTGTGAATGTCGCGTAAGTGGCCATCAGCGTCGCGCGTAACGAGTCGGTAACGAGTTCATTTCAATCGTATTCTACACGCGCACGCGCGGATTCAACCGTCGCGAGTTTTTCGCTTCATCGTCGGGTACTGGCAAGGTATTTGGCCGTGACCAAGCCGCGACTGTAAGGGAGCGGGAGATAGAACAGGCCTGATTTTCGCATTCCCCGCTCCCACGGTCGCCGCTTGGTCACGGCCAAACTGGCCAGTACCCTTGAAGCTCCCTCCCTCAGTCGCGGCGCTAACCTCGCGTACAATCGCCGCACGCAGCGCGCGGAACGAACGCGAGAACCGTGTGAGAATCGCCTCGATCGACATCGGCTCCAACTCAGTGCACATGATCCTCGTCGAGCGCGACGGGCCAATGTCATTTCAGACGATCGATCGCGAAAAGGACATGATCAAGCTCGGCGTCGGCACGTTCCGTGATGGCCGCCTGAGCGAGGAGGCGCTGGCCGCAGGGCTGACGACGCTGCGGCGCTTCAAACGGCTCATCGATCGCCGCCGCGCCGACGTGGTGCTGGCCGCGGCGACTAGCGCCGTGCGCGAAGCGGCCAATGGCCCCGTGTTTCTTGATGCCGTACACGCGCATACCGGAATCCTGCCGCGAATCATCACCGGCCTGGACGAAGCGCGCCTGATTCACCTGGCCGTCCGCCGAATGATCGACCTCTCGAACCGCCGCGCGCTGCTGCTGGACATCGGCGGCGGAAGCGTGGAGGTCGGTGTCGGCGGCGGTGCGGGCGCGGCGCTGACGCGCAGTCTGAAGCTGGGCGTGCTGCGGTTGCGCGACCGCGCCGGCGACGAAGACCCTATTTCCAAAGATCGCCGAAAGCAGATCGACGCGTTCATCCGCGAACAGGCCGGTGCGGCGCTGGCCCAAGCGCGCGAGATCGGATTCGACGTAGTGATCGGCACGTCCGGAACGATCCTCAACCTGGGTCTGGCCGCACACCTGCATCGCGGCAGCCGCGGCTGGCTTACGCCCACCGGGCGCGCCGTGCGCGTCGACGACCTTCGCGGCGTCACGGACTACCTGCTGAAGATGAAGAACGCCGCGCGGGCGCATGTCGCCGGAGTCGATACGCAACGCGCCGACACGATCCACCTGGGCGGGCTGCTGTTGATCACTTTGCTCGACTTGGCGCGGGCCGATGCGATCACGCTGTGCGACGCGTCGGTGCGCGAGGGCCTGATTCTCGACCATTTGCTGGGCCTGGCCGGCGCCGAAACGACCGCGAGCGGCGACGTGCGGCGCGAAAGCGTGGACGAGTTGTTGCGCCGCGCCGACGCTGACCGCGCACACGCCCAGCACGTCGCGGCGCTGGCGTTGAGCCTGTTCGACCAGACTCAGGCGCTGCACAAGCTCTCCGCCGCCGAGCGGCGCTGGCTGGAATTTGCGGCATTGCTGCACGACGTGGGGCGCTGCATCTCATTTGACCGACATGAACATCACGCGTACTACTTGATCCGCCATGGCGACCTGCGCGGGTTCGGCGAGCGCGAGCTGGAGATTGTCGCGCTGGCGGCGCGCTATCACCGCAAGGCCGGACCGAAAGGCCGCCATCCGGAGTTCGCGGCGCTGCGCCCGCCGGATCGCCGCGCCGTGCGCGTGCTGGCGGGTATACTGCGGGTGGCCGACGGGCTCGATCGCACCCATGCGGGAATCGCCCGGCAGGTTCGGGTATTGCCCAGCGCGGCGGAGCTGTGCATCACCGTCCGGATGGTCGGGGATGGCGACCTTGAGCTTTGGGCGGCGCGCCGCAAATCAGCCGTGCTGGAACGCGCGCTGGATCGCCCGGTTCGCGTTGAGCGTGAGGAGGAACGTGTCGAATCTCAAGCAAAATCATGAGTATCCGGGCTGCCTGATCGTCGTCGAGGGCATCGACGGCTCGGGCAAGACCACGCAGGCGGCGCTGCTGCGGCGATGGCTGGAGGCGCGCGAGCTGCCGGTCAGCTTCACCGAGTGGAATTCGTCCGCGCTGGTGAAGAAAGCCACGCGCACCGGCAAGAAGAAATCGATGCTCACGCCGATCACGTTCTCGCTCCTGCACGCGACGGACTTTGCCGACCGTTACTTGTACCAAATCATGCCGCCGCTGAAAGCCGGCATGGTGGTCATCGCCGACCGCTACGCCTACACGGCGTTCGCGCGCGACTGTGCTCGCGGCGTGCACCCGGAATGGGTGCGTCGTCTGTACTCCTTCGCGACCAAGCCGGACGTGGCGCTGTATTTCCGCGTCACGAGCGAGCTGGCGCTGACGCGCTTGATGAGCGCGCGGGCGAAGATCAAGCCGTACGAAGCCGGCATGGACCTGGGCGTCTCGCCGGTGATCGGGGAATCATTCCGGATTTTCCAGTCGCGCGTCGTCGACGAGTACGACCGCATGGTCGCTGAGTGCGGGCTGACGGTCATCGACGCCACGCGCCCGATCGCCGAGCAGCAGCGCCAGGTCCGCGGCATTGTGGCCAAGCGGCTGGGAATTCGATCGACGGAGAGCGCAGCGTGAGAAGGCTCAACTTCTTCGGCCAGCCGCCGCGGTACCTGGAAAACATCGAAGTCGACGGACGCCTGGTGGTGGTCGAAGGCACCGACGGCGTCGGGCGCTCGACGCACATCGTGGAACTGCGGCAATGGCTGGAGGTGCAGGGCTACGCCGTTACTGAAACCGGGTGGACGCGCTCGAGGCTGGTGGGCAAGACGATCGACGAGGCCAAGAGCGGCCACACACTCTCGCCGCTGACCTATACGCTGCTCTACGTTTGCGATTTCGCGGATCGGCTCGAGAAGGAGATCCTGCCGGCGCTGCGGGCGGGGAACATCGTACTGGCCGATCGATATATCTACACCGCGTGGGCGCGCTCGGTGGTTCGCGGCGTGGACAAGGCCTGGTCGCGCGACCTGTTTTCGTTCGCGCCGCGGCCGGACCTGGTGCTCTACCTGCGCGCCGACGTACAGACGTTGACCCGGCGTGTGCTGAGTTCCAGCGGGATCGACTACTGGGAAGCCGGCAAGGACCGCTATCCGGACCTGGATATCTACGACTCGTTCGTTGCTTATCAGAGCAACCTGCTGGCGGAATTCGACCGGCTGGCGGAGGAATTCGGCTTTCAGGTTCTGAACGCCGGCGAGCCGATTGAACAAGTGCAGGAGCAGCTTCGCGGCAAGCTGCGCGGCTTGTTGGGCTCGGGCGGCGTTTGACCTCCGCTCGGCTCGCGCTCGCGGTCGGTTCTGGGATGGGCCAGCGATTCGGCGGCCGAGCGCGAGAGGACGGAAGGAAATCGCACCATGCGACTTTTCATCATGCGTCACGGCGTGGCCGGTGAACACGGCGACCCGGACTACCCGGACGATTCGCTGCGCCCGCTGACTCCGGACGGGCGCAAGAAGACCCGCCGCGTGGCCCGCGGCATCGCGGCGCTGGGAATCGAGTTCGATGCCGTTCTCACCAGCCCGCTGGCACGCGCTCGGCAGACTGCGGACCTCGTCGTAGCCGAGCTGGAACTCCTCGCCGAACAGTTGATCGAGACGACCAGTCTGTCGCCCGGCGCGTCGCGCCAGGCGCTGCTGGATGAGTTGTCGCGCCAGGATGCCGGCGCCTCGGTGCTGCTGGTCGGACACGAGCCGGACTTGTCGCAGCTCATCTCCGAGCTGATCGCCGGCGATGCCGAAGACGTGGCGGTAATGATGCGAAAGGCGGCGCTGTGCGAACTCGAACTCGACGAGGTCCCGCCCACGCAGCGCGGCGAATTGCGCGCCCTGCTCCAACCCAAACACCTGCGGGCGATCGGTCGTGGCCGAAAACGGCACTGCCGGGCCGGCGATCCCGACTGATAGGCTGGAGCTTGTTGAGACCTCCAACTACTACAACGCTGCTTGTCTTCAGCCCTGAAAGGGCGTTAGTGCATAGCCCTGGGCGTCAGCCCGGGTCTCGGGATCGAAAAACTCACGCAGCCCCGGCAGGGGCGGAAGAGTCGTTCGTTCGACGCGTCTTCGAATGCCCACGGCTCTATCGCCCCTGCCGGGGCTAATAGCTGCGTCGCTCGACCGCCGGCGGAATGAAGTAAGTTTGTAGTACTAACTCGTTACTCGCTATTCGTTATTCGAACTTGCGCTCACCCCTTCACCCCGCCCAGCGTCAACCCGCCGATGAACTGTTTCTGCGCCACGAAGAACAGCACGATGCACGGAATCATCGTCACGACGCTGGCCGCCATGAGCAGGTTCATGTCGCGGAAGTCTCCGTACTGGTTCTGAAACGAGTTCAGCGCCACGGCCAGCGTCATTTGCGATTCGCTCTGCAGGTAGATCAGCGGTCCCAGAAAGTCGTTCCACGCGGTGATGAAGGTGAACACCGCCGTGATGGCGATCACCGGCCGGCACAGCGGCAGCATGATCCGCCACCAAACGCCCAAGTGTCCGCAGCCGTCGATGCGGGCCGCCTCGACCAGCGCTTCGGGAATTTGCGCGAAGAACTGGCGGAACATGAAGATGAAGAACGGCGTGCCGAAGAAGGCCGGCACTACCAGCGGCAGAATCGTGTCAACCCAGGCGAAACTGCGGAACAGCAGGAACAGCGGAATCATGGTAACTTGGCTGGGGAGCATCATGGTCGCGATCATCAGGATGAACAGCCATTCGCGCCCGCGGAATCGCACGCGCGCGAACGCGTAACCCACCAGCCCGCATGAGAGCACCTGCCCGAGCACGCAAAGCGTCGTGATGACCACCGTGTTCGCCAGCGCGTCGAGAAATCCGCGATACTCCGCCGAAATTCGGCGAAACCACTGCACTGGCGATGTCGCGAACTGGCGAAGACTATCGCCCAAGTTCCCCGGCTTGGCGATCCCCGCCGGCACTTCCGACTGCGACCCGACCCTTCGCAGCGCGGCGGGATAATTCACCCACTGCGGATCGGTCGGAATCCACGAAAATCCCGCCGCCGTCGCCGCCCCGGCCGCTTGTTGCGAGGTCGCCAGGCTCGTGACGGCCATCCAGTAGAAGGGGAAGGCCATGATGAGCGTGCCGATGAGGAGCGACAGAATGGCGGCGCCGCGGGCGATGAATGCGCGGCGGTGGAAGCGGAGGGCGGAGGGGCGGAGGGGCAGAGGAGTAGCAGGGCAGAGGGATCGAAGAATTGAGGGATTCAGGGATCGAGGGATAGCGCGACTGAGGGACCGAGGGATAAAGCGACCGCGGGATCGAGAGTTCGAAAGCTCAAGGGGGCGAGGAACCGAGGGGCTGGTGCATTCTGGGATTATGCGGTTCGCAGCTCCGGACGGGCGGAAGATCGTAGCCCACGGCGTAAGCCGTGGGATTCGCGACGCGCGGATGGCCAGCCCCGGAGGCGCGGAAGATCGTAGCCCACGGCGCAAGCCGTGGGATCGTGCGCGGCGAACGGTCCAGCTCCGGAGGGGCGAAAGAGTGCTGGTCATGCCCAAGGTATCGCTCGTCGAATTCGATCTGGTGACGCCGAAAGAACGCGAGAAGCGCTTCTTGAAACGTCGTCTTGCGATGATGCTCCGCCTGCTTTGCGATGTACGCACACGTCGCCTACCTCCGACTGGCTCACGCTGAATGCGGCGTAGCCGGCTTGCCACGCGAACGTCCGGCGCTGCGGCCAGGTTTCATGTATCCAACGTGATGGGGCTGGCCTTTCGGCGCGCCGTGAATCCCACGGCTTTCGCCGTGGGCTATGATCTTCCGCCCCTCCGGGGCTGAAACAACTCAATCCCTCAATCCCTTGGTCCCTTAATCCCTTGGTCCTTCGATCCCTACGCCTTCAACCCCTCGTAATACACCATCCGCTGCGTGCCCTTCATGATCAACAGCGTCAGCGCCAGGACGATTACCAGCAGAATCCACGCCATCGCCGAGGCGTAGCCCATCGCCCCGAGGTCGAACGCGTTCTTGTAGAGATAGAACACGTAGAAATTCGTCGCGTCGCCCGGTCCGCCGCCGGTCATGACGAAGACCTGCGTGAAAATCTGGAACGAGGCGATTACGGCCATGATGCTGTTGAAGAAAATCACCGGGCTGAGCATCGGCAGCGTCACGTTGCGGAAGCGCCGCCAGCCGCCGGCGCCGTCGATGTCGGCCGCCTCGTACAACTCCGCCGGAATGCCGCGCAGCCCAGCCAAATAGATCATCATCGTCCCGCCGATGAGCCAGAGATTGATTAACGCGAACGCCGGCACTCCCCAGCGCTCGGCGTCTTTCTCGAACCAGCGCGGCGGCGCGAGCGCATGTCCGCCCGATCCAACGAAGTGATTCCAGGCATCACAGATTGGCGTCAGCAGCGCGTTGAGCAGGCCATACTCGTGATGAAACACCCATTTCCACAAGATCGCCATGCCGACGCCGGCCAATACGCTGGGCAGATACCAGATGGCGCGAAACGTGTAGATGCCGCGCATTTCGCGATTCATCAGCATCGCCGCTAGCAGCGCCACGATCTGGCTGCTGGGCACCGCCAGCAGCGCGTACCACGCCGTAATCAGCACTGCTTTCTGGAACTTCGGATCAAACGTGATCGCCTCGCGGAAATTGTCGATACCCACCCACTCGGCCTGGTCGAGCGTGAGCATCGCGTTCCAGCGCGTGAATCCCAGGAGCAACGAAAGCACGATCGGAAACGCGCAGAAGGCGACAAAGCCGATGGACCACGGCGAGATCATCGCCAATCCGGCCAGCTCTTCGCGCCGCTCCAGCCGCCCCGGCCGGCGCAGCCACCAGCGCGCGGCGCCAAATAGCACCAGCGGTGTCAGCCCCAGCCCCGCCCACATCCCGATCGCGCCCCAGGGCATTCGCGGTTTGGCGGCGGTGAATTGCGCGATCTTCTGCCACGAGGCGTCCACCCGCGCCAGCGATTCGCGCGTCGGCTGTCCCAGCTTGTAAATGCTTTCGAACCCGCTCTTGAGTTCGTCCATGAAACGCGGGTCGGACGGCCATTCAACCGGCTGAGCCACCATCGCGCCGCGCAAGAACACGTCGTCGCGTTCCGGCTTGGCCGCTGGGTCGGAGAATTCCGGGCCGGCGGCGACGCTCTTCAACACGGGGATCGCGAGGCCCGTGCGCGCGACGATTTCCTGCCCCTCGCGGCCCAGCAGGAACTTCATCAACCGCCACGATTCGGCCTTGTGCCGGCTGCGCTTGGCCATCGCCCAGGCCACCGTCAGCACGCCATTGCTCGGCGCTTTTCCGGCCGCGTGCGGCAGCGGCGCGAAATCCCAGTCGAAATCCGTGATCCCGCGGTACAGCGGCACCTGCCAGCGCCCGAACGGACCGGCCATTCCGATCTTGCCCGACAGGAACGGCGCCTGGCCGGTTTCGAGTTGCGTCTTGGCGCTCAACAACGTGCGCGACTCGTCATGAAACCAGGACCGCAACTGATCGAGCACGGCGATCACGGCTGGGTCGGTGAGATGAAACGACTGCCAACCGGGCTCTGTCACATCCAGGCCGTGCGTGTAGAGCACGATGCGGACCATCGACTCCCAGGTGACGACTTCCGCGCCGTAGCAGCCGTTCAGCTTCCCGATCTTGCGAGCCGCGTCGATGAACTGGTCCCAGGTCCAATCGTCGGGCGGATACGGCACTCCGGCCTGATCGAAGAGCTTCTTGTTGTAATAGAACCCGACGCAGGTGAAGTCCTTCGGCAACCCCACCAGCGTGCCGCCGCCCACGCTGCGCGTGCGCGGGTCATAGCGAAACGCGGCCAACGTGGCGGGGAAAAAGTCTTCGAGGTCCGGCGCATCAATTCCAGCAGCCCGATCGCGCTGCACGTACGGCTCGACGTCCTCGAGCACATCCTTCGACGCGATCGCAGCCACCTTCTCAAACGGCAGGTAGAACAGGTCCGGCGGGTCGCCGCTGGCGAGCATCGTCTGGAGTTTCGTGGCGAGCTGCGCCGGCGATCCGGTATTGGTGCGGATGACGCGGATGTCGTGGTTCTGCGCTTCGAAAGCAGCCACCAGGCCGGCGACGATCTGGTCTTCCTGCTTGTCGCCCCAGTGCAGGATGCGCAGCTCGATCTGGTCGCCGCGCCGCGCTTGCTGCCGCAACGGCCGTGTGATCACCCATAGGAACGAAAAGAGCACCAACCCGGCGGCGACTAAGCCGAGAAGCCAACGAAGCGACTGAACCAGGCGACCAGCGGCAGTGGGCATCGTGGTCCCGCGGAGTTGTTTCTGGGGCGACGCATTTCGTGAGTCGCTTCGTAATATAAATCAGGTCAGCGCCCGTCGCACGCTCGTCGCCGACCGGCGTGAGGACGGGCCGGCTCGCATTCCCGCAAACCCGCGACGTACGCCTATAATTCGATCCATGATACGCATCGAATCTAGCACGCTGGCGCGCGTTGCTTCGTACTTCGCACTTTGCTTCTTCTACATCGCCTGCGCCGCGGCGCAGGATCAATGGCCGCCGTTGCCGCCGATTAAGCCGGCGCCCGAGCGCGAGACAGGCGAATTGCCGCCGTCGATCGGCGCCGAGCTGAGCGAACCGGGGCGTTGGCGCTGCACGTTTCGATTTCACCCCGAGAAGGCCGCCAAGACGGTCAACCTCGCCGGCACGTTCAACAACTGGGACCGCGCCGGACGGCTGATGAGCGATGCCGACGGCGACGGCGTCTGGTTGACGGAGATCGAGCTGCCGGTCGGCGAGCATCAGTACAAGTTCGTCGTCGACGGCGAATTCTGGTTTCATGACCCACAGAATCCGGCCAAAGTCGACGACGGTCATCAAGGCTTCAACTCCGTGATCCGCCTGGGACGGCTGGCGGCGATCAAGAAATCACCGGCATTGCGCGGCGATGGAAAGATCGACGCGGTCGGCCTGGAACATCGAATCGAGTTGCCGCTTTACTTCCAGCCGCTCGCGCCGGATCGCGCGCTGGTGCGTTACCGCACGTTGGCGCACGACGTGGACCATGTCTACGTGGCTGTCAAGGACGGCCCGCGAATGGAGTCGGCGCTGGCACGAGAAGACGACGTTTTCGCGCTGTATGAAGCGCGGATTCCGGTTCCGCCGCCTCGAAAGAACGCCGGCAAGGCGACCGTTTACCAAGTGGAGTACACGTTTCTGATGCAGGATGGGAACTTGAGTGTGAGTGACTCGACCACCTACACGGTGAACTTCGCAGACTCGCGCATCTTTCGCACGCCGGCCTGGGCTCGCGACGCGATCTGGTACCAGATCATGCCCGATCGCTTCCGCAACGGCAGCACCGCCAACGACCCGGAAAACACGCGCCCCTGGACCAGCGAGTGGTTCACGCCCTCGCCCTGGGAAACCAAGGACGGCCAGACCTTCTACAAATGGTTCGTCTTTCGCCGCATGTACGGCGGAGATTTCGACGGCATCGAGCAGAAGCTCGGGTACCTGCGTGAACTGGGCGTCAACGCGATCTATCTGAACCCCGTGTTTCAGGCTGAAAGTCACCACAAATACAACGCGACAAACTACATTCACATCGATGACCGCCTCGGCGTCGCCGGCGGATACGCGGCCGCCGCGGCGAAAGAGAATCTGCTCGATCCCAAGTCCTGGACCTGGACCGAAAGCGACAAGCGCTTCCTGAAGTTCCTGAAAACCGCCAAGTCGATGGGCTTTCACGTCATCATCGACGGCGTGTGGAACCACGTCGGCAACCAACATCCGGCGTTCTTGGATGTGAAGGCGCGGGGAAAGAAATCGCCTTTCTCCGACTGGTTCGACATCAAGAGCTGGGAGCCGTTTGAAGCCGCCGGATGGGGCGGCTTCGGCGACCTGCCGGCATTCAAAAAGTCTCCGACCGGACTGGCCAGCGATACGCTCAAGGCGCACCTGTTCGCGGTCACGCGGCGCTGGATGGACCCCAACGGCGACGGCGACCCTTCCGACGGCATCGACGGCTGGCGTTTGGATGTACCCAACGAAATCCCGCTGCCATTCTGGGAGGAATGGCGTCAGGTGGTGAAGTCCGTCAATCCAGACGCGTACATCAGCGGCGAAATCTGGGATCGCGCCGATCAATGGCTCGACGGCCGGCATTTCGACGCCGTCATGAACTACGAATTCGCTCGCCCCGCGTTGGCGTGGATCGGTCATCGGCAGCGCAAGCTCAAGGTGAGCGAGCTGGATCGCCGCCTGCGCGAGCTGCGGCTCGCGTATCCGGAAGCCGCCACGTACGTGATGCAGAATCTGGTCGACAGCCACGACACCGATCGCATCGCTTCGATGTTGCTCAATCCGGACCGCGATTACGACCGCATGAACCGCGTTCAGGACGACAACCCGAAGTACGACAACGCCAAGCCGAGCGCGGAGGTCTATCAGCGCGTGCGGCTGGTCGCGCTGATGCAGATGACCTACGTCGGAGCGCCGATGATCTACTACGGCGACGAGGTCGGCATGTGGGGCGCCGATGATCCGACCTGCCGCAAGCCGATGCTGTGGGAAGACCTTCAGCCCTACGAGAAACCCGAAGAGAATTGCGTGATGCCCGACATGCTGGCGCACTATCGCCGCCTTTGCGCGCTTCGAAATTCGCATTCGGCCCTGCGCGGCGGAGACATCACGACGCTACTGGCGGACGACGACAAGGACGTGTGGGCGTTCCTTCGCAGCGACGCGAGCGAGGCGCTGATCGTGGCGTTGAACGCGTCCGGCGTCGACGCGGAAGTCAAGCTGTCGCTGCCCAGCGGCGCGCCGCCGCAATGGTCGTTCGTCTACGGCGCCGGCGGCGACACGCCAACAAATGGCGGCATGGCGGTCGATGGCGGCGCGGTGACGCTGCGCGTGCCAAAGCTCGATGGCGTGGTGCTGCAGGCCAAGAAGTAGCCGCGCAGAATGCGCGGCATGCCTGCGACCTTTGGCAGGCAAGCAGCCGCGGACTTGGTCGGATGTCGACGCTGCGTGAGCTGTCTCGCGTATGCATGGCCGCCAACGGCCGCGGCCTTGCCACCCGTCTAACGGTCGCGGCTCTGACGGACCTGGCGCCTCGATCGTCCGCCACTTTCTCGTTGACGAAAGGATTTCGCCTGACCTCCCCATCCGCCGCCGACAAACGCTTCTCGTTCAGCCGCCGCGCCGCCGGCGTGCTGCTTCATCCGACTTCGCTTCTCGGCCGGCACGGCAGCGGCGACCTGGGCGTGGAGGCGTATCGCTTCGCCGATTTCCTCGCCGCCGCCGATCAAACCTGGTGGCAGATGCTTCCCGTGGGGCCGCCTGGACCGGGCAATTCGCCGTACGCCAGCTTCTCCGCGTTCGCCGGCGGCTCGCTCTTGATCGATCTCGACAAGCTGGTCGAGCTGCAGTTGCTGACGCCGCACGAAGCCGAGCCGGTCGCGGGTCTTCGCGACGACCGAGTTTCGTACGGCGACATGCTGCCGTACCGCGAGTCGCGCTTGCGCCTGGCGTTTGAGCGTTTCCGGCAGCGCCATCACGGGCGCGGCGACGAATTCGAGGCGTTCTGCCATACGCAAGCGGATTGGCTGGAGAACTACGCACTCTTTGCGGCTGTGAAACGCGCGCATGAACTGAGAGCCTGGTGGACCTGGGGCCGCGAGATTCGGCTGCGCAGGCCGGAAGCCGTCGCCAGCGCCTCGCGCGAGCTGCGCGACGAAGTGGAGTTCGAGCGCTGGATGCAGTTCGAATTCGACCGGCAATGGCACGCGCTACGGCAGTATTGCCACGATCGCGGCGTCGGGCTGATCGGCGACATCCCGATCTTCGTCGCGCTCGACAGCGCGGACGTCTGGTCGCATCGGGAGTTGTTCCAGCTTGACCGCGAGGGCAATCCTACGGTTGTCTCGGGCGTGCCGCCGGATTACTTCAGCAGCACCGGTCAGCGCTGGGGGCATCCGCTGTATCGCTGGCCGGCGCACAGAAAGTCGGGCTTTGCCTGGTGGGCGGCGCGCTTCCGCGCCATGCTGCGCTGGTTTGACGCGGTGCGCATCGACCATTTTCTCGGGTTCTATCGCTGCTTCAACGTGCCGGCGAAGAATCAGACGGCCGAGCACGGCGAGTGGACGCTGACGCCCGGCAAGCCGCTGCTGAGCGCGGTGGAAGAGGCGGTCGGCGGACACGTCGAGATCATCGCCGAGAACCTGGGGCTGGTGACGCCGGAGGCCGAGGCGCTTCGCAAGCACTTCGGATATCCGGGCATGATCATCCTGCAGTTCGCCTGGGGGGACGACGAGCCGTCGCGGCGCTCGCTGCCGCACGCGCACGAGCGCGACAACGTCGTCTACACCGGCACGCACGACAACGACACAACGCGGGCGTGGTTCGCCGAATTGCCGGCCGCGAGCGGCGGCATCGGCCCGCGCGAACGGGCGCAGCGCTACATGGCCACGCACGGCGACGAGATGCACTGGGACTTGATTCGCCTGGCGCACCGTTCGCCCGCCAACACGGCGATCGTGCCGGTGCAGGACCTGCTGGGACTGGGCCAGGAAGGCCGCATGAACGTGCCGGGCACGGCGGAGCACAACTGGGAGTGGCGCTTGCGGCGCGGCGCGCTGCATGCCGGAATCGGCAGCCGGCTTCGCGATTTGACGCACACATATGAGCGCGCGGCGGCGAAGGAAACTCGATAGACCCAACCGCTACGCTTGGAATAAGGCGTGCGCGCCGAGTTGAATCGCGATGCAGCAGACGACGAATCCCAGTGAAAACACGGCCAGGAACGCGCGCCGCGAGCGATCATCGCCTGGCAATCGGTATCGCATCTTGAAGTGAAGCGCGACCAAGGTCAGTCCGTTCCACAACCCAAGTCGCGCCCATCCGCGCCAACGTCCAAAGACCACCAGCCCGCTGATTCCGGCAAGAACGTAAGAGAGCGCGCTGACGACCGCCACCCAGGCGGCCAATCCAAACAGCGGCGAAGTCATGATCGCGTGTCGCGCGAGCGCCATGCCCGGCGGCGCGTAAAACGTGAATCGCAAATCGTCGCGCAGATCGCTCGCTTTCGCGCTCACGAAGAACAGTGAGTAGTCGGTCCGTTTCGACGATCGATCTCCGAGCAGCGCATCCTTTGCGGCGTCAACCTGCGATTGCATCACGAAATAAGATCCATTCACGGCCTCGTATGGCGGATCGGCCTGTACATGGCCGATCACCCAGGCGCGGGCTTGCACGCGAGTTTCGCCGTACGCGGCAGATGGCTTGAGGCGCCAGACTCTGGGCTTTGCGGAGTGCCGTGGCCCGCGCCCGGTACACGGTCTCCATAACGCCCGCTCCATACGAGAGATGGAGCATTGCAGCTTTACTTGCCGCGCGCCGCGCAGTATCGTGAAGGCGGGTCGAACGAACGAAAGCCGCTGCGGCGAAGCGGCCGATGATGCGGGTGTATTCATCGCGAATCGCAAGCCGCGCCGATTCCCGGAAAGCGCCTGGGCATGTCGCAGATTCTGTCCCAAGTTCCTCGCCACTTGCTGTTGCAGCAGCAGCGACTCACGCCGCAGCTCATTCAGGCGATGGACATCCTGCAACTGCCCGTCATGGCGCTCGAAGCGAGGATTTCGCAAGAGATTGACGGAAATCCGGCGCTCGAATTCGCCGTTGGTGACGACGAGAGCAGCGAAGCCCCAGCCGCCGAATCGCCGCGCACCGACGACGACGGCGTCCGCAACGACCAGGCCCTGACGATCGGCGAAGGGCCGCAGGATTTCGCCCGACTCGACAGCCTGGTCCGCGAATACGAGTGGGGCGACGACGACTTCGAGTATCGCGGCGCGCGCTCGCGCGCGGCTTCGCTCGAAGACTCCGACCAGAAGATGGAGGCGATGGCCAACACGGCCGCGCGCCCCATTAGTTTGCAGGAGCTCCTGAACGACCAATGGCGCATGGCGGATGTCGACGAGCCCACGCGCGAAATCGGTTCGCGGATCATCGAGCTGCTCGACGACTCGGGGCGCCTGAACACCTCGCTGGAGCAGATCGGCGAGTCCGCGACGCCGCCGGCGACGCTCAAACAGGTCGAGGACGCGCTGGCGCGGGTTCAATTGCTCGAGCCGCCGGGCGTGGCGGCCCGCTCGTTGCAGGAGTGTCTTCTGCTGCAGCTCGAAGCGCTGCCGGGCGACCACGAGTTGGCCTATCGCGTTATCGAGGATCATTTCGAAGACTTGCGGCGCAATCGGTTGCCCCTGATCGCCAAGGCGCTCGGGGTTGATGTCGCCGAGATCAAGCAGGCGCTGCACGTCGTCGGGCGGTTGTCGCTGCATCCCGGATTGGAAATCACCGACCGCCATGCACCGCCGATTGTCCCGGACGTGCTGGTTGACTACGAAGAAGAGACCGACTCGTACACCGTGCGATTGGCCCGCAGCAACGCCCGCGAGCTGCGGATTTCGCCGGAATTTCGCGAGGTGCTGGAGCGCGCCCGCGACGACAAACAGGCCCGCGATTTTCTCAAGCAGAAAATCGAAGCCGCCAACGCGATCATCGAGGCCGTTCGATACCGCCGCGAACGCCTGCTCGACGTGGCCAAGGCAGTGGTGGAGGCGCAGCGCGATTTCCTGGACCACGGCGAGCAACACCTCAAAGTCCTGCGCATGAGCGACCTGGCGGGGCGCTTCAATTGCGATCCCTCCACCATCAGCCGCACCGTGGACGAGAAGTACATGCAGACGCCGCGCGGCGTGTTCCCGCTGCGCCGCTTTTTCACCGGCGGCGCCGAAGCCGGAAACGGCGAGATGCTCGGTTGGGACAGCATTAGGGCCAGAGTGCAGGAGATCGTGGCCGAGGAAAACAAGGCCGCGCCCCTGAACGACGACGAGATTGTCGACCGGTTGCTGGCCGCCGGCATCGACATTAAGCGCCGCACCGTCGCGAAGTATCGTAGCCAGCTCGGCATTCCGACGGCACGTCAACGCAAACAATACTAAATGTCCGTGCGCGAGTACGCGCCCCATCAGAACGCGACGCGCAAGCGAGCGCGGCTGGGAATCGTGCTTGCTGGCGCTGCGCGTTCTGATTACGGCGCGTCAACGCAAGCAATACTAGGTATTGATCCCCCGGAGCACCGCCCGCACCGGGCTGGCGTCGAAACCGACGAGCCGTAGCGGCAGGGCGATCAGTTCGTATGTGCCCGCCGGCACGTCGCCGAGCACTACCCCCTCCAGGATCGCCATGTCGTTTGCCAAAAAACGCGCGTGTGTGGGCAAATCCTTGGAGTCCGAAACGTCGACGCTCGGTGTGTCGATTCCCGCCAGCACGACGCCGCGCGCGTGAAGCCAATCGACGAGTTCCGGCGTCAATGCCGCGAAATCCGGGGTCCAGCGATTCGGATCGGGCGCGGTGTGCGTCGCGATCAGCACGCGCGGCGCCACGATCTCGCCGCCGAGCATCGCCGGCGTGATGCGCGTGCGCGGCGGGACCGGAATGTGAATGACCTGACAGGGCCCCAGGTAGTAATCGAGCCGTCGCGACTCGATCGCGGCGGCGGCGCAGCCATAGTGGCTCGGCGCGTCGGCATGCGCCCCCAGATGCACGGTCGCGGTCAGCGTGGAAAGCGTGACGGTGTCGCCCTTGCTCAAATCAAGCAGTACGCGGCGCGACGGCGGCGTGTCGCCCGGCCAAACGGCCAGTTCGGGCGTGACCGGTGGGGTGATGTCGTAGAGCATTGTCGGCGACTGCTCAAGAAAAAACGCGGACCAGCGGCGCGCCGCGCGTCGCCGCGACATTCTGTCAGAGCCGCGACGGTAAGGGAGCGGTCGAGCCGTTGCATCGAAGTCTGCTAGTCTCGCAGAACTGGCTACCGTCGTCCGCGCCGACCGCTCCCTTACGGTCGCGGCTCTGACAGGCGCGCTCGCGGCGCTAACAGGCACGGTCGCGACCCTGACTGGCCGTCCCGGCTCACGCAGACGCATTCATCGCGCTGAATGTCGCCTTCGCGACTCAATCGTTGCGAGCCAGTGTCACGCCGTCGCGGTTCGCGGCTGGCGTGCCAGCCATTGGCCGTGAAACGTCTGAATCGCGACGTACAGATAACCGAAGATGAACACGCCCATGAACGGCAATGCCGCCGAAACACGCGTCAGCCAATTGTCGAAGAAAAAGAACGAGCACAACACGCCGGTCAGATACAACCCGATCGCCAGCTCGGCCCAGGCCTTCCACGCGCCGCGGAACTGGAATCCGCGCAGCCGCGTGCGCCACTGGTCACGTTGTGGACCGGAGTCGCCGAACTTGGGGGTGCGGACGAATTCCCCGGCGCGGCCCAGGAATCCCTCGATCGCCGCGACGGCGTTGTTGAAGGCGATACCGATGCCGATCGCCATCAGTGCTGGAATGAAGCGCAGACACTCGCTCCAGGATCGCGCGAGCTGTCGCTGGCTGACGATGTAGAAGCTGAGCGCCGAGCCGGTGCCCACGAAGAAGAGCACGAAATCGAGCGCTACGCCCCAGAGTGACTGATTCGGCGGCAAAGCCAGCTTCGCGTACAGCGCCGGGCCGATCAGGATGCTCATCAGCACCATCAGCACGTACACCAGCCCGCTGGTCAGGTGGAAAAAGGCTTCCAGCTTCACGCGCCAGCCGCCCCGGCTGCGCAAGACCTCCGGCAAGAGCTTCGCACAGGTTTGCGCGCCGCCCTTGGTCCAGCGATGCTGCTGGGCCTTGAAGGCGTTCATCTCAGGCGGGAGTTCCGCCGGCGAGGTGATCTCGGGCCGAAACACGAAACGCCAGCCGCGAAGCTGGGCGCGGTAGGAAAGGTCGAGGTCTTCGGTCAGGGTGTCGTGCTGCCAGCCGCCCGAATCCAGGATCGCGCTCTTGCGCCACACACCGGCGGTGCCGTTGAAGCTCATGTAGCGGCCGGAGCGGTTCCGCGCGGTGTGCTCGATCACGAAATGCCCGTCGAGCAGGATCGCCTGTGCCTGCGTCAGCAAGGACGCTTCGCGGTTCAGGTGGTCCCATCGGGCCTGCACCATCCCCACGCCCGGATCGGTGAAGTAGTCCACCGTCTCGCGCAGGATGTTCGGCGGCGGGATGAAGTCGGCGTCGAATATGGCGATGAACTCGCCGCGCGCGCTGGGCAGCGCCTCGGCCAGCGCCCCGGCCTTGTAGCCGGTGCGCTGCGTGCGGTGAATGTAGACGACATCGTGGCCTTCGGACCGCAGCCGCTCGACGGTTTGGCGTGCGATTTCGACGGTTTCGTCGATCGAGTCGTCCAGGACCTGGATTTCGAGCCGGTCGCGCGGATAGTCAATGCGGCAGGCGTTTTCAATCACGCGTTGCGCCACGAATCGCTCATTGAACATCGGGAGCTGGATCGTGACGCTGGGGAGCTGATCGAAGTGCGAAACTGGCTTGGCGACCTTTCCGCGCACGCGATAGTACGTCAGCACCAAAAAGTAACGGTGAATCCCGTAGATGCAGAGCATCGCCAGGACGAGTGTATAAGCGACCAGAGCGGCACGATTCAACGAATCAAGGTCCATCGAGGATCAGTTCCGAGCCCCGCTCACGGATGCGCTGCACCTATTCGGCATACCCAGAGTGTAAATCCTATGACCAACAGCACATCCGGTCAAATAGGGGCCCGTCGGTCGCACGAACGGTGGGCGCATGTTGCACTCGCGGGCCTGATCTTCGGCGCGGGTCTGGCACGCACCCGAACGGGACGGGGGGGCCCTCGCCGTCCGCGCCCCAACGCGGCGCGCGCGTCTTCGCGGGTTGCCGTCCGATCAAGGTTCGCCGGATTCGCTGTCCAAACCGTCCGCTCCCGGACACCAACCTCGCCCGCCCCGGCTGGGGCGGTCGGAGGTAACCGGTTGCATTTTGCGGCGCTGGTGGCGCATCCGGCTGCCGCTCCCTGGCGCGTGGCGGTTCCTTGAGGGCTTCTCAGCGTGCCGCGCAATTGAGACCGGTCGCGGGATGCGCCCGCCGTACCGGCATTCACCGCTCGTTCTGGCGATTCGCCGCCTGCGCCGGTAGGCTCTTCGTCGCGGCCGGCGGCCGGGAAGCTTGCCGGCGGAGGCGCAGGTGCGCTTCGCCGCGGAGAGACACGAATCATGCGCGTACTGATCACCGGTTCGAGCGGGCAAATCGGGACAAACGTCGGTCTGGCGCTGCTGGATCGCGGCGATCAGGTGGTCGGCATCGATCGGCGGAAGAACACCTGGACCGACCGCATCCCGACCGTGCACGCGAACCTGTGCGAACATCCCGGCGGCAAGCTGCCGGTCGAGGGACGCTTCGACGCTGTCCTGCATCTGGCCGCCTACGCGAAAGTTTTCGAACTGGTGGAGCATCCCGAGCGAGCGATGGAAAACGTCAGCATGGCGTTCAACACGCTCGAATTCTGCCGCCAGCACAAGACGCCGATCGTCTTCGGCAGCTCGCGCGAAGTGTACGGCGACATCCAGCGGCACATCACGGACGAAGGTCAGGCGGATTTTGTCGTGGCCGAGAGCCCGTACAGCGCCTCGAAAATCGCCGGCGAGGCGTTCATTTATTCGTACGCGGAGTGCTACGACCTGGCGTGCCTGGTGTTTCGCTTCAGCAACGTCTACGGGCGCTTCGACTGCGACGGCGACCGGATGGAGCGCGTGATTCCGCTGTTCATCAAGCGCATCGCCGAAGATCGGCCGATCACCGTTTTCGGGCGCGAGAAAGTGCTGGACTTCACGTACGTCGACGACTGCTGCGCCGGCGTGATCGCGGCGCTGGACGCCGTCGTCGAGCGGCGCGTGACGCGCGAGACGGTCAACCTCGCGTACGGACAGGGCTCGACGCTGGTCGATCTGGTGAACCTGATCGCGCTGGCCCTGCGCAAAAAGCCGAAGGTCACCTACGAACCGGCGCGGCCCGGCGAGGTGACGCGCTACGTGGCGGACATTTCCAAGGCGCGGCGCATTCTCGGCTATTCGCCGCAGACGCCGCTGACAGCCGGCGTGCCGGCGTCGATCGAATGGCAGCGGAGCATTGGCGTGATAAAGGCGTAGAACGCGCACGCCTTGCGGCGCTCACCTGTCAGACCCGAACGGAGGGATTTGCGTGGAAACTCCGTGCAATCGTCAGAATTCGTGCATCATGGGTGGTCCGGGAGTCCGGCCCAATCCGGCCCGCCGGGCGGGACGCCCGCACCACCCGCGTCGCGCTCGGGTCTCGGTTGAATCTCGAGCGTGAGAATGGCGTAGCCGTCCAGTTCAAAATGCTCGACGCGGATTTCGACCGTTTTCGCTTCGTCCGCGACGATTTCCGCTGAATCGACCGTCGGCCCGTGCCAGGACCAGTTGTCGATGACTCGGCGGTCGTCCACCCACACCCGCACGCCGTCGTCCGACGTGGTCGTGAGCGTCCATTTTCCGGCCGGAAGCGTCAGGCGCGTGTTGGCGAGCGTTCCGAAGCGGTCGCGCGGCAGATCGGCGGCCTTCAACGTCAGCGGTGCGTCGGCGAGTTGACTCGGCCCGCCGTTGCCATACCGCAGGGACAGCGTCGGCAGTTCGACGGCGACGCCGTTTGTGGCCTCTGCGCGCCAGGCGTCCGCGTCCTTTCGCGGATCGACGCTCCAACGGAAGAAGCGAACGTTCCAGACCGCGGCGACGATCACGCCGGGTCGCATCAGCTCCGAATCGCCAGCGCGAACCGTCAGCGCGTAAGTCGCCACGCTGCCACGCCGGCGCGGCACGACAGTGAGTTTCGGGAATTCACCGCTCTCGTCGCGGCGAACGTCCACGTCGCCCGTCGCGCTGACATCGATGCGATTGGTCGAGCCGGCGTCGGCAGCGGCCCGAGATTCGGCCGGTTTCTTCAATCCTAGAATGCGGTACTCGTGTGCATCGCCGCTTTCGGCGACGCGCTGCAGGTACGGGGATTGCCAGTCGTACGGACCCCATTCGGTGATGATGATCTTGTCGCGGCCGCGCAGTGAATCGCGCGCGCCGACCGGGCGCGCGTCGCCGATCGCTGGCTCGTCGGCGCGGTAAGGCAGCCGCGCGAGCTTGCCGTCGCTCTTGTCCACCTGATGATCGGCCTCGGCCTCCAGCTCCCGCTTCACGCCCTCGAAGCTGTTTCCGAGTGGCCAGGTCTTGCCCGGACCGCGAAGATGAATCGCAACCTCGTCGGCGACGAACGTGTTGTCGAGGATCAGATTGGCGACCGATTCAACGCCGTTCGCCAAACCCCACGGACTCTGCGCCAGTTTCCCAGCGTCGCCGCCCCAAAGATGAACGCCGCAGCGATTTCGCTCGAATCGATTGTGCGCGATCTCGTTCCCGCGTCCGTGTTCGATGTTCACTCCGCCGCGTTCGAGGCGATAGCCAGCTTCACCGTTCTCGATGAAGCGATTGGTCTCGATGATGGTGTCCTGCGAATACCCGCCCCACACGCCGCAGATCGCGTTTCCTTCCAGCCGATTCTCGATGAATCGGTTGCCGAACGAGAACGTCATCTCGATGCCGTGCGCCGGCGCGAACGAGAAGTCGTTCCGGTAGAGCAGGTTGTTGTTGCAGCCGCGGCGGCGATAGTCGAAATCGTCGCGCGGCGGCTTGGCCTCGCCCAGCGCCTCGCGGCCCGCGAAGCCGAAGAAACCGTCGCCGCTGTGCGTGCCGGAGTTCTCGACAAATACGTTTTCGCAGCACTGTTCGAAGACCAGAAAGCCGGCCGAATCCTGGCCGCGGTTGTAGACGCCGTGGCTGTACCCGCGCACGCAGAAATCGACGGCGTTGCGTGAGAGCGTGTTCTTGCTGGAGCGCCACAGCGCGATGCCCCAGCCGGAGAGGAATGAGAAGTCGTTATCGTATATCCGCGATTCGTTCACGCGGGCCAGGCACAGACCGTTCTGACCGGCCCGTGCTCTAGATCTACGAATTGTGACGTTCGCCGCGTCCTCGACGTAAATCCCGGCGCCGTAGTTCTTGCGCCACTCGTCGGCGTCGTTGTTGTGCGGCCAGAGCCAGTCGGCCGCGTCCTCGGCTTTCGGCGTGCTTTTCAAATGCTGACGGAAATTGCCGGAAACGTCGCAATCTTCGATCGTCAATCCGTCCGCGCTGCTGGCCCAGATGCCGACCTTGTAGCCGGCGACGCTCGCGTTTCGCAGCGTCACGTTCTTGCCGGCGACCCGAATTCCGACGCCAGAAAGCTGATCGCCGGGCGTGTTGGGCGTCGCACCACGCAGCGTCTGCCCCTGGAAATCCACGGTGATGCCATCGCCGATGATCTGTATTACGCCATTACCGTCGGCATCCGCGATCGGCTCGCACGCGATCTGGATGACGCAGCTTTCGCGGATCTCGACGTTATCGTGATCGATGCGAACTGAGTCGAAGACGGCGGGTATGACCAGCATGCATAGGGCAAACATCGTCAATTCTCGCGAACGCAGGGCGAGAACCGCCGCGGTGGAAAACCCACCGAACGTGGCGACTGCCGCCTCTGACACTACGCGCGCGAAACGCGCCGCTGTCAATTCGGACTCGGATATTCAGTGGCCTAATCCGGCTCGGTTACGCCGCCGCCGATCTGCTGATGGACAAACGCGCTATTTCGCACGATCAGCATCCCGCGATAGGCCCGGATCGTTCCGCGTCCGCCGCCCAATTCCCACGAATCCGGCTCGATTGTCGAGGTGATGACTTCGATCAGCTTCGCAGCCGGCTCGTCTGGATCGGCTGCGTTCAAATCTCGTCCGCCGGTGTCTTCACCGCTTTGCTGGCCGCCGGTTTGGAGAATCCCGGTCGTGCCGCCGCTGGTCCCGCTACCCGCGCCGCCCTGCGAGCTTTGTGCCGGGTCGATGATCGGTCCGCGAAATCGCGGAACGCGAACGAGCAGGTCCATCACGTCGTAGACCCGCACGAAGGTCTCGCGATCGAGATCCTCGGCGGTCGACAGAATGAGCAGATTCCCGCCCGCGCGATACGCCAGCCGCACCTCCCCCGCGCTCGCTTCATGCATCACCAGCCAGAGGATCTGCGAGAGTCGCATGTTCTTGGCGCTCAAGCTGACGGGCGTGTCGCGTTTGATGCCGACGTTGGCCAGGACCTCCCAGCGCGGCATGACGTTGATCTGCGCCAATTCGCGCAGCCAATCGATGACCTGTTCCAACGGTGCGTCGGTGAACGTGATTTCGGTGACCCGCTGCGCCAACGCCCGGTGAGCTGCGTTCGCTTCACCGCCGCGCTCGGGCGTCTTGCCCGGTTCATTCGGTTGGGCGAGCGCAAAAGTCGCGAAGGCGAGCGTCACGAACGATGCGAGCGCGGATTTCATGATGCGTCTCCTTGGGAATGCCTATCCCTTCGACGCGCCGGGCTGCGTTCGGGTTCCCCGTCGTGAAAGAATTGGGATCGGAATGTGCCGACGCGTCCGCCGCTCCAATCCGACTTCCATCAATCGACCGCCGCTACAATTGTCGGCGATGTCCGCGTTGACACATGCCGAAGCCAAGGCGGTGTGGGAGCTGCTTGCCGACCTGGTCCGCCCCGGTCCGACGACGTCCGTCGCGGTGCCGGACGCGTTGCATCAGCGACTGGCGCGCGATGCCGCCGCCCAAACCGATTATCCGCCGTTCGACCGGGCCCTGATGGACGGATACGCCGTCCGCGCCGCGGACTTTGCCGGCGGCCGCGCGAACCTGCGGCTTCGCGGCGTCGAGCGGGCGGGCGTTTCGGCTGGAGTCGAGGTCTCGGCGGGTCACTGTGTTCAAATCAACACCGGCGCGATGATCCCCGCCGGCGCGGACGCGGTCGTGCCGGTCGAGAATCTCGTCGAGTTGGCTGGCGATCAAGTGGTGCTGGGCGACACGGTCGAACCGGGACAGCACATCGAGCGTCGCGCATCACACATCAAAATCGGGCAAGCAGTGCTTCGCGCGGGATCGTTGATCACGCCGGGCGCGCTCGCATCATTGATCGCCGCGTGCGTGGAGCGGGTCCAGGTCTACGCCGCGCCGCGCGTGGCCTTGCTGTGCACCGGCGACGAATTGGTGGATGTGTCGCGGCAGGCGGGTCCCGGCCAGATTCACGACAGCAACAGCTACATTCTGCGAGAATTCTCGCGCGAGGCCGGCGGCGAGACGATCATGCTGGGCCGCAGCCCGGACGAGCCGGCGGCGCTGCGGGATGAGCTCGTGCGCGGGCTAGAGGCCGACATGCTGTGCGTCTCGGGCGGCATGTCCAAGGGCACGCACGATCTGGTTCCGCGCGTGCTTACCGAGCTCGGCGTGACCTGGCTGGTCGATTCGCTGAATCTCAAGCCCGGTAAGCCAACGCGCATCGGGCGCGGGCCGCGCGGGCAGTGGGTGGCCGGTTTGCCGGGTAATCCGGTGAGCTGCGCCGTCTGCTTCCAGCTCTTCTGTCGCCCGATCATCGAGAGCTTGTGCGGCGCGCCATTCCGGCCGCCCGCGATGCTCCGCGCGCGGCTCGATTCCGACATGCCGCCAAACGGCGCGCGGCCGATGTTTCAGCCGGCGGAATGGTACGTCGCCGCCGACGGCGCGGCGGCCGCAACGCCGCTGATCTGGCGCGGTTCCGGCGATCCGTTCGGGCTTGCGAGCGCCAATGCACTCATCCATCGCCCGTCGCGGGCAGCCGGCGTGACGCGCGGCGAGAGTGCGGATATCGTGGCGCTCGACCGCCCACGATGAAAACCGCAATCGAACCGGCATCCGCTGTCGCTGCCGCGACTCGTTCCGAGACGCGCCTGGCGCATGTCTTGAGTTTTGTCGCCGAGCTGCGGCGCACAACTTTCGCGACGCTCCTGACCGTGCTGCTCTTCTCGCTGATTTTTCCGCCACTGACGATTTGGCCGCTGGCGTTCGTGTGCCTGATGCCCTGGACGGCGCGTGTGCTGCGAGCCGAACGCACCGCGGTGCTCTACTGGGTCAGCTTCGTCGGCGGCTGGCTGTTTTTCCTTATCAATCTCTACTGGCTGATGCCCGTCACCGGCCTGGGATACGCGGCGCTGGCGTTTTACCTCGCCATGTACTGGCCGATGGCGGCCTGGGCCGTGCGAACCGCGCGGCGCATCGGCCTCGGCGCGACGTGGTCGCTGCCGATCGCCTGGGTCGCGTGCGAGTACCTGCGGGGCTGGGTGATGAGCGGGTTTCCCTGGCTGTTTGTGGCTCACAGCCTGTATCGCCAGCTCCCGCTGATTCAGATCAGCGACCTGACCGGCGCGTACGGCGTCTCGTTCCTGGCGGCAATGGTGAACGGCCTGCTTGCCGAGCTGTATTGCCTTTGGAGGCAGCGCGCCGTCGCAGGCCTCGATCGCGCCGCGCACCGAAAGCGCGTCGTTCGAATGATCATCACCACGGCGCTGGTCGGATTCGTATTCGCGGGTGTTTCGGGGTATGGCGCGTACCAGGTGGCCGCCGTGTTTCAGCCGGGCCCGCGCGTCGCGGTCGTGCAGGACGATTTCCCGCTCGTCAGCACGCCGCCCTATGGCGCGCCGCCGCCGGAGATTTTCGCGCAGTACCTGCGAATGGGCGAAACCGCCGCGCGTCAGGGTCCGGACCTGATCGCGTTTCCGGAAACGATGTGGGGCGCCTGCCAGAATCTGTCATTTCTGAACGTGCAACAGCGCGCGGTCGAAGGCGTGAGAGCGGAAGAGTGGCCCTATGGAAAGCTCTGTCACGACGCCACCGCCGCGTTCGCGCTGGGCGATTTCGAGCGCGTCAATCAACTGCTGGATCAGCTCGAGCACTGGCTCCGCGAAAAGCGCACGTTGCCGCGACTGGATCCGCGCCCGGGACCGCAATCGACGCTGCTGCTGGGTTCGCTGGCGATCGACGTGCTGCCTGAAGCGAGCTATCCGCGCATCAAGAAGTACAACTCGGCCCTGGTCTATGACCGCGACGGCACGCAGCGTCGCGAACGCTACGACAAGATGCACTTGGTGCCGTTCGGCGAGATTGTGCCGTTTCGCCAACAGAAAATTCTGGGCATCGACCTGCATCCGCTCTACCGCGCGCTCAACAACCTCAGCCCCTTCAGCCAAGGCGGAAACATCGAATATTCGCTGTGGCCGGGGCAGGACTGCACCCTGTTCGATCTGCGCGTCGGCGAGCGGACCTATCGGTTCGGAACGCCAATCTGCTACGAAGACGTGATGCCGCGCGTAATCCGGCGGTTCGTGTGGAAGGACGGCCAGCGGCGGGCCGATTTTCTGGTGAATATCAGCAATGACGGCTGGTTTCAGCACAGCGCCGAACTTCCGCAGCACCTGGCGATTTGCGCGTTTCGCGCCATCGAGAATCGCGTGGCCATCGCGCGGGCCGTGAACACCGGCATTAGCGGCTTCATCGACCCGAACGGGCGCATCTACGGACTGGTCAATCGTGACGGACAGACGCGCGGGGAGGGAATTCGCGGCGTGAGCATCGAGCGTGTGCCGATCGACACGCGCGGCAGCTTCTACGGGCGCTGGGGCGATTGGTTCGCCGGGCTTTGCCTGCTGCTGGCGACCGGACTTTGGGTCGGCGCCATCGCGACGCGCTGGGTTGCATCGCTGGTGCAGCACGTCTCGGCGCTGCTTTCGGGAAGGAGACGAACAACGGATGCGAGCTGAAGCGACCAAACGCAATCGGGTGGGGCGGGCATACTGCCCGCCCGCGTTTTCATTCCATGGCGGGCAAGATGCCCGCCCCACCCGCGCGGTTCGGGTGGTACGGGCGTCTCGCCCGTGCTTGGGCGGGTTGTGCGTGCTGGTGCTTCTAGCGCCCGGCTGCATCTCCACGCCGCGCATCGACCCCGCGCAGCGCGAGCGGTTGGAGCGACGGTCGCTGGATCTGCTGCTGCGCGCCGCGCAGAGCCAGACCGACGTTGTGGCCTGCAACGCGATGGAAGCCCTGGTGGACGTGGCGCCGCGCGACGGCGCACCGGTTTTTCGCGCCAATGCGCAGTCGCCGTCCGGGCTGATCCGCTTCGCGGCGCTGGTGGCGCTCGGCGAGGTGCGCGACGGCGAGTCGCTGGGAACCATGCGCCGCGCGATGGAAGATTCGGACAACCGCATCAAGCTCGCCGGCGCGTTCGGCGCGGTGCGCTGCGGCGACGAGCAGCACGCGGGCCGACTCTTCACCGCGCTCGACAACAGCCCGGATGAGAATCTGCGCGCCGACGCCGCGTTTCTGCTCGGCCGCCTGAAGGAACCGCGCGCCGAGAAGCGTCTGCGGCTGCGAATGCGCGACAAGTCGAACAAAGTGGCCGTGCAGGTGTGTACGGCGTTGGCGCTGTTGAATGATCGCCAGGCGATCGACCAGTTGGTGCAGTTCGCCCAGGGCGAAGCCGTCTCGCGCGTGCTGGCGCTGCAGGGGCTGGTCGAGGTCGCCAGCCCGCGCACGCAGGACGCGCTGCGGCTTCGCTTGGCGGACCCGCGCGAGTACCTGGAGCATCGCCTGATTGCCGCCCGGGCGCTGGGGCGGATCGGCAATCGAGACGGGTTCCGCGTCGCCGCGGATTCGATCGGGTATTCGTCGAGCGACGGCGAGGACGTCGATCGCACGATGCGGGTTCGATCGCTCGCGGCCCTGGCGCTCGGCGCGATCCGCGACCCGCGCGGGCTGCCATATCTCGAACAACTCGCCTCAGATCAGGGCGACATGCGGACGCAGGTGGCGGCGTGCTACGCGATTCTGCAAATCCTCGGCGCTACGCCGCGCTGAGCGTGCGCGCTGAAACCGATTGGGCGGTCAACGATTCTTGACTTTTTCCGCTCGGCGCGCGAAGCGCAGGCCGCTCCAGGTCTCGTCAATCGCGCAGACCTTGAAATCGACGAGTCCGGATGAGATGCCGATCTCGCGCACAGCCGAATCGGTCAGGTCCGTCGTCACGTCGGATGCGCGTTTCGGCCAGCAAATCCAGATCGATCCGCCTTCCGCCAATCGCCGACAGAGCGGCGTCAACCGGTTCGCCAGCGCGGCGCGGTCCGGGGCAAAGAGCAGGATCAGATCGGCGTTCTTCGCCGCTCTCCCGAGCATGCGGACGTCGGGCGCGAATGCGGAAATCGCCTCATCCAGCGCCGCCGGGCCGCCGATGCGGAGCACGCCCATCCCCGCGCGAATGCCGAGCTTCTTGGGCAGCGGCGTCCGCTTGTAGCGCTCCATCATGTCGGGCACGACCGGATCGCGTGGCGGCTTGTGCAATGCCTGTTTGATCGCAACGTCGATCTTTTTCCAGGAGCAGTAGGTCGCATCAGGCAGCAGCGCCCGAATCATCGCGACTTTCTCCGTTTGACCTTCCACGAAAACAAGCGGAACGTGGCGCGTCGATTTCTGCTGCCGCAGCGCCGTCGCAACTTCGCGCCCGTGTGACGGAAGTCGCGACAAATCGATGACCACGACATCCGGGGGAGCGGTGCGAAGGGCGCGCAGCCCTTCGGGACCATCGTCGGTCGTGATCGCGGAGGCGGAGTGTCCCGCGTCGCGCAGCGCCTGCACGCGTGGGGCGGTTTCGGTTGCCTTCCAGTGAACCAGCGCCACGCGGGCCATCGATCTTCCTCCGAGCAAAGTGGCGTGAGGCTCGCGGTTCCACTGTACGCGGCGGCACGATCCGTTGCGAATCGCCCGCGGCGCCGCGACACTGACGCCATGATCACCTCTGACATGCGCGCCGTCATCGCGGCGCAGCGCCTGTGTTTTGCAGCGACGGTGACGCCCGACGGCCGGCCCAATCTCTCGCCCAAGGGCACGATTCGCGTCTGGGACGATGAGCATTTGTTTTTCTGCGACATTGCCTCGCCGGCGACGCGCGCCAACCTGGCCGGCAATCCGTGGATGGAATTGAACGTCGTCGACCCGATCTCGCGACGCGGATACCGGTTCTTCGGACGTGCAACGATCCACATCGGCGATGAAGTCCACCGCGCGGCGTCCAGCCGCATTGCTGAGGAGGAGGGCGCGGCGTATCCGGTCGTCGCGGTCGTGCTGCTGCACGTCGAAAGCGCGGCGTCGCTGGTCTCGCCGGGTTATGCGCATGTGCCGGATGAGTGGACCATGCGCGAGGCGTGGAAGCGCAAGCGTCAAACGCTCGATCCGGAGTTCGAAGCGCACGTTCGGCGCGTTGGCGCGCTTCACTTCCCGCCGCGGCCAGATACACCAGCCAGACGACGTCCGGCGCCTTGATCGGTTGGTCGGTCCGATGCGTTCACTGAAGCCATAAGAACGATCGATCGATGCCAGTTTCAGTCTGGTCTGCGCAGTTCTCGAACTGAGGCTGCGTAGAGCGTGCACGTAATCGACATGAGCTCATCTGTTGTCTTGGGTTGCCTACGCCGAGCATCCACAACGAAGGGGTCGCGCTCGCGCAACTCAGGTGCGAGTCGGCCGAATCCGGCGATCCACAACCCCACCAGGGGGTCAGTTCGCACGTCTGGCGGAAAGTCCTCCGCTGTCGCTGGCCGTGTTGGCGGTGAGGAAGGCTCGGCCGGGGCTGGCCCCGTCTTGGGGACCGTCATGATGCGTCGCATCCACTCCGTCGTCTCCTGAATCTGACCGCGAACCGCCTGAAGCTCCGCGAGCTCGTCGCCGCATTCCAGGAAGAGTGCCACCGCCAAGTGCTCGGTGCTTACGCAATGATGATTCATCTGCCGCGCTTCCTCAAGCGCGCGTCGCAACACCCCCAGCGCGGGTTCGGACCACGCAAGCTCCGTCACGGATGCGGGCGATATCGGCCCCGCGTCCGGTTCTCTCGAAGTCTCGACCGGGAGGCCGCACACCGCAAATAGTACTCCCCCGGGAGACTCGGCATCTGCGCTGATCGCCTGGAGCAAGTGTTGAGTGCCGGCTTGGGGCGCGCCGGCCCGCCGTGCCAGCCGTTGCGCCTGCGCGAGGGCCATGGCACAGTCCGGCGTCGCATGGTCAAGGTTCAACCACCACATAAACGTCATCGCTACCGTACAATGCCCAGGTAGTCACGAATCTCACCGTCGGTGAAGCCCCCCATTCGCATACGACCGACCATGATCCCGTCACGCATCCCGTCGATCGTATCGTGAACGTAAGGTTCGCTCGCCACGAGCGCGTCTATCGCGAGGCCGATGCAAAGAGGTCCATACTGCTGGAGGAAGAGCAGATTGCGATTCTTGATGAGGCCGTACAACCTCGATAGGGCGGTACTCCTTGCCGCCACGTCAGTCAGCCGAGTGAGCTTCGCTTGCTTGGCGATCCCGCGATTTAGGATTTTCATTTGCTCCCAAAAATCGCGAGGATGGTACGGATTCGGCGGCCCACCCGCGAGTCCTTCCGGATCAACATGAACCATCGCATCGTTCTCAGTGTACAAGTACAGGTTGGCGCCACCGCGCAGCCCGATCGGATCGCGCTGCACGAATCGCCCAATGTTCGCCTGATACCACCGCGCGCCGACGTGCTGGAGCGAAGCGGACGCCGTCCCCGCCTTCCCATCGAGAACTAGCAAGTCCGACTCGTAACCATGCGCGCCGACATACCGATACCGTGTGTTCAGCGCCGCGCCGCCGATCGAGCGTTCCTCGCCGAACGCCGTGTACGCCAGCTTGGGCGCGGGATTCGCGACGCCGCCCGTCGATTCCGTGCCCAGAACGGTTGAGCCGACCAAGTCATCGTGGAAATACCGGGTCGGCGTGCCGCCTGTCACCATGTCCTGTTCGGCGTGCGGCGCGTGGCGCGTGAGTTCGGTGACGTACGGCAGCCCGCCGCCACTCACGTCGACGGTGTAGTCCAGATACGGCGAATCGCCGACGTAATCCGTCCAGATCGACTCGTCCGGCGTGCGCGGCGCGAAGCACGGCTGGCGTGGGTCGGCGGTCGGCGAACCGCCTGGTCCAGTGATCCTCAATGCACGGCGCAAGTAGCGCGCCCGCGGCGAGTCGTAGCGGAACTCGTCCGCGCCGACGAACGAGTACGACGCCAAGTCCGGCGTGCCGTTCTGCCACGTGCCGGCGAAGTTCTGGACCAGGCCAGTTTCCTTCCACGTACCGGAGTACGACAACGCGAGCATCCCATTGCGCACATAGTACATCGCCAGGTCGTGGACGACTTGCTTGCCGCCCGCGTCCACATCGCCGACGTCGCGGATCGAGATGTTGGACGCGTCGCCCGTGCGATAGTAGGTGTAGCTGACCTTGCGCGTCAGCGCGCCGCCGGTGCGCTCCTCGTACCAGATCAAGCGGTTGTTGTTGGTCTGGAAGCTCGGGTCGCGGTTGGCCGGGTCGGCATCGTAGAAGTACGCGACGGACTTGTTGTTGGTCGCGCTGACTAGCGACGTGCGGTTGCCAAGCTGGTCATAGAAGTAATTCAGGTCGTACTCAGTCACCGGCGGCGCGCCTGCGCGGACGCGCAGCTCGCGCGTCAGCCGCTTTCGGCTGTCGTACGTGAACGTCACGGTCGTCGACACCGACGGCGTCACGGTGTTATCCGTCTCAAGCCGCGAATAGATCGTGTTGTCCAGGTTCCACGCGTAGTCAAGCTGATACGGCACGACCAGCGCGCTGGATTTGTGCTCGATGCGCGTCACGATCGGCCAGCGGGTCGGAAGCAATGTGCGAGCGGGAAGCTCAGCGGCGCCAGCTTGCCGGTTTCCGCCGATCCGGATTCAAGCTGTCGCTCAGTTTCCATGTTCATCACCCCAGTGTGGGGTTGTTGAACCCGCCGCAGTGTCTCAGTAGGTGAGCAGGAACACAATAAGGCTTTCGCCTGAGATCGTCGGCATTTGCAATGAAGGCACGACGACCTTGCCCTTCCAGGGCTGGCCAGGCGGTCCGCGATTTCCCACAGCTTATCAGGGCTACAATCGCCTCGTGTGGATCGACACGCGAGCGCTGCCGACGCCGGATTGGGACCTACTGTGCCCGTTCTGCAACTACTCGTTGCGCGGCCTGCCCGCGCATCGCTGCCCCGAATGCGGGCATGATTTTGACCCCGCCACGCTGATTCAAAGCTGGACGCGAGTTCGTCCGCCGCGATTCACCGGCGACGAGCGGCCGCTGCCGGATTTTGGGCTCGCCTGCGCCCAGTGCCGCGCGCCGCTGGCCGGAGCGGCGGCTGACTCCTGCGTGTGCGGGCAGGCCTTCGCGCTGCGGCGCTGGCAGCCGCGCGGCGCGTGGTTCCTGATCGACGCCGACTTCGCGAAGCCGCTCGGGCTGTCGGCGGCGGAGATCGTGCTGAGTTCCGAGCAGGTGCCTTACATTCCGCTAAATAACCGCAGCTTGCCGGAAATCGTGATGGGCACGTCGCCGCTTGGGGCGCGGTTGCTTGTGCCCAGTGAATTCTACTGGGATGCGCGGTATCACCTTTCCGCCGCCGCGCGCCGCGCGATCGAAGCGCGAAGCCAGGCACGGGCCGAATGGCGCTGTCCCGCCTGCGGCGAGGACAACCCCGGGCATTTCGAGATTTGCTGGAACTGTGAGGCGGCGCGGCCGCAACCGTGAACATGTCCGACACGCACATACAGACGATCGCCGTGACGGGCGCGAGCGGCCTGATCGGATCGCACCTGTGCGCCGCGCTGCGCACAGCCGGACATCACGTGCTGCGCTTCGTGCGCGGCGATGCGGCCGGCGACGACGAAATCGCCTGGAATCCGCTGACCGGAAGGATCGACGTGGCACGATTGGACGGCGCGGACGCGATCGTCAATCTCGCCGGAGAGAGCGTGGCGGGCGGCCGCTGGACAACGCAGCGAAAAGCGGCGATTCGTGACAGCCGAATTCGCGGAACGTCGCTCCTGTGCGAGTCGATCACGCGACTCCGCAAACGGCCGCGCGTGCTGCTGAGCGCATCGGCAGTCGGATACTTCGGCCCGCGCGGCGACGACGCGCTCACCGAAGACGCACCGCCCGGCGGCGACTTCCTGGCACGAGTCTGCAGCGAATGGGAGCAGGCGGCCGCGGCCGCGGAACAAGCCGGCGTGCGCGTGGTTTGCCCGCGCATCGGCGTTGTGCTCTCTCGTCGCGGCGGCGCGCTGGCGAAGATGCTCCCGGCGTTTCGCCTGGGATTGGGCGGCGTGATCGGCGACGGGCGTCAGGTTCTGAGCTGGATCACATTGACGGATCTCGTCCGCGTCATCGAATTCGCGCTCGTAAATGACGATCTGCGCGGGTCGCTGAACGCCGTCGCCGGCGCGACGACGAATCGCGAATTCACGCACTCGTTAGGTAGAGCTCTCGGCCGGCCGACGCTGCTGCCGCTGCCCTCCTGGGTGGTCGGCCTCGTCTTTGGCGAGATGGGCCGCGCGGTACTGCTGGAGGGTCAGCGCGTTGTTCCGGCCAAGCTTCGTTCCGCAGGGTTCGAGTTTCTGCACGGTGATCTGGACTCGGCGTTTCGCGAGGCGTTAAGGGAATAGCGGTTTCCGGAATCGCGCACGGACCAGTTTGGCCCCCATAATGGCTTGGTTCGTAGCGCGCAACTCGCTTAGCAGGATGTAATTATGAAAATCTCGGCGGATTGCGAGATTTTTTGGGTCTGCGAGTGGAAAAGTGGGCGAGTGCGAATCCTATAATCGGTCGGAAAAAGAAAAGCGATAACTCCTCCTCCTGTACAGAAAACCCGCCAACGGCGGGTTTTTCTGTTTTTTGCCTGAAATAAGTCCGATGTTTCACAGTCAGCCTTGTCAGCTTTGAGCAGGTCATTCACCGGCGTACATATCCGCGACGATAGCAACCATGGCAACCCGCCGCACAGGCGGACCTATGATGCTCACAACCCTTGGATGCATGCGTGCAAAGCTGGCCCGACGTGCTGCGGAATCGGCTGCTAGGGTGCTGCGGTAGGAGCGGCGCGTGGGGCTACCACGTCGACTCGCCGGGCAGCGCTGAGCCAACCGCAATCGCCTGCCTGGCGCTGGCGAGTCGCGCTGAGCAGGCCGAGGTCGTACGACGTGCCGCACGCTGGCTCGCCGGATTACAGGCGGCGGACGGCTCAATCGGCATTGCCGGCGACGTCACCGCGCCGCATTGGCCGACCGCGCTCGCGCTGCTGACCTGGCGAAACGCAGTCGCTGAGTCGAGCGAGTTCGAGTCGAACGCCGCGGCCGCGACGCGCTGGCTGCTGGCCGCGCGCGGCAACGTCGTGAACGACGATTCGGGATTCGCACAGCATGACACGTCGCTCACGGGCTGGTTCTGGGTGGAGAACACGCATTCGTGGGTCGAACCGACGGCGTATGCGATTCTCGCCCTTCGCGCCGCGGGGCAGGGGCAGCACGCGCGGGTGCGCGAAGGCGTTCGGCTGCTGCTCGATCGCGCGCTCGACGACGGCGGCTGGAACTATGGGAATCGACGGGTGCTCGGCAACGAGTTGCGGCCGTTTCCGGCGACGAGCGGCGTAGCGCTGACGGCGCTGGCCGGCGAGACGCGCGACGTGAAGATCGACGCGGCGATTGCGTACCTGACCGGAGCGCTGCGGACGATCCGAGCGCCTCTTTCGCTCGCCTGGGGCGTGATCGGACTGCGGGCCTGGTCCGCGCTGCCCGGCGCCGCGGACGTGTGGCTCAACGAGGCGGCGGAGCGAGTGCTGTCCGAAGCGCCGAATCCGTGGTACGACGCGCTGCTGCTACTGGCGGCCGAAGGAGAATGTGCGATAAGCCGACGAGTTCGCTGATTCGTTCTGCGCGCACGACGCCGCATCAGAACGCGAAGCGCGAGCGCGGCGGAGACAATCGGACTCAGGAGAATTCGTAGAACTCGTAGGGTGCGTCGGCCGTATCGACGCACCGCGCGCTGCGCAAGTGGTGCGTCGATACGGCCGACGCACCCTACCTGGTCTACCCGGTCTGTATGCCAGATCCCGAACAACCAATGCCGCCGTCCAAACCGAAACGCGGGCTCTCGCGGCGCGAGCTGATCGCCGCCGGCGTCCTGGCCGCCGGCGGATGGGCCGTCGCGGGCGGGGCGTGGTGGTGGCGGCGCAACGAGCGCGGCCGGCGCGCCGACGTTTTCATCGGCGCCGCCGCCGATTACCGCGCCGACCTGCTCTCGATCGTCGAAGGCGGCCTGGACGCACTTGGCGTCGATCGCTCGTTCGTACGCGGCAAGAGCGTGCTGCTCAAGCCGAATTTGGTCGAGACCGCCGTCGGCCACGCGCATATCAACACGCATCCGGCGCTGGTCGCCGCCGCCGCCGAGGCGTTTCGCCGCCGCGACGCGCGCGACGTGCTGGTCGCCGAGGGGCAGGGCCACAATCGCGACAGCCTGCTGGTGCTCGACGAGTCCGGGATGGGCGCCGCGCTGCGCGAGGCGAAGCTGCGGTTCGTCGATCTAAACCACGACGACGTAGAGGCCCTCGGCAACGCCGGGAAGTGGACCAACCTCGACAAGCTCTACCTGCCGCGAACGCTGCGCGCCGCCGACCTGATCGTCTCGATGCCCAAGATCAAGACCCATCACTGGGCCGGCGTCACGTGTGCGATGAAAAACCTGTTCGGCGTCATGCCGGGCATCGTCTACGGCTGGCCCAAGAACGTGCTGCATTGGGCGGGCATCTCGCGCTCGATCCTGGACATCAACGCGACCGTCCGCCCCGCGCTCGCGATCGTCGATGGAATCGTCGGCATGGAGGGCGACGGGCCGATCATGGGCTCCCCCAAGCCGCTCGGCTGCGTCGTGATGGGCCGCGATTTTCCGGCGGTCGATGCGACGTGCGTGCGGCTGATGGGACTGAACCCGACCGGCGTCGAGTATCTCACCGCCGCTTCCGGAAAACTCGGCGCGACGCTGGAATCCAACATCTACCAGCGCGGCGAACGCATCGAACGCTTCCGCACGAGATTCAGCGTGCTCGACTTGCCGCATCTGCGGGCGATCTCGAAGACCTGACAACAGAAGACGGCCACGCGGTGGCGCTGAGGCGCACAGGGTAGAGAGAAGCGGTGGGATGCGAGGGCCGCATCGGCGCATTTGTTTCGGCCCGCGTTCATGCAATCCATCCAATTACCGTGCAAAATTCCATGCTGCCGACACCGTAGTAGAGTACGAGCTTTACGCCGCCTTCGGCCCATAGCGGTCCGACGCGATGCCACGAGCCCGCGACGAGCACGCCCGGCAGGATCGGCGCGCACCAGTCGACGCCAGCACTTGGCCCCCCGGGCAGAAGTGGCCTGGGCGAAAAACGATGGTTACCTTGCGTTTCCGCCAGATTTCGAGCGCGTTCGTTCTCGCTAACCGCCTCTGCCCAGTCGCGTTGCGCTCGGACTCTCAACTCGTACGCGTGACTGCGACCGCCGCCGATCCAGGTAGCCACGTAGAGCATCCAGCAAATGCACACGATGAGTCGTCGATTTGCAGGTTTGACGATCATCACGCGTAGTTCACCCGGCACATATTCGCACCACTTTGTATTGTCGCGCGAGGCAGGCAGGTTGCGACGCTTCGGCCGGTCGCCGGTTCAGCGGTCAGTCGGGTCAGCCGACGGGGAAAGGCGCGGAGTTCTTGCTCCTCGCCCCTGATCGCCGTCTTACCCCTCCCGTTTGCGCGAATGTGGGTAGAATGACACGGTATGAAGCTGACAATTGAAATCGAACAGGAGCAAGACGGGCGCTGGATGGCGGAAGTGCCCGAGCTTCCGGGTGTCATGGCCTACGGAGCCTCGCGAGAACGGGCGATCGCGAACGCCGAGGCTCTGGCGCTTCGCGTCCTGGCGGAGCGACTGGAGCATGGCGAGCCAATCCCGCAACTGCCCATGTTGTTCGCCATCGCATCGTGAGTCGTTGGCCGGCTACGCCTGCGCGCCGCGTGCTCGCAGCCCTGTTTCGACTCGGGTGGACCCTCAAGCGACAGACCGGATCTCATCGAACGCTGTCCCGGACCGGCTGGGACGATGTCGTATTTGCGTTTCATGACAATGAAGAAATCGGTCCGCGCATGCTCGCCCGAATCGCGAAGCGAACCGGACTCGACCCGCAAGACCTTTGAAGCTCGCCGCACTCGCGGGCTATGCGGGAATTCCCTCTCGCGCTTCGTCCGTCGGAAACTCGTCCAGGATTGGAAACCCGCTCGAGTTCGTGCCAGACGGAAATCTCGCACCAGCCGTGAGACTGGCGCGAATTCTTAACTGGGACCTTCTCGCACCCCGTTCGACGCTCCCTCGCGCGGGATTGGAATCTCGCCAGGCCTCGACTCGGCCGTTCGCCCAACACATCGTTTCTGAAACGTCTGCAACCCACGCGGCGCTCGCTCTAATTCCCTATCCATTTTGGCGACTCATGGGGATGTACGTTTGCGTCGCCCGGCCGCTCTAATTGATGACGTGGGAGTCTGGAATCAGTCTTCACTGAGGGATTCAAGAATGAAACGCGCGAGTTTGCTTGCAACCGTTGCTACCAGTCTGTGTTCTGCCTTCGCATCGAATGCCGACGTGCTCTACGTCCAATCGCCCGCGAATTCGGGCACAATCCTGCATTCCTCTTACTGGGATCCGGACGGAAGCGACTACGACGAGTACGTCTGGGACGGATTCCTGCTTCCGGCGGCGGCGAACATCACCGAGATTCAGTGGCGCGGCGGCTACTACCGCGTGACCGGTGCGGCGATCACGTCCTTTGAGATTTCAATCTACGCGTCGATCCCCGCCGGCACGCAGCCCGACCTGGGGTACCTGTATCCCGGCCCGCTAATGCACCGCTTCGTCACCGGGAACGCCGGCGAGACGTTGGTCGGCAATGTCGGCGGGACGACGATGTACGACTATCACTACACGCTGCCGACACCGTTCCTGGCCGCCGCGAATACGCGATACTGGGTGCAGATCGAGGCCTGGCAGGCGGGGATTCCCAATTGGGGGCTGGCGACCGGCACCGGCGGCAACAATTCGCACTTTCATTGCACGGCGGGCGCCGGCGACAAGTACTACTTCACCGGGAGTTTTGACTCGACGTTCTCGCTGATCGGCACACCGGCCGCCTGCGCGGTGCCGACCATCACACTCAATCCCACGCCGGTCGTGATGTGCTCGTCCGCCGGCACTGCGATATTCAGCGCCGCGGCGACCGGGTCGGGTACGTTCGCCTATCGCTGGCGGTTGAGCGGGAACCCGGTCTACGACGGGCCCAACGGCGGCGGTCACGGCGGCGGGGCGTACATAAGCGGCGCGACCACTGCCACGCTCACCATTGTGTATCCCTCCAGCTGGGCCGATGTCGGCACATATGACTGCATGATTTCGAACGCCTGCGGCCCGGCTTTCACCGCCGGTGCCACGCTCACGTTCTCTGTTGCTCCGACCATTTCCAATGGACCCGCCGACGCGAAGACCTGTTCGGGCGGGAGCCGCGATTTCAGCGTAATCGCAAGCGGATCGTCCGCGCTTGCATATCGCTGGCAGATTGAGTCCGCGCCGGTCGGCAGCGGCCTCTGGGGCGATCTGTTCGATGGTCCGATCAACAGCGGCGCTGCATTCGCGATCGGCGCCGACACGGATCTGCTCTCGATCATTGGCGCCGATGCGGCCGCCGCGGCGCGCTATCGCTGCGTCGTTTCCGACGCCTGCACCGGCATCGCCAGCAGCGCGGCGACGCTCTCCGTGTGCGATCATCCCGGCGATACGAACTGCGACGCGGTTGTCGATGAGGCCGACCTGGGCGTGCTGCTTGGCAATTGGCTGCTGAGCGTACCGCCATTTACCGCCGGCGATTTGGACGGCAGCGGCGTAGTTGATTCGTCCGATCTCGGAATTCTGCTGGCGGATTGGGGCGCGACCTGTCCGTAGCAGGCCGTGAACACGCCGGGCAGTTGCGAGTGGTCCGGCGTCGATTGGGCTACTGTGTGCCGGTCAGGAACACATCCGACCGCACGCACGCTTGCAGAAAATCCACGATCGCGAAGTACCGGTCGCGCTCGATGAGCCGCGGATCGTTCGGTGGGACCGCTGACGCGGACCACGCCGGCGGATGCGCACCGGCAAACTGCAGGCGAATCGCCGGCTCGCCGGGGCGGGCGGCGAAGAATGCGTAGCGCGTCGAGTCGAGCGGCTGGCGAAACGTAAACGCGACTTGCCGCACGCCGTCTTCGTCCGCGTCCGTCACCTTCGCAACAAGCTCCTCCGTCGCGATCAGGTCGCCGGTGCGCGGCGGCGGAGCGCGGCGAAGACCGGACAAGATCATCCGCCCCATCGATCCCGCAAAGAACCCAGCGCCCGACCGCGTCAAGCGCAGCGTGTGCGTGTCAACGACGTCAATCTGCGACAGGTCCGCCACGCCGCGCGCAACCAGTACGTCCGGCGCGAATGAGAGCACGACGCACTCGATGTCATCGCGGGCGAGCGCCTCGCGCGCCGCGACGCCGGCGTAGACTCCCGCGACCGGCAGATCGATGAAAATCAGCTTCGACGGGCCCGCCGCGGTCTCAAAGTGTCGATCCTCCGTGCCCGGCGCCGGCGCGTTCGTGTCCCTCGAAGCCGGCTTGGGGCGTAGTGCCGCAATATCTTGGTTCTGTAGCGACGCCGCTACCGCCGCGTGAATGAGCTGCTCGCCGCGTGACACGCCGCGCCACAGCACGCGATAGACGCCGTGCGACCAGAGCGTGCCGGCGATGGTGACGACCAGCAGCGTCGCGCGTGCGCCGCCGCGGAGTCGCGAAGCGAGCAGGGCGATGGCGATCACGACGCCGGCGGCGGGCAAGTAGCCGAAATGCGGCATGAGCAACACCGGCGCGACCGGCAGAAGCGTCACAGCGATCCACAGCGGCCACAGCGCCGCGCCGGCGACCCTGCGCGTGACGAAGCGGTAAGACGCGAAACCGGTGAGCAACGCGACAAGCATTACGCTCATCGCGATCGGAAATTCCCGCGACGAAATCGCCGCGCCGCGAAGCATCGGCGTGTAGACGACCGCCGCGAACAACGCTTGCACCCAGCGACCCGCGATCTCGACGACTGCGCGTGCGCTCGTCGGGGTCGTGAAATAGAGTCCCGGCGTCGCCGCGGTCGGAAATACCGCCAATCGCCACGCCGCGTAACCGGCCGCGATGATGGCCATCAGCACCCACACGCCAATCGCGCGGCGCGCTGCGCCCTGCCGATTGGGCGTCCAGCAGTCGATCCCGAAGGCGACCACCGGGAACACGATCGCCGACTCACGCGCCAGAAGTGCGATCAGCCAGAGCGCGATCGCGGCTGTCACCCAACGGATTCGATTTTCCTCTGCCTCCGCGCCCTTCCAGTACGCCAATGCCGCCCAGATGAATGTCGCCGCGCTGATTTGCGCGTTGCGGGCGGCGCTCCAGCTTACGGCGAAGAACGAGTGTGGGTAAAAGATGAATAGCGCTGCTGCGAAGGCGGCCCACGCGCTCGGCGATCCTGCCTTTCGCGCCAGCCGCCAGACGCCGCACGCCGCCAGAAGATGCCAGAGCAGCCCGAACGCGTGCGTGATCCGCGCGTCGCCGCCAGATAGCTCGTATTCGAGCTTCATTGCGGCCATCGCGACCGGACGCGCGTAACGCCAGCGCAGCGGCTGATCCTGCCACCAGAGATGCGCGACGCCGCCGGGAAGGTCGATCGTCGCCGACTCGATCAGCGCGTTCCACGACCAATCCGAACGGCGAAGCGTCTCGCGATGCCAGTGGTCATCGAAGAAAATGCCGTCGTAAAGCGCGCCGCCATGCGCGATTAACGCCAGCACCGCGAGGCCGGCGATCGTCCACGCAGTTTGTCTTGAGCGGCTGGTCATCGTGACCGAGTTCTGCAAGAAACGCGCGTCAAGTCGGTACGCGCGGGCTCGGGTACGCGTTAGACAGCAGCACGAGCCAGCGCGTGTCCCGTTCGCGCTCGCTTGCGCTTCGCGTTCCGATTCGGGGCGTGCACTTGCGCCAGGCCGTGCAGCCCGCGCCCGCCGGTTGGCCGGCGCCCCGAAATCTACCCCAGATAGCCCAACTCTTGCAGCCGCCGCTCGATCGTCGCTTGTTGTTGCGCATCGTACGATTCCGGAAGCGGCGTCTCCGCCACGCCATCCCGCGCCAGACTCTCCGCCGTGGCGCGGAGTTCCGCGCACAATTCGCCGTGGTCCGCGGCAATGTTCCGGCGCTCATGCGGATCGCCGCGCAGGTCGTAAAGCTCGACCGGCAATTCCGGATTGTGCGGGCCGCACGTGAATTTGTGCGTCTCCGTGCGAACGCCGCGGAGCTCGAGGTCGGCCGGGATTCCGCTAACCGAAAGAAACGCCGGCTGCCCATCCCACGCCGCGCCGCGGATCAGCGGCGTCAAGGAGCGGCCGTCCGGCGGCGCGGCACTCGACTTATTCGCGACGACGCCTGCCAGATCGACAAGCGTCGGCAGGATATCCACTTGGCGCACCATGCGATCGACCGTCATGCCGCGCGGCAATCCCGGCCCGGCGATGACCAGCGGCACGCGGACCAGAAAATCGTACACGTGCACCATATGGCCTTCGTCGATGTGCTGCCGATACGTGTTCATCCACATTCGAAGTTGCAGATCGGCGGCGCGGCGAGCGCCGAAAAGCCGCCGGAACCAGCCCACTTTCGCCCCGGCGACGCGTTCGTCCAGCAGGCCGCGGCGTCTGAGCATCCGCGTCTGGCGCAGCGGCGAGTTGATCGCTAGAAGATCGTGAACAAATAGAAACGGCGTGAAGAAGTAGATCGACATGCGGTCGCGGAAGGCAGCCCAAACGCCGCCGTGTACCGCCGGCGGACGCTCGCGCAGGCGAACATCGCGCAGATTCGGCGCGCCGACGCCGTAGAGTTGTTGCAGTACGCTGGGGCCGGCCCAGTAGGCGACGTGATCGGTACGTAGTCCGCTTTCACCACTAACGCCCAGCAGTCGCCTGGCGTAATCGACGGCGCCGCCGGGCGGGTAGGTCTCGCTAGCTGTCTTCTCGCCATGATCGCCGGTGAACGCGACGATGGTGTCGTCGTCGACGCAGTCGAGCAGGGCGCCGATTTGCGCGTCGAGCGCGGAGGTCGCCCGTTCGTAGGCATCGCGGCCGAATTCGGGGCGGTCGAACTCGCGCGGTACCCGCCTCTTCCAGTGCAGTTCCCAGAGATGCAGCAGGATGAACCAAGGTCCGGAGAACCCTTCGCCGCGAAGTCGGGCGCGAAACTCCTCGCCCCAGCGCGTGTCGAGGTAGTCGCAGGGCGCGCGATAGCGATATTCGTCGAAACCCCGCGCCAGTCCCATTTCCTCCAGGAGCGGCCCGGTCACTTCCGCGTACGTGCGATAGCCTTGTGCACGGAGAGCGTCGGTGAGCAGCGGCACTGATGCGCGTAGTCGATATCCCCAAACCAGATGAACGCCGTGGCGCGGGCTGTAGAGCCCGCTCAGCAGCGACGCGAAGCACGGTGTCGTGCAGGCTTTTTCGGTGATCGTGTTGGGAAAGCTCACGCCGCGCGCCGCCAGGCGGTCAACGTTGGGTGTTTTGAAGGTGCGGCCGGGACCCAGCCACTTATCCGATCGGGCGCAGTCGGCGACGACCAGCAGGATGTTCGGGCGTTGCGTCATGTGATTGCATCGGCGCGCCGAGCGCCTCCCGCACGCGCGTCGCTTTCGTCCGCGCCGCGATCGTCAGGGAGCGGGGAGCGCGACAAAATGTCGACGTTCGCATCCCCGGCTTCCTTGCGGTCGCCGGTCGGACCGATCAACTCGGGGTTTGGAACGAGTGGGTCGCGGTTGAAGCCGGCGCGCTCGGCTGCGCGTGCGATTTCGCAGATTCCGTGAGCAAATCGATGCTCGGGCGTCCAGCCCAGCTCCTCCCGAATCGCCGACGCGTCGATGGCTTGATCCGCGCCCATCAGCGCCACGGACGCGCGCGACAGCAGCGCCGGCACGCCGATCAAGCGCCCCGCCATCTCCGCGAACGCCGCGCCAGCCATCGCCAGCGCCCGCGGCAGGCGGCGCCCGACCGGCGGCGCGCCGAGCGCGATCAGCGTCTGATTCACGAACTCGCGCTGCGTCACCGGCTCGTCGCTCGCCACGTCGTAGACTCGCCCGGCTGCGGCAGGAGCGCTGCCGCCGAGGATCACAGCGTTCGCCGCGTCGGCGACATGGCACGCGGCGAGCCGGTTGGACCCGTCACCAACCAGGAACAATCGCCCGCGCCGCCGGAGCGTCAGCAGCGTGTCGTGGAACGCGCGGTTACCGGAGCCGTAGAGGAACCCGAGGCGCGCGATTGCCCATTCGCAGCCGGTCCGATCGCATTCTTCCCGCACGAGCCGCTCGGCGGCCAATTTCGCGCGGCCATACAGGTTTCCGCGCCGCGGGGCGGCCGGCGTGTGGTCGGCACGCAGCGCGCCGCCGGGCGGCGGCGTCCTGTACACCGCCGCCGAGCTGACGTACACGATGCGCCCCGGGCGCTCCGGCAAAGCTACTGCGAGCAGGTTCCGCGTTCCGGCAATGGTCGTCGTTTCGAAATCGCGCCAGACGCCGTTCATCGCGACGCGCGCGGCGGAGTGAATGACGATGTTGCCGGGATGAACCAGTCCGCGCAGCGAATCGGGGTTCGTCAGGTCGCCGACGAATGGGACCGCCCCTGCAGCCATCGCGCGCTCAGCGTCGGCGTTCCTCCGCACCAGCGCGGTAACAGGCTGGCCGGCGGCGCGCAGTTGACGCACGATCTCGCGGCCCAGAAAACCGCCGGCGCCGGTGACGACGAAGCTCAAGCGTGCTCCTTCAGCAATTCGACAGCCCCGGGCCGACCAAGATTTCGCGCCGTAGCGCACACGCGCGATTGACAAATGAAGCTGGCTGCTATGTTTGGCTCCGTCCTGTGTTCGAGCAAAACTTGGAGCTTCAACATAAGCAGCCAGGATTGGCACGAATTGTATCGCAGCGTGGTGCGCGGGGCCAGGAAGGCGCCTCTCGCGGCGCGAGTTTCTCAACGGCTGTTAGCCGCGAATCCGCTCCAATACGGCAGCCGGACACGCCTTGAGGATGTCGCGGACCTCCAGCGCTCGCTGACCGGCGCGATTGCGCGCCACGACGACGTTTGCACTCAGAAAATCGCGCCATCGATCCGCGGCGCGATTCGGAAGCACAACGGCCGTGTCGTCCCATGAGACGCGGCCGAGCACCGCGCTCGGCAGCGGGTTAACGCGAGCCAGGCAACGGGGAACCACGACGAGGGCTTGCGCGCGGCCGCTCTGTCTGGCAAAGGCCAGCAGGTGATTGGCGTGCCGGCCGATGGTCTCCAGCGGGATGTAACGGCCGGTTTCAAATAGATGCAGCAGGATTCGGCGCGCTCGCAACGTTTCGCGCGTGATGAACATCTTGATTCGACCGTCGCGCCACTTGCGTAGCAACTCATGAAGCAACGCCGCGCGATCGCGTTCTGCTGAGCCGGAAATCGCACGTAGGTTCGCCTGCCGGCGATCAAAATCCACCGGGCGTCGGTTGTCGGGATCGACCAGGCTGAAGTCGCAGAGATCGTTTCCCTGATAGAAGTCCGGCACGCCCGGCGAGGCGATCTTGAGCACTACCTGCGCCAGCGAGTTAACCGCGCCAAAGTACGCGATGCGCTCCGACAAAGGCCGCCAGCCGTTCGGGGTCTGCCCCCAGCGTCGCCGCGAGTATCAGTCGCGACAGGAACGCCGCGCGGCCGCGGCGGGCGGGTCAACTCGCCGAAGTACTGCTCCAACTCCCATTTGGCATTGCGCCACGGGAAATAGTTGTACGACTGATTGAAACCGACCTTCGCGAGTTGATACATCATCTTCGGCCGCGTAAACGCTTCGGCAAGAAAGATGACCTCGGGGTGTTCGGCGCGAACCGAGCCGATCATCCATTCCCAGAACGATAGCGCCTTCGTATGCGGGTTATCCACGCGGAAGATCCGCACGCCCTGCTGTACCCAGTGCAGCACGACGCCGCGCAGCTCCTCCCACAAGGCTTGCCAGGACTCGCACTCGAAATCCAGCGGGTAGATGTCCTGATACTTCTTGGGCGGGTTCTCGGCGTACTGGATCGATCCGTCGGGGCGGGCGCGAAACCAGTTCGGATGTTGGCGCACATAGGGGTGATCCGGCGAGCATTGGAATGCGACGTCCAGTGCCAGCTCGATGCCGTGTTCGCGTGCGGCGGCGACCAGACGCCGGAGGTCATCCAGCGTGCCCAGTTCGGGGTGGACGGCCGTGTGGCCGCCCTCGGCAGCGCCAATGGCCCATGGACTTCCTACATCGTCGCTCTCGGCTTTTGTCGCGTTGTTCTTCCCTTTGCGGAACGAACGGCCAATTGGATGGATGGGCGGCAGATACAACACGTCGAACCCCATCGAGGCGACGTACGACAATAGCCGCGCGCAGTCGGCCAACGTGCCGTGCCTGTCGGGATCCGCGGCGCACGAGCGGGGAAACATCTCGTACCAACTGCTGAAGCGCGTACGGCGGATCCACGTCAACGCGAAGCTCCCGCTCGTAGCGCGTCGCGAACCGCCGCGGGTCCCAACGGCGCATCAACGCCGCCAGGTCGAGATTGAGTGCGGTCGCGGCGGCCACGGCCGTGTCGGCGCCCGCCATCAAGCACGCCGCCGCGGTAAGCGTCACGGCGACTATCTTTGCGGCGCGCTTCGCGGTCTCCTCAACCAGCCGCGCGCCGATCTGAAGATCGACCCGCACGTCCTGCTTGGCCGTGAGGCGCTTCTCCAGATCGCGCGCCCACGTGGCGAAGCGATCGATCCACGCTTCCACGGTGTACACGTAGGGCGTCAACGCATCGACTGCGAATTCGCCGCGCCACGCATCGTTCGAGAACGGAGCGAGGCACGCCTCGCTCCATTCGGCGTCCGGCGCGCGGCGATAGCGCAACGCCGCGCCGATCTGGTCGTGACCATCGGTGACGATGTCGGCCTCCACGGCGACCGACTCACCTACGGTGCGCCGGACGGGGTATCGGCCGCCGTCGACTTGTGGGCGGACTGCCGTGATTCGGGCGCGTCCCCGAGCATCGATCGCGGCAGCGTCCAGATCGGAAGCCGGTTTCCGCCGTGTTGGGGTTGGTTTCACCGCCGGCTTTCCTCGCGGGAGAGATCACGCCCTTGAACGCAATCCGCGGCAGGTCGGTCGTCGACCTCGCGCTCCGCCTGCAGCCAGTCGGCGTCCGGATCGCCGGGTATTCCAAGGTGGATGCGATGTTCGAATAGCTCGAATGCTCGGTGCCGGATCAACTGCTCACGAGTTGCACACGCGTCGCCCGGCTGAGCCTGCGCCGCGGAATGGTTCATTGGCAGGTTGGCGGGAGCAGGTGTGAGTTTCCGCTTGTTCTCGTTTCGTTCGCGTGCCATGGGGTCCTCCTCGTTTCGCAGGCAGTTTTCACGGTCCGGTACGTCGATCCGCCATCAGAATGGCGGTGGACGAGTCGCCTTTATACAAAGCAACTTGATATCGACATACATCACATAGTATTTATTCGAAATAGAATTTGATGTCAAGTAACTTGACATCGAAATACATGAGCAATAATTTTGGAGATCGAAGAGTGCTCGGAGGCTTCTGATAATGGACCAAGTCGACGAAATCGTCGGCAAGTGGGGGATCGAGTGAATTGGTCGATCGCGCGCTGCCGCTGCGCATCGACGCCGATCGAAAGGCGCTCGCGACCCGCCAGCGGGACGCGCAACATGAGCTTGCCGAGCTTCTGGGCCGAGTTCTACGCGTTACGGCCCCAAGCGCCCGCGCCTAACGACAGAGACGTCATCCAAGCTTGTTTTCCAGTTCGCCGTGGGGGTTCGCCGCGCCGTTCGCGCGCGGGGATTCGGCGTACACGTGGCGCGCGGATGTGTCGGCGTAGAGCGCGCGAAGCGTGGATTCGGTCCGCGCGGCCCGTTCGTCGAGTTCCCGAAGTGCGACGCAGGTTAGATGCGTCTGGCGATTCAACGCGTCGATCGCTTGGTCGCGCGCCTGGTTCTGCCGTGTCATCTCCGCCAGCGCCGTGTGCGCGAGGTGATTCTGGCGTTCCAACTCCGCGAGGCGCGCTTCATGCTCTCGCGCCAGCTGCAACAACTCGGCCAGCATTCGGTCGTGTCGAACGAGCAGGTCGAACATGTCCGTTTCGGCTAGTTCGGGCACGTTGTCGCCCTCGTCGCATTCAGCCAGCCCCGCTTGGTTGGTCGGCTCGCGCCGACGCGCCTATCATAATCAACGCTCAACCGGTTGTGCTATTCGTTTCCCGCGCTCAATCGTCGCGCGGCGCGCGCCGCGGCGGCTCGTTCGCCACCGAACGAGCCTGTGAATTCTTGTTGCACGGCGGCCCTGGGCGGCGCTGTTCCGTGACGCGAATCGGTCGCGGACGCCCGCGTTCGCTGAAAGATCGCCAGCCCGGATGGGGCTGAAGAGTCGATGGAGCCCGGCGGCATGCGGATCATTCTGACGGAGTTTCCCAAGTCGGGCGGAACCTGGGTCACCACGATGCTGGGCGACGCGCAGTGCCTGCCGCGGCGCGACCTGTATACCAACGATGACTGGGTGCGCTTCAATATTTTCGTTCATCCGTGGTACGAACACGCGCTGAGCACCCGTTTTCCCGCCGAGTGCGTAATCAAGAGTCATGAGTTGCCCGATTCGTCGTTGATCGCCGGCTCAGATAAGAAGCTGCACCTGGTGCGCGACGGGCGCGATGCAGTGGTGTCATGGTGGCACCATGAGAGCGATCTGGAACTGAGCAACGGTTTTCGCGAGCGTTTCGACGAGAATTTTGACGATTTCGTTCGCCAGCGAGCGGCGCGCTGGAGCACGTACGTCAGAGCCTGGCGCGAGACGCGAGTGCCGGAGCTGCGCTACGAGGCGTTTCTTGCCGATCCGCTGGGTCAGCTTCGCGACGCGCTGCTGGCGCTGGATTTGCCCATCGATCAGATCCGTTTGCGCATGGCGGTCGCGGCCAATTCGCGGCAGCGCGTACATCGCTCGTTCGAGCGCATTCTCCCGCGCCGAAACGTGTTCGTGCGAAAGGCGGTGGTGGGAGACTGGCGGACGCATTTCTCACCCAGGAACATCGTGGACTTCAAGCGCGTCGCCGGAGATGCGCTGATCGAACTGGGTTACGAGCGCAACGAAGACTGGTGAGTCGATTCGAAAGCTGGGGTTTCGGCGATGTCGCGCGGTCGGCCGGTTCAACACGGAATCTCGGTTCAGAAAAGCGATCGGCTGCTGGCCGCGCTGCGCCGGGCAGTGACCGAGCTGCCGGTCGCTTGCGTGTTCGAAACCGGCACGCACCTGGGGCTCGGCTCGACGCGGCTCATCATTGATGCATTCGACGGCCGCGTGCCGGAGTCCTTCTACACGATTGAGGCCTCGCCCGAATACTACCGGCAGGCGGTCGCGAATTTGGCGCCATACCCGTTCGTGCGCGTCGTGTGGGGGCTGAGCGTGTCGCGCGCCGAGGCGGAGGCGTTCGTGGCAGGCGACGAATTCCTGCGCGACGAGCGCGCGCTGGCGAACGTGTACGTTGATTCCGACGATCCGGTCTCGTTCTACCTGCAGGAAATCCGCGGCGGCCACGCCGGCCAGACGCCGACGGCGTTGCCCGACAACTGGATTGACGGGCTGCTGCCGGGACTCTGCGCGCGTCGGCCGCTGATCGCGCTGGACTCGGCCGGCGGTGTAGGTTTGCTCGAGTTTCAGCAGGCGTTGCGTCATGCGCAGCGTCACCCGTTCGCGCTGTTTCTGGACGACGTGAACCACGTGAAGCACTACCGCAGCCTGCAACACGTCCACGCCGATTCGCGATTCTGCTTGCTCGACGAGGATTTTGAGCAGGGATGGGCGGTAGCGCTGTTCACGCCGGCCGACTAGTACAGATCCAGTTGTTCCGTAGCGTCGGGCCGCTGTGCCGGACGAAGAATTCGCCGTCGGACGCAGAGGTCCGACGCTGCGCAAAAAGTGAATCCGCTCCAGTCGCGGACGCCTCGCCTCGGCGCCGGCGATTAGTGTGTGCGTTGGATCACCGTCAATACGCGAAACGAGTGTGACCTTGATCCGTTTCCGGCCGGTCCGACTTCTCTCTGCCATCGGTATTTTTCCCTAGGGAATCGACTCTATTGGGGCGGATTGACGATCGCGTTTTTTGTTTGGGCCAGCGCGATGCTTGCAATCCTAGGAGAACAAGAATGACTCGCTATCTCTCGCCGTTGCGTCGTATTGTGGGTCCGTCAGCGGCTGCCGCCGCGTTTTCCGCGGCGGCCGTCGCACAGATCACGATCGACCCCGCTGTCTCGTATCCCGTCGGTCAAACGCCGTCGGCAATCGCCGCCGGCGATTTCGACGGCGATGGCGACCTGGATCTTGCGGTCACTGTCAATGGACCCGATCGCGTGCAAATCCTCACCAACGTCGGCGGGGCCGCGTTCGCGCCGGGCGGCGTGACGTTGCTGCCCGCCGGAAGCGGCGCCGGCGAACTCGTGGCCGGCCGGTTCGACGCGGGTACGACAGTCGACCTGGCGGTCTGTCTGCAAAACACCGGCAGCGTAATGATCCTCACCAACAGCGGCGCGGCGACGTTCACGCAGGCCGGCAACATCAGCAGCGGCCTGAACCCGCGCGCCATCATCACCGCCGACGTAGACGGCGATGGCGACCTTGACCTGGCGGTCGCCAATCGCGACAGCAACACCGCCTCCGTGCTGAGAAACGCCGGTGGGTCGTTTACCGCGACCTCCATCACGGTCGGCAATGATCCGCGCGCCGTCGCGCTCGGAGACTTTGATGCCGATCAAGACCTCGACCTGGCCGTTTCAAACCACGGCGATCGCAACATCTCCGTGTTCACGAACACCGGCGGCGGCGCGTTCGCGCCGGCGGGGACGCTCGCAGTCGGCGCGAATCTGCGCCCCGAGGGCGTCGTGGCGGCCGACCTGACTGGCGACGGACGCGCCGATCTGGTCGCAGCCGTCAATGGAAACGGCTTGGAATTCGTTCAGGTGCACGTCGCCTCGGCGGCGGGTTTCAATGCGGCGGTGAATTACCCCAGCGGGGGATTGACGACTGCGTGGGTGGCCGCGGGCGACCTGGACTGCGACGGACTCGTCGACGTGGTCAGCGCGAATCAGGATTCGAACAACCTCTCGATTCTGAGAAATACCGGCGCGGGCGTGCTGGCGGCTGCGAAGCTGATCGCCGTCGGACTCAATCCGGAACGCCCGATTCTGGCGAATCTTGATCGCGACACCGATCTCGACATTGCGGTCGCGAACCGGAACTCAAACGACGCGTCCGTCGCGCGCAACCGGTCGTGCCGGATTCCGGGCGACTTGAACGGCGACGACCGAGTCGATGAATCCGACCTGGGCATTCTCTTGCAGGCCTGGCAATCGACCGCCGCCGGCGACATCGACGGCGACGGCGACACCGATGAGTCGGATTTGGGCCTGCTGCTGGCGAATTGGCAGCGCAGCGCGTAGCGAAAGGGAGCCGCTACGCGCGGCTCGAATTTGTCCGCCGGCGTCAGGCCCGCGCCTGACGCCGGCGTTGGTCTTACGTGAGGCTACGAGCCAGGCTGTTTGACGGCGTGTCTTCGAGTGACGGAGCGCGCGCGCATGTTCAGCAGCTCGACACCCAACGAGAACGCCATCGCGAAGTAGATGTAACCCTTGCTCACATGCCCGTGCATGCCTTCCACCACCAGCATCACGCCGATAAGCAGCAAGAACGCCAGCGCCAGCATCTTGATTGTCGGGTGCTGTTCGACGAAGCGGCTAACCGGCCCCGCGAACGCCATCATCACCAGCACCGCGAGCACGATCGCCGCGATCATGATCGCCACGCCTTCCTCCTTCACCATTCCGACGGCCGTGATCACCGAATCCAGCGAGAAGATGATGTCGATGAACATGATTTGCACGATCGCGGCGGCGAATGAGGCCGCGCGGCGGGCTGTTTCTTCCGGCGCGGGGCCCTCGAGCTTGTGGTGAATCTCGTACGTCGCCTTGGCGATCAGGAACAGGCCGCCGACCAGCAGGATCAGGTCCTTGCCGCTGAAGCCGATCTCGGCGACCGTGAATAGCGTGGCCCTCAGACGCATGATCCACGTGATCGTCAGCAGCAGCAGAATTCGCATGCCCATCGCGGCCAAGAGACCGACCTGACGCGCCTTGCCTTGCTGTTCGGAAGGCAATTTCCCGGTCAGGATCGCGATGAAGACGATGTTGTCGATGCCCAGCACGATCTCGAGCGTGGCGAGCGTGAGCAGGGCGATCCCGTTTTCGGGTGTGAACAGCTCGAGCATCGTCGAAGTTCCCGTGCGACGCGTTTCATCAACGCCGGCGACGCTGCGCGGCGCGGCTACTCGTAGCGCTTGCCCGCCAGCTCGATCCAGCCGCCTTCGCGTCGGCCGCTTTCGGGCCGATGCGTGAAATGCACAACGCCGCCTTCGGCCGTCCACTTGTACTCGCCGCGAAATCGCAGCGTCATGCCCGACTCGACCGGCACACGCGGGGCGGCGTCGATATTGTGCGCGATCTTCACGGACACGCGCGGCGCGACCTCGACGATGAAGCACTGATGCCGCGCGCCCTCGTCGTCATCGGCGAGCATCCGCGTAACTCGCCCTTCGGCGGCGACCCAGATATCTGATCGCCTTTCGCGAAACAGCCGGCCGATTCCTCCGTCGCGTTCGGCGGCGGCGGCCGCGTCGGCAACGGGAACAAGCTGCCCCAGCCCGGTGTTCGCATCGTTGGACTTGGCGCTCGGCGCGTCGACCGCGCGCGCGCTCGGCAGGTTTCGGGCAAGGCCCGAGCCATCGCGCGCAGCTGTGCCGGCGTTCGGCAGCCCGCTGCCGCCGGTGCGGTTCGAGCCGGCGGCGGAGGTCGCGACGCGCCAGATGCCTGACATGAGCGGATAGAGCCAACCCTGCTGGTGGCCCAGGTAAGCGCCGCCGCCCAGGAGCGCCAGCCAGCCGAACATCTTCACCCGACTGACGCGGCTCGTTCGCCGACTGCGAAAAAGCATGGGGATCACGGTGGTGAGCAGAATTTGAATGATGCGAGCCATGGGTCGCGCGCTCCGATCGCCGGAATTCTCGTTGTTGGCGAATCGTAGTGCGGCGGGCGAGCGTTGTCAGTTCGGGGCCCGACGCCGTTGCACGCTTCGCGCCGGCGCGGTGACTCGCAATCGCTTGATCACTGTTCGCGAGAGGAAACCCGCAATCTCAATTCTGAGATTCCAGATTTCCTCTCGCGTTTGTCGATGTGGCTCGGTCCGTTCGCGGCGCCCGGCTCGCAGTGCGTGGCGCGTTCAGCTCTCGCGTTCCGCGCCGCCTATGCGCGTTGATCGATCGGCTTCCAGTGCCGCTCGGTTTGACCGGAGTAGACCTGCCGCGGGCGATAGATGCGGCCCTTGGCGTTGACGCGCACCTCGCGCCAGTGCGCCATCCAGCCGGGCGTTCGGCCGATCGCGAAAATGACCGTGAACATGTCGGTCGGAATTCCGATCGCGCGCATGATGATGCCGCTGTAGAAGTCGACGTTTGGATAGAGCTTGCGCTCGACGAAGTACGGGTCTTTCAGGGCGGCTTCTTCCAGTTGCTTGGCCAGGTCCAGCAGCGGATCGTGAATGCCCAGCCGCGCCAGGACCGTGTCGCAGGAGTGCTTGATGATCGTCGCGCGCGGGTCGAAGTTCTTGTACACGCGATGGCCGAAGCCCATCAGCTTGATCTTCGAGTCCTTCTGCTTGACCTTGCTGATGATCGTCGCCGCCGAATCTCCGCTGCCGCGCATTTGCTCCAGCATGTCGATCACCGCCACGTTCGCGCCGCCGTGCAGCGGACCCCACAGCGCGCAGATGCCGGCCGAAATGCAGGCATGCAGCGGCGCCAGGCTCGAGGCCACCATGCGGACGGTCGAGGTCGAGCAATTCTGCTCGTGGTCCGCGTGCAGGACGAAAATCTGATCCAGCGCTCCGATGACGGCCGGGTCCGGCTCGTAGTTGCGGTATGGCCGGCTGAACAGCATGTGCAGGAAATTGCCGGTGTACGAAAGGTCCGAGCGCGGATAGATGATTGGGCGGCCCTTGGAGATCTTGAAGCTGGCGGCGGCGATGGTTCGGATGCGGCTCATGACCCGCGCGGCGGCCTCAAGGAACAGGTCGCCGTTCTCCGGCGCGTTGAAGAGCGGCTCGTGGCAGCCGGCCGCGTTGACCATGGCGCTCAGGATCGCCATCGGCGGCGCCGCGCTGGGGAATCCCTCGATCTGGTGCCGCAGTTTCTCGTGGATAAAGACGTTCTTGCCCATTAGTTCGTCGAAGCGCTCAAGCTGCGCGCGGGTCGGCAATTCGCCAAACATCAGCAGATACGCCGACTCGACAAAGCTGCACTTGGCGGCCAGCTCTTCGATCGGAAGGCCGCGGTAGCGAAGGATCCCGCGCTCGCCGTCGATGAACGTGACGGCGCTCTCGCACGAGCCGGTGTTGGCGTAGCCGTCGTCGAGCGTGATCAGGCCGGACTGGGCCCGCAGCTGGGCGATGTCGATCGCCATCTCTTTTTCGGTGCCGCCGATGATGGGAAGTTCAAACGCCTTGCCGTTGTATTGAATGGTCGCCTTGTCATTCATACATCACCTACCTTGCCACGATGCCCACCCCGGGCCCGGGCGCGCCCGCGAGCCGCCCGTCGCCACCGGCGTCGAGCGCCATCGGCGCTCGAACCACGCCTTCTTACCCAATCGGTAGTATAAGGATTCAGGCCGTATTCGGAATCCCGCGTGCACGCCGCGTTGCTGAAATTGGTCAGCGGAGTGAAGCCGGCGCTCGAATGCCGTCAATGATTGCGCGGTCTGTAACAGTGGTTGGCCGGTAAGCCGCTCGCGTCGCGAACACCCGCCGGATTCGGAACCGGTCCGGCTGCTCATCGACGCCGGTGTCGCCCGGCACTCGCGATCGCGACTCCCGTGACGGCGAGGCCGGCCAGCAACCCGCTGACGCCGGAGCAAGGATCAAGCTGCACATTGACCGGCGTGCCGCAGGGCAGCGCGACGGGGTCGTAGAGCACCGCGCCGCGAACGCAGCCGTCACCCTCCTGGCAGATCGTTACGCAAGCCGGATCAAGCGTGCCGACGACGCGCACCGCGTCGCCCACGCGGAAGCGCCCGGTGTCCGGAATGTAGTAGCGCCCGCCGGCGCCCTGAAACAGCGCGCATTCGGCGCCCTGCACCAGGATGCCGCATTCATCAATGGCTCGACTGGTCGGCCGGGTGGTCTGGGCCGCAGTAAGTGAAGCCAGAACTACCGTGAAACTCAGGATGCCGATCGCACGCATGGTCCCTCCGCGTTCGCGGCGCCGCCCGCCGTTCAAAAGATATTACTCAGTTCAGAGTGTCACAGCCCTTTCGTTCCGCCGCGCCGTGGTTCGATTTTGGCCGAGCCTCGCTATGTCACCGGACGCGGGCCAGCCAGCAGCGCCTCCGCCGCGCGACGCGCATCAGCGGCGGCGTCCGCCGACCCGCTGACGCGCGCGTTGACCACCGCGCCATTGATCAGCGTCAGCCAATGCGACGCGAGGTCGTCGGGCCGCGCCGCGCCGGCGTCGACGGCCAGTCCGCGCAGGTACTCGCGCACCGCCGCGTGGTGTTCGCGCAGCACCGCGTACGCCGGCGTCGCGACCGCGATTTCCGCGCTGGAGTTGATGAAGATGCAGCCGCGAAACGCCGGATCAGCGAACCATTGCGCCAGCACGTCGAATACCGCCATCAGCCGCCGCTCGGGCTGCGGCGCGGCGGCAGCGACACGCTCGGCGAACCACTCGCGCCATTGGCGGCTACGGCGGACGAGAACGTCGCGAACCAGCGCGTCTTTCGATCGGAAGTGCTTGTAAAGCGTCATCTTCGCGACGCCCGAGTGCGCGACGATGCGATCTACGCCGACGGCGCGGATGCCGTCGCGATAGAAAAGTTCGGCGGCGGCATCGAGAATTCGATCCCGCGTCGTCAGTTCGCGATGTTCCGTCGCCGTGGGCATAAGCGGGGCTCACGCAGAGGCGCAGCGGAGGCTGTTGAGCCCGCGACAGCAGATAGAAGTAGGGTACTCGGCCGTATCGACGCACCATTCCCGAATCACTGTCCGCGTTCTCCGCGCCTCTGCGCCTCTGCGTGAGATCTTACATCTCCGTCAGCCGACCAGCGCCGCGGCGCGCGGGAAGTCGACTTCCGTCTGGGCGACGATGTTGAAGTAATTGGTCAACTCGTTCAGCGACACCGTCGCGACGATCTCAGCGATCTGTGCGTCGGTCCAGCCGGCGGCCCGCACCGCGTCATACTCCGCATCACTCACTACGCCGCGCTGATTAGCAATCCTCTGTGCGAAACGCAGGGCCGCCTCGGTCTTGCGATCCTCCGACGTGATTCGCCGGGCAGCGGCGATCTCGGTTTCCGGCAGGCCGACCATCTTGCCGATTGTGCTATGCGCGGCCAGGCAATACTCGCAGTGATTGGTCTGTGCCACGGCGAGTGCGATCTGCTCGCGGAGCCTGGGTGTCAGCGACGATGCGTCGAGCGCGGCCGAGAGGGCCAGGTATCCTTGGAGGACCGCCGGGGACTGCGCCATCGTCCGCATCATGTTGGGCGCCTTTCCGAATTTCTGCGTTACTTTGTCGAGCAGGTCTTTCGCGGCTCCGGTCGCGGACTTGGGGTCGATTGCCTGGATTCGCGGCATCTTATTGTCCTTTAGTCAGTTATAGTTCTTGCTGGCGATCCGTTCGCCCGCACAGTATTAGATACAGAACGGTCTGTCTGGTTTCACGGCAGCGGATTTTTCCAGATTTGACCGGCCGAAGCTTCGCCCCGATCATGAGCCGCAGCGCAAGGAGTCGACATGAAGCACGATCCCAAGCCCCCGCACAAGGCGGAACCCACGGGTGCGGCGGCTGCCTCCCGTGAGATGGGGGAGCTGGCCGACGGCTGGTCACACAATTTCAAGGCTCTCGAACCGCTCGACGTCCGGAAGACCGGCAGTTTCGACCAAATGCTGTCCGCCATGAGCCGGACGGCTTTCGCGGGGCGCGGCTTGGGCGAGGCGGCGGACGTGCTGACGGAAATGGCGCGCGACGACAAGTGCTTCATCGTCGGCACGTTTTCCGGCGCGATGACGATCGCCAAGCAAGGCCTGCTAATCGCCGAGATGATCGACCAAGGCATGCTGCACGCGGTGGTCAGCACCGGCGCGCTGATGTGCCACGGCCTGATCGAGCAGACCGGGCACACGCATTTCCGCTACGACCCAAGCTGGGACGACGATCGCCTGTACGAAGCGGGCTACGCGCGCGTGTACGACACGCTGGAGCTCGAGCGCAACCTGGAAGAGGCCGCCGAGATCATGGAACGCGTCATCCGCCAGATCCCTGCGGAACAGCCCTTCGGCAGCCATGAAATCAACCGCCGTATCGGCGAATATTGCCGCAAGACGTTCCCCGGCCGCGGCATTCTGCAATCGGCGTACGACAAGAATGTGCCGGTCTACGTGCCGGCGTTCACGGATAGCGAGCTGGGCCTGGACGTGCTCGTGCACAACATGGTGGCGGCGCGCGAAGGCCACAAGCCGCTGCACCTCGACCTGCTGCGCGACGTTGAAGATTACTACGAGCGCTGCGCCAAGGCCGAACGAATGGGCATCTTCACCATCGGCGGCGGCGTGCCGCGAAACTGGGCTCAGCAAGTCGGGCCGCTGGGCGAAATCCTCGACCGCCGCACCGGCGGCAAGCTCGGCAAGTGGATCCGCTTTCACTACGCGATCCGCATCTGCCCGGAGCCGGTGCACTGGGGCGGCCTGTCGGGCTGCACGTATTCTGAAGGCGTGTCGTGGGGCAAATTCGTCTCGGCGGCCGAAGGCGGTCGCCACGCCGAAGTGCTCTGCGACGCGACGATCGGCTGGCCGATCCTGGTGCGCGGCGTGTTGGAGCGCCTGGGGCGGGTCACGGGCGGGAAGTGACGGAGTAATCGCGCCTCTCGCAATCGCGACGTGGCTGACAAACCAAGCAAGCCGGAGCGGACACGGCGTCCGCTCCGGCCAGCAGAGTTTGCACTACCGTGAGTCCCGGCTCGGGGCTATGGGCAATTCGCAAGCCAGTTTGCCAAGAGGATGCCCAGGTCGCTTTCCGCGGTCACTCCGTCGCCGTCGAGGTCGCCTGCGGCGCTGGATTGCCAGGCGCTGAGCAGGATTCCGAGGTCGGCTTCGTTGACCGTGCGGTCGCCGTTCAGATCGCCCGGGCACTGCGTCGTGCCCTGGCAGGCGTCGCCGATGCCGTCGTTGTCGCTGTCCAACTGACCGGGGTTATACACGGACGGACAGTTGTCGCACGCGTCCGCGACGCCATCGCCGTCGGCGTCCGGCGCGTCGGAGTCACAGCAATCGCCGATGCCGTCGCCGTCGCTGTCGGTCTGCGCCGGATTCGGGACTGTCGGGCAATTGTCGATGGGGTCCGGAATTCCATCGCCGTCAAAATCGCCCGGCAGTCCGGGGCCCAGAAACACGCGCGTCTGGTAGTTGCCGGCGGTGAAGCCGTAGCCGACAGCCGCCGCGTAATAATCGCCATCCAGACCCGCCGGAACGTAGAACAGTGAACGAACCCAATCGCCGTCGAATCCCGGCCCGGCATTCGACCAGCCGGTGAATCCAAGCTGCGAGAGTCCGTCGAGCGCGTAGAGCGACGCTCCGACCAGGCCGTTGTTCGGACTGGCGAGTCCGCGGATTTCGATCGAGTACACCCGCTGCGTCAACGTCGAGAAGCTGAACCAGTCCTGATCGCCGCCATGACCGAGCAAGCCGCTCAGGATCGTGCCGTCGGTCAGTATCGGCGTAGCGGCGGCGGCGTTGTCGCCGTGATCATCCGCCGGAGTCGGTCCAAGGTCGGTCACCGTAAGTTCGTACGATCCTCCCGCATCGGCCACGCCCGCGTAGACCAGCACATGGAGCGGTCCGCCGCCGCCGACCGGTACGCCATACACCATGCCGACCCAGGCGCCCGGGCCACCCGGACCGCCGACGGATTGGGCGCTGAAATCAAGCAGTGACACTCCCTCGAACAGGACGATGCCGACCGTCCAGGGGTTGATGTCGGCCAGCGCACGGACTTGCACGCTGTACAGGTGATCGCCGAGCGAGTTGAACGTGAAGTAGTCGTAGTCGCCGGCGTAGTTGATCGTACCTGTCAACAACGATCCGTCGGTCGGCGCGGCGGTTGCGGCGGACTGCATGCCGCTATGGTCGTCCGCAGTCGGACCGCGATCAGTGACCTCGAGGTCAATCTCGCCGACGTACGACGCGCCCGCCGACGTGACGCGTAGATAGTAAGTCGCGGTTGTCGGCGTGAAGAAGCCGTACTCATTCTGGTTGTACGGGGCCCATTCGCTGAGAACCGTCGCGCAATCCGGAGCGATCAATTGAACGACGGGATAGAACGCGACGGTAGGGCCAAATACCGTGAACTGGTACAGGTTTCCGGCTTGAGCGGAGAAGCTTAGCCAATCTTCGTCCGCCGCGGGATCGATGTAGACGCTGTTGGTGACCCCCAATCCGATCGCGGTAGCGCCGCCGCATCCGTTGCCGTGATCGTCGCCAGCGGGCGCGGCGCCCAGGTCCTGCACACGAAAGTCGTAGGGTCCGATGAGTCCTGGGAACCCAGAGATGCGAACATGCCGCGGTCCATCGGCGCCGGCGGGTACAAAGTAGCGGATCGACCGCCACACCGCGGGCGGGTCGCCGGCGGCAACGCTGGACCATCCGGTGCTCCCGAGCGCACTTCCGCCTTCGTACATTTCGCCCGCTACAAGCCACGCGTGATCCGTGGTCTGCGCGCGAACGTCAAGCTGATACACGTGCCGGCCGACGGCTCCAAACGTGAACCAATCCACATCTCCGGCGTAATTGATGTCGGCCGTGGCGATCGCACCCAGCGCGATCGGCGTCGCGCCCGCGCGTCCGCCGCTGTGGTCGTCTGCCGCCGGCCCCATGTCGGTCAAGCCGAGCTCGATGTAGCCGACGAAGGAGCTGCTTACGGACGCAATCCGTACGTAGCACGTTCCGCTGACCGGAGGTACAACTGTCAGTTCGTCCGGACTGCCGTAGCTCCAGTCGGCAAGCACGGTTGTGCAATCGGTCCCGATCACCTGAGTGATGTGGTAAAAGGCGGCCGAACCGACCAACGTCGTGGCGTCGTAGCGATTCCCGGCGACAACGCTAAAGCTCAACCAATCTTCATCCGTCGCAGGATCGATAATCGCCCCCACGACCGTCCCGTCGGTCGGAATCACCGTAGCGCTCCCGCAGTCGTTTCCGTGATCGTCCGTGGCGCTTGCCGGAGGTGTGTAAAGCGTTAGGAAGGAGATCGCGATAGCAGCCAGTACATACGAATTGCGCGGCATCATTGTCGAAACTCCCATGTGCGTTGTTCGTGATTGCCCGTTCGGCCACGCGAATGCGTGGCGTCGTCAAGAGCCCGGTCGCACTGACGCCTTAAAGCGACGCCGGCAGCCGGGCTTCACACCGGGAATTCGAATTTCCGGGACACTCCGGCGGAAAGCCGAAGCTGAGTGCCGGGGGAGTGCCGATTCTCGAAGTGCCCCGACCCGTCCGTCACACCCGCTCCTGCGAACGAAACCGAGCCGAGCCAAGACCGCCGGCATCCGTTGAAGTCCGCGTCGGATATCATCCTGCGGCAATGCGGCGTCGAGTCGGCGGCGAACGGACGCCATGAATCGCTGTTTTGAACGGGCGCGCCTGACATGGGGATTTTGAACGACCTGGGCTTATGGTTCTGGCGGCTGTTGCCGGCGAACCCGATCCTGGTTCGCGTCGTCTCAACCGGCGGCAAGCGGTCGCGTCACCTGTGGACACGCGCGGCATACCTGATCGCGCTATTCGTCGTCATGCTGGTCGTCGGCGGTTCGCTGTTTAAGACGGACTCGCTGGCCGTTCTGGCCAAACAATCGACGCAAACGTTTCTGTGGGTCAGCCTCGCGCAGCTCTTTCTCATGAGTTTCATCGCCCCGGTTTTCACCGCCGCCGCGATTACGCAGGAGAAGGACGCCAACACGTTCCACATCCTGCTGACGACGCCGCTGTCGGATGGGCAGATCGTGCTCGGTTCGCTGATGAGTCGCATTTACTTCGTCTGGGTGCTCCTGCTTTCGGGGCTGCCGATCTTCTGCATCACGATGATCTTCGGCGGCGTGACGGCCGCGGAGGTGTTTCAGAGTCTCGGGTTGGCCGCCTGCACGGGTCTGGTCACCGGGGCGCTGGCGATCATGATCAGCGTGCTGCACGTCGGGACGCGCCGCACGATCTTTGCGTTCTTCGTCGGCGTCGCCGTTTACATCGTTGGGCTGTTCATGATCGGCATGTCGTCTTACGGCCAGCTGCCGGAAGCGCCTCAGGGACCGCCCTGGGGCGCGGCTCAGATGTCGGCCCAGATGAGTTGGCTGGCGCCGATTCACCCGTTCCTATCGCTGCTGGTCGTCACCGGACTGACGCCGGCGCCGGCCCCCGCCGACGTACGGCACTACGGCTGGCCGGTCAGTTGGATGATGGCCGCGCCGCAATTCGCGTACATGTGGATCGCAACGCTTTCGTCGGTTGTGATGATCTTCGTCTCGCTCTGGTTCCTGCGCAGCGGCGCGCGCGAGGGCGAATGGACGATCTGGAAGCGAATGCGCATGTTTTTCTCGCGCGGCGACAGCGAACGACGCCGCAAACCGCGGCGCGTCTGGAACAACCCGATCGCCTGGCGCGAGGCGGCCACGCGCGGCTCCGCCGGCGGGCGATCGGCGGCCCGCGTGGCGTTCATCGTATGTGCTTTCATCGCGGGAATCGTGCTGCTGATCGCGCATCACGCGTCGTGGTGGGGGCTAAGCCCGAGCCGGCCGGCCGTCACGCGCAATTGGCTGGTCGGGCTGATGTGGATCGAGCTGGCGGTGATTCTGGTCGTCGTCACCAACACCGCGGCAACCACGCTGACGCGCGAGAAGGAGTCGCAGACGATCGAGCTGCTGCTGTCCACGCCGCTCACCAGCCACTACATCATGGCCGGCATGTTGCGCGGACTGGTCAGCTTCGTCGTGCCGCTGATCGCCGCGCCGACGTTCACGTTGCTGCTCTTCACACTGGGCGACCTGGTGCGGCCCGGGTCGGCCGTTTCGACACCCGAGGCATTTGTGCTGACGCCGGCACTGCTGGTCGCCTTCGCGTCGCTGGCGGCGCTGGTGGGGCTGCAATTCTCGCTGGTGTCGAAGAAAACCGTGCAGGCCGTGATGGTAAGCACGGCAATCGTCATGGGCGCCGCGGCGCTGTTGTGGGCGTGCGGCGGCGTGTTCAGTTCCGCGGGCGGGAACATCGCCGCGATCGTGCTGCCGTTCGCCCCGTTCCTGGCGATCGAGTCGCTGGTCGACCCGGCGTCGCTGTTCGGCACGGTTCCGCCGTCGCCGGCGATGGTGCTGGAAGCGCGGGTCATTCGCGGAATCGCGTCGATCGTGTCGACCGGGGCATTTCTCGGCATCGCGTATAGTGTTTACGTAAACTTGGTGCGTAATTTCGACATGACCGTGCGACGACAAAGCGCGTGACGCGCCTCACCGGAGCAACCCATGAACCTTCGGCCGAAATCGTTGATTGCTGCATTCGGCATTCTCATCACCGCCGCCGCGCTCGCGCAGGACGCGCAGCCGGCGCGCCCCGCCCCGGACGGCGCGGCGGTTTCGAAGTCGGACGCGAAGAAACCCGTCTACGACGAGCACGCCGACGCCAAGACACAGATCGCGGCGGCCCTGGCGCGAGCCGGTAAGGAAAATCGGCGCGTCCTGATTCAGTGGGGCGGAAATTGGTGCCCGTGGTGCATCAAGCTGCACGCGCTTTTCGGCGAGAACCGCGAAATCGCCCGCGAGCTGGAGTACGAGTACGAGATCGTCTACGTCGACTCCGGAAAACCGCAGGGTAAGAACGTCGATTTGGCGTCGACGTACGGCGCGAATCTGGCCAAGCACGGATATCCGTTCCTCACCATCCTCGACGCCGACGGCAAGGCGCTCGCCAATCAGGAAAGCAGCCCGCTGGAGGTCGACGGCAAACGCGTCGAAGCGGGGCATGATCCGGCGAAAGTGCTGGCGCTGCTCAAAAAGCACGAGGCCGCGCCACGAGACGCCACCAAGACGCTCGACGCCGCCCTGGCCCGAGCGAAGACCGAGCAGAAGACCGCGTTCGTGCACTTCGGCGCGCCGTGGTGCGGCTGGTGCAGAAAGCTGGAGGCCTGGCTGGAGCGCGACGAGGTTTCCGCGATCCTGGCGAAGGACTTCGTCGAGGTGAAAATCGACATCGACCGCATGACCGGCGGCAAGGACGTGCTCAGCAAGTACGCCGGGACCGACAAGATCGGCATCCCGTGGACGGTGTTCCTCGACCCCGGCGGCAAGGCGCTCGCCGACAGCAACGAAAAGCCCGGCGACTCGAACTCAAACATCGGCTTTCCGGCGCAGGACAACGAGATTGCGCATTTCCTGAAGATGATCAAGCAGGTCGCGACGCGGATTTCGGCGGATGACTGCGAAAAGCTGCGGAAATCGCTGCGTGCTTCAGACACACCGGGCCGGGCGGTCTCGCGACCATAGGCGTTTGCGCGGCTCGTCGCCGAGTGTCGGGTTGAGCTCCGATCCGAGGTACATCGCTTGCACGTGCCGCCACGGACCAGCAGGCTGAATCCTCGCGCGGCGTTCAAGATTCGATCGCTTCGTATCCAGGCCTGGGTACGTCGCAGCGTCGCCCACGCGGACCGCAACAACACCATCGTCGGGGATTATACCGAGCACGACGGCGTCAGCGCTCGCCTGAATAGTCGCGACATGGGCGCTTCAGCACGGCGCGGCCGCGCCAGGAATCCCGAACTGATTTCTACCCACCCAGGTGTTGCGTCCACCAATCGAATAGTGGGTCATCTCGCCGGGGCGCGAAACGTGCGAGACGTTGAATCCGATCGAGCGCAGAACGTACGTTTGCAGGAGTGGGACGACCGCGCTCCGCCCAGCGATGCACCAGCTCCGGGGTGGTTACAACGCGCACGCCACTCGTTGATGCCAAGCGAATGGCCTTCCGGTCGTCCGTGGCAAGCCTCCACCCCCTCGAAACCGCGATTGCGAGTGCCGCAGCTTCACCGTCATCCAGCTCAACAGCGAAACGTATGAACAGGTTTCGCTCGATTTCTTCAACGGCGCACTCGTGCAGGACGCCGTTCGCAGAGAACCGCACCAGAAGGTCGCGCGCAGTTTTAGGCTTCTCACTTTGCTCGGGGACGAAAACGACTTCCCCAAGTACCTGACGCGGCACATGCCAGCGAAGGCCAGAGGCGGTTACTACTTCTGGAAGGCAATCCGCGGCAACGAAATTGATGAGGCAACAGGCGTCGACGACAGCGTCTTCCATCATGCGCTCTTTTGAGAGCTCAGCAGCGAACAGTCAAATCGGAGCTCGCGCGTGGCGGCGACTCCCGAATCCTGAACGTCGGATTCCGCCAGACAATCGGATACGATGCCCCGCGCGGTGATCCGATCCGTACGCAAGAGTTTGGCAAGTTGCCCCTCACTAATCGCACCGCTCTCGAACGCCTGCACAGACAGAAACCTGTACCGGTCGGAATAGGCCCGCTCAGAGTCCGGCACCCGCAGCGCAAAGCCCAGAGTTTCCTGCGCAGCCCGCACGCGGAAGCCCTCCTCCTGCAAGTGATCCCAAGTTCCAGCGGGCACCAGGCCCAACGACTCCAATCGTAGCGTCATAGCCTGCATCGACACGCCAAAATAATGGCTCATACGGCAAACGTCCGCCACCTGAAAGTCCTTTCGGGCGGAAACCGTCTCGAAAAAATATCGCTGCACGCCGCTGGACGGCATAAGGAAACTCATGCCGAAGGCCTCAGCAAAGCGCTCCCCCGCGGGCTTCTTCGCACCAGCTTCAAGATAGTCGATTCCGGGCCGGTGTCGTTCGGCGAGAAAATGGCCGTGCTCGTGCGCCAGAGTGGCGCGGCGTCGTTCCGGTGGGTGTTTTCGATTCACGGCGATGCAATAACCCAGCTCGCCAGCGTATGCGTACATACCCGCGACATGGGATGGAAGCGCATCGGTATACAGAATCCGCAGGCCCACACTGTTCTCAAGCACCTCGCGCAAGCCGCTGACGGGTTGATCACCAAGCCCCAGACGGGCACGCTCCCCAGCGGCAACGCTTTCCGCGAACGCGCTAATCCCGCGCGTCGGCACGATGACTTCGGGAGGGAACGACTCAGGCCTGTTCAAGCCGACCTGCCGCTCCAGCTCACAGTAACCCTCCGCGAATTGCTGCAATTCGCGAATGGCGTCTGCCAACATCGGGCTGTCGGCCGCACCCACCGGTTTGGCGTCGCGACGCTTCGCTGCGGGATCGCATTGCGCCTCGACGACGGCCCGAAGATGCGGTTCGAACGACGCCGCGGGGACTCCCGGTCGAACCAGCTCGTGCATGGAACGCTGATAGAGTTGGGCCAGTTGAATCAGCTCGTCAGGCTTCACCGGTCGGTCGCCCTTCTCAACCGCGATCAGCGTCGGCCGGCTGACGCCGAGTCGCTCGGCGACCTCCTCTTGCGTCAGGCCACACGACTTGCGAGCATCCGTCAGACGCCGGCCAAGCACCCGGGGATCGGTCGTGATCGGAATTGACGGTCGATCAGCCATTCGTCGGCTCCGTTGAGGCGGCAGTCCGATGCCCCAGCCACTTGGCCCACTGCACGCCGCGCGTCCGCATCTGCTCAATTACACTGAGCCACTCGCGTCGGTAACGCAGCATGAGTTCAGCCCACGGCGCGGCCATCAGACCTTCCCAAACAACCTGCGTGCCAAACAAATGTCGTTCGAGAATCCGCGGCATCTCGCCGCGCTCGAGTGGCGCTAGGTCGTCCACCTGCATCAAGGCTGCCTTCAGAAACCCAAGTTCGGAGTCAGCGACCTCGTTTGCCCGCTCGCTGAATAGGTCGTGCTGGTAATCGACTCGGTCAGGCACTCCGGCACACAGCAACGCCTGACGGCGGCCGATGCACGCCAGGCATGCACCGCACTGATGTGCGCGGCTCGCACGAAAGAGCGGGTAGTGCGGACAGGAGAACGTCAGCTCTGCCAAATCCTTGAGACGCTGCGACTTCAGCGTACGGACGACTTCGGCTTTCGTACGATCTACGAAGGGCAGTTCGTACGTGATTGGTCTACCCACGACGTGTGACGCGAGCAAGCCCATGCGCCGAAGGAACTCCGGATGGCAGTGTCGAGTGCTCCGTCCCCCTACCAACATCCCCGCCATGGGCGGCAAGTTCAACGCGCCGACTCCGCTCTCGTACAACTCGATCTTCGAGGCGCCCGCGGTGACGGCCACGGCACAGCCAAGCGCTGCAAAGAAGACCGACCGAGATCGCTGTGAGGACTCCTGCTCATTCCACGGAACGCCGAGCAGATGGCTCTTTACAATCAGGGGAGTGGACCGATTCGCGCCAAAGCGAGCCTGGAGCAGCTTCATCTGCTCGATCACCGCACGACGTTGAGCACCCTGACTCCATGCAGCAACGGGAATGACAGAACCGTTTCTATCGTTGAGCCGCGCCGCCAGTCCCGCTGCGGAATCCAATCCACCGCTGTAGAGGCAGACCGTGGGCGGGTTCTCATCCTTTGGCCACGGGAGGAACTTCTCTTTCGAGTGGTTCGACGAGTCCTGCGCGAAACGGAATGACCACGTGTCGGGCGTCACGAACTCAAGGCACGAGCGCACCAAGTGCAGCGTCGCATCTTTGGCCCAGAACCTCGGATTCTCGACCGCCACTTCGATCTCGAGATCGCGCGCTCGTCCACCATCGCGCCTCTGAATTCGGTCCACCACGAACGCCGCCATTCCAATATGCAGAATATCTCGCGCGGCAGAAGGGATTGACGCTCCGAGAAACAGCTCCGCCCCGTCGGTGTCCAACCGAAAGTCGGTCCCGCGCGTGAGAGCACCCACGGTCTGTACGCAGCGCGGATCGAAACCGACTCGGTGAACCACAGCCTCTTCACCTCACCAGCAGCGAAGTTGACAGCAATTCAGTTTGTGCGAGGGCCCGTTCTCGTGCAGCACGTCGTGGCATTCTGGGCGGATTGCCCGGCTGGCGCGCAAGATCTTGCGCAATGGCGTCCAAGCGCGGCTGAAGCAGTGATCGGACTTCGTCTCGGTGGGCGCGAAATGCCTGAAAATCGGTCCATACGGACGAACCGATCGCCCCGTGACCACATTGGTCAAATACCCGATCACGAATCAAGCCAAGCCACCGTTCGAGCACGCGCGGCGGATCGGAAGCAGGGCCCGCTGCCAACTCAAGCAATTCAGCATAGTCGCGGTGCCGCGAGCTGCTTCGAACCAGTTGGCGAAACGTGTCGCGGTCACCCTGGCCTATCGCTGCAACGAGTTCGGCGAAGCGGAATTCGGGGTCCCGAACTAGCACTCGCAGCGAACGACGCAACTGGCGAGCGAACAATTCCGTGATCTTCTGTGCCGGTGACCTCATTCCAAACGCGCTCTTGATCGCGCGCCACCGGCGACCGCCGCGTTCGTCGAGATCCAGTGATTCGTTCTCAGCCACACCGCGACTCCTTTCAAGGAGTATATGGCGCGTATTTTACATTGTCAAGGAACACAAGCATGTTGTACAAGAAATGTAATCCCCGGTTTTCGAACACCGATCTCGCACTCGCTCAAAACCACCACGCCCCGCCCGCCTTTTCCTTGATCATCACGCCGCGCAGATACGCCACCGCCTTCTCAAATCCTTCCTGCATGCTCATGTACGAATCTTCATGTTCGATCGAGATCACGCCGTCGTAGCCCTTGGCCCGCAGCATGCTCACGAACGGCTTCCAGAACTCGTCGCCGTGGCCGTCGTCTTAGCCGCACGCAGGCCCGGAAGAAACAGCTTCGATTGTGCAGGTCGCAGCTCTTCGTGTCCAGCACGCCTTGCGGCGGGTGTTGTGCTGGTCGAGGCCGCAGTCCTTGCCGTGAACGTGGAAAATGGCGCCGGCGTAGCCCAGCACGCGGGCCGACTCGACCGAATGGGGCACGCGAACTCCTGCGGACGTGCGGGTGACCAGAATCGTGGGCAGGCTCACTAGAGCAGACTCAGTTGTTCCGTCGCGTCGGGCCTCCGTGCCCGACGCAGAATTCGCCGTCAGACGCAGAGGTCCGGCGCTACGCGAGAAATGAATCCGATCGAGTGGTTGCCGCGGCGCTCCTGCGACTTGACGACAAGCACCGCTAGGTCGGATCAGCCGCGAATCCGCGGCTGATCGACGGATCGTCTGCGATCCGCCGGCGGCGGCCGCGATGACGGCGGTGGGGGCTCGGCGGGTTTGAGGTGCATCGCACCGGCATCTTCGCCGGCCATACCGCGCTCCTGCTCAGCGCTGAGCGGATCGCTCGATCGCGAGTTTGAGGTCGCCCGGTTGAGGGTGGGTTTCGAAGGTTGCGTCGCGCGACATGCGGCGAAAGACGCGAGCAGGCACGCCAGCGCGGCGGCCGCGCAATGGCCACGAAAGCCTCGCGCCAATCGTTTCGAGATTTGAAGAGCGATCTCGAATCGGCACATGCGTGAAGCTCACATGCCCCGCTTCGCACAAGCCGGGGCTACGGCCGCGATCGGCGCCGCGTTGAACGGCGAATTATCGGGTTGACGCCGACGCGGTGCCCAGCATCGATCGAGGCAAGACGCGCACTACCTGCGACGCGCTGTACTCGACGCCGTCGGCCGTCACCACCAGCAACGTCAGCGTGTGATCGCCGGGCGTGACGATGGTCTTCTGACCAGTGATTCCGCTGCCGATCGCCTCGCCGTTCAACGACCAGTGGAAGTCCGCGGTGCGCTGCCAGTCCGACGGGCATTCCGCCGAGAAACCTACCGAAAGCGGCTCGACGCCCACGCCGCTCGATACGCGGATTGCGACGGGAGTTCGGCGCAGCGCGGCGGCTGGTGCGGCGTTCGCGCGGGGCGCCGTGGGGTCAGAAATCGTCGCCGCGGGCGGCGGAGACGACGGCGAGCGCACCAGCACCGGCTCGCGTGACGGCGTTGGGATTGAGGGGTTCCTCAGATACAGCGGTGGCTCGGCGAGTTTTGCCGGCGCGGGCCGGTTTGCCTGCGCGACAGTCGGGCGCTCGGGCGTCGCCGAGCGCTTCACCACGTCTGCCGAAGGCTCTGCGCGCGGCGCGGGAGCGCCGGACTTTCCGGCCAGGAACGCCAGGCCGCGCGCGTTTCCATCGATCGCCTGCCGCTGCACCAGTACCGAAGGCGCGCTACCGGGCGGCGTGCCGGCGATGCGCGCAAAGAAATCTGCCGCCAGATCAGGCGTGCGCTCGTGCCCAAGGCTCTTGATGTACACCCAGGCCACGTTCGGGTAGCCGTTCTCGGTGTACCAGTTCACCGCGTCTTTGGACTCTTCCTTGCAGATCGCGAAGTCGTTTTCGGTGTTCACAATCAGCACCGGGTGCGACGCGCCGCGCGCCGCGCAGCCGCGATCGAGCACCGCTCGCGAGAAGTTCGATTGGCGCACCGCCAGGCACGTGAACCGCTCCGGGTGGCGGTTCATCATGTAATGCGCCATGTACCCGCCGGACGACCAGCTTGTGGAGAGCACGTTGCTTGAATCCGCGTACGTGTTGGCCAGAACGTGGCTGACGATGGCCAGTGAAGCCTCCTCGTCGCCCTTGAACCAGGGGTGAATGGTGCGAACCGGAAACTCGGCGAGCACATCCGGCGCGTTCAGCTCCGGCGCAATGACGATCATGCCGTAACGATCCGCCTCCTGCTCCCATTCAAGCGCCTGCGAATGGGAGTTGTCGAACGGCTTCATGCCATGAAACGACACCACCAGCGGCCAACGCCGTTGTCGGCGCGCGGCGTCGTCGGCCTTGACGTAGTCTTTCGGCAGGTAGCGCCAGTAGCCGCGATCCTTGATCGGCTCAACCTCGCGCGTCAGTGTGCCTTCGCCGCGCGGCTGCCCAACCACGCATCCTGTCGTCGGCAGCAGGGCGAGCGTTGCGAAAACGCAGGCTGGAAAAAAGCGGAAGCCGTGAAGCATGGAGGAAGAACAGGAAATCAAGCTAGGTCCTCGTCCGTGGGTTCGGGCGTAGGCGGCGAACCGCCCATCTATGCATATTTCAGTATCGACATCCGCCGCGGATTCGGTTCACGGCCAAAATTCCGCGCCCGCGTCCGAAATCCGCCCGCAACCGAGGCGTCGTGATCCGTCACGACGTCGGCAGCGATAATCTTTGGGCCCGCATTGTAACGGCTTCGTCGTCGTCGCCAAGCGGGTGGGGGGCAGCCGGCGCGCGGTTGGGTCGGCGGCAGGTTGTGGGTAGGTAGCCTGACGCCGAACTCGCGTGGTTCACGCCCGGCGGCCCCGGCGGCTGCCTCAACAGACGCGGAATCGCTAAGATATGGTTGGGTGATCGGGAGGAGTCTGGACGATGAGTCTCTCCCATCTCGCCACGCGCCGGGTGGTTTCGATCGCGCCGCAGGATTCGCTCGATAAGGCCATCTCGCTGATGGAGGAACATCACGTTCACCATCTACCCGTGGTGGCCGGCGGGCAGCTTGTGGGCATCATTTCGGATCGCGACCTGCTGCTGGCGGTCGGCTGGAAACTCAGTTCGCAGCGGAAACTGCCCGAGCACGCCAGCAATCAGGTCGCCGGCCCGCGAACCGTCTCGCAGATCATGACGCACGAGGTCATCTCCGTGACGCCCGAGCACACGCCGCGCCAGGCCGCACGAACGCTGATCGACCTCAAGATCGGCGCCGTGCCGCTCGTCGCCGATGGCCAGTTGCTCGGCATCGTGTCCGATTCGGACCTGCTGCGCGTGTTCAGCCGCGACGCCGACGGAAGCGGCGCCGCCCACACGCTGGCGCAGCAGCCGGTGCGCTCGATCATGCGGACCCATCTGGCGAAGGTGCGCGGCGAGGCTTCGCTGCACGAGATCATCACGATTCTGCAGGATCGTCACGTGCGTCACGTGCCGGTGGTCGACGAAAACGGCGGCTTGATCGGCATCGTGTCCGACCGCGACGTTCGCCGAGCGCTGGGCAGCGCCTGCGTCAACGACATGCAGGCCCAGGAAACCGGCAAATACTATGACGAACCGCGCTCGGCGGCGGGCATCATGACCAGCGACGTGGTCTCCGTCGCTCCGACTACGACGGTCGGCGAAGCGACGCATTACGTTCTGGAGCGGCGGATTCACTCGCTGCCGGTCGTCGAACGGAACGCGCTGGTCGGAATCGTTACCACCAGCGACATCTTGCGCGAGGCGGCCCGGCAGGACCTGCTGGGTTAAGACGCCGGTGAATCACTGGATGAATCCAAGGCAACGTTTCTTCGAGGACCGAGCGGACCCCTCCCTGACGGTCGAGGTTGGCTGGATGCGGGAGTGGCACGCGCGCTTGAGGTGGCGATGGAAAGCGTCCTCGAGCCAACCACCCCCATCGACGACCACTGGCTATTTCTAGCTGAAGAACAGCCCCGACGTGTAGAACACCGATCCGCCGCGCGAGACACCCCAGTACCAGGTCTTCGAGCCGGAGTAGTTCACGTTCACGTTGACCAGCCCGGTCGAGCTGCTGATCACGAGGTAATCGAGATTGGACGTGACGGTTTGAAGCACTGTGCCGGTGATGAAACTCACCGACGCCGGCGTCAGGACGCTCGGCCCGCCGCCGATGCTGTCTGCCAGCCAGATTCGCAGCAGGCTCCGAGACTGAACCGCCAGGCGCAGGGTCGTGTTGATCGTGTCGGAACTCTCGCTGCCGACCGTTGCCGCCACGAACGCGGCGTAGTCCGGCGCGAGCCGATCGGCGAGCTGCCGAATAAAGTCGGCGTGCGCCAGGATGTCGGTGTCGGAGCGCAGCAGCGGCGCGCGGAGCTGCGCCAGTGCAGTGGCGATCTGAACGGCCGCCGTTTCCAATCGTTGCGAAGCGAACGGCCCGCGTCCCAGGTCCGGACCGAAGAATTCCGTCTGACGTCGTTCCATTTTCCGCGCCTCCGAAGCGTCGCACCGATCGTGCTGACACTTCGTTTTAGCCGCGCGAACCTGCGACTCGGCGGCCCTCGTTGAGCGTCGGTGCGATATTCACTTCGATTCGCGGATTGCCGCGCATTTCTGCGACCCAGCTCTCCGAGTACCCGCTGCTGCCGCGGCCGCCCCCCGGCGCGGCGCGGATCGATCGGGCCACGAGGTGCGTGACACAACCACTGCACGATCGTCTGACGTGCCAGCGAGCCGCTCGTTCGCTACGCTAGTGTGCGTGCAGCCGCCCGAACTGTCCTCGGGGCCCGCCGCCGCGGTATTCGACGCACTGCGCCAATACTGGGGCTACGACACGCTGCGCCCGCTCCAGGCCGACGCGATTCAAGCCGGCATCGAGCATCGCGACTCGCTGGTGGTTCTGCCCACCGGCGGCGGAAAATCGCTCTGCTACCAGATTCCCCCGCTGGTCGCGGCACGCACTGACGTCGTCGTTTCGCCGCTGATTTCGCTGATGAAAGACCAGGTGGACGGCCTGCGCGAGGCGGGTTATCCGGCGGCGGCGCTGCACAGCAACCTCTCGCGCGACGAGGCGCGAATGGTCGAGCGCGAGATGCTCGAAGGCCGCTACAGGCTTCTGTTTCTCTCGCCGGAGCGACTCGCGAACGCCTACACGATCGGCCTGTTCGAGCGCGTCGGCGTGCGGGCGTTTGCGATCGACGAGGCGCACTGCATCAGCCACTGGGGCCACGATTTTCGCCCCGAATACCGCCAACTTGCGCTGCTCAAGCAGCATTTCCCGCAGGCGAGCGTTCATGCCTATACCGCGACCGCCACACAGCGCGTCCGCGACGACATCGTGCAGCAGCTCCAGCTCCGAGATCCGCGCGTGCTGGTCGGTACATTTGACCGCCCAAACCTGGTCTATCGCATCATGCCCAAGCAGGCGCTCTACGACCAGGTCACAAACGTGCTGCAGCGCCACGCGCGTCAGGCGGTAATCGTTTACTGCCTCAGCCGAAAGGACACCGAGGATCTGGCCGAATATTTGCGCATGCAGCGCATCCGGGCCGCCGCGTATCACGCCGGAATGGACGCAGGCGATCGGCGACATACGCAGGAGGCATTCGCGGAGGAAAAGCTCGACGTGGTTGTCGCCACGGTGGCATTTGGCATGGGAATCGACCGCAGCGACGTGCGCTGCGTGATTCACGCCGATGTTCCCAAGTCGGTCGAGCATTATCAGCAGGAAACCGGCCGCGCCGGGCGCGACGGGCTGGAGGCCGAGTGCGTGATGTTCTATTCCTTTTCCGACGTGGCCCGCTGGCAGGGCCTGATCGAAAAAAGCGCCGCCAGTGCGCCCGATCCTGAGCCGGTGATCGCGGCCGGTACGCGCCTGCTGCGCGAGATGCAGCGCCTGAGCAGCGGATACGCATGTCGGCATCGCGCCCTGAGCGAGTATTTCGGCCAAGCGTATGCGCGCGACAATTGCGGCGCCTGCGACGTCTGCCTGAACGAAGTGGTTGGATTGGAAGACGCTACCGTCACTGCGCAGAAGATCCTCTCCTGCGTGGCCCGCTGCAGCGAGCGTTTCGGCGCCGGGCACATCGCCGACGTGTTGACCGGCGCCTCGACGGCGCGAGTGAAGCAATTCGGCCACGACCAACTGAGCACGTACGGCCTGCTGCGCGACCATGAGAAGAAATCCGTGCAGAGCCTGGCGTACCAACTCTGCGACTTGGGCGTGCTCGATCGCACCACGGACGAATTCCCGGTGCTGCGGCTGAACGCCGTTTCGTGGGAGGTGATGCGCGGCAAGCGCGGCGTGCGTCTGCGGCAAGCCGCTCTGACGGTCAGCAAGGCGCGCGTCGAAGAGGATTCGTGGGAGGGCGTCGATTCGGGCTTGTTCGAAGCGTTGCGGGCGTTGCGGCTCGAAATCGCCGGCGAGCAGCGCGTCCCGCCGTTCGTGATACTGCACGACACGTCGCTGCGGGCGCTGGCGCGCCGCCGGCCGACGACCGTTGACGCGTTGCGGGGCGTCTCCGGATTCGGGGCATCGAAAACACAGCGATTCGGCGAGCGTTTTGTGAAGGCAATCGAGGCGTATTGTCGAGCGCACAACTTGAGCATCGACGCGGCAGCGCCGGCCGGGTTGACGCCGCCGCCTGCTGCGACGCCCGCCGGCAAGCCGAACATGACCAAGCAGAAGGCGCTGGCGCTGTTGGCGCAAGGCGAATCGGTCGAAAGCGTCGCACAGCGGACCGGCCGGGCGCTATCGACCACCTGGGAGTATCTGGAGGAGCTCATCAGCGAGTTCGACGTGCCTGATATCACGCGCTGGGTCGATCCGGCGACGTACGAACGAGTCCGCGAGGCGCTGCGCGATTCCGAAGACGGCCGGCTGAAGCCGGTCTACGAGAAGCTCGGCGAAAAAGTGCCCTACGAGGTGATCCGCATCGTTCGTTGTCACGTCGATCGCACGTTTTCCGCCGGCGAGTCCGCCAAACGCCCGGCGAGCGCGCCGTGATCGCAGAGAGGTCGTGCATCATGGGTGGGGCGGGCATCCTGCCCGCCCGTATTCCTCGGCTGGGCGGGCAGGATGCCCGCCCCACCGCGCAAGAGATGCAATCCGCGTGAACAAGGACACCAGCGAGTCGGTGGTGCTGTGCGCGTCGCCCGCGTATTTGGCGATCAAACATGCGATCGACCGCGTCGCCGCGCTTGCGGCGATCCTCGCGCTCTCGCCGCTGCTCCTCTATCTCACGCTTCGAATTCGATTCGACTCGCGCGGGCCGGCGCTATTTCGCCAGACGCGCGCCGGGCGCAACGGGCGGCCGTTCACGATGTACAAATTCCGCACCATGCGGACCGACGTCGATCCTTACGGCGATTCGCCGCAGACCGGCGACGATCCGCGCGTGACGCGGCTGGGCCGTTGGCTGCGCGAGTGGAGCCTCGACGAGTTGCCGCAGTTCTTCAACGTGCTGCGCGGCGAGATGTCGCTGGTCGGCCCGCGCCCGCTGTACATGCAGCAAATGGCCGAATGGAGCGAGCGCCATCGCGGGCGGCTGCTGGTCAAGCCGGGACTCACCGGCCTGGCGCAAATCAACGGCCGCGGCGCGCTGGCGGCCGAGGACAAGCTGGAGTGGGACGTGCGTTACGTCGAGAATGTCAGTCTGCGCGCGGATCTGGCGATCCTGTGGCGAACGGTGACGAGCGTGTGGCGTCGGCAGGGGATCTACGAAGTGCGCTATTCGCGCGAGCGAAAACGCCGGGGCACGTGAGTGCCAGAACGCGACGCGCAAGCGAGCGCGGCGACGTGCCGTCCCGCCTTTATGGCTTTTTCTCCTCCGCCGGCGTGCCGCCGCCGGCGCGCGCTGCGCCGGGCAGGCGATCGAGCGGGAAATTGCTGTGCACCAGGTTCAAGCGGCGCAGGCTGTAGTCGTACGCGTAGAGCGACATGCGCTGGGCCGCCGCGTCGATGACGACCACGCCTTCCTGGCTGGTGGAAAGCTGTTGCGTGAACATGAGATAGTCGCCGGCGCGGTCGGATTGTCCGATCGCGTACGCCGGCGAAGGCGTCAGCGTGGCCAGGATGAAACCGACCAGCAGGATGCACGCCGTTACGGAGAGAATGCCGATCGCAAAGGTCTTGGCGTCGAGCGGCGTTGGGGTGGTATTCGCGTTCATGGAGGGCTCCTGGCGCGGGTCTAGTTTCGGTTGTTCCGGAAGTCGCGATCCAGATCGCGCGAATCCTGATACACCAGCCGCCGCTGCGTCTTGTCGTACGTGATCGCGTGCAGCGCCCGCGAGCGGGCGTCGAGCAGGTAGACCACGTCGTACGCATCCTGAATCTCGCCGGCGACGGCCAGGTAATTGCCCGACAGCCCCGTCGCCTGGGCCAGCGCGGCTTGCGGCGATGTGACCGCCGACACCAGCGCGACGGCCAGCGCGAGATTCACCAGGACCAGCAGGGCAAGCCAGGTTTCCCTCTTCATGACGGGCTCCTCGATTGAGGCGGACGCCGCGCGGCTCGGCGATGACGTCTGCGATGGATTGTAACGCGCGAAAAAGGGGACGGGCGGAAAAGAGTTGCAGCGAGCGTTAACGTGTCGGTTTCGTGAACAAACTGCTTGACCGAGCCCCGACCGTAAGGGAGGGGTCTCTTGTGACGTGCAAGAAGCCGCTCCCGTACGGTCGGGCCTCGGTGTCGAGCGTTTTTTTTGACCACGCCGCCGAAACTGAGACACCAGCCCAAGGGCGGTGATGTCTCGAATTGAGCCGGGCCCCCTTGCCTACCGGCGTGAGGACACGCCGGCTCGGAGCCGGCGACGCATCCAGCTTCAACTCACTTCGCATTTCGAGATTCGAACTCGGCGATTCGAGGGTATCTTCTCGCCATGGATCGCCCCAACGACTCGCCGCCGATCGACCACGTCAGCGCTCAGGAGGGATACCAGCGCTGGGCGGCGATCTACGACGACGAAGACAATCCGCTGATCGCGCTGGAGTCGCGCGTGTTGCCGGAGCTGGTCGGCGAGCTGCGCGGCGCGACGGCGGTCGATCTGGGATGCGGCACCGGGCGACACGCGATCTGGCTGGCGCAGCGCGGCGCGGATGTGACGGCGCTCGATTTCTCGACCGCGATGATCGAACGAGCCCGCGCGAAAGCCGCGGGCCTGCCGATCCGCTTCGAAGTGCACGATCTGGCGCAGGCGCTGCCGCTGGCGGACACCTCGTTCGACCTGGTGATCTGCGGACTGGTGTTCGAGCACATTGCCGACGTGGGTGCGCTGCTGCGCGAGATGAAGCGAATCTGTCGCCCGACCGGGCGAATCGTCATCACCGAAATGCACCCGGCGATGAACCTGCGCGGGATTTCGGCGCGATTCACCGATCCGGCGACCGGCCGCGAAACGCGCCCGCGAAGCCACTGCCGGCAGGTGAGCGATTACGTGCGGGCCGTTCTCGACGCCGGCTTGGGGATTGCACACATCAGCGAACACCGCGTCGACGCGGCGCTGGCGGCCGCATCGCCGCGCGCGGCGAAGTACCTCGATTGGCCGATGTTGCTCGCGATGGGCCTGCGAAGGATAGCGAGTGACGAACGGCATATGGGAACTGAACCATCGCCCTCGATCGGGAGTGCGAGTGCGATCGCGAGCCGGAAAGCCAGCGGAATCATGCTCGCTGGTGAGAAACCACAGACTGGTCGAAACTGCGGAGAAATACGGGAACGATGAACTACGCCGCAATTGCAAATAAGGCCAAGGCCTACGAATCGCGGATGGTACGGCTGCTGCGCGAACTGATCGCGATCCCCGGCGAGAGCGGCGCCGAGGGGCCGGTGATCCAGCGCATCAAGCGCGAGTCCGAACGCCTGGGCGTCTTCGAGCGCATTGGGATTGACAAGTTCGGCAACCTGCTTTGCCAGATCGGCAGCGGCAGGCGGCTACTGGCGATCGACGCACACGTCGACACGGTCGGAGTCGGCGACCGGCGTAACTGGAAGCATGACCCGTACAAGGGCAAAGTCGCCGGCGGCCGGGTCTATGGCCGCGGCGCGGGCGACCAGCGCGGCGCCGTGCCTGCGATGCTCTACGGCGCGAAGTTGATCGACGAATTCAAATTGCGCAGTCCCGACTGGCGGCTGCTGCTGGCGTTTACGGTTTCCGAAGAGGACTGCGACGGTCTGTGCTGGCAGTACATCGTGCGCGAGGACAAGATTCGGCCCGAGTGCGTGATTGTCACGGATTCGTCAGATTGCAGCATCCTGCGCGGGCAGCGCGGCCGAATGGAGATCGGCGTTACGGTTCATGGCCGGTCGTGTCACGGCTCGATGCCGGAGAGGGGCGAGAACGCGGTCTACAAGATCGCGCGCGTGATCCGCGAAATCGAAGCGCTAAACGACAAGCTCCGGCCGAACAAGTTTCTGGGCAAGGGGACCATCACGGTCAGCTATGTCGATTGCAAAACGCCGAGTATGTGCGCGGTGCCGGATCAGGCGTACATCCACCTCGATCGGCGGCTCACATTCGGCGACACGAAGGAATCGGCGTTGCGCGAAGTGCGGGCAGCGGTGAAGCGGGCGGGCGTGACGGCCGAGGTGGACGTCAAGCAGTACGCCAAGCCGACTTGGACCGGTCTGTCGTATGAGACGGAGAATTACTTTCCAACCTGGTGCTACGAAGAGAGCGCTCCGCAGGTGGCCGCGGCTGTGGCGACCTACAAGTCGCTGTTCAAGAAGAAGCCGACCGTGAGCCGCTGGACGTTCAGCACCAATGGCGTGTCGATCGCCGGAATGTTCGGGATTCCGGCGGTGGGCTTCGGGCCGGCGCCGGAGAGCGTTGCCCACACGGTCGACGACAGCGTGCCGATCGAGCACCTGGTGAAATGTGCAGCGTTTTACGCGGCGTTTCCGGGGACGTATTGCGGGGTTGGGGCTCCCGCGGCGCCCTGAACGAACGAGATGACTGCGTGGGCGCTTGGTACGCGACAGCGTGGCGCTGACTCGCGCAACCCGGCGGTCGTCCGTCCCCGCCCTCTCAAGCCCCGGCGTGCACCCTTCCGATAGCAAATCATCGCCCCATAACGCGCGGATGGCGTAAAGCGACGCTCCGCGCCATTCACGAGGATGGTCATGATTTGTTCCGGGTCGTCTGCCCGCCGGCTGCGGCACGCCGAGTTGCTGATTCCGTGCTTCTTGCTCGGTTGCCACCGACCCGCGCCGCCGGTCGTCGCCGTCACCCGCACGGACCCGGGTGATGGGCGCGACGGCGCAGCGGTCCACCGCGATGCGAAACCGGCGGATGCGCTGCCTATTTACGGCGACGCGAACCCGCCGCCGCGCGATGATGCAGACGTTTCTTCCGTCAACGCCGCACGGCACAGCTTCACGAGCGCGGGCCGCGATTTCGATCCGGATGTCGATCCGACGACGCAAACGCTGGCGCTGGCGTCCACGCGGAATTCCGAACACCCCGACATCTTCCTCAAGTCGATCAACGGCTCAACGCTGATGCAGCTCACCAACGACGAGGCCGACGACATCCAGCCGCGCTTCAGCCCGGATGGCTCGCGCGTCGCGTTCGCGTCGAACCGCAGCGGCAATTGGGACATCTGGGTGGTGAATCGCGACGGCGGGCAGCTCGTGCAGGTCACGCGCGATCGCGCCGACGAAGTCTCGCCGTGCTGGTCGCCGGATGGGAAGCAGATCGCTTTCACAGCCTGGGGCCGGCAATCGCACCAGTGGGAAATCTGGGTCACGTCGCTCGATGACTCGGCCGTACGGCGGTTCATCACGCCCGGCATGTTCTGCGCGTGGTCGCCGGACGGAAAACGCCTGGCGTTTCAGCGATCACGCCAGCGCGATCAGCGCTGGTTCACGATCTGGACAATCGACCTGATGGGCGACGAAGCCAAGCACCCGACGGAGATCGCTTCGAGTGACGAGTCGGCGTGCATCTCGCCGCGCTGGTCGCCGGATGGTCGCTACGTGGTGTATTGCGCGGTTCGCCGCGATGTCCGCACGTTTGGACCAACGCCGCAATCCGAGCGAGCAGAGCTTTGGGCCACCGAACTTGAGACCGGACTGCGCTACACGCTCACCGATCCGTCGACCTTGGCATTCAATCCCACGTGGGCGGCTGATGGGCGTGTCTACTTCGTCAGCGCGCGATCCGGCGCGGAAAACATTTGGTCGATCCCGGCCGGCGTGGGAACGGTCGCGCGGCAGAAGCCGACGTTGAACGCGACACCGATTGGCGAAGAGTCGTACGCCTCTCCGGAATCGGTGACGGAGTCGAAGTGACCGGCTGGCATGCTATGTTATCGGACGATACAGGTAAAAATTCGGTTAGTTTGCCACCAAGCAGGCAGCGCACTAATATCCGACGTAGGGCTCCCTTCACACGACCCGTTCCTGCGGAGGCCGGGAGTGGTTTCGATCGTCCCGTGCGCAGGGCGCACGGTGCGGCGATTGTGGTGATGGGATGGGTATCGTGCCTCGGCGGCTGTGCGCTGCGCGACGCGAGGACTCCGGTCCACGCGGACGCGACAATTCGACCCAGAACCTGGGTCGTAGCGCCAGTGCTCAATCTGAGTGGCACGCAGGAATTCGATACCCTGAAGATCTCCGACATTCTGGCGTCCGAAGCACTCGCGCATTCGAACGTGGCTGTAATCCCGATCAATCTCACGCTGGCCGCACTGGCGGAGCACGGGAAAAGCCGCGTCGATTCACCCGAAGAGGCTTTCGAACTCGCTCGGCGATTCAACGCCGACGGGACGCTGGTAATGGCGATCACCGAGTTCGATGCGTACACGCCGGTCGTCGGCGTGGTGCTGCAATGTTACGAGTTGGGGCGCTCGCGCGCCGGCCGGATCGGGGATCCGATCGAGGCGTCGCGACGGGCGTCCGGCTGGGCGGCGGATGGCGCCCCGCAATTGGATGGTCCATGGCTCCAGGTGCAGCGCGTATTCAACGGAGCGCAGGATTCGACCCAGCAGGAAGTGCGGGAATTCGCCGGTACTCGAGCGCCTCAAGACAGCGCGTTCAATTGGCGTCAGGTCCTCAAGTCCCAGGAACTCTTCGTCCGTTACTGCTGTTGGGCGGCGATTCGGACGATGTTGCGGGAAGGCGGGACAGCCACCGCCCTGGAATCAGGACGCATGACCGACAAGACGCGTGTGCTGAGTCTGGCCAAGGGTCAGCATCGGTTTGTGTTCCGGTTTCGCGAGGGGCAGGAATCCGCGGTGCTTGCGACATTCGTAGATTTGGCGAGCTGCGCGGAGAGCGAGTTCGATTGGTACGACGCGGCCGTTCTGAGCTTCGAGCTTGGCAGGCGCGTCGAAGATTCGGCGGAGACGCTACTGCTCTTGTAGGGACGCGAGAGCGCTGGTCTCTAGGCCGGATTGCGGAGTCCCTTGCGGCCCCGGAAAGCGTGATCGTCCGATGAGCGACAAGCACGGCGTTATTCAGCAGTTCATCGAGTATCTGCGGTCGGAGCGGCACTTCTCCGGCCACACGGCCCGCTGCTACACCGCCGACCTCGACCAGTTCTGTGCGTATCTGTTTTCGACGAACGGCACCCTGAGCAAGCCCGCCGCCAACGGGCACTCCGGCCACGGCACGAACGGCCATACGACGTCGTTCATCTCGACCGTGTCTCCGCCGCAGCTCGACCAGAAGCTGCTGGGCATCGACACCGAGACGGTTCGCACGTTCATGTCGCAGTTGCACGACCTGAACTACTGCAAGAGCACGGTGGCGCGCAAACTGGCGACGCTGCGCAGCTTCTACAAGTTCCTGGTTCGCCGGGCGCTTTTGCCCAACAACCCGGTTGCCTCGATCCGCACGCCCAAGCAGGACAAACGACTGCCGAAGTACCTCGAAGTCGAGCAGATCGAGCGGCTGCTGAACAACTGCGACACGACCACGCTGCTGGGCGCGCGGGATCGCGCGATCCTGGAGACGCTTTACACGACCGGTATGCGCGTCAGCGAACTGGTTGCATTGAACGTGAGCGACATGGACTTCGGCGCCAGCCAGGTGCATGTGCGCGGCAAGGGCAAGAAAGAGCGCATCGTGCCGATCGGCCCGGGCGCGGTGAAGGCCATCCTGCACTATCTTGACCTGCGCCGCCGCGGCACGCCGGCCATGCAGGCCGACGCTGATTCGCTGTTTATCAACAAGCACGGCCAGCGGCTGAGCACGCGCAGCGTTCGCCGCAAGCTCGACAAGTACCTGCTCGAAGCGGGGCTCGATCTCTCCGTGAGCCCGCACACGCTGCGGCACAGCTTCGCGACGCACATGTTGCAGCGCGGCGCGGACCTGCGCAGCCTGCAGGAGCTGCTCGGTCATCAGAGCCTGAGCACGACGCAAATCTACACGCACCTCACGTCATCGACGGTGAAGGAGCAGTACGAGAAGGCGCACCCGCGGGCTTAGAGCGAATTCACTTTTCACGCAGCGTCGGACCTCTGTGTCCGACCACCGGGCAGGCCGAATCCCAGGATCGAGCCACGGCGTTGCGGCTACGCCGCGAATATCTGGCTGAGCAGATGGAAGCCGCGCGCCGAGCGATCGATCGGCTGGCCAGAGATGCGGTGGACCTGGCGGTGGCGTCGCACGCGCTGGAGGTGCTGCGTCTGGAGGAACGGCTTCTCGCGGAAATCGAGCCGATGCTCGGGCAGTGACGGCCGCCCATTGCGCTGCAATCGGACCATCGTCCGAGGCTACACAAGTTTCAATTGCTCGCCGCCCCAGCGCGAACACTTTATGGCTTGCCCCGCGCGGCCAGCGCCGCTTCAAGCTCCAGCGCCTCGCGCAAATTAGCGTGATGAGCCTGGTCCTTGAAGCCGTATGCGCGCATCTCAGCCAGCACTTTGTCCAGCGTCCAGCCGTCGTGATGCAGGCGGTACATGCCGCAGGCCAGACCCGTGCGATTGGCGCCCGCGGCGCAATGCACGAGCAGCGGGGCGTTGTCCGGGTCGAGCACAATCGCGCGAATCGCGTCGCGCTGCGCGGCGTCGCTTGCGCCGTCGCCGGTGAGCTGCACATTCAACCAGCGCACGCCAAGCTGCTGGGCCGCGGCCCGTTCGGCGATGCTTTCCGCGGCCGCCGGATCAAGCAGCGACAGCACGCTCTTCACGCCATGTCGTTGCACAACGATTCCAAGTTGTCGCGGAGTGATTGTGCCGCTGCGATAGAGGCGGCCCGGATCGACGACGCCGAATCGCTTGGGCAGCTCCCGCTCGGCCAGCCACCACGGCGCGGTCGCGCCGGCGGCCGCGGCAAGCAGGGCCAACAGCACGATCGCGCGGCGGATTGCGGTCCGACGCGGCGTCGGGTTATTCAACGGAAAGCTCATGTTCGCGCTACCGCGCGACGTGAATCGCGCTTCCGAACACGCTTTCGGCGGCTTCCATGATCGTCTCCGATGTCGCCGGATGCGGGTGGATCGTCAGCGCGAGGTCTTCGGCCTCTGCGCCCATCTCCATCGCCAGCACGGCCTCGGAGATCAGGTCGCCGGCGTGGGCCCCGACGATGCCGACACCGATGACGCGGCGCGTCTTGGTATCGGTGATGATCTTGGTCAATCCTTCCGGACGGTTCATTGCGATCGCGCGGCCCGACGCGCCCCAGGGGAACTTGCCCACCTTGAACTCGATCCCCTTCGTCTTCGCCTCCGCCTCCGTCAGCCCGCACCAGGCCACCTCGGGGCTGGTGTACACCACCGCCGGGATCGCCTTTGCGTCAAACACGGAATTCTTTCCGGCGATCACTTCGGCGGCGATAATTCCCTCGCGCGAGGCCTTGTGGGCCAGCATCGGGTCGCCGGCTACGTCACCAATGGCAAAGATGCGCTTGTCCGCGGTGCGACGCTGTGCATCGACCTCGATGAAGCCGCGCTGGTTGACGACCACCTTCGTCTGGTCGAGGCCCAGCTTGTCGGAATTCGGCACGCGCCCGACGCAGACCAGCACACGGTCAAACACCTGCTTGATGTTCTCGCCGCCCTTGGAGAAGGTCACTTCGACTCCGCCGCCGACGGACTTTGCTCCTTCGAGCTTCGCGCCGGTGTGAATCGCGTCGAATTCCTTCTTGAGCCGCGCGGCGAGCGGACGAACCAGGTCGTCGTCCGCGCCGGGCAGCAAGCGGTCGAGCATCTCGACGACGGTGACCTTCGTGCCCAGCGCGGCGTAGACCTGGCCGAGTTCCAACCCGATGTATCCGCCGCCGATGACCAGCAGCGTCCGGGGAATTTCTTTCAAATCGAGCGCGGCGCTGGAATCGATGCTGCAACCCGGCGGCACGATCGACGCCGGCAGACCCTTGGGCCGCGAACCGGTCGCGATGATGCAGTGTTTGAACTTGATCCGCGCTGCTTCCCCGCCGTCGACGCGAATGGTCTTGGAATCTTCGAACGTGGCGCGCCCGCGCAGCACGCGGATATTCCGCTTTCCAGCCAAGGTGTTGATGCCGCCGCACAGCCGGTCGACTACGCTTTGCTTCCAGCCGAATAGCTTGGGGACGTCGATTGTGGGTGCATTGAAGGTGATGCCGAAATGGGTCGCCTCGCGCGCGTCGGCGATCAGATGAGCGGCGTGCAGCAGGGCCTTCGAGGGGATGCAGCCCTCGCGCAGGCAGGTGCCGCCGAGAACCGGGGCGGCGTCGACGAGTGTCGTTGAAATCCCCAAGTCCGCGGCACGAAACGCGGCCACATATCCGCCGGGGCCGCCGCCGATGACAACCAGGTCCGCCGATTCCGTGAGTTCGCCGACAACCACGCTGTTCTCCGCTGCGGTGGGTCTGCGCCGATACCAACTCCGCGTCAGGGATCGTACAGAATCGGCACGGCGGACGATAGGCGGCCCGGCGCGGCGTGATGTCTCGATCTCGGTCGGGAGCGCATCCGGCGGACGGAACAAGCCCAATGCCGACGCCCGACTGACGGAGAGTGGCTTTCTGCAGGTCACGATAGGACGGGATTCGCAATCGCGACCGACTCGCGATCGCGCCGCCGCGGCAACGTAGCTAATCCGCTCACGTTATCGAAGTGTGACTCGTGGGGGCGACATTCAAGCTGCCAAGAATTCCGCCGCCCTTGTGCTTGTGGCTGACGGAATACCCACCGCTCGACGCCGCGTCAGAGACCGGCGACTTCTCTGCGTTTCGCGCGATTCCGACGCCCAGCCCAAGGCCGACCAGCACCGCGAGCAGCCCGACGACGAACACGATCAACGTGCGTTTCATCCTAGAGTTCCAAGCGTTGCGACCATCGTCCGCGGTCGCATTGAGTCCCCGGGGCGAATACGCGTTCGACGCCGATTTGTTCAGCCGGTTGCGCGCGTGCGCGGCGCCGTGAGCGATTCGCGACCGCAAGGCGGGGTGCTGAGTGTTTGCTTACTGCGTTCTTAGTGGGAATTCAGGCGAACTGAAGCGCGTCGCGCACCACCGCCGATGCTGCGCGCGTAGAAAAAACGCACGCGGCCGACGCAAAGGTCGGCCGCAGCGAGATGATCGAGCAACTGTGCGATGCTTCAGCGCGCGGCGATCGAGCGTTCGCCGGAATATCCGGTCAGATAGAGGAACGCATTTTGCGTGATGACCGGAATGAACAGCGAACGCGCCTGTTGAATCAACGCCTGGAAGCGCGAACGCTCCAGCGCCCGCGAATCCGCCTGCGCGCGCAACACCGGGCTGACGACCTCTCCCGGCGCGATGGCCGGCGCCTCGGGCGGCACGCCCACGATCACAAAATCCGTTGTTTCGTCGAGCTCGGCCACCACCTGTCCGCCCCATTCCTTGATCAGCGCCGCGATGCGCTCGGCGCCGTCGAAATCGACCTCGCCGTCGTAGTTCAGGTCGAAATCGCCGCGCACCACGAATTTCGGCAGGCGGTTGCGCTCGTACGCGATGTTGACAATCATGTCGCCTTCGATGATCGGCTGGCCGGGTGTCGTGCGAGTGACGCGGCACTCGGCCGAATCGTCCATCAGCGTTACGACTTCCAGCGACGCCTTGCCGCGCAGATCCTTGGCCGCTTCGCGCGTCGGCGAATAGACTTCGAAGCCCATGCCCAGCTTCAAGCGTTGGCGACCGCCCAGATTGACGTAGACCACGTCGCTGCCGGGAATGGCGCGGATGACCTTGCCGTCGGCTTTCGTCAGCATCGCGCTGGCATCAAAGCTCGAGGGCTTGAGCTCCTGAATCTTCTTCTGCAACTCGCTATTCTGGTTCTGAAGCCGCGCGGATTGCAGGCCCATGTCGCGCTCGCGGCCGGTGGAATCGACCCGGAACTGGTTGAACTCCGTCCGCAGCGCGTCGGAGGCGGTCTGGATATCGCCAAGCTGTCTCTCCTTGCTGGCGATGGCGTCATCCTTTTCCTTCGAAAGCTGCTCAATGCGCGTGTTCAGCGAAGCGACTTCGGCGCGGTACTGATCCTGGGCCGCTTTCACGCCTTCCTTGAGCGAGCGGTTTTCGGCCTGCACGTCCTTGAGTTCCTGGGCCTGCGCTTCCTTGAGCTGCCGCGCTTCGACCAGCGCCTGATTGAGGCGCCGCAGGGCGCTGAGGATCGGCTCGCTGGCGCCGATTGCGCCGGGGTTGAGGCGCTGAATGTCAGCCCGCAGCTTCTCCAGTTCGGCCGCGATCTGCGGCTGCACCATCTCGCCCTTGCCGGTCAGCATGGTCGAGAGCTTCGTCAGGTGATCGTTCATCACCGCGAAGACCGGGTTGCGAGTGGCGTTTGCCTCGTCGGCATAGTACGCCGGCGGCGAACCCCAGCCGCGCATGCGGTCGTTGGCGATCTTGGCGTCCGCCTCGGCTTTCTTCACCGCGTTGAGCTGAAGCACGAAAGCGATTAGCGCCAGCACGGCAATGCCGATGAAGGTGAAAAGTCCGTAGTGAAGGCCGGTAAGGCCGCCGCCACGCACGGCTGCAGGACGCCCTGCCATGCTTCGCTCCTCAGGTGAGTCGTGGTTACGGATTGTCTCGCCGACGTCCGCGCGACCCAAAGCCGCCTACAGCCGCGCTTGCGCCGGGCGAGGAGTATGCGGCCGGCCGGGGTGAATGTCAAAGTCGCCTAGGCGGGGAAACTTCAGCCAGGCGCTGGTCGGTTGCGAATTACCGCCGCCCGGGTTTCTCGGGCGTCACGTCGCCGCCGCGCGGGATCTCAACCGGGAACGACGGTTCCGGGCTGCGCTGCTTTTGGCCCTTCGAGTCGTAGGTGACGGTGCTGATGATATGGCCGTTCTGCGTGTTGTTCGGATACTTTTTCTGCAGCTCCAGCATCTTCGGATCGACGATCTTTTGCGTGAACTGAATTCGGCCGGTCAGCGGTTCCTCGCGCCGCACCGTCTGGATCGCCTCTTTGGGAAACGCGCCGATGCACACGGAGCTGTTGACCGGGCCGTGGTGAAAATACGCTTCCTGGCCCTGCTGGCGCAGCAGCTTGCAGTATTCCACCGCCGCCTGTTTGCGCTGTCGCATCTCGCCCTCGTTGTAAAACACGCCCACCTGAAGCGACCAGTGGCCGCGTGCATTGGCGATCTGCCACTCCGGCGGTCCCGCGTCGCTCTCGGGCAGCGGAATCAGCGTCGCCAGTCGAAACGGCCAGGCGACTTTGCCGTCCGTCTCCAGCGACAACTCGCGGATCTTCTCAAGGTCCTTTCGCGGATCGGGCTTGAACGTCTCGCGAGCCGTCGCGGCTTCGAAATGGTGCGCATAGCGACCGTAACAGAGCACGCTGGCCCCGTTCTCGTCGATTACCGTGACGAGCCTGGCGTTCAGCCCGGATGCTTGCTTGAGCGCTTTTTCGTACACGGCGGCTTGTTCGCTTCGGCCGTTTCCCTGGAACGTCGCGCAGCGAATGGCCCAGATGTCCTCATCGCCGGCGCGAGCCGGATTCGCGATCAGGAGCGACGCAAACGCCGAAACGAGCGACTGGCGTCGCGCGGTCGCGCGCCAGGAAGCGCGGCTCTGTCGGACTGATGTCGCGGCCTTGTTCATCGTCGCGCCTCGCGCTGCAATCCCAAAATCCGCTCGATCGCCGCTTTGCCGCTTTCCTGAATTCGCCGCATCTGCTCGTCGCTGAACGCACCGTGTTCCGCGGTCGCCTGCACTTCGATCCACTCGCCGCGCTCGTTCATGACCAGGTTGCAATCGACCTGGGCCGCCACATCCTCAGAATACGCCAGATCAACGCAGACCTCGCCGCGAACGACGCCGACGCTGATCGCCGCGACCGCGGTCGGCCGGATTTCTTCACTCCACAGTCCGCGTCGGCGTCCCTCGGCCAGCGCGTCGCACAGCGCGACCATCGCCCCGTTGATGGCGGCGGTGCGCGTGCCGCCGTCGGCTTGTAGGACGTCGCAGTCGATCGTGATCGTTCGCGGGCCGAGCCGGGCGAGATCGATGGCGCTGCGCAGCGAGCGGCCGATCAATCGCTCGATCTCGCGCGTGCGCCCGTCGAGGCGGTTTCGCGCCCGGCGTTTGCCGGTCGAGCCGGGCAGCATGTCGTATTCGGCGGTCAGCCAGCCCGCGCCGCTGGCCTCGCGCCACGCCGGCACACCTTCGTCGATACTGGCGGTGCAGAGCACCATCGTGCGACCCGCGCGCACGAGCACGGAGCCGGGCGAGACGGTGGTGAAGCCGCGTACGAACTCAATAGGACGGAATTCGCCGGGCGTTCGGCCGTCGGGGCGCATGGGAGAATCCTAGCAGGGATTAAGGGATCCAGCGATCAAGGAACGGCAACAGGTAGCCCGGCCGCCCTCAACCTCGCCGAATGCGGAAGCAACCGATTGGAAGCTGAAAATATGCTGCCGTCCCCGCTCGCTGACGGTCGCGGTTTGGCGAGGTACGCATGTCCGGCGTTTCCTCGGCGTGGCTCTGACTGAACCTCGATCGTCAATCGAATACTCCCGCTACAATCTGCATCAAAACCCAGGCGGGAATGCCGCGCCGCACCGACCCGCAGGAGGCTCACTCGATGCCCGTGCTGCTTGCCGGATTGTTGATTCCGCTCGTGCTTGTCCAGCCCGCGGACGTGAAGTCGCCGAAATTCAGCGCCGCGCTCGTACCGGCGGCTGCCGCGATTCAACCCGGCGGAACGCTCGATCTGGCGATCGCGCTCGACATCGAAAAGCCCTGGCATATCTATTACCCGATCCTGCTGGATACCGGATACGCGACCACGGTTGACTTCGCGTTGCCCGATGGCCTGGCGGTCGATGAAATCCGCTTTCCGACGCCGAAACTGGAAACCGTGCTCGAAGCCGAGCTGCTGGCGCTGGACGGCAAGCCGGTGCTGATGACTCGCCTGACCGCGGCGAAGACGGTCCAATCCGGGGCGACGCTCGAAATCCGCGCGGAGATCAAGGCGCTGGCCTGTATCGAGGCCTGTGTGCCGGTCGAGGCCGTCGCATCGCTACGGCTGCCGGTGTCGGCCGAACCCGCCGCCGCAGCGAATGAGGACATGATCAAGAAGGCGCGCGGCGCCCTGCCTCCGCTGTTGGCGAGCGCGCCGTATCTCAAAGGCAGCCGCGTGGCGGCGTCACACGCCAAAGTCCCGATCAAGGGCCGCGGCGAACTCGTCGCCTTCATCAAGGTGCAGCCCGGGCATCACATTCAAGCCGCCGACCCAGGTGTTGAGGAGCTGATTCCGTCGCGCCTGTTCATCGAGCCGCTCGACGGCATCGAATTGGGCGAGCCGGTCTGGCCCAAGGCGCGAACACGCGAGATCAAGGGCCTCGGCACGGTCAACGAGCTTAGCGGGGAGTTCGCGGTTCGAGTTCCATTCACCGTCAGCGACGACAAGTTCGAGCCGCGCCTAGTTCGGCTGCGTGCACTGCTTTCGTACCAGGCCTGCACGGATGCCGGGCAATGCTTCGCTCCAGAAATGGCCGAAGGCGCGTTTGAATTCGAAGTGGTTGCGGCCGGCAGAGAATCGGTGAAAGTCGACGATCCGGCGTTCGCCGCATTGCCGCCACTGCCATCTTCGGCCGCGCGCGGATCAAAGGCATCGTCGGCGAAAATGTCGGCCGCGGCCGCCGCCACGCCGCCCCTCGACGCGAAGTCCATCTTCTTCGTGTTTCTGTTCGCGTTCCTGGGCGGCGTGATTCTGAACGTGATGCCCTGCGTGCTGCCGGTGATTTCGCTGAAGATTTTCAGCTTCATGCAGCAGGCCGGCGACGGGCCTGAGCGCGTGCTGCGAATGGGGCTGGTCTACGCGCTTGGAATCCTGGCCAGCTTCCTGGCGCTCGCCGTTGTGATGGTCTGGTTCGGCGTAGCCTGGGGCGGCTGGATGCAGGAGCCGTCGTTCCTGATTGTGCTCATGGCGCTGGTGCTGGCGTTTTCGCTCAGCCTGATGGGCGTGTTCGAGCTGCGCCTGCCCGGCATGATCGAAAACGTCGCCGGCGCGGCGACGACGCGAGAGGGCTACGGCGGCGCGTTCCTGAACGGGATCATGGCGACGGCTCTGGCCACCCCGTGCACAGCGCCGTTTCTCGGGTCGGCAGTCGGCTTGCTGGTGAAGCTGCCGCCGGTCATCGCCGGCGCGGGGATTATGACCGTCGGCGTGGGTCTGGCCGCGCCGTACGTGCTGCTGACGGCATTTCCCGGCTGGCTGAGGTTCTTGCCCAAGCCCGGGCCGTGGATGATCACGTTCAAGCAGTTCATGGGCTTTGTGTTGATGGCGACGCTGATCTGGTTGATGTGGGTGTTGCAGTACCTCGTCGAGTCGAGCACGCTGGTCGCCTCCGTGACGCTGATGCTGGGCGTCGGGTTGGCGTGCTGGTTCCTGGGCCGGATCGAGCTGAACACATCCGCCCCAAAAGCGCTGGCGTTGTGGAGCGCGGGCGGCGCATCGCTGCTTCTGGCGTGGTATGTCGGATTCGTCTGGCTTGGCGGTGCGGCGGGATTGAGTGCGCCGTTGACTCAGACATCGGATGCGCCGAACGCACGCGACGCCGCATCAGCGGATGGCGCGGCGGATGGCGACCACATTAGATGGCGCGCGTGGCGACCAGGGCTTGACTCAGAGCTTGCGGAGCAGGGATACACGGTCTACGTCGACTTTACCGCCAAATGGTGTCTGACGTGCCAGGCCAACAAGCGCCTGGTTCTCGAAACCGACGCCGTACGAAAACGGCTGCGGGAATTGAATGTCGTAATGCTGACTGCGGACTTTACGCGCAAGAACCCCGAGATCCAGGAAGAACTCAAGAAATACGGCCGCGCCGGCGTGCCGCTCAATCTCGTCTTTCCCGCGGAAAAGCCCAGCGAGCCAATCGCCCTGCCCGAGACGCTTACGCAGGGCATCGTCTTCGCCGCGCTCGACAAGGCTGGTCCGTCGAAGACCAAGCCGGCGGTGGCGGTGAAGAATGCAGAATGAAGAATGCAGAATGCAGAAAGAGGACGTAAATGCGCGGCTGAGCGCGACGCGTAAACCACGCGGCCGGCATCGTGCCGATTTCGTTCTGCATTCTGCATTCATCATTCTGCATTCGCGCAATCGAGACGCCCATGTTTGACGCCGCCCGCTGGTCTCAACTGATTTCTGGGCACGCCTGCCCGCTCTGCTCCGAACCCGGATCGCCGGAACGTCGCGTCGTTGAGCTTCCTTCGGGGCCGGCGTTTCTACAGGACGACGCCGCCTTCCGCGGCTACTGCATCCTGGTCCACCGCCGGCACGTGACCGAGTTGCATCAACTCTCGCCCGAGGAGCTTCGCGATTGGGCCACGGACGTGGCGCGCCTGGCGCGAGCGATCGCTGCGGTCTGTCATCCGGCCAAGCTGAATTACGAAGTGCTGGGCAACGAGGTCCCGCACCTGCACTGCCACGTCGTTCCGCGTTACGCCAATGATGGATGTTGGGGCCGGCCGATCTGGCTGCGGCCCAGGGAGGAGCGCAGGGCGCTGCCGCCGGGCGAGTGTCAGGCGCTTCGCGACGCGCTTCGACAGCAGTTCACGCCCGACGACTGACCATTTGACCTCTTGGGAATCCGGCCACGATTCAGAACGCGAAGCGCAAGCGAACGCGGCCAGAGAGGCGCTCGCTGGCGTCGCGGCGTTTTGATGCGTGGCGCGTATGCGGGCGAGCCGCTCCGGCGGCCATTCCCCCTTGTTGCCATCGATTATCGGTGATCGCCGCACACCCGGAAATTCCGCCGCGAAGCTTGAATTCGTGCGCATCGGCCGCGCTAGAATCGGCATGAATTCGCTCGGACGACTCGCGTATCTGGCTTTGACGCTGCTTATCGGCTGCGCCGCGCCGCGGCAGGCCGTGCTGCGCGACGACCCACTGGACTACGAATCGCCGCCCGCGCCGAATCTGGTCCTGGGCGGCGGACCGCGGCTGCTCCGCATCGCGGATGACCTGACCGAGCGCTCCAATTGGCCGTCGGTTCCGATCGGCTACCGCTTCAATGAGGAATCGTACTCCACGCACATCAGCTACGACGACCAGTCGTATTACGACCGCTTCGGCGGCGGATTCAACTATGTGACGCAGTCGGTTCGCACCGGGGTGCTGGTGCGATAGCGTAGTCGTTCCATGGGTGGTCCGGGCCAGACGCCCGGACCACCCGTCAAGATGCAATCGGAATGCCGAACTACGCAATCAGAACGCAAAGCGCAAGCGAGCGCGGCTACGAACCGCGCTTGCCGGCGCTGCGCGTCCTGATCGTGAGTGGAATCGCGCACAGCTGCGGTTGGGACGATTCTCGATCTTACGGGCACGCCCGCTGCCAATTCCCCAGCAGAATCCCCAAGTCGGCTTCGCCGACCGTGCCATCGCCGTTCAGATCGCCGCCTGCGCCCGGTGTAACGCTCAATTGCCAGTTCGAGAGCAGAACGCCGAGGTCTGACGATTCGACCGCGCAATCACACGTCACGTCGCCCGTGCACCCGGCACAGACGCGCAGATTCGCGACATCGCTCGTGACGCTTCCGCACACATCGGTCGCCACGCAGCGCAGCGCGAGCAGGCTCCGATCAAGCGGGAACTGCGTCAGTGTCGTGACCCCCATCAAGCGGGTTGTCGCGCCGGCGACCTTGGCGATCAGAATTCCGCCGTGAAACAAGTCGCCGTCGATCAGGTCGCTCCACACGCCCATGTCGAGTTCGGCCTGCCATTGATACGTCGGCGTCGCGCTGCCCGACGCCGTCACGTCGAATGTCGCGCTTCCGGCCGGACACGTCGCGACGGACGCCGGATGCTGCGTCAAGACGGGCGGAGGCGGCGTCCACCAGCGCGCCAAGCACGACGACGGCACGTCTCCGGCCAGCGTGAAGAACCCGCCGACCATCAGATCGCCGGCCGGCAGCGTCAGGAGCGCCATTACGCCGGCGTCGGTGCCGGTGGTCAATCCGGTCCAGGCGTTGTTGTGCCAGCGCGCGACGCGCCCGGTCGGCACGCCATCGGCAAGCGTGAACAGGCCGCCGATGACCAGCTCGTCCTCGAAAATCGCGTAGGCCCAGATCGGGCCGTTTACGCCGAGCCCCATCGCGCTCCAGGCGACGCCGTCCCAGCGCGCGACGTGACCGCCGGGAAACGTAAACTGCCCGCCGGCGACGATGTCGCCGTTGGGCATCAACCCGAGCGAAAGCACTTCGCGATTCATGCCGCCGCCGACCGGCCACCAGGTCGTTCCGTCCCAACGCGCGATGCGGCGCACCAGTCGCCCGCCCGCGGTGTTGAAGAGTCCGCCGACATAGAGATCGCCACTGGCCACCGGCAGCAACGCGTACACGGCGTTGTCGGCGCCGGACCCGAGCGGCAACCAGCCAGCGCCGTTCCACTCCGCGATGCGGGCAACCGTTGTCCCGCCGGCCGTGGTGAAGAACCCGCCGGCCACGATATTTCCGCTCTGCAGAACCGCGACGGCATTTACGACATTGTTCATTCCGCCGGCCAGGCCGCTCCAGGCTTGCCCGTCCCAGAGTGCGACAAAGTTGACCGGCGCGCCGCCGGCGCTGAAGAACCCGCCGCCGACGACCAGTGTGCCGTTGGGCAGGACCGCAAGCGAATACACCGCACCGTCGACTCCGTCGCCCATCGGCGACCAGCTCGTGCCGTTCTGGACGGCGATATTGTTCGCCGGGACGCCGTCGATCGCGCTGAACTCGCCGGCGATTACGAGTCGCGCGGCAAGCGGACCAGCGCCGTCGGGATCCCACATGGTCATGGCGAAGACGGTCGCATTCGCGCCGGTGACCGCGGGCGCGGCGGCCCACTGGGTGCACTGCGCGCGGGCAAATTGGAATCCGTGCAGCGTGAGCATTACAGCGGCGCAGATCGAGGTGCGACGGAATGCGCTGCACGGCGTCAGTTGGACGAACATTCTGGGTTCTCCTATGAGGAATCTGACTCGACGGCATTGTCGCGTCGGCGATGAAGTCGAGCGATGCAAGTGCCGCGCCCGTACGCAGCCGTTTGGCTAGGGAAATTGGGAGGCGAAGCTGTCCGCGACCATTGCATGTCTGCCCGAGGCTGCGATCCCCAGCGGCGCGCCTGCCGGCGTCCGGCGCATCCGGCCGCGGGCGTTTCTGTCGCGTCAGAAGCGTGAGCGCCGCGTCTGCCGATCACCCGTGCCGCAACAGCGCGGCGAAACCACCGTCGCGCCAGTCCGTCGGCGACGGACCCCACGCCGGCAGCGTCAGGCGGCTCTGATCGAGCCGCCAATCTGAATTGGTGCTCAGGAAGCGCTCGACCACTTGCCCATTCTCCTCCGGCTCGATGCTGCATGTGGTGTAGACCAGCCGTCCGCCGGTGCGAACGACGCGCGCGGCACGATGAAGCAGTTCGAATTGCATCTGGGCCAGTTCGGCGATCGTCTGCGGTCGCAAGCGCAGCCGCGCCTCGGGCCGCCGCGCCAGCACGCCGCTGTTGCTGCACGGCACGTCGACAATCGCGGCGTCGAAGACGCCCAGGTCGGCCTGCAGACAACCGACCGGAGCCAGGCGCAGCGTTGCGCACGACAGCCCGAGTCGCGAGACGTTCTCCTCCAGGCGCGCCAGGCGCGGCGGCGACACATCGCAGGCGACGATCTCACCGCGGCCGTCCATCGCCCCCGCGATCACCGCCGTCTTCCCGCCAGGCGCGGCACATAGATCGAGCACGCGCTCGCCGGGGAGAGCCGCAAGCAAGCGGGCGGCTTCGTGCGCGGTCTGGTCTTGCACAAAGGCCAGACCTTCGCGGATCAGCGAGGAATCGCCGGTCCATCCTCCCGGGTGGGCAAAGGCGGCATCGTCACAAATCTCGGCGCCAGGGAATTCCGCGCTGATCCGATCGACAAAGACCTCGCGCGCCGCTCGCCGCACATTTCGCCGCAAGACCAGAATCGGTGTGGCGAGCGAGGCCCACGCAACCTGCTCTGCGGCGCATGCTCCGAAACGCTCGACCAAGACCCGGAATCTCGCCGGTCGCTCGCTCGTCGCGGCGGCGAGATGCGCGAGCGGCGGATCGCCGGACGCCGTCGGCAGGACGTCGCGCCGAAACAGACACGCGTCGGCGAATCCTCGACGCACGCGGCGCGGGTCCAGCGGCAACCAGGGCGCGGCACGCTCCAATATCTGCCCTGATAGCGCGCGCAACAGCGCGTTCACCATCGCGCCGCCGCCGCGCCCGGCGATTCGCGTCGCGCCTCCGACCGCCTGATCAACCGCCGCGTGAATCGGCGTGTCCATCCAAATCAACTCGTACGACGCCGCATAGAGCACGGCGCGCAGCGCCACCGGCACACGATTTGCCTGGTAGCGGGCCACGGCGGACAAGATCGTGTCGATGGTGATGGCGCGGCGAAGCGCGCCGAGGGCAAGTTGCGTCGCGGTAGCCGCGGAGCGGACGTCGATTCGCCTGGCGGATTGCGCTGCGCGGAGCGTATCCCGCACGTACGCGCGCCGGTTCAGTGCGTCACGCACCGCCGCGATCGCCGCGTTGCGGGCAGTCATGTGCTGACGATCAGATTTCTCGGCGGCGCTCATTCTCGGGTCGGCGGCAGCAACCGGAGTAATCCGCCGTGCGGTGCACCCGAACGTCCGTTGCGAAATGCGTCGAATGACATGAGTTTTCCGCCGGCGGGCTTGACCTCTAGCAAAAGCACGCGTCCCTCGCCGCATGCGACCGCGCCGTCGGCATCTAATTCTCCAGGCGCGAATCGCTTCTCGGCTGTGGCAACCTCGGCGACGCGCGCCCGGGACAGCAGGATCCGCTCGCGCTTTCCACTGCACAGCTCGCAGTCCACGGCGGCGCCGGGCCACGACCAGAGGCCGTGAATCCGTCTTGCGACGCGCGCCGCGGGCAACGTCCAGTCGACGAATCCGTCGGCCTTCGTCAATTTCGGGGCGCGCGTGGCCGCCGTCGCGTCCTGCGGCATCGGCGCGTCGTTGCGCGCGATCCGCACCAGGCAATCCGGAAGCATCTCCGCGCCAAGCAGCGCGAGTCGATCGTGCAATTCGTCGGCCGTTTCCAGCTCGCCGATCGGCGTCTCGCGCCGCCCCCAAACGGGCCCGGCGTCCCAGCGTTCGTCGAGTTGAAACACAGTGACCCCGGTTGTCGCGTCGCCATTCAGGATCGCCCACTGAAACGGCGCCGCGCCGCGATAGCGCGGCAGTAGCGAGGCATGCAGGTTGATCATGCCGCGCGGCAGGGCCTGCAGCCATGCGGGGCCGATCTTCTGCCCAAACGCGGCCACGACGCCCAGTTCTGCGCCGTGCGCGATCTCCGACGGCGCGAGCGCGTTGATATCCGCCGTCTGAAGATGCGATAGTCCCAGTCGGTCCGCATGCGCGTGGATAGCCGTCGGCTGCACGGCGCGTCCGCGCCCGGCGGGCCGATTCGGCTGGCTGACGACTTGAACGACCTCATGCCCGGCACGGATCAGCGCCGTGAGTGATTCGACGCCGAATTCGCCGGTACCCAGGAAGATGATCCGCATCGGCGGCTACCGTCGCCCGCGACGCCGAAACGAATCCTCCAGCGCCGCCAACGTCTTCTTGACGGCGATGCGGTCGGTCGGGCCCATGCGGTCCAGGATCAGGACGCCGTTGAGATGATCGGTCTCGTGCTGCCAGACGCGGGCCGCGAAGCCGTCTGCCTCCAGGTCGATCGGTTTTCCGGCGGCGTCGACCGCGCGCAGGCGACAGTGCATCGCGCGGCGCACCTGAACGCGCACCTCCGGCAGCGACAGGCACCCTTCCTCGGCGGTCTCGCCGCCGACCAGGTCCGAGAGCGTCGGGTTGCAAATGATGCGATCGTCACCCGCCTCGCCGGTGTGGTTCGCGACGAACAGGCGCAGCATGACGCCGACCTGCGGCGCGGCCAGGCCGACGCCTTTCTCGGCGCGCATCAATTCCAGCATTCGCCGGCCCAGCGCCAGCAATGCGTCATCAAATCGCGCCACCGGCTTGGCTGTCTGCCGCAAGCGCGGGTCGGGATAGTGAATTACGCGAAGTTTGGCAAGGTCGACGGACACACGGCGATTGTAGCCAGAACGGCTGCTCGTGGCACAGCCGCGTAACGGACCGTAAGGAAGGGGGTGCGTGACACATTGGGCGGATCCGATTTTCGCCCCGCGAGGGGCGACGGAGTGTAGCCACGGGTGAAGCCGCCGTAGGCGGCGAACCCGTGGACGACTACATTCCTTGGCCGCCAAATGTGTCACACACCCTAAGGAAGGTCTTCCGTGACCGGTGCGTGGGGGCTACACGCCAAGACGCGGCCCGCTATTCTTCGCTTCGATTCGCCACGATTACATGGAGACCCGAATGATCGGCTTGATCGGCGGCACCGGACTCGGCGAGGCGCTTCTGGGCGACGCCGCGGGTGGAAAAGACCGCCGCGTCGACACCCCATTCGGCCAGCCCAGCGGTCCGATTCGGGTCGTGAAGTGGCAGGGACGCGAGCTCGCGATCCTGGCGCGCCACGGCGAGGGACACACGCTCAATCCGTCCCAGGTTCCATATCGCGCCAATATCTACGCGCTGAAATCGCTGGGGGTGACGCATATTCTGGCCAGCGGGGCCGTCGGCTCGCTGCGCGAACACGTTCACCCGCGCGAGCTGGTCGTGCCCGACCAGATCATCGACAAGACGTATCGCCGCTCACCGACGTTTTTTGACGAGGGATTGGCCGTTCATTGCGAGTTCGCACAGCCCTACTGTCCGACACTGCGGCAGGCGGTTCTCGACCAGATCCCCAGGACCGGCCTCGGCGTCCATGGCAAAGGCACCTACGTCTGCATGGAGGGGCCGGCGTTCAGCACGCAAGCCGAGTCGCACATGCATCGCGCCTGGGGTGGCGACCTGATCGGAATGACGACCATGCCCGAGGCCAAGCTGGCCCGCGAGGCCGAGATGTGCTACGCCCTGATCGCGCTGGTGACCGACTACGACTGTTGGAAGCCGCATCAGCCCGGCGTCAGCAAGCAGGCCTTGCTGGCCGAAATCATCGGCCACCTGAACGCGGCGACCGCGAACGCGGTCATGCTGATGCGGGCCACGGTCGAAGCCCTAGCCCGATCGCCGCTGCCGAGCTGCGAATGCCGGCAGGCACTGGAGCTCGCAATCTGGACGGACCGCAAACTTATCGATCGCGCCGCTGCGTCGCGCTATGGCGTGCTGCTGAAGAAGTATGCGCCGACGGGTGGCGACAGCGAATAACGCGGCATTGCGGGTTGCCCGCGCGCTCAGGCGACCGGGCCGGCGACGCGAGAGTCGATTTGAGAGGAGGCGCCTCACCGTGCGCATTCCGTTCGCGGACACGATTCTGACGATCGAAATCGGGAACACCCGCGCGGGAATCGCGCTTGCCGACGAGCGCGGCCTGCACGACGTGATTCGCGTGCCGCACGACGAGTCCGCCGCGCTCGAGGACGCATTGCGGTCCACCTGGGCAAAGGCCGGCGGATCGCGCCGCGCGGCGCTCATCGCCAGCGTGGCGCCGGAGCGTACGCCGCCGATTGTTGACTTGATCGAGCGCGCCTGCGGCATCGCGGCGCTGCGGCTGCGCGAAGACGTGCCGCTGCCGTTGCCGCTCGAAGTGGAGCGCCCGGACGAGGTCGGCGCGGATCGCGTCTGTTCGGCGGCGGCGGCGTACGACCGAATTCAGGGGCCGTGCGCCGTCGCGTCGTTCGGCACCGCCATCACGATCGACTGCGTTTCGGCCGCCGGCGCGTTCCTGGGCGGCGCGATCCTGCCGGGACTGGACATGAGCTGCCTGGCGCTGCATGAGCACACCGCGCTGCTGCCGCGCGTGTCGCCCGGCCGGCCGCAGTCGCCCTTCGGGCGCAGCACGCGCGAGGCGATCGTCGCCGGCGTGGCGTTCGGCGCCGTGGGCGCGCTGCGCGAAGTTGTCGAGCGTTTTGCGACCGAACTGGGCCAGTGGCCCCATTTGGTCATCACCGGCGGCAACGCGCCGCTGATCGCGGAGCTGGCGGATTTTGTCGATTCGGTCGTGCCGGATTTGTGCCTGATGGGGATCGCGCTCGCGTATCGCAAGGCGAGCGCGTGATTGGAAGGCGATCGCCGCATGATCCCAACTCCGCACTCGCCGGACGCAGGTAGCCCGGATCCTTCGAACGGCAGTGGTTCTCCAAGGCCGCTGAGCGAACCCGCGCCTGGCGCTCCGGGCGCGGCACGGCTGGAAGACGCCTATTGCCCGCAGTGCGGTTATCACCTGCGCGGGTTGACCAGCGCGCGCTGTCTGGAGTGCGGCTTCGACCTGGCGGTCGTTCGCGACCCGGTTTCGCGGATTCCGTGGGTGCATCGAACGCGGATCGGGCGCCTGCGGGCGTATTTCCAGACGGTTTGGTTCGTCACCTGGCGGCGCAAGGAGTTCTATCTCGAAATCGTCCGTCCACGCTTCTGGAGTAGTTAAGCGCGAAGTAACCACCATCGTCCAAACCATCCGGACCGACGGAGTACAGACGCGGCAACAGATCGTCCGGCAAGTATCCCATCGGCTGAACGCGCGCAGCCAACGCGTCCAGCGGTATTTCAGTCAGATAGTCCGGAATCAACTCGAGCAAGGAAGCGGGCGTCGATACGACCGACGCACCCTACTATCTACAATTTACCACTTCGTCCCCTCCGCGCCGTCGCGCAGCTCCACGCCGATGGCCGAAAGGCGTTGCCGAATCTGGTCGCCCAGCGCGAAATTCTTGGACTTCCGCGCCTCGTTGCGCAAATCGACGAGCAGTTGGATCACATCGTCGAGTTTGCCGCGCTGCGCGTCGCCGCCGGGGCCGCTGGACCAGCACAGCCCGAGGGCATCGGATGTCAATCCTGAAAAAACGTGAAACGCCGCCGCCAGGTCGGGCTTGGACGCCGCCTCGCGGACCCACGTGCTCGTTTGCCGCGCCACGTCGAAGAGTGTCGCCAGCGCGCTGGCGGAATTGAAATCCTCGTCCATCGCCTCGGCGAATTTTGTGACCGCGCCTTCCAGCGCCGCCCGAATCGCGGGCGTCCGCGCGGTTCTCGCCGCTGTCAGCGCGCGGGGCGTACCGAGCGGCGTCGCCGCGCCGGCCGCTGGGGTCGAAGCCGCGCTTGCCGACTCGGGACTCGCCAGGGCGACCGCCCCGGCCGCCGCGTCGAGCTCGCGCAGCGCATCGCGCAGCTTGTGCGAGCCGCTCTCGGCCGCCGCCAGCGCGTCGTTCGAGAAATCGAGCGTGGCGCGATAGTGGCTGGTGAGAATGAAATGCCGCACTACCGCCGCTTCGAATGTCTTGGCGAGCAGCGAGTGCCCGTTTCGCAGGATGTCGGCGATGGCGATGCCGTTGCCCAGGCTCTTGCTCATCTTCTGCGCGTTCACGGTGCACATGTTGTTGTGCAGCCAGTAGCGCACGAAGGGCTTGCCCGTGGCGGCCTCGCTCTGCGCGATCTCGCACTCGTGGTGCGGGAACAGGTTGTCCAGCCCGCCGCCGTGGATGTCGAACGTCTCGCCCAGATACTTCATTCCCATAGCCGAGCACTCGAGGTGCCAGCCGGGGAAGCCGATGCCCCAGGGGCTGTTCCAGCGCATCAGGTGCTCTGGGTCGGCCCGCTTCCAGAGGGCAAAATCCGCCGGCTGGCGCTTTTCGCTGCGCACGCCGACACGCGTGCCGGCTTCGCCCTCGTCGATCCGCCGGCCGCTCAGGCGTCCGTACGCGGGGAATGTGCTGACGTCGAAATAGACCGAGCCGTTGACGACGTAGGCGTGGCCTTTCGCGATGAGTAACTCGGACAGCTCGATCTGCTCGCTGACGTGGCCGCTGGCGCGCGGCATGATGTCGGGCCGCAGCATGTTCAGCGATTCCATGTCGGCCAGCCAGTCGCGCGTGAACGTCTCGGCGACCGCCATCGGATGCAGCCCGCGCCGCCGTGCCTCGCGCACGACCGGGTCCTCTCCGTCGTCGGCGTCGTTGGTGAGGTGTCCGACGTCGGTGATGTTCTGGACGTAGGTGACGTCGTAGCCGCAGTGCCGCAGCCAGCGGACCATCACGTCAAAGTGGATCGAGCTCTTGGCGTGGCCCAGGTGGGCCGGGCCATAAACCGTCATCCCGCACTTGTAAAACCCGACCCGCGGCGGCGCCAGCGGGACGAACTCCTCGCGCTGCCGCGAGAGGCTGTTGTAGAGCTTGAGCGACATATGGGCGGGATTGTACGCGCGGCAGGGGGATTCACCACGGCGGCGCGGAGATCACGGAGAAGAGCAAAAATCAGGGGGCAAGCGCGGGTCATGGCGGCACTCCACGTTCAACGGCGGGCCGAAGGCGAGCCCAACGTCGAAACTGCGCCGACAGCGGATGGCGAACGTACAATTGGGGTACGCGGGAGTTGCCGCTTCGAATGGCTGGGCGGTCGCGCGAAAGTCGGGTTCGAGTTGGATCTGGGACCCTGCTGACGGAATCGACGGCACCGTCGGGCTTGTGCAGTCCGTTGATCCGTCGGTCGCCTACAATCCGCTCCGAGACCGATTCCTGCTATGCGGGTTGATCAACGGATCGTCCACGAGCAACCATGACCGCATCGGTGTTGCGGACTTTACGAAGACGATCTCCGGCGGAACCTTTGGCGCGTGGCGATATATCGACCTGGATTCGACGACCGTGGCCGATGATTTTCCGCATATCGTCGCTGGCATGAACGGCCTCGACATTCCGGCGGGTGCGATGGCTGCGTTCGGTCCGACGTTCAAGCAAGAGTACTACATCGTCTGGCATCGCTTCGATCGCAAGCTCTATTACGCACATTCAACGGACGATGGCGCGAACTGGGTCTGGGGTTCCAGCGAGTTCACCGCGGGGGAGTTCCTCGGTCCCGCGGTCTACCAGGATGGCCCGGTGCTGGTCAGCTTCAAGGTGGCGCAGTTTGCCCACGACACGGTTCGCCTCGCGTTTGGGTTGGACAACCCGGACGGTACGGTGACCTGGTCTATGCCGATTCTCTTCGACGATCAGCTTCGAATGATCGATTCGATTCCCGTGGTCTGCAAAAGCGTGCAAGAGTTTCTGCCCCGATTCACACCGACACAGACGCACGGCGAGACCGTAGCGTGGCTTGCAGCCGACCCGACAAACCCGACGCGCTTCTTCATGGTCTACCATGCGCCGGACGTGACGCAGTACTCGACCTGCCCGCCGTTCGGGACCATCCCCGATGTCGACGTCAACGTCTATCTGCGCGAAATCACGCTGTTCGTTGAGCAAAATGCCGCAGTGATCGGACCGCCGATTCGTGTGAACGATCCGGATCCACCCAACGCCGAGACGCCGTCTGACCAGTTCAACCCCGCCGTGCGGGTTGATCAAACCGGCCGTGTGCATGTCGTGTTCTACGATGATCGGGACTGGCCATCGCAACGGGACGGCAATTCCGCGCCCGACCTCAAGTTCAACGTCTTCTATGCGAGCAGAGCGCCGGGTCAGACGACGTTCGGACCCCAACGTCGGCTATTCGAACTCGTCGACTCTCCGACCGATCCGCCCGCTGGCAATCGAAACCTCCTGACCCACAACGGGTATGAACTCGGCGAGTACCTGGGGCTAGACGTTTTTCGCGACGCATTCACCGGAGCGGTAACCGTCTGGGCCGGCTTTTGCGGCAGCACACCGAACGACGAGCACGCGGACAAGTCAGTCATTTGGGCGTCGAGGGTCAATTGGTAGGCGGCTGCGACATGAAAGCCGGGACCCTGCTTGCCGTTATCTCAGAGTTCGGCGTGGCACTCTCGGTCTCGCTGCCTCCGGTAGTGTTGGGACAGTGCCTTGATGGAGCTTGGTTCGGCGGCGTATATCGAGATGGCCTGGGGTACTCGGTTTGCGCGGATGGGCATCGCGTCGTAATCCCCGCTTATGCCGCCGGCGGGATTGCGCACGTCTTCGAGCGCTCCGGGAGGAATTGGATCACGCTAGCGCGCCTGCTGCCCGAACCCAATCTGCCAGCATACAACGGGTTTCCCGGCCAAGTCGGCATCGAGGGAGATCGCATCGTCGCCACTGCGCCGTACGACCACTCCGCAGGCCGGGAATCCGGCGCGGTCTATGTTTTTGAATTTGACGGCGTCGGGTGGTATCGATCCGCGAAACTGGTCGCGAATGACGCGCACGAGTATCTTCGCCTCGGTTGGTCGGTTGCCGTCAGCGCCGACACGATCGTGGCGGGCTCCATCTACGACCTGGGCTACGCCGGCTCGGCCTACGTCTTTCGCTTTGATGGCATCCAGTGGTTCCAGGAGGCTAAACTCTTCGCCGCCGACGCTATCAACGACGCGCAGTTCGGCGTTTCCGTCGCGATCGACGGCGACATCATCGTCGTCGGCGCAAATTGGGATGGGCTTAGCCCGTGGTCGCACGGGTCCGCCTACGTGTTTGAACGAGACGCGAGTGGCGCGTGGACGCAAACGGCGAAGCTCACGCCGCCGAATCCAGCGACGCTGGGCAGCTTCGGCGCCACCGTGGCCGTACGCGGGACGACGATCCTCACCGGCCAACTCGGGGCGGACGTAACATATACCGACAGCGGCGAGGCGTATGTCTATGACCGCATGCCCGACGGACAATGGGCGTTGACGGCGCGCCTGCGCCCGAACGATGCGCACGCTTCGCAGGCATTCGGGTGGACCGTCGCCTTCAACGGCGACTTGGCCCTGATCGGCGCGCCGGCGGATTCCTGGCTCGGCATCGGCTTCGGCACGGTCTACGTATTTCAGCGCGACGCGCCGAGCACGTGGCGGCAGGTCGCGAAAATCTGGCAGCCGTACGGCGGCGACAACAATCACTTCGGCAGCGCCCTGGCGCTGAGCGCGAACACCGCCGTCATCGGCGCCTGGGAGACTGACGCAAATGGCATCGACTCCGGGGCGGCATATGCATACGCCGTCAGTCGCGATCTGAACGGCAATGGAGCGATGGACGTATGCGAATGCCTGGGCGACCTGAACGCCGATCGCGCGATCGACGAGCTCGATCTGGGGCTGCTGCTCCAGGCCTGGAATTCCACCGCCGGCGGCGACCTGAACGCCGACGGCGACACGGACGAGGCTGACCTGGGTTTGATGCTCGCCAATTGGGCGCTGGTCTGCCCGTAAGAACGTGGCGGGCGATATGCGCGCCGTCGGGACAAGGACGCAGGCCGACCGCTTCCTGACGGTCGCGGCTCTGACCGTCTTATCCCGCCGCCGGCGCCATTGTCGCCCCGCCCGCCGGTTGTCGAATGTTGTCGAGATACCACTTCACCGTGTTCGGCACGCCCACTTCGTACGGCACGCGCGTTTGCCAACCCAGCACGCGCCGCGCCTTTTCCGCCGAGAAGAACGAACGCCGGCCCATCAGCCAGACCGCGTAACGCGTCACGAACGGCGGCTTGGCCGAGCGGGTCAGGTGACCGATGCACTCCAGCACGAAGCCCGCGAAATACGCCGCCCGATACGGCGCGTGGGCGCGCACCGGCGGCGCGCCGCAGGCCCGCGCGACCAGGTCGAAATACTGCTGCTGCGTGATCTCGCCGTCGTTCGAGCAGTTGAACGCCTCGCCGCCGGCTTTCGGGTGCGTGGCCGCCAGGATCGCGCCGTCGGCGACATTCCCGGCGTAGACGACGTTCAGCCGATTGTCGCCGGGGCCCAGGATTTTCGCGCGGCGCTGCGAGACCATCGTGACGAGGCGCGCGATGGTCGTTCGGTCGCGCTCGCCGTAGATCCACGCCGGGCGGATGACGCTGGCCTCGATCATTCCGGCTTTGTGAGCGGCCCAAACACGCCGTTCGGCCTCGACTTTCGACTTGCTGTAATACGCCCACTTGTAGAGCTTGAAGCCCAGGTCGTACGACTCGTCGATCGTGCCGTCGACGGTGTGGTAGCCGTAAACGCTGATCGAGCTGATGTGCACCAGCCGGCGAACCTTCGCCGCGGCGACCGCATCGATGACATTCTGCGTGCCGTCAATCGTGATGCGCTGAAAATCCTCCCAGGGCCCCCAGTCGCCGACCTTGGCGGCGGAGTGAAACACGACGTCGCAGCCGGCGGCGGCCCGCTGCAGCGAAGCGGCATCGGTCACGTCGCCCTCGGCGAACTCGACGCCTTGCGTGTTCAGCCACGAGCGATCGCTGCCGCGCCGCACCAGCACGCGCACCGGCAGATTGCGCCGCCGAAGCTGCTCGACGATGTGACTACCCAACAAACCGGTCGCGCCGGTGACAAGATTCATCGATACAGGTCCTCAGAATTCTGTGAGGTTGTGCTGCCGACAGCCCGCTCGAGGCGAAGAACGGTCCGTGTGGCAACCGGGTCTGCGTGGCACCGGTTGCCAACCGGTGATGATTCAACGGGTTTCCAACCCGTTGCCGCCGCTTGCACGCACGTGCAATCAGAACGTAGCGCGCAAGCGAGCGCGGCTGCGAGCCGCCCTTGCTGGCGCTGCGCGTTCTGAACGACCGCGGCCAATCGCACGGCGTCGGATGGAGAGTCGGACCTCTCCGTCCAACGCCGAAACCCGCCGTCGGGCACAGAGGCCCGACGCTACCGCTCTCGCGCCAGCAACGCCATCGCATGGTCCGCCACATTCGCGGCGCCGACGCCGCAATAATCCAGCTCTTCCTCCGGCGTTCGGGTCGATTTCGGGATTTTCTGCACGTGCAGCGTGCGGACGCGAATCTCTGCATCGACCGCCGCGGCTTCGGCGACCGCGGCGCCAAAGCCGCCGCCGTAGTTGTCTTCGATGACCAGCGCACGCCGCCCGCTTCGCCGCAGCGCGTCGGTCAGCCGCGGCGCGTCGATCGGCAGGCAATACGCGTCGATGATCGCGGCCCGCACGCCCTGCCGCGCTAGCAATTCGGCCGCCTGTCGCGCGACGTACACCATGTATCCGGAGGCGACAATGGCGAGATCGTCTCCGCCCGAAAGCGTTTGGAATCCACCTGGCTCAAACCGCGTTGTCGGCGCATACAGCAGCGGCACATCCGGCCGGTGCGTGCGCATGTAGCACATGCCGCGCAGCTCGAGCATCAGGCGCGTGCAGTGAAACGCGCTGACCGCGTCGGACGGTTGGAAAATCCAGCACAGCGGCGCGCTGCGATCGTCGCCGCGGATGGTGGTGAGCGCGCGGAAGAACGCCACGTCGAGCAAGCCCATCTGGCTGGGGCCGTCGCTGCACGGCGTGACACCCGAATGCGACCCGACGATCTTCACGTTGGCGCGCGAGATGTTCGCCAGTTCCACCTGGTCGTATGCGCGGGAGATGAACTTCGCGAACGAGTTTGCGAACGGAATGAACCCGCCCGCCGCCAGGCCGGCCGCCGCGGAAACCATGTTCTGTTCGGCGATCTTGCACTCGAAGAAGCGATCGGGATACGCGGCGGCGAAGATCTCGGCGAAGGTCGAGTTGCTCACGTCGCCGTCGAGGCAGACCACCTGCGGCAACAGGCCACCGGCGACTTTCAGCGTGGCGCCGTAGGCCTTTCGCGTACCGAGCGCGTTCTTTTTGAGCGCCGCGCCCTGCCCGCCGGCTTCCATCGCTTGTTCGAACGTCGGCCATTCAACCGTGCGGGGGTTGATGCGCGAAGTAACCTCGCTTGACGTGAGCGGCGCGGGCCGGATCGGCGCGCCAGTCGCGGCGTGTGCGGCGACGGCATGATCCAGCGACCGATACGCGTCGTTCAATTGGCTCTCGGTCAGCGGCTTTCCGTGCCAGTTGCCTTTTCGTAGCGCATCGACGCCCCAGCCCTTGATCGTCCGTGCAATGATCGCCAATGGGCGCTGCCCGCCGCCGAGCGCGTCAAACGCCGCCGAAATAGCCGCCGGATCGTGGCCGTCGATGACGCGCACGTCCCACCCGAACGCGCCGAGTTTTTCGGTCAGCCGCTCGGCTGACTGCTGCGTCGAGACAAGGCCCGCCTGACCCTGGCCGTTGCAATTGAAGACGGCGCATAGATTGGTCAGCCGCTGATCGACAATGAAATCCGCCGCCTCCCAAATCTGCCCCTCGCGCGATTCGCCGTCGCCGATCAGGCAGAAGACCCGCCGCGGCGAGCCGTCCAATCGAGCCGCAAGCGCCAAACCCGCGGCGACACTCAACCCCTGACCCAAACTGCCCGTGGCGGCGTCAAAGAATGGAAAGCCTTCGGCCGGATTGGGGTGTCCGTCGAGCACGCTTGCGGCCGCGCGCAGGCCGTCGAGATCCTGATTTGTCAGCGCGCGCGATGATTCTCGGCTTTTGCCGACCGCACCGCCGAGGTCCGCATACGCGGCGTAGACGATTGGGACGGCGTGGCCCTCGGAGAGCACCAGGCGGTCGGCGCTCGGGTTCCACGGGTCGGCTGGATCGAAGCGCATCCGACCGTACATCAGGTGCGTCACGATGTGCGCCAGCGAAAGCGCGCTGGACGGATGCCCCGCACCAGCCAAAGCGGTCATGCGCACGACCAATTTGCCCAGCTCCGCGGCCTTGCGGTGTACGGCGGCTGTGTTCATCGAGAACGGACTCCGCGTGCGCGGAAAAACCGCGCCAACCCCGGCGGTTACAGTAGCGAAGCGGGTAGCGAGTGGCTAGGGCCGACCGGCTGGAAGCCCGATGTGTACCGTGCTTTTGTTTTGCGCGCATTGCCGAAATTACCGCGTGGCGGTACGCTTCCTCGCTTCGAATCACGATGCAGCGAGGGTCTAGACGTGTACGCAATCTTTGAAGACGGCGGCAAACAGTACAAAGTGAGTCAGGGTGACGCGCTGTTGGTCGAGCTGCGCGACCTGGCTGAGGGACAGACCGATCTGAAGTTTGACCGCGTGCTGCTGGTCGGCGAGGGTCAATCCGCACGAATCGGGCAGCCGTGGGTCGCCGGCGCCAGCGTCGGCGCGACGATTCTCGAAGAGATCAAGGCCCCGAAGGTCGTCGGCATCAAGTTTCGACGGCGCAAGGGCTACAAGAAGAAGTTCGGTCACCGGCAGCGGATGCTGAAGGTGCGCATCGATTCGATCAACGGCTGACTCGCGCGTCCACGCGCCGGCAGTGCGGATGAACGCGTTCTCGCGACTGCAGATCACCGCCTGCGGCCTGAACCGAGGCCGCTTGATCTTGATCGCGTTGTTACTGGTTTCCTCCCTGATACCAGCCCACGCACTCGCCCAATCTCATTCGCGCCACCGCACGCGTTCGCGACCGCGCGTCACGACGCCGGCAACGCCCAAAGAAGCGGAAACGCCGGCGACCCGACCGTCGCCTGATGAGACGGTCGCCCAGGCGCTACGACGCCTGGCCGCGACGAAACCCGAAAAGCTGTCTCGCGAAAACCTCGCGTGGCGCTGCGGCTTGGAGTTCCTGGTCGCGATCGGCCCAAAAGACACTGGTCGCATTTCCGCAGTGCTGGACGCCGTCGGATACCAACCCCTTCCGCTCGACGGCCCACTTCCCGACGAACCCGCCCGCCCACTCACCGCCCAAGCCCTAGTAGAAGCTGCGTCGCGGCTCAGGATGCCGAATTTCGAGGAGTATTCGGTCGGAAAGTTGGAGTTGCTCTCGGCGAAGAAGCTGCGGCCGGAATTCGACGCCGTCGCGAGTTGGATGCTTGAAGGAGACGTCGCGCTGGTCGTCCGGGACGCGGCTCGCCCGGGGGCGAAAGCCGGCTGCGTAGTCATCCGCGTTCGCGGTAGGAGGGCGACCATTCTGGGCGGAAACCTACTCGCGGCCTTCAAGTAGCGGCCGCAAGGATCGTAATGGTACAGCCAGGTCTCTGTCGCCACTGACCGAACTTGTACTTGGCAACGCCGTGAACCCAGGGCCGGGCAATGTTCTGACTCCCAGCCGGGTAGTGGCTCAGTTTCGTGGAGAAACTCCCCAACCGAGCCCCTACCATCAGGGGGAGGGGTTTCTTGCGACGGCCAGAAAGCCGCTCCCTTACGGTCGGGCCTCGGTGTCGAAGGTTCCCCGGAGTCGCATGCGAAATCGAGCCACTACCCCCATCCGGGGACAAACGGCGTCGCGAAGCGACGGCGAAATGACGTTGCGCAATAGTACTGACTTGCTCTAGGAAAAGAGGTAACCGCCAAGTTGGGTGCGCATCGCCTATCATCTTGGCCCGACGATCCGAACATCTTGATCCGCGGCGCGAGCGACGCGGATGCAGCCGCCGGCGTCATGACGTGCGTTAATCTGGCGACGTTCGCGGGCGCTCAAGCCTGGAGCCCGCTCGCGACTGAGAAGGAGCGTCTGATGTCCTCTGTCGCACGTGCGGCATTCCTGCTGCTGGTCGGAGCCACCCTGAGCCTGAGCGTCGGCGGTTGTCCGACCCAAACCGACACGCAAACGCCGTCGGACCTGACCGGAAACGCGGCCGCCGGGCAGGCGATTTTCGCGCAGCGGTGCGCAAGCTGTCACTCCGCTCGCGGCCTTTCGGGAAGGGAAGGCCGGATTACCAACAACATGGGCAGCGTCTTGTCCGCGATGCGCGGCATTACGCTCACCGACCAGGAAGTCGTCGAGCTTCAAGCATTCATCGCGTCGCAATAGACGCAAAGGAGCGTTAGCGCACGCGATTCTGCTCGGCGCCGCGCAACGCGGCAGCGGTTGGCGTCGATGCGCTTTCGCGTCCACGCCGAAACCGCAACCCGCGATACAATCGTCCGGCAATGACTACGCCGGCCGATCCAACGCTCCGTGTCGATTACCACGCCGGCGAGTTTGGCGAGCAGACGGCCGATCCGGATCCGATACGGCAGTTCGAAGCTTGGTTTGCGCAGGTGCTCTCCGCCGGTTTGCGCGAGCCGAACGGAATGACGCTGGCGACGTGCTCCGCGGACGGCCGCCCGGAGGCGCGCGTGGTGCTGCTGAAGGGCGTCGATCCGCGCGGGTTCGTGTTTTACACCAACTACGAGAGCCGCAAGGGGCGGACGCTTGGATCGAACGCCCGCGCGGCGCTGTGTTTCTGGTGGCCGGAGCTGGAACGCCAGGTGCGGGTCGAAGGAGACGTGGAGCGCGTCTCGGACTCCGAGTCCGACGCGTACTTCGCGACGCGCCCGCGCGATTCGCAGTTGGGCGCGTGGGCGTCGCGCCAGAGCGAGGTCCTGCCGCGGCGAGACGAACTGATGGCGCGGTTTCTTCAGCTCGCCGCGCAGCACGCCGGCCGGTCAGTGCCGCGCCCGCCGCACTGGGGCGGCTACCGCGTAACGCCGCAGCGTATCGAATTCTGGCAGGGCCGGCCCAACCGCCTGCACGATCGAATCTGCTACGAACGCCAGGCGGACGGAAGCTGGACGATCAGCCGGCTCTCGCCGTGAGTGAATCCGAGCCGGACTTCAAACTTAGGAAGGGAGAGCTATGCCCTATACGCTTCCGCGCGGCTCTGCGTCGCGCAAGACCGAACACCCGATCGATCCGCTCTTTGTCGACCGCTGGTCGCCGCGCGCGATGTCGGGCGAGGCGATTTCGCGGGCGGAGCTGCTGAGCCTGCTCGAAGCGGCCCGCTGGGCCCCGTCGTGCTTCAACGAGCAGCCTTGGCGATTCATGTATGCGCTGCGCGACACGCCCAATTGGTCGCGTTTCTTCGAACTGATGGTCGAATTCAACCAATCGTGGACCAAGCACTCCGGCGCGCTGCTGGTCATCGCGTCGCGCATGCGTTTCACGATGAATAACGAGCCGAACAAGCATCACGCCTTTGACGCCGGCGCGGCGTGGGCGCAGTTCGCGCTGGAGGGATGGAAGCGCGGGCTGGTGGTGCATGGAATGGCCGGGATCGACTTCGATCGCGCGCGAAAGACACTCGCCGTGCCGGAAGATTATGAAGTAATCTGCATGGCCGCCGTCGGCCGACCGGCCGGCCCGGACGTTCTTCCGCCGGCGCTTCGCGAGCGCGAACTGCCGACGGATCGGCGGCCGGTCGCAAAGTTCGCGGTCGAAGGCGGATTTGCGGACGCGATACGGTAAGCGTTGGACGGGTGCCGTCGCGACAAACGTCGCCTTGCAAGAATCGCGTGATTCGGACACATTCACTCGTGGGCCTGGAGTTCTTGATGCGCCCTCACTTTCGTTCGTTTTCCCGCTTCAGTTCGATTGCGCTGGCGTTGGCCGTTTTCGCAATCACCGGTTGCCCGCCGCCGCCCGCCGCGACCACGAACGACAACGAAAACGCGAATATCAATGACAACGGCGATGGAAACGCCACGGCAGTCGGCGTGCAGGCGCAGTTGATCGTCGTCGGCCTCACCGCGCCGATTGCGATGGAGGCCCCGAGCGATGGCACACGCCGCTTGTTCGTCGCCGATCAGGCGGGACTACTGCGCGTCATCGACGGCGGATCGCTGCGCGATGCACCGATGCTCGACCTCCGCGGCCGAATGGTCACGCTGAGTGCCACCTACGACGAGCGGGGATTGTTGGGCTTGGCGCTGCACCCGCAATTCGCTGCGAATCGACGCCTGTTCGTTTGCTATAGCGCGCCGAAATCGGCGAGCGTACAGGCCGACTTCGACTCGGAACTGCATGTCTCCGAATTCCTCGTGCGTTCTGACGATTCGAACACCGTTGAGGACGCCAGCGAGAGAATCCTGCTCACGATTCCAAAGCCGCAGGCGAATCACAACGGCGGCGGGCTGGCCTTCGGCCCGGACGGATTTCTCTACGTCTCAGTGGGCGACGGCGGCGCGGCGAACGACGACGGCGTCGGGCACAACACCGTCACCGGAAACGCGCAAGACAAACGCACGCTGCTGGGCAAACTTCTCCGCATCGACGCTGACACCGGCCAAGCGCCGGCGGACAACCCGTTCGTCGGCGTCGCCAACGCCGCGCCGGCGATCTGGGCCCTGGGCTTGCGAAACCCGTGGCGCTTCTCGTTCGACCGCGGCGGCGCGCGGCGCTTGTTTCTAGCCGATGTGGGCCAGAATCGGCTTGAAGAGATCGACATCATCACGCGCGGCGGCAACTACGGCTGGCGCGTCCGCGAGGGCAACTCGTGCTTTGACTCAACCGCGCCGGACAATCCGCCGGCGGTGTGTCCGTCGCAGGACCTCGCCGGCAATGCGCTGACGCCGCCGATTCTCGACTATCCGCATCGGGTCGACGGCGCGAGTTTCGGTTTGGCGGTGGTGGGTGGATATTTCTATCGCGGGTCGGCGGTCGCCGCGCTCGCGGATCGCTACATCTTCGCCGACTGGAGCCGCGGATTCACCGCCGGCGACGGAACGCTATTCACGGCCAGCGAACAAACCGACGGCACATGGACGAGAGAGGAACTTTCTCTGGTCGGCCGCGACAATGGCCGCCTCGGGCGGTTCATCCTGTCGTTCGGGCAGGACACCGATGGCGAGTTGTACGTGCTGACCAGTAACTCGCTCGGGCCGACCGGCCAGAAGGGGGAAGTGTACAAACTCGTGTCGTCGCCCTGAGCGACCACGCTGCCGAATCGCACGGCGGAGTCCATTGCTTAATCGAAGGAATGCACATGCTTACGTCACATGCAAGGCGCACCCGGCTGAGCCTGATTTTCGCGACGGCGATTTTCGCCGCCATCTCCGTCGGTTGTCCGCCGACCACCGATTCGAGCGCGAACACGAACGGGAACGCAAATTCGAATGGAAACGCGAACACGAACGCCAATTCGAATTCGAACGCAAACTCGAACTCGAGCGACGACATCGTCGCCGTGTCGATTCGCGACTTCACGTTCTCGCCGAATCCGCTGACGATCAAGGTTGGCAAGACGGTCGAATGGACGAACTCCGACTTCGCCGATCACACCATTACCAGCGGCAATCCGGGAGATGCCGACGCCGGCTCGGTGTTCGACTCAGGCTTCATCGCCGCCGGAAAGACATTCCGGCACTCGTTCGACACGGCGGGCGAGTTCATTTACTTCTGCCGGATTCACTCGACGACGCCGACAATGCGCGGGGCGAAGGTGGTCGTCGAACCGTAGTCAGAAAACCCAGGATGTCGCGGAGGATCAACTCGCGCGCAAGCCGCGCAGCGTCCGGTTCAGCAGGAGCGGCGTCGAACTCGGCGGCGGAATGCCGATGCTTCATGGGCGATAGAGGACTTGAACCTCTGACCTCCTGCGTGTCGAGCAGGCGCTCTAGCCAACTGAGCTAATCGCCCGGGCGGCGGCGAACTCGAACATTCGCCAGTCCAGATCATCCTCGTCGCCCGGAGGACTGTCAACTTGCACGGCTCACACGGAGCCTGGCGGTCCGCTACGCCTCGTGCCGGCTGAACCAAACGCCCGACAGCGTCCGCAGCAGGATGCGAATATCCAGCAGCAGGCTCCAGTGGCGAATGTAATGCAAGTCGTGCTGGACACGTTTCTTGAGCGACGTGTCGCCGCGCCAGCCGTGGATCTGCGCGTAGCCGGTCATGCCGGCCTTCATCTTGTGCCGCAGCATGTAGCGCGGAATCTCGTCCTTGAAGCGCGCCACAAACTCCGGGCGTTCCGGGCGCGGGCCGACCAGCGACATGCTGCCGGCGATCACGTTGAAGAGATTCGGTAACTCGTCGAGGCTGGTGCGCCGCAGGAAGGCGCCCAGGCGCGTCCGCCGTGAGTCTTTCTTCTGCGACCAGACCGGGCCGCCCTGCTCAGCATTCACGCGCATTGTGCGGAACTTGAGCATGGTGAATTCGCGGCCGTCGAGCCCGGAGCGGCGCTGCCGGTAGAACACCGGTCCGCGGTCGGTGAGCCTGATCGCCAGCGCGATCGCCGTCATCGGCAGAAGCGCGATTAGCAGGCACGCGCCGCCGACGGCCAGGTCGAATCCGCGCTTCAGCAGCGCGTTCATGCCGTATAGGGGAGTCTGCCGCAGCGCGATGATCGGCACGTCGTCCAGCGCCGTAACGTTCGGGCGCATGGCGTAGCTGGGCAGAATCTCCGGCGCCAGACGCACGTCTGCGGGATTGTCCTCAAGCGCTTCCAGCACCTCGTTGGTCCGCGGCGACTCGTCTTGCGCCAGGGCGACGAACACCGCGTCAACCGGCTGTTGCTCGACGATCGTCCGCAATTCCGCCAGCGGACCGAGCACCGGCACGCCGCGCACGTTGCGTTCGGCCGCGGGCGGCTCGTCGGAGACGAAATACACGACTTCGTAACCGGTCCAGGCGTTGTTGCGAATCGCGAACAGCAGGCGCTGCGCGTTGCGGCCGACGCCGACGATCGCCGCCGTGCGGCGGTTGTAGCCGCGCCGCCGAAGCATGCGGATGATGACGCGAACCGTGCCGCGAAAGAGCGCAAAGCAGGTCGTGCCGACAAGCCCATACGTGGCGATGAACTGGCGGGAAATCTTGTGCGACTGCGGCATGAGATAATCGATCAGCACGACCGCGACGATCGCGACCAGGAACGCCTTCACGATGTCCTGCGTCTCGCTGACCACGCCGCGATCGCGCCGCGGGCGATAGAGGCGAATGCGATAGAAAATGACGATGTGCGCCGCCACCACCAGCGGCAGCATGGGCAGGTACTTGTCCCAAAGCGGCGGAACGCCCTTGCCGGGATCGACATACAGCCAGGCGAAACGCAGCCAGTACGCCGCCAGCCAGGCCACGGAGATGGCGCAGGCGTCCGCGACGATCAGCAGCGTCAAGACAAGTTGGCTATGCTGCTTAAGCATGAGAATCCGCCGCTCGCCGGCGCCTGGCCAACGCCGCGCTGCCCGGCTACGCGGAAATTGTAGCACAGTGGACGAGTCCGCAGCGATTGAGTGAGACTGACCGAGCCGCGACCGTTACCGCGCGCTGAGAAACGCTTCTGACCGAGCCCCGACCGTATGGGAACCGTAAAGGAGGGTCGGGCCGATGACCGAGATTGATGGAATCTCGGCGTTTTCGAGGACCAAGCTGACCCCTCCCTGACGGTCGGGGCTCGGCTGGGTGAGTTCTTCAACTGGCCGGGAGTCGGGAACGCGGAAAGCGACGCGTCTTTCGGCCCCGCTTCCTGACGGGCGCGATTCGGACAGAACGTATCAGCGTTGAATTGGAGTCGCGGTCGTGCCGATCCTGGACGCTATCGGCGATACGTCGCTCATTCAGCTCCGAGCGGTTGTTCCGCCGGGCTGCGCGCGCGTCTTTGCAAAGCTTGAATGGGAAAACCCCACCGGCAGCATGAAGGATCGCATGGCGCTGGCGGTCATCGCACGCGCGGAACAGGACGGCCGGCTAAATCCGGGCGACACGGTTGTCGAATACACCGGCGGCAGCACCGGCGCGTCGCTGGCGCTGGTTTGCGCGGCGCGGGGCTACCGCATTCGAATCGTCAGCTCCGACGCGTTCAGCCGGGAGAAGCTCGACCACATGAAAGCGCTCGGGGCCGAGCTGACGCTCGTGCCCAGCGAAGGCGGACGCAGCACCAGGAAGCTCATTCTCGACATGATCGAAGCGGCACGCGAAATCAGCCGCGAGCCGCATGTGTATTGGACCGACCAGCTCAACAACCTAGACAGCGTCGCCGGCTACCACGCGCTCGGCGAGGAAATCTGGCGTCAGACACAGGGAAATGTCGACGCCTTCGTGCATTGCGTCGGGACCGCCGCCTCTTCGCGCGGCGTGGCGACCGTGTTGAAGCGCCATAAGCCGGGCGTTCGGATCGCCTGCGTCGAGCCGGCCGAATCGTCGGTGCTGCTGGGCGGCACGCCGGGGCCGCATAAGATCGAGGGTGTCGGGATCGGCTATACGCCGCCGTTGTGGGCGCCGGAACTGGTCGACGAGATCATTGCGGTGAAGACGAATGACGCCAAAGCGATGGCGCGGCGGATCGCGCGCGAGGAGGGCCTGTTCGCGGGCACGTCGTCCGGCGCAAACGTCATTGCGGCGATCGAAGTGGGACAGCGCCTGGGACCCGAGGCCGGCGTGGTGACGCTGATGGTGGATTCGGGACTGAAATACTTGAGCACGGATGCGTATCGACGGGAGTAGGCGGCGGTGACCGCGCCGCGCCGCGGAGGTCGCGAGCGTGTACCAAACCGATCTGGCCGGAGTTCTTGAGACCGTGCTCTATTGCCGAGATCACAACTACGCCGAGACGATTCGTTTCTATGAGAACCTGCTCGGACTCCGCAATCAGCGCATGCGTGGCACGAACGGCTACCGGCTCGGCGCCTCGATTCTCCTGATCTTCAACGCCGACCGCAGCGCGAATCAGGCCAGCCCGCCGCCGCATGGAACGTCGGGGCGGGCGCACACCTGTTTTGTGGCGCCGAAGGGTGCGTACCAAGCTTGGATGGACCGGATCAAAGCGGCCGGCGTCGCGATTCTCGAGGAGATTCAATGGGATCCGCCGCTGCACGGGCGTTCGTTTTACTTTCATGATCCGGCGGGCAATGTGCTTGAAATCGCCGATCGTGACATTTGGCCGACAGAGATGGAAGGCCGCTCATGACGTAGATCTGGGGCCCTCGCGCGATGTGCAGCTCGTTGCGCCAAACGGATTTCCGGTAGGTCCGGCGCCGGTGCCCAACGCTATCATCATGGCTTGGAATAACATGAGGACCGCATGACTTACGGTCGTGATTCGCGCGGGAAACGAGAGCGGCTATGTCGCGACGGTGCCGGCATTGCCCGGCTGCGTCTTGCAGGGGCGCACGCGCCGGCAGGCGCTGCGCAACGCGAAGGAGGCCATCGAGGCTTACGTTGAAGCGTTGCTGAAGGACGGCTTGCCGGTGCCGACGCAGACCGACTCCGAGGTGGTTGAGATCGAGGTGTCAGCGCGGTGAGCGGACTTTTGCGCGGATGCCGTATCGCAAGGTCCTATCGGCCTTGAAACGGGCCGGCTTTTCGGTTCGGCGGCAAAAAAGGGCAGTCACATCGTCATGCGGCGCGACCACCCGTTTGCGCAAGTGGTCGTACCCGCGCACCGCTCGATCGACACCGGAACACTTGGAAGCATCGTCGCCGGAGCTGGGCTGACGGTGGACGAATTTCTCCAACTGCTGTGATTCCGCTTGGAATCCCGGCCGGAGCCAGGCCCACAACTGGCGTGGCGGGTTCCGATCCCCGGCTCTCCTGTCCCCTGTCCCCTTTCCCTTCACCTCTACTGCGGCTTCATCGCATCCTTCAGCCCCGGAACGATCTCGCCGCCTTCCGGCACGCTGATGCTCGATCCGTGAAAATCATCGCCGATCGGCTCGAAGCGCCCGCCGACGTGCTTCGATAGGAAGGCCTCCGTCACGGCCCAGAAGGCCAAGCTGTTCTCGGGTCGCGCGAATCCGTGCCCTTCGTCGGGGAACAGTACGTACGTCACCGGAATGTTGCGCTCCTTGAGCGCCTTGACGATCTGATCCGCCTCGGCCTGTTTCACGCGCGGGTCGTTGGCGCCCTGGCCGATCAGCAGCGGCCGCTTGATCGCATCGACGCGCGAGAGCGGCGAGCGCGAAAGCAGGAACGCGCGACCCTCATCATTGCGATGGTCGCCGACGCGCGTTGCGAACATGTCGATCATCGGCTGCCAGTAGGGCGGAATCGACTCCAGCAGCGTCACCAGGCTCGATGGGCCGACGATATCCACGCCCGCCGCGAAGACCTCCGGCGTGAACGTCAGGCCGACGAGCGTCGCGTAGCCGCCGTAGCTGCCGCCCATGATGACGACGCGTTTGGCGTCGGCGATGTTCTCTTTCACCGCCCATTGCACCGCGTCGAGCAGGTCGTCGTGCATCTTGCCGGCCCACTCCTTGTCGGCGGCGTTGACGAATTTCTTGCCCAAGCCGGTCGAGCCGCGGAAGTTCACGCTCAGCACGGCGTACCCACGATTGGCCAGCCACTGATGCAGGCCGTTGAAGCCCCACGAATCCCGCCCCCACGGGCCGCCATGAACCAAGAGGACCATCGGTTGCGGCTTGTCGGGGCGGCCCTTGCCGGCGGCATCCGCGGCGACCGGCAGCGTCAGGAAACTCACCAGCTTCAGTCCGTCGCGCGCGGGAATGACCTGCGGATACATCCGCGCGAGCGGCTTGCCCTCCAGCGCCGGGCGATTGGTGAAGAGGAAGGTCGCCTTCTGCGTGTCGCGGTCGAAGCGGAACCAGCGCACCGGGCCGTTGTCCTGCACAAATGCCACGATCCAGCGCGAATCGTCCAGCGAACGACTGACGATGTCGATGTCGCCCTCGGCGGCCTTGCGCAGCGCGGCGAAGTCCTTCTCGAACGCCGGATCGAGGATCTTCCATTCCTGACGTTCATACTCGAAGCCGACCGCCTGGACGATTTTCGACGTTGGGTGAATGACGATGTCGCCGGCGTCGGCGCGGGCGTCTTCCGCCAGCACTTTGGCGGCGTTGGTTTTCACGTCGACTGCGGTAAGCGCCGCCGTGTCGCGGCCACGGCTGTCGATGATGTAGATCGTGTCGCCGGTCTTGTCGAAGCCGACGGCGTTGGTCGTGAGGCTGTCGGCTTGCGGAATCTTGGTGAAGCTCTCCCAAGTATCGCCGTCACCGCGTTGGAGCAGCTCGCTGCCGCCGTCGGGAGTCAGGCGCATGGCGAACCGCACGCGGTAGTCCTCGTCGGTCAGGTATGCGGCGAAGCGGTTCTCTTTTTCATCGTTCTTGGCGACGAGCGTTCGCTCGCCGCTGGCGAGATTCACCCGATAGACGTCGTGAAACTGGGGCACACGGTCGTTGATCGCGACCAGAATCTCGCCGGGGAACTTCGGGCTGACCTCCTGGATGCGCGCCTGCACGCCCTTGAGCGGCGTGAGGTCCTTGGATTCCTTGGTTTTCACGTTTACCGCGTAGACGCGCCAGTTCTCGTCGCCGCCGGTGTCTTGCAGGTAGATCACCTGTTCGTTGTTGTAGGCCCAGAAATACTGGCGGATTCCGCGTTTCGTGTCGTCAGTGACGGCCTGGGCCTGCTTCGGGTCGTCGAGCGGTCCGACCCAGATGTTCATCACGCCGTTCACCGGCGCCAGGTAGGCCAGATTCTTGCCGTCCGGGCTAAGCTTGGGCGAATTGCGATCGGGATTACCGAATATCAGCTTCCGCGGCAGCAGCTCCGTGTCAGCGGCGATCACGGCGACGGACAGAACCCAAACGGCGGCCATTCCGGCTGCCATGTGCAGCGACGCGGTTCGTGTCGACGATTCAATACGACAGTTCACTCGAAATCTCCTTTGGTTCGTGAAGCCGAACGCTCGGCGACCGCCTGCGGAAGTAGATGCTCCAACCCGGCGAGACCGGTCAGGATTGCGTTCGATGTGTCGGATAATAACGGAGTGCTGGGAGGCATGTTTCTGTTTCGCTTGCGACGGCACGAAAACGCTCGACACCGAGGCCCGACCGGATCGGAGCGGGGAATGCGAAATTCGGGCCTGTCTTATTCCCCGCTCCCTTCTATGAAGCCGGGTCTGTCAAGCGGGCTGGGTCTTTTGCGACAAGAGGGGGTCAGCCTTCTATTCGGGTTTGCGCCGGTCAATCGACGTTGACACTTGGCGTCCCATTCGGCTTATGCGACGAGGCCCATTCTTACGGACGGGCTGCGGCCGATTGCGGTCCGGCTGCGCCCACGGGAGCGGTCGAGCTTTCGTCGTAACCCTGCATCAACCTTTCCCGCAGCGGTCGCGTGCATTGCCGCAGGGCTTCCAGGCTGCCCTGCGTCCAACCGCTCTTGCCGCGTTTCAGACCGCTGTCCGCACGCAGCAGCAGCGCCCGGATCTGGACCTTGCAGCGCGTCCGCCACCACGATCGCTTCGCGGGCCTGAATCAACGCCCGCCATTGACGCATCACCGGCGTCGGAACGTGCACCGGATTCAACTGATTCACCGCCGCCAATCGCAACAGCTTGAGCGCGTCGTCGCGGTCGGTCTTGCGCTTGACCGCACGCCACGTCCAGGCGTCCTGCGTCGTGTCCGCCACCAGCGTCCGAATCCCCAGTTCCGCGGCGACGTCATAAACGCTGGCCGCCAGCGGGCAAACCGCCCGGATCTGGACCTTGCAGCGCGTCTGCGCCACCACGATCGCTTCGCGGGCCTGAATCAACGTCGACCACCACCAGCTTCGGCGCCAGGCGGATCAGCACTTTGCGGATCGTCTCGCGATTGGGCTTGAAGCTGCCCACCTGCTCTTCCTGACGCGCGTCGCGGAACGCGAAAACCGACTTGCTCTGCCCCAGATCAATCGCGAGAATCGACATCGCCGGGTCTCCTCAAGATGCTGAATTCATCTTTGGGCCGGCCACACGGCCGGGTTTCCCGTCCGGCGGAGATTAACCGCCAGGAGACCCGGCTTTCATAGCTTCTTACGGGCGCGGTTCGGTTGCCGCGGATTCTGCCACTACCGACCCTCGGTCAAACGACTGTGAATGTCGGGTAGTGGCTCAGTTTCGCGAAGGAACTCCCCAGCCGAGCCCCGACCGAACGGGAGGGGTCTCTTGCGACCGCAGATGGCCGCTCCCTTACGGTCGGGCCTCGGTGTCGAGCGTTTTCCGGGCGTCGCATTGGAAACTGAGCCACTGCCGAATGTCGGTTTGTGCCGGTTGCGGCCGGGCCGCGTTCGGTATAATCAGACCGGTAACCGCGAATCGTGCGCGGTTCGGCTCGACCAGGGAGGACTGTCGCGCATGTTGGCCGATTCACCGGCGCTTTCCGCGAGCGTGCTGCTTCTGAACCGCTTCTACATGGCGGTGCGGGTGATCAGCGCGCGCCGCGCGATGACGCTGGTCTATCGCCAGCTTGCCGACGTGGTTTCGATCGAAGACGGCAAGCATGAGACCTACGACTTCGACGACTGGGTTGAGGTCAGTCGGGCCAAGGCCCGCTTCGAGCCGGAACGGCACGACTGGATCCGCACCGTGCGCTTTCAGATCGCGGTGCCGAAGATCGTGCGCTTGCTGGTCTACGAAAAGCTGCCGCGCGTCGAGGTGAAGCTGAATCGGCGCAATCTCTTCGCCCGCGACCAGAACCGCTGCCAGTATTGCGGCAAGCGCTATTCGAGCAGCGAGTTGAGCATCGACCACGTCCTGCCGCGCTCGCAGGGCGGCGTGACGAGTTGGGACAACGTCGTCTGCGCTTGCGTGCGCTGCAACGTCCGCAAGGGTGGCCGCACGCCGATGCAGGCGCACATGAAGCTGATCACGCGCCCGCGCGCCCCGCGCCGCTCGCCGGTGCTGACGCTGAAGCTTTCGGAATCCAAGTACGCGAGCTGGAAGCAGTTCCTGGACTTCGCGTATTGGAACGTCGAGCTGAAGTAACGGCGGTCCACGTAACCAGCGTTGTCGTTCTAAGCGCCGATCGCACGGCGCGCGGTCTTTGTACAATCCGGCGATGGATTTCGCGCTTTCCACAGCACAGCAAGAGTATCAAGACGCCGCCATCGCGTTCGCCAAGGCCGAATTGGCCGACGACGTGATCGCGCGCGACGCCGGCGGCGAATTCTGGCGCGAAGGCTGGCTGCGCTGCGCGCGCTTCGGCGTTCACGCCCTGCCGATCCCGACCGAATACGGCGGCAGCGGCGGCGACCTGATGACGACCATCGCCGTCATGGAGGGCCTGGGCTACGGCTGCAAGGACCAGGGACTGCTCTTCTCGATCAACGCGCATCTCTGGACCAACTCGATCCCGATCCTGCTCTACGGCACCGACGAGCAGAAGCGGCGCTATTTGCCGCGACTGTGCGACGGCAGCCTGATCGGCGCGAACGCCGCCAGCGAGCCGGAATCCGGCTCGGACGTGTTCAGCATGCGGACGCGCGCCACGCGCGACGGCGACCATTACGTGCTGAACGGGACCAAGACGTTCTGCACCAACGCGCCGGTCTGCGACCTGTTCGCCGCCTACGCAACGCTCGATCCTTCACTGGGCGTGATGGGTATTTGCGCCTTTCTCGTCGAGCGCGACACGCCGGGCATCAACACCAGCCGCAAGATCGAGAAAATGGGCCTGCGCACCTCGCCCATGGCGGAGGTGATCTTCGAGAATTGCCGCGTGCCGCGCGGCAGCCTGCTGGGGCGCGAGGGACGCGGCGCGGAGGTGTTCAACAGCTCGATGGAGTGGGAGCGCAGCAACATCCTGGCCAACGGGCTGGGCACGATGCGGCGGCAGATCGAGCAGTGCGTGCAATACGCGCGTTCGCGCAGGCAGTACGGCCACGCGATCGGAAAATACCAGTCGGTCGCCAATCGCATTGTCGACATGAAGCTGCGCTACGAAACCGCGCGCATGCTCGTGTACAAGATCGGCTGGCTCAAATCGCTGGGCCGAAACGCCGAGCTCGATGTGGCGCTGGCCAAATTGCATACCGCCGAGAGCTACGTCAAGAACTGCCTGGACGCGATCCAGATTCACGGCGGCTACGGATACATGACCGAGTTCGAGCTGGAGCGCGACCTGCGCGATGCCGTGGGCAGCACGCTGTACTCGGGCACGACCGAGATTCAGCGAAACATCATCGCCCGCCGGCTGGGTCTCTGACCGCGCTCGCCTGATGCGGTGGCGGGATATCGCGTCGCATGCCTGCGGCCGTTGGCGGGCACGCCGTTTGCGAACTGCGGTGATGGCCATGGACGCCGACTGCCGCGGCCATCGCACCCGTCCGAGGCATGTGGGTCGCACGTCAGCGAACCGTCACGCGTTTTCCTTGCCGGAATATGTCCGCGAGCGCGTGTCGACGCGAATCGCGTCGCCGGTCTTGATGAACAGCGGTACCCGCACCTCCAGCCCGTTCTCGAGCGTTGCCTCCTTCAGCACGCTGCCCGCCGAGCCGACGGCGTGCGACGGGGCGGCGGTGACGGCGACCTTCAGCACCACCGTCTCCGGCATGTCCAGCGAAAGCGGCTGACCCTGCACGAACATCACGCGGTACTCCTCGCCGTCGCGCAGGAATTTCTCGACGCCGGCAAGCTGCGCCGGTCCCAGTTCGTACTCGTCGAACGACTCGGCGTCCATGAACACGAACTGCCCGCCGCGCGGAAAGAGGTACTGGGCGCGGCGATGCTCGTAGGTGACTTCCTGGACCGGCGAGAGCTCATCGAGCGTGTGATCGACGACGCGCGCGTCCTTCGCGTCGCGCAGCGAAACGTGCACCGTCGGCCGCTGCTTGCCCGAGTGGCGCTCAACGAAATCCTCGATGAACCAGTAGTGATTCTGATAGCGGATCAGCATGCCGCGCTTGATCGGAACGTTCATCGCCGTCCTCCCAAGGCGTGTCAGGAGCGTGCATTATGCAGCGCGGGTGCGGGCGGGGCCAAGGGTCAAATGACGTCAATTGAGCTGCGGCGGCCTGGTGTTGCCGACACTGCAACGCTTACTGACGCGCTGTTCAAATTCGTCATGTCGCGGCTTCAGCCCGGAAGGAGCGGAAGAGTCGCGTAGCGCATCCGGGCGCGCTCGCGCTACTCCCCCGACAGCAGCGCGGAAAGTTCCGCCAGCTTGCGCTGCGCCGGCGTAAGCTGTGCCGCCGCGGCCGATGCTTCAGGTTGGAAGCCTCCGCCCGGCGGTGGAGTTTCCGGCGAGTTGGGCTGGAAGCCGGTCGACGCTGGCGGTGAGGCGGGCGAGGGCGAGCGTGGCGCTTGAGCGGGCGTTGGCGTTTGGGACGGGATGCTTTGCGGACCCGCGGCGGCGGGGTCGCCGCCGGTCGCCAGGGCGTGCGTGCTGCGCTCCTGACGCCACCAACGCTGGATCGTGCGCTCGGTGTCCTGCGTGCCGTTGCCGCGGGCCCAGAGGCCGAAAAAGTCCATGTTCGCCGATTGCGGCGAAATCGGCGGCATGTCGATCAGGGTGCGCATCGGCATCAGCACCGCGTCGCCGATGATGAAGCCTTCGCCCGGCTTCAGGCTCGGCAGCAGGCTGATCAGGCTGCGGAACTGATCGCTCACGACGCGCGCGGCGTATTCCTGGTCGTCCGGGTTGTTCATGCGCATCAGCACCATCGTGTTGCACTGGCTCAGGATGGTCTCGCTGATCTCGCTCGGCCGCTGGCTCACGATCATCCCTGAAACGCCGTACTTGCGGCCTTCCTTCGCGACCTTCTCCACCGCGTTGCGCGCGAACGTCTTGCGGCCTTCGACCGGCTTGCGCGGCAGGTAATTGTGCGCCTCTTCGAAGCACAGCAGAACCGGCTGGCGCGACTTCACCGGCGACCAGAAGTTGTAGTCGAACAGCGCCCGCGTCAGCACCGCCACCGTCACGTCGACAACTTCGAACGGCAGACCCGACAGGTCGACGATCGTCAGGTTCTTGCGCGTGTGCATCTGGCCCAGCATCTGGCGGATGACCCAGGAGATCGAGTGGCTGATCTGCCCGGGCGTCGCGTCCAGGCGCAGCTTGCCGTTCAGATCCGTGTTTCGCTTCACCTGTTCGAACGGGCGCAGCAGGAAGTCGTAACGGCGGTCGTTTAACCGCGATTCGAGCAGGTTCACGAATCCCAGCAGCTTGCCGAAATACGTCGCGTGCGGCACTTCGCCTTCGGCGCTGGCCGGGTTGAACTCCATCCGCCGCGCCATCACCAGCTCTTCCTGTTTCTCCACCGGAAGCGTGCGAAACGGAAGGCGCGAAAAGGCGTAGGTCTGCGTGTTCAGCACGAAACGCGCGTCGTTCATGTTCTGCGCGTACGTTTTGAGCTGCTCGAGCGAGTAATACACCGGCGTGTCGACGGTGAACTCGCCGTGCAGGCCGAGCTCGTCGGCTGCGGGCCGTTTCAGGCGCTCGAAGGCGTTGCGCAGAAAGATACGCTGCGCGTTGAGGTTCAACGGGTTGTTGCCGTCTATGAAGAGCTGCTCGAACTCCTCGTACGCCAGCATCCAGTACGGAAGAAGCAGATTGCGGTCCGACAGATAGGTGACGTTTGGGTTCGGCTTGCCGTCCTTGTCGCTGAAGGCGGTCAGATATTCGCCGTGCATGTCGAACAGCACGACCTGCGCGTGCGGCAGGCGCGTCGCTTCGTGGACGATCTTGGCGGTGGTGCAGCTCTTGCCCGAGCCGCTGTTGCCCATGACGGCGACGTGCTTGGCGAAGAACTCCTTGCCCAGCACCTTCACCTCGAAATCGGTGTCGATCGCGAAGCGCCCCATCGCGAACGACTTGCGCTCGCCCGAGCCATCCGCGGCGGCCAGTTCGTCAAAGCAGCCGAAGATCAGCTCGAAATCCTCGTCGACGCCCAGCCGCACCGGCTCGCCCAGCGTCGGGTACTCGTTTACGCCGCGGCTGAATTTGTCGCCGGTGATGGTGCCCAGAAGCTGGACGGTGAGCGTGATTCGCCGCGGCGCGGCGGGGTTCGGGCCGGGTTCGAGTTCGCCGGTGACGCCGACGCGGGTGATGTATCCGATCAGCGTGCGGCGATCCATCGGGATGGTGACGTAGGTGCCCAGGCGTCCGACCCGGTAGGTCTTGCCGTGATACTCGATGTGCAGGTCGCTGACGGAGATCTGCACCTCGACGGTGTCGCCCTCAACGCCGACCACCAGTCCGATTTCAAGCGGATCCATCAGCGCCTCCGACGACAGTCGTCAGAGGGAGTATCGGTATTCGGCGTGCGGACGGCTATTTCGGAGCGGTTGGCGCGGGAATGTGCGATAACAACAGACCCGGCGCGGCGGGAAGCGGGTTATCGGCGCGGGCCGCGTGAAAAGAACCGCGACGCGCAAGCTAGCGGCAGCCCGAATCACGCGAGGCCGGAACCTCAGCACAGTCTCGAGGAAATCGTCAACGTGGTCCGCGGCTTGAATCTCTCAGAACAGTCTCAGACACGCCGTCATGGCGGCAGGGGGGGCGCGCGATCACGACGGCGGGCGTCGACACCATGAACGCGAGTTCGGGGGCAGCGCTCGAATCCGACCGCCGCTCGCTGGCGCGACGCCACAGCGCTCACGATCCGCACGCGAGCAGTGACTCGCACGCGGACCGCGAGCGCCGGCGCATCAAGTCCGACACGTTACGCAACGTCGCCGTCAACGCTACTAACACTCCTGCCCCCAGTGGGCCAGCAGGACGCCGAGGTCGCTTTCGTCCACGTCATTGTCGTTGTCGAAATCCGCGGCAGAGTTGTAGTTTGCGTCGCCTAGATGGCTACCGAGCGCGGACAGCAGCAAGCCGAGGTCCGCCTCCGCGACAGATTGATCGAAATTCACGTCGCCGGGGAGGATCAGGTGATAGAGGCGCTCTCGGTCGATCGTCTCGATTTCGCCGTTGAGGTCGTAGTCGTAAGCGATGTTGTAAGCTGCATCCTCGAGATTCGTTCCGAACGCCACGGCCTCAAGGGCAAGGTCCGCGCACGTCGGTGTCCCGTCTCCGTTGAGGTCGCCGAAATAGCCCGAGTCAAAGTCAAGATCGACCAGAAGTTGCAAGTGCTGAACGTCGCTCGCGTCGATGACTTGGTCTCCGTCGTAATCCCAGAACTGGATGAGACGCGCATCGCTCGACCCGATCGCGGCCTGCAGCGTCGCCACGTCTGCGGCGTTGAAGCGCCCGTCGAGGTTCACGTCCATCGACGAATCGTCGAAATCGACGCGGTCGATTTGAACCTCGTGAGATCCCGCACCACCACCGAAACTCGCGTTGCCAAGCCACATCCCTGACACTGGGTCGTAACCCATGCCCGGCGCGCGACGCCAATTCTGCGCAGCCCACATCCCGAGCGCCATGGCTGGGACACCGTTGTCTGAAACGATCGCGGTGCTACGCCTCACGCGTTCCGGCTGCTCGAACGGGCTGTATCCGATGTTCATGTAGACGACGAACGTCCAGTCCGGGTGCTGCGGGGTTGGCGTAAATTCGAAACCATACTGCGCACTGGCCCAGCCGCCGACCGGGCCGCCGGGGTACTGGTCCCAACAGTGGTTCAAGTCCGGGCAGCAGCAGATCAGTCCCCAACGTTCCAGGCAGAATCCGGCGTACAACTCCGGTCCTTCGTTCGGACTGGCGGTCCATGCGTGCGCGCTCGCATTCAAAGTTGGAATGTCGTGCAGAGCGGCCGAAACGGCGGCCCACGAGGCGCCGCTTGGCGGCATCGCGCAGTCGGCTTGGTAACCCCATGCGCCCGTGCTCGTTTCATACCCGCAGCATCCCCAATTAGAGGTAATGGAAGCGTGTGCCAGCGAACAGGCCAGCAGGACCCGAATCTGCTCCGCCGGCGCAACGATGTCGCCGCAGATGCCGGAGCCGAAGCCGCGGGTCTGAAGCGGCCAAGTGCAGGGCGGTCCACACCACTGCGCCTTCGCTGCGCCAGACGCGAGCACGCCGAAAAGCAGCGCGACTTGGAAGTTCGTTTTCATTGGAATGCTCCCTTGCTTTGAGGTTTGGTCGTACGCGCCCCCCACAGGCGCACACGCTCAACAAGGTAGCTAGCAATCGATGTGCCAGAGGCCGCCCAAGCGAGTTCCGAGGGCGGTTCCGCCGAGCTCTACGGCACCACGAAATTCATCGGCACAGTCGTGAGGCCCTCGTTGGGCTTCGTAATGATGGTGCCGGACGGGTACCAATACGAAATTTCGCGCGATTGCCGGTCGGCTAGCTTCTGCACATGACCGTCGAAGAACATCGCGTTGATTGAACCTTCGTTCTGTCGCGCGTTGTTGGTCTTTTTGCTGCGATCTACGCAGCCGTGGCGGTACGAAAGCGGCATGGCCTCGCCTAGCGCGTCGGGTGAGCCCGCTGCGACCGCGGAATTGTCCCAATTGAGCGTGCCGGATTGGACGCCGTACGCCTGTGAGCCACCCCACCAGCCGCCCGGGTCGGTGAACGAGCCGAATTGGTTACCAGATGGCGTGATGTCAAAATCCAGTTCGCGATTCTGGTCGAGATAACGGGTGCCATCCGCTACGGCGATTTTCCGCGCGGCGGTGCCAACGCTTGTAACCCGTGATTTGTAGGTCGGCATCTTGTATTCCCACTGCAACGACGGGTTCCACACCGGCACGCCGGAAAAAGTCGAGGGATTCCAGTAGTGATTCTGACCACGGGATGTTTCACCCCAAGCCTGGAATTGCGCGGGCATCAGGTAGCTGAGCGGTCGCCAGTCGGCGCCCTCCGCCGCAAAATCCATCGCGTCGATGCTTGGCGGAGAATCGTACAGCGAATCGACCGTAATGTTCCCTTGGGACGGGCACAGATAGGTGTTCACGATTGTGCGAAAACGTTTCGCGCGGTTTTCTCCCAGCGCGGTCTCGGTCGACAGAAATGGGCTGATCCAGTCGTATCGTTGGACGGCCAGCCGTGTGCTGCGCAGGTAGTTCACGCCGCCTGAACCAGCCTGGAGGAGCCCGATGGCAAAAGTCGCGCCGGAGGTGTTGGTCCCAGGTATCCAGTCCTTGCTCTCCGTCGCGTAGGTCTGAATTCCGTTTCCGAGCGCATGCAGAAGCGCTCCACACTTGGCGGTTCGTGCCGATTCGCGCGCGCAGCGAAGGCTCGGGAGCAGAATCGAAATCAGCAGCGCGATGATGGCGACGACGACTAAGAGCTCGATCAGCGTGAACGCCCGCCGGGCTGTCCGTGTCACGTGCGACCTCCTGGATTTACTGCGACGAGGACTTGACGACTAATGATTCCGGATCGACGAATTTGTTCTGATCCCCCAAGTCGCGCACCAACTGGGCGCAGCGGCTGGAGACGCGCCACACGCCGTCTTCCTGCCCGCAGGGCAGCAGCGTCCGCTGCTTGGTCTCGGGGTTCTCCAGCGGCAGAATGCGCGTCTTGCCGCGCTCGAACGTGAATTTCTTGCCCGTCGCGACGCAGACGTACGTGATCTTGCCCTCGAGGCGCGGCTCGCCGCTGCGCGACTGCCACCAGAACACCCCAGCGGCCAGCGCCAGAATCGCCACGGCCAGACTGATTTTGCCCGCGTTCTTATTCAAGCGCGCTCCTGGCTGGCGCTCCCTTCCGATCCGTGATGAGTCGCGATTCCGAAATGCGCGGCCTCGCCGACCGCCGGAGCCTGCCCGCCCCGGCATCTTGACCAACGCGTCAAGCGCACAGCCATACGTGTTTATACCGTCACGCCACGTCCGATTCCAGCGCCAATCGCGTGGAGGGAGTGGCCCAGTTTCGCGAAGGAACTCCCCAGCCGAGCCCCGACCGTAAGGGAGGGGTTTCTTGCGACCGAAGAAGGCGGCTCCCTTACGGTCGGGCCGCGGTGTCGAGCGATTTCCCGGCGTCGCATTCGAAATTGAGCCACTACCCGCGTGGAAGTACTGGGTCCATCGGGCTGTTGGCGTTTTGGTTGACGATCTCCTGGCACGCCGGTAGCTTGCAGACGCGAAGACTTTGTCCGCCGGATATGCCCCCATCGTCTAGTGGACTAGGATATCAGGTTCTCATCCTGGGGACAGGGGTTCGAATCCCCTTGGGGGCGTTCGCCGCGCGCGCCGCGTGACGTGCCCGCGCGCGGCGGCTCGGGCCGCGTGTCTTTCTCCATTCTGGGGTGCGAACGTGACGGATTCCGCCGCGCGACAGGCTCCCGAGACATCCCACGCTCGTCATTCGCCCTCGCACGCCGAAAATCCGCGACATTACAAGTATTTTGATCTGATCATGGCGGCTTTTGTGGCCGTGCTGTTGTGCTCGAACATGATTGGTCCGGGCAAGGTGTGCCGGATTTCGCTGGCCGGCTGGGCGTTGACATTCGGCGCCGGAAACATCTTCTTTCCGATTAGTTACATCTTTGGCGACATCCTGACCGAGGTCTACGGCTACGCCCGTTCGCGCAAGGTGATTTGGGCCGGCTTCGGGGCGATGATCTTCTATTCGCTGATGAGCACGATCGTAATCGCGCTGCCGCCCAGCCCCGACGAGCCGTTTAACAAGACCATTCAGCCGGCATTGGTGACGGTCTTCGGCAACAGCTACCGCATCGTGGGCGCCTCGATCCTGGCGTTCTGGCTGGGCGATTTCGCGAATTCGTTCGTGCTGTCGAAAATGAAGCTGATGACGCGCGGGCGGTTTCTTTGGACGCGGACGATCGGTTCGACGATCGTCGGGCAGGGCGTCGATAGCGCCGTTTTCTATCCGCTCGCGTTCGCGGGAGTGTGGTCGGCCGGATCGCTGCAGGACATCATCCTGTTCAACTGGTTCTTCAAAGTCGGCGTCGAAGCGCTGATGACGCCGTTGACGTACCTGGTCTGCAACGTGCTCAAGCGGGTCGAGAACGAGGACTACTACGACCGCACTACGAATTTCACGCCCTTCTCGCTGCGGGATTAGATCGAATTGCCGTGCGAATCTGTCTAGATGACAGTGCAAGAGTACGCGCCGCGATCAGAACGCGCAGCGCCAGCAAGCGCGATTCCCAACCGCGCTCTCTTGCGCGTCGCGTTCTGATCGCGTTACTTTCTCGCGCACGGTCGTTTTACGCCACCGCGGAGCGCCGGACCGCCGCTTCCAACTGCGGCAGGACCTCGCGCAAGTCGGGCTGATTCGGGTGGATTTGAAGCGAGCGGCGATAATTGCGTAGCGCGTCAGCCAGTTCGCCGCGCATGGCGTGAATGTGGCCGATTCCGGACGCCGCCGCGAAATGCAACGGATTCAGGCGCAGCGCCCGCCGCAAGCTCAGCAGGGCGTCATCTCCGCGTTCGATCAGCGAGAGCACCAACCCAAGCTGGTGGTGTGCCTCGGCGAACTGCGGTTCATCGACCGTCAAGTCCATCAGCGATTGGCGCGCCTGATAATGCTGGTCGGCCTGAATCTGGCGCATCGCGCGAGCCAGACGACGATTGCCCGCGGCTGACCCCGCCCGCATCCAGATCGACCAGAGCGCGTTTTCGGCGGCGGCGGCGATGGCTGGATCCTGGTGGGCAAGGAACGGCACGATCGGATCGCATTCGGCAATTGACCCGGTCATGCGCAGCGCCTCGATCGCAACGGCGAGAAGCTCCGCGTCAGTCGGATTCAGAAGATTCACCAGAATGCACGGCGGGTAGGCGATCAGCGCGTCCAACGCGGCCGCCGTATCGGCGGCGCGAAGTAACGGACCGAGAGCCGAGAGAAAATCGTGTTCGAACTTGGTGCGCGGCAAGCGAAACCCAACAATTCCGGTTCGAGCGGGCCGCCTCCGCGGCCGGCATTTCGCAGACGTGAAGCCTCGCGCGACGGAGCGCGGACCGCGAAACGCCCTTTCCCACTACCTCCATTCAAGCGTAGCCGAAACGCTGCCCACAAGTCAACTATGAAGCGCGTAGCTCCTTTTCAAATGGGAATTTGCGCGATCGATGGAGCAGCCCTTGACGGCCGGGCGTCACTTCGTGGTGTCTCGGCTTCGTTCGCGTTCGACCGTCGGAAATCGCTCGACACCGAGGCCCGAACGTAACGGAGTGGCTTTCCGCACTTCGCAAGAGCCCCTTGCGGTCGGGGCTCGGCTTGGGAGCCTCTTGGCGGAAAAAAGTCGCGACCGTCAGTTCGACGGACTTGCTGTTCCCCGCTTCAGGCCCCCTTCACGTCGCGCCCTCGCGTAGTCAACCAGACGCCAGTCATTAGCAGCGATCCGAGCGCGCTGAACGGAATCATCGCCCAGAAAAGCGCGTCCCAGCCGTAGGCGTCGATCAGCCCGCCCAGCCCGAACCCGGCCAGAAATCCGCCAAGGTACTGGAATGAATTGACCAGCCCCAGCGCGAAGCCAGCCATTTTGCGCCCGCCGATGTCCATGGTGACCGCGGTGCCGACGATCGAGTGACTCGAGTTCACGGTCAGAGAGATCGCGAGCAGCAGCCCGCACGCCGTCAGTGCGTTGGCCAGGTGCGCCTGTTTCAATACCAGCAGCGTGATCAGCAGCACCAACGTCTCGACCGTGTACAGACCGGCCGCCACCGGTGACCGGCGGCCGCGGGCGATCGTGTCGGAGATCAATCCGGTCGTGAACGACCCGATCACGGCGACGATCGGCAGCCAGGTCGCCATGCGGTCATACGCGACGCTTTCCTTGCCGATGTGCCATACTTCGAACAGGTACAGCACCCAGAAATTGTCCATTGCCTTGCGCACGAATCCTGTGCACATGTACGCGCCAGCGTTGAGCCACGAGAGCGGGTTCGAGGCGATCGTGCTGAACACCTGGCCCAACGGGAGCTTCTGCTCCGGATTCGCCGCGTGCGCATCGTCGTCATGCGCGATCGAATAGCCGGCCTGCTCCGGGTGGTTGCGCACCACGATCCACGCCAGGGCCAGGATCACGGCGAGCAGCGCAGGCATCACGACGAAAATCGAACGCCAATTCTGCGGCGGAACGAGCATCACGCCGCCGATCGCGATTCCCGTGATCAGCGCGCCGCCGAGTCGATTTACGCCGACCTGTCCGAGTTGGATCATTCCGCCGAATATGCCCGCGAACTTGCCGCGTTCGCGGCGCTGAAACCAGGAGGTGTTGATCTTGACCATTCCCGGCGCGCCGAAGGACTGCAGGTAGCCGTCGACGGTGCGCGTCACGACGAACGCGACCAGCAGCAGCGAGACCGCTCCGCCGCTGAGTGTGAATGCGTTGACGGCGCTCCACTTCATGAGCGATACGCCGGCGAATACGAGGTTCAGCAGAATGGTTCCGATGGCGCCGATGGCCATCGCCTGCTTGCCGCCCAGTCCGTCGGTGAAGAGGCCATTGAAGAAATTGCCGATCGCGTAGCCGATCTCTCGGCCGCTGTTGATCGCGCCGTATTCCTGCTTGTTGAAGCCGAATTCCTTCGTGAACTCGGGCGAGACGACGCTGAGGTTGTAGCGGCACAGATAGTAGCCGGCGTAGAGCAACCCGAGAAAAACCCAGTTCAACCCGCGCCGCCGTCGATAACCGAATGTGTGCGTCGCGGCCGCTTGCGTATTAGGCGAGTTCATCTCGAATCCTTGGGAATCGCGCCGCGCATTCCAATACCCGCCGGCGCGGGTGGATGCAACCATCCGTTCGCGCTGCGCCCGCAGCGACGACGAATTGAGCCATCCGAACCGCGAGCGCAAGCGACCGGCCGGGCAGGCGAAACGCCGGTAGTGGCTCAATTTCGTCATGCGACCCCGGGGAAACCCTCGACACCGAGGCCCGACCGTAAGGGAGCGGTTTTCTGCCCGTCGCAAGAGACCCCTCCCTTACGGTCGGGGCTCGGCTGGAGAGTTCCTTCGCGAAACTGAGCCACTACCGAAACGCCTCGCTCGCTTGGAGCAGACCGTGCAGCGCGATACGCTCCGCGCCGAGGTTTGCGTCGCGCCCCACGTTTCATGAAGCGCGGCGCGCGATTTCTGCTCACGAGAGGACAGCCATGCACGCCAGCCCCTCCATCCGCGTCATGATGATGCCGCGCGACACCAACGCGCACGGCACGATCTTCGGCGGCGTGCTGCTGAGCTACATCGACCAGGCCGGCGCGGTCGCGGCGCGGAAATTCAGCCCGCAGAAGTTCGTGACGGTCGCCATCGACTCGGTCGAATTCAAACGCCCGGTGTACGTGGGCGACACGCTGAGTTTCTACGGGCGCGTCGTGAAGAGCGGACGCTCGTCGCTGCGCATCCATGTGAGCGTCGAAGCGGAGCGATTCACCGATCCGCGCGACGTGGTGCGCGTGACGGAGGCGGAATTGGTCTACGTCGCCGTGGACGACGCCGGCAGGCCGGCGCCAATCGCGCACTCGGCGCTGGAGGAATAGCGCGCCCGGGCGAACGGCAAACGCGCCGCCATCGGGCGCGCGAGTCGCCGTGACGGATGCAGGTCTGAGCAAACCCGGCCCGTTACGGTCGCGTTTTGGGCACCACGGGACTTGCCACACGCTTTTGCCGGTTAGTCGCCGCGGGTTCGACCTTCGGGCCGTCCGGCATCGCGGATGATCCCGGCGGAATGACGAATCAGCGCGAGCAACGCGGCTTCGCGCCCTGGCGAGAGCGGCATCTCAATTACCCGATTCGACAGCCACTCCCGCGTGTCACGCAGCGTCGCGGCGGGCGCGGTCAGCGACAATCCGGCGGCTTGAGCGCGCTCGTTGCTCACGTCCATCAACCCCGCCCGCGGGCCGTGCTCCGCTCGATAAAGCGGCAGCTCAGACTCAGTAACGCCCGCGCGGCGGAGCGCCTCGTCCGGAACCCAAACGAGATTCCCAGCACCCAGCATTCGCAGAAAATCAATCCACGTCATGCGGGGCCCGGCCAGGTTGAACACGCCGCTAAGATCGTGCTCGAACACTCGCAAAACGAACTTCGCAGCGTCGCGCGCGTCGATGAATTGCACGTGATCCGCGCCGTCGCCCGGCGCGAGCATCTCGCCGCCGCGCTCGACTCGGCGAATCCAGTAGGCATAGCGCGCGCTCGGATCGTGCGGGCCCAGAACGATCTGCGGGCGCAACACGGTGCCGCGATCGGCGAAAAGCGCGTGAATGATGTTCTCACAGGCGACCTTCGCCATGCCGTAGGTTTGATTGTCCAGTTCCTCCGCACGAATTTCGTCGCCCGCCGGCGTTACGCGCGGGTGCGTTTCGCAAACCGGCCGATCCCGCGGATCGCCGTAGACCGCGACGGCACTGATAAACACGTAGCGCCGCACGCGGGCCTGCAACATCTCGGCGCTTGGGCGGACTTGCCGCGGCACGTAGCCGCTGAGGTCGACGCACGCGTCCCACTCGCCGTCGGCCAGCGACCGCAGACCGCGCGCCCCTTCGTCGCGATCGCCGTGGCGTCGTTCGATCCCCGCCGGCAACGCGTCGAGTGTTTTCCCGCGCGTGAATGTCGTCACGGAGTGGCCGGCCGCGAACAGCGCCTCGCAGATGTGCCGCCCGATGAACTGCGTTCCGCCGAGGACGAGGACGCGCATCGATCAACTCGCGGCCGTGGCGCCGTTGCCGACATTCAGATCGTTCGCACCTGAAGGCATCAGCGTTCGCCGTCGTCGCAATCGGGCTTGTCGAGTTCGATTCGCGGCGCGTCGCCCCACAGATCGTCGAGGTTGTAATGCGCGCGATGCTCAGCGTCGAACAGGTGAATCATGACGTCGACATAATCCGCCAAAATCCACGCGCCAGCGCGCGAATCCGAGACGCGAAACGCCTTGCGGCCAATCTTCTCCGCGTGCTCGCGGATCAGTTCGAGGACGGCGTGCATCTGGCGATCTGATGTGCCCGTACCCAGCACGAAGAAGTCGGAGACGTTGCTCAGCCCGCGAAGGTCGAGCACGACCACGTCCTCGGCCTTGCTGTCGGCGGCGATGCGGGCCGCATCCTTCGCGAACCGCCGCGCGTCCTCGGCCGGGCTAGACTGCGTTGCCGCGGAAACGGTCGATCGGGAACTACTGCTCATTCACTCACCTCGCCTGGAAGACGGAGTCGCCGCAGCGCATTCCGAGCACTTAAGGATAGCGTGGGGCATTCGGTCGGTCTTGCTCGGCCTGCGGTCCGGAATTGCGGCGCCGAAAATCCCGCCCCGCGCCCTTGTCGCCTCACACGCGGCTTGCGTATAGTTCCCTCCGGCAAAGCCACACGCACTGGGCAACTGTTCTTGGAGCTACGCATGACGGCGTTTCGGCGTAAGCTGATCGCGGCGTTCGCACTGTGTGCGGGCGGGACCCTGTTTCAACTTCTCCCCGGGAGCTGCTACCAGCTCGTCGCCAACCAGGCGGTCGTTGCGTTCGACTTCTGCGGCGTGTTGAACTGCGAGGGCGGCGCGTTCTTCAATTTCTGCGAACCGATCGTGCTGTTTGTCGATTGCCCGAATCAGACCACGACTCCGTGACGAACCGCGAGGTGACATTGTGATCAAGACGCGCAAGCTTACCGCTCCGCTTCTGGCCGCCGCCGCGGCGACCTGTCTGCAGCTCGGGCCCTGCGGGGTCGAGGAATTCCGCCAACTGGTCTCGAACATCAACCCTTGCGGCACGATTCTGAATTGCGACCCGGCCGCTTATCTCTTCGCACAATCGGGCATCGACGGACCCGGTGTAAGCCCGGACAAGGACCCGTTCTGCACCTTCCCGCCGTTCTGCACGGCGGCCGTTGATCCGATCTTCGGCGGATTGGCGCCCTAATGGCGTAGCCATCCAACGGCGATTTCGATCAAGCCCGGGCATCGCCCGTCACTTGTGCGGCTCGGAGCGAGCCGTCAGTGGCAGACGATGCCCGGGCGCGTGTTTTTTGGAGCGGATACCATATCCACATGAGCACAACTCGTGAGCCGCGCGATCGAGCGTGGGAGCGCGAGGAGATGGTGAAATCCCAACTCGCCGCGCGCGGCATCACCGAACCGCGCTTGCTCGACGCCATGCGGCGCGTGCCGCGCGAGATGTTCGTTCCGGCCGGCGCCGGCAAACGCGCCTACGACGATTGCGCGCTCGAGATCGAGTGCGACCAGACGATCTCGCAGCCCTACATGGTCGGGCGCATGACCGAACTGCTCGATCTGCGGCCGGACAGCCGCGTGCTGGAGATCGGCGCCGGATCGGGCTACCAAACTGCGATCCTCTCGCATCTTGCCGGCGGCGTGTACTCGGTCGAGTGGCACCTGAAGCTGATGTTGCTGGCGTTTTCGCGACTGGAGAAGCTGGGACGCCGAAATGTCGTGCTCCGCTGCGGCGATGGGTCGCAAGGCTGGGCCGAGCACGCGCCGTACGACGCGATCATCGTCACGGCGGGCGCGCCGGATGTGCCGTCGCGCCTGCCGGCGCAGCTCTCGATCGGCGGACGACTGATCGCCCCGGTCGGGCCGCGCGACGAACAGACGCTGGTCGAGATTCGCCGCAGCGCCGGAGGATTCGATCGCTGCGACGGCATCAAGTGCCGTTTTGTGCGGTTGCGCGGACGCGGCGGATGGGCGGATTGAAATCGGCAGGCCGCGACGGGGAGTGTGGGCGTCCCGCCCGCGCTTCCCTGTCACCTGCAACTCGTCATTCTTGTAAAGGCGTAGGCGGCAGCCGGGGGTGGCGGCGATGCGAGAGATCACGAACTCGAACGCCCCCGGCTTTCACACGAACGCGCAATTCTGATTCATTACGCCAAACGACGATGCGCGCCGCAATCTGAACGCGCAGCGCCCGCAAGCGCGATTCCCGCCGTTCCGCCTGACGATCGCGACTCGTGCGCTCAATAGCTCGCGTCTTCGGTGAAGGTGTCGGCCGGAATCGGCCGGCCCCAGTCCTGATACACGCGTTCCACGCGTGAGCGGGCTTCACGTTTGCGAGCGGTCGGCGTTTCCGGATAGTCGCGCATGAGCTGGTAGGCCTCGGTGACCATGGACGCCGCCTCCTCGAACCGCCCCTGTCCAGCGATCGCCAGCGCGAGCAGGCCCTGCGTGTTCGCCGTCCACCAGTGCTCCTTGCCGAACCGGCGCTCTCGAATCTCGAACGCCTCGCGGAGCACCGTCTCCGCCGCGGGGAATTCGCGCGCGTCGATCAAGGCCGCGCCGTAGCCGGCCAGCGCCAGGGCGACTTCCGAATGGTCGGCGGGCCAGTTCGCGCGGCGGCGCTCGACCACGTCGCGCATCAACTCCACGGCGGCGTCAAATTTCCCCGCCTTGTGCAGCAGAGCCGCGAGCGCTTCCTCACGCTCATTGCGCGTGCGCGATTCACCCGCTGGAAGGTCGGCGATGATCTCGCGCTGCACCTGCACGGCGGCGTCGAACAGCCCGTTCGCGCTCAGCGCGTCAGCCAGAGTGGTGCGGTACGCGACGCCTTTCGGGGCCGCCACCGCGCGCTGCGCCGCGTCCAGCGCGGCTGGCGCATTGCACAGCTCCTGCACCTCGCAGTCCAGAAGCAAACGGGCGTAGCGGTCCAACGCGGCGGCACCGGCGTCCGGCCGCGCGGCGATTTGTCGCCAGCGTTCGATCAGGTCCGAGTTGAACTCGCGCAGCGCGTCGCTTTTTCCGCGGAAGCGAAGCGTATCGCACAGGTAGTCTTCGGCTCGAATCGTCTCCGCGTCCTCCTCGCCCAGGAGATCGCGCCGCGTTTGCACGACTTCCTGCAATAGTGCTTCGAGATCCGCGTATTTCGCCAGGGATTTGAGCTGATTGGCCAGGTTGTCTTCGTTGGTGATCGTGTTCTTGTGCGTCGGGCCAAGCAAGCGGCGCTCCGCGTCCACCGCCTGGCGAGTGTATTGCACGGCTTCTTCGCGGCGGTCCAACGACCAAAGCACCAGCGCGAGCCCGTTCAACGACAACAGCGTGTCGGGATGCTCCGGGCCCATTACGCGCGACTTGATCTCCAGCCCGCGGCGGTGAAGCGCCTCGGCTTCCTCGAGTTTCCGTTCCTGGCGAAGTGTTGTCGCCAGGTTGTGCATCGTCTTGAGCGTCTTGGGGTGCTCGGGGCCCAGCGCTTGCACGTGACCGGCCAGCGCCTCGCGCTGCAGCTGCTCCGCTTCGTCGTAGCGCTTCATCGTTTGCAGCACCACGCCCAGAACGCTGGCCGCCGTCAGCGTGTCCAGGTGCGTCACGCCGAGAATCTGGCGACTTTCGGTCAACGCCGCGCGCAGCAACGACTCGGCCTCTTCGAGCTTGTTCTGCTCCAGAAGCGTAAAGCCGAGGTTGATCTGGAGCTTGAGCCGAAACGGCGGATCCGAATCGCCGGCGCGAGACAGGACCGCGAGGACGTCGCGCGTCGTGGCCTCGGCCTGTGCAAAGCGGGCGGAGAAGAATAGTGCGCGCGCGAGGCTGGCGCGGGTCTCGAGCGTGCGGCGATCGTCAGCTCCGAAGCATCCTGTGCTTAGTTCCGTGGCGCGGTCCAGCATGGACGCGGCCTCGGAGTAGGCGCCGAGCGAGATATAGCTCTCGCCGACGGTCCTGCGAACGGCCGCTTCCACTTCGGGTTCGGGCGGCGCGTTCGCGCCGACCTGCTCCGCAGCGCGGTCCAGTATCTCGCGGACGGTCACCTCGCGGCCGCGGGTCAGCGCCGGATCGGCGGAGGTCAGCAGCGTGCGCAGAAACTCCGTGACCGCCTGGGACTTCGCGGTTTCGGTGTTGGCCGTTTTCTCGTTGGCCTCCGCCAGACCGCGCAGGTGCGCCTGCTCATCGCGCGCCGCGATCGCGTCGTCGCGCTGCTGCGCCGACAAATGCCAGAAGTACGCTGACGTAAGCAGTCCGGCCACGACGACCAGCGCGAACGCGGACGCGATCGCGACCGGCACGCGATGGCGGCGCAGCTCTTTCCGCAGCACGTACGCCACGGAATCCCGCTTCGCCTCGATCGGCTCGCCCGCCAGGTAGCGACGGATGTCCCGCGCCAGCTCGCCCGCGCTCTGGTAGCGCCGCTCGCGCTCCTTAGCGAGGCATTTCAGCGTGATCGTCTCGAGTTCGTCGTCGACGCCGCGGCTGATTGAACGCGGGCGAATCGGGTCGGCGTGCTGAATGCGGTAGAGCACCTCGCGAAAACCGCCGCTAGTGGAGATCGGCAGCGCGCCGGTGAGCATCTGGTACAGAATCACGCCCAGCGAATAGACGTCGCTGCGAATGTCGATCTGGTCGGGCAATCCGGCGGCCTGCTCGGGCGCGGCCCAGGGCAGCGAGCCGACGAACTGGCCGGTTTGCGTCATCGCGGCATCTGATCCGTCGCCGGAGTCCGTCTGTGCCAGCTTGGCCAATCCGAAATCCAGCACGTGCGGTTCGCCGCGCGGATCGACACGGATGTTGGCCGGCTTGAGGTCGCGATGGATCACGCCGCGCAAGTGGGCGGCGCTGACGGCTTCGCAGACCTTGGCGAACAAGCCCAGCCCCTGATCGACGCGATCTCCGAGCTTCCAGCGCTCGCGAACATGCTCGTCCAGAGGCAATCCGGCGATGTAATCCATCACCAGAAACGCATGCTCGCCGACGACGCCGCTGTCATGTACGCCGACGATGTTGGGATGACGAAGCTGCGCCAGGATCTGCGCTTCGCGCTCGAAACGCAGGCGATCGGCCGGGCTGGCGTGAACTCCAGCCCGCAGGACCTTGATCGCAACTTCGCGCCGCGTAGCGTGGTGCACGCCGCGGTAGACCACACCCTGTCCGCCGCGATGAATTTCGCCAGAGATTTCATAGCCCGGGAATTCGAGCGCACTGACCGGCGGCGGCAACCGCCCGGCGCGAATGGACGAGCCTCCCACGGTCGTCGCGGACCGCACGCGCCGCCGCATGGCGTCAGCTTGGCGCTGGGCGGCGAGAATCAGGTCGTCTTCCGCCGAGGTCGCCTTTCTGGGACTCATTTTCCGTCGCCTCCGCGGACGTGTGGCTCGGAGCAATCGCGCCGCGAGCCCGCCCCGAGCGGGCTCGCGGCCGCAAGACGGAGTCGCGCCGAATTTCGCCCGCATTCACGCGGGGGCCTGTCCGGTGCGACGGAGCTCCGTTCGACGATCATGAAGCGTCGATTCGAGGCCGCGTTTCACGCCGGCCGGCTGAAAAATCCCGTTTCCGATCCCAGCAGGTCGCGCAACCGGTCGTGCGCTCGCGCACGGAGCATGTGCATCGCGCCAGTGGAGCGTCCGAGTTCACTGGCGACCTCCTCCGCCGGGCGTCCCTCCAAATCGTAAAGACGCACTACGCGCGAGTAGTCGTCGGGCAGGCTCTCCAGCGCGCTGTCGATCGCGCGGGCCGCTTCCGCCACCCCAAATTGCCGGCTGGGCGTCGTCGTCGTGACGCCGAGCTGCTCGATCAGCCCCGCCATCGACTCGTCGGGAGAGGGCAGGTTCACACGCCGATCCGCCGGCGGCCGCTTTACGCGTTCCAACGCCCGAGCCGCGTCGCGCAGGTTGTTTTCGGCGATTCGCCGCAGCCAGCCCGTAAACGCCGGCAGACCGTCCGGCTGAAAGCGGGAAATCTGGAGGAAGGCTTCGAGATACGTAACCTGCATGACGTCGTCGGCATCGACCACCGACTGCCAGCGCGGATCGATGCGCAGCCCGGCTCGAACCTGCGGCCCCACAGTTCGAAGCAGGCTCGCGAGCGCTTCGCTGTCTCCGGCCGCCGCCTGGTTGAGCAGTTCTTCGTTGGGGTCCATGGCGCGAAGCTCCGAGCCGCGTCGGTCAGGCAGTCGATGCAGCGCGTAATCCGATTGCCGATGCCGAAAACCCGTCAGTGGCGTGACGCTGGCTGGTTTTTGCGGGTTCCCCAACGGTTTTCCGCCTGATTCGAGTGCGCGACGTCACGGTGCGGCGACCGACGCCGCCATAGCGAAATGTCGTAAGTCGGTTGGCGGCTGACAATTATCCGGCTCACATCGACGCGGTCCGCGGACGCCAAACGCCGCTTGCGTCAGGTATTTCGTCGAAAAACGCGTTCTCGGCCCTTGCGAGCGCATTGTACGTCGCCGGCGGTAATGGAAAAGCTCGGTCGAGACATATTGTCCCGGCCCGGGTGCGTGAATCGGGCAAGCTGACTGACGCTCCCCACTAGGCCGTTAATTCGGCCGGGAGACTGGCCCATGCAAATGACCAATGGCTCGGCAACCCTGATACCGCCGAATGGAAAGTCGGCCTGGGCATCGGACCGCCTGGGAAACGACGATTTCCGTACCGCTGCCGCGCGTCGCAGCACTCCGACGGATGCGAAGTTCACTACTCCGGACCGCGCGTCGTCGGCAGGGGCGTCCGGTGGCCAGCAGACGGCGCATGACGCGGACTTCGTGTTCTCCATCAAAGACGCCGACTGCGGCGAACTGCGCGTGACGGCGTTCACCGGCACCGAAGGCATGAGCCGCTTGTTCTCCGTGGTGGTCGAGCTTGTCTCCGATGACGCCGGAATCGCGCTCACGGAGATGCTTGGAAAGGCGTGCAAGCTTGAGATTCGCAGCCGCGAGACGAGCCAGGTGCGCTACATCCAAGGCATCGTGCGGCGTTTCGAGCGCACCGGCGCCGGCTCGCACCTGACGCACTACGAGGCGGAAATCGTTCCGCTGCATTGGTATTTGACGCAGCAGCACCGCTCGCGGATTTTCCAGGATCACAACTGCAAGGACATGTCCGTCCCCGGCATCGTGGCGAAAGTCTTCGCCGACGCCGGGCTGCCGCCCGACAGCTATCGCTTCGCGATCGCGGATGCGATGGCGTACGAATTTCGCGAATACGTCGTGCAGTATCGCGAAACCGACATGAACTTCATCAGCCGCCTGATGGAAGAAGTCGGCATCTACTTTTACTTCGAGCATACCGAGGACGGGCATCGGATTGTCATCGCGGACAACCCGTCGGCGTACGGGATCGACCCGGGCGCGTCGCAGGCGGTGTTCCGCGAGACCACCGGCCTGTCGAACGACAGACAGCACGTATTCGGGCTCTCCGAGCGCTGCCAGATTCAGCAGGGCGCCGTCACGCTCGACGACTTCTGCTTCGTCTATCCGAAGATGGAGCTGCAGGCACACCAGCAAGCGGATCGCTTCACCGCGCTGGAGTGGAGCGACTACCCGGGGCGCTACCAGGATCGCCCGTTCGGAAAGCAGTATGCGCAGATTCGCCTGGAAGAGCGCCAGTGCGCACGCCAGGTGATGCACCTGCGCGCCAACGTTCGCACGTTCCAGCCGGGGTACAGATTCACGCTTGTTGAGCATCCCAATACGGCGTTGAACCGAGAGTATCTCGTCACGCAGGTCTCGCACGTCGGCCGGCAGTCGCAGAGCGGCCAGGAAGAGGCCGTCGGCGAGATTCCGGCGCGTTCGTACGAAGCGAACGTCACGGTGCTGCCGATCGAGATCGTCTTCCGTCCGCCGTACGTCTCGCGCCGTCCGACCGTACAAGGCAGTCAAACCGCGATCGTCGTCGGTCCGAAGGAAGAGGAGATTCACACCGACGCCTACGGGCGCGTGAAAGTGCAGTTCCACTGGGATCGCTACGGGACCTACGACGAATTCAGCTCCTGCTGGATCCGCGTCAGCCAGGGCATGGCGGGTGGGCAGTACGGCATGATGTTCCTGCCGCGCGTCGGGCAGGAAGTGATCGTGGACTTCCTCGAAGGCGATCCGGACCGTCCGATCATCACCGGCCGCGTCTACAACAACGACCACATGCCGCCGTACGCGCTGCCGGATCACAAGACGATCAGCACCATCCGCACTTGCAGCAGCAAGGGCGCCAAGGGCGGCAACGAGATCCGCTTCGAAGATGCCAAGGGTAAAGAGCAGCTCTTCTTCCACGCCCAGAACGCGCTGCACGTGCGGGCGCTCGGCAGCCGCTTCGAGACCGTCGGCGGCGAGTCGCATGAAACGGTGCACAGGAATGCGTTTGAGTTCTACAAGGAGAGCAAGCACTCGATCGTCAAGCTCGACCTGATGGAGGAAATCCAGCAGTCTAAGAACCTCTTGGTCAAAGGCGACGTGCGCGAGTTCTTCGACGGCAAGCAGACGACTTACGTCAACAAAGAGTACAACCTGCTCAACAGCGGCGGGGTGTTTTTCGGCTCAGACACGAGCATCACCTTCTGGGTTAAGGGCAACTTCATCAAGATCGACGAAGCCGGCATTCACCTCGTCGGCAAAGTCATCAACCTGAACAGCGGCGGCGAGAGCCACATTCCGATGCCCGACGGACCGAAGTTCACCGAAGAAGCCAAGCCGGCGGACACGACTGAATTCGGCCACAACACGCGCTACTCGGCGACTTCGGAAAACACGCAGCCGCCGGAGCAGAACGACGAGAAGAAAACGTCCTGGATCGAGATCGAATTGATCGACGAGAACGGCCGGCCAATGCCCGGCGAAGCGTTCGACATTCGCACGCCCGAAGGAAAAGTGCTGCACGGAACGCTGGACGAGAAGGGACAGGCGCGCGTGGCGCTGAAGGAACCGGGCGCGTGCGAGATCTGCTTCACCAGACTCGACGCGGCCGCGTGGGAGAGAATCTAGATGTCAGACATGCCCAAGAATCCACCCAGTGGCGGCGACGACGGTTGGTCCAACCCGATCGACGAGGCCCTCAAGCGCAAGTCGGCGCAGAACACGCCCGACGAGCTCGGCGCGAAGTCGGGCTCAAACGGCGCGCCCGGCGGCTCCGAGTCGATCTTCAGCAGGATCGGGAAGATTGTGGCCGACGCGGTGGCCCAGAATCCGCCCAAGAGCCGCTCGATCAACGCCATCATCGCCGACGTGCTGCGCGAGGCGACCAGGCAGCAGGCCGGAACCCCGGCGTCGATCAGCAAGATCGCGAAAGAGGTCATCGGCCAGGTCCTCGCGGCGGAAAACAAGAAATCCGGAGCGCAGGCCGCCAAGCCGGGCCCAGCGACCGGCCGCGGACCGGTCGGCAGCGGCGAGCACGTGGTTCGGCAAGGTGAGTGCATCTACAGCATCGCGAAAGACCACGGGCATTTCTGGGAGACGCTCTGGAATGAACCGCAGAACGCGGACCTTCGCACGGCGCGCAAGTCGCCCAACGTCTTGCTGCCGGGCGATCGAGTACACATTCCGCCGCTGCGGAACAAGTGGGAGCCGGGGCAAAGCGAAATGCGGCATCGCTTTCAACGCAAGGGACAACCGGCCAGTTTCAAGATGCGCGTTCTGCGCGACGGCGAAGCGCGTGGAAACGAGCCCTACAAGCTCGACGTGGACGGCACGACGATCGAGGGCACGACCGACGCCGACGGCAAGCTGAGCGCAGCCATCGCCGCCAACGCGCGGCGCGTGAAGATGTGGGTCGGCAAGCCGTCCGACGTGGACGAGTACAGCTTCCTCCTGGGCGGGATCGACCCGATCGAGGAGTTGTCGGGCGTGCAGGGTCGGCTCAACAATCTGGGCTTTGACTGCGGCCCGATCGATGGAAAACTCGGCCCGCAGACGGAAAAGGCGCTGAAGACCTACCAGGGACGGCGTAAACTTCCGGTTACGGGCCAGCCCGACGAAGCGACGCGGGCAAAGCTGCTGGAAGATCACGGCTCCTGAATTGTGAACGGGTAAGTTCGCGATGCGCGGAGCGTCGGCCTTTGTCCGGCGCGGCTGCGTGCGTGAGAACCGGGGAACATCGGCCTGCGGCGGCGCGTCGAATTATCGTTCGCACCGGCCCGAGGCCGATGCTCCCCATATGAGGGTTGTCGATGCCAGATTCCGATTCGACCGACGCCGCGCCGCAGGGGTTTGACGCCAGCAAGGAACTCGAAAAAAGCGGGCCGCAACTTCCACGCCGCTCCGACGAGATCACGATGGACGTCCCGACCACGCCAGACCTCAAGTCGCATGAGTCGGCGGACGACCGGGCCTCGCGCGTCCTGAATAACACCGTGGATCGCTCCAGCTACGTGCCAGCGCGAATTCTTTGGCCGGCGCTGGGCTTTCCGGCGGTGATCGCGCCGAACGGGCCCAATCTGGGAATCGCCGCGGATCCCCCGGCTGCGCGGCAAATCTGCCTGCTGATCATCTGCGATCGCGATCCAAACCGGCGGCCGCTGTCCAAACTCGACGTGGCCAAGCACCTGCGCATCGTTCCGTGGGCCGAACAGCACAGGCGCTGGTTGCCGACGCGCGAGAAGGGTGGAACCAACGCGTTCAAGGAAGAGGACATCAGCGTCGCCCCGGCGAAATTGATCCACGACGGCTCGATTGACGAATCCGCTTTTTGGAAGAAGGTGCGCAAGGTTGCGAACACGCTTGGATTCGGCGCGCCCGCCCTGACCGAGCTGTGGATGTTCGCGGGCGAGCCCGACCCCAGCTTGGCAGGACTGGACATCAGCGACGCGGAGAACGGCGTGCGCGTCGCGATCGCCAAGTACGTCCTGAAGTTCTACCGAGGCCACGGTCTGAAGTACCTGTACGACGTACGCGTATCGAAAGAGGCGTCAGCGGCCGTCGGTCAAGGGCAGCACCACCTGTTCTGGATCAACCCCGATTCGACCCATGACGAGACGCATCGATCGGCCGAGATGCACTTGCTGCTGGAGGAGTACGCCAAGCCGACGTGGGCGGCCCAGCCGCGAAACCCGAAGGTGGAATGGCTGCGCGGCGAGCAGCAAAAGCACTGGGCCGGCTTGTATGAGGCGATCCTGAACGAGTATGAATTCGGCCTACGCCAGAAGCCGAATGCGGCGACACGCGTCGAGGTGCTGCACCCGGTATTTATCCAGGAAGCCAAGCCGAAGCTGCGGATCGGCCATCTTACGGACCTGCATTTCGATACGCGCTGGGACGCGTACGAAGCGAACCTCCGCAGGTCGGGAAGACCCGGCGCTTCCAAGTTCTACAACTGGAACCGCGCCAGCGAGAAGAACTACCGCGCCGCCAAGGCCCGCTGCGACCTCCTTCTACTCACCGGCGACCTGGTCGAGTTCGGGCGCGGCTATAACGAGATCGGCGCGATGGGCACCAAGGACTCGTACTGGCGCGATCGCAACTGGTTCTACGTCTACGAAGCCATCGCCGCCGGCACGAAGTACCAGAAGCCGGCGTATACGAACCTCGGAAATCACGATTGGCGCATCAATCCGTATCCGCCATTCGCGCCCGGGTCGCCGGCGCTGGAAGAGCTGGGCGACATTGACCGGGACGATCTGATCGCCGCGCATGGCGAAGGCCACGGGGCCAACACGGACGACAAGGGCGGCAAGGACGGCGCGGATAAGGACTACGATCCGTTGGGCGGCAAGATCTTCAAGGGACTCCTGCTGAAGAAGCTCGTCCGCAGTGGTTCGCTGGCGCTCAAAGATACGCCGCTCGAAACCACGGTCGATTCCGTCGCGTGGTACCTGCTGCTGATCAATCCGTTCCTGGACTACACCTGCCCGTTGCCGGGCGGTTATAGCCTTACGATGCTTGACTGGGCCGACCGGGAACGCGTCGACCAGTACGTCATCGCCGGCGGAATCGACTTCGGCCAGACATTGCTGCTGCCGAACACGTACGGCGGCCCGGTGGCGCTGGACGCGATCACGCCGCACCAGTGGTGGCTGGTGCAGCAGGTCGCGGATTTTCCCGTCAGCAACCCGAAGATCCTGGGGATCCATGCGCCGCTGCTGGGCCCCTGGCCGCACTGGCCCAACGACACGCTTCCGTCAGGCCGTGTCAAATTCACGCGCGAAGACGCGTATGCGCCGTTTCGTCAGAAGCGCCACGACGAAACGGACAGCGAGTACGCCGAGCGGGTGAAGTACGGCCGCGGCGCAACGGTTGACATTCGCGACGGACAGAGAGTCTACGAGCACGCGCTGAAGGCGTTTCGACTGTCGAAGAACGATCCAGAAGGACAGGAGGCTGATTACAACTCCGTGTGGCGGAATCGCGGGGAGCTCGTCAAGCTGCTGCGCAAGTCGAAGTTCCACCTCGTTTTTTCGGGCCACATTCACCGCGGCAACCTGCTCATCGTAGACATAGAAGAGATGATCGACGTGCCCGGCAAGAGTCAAAAGGAAATTTCGCCCTACCATGGGGAATGGCTGATCAAGAGCGTCGATGAAAAGGCCGCGCTCACCGCGACCGGGCCGCTGTACGTGAATACGACTTCTTGTGGCCCGCCGGGCAACAACTACGCCAGCCGCGGCGGCGTCCACAAACGCGCGCCGTCGGGATATGCCGAGGTGGTGCTAAAATCGGATGGAACGCTGGAACAGATCGAGCTCCGCAAGGTGACGGATGGCTTCGCAACGCCGGCCCAAACGGTTCCGACGCCGGTATTCAAATAAACGGAGACCGCCGTGCCGCAAGCCGCAAGACTCACCGACCGCACCGAACACGGCGCCCCGCTGGGACCCGGCGCCGGCAGCCCAAATGTAAACATCGGCGGCCAAAAAGCCTGGCGCGCGCTGCCCGCCGGCGCGACGGGCGCGGCGGTTGAGTCTGCCGCGAACGCCATCAAGCAGTTCATGGCGTCGGGGTCGCTTACGCCCGCGCAGGCGGCGGTTCAGCTTGCGCAGATTCAGGCGGGACTGTCGCAGGCCGGCGCGAACGCCGCGAGCGAAGGCAACCCAGGCGCTGCCAGCGCCGCCGCCAGCGCGAATTCGGGGCTGGCCGCGACGAACGCGACGCTGACCGCGACGTGGACCACGGCCTCCGCTCCACCCGGCGCGATGCCCGCCGCCACCGCCGCCTATACCGAAGCGATCAAGGCCGCGCTGGCGGTCGCGGCCGGCGCGGTGTTCTCGGCGATCGCCGGCGCGGCGGATATGCACAATTGCCCCAAGCCGTGCCCGAACCCACTGCACGGCCCCGGCGTTGTCACGAAGGGCAGCAAAAGTGTTCGCATCAACGGACTGCCCGCAGTTCGAAAGGGCGACAAGGTCATCGAGGCCTGCGGCGGCGCGGATCCAATCGCGGGCGGATGCGGCACCGTGAACATCGGCGACATCGGCCCACTCGCCGATCTGGTTGCCCAGGCCGTCGATGAGGCGGCGGCTGCGCCCGACGAGGCAGCGGAGGCAGTCGTCGAGGCGCGGACCGAGTCTGAGCCTGCGCCGGTCTCGAAAGCCGACCCGGCGTATATCGGGCCATTGAAATCCAAGCCTACGCAACCGCCCGCGCCCTCCGCGACCCAGTCGGGCCCACAAGACTGGATTGGCATCGTGCTGCGCGACTTCGACGGGACACCGATGCCCGGCCAAGCGTTCACGCTCAAGCTGAAAAACGGGACGGTGCTGAAGGGTGTAACGGACGCGCGCGGCTACGCGCGATTCGACGGAATTCCGCCCGGGGCGGGCGAGGCCACGTTTGACCTGATTCCAGATTCGGAGCGGCCCAATGGGAAACCCGGCGACCAGCACGACCAGCCCGCCAACGCAGATAGCGCCGGCGGAGGGTCCCCTGCACGGCCCAGTTTCGACTGGTAAAGACAATGTCTTCCAGACGAACCCGTTCGAGGTAGTCCTCTCGCGCGATCCGGAGAAGTGGAATCCCGAGAAGGAACGCTTGCCGGTCTCGTACATGGTCATCGACCCGAACGGGCGCGCCGAATTCGGACGCATCGTCTATCTTTCGCCGACAAACGGCGGCGCCGGAGACGCCGCCGTCGCCGCGCCGACCATCGTGCATATTCAGCTTCTGCGTCCCGAACAGATCACGAATGGCCATCACGAGTTGACGCCGATCCAGCGCTGGGATGGCGTGATCGGCAACGTTCCGCATCCTCGCATGGGCAGCCGCGTGGGCTACGCCGATAGCCCGATTCGCGTGCTGATTCAGCTTTGGAATCACGATCGCACTCCCCCGCCGATTTCAAAGGACGAATCCGAAACTTCGCCCATCGCGCGGCACGTCAGCCGCGACCAGCATGACGTTCGGATCGACAGCATCGTTGAGGCGCGTTGGGATCGCTCGTGGGTCGTGCCGTACGGCGATCCCGAAGAGCCTGAGCACGGCGAAGCGAGGATGCAGATCCGGGTCCAGAACGTGCCCGATGGAACGCCGGTGCAACTCTACGTCGAGCGAATCGGCGACCCGGAACAGATTCGCTCGCCGCTCAACAAGCCGTACGCGCGCACCGGGCACGACTCGAAGGCGCAGCCGGGGTTGGAAGGCGCGGTGGTCCGCGCCGGCCGCGTCGTGCTGCCCGACGGCAAGCCGCCGTTTGTTCGATTCAATCGCTACGAAGAGCACTGGGCGTACGAGGGCAACAATTTCTACGCGTTCCACGCGGCGCTGGGCGACGGCGGGCGATTCCAGCCGGCCTCGCAGCGCGATTACGCGAAACACGAGCTCGAATGCGTGCACATGCGATTTACGGTGTTCATTCACAGCCCCGCCGGCGACCTTGGATACGCCAAAAACAGCACCCGCAAGCTGCACCGCTTTCTGCGCGATGAAACCAAGTACTTTCGATCCTATTTGATGGAGGGCGCGCCCAAAAGCGCGGAACAATGGCTCAGCTACTGGAAACACCGTTACATCGTGGTGCTGGCGTGTCACGCGGCATGCCAATGCACCCACGCCGATCACCCGCGAAAGAAAAAGCACCCGGATGAGTTCATGGAGATGCACCATCGCGGGTTCGTGCCCGACAAGAACGTCTGTCCGACCGAGATGGAGCTGAACGGAATTCTGATGATGGCTGAGGACATGGAGAAGTACAAGCAGGAATCATTCGACGGCTGCGGGAACAAGACGCACGTGACGCAGTGGTCAGGCCTGGGTTGGATCAACAACGATGAGAAGTACGTCGTCTATAACACGATTGATCGGCCGGCGCTCGTACTGTCTCACCAGAAACGCGCTGCGGTCGACCCCAAGGACCGCGGCAAGGCTCGCCCCTTTGCCGAGGCCAAAGGCGTTACGCTCGAAACCGACGACTTTCCGCGGCTGATGTTCTACAACGGCGGCTGCCGCACGATGCTGACCACGAATTTCGGCGAGCCGCTGATCGAGGCCGGCACGCGCTACCATTGCGGCTGGATCTGGGGCGTGCTGGACGAGGTCGACGGCCGCATGCTGCCGGATTTCTTCAAGCACTGGATCAAGGGCACCAAGAAAGACCCCGCCCCGGTCGAATTTGACGGCGATCGCGTGCCGGACGCCTACCGCGCTGTCGCCGCGCTGGGCGAGGCGCCCGATTGGCATCCGCGCATCATGGACGGCAATGGCGTGCTGAATCCGCGCGTCGAGCCGGACCGCGCGCCGAAGGCGCTGCTATGAGGCTTTCGCACGGCACCGCCGGCACGCGCCGAATCGGAACGCGAAGCGCAAGCGAACGCGGCGGCGCGAAATCCGAACCGCGAGCGCAAGCGACCGGCCAAGCGGCGTGGTGCTCGGATTTCCGGTCGTTTCTTGCCGTTTCCGCCGGTCGCTTGCGCTCGCGATTCGGATGCGGCGCGTATTTCGACAGCCTCTTACGGTCGCGGGTCGGTCAGTTTGGCGCCACCCAAAACTCCGTGGAGCCGGTATGAATTCGCAAACCGACGCGCAACGCGCCGTCGCGGAAGTCGAGCAAGCACTCGGCCCCGAACCAGCCGGCCGCCGCATCATCCATTGCGAAGACGACGAACAGTGGTACCCGGAAATGCTGCGCTTGGTGTCGACACACCGTCTGCACGTGCTGGCGCCGGCGGCGGACATCGTCGTGTTCTTCGATGCGCAGGGAAACGAAATCGGCTGGCGCGACGACGGCCGCCTTGGCGCGGCGCAACCGAGCTGGATCGACCGAGACTTATTCCTGCGGATTGTGGTTAGTGAACTGGAGTTGCCCGCAGCAACTCGTGTTGGAAAGTTGATGCCCGAGCAGCTGCCGCCGCTCGGTTGGACGCACGCGGGCGTGCTGTTTCTGAAGGAAAATCCAAACGAGGCGGACGTGCTGCGAGTCTGGGTCGACCCCGAAAACCAGCGCGTGATTCAATGTCTGGCCGGGCCGCCGTCGAAGGAGGCGGAATCCGAATGACCCAAACCGAGGCAATCGCCGCCGTGCGCGACCAGCGCGAGCGGCTCCGTATTGATCCGGAGATGCCGGTCGTCTCGGCGGAGCGCGCCATCGTGGAATTCCTCGCCGACCGCGAGCGTCCGGGTGTGCCCGAGCACCGCGTTGCGTGGATCGTAGAATTTGCGGCCGCATCCGGCTTCGCGCGCGTGCAGATGGATGATGCGAGTGGAAAGGTGTTGCATGTTCAGCGCAGCGCGTGATGTGCGAGCAAGCGGCGGGCCATCATGAATTCGACCTCGAGCGCATCCCCGAAATCCGATCCGTTGCAACGGAAAGCGGCCGAACGCGTTCGCCGTCTCCTGGCCGGCCGTCTTCGACGCGGCGGAATCTCAACCAGCCGCCCGGAGTGGTTCTACGAATGCGAAGCAACGCCGTCGCAGGCCTACCCGGGCGGCGTGCAGGTGCGCGTGCGAACCTGGCGGCACTGGTCTGACGCGTCGGTGTGGTTCGACGGGCTATCTGGCGAAGTCCTGCGTCGCTGCATCGACCGACTATCCGACCCGCCGACGTCAAACGAGATGTCTCGGCAGGACGCCGAGCGCGTGGCCGCCGCGGCGGTCACGATCCCGCGCGGCGCGCGGCTGCGGCTGTTCGGACACGAAGAGTTCGCCCCGCGACGTTTGCTTGCGAAACTCGAATGGGAGCACGTTCACAACGGCACGCGCCTCGAAGGCGACTATCTGCGCGTTCTGATTCACCCCGAAACGAAGCGAATCGTCAGCATCGCCCGCAAATGGCGCGAGGTAGTCGGCGTGGTCGGTTCATCCCGATAGCGCGGTGCACGCGCGATTCAGCGCTGTATCTGCATCGCCAGCAACGTCAGATCATCCCCGCTGGCTTGCCCGTCCAAATGACGCCGCACCAGCCCGCGCGCCGTGCGGATCAGCGTCGCCGGAGCGCGATCGGCAACGCCGGAGACGGCGTCGATTACCGGCGGCAGGCCGAGCAATCGGCCTTCGCGATCCATCGCCTCGGTCAGGCCGTCGGTGTAGAAGAGCAGCGCGTCGTGCGGCGGACCCAGCTCGAGGCGCTGCGCCTCGTACCGCTCGTCGGCGTCAATCCCCAGCGGCAGCGCGTTCTTCTCGCTGGCCGGCACGGAGGGTCCGCCTTCGCCCAGCAGGATCGGCGGCGGATGCCCGGCGCCGATGAATTCGAACACGCCGCTGAGCGGGTCGAGCGTGCCCATCAGCGCGGTGATGAAGAGGTTTGCATTCGTGTTGCGGCAAGTGAGCTTGTTGACGCGGTCGCCGAGGTCCGTAAGCGACACATCCGCGTCGAGCGCGACGCGCACCGCCGCCTGCAAGTTCGCCATCATCAGCGCCGCGGCCAGGCCGTGGCCGGTGACGTCGGCGATGATCACGCCGACCCGCCCATCGCGCAGCGGGAAATAGTCGAAGTAGTCGCCGCTCACGGCGGATGATGCTTCGTTGTAGCCCTCGATCGTCATGCCGCCGATCTTCAGCGGCTCGGCGGGCAGCAATTGGCGCTGGATTTCCCGCGCGCGTTCAAGCTCGGCGTAGACGCGCTGCGAGCGCAGGTGTTCCTGGAACAGCCGCAGGCTGGCCAGTCCCACGCCGACCTGCTGCGCGATGGCGGCCAGGAAATCCACATCCGTCGGCTGATAGGTCGCCGCCTGCGTCACGCGGTCGCCATAAACGACGCCCAGAATCTCGTTGCGATTCAGGATCGGCACGCACAGCGCCGAGCAGATCGGGAAGCGCACCAGACTTTCAGTCAGGCTTCCGGCCAGGTCCGTGGCCGGGTTGTTCACGATGGCGCGCTCGCCCTGAAGCAAAGCGCGGTTGATGAGCGTGCGGCTGATCTTGAACGCACCGGTTTCGTCGCGCTGCACGTTGCGCGTCACCGGCAACTCGGTGTCGCCGCGCGGCGTCTTGAGCGCGATCAAGCCGCGTTCGAAACCCAGCGCCTCGCACATGGCGTCCAGCGCCTGCTCCAGAAGCTGCTTGCGCTCGAACACGCCGCCGATGCGCTCAGTCAGGCTGATGAGCAGTTGCAGGCGATGCAGATTGAGATCAAGCCGGCGGCTGCTGGGGAAATACTGCGTATCGCCGCCGGGATGGGCCTCGTCGGGTACGAACGTGACGCGTTGCGGCTCCGGGCGGGCGGGCGCGCCCATGATTTCGATCGAATGCTCGCCGATGCGGACAGTGCGGCGCGCGACGCGTCGCGTGTTGCGGAACATGTCGCCATCGTCGACGCGCGTGCCGTTCTTCGACCCGCGGTCGGCCACGACGATCTGACCGTCTTCATCGAGCCAGATTTCGGCGTGCTCGCGCGAGACCTCGGCGTCGTCGGCCAGCACTACGTCGCAGTGATCGGCGCGCCCCAGCTTGATCGGCTGACGCGTCAGCTCGCGTGTGCTGATGCGGCCCTCGGGCGAGCGAATGACCAGGCGCGCCATGACCATCAACCTCGAAACACGCGCAGAAAGAGCTCGGCGATCGGCCAGATGGCCGAGTAGGGCAGTCGCGCGGCGTTGTCGATGGCGCCCGAACCGAGCAGAAGGTCCAGATTCTGCTGGGCCACGGCGAAACAGCCGTTTGCGACCAGCAGACCTGCGAAGCAAGCGGCGCGCGACCAGAATCGAACGTGCTGATACATGCGGGCACCACGATCGGCCGAGGTTCGAACCCGCCGACAGTATAGAGGCGGCAGGCGCGGCGTTGTAGCGGCGCGGCCGCGGCCAACCCGGCTGTCACGCCAAGGTACCGCGACCGCGCAAGCGAGCGGCAGCCGGACACTGCGGCGTCGCCGGGCCGGCGCATCGCTCCCGGCGACGAGTGCCTAATCCGGCGCGCTGGGTGCATCTGGCGCGGCGGCGCGTCGGGCTGCCGCTCGCTTGCGCGTCGCGGTTCTTGGCGAATTCGCAGCCGGCGGCGTAATCGGGTAGTGGCTCAGTCTCGCGAAGGAACTCCCCAGCCGAGCCCCGACCGTAAGGGAGGGGTCTCTTGCGACGGCCAGAAAGCCGCTCCCTTACGGTCGGGCCTCGGTGTCGAGCGTTCCCGGCGTCGCATGCGAAACTGAGCCGCTACCCGTAATTGAAACCGATCGCAGCATGCGCCGGAATTCTGCCGCCAACGCCGTGGTGCGGGCGACGGCTGCGACGGTCGATAAGTACATTCAGCAGCATCGGTGGTGGCGATCTTACCCTGCCGCGGCGGGCAATAGAACGCTCCGGCGGCCGTTTGGCCCGATGACGTCGGCGCTCTCGGGTTGGCAGTGCGCCGAATGTGGGCTGCGGCGCGGCCGATCAACGGCCGGCGTGTGCGAGCCGCGTCGTCGCAATGCGGCCGCGCCCGCCCACTTGCTTGGAGAGTCGGGCATGAGACGAAATTGCTCCGCGACCCAGAAAACACTGACAGCAGCATTGGTATTCGCCGCGCTAGTCAGTTCGCCGGTCCTCGCGCAACCGGGACGCAACGCTCTCGCGCCGCTCCCAGCGGACCAATGGGACACGCAGGCCGCCGCGCATCTGCTGCGACGGGCGGGTTTCGGCGGGACGCCCGCGCAGATCGCGGAATTGGCGAAGTTGGGGCTGAACGGAGCGGTCGATTCGCTGATCGAGTTTCAACAGACCGAATACGACTGCCCCCCGCCGCCGATCGAGTCGATGACGCGCGAAAATCCCGCCGACCCGAAGATGGTCCGCGCGCTCTCCGAGGCCGAGCGGCAGGAATTCCAGCAGAAACAGCGGCAGGCTGAGCGGCGCACGTTCGAGGAGACCCGGCTTTGGTGGATTGAGCGCATGGCGACGTCGCCGCGCCCGCTCGAAGAGCGCATGACGCTCTTCTGGCACGGCCACTTCACGAGCGGCTTCCGCGAAGTGAAACGGGCCGTGTTCATGAAGGAGCAGAACGACCTGCTGCGCAAGTACGCGCTGGGCAATTTCCGCGATTTGGTGCTTGGGGTCAGCAAAGACCGCGCGATGCTGGCCTATCTCGACGGCGTGCGCAACGTGAAGGGGGCGCCCAACGAAAACTACGCTCGCGAGCTGATGGAGCTGTTCACGCTCGGCGTCGGAAACTACACCGAGACGGATGTGAAGGCGGCGGCCCGCGCGTTCACCGGATGGGGGTTTGACGAAGACGGCTTCGCGTTCCGCGCTCGGCTGCACGACAGCGGCGTGAAGAACTTTCTTGGCCGCAGCGGCAACTTCGACGGCGCGGACATCGTCGACATCATCCTCGAGCAACCCGCCTGCGCGCGGTACCTGGCGCGCAGGCTGCTGTTGGCGTTCGTTCGTCCCGACCCCGACCAGACGCTGGTCGAGGCGCTGGCGCGCGAGATCCAGAAGAACAAGTACGAGCTTCGTCCTACGCTGCGCACGCTCTTTCGCAGCCAGGCGTTCTATCATCCCGACTCGCGCGGCTGCCTGGTCAAAAGCCCGACGCAGCTCCTGGTCGGACTGTCGCGCGAACTGGACATTCCGATCAACAATCTCGTGGCGGCGGAACGGGCGCTCGTGAACATGGGCCAGGAGCTCATGCAGCCGCCGAACGTGAAGGGCTGGCCCGGCGGCAGCGCCTGGATCAACACGGCGACGCTCTACGCCCGTTACAACGTTCTCGGCGGCATGATCAACGGCGCCGGTGGCGAGCTTCAGACGCGCGCTGTGCGAGCCGCGCTCGGCTCGGCGCCCAGCGACGATAACAAGAACGACGAAGAGAAAATGATGGCCGGCGGGAACTCGCCCAAATCGCGCCTCAACGGCGGAGCGCAGACGCCGTTTGATCCGATTCGCTGGCTGGGCGGAACGCTGACCGCCGAAGATACGGTTGACGCATTCACGGCGTACTTGCTGGCTTCGCGGCTGGCACCTGGAAAACGCGATCAGCTTGTGCACTACCTGGCCGACGGCGGCGCGCTAAAGTCGGACGACAAGGCGACCCAGCAGCGGCTGCGCACGATGGTGCACCTGCTGTGCAGTACGCCGGAGTACCAGTTGTACTAGGCTGGGTGATACGGGCATCCCGCCCGCAGGACGGGCGAGTCGTCCGTGTCACTCGTCTGTCAGAGCCGCGACCGTAACGGAGCGGACGGGCCGATGCGTTGAGGCAATCGCGGCGGCGGAGCTGGTTTCGTTGGCCGTGCCGACTGATCCCTTACGGTCGCGGCTCTGACGGATGGCGTGATTTGGAGTAATCAATGTTGCGCGAATCGTTTTACACGTCTCGCCGCGAATTCCTGACCGAGAGCCTGACGTTTCTCAGCGCCGCCAGCACGCTGCCGCTATTTTTGGGCAACACGGCCACGGCGCTGGGGCAGGACTCGCGCCCGGGCGGCAGGAAACCCGAAGAACGCATCCTCGTCGTCGTGCAGCTTGCCGGCGGCAACGACGGACTGAACATGATCGTGCCGTGCGAAATGGACGAGTATTACCGCGCCCGGCCGCGTCTGGCGGTGCAAAAGAAGGACGCCCTCAAGCTCGCGGAAGGTGTCGGGCTGCACCCGTCCGCCAAAGGGCTCAAAGAGCTTTTCGATGAAGGTCACATGGCCGTCGTGCAGGGCGTCGGCTATCCGAATCCCGATCGCAGTCACTTCACGAGCATGGACATCTGGCACACCGCCGATCGCGATCTAAAGCAGCACAGCGGCTGGCTGGGCCGCTACTTCGACGCCTGCTGCAAGGGCAACGACCCGGAGCCCGAGCCGATCGAGGGCATCGCGCTGATGGGCGAAGCCCCGATGGCGATGCAGGGGCAGCGCTTCACGCCCTTGGCGTTCGAAAATCCCGATTCGCTGGCGTGGCGCGCGCCGCGCCGCGATGCGGCGGCCGAGGAAGTATTCAAGAAGCTCAACAACATCAGCGGCGACATTCCGACGCAGGGCAAGGAAATCGAGCAGTTCCTGCAGCGCGCCGCGCTCAAGGCGCAGGTCGGCGCGGAGCAGATCCGCAGCGCCGCCGGCGCTTCGCTGCGCGGCCGGCGCGGCGGGCTGTTCCAGCAGGGCGGGCAACTGGGCGGCCAGCTTCAGATGGTGGCCCGCTTGATCTTGGCCGGGCTACCGACGCGTATCTACTACGTGTCCATGGGCGGCTTCGACACGCACACCGCGCAGCAGGCCCGGCAGCAGCGCCTGATGGAAGAACTCGGCAACGCGATGAACGCGTTCATCGATTCGCTCGCCGAGCACAAGCTGCTCGATCGCGTGCTGGTCATGACCTTCTCCGAGTTCGGCCGGCGCGTGCAGGAAAACGCCAGCGGCGGCACCGATCACGGCGAAGCCGCGCCGATGATGTTCTTCGGCGGGCAGGTCCGCGCCGGCGTACACGAAAAGCATCCAAGCCTGTCAGAGTTGCATCGTGGCGATCTGCCGTTCAACATCGACTTCCGCCGCGTTTACTCGTCCGTCCTTCGCGACTGGCTGGGCGCCAAGCCGGAAAAGATTCTCGGCAACGCGTTTCCGCCGTTGAAGTTGGTTAAGAACGCGTAGGCACTGTGAAGGCCGACGCGCGCCCCCGCGCTCGCTGTCGCTCAACCCGAGGCCCGACCGGAGTTTGGCTACGGCCTGCGTTCCGGCTGCGAATAGCGGCGACGAAATTCCTTCAGAGCCTGCTCCGCCGCTTCCGGAAGGTCGCCTTCATAGATCGGCACCTGCACCGGCCGGCCGTCCATGTAGACAATCACATAGCCGATGATCTCGCGCCGCCCGTCTTGCGGCGGATTCACCGGCGGAGCGGGATTCGCCACCGCGGGCGGCTCGACCGGGCCCGGCGCCGCGCCCGCGCACGAGATTCGAACCGAATTGTCGGTGACTTCGTACGAAAGCCCGGTCAGGCCGCAGAGACGTTCCAATAGCGCCCGGGCGGTGGTGCGGCGTTGCACGAGGTCGACGATGCGCTCACGGGCGTTGACCCGCTGAAGGGCGCCAGGTGCGAATTCGATCGCGATTCCGGCGCGCTGACTGAGCTCCATGAAAACGTCGTCGAGCCGCGTGCGCTGGAATTTCAGCTCGAGCGGCCGATCCAGGCGGCGTTGGATGTCTTCGCGGCGTGAGGAAAAGACGATCGTGTCGCCTTCGGGCGTCCAGGTCCAGCCGAGCAGCCGCGCGGTCTCGTCGAGCTGCCGCAGCGCCGGTCCGCGAAATTGTCGGATGGCGCGCTCGAACTGCTCCTGCGGTTTGGACGCGGGATCTGCTCGGAATTCGACCTTCACTTCCTTGACGCGGACGATTTCATCCCACGGACCGCCCGCTAGTCGTTCGAGCAGCGCGGTTTCCTGAAGCGTCAGTTTGCGCTGCAGCCGCTCCAGGATTGGTCCGGGCTTGATGCGCACCTTGCCGTCGTCGAGTGTGATCGCCAGGCCTAATCCGTCGAAAGCCTGCTTGAGCGCTTCGCGCGTCGACATGTCGTGCATGATGAACGAGATGCGCGTGTCCTCGCCGTACGGCATCAGATCGAGCACGTCGTCTTCGATCTTGAACTTGAGCTTGGTGTGATCTTCGAGCTCTTCCAGCGCCTTTTTGAACGGCTGATTGACGATTTGGATACGCCGGATCGGCTGATCGAGCATGCGCTCGACGCGCTCGGCGTCGGACTGCCCGAGCGATGAGGGACAAAGCGCGCCCACGACCCATATCGCGAGGGGAATTCGACCTAGCCGTCCAACGCATCGTGTGACTTGCCGCATTCCGCTGTCCAGTTCGATTCAGTACTCGTTGCGCGTGCCGGCGGGTGGTCGGCGTCGTGCGGCCACGCATTCGACCGCCCGTTAGCGCCTAGAGACCCGCGCCAACGGACGACGGGTTGGCCTCTGCCGGAGAAATCACCAGCAGGATATCTTCCATATCGGCTGGGTCGAGTAAGGCGGTGCCGCGTGCGACGGCCGGCGCGCCGACCGCCGGCTCGATCCGCGCATACGCGACGCCGGTCGTACTGGTGCTCGCCGGCGCGGCTTCAATTCGGGCAATCGCGACCGCCGAGCCGGGCCGGTCGATCTGTGGCACGTTTGGTTGCCAGATCGCCATCAGGGCGATCGCCGCGGCCGCCGCCAGCAGCCCGACGGCCATTCGAATCGTGCGCGCGGGCGCACGGACGCGCAAGCGACGCGGCTCGGCGTCGATCGCCGTCGCGATGCGCTCACGCGACCGAGCCCAATCGACGCGTTTCTCATCGGACCACGCCGCGAGGGCTTCGTCCAGCCGTGCGTCGTCGCGGCCGGCGATCACCGAGTTCGAAACTTCATTTCGAATTGCCGCCGCCAGTCGGTCCCAACGCACCGCGCGCTCGTCCAGCGCGCCGCGCGTCATCACGGCGTTCAGCGTTTGCAGTTCACGATGAGAATCGGCGAGCGACGAATCGGCGGCAATCGACTGATCGAGTTGGGCGCGCAGCGACGCGTCGGCTGGATCGTCCAGCCAATCGCTGACCAGCCGTTCAAACCGATCGCGATTCAATGTCGCCTCCGCGCCGCGCGTGTCATAGAAATTCGGCCAGGCGCTCCTTGAGCCGCTTCCGCGCCTGGAATACGTGCCACTTTACCGCCTCGACGCTGCAACCCATTACGTCCGCAACGTCCCTTTGCGGCATATTCTCGATCGAGAATAGCGTCAGCGCGATCCGCTGCTGATCGGGCAGCCGCGCCATCTCCAGCGCCAATCGATCGGCCAGCTCCTGCGCCGCGATGCCCGCGCCGGGCCGCTGATCCGAGTATGGCGGATCCGCCAGGCGATCGGCCAGTGGATGGTCTTCGCTGATGCAGTCGTCGAGCGAGACGCGCTTGCCGCCCACGGCCCGGTCGCGCCGGAAGTTCAACGACAGGTTGGTGACGATTCGCAGCAGCCATGATCCAAACCGATCCGGGGACTCGAGCGTCTCCAGGTTGCGATACGCGCGAACGAACGCGTTCTGACAGACCTCCAGGGCGTCGTGCAGATTGCCGACCAGCCGAAATGCGACCGCCGTCGCCCTCCGCTGATGGCGTTGGATCAGGTCGTCGTAGGCCTCGCGCCGCCCGCTCCGCGCCTGGCGGACCAGGTCCGCGTCGCTGAAAACGGCCGGCTGCGGCCGCCGCACGTCATTCGTCTTGCCTGACGGTCTGGACACGTAAGTGCCTCGGAGGTTGGAACTAAACCACATGGCGGATCGCCGGGCAAGCGTGACCACCGCCGGATCGTGCCGCAAGTCATCCCGTACCCGCCGGTTATCGGATTCGCCGATGGCTCTTGAGTTCATGACGATTTGGACGAACGGGGCGCACGCCGTATTCAAACAGACGTTCTAATCGGCGTTGGACGGTTGGACGTTCGGCGATTCGTCCTTCTGCGCCGGCGCGATACAGTCTAACTGACCGCGCGCCAGTACGCGGCGCGAACAGAACGAGACGCGCAAGCGAGAGCGGTGGGAATCGCGCTTGCTGGCGCTGCGCGTTCCGATTGCGGCGCGTACTCGCGCACGGCCATTTATCTGTCAGGAGCATCAAGTGCCGGCAAGCAGATCTATCTCGCTGACTGTAAGGCAACGCCGCCCGCGAAGGCGCTGGTGGTGGCTATGGACGATCGGCGTCGTAATCAGTGTCGCCGTCGCAGTGCAGTCTTGGCGAAGCAGCGAGCCGCGCCAGTCAGCCGTTCGAGCCGTCATCGGCGGTCACGTTCGCAGCATCGCGCAAGCCCTGGCGATCTATCGTGACGAAGTTGGCGGCGTCGGGACGCTGGCCGGGCTCCTGCAGCGTGGGCTTGTCGATTCCGGGACGGCTGCAATCGTAACGCCGTTCGAATATCGGCCGCAGGCCACTCCCGCTTCGCCGAGAGTCTTGTTCATGCAGACGAAGCCGAACCGAGCCGTGCGCAAGGGAGAAGCATGGGGCGGGCCGGGCGAGTTCGCTGGGAGTGACGTACCGGCGTCGCGCTGGGTGTTGTTCGACGACCTTTCCGTCGTGCAGCTTGAAGAAAACGATTTCCAGTCTCGTTACGCACCGCTTCGGAACTCGCCGCCTTGAAATGGTCCCCGACGACGATTTACCTGCCGCCAGTGGAAAAATGCGCCAGATGCGCGCCTATAGTCTCGGTGACTGGCGTGCGAAGTGCGCCCAGTGAGGGGAAGATTACCGGCCGGTGTGGCGCCGGGGGGTTTGGGGCTGGGTCGGCGCGGACCGCTCAATCCAACTTGTCATTCATCAGCGCGTCAAATTCGCGTGAGGGAGATCGGGTCATGCGAGCAGGTTTGATTGCGAGCTTGCTGACGTTGTCGGCGGGCGTCGCGCAAGCGGGTTTTCAGTTCACCTTCGACGGCATCGCGCCGCGGAACGCCGCCGGTATCGGGGCGTACATGAGCGGCGTGTACGGCTCGAGCGTGACGGTTACGGACGCGTTCGCTTCGAATAACGCGATCCCGAATCCGCCCGCGCCGGGTGTCCTTTGGAATGGCAATTCGAGCGACTATCTGCGCGTCGGCCCGAATGTCGGCCAGCGCGATTTCGAAATCACGTTCGACCAGCGCGCGATCGTCAGCGCTGCCTGTCTGGGCTTCGTGTTCGATGAAGCGCGCGGTCCAGTGGACTTCACGATCCGCGCCTACGACGCTTCGTACACCGATCGCGAAAATCCGAACGCCAGTTCGCTGGTGTTCGCCCAGTCATTCAACGTTGCACACAATGGAACGCAGGTGACGGTCGGGCCGATCGCGTTTTCGCGGCCCGTCTCGCTGCTTGTGTTCAGCGATACCGGCCGCTTTGACGTGGGTATCGACGCGCTCACCGTCGCGGTTCCGGCGCCGGGCGCGGTTGTGCTGGGGTCGCTCGGACTCAGCCTGATCGGATGGTTGAAACGCCGCGTTGCGTAGAACAAACGATCCCGCAATCGGCGGAGACCGCCAGTCGGGCCGCGGCTCGATCGGCGGTCTCCGCCGGCGGTTCTTGCGCGTGCGTCCGGAAATCGCCGTTCGGACGCGTTCCCGCCCATTGCTATCCGCGAAATCTGGTAAATAATCTCGTCACGTGGGGGTGAAATCGCGCCGATCTTTGATCGGAGTGAGCGGTGTTCGCATTTCGCCTCGCAGCCCTTGCCGGAAAGACCGGAGTGAATCGCATGTCGACGCGGCGTGCCGCGCGCGTGAATGTTCGCGTGTTATCGATCGTAATCGGCGTGGTTGCGTTCCTAGTCATCGGCGGCGGGGGAGCGTTTTACTGGCGAAAGCACGCTGTGACGGTCAACGCACTAGCCGCGGCGAACGCCGCCCAGCAGCGCGGTGACTGGGCGGCGACCGTGAAGTTCGGGCGTCGCTACCTGTCCATGCGGCCCGAAGACGCCGAGGTCTGTGCAAGCGTCGGCGCGGCTTATCTCCGGCTGACGCCGATTACCGCGGAAGCAATCAGCAACGCGCGGCAATTTCTGCGGCGGGCCGCGAACCAGCGCCCGGACGACGCGGCGCTCACCGCGCAACTGGCGCTGGTCTACAAATCGACCGGCGAGAGCGGCGAGCTCGCGGCGCTGGCCCGGCGGCGCCTGGAGCGCGCGCCGGGTTCGCCGGATGCGACGATCTGGCTCGGCCAATCGCTGCTCGCGCAGCGCAAGTGCGACGAGGCTCGCGCGTTGCTCAAGCCGTTCGTCGAGGCCCACGAAAACCAGGCGCCCAAATCGCGCGCCGTCTTGGACGCGCTGCTCGCCCTTCACGCGGCGTCTCTTGACGAAAAGCCCGACGACGCACTGGCCTGGCTCGACCGCGCAATTGCGTATGACTTTGAGACGACCGAAGCGCTGCTGGCGCGGGCGAAGCTGCTGCGTGGCGGCGCGATCACGGGAATGGACGCGGAGGCGGCCCACACGCGCAGCGTGGATGACCTGCGTCGCGCGATTGAGCAAGGCTCCGAGGATCCGCGCGTGCTGTTGACGTTGGCGCAGGAATGCCTCGACGGCGGCGACGCGGCGCACTGCGAAGCGGCGCTTCGAAAGGTCGAGGCCTTCGATACCGAGCGGCTGCGCGAGACGTTCCTGGATCCGGAAGACGCCTCCGTGGCGATCTTCCTGGTTCGCGCCAAGCAGAACGCGCTCGCCGGTGACGTTTCCGAATGCACGGCGCTGGCCGACGCCGCGCTGAACCGGTTTCAATCAACCGCGCATCGGCTCGCGGTTCTGCCGGTGATCGTGGACTTGTACAACCTGGCCAACGCGGCCAAGCCGGCGCGCGCCGCGATGGACGAGTATCGACGCATGCGCGGCGCGGACGCGGCCAAGGACGTGCGCGTCAGCCTGCTCGAAGCGTCGGTGCTGCGCACGGAGGGTCGGCCGTTCGAGGCGCGTTCGACGCTCGAACCGCTCGTTCGGCAGAATTCCGCCAACGCGGTCGCCCTGCGTCTTCTGGGCCTGACCTATCGCGATTGCGACGAGCCGCGGCGCGCGGCCGTGATGCTCTCACGCTATGCGGAGCTCGTGCCCGAGGATCGCGCGATGGGACACGAGCTTCTCGCGCTGCTGCGCGAACTGGGACGCTGGGACGCAGCGCGCGAACTGGCGGTCAAGCTCGAGCGACTCGCGCCGGGCGACTCATCGCTGGCGCTGGCGCGCATCGAGGCCCTGCTCGGAAGCGCCGCGGACGCGCAGCCGGCCGAGGCGCGCGAGCTCGCCGCGCAGGCGCAGCGCGAGCTTGAGACGCTGTCCCTGCCGCCGGAGAAGAGCGAGATCGTCGCGCTGCTCGCGGCGCGGGCGGCGGCGCTGAACGGAGATTCATCCGCGGCGGAAACCCGGCTCACCGAACTCCTGGCGCGCTCGCCGACCCTGCTCGAGGCGAGCTGCGAACTGGCGCGGATGAAAGCGGTCGGCGGAGACGTCGACGAGGCGATTCAATTGTTGCGCGACGCCGTGGCGCGCATGCCCGAGGCCGCCGCGCCGCGCCAACGCCTTGCCGAGCTGCTTCACCTTGCCGGGCGAGCGGCGGAGAGCCGGGCCGTGCTCGTTGAAGCGCTGGACGCCGTGCGCGATGAAGCCGCGCGGACCGAAATCAACTACATCCTGGCCACGCTCGATACGCGGGCCGGTGACAACGCGGCAGCCGCGGCCCGGCTTGGTGCGATGGCCGACAAGGACCGCGTCGCGCTGTTGCCGCGGCTGATGCTCTTCCAGATCGCGGTCGTGGGCGGCGATGTCGCCGAAGCGCGAAAGCGGCTCGACGAGATTCGCGCCATCGACGGCGAAACCGGCCTCAAGTGGCGCTATTGCGAAGCCGCGCTGGCGATGAGCGTCGACAATTGGTCCGAGCGCGCCGGCGACGTCGAGACCTGGCTGAATTACTGCCTGAATGCGGATGAGAGCTGGGCGGCGCCCGCGCTTCTACTGGCAACGCTTCGCGAGCGCCAGGGACGGCTCACCGACGCAGAGGCTTCGTACCGCAGGGCATTGGCGATCGATCCCGCTTCAACCGGCGCCGCGCAGCGGCTGAGCGGCCTGCTGACACGGCAGAAGCGATTCGACGAGGCGCGCGAAGTGCTGGATCGCTTGCCTGCGCAGGACGCCGGCAGCCGCGCGGCGCGGCTGGACGTCGCGCTTGCGGACAATGACTTCCCGCGCGCGATCGAGGAACTCAAGCTGCTTTCGGCCGGTGATCCGCACGACGTGCAGACACGCCTGGCGCTAGCGCAACTCGTGTATCGCCAGTCGCATGATGTGCCGCGCGCCGAGCAATATCTGGACGAAGCGCAGTCCGCCGATCCGAGTTCGGTCGATGTCGCGGTGGCGCGAGCGGCGCTGCTGTCCGCCGAGAATCGGTCGGACGAAGCGCGTGCCGCCATGGATGCGTGCGTGGGGCGTCTGAAGTCTTTTGACGCGTATCTGGCGCGGGCGCGATTCCTGGCGCAGCAGCGCGACTTCGACGCCGCCGAGCGCGACTTCGCAACGCTTCGCGCGATGTCGCCGAATGGCGCCGGCGACGCGATGTTCGGGCAGTTCCTTCTGGATACGGGGCGGCTTGACGAGGCGATCGCGGCGTGGAGCGAGAGTACGGCAGAGCATCCGACGAACGACGATCTTTCCCGCCGCCTGATGCGCGGGCTGTTCCGCCGCAACAGCGACGCGGACCGACGCCGCGCGGTCGAGCTTCATCGCAGTCTATTGGCCAAATTGCCGAAGGATCCGGAGTTGCTGCGGATTGAGGGTCTGCTGCGGATCGAAACCGGCGAACCGACCGCCGTCCGCGAAGGCGAGCGGTCGCTGGAGGCCGCGCTGGCGCTGGATTCATCGCAGCGCGAGGCGCATCTGGCGCTGATCGGTCTGGCCGTCGGCCGGCGCGACTTTGATCTGGCGCGGCGGCGCGCCCTGCGGGCGGTCGGCGCGCTGCCGGACGATCCGACGTTGATCTTGGCGCAGGCGGACGTGGAGCGCAGCGCGGGCGAGGTTCGCCGGGCGCGCGAATCGGTCCGCGCGGCGCTGGCGCGCGATCCGGGTCGGCCGGAAGCGGTGGCCACGCTGGTCGACCTGGCGCTGCAAACGCGCGAGAAGGCGTGGCTTTCGGAGGCGCGCGAAGCGGTTGACGCGGCGGTGCGGCAACATCCGAACGACGAGACGCTGGTAATCGCCAGCGCAAGGTTGCACGATGCGCAAGGCCAGCCCGCGGACGGGCTGGCGCAGCTGGAGTCGTTCAGCGCAGCCGCGGGCGATCACAAGCCCAGCGTCGCGTTGCTGCTGGCGCTCTCCGAGATGTTGCGCGTAAACGGCCGCATTGACGAGTCGCGCGCCAGGCTTCAGGAAGCCGTGCACGCCGCGCCCGACAATCCATCCGTGTTGCGCTTTCGCGTGTTCTGGCACGCCGAAAGGAGCGAATTCGACGCCATTTACGACGCCATTACGGCGCAGCGCCAGCGTGGACTGAGCGATCCGGAGATTCTGCTGACCGCCGGCGCCGCGCTGGCGGGATCGCCTGACGCCAAGCATCGTGCGTTGGCGCTGGAACTGTGCGAGTCGGCGGCCGGCCTGGCGCCGAGCTGGGCGTTGGCTCACTTGCGGCTCGGGTTGCTCCGCTATCAGGCCGGTCAGTTCGACGCGGCGGAGTCGTCGTATCGGCGCGTACTCGAGCTTGATCCGCTGAACGCCGAAGCGCTAAACAACCTGGCCTGGATTCTGAGCGAGCACCGCAGCCAGTACGCAGAGGCCGAGCGACTGGCCCGCAAAGCGGCGAACGTCTCCGTGAACAACGCGGAGTATGAGGACACGCTGGCCACGATCCTGGCCAAGCTCGGGCGCGTGGCCGACGCGCTCGAGGTGTATGACCGCTGCATTACGATGAACAGCGCCGATCCGCCGGCGCTGGCGCGGGCGCTTCTGCGCTGGTCGCGCACGGCCCTGTCGCAGCCGCAGCCGCCAGTGGCGGAGATTCGCACTCGGCTGGATCGCGTCGCAACGATCGAGAACGAGAAGCATGTGCTGAGCGAGGCTGAGCAGGGCGAATTGCGGTCGCTGCGCGAGCGCGTCGCCGCGACGCCGTAGCGGTCAACGCCACGAACGCGGCCGCGGTCGCGGCGGCCCTTTCGCGGCCGTTCATCAAGGTCAGTGCGACGATGGACTTGAGCCGAAATCAAGATATCGCAGCGCTGCTTGCCGGACCTCCTCGGCCAGTTGGTCATCGGGCCACGGCCGCAGCGCTTCCAGGAGTTCCAGGGTCGCTTGTGCGTAGCGTTGCTGCTTCCAGTCCGGCCAAACGGTCATTTCGGACAGGTTGTGGCGACGGTCCGCGAGCTTGACGAGCTTCGCGCGACGGCTCATCTGTCTCGCGTGCTCCAGCAAGGCGGCCTGCTTCTCGGCGAATGTTCGGTCCGCGGGTCCGACGTTTGTCAGTTCCTTGACTAACTCGGTGATTTCCGGACCGAACATCTCCAACAGCTTCGCCTGACCAACGCTCGTGTCTTCAAGCACGTCATGAAGATAGGCAGCCGCGAGTATCGCGGTATCGGCCAGCCCTCGCGCGCGAAGTAGGTCCGCGATCGCAATAGGATGAATCGCGTAGTCGGCCCCGTTGTCTCGCTTTTGGCCGGCGTGCGCCGCGACACACAGCGCGCGGGCTCGCTCCAGAGTAGCCGCATCGAAGGACTGATTCATTGGGCGCGCCTCGGTGCATCCGGAACCACGATCAGCCGCATTAGCCACAGCTCCAGCAGCAGCAACCCCACTGCGGTCGGCATCATCGTCACGCCTGCGAAATCGTGGAAGAAATGCTCGGCCGCCGTGCTGCTGACGTGCAGATAGAGCGTCGCCGTCGCGACCAGTCGCAGCAGGTTCGCCAGGATCGCGATCGGCACGCTCGACAGCACGAGCACGGCTCGCTGCCATCGCGGGCGCGGAATCAGAAATGCCATCGTGGCGGCGACTACAACGAACGCGGTCAGCATGCGCAGGCCGCTGCATGCCTCCGCGACCGCCAGACGCGTCTGTTCGTTGAGAACGATCACGTGCCCCTCGCGTTCGACCAATACGCCGAACACCTCGAGCACGAACACCGCTCCCAGCGTCGAGAAATCCTGGAGCGGCGAGGCGATCAGGTTGTTGATGCGGCCCGGCAACGGCACCATCAGCAGGCAAAACGCCGCCAGCCAGCGGAAGCGCCAGAAAATACGCCAGCCGGCGAGCAGCGGCAGCGCGGCGATCAGCGAGAGCACCAGCCCGTAGCGTTCGAGCGATTCGTAGAGATCGCGAAGTCCGAACAAGATCACGGCTTGAGCGCCGAGCAGCGCCAGCGCGCCCGTCATCCACGCCGGCCGGGGCGAAAGGGCCGCCAACTCGCGACGTTCAGACCACGCCAGGTAGGCCGCGATCAACGGAACGAGCGCGCAGACGGAGTAGTCTTCATTGTTGCGCCATTCGCGGATGAGCTCAATCGCGACCGGCCAATACGCGACGATCAACGCGCCGACAATCACGGCGCAGGTCAGCGCGACGATGCCGACTTCGCGTGCGTCGGGAATCGGCGGACGCCCAACCGCGCGGGCCGCGTGGGCGGCGGACTTCTTCTGGTGAGGATGCGCGTGTCGGCCGGAAGTCATCGCGCCGCACCTCGCCCCGCGCCGATCGGAGCGTCGCCAAGTTCGGGGAGCAGCGCCCGGATCGGCGCGGCGGAGATTCCCGCGAACGTGCGCAGCGCTTCCTCCGATCCGCGCGTGTCACCCAGATCCGCCGCGCACGCAAGCTGCACCTGCGCGAGATATCGAACGCCGGACGCCCCTTGGCTGACCTTTTCGCGCACCACGTCCGGGTCCGCCGCGTAGACGCCGTCGACGACGTAGTAGTTCAAAACCAGGATTCTTCGGTCGTCCAACCCGCCGCGGCCGAATTCATGCAGCTTGGCCGGAAAGACGCGCCCCGGCTCGGCGGCAATCTCGACGAGCGACGATGTGCGAAGCGTCCAGCCCGCGCCGGGGTAGCACACTTCTGGCCGATGCGGCCACAAATCGCGGGCCCGCGCGCCGTAGCCGACGAAGATCGACAGCTCGCGCCCCAGCGATGCGTTTCGATATAGGCGATTCAGGTGCTCGTCGGTGTCAGTACGGCGGATGACGGCGTTCTCCAGCGGGACATCGATGCCGATCCAACCGCCGATTTCGGCGGGCACTCGCGATAGCGAGCCCTTGGGCAGGGGCAGGTATTGTCCGACGCGGTTGAGCCGATCGGCCAGTACGCGATACGAAACGCCGCCCAGCGCGATCAGTGCGATCGCGAGAATCGCGGCGCCTAGTTGCGAGCGCTGCACTCGATGGGCGGTGGCGGCTTGCATCGGATTCCGCGTCGCGGTGGTCGCGCCGCCCTCGCCGCGCTCCGCGCGCGGCCTCGACGACGCGCCAGCCAATGGGAAATGAGTATATCGGCAGTGCTACGCGGATAACTCTGCGCGGATGCGGTCTTCCAGTTCGGCCAGAACGCGCTTGATCGCCTCGGTCCGCACGCCGGCGGGCGTCTTCCAGCAGACCTCGCCGTCGTGCGCCAGCAACTCCTCGATCCGCTTGGTCGCCATCAGCACGGTGGAGTGGTTCTTGCGGCCCATTTCGCGGCCGAGTTCGGGGTAGCTCAAGCCGGTGTGTCGCCGCGCCAGGTACATCGCGATCGCCCGCGCCAGGCTGACCGTGCGGTCGCGATTGGCTGACTGCATCACGTCGCGCGGCACGCCGAACCAGGCGCCCACGACGCGTTCGACGTCGCCGGCGCCGGGGGCGCGGCGGCTGCGCGGCAGGTGCTCGTCGAGCGCGGCGCGGGCGTCGTCGAGCGTAAGCGGGTCTCGCGAAAGCGACGCCAGGGCGGCGAGCTTGTAGAGCGCACCGACCAGTTCGCGGAAATTCCGTTCGACGCGCCGCGCCACGTAGTCGAGCACGTCGTCCGAGAGCCGGGCGTTCATCTCCGCGGCACGGCGGCGCAGGATCTCGCGCCGTGTCGTCAGATCGGGTTGATCGAGTTGCAGCACCACCCCGGAAATCAGGCGGTTCACCAGCGGTTCGGAGAGGTTGACGATGCTGCGCGGATGGCGGTCCGACGAGAGCACCAGCGTCTTGCCGTTGGCGTCGATGGCGTTAAAGGTGTGCAGGAATTCTTCCTGCGTGGCGCGCTTGTTGGCCAGAAAGTGGATATCGTCGATGACCAGCACATCGACGCGCCGGAAGCGGGCTCGAAACGATTCCACGCGCCCGCCGCGCACGGATTGCACGAACTCGTTGGTGAATTCCTCGCCGGAGACGTAGCGCCATTCAAGCGTGGCGTGATGGCGGCGCACGCCGTTGCAGATGCCTTGCAGCAAGTGCGTCTTTCCCAGTCCGCAGCCACCGTGCAGCACAAGCGGCTTGAAGGCTTCGAGCGGGCTTCTCACGAGTTCGCGCGCCGCGCCATGCGCGACGCGATTGCATGGGCCGACGACGAACGCCTCGAGGTCGCCGCGCAGCATCTGCGCAGCGCAGCGCTGCGGCGTCGGAGCGGGCGGCGGGGCGACGCGGTGCGGCGTCAACGCCGCGCGGGCTTCTTCACTGGCCAACTTCACGGCCACATCGGCGCATTCGCCAAGCACCTCGCGCGCCGCGGCTTGAAGTTCGGCCATGAAGTTCGCGACGATCCAGTTGCCGGCGAACGCGCTCGGTACGAGCACGCGCACCTGGTGGTCGACAACTGAGAAGCGCGCCGATTCGCCAAACCATGTGCGGAATTTCGAGAGCCCGATGCGCTGGGCAACGCGCTCCTGGAGCAGGCAGACCTTCTCCGTGACCGTAGAGTCCACGGTTTTCCCCGGAAAGAGCCTCGAATTTCTGTATCAATAATGCGCGGGGTGAGTGGAAGCGCCGATTCTTCTCCGCTCACAAGCGTCAGAAAATATACACGCGCATTTGGATGCTGGCAATTAGCGCCGCGATTGAAAAACGTTGACAGTGCGCAAACCTCGCACGCAGCGGCACGCAGCGGCAAAAAAAACTTTTTGTGCACCAGTTGTCCACAGTCTCTCCCCACCACCCGACGTCGCGGCATCAACGAACACGCGGCGCGCGACACAAACCTCACCCCGTCCGCCAGCGGTACACGTACGCCACGCGGCGGCGAACCTCGATCATCCCGAAGCGCGCGTAAAGACGCCGCGCTGGCTCGTTGCGCTCGTCCACGGCAAGCGTGATCGCCTCCGCGCCGATGTCGCGCGCCTGCACGAACGCGCGCGACATCAGCACCGACCCGATTCCGCTGCGACGGAAATCCGCCGCCACGCCGACGTAAACCACCTCGAGCGCCGACCGGGCCGGTGTGCGCGAGAGCAACGCGCAGCCCGCGCATCGATCGTCGATCATCAGCACCTGCCAGAGCGCCGGATCGAATGGCCCAGCGGCGCGATGCGACGCGAGAACGTCCTCAACCGGACGAAGCGCCGATAGCTCCGGGCAGTCGAGACTTTCCGCGTAGCTGGCCTCCAGCGCGGCGGAGAACAAGGGATGCGTGTTGCGCGAATAGCTCACCCAGCGCGCTCCCGGCGGCATCGGCACGCGCCGCGCGACACCTCGCGCCGTGCATTCCAGATACACCAGCGTCGAAAGACGCGAGAAGCCCAGCGCCGTCACAAGCTCTGCTTTCGTGACGGCTTCCGGTTCGAGCAGGGCCTGCGCAAAGTGCAATCGCCGCGCGGCAAGCCGGTCCAGCCCGGCGGCGACGACCGTCTTCATCGCGGCAGCGGTCATGCCGAGGCGACCGGGCGTCGGAAGCATAAGGATCGCGGTCGCGCCGGGTAGCAGCAACGTCGCCGACAGACCGCTCCAACCGCCTGCGGCGCGCCTTCCCAAACACGTCAGCGCGATGCCGCACTCCGACACGGCGGCCCGAAAACCAGCCGCTTGCCGGCGCGAAAGCGGACGCGTCGCGTCGGGCGCGGCCAGGACGATGCCCAGCGCCGCCTCTAACTCGGCGTCGGGCAGCGTGTCTACGTCGGCGATGGTCCGGGATGGCTGGTCCATAGTCGGCTTTGCTTCTCGCGCCTCGGCGCATACAATCCGCCTCGGCCAGAGCCAAGAATTCTCAACAGGAGTCAATTTCGATGCAAATCTGGAAACGGGTCGCTGTCGCCACAACACTGTCGCTCGCGACCGCCGCGTGGGCGCAGGACAAGGGTCACGAAGCCGCCAAGCCCGAGAAGGGCAACGACACGCCCAAGGCGGCCAAGGCGGCGGCCGGCGACACCAAGATTGACGTGGGGCAGCCCGCGCCGGATTTTGAGCTCACTTCCGCCGACGGCAAGAAGGTGAAGCTGTCGGATTACAAGGATAAGGTCGTCGTTCTGGAGTGGTTTAACTACGAGTGCCCGGTGTGCAAGGGCGCGATGCCGCTCATGGAGCAAACCAGCGCGAAATACGCCAAGAAGGGCGTCGTCTGGTTGGCTGTCGACAGCACGGCCGTCCGCAAGGCGACGGAGAACGCGGAATTCGCCAAGAACAACAAGATCGTCAACCCGATCCTGATGGACAACGACGGCAAGGTCGGCCATCTCTACGGCGCCAAGACCACGCCGCACATGTTCGTGATCAACAAGGGCACGATCGCGTACATGGGCGCGCATGACGACAAGGGCAAGCGCAATTACATCGCCGAGGCGCTCGACGCCGTGCTGGACGGCAAAGCGCCGGCGGTGGCCAAGACGCAGTCGTACGGCTGCACGATCAAGTACAAGAAGGAATAGCTCGCGCCATGCGGCCTTCCGCTGACGCGATGCTGAATTGGGCGTGCGCGGCCGGGGCTTGGCGCTCCGGCCGCGTCTGCGCGCTGGCCCTGGTCGCCTTGACGGTATCGGCGGGTTGTTCGCCGGGTGTGCGCTGGGCGGCGTTCGACTACGGTCCGCGGGTGCGCGAGGAGGGCCGCGCGAGCGGCAAGCCGACGTTCGTCTACTTCCGCAGTTGGGCGGACGTTGAGAGCACGCATTTCGAAGACGACGTGCTGAAAAAGCCTGCGGCGTTGCAGGCCCTCAGCGACGTGTACTGTGTGACACTCGAATGGGCTGCCGACCGCGATCTGGCGACGCGCTGGCGTGTCACGGATTCGCCGGGCTACGCGCTGCTCGCGCCGCGGGCGGAAAACCCGCTCATCACGCGCAGCGGCAAAGTGACGCTCGAGGCGCTGCTGGCGGACATCCAGAACGCCCGTCAGGGTGTCGGGGCGCCGACCACCGCGAAGCCGTGAAATGCGGCGGAACCGCGTCGCGCCCGCTAGCGGCAATCCAAGGAACCGCGACGCGCAAGCGAGCGGTAGCCGACGAACGAACGACGCTCGAGCGCGCAATGAACTTCCACCCGTGCGAGCTGCGGGCTCTCAGCCCCGAAGGGGCGGAAGAGCGCTCGGGCGCCGGCACGCGCTTGAATACCGAGCACTCTGTCGCCCCGCTGGGGCTGTGAGGCCGCCGCGCCGACGACCCCCGGGCTGACGCCCGGGGCTACGATCTGCCGCCCCCTCCGGGGCTGAGACTCGTAGCGCTGTCATGCCAGGCGCTTCGAACGTCACCGCCGCGTCGGTCCCAGGATTTCCGCTTGGCCTCGACGTCGCCTCAGTCCGGCTGCCGCTCGCTGGCGCGTCGCTGTTCTTTTCGCGTGCGCGCCGCGAGCAATCTGCTCATGTACGGCGCGTGCCTGGTCGCCGGGTGCTCCGGTGCTGATCGCGATGCCCCATCCCCGGTTGAAAGCACGTTCGGGCGCACCGGCGTGGGCGTGCTCGAATTCAACTATCCGCGCGCCGCGGTCGCCGCGCCGGCCGGAAAGTTCTACGTCGTCGATAAAGCCGGACACATTCAGTTGCTCATGCAGGGCGGCGAGTTCGTGCTTGACTGGCACATGCCGGAAATCTCCGCCGGTAAGCCGACCGGGCTGGGCATCTCGCAGGACGGGCGCGTCTTCGCCGCCGACACGCATTACAGCCGCGTGACGGTTTTCAGCGGCGACGGGCGTGAACTGCAGCGCTTTGGCGAGTGGGGCGATGGGCCGGGACAGTTTCGACTCCCGACCGACGTCGCGGTGAACGCGCGCGGGGAAATCTACGTATCCGAGTACGGCGGCAACGATCGCGTCAGTAAGTTCACCCCCGATTGGCGATTCCTGCTGAGCTTCGGCGGCCGCGACGCCGGCGACGCGAGCATGCAGCGCCCGCAATCGCTGGCAATTGGCGCGGACGGCTCGCTGTGGGTCGCGGATGCCGTCGGGCACCGCATCTGCCATTTCGACGCCGAGGGCAGATTTCTCGGTGTATTCGGCAAGTTGGGCAGCGGCCTGGGAGACTTGCGATTTCCGTACGGCGTAGACCTGCTTTCCGACGGGTCGCTGATCGTGTGCGAATACGGCAACAATCGGGTGCAGCGCTTCGACGCCAGCGGTCAGAGTCTGGGAATCTGGGGCCGCGCCGGGCGCAAGCCTGGCGAATTGGCGTATCCTTGGGCCGCGGTCGTTGGTCAGGGCGATCGCGTTCTCGTCATCGACTCTGGAAACAACCGCGTCCAGGTTTTCGCCGGCATGTCACAGAAATCGTGGCGCAAGTGACGCCTCACTCCCGAACCGCGCCCGGCGCGCCGGCGGCGATTGCACCCTGGCTCGTGTGGGCGTGGTTGCTGCTACTGGTCGTCAACTTGCTGATCGGAAACGCTTGGACAACGGTCTGGGACCAGGACGAAGCGGCCTACGCGGGCTTTGCGTCCGACATGGTGACGAGCAACCACTGGGTCGTGCCGCAGTTTCCGTACACGCAGGCGCATCGCAAGACGCCGCTCACATTCTGGCTCATCGCCGGCTCGTTCAAACTCCTGGGCGTGAGTGAATTCGCGCTGCGCCTGCCGAGCGTGCTGGCGACGCTGGGCACGATCGCGAGTGTGTGGTTCGGCGGGCGTTTCATCGTCGGACGAACTACGGCGCAGCTTGCCGCAATTTTGCTTGGCTCGTCGCTATTCGTGGTTAATCTCGGAAAGCTGGCGTTGACTGACAACGTGCTGCTTCTGTGCGAAACGATCGCGGCGCTGGCGCTGCTGCGCGGCTGTATGCGGCCAAGCTGGAAGGCGACGCTGACGCTCTGGATCGCTGTCGCCGCCGGTCTGCTCGCGAAGGGGCCGCCGATCCTGATCCTGGTCGGCGGCATGTTTGTGTTCCTGTTCATCGTCTGCCCGCGTCGATGGAACCTGATTCACCTTCACCCCTGGTTCGGGGTGCCGCTCGCGCTTGTGCCGCTGGCGATCTGGATTCAGTTGGCGTGGGCGGAGGATCAGCGGTACGTGCTCTTTCTGGGTTACTGGTACGTCTTGCGCCGCATCGGCGGCGCGACGCTCGGGCAATCCGGCCCACCCGGCACGCACTTTGTCTGCTTCTTCATCTTCCTTCTGCCGTGGTCGGCCTATTTGCTCTCCGCCTTGGGCGACGCATGGAGGGGCGTTCGCAAACGCCGCGCGGCGCACGTGCTGCTTGCAGGCTGGCTCTTTGGCGGGTGGATGGTGTGGGAGCTGCTTGCGAGCAAGCTGCCGACGTACGCTTTGGGCGCGTATCCGGCGCTGGCGCTGCTGATCGCGCGACAGGTTCGCGCGAATCTCGCCGGGAGACTCATCTGGACGGTGCATCGTTCGCTGCGGGCCGGCTATTGCATCCTGGTCGGCGTCAGCGTGGCGCTGAGCGCAGCGGCGATCGGTTTGAGCGCGCAGCTTGGTGTTGGCTGGCTGCGCTTCCTGGCGGTCGTGCCGGCCGGACTGATGTTGTTCCTCTCGATTCGCGCGCTGCTATTACAGCGTCGCGGAGACGCACTGCCGGCGTTCCGGTCGCTGCTCTTGGGTTTCCTCGCCGCGAACATCGCGATCTGGCTGACGATCGTTCCGGCCATCGACGTGGCGCGCTCGGTGAATTGGCGTGCGGCGCAGGAAATTGCTCGTCGTTGTCCGCCGGGCACGACTGTCGCGGTGGCGGCGGGGCTGTCGTCGCCGAGTTTTCCGTTCTACGTTCGGCAAGCGGGACTTGGCTTTCGTGATCTCTCGCGTTCCGAGGAGCCGCGCGAACGGCTGAATCTGGACCTATCGCCGCTGCTGCGGCTGCGTTTCCGCGAGATCGAGCGTCAGGTTCGCAGCCAAACGCCCCCGGCGCTGACGGAGGACGAAAAAAGCGCGGCACGGCTCGAAGGCATCTCGTCGATTCTCGCGACCGGCGAGCCGGCGGCTCTGGTCCTGGACGACGGGCAGTATTCGGCGTTGAAGGGGCGCTTCGCCGGCGCCGAGGTGCTTCGTCCGGAAGGCTGGCTCTCGGATCGGTTCAAGAAGGTTCGCTACACGATCGTGATCGTGCCGGCCGCAGCGCAGCGCGCGGCTGACCCGGCCCCGAAGCGCTGATGTGCCGGCTAGAGTATTGGCAAGGTCCGACTTTGGGAGCGCGGGCAAGTTGCCCGCACTCCCCTGATCCAGCTTTGTAGTAATCGCGCGGGCCGAAGCTGAATAGGAATCCAAGATATGTCCGCCATAGGCGTGCCTGCAGGCTATCACACGCTCACGCCGTACGTGCTTACGGCGAACGCCGCCGCGCTGATCGATTTTCTCATCAAGGCGTTTGACGGCGTGGAGCGCGTCCGAATGGCGCGGCCCGACGGCAGCATGCAGCACGCGCAGGTCGCGATCGGCGACAGCGTCGTGATGCTCGGCGAGCCGAAGCCGCCGTTCGTGCCGACCCCCGCGTCGGTGTATGTGTACGTCGGTGATGCGGACGCGGTCTTTCAGCGCGCGATCGGGTGCGGCGCGACAATCGTCATCCCGATCGCGGATCAGTTCTACGGCGACCGAATGGGCGGCGTGCGCGATCCGCTGGGGAATCTCTGGTGGATCGCGACGCGCGGGAGCGCCGCAACCGTTTGACGGCGGTGGCTCAATTTCGCGAAGGAGCTCCGCAGCCGAGCCCTGACGGTCGGGGCTCGGCTGGGCGCGTTTCTCAACGGGCTAATAGGGGATCGGCGATCGGTTTCGAAATCAGTTGCTTCTCAAGGACCGGTGCAAGGCGTCACGGAAACGCTTCGCACCGGCCTTCCTTTCCATGCACGGCACGGGATTTGGCACCTGGATTCGTCCTCGCCCCGTTTGGGTCACGCGTAGACGCGTGACTTCGCGCCGCAACCCCCGCTCGGATAAGATGTCTCAGTCGATTCCAGCCTCAATCGGAGCGCCTCGATGCCAAGCAACGAACCGCGGCACAGCGCCGCCTTCACCCCGATCGACGAAATCCTGGCCGAGCTTCGCGCCGGCCGGCTGGTCGTGCTTGTCGACGACGAAGACCGCGAGAACGAGGGCGATCTGATTTGTCCGGCCGAAATGATCACGCCGGAGAAGGTGAATTTCATGTTGCAGCACGGGCGCGGCACGTTGTGCGTGCCGCTGACGCGCGCCCGCTGCGAGCGGCTGCAGCTCCCGCCGCAGTCGCCGGTGAACACGACGCCCTTCGGCACGGCGTTCACCATCACGGTCGACGCCGGGCCGCACCTGGGCACGAGCACCGGCGTTTCAGCTTCCGACCGCGCCACCACCATTCGCCACTTGATCGCCGAAGAGGCGGTGGCCGAGGACTTCGCGCGGCCGGGGCACGTCAACCCGCTGATCGCGCGCGACGGTGGCGTGCTGGTGCGGGCCGGGCAGACCGAGGGCTCGGTCGATCTCTGCCGGCTGGCCGGATTGATGCCGGCGGCGGCGCTGATCGAGATTCTGAACGAAGACGGCACGATGGCGCGCGTGCCGCAACTGATCGAATTCTGCCGGCGGCACGGGCTGAAGATGTGCACCGTGGCCGACCTGATCGAATTTCGCATGCGGCGCGAGCGGCTGGTCGAGCGGGTCGAAACAGTTCCGATTCGCAACGCGCTGGGCGAATGGCTGATGGCGGCATATCGCTCGCAGGCCGATTCGGGCACGCACGTCGCGCTGTGCATGGGCGGCGTCGGCGCGCTGGACGAACACGGCGCAGTGCGGCAGATCGACGACCCGACGCTCGTGCGCGTGCACTCCGAATGCCTCACCGGCGACGTGTTCGGCTCGATGCGCTGCGAATGCGGGCAGCAACTCGACGCGGCCATGCGCATGATCGCGCAGGCCGGGCGCGGCGCGTTGGTGTACCTGCGTCAGGAGGGTCGCGGAATCGGCCTGGTCAACAAGCTGCACGCCTACCGGTTGCAGGACGAGGGGCTCGACACGGTCGAGGCCAATCACGCGCTCGGCCTGCCGGCCGACAAGCGCGACTACGGCGTCGGGGCACAAATCCTGCGCGACCTGGGGCTGTCGCGCGTGCGCATCCTGACGAATAACCCCAAGAAAGTGAGCCGGCTCGAGGTCTACGGCTTGCAGGTCGTCGATCAGATTCCGCTCGAGATCGAGCCGAATGACGTGAATCGGCAATATCTCAAGACCAAGAAGGAAAAACTGGGCCACGACCTGCGCGGCGTGTGAGCATCGCCCATCTGATTCAAGCCGCGACGGTGCGGGAATCGGGAGCCATGGAAAACGTAAGATTCGCCGAAGCCGCTTTCTTTCGGGCGCGGCTCTGACAGGCCAAACTTTGGTGACCCCGGCGCTTCCATGGCCAGACTGACATACTCGACAGCCGGCGAGTCGCACGGGCCGGCGTTGACCGCGCTGGTCGAGGGCCTGCCCGCCGGTGTAACGGTCGATCTGGAACTGATCAACGCCGAGCTTCGGCGTCGCCAGGGCGGCTTTGGGCGCGGACCGCGGATGCGGATCGAGCATGACGCGGCGACTGTGCTTGCCGGCGTTCGAAAGGGACTGAGCACCGGCGCGCCGATCGTCCTGCAGATTCCCAATCGCGACTCGCGTCTCGACGAGACGCCGCCGATCCACCGCCCGCGCCCGGGGCACGCCGACCTGGCCGGAAGCGTCAAGTGGCTGACGGACGATTGCCGCGACACGCTGGAACGAGCGTCGGCGCGCGAGACGGCGGCGTGCGTCGCGGCCGGCGCGCTGCTGAAGTGCCTTCTGCGCGAGTTTCAAATCGAGAGCGTCGGATTCGTCGTCTCGATCGGCGGCGTCACAATCGAAGAGTTGCCGCTCGCGGCGTCGCCGGTCGAAATTCGCGCGCGGCGCGACGCCAATGAGGCATTCGCCCCGGATGGGCACGCCGCCGAGCGGATGATCGAGGCGATTCGCGAGGCCAAGCTGGCGCGCGACACGCTGGGCGGCATCGTCGAAGTCCGCGTTTTCGGCGTGCCGGTCGGGCTGGGATCATGCGCCAGCGCGGACGCTCGCCTGGACGGCCGCTTGATGCAGGCCTTGGGCGCGGTGCAGGCGATCAAGGGCGTCGAAATCGGACTGGGCTTCGCCGCCGCGAGTCGGCGCGGCAGCCAGGTGCATGACCCGATCGAGTTCGACGCGACGCAGCGCGACGGGCCGAGTTTCGGATTCGCGCGGCGCAGCAATCACGCCGGCGGCATCGAAGGCGGCATGAGCAATGGCCAGACGATCGTCGTTCGCGCCGCGATGAAGCCGATCAGCACGCTGTTGCAAGGGATGGACAGCGTAAATCTGCGAACGTTGACCCCGGAGCGCAGCGACTACGAACGCAGCGACATCTGCGCCGTGCCGGCATGCAGCGTGGTGGCCGAGAATGTCGTGGCGTTCGAAATCGGCCGCGCGCTGCTCGAGAAATTCGGCGGGGACACGCTGCGCGAGGTTCGCGCGGCGTATGACGCGTATCGCGTCATGGCGAAGAGCCTGGCGTTGCGCGGAGCAGAATAATCCGGCGTGGCGGCAGGGCGGCTCGCCACTACGGCGGCATTTCAGCCGGGACGTCCAGCACCAGGATCTGCTTCCCCGCCCGTGAGTCCAGCGGCGCGCGGTTGTGGCCGCCGAAACGCTCGACGATTCGAAATCCCGCCGACCGCACCGCCGCCTCCAGTTCGCAGGGATACCACATTCGCAGCGTGAGTTCGTGCCGCGTTTCGCTTGCGCCGCCCTGGCGCGCGGCGAACAGCGTGACATACGAAAGCTGGGCGACCGCGTCGTAGCGTTGCGCATAAGTGACGTAAACGCGCGACAGGTCAGCGGGGTCCTCGTACTCGCCGAAGGGGAAACGCAAATCCGCGTCGCGCGCCAGCAACCGTGCATCGGGAATGAACACGTCGATGACAAACTGTCCGCCGGCCGCGAGGTGACGCCTGACGCATTCGAGCATGAGCCGCAGGTCGTCGTCAGTGTGCAGATGACAAAGCGAATTACCCGCGATGACCACCAGGCCGAATCGGGCCGCGAGATCGAATCGCCGCATGTCCGCCGCGTGCAGCGACACCCTGACGCCCATCTGGCGCGCCTTCTCGGCGGCGCGCTCGAGCATGGCCGGCGCGATGTCGACGCCCGTTATGAGATGCCCCGCCTGCGCCCACGGAATCAGGTATTTTCCCGTTCCACAGGCCAGTTCGAGAATCGGGTCGGAGCACTCCCCAGCGAGAGCCAAATAGAACGGAACATCCGCGCCGGAGTCGGCGTACAGCCGATCATAGATCCGGCCATCCTGGTATAGCCCGGAAATCTTGGCGGGCGACATGCGCGGGGGATCATACGCCGAGTACGCGTGGCGACGCGACTCTGCCACGACAATTGGTAGTGGCTCAGTTTCGCGAAGGAACTCCCTAACCGAGCCCCGACCGTGAGGGAGGGGTCTCTTGCGACGCGCAGAAAGCCGCTCCCTTACGGTCGGGCCTCGGTGTCGAGCGGTTTCCCGGAGTCGCATGCGAAACGGAGCTACTACCCGACAATTCGCGGCGCTACTCGCGCAGCTCCAGCGGCAGCGACTTCTGCGGCTCGTGCGGCAGCACTTCCACCACGATCGGCCGATCGCGGCGCACTCGAAGCAGCGAGAGACAGCAGGCCGCGAACACGGCCGCGCCGCTCACGACGCCCAGCGCGCCGGCGCGCGACCAGCGGTCCTTGCCGGCGATCTGCTTGACGCGCGGCAGGCCGACTTCGATCACGTCGGGCTGCGGCGTCGCCGGGGGATGCGCCGCGGCGAGCTGCGTGTCGATCGTTTCGTGCTCCTTCAACTCCGCGGAAACCCGGCCAAGCGCCTCTTGTAATCCGCTACGCCGGGATTCCCGCGCCTCGGCTTCGCGGACGCCACTCAGCGCCACGGTGACCGCGTTGACCAGCGATTCGCGTCCGCGTTCGAGCGCTTCGACGCGCTCCTGCGCCTGGGTCAAGTGCAGACCGTGCTGCTCCATGGCGCGCTGCCGGGCGCGCGACTCGACGGCGCGATTCAGCGCCTCGCGCCGCTCTCGCAATCGCGTCATCAATCCGCGCAACTGGCGTTCGAGCGCGTCGAGCCGGAAGTTCTTCGCCGGGTCGGTCGCGATCGCCGCCTGCGCGACGGCGTCGAGTTTCGTACCGGCCTGCGACAAATGGCTGCGCAGCACGGCGGTGACCACCACGGCCCGCGGCTCGTCGGCCGGCGCGGCATCCAGCTTGGATTGCAGGTCCGCGATTGTCGCCCGGCCACGGTCGATCAGCAGGCGCGCCTGCTCGGCCACTTCGCCCTGCGCTTTCACCAGTGCCGTCACATCGTCGACGATGTTCGCGTGCTCGACCTCCGCGCGACGTTCGTCGGTGAGCTGCGCCGTCTCGGCGGTCTGCTCGAGAAACGTCAGCGTCGCGGATTCAGCCTTTTCAATCAGTTCACGGACCTTCTGCGGCGGATCGAGTTCGCGCTGCTCGACCAGGGCGGCGTGCAGGCCGCTGATCTCGGTGCGGAAATCACGCAACGGCTCCAGCAGAACCACCAGCGCGACCGCAAGCTCGCGCTGATACTGTCGCCCGGCGGCCTGAAGCTCCTTCAGGTCCTCCTGGTACGTTGCGTCGGACGTCAACGCCGTAGCGAGTTCGGCCGGGTCCGGCGGCGGGAGCGCCGCTTCCAATTCGACGTTCAGCGACGCCAGCGTGGCGCGGGCGCGCTCCAGGTCGTCGCTCACGACGCGCAGCGCCGCCGACTGTTCGTCGAACTCCTGTCGCAGCGCTTCCGACTGACTTGCATCGGGCAGCGCCGCCAGTTCGCCTTCGATCGCGGCGCGGCGCTGGGCCAGCGATTGGAGTTCCGCGGCGGATTGTGCCTTTCGCCTGGCCCACAATTCGTCGTCCGCGGTGATTGGCGGCGGAGGCTGGGCGCGCCGCTGCTCCGCGTAGCGCGACGCCAACTCGCCGAGCTGCGCGGGGCCGCGCACGGCGTCCATCGTTTCGGCGGCGATCTCGACGCGCCCGGCGGCGGAGTCGGCGCGCACGCGGATGCCGCGCGCGTCGATGACGCCGTTCGGAATCGTCGCAACCTCGCGCAGCAAGTCGCTTTGCGCCAATCGGCCGGCGTGCTCCGCGGCGACGGCGCTCGGCGCGACGCCGGCGCGCGAGACCGACACATCGACCGCCGCGCGATACTTCGGGATGTCAAGCTTCAACCATCCCCAGGCCGCGGCGGCCCCAATCGCCAGGGAGAGAACGCCGCTGCGGAGCCACCAGCGTCGCGGAAGCAGGCCGCTTTCGCTTTCCGTGCGGCGAATCGCGTCGGCCTGATCCTGCAAGCCGCTCGCGATGCGGCGATATTCGAGCGTGTATTCGCCGCGCGCGCGGTCGAGTCGATCCTGGGCGGCTTGGAGCGTGGCGCGCTCCTGGGCCACCCAGCGCGACTCGACCTCCGCCTGCAACGCCGCCTGCCGCACCTCGGCATCGCGGTTTTCAAGCTGGTCGCGCAGCGCGAGGTTTTCTTCCTGGCGGCGTTCGGCGTCGCGTTGGATGGCGTCGGCCTGCTGGCTGCGCTCTTCGGCGAGCTTACGACGGGACTCGGCCTCTTCCATCAACGTCGTCACGCGTCGGTTGCGCTCTTCGAGCGCCGCAAGCTGATCCGAAAGCTCCGCCTCCCGCCGCTCGATGCGCGCGCCGCGCTGCGCCAGCTCGTCCTTCGAGCGCGTCAACTCATCTTTCTGCCGCGACAGATCGGTCTCGCATTCGCGCTGCACGACTTCCGCCCGCTCCAGTATGTCCGCACGCGCCGCGGCGGCGGTTCGTTCGGCATCCAGCGCGGCGAGGTCCTCGCGCAGGCGTCGTCGCTGCGAATCAAGCTCCCCGGCCGTGCGCTCGAGCTGTTGTTCGCGAAGCTCGATCTCGGATTCCGCCGCCTGTGCCGCGGATTCGCGCTCCGCCAGCGATTCCTCACGGGTCCGGAGCTCCGCGAGGCCGGACTCGGCCGTCTTCTCGCGCGAGAGAAGCGCGGCAATGCGTTTTTCCAGCTCCAGGCGCCGCCGGGACAACTCGTCGCGCGCCGCCGCGAGCTCCGACTCGCGCTCATCCGTGCGCCGGCGGCGCTCGGCGTACTCGCGCCGCGCGGCTTCGATGCCCTGCGAGCGCTGCTTGAGCGTCGCGATCTCGCGCGCCGCGTCGCTCGATTGCACGTCGAGCGTCGCCTCGCGCTGCGCCAGCGCGGACTGCTGGCGCGCCAGCTCGCGTTGCAGAACGTCCGTTTCGGCGAATCGCCGCTCGACCTCGACGCGCTGCCGCGCCAGCGCGTCCTGCAAGGCCGTCAACCGGGCGGCGCGTTCGTCCAATCCCCGCCGTTCGCGGCTGATCGCGCCGCGGGCTTCCTCGAGCGCGACGCGTTCGGCGGCAGTCGCTCGCCGGGAGCGCTCCAGTTCAGTCTGTCCGAATTCAATCTCGGCAGTGCGCTGTTCGAGTTTGCCGTGCGCCTGCGTCAGCTCGCACTGCCGCAGGTCGGCGTCTTTTTCGCGCGCGTCGAGCTGCGCGCGCTGCCGGGCCAGCTCACGGAATAAGACCTGCACTTCCAGGCTTTGCGTGTCGAGCTGCCCCCGCTCCCGCGCCATCCCGCCAGCGAGCTTCTGTGCCGTTTCCGCCACCCGCGCCAGTTCGCCCTCGCGCTCGCGAAGCGCCGCCTGCGCGGCTGACAGCTCCGCGTCACGCTGCGCCGCTTCCGATTCGCGCTGCGCCACTTGCCGCCGCAGACGCTCCAGCTCCGCCAGGTCTTGCTCGGCTTCCGCGATGCGTCGTTCGGCGGTGACGCGCCACTCCGCCTCGCCGGCCTCGCGCTCGGCCAGGTCGCGCTCGCGCCGTTCGAGCGTCTGCTGCAACGCCAGCAATTGACCGCGGTCCGTGTCGATTTCCGCGGCGCGCCGCTCCAGTTCCAGAACCTGCCGTCCGAGGTCGGCGGCGCGCTGATCGGCTTGCGTGCGCTGCGCCTCGAGATGCTCCTGCCCAGACCCCAGCAACGCCTCGCGCTGCGACAGTTCCGCAGCGCGGGCCGCGACGCCGCTTTCGCGGGCGTCCAGCTCCGCGGCGCGCCGCGCGCAGGACTCGTGATCCTGCTGAATTCGGGCGGCCCGCGCGTCGAGCTCGACGATTCGCAGCTCGAGATCGGTCTGCTTTCGCGCGAACTCGGCGCGTGCCGCATCGAACTGGTCCTCGCGCTCGGCCAGCGCCGACTGCTCGCGCGCCAGTGCGGATTGCAGTTCCTCGAGCGCCTGCGTGTCGGATCGCAGCGCGGCCCGTTGCTGCTCCAACGTCGCGCGCTGTTCGTCAAGTCCGGTTCGCTCTCGATCGAACTCGACCCGCCGCGCTTCAAGTGCCGTGCTGCGCTGCGCCCACTCGGCCTCCAGCGCCCCCAGCCGCGCGTTTCGCTCTTCCAGTTCGGATTCGATCCGTCGCGAGTGCGCGTCGCGGTCGCGCGCGTCGCGCTCCAACTCATCCAGCGCCGCGGCACGGCCCTCGGCCTCGCGCGCGGCGTGCTCGACCTCCGCCTGCCGCGCGTTCAGTGCCTCTTCGCGCACCCGGAGATCAGCTTCGTTTGCCTCCAACCCAGCGGCGCGCCGGCTCAAGTCGGCGCGCTGCTGCACAATCGCCTGTTCGCGCTCGGCCAGGGCCTCACGCTCGCCGCGCAGCGCAGCGCCGCGTTCCTCCAGCTCCGCCTGCTGCAGCGCGATCAGCGTCAGACGGGCGTTAGATTCCGCGTCGCGCTGGTTCAGCGCTGCATGCCGCTGATCCGCCCGCTGGTCACGCTCATCAGCAGCCCGCCCGCGCTCAATCGCCTCGGCGGCCGCCCGCGCGACGTCTTCGTGTTGCAGCGCTAGTGCCTGCTCGCGCGCTTCGAGGTCGATACGCAGCGCCTCGATGTCGTCGTGGCGGCGTTGAAGCTCCGTCTGCCGTGCCTCGATCTCGCCGCGCAGCGCGTCCGCGTCGCGCGACTGCTGCTCGAGCACCTCGCGGCGGCGCTGGATGTGATCGCGGACTTCACGGATTTCCTCGACCCGGCGGGTGGCCTCGGCGCGCGCGTCGCGTTGCGACTGCTCATCCGCGGCGAGCGAGGCGTCCCGTTGCTTGATTTGCTCCCAACGCTGCGCCAGCTCTCCGCGAACGCGCGCCAGCAGCGCCTCGCGTTCCGCTAGCTGGGCCTCGCGCTGCGCCAGCTCCGCAACTCGATCGCGAAACGTCGACTCCGTCGCGCCCGTCTGGGCCGAGAACGCGGATCGCTCTGAGAGCGCCTGGCGCTGAGATTCCAGTTCCTCGCGATGCCGCTCCAGCTCGGCGCGCTCACGGCGTAACTGTTCTTCGAGTTGTTCCTGGTGCTTGCGGATGCGCGCGATGCGCCCGGAGATGATGCGGCGGTTCTGACCGCCGCGCTCGCGCGCCGTGCGTTCGCGCTGCTCGAGCTGCCGCGCGACGAGAATCAGGCGCTGCCGGGATTGCTCGTCTTCGACGCGCTGGGCGCCGAGCTCGTCCTCAAGTTGGCGCAGCCGGGCCCGCGCCGTGTCGAGCTCGCGGCGTTCGGAATCGAGCAGCGCGGCGCGCTCGGCGATTTTCTCTCGCTCGCCAATCAGCTCGCGCTGTGACGATTCCTGGGCGGCTTGATGGGCCTGATTCTCGCGCTCCAGCAGCTCCGCTTCGCGACGATCGAGTTCCGCCTCGCGCTCGCCAATCTCCGCGATGCGCGACTTGATCTCGTCGACCATCGAGCGAATGTGTTCGACGCCGAACCCCGCTGCCGGTCGGCGCATGGCGGGGATGACGCCGGGCGGCAATCCCGCCGGCGGCAGGCGCGAGCCGGAATGATGTGACGATGCGCTGCCGCGCTCGTCCGAGGCCGTTGGCAAGTCGCGTTCCATGGGCTCCGGATTTGCCATTCTTATCGGGTGGGCGCGGCCCGGCAGTGGACCCGTATTCGCTCGGCGACGGTGAGCCGTCAGAACTGTCAATTCTAAGCCAAACCCGGTCGGTGAAAACAGTTCCAGCGGCGGCGAAGCCCGAAATCTTGGCGGGCATGACGCTGCGCGCCATCTCAGATCGCCCGTCATGGCCTCGCCGGACGGGAATTGTCGGAAAAAACGACCGGACCGCGCGGGGGAGCCCGGTCGCGGTCCGGCTCTAGCGACGCCGAGACGCAAGCGTCAGCGGCGTCGTCGAAACTCACGCTGCGCAAGCGGGCGCAGAGTGCGTAGCGAGAATGGCGCGCGGCACGGAAACCCGGCCGGCGATGAAGCTATGCGCGTTGACCTCCAAACACCTCCACGGCCGCGCAATCGACAAGGCCGAGTTATCGGATGCAGATGCGCGTACCAATGACGGCGACGACGAGATGGGGACTAAGCACGCTGCCGTCTCATAACGGTAGGCGCGCTTTTTCCGCCAGTCAATGATGTCGGCGAATCGTTCGCGGTTTCGAACGAGTTTTCCGCGCGCGAGTCGAGAATCACAACCCAATGTCCGAAAACGGCCAGTCGTCCATCGCTCGCGCGGTACAGTCCGGCACATGCTTACGCTTGATGCCGACGCCTGCTATCGCGCCTTGACCGCGCGTGACCGACGATTCGACGGCGTGTTCTTTGTCGGCGTAAAGACGACCGGTGTCTACTGTCGTCCGCTGTGCCCGGCGCGTACGCCCAAACCCGCGAGTTGCCGGTTCTTTTCGACCGCGGCGCTGGCGGAACTGGCCGGCTTCAGGCCCTGTCTTCGTTGCCGGCCGGAGCTGGCGCCCGGACTGGCGCCGGTCGACTCGCGCGGCCGGCTCGCGCAGTGGCTCACGCGGCGGATCGAAGGCGGCGCGCTCGACGCGGAAGACGGGCTGGAATCGCTGGCGCGCGAACTCGGTATCAGCAGCCGTCAGGTTCGACGCGTCATCCACGACACGCTCGGCGTTCCGCCGGTGGCACTGGCGCAGACACGCCGGTTGCTGCTGGCCAAACAGCTCCTGACGCAAACAGCTCTTCCGATGACGCGCGTTGCGTTCGCCAGCGGTTTTTCCAGCCTGCGACGTTTTAACGCGGCGTTTCAGGAGCGCTATCGCCTCTCGCCGACGAGCATTCGCCGGCAGGCCGTCATCCCCGCGCCGGATGACGCACTCGAGCTGACGTTGGGATATCGCCCGCCGTTGGCGTGGGGCGAACTTCTGAGCTTCATGGCTGCCCGCCAGGTCGCCGGCGTGGAGTCGATCTCCAACGGCGTGTATTCGCGGACGGTACGAATTGACGGTCACGATGGATGGATGCGCGTTCGCGGCGGCGGCGACGACGTGCGCGTGACAATCGCACTCGCGCTGATGCCGGTCGTCGGCACGGTGCTGGCGCGCGTTCGAGCTCTGTTCGATCTGAACGCTCGGCCGGATGTCGTGGCTTCGCACCTCGGCGGCGACCGGCTGCTCCTGGCGAGCGTGAGCGAATCTCCGGGATTGCGCGTACCGGGATGCTTCGACGCGTTCGAGATCGCGTGGCGAGCGGTGCTTGGGCAGCAAGTTTCCGTCCGCGCGGCGACGACGCTGGCGAGCCGTTTCGCGGAGGCGTTCGGCGATTCGGTTGAACGTCCTTTCGCAGGCCTGACGCGTCTTACTCCGACAGCCGAGCGCGTTGCAGCCGCCTCGATCCCCGACTTGACACGGCTGGGCATCGTCCGCGCGCGAGCGCAGACAATTGTCTCTCTCGCACAATTCAGCGCCGTGGGCAAGCTCAACGGCGTGGCGGCCGCGCAACCGGAGGCGTGGGCAACCGAGTTTCAACGCTTGCCGGGGATCGGACCGTGGACGGCCGGTTACGTGGCCATGCGCGTGCTGGGTTGGCCGGATGCGTTTCCCCGCGGCGACCTTGGACTGCTGCGGGCCGCGCGCGTCAAGAGCTCCAGCGAACTAGACGAACTCGCCGAAGCTTGGCGACCGTGGCGCGCTTACGCGGCGATGCACTTATGGCGGTCGTCAGCGGGCGCCCCGACTCCCGCGCCACCAAAATCAAACGGCGTGGTGCAGGCAAGCGACGCGATGCGGACGGCCGTGCGCCGCGCGCGCCGAGCGGCCGAACCCCCGCCAATCGAGATTCCACTCACCGCCGCAGGAGCCGGAAAATGAGCGAAATTCGGTATGTCCAGCTCGAAAGCCCGATCGGCAAACTGACTTTGCTGGCCGATGAAGATTCGATCGTGCGCCTCGACATGGGTCCGACTCGAATCAACGATTCCTGGCAGGAAGGCGGCGCGACGCTGAAGGATGCCACGCGGCAACTCCGCGCCTACTTCGATGGAAAGCTGCGCGATTTCGAGCTGCCGCTTTCGCCGCGGGGAACCGAGTTTCAGCGCCGCGTCTGGCGGCAGCTCTGCAAGATTCCCTTTGGCCAGGCGATCAGCTACGGGCAACTCGCCTCGCGCTGTGCGAATCCGCGCGCCAGCCGAGCCGTCGGCAGCGCCAACGGCCGCAACCCGATCGGAATCATCATTCCGTGCCACCGCGTGATCGCGAGCGACGGAAAACTGGGGGGATACTCGGCCGGGCTGGACCGCAAGCGCTGGCTGCTGCGCCACGAAGGCGTGGCCGTCGCGGACTAATCGGTCCAGCAAGTGTGCCTGTCAGAACCGCGCCCCTTGCCAAGCCGCAACCGTCTGGAAGCGCGGCAAACGGACACACCTCAAGTACCGCCTGCGCACGGTCGCGACTCGATCCGACCTGATCACTATTCGACGCTTCGCCCGGTCGCAACGTATACTTCGCCGCGATGCGTTCCATCGCGGTAATGAACCAGAAGGGCGGCGTCGGCAAGACCACGACCGCCGTCAATCTGTCGGCCGCGCTGCTGCGTCGCGGTAAACGCGTGCTGCTCATCGACTGCGACCCGCAGGCACACTCGACTTTGCACGTCGGCGTCTCGCTCGCCCCGGACGAGCTCAGTCTGTACGACGTGTTTGTGCGCAACGCGGCGTTCGCGGAAGTGGCCCGCCTGGTGGATAACGGGCTGGCGCTGGCGCCGGCGCATATCAACCTGGTCGGCGCCGAGATCGAGCTGGCCGCGGCGCCGGAGCGCGAACGCCGCTTGGCGCAGGCGCTGGCGGCGTATCACGAGCATTTTGATTTTTGCATCATCGATTGCGCGCCCTCGCTGGGACTGCTCACGATCAACTCGTTGGCGGCGGTGCGCGAGGTGCTGATCCCGATTCAGCCGCACTTCCTGGCGTTGCAGGGTCTGAGCAAGCTGCTGGAAACGGTCACGCTGGTGCGCGCGGAGCTTCAGCCGGCGTTGCGCGTGACCGGGATCGTGTTCTGCATGGCCGAGACGACGCGTCTGGCGCAGGAGGTTCGCGGCGACGTGGCGCGGTTCCTGGCCGACGCGGCGCCGGGGGACGCGTGGCACGGGGCGCGCCTGTTCGAGACGTCGGTCCGCCGAAATGTAAAATTGGCGGAGTGTCCCAGCTTCGGCCAGACGGTGTTCGCATATGCCGCCGGTAGCCATGGCGCCGAGGATTACGCGCGTCTGGCCGACGAAGTGCTGGCGATGAGCGATGACGCGCGCGGCATTGGCGCTCCGCTCGCCGAGCCCTCGCACGCCGCGGCTTCGAGGTCGGAGGCGCCTCAGGCAGCGGCGGGATGATCGAAAGTTCGCCGCCCACCGGATGGACGCGCTGGTATCAGCGAGCGCTGCCGGCGTACTGGCTGTTCCTCGCGTGCACCACGCACTTTCCGCGCCTGGAGCTGCGCGGTCCGCGGAATTCCGACAAGTTCGTGCACGCCATCGCGTTCGCGATTCTGGCTTTCTTTTTCTGGCGGTTCTGCGAGACGATCTGGACCCGCCTGTCGCCCGCGTTCGCGTGGATCGCCGTGCTTGTGCTGCTCGCGTACGCGGGCGCGGATGAGCTGACGCAGCCCTGGTTCGGGCGAAGCTGCGACCTGGTCGACTTTTTGTGCGATGCCGTGGGCGTTACCGCTGTGTTGGCGACGCTCGAATGGCGGCGTAGAGCGCTCGCTACTGGTCATGCGGAACTGGCGACGCAGCTGCGCTCGACTCCGCCGAGTTGATTCGTTCAAGCGACTCGATCTCAGCGCGTAGCTTGGCCACAATCCGTCCGCTCGGCGCCAACGACAGTGCGCGGCGGTACGCTGCAAGCGCGCTCGCAGGTTCGCCAAATGACCGCCGCGCAAATCCGAGCGTCGCCCAAGCGCGCCAGCTTGCATCGGGGCGGGTCGCGGCGCGGTGCTCGGCAAGCGCCAGGCCGTGCAGGCGGTGATCGTCGGTCGAAGATTGGATCAGGTCTTCCACGTACTTGGTGAAAACGTATTCGTCGTCAGTCACGATTGCCGCGCATTCCGCGTCGTTCATCCATTCGCGCAGCGCCGCCGCGGGATCCATCAAGTGCGGAAACGCGCGCGCGCAGTGAATCGACGTGAAAGCGATTTCGCGGGCGATATTGAAATAGTGGGCCGAATTGGCGCGCGGCAGGTCTCGCGTCGCTTCGCGCGCCGCGCGGGCGAACGCGATTGCATCGGCGGATTGTCCGCGCAGCTCGGCCACGTCAGCCTGCATGCGCAGCGCGCCGCCATACCAGCAGCGCCAATCGAGGTTCTCAGGCTCGTTCCGCATCAGCAATTGAATGCTCGTCATGGCCTCGTCGGTCAGCGCGGCCGCTGAATCGCAGCTGTCGTAGAAGGTCAACTCGGCGCCGGCGGTGGACATCAGCGCGCCGATCAGCGTGCTTCGCGCGTGGGGCGAGTTGGGCGACGCGCGGACCAGCTCACGTGCGTTTGCGACCCGCGCCCAGCGATGTTCACGGCCCGCTTCGAACCGATTACATTCCTCGTGCCAGGCGGCCAGCAGATCCTCCGATCCCTGAAGCGCGTCGAATGCCGCGGACTGGTCGGCGGTCGCGTCCGCAAGCTGCCGCGCCAACGCCGCGGCGCGCTGCGCGTGCTCGCCGACGATTTCGGTCGGCCGGTTGTGCAACACGAGATTTCCCAACCGAATGTGGCTCCAGATCAGCGCTTCCCGCAGCCGCTCGGAGTCCGGGAAACGCGCGTATGCGGCCTGTTGGACATCCAGCGCGCGGCGGTAGAGTGCCTCGGTTGTTTCGTCGTTGCCCGCTCGCGCGCCGTACGTGTCTCCGAGGAGTACGAGCGCGATCGAGAGCTGCCAGGCGCGTTCCTCATCGTCCGGACCTTGATCGAACAACTGCCGGCGGAGTTCGAGCGCCTCCTTTCGATCGGCGAGCGTCTCGTCAAGCCGGCCCTCGGCCAGTTTCAACGTGGAAACGGACGTAATCAGGTCCGCGCGGGCCGTGATGAGTCGCGCGTCGTCGCTGCCGCCGCGCTCCAGCGAATCCTCGTAGCGCATCAGTACGTCGATCAGCGCGCGGCGCGGCTCAGAGGCGCCGAGTGCGTTTTCCAGCTTCGGGATCACCTGCTTGGAAATCTCGCTCACCGCCTCGGTGGCCGACTCCAGCAGCCGCTCGCGCTCCGCCGCCTCGCGCTGCGCGCGGAGCAAGCCGTAGGCGGCCGTTCCCAGCCCCAAAAGCACCGCAGCGCCGACCGCCAGCGCCGCGCCCACTGCGACGCGATGACGCCGCGCGAACTTCGCGGTGACGTAGCGAAACGAAGCTGTACGCGCCAAGATCGGCTCATGCGCCAGGGAGCGCCGCAAGTCCTCCGCCAGCGCCGCGGCGGATGCGTAGCGATCCCGCTTGGTTTTCGCCAGCGCCTTTCCGGCAATCGACTCCAGGTCCGTGTCCAGGCCCGGCGTGAATCGCGCCAAGGCGGGCGGCGGGCGATCGCGAATGTCTGACAACACTTCAAGCATTGGCCGCCCTTCCACGGCGAAGGGCAGATGTCCCGTTAACAGCTCGAACAAGATCACGCCCAGCGCGTACACGTCGCTGCGCGTGTCGACGTCGTCGCTGTGGCCGGCGACCTGCTCGGGACTCATGTAGGCCAGCGTCCCGAGCAGCGTTCCGTCCAGCGTCATCAGCGTTCCCGGCGCGGACTCGTCGCCCAGCAGACGCGCGATCCCGAAGTCGAGGATCTTCGGTTGCGCTTCCGCCGACGCTCCGATGCGCTCGATCAGGATGTTGGCGGGCTTCAGGTCGCGATGAATCACGCCGCGCTGATGCGCGTGCTCGACCGCGTCGCACAGGCGCAGGAAGAGGTCGAGCCGGGCGCGAAGCGGGGGCGTCCGCGTGGCCACGAATTCGGCCAGCGTCGGCCCGTCGACAAATTCCATCGCGATGTACGCGACCTCACCCAACGCGGCCGCCGCGGCGCCGGCGTCGAATATCTGCGCGATGCCGGGGTGCTTCAGGCGGCTAAGCGTGCGCGCTTCATTCTGAAAACGAGCGCGAATCCGGCGCGTTGCGACGTCCAGCCGCAGCGTCTTGATCGCCACGTTGCGGCGCGGATGATCCTGCTCGGCGAGATAGACCACCCCCATGCCGCCCGCGCCGATTTGACGCAGCAGCCGATAGCGCCCCAGCTCGACGCCCAGCGGTTCATCAGGTGACGCCGGTTTTCCTGAACGCGCCGCTCGCTCGTGAGCGCTCGAATCCAGTCCCCCGACATCCAGCGAAGAGCCGCCAAGCGGGCGCTCGAACAGTGACCAGGAATGTGCGTCGCACGACAGGAGTGCGTCAACTTCGGCTCGCAGTTGCGAGTCGCCGTCGCATTCGGCGTCCAGCGCCGCGCGGCGCTCCGCATCGCTCATGTCGACGACGCGCGCGAACAGATCCAGCGCCCGCCGCTCGCGCGCCGTGCTCACGGACCGGCTCCGTCGCGCCGCGGTGAACCGGATCCTCCGAGCCGCTTCTGAAGCCAGGCCTTTGCCATGCGCCAGCGCTGCTGCACGGCGCGAAGCGACTGGCAGGTCGCGTCGGCGGCTTCCGCGGCGCTCATGCCGACCAGGTACCGCAGCTCGACGACGTGCACGCAGCGCGGCTCGATCTGCTCCAGCTCGCACAAAGCTTCGTCGAGGTCCAGCACGTCAATCGTCGCGCGGGGCGTCTCCAGATCGTCCGCGCGGAGCTCGATGCGTTCGGCGTCGCCCCCGCGCTTGAGTCGCCTGCGAGCACGGGCGTGATCGACCAGGATCTGGCGGATGGCCCGCGCGGCCAGGCAGCAGAACGCGGCCCGATCGCTGAAGCGATTTGGGGCCAGCGAGCTGAGCTTTACGTAGGCTTCGTGAACCAGGGCGGTGGTGTCGAGCGTGTGGCCGCGCCGCTCGCCGCGCAGGCAAACCCGCGCCAACGACCGGATTTCCTCGTACGCCTCGACGAACATCGAATCCAGCCGGCGATGGGCGCGCGGCGGACCGCTCGTCGCAATAGACGGCTCTCTCCCCACAGCCGCACCCCGGTCACCCGACCGGCGCCGCGGCGTCAGCCGCAACGAAACCCGGTCGCTACGGCTAGATTCTCAAGGCGTCGCGGATTAGTCAAGCAATTCCGACGGCTCGGTAGTGGCTCAGTTTCGCGGAGAAACTCCCCAGCCAAGCCCGACCGTAAGGGCCCTCACGGTCGGGGCTCGGTTTCGAGCTTTTTCAACGGGCTGCTACGGGCATACGTTCCCAAAATTCGCGAGCAGCACTCCCAAATCCGACTCATCCGTGTCGCCATCGCCATCTAGGTCGCCTGCGGCGCTCGTCTGCCACGCCGACAAGAGCAACCCGAGGTCGGATTCGTCCACGTGCCGGTCGCCGGTGAGGTCGCCGGGGCACGGCGCGGAGCAGTTCGGAACGATGACGCTTAGATCATCGATCGCGGCCTCCGTCTCGGAGCCGTTGCCGGGGTCGCTGGCGATGAAACGCAGACGCACCTGCGCCGTCGGCGGCACGAAGTCCGCCACGCGGAATTCGTGATTCAGCCAGCCGCCCGAGGAGTCGAAGCTGGTGCCGATGGTTTCGACGCGCGTCCAGTTCGTGCCGTTGTCGTTGGAGATGTCCACCACGAACACGTCGTTGATGCTGTAGACGTTTCCGGCGTTCGCGAACCAGCGCCAGTAGCTCAGGCGCGCATCGGGGCTGGCGCTCAGGTCGAGCGCCGGCGTGGTCAACGTCGTGCGGCCCGTTACGTCGATGCCGTTGCCGGTGTAGAAGCAGTTGACGCCGCTGCCGGGCGTGTGGTCGCTTGACGGTTCGATCAGGCTGCCCGGTGGATCGCCGAGGACCCAGGTCGATCCGCTGTCGCCGGTCGCGCCGACGGTCCATCCACTTCCGGTCTCGAGATCATCGCTGTGCGCGACGCTCGTGCCATATGCCGCCAACGCCTCGTTCGGCGAACTCGGCGCGCTGGCCGGATCGCGCCAGGTGACACCGTCAGTCGAGCGCGCTTCGACGTAGTATCGCAGCGTCGTTCCGCAAGTCGTCGCCGGGAGGTTTGCGCGATAGAGATTGCCGCTGATCGGCGTCAGCGGGCTGGAGACGAAACCGGCGCCCTGCTTGTAGAACAGCTTCTCCGACCCCGGCTGAATCTGCGTCGCGCCGGCAAGATTCACATTCACGTCGAGCGTTTGCCCGGCGGGATTTATCGCTGACGGGCGTCCGGCCGGATAGGTGAAGTTGATCCCGCTGCTGCTGAGACGCCAGACGAACAGGCCCTTCTCGATGTCGCTGCCGATGATCGTTCCGCTGGGATAGAACGGGTAGTTGTTCCATAGGCTGTTGTAATACGCGAAATCGTCCGGCGGCCAGGTGTCGAAGTTGGCGATTTCGACCGGCGCGGTCGGGTTCGTGGCGTCGATCACGTGCAGGCCGCTGCGATAGTTCGACTCGAAGATCAGGTTGCCCTTCACGTACAGGTTGTGGTCGATCGACGTGTTGCCGTTGCTGAATGTAGACGTGAGCGTGGGCGTCGAGAGGTTTTGCACATCGATGATCAACGTCCGCATCGTCAGGCCGAACGTTTCCTCGTCCAGCTCATCATTCACGTAGGCGTAGCGACGATCGTCGGAAAGCCAGATCTGATGCGAGTAGCCGGCGTTCGGCCAGGTGACGAAGCCAAGCTGAGTGATCGCGGCTTTGTTCGTTACGTCGAGGATGTACAAGCCCGTGTTGTTGAAGCCGTTGTTGGTCCCGCCGCAGCAGAATGCGATTTCCTTGCCGGCGTAGGGGCCGCTGGTGTACGAGACGATCTGCGCTTCGTGCACGTAGCGCGAAACCCAACTGGCGACAAAAGTCGGACTCGCGGGGTTCGTCAGGCTGTAGATGCGAAGCCCGTTGCCGCTGCCGCCGCAGCGATAGAGATAGCCGCTGGCTGCGTTAAGCGCCAGCGTATGCGTGGCGGTCGCGCCGCCGGTCGTGACGCTTCCAAGTTGCGTGATGACCCCGGCGTCGATCTGGCTGATATCGAAGACCTGAATGCCGCCGCCGCCCTCGCTGATGCAATAGCAGTAATTGCCGTACGTCTTCATGTCGCGCCACAAGCTCGTCGGTCCGACCTTCACCGTGACGATCTGCGCGTTGCCTGGATCGGTGATCTCGACAAAGCCGGTGCCGTGCGAGAGACCCATGATGGCGTATTCGCGTCCCGACGGCGAGACGTAGCCGGTGCACGAGTTGCCGTTGACGTGCTGCGTGCCGAATTCCGCCAGCGGAAGCCAGCTCATCAGCGTGATGCCGCTAGCCGGAAACGCCGGCGGCGTGTCGCGCAGCGCCGCGCGATAACCGGGCCCGCGATAGGGCGGCTGGCGGTCGCGAAGCTTGGGATCGTCGACGTGACCCAGCACCTGGCCGGCCAATAACAAGGCCAGAGCGGAACCGGCGAGCGTTACGCGAGTCTGCATCTGTACAGCTCCTTGTTGGGCCCGAGCCGGGCTCGAAGCGCGCCCGAACGCCTGACAGTGTATCGCAGATGGGTTGGTCTCAAGAGGGAATTTTCGGTGGATCGACGAGCCGCTGCATCCGCCCGTAACCCACCTCTGACGCGGCTCAATCTCGGTCATCGGCCCGCTCGGCAGCACGTCGCGGACCGAATCCGGTATCTTTTCCCCATTGTCGAGGCGACCTGTCGGCCTGAGCGAGTTACGAATTGCCTGCAATCGATCCGATCATCGAGCTTCGCGGCGTCAGCAAGTCGTTTGGCGCGCAGCGCGTGCTTGACCGCGTAAATCTCGCCATCGAACCTCGAAAATGCACCGTCATCATCGGCCGCTCAGGCTGCGGCAAGAGCGTGCTGCTCAAGCACATCGTCGGCCTGCTGCGGCCCGACGCCGGGGAGGTGTATTTCGAGGGTCAGCGCATCGACCAGCTCGGCGACCGCAAGCTGACCTCGATCCGCCGGCAGATCAGTTTCGTATTCCAGCTCAATGCCTTGTTCGACTCGATGAGCGTCGCCGAAAACGTAGCGTTTCCGCTGACGGAAGGCGCGGTCAACCGCCTGCCGCGCGCCCGCGTCCGCGAAATCGTCGACAACCGCCTGGAATTGGTCGGCTTGAAAGGATTTCAAAACAAGCGACCGGCGCAGCTCTCGGGCGGCGAGAAAAAACGCGCCGCGCTGGCCCGCGCCCTGGCGATGGAGCCGCCGCCAAAGGTGATCCTCTACGACGAGCCGACCGCCGGCCTCGATCCGCAGCGTTCCGACGTGATCAACAAGTTGATCGTCGCGCTGAAAACGGAGCAAGACGTCACCAGCATCGTCGTGACGCACGACATGAAGAGCGCCGCGGAAGTGGGCGACCGCGTGCTGATGCTCTGGGACGGCCGCTTCGTCGCCGACGGACCGCCAGAGAAACTGGCCGAAGCCGCCGACGAACACGTGCGGCGGTTCGTCACCGGCGTGGCGGAGCCGGAGGATATTCGGGCGCTGGAGGCGTCCGTGGAGGAGAATCAGTGACGAGTGGCGAAAAGCAGTAAGCGGACCGGTGGCATACTCGCGGCCGTTGGCGAACATGTCGCACGCGACGCCGTCCAGCGCCGAAAGTTCTGAAGCCGAAAGCCGGCTGAGATTCCTGCGGACCGCAGTGCGAGTTGTTCACGCGGTCTCTGGGTTGTTGGCATGCTCGCGGCCGTCGAGCATGTCGCACGCCGGTCTCCTGCCGCACCCCATGCTCGTCGCCGCGGGTTTCGATTGCCACTTGCCGCGAATAGCATTCTGGCGCATGAACGCAAGCGATCAGCCAGCGCCGTCACGTTCGTCGCCGCGGCGCGCGACGTGGACTCGCGCCGACATGCGGGTCATCGCCGGTCTCGCGATTTTGCACATCGGATTGGCGTTTCTTTTCGTGCTGAATCAAGCCCCAGGCACCGACGCCGCCCTGCGCGGCTTCCCGCTCGACGACGCCTGGATTCACATGGTCTACGGCCGCGCCATCGCCGAGTACGGCTGGCCGACATACAACCCCGGCACCCCTGAAGCCGGGTTCACAAGCCCGCTGTGGGCAATCGTGTGTGCCGTTGCGCATTGGCTCGCGCTCGCTTCGCCGCTCACCGCCGTCGCGTGGCTGAAAGTCCTGGGGACGATCAGCGGCGCGCTCGCGTCGGTCGGCGCGTATCGATTGACGCGATTGCTTGCAGTCCCGGCGAGTCACGTTCCCCCGCTCCCTGGCGGTCGCGGTTCGGACCGCCTCGCGTTCGGCCGCATTGGCTTTGCAGCGAGCCTGCTGGCCGCCGCGCTGACCGCCACAACGCCCGTGCTGGCGTTTTCGCAGGTCGCCGGGATGGAAGTGAATCTGGCGGCGGCCTGCGCGCTGTGGGCAATCTGTGCGCTGGCGGCGGATCGGCCGCTTGCGTCCGGCGTCTGGCTGGCGGCGGCGATTCTCACGCGCCCGGAGCTGGCAGTGCTACACGTGCTTGCGCTCGCGTTCGCGCTCGGAAAGCACGGTGCTGACGGCGTCGCCGGCGAGTCGCCATTGCGGCGCGCTATGAAGCTGTTCGGACCCACGGCGTTGGCCGGCGCGCTTTGGGCGACGTATTGCGTGTCGGTCAGCGGCCGCCCACTGCCGAACACGTTCTACGCGAAGTTTGCGACCTATCCCGCCGGACTCACGACTGTGTTGACGGAGATGATCTTGCCGTTGCCGGCGGTGCGGTACGTCGGCGGAGCGCTGCTGTACTTCTTCGGCGCAGTGAGATTGTTGCCGGGCGCCGCAAGCGCGAATCGCGTCACCTTAACTTTCCCGTGGGCGTTTTTGGCCGCGCTGGTGCTGACGCGCGGAATTCCGCCGGGCGCGGCAGACGCGTACTACTTCACGCGCTACTTCGCGCCCGCGCTGCCGCTGCTGTGTGTGCCGATGGGCGTCGGGTTGTCAATTCTCGCTGGCGGCGACAATTTTCAGTTCGTTCGCAATACTTCCGCGCGGCGATTTGTGGCGGCGGTGCTCGCGCTGGCGGCGCTCGGCGGCGCGCCACAGGCATTGAAGACTTCCGCCGATTTGTTCGCCTGGAATTGCCAAAACATTGAGGAGGTGCAGGTCCAACTTGGCCATTGGGTCGCGCAGAACACGCCGCCGGACACAAAGATTGTGGTGAACGACGCCGGTGCTTTGCGATATTTCAGCCAGCGCGTGACGATCGACCTGCTGGGATTGAACTTCCACTCGCTCGCGCTGGATCCGCGCCGGCGGCTGGAGCTCTGCACGCAGCCGGCGGCGCTGAACGAATTTATGAGCGAGCAATCAGCGAGCTACCTGGTGGTGTTTCCGGACATGTTCACGGACCTGGTCGGCAGTCCCGCCGGGGAGCTGCTGTTCGAGCCGGGGCAGACCGCCAAGTCCGAGCACTACACGGTCGTGCGCGAACCGCGCCAAGCGCGAATGACGATCTTCCGGCTTCGCGGCGGGGGGCGTGCGGACGCGAACGCCCGCAATCAGAGCGGCGACCGTGATGAAGCGGTCGGCGCGGGCGGCGCAGTCGTTTCGGCGCGCCGCGTGGACTTCGATGCAGCGTCCCGACCGCTCCCTTACGGTCGCGGCTCTGACGGGCGAGGACCGTCAACACAGATGCCCGCCGCATCCCCCCCCTTACGGTCGCGGTTCGGACCGCTGGCCGGTCGCACGCGCTCGCGGTTCGGGCGAGGCGCGGGTTCGGCGTCGCCGGGGCGACAGTCATGATCACTCGTCAGCGCCAGCTTCAGCTCGCCGCGTTTGGCGCTGGTGTGGCCGGCGCTGCGCTGGTGCTCGCGACTTATCTGTTTGGCGGCCTGGAGTGGCTGGAACTTAAGACGCTCGACTGGCGTTTCCTCTACGCCAATACGGTTCGCGCCGACTCGCGCATCGTCTGCATCGACATCGACGACAGCTCGCTCGAGATCGTAGGGCGCTGGCCGTGGTCGCGCGCCGAGCAAAGCGCGCTGATCCGCGTCCCGGCGGAGTGCGGCGCGCGTGCGCTGCTCGTCGATATCACGTACGTCGAGGGCGAACCGCTGGCGCTGCAACCGCCGCCGGATGCGGACCTGCTCCTCGATCCGCTGACCGTGTCCCCCGCCGACCTCGAGATCGTCGCGCCGGACGATGAGCTGGCCCGCGCGATCGCCGACGCCGGGAACGTATTTCTCGCGTTCCACCATCGCGAGCGCGACCTGTTCGCCGGCGAAGCGTTCGACAAGCTAGTCGCGGCGGATGGCGGTGATTCCAGCGCTCTGGACAATCTCGCGCTTCGTTTTGCGCCGATTCCCGCGGCGCGAATCCGCGACGCGGCGCGGCTCGCGTTCGCACTCGAAGGCGCGCCCGGTCTGTCAGCATCGGAGCTCGCCGAGCGCACCGGTATGTCGCCGGATTTCGTCGATCGCAATTTCGAAGCCGCGCGCGGCCTTTCGCTGCGCCGGATTCTTCGCACGGAGTGGCGCGGCGCGCCGCCGACGGACGGCGTTGACGCCATGCGCGCGATCTACGAGCGCTTCTGCGACAAGCCGTTCGACAACGACTCGGGGTTCAAACGGGCGCTGCTGGGCGCGTGGCGCGCGGCGCTCGGCGACGCAGCCGCAGCGGACCACGCGCTGGCCTCGGACTGCGCCGCCGCCCAAGTCGCGCAACCGGTGGACAGCATCGCCCCGATCTACTTTCGTCACGCCCGCGCGGCGCGCGGCATCGGCTTCGTCACGTTCGAGCCGGACCGCGACGGCGTCATGCGGCATATGGGGCTGTTCGCCAAGCGCGGCGAGCAAGTGTTTCCGCAACTCGCGCTGGCCCTGGCGTGCAACGTGCTCGGCGTTTCGCCCGGCGGAATCTCCGTTCGCGGCGACGTATTGACGCTGCGCAGCGCGGACGGCGTCACATACGCCATGCAGCTCGACGAACGCGGCCGGACCGTGCTGCCGTGGGTGGCGCCCAGACGCGGCGTGAGTCCGAATCAACCCTTTGTCCACATTCCGGCCTCGCGCCTGATTGAAGTGCACGACCGCCGGCGACAGGTCGGCGAAAACCGGCGCGCGATTCGCGACACAACCGAGCGGGTCCGCGCCAGCGACTACTTCGCCGATGCCGCCCAGTACGCCGAGCTGTTGCGCGCGCTGAAGCAGACGCGCGAGCAGATTCGCATCGCCGACCTTCGCCGCGCGGGCGACGCACGCGCAGCGCAAGAGGCGCTCGCGCAGATCGAGCCGCGCGTAGCTGAACTTGAGACCGGCGGACTGACCCGCATCGAGCAACGATTCGCGGAGCTGTCGCGCCGCCCGGCGGCGGAGCTCGCGACCGCCGAGCAGCTCGAATTTGACACGCTCGAAGCCCTGACAAAGGCGCTTCGCTCGCGCGAGCCGTACGAATCCGCAAACCAACGGCTCGATAGGGAGATCTCGCAGACGCTGGAGTGGCTACGGGCGCGGCTGGACGGGAAGCTGTGCCTGCTGGGCTACACCGCGACTTCGCTGGCTGACATGACGCCGATCCCCACCAGTCGGCGCGCCCCGGGCGTGCTGGCGCATGCCAGTCTGCTGAACAGCCTGCTGACGCGACGCACCATTGGCTGGGCGTCGACCGCGGTCAACGCGCTAATCGGCGCCATCCTGGCGGTCGCCTGCGCCGCGACGAGCGCCCTGTTGCGCCCCCGGATGTCCGTCGTATTCAGCGCGGCGTTGCTCGTCGCCTTTGCGGCCCTGTGCGCCGGACTGTTCGCCTGGCGCGACTACTGGCTTGCCGCAACGCCGGCAACGCTTGGCGTCGCCGCGGCTTTGGCGGCCGTCTCCGTTTATCGCTACGTGTTCATCGATCGCGAGCGCCGCCAGCTTTCGACCGCACTCAGTCAATACACGTCAAAGGCCATCGCGCGACAAGTGGCAGACAACGCCGAGCTGTGCCGCAAAGCCGAGATGCGAGAGGTCACCGCCATGTTCACGGACCTGCGCGGCTTTACCGGCATTTCGGAGCGCATCGGCGCGGAGCGCACCCAGCGCGTGCTGAACGCCTGCCTGGGGCGGTTCACGGACGTGATGCTGCGTCACGACGCGATGGTGAACAAGTTCATCGGCGACGGAGTCTTCGCCTTCTGGAACCCGGTCATCATCCCGCAGGCCGACCACGCGCTGCGCGCCTGCGAGACCGCGATCGATCTGTTCGACGCGCTGCGCCGCCTGATCGCGGAGCAAGCCGCGCACGGCGGAGACGCGGCGTTCCGCGATCTGATGCTGCGCGTCGGCGTCGCGACCGGAAACGCGGTTGTCGGCCCGTGCGGCTCGGAGCAGAAGTACGACTACACGTGCATTGGCGACTCGGTCAACGTCGCCGCGCGCCTCGAATCCGCCAACAAGTTCTACGGCACGCAGATTCTTGTCAGCCAGGACACCCGCAACCAGGCCGGCGAACGCTTTGTGTATCGCCCGCTGGGCGCGGTGCAGGTCAAGGGAAAGACGACCGGTGTCCCGATTTATGAACTACTGGGGCGATCTGGAGAGGTGGACGCGGCGCGCGTCGAGTACGCCGGAGAATTCGGCGAGGCGGTGAAGCTGTTTCGCGCTCGGCGGTTCAGCGAGGCGCGCGATCGGTTCGCCGAATTCGCGCGCCGATGGCCCGATGATCTTGCGGCCGTGGCCTATCTCGAAGCAACGGCCGGCGCGATCGCAACGCCGCCGCCGGAGGATTGGAATGGCGCAATCGCGCTGACGGAGAAGTAGTGATTGAGGTTCCGAGTCCGCGTGGCACACGCAAGCCGTCGCTGCATTCGATCAGCGGGAGTGAAGGCGCCAAACCGCAATCGCACCGGCGAGCCCCCGACCGGTCTCAGTTCCCCGATCCGTGCCCCGTTTCGATCTGAATTTTCAGGTCGACGTTGTACGTCTTCTGCACCTGCTCGGCCCACTTGTTGAATTCGATCTTCGTATTGGTGATCTCAGCCCGCCTCATGTCCGACGAAATGTCGGCCGGCGGCTTGCCGCCCAGCGCAGCAGCCAGCTGCGCTTCGCCTTCTTCGATCATCTGCTCGGTCTGATTGCGTAGCTGCGCTTGAACATCACCCCCGGCCCGGTCGCGAACCGCGTGCAGCTCCGAGGTCCAGCGGATCACCGCGTGTCGCAGCACCTTGGTCAACGCGATGACGTACTTTTCTTTCTCCGGGTCGGTCAGCGAGGGTCGCACGGCGGCCATCAGCTTCAGCCCCACAAGCTCCGCGCCCTCGGCCCGCAACTCCTTACCCGTGTGCAATTCGGCCCGCGCTTCGAACGCGTCCAGCGCCGCGGCCGCCAGCGTGCGCGCGTCCGGCAGCGTTTGCGCAACCTCGGGAAAGTTCATCGCGGCGTAAAGCGCTCGCAGCACCGGGGCGGAGGTCTCGCGCTTCGCGGCGTCGCGCAGCGCGCTCACCGTGTCGCTGAACGTATTGCCGCCGGCGGTCGCGACCTTCGCGCGCAGCTCGCGCAATCCTGCCGCGGCGACCATCCGTACGCTGGCGCGCTCGTCGCGCAGCGCCTCGAGCAACAACGGCTGCGCCGGCAATTCGCCGACGGCGTTCACCGCCGTAATCAGGCGCGGCGCCGCGGACGGCTTGCCGCTCTTGAGCGCCGCCCGCGCCGCTTCGACCAGCGCGCTCGCGATGGCCTCTCGAAACGCGGCTGTGCCTTTCAATTCCGCCCGCAGCGTCTCCACCGCCGGGTCCGACAGGTTGCGGTCGTCGCCGGCGATCTCGTCGGCGCGCTTCTGAACCCAGCCGCGGATGGCCGCGCGGTCGTCGTCGCTTAGCGTTTCTTTCGCACGCAGCGCCGCCAGACCTTCGTTTGGCGGCTGCGTCGCGGGCGGCGTCTGGGCAACGCCAAGCAGTGCTGTCCACATCGCCAGCAGCACGCCGGCGATTGAGGCGGGTCGTTTCATCGATCGTGTCTCCGCGCTCTCGGGCGCACCGCGCCCGGCATGAAAGGCCGGGATTGTAGCTCGGCAGCCGCGCCCCGCCCAGCAGGAACGTTCGGTGCGGGAATGCTAAGTGTCCTCGCCGCCGTCTCTCAGCCCGCGCGCGCCGTTCTCCAACGCCGCCAGGCGCTTGTCCATCTGCCGCACGCTGTCATTAAGCTCCGGCAAGCGCATGATGTATGCGACCTGACGCTTCATGTCGCGGATGGGGATGGCCGGCTCTCCTAGCACCGTCTCGCCGTCGGGCACGCTGTTCGTGACGCCCGCCCGCGCACCGACGGTCGCGTTGTCGCCGATGCGCACGTGGCCGACGACGCCGCACTGGCCGGCCAGCGTGACATGGTTGCCGACAATGACCGACCCGGCCAGGCCGACTTGCGCCACCAGCAGGCACTCTTCGCCGATCTGCGTGCCGTGGCCGATCGCGATCAGGTTGCTCATCTTGGTGCCGCGGCCGATGCGCGTGCGCCCCAGCGTGGCGCGGTCGATCGAACAGTTCGAGCCGATCTCCACATCGTCGCCGATCTCGACGATTCCGATCTGGGGAATCTTGAACCAGCGGCCATTCAGCGGCGCGTAGCCCAAGCCGTCGTTGCCGACCACGGTGCCGGCATGAATCGCAACACGGTTCCCAAGGACGCAATCGTCGTAGATCACGACGTTCGGATAGAGCAGCACGTCGTCGCCGATGCGGCAGCGCGGGCCGATGTAGCAGCCGGGATAAATGATGGCGTTCCGGCCGATCGTCACGTCGGCGTCGATCGTAACGCCGGGATGAATGGCGGCGTTCTCGCCGATATCGGCGCTGGGGTCGATCCGCGCCGCGGAAGGCTCGGCCGGGCGGCGGTGCCGCCGATAGCCGTGAAGCTCGACGATCAACGCCGTGATGGCGGCATACGGGTCGGCGACGCGAATGGCGTCGAGGTTCGGCGGCTTTTTGATTTCAGGCTTAAGAACGACTGCCGACGCGCGTGTTGTAGCGAGCAGCCTCTCATATTTGGGATTCGACAGGAAGCTGATTTGGCCCGGACCGGCTTCTTCAAGCGTGGCGACGCCGATGCATACGCGATTCGGGTCGCCCTCGAGCATGGGGCGAAAGCCGTGGCGCGTCAGCAGCTCGCCGAGTTCGGAAAAGGTTCGTGGCATTCAGGACCGGAGCCGCTTCAAACCTGGCCAGATGACGATCGTACGCGCCGGGTGTTCGAGTGTCAAAAGCCGTAACCGATACTACGACGATTGACCCCGATTGTGTGACGACGCTTTTCGACTCGCGGGGCGGTCGCATCCCGCATACACTCCTTGGTTCGATTTTCCGCCGATCCGGGCAGGTTTGGCGGTTGGAGAAAACTAAGATGATGCTGGCAGCTCGCTCGGTGTTTATTGGATTGTCCGCCACGTTCCTGGGCATGGTTTCCGTCGCGTCGGCGCAGAATACGCCGCCCGCGACCGCGCCGGCCGCGACGAGTCCGGCCGCAGCGACGCCGGCCGCGGTGCCGAGCGGTTCGGGCAAGCCGAAGGCGACGATAGAAGTGACTCAGGGCGATCAGCCGCTGGGCCGGATCGTGGTCGAGCTGGATGCCGAGATGGCGCCGATCACGGTTCAGAATTTCATCCAGTATGCGCAGGCCAAATTCTACGACGGCACGATCTTTCACCGCGTGATGCCGACGTTCATGATCCAGGGCGGCGGGCATCTGCCGAACCTGGATGAGAAGAAGGACGGGCTGCGGCCGGAGATCAAGAACGAGTGGAAAAACGGGCTGAAGAACGTGCGCGGCGCGATCGCGATGGCACGCAAGGACGCCGCGGACTCCGCCTCGGCGCAGTTCTTCATCAACGTCGTCGATAACGCGCGGCTCGACATGCCCATCAGCGGCGGCGCGGCCTATTGCGTGTTCGGCAAGGTCGTCGAGGGTATGGACGTAGTTGACAAGATCAAAGACACGAAGTGTGTCACGAACCCCAAGTACCCCTCGCCGCAGCCGGTCGTGCCGGAGAACACCGTGCTGATCAAGTCGCTGACGATCAGTGATGCGCCGAGCGCGGCGCAGTGTGAAGAGTGGACCAAGACGTGGGACGCGCGACTAAAGGCGGCAGCGGAGAAGCAATTGACTGATGTATTGGCGAAGATCGAAAAGGACGCCGGCAAGAAGCCGGAAAAAACGACTTCCGGCATATATTACGTGGTGTTGAAGGAAGGCAGCGGCGAGTCGCCGACGCCGACCGACACCGTCGAAGTGCATTACACGGGCTGGCTTCTCGACGGCACGAAATTCGACAGCTCGGTCGACAGCGGCAAGCCGGCCAAGTTTCGCCTTACGCAGGTCATCAAGGGGTGGGTCGAAGGCGTGGGAATGATGAAGCCGGGCGAGAAACGCAAGTTCCTCATTCCTCCGGAGCTCGCGTACGGTGCAGCGGGTCGGCCGGGCATTCCGCCGAACGCGTGGCTGCATTTTGACATCGAGTTGATCAGCGTGGCGAAGCCGTAGCGCGCGAGCGGGCGTCACGTAGTAAGCGCAGCGAAACAGCCGTTTGCAGGCCCCTTTGCCCCTCAAATCTGCGGAGCGAACCGATGACGCCCCCAACCCCGCCGCGCGTAACGCTCGATATCGAGCAGTCCGGCCAACCCTGGGGCTCGATCGTGGTGGAGCTCGACCCGCAGCGCGCGCCGCTGACGGCGGAGAACTTCCTGCGCTATGTCGACGAGGGATACTACGACGGCACGATCTTCCATCGCGTGATCGCCACCTTCATGATTCAGGGCGGCGGGCAGACGAGCGTCAACGACTCGAAACGCAACGGCCTCAGACCGCCGATCCAGAACGAAGCCGCGAATGGACTAAAGAACGTCCGCGGCGCAATCGCGATGGCGCGCACCGGCGATCCGCATTCGGCAACGTCGCAATTCTTCATCAACGTCGTCGACAACGACTTCTTGAATCACCCGGGCGGCGACGGCTGGGGATATTGCGTGTTTGGCCGGATCACCGACGGGCTCGACGTCGTCGATCGAATCAAGGACATGCCCGTCCGCTCCGGCGGCGAGCGCTCGCAGCCCGTCGAGCCGGCGGTGATCCGGGCGGCGCGTCGGCTGCAATAATCCGATCGCGCGCTGATCGCGCGGGCATACCTCGCAAAACACAAGATCGACGTGCGCAAGTCCGCGCCGCTCAGAACGCGCAGCGCAAGCAAGCGCGTCTCACGCACGCGCTCGCTTGCGCTTCGCGTTCAGAACAGCCGCATTCGACAATCTGGATGGAGAACATGCCAGCGTAGTGGCATCGAATGAACACGCCGCGCCGGACCATCACGCTCAGTGCAACGGACCCAGACGCGATCGCGCGGGCCGCGGAGGTCATTCGCGCCGGCGGGCTGGTCGCCTTTCCGACCGAAACGGTCTACGGGCTCGGCGCCGACGCGCTGAACGCCGCGGCGGTTCGCGACATCTTCGTCGCCAAGGGCAGGCCGGCGATTAACCCGATCATTGTTCACGCCGCTGATGTCAGCCACGCGCGGGACGTGACGCGAGAATGGCCGGCGCTGGCAGCACGACTGGCGGCGCGGTTTTGGCCCGGCCCGCTCACGCTCGTTCTCCGCCGCGCGGCGACGATTCCAGACGAAGTGACCGCCGGGCTGGATACCGTCGGCGTCCGCGTTCCGGCACATCCGATTGCGCTGACCCTGCTTAGCGCGGCGAACCGGCCGATCGCGGCGCCGAGCGCGAACCGCTCGTCACATCTCTCGCCGACCACGGCCAAGCATGTGCTGCGCGACCTGGATGGGCGAATCGACCTGTTGATCGACGGCGGCGCGACGCCCGGCGGAATTGAGTCGACCGTGCTCGACCTGACGAGCGATTCGCCGCGTTTGCTTCGGCCGGGCCTGCTGGAAGTGGCGGAGATTGAGGCGGCGACCGGCGTTGCGGTGGCGCGTCCCGATCCGTCGCCGGCTGCTGATCGCGCGGAGCACGGCAGCGCGCCGTTGCCGGCCCCGGGCATGCTCGCGAGGCATTACGCACCGCGCGCGCCAGTTGAGATCGCCGCCGACGACGGTGAGCGGCGCGTGCTGGAACTGGCGAGCGGCGGTCGACGCGTGGGCTGGGTCACGTTCGGGCACGCGACGGACTCATCGGGCGCGGCGGCGCACCCGCCTCCCGAAATCGTTCCACTCGACTTGCCGCGCGAGGCACGTGCCTGCGCCGCGGTGCTATACGCCAGTCTTCACGCGTTGGACGATGCCGGCGTGGCGGTCATCGTCGTGTCCGCACCTCCGGCGACGGACGACTGGCTGGCGATTCGTGACCGGCTGGCGCGCGGGGCACAGAACGCTCGATCTCGATGACGGCTCGATTCAGGGATGAAACACGAGCCGCGCCACAACCACGTACGCGTTGCTGAACGGCTCCGGACGGAAGAACTGCGGCGGCTCATCGGGGGCGCCGACGAAGGGCCGCAGCATCCAACCCATCTGAATCCCGACGAACGCGTAGAGCACCATCCACGCCGCGAGCGTGATGCGATGGCGCGGTTCACGCCGGATGAGTGGCAAGTAGTAGCGCCGCATGGCGAACTGGCCGCCGACGGTCGCCAGCGCGAACGCGGCGGCGGGAATGAGTCGGCGATCGAGATCGGTGTCGCCATGACTCAGCCTCGATCAGTGCCGCAGGTCCGCGAGTTTCTGAATTGCCCCCAGCACGGATAGAAAGAAGTTGCCGGAGCGCGGCCGGAACCATTCGAACGGCAGCGCCGGCGAACCGATGAACGGTCTCAGCAGCCACGCCATCTGTGCGCCGACCAGGCCGAAGATCACAACCCACACCCGGAAGACCGCATTCGCCGGTCCCAGCAGCGAGTCTGGCGACTCGGCTGGCTGGCCCGCGGGAGTCGGACCGCCCTTGTCCACGTCCGCGAAGCCTTGCGGATTGGTCAGGCGGACCGCCTGCCACAGCGCCACCCGCCGCAGTACGCGCAGCAGGAATCCCAGTCCGACGAATCCCGCGAGCCCCAGCAGCGCGACGTTCAGAAGCACCATGAATTCGTAGCTGGTGGTGCTGAGCGTGAAAAAGCCCAGGATCGTGCCGAATGACGCCGCCACCGCCAGGTTCACCACGATCGCCCCGATCAACAGCTTCAACGTCGCAACAAACCCAAGCCGGCAGCCGACCAGCGCGTTGAACACGTAGAGCGAGGGAAACGTCACCAGCAGCGTGAGCAGGAACAGCAGCGGCAGCTTCACCATCGCCGCCAGGAGTTGCACGTATTGCACCGGAATACGGTTCAGCACGGCGAACCAGCCCATGAAGAACGCGTAGATTGCACCGAGTGCCACCGCCGCACCGATGAATTGCGACAGCGGCAGGTTCACGTTGCCGCCGGCGAGCATCGTTGGCTCGGTTCGTCGCCCGCGGAGCAGGTCGTCGATTTGTCGGAACATCGATTTTCCCCGGCGTCCGGCCGTCGCCGCGAAGAGGGCACGGGAGGGCCCGAAACGCCTCGTGACCGGCGTGAATTCAGCGCACCGTCGTTTGGTCGTGCCGCTATCGCTACAGCGCTACCCCGCTCAACCCCGGCGAGGCGGTAGATGGTAGCCCCGGGCGTCAGCCCGGGGTTGGCGGCGCAGCGCGGCCAGCCCCAGCGGGGCGAAAGAGCGATCGGCGTCCGAGTGCGCGCCCGATTCCGAGCACTCTACCGCCCCTACGGGGCTAGGGGCACACACGCCGGACGAGTCCCACGGCTTGCGCCGTGGGCCAGATCTTTCGCCCTTTCAGGGCTGAAAGCCCACGGCACGGGCAGCGACGCAACGAAGCAGCGCTGTCGTACTATGCAAGATTGCGGGAAGTCGCCGCAAGTTCCGCGGACGCGCAATCGCGCATTCTCTGCGCGTTTCCCTCCCAACTCGCCGCGCGCCAGCCTAGACTGCCCCTCAAGCGCCCGGACCGGCCGATGATGTTGCCGAAGAACGCGACGCGCCCCACACGGACAGGCCATGAACGCAGCTCCCACACAAATTCATCGCATCGGCATCCTCACGGGCGGCGGCGACTGCCCCGGCCTTAACGCGGTCATCCGCGTCATCACCAAGGCCGCGATTCTGAAACTCGGTCTGGAGGTCGTCGGTATCGAGGACGGGTTCCTCGGGCTGATCCGTAACCGCATGCACTCGCTCACCGTCGACGACGTTTCCAACATCCTCACCGTCGGCGGCACCATCCTGGGCACCACCAACAAGGCCGACCCGGCCCGCTTCGCCGTCGGCGTCAACAAGGATGGCAAGCCGATCTTTCAGGACGTCACCGAGCGGGTCATCGAGCATCTGCGCGAGCGCGGCATAGACCTGCTGGTCTGCATCGGCGGCGACGGCACGATGACCGGGGCATCCAAGCTCGTCGAGCGCGGCATCCCGTGCGTCGGCGTGCCCAAGACGATCGACAACGACCTGATGCACTCGGACATCACATTCGGCTTCACCACCGCCGTCGAGACCGCCACCTGGTGCATCGACCGCATTCACTCCACGGCTTCGAGCCATCATCGCGTGATGCTGGTCGAGCTGATGGGCCGCAATGCCGGCTGGCTGACGCTGCACTCGGGCCTGGCGGGCGGCGCCGACGTGATCCTGCTTCCGGAAATTCCCTACGATCTGGACGCCGTCTGCGATTTCTGCATGCAGCGCTCGAAGAAGGGCAAGCGCTTCACCATCATCGCGGTCTCCGAAGGCGCCAAGCCGCGCGGCGGCGATCAAGTGGTGGCCAAGATCGTGCACGACAGCCCCGACACGCGCCGCCTGGGCGGCATCAGCAACGTCTTGGCCGAGCAGATCGAGCACAAAACCGGCCTCGAGACGCGCTCCACGATTCTGGGCCACATCCAGCGCGGCGGAACGCCGGTGGCCTACGATCGCGTGCTGGCGACGCTCTTTGGCCATCGCGCGATTCAGCTTGTCGCGATGCGCGAATGGAACAACGTGGTGGTGATGCGCGGCGGGGCGACGGAATTCGTGCCGATCCAGAGCGTGGCGGGCCAGCAGCGCACGGTGGAGCAAGACGATCCGCTAATCGGCATGGCGCGGGCGCTGGGGACGTGCATGGGGGATTGATCAAGTGCGAATAGCGAAGCGCGAAGAGCGAAGTACGGGCACACTTCGGGATCCCGCCCCGTAGCGTCGGGCCTCCGTGCCCGACGGAGCAACAGTCGCGCCCGTTTAGCCGCGACCCGACAGCACTGTAGGTTGCGTCAGCCTTTCCGACGCACCTTCCCGGCTTCAATTCCGCACAGCAGGGAGCGTCAGCCTACCGACGCACCATTCCCGACATCAATTCCGAAAAACTACAATTCCGCAATGCGTCCCGCGATTCCGACGACGCACCTGGATGGCGACTGTGTCGCGAACCTCGTTGCGAATTCACTGCGCGCGTTGGACGACGAGGCGCGGCGGATCATCGAGTTTAGCCGCGAAGCCGGAGTCACCGGCGCGCGGCTGCGCGACGCGGCGGACGAGCTGAACAGACTGGCGTCGGAGCCGCCGGGCTCGCGCGGCGTCGGCGAAATTCGCGCGAGGCTGCAGTTGCTGGCCAGCGGCGCGAAACCGCCGTCGCAACCGTGCGACGTCGAGCGCCCGTCCGGCATCGAACAGGCGCCAGCGGTCGAGCTTTCGCCCGGCCACCTCGCATCCGAATCGTCGGCGGCGCTGGCATTCTGGCGACAACTGGCGCGCTTCGCGCTCGATCTCTCGTACGTGCAGATTGTGCAATCAGGCGGCGTCGCGGCGTTAAACGCGCGCCTGGACGGGCTGCTTGGCGCGCTGCGCGGCGTATCACCCGACGCGCTTGAGGCGGGCGTCATTGCCGGGCAGATCAACGACACGCTTCGCCGCGCGATCTATGTTTTTCCGCACCTGGCGACCGGTGTCGCGCTATTGCTGACCGATGGCAGCCTGGACGAAGCCGCCGCCGAGGAGTTCATTTCGCGCAAACAGGCCAACCGGCACGAATTGTCGACCCTGTGGCGGGCGGCCGGCGAGCCGCGCGTCGACGGGCGTCTGTGCGTGCACCTTCCGCTGCCGTATTTTTTCAGCCGGAGGACTCCGCAGCGCGGCGCGATGCGTTGCGGGCGTCGTGGGAAGACGTGGCGTTCGTGGCCCGTCGCCGCGTGCAGCGGAAATTCGTGCTGGGCACACGCGCGACGCACGCCGGGGAATCCGGATTCGCGCCGCCGATGGTGTTGATTCGAACCGCCTACGACCGCGATCTATGGCAATCGCGTCAGACGGCGCTGCTGCTGCACGAGCTGACTGGGCTGCGATTCACGGCTGAGCGCGCGTACCTGCCGGCGTTCAGCGCGACGACGACGTGCGGGCCCGCGCTGCCGCGGACGGAGCCGCTGATGCACTACCTGCTCTTCCGCGATTTCGGCGACATCGGGCGCAATCCGCGTTTGGCGCAGGCGCTGCGAATTCCGGCTCTGGCGGAGCTGTCGCTATTTGAGCCGAGCTTCGAGAGCGATCTGCTCGACATCGGCGAAGATGACGCCGGCCAATGGCTCGAACGCGGATACGCGTACTTCGCGCTGGCCGGGCACGGCCACCCGACGGCGCGCCTGCTTCGTTTTGAGAATTTCGAATTACCGACGCCGGCGGCTCGCGCGACGGACACGCACTTTTCGCCGCTGCAGGCGGAGCTCTATCGGGCGGCGCTCGACCGCGATCATCCGCTTCGGCGGCAGACGCGCGAATTCACCGGCGAGGCGATTCTTCGCGAGCTGCTGCAAATCCCGGTCGCGCCGCGGCGGTTCTTGCGGTGAATCGCGCCGCGATTTCACACTTCGCCGAACCGCAGCCGGCCGGCCGGCAGCCCGAATTCCCGTGCGACGCTGGCGCTGACGCCGATCGGCACATGCAAAATCGACGCTGCCGCGTACATCGCGGTTGGGGCACAGAAGCAGTACACCCACATTTCGCAATCGAGCTGCACGAATCGCCTTTCGCAGCCGGCGTGCCGCAGCGCCGTGTTGATGGCCTCCACCAAGCCTGAGGCGTCGTAGTAGTCGATATTGTCTTCCATCTGATACACGCGCCCATCGGCCGTGAACTGCGCGATCATCCGGGGCCGCTCGTGATTCGAGTCCGCATCCGTGATGAGCTCGCAGACATCGCGCGGCAGGAACGCTCCGCCGCTCGCGGCGCGAAATTGCTGCAACAGCGACTGCGTCCACGTTCCGTCACGATGGGGCTCGTAATGGAACGCGACGAGCAAGCCGGCCTCGTGCAGAAACGTGAGAAGCATCTGTGCCCCGCACTTCTGCGCGTCGTATCCTGCCGCGCGCATCGTCTCGAGCGCTCGCTCGGCAGCGCCGCGATCCACGATGCCGTACTCGACCAGGATTTCGGCGGCGCGTTGGATCGTGATTCCGTCACGTTCCCATTTCTCGCGCGGCTCATTCCAGGGGTCGTCCGTTTGATACCCGGCGCGAGTCACCGTCTCGCCCGGCATTGCGCCGCCGATCCGCTCGACGGCCCGCGAGGCATCGAAACGCAGCGGACCCGCCAGGAACGGCTGAAGTAGCGCGCGGAGTCGCGCGTCGTTCGATCCCGCGCCGGCGATTCCGATCGCCCGGATCGCGTACACCTTCAGCAGGGGATGTGTCAGCAGCGCTTCGGCGCGCCGCAGCGCGGCAGCGCGGTCATAATCGGCCAGCTTCACCAGCGCGACGGCACGCAAATCCGTGCGGCCCGGCGCGTCGACCAGGCGACAAAAGGCCGCGGCGCGGGCGGTGTCCGGCAGTATGAGAATTTCTCCCATCTCTCTGTTCGCGGCCGAATCGAACAGGCCGCCTGACCCGCCGTCGGGCGCATGGCGGCGCGCCAACTCTGCCGCGCCTTCGCACACCACCGGATCCGCCGCGCAGGCAAGGTGCAGCAGTCCGTGGATCAGCGACTGGCGGTCGGCGTCCGTAGCGGTCTCCAGACGGATTCTCAGCAAGTCCAGCGACGCCTGATCTTGCCGTGCTCTGCAAATCGAATAGCCAAGGCGGCCGTTCGGATCGCTGGTTTGGGACGCCGCCAGCGACATCGCGCGTTCGCCGATTCGACGTGAGCCCGCCGTTTGGGAAAAATAGAGCGCGGCGCCCACCACATCCGGATTCTCCGATTCGAGCTGCCGCTCAGCCCACTCCGTGAAATCCAGCGTACGAAAGTAGCTTGGAAACTCCCGCCAATGCGCGGCGCGGCGCAGCAGCTCGGTAGCAAGCGTTTCGTCGGCAAGCATCGCCTTCAAAGTCCGCGCCCCACGTTCATCGCCCAAAATGTCCAGCAGATGTGCGGCGGCGAGACAGCGCCAACGCTCCGGCGAACGGAGCGCTTGGCCGAGGAGCCTCCGCGACAATTCAGCGAACTCTCTCAGAAGCTCGACGTCACGCGGCTGGAGCTGGTGTGGCTGCTCGAGCAGTGGCCGAAGTCGATCGGTCGGTTGCGCGACTTTGAGTGGAGGCAAGTCGCCGGACGCTACCGTCGCCATGCGCACCGACGGTGTCGGCGGTGTTCGAAGCGAGGAAACCCATTCGTATCCGGGTCGAATGACGCCCCCGTACGCGTCCGCTACACCCTTGCCGCCGATTTGCGCGATGGCATCCATCAGCGCCAGACGATTCGCGACGTCTCGAACGATCAGGCGCTGCAGAAGCTGGCGATCATTGCTGCCCTTGGCGGCCGCCCCCAAGGCCGAAATCGCGAAACGCTCCATCTCCGCGTCGCCCAGCGCCGCCTCGCACCGACTCACCGCGGCGCGCGATTCGACATCGGCGAGCGCCAGCAGCGCCGGGCCGCGGTAATTGGGGTGCGCATCGGAATCGACAATCCGCGCCAGCGCGGCGGATGCATCGTCCCGAGGGAGGCGCCGAATTGATCGCAGCATGACTTCGATTCGCATCAGGTCCCACGAGTAATCCCGGCAGCGCACCAACGCCTGAACCGAAAGCCGCGCGATGCGCGGAGTCAGGTTCGGATCGTCCGAATCGGCCAGCGCTTCCACCGCGCGCGTGAGCAATCGAATCTCGTCGTCGCCGGCCGCGGCAAGGCGCTGCTCTAGCAGCGAGACCGAGTTCGAATCGGGATTCAATCTGCACGCGGCCTCCGCGAGGGATCCAAGCGGGTCGAACTCACGATCTCGCGCCAGCTCGACAATGCGATCGCATCGTCCGGAAAGTTTCAAGCGCATCGCCACGTGCCCCGCGTATGACGCGATCCGCGAGTCTTCGTGTTCAACCTGTCGAAGGGTCCACGCGCGAATTGCCGGACGGTCAAGATCAGCGGTGCTCAGCGCCAGCCGAATGAGGAGCCACCTCAGCAGCGCGAGCGTAAGTTCGCGGTCATTCATGCTCGTCGTTAGTTTCTGACGCCCGCCCGGCGTGCTCAGGATGTCGATCAGTCGCGCTGCGGCGTTTCCGTAGTTCGCGCGCGAGTCGGGTTTGTAGAGTTCGTCGTTTTCCGGCGAACAGTCGGCCATTAGATGCGCCTGGTCTCTCCACATCATCGAATGGAGGTACTCAAGAACCCGTAGAAGGCTCTGAAAGTCCTGCTCAGTGCGGTCTTCGTTTAGCGACATCGCCTAACCCTTGGCCGAGTTGCGAGCATCTTACGGCCGGGCCCGGGCGTCGAGCGTTCCTCGATGGTCGAATGCGTGCTGCGAACGATGTGCCGCGATGGCGAGTGGATTTCGCGACGCGCTGTCAGGCACGCTTCAGCGAATCGGGGCGCCGTTCACGCGGATTGACATATAAATCAATCAGCTTGACATGAATGTCAATTCCGCGCAGAATCCCCGCATGCGAAAATCCACCGATCCAGCGGTCGAATACGCCGTACTCACGCTCGCCGAGGCCCGCTATGCCGTGCTGCCCGAGCGCGTGTTCCTGGCGCTCTGCCGCCGGGCAGGCGTAAAGCCGCGCTGCGAAGACGCCGGCACCGGCACGAATCTGCCAGAGGCCGCGACTCTGCTGGATCACGGCCGCTTTGCCCGGCGGCTTGTGGGGCGGCGTCGCGCCGCCGGGCTGACGCAGGCCGAGTTGGCGCGGCGGGCCGGCGTGCGCGTCGAAACGCTCAATCGCCTGGAGCGCGGCAGGACGACGCCCGACTTCGGCACCGTGCGAAAGTTGGTCGAAGCGTTGAACCGAGTCGAGAGACAACGTGCCGCGGTCGCGCTGCCCGCGCGGCGCGGAAAGGAATGAAAATGCACCAGGATCTTAGTCGCGAACAGATCGAACAAACCGTGATCCGGCTGGCCGCGGAGCAGGTCGGCGTCGCCGCGTCAGGCGTTTTTCTCGAGACCAACCTGTTCGCGGACTTGAATTTCGACAGTCTCGACGTGGTTGATTTCGTCATGCACTTGGAAGAGGCGTTCGAGACCGTCATTCCGGACGGGAAGGCGGAGAGCGTACGGCTCGTGGGAGACGCGGTGGAGTTGCTCGCGGCGGATCTCGCCGGCGCGAGGCGCTGACTTCTTGCGTATGCAGCCGCGAGAGCGCGGGGCGTGCGTGCGTGCGTGCGCGCGCGATGCGGTGGTCCGCGAGCGCAGTGTCACGCGCTTTGACGCGCCGCACTGCCGGAGAGCAGTGGCAATGTGCCGGCCTCGAGCATAGAGGCCCGACGCTACGCGCCAGCGTCGCCGGATGGCACGACGCTCACGGGCAATTCGCCCGCCAGTTCGCCAAGAGCAATCCCAGGTCGGATTCGTCCGTGTCGGCGTCGTGATCCAGGTCGCCGCCCGGCGTGGCGTACCACGCTTGCAGCATCAGCCCGAGGTCGTGCGCGCACGACTTGGACCGGGAGCGTTCGACCGCTTGGCGCAGGCAAAGTCCGCGCGCGTCGGAATATTCGCCGGCCCGGGCTGGCCTCGGTTCATCGACTTGACCGCTCCCTTATCGAGGCTGCCGAAATAGATCCGAACCGCGAGCGCAAGCGACCGGCCAAGCGGCGCGGTGCTCGGATTTCCGGTCGTTTCTTGCCGTTTCCGCCGTCGCTGGCGCTCGCGGTTCGGATGTCGCGCGTATTTCGACAGCCTCTTACGGCCGCGGCTCTGACGGACGCGATCGGATACGATTTGCCGGCGAAAGGAGGCCCGCGTTGCCCGCGCCAGACTTGCAGTCCTTCGTCGAAGAACTCGAACAGCGCCGCTGGCTCAAGCGAATCCGCGTTGAAGTCGACTCGCGCCTCGAAATCAGCGAAATCACCGACCGCGTGACCAAGGCCGGCGGCCCGGCGCTGCTGTTCGAAAACGTCCGCGGTTCGCGAATGCCGGTGCTGATCAACACGTTCGGCACGCGCGAACGCATCTGCCTGGCGCTCGGGACGGACTCGCTGGAGCAGGTCGCCGAGCGCGTCAAAGAGCTGGTCAAGCCCGAAATCCCCACCACGCTGCTCGACAAGATCAAGAAACTCCCGCAGCTCATGCAGCTCGGCTCGCTGCCGCCCAAGATCGTCCGCCGCGGCGTGTGCCAGGAGGTCGTGCATACCGACGACGCCGATCTCACCGCGCTGCCCGCGCTGCAATGCTGGCCCGGCGACGGCGATTTGGCTCGAAACACGTATTCGCACATCCGCGAGATTCTGCGCACGGCGCGCAATCCCGGCCAGAACGTGGGTGAATCGGGCAATGCATCGGCGGCGGATTCGTCGCCTAGCGAATGGACGCGCCGGGCGCTGATTGCCGCCAACGAAGGCAGCGAGCACGCGCGGCGGCTCTTCGCGGGCGCGATCACCGACCTGCGCGCGCTGGTCCCGCCGGCCAACGACGGCCGCTACCTGACGCTGACCAATGTCTTCACCAAGAACCCCGAGACCGGCGAGCGCAACGTCGGCATGTATCGCGTGCAGATTCTCGGCCCGCGCCTGGCCGCCATGCATTGGCACATGCACCACGACGGCGCGCGGCACTTTCGCCGCTACCAGGAGCGCGGCGAGCGAATGCCGATCGCCGTTTCGTTCGGCGGACCGGCGGTAATGCCCTACGCCGCCACCTGCCCGCTGCCGCCGGGAATCGACGAATGCCTGTTCGCCGGCTTCCTCAATGGCGGCGCGATCGAACTGGTCGCATGCGTCTCGCAGCCGCAGCTCGAAGTTCCGGCGACGGCGGAGCTGGTGGTTGAGGGCTACATCGACCCAACCGATCCGCCGGTGATCGAAGGGCCGTTCGGCGACCACACCGGGTTCTATTCGCTGGCGGACCTGTACCCGCGCATGCACATCACCGCGATCACGCACCGCGCCAAGCCGATCTACCCCGCCACCATCGTCGGCAAGCCGCCGCAGGAGGATTTCTGGCTGGGTAAGGCGACCGAGCGGATTTTCCTGCCGCTGCTGAAGACGCTGATCCCGGACATTCTGGACTACAACTTGCCGATGTTCGGCTGTTTCCACAACTGTGCGTTCGTGAAGATTCGCAAAGAATATCCGCATCAGGCGCGGCGGGTGATGAGCGCGATCTGGGGCGCCGGGCAAATGGCGTTCACGAAGATGATTGTGGTGGTCGACGCGGATGTGGATGTGCAGAACGAGCAGGACGTGCTATTCCGCTTGTGCGCGAACTGCGACCCGCGCCGCGACGTGGTGATCGTCGACGGACCGGTCGACATCCTCGACCACGCGGCGAGCGTCTGCGGCGCGGGCGGCAAGATCGGATTTGATGCGACGCGCAAGCTGCCAGGCGAAGGCGTGGTGCGCGAATGGCCGGACGAAATCGAGATGGGCGCGGAGATCAAGGAGCGCGTGACGCGGCGCTGGCGGGAGTATGGGCTGGGATGACAAGTCGCGGCGCGCGTGGCCATGCTGCGAGCGCGTGACATGCATTCCGGGCGTGACGTGCGTGGCATGCGTGGCATGGCTGCGGCAGTTGGCAGCCATGACCTGTGCCCACTTGCCGTGTTGCGGAAGAACATGCTCGCCAAAGGCCGCGAGCATGCCACACGTCCGAACACCAGAGCGCTGGGCTCCGAGGACTCAGCCCAGCCAGCCGTAGCACGTAGAGTGACGCGATCGTGGGAACCGAGATGCTGAAGCGTAGTCAAGCCCGGGAGCGCATGCTGAGTCAGATTCGGTCTGCGTTCAAAGCGTGTCAGCATCCCGGATGGGACGAAGCGCTCTACGGGAATGCCGCTTGGCAAGACGAGATGAGCCAGTCTGAGGGCGAGCTTGAGAACTTAAGTTATGAACTTCGGCCGACTCGTCCCTGGAACGAGACCGACCCGATCTCGCTTCGTGGATCGGGCATCGTGCTGCTTAGCGTGTGCCCGCAAGCGATCGGCTATTTCTTGGCGGCCCACTTGTGGCACGCTGTCTCGGTGCCGGAACAGCTTGACGACGGCGTTGATTCGCTATTGCTATGGCTTGAAGGTGACTTCCCGGACGAGCCGCGGCGTGCGCTGCAACTGGCGTCACTTTCGCATCCGCAACGAGCGGCAATTCGGGCGTTCATCGACTACGTGTCAACCTATGGCCTCGGAAACCTGTACATCTCGAATGATATTCAGCAATTGCGCACTCGCTGGGCGGCCGCATCACGCCAAGGTCCTGACTCGCAAGTATGAGACGCCCCCGCCGCTGGCGCGGCCGATTCGGGACGGGGTCTTGTGGGGCACAGTCCGCTGGCTGACCGTGCGACGAAGTAGCGACGTCGTGTCACGGTATCACGCGTCACTTGGCGCCGCCGTGCCTGCCTTCCAAATACCCGCCGAATCCTGTTGGCGCTCGGCGGCTGTCGTGCTATCTTCCCGGATTCTCGGCTCATCAGGGAATCGCCGGGCGACGGAGGCAGCATGGCTAAGCAGGTTGTCGCGAAGATCAAGCTCCAGGCCCCGGGCGGCAAGGCCACGCCGGCGCCGCCGGTCGGGCCCGCGCTCGGCCAGCATGGCGTGAACATCGGGCAGTTCGTGACGCAGTTCAACGCCGCCACCAAGCACATGGATGGCATCACCTGCCCGGTTGAGATCACGGTCTACAAGGACAAGTCGTTCGAATTCCTGGTGAAGAGCCCGCCGGCGTCGGTGCTGCTGGTCAAGGCGGCCAAACCGCTGAATCCGGCGCTGGCGATCGTCGAGAAAGGCTCGGGCGTGCCCAATCGCGACAAGGTCGGGCGCGTGACGCGGGCCGACGTGCGAACGATCGCCGAGACCAAGCTCAAGGATCTGAACGCGTTCGATCTCGACGCGGCCGAACGGATCGTCGCCGGCACGGCGCGGTCGATGGGGATCGTGGTCGAAGGTTGAACAAACGGGCCGGGCGCCCGTAACACCCATCCCGGAAATTTGGATCGAGCGGCGCGATGGCACAGCACGTAAACAAGTACCAGGTCTCCGCCACATTCCAGGACCGCTTGGTGTCCTGGAAGTTTGTCGTTGAGACCGACGACGGCGCGCGGCACGAATTCGCGCTGCGCGACGGCGAGGAAGTGCCGATCCTGCTCGACTTGTGTCGGCACGACGACTCTCTGTTTTTCGACAAGGCGACGCAAACGCTCAGCACCGGGATGAATGATCCGGGAGACGACGACTAGACGCCGGGTGGAGCGGGCAGCTTGCCCGCTCAATGGAGAAACGGACGGGCAGGATGCCCGCCCCACCCCGCAACTGCCACACCACGGGCGACAACAGTGGGAGCATGAACCATGCAATGGCACAGTAAGCGCTATCGTAAGGACGCGGAGAAGCAGCCCGCCGAGTCGCTCTCCGTTCAAGACGCCGTCAAACGCGTCAAGTCCTTTTCCAAGACCAAATTCGACCAGTCGATCGACATCGTCGCGCATCTGGGCATCGACCCGGAGCAGGCCGACCAGATGGTGCGCGGCTCGGTTAGCCTTCCGAAAGGCATCGGCAAGAGCAAGAAGGTGATCGCCTTTTGTGGCGAGAGTGACGCGGCGGCCGCCAAAGCGGCCGGCGCGATCGAAGCCGGCGGCGATGAGCTGGTCGACAAAGTAAGCAAAGGCTGGCTTGATTTTGACGTGGCGATCGCGCATCCGTCGCTGATGGGCAAGGTCGGCAAGCTCGGCCGCGTGCTCGGTCCGCAGGGCAAGATGCCCTCGCCCAAGAGCGGGACCGTCACGCCCGACATCGCCACCGCCGTCAAGGAATACTCGGCCGGCAAGATCGAGTTCCGCAACGACAAGGGCGGGAATGTGCACGCCCTGGTCGGCAAGATGAGTTTCTCCGACACCGATCTGGCGGACAATATCAACGCGTTTCTGAGTCACCTGCAGCGCATGCGCCCGCAAAACGCCAAGGGCGCCTACTTCAAGCGCGTCTGCATCAGCGGAACCATGACCCCCTCGGTCACGCTGGCGGTCGCCGGCGCGGCGGCGGAGTAACCCACCATGAGCAAACCGATCAAGGACCTGATCACGAGCGAGCTCAAGTCGCGCTACGGCGACGCGGGCAGCGCGTTGTGGGTCGAAATGCTGGGCGTCGACGGAATCTCCACCAACAATTTCCGCCGCGGACTACATGCCAAGCAGATGCGGATGGAAGTTGTGAAGACGGCGTTGTTCCGCCGCGCGGTCGCCGGCAGGCAACTCGGACCGCTGGCCGAGGCGCTGCAAGGCCCGGCCACGCTGCTGACCGGCGGCGAATCGCTGATCGAAGTCGCCAAGGTGGTCGAAGAGTGGGCCGCGAAACTGCCGCAGATCAAACTGCGCGGCGCGATGTTCGAGGGGCAGTTTCTCGACGGCAAGGCGGTCGCCGGACTTTCGAAGATGCCCAGCAAGCGCGATCTGCAAGGCCGCATCGCCGGCGCGGCGCTCGCACCAGGCGCGAATCTGGCGGCGGCGATCAACTCGGGCGGCGGTCGCATCGCCGGTTGCATCAAGGCGTTGATCGAGAAGCTGGAGAAAGCGGGATAGCTCGTGTTGTACGGGCGCGCCGCTCGGAGCCGCCCGCGATTGGATTTCGCAGCGCGCATCGAACTGCTCCGCCTGGCGGATTAAACGTGGCCAATGGGGCTGCGGCTATTCGAGCGGCTGACGTTCGTGTCGGATCGATTGGGAGCGTGTCATGGCTGAAGCCGCAATCATGGACATCGGCGACAAGATCGCCGGCCTGACGTTGATGCAGGCCAAAGAACTGACGGATTACTTGAAGGACAAATACGGCATCGAGCCGGCCGCGGGCGGAGCGGTGATGATGGCCGCCATGCCCGGCGCCGGCGGCGGCGCCGCACCGGCGAAGGCCGAGGAAAAGACCGAGTTCAACGTCATTATCAAGGCCTCGGGCGACAAGAAGCTGCAGGTCATCAAGGTGGTGCGCGAGGCGCGCAGCGATCTGGGTCTTAAAGAAGCCAAGGAACTGGTCGACACCGCGCCCAAGCCGCTGCTGGAAGGCGCCAACAAGGAAGACGCCGAGAAGTGGAAGAAGAAGCTCGAGGAAGCCGGCGCGACGGTGGCGCTGGAATAGCCTCGCGCGACGCTGTTGTACGATTCGTCGTTCACGCGGAGCCCGGCCCTGCGCCGGGCTCCGCTGTTTTGTGCGCCGGGCATCGTGGCAAACTAGACTCCGATGCGCCAGCGAAATCCGCGCTCTGATGGAGTCGCGCAGTCCGGCTGCCGCTCGCTGGCGCTCGCGGTACTTTGACGCCTCGCCAGCGTCAGCCCATGAACATCCCGCCGTTGACGTTCAGCACCTCGCCGGTGATGTAGGATGCCAGCGGGCCGCAGAGGAAGCGCACCGCTTCGGCGACTTCCTCCGGCTGGCCGAGGCGACCCATGGGCGTGGCGGCCTTGACGCCGTCGAGCGCTTCGGGGGGCATGCCGGTCAGGATTTCGGTCTGGATGAATCCTGGCGCGACGGCGTTGACGGTGATGCCCTTGCGGGCCATCTCGCGCGCCAGCGTCTTGGTCAGCGCGATCAGCCCGCCCTTGGCGGCCGAGTAGTTGCTCTGGCCGAAATTGCCCATCTGGCCGATCACCGAGGTGATGAACACGATCCGTCCCCAGCCCAGCGTGGTCATGCTCTTGAGCACTTCGTGCGTGACCATGGCCGGTCCGGTCAGGTCGACGTCGATGACCTCGTGCCAGATCTCGTAGGTCATCTTGGCGAAACTCTTGTCGCGCGTGATGCCGGCGTTGTTCACCAGGATGTCGATCTTGCCGTAATCGCTGAGAACCTGCTCGACCATGCGGTGGTTCTCCTCGTCCTTGGACACGTTGGCCTGGTAGCGCGACGCGCGGACACCCTGCGCCCGCGCCAGCTCGCAGGTCTCTTCCGCACGTGCGTGATTGCCGGCGTAATTCACGGCGACATTCGCGCCGGCCTTGGCCAGCGCCAGCGTGATGGCGCGTCCGATTCCGCGGCTGCCGCCGGTAACCAAACTGACTTTGCCCTCGAGTTCCCGCATGTTGCACCTCCAGTTCGCCTGCAAGACGGATGTGGCTGATCGCCCGCGAGCGAGCGCGGTTCATGATATCGACTTCGCCGGTCCGAGGCGCTGCGAAACGCGCAGATGCGCGGATGACGCTGGCGCGCGAACAGAAAATTCCGCGAGAGTCAGGGGTTTGCACGCGGTCCGCGCAAAGAAAATGGGGTGCCGGCCGGTCAGGGCCGCACCCCACAAGAATCCGTTCTCACGGGCCGTCGGCCCGCGTATCTGACTAGCTGGCGGCCGTGGTGCCCAGGCGAAGCAGCGACCCGATATTCGGGATGCAGTTCAGACCCAGCGCCATGACGTAGCCGCTAGCCACAATCAGCAGCAATGCGAGCTTGCGCTTCGACATGTGATCCTTCTCCGTTTTGTTCGACCGTGCGGAGATCGCGCCAGCGACATCCGCTCGTGGTTCACGTTCTCGACAGCCCTCTCTCCGGTTTGCGACGGCGCCGCGCCGAAAGCGCGATCCGCCGACGCTGTTCCAGAGTGACTAGCCGAAGAGCTCTTCGTTCAGGATGTCCAGCCCCAGGTTGACCGCCGGATTGTTGGTCGGCCAGCCGGTGTTGAAGAAGCCCTGCCAGAACTGATTGATGCAACCGCTCTGGAAGACGGTCGCGCCGCCGAGGACGAGGGCGGCCAGCTTCAGGAACTTGCTCATTTTCATTTCGATGATCTCCAATTGCCCGGCGAGTCGAGCGGGACCGTTAGACCCGGACGCCGCTGCGCCGCAAGGGCGAGTAAAAGCCGGGTTTAGTCGATGCCACGCAGCCAGAACTGATCGCCAGCCAGGTCACCCCAGAAGCGAGCGCAGTTACCGAGCTGGAACGCCAGCATGCCGGCGCTCATCGCCAGCAGCGTCAGCTTAAGACGCAGTTTCATTTGGTCTGCTCCTTCGTGTCTTGGTTCGCTGAAGTGTCTACTAGTCGAAGTTAACGGCGACCAGGATTCGCTGGACCACCGCCGCCAGGCAGCCATTATCGAACGCGCCGCCAAGCGCGAACAGCGTCCCGCCGGTTACCAGGAGCGTTGCCCCCTTCACCCAGAGCTTTCTCAACATCTGCGAGTCTCCTCGAAAAACTTGTTCTGATCCCAACGTTGGGCCAGTATCCACCGATCGGTAACACACCGATCGTCCGCGTGGAAGCAAACGGCCGCTCACGATCTGTGGATGCGGGTTGACCGCTGTTGGTCGTGACCCAGATCTGACCGCGCCGCCAAAACCGCCGGAAAGTGTAAGACTGCCCGGCTCCAAATCAACCCTCGCGCCCCAAAAAAAGCCGAATATTTTTCTCCGTAACCGGTTTCAGAAGCCCTTTTTCCGTGATGATCCCGCTGATCAGATTCGCGGGAGTCACGTCAAATGCTGGGTTTACGCACGCCACGCCCGGCACCGCCACCTCGCGCCCCGCCAGCTCGCGCACCTCGCGCCCGTCGCGCTGCTCGATCGGAATCTCCGCGCCGCTCGCGATTCGCGCGTCGAACGTGCTCAGCGGCGCTGCCACATAAAACGGTATCCCGTGGTGCTTCGCGGACAGCGCGACCGAGTACGTCCCGATCTTGTTCGCCGTGTCACCGTTCGCCGCGATGCGGTCCGCGCCCACAATCACCAATTGAATTTGACCGCCCCGCATCACGCTCGCCGCGGCGCTGTCGCACAACAAGCAAACGTCGATCCCGGCGGCGGACAGCTCGAACGCCGTTAGACGCGCGCCTTGAAGCAGCGGCCGCGTTTCGTCGGCGTACACCCGAAATCGCCGCCCGGCACGATGCGCCGCGTACATCGGCGAAAGCGCGGTGCCGTGCGCCACGGTCGCCAGCGCGCCGGCGTTGCAGTGCGTCAGTACGCCAGCGCCCTCGAAGATCAGAGACTCGCCGACTTCGCCGATTCTCCGGCAAACGTCCTCGTCCTCGCGGGCGATCGCGTGGGCTTCGTCGAGCAGGCGCGACCAGACGGCCGCGCTGTCGCCGGGCGCTTCCGCGGCGATAAGAGACATCCGCGCCGTGGCCCAGCTCAAATTCACCGCGGTTGGGCGCGCGCCGTTCAAATACGCGACCGTCTCGCCGAGTTGGGCGAGAAACTCAGCGCGCGGCTTGCGCTGGGCCGCTCGAGTTCCGATGCACACGCCGTACGCCGCCGCGACGCCGATCGCCGGCGCGCCGCGCACGCGCAACGCGCGAATCGCCTCCCAGACTTGCTCGACGCGCGTGCAAGCGATCTCCTGCACCTGGCCCGGCAGCAGCGTCTGGTCGAGCAATCGCAACTCGCCGTCGGCGTTACCAACCCACGCGAGCGTCCTCGGCAGTCCCGACTTCACGGTTTCCTCGGGGAGCGTCACACTCAGCATCCTGACGCGGGGCTCAACGCGCAGCGTCTGCCGCTGATTCACTGAGCCGAGTTCGAATTCCGCTCGCGAGCGTTCGTTGTCGGTGGAAGTAGCGGTTCGACTTTACAACCGGCGCACGCGCCGCGCGAGTACTTCGCTTATCAGACGCGAATTCCGCGCGTCGAGCAAGCAATCGAAACGGCTATAATTCGCAAACGTCGAGCGAGCGCTTGCGCGGGATACTCTCGTATCGAGCGCTGGAGTTCGTATCCGTCTTATTCCGGCGTCAGGGCCGCTTGGGGAGGAAAGGAGTCTTCATCGTGTCGCCAAATAGCCGTGTCTTCCTCTCGTCCGCGTTCGGGGTGCTGACCGCGCTGAACGCCGCGGCTCAAAACGCAACCATCGTCGGCCTGGATTCGCTTCGGCTGCGAATCGGCGCCGCCAACACGCCCACCGGTGCGCCGATCGTGATCGGACAGGTCGAAGCTCCCATCGGAACCGCCTATCAGCCCGATCCCGCTGACGCGCAATTCGTCGGCAAGACGTTTTTCGCGCAGAGCGGATCGCCCGGCGTGTTCTCTTCGCATGCGACGCCCGTGGCGCAAAATCTTTGCGGCGTGGTGAGCAGCGTCTCGCCTGGCGTTTCGCAAATCTACAACTGGGAAGCGAACAACTGGGTGCAAAGTTACATCCGCGTGTTGCAGGGCGCGAATTTCCCGCCATTGACGCCGCCCGGCGGGCTGAAGGTGTTCAATCACTCGTGGGTCGGCACGTTCGGTTCCGGCTCCGTGGACAACGAAACGCTTCGCCGAATGGACTTCGCAATCTCGCGCGACAACGTTTTGGTGTTCGCGGGCATGAACAACTCGGGATCCACGCCGGCGCTGATGGCCTCAGGTTACGGCGTGATCTCGGTTGGTCGGCGCGACGGGCTGGCGTCGATCACCGATTCGGCAAGCAACGTTGACGTGCCCGGGCGAATGAAGCCGGAAATGGTAGGGCCCGGCAACCTGACGAGCTTCACAACGCCGGTCGCGGCGGCGTGCGGATCGCTGCTGGTCGAGATCGTCCGCACGACACCCGCGCTCGCCGCCAATTCAAACGCCGAAAAGGCCGACACGCTGAAGGCGATCCTGCTGGCCGGATGTCGACATGAAACCGGGTGGACCAACAACGCCCCGACGAGCGGTCCGACTCGCGGTGTCGTCGCACGCTCTCTGGACGATGCGCTGGGCGCGGGCACCGTGAACATCGACAACGCGCACATGATTGCCACGGCGCTGGAGCAAAACGCCGCAACCGCGCCGCCGACCGGCGCCAATGCGTCGAGCAACGGCTGGGATCGGGTCGACGTGCCGCTGAACACGAGCGCGTATTGGCGGTTCCATGTGACCAGCACGGCGGCGGAAGTGTCTATCGCGGCCACCTGGCAGCGATTCATCACCATCACATTCGGCGGACCGTCGATCGCCAACTTCGATCTCACGCTGTGGCGGGTCGATGCGACGGGCGCCCTGGTCAGTCTGGCCGGCGATGCCGGCGCGGCGTTTTTCTCCGGCGGAAACGTGGTGAGCCAAAGCACCATCGACAACGTCGAGCACTTGTACATCACCGGCCTTGGGCCCGGCGATTATGTATTGGAGTTGCAGCGACTGGATTCGCTCACGAATTTCCCGAACTGGACCGCGGCCGTGGCGTGGATTTTCTCGAACTGCTCCGGCGGCCTGGTCGGCGATTTGAACGCCGATCACGTTGTCGATGAAAGCGATTTGGGGCAGTTGCTAGCGGCCTGGCAGGCCGGCCCGAGCGGCGATCTCGACGGCGACGGCGACACCGACGAATCCGACCTGGGAATTCTCCTGGGCTCATGGGGGCGACACTGCCCGTAACTCGCGACTTCATCCGTACGACGAACAATGTCGAAAGACGCGGACATGGACGACCCACTGGCGCGAAACGCCACCGTTCTCGCGCCGCCGGACGCCGCGCGAACGTGTGCGGTCTGCGGCGCGTCCGCGCGCGTGCACGTGCTCGAAGGTTACCGCGGCGGTCAGCCCTGCTATCGCAGTCTCTGTTTTCAATGCGCCGACGCGGCTCGGCGCGTGGAACGGGTTTCGCCGCGTCGTCATCGAACCGGGCGGGGCTTGGCGCTGGCGCTGATTCTTGGCGGCGTGTCGCTGGGAATCCTCGGCGCCGTGGGCGACCGTCTGGGAATCGGCGCCAATCGCGGTTTCGGCTGGCTGCAACAGTCCGGCCTGGCGACGGGCGCGCTGTTCGTCGTGCTCGGCGCGCTGCTGCGGATTGACCTGATCGCGATCGTCGGTACGATCCTGTTTGGGTTGGCTGCATCCGCGGATTTGCTTCGCGGTACGGATCGGCATTTGATCGGTTGGCGGCAACAGTCCGCGATTCTGCTGGCCGCCGTGATAACCGCGGCCGGGGTCACGCTTCGGATCATTGCCGAGCGCCGCGAGAAGCAATCGCGAACGCGCTGAATCGGAAACCGAATCCAACCTAGAGGATCGACGCGGTCGCCGCACGAACGAACCAGGGCGGCCGCCGAAAGCGGTTTCGCGGCCTGGCTACGCGGAAGTGTCGCCGAATCTCGATGCGCGGCCTCTTGTCCATCCTGCGGCGCGGTCGATGTAGTGGAGAGCGATGATCACGCAACCCGCACCGGTCGTACCGACCACGACATCGCTCCAAGAGCCGACCGTCGAGACCCTGCCCCGCCACGGGCTCGCGCCCACCGTTGATTTCGCTCCATTGGCCGGCGCTTGGTGGGTGCTCCACACCCGCGCGCGAAATGAAAAGGCCGTCGCCAGCGCGCTCGAGAAAAACGGCGTTCCGCATTACTTACCGCTGGTGCGGCTCAAGAGAACCTACGGCGGGCGCGCCGTTCACGTAAGCCTGCCGCTGTTTCCGGGTTATCTGTTCATGAACGGCGGAGAGTCCGAACGTTACGCGGCACTGCGAACCAATCGCGTGGCGAACGTGATCGCGGTGGCGGACCAGAGCCAATTCGTCAGCGAGCTGCGCCAGATAATTCGCGTGGTTGAGAGCGAACACCCGGTCGATCTCTACCCGTCGCTTCGCGAAGGCTGCCGCTGCCGCGTGGTCTCCGGTAGCTTGAAGGGAATCGAAGGCGTCGTGCTGCGACGGAAAAACGTCAGCCGAATGTACATCGCGGCGACGGTGCTGGGCCAATCGGCCGTCATTGAAATCGATAACGCGCTATTAGAACCGGCGGACTAGCTCCGCCGATAGATAAACGTCGAATAGCACAAATGTTATGTCGACTCGGCGACGTAGTCGACGAGGACGGAGTCTGCGCATGATTTGCGATGTTCCGCTCGTCGCGCGCGACCAAATATGCAATCGCTAACCTGGTACGCCCGTCGACTCCGCGCCATGTCCCCCAATGAGATCGCCTGGCGCGTGCAATCCGTGGTGCGCGACGCGTCAGATCGATTTCTGCTGACGCGACGGGGTAAACCGCGTTCGATTGAAACACTGCTTGCGCCCGGCCATCGCGAGTTTTCGCCGGGGTTTTCCGCTTGCGATACCCATCCAGGCGCGTGGGTCGCAGCGGGTGCACCGTCGGCTGGCAGCGTTTGGCTGAGCGCGCTGTGTGAACGCGCTGAGCGCATCCTGAAGCATCGAATCAGTCTGTTCGACCTCGAAGACGTCGACCTGGGCGATCCGATCGACTGGCATCGCGACTACAAGAGCGGTCGGCGCGGACCGCTGACCTTCTCGCCCTCGATCGACTATCGCGACCACGACGTTACCGGCGACTGCAAGTTCGTCTGGGAGCCAAACCGGCATCACCACCTTGTGGTCCTGGCCCGCGCATACCGCGCGGCCGGCGACAAGCGCTATGCGCACGAAATTTGCCGGCAAATCGAGAGTTGGCTGGACGCAAATCCGTTCGGCCTGGGAATGAACTGGCGCAGCCCGCTCGAACTCTCGATTCGACTGATCAACTGGGTCTGGGCGCTGGACTTGATCCGTCCCGCCGGCGCGCCCGAACCCGCGCTGCTGCGCCGCATTCTGCAGACCGCGTGGCTGCACATGTGGGACGTGGCCCGGAAATACTCGCGCGGCTCGTCGGCCAACAATCACCTGATTGGCGAAGCGGCCGGCGTGTATGTCGGCGCCCGTTACTTCAATCAACTGCGCGGCGCCGATCGCTGGGCAACCGCGGCCCGCCAGGTCCTCCTGCGCGAGATCGACGCGCAGACCTATCCAGACGGCGTCAATCGCGAGTTGGCGATGGGCTACCACCTCTTCGCGCTGGAGTTCTTTCTCATCGCGGGTCTGGCGGCGCGGCGCGCCGGCGATGAGTTTCCGGCGTCATATTGGTCGCGCCTGCGATCGATGTTCGATTTCGTGGCCGAGATGTACGCCGGCGGCCCGTTGCCGATGTACGGCGATGCCGACAATGGATACGTGCTCGATCTGGGTCGCACTCCCGAGCCGGTCGCGGCATTGCTTTCTGTCGGTGCCGAAATGTTCGATTCGCCGCGCATGGCCCGGCTCGCCGGCGGTGCGACGGAAACCGCGTATTGGCTGCTCGGCGAATCGGCAGCTCGCTGTGAACAAATGGCGCGACCCGCGGTGCGCGACCCACTGCGGTCGAACGCCTTTCGCGACGCGGGAATTTACCTTCTGCAAGGCGGCGCGGCAGGCGAAGCTGATCGCATCAGCATGACGTTTGATTGCGGCGAGTTGGGGTTCAAGTCCATCGCGGCGCACGGACATGCCGATGCCCTGCACATCACGATCCGCGTTGGTGGGCGGGATTTTCTGGTTGACCCCGGAACGTATGACTACTTCACCTATCCGGCCTGGCGGAATTATTTTCGAAGCACACGCGCCCATAACACACTGACCATCGACGGCTTAAATCAGTCTGAGATGATGGGGTCGTTCATGTGGGGCACGCGCGCGCGCGCCCGTTGCATCGAATGGTCGCCGAACGCGGTCGGCGGCAGGATTGTGGCTGAACACGACGGGTACCAGCGATTATCAGACCCCGTCACGCACCGGCGCGAAGCGGAGCTCGACTCTAAAAAAGGACTGATATCGATTGCAGACGAGATTTTCGCGTGCGCGGCGCACGATATCACGCTATACTTCCACATAGGCGACGGGTGGGTGACGCATCGACTCGCGGCAAATCGGTATTTGTCGGAGAGCGACGAGAATGTCGTCGAGTTCGAGATAGACCCTTCGCTCTCGGTCCAAACGCTTGTGGGAAGCGATGACCCGCAGGGTGGGTGGGTCAGTCGGGGTTATCACCGCCGATCGCCGTGCACGACGCTAATCGCGTCGTGCACTGCTACCGGTCGAATCGTTCTGAAGTCGAAATTCGTTGTGCGCCGTTGAGCGCGACGGGTATGTGGTTGGGGCCTGCGGCGCAGGTTTGGGGCTTGCGCAGCGGGACGAGGGAGAACAGGAGCATGTCGAGCGGCGCGAAAGCCAGCGTCGGCGGTGTCGTTCTCGCCGGTGTCCACCGGTGGAATGACGCCCCGTTCGATGCGGCATTGCCACGCCCGCTCGTGCCGATCGGCCAGTCGCCGTTGATCGCGTATTCGCTTCAATGGATGGCCGAAGGCGGAATCTCAAACGTCATGATCTGCGCGAATAGCGCGTCCCGCGCGGTTCGACGTCGTTTGGGGGACGGCACGAGCCTGGGCTTGCATCTGGATTACTACGAAGATTGGACACCGCGCGGTCCGGCCGGTTGCGCCCGCGACGCGACGGCGTTTTCCGAAGCCGGCCAGCTCGTGATCGTCGAAGGCACGATCCTTCCAAGAATTGACCTGCTGGAACTCATGGCAGAGCATCAACGCAGCGGGGCAGTGATGACGGTCGTCGTGCAGCGCGACGCCAATTCGGGCAACGACGAGCAATTCGAGCCGGCCGGCGTGTACGTAGCGCGGCGGCGCGCGCTCGAGTACGTGCCGGAGACAGGCTATCAAGACATCAAGGAAATGCTCATTCCGCGCTTGCATCGCGTCGGCGAGCACGTCGCAACCTATTCCTCCGGCGAGATTTCGCCGCGAATCACCGGGCTGGCGTCGTACATGGCGGTGAATGGCTGGGTGTTGGATCGCGCTTCAAACGGGCACGTGCGCGTGGACCACAGCGCGGAAATCGCGGACGACGTGCAAATCGTCGGCCCGGTGATGATTGGGCCTCGCACCAGAATCGAGAGCGGCGTCACGATTGTCGGCCCGACGACGATCGGCGGCGAATGTCGGATCGAACCAAACTGCGTCATCAGTCGTTCTGTATTATGGGATCATTGCCGCGTCGGCGGCAGCAGCATTCTGGATCGCTGCGTTTTGACGAACGAAACGGCGCTTCCAGCCGAAACTAGAACCAGCGAACAGTGTTTCGCGCCGCGCCGCCGACGTGTGCGCAGGGTCCGAAAACCCGCAAGGGCAGTGCGCCCCGTGTCCGTGCCGCCGCGCCTCGGAGATGCCGAGGTCGCCGTGCGCCAAGCGCGAGCGGGCCTGATCGGGGCGGGGCAAGCCTCGCAAAGTTAACCATGCCAACCAAGAAAGCCGAACCACCGGCCAACCCGCCGCAAGCTCTTGCGGTGCGGGGCGCTGGAAATGACCTGTTCGCATCGCCGACCGCGACCGAATTTCACGCCATTGCCGCGCCGCGCTCGCGCGAAGAAATCCGTCAGGCCGATCCGCTCAGCCGCGTATTGTCTCCGGCGCTGCTCTGGCGTCACAAGTGGCTGATTCTCGCGCTCTTTGCCCTGATCGCGACGCCGTCCGTGTTCGTGGTCTGGCATTCGACGCCGCAGCAATTCACCGCGCGCGGCACGATCGAGATCCTGCCCGGCAATGGCGGAATGCCGGAGAAGATCAGCTCGAGCACGCTGCGCCTGTTCATGGACACGCAGCGCGCCATGCTGATGAGTCAGCCTGTTTTCGAGCGCCTGCTCGACGATCCCGAGGTGCAAAAGTCTCGCTGGTACAACGAAATCGAGCGCTCGCTGTTCGGCTCGCCGCTCTCGCGCAACGAGCGGCTGAAGGAGTCGATCAACGGCGGCGGCATTCGCGGCGTGCAGAACCTTTTGAATGTCACGGCGACGACGCTGCGCCCCGCTGACGCTGCGATCCTGGCGAACGCGACGATGCGCGCCTTCATCGATTACACCAAGGACCGCCAGCAGCGCAATATCGAGCTTCTCTACGAGCAGCTTCGCCGCCAGGAGAATGACCTGAAGGAGCGCGTGCGCGGGCAGGAAACGCTGGTCGCGCAATTCCGCGAACGGCTGCGCACGTCGGACGGCGACGATCTGATCAAGAACCAGACATCGCACGTCGAAGCGCTGCAGCACCAACTCGATGATCTGGCGCGCGAGATCGACGTGGCCAGGCACGAGTTGGTTCGCCTCCAATCCGCCGCCACCCAACCCGCGGCGGAAGCCGCGGCGGCCGACCGCAAGCCGTTCTACGAGAAGGATCCGGAGTGGAACCGCCTGCGGCAGCAAAAGGAAAAAATCGAATTCGACATGGAGGTCGGGCGCGAGCTCCGCTGGGGCGAGAAAAGCCCGCAAATGCAGACGTACGCGGTCCAAACGCGGCTGATTGATGAAAAAATCGCCGCGCGCGAGCGCGAACTGGACGCGCGGCCCATGCTGCCGACCGCGGCCGGCGACAAGCAGAATCCCGCCCGCTACGAATCCGCCGCCGCGCTCCAGCAGGACATCGAGTCCAAGGAATTTCGCCGCAAGCGCATGGAAGAAGACCTCGCGAAAGCCCAGGAGCGCCGGCGTCGCGACCAGGAGACGGCCGACACTCTCAGCCAGCACGTCGCCGAGCTCAACCGCACGCGCGAGCAATTGCGCCAAGTGGAGGACAACATCGCGCAGCGCGAAGCGCAACGCGAACTGCCGCCGGCCATGCGGGTCTTTTCGCAGGCCGCGGCGCCCAACAATCCAAACAACGACAAACGGCTGCTGAACTGCGGCGTTGCTTGCGGCGCGTCCCTGTTCTTCGCCGTCCTCGCCGCGCTGGCGCGCGTGCTATTCACGCGTTCGGTGCAAACGTTGCAGGATGTGCCCTCGATCGGCCCGGCGCCGTTCCTGGGCGAGCTGCCATTGGCCACGCGCTCTCAGCCGATGCCGCTTGAAGATTGCCCGATTCAAAGCGAATCGATGCGCATGATCCGGACCGCGCTGCTGCAACGAATGAACGGCGCGGACAGCGGGGTATTCCTCATCACCAGCGCCGGTCCCAAAGCAGGCAAGACGACCGTGACGGCCATGCTCGGACACAGCCTCGCGCGCCTGGGTAAGCGCGTCTTGCTCGTCGACGCGGACTTGCGAAATCCGTCGATCGCCAAACGGTTCGGCGTGACGCCCGAGCCGGGCCTGCTTGCGGCGCTGAGCAGCGGCGCGAAGGATTCGGCGGTTGTGCGTGAAACCTCGACGCCGGGGCTTTGCCTGTTGCCAAGCGGCCGTGTGGCGGACTCCGGCGGCGCGGAGCTGCTGGCGAACGGCGTTTTCGATCAATGCCTGGCGCGCTGGCGCAACAGCTTCGATATCGTGCTGCTGGACAGTCCGCCCGTGCTGCCGGTCGCGGATGCGCGAATTCTCTCGCGCTTGGTGGACGGCACGCTGATCGTCGTGCGCGAGGGGCATTGCAAGCGCACCGAAGTGGCCGACTGCCTGGCGCACCTGGGCTTGTCCGGGGCGCGGATCATCGGCACGATTTTCATCGGGTCGCACGCGCGGAGTCGATACGATTACGCGTACGGCGCCTATGGCTACGCGCCGCACAACGCGAACGGCAACGGCAACGGCAACGGCGACGCGGGTTAACGAGCGCGCCCGGCGCGAGACGGGACGCGAGCAGCATGTCACTGTTTGTCTATCTCTATGATGCACAGCCCGCGGTGCTCCGCGGCGGCGAGCCGCCGTTGTCGCTGCTGCTTGCGCCGATGGGCACGCACACCATGCTGCGCTATCTGTACTCGTGCGTGGCGCCGGCCGGCGTGTCCGGCGTCTCGATCGTGACGACGTTTGAGACCTCGCCGGGCTATGAGAAGGCGCTTCGCGCAGCGGGCGCGCCGGTGCAGTCCATCGTTTCGACCGCCGAACTGCCCTCTGTCATCGATGGACACGAACCCTCCGACTGGCTCTTGCTCGTCGATCCGCGCGCGTTTCCGCTCGACGGCCTCGACATCGCGCCGCTGGTGCGCGAGCACAACTGCCGACACGCCAAGCACCTGGTCGCGCTCGAAACCAGCGGCGAGGGCACGCGCGAATTCGTGCAGCTTGATGCCTCCGGCAACGTGCGGCGCATCCAGCGCTATTACGACGGCTTCACGCGCCTGCAATCCTCCGGCGTCACCTGCTCGCTGGTCACCGCGGCGTCCGGACGCGTGGTCAGCGAGCGCGGCTTTGAGTCGCTCGCCAGCCTGCGCTGCGAACTGGCCGCGCAGGGCGTGCCGTGTCGCGATCAGCCGTTCAGCGGGGGTACGCTGGACCTGATGGATGAGCGAGACCTGCTGGTTTCGTGCGAGCGGTTCGTCCTCTCCGCGACCAGCGAATCCCCGGCTGCGGGATACCGCCTGCTCGGTCCGGGGATTCATGTCGCCGAAAGCGCGCGAGTCGACCCCGCGGCGCGGCTGCTGGGGCCGATTCTGATTCAGAGTGACGCGGCCGTTGGTCCGCAAGCGACGCTCATCGGACCGACGGTCGTCGGCGCCGGAGCGCGGATCGAGCGCGGCGCGACCGTCGCGCAGTGCGCGATCATGCCGGGGTGTGTCGTGGCGCCGGGCGCGTGCGTGCGACAGACGCTCGTCGCGCGAGACGAGCCCACCGGCCGCAACGGCGCGCCCCGGCGAAACGGCGCATTTCACGTTCAGCCCTTGGCGCGGCCTTCCGCCGCGCGCGAGGTCAAATCGCGGCGGCGGGAATCGCCGTACCCGCTGATCAAGCGCGGCCTGGATGCGATCGTCGCGCTGCTGGGGCTGATCACGCTTTCGCCGATCCTGCTCGTCGCGGCGTTGCTGGTGCGCATCACTTCGCGCGGCCCCGTGCTCTTCGCGCATGAGCGCGAGGGCGTCGGTGGACGGGCGTTTCACTGCTACAAATTCCGTACCATGGTGCACGGCGCGCACTGGCAGCAGCGCGCGCTGTATTCCGCCAATCAGGTCGACGGGCCACAGTTCAAGCTGACCCACGACCCGCGCGTGACTTGGATCGGCCGCATCCTGCGCTCCAGCAACATCGACGAGCTGCCGCAACTGCTGAACGTGCTGATGGGGCAGATGAGCCTGATCGGGCCGCGCCCGTCGCCATTCCGCGAGAACCAGATTTGCGTGCCGTGGCGGCAGGCGCGCCTGTCCGTACGCCCGGGCATCACCGGATTGTGGCAGATTTGCCGTCACGAGCGCAGCGCGGGCGATTTTCATCAGTGGATCTACTACGACATGCTCTACGTGCGGCACATGTCGCTCGCGCTGGATCTCAAGATTCTGGTCGCGACGCTGTTCACCTTCGGAGGGCGCTGGGCCGTGCCGCTGCACTGGCTCATCCCCAGCCGCACGCTCAGCACCGAGACCGACGATCCCGCCGCGTTCACCTCGCAGCCGGAAACCTATCACCCCGAGACCGAATCGATTCGGCGAACGGTTCGCGCCGCGGCGGAACAGGCATGAACGCCGCGGATCGCGCCACGTATTCCGCGCCGGTCGTCGAGCTGATCCGGCGAATGCGCGCCGTGGCTTTGAGCGCGCTGCCCGGGATGTTCCGCGCGGACGATCTCCTGTACTCGTTTCGCGTGCGGCGCGCGGGCGAACAGGTTGTACCCGAGGGAATCAGCCGGCGCTACACGGCGATTACGCTGCTGGGGCTGGCGGACGAGCAGCCGGACGACGCGCGCCGCGCTCTGGGCGGCCACGAGCGTCGGGAGGTCTGCCACCGGCTGATGCGCGACGTGGCGGACGTGGAGAACCTGGGCGACGTGGCGTTGACGCTTTGGGCGGCGCGCGCCGTGGAGCTGGATGACCTGACGCCGGCTTGGGACCGGCTGCGCGAGTTGTTAACCGCCCGACCGGACCATTGGACGGTCGACTGGGCCTGGTCGGTTACGGCGCTCACGTACTGCGGTTTGCGCGACGCCAACGCGCTGCGCGATCAAACCGCGCGGCGGTTGATGGACGCATTCAACGAAAGATCCGGCATCTTTCCGCACGTCGTCGGACCGGATCGGCGAATCCGGGCTCATGTTTCCTGTTTCGCGGACCTGGTATATCCGACGCAGGCGCTCTCTTTCTACGCATTGGCGCAGGGCGACGATCGTGCGGCGCGGATTGCGGGCCAATGCGCGCGAAAGTTCTGCGAGATGATGGGCCCGGCCGGGCAGTGGTGGTGGCATTACGACGTGCGAAGCGGCCGCGTGGTCGAGGGATATCCGGTTTACTCCGTGCACCAGGACGCGATGGCGCCGATGGCCCTGCTCGCCGCGCAAGCTGCGTGCGAAACGAACTTCGTCGCGCCGCTTGAAAAGGGCGTGACCTGGATGAGCGGCGCGCCGGAGATTGGCGGCCGATCACTGATCGACGAACAGGCCGGCGTCATCTGGCGAAAGGTCTGTCGGCGCGAACCGAACAAACTGACCCGCACGCTGCAGGCGCTGGCGACGAAAGTGCATCCGGCGATGCGCGTTCCCGGCGTCAACGCCCTGTTCCCGCCGGTTGCGATCGACTACGAATGCCGCCCGTATCACCTGGGCTGGCTGCTGTACGCGTTTCCAGCCGGCGGCGTCATCAAACGATTCGCGCCGAGCGTGAGGATGTAACGCGGCGACGCGCGTTCGAGCCCCAGACACTTGAACATCCAACCCCTCGACATTCTCGGCGTTCCGATTCATCCGCTCACGACGGAGCAGGTGCTGGCGCGTGTTGACGAGGCCATCGCGCAGCGGCGACGCTTACTTCTGGGCGTGGTGAACGCGGCCAAGCTGGTCAACATGCGCAGCGACGCGGAGCTGCGCGAGTCCGTGCTGGCGGCCGATCTCGTCCTGGCTGACGGTATGTCGCTCGTCTGGGCCGGCAGATTGCTCGGTCGGCGGCTGCCGGAGCGCGTCGCGGGCATCGACCTGATGACGGCGCTTCTGACCCGCGGCGCGAAACGCGGCTACCGCTTCTTTCTGCTGGGTGCGACGCAGGAGGTGCTTGACGAGGTCAAAAGCCGCGTCGCGACGGATTATCCCGGCGCTGTGGTCGCGGGGGCGCGAAACGGCTATTACACGCCGGACGACGAGCCGGCGCTGGCGGCCGAAATCGCCGCGTCACGCTCGGACGTTCTGTTCGTGGCCATGAGTTCGCCGAAGAAGGAGCGATTCCTGGCGCGCTGGTTCGCGGAACTGGATGTGCCGGTGTGTCACGGCGTGGGCGGGTCATTCGACGTACTGGCCGGCAAAGTCCGCCGGGCGCCGCGAATTTGGCAGGCGCTGGGCATGGAATGGCTCTACCGGCTGCTTCAGGAGCCGGGGCGGCTCTGGAAGCGATACCTGATTACGAATACTGTTTTCGCCGGGCTTTTGCTGCGGGCGATGATCCTCCGTCCGTTTACGCGGCGCGCAAGACCGCTCGCCGGGGGCGCGGCGGTTCACGAAGGTCGCTAGTTACAAGGAGAGCGGTGTGGGCAAGCCGAAGGTGGGCGTGGTGGGTGCGGGCGTGGTCGGGTCGGCGATGCGTAAGCTCTGTGGCGATGACACGGTGCTCTACGACATCAAGCCGCCCTACGACGGGAACAAGCCGCTAATCAACAAGTGCGACGTGGTGTTCATCAACGTGCCGACGCCAATGAAGGCCGACGGCTCGTGCGACACGTCGATCGTCGAAGAGGCGATCGCGTGGATCGAAGCGCCGCTGATCATCATCCGCTCGACGGTCGCGCCGGGCACGACCGACCGCTTGCGCACCAAGTACAAGAAGCACGTGATATTCCAGCCCGAATACTTGGGCGAGACAGTGGCGCATGTCTTCGGCACGATGGCCGAGCGCAATTTCATCGTCCTGGGCGGCGAGCGCGAGGATATTTCCAAGGCGGCCGACTTCTACAAGAACTACTACAACGCCATGGTGCACGTTTACTACTGCGACGCCCTGACGGCCGAGGTCGCGAAGTACATGGAGAACGCGTTTTACGCCGTCAAGGTGACGTTCGTGAACGAATTCTGGGACATCGCCAAGACGCACGGCGTGGACTTCAACCTGCTGCGCGAAATCTGGCTGGCGGACACGCGCATCAGCCGCGATCACACGTTTGTGTTCCCCGACAATCGCGGCTTCGCGGGCAAGTGCCTGCCGAAAGACACGAACGCGATCGTCAAGAGCTGCGCCGATCGCGGCTATGACGCCAAGCTGCTGAAGGCCACGCTGGCGATCAACGAGCATTTCCTAGCGCAAAACAAGAAGTAGCGTTCGCGGTCTCCCAAATCGGCGCTCGGCTCGGCGCGCTGTCAGAGCCGCGACCGTAAGGGAGCGGTCGGCCTGGGCGGCCAAGCCACCCGCCGGGCAATCGAAGTGACCTCGCCACATCGGCCCGACCGCTCCCTTACGGTCGCGGCTCTGACAGAGAGAAACGCTCACGCCGGTAATGACCGCAACGCCGATCCCCATCATGCTCCTGGTCAGCAGCCTCGAGCACGGCGGGGCCGAGCGGCAAGTGGTCGAGCTGGCGAATCATCTCGATCGGGCGCGATTCGATCCGACGCTGTGCTCGCTTTCCGAACTCGTCCCGCTGGCCGAGCACCTTCGCGAGCGGGAACGCGTGTTGCGGATTGTGCCGAAGCAGAGCCGCTTTGACCGCGGCGTGATCGGCAAGGTCGCCGGGATGATGAAGGAGCGCGGCACGCGCCTGGTGCACAATTTCCTATTTGACGCCGAGATGGTCGGGCGGCTGGCGGCGCGGCGAGCGGGCGTTGCGGCGGTCGTGGCTTCGGAACGAAACACCGACTACCGCCGGCCGTGGAGCCACTGGCTCGGCCAGCATCTGACGCGCGGCCTGTTCGACCTGATGGTCGCCAACTCCGAATCCGGCAAGCGCTTCAACATCCGCACCCTTGGTCTGAAACCGGAGCGGATTCACGTCGTCCGCAACGGCGTAGACACGGATCGCTTTCACCCGCTCGACAAGCGCACGGTCCGCGCGGCGCTCGGGTTGCCGCACGAGGTGCCAATCGTCGGCATGGTCGCGAGTTTCAAGCGTCAGAAGAACCACGCCGACTACTTTCGGCTGGCGCGCGGTGTTCTGGCGCGCTTCCCCGCGGCGCAGTTCCTGTGTGTGGGCGAGCCGCTGCGCGACAACCTACAGGGCGCGCAGGACTATCACTTCGAAATGCACGCCCTGCTCGACGAACTGAGACTGGGCGAGCACTTCGTGTTTCTCGGCGCGCGGCAGGACATGCCCGAGATCTACAACGCGTGCGATCTCACCGTTCTCACGTCCGCGCGCGAAGGTACGCCAAACGTGTTGCTCGAATCGCTGGCCTGCGGCGTGCCGGTTGTGGCGACGGACGTGTCGGACAACGCGCAGGTCGTGCCGCAAGGCCAGGTCGGGTTTGTCGTTGCGCTGCACGATGTCTCCGCGCTGACGGATCGCGTCTGCGAACTGCTCGGCGACTCGGGTCGCCGCGCGGCGCTGGGTGTCGCGGCGCGCGATTGGGCGCAAACCGAGTTCTCGATCCCGAAAATGGTCGAACGGATGCAGGGCGTGTACGAGGGCGTGCTGCGAAGCAAGGGCCTGATCGCGTGACCGTCGCGCGCCAGCCACTGGGACCGGCGTCACTCCGGCGACCTGACAATCAAGCCACCTCTCGCCCGGTCGGTCTGATCGAATCGCTCGCGGCGCGCTGCGCGGTCACGATTCTGCTGCTGGGCATAGCGGCGACCGTCGCCATCGCGCGCGGCGTTCGAGCGCGGTGGCCTTTCGTGGTTCGCAAAAGCGAGGCAGGCAAACCGAAGTGCGTCTTGCTGGTCGGCACGTTCTACAACGTCGGCTGGTATCGCTCGCACGTCTTGCCGTTGGTGCGCTGCAGCGCGGTCGGGCGCGTCATTGTCGCCTGCGACGAACCGTTGTTTGCAGTCGAAAAGGTCAAGTACGCGTCGCCCTGTTCGGCGACCCTGAAGCGCTGGGGGCGCGGCGTGGCCCGCGTTTGGACTCTCCTCGGCGCGATTCGTCGCGAAAGTCCCGACGTGCTGATGGGCTATCACATCATGCCCAACGGCCTGTTGTGCCTGGCGCTGGCGGCGCTGTTCGGAAAACGCGCCATCTACCAGATGACCGGCGGACCGGTGCAAATTGAAGGCGGCGGCGCGGGCAGCGAAAACGTACTGCTGCGCAAGCTGCGAAAGCCCTCGCGAATGCGCGAGGCACTGATGTTTCACCTGGTGCGCCGCTTCGACACGGTCATCGTCCGCGGTCGGCAAGCGCTGCGCTTCGTGCGCGAGAGGGTCGGTGCGAAATCGGTGCGGATCGTGCCCGGCAGCGTCGACTGCGACCGCTTTTCTCCCGACGACTCGCCCAAACGCTTCGACTTCGTTTGCTGCGGGCGGCTGGTGCCGGTCAAACGCTACGACCGCGTGTTGCAAATTGCGGCGGCGATGGCGAAGCGACGCCCCGGCTTGCGCGTGGCCATTTTGGGGGACGGCCCGCTCGAATCCGAGCTCCGCGAACAGACCAAGTCGCTGGGGCTGGGCGAAATCGTCGCGTTTCTCGGCCGGCGCGACGACGTCGTTCCCACGCTGCGCGAAAGCCGCCTGTTTCTAATCGCCAGCGAGAACGAGGGACTGTCGATCGCGATGATGGAGGCGATGGCGACCGGCTTGCCGGTGCTGGCGCCGCGCGTCGGCGACCTGGGCGAAGTGCTCCTCGATGGAACAACCGGCCTGTTCATCGACGCTGATGACGCCGAGCGCGTCGCCGAAGCCGCCGACTCGCTGCTGGGCGACACCGCGCGCCTGACGCAGCTCTCCCGGCAGGCGCGTGAGCACGTCGTGTCGTACGCGAGCATCGAACGCGTAGCGCGGAGTTGGGACGAAGAGTTCGCAGGCGCGGTACAGGCGGGGCGCACGCCAAGTCCAGCCGCGCCTCCGCGCGTTTTTTCGCGCAAGCGCCTCTGGGAATCGACGCCGCGCTTCGTGAAACGCGCCGCCGAGCCGCTGATCCGATTGGTTCCGCCGGAGCGCTGGCTGGGTGGAAAATTCCGCGAGACGCTGCGTTTTGTGCACGAATCCGACCGCTGGTCGGCGGAGCGGATCGTCGAGCATCAACTCGAACAACTTCGGCGGATCTGCACTATCGCGTATGAGAAAACGCGTTTTTATCGCGAAGTGTTCGACGACTGCGGTTTCGACCCCCGCCAACTTCGCAGCGCGAGCGAGCTGCAAATGCTGCCGCTGATCGACAAGGAAACGCTGCGCGAGCACGGCGAGCGGATGTACGCCGTCGAGCCGGGTTCGCCAAACGTGGAGATGACGTCCACCGGCGGCACGGGCGGCTCGCCGCTGCGGTTTCTGATCGGGACCGACCGATCCGCGATCGAGTATGCCTATCTCGTCGCAAGCTGGCAACGTGCCGGCTACGAGCTCACGCACGCACAGGCGGTCATTCGCGGGCAGGTCGTCGAGCCTGATTCGAGCGGTCTGCGTCATGAGTACGACCCATTGCTGCGGCGGCACTACTACAGCAACTTCCACATGACCGACGAGAGCATGGCCCGCTACCTCGATCACGTCGCGGGGATCGGTCCGTGCTATCTGCACGTGTATCCATCGTCAGCCGCGACGTTGGCGCGGTTTATCGAGCGAACCGGGCGCGCCGCGCCGCCCAATATTCGCGGCACATTGGCCGGCTCGGAAAACGTCTACCCGGCCGAGCGCGCATTGGCCGAGCGCGTGATCCCGGGGCGCTATTTGTCGTGGTACGGTCACACGGAAAAGCTCGTACTGGCGGGCGAGTGCGAGCGTTCGGCCGACTACCACGTGTTTCCGACCTACGGCTACTGCGAGTTGATCGGCGAGGATGGGCGGCCGGTCTCGTCCGCCGGGCAAACGGGCGAGATTGTCGGCACCGGCTTTATCAACGCCGCCATGCCTTTCATTCGATATCGCACCGGCGATTTCGCCACGTTCGTCGGCAACGGCTGCGAAGCGTGCGGCCGGCGACATGTGCTGATCCGCGACATTCGCGGGCATCGCACGCACGAGATGCTGATCGCGCACGACGGATCGATGATCTCTTGGACTGCGATCAACATGCACGACGAGACATTTGAGGGCGTGCGGCAGTTTCAGTTCGTGCAGGAAAAACCGGGCTGGGCTACGCTGCGCGTCGTGCCGGCGGAGGGCTTTTCGAACGAAAACGTCGCGCGAATCCGCCGCGGCCTTGGCGCCAAGCTCGCGGAGCGGCTGACGTTCGACGTACAGCTCGTTGACGAAATCCCGCTGACGCCGCGGGGCAAGAGCGTGTACGTGGATCAACGGATCGAGCTGGGCGCGCGTAGCGAGCTGCGCGTAGCGAGTGGCGAACTGAGGATCGAGTCGCGGCCGTAACGGGCGCGCGCCAGTCAGAGCTCGACGAATTCTGTCAGAGCCGCGACCGTCAGGGAGCGGTCGGGCCGATGCAGCGAGTCGCTGCGGCGCCGCGAGGTTCAACGCACCGAGTGTCGATGTGGCGCGACGAGCGGGCGCGCCGGGATTGCTTCGAGGTTCGCGCCGACCGCTCCCTGACGGTCGCGGCTCTGACAGATTCGTCGGCGATTCGGCCCAGTTCCAGATGTTGTCGTGGTGAGAAGGTGAACGCGTGAAGCAGGTCGTGCAGAACTACAACTCCGGCGAGCTGCGCGTCGAGGACGTGCCCGCGCCGATCTGCCGCGGCGGCGGCGTGCTGGTGCGCAGCGCGTATTCGCTCGTCAGCACCGGCACCGAGAAGATGAAGGTCTCGCAGGCGCGCATGAGCCTGGTCGCCAAGGCCCGCGCCAGGCCGGACAAGGTCAAGCAGGTCATTCAGAGTGTGCGGCAGGTCGGCTTGCTCGAAACGTACCGCAAAGTCCGCGAGCGCCTCGACGCGCTGACCCCGCTGGGCTACAGCCTCGCCGGCACCGTCGCCGAAATCGGCGCGGGCTTGGACGATTTCCGCGTCGGCGATCGCGTCGCCTGCGCCGGCGAGGGAATCGCCTGTCACGCCGAGTTCGTGTACGTGCCGCGAAACCTGTGCGTACACGTGCCGGAGAGTGTCGATCTGAAGGACGCCGCCTTTGCGACCGTTGGCGCGATCGCGATGCACGGCGTCCGCCAGGCGCACGTGTCGCTCGGCGACTGCGTTCTGGTGGTCGGATTGGGGCTGGTTGGGCTATTGGCGGTGCAGATTCTGAAGGCGGCCGGCTGCGTGGTCATCGGCGTCGACCTCAGTCCGCAGCACGTCGAATTGGCACGGCTGTGCGGCGCGGACACCGCCCTGCGGCGCGACGACCCGGCGCTCGAGGACACGATTCGCACGCTCAGCGGGGGGCGCGGCGTCGACGCAGCCTACATCGCGGCGAGCACCTCCAGCAGCGACCCGATGGACCTGGCCGGGCGCGTGACGCGCGATCGCGGGATGGTCGCGATCGTCGGAATGGTGAAGGTGGAGGCGGACTGGCGCGTTTACTACCACAAAGAGCTGTCGGTGGTGATGTCGCGCTCGTACGGCCCGGGCCGCTATGACCGTAATTACGAGCAGAAGGGCATCGATTACCCGGTCGGCTACGTGCGCTGGTCGCAACGCCGCAACTTGGCGGAGTTCATCCGACTGGTGGGCGCGAGGCTCGTCCGCCCGAGCCTGCTCGAACCGGAAGTGTTCAAGCTCGACGAAGCGCCGCGGGCGTACGACCAGCTCAACAGCGGCCAGTCGCGGCGCGTCGCGCTGCTGTTCGAGTATCCGCCCGCCGCACCGCTTACGCGCAGCGTCCACCGGCCCGCGCCGGCCGGCACGAACGGCCGGCCGATTACGGGAAGCATCGGCATCGCCTTCGTGGGCGCGGGAAATTTCGCAACCGGAACGCTGATCCCCGCGCTGAAGCCGCTCCGCGACGTGCGGATGCGCGTGATTTGTTCGGCGGGCGGGCTCTCGGCCAAGAGCGCCTCGCTGCGGCACGGATTCGAGTACGCCGCCAGTGACTTTGAGCAGGTGCTCGCCGACGAGCAGGTGTACGCCGTGGTCATCGCCACGCGCCACGATACGCATGCGCGCTTCGCGGCTCAGGCGCTGCGCGCCGGCAAGCATGTCTTCGTCGAGAAGCCGCTGGCGCTGTCGCACCATCAGCTTGACCTGGCGATCGCGGCGCAGCGCGAGACCGGCCGCATCTTGATGGTCGGCTACAACCGGCGTTTCAGCCCGCTTGCCGTCGCGCTGCGCGACGAGTTCGCCTCGCGCGCCAGCCCGGTCGAGATCCAGTGCCGCGTGAACGCCGGCGCGATCGGCGGCGAGTCGTGGTACCAGGACAGTGACGAAGGCGGCTGGCGCATCGTGAGCGAAGGGTGCCACTGGGTGGATCTGATCCAATTCCTGTGCGGGCATCCGCCGATCGGCGTCTTCGGCGCGATGATCGGCGGCACGACGCCGGGCGCGCAGAACGACAACTGCGTGCTCACGTTGAAAATGGCGGACGGCTCGATCGCGACGTTGATGTACGTCGCCAACGGCGATCCGCAATTCGAAAAGGAGCGCGTCGAAGTCTTCGGCCAGAGCCGCGTCGGCGTGATCGAGAATTGGATGAACTTGCGCATCGTCGCCGGCGGCAAAACGCGAAACATCTCGCCTGCAGGCAGCGGCAAGGGACATCGCGCCGAAATGGCCGCCTTCATCCGCGCCGTTCGCGAGGCCGGTACTTCTCCGCTGCCGTTCGACGACGCCGTCGCCTGCACGCGCGCCACGCTGGCGGCCGCGGAGTCTCTCCAGACCGGCCAGCCAGTTCGCATCCCGCGCGAACTCGAATCGTGACGACCGCACTCGCGCCGATGAACACGCACGCCCGCTGCAAGGAACTCCGCAACCGCCGCTATCCGCCGGAACAGTGGCCCGGCAACATCCACTTGCAGTCGATCGTCGAAGCCGGCGACCACGGCCGCGTGCTGGCGGAAATCGGTTGTGGACGCGAGGCGCGACGACTGCGCGCGGCGGCGGCGCACTATCGCTTCTCGGTCGGGCTCGATTATGAGATGGCGATCACCCCCGGCGCGAGCGACCGCTGGGCCGTCGCGCGGGCGGATGGACACCGGCTGCCGCTGCGCGACCAGAGCGTCGACGTGATCGCGATGGAAAATGTGGTGGAACACCTGGCCGATCCGGTAGTCGCGCTGCGCGAGTGTGCGCGGGTCCTGCGCCCGGGCGGCCGGCTGATTGTGCTAACGGTGAACCTGACGCATCCGCCGATTTTGATCGCTCGCTCGCTTCCGCACCGCGTTCGGCAATGGCTCAACCGCCTGTCGACCGGGACGCGCGATGAGGACACGTTTCCGACCTTCTATCGCGCCAACACCGAGTCGACGCTCGTGGAGGCGGCGCGACAGGCGGGGTTTCGGCCCGTTTCCGTGCGCTATCTCAGCGGTCACCCGCAGTACTTCATGTTCTCAGTCCTCGCGTATCGATTCGGCATGATGATCGAGGGCTTCGTGCGGCGGTCGGAGCGCTTGCGGCGTCTGCGCCACTTCCTGCACGGCGTTTTTGTACGCAACTAGGCATGCCCAGCGCGCCATCCCAGGAACGCCAGTCGCACGACGCCCAGAAAAGCGCCGTTCGCGGCTATTTCGGAAAATCCGGCGGTGACTGGGGCGCGCGTTACGAGCGCCCGCCGGCGCGGATGTCCGACCTGGACCTGCTACTTCGGCGACGGAACTTTCAGGAACTCCTGGCACCGTTGCTGGCGGCGGAGCCGGCCCTGCGCGTATTGGACATCGGTTGCGGCGGTGTCAGCGTGTTTGACGGCATGACGCGCGAGCGCCTGCACGTCGTGGCGTGCGATCTGGTGCCCGAAATGGTGCGCGCCGCGGCGCAGCGCGGTGCGGCTGACGAGTATTTCGTCGCCGATGCCTCGCGCCTGCCGCTGGCCAACGCGTCGGTCGACTTGATCGTGTGCTCGGGCGTGCTCGAGTACGTGCCCGAGCCGCTCGCGGCGTTGCGCGGAATGCAGCGCAGTTTGCGGCGAGACGGGCGGCTGTTGATTTCATTTCCCAATCGCGTCGGGCTTTTGCGCCGATTGTCAAAAGCTGAAATCGCGATCGAAAATGCCGCGCTGTGGGCCGTCAATCTGCTGCGCGGGCGGCCGCGGACGATCGAGAAGCCGCCTTATCGCCACGCGCAATGGTCTCCGGCCGAGGCGGAGCGACTGCTGGCGGAGGCCGGGCTGCGCGTGGAGCAGATTCGATTCGGCACGTTCGGACTGTGGGGCCGCGTGGGCCGTTGGAGAGCGAGCTTGCGGCTATCGGAGTATCTGACGGCGCGCTGGGGAGCGAGCCGCGCGCTGGGCGGCGCGCTGGCGGCGACGATGGTCGTGCAGGCTCGGCGCAACGCGTGAATCCGCGATGATTCGTTACACATTCCTGGTGCTGTTCCTGGTCGGCGTCGCGATCACCGGGTTGCGCAATTGGTTCGCCGCCGCCTGCGCGCTGCTGTTTCTTACCGTCTTTGCCCAACATCCGAGCATGCCCGGGCGCCTGATGGAGATACCCGGCGCGAACCCCTGGAACCTGGTGGTGGTGTTGATCTTCGCCGGCTGGGTTTCGCAACGCCGCAACGATCCGCGCGGCGCTCCGATTCCGAAGGTGATGGTCGTACTGCTGGTCGCGTACGTCATGATGGTCATCGCCGCCGGCCTGGTCCCGATCGTGAGGCCGGAGACCATCCTGAACGCGTGGAAAATCGGCATCCAGCCGACCGACTTGCTGATCAACACAATGATCGACCCGTTGAAGTTTGTCGTGATCGGAGTGCTGTTCTTCGACGGTGCGAAAACGCGGGCGAGAATTCGCTGGACGCTCTATTCGATCGTGGGCAGCAGCATGCTCTATGGCCTGATGATGTTCAAGACCATCGGGCCGCGCATTCTGCACATCGATTTCGAAGACGCCCGCCGGCTGACGGACAAGCTGGTCGGCCTGTACGCCAACGACATGGCGGAGCTGATGGCGTTCACGATCTGGGCCGCGGTGGCCATCTCGTTCATTCTTCCGACCTGGGTGCTCAAGACGACGAACATCCTGGGCGCCGCCGTTTCACTGGTGCCGTTCGAAGCGCTGAAGTCTCGGGCCGGCTATCTCGCGTTCGGCGCCGCCGGCATCGCTTTGGGTGTGCTGCGCTGGCGCAAGATTCTGATCGCGCTGCCGATTGGCGTCGCGATCGCGATTGTCGCACTGCCTGACTTGCGCGACCGGATCTTCACCGGCGTCGGAGAGCAGGGCGGCGCCGACTGGAACGAGGTTTCGGCCGGGCGCATGACTCACATTTGGCCGGCGTGCATTCGCCAGATTTCACGCGATCCGCTCATCGGCGTCGGCCGTTACGCCATCCGCCGAACGGAGGCATGCTACGAGATTCAAGCCGCCGAGGGTGTTGTGCCGACACATCCTCACTGCATGTACCTCGAAATCCTGATGGATTGCGGCGTGGTCGGCTTGGCGATCTGCCTGACGGCGTATTGGGGCATTTTCCGCGCGTCGCGCACGCTGATGGTCCTGAAAGGCGATCCCCTGATACGCACGTTGGGCACGTGCGCCGTGATCGCGATGGTCTGTGAACTAAGCGCCGGCATCGCCGGGTCGAGTTTCTTCCCATCTCAAAGCAAGCTGCCGTTCCTGTGCCTGTGGGGAACGGCGCTGCGCGCGGCGCTCGAGCTCAAGCAGCGCCCGGTCGAGTTTCAGGAGGCGTTGCGGCACGAATCTCCGGCCGCTCTCGGCGGAGCGTTTGTTCCGGCATGATCGCCCTGACCTACCTGGCGGCGCCGAGTTTCTCGGGCTCGACGTTGCTGACGTTCCTGCTCGCGTCGCATCGCCGCGTTGCAACCATCGGCGAGTTGAAATGGGGACCGATCGACCTGGAGACCTATCGCTGCTCGTGCGGCGAGTTGCTGCGCGAATGCGCATTCTGGCGCCAAGTAGGCGCCGGCGTGCGCGAGCGCGGATTGCCTTTCGACCTGAACCGCCCGATGACCGATTTTCGCTGTCGGACCAAACCGCTGGCCGACCGCGTGATGCGGGCTCGAATTCGCGGGCCGGCGTTCGAGGCGCTGCGGACCGCCGCCGCCCGGGCGCTGCCCAGCGTGCGGCACGTGCGGCCGCTGGTACGCGACGTGAATCGCGCGATGATTGAGCTGATCTGCTCGGCGCTTGACGCCGACGCGTTTGTCGATGGTTCGAAAGACCCGGTCCGCTTCAAACACCTGTCCGAAACGGGCGACTACGACATGCGCTGTCTGCATCTGGTCCGTGACGCGCGGGCGGTCGTTTTTTCCGCCGGCAAGAACCAGGCCGTCCCGGTGGCGGCGGCGGCGCGAGATTGGCGACGTACGCACGAGCAGATCGAGCGCTTGGCCGGGAAGCTGCAGCCGACGCGCTACTTCCGCCTGCGCTACGAGGACCTGTGCGCCGACCCGCGCGGCGTGATGCGGCGCGTCTTCGAATTCATGCGCCTCGACCCGAACGGCGCGCCGGAGGATTTTTCGATTCGCGGCCATCACATCCTCGGCAATCGCATGCGACTCAATTTCGACAACCGTATTCGCGTCGACGAGACCTGGCGCGAAGCACAGCGGAAGGAAGATCGGCGGAACGTCGAGCTCGAATGCGGGGCGAAAAACGCTGAGTACGGATACACGTCCGCGGACTCGCGCCGCAACGGGCGCTAACCTGCGAATTCAGAAAATGAAGTGAATGTCAGCATGGGGGTGCGGGCGTCTCGCCCGCACGTGCGCCAGACGCCCGCACTCCCGGCTTCTCGGTGCGAGAAACACATGAGCCTGGCCCCACCGATTTTCATCGTCGGTTGCATCCGCTCGGGAACGACGATCCTGCACGACGTGCTGACGCGCTACCTGCCGCGCTCGATCGACATCGACGACGTGGACTTCGAGTGCCGCACGTTCTGGCACCAGCGCGGGATCGAGATCGGCAGTCCGATGACGGGAACGCGTTGCCCGTGCGCGGACGCCGCCAGTGTCGGCCCGGAGCGGGCCGCCGAGATTCGCGACTACTTCGAGCGCCGCGCCGGACGCGGCCGGCACATCGTCAACAAGAATCCCCACCTGAGCAACAAGATCGGCCTGTTGCTGGACTTGTTCCCACAGGCGCGAATCGTTCACATCGTGCGCGACATTCACGCCGTCGTCGCCAGCACCAAGCTGCGATTCGAGGCCGCGATGCGCCGCGAGAATTACGCTGGCGTGCCGTTCGTCTCGTATTGGCCCGATGAGCCGCGCCTGCCGTGCTGGTGGACCATCCCCGCGCGGCGCGGCGTCGCGAAACCCACGCTGAAGGACCGCATGCGGCGCTGGCTACGCGGCGCGGCGGCGCCGCCGCGGCCGCGGCACGACGATCCCGACGAGTTTCGCCGCCGATTTTCCGATCGCTCCCGCTACTACCCCGGGGAGGGTTTCGCGCGCATTCCGGAATCATGGCTGCGGATCAACGCCGGCGTGGTCCAGCAGATTGAGGACACGGGAATGCAGTCGCGCTATCTGCCGATTCGCTACGCGGAACTGGTTGAAAACACGCCCCAAACTCTGGCGCGAATCGCGCGCTTCGGCGAGATCGAGGCCGTCGCTCCGGATTCCGCCCCTCCCGCGCTCGATGCATCGCGCGGCGAGAAATGGCGCAGCGACTTGACGGCTTCCGAACAGCGCTGCGTTATCGGGTGTTGCGAGCGTTTCGCCGCCGAAGCCGCGCGGATTGAAGCCGCGATCGGGCCATCGCTCATGCCGCGCGAGGCGTTGCCGACGTGACCTCCGGCGCGACAGCCATCCCATCATCAGACGTTCAATCACAGCCCGCACCAACGCCGCCCGCGTCGCGGCGCGGTGGTTCGCTGGCGGCCAGCGCGCTGAGCAACTGGGTCTGGTATCTCGTCGTTCTGGCATCGGGGTTCCTGCTCCCGCCGCTGATCGACCGCCGCTACGGCCGCGAAATCCTGGGAATTTGGGATCTCGGCTGGTCGCTCATTTTCTATATCAACCTGCTGACACTGGGCATCGGCTCGGCGGTGAATCGTTTTGTCGCCCGTTGTCGCGCAGCGGAGGACTGGCCGGGACTGAACGCGGCCGCCAGTTCGGCCCTCTTGGTGTTGAGCGCGTCCAGCGCGATCGGTCTGATCCTCGCGGTCGTTTTCGCGTTGTGGGCGCCGGACACGCTTCCGAATTTGGGCGCTGCGGAGCGCGGCCTTTGCCGCCAGTTCATTCTACTGCTGGGCGTGAACGCGGCGCTCCAGCTTCCTGAGGGCGTTTTCAACGGCGTCATCACCGGGTACGAACGCTTCACGCTGCTGAACGTGATTCGCGGGGCGCGCGATACGGCGCTGCTGTTCGTGATGGTCGGACTTCTGCTCGCCGGCGGCGGAATTCTCGCGCTGGCCTGGTCGCTGCTGATCAGCGAGCTGGGCTGTTTTCTCGTGACCATCTTCGTTGCGCGACGCGTCTGTCCGACATTGCAAATCGCGATGCGACATTGCGGCGCGGCGACCGTCCGGCAGGTGATGAACTTCGCCGGCAAGACCGTCGCACAGGAGCTCGCTCGCAGCGGCCTCTACCAAGTGAATAGCCAGATCGTGGCCAGCCTCCTGGGCCCCGCGGCGCTGGCCGTCTACGCCCGGCCGCGCGCGCTGGTCATGCACCTGATGCGGTTCGTCAAGCAATACGCGCAGGTTTTCGTCCCCAAGAGCAGCGCTCTGGATGCGCGGGCCGACAAACCGGCGCTGCAACGCCTGCTCATTCAATCCACGCGTTACGGCGTGTATCTGGCGCTTCCGCCGACACTGTACCTGCTCGTGCTGGGCGATTTGGTGCTGCACGTCTGGATGGGACCGTCCTATCGCGTGCCGGCGGTGATGATCGTCCTGGCCGCCGGTCACCTGCTCTCCATTCCGCAGATGGGCGTGTACGCGATCCTGATGGGCATGGCCCGGCACGGGCGCACCGCCACGCTGGAACTCGTCTCCGCCGGCATCAGCGTCGGATTGGGAATTCTGCTGGTCGGCGTGTTCAAGATGGGGTTGCTTGGCGCGGCAATCGCCGTCGCGGCGCCGCTGGCATTCACCAGCGGAATTCTCGTCCCGCTGTACGCGTGCGGCGTCGTCGGGCTTCGCTTCGACGATTACGCGCGGCAGGTCGCGTTCGCGCCAATCCTGCTGAACCTGCCGCTGCTTGGCGTGCTCCTGATCGTGCGGCGGATGCTGGGTGAATCGCCGGGACTTTCACTGCTGGTTGGCGTTGCCGCGGGCGGAGTGCTGACCACAATTGTCTACTACTATCGCGTCCTGCCGGCGACGATGCGTCAGGCGATCGTCGCCCGACTCGTCCGGCGCGGGCGAACCGCCGCGTCATGAACCGCCCTTCGATCTGCTTCGTGGCGCCGGATGCGTACGGCGTGCTCGCCGGGCGGGGCGATCTGGCGCGCATCGGCGGGGCGGAAGTTCAGCAGAGCCTGATCGCGCGTGGATTGGTCGAGCGCGGGTATCGCGTTTCTTTCGCGACGCTCGATTGCGGCCAACCCGACGGCGTCGAACACGACGGAATCCGCGTCTTCAAGACCTGCCGCTGGGAAGGCGGATTGCCGGGGTTGCGTTTCGTGCACCCGCGCTGGACCGGACTGGTTGCCGCGCTGCGGCGCGCGAATGCCGACCTTTACTACCAGCGCACCGCCGGCGTTGAGACGGGCCAAACCGCCCTGTGGTGCCGCTGGGCGGGCCGCCCGTTCGTGTTCGCGGCCGCGCTTGACGACGATTGCACGCGGGCGCTGCCGCACCTGCGCGATTGGCGCGAGCGGACCCTGTATCGACGCGGCCTGCGCCGCGCGGACGTGGTCGTCGCGCAGTCGCAGCGGCAAATCGCGCTGCTGCGCGATGAATACGGCATTGCGGCGCGCCAAATTCGAAGCTGCGGGAAAGACCCGCTCACATCGGGCGGGTCGATCCGCGCGACGCCGCCGTCGCCGATGTCGATCCTGTGGGTCGGTCGGCTGGCGCGCCAAAAGCGGCCCGACCTGTTGCTCGAAATCGCGCGCACCTCGCCCGATCTGCGGTTCGACGTCGTCGGAGCGGCGAACAGTCGCAGCGAATATGCGAATGATGTTGAGCGCCGGGCCGGAGCGCTGCCGAACGTGACGTTGCACGGCTGGATTGCCCACGCCGAGATGCCGCGATTCTTCGCCGCGACCGGACTGCTGCTATGCACTTCGTCGTCCGAGGGATTTCCGAACATTTTTCTGGAAGCCTGGGCACACGGCGTGCCGGTCGTTTCGACCGTCGATCCCGACGGAGTGATCACGCGGGCCGGGCTGGGCGCGGTTGGGAACACTCCGGCGGAACTGGTGGCGCACTTACGACGCTTGAGCGGTCACCCGGAGGATTGGGCTGCGTGCGCGCGCCGCGCTCGAGCGCATTTCGTCGAGAATCACAGCGTCGACGCAGCCGCGGAGGCGTACGATACGCTCTTCATGAGCCTCGCCGCGGGTCGCGCTGACTCGCGAAGCGTCCCGGACCCGAATCCGCGCGCCGCGAACTCTTCGCTTCCGCCGCCGTAAGATCAGGGGAACCCGATCATGTGCGGAATTTGCGGAATCTGTCTGGCGAGCCCGCAGGCGCGGGTGTCGGTCGAGCTGCTCGACCGCATGCGCGACGCGCTGCGCCACCGTGGGCCCGACGGGGCCGACACGCTGATCGAGGGGAACGTCGGCCTGGGACATCGGCGGCTAAGCATCATCGACGTGGCCGGCGGCGCGCAGCCGATGTACAACGAGGATCGTTCGGTCGGGATCGTCTTCAACGGCGAAATCTACAACTACAAGGAGCTGAAGCCGGGGCTGGAGCGGGCCGGGCATCGTTTTGAGAACTTCTCCGACACCGAGGTCATCGTGCACCTGTACGAAGACCTCGGCCCGCGCTGCCTGGACGAGCTGAACGGGATGTTCGTGTTCGCGATCTGGGATCGCCGAACGCGCCGCGTCTTCATCGCCCGCGATCGAATGGGCGAGAAGCCGCTTTTCTATCGCTTCGAGCAAGGCAATCTCGCGTACGCGAGCGAGCTCAAGTCGCTGCTGGCCGACCCCGCGATCCCGCGCCAGGTCGATCCGCACAGTCTGGACGACTATCTGGCCTACGGCTACGTCCCCACCGACCGCTGCATCCTCCAGGGCGTTTCGAAACTCGCACCGGCGTCGTGGATGATCTGGCAGGATGGCAGGCTCCAGGTCGAGCGCTACTGGCGGCCGCGCTTCGAGACCGGGTCGCCGGTCGACGAGGACCAATGCGCCGACGAGATCGAGCGCCGCCTGCGCGACGCGGTGCGCATCCGACTGCGCTCCGATGTCCCACTCGGGCTGTTCCTCAGCGGCGGCGTCGATTCGAGCGCGACGGTCGCGATGGCCAGCGAGGCCTCGACAACGCCGGTTCGCACGTTCTCGGTTGGCTTTCGAGAGGCCGATTACGACGAGCTCGCTTTCGCGCGGCGCGTCGCCGAACGCTTCAAGACGCAGCACACCGAACTCACCGTCCGCGACGACGACATCGGCGTGCTGGCCGACCTTGCCTATCACCTCGATGAGCCCTTCGCCGATCCGTCCGCGTTGCCGACCTACTATCTCTGCCGCGAAGCACGGCGACACGTCACCGTCTGCCTCTCGGGCGACGGCGGCGACGAAGTCTTCGCCGGCTATCGACGCTATGCGCAGGCGGCGCGCTACGCGCAGATGGATCGCTGGACGCCGCGCGGCGTTCGACAGCTCGCCGCCAGCGCCACGCAGCTTGTGCCGCGACACTGGACCGGGCGCGGCGTGCTTGAGAAAGCGGGTGCGGACGGCGCGGCGCGCTACTTTGCGCAGTGCTGCAAATTCCCGCTGGCGGAGCGCTTGGCGCTGCTCTCGCCGGATGTTCGCCGACATGTGACGCGCGAACCGCGACTTTTCGCTCCGTTTTTCGACGACCACGCCGCGCCGGACCTCGTCAGCCGAATGCAGTCCGCCGACTACGGCACCTACTTGCCGGACGACATTCTGGTGAAGGTCGATCGGATGGCGATGATGAGTTCGCTCGAAGTGCGCGTGCCGTTTCTCGATCACACGCTGATCGAATTCGCCAACCGCCTTCCGACGCGCGCCAAACTTCACCGCGGTATCGGCAAGCGCGTGCTGAAGCGCGTCCTGGCGCGACACGTGCCCAACGAATGGGTCGTGCGGCGAAAACGCGGCTTCGGAATCCCAATCAAACACTGGTTTCGCCAGAATCTGGTCTCGTTTGCCGAGAACATGCTGCTGGGAACAGACGCCGTCTCCGGGCGCTGGCTGGACCGATCGGCCGTGTCCGGATTGATCGCCGACCATCAGCGCGGCGGTCGCGACCTGAGCCGGCGAATCTGGGCGCTGCTCATGCTGGAGCTCTGGTCTCGTCGCTATCTCACGGCCTAGCGGCAGAGCGAGACTGCGGCATCGCGCCTTCGGCCGTGCAAGCGAATATCACAGTCCGCCAAGCACATCGCATCCCATCCCGCCGTTCGCCCATCCGCTATTCTGTAATCACTCGAAATTCCATTGACGCGACAGCCGGTTCGCGGCATTAATTGCCGCATCGGGCGCGCTCGCGCCGCATCTCCGGGGCCGGAGGCTCGTTATGTTGCGCCGAATCATCCGCCATTGTGCCATTGCATCGCTGCTTTCCGGCACGATCACCATCGCAGCCGGCCGGGTTGCGAAGAACTCGGACCAAGTTCAGGAACAAAATCCCTTCCACCAACCGCCCGCGGGGGAATCGCTGCGTGACCGCCGCTTGAAGTTCCGCGAGCAATTCGAGGGCATGCACCGCGACCAGGGCCGGACCCTGTCGCCCGGGTTGCGCACAGTGACGCCGCCGGACCCGCTGCCCGACCTTCCGGCAGAACTGTCACCCAAGTTCGCCGGCCGAAATCCGCCGGGCGCAACGCCCAACCTGAACCAATACGGCCCATTCGCGCTGCCGCCGTTCAAACTCGATAATGTGCAGGGTGAGTGGGTCAATCTCGAAACGCAGCTCATCAAGCCGATCCTGGTCACCAGCGATGATCAACACGTCGTCGTCGCGAATGAGCCGGACGACCGACTGGTCGTTCTGAGCGCGGACCTGTCCAGCGTTGTCGCCGAGATCGTGCTGGGTCAGGGCATCGCCGCGCTCGCCGAGCGCCCGCTGCCGGTCGCAATTCCCGATCAGCCGCACGAAATCTGGGTCTCAGTACGCCACCAATCGGCAGTGATGGTGATCGACGAGAATACCTGGCGAGTCACGCACGTGCTGCGACCGCCGATTTCGACCAACGGCGTCGGCATGCGCGAGGCGGACACGCCCGGGGGCATCGCGTTCTCGGCCGACGGACGCAAGGCGTACGTCGCCGGCAGCACGACCGACACGCTGGCAGTCTACGACGCGCGTGGCAAGACCTGGATGCAGAACATTCCGCTGCGATTCGCCCACAACCAGATGAACCCGGCGATGAACGAGCCCTACGCGGTGGTCGCGAGCGGGAACCGCGTTTTCGTTGTGTCGCAAATCTCCGGCAATCAATCGGCGGCGCTCTTTGCGCCGGCCGGCCCGGTCGACCTGATCGTGAAGGTCACAAACTTTCAGGGCTTCTCACTGCCGGATTTCGACGTACTGGAGATCGACGCAACAACCGACACTGTGGTCGGCGTCACAAAGGACGTCGGGACGACGCTGCTGGGCGCGGCGATCAGCCCGGCCGGCTCGTTGGTCATCTCGAACATGGATGCGTTTAACGCTCAATTCCTGGGTGAAACGTCATTCGCGGCGGGCAAGGTGGTCGAGAATCGCTTGACGTTTATCGATCTGGTTGGCGGCGCGCCGCTGCGGTTCGTGACTACTGAGCCGCCGGTGATCGCCAACCCGGTCGCGATGCCGACAGATATCGCAATCGACGCCGCCGGTCGCGTGTTCGTCGCCGGCTACGGTTCGTCAAACATCGGGGTGTTCAACTCCGCCGGTGCGGCGCTGGGAACGATCGCGACTGACGCCGGCCCACGCGGACTGGCAATCTCGCGTACGGGCGGAATGCTGTATTGCCTGAATCGGGCGGAGAACTCGGTTCAGGCATTCAACATCGCGGGCGCCGGGCAACCGAGCGCCGCAGCGCATCGCTTCGCGTTGCCGGATCCGACATTCGACCGCGTAAAACTTGGCCGCAAGATTTTCCTGAATCCAACCCACTCCGGCGCCGGAACGACCGGCTGCTTCTCGTGCCACCAGGATTTGCGGAAGGACGGCCTGACGTGGGATCTATCCAAGTACTTCGATCCACCGGCGTCGTTCAGCTTCGCGAATCCGCCGTCCGCCTTCCGGGACCGCAAGGGGCCGATGGCGACGCAGGACCTGCGCTCGCTGGCGGACTTGCCGGGCTACCACTGGCGCGGCGAACAGAAGGACCTCGAAGCGTTCAACGACGCGTTCAAGGACCTGCTGGGCGGAACCAAGCTCGGCGACGACCAGTTCGCGGCGATGAAGGAGTACGTCTTCAGCTCCGCGTATCCGCCCAACCCGATGCAGCAACTGAGCCGGGTGTTCACGCCGGCGGCCACGCAGGGATTCATCAATTACACGACGCTGAATTCAGATGGCGTAAGCTGCCTGGAGTGTCACAGCCTGCCGACCGGCAGCGACGCCTCGATCACCGATCCGTTCCTGACCACACCGCAATCGCCGCTGGTGGTCAAGACGACGCAGTTCCGCGGCATGTGGACGAAACTCTCGGACCTCGCGAATTATGACAATCTCAATCCACCGGCGTTTGGTTTGGCGTCGATCACGGTTGGTCCGATGACCGGCCACGGCTTCTTCCACGCGGGATTGGTGGACTCATTCAACGAGTTCGTGAACATCTTCTTCCCCGGTTTCACGCAGCAGCAGCGCGACGACGTAATTCGCTTCCTCGACGAATTTGACTCCGGCCTGGCGCCCGCGACCATGTACTCTTGGCTGCTGAACCAATCGAGCGCGGCGGACATGCTGTCCGGCAGCTACCTCGCAAATCAGGCCAACGCGAAGAACTGCGACTTTGTCGCCATCGGGCGCGTGATGATCAACGCGACCTGGCATGAGGTCGGCTTTCTTTGGGATCGCTCGCTCGGTTTGTTCCGCTGCGACACGACCGCACTTGGCACGTTCTCATGGCAGCAACTCCAGACGCTCGCAGGCGCCGGGAAAGCCGAACTGCTGCTGATGGGCGTGCCAGTCTGGTCGGGCGAGCGCATCGCGCTGGATCGCGATCGCGACGGAGTGCCGAACGGCGACGAAATCGCCGCCGGGCTCGATCCCCTCAATCCCGACACGGACGGCGATGGTCTCTGGGACGGATACGACCCCGAGCCGCTGCTTGACCCGAATACGATCCTGCCGGTCGGCGCGCCGCAGGTCTCGAACGTGCAGATCGTGTTTGCGACCACGAATTCTATCAAGATCACGTACGAAACCGACGTTCTGTCGCCGACGCGCGTCGAGTACGGGCTGGACACCGGCTACGGCAGCTTCGCCGGCGACGCCTTCCCGCTGCCAATCCTTCGCAACAACGGAAGCAACCACTGGAAGCGCAAGCACACCGCGTTTCTGCGCCCGCTGCGCGACGGCCAGACCTATCACTTCCGAATCCTCGCGCAGGCGCAGAACGGCCAGAGCAGTGCGACCGCGGACATGTCCACGGGCGGAATGGTCCCGTCGGACATCAATACGCCGAACGCGCGAGTCGAAGCGATCGACTTCGTCGCCGCCGGTTCGGGGCCGGTTTCGTACACGGCGACCGTGACGGTGGCGGACAACCTGGGCAACCTGCTCGACGGCGCGACGGTCAACGGCCGTTTCACGTTCTATCGCAACGGCCTGCTTGATTCGCAATTGATCGTGCAGGGCACGACCGTCGGCGGGCTGGTGAGTTTCGACGCGGCACACGCCTCACAGACTTCCGGCGACCGCGCGATTTTCGACGTGCCGCTGACGCTTCAGGCCGGCGGAACGCCGCTGCCGGGCGTCAAGGTCGCCAACATGTTCTTCGCCTGGCCGGAAGGCGTGGCGGCGGCGGAGGTGCTGGTGCAGTAGCGCGGAATCAATGGTCGCGCGTGAGTTCGCGCCGTGGCCAGACCGCGCAGCGCAAGCAAGCGCAATTTCCGCCGCGCTCGCTCGCGCGGCGCGCTCTGATCGCAAGAATTTGTCTTTGTTAACACTTCGAGCGGCACAAGCGTCTCTTGGGCATACGCCCGGGCCTGTAACCGGCGACAACCCAAAGGAGAACGCATGTTCGTCCGCAATTTCAACCGCCGCGCCGAATTATCGTTCGCGGCTCTGACGCTGGCCTGCACCACCGCCTTCGCCGGACCGCCGCTGATCTGTCAGCCGTTCAACATCGGCAATGCACAGACGATCTCTGAAAAGACGCGTGACGTCGTGAATGACACCTTGGGCGCACTCAAAACTGCGGATTCGATCCTGGCGCGGATGGAGACGCTGCGGCGCGCCACGGTGCGACTCGATGGCGACAAGTCGCGCGCCCAGCAATTGCTTTCGCGTTTGGCGTACATCGCGCTGGACCTGGACGCCGGCGCCCAGGAAAGCGGCAAGCCCGCGGAAGCCGCCGCGGCTTGGTTTCAGGCCGGTTATTTCGCGGCCGGCTTGCAGCAGATGGGTATCGACATTGACTGGAAACCCGGCGTGGCCGAGGGCATTCAAGGCTACGCGTGGGTGCGCAGAGCCCTGAAACTCGCACCCGACAACGCCGAGATGCAGTTCGCCGCGGCGCTCATGACGCACCCGGCCATGTCGCACTCGACCGCGGCGCTCTACGAGGAGCACCTGAAGAAGGCGCAGGCCGGCGCCGCCGAAGGATCGCTGCTGAAACAGAACCTGGCGGCGCACGTCGAGCGCTGGGCCGGGCAATCCGGAGGTCAGACCAAGACCGATTCAGCGACGGCGCGCGGTTCCAGGTAGCCCGGCGCGCCGATCAGGACGCGAAGCGCGAGCGAGCGCGTCGCGAGACGCGTTCGATTGCGCTGCGCGTGGCGCGAATGACGGCTGCCGTCGCGCTGCGGCGATCGAAATCAGAATGAAGGCTCCCAATTGACCGTCTTCGCCCGCCAACGCGCGCCGCGCCGCGCCCTGGATCGCTCCGCCGCTCGCGACGAGGAGCGCGAATGGATATCCGCCGCCCGCCGAGGCGATCGAACGGCGTTCGCCCGCCTCTACGAACGATTTGCGCCGGTGGTGCACAGCGTACTGCTGGCGCGCGTCGCGCCACCCGATGCGGAGGATTTGGTGCAGGAGGTGTTCATCGTCGCCTGGCGGAAGTTGGACTCGCTGCGCGACGCGGCGGCGCTGGGCGGCTGGCTGTGTGCGATCGCACGCAACCGGGCCGAGGATTTGGTCCACGATCGCAATCGCGATGCCGCGATGCGCAGAAAGATGCCCAGACACGGGCCACGAATGGACTTGAATCACGAGACCGAGGTGGCGCTGTCGGCGATTCGCGAGTTGCCCGAACCGTATCGCGAGCCGCTGATCCTGCGCTGGGTTGAGGGGTTGAGCGGCCCGGAAATCGCCGCGCGAACCGGGCTGACGGAAGGATCGGTGCGCGTGAATCTGCACCGCGGAATGGCTCTGTTGCGAGCGCGACTCGCACCGGAGGCTGGCCGATGAGTCTGGACCACCTTGACAGAGCACCCCGTGCGAATGCGACCGGCGGCTCGACGTGGATCGCGCTCGGCAGGGGAATTGACGATGGGAATCGATGACTTGCGTTCATTCGACGATGACGCCGACGCCGGGTTAATCGACCGCTATCTCTGGGAGCGACGCGGCCCCGCCGACAAACAGACGCTCGAACTCGAGCGTCGCTTGCGGCCGCTGCGCTATCGGCACATGCCCCTGATCCTGCCCGATCGATCGCAAGGCCGGCGCTGGCCAGCGCTCGCGGCGTCGATCGCGATTCTGCTGGGATTCGGAATAAGCGCCGCGCCGCGCGAATCCGCGTCCATGTGGGAAGTCAGCGTGCTCGCCGGCGCGCCGAAGCTGCAGTCGCGTGCGCTGTCCGCGGCGACGCGGCTAGGTGTCGGTCAATGGCTCTCCACCGACGGCGGCGCCAGCGCGCGGATTTCGAACGCCGAACTCGGCGCAGTCTCCGTGCAGCCCGGATCGCGCTTGCGCCTGCTGAACGCGGAGCGCCGGCGACATCGCATGGAGCTGGCGCGCGGCCGCATCGAGGCGACGATCAACGCTCCGCCGCGGCTGTTCTTCGTCAATACGCCGTCCGGCGTCGCGGCGGACATGGGTTGCCAATATCAACTCGAGGTCGATGACGCCGGCGTGAGCTCGCTGCGCGTGACGCTCGGATATGTCGCGCTCTCGAATCGCGGCGTCGAATCGATGGTGCCGGCCGGCGCCAGCTGCCGGACTCGGCCGGGGCAAACGCCGGATGTGCCTCACTACGATGATGCTCCGGATGCACTCGTGTCGGCGCTGACGGACTGGCAAGCGCGGCCTCAGGAAGCGGCCATGATCGACTCGGTGCTCGCAAGGGCTCGACCGCGCGACGCGATGACCGTCTGGCATCTGCTCGCGCGTGTGCCGCCCGACCGGCGCGACAAAGTTGCCGCCCGCTTGGCGCAGCTCGTTCCGCCGCCGGACGACGTACGGCTCGCCGATGCGCTGCGGCTGGACCGCGCGGCGCTGGACGGGTGGTGGCGGCGGATCTTCTACGGCTGGTGAGCGCTGCCGGTCAGCGCCGCGACGGTAAGCAAGCGGAGTCGATCAGAGCCGCGACCGTGAGAGGCTGTCGAAATACGCGCCGCATCTGAATCGCGAGCGCGAGCGACCGGCGCAAACGGCAAGAAACGACCGGAACTCCGAGCGCCGCGCCGCTTGGCCGGTCGCTGGCGCTCGCGGTTCGGATGTATTTCGACAACCTCGTGAGGGAGCGGTCGGCGCGGAAGCAAATGGCGCAGGAATGAATGTCGAATGCCGAAGATCAACGCGGATCATGGGCGCCGCGGATAATGCGAACTTGGAAATAACGCTCGTTTCAGCCCCCGCTCCCTTACGGCCGCGGCTCTGACGGACCGCTGCTCAAGTAGCAACTGCGCGCCGCCATTGCGAGAATCCGCAAACTCGCCATCATGCCCGCATGTCCGACCCGTCGCGTTCGCCTGCCGGCCGAGCGCGCCTGCTGGGCGTCGACCCCGGCTTGCGCCGCACCGGCTATGCGCTGCTGTCATTTGACGCGCGACAGCAGGCTGACCTGCTAGAAGCCGGCGTGGTGCGGCTGGATCACACCGACCGGATCGAACGCCGCCTGGTGGAGCTCGAACGCTCCATCGCCGAGCTGATCGAATCGCACCATCCCTCCGTACTGGCCTGCGAGCAGCTCTACGCGCATTACAGCCACCCGCGCACCGCGATCCTGATGTCGCACGCGCGCGGCGTGATCCTGATGGTCGCCGCCCGTTGCGGCATGGACGTGGTGAACGTCGGTGCGACGCACGCAAAGAAGATGTTGACGGGCAACGGGCACGCGTCCAAGACACAGGTGCAGCGCGCCGTCGCGATGACGCTGGGGCTCGCCGCGCCGCCCAGCCCGCCGGACGTTGCCGACGCCATCGCGATCGGCCTCTGCGGCTGGCGGCTGCGCGCGGCGCGGCGCCGCGCGACAACCGCCGAAGCGGGTGTTTCATGATCTGTCAGATCACCGGCCGCCTGGCTTCGCTTGGCGAGCAATCCCTGATACTCGAAGTGGGGCCGATCTCGTACGAACTGTTCGTGCCGGCCTATTCGATTCCGATGCTGCGCGTAGCGCTCGGCGGCGAAATCAAGTTGCACACCGTGCAGTACATCGAGGGCAACCCGGCGGTCGGCAGTCTCGCGCCGCGCCTGGTCGGCTTCGTCAGTCAGCCGGACCGCGACTTTTTCCACGAGCTGCTGAAGGTCAAGAACATCGGTGTGCGGAAAGCGCTGCGGGCGATGGCCGTGCCGCCGCACCAGCTCGCCGCCTCGATCGAGCACGGCGACGAACGGGCGCTGTCGGCTCTGCCGGAGATCGGCAAGCGCACCGCCGCCACGATGATCGCCCAATTGCGCGGGCAAGTGACGCGATTTCTGACCGCCGACGCGCCGTCGGCGCCGATCGCCGCCGACTTGACGCCGGCACAGCGGGTCGCGGCGGACATCCTGGTGTCCTGGGGCGACCGGCGGCACGACGCGCAGCGCTGGATTGCGGAGGCGGTCAAACAGGATCCGTCGCTCGTGGAGCCGGACGAGATCGTGAAAGCCGCATATCGCGCGAAAATGCGGGCGCCCAGCGGTGCATGACGGCCTTGGCGGCCACGACGAGTTTCGCTGAACGATCCGCGCCAGTTCGCATGTATCAAACTCACTACACGAGCCATCTACTAGGACGATTGCGTCTTGCTCGTCGCGTCGGGCGTGTCTGCCCAACGCGGATTCGGCGATCGGACACCAAGATCCGAAGCCATCGGAGACGTGAAACCGCTCCAGGTCGAAGGCGGAGCGGCGAATCTTGCCCTCCGTCCGCGACTTATCGCGGCGCCGCTTCCCGCCCCCAACCCGGGCGCCGCAGCGGACGGAGGGCCCCCGTGTCACTCCGCGTTTTGGGACATCGAGCGTTTTCGATTTGATCTGGCGGAGAGTGCGGGCTTCCAGCCCGCTTCGTGCGGGCAAGATGCCGGCAAGATGCCCGCACTTCTCATTTCGACAACAAAAGATCGATTGCGAGAGTGCCCCGAATGACCGTGTGCGAGCAAATGCGCGATCAGAACGCGCAGCGCCAGCAAGCGCGATTCCCAATCGCGCTCGCTGGCAGCGCGCGTTCTGATCGCGCGTGTGCCGCGCACCGCCATTTAGAGAATCAGCATCGCGTCGCCGTAGCTGAAAAAGCGGTATCGTTGCTGCACCGCCTCCAAATACGCCCGCCGAGTCTGCTCCACCCCAGCAAACCCCATCACCAGCGCCAGTAATGTGCTCCCCGGTAGGTGAAAATTCGTGATCAGCACATCAACGTTGCGAAACGAATACGGCGGATAAATGAAAATCGACGTGGATCCCCGCACATCCGCGGGCTGATTATCGCGCGCGGCCCCGTCATCCGACCGGCGCGCGATTGCCGGCAGCGACTCAAGCACACGCGCCGACGTCGTCCCAACCGCGACGAGCCGCCCACCGCTCAATCGCGTGTGCCGAAGCTGCCGCGCTGCCTCGGCTGAGACTTCATACGCCTCGCCGTGCATGCGGTGGTCGCGCAGGTCCGCCGCGTCGATCGCGGCGAACGTCGCCAATCCCACGTGCAGCGTCACTTCGGACCGTGATACGCCCGCCGTCGCGAGCGACCGCAGCAATTCCGGCGTGAAATGCAGCCCGGCCGTCGGCGCCGCCGCCGCGCCGTCCTTGCGCGCGTACACAGTCTGATACCGCTCGCGGTCGACGGCCTCGGCGTCGCCGGCGGCGTCGTTCGCTCGGCGAATGTACGGCGGCAATGGTGTTCGGCCGATTTTCCCCAGCAGGGTCGCAGGCTCGATCGCCGGAAGTGGAGCAACGCGCCATTCTCCGCGCTCCAGGGCCTCGACGATCCGGAGGTCGATATCCGCGCCATCGCACGCGAGCAATTCGCCAACTCGGAGGCGAACCGAAGGCCGCAGCAAGACCCGCCAGCCCGAGGGATCGTTCGTCAGGAAAAGCGCCTCGATTCGCCCGCCGCTGCGACGCCGACACGCAAATCGGGCCGGCAGCACGCGCGTGTTGTTCAGAACCAGGCAGTCGCCGGAGTGGACGTACTGGCCGATGTCGCGAAAAACGCGGTGCTCGATCTGCCCGCTGTCGCGATGCAGCACCAGCAGGCGCGACGCATCGCGCGGCTCGATCGGCTGCTGCGCGATCAACTCAGGCGGCAAGTCGTAGCGCAGCTCTGCGCGTAACATCGGCGTCCCTGCTCGAGGGCGTCTTGCCCGGCGAGGCTTGTGCCGGCAGAGTCTGACCGAACCGCGACCGTAAGGAAGCTGGGAATGCGGAAACCACGGCTTTCCGGCCTCCGCTCCCGGACGCCCACGGCCCTGGCAGTTCAGACCGCAGCAACCCCCAAAGCTTACGCGCCCGACTCTTGTGATGTCAGCGCCGGCAGTGGATGATCTGTTTCGTGCCGAGCGACGCGCTGCAAACGGGCCGCGCCGCGGACACAATTGCTCGGAGTCCCCGCAATGTCCACGACACTCGAACAAACGCTGGCCGCCGAACTCGGCGCCCTGCGCGAAGCGCGGCAATACAAACAAGCGACGGAAGTGCAGGCCCCGCAAGCGCCGCGCACGCGGATGAACGGCCGCCCGGTCATCAATCTCTCTTCGAACAACTACCTGGCGCTCGCGAATCATCCGCGCGTCGTCGAGGCCGGCAAACGCGCCATCGACCGCTTTGGCCTGGGGACCGCCAGCGTCCGCTTCATCTGCGGCACGATGAGCTGCCACCTGGAGCTGGAACGCAAGATCTGCGAATTCCTCGGCTGCCCGGCGGCGACGACGTATATCAGTTGCTGGGACGCCAACGTCGGCGTCATGCCGACGCTCGCCGCCACGCCGGAGGACGCGATCTTCTCCGACGCGCTCAATCACGCCTCGATCATCGACGCGATCCGCCTGAGCAAAGGGCAGCGCTTCATCTACAAGCATCGCGACCTGGCCGAATTGAAGCGAATGCTCGAATCGCCGGAGGGGCGCAAGGCGCGCAACAAACTGATCATCACCGACGGCGTGTTCAGCATGGAGGGCGACATCGCCGATCTGCCGCAGCTCAAAGAACTCGCCAATCGAAACGACGCGCTGCTGGTGATCGACGAATCGCACGCCACCGGCGTGCTCGGCGCGACCGGCCGCGGCACCGCCGAGCATTCAGGCGTCATGGGCGAAGGCACGCTCCAGATCAGCACGCTGGGCAAGGCGCTGGGCGGCGCGTGCGGCGGATATGTCGCCGGCGCGCAGGTGGTCTGCGACTACCTGGTGCAGAAATCGCGCACGCAGCTCTTCAGCAACGCCCTTCCGCCGGCGGTTTGCTACGGCGCGATGGCGGCGATTGACGTGCTGATGGCGGAGGGCGCCGCGCTGCTGGAGCGGCTGCGCGCCAATACGCGGCAATTCCGCGCCGGCATCGAAGCGCTCGGCCTGCACAGCATCGCCGGCGTCACGCCGATCGTGCCGGTCATGGTCGGCGAGACGGCGACCGCGATCGCGATGCAGCAGGCGCTGCTGGACCAGGGCGTGTTCGTCAGCGGCTTCGGCTACCCGGTCGTACCCAAGGGCGAGGCGCGGCTGCGCTGCCAGGTGTCGGCGGGACACACGCGCGACGACCTGGATCAATGCCTGTCGGCGTTCAAAGCCGTCGCGGAGCGCTTCCCGGAAGCGCGTGGCGGCAGCGCTGGTTGAGAACTACGCAGCACGGGTTGCCCGTGTCGCATGTTCACGGGCTTTGGCCGCCACACCCTCGCTCAGACTCGCTCGACGCACGGGCGCGAACCGCCACAGCCATGCCACACCGGCGGTAGGATGCCTGAGGCGTCGGCGCGCAGCCGCTACTCCTTTGTCCACGTCGGCAACCGGCTTGGCGTCCACGGCGCGCCGGCCGTTTCGGCGTCCGTTTCGAGCTGCCGCAAGTCCTGCTCGATCATCGCCCGCAAATCCGTCAGCAGCTTCCCGAAGGCATCCGCCGCGTAGTCGTAGCCGTCGCGCTGCGTCTGCGTCGGCGGCGACGTGGCGTACCACGTGTCCGACACGATCAGCTCGGTTCGCTCCAGGATCGACGGCGAACGCGGCTCGTTGCGCCGATCGCGGGCCGAGTCGCCGCGCAGCGCGATGAGCAGCGCATACAGGCGCAGCTGAATCGCCTCGCCGCGTTTCAGAAGCGCCGCATCGGCGCGCGGCGTGTCCAGCAGCGCCTTCCGCAGCAGCGACACGCGGTTCTGCGCCTCGTCCGCCGCGCGCGACGCGCCTTCCACCGCCCGTTGCAGCCGCTGCACCTTCTGCCTGAACGCTAGCGCCGCGTCGGCGTCCTTATCTTTGGCCGCGAACGTCGCGCGCGGCAGCGCCACGACTTTGAACGGCTCGGCGGGCGTCAAATCGCTCCCCGCGCCGTCCACTTCCTTCGACAATGTCACCGTGTACTCGCCCGGCGGAGCGAGCGGGCCGACCGGACCGCGATCATCCCCATCATCCGGATCGCCTTCGTCGCGTTTCGAGAGCCCCGGCGGGCTCGACGACGGATAGCGCAGGTCCCACGTCTCGCGATGCAGCCCCTTCTCGCGCGAGGCGATCAGCCGCCGCACCACGCCGCCCGCCTTGTCGCGCACCGTCATCACGATCTGCGGCTCGCGCGCCTGGTCCTCCTCGCGAAGCTGGTCGATCGTCGGATACGGCGGCGTTCGGCCTTCGTTGACGGCCTTCTTCTCGTCTTCCTTGCGCTGCTCGCGGCGCGAGAGCGGCTTTTCCTTCAGGTAATACGTGAACGCGGCGCCGAAGGGCGGATTCGCCGCTGCGTAGTACGTGCTGCCGTTCCAGCCGCGGCCGTTGCCGCCCAGCCGCGCCGATTCGACGTAATGCAACGCGTCTTTGATCGGCAGGATCAGCGCGTCGCGCTGCAACGCTTCGGGCGTCAGTTTCCGCAGCGGCGAATAGTCGTCCAGGACGTAAAAGCCGCGGCCGAACGTCGCCAGCACCAGATCGTTTTCGCGGCGTTGGATGTCGACGTCGCGCACGGCGATTGTAGGCAGCCCGCCTTTCAGCTTGATCCACTTCCCGCCGCCCTCGACCGAGCAATACACGCCCAGCTCCGTGCCCAGGAAAAGCAGCTTGGGCTCGACGTGATCCTCCTGGAGCGAATACGCGATCTCGCGCGGCGGCAAATCCCCGGCGATCGAGGTCCAGGTGCGTCCGCGATCGGTGCTCTTGAGCACATACGCCGCGAAATCGCCCATCTTGTGATTGTCAAACGTCGCATAGACCGTGTCGGCGTCGTGCAGCGACGCGCGCAGGCAGCTCACGTACGCTCGATCCGGCACGTTGGGAAACGACTCGATCCGCCGCCAATCCTTTCCGGCGTTTTCGGAAACCTGGACCAGCCCGTCATCCGTGCCGACGTAGAGCAGCCCTTCGACCTTGGGCGACTCGCTGAATGACACGATGTTGCCGTAGAACGACGTGGAGTTGCTCTTGGCGACGGCGTCGGCGAGTTGAATCCGCCCCATGACTTCGAGCTGGTTGCGATCGATCTGCCGGGTCAGATCCGGGCTGACGGCGCGCCAACTGCCGCCCTGGTCGTCCGAGCGATAGAGGATGTTCGCCGCGAAATAGAGCCGCTTGTGATCGTGCGGGCTGATCAGGAGCGGCGAATCCCAGTTCCAGCGCAGGCCCGCCTCGCCGGGCTTCTCGCGCGGCTTGATGTCGACAATCTCGCCGCTGCGGCGATCGTGACGCACCAGTCCGCCGTGCTGATACTGGCTGTAGACGATCATCGAGTCGAGCGGGTCGACCTGAGTCTCGAAGCCGTCGCCCCCGACGGTGAGCAGCCAGTGTTCGTCGGCGATTCCGACGCGGTCAAACGTGCGCGACGGTCCGCCGACCGTGCTGTTGTCCTGCGTGCCGCCGTAGACGTAATAGAAAGGCGACGAATTGTCGACTGTGACGCGGTAAAACTGCGTGATCGAGAAATTGGCCATGTGCCGCCAGGTCTGGCCGGCGTCGCGCGAGTCGTACAGGCCGCCGTCGCCACCGATCATCCAGTGATCCAGGTCGCGCGGGTCGATCCAAAACGCGTGATCGTCGACGTGGCGGCCGTCGGTGGTGAAACGCGTAAACGACTTGCCGCCGTCCTTGGATTCGGCGGTGAGCGTGTCGGGGATGTAGAGCCGGTCGGCATCGGCCGGGTGACAGACGAGCTCGTTGTAGTACTGCGGGCTGGTGGTCATGTGCCCGCTACGCTTTTCCCATGTCTCGCCGCGGTCTGTCGAGCGAAAAACGCCGCCCTTGCCGTCGGCGGCTTCGATGATCGCATACGCGATCTCGGGATCGGCCGGCGAAAAGCCCAATCCGATTCGGCCCAGGTCAACCTCCGGCAGACCGGAGCGGATTTTGCGCCAACTCCGCCCGGCATCGGTGCTCTTGTAGATCGCCGATTCCGGACCGCCGTTGATCAGCGTCCAAACGTGTCGGCGGCGCTGGTAGGCGGAGGCCAGCAGCGTGTCCGGATCGCGCGGGTTGATGTGCACTTCGCTCACGCCGGTGTTTTCGCTGATGTCGAGGATTTTCATCCACGTCTTGCCGCCGTCGGTGGTCTTGTAGAGGCCGCGCTCCGGCCCGCTGCGCCAGAGCGGCCCCTGCGCGGCGACGTAGACGACGTTGGAATCGCGCGGGTCGATGGCGATGCGTCCGATGTGCTCGGAGTCGCGCAGGCCGAGGTTCTCCCAGCTTTTTCCGCCGTCGCGCGAGCGATAGACGCCGTCGCCGAAGCCGACGCTGCGCTGGCTGTTGTTCTCGCCGCTGCCGATCCAGATGACGCTGGGATTCTTCGGGTCGAGCGCCAGGCAGCCGATCGAATACGACCCCTCGCTGTCGAAAATGGGAGAGAACGTCGTGCCGCCGTTGGTCGTTTTCCATACGCCGCCGGACGCGACGGCGACGTAGAACGTGTTCGGGTCGCTGGGCAGGACGGCAAAGTCGCTGATGCGTCCGCCGGTGAAGCCCGGGCCGATGTTTCGGAACTTCAGGCCCGAGAGCAGCGCGCCGTCGAGTTTGGGCGGTGCGGGTTGCGTTGATGGCGCGCTGGCCGGCGCGGAACTGGTCGCCGGGCCGGATGCGGGCGCGCTCGCATTCTGCGCCAGCAGCGTGCGCACGGCGACCGCTTGGAAAATGGCGAGCGCCGCGACCAACTGGGCGGCTCGGTTCATTCTGCTTGCGATTGGCACTTGCAACTCCCTCCATTTGAGCGCGATCGATCGGCCGGGGCGATGGGGAACCCTCCGAGCCTGCTTAGTTAGTACTACAACGCTAACTCGTTCCGCCGGCGGTTCGAGCGACGCAGCTATAGCCCCGGCCGGGGCGACAGATTGTAGCCCCGGGCGCAAGCCCGGGGTCTGGCGGGTAGCCGCGCGCCAGCCCCGGCAGGGGCGATAGAGCCGTGGGCGTTCGAAGATGCGTCGAAACGAACGAACGACTCTTCCGCCCCTGCCGGGGCTGCGTGAGTTCTTCGATCCCGAGACCGCGGGCTGACGCCCGGGGCTATGCTCTAACGCCCTTTCAGGGCTGAGGACAAGTAGCGTTGTAGTATTAGGAGACTGTCAAAACTCGCTTAACCGAGCCGCGACCGTAAGCGAGCGGGGAAAACGACACGTTTCGGCTTCCAAATCGCCAATTCGCAAGCCCCCGCTTCCTCACGGTCGCGGCTCGGACAGAGTTCTGCATCGGACTGCTAAAATGACTATGCGCGAGTACGCGCCGCAATCAGAACGCGACGCGCAAGCGAGCGCGGTTGGGAATCGCGCTTGCTGGCGCTGCGCGTTCTGATTGCTCCGCGTACTCGCGCACGCATGTTTAGCCGATGTTCTCATACCCCACCAGCACGCGCTCGCCGTGTGGGGCCGGCAACGCGTATCGCACGACCTGCGTTAGACGCATGGCCGAGCGGGCGGCGGCATCGGCGGCGGCGTTGATCTCGGGCTCGAAGGCCTGAATGCTCTTGTACGCCCACAGCACCCCGCCGGCGCGCAGGAACGGCGCGGCCCAGGCGACGAGCTTCGCCAGCGGCGCGACGGCACGCGCCACGACGGCGTCGAACGCGCGCGACAGCGGCGCAGCACGTGCCATTTCTTCGGCGCGGCCCCAAATGCACTCCACATTCTCGATTCCCAGCGCGGCGACGATGCGGCGCGTGGCGTCGATCTTCTTACGCGTCGCGTCGAGCAGCGTCACGCGGATGCCGGGCAGCTCGATCGCGATCGGAATCCCCGGCACGCCGCCGCCGGCGCCAAGATCGAGCAGGCGAGCAGGTATTCCGCTGCCAGCGCGTGCGACCTCCGGCTGATCGGCCTGCCCGAACCGCGACCGTAAGGGAGCGGGGGATGAAGAAGGCGCCCGGTTTTCGGATGGGTGCTTTTCGGTCCCCGCTCCCTCACGGTCGCGGTTCGGACAGAGTTGCCGGAGCGTCGCCTCGACGGCGGACTCGTTTGACTCGTAGCGTCGGGAGTCTCCGCCCGACGCCGCATCGCCCGCCGCACACGGAGGTCCGACGCTACCGGAAACGCAAGACCGCTCCAACAACGGCACGACGGCCAGACTGTCGAGGATCAGGAGCGGCCACGCGTCGAGCGGGTCGCGAATGGCGGTCAGATTGAGACGCTGGTTCTCTTCCAGCAGCGCCGCCAGAAAACGGCGCTGCCGCTCGATCTCGCGCGGCGAGTGGAGCGGCAGCGATTGAACCTTGATGCTCACGCGAATGCGATGCGGAGACCAGCCGGGCATTCCGTTGAGAGGATTGCCCAGCCGAGCCCCGACCGTAAGGGAGGGGTCCGCCAAAGTCCCGGCAGCGCCGGAGTCTCACGCAATTCCAAACTTCGAAGCGACCCCTCCCTCACGGTCGGGGCTCGGCTTGGAGCGTTTCTCAATGGACTGCTAGCGCACGTGCCACTGAAATCCGTTGAACGGCCACTTGGTGTCGTCGCCGTACCCGGCGTTCCACGAGGTCGTATGCGGCACGGGTGTTCCGCCGCCGCGGAGCGAAATCAGCGCGCCCGCGGTCGGGTACGTGTCGATCTGATACGTGCGCCCGCGGCGCAGGAAGTTGATGTTGTTCGCGTTTGTCCCGACTCCCATATCGATCAGCGTCTGGTTGCTGAACTGCCCCATGTCCGTCGCGGTTTCGAAGCGCGACGAACCGTCACAGAATAGCGTGTTATCGCGGAGACGCTGCTTGTGCCAGCCTACGAGCGGCTTAGGCAGCGGCTCGGTGATAATGCTGATCGGCGACATTTCGTAAAATAGCGCGTCCGACGCGAGCACCAGCTTTGAGGTCTGCTGGAGCGTCGAAAGTCGATGTCCGTACGCCGAACTCGAAAACGAGCCCAGGTAATTCGAGTAGCTTCCGGAGTACCAGATGATGCCGCCCATGTTGACGCGATAGCTGTTGCCCACGATGTCGTACAGCGACACGTTGTACGCGGCCTGCGGCGCGCCGCGGATGCTGTAAGGCGCGGGCGGCGCCGGCGTCCAATCCGGAAACCCGGTATCCGACGGGCAGCGGAACCACTCCGCCTTCTTAAAGTCGCTGTCTTCGATCGAGCCGTACGTGTACTTGTTCAGCGGCCGGTGTTTGGCGCCCCACACGCCGTAATCGTTCAGCGTGGTGGTTACACTGCTCGCGCCGGTCGGAAACGGCATCTGCGGCGTGCGCCCGCCCCAGATGCCGGGCTGCATCGTCCGCCAGCAATACTCCGTGCCGTCCCAGAACGGCGCATTGTTCGTGACCATCATCATCTGGATGGGCACGATCAGCTCGTTCTTGTCCTCGGACGCGTACGCCATCATGCCGCGTCCGACGCCGCCGAGATTGGCGGCACACTTGATGCGCTTGGCCTGCTCGCGAGCCGATGACAGGCTCGGAAGCAGGATCGAGATCAGCAGCGCGATGATGGCCACCACCACCAGCAGCTCGATCAGCGTGAATCCGCGACGCTTCGAGGCCATGATGAGTCCTCCACAACGATTAAGAATGAACAACCGGACGAATCGACAAATCGGCCCGGGGACGGCGGCGAGATTTCCGGCACAGCCGAGCGCGGCCATGCCACGACCTCAACCGCCCGTCTCCACTGAAATCTTCGGCTGCGGCGACGGCGGCGCATCCTTCGGCGGCGGCTTTGAAAATACGCCCGAGAATTGGCCGCACTTGGGACACTGATACTTGCCGTCCTGCACTTTCATCTTCTGCAACTCGGCCACTTTGAGCTGCATTTCGGCGCTGCACGCTGCGCAGTACATCGTCGTCTCGGCCTGCAGCAAGTCGTTCATCGCCGCCGGCGCGGCGTCCGCCGGGCGCAGCGTCGAGTAGCCCCAGTACGCGCCCGCGGCGAGCGCGGCCAGCACCAGCGTCACGAGCAGGCCGGTCGCGACGCGCGGCGGGCGCTCCTCGACTACAACTTTTGTCTTGGGCAAACAGCAGCCTCCACGGCACCGCGGAACTGAACGTCACGAAGAGTCGAAAAGCCCAAACGAGAACTGGCGTATCGGCCAATCGCGGCGACGGCAGCGCTGCAATCATTATACCAGCAGGTCCGCGGCTGAGAATGCGCAATTTCTGCCGCAGGGGCCAGTCAGGGTGCTCGGCAGTGGCTCAATTTCGCGTGCGACCCCAACGAAACGCTCGACACCGAGGCCCGACCGTAAGGGAGCGGCTTTCAGCCCGTCGCAAGAGACCCCTCCCTGACGGTCGGGGCTCGGTTGGGGAGCTTCTCCGCGATTGCGCTTCGTGTGCTTGCAAGCGGACCCCGCCGCTCGCGGGTGCGAGGGCGGGGTCCTGAACACTCCTGCTTCCCAAGTCTCTGACTCGGCCAGCGTCGGCCAAGCGGGCTAGAGCAGATCTGGTTGACCTGTAGCGTCGGGCCTCTGTGCCCGACGCGGAAATTCGCCGTCGGACGCAGAGGTCCGACGCGAATCCGCTCTAGTGGATGCAGCCCCAATCGCCCAGCAGAATTCCCAGATCGGACTCGTCCGTCTGGTTGTCGCCGTTCAAGTCGCCGCCCGCGCCGCTCAGCCAGGCGCTCAGCAGCGTGCCGAGATCGGCTTCGTCCGTGCGATTGTCGCCATTCAGGTCGCCGGCGCAGTGCGGCGGGGCCTGCGGCACGAGCATGCCGGTGACGCTGACGGTGTCGGGTTCGCCCACGCCGCCCGGCCGGAAGAGGCCGATCGACACGTCGCCCGAAACCGGCGGCTGATCGCAGTCGAACCAGAAGTTGTACATTGTGCTCCAGCGCAGCGCGTTGCTGAGCGGATCAACCGCGAACGAATTCGGGCTGGTCCAGACCACTTCGTTCGACGAAACGGGCTTGAGCCAGTCCGTGTTGTCGTACGGCTCGCCGCTGTGATAGTTGATGTCCTTGAAACCAGCCGTGCCGACGACGTTCGCGCCGGCGGGCAGCGGGACGTGGAACGAGCCGCCGCTGCGGTGCGAATCCAGATTCTCGACGGCGTATTCGTAATGCCAAGTGTTCGCCGGCGTCGTGTTGGCGGTCACCTTGCAGGCAACGTAGAAGCGGCCGTCGTTCACCACGTCCACGAAATTCAGGTGCACGTTGGGGTCCGGCACGCCGGCGCCCAGGCCGTTCTCCGGCCAGGCGTAGATGCCGGGCTTCTGCTGGGCCGTGGTGGCCTGCATCGTGAAGGCGAACGCCGCCGAGACGGTGGCGCGGCGATACGACGCGTTGTTCCAGCCGTTCGTGCCGGCGTCGTCAGAACTGACGTACATGCCTTCGCCGAAGTACAGCGCGCCGGGATTCTGGGCCGGATCAAGGTCGGCCTGCTGAATTTGAATGCGCTTAAAGATTGCGTCGCCTGTGGTGCCGCCCGAGGAACCGGTGCCCACCCAGCCGATCGTCGGCGGCCAGGGATAGACGCCGGTGGAGGCGTTCACGTCGCTACGGGGACCGAGGCGCGACTGGCTGCCATTCAGGCCGCCGGTGTACGGATCGGAGCAGCCCGGGGCCAGGATCACCGACGAGGTGTTCGTGCATCCGCCCGGGCCGCTGCAAAACGTGCCGGCGGCGACGGTGAAGCCGTGCTTGAGCCAGCCCATGCCGATCTGCTCAAGACGGCCGTTCTTGAGACGGTACACGTTTTGAGAGATCACCGGGTGGAAGTTGTTGCCGGTCTGCCATCGGACGTTCGCGTCGCCGATGTTGCACGACGTCGTGCCGACCGAGTACGAACGAACGGTGCCGACGACGCCGTGCGACGTGATGTCAGCGACGTTACCGACGATCACGTCAGCCCCGACCGCCTGTGCCTGGGCGAATTGGGCCGCGGACAGGGCCAGCGAGCTGACGATCGCGACGCGCCAATGGAAATGCCGCATTCCGACTCCTTCCGAGCAAAAAGTGATGGACGCAACGGAAAACGCAACGGGCGCACGTACGTGGAGAAGACCTCGACGGCGGCCGGTGAACGCAACAATCTCGTGCGCGACGAAGTTAGGTTCGCGACGGATACCCGAGCATAGCAGCGGGCAGGCGTTTCTGTAAAGACCAAAATTCCTAGCGACTTGACTGATCGCGGGATTTATCAGGCGGAAAAGTTCAGAACGTCCAATGCGAATTGAAACCGTGGGCCAGGATGGCGCGAACACCCTTCGGCCGAACTACTTCGAACTACCGCCGCCGGCGCTTGCGTTTCTTGTCGCGCTGCCGCGGGTCGTAGCGCGGACCGGCGGCGACCTTGGGGATTTTTCCCTCCATCAGCCCCATCTGCGAAAGCTGCTGCGTCATGCGCAGGCGCTGCCCAAGCCCCAGCCCCGCCATCTGCTTCATGATGCCGCGCATCTGCAAGAACTGTTTGACCAAGCCGCTTACATCCTGAGGATCTACGCCGGCACCGCGCGCGATCCGCCGCCGCCGCGAGGCCTCGATCAAATCCGGGTTGCGGCGCTCCTTGGGCGTCATCGAGTGGATCATGCCGCGGAATCGATCGAGGTCCTCTTCCGGCAAGTCCATCTCGCCCAGGGCGCTGCCCACGCCGGGGATCATCTTCAGGATCGACTTCATCGGCCCCATCTTGCGGAAGCTCTCGAGCTGGCCCAGAAAGTCGTCCAGCCCGAACGTGCCCTTGAGCATCTTTTCCTGGGCCTTGGCCGCCTGCTCCGCGTCGACGGCTTGTTGCGCCTTTTCGACCAGCGAAACCACGTCGCCCATGCCCAGGATGCGGCTGGCGATGCGCTCGGGATGGAACTCCTCCAGCGCGTCGAGCTTCTCGCCGACGCCGATGAACTTGATCACCTTTCCGGTGACCGATTTCACCGACAGCGCAGCGCCACCGCGCGTGTCGGAGTCGAATTTGGTCAGAATCACGCCGTCGAGCTCGAGCCGCTCGTCGAAGGCTTTGGCGGTGTTGACAGCGTCCTGACCGGTCATCGCGTCGAGCACCAGGTAGATCTGGTGCGGCTGGGTCGCCTCGGCCACCTGTGAGATTTCGGTCATCAACTCGTCGTCGATCGCCAGGCGGCCGGCGGTGTCGAGGATGACTACGTCGCGGTCGAGTTTCCGCGCCGCCAGAACGGCGCTGCGGCAGACGCGCACCGGGCTGGGCTGGTCGCGCTCCGCGTGCACGGGGATTTCGAGCTGCCGGCCGAGCACCTCGAGCTGATCGATCGCGGCTGGGCGCTTCAGGTCGGCGGCCACCAGATACGGTTTCTTGCCGCGCATCATGCAATAGCGCGCCAGCTTGGCGCAGGTGGTGGTCTTGCCGGAGCCCTGCAGGCCGGCCATGAGGACGATCGTCGGCGGCTGCGAGACGAACGGGATGCGGCTTTCGATCGGCCCCATCATTTCGACCAGCTCGTCGTAGACGACCTTGACCATCACCTGCTCGGGCTTGAGCGTGTCGATGACCTTCTGGCCGATGGCTTTCTGAACGCACTCGTCGCAGAATTTGCGTGCCACGTCGATGTTGACGTCGGCTTCGAGCAGCGCCGTGCGAACCTGGCGCATGGCCTCGCGCACGTTGTCCTCGCTGATCCGCCCGCGTCCGCGAATGCTGCGAAAAACCGCGCCGAGCTTGTCGCTGAGAATCTCGAACATAGGCGGGGATTGTAGCGAGACCGGGGGTATCAGGCGTGCGTTGCCGGGCAGCGGTGAGCGACGGGGGTCGTCGGCCGAGTAAGGGTCCGGACTCCCGTTTCCGATATAGTGTTTCGATGAGTGCCCCGCTCGCGGTGATCGCCCTTGGCGGAAACGCCATCTCGCCGGCGCGCTCGGAAGGAAACATCGCCGAGCAATTCGCCGCCTCGCGCGCCACCGCCGTTCGCCTGGCGGACGTGATCCAATCCGGCGTTCGCGTCGTTATCACGCACGGCAACGGTCCGCAGGTCGGCAATGTGCTGCGGCGCGTCGAACTCGCCGCGCACGAGGTTTACATTTTGCCGCTCGATACCTGCGTGGCGGACACGCAGGGCGGCATGGGCTACATGATCGCGCAGTGCCTGAACAACGAGCTTCGCCGCCGCGGCGACGCGCGGCGCATCAGCACCATCATCACCAGCGTCGAGGTCGACCGCGACGATCCCGCTTTCGCTCATCCGACCAAGCCGATCGGCCGAACGTATTCGCGGCAGCGCGCCGAGCAACACACACGCGCGCATGGCTGGCACAGCACGGAGACCGCGCCGGGCGAATTTCGGCGCGTCGTGCCTTCGCCGCGGCCGCTGCAGATCGTCGAGATCGATCTGATCGCGGAGATGGCGCGGGCCGGACACGTCGTGATCGCGTGCGGGGGCGGCGGGATTCCGGTGATCCGGTCGGAACAGGGCGATTGGCTTGGCGTCGAGGCAGTGATCGACAAGGATCGCACGTCTTCACTGCTCGCGCAGCGAATTGACGCCGACGCGCTGGTCATCGCGACCGAAGTGGCTGGCGTCGCGTTGGATTTTGGCAAACCCACGCAGCGATGGCTTGACCGACTTACGCCCGCGGAAGCGCGGCGCCTGCTCGAGTCTGGCCAATTCCCGGCTGGGTCGATGGGGCCGAAAGTCGAGGCGGCGGCGGAATTCGTCGAACGCAGCCGCCGACCTGCCGCGCGGGCTTTGATCTGTCATCTGGATCACATCGGAGACGCGCTGGCCGGTCGGGCGGGAACGATCGTGGAAAGGGATACAGGGATTGAGGGATTAAGGGATTGAGGAACGGCAAGAAAGGCCCGGCCTTCCCTCAATCCCTCAATCCCTCAATCCCTTTCCCACCAGGATCGACATACCGGCCGTCACGACGAACACTTGCAGCGACATCGCGATGATCTCGTCATTGCGGCCGAAGTGAATCTGGTTCAGGAGCGTCAACGCAACGCTTCCGACGCCGGGCGCGCGCACGAGTTGACTGGCCGCGACTTCCGTCAGCGAAAGCACACCCGCGATCGCGCACGAGCCGAGCCAGGCCGGCATCGCCAGCGGCACGCGCACACGCCGGAATTGAGTCGGCCAATCCGCCTCCGAACGCGCCAGGTCATCTACGGACCCGCCCGAAATTCCGAGCGCCAGCCACATTGTGACGATCGGCACCACGCCGTAGCGGGCCACGCCAACAATGATCACCCCCCACGCCCCGTCGCGCATCGCAGGCACGAGCTCCAGCAGCGCCGCGACCGCGTCTCCGACCAGCGTCGGCGGCGAAAAGGCAAGCAAGAACGCGGCGCTTACGGTGACGATCGCAATCCCGCGGCGCCAGCGACCTTTGTCGCGGATTCGACTCCCACAAACATAGGCCAGCGACAGCGAAGCCGCCGCGCAGGCCAGCGTGCTGCCGATGGCAGTGGCGACGCCGTCGCGCCAGTCGCCCGCGTAGGTCACCCAGGCCGTCGCCAGCGCGCCCGGCCGGCGAAGATTGACGAGCAGCACCGCCCACGGCGACGCGAGAATCAGCAGCGCCGCGAGCGCAGTCAACGCCGCGCCCGGGCCACCGACTTGCATCGGCGGCGCGGCGTCTCGCGCGTCGCCCAGACCTGACAGTTCGAGCAGCAGCGTGCGCACTTTCGCGCGAAGCGGCCACGCCGCCGCGCTAACAAGGCCGAGGATTGCCGCCAGCGGCCAAGCCAGGAGCAGCGCCTGCCCCGGCTTGCCCAGGAGCTGCACCTCGGCGAGCACCTCGGTATTCCAGATTTGCACGAGGCAAAGATGGCAAACCGAGAATTCGCCCATCGAAACCAGCCCGCACGCAATCGCCGCCAGTGCCAGCCAGGGCCACACCGCCGGTAGCGCCGCGCGGCGCAGAGCGGCCGGTCCGCCGCCGTCCAATCGCGCCAGCGACATTGCTGGCGCGCCGCTGGCGCGCCAGCCGGTCGATAGAATCAGCGCGGCGATTGGCGCGGTCCAGAGAGCCAGACAGGCGATCGCGCGGGCCTCGCCTACCAACCAGTCTGGCGACGCCGCCTGCGTCGCGGCGACGCGCAGGCCTTCGGGCAGAAGCGGCAAGCCGAAGGAGTATGCGATGACATACGGCGGCGAGAGGATTGTCGTCAACGCGGCGATTCGCGAGATCGTCGCCAGCGTGCGCGAGCGATGCAACAGCCCGCACGAGAGGCATGCCCCGAGGACGATTGCAAAGAACACCGCGCCGCACGAAATCAGGATGCCCCGCGCGATGAGCGCGCCCCGGCGAGTCGACATCGCGGCCAGCGCCCAGTCGCCGTCGCGCAGCGCTTCCCAAACGCTGACGCCGACCGGCGCCACGAAACAGACAATGCAAACCGTGAGTCCGGCGACAACGAGCAGCCCGATTCCGATTCGTGCGGTCATGTTCACCAAGCCGGCAGCGCTAAACGACGATATCGTATTGACCGTGACTCTCGCTAATCGTGTTCGTCGGAATCGCATTTGCGCGGCGGCGCTGTTGGCGGCGGCCGGCACGACGGCGCGGGCACAAACCCCGCCTTCGACCACGATGCCGGCCGGAGAGGCAGGCGCCGGAATCGCGCGCGTGGTGCGCTCGACGCCCGAGCTCCAGGCGGCACTGGCCGGCGCGGCGCCGGGCGTCGTGATCGAGATTCGGTCCGGGCTCTACGCTCCGCCGCAGGGTTGGAACAAGGCTGCGCCCCTGTTTCGCCTCTCGGGAAAGACCGGCGTGCTGGTGCGGGCGGAGATCGGCGCGCGAATGGACGGCCTGGGCCGCATCGACACCCTGCTTGAGATCTCCGACTGCGCGAACTGCGAGATTTCCGGCCTGTCGCTGACGCACGCGCGTCGAGCCGCGTTGGTCGTTACCGCCAGCCGAAACGTGACGATCCGAGAATGTGTCGCGGTTGATTGCACGACCGACCGGAATCTCATCATGGGGCAATTCCGCGTCGTCGGCGGCGCGTGCGACGGCATCGCGTTCAGAGACTGCGCGGCGATCGGCGGCGTGAAAGGCTTCGAGCTGCGCGAAGTACCGACGCTTTCCGCGCCGCAGGCCAGCGTGCCACCCAAGAAAGGCAACATCCATTCGCGCGAAGCGGACATGCCCGAGTCAGAGTGGGCGAACTTCAAGGGCTATGCGGAAGCACCCAGCCGCACGACGTTCTGCGGCTGCGTCGCGTACGACAACAACCGCAACACGCAGCACTCCGACGGATTCTCTCCGCGATACGGCCGACAAACGACCATCGAAGACAGCATCGCGCTGTGGAACGGCGACGACGGATTCGACGGCGTCGCCAATGTCGATCTGACGGTGACACATGTGTTCTCCGGATGGAACGGCAATCTGTTCGCGACGAATCTCCCGACCGGCGGAAACGGAAACGGCATCAAGTGCGGCGTGCGCGGCGGACTGCGACCGCGGATCGAACATTCCGTGTGCGTCGGGAACGCGAATGGCGGCATTACGTTCGCGGATGGCGAACACGGCCGGGGCGAGTTCAACTTCGTGGTCGGCTCGCGCAGCGCAATTTCGTGCGAGGCTGGCCGATCCGCCGGCGTGACTCTTACACTCAGCCACAATGTGCAAAACGCGCCCTCGAAGCTCGTCGGCGGCGCCCGGGCGAACGAGACCGGCGCGCGCGAATTCGCGCCGGAGCGCGCGGAGATCGATGAGTTCGCGGCGCTGGTGAAGCGACTGTGCGAGACGCCGCCGGTTGCCGGCCGCGTCGCAGAGTGGCGAATGCGAATTCGCGCCCAAACCGATGCGTGGATGGAACAGAAGCACTGGCGGCGACCGTAGCCGGGTCGCGGGCAAGAATCATGCCTCATCATGTCTATAGAGCGCGGCACTAGGACACGGTGGCGAAGATCGCCGTCGCGTGCTCGGCGTCGCCGCGAAAGTCCAGCGGCAGCCTCGGACGTTCGGTCACGCGAACATCGCGGCCACACGCGCCCGCCGCCGATTCGAGGGCCGTTTCCAGCCGGCGTCGATCCGTGCCGCGGTGATTGGTGGAAATCAAGAGCGCGCAGCCCCTCGACGCCAGCGGCAGCGCGCCTTCGATCAGCGCCTGCATGTCGCGCGCCACGCTGAACGGCCGGCCGTCGCGGGTACGGGCGAAAGTCGGCGGGTCGAGAATGATCAGATCGAAGCGCTCGCCGCGCCGCGCCAGCCGCTTGTACGCGTCAAATGTGTCGTCAGCGAAGAACCGATGCGCGTCGAGCGATAATTGGTTGGCGGCGAAGTTGCGCTTTCCCCACTCCAGAAACCGGCGCGACACATCCACGTTCACCGTCGCCGTCGCGCCGCCCAGCGCGGCCGCCACCGAGAAGCCGCAGGTGTAGGCGAATGTATTCAACACGCGCCGGCCGCCGGCGAGTTTGCGAACCCGCTCGCGATTGCCGCGTTGATCCGGGAAAAGCCCGACCGAGAAGCCGTCGTGCGGCCGAATGCGAAAGCGAACGCCGTTCTCCAGTGCGTCGTATTCCTCGTCGGCCGCCTGTCCGAGCCAAGGCGTCGGCTCGCGATTGGCCGCTTCATCGGTTGCGTCCGAGCCCGGCGAACGGCCGCCGCTGCGATCGCGCGGGAACCACTTGCGGTAAACGCAACGCGCGCCGCAGGCCTCCAAAACCGCCGCGCACGCGCGCTGCGCGTCTGCTTCGCTCAGCGTCAGCCGCCCTTCGTGGAGTTGCGCGATCAGCACCTCGCCATATCGCTCAACCACCAGCCCTGGCAAACCGTCCAGCGCGCCGTTCACGATGCGCAGGATGTTCGTGCGCCCGTCTCGGAGGATCGGGTTGCGGCGCGCGAGCGCTTCGCGCGCCAAATCGGCGACATCGCGCGACGCGCGCGAACCGTGGACCGAAGGCATGAAGCGCATGTTAAATGACGCTGGACGCGCACGCGCCGGGCGGCCGAGTGACTGGCGCAATCAGCACACGCTCCGCAGCGCTCGCCGACGCTTCGGTTTCTGATTGGCGGCTGAATTCGCTGAATTGCCCGGCCTGGGCCCGGTGCGGAAATGACAACGTAGGTAGGACCGGCGAAACTACTCCGCATGCAGTCCGCCGGAAAGAGCGAGCGCGAGTTGATCCGCCGAATCGGCGTCGCGCTGGTCGGCGCGGCGGACAATCCTGCGCTCGTCCCATTCGGCGACGACATGGCGGCCCTATCCGATGCGACGCCGGGCCTGCTCTGGACGGTCGACATGCTGATGGACGGCGTCGACTTCGATTCGCGTCGACACGCGTGGCGCGACATCGGCCGCAAGGCGCTGGCCGTCAATTTCAGCGACTGCGCAGCGATGGCGGCGCGCCCGGTCGCCGCGCTCTGCGCCGTGGCACTCGAATCGCGACTGTCGATGGATGACGCGCTGGGACTTTTCGCCGGAATGCAGGAGATGGCCGCTCGTTTCGGCTGCAAGATCGCCGGCGGCGATACGAATAGTTGGGACCGGCCGACGGTCGTTTCCCTGACCGTCGCCGGTCGCACGCCGGATGGCGTGCGCCCGATTCTGCGCAGCGGCGCGCGGCCGGGTGATGCGATCTACCTGACCGGTCCGGTCGGCGGGTCGATCCTGGGGCGTCACCTCACGTTCGAACCGCGCGTCGACCTGGCGATCGAGGTCGCCCGCCTCCTCGCGCCCACCGCGATGATCGACATCAGCGACGGCTTGTCGCTCGATTTGTGGAGAATCTGCGAGGCGTCCGGCGTCGGGGCGGTCATTGATGATGACCACCTCGCCGCCGCGATTCACGCGGATGCGCGACGCCTGGCGGACCAGGATGGCCGCCCGGCCGACGAACACGCACTCTGTGACGGCGAGGATTTCGAGCTGATCGTGGTGTTGCCGCCCGGCGACGAGTCCAGTGGTCGCGCCACCGGCGGATCGAATGATCGTCGCTCAGTCGCGGAGTCGCTCGGGCTGCTTGCGCTGGGCGAGATTGTCGCCGAAAGCGGCCTCTGGCGTCAGGCGCGCGGCGGCCCGCGGCGGCCGATCGAACCGCGCGGCTGGGAGCACTTCCGCGATGCCGCGCGTTGAGCTGATCGCCGCGACCGCGGACGACACGCACGCAATCGGGCGCGCAATCGGCGCGGCGCTTCGCGGCGGAGAGCTGCTGGCGCTGCGCGGCCCGCTCGGAGCCGGCAAGACTGCGCTTGTGCGCGGAATCGCCGAGGGGCTGTCGGTTCCGCCCGACGAAGTGGCCAGCCCGACCTTCGTTTTGCTTCGCGAATACGCCGGGCGCCTGCGCCTGCTGCACCTGGATTGCTATCGCCTTGCGGATGCGGCGGAGCTGCTCGACGTGGGATGGGACGAATTCCGGGCTGACTCGCACAGCGTCGTGGCGCTGGAATGGTCCGATCGCGCGGCGGAGTTGATCGATTTCGATGCGATTCGGATTTCGCTGGAATACGACGGCGCGGGTCGGCGGATTGCGATCGACTTGCCGGCGAACCAGACTGGCCTAGTGAATAGCTTGACTCGGCTGCACATGCAACGTGTGAAGTAAGCTTGCCCGGCAGCGTGCTATTTCCCCCGCCTTTCGCTCCGCCGGCTGCTTCTCAATCGCCGAGCGCGCGGCTTCGCTAGCCCATGATTTCGCACGTTTCAGGACCTTCCATTGGCGACAGTTCGCAACCCGACGAACACTTGGTGTCCGGTGTCGCTGTACGAGCGGTGCTCGAAGGGAACTGCGAGCGGCTCAAAACCGGCGGTCGAGAGCAGCTCCATCCACACGCTTTTCGGGAACAGCCCCATGTAGTGCCGGTCGTGGACGACCCTGGCCGCTCCATCCACATCTCTCAGGAGATAGGCCATGTCTGTCACATACAGCTCGGTTGCTGACTCGGGAACCCATCGCCATTCAAGGTAGCGCAGGCCGCGCCCGTCCCCGTCGCTGCCGCCTGCCTCGATGCCGGGAGTGAATGTCTCCGAGACGAAATCCGGCTGGAACATCGCGACCCCGCCGGGGGCGGTGTGCTCGAAGGCCGTGGCCATGGCCCTGGCCAGATCGGCGCGCGAGGTCATGTAGCTAATCGCGTCGTGCACGAGGACGCAATCAAAGAGGCGTCCGAGGCGAACCGAGCGCATGTCGCCCCGAATATGCTCGCACTCGGGGTTGACGCGGCGGCTCAGCGCCAGCATGGCCGGCTCCCGGTCGACGAGCGTACAGGCCATCGCCGTCTTCAAATGGGTGGCGTTGTGGCCGCCGCCGCTGCCGAGATCGAGCAGAGTCCGAGGGCGGCGACAGTGGGTCTGGAACAGCCGCTGGTAGAAGGCAGCCGCTTCAACGTAGTCGCCCGCGGGCGTCAACAGGGGATACCAATCCGCCAGGTCGCGGTAGAGCCGGATGGCCTGAGTGCCGACTCCTTCATTCTCCATGGACATGCGCACTTTCTAACTGTTGCGGTTGTCCGGCCGGGTCTTTTGACGTTCCTTGATGTCAAGAGCCGGCGTGAGGCCAAGATCGCGCGATGGTGCGTCGATGAGCCCGACGCACCCTAGGAGTTATTTCCCCGCCTTCGGATTATTTCCCCGCCTTCCACGCCCCTAGCTGCTTCTCGATCGCCGCACGTGTCGGGCTTTGCAGCGCGTGGGCGACGTCGAGCGCCTCCTGCAACGTGCGGATCGCGTCGTCGAGCCGTCCGAGCTGCTTTCGCAGGTTCGCCATCTGCCGCAGACAGATCAGTTGACTGGCCAGGTCGTCGCCGGCTTTGAGCTGCTCGAACGCCAGCTCGTATTGTCCCAGTGCGTCGGCTGGCGCGCCCATCGCCTCCTGAACATCGCCCAGCGCGATGCGCACCGCGGGTTTCGAGTCCTCGTCCGCGATCGCCAGGCAGCGCTGCGTCGCGGCCAGCGCTTCGGGCCAGTTCTTCAGCTTGCGCTGGCACTGCCCCAGGAACATCCACGCGGTCGCCTCGCCGCGGCGGCTCTTGCTGCGCTGGGCCGCGGCCAGCGTGCGCTGATGGACCTGCAGCGCCGCTTGCGGGCGGCCCAGCCGCTCCAGGATCAGCGCGAGCTTGTTCGCGGTCGGCGCTTCGGACACGACATCCCCGACGCGCGCCAGCAGATCGAGTGAAATCTCCGCCCATGCGGCGGCGTTGCTCAGGTTTTGCCGTTCGAACTCCTCGCGCGCCGCCGACGGCAGGTCCGAATCGTCCGGATTTCGCAGCAAGTGCACGTCGCACAATGCGTTCATGGCGCCGAGTTGGCCGAAGATGTCGTCGTTTTCGTAGTAAATCGCGAGTGCGTTCTGAAAGCGCACGATGGCGGCTTCGTCAACCGACGCCGGCCATAGCAGCACGCCCTGCGCCGCCTCGCCGTCCGCCTGGTCCCACGCGTCAGCCGCCGCCCGCGCCCACTCTCCCAGCGCGCGCAGCCGCACCGCCGCCGCCACGCGCTGTGAGCGGTCGCCGCGCGAACTGAGCTGCGCCAGCAGCAGCAGCGCCGGACGGTAGCGCGGGTCATACTCAACGGCGCGGTCGGCGTAGTGCAACGCGTCACGGCCATTTTCCGACCGCATCGCCGAGACGCCTTTCGCGTAAAACTCCACCGCGCTGAGCGTCTGGGCCGGCCGCGCGAAGATCAGCGCTTCGCGTTCCGGCAAGAGTGCGGCGACGCCGAGTCGCTTGAACAGCCAGCGGGTGGCGATGTCCAGCACGTCGAAGAATGGCCCGGGGCCGAATTGCGTTGGCGGCGAGGGCTCGCCGGCCGCGGAATCAAGCGATTCCAGGCGAATCGTAAGCGTGAGCGCCGCCGGCGCGCCGCCGATCTCGCCGAGAACCCGATTGCGAGCGCCCAGCAGGCGCGAAACGCGCTCCCAATCCGGCGGGTCGTCGTCCTTCTCACGGATCTCGCGCCAGGCCTGCGCCGCGCGCAGCCCGGGAATGACGACGACGCCGGGCGCGCGACGAAGCCGCCAGATGAGCGATTCCTCGATCGCCGTCGGCAGCCATTGATCGCGAGAATCAACGTCTGCGCCGCACGTGAAGCCCAGAACGGCGATCGGCGTCAGATTGCCCGGCGACGATTGACTGGCTGGCGCAGTTGGAGCCTGGGCGAGCGCGGGCGCCGCGGCGAGAACGCCGAGGAGCGCGGCGGTCATTGCGAACGAAGGTCTCATTTCCATCACAGACCCGGAACGAAAAGACGGGGATCGGCCCACAGCCGATCGGGTCTCAGTCTCGTATCAATAGACGCGCACGACGGTCGGAAACGCCGGACACAGAGGCCCGACCGTAAGGGAGCGGCTCTCTTCGCGCACACGAACCCCTCGCGTACACGCAGTTGCTCTGTTTCGCGAACAGACCGGGCAATCGATCTCCGACCGTAAGGCAGGGGTGTCTCGTGACGTACGAAGAAAGCCACTCCCTTACGGTCGGGCCTCGGTGTCGAGCGCTTCCCAGGCTGGGCGCGACAATGCGGAATTCGCTACGGGAAAATGCCGCGCTCTTTGTACACCAATTCGAGCCGCTCCAGCGCGACGATGTACGACGCCGTGCGCCAATCCGTCTGGAATTTCTTTGCCGCATCGCGGACGCGCTCGTACGAGCCCAAAATCGTCTTCTTGAGCCGGCGATCGACTTCGTCCAGCTCCCAGCCCTCGCTGCGCTTGTTCTGCAGCCACTCAAAGTAGCTCACGATCACGCCACCGGAGTTGCACAGAATGTCCGGCAGAAGATCGATGCTGCGCTGATGCAGGATGCGGTCGCCGTCGGGATCGGTCGGGCCGTTGGCGCCCTCGGCCACCAGCCGGCAGTTGAGCCACGACGCCGTGTTGGCGGTGATCTGATTCTCCATCGCGGCGGGCACGAAAATGTCGCACTTGGTCTTCAGGAAGGTCTCATGGTCGATCGCCTTGGCCCGTTGATAACCGCCGACGCCGCGTTTTTCGCGCACGTAGTCGGCCAGCGCGTCGGGGTCCATCCCCTCCGGGTTGTAGATCGCCCCTGTGACATCTTCCGCGGCAATAAGCTTTGAGCCGAACGGCTTGAGCAGCCGCGCCGTCCACGAACCGACGTTTCCGAAGCCCTGCACCGTGTACGTCGCGCTCTTCAGGTCGAGCCGATTTTCCGCACACCAGCGCTCCAGCAGAAACACGACTCCCTGGCCGGTGGCCTTGTCGCGTCCGAGGCTGCCGCCGGACTCGATCGGCTTGCCGGTCACGACGTGAATGTTGCGGCCGCGCTCGTGCGGCGACATGGTGGTGAGGTAAGTGTCGAGAAACCAGGCCATGATCTGGGCGTTGGTGTTCACGTCCGGCGCGGGAATGTCGTATTCCGGACCGACGTTGTCGCCCAGCGCGTAGCAGAATCGCCGCGTGATGCGCTCCAATTCACCCAGGCTGTAGCGGCCGGGGTCGAGCTGAATTCCACCCTTCGCGCCGCCGTAGGGGATGTTGGCGATCGCACATTTCCAGGTCATCCACGACGCCAAGGCGCGGACCTCGTCGATATCGACGGCCGGGTGATAGCGCAGGCCGCCCTTGAAGGGGCCCAGCGCGTTGTTGTGCTGAACGCGATAGCCGGTGAAAACCTCGATATGCCCGCTGTCCATCTTGACCGGGAAGTGAACGACAATTTCGTTGGTGGTCTTGGCCAGAATCTTGCGGATTTCCAGGTCGAGCTTCATGCAGTCGGCGGCGTGATTGAACTGCTCGATGACGTTGTCGTAGAGCGTGCGCCGGGTGCGCTGCGATTGCGCGCCGGCCGGTGCGCTCGGTGCGACGGCTGTAGCTGCCATTTCCAGCTCCTCTTTCGTGATGGGGCCTGTCGGCGTGCGCCGCCATGAAGAGACGCCGGGCGGTCGGTCGCGCCTTGCGACACTCCATTCTAGCGACCGGCCGGGGAAGTTCGAAGGGCCAAAGAGGCGGGCAAGCGCTGCAATCGTTCGTTACCGAGGCCCGACGGCGAAGGAGCGGCGTCCTGCTAGCCGCAAAAGATCCCCCGCGTTACGACCGAACTACGACCGGTGCTCGGTTGGAGAGTGTCTTCGCGAAACTACCTGGTCGTATCACTGACTTGATCTCCAGGCTCGTTCGGACGCAACGCTCGGTCCTCCCGTTCGTTCCGTTCGATGCATGGCGAATCGAGTAGTGTCGGAACCGCGCGCGGCGGTTGGTCGCGAGTCACGACGTTCGCGACGCCGGTTGCACCCAGATGTGCGCCGGCTGCGATCGCGAGCCATGCCAGCCCTTTCAGCAGGAAAAAACTGAATGCGCCTGCGCTGAGCCGCCGTGCGACCGTCCTGCCGCGGGCTCCGGAGTCTCGGCGCTTCATCGACAGACCACTTCCGGCGCATGCGCTCCCGAACCGGACATCTGAGCCGGCGCGGAGCTGAGGACGCCGGGCTCGCCGTTTCGGGCCGCGATCGGCAGCGGAACCAGACCACGTACACGCCGGCGGTATTGCAGGTACCGCTCGCCGTGTTCAGCGATCAAGTCACGCTCTTCCATCCAAGTCCCGAACAGGATGTAGCCGGTGCACAGCAGCGCGAAGCACAGTCGGCCCAAACTCATCACCGGCGCCGACCAGAACGCGATCAGCAAACCGAGCATCAGTGGGTGCCGCACGATTCGGTACAGGCCGGTGACGCGGAAATTCAGTGCGCGATACGGCGTGTTGCGAAAGCGCAGCCACGCCTGCCGCAGACCAAACAAATCGAAATGGCTGATCGCGAACGACGAGGCGAACATCACGGCCCAGCCGGCGAGCGCGAGCGCGTCGAGAAGATATGCGGCCGGCCGCTCGACGCTCCAAATCGTCTGCGGCAGGGGCCGCCACTGCCAGAACACCAGCCCCAGCGACGCGCTGGCGAGCAGCACGAACGTGCTGCGCTCCGCCGCGCGCGGGACGATTCGCGTCCACCAGCGCTTGAACGCCGGACGAGCCATGATCGTGTGTTGCAGGACGAACACGCTGAGCAGCGCGGCGTTGATCAGCACCGACTGCCAGATTGGCCGGACCGGCCCCGTGTCGATCGACTTGGGCACCAGCCAGTTTCCCACAAACCCAATCGCGTACATGATTGTCGCGAAAAAGAACGCGTAGCAGATCACTCCATACGCCAGCGTTGCGATGCCGGCCGGATGGTGCGCGCGAGTGCCCTTCTCACTGTTCCCAAACGAGTGCGTTGCCTGGTTCATTCTGATTTCCTCGGCCCTCTATTTACGCCGCGCGCCAGCACGCGCTGGGGCGACACCGGTCAAGCTTCGATCGCCAGGATCGTAGACGCCCCCCAGCGACGGTCTATTGAACTACTGCTCCACCTGTCGGTGTACTTCCGGTACACTCCTGCGCGGGGGAGTTCCCCGCCGGTAGGGATCTGTGGCTCGTAATACGCGAAACCGACTGATCGAGATCGCCGGCGACTTGTTCTACCGGCAGGGCTTTCAGGCGGTGGGACTCGATCAAATCCTGTCCGCGGTCGGCATCACGAAAACCGCGTTCTACAAGTATTTCGAGTGCAAGGACGACCTGATCCTGGCGGTGATCGAGACCCGCGACCGACGGGATATCTCCGCGGCGCTGGCGTACATGCGGCAGCACGGCGGCAGCGACCCGCGTGCACAAGTCCTCGCGCTCTTTGACCTACTGGCCGAGTGGTTTCGCGAACCCGATTTCCGCGGCTGCCTGTTCATGAACGCGGCGACCGAGTTCGCTTCGCCCAACGACCCAATCCACCGGGCCGCGACGCAGTACGCCGAGCACATTGCGGCTGAGATCCTGCTGCGCGTCCAGGCGGCTGGGGCGCGGAGCCCGGAATTGCTGACCAAGCAACTCATGCTGCTCGTCAGCGGCGCGATTTCGACGCGTCACGCGACCGGCGCGGCCGACGCCGCCGCGACCGCCCGCGCTGCGGCCGACGCGTTGCTGGCCAAATCAGTGACGGCGTCTGCTGCTGCGGTGAAGCAAGCCCGTTCGGCGCAGCGTAATCCGCGGCCGCTGCGGGTCGTGGGCAGGCGCGCGCGGCGGGCATAGGCGCGCGTTCGACGCGGCGACGAGGCGCTTAGCAATGACCGTTCGCGGCCGGGAGGTCGCTGGTTCGAATCCAGTCACCCCGATTGTGCATGATGATGAATCGCCTTGTTTTCCAGTGCTTTTCGTGCCGTTCGCCAATTGACCACTCGCGCTGTGATTTGCCGGACTCAACGCCGTGCGCGTGTGTTCCCCGGAATTCAGTACAACAGGCAGTACAACACTTTCATCGGAGCCGGTCGGGGGCGGCGCTCCGACTTCCTACTTCACGGTTGGTGCGGTCGCCGCGGCCGCGTAATCGGGAGTGGGCAATTAGCGTGCTGCGGCGTTCATTTCCAGGCGCGTGCGGCGTTCTTGCGTGGAGACCGAGCGATGTTCACTCCGGCAAATATTGGCCGCCGCTGGCGGCGCCTTTCGGCCTGTGGAGCGATCGTGCTGGCCACGACCGCCCTCGCATCAGCCCAGACCGTCACGACGGAGACGCTGTTGCACGAGATGACCGACTTGACGGGCCTGGCGGAGTTTCCCGATCCGCCTTTCGTCTGTAAGCAGTTCTCCAGCTACGACCGGGCCAGCACGACGCCCGAGGACAGGAAGACCTGGTTCGCCAACGACGACGTTGGGCAGTTCATTCGCGGCGAGGACCACGCCGGGCGGCGCGAGCACGTGATGGCGGACATGGACGGCCCTGGTGCGATCGTACGCATCTGGTCGGCCGATCCCAAGGGCACGCTGCGCGTCTACCTGGACGACGCCGAAATGCCGACGATCGAGTGCCCGATGAACGAATGGCTGGGCGGGAAGTTTCCCGGCGTGCCGAGGCCGATCGCCGGCGAATACAGCAAAGGCTGGACGAACTACTTTCCGATCGCGTACGCGAAGCACTGCAAGATCACGAGCGATCAGCCAGGGTTTTACTACCACGTCGACTATCGTGTGTATCCGCCGGGCACGTCGATTCGCTCGTTTAGTCTGGACGATGTGAACAAGCAATCAAGACAGATCGAACAAAAAGCAGCCGCGCTCTCTGCCCCGCCGATGCCGTCGCCGCTCGACCAAAGGAACGTCCTGACCTTGAAAGACGAACGAACGAAATACGAAATTGACTTTTCAGGCCCGGCCGCGATCACCGGCATCGCGCTGCGATTCGAGAATGAAGTGCCGGAACGTGCGCTGCGTGGGGCGGTGTTGGAAATCGACTTCGACGGGGAACCGTGCGTTCGTACGCCGCTCGGCGACTTCTTTTCGTGCATCGGACATACGACGCAGCTCGCAACTCTTCCCCAGACAGTGACCCCAACGGGCGAACTCTACTCACGCTGGATCATGCCGTTTGAAAAAGGCGCCAAGCTGCGGATCGTAAACCAGGCGGATCAGCCGCTGAGATTCTCAATCCGGGTTGACTCAGGCGAGTACAAGTGGACCGGGCGCTCGTTGCACTTTCACGCGAAATGGCGAGCGGACTGGCAGGTTCCGACGCGGCCCATGATCGATTGGAATTACCTGACCGCGCGTGGGCAGGGCCAATTCGTCGGTGTCGCGTTCAACATTGCCAATCCGGTCAAACTATGGTGGGGCGAAGGCGACGAGAAGATCTACGTCGACGGAGAGACGTTCCCGAGCTGGTTTGGGACAGGCACCGAAGATTACTTCGGCTACGCCTGGTGCTGGCCGGTCGTATTCCAGCACGCCTATCATGCGCAGCCGCGCGTGGACGGGCCGGGCAACCGCGGCATCACGTGCGTGAACCGTTACCACGTTCTCGATCGCATCCCTTTTCAGCACGATCTCCGCTTCGACATGGAATTGTGGCACTGGCATGAGACCTGCAAAGTCGACCTGGCAGTGACGGTGTGCTGGTATGCTCGGCCGGGCTGCTCCGACAAGTTCCCGCCGATCAAGCCTGAGGACCTGCGTGTGCCGGTCGTCCCGCCCTATGTTCCGCTGCATGTTGCCGGTGCGATCGAAGGCGAAACGCTCAAGATCCTGGAGCATACGGGTGCGCTCGAGCCGCAATCGATCGACGGGTGCAGCAACGATCATCACCTGTGGTGGCATGGCGATCAGAAGCCGGGCGACCAGATCGTACTGGGATTGCGGGTCGAGAAGGCCGGTCCCTATCGCGTTCGGATTCGTTGCGTGAAAGCGCGCGACTATGGCATTTTCCGGCTCAGCATGAACGGCAAGGATATCGGCGAACCGATCGATTTCTTCGGCGAAGGCATCAAGCTCAGCGACGAGATCGATCTGGGCGTTTGCGAGCTGACCGCGGGCGAGAACCGGTTTGCCGCTACGGTCGCCGGCGCGAACCCAAGCGCCGTGAAGGCCTACATGTTCGGACTGGATTATGTGAAACTCGAACCAGCCGCGGGGCGATGACCGTCGCCGCGCGAGGGCGTGAGCCGCTGTACCTCGGCGAGGAACCCGCTACGATTAAACGGAGAAATAGCCGCTCGCGTTTGGACGGACCTCAGCGACACGGCGCGAATCTTCTTCGTCTTCGCAATCGGTTCTGGGATAGCTGAGGATGTTCAGGCGACGGAGGCGAGGCATGGCGGTAAGAACGCGCCCACCACATCCCCAATAACAAGAAAGTCAGCATGGTTGCACCGGCGGCGCCGCAGCCGCCGGCGGGGGCCGCGGTCGCAAGATTTGACAAGACCTGCGCGCGGCGATCGCTAAGATGTTTGGTCAGACACGCAATGGCCCGCGACACGGGCGGCGTCAGGAGTCAATCGTGGAACGAAACCTGCTGAACGTCGTAGTCTGCGCGCTGATCGCGTCCGCGTCCATGAGCGCGCCGCAAACCGGCCAGGACCAACCCTCGGGGAACAAGAATATGCGGCTGGGCAATTTCTCCGTCAGCCTCGCGGTCAAAGACCTCCGCGCCTCGCGCGAGTTCTACGAGAAGCTCGGCTTTCGCGAGATCGCCAGCTTGGGCAAGAACGCGGTCATCATGCAGAATGACGCCAGCACCATCGGCCTGTTTCAAGGCATGTTCGACAAGAATATCCTGACCTACAACCCGGGCTGGGATCGCGCCTGCAAGACGCTTCCGGAATTCGATGACGTGCGCGACATTCAGCGCCTGCTCAAGCAGCGCGGTGTCACGCCCGCGACCGCCGCCGACGAATCGTCCAACGGCCCGGCGAGCCTGGTGCTGCTGGACCCGGACGGCAATCAGATTCTGATTGACCAGCACGTGCCACGGCCAAAGCCGTAACGACTGCGATGCGGATTCGGATCTCGGATGCAATCGTGTGGATCAGTCGCGCCGTGCTGACGGGCGCGGCGTTGTGGTCGCTCGGCTGGTGCGGATTCGTAGCGCTCGGCGCGCTTGTTAATCCATTCGGCTCATTTCGAGACACCGCGCCCGGCGTCGCGATGATCGCCGTGCGCACCTTTCCGCTGCTTGGGATCGCGGCGTGGGTATTCCCAACCAGGAAGAGCCACGCGAATCCGGAGCGGCTCTGCGAAGCGTGCGGGTACAATTTGCGCGGCAACACGTCCGGCGTTTGTCCGGAGTGCGGAACGCCCATTTGGAGGATGCGAAGATGAGGGAGGTGAGCAGTGCACACCCTACCTTCTACGTTGTGAGTGCTTCGCAATTCGCTATTCTCATCCCCCGGCTTCAAACCCCGGATACAGCGTCATCCCGCCGTCCACGAACAGGCTCGCCCCGGTGATGTAATCCGCCTCGTCGCTCGCCAGCCACACCGCCAGCCGCGCGATGTCCTCGACTTCGCCGATTCGCTTGTACGGAATCAGCTTCAACAGTTCGGCGTACGCCTGCGGCGTTTCCCAGGCCGCTTTGTTGATCGGCGTGCGGATCGCGCCGGGGCAGATGCTGTTGACGCGAATGCGCCACGGCGCGACTTCCTGAGCGATCGACTTCATCAGTTGAAACACGCCGCCCTTGCTCGCCGCGTAATTCACGTGCCCGGCCCACGGAATCACCTCGTGGACGCTGCTGATGCAGATGATCTTGCCGGCGGCGCACGAAACGTCCTTGCGGATGCCGCGGCGTTTGAATTCGCGGATCGCCTCGCGGGCACAGAGGAATTGCCCGGTCAAATTGACGCCGATCACCTTGTTCCACTGCGCCAGCGTCATCCGCTCGATCGGCGCGTCCTGCTGCAGACCTGCGTTGTTGACGAGGATGTCGATCGTGCCAAACTCGTCTCGCATCCGTCGAAACATCTCCGTTACATCCGCCTCGTCCGACACGTCGGCGCGATGGAGGACGGCCCGGCCGCGGTTGGTGCAGCCACAATGGGTGGCCTCCTCGACAGCCGCCTGCGCGGCGGTTTCGTCGCCGACGAAGTTGATCATCACGTCCGCGCCGGCGGCGCAGAGCGCCGTCGCGATGCCGCGGCCGATGCCGGAACTCGCGCCGGTCACGAGCGCTTTCTGGCCCTTCAACACGGGCCGCACTTCACACTCGGGCATGACGATGTCGGGCAGGTGCTCGGGCAGGAGATCGCGAATCAGCGCGCTGCTCATCGAACGATCGGGCGAGGTCGCGGTAGCCATCCAAACGCTCCGTTGAAGGACGGCGCGGCGAGAAACCGCGCGGCGTTCGTGCGTGACGCGCAAGCTTGGATGCTCGCGCGGGAGAACCGTTACGGTCGTTTCCCTTGTTGATCCGCCGGTGGTTCACGTCATCGGTCAGATCTCCCGAATCGGCCGGCACGGATTCCCGACCGCCAACACGCCCGGCGGAATGTTCTTGGTGACGACGCTGCCCGCGCCGATCGTCGTGTTGGTGCCGATGGTTACGCCCGGACACAGGATCGCGCCGCCGCCGAGCCAGGCGTTGTCGCCGATTGTGATCGGCGACGCGAGTTCGGGCCCCTTGATGCGCTCGCGCGCGTCCAGCGGGTGATGCGCGGCAAGGAACTGCACGTACGGCCCGGCCATGACGTTCTTGCCCAGCCGAATTGCGGCGCAATCGAGCATGACGCAACCGAAGTTCAGGTACACGCCATCGCCCAGCTCGATGTTCTCGCCGTAGTCGCAGTGAAAGGGCGGCTCGATCCACACCGGATCGCCGCAGCGCCCGAGCAGCTCGCGCAACAGCGCGCGGCGAAGATCGGCTTGATCTTGGCGCGTGGCGTTGTAGCGCGCGGTCATCTCGCGCGCCCGGGCCCGCCGTCGAACCAGGTCGGGATCGAGCGAGTCGTACAGCGCGCCTGCTAGCATTCGATCCCGTTGCGAGCCCATCGCTTCTTTCCAACCCGCTTAACAGCCCGTTGAGAAACGCGCCCAGCCGAGCCCCGACCTAAGGGAGGGGGCCGCTCGGCTCTCGAAAGTGTCGAGATTCCAGGCAATCTCAATCATCAGCCCGACCCCTCCCTTACGACGGCCGGGGCTCGGTTTCGAGCTTTTTCAACGGGCTGTTAAGCTACCGGCGAACGCCGATTTCGTCTCCTCGAACGCGAAGCGCTGACGACGTCACGACGGGTTGGATGCGCCGGACCGGCGGTCATTACAACGCTGTCGCGCGCCGGGGACGGCGTCGTTGTCGGCGTTTCACTGTCGGTTCCAGCCGCGGCCGCGCGCTGCACCCACGCAACGCGGTCAGCCGGCTTCGCGGATGCACGCGCCGGCCGCGACGCTACGCGCGTACGTGAATTGGCGCTATCCGACCACCAGCAGCAACACCGCTAGTGCGATGAACAGCACCACGAACCACCATGATGATTTGCCGGCGAGCATGGGACCCCGGAGTAATCAGCTCCCCTTACGCACATCGTCTTGCGTGATCATTTCCAATCAGCGCGCAAATCGACGCCACCGATCGGAACGCGCGGCGCAAGCGTGAAGCGAGCGCCTTTCTCCTTCACGCTCGCTCGTGCTTCGCGCTCTGATCGCCGGCGTTTTCGCGAAACGGCGGCTGGACTTTCTATGCGACCGCCTCTTCCGGCGTCGTCAGTCCCTTGCCCTTCTTGGTCGGCGGGCAGACTTCGACGCAGCGCATGCAGCCTTTGCAGAAGCGGTCGTCGACGCCGGTCAGGCGACCCTGCTGCCACATCAACCCGCCCGGATCGGAGCACACCGTCATGCAGATGCTGCACGAATTGCACGCCGCCGGGTCAAAACGCGGCACGCGACCCTGGGCGGCGATGCGGTTGTCGCGGCCGGCGGTGGTGTGCGTGAGCGCGTCGACCGTGCCGCCGTTGAGCATGTTGCGCCAGCCGATCGCCCCGCGCGACTGCGTCGGCGGCAGCAGCGCGAAACCGTCTTGCGCGAACTCGGCGCTGGCGGCCTCGGCGACGGACTTCTCGTACGCCGTGAGATTCGCCTTTTCGGCGCGCGGCCATTGCTTGACGACCGCGCGCTTGATCGCTTCGTCCGGGAAGCGCAGCTCGTGCGCCAGCGCCGCCAGAAGCGGCATATTCAGCCGTCCGCCGACCTCGAACGCGATGCGCGTCGCGTCGACGCAGACGATGCGTCCGCTGTGCAAGTGCAACGCCGGCCGCAAATCGGCGGGGCGCTTGGTCGAGTTCACGATCACGACCGCCCCCGGATGCAATCCGCGATACAGCTCGCATGGCTCGATCATGTTTTCGTGAAACACGACCAGGAAGTGCGGACGATTGGTCGGTCCGGCCTGACGCACCGGGTTGCCCAGGTCGCAGAAGCGCACGCTCACATCCGTGGCGGTGCCCTTCTTTTCGGAGCCGTAACGGGCGTCGTATCCGCCGTCGAGGCCGAACTCGGTGCAGCCGATCTTGAAAAGCAGCTTGGCGCTCATGTTCGCGCCGTCGCCGCCCAGGGCCGACAGCAGAATGTTGCAGAATCCGAGTTCATCTCGCGCGGGCAGTTGATACGCGGCCATTAGTGGGCTCCCTTCGAATAGACTGACCCAGTGAGTTTCATAGCAATTCGCGTACCACGCGGAAGCCGCCGAAACCGGTTTTCACGCTAAGTAACGGTTCGAATCGTCGCACTGATGCGCGATTTCGCGCAATGGCCGGACAGGAACCGCGTCGCGAAAGCGAGCGCCGGTCCGGCGCGTGACGCCGCACGCAGCGCCAGCAGGCGCGGTTCGCGGTCGCGCTCGCTTGCGCGTCGCGTTCTGTTTGTGGCGGGTAATCGGGACCGTTTGTCCGGCTAGTTCGACGCGATGCCGCTGATCGGCGGCAACGGCGACATTGCAACCTGCATGCCCTCTTCCGTTCGCGTCAGGTCCAAATGACATCGCCAGCGTTCATCGGTGGTCGGAAAATCGGTGCGAAAGTGCACGCCGCGCGACTCGCCGCGCGTCGCGGCCGCGGTGGCGATGCTCAGCGCGACGACGAGCATGTTCTGCAATTCCCACGAGGCGGGCTCGTCGAACACCTTGTCGAGCACGTAGCGGCTCCAGAACTCGACGATCTCAACCGTCTCGCGCAAACGGTCGGCGTCGCGTTCGATCCCGACGTTGCGCGACATCACGCTGCGAAGACTGTGCTCCACGTCAGCACAATCCAGCTCCGTCCGCGACGAGTGCGGCAGGAGATGGCTGATTGGCAGCGGCCGATCAATTCGCGGCTGCGATGCGGCTCGTTCCGCGGCCAAGGCCCCGACGCGCGCTCCGAACACAAGTCCTTCCAGCAACGAGTTGCTCGCCAGGCGGTTCGCGCCATGCAACCCGCTCGACGCCACCTCCCCGGCCGCCAGCAGCCCCGCCAGCGGCGTTTGACCGCGATCGTCCGTAAGCACACCGCCGACGCCGTAGTGCGCGCTGGGCCGCACCGGGATCAGGTCGCGCCGCGGATCCACGTCGAACTCGCGACAGAGCTTGTCGATGGATGGAAATCGGCTCGCAAAGCGGTCGGGCGCGAAATGCCGCACGTCGAGGTAGACGCAGGCAACTCGCTCGCGCTTCATCTCGGCGTTAATCGCCCGGCTGACGACGTCGCGCGGCGCCAGCTCGCCGGCCGGGTCGTAGCGATCCATGAAGCGCTCGCCGCGGCGATTGCACAGAAAGCCGCCGTCGCCGCGCACGGCTTCGCTGATCAGCGCTCGGGCCGCGCCGGCGACGTAGAGCGTGGTCGGGTGGAACTGCACCATCTCCATGTCGCGCAGCGGAACGCCGGCCCGAAACGCCATCCCCAAGCCGTCGCCGGTGGCGATGGGGGGGTTGGTCGTCTCGCGATAGACGCGCCCCAGTCCGCCGGTGGCCAGGATGGTCGTCGTGGCCCAGAACATTTGGTGGCCGTATTTGGTGTGGCGTGTGACGACGCCCACCACCTGTCCATCGAACGTGAGCAGGTCGATCGCAAAGCAGTTTTCGAAGATGCGGATGCGCGGATGCCCGCGCGCCCGCCCTAACAGCACGCGCGCGATTTCGTGGCCCGTGGCGTCGCCGTGGGAATGCACGATCCTCGCGGCGCTGTGCCCGCCTTCGAGCCCCAGCACGATCTGATCCCGGGTCCGGTCGAATTGAGCGCCCCAGTCGATCAACTCGCCGATCCGCCGCGGCGCGTCGCCCACCACGTCGCGGATGACGCTTTCGTGCCCCAGGCCGCACGAGACTTCGAGCGTATCGGCGGCGTGTCGCTCCGGACTGTCATTCGGCGCGATCGCCGCCGCCACGCCGCCCTGCGCCCAACTGGTGGCCGACAGCGTCGCGGCGTCTTTCGCGAGCACGAGCACGTCGCAACTCTCCGCCGCCGCCAGCGCCGCGCGCAGCCCCGCGACGCCGGCGCCGAGCACCAGCACATCGGTGAACAAGTGCGGCAATCGTTGCGGCTCGAAGTTCGTCAGGTAGCGGCGGCGTCCGACAAGGGTGCTCATGTGTCATTCGCCGATTGGGGAAGACGACTCGCGGAGGCGCGGCGGCGCAGAAAATCGCGCGATCGGGTCCATAGACGCGGCGCTGGCATCAATCTCATCCCGGCTACGCCGCACGGCGGCCGGCGGTTGCCGTGCATTTTCACGAGAAGCGGCGCACGGTCGTATCCGTGACGAGCATGCGCACGCGCTGGTCGCGCTCGTCGTGCGGCACGTCCTCCACCACCTGCGACTCAAACGCCAGGCCGCAGGCGACGCCGCGAAAGTCGCGATGCGCGAGAAAACGATCATAAAATCCGCGCCCGCGGCCGAGGCGATTGCCGCGCGCGTCGAATCCCAGCCCGGGGACAAGCACCAGGTCGATTTCGCCGACCGGGACGGGCATTCCCTCCAACGGCTCGCGAATTCCCATCTGTCCTTCGCGAACATCGCTGGTGAGCGACGAGATTTCGATCGGGATCATGCGGCGCTGCTCCCACGAAACGCGCGGCGCCACGACGCGCTTGGAGAGCGACCATGCCGCGAGCGCGATCTGCGTGGTGTCGACCTCCTGCACGGTCGAGAGGTAGATCATCAGCACGTCGGCCTTCGCAAATTCGGGTTCTTGCACCAGCAGCCGACAGGCGATGGAACTCCGCGCATGCGCCTCCTGGGGCGACATCGCCGCCAGACGTTCGCGAAGTTGTTGACGAAGTGCCTTCTTCAGCACATTGGATCCACGGACGCGCCAGGGGTGGCGAGATCCACTCTAGTGGACAGCCTACGATATCAGGCCGGGCGCCGCACGCCAACGGCGGTCGGCGACGAGCGGCCATCTGTGTCGGTGCGACCAATCGTTCCGACGCCGTCTTTGGCGCAGGAAACCGGCCCCGGCGAGATCTGTCGCGGTTTTGTGAGCCGGTCGGATTTTTCGCGTTCTACGCAAGCGAGCGCGGATTTTCGTCCCGCGGAGCCTGATTCGATTGCGTTGGCGCGCCGCATCCCGATAGTATCGAATGTCGTTGTTCAACTCGCAGTTTGCGGAGCCGGCCATGAACTTGTGTGTTTCTAGGCGTGTGGGAATGCTCTGTCGATTCGCGATCTGGAGCGCGCTCGTACCGGCGCATGCCGCGTTCGCGGATGTGCCGCGGACGATTCAGTTCCAGGGTCGTCTGCGCACGGCAACCGGCGCACCGGTTTCCGGCATGGTCGCGATTGAATTCCGGCTGTACGCGGACTCCGGCGCCAACGGGACAGCGCCTCTGTTCAGCGAGTTGCAGCCGCTGGTCGTAGTCGATCAGGGCCTGTTCTCGGTGGCGATCGGCTCGGTGACGGCCGGCGGGGTTCCGGATGCCGCGCTGAATACGCCGCAGACATTTCTGGGGGTTGCGGTCAACGGCGAGCCGGAATTGCAGCCGCGCATGCCGATCCTGTCCACCCCGTTCGCGCTCCGGACGCGTTCGGCGGAGCAGTTGGCAGCGCCTGGCGCTGCGTCGCCGAGCGTCTCGATCACGCCGCAGGGGGATGTGGATGTCGACGCGTCTGGTTTGTCGGTCAGGCGGCATTCGCTTGCCATCGTGCGGTTTGACAGTTCGCAATCGGGCGAACGCATGCAGGTCGATGCCGACGACGTGGTTGTTCAGGACACGCTCGACGCGACGGCGCTGTACCTCAAAGGGAGGCCGCTGGCCGCAGCGCTCGCCAATTACAACAACGACCTTCGTGTAACGGCCGACAGCGTCGTGATCCGGGACTCGCTCGACGCGAGCACGCTGGCCGTCGGCGGCCGGCGACTCGCATCGGTGCAGGGACACTATTTTGACCGCGTGTCGCTCGAGGCCGACAGCGTGCAGGTTCAAGACACCCTGGACGCAACCGCTGTGGCGGTGCGGGGTCGCGCCTTCGTGAGCGCCATCGTCTCGTATGACGACCCTTGGCTCCAAGTCGACGCCGACAGTGTTACGATCCGCGACACGCTGGACACATCGGGTTTGCGCGTGAAGGGCCGCCCGGTCTTCAGTCTCGCGTCGGCGCTGGATCAGTATCGCCTGGACCTGGTGGTCGACGGCGCGACGATCGCTGACACGCTGGACGCGACCGCGCTGGCGATCACCGGCCGGCGAATCGCGTTCGCCTCGGCTTTGGGGCCGTACCAAACCGACGAGATGCGCGTCGAGGCCGACCACGTCACGGTCAGCGACACGCTCGACGCGACCATCCTCAATCTGCGCGGCCGCCGGCTGGCCAGCATCATCCTTGACAGCTCCGACCCCGCGGCTCCCGAGCAACTGGCGTTGCAGACCGACGTCCTGACGGTGAACCAACGTCTGGACGCCACGTCGATTCAGATGCCCGCCGGTAATCTGAACGTCGGCGGCGGCACAGTGTCCGGACCGGTCACGGTGATCGGCGATCTGCACGTGCAGGGCACGCTCACCGCAAGTGACAAGCAATTCAACATCGATCACCCGCTGGACCCGGCGAACAAGCAGCTGCGTCACTCCAGCGTCGAAAGCGACGAGATGAAAAACGTGTACGACGGCGTTGTCACGCTCGACGACAAGGGCGAGGCGGTGATCGACATGCCGGCGTGGTTCGAAGCACTGAATCGCGATTTTCGCTATCAACTGACCTGCGTCGGCAGGTGGGCGCCGGTCTACGTCGCCGAGGAGATGCGCTGCAATCGCTTCAAGATCGCCGGCGGCGCCCCGGGAATGCGAATCTGCTGGCAGGTGACCGGGCTGCGCCACGACGACTACGCGCGCTCGCGACCGCTGCTTGTGGAGGGCGCCCGCGCTGCGGGCGGCAAGTAGCTTGACTGACGCGCCAACCCGCGTGAGCAACGTCATTTGAAGACCGGCCAAAGAATCTACTCACGCCCGAACCTGCGCGGAATCGCGCGACGGGCCGGTTGCCCGCCGTGCCGCAAATGACGTTTGAGTTGAGCCGCCAGCGTATGCCGCGCTGGCCGATCGCCGCTTTTGTAGAGGCAGTCGTCCTCGTGTTCGCTACCTGCCTGGTGTACTCCAACTGCTTTGACGGCCGCTATCAGATCGACGATCAGCACGTCATTGTCGAGAATCTCACGATTCGTGATCTGTGGGCCTCGTTCCGCGAAATCGGGACGTCGACGCGCTCGCTGGTGAATTTCACGTTCGCGTTGAATTTCGCCTGTCACGGGCTGGATCGCTGGGGCTATCACCTCGTGAATGTGATCGTGCACGGGCTGGCCACGCTGGCGCTTTTCGCGTGGCTGCGATCGCTGATGCTCAGCCCGAACGCCTGGCCGGCATTCTGGATCGCGCTTGTTTTCGGCGTCCATCCGCTGACCACGCAATCCGTCACCTACATCTGCCAGCGCTACTCCAGCATGGCGGGCCTGTTTTTCTTCCTGTGTCTGTGGTGCTGGAGCCGCTTTCGCCGCGGCGGACGCGCGGGCTGGTACGCGCTGTGCCTGGCGTCCGCGGTCGCCGCGATGCTGTGCAAGGAAATGGCGGTGATGATCCCGGTCGCGCTCGTCGTTGCCGATTTCGTGCTCCATCGCGCCGAGGATGGATTTGGGATCAAGCGGCGCTGGGCCGCGTACGCGCCGCTGGTGCTGCTGCTGTTCCTCGTGCCGACGCTGAATCTGCTCCGGCGGAACTACTCGCTTGCGGAAATCGACGAGGCACTGGACTGGTCGCAAGGAGCCGACATCACCCGTTGGCAGTACCTGCTGACGCAGATTCGGCTGATTGTCGTCACGTATCTGCGTCTCATGGTGCTGCCGGTCGGGCAAAGCGTCGATCATCCGGTAATCATCATTCGTTCGCCGGCCGATCCCGAGACGGCCGCCACCGCGATGCTGCTATTGGTGTTGCTCGCAGTGAGCGTGTACGCGGCATTTCTGCGACCCGAGCGTTTGCCGCGGCTTGCGGGTTTTGGCGGCCTGCTCTTCTTTCTTGGGCTGGCGGCGACGTCGACAATTGTTCCGAACGCGGCGATCGTGCAGGAGCAGCGCCTGTATGTAAGCCTGGCCGGGTACCTGGTCGCTGTCGCCGCACTGCTCTGGGCGCTGCCGGTTCATCGCTTCCTGCCGACGGCGACGCTGGCGGCCGCGGCGCTGGTGCTGGCGATCCTGACCCACGAGCGCAACAAGGTTTGGCACAGCGATTCGGTCGTCTGGCAGGACGCGCTGAACCACGCCCCAAACTCGCCCCGGGCGCACAACAACCTCGCGCTCGCGCTGGCGGATCTCGGGCAGTCCGAGAAGGCCATCGCGCATTACCGCGAGGCCATCCGGCTCAACCCTCGATATCCATATGCGTACAGCAACCTCGGCAACCTCCTGTTTCGCCAGGGTCGCGTCGCTGATGCGCTGCTGCTGTACGCCGAGGCCGTGCGGTTGAAGCCCGATTTCGCCGATTGCCACAACAACCTGGCCGCGGCTCTCGAGACGACCGGGCAGTACGCGGCCTCGATCAAGCACTGCCGTCTGGCGCTGGAAATCAAGCCTGATTTCGCCGACGCGCACAACAACCTGGGCAACGCGCTCAGCGGCCAGTTGGACTTGGAGCAGTCCGCGGCCGAATATCGAATCGCGATCGCGCTGTACGCACGACTGAATAACGCGAAGGACGGCGCCATGGCGCACAACAACCTGGCGAGCGTCCTGGTCCGGCTCGGGCGGCGCGACGAAGCCAAAGGGGAGTACGAGCGAGCGCTCCAACTCGATCCCGGCTACACGGACGCCCGCACGAACCTGGAGCGTCTTGGACATCCGTAATTTTCGCCGGATGCCGGCTCGCGCCGCCCGGACGGATTCCCGCCACATTCCGAAGTTTCGATCAGACCCAACCCCATTCGACGAACTACCGCCCGTTCGACCGTTGCGTGACATCACCGGCGCGGCTACACTCCGCACCGTTTTGGCGAAGCCGTGGAGACCGCAGTCCTAGCGCGGACACCACCGGCGATCCTTTTGGGTTGGTGCGGGATCGCCGAGCAGGCGCCTCGGGCGAAAGGCGCGGCTGAGTTCGTCGCTGCTGCCGGTTCGTCTCACCTGGTTCGAAGGAGACTCCCATGTACAAGGCGTATCGGCTCTTGGTCGGAGTGAGCCTGTTCGGCGCGTTGGTTGTTACGACAGCGCTTGCCGAAGGTGAGGACCTCAAGAAGGTCAACGAGTTCTTCGATCACCAGGATTACACACTGGCGCTCGATACGTTGAAGAAGATCGACCGCGCGAAGCTCGGCGAGGCGGATCGCAAGGCGTACGACGATCTGTCGCGCCTGCTGCCGCAAGCGATCGCCGGTCAACAGACCGCCGAGAAAGACTCCGCCGCCGCGGACCAGGCGCTGACCGCCGGGCGGACCGATGACGCGAATCGCTTGTACGCGGGCGTCATTGCGAACCGCTTCGCGCGCCCGGCGCTTCAGGAGCACGCGGCGCAGCAGCGCCAGAAGATCCAGTCGCAGACGGGTTCGGTCATGTCTTCGACCGGCGGCTCGTCGTCCAGCACGGCATTGCCGCCGCCGAATCAGCCGGTGGGCCAACTCGTCATGGTCGACGGCGGCGCGCGCCCCGCGCCCAAGGCCGAGCCGGCCAAGCCCGCCGCGCCCGCCCCGTCGCCGGCGCCCGCGCCGGCGCCCGTTCAGCCGGTCCAATCACCCACACCATCCAAGACGTCCGGAACGATGCAGCCGACGGCGCCCGCCTCCGGCGGCGGTTCGTCAGCCGCGATGCAGACTTCCGAGCCATCGTATTCGCCGACGCCGCTTCCGCCGGGCGAGACCGCCCGCGTGGATATCGTGACAGACCTGAAGCGCCGCGATGAGCTGCTCTGGCAGCGCGCGGTCGCGAAACTGGCCGAGCTCAGCCGAGGCGCGCGAGAGGCGGTCGCGTCGGAGCGGTTTGACGATGCGCGGCAGATGGCCGACGCGGCGGTGCAGACGATCGAATCCGCCCGCGGCTATGCTGATCCGCCGGCCAAATACGAGGTTGCAAAGGCGGCCGCGGCGGCGCTGAAGCAGGAAGTGGCGGACTCGATCGGCTCAGCCGAAGCGGCCAAAGCGGAAGAGGTTCGCGTTCAGACCGCGACGCGCATCGTCGAACGCCGTGCCGAGCAGGAGCGCCTGAAGCGCGAGAAGATCGACCAACTTTTCAACACCGCCCGCCAGCTTCGCGCTGAGCGGCGATTCGGCGAGGCGGTCGAAACGGTCCGCCAGATCCTGGCCATCGATCCGGGCAACGACAAAGCCGCGTATCAGCTTGACATGCTCGAAGACTTCGCGTCGTTCGCCGAGCAGCGCGAGCTGCAGGACGTATTCCGCCGCAGCTCGCGGGCGACGTTCGTCGAAGCCGAGGAAACGAAAATTCCGTATCCGCAGGATGTGCTGTATCCCAAGAACTGGCTGGAGCTCAGTGCTCGCCGCGCAAAGGCCGGCCTGATCGCGCCGCGTTCGGACGAAGACCGCGAACTGAACTCGCGGCTTGAGGATCGGCTCGACGACGTGAATCTCGAGGATACGCCGCTCGAGCAGGCGGTCGGATTCCTGCGCGAGCTGAAAGACGTCAATATCAACGTGGACTGGGATGACCTGGAGCTGAACGGCATTCGCCGCGATCGCCCGGTCAGCGTGAAATTGCGCGACGTCACGTTTAAGACCGTTCTCGCCGAAGTGCTGTCGCAGGTCGGCGTCGAAACGCCGCTTGCGTACACCATCGGCGACGGCGTACTGCGCGTGGCCAGCAAGACCAAGCTCGATCGCAACAAGTTTGTGCTGGTCTACGACATCCGCGATCTGCTGGTTGACATTCCGAAGTTCGTGAACGGCCCGGTCTTCGGCGGCGAGGCGCTCGCGGTGAAGTCGGGCGCACCGGATGGCATTCCCACCGCCGCCGCCGGAAGCAACAACTCGAACCTGTTCAATGAAGCCGGTCCGACCGACCTGCCGCAGCCCAAGCAGAATCTCGAAATCGCCAGCGCCGTGATGGACATCATCCGCACCACCGTGGAGCCGGATTCGTGGCGCGAGTTGGGTGGCGGAGACGGCGCGCTGCGCGAGCTGAACGGCCAGCTCATCGTCTACAACACGTCCGAGGCGCATCGCCAGGTCGCGGACCTGCTCGGCCAGCTCCGCGCCACGCGCGCCTTGCAGATCTCCGTCGAAAGCCGCTTCCTGGTCGTGACGCAGAACTTCCTCGAGGAGATCGGCGTCGATCTCGACTTCGTGTTCAACGCCGGCAACGCCGCCTATGACCGCGCGTTCAACGCCAACAACGCGCCGGTCGTCGATCCGTTCACCGGCGCGCCGGTGCTGATCCCGCGGCAGTTCTCGCGCGGCGGCGCCGTTCCGGCCGTCCCGGCTTTCGGCACGCCGTTGGCCCAGATCGCGCCGGCCCAGCCATACAACACGGCCGGACTTGTGCCGCAGAACGGCAGCGTGATCCCCTCGTTCAACGACACCACACCGATCGGCCTGGGGCAAAACTCGATCGGCATCACCGATCCCACGGGTCTGAACACGGGCGTGCCCGGATCGATCGCACAGCGGGCCGGGTTCGGTCCGGCGCTGAACATCGCCGGCTCGTTCCTCGACAACCTGCAGGTCGACTTCCTGATCCGCGCCACGCAGGCGAACTCGCGCTCGAGCATCGTTCAGGCGCCTCGCCTGGTGCTGTTCAACGGTCAGCGCGCCTTCGTGGCCGTCGCCAGAACGCGCGCCTACGTCGCCAGCCTGAATCCGGTCGTCGCGGAAGGCGCGGTCGGCGTGCAGCCGATCGTGAACGCGATCGCGAGCGGCGTGACGCTGGACGTCGAAGGCACCATCGGCGCCGATCGCAAGTATGTGACGCTGACCGTGCGAACATCGCTGGCCCAGGAACCCCGTTTCGAGCGCTTCGAGGTGCAGCGGAGCGGCGGCGCGGCTAGCGGCTCGCCCAGCTTGTTCGTGCTGCTGCCGGACCAGGAAATCCGCCAGATCAGCACCACCGTGTCGGTCCCCGACGGCGGAACGGTGCTGCTGGGCGGCTTGAAGCAGGTTGGCGAAGTTGAGGTCGAAGCCGGCGTGCCGATCCTGAGCAAAATCCCGATCCTGAAGCGTGCCTTCACCAACACGACGACCGTGAAGGACACGCAGACGCTGCTGATCCTGCTGAAGTCGAAGATCCTGATTCAGAAGGAAGCCGAGGAAGAGGCGTTCCCGACGCTGAGTTCCACCGGCGGCTGATCGGCGGAGCGAATTCGGTCAGTCAATCGGCATCGGCGTTCGGCCGAGGCGCGTCGCGAGAGCGCGCCGGTCGAATGCCGATGTGTCTTTTTTCGCCATGTTCCGTAACCACGTGACTGCAACATTTGTAGGCGCACTCGTATGTTCTATTCTGGGATGGTGCGCTGTCCTTGCCGATACGGGCTGGTTCGGACTGCTGATTGCGCTGATCGGACAAATCATGATTGCCAGCAGCGCATGGGCCCACGTTGGGGCGGCGCGCGGTGCAGTTCTTACTCGGGGCGCGGCGCTCGTGCTCGTCGTGTTAATCTCGTTACCGGCGACCGGACGCCGCGCGAATGGGTTGAAACCGCTCGCAGAGCGGGTAGTCGTGGGGAGCGCGTACGCGGCGATGGCGGCGTGGGCACTTCCGCTCACGGGCTGCGTGTTCAGGCGAAATCGTCGAGGCGGCCCTACATCGCCCGAGCCGGCCGGCGCTCGGCCTGTTGCCCATAGCGCAGCAGCAGATCGTAGAACGCCGCGGCGTCGCGCGTGTTGAACGCGCCGTCGCCGTTGACATCGCCGGTCGTCCGCGGATCGACGCCGGGATACAGCAGCCGGTGCAAAGCGGGCATCGAAAGCGCGACGTTGAACGCCATGATGTCGCCGGTGTCCAGGCGGCCGTCACCGCTCAGGTCGCCCAGCGGGTGGCGTGGCTTGATGCGGCGCACGACGCCGTGCGAGATCGAAACCTGGTACAGATACCCGTCCGGGCCGAGTTTCAGGTCGGTCGTGATTCCCCAACCGCTTCCGATGACGACCTGGTCGCGCTCCGCCGGCGTGTCCGCGACTGCGTCGGACAGCGCGCCGCCAAGCGCGAAATCCTGTCGCGAAGCGTTCGGCGAGAAGGCGTAGAGATGGCCGAAATTCGTGTCGCCGACCAGCAGCTTGCCGCGCAGAGTGGCCGGGAACAGCGGACTTTCGATCCAAATGAGCGACGTAATCCCGATCGGCTGCAGGAAGCTGAATTTCGGATCATCGTAGTGCGATCCCGGCAATTTCACCAGCGCGGGCTCGTCGTACGCGGTGAACTGATTTCGCAGAAACGCCGCGTTACGCTTGTCCGGCCCCATGATCTTCAGCCAGCCGCTGTTGAACCCAGGCCGCACGAGATTGATCTCGTCATACACCTCGGGCCCGTTTTCGGTCATCCACAGCGCGCCGTTGCGGTCGAACGTGATGCCGAATGAATCGCGCACGCCATAGGCGATCAGGCGGCGCACGGCGGGGTCCGCTTGTCGCGCGAAGGGATTGTCCGCCGGGACGGAGCCGTCCTCGTTCAGCCGGTACAGCCCGCCCACGCCGGCGACCGCGGTGTCGGAGGTGTTCTGTTCCAGCCGACCGTTGTCGAAATCGCCGCGCGTCATGTCGCCGGTGGAGCCGTAGAGCTTGCCGTCCGGCCCGAACCGCATCACGCCGCCCGAGCAGATGACGCCGTTGTTCTGATTTGGATCGGCGGCGAACGTGACAATCGCGCGTTCGGACGAAGCGGTGAACGCCGCGCCGGTCCACGTAAAGCGGGAAATGCGATTCTCGAGCCAGGCGCCGCCGTCGGCGTCCGCGCGCGAGTAGAACACATACGCCCAGCCGTTGGTCGCGAACTGCGGGTGAAGCTCGATGCCCAGCAGGCCGCGGTAGCCGGCGCTGTTCACCGGCAGATCGAGCACGGACTGAATCACGCCGCCCTTGATACGTTTGACCTGGCCGGTGGATTTCTCGGCGACCAGGAAGTCCTCCGGGCCCAGGAAGACGATCGACGTGGGTTGCTGCAGGCCGCTGACCGCGGTTTGCACGGTCAGGTCGGGATCGATCAGCGTCTGTGCGTTCGCCGTTGTCGCCGCGAGCGCGAGCAGCGCGGTGCTGGTGCGCACAAGGCGGTGAATATTCTGCCGGATGCTCGGGGTCATGACTGCTCCATGCCGCGCTGTGTTCGGCCCGCCGCGGAAGGCACATCGTAGCGGCATCCGCGCGGCGAAACAGGCGTTCTGATTAAGTCGGTAAAGTCTCCGATTCGTTCGCAACACGTATGTTCGATCAGCGGAAAACGTTCGACACCGAGGCCCGGCCGTCAGGAAGCACTTTCCGCCCGTCGTGAGAGACCCCTCCCTTACGGTCGGGGCTCGGATGGGCGGTGTCTTCGCGAAACTGAGCGACTACCCGCAAGTCGTATTGGGTGACGCGGGCGTCTGGCCCGCTTCGCGTTCCGGCCGCCTGGCCGCTCGCAGAGACAGCGCCGCGAGCATTGCCGACATCACCAGCACCATCAGCCAGTGTGCGCCGTACGCCCGCGCGTCGGCCGACAGCCACGCCAGCATGCCGATGGTCCAGACCGCGATTCCGATGCGCGCGAAGAGCCGTCTGTCGCTCGCGAAAACCGCCAGCGCCGGCAGCGCCCAGACAAGGTAGTACTGGCGCATAAGGGGCGCGAGAAGCAACATGGCGAGTAGCCACATCGCGAGCGAGCGGGCGGAGTGCTGGCGATCGGTTGCGGCTCGCGGCCATGTGGCCGCAATCGTGAGCAGCACAATCAGCATTCGTGCCACGTTCACGATGCCGCCGCGTGCTTTGGGGCTCAAGGCCATCGGTTGCCACGCGGTGCGGTACGGATGTGCTGGGTCGGTCAGCCGCGCCAGCACATCGGGCAGGCTCTGATTCCGATGATCCAGAAAATGCTCGCGCAGCGCCGGATCGAGCATGCCGCGCGCGGCGGTCAGGTTGTAATCCAGCCACTGCTGGTGCGCTTCGATCGTCCCTGATACGCCCAGCACCGCCAGGCACGGAATGATCGCGGCGATCGGCGTCGTGGCGACCGCCGCGAGCAGCGCCCGCCAACGACGTCGCGTCGCGAGCCAGACCAGCAGCAACGCCGGCAGCAGCTTGACGACCGCCGCGACCGCGACCAAACAGGCTGCACGAATCTCGCTTCCATTTCGCAAAGCACGATGGGCGGCCAGGGCCAGCATCAGCACCAGCAGGCTGAGTTGATTGAATCGCACCGCCTCGTATGTCGCCGGCGCGCTGAGCACGGCGACGAGCACGAACCGTCGCCACGCGCGGTCGCTCGCAGCCGACCGCGACCGCGTGTCCGAAGTCACAGCCTGCTCCACGCACCAGCGATGCAACTCCCGCATGCAGCACCAGCACGCGGCCGCCTGCCCAAGCGCCCAAATGACCGCCGCGCCGGCCCGCCCGAGCGCTGCGAGCGGCGCCAACGCGATCGGAATCGCAGGCAGGTAAAACGGCAATTGCCGCCGCAGCATGCGGTCGGCATTATCGAGATCGGGGTTCAGCGCGGCATGCCGCCAGACGTATTCGGCATCCAGGTAAAAATGGTGGAAATCGAAGCTGAATTCGAGCCCGCGCACCAGCGAGACCGCGCCGGCGAGCAGCGCGAATGCCGCGCACAGCCCGCGCGCATACGTCATTTCAATCGCCGGATTCGCGCGATCGATACACGCTCCGTGGAGCCGGCGGTCGATCCCGCGATGCTTGCCCGCGTCAGGCATGTTCGGGTATCGCGGGTGCTGGCGCGGCGTCAGCCGAGGCGGCCGCCGAGCGCGGGTCAACGGTGGCGACGTTCGCCATCGGCGGCGCGAATGCCGACGCGCCTCGGCGCAAACGCAGAAGAAGTGTGATCATCGCCGTGCCGACGATCGGCAGCATCCAGAAGAACACCCCCGCTGCTTCGGTGACGTTCTCGTTCGTCAGCGACTTGGCGACCAGCGCCAGTTGCGCCCCGGCCAACCCGAGGAAGGCGGCCGCGGCCAGGAATGACCATCGCTCGCGCAGGCCGGCGTGGCTGAGCGCGGCGCCGAGCATCGAAATCGCCGGGAAAAGCCAGATCAGGTGGTATCGGCGCATCACGGGCATGAACCAGAGCATCGCCATCACGAAGAGCGCCCATTCGAGTCGCAGTTCCACCTCGGACATCTGCCGCGCCGGCCGCCGCGCCAGCCACGCCAGGCCGGCCAGGCTCAGCGCGGCGACCGCGGTCGCAATCGTCGCCACCGTTTCGCGGGACAGAGTCGCAATGTTGAGATGCCGCAGCTCGCGCCGGTCCGTGGCGCGCGGTTCGTTGTCGAAGTGCGTGTTCCAGTTGGTCTCGTGCAGCCAGCGGCTCAGCACCGCGCCCATGCCCTGGTTTCGCCAGTCCATTTCGCGTTGTTCGAGAATCAGCGCCCGATGCGAGCTGCCGTGCAGCGCCAGATTCACCCACGCACTGTAAATCTCTCCGGTATGTGCGGGACCGAACACGATCAGATCGGAAAGCGGGCCGGCGGCCAACATCACGATCGCCGTGCTGGCCACGACGCGCCACTCGCGCTTGAGCGCAAACCAGACCACCACCAGCATCGGCGTCAGTTTCAACAGCGCCGCCAGCCCGAGCCACAATCCGCTGACGCCGCGCCGGCCGCGGCGATAGAGCACGAAACTCGACACCAGTAGCAGCAACGTCAGCGTGTCGATCTGATTGAGCCGAAATTCCCAGACCCAGAACACGATCAGGAACAGAAACGGCAACATTTGCGACACAGGCCAGTCGCGCGGGGATTGATCGACCAGCTCGCGCCCGACCAACCGCGCGACCGCCAGCGTCGCAACGACGTTCAGCGTCAGCCAGATCCCCCCCGCGTATTCGAACGGCATCCACGCCAGAAGCGTCATCGCCCGCGACACGAACGGCAGATACCACTCGATGCTGCCGCGCGCGACGAGCTGCCCGTCGGGCAGAACGTCGATTCCGCGATCGAGCCCACCGTGATCCAGCAGCCAGCGCGCCGCCTTGTAGAAGTACTCGAAATCCGGCTGTTGACGCGCGAGCCCCGGCAGCGCCTGTGACACCAGGTACAGCATCACCAGCGCAAAGCCAACGATCGCAGCGATGCGCACCGGCAGCGGCGCCTGTCGCGGCGCGTTTGTCGTGGGAGAGTATGGCAATATTCGCATCAGCGCTGGAATTCTACGCGCGCAGCCGATTTTCGCGAGCGGCGCGATGGCGCGAACCGCGAGCGCATGTGAATGTCGAAAATCTTCTAGAACCGCGAACGTGGGAGAGCGGGCGGGGGAATGGGTTGCCTGCAATCCGAGAACGGGACCGCTCTCCGGTTCCCCTAGCAGTCCGTTGAAGCACCCACCCAGCCGAGCCCCGACCGCCAAGGTGAGGGACGCTCGGTCCTCGAAAACAGCGAGATTCCAAGCAATCCTCGGACATCGGCCCGACCCCTCTCTTACGGTCGGGGCTCGGTTAGGAGCGACCAGACGCTCCTGTGGCGCAAACCCGTTTGTACGCCTTGACCGCGCGCCCATAATGTAGGTGGGTTTTCGCCGGCGTCGGGAAGGCGCCGCATTTCCGTCGGGGTGTTCCTGGGAGCATGGGATGAACGACAAGTGTGTTCTCCGCGCGCCGCTTGGCACCCTTCCTACGATCGCCGCCGCCCTGATCTTGTCCGCCGCCCCCAGCCCGGCACAAGATTGCGACGGAAATGGCATCCCGGATGCGCAGGAGATCAGAACACCCGGCGTGGACATCAACGGCAACGGCGTGCCGGACGTCTGCGACGTGCAGCGCCCGGTGTTCGCGCCACCTCGTCGTTGGCACGACGTGCTCAGCGCGTTTGTAAGGGCGGCGGACATGGACGCGGACGGCGACCTGGACCTGGTCGTCCGGGAGAGCACGACGACCGAAGACAGCTTGCTGGTCTTGCTGAACGACGGCGCGGCACACTTTGACCGACGCTGGCGGCGAACGATCAGCATGGGGCCGGTTGCCCTGCGCGTCGGGCGCCTGAATGCAGACAACTATCCTGATGTGGCAATGGTGATCAACTCGACACGCCTGCTGCATGTCTTCTTGAGCTCCGGCGACGGGAATTTCGAAGAGCGGACGTTCGAGATCGGCGGCTACCCCAGCGCGCTGGCGCTGGTGGATCTGGACGGTGACGGCGACCTGGACGCAATCGTCGCCACGACCGAGACGAACCCGGCAATCGGCGCGCTAAGCTGGCTGGCGAACGACGGCGCCGGGACCTTCGGCGCGTCGCTGCAGCTCGCCGCACGGGGCGGCATCACCGACATTGCCGCCGGTGACCTGGACCGCGACGGCGATGCGGACCTCGTCGCGGTCGGACGGTCGGGGTCACCCGTCGTTCGTAACGACGGTGCGGCCGGGTTCTCCGTTTCGTGGCTCGCGGGTTTAACCACCGGCAACTTCTGCGAGTCTGTCGGGCCGCGCACGCTCGCGCTGGCGGATATGGACTCGGACGGGGTTCTGGACCTCGTCGTCGAAACGTTCGTTTACTCCACCCTCTCATGCGGAACTACGCCGGCCAGCGTCTTTGTCTTCCGCGGGCGCGGAGACGCGACCTTCGAGTCGACAGCCAGCACTTTGAATGACAGTGCGCGAATACGCGCACGGTGGTTCTTAGTCACATGCCGAAATTCGCGAGTAGCAGCCCCAGGTCGCTCTCGTCGATGCAGCCGCTCGAGTCGAAATCCGCCGCCGGGTTGAATCCTGGCGTGCCGGTGCAGGTCGAAAACACCGACAGCAACTCCCCCAGATCGCGTTCATCGACAAGACCGTCGTTGTTCACGTCGCCCGGAATCGGAAATAGCGGCGTGAGGAGCAGCCCGCGCCGCGAGAGGTCAGTCGGAAAGTGGCCGTTGTTTCCGTAGGCGATGATCTGCCCGCGGTCGTTGATGGCCCGCGCGCCGGACACGCGCGAGAAGAAGGCCGGCTCTTCCACTACGGATTGCAGGTCAGAGATCAGGCCGCGTTGCGGTGAATAGACCCAACTCAGGAAATCCGAGTTATTCAGCAATAATCGCCACCCAACGACCTCCCCGCGCTCGTTGATGCCCGAGGCGACGGATTGGAACAGGTCCACGTCGGTGAGCGAGGTTCCGGCCGCTCCCCACACCCCATGCGAGGTTCTGTGGCCGGCCGACGTGATGTAGACGCTGGCGCCGGCGACCCGCCCCGACTCGTTGACGCTGTAGCCGAAGGAGAGTGCGGCTCCCGGCAGCGAGCCGATGTCTGTCGCCGCACCATTGCGTACATCCCAGGTCATTACGCCGACCGCATCGCCCGAGCGCACGCCGCCGCAAATCAGGCCGGCGTCGTTGATGCCGTAGAACTCCGATTCGATGCCCGGCGCTACGTTAATCATGCCGGTCGCGGGCGACCAATAGAAGTTCGTGTACGGATCCAGCGGGTCAATACCGGTCGCCGAGCCGACGATCTCGGTGTTGTTGTTGATCGCGCGCGGCAGGCAGCCGTCAAGACCTGGAAGCGTGCCGAGCAGCGTGTACTGTCCGTTTCGCAGCAGCCAGCCGACCATGTGCGAGCCGCCCGACTGACCCGAAAAGCCGATGATCTCGCCCAGCTCGTTGATCCCGACCGCCGTGCTGCTGCGCGTCTCCTGGCCGGGAACCGGCGGCAGGGCGCGCATGCCGTTCGGAGCGTCCCAGATGAATGCCTGGTAGAGCGCGCCGCCCTGCGCGAAGCCGACCACTTCGCCGCGATTGTTGAGAGCGAGGGGGGTGGTGGAAAATGTGTAACCGGGCATGCGGCCGAGGTCGGTCACGCGGTATAGCGGCTGAGCGAACGCGACAATCGATGTCGCGACTGCATAGCCGACCAGGACAATCGCCCGATTTCGCGAGATTCGAGCCTCGCACGCATGGATTGGGGTGACTAGGATCACGGAGCGGCTCCAGTTGACGGCTCGTCGGTGAGTAGAGCTCGCGGGACTTGTGCTGATACGTGCCGCGAAGCTCGCAGACGCTGAAATTGCCAGCGCGAACGAGGACGATCATGGCGAAAAACACGATCTGCTTGTGGTACAACCGCGATGCCGAAGAGGCGGCGCGATTCTATGCCAGGACCTTTCCCGACTCGTCCGTTGGCGCCGTGCATCGCGCACCGGCCGATTTCCCATCCGGAAATGAAGGGGATGTGTTGATGGTCGAGTTCGTCGTGATGGGCATCCCCTGCCTCGGCCTGAATGGAGGACCGGAGTTCGAGCACAACGAAGCGTTCTCATTTCAAGTCGCGACCGCCGACCAGGCGGAAACGGATCGCTATTGGAACGCCATCGTCGGCCATGGAGGACAAGAGAGTTCGTGCGGCTGGTGCAAAGACAAGTGGGGCGTGTCGTGGCAGATCACGCCGACGGTCCTGATGAAGGCGATCACGGATCCCGACCGTGCTGTCGCCAAGCGGGTCTTCAAGGCGATGATGCCCATGAAGAAGCTCGACGTCGCCGCCATCGAAGCCGCGCGCGCCGGTTCGGCGTAGCGCCTAACGGATTCGCGGCGCGGTCCGTCGCCGCCGATACCATCTCGGATATGCATTCTGTCGCGATCGAGCCGGCGAACCTGGAGCGCTTTTCCTGGGCCGATCTCTTCGGCCCGACGCGCGCCGCGTTGCCGATCGAAGTCGAGATTGGCACAGGAAAAGCAGCATTCCTGTTACGCCGGGCGCGGGCCGAGCCGGAGCGGAATTTCCTGGGCATCGAATGGGCCAATGAGTTCTACAAGTTCGCGGTCGATCGCATGCAGCGCTGGGGCGTCACGAACGTGCGCATGCTGCGGACCGACGCCTCGCGTCTCATTCGCGAAAGGTGCCCGAGAAACTCGCTCGCCGCGCTGCACGTCTTTCATCCCGACCCCTGGCCCAAGCGCCGCCATCGCCGCCGCCGGCTTTTTCAGCCCGCGTTCGTCGATGCGGCGGCGTCCTGCCTGGTCACTGGCGGCCGGCTGGCCGTGCAAACTGACCATGCCGAATATTTCGAGCAAATTCGCGCCCTGTTGACGAATCACCCGCAACTACGCGAGACGCCGTTTGACGATCCGCGTTTCGGCACGGAATCGACCGGTTTGGCGACGAACTTCGAGATCAAGTACCTGCGCGAAGGGCGCAAGATGTATCGCATCGCGGTTGTGAAAGTCGGCAAGGTCGAATGACGAAATCCAACTGCCCCGCACGGCGGGCACTTTTCCGCGCTCGCAGGGTCGCGTATGTCAGCAGCCCCATTTCAACTCGGCGTCATTGCCGCTAGCCTGCTCGGCGAACTCAGAACCGACGAGATCGCGGAGAGATCATGCGTTTGTGCGTAATCGGCAGCGGCTACGTGGGGCTGGTGACCGGCGCGTGCCTGGCCGACAGCGGCAATCACGTCGTCTCGGTTGACAACGACGCGGCTAAAGTCGCGCAGCTCGCGGCTGGACACTGCACGATTTTCGAGCCGGGACTTCAGGAGCTCCTGTCCGCGAATCTCGCCGCCGGACGACTTCGCTTTACGACACGTTTGCCGGAAGGCGTCGAACGGGCGCAGGTGATTTTCATCGCGGTCGGGACGCCGGCGCGTGAGGATGGTTCCGCGGATCTCTCGGCCGTGGAAAACGTTGCGCTGCAATTGGCCAAGACTCTGCGCCAAGACGCGGTGATCGTCGTGAAAAGCACCGTGCCGGTCGGCAGCGGGGCGCGGCTTGAAACGCTGATCCGCGCCAACACGCCGCACGCCGTGCATCTGGTAAGCAATCCCGAATTCCTCAAAGAGGGCAACGCGGTTGATGACTTCCTTCGCCCCGATCGCGTCGTGATCGGCGCTGAGAATGACGACGCGGCGCGCGTCGTCGCCGAGCTGTACCGCCCGTTCGTGCGCAATAACAAGCCGATCCTCACTATGAGCCGGGCGGCGGCGGAGATGACCAAGTACGCTGCGAATGCGTACCTCGCGGCGCGAATCAGCTTCATCAACGAAATCGCGGACATGTGCGAGCGCGCCCGGGTCGATGTTGATGAAGTTCGCCGTGGAATCGGCGCCGACGCCCGCATCGGGCACCAGTTCCTCTATCCGGGTGTGGGCTACGGCGGCTCGTGCTTTCCCAAGGACGTGCAGGCGCTGGCGCGGACGGCGCGCGAACTGGGTTGCGCCAGTGAGATTCTCGAAGCCGTCCATCGGCGCAATCTTGCGCAGCGCGCCCGCCTGGTGGACCGAATTCGTGAGCGGCTTGGCCCGGCCCTGAACCAGCGCCGCCTGGCTGTTTGGGGGCTGGCGTTCAAGCCGAAGACAGACGACGTGCGTGAGGCGCCGGCCATCGCGATCGTGCAGGCGTTGCTGGAAGCCGGCGCATCGATCGCGGTCCACGATCCGCGGGCGCTCGACGCGGCCCGCGCGATCCTTGGCGAGCGAGTGGCCTTTTGCGTGGACGCGTACGATGCGCTCAAGGGCGCCGATGCGCTGATCGCGCTGACCGAATGGATGGAGTACCGCAGCCCGGACTTCGATGCGATCCGCGCGGCGTTGCGCCAGCCGCTGATTTTCGACGGGCGGAACATCTATGACCGGTCGATGATGGCGCGGCTGGGGTTCGAGTACTACAGCGTCGGACGCCCCAGCGTGGGCGCTCCGCGCGGGTAGGTCATCGGCGTTTCGGTTGGAGCCGTGCATGCCGCGAACGACATTCCATCCACTAACGACCGAGCGTTGGCCCGATCTCGAATTGCTCTTCGGCCAGAACGGCGCGTGCGGCGGATGCTGGTGCATGTATTGGCGACTCGCACAGCGGGATTTCGTCGCCGGCAAGGGGCAGGGCAATCGCGACGGCTTCGCCGCGCTGATCGAGGGTGGAACGGCGCCGGGAATTCTTGCCTACGTCGGCGACGATCCGGCCGGCTGGTGCGCGATCGAACCGCGCGAGAACTACGTGCGCCTGACGCGTTCGCGCACGCTGGCGCCGGTGGACGATCAGCCGGTCTGGTCGATCACGTGCTTTTTCGTGAAGCGCCAATTCCGGCACTGCGGGTTGTCGGTCAAACTGATCCGCGCTGCCGTCGCACACGCGCGGCGCTGCGGCGCGCGGATCGTCGAAGGCTATCCCGTTGAGACCAGCAGCAAAAACGCGCCGGCGCCGTTTATTTGGACCGGGACCGCCGCCGCATTCAGACGCGCGGGCTTTCGCGAGGCGGCCCGCCGCGCGCGCACGCGACCGATCATGCGCAAGACGGTGCGCGGGGCGCAACGCGGTTGAAACGCAATTTGGGGGTCTGCGCGTAACGCAGGCATATTGGCGACATCGAATTCCCCGGAGATACTCTCTACGCCGAGGTGGACATGTTCCTGGCGAGCGCGATCGCAGTGGCATTCGCGGCTTACCTTGGGGCGGGCCTCCTGTTCGCGCTTTGGTTCCTCGCGGCGCGCGTCGGAGAACTTGATCACGCGGCGCGCGGCTCGTCGCCCTGGTTTCGATTGACGATTCTTCCAGGCGTGGCCGCACTCTGGCCTTGGATCGGCTTTCGCCTGATTCGACGCGGAAGATCGACATGACGCGAGCCCTTCGCCGCCGGCACTTGGGATTGTGGCTTGTGCTGGCGCCACTGGTGCTTGCGGCGCTGTGGGTCGCACTCGCGGCGCGCCCGCCGCTGCCGATTCAGGCGTCGGCGGATGCCCCGGCGGGTCAACCGGCGGAGTCGCGCCCGTGAGCGTCGGCTACGTCCCGGTGCAGTGGAACCGCCACAAGCGGGTCTACGATGCGTGCCTCGGCGCGGGAATTCTCGCCTACGTATGCGTGTTTTTCGTTTCCGGCCGGCTGCTCTACACGGGTCGTGAGGCGATCAGTGATGCGATCCTGGCGATGCGGGCGCTGGCCACGTGCGCGTTCCTGATGCTGACTGTGATCTTGTGCATCGGGCCGCTAGCGCGTTTGAACCCACGGTTTCTGCCGCTGCTGTACAACCGCCGGCATTTTGGCGTCGCGACGTTTCTGGTCGGACTGGCGCATGCCGCGATCGCGATCGGCTTCTATCACGGATTTTCAAACGTTAATCCGCTTGTTTCGCTTCTCAGCAGCAATCGCAACTTCACGCAGGTCGCCGCGTTTCCGTTCGAGATTCTCGGGTTGGCCGCGCTCGTCATTCTGTTTCTCATGGCGGCGACCAGTCACGACTTCTGGCTGCGGAACCTCGGCGCGTCGAAGTGGAAGCGGCTGCACATGCTGGTGTACGTCGCATACGCGCTGCTCGGGCTGCACGTCGCGCTCGGAATCCTTCAGGCGCAGCGGAGCGCGTGGCTCGCCGCGCTGCTCTTCGCAGCGGTGGCGACGGTGATTTTTCTGCACCTTGTCTCCGGCTTTCGCGAAACGTGCCGCGACCGCGCCGTACGGCTGGGTGCCGCGCCACACATGCCACAACCGGGGGCGGCTGTGCCGCAAACGACCGAAGTGGACTCCGCCGGCTGGCTCGATGTCTGCGGCGTGAACGAAATCGCTGACCAGCGCGGCCGGGTGTTCAGTCCGCTCGGACGCGAGCGGATCGCCGTCTTCCGCTATGGCGGGCGCTTCTCAGCGACGGCCAACGTCTGCGCCCACCAGGCCGGACCGCTCGGTGAAGGCAAGATCGTCGACGGCTGCATTACGTGCCCCTGGCACGGGTGGCAGTATCGTCCTGGCGACGGGCAATCGCCGCCGCCGTTCACGGAGAAGATCAACACATTCCGCGTGCGCGTCGTGAATGGGCGCGTGCAGGTCGATCCGCGTCCGCTTGCGCCCGGGACCGCAGTCGAGCCGGCCGTCGTTATGGAGAATGACGTTGGCTGAACGCGGATTCTCAACATACGATGCGATCAATGGAACCTCCGGTCCGCCGGACGAGTTCTACGTCGGGTATCTGCCGATACCGTCGGGGCTAAAGGCGTTTGTCCGAATCATTGTCGCGGCGATGGTGTTGTTTGCGGTCGGCGTCGCGATGCTGTTGTCGCGTTCGCAGAACAACCCCGGTGACGCGGTCTGGGACGACGCGACGTCACGCGAGTTTGTCGGCTTGGTCGAAATGCGGCCCTATCCGCTGATTCACGTCGCCAACGACGCCGGATCGGTCGAGACGTTATTGCTGGTCGAGGTGGGCAAGTTCGGCGGCGGACAGCGCGCCGCGGCGTTCGACGGGCGCGCGGCAAGCGTGCGCGGCTGGCTGCTCGAACGCGACGGGCGGCGCATGATCGAGATGGAGCCTGGCGTGGCGATCCGCGAAGCGGATGAACGCGACCGTACGCGCGATGAGCGCGCCGGGAGACCTCGCTCCGACCGATCTCATCCTGAACTAACGGCCGAACAACCCTCGCAGACACAGCATCAGGTGACGCTTCGCGGCGAGATCGTCGACTCCAAATGTTACTTGGGCGCGATGAAGCCGGGAGACGGCAAAACGCACAAAGCCTGCGCGACGCTCTGCATCGCCGGTGGGATCCCGCCCATGTTTGTGACGATCGACGAGCGCGGCCGGCGAAGCTACTACCTGCTCACGGACCCTGCCGGCGGCCCGCTCGATCAGCGCGTCCTGCCATTTGTCGCTGATCCCGTGGAGATTTCCGGCGTCGTCGAGCAACGCGGCGACCTGCGGCTGCTACAGATCGAACCGGGCGCGCTTCGTCGGCTCTAACACGCCGCCGTGAACTACGGCGTAATCACGAGCTTGTCCAGCCTGGCGAAGCTGCCGTCGCCTTCGGCTTCGTACGCCAGCGCCCAGGCGATGTCGGCACTGGAACGCTGGATCGACATCTCTTCGACCGCGCCGGCCCCGCGCGGCTGCGTCACGTATTCGGCGAGCAGGCTATTCCCAGCGTCGTAGACTTGAAGGCGGGCGATTTCGGTTTCGAAAAACGTGCCGCCCGCAAAGAGGATCGAGACGCCTTTCACCGGCGCCGTGAAGTCCATACGGAGGCGACGGTCGTTGTTGAAGAACCCGATGTCCGCATGGCCGAAGACGTTTGAACCTGTTGGCGCAATGTCGAGGTTGTCGTCGGTCGCGGTGACGGTGAACAACGGCACCGGGACATTGTCGGACCCGGTCGTAGAGAGCGTGACCTGCGAGAGCGCCTTCGACACATCCGTGCCAGGCGCGAAATCATCGGGTTCGAGCGTGAAGGTCGGATCGTTCGACGCCGAACTCGAACTCTGACCGCCTGCGGCGCCATTGTTTTGCCCGGACGTGCCAGTCGATTGGCTCCCGCCGGGCGCGCCGGTCCAGGTGTCCAGACTGTTCACGACGCCGCCGCTGACGGCCGTTTCGCCGGCGACTTCAGTTGGTGATTGACTCGGGCAACCTGCAAGTAATCCGAGCGTCAAGGCCGAAAGTCCGGCTAGACGTGGCGCGCGCATCGGAAACTCCCCCGTGTTATCTCTGGAAACAATCGACCTTGGATGAGTGTTCGAATCTCGGAGCGACGTGGCGTTGAATTCAGACCCGCCCGCAACGACCGATGCGTGGGTTCGAAAATCCCCGCGCCCGCCGCGGGCGGTCCGGCAATTTATCGGGAACCGCAAGCGGTCCGCTCACCTCGAACTGGTTTTCTTGTGGCGTCGATCGCAGATTCGCAACGGAGAATCGCCATGGGCAAGAATTGAACGAACGTGCGAGACCTTCGAACGGCCTTGTTCCGACCGGTCTCGCGCACGGCGTCGCACCTGCGACAGAATCATATTGACCCGGAAACGCGCGTTGCGTACGCTCACGAACCGAGGCGTGTTCGCCCGGCACTTCACGCAAAGGAGCAGCAAATGACCTCGTCCACCGTGGGTTTGCCGCGCCGAGCCTGCGTATGCAATGTCGCGATGCTCCAGTCTGCAACTGCCATTCTCGCGGCGTTCGCGACCGCGGCGCCGCTCATCGCGCAATGCGAGCCGCCAGGCATTTCGTCCCAGCCGCAGCCGGCAAGCACCTGTCGATCGGCGGCCTTTTCGGTCGTCGCGACCGGCACTTCCCCCGTCACGTACTGGTGGGAAATCGAGGACCCACCCGGTGTGTGGAATACGCGCGGCAATGACCCCGGCCCACTGCCCGGCGGCGGCGCAGCCTACGCGACTCCGCTCAGTTCGCCTGACGTCCACATCGGCGTCCTCGGCCGCATGGGGACGTTCGGCGTGCGCTGCGTCGTGACCAACGCCTGCGGCAGCGTGACCAGCGATGCCGTCACGCTTTCCGTCTGTGACAACCCCGGCGACGTGGATTGTGACGGGGTCACCAACGAGTCCGATCTTGGAATCCTGCTGGCGAATTGGTCCCAGGTCGTGCCCACCAACATGCAGGGCGACCTGGACGGCGACGGATTTGTCGGCGAATCCGACCTGGGCATCCTGTTGGCGGATTGGAGCGCGGCCTGCCCTTAGCAGCTCGTTGAGAAACGCTCCTAACCGAGCCCCGAGCGTAAGGGGACCGTAAGGGAGGGGTCGGGCCGATGTCCGAAATTGCTTGGAATCTCGGTGTTTCGAGGACTGAGCGGACCCCTCCCTGACGGTCGGGGCTCGGCTGGGCGAGTTCTTCAACGGATGGTTGGACACGCGCCCGCCGCTCGGCCATGAACTGAACCGGGAGCATCGACCTCGCGCCGGATCACTCCGGCCGTGGGTCGATGCTCCCCGTTGTTTTCGGTCGGTTCGCCTGGTGCTCTGCGAACTACGGGCAAGTCACCATCCAATTCGCCAGCAGGATGCCCAAGTCAGACGAATCGACCGTCCCGTTGCCGTCAAAGTCGCCGTTCGTATTCGGCGTTACGGATGTCATCCAGTTAGCCAGCAGGATGCCGAGATCGGACGAATCGACGGTCCGATTGCCGTCGGCGTCGCCGGGGCAGGGCGTCGCGCTCGGCGGCACGGCCCAGAAGCCGCCCGTGAGCGTGAACGAGCCGCCGCTCATGACGCCGGCGTCGGGCTGGCCGATGGTGCCGCTGAGTGTGAACGACCCGCCGGTGGTGAACATGGCGCCGCCGCCATCGATCGTAAACCAGCTAAGGTCATATTGCGCCTGAGCCGTGCCGCACAGCAGCGCGAGGCCGAACGCGACGACGCCAAGCCGAAACCCCATATTGCGATTCATGACCGGCATCTCCCTTCGTTGAGGAACGTGAATGCTACATCTATATGCGTAATCGGGGCACATTTGCCACATCATTTTGTCTCAGATTTCCGAAATTTCATGGTCCGACGAGCGCTGAGCCGTTCCAGGCGGTAAGCAGTGCCGGCTGCCACAGCGTCAGTCGTTCGGACGACACTCCCGCCTTGATCCGCACCGTTCCGCCCGCGGCGGCGGCCACGCCTTCCGCCAGCGTGTTGAACGGCTGCGTGAACCCGCCGGTCTCTGTCCCGGCGTACGTGAAATCGACCCACGTTCCACCCAACGGAGATTGCGCGAGGCGGGCCAGAACGTTTCGCGTGATTTGCTGGGCGGCGGGGCTGCTGAGCGGCGGATGCGCAAAGTCCGGATGCCCGTTCAGGTCGTCCAGACCCCACGCCCACTGGATTGTGCCGGTCGCGAACACCGTCGCGCCGCTTGTCGCGCTGTAAACGGACGAATCCGAGCTCAACGGCGCCGGTTGGTTCGTGTCAGTGCGCAAGGGAATCGAGCTCGCGACGACCTGCACTCCGCTTGGCCCGGGCGGAAAGAAGTGATCAGCCTCGTAACCGACCAGACCCGGCAATCGGTCGCCATTGTGGAGCCCGGTTCCGGCAAAAACCCAGTGGGCTGCGTTGCTCACCGTGTAGTCGCCGAGAACTGGATAGAGATTTCCATCGTACATCACGCCAATGAGCTGATTCTCCGGCGGCTTGACAGTGTTTTCGCGCCACAATCTCGTGATCAGGTAATCGTTGGAGGGGTTTCCATCGAGCGCCAGCGGATCGATCGCGCCGGCAGAATCGCGATATTCGACGATCCGCCGGTTGGGAACGCCGTTGCCGTCCGGGTCGAGCCGAATCTGCCAGTAGACGGAGTTCGCGCTGAAGAATCCGAGGTTGATGCCCAGGTCGCGGGCCGCCTCAAAGTTCGATCGCATTTCCCACGACCAGTATTCATCGTGACCGACTGAAAGCAGTGCCTGGTGCCGAACTAGAAACGCAAGGTCTCGATGAGCGTCGATGTTCGTGCCGTATGTGACGTCGTATCCCTCGCGTTCGAGCCAGTGGATCATGTTGATCTCGTACGAGAAAAGTTGGCCCGAGCCAAACCCGTCCGCGTAGGGGCGATCGAACGAAACGACCAGCGCCGCGTCGCCCTCCCCATCGCCGTCATCGTCCGTGCTGTTGTAGCCGTACAGCGACTTGCCGCCCCAGGGGTTGTACGCCTGCCAGGTGCTGACGCTCGCCTGATAGAGCAGCAATGAGGGCCGCGCGTCGTCGCGCACGACAAACGGCACATAAGATTGCGCGCCGCCCAGGAAATTGGTCAATACGGCCACGTACTGCCCGCTCACCCATGAGCAGGTTGGCTGAATTGTGGCGGAAGCCGTCCAGTTACATTCAATCATGCGCGTTATGGCGTCCGGAGTCGGCGTCGGCTGCGTGCCGCCGGCCACCAGGATCGGACCGGAAACAAGTCGTCCGCCCGCGCCGCCGTACCAGCCGAGGCGATACACGTGAACGAAGACGAACGGGCTGGTGCTGCTGATGAAGAGTTGCAGCGGCGTGGCGCTGCAATGGTCGATGCTCGTCGCGCTGGCGTATCCGGTGACGGCGGAATTGTCGGCACTGCCAAGCATCCAACTCGTCGTGCCGGCGAGGGCATTCTCCGTCTGTATCGGATTCTGCGCGGTCGCCGTCAGCGGCAGGGCACACGTGACGGGCAAAATGAAGACAAGCGTTCGGTAACACATCTGAGCGAACTCCCATGCGCGTGCGAGCCGAAATCGGCGGCTCGGACGCGCTCCGGCACGTGCTAATCTCCGATCACCACGTTCCCAACGGGCGCGACCACCATGAACGCTCTCCCATCGGCACCCATCGTGAAGACGTTGCCCGCCGCGCGCGTGTAGTCGCCCCCGACGATCACCAGCGTGCCGCCGTCGGCCACGGCTGCCGCGCCTGCGGGCAGCCAGAGCCACGGTCGAAACACCGTGCCATCTTCCAACGCCAATAACGGCATGAACTGATCGACGTGCGTCGGGCTGGGTCCTGCGAATCCGTTGAGCGCGTTTTCGAGCGCATCCATCTCGAACGAGGTGCCCGCGTTGGCGCCGGTCCCCGCGCTTGTGCACCCCGCGTTGGTGTGGATTCCGATCGTGACGCTCTGCGCCTCCCAGATGATCGGGCTGCCGGAGTTTCCGCCCGTCGTGTCCGTCTGGTAGCTGTGCGAGAATAGCGGCCCACTCGATTCTCCCTGGTAGGGTCCAGTGGAAGTCTGATTCGTGAGGGTCTGCGCGTTGTCGCCGCCAGTCGTACCGGTGGGCGTGTTGTCTGTGCCGAAGCCGGTGACGCGGATGGTCTCATTGTTCAGCGGCGTTTCGCGCGTGACACGAAAGTAGCCCTTCGTCAGGTGGGCGTTCTCTCCGGTCGTTGCGTTCACATTGATCGTGAACACAGCGAAATCGTCGCCGATGGTCTCATCCTCGCCTCCGAACCCGAACGCGTTCACCGCGTTGATCGGGAACTGATCCTGCGGAGCGGCGATAACGGGTGTGCCGTTGGCCTGCGAAGCGGGCACGTTGAACTCGACGATGCCGTTGAGAAACACGGCCTCGACCGTACCGTCCGGCACCATCGGCCCGTTTCCGTCCGGGTCGAAGTCCACGCAGTGTCCGGCGGTCAGCATTCCGCCGTTGGATACCAGCCAGCCGGTGCAACCGGGCGAAAGCGTGACGCCGTCGAAGAATGTGATGCGGCAGACGCGTGAGTTGGTTGAGGCGACGCGGTCGTCGGGCCCGCAGAGCGTGCGAAGCTGCAGATCGGGCACGTCTCCGACCGGCGATGGCGCGAAGCGTCCGGCGATTGCGCCGGGACTCGCGACGAATACGCCGGCATCTTCGGGTGCGACGTAGAGCGCGATGCTTACGGTGTCGCCGTTGAAGAATGCCGACCAGCCGCGCGACGCGCCGATGTTGTGCGCGTCGAGGCGCTGCTCCGCGCCGTCCGGCGCGGTGAGGATGATGAAGCTGCCTGCTCCGAGGTCGTACTCCGAAAAGTAGAGGCGCATCCACTGCGCGCCTGGGCCTTGAATCTGGTCGTAGTACGCCAGCGCCGGCTTGTCGCCGACGCCAACGTGCCTACCAGTGTCGATGCGATGCGGGAATAGCTGCGAGATCGCCTTGGCGTCCATCTCGGCGCGCACGTCGTCGGGCAAGAGTTGCGCGAAATCCGGGTGGACCAGCAACATCGCGAGCGCAACCGCGGCGAACTGCCGCGACTGGATTTCTCGGCTCATGATCGATACTCCTTCTCGGGGCTCGCCCGCCCGCGCTTAGTTGCCCAATACTGCGTCTGATTCGTACGCTGTCAGCGTCATCGCGTGGGTGATCGTGATTGGCGCGACGTGGTACCTCGCACCGTGAAGCGCCACTGTTCCGCCGGCCGGAACAGCCGCCGCCGCGCCGCCGAACGTGTGATACGGGTGCTCGATCGTGCCGTCTTCGACGCCGGACGTGCGATCATCGACGTAGACCAGCGGCGTTCCGGGAATGTCGCGTTTCCAGACACCCAGTCCCCAAGTCATGACGACGAGCGTGTCCGTTCCGGTCGTGCGCTTGATCAATTTGAGGTCTTCGCAGCCGATGATGGGCAGACCGGTCTGGAATGGCGCCCAGCTTGCGCCACCGTCCAGCGATTGAAACACGCCGACGTCCGTGGCGACATACATCTCGTCCTGATTGAATGGCATGACGACAATGCCATTGATGGCGCGCAGGGAAGCCAGCGTGGACGACACATCCAGGTTTACGGTCGACCAGAAATCGGTCGTGTGACGCAACTTCGGCTGTCCCGGATCGGACCACAGCCCCAGCCAGCTTTCGCCGATTCGCTCCAGGGATGGGTACACCACGAATGAGTTGCCGGCGCCGCCGACACTTCTGGTCTGTACGCTCCACGAACCGCCGCCTAGCTGGGCCACCGCGACGCGTGGCAACGACCACGACGTGGCGAAGAGCGCTCGGTCGAGGTAGCTTCCGTAGAACCCGAGCACGTCAATGGGTTCGACAAACTCAGTCGCGAAAACTCCAGGCGTGGCCGGCACGCCGGTCGAAAGAACGGTGTTCGTCGTTCCGTTCCAGGATTGGCAGTAGATTCGGTTTCCAAGCCGGTCGAACCAGAACATCCCGCCGGCCGCGTCGCCCGGAACGAGCAGGTTTTGAGTATGTCCGTCGGGGTACAGATGGTCGATGTTCGCGCAACACCCGGGTGGGCTGGCCCACGCGACATAGGCGTCGTTGCCGATGTTGTCGGTGATCTCCGCGCGCATGCCGTCGCAACAACTGTGCTGTGTCCACGTGCTTCCGCCGTCCGTGGTGCGCACCAGGTTGTTATCCTGAAGGCCCCCGACGACCATCGCGGCTTCGGCGTCCAGGCCATAGCCCTCGGAGATACGCAGGCCGTTGACCGCATCCCCGTTCCAGTTGTCCGTCGACCCGCCGACGTTGTATCGGTACACGCCGCCGTCGTTGCAAATCCACAACGCGGTGTCGCCCGCGCTGGCGTGAAATGAAAGCTCCGTTACATCTGGGTGTCCGCCGATGATGCCGGCCCACGATGGCGAAGCGGCGTTCGCGTTCGTGGTGCGAAACAGGTCCACCACGCCGACGTAGAGCTCATTCGCGTTGTTCGGACGGAACGCGATCGCCCGCGAGTGGAAGATCTCACTCTGTCCGGTAGGGATGTTCCCCGTGACGTTGGTCCAGCTTGTTCCGCCGTCCACGGAGCGAACCACGGTCTGGATGGTCCCGGCGCCGGTATTGCCCGCCACGAAGGCGACCGCATCAGCAACGCCGCGGCAGGAGGCAGTCGCACCAACGTCGAATTGCCCGTCAGCCGGAATGTCGGAATCCGTCGCGTTCGAAAACCGCGTGGGCCAGGTTGCGCCAAAGTCAGTGGACTTGTAGATTCCCGCCGGCGAGTCCATTCGACACGCGTACAAGTTCGTGGCGTTCCCGCCATCGACGGCTACGTCCTCGAACGTGCCGGCCTGCTGGCGGGTCCAGGTATGACCGGCATCAACGGAGCGATACATTCCGGCGTTCGTCGCGGCCGCCATCGTGTTGGGGGTGCCGGGATTGAACACGATTTTGTAGATGCGGCTGGGCGTCGGTGTGCCGAATAGCAGCGTCGCCAGCGTCCAGGTTGCGCCGCCGTCGCTGGTCCAATAGAAACCGGAGCCGTTCTCGCGTTTGTTGCCCGTTCCGACGGCCATGTTGTTGCCGTTCGCCGGGTCGACCCAGATCCCGCCGATGTGTTGATTGGGCAACGTCAGACTCAAGTACGCCCAGCTCGTGCCGGTGCTCACCCGACGCCACACGCCGCCGGAACTCGCGCCGAGCGTCACTTCGAATCCGCCCGCGACCGAACGGACCGTCAGGTTGGATGCGCGCCCATTTCCGGCAGTGGAAGTCCCGATCGGCCCCAGACTCTGCCACACGCCGGCGCGTAACGGCGACCCCTGCCATTCAGCCTGCTTGGCGGCGAGCATTCCGGAATCGGCCAAAGCAGCCTGGTATTCATCCGGCGTGTATGCATGTTGCTGCCGGAGTTTCAGAAAATTCGTGTCCGGCTGCTCCGTGAGCGGCGCGGACGCCTGCGCGAAGCAGAATGCCAGCGGCACCGACGCGGCCAGGGCCATCTCGGCGATGCGTCGAAACGTGCCTCGCTTGTGGATGTTCATGCGAACCTCCGTGCGCAACCCGCGCTACTGCAGGTTCACGAGCACGAGAACCAATCCGCGTCCGCTCTCGAGGGAGGACATCGCCTTGCCCAGGATCGCGCCGTGCGAACGCTCGCGATCCGCAGCTTTCATCGCATGGCCGGGCGTATCCGACGTAGTGAGCAGGTCGCCGGGGTGGATGGCTCCGAAGGAGGCGTCGACCCAACAGTACACGCGGCCGGTGAGCGCGACGGCGTGCTTGCCGTCGGCCTTGGTGCCGTGCTGGCCCATCAGCATGCCGGGCTTCACGCCGCCGGCGCCGCTGACAATGCCGGCCACCGTCGGATCGTAGGCGCTGCGGCTGATCGCGAGCTCGCCGGGCCGAGTCGGGTCAATGCAAACCACCATTCCCGGCTCGACCGCCGTCGCGCCGCCGTCGACTTCGAACTGCTCGGACAAGTCGCTGCCGCCGGTGATCTGGAGCTCCTGCGTGATGACGCGGCCGTCGCCGGCCAGGTCAGCGTCGAGCGTGATTGTGTTCGCGCCCGCGTTGTTGAAGAGCTGCACTTCGCCGGTCTCCGCGACGAGCATGCGGCGAACGATGGCGGCGTCGGTCCCGCTGCGGGTCCAGAAGCCGATGCTGCCCTGGTGCTGGGTCTGACTGGTGTAGCCGTCAAAGAGAATGCGCGAGGCGACCGTGGTGTTAGAGTCCTTCACGAAATCGAGCGCCACGTCGTCATTGTTACCGCCCGGGTTCTGGATCAGCAGGTTCGTGTTCGACTGTGGGCGGATGCGCGCCGGGCCGTCGATGTCGAGCGTATGGGTCGGGGACAGTGTCGCGACGCCGACGCGCAGGTTCACCAGATCGGCGCTGAGCACCGGCGTTGTTGCGCTGCTCTGGAACACGAATGTGTCGGACGAATCTCGGTACGACAGGCCCCAGTTGGGAAATGCCGCCGAATGCGCGATCACCGTGCGATCGGAGTTGGTTGTGCTGGAGGTGAACATCTCGATCATCGGCGAGTTGGGCGCGACCGTATCCCCAAAGCGAATCGTCGAATCGTCGCCGGCCATGGTGAGATCGCCAAGAACGCTGGCGCCGGCATTGACCGAAAGCAGCCCGTTGGTGGTCGTTACGCCGTTGACGATCGCGCCGCCGTTCAGATTCGCCAGACCGGTGAACGTCGCGACGCCGGCTTCGGTCATCGTGAGCAGATTGGTGGCGCTGCCGCGCGCGGCGCCATTCGACATCACGCGGAACTGCCGCGTGTTGGCGTCGTTGTTGTCGCTGTCGATCACGATATCGACGCTGCCGATGTTGTCGATCCGCACACCGCCGCTGCCGTCGCCAAGATCGCTGATGAAGCGCGCCGCGCCGTTGCCGCCGCGGTATTCATTGGCCATCACGTTTCCGCCGAAGACTTGCAGGCGCTCGGCCGGCGTGGTGGTGCCGATGCCGACGTTGCCGTTGAAAAACTTGTTGGCGGTGAAGGTCTGCGCGGTGTTCAGCAGCGCGACATTGGACGACAGCCGGGCGTCCGCCAGCGTGCCGGTCAGGTTGGCCGCGTTCTGAAGCGTCGTGCTGTCGAGACCGTCCAGCGTATCCGCGTTGAGTGCGTAAGAGGCGAACGGCGCGTTGGTCAGCGCCTGCCTGCCGGACAGCGGCGTGTAGCCGCCGGAGCCACAGTTGCCCGCGATCGAATCTTGTCGAATGCCGATCTGCAGGTAGAGGGCCGTGTTTCCGAAGACGCTTCCGAAGTTCAGCGCGACGTTGATCAATCCGCCCGCGTCGTGCGGAACGTCGTCGACGCATAACGTGGGTCCGACCGGAGCGTTGGCGACCGGATCAGAGTGCAGTTGAAACTGCATGTCGTAGTGATTGCTGGTCGGCGGTGGCGCACCGCCGTCCAGCAGCCGCCCCTGGTACGAGAACGTCGTGTTGAGCGGCGCTTGCGCGACCGCCAGCGCTGCCGTCAATCCGATTGCAAGCAGCGCGATTCCTTCCCGATTCGTCCGCATGGTGGCATCCTTTGTACGAATGGACCCGAACTTCAGACTTACGACCGCCGCTACCTTGGCGTAACGCGTGGTAATCATACCCCGCTGCAAACCGCGACCGACGCGGCCGACCGCGATTCGGATTTCTTGTCCGCCCGTCGAGAAACGCGCCCAGCCGAACCCCGACCGTAAGGGCGCGGTTCGCTCGGCTCTCGAACCGTCGAGATTCTAGGCAATCTCGAACGTCGGCCGACCCGGCCCGTACGGTCGGGCCTCGTTTTCGAGCTTTTTCAGCGGGCGGTTGTGCCCTGCGCCGCACAGTTACGCGGAATCCGACTTGGGCGAGCGCAACGCTGCAGCAAGAATACGCGGCGGCTGATTCGCCATGCACAGTCTCCACCCGCCGCTCGGGTGAACACGCTGTGCCGACGAATCACCTTCTCCACAAGTTGGCCGGTTTGATGCGCTTCTACGATGGCCGGTTTGATGATGCGCCCGCCGACAGATTGAGCCGGTTGAGCGCACTTTTGAGTTTGGTCTGGCGGGGAGTGTGGGCTTCCAGCCCGCTTCGTGCGGGCGGGTGTCATGCTCTCGCTGTACTCAGCGTGAGCATGTTTGCGTCAGTCGGCAAGAGCACGCCGCCCAATCCATGAGCCATGCGAGTCCAATGCATGCTTACGCGGAGTACCGCGAAAGCATGCCACCCGCCACCCGTCACCCGTGTCACTCGCGCTATGTCCCGAACATCGCCACCAGCAGCACGATATTCCCCAGAACACTGACGACCGCCACCAATCCGAGCGCGATCATCGGCGGAGAAAGCCCCTCGGGCGGCGGGGGCGGAGGCTCGGCGGGTTTGGGGGTGGCCTGGCCCTTGGCCAGCGTCGTAAAGCTGTCGTGATCCAGGCCCGGCTGGGCGTAGTGCGGCGCCTGTCCGCGGGCCAGAAGCTCCAAATCCTCGATGAGCTGCGCGCAGTCGGCGTAACGCTTGTCGCGATCCTTGGCCATCATCATCTCGATCATCGCCGCGCAGCCCGCCGTCAGCTTCGTGTTGAGATGATCAGGCGGGACGAGCGTTTCCTTCAGATGCTTGTGCATCACCGCCGACGGCGTCGGCCCCTCGAACGGCACGCGCCCAGTGACCATGTGGTAAAACGTCGAGCCCAGCGAATAAATGTCCGCGCGGCGGTCGATGTGCACCTCGCCGCGAATCTGCTCCGGACTGATGTAATACGGCGTGCCGTAGGCGCGGCCGGCTTCGGCCATCGCCGCTTCGAGATCGGTCGCGGCGCGGGCCAGGCCCATGTCGGCCAGTTTCGCCACGCGATCGGTCGTCAGCATGATGTTTTTGGGCTTCACGTCGCGGTGAATGATCCCGCGCTCATGCGCGTGCTCGAGCGCTTCGGCGATCTGATGCACGATGTCGATCGCCTCGCGCTCGGTGTAGATTTTCCCGCCCGCCAGCTCGTCGTAGACCGTGCAGCCTTCGACGAATTCCATCACGAAGTAATGAAACCCGCCGGATTCGCCGACGTCGATCGCCTGCACGATGTTATTGTGGTTCAGCGAGGCGGCGGCCTTGCCTTCGCGATAGAAGCGCTCGACGAACTCGGCGTTCTTGCTGAGCTTTCGCGGCAGGACCTTGACGGCGACGATGCGGTCGAGGCTGAGCTGCTTGGCACGATAGACGACCGCCATCGCCCCCGCGCCGACGCGTTTCTGAAGCTGGTAGCCGGGGATTTGCTGCGACGGTCGATTGCCGGAATCTTCATTCCCGGCCTGCAATCGCAGAATCTGCGAACGGGTCAGATAACCCAGCTCGATCAGCAGGTCTGAAAGCGGGCGCGCTTGACCGTTGGTCGCCAGTTGGCGTTGCCGGTCGGAGGCTTCGCGCAGCTCATCCTGTGTCGCGAATTGGCGCTCTACCACAAGGCGGGAGATTTGGCTATCTTCCGGCGTGTCGGCCACGGAGGCGCCTTCCGCTGAATCGGATGTCCGCAAATAGCTTGCCTTACTCTTTTGATCTTAGGCAGTTACGAAGAGCCGGTCAAACTACGCGGTCGGCTTGGGCGAATCGAGCATGAGAGCGCGACGCATCGCAACGGCCGGCCTGGCTACCCTCATCATAGTCGCGTCATTGACGGCGCGAGCCGCCGCGCAGACGGAATCTCTCAGTGATGCCGACGTGTCGCGGGCGATTTCGCGCGGCGTGGAATGGCTGAAGAAGAAACGCACGCCGGAAGGCCATTTCGAACCAAACAAGAACAAGTTCGAGCGCTATTGGGGCGGGGACACGGCGATGGCGCTCTTGGCGCTGCAACTGGCCGGCGAGGATCCGCGAACCGACGAGATGTCGCGCGGGCTACAGTGGTTATCCGAACAGAACCTGAAGTGGACGTACACCGTTTCGGCGCGCTTGCAGGCGTTCTCGCTCGTGCCGGGCGAGAAATTCCGGGCGCGGATGGACGAGGACATGCGCTGGCTGCTGGCGGCGTTTCAGCCGCGCGACGCCAAGGCTTTCGGCGCGTACGACTACGAATCTTTCACCGAGACCAAGAGCGATTCGCGCTACGACAACTCGAATACACAGTTCGCCGTGTTGGGCATGTGGATGGCCACCGAGCAGGGCGCCGAGTCATGGGAGCTCGAGCCATACTGGCTGATGATGCAGGATCATTGGACGCGCACCCAGAACCCCGACGGTGGCTGGCCGTACGAGCGTGTCGGCGAAAGCACCGGCAGTATGACCGCCGCCGGATTGGCCACGCTCTTCGTCATTCTGGATCGTGCGCACGCCAAGACCAATTTCAAGAAGGCCAGCCCGTTGCTGCGCTCGATCTCGCTGGGCATGGATTGGTTCGGGCGCGAGTTCACCGCCGACAATCCGAAGGGCTCGTCGAAGTGGCAGTATTACTACCTCTACGGCGTCGAGCGTGTCGGCCGCGCCAGCGGGCGCAAGTATTTCCGCGAGCGCGACTGGTTCCGAATCGGCGCGGCGCACGTGCTGCGCGAGCAGCAGGAAGACGGCGCCTGGCCGGCGACCGGCGACGAGATGACCGACCTGCGCAACACGGCGCTGGCGATGAATTTCCTGTGCCACGGCCGCGCGCCGCTGCTGTTGAACAAGCTCGAGCACGGCGACGACTGGAACCTCAAGATCCGCGACGGCGCGGGCCTGGCCCGTTATGCGGAGCGCGCTTTCGAGCGCCCGCTGAGCTGGCAGATCGTCAACCTGGCGGGTCCGCTGCGCGACCTGCTCGAAGCGCCGATCCTGTACATCCACGGCTCGACGACCTGGAAATTCAGCGACGTCGAGATCCAGAAGCTGCGCGAATATTGCGGCCGGGGAGGCATGATCCTGGGAGTCGCGTCCGACGGGTCGCTGGAATTCGTCAACAGCTTTCGCGACATGGCGCAGCGCGCGTTCCCGGAGTTTTCACTGAAACCGCTGCCTTCGACGCATCCGCTCTTTTCCGGCGACGTGCAATTCGCGATCAAGGATCCGCCGGCGATTTTCGAGATGAATAACGGCACGCGGACGCTGATGCTGCTCTGTCCCACCGATATCGCCGCATCCTGGAACCAGTTTCGCGTGCGCGGCGGCGAGCGCGATTTCCAGCTCGGCGCGAACATCTATCTCTACGCCACTGACAAGACCACCATCCGCAGCCGCCTCGAATCCGCCGAAATAGCGGTGCGGTCGCAGAAGCTCGATCGCACCATCCGCGTGGCGCGCATCAAGTACAACGGCTCGTGGGATATCGAGGCCCACGGCTGGGCCCGCATGGCTACCGTGATGGCCAACGAGACCGGCTCGCGGCTGCTGGTCAGTTCCGGCGTCACGCTCGATGCGATCGATACCAAGGAATTTCGCATCGCGTACATGTCCGGCAATGCTGCGTTCACGTTCACGCCGGCTGAACTGGCGGGATTGCGGAAGTTCCTGACCGATGGCGGAACGCTCATCGCCGACGCCGCGGGAAGCTCGAAGGAATTCACCGAGGCGTTTGAAAAGCAGGTTGCCGGCGCGCTGAAGTCCGAGCCCAAGACGCTGCCGGCGGATTCGGCGCTGCTGGCCGCCAACAAGATCGCCGGCGCGACCGACCTGACCGGCATCGGATATCGCCGCGCCGGCCGGCCGATTTCGGCGGGCCGAAAATACCCGCAGATCAAGTTCTTCGAGATCGGGAAGCGGGCGGCGGTGCTGTATCTGCCGATGGACGTGAGCTCGGGGCTGCTGGGCACTCCGGTGTACGAGTGCAAGGGTTACGATCCGGAGAGCTCGGTACGCATTGTGCGGAATTTGCTGTTGTACGCGGCGCTGAATACCGCGCAGAAGTCCGAGCTGGCGCGTGAGGGCGCTCCGTAGAGGGCTAATTTTTCATGCCGGATTCCCGCCGAGCAAACGGAGGCTGGCCGGCAATAAAGGTTCGGACTCTGGACGATCGGGTTGGTCGGCCGCCTCTTCGCATCACATGCTCCTGAACGCGCAAATGAATCTTTCGGACGCGCCTGAACCGCTGGAACCCGGCGTCGCCGCGCCGCATAGTCGCGCGTTCGTGGAGCAGGCCCATCGGCGATATGCGCCGGGACTGCTTCGATTCTTCGCGCGGCGACTCGGCGGGCGGGCCGAGCTGGCCGACGAACTCGCGCAGCACACCTGGACCGCATTATGGGAGGCGGTTCGCGAAGGGCGCTACGATTCGACTCGCTCGCGCGTCTCGACATTTCTCTACGCCATCGCGTATCGCGTCTGGCTGCGTCACGCCCGCTCTGCAAGCTCGCGGACCGACTCGACTGACGATTTTGCATCCCAACTGCTCGGACTGGACGGCCGCGAGGACCCCGCCCGCCTGGCGGAAGGCGTCGAGCTGATCGACGCCATGCGGCATTGTCTCGCGTCGGATACCTCGCCGGACGCGCTGACGCCCGAGGAGCGCGCCATCGTTCTCGGACTCGCGCGCGAGCAATCAGAGCGTGCCCTGTCTCGCACGCTTAAACTGGCCCCCAGCACGATTCACGAGCGAAAGAAGTCCGCCTATCAGAAACTCCGCGATTGCCTGTCCCGAAAGGGTTTTTCAGAGGCGCTCGCCGAGCGCGGCGAGCTCGACAGGCAATAAACAATAGAGTGCTTCGAAACATGCGCGACGCCGACCTGCAAACGCTGATTCGACTGGCCGCCGAGGCGGATGGACTGGCGCCCGCCGGGGCGCGCCGATTGGCCGACGTTTCGTCGAATACGCGACGAGTTCGCGCCCTGGGGCTGGTCGGTCTGGCTGCGGCGGCGGCACTGGCGCTGATGCTTACGCCCGCGCCCCGACACACCGGGCGCGACCGCATCCCGGCCTCCGCGGTGCACATTCGCCATCTGCCCGGCCGGACCGGCGCCGACCAGCGCCGCGTGGATCAGTTCCGATCCAGCTCCAGCGAACCCTGTGCGGTCTTGGCGATCTTCCACTCGTGGAGTCGTGAATGCGAATGCCTGGCGTGGAAGCTGCACGAGTGGGAACAAGGCCGGATGGTTGATTCGCTGGAAGTCGGCGAGTCGGCCGACATCGCGCTGAACGTCACCGGCGCGCCGCCCGTTCAGCAGCTTCTATTCCTGGCCGTCGCGCCGCGCCGCGATCAGCTTCCCGGCAACGCCGAGACGACGCGCCTGCTGGCCTGTCTGAACGAAGCGCCTCCGCCCGCGCGCGGCGAAGACTGGGCTGCCTATGCCTCGACCGTGCAGACCTGCCTGCCTTCCGGCGTCACGGTGGTGCCGCAACCGTTCGTCGTCAGGCCTTAGCTCGCACGTTACGGTCGCGGCTGCGAAGTTGCCTGCGTCGCCGGCCGCTGCGCGCGAATCACGATGCGATCCAGTCGCGGCTTGAGTTTCCCGTCGACGATTCGATCGATCGGCGACAAGTTCTCCCACCGCCGGGTGCGTGCGCGGCGGCTTTCTCGCCGGATCACTCAACGGGAGCAAATTACAGGAGTGCGCAATTCGCTTCCTCGAATCGCTCAACGTTCCGGCGGGCGCCAAGACCTGCAAAAACCGAACCGGAGGCGGAGCGCGGACCACTCGCATTAGCCGCGCTGTAAGTCCCCGTTCAAGAAATCATCCCACTTCGCGCGCTACCGCGGGCGCACTGCAGACACGATCACCAGTTGTAGCGCCGCACAACTCTGCGGCGGGTCGAGAAGCGGTCTACGTCCACTTCGTGTTCCTCTGGGTGCCCCCCAGTTCTTAGCTTTGGCATCTCGAGTGACTTCAAGCACTGCGCTGGAACCCGAAATGCACTCGTACGCAGTTCCGACTCGGTCAGCCCGGTGGCCGCTAGCACTCGCTTGGCGGCCGAGTACGCGAGGAAGTGATCCGAATCGAGCGCCGAGCCGCGCCGGCAGCAAGCGACAAACTTGCGCTCAGCGTCCGACTGCGGCACCGCAGTTCCGTGGGCAAGCGCAACGTACCTTCGCCAATGCCGGCGGAGAAGTTCGCATTGCTCATCGGTCAGTCTATCAACGTACAGCTTCGCCATCGGGCACTTCCGGCACTACCGTACAATAGCCGAACTGGCGATGAGATGCAAGGAAAACGGCGCAATTGGCTGAGTTTCTCTGATGATTCTTTCTTGGGCGTCGCCCCGCGTCCTACCGGCGGCGTCGCGTGTCCGGGTAGTGGCTCAGTTTCGCTCGCGACGCCGGGAAAACGCTGGACACCGAGGCCCGACCGTAAGGGAGCGGCCTTCTGCGGTCGCAAGAGAGCCCGCCCTTGTGGTCGGGGCTCGGCTGGGGAGTTCCTTCGCGAAACTGAGCCATTACCCGCGTCCGCATTCCGATTGACAGAGCTACTCACTCGCGGTTGGTGGCTTCCCGTCAATCGCCGGCATCACGCGCAAACCGACCATCGTCAAGTCGTCGGCTTGCTCCGACATACCCACGAACCGCCGGATGTCCCACAAGATGCTCCGCAATGCCGCGTCGGGGGCCAAGCCGCCGAAGCGCTGCAATGCGAGCGTGAGGCGCTGGCGGCCAAAAAGGCGTCCTTCGAAATTCGCCGCTTCGATGACGCCGTCGGTGTAAAGGCACAGGAAATCGCCCGCCTGCAAATCGATCGTCGATGCCGAGTAGCGCTCGTCAGGCCGCAACCCAAGCACCAGCCCGCCTTCTGTCGAACGCGTCACGTGCCCGCCGCGCAGCAGCAACGGCGGCTCGTGGCCCGCGTTGCAAATGCTCAGCGTCCGCGCCTCGGTGTCGACCGCGACCAGCAGCAGCGTAACGAACTCCGCTGGCGCGGATTCGCGGCAAACATGTTCGTTCAGCCGGCACATCACGCGCGCCAGGTCCGACTCGCAGGCCGCGAACGCGCGCAGCGCGCCGCGCACCGAGGCCATCAGCAGCGACGCCGGAATGCCCTTTCCCACCACGTCGGCGACGACCGCGGTCAGTCGCCCGTCCGCGAGCGAAAAGAAGTCGCAGAAATCGCCGCCCACGTGCGAGCTGGGGATGTACACCATCGCGCTTTGCAAGCGCGGATGCTCAGGCGGCAGCGTGCGCACCATGCGCGATTGCACCTGCCCGGCCAGCTTGAGCTGTCGCTCCGTTTCGGCCGTTTTCAACCGTTCGTGCACCAGTCTTGCGTTGACGATGGCGATCGCCGCCTGCGCCGCGATCGCGCGCAGCAGGCTGCGCTGCACCGTGCGGAATCGCTGCCGGCGGTCGGAATAGACGCGCAGCACGCCGACCGGCTGGCCGCGATAGAGCATGCCGGCGGTGAGCACGCTGACGATGCCCTCGCGCTTCGCGGCCTCCGTGTATTGCACGCGCGGGTCGGTGGCCACGTCTTCGACGTAGTTCACGCGGCCCTGCATTGCGTCAGCGTCGATTTCGTTGAAGGAAGCGAACACCGGCCCCTTATTCAGGTATTCGGGCGAAAGTCCGAAGGTCGCCACCGTGGTCAACTCGCCGGTGCGCGGGTCCAGAAGACGCAGGCTGCTGAAGCGGCACTTCATCACCCGCGCGGTTTCGCTGACGATGCGGTCCAGCGTGCGCGACAAGTCGCGCTCGCCGCTGACCAGCTCGGCGATGTCGCCGAACAGGCTGAGTTCCTCGACGGCGGTTTGCAGACGTTCCTCGCGGCGGCACCACTCGGAAAGCATGCGCGACGCCCAGCGCACGGCTCGCAGCGCGCGGGCATTCTCGCGTGCCGATTGCCCGTCCTCGTCGCTCGCGTCGCCCGCTGACTGGACGCGCGTCGGCGCGACACGACTGACGCTGACGTAGCCCGCGCGACGTTCGTTGAGCAGGACTGGTGCGACGATGTGCTCGAGCGGCCCATCCGTCAGGAACGCAACGCTCGCCGGTGGATCGTGCGCCGGGACGGGCGTGAATTGCATCGCCTGCGGCAGGGCGCGCGTCGGCGTTACGGGTCGGCCATCGGGCCCGATCAACGCGTCGCGCGACGTCGATATGATCTCTCCCTTCAGGTCGAAAGTGCTGACGCGCACGCCGGCCGCCCGGCCGACACCGTCGACGAAGTCCTCCAGCAGCGCGGTGTCCATCAGCTCGCGCAACATGCGCTGACTCGCTCCATCGCGGCGTCTTCGCCGGTGAGCGGGACATTATGCCCGGTCTTGGTCCGGCCGGTAGTGTCGGGCCTGTGCAGCGCAGGGCGGGTGTCAATCCCGTCGCCGTGTCAGATCCGCGCGCAGCCAGCCGCATGCTTCGCCCTTGCCGCGTGCCGCGTTCCGTCATCGCTGTTACGTTACGTGCATGCGCGCTCGCGCCTCGCTACCGTTGCTCGACGACCGGGTGCAGATTCTCGCCGCCGAACTGGAGCGCTCCATCGCGGGCGAAGTGCGCTTCGACCGGCTCGCCCGCGCGATCTATGCGAGCGACGCCAGCATCTACGAGATCATCCCGGCCGGCGTCGTCATGCCTCGCGACGTACAAGATGTCATCACGCTCGTGCGCACCTGCGCCGCGCATGGCGTGCCGATCGTGCCGCGCGGCGCCGGCACCGGCATCGCCGGCGGAGCGATCGGCGAAGGCGTGATCGTCGACTTTTCGCGCTACATGACGCGCATCGGGCCAATTGAAGCCGCGGCGGGGACGGTGACCGTCGAGCCGGGCGCGGTACTCGACGACTTGAACGCCGCGGCGACGCCGCTGGGTCTGCACTTTCCGGCCGATGTCGCCACTTCGAGCCGCGCCACGCTGGGCGGCATGATCGCGAACAACTCGTGTGGTTCGCACTCGGTCTACTACGGCCGCACGGTCGATTACGTCGACGAACTCACGGTCGTGCTGAGCGACGGCAGCGTCAGGACCTGGAAACACGCTGCGTACGACGATCTGCCGCCGGAACGCGCGGCCGCACACAAGACCGGGGATCTCGAACCCCAATCCACAAGTCCAAGTCCGGCCTCGCCGCTCGGTCTTGGTAATGTTCGGCCTGACCAAGCCGCGACCGAAAGGAAGCGCGGCGTACAACAGGCGTGGATTCCGTATTCCCCGCTCCCTTTCAGTCGCGGCTCGATTAGACCTCGCGGAGAGTCGCTGACGGAGGCGCGCGAGGACGCGATCCTCAGCGACCTCGATCGCATCCGCCATGAATATCGCGACGACGTGCTGGCCCGCTATCCGCGTGTGATGCGTCGCAATGGCGGGTATGCGCTCGATCGGCTGATGATGTCGGCGGATCTCAATCCGGCGACGCTGCTCATCGGCAGCGAAGGCACGCTCGGGCTGGTCGTGTCGGCGAAATTGCGGCTGTTTCCGCTCCCGCGATCCAAGGCTCTGATCGTGCTGCATTTCGCAAGCGTGCTCGACGCGCTGGCCGCGACGCCGCGCGCGCTGAGCCATCGGCCCGCCGCGGTGGAACTGGTTGACGACATCATCCTGCGCGCCGGCGGGCCGCAAATCCCCACCTTCTTGCGAGAAAAATTCCTTGTCGGCGACCCACGGGCCATCTTGGTTGTCGAGTTGTACGACGACGACGACACGCTTCTACGACGCCGCATGCGCGAGCTGGAGGCTGACATATGCGCAGCCGGCATCGGCCAGCCGGCGCGAGTCGTCTTCGACGCCGCCGGACAGGCCGCGGTGTGGAACCTCCGTAACAAGGGCTTCGGCCTGCTGATGTCGCGCCCGGGCGACGTGCACCCGCTCGAATTCATCGAAGACGCCGCCGTCGAACCGTCCCGCCTGCGCGACTACATCGAAGAGCTGGATGCAATCATCGCCGAAGAGGGCGTCGGCGAAGTGGGGCACTACGCGCATGCCAGCGTCGGCGTGATCCACGTCCGCCCGACGCTCAATCTCCGCCAGCCGGCGGATCGCGTCCGCATGCGCCGTATCGCCGAACGGACCTGCGAGCTGGTGCTCAAGTACGGCGGCGCGATGACCGGCGAACACGGCGATGGAATCGTGCGCTCGGAATGGCTGGAGCGCATGTACGGCCCGCGCCTCGCGCAGGCATTTCGCGAGGTCAAGCGGGCCTTCGATCCCAACGGGCTATTCAATCTGCGGAAAATCGTCGATCCGCTGCCGATGGACCAGCGGCTGCGGGCCGAGCGAGCGCCCATACGGCTGCCGATTCAAACGCGGCTGGATTTTTCCGCGCACGGCGGCATGGCCGGGCTGGCCGCAATGTGCAGCGGCGTCGGGCAGTGCCGGCAGAAGCTCGTCGGCACGATGTGCCCGTCGTACATGGCGACGCTCGACGAGCGTCATACGACGCGCGCCCGCGCGCTGGCGCTCCGCGCGGCGCTCTCCGATCAGGGGTTGCTGAGCGGCCTCGACGATCCGGCGCTCGACGAGGCGATGGACCTGTGCTTGTCCTGCAAGGCATGCAAAACGGAATGTCCGACGGCCGTCGACATGGCTCGGCTGAAGGCCGAGTGGCTCTCGGCGCGGAATCGCACGCGCGGCGCGTCGTTGTCGGCACGAATTCTGGCTGCGGCGTCCACCGCCGCCCGGCTTGGCTCGTTGTGGCCGGCGCTCGCGAACGCGATCGCGCAGTCGAAATGGACGCGGGCGATGCTCGATCGCTGCTTGGGAATCGATCGACGCCTCGCGCCGCCGCGCTTTGCATCTCGGACATTTCGAGCCTGGTTTGAGACGAGTTGGGCACAGCGGGCATCTCGCTCGCCCGGCGTCGAGATCTCGAGCCGGCAGGATGCCCGCTTCCCCCAATCCTGCGCGGCAGTCTCGCGCGGCCGCGTAATCTATTTCGTCGACACCTGGATGAACCACTATTGGCCGCAGGTCGGCGTCGCCGCGGTGCGACTGCTCGAAGCCGCCGGCTTCGAGGTGCTCGCGCCGCGGCTGGCGTGTTGCGGCCGGCCGCTGATCAGCAAGGGCTTTCTCGACGAAGCGGCGAAACTCGCCGAACGGAACGTCGAGACTCTGCAGGAGTTGATCGACGGCGACACCTGGCTCGTGGGCAGCGAGCCTAGCTGCATCCTCACCTTCGTCGACGAAGCGCCGCAACTCGTGCGGACGCAGGCCGCGCGGCGAATCGCGGCGCGGACGATGACGGTGGAGCAACTGCTGGCACGCGTAATTCGCGAGGATTCGAAGGCGTTGCCTTGGCGCCGCTCACCGACTTCGCGCGTCCTCTATCACGGGCATTGTCATCAAAAGGCGCTCGCGGGCACTGCCGACGCGATGGCCCTACTGGGTGCGATTCCGGGCCTGGCGGCGAGCGAGATCAATAGCGGATGCTGCGGAATGGCCGGTTCGTTTGGCCACGAAAAGGACCACTACGAAATCGCGCGCGCGGTCGGCGAGCAACGGCTCTTTCCGGCGGTGCGCAATCGAGCAGAAGCGACCATCGCCGTAAGCGGATTCTCCTGCCGCGAGCAGATATCGCATCACATCGGCGTCGATGCGCGGCACTTGCTCGAAGTTGCAGCCGCGGCGCTGCTTCCGGCGACGTAAATGCGGAACGCCGGCTACTGGGCTCCATGGAGCGCCGGAAACATCCGTTGCAGCGGCCGAATGATCAGTTCCTTCGCCACGCGGATCGCCCCGCTGCCGCCGAAGAAGATCAGCAGCGAGAACACGAACGCGTGCATCGTGAGCAGCCAGGCCGCGATTTGCGGCAGCGGGCGCAGCTTCAACCAGGCCCGCCGCAGCGCGGGCAACGCCCCGGCAGGCGATTCGTCCAGGCGTTTGACCCACTGCACCCAATGCTGATTGAGCGCCAGCATCAGTCCCAACAGGACGCCCCAGATCAACATCGACAAATTCGGAATGTGCCAGACGCCGCACAGGCCGAAGGTGACGCACAAATTCCACGTTACATGCCGCCGATTGCCCCCCAGCGCGATGTAGAGGTGATCGCGCAGCATCAGCGACAAGCTGATGTGCCAGCGTCGCCAGAAGTCGCGCAGACTGGTCGCCAGCCACGGCCAATCGAAGTTTTCAATCTGGCGATATCCGAGCAGCCGCGCGACGCCGGCGGAGATGTCGCAGTAGCCGCTGAATTCGAGATACAGCGTGTAGATTTGCAGGAATACGCCGAAATACAGCAGCGCGTAGCTCTGAATCTCCTCCGGCCGCTTGTAGTAGCGACTGTCGTCGCCGACGCCCAGCTGGTACCACAACACGGGCACGAAATACCAGTTCACGATCAGCGACTTGAGCACGCCCCAGCCGATCCGCACAAGCGCCGGCGGCAGGTTGGCCCAGCCGCGGCGCTCGTGGCAGGTGTCCATCTCGTCCTGCCACGTCGCGTAGCGCTCGATCGGCCCCTGCATCAGCGTCGGCGCGTAGCACAGGTACGATACGAAGTTCAGAAACGTGCGTCGCGCCGCCGGTATGCGCCGGTGCCGCAGCTCGGAGAAATAGTGCAGCATGCGGATGGTGAAATACGCCGTGCCGATGTTGTGCGGGTTGATGAAGATCGCGCGGAAAATCGGCGGCGGGCGCGGCCCGTCGGGTCCAAGCGCCGGTCGATCGGGCGAAAACGAGAAGGGCTCCCAAATCACGTTCCGCGCGCCGAGCGGAAAGCTCCACGGTTCGTGCCAATAGAGCCAGTCGTTCCAGTTCCAACTGATCTTGATGTGGCTGAACGCCTGTGTGAGCAGGTACCAGCCGGCGACGACGACGATCGCACCGATGATCGGGCCGTGCGATGGGGACCCGCTGGGTTCGGTGAGTGGGGCACCGGTCTCCCGATTGTGGGACCGATCTCCCGACCGGTCAGGAGACCGGTCCCACATCGACCGGTCTCCCATCTCCCACGCGAATCGCTCGCTCAGGAAATAGAAGAGCGTGCAGTTGGCCAACCAGAAGACGGCGTATGGCACGCCGAAGACGTACGCGACAAACGCCAAGCCCGTCAGGATGATCCCGTGACGCAGCCAACGGCGCGGAAAGGCGAGCAGCAGTGGGGTCAGGAGCAGGAAGTAAGCGACCAGAAATCGGTCGTCGAACACGCGTTGCAGCCAGAAGTCGCGAAAGTCACCCCACGGCGTCTCGGCGATCGGGCGCCAGAGGAAGTCGAGGAGCGCTTGAAGCGCGCCGCCCGCGTTCGTGAGCATCGCTGACACGCGGCGGGTTCTATCCGGAACGAGCGACGATTGGAAGAAATCGGCGTCGGCTGATGGCGCGCCCCATTGGGCGGATTATCGGAGACCGCGGAAATGAAAAAGCGCCGGCGGCGTTCGGGATCGTTGGGCCATCGGCGACCTCGGTGCAGGGTCACCGCGAATCTCCGATCCGCCGCGCGGCGCGGGCGAGATTGTTCCGGCGCATGCGTGCGACGGGGCGGCCCGCCGCACGCGATGTGGCTGCGCCCCTCCTACCCTCCTGCCGGTCGGGACTTCGAGGACGCGGTGCTCTTAGCGCCTTTGCTCGAGGTCCCGATCGATTTGTGGTGCCGGCGTTTGTGGTGATGGGTGGATGTCGACGATGTCGACTTGCCGCCCGCCACGGCGGCCGGCTTGGACGAACCGCCGACCTTGCCGGTCGCGTCGTCAGCCAGGGCCAATGACCCGAGCCCGAGCGCGAGCGCGCCAGCCAGCACAATTCGACCGATTTTCCGCGTGAACAAGCTCGTCATGGACAACAGACTCCCTTCTGTGGAGATCACGATACGCTTGATTCGCGGGCTTCGACAGACGCCACCACGGCGCGATCCAGCCCGCCAAGTCGGTCATACACCGCGCCGTTGCCGTTGTTGCTCGCGATTCGCGCGGCGATCATCTGTGCGTCGAGCACCGATTGTTCGGCGAGGATTTCGATCTTGTAGCCGTCCGGGTCGAACAGAAACGTTTGGTAATACCCGCCGAAGAACCTCGGCTCGGTTGCCCCGTAGCCCTGCGCGACGGCCGCCCCATAGATTTCATCCACATCGCGGGCGGCATCCACCTGCAAGCTCACATGGTCCATTCCAAACGGCTCCGTGCCGCGCGGAAGACCTTGCACGAGCGCGATTCCGAACGTGTTTTCCGACGAAGCCGACGGAACCGCGCAAACGCAAACGCTGTCTCCGGGCGGAGTCGCCGGTCGCATCTCCATACCTAGCAGCGAGCAGTAAAAGTCGGCGCTGCGCCGCAAATCACGCACGCGAAGGCTCACGTGGTTAATTCGCGACGGCCGAACACGGGCAGACCACGACATGCGGCGCTCCAGGGTGCGTCTTCCAGAGTGTGTGCTGATCATTTGAAGTCCGCCTTAAAGGCAGTTAAGAGGAAACTTATCTCGCGCCGCCGGCCGAGTTGCTTGTGACCGGCGTCGCAAGCGGAGCGCCGATCGCGTCTGGAGTCGCCGGGTCATTCAGAAGCACCAATCCGTCTTGACGAATCGTCAGGTCACGCCGTCCGCTCGCTGAATTGACGCGAACCAGATACAACGAGTTACCCGACGCAAGGTGCTCGATGGCCGCGGACACGATTTGCCCCTGTGGGATTTCACGCTGTACGGCGTCCGCGATCTGGGGCGGCAGGGCGGGACTAGACGGCTGGTTCGGTTGCGGCATGGGCGGGGGCGTTGTCGGCTTGCCAGTGACAGGCGTCGACCTCGCAGCCGCCGGATGTGCCTCTTTGTGAACGGCTGTCTTCTGACCCTTAGCCTGCTCGCTGACCTGTCCAAGTGAGACACTGCTTATTGAGGCGAGAAACGCACCACAAACCGCTAACTTCGCGATACGACGCATTGCTAAGTCCTTTTGCTTCCCGCGGCGAAGCAACGCTTACAAGCGTCGCCGGTTCGCCGACAAAAGAATGATCGCTTCGCGGGATGAAAACGGTCTAAAGAGCGGCTATCGAACGATTCAGGTGAGTTCAGGTGCGGCCGGCGGCAGGTTGATCTCCACTTCGCATCCGCCGTCGGGGCGATTCTGAGCCGAGATAGTCCCGCCGTGAAGGCGCACGACGCTGACGGCGATCGACAAGCCCAATCCCGCGCCGCCGTGCGGAGCGACGGTCGATCTGTCACCCTGATAGAAGGGTTCAAAGATATGCGGCAGATCTGAAGCCGCGATTCCCGGCCCGCGATCGCGTACGCGAATGGCGATTCGACTCTCGCTGCGCTGAACCGCGACGTCGACCACCTGCCCCGGCGGCGAATGACGAATCGCATTTCGCAGCAGGTTCGCCACCAGCGTGACCAGCAGCTCATGGTCTCCGGAAACTTCGGGCGGCTCGGCGTCGCCGTCGACCGGCGGTAGCATGGCCTGAACGCGCACCTCGTGCTGACGGGCGTAGGCGTGCGAGCGCTCGAGCGCGTCCGAGACGGTCTCATTGATCGACACGCGTTGCAACTGCTCCGGCGCCAGGCCCGCATCGGCGCGGGCCAGCGCGAGCAAGCTTTCGACGATCTGCGCAAGGCCCCGCATTTCGGCCTGCACGGAAGCCACGAAGTCGCCGTAGCGCTCAACGCCGCGATGCTGTCGCAACAGCAGCTGCGCCTCGCCCAGAAGGTGCGTCACCGGCGTTCGGAGCTCGTGCGCCGCGTTCGCGACGAAGCGCTCCTGCGACCGGAACGCGGATTCCAGCCGATCCAGCATGTCGTTCAGCGTCGTGACCAGCGCAACGACTTCGTCCTGTCCCGCAGGCACCGGCAAGCGCCGGTCGAGGCGCGCCGCGGTGAGCGATCGCGCCTCGCGCGCAATGCGCCCAATCGGTCCGAGCGACCGCCTCACCAGCAGCCAGGACGCGCCAGCCGAAAGCGCCAGCCCGAGCGGAACAAGCAGCATGAACGTGCGCTCCAGCGCGCGGAGCGACTGGTCGATGGTCGCAGAGCTGATCGCGATTTGCAGGTAGTACGGCACGGTCGATTCCGGATCGTCGTAGATCGTGATCAGGCGCAACGTCTGTTCCGGTCCGACCAGCTTCTCGCTCAAGGGACCCTGCAGCGTCTCGAGCACGGGGCGCAGCGTACGGCGTGCGTCTCTGGCGCGCGGGCTGAGCGGCAGCACCGATTCCCCCAGGTTTGGCGACCGCTCGATGATGACATCGTCGCGAGCGCGAATCTGGAAGTAGTAAACGAGAAAGCGGAACGGATTGACGCGCGGTTGGTAGCGTTGCGAGGTTGGTTGGCTATTCGAAGCGGCCGCCGAGAGATCGATCAACTCGGCTGTGCTCTGCGCGCCGTCGAGCAGGCGCTGGTCAAAATCCCAACTGAAGAATCGTGTGCAGATGTAGTAGGCCAGACCGACCAGCGCGAGCTGAACCACGCCGAACACGACCAGGTTGGTGAAGACCAGTCGAGCGCGCAGAGTCGTCAGTGGGTTCTTCATGGGATTGCGCTATCCGCCGGGCGCTTCGAGGCCGAACAGATAGCCCATACCGATCACGGTGTGGATCAGCGGGCGGTCGAAGCCCTTGTCGATCTTGCGGCGCAGCGTCGACACGTACACCTCGATCACGTTTCCGCCATAGTCGAAGTCCATCTCCCAGACCCGTTCGCCGATCGCGGTGCGCGTCAACACGCGATTGGGATTGCGCATGAAGTACTCGAGCAGCGCGAATTCCTTGGCTGTCAGGCGGATCTTTTTTCCGGCCCGCGTCGCCTCGCGCTTCAGCAAGTTGAGCTCCAAGTCGTCCATCCGCAGTAACGACGATTCGCTGCCGCGTCCGCGCCTCAGCAGCGCTTTGACCCGCGCGGCCAACTCGTCGAACTCGAACGGCTTGGGCAGATAGTCGTCCGCACCGGCGTCAAGCCCCGCCACCTTGTCGCCGGTTGACGAAAGCGCCGTCAGCATGAGAATCGGCGTGGCGATGCCGCGCTGCCGGAGCAAGCGACACACCGACAGCCCGTCGTCGCCCGGCAGCATCACGTCGAGAATGATCAGATCAAAGGCGTCCGGCGCAATGCGACGGAGCGCTTCGTTGCCGTCGCGAACCGGCTCCACGACGTATCCGAGTTCCGAAAGTCCTCGCGCCACGAAACCGGAGATGTTGGGATCGTCTTCGATCAGTAAGATACGCATACGGGCTTTCCGAATCTCGTCTCGACGTAAGTGATCGTGCGCGAGTACGCAGCGCGATCAGAACGCGACGCGCAAGCGAGCGCAGTGGGAATTGCGCTTGCTGGCTCTGCGCGTTCTGATTGCGGCGCGTACTCGCGCACGGTCATTTACCACTCAGTCTCGAAAATCACGGTGGCACGATTGGCATTGGGCCGCCAATTCTTTGTGGATGCGTTCAAGCGCCACGTGCTCGGATCCGCCGGCATTGGCCAGCTCCTGCGCCGCTTGCTCCGCCTGTCGTAAGCGCGCCCGAAATTCCGCCCCGCGGGGCGAGTCGATTCGCCCCGCCTCCCGAAACGCCTCGGAGATAATTGTCGCTTCCGCGCGCAACGCCAGGTCCGGATGTGCGGGAGGCGTAGTCCAGCCGGCGTCGCGGATTCGTGCGAGATTGTCCCAGGCTGCGTCAATCGTGGACATCGCCCGCGCCAAGTCCGCGACCGGCGCTCGCGACGGAAACTCTGACGAGGCGCGCGCGAGCTCGGCGTCACTGAGCCGATGCGCGTGGCTGACATCGCGGAACAGCCCGGCGTACGACGGCGACGTACCCGCGGATTTCATCCACGCGACCGCCTGATCCGGCGTCATGCGGCCCAGTCCGACCAGCGCCGCGGCCGTCGCCGCCGGCCCGCGATGGAGTCCGTGATGGCAATGGACGTAAATCGGTTTGGGCAGGTCACGTACAGCGCGGGATAGCTCAGCGCAGCGCGGCGCGGGAATGCCGTCGTAGCCCAGCGGCAAGTGTACGTAGCGCATGCCGCGCTGCTCGGCCTCGGCGACATTCGGTTGCATGCCATCCACGCAAAGAATCGTTCGAACTCCCCTCGCACGCAGCGAGTCGAAGTCCGATGGAGTCTCGGGGCGCGAGCCGCTGAACACACCCTCGCTGGGCGAAAGCACGTGCTCGAGCCCGCTCGGCGTTGCGTCGACGCCAGCAATAGGTGTTCCTGGCGCGGCCGGTTGGGACGCGCCCGCGGGACGAATCGATTCCTCGCGTCGCGGCGCATCGCGTGGCGGAGCGCTACAGCCGACGAGCCACAGCGCCGCGACGACTGCCGGCGGCGCTACGCGGCGTTTGCTCCAACATCCGCTCACTTAGCGCCCTCCGCGATACTCGGCCCAGGTCTTGGGTGTCTCGAACACCCGCACACGCGCGAGTCGCGCCGGTTTCAGGTGCTCCTCGAGCATCTCCCAAATCACACGCGCTATGTTTTCAACGGTCGGGTTGATCGCACGAAACGCCGCGACATCCTCATTCAGGTGCGTGTGATCCAGCGTATCGATTACGTGCTGCTGCACCAGCCGTTCGAACCCCGGCAGCGGCAACACCGCGCCGCGCTGGTCCGGAACGCCGGCGACCGTGATCTCCACGATGTAATTGTGCCCGTGCCCGTTTGGATTGTTGCACTTGCCGAAAATGGCGCGGTTCTCCGCGTCGGACAGTTGCGGGCTATGCAGCCGATGGGCGGCGGAGAATTCGAATTGTTGTGTGAGCTCGACCATGTCGGGCGCCTCGTGCTGAATCGCGTATTTCAGGTAGGGTGTCGGGCCGAGTTCAAGCCGCTCGAGGCGCGCCGGCGGGCGGATGCGCGCGTCAACCTGCGGCCAAAGCGCCAGCAGCAGTTGCTCCGCCGATAGCCGCCAGCCGCGCCGTTCGAGTTCCTGCGCCGCGTATGGAATCGTGTGCTGGCGCAGCAGATCGTCGATCAGCTTGATATTGCATAAGTAGCCCGTGAGCGGATCGGGCGCCCCGCTCACCGTGGCCCGCACGCACAGATACGGGATTAGCCCCACGGCGCTGGGCCAGCCGCCCCAGGAGTTCGTTACCGGTCGCGTGAACTCGATGTGCCCGGCCCAATCGCGATCGACTGAGAATCGGACTTCTCGCGTCAGGTGGATCATTGCGGCCATTGTATCTCCAACGGCGCGCAGCCTGGCGGCCGGCCTCAAAGCCGCGGGCCTCGCACTCGATTTTTTCGAAAAGCCGCCGACGCACTTGACCGCTGCGCGCGTGTTCCTATCATCGTGGCCTCTTTCAGTGACCCGAGGACTCGCAGAGACACCATGTTTCCGAAGTGGACGAACGGCCTGAAGGCCGCCGTGGGCGGCGGAGTTGTCGTCGCGGCCCTTTATGTGACCGCAATCATCACCTTCGGCTTTTCGCCGGCGGCGACGGACGTGGGCTTCGCCCCCGTTCAGCCGGTGCCCTATAGTCACGCCGTTCACGCCGGAAAGCTCGGCATCGACTGCCGCTACTGCCACAGCACAGTCGAAAGCGCGGCGTTCGCCGCGATTCCGTCGACGCAAACCTGCATGGGCTGCCACACGAACATCCGCCAGACGGAGAAGCTGGCGAAAGTGCGCGAAAGCTACGCTACCGGCGAGCCGGTGCACTGGGTCAAAGTGCACGACTTGCCGGATTACGCGTACTTCAACCACAGCGCCCACGTGCGGCGCGGCGTCGGGTGCGTCGAGTGCCACGGCCGGGTTGATCACATGGAGGTCGTCTACAAGGCCCAGCCGCTGAGTATGGCCTGGTGCCTGGACTGCCATCGCAATCCCGACAAGCGTTTGCGACCGCAGGACGTGATCACCAAGATGGACTGGGTCCCCGATGAGGATCCGGCGGTGCTGGGCGCGCGACTCCGCAAGGAGAACGACATCAATCCGTCCACCGACTGCACGACCTGTCACCGCTGACGCGGCGCGGGCGAGGCATTCGAGCGGACGGCGTTGGCAGGGTCTTTACCGAGCCGCGACCGTCAGGAAGCGGGAAACAATGCGAGCCGCAGGCATTCTTCAGCCCCCGCTTCATTGAGGGGCGCGGCTCGGACGAGACTCAGCGGCGTCAGCGCCGGCTTGAGGGAGCAGAATGGCGATTCGCAGCGACCGCGGCAGCGGTCAGGCATATTGGCGCAGCCTCGACGAACTGGCCGGAACGCCGGAATTTCGGCAATTCGTGGCCCGGGAATTCCCGAATCTGCCCGAGCTGGCCGAGGCGCCATCGCGCCGCCAATTCCTCAAGGTCATGGGCGCGTCGCTCGCGATGGCTGGCTTGACCGGTTGCCGCTGGCCCAAGGAAGAGATCGTTCCGTTCGCCGGCAATCCCGCCGGCCGCGTTCCGGGCATCCCGGTGCAGTACGCGACGGCCATGGAACTGGGCGGCGTCGGACTGGGCCTGCTCGTGACCAGCTATGATGGGCGGCCGATCAAGATCGAGGGTAACGACCAGCATCCGATCAGTCTCGGCGCCAGCAGCGCGATCGCGCAGGCCAGCGTGCTCGATCTTTACGATCCGGACCGAAGCCAGGCCTGCGTCGAGCGCGGCGCCGAGCAGAATCAGATTCGGACATGGGATCAATTCGCGGCTTTCGCCGCGCCGCACTTCGCGTCTCTGCGGCAGCGCAAGGGCGAGGGGCTGTGCGTACTGAGCGAAGCTTCCGATTCACCCAGCTACGCCGAAATGCGAACCCGCTTCGCCGCCGCTTTCCCGAGCGCGGGCTGGTTCGAGTATGAACCGCTTTCGCGCGACAACGAACGCCGGGGAACCACCGATGCGCTGGGGGCGCCGCATCGTCCGCAATATGACCTATCCAAAGCCAACATCGTCGTATCTCTCGATGCCGACTTCCTGATGACGCACCCGGCCTCGCTGCTGCTGACGCGCCAATTCGCGCGCCGCCGTGGCGACGCGAAAAAGATCAATCGGCTCTATGTGTTCGAAAGCGGTCACTCGATCACGGGTTCTAACGCCGATCAGCGCGTCGCGATCCGCGGCTCCGCGATTCCCGCGGCGGCGGTGCAACTCGCGGCGGAACTTGCTCGGTTGGGCCTGACGCTTCCCGGCGAGGCCGGCGCGCTGGCCCGCGGCATTCCGCCCGCCGCGGACGTCGCCGTAATCGCAGCCGCGGCCCGCGACCTGCTGGCGCACAAGGGCGCGTCGGTGCTGATCGCCGGCGACGAGCAGCCGCCGGAGCTTCACGCGCTGTGCTGTGCGCTTAACGAGGCACTCGGTAACGTCGGCCAGACGGTCAGCTACACGCCCGCTCCAGACGCGAAGCGCCCGGCGCACGTTGACGCGATCGCGGCGCTCGTCGAACGGCTCAAGAGCGGCGCGGTCGACACGCTCGTCTTGATCGGCGGCAACCCGGTCTACGACGCGCCGGCTGACCTGGACCTGGCCGCCGCGCTCGCCAAGGTTCCCAACACGATTCACCTAGGCCACTATCGCGACGAGACCGGGCGCGAGTGCCGCTGGCACGTGAACCGCGCCCATTACCTCGAAAGCTGGGGAGACGCGCGCGGCTACGACGGCACCGTGTCGATCGTTCAGCCGCTGATTGCGGCGATCTACGACGGCAAGACGCCGATCGAGCTGCTGGCGCTGATGGCCGGCGACGAGGTTTCCAACGGGTACGAGATCGTCCGGCGCACGCTGCGAACGCGTTTCGCCGCCAACGCGACGGATTTCGATGTAACGTGGCGCGGGTGGCTCAACGACGGGGTAATTCGCGACACGGCCAGCGCTCGCAGCGGCGCGAAGCTCTCGGGTTTCGGCTGGGTCAATTCGCTGATCGCGCTGGCGCAAAGCGCCAAGCCGGCCGAAGCCGGTTCGTTTGAGTTGGCATTCCGGCCCGACTACAAGCTCCACGACGGCCGCTTCGCGAATAACGGCTGGCTGCAAGAGCTGCCGGACCCGATGTCCAAGCTGGTGTGGGACAACGCGGTCTACGTCGCGCCGCTCGACGCCAAGCGGCTCGGAATCGGCGCCAAGGGCGATTCGGTCAAGCTGGAGGTCGGCGGTCAATCGCTGCAAATGCCGGCATTCGTCATGCCGGGGCACGCGGCCGGCTCGCTGACGGTTACGCTTGGCTGGGGCCGCACGCATGGCGGCGCGGTGTCGAAAGGCGCTGGCTTCAACGCGTACAAGTTGCGGACGCGCGAGAACTGGCACTTCGCCGCGGCCCGCGCGACCGCCAGCGGCTCGAATTTCGAGCTTGTCGGCACGCAGGACCACCACGCGATCACAACCCAGGTCGGATCGAAAGAGCTGGCTGTGCGCGCCGACGCGCTGATCCGCGAAGTGAGCGCGGAAGAATTCGCCGCCGACCCGCACGACGCGATGCACGGGCACACGCACCCGCTGCCGGTCGCGCCCCTGTTTCAGCCGCACGAATACGTCGGCCAGCGCTGGGGCATGAGCATCGATCTGAGCAAGTGCACCGGCTGCAGCGCGTGCGTGACGGCGTGCCAGGCCGAGAACAACATCCCGGTGGTCGGCAAGCGCGAGGTCTCGCGCGGGCGCGAGATGCACTGGATCCGCGTTGACCGCTATTTCAAGGGCGCGCCGGAATCGGCCAGCGCCCGCCACCAGCCGCTGACCTGCCACCATTGCGAGAACGCTCCGTGCGAGACGGTCTGCCCGGTGAACGCGACCGTGCACGACCACGAAGGTCTGAACGCGATGGTCTACAACCGTTGCGTGGGCACGCGTTACTGCTCGAACAACTGCCCATTCAAAGTGCGGCGGTTCAACTGGTTCTACAATCATCACGGGCCATATCACCCGCGCAGCGGCCAGAGCGGCGAAGTGCCCATGAAGGGCGTCGACGTCACGATCCTCGAGCGCATGGCGTTCAACCCGGATGTCACGGTGCGCAGCCGCGGCGTGATGGAAAAATGCACTTACTGCGTGCAGCGCATTAACCGCGCCAAGATCGTTTACAAGAACGAGAAGCTCGAGATTCCCGACGGCGTCATTACGCCGGCCTGCGCGCAGGCCTGCCCGGCGGAAGCGATCGGCTTTGGCGATCTGGCCAAGGTCGGCAGCGCGGTCGCTGCGGCGCATGTGGACGAACGGGCTTTCTCCGTGCTCGACGAATTAAACCTGAACGTCCGGACCAAGTATCTCGCGCGGCTCAACAATCCGGCGCTGGCGGGTTCGGCCGAGGCGACCTCGGGCGGCAGCGCCCATCACGCAGGGTAGCGAATGGCGACGATACCGATCGAGCAACTGGACAACACCTGGGATGATCCGCGGCGACGAACGCCGCTCATCCTCGGCGACCCCACGCTTACGTCCGTTACCGAGGCGGTCTGTCTGCCGGTCGAGTCGCGCACGCCGACCGGCTGGTTCGTCGGTTTCGCGGTCTCGCTGGCGGCGCTTGGCATGCTCGGCGCGATGATCGGGTACCTATTCTTCACCGGCGTCGGCGTTTGGGGATTGAATAACCCGGTGGGTTGGGGCTTCGACATCACGAACTTCGTGTTCTGGGTCGGCATCGGCCACGCCGGCACGCTGATCTCGGCGATTTTGTTCCTGTTTCGCCAGAAGTGGCGAACCAGCATCAACCGCTTCGCCGAGGCGATGACGATCTTCGCGGTGATCTGCGCGCTACTATTCCCCGGCATCCACATCGGCCGCGTCTGGATGGCGTACTACCTGTTCCCGATTCCGAACCAGATGCTGATGTGGCCGCAGTTCCGCAGTCCGCTCTTGTGGGATGTGTTCGCGGTCGGCACCTACTTCACCGTCTCGCTGCTGTTCTGGTACGTGGGCCTGATTCCGGACCTGGCGTCGCTTCGCGACCGCGCCAAGTCGCGCGTCGCGCAGTTCGCATACGGGATCTTCTCACTGGGCTGGACCGGCTCGGCCCGCCACTGGCACCGCTACGAGGTGGCGTACCTCCTGCTGGCGGCCATGTCCACGCCGCTGGTGCTGAGCGTGCACTCGATCGTGAGCTTCGACTTCGCGGTCTCGCAGCTTCCCGGCTGGCACACGACGATCTTTCCGCCGTACTTCGTGGCCGGGGCAATCTTCAGCGGCTTCGCGATGGTGGTGACGCTGGCGGTGCCGGCGCGGGAGTGGTTCAACCTCAAGCACATCATCACGCTGCGGCACCTGGACAACATGAACAAGATCATCCTGGTGACCGGGATGATGGTGGGCTACGCCTACGGCACGGAGTTCTTCATCGCCTGGTACTCGGGCAGCGCGTTCGAGCGCTTCGCGTTCATCAACCGCGCGTTCGGCGCCTGGTGGTTCGCGTACTGGATCATGGTCTCATGCAACGTGATCTTCCCGCAGCTTTTCTGGTTCAAGAAGATCCGCACCAGCATTCCCGCGATGATGGTCATCTGCGTGCTGGTGAACGTCGGCATGTGGTTCGAGCGCTTCGTCATCATCGTGACTTCACTTAGCCAGGACTTCCTGCCCAGTTCGTGGGACACCTATCACCCGACCTGGGTCGAGTTCTGCACGCTGATCGGCAGCTTCGGGCTCTTCTTCACGCTGTTCCTGCTCTTCATCCGCTTCCTGCCCATGATCGCGATGGCCGAAGTGAAAATGGTCGTCATGCATCAGCGTCATGAGCAGCACGCGCAAGAGCATCACGGCGTCGCTCACCACGCCGGCCCGGCACTGGAGGGCGCTCGATGAGCACTGTCGCCGCTCCGACGACGCCGCAATCGCACGGACACGGCCATCCAAAGCAGCGGCCGGCCGGCACGCGGTTGCAAAGCGTGCTGCTGGAATTCGATGCCGAAGAGAAACTCCGCGCGGCGGCGATGCGCGTGCGCGACGCCGGATACGAACTGTGGGACGTGCACTCGCCTTATCCGGTTCACGGCATCGACGGCGCGATGGGCATCCGCCGCACGCGCCTGCCGTGGATCGTGTTCTTTGCCGGCATGACGGGCACGATCACCGGCCTGCTGCTGACCTGGTTCACCAACGCGGTGGATTACAAGATCATCGTCGGCGGCAAGCCATTCTGGAGCCTGCCGGCGTTCATCCCCGTTATTTTCGAGCTGACGATCCTGTTCGCGTCGTTCGGCGCGGTGTTTGGGATGCTGGGGCTGAACGGACTGCCGGCGCTGTACAACGCGCTTTTCGGCAGCCCGCGCTTCAAGCGCGTGACCGACGATCGCTACTTCATCAGCATTGAAGCCAGCGATCCGCGTTTCTCCGCGGCCACGACGATGCGCTTCGTCGAGACGCTCGGCGCGACCGCGATTGAGAAGATCGAAGAGAGTCTGGCGCCCAGCGCTCCGCCGGCGTGGCTGGGGCGCGCCGCGGTGATTGCCGCCTGTTTGGGGCTGATCCCGCTGGCGGTCATCGCCCGGGCCCGCGTCGCCAAGTCGTCCGCGCAGCCGATCCACATCATTCAGGACATGGACAATCAGGAGAAATTCAAGGCCCAGAAGGCCAACGCCATGTTCGCTGACGGACGCGCCAGCCGCCAGCCGGTTGAGAACACCGTCGCCCGCGCGGTGACGCTGCCCGGCCTGCAGCGGCTGCTCCCCGGCGATCGCGACGACGACATGCACTACTTCCACGGCTACAAGCGCGGCGTGGACGAAAAGGGCCAGCCGACGGTCGTGTATTTCGACGACTTCCCGGTTCACCGCAAGGAAATCGCGCCGGACGGGAAGATCACCGAGGACCTGGTTCGCCGCGGACAGGCGCGCTTCGCGATTTACTGTGCGCCGTGTCACGGGTTGACCGGGGAAGGCAATGGGCGCGTGCATCAGCGCGCCCAGGAATTGGTCGAGACCACCTGGGTGCAGCCCAGCAATCTCAACGACGACGAACGCCGCACCCGGCCGGTCGGAAACATCTTCAACACGATCACAAACGGTAACCGCACGATGCCGGCGTACGGGCCGACGATTCCGGTCGCCGACCGTTGGGCGATCGTGGCGTATGTGCGGGCGCTGCAGCGCAGCCAATCGGCGACGCCCGCCGAGCTGAGCGCGGATGAGCGTGCGCGACTGGAACAGAGGTAATCGCGTGAACCCCACACCCGCCATCGGACGCGAACTTCGCCGGCTCGAGGAGCTCGGCCCGCTCTGGCAGCGCTCCGCGCTGGGGCTGGGCGTGGTCGGGCTGGTGGGCGGCGCGGCGTTGTCGGCCTGGTCGCAGGGCCTGCCCGGCATGTTCCGCTCGTACATCGTCGCGTACGCATTCTGCCTGAGCCTGGCGCTGGGCGGTTTGTTCTTCGTCATCTTGCAGCACCTGACGCGCGCCGGCTGGAGCGTGGTGGTGCGGCGCATCGCCGAGGCGGTCGCCGGGACGATGCCGGTGATGACGCTGCTGTTTCTGCCGATCGTCGTGCCAGTCGTGATGGGCATGGGCGACGTGTATCCGTGGTCGGTCGGGCACGCGAAGCTCGAATCGGAGCACGATTCGCTGATCCTCGCCAAGGCCAGCTATTTGAACGCCACCTGGTTTCTGATTCGCTGGGCGATCTACTTTACGGTCTGGACCTGGCTGGCGAGTTTCTTCGTCGGGCGCTCGATCGAGCAGGATTCGACCGGCGATCCGCAGCTTACGGCGCGCATGCAGGCGGTCAGCGCGCCGGCCATGATCGCCTACGCGCTGACGCAGTCGCTGGCGGCAATCGACCTGATCAAGTCGCTCGAGCCGCACTGGTTCAGCACCATGTTCGGCGTGTACTTCTTCTCCGGGTCGGCTGTCGGGTTCTTCTGTCTGCTGGCGCTGCTGATGATCCTATTGCAGTCGGCGGGCCGGCTGACGCAGTCGATCAACACCGAGCACTATCACGACGTGGGCAAGCTGATCTTCGCCTTCGTGGTGTTCTGGACGTACATCGCGTTCTCGCAATACATGCTAATCTGGTACGCGAACCTGCCGGAGGAGACGATTTGGTATTTCGCGCGGCAGGGCGACGGATGGTCGATTGGGCTGAGCCTGTTCCTGCTCACGGGGCACTTTCTGCTGCCCTTCGTGACGATCATCTCGCGCGTGCCGAAGCGCAACCCGCGGTTCCTGCTGATCGCCGCCGCGTGGGTGCTGCTGATGCACTATTTCGACATCTTCTGGTTGATCAAGCCGCGCATCGAGCCTGCGCTCGAGAACGGCGTGCACGCGGCGTTTCAGCCGAGCTTCGCGCCCGCGGCGCTGGCCGGCGACGTGGCGATGATCGTGGGTGTCGGCGGCTTGTTTTTCGCGGCGATCGCCTGGCGTATGAGCCGCGCGGCGTTGCTGCCCGAGCGCGACCCGCGGCTGCATGAGTCGCTGGCGTTTCAGAATTTCTAGCGGGTGGGGCGGGCATCTTGCCTGCCGTGTGCCGCCAGGAGTGGCGGGCAGGATGCCCGCCCCACCCGGATTGGGAGCCTTGCGTGAGCCATGAACACACAATACCGCTCGAAACGGCCGACCCGGACATGGGGGATCCGCACGCCAGTACGATCCTGTACGGCGGCGTGGTCGGCGCCATCATCGTGATCGCGCTGATCCTCGCACTCGAGGCGCTGTACTTCCGAGTCGAGGCGACGAGCCTGGCTGCGTCATACGCGTCGCCTTATCGCGATGTGAGCGAGTTGGTAGCCCGCCAGACCGCGCGGCTGCACTCGGTTGGCTGGGTGAATCCGGAAGATAGGAAGCTCGTGCACATTCCGATCGAACGCGCGATCGGACTGGCGGTGGCTGACATCAACGCGGGTAAGAAGCCCGCGCCGGCGACGAAGCCGGCCGCGAAACCATGACGGCCGTGTCGACGATGCGCGCTCGCGAACAAACATGACGACTCATTGCACGAAATCGAGTGCCGCAGCCTTGGAAGGGCGCCAAATTGTAGCCCCGGGCGTCAGCCCGGGGTCGACGGGCGTTGCGCGCGTTCAGCCCCGAAGGGGCGAAAGAATCGCGCGCACGGCCGCTACGTTTTCGAATCCCAACGGCTCTTCCGCCCCTTCTGGGCTGATCTCGCTCCGCGGCCAAACCCCCGGCTTGCGCCCGGGGCGACAATCTGCCGCCCCTACGGGGCTCGGACCGAATCTCAACTCTCGGATTTCAAATTGCCGTTTCCGGCCTGGCCGCCGGTCGGCGGTCCGAATCATCCCACTCCTGCTCGCCGCGCTGAGCGCCCGCGCCGTCGCGCAGCGTGCGGACGTGCGCCCGGCCGAACTCGCCGGCGCGGAGATTGTGCAGAAGGTCGGCGACAAACTTCCGCTCGATCTGGAATTCGCCGACGAGCACGGCCGCCCGGTGAGATTGTCTAGTTTCTTCGACGGGCAGCGCCCGGTCATCCTCACGCTGAACTATTACGGCTGCCCCTCGCTGTGCGGAATTCAGCTCAGCGGCCTGCTCGATTCGCTCAAGCAAATGGACTGGACCGCCGGCGAGAAATTCGAAATCGTGACCGTGAGTTTCGATCCGATGGAAACGCCCGAGCTGGCGGCGGCGAAGAAGCAGAGCTACATGGAGGATTATGCCCGCGCCGCGGCCCATCGCGGCTGGCATTTCCTGACCGGCAAAGTCGAGAGCATTCGCGCGCTGACTTCGAGCGTCGGGTTCGGCTATCGCTGGAACGAGAGCACGCAGCAGTGGCTGCACGCCGCCGCGCTCATTCTTTGCACGCCGTCGGGCAAGGTCTCGCGCTACATGGCCGGCGTGGCGTACGACCCGAAGACGCTGCGCCTCTCGCTGGTGGAAGCGTCCGAGGGGCGGATCGGCTCCATCATCGACGACCTGTTTCTGACGTGCTATCGATATGACCCGCACAGCGGGTCGTACGTGCCGTTTGCGCGCGGCATGATGACCGTCGGCGGCGCGCTGACGGTCGTGTTGCTGTCGATCGTATTGGCGGGATTCTGGCGACAGGAGTTGCGGCGGAAGCGCGCCGCGCAATTGGGCGCCGCCGCGCTTGCAACGTCGCACGAGGGAATGGATGTAAACGCCGCCGGCGTGAAAGAGGCGTAGCGAATGAACTGGTTGATGCTGGCCGCCGAGGACGCGACGCAAGGCTTCTGGATGCCGCCGCAGGCGTCGTCGTTTTCGCAGGAAGTCGACGCCGTCTTCAATTTCATCATGGGCGTCTCGATTTTCTTTTTCGTGCTGATCGTCGGGTTGATGTTCTGGTTCGCCGGCGTGTACCGCCGCGCGGAAGGGACCAAGCCGGCTTATCACCTGACGCACAACACGCCGCTCGAACTCACGTGGAGCATCATTCCGCTGTTCCTGGTGGCGATCATGTTCTGGTGGGGCCTGCAGGTCTACATGGACCAGCGAACCGCGCCGACCAACGCGCGCGACGTGGACGTGGTGGCGCGGCAATGGGTCTGGACGTTCAATTATCCCAGCGGCGTCAGCAGCGACGAGCTGCACTGCGAGATCAATCAGCCCACGAAGTTGACGATGCGTTCCGAAGACGTGCTGCACAGTCTCTGGGTGCCGGCGTTCCGGGCCAAGATGGACGTGGTCCCCGGGCGATTTACCACCATGTGGTTCAAGCCCACGCGAACGGGCACGTTTCCGATCCTGTGCACCGAGTATTGCGGCAAGGACCACTCGGCGATGGTGACGCGCGTCGTCGTGCACCCCAAGGGCGAACTCGACGCGGCGATCGAGAAACTGGACCCGATCAAACGCATGTCGCCCGAGCAGTACGAGCAATACGCCAAGGACCCGGACGCCTTCATGAAGGCGAATCCGGATTTCAAGGGCCTCGAGACGCCGGCCTCCATGGGCAAGAAGCTCTGGCAGAAAAAGGGTTGCTCGGGTTGTCACACGATCGACGGCAACGCCGGCCAGGGGCCGACCTGGCTGGGAATCTGGGGCCGCACCGAGCAGACCAGCGCCGGGGCGATCGTGGTGGATGAGAACTACGTGCGCGAGTCGATCCTGACGCCGGGCGCCAAGGTCGTGAACGGCTTTCCGAATGTAATGAGTTCGTTCCAAGGCCAGGTGAGCGAACGCGACGTCGCGATGATCATCGCGTTCATGAAGTCGCTGGAGAAGAAGTAGCCGCGCAGGCAGTCGTGACAGCACAGTTAGACGGAGTTGCGGATGTCCACGCTTAACCCCTCGCTCGCCGGCGGCGCCGTGTACGCGCCGCCGCGCGGGCAGACGAATTACCTGAATTGCTCTTCCGGCTGGGCCTCGTGGCTGCTGACGCTGGATCACAAGCGCATCGGCGTCATGTACCTGATCGGAATCCTGAGCATGTTCGCGCTGGGCGGCATCTTCGCCCTGCTGGTGCGCACGGAGCTGCTGACGCCCGGGCCGACGCTCTTCGCCGACGCCGAGCTGGGAGCGCAGTGGTACAACCGCTTCTTCACGTTCCACGGCGCGATCATGGTCTTCATGGTCATCATCCCGGGCATCCCGGCGGCGCTGGGGAATTTCGTATTGCCGATCATGATCGGCGCCAAGGATGTGGCGTTTCCGCGCCTGAACCTGGGCAGCTTCTATATGTGGATGGCCGGCTCGCTCATGGCGCTGGCGTCGCTGCTATGGGGCGGGGTGGACACCGGCTGGACGTTCTACGCACCGTACAGCACCAAGTACGCGATGAACGGCATGATCTGGGTCGTCGCCGGCGCGTTCGTGCTGGGCTTTTCGTCGATCTTCACCGGCCTGAACTTCATCGTCACCATCCACAAGCTGCGCAAGCCCGAGATGGGCTGGTTCAACATGCCGCTGTTCGTGTGGGCCAGTTATTCGACCGCGGTGATCCAGGTGCTGGCCACGCCGGTGCTGGGGATCACGCTGCTACTGCTCATCATGGAGCGCGCTCTGGGCGTCGGCATCTTCTCGCCCGACCTGGGCGGCGACCCGGTGCTCTACCAGCATTTCTTTTGGTTCTATTCGCACCCGGCGGTGTACATCATGATCCTGCCGGCGATGGGGGTGATGAGCGAGCTGATCTCGGTCTTTTCGCACAAGCACATTTTCGGCTATCGCTTCATCGCCTTCTCCAGCGTGGCCATCGCGGTGTTCGGGTTCCTGGTCTGGGGCCACCACATGTTCACCGCCGGCCAGTCGCAACTCGCCAGCGTGGTGTTCAGCGCCCTGACGTTCAGCGTGGCAATTCCATCGGCGATCAAGGTCTTCAACTGGGTCGCGACGATGTATAAAGGCTCGATCTCGCTCAAGACGCCGATGCTCTACGCGATGTCGTTCGTGTGGATTTTCGGTTGGGGCGGTCTGACCGGGCTGTTCCTGGGAACGCTGGCGACCGACCTGCACATGCACGACACGTACTTCGTCGTGGCCCACTTCCACTATGTCATGGCGGGCACGATATTTGTGCTTTTCGGCGGCATCCACTACTGGTGGCCGAAGATCACCGGCAAGATGTACGATGAATTCAGCGGCCGCTTGGGCGCGATCCTGCTGTTCATCGGGTTCAACACGACGTTCTTCACGCAGTTCATCCTCGGCTCGCGCGGCATGCCGCGACGCTATTACGATTACTCGAAACTGCTCGAGTTCCACCCTGAATTTCGAACGTTGCACGTCATCAGCTCGACCGGCTCGTTCATCATGGCCGCCGGCGTGCTGGTGATCGCGTATTGCCTGTACTCGTCGCTGATGCGCGGGCGTCCGGCGCCGGACAACCCGTGGGGCGCCGGCTCGCTCGAGTGGCGCACCAGCTCGCCGCCGCCATTGGAGAACTTCCGCGAAGTCCCGGTCGCCGGCGACTGCTATGACTACAGCGAGTTCGAATACGACGAGCGAATTGGCGGATATGTGACGAGGAAAAAGAGCGAATAGCGAATTACGAAGAGCGAAATTCGGATCGCGTTCGGACCGCTTTTCATTCGCTCTTCGCCATTCGCCATCCGCAATTGAGGTAATCCATGGCTGACGTCGCGGAACACGGGCATTCGCATTCGCCTTACCTGGCGCACCACTTCGACACGCCGGTGCAGCAGTTCGACTCCGGCAAGCTGGGCATGTGGTTGTTCCTGGCCACCGAAGTGCTGCTCTTTGGCGGGCTCTTCTGCGCGTACTCGGTCTATCGCGCCAATCACCCGGAAATCTTCCTCTACGCCCACAAGTTCCTGGATCCGTTCTGGGGCGGCTTGAACACGGTCATTCTGCTGGTCAGCAGTTTCACGATGGCGTTTGCGGTCCATTGCTCGCAGACCAACAAGCGGGCCGGGCTGATGATCGGCCTGGCGCTGACGCTGGCCGGCGGCGCGGGCTTCATGAGCATCAAGTACGTCGAGTACTCGCACAAGTTCCACGATGCGCTGCTGCCCGGCCGGAATTACAACCCCTCGGCCGAGGTGCTGGCGCACGTGGGCGGCGGCCACGGCGCCCGCGGCACGCACGATGTCACCGTCGCCAAGGACGGCGCGGCCAAGCCCGAAGGCGCCGCTGAACACGCCGGTGCGGAGCCTTCGCATGCGCCGGCCGCAGCCGCTACCGCCGCACCGGCGACGCAGGCTACGACGCAACCCGGGCAGGCTGAGCGATCGGTCCTCGCCTCGCCGGCGGCCGCGCCGGCGGGACTGGCGGCGTCCGCGTCGCCATTGACGCCCCATGCCGGCGATGACGACGTGAAGAACGTGCACCTGTTCTTCGGGATTTACTTCCTCATGACCGGCCTGCACGGAATTCACGTGCTCGCGGGCATGGGGGTGATTGCGTACCTGCTGATCAAGTCGATCGGCGGCGCGTACAACAGCCAGTATTTCACGCCGGTGGATCTGGGCGGGCTGTACTGGCACCTGGTCGACCTGATTTGGATTTACCTGTTCCCGCTGCTGTACCTGATTCACTGACGAAGGCTGAAGGACGAAGGTCGAATGCCGTTGGTCCGACGGAACGGACTTCTGTCAGAGCCGCGACCGAAAGGGAGCGGTCGGCGCGGGCAATCGAAGTGCGTCGGTTGCAGTGGAGGACGCCCAGCTTGCACCACACTGAACACGCGGACGCGCGGACTTCGAGCAACCGCGCCGACCGCTCCCTTACGGTCGCGGCTCTGGCAGAAACGCGTGGTCGCGGTCCTGATCGAATCGGAGCTCGGAGCTAGACCGTCAAACAGCCTGATTTCGGGGCCGCTTTGCCCCGCGGAGCAATGCAAATGTCGAATCCATCCGATGGCGGCGGGCAGGCGCAGGTCGGGCACGTCGTGCCGGTTTGGCTGCTTTTCGCAATCCTGTTGATCCTGCTGGTCCTGACCTGGGCCACCGTCGCCGCGACGCAGGTTCAGCTCGGTTCGCTGAATGTCTGGATCGCGGTCATCATCGCGACCGTGAAGGCCACGCTGGTCGCGCTCTATTTCATGCATTTGCGCTATGATCGCCCGTTCAACGGCATCATTCTCATATCGTCGCTGGTCTTCGTCATGCTCTTCGTCGGGTTTGCGCTGATGGACACCGGCGCGTACAAGCCGGACGTCGAGTGGAAGCAAGTCGTCCTGCAGCGCCAGTAGCATCGCGGCGGCCGGGTCATGTTCTTCAGACTGGTGTCGGGTCCGCGGCGCCCGAGCGAATGGAACGGCCATCGCGGCGGTGGGATGAACGCCGGCGCGCTGGGAATGCTGATTTTCCTGGTCTCGCTGTCGGTGCTGTTCATCGCCAGCCTGGTCTTGTTCGTCATCGCCCGATTTCAGGTGCCAGCCTGGCCGCAGACCGGCGTGCGGGCCATCGTCGGCGGACTTGCGATCGCCAGCGTATTCATGGTCGCCAGCGGCGCCACGATGCACGCCGGACTGCACTTCGCCCGGCGCGGTAATCCCGCGGCGCTGCGCGCGGCGATGGTGGCCACAATGGCTCTGGGCGTCGCGTTCATCGTGGCGCAGGCGCTGAACTGGGTCGCGCTGCCGGCGCTGGGGCTGGTGGCCACGCGCAGCCTGTTCGCGTGGCTCTTCTACGCGCTTACCGGGTTGCATGCGTTGCACGTCCTCGGCGGCTTCGTTCCGCTGACCTGGGTGACGCTCAACAGTTTCCGCAATCGTTACACGCCGGTTTCGCACCAGGGCGTCTTGAACTGCGCGATCTACTGGCATTTCCTTGATGGCGTGTGGCTGGTCATGCTCGCGACGATGCTCATCGCGGGCTGATCACGCCGTGGGCGCCGGTCCTGGAAACGCCGGCGTGCCGACTGGTTCGCACGAATTGACAGCCCGGCGCCGCTTCTGGAGACTGGCCGCATGGCGCAACTCTGGGGCGTTGCCATCGCGGTCAACTACGCGCTGGCGCTGCTGACCGTGACGCACATCCTGCGCCGTCGCAAGGACCCGCCCGCGATGCTGGCGTGGATCTTCGCGGTGCTAACGCTGCCCGTTGTCGGCATGCTGCTCTACCTGCTCCTCGGCGATTTCCGCATTCGCCGCAAGGCCCGTCGCCGCCGCCGCCGAATCGCGCACCTGATCGGAGTCTTCACGCGCCAGGCGGAGCGCGCCTCGCAAGCCGGCGACGAGCAGCTTCGTCTGCGGCTGGCGGAAGACCTGGCGGCGGTGGAGGAGATCGGCCGCCGGCTGGCGCACATGCCGGCGATAGGCGGCAACGCGGTCCGAATTCTTCGTGAAGCCAACGAGACCTATGAATCGCTCGAGGAGGCGATCGCGGGCGCACGCCGGCACGTTCACCTGCTGTACTACATCTGGCAGAACGACGCGACCGGGCGGCATTTTCGCGACCTGCTTTGCCGCAAGGCGCGCGAGGGCGTCGAATGCCGGTTGCTGCTCGACGCGGTCGGCTGCTGGGGCCTGCGGCGCTCGTTTCTTCAGCCGCTTCGCGACGCCGGCGTGCAGGTGGCGTTCTTTCTGCCGCTCTATCCGCTGCGCCGCCGTTGGAGCCTGCACCTGCGGAATCACCGCAAGATCGCGGTCGTGGATTCGCAGGTTTCGTTCCTGGGCAGCCAGAACATCGGCGACGAATACCGCGGACGCCTCAAGCGCTTGAGCCCCTGGTACGACAGCCACATGCGTATCGACGGCCCGGCCAGCCTGTTCCTGCAGCAGATTTTCGCGGAGGACTGGTCGTTCGCGACGCAGGAAGGGCTCGATCCGGATGTGTATTTCCAAGCGCCGGAGCGGCGCGGCGACTGCGTGGTGCAGATTCTGCCCACCGGCCCGGATCAGGACGTGAGCGTGCTGGGGCAACTGGTCTTCGCCGCCGTGTCATGCGCGCATAGCTCCATCCGCATCGAGACGCCGTATTTCGTCCCCGATCCGGCCCTGTTGATGGCGTTGCAATACGCGTGTACGCGCGGCGTGCGGGTGCAGATCGTGCTTCCGACGCGCAGCGACGCGCCGCTGGTACTGTGGTGCGGACGGAGCTTCTACGTTCAATTGCTCGAAGCCGGCGTCGAGATTTACGAGTTCGACGGCGGCGTGCTGCATTCGAAGACCATCTGCGTCGACGAGCGCTGGTGCATGCTCAGCTCGGCGAACATGGACATCCGAAGCTTTCGGCTGAATTTCGAGGTCTCGGCGCTGATCTACGACGCCGGGCTGGCCGGCGCGCTGGGGGAGTCGATCGATCGGCACGTCGCCGCTTCGCGGCGGATCGCGTTGCGCGACGCGAGGACCGCGGGCGTCGCGCGGCAGATGGCGGAGGGCGCCGCGCGACTGTTCGCGCCGCTGCTGTAAGACGGCAGTTGTATCGGAGGTCGACCGCATGAAGCTCAACTGGCGGCGAATGCCGCTTCGTCTGCGCCACTTCTTCGCCACCTCGCGCGGCGGAATCGCCGAAAAGCAGACGATTGTGGTGGAGCTTGAGCACGCGGGCGTCATCGGACTGGGCGAAATCGTGGCCTCCGATTTGTACGGCCAGTCGCTCGAAGCGTGCGAGGCGGCGTTGCCGCGGGTCGCGGCGCTTCTCGGCGACGAACCATTCGCCGTCGAACCGATCATCTCGCGTTTGATCGATCGCTTGGACGGACTGCGCTGCCTGATTTGCGGCATCGACTCCGCGCTGCATGACTGGATCGGCAAGAAGATCGGGCTACCCGTCTGGCGGCTGCTGGGCCTGCCGCGGCCGCGCGTGCGCACGACATTCACCATCGGCGTCGCCACGCCGGACGAAGTGCGGATCAAGCTGCGCGAGGCGCTCGCGGCCGGTTTTGACGCGCTGAAAGTGAAAGTCGGTTCGCCGCAAGACGAGCGGACGCTCGAGCTCGTGCGCGAGTCGTTTTCCGGCGAGCTGCTGCTCGACGCCAATGAGGCCTGGACGCCGGACAATGCGATGTCGCGCATCCGCGCGCTGCTGGCGTTTCGTCCGACCGTCATCGAGCAGCCGCTACGACGGGCCGATTGGCGTCAGATGGCCGGTCTTCGCGGCTGCGGAGCGGCGATCATTGCCGACGAAAGCTGCGAACGCCCCGCGGATGTCGCGCGGCTTGCCGGCGTCGTGGACGGCGTGAACATCAAGTTCACCAAGTGCGGCGGCATTCGCGAGGCGCAGCGGATGATCGCGCTGGCGCGCGGTCTGGGTATGCGGGTCATGCTGGGTTGCTTCATCTCGAGCAGCCTGGCGATCGCGCCGGCCCTCGCCATCGCCGGATTGGTCGACTACGCCGATCTCGACGGTCATCTCCTGCTGGCCGACGATCCGTTCAGCGGTCTGACAAGCGAAGGAAGCTTGCTCATCGCATCGGGTGCCGCAGGGCTTGGCGTCGCGCCGAAATCCGAGCCGCCCGCGCCTGCGAGACCGCATTCCACGAATGAACCCGGCTTGTAATTGCCCCAGCACCCGATTGCGTGGATACTCAAGCGACAAGGGCAGGCAACAGGCCGCGAATGAACGACATCCTGGTTCTCTCGAACGTCACCAAGCGCTACGGTCAGTTCACCGCCGTCGATCGGCTATCACTTTCTATTCCCGCCGCTCAGGTCTACGGCTTTCTGGGCCCCAACGGCGCCGGAAAGACCACCACGCTCCGGATGGTGATGAGCATCATCTATCCGGACGAAGGTGAAATTTCAGTTCTGGGCCGGTCCAGCGCGCTGCAGGCCAAAGACCGCATCGGCTACCTGCCCGAGGAGCGCGGCCTGTACCGCAAAATGACCGTCGACGGCTTGCTGCGCTATTTCGGACGGCTGAAAGGCATGCACGGCGGCGCGCTGACGCAACGCATCGGCGATTCGCTCGAGCGCGTCGGTCTTGCCGACTGGCGGCTGAAGCGCGTTGAAGCGCTTTCGAAAGGCATGCAGCAGAAGATTCAGGTCGTCGCGGCGCTGCTGCACGAGCCGGAACTGGTCATTCTCGACGAGCCGTTTTCGGGTCTCGACCCGTTGAACATAGATCTGTTGCAGAAGCTGATTCTCGAACTTCGCCGCGCCGGCTCGACGATCGTGCTCTCGACGCACCAAATGGAGTCGGCGCAGCGCATGTGCGACCGCCTGGTGCTGATCAATCGCGGCCGCAAGCTGATCGAGGGCACGATTAGCGAGGTGCGCGATCGGTTTGCGTCCCGCACGCTGCTGCTGGACGGCGAGGGGGACTTGGAGCCGATTGGCCGGCTGGCGGGGATCGTCGATTCGCATGTGACGGCCGGCCATGCCCGATTCGAATTGGCCGACGGCGCGGATCCGAGCGAAATACTGCGCGTCGCGGCGCAGCACATTCGCGTAACGCGATTTGAGATCACGCGCCCGGACTTGCAGGAGATTTTCGTGCGCCTCGTCAATGCCGACGGGCAGTCGCGCGGCGTCGCGGACGCCGCGCAGCCGCTCGCGGCGCCGTCGCGGGCCTAACAGTTTGTCGAAGAGCGCTCGAAGCCCAGCCCCGACCGTCAGGGAGGGATCGGGCCGATGCCGGAATCGCTTGGAATCCTGGCGTTTTCGAGGGCTTGGCGGACCCCTTCCTGACGGTCGGGGCGCGGCTGGGCCGGTTTCTGAAGGACGGCTGGCAAAAGTCGCGGTTCAGTATTGATTGTCAGCGGGAAATGAATGAACAAGATCCTGACCATCGCGCAGCGCGAGTTGCTCGAGACTGTCAAGACGCGCGCGTTTTTCTTCGGCGTGATCTTCATGCCGGGTTTGATTCTCGCGTTCGTATTCGGCGCCGAGAAGCTGGGCAAATTCGCGCAAGAGGACGTTCCGCCGCGGAAGCTGGCGGTCGTGGATGAGCATGGGCAGGTGTACGACCGCCTGGCCGACGAGTTGAGACAGTACAACGAGAAGAACCCCGGTCAGCAGATCGTTCCGCAGCGCGAACCCGCGCCCGCGGATTCCAGCGCGCTGGCGGAGCGCGTCCGCAGCGGCGAGATATACGGCTACCTGATCATCCCCGCCGCCGCGGTCACCGCGAACGGCTCGCCGACGCTCGGCCGCAAAGACGGGCAGATCGTGGCGCTGAAAACGATCGATCACGCGGTGAGCACGGCCGTGGAATTGACGCGCTTCGCCACGAACGACCCGCCGATCGATCCCAAACTCGTGCAGTGGCTGACGCGTCCGACCCGCCTGGAGGAAACCAGCATCACGACCGGGAAGGCCGGCGCGAACGACACGATGGCGCGCGTGCTGACGCCCTTCGCGTTTATGTTCCTGCTGTACTTCGGCACGTTCGGCATCAGCATGGGACTGCTGACCAGCCTGATCGAAGAAAAATCGTCGCGCGTGGTCGAAATGCTGCTGGCGGCGGTCAGTCCGACGCAACTATTGGCCGGCAAGATTCTCGGCATGGTGGGCGTGGGCGTGATCGTGCTGGGTTCCTGGCTGGGCGTGGGATACTTCACTGCGCGATCGTACAACGTGGTCGAGGTGCTTGCGGGCGAGCGGCTCCTCTACGTCATCCTGTACTTCATTCCCGGGTTTCTCTTCATGTCGGCGCTGCTGGCGGGCATCGGGGCGGCGTGCAACACGCTGAAAGAAGCCCAGAGCATGGCCAGCCCGCTGAACATCATCAACATTGTGCCGATGGTGCTGTGGTTTCCGTTGTCGCAATCGCCGAACTCCCTGTTGAGCGTCGCGCTCAGCTTCATACCGCCGATCACGCCATTCGTGATGATCCTGCGCATCTGCGCCGACCCCAATATCCCGTTGTGGCAGGTGATCGCGACGCAGGCGGTGCTGTGGGCGTCGGTCGGCGTGCTGATCTGGGCGGCCGGGCGCATTTTCCGCATCGGCGTACTGATGTACGGCAAGCCGCCGACGCTGCGCGAACTGTTGCACTGGGTGCGATTCGCGTAATCGCTAGAGCGGATTCACTTTTCACGTAGCGTCGGGCCTCTGCGTCCGACGGCGAAATCTGCGTCGGGCACCGAGGCCCGACGCCACAGATCAACTGAATCCGCGCTGAGGCGCAAGCGGCTACCTACTATTTTCCGAAAACAGTCTTGAATTCTAAGTTCGTATTTTGTACGGTATGATCCATGGCGACCCACTCAAAGGAGAGATCATGTCCGCGACCGCTTCGCACGTCCCGGCCGGCTACCACACCGTTACGCCGTCGCTGATCGTCAAAGATCCCGACGCCGCGCTGGCCTTCTACCGAAAGGCCTTTGGAGCGGAGGAGGTGGTATGCATGCGCTCATCCAGCGGCGCCGTCATGCACGCCGAGTTCAAGATCGGCGACTCGCCGGTCATGCTGGGTGGCGAGTGGCCCGACCACGGCATGAAGGCGCCTCTTGCGGGGCATAACAGCGGCGGACTGCACATCTACGTGCGCGATGTCGATCGTGCGTTCGAGCAGGCAGTGGCGGCTGGTGGCGCTGTCGTTATGCCGCCTTCAAACATGTTCTGGGGCGACCGCTACGCAAAGATCAAGGACCCATTCGGACACATTTGGGGATTGGCCACGCGCGTAGAAGAGGTGCCGCCGGACGAAATGGCTCGCCGCGCGGCGGCGTGGAAACCGTAGCGGAACGTGACGCGGGCGTGAGTGGTCCGCGGGTTCATGATCGGCGTAACAGCGCGTCACACGAATCCGTTCGAGCGGTGATCATCAGCGAGAACGGGCCGTATGAATGCGTTATCGGGCGGCACTAAGCCTCGTCGGTACACTCGGCGGCGTCATAGAATGAGGTGTCCGCCGTCGCGCGGCGCGAGGGAGAGAGTATGCACCCATTCGCCAGGTCGATCATCGCTTGCGCCGCGCTGGCATTGCTCTTTGTGCGCGCGAACGGTGGCGCGGCGGTTCGGGCTGCCGCGTCGTCGCCGGACCGCGCCCCGATGTCGCTCAGTGAATACGCGAATCTCTCCGGATTCGGCACGCCGACGTTTGACGTGCGCTCGTCGAATCTGCCCGATGGCAACGGGCTGCGCGGTCCAGGCCCGGACGTGTGTACAGGCGCGCAGGCGATCAGCGGCGCGGGGCAGTTTCCGTTCGACCTGAGCAATCTCTCGACCGACGGCCCGATCACCAACTGCGGCCAGATCGAGCACGACTACTGGTTCCGCTGGACGGCGACGTGCGGCGGCAACGTCACGTTTGATACCTGCACGTCGGCGATCGACACGATTATCGCGATCTACGAATGCTGCCCCGGAGATATCAACGGCGATTGCGCCGTGAACGAATCTGACCTGGGCCTGTTGCTGCAGAGTTGGCAAGTCGGCCCCGGCGGCGACGTTAACGGCGACGGGCTGACGAACGAATCCGATCTGGGAATCTTGCTTCAGAACTGGCTTTGTGACGTGAACACCGGCTGTCCCGTCAATCCGGGCTTGGAGAAGGTGTGCAGCGATTCCGGTGTATGCCCGGGCTTTCCGACTCGCGCGTCGGTGCAACTCAGCGCCGTCGCGGGACGCACGTATCGTGTCCGCGTCGGAGTGCCGACCGGCGCGAGCGCCGGAGCGGGCGTGTTGCAGATTACGTGCCCCGGCGCGCCGACGAGCTGTCAAAGCGCGGACGGTTTGAACGCCTACACGAGCGACGGTCAGCTATTCGTGGCGGCCGAGGAATTTCGCCCCGGCCAGGACGGCGTCGTGACGACGTTGCGCTGGTGGGGCACCGCGGCGTCCGGCCCCTGGCAAGTGCGGTTTCTGTCTGACAGCGGCGGACTGCCCGGCACGCCGATCTCGTCATTTGGCACGCAGCCCGGATCCTTGAGCGTCACGTCGACCGCCACGGGCGGGACAATTTCGCCCGGATTTCCGGAATTTCAATTCGACTCGATACACGCGCCCGTACCGGTGACCGCGAACAACTGCGTGTGGGTCGAGATCGTGAACCAGAGCGGAGTCGGCTGGTTCTGGGAAACCGGATCAACGGGGGACCATCGCGCCATGGTCGACGGCCAATCAGGCGTCATCGATGGCTACGCGATCGATGACGCGATCAGCGAAGACCTGGCGATGTGCGTCGACGTTCAGACCAGCGCGGCCAGCGGCTGCGCCGGCCCGTGTGTCGTGAACTGCCCGGCCGGCAGCATCCTGGAGGGCGAGCCGTGCAATGACAGCGGCGCCGGCGGCACCAATAACGGATGCAGCGCGTCGCCGGCGCTCTTTGAGACGGTTTCCTGCGGCGCTCGGATTTGCGGAACCCTGTGGGCGCGAAGCGGGTTACGCGACTCGGATTGGTATCTGGTCAATCTGCCGAACGCTGGCAGCATCCAGGTTTCTTTGCAGACGGAGATGCCGGCCTGGGTCGCGATTCTTCTGCCGATCTGCAACCCGATCACGCCCGCATCGCCCGGATCGTTTGTGAACGTCGCGACGTGCGGCACGGGTTCGGCTAGCACCGGCATTCTCTCTCCAGGGCCGTACTGGATCGCCGTCAACACCGGCACGACCGCGGCCGGAATCTTCGACGGATACGCCTGCGGCGGCACGAACGACTATGTGCTCACGGTGAATTGCGTGCCGTAGTCGTCGCGATTCTGCTCGCTGCCCCGACGCGGTTACGTCGCGGCGGCGTTCTCCGTTACGCGAGTCGTTCATCTCTGCTGTCGGGGCGCGTTCGGCCGTTCGCACGCGCGTCGCAATGTTCCTAGAATGCCCCGCATGCTGACGACGCTGCATTCCTACATCCTGCGAGAGCTGCTCAGGAATTTCCTGCTCAGCGTCATCGCGCTGTCGACCGTGCTGACGCTCGGCGGCGGCTTGTTTAACGTCATTCGATACGAGGGCATCACCGGCGGCGATCTGGTGCGGATCCTGCCGTGGCTGCTGCCGATCGTGATAACCTTCACGATGCCGGTCGCGGCGGTTTTCAGCGCGTCGATGGTTTACGGGCGTCTCGCCGCGGATAACGAGCTCCTGGCGTGCCGCGCCGCGGGGATCAACGTTCACCGCCTGTTTTTCGCGGCGATCCTGCTGGCGATCTTCGTGACGCTGTTCACGCTGATATTCGGCAATTTCGTCATCCCCGGCTTCATGAAACGCATCGACCGCTTCGCGCGAGCGAACATCGCACAGATCGCCTACCAGCAGCTGCGCTCCAAGGGATACATCGCCTACGCGCGAAAGTACTTCGTGACCGGCGAAGAGGTGGGATTGATCGCCGATAGCGCACTGCAGGAGAAGAACTTTCCAGTCGGTCAGGATTATTCGTACCTGGCCCTAACGCGGCCGACCGTGTTGCAGTTGAACGACCAGGGCGAGCTGGTGCGATTCACCTCCGCCGCGTGGGGAATGTGCCAGTTCGACACGCGCGACGCGATCCGCGTCACGCTCTACATTCGCGACGCGCGCGACCTCGAGATCGGGCGGCGAGCGGTGCAGATCGAGCAGCAGGAGCTTGGGCCGATCGACCTGCCGCTTCCGTTCCCGCAGAAGCCTTCATGGATGGACCTCAACACGCTCGTGCAGTGGATCGATCAGCCGTGGTTGGCCGACAAGACCGGGCAGCAGACGCGCGCCTTCCTGGCCAGGCTGCTGGTGCAGCGCTTTGGCGGGTCCTGCGTGGAGCAACTCAGCGGCGGCAAGACGCTCACGCTGAACGACGACGCAAATCACCGCTACGCCATTCAGGCCGCGGAGGCGACGTTGAACCCTAATGGACGGGCCAGCCTGACACGGGCCCGGGTCGTCGTATCGCGCGAGGGATTCGGCGATCTGACGCGCTACGAAGCGCCGCAAGCCGAGCTGATCATGCGGCCGATGCCCGAAGGCGGCGGCGTGGGCGAAATCCGGCTGCTGCGCACGACCGAGAAGCCGGTGCTCGAATACAAGCTGCGGTCGGATCGTCCCGATCGCCCCGCGGAGCAACTCACCGTCAGTCTGGATCGCATCGTGCTCCCGGATGCTGTTCGCGAAGACGCCGCTCGCTATACGCCAGCGATGGCGATCGACCCGGCGGTGAAGCTGCCGATCGAGGGCCCGCTGGTGGACGAGCGCGTCGGCCTGTGGGCGGCGACCGACCAGTTCCGCCGAAAGGTCGCGGCGTTGATTCACTTCCGGCTGGGATACGCTGCCAGTCCGATCGTCACAATCGTGATGGCCGCGGCGCTGGGCGTGATGTTCCGCGGGGCGCGGGCCCTTTCCGCGTTCGGCCTGTCGTGCATTCCGTTCGCCGCGGTGACGATCCTGGCGATCATGGGGCGGCAACTCGCCGAACAGAGCAACACCGCGACGATCGGCCCGGCGATCATCTGGGGCGGTCTGCTGGCGTGCGCATTCGCGAACTTGCTGATGGTGCGCGTCGGGGTGAAGCGATGACGATCATCGATCGCTACGTCTCGCGCGCGTTTCTCTCCAGCTACGCCATTCTGCTGGTCGTCGGCATTGGGATGTACGTCCTGTTCGACATTCTCGCCAACATCGACGAGTTCACCGCCACTACCGGCATGCCGACCGGCCGCATCGTCGGACTGATGGTCGATTATTACGGCCACAACTTGCCGCTGTATTTTTCGCAGCTTGCCGGACCGGTCATGGCGATCGCGGCGGCCTTTACGCTCGGCGCTATGCTGCGCAACAACGAGCTAACGTCACTGGTGGCGTCGGGCCTGCCGTTGCCGCGTGTCGCCGCCCCGATCGCCGTTTGTTCGGTGCTGCTGATCGCGTTGTGGGTCGCGAACCGCGAATTGGTCATCCCGCGCTACGCCGAGGAGATTTCGCGCACCTACGGCGACGTGATGGGCCGCAACGTGGGCGGCGTCAACTGCATCCGCGACGATCAGAACTCGATCGTCACCGCGCTGCGGCTCTACGCCGGCGAGGGCCGCATGTACCACGTCTACGCGGTCGAAAGCGACGCCGACGGTAACGCGCGGGCGCTGATCGAGGCCGACTCGGCGACGTACGACGCCGAGCGCAGGCTCTGGGCGCTCGACCGCGGGCGGCGAATTCCGCTCGACGCGCTGCCGACGACGCCCTCGCCGCTGGGCGAGGCGCTGCACAGCGACCCGATCGACTCGCTGCGATTCGATCTGACGCCCGGCGAGCTGCTGCTGCGCCAGGGCACGCAATGGTCGGACCTGCTGAGCCTTCGGCAGATGAACGAGCTGCTGCGCAGTCCGTCGATTTCAATCCGGCCGGCGATCGTCAGCGCCCGGCATATCCGGCTTACGCAGCCGGTGCTTCAGCTGCTGCTCGTATTGCTGGCGACTCCGTTCTTCCTGCAGCGCGCCCCGACAAACGTGGTTGCGGCGGGCGGGCGGGCGCTGCTCGTGTGCGGAGTGTTTTTCGGGCTGGCGTTCGCCGTGCACGCGATCGAGGTCGGCGAGCAATGGACCGCCACAGCGGCGTGGATTCCGATCCTCATCTTCGCCCCGGTGGCGGTGTTGATGCTCTCGAATGTCGAGACATGAGGACAGTACCGCCGCGATCCGCTTCTGATTTGACCGCCGCCCCGTGTCCGATACCCTACGCAGCACTATGCTTAGACCCAATCTCGACACCGACCTCCACGACCGCGACCCGATCGAGACGCGCGAGTGGATGGAATCGTTGCAGGGCGTCGTCAACGAAGCCGGCGCCGCGCGGGCTTCTTACCTGCTCGATCGCCTGCGCGAATGGGCCGAGCGGCACCACGTCACGGTGCCGTACTCCGCGAACGCGCCCTATGTAAACACGATCCCCGCCGCGCGCCAGCCGCGTTTCCCCGGCGACCGCGCCATCGAGCGCCGCATCAAGAGCTTCGTGCGCTGGAACGCGATGGCGATGGTAGTGCAGGCCAACAAGCGCTACGACGGCATCGGCGGGCACATCTCGACCTACGCCTCCGCCGCCACGCTGCTCGAAGTGGGCTTCAACCACTTCTTCAAGGGCAAGACCGAGCAGCACTCGGGCGACCAGATTTACTTTCAGGGCCATTGCTCGCCGGGAATCTACGCCCGCGCCTTCCTCGAAGGCCGGCTCGACGCGGCGCAGCTCATGAACTTCCGCCGCGAGCTGGCGGCCGGCGGCGGGCCGTCGTCCTATCCGCACCCGTGGCTGATGCCGGATTTCTGGGAGTTTCCGACCGTCTCGATGGGGCTGGGGCCGATCTCGTCGATCTACCAGGCGCGGTTCAACAACTACTTGCAGGATCGCGGCTTGCTGAACACGAGCGACTCGCGAGTCTGGGCCTTCCTCGGCGACGGCGAGATGGACGAGCCGGAAAGTCTCGGCGCAATCACGCTCGCGGCGCGCGAGCAGCTCGACAATCTCACCTGGGTCGTGAATTGCAACCTGCAGCGCCTGGATGGCCCGGTGCGCGGCAACGGCAGCGTGATCCAGGAACTCGAGGCGGCCTTCCGCGGCGCCGGCTGGAACGTCATCAAGGTGCTCTGGGGCCACGACTGGGACCCGCTCTTCGAAGCCGACGAAGATGGCGCGCTGGTCGATCTGATGGGTAAGACGGTCGACGGCCAGTGGCAGCGTTTCTCCGTGGAATCCGGCGCGTACGCGCGCGAGCACTTCTTCGGCAAACACCCGAAACTGGCCGCGATCGTCGCGAACATGCCCGATGAGCAGCTCCGCACGCTGCGCCTGGGCGGACACGATCCCGAGAAAGTCTACGCGGCGTACAAAGCCGCGACAGAACACCGCAATCAACCGACGGTGATCCTGGCGCGGACGATCAAGGGCTATGGTCTGGGCGAAGCCGGCGAAGGCCGCAACATCACGCATCAGCAGAAGAAGCTGAACGACCAGGAGCTGAAGAACTTCCGCGACCGCTTCGACATCCCGGTCAGCGATAAGGACCTGAAGAACGCGCCATTCTGCCGCTTTGAGAACGGCAGCGCCGAGTTTCAATATCTCATGGAGCGGCGACAGGCGCTGGGCGGACCGGTTCCGGCCCGGCGGGTGCGCTCGAAGGCGATCGAACCGCCGGCGCCCGAGACGTTCGCCGAGTTCCTCGGCGGCAGCGGAGACGCGAAGGCGTCGACCACGATGGCGTACATGCGACTGCTGGGCCGCCTGCTGCGCGACAAGAACATCGGCAAACTGGTCGTGCCGATCGTGCCGGACGAGGCGCGTACATTCGGCATGGAGGCGCTTTTCCGCTCGTACGGCATCTACGCCCACGCGGGCCAGCTCTACGAACCGGTCGACGCACATCTGCTGCTCAAGTACGAGGAGCGCCAGAACGGGCAGATTTTGGAAGAGGGCATCAGCGAGGCCGGCTCGATGGCTTCATTCACCGCCGCCGGCACGGCCTACGCCACGCACGGGCTGAACACGATCCCTTTCTTCACCTTCTACTCGATGTTCGGCTTCCAGCGCATCGGCGATTCGATCTGGGCGGCGGCGGACATGCGCTGCAAGGGCTTCCTGTGCGGCGCCACGGCCGGCCGAACGACACTCTCGGGCGAAGGCCTGCAGCACCAGGATGGACACAGTCACCTGCTGGCGGGCACCGTTCCGAATCTGATTTCCTACGACCCGGCGTTTGCATTCGAGCTGGCCGTGATCGTGCGCGACGGCATTCGGCGCATGTACGTCGAGCGCGAGAGCGTGTTTTACTACCTGACGCTCTACAACGAACAATACGAGATGCCGCCGATGCCGGAGGGTGTCGAGGAGGGCATCCTGAAGGGGCTGTACAAGTTTCGCCCGGCCAAGAACCCCGGCAACTGCCCGCGCGTGCACTTGTTCGGCGGCGGGCCGATGCTGCGCGAAGCGCTGCGGGCGCAGGAAATCCTGCGCGAGAAGTTCGGCGTCGCCGCCGACGTGTGGAGCGCCACCAGCTACAACGAACTCTATCGCAACGCGCTGGCTTGCAGCCGCTGGAATCGCCTGCACCCCAAGGACCCGCCGCGCAAGCCGTACATCGTCGAGGTGCTGGAGCGCGAGCCGTGGCCGATCGTGACCACGAGCGACTTCGTCAAGGGCCTGGCGCTGCGGCTGGCGGCCTGGACGCCGGACCAGCTCTGCGCCCTGGGCACCGACGGCTTCGGCCGCAGCAGCTCGCGCGAGGAGTTGCGGCGTTTCTTCGAAATCGACGCCGAGCACGTCGCCTATCACGCGCTGTGCGAGCTTTCTCGGGCGCGAAAGATCAAGCAGGACGTGCTGGCGAAGGCGATCGAGCAACTCGAAATCCACCCGGAGACGCCGGACCCGGCGACGGCGTAGGCGGTTGCGGCGCAGCCGCCCTCGCTGATCGCCGCCGTCTCTGATCACGGCGTCGAACCGCGCCCCATGACCGAAATCCGCCTAGCGCTTGATTTCGCCGCGCTCGACGGAATCCGCGTGCTGTTTCGCGAATACGCCGAGTCGCTGGGTTTCAGCCTCGATTTTCAGCAATTCGAGCAGGAGCTGGCCACGTTGCCGGGGCGTTACGCGCCGCCGGGCGGCACCATTTTGCTCGCGCTCGTCGACGGGCAGACCGCCGGCTGCGTGGCGCTGCGCCCGCTCGAACCCGGCATCTGCGAGATGAAGCGGCTCTACGTGCGTCCGGCGTTTCGCGGAAGCGGGGCCGGCCGAGCGCTGGTGCAGGCGACCATCGAGCGTGCCGCGCAGGCCGGCTATCAGCGCATGCGCCTTGACACGTTGGCGACGATGACCGCGGCGCGTGGCCTCTATGAATCGCTGGGCTTTTCGCGCGTCGCGCCATATTGCTTCAACCCGATGCCCGACGCGTGCTACTACCAACTCGTGCTTCCCCGACCCGCTCGGTGACGCGCCTGTTGGAGTCTCGCTAAAGCGCACTGAAACCCGCGGCTCGCGCGACCCGCCCAACGCAAGCTGACGGTCGCGATTTGCGAGAGAACCTGAGCTTTGTTCGCGGCGCTACGGGCCTTGTTGCCGAATCCGCTCCAGCAACTGCTTGTCGTCGGGTAGGATTCCGACCTGCACCAGGCGCGGCACGAGCGGCGCCCAGCGCGGCTCACGGGCGAAGACCTCCTTGAAGATCGGCAGCGATTCGTCGACCTTCGTGCTCGACGCCAGCGTCACCGCCTGCCAGAATCGCAGCTCGACAATTTGCGGCGCGAGCCGGGCGGCCGCCGTGTATTCCTGATTCGCGGCCGTGAAATCCTTCTTCTCCACCGCCAGGTCGCCGGCGTTCATGTGGTTGTACGCCCGCTGAATCGTGAGCAGGCGGCGCAGTTCGGCGAGCGGATCCGGGGAATCCTCGACCCGTAGGTCGTAGACGCGTTCCTCCCAGGGTTTGCCCGCGCCAACCGGCTTGACGACCAGCAGCGCCGCCGATTGCTGCCCTCGAATGTCGCCGCCCTCGTGCTGCGCGGCTTCCAGCGCCGCGAGCATGCGCTCGGCCAGGTCGCCGGTGGACTTTCGATACGCCTCCGCCATCGCCGGCCAGACCGTGTTTTTCTCCATCAGGTTCGCCTGCACGGAGAACTGCTCGGCCTCGTCGCTTACGTGGCCGGCCTCGGCGATGCACTTCGCTCCGGTGTGCGCCGCGACGCGTCCCTGCGCATCGATCAGCGCAACCTGCCGCACCTCGCTACGCGGATCGCCGGCGATCAACCCCTTCAACGCCTCCGGCGCCGACCGGCCGCGGCGCATCATCTCCAGCCCAAGCGGACCGTATGCCGGATCGACCAGCGACTGCGTGGCGACGGCGCCGACGCCGGCCTCGGCCCACGGCACGACTGCGCCGACGCTAAACCAATGCGATTGAACGGCGACTCCCATTTCGCCGGTCTTCTTATCGCGCGCGACGATCGAGTAGGTGTGGACCGGCCGCGTTGGCCGCGCATTCGGTTTTCGGCCGGCCGTGGAATCGGCCTGCTGTGCAAAGCCGGGAATGGTTGTCATCGCCGCGAGAAATACCACGACGGCACGCATCATCCAACTCCTGTCCGGCGGCTACGGGTCTATGGGATCGACGGTTTGAGTTGTGCCGTCCGGTCTCCGCCTGGGCTACTAACCCCTTAATCCCAAAATCCCTCGACCTATTGCCCTTCGTACAGCGCCCGGCCGCGGAGCTCGGTGGCGCGTTGCAGCACGTCCTGCACGCTCGCGCCCGGGGCGGGCGTCAGTTTCAGGAGCGGTGTTTCGCGCTCGTCCTTGATCATCGCCGGCGTGAGTGTTTCGGCGAAAAGGTCGATCGGCGGGAGTTGATACCACGGCGGGTCGATGCGGTGATGCGTCTTCAGCGTCTCGTAGCCCGGCTTGCGGACGATGATGTCGTAATCGCCGTACCAGAGAAACGAAAACTTCACCGGGCTCAGCCCGACTTCCTCATCATTCACGGATACGAGCGCGCCCGCCGGATCGGTGCGGATTTTCAATGTCCGCTCGACGCAGCCGGTCAATCCCGCGCAGGAGAGTATCGCCAGCGCGGCGATCACGGGTCGATTCAGAATCGGACGTCGCGGGATGCTGGGAGTTTCCATTCCACGCTCGAAGTGCGCCGGTTCGCGCAACCAAACGCCGCCACGCCGCGGCCAGCCGCGCCAAGCTAAATTCTAGGCCTGCGCCGTCCGATAGCAACGTCGTAAACCCTTTCTTCGAGGTGCCCCAATGCGGGAATCAGGCCTGACAGAGTTGGCCGGGCACACCACCGGCGGAAAGGTAACTGGCTCACAGCGCGGCGCCCGCCGGTCGCGGTTCGTGCAATCACTCCGGTCTGAACCGGTTCCCGCACCGCCGGCCGTGTGGCTCATCGATCAGCCCACCTGCGCGGAGCACGAGCATTTCGTCGCGCGTCACCCGGCAGGCTTGCTCTACCACACGCTGGCGTGGATGCGGGCCTGTGAACAAGTCGGGCTCGGCCGCGCGACGCCGCTGGCCGCCGTCCGCGACGAACGTTTCGTGGCCGTGCTGCCGCTGGTTGAGACAATAAGTTCGAGCGGTGAGCGTGCATTGGTGAGCGTCAGCGCCGCGCCGGCGGCGGGGGTGTTGAACGCCGATGACGAACTTGTCGAGCATTTGCTGCGCGGGCGCGTTCGACGTCTCGCCGAGTCGCGTGGCGTGGCGCACGTTACCTGGCACGCCTTCGCGCCGCCCCAATCGCTGCACGACACGGGTTCGTCACCAGGCTGGATCATCGCGCCGCTGCGCGGGCTTCTGGGCGTTGCGCTCGGCAGCGGCGCGAGTGATCCCAATCGCGCAGCCGCGGTTTGTCTCGATGCGCCGCTGCCCGACGCGCGGAGCGTCGGCGGGTGGTGTCAGACGCCGCTGCTGGTCGCGTCCGCGCTGGCCGACTCCCGGCTGATGCCTCGCTGCACGCGCGTGACGCTGCCGGACGGCACGTCGGCGTCGGCGTGGTGGACGCTATTCGGGTTGCACGCGCACGTGCTGGCGTACTCGCCCGCCGCGATCGGCATCGGCGCATGCCTGCACTTGGCGCAGGCGGTCGCGCGGCAAGCCGAATCCGGCGGCGCGGAGTGGCTCGACACGCCGCTCCCGCCGACAAAGAACGGCTGGCTGGGGCGACTGCTCTCGATCGACCGTTTGCGAATCTCGGCCGAAATCCGCGAGATTGTGACGCCCACGGCGTCAAACCCCGTACATTCCTAGTTTCGCCGCGCCGGCCATCAGATCGCGACGCGCCGGCGAGCGCGGCGATCAAGGACCATCCGCCGGCGCCGAAACCGGCGCGCGCTTGCTGCGCGTTCCGACCTCGTGACATGACCTTCGCGCCGATTTCGATTGACCCGCCTGACGCCGCGGCGGACAATGCTGCGCAGAATTCGACAATTGACCCCAAGGGACGGAGAAACGCACATGTCGACGGCCACGCTCACGCACAAAGACGTCAAGCTCGGACCCGTCAAGCTGCTGATCAACGGCGAATGGCAGGACGCCGCCAGCGGGAAAACGTTCGAAACCATCAATCCGGCGACCGAGGAGGTCATCACGCGCGTCGCTGAGGGCGATTCGATCGATATCGATCGCGCCGTAGCGGCGGCACGCCGAGCGTTCGACGACGGCCCGTGGACCAAAATGAGCGCCAGCGAGCGCGGCCGGCTGATCTATAAGCTCGCCGATTTGATTGAGGCCAATCGCAAAGAGCTGGCGGCGCTGGAGACGCTCGACAACGGCAAGCCGCTGGGCGAATCGACAAAGGCCGACTTGCCCCTGACGGTCGCCTGCTATCGCTACTTCGCCGGCTGGGCCGACAAGGTTCAGGGCAAGACCATCCCGGTCAACGGGCCATACTTCTGCTACACGCGCCACGAGCCGGTCGGCGTCGCGGCACAGATTATCCCCTGGAATTTCCCGCTGTTGATGCAGGCCTGGAAGCTCGGGCCGGCGCTGGCGGCGGGCTGCACCGTCGTGCTCAAGCCCGCCGAGCAGACGCCGCTGACGGCGCTGCGCGTCGGCGAGCTCTTGATGGAAGCGGGCTTCCCGCCGGGCGTCGTGAACATCGTTCCCGGCTTCGGACCGACCGCCGGCCAAGCGGCTGCGCGGCACATGGACGTGGACAAGGTGGCGTTCACCGGCTCGACCGAGGTCGGGCACCTGGTCATGAAATACGCCGCGGAGTCGAATCTCAAGCGCGTGACGCTGGAACTGGGCGGAAAAAGCCCGAACATCGTGTTCGCAGACACGGATGTCGATGCGGCCGTGGAAGGCGCGTACTTCGGGCTGTTCTTCAACCAGGGCCAGTGCTGCGTGGCCGGTTCGCGGCTCTTCGTCGAAGAGCGCATTCACGACGAGTTCGCGGCCAAGATCGTCGAGAAGGCGCGCGGCAAACGCGTCGGAGACCCGTTCGCGCGCGAAACGGCGCAAGGCCCGCAAGTGGACAAAGAGCAGTTCCAGAAAGTGATGGGCTTCATCGACGCCGGCCGCAAGGAAGGCGCCAATCTGGCTCACGGCGGCAACCGCGTCGGCCAAAAGGGCTATTTCATCGAGCCGACCGTTTTCACGAACGTGAAGGACGAGATGAAGATCGCGCGCGAGGAGATCTTCGGCCCGGTGATGAGCATCATCAAGTTCAAGGACATCGACGAAGTCGTGCAGCGCGCCAATCGCACCATGTACGGCCTGGCCGCCGCCGTGTGGACCCGCGACATCAGCAAGGCGCACGCGATCGCCAACCGCGTCCGGGCCGGGACGGTGTGGGTCAACTGCTACGACGTCTTCGACGCCGCCGCGCCGTTCGGCGGATTCAAGCAGAGCGGAATCGGGCGCGAGCTGGGTGAGTACGGGCTGGCGAATTACACCGAGGTGAAGACGGTGACGGTGAAGCTGTAGCCGCTGAGTTGACGTGAGACCGACGATGGTTACGGCGGGAAAACCCGTAGTGGGAAGATTCTCAGTTGATCTGGAGTCGGCCAATGACGAGGACGTCATTCGCGCCCTGGCCGGCGACATTTCGCCGGATTCGGTTCGTCGCGAGCAAATTCGCGGCGTTGTCGATAGCGGCGCGACCCGCTTGGTCATTCCGGAGCCTCTGGCGCAGCGCTTGGGGCTGAGAATTGAGGGCAGCGCGAAGGTGCGCTATGCGGACGGCCGCACGGCGGACCGCCAGATCGCGCAGCGGATTCATCTCGCGCTGCTAGGCCGCGACAGCGTGTTCAACGCCATCGTCGAGCCGGATCGCGATTCGGCGCTGATCGGCGCGATCGTGCTGGAGGACTTGGATCTGCTGATCGATTGCTCCGGACAGCGCCTGGTCCCGCGTGATCCGAAGCAGATTGTCTCTGAGGTGGAGTGAGCCGCCGTCACACGCCGCGCGTCGCCGTCAGCGATTCGCACAGCCGCAGGTTGATCAGCGTCGCAGGCGCGTCATCGCTGGATTGAATCACCACGATCTCGTCGGATGTAAACCAGCGCAGGGCCTCGGTTCGCGAAGGTTCGTCGCTGACGGTGAAGAGGCTGCCGTCTTCCAGCCGCAGCGTTCCGCCGCGGTTGGCGCGTGTGGCCAGGCGCTTCGTCTGCACAAGCTGCCCCACGGCGGTCACCGGGGCCGAGAGATTCCGCGTAACGTTCACCAGCGTGTCACCGGCGTCGTTCAGCGCCACCGAGTCGTTCTCGCGCCAACGCGAAAAATCGGAATTGCCGGAATGAACCGCGAACACGCCGGACTGTTTGGGGGTCGGAAGCTCGCGCACAGACAGAAACGAACTGCAAATGACCTGATTCGCACTGCCGACCAGATTGGCCTTCAGCGGATCGAGCCCGACGCGCAGCTCCGCGCCGTCAGACACGGAGTCGCCGTCGCTGTCGGCCTTGAGCGGGTCCGTCTGAGTCGTTCTTACTTCGTCGAAGTCGGTAATACCGTCGCTGTCGGTATCCGAGCTGCGCGGATTGGTGCCCAGTTGAGCCTCTTCCGCGTCGGTCAGCCCGTCGCGATCCGAATCGATGCTTGAGGTGCTGTCGCCGCTGGTGTTCGAATTGGTGTTTTGGAGGACGCTGCCGAATTCCGCGCAGCCGCCCGAAATCGACAGGCAAATACCAAACGCCGTGACGAGACTCCATCCGAACGCACTGGAACGCGCTCTCATCTCGATGATCTCCGCGGCTCGCCGACCCAATCGCCTGCCACCCAGCGCTCGCCAAGAGCGACCGCTACCCGGCCAGCAATTCCTTGAGCTGTGCGACGTGCTCGGACTCGACCGCGATCTGCGATCGGATGAACTCTTCGAGCGGTACGTCGCCTTCGATTCGCGTGAGCACGTCCTGATACGCCTCGAGGGCCGCTTCCTCGAACGTCAGCGCGGTGCGCAACGCCTCCCGCGCAGTCATCGGCTCCGGCGGACAGGACACGTTAACTTCCAGCCGCGGCACAAAGCCCAGGGCGCGAATCTTGCGCCCGATGGTCTCGGCGTGCTGGATGGTCTCCTGGAATGCCTCTTTCAGGATCGGCTCAACGGTCAGCCGGTCCAACCCGCGGACCGCGCCCAGCAGGTGAAAGTAGCGCATCGCCGCCTCGACCTCTTCCGCGTACACGCGGTCGAGCTCAGCAGCCACTTCGCGCGGCGTGAGCGGGTACGGGCGGCGTTCGGCTGGTTCGCGGATCATTCGCGCACCGTTTCGGCCAGGCAGCCGTTGGCGCAACTGGGACAGCTTTCGGGCTCATGCCCGCAACTGGCCTCGAAAACCCGCCAGGCGGCGAGAAAATCCTTCGCCGGCCGCGCGCCCGAATCGACATATCGCAGAAATGACAGCATGCGCTGCGCCGCCGCGTTGCTGACCAGGTGTTCGAGCTTGCAGGCGTCGATCTCGGCCTGTTCCGGATGGACGCCGAGCACGTCGCTGAAGAGCCGTTGCATGAGGTGTCGCTTGGTCTTGATCGCGCCGACGAGCATCTGTCCGCGCTCCGAGAGGCGCAGATGCCGATTTTCGTCCTGCAGGATCAGCCCCGCCTTCTTGAGCGGCTGAAGCGAAATCGAAACGCTGCCGCGCGTGATGCTCAGCCGCCGCGCGACGTCGGAGACGCGCGCGTAGCCGTATTTCTGCATCAGGTCGTCCACCGCCATCAGGTGGTGGGCGGCGCTGTGCGTAATCTCGTTCTGGTCGAATTCCTTCCAGGTGTCCACGCACGCTCCTCAGCGGGGCTGCTCGATTATATCGGAAGGGCAAGCGGCTACGCCCCGCGGGCGTCTGCCGTCGCGATCGGGTTTGCCTGGGCTGCCCCGCGTCGTCCGTCGGTTGCTGTCAATCTCGCCGCCTTCGCCCAAGCAGGGTGCACGCTTGCTCGAGTGCGTTACCGCGTTTTGGACGCGTCGCCTACCCGCAATTCTGACGCCGAACCGCTAGTCGCGTCCCCGTGCAAATACGCTTTCCTCAGCACGGCGCGCGGGTTATCCTGCACTGAGCGACTGAGATCGGCGCCCGGCGGGATGGGCGTCCCGCCGGTGTGCACGGGGCGTCGATGACGACCCGAATAATTCGGCGCTCCAGCGATTGAGGCTGTACGTGGACGCCAACGCCAACGGCTTCGGGGACGACTCCGCGTCGCTCGACACGACGGCGGTCGATGACGACTTCTCGGCCGGCTATTGCGGCCTGTTCCGCTCCAATCTCTACGCCGACGTGCAGCAATTCGACGACTTCAAGCTCGGCATCGACAACAGCTCGCCGAAAGATGGCGATTTCGACGACGCCGGCGATGAGATTGTCATCGACGACAATTTCAACTCGACGACGACAAACCTCGCCTACGACGACAACGGCAACCTCACCGATGATGGCGTGTTCAAATACGTGTATGACGCGTGGAATCGATTGGTGAAGGTGACCTGGCGCATCAAGTCCCCGCCGTCGAACGTTGCGGTGTATTCCTACGACGGCGCCAATCGGCGCGTCAGCAAGGTCGTCTCGAATTCGGGCGTCGAATACGTCGCCAACGACGGCGGGAATACGACGCTGCATTTCTACTACGGCGACTCCCTGGGCGGCGCGTCTGCGGCCCGTTTCGGCATGAGCACGCCGTGGTCGATCTACGAAGAGCGAAACGGATCGAATCAGAGCGTTCGGCAGTACGCGTGGGGAACGCAATGCGTCGATGAAATCCTCTGGATGGACGTGAACGCCGAACCGGCGGTTTCCGATGACGCCGACCCGGATGTTACCGGCGGTGGCGAGAGCGCTTATGCCGACAAGCGGTACTTCTATGCGCAGGATCGCAACTGGAACGTCGTGGCGTTGACAGAGTACGTGCCGACTGGCGCCACTGGAGTGAATGGGCGCACAGTAGAGCGGGGCTGCGACCGGTCGATCGGCCTCTCGGCCGTCATTCGCGGCGATACCAGTCCTGGCGAACTGGGCTCGGCACTCCACGCGTCATGCACCGGCGCCACCATGTGGTATCAGGGCTTGCGCGCGGATCTGGAGTGCGGAATGCACAGTAATCGAACGCGTTATCTTGCCATCTCAACTCACATTCACAACTCGCGACCCTTCGGGATATGTCGACGGCATGAATCGCTACCTCAGCCGCGGAGCGCGCGCGAATGCAACGCTAGACCCGTCTGGCCTTGTCACGCCCTGCTGCCTCCGTACTGGGGTTCAGTACCATTGCTGTGGAGTGACCGTTAGAATACAATGCGACACAGGTCGATGGACGCTCGACAGTGCAACTGAGAACCCGCCGCGTTCAGGTTGGTGCGACTGCGTGTGGAGAAAAACAACAGTCTGCGTCGAACACTGCGCGTGCGCAGAGCCAGGCAACAATGCCACTTGGGCGTGCCAGGAGCCAGATAGAAACGAGTACCGTAGAGCCCGTACTAAGATTACACCGCAGACCTCACCGCGCAGTTGCGCACAGGCCTGTGGTGACTTGGATGACGTTGTGCCGGGTGTGTCGTGATCGGCACGCCAGGGCGGAGACCTGTACACAGCATTCGGCAACAAACGTCATTGGATCAACAGCGTGCGACAGTTGATATGGAAACAAGATGTTCCCATTGCAACTACGATTTGTATAATCTTCCGCACAGTGGGAGCTGTCCCGAGTGTGGAAGCGCGGTCGCCGAGTCGTTGCACCGGCCGCGAACGCGCGCCACCAGTAGCGCCGATTGGATTGGGCGGTGTGCTCTAATTCTGTTGATTGTCGAGGTGGAGCGATTGTTCGGGTGGACTATCACAAAGTACTCGGCGTTGTCGCCGTCGATCGTCGAGCACGTGAGCAACTCGATAGGAGGAACCACCGAATACGCAGCGAATGCCTGTTTCGCGTTGCTAGTGTAGTGTCTCATATTTACACTAACATATTATCGGTTGGCGTGTCCTCCTGGATGAAGGAGGATGGCGGCCATGCGGCGAGCGGATGCGATCACGTTGAGCGGCGAGGAGCGGGGCGCGCTGTCTGGCTGGGCGGGTAGCCGTACGGCCGCGGTCCAGTTGGCGACCCGGGCGCGGATGATTCTGCTGGCGGCCGAGGGCTGGGAGAATCTGGCGATCGCCGCGGAACTCGGCGTCCATCGCGTCACCGTGGCGATCTGGCGGAAGCGTTTCGCGGAGCAGCGACTGGCGGGCATAGCGCAGGAGCGGCCCGGCCGCGGCCGGCGGGCGACCCGGCGGCGGCACTGGGCCCGCCGGATTGTCGAAACGACGCTGCACACGCCGCCGAAGGATGCGACGCAGTGGAGCGTACGCTCGCTGGCCAAGTACCTGGGCATCGACAAGTCGCTGGTGCATCGCGTCTGGCGGGCGCACGAGCTGGCGCCGCATCGCGTGCGGACGTTCAAGCTCAGCCGTGACAAGCGCTTCGTCGAGAAGCTGATCGACGTGGTCGGGTTGTATCTGCGGCCGCCGGAGCACGCGCTGGTCCTCAGCGTGGACGAGAAGAGCCAGATCCAGGCCCTCGACCGCACCCAGCCGGGTCTGCCGCTGAAGAAGGGCCGCTGCGGCACGATGACGCATGACTACAAACGGAACGGAACGACGACGCTGTTTGCCGCGCTTGAGATGGCCAGCGGAAAGCTGATCGGCCGGTGCATGCAGCGGCATCGGCATCAGGAATGGCTGAAGTTCCTGAAACTGATCGACGCCGAGACGCCCGCAGAGCTCGACCTGCACCTGATCGCCGACAACTACAGCACGCACAAGCATCCGAAGGTGAAAGCCTGGCTGGCGAAGCATCCGCGCATCCACATGCACTTCATCCCCACCAGCAGCTCGTGGCTGAACATGGTCGAACGCTGGTTCCGCGAGATCACCACCAAGCGCATCCGCCGCGGCAGCTTCCGCAGCGTCGAGCAGCTCGAAGCGGCGATCCAGCAGTTCATCGACACGCACAACGACGACCCGAAACCGTTCGTGTGGACCGCCGACCTCAAGGACATCCTGCCCAAGATCGTCCGGGCACACGAAACCCTCGATAAGTCACACAATCAATGAGACAGTACACTAGTTGCCGCGCGAACAAAAGGCGCGCGATTCTGGGTGTGTGCGGCGGTCGGTACCTTCGCAATCGGAACTGCGTTGTCATGGCTCATACCACGCGTGGGCCAGATAGTCTTTGCGAAGCTCCCGTACACGCTAACAGAATACACGTGTATAATTGGTGCGGGGACGATCGCGAGCTGTGCGTTGTACCGTGACCAATATTTACTATCGGCATCGATGTTGCTGGCTGCGACGATGTTCCGCGGGCTAATGGAACTATTGGGCTCTACTCAGTTTGGCCTAGATTATTGGCCGCTCGTCTGCGGCGCACGCGCTGCGAGCTTGGCGATCTGTTCTGTCTCGACAGTTGCTCGTCGTCGCACAGTGCGCTGATCTTAAGGATGCACCGAAGTAGGGTGGGCACCGCCCACCATTTGTCTGCCGTGCAACGACACCGCAGGCTGGGCGGTCGCGGATTTGAACAGCGGCGGCGGCGACGGGACGTGGGCGCCGTCCAGTGGGGCGCTGGCGTGCACGGGCATCACGACCACGCTGAGCGGGCATTCCGGCGTGCCGGACGTGGCGCAGGGCAGCATTCTCCTGATTGACAAGGCGGCGTTGCAGACGGTGTGGCTCGACTGCACCGCCACGCTCAGCAGCGGCTGCGACAACGCGGGGCTGGTGTTCGCGTATGTCGATCATCTGAATTTCTGGGTGCGAATCTACAGCAAGGCGCAGCAGAAGATCCTCGATTACCAGGTGGTGAACGGGGCCTGGACGCAGAAGAACTCGTCGAACACGACCATCACCGCCGGCGTGGCGTTTGGGATGGCGACGCAGGTGCGGGCCGGGCAGGGTTCGTGGATCAGCGGCACGTGCCCGGCGGGGCAGGTCGGATTGTGGGCCAGCCACGGGACGGCGAATTCGTTCGACAATTTCAAGGTTCGCGACCGGGCCGGGCCGTATGAGGTCGATGGCAAGTGGTTCGCCGACGTGGGCGACGTGCGCGTCGATAACGCGGACAACAATGTTCTGGAAACGTTCGGTAGTGATTACCAGGAGCGCTGCGTCGTGCGGCGGGGCTTCCGCGGCGAGAAATTCGTGGCCACGTTCCGGTTCAAGTGGAACGGCGGGAGCTCGACGAGCCCGGGGTTCCTGGTCCGCTGGCTGAATCCGGGCGATTGGGTGGCGGTGTACGTGAAGTCGAGCGACGGGAAGGCGCGGCTGGATCGGCGGAAGGATGACGGGGTCGTCACGAATCTGGCGACCGGTGCAAATGCTCTTTCGCTTACGAGCGGGACGTGGTACGCTGCGAAGGTGGTCGTCGATGACGACCTCGGAAATTCGGCGCTCCAGCGATTGAGGCTGTACGTGGACGCCAACGCCAACGGCTTCGGGGACGACTCCGCGTCGCTCGACACGACGGCGGTCGATGACGACTTTTCCGCCGGCTACTGCGGCCTGTTCCGCTCCAATCTCTACGCTGACGTGCAGCAGCTTGACGATTTCAAGCTCGGCATCGACAACAGTTCGCCGAAGGATGGCGACTTCGACGACGCCGGCGATGAAGTTGTAATTGACGACAATTTCAACTCGACGACGACAAACCTCGCCTACGACGACAACGGCAACCTGACCGACGACGGCGTGTTCAAGTACGCGTATGACGCGTGGAATCGGCTGGCCAAGGTGACGTGGCGGATCAAGTCGCCGCCGTCCAGCGTTGCGGTGTACTCGTACGACGGCGCCAATCGGCGCGTGACCAAGGTAGTCACGAATTCTGGCGTTGAATACGTTGTCAACGACGGCGGGAATACGACTTTGCATCTGTACTGGGGAGGGATGGGTGGTGCGGGCTTCCAGCCCGCCAATCAGTTGCTCGAAGAGCGCAACGGCTCCGACCGCGCGTTGCGCCAGTACGCGTGGGGCCCGCGCGGCCGTAACGATTTGCTATTCATGGACTCGAACGGCGATTCATCAGGTAGCGATTGCGATGCGGACAACACCGCGGGCGGAGAAACTGCTTACCTGGACAAGCGCTACTTCGCCCACGAAGATCGCGCAGGTAACGTGGTTGCGCTCACCGAGTATGTTCCGAACGGGGGAGGCGGCGTCGCTGGACGAATAGTCGAGCGTAGATACCTCACAAGCGTGCACAGCGCGATGGCGTTTCGCGCAGACGACGGTGCGGGTGAAACCGCGAGTCCCATTCGATTCCCTCGAATTGCTGTAGACCTTGATGGCGAGTACATAGGTAGTGGCGGACGAGCGGCAATCTGTTACCCGCGTCAGGGCGACGTTTGTGTGCCGTTGCCACCCCCATGGCCACCGCCGACTCCACCACCGGTCGACTGGCAGGCCCACTGTCAGAATGCCGTGCCACTTCCAAGATCAGACCCGCGTGCATGCCAGTATCGGGCGGATGAGTACTTTGAGGGTACAATCGCTCTTAACAAACAATGCAAGTACGACGGGTTCATTCCTCTTGACGGCATCATAGGTTGGTTTGGTGAACGGTATCCGGACAGTTGCAAGCACGGAGCAGCGTGGCCGCTCGAATGCGTCTGCCGCAACATGGGCGATTCACCGGAAGACCAGTGCGTAAGGGGTTGCCTACAGTGTATTCACAATGTGACCGATTCCACCCCCGACGCCGAACAACACAACTGGTGTGTCGCGAAGTGCGTGAGCCTGATTGACCGAGGCGAATTCTATCGTCAGTTGGACCGTGCTATTGGCCACTGTATTTTGAGTGAGGGGTGCTACCTCGGTCCTGGGAAAGTGTGGGAGGGGCCGGCACCAATGCCAACGATGTGCCGTCCCTGGCCGACGTGCTGCCCATGTCCCTTTTAGTGGCAACCAGTTCGTATGCAGGGCCCCTTGTTCCGATCGTGTGGTTACTCGTTGTGGCGGGCTACTCGGCATTTGTGCTTGCCTGCTTTGCCGTGCTGATCATAGTTCGACGAGCAAGGCCCAATGTTCGCAAAGGCCACTGTGCCCAGTGTGGATACAACCTGACGGGAAATGTGTCAGGAGTGTGCCCGGAATGCGGAACCGGCGTGGAGCCGAGACGAGCTCGGAGGTAGCCGGTCGATGGCAAGTGGTTCGCGGACGTCGGCGATGTGCGCGTCGACAACGCGGACAACAATGTTCTGGAAACGTTCGGCAGTGATTACCAGGGGCGCTGCGTCGTCCGCCGCGGCTTCCGCGGCGAGAAATTCGTGGCCACATTCAAGTTCAAGTGGAACGGGTCGAGCTCCACGTCGCCCGGCTTCCTGGTGCGCTGGCTGAATCCGGGCGATTGGGTGGCGGTGTGCGTGAAGTCGAGCGACGGCAAGGCGCGGCTGGACCGGCGGAAGGATGATGGCGTGGTCACGAATCTCGCCACGGGTGCAAATGCCCTTTCGCTGACGAGCGGGACGTGGTATTCTGCCAAGGTGGTCGTCGATGACGACCCGAATAACTCGGCGCTCCAGCGGTTGAGGTTCTACGTGGACGCCAACGCCAACGGCTTCGGGGACGACGCGGCGTCGCTCGACACGACGGCGGTCGATGATGACTTCTCGGCCGGCTATTGCGGCCTGTTCCGCTCCAATCTCTACGCCGACACGCAGCAATTCGACGACTTCAAGCTGGGCATCGACAACAGTTCGCCGAAAGATGGCGACTTCGACGACGCCGGCGACGAATTGGTAATCGACGACAATTTCAACTCGACGACGACAAGCCTCACGTACGACGACAACGGCAACCTGACCGATGATGGCGTGTTCAAGTATGTGTATGACGCGTGGAATCGGCTGGTCAAGGTCACTTGGCGGATCAAGGCGTCACCGTCGACGGTGGCGACGTATGCGTATGACGGTCGGTACCGCCGGATTAGCAAAGCCATTACGAATTCAGGTGTGGAGTATTGGCCGAACGACGGCGGCAACACAACGCTGCACTTCTACTACGACCGGTCGGCATTCCTGATCGAAGCCCGCAATGGAAGCGATCGCACGGTCGCGCAGTATGGACGGGAGGTTGATTGCGACCCTGGCAAGACCCTGTTCGTTGACGTCAACGGCGACTCCAGCGGGAACGACACCGACCCGGACACGACGGCCGGCGGCGAGTCCGCGTACGCCGACAAACGGTACTACTTTCACTTCGATCGCGGGCGACGCGTCGTCGCGTTGACTGAATATGTTCCTTCGGGCGGAAGCGGTGTCGCCGGGCGTGTTGTGGAGCGCTTCGGCGGCGGGCTTTGGGCCGAAAGCATCCGCGGCGACAGCGGTTCGGGCGAGTCGGGCAGTTCCGCCGGCCAGCGCGTCGGCTGGCAGCCGCAAAGCAGCGGCAGGGGTGGCCTTGGCGGCGTGCCATGCGAGCCGCATGGGGGACATCGATCCGTCGCGGGGCGAAAACAGTCGGGGCACTGTATTCCCGCGCCGAACATAGACTGTTGGCCGGTTCCCGATCCGTGGCCGAATCCGTGGCCCTCGCCGGCGCCGGAGCCGATTCCCGGACCGCTGCCGACACCGATTCCGATGGGGCCGTGCTTTAATCCATGCCCCGATCCGGGGCCGGTTCCCGGGCCAAGCCCGGAGCCGACGCCCGCGCCGACGCCGGGGCCAATCACGCCGACCTGCACCATTGAATTCCGCTGTTGGATGCGCGCCCATTGCCAGATTGAAATCGTAAGATCTGCCGGCGGAACTGGCGACTGCGGCTGCGGTCCCGGACCATGCATCGATCGGTGGCGAACGATTCAGTGCTTCCCGGGCGGCTGCGTGAACTGCACCTTTGTCGCGGGTCAGCCGAGTTCCTACGGCACTCTCGTCACGTCGGTTACACTTCCGGAGTCTGCGTGCGTCTGTCTCCGCGCTCACTGTTCCGGATATCCAAATTACTCCTGTTGGGCTGGCGCTATCTCTAACTCGACTACCGGATTGGCATGTCTCAACAACAAGTGCGCACTTGGAATTGTGGTCGGCCCACCCGGTTATCCCGGATGGTTTCCGGCCGGCACGACGCCACGACCGTGCCCTCCAGGGTACTAAGGCGGACTACGCCACATGGCCACGCGGGGCCAACGTACGAAACGTCGGGTGTGGCGCGTGATTGCATTCTCCGGGCTGGTCTTGTTTCTCGCTCAAGTCATGTGGTGGCTGAGTGGCCCATTCCATGGCGGTAGGTTCGACTATTGGGAATGCAGACACTGCGGAGGGACGTTGCTTCACTGGCCTGACAATGGCTGGGCAGTTATCACGTTGTCGAGAGCATATGATGGAGCTCCCCATGTGTGGCACCGAATGGATGGAACAGAACTCAAACCGTGGACTTGGCTTGATGTTGTAGTGCGATGGCCAGATCCGTCCACGCTATTGTCGCGCGCCATTCCAAGCGCACGGTGCAACCGCGGGGGGTTGATATCCGCGTTCGTACTCGAAGAGGATCGTTTGAGTGCAACGATTGGCAGGGAGTTCGCGCGATCTGGCGGTATGGATCTTTCCATTGAGGAACTGCAGGGGTTAGCCGACGTACTCGCATGCGTCGACTCACAGCGTGTCAGACGCGCGCTTGATCGCCTTGGCGCGATAAATGGCCGTTCGCTTGAGGATGTTCGAGACCTGACTCACACCGTTCGAGACAGGGATCTCCCTTCAACGCAGCCATGAGTATGCCGCTCTTGAGTTCGGGCGCGTGGCCAAGCGGCCGGTGAGGGACGCCGGGGCGAGCGCGACGCGGACGGAGGTGCGCTACCAGGCCAACCGCGACGGCTCGCCGGCGTTCGCCGAGCCGCAGAGCGGGACGATGATCGCCCGCGCGGACAATTACACCTACGACGGGCTGCACCGGCTCTCGACCGCCAAGACGGGCCTGCTGAGCAGCAGCAGCGGGGCGATGCTGGGCGAGTGGACGGACCCCGGGCAGCTCGCGTACACGATGGACATCCTGGGCAACTTCACGCAGATCGACCGCAAGAATTCGGGCACGTCGGCGCTCGGGTTGACCGGTTGGAAACACGGTCCCACAGCGACGAGGCCTTGCGACCAACGAGTTGACCAGCCGGTCGGTCGCGGGCGAGGCGCATCGCGATTGGGTGAATGACGACTTCGCGGACAATGACACGGTCGGCTGGGCGGTGGCGGATTTGAACAGCGGCGGCGGCGACGGGACGTGGGCGGCGGCGAGCGGGGCGCTGGCGTGCAGCGGCGTGACGACGACGCTGAGCGGGCACAGCGGCGTGCCGGATGTGGCGCAGGGGAGCATTCTGCTGATCGACAAGGCGGCGTTGCAGACGGTCTGGCTGGACTGCACGGCGACGCTGTCGGCGGGCTGCGACAACGCCGGGCTGGTGTTCGCGTATGTCGATCGGCTGAACTTCTGGGTGCGAATCTACAGCAAGGCCCAGCAGAAGATCCTCGATTACCAGGTCGTGAACGGCGCCTGGACGCAGAAGAATTCGAGCATCACGACGATCACCGCCGGCGTGGCGTTCGCGATGGCGACGCAGGTGCGGGCGGGGCAGGGTTCGTGGGTCAGCGGCACGTGTCCGGCGAAGCCGATTGACCGGTCGGGAGACCGGTCCCACACCTTCACCGTCGGGGGACTGTTCTCACACCCTCACCGGTCGGAGACCGGTTTCACACCTTGACCGGTCGGGAGACCGGTCCCACACTCCGCCAATGATGCGTGTGCGCGCCGCGCGGAGCGCATTCAGGCGCATGCAAGGTTCCGTTGCTGTTCACGTTCAGGAGAGTCCGATGAGTTTGGATGCAATGCGATTGAAGGCCCGATCGGGGTTCGCGCGCGATCTCCGGCGTTCGCTCGAAGCGATCGTTCTCGCGAGTGTGATCTCGCTGTGCGGCTGCCTGAGCGTCAAAGCCCCGGAGAGCATCGTCATCGGCGGAAGGCAGCCCGAGCCCGTCGATAGCGGACGCGTTCCGACAATTACGACGGTGGAGCAGGGGCGCGCGGAATTGGACAAGGCGTACCGACACATTCGTCTGGTGGAAGACGAGAACCGAGAACTCACGCGCGACAACGCCAAGCTCAAACGCGAGCGTGATGATCTCAAGAGCCGGGCTGGGAAGCGCGATTGACTCGCGTTGTAGATGTGCAACCGCAGTCGCGTGATTATGCCCGGTTGCCCGCGGGCGCTCTGGTTCGCATACGGGTGTTGCGCTGCGAGACCGTGTGGGGCGAGTTCACGCCGGAGTGAGGGCCATCCGAAGCATGTCCGTCGGCGCTGATATTCCGCGCGTGGACGGCCTCGACAAGCTCTCGGGCCGCGCCGTCTACGTCGACGATATCGCCATGCCGGGCGCCTGGCACGGCGGCGTTGTCCGCAGCCCCGCGGCGCGCGGCCGCATCCGGGCTGTCCATTTCGCCCCGGACGTCGACTGGCGCGAATTCGCGATCGTCGCTCACCGCGATCTACCCGGGCCCAACCAACTCAAGCTGATCGACGTCGATCAGCCGGTCCTGGCCGCGGCCGAAGTGCGTCACATGCACGAGCCGCTGCTGCTCCTGGCGCATCCGTCACTGCGCAAGCTGCGGGCGGCGCTGCGCGCGATCCGGGTTGAAATCGATCCGCTCCCGGCATTGCTCGATCCGGAGACGCCGCTAACGCCGGAGTTGATCCAGTACAAAAGCGACAACGTCTTCAAGCACATCGACATTCGCCAGGGCGACCCGTCCCCGCTCTTCGCTGGTGCGGCGCACGTTGTCGAAGGCGAGTACCACACCGATACCCAAGAGCATGTCTATCTCGAGACGCAGGGCATGCTGGCCTGGGCGGCCGACGGGCGCATGAACCTGCGCGGCTCGATGCAGTGTCCGTATTACGTACTCGATGCGTTGACGCACGCCTTTGGCCGACCGCGCGACGCGTTCCGCGTGCAGCAGGCGATGGTCGGCGGCGGTTTCGGCGGCAAGGAGGACTATCCCTCGCTGCTGGCGGTGCACGCCGCGCTGCTGGCGGAAAAAGCAGGCGCCCCGGTCAAGATCGTGTTTGACCGCCAGGAAGACATGGCCGTCACCACCAAGCGCCACCCCAGCCGCGTTCGGCATCGCACTGCGCTCGGCCGCGATGGCCGCCTGCTGGCGATGGAAATCGACGTCTTGCTCGACGGGGGCGCCTATGTCACGCTTTCGCCGGTGGTGCTCAGCCGCGGCTGCATCCACGCCGCCGGACCGTATTCTTGCGAGAACATCCACATTCGTGGCGAGGTGCGGCTGACCAACTCGCCGCCCTATGGCGCGTTTCGCGGCTTCGGCGCACCGCAGACGATCTTCGCGATTGAGCGGCATATGGACGTGATCGCGGCGCGCCTGGGCATCGACCCGGTCGAATTGCGACGTCGCAATCTCGCGCGTCCCGGAGAGCCGCTCGCCACGGGGCAGATATTCCCGGATACGACGGATCTTCCGGCGCTGATGGACCGCGCGCTGACCCATGCGCGCTACAGCGAGCGCCGCGCCGCGCACGCGAGCTTCAACGCGGCTCATCCATACTTGCGCCGCGGGATCGGCGTCGCGACATTTCACCATGGGGCCGGCTTCACCGGGGACGGCGAGGTCACGCTCGCGTCTGAAGTCTGGCTGGCAGCGCTAACCGACGGTCGAGTTGAACTTCTGACCGCTCAGACCGACATGGGCCAGGGGACGACGACCATTCTGGCCCAGGTCGTCGCGGACCGCCTCGGACTCACGCTCGACCAGGTTCTGGTCGCGACGCCAGACACCGCGCGGGTTCCCAACAGCGGCCCAACCGTCGCCAGCCGGACGGCCATGGTCGTCGGGCAACTGGTCGAGGCCGCATGCGATGATCTTCTGCGCCAATTGGAAGGCACGCCGGCGCCCGAAGCAGGCGCGACGACGCCGAGCGAAACGCTGAGTGAGCGAATTCGGCGCTGGCAGGTCGCCCACCCCGGCCGCCAGCTCGTCGGCCGGGCAACGTACCAGAAGCCGCCGGGCATTCAGTGGGACGCCGAGACCTACCGCGGCGACGCCTATGCGGCCTATTCCTGGGCCGCATATGTCGCCGACGTGGAAGTCGACTTGCGCACCGGCCGGACGCGCGTCATCGATTTCGTCGCCGTGCAGGAAGTCGGCCGGGTGATCAACCCGACTCTGGCGACCGGGCAGATCGCCGGCGGCGTGGCCCAGGGCATCGGCTGGGCGTTGTATGAACACATCGTTCTCGAAGACGGCGCGATGAAGAATTGCCAGATGACCAATTACGTCATCCCGGCCTGCAATGATCTGCCGCCGCTGCGAGTATTCTTCGAAGAGACACCGTCGCGCTTTGGTCCGCGCGGCGCGAAGGGAATCGGCGAATTGCCGATGGACGGGCCGGCTCCCGCCATTGCCAACGCCATCGCTCAAGCAGTTGGCGCAGATCCGCGCCACATTCCGATCACGCCGGAACGACTGCTCGCGGCATTGGAATCGCAGCATGGATAAGTTCGAACTGAACCTGACGCTCAACGGCCGGCCGGCGGCGCGGTGGGTCGCGATGGACGCGCGTCTGCTCGACGCGCTGCGCTACGACTTCGGCCTGCCGGGCACGAAAGAGGGCTGCGGCGAGGGCGAATGCGGCGCGTGTTCGGTGATACTCGACGGCCAGTTGGTCAATTCCTGCCTGGTGCCCGCGTTTCAAGCCCAGGGCCGGACGGTCGAGACCGTTGAGTCCGCGCCCGCGGAATTGCTCGAACGGCTGAACCGCGCCGGTGCTTCGCAATGCGGTGCCTGCACGCCCGGCGTGGTGATGGCCGTTCGCTGGCTGCTCGCGCATCCGGAGGTCGCGGCGGGAATGGACGTGCGCGAATTCCTGAGCGGCAACCTCTGCCGCTGCACCGGCTATGACGGCATCGTGGCCGGTCTGGAAAGCGCACTGCGGAACCGCGCCGTGCCCGGCGGCGGCGGCGACGGTGCAAAGGGTCCAAGGTGCGCGTGCTGACGCCGAATACGCTGGATGAAGCGCTGAACATGATGGCCGGGATGCCGCCGCCGATCCCTGTGGCCGGCGGAACCGATCTGCTCGTGTCATGGCATCACAAACCGAAAGACGACTGGACTCTGCTGGACCTGTCGCGGCTCGGCGGCCCGCTGCGGTCACTGCGGCTGAACGCCGTCGAGTTGGTGATCGGCGCGCTGACCACTTACTGGGATGTGCTGTGCAATGCTGACGTATGCGCCGCGTTTCCATTGTTGGCCACCGCCGCGCGGCAGGTGGGCGCGGTTCAGATTCAGATGCGCGGCACCTGGGCCGGCAATATCGCCAACGGCTCGCCGGCGGCGGACGGGGTGCCCGTGATACTGGCGTACGATGCGTTTGTCCGCCTGCAATCAAACGCAGGCACGCGCGAGGTCCCGCTCGATCAGTTTTGGACCGGCTACAAACAGACCGTTCGTCGGCTGGATGAGTTGATCGTGGGTATCCGCCTGCCGCGGCGACGGCGCGACCTTGAGTATTTCGAAAAAGTGGGGGCTCGCTCGGCCCAGACCATTAGCAAAGTTGGAGTCGCGGCGGTTCATGATGAGCAGGGCTGGCGCATCGCCGCCAGCAGCGTCGCGCCATTCGTCTGCCGCTGCCGCCATCTCGAGGCAGCGCTGGCGGCCGGGCGAAAATTCAGCAATCCGAGTGAGTTGCGAGCGGTTCTGGCGCAGGACATCCAGCCGATCGACGATATCCGCTCAACGGCGGCGTATCGTGAGGTGGTGCTGAGTCGGCTGCTTTTCCACCGGCTGGCCGGTAGTTAGCAGCCCGTTGAGAAACGCTCCTGACCGAGCCCCGACCGTAAGGGAGGGGTCGGGCCGATGTCCGAAATTGCTGGGAATCTCAGTGTTTTCGAGCACCGAGCGGACCCCTCCCTGACGGTCGGGGCTCGGCTGGGTGAGTTCTTCAACGGACTGTTAGTCACTGAGTTAGTTGTGTTCAAATTAGCTGCCGCCGGGCGCGGCGCGCGGCGAATCATCCCCGTTTTCCAAGGATCGCCGCGGCTGCCGGCGAGTCCTTCATCGGCAGCTTGAAGCGACGGAATTTCTCGAACTTCGCCAATGCCCCCGCCACGGCCGGCGCCGTCGGCACCAGGCCGATTTCCGCGACTCCGCGGGCGCCGTATGGGCAATCGGGGTCCGGTTCTTCGATCAGGATTAGCTCGATTTCCGGCATGTGATGAGCCCGCAACACGCCGCACGACTTGACATCCTCGGTCACGGGCCGGCCTTTTTCGTAGACCATTTCCTCGGTCAAGGCATAGCCCAGCCCCATGTGGATCGAGCCTTCAAGCTGACCCTGCAGCAGCTTTGGGTTTATCGCTCGCCCGACGTCATGCGCCGCCACGAACTTCTTCACCCGCCCCTGGTCGTCGAGAATGCACACCTGCGTGGCGAAGCCGTAGGTCAGGTGCGTTTTCGGATCGTCGACGTGCGCGCCGAATTTGTCGGTCGGGAAGCACCGCCATTCGCCCAGGTACTTTCGGCCTGCCAGCGGCTTCAAAGCGGAACGGATTTCCGATTCCGCCATTCGGGAGTCCTGGTTTTGGATCCTCGGCTTCAGATCTCCCAGGGATGCCAGATCCGCGTTCAGCTTCTTGCACGCGTCGATCAGCGCGTGGCATTGCAGGACCGTTCCGCGGCTGCCGGTGGTCTGGCCGCTGTCGTTCGGGTCGGATGTGTCGCAGCGGGCGTTGAAAAGACCGGGTGGCAGGCCCGTTTCCTGCACGGCCGTCTGAATCGCGACCGTGAACAGCCCCTGGCCCATCTCCGTGTGTCCGGTGCGCAGCGTGAGAGAGCCGTCGGATTCGACGGTCAGGCTCGCCCGGCCGAATTCCGGCAGCCCATTTCCGATGCCGACATTCTTGATGCCGCACGCGATTCCGGCGAATTTCGCGCTGCGGTAGATGTCCTTCACCGCGTCGAGCGTCTTGCGCAATCCGAATTTCTTGGTCAGCCGCTGGCCGGTGCAGAACCGCTCGCCTGGCTCGAGAATGTTCCGCGAGCGGATTTCCCAGCCGTCGATGCCCACCTTTTCGGCGAGCAGGTCCATTGCGCCTTCGATCGCAAAAGCCGCCTGGTTGGCGCCGAAGCCGCGCATCGCGCCATTGGGCGGGTTGTTCGTGTACACCGCCAGCGATTCGATGTCGACGTTCTCGCAGCGATAGGGTCCGACGGCGTGCCCGGCCGCCCGCTCCAACACCTTTGCCCCGACCGACGCGTATGCGCCTTTGTCGCCGACGATGCGCGCCCGCACGGCGGTCAGCCGCCCGGCGGCATCGCACCCGACCTTCAGCGTAATGCGCACCGGATGGCGCTTCGGATGCAGGCGCAGACTTTGTGCGCGGGTCAAGACGCACTTGACCGGCCGATTGACCAGGGCTGCGCATAGGGCCGTCTGGCCCTGGATGGAAAGGTCCTCTTTGCCGCCGAACGCGCCCCCGCACGACACCAGCTCGACGTAGACGCGCTCCTCCGGCCAGCCCAGCATTCTCGCGATCTGTCGGCGGTCGTCGAAAATGCCCTGGCCCTGCGAAAGCACTCGCAGACCACCCGCTTGCGGCGCGGCGATGCAGGCCTCTGGTTCGAGAAACAGGTGTTCAATGCACTGCGTCTGCCAAGTGTGCTCGATCACGTGCCGTGAATTCGCCAAGCCCGCGTCCGGCGCGCCGCGCAGCAGCGCGCTGCGCGACAGAAGATTGCCCTGCGGATGAATTCGCGGTGCATTGGGCTGCAGCGCCTCTTCCGGCGTAGTGACCGGGGTCCGCACTTCGTAGTCGATCGCGATCAACTCCGCCGCGCGGCGCGCGGCGCGCATGTCCTGTGCCACCACGAATGCCAGCACGTCGCCGACATAGCGCGTTTCCTCGCCGACCGCGATGAAGATCGGCCAATCCGGCGTGATCAATCCTCCGAAGCGCTCTCCGGGTACGTCGTCCGCAGTCACCACCCGCAGCACGCCGGGCAACGCCAGGGCCGCCGCGGCGTCGATCCGCCGCACCAGCGCCCGCGGATGATCCGCCAGCCGCGGCGCCGCAAAGACCATGCCCGGCAATTTGATGTCGTCGATGAACGGCCGCGCCCCCAGTGCCGCGTCGAGTCCTGAGAAGAGCGGAAGCGATTCGCCCACCTTGCCGGTACATTCCGGTGTGGGCAGCAGTGTGCCGCCGCGAACCTTGGCGAGCTGGTCGATCGCATCGACAATCTTGGTGTAGCCGGTGCAGCGGCACAGATGAGCGCGCAGTTCATGGGCGATCTCGGCCCTGGACGGCGTCGCTCCAGCTTGGCACAGCGCGTGCGCGCGGATCGCGATGCCGGGGATGCAGAAGCCGCACTGCACGCCGCCGGCTTGAACAAAACAGTGGGCGATTTCGTTTCGCGTCGACTCCGGCAGTCCTTCGAGCGTCGTCACCGTTTTGCCATGGACGCCGACGGCCTTCATCGTGCAGGACAGGCGCGGTTTGCCGTCGATCAGCACGGTGCAGGAGCCGCACTGTCCCAGGGGTTCGCAGCCGTTCTTGGGAGAGATCAGGTCGAATTGGTCGCGCAACACGCTTAGCAACGAGCGGTCGGCTTCCATCGCGAGCGTCCGCGGTTGCCCGTTCAGCGTGAAGCTCAGCGACCTTAGCTCCGCGCCCGATGCGGGAGTTTGGGCGGCGTTTTCAGCCATTCTTGCACCGACGCCGATTCTACTCGCGCCGGCGAGTCCATCGCAATGCGAGACTTCCGATCGGCCGATCCGAATCATTCGGCTAAAGCCAAATAACAGCGCGCGAATCCGCGCCGCAATCAGAACGCGCAGCGCCAGCAAGCGCGATTCGCAGCCGCGCTCGCTTGCGCGTCGAGTTCTGATCGCGTTGCGTACTCGCGCTCGGTCACTTAGGCTCTGGTTCTCAATTGGATCCTCTCGATGGCTGTCCTGACGCCTGCACGTTTTGCCGATCTCGTCACGCGCCTGTTTCTGGAACCCACCCGTCAGGACGCGCTATTTGAATTGCCGCGCCGCAGGTGGTACCTGCCCACGCCCGGCGGACCCGACGTGTCCGTCCAGTTCCACGGTCAGCGGGCCGGCGCAGCGCTCGGTCCGGCCGCCGGTCCGCACACGCAGATGGCTCAGAATTGCCTGCTGTCGTATGTCGCCGGCGGACGCATCCTGGAACTAAAGACGGTGCAGGTGAATGACCACCTGACGATCTCTCGTCCGTGCATCGACATGACCAACGTCGGCTACAACGTCGAATGGTCGCAGGAGCTGCTGGTCGAGCAGTCGCTGCACGAATACGTGGCCAGCGCCATGCTGATCGCCATGTTTCGCGCCAGCGTCGAGCATTCGCGCGGCTTGCTGAGTGGGCCGGCTGGCGACGTGATTCATGACATCAGCGTCGGCTATGACCTGGAGGGGATTCGCAGCGAGAAGATTCGGCGTTTTCTGGCGGGCATGCGGGACGCCACCACGACCGTGAACACGTTGCGCGGACTGATCCCGAACCGATTCAAGGCGGCTCGCGACCTGCCGTTTGAAACGCGCCTATCGCGCAGCATCACGTTGTCCACGTTTCACAATTGCCCGGCTGTGGAAATCGAGAAGATCACGGAATTTCTGATGGGCGACTGCGACTTCGACGTGATCGTCAAGATGAACCCGCCCACCCTCGGCCGGGAAAAGCTCGAACACCTGCTGCACGATGTGATGGGCTACCAGGAGTTGAAGGTCAATCCGAGCGCCTACGACGCCAGCATCTCGCTGGCCGAATCCGTGCAGCTTTGCGCGCGGCTTTCGCACTTTGCCGCGCAGCGCGGCCGGCGCGTCGGCTTCAAGTTCAGCAACACGCTCGAAGTCATCAACGAACGCAATTTCTTTCAGCCGGCCGAGAAGATCATGTATCTCTCGGGCCAACCGCTGCACGTGATCACCATGGCGTTGACCGATGAGTTTCGCCGCGCGGTCGGCCCCGACGTGCCGATCAGCTTCAGCGCCGGCATCGATCAGCACAATTACCCGATCGCCGTCGCCTGCGGCTTTGTTCCGGTCACCGTCAGCACCGATCTCCTGCGGCCCGGCGGATATGGCCGGTTCCCGGCCTACCTGGCACGACTACAAGCTGAAATGCAGCAGGTCGGTGCGGCAGATGTTGAAGCGTTCATTCTGAAGCGTTTCGGCACCGAGCCGGAGGCCCGGCGAATCGAAGGCCCGCAGGCCGATCCGGATCACGTCGTGCGGCGCGCGGCCTGGCTTAACACGTCGATTGCCGCCCGGCAGGCCCGCGAAGACCCGCGCTACCACGCGGTCAGGAATCGCGGCGTGCCCAAGCGAGTCGATTCGCAACTGGCGACGTTTGATTGCCTGACCTGCGACAAGTGCCTGCCGGTTTGCCCCAATGCGGCCAACTTCACCTATCCGACTCCTCAGATCTCGTTCGACTGTCACGACCTGATCATCACACCCGATGGCCGCTGGCGACCGGGCGCGAATCGGCGGTTTGAGATCCAGGAGTCGATTCAGATCGCCTGCTACGCCGATTTCTGCAACGAATGCGGCAACTGCGACACGTTCTGTCCGGAGTACGGCGGGCCGTACATTAAGAAACCGGTGTTCTATGGCAGCGCTGAGTCCTGGGAAAGCGCCGCGCCGCGCGACGGCTTTGTGGTGGGGCCGGACTGGATCCGCGGCCGCATTAAGGGCGTCTCACATGAGCTGAGATTCCGCGGCGCCGCAACCCAGTTCGCCAGCGGACGGATCACGGTCCTGCTTGATGCGAAGACGCACTCGTATGTGGCGAGCGAGGTCCTGGATCGCGACGCCGGCGATCAGACGGTTGATATGTGGGTGTATCACACACTGCGGCATCTGCACCAGGGCGTGCTGGATGCCGGGTGTTTGAATCAGGTGAATGCGAGCGCCGCCAACGAATAACCCGTCGAAAACCGTCTTGTAGATGCCCGCACTCCCGGTTTTCGGCGACAGGTCAATTCCGAAAATGCTCTAGTCCCTGCGGGTTGCTAGGCTCGTCCGGCCTGTGTGCCGACCCATCCGACCGCGCGAAAGCGCCCGTCTGTCGCGTTATCACGTCGTTTGGCGGCGCACGTCGCGCTGGATCGCAACGCGTGCTCGACCGGCTCGCCGGCCGGCAGCGTTTCAAGCATTCGCGCAAAGGCCCGCGCCAGCTCCGGGTCAAGCGCGCGCCCCGCTTCCCGGTCCATCCGCTCGAGCGCCGGCGTCGTTGCGTCGGGCTGTGTCGATGTCGCCCCCGAGAAACGATCAAACACGTCCGCTACGCGCAGCACTCGCGCGCACAGGTCGATCGCTTCTCCGCTGAGGCCCTCGGGGTAGCCGCTGCCGTCGTAGTTTTCGTGATGGCTCAACACCGCCGGCAGGGCGTCGATCAGCGAATCGAACGGGCTCAATAGCGCGTGGCCGATGCGCGGGTGTAGCAGAAATTGCTCGGCGTCATCGGGCGAAAGCGCGTCGCCGCGCGCCAGCAGGCTGGCCGGAAACGCCAGCTTTCCCACGTCGTGCAACAGCCCGGCCAGCTCGACGGCGCGAACCTGGCGCGCCGAAAGCTCGACCGCGCGGGCCAGGCCGCCCGCCAGCGCCGCCACGCGCCGCGAGTGTCCCGGACGAATCGCGTCCCGCGCGTCCACCGCGCGGGCCACCGCCAGCGGGTCCGGCTGTCGCGACGGCGCCGCCGTCAATTCGGCACGCAGCAGGAATCGCGTTCGACGAAGCAGAGATTCAAAGTCGGCGGGCGGCAACGCCGGCGCGGACACGACGGGAATGGAACGGATCGCGCCGAACACAGAGTCCTCTCCTGGAGATCAGGGCCGGTGTCGTCGCCGGAGACGCCCGAGTTCCTGGCGCTCCGTCGCCGCGGTCGGCCTTTGCCAGCAGTAACTATCGATTTCGCGCTGCCGGCCGATCAGTTGCCGAGCAGGCGAAGCCCGAACGAAACACCAGGCGTCCCGCAACGCACTCTTTCCGGAGCGCGCCAGGCGCCGGTTCTGATAAACCGCGACCGGCTGCGACGCTCGAACCGGCTGTCCGACGCCGCGCAACTTCGCGCCACGCCGTCGGAACGCGACGCGCAAACGAGCGCGACCATGAAACGGCTTTTGTGCGCTGCGGCGTTTTGAGCGGGTGCGCTCGCGGTCGCAAGCGGTGATTTGGCTGGGCGATGCGCGCCGAATCGCGGTATAAGACGGTCTCTGCGAAGGAGCGCCACGATCATGTTACGCTCGCTAATGCATCTCGGTTTCTGCGGTTTGCTCGCAACCGCCGCGGTCGCTCAAAGCCGGCCGTCCAGCGCGCCGGCGGCGAATCCAGCAGCCGCGCAGCGCGGTGCGCAGACCGCGGCGCGGTACGAACTCACCGCGCAGCGCATCATCCAGGCCGCGATGCGCGAGAACGCCGCCTATGACAAGCTCGAGCGCTTGTGCGACGACGTTGGTTGCCGCATCAGCGGTTCGCCGGCGCTGGAACGAGCCGTCGATTGGGCGGTCGCGACGCTCCGCGCCGATGGCCAGGATTGCGTGCGAGCCGAGCCGGTGATGGTGCCCAAGTGGGTGCGCGGCGAGGAATCGCTGCAGATGATCGAGCCGCGCCGGCGGCCGGTGGAGATGCTGGGATTGGGGGGCAGCGTCGGCACGCCGGAGGAGGGCATTACCGCGCCGGTTGTGTCGGTGCGCGACGAGAACGCGCTGCGGGAATTGGGCGACGCGGTTGCCGGAAGAATCGTCCTGTTCGACTTTCCGATGCCCACCGGGCGCGAGGAACGCGGCGCTGGCTACGGATCAGCGGTGCGATTTCGCGGCAATGGCGCGAGCTGGGCCGCCAAGCAGGGCGCCGTGGCGTGCCTGATTCGTTCGGTGACGACGCGCAGCCTGCGCTCGCCGCACACTGGCGCGATGCACTATGTCGACACGCCGCGCCGCATTCCCGCCGCCGCCGTTTCGGTCGAAGACGCGGCGATGATTTCGCGGCTCTGCGCCCGCGGCGTGCCGGTGGTCGTGACGCTGAAGATGCAGGCCCGCGACGAGCGCATGTCGCCCTCCGCGAATGTCGTCGCCGAGTTGTGCGGTTCGGAGCGCCCGGATGAGATCGTCGTCATCAGCGGACACCTGGATTCGTGGGACGTCGGGCAGGGCGCCAATGACGACGGCGGCGGCTGCGCGACGGCGATGGAGGCGATCAACGTGCTGCGCAAACTGAATCTCCGTCCGCGCCGCACGATCCGCGTGGTCCTTTGGACGAACGAGGAGAATGGCCTGGCCGGCGGGCGGCAGTACGCGCGCGATCACGAGTGGGAGCTGCCGCGGCACGTTGCGGCAATCGAGTCCGATTCCGGCGTGTTCGCGCCGACCGGTTTTTCAGTCGATCATCGCGATGCTCAGCGTCAGTCCGACGCGGCCGCGGAACTCGAGGCGCTGATGAGCCTGGTCGCGGCGCTGGAGATTCGCGAAGCCGGCCAGGGCCACAGCGGCGCCGACGTGAGCCCGATGCGCGAGTTCGGCGTGCTGCTGATGGGCCAGAACGCGGACATGACGCACTATTTCGACGTTCACCACACGCACGCCGACACGCTCGACAAGGTCGATCCGTATCAACTCTCGCGGCATGTGGCGGCGATGGCGACGATGGCGTACGTGCTGGCGGATATGCCAGGGCGGCTGGGGGAAAATTGAGCGCCGCGCGGAAGGGCGACGGAACAACGGAGCAAGGAACAAGCCCGGATTCGATCCTCGTCTTGTCCCCTAGTCTCCTTGTTCCGTTGTCCCTTGTTACTTGGTTCCGGGGTTCCGTTGGTACCTGCTCACCTGGTGTGCAGTAGTTCCGCGATCTGCAGCGCATTCAGCGCCGCCCCTTTGCGAAGCTGGTCCCCCGACACGAGCAGTTGCAGGCCGCGCCGTTCGGGAATGCTTGGGTCCTGCCGGATGCGCCCTACTAGCACTTCGTTTCGGCCGGCAGCTTGCAACGGCGTCGGAAAGCGGTTGGCGGCGCGATCGTCGATGACGCGCAGCCCCGGGGCGCGCTCGAGGATCCGCCGCGCATCCGCTTCGAACATCGGCTGGTCGAATTCCATGCTCAGCGCCGCCGTGTGCGCCCGCATCACCGGCACGCGCACGCACGTCGGCGCGACGCGGATCGATTCGTCGCCGAAGATCTTCCGCGTCTCGTGGATCATCTTCGACTCTTCGACGTTGTAACCGTCTTCGCCGATCGCCGAATTGTGGCTGAAGACGTTGAACGCGCAGGGTTCGTGGAATATCTCCGGCCGCGGCGGCTTGCCGGCCAGCACGTCGCGTGTTTGATGCTCGAGCTCGTCCATCGCCCGGGCGCCGGCGCCGCTTACGGCCTGATAGGTCGCCACGACCACGCGCCGAATGCGACTCACCTGATGTAGCGGCCACAGCGCCAACGCCACGATGATCGTTGAGCAATTCGGATTGGCGATGATACCGCGATGCGCTTCAGCCGCCCGCGGGTTGATCTCCGGCACTACCAGCGGCACCTCGGGCTGCATGCGAAACGCGGACGAATTGTCGATCACCAGTGCGCCAGCGCGAACCGCGATGGGCGCGAACTCGCGGCTAATGGACGCACCGGCGCTGAACAGCGCCAGATCGACGCCGTTGAACGACTCCGGCGTCAAGGCCTGGATGGTCCGCTGCCGGTTGGCCCAGGTGATCGCCTTTTCGGCCGATCGCGACGAAGCGAGCAGCACGAACTCACCGTTTCCGAACGCGCTGGCGAGCGGCTCCTCGCTCAGCAGCGCGCCGAACTCACGCCCGACCGCGCCGGTCGCGCCGACGATCGCAATCCGTTTGAAAGACCGCATATGTTCTCCGCAGCGCGAAGCGTATGCCGGCCGCAAGCCGGTCTCCCAAGCGCGAAGACGAAGACCGGCCGAACGCCGGTCCCCCAGCGCGCCCGGCATGGTATCATCACGCCCCGCGCGCAATACACGGAAGGAAAGCGCGCCAGGAGCAAGAACATTGGGACCGTGGACGTACTACTCGCCTCTATGGATCGGCACATTCGTGGCCGCGCTGATCGCCGCGAACTCGTGGCCGGCACTGACGCCGTTGGCGGCGTGGCTGCGCTGGACGCTGGTGCTGATCGGCTGCCCGGCGGCAGGCGCACTATGCCAGTTTGGGCTGATCGGCGTGCAGGGCGCGTTTGCACAGGTGATGCCGGTCCCGTCGGGACGCACGATTCGAGGCCGCGGCGCGGTGGTGGCGGGCGTCGGGATCCTGGGGGCGATCGCGTTCGGGTCCATCGCGGTTTTTCTAGCCGCTCAACTGGTCGTTATGGCTGCCTGGATACTTGGCTCGATCGCGGCTGCATTCTTGCTGCTGGCGCTATGCGCGTACGCCTGGGGTCTGCCGGCGGCGGCGCGAGATTTTGCCGACAAGGCAATCAGTCGGGCCTGAACGGCCGAGGGGAATTGTCACGATGCGTATTTTCGTCACCGGCGGCGCGGGTTACATCGGCAGTCACTGCGTTCGCGAGCTCGTGCAGGCCGGACACGATGTCACCGTCTATGACAACCTCAGCTTCGGCCACCAGCAGGCGATCCATCCGCGCGCGGCGTTCGTCCGCGGCGACATCGCCGACGCCGACAAGCTCGCCGAGGTGCTTCGGCCGGGCCGCTTCGACGCCGTCATGCACTTCGCCGCGTTTCTGAACGTCGGCGAATCGGTCAGCAAGCCGTTGATGTACTACCGAAACAACGTCGCCAACACGATCACGCTGCTGGACACGATGCAGAACGCCGGCATTCGCCGCATGGTCTTCAGCAGCACCTGCGCCGTCTACGGCGTGCCGGCCGAGCTGCCGATTACCGAAGACCTGCCCAAGAGCCCCATCAATCCGTATGGCGCGACAAAGCTCGTGATGGAATGGACGCTGCGCGATTGTGCGGCGGCTTGGGGGCTTGGGTCGGTGGCGCTGCGCTACTTCAACGCCGCCGGCGCAGCAATGGATGGCAGCATCGGCGAGGATCACAACCCGGAGATTCACCTCATTCCGGTTGTGTTGCAGGTCGCGCTCGGCCAGCGGGAGAACGTAAAAGTGTTCGGTGCCGACTATCCAACGCCGGACGGCACGTGCATCCGCGATTACATCCACGTCGAAGACCTTGCCGCCGCCCATCGCCTGGCGATCGAGGGTGTGCGCGAGGGACAGGCGGAAGCGTTCAACGTAGGTACGGGGAGGGGGCAGAGCGTGCGGGAGGTAATCAACTGCGCCCGGCGCGTAACCGGTCACGCGATTCCGGTTGAGCAAGCCGAGCGCCGCCCCGGAGACCCGCCTGCACTTTACGCCGACCCCGGCCGGATTCGATCCCGTTTCGGCTGGTCGGCGCGGCACGTTGATTTGGAACCGGTCGTCACTTCAGCTTGGCGCTGGCACAAATCCCACCCCACCGGGTACGGCGGGAGGTGAAAATTCCCCGAATTCTCATTGCCCGGGACAGGCCGAATCCTCTATTCTTATTCCGGTGCAGTGAGGCTGCCGGGCGTTGGCATCGCGCAGATTGCGCGGCAATCATACGTAACCTCGGTTACCCCGCCCGCCTCTAAGCACTTGGCTGATTGGTAGTTGCGACACGCCGGGCGAGTCAACCCATCCGATTGGCAGGGTGACGCGCCGCGGGCGATTTCGCGCCGTACCCGTGCGGCAAGCGGCTTGCCGCCGGTAGGCGTCGCGTTCGGCACAGAAATTGCTGAATCAGACGCCGTACCAAGCGAGTTTGCTTGGACTCATACATCCATTTGCAGCCGCAGTGAGGAGTCTGACATGGTCTGGGGTCTTCTGAAGAAGGCTGAGAAGCCGAGGGTGGTGGCCAAAGCGCCGCCACGGGTGCAAGAGGCGATGGGGCCGCCCATCACCGCCGAGGAGCTGACGGCGAATCTTTCGGCTCTGGAGAAAAAGCTCAATCACGAAATGAAGTGTCCGGCGGGCAAGAATCAGGTCTTTCTGCGTTCGCTGCTCACCGGAAACGGCACGACCAAGCCGCGAATCGCACTCAAGTGTCACCTGCGTCGCGACATCAAGCTGACGGCGGAAGTGTTCTACGAGCACATCCGCGACGTGTGCTGCAAAGATCCGACACAATGCCCGGCACACCAGGCATTCAAGGGCCGGTTCGTTCCGACGTAGAGAAACCGCAACGCCGCGGGCGCCTTTCGTGCCCGCGGCGGAAGAGGGGGAGCCGAACGGCGCGGTTCGAAAGAGCCGCGCCGTTCTTGTTTTCGCGTTGCGGATGAAGCGGCTCTCGGTGCGGTCTCTCCCACGATGATCGGACTCGTCAGATCGCGCCGGCTTCGACGCACGCGGGCCGCTGCGCGTTTCCCGACCTATCGCCCAAATTGCCGCCGGCTCTGGTGACCGATACGATGAAAGAGATGGCGCAGCAGCACTATGCCAAGGCTCCAATTACCGAGGCCATTATTGACCTGCGCGTGGAGTTCGCCGAGACCGTGACTGTTTCCGAGCTTCAAAAGGCCCACGTCGGGCAGGAGAACGCGTACCCGCGAGTTGAAAACGTAAACTTGCTTGTCGGTAGGATAGAGTTTGGAGAGCAACTGGCGACTAACGCGACCACGAAGCACGTGGGATTTCGGTTTCGCAGCGCTGATGGGAAGCAGCTCTATCAAGCAAGGCTCGACGGCTTCACGATGAATAGATTGACGCCATACGAGAGCTGGGAGCCATTTCGTACAGATGCGCGCAGGCTTTGGAACGTCTATCGCTCCGTCATCAAACCGGAGAAAGTCGTCCGCATCGCCGTGCGATACGTCAATCGGCTGGACATCCCGCTTCCAATGCACGATTTTCGGGACTACCTGCGGACGGCCCCGGAAGTCTCAGCCGATCTACCGCAGGGATTGGCGACCTACTTCATGCAACTCGCGATCCCGCAGGATGACATCAAGGCGGTTGTGATGCTGAACGAGGCACTCATCGAGCCGGCCGGGCCGAATGTCGCCTCAGTAGTGCTCGACATCGATCTGTTCAGGACGGAAGAATTGCCGGCAAGCGACGATGCCTTGTGGGGTCTGTTCGAGGAGTTGCACGTTCGAAAAAACGAAATCTTCGAAGCATGCATCACAGACCGAGCGAGGGAGTTGTTCACGTAATGGCAGTGGTCGCACGATCCCCACAACCGATTCCTGCCAACGTCTTCTGGCGGGATTTGGTCCAACAGGCCCAGGGCGAAACCGGCCGCAAATTGCGCGCGCGGGCCGAGGAGGCGTTCGAGCATTGGACGCGGCGGACCGAGATTCTGGTAAGAGCCGACGACGCCGATGAATTCTCGTATGTATCCGTTCCTCCCAACCGGACGTTCTGGGTGAAGACCCGCTACGTGTTTCGCGGCAAGGGAAAACCGTTGCCGATTCGCGTGGACGAAGAATGACGAACGTGCCGACCAGGCCGTGGTGGCAGCAGATCGAGGAACACAACCTCGCCCAAGGTGACTACCTTCCAAGCTGTCTGGTTCCGTGCTTCAGGCCGGACTACGGAGCCAGCGGCGACGTTCACGAAGTGTCGGTGCGGGACTACGACTGCATCGTCCTCACTCAAAGCTGCGATTTGGAGAATGACAAAGCTCCGCTCGTCGCACTGTGCCCAGTCTACGGGATATTGGAGTTTGAGAACGTCAACCCGAGGATGACGGAGCGCGGAATGTGGGAACGCGTGAGACAGGGACGCATCGAGGGGCTGCATCTTCTGGCGTCTCCGACGAGCCCCGACCAGAATCGATTCTGCCTTGTCGCCGAATTCCGCGAGATCTACAGCTTGCCGATTGGCTACCTGAAGCGGCGCGCGTCGGAATTGGGTCGGCGTTGGCGGCTGCAGTCTCCGTATCTCGAGCATTTCTCGCAGGCGTTCGCCCGCTTTTTCATGCGTGTTGGGCTGCCGTCTTCCATTCCTTCCTTTGCCAAATGAGTCGCGCCGGTCAGTGGCAAGTTCGGCGAATCGCGCGTACTGGGGGCGGTTATAGAAATGTTCGGAATACCCGAGCAGATGACGTCCAATCTTCGCGCCCGGGCCGTTCAACACTGCGAACTCAGTCGCCAAGCGTCTGCGACACTGCCCGGGCTTGTTGCGATGCTGCTCGCCGTCGCCGGCTGCTGGTCGCCGCCTCGACCGAGCGTCGCGCAGCTTGAGCGCGGGCTGGTCTGGCTGTTCCCGGGTGTGGAGGGTGGTCCCTCGCTGCTCGAAACGCCGCATCGAGCGCTGCGCGAGGCCGGCGTCGACACCGCCATGGAGTTTCACGAGTGGGTGCCGGTCTTCGGGACGCTGGTGAATCTCATGTCGTACGAGCGCAATCGCCGCGACGCCGCCCGCGTCGCCGAACGAATCGTCGCGTACGACAAGCAGTATCCGCATCGGCCGGTAGACCTCGTCGGTTACTCCGGCGGCGGCGGCATGGCGGTCATGGTCGCCGAGGCGCTGCCTGACGACTTGCATCTGCGACGCGTGCTGCTGATTCACCCGGCGGTCAGTCCGGATTACGGCCTGACGCGTGTCTTGCGGCACGTGGATGAGGCGGTCGTCAGCTTCAGCTCGCCGTCCGACTGGCTGGTGCTCGGCGCGGGCACAGCAATGTTCGGCACGATGGACCGCAAGAACGCCTTCTCCGCCGGCAAGGACGGATTCGTCGTCGAAAAGGCTGTTCCTGACGAATCATTGCGATCGAAACTGATTCAGCATGTGTGGTCGGAGGCCGATCTTCGGCACGGCCACGTCGGCATGCACGCCGGAATTCTTGGATACGAGTGGAACCGCGATGTCGTCGCGCCGTATTTGATGCGAGGTCCGATGCCGACCAGTGTGCCGGCGCCCCGACCGTCCGCGCCGTCGCCTTGATGATCGACTTTGGAACGCGTCGCGCCGCCGGGTTGCCAGCGTGCGCGCTGTCGCGTACATGTTTGCATGATGATCGCGTCCGACCGGTTTCCTCGTCGTTTCGCGCTTCTGCTATCTGCGATCTTGGTCGCGCCGCCGATGCTGGCACAAGTCACGCAGGAGTCCGCGCGGCGCCTGAGAACGGAGAGTCGCGCCGGATACGTGCATCGACTTACGCTCTACGACGCCGACGGAAAGGCCATCAGCCCGACGGACGAGAACCCAAGGCCCTATTCGTCGCGCGTCACCTGCGGCAAATGCCACGAATACGGACGCATCAGTCACGGCTGGCATTTCAACGCCCAACAAACGGATGTCGCGCCGGGCCGACCCGGCGAATCGTGGATTCTCGCCCTGCCCGAAGTGGGATTGCAGCTTCCGCTCAGCAATCGCGGCTGGGCCGGCACCTTTGCACCCGGCGGCTGCGGCGTGGACGAGCGACAGATGCTCCGCAGCTTCGGGCGGCACATGCCCGGCGGCTCGTACGGCGAGCCGGACCCCGCGGCGATCGCAAACTCGGACGTGGCATCGCGATGGGCGCTCTCCGGCGTGCGCGAGATCGACTGCATGCTGTGTCACAGCGCGGACCTAGCGCATGACCCGGCAGAAGCGGCGCGACAAGTCGCGGTGGAGAATCTGCAATGGGCCGCGACCGCCGCTCTGGGCATCGCTGTCGTGCGCGGCGAAGTGAAATCGCTGCCGGACGATTTCGACCCGCTGGCCCCAGCGACGGGCGATCGCTCACTGCCGCGCGTGCAGTATGACCGGGCGCGATTTGACGGCGACGACCGCGTGTTTTTCGACATCACGCGGCGTCCGCCGCCGGAACGGTGCTACTTCTGCCACACGCAGCGGCTGGTGTCTCCGACCGGGGCGCCGCGCTGGCGGATTGCGGGCGACGTGCACCTTGCGGCGGGCATGGCGTGCACGGATTGCCATCGCAACGGTATCGATCATGACATCATTCGCGGTTACCCAGGCGAGGAGCAGATTCGCGGCAACCCGGACGTGGCCGCGTTTTCTTGCGCCGGCTGCCATCTGGGCGAAAGCTCAATGCAAGCTGATCGCGTCGTACCACAGGAGGTGGTCTCTGGCGGGTTGCACGCCGCGCCGCAGCCGCAACATCGCGGAATTCCGACGCTGCATTTCGAGAAGCTCACCTGCACCGCCTGCCATAGCGGGCCGACGCCGCAGGCACGGTCGGTGAATGTTCAGACGTCCATGGCCCACGCGCTTGGCATCGCCAGCAAGGAGCGCACGGACGCGGATCCGCCGTCGATCGTCGAGCCGATGTTCGCCCGCGATTCAGGCGGCCGCATCGCGCCGTTTCGAATGCTGTGGCCGGCGTACTGGGCCCGGCGGCGCGGCGATTGGCTCGAGCCGATCGGGCTGGAGCAAGTGCAGGCCGCCGGAAAGCAGGCCGTCAAGCGAGGCAAGGCAAAGCAAGGAGCCTTCGGTCCGTTGACCGACGAGGAAATTTCCGCGTTCCTCGCAGCGCTTGGGAATGCCGGTGGGGCGGCGCTGTACATTCGCGACGGGCGCATCTATTCGCTGGCGGATGGCAAGTTGAATTCGGCTCCCAGCGCGGCTCATAGTGCGTATCGCTGGCCGCTGGCGCACGACGTTCGACCGGCGGCGCAGGCGCTCGGAGCGCGCGGCTGCACCGACTGTCACGCCGGCGATGCGCCGATCTACTTCGGATCCACGAGTAGCGCGGCCGGGCCTCCGACGCCGCCGGGGGCGCAGGTCATGTATGAGTTGCACGAGAGCGACCCGGCGCTCGCGCGGGCCTGGGCCATCCCGATGGCGTATCGCGGCGCGTTCGCCGCGCTGGCGTGGACGAGCATCGGCGCGTTGGCGGTCTTGCTGCTGGGATACGCCGGCGCGGCGATTCGCGGTGTGTCGCGCGCCTGCGCCGGAGACGAGCCGAATGGATGAGCTAGACACATTTCAAATCGCCGTCTACGCGGCCGGCGCGATCGCGGTGGTGATCATTGTGGCACACCAGGTAGTGTGTCGGGCCCGGCCCAGGCCGCACGTGGCGACGGCGCGCGATGGCGCGCTGGCCTGGCTGGTCTACGCCCTGCTGGGGGCGGCGGTGCTTCTGCTCGGCGGAAGCGGCATTTCCGCGGCGCTGCGCGGAGCGATGTCGGGCTGGCCGCTTCTGGTCCACACGCTGGCATCGGCCGTCTTCTTGCCGACGATCGCGTGTGCGGCGCTGATCTGGGCGTCGCGCTGCGAATTTGGCCGCGAGACCGGGTATTTTCCAAGCGAGAAGCTTACGTTCTGGATCGCGCTCGCTGCCGCGCTGGTCGCGGGCGCGTCGATGTTGTCGGCGATGTCGGCATGGGTCGGATATGCTGTTCAACAGCGGCTCGTCGAGGTGCATCGCTACAGCAGCCTTGTTCTGCTGGTGGCGACACTGATGCATCTGTATCTGGCCGCGTATCGCCGAGCGCGAGGGAAAGCGTGATGTTTGAAATGGCGGAATCAGCCTGTGGAGGCGAGCGGATCAGCCGAACGCGAAGCGCAAGCGAGCGCCGTCGCGAGTCGCGCTCGCGTGCGCTTCGCGTACTGATCGTGACGACGCTTGCGATTGCACCGTCCCTGCTGGCGCAGGACAAGCCCGCCGCGCCCGCGGAAAAACCCGCCGCCTCGCAGCCTGCCGGGGATCTGACACCGGTCGAGTTCAAGCTGCCCAAGCCCGCGTTTCGCGGCACGCCCAAGGACGCACCGCGCGGCACGAACCTCGAAAAACCCCGCAGCGGGCCGCGTCCGCCGTTCCTGGCGCCGCGCGGCACGCTCAATCTGGCGGCGGGAAAGCCGGTGACCAGCAGCGACTCGGAGCCAATCGTCGGCAGCCTCAAGCTGGTGACCGATGGCGACAAGGAAGCCGCCGACGGCAGCTATGTCGAGCTCGGCCCGGGCTTGCAGTGGGTGCAGATCGACCTGCAGCAGCGGGCGAAGCTCTACGCGCTGCTGGTGTGGCGCTATCACCAGAACGCACGCATCTACCACGACGTGATTATCCAGATCAGCGACGATGCGGAGTTCAAGAAAGACGTGAAAACCGTCTTCAACAATGACCACGACAACACGTCGAAACTCGGCGTCGGCGACGACAAGGAGTTCTGGGAGACGTACGAGGGGCGCCTGACCGAGTGCGCCGCGGCGGCCGGGCGTTATGTGCGGCTCTATAGCAACGGCAGCACCGCCGACGATCAGAATCACTACACCGAAATCGAGGTCTACGGGTTACCCGAGAAGCCCTGACGCCCGGCCAGCCAGCGATGTTGAGCCGACGGCTCTTCGCCACGTTGTTCATTCTGACGCTGATCGCGGCGACGGCGCTGCGACTGCCGGAACTGGCTCGCCGCCCGATGCACGGTGACGAAGCGGTCCACGCCGCCAAGCTCGACACGCTGCTTCAGACCCGCCGATACGTTTACGATCCGCACCAGTATCACGGTCCGACGCTCTACTACTTCACACTTCCCGTGGCGCGGCTGCTCTGCGCGAATTCGATCGCGGAGCTCGATGAGACGGCACTGCGCATCGTCCCGGTCCTGTTCAGCCTGTTAACGCTCGCACTGCTACCGCTGATCGCTGACGGATTGGGCCGCACCGCGACGCTGGCGGCGGGGGTGTTGCTGGCGGTGTCGCCGGCGATGGTGTTCTACAGCCGCTACTACATTCAGGAATCGCTGCTCGTTTTCTTCACATTCGCGGCGATCGTCGCTTGTTGGCGCTGGGTCCGGTCAGAATCGCGACGATCGCGCGGCGCTTGGGTTTGGGCACTGCTGGCCGGCGTTGCCATTGGACTGGCGCACGCGACGAAAGAAACGTGCGTTATCGCGTTTGGTTGCGCCGCCGTGGCGGCGGCCGCTTCGCACGGCTTTTCTCGCATGAAGCACGCACAGCCGGGGGCGGCTGTGCCGCAAACGGCCCGCGGCGCGATTGTGCCACGGATTGCCTCGGGCGCGGCCGCCGCCGCGCCGTCGCCGCGAATTCGGGTGATCGGAATGGCGGCGCTCGCATCGGCGTGCGCCGTGGCGACGTCTGCGCTCTTCATGTCCGGGTTCTTCACGAATCCAGGCGGCCCGCGCGATTCCGTGCTGGCCTACGCCGACTATTTCCGCCGCTCCGGCGGTGACGAGATCCACGTTCATCCGTGGCATTTTTACCTGGAATTGCTCGGGTTCTGGCATGAGAGATCGGGGCCGTACTGGAGCGAAGGCGCAATCCTGATTTTCGGCGTCATCGGCCTCTGGCGCGCCAGGATCTGGCGCGCCCGGATCGGTCAGGCATCTGATTCGCCTGAAGCAACTCACTCCGAGCTCAAACACGCCGGCCGAGCGGCGAGTAGCGCGCCGGATTCCCGCGGCGACCCGCGTCTGGTGCGCTGTTGGGCGATCTACGCGACGCTAATGCTCGTGACCTACTCGGCGATTCCCTACAAGACGCCCTGGTGCGCGCTCGGGTTCCTGCACGGCTTCGCGCTGCTCGGCGGCATCGGCATCGCGCCGATCCTGCAACACGTCCGCCCGCTGGTTCGCGGCATCGGGATCGTCGTGTTCTGCGCGGCCGCGGCGCATCTGGCCTGGCAGGCACAGCGTGCCGGCTATCGCTACGCCGCCGACCCGCGGAATCCGTACGTTTACGCGCATTCGGTTCGCGGCGTCGTCGATCTGGGCGCGTACGTCGAGCGGCTTCGCGAGATCGCCTCGTTTCGCGACAGCGGCGTCGTGAAGGTCTACGCGCATGATTGCTGGCCGCTGCCGTGGTACCTGCGGCGCGTGCCGCGTGTTGGACACTGGGAGTCACCGCCGACGGACGCCGATGCGGACGTCGTCATCGTCTGGCCGGACGCGTGGGATGCGGCGCAGCGCGGGTTACGCGGCGAGTACCATGAGAGCTTCAGCGGGATTCGTCCGGATGTCGTCGCGCATGTCTTGGTGGCGCGGCGACTGTACGACGAGTTCGCCGCACGACTGCGAGAAAAGCCGCCATGAACGAACCCGCCGACCCGTCGCCGAGGCCGCTTGGCGAAAACGCGGACCCCGCAGGGCCCGCAGATCCGTCGCCGCGCGCGACGGTGGCAGCGCTACGCGTCGATGCGCCCGCGTCCAACATTGAGTATTTCGAGCATCAGGCGATGGCGTGTACTTGGGGGCTTTTCATCGGCGATCCGTCGCCGGTCTATGCGCGGCAGGCGGCGCGGGCCGCGTTTACGGAGATCGATCGGCTCGAGCAAGAGCTCAGCCGCTTTGTGCCGCATAGCGACATTGCGCTGATCAACGCGCAGGCCGGCGGCGACTGGGTGCCGGTCGGCATGGACGCGCTCGAATGCCTGATGATGGCCGAGGAAGTCTGGCGGCAGACCGGCGGCGCGTTCGACCCCACGATCGGCGCGCTGCTGCGCGCGGGGGAGCATCGGCCTCCGCCCGGTGCGCAATCCAACGACGACGTGCCGGCGAAGACGTTGCCGTTCCCCACAGCGTCGGACCAAATGCCGATGCTCCACGACGCAGCTGCGGAGACGCGGGCGTTCGACGATTCATCGCCAGGGACACCGATGATCCCCGGCGCGGCCGCGGAATCGGCGGCTTTTTCCGAACCGCCGGTCGGTTTCGACCAACTCGCCATCGATCTGAGTCATCGCCGTGTCCGCGTGCCGGCGGGGATGATGCTGGACCTGGGTGCGATCGGTAAAGGATTCGCGGTCGATCGCGCCATCGCGCTCCTGCGCGAGTGGTCGATCACCGCGGCCCTGTTGCATTCGGGGCAGAGCACGGCCTACGCGCTCGGCGCGCCGCCGGGGCAAGCCCACTGGCCGGTTGCGATCCGCGATCCGCTGAACCACGCGGCGATCCTGGCGCGGCTCGGGCTGCGCGAGATCGCGCTGAGCGGCTCGGGCACATTGCTGCACGGTCCGCACATCATCGACCCGCGCACGCGCCGGCCCGCGAGCGGTCCGCTGGGCGCCTGGGTCGCATCGCCGTCGGCCGCGTTCTCCGACGCGGCGTCAACCGCGATGATGGTGCTCAGCGACGCCGAAGCGCTGCGCTTCTGTGCCGGGCGAGCCATCACAGCGTGGCGCGCCACGCTGCACGGCGCGGCAGCGCGGCTAAAACGCTGGGGCAACCTGGCGCCGGGCGTGAGAGAATTGCCGGCGTAACTCCACGCACTGCGGGGCTCTGTAATCGCGGCTGCTATTTTGACGGGGCCGCACTGCCCGGCGGGCGGCCGGCGAATTCGGGACGCGGCGGAGGCAGCTCCTGCAGCTTCCACTGGTCCTCACCTGGAATCTCGATACCATTGGGCTCCGGCCGCGCGCCGCTGTGGCCCAGTTTGTACCCATCGGCGAAGATCGAATGATCGTGCCTGTTTCCGGCTTCGTCCAGGATCCAGCTTGCGCTGACTGGCGTTCCCGCGGCGGTCGCGACGGATGCGACCTCAACTTCGACATACTGTTCCGGATTTCGATCCACCGGCGCGCGAAGCGCCACATCGCTCAGCCCCAGGTTGTCCGGCAGCATCCAGTACCAGCGCGGGTGAAGTCGCGCGTCAGACGAAGCTCGATCGCTCTCCTCCTGGGCAACGTACTCGGCTCTTCGAAAATCGAGCTCCGGCGTGATGGCGAACACGACGAGCGGATGGTTGAGAGCAGTTTGAAACCGCAAGTCGCGCTCGTTCATGAAATACAGACCGTTGCAGCCGAGCAGCACCAGCTCGCGCCCGGACGGCATCCAATACAGGTCGCTAATCTGCGCGTCGACCCACACGCAATAGCGTTGCCGCCAATCCAGATCGAAGACGGCGATCATCGTTTGCGTGCAGGCGCCGTGCTGAAATGCAACCACGATCTCCTGGCCGGGCACGTCTTCGAATACGTCCGCGACCATCGCCGCGCTGACGCCGAACGAATCCGCGCCAAACCGATGGTCCGTCCGTTGCCGCAGTATCGGTGGCAAGTAATCCGTGTCGACGCGCAGGACGTGTTGTGGGCTCGATAGATTCTGCAGCGCGTCCGCGTCGAAGACGTTCAGCCCGCGCTGAAATCCGGGCACCTGATTCCGGACGCCGACCAGCAGCGGCCGCCGCGGGTTCGTCGGACGCCACGGCTCGAGAATCCTGGCGAATATGAATGTCCGTTCCAGTTCGCGCCCGTGTCCGCTCCAGTACAACAACCCTCCGTTGCGAGCGTTAATGCGCAGCTCGCGTCCCCGGTTAACAATCTCAACCGTTGCCGCCTGCCGCCCCCAATACCAACCCCAGTACCAGCCCCCGACCACGCCGCCCGCCACAATGAGCACACTCCCGAACGCGCTTGCGATCAGCATCGTCGCCGCCGGCCGTCGGTATATCCGGCGCGTCACACGCGACCAGAATGTCGGCCGCCGCGCCGCGATCGGCTCGCCCGTCAGCGACCGCCGCAGGTCGTCCGCCAGGGCGGCCGCCGACGCGTAGCGCCGCTCGCGGTCTTTCTCGAGCGCCTTGAGCACAATCGTGTCCAGGTCGGCTCTCAAACGGCGCGCTACGCCGCGACGAATCCCGCCTACGGTCGAAGGCCGGGCGGGAAAGCGTTCCTTGATGATCTGCGTCGCCTGGTAGATCGAGCTGCCGGCGACATCGTACGGCACGCCGCCGGTGAGCAGCTCGTAAAGCACCATTCCCAGCGAATAGACGTCGCTGCGGGTGTCGATCTCGTGCGGATCGCCGTCGCACTGCTCGGGGCTCATGTATTGCATCGTCCCGACCAGCTCGCCGAGGTGCGTCTGCTGCGTCGTCAGCGCGATGTCGGAGTCCGTTCCGCGCGCCACGCCGAAGTCGATCACTTTCGGCTCGCCGCCGGCTTCCACCAGCAGGTTCGCGGGCTTCAGGTCGCGGTGGATCACGCCGCGCTGATGGCCGTGATGGACGGCGTCGCAGATCTTGATGAATAGCTCGACGCGGCGGCGCGTGTCGAGGCCCTTTTCAACGACGAATTGCGTGATAGGCCGCGCGCCGGGCAGGTATTCCATCGCGAAATAGGGAATGCTGACGAACGTGGCGAGAGGAGCATCGGCATCACGCCGATGCGCTTCGGACTGACTGCCGGCGACGGAAGAACAACGCGCATGGTCCTGCTGACCGCCGTCGGACGGGCGAGGCATTTGACCTTCGTCCTTCAGCCTCGCCCTGCGATGCTCCATATCCGAAAACTGTGTCGCCGTGCTCGCCACGTCCGCAACGCCCGCTTCGTAGATCTGGGCGATGTTCGGATGCCGCAGTCGGCCAAGAACTTGCGATTCGTACTGAAACCGCCGCAGTGCCGACCGGGCCGCGACGGGGCTGTTCATTACCTTCAGCGCCACGACGCGATGCGGCTGCTCCTGCACCGCCTCATAGACCCGCGCCATGCCGCCGACGCCGCAGAGTGACTTGATGTGGAAGCGCCCGATGCGCCGGCCGATCAGCGGGTCGTTCTTGGCCAGCTCCCGCGCCGCGGCGGCCAGCAGCGGCGCGAGCGCGCCGCCGGAATCCGCGGGCGGCGGGCGTAGAAACGCCTGCGCGGCGGCGGCCGAGTCGGCCGCGAGCAGGCGATCGACCTGCGCCCGCAGGCGCGGATCAGGGCAGCGCTGCGCCAGAAACGCGGCCCGCCGCTCGGGCGGCAGCTCGACCGCCTGGTCGAATAGCTCGTGTGTTTGTTGGGATTCGTCAGTGGTCATGATTGTCACTACGACAATGCCGACGCCGACACTCGTGCCGCGCGCGGGCGGGCTGGAAGCCCGCCCCACCCCGACCGCGCCCTGGGTCGAAAGCCCGGACCACCCTGCATCACCCCGACATCGCGTCGAACAGCCAGCTCTTCGCGAAGCGCCACTCGCTGTCCACCGTCCGCGGCGAGATGCCGAGCATGGCGGCGATGTCCTCGCGCGTGTGGACGCCGAAGTAGCGCAGCTTCACCACCTCCGCGGCGCGCGGGAACTCGCGTTCGAACCGGGTCAGCACTTCGTCCAGCGCCAGCAGGTCGGTCTGCTCTTCCGCGTCTGTCGCACCCGCCGCGCCGGCGATTTCCTCGCGCAGCTCCAGCGGCCGCGCGCCGCCGCCGCGCTTCTCGGCTCTATGCATACGTGCGCGATCGACGCGCACGCGCCGCAATGATTCGGCGGCGGCGGCGAAAAAATGTCGGTGGTTGACCCAATGGTTGCCGTCGGCCGGCCCGACCAGCCGCAGATAGGCCTCGGCGACCATTGACGTGGGTTGCAGCACGGCGCGGATGCCGTCGCCGGCGATCTGCCGCATCGCCATGCGGTGCAGCTCGGCGTGGACGGTGTTCCACAGCCGCTCGACGGCCTCGCGGTCGCCGCCGCGGGCGGCTTCGAGCAGGTGCGTCAGCGGCCCGGCGGCGGTGTGGCTCATTGAAATCCCCGTGAAGCGTGGATCATCCGGCATTTCCGGGATTTTCGGAAGGATGCCACGAATCGCGCGAGCAATTGTAACGCCCTTCCCCGGCTGTCGAAGAACTCTGCCAGCCGAGCCCCGACCGTAAGCGGCTGTCGAAATACCGCACTATCCGAGCCCCGACCGTCAGGGAGGGGTCGCCTCGAGATTGGAAAGGCTTGGAATCTCGGCGCGTTCTCGAGCCGGGCTGACCCCTCCCTCACGGTCGGGGCTCGGCTGGGATGGCGTTTCGACATTCTCACGGTCGCGGCTCTGACGGATGCGCGCCGATTGCGACTCCCGCGCCCGGTTTCCGCATGGATGAGCAGCGGCGGCGCGTGTCGCCGGACCGAATCTCGTATCAGCTTTCAGCAAGGAATGGGGATCACGATGAATGGCAGCTTCTCGAAAACGGCGTTCGTGGGTGCACTCGTGTCGGCCGGGCTGTGCGTCACCGCCGCCGCCGCACCGCCGTGGGTCGGCGGGCCGCCGCTGAACCATCCGCGCGGCTTCACGGCGTCGGTCGTGGATCACTGTGGCAACATTCTCGTGTTTGGCGGAATGCAGCGTTTTTCGTCGGCGTGGCCGTACTACACACTTGGCAGCGTCGAGGTGCTGTCATTCAATGGCCAGTCCTATTCGCCGTCGTGGACGATGCTCGGCTCTACGATGCCCGTCGAGCGGCAGATGCACACGGCCGTGTTCGCGAACGGATTCGTCTACGTGTTGGGTGGTTACAGATTGGGCCCCAACCCCGTCGATGTGGAGCCCATTTTGCAAGTTGATCGATACGACTTGCTCACAGGTCAGTGGGACTCGTCAACCGTCCCGCCGATCCCGTCTCCAACCATCTGCCACACTTCCATCGTCGATCGAATTGGACGCATCTGGATGATCGGCGGCGAAGTACCGAACGTGCCGAACGTCCGCTCCGAGGCGATTTTGTTCGATCCCGCGAGACCACAACTCGGCTGGCAGACGATGCCATCGCTCAATACCGCGCGGTCGTTCGCGCGCGCCATCGTGGACAATGCGGGGCGAATCCGGGTCATAGGCGGGCTGTCGCAGGGACACGCCGCGCAATTGGACACGGTCGAAATGCTCGACCCCTGCTCCGGCGGCGGGTGGGTCGTTTTGCCCGGGCGATTGCCTCACCAAGGATCCCAGGCGCCCATCGAGGGCCAGGCGACGCTCGGCGCGGACGGCTACATCTACGTCACCGGCGGCTGGGCCAACAACAATTACTCCAGCGCCGTCAGCCGCATCGATTCGCGCGATCCGCTGGGGAGCTGGTCGCCGTGGATGTCGCTCGGGCTGGCACGCAGTGAGCACACCTCGGTGCTCGGGCGAGACGGTCGGATCTACATCATCGGCGGCGAGGCGGCCGGCGTGGTCTCACAGACGAATGTAGAAACGCTGTACACGGGCCAGTGCCTGGGCGACCTGAACGCGGACCGGGTCGTGGATTCGTCGGATCTGGGAACGTTACTGGGGAACTGGCAGGCGATTTGCCCGTAACGCGACAAAGCACACTGCGGCGAGCATGCGCCCGCCGGCACTCGCCGCCGATCAGAACGCCACGCGCCGGTAAGCGCGGCTCTCCGCCGCGCTCGCCGGCGCGTCGCGTTCCGATTCGTGTCGCGTCATCGCGCGATTTCAACCTCTGGATGCCATCCGCGTCAAGATGGTTTGCAGCGCCTCGGGCAGGCGCATTTCGTACGCCGCCCACGCGCCGAACAACGCGGCCGCCCCGAGAATGGCGATCTTGATCCACCACAACTGGCGCTCGAAGCGCGCCGCCGCGCCCGCTCCGGCCGCGAGCCGATTGACGAATTGCGATCGCGAGCTGATGGACGAATGTCGCCAGCTCGGCGCCTCGGGCGGAATGCCGTTCAAGACCGCCACCTGGTGCAATGTGCCGCTGAAAAGCTCGGCCGCCGTGGCGCACAGCGGATCGCGCATCTGCGTGAAGCTGGTGGGCGCAGCCGCGTTGCCGTGCAGCGCACATGGTCGCTCGCAGGGAACTCCGGCCAGCGCCAAGGTGCGCACGCCATACACGTCCGCCTGGCGTTCGAATCGCCGGGACACATACCCGAAAAGCACGCCCCATTTCAGGATCAGCAGGGCTCCGACGCCGGCGAGCACCAACTGGTGCACCAGCGGATCGAGCCCGTGCGTGCGCATCGTCACGATCGTCACCAGCGCTCCGGTAATCGACGCGAACAGGAAGAAGAACAGAATGTGATGCCGCTTGATGTGACCCGCTTCGTGGCCGAAGACGGCCTCGATCTGGCGATCGTCCATCTGCTCCAGCATCGCGTCGGTGATCAGCACATAGCGCAGCGGGCCCACCAGCCCCATCACCGCCGCGTTCACCAGCATTCCGCCGGAACGCCAGACCAGGATCTCGGCGCAGCGCACGCGCAGCTTGGTGGCGACCGACTGCAAGCGGTCGCGCAGCGGACCGTCGGGCAGGCGCTGCGTCACCCATACCACGCGCAGGATCAGCGGCGCAACCAGCGCCACCAATCCGGCCGAGACGCCCATCAGCAAGTCCGGCAGCAGCCGAATGCCGCTGGCGCGCTGCAGCGGTTCGGCGCAATGCTCGATCACGTCGCGCGCCGCGAGGATCAGCAGCATCGGCGCGAGTATGAACAACACCTGGTGTCGCAGCGAGTACATCAGGTGGCGGCCGAGCGTTGGAACCGGCGTCACAGGCTTGCCGCGGAAGAGGTAGATCTCCAACGCGATTTGCCGCACCGCCCGCTCGGCCGGATACAGCGCCGCCCAGACGAGCAGGATCGACAGCAGCAATGGGACCAGCGCCAGCAGCGACGGAACGACGAGCCACTCTCCGACGACGGGCGTCCGCATGCACATCGGCAGCCAATCAGTCGTTAGCATCAGCGCGGACTGCAACATCAGGAGCACCGTCTGCACGCGCAGTACGCCGCGCGAATAGCGATATTGTCCCGGTCCCGGATCGGCGGGGTTTGCGTCGAGGAGCTGGAGCACGCGCCGCCCGACGAGCGCAGCAAGCGCCCCTGGCGCGACCGTCGCAAAGGCGGCCGACGCGATCGTCCAGCCCGAGCCGACGATCAGCGGATACGGCGGCGTTTCGAACGCCAGAACGAGGGAAAGAACGACCAGCACGGGTAAGTACATGGTCGGGAGATGATACGCAGCACGCACCCCGGCGCCACGTCCCAAAAGCTCTCGAGTTGGGTCGGAAAAGGCGGTCGTGCGGTGTCATATGGCACGGTCCGCGCTCGCCGGCACCGTGCGCGCCGGTAGGCCGGCGTCCAAATTCGCGCAAATTGAACCGACACGCTAAACCGGACGATGAACCAGACGTTCCGAAGCGCCGGGGAAACGTCAACGGTTGCGAGGCTCCCAGATGGACGCCGAACAGATTGTCCGCATTACGCCCGCCGTCGTCGCCGAGCTGCTGGCGGCCAACCAGGTGCATTCGCACGACAAGCTCGCGCCCGGAGCCCGCAAGACCGAGCGCTGGCCCTTTGCCGGCACGGTCGAAGTCTGGCTGCCGGATTCTCATTACGGCGAGCGGCATGTGCTCGCCACGCTGCACAACCTCAGCTCGCACGGATTGGCGATGCGGACGCGCTGCCCGATTCCCAGCGACACGCGCATTTCGCTGGCGCTGCATCAGCCCGAAAAAAGCTGCTACGGTCACGCCGTCGTCCGCCACTGCACCCGCGCCCCGGTGGGCTACCTGGTTGGCGTGGAATTCGAATTCAGCGAATCCAGCTCGACCTAATACAACTCGGTCCTCGGCGCCGCCCGGTCGCACGGCCGGCGAGAGTCTGACCGCAGTCCGGCGCTCCCGTTCGGGGCGAGGATCCGCGCACGCTCGTCGTCCACGGGTTCGCCGCCTGCGGCGGCTTCACCCGTGGCTACATTCCTTTGCCCCTGGCGGGGCGAAGATCAAGCCCGCCCAATGTGGCACGCACCCGTCATCGGCGGCGAGGTCGTCTCACAAACTCTCAGCCGCCCGCGATCGCGCCGATGATGAGCAGCGCCTCCGCGCCGCTGGCCACTTCCGCCGGCAGCGGCGCATCCGGCGGCTCATGCGACAAGTCGCGCCCGCAGGCGAAAAACCGCACCATCGGCCGGCGTTTGAGCGTCTCGTGATCGCGAATCGTCCCGCGCAGCATCGGGTAGCGACCTTCGAGGGCGTCGAGGAGCGTGCGCTGCGTCGCCGGAGCGTCGACTTCAAGCTCCACGTCGGCGGAGAGTCGAGCCAGCGTTCGCAGATGAAATGGCAAAACAATTCGGATCATCGCGCCTCCGCGGATGCGATGAGCAAGGATTTCAACTCTCAAATCTCAAATCTCAACTCTCGTATCTCGTATCTCGTATCTCGTATCTCAAATGCCGACGCTGGAAGCCCGCACTCCTCAACCAATCGCTATTTCAGCGTCTGCACCTCCACCGAATACACCGCCGGCAGGTCGCGGACGATCGGATTCCACGTGTCGCCCGAATCCGCCGATGCGTACACCTGGCCGCCGGTGGTGCCGAAATACACGCCGCACGATTCGAGCGTGTCGATCGCCATCGCGCCGCGCAGCACATTTACGTAGCAATCGCTCTGCGGCAGGCCGCGTGTCAGCGGCTCCCATTCGTTACCGCCGACGCGGCTGCGATAGACGCGCAGCTTGCCTTCCGGCGGATAGTGTTCCGAGTCGCTCTTGATCGGCACCACGTAGACCGTCTCCGGCTCGTGCGCGTGAACGCGGATCGGAAAGCCGAAATCGCTGGGCAGATTGCCGCTCACTTTGCGCCATGTTTCGCCGGCGTCGTCGGTGCGCAGCACGTTCCAGTGCAGCTGCATGAACAGCGTGTTTGGCTTCGCGGGATTCATGGCGATGCGGTGCACGCAATGTCCCACTTCGGGCGTGGGTTCGGGCAGATACTTCGACGTCAGCCCGTGGTTGATCGGCTTCCAGGTCTTGCCGGCGTCGTCGCTGCGGAACGCGCCCGCCGCCGAAATCGCAATGAAGATGCGGCCGGGGTTCGCGCGATCGAGCACGATGGTGTGCAGCCCCATCCCGCCCGCACCGGGCTGCCAGCGCTCGCCGGATGGATGGCCGCGCAGTCCCGAAAGCTCGTGCCACGACTTGCCGCCGTCGGTGGTGCGGAAAATGGCCGCGTCTTCCACGCCCGCATAGCAGAGATCAGGATCATTCAGCGACGGCTCGAGATGCCAGACGCGTTTGAACTCCCACGGATGCTGCGTCCCGTCGTAGAACATGTGCGTCGTGAGCGGTTTGCCCGTCGGCGGCGAAACGTCGTATGCGAACTTGTTACTCTCGCCTTTGGGCATGCCGTCGGGCGTCGTCAGCGGCTCGCCCATGGGTGTGCCGGGTTGTTCCCACGTTTTTCCGCCGTCGCTCGAGCGCTGAATGATCTGCCCGAACCAGCCGCTGGTCTGCGAGGCGAAGATGCGGTTGGGATCGGCCGGCGAGCCGTTGACGTGATAGATTTCCCAGCCCGCGAAATGCGGCCCGCTTACGCTCCATTTCTGACGTTTGCCGTCCGAACTCAGGATGAACGCGCCCTTCTTGGTGCCGACGAGAACCCGCACGCTACTCATGACGTGATCTCCTTCCCTGGTCGCCCGCGACGATGGGCAGCATATCCGCCCGCCGCGCGGCGGGAAATGCGAAACTCGGGACACGAGCCCGGAGGGGCGCATCCGAAAATCGGTTGCAACTCGGAGGGTGGGATGGGCATCTTGCCCGCCCGCGCACGCGGGACAACCGGCGGGCAAGATGCCCGCCCCACCCGAGGGCTCGTTGGAGACAAAACATGCCGCGACCCTGCCGGTATACTCCGTCGCCATGGACCGCTTCGTCGCCGATCACCTTCGCGGCGTGTCACGCACGTATGCGCTGTTGATTCCGATGCTGCCCGCCGCGCTGGCGGAGGCGATCGGCCTGGCCTACCTCCAGATGCGCGTCATTGACACGGTCGAGGATGCGCCCGAACTCTCCGACGATGGGCGTCGCCGGGCGCTGCTCGCGCTGCGCGAAATGCTCACCGGCGGTTCCCACGACCGACTGGCCGACTTGCCCTCGCCGCTCGGGGAGAACACCGCCGAACGGGCGCTCGCCGCCGAGGCACGAGAACTCTTCCGGCGGATCGTGTGCCTGCCCGCGACGCAGCGCGACGTGGTCCACGCCTGCGGCGTGAAGATGATCGACGGCGTGCTGTTGCTATTGGATCGCAGTGCGGCGCGCAACGCTGAATACCCGGCGGTGCAGAGCGCCGCGGAGCTGCGCGAGTATTGTTATTACGTCGCGGGCGTGGTGGGGGAGATGCTCTGCGCGTTGATGGCCGACTTTCTCCGCCAGCCGGCGCTGCTGCGGCTGCGCGATTTGGCCGTTGAGCTCGGACTGGGTCTGCAAATGGTGAACATCGTCAAAGACGCGATGAAAGACGCGCGGCAGGGGCGGCGTTACCTGCCCCTGGACGCATCGCGCGGCGTCGCGACGCGCGAAATCTATCGCGCCGTGCTCGCCGAGGCCCGCATCAGCCTGAAAAAGGGCACCGAGTTCGTCCTGGCGCTGCCGGCGGCGGCCCGCGAGCTGCGCTCGTTCTGCGGCTTGCCGATCGCGTGGGGCGCGATGACGCTGGCGCGAGCCGAGCGCGACACGACGCGCACCAAGATCGGCCGCGGGGCGATCCGCTCGTCGATCGCGCTGTTCGATCGATTGGTCGGCGACGACGCGGCGCTGCGGCACTGGCTGCTGCGCATGTTGGGCCCGGAGCGGGGGGCGACGCCGGCCTGATGCGCTGGTTCGGCCCGTGGGTCCCGCGCGTGTACTCAGTGTTCGCGGAGCCAGCTAAGTGCCTGTCCGGCCGACGCGTCCGTCCATTGGCGCTCCCGAAAGCACACGGAGTGACGCGCGTCTTTCTTGAACGTCCGGGTATTCGTCGTACGTTCGGCCGTTAAGCGATCGTCCATTCCGGTGTTTCTGAACCCCACCCCATTGCTTGAAGAAAAAACGCACATTCGCACGTTTGCACTGTCGCCGAATGGATTCCGCCCAGCATTCGCGCATCGACCGGGCATGCGGGCCGGATTCCCCGCCCACGATCACCCAAGCGATTCCGTCGAGCGGCAGCGAATCGAGTGGACCAAGTAGCGGCTCGCACGAAAGAAACCGAATCGTCGCAGGGACGGTTCGTAAGTCGGCGATCCTTCGGAGCACGCGCGAATCCTCGACGCTCACACCCATCCAGACGTTTGCAGGCCACGCGAGCTTGTCCGCGAGGTGGCGTAGCCGCTCACTCCGTTTGGTAAGCACTTGGTAAGTATGCTGCGGGGTTGCGCACATCGTCTCGAAAATCCTTCCGATGAACTCAAGAGGGACGCTCTCGTGAAAGAGATCGCTCATAGAGTTCACGAAAATGGTTCGCGGTTGGCGTGTGCGACGTGGTAGGTCGACAAGATCATCGTGAAGTGTCACGCTGAACTCGTTTTGATAGCGGGCGTTTCCCATGGCCTTCAGTCGACGGGCCATGCGCTCAGCGTAGCAGTGGCGGCAGCCCTCACTGACCTTGGAACACCCCGTCACCGGGTTCCAGGTCATCTCGGTCCACTCGATTGTCGAGTTTGCGGCCACGGCCTAGCCTTTGGGTGCAAGTATGTCCTGCGCGATACGCACGGCAATCCTCGCGCCGCGCGAATTGCCGGCGGCAAAGCATAATAGATAGATCGGCGAATTGCTCTGTTTGCACAGCTGCAGCGGGTTATCGGCGACGCCCGCGAAAACCGAACGCAACCGCCCGATGAAGTACGTCTTCAGCTTCTCCCAGGCGACATCGCGACGCTCAATATTCTCGGTGCCGAAGAGGGTCGCCTCCTTTACCGCCGGATAGAACGCGTCACGCCAAGATTCGTCCCCGAAAATGCGCGAAAGCGCGTCCGCCCACGGCTTGGGCGGCGGCCCACTGTTTGTCAGCAATCTCATCACTGCCACCCCCAGGGGAAACAGGAACCACAAGTCGATAGCCCGCGTGGCGGCGATCGCCTTGATCGTGTTCCAATCGACCTGCATCCCGTACGGATCGAGAAAGACGACTGCTCGATGACTTCGCCAATCCGTCTTCTCGCACCAGCGCTGAAGAGTGATATTCGCATCATTCGGAATGATCTCAATCGCGCTGCGCCTGGCGGGAAATTGGTCTCGCAATTCCTGCAACGCGCCGACGTGCTTGGAACTCTTTTCGACAAAGAGGTAGCTGTCGAACGGCGGCTCCACTTCAAGCGCGATTTGCGCGCTGCCCTGGAGGAATGCGACAGCGTCGGTATCCGCCGGTGCGAAAACACCGGGGGAATCCGATTGCGAACGAATGTCAACGCGGCCAGTTCCGGCGAACGCGTCGACATAAATTGTACGATAGAACCGCGCCCTCGGGTTCACAGTGAAGATGCGCGTGTACGCGCAAAGATACTTTCGAACTCGTTCCAGCTTCTCTCGCGTCCACTCTCCACCGAAATTGTGCGGAGTCATGTTGAATCGCTCTCTACGAGCAATCCTAACATAAGCCGAATTAGAGGTCAACAATATGACCCCGAGCCGCTACACCAGCGCCGTCCCCACCATCCCCTCCGTCGCCTTTTGCCCCATCATCTTCAAAATCGTCGGCGTCACGTCGTACAACGACGCATCGCGCCGTTTGCCGGCGCCGAGCGACGGATGTGACAGGATGTACATGCCCTGCTGGGCGTGATTGGCGTCGTCCGGGCCGGTGTCGTTTTCGAAGGTGTACACGTCCGGGTTGCCGATCGTTCCGACGCTGCGCCAGTGCAGGTCGCCGAAGATCACCACCAGGTCCGGCGCGACGCCGTTGACTTTGCGATAGATATTCTCGGGTTTGTAGGCGCGGTTGTTCATCGGGCGGCCCCGGTGGTCGCGCAGGGCCTCGATTCGCCGGATCATCTCGTCCCGAAACGCCTCATACTCGGCCGCTTTCACCTGTCCCTGCGATTCGCGGCCCTCGCGGTTGATGAAGCAGCGCGCGTAGTAGCCGCCTTCGCCCCAGACCTTGGTCTTGGTCCAATCCACCTCATCGAACTTGAACGCGTTCTTGGCCGTCACCGGCTGCTTCATCGTCAGCAGGCCTTCGCGGATCAGCCAATCGTTGAAGCAGAAGCCGCCATCCATGCGTTTGGCGCCGTGGTCCGAGACGATCCACACCGCCGTCGTATTCAGCTCGATCGTTTCGAGCAGCTCGCCGATGAGTTTGTCCAGGTGGGCGTAGTAGTCGCGGATCGCGTGCTCGAACGGATTTCCGGCCTCGTAGCGATGATGTTGTTTGTCCATGAACTGCCAGAAGCCGTGATGGATGCGGTCCGTGCCCATCTCGACCATCCAGAACAAGTCCCAGGGCTTGGTCGCCAGCAGGTGCTTGCAAAGCTTAAATCGCTTGTCGGTCATCTCGTAAATCTGCTCGAGCAGCCACTTCTTGTTCTCGGTGCGGAAATCCTTGCAGTCGATGATGTACTCGCCGACGACGCTCGCGATCTCCTGCTTCAGCTCCTTCGGATGCGTGTAGTCGCTGTCGATCCCCGGCGTCAGGAAGCAAGTCACCTGCAATCCGTTCGGCGGCCGCGTAATCGGGTAGGTCTGCGGCACGCCGATGCTGATCGACTTCTTGCCGGCGGCTGCGAGCAAATCCCAGACGCGCGGCTCCTTGATCGCCAGGTTGGTGGCGATCGACAGTCCGTCGTACGTATGGTCCTTGCGATTCCGGAAGCCGTAGACGCCGAGCGTGCCGGGGTCCTTGCTGGTGGTCATGCAGCTCCACGCCGGCACGGTGATCGGCGGCATGCAGCTTTCAAGCTGGCCGTGCAGGCCGGACTGCATCAGGCGGCGGATGTTCGGAAGGCGATCGAGCCAGGCGTCGAATACAAGGCCTGGTTCGGCACAATCGAGGCCGATGACTGCGATTTTGTTAATTGCGGGCATGCAAAGCCATCCTCCTCTCGTGTTCTAACCGAATCGAGGGCGGAATTCGACGCGTTCCGCTCGAGGGTACTGGCTCCGTTTCGCGAAGAAACTCCCCAGCCGAGCCCCGACCGTAAGGGAGGGGCTTCTTGCGACGAGCAGAAGGCCGCTCTCTTACGGTCGGGCCTCGGTGTCGGGCGTTTTCCCGGCGTCGCATGCGAAACTGAGCCACTACCCGCGCGAGCAGTCCGAGTCGGACCTCTGAGCCCGCCAGCGTCAGGCCGGTCGATCCAGAACGTTTCCAGAAATCACGGTAATCTCAGAAATTGCGACACGCTCCGCCGCCGTCCGACGGCACTCGACTTGCCGTGAAACCCATTGCCGGGTGCGATCGGGTCGGCGGGAGAGCGCCATGATCCGTCGCATAATCATATCGACCGTGATTCTGGCGATGCTGGTCTATCTGCTGCTGCAGGTCGGCGCGACTGCAGGTGTCGGTTGGAATTCGGAACGCTGACCAGTTCTGGCGCCACGCATTCCGTGCGTTGGGTGCGAACACGGATACCGCTCCCGGCGGTGTCCACATTCCGCGCGGTGCGTCGATACGGCGGACGCGCCCCACCGTGATTGGCGCGGCCGCGGTTAGTCTTGGATTCCGTGCTACCGCACTACGGGGTGAGCACCTAGCGCCGTTCGCCGTACGCCACGTCGCGCGTCGCCAGCAGGTAGAAGAAGAACGCCGCGCCGAGCAGGTTGGTCAGCGCGCCGACCGGCAGTTCGAAAACCGGGAACGCGCTGCGCGTGAGCGCGTCGCAGACCGAGAGAAACGCCGCGCCGAGCATCGCTGAGGAGATCAGCAACGGCAGTGCGGTGGCGCCGACCAGCGCGCGGGCCATGTGCGGCACCATCAGGCTGACGAAACCGATCGGCCCGCAATTCGCGACGATGGTCGCCGTCAGGACGCCGACCAGCCCATAGCAGGTCCACACGATTCGCTTCACCGCCACGCCGCGCGTCGCGGCCAGGTCGTCGCCCATCGCCAGCAAGTCGAGATCGCGGTTGAAGTAGGTGAGTACCGCGAGCGTGGCCGCCAATGCCCCGGCAATTTCGAAGATTGCCTGCCGTCGAAAGGAGCCGAGCGATCCCATGACCCAGATCATCAGGTCGTCGGCGAAGGCCCGCGATGCGAGCGTGGTGGCGATGAAGATGCCGGCCGTGCAGAGGTATGCCACGCACACGCCGGCCAGCAGCAGCCGCGTCATGTCGTTGCCGACGCGGAGCCGGCTGAGGGAGTAGACCGCCAACATCGCGACGCCGGCACCGACAAAAGCCAGAAGTGTAAGCGAGGGCACGCCCGCCCAGGTTCCGCCCAGCTTGAGCAGAAATCCGATCGCCGCACCCAGCGCCGCGCCGGTATCGATCCCCAGCGTGTACGGCGTCGCGAGCGGATTTCGGAAAATGGCTTGAAACGCGACGCCGCCGACCGCGAGCCCGGCGCCGGCGGTCGCCGCGAGCAGCGTGCGCGTGATACGGAGCTGCGCGATCGGGGAGAGACCCGCCAGATCACGGATCGAAAGCCAGGTCGGGCCGATCCAGGCGCAGGCGGCGATGACGGCAATCACCAGCGGAATGAGTGCCAGCAGGCGAGTGGTTCGGGATGCGCGTCGCACGGTGGCGTCTGGGGCCCTTAGCGTTCCTTCGGCGTCGGCGCCTCGAGGTCGGTGTCGAGGAAGTAGCGCGACAACGTGTAGGCCGCCATGCGCGCCAGCTTGGTGACTTCGGAGTCAATCTGGTCCGCGCCGCTGAATTCCTGCGGCGGGCGCTCGGCCGAAACCTCGCGGCCCTCGTCCATCGGGCCGGTCGGCCACAGTCGATGGTGCGGCGGCGGTTCGTTGGATGAGATCACCCGGCCGCGCAAGAGCACCTGCGGCGACAGGATCGGGTAGTCCGGCGTTTCGCGGAGCTGAAGGCGCGCCACGCGGATATAGAGCACCTGTTCGGCGTCGAGCTCACGCCCGATGCGCTGAATGCTCCAGGTGCGGGAATCCGGATCGGACTGCCGCAGGTCGGCCCAGCGCGATGGCGCGACGAACTCGGTCTCTCCGGTCACCGCCGACTTGGCCTTGGATTGCGCGAGCTTCTCGTCGCGGTAGATCTCGACCATGCGCTCGTGAAACGCGCGATCGAAGACCGGACTGGCGTCGGACGGGCGCTCATACTCAACCACGATCGCGACGCGCCCTTGGGCGAGCTTGAATTCGGCTTTCTCAACGCGCTTGGGGCCCAGAAAATACGCAATGCCGCCGATGAACTGGCAGCCGGCCAGCGGCGCGAGGGCCGACACGCAGAGTAGAAGCCGAAGAGTTCTACCGCGAAAGTGCATTAGCGCACCTTGACCTTGCGGTCGTAGAAACGATTCGCCAACTCAGTGGCGAACGCGCGATAGGTCTCGCTGCGGATCGTGCGCTCTTCGACGCCATAGCGGCCGACCGAGTCGGGCGGGTAGGAGACGTCGATGGTGGTCTTGTACGACGGACCAGCGTTCGGATCGGCGGCGTCGTAAATCTTGACCGCCGCGCTGATGCGGCCGCGATAGAGATGCGGCGATTCCGGCTCGCGAATGCTGTAGCGGGCCACTTCGATCATCATCACGCGATCGGCGCCGAAGCGCTTGCCGAATGTCGACGGATGCGCGCGCTCCCAGTCGGCGTCCGCCTGCTGCGCGTCGAACACCTGCCGCCCGGGAACCACGGTCAGGCCCTTCACGTGCGATTCGAGCTCGGCTCGCACGTGCTCTGCGATTTCGAGCTGCACGTACGGATACTCGAAGCGCGCGTCCATGTCGGCCCAGACCGTGATCACCAGCTTCTTGTCGGACAGGTACGGATACTCGGCGGGCACGGGCTTGGTCGGCTCCTGGCCCCACATCAGCCAGGGAATCGCCATCGCCTGGCAGCCGGTCAGAGCCAGGCACGAAAGCGCCAGGAGCGACGCGGAACAAGCGATTCGCGGCGCGACTGCGCCGATTCGCCGCGGATTCTGCAACGGCATGCTTCGCATGCAGCGGACGATACAGCGTCGCCGCGCGGGTGTGAAGCGGAGTTTTCTCCGCACGGTCGGTTCCGGGCGTGATATGGCGGGCGCATCCGGACGTGGGCGCCGTCCAAATTATTAAACCAAATAGTTGCATTTCAGCGAGAGCGGATTATATTAAACCACATGGTAATAGATCGCTCGCCGCGCCTGGATCGCGTCTTTCACGCCCTGGCTCACCCGGCTCGTCGCGCCATGCTGCGGCGTCTGTCGCAGCGCGAGCTGAACCTGTCCGAGCTGGCCGCGCCGCTGAGGATGTCATTCCCCGCCGCTTCCAAGCATGTGCGCGTGCTGCAGCGGGCCCGGCTGGTGCGGCGGCGAATCGTCGGGCGCGCCCACTTGTGCCGCATCGAGGGCGGTCCGCTGGCGCAGGCCGAGCAATGGCTGGAGACCTATCGCCGCGTGTGGGAAGCCAATTATCAGCGCCTCGACGCGCTGCTGGCCGAAATGCAATCCACCGAACGTCACGAAACCTCTCAATCGGGCCGAAAGGAGCCACGCACGTGATCAATCTCGCCAGACTCAGCGTCTCGACGCCGACCGACACCCAAATCGTCATGTCGCGCGCCTTCAACGCCGCGCGCCGACTCGTCTGGGATGCAATGACAAAGCCGGAGCTGATCCGGCGGTGGCTCTACTGCCCAGATGGCTGGGAAATGACCCGCTGCGACGAAGATGTCCGCGTCGGCGGGCGCTACAATTGGGAATGGAACGGGCCGGACGGCAAGCTCGCCCTGGCGATTCGGGGCGAGTATCGCGAAGTCTCGCCGCCGGATCGCGTGGTTCGCACCGAGGTGATGGAGATGCCCGGCATGCCACAGCCCGGCGAGATGGTCTCCACCATGGAGTTGATCGAAAAACACGGAGTCACCACGATGCGATTGACGATGGTGTTCCCATCGAAGCAAACGCGCGACGCCGCGCTGGCATCGGGCATGGAGCGCGGAATGGAAGCCGGATACGCGAAGCTGGATGCGTTCTTGGCGGAGCGGGCCGGCGGACGGTAGTTTCGGCGTTGTGCGCAACGTAGCTGGAGAGCGTCACACGTGCGCATTCCATTCACGATTGCCGTAGCCAGTTGGCTCTTCGTCGCAACCGGCTGCATCGGCATCGTGGCAGGTGCGATGCCGATTGCCGGCGCGGCCGCATCCGGGCAACTCGCATCGATCGACTCTCATACGCTGGCGGATGCCGGCTGGGCATCCGGCAGCGGTGTGATCGCGGTGCTGGCGGGTGCGTTCATGCTTCGCGGCGCGAACTGGGCGCGCTGGGTGTGCGCTGCGTGGATGGCGGCGCACATTGGCCTGAGCATGCTGCATTCGCTGAGTCGAGTGGCGGTGCACCTGGTTATCTTCGGCATGATCGCCTACGCCGTGTTCCTGACGCCGGAAGCCGCATTTTTTTACGGCAAGCGAGGCGCGAACGCAAAGCGCGACGGTTCGGCCGCTCCGCGAGACGGCTAATCGTCCTGTGCGAGTTACGCGCCGCAATCAGGACGTGCAGCGCCAGTAAGCGCGATTCCCATCCGCGCTCGCTTGCGCGTCGCGTTCTGATTGCGGCGCGTGTTTGCGCACTGGCATTTAGCGTACGCCGCGCTTGAACGCTCCGGCGCTGCGACTGCCGGCGCGCGATCGGCGACGAAACGCCGACGCGCCGGCGCGTTCTCCGCAAAGCCGCTACACTCTTGGCCATGCGAAGCGAGCGAGGATCGGTGCAGGTGTACGAGAGTGCATTGCCCTACGAAGCGGCGCGGATGCACGCGGCGGCGATTTACTGCTCAGACGGCCGCGTCGGAGAGCATTTTGACGAGTTCCTGCATACAGGGCTGTCGCTGCCGCGCTATGACCGCGTCGCGTTGCCGGGCGGGCCGGCATGCCTGGCCGGGCATCCGCAGGCGCACCTCGAAGAGCAGGGCGTCGTGGACGAACTGAAATTCCTGGTTGAGGCGCACGGGCTGAAGCGTGTCGTGATGATTGCGCACCAGTCGTGCGCGTTCTATGCACAGCGGCTCGAACTTGCCGGCCGCCGCCTTGAGCTTGTGCAGCGCGCCGACTTGGTCCGGGCGGCGGCCGTGGTGCGGCGCGTCACGGGAATCGACGCGGTCGAGGGCTACTTCGCCCGACTGTGCGAGCGCAGCGTGCGATTTGAACCCGTCGAGGTGTGACGGGCGACCGGCACCGTCGTGCCGTGCGATTGGCTTTGCGCGCGCCTGGAGTATAGTACGTGGGGGGCCGTGGGCGACGAGGATTCCCGATGCGACGCGCGCGCCGTTCTGCCTTGAATTGCAGCGTTTCCCTGCTCACGCTGCTTTGCCTCGCAATCGCCACCGGTTGCGAGGGGTTCGATTGGTCGTTTAAGCCCAAGCCGCAGGAGCCCAAGGCTGAACCCGAGAAGCCGAAGGACACCGTCACCGGCGATACCGTCGGCGATGTCGCGCTGCTCGGCGACGCGGAGGGGCTGCGTCTGCGCGGTTTCGGCGTCGTCGTCGGGTTGGGCGAGAACGGCAGCTCGGATTGCCCGACGGCGATTCGCGACTACCTGGTCGAATCGCTCAACAAAGAGTTCGGCTCGAAGGCGACCGAGCGCGCCGGGCCGAAGTTCTCGGCCGAGCGACTGCTCGACTCGCCCGATTCAGCGGTGGTCGAGGTTCAGGCATTTGTGCCCGGCGCGGCGCCGAAAGGTGCGCGAATCGACATTCTGGTGCAGGCCATTCCCGGCACGCAGACGCGCTCGCTGCTGGGCGGCGTGCTGATCCCCGCCGACCTGCGGCTGTTCGACGTCGCCGTGAGCGGCGAAGGGCTGCTGAGCGGCGCGGTCATCGCCCGGGCGCGCGGACCGGTTTTTGTCAGCCCGTTTGCGCAGGGTGACACGGGCAGCGACCCGCGCCGCGGCATCATTCTGGGCGGTGGTTTCACGCTCGACGCGCGCGGGGCGAGATTGTTGTTGAAGGAACCGTCGTATCCGGTCGCGCGGCAGATCGAACGGCGATTGAACGAGCGATTCGGCCAACGCCCCAAGGTCGCCGAGGCGCTGAGCCGCGGTTACGTGGAGGTGCGCGCCCCGCTGGCCTATGCCGATCGTCCGGAGCGGTTCTTGCACCTGGCCGCGCACATCTTCCTGCGCACCGAGGGCGGGTTCCAGGATCTTAAGCTGCGCGAGCTGGCCGAGTCGGCGTCGAAGCCCGACGCAAAGCTCGACAGCATCTCGCTGGCATGGGAGGGCATCGGTCGAAACGCCGTCCCGAGCGTGAAACCGCTCTACGCCGCTGAATCACAGGCGCTGGCGTTCTACGCGGCGCGGGCTGGGCTGCGGCTGAAGGACATCGACGCGCTGCTGGTCATCGCGAGAATCGCCGCCACGCCGGGGCACGAGTTCCGGCTCGCCGCCGTGCGCGAGCTGGCGGATTGCGACATGCCGCAAGCCGGCAATCACCTGGCGGGGCTGCTCGATGCCGACGAGCGCGAGGTGCGCATCGCGGCGTACGAGGCGCTGTGCACGCTGCACCACCCGCGCGTGCAGTCGCGCCGTTTCGTGCATCCGCTCGATCCAACGCAGCCGAGCTTCGTGCTTGATGCAATTGAAACGCGGGCCTCGCCGTTCATCCACGTGCGCACCAGCGGCGAAGCGCGGGTGGCGGTCTTCGGCTCGAAGGTCGGCGTCGCGACGCCGCTCTTCTACAACCACCCGACGGACGTCGTCACGATCAGCGCCGAGGATCGCGGCGACTTGACGATCATCGGCCAGACGCGCGAGAAACGGCCGTTGCCGCAGCCTATGACGACTGCGCCGCGCGTGCTGGATCTCATCATCGCGCTCGCGGACGTGCCGATGCTCGGCGAAAACAAGAAGCTGCGCGGCGCCGGGCTTGATTACTCGCAAGTGGTGCAGGTGTTGGCGGCGTTGTGCAAGGACGGGCACATTGGCGCTCCGCTGACGCCGCAGAAATCGGCGCTGTCCGACCTGCTCACGCCGCCGGCGCTGCAGCGGCCGGAGTCAGACGAAGAGATGCGCGATAAGGCGGCGCCTGACAAAGCCGCGCCGGGCAAGGCGCGGCCAGCGAAGGGCGCTTCGGATGAACCGACGCCGAAATCGCCCGGAAAACAGGCGCCGATCGAGAAACAACAGCCGGGCGGAGTTCCCGCCGAGGGACCGGCATCCGGCCGGACTTTGCATTGAAATGCGAACACGCGACAGGAACCGCGCCACGCACGCTACATCAACCATGTCGATGCGCCTGCAGAAATTCCTTTCCGACGCCGGCGTGGCTTCGCGTCGTCGGGCCGAGGAGCTCGTGTCGGAGGGACGCGTGCTCGTGAACGACCAGGTTGTTGAATCGCTGCCGGCGTTCGTCGACCCGCGAAATGACGTCGTCATTGTCGATGGTGTTCGCGTTCGGACGCAGCGGCACGAATACTGGCTGCTGCACAAGCCCCGGAACGTGGTTTGCACGAACAGCGATCCGAGCGGACGCACGCGGGTGGTCGATCTCCTGCCTCCTGGGCGGGCGCGCATGTTCTCAGTGGGCCGCCTCGATGCCGAAAGCACGGGGCTGCTGCTGATGACCAACGACGGCGAACTCGCGGAGCGATTGACGCATCCGCGCTTCGGCGTGCCGAAGGTGTATCGCGCCGAGGTGCGCTCGTTTGTTCCGGATGAGATTCCAGGCGTGCTGCGCGACGGCGTGCACCTGGCCGAGGGCAAGGCCCGCGCGGCCGGCGTTCAAATCGTGCATCGGTCGCGCGATCACAGCGTCCTGGAGATCACGCTCCGCGAGAGCCGAAATCGGCAGGTGCGCCGAATGCTGGCGAAGCTGGGCTTCCCCGTGTGGCGATTGAAACGCGTGCAATATGGCCCGCTGGTCCTGAAAGGCCTGCCGCTTGGAGCGTGCCGAGAGTTGAGCGCCGCCGAGCTGGGGGCGCTGCGGCGCGAGGCGGATCAGGCCGTGCAGCGCGCCGCCGCGCGCGGCCCGCGTCGTGGCGGGCGCCCGGCTGCACGATTCGAGCGCGACACCGGAAAGCCACGAGCGGCGGGAAGCGGCAAACGCCGAACTGTATCGCGACAGAAACGGGACGGCGCGGACGAAGGCGCGCCGCCTCGGCGTCGGATCGTCGACTGAACGCCGCGCGATCCGGAACGCCGTCACGTAGACTACGCCGCGCATGAAGTACGTCATTCTGATTCCTGATGGCGCGGCGGACGAGCCGTGCCCGGCACTGGATGGCAAGACGCCTCTTCAGGCCGCGGCGCTTCCCGCGCTGGACAAGCTGGCGGCGATGGGCCGTTTGGGAACGGCCGTGACCATTCCTCCGGATTCGCCGCCTGCGGGCGAAACGGCGCTGTTGAGCGTGCTGGGGTACGACCCGCGGCAATTCCGCGCGGCGCGCGGCCCGATGGAAGCGCGCGCCCGCGGCGTGCGGCTGGGGCGCGACGATCTGGCGCTGCGCTGCAACCTGGTGACGCTCGCCGACGACACGTTGCTTGATTTCACGGCTGGAGCAATTCGCAGCGCCGAGGCCGCGCGGCTGATCGACGCGATCCGCCCCGCGCTGGCCGACGAGCGCATGGAGCTGCACGCGGGTGAGTCCTATCGGCATGTGCTGGTTTGGCGCGACGCCGCCACGCAGACTCGTATCAGCACCACCGATCCGCAGGAATTGCTGGGCGAGCCGATCCGCAAGGGCCTGCCGCGCGGAAAGGGGTCCGACGCGTTACGGCAGGTGATGGCCCGCGCCGCCGACCTGTTGCGGGATCACGACGTGAACGCCGTGCGCGACGAACTGGGCGAAAGCCCGGCGAACGCGATCTGGCTCTGGGGAGAAGGCGTCACGCCGGGGCTGCCGCGATTCAGCACGCGTTTTGGCGTGCGCGGGGCGATGGTAAGCGGGATCGACTATTTGCGCGGCTTGGCGGACCTGCTCGGCTTCCACGTGGTGCGCGAGCCCGGCATAACCGGAATGCTCGACACTAATTTCGCTGCGCAGGGCCGGGCCGCCGTGGCGGCGCTGGATTCGTACAACCTGGTCTGCGTGCACGTCGAGGCGCCCGACGAAGCCGGACACCAGGGCGACGCGGTCGGTAAAGTCCGCGTGCTGGAGGCGATCGATCGCGAGATCGCGACGCCGCTCGCGGCGCGCCTGTCCGGTGAAGAAGCGTGGCGGATGTTGGTGATCGTCGATCACGCAACGCCTGTTTCACGTCGCCGCCACACATCCGCGCCAACGCCGTTCGCGCTGGCCGGCAGCGACATCGCCTCGAACCGCGGCGAGGCCTTCGACGAAGCGACGGCGGAGCAGGGCGAACTGCACGTCGAGCGAGCCAGCGACCTGATGGAGTATTTCCTCAGGCGCTAACGCCCCTTGGCGCCGCGACGCTGATTCGCCGCAGTTACGCCGTACCTGCCCGCGAGTATAGTGTTACGCCCATGCACAAACGGGTCCTGATTCTCGGATCGACCGGGTCGATCGGTCGCTCCGCGCTCGATGTCGTCGCGGCAATGCCCGACCGGCTGCGCGTCGTCGGGCTGGCCGCCCATCGCGACGTCGCCACGCTCGCCGAGCAGGCCGCCGCGTTCGACGTGCCCAGGATCGCCATTGCCGACGACACCCGGGCTGACGAACTATGTCGCGCCGCACCCGGACGAAGCGTGATGACCGGTTCGCACGGGCTGGTGGAGCTCGTTCGCGGCGCCCAGGCGGATTTTGTGCTGTCCGCAATTGTCGGCGCCGCGGGATTGCCCGCGACGCTGGCGGCGGTCGAACGCGGAATCGACGTGGGCCTGGCCAACAAGGAGTCGCTGGTTGTCGCCGGGCCGCTGATGACGTCGCTGGCGCGCGAGCGCGGCGGAAAACTGATCCCCGTCGATAGCGAGCACTCCGCCGTGTTCCAAGCGCTGCACGCCGGGCGCGCGACGGAAGTGCGGCGGATCTTTCTGACCGCCTCTGGCGGGCCATTTCGCGAATGGCCGCGCGAGCGGATCGAATCCGCAACGCTTCAGGCGGCGCTGAACCACCCGATCTGGTCGATGGGGCCGAAGATCACGATCGACAGCGCTACGATGATGAACAAGGCGCTCGAAATCATCGAGGCGCATCACCTGTTCGGGCTGAAGCGCGAACAAATCCAGGTGCTGGTGCACCCCGAGTCAATCGTGCACTCGATGGTGGAGTTTCAAGACGGCTCGATCATCGCGCAGCTCGGCACGCCCGACATGCGCACGCCGATACAATACGCAATGACCTACCCGGATCGACAGCCCGGCGCCTGGCCCGCGCTGGACTGGTCCGCCGCTCGCATGCTGCGTTTCGAGCCGCCCGATCTGGAGCGTTTTCCGGCGCTACGCCTGGGATTCGAGGCCGCGGAGCTGGGCGGGTCGAGCGGCGCCGTGCTGAATGCCGCCAATGAAGCGGCCGTCGACCGCTTTCGCAACGGCGTCGGCACATTCGGCGATATTTCGCGCGTGACGGAGCACGTGTTCCGGCGGCACCGCTGCCTGCCGCGACCCACGCTCGATGATTTGCTGGCCTGCGACGCGTGGGCTCGTGACGAGGTGAATGCATGCATGACGCGCTAGCGACGCCGGCGATGATCGACATCGGCGCCTGGCTTTACAACGCATCGATGTTCGTGAAGGTGGTCATCGGATTCTCGGTGATCATTTTCGTGCACGAGTTGGGGCACCTGCTCGCCGCCAAGTGGGTCGGCGTGCGGGTCGATCGTTTCTCGGTCGGCTTCGGCTACCGCCTGATGGGTTTTCGAAAAGGCGAAGGCTTCACGTTTGGTAATCGGCCGAGCTACACGCCCGCCGAGCTGGAAGCGCGAAAATTCGGAGAGACCGACTACTGCTTCAAAGCACTGCCGATCGGCGGCTACGTGAAGATGCTTGGCCAGGACGACATCGTCATCGACGAAAAAACCGGGGAGATGCAGATGAGCACCGACCCGCGTTCGTTCGTGAACCGGCCGGTCGGCAAACGAATGATCGTCGTCTCCGCCGGCGTTGTCTTCAATCTATTGTTCGCCGCCGTCGCGCTGATGACGGTGTTCCTGCTCGGCATCCAGATGGAAGCGCCGGTGGTGGGCTATGTGCAGCCGGGTTCGCCGGCGGCCGGCAAGATCAAGCCCGGCGATCGGCTGCTGGAAGTGAACGGTCAGCGCGCCTACGCCTTCCGCGATCTGCGCTATGCGGAAGTGCTGGGCAGCGGGCCGATCCGGCTGAAGATCGAGCGCGACGGCAAGCCGCTTCCGGATGAGCTGTCGATCCTGCCGGTGAAAGGGGAGAAGCGGCGCTTTCGGTCGCTTGGGTTGGAGCAGGAAGGCACGACGACGCTGCTGGTCGATGGCAAACCGGCCAGCGATCTGCCGCCGTTGAAGAAAGGCGACCAGATTGTCGCGACATTCTCGAACGGTCAACGCCGGCCGCTCACCTCGGCGCACGAGATCGGCGAACTGTTCACGTTGTCAGGCGGCAAGCCGCTCGAATTCGAAGTTTCGCGCCCGGTCGAGGGAAAACCCGGTCAGTTTGAAACCGTTCGCGCATTTCAGCAGCCGACGCTGTTCGTGTTGCCGGCCGGAACGCCCGGACGCGCGATTTCCGGCGATCAGCATATTCTCGGCTTTCTGCGCCGTCCGACGATCGAAGTAGCGAATGAGGGCGAGCCGGCCGCGGAAGCAGGGCTGAAGGTCGGCGATGTGATCGTTGAATGGGGCGCAGTCGCCAGCCCGACCTATAGCGAGATCCTCGACCAGATTCGCAGCAGCGACGGCAAGCCGATGCGCGTTGTGGCGCTGCGCGGCGAATCGCAGATGACCTTCGAAGTCGCGGCTCGACGCCCGTCGCTCATCAGCACCACGCGCCCGCGGGTCGGAATTCTTTTCATCTTGGGTGAAATCGCGAGACCCATTGTTTCCGACGTGGTTCCCGGAACGCCGGCGGCCGAGATGAATCTGCCGCGCGGATCGCTGCTGCTGACGATTGACGGCCAACCCGTGGCCGATTGGTTCGAAGTCGTGGAGGCGTTGAAGGCTGCCGCCGGCAGAACGGTCGCGGTGCGCTATCGCACCGGCGCCGACGAGATTGAAGGCCGCCTGCGCGTTCCAAGCAGCGTGTTCGACGCGCTGCACTTGTCGGCAACGGCCAGAATCCTGGCGATCGACGGGCGCGAAACCGTCACGGTTCCGGGCGGCGAAGAGGACGAATCACGCACGCTACGAGCACCGGATCCGGCCGCGATTCGGCTGCTTTTGGCGGAACGCGTGGGCAAGACGGTGAAGGTGCGCTACGTGGACGCGCTGAACGCCGAGCCGACGGAAGCGGAATTCGCCGTTCGCGCCGACAACGCCGATCCGTGGCAACTGCGGCTTGCGTACATCATCGACCTGTCGCAATTCAAGAGCCAGATGGAGACCGTCGACGCGCACGGCAATCCCTTGGTGGCCATTCATATGGGCGTGCGCATGGTGTTCGGCGAGCTGACGCGCGTATATCAGGCCCTGGGCCAGGTGAGCCGGCAGAGCACCGAATTCGTGGCCGGGCCGGTGGGGATCATCGGCGCGGCGATGGAGCAGGCCAAGGCGGGACTGCCGGAACTGCTCCAGTTCCTGGCCATACTTTCAATCAACCTCGCGGTGATCAATTTCCTGCCGCTGCCGGTGATGGACGGCGGTTTGATGGTGTTCCTATTGATCGAGAAACTCAAGGGCAAGCCGCTGAGCATCCGCACGCAGATGATCAGCACGCTGGTGGGGTTGGCGGTGATCCTGATCGTGGGGGTGTTGGTGACGATCCAGGACGTGAGCCGCTACATCCCGTAGCCTCCAGGCGGCGAAGCCGGCGAGCGCAATGTAGCCTCGAGGATCCCGCGGGCGCGCGGCAAACGGAGCGGCCGAGCTCCATTAAACGGTCCGATTTTCACGAATTACCAAAATCACCCGACGTCCGCGAAACTGCGTGGACACTTGGGAAATTGACCGGCATCATAGGCTTTCGTAGGCGCAGCGCGGCGGTGCGCGACGTGATCGCCGAATTAGATCGCACTCATCCATTATCGCGACGGCGACACTTCGCAAAGCCCCGCACCTGACGCCTGAAGTAAGTTCGAGGAGACGCCGAAATGTCGATCGTGCTCACCCGCTTGCGGTGCGCGCGTCGATCGGCGACGTCCTCGCACGGCCCGAGGGCCGGCGCGCCACCGTTGCGCGCCGCGGACAGGCAGTGGGGTATCGACGCCGCACGCCGGCGTCGGCCGCGGAGCACCGCACCAGTCGCGAAGGCGCCGCGGAGTCTCGCCCGGCTAGCGCTCCAGCCGCGCTAGCCGGGGGCGTTACGTCCCCATGAATTGGCCCGAGATTCGCCGCGGCATCCGCCCGCCGCGGCGTGGAGATTCTTGGGGGGCTTCGCGAATGCACCTTTTGCGTTCGCCCGCGGAGGATCGACAATGTCCGTCGCCCGGTTTGCCGCCGGCGCGGCCGCGCTGCTGTTTGGCGCAACGGCCGCGTTCGCGGATGCGACTCATCGCCTCGTCCCTGTCACGTACGGGTTCACGCAGCCGACTTTCGACCCCGGGTTCCAGATGGGGCGCACCTACAGCTTCGATCTACTCATGGATGCGCCGAGCGAGGATTGGCTGTTCAGTTACATCCGGCACGCCGAAACGTACGAAGGAGCACACTTCTATTTCAACCCATTCAGTCCGCGCCTCGGTCCAGTGCCTCCGAGTGATTTCAGCGAACGCCTTGGCTTTGCCACCTATGATCTCGAAGCCGACACATTTCTGCTGAGCCCGGACGGCGACGGCCAGCCGAACAACTTCCACTTCGTCGTCGAGAGCCCGAATTTCTTCAAGGCGCTCTGGTTCAACATTCCGCCGGTGCCGACGCCGTCGCCGGCGCATGTGGCGCGCTTCACGATTGTCGTGCCGGCCGGAATGCACCCGACGCTGCAACCGTCCGGCAATCCGATCCTGTCGATCACCGGCGTTTCGTCGACCAAGGAATGCCCGACCGCATTGGTGCCGATGTCGATTGCGGTCTACTCCGGACTGGGCGGCGCTCCCGACCCGAATCATCCAGGCAATCCGGACGCCGTGCGCAGCCGGCCGAGCTGTTCGGCGGGTCAACACCCGTCGTCGCCGCCGCCCACGAACCCGTCACCATCGCCGAATCCAGCGCCAAACATACCGACGCTGCCTCCGTCAAACACTCCAGGCGGCCCGCGCATCCCGTATCGCATCATTCGCGATCCGAATATTCCAACGCGGTTCTTCATCGAAGTGCCGCCCAACACGCCCGACCTGGACGACCCGGCGGCGTTTGAGGACGACGACGGCGATGGCATTCCGAACCTCGTGGACAATTGCCGGCTCACCTTCAACCCGGATCAGGCTGACCGCGATGGCGATCTGGTCGGCGACGTCTGCGATGGCTGCCCCGATGATCCGCAGAAAGCGGAGCCGGGTCGTTGCGGCTGCTTTGTGCCGGGCGATGAGGATACGGATGGCGACGGCATCATCGATTGTCAGGACAACTGCCCGCTGTTCTTCAATCCGTTCCAGGTCGACAGCGATGGCGACGGCCTTGGCGACGCGTGCGATCCGCAGCCGTTCATCGCGAAAAGAGCGTCAGACGCGATAGATCCTGCCGCGCCGGAGTTGAGTGAACAGAACGCAGGGGCGTCCGGCGACGGGGGGACGCCGGACGCCGAGCAATCGGCGCGCCCGACCGGATTGTGTGGGTTCGGCTTGTTGGGCGCGGCGCCGGCAATTTTCGTGACGCTGCTTGGTGCCAAGGCGGCGCGCCGTCGCGGCGAGATGAGCAGTTCTACGCAAGGTATCCGCGACTGAAGGCGCGAGAGTCGTGAGGGACAGACCCCAACCCGCGAGCCGCCCGGAACTCCTCCTCTCCATTCCCACAGGGCGGCTCGCGTCCTGATCCGAACTTCGCGAACTCGGCCGAGTGGATTTGCCCACGCCGATCCAAGCTACTCCACGCTGATGCGCGGTGATCCGCTGAAGAGCCCGGAACCACTCGCGCCGACCGGCGCTAGCGTCGGCGGCCTGGGAAGCGCGCTTTCGGCCGGAATCGCCGTCGACAGCGACGAACCGGGCGTGGTGATGCTGGTCGGGGGCGGACTCGGTCGCGAATCGCGCAGCCGTTCCAGCACGACCGGAGGCGTTGGCGGCTGGCGCGGCCGACCGCGCTCGAACGTCAGTGTGGCGGCCAGCGCGGGCATGATCCACACCCACTCCGTCGCCGCGCCGCCGTCGCTCGCCAGCATCGCCGCCGCGCTCACCGCCAGCAGCGCGCCGATCAGGTTTTGCAGCCCGTGCGGGCGGCTCAGCATGAAGGCGAGCGCCGCGATGAGCCCGATCAGCCCGGCGGCAAGCTTTACGGCGCGACGAATGGGAGTGAGCTGGTCGGCGCCGGGCAGATTCCTTGATGCCCAGAAGTCCCAGCAGCCGGCGCTCTCCGCGCCGCCGGCGCCCAGCCACGTGCACTCGATCAGCGTCCGCAGGGCCGCGATCGTCTGCGTCGCGCGCGATGATTCCGTGACCGACTTGCGATACAGCCGCTTCAACGCGTCCTTCGCCGTTCCGTCGGCGGCGATGTCGCCGTAGGGAATCGCGGCCTGCCCCTCCGGCAGCGCGATCGGCGTCGGCTCGACGGCGCTGGCGCGAAGCGCGATGCCATCGTCGACCATGAGCAGCGGCCGCCAGATGAACGCGTTGAATTGCGGCGCCGGTATCTGCTTCGGCTCGGCGGGCGTCACGATCAGCCGCTCGTTCTCCAGCGATGCCGAGAATTTCGGCGCGCGGCCCACATGCGCCAATGATCGCTCGGGCGACGGCAATGCCGGGGTGATGACTTGCGGCAGTGCGTAGACGATGGCGGCGATCCCCGCGATCAATCCCACGAGACTGCCGACGCCTTCCCATCGCCGGCGCAGGAAGTAAACCACCATCGCCGGCAACGCCAGCCAGGCCCAGGGCCAAGCCAGTCCCGCGCCGACCAGCAGCAGCGTGCCCAGCAAGCCGCCCACGCCGGGCATCACCGCCATCGCCAGGCTCCAGCCCATCAGCGCCGCGGCGAGCATGATGTCCGGCCGCGCGAAGCACTCCGTCGCGCCGGGAAACGCGCACACGAGCGCGATCAGGCAAACGCCCATGGCGCCCGAATGCAGGCGTTGACCGATGATGTACGCGGCGCCGAGCAGCAACGTGAGCAACGCATAATTGACGATGCGAATGGGCCGCGCGTCCGGGAACATGCCCCAGTCGATCACCGGCGCCCAGGTCGTTGCATCGCGCTGGGAGACGCCGGCGCCCGGCAGCAGTGGAACCGCGTCGAGATGCGCCGCTTTCCACGAACCGGCATATAGCGCGTAGAGCAACGGAGAACGGCTGTCGTTGGAGTCGATCTGACCGTAGGGCAATCTGCCCGTCTCCGCCGTGACGATTCCGCCGATCAGCCCGTCGCGCGCCGCTGGCGTGTTCGACGCCACGCTCACGCGCGCGAATGCCAGGATCGTCAGGCCCAGCGCAAGAATCCCAGCCGCCGACGTCGAAACCGCGAGCGGCGCGGCGACGGCCACGCGCAAGCGAAGCAGCCCCAACCCGCGCAAGAGAAAATATCCGGCGGCGATCGCCAGCCATACGTGCGCCAGCGTCTGTGCCGCATACTCCGTCTGCCCGAGCCAGATCGACGTTTGGTTCTCACGCAGCGCCAGCGCTAACGCCGATCCGGCCAGCATGATGGCGTCGATGTTGCGTAGCGAAGCGAAAGGCGAAGCCTGGAGCGTCAACATCAATACGACCACGATGCCGATCCAGGTCAGGACGGGGCCATTGGGGTCGAACCACAGCGTCGGGAAGCGCGCCCGAAAGTCCAGCGCGTCCTCGGGCGTCACGTCGCCGTGCCGGTCCAATGCGATTGTCGGCGCGTCGTCCTGCGCGAAGTCGGCTCGCCCCACGAGCGCCCCAGCGCCGGCGACAATCGCGACTCCCACGATGCCAATGGCGACTCGCCGCGCGAGCCCGCGTGCGCCGACCGTGTCGTGCGAAACCGTCGAGTCCATATTTTCGTTCCTGAATCGGTCCGGCCCGGCCCGCGCCACGGTTCGGAGCGTGACGACCGCCACGGAACGGCCGGTCCGCGGCATAGTCTACCGCGCTGGCGGGCGCGCCCTCTCCTGATACACTATCGCCCTTCGTGGATTCGCACGTTTACACGGAATGTTGGAAAATACACATGGAAACCGGCGCTAACGATCGGAATTTCGGCGAGTTCGAGCTGCTGCGGAAGTTGACGGAGGCGCCCGGCGTATCCGGGCGCGAGGAGCGCATCCGCGAGCTCGTCCTGGCCGAGTCTCAGGGCATGTGGGATGAGACGACCGTCGACAACATGGGCAACCTGATCTGCCTGAAGCGCGCCACTCGCGCCACCAGGAAGCCGCGCCGCGGCGAGGCGGGTAAGTCCTCCGCCGGATCCGATTCGCCGCAGAAAGTCATGCTGGCCTGCCACATGGACGAGATCGGCTTCTACGTCCGGCACATCGACGACGACGGCCACTTGCGCGTGATGAACGCCGGCGGTTTCGACACGCGCAACCTCTTTGCGCGGCGCGTGCTGGTGCAAGGCCGCAAGGATGTGATCGGCGTGATGAACCCCGCCGGCCGACCGATCCACCTGGCCAGCGAAGAGGAAAAGAAAAAGATGCCCGAGATCAAGGACTTCTCGGTCGATCTGCTGATGCCCAAGGCGCAGGTCCGCAAGCTGGTCGAGATCGGCGACCCCGTCACGCTGATTCAGCAAACCGAAATGCTCGGCGACGCGATCAACGGCAAGTCGATGGACAACCGCGTCTCGCTGTGGGTCGGCATCAATGCCGTCCGCAAGGTGATCGAGGCGGAAAAGAAGGGCAAGGGCAGCCCGTACGACATCTATTTCGTCGCCTGTGTGCAGGAAGAAGTCGGCCTGCGCGGCGCCACGACGGCGGCCTACGCGGTCAATCCCGACATCGGCGTCGCGATCGACGTGACGCTGGCCTGCGACACGCCCGGCATCACGAAAGACGACTCGGTGACGGCGTTCGGCGGCGGCGTGGCGATCAAGGCACTCGACGGCGCCAGCATCTCGCACCGCGGGCTGTTCGAGGAGTTCGTCGCCGTCGCCAAGAGCCGCAAGATCAAGTACCAGCTCGAAGTGCTGATGCGCGGCGGCACGGACGCCGGCGCAGTGCAGCGCGCCCGATGCGGCTCACGCGCGATCACGCTGAGCGTGCCGACGCGCTACATACATACGATCACGGAGTCGGTTCACAAATACGACCTGAAGGCGACGGCAGACCTGCTCGCGGCGTGGCTCTGCGCGTAGCGGGACGTTCTATCCTGCAGAGACGCGGAAGCTCGCGCGCAAGAACCGCGAGCGCAAGCGAGCGGCAGCTGGATTCGCGGCGCCGGTACTGCCACCGCACCGGATTCCCGCTGCCGCTCTGTATTGCGCGATTCGTCAACTCTCGACGGTGACGATTTACGGCGTCACGCCGCAATTCCAGTCCGCCAGCAGAATTCCCAAATCCGCCGATTCGGTCTGCCCGTCGCCGTTCAAATCGCCGGCCGCGCTGGCCATCCATGCGGATAGGAGCAGGCCGAGGTCCGCCGAATCGGTCTTCTGATCGCCCGTCAGGTCGCCGGGGCAGGGATTCGACGGGCACGTGCCATCGACGACGCTGAAGTCGTCAATCGCGGCCTCGATCAGCGAGCCGGTGCCCGCATCGTCCGCCACGAATCGCAGCGTCACCGTCGCCGTGAGCGTCGGCAACACGCTGCGAACGCGGAACTCGTGGTAAATCCAGCCGCCGGATGTGCCCGCACCGGACGGGCCAACCGTTTCGACGTTCGTCCACGGACCCGCGGCCGAACCCGCGATGTCGACGCGGAACGTGTCGGCATTCGGCGCTCCACCGGCGGAATTGGAGTACCAGCGCCAATAGCCGATGGCCGGATCACTGGCCGTCGCGAGGTTCAGCGGCGGTGTCTTTAGCGTCGTCTTGCCGCCATCCACGTCGTATTGTCCGGCGCTCGTGCCGGCGCGCCCGTCGGTGACCCAGCAATTCACGCCCGCTCCAGGCGTGTGATCGTCTTCCGGCTGCGCGGTGGTGCCTTGCGGGTCGGAGCGCGACCAGAGGCCGGTCGTCGCGTTGTCGCCGGTGTCGCCGACCGTCCAGCCATTTGTGCCGGCTTCCATGTCGTCGGCGAAGAGCGTCACCTGGTTGACGCTGGTCGCGGAGTACGGCCCGCTCGCGCCGGCGTCGGGCGACTGCACGACGCGCGAGGTCGAGTCGCTCGCCGACACGTAGAATTCGATCGTTCGCCCGCAGGGCACCGCCGGCAGCGCCGCACGATAGAGCACGCCCGACACGAACAGCAAAGGCACAGGCGCAAAGCTCCCGCCGGCGACGCGCCAGTAGAGCGTTGGCGAACTGGCCTGCACAGTGTCGTAGAGCGGCGCGATTTCGACGTCGATCGTTTGCCCGCCCGCTTGAATCGTCGCCGGCACGCCGTTGGGGAAGCGAATCTGAAGCGAGTCCTCGAACACGTCGGCCATTTGCAGAACCAGCTCGAAGTTCTCTTCGCCGGTCGGCACGATTTCGCTGGCGGGCAGCACAAAACCACTCGCCCCGGTGTCCCGCAGTTCGACGCCCCAGCCCCAGACGCCGCGCGCCTCGTAAGTCCAGTCGCTCATCGCGCCGGACGCGATGTAGAGCGTAGCGCCGGTCGGGCCGGCGACGTATGTCTGACCATGAATCGACGCGATCGCGGCCGCGAAGCGGGCATCCAAATCGCGGAACGTCGGCCCATCCGGCGCCGCCGGCTCGCTCGTGTTGTAGCCGTACGGCGACAGGATGAGTTGCGAATAGCTGTGGAAGTCGATGTGCGCGACGATCTCCGGATGTGCGATCGCAAAGTCGCGCTGGATTTGCGTCTCGGGCTCGGAGAACGGCGCCGTGCCGCGATAGGTATCGTCGCTTCCCAACCCGCTGGAGCCGGATCCACCCCAGCCGATCGACCAGTTGCGGTTCGTGTCGACGCCGAACGTGCCGTCGCCGTTGTCGCGCCGATTCTTGCGCCAAAGGCGTACGTTGGTCCAGGTGTACACGTATCCGTCCGGATTGCTGATGGGCACGATGTAGTACGTCAGCTTGTCGAGCGCCTCGTGGACGCGCGGGTTGGTGTCGTATTCGCGCACCAGGTGGTCGGCGATGTACATCGTCGTCATCGGGCTGATCCACTCGCGCGCGTGCTGGCAGCCGTTGTAGAAAATCGCCGGACGCGTCGCGACGCCGGGGCCGGTGATTTTCATGCCGTAAACGGTTCGGTTTTGCAGTGACTGGCCGATGACGATTTTCGTCACCAGGTCCGGCCGCAGCGCGACGAGCGTGTCGATGTACGCGTTGATCTCGTCGTACGTCTTGTAGTTATCAAACCACGGGCCGCCGCGCAGCGCCAACTCGCGCTGCTCACGATCGATCAGCGTCTGCACGTTATCGAGCACCACTTCGAATGGCAGATTGCTGGCCTTCAGCGCGTCCATCCGCTCCGGCGGCACGCGAAAAACGACTTGCCCGGGTCCGAGCGTTTCCGACCAGAAATCGCCGCTGATTGCGAGCATGGCTGCGATGTCGGCGTCGCTTTTCAGCGTGACGCGGACGAGCTTGTGGTTGTCGTAACGCTCCATCTGTCCAAAAGCGGCGGCGGCGCATGTGAAAAGCACGGCCAGCGCCGCCAATCGGCGCGAAACGAGCGAGGTCGGTCGCATTGGGGTTCTTTCTCCTCTTGTTGGGTCGCGCGCGGACCCAAATCCACCGAGCCGCCGGGCCCGGTTATCGCATCGCAGCGATTACGCCCCCAGCACTTGACTGTAGCCGACGAATCGAGGTTGGTTCAAGCCAATTCGGGCTGACGCGGGGCGCGCGGGACACGGATCACCACGAAGGCACGGAGAAGGCAAGTGATTTGGATCGCCTTCAAGGCGTTGAGCACGAACACAAGTTACACTCTTCTTCTCCGGTCTCCGTGGTGACCGCGGCGTTCTTGTTCGTTTCAATCAGGGGCACGTGCGCAACCAGTTCGCCAGCAGCGTCCCCAGGTCGCTCTCGTTCACCAGATGATCGTCGTTCAGATCGCCCGGACACGTTTCGACGCGCACGCTGGTCAGATACTCGGTCTGTTGCGTCGTCGCCGCGTTGCAGTTGATCACGCTCTGATCGCGCACGATAAGCCGTAGCGTGTACGCTCCGCCCGGAAGGCTGCGCGTGTCCCATACCGCGATCGGGCCGGATACCGCGGTGGTTCCAGACGCGATCGTGTTCCAGCCGTGTGTGGAGCAACCGGTGTATTGCAGAACCCAGCCCTGCAGGTGCGCGTCAACCGCCGTCGCGACGATGCTGACCAGCCCGCTCACCAGCGTGCAGCCCGAGGGTTGCAGAATCACGGCGGTCGGCGTGGTGTTGTCGACGACGATCGTCGCCGTTGCGCTGGCCGTGTTCGCGCAGCCATCCTGCGCTCTGACCCGCAGTTCATACGTTCCGTCGGGGATGCCTATGCGCGTATCCCAGGATCCCAGCGGGTCGTTGATGATCCACGGAGGATTCAAGCTCGTGACCGGCTGAAACACGCCGCCGAGCGGCCGGTATTCCGCGAAAAACGAACCGCCGCAGTGATCCCAGGCCGATCCGTCAAGGCAAACGGTTCCGCCGACGATGGCCCCGTTGGCCGGCGTGCGCAGCGTCACTGTGTCGACCGCGGCGTCTCTGAACACCACGGTGACGGCGGTATTCGACAGTCCGCACGCATTCGTCACCGTCAGTCGCAGGAGGTAGTAACCCTGTGTAAGCGAGGCTGACGCCCAATTCGCGAGCAATCCGCTGGAAACGCTGCTTGTGCCGGCGGCGACCAGCGACCAGCTTCGGCCAAGCGGCGCGGATTCCAAGCGCCAATCGAGAACCGGGCTATCCGGGTCATTCGCGGTGCCGATCACGGGCGTGACGCCGCAGATGCACGCCATCGGCTGCGGGCTGGCGATTTCCGCGACGGGCGGGGTGGAGTCGCCCGTGCACAGGCGCACGGTCAACCCCAGGCACAGCAGGCAGCCGGCGGAATTGTTGTTGTACGCACCGACCTGGATCAAGTAGGTCGTTCCGGCGTCGGCCGTGAACGTGACCGTCGTGGCGAAGGCGGAGCAACCATTTGCACAGGCCGGCGTGACTGTGTCGTCCACGCACAATGCGTCAATGCGCTGCGGAAACTCGCAATCGCCCGTGTCGCGCCAGACTTGCACCACGGTGTCGAAACTGGTGTACGGATGGCAAGTGCTGACGGTCAGCGTGCCGCTCTGCGCTGGCGCGATTCGAAACCAAACGCTCTTTCCCACGTTGACGCCACACGCCATCGCATAATCTGTCGTCGCGTTGGTCACATCCATGATGACCTCCTGCGATCCCGGTGCGCCGGAAAGCAAGCGCGGGTTGCACGACGAATCCGCAGGTGGCTCGCCGCACTGGCCGCGCGCCGCACACGCCGCAAATACGGTGAGGATTCCCGTGATCGCGAACTGGACGTTCGACACGCGCGCGAACATGGCTGTTCTCCTTCGCGCGCCCGGTCGCCTAGCCGTCGGCGCATGCCGCCGCGCGCCGCGAGCGGGCGTGAACGTGATCCGAATTGCCCTTGAAACCCCCGGCCGAGACGCGCCGTCCCGGCCGCACCGACGCCGATGTCGATCCGAGCGGACGCGACACCGACCCACGTCATTATCGCACAGATGAGGGGTGAACGAAAGTCCCGTCCACGGTCAATCGGCATACGGAGGCGGATGTCGGAGGATGCCTCGCGCGTCGATGCGGCGTGCCCGCGCGGCTACAATTCACCGTCAGTTGCGCGCCGGCCGGCGCGCCGAGGAGCCTCGCGGTTTGAACCGGAGCGTCATGCGATGAAAGTCCACGAATACCAGGCTCGTGCGTTGCTGAAGGAAGCCGGAATGCCCGTCCCCGCCAGCGCCGTGATCGATCGGCCCGAGCAGGCCGCCGACGCCTATCGCGCTGTCGGCGGCGGGCGCGTCGTCGTGAAGGCGCAGGTCCACGCCGGCGGGCGCGGGAAGGCCGGATATGTGAAGCTCGTGGACTCCGCCAACGAGGTCGTCGAGAACGCCAAACGCATGTTCAGCGCGCCGATGGTCTCGAAGCAGACCGGGCCGCAGGGCGTGACCGTGCGGAAGATCCTGATCGCGCCGGCGGTCGAAATCGCTCGCGAGTTCTATCTCGGAATTGTTGTCGATCGCGCCAAGCGCGTGCCGGTCGCGATGGCCAGCGCCGAGGGCGGCGTCGAGATCGAGGAAGTCGCCGCGCGAAATCCGAAGGCGATCAAGAAGGCCTGGTTCCATCCGCACCTCGGCTTGCAGCCGTTCCAGGCCGCGGCGCTGGCGGCGGAGATCGGCATCGACGGCGCGGCGGCGAAGGCGGTCGCCGACATCATCCTGAATCTGGCGCGCCTGTTCGTCGCCAAGGACTGTTCGCTGGCCGAGATCAACCCGTTGGTCCAGACCAAATCCGGCGAAATTCTGGCCATCGACGCGAAATTCAACTTCGACGACAACGCCACGTTCCGCCACAAGGACATTGCCGACTTGTTCGACGCGGGCGAGGAAAACGCCGCCGAATTGCAGGCCAACGCGCACAACCTGAATTACATCGCGCTCGACGGCAACATCGGCTGCCTCGTGAACGGCGCGGGGCTGGCGATGTCCACGATGGACATCATCAAGTACCACGGCGGCGAGCCGGCGAATTTCCTCGACGTCGGCGGAGGCGTCACGCCCGAGGGCGCCGTCGAGGCCTTCCGCATCATCCTGGCCGACAAGAAGGTGAAGGCCGTGCTGGTCAACATCTTCGGCGGCATCGCCAAGTGCGACGTGATCGCGCAGGCGCTGATCCGCGCGGCGAAGGAAGTCGGCTTCAGCGTGCCGGTGGTGGTGCGGCTGGAGGGCACGAACGTGCAGATCGCGCGCAAAATGCTGCAAGAGGCGAACATCCCGCGCTTGAAGACGGCGAGTGATCTGACGGACGCGGCCAAGCAGGTTTGCGCGAGCGTGTAGAGTGGAAGCGGTATGGTCCAGTTGAATCGCGAATTGATCGAGGCGCTCGAACTCGAGGAGATCGAGGAAGCACGCAGAATGCGCCCGGCCGACAAGCTGGCGCTCGGCGGAATTTTGTTTGACGACATGGTGCGAAGAATGGCGGACGGAATCCGCAAGCAGTTTCCCGAGCTGGATGCGGTCCGCACGGCGGCGATTCTGGAGGAACGCCTCGACGCGGACGATCGACGGGAGCCTGGCGATTGACCAGCAACGAATGCGTGGTGGCGGTCGTGGACGCGCTGAACGCGGCGCGACTTCCGTACATGTTGGTGGGGTCGTATTCGAGCAACTATTACGGTGTCGCGCGCGCAACGCGAGACGCCGACTTCGTCGTCCAAGCGCGACCGCAGGACGTGATCGCGGCGTTCGGGTCCCTCAAAGACACGGTCTCCCTTGAGCCGCAGGCGTCATTCGAAACTGTCACCGGGACATTCCGCCACGTCGGGCGTGTCGTCGGAGGCCCCTTCAAGGTCGAACTCTTCTATCTGAGCGACGATCCCCACGATCGGGAACGTTTCGCGCGGCGGCGGGTGGTTGAGTCGTTGGGGCGGCAGATCTACATACCGTCGCCCGAAGATGTCATCATCACGAAACTCCGCTGGGCCGCGCTCGCGAATCGCTCGAAGGACCTCAGCGACGCCACGAAAGTAATCCAGACGCAACAAGCGTTGCTTGACTGGGGCTACGTCGAATCGTGGTGCGAACGGCACGGTTCACACCAGTTGCTCGACCAGCTTCGCCGCGAGATGTCGAGTGGGTAGTGGCTTAGTTTCGTTTGCGACGCCGGGAATACGCTCGACACCGAGGCCCGACCGTAAGGGAGCGGCCTTCTGCTCGTCGCAAGAGACCCCTCCCTTACGGTCGGGGCTCGGCTGGGGAGTTCCTTCGCGAAACGGAGCCACTACCGTCGAGTGAGTGAAATCGCGATGGCGTCCAACGTGCTCGCAGCCGTCAGAGCTGCGACTCGTCTCAGGCTGATGCGTCAAGTCAACTCGGCTACACGATGCGACCCCGCCCGATCGCAGGCAACCGGCCGAGCGATGCGGGCTCGGAGAATCCGGGTGTATTTCGCCGTTTCCACCGATCGCTTGCGCTTGCGCTCGCGGTTCGGACGCGGCGCGAATTCGTCAACATTTGACGCCACCGTTTCAACTCGCGTTCTGACCCGTTGCGGAGCCCCATTCGCACCCTATAATCCCGACCGGCAAGGGTGCCGAGCGAACGCGTACACGGAGGTACGACATGTCCGACGCAATCTCGTTCTGGAAACGCTTGGGTAGCGCGCTGGGCGTAACGTCGCCCGGGAATGGCCATTCGCTCGATGCGCCCAACGGCCATCGCGCCACCGACGCCGTCAATGGCGGCGAAGGCCTCGGCGCCGCCGCGGCCGCCGCCGTGCTGACCGACCACGCGCCGCGCGCGGCGCATTCCGGCGGATTCTGGCTGCGCCGCACGCGCGGCGACGAAGATCGACGCCGCGAGCGCGTCGACGACCTGATCTCCAGCATTCAGCAGCATTTCGACCGCCACGACCAGCGCAGCGCGCAGCTCGCGGCGTCGGTCGATCGCGTGGCCGGGATCCTGGAGCAGCTCGCCGACACACAGCGCCGGCAAGGCGAATGCCTCTCGGCGATCGCGACCTCCGCGAACGCAACCAGCAAGAACACCGCCGCTCTGTCGGCGTGCCTGCTCGAACTGCCGGCGGCAGTCGGCTCGCAGGCCGACGCGGTGCGCTCGGTCGCGCGGAAGCTCGAAGCCGCGAACGACACGCACGCGCAGCTCGCCGGCACGCTGCAACGTTTTGGCGGCGCGGTCGACGCACTGCGCAGCTCGGGCGAACTGCAGGTTCAATCGCTCGAGCGTCTCTCGGCGTCGGAAAACCAGGCCCATGAAGCGCTATCGGCGCTCGTGCGTTCGCATGGGCGATGGCTTCTGATTACCGGCGCGGCGGCGGGAATCCTGGCGCTGGGCGCCATCGTGATGATGTCGATCCTGCTGTTTGCGCGGTAACGCCAAGGTGGGGCGGGCTTCCGCCAGGGTGGGGCGGGCGCCGGGGCGGGCGCCGGGGTGGGGTGGGCTTCCAGCCCGCCTTGGTATTCGGCAGACGAAGGGCTAGAGCGGATTCGCCTTTCCCGTAGCGTCGGACCTCTGCGTCCGACGGCGAATTCTGTGTCGGGCACAGAGGCCCGACGCTACAGAACAACTGAAACTGCTCTGGCCGAACCGATGTCGCCGGCTTTTCGGGGCGCGATTTTCGACGGAACGCGGCCGGACCCTAGCGCGATTTCAGAAATACCGTAGCGTCGGGCGTCTCTGCCCGACGCCGTTTTCGGCGTCGGCCGCAGAGGGCCGACGCGACAGAAAAGAGACTTCGCCCTAGTGGGTGGTCCGGGCGTCCTGGTCGTTCCGGTTCGCCGGGCGGGACGCCCGGACCACCCAAAAAGGTGCAAACACCGCGACGAACTACATTAGTTGCCCTTCGCCTGCGGCGTCACCGTCACGATGATCGCGTTCTGCGGCGAGTAGTACTTCGCAAACGCGGCCTTCACCTGCTCCGCGGTGAGGGCCTGCATCGCCGCCGGCTCGCCGACGACGTCGTCCAGGTTCGCGCCGCGAAACGTGAGTTGGTCCAGACGCCGCAGCCAGTAGCCCGGATCGCGCATCTGCTCTTCGTAGGTGTTGGCCATCTGCTTGCGGGCCACGGCCAACTCGTCCTCGGTCGGGCCGTCCTTGGCGAATGTGGCGTACATCGACGCGAGCTTCTCGATCAACGCCGGCACCTTACCGGGCTCGGTCGGCGCCGCCGCGGAGAATGTGCCGAAGCCGGGGTACGTGCTCGCGGGTCGCTGGCCGGCGCTGATGCTGTAGACGAGCTGAGCGTCTTCGCGCACTTCCTTCACCATCCGCGTCGAGAGGACGCGAGCCGCCATCGACAGCGCACGAACATCCGGAACATTCGTTTCATCCGCCGCGTAGAAGCCCGAGTAAGCGAAGGCCTGCGGCGTGGTGGTGACGATTGATTTCTCGAACTTGCGCGGTCCGGCGGGGCGCTTCAGGTCTCGAAGTTCGGCATACGTCTGCGTGCTGACGCGCGGACGCTCCGGCAATGAGCCGATGTAACGTGCTACGAGTTCGAGCGCCCGGTCGCGCGCCAGATCGCCGACGATCACCACTTCGATCGGCGAGGTCTTGATGATGCGGTCCAGCCACTGCTGCGCGGCGCCGAGCGAGAGATTGTCGATTTGCGCGATCGAGAGTGGCTGCGTGCGCGGCTCGTCATCCGGATAAGGCGCCGCGCCGGCAGTGCGCATTCCGAGCATCATCGGGTTCTTGAGCATCTCCTCCAGCCGCTCGCGCGCGGTCGTCTGATACTGCGTGAACGCGGCGGATTCGATCTTCGGTTCGGTCAGCAGCAGATGAGCGAGCTGCAGCCCGGTTTCGAGCTCTTCGGGACTGCCCGATACCGTGAGCGTCATCGCGTCGGCATTGCCGCCGGCGGGAGGTCCGCCGCGGCCGCCCCGTCCGCCGCCGAAACCGCCGCCTCCACCGCCGCGGACTGAAATCTTCTTGCCGGTCATGAGCTCGCGAATGTCGGTGGACGAGAGCTTGCGCGTCGCGGCGCGCGACCAGGCGAGCTGCGCGGCCTGCGTCATGCCGCGCGAGTCGGCGTTCTCGAGCAGCTCGCCGCCGACCAGCGAGATGCTGACGGTGATTTCGTTCTTGCGCTGGTCCATCAAGCGGTGGTGCACGCGGGCATTATTGCTGAGCCATCCAGACCAAACGCCGCTGGCGGCGTGCTCGTCGCCTTGGGCGACCCGGCCGCCCTCGGGCAGCTTTTCCATCAGTTGCGTCGCGCGGGCGACCTCGGCCTCCTGAGTCGGCTGGACGGCCAGCGCCTTTGTGCCGATTTCGAGCAACTGCGGCTCGCTGGGGACGTTGTCGCCGGCCGGCAGCGTGGCGATGAACGCGACGGCGGCCGGGTCGAACTCTTTCGCGAATCGCTTTGAGACTTCGTCATGCGTGATGGTCGGCAGGAGTTGCCGCAACAATTCGAACCGCTGCGCGGCCGAGAGACTCGGCTCGGCCTGTGAGACGTTCCCGTTCAGCCGGGAAATGACGGCCTGCGCGGGGCGCGTGGCCTCGGTTTCAACGGCTCGCTCGGCGCCGGCGATCATCTCGGTTCGCGCGTCGTCGATCTCGCGCTGCGTAAGGCCGAAGGCGCGGCCGCGTTGCAGCTCCAGCGCGATTTCCTGCAGCGTTTCCTTCCATTTTCCCGGATTCGCCGTGGCGTTGAATTCGGCGGTGTAGATCGCGTTCGAATCGTTGCCCATCGACGCTCGGGCGCTGAGATAGCTGGTTCCGCCGCGCGCGACCTTGTCGCTCAGGCGACGGTTCATCGCGGCCTGCGCCAGGTCCGCGACCAGATCGTCCCGAAGCTGGGCAACGGTCGTTGTCGGCGGGCGCGCCGGTTCGAGCCGCACAATCTGCACTTCCTCGCTGCGTACTTCCGCGTCACTGGCGACGATGGCGAAGCTCTTTTCGTAGGCCTTGACGTTCAGCTCCTGCCGCATCGGGCGCGGTTTCTTGGGAGCGGACGCGAACAACTCGCCGATCAACGCGGTGATTTGCTTCGGATCGGCATCGGCGACAACCATCAGCGTGGCGTTCGAGGCGCCGTACCACTTGCCGTAGTAATCGCGGAAATCCGCTTCATTCACGCCGTTGATCGTCTCTTCCGTGCCGATCGTCAACCGCTGGCCGTACAGCGAGCCGGGCGTCAGGTGTTCCAGCACGTAATTGTTCACCCGCTGCCGTCCCGATAGCCCGCGGCGGCGTTCCTCCTGGATGATCTGCCGCTCGGCGTCGATCTCCTTGGGTGTGAGCGAGAGCCGGCTGACAATATCCGCGAAAAACGTCATGCCCTTGCGAAGTGTCTCGGTATTCGCATTGGGCAGGGAGAGCTGGTAGGTCGTCTGCTCGAAGTTCGTAAAGGCATTCTGGTCGCGGCCGAACGTCAGGCCGAGCGATTGAAAGAACGGCACCAGCGAGCCGGGCGCGAAATTCTCCGACCCGTTGAAGGCCATGTGCTCGAGATAGTGCGCGATGCCGCGTTGGCGGTCCGTCTCGTTTAGCGAACCGGTGTGGAAGTGAATCCAGACCGTGGCGCGGCCCGGCGGCTCGGCGTGTTTGCGGACAATGAATCGCAAGCCGTTTTCCAGCTCGCCGGTGACCAGCGCCGGATCGGTCGGCAGGGCCTGGCCGAGCGCGGGCGTCGCGAAAAGAAGGCCAACCAGAATCGAAGTCACACGCTGTGCTGTACGCGCCATTTGAGGGCTCCATGCGAAGACGGGTCGCGGCCAGATGGCATGATAGCCGCCGTGAGGCCGACTTGTCGCGGAATTTGCTGGCGAATCCACAAGGGTCGCGCGCTCGGCGAGGCATGACCGCACTCCGGCGGAGTGCGTGCCGCCCCGCCCAAGTGGTTTTCTCGTACGATGTCGCGGTGTTCTACCGATTTCTGCACGAGCTCGGCGAGCGCCTGCGTCAGACGCGCGATGACGAGGGATTGCTCCGCCATGCCGTGCGCGCGGCGAGCGAAGAGTTTGACGCCGATGCGGCGTGCCTGGCAACGATCGAGGCCGGAGAGGCGGTCGCACGCCCGCTGTTCGCCCTGCCGCGCGAACACGCCTGGGACGCGGAAGTGGCCACCGCCTTCGCCCGCGGCGATTATCCCGGCGTGACGCCGCGCCTGATCGGCGCCACGGTCTGGCGTCGCGGGCGCCCCTGGGGAGCGCTGCTCGTGCAGCGCCGCGAGCGCGCGTTTGAATCGGGCGACGGGCGCAATCTTGCGAAGGTGGCCGCGATGATCGGCGAGGCCCTTGATCGGCTGGATCGGGCCCGGCTGCTCGATGTGCGCGACCGCCTCGACCGCAAAATCATGGAGCAGATTCGGCCGCGCGACCTGTTCTACCAACTGCTGCACGGCCTGCGGACCATCACACGTTATGACCACTCGTCCGCGCTGCTGATCGGGGACGACGACGAGTCGGCGCTCGAACTGGTGGCCGAGCAACTGGCGTGCGTGAAAGGCAAGAGCCGCTACATCGGGCGAAAGCTCGCGCTGTCCGAGCCGATCCGCAAGCTGATGCGCGAAGGCGGCGTGTACGGGTTCGACCGCCGCGGCCAGCGATGGACCGAATGGGGCGGATCGCCGCAGGCCGCCGCGCTGGCCGAGTTGCTCGACTACAACCGCGACGCGCCCGCCGGCGAACGGCCGCGCGAAGCTTGCATGGTCTGCGCCGCGCTCGCCACGCGCCGCAGCGTCATTGGCGTGCTGAAGATCTCGGCGATGCATTCGGGCACGCTCGGCAAGTTCGAACGCGAAGCGGTGCGGCAATTCAGCTCGCAGGCCTCCGTCGCGATTCAGTATCTGCAGCGCACCGGGACGTTGGAGCGGCAGATGCTCGCGGCGGAGCGGAAACATGCCTTCGCCAACATCGCGCGCGGCGTCTCGCACGATGTCAACAACGCGCTGGGAGCCGTGCTTCCGCTGGTCCAGCAGCTTCGCGCCGATCTGGCCGCCGGCGAGCTTGATCTCGCCACGCTGGGCGACGACCTGAAGCAGATCGAGCAGTCGCTGCAAGTCAGCCGGCGAATTTTCGGCGGCATGCTGGCGCTGGCGCGCGGCTCGGCGCGTTCACTGGGCGAAGGAAACGTCCGCCGCGCGATCGATGGCGCGCTCGAAATTCTGCACGATGGGCTTCAACGCCGAAAAGTGCAGGTGCGAATCGACGCGGCGGAGAACCTGCCGTCGGTCGCCGTCGGACAAGGCGATCTGACGCAGCTTTTCCTCAATCTGGCCAGCAACGCGCGCGACGCGATGCCCGACGGCGGCGAACTGCACGTGCGCGCACAGCGTGTCGACGCGCGTGTCGAGGTCGAGATTCGCGACAACGGCGTCGGCATGGCGATCGAACAGCTCGCGCGCGTCGGAGAGCCGTTCTATTCGACCAAGGCCGACGGAAATGGGCTGGGGCTTTCCATCTGTCGTTCGATCGTATTTGCCGCCCAGGGCGACCTGCGTCTCGAAAGCAAACCCGGCCTGGGCACGACCGTTCGCGTCTGGCTGCCCATCGCCGCGCCGCGGAGCGCCGAAGCGTGAAACGTGCCCACATTCTGCTGGTCGACGACGACCCTGGCCTGCTGCACGTGCTGGTGCGCCTGCTTTCAAAACGATACGACGTCACGCCCGTCGCCGCGCCGAGCGCCGCGCTGGCCGAAATCGAACGCTCGCCGTTCGATCTCGCGCTGCTCGACCTGCGGATGCCGGAAATGTCCGGCTTCGAGTTGTTGACGCGACTGAAATCGCGCCGCCCGGACCTGGATGTGATCATAATGACGGGCAGCGTGAACGAGCTCGATGCGCAGCTCGTCCGCGCGATCCGAGCCGAGGCGTACTACTTCATTCAGAAACCATTTGATCGCGAGGTGCTCCAAACTCTCGTCGAACGCTGCGTCGAGCTGCGCCGGCTGCGCGAGGAGAACCGCGTCCACACGCAGCGCCTGGAGCGCGAGCTCGACGTGGCGCGGCGTTTTCAGCTCTCCCTGCTGCCGCCCGAGCACGCGCGAGTGGGCGAATTGGAGATTTGGGCCCGCTACCTGCCGCGCGAAGAGTTGTGCGGCGATTATTACGACTACGCCGCGTGCGAGGGCGGCGCGTGTGTGATCGTCGCAGACGTCTCGGGCCACGGCGCGTCGGCCGCGATGTTGACCGGCGTCGTCAAGGCGGCGTTTCAGGCCGGCGTCGCGGACGACTTCGACCCGCTGGCCGTCGCGCGGCGCGTCGCGCAGGGCGTGCGGCCCTTCGGCCATTCGCGCTTCGTTACGCTGTTTTGCGCCCGTCTGCGCCCGCCGACCGGCGTGATGGAATACGTGAACGCCGGTCATCCGCCGGCGGTGCTCTGGCGCGATAGCGCGCTCCCGCGCCTGCTGGAGTCCAACGGTCCATTGATCGGCTCAGTCATCCCCGGCGAAGAGTGGACTTGCGACACGGTTCGGATTCAGCGCGGCGAGCGCCTGCTGGCGATCACGGATGGCCTGCTCGAAGCGGAGGGACGCCGCGTGACGCCGGCGGATGTCGCCGAACTCGCGGTCCGGCTTGACGCCGGAACTGCGCTGCTCGACGGCCTGTCAGCGCTTGTCGACCAGCCCGGTGTGCGGGTGGAAGATGACGTGACGCTGCTTGCGGTATCAGCTTCCTAACCCACTGCGCACCACCCGAGCCGCGACGTTATGCTAGGCTAGCGGACCCGGCGCGTCGTTTGTCGCAAGCGCATCGTCGTCCGGGATGTCGCCGAAGTCGATTTCCTGAACGCCGCCCGACGGCTCGGCGTTTCGCGCCTCGTCTACCGCCGTCCAAATCGTTTCCAGCAGTTCGCGCAGCCCGACGCCGCTGACTCCGGAGATAGCGAGCACCGAACCGGGAAGCGCGCCGCGCAGGGTGATGAGTGCTTCGTCAGCGCCCGTCAGGTCAAGCTTGTTGCCGACAATGATCTCCCGCCGCGCGGCCAGGGCCGCAGAGTACTTCTCCAGTTCGCGGCGAATGACGTGATACGCCTCGATGGGCGATTGGCCGCCCTCCGGCGGCGTGAGATCGATCAAATGCACGATTACGCGCGTTCGTTCGATGTGGCGCAGGAACGCGTCCCCCAGCCCGACGCCCTCGTGCGCCCCGGCGATCAGCCCGGGAATATCCGCCAGCACCAGACGCCGAAAATCCGATAGCTCGGCGATTCCCAATTGCGGTTCGGTGGTGGTGAACGGATACGCCGCGATCTTGGGCCGGGCTTTCGTCACACGCGAAAGCAGCGTGCTCTTGCCGGCGTTCGGCAGGCCGACCAGCCCCACATCGGCGATCAGTTTCAGCTCCAGTCGCAACCGGCGCTCCTGGCCCTTGCCGCCCGGGTCCGCGTTGCGTGGCGCCTGGTTGACCGAGTTCGCGAAGAAGGCGTTGCCGCGCCCGCCGCGCCCGCCGGCGGCGACGCGCACGCGCTCCCCCGGCCGCGTCAGGTCCTTGAGCAGCCGATCGGCGTCAAGATCGTAAATCAGCGTTCCCGGCGGCACCGGGACTTCGAGATTCGCGCCGCGCTTGCCGGCCCGATTCGCGCCGCTGCCCGGCTGGCCGTTCTGGGCATGCCAGTGGTGCCGCCCGGCGAGATCGAGCAGCGTGTCGAGTTCCGGCTGCGCGACGAGGAACACCGAGCCGCCATTGCCGCCGTCGCCGCCGTCCGGACCGCCTCTGGGAACGTATTTCTCGCGGCGAAAGCTCACGCACCCATCGCCCCCGCGCCCGCCGCGGACGTGGATCGTCGCTTCATCGACAAAAAGGCGCAGCGTTCCGCCTTGCGTGGACATGCGGCGAGTGCAACGCGTGAGGAAGGAAAAGTCAAGGCAAGCCGCATGCCGATGCCCCCTAAGATGGGCGCGCTGCCCCGCCATGCCGATTCTGAAAGCGCTACGTGAACTTCTCGTTGACCGAGCCGTTTCGGACGATACACTGAATAGTGCAGGTGGTTCGAGCCACACGCGTCCCTTCAAATAACGGGCGAAGGGCGGGTCGGCGCGGGCGCCTGCCGGGCGCGTTGCCCGCGTGTCCGCCCGGCGACGGCCGGGGGACGGGATCAAGCCCGTTCGCCGAAACCCGGCGCGCGGGGGTGGCCCGATCGTAAAGGAGGTGATCCGTGGATCAAGGATGTAAACGGCTGCGGTAATGCAGCTATCGTGGCTGCATTACCCGCAGCCGAAGAGTTTCGGCCCGCCGGCGATCAAGTCGATCGCCGGCGGGTTTGTTTTTGCGCGCGATGAGGACGACGGGCAGGGCGGTTCGCGTGCGAAGGGAATGGGCCGTTCCCAACCCACGCTCCCTTAGGAAGTGCGCGGTTCGCGGACGATGAAAGCACAGCCGAAGGCGGCTGTGCCACAAAGATTCCCAGGCTCTTACGGTCGCGGCTCGGACAGACTCTTGCGACGGACTGCTAGAACTACAACGCTACTTCGTTTCGCCGGCGGTTCGAGCGACGGAGCTCTTAGCCCCGCTAGGGGCGACAGATTGTAGCCCCGGGCAGGCGATAGAGCCGTGGTCATTCGAAGACGCGTCTAACGCACGAACAACTCTTCCGCCCCTGCCGGGGCTGCGTGGGTTTCTTGATCCCGAAACCCCGGGCTGACGCCCGGGGCTATGTTCTGACGCCCTTCCAGGGCTGGACACAAGTCGCGTTGGGGTACTAGCGGAACACCGCCGACAGTCCCTATGCCAGCGCCAACACCTCGTCCACCAGCTTGCGAATACCCTCGAACACCTGCGCCGGCCCGGGTCCAAGCATGTACGCCGGCGTCGAAACGATCTTGCTGGTGCGATCCACGCGAAACTCGGTGACGCCGCACTCCTCGTGCACGCAGCCCGTCGCGACGATCTGCCGCGCCGTCGCCGCATCATGGCCGATCGTGACATGCGCCTTGACGCCGCGCTTGCCCGCGATTCGCGCCAGCAGAGCCGGTGCGATGCAGATCGCGCCGATCGGCTTTCGCGCGGCGAGCATGTCGCCCACCAGCTTCTCGACCGCCGGATTCACGTCGCATTGCGCGCCGCGTTCGGCGAAGTCGCACAGGTTTTTCGCCGCGCCGAACCCGCCGGGCAGAATCAACGCGTCGAGTTCGGCGGCGCGAACGGAGGCGACGTCCTGAATTTCGCCCCGCGCGATGCGGGCCGACTCGTGCAGCACGTTTCGCTTTTCTGCGACTGGCTTACGCGTGAAGTGGTCGATTACCCCGGCCTGATCGACGTTCGGCGCGCAACAGATCGCCTTTGCGCCGCGCTGATCCAGTGCCAGCAGCGTCAGCACCGATTCGTGCAGTTCGGCGCCGTCCAGAAACCCGCACCCGGATAACACTACGCCCACTTTTTTCATGGTGACCTCCTGACGTGCTGCGCAGCTTGCGATGCGGGCCGTCGCGCTCGCGCGCCGCCGCGCCAATGCTCCCGAAGGCCCGATTATACTCCCGCATTGCCGGTGGACCGCCGACGGGCGGCGGACTCACTCGGATGGAACGCGAGCGGCTGTGAGCGTGATTCGCCTGGGCGTCGTCTCGTATCTCAACGCGCGCCCGCTGATAGAGGGGCTGGACGCCGATCCGCGCGTGCGGCTTTGCTACGACGTGCCCGCCGCGCTGCCGGGTTATCTCGAGCGCGGCGACGTCGATGTGGCGCTCGTTCCGGTTTTCGACCTGATCCGCGCGCCGCGGCGTTTCCGGATCATCAGCGATGCCTGCATCGGCTGCGACGGCGAGACGATGACTGTGCGCGTATTTTCGCAGGTCCCGCCGGACCGAATTCGCACGCTGTGGGTCGATCCCGATTCGCACACGTCGGTCGCGCTGGCGCGCGTTCTCTGGCGGGATTTGTACGACACGACCCTCGCACTCCGTCCGATTCAGCCCGGCCAGGCATTGACAACCGATTGCGAAGCGGCGCTGTTGATTGGCGACAAGGTAGTGGACCCGCGCCGCGGCAGTTTCGCGTTTGAGGTTGACCTGGGTGGAGCGTGGCGCGCCCAGACCGGGCTGCCGTTCGTGTTTGCCGTCTGGGCACGACTCGCAACCGGCGAAGCGCTCGCCACCGCGGACGCGGAGACGATCTTGCAGACGGCCCGCGACGCGGGCGTGATGCGGGCAGCCGGCATCGCTGCGGAGTGGGGGCCCCGTCACGGTTGGCCGGTAGCGCTTGCCGAGCGCTACTTGGTTCGCAGACTGAGTTATCGGCTGACGGATGCACTGCGAGCCGGGGCGCGGATGTTCGCCTCTAAGTGTGAACATTTGGAGCTTTGTGCGACGGGTGCCGCGGCGGCGTTCGAATCTTCGTAACCGATTCCGGGCCGTCGGCTGAACCCCGACGCTAGTGGGTGCGGTTCATTCGTTGGACACCACGATCCGATTTAGCCTTGACTCCGCGTTGGGATCGCTTATGCTCTTAGGTGAAGGAGTGCACAAGGCAACGGCGAAGCTTTGAAAAGGCGAGTTCATCAGCAATCATAAAATACGATACGCATAACTCCTCTCGCCTGTCCGACTGTTCGTTCTAACGCCTACGCCTGCCGCTCCTTCCTGATCATGCGCTCGCCTGCGATTGCGGCTTGCGCGAAAACTCGAAAATTGCGGTTTACCGCGCGCGGGTCCGTGCCCACATGGACCCTGTGATGCGTTTCGCCTGTGTTGGGCGGCGCGTGACGCGCGACGGTCTCGATGCTGCGCGCTGCCGGCGGCAGTTTCTGCGCCAAGCGGCGCATCGCAGCCATTATGACTACGTCCCAGCCGGTCCACGCGGCGAAGGGACCGGGACCAGGAACTGTGGGCGAATGGGAGATCGAACGGTGAAACAGAAGAAGGGTTTCACACTGATCGAGCTGCTCGTGGTGGTTGCGATCATCGCGCTGCTGATCTCGATCCTGCTGCCCAGCCTCTCGCGCGCCCGCGAGCTGGCCAAACGGGCGGTGTGCGCGTCCAATCTGCGCGGCATCGGCCAGGGCGAACACATCTACGCCAACGATAACACGGAGTGGTTCCCGATCCACTTCTACGTGCCGACGTACAACACAGGGTTGGCCCCGGCCCAGGCCCGACAGACGGGCGTGAGTTTTATCGGTTCGCTGGCTACCAATCCGGCGTACACCTTGCCGACCTCGACGTCGACCAGCTCGAGCAGCAACCATCCGTCGCGCTCGATGTTCCTGCTGGTCATCGGCGGGGGTTCGACGCCCGGGCTGTTCGTATGCCCAAGCTCCGGCGATGCGGAAGACGACCTTCGCAACGTCAACGGCGCGACCACGACCGCGGCGCTACCCGGCACCAACCGCTACGACTTCAAGGGCTATGGCAACCTGAGCTACGGCTACCAGTCGCCGTTCGGCAAGCGCGGCAAGCCGCGCGTCAGCCTCGACACGCGCATGCCGGTGAACGCGGACAAGGGGCCCTGGTTCACGGCTGGCGCGACGAACGCGGCGACCGGCACCACGGCGGATGCGATGGGAACCACGAATCTGCCAACCGGGTTCGGAACGACGCTTCAGCAGATCCTGTCGGTGTCCAATGATCGTTGGCGGCCGTACAACAGCCAGAACCACAACGGCGAGGGCCAGAACGTGCTCTACGTTGACGGCCACGCGGACTTCGCGCGTACGCCGCTGGCTGGCGTGAATAATGACAACATTTACACGATGCAGGATGACTACCAGCAGGCCGACAAGATCTTGATCGGTATTAAGTGGGCCAGCGCGAGCAGCACTGATGGACCGATGACGAACACGGATTCGGTGATCATTCCGTAGTCGGTTCGTTCGAACCAGCCTGAAACTCGAGCGGGTCGGCCCAAGTGGCCGGCCCGCTTGCGTTACGTTTCGGAAACACCGCGTTCAAATGAGCGTTGGGCAGCGCTGATCCGAACCGCGAGCGCCAGCGACCGGCCACGCGGGAGAGAGAGATTGGGAATGCTGGCGCGTCCCGCCTGGCAGCCGGTCGCTGGCGCTCGCGGTTCGGATCGCGATGATGCCCGGCGCCGTGGCGGCGGCTGTTCGCGTTGCCAGGAAGAGCCGTGCCCGCGCCGCTGCCCGCTTCGTGCGACGACCAACGCGACGATTTCGCAGTCACCGCCGACGAACACGTCGCGCGGCGCGCGGATGCGTCATGTCCGAGTCTGGCGGCGGAAGTCGGATACAATGCGGTTGGGTGGCATGCCGTCCCGCGTTTTCGCCGCAGCCTCTTGCGGCGAAACGCGGGTCGGCATGCGTTCCGGCGCGGCATGCTTACGCCTGCGGCGAAAGCATGCCACCGGATTCGGCCGGACGTAAATCTCCTGCCCCCCGAAGTCGCCGCACGTTGCAATGAGCTCGAGAATCGTTGACCGACTGTGACGATCAGAACTCCCCGACTCGTCCTTCGCGACCTGGTCCCATCCGACGCGCAGGCGCTGAACGAAATCGAGCGCGACGAGCGCGTCACGCGCTACATGCCATATGCCCCGCATACTGCCGACGACACGCGCAGATACATCGAGGAAGACCTGCGACGTCAGTCCGAGCAGCCGCGGCGCGTTTTCGAATACGCCATGGTCCCGCACGACGCAGCGGATTTGATCGGGCGCTGCGGATTGCGGATTGAGCGACCCGAACATCGCGAGGCCATGCTGTGGTACGCCGTTCATCCGGATCACTGGCGGCGCGGCTACGCCCGGGAAGCTGTTTCAGCTCTGCTGGATCGCGCGTTCGGCGAGCTCGCGCTGCACCGCGTTTTTGCGGATTGCGACCCGCGCAACACGCCGTCATGCCGGCTTGCGGAGCGGATGGGAATGACTTTGGAGGGCCGGCTGCGCGAGAATTACTTCCTCAAGGGCGAATGGTGCGACTCGATGATCTACGGCATTCTCGATCGCGAGTGGAAGGCGATTCGCGAGCGAGACGCGAAGCACGTGACGGAACGCGACGCGCCGGCGAGCGCGGCCGGAAATTCGCCGGACTCAGCATTCCGTCGCTAGCGCAGACTCAGTTGTTCCGTAGCGTCGGGCCTCCGTGCCCGACGCAGAATTCGGCGTCGGACGCAGAGATCCGACGCTACGCGAGAAGTGAATCCGCTCTAGCAGGTCGCTACGCAACGCCACGTTCGCGCCAGGTCTCTAGTGCTGCCTCAGCTTCCGCACCGCCTCCGTGAGCTGCGGCACGACTTTGAACAGGTCGCCGACCACGCCGAAATCCGCCACCTTGAAGATCGGCGCTTCCGGGTCGGTGTTGATCGCGACGATGACCTTGCTGCCGCGCATGCCGGCCAGGTGCTGGATCGCGCCGCTGATGCCGCAGGCGACGTAGAGCTTGGGCGTCACCGTCTTGCCGGTCAGGCCAACTTGCCGGCTGTGCGGCTGGTAGCCGGCGTCGCAGGCGGCGCGCGACGCGCCGACCGCCGCGTCCAGCTCGCGGGCCAGCTCGTAGATGATCTTGAAATTCTCTTCGCTTTTCAGCGAGCGCCCGCCGGACACGATGATGTCGGCCTCGCTGACGTCCTTCACTTCGCCGCCGGTCTTGGCGATTTCCTTCACCGTGATTCGTTCGTCGCCCGACGCCGGCTGATACGCCAGCGTCTCACGCGTCGCCGCGCCGCCGCTTCCTGGAGAAGACCGGACAGAGTCCGGTCCCACAGCGCCGGCCGCCGGGAACGTATTGGCCCGCACGCCGGCCATCGCCATCCGCCCGGCGGGCAGATAGACGTGGCAGAACGCTTTGCCGTTGTACACCGGCCGGCGGCAGTCGAGCTTGCCGTCCTCGCGAAGCGCGAGCGCGACACAGTCCGTCGCCAGCGCCGCTTTCACGCGCGCGGCGACGCGCGGCGCCAGGTCGCGCCCCATGAACGTGGTCGGCAAGAGCGTAACGCGCGGCTGAATCTTGCCGATCACCGCGGCCAGCGCGGTGCGGTAGCGCAGCGCCGAGTACATCGCGAGCGCCGGGTCGCTCACGGTCACAATGTGCTGAACGCCGGCGTGCTCCACTGCGGCGCTCGCCTGGTCGAGCTTGTCGCCGACCAGGCATGCGACGACGCGCCCTCCGGTCTGCCGCGCCAGGTCGCGCGCCGGCGTGATCATCTGCGTCGCGGCGGGGTGCAGCTTGTCGTTGCGCTGTTCAGCGAAAACGAGAATGTCGTTTGTCATAGAACGGAGATATGTAGGGCAGGCCGCGCTCGTCTGCAACCCGTCAGCCGGCGCGCCGTCGCGATTGCGTCGGCTGTCGGGCCATCAAGCGCTCGTCGCGGATTCTTTGCGGGCCCGAACATGCAGGAAATACGCGACCACCTCGGCGTCTTGCAGTTGCGGCCAGCGGCGCAGGGCCTCGGGCGTCGGCCGCGGCTCGGCGACGCGCTCGATTCGAAAACCGCCCGCAACGATCGCATTCAGCCATTGGCTCAGCGTGCGATTGAAGCGCGGGATTCTGAATTTGCGCAAACCGGCCGTCGCCGCGCGCGGCGCGCTGCTGAAGATCCACTCGTCGATTCGGCCGTCCACGTTACGGAAATAATCACCGACTTCGATGGCGCGCGTGCGGCCGGCGTAATCGCGGCGATTGCGGCGGTGGGGCGTGTCGAAGCACGGATGCGCGATCGAGAACTGCAGGAATCCGCCCGGCTTCAAGACGCGCCGCGCCTCGGCGAGGGCGAGTTCCGTTTCGGGAACGCCCATGAGGCTCATGAACGCGGTTGCGAAATCGAACGCCCCGTCGACAAAAGGCAGCGCCACGGCGCTGGCGACGCGGTAGTCGATGCCGAGCGGCGATTCTCTTTCCGCCTGTCGTGCGAACTCGATGAAGCGCTCGGCGATGTCGATGGCGGTCATTGCCGCGCCGCGCTGCGCAAGAAGCCGCGTGTTGTGGCCCTCGCCGCAGCCGATATCCAGCCCGCGAATGCCGCGAACATCGGGCAGCATTTCGAAAAATGCGGGCGTGTTGAGTCCGTCGCGGTAGATGTCAAAGCCGGCGCGGGCAAGACGGGTCCAGGCCTCGGCGGTTTCGTTCCAAACTCGGCCGGCTTCTTCGTGGGTCATTACGTTGGAACGCAATGCAGAATGCAGAATTCATCATGCAGAAGTTGACCCAGCTCCAGGCCTCGCGGCATCGAGCGGGTCACGTATGATTTTGATTGCGCACGTACCGCGATCCGACTTCTGCACTCTGCATTCATCATTCTGCGTTCATGTTTCAAATGGCTTTCGCGTCCTCTCGCAGCAGCCGCACAAGTTCGCCCACCGTCGCCGCGTCCTCGCCCTTGAGGATCTTCCCCGGCGGGCGCGCGGGCGGGAGCTCGTAGCGGTGAATCTCGCTGCCGCCGACGCCGGCCGTCAGCTCCGCCAGCCCCGGCACGTCCGCCGCGCTCAGCGTCTTGACGGGCTTTTTCTTGGCTTTCATCAGGTTGGGCAGTGACGGGTAGCGCGCCTCCACCAATCCCTTTTCGCAGGTGATCAGCGCCGGGAGCGACACGCTCACGACCTCGTCGGCGCCCTCGATGCGGCGGCTTGCGTTGAACGTCTTGCCGTCAGCGGCCAGCTCGAACTTTGTCACCGCGCCGACGTGCGGCAGGTCGAGCATCTCGGCCAGCGCGGGGCCGAGCTGCCCGCTGTCCAGGTCGATCTCCTGCTTTCCGCGAATCACCAAATCGAACGCCAGCGGCTTGACGACGGCGGCGATCACGGCCGCGGTCTGCAATTCGTCCAGCTTGTCGAAAGTCGGGTCCTGCAGGTGAATGCCGTCATCGGCGCCGATCGCCAGCGCGGTCCGCAGCGCCTCGGCGGCCGTCGCCGGCCCGACGGCCAGCGCGGTGATGACTTGCACATCGCTGCGGGATTCGCGCAGCCGGACGGCCTGCTCGATGGCGAATTCGTCGAACGGATTGACCACCATCTTCACGCCGGCGCGTTCGATGTCCTCGCCATCGGCGCGAATGCGAATGGGGGTGGTGGAATCCGGCACTTGTTTGATGAGAACCAGTATTTTCATGACGGGCCCAACCCAGAAATCGCCTCAACCGCGAAGCGGATCGAGAATCATAGCGTCGTCGGGCATGCGGACAAAGCGGGCGGTTGTAGCGGGTCGCCTATCGGGGCCGGCGTGTTTTCTCGCCGGTCCGCGCGGGCACTAGCGGCTGCCGTCGGTCAGTGCCGCACGTCGAATGTCTGTTCATCGCCGCGCGGCGGAAGGTCGGAGACCGTTTCGTCGTCGATGAAACCCTCATAGCGATCGCGGATCGCGCGCAGGAATCCGTCGATCTGATCCCGAGCGCCCTCGGCTTGCAGCTCGACCGTGCCGTCCGCCAGATTGCGGACGAATCCAACCACGCGATAGCCGCGCGAAAGCTCCCGCGCCGTGGCGCGGAAGTACACGCCTTGCACGCGGCCGCAATAGATGACGCGGGATCGGACGACGAAAACAGGTCGATCCGTACTCACAATCGGACAGTTCCCGCGTTTTTCCGCTGCGCCGGCGGACACGACGCCGCCCAGCGCGTCACGACTTGGCCTTCCGCAGGACGACATGCCGGTCCTTGTCGCTTAGTTCGAGCGTCTGCATTCGGGCCGATGCGTTATACTCCCGCTGTCCGCCGGCCTGCGGCCGCAGCGTCAGTTTGAAGCCGTTAAATGAAAACGCTCCGTTCTCGCGCGACGTACGTCCGTCCAACGTGACCGTCGCCGAATACGTCCCGCCGCGCTCAAAGCGCACGTCGTCCATCGCGAAAACCTCGCGGCTGGGTCGAGCCTGCTCGAAGCGCCAATCGCCGACGATCGCGCCTGCACAGCCCGTGAGCAGCGCAAGCGCGAATGCCGAACACAACAGCAGCCGCCGATCACTTCGAATCCGCATCCACGACTCCATTCTCTCGCAGAAAACCCCAGACTTCGGTCCAATCAGGCCGCAAGGCGCGATGGTCAGCTTCGGTCTCGATCAGTCGCGCCCGGCGCGCCGCGGCGGCGAGCCGGCGGCCATGTGAAACCGGCATGGTTGTGTCGTGCCGCCCGTGAAAAATCAGGATCGGCGCGTCGAGCGCGGCGATCGCCAGGTCGTTGCGAAAGTGATTGCGACACAGAAACGCCGGTATTCCAAGCTCCGCCGCGCGGGCTTCGACGCTGAAGGCGGTGCAGGTCAGCACGACGGCGGCGGGGCGGCGATCTCGCGAAAGCTGAATGACGACACCGCCGCCGAGCGATTGGCCCTGGAAGATGATGCGGCGCGGGTCGACTTCCGGGCGCGAAGCGAGCCAGTCGTAGCAGACGCGCGCATCCGCGACGAGTGATGCTTCCGAGGGCGCGCCGCCGCCGCCGCCCGGGTATCCGCGATACTCCATCGCCAGCACCGAGATGCCGGCCGATCTCCACGGCTCCAATTGCGCCCAGCGCTCCGAGATCGTCTCGAGATTCCCGTGTACGTACAGGACCGCCGGACCGGGCAGATCGGCGCTGCGGCCCGCGCCGGCCTCATACCACGCGAAGACGGCGGCCGGCCCGTTGCCGAGGGTAACGCGCTCGACGTCCGCTTGGCGCGTGCCTTCGGACGAGAGAAAGTAGCGGCCGGGAAAGATGATCACATCCTGCAGGGCCACGATCAGCGCGACCCAGATGACGTACAGCGCAAGCGCGAAAAGCGCAAGGCGTACGAGCCACCAGCCCCAGCTTCGACGAGTTGCGGGCGCGGGCTGTCCGACCTGAATCGATGGCTGAGATTGAATGGGAGATAGCACGCGCGCCGGGTCCTCGTTCCGACGAATGCTAAGTCGGAATGCCGCCGGCGGACAACCCGGTAGGGCCGTCCTGTCCATGACCGTCCGCTCGCAAGTTCGTGCCGGCATTCAGAACACGACGCTCCGGCGAGCGCCGGGGAAATCCGCGCGCTCTCGCCACGAATTCTCATCGTGCGTTGAAGTGGTCGGAAATCTACAATCGACAGGAGGAGAACGTCGATGGCAGGTGCGCCCGTCGCACGGCGACTCATACGGCGGACTTGCGTCGGTCCGCGAGACCACGGGCGGCGCATGTCGCTCGCGCGATTCGCGCAAGCCCACGCCGCGCCCGGATACGGCTACGAGCTGGAAGGCGGGGTGATTGTCGTGGTGGATGTGCCGGGACTGCCGTATGCGCAGATCGTTCGGACCATTCGGCTGGCGATCGAGCTGCACATGGCCGAGCACCTGCCCCCGTTCTGCTTCGTTGCCGGCGGATCTGAAGTCGTCATTCGAATTCCGCGACTTCAGGCTGAGCGTCACCCGGACCTCGCGATCTACCTCACCCGGCCGCCAACGGACGCGGACCAGCCCTGGGACGATTGGACGCCCGAGATCGTCATCGAAGTCGTATCGAGCTCCAGCCGAACGCGCGGCTATCGCGTCAAGTCGGTCGATTACCTGGCGGTCGGAGTGCGGGAATACTGGATCGTCGATCCGCTCACTTCCTCGGCCACGATCCTGACGCGCCGCGGCGACTTGTGGCGGAAACGCAAACTCTCGCGCGGCGGTTCGATCCGAACCGCGTTGCTGCCGGAATTCTCGCTGGCGCTGGAACGCGTGTTCGCCAGCGCCCGGCGGCGCAGGCGAAGCTCGAACGGGGCGTGAAGCTGCGTGCGCGGGCGTGGTCACGTGGACGCGTGGAGTTGGTTGCGTGCGTCGGCCGGCGCGCTTTCCCAGTGTATGGTGCGTCGACCGTATCGACGCACCATCCCAAGAATTCGTTCTCGCGCATCGGTCGACCACTCTCGGGGTAGCGCCACATGAAATCCAAGCTCGACCCGATCGAAGTTCCGCACCCGCGGATCGGCGCGACGTTCGCGCTGATCCCCATTACTTTTGGCGTACTGTTGGCTGCATACCTCGCCGAGACACTGCTGTCGTCGATTTTCTCCTTGATGCCCATTTTCGCGATCACCCTCTCTCCGCCGATTGTCATGGTCGGCGGAACACTCGTGATTTGGGGTCCGTCCGTTCGCTGGACGCCGCGCCGCAGGCTTAAGACGATTGTGCTGGTTGGTGCATACGCGGCGATGCTGTTGCTGGGATGCGCCGTCACCATATGGAGTTCGTACTCGTCCGCCTCTTTTGGCTTCGATGAAATTCTCTTAACCGCCGCGACCCTGATCTTCGGCCTCATCGGCGGCGGAGTTCTGATCATTTTGCTGAACCGCTGCTGGTGGGCGTCAGCGGTCGAACGCCGCGCGACGGCCGAAGTTCGCTGCCCGCAATGCAACTACGACCTTCGCGGACAAACGGACTGCAAATGCCCCGAATGCGGCTACGCTTGCACGCTCGGTGAACTCGCGGCAATCGTGAAGGAAAAGTGATCCGTCACGGCGGCGCGGCGGCCGTCGCCAGTGCGCCCCGCGGTTTGGAATGACGCGCTACGCCAACGGCCCGTCAATTCCGCCCGGGCGGCATCCCATGCCGATCGCCCAGCACCGCCCGCCGCACCCATTCGCCCTGTTCGTAGCTCATCCGCCGCAGGCCGACGCGTTGCTTGTTCAGCGGACCGTTGCCGCGGATCACTTCGTAGAATTCGTGCCAGTCCGGCTGCGTGAAGCCCCACTGGCCGGTCTTCTCGTCGCGCCGAATGGCTTCGTCGCGGACCAGCAGCGGCGAGCCATCGGCATTTCGCACACTCTTGCCCATGCCGGGCGCGTCGGCTGAGGCGGCCTCTCGCTTGGGCGTCTTGATATCCAGGCGCAGATCGATCGCGGCGGGCGCGAAGCGGTCCACGAATTTCTGGCGCAGCTCGTCGTTGGTCGCCGTCTTGATCCGCCAGCGCATGAACGGGCCGGTCTTGACGCTGTCTTTGTCCGGCGGACCGAAGAACATCAGGCACGGGCCCCACCAGCGGTCGAAGGCTTCCTGCATCATCTGCTTCTGCCGCGGCGTGCCGCTCATGAGCGTCAGCACCATGTCCTCGCCGTGCTTGAAATGAAACGCTTCTTCCATGTTGATGCGTTTCATCGTCCGCACGTACGGGCCATAGCTGCCGTCGGCGAGCGTTTTCTGGTTCATGATCGCGGCGCCGTCGACCAGCCAGGCGATGGCGGCCACGTCAGCCCAGGTCGGCGCGGGGTAGTTAAAGACGTTGTGATACTTGGTCTTGCCGGTGCACAGGTCGCGCAGCATGGCGTCGCGCGGCTTGCCCAGATCCTGCGAAACGCGGTAGAGCATCTGCCCGTGGCCGACCTCGTCCTGCACCTTGGCGATCAGCGCCAGCTTGCGGCGCAGGCACGGCGCCCGCGTGATCCACTCGCCCTCCGGCAGCGCGCCGACGATCTCGCTGTTGGCGTGATGCTCGGCCATGCGCAGCATGCCAACGCGGTAGTTGGCCGGCATCCAGTCGTCGGCTTCGATCAATCCGCCGCGGTCGATGCGAGCCTCGAACTCGGCCAGCTTCGCGGGGTCCTCGGGCGCTTCCCAATCCAGCTTGATGTTATCGCCGGCGCTGACGCTCATTCACCTTCTCCTCGAATAGCAAGCAAAGTTACGTTTCCGCAGCCGATGCTCCCCGAGCACCGCCAACGCCGCGTCGGGCATCGCTACGACCGCTTCCGCCGCGGATGGCGACGCACGCGGTGCTTCTGTCCGTTCAAGGGCTCGAGTTTCACAATGTGGATCAACGACACGTCGGCGAAATCGACGTAGCGTCCCTCGCGGACGTAGACAACGTGGCAGGACGTCCTTCCGGGAAACACCGCATCCGGATGCCGCACATCGATGCGCTCGCCGGACGTGAGCAGCATCGAGAACGGCTCGAACGGGCGTTTGGCCAGCCAGCGCTGCACATCGGTTGCGTGCAATCCATGCTCCTGTTTGCGGCATTATATCCGCGACCGGCGATTCGCGGCGCGGCAAGCGCGGCGACCTGGGTGCGTGCCGGAAACACGTGCTTCAGAACCGATCAAAATACCCCATCCGCGGCGCGGCCGAAAACTGCCGCACAGCAGCGCCCGCTCGCTATCATGCTCGCCCACATGACGCGCAACTTGATCGTAATGGCCGGCGGCGGGACGGGCGGGCACCTGTTTCCCGGCATCGCCGTCGCCCGAGCGCTGGCCCAAGTCGCGGACCCCGCTCCGGATGTTACGTTTCTGACCACCAGCCGCGCGCTCGACGCGGAATTGCTCGGGCGAACGCCGTTCACGCAAATCCCGCAGACCGTGCGCCCGTTTTCCACACGACCGTGGGATTGGCCGGGATTCTGGCTGGCGTGGCGCCGAAGCGTGAGAGCGGCGATCACGTACCTTCGGCGAAATGAGCCGCACGCGGTGCTCGGGCTCGGCGGGTACGCCGCAGGTCCGCCGATCGTCGCGGCCCGCGCGCTGGGAATGCGGACTGCAATCCTGAATCCGGACGCAGTGCCAGGGCGGGCGAATCGATACCTGGCACGGCGCGCGGACCTGATCGCCGTGCAGTGGGAGGCATCGCTGGCGCATTTCGGTTCGCAGGCCGCAACCGGCACGGCCCGCGCGCTGGGGTGCCCGATTCGCGCCGAGTTCGGCGCAGCCGACGGCACAGCCGGGCGGCGTCACTTTGGGCTCGCGCCGGATCGCCCGCTGCTGCTGGCAACCGGTGCGTCACAGGGTGCGCGAACCGTCAACGAGGCAGTTGTCAACATCTGGCCGGCATTCGCCGCCGCGCACCGGGAGTGGCAGTTGCTGCATCTCACCGGCGCGGTGGACGAGAAAAACGTGCGCAAGGCATACGAGGCAGCCGGCGTCGAGGCGACGGTGCAGGCGTTCACGCATGAAATGCCGCTGGCGCTCGCGGCTGCGGACGCGGTCGTTTCTCGCGCCGGCGCGTCCACACTGGCGGAGATCACGGCCCTGCGAAAACCGTCGATTCTGCTTCCGTATCCATATCATCGCGATCGGCATCAGCACGCCAATGCGCAGGTGCTGGTCAACGCGGGCGCGGCAATTCTGATCGAAGATACAAAAGATGTCGCGCAAAACGGGCCGGCGCTTCGCGCGGCGCTGGAGCGTATCGCCGACCATGCGACGCGCAATCAGATGGCGACGGCGGCGGGCGCGCTCTCACGACCAAACGCGGCGCGGGAAGTCGCGCAGTGGTTGTCGGCTTGATGGCGGTTCCGGCGCGATTCCAACTTCACAGCCCGTAATCCTTGATCTTCCGATACAACGTCCGCGTGCCGATGTTGAGCATCTTGGCGGCCTGCTCGCGGTTGCCCTGCGTGGCCTGCAGCGTGCGCTCGATCATCATTCGCTCGACTTGCTCCATCGTCAGGCCGACCAGCCCGCCGCTGGAAGCCGGGACCAGCTCGCGGCTGCCGCGGATTTCTTCGGGCAGGTCATCCGCTTCGATTCGCCGATCGCCGACTTCGACCACCAGCGACTCGATCACGCTGCGCAGCTCGCGGATGTTGCCGCGCCAGTAATACTTCACCAGGTGTTGCAGCGCCTCGGCGGAAATGCCGGTGACCGACTGCCCGTGCTCTCGGTTGGCCTGCTCCAGCAGATGCCGCGCCAGCGGCGGCACATCCTGCCGTCGCTCGCGCAGCGGCGGCACGTCGATCTCAAACGCCTTCAGCCGATAGAGCAGGTCTTCGCGGAATTTCTTCTCGTCCACCAGCCGCGCCAGGTCGGCGTTCGTGGCCGCCACCACGCGCACGTCGACCTTGCGGACTTCGGTGGAACCGACCGGCGTGACCTCGCGGCTGTCGCCGAGCACGCGCAACAGCTTGGGCTGCATGGCAAGCGGCATGTCGCCGATCTCGTCGAGGAAAATCGTCCCGCCGTCGGCCGCGACGAAGAGTCCCTTGCGGTCGCTGACGGCGCCGGTGAACGCGCCGCGCACGTGGCCGAACAGCTCGCTCTCCAGGAGCGTCTCGCTCACGGCGCTGCAATTCACGGCCAGGAACGGCCGCCGGGCGCGCGGCGAGCGGCGGTGGATGGCCTTGGCGATCAGCTCCTTGCCGGTGCCGGTCTCGCCGACGATCAGTACGGTCACCTTCGTCGGGGCGGCTTTGAGGATGCGGGAAACGATGCGCTTGATCTGCGGCGAGCTGCCGACCAGGCCCTCGAACTGCTCGACCTTCTGCTCGTCGAGCGAGGCCTGAAACAGGCGATCCTCGCGGCGCTGGACGGCTTTTCGCGTCTGCGCGTCGATGCGCTCGGCCAGCGCGGCGGGTTCGAGATCCGTCGGGAGAGCGATGTTTGACGCGCCGGCGGGAACATCGCCGGCGCCGACGATCAGCAGCGCCGCGTCGCGCGACAGCGCGTCGAGCAGCTCGCGCAGCGGCTTGCCGGTCTCGCGGCCCGCGATCGTTGCGTCGGCGACGACGGCGTCGGGCTGACGAGCGCGAATGGAGTCAAATGCATCTTCGAGCGACGTGACCACCAGGCACGAATGACCGTGCGTGGCGCGCAGCAACTCGCGCAGCCGCTCCCCCTGCAGTTCGTTTTGCGTCAGGATCAGGACAAACCCGGCGTTACCCATGGTGCGGCGCGACTCGCTTTCGCGCGGATATGGTATCGCGCTGAAGTGGATCGTGGATCGGCGCGATACGGGGACGAAACGCGCGAAGCGCTAATGTCGCGGCGGGCTGCCGCCAAGCGCGCACCCGCGCACCCATCGATCGATAGGCGCGCGAGCGCGGGTTGTGCCGAGGGAACGACGGAAGCTACGGGCAAGTATTCTGCCAGTTTGCCAGCAGAATGCCCAGATCCGCTGAGCCGACGACGCCGTCCCCGTCCAGGTCGCCGCTGCTGTTAGGCGGGACGGTCAGAGACCAGTTGCCCAGCAGCACTCCCAGGTCGGACGAGTCGACGTCGTCATCGCCGTCGACATCGCCCGGCAAGCGCGTGGGACAGGCGTCGCACACGTCGCCGACGCCGTCGCCGTCGATGTCGCCTTGGAAGTTGTTGGCGATGCCCGGGCAGTTGTCGCACGCGTCGCCGAGCAAGTCCCCGTCGGCGTTGGCCTGCGACACATTCGGAATCAACGCACAGTTGTCCAGGAAATCGGGAATACCGTCGCCGTCGCTGTCCGGCGGAACGATCGTCCCGACCGAAGTCGCCTGCCCGGGGTTGAGCGTTTCACCGTCGAAGATGATCGGTTGATCGAACGCGGTAACGAACACGCCAACCAGCACGTCGTTCTGCACATTTTCCCGCACCACCAAGGTACCATCCGGGACGGAATCCAGCGAACTGATTTGCCCGTTCACATCGAACTCGAGCTGTACCGGGCTGTCGAAGCCGAAGGCTTCGAGAGATCCGTGGCGGTAAACGCGAAAACCGTTTCCTTGGCGAACCAGGGCTTGCGAGGGCGGGAAGCGCATGGAGAGCCGCACGCTGCTGACGCCCGAGACAGTGACGCCAATCGCCGGCCCGGCACTGATCTGGACGTTTTCGACGCGGAACGTCACACCCGGCGGCACGCTGACAATCGATCCGCTCGTGGTGCCCCACGCGAAGTCGACTGACGGCGTGCTCGGCAGCGTGTCTACGTTGTCATCCAGGCCGTCACCGTCGCTGTCAATGAAGTTATCGCACGCGTCGCCGAGACCATTCTGATTGGAGTCGGCTTGATCGGGGTTCGGCTGCGCACGGCAGTTGTCACACGCATCGCCGATGCCGTCGCCGTCATCGTCCGGCTGGCGGAAGCGCGCCTGGCCATGGAAATACGTAACCGTGCCGGGGTTCGGCACATTCGGACAGTTGTCGCAGCCGTCAGGCACACCGTCGCCGTCGGAATCGAGCGTGTCGTCGTGACCGGGGCAGAGGTCGCACTCGTTGCCGATGCCATCGTGATCCAGGTCGGCCTGATTTGAATTCGGCACGTTCGGGCAGTTGTCACAGGCATCGCCGAACCCGTCGCCGTCAGCGTCTGCCTGGTCGACGTTGGGCGTGGTTGGGCAGTTGTCGCAAGCGTCCGGCATGCCGTCGCCGTCGACATCCTGCGCATCGTTCGCGCCGGGACAACGATCGCAAACATCGCCGACCCCGTCGCCGTCGGTGTCGAGCTGATTGTTCGGCCCGGCGTGTGGCCCGTTCGCTACCGTCGGACAGTTGTCACAGACATTGCCGACGCCGTCGCCATCGCCATCTTCTTGAAGAGGATTTGCGACCAGCGGACAGTTGTCCTCCGTGTCTGGGATCCCGTCGCCGTCGGCATCCGGACAACATTCGAACTCCACGATGTACCCATTCGCGTCGTTCGGACGGTTGTTCGCAGCCGCCAGGTCGTTCCAATGCCCACTCATGTCCCAAAAGATCAGGCGGTCTTCGGTTTGACCGTTGAAGAACGTAAACAGCTCGTTTGGCTCGCCGCCGCTCCAAATCGAGTAGCTCCACGCCTCTCCGGTATTCCATGTCCATCCACCGGCCGGTTCGGGAGAGCCGGGAGGCTGAATTCCACCCAGCCACAGCCCGCGGCGTGCCCCTAGGTTAGCGACGACGAAGCTCTGTTCGGCGGCCGAGGTGATCGTAGCCAGATGTCCCGGGCCGCCCAGATAGTTCATCGCCGTCGCTGCGGCATCGGAAGCCGTCCACGTAATTCCCGCATTTACGTCAATTCGCAGGTAGCCATGGCCGTTCGCCGGATTGACGACTGGACCGAACGGGACGGCATACTCTACCAGGTAACCGCTAACTGTCGCCGTATTCAAGGCGCCGGCGGCGTCATTCCATTGCGCGTCCGTTGACCACGTAATCAGGCGGTCTTCATTCAGCCCCATGAAGTAACCGGTGGAGTTGTTCGGTTCCGTGCCGAACCAGTTGGTGAAACTCCAAGGCTCGCCGCTGATCCAAGTCCACCCGCCGGCCGGCTCAACGGATCCCGGCGATTGGCTTCCACCCAGCCATAATCCGCGCAAGTCGACGCCCGAAAAGGCGAGGAGCACGCCGCTGTTCTCGGCTGTGGACGTGATTGTGGCGAGGTCACCGCTCACGCCGAAAAGGCTTCTCGACAAGGCCGCGGAACGGGCTGCGTCCCACGTAATTCCGGTTGACAACACCACTTCGAAGTAATGCCCGTTCACGTAATTGTAGCGCGGTTGTGCGTGCGCCCCGCTTACGAACAGGTACCCCTGCATCCAGCTCGTTGTTACGACGACAAGAATCCCGGTGCTGCGAATCATGACAGCCCTCAATTTGGCGCCAACGCAGCCTCGCGCTCCGAGCGACACTGCGGCGCAACGACCAAGCGCGAGAAACCGCCTATTCACATCTCGTAATTCGACGTCGCCCGAGCTCAAGAAACTTGAAATCCAAGGGCCGACATGGCCGCGCACCGGCTGTCGGTTCCGCAGGCCGCCGAACACGCTACAATGTCTCGCGGTGGCCCGGTTCGAGATCGGACATGTCCTGGCAACCAGCCCGGATCACCGAGATCGAGACAAATCGCGCGGCGGCCGATGATTCGGTGCGGCTGTGGCGCGCCAGGCATTCCGTCGCCTGCGAACTTTGCGACAAGTCGGAACTCACACCCGCGCGCTGCGCGCGCCTCGTCGCGCGAACGCTGACGCGCCGGAGTGGCGCAAGGCTGCTTTGCGAACTTCGCCGCGCTGGCTGGCTGCGAGCGGATTTCCGACCGTCGTTCGACGTGCTGGATGGCGCGAGTTGCCCCACGGCGCTGAGAGGCGCGCTGCGCGAGCCGGCTCGCTTGGCGCTGTTTGGCCCCGGCGGACAGGGCAGCATGAGCGACGCCCGTCACGCCGAGGCGATCTTTCAGCGCTTCCGGTCCGAAATCCTGCGTGAAGCCCGCGACTACAACGGGTTGAACAGCGCCGCGCATCGCGCGCTGCATCACCCGGAAGTGGCGGCGCATCCGGAAGTCGAGCGCTTGCTGCGCGCGTTCATCGCGGAGTGCGAGGCGGACTTGCGGTCCCGCCTGGAAGAACAGCGCCGCGAATCAGAACTCGTTCCGCGCGATCAACTCGAGCGGCTGCGCCACCCCGGCAGCGCGCCGCCTGCGAGTGCCGTTGGTTCCGTCGCGCCGAACGGCGACAAGCTCGACCGCGCCGTGCCCGCGGCCGGCGGCGACGGCGCGCCCAGCACGTCGCAAATCCTTACCGCGCTGGAGCGCATGCAACACGAGTTCGACGACGCGCTGGTCCATTTCGACGTTGCGCGTTGCCGGCAATTGCTGACGCAGACGCTCGCGCTGCAGTCGCGCTATGCGGCGAACGTGCCGGAATCACGGGTTGAGCGATTTCGCAGCGAACTGGCGCGGCTGGAAGCGCGGCGCGGCGAGATCCTCGCGCAAATCGAGCAGCTCTCGACCGCAGCACGGCGCGCGGCGCAAAGCGGCGACAGCGAGACCGTTACTCAGTCTCTCCAGCGACTTTCCTCGCTGCACGCGGCGCGCCCCTATCTGTTCACCGAGGAGCACTTCAGGAAAATCCGCGACCAGATCGATCTCGACGCCCAGACGCACGAGCATCACGCCGCGGCGCGCGAGCTGCTCGCGCGGGAGCGGGCCGTCTCGGCGGAGATTCGCCAGATCGCCGAGAGCATTCGCGTCTTTCACCGCGCCGTCCGCGATCTGCCGCACGTAGATGAGCGATTCAGGACAGCCGAGGCGGCGTATCGGCTGGCGGTTCGCGGCGTGAAGTCGCACGACCGCGAATGGCTGGCGGGCCTGATCCTCGAGCTCGATGCGCTGCTCGATACCATCCACGACGCATCGCATCAGGCCGAATCGCAGGTCGACAAGTTCCTGGCCAGCGTGCGCGCGGCGCTGTCGGAGCTGGCGCGGGAAATCATCGCCATCGAACATGAGACGCGCCGCGACTAACGTGCAGCCGACTCGCAACGGGCAGACTGCCGTCGGCCAAGAGCGTCGCACTTTGGCGTCGGCTATTGCATGCGCCCGTCACACGGCCGACAATGACTCCGCTGATGATTCAGGAAGCTTCGAGGTCAGCCTGCGCGCCGAATCCGCCGGTTGGTGAACTGGCGCGGGAGGCGCCGCGCGCGCCGATCGCCGATCGCCTCGCGGCCGCGGACCGGGAGACGGCCGGACGCGCGGCGGCCGAGCGGCGATTGGGCTGGTACACGCGCGCGAAATTCGAGCTGGTGCGCGGGTTCCTGTGGGCCTGGGCGCAAACGTTCAGCCTGCGCGGGCTGTACCTGTTCGGGCGTGTCTTCGGAACCGCGGAATATCTGATCAACTTCAAGCGCCGCGGGCGATATCGCCGCGAACTGCGGCAGATTTTCGGGACAGCCCTCTCGCGGGCGCGCGAGAAGTCGATCATCCGCAGCTACTTTCGGCGCACGCGCTGCGACAAGCTGCTCTACCTGATCTTCGATCGCCTTCCCAAAGACAAGATTCTGCGCCGCATCCGCTTTCCCGGCCGCGAGCAGGTTGACACCGCATTGGCCGCCGGCCGCGGCATCTACGTCATGCTCAGTCACCACGGCTCGCACCACGTGGCCGGGTTGCTGATGGCGCTGCTGGGGTACAAGTGCGCCGGCGTGCGCGACCGCAACGAGGGTGCGATCCGCGTCTTCGTGCAGGAAAAATACGCCCGCACGTTCCCGGAGTTCGCGGCCATCCGGCTGCTCTACGCCGACAGCTTCCCGCGCGACATTTACCGCTGCTTCCAGGAGAATCGCGTGCTGGGCAGCGCGCTCGACGTCGGGCGCGTGCGCGGCCTGTCGCTGAAGACCTGCCCGGTGCGGATCTTCGGCCAGACGCGCGAATTCCTGACCGGTACGCTGCAGGTGGCGCTGCGCTGCCGGGCGCCGATTTTTCAGGCCTTCGTCGTCTCGCGCCCGAACTTCTACTTCCGCCTGATCGCCAAGCCGCTGTTCGACCCGGCTGCTGAAGCCGACACAAATCGCCCCGAATTGCTGCAGGAGTTGATGCAGCGCTACGCCGACGGCATCGAAACGCACGTTCGCGAATACCCCGATCACCTCAGTCGAATCTAAATGACCGTGCGCAAGTACGCGCAGTACTCAGAAGGCGACGCGCAAGCGAGCGCGGCTGGGAATCGCGCTTGCTGCCGCTACGCGTTCTGATCGCGGCGTTGGATCGCGCACGGCCACCTAGGTCGCCGGCAGCCGCGCCGCGGGTATAGTTTCGCGCCGTGCATCCCGTGTCGCCGCTTGCCGCCGGCTTTTCCCCCTATGCGACGGACCACCTCGTCGTGCTGATTCTGACCGCCGTCGGCATTGCCGGCTTCACGCTCCTCGCGCGGCGCGCCGGACGATGGCGGAATGGGCAGGTGGTCCGCGCCGCGATGTGCTACTCGCTCACCGCGGTGCTGCTGCTGAACGCCGCGGCGACCAAGGCGCGCGAGGTGATTTCCGGCGAGTTCGACGTGCGGCGTTCATTGCCGCTTCATCTGTGCGAGATCGGTATTTTCGTCACCGCGGCCGCGCTGATTGCCGTGGGAAATTCGGTTCGCCGGCGCGTGGGCGTTCGCGGCGAGCCCGCCGCGCCGCGCGCCACGGTCTCCGTGTCGGCGCAGCGCTTGTACGAATTATCGTATTACTGGGGAGTGGGCGGCGCGGTTCAGGCGCTACTGACGCCGGAAATCGACGCGCACTTCCCGTCGCCGCGTTTCGTAAGTTTCTTCGTCATGCACGCCGTGCTGCTGATCGCGCCGCTGATGATGACGCTGGGGCTTCGAATGCAGCCGGGCCGGCGCTCGTTCGGGCGAGTGTGGTGCGTGACGAACGCGCTGACGGTTTGCGTGATACTCGTGAATGCTGCGCTGGGTTCGAACTACATGTATCTATGCGGTCCGCCGGCGGCGGCGTCTTTGTACGATTACTTCGGCCCCTGGCCTTGGTCGCTGCTGACTTTGGAAGCGGTCGGCACGGTGGTTTTCGCATCGTGTTACGCGCCGTTCTGGTTCGCGCGGCGAGCGCGCGCTCCGGACGACGAGGCCAACCGGAGCGAGCATGGCGCGCGAGCGGTTTGACGTCATCATCATCGGCGCCGGCGCGATGGGTAGCGCGGCGCTTTGGCGTCTGGCGCGTCGCGGGCTGCGCGCCGTGGCGATCGAGCAGCTCACGCCGGGCCACGATCGCGGCAGCTCGCACGGTCAGACGCGCATCATTCGCAAGGCGTATTTCGAACACCCCGACTACGTACCGCTGCTGCACCGCGCGTACGCACTGTGGGACGAGCTGGATGCCGAGACCCCGCCGGCGCGCTCTCCTGTCGCGCAGCGCACTCGCCTGTTCGAGCGTTGCGGCCTGCTGCTCGTCGGACGGCCGGACGGGCCGGTCATTCCCGGCGTTCGGCGTGCCGCCGCCGCGCACTCGCTCGCGATCGATGCCGTCTCGGACCACGACGTGCGGCGGGAATTTTCGGCATTTCACGTTCCGCGCGGCATGTCGGCGCTATTCGAGCCCGACGCCGGCTTCCTGCGCGTCGAGGATTGCGTTTGTGCGATGGCCGAGCGCGGGCGGGCGCACGGCGGCGTCGTGCGGGCGAACTGCCGGGTGAAGGCGTGGCGCGCCTCGCCTTCGCGCGTCTGCGTCGAAACTGACTCCGGCGAATTGGAGGCCGGCGCGTTGGTGATTGCCGCCGGCGCGTGGTCGGCGCGCCTGCTCGGCGAGCTGAACGTGCCGCTCGAAGTGCGGCGAAAGGTGCAGCTCTGGATGCAACTCGCGGATTCGCGGTTGACGCTCGAGAGCGGCGCGCCGGTTTTCGCGTTCGACACCCCGGAGGGGTTCTTCTACGGTTTCCCCGCACAGCCACTCGATCCGCATGCGATCAAAGTCGCCGAGCACACGGGGCGGCAGACGGTTCCGGATGCCGACTCTCTGGACCGGGCCCTGCACGACTCGGATGTGCTGCGTGTGCGCGATTTCGCGGCGGCGCATCTCGCCGGCGTCGGTCCGGAGGTTGCTCGCCATTCGGCGTGCATGTACACGATGACACCCGACGAGCATTTCATCGTCGACCGCCACCCCGCGCACGCAAACGTCGTCGTCCTGGCGGGTTTCAGCGGCCACGGATTCAAGTTCGCGCCGTTGATGGGCGAGGTTGCGGCCGACTGGATTTGCGACGCCGTCACGAGCGCGCCGGTCGGCTTTCTCAGCCTCGGGCGACGGGAGCTGCGGCGTTGATCGCGAACGCGCGGCGCCAGCAAGCGCGATTGCCTGTCGCGCTCGCTGGTGCTTCGCGTTCTGAAAACTGGTTCTCGCCCAAGGGGACTACGGGCAGATTGTTCCAAACGCCGCCAACAGCACGCCCAGATCGGACGGATCGACGCGTCCGCTGCCGTCGAAATCGGCCGCCGCTGCGTAGCCCGGCTGCCCGACCGTCAGATCAAACGCCGAGAGAAGAATTCCGAGATCGGACTCGTCCACCTTTCGGTCGCCGTTCGCGTCGCCAGTGCATGGAGAGCAGAAAGTCACGGCGTGCGGCGCGGCGCTGCCCACGAATCCACAGACGTTCGCCACGATGCAATCGAACGAGCCGACGCTGCCGGAGGTGACGCCCGTGATGGTGAGCGAAAGAGAATTCGCGCCCGAAACCTGTGCGCTGCCGAGCGGTCCGTCGCTGAGCATGACGCCATTCAGCAACCACTGCACGTTCGCCGGCGCGGCGGCGTCTGTCGCGGCGCTAAGGGTCATTGTCGAGCCGGCGCACGCCTGCGTGGGGCCGGTGATCGTGACAGTGGGCGCCGCGCCGGTCCGCACAACCAGGTTATTCACCACGAACCAGAGGTCGTGGCCTTCCATCGCGAAGTGCGAAATCGGCACACCCAGGCTGACCGGAGTCGGGCCGAACGCCGTCCCGCCAAAATTCCCGCTCGCGGTCGATGTGACGGGATCGTAGCCGAGTTCCATGCGCGTCCAGCCGCTAGAAAGCACGCCGACATTGAACGTGCCGCTGCCGATCGGCGTCAGGCCGTTCGCGTAGACCGTCCAATGCTGAAGTCCGTCGAATGACAGCCACAGCGCGCCAAACGTATCGAAATTGTCCGACGTGGCGCTATTGGACGTGAAGCCGATGCGGCCGCTGGCGGCGATTCCCAGCGGCAGCGCGACTTCCGCGGAGAGCGTGATCGCCGCGCCGCCGGGCGGCGAGAACGGGAGCAGAGCCGTCTGGTGACCGCCCTCGCAGAACGCGGTCCCGTTGAACGGCGGGGTCTCGTTCGATTCCGCCGGGTCGAGCGAAGAGGCCGCAAAAATCCAACCCGGCTGGCCGGACACGTTCGTGGCGATCCACTGCACGCCGGTGGGCGCCTGCGGCCAGTAGCCCGAGAGATTGTCGTGAACCTGAGCGTCGCGAAGGTCTCCGTGCCCGCCGTGTGGGCGTAGACCGAGCTGAAACGTGTCCTGCACCAGGACCGTGCACTGAGCGGCGCATAACGAAACGCACGCGATCAGAATCGCGGTAGCGACTGCCAGATCGATGACCGAACGGTACCGCTGCATTTGAGACTCCAGTATCATGAAATGACGCGCGACGACGACGCCGCGGACGAGCAGTTGAGCAAGCCGTGGCGCGTCCTGATACACGCTGCTTGCAGTTTCGCGCGTTCGCCGCGATAGGGGTGTGTGGAGCTACCGCGCGACATGCCGCCCGAGGCCCGCCGATCCAGCCTGGCGCCGCGCCGCGCCGTCATCGCCTTTGCCGCTGTAGTAGCAGTCGGAGTGGGCGCGGCTCTGCCGTTCCTCAGCGTCATTCAGACCAGACAATTTCGCGCCGATTTGACTTCAGCGGATGCGGAGCTTCGCAAGCGCGGGGCTTGGGCGCTGGCGGATCGCGTTGACCTTCAAGCCGTGCCGATATTGATCGGGCAACTCGCCTCGGAGCGCGACGCGGACGTTCGCGAGTCGTTCGTCTATGCCCTGGGCCGATTGGGTCGCGCCCAGGCGTGGGATGCTGTCGCCGCCGCCGCGACCGGCGATGAATACGGCTTCGTTCGCTGCGCCGCGTGGCTGGCCGCCGCGCGCATCGACCCGGCGCGGTTTCGCGGCTTAGCCGCCGGCGCCCGACAACAGGACTCCTGGGACACACTCGGCATTGCGCACGGGCGGGCCCAGTCTGGCGAAATCGAGGCGACACTCGACCTTCTGCGCCTGGCCGAAACCGGCGACGAGGGGCAGCGCGTTCTGGCGGCGAAGGCGCTGGACAGGACGCTGCGTACGTTGCTGGTGGCAGCCGGGCGCTGGCCGCTGGCGCTGGATGTGCCGCTCGGGCAGCCGTGGACGCTGGAATTGATCGCCGAAGTCCGACGGCGTTGCGGTGAATTGGACTTGCCGGCGCTATCGCGAGATTCGGCCCGGCATTGGGAGGCCGGCCAACATGTCGCGCGAAACGTGTGGCGACTCACGCATGCGCGCGACCGTATCGCCGCGATGCTGACGCAAGACTCCGGCCCGCCGCGCGACGCCGATTCGCGACCGTGAGCGAACCGCCGGAGCGCGACCGAGCCGCGCAGGCGACGTGAGCATCCGAACCGCAAGCGCAAGCGACCGGCCAGCGCAGAAAAGTATGCGCCTGCGACGCCGGCATGCATATACTGAGGTCATGTCGATTCGGCCGTGGGAAAACGAGCAGGAACGCGAAGCGGATGCGCGCTTTCCGACCGGGCGCTGGGCCGGCTGGTGGAGGCAGCATCGCGCGCGGGGGCGCATGCAACTCGACCTGATGTTTGCCAGCGGCCGCGTGGTCGGCGACGGGCGCGACTGGGTCGGCGACTTCGTCATCAGCGGCGGATACGACGCCAAGTCTGGCAGGGTCTGGATTCGAAAGGCCTATTTGGGACGGCACGAACTCGACTACGACGGGGCAGCGTCGGCGGATGGCATTCGCGGTAACTGGCGGCTTTGCCCACTTCCGGATGGCGGAGTCGACAGCGGCCCGTTCCGCATCTGGCCGATCGGCGCCGCGTCCGCAGACCAACTCCGCGAATCAGCGGCCATAAGCGTCTAATTGACAGTGCGCGAGCACGCGCCGCAATCAGAACGCGCAGCGCCAGCAAGCGCGATTCCCAACCGCGCTCGCCTGCGCGTCGCGTTCTGATTGTGGCGCGAACTCGCGCATAGTCATTCAGTGATGTCAGTGCTTTATCGCGCGAGCAGCCAATACCCGAGCACCGTCGCCCCGAGAACGACGCGATAAACCACGAACGGCCGAAATCGTCGGCGTTGCACGAATCGCAAGAACGGCCCCACGACCGCCAGTGCCGCCAGGAACGCCGCCGTTGTGGCGACCAGGATTAGCGCCGCGCGATCCGAGGTCAGATCGTGATGATTGTCGGCCAGCTTCTTTGCGCCGGCGGCCAGCAGCGTTGGAATCGCCAGGTAGAACGAAAATTCAGTCGCGACGCGCGGCGTCAGGCCCAGCACCATGCCGGTCATGATCGACGCGCCCGAGCGCGAAATTCCCGGCCACATCGCGATGCACTGGGCCGCGCCGATCAACGCCGCTTGCGTCAGCGTGATGTCCTCGACGCGTTGTGGCGTCTCACGACGGTACGCGCGATCGATCCACTCCATGATCGCCGCACCGATCAGCAGCGCAATCGCGACGCTGGGCGGGTTGTCGAGCCAGGCTTCCAGCCGCTTGTGGAGCAGCACGCCGAGCACGACCGTCGGGACCATCGCGACGACGAGTTTGGTCAGCAGGTGGTCCTGCCAGCGCCGCGCCGGTCTCGCGAACATCCTGGACCACAGGTCGCGCCAGAAGTAGAGAATGACCGCCAGAATCGCGCCGACCTGGCTGACCCAAAGCAGGGTCGCCCAGGTCGGGTGCTGATCGTCCACGCCCAACACGGGCATGACCAGCAGCATGTGCCCGGTGCTCGAGACCGGCAGGAATTCGGTCAGCCCTTCGACGACTCCCAGCACCAGCGCCGCCAGAAGCTCCATCTCAAATCCCCAATCCCAGCCCATTCAGCCACGCCGCGATCCACTCACGCAGCCCGCTGTAGCGATACAACAGCAGCCCCGCCACGTTCGCGAATAGTCCGGCCACCAGATCGTCGGCGACGATTCCCCAGCCCGCCGGCAAGCGCTCCAGTTGCCGCGCCGGCGGCGGTTTCAAGACATCGAAGATTCTAAACAACACGAATTGGCAGCCGACGTGGGCCGTGAAAACCGCGCCCGGTGCGGTCAGCGTCGCAGCGCCGAGCAGCGACACCCACTGCCCGGCGAATTCGTCGAGCACGAATGGCTTGGGGTCTTTGCGACCGAAGCGCTGGATCGCCCAATCACCGAGCAGCACGGATAGTGCCGTCGCCGCGACGATTCCGAGTAGCAGCACGACTTCGACCACCACGGGGCCGACACCGCCCGCGCGGCCGCCGCGCGCCGCAACCCAGAATAGCGCGGACGCGACAAGCGATCCCCATGTGGCCGGCGTGATTTTGATGAACCCACTGCCCAGGCCTGTGACGCACAGCAAACGCCAGGTCTGGCCGCGCGCGCCGTTCAAACCGCGGCCCTTTCGGCGGCGCGCGGCATCGAGCCGCCGGGCGGCATCGGCCGCAGGCGCTCCTGCGCAGCGGAACGAGGGGCTGCCGCGGCGGTTGCCGCGTCGCGCACGGAGCTTTCATCGCAACCGGGATTCAGGAATGCGGCCGCGCGGCGCAGGTAGGCGATGGTCGAGGCAGCGGTGACGATGACGGTGAGCCACACGCACGCGCGCGCCAACCCCGACATGGCCGGAAACCACGCCAGATGGCCGAGAATGACGCAGGCGGTGGCGGATTGGACGAACATCTTGACCTTGCCCACCCAGTTGGCGCTGAAATCATGGCCGGTGGACTCGCGCTGCGCGCGGATCGCGGAGACGAGCAATTCGCGAAGCAGAATCAACACCGCCATCCACGGCTCGACGCCCGTAACGTTCACGCGCTGCGCCGGATCGTAGAAGTGCTGGCTGGCGAAGAACACGTACGCGCCGCAGACCAGCACTTTATCCACCACCGGGTCCAGTACGCGACCGAATGTGGTGACCTGCTTCCACATGCGCGCTAACAGGCCATCGAGCACGTCGCTCAGCGAGGCGATCAAGAATAGCCAGAAGCAGGCCGCCAGCAGCAGCGTCGACGGGCGCGTGCGATCGAACGAGACCTGCACCAGCAGCGCGAAGAACACGCCGGAAAGTCCCAGTCGGGCCAGCGTGATCTGGTTGGGAATGTTGATGGTCATGCACGCCCGTTCGTGAAAGCGAAAGCGGAGTGTAGTGCGGCGTCGCGGGTGCGGAAAGCGAAACAAGGCGGGCTGTAGCGGCTCAGTTTCGCTTGCGACGCCGGGAAAACGCGCGAAGCCGAGGCCCGACCGTCAGGGAGCGGCTTTCCGCCCGTCGTGAGAGACCCCTCCCTTACGGTCGGGGCTCGGCTGGGGAGTTCCTTCGCGAAACTGAGCCACTATCGGTCGGGCTGTGCCGGGCCGCGCGCAGCGGGACGGTTCTGGCGATCACATCCTGCGGTCTTGACGGCGGATTCTTTAGGAATCTGGCCTGCGGCGGCGGATTTCCTGGTAGCAATTGCGCGGCTCGCTGCCGCGGCGGAGGTGTTCTTCAGACCCGAGACGTTGCCTTCTCGCGGTTGTATCTTGACTTTCGTCGCGCCGCTGGATTTAATGGAACATTAGCCGAAGAATCACGTGGGATCTTCATGCGCGCTCGCCAATTCCATGCCGGCCTTCTTCTCGCGAATTGCGTTCTCAGCTTCAGCGGCGCACTGAATGCCACCCACCTAATTTGGTCGCATGCCGGTGCGTGCTCGGTTTCTCCGTCCTGCGGTCAAGGCGGCGAGCGCTCGTCGCCCGTTCGGCCGCACGATTCAGATCACTGTCCGATCTGTGTGGCGGTCGCCTCCGCCGGGCATGCTGTTCCCGAAACGCCGATCGTCGTTGTCGTCCTAGCTCCGCAGGCGCCGACGATCGCTCCGACCGCGGTGGACAGCGCACCACTCTCCGTTGAAGAGCACTCTCCGCTCGCGCCTCGCGCTCCGCCTATTGCCTAGCTATGAGCTTGCGCGCATAGGGCGACTCATTACGAGCGGCGTGAGGAAACGCCGACTCGAACAGGTGTCGAGATCCGCAAGGTTCTCGAAGCGCGCGCTCATACCCATCACCACCGAATCACGCGCAGTCGTTGAATCGGCAATTGTTCTTGGATCGCCGCGCGTCGCACATTCGCTCCGCGCATGCGCGACATGCAAGGCCATCTGCCCAGGCGAGGTGTAGTCATCGCATTCTCGTGCATGGAGGTTGCGCGACATGAAGTACGCATTTACGCTCATCGAGCTATTGGTCGTCGTCGCCATCATTGCGCTCTTGATTTCGATTCTGCTTCCGGCGCTTTCGATGGCGCGCGAGCAGGCTAAGTCCGTCGTCTGCCTGGCGCATCTGCACAGTCTCGCGTCCGCAGTGCACATGTACGCCGTCACGAATCGCGGCAAGCTACCGACGGTCGGCTTCGCGCACGGCGGGTCGGGCGCCAGCCCGGATCGCTCGTGGCTGACGCAAATGACCGGCGAATATGGAAATCCCGACGTTCTGCGCTGTCCATCGGACCGCAGTGACAATTTCCATATCCCGCTTCAGCCCGGCAACATGCTTCGTGAAACCAGTTACGCGACGAATTACTACACCGCATCCAAAATCGGCAACCGCGGGCCGTTCGATCGCTGGGAGCGAATTCCGATCCCATCCAACACGATCTTCTGGGTCGAGCTGATCGAGGAGGGACAATTCGCCGCCTCCGATCACGTTCATCCGGAAACGTGGTGGTCGAATCCGCGGCCACTCGCCAGCCGGGAGATGGCGCTGGCGCGCCACATCGCCAAGGCCAACTATGGCATGCTGGACGGTCGCGCCATCACGCTTCCGTTTGAGCAGACATTCTTCATCGACCCAAACAGCGGGTTTCCGCCGCAGTTTCTGTTCAACAAATATGACCCGGACATCGCGCGTTAGCGCCGGGCGGTTTCCGGCCGTCCAAGCGTCGTTCGGCGTCATGTTCAATCTTGAGTCAATGAAAGGGAGGGTTTTCTTATGAATCGCATTCTGTCACTCGGAGTCACCATGACAGTTCTTGCATCCAGTGTGCTCGCCGGCCACGACGAAGATGTGACCGTGGGGCGCTCCAGCGCGGGTGTGCTGATCGGAGAAGCCGACTCGGTCAGCCTGTTTCCGCTCGATCCAATTCCGCCCGGAAATCCGTTCGGGTTTCAGGGTTTCAGCCGCGCGGATCCCGGCTTCAAGGCGCTCGATCTCGACGAGCCGGCGGCAGATTTCTTCACGCTACAGGCTGGCGCGGACATTCGCGTGCGCGTCGACGGGCTGGACCCCGCGCTGAAAATGCTGGATGGGGCGAGCTTCGCGCCCATTCCGGTCGGCGGCACGTTTGCGCTCGGCGGACCGGGATTCGACACGCACCCCGTGTGGTTCATCGACACCGCCGACCCCGCGTACGACCCGTACCGCGCCGCGTTCACGGTGACCATGCACTTGGAAGACACCGGCACGACGGCCTACGCACCGTCGTCGTCATTTTCACTCAACCTGATCCCGGAACCCAGCAGCGGACTTCTGGCGATCGTGGCGCTCCTGGCGCGGCGTCGGATTCCAAGGTAACGACCGTTCGGCGATCGGGTGATGGCGGCGGGCTGCGCGGACCGCGGCCCGCCGCTACGGAATTTGAACTCTCTCGCATGGAGGATTCGTCGGATGTCAGTCCCTAGACGTCTTGCCATTGTGTTTGCGTTGTTTGCGGCCGGCGTCGCGCTCGCGCAGCCGCACGCCGGCGACGTTTGGATCGGCGTGTCCGCGGCGGGGCAACTCAAAGCCGGGGGCCTGCTCGATACCACAAACATGATCGTTTTGTCGGCATCGGGGGTCGGTTGGTCGAACAACAGCCCGGGATTTGATCACATCATCAGCGGCGACGCGGCGCACGATATCTTCCCGATGCAGTCCGGCGCGCAAATCTACTTTGAAGTGATCAACGTCGATCCCGCGTTTCGGGCCATCACTTCGTCGTTTGAGGTCATCGATCAGCCCGGCGAGCGGGTATTTCTGGGCGACAATCTGCTGCACATTCACTTCACCTGGAACATCTGGCCGGGCGACCCGCGTTTCAATCCGCAGCAAATCTTGTGGAATGCTCAGTTCAAGTTGGTGGACACAGGCTCGACCCACTACGCCGACTCAGCGCCTTTCACGATGCGGTTTACCACGCACGTCCTGGGCGATTTCGACCACGATGGCGACGTTGACGAATCCGACCTGGGAATTCTGCTGTCGGCCTGGCAAAGCGGCCCCGCCGGCGACATTGACGGCGACGGGGACACCGACGAGGCGGATCTCGGAGTGTTCCTGAGCAATTGGGGATTTGGATCCTGACGCTGCCGCTGGACTCGACGATTGGGTCGCGGATCGTCACGGCCAAAACTAAGGGAGCGGACGGCGCGGGCACGGCGCCATTTGGTGTAGCTGACCGCCCGCCCGCGACGGCGTTTCACGCCGGCACGTTTTTCGGGCCATGCGGCTCGACGTGCACCAGCACATCTCTCACTTGAGGCAGCGATCTGCGGATCGCGTCCTTGACCTGGTGCGCGACGCCGTGCGCATCACGGACACTCATGGCCGGGTCCACTTCCAGATGCAGGTCGACCCAGTAGTGCGAACCGCTCTTGCGGGCCAGGATTTTTTCGACGCCCGCGACGGCCGGCGTGCGGATCGACACTTCGCGCACCTGGTCGACCAGATCATCCTGCGCGGCGTCCATCAGCTCGTGCAGCGGCGCGCGCATCAGGCGTACTGCGTTGTAGAAAATGACGCCGGACGCCAAAAGCGCCGCCCAGTCGTCCGCCGGCGCGTAGGGCTGCCCGCCCCATAGCGCGATCGAAATGCCGGCGAACGCGGAGACGGACGTGATCGCGTCGCTGCGGTGGTGCCAGGCGTCGGCGGTGACGGCGGTACTGCCGGTGTCTGACGCCGCGCGGGCGACGAAGCGGAAAAGAAGCTCCTTGGTGACCACGACCGCGAGCAACACCCAGAGCGTGTAAGCGGCGGGCACGTGATGCGGGATCAGGATTTCGCGCACCGCCTCGATCGCGATGCCGATCGCCGCTGCGATCAGCATCAATGACACGATCAGGGCCGCCAGCGCTTCGGCCTTACCGTGGCCGTAGGGGTGATCGTCGTCCGGATTGCGGGCGGCGATTCGCAACCCGCCCCAGACCACGACTGATGCGAAAATGTCGGCCATGGATTCGACGGCGTCGGCCACCAGGGCGTACGAATTCCCCAGCAGCCCCGCCAGCAGCTTCACGATCGCCAGCCCGACGTTCGCCAGCAATCCGATCACGGCCAGCCGCGCGCCGCGAGACGCGTGAGAGCTCGACGTCGTCATTCCGGCGTTGTATCGAGCGGCTGAGCGGCGGTCGAGGGCTTCCCAGCCGCGCCGCGCTACATTCGTGCGCGAAGCGCCGCTTCGCTAAACCCCACGAAGAGCGCCTTTCCGGCGCGCATCGCCGGCGCGCGCAGGTTGCCGGTGCGCCCCAGGATCGCGGCGAGGAGCGTCGAGTCGTCGGGCGCGGCGCGAGTCATGTCAAATTCGGTGACCACGCCGCGAAAGATCGAAACTACGCGCTCGGCCGAGCGCGCCAGGCGCAGCGCCTCCTCGCGTCCGAGGCGGCGCTTGGCGTCGACGCGCTCACGAACCGCGATCTTGTTCTTCGCAAGGAACCCCTGCGATTTCTCGCACGCCGGTCAGTTGCGACGGTGGTAGTACCAGTCAACCGATTTGGCCATTTTGGCCTCCCACGCGGCGCGGCAGAACGCGAGGCGCAGACGAACGCGACGGGGAATCGCGCTTGCCGGCGCTGGGCGACCTGATTGCCGCGCGTACCGTGTACAGTCGTTTAGGTGCGATGCGATAACACCATCATGATTTTGTAAGCCCAGCCACCGATCAGCAGCAAGAGCAGCGCCGTGAACAGCCGAAACGGCGCCAGCCAGCCGTCGGAGACGAACGGCAGGCGCCCGGTGATGAGTGTGCGGATGGAGAACGCGACCGCCGCCACGGTGGCGAGCGCGAGCACAAAGCCCGCTGGCTGCGCCCAGATTGCGGAGAAAAACTGGCCGCGCACCGTATGGGCGAAGGCGGTGGTCATGCCGCAGGTCGGGCAGGGCAGCTTGGTCAACAGCAGGAATCCGCAGCCGCCGCCGCCGAGCTGCTCGTGCGTGCCCATGCCGCGCGGGTCGGGCTTGAGCCAGGCGGCGGTTGCCAGCACGGCCAAGCCGCCCAGCGCGACGAGCGCCGCGCCATAACGGATCGCGCCGTTTTGACCGCGGCGGGGCGTCAAGCCATTTGTTTCGCGCGAAGTAGTCGGATTCTCGGCCACGGATCAGCGTCGTCGCGCGACGCGTCCGTTGCCGCGAATCGCGGTCGCGATCTCCTTGCGCCGCGGCTTCCGCTCCATCAGGATTTGCACGGCCCGCGGATGATTCGAGACCTTGAACACGCCGAGCGTCTTGCCGCCCAGCGAGCCGGTGGTGCAATACGCGTAGTGCACGTTGATGTGATCGAGCGCCAGGCGCTCGACCAGGTCCGCCAGCGCGCCGGGGCGATTGGGCATGCTGGCGGTCAGCACGGTCGTCTCCTGCTTGGGCAGGTCGAGGTTCGAGAGCGCGTGCCGCGCCGCCTCGGCGTCCTCGGCCACAAGTCGCAGCACGCCGTGTTCGGTCGAATCCATCATGCTCAACGCGACGATGTTGACCTTTTTGTCCGCGAGTTGCTGGCAAACGCGGGCCAGGATACCAGGCTTGTTGACCAGGAAGACCGAGAACTGCGTATCCGTCCGTACGACGTTGTTCATCATCATGCTCATGATTGTCTCCCCAGCTCCTTCGAGATTGTAATCAGGGTCCGCGCGTGGCCGGTCGCAAACGCCGCGCGTATGATCGCGCCGGACGACGAACATGCCCGAAGTTGCATCGCGTCCATTGGCTTTCAAGCGAGGTAATCGAGTGGCGCGTGACCCTTCGCGTAACACGCCGGACATCCTGCGACAGGCGACTATTCAGTATATCGCGGATCACCCGGACCGGCCACTGAAAGCACGCGCGCTGGCCCGCGAATTAGGGGTCGCGGGTCCGGATTACGCCGACTTTCGCGCGCTGCTGCGACAGATGCTCGGCGAGGGCGCGCTGACGCTGGGGCCGGGGCGGGCGCTCGTCCTGCCGATCAACAAGGGGCTGATTACCGGGATTTTTCGCGCGCATCGGCGCGGATTCGGGTTCGTTCAGAGCGAGGGACGCGACGACCTGCACGTGCCGCGCGGTTTTTCGAATGGTGCGCTGGATGGCGACCGAGTGTCCGCCCGGCTGTTGCCCGCGCGACGTCCCGGCGGACCGCGCAGCGCCGAGATTGTCCGCGTGATCGAGCGCTCCGAAGTTCGCTGGGTGGGCGTCGTGGCGCGGCTCGGTTCGCGATGGATCGTCCGCGCGCAGGGCAAGAGCGCGCCGCCGGTCGTGCACGTCGATGACCCGACGGCCAAGAGCGTCGCGGTCGGCGATTTGGTGGTGGTCGAGCCGCTGCCGGGCCGTCATGAAGTCGACTCGCCGCATGGCGTGGTGATCGAGCGGCTCGGCGCGCCGAGCCAGACGCAAGCGCAGATTCTCGGCGTGATTCGGCGATTCGGCATTCGCGAGGCGTTTCCCGATGCTGTCCGCGCCGCGGCGCGCTCGGCGGCGGAGTTGTTGGCGCGAGAAGATTTCTCCGATCGCGAGGATCTGCGCCAATTGCTGACGATCACGATCGATCCGCCCGACGCGCGCGACTTCGATGACGCGATCTCGCTCGAAACGCTCGACGGCGGCGGCACGCGCCTGGGCGTGCACATCGCGGATGTGGCCCATTTCGTGCCCGAGGGGCTGGCAATCAACGCCGAGGCGCTGCAACGCGGCAACAGCGTCTATTTTCCGGGCTATGTCGTGCCGATGCTGCCCGAAGTGCTCTCGAACGGCGTGTGCAGCCTTCAGCCGGGGCAAGCGCGCCTGACGAAGAGCGCGTTCATCGACTACGACCGCAACGGGCGCGTCCTGGCGGCGCGTTTCGCGAACACCGTCATTCGATCGCACGCGCGCCTGACGTACGTGCAGGCGTCCGCGGCGCTGGAAGCCGGCCGGGCCGCCGAGAGCACGCAATCCAATGAGCATGCGCTTGACCCGCAGGTCGTCGACCTGCTGCGCCGCGCCGAGCGCCTGGCGCGGGCGATCCAGCGCCGCCGCTTCGCGGCCGGAATGATCGCGCTCGCGCTGCCGGAGAGCGCCGTCCGGTTGAATGAACGAGGAGAAGTGGTCGACGCGCTGCCGGCGGAGACGAGTTATTCGCACACCATCATCGAGATGTTCATGATCGAGGCGAACGAGGCCGTCTGCCGGCTGCTGGTGGACCTGGGTGTGCCGCACATCCGGCGAGTGCACGGCGCGCCGGACGCGCTCAGCGATGTCACGTCGGCGCAGCTTTCCGCGGCGCTCGGGCGACGCGTCACCAAGCCTCTCGACCGGGCGCACATTCGGGAACTGCTGGAGGCGGCGCAGGGGACGCCGGGCGAGTCGGCGGTGAATTTCCTGATCCTGCGTTCGTTGGCACAGGCGGCCTATTCGCCTGCCGGCGAAGGGCACTTCGCGCTCGCCAGCGAGCACTATTGCCACTTCACTTCGCCGATTCGCCGCTACGCAGACCTCACGATCCATCGCCTGCTCGACGCGCATCTGCGGCGGCGCGCATCGCGCCGTGCGCGTCACTCCCCGCCGCCGGCGCTCGACCTGGGCCAGCTCGGCACGCACATCAGCTTCACGGAGCGCCGCGCGCAGGAGGCCGAGCGCGAAGTGCGCACGCGGCTGCTGCTCACGTTCATGCGGTCGAAGGTGGGCCAGGTGTTTGACGGCGTGGTCAGCGGTGTCGCGCCGTCCGGCGCCTTCGTGCAACTCAAGCCCATGCTGGCCGAGGGGCTGGTGCCGATTGACGCGCTGGGCCGCGACCGCTGGGAGTTCGATCGGCGCAGCGGCCTGCTGCGCGGCGAGCGCTCCGGGCGCGTGGTGACGATCGGCCAGCCGGTTCGCGTCGAGGTCGTGGCCGTGGACGAGCTCGAGCAGGAGATGACGCTGGCGCCCGAGCACGGACAATCGCTCGGCGTCGCTCCGGGGCGACCGGCCCAGCCGGCATCGCGAAAGCGCGGCCGCGGTGCGAGAAAGCAGCGGAGGCGCGGTTGAAGTCGACGAACGATTTCTTCGACCGGCCGGGATTGTCCTTGACCAGTTCGCGTCGCGAAAAACCACGGGCGAGGGCGGCCGTGCCACAGAGATTCACATTGCATTGAGACATTGACCCGGAGGTCGGCTTGAGCAGTCTGGATCTCTGCGTTTTCGACCTGGACGGCACGCTCGTCGATTCGCTGCAAGACATCGCCGAAGCGCTCAACGAGTGCCTCGAACTGCTGGGACTACCCACGCATTCGGCGGAACGCTGCCGCTACATGGTCGGCGAGGGTATTCCGACGCTTTGCCGGCGGGCGATCGGCGAATCGCATCCGCACCTGCTCGAACGCCTGATCGAGCTGGCCCGGGCGCGCTATCGGGCGCGGCCGCTGCGGCACACGCGGCCGTATGCCGGCGTGCCGCGGGCGGTGACGGCGGCGGCGGGACACGCGCGGGCGCTGGCGGTGCTGTCGAACAAGCCGCACGAAATGACCGTCCGCGTGGTGAACGAGTTCTGGCCGGCGGGGGTGTTCGCCGCGGTGCGCGGGTACACGGGCGAATCGCAGCGCAAACCCGATCCGGCGGGGCTGCTGGCGATCTGCGAGGCGACCGGCGCGTCGCCGGCGCGCACCTGCCTGGTCGGCGACACGCCGACGGATGTCGAAACCGCGCGCCGCGCGGGCGCGCTCATGATCGGTGTGACATGGGGTTTTCGAACGCGCGAGGATCTGCTTGCGGCCGGTTGCGAGCGATTGATCGATTGGCCGACTGAGCTGGAAGTCGCGTTACGAGCGTTAGCGCCCGACTAATCTCGCGCGCGGGTTAGTCGCCCGCATAGCAGCGTCGATATACTCTTCGGCGCTGGCGCTGGCGAGCGCGATCCGATCCAGAAACTCGACTCTCTTCGGCGGTTTCAGATGACAACGCTCAAAGTGAACGGAATAGAGCACTCCATCGACGCCGCGCCCGACACGCCGCTGCTATGGGTGCTGCGCGAGTCGCTCGGCTTGACCGGCACGAAATTCGGCTGCGGCATGGCGCAATGCGGCGCATGCACGATTCACCTCGACGGCGAGGCGGTGCGTTCGTGCGTCACGCCGCTGTCGCGCGCCGCCGGACATGAGATCCGCACGATCGAGGGCCTCTCGGCGGACCTCAGTCATCCGCTGCAACGGGCCTGGATGGAAGAGGACGTGCCGCAATGCGGATATTGCCAGTCGGGCCAAATCATGTCGGCGGCGGTCCTGCTGCGCGAGAACGCCAAACCGACCGACACGGACATCGATGAAGCCATGTGCGGGAATCTCTGCCGCTGTGGCACGTATCAACGCGTTCGCCGTGCGATCCACCTCGCGGCCAGGCTGATGTCGCAAGGAGGGCAGCCATGACCACCCGAGCCGAACTCAGCCGGCGCGAGGTTTTGAAGAGCGCCGCCCTGGCCGGCGGCGGACTCGTGCTCGGATTTCACCTCGGCCCCGCCACGCGCGCCGTCGCCGCTCAACCCGATGCCGCGCCATTCGAGCCGAACGCGTTTATCCGCATCGGCCTCGATGACACGATCACCGTGCTGGCGAACCACTCGGAGATGGGACAGGGGACGTACACGTCGCTGCCGATGCTGGTGGCCGAAGAGCTTGATGCGGATTGGACCAAGGTGCGCGTCGAAGCGGCCCCGGTTGCGAACGCGTATCGCCATACGGCCTTCGGCATGCAGATGGTCGGCGGGAGCTCAAGCACTTGGTCGGAGTGGCAGCGCCTGCGTAGCGCCGGCGCCACTGCCCGCGCGATGCTCGTGCAGGCCGCCGCGGAGGAGTGGAAAGTTGATCCGGCCGCCTGCAAGACTGAAAACGGGCATGTGATTCACGCCGAAACGTCGCGGCGAATGCCCTACGGCCGCCTCGCCGCGGCCGCCGCGAAGCTCACGCCGCCCAAGGACGTCGCGCTGAAGGACCCGAAGGACTTCAAGATCATCGGCAAGCCGATCAAGCGGCTCGACACGCCGGAGAAGATCAACGGCGCGGGCATCTTCGGAATCGATGTGAACTTGCCCGGAATGCTCGTTGCGGTTGTCGCGCGTGCGCCCGTTTTCGGCGGAAAGCTCAAGCGATTCGACGCAGGCAAGGCGCAAGCCATTTCCGGCGTGCGCCACGTCGTCGAGATCGAACGCGGGGTCGCGGTCGTCGCGGACGGCTATTGGCAAGCGCAGAAGGGCCGCGCGGCGCTCGATGTCGAGTGGGACGATGGCGCGATGGCCGGCTACAACACGCCCGCGCAACGGGCGGAGTACGCCGCGCTCGCGGCGAAACCCGGCGCCGTGGCTCGGAATGACGGCGACGTCGAGGCGGCCATCGAGAAGGCGGCGAGAAAACTCGAGGCCATCTACGAGCTTCCGTTTCTGGCTCATGCCACGATGGAGCCGATGAACTGCGTCGCCGACGTGCGGCCGGACGGCTGCGAAGTCTGGGTCGGCTCGCAGCTTCAGACCGTCGATCACGCGGCGGCGGCGGAAATCGCGGAACTCCCGCTGGACAAGGTGAAATTGCACACCACGCTGCTGGGCGGCGGATTCGGTCGCCGGGCGGTAGCCGACAGCCACTTCGTGCGCGAGGCGGTGCAGATTTCCAAGGCGATCAAGAAGCCGGTCAAGGTGATCTGGTCGCGCGAAGATGATACGCAAGGCGGCTACTACCGCCCGGCAGCGCTGCATTCGCTGCGCGGCGCGCTGGACGACGCCGGCAACCCGGTCGCCTGGTCGCAGCACATCGTCTGCCAGTCGTTCATCGTGGGCAGCCCGTTTGAGGCGATGATGGTGCGAAACGGCGTCGACCAGGTCGCGGTTGAGGGTGCTCTGGAGCTGGTTTACGACATTCCAAACATTCGTGTCGCATGGTCACGCGCCGCCAGCGAGATTCCGACGCTCTGGTGGCGCTCGGTCGGGCATTCGCACACGGCCTTCGCGATCGAGAGCTTCATCGATGAGATGGCGCGTGCCGCCGGCAAGGACCCGCTGGCCTATCGCTGCGAGCGCATGGGCAAGACCCCGCGCCTGCTGCGCGTGCTCGAGCTGGCGGCCGAGAAAGCCGGTTGGGGCGGGTCGCTGCCGGCCGGGCGCGGCCGGGGGATCGCGGCGCACGAGTCATTTGGCAGCTTCGTGTCGCACGTGGCGGAAGTGAGCGTGGCTCCGAACGGGTCGCTGAAGGTCGATCGTGTGGTGTGCGCGATCGATTGCGGTCCGGTCGTCAATCCAGACACCGTTCGCGCCCAGATGGAAAGCTGCGTCGCGTTCGCGCTGTCTGCCGCGTTGCATGGCGAGCTGACGTTCGACAAGGGCCGCGTGCAGCAACGCAATTTCCACGACTATCCGATTCTGCGGATGAACGAAATGCCGCTGGTCGAGGTGCATATCGTTCCCAGCACCGAAAAGATGGGCGGCGTCGGCGAACCAGGCGTGCCGCCGCTCGCGCCGGCTGTCGCGAACGCCATTCACGCAGCGACCGGCAAACGCGTGCGCCGCTTGCCGATTCGGGCGGAGGATTTGAAGCACACATGAAACCGCACAATGGATTTCGATCGGCCTTCATTAATCGTGCCGCGCTGAGCGCGCTCGCCGCCGCGCTGGCGGCCGGCGCATTCTCGCTATCGGCTCGCTCGTCACCTGTCGCGGGAGCGACCTTGACGATCACGACCGTCGCAGACGACAGCGCCGCCAAGCAGGCATTCCTGTCCGCTTACACGGTTTTCATGCACGCGCGTTGCGTGAACTGTCACCCCGCCGGCGACGCGCCGTTACAGGGCGACGCCGGCCTCCCGCATTCGCAAAACGTGCGGCGTGGGCCGGGCGGCATGGGTAAGTACGCGCTCAAGTGCGCCAATTGCCACCAGGACTCCAACCTGCCCGGTGCGAACATGCCGCCGGGCAGTCCCGTCTGGCACCTGCCGCCGCCGGAAATGAAGATGGTGTTCGAGGGCCGCAGCGCCGCGGAGCTGTGTCGGCAATTGAAGGACCCCAAGCAGAACGGCGGCAAGACGCTGCAGCAACTCCTGTCGCACGTCAACGAGGACATGCTCGTGAAATGGGGCTGGGAACCCGGCGAGGGCCGCGGCAAACCGCCGATGAGCCACGAGGAATTCGCGCGGCGGATGCGCGAGTGGATCGAGAACGGCGCGGCCTGCCCGGATTGAGCGGGTGGCACAGCCGAGGGCGGCTGTGCTACAAAACGCGGCATGCGGCCAATCGTGCGCGTTTTTCTCGTGTCGCTCAGTCTCGTCGTGTTCGTCGCACTCCGCCTGATCCCCTGGCACGAACAGCCGCAGGTGCGCGCCGCCGTCGCGTTGGTCGGCGGCACGCTGGTGCTGTGGATCGGCGAGGTTGCGCCGCTCGGCGTGACAGCCCTCGCGATACCGCTGGTCGCGGCGATCAGCGGCGCGCTCACGTGGGAAAAGGCCATTTCGGCCTGGTCGGATCGGACGGTGTTTCTCTTCCTGGGCGCGTTTCTGCTGGCCCGCGCCCTCGACAAACATCGCGCGTTCGATCGGCTCCTGACGGGAGAGTGGGGGCGGCGCTGGCGCGGCACGACCGGCGTGGCGCTGGCGCTGGTGGTCATGATGCTGTCGGGCGCGCTGTCCACTTTTCAGAACAACACCGCCGTCGCGGCGATGCTGCTGCCGGCCGTGACGGTGCTGGCGCGGCAGACGCGCTTCGCCGCGCTGCCGCTGATGGCGCTCTCGTTCGGTGCGACGTTCGGCGGGATGGCGACGCCGATCGGCACCGCGCCGAACATGATCGGGTTCGACGCGATGAAGGCGCGCGACGCATCGATCAACTTCCTGGATTGGATGCGTGTCGGCGTGCCGGCGTGGCTGGGTACGACGCTGATTGCGTGCACGGTGCTGGCGATCGCGCGGCGCGGGTCGGTCGTTCGCGCGTCGTCCGAACCAGATGCGTCGATGCTCCTGGTCCAGACCGACGTGGGACCGAGCCTGAGTGCCGCTGGGCCCATCGACACGTTCGACGAGCTTCATCGCCGAGGTAGGCGCTGGGCCGTCGCGGCGATGTGCGCGACGGCGCTGCTCTGGCTCGCCGGACCGCTGGTTAGTGGACTTCTGGGCAAAGGGCACGTGGTCCAAGTGTGGGTCGAGACGTACCTGCACGAATCCATGCCGCCGATTCTGGCGGCCTTGCTGCTTTTCCTCGCTCCGATCAACCGCCGCGGCGCGACGGTGCTCGATCGACATGACTTCCAGGCGCTGGATTGGGACACGCTGTTCCTCATCGCCGGCGGACTGTGCCTGGGGCGCGTGCTGGACGCCAGCGGCGCGGCGCGCGAGTTGGCCGGCGCGGTCGCGAGCACGTCGCTCTCATCCGCGGCGCTGATGCTCGCGCTCGGTGCGGCGACGGTGCTGCTCTCCGAGCTGACGAGCAACACGGCGACGGCGGCGCTGATGGTGCCGATCGCCGCGCCGATGGCGGCCGCGCTGGGGCTATCGCAGCCGAAGCTGATCTGGATGGTGGCGCTGTGTGCCAGCCTGGGATTCGCGCTGCCGGTCTCGACACCGCCCAATGCCCTGGTGTATTCCACGCGCCTCATTCCAGTACGGTTCATGCTGGTGGTGGGCGTGCTGGTCGACGCGCTATCGCTGGTTTGGGTGGTCACCTGCGTGCGTTGGCTGGCGTAGCTGCGCCGCGCCGAACCTGCGCCGCGGCATCCGAGAATACGATGGTCGCGCGACACTTGGGCTTTCGTAGAATTGAGCACTCACGAGGCTGGACTGAACATGAGTGCTACCTTTCTTGCGCTGCTTCTCATGACTGCCGCCGGACCCGACCTGCCGATCATTCGCGAGCCGACGCGCGATGGTCAGATCGTCGGCGCCTCAGACTTGCACATGGAAGCCGCGCCGATGCGGCACGCGGATCCGAATCGAACCCACGATTCGAGCGACTGGGAAGTGCTGACCGATCCGCAGCGTGAACGCATCTGGCGGGCTGACGCCGCCCGCGGCCCCGAAAAGAACCACATTCACCTGGGCGACGGCAAGTTCATCGGCTCGCATGCCGGGCGCGTCGAGCTGCTCTACGGCGTCAATTACATCGTGCGCGTGCGATTTCGTGATGATCTGGGCGCGGTGAGCGAGTACGCCGAGCGTCGCTTCGCTACCGCGAGCGAATTTGAGGTGCTTTCGCTTCAGATGCACGACATCCTTCCCAGCCCGCTGCCGACATGGCGCGACGACGCCGGCGTCCCGGTCGTCGTGCCCGCCGACGCGGCGATGCGCATCGACACCGGCGCTGACGACTTGTTTCTCGAATGGACCGCCGCCGGCGCTTCGGACACGCCGCCGCTGGACGAGCACGCCGCCGCGCGGCTTCGTTTCGCGGCCGGCGAGGCGGGCTGGCGGATTCCGGTGTCGCAGGTCGACTTTCACACCGACGACGCAGCGATCACGCTCTTTCTGCCTGCGCTGAAGCTCGCGCCGCACGAAACGCTTTTCCTGTGGATTTCGGACAACGGCAGCACGTACTGGGCTGATTCGGCGACGCAACCGTTCTTCGGCTACTTCAATCTGGCCCGCAGCAACCCGATCCCGTGGCGCGTGCGCGAGGGTTATCACATCGAGCCGTTCGCGCGCGACCTGGCGCTGGTTGTAAACGTCGCGATGGCTCCGCAGCCCGGCCCGAGCCCGCTCGACATCCTCTGCTACGCCGCGGAATTGCACGGCGACGTAAAGGCGATCACGCGCAATGGCACGGTTCTGACCTACGCGACTGGACTGTTGAACTACGACCCCAACGATCCGTTCCCCGGCGTGGGCGAAAAGGGGCTGACCGGGATCGCGATCGACCCGGCTTCGGGCGACGTGCTGGTCGGCGCCGTCTACTGGGCCAACCCGCCGCTCGATGGAATCGCGCAACGCGAGCCCGATCCGGATGGCGGCGCCAACGGCTCGCTGCATCCCGTGTTTCACAATCACGTCATTCGCCTGCACTCGGACGACGGCGGCCGGACCGCCGCCTCGCGCAGAACGATCCTCGACATTCCCGAGCCGACCGGTCCGGCGCACCAGGTCGGCGCGTTGTATTTCGAAGGCGACGCTCTATTCGTGCACGTCGGCGACGGAAACACGCCGGACACCGCGCGCGATTTGAATTCGTTTCTCGGAAAGATTCTGCGCATGCACGCCGATGGATCGCCGTATGAAGACAATCCGTTTTACGACCCGTCAGACGGGATCACCGCCGCGGATTACGTGTATGCACTGGGATTCAGGAACCCGTTCGGCGGCGCAATCCGGCAAATTGATGGCGAACACATCTGCGTGGAGAACGGCCCGGCGACCGACCGGATGTCGAGAACCCTGCCTGCTCACGATTACGGCTGGAATGGCTACGACGAGAGCATGGTCATCGACGCGGCTTACAACTGGTTCCCGGCGGTTGCGCCGGTCGACATCATCTTCTGCGAGCCGACGCGATTTGACGCCGGCGGCTTTCCGCGCTCTGCGTTTCACACCGCGTTCGTCAGCGAATTTGGTCCGGCGTGGGCGCCCGGGACACACGATCGCGGCAAGCGTATCACGCAGTTCCAACTCACGCCCGGCGGGCGCGTCCTGGCCGGGCCTACGCCGCTGATTCAATACAACGGCGCGCGGCTGGGGCGGGCCACGGTCTCGGCGCTGGCGTTCGGTCCCGGAGGTCTGTATTTCAGCGATTTCTTCAAAGACCTGGATTACAACGGTCCGTACGATCGCGGGTCGAATCTGTATCGCATCGTTTATGACGGCGATCGCGATGACATCCCGCCCAAGTCGCTCGATCTCGCGTGTCCGCAGGACTACACCGTCTTGCCGGAGAGCGACTCCGGCGCGACCGCGAACTACCCCGACATAACCGTTCCGAACGCCGTCGGCGAGCTGTATCTGCGATTCGACCCGCCGCTTGGGTCCACGCTGCCCATGGGCACTACGGTCGTGCACGTCGTTGCCTTGGATGACGAGTGCACCAGCGGCGCGTGCGAATTCGCGGTCACGGTCGACGCGGGAAAACAGGATTCGCCGATCGCAGGGCCGGGTCCGATCGATACGGCTTCTGCCACGGATCAGCCGGACACAGGCCCCACATGCGGGTCGGGCGTCTGCCCCGGCGCGGGCGGTACGATCCTGCTGCTTGCGTGTTTCGGGCTGCTGCCGCGACGTCGCTCAGAGTGATTGATCAGCGGGACACCCGATGTTCGTGGTTGGATGAGTTTCTCAAGCGACGACTGAGTCGAGAGCATTTTCGATTTTGGTCTGGCGGGGAATATTCCGAAAATGCTCTAACCGACAACGGTCGCTCCGGCGCCCGGGCGCGTGGCGAAGCATCGCGGCGGATTCGCCTGCCCCTTCGATGCGTTTCGGACACGTGATTCGATAATCTCCAGGGCCGCCGGCCTCGCCAGCGCCACGACGCTGCCTCCGAATCCGGCGCCGGTCATTCGCGCGCCAAACACACCGGGCGTGCTTACGAGAAGCTCAACCAGCCGGTCCAATTCCGGGCAGGAGACTTCGTAATCATCGCGCAGCGAACGGTGCGAGTCGTTCAATAGTGCCCCCAGTTCCGCCCAGCGCCCGGTGCGCAGCGCCTCGGCCGCTTCTTTCGCGCGGGCGATCTCGCTCGTGACGTGCAGGCAGCGCGCGGCGACGACCGGGTCCAGCTCGAACGCCTGGGATCGGACCATCTCGGGCGACACGTCGCGCAGCGCGCGAATCTGCGGGCTGATTCGCTGGAAATGCGCCACGCCGGCCTGACACTGCGCGAGCCGCCGCGCATATTCGCCCGCCGCCAGCTCGTGTCGAACGCCCGAATCGACGACCGCAACGCATGCATCGGCGGCGGGAAACGGAATGTGCCGGACTTGCCGCGTGCGGCAATCCAGCAGCAGCGCACAGTCTTCTTTCGCCAGCAGCGACGCGCTCTGATCCATGATCCCGCACGGAACGCCGGCGAATTCGTGCTCGGCCTGCCGGCACAGATCGATCATTTCGCGCGCCTCGAGCGGCTCGCCCGCCTGGTACGCCAGCGCCAGCGCCGCGGCGACCTCGAGCGCCGCTGAGCTCGCCAGCCCCGCGCCGACCGGCACGTCGCCGGCGATCAGCATGTCAAAACCGTGCAACCGAGCGCCGCGGCGGCGCAGTAATTCCGCCACGCCGGCGACGTAGTGCGTCCAGTGCGAATGCCGCGCGCGATCGTCGGCCTCACTTGCGCCGGCATCATCGCAAGCGGGCAGAAGGGCCGCAGACCCCACGTGCGACCGGGAATCGCGCGGCGGCTGGTCCAGCGGCCAGCTTTGCTCGTCGTCGATGGTCGCGGAATAGACGCGCGCGGTCTCGTCAAGTCGCGCGGCACAAGCGCACCAAGTGGATTGAGCGATCGCGATGGGCAGCACGAAGCCGTCGTTGTAATCGACGTGTTCGCCGATCAGGTTGACGCGCCCCGGCGCGCGGGCCAGCGACTCGCAATCGCGCCCGTAGCGCGCCGCGAACGCCTCACGACACGCGGAGGGGTTCATCGGCGGTCGCGCCGCGCTCCATGCGCTGCCGCAGATGCGGCATCATGTCGGCGATTTCGTGGGCGAAACGGCTGTTGGGAAACTCGCGGATAAGCTGGTCTCCGACCTCGATCGCCTTGCGGAACTCCTTCTCCGATACCGCCAGGCTGAACTGAATTCCCATGCGCTGCAGCTTGGCCTTGAACACCCCGCGGGCGCTGTCCTTCAGCGCGGCGGCCTCGTTGGGCGCCAAGTATGGGTCGAGCGCCAAGAGCAACTGATGCGCGCGATCCACGTCCTGTGTCAGGATCGCGTGATCGTATTCCTTCAGCAGGTTGCGCTTGTACTGCTGGCGGCGAAGCTCCAGCTCCTGCGGTAAGGCCCGGATTCGCTCCTCATTCGGGAACAGCGACTGCATGCGCTCGATCTCGCCGGCGGCCTGGGTCCATTTGCGTCCGTCACACAGGCGCTCGAAGCGCGCCACCGCAGCGACGATCCGTTCCTCGAGCGTGGCCTGCCGGGCGCGCGTCGCCTCTTCGCGCAGCCGCGTCGCTTCCTCGCGGAATCCAAACTCGGCGTCCATCTCGCGAATGAGGTGCTCGGCCGATTCCCAGTCCTGGCGCACGATGGCGGCGTGGATCGTGTCGCGCAGGAATTCGTAGTCCTTCTCGCGAAACACAAGTTTCTTGGACCAGTCCGAGAGCGTGCTGTTCTCCGCCAGCGTGTGGGCGAATTCGTTCTGACGGCGCAACAGCTCGGCGACATCGAGCAGCGCGTTGTGCGTGCGAAGCGACGTGTTCGCGAAGCGCATCAGGATCTGCACCTGCGAATACAGCAGCGTCCCCACCACCGCGCCGCTGACCCCGAACGCGATCATCGTCCAGCCGTGCCCGATGTCGCCGGCCCGGAACTGAATTCCGGCGCAGACGAAACTGGCCAGCGACAGGCCTCCCAGCGCGATGGTGGCCAGGAGCGCGGCGGTCTGGATGGCGCGAAAACGGCTGCTTGCCATACGTCAACCTGCCTTTCGCAAGCGGTCGCGACCGCGCGAACGGGCGCCGGCCGCAACGGAACTCTGGCTGCTCGGCCGAAATCTCGGTCGATAGCGCAGGCGCGACTCCGAATGGCGGCGAATCCGACGTGTCCGCGAGGGGCGGCCCGCGCCGCCCGCGCGGCTAGATGGGCGAAGTGGTATCCGTGCCGCCGTTGTTACCACCGCCGCTGTTCTCAATTCCGCCGCCCGTTGTATCGGTCGATGTGCTGTTGTTGGTTCCGGTCGTCGTGGTGGATTGCGACGCCGCCGGCGGAAGCAACGGGCGGAACATGTCCTTCAAACTTGTGATGAAGTTCTGCGATTGGAATCCCACCGTAAGCGCCGTGAAAAACGTCTGCAACAGCGTATTTGCCAGGCGCACCTTGAACGGCTGGGTCGTCGTCGTGGTCGTCGAGCTCTGCTCGCGGGGAGTCGTCTTCGGATTCGTCTGGGTGCCGTCCGAAGCCGCGTCGGTCGACTTGGCGAAGATCGTGTTCGGATCGATGCCGGCGGCGACGATCTGGTCGATCACCGATTGCGGCACGTTGGACGGGATTCCATTCGTCCCCGTCGTGCTCGAATTGGTGGTATTCGTGCCGGTGGTCGAAGTCGTATTCGTTCCGGTCGTCGAGCCGCTGGTCGACGAAGCGCCGGTCAGGCCCCCGAGCGTGCTGCCGAGATTCCCAAGCAAACCGGAGCTCAGCACGGAGTTGAGCAGACCCGAAAGTCCGCTGCTCGAGCTGTTGCTTGTGCTCGTGGAACTGCTGTTGTTGGTCGTCGAGCCCGTGTTACTGGTGCTACTGCCGGTGCCCTTGTGTCGCGCGATGGCGCGCTGCACCCACGTCCCCGGCGCACGGTCACGAAACGACCGCATGTTGTCGGATGGAAGACGCCCAATCTGCGGCGTTCCGCTGGACGGGGTGGTGGTCGTGCCGGTCGATTGCCCGAATGCGATGGGCGTCAGGATCGCGAAAGCGGCAAGAGCGCGGACAAAATTGCGCGGCATGGATTATCCTTTTCGGACCTTGATTTCGGAAAGGCGTCGCTTCAGGTCCTCTGACGTATTATAACTCAATCGGCAATGATGGGTTGCAATTCCAGCACATTCCAAGCCGCCCGCCGCGTTCGCCGCGGAGTGAAATGGGGCTATGTGCTTTTTCTGCCGCTGTTTGCGGGTTGTGGCGGGGCCGAGGACGCCAAGCGACTGGGCCGCCTGCCGACCAGCGGGACGCTCGTGACGGTCATCGGACCGTCGCAGGACGATCCGGCCTGGCCCGCGACTCGCGGCGGTATTCGGCGGTTTGCGGAGCACGCCGAGTACCTGCGCATTGAGACCATGACTCCCAGCGCGCGGAATGTGGCCGAAAAACGCGCGTTGTTCGAGCAGGAGCTCGGCAGGAAACCCGCCGCGATCGTGCTGTTCGTGACCGACGCGGACGTCGATCGCCGTTTGGCGGAGCGCGCCGCGGAGGAAAGCGTGTTGCTGGTCACGGTCGGAGCGCGGCTCAACGGCGTTCGTCCGTTCGCGCACGTGGAGCCGGATTTGCCGGCGTTGGCGGAGCGGCTCGCCGAGCGATTGCCTGATATCGCGGGCGAGCAACGCACGTACGCACTGATCCACGATCGCGGCGCGAACGAAATGGCAACGCGCTGCCACGATCATTTCATGCGCGTCGCGCGGCTCAAAACGTCTCTGGTGCAACTCGCCGAATGCAACGCTTTCGAGAGCAATCGCATCGCTGACGACGTAATTGCTGAATTCTGCGGCCGATTCCGCCATCTCGGGTTGATCGTGCTGCTTGGCGCGACGGACACGCCGCGCGCGGCGTCGGCGATCGGCGCGGGCCAAACGCGCCTGGTCGTGCTCTCCGCGACACCCGATCATTGGGGCCTGCTCGAAAGCGGCAAAGCCGCCGCTCTGGCCGGACCGCTGGACGGTGAGTTGGGATACACGCTGGCGCGCGTCACGGCCGAAGGCCTGAACGGCGATGTTCGCCCGGGCCGCACGCACCCCGTGCCCTGCGAGATCGTGACGCCGGCGGAACTGCCCGGATTCGAGCAGCGTTACGCGGAGGCGGCCGGAATGGAGCTTTCCGTACTGCTGGAGTCGGTCCGCGGCAAATAGCGGTGCGGCGCCCGTTCGCACCATGTGACCGCCGCGCGATAATCGGGCGGCGTCATCGGTCCCATTCCGATATTGATCGCCGCGTCGTGCTTGGCGCGCGACTCCGAACGAGCTTGTCTTTCCCCTCTTTGATTTGAACGCTGCACTCAAGCCGTGTCATCCCAACAGTCGGTGTGCGGCGAACGAAGGGGAATCCAATGAGCGAGTTCACCCGCCGCGACCCGAACCAGTCGGACCAGCCCGAAAAGCCGCGCCGCAAACTGCGCGTCGAAACGCTCGAGCCGCGGATCCTGCTGTCGGCGACGTGGATCGATTCGGATCACCACGACACCGAACCTCACGACGGCGATCCGAGTTCGGATTACGACGGAGATGACGCCGGCGATCTCAGCGATGCTTCGCATGAGGACCACAGTGAGGTTTCGGCTACCCATGACCACATCACCGGAGGCTCGGGGAACGACCTGCTCGCCGGCGGCGCGGGCGACGACACCATCCAAGGCGGCGGCGGCAACGATTCGCTGGACGGCGGCCAAGGTGACGACACGCTCGCTGGCGGCCGCGGCGACGATCAACTGTCCGGCGGTGCGGGTAGTGACCAGCTCGACGGCGGTGCAGGGCACGACGTTCTGCACGGTGGCGCGGGTAGTGATCACCTCACTGGCGGCGCCGGCAACGACCACTTGTTCGGCGAAGCAGGGCATGACGTGCTGAACGGCGGAGCAGGGAATGATCTGCTCGACGGCGGCGCGGGCAACGACCAGCTTCACGGCGGTGCGGGTAACGACACGCTCGAGGGAGGCGCGGGTAACGACGAATTGCACGGTGACGCCGGAAACGACAGTCTCGATGGCGGCGCGGGAAATGACACGCTCGATGGTGGCGCAGGGCACGACGTCATGCATGGCGGCGCCGGCAATGACCATCTTGATGGCGGCGCGGGAAATGACAAACTGTTCGGCGACGCCGGCAAGGACGTCATCGTCGGCGGCGAGGGCCACGATCAGCTCGACGGCGGCGCCGGCAACGATCAGCTTCACGGCGGCGCAGGGAATGACACCCTCGTCGGCGGCGCGGGCGACGACCAGCTACATGGCGATGCGGGCAACGATCTCCTCGACGGCGGCGAAGGCCACGACGCGCTCGACGGCGGCGCCGGCAACGACCACCTGATCGGCGGCGCGGGCGATGACCATCTCTCGGGCGGCGCCGGACACGACCACCTGGAAGGCGGCATTGGGAATGACGTGCTCATGGGCGGCGCCGGGAATGATGTGCTAGACGGCGGCGCGGGGCACGATCACCTGATGGGCGACGCGGGCAACGACGTGCTGCATGGCGGGGACGGCAACGATGTCCTCGAAGGCGGCGACGGCAACGATCAACTTCATGGCGACGCCGGCGACGACGTCCTGCATGGCGGCGCGGGTAACGACATTCTCCATGGCGGCGATGGCCATGATCAGCTTCACGGCGGGGCCGGCGCTGATGTGCTTCACGGCGGCGCGGGGAATGACGTGCTGCATGGCGATGCCGGCAATGACGTGCTGATGGGCGGGGTGGGAAACAACACGCTCGACGGCGGTACGGGACGCGACTACGCCAACTATAGCGACGCCGACGCGGGCGTGCACGTCGATCTGACGACCGGACATGCCTGGAGCAGCGCCGGCCATGACACGCTCGTCAGCATTGAGGGCGCGACGGGTTCGGATCATGCCGACGTGTTCCATTTTGACCAGGCCACGCGCGGCACGCATTACTACGTCGACGGCGGCGCGGGATCGGACCAGCTCGACTTGTCGCATTTCGACTCGTCGCACGCGACGATGACCGACGGTCGAATCAGCGTGCTGCTCGACGGCGGCGGCCGGTTCTACGTGCATCACTCCAACTTCGAATCGATCCAGTTCGCGGATCGCACGATTTCGCTGACGCCGGCGGATGCAGGACACGCCGCGCCGGCCTCGATCGGCGACGAATCGAGCGACGCAACGCACGGCAGCGATTCGGGTTCGTCGGGTGACACGCACGCATCCATCGGTGATGGATCGTCGATGCCCGGCGATGCCCCTGGCCATGAGGACTCGGGAACGGCGGGGGCGAGCGGCGCAACTGACTCGCACGACAACAGCGGCGGCGGAGACGCAACCGCCCCCGCGGACACGGTGAGTTCGGGGTCGGGTGGCGCGGGTAGCTCCGCGGTAACGCACGTTGACGCCGACTTGTCCGGAGCAGATTCCAGCGGAAACGGCACGCAATCCGGCGCGGCAGGAGGTTCCTCGCCAGCGGCGACGGATACCAGCTCGGGGCAGCACGACGTTACGACCGTCACGAGCCATGCGGATACGCAATCGGCCGGAGACCCGCAGAGTTCGGCGAGTGGGGCGGGTGACAGCAACACGTCCGGCGGCGGAACGCCCTCAACCGACAATTTGTCGGGCGGTGGCACGACGCCGGACAATGCGGGAGGCGGAAGCACGACGCCAACCGGCGACTTGGGCGGTAACCAGTCGAATGCCGGTCAGGTTCAGAGCGGCGCCGGACCAAGCGATCACGATTCTAGCGATCACGCCGGCGACATTGGGTCCGGCGTGTCCGGATCAGGCAACGACACCGGCGGCTCGCACGATTCGCAAGCAACGACTTCGAACGACGCTGGTGGGGAATCCACGAACGGCGGATCGTCGGCGACTGCTAATCAGAGCAATTCCGCCGGTGACACCGGGCACGACGGGCCTATTTCCACCGGCGGTGGCGCGGATGACGGCGCGCACAGCGACGCAGGCGCGAGTTCGTCGGGCGATGCACACGCGTCGACCGACGCAGGAGCTAGTGCGGATAGCTCGACGACGCCCAGCGATACGAACGCGACCGATTCGACCAATGTAAACGCTACGGACGCCGCGCACACGTACGGCGCGAGCGACGGCGCGGATCAATCGGCGCACGTTGATCCGACGGGTTCGAGTGGGGCACAGTCGAGCGGCGGCGATGCCTCGAATTCGGCAACCGGACCAGCCGACGCCGGAGCGTCCAGTGGCGGAACGCAGTCCAACTACGAACCCGCCAATTCCGCGCCCGGCGCATCCGGCGGCGGCGAACACAGTGGAGACTCGGCCGATTCGATGGGCAATGCGGTCGAGGTGGCACAATCCTATTCCGGTACGCCGCTGAATGGCGGCGCACCCATCGACGCGGAACACTGGGCCGAAGACACGAATAACTACGGCGAGCCGGAAGGATCGGCAGACGCCGGCCCGTCGGCAATGGGTAGCGACGTTCGGCACGGCGTCGATTCCGGGGTGTCGGCAGGCGTCGGCGCAACGGCCGGCGACGCGGTCGCATCCGGCTGGAGCGAAGCCGCCGGGCCAGGCGCGTCGGATGTCGGCTCTCCGGCCTCGAAGGTAGGCCCGACCGACATTGGAAGTGAAATCGTGTCCAGCGCCGGCGACGCGTCCAACTCGAGCTCGCAGGGGTTCGCCGACGACGCCAGCACGTCGCACGGCGCGCCGGCATCCGGCGCGGCACACGGGCTGGGCGATGGCGGATTCGGCGTCAGCTCCGCGAACAGCGAGCTTCCGGCGTCCGTCAACATCGGTTCCGACGCGATCACGACCGATTCCTCGGCGACGGTCGAAGCAGGCTCGCCCGGTGATTCAGCGCCGGTCGCCAGTGACTCGCCGGTTTCCTCGTCAGAATCGGCGTTTGGTCAAACGTCGTCGCACGCCAATGATGTATCGCCGAATGCGGCGCCGACTAGCGCTGAGCCGCATGGGCCGGTCGCAGGCAGCGCCGGCTCGACCGACAATCACTTGCCGGGCAACGCGGACTCGCAGAGTTCGCCGGCGACGGTGAATTCGGCGGGCTCAGCTTCGTCCGGACAGGGTGGCGGGACGACGAACGCGGCCGGCACGCCGCGCGTTTCAACTGGATCGAAACTCTGGGACGGCGCCGAAACCCTGCGCGCGCTTCGTCCGGGTAGCCCCATGGGGGGTGCGATTCACTCGAGTGGTTTCGCGCCCGACGCGAACGGTATCGCGGGCCAGCATGCGGGCGACGGCGAAATCAACGTGCAGTGGAACGTGCCGCGCGACCAGCGCGACCCGGCCGGCGGTCTTGATTTCGAGTTGCCAAGCTCGGAAGCGCCGATCTCGTCGGTCAGCGGACGGTTCGAGGAAGTGTTCGACGCCGGCAACTCAACCGAGCTCGACACGTCGAGCTGGCACTACGGCGATCACGCGGACGCGAGCTCTCACGAAACGGCGACCGTCGGGGCGTCGCATTCCGCGCGTGGCCACCATGACGAGTTCGCTTCCAGCCATGAAGCCGAGTCGCGCACCGCGGGTCCGTCGCGCCACGCAGTGACGCCGCAGGACTCCGCGACTGCGTCAAACGGCTCGTCGGATGGCTTCTTCGCCCGGCTGTGGGGCCTGTTCCGCGGTTGGGGCACGTCGCTGACGGGCGACCGCGATCGGCGGAACGGATAGCTGGTAAGAATGCAATCGGGCGGCGTGGGCGGACCGAATCGGCTCACCTACGCCGCTGGGCGCTAGCAGATCTGGGGTCGTTACGGGCAGGCGTTCCGCCAATTCGCCAGCAGAATTCCCAGATCAGACGGCCCCGTCGCGCCGTCGCCATCCAGATCTCCGCCCGCGTCGGCCTCCCACGACCCCAGCAGGGTGCCCGGATCGCCTTCGTCGACCACGCGGTCGCCGTTCAGATCGACGTCGGCCGAAACGACGCCCGGCGAGAAGATACACTCGAACATTGACGAAGCATCCGAACCGCGTGCTCATTCTTCTATCGCGCGGCGCACTGCCAGTTCGCGAGCAGGATTCCAAGATCCGCCTCGTCCGTGGCGCCGTCGCCGGTGTAGTCACCGGCGGCGCTGGTTAGCCAGGCGGCCAGGAGCACGCCCAGATCGACTTCATCCGTTCGGCGGTCGCCGTTGAGGTCGCCAGGGCAGATGGCCGTGATGTACTGCGCGTTCACGCCGCCCTGGATCAGCGTCGAAGCGCCGCTCGTCGGGTCGAACTTGTGCACGCCGGCCGAGTCGGTGTACAAAATCTCGCCGTCGCCGAGCTCGTACGCGCCGCGCGGCCCGGTGCTGACGCCCCAGTAGTTCACCGACGCGCCGGCGGGCGTGTACTCGTAAACGCCGGGGTTGGGGACCGAGAAGGCAGCGATCAGCAAATTGCCGTTCGTCCGCAGCGTGATCTGTTGCGGGAACCCCAACCCGGTGACGCCGCCGTCGATCAGCGTGGCGATATACGCGCCGGCGTAGCTGAATCGATCGACGTTGTCGTTCTGAATGTCGACTATCAGCAGTTCGCCGTTGAGCTCGAACACCTCAAATGGGTCGCCGTTGGCCACCAATGGCCACGAACCCAGCGGCGCGCCGGTTGGATCGAGTGTCACGATCGCGCGGCCCGGAGCACCGTTGCCGGTGCCGTTATTGGCGACGTACACGCGGCCGTTGGCGAACGCCGCGCCGCGGATGTTGTCCATTCCGCCGGTAATCGTCCCCAGGTGCATGTTGCCGGCCAGATTGAAGCGCGTCAGCGAATCGCTGACCTGGTCCGTAACCCACAGCTCGCTGCCGACCTGAATCACTTCCTTCGGCGAGTTGAAGACGACCAGCCCGCCCTCGACGATGTAATCGAGATTGACCAGGCTGCCGTCGGCGGCGCTGTACGCCATCACGCGATCGGCGGTCCAATCCGGCACGAGCAGCAATTGCGCCGCGGCCGTGCTCGCGAAGCATGCGGCGGCGACGGCGACTGACGATGCGAGTTTCCAGTTCATGTTGGCCCTCCTGGCTAGTTGAACCGAATCTTGGGTTTACCAGCCGGCGTACGTCACTTCAAGACCTTTTTCGCGCTGGTTTCGAACGATCAGATTTTCGCACGCCGGTCGTTCCCGGTTCGTCGGAACTTTTCAGCAGGCGATGCGTCTCATTGGGTGCAGTCCCAGCGCGGCCAGCGCGGCCGCCAGTATCAACAGCCCTGTCGGATTAGGAGTGTGTCGCATGCGACGCTTCGTCGCTATCGCCGCCGTTGCGCTCGCGCTGTGGCCGATCGGCCCGGCCTGGGCGCGCATTCGGCTGAACACGTTGCCGGTGCGCGAACGGGTGGAGATTCAACTCGATCACGCCAGCGCCACGTTAGTTGAAGAAGAGCGGATCGTGCCGCTGGTCGCGGGCGTGAACGAGGTCGACTTTGCGTGGACCAACACGTCGATCGATCCCGGCGCGATCCTCTTTCGCGTGCTGCCTGAGAGCACGACGCAACTGGGCAAGATCGCGGTCATCGCGGTCAGCTATCCTCCAAACGAGCCCGCGCTTGCCTGGGCGGTATCCGCGGAGAAACCGGGACCAGCGCGCGTGCGCATCAGCTACCTGCTGGGAAATCTCAACAAGAGCTTCAACTATCGCGCCGTCGCGTCGGCCAACGAGTCGACGCTGACGCTCTCGGAGTACCTGCGTGTCCAAAATCTGGCCAACGAGGAATTCGGCAGCAGCGGCGTGTGGGCAGGATTCGGCAAGCGCTTCCTGAAGCCGATCGGCGTGAACGAAACGAAGGAAATGCTCGCCGAGCGCTTCGAGCGCGTGCCGATCCGCAAAACGTACACGTGCAACCCGGCCGAGTTTGATTATCTCGACCGCGCCCAAAACAAGCTGCGCGTGCCGATGCACTATGTGCTGCGCAACCGCGCGTCTGACCAACTGGGCCAGGCCGCGCTCCCGTTCGGCAAAGTGCGCATCTTCCAGGACGACGGCCACGGCGCGACCGCGTTCCTGGGCGAAGACTGGGGCAAGTTCACGCCGATCGACGACGAGATGCGTCTGTTCGTCGGCGTGGCGCAGGACATCGTCGTCCGCCGCACGATCGAGAAGAACGAACGCAGGCCGGTCTCCGGCAACCTGTATCACCAGGACGTGGTGCTCAAGTACGAGATTGAGAATTTCAAGACGCAGCCGGTGACGCTGGACGTGGCCGAGAATCTGCGCCTGGTGCGCAACGAAGCGCGCGGCGATTCCGGGCGCGACGTGGAATGGGAGCTGGGCTCGGAAACGACGTTTGCCGGCGGGCCCGACGCCGAGCGCAGCACGCAGGAGCAACTCGTGTTTCACGCGCCGCTTCCACCGGCCGACGCCGCGAACAAGGCGCAGAAGGTCGTGCACAAGCTGCATGTGATTTTGAAAAACGAATGGTAATCCCAGGGCGGGTGGTGCGGGCGTTTCGTCCGTGCCAGGGACCGCTTTTGCCGAGATGAAGCCAAAACGCGGAACGGGCGAGACGCCCGTACCACCTTCAGAAGAAGGATGCTGGAAAATGAGATCACGGTCGCAACTCACGGCGCTGCTCTTTACGATTCTCGCGGCTGGCGCTTCTTCCGCCGGTCAGCAGAACATCGATCTGGCCACCGTTCCGCCGCGCGACGGCGTGCAGCTCACGATCTACAACTCGGAGGATCTGACGCTGGTGCGCGAGACGCGCACGCTGAGCTTCAAGCGCGGCGTGAACCCGCTGCAATTCTCGTGGGCCAACACGCTGATCGACGCCAGCTCGGTTGAGCTGCGTTTTGCGACGCGCGGCGATCAGCTCAGTCTGCTGGACACGACCTTTCCGCACGCCAAGCCGCAGATGCTCTATTGGAACGTGCAAAGCGAATTCGACGGCGCGGCGACGGTCGAAATCACGTATTTCACGAGCGGCATTTCGTGGGCCGCTGATTACGTCTGTATTGCCGGCACGGACGAGCAGCAGATGAGCTTCGAAGGCTTCGTGCGGATTACGAATCACTCGGGCGAGGATTACGAAGACGCCAGTGTGCGCCTGGTGGTCGGCACGATCAACCTGGTCGAGAAGGTCGCCGAGCTGGCGAAGATCCCCATGGCGGACTACAACAAACTCGAGGACGGCGCGCGCAGTGAACTCCGAGCGCGGGCGTTCAAGCAGTCGCTCGGTATCGTCGCCGGCAGGGGTGGTGGCGCCCCCTCGGCCGACCAACTTGACGAAAAACAGATCATCAAGCAAGGCCTCAGCGAGTACTTCATTTACACGATCGAAGGAACGGAAACGATCCCCAACGGCTGGGCCAAGCGCATGCGAAGTTTCAACGGCGCCACCGTGCCGCTTCGCGTGCAGTACCGCTATCGCCCGGTGGAATACGGCGAACAGCTTGTTCGCATGTACCTGCTGACGAACGACAAGAAGTCACAGCTTGGCGAGACGCCGCTGCCGGACGGCATGGTGCGCGTGTTTCGCGACAATGGGCGGGACGGGTTGAGTTTTCTGGTGCAGCAATCAATCCGATATGTGCCGATCGGCGACAAGATCGAGTTGAATCTCGGCCCGGATCCGGAGGTCATTTTCGAGTGGATCAAGCTGCGCAGCCGGCGCGACAACATCTGGATCCGGCTGCAGGGAGCGGACGTGTATCGACGCGTCGACGACGGGAACCTGAAAGTGGAGTTGCGGGGCGATGTCGCCGGCTGGGATGATCGCGAGCTGTACACGCAGCGCATCCGCAACTACAGCGGCAAACCGATCGAGGTCGAGATTCGCCGCCTCTTGCCGGGCGATGTGCTATTCCGCTCGTCGCTTGATCCCAAGCTGTTCGATTTCCAGACGGTCGAATTCACCAGCCGCGTGGACGCCGGCAAACGCGTCGATCTGCTGCACGAAGTGGTTCGCCGCCAGGGCTACAACGCCAAGCAGAATCGCGTGGAACTGGAAACGGCGGACCTGTCGGCGAAGTGAGTCGGCCCGCCGCTCCGCCGATCGGGCCGGCTACGGGCAGACCTGGCCCCAGTTGGCTAGCAGAATCCCGAGATCCGCTTCGTCCGTGTCGCTGTCACCGTCGAGATCGCCGCCGGCGCCAGCCTGCCAGGCCGCCAGCAAAATGCCGAGGTCGGTCTCGTTGACCGCGCGGTCGTTGTTGAGGTCTCCCGGACACGGCGACGTCGCCCCTCCGGCGACGTATACGAGCGCGTTGGCCATGATGAGATCGCCGTCGGTGGAAGCATCCCAGTACAGGTTTGCGTTGACGGTGCTCGACACGGGGTGGAACCCGAGCTCCACCACGCGCGGATTGGGGGACAGCGCCACCAGCGTGTGTCCCGTGTTCCATAGCGCGACCTTCGTCGAACCGGCGGTCACGCTGGTATTGGTCGGGCGATACCCGCCGCTGGCGCCCAAAAAGAACGTCGAAAACGTCTGCACGCCGTTCATGATGGAATGGCCGGGAACCAACACGGTGCCCAAGCTGCCGGCACCCTGCGTGAATCCGCCGTTCTGCGGAATGGCGATGTAGTTTCCGGTCTGCCAGCGACCCTGCAGAAATCGGGCGGTGTTGGTGCTGGTGTTGGCGAACACCGACACGACCACGCCGCCGCCGGCGTCGACGTAATCCGCCAACACGTTCCCCAGCGCGACCGCGTCTGCGAAGCTGTCGTTGCTCCAGACGATGACCGCGTCGAACTGCTGCAAATAGGCCAGTGTTGGCGTTCCGGGGCCGAACGCCGTCGCATTGAAAATTGCGCAGCTGTTGATCAGTCCGGTCCCCAACAACTTGTCGCGCACGTCCGTGAAGCGCGTGTTGGTGTCAGGCGTCGTGGTATTCACGGCGGCGGCGACGATGGCCACATCCGGCGGCGTGGCGCGGGCGAGGGCCGTCGATGCAATCCATGAAACCGAGATCGCGACGAGCGTTACGGCTGTCCTCATTTTAGACCCTCCTTCGAGGCTTCATGATAACGAGCGCTGTCGCGACGGTTCAAACGAATTGCGCGCCCGGTGGGCATCCGCGCCCGCATCGGCGCGGGGTAGTGGCTCAATTTTGCGAAGGAACTCCCCAGCCGAGCCCCGACCGTAAGGGAGGCGTCTCTTGCGACCGCAGAAGGCCGCTCCCTTACGGTCGGACCTTGGTGTCGAGCGTTTTCCCGGCGTCGCAAGCGAAGCCGAGCCACTACCCGGCGCGGCATCTCGCTTGACCCGCCCGCGCGGTCGCCGCACAATCGCTGGTTGCGCCGAAGTGGCGGAACTGGCAGACGCGCGGGATTCAAAATCCCGTACTGGCGACAGTGTGTGGGTTCGAGTCCCACCTTCGGCAGTCGCATGCAGCCCTCGGAAGAATCCCTCGAATCCAACTCGATTGCTCGACCGCATTTTTCGTCGGAATCCAACGCGGCGGATGCGCACCGCTCTGGCCGAGAAGAGAGCCGCTCCCTTGCGGTCGGGCCTCAGCGTGCAGCGTCTTTCGACCGTCAATTGCTGGGGCGGCCCATTGATTCGCGCCATTACCGGATCGCGGCCGGCGCGATCCTGGCGGTCGCGATGGCCTGGCGAATCGTGCTTGCGATTGCGATGCCGGCTGTTTCGCGCGACGGCGCGCTGTTCTGCTGGTACGCGCGCGACCTGGGCCAGCATGGCGTCTCGGTCCTGCGCGGTCACGAATACGACCAGCACCCGCTCTTTCCGCTGTGCGTGCTCGCCTGCGAACGCCTGCTGGCGATGCTGGGAATCGCCGAGGGGCCGCTGCGATGGCAATTCGCGGGGCAGGCGGTTTCGCTGTTCGGCGGCGGCGCTGTGGTCGCGCTGGTCGGACTGCTCACGCTGCGACAGGCTCAATCGGCGGGTCAACGGGCAGACGCGCGCCGCGCGGCGCTGCTGGCGATGGCGATCGCCGCCGTGCTGCCGCTCAACACGTGGCTCTCTGCCGATGTCATGTCCGATCAGCCGTTCGCGGCCCTCTACGTCGGCGCGCTGTGCGCGCTGGGCGGATCGCTGTCGCTGACGGGCGCGTTCGCCGCGGGATTGCTGGCGGGGTTGGCGTATCTGACTCGACCCGAGGGGGCCGTGCTGTTCGCGGCCGGTGTCGCGGCGATCTGCACCGCGCCGTGGCTTTCGCCGGCCCGAAAAGCCGCCGCGATCGTGTCTCTCTGCGCGGCGATTGGACTGGCGTGCGGACCGTATTTCCTCACCATCGGCGGATTGTCGCAGAAAGCGGACAAGGAGCCGATCCAGAAGTTCGTCGCGCCGGCGTCCGCGGCCGATTCGCGCGCGACGGAGGTCGACGGATTCGCGTACGCCGCGCTGTCGCGGCACGAGACGCGCTGGTATCAGGCGATCGGCATCTCGGCGTACGAAACGCTCCGCGCCGGCCGCGTTGTCGTTCCTTTGGCGGCGCTGCCGACGCTACTTCTGCTTGGCCGTCGCCTGACCCGGCATCCGGCGATCCCCGCCACGATCTGCGCCGCGGCGCAGTTCATGCTGATGTCGCTGTTGCAGTGGCGTCACGGTTATCTCGATCCGCGACACGCGTTGCCCGTTGTGATCCTGCTCATTCCTGCCGCCGCCGCGATGCTCGACGCGCTCCTGTCGCGCTGGCCGGCGTCGAACTCTGCGGCGGGCGGCGAACCGAGCGGGATTTCACATCTGCTCGCGGCGCCGCTCGCGATCATCGCCGTGATCGCGCCGCTGGCGCTGTACTCCCTGCGCATTCCCAACGGCGCGGATGGGTGGGTACGGGAAACGTCGACGTGGCTTGTCGCACACGACCCGCAGGTTTCGCAAAAGCTCCTGCTGGGCGGTGCGAGCGAACGCCGGGTCGCGTTTTACACCGGCGCGCGTTGGCAGCCCTGGCCCGAGAACGAGCCGGATGTAGAGCGCCGTTACGGCGCGCTGCGCGATCACGTACTCTTGCATCGACCGGCGTACGTGTTGATGCGCACCGATGCCGAAAGACGCGATGGCGCGGAGTTGATTCGGCGTTTGTCGGAGGAGCCGGAGCTCAGGCAATCCTGGGGCTCGGAGCACGAAGTGGTGGATAACAGGGGGGGCCATGTGTCTATCATCGCGCTGGATTGGCGGCGTTAGTCGTTGCCGACGAGAGTGCGACGAACTCACGCAGCGCTTTCATCGACTTGCGATTTCTTGACAGACATCCGGTCACGCCTACGATACGCCAGAGGCTGGAGGTCGCTGCGGCCGGCCGCGGGAAGACGTTATCGCGATGAGAATCGGCATCAACGCGTGTCCTCTGCGGGTCAGCGGCGGCGGGGCGCGCTATGTCTTCACCGAGCTTCTCGAGCACCTTCTTGAGATCGACGATCAGAACGAATATGTGATTTTCGCTCAGTTCGAGGGATTGAGTGTTCTGCACCAGGTTCCGCGAATTCACCAGCACCTTTTCCCGGGACGCGCCGTTCGCGGGCAGGTGCGGCTGATCGAGGTCGCGAGCGAGCAGGATATTCTTCAGTATCGCGACGAGTTCGATCTGTTTTTCGGACCGCTCAACAACCTTCAGCCGCGGATTTACGACCGCCCCAGCGTCGCGATCCTGCACGACATCCAGGAACAATATTTTCCGCAGTTCTTCAGCGAGGCGGACCTGCTGGCGCGGCGCGAGATCTATCCCGAGATCTGCCGCTCGGCGACCGTGCTTGTGGCGATCTCGGAGTATTGCAAGCAGACCTTCATCGACAAGTTTGAGATTGAGCCCGACAAGATTCGCGTAATCTACAACGCGCCACAGGCCGGATTGGTGTCGCGATCGCGCGAAGACCCGGGCGCCTGGCGCCGCGAGCCGCTTCCGTCGCACTATCTGCTCTATACCGCGAACTGCTACCAGCACAAGAATCACCGGCTGTTGCTCGACGCGCTGGTTCGCCTGCGCGAGATGGGCGTGACGCCGCCGGTGGTGTTCGTCGGATTCGAGCTGTGCGGCGGATTTCCGCTGCGAAAAGAGATCGAGGCGCGACGCCTCGGCGCGCAGTGCCGCACGTTCGAACAGGTGAGCGTGGACGAGTTGCGTCACCTCTATTTCCACGCCCGGGCGTTCGTGATGCCGACGCTCTTCGAAGGATTCGGAATCCCGGCCATCGAAGCGCTGTCCTGCGGCTGCCCGGTCATCTGTTCGGACATTCCGGCGCTGCGCGAAATTTGCGGCTCAACAGCGCAGTATTTCGATCCCGCGCGCGTCGAATCGCTGGTCGATTCCATTCGGCTGATCCTCGACGACGAGGAGCGGCGGCGCGAGATGCGCGAGGCCGGCTATCGACTGGCGGCGGACTTCACCTGGCCGCGCGCGGCGCGGCAGATGCTCGCGTGCTTCGAGGAGTCCGCGCGGCGTTTCTTCGCGTTTGACCCAACCGACCGCGACGCCGCCGGGCGCCTGCCGCGCATCGGCGTGGTGGTCCGCGCGCAAAACGGGGCGTGGGGCGTGCCGGAGGCGATCAAAAACGTGATGGCGGCGGGCTATCCGCACGCGTTCACGCGCGTGTTGCTGCCGGACGGTTTGGACAACACGAAAGTGCGCGCATTTCTCGAATCGGCGGGCGTCGAGTACGAGCAGATTCCAAGTTCCGAGATGGGGAGGTGGGCCTCGCTGCGCCGATTCGCAGAGAGCGCATCGCTCGACTTGGTCGCGGAAGTGCTAGCTGGTCATAACCGCCTGACGGCGACGGCGTTTCACTCGCTCGCGGGCGCTTTTCTGGCGGATCCGAGCAAGGTGCTCTATCTGGGCGAAGCTTGGGAAGTCAGCCCAAGCGGCGCGTTCGACACCGCGCGCCTGCGCCGAACCGGCGATGGTCTGGTGAAGATCCACGGATTCGTCTACCCGGAGATGGCGTTTGTGAATTCGCGGCGCCTCGAAGATTGGCCCGAGGGTCGGGCCGCGGTCGAAGCGGCCGGTGCAGAGTGGCGCTGGGTGTTGACCAAGGAAGCGCATCGCTCCGGCCGCCTGCAGACGATTCGACGCACGCTGGCGGTGTGCAACGGGGCTTGCGTGTCGTTGCTTTCGCGCTACCGCGCCGCTCGCGACGGATCGAACATTGTGGAAAGCGGCAACGGCAAGTCGGCGCCGGGCGGCTGGCTGGTGCGATTCAAGCCGATGCTGCGGCCGGTAAGTCGGGTCTTGCCGGGGCGTCTTCGTGAGCAGGGTCGCCGCGTCTGGAAACACCTGACACACGGAGCGTAGCGCTGATCGGTCCGCGCCGGCCGCACCGTTTCGGCGGTCGAATTTTTCGCGTTTGACCTTGGGCCAGTGAGAATGGAAGCCACGAGATTACACGCGCGACTGGACTCGCCGCCGCTCGCCGCGCGGCCCGCTGCCGAAGCGGCGGTCGCGGCGCGCGTGGTGCCGCCCGCGCCACGACGCGAAGGCGACGAGCCGTGGGTGTTCGCCATCGTACCGGCGTTCAATCGTTGCGATCTGACGCTTCGTTTTTGCCGCAAGTTCGCCGGCGTGACCTATCGCAACAAGCGCGTCGTGATCGTCGACGACAATTCAAGCGACAACACGCTTTTCCACCTGGAGCTGAATTTCCCCGACGTGATCGTCGTCCGCGGCGACGGGAACTTGTGGTGGTCGGGCGGAACCAACGCCGGCGTGCGCTACGCCCTCGAACACGGCGCCGATTACATCCTTACGATCAATGATGATTGCGTGATGGACCCCGAGTTTCTGACGCACATGGTCGACATCGCGCGGCGCGATCCGAAGTACATCGTCGGCTGCCGCATTCACTCGGAGACCGAGCCGGATCGCATCTGGGCGCTCGGCACGACGTCGGTCTTTCGCGGCGGAGAGATGTTCCGTCTGAACTACGCCGGGCAGCGCTGGGACGACGTGCGTGGAACGATCGCCGATCCGTATCCGACCGATTGCATGCCGGGCAATGGGGTGTTGATCCCGCGCGCGGTGTTCGAGCAAGTCGGCCTGTACGACGCCGTGCACATGCCGCAGTACCACGCCGACTCAGACCTCGTGCTGCGGGCGCGCAAAGCGGGGTTTCAGCCGGTCGTGTCGCTGCGCAGCGTGTTGCACAATCACATTCTCGACCGTCCGCTGGTCAACAATCGCCTGGACCTGATCTTCTCGCGCAAGTCCGATCGATACTGGCGCGCCTTGCGAACGACCTTCAAGCGTCACGCGCCGTGGGGCCGCCGAACGTATCTGCTGATGCGTCAATACTCGCCGTTTTTTTTCAACGGCCGGATCGCCAAACGGATCAAGCGGCTGGTGCGCCGGTTGCTTGAGGGCGATTCGGCTGAAAGCTAATCGACGGTCGCGTCGCTTCAATGATCCAGCGAGTGCTGTTCGTGCGCGCCGATCAGCGACTCTTCAGCGCTCACATCGGACCGGACACGCTGAAGTCGCTTCCGAACGCCGGCGAACGCGGCGAAGCCGATGATCAGGGTGCCGACTCCCAGCACAATAAAGAACCAGCCGGTTACGTCGGCCAACGTTGAGTTGAAGAACTTCAGCAGCGATCCTCCGACGATGACCAGCGCCAAGCTGGTTCGCACGTACGCCAGCAGCGTCCGCTCATTGGCCATCGCGGTGCGGTCGATGGCCAGCCGGTCGCGCAGGATCAGTTGCCGTTGATCGAATTCGCCATACGGTGTGTCGGTCATGACGCCGCTCCTTCGGCGCGATAAGTGTAACCGAGCTGCCTAGCGTGCATGGGGCGGGCGTCGGTCCGCCGAGCTGCGACGTCAAAGTGCCCCGCCCACAATGCCGTGCACCGCGTTCGCCCGCGTTCCGCCGGCCGCGTCGTGACACTGAAACGTTACATCGATCCTTGACGCCGTTTTTCTGTTGACAATCTGGTACTTCTTCGCCTACGCTCCGTTCCGTCGTTCCAATGTTTCAAGTCTGTTACATGGAACGCGAGGACGCCATGTCTTCAGTCCGGAGAATCGCGGCGCGGGCGGGTGTGTCGATCGCCACCGTTTCGCGCGTGCTCAACAACAGCCCCGCAGTCAGCGTTCCGACACGAGAGGCGGTCCTGTCCGTCGCCAACCGAGTTGGTTACGTGAAGGGGCGTCTGCGGCGCGCCGGTTCGGCGTCCATCGGGTTTGTGCACACCGCGGTGCGCACGATCTCACATGCCTTCGACGCGGCCGTGCTGGAAGGCATCGTCCGCGGCGCCGAGGAAGCGCGGCACGACGTGCTGATCATCTCGCTGCATCGCGATAAGTCGCCTGATGAAACTCACGCGCAGTTCTTTGGCCGTAAGGGCGTCAGCGGCGTGATCCTGCGCACGACCGCCGCGACGCGCGATATCTGTCGCGAGATCGCCGGCGAGGGATTTCCGCACGTGGTGCTGAGCGAGCAATTCGACGAGCCGTACGTCAGCTACCTGGACGGCGCCTCGGGGCCGGAAAGCCAGCGCGCGGTCGAATACCTGATCGCGCTGGGGCATCGGCGCATCGGCTTCGCCATGCACAACGTGCCCGATCGCGACCATCTCGACCGCCTGGAGGGCTACCGCCACGCGCTCCGCGCCGCCGGCATTCAGCTGGACGAACGGCTGGTCTTCCGGCAACCGGCGAAGCTCGCCGGCGGCGCCACCGTACTGACGATGGCGATGAACATGCCGGATCGGCCGACGGCGCTCTTTTCGGCGGACCCGGCGCTGGCGATCGGGCTGATCAAGAAGGCGCACGAGCTCGGCGTCCGCGTTCCGCAGGATTTGTCGATCATCGGGTTCGACGATACGGACCTGCGTTTCAGCGTGCATCCGACGCTGACGGCGGTGTGCCAGGATGCTTCGGCGCTGGGCTACGAAGCGGCGCGCTGGATCACGCGCGGCGCGGTGCGCGAGAGCCTGAGAAAAACCATTCCTACTTTCTTCGAAGTGAACGGATCGACGGCGCCGCCTTGTGCGACGAATGGTGCGTCGGCGGCGTCGTAGGCACGGAGGATTTGCGGTGAGCGGTGGAAGAAATCTCGAGTGTTCGCCGCGCGGAGCACGGCGCGCTGCGGCGTTCACGCTGATCGAATTGCTGGTGGTGGTCGCGATCATCGCGCTGCTCATCTCCATCTTGCTGCCGTCGCTGCGCATGGCGCGCGAGCAGGCCAAGATGGTCAAATGCCTGGCGAACATGCGCTCCTGCGCCCAGGCGACCGAGAATTTCCGCGCCTCGCGCGGAAGAGCGCAGATCGTCACCGACGAAGTCGGGCTGACGGCGGCGGATCCCAGCCGGCAGCGCTACTCGTACGGCGACAGCGGCGAGTTGATCTCCTGGCCGGTCGCTCTGGCGCAGGGCAACGGCATGGACTACAAGAACAACTGGGATTGGGGCGTACGCGCGCGGGATTTCGTGGAGGCCCAGTCGCGCGAGTCCTTCATGAAGAAAGACCTGCCGTGGCTGGTCTGCCCGTCGGACCGCATCCAGATCGCAACGCCGTACTACGTGCGGAACAAGGGCAGCGGAAACGACGGCCTGCGCGGCGCCGGGGACCCCGGCAATCCGATCGCCAGCGCGATAAACATGTCGTACTGGGGCTATCTGAGCTACGGCATCAATGAGGATCTGGTCGGCGCGGAAGTCTCGGAAAGCAACGGTTTCCCGGCCTGTTTCCGCATCGCGTGGCAGGGGAGCAATTGCATCGAATGCCGCGGCGAGTTCGGATATCCGCCCACCTCGGTCTGCGGGCAATCGCGCGACGGGCGGCGGCTGCGGGGCGAGCTGGACAAGATCTACCTGCCGGCCGACGTCGGACTGATCTTCGAATGCGGACGCGACGACGAATCGCAGTCGATCACCGGTTTCGCAAACCTGGTGCTGAGCGCGCAGGCGCAGGGGCCGTATCTGGGCGATTTCCAGCAGTATCACAACGCGCGCATGCCGACCTCGCGGCACTTCAACGGCTCGATCAACGTGCTTTTCGCCGACATGCATGGACGAACGGTGCGGCCGACCCAGATGGGTTCGAACGGACTTCCGTCCGAGTACTCGCCGCGTGTGCGAGTCTCGCCCTACATGCCGGGTTGTAACTAGGTCCGGCGCATGCGCGCCGGCGGTGGGAAACAGGAGGAGGAATCATGCGTTCTGTTTGTCGAATGTGCATCGCAGTCCCGTCAATCCTGGCCGCTGTGTGCGGCGCTTCCGTCGCGCTGGCGGATGTCAATGTCACGGTCGATCCGGGACAAACCTGGCTCGGCTACATGAACGTGTTCGATCTGCCGGTCGGCAGCGGCGGGTATGTCTTTGGCAGTCCCTGGGGCACGCCGGACCTGGCGGCGACGTTCCTCGGGCCGAACCTTCGTCTCAGCCCGAACACCAACACGTACAACGCGGCCGACGCGTTCTGGGTGCAGCCCAACGGCGCTGGAAACAAGTGGATGAACGCGAACATGTACGTGGAGAACCCGGCCCTGGTCGGTCAGAACATCGTGTTCCGCGGCCAAACTCTCCTGAACAACTTCGCCGCGGGCTATACGTCACAGGCGTTCATCAAGGTGCTGGATCCGGCCCAAGGGTATGCGACGATTCTCGAAACGTACGCGCCGCTGGTCGGCGGACAGAATTTCACGCTGAGCCTGCTGGTGCCGAACACGCCGGGCCTGCTGCCGCAGTACGGATTTGTCACCGACGGCGCGAACGCGAATCCGGCCACCGTCGACGCGCTCGGCAGCGCGATCATCGGACCGATTCCCGAGCCGGCGAGCTTGCTGCTGGTGTCGCTGGCCGGCGTGGTTTTGCTGCGTCGGCGGTAGGGCTGTCTCGACCTGTCGGCTGTTTGGCTGTTGGCGAAGTGTCTGCATAGACCGAGCCGCGACCGAAAGGGAGTGGGGAATGCGGAGAAAGCGCCGGTTCGATTCCTCGCTCTCTTACGGTCGCGGCTCGGTCAGACGCTACGAGTCACCCGGATTCGCTCGGGGCGACGGGTGGCATGCCGTCCCGGGTTTCGCCGCGGACTCATGCGGCGAAACCTGGGTCGGCATGCATCCAGCCGGGCATGCTTACGCCTGCGGCGAGAGCATGCCACCCGGGCTGTCACGACGTGTCGCTGTTCGTTGGGGTGGAGGGACGCCGCGCGTGATCTCGATTCCGGCTGCATTCCGCGCCGCCGCCGTGTTGGCGGTCGGGTTATTCGCCGCGCCTGCAGCGTGGGCGCAGCTTTCCAACGGCGGATTCGACAGCGGCGGCGGCTCGCTCGCGGGCTGGACGCCGTTCAATAACGGAGCGAACAACGTCGTCACATCGAGCACGACGCCGCGCTCTAGTCCGGCCTGCGCGAAGATATTTGGCGGCTTCAACGGCAATCCCAACTACTCGGGGATTTTTCAAAACGTGCCGACCGTTGCCGGCCAACAATGGCAATTGTCGGCCTACGTGCGCCACAACGCCGGCGACAGCCTTCAGGGCACGTCGAACAAGCTGGTGATGAAGATCGAGTTCTACCGTGTGTCCGGCGGTGCGTACGGGACGCCGGACATGCTTGCCGAGTCTCAGACCGACGCGCTGACGTCGGCGTCTCCGCTCGGAACGTGGGTTTGGGCGACGTGGCAGGCGACGGCGCCGGCGCAGGCGGTCGAGGCGCGGGTTTCGTTCGTGTTCATTCAGGTTGGGTCGGCGGGCGGATCGGCGTTGCTTGATGACGTGACGTTTTCGGCCGGCGCATCGCCGCCGCCGACGAGCTGGACGCTGATCTGGAGCGACGAGTTCTCCGCCGGCGGCGTGGACGCGACGAAGTGGCGCGTTGAAGACCGGCACCTGATCAAGAACAATGAGCTGCAGTACTACGCGCCGGACGAAGTCTACGTTCAGAGCGGATCGCTCGTTCTGAGGAGCCGGGCGCGGGTTTATTCCGGCTACGACAGCAATGGAAACTGGGGCACGTACAATTACACGTCCGCCCTGGTCGAGAGCCGCGCGCGATTCGCGATGACGTATGGACGCGTCGAAGTTCGCGCCAAGCTGCCGTACTCGCGCGGGCTCTGGCCGGCGCACTGGATGCTGCCGACTTCCGGATCATGGCCGCCCGAGATCGACATCATGGAACTGCTCGGCCACGAGCCGACGCGGATCTACATGACGCATCACTGGGGAAGCTGGCCGAGTGTGCAAAGCGACGGGGGTCAGTATGTCGGCCCCAATTATTCGCTCGGGTTCCACACATTCGCGATCGAGTGGTCGCCCGCGCGAATCGACTGGCTGATCGACGGCGTGCTGCGATTCAGCAGCGGCGTTGCGATTCCGGCCGAGCCGTTCTACCTGATTCTGAACACGGCTGTGGGCGGGGATTTCCCCGGTAACCCGGACGGCAGCACGGTCTTTCCGCAGTATCACGAGATCGACTATGTGCGCGTGTACGTCCCCGATGCCCCGGGAGCGGCGGTCGTGCAGCGCGGCGACACGACGCGCATCGGGGCGCTGGCGGATGGCGTGCTGTCGGTGAGCGAGTATCCGGCATCAATCAACGGGGTCAACAGCGGCTTTGGCGACCGTATCGGCGCGCAGTCGCTATTGCATTTGGACTCCAGCGCCGACGGTCGATTGAATCTCGCGCTTCAATCGCACAGCGCCTGGCCCGCTCCCACGAACTATGGCGCGGTGGTGTATGTCGATTCCGTCGCCGGCGGGTTTGCATCGACCTACGAACTGGGCGACGTGGCGGACCGGCCGCGCCGGCTGGCCTCCGGAAAGGGCGCCGGCGGACAGCGCTCGGATTTGTACTTCGCCCTGGGTTTTCTGGCCGACTTTGCGATCGTACTCGAGGACAACGCCGCGACGATTTATCGACTGGATCGCAGCTCTCACACGCGCCTCAACGGCGCGGCGCTGAATTCCGCGAGCGATCTGCTTGGCGGGCATGCGGTCGCCTACCGCATCGACAACGGCAGCGCTGGCGGAGCGCTGCGCGAATTCCAGATGCCCTTGGCGCTGCTCGGTCTCGCGCCGGGCGATTCGCTGCGCTTTGTGGTCACGATGTTGAACTCCGACAACGCATTTCGCACCAACGAGTTTTTCGGCGCCTCGCCCGGCAATCCGTGGGACACAGTCAACCCCGGCGCCGGCCCCGCCGTTCTGAAGCCCGGCGATTTCGCGGAGTTTCACCTTGCGATGATGTCGAGTTGCGGCTCCGCTTGCGGTGTCGGCGGCCAGAGCGCAGATTTCGATTTCGACTGCGATGTGGATTCCGCCGATCTGGGCGTGTTGCTGTCGAATTATCAATCGCCGCTGCCGGTGACGCGTGATCGAGGCGATGCCGATGGCGACGGCGATGTCGACGAAGCGGATCTGGGGGTCTTGCTGGGTTTGTATGGAGCAACCTGTCCCTGAGCTCGAAAGTCACCGCGCCAGTACCGCGGCTTGGGCAAACTTGAGACAGGGCGCGTGAAAGCACGACGCGGACAAAGGGTCGAAAGAAGAGGAGCTTGATCCATGCTCGTTCGAACTTCGTTTTCCAAGTTGATCGCCGCCGCGCTGGCGATCGCCGCCGCCGGTTCGGCAGCGGCGCAAGGCTTGAATCAGAATTTCAACTCGGTCACCGGTGTCGGCGGCGGAACTTTTTTCAGCGGCGCCGGTTTTGGCGAAACATTCGACTGGGACACCGGGTTGACCGCTGAGAACGCCTTCGCCGGAACCGTCAGCAACGCGCGAATCGGCGCCGCCGCGGCGCGCGGCAGCGTGAACGCGGGCGTCGGCGGCAGCGGCGCGGGCGTGATCGATGTCGCCGGCGTGCATTTCGATATTTTTGAAGAGTCGTTTAGCGCCGTCACCGGAGTCGGCGCGGCTGTTTTCATGACCGGCAATGGCCAGCCGGACACCTTCGGTTTCACCGGCGGCTGGGACACCGGCATCAGCGGCGAAGCGGCCTTCGCCGGAACGTTCGGTGGCGCGACGCTGGTCGGAACCGTGACCGCCCAGGGCATTACCAGCGGCGGCGTCGGGAACAGCGGCGCGGGCCGCCTCGATGTCGACAACGTGACTCTTGGCGCGGGCAACTGGTACGGCGGATTGCAGTGGTCGGTCGGCGCCTTTCCCGGCGCATCGCCGCTGCTGAATTCCAATTTCGATGATGCCGGAGGTTCGCTGAACGACTGGGTCGAGTACAGCGCCGGCTTCAACGTGCTGGCGGACACGATCACGCCGCTTTCCGGCACGCACGTCTGCAAGATGTTCGGCCGCTTTTCCGGCGGACCGAATACGTCGGGCGTTTACCAATCGCTTCCCGCGCAGGCGGGCCAAACCTGGGCGATCGACGTGTTCTCGCGCCACAACACCGGCGATTCGCTGGTCGGCACGTCCAACACGGTCCTCCAGAAAATCGAGTTCTGGGATGCGGGCAACACGCTGTTGTTGCAGCAAAGCGCAATCATCCTGAGCAGCGGGTCGCCCGTGGACACCTGGATCGACAACACGCCGCTGCAGCTCACCGCGCCGGCCGGAACGACTTCGGTGCGTGCGGTCTACGAATTCTCGCAGCCGGGCGTGCAGGGCGGCGCGGGATTGCTCGACAACGCCACAATGCGGCTGGTATCCGGCCCGTCGCCGGTGAATCTGGCGAACTTCACCCTTCAGGCCGCTGTTCGCGGAACGGCCAACGCCGCCGGCGAGGTTCTCGGCGACGTACAACTTCGCATCGAGGACGCGAACGGGAATCGGCGTCTGTTCCGGACTCGCGCCACCAGCGCGTACCAGACCCTCGGCGGGCCGCTGTCGACGGCAATCGAAGCCGACACGAACGGCAATCCGGCGACGGGCGTTTTCGACGTGAATTCCGCGCACTACACGATCGTTGTCGCGTTCGACAACGCCGCGACGCCCTGGGGCACCGGCGGAACCGTCGATGTTGATGATTTGCGGTTGTCGAACTCGAATCCCGCGGGCAGCAATTGGTACGCGGGTTTGTATTTCAACGGCCTCACGCTCCCGTCGACGAATCTGTCGCAACTTGCGCTGACGGCCGATGTGAAGGGCAACTTGGTCGGAGGCGCGTATGAATTGCGGCTCGAAGCGCAGACTACGCTGAATGCCGGGCTCAACCAGAACTTCAATGGAGTCACCGGCACGGGCGGCGGGCTGTTTCTGGACGACGCCGCGATCATCGGCGGCACGACCTTCAATTACACCACCAATTGGGACGACGGAATCACGGGCGAAGCCGCGTTCGGCGGCGTGTTTGGGTCGATCGACGTGCTCCCCGGCGGCGGATTCTCAGCGCGCGGGCTCGTCGGCGGCGGGCAAACCGGCGGCGGCGGCGAAATCCGTGTTGAGGACATGATCATCGGACCGGGCGGTGGCTGGTACGCCGGGCTGGATTGGGGTGGCCAGGGACTCGCTTCGCAGGACCTGAGCCAGGTGGTGCTTAGCGCAAGTGTTCGCGCTACGAGCGCCTCCGGCGGCCCGCTCGGGCAGTACGAGCTGCGAATTGAAGACGCACAAGGCGATCGCATGTATTTCCCGATGACCGCGAACGGAAACTGGCAAGCGGTCGGCGGGCCGCTCAGCACCGCCACCCAAGGCCCGCGGCTCGGCGGCGGCGGCGACGGCGTCTTCAATCTCGATTCGCCCAGCTATCACGTCGTGCTCTCGTTCGTCAATCCGGAAACGACGTGGATTTTCGGCGGCGCGCTGGCGATCGACAACCTGTTCTTGACGCCGGTGACGACCCACACCGAAATCGGGCGCGTCGCGTTCCGCGGCACGGCCAACGGAGCGTTTCAGCACGTCGGAGGACCGCTCTCGTCCGGCACGACGAACCTCGGCAATTTCCAGGAGAGTTTCTCGTCCGCCACCGGCACCGGCGGCGGCCCGTACGGTCCGGCTGGTTCGACCAATTGGGACAACGGCCTTTCGAATGAGAACGCGTTCTTCGGGACGTTCGGAAACGCGGTGGTCGGTGGCGGTGCGTCTGCGCAGGCTTGCCTGAATTGCGGTAACCCCGGCGCGGCGGGCCAGGTGCAGGTGACGAACGTGCAACCGAATACGGGAGGATGGTACGCCGGGTTGTTCTGGCCCAACGTGCGCGCGAACCTCTCGGGCAATCTGGCCAACGTGATCTTGTCGGCCGACGTGCGGGGGACCGCCAACACGGGGCTGGGTGAGACGCTCGGCACGTACTCAATCCGTGTTGAAGACAGCGACCTTACCTCGCTGCAATTCACCGTCACCGCGAACGGCAATTGGCAACACGTCGGCGGGCCGCTTTCGACCGCGCCGGTCGTGCAGGTCGGCTCCGGCGACGGTGTGTTCAACTACAACCAGGGAACGTACACGGTGACGCTGGCGGTGCTCGGGCAAACCGGTGATTGGGGCCCCGGCGCGACGTTGGCGATCGACAACCTGTTCCTCACCGGAACCAGCCTTGCCGACGCCGACACTTTTACCGTCGCGCTCTCGTTCGAAGACGCGGTCACGACCTGGGGGACTGCCGGCCAGCTCACGCTGGACAATCTGTTTCTGGGCGTCGCGTGCCCGGGCGATCTGAATGGCAACAACGTCGTGGACGAGCAGGACCTGGGCACGTTGCTCGCCGCTTGGCAGAGCGGTCCCGGCGGCGATCTCGACGGAGACGGCGATACGGACGAGGCCGATCTCGGCATCCTTTTGGCCAACTGGCAGCGGACCTGCCCGTAATGCCGAGCGGGAGCGAGAGAAGCGCGAACGCGCAATCGGGATGATCGGTGCGGAACCAAACGCGGCGGCCTGAGTTCGACAGGATGCGGGCCGCCGCGTTGCTGCGCGTCCTGCGGCGCGCGGGAGTTCCGCCTGGTCCGCTGGTGGTTCTGATCCTGGCGGCCGTCTCGACTGCGGGCGTCTTCCTCTGGCCGGCGCCAGCCGCGCGCGGCGTGCGGATGTGGACTTTCGCGCGGCTTCATCACCAAATTTACGAGGGGCAGGTCGCGGAATGGAACGCGCGACACACGCCGCGCGTCGAGCTCTCGCTGCTGAGCATCCAGGCCGTTGAGCAGCGCATGCTCTCGGCGTTTCTCGCCCGGACCAGCGCCGCGGAGTTGATCGAGGCCGAGCGCCGCATCGCCGCGCGCACCTTTGCGGGACCGCTCGATAGCGTCGGCTTTGTCGACCTGACGGATTGGCTTCGAGAGGAGGGCCTGGATCAAGCCATCAACCCTACGTCGTTTTCGCCTTGGACCTCGCGCGGCCGGATTTTCGGGTTGCCGCACGACGTGCACCCGGTCATGCTCGGCTACCGCGCCGATCTCATCGAAGCCGCGGGCATCGACGTATCGAGGATTGAGACCTGGGACGATTTTGTCCGCGTGCTGCGGCCGATGCTGGCGGAGCGTGACGCGGAGGGGCGCCCGCGGCACTTCCTGTTGAATCTTTGGGAGACGCATGGGGAAGTGATCGAGCTGCTGGTGCTGCAGGCCGGCGGAGCACTTTTCGACGATTCCGGGCATCCGACGCTGAATCAAGCCACACATGCGCGCGTCATTGCACAGATCGTTTCCTGGTGCGCTGGTCCCGGCCGAATCGCCGCGGACGCGCCGTATTTCGCCGCTTCGGGGAACAGATTGCTGCTCGACGGCTACGTCCTGGCGTCGTTCGTACCGGATTGGATGTGCAACATCTGGCGCTACGAGATTCCGCAACTTGCCGGAAAAGTGAAATTGATGCCGCTGCCGGCGTGGACGCCGGGCGGCGCGCGGACCAGTGTGTGGGGCGGGACGATGCTGGGAATTTCCCGGAGTGCGAATGACCCGCGCGGGCTGTGGGAGTTCGCCAAGTACTTGTATCTGTCTCCGCAGATGGCGCGCGAGCTCTACGTTCGCGGCGATATCGTGACGCCGGTGCGAACGCTGTGGAGCGACCAGATCTTCGATCAAGCCGATGCTTTTTTCAGCGGACAGGCAAAAGGGCGCATGTATCTCAATCTCGCGCCTTCGGTCCCGGCCCGCAGCAGCTCGCCGTTCGGGGCGATCGCTTCGGCGCGATTGCAGGACGCAGTGGTTCGGCTGGCCGCGTACGCGCGCCGCGAGAAACGTTACGACATCGATGATTTGCTGCCCGAAGCGCAGCGCTTGCTGGAAGAGGCGCAGGTCGAGGTGTCACGGCACGTTGCGCGCAACGTCTTCATTGGCGAAGGCGCGCGAAAGGCGGCGACGCGATGACCGCGGTGCGCTCCGGATCATCGCGCGGCGCCGCGCCATGGCTCCTGCTTGGCCCTTTCCTGCTGATTTTCGCGCTATTCGCCGCCTATCCGCTACTCCGTGCCGTTGTGCTCGCTTTTCAGCAGACCTTTGGGCCGGGTACGGCGCGCTACGTCGGCCTCGATAATTTCCGGCGTTTGACGCAAGACCCGCTGTTCTGGAAAGCGCTTGGCAACACCTGTGTCTACACCGCCGGCTCGGTGTTCATCCAGCTCCCGCTCGCGCTGGGGTTGGCGCTGCTGCTCAATCGCGAGGGAATTCGCGGGCGCGGGCTCTTGCGAACGATCTTTTTCGCGCCGTCGCTGGTGGGCGTGGTTTTCGTGGCGATGATGTTCAGCGTGATTTTCGAAAAACGCACCGGGTTGCTGAACCAACTGCTGCACGCGGCGATCGGGTGGGATCTGGAGTTTGCCTGGCTCGAGACGTACGTAATGGCGGCGCTCATCGTGGCTTCGCTGTGGCTCTACGTCGGCTTCAACATGGTGTATTTCCTGGCGGCGCTGCAGAACGTGCCGCCGCAACTGATCGAAGCCGCACAGATCGACGGCGCCGGAGCGTGGCGTCGTTTTCTGCACGTCACGCTTCCGAGCATCCGGCCCGTGGCGGCCTTCGTCGTCTTGCTTTCGATCATCGGCAGCTTTCAGCTCTTCGAGTTGCCGTTCGTGCTGCTGAACAGCGCCGGCGGGCCGGACAACCGCGGGTTGACGATCGTGATGTACCTTTATCAAACCGGATTTCAGACCGGTGACCTGGGCTACGCGTCCGCGATCGCCTGGGTCCTGGCGGCGGTGCTGGTAATCTGCTCGATCGGCATGCGCGTGGCGCTTCGTGGAGATGCGTCGTGACGCCGGGCAGATCCCAAGCGTGGTTCGCGCCGGCCGCCGCGTACGCAGTGCTCGCGCCGTCCGCGTTGCTGGTCTTGCTGCCGTTCGCGTGGCTTGCCTGTGCCGCGCTCAAGCGGAACGAGGACTTTTTCACGTCGCTGTTCCTTCCGGCAGGCGACGGATTCCTGGGCGTGGCGTGGGGAAGGCTGACGCTGGAGCATGTTCGAAAGCTGTTCACTGAGCTGGGCATCGGGCGGGCCTTGCTGAACTCCTGCTTCCTCGCGTCCAGCACCGCGATCATCGCGTCGTTGGCGGCCGCGATGGGCGGCTTCGCGCTGGCGCGCCTGCGTTTCGCCGGTCGCCGGTCCGTCGAGGCGCTGGTCCTGGCGGCGATCATCATTCCGCCGCCGCTGTTGCTTGCGCCGAGCTTTCAACTTCTGTTTCACCTGCGCCTGCTCGACACGATGGCCGGCCTGATTCTGCCGGCCGCTGCACCGGCTTTCGGCGTCTACCTGTTTCGCCAGGCGACGCTCAGCGCCGTGCCGGGCGAGTTGCTCGAAGCCGCGCGGATCGACGGCTGCGGAGACGTGCGCGCTTTCTTTTCGATCGGACTGCCGCTGGTCATGCCGATGTTCTCGGCGTTCGTCATGATCACGTTTCTGGGAACTTGGAACAATTTCATCACGCCGCAGGTGGTGTTGCAGACGCCCAGCCAGTTTCCGCTGGCGGTGAGCGTGGCGCAGTTTCGCGGCGTGTACTACCAGGAGTATGGACTGCTGATGGCCGGGACGCTGGTCTCGGTCTTGCCGGTGCTGGCTCTGTTTCTGCTGCTGCAGCGCGATTTCATTCGCGGGCTGACCAGTGGTGCGATCAAGGGCTAGGCGCGGGGCTGTGGGAGGCAACGTGAAGACGGATCTGTTTCCAAGCGGATTTCGCTGGGGCGCGGCTTCGAGCGCCTTCCAGATCGAGGGCGGATCGGAGCCGCGCGAGCGCGGCGAGTCGATCTGGGATGAATTCTGCCGCCGGGCAGGCGCGATTCGCGGCGGCGCGGACGGACGGACGGCCTGCGACCATTTCCGCCGTTTCGGCGATGACGTGCGCATGATGCGGCACATCGGGCTGCGAGCGTATCGGCTGTCGATCAGTTGGCCGCGCGTGATTCCGGCGGGCGTCGGAACGCCGAACGACGCGGGGTTGGATTTCTACGATCGCCTGATCGATGCACTGCTTGCCGCGCGGATCGAACCGTGGGTGACGCTTTATCACTGGGACCTGCCGCTCACGTTGCAGCGTCGCGGCGGGTGGTTGAATCGCGACAGCGCCCAGTGGTTAGCAGATTTCGCGGATTGCGTGACGCGCCGCCTCTCAGACCGTGTGGCGCACTGGATTACGATCAACGAGCCGCAGGTATTCCTCTCGCTGGGCCTCGGCGAAGGCACGCACGCACCCGGATTGCGATTGCCGCTGAGCGAGCAACTGCTTGCCGCGCATCATTCGCTGCTGGGGCATGGCTTGTCCGTTCGGGCGATCCGCGCCGCGTCGCGCGGACCGTGTGCCGTCGGCTGGGCGCCGGCCGCGCGAGTCGAGTTCCCTGATCGTGAGATGCCGGCTGACATCGAAGCGGCCGGAGCGGCGATGTTCTCGATCGAAGCGCCCAACCTGTGGAGCAACACCTGGTTCGCCGACCCGGTCTGCCTGGGCCGCTATCCAGCCGATGGATTGCGGCTGTTCGGCCCGGATCTGCCGCGTTTCGACGTCGCCGACCTGGAGACAATCCGTCAGCCGCTGGATTTCTTCGGCGTCAATATCTACTCGGGCGCGGGGGTGCGCGCCGATCCTGACGGCCGACCGGTGCGTGTGTCCGCGCCGCCGGGGCACGCACGGAACACGCTGCATTGGCCGGTCGCGCCAGAGGCGCTGCGCTGGGGGCCGCGCTTCTTGTGGGAGCGATACAAGCTGCCAATCGTCATCGCCGAAAACGGCGTCAGCAACCTGGACTGGGTCGCGCTCGACGGCGGCGTGCACGATCCGCAGCGCATCGACTACACACATCGCCACCTCTTGCAGTTGGCCCGCGCCGTCGCCGACGGAGTCGACCTGCGCGCGTATTTCCACTGGTCGATTCTCGACAATTTCGAATGGGCCGAGGGCTACGAGGAGCGATTCGGCCTGGTGCACGTTGATTACTCGACGCAGAAACGAACGCTGAAGGATTCGGCCCTATGGTATCGCACGGTCATTCAGACTCAGGGCGCTTCGCTGATCTCCGCTGCGCTTGCCTCGGGCACGCTGGAGCAGGAGGCGCTGCAGCTCGCGAACGACCCGCTTCGCGAATCACGCGCGCCCGCCGCTTTTTCGGGCTAGCCGTGTTGTTTTGCGCGCCTGGCACGGCGTGGGCGCAACAACCGGCGCGCTACGCCGTCTCGCCCGATTCGAATGGCGCGTGGTCCTTCGTCGCGCCCGATGGGAAGCGCTTTCTATCAATCGGCGTGGACAACGTCTCGCCCAGCGCATGGAACCCGCGCGAGGGAACGCGCTACTACGACGCGGTGCGGCGGCAGTTCAACGGCGACGCGAAAGCCTGGAGCGATGCGACGCGGGAACTGCTGAAGTCGAACGGCTTCAACACGCTCGGCGCGTGGAGCCGCTCGCAAGTCGCGGCTGGCGAAGGGCTGCATCGCACGATCGTGCTCTACGTCGCCGCGCATGCGCAGGACCGCTGCCTGTCGCCGTTGCGCCCGGGCTTCGACGCGTTTGTACGCGAGAATATCCGCACCACGCTGGCGGAGTATCCGGACCGGGGCGCACTGCTGGGCGTGTTTCTGGACAACGAGATGGCGTGGTGGGGCCGCAGCGGCTGGGACATTATCCCAACGTACACGCTGCTCGAAAGGGCGTTGGAATTGCCGGTCGATGACCCGGCCCGAAAGGCGGCAACCGATTTCCTGCGCGCGCAATACGCGACCCCCGAAGCGTTCGCGCGAGCCTGGGATGTCGAGCTGAAGGCGTGGAGCGACTTGACCGTCGATCTGCTCCGCGCTTCCGCCACTCCGGCGGCACTGAGCGATCGAGCGGCGTTCACCACACACGTCGCGCACGAGTTCTTCTCCGTCGCCGGGCGAGTGACGCGCGAGGAACTGCCCGGCGTGCTGATCCTGGGCGTGCGCTACGCCGGCAGCGCCCCGGACGGCGTGCTCGAGGAAGACGCCAAGTGCAGCGACGTGATTTCACTGAATGACTACAACTTCGATCCGCGCTCCGGCTTCGACCACTACGCGCGTTTCTGGTTGAAATCAAAACGCCCGCTGATGATCACCGAGTTTTCCTGGCGTGCGAAGGAAAACAGCAGCGGCTGTTCGAACACGCGCGGCGCGGGACAGGTGGTGACCACGCAGCGCGAACGCGCCGAGCGCTACGAGGCGTTCTGGCGTGAACTGGCCACGATCCCCGTGATTGTCGGCGCGCATTGGTTCGAATTCGCCGACCAATCGCCGCAGGGACGATTCGACGGCGAGGATTCGAACTATGGCATCGTGGACATCGAGAATCGCCCGTATGAAACGCTGTTGAACGCGATGAAACGGGTGCACGCCGAGATTCCAACGCTGCGCTCGGCGAAGCTGCGCCGCATGCCCGAGCAGCTCGCGCCGCAGCAAAAGCCGACCTACACGCCCGGCCAACATCCGGAGCGGCCCGCGACGCTGGACTTGCTGGCGGACTGGACCGACGAGCCGGAATTATGGGGCGCGGCGGATGCGAAACTTACCTGGCGGCGAGAAGGCGACGAGCTGCTGCTGGAGTACGAAGCCGGCGTCGCGTACGGCGCGGGAATCAATCTGCGCGGCCCCAAGTCGTGTGCCGTGCACACGGGGCCGGCGGGTGCAACCGATCTGGATGGATATGCGGCGTTCGTGATCGACCTCGACGCGCCGCGCGGCGTGCAACTCAACCTCGTGCTCGCCGAGGCCGGCGCGGGCCCGCTGGGGCAGAGCGAGTACGGCTCCGCGGCGGGTGACGACGGCGAAGCGTATGTTTCGACGCCGTTCTTCGGCCGCGGCGCGCGGCATGAATACCGCATCGCCATCACCGATCTCGAGCGCCAGCGACCGTGGGGAAACCAGTCCGGCCGCCAGCGGATCGACATGCAGGCGATTCGCAATCTTGGGTTGCAAGTCCAAGGGCGACCAGAGCGCGGCACGCTGCACGTGTACGGCTTGCGACTTGAGCGATAGGGCTGGGACGAGAACTGCCGAAACGCCACTGGCTGAGCGGGCTTTCTCGGTCCGCGACGCAATTCGCGTCACCTCCGCATCCCCATCGCTTGACGGTACTTATGCGGCGGTCATAGGATCGGTGTTGGGTTCTGCCGATTCGCAGACGCGACGGGTGGGGAGTTATCAGGCCTCGCCAAGCGGTTTTGCGCTTTGCCACGTGCAGACGCCCATCTAAGGAACAGACTCATGAACCTTCGCTTGATCACGATCTCGTTGGCGGCGTCCGCGATGCTGCTCGTCGCCGGTTGCCCGCCGACCGCATCCGACAGCACGACAGCATCCGACCTGTTCGGCGTGTTCGTCGTTCCGCCGGGCACGACAGGCGATAATCAAGGTGCGCAGGGCGCGCCAGGAGCGCCCGGAGCACGAGGCGAACAGGGTCCCGCCGGCGCTGCTGGCGCGCAAGGACCCGCGGGCGCCGCAGGCGCCAATGGCACGAACGGTCAGGATGGCGCCGACGGCAACTCGATTTCCGCCGTCGCGGATGCCGGCGGCGCACTAACGGTCACCGGCGGTCAGGTGGTTCACCTCGACGGCAGCCACACGTTCGTACAGTCCGGTTCGCAGTTCACGGTCTCCGACATGACGTTCGCCTGGTCGCAAGTCGATCAGTCTGGGATCAATGTTCCGATCCAGAACGCGGATCAGGCGATCGCGCAGATCGTCGTTCCGTCGGACGCCGGCCTGTTCCTGCTGCAGTTCCGCTTGAAGGTCACCGATCCGGACGGATTCGTCTCGCAGCACGACGTCTTGCTGCTGGTCAACAATCCGGGGCTCGAGCTTGGCTCGATCGGCTTTGTCGGCAGCGACGCACCCGACTTCGGACCCACCTCCGGCGATTTCACGCTCGCCGTCGCGGTCAGCGACCTGGGCGGCAATCCGCTGACGAACCTGTCGGCGGCGAATTTCAGCTTTCGCGACGTGAAGATTGCGCTGCTCGGCGATTCCGGCAACGATGCAACGGCTGCCGCAATCGACACGGTGCTCGTTCCGCCCACCGCCGGCACGCCGACCAACACGGTGCTGGTGTTTGACAGCTCGAGCAGCATGGCGGCGATGGATCGGTTCGGGTACGGGCGGCGCTCGGCCGGAAATGCGTTCGTTGACACACTCACGGGCGGCGATGACTTCGTCGCCGTCACCGATTTCGGCCCTCCGCCCACATTCGGCGCCTCGCGCCTGATTCAGGATTTCACCAGTGACGCGGCGACCATCCGATCGTCGCTGTTTCAACTGGCCGAGGGCGGCCCGACGCCGATCTGGCAGGCGGCCTTGGACGCGATGACGCTGCTTTCGACGCGCTCGACGCAGGGCGGCGTGATCGTGCTGACGACCGATGGTCAGGCCGACGATTCACAGCTTCTTTGGAACGTGATTTCGCAGGCGAATTCGCAGGGCGTGCGGATCTTCACGGTCGGAATGGGCGACAATCTCGATTTCCGTCAGCTTCGAGATGCGGCGGTGCAGACGGGCGGCATGTTCACCGAGGCAGCGGACGCGATCGCGCTGGTGGATGCGTTCGCCGGCGTCGGCGCCGGCGCGAATGACGGATTCATCAAGGTGCAGGCGAAGATGCACTTCCCGGCGATCTTCGGCCAGTGCCGCGTGCACGGCGAGATGGTCATCGACGTCGGCAGCTCGACGGCGATCGTGCCGTTCGCGTTTACCACATACATCATCGGCGATGGCGCGTAGCTGAATCGATGGTATGGGCTTCCAGCCCGTTCCGGTCTACGCCGGGCTACCAGCCCGTCGCTGCCTCACTGCCGCATTCCGCTCAGCACGCGCTCCCAGTCGAACGCCGGCCCGGGATCGACCTTCTCGCGCGTGATGTGATAGTGCCCAAGTAAACCGCTGAATCCCCGCAGCTCATCTTCGCTCAGCGCCTCGCGCCGCGGGTGGCCCGAAGCGTCGCGTGGATAGTCCGGCCGGATTCCCGGCAGCACGTGGCACAGCGTCGCGGCGAGTTTGGCGAGCGATTCGTATTGCGCATCCGTGAAATCGTACTGAAACAAGTGCTGCCCGTGAATGACGCCTTCGATCGGGCCGTCGCGCGCCGGACGCAGCAGCGCGTCGCCGCCGCGAATTCCGGTTGGCGTCGCGGAGTCCGGAAAGCGCAGTCGGGTTCGGCCGTCCGCACCGCGCTCGTACCAGGATTCGAGATCGCGCAGCGCGCTGTACGCGCCGATATTGGCGATCTCGACGCCGACTGAGCGGTCATTGGCGACGCCGGCGTGCCAGGCGCGCTCCTTCACGTCCAGCGTTTGATAGATCGTGCCATCGACATCCAGCATGAAGTGCACGCTCAGGCCGCGCACGTCATGCAGCACCTGAAAACACCGCCGCGACGTGCCGCAGGCGTCATAGTGCAGCACGAATTGGTCCACGTATTCGCGCAGGCGCTGCACCGTCCAGCCGCCCTGCTGGACCTCTTGCAGCACGTCGCCCGGCACGTTGCGTCGCCACGACCCATAGCGTGCCGGTGAATCGCTGGCCGGCTTGCTGGGCCGCGTCTGAACCGGCTCGAACCGCCGCTCCAGCCGGTATGCGTCATATCCCCCGGCGTCCATCCAGAGCACGACCGGCGCGCCGGTGTGGAAGAACTGTCCGCAGATGACGATTTCGTCGCCCAATCGCCGCAGCGGCTCGCCGGGCCGGCCGTAAGGGCCAACGCAGCCGGCCAGCGCGGCGCAGAGCGATGCGGTGAGCGGGATGTTGATGACGCGCGACATGTGGCGAAATGTGCGCGATGCTCGGCGGCGTGACAAGCCGGGGTCTTGGCGGCATCCTATCGGCGGCGGTCCGCAGAATTGGATGGGAAACGTCATGAAAGTCGCCATCGCTCAGATCGCGCCTGTGTTCATGAATCGCGACGCCACGCTCAAGAAGGTCGTCTCCGCCATCGCCGATGCGGCGCGGGCCGGCGCGCGGCTGGTTTGCTTCGGCGAGACGCTGGCGCCCGGATATCCGGCCTGGATCTCGCGGGCGGACGGCGCGCGCTGGAATGACGCCGACCAGAAGCGCATGCACGCGCTCTATCTCGAACAGGCGGTCAACATCCACGATCAGCATCTGGCGCGCGTCATCTCGGCCGCCGCGGAGCACCGCGTGCACGTGATCCTCGGCGTGGCCGAGCGCGACGCGCGACGCGGGCACACGTTGTTCTGCTCGCGCGTTTTCATCGGCGCCGCGCCGGGCGGCGCGGCGGATGACGCCGGGGTGCTTTCGGTCCATCGCAAGCTGATTCCCACCTACGAGGAGCGGCTGGCCTGGGGCATCGGCGACGGCGCCGGCCTGCGCACGCATCGCGTCGAGGAATTCACCGTCGGCGCGTTGAACTGCTGGGAGAACTGGATGCCGCTGGCGCGGGCCGCACTGCTCGGCGACGGCGAGGACCTGCACGTCGCGATCTGGCCCGGCTCGCGCGGATTGACGCAGGACAGCACGCGGTTCTTCGCACTGGAAGGCCGGACATTCGTCATTTCGGCCAGCGCGCTGCTGCGCGACGCGGATATTCCCGCCGACCTGCCGCTGCGCGATCGGATCGTCCGCACCGCGGGCGAAGTGCTTTATGACGGCGGCTCATGCGTCGCGGGTCCGGATGGTCGCTGGATCGTCGAGCCGGTCGTCGGCCGCGAAGAGATCTTCGTCGCCGACCTGGACCTCGCTCGCGTGCGCGAAGAACGCCAGAATTTCGACCCGGTCGGGCACTATTGCCGGCCAGACGTCCTGCGCCTGAGTGTCAACCGCACGCGCCAGGTGGCGGCGGAGTTTGAAGCTGACTAAGCGGGAGACTGGGCGACGACTGCATAGTGCTGGGCCAGCCGATACCGCGGTGGTCGCTTGCGCCGTCGCGTTCGTCAGTTCGTTCGACCCCAGTTGGCCAGTAGTATCCCCAGATCCGCCTCGTCGGTGTCGCCGTCGCCGTCGAGATCGCCGGCCGGCGTCAGCCGCCACGCCGCCAGCAGGATTCCCAGGTCGCTCGAGTCCACGTCGCCGTCATGATCCAGGTCGCCGGGGATGTACTGAATCTGAACGGTGTACAGTCCGCGCCCGTGCGTGGCGGCGAGCAGACGCGTCGATTGGTGCAGAAAGACGACTTCATCGACGCTGACGGTCGCGGGGCCCAGATTGGTCGTCGCCCAAGTCGCGCCGGCGTCGGATGAGGCGAAGATGCCGACTTCCGTTCCCACGTATAGCCAGTTGCGCACCACCGGATGCCGAGCGACGCCGCGGATCGGCGCACTGGGCAACCCCGTCGCGCCGCTGCCAGTGATGTCCGCCCAACTCGCGCCGCCGTTGAGCGTGCGATACAGATTGTCCGGCGAGAATCCTCCGAACGCGACGATGACGCGATTGGCGTCGTCCGGATCGACCAGGATGCGCGTGACGTAGCGATTGGGCAGCGGATCGGCGGCGGCGTTGTTGTCGACTGCGGTCCAGGTAAGCGTCGACGGGCTGGTTCCGGACGAGCGCCACACTTCGCCGTTGTTCAAACCGATCCAGATCGCGTTCGGGTTTCCGCGCGTGACGGCGATGGCGCTGATGTTGTCCGTGCCCGCGGCGCGGATCGTCTGCCAGGTCGGCGTTGCCGCCTTAACATTTCCGCTGCGCCAAAGACTGTGCCCGCCGGCGAGCATCACGTTGGCGTCATTCGGATCGAGGATGAATGGGGCGATGAAATTCGCCGCGCTGCCAGCGTCGGCCAAGCCGCTGTCGATGTAGGCGGCGCTCGTGCCGCCGTTGGTCGAGCGGTGAATCTGCAGGTAAACGTACTCGCCGTAGACGTAATTGGCGTTAGTGGGGTCGATGGCGCTGAAGCCACCGTCGCCGCCAAACGTCAGGCCGGCGCTGGTGCTCGGCGTGTTGACGACCAGCGACCCGTTATCCTGCGTGCCGCCGACCAGGCGGTTGGTGGGGCCGTCGCCGGCGCCGCCGTAGAACTGCGTCGTGCGGTATGTGTCGTATCGCCGCGTCCAGCCGCTCGAAGTCGACGCGGCGTAGATGTTGTCGGCGTAGAACATTCCGCCGTCGGTACAGACCCACACCCGCCGATTGGTCGTGCCGTTAAAGCCCGGGGCGTGCGTGAAAAAGTGAATGTCCGGGTGTGGCTGCACCGTCAGCAGGTACCCGGCGCTGATCTTGGCCAGCGTCAGGCCGCCGTCGGTGCTCTTGTACACGTCGTAGCCACCGGTCAGCAGGAAATTCGGATTGGTCGGATCGACCCAGATCGGGTTGGCGTACCAATTCACGCCCGACGTGGGCGTGGTGGACTGTTGCGTGTACGAATGCCCGTTGTCCGTGGAGCGCCAGATCTGTCCGTTGTTGGCCGCGCAGGAAGCGTAAACAGTGCTCGGCTGACTCGGCGCGTACGCCAGCTCGATGCGCGAGTAGAAGCCGTTCTGACGCGACAAGCCGCCGGTCACCGTGGTCCAGCTCAGGCCGCCGTCTGTCGAATACACGGCGCGGTGATACCAGTCGGAGACCGTGAAGTCGTAATCCAGCACGTGCGCAACGGCCTGGTTGCCGTCGGTCGGGTGAAACACAACCTGGTACGAGCCCTGTGCCGACAGGCGCGTTGACCACGTCGCGCCGCCGTCAGTGGAGCGCAGGATTCCACCGTAGCGCTTCGCGACCAGCAGCACGTCTCCGTTCGTCGGCGAAATCGCGATGCGGCAAACGTTGTCCCAGGCGGCGGTGGACGCCAGGCGCGACCAGCTCGCACCGCCGTCGGTCGACTTGTACACGCCCGCGCCGCCGATGGCGTCGCCGTTGAAGAGACCCTCGCCAGTCCCGGCGTAGAGGATGTTCGGGTTGGTCGGATCGATCGCCAGCGCGCAAATGGCCAGATTCGGCAAGTCGTCATTCACCGGCGTCCAGGTCAGGCCGCCGTCGGCGCTGTACCAGATTCCGCCGCTGACCGCGCCGGCCCACATGCGTTGCGAATTGGTGGGGTGAATCACGAGCGCGCGTGTGCGCCCGCCGACGTTGTTCGGACCGTGCTCGATCCACGCGGCTGGGTCCAGCCCGGCGATGGATCCGGGGCCGCGCAACATCGCGGCGGCGACGTTGGCCTCGCGTTCCTGGATCGCGCGGCGCGGCGCGTCGGGCGCGATTTGCCCATTCTCGTCCTTCCAGCTCATTTGTCGCCAGCGGAACGCTTCCTCGGGGTAGATCGCACGCGCGGCGCGCGTGCGGTCGTCGCCGATGGGCTTGGGAATGTGCGCACGGCGGACCTGCGCCCGCTTCTCCTGCGCCAGGTCGGCGTCCCTCTTGGGGATGGATCGTTCGAATGTCGAGCAACCGACGATCAGTAGGCAGGCCGAGATCGTGGCCGGAAACAGAGCACGCTTCGACATGGCGATCTCCCCGAGGCGGAAAGCCGACGACTTCACGATAAGAATCGTACCGTTCTTCGCAGGAGCGCTGCGATCGCGCGGGAATTGCCGCGGCACGCCGGTCGACGAGCGCGCCAGCTTAGTCGAATTGGTACATCATGGGTGGGGCGGGCATCTTGACCGCCCGGCAGCGAACTCGGGCGGGCAAGATGCCCGCCCCACCCAGCAGAGGATGCAAACAAGCCTGAATAACTTCGCTAGCGAGCGACGATCGGCAGCGGCTCTGCAGCGCCGTGCCGCCGGGACAGCGCTCGGTTTCCGAGCTGCCCGCAGGCCGCCATGTGGTCGCGGCCCTTGGTGATGCGGCGCTTGCAATACTGCCCGGCGTCGGCGATCCAGCCGAGAAACTGACTCACGGATTCCTCGCTCGGCGCCGGCCACGGCGAGTCGCGGCGCGGGTTGTACGGGATGACGTTGACGCAGCATTTCAGCGGCTTCACGAACTCGACCAGTTCGCGGGCGTGCTCGTGCGCGTCGTTCAGTCCGGGAATCAGCACGTATTCGATCATGAAGAACTGGCAGTTGCGCAGCGGGTAATCGAGCAGCGCGGCGCGCAGCTCGGGCATCGGCTCGGCGCGGTCAATCGGCATGATCTGGCGGCGAATCTCGTCGTTGGGCGCGTTGAGCGAGACCGCGAGGTTCAATCGCCGCCAGCCCAGCGAGGCCAGGCGCCGGATGCCGGCAATTCGCCCGACGGTGGAGATCGTGATGCGGTCCATCGCGATCGAACATCCGCAGCGATCGTTGAGCACACGCACCGCCTGCACGACGTTCTCGAAATTGTCGAGCGGCTCGCCCATTCCCATGAACACCACGTTTCGAATGTCGGCCTGAAATTCCCGCCGAGCGGCGACGTACTGACCGACGATTTGGCCGGCGGTGAGATTCGCCAGCAAGCCGAGCTGCGCGGTTTCACAGAACGTGCAGCCCAGTGCGCAGCCGACCTGCGACGAGACGCAGAGCGAACGCCACTCGAGATGTTTGCCGCGCATCGGGATGATCACGCTCTCGGTTTCCAGCCCGCTGGCGTGTCGCTGCACGAACTTGACCAGGTCGCCGTCGCGCTGCACGCCCGAGACCGGCGCGATCGACGTGGTCAGCGGTCCTTCTTGCGGCAAACCGCGCAACGCGTGGCGGTAGCTTCGGCGCAGCGCCGGCAAGTGGTGCTGCGTCGGTCCGACGGCGTCGCAAACTTCGGAGAATGTGAGGCCCGAAACGTCCATGCACCCGGCAAGAATACCCGAGAATAGGCGGCGCGGCCCGGCGGCCGAAGCTGACAGGCCGGCCCGCGCGAGCGCGTCGCATCCACGGGTTCCGCTCGGGCCGTTGGCCCTCACTGCACCCGTGGCTACAGTCGTCGGCCCCTTGCGGGCCGCCAAATGTGTCACGCGCCTGTGTGAAACCATTTCCGCGGAATTGGGTGGCGGTGCTCGCGTCACTCGGTATGATTCCGACCTGCCTCGCCGCAACACGTTCGGGTTTCACGGTTTCGCGAGACGAAGTTGGAAAGACGCCGGCCCCGGGTTGGGGTCGCGCGAGTATCCACAACGGGAGAAGAATCGATGCGCTCGGGATCGCTTCCACGCAGAGTCTCATGGTCAGCGGGCTGCCTCGCACTGGCGTTGATTTCGGGATGTCCGCCCACGACGCCGACCGACACCACGTCGCAGCCCGTCAATCGCGACTCGCTGCCCGGCACGCCTGTCGCGCGATCGGTGGTTTCATCGGCGCGATTTCAACGAAACGACCTGACCTATTTCATCAACAACGTGTCCACACGACTGGATCAGGATTTGCAGGCCCGCCTGATCGCCGACGCGTTCAGCCGCTGGTCGGCCGTGACGCCGTTGAACTTCACGCGCGTAAACAGCCAGGACCAGGCCGACATCGTGATTGGCTTCGGATCGGGGCAGCACTGCGATCTGTACGCACCGCGGAATCTCACCTGTCCGACGCGGCCGTTCGAGACGACCACGATCGGCCACGCCTACTACCCGGAGGGCGCCAACACCGGGCAGCTTCACATGAACGAAGCCTTCGATTTCTCCGACCAGCGTCTGTACTTCAGCACCATGGTGCACGAGATCGGTCACAATCTGGGCATCGATCATATTGCGCCGACCAACGCCGTCATGTTCGCCAACGACACGGGACAAACCGGCGATCTGACGCAGGACGACATCAACGCGGCCCAGCGTCTGTACGGCTCGCGCGACGGTTCGGTCCGGCCGGACGCCGCCGGCGCGCCGCCGGCAACGGATGCCAACGCATCGCGCACCGCGCCAACCACCACGTCCCCCGACGCCGACGGTGACGGCATCGATGACGCCACAGAGCAGTTCGTGCTGGGCACGAATCCCGACAACGCCGACAGCGATGGCGACGGGCTGGGCGACGGCGTCGAAGTGGCCGCGGGGCTCGACGCGACAAACGCGGACACGGACGGCGACGGCGTGTCGGACGGCGTTGAGCTCGACGGGGCGGGGAACGCGTTCCGACCCGATTTCTCCTCGACCGGCGACGTGTCCGCTTTGGTTGGCACATATTCCGGCAGCGACAACCTCGGCGCGACGCTTCAGTTCGTGGTCGCAACGGATGGATCGATCAGCGGAACGCTAGCCGCGAAGCGCTTCGGGTTTGACGAGAATGTGGGGTTGGTCGGCGCGCTCCGCGGCGACGGCAGCGTCCGCCTCGAGTCGTTCGACTATTTCTTCAAGTACTCGGGAACGATCGCGACCGGAGGCACCGGAAGCGGACAATTCTCCACGCACGGCGGCACGAACGGCACGTGGTCTGCCACGCGTTCGGGCGGGGCGCCAAAAACGGTTGCAACGCCGATCATTCGCGTGGATCTGGGGCAGTACGCACCACGCCGAGCTGCGAAACCGGCGCATTAGTACTGAAAGTACTTGTTTTCAGCCCTGGAAGGGCGTCAGAGCAAAGCCCCGAACGTCAGCCCGGGTCTCGGAATCGAGAAAACCCACGCAGCCCCTGGCAGGGGCGGAAGAGCCGTTCGTGCGTTCCGAATGCCCACGGCTCTATCGCCCCTGCCGGAATCAGCCATACGCGCGAAGGCTACGCGCGGGCTCTATCGCCCCTGCCGAGTTTGCACGCGGCTACCCGCCTGATCCCGGACTTGCGCCTGGGGCTACAATCTGCCGCCCCTGCCGGGGCTAACGACGAGCTCCGCCGCTCGAACCGCCGGCAGGAACGAAGTAGCGTCGTAGTATTAGTTGGTCCTGGCAGCCCGCTTAGAAACGCTCCGAACCGAGCCCCGACCGCAAGGGACCGTAAAGGAGGGGTCGCGGCGATGTCCGAGATTGCTTGGAATCTCGGTGTTTTCGAGGAGCGAACCGCTCCCTGACGTTCGGGGCTCGGCTGAATGAGTTCTTCGACCGACTGTTGGGCGAAAAAAAGCTGGCTGATTCCTCGCGGAGTCAGCCAGCCTTTGAACTACTCTCAGCCGCGCGGCGTTTCGCGATCAGTTAGGCGCCGGCGACCTTTGTCGTGTTCTCGATTGCGGCGATGGCGGCCTTGATCTTGGCCTTCGCCAGCTCGACCTTGGCGGTCTTGTCGCAGCAGGTCTTCGTGTCGCCGATGACGTACTCGACCTTGCCGTTGCTGGCCTTGGCCGCGTCCGCAGCGCTCATCGGGCACTCAAACGACTTCTCGCCGACCATCATCTTCATGCTGACCTTGTCGGCGGCTTCCTTGGCGGCCTTGGCGGCCTTGTCGGCTTTTTCCTGGCTGTCGAACGTGGCGGAAGCGAGTCGGTACTTGACCGTGCCGTTGTTCTTCTTGGCCAGCGACGCCGCTTCCATCGGGCACGAGAGGCTCTCGTCGCCCACGACGTACTTGACGGTCATCACATCCTTCATGTAGCCGTCGAGCGCGTCGGCGTAGGCCGTCATCGCTTCGCCCTGATCGGCGTAGGTCTTGCCCGCGACGATGTACTTGGTCTCGGCCTTGCTGTCCTTGGCCAGTTTGGCGGCTTCCTGCGAGCAGCAAGTCTCTTTGTCGCCGACGCGATAGGTCATTGTCGGCATGCCCTTGCCTTCGCACTTGGCGCTGTCGCCCTTGCTGCAGCAACCGGCCTTGGCGGTCGCGCCGTCCTTGGCCTTCGCGCCGCAGCCGTCGCCGTCGCCGGCCAGCGCGAGCGAGCAGCACAGCGACAGACCGGCCACCACTCCCAGAAGACGATTCATCATGGTCGGATTCCTTTTCGAGTCGAAATAGACGGGTAGCGACGAGACACTCGCACGCCGCCGACGCCCGATCACCTCGTAGATACGAAACCCGCCGAACGGCGGTTTCATTCCTCAATGGCGGGATGATATCGACCGAACTCGGCGAATTCAAAAGAAATGCGCGCACCAGGGCACGTGCCGCCTGACCGACTTGCGATCGGGGCGCGGTGACCGAAACGGCAATTTCGCCGGGCCGCCTGCGTTTCAAGATAGGCGGCGATCGTTGTGCGCGAACGACGCGACATCTATTCGTAACCAGTTTAACAGCAATTGCTTACGCGAACGCGAACAGCGAGGCGAACAACCCGGCGATAAGCGATAACAGGGCGAACCAAAGCATGGCGAGCCTCCACTTGTAACCGCGGCAAGATCGCCCCGGTCCGAATCTTATCGACCGTCAGCGTTCTGAACTGAAGCGGCGGTGCTGCGGTGTGACGCGACGCCGATTCCCGCTGCAACGCGTCGTCGCGCTCGTGTCGTGCTCGCCCACGCACTTGCACGCTGCGACGGGCCATGCGATAAGCCGGCCATGCCACCTTCGACGTTTGACGTGCTGCGCAGGACAGGATTGGCCGTACTGCTCGTGGGCTCGACGATCTGGATCGGGCTGCCGTCGATGGACGCGCCCTGGCAGCACGGCGATGAGCGAATTTTCATTGCGACCAATCCCGACGTCGTCGGCGCAAACGCGACGACGGGCGGGCTTGAACGCTTGCTGAACATTTTCACGCACGTGCACGACGACCTGTATCAGCCGATTCCTATCCTCTCGTTCGCGATCGAATGGGCGATCTGGGGTGAGCAGTCGCTGAACGTTCGCCGCGACGACGTATTGCTGCACGCTTTGAACGGCATTTTGACTTGGGCCGTGCTCGCGACGCTGCTGCGGCGAGTGCGGCCGGAGTGGTCCGGTGGCGCGATCGATGGACTGGCCTGGCCGCTGGCGCTGCTGTGGGCATTGCATCCGGTGCAGACAAGCGTTTTCGCGGCGGACATGGGCCGCACGCACCTGCTGGCGACGGCGTTCGCGCTCACGTCGCTGCTTTTCCATCTCGCGGCTCTGAAAACGGGGCGAGCCTCGCCGGCCGCCATGGCAATTGTGATGCTCTTTCTGGCCATGCTCAGCAAGGCGCTGCCGGGTTGGGTGCTGCTCGTATTTGCGCTTGAAGGGGCGACGCTTGGCCTCCGCCGCGCGGTGACTTCAACGCGTGTGTGGATCATCGGTGCGCTGTGTGTCCTGTTCGCGGGGCTGACGTACTGGACGTCCCGCGAATCCGGAATGATTCAGGACGTGTCACGAGCGCTGTTCGGCGACCCGCTCTCACGAAGCGCCATGGCGCTGTGGATCTATGCGACCAGCCTGATCTGGCCCGCCAATTTGTCGCCCTGGTATCTGCCGGACCCGGAAACATCCTGGCTGAATCCGCGCGTTTGGGCGGGCGCTTTGCTGGCGCTCGCGAGCATTGCGCACGCGCTGGCGTGTTGGCGTCGCGCGGAAACGCGCTTCGCGACTGTCGGCTGGGCATGGTTCTGGGCAACGCTTTTGCCAGTCATCGGCCTGGTTGGCGCGCGACAAGCGGCGGCGGTGGACCGCTATCTGTATCAGCCGTTGAACGGATTGGCGCTGGTCGCCATGACCATGCTTGCCTGGACGCTTGCGCGCCTGGGGACGGCGCGGCGGACGCCGGTTATTGGCGTGCTCGCGACGTGCGCGGCGGGCATCGCGGCCGTGTTCCTATGGCTCGACGGCCCCTACGTTCGCATGTTTCGCTCGAGTTTGCGTCGTGCGGAGCGAATCGTCGAGCTCAACCCGGGCGATCCGCGCGCGCTCGAGGCGCTTTCGGCGGCCTGCGACTTCGCGCGCGGACATCCCGTGCCGGTTGACGAGCGTCCTCCGTCCGCGGACACGGCGGACTCCGGCGATCCGATGTTGAATCAATTCCGATTCTACAACCAGGGGATGATCGACGTGCTGACGCAGGCAGCCGATGCGCCCGGCGCGGAACGTTTCTTTCGCGGCAAGAGCGACCAGGCGGCGTTTCGGCGGCGCTTGTCGTATCGCCTGCTCATGTGCGATCAACCCGAGGCGGCGCTGGCGCAGGCTCAGCGAGCCCAGGAGATCGAACCCGATGCGCCGCGCTCGTGGGAGCGATTGGCGCATGCCTATTGGCGGCTGGGCCGACTGGAGGATGCGCTGGCCGCGTTCGAGCGGCACGCGGAGCAGCTTGAGCATCAATCGCCGAAAAGCGACAAGTCCAACGCCGGCGCCTGGGCCGCACACAACACGAACGTCGGCGAGTTGCTGCTCACGATGAACCGCGCGGGCGAGGCGCTGGATAAGCTGCGTGCCGCGCTCAATACCGGCGTGGCGCAGCCGCGCGCGACGCTGCTCTTGGCGCGATGCGAGATTCGCGGCGGTCAAGGGGCCGAGGGATTCCGGTTGCTCGACGAGTATCTGCGGGTGAATCCGGATGATCCCGACGCGCTGCTGGGGATGGGCGAGTATCACCTGCGCAGCCATCACTGGGACGACGCGCTGGCCACCTACGCACGCCTTCTGCGCCAGGCGCCGACGAACTACGAGGCGCTGCGCGGCTATTTCGAAGTATGCGTGCAAACGCGGCGCTGGCGCGAAGGCGCCGCGGCATGGGAAGTCGCGCTGCGCATCGCTCCCGGCGAGCGCGCGTACCAGAGCTTCCTGGTCTGGGCCGCCGCGTGCGCCGATGATGCGCGCGCCACGACGCTGGCCGACGCGCTGCTTGCCGACGATCCCAACAATCCGCTGGCGTGCTATGGAAAAATGCTGATCGCGACGCGCGCTGCACGATATGACGACGCCGTGGAATGGGCACGCAACGCCGCAACCGGCAAGCCTGTGCCGCAAGCGCGCTCCACGGAGCGCGCCGCGGCATTGTTGTCCCTGCTGTTGGAACGCGGCGAACTGTCGCGCGAGTCGCTGGTGATTCAGGCGGCGGTTTGGATGTCCAGTGATCGCACACGAGCGCGAAACGCACTCTCCGCGTATCTGGGCGAAAGTCCGGGCGTTGCGCGCGAGCTGGCGGAGCGCTTGGATCGTGATTTAAAGTCTGATAAGTAGGCGGTTGAGATTTGTACGGATTTCCGACACTTTTGCAGAGGATTGCGTTGAATCTCGCGCACGGTCAGCTATACTAAAGGCGTTGGCAAGTGATTCTGCGGTGCCTTCAAGATCGTAAATCACTACCACTTAAAAACTTGCTTCCACTCGCTGCGGCACCCTAAGACCGCGCCAATACCCAAGGGTGCCGCACGCCTTTTTATGCAATCCGCTCACAGCGCAGAACAGAAATCGACGATATTCCGCCACAATTGCCGTGACAGCGGGCGCAAGTACGACCACGACGATGCCTCCTAGTCGCGTGCATCGCGCCGCGCGATTCGAGCGATCCGCGACGTTCAAGTTAATTGGAACGGGGTGGCGAATCCTCCACCAGCTCATACAGCCCCTGCCCCGCGCGGCGGAGCTTGCCTTGCTCGACCAACTCATTCCAGACCTCGCGTGGAAACTGGTCGGGCGGGACGATCGCGACGATACCGGAGCGCCCGCCGGCACTCATTGGGCCGTGTCCCAGGCGCGACTCGTCGTCCAGGCGGGCCATCTTCAGGCGCTTCTTGAAGGCCTTGAAGGCGGACTTGAGCATGGCGGGGTCGATGGCGCCGGGGGAGTGGTTGGTGGCGTCGGTCATTGTGGCGTCTTATCCGCGTTCCACTTCGTCGTCGCTCCACGTCGGTAGCCACCGCATCTGCGGCCAATGGCGAACCGCGAGCATGACAATCACGCCAGTGTAGGTCAGCGAGGAAACGTGCAACCACCAAGTGCCATGCACGCCGATTTGACGGTTGATCACGACGGCCGCGACGCTTACGAGCGCAAGGCCGATCGGACCCGGCTTCAGAAAATCCCAAATTGCGAAGTAGCAACAGAACGCAGCGATACTCATGAATCCTGCATACGGGTAGTACCAGCGCGGAAGCTCCACGCCGATCGTGTAGCCACGGGCGGCCAGTTCACGCGAGATGCGCCGATTCTCGGCTTCATTGAACAAGGTTTGGTAAGTAGCGTACACGGTTACGAGCATGCCGAGAACCAGGAGCGTTCCCAGTAACGCGCCACGTTTGCGTTCAATCTTCGCCACGGTAATCCCCGCAATCTCAGACACTCAGTCTGATAGCCTCGTATGCGCTCATACGCGGCCGGGACATCGAGGGTTCGGAGCGCATGAACTGGTGATGAGTTGGCATTGTTCGCACTTTTTGCGCGCCGCCGCGCCGGAAGCGGTCCGCCGGCCACGAGCCTCTTGCTGCGCGAATCGACGCGCAGGTTGAGCCCCTCCAGCGTTCTGCCGCCCAGCAATTGCAGATCGCCGGTGTGAGCGAAGATCACTTCGTCGGTGGTATGAGCGCCATTGACGCGGATGATCGCGAACCCGACCTGCCGCGTGATCGTCTGCCCGTTGGCCATCACGAATTGCAGGTCCTTCTTCTCGGGAGCGATCCGCAGCTTCCTGAGCAACGCCTCGTCGACCCAGGTGTATTCGCTGCCCGTGTCCACCAGCATCTTCGCGATGCGCACCGTTCGCGCGCGATCCGTGTGGCTGATGATCTCGCATCCGACATGAAACGTACCCATGCTTCCGCTCCGCGCGGCGGCCGCCGCCGCCGCATGCCGCAACTCGGTCGAGCGAAGTATTAGCCGCCCCGGAGTGTGTCAAGAAACTCCGTCTGGATTCGTCGAGCTTCCGCGGTGTCTGGAGCATGATCACTGTGACACGCGAACCTCGCGGGCGAGACGCCCGCGCTCCCGGCAGCAGATGAGACGCCCACAGCGCCGCCTGCTCCGGCGTCAGGCCGGGCGACTTGGCGGCGACTTTCCGCGGCACGAAGTCCTCCGCCTTGCCGCTGGCCTAGTCGGCGATTTCCTTGACGCATGGTTTACCGGCGTCGCGGGGCACGTAGGTTCGCTACGAAGTGCGCCAGTCGTCGTGAATTGTCGGTGTAGCCGCCGTAGTCTCCATTGTCAACGAATTCCCATGTTGAACCACTCCAGACCACGTCGTTGTTCGTTGCCCGGTTCCGATCATCGAGGTAGACAACCTCCAGATCGCGGCGCGGCAAGCAATCCGGCTCGTTATGGACATTGCAGACGATGGCGTCGCGCACACCCACGCGAATCCAGTCACCCGCGCTAACTGATGGTTTTTCCATCGGCGATACTCCAGTGTTTTGCCTCTACCGCCGCGCGTCGTACACGACGGCATTGAGGACCACATATGCAATAATACCACCAACGATCACCGGCCCGGCGAACCGAATCCACGCGACAATCGTGTCCACGACCTCCTCAAACTGCGCACGCGGTGTAGCTCTAGCCGCAGGCTCTGCAGAACCGGATCGCGCCCATATTGCATACCAGGAACCAGCGCAAACTTGAACGATGAGGAATGCCGTCAAGAACTCCCAGAACCTATCCCTAAACTTGCATCTTGTTGTCTTGTCATGTATACTACACAACATGTTGCGACTCACGGACGATGTTCTGCACTGGCTTTTGAAGCGAATCCCGGATCCACCAGTCAAGCCCAAAGGCGGCCGCCCGCCGCTGGACAAGGCCAAGGCGCTGCGCGGCATCTTCTGGATACTCGACAACGGCGCCAAGTGGAAGGACTTGCCGCGCGAGTTCGGCGCCAAGAGCGCCGTGCATCGGTACTTCCAACGCTGGGTGCGCGATGGCATATTTGAACGCATCCTGCGCCAGGCCGGCCGCGTGGCTGAGGAGCGCGACGGCTTCAAGCTGTACGAGTGCTTCATCGACGGAACGTTCGCCAAGGCCCGCGGCGGCGGTGACGGCGTGGGGCTGACGAAGGCCGGAAAAGGCGTGAAAATCATGATTCTGGTCGATGCCCAGGGCTTGCCGGTGGCGATCGACACCATGGCGGCGTCGCCGCACGAAAGCAAATTGGTGCAACGGTTGTTTGACTTCATGCTGACCAGCGCCGTCCCGGAGCGCGTCGTCGGCGACAAGGCGTATGACGACGACGGGCTGGCGGCTGAATTGGACAAACGCGGCGTGGAATTGATCGCGCCGCACCGCGCGAACCGCGTCAACACCACTCAGGATGGTCGACCGTTGCGAAGGTACCGGCGCCGCTGGACGGTAGAGCGAACGATCGCCTGGATACAACACTTTCGGCGCCTGTGTATCCGGTGGGAGAAGTCTACCACGTTGTTTCGAGGCTTTTTGCATCTGGCTTGCGCCATTCTGTTGATTCGAACGGTTTAGGGATAGGTTCCAGTTGAGTGTCGACCGTGCAACGGCCCATGCAACAAGGAAACTCGGAATCACGTAGATCACGTACCCCAAGAAAAAGCTCGACGTGTCATCGGCTGCTTTGTCCTTCGCTTCGGCATCGGGCTTGCCGCGCAGCCGATGAAGCACGAAAGAAACGCAAAATACAAGTGCGAGAATTACACATATCCCAAGTCCAGACGGCTGTCCCTCGTGGTATGGCATGGTCCGATCGAGCAGTTGGTCGCGCGCTCACACGCAAATCACCAGCGTCTCAGAATCTCCAGTCGGGACGACCTGCCCGTGCTCCGGGGCCGTTTCGATCCAGCCTGCGATCGCCTTCTTTACGTTCGCGATCGCCTCGGTACGAGTGCGGCCGTAACCGACACAGCCCGGCAACGATGGAACCTCGGCCACCCAGAAGCCATCGTCGCCACGATGGAGCACTACGGCACGCATGGGGCACCTCGATTGGGATCATACCGCGTTCCCAACGACAGCCCGTCGCCGTATCAAGCAGACCGTGGAGCGTGTAGCGTGCCGAGTTCTTTCTGCACGCGCTTGGCCTCCGCCGCATCCGCCACATTGTCGCTGTGACACGCCAGCTTCCCGCGCGAGACGCCCGGACCACCCACTTCGGGCGAGACGCCCGGACCACCCAGCGCGGGCGAGACACCCGGACCACCCACCTCGAGGGGGACCCCGGCACTCAGTTTTGTGCCCTTGCCCGCCCCCCGAGTCGCCAGCAGCGCCGCCTGCTCCGGCGTCAGGCCGGGCGACTTGGACGCGATCTTCAGCGGCGTGAAGCCCTCCGCCTTTCCGCTGGCCCAGTCTTGAATTTCCTTCGAAATCCGCATGCTGCACCAATCATGCCCGCACATGGCGCAGAAGTCGGTATCGACCGCCAGGTCCTCGTCGTGCAGCGCGCGGGCGGTGTCGCCATCGAAGGCCAGCTCGAAATGCAGCGGCCAGTTCAGCGCCGCGCGCGCTTTTGACAAATCGTCGTCCCACCGCCGCGCTGCGCGCACGCCGCGGGCGATGTCGCCGGCGTGGGCGGCGATCTTGTAGGCGATGCAGCCGGCCTTTACGTCCTCGGCTTTCGGCAATCCGACGTGTTCCTTCGGCGTGACATAGCACAACATCGCCGCGCCGGTTCGCGCAGCTTCGGTGGCGCCGATTGCGGACGTGATGTGGTCGTAGCCGGGGAATACGTCCGTCACGAGCGGGCCGAGTACGTAGAACGGGGCGTCGTCGCAGACCGTCCGCTGATGCTCCATGTTCCAGGCGATCTCGTTCAGCGGCACGTGGCCCGGACCTTCGACCATCACCTGCACGCCGGCCTCGCGCGCCCGCTGCACCAGCTCCGCCAGCACGTGCAGCTCGGCGATCTGGGCCGGGTCGCTGGCGTCGGCCAGGCACCCCGGCCGCACGCCGTCGCCCAGCGAATACGTCACGTCGTATTCGCGCATGATGGCGCTGATCTCGTCGAACAGCTCGTACATCGGGTTCTGCCTGTTGTGGTGAATCATCCACTTCGCCAGCAGCGACCCGCCGCGGCTGACAAGGCCGGTGATGCGGCCGCGGATCAGCGGCAGATGCTCCTTCAAGATGCCGGCGTGAATCGTGAAATAGTCCACGCCCTGGCGGGCCTGATGCTCGACCTCGCGCAGAATGTCGTCGTAGGTCAGGTCTTCGATCCGCTTGGCGGCTTTTTCCTGTTCCCTATTCCCTGTTCCCTGTTCCCTGCCGCCTATTCCCTGTTCCCTCGCCGCAATCATGCTATAGATCGGCACCGTTCCGACCGGCACGACGCTGTTGTCGATGATCCGCTGGCGGCAATCGTCCAGCTTGCCGCCGGTCGAAAGGTCCATCACCGTATCCGCGCCGTAGAGGATGGCGTGGCGGAGTTTGTCGAGTTCCTCCTGCGTGTTGCTCGAAACGGGCGAGGCGCCCTGGTTGGCGTTGAGCTTGGTGGTGATCGAGCGCCCGATGCCGGTCGGATCCAGGTGCTTGGGCGCTACCTCGCCGCGGCAATGCTCGGCGTCGTTCAGCCACGCGCGGCGTTGCGTGACGGTCTGATTGACCCAATACGCCGACGCGGCGTCGAACGTTGGATGGCCGGCGAGCGTGAGCGGGTACATGAACGTCTTGGGCAGTGCGGCGTACGGATTCGGCACGCCGCGCTGTAGCCCGGCCGCGTCCGGTTGCGTGTGTAGTTCGTCCGCCCCGGGCTGGTTTCGTAGCTCAGCCGTCCCCGGCTGTGCCGCGATGGACATGGCCGAGGGCGGCTGTGCCACATGTCCCGGCTGCTCCGAATGGTGCGAGATTCCTTTCTCCCGGCCCGCGTCGCGGGAATCCGTTTCCGCATGTCGGGCGCGCGGCGGCCGGCGCTCCTGCACGCCGACGGTGGTGAAATACTCGCTCAGCGCCCGTCGCCGGCGTTTGAACTCGTCGGACGACTCGCCGCCACCGGCGCCGGCAAGGTGCCGCACGTTCGCTGGAATGACGATCGCCCCGCGTGCGACGCCGTCGCGGATGAACTCCGGCGTGACGTTCTCGCGCATGGCGACGCGGACCATTTCGGGGGTGATGACGCCCTTGCGGGCGGATTGGAGCTGGGTCATTGGGCGCCTCCGTCGCCAAGTGCGGCGATGATTCTCAAAGTGTCTTCGCGCAGACCGGGCACGTCATGTGTGGCGGCGTTCCAGACGACCTGCCAATCGATGCCGAAGTAGCGATGGACTGCGATGTTCCGAAACGCCACGATGTCGCGCCAGGGAATCTCCGTATGCCTGTCGCGCAGCCTCTGACTGACGCGCGCCGCCGCTTCGCCGATCACCGTCAACTTCTGCAGCACCGCGCTGCGCAGCAGGTCATTGCTGACGAACTCGGCCTCGTTTCGGCCGGCGATAAAGCCCGCGATCGCATCCGCCGCCGCGACAATGTCGGCCAAGAACAGATCGTCACGCCGCAAAGAGCACCTCCGCCTCCGCCAGCACGGCGTCCCGAATGCGCGGGTGCAGCCCGTTCTTGGTGACGACGTCCACGCGGCGTTGAAAAAGTTCCTCCAGCTCGCGCGTCAGTCGCGCCAGCGCGATGAATCCGACGCGCGCCGAGCGCTCGAACTCAACCAGCAGATCGACATCGCTGTCGGGCCGCGCGTCGCCGCGGGCGACGGAGCCGAAAACGCAGAGTTCGCGGACATGATGCCGCCGGCAGAGCACGGCGAGTTGCTCCGTTGACGCATGCAAAGCGATCATCCTGAACTCCTGTCCGACGCCGGCCGCCTGCGCTCGTCTGCGCCGGCCAGGTGCCACACATTGGCGGGAATGACGATCGCGCCGCGCGCGACGCCGTCGCGGATGAACTCCGGCGTGACGTTCTCGCGCATGGCGACGCGGACCATTTCGGGCGTGATGACGCCCTTGCGGGCGGATTGGAGCTGGGTCATGGGCATCTTCAACGTGGATGCGCACCCGCATCGCCTCGATCCGGTGTACCTCGAGAGCGCTACAGCGCTCGCCCGCGTTCTCGAACGGCGATTCGCGTCAGCGCGGCGTCCTTCAAATACAGGATAATCTCGTAGTATCTCTGCACGCCCCACATGTACCTGTCGTGTGATTCTATGGTCCATCCGTCGCTTCCTCCTGCGCGCCGAGGGCGCGGACTTCATACTCCACCGCGCATTGCTGAACATGAAAACAGATTGTACGCAAGCGCGGGTGACTCTCGTACGCGAAGCTCTCGCTGCGCGACTCCGAAGTCCTATTCCGCCTTTCGAGACCATCGCTACTTGCTCTCCGGCGAATCCGCCCCCTCCCGATCCGCCGGAACATACGGAATCAGCCCTTTCTCGAACGCGACGACCTGCGCCGCGCGCGGCAGCCCGCGGATGTCCACGATCATGCCGTTCACTTTCAGCATCCAGATCATCGGGTTGTCGTCCATGCGGCTGGGCAGCGTCCAGCGCGGGTCGAGCGGCACGAGATCGAAGCCCTCGCGGATGATGCGCGTCTTCGCGTGCATCGTCGCGGCCGAAACGCCGAAGCCGCGGGCGACTTCTTCTTGCCGCATGTGCGGCTCGAGCGAAGCGTCGCCCAGGAAATTGACCCACCCGAGGGCGTTTACGATTCCGGCCGCCCAGCCGACAAGCTTGCCCTTGAGTTCTGGCCCCTGGTCGCAAAGCACGGCCGCCATCTCGCGGCTGAGCGCCTTGTATTCGTCGTTGAGATGCCGCTCGCAGAAGGCGTCGGTCCATCCGACCAGTGCGGCGTAGGTTTCGGGGTTCTTTCTGGGAACGGAGTGCGCTGCGGCCATCGACTTGCTCCCTTCGCAGGCGGCTGCGCGCGGAACACTGCTCAAGAGCAGCGGCACGGACGCAGCTCGTCGCTGATCAGGTTCAATGGGTTCCGGCGGCCGGTCGCGCCGCCGATCTCATGCCCGCCGCGGCGGGCCACCCCTAGGTGCTCGTATTGTAGCCGGCACATACGCGCTTAGGCGAGAACGGCGGGCGGGACGCACTCGCTCAATTCGCAATTCGCCGGGTTTCCACCGCACGTCTGCGAGCCGCGCCGTCGGCGTCCATCTTCGTGATCGGTTGTTTCAGCACGCCCAGGAACTCGCGCCACGGCCCGACCGCGCCGGCGTACTGGGTCGCCATGCAGCGCGCGATCTGCGCGATGTGGTTCAGGTCATGCGCGACCCAGGTCGCCAGCAGGTTCGCCAGCGTGACGCTGCCGAGCACCGGGTGCGTGCCGCGCCGCGCGAGCGCTGCCGCGCCGATCCCCAGCGCCGCGAGCGACGCCAGGTTGGCGGCGCGCAGTTGTTCGAACTCGCTCAGCAATTCGCCGAGCGACTTGCCGCGACTGGCCTCGAATTGTGCGTAGCGGTCGTAACGGTCAAACGGCCTTGACTCCTGCTCCAGGATGATCCGCGCCCGCGCGATCCAATCCGCCTGTTCGCCGTGAATCAGGTGACCGACCACGTCGAACGGCGAGAACGTATCGTCGCCGTAGTCGTTGTGAATCCACGGATCGCTGAGTCCGGCGAGCATCGCCCGCAGCACGCACGGCGTGCGTTCGAGAACCTCGAGCGAGAGTCGCAGATCAAAATCCATCTTGGCCGATCCCGTGTTTCGGGGACTCGTAAGCGTCCCGGGTGCCGCGCAACGCCCGTCTGTCGCGCGGCGATCGCTCAACAGCGATTCGTCACGGCGGTAGTATACGCCGCGCCGGGTTGGCAGGAGGTTCATTCGATGGCTGCGCCGCTTTTCGATGCGACATCTCCGCAGTTCGCCGAATTACTCGCGGCCTGCTCGATCGTTCCGGGCGCCACGGTCAGCATGCCGCTCTTGAATCTCCCCGAGGGGAAAAACGGTTTGTTCGCGATGGACGCCGGCCAGGAGATCAGCGAGCACCGCGCCCCGTTCGTCGCCACGGTGCACGTTCTCGAAGGCCGCCTGCGATTCGGCGTCGAATCGCGGGAAAAGGAAATGGCCGCGCACGACTGGCTGGCGATGCCGGCCAACGCGCTGCACCGGCTCACCGCGCTCGAGCCGACGCGGTTTGTGCTGACGCTGTTCAAGCGCTGAGCGGCGCGCCCGTACCGATGAGTCGCAACACCGCGCCGGACGTCGAGTGAGGATTGCTGAGCGAGTCCGATTCAGGGTTGGGATGCGGCGGATTGTGGCGCGCTGTTGACCGGCGAATATCCCTTGCTTTCGCAGTACCACCGCACCGTTTCGTCGGATTGCCAGTTGGGCGACACGCGTTTCGTGTTTGGGTCGATCGCGTGCGAATGAAAAAGGAGAGCGCAGTCCGGCAGCGAACTCTCAGCGCCAGTCGCGACTATGTAGTTTGCAATGTCCTCCAATGCCAGTCGGGCGATGTTCCGGTCGATCGGCACCCATTCCACCGCCCGCCGGTAGAATCCCCAGCACATCGCTTCCGTACAATTGGTCGTGCGGCGCGGATAGACGGCGCATGTTCGCCACTCCGGTCGAATGACTCGTGAGCTGCTCGAAACGGCCAGGATCGCGCTTCGATCGGGTTCGGGCATCCTTTCGACCCAGACGGGCACGCCCCAGTAACACCAACGCAGGTCCCCGGAATCGAGGCGAATCTGGACAATCTGGCCGACGCCGGTGACGTAAGGAATCGCAGCCGCGATACAAGCCGCCGCCAGAATCGCCAAACGAACTCTCGCGCTAGTTCGCACGCTCACAGCGCGAACTCCAGTTCGAGCTCGTCCGCGATCAGAATTGCGTCGTGTCCGTACAGTGGGATCGTCGGCTTGCGCAGGCGGGCGCGGGTGATCGAATCGCGGTGCACGCTCACCAGCCGCCAGCCGCGCTTCTGGTAGAAACGCAGGGCCGGCGTGTTGTCGTTGCTGGTCGTCAGGAAGAGCCGCGCGCAGCCGGCGTCGCGCGCGGCGGCGATGCACGCTTCCAGCAGCGCCGTGCCCGCGCCGCGGCCTGCTTCGTGCGAGGCAAGCGCGACGATCTCGCAATCCCTGCCCGCGATCATCGGCGTGTGCGATAGCGCCGCAATCTGGCGACCTTCGTGCTCCGCGAGCAGCCCGGGCAACTCGCGCGTGTCGAACCACGCGCCGCGCGAGTCGATCTCCGGTCCGCCAAAGTGTTGCGAGAATTCCGCCGTCACCCAGGCGCGATCCGCCGGTTTGATCGAGCGAACGCGGATTAGCGGCTGTGCCCCGTTCACGCCGGCATCGTATCACGGAATACGGCGATGACGCTTCGTGCGCGGTATACTCGCGCCACGCACGCGCGCGGAAACACGCCGGCCTTCGGAACTCGCACATGAAGACCATCATCGAGCCGTTTCGCGTCAAATCCGTCGAACCCATCCGCATGACCACGCACGAGCAGCGCGAAGAGATCCTGCGGCGGGCCCATTTCAACCTTTTCGGAATCCACGCCGACGACGTGCTGATCGACCTGCTCACCGACAGCGGCACCGGCGCCATGAGCAGCCTGCAATGGGCGGGCGTGATGCGCGGCGACGAGTCCTACGCCGGCGCCAGCAGTTGGTTCGTGCTGGAGCGCGCTGTGCGCGAGCTGACCGGTTTTCCGCACATCCTGCCCACGCACCAAGGCCGCGCCAGCGAACGCATCCTGTTCGAGCTGGTCGGCGGGCCGGGCAAAGTTGTGCCGAACAACAACCATTTCGACACCACCCGCGCCAATGTGCAGCATTCCGGCGCGAAGGCCGTTGATCTGGTCGTCACTGAGGGCCGTGATCCGCGGGCGCGCTTGCCGTTCAAGGGCAACATGGATGTCGCCGCGCTGGAGCGCTTGATCGCCGAAGTCGGGCGCGAGCACATTCCACTGGTGATGCTGACGGTGACCAATAACAGTGGCGGCGGGCAGCCGGTGAGCCTGGAGAACATCCGCGCCGTACGGCGCGTCTGCGATACGCACAAACTGCCGCTGTTCCTGGACGCCTGTCGCTTCGCCGAGAACGCGTACTTCATCAAGCGCCGCGAGCCGGGCCAAGAACGCCGAGCGGTTCGCGAGATCGTGCGCGAAATGTTCGAGCTGGCCGACGGCGCTACGATCAGCGCCAAGAAAGACGGCCTGGTGAATATCGGCGGACTGTTGTTGCTGCGCGACGATCGGCTGGCCCGTCGCGCGGATGAGCTGCTGATTTTGACGGAAGGGTTTCTGACCTATGGCGGCCTTGCCGGGCGCGATCTGGAGGCGATGGCGCAGGGTTTCCGCGAAGTGGTGGAGGAGGACTATTTGCGCTATCGCATCCGCAGCGTGGAGTACTTGGGCGAGCGATTGCTCGACGCAGGCGTGCAGATTGTCGAGCCGCCCGGCGGTCACGCCGTGTACATCGACGCCGCGCATTTCGCGCCGCACATTCCGCCGCAGCGGTTTCCGGGTCAGGCATTGGTCGTCGGGCTTTATCGCGAGGCCGGCATTCGCGCCTGCGAGATCGGCAGCGTGATGTTCGGCCGCGACGCGCCGCCGCCGATGGAACTGGTGCGCCTGGCGATTCCGCGGCGCGTCTACACGCAGAGCCACATCGATTACGTGATCGAGGCGATCTCCGAACTCTTCGCACGGCGCGAGACGCTGCGCGGCCTGGAAATCACGAACGAGCCGGAGACGCTGCGGCATTTCACGGCGCAATTTCGCGAGGTGTGAGACGACGCGCCCTTCGACGCACAATAAGGCAAGCGGTGCTTGCTACGGACCCCACCTACGCGTATGCATGCTGGTTCGCGCCCGGTCGACTTGCTGCGCCTGCGGGCAGCGTCCCGGTTTCGCGAAGGCACTCCCAGCCGAGCCCCGACCGTTAGGGAGGGGTCTCTTACGACGAGCGGAACGCCGCTCCTTTACGGTCGGGCCTCGGTGTCGGGCGTTTTCCGCGGATCGAATGCGTGTTGCGAACGAAACTACCCGCCTGCGCTTTTGAATTGACTCCGCGGCCATTTCCGGCGATAAATTCCAGTCGGGCGGACTTACTTTCTCTCGAGTTTCGCGAGCAAACGCTCGTCGCGACGCAATAACGGTAGGCAGGGTCGAAGTGGCGCCTGCGGATTCGTGGTCCTAACAGTGAGCATCTTCAATGCGTAACTACTTGCGGAGCTTCAGCTTAGGTTTGGCGGCGCTGCTGACGGCCGGCAGCCTCATCGCACAGGACAAGCCGACGACACCCCCGGCCCAGCCGACGCCGGCGGTCAAGCCCGCGCCGGTGACGCCGACTCCGGCGCAGCCAGCGCCCGCGCCGGTTCAGCCGGCGCCTGCTCCGGGGCAGACGCCCGCGCAACCTCAGACGCCGCCGGTCACTCCGGCGCCCGGCGCGCCCGCGACGACTCCGCCTGCGACCCCAACCGGCCCCGCTCCGAAGCTGACAATCGACAAAGAGACTTTCAACTTCGGCACGGTTTGGATGGGCGAGCCGGTCGAGGCCGAGATCACGATCGGCAACGCGGGCACCGCCCCGATGACCTTGCAGGTTCAGACCTCGTGCGGCTGCACGACCGTGCGCAAGCCCAAGGACATGATCGGTCCGGGCGAGTCGGACAAGCTGGTCATCAAGTACGACTCGAAGAAGAACGTGCGGCAGGTCAATCAGACCGTCACCATCAACACGAACGACCCGACCCGCCCCGTGACCCGAATCAATGTCACTGGCGAAGTGAAGCCGATCCTGGAGACCGTTCCGAACACGGGAATCATGGCGATTACGTTCGGTCGCCTGACCAGTGACGCCAACACGCCGAAGGTGCTCGACCTGAAAGTGGCCTACGATCAGAAGCTCGATCTGAAGCTCAAGGAGGTGCCGGCGGGCGCGTTCGACGTCAAGCTGGAGACCGTGAAGGCCGGCGAAACCTATCGCCTGATTGCGACGCCCAAGCCGCCGCTGGCGAATGGCCCGGCGATCATGGAAGCCCGAATGGAGACGGGCCTGAAGAGCGTTCCGGAAATCGCGGTTCCGATCAACGGCGTGGTGCAGCCGCGCGTGGCGCTATACCCGGACAACATGTTCGTGCCGACGCAGCTCACGCGGCCGACCGAGCGGATTCTGAACCTGACGTACCTGGCGTCGAAGCCGCTGAAGATCACCGAAGTCAAGAGCGACAACGAGGCGATCAAGGCGACTGTTACCGAGCAGCCGTCCACACCGGGACCGACCGGCGGCCCGGAGTTCAAGACCTACAACATTCGCGTGTCGCTGCCGCCGGGGAACGAAATCCCGGACGCCGGCAACAAGCTGACGATCCTGACGGACGATGCGGAGTTCGCGAAGTTCGAAGTGCCGATCACGAACAAGCCACCGACGCCCAAGCCGGCGACGCCGATCACGCCGGTTCCAGGCGCGACGCCGTCTGGTGCTCCGGCGCCGACGGGCGTGATTGTCCCGCCGGTTCCGGCGACGCCGACGCCTCCGCCGGCCGTGAAGCCTGCCGAACCGGCCAAGCCCGCCGAGGCGGCGAAGCCGCAAGAAGGCAAGAAGCCGGAAGAGAAGAAGCCAGAAGAGAAGAAGCCCGGCGCGCCGTCGCCGAAGTAGGCCGGTAGAATCGAGAGGACGTGCCGAGCGCCGAGCTCCCGCTGCTGATCGCGCGGTAGCTCGGCGTCGGCGTCTGTGGCGGTGGAGTCTCGGAAATTGGGTCCGGGCGTCCCGCCCGGCCGCTGGAGCGGGCGGGACGCCCGTACCGCCCGTGGTTGCATTGACCCTGACGAGCCACGCAGGAGATAGCGATGGCCGCTTCATCAATTCGAATCGCCGTGATCCTGGCGCTGGCCGGCGTCGGCGCGGCGGTGAATGCGCGTGTGCAGAAGTTCTCCTGGCGCACCGACATGGCGGCGATTCAGGCGCACAAGGGCCTGATCGAACGCGTCGGCGTGTCGGTGGAGCGGTTTCGCCAGCTCTACGAGAACGAAGGCGCGGTCGTCATCGACGCGCGAAAGGCGGAGGAGTTTCAAAAGGCGCATCTCGACGCGCTCGACATTCTGAATGTGCCCGAGGATCAGGTCGAGGCCCAGATCGCGCGCCTCGGGCCGCAACTGCTTGGCGGGCGCTCGATTGTGCTCTACTGCGCATCCGAGCGCTGCGACGCGGCGGAAGCCGTGTACCGCGCGCTGGAGCAGTACTACCAGTATTCGCCAATGTACATCTACGCGCCGGGCTGGGAGGGGATCGAAGAGCACAAGCTGCCGACGGCCGGAGGGTCTGAGCGATTCACGACGCTCACGCCGCCCGACGCAAGTACATCCTTGAGCACTGAACAATCCGCGGGTGGCGCGGCATCGACGGATTCACCATGAGCAACACGGTCGCCACGCAACCTCAGACGAGCTGGTCGGTTTTCGGCTGGCTGGCGCGCATCGCCGTCGCCGGGCTGTTCCTGGTCGCCGCCTCCGGCAAGCTGATCAAGCCCGAAACGTTCGCGAAGGAAATCCGCGAATACCGGATGATCCCCGACGAGTGGAGCAACGCGCTCGCGCTCACAGTGCCGTGGGTGGAGGGGATCTGCGCGGTGCTTCTGCTGTCTGGCTTGTGGCGGCGCGAGGCGCGGCTGCTGATCGTGGTGATGCTGGCCGTCTTCACGGCGGTGAAAATCATCATTGTCGCGCAGGGGCGCAAGATCGATTGCGGCTGTTTCGGCGACCTGTCGGCGCTGAACGCCGTCTTGAACGGACCGACCGGAATCCTGCTGAACGTCGTGCTGCTGGTGCTGTGCTGGGTATGCTGGCGCGGCGAGCGGGCGGCGGCCGGTCCGCTTCGCGCGTTTCCGGCTCAACCTGATCGTGATGACCGGCCAACCCAGGCGGCATCCACGTCGGCTCCCGCGCACGGGCGTTGAGCGTCCTTCGGCGTTGCTGCTTTCGCGCGCCATTCGAGACAATCGCCCGAATCTGTCGATAGAATTCGCGGCGCCGCGCGCGCGAACGGCGCGGATGCGAGGAGTGCCGGCTTGCTGCATGCGTTTCCCAAGCACCTCGAGGAGTACCGCCGCGTCATCGAGGAGACCGCGCACAAGGAGGGCCTCGACTTTTTCGAGACCGTCTTTGAGATGGTCGACTTCGATCAGATGAACCAGATCGCCGCCTACGGCGGGTTTCCGACGCGCTATCCGCATTGGCGCTTCGGAATGGAATATGAGCGGCTGAAGAAGCAGCACTCCTACGGCCTGGGCAAGATCTACGAGATGGTCATCAACAATGACCCGTGCTACGCCTACCTGCTGACCGACAACGAGCTGGTCGATCAGAAGCTGGTCATGGCGCACGTCTACGCGCACTGCGACTTCTTCAAGAACAACATCTGGTTCAGCAAGACCGACCGCAAAATGATGGACGGCATGGCCAACCACGCCACCCGCATCTGGCGGCACATCGAGCGCGAGGGCTTCGAGCCGATCGAGCAGTGGTTGGACGTCTGCCTGACGCTCGAGAATCTGGTCGATCCCTACCTGCCGTTCATGAAGCGCCAGCCCGAGCCGGAGCTCCGCGAACGCGAACCCACGACACGCCGCGAGCAGGTCGAGCAGCGCGTGGTGCGCTTCCCCTCCAAGCCCTACATGGAGCGCTACATCAACCCGCCCGACGTGCTTTCGGCCGAGCGCGCCCGGGAAGCCAAGCAGATGGAGCAGCAGAAGCGCGCCTTTCCGCCCACGCCGCAGCGCGACGTGCTCCTGTTTCTGCTCGAAAATGCGCCGCTGGAAGACTGGCAGGCGGACATTCTGGCGATCATCCGCGAGGAGGCGTACTACTACGCCCCGCAGGGCCAGACCAAGATCATGAACGAGGGTTGGGCGACGTACTGGCACTCGCGGCTGATGACGCGTTACCACCTGCGCGACGACGAGCTGATCACGTATTGCGACCATCATTCCGGCACGCTGGCGACTTCGCCGGGCCGGCTGAACCCTTACAAGATGGGCGTCGAGCTGCTGCGCGACATCGAGGACCGCTGGAACCGCGGGCGTTTTGGCAAGGAATACGAGGAATGCCAGTCGATCGAGCAGCGCCGCCGCTGGAACACCGGCCTGAATCAGGGCCGCGAGAAGATCTTCGAAGTCCGCCGCGTGCACAACGACGTGACGTTCATCGACGAGTTCCTCACGCCGGAGTTCGTCGACCGCTATCAGCTTTACCACTACCGCTACGACCCGGCCACCGGCCGCATGATCGCCGTCAACCGAGATTTTCAGCAGATCAAGCAGCGCATGCTGTTCATGCTGACCAACCACGGGCAGCCCTACATCTACGTGGTCGATGGGAATTACGCGAATCGCGGCGAACTCTATCTGGCGCATAAGCACATGGGAGTCGATCTGGAGATCAAGTTCGCCAACGAGTGCCTGAAGAACCTGCGGGCGGCGTGGCAGCGGCCCGTCCATCTGCAAGCCCGCATTGATGACGATATGATCTTATTCAGCGCCAACGGCGATACGGTTCGCCAGCAGAAGATCAAGGACGACCTGCCCAAGCCGGCGCACACGATCGGCTAACCGGGATGGGATGATGCCGCGAACAAACGACCCAACGCTTGCGCACCTTGACGGCGTCAACTGGACGCCGCCGCAGCGAAAGGCGTCACTCGAGCGGATCTACAAGAACGTGATGACGTTCGCCGATGATCAGGCGGCCGTGCTGGCGCGTCGTGAGCGGCGGCTTCGTGTCGGGTTTTCGTCGCTTCGCTGCGCGGCGATCTTGTTTTTCGCGCTCGCGAGTGTTGCGCCCGTCATCGCGGAATCCTACGGAATCGGCGGACCGTGGTGGGCCCGCCCGGCATTGGCGACGGTGTTGCTGCTCGTGGCAGGCACGGCGCTTGTTTTCGAGTGGCATTTCGGCATGCGCATCGGCATGGAGCGCGCAGCGCGCCAGAAACAACTTATTCGTCGCCGGGCGCGGGCATTTGAATTCGACTGGCTGCGTTGGCTCCTCGATTGCCCGGAAGGTGAGCTGCCGGCGGAGTCGGCGCGAGGGTTTGTGGACGCCTGCGAGCAATTCTGCTCGGAGATTGAAGCGGCCGGCAACGCCGAGCGCCCCTGGCCGCGCGAGGCGGGGATTCCGGCTCGCCCGATCGAGCGCGATCCGGCCGCCGGGCCTCCGCGCGTGTCGCGTCGCGGTCCGTTTGATTCGACGCCGCGGATATCGGTTGAGGGGGACGAAACTGGCGAAGCGGGGGACGACGGCCGGCGTGAAAACTCACGACTGCCGCCGCGCCGGCGATCACAAATATCCGATGACTAGTCATTGTGCGCAAGCCGCCGGCGAGCGACGGCGTGTGGGTTATCGGCGGTTTTTTTCCTGTTGGGTATCGCGTACTATCCGGTCTGGAATCGGTTTCGTAAGCGAGCATTTCTGATGTGCGGGATCGCGGGGATTATTGCGCCTTGTCGCGCTAGCATTCAGGCCGCGCTCGGGCCGATGATGGACGCGCAGCGGCAACGCGGGCCGGACGACTTCGGCTCGCACATCGTTGCGCTGAATTCCTGCGCGCTTGGCCTCGGATTTAGGCGATTATCGATTCTGGACCTGTCGCCCGCGGGCCACCAGCCGATGGTGCACCCCGAAACGGGGGACGTGCTGGTTTTCAACGGCGAGATCTACAACTTTCGAGCGCTGCGGACGGAACTCGAGAAACTCGGCGAACGATTTGTCGGGAACAGCGACAGCGAAGTTCTGCTGCACGCGCTGACGCGTTGGGGCGTCACTTGCATCGAGCGGTTAGAGGGCATGTTCGCCTTCGCGTTTTACGACAACCGCCGGCGCGAGTTGTGGCTGGCGCGCGACCCCGTCGGCATCAAACCGTTGTACACCGCGCGCGTTCCGGGTGTCTTCCTTTTCGCCAGCTCAGCGCGAGCGATTGCCGCCTCCGGGATGGTGCGGCGCGAGGCCGACCCGGTCGGCGTCGCGAGCTTCGCGGCGTATGGCGCGGTTCAGGAGCCGGCGACAATTTTCAAGGATGTGCGCGCGTTTCCGGCCGGCTGCTACAAGCGCATGGTCGTTGAGGAGACTTGGCGCGGCGAACGGGGGATCATCTCGCGCTACTGGCGTTTTCCGAGCATCAGCGAGCGCATGCCGACGGAGCAGGAAGCCGTCGAACGCGTGCGCGACACGCTCAACGTGGCTGTGCGCGATCACCTGGTCAGCGACGTGCCGATCGGCGTGTTCCTTTCCTCGGGAATTGACAGCACAACGGTTGCCGCGCTGGCGGCGCGACATAGTCCGCAGATCAAGACCTTCACGATCGGGCTTGGCGATCACCCCGATCGCAGCGAAGCCCAACTCTCGTCCGAGACGGCGCGGGCACTGGGCACCGACCACACCGAGATTCGTATTACGACCGACGATGCGCTCAAGAGCACGGTTGAATGGCTGTCGCATCTCGATCAACCGTCGATCGATGGGTTGAACACGTACATCATTTCGAAGGCCGTTCGCTCGCAAGGGATCATCGTGGCGCTCTCGGGTTTGGGAGGCGACGAGTTATTCGGCGGCTACAGCACGTTCAACGCCGCGCCGAGATTTACGAACTGGGTGCAGCGCGGACGCTGGATGCCGGCGCGTCTGCGGCGCGGCATCGCCAGCACGCTCGGGTTTCTGAAGCCGCACGCGATTCGCTCCAAGATGACCGACCTGGCGGGCAGCAACGGCGATTTGCTGAGCGTATATCTGCAATTGCGGCGCGTGCTGGCCGACGACCAGCTTTCGGCCATGAACGCGGTTGACCCAATCGGCAACGGCCAATTCCTTCCGCCCAGCGCGTTGGACGGCGTGGAATGGGACATCGACGACGCCGTCGTGGGCATTTCACGCTTGGAAACGCGCCTTTACATGGGCAACACGCTGCTGCGCGACGCCGACGCCAACGGCATGGCGCACAGCCTCGAAATTCGCGTGCCGTTCCTGGACACGCGCATGCTGAACCTGGTTCACGCGATGCCGGGACGAGTGCGGCTGCCCACCGGCGTGGCAAACAAACATCTGCTGCGCGTGGCGTTCGCCTCCGAGTTTCGCGCCGCGCTGACTTCGCAGCCTAAGCGAGGCTTCACGCTGCCGATCGGCGAGTGGATGCGCGGTCCGCTTCGCGATCTGTGCCGGGGCGGCCTTGAGAGTCTGGCGTCGCTGGGCATGTTCAACACGCGGGCAGTGGACCACCTCTGGGAGTTCTTCGATCAACGCCCTGACGCGCAGCGCTGGTCGCGCGCGTTCGTACTGGCGGTCACGGGTTTGTACGCGCGAACGATGGAAGTCTAGGCGGCGTCCGCCCGCGGCCGGGCCGTTACGTCGCGAGCATAGAAAGCACCTCGAAAAACCCCGGGAAACTCTTTCGTACGCATTCGGCGCCGAGAATCTCAATCCCTTCGACGACCAGTCCGATCAAAGACAAGCCCATCGCAATTCGATGGTCGCCGTGGCTTTCGAGTCGCGCCGCCTGAATCGACTTCGGCGGCGTAATCTCGAGCCCGTCATCGAAACACCGCACCCGGGCGCCGATTTGGCCCAGCTCGCTCGCAAGCGCGTTGAGCCGGTCGCTTTCCTTGTGCTGCAAATGCGCCACGCCGCGAATGCGCGTCGGTCCGTCGGCCAGCGCCGCCAGCGCCGCTAGCGTCGGCGCTTGATCTGGAATATCAGCCAGAATCACGTCTACCGCCTCCAGCCGGCCGTTTCTTGGCGCGCTGACGGCGATCCCTCCTTCGCGCTCGCGCACCTGGCATCCCATGTGCGCCAACACGTCGATGAACCGCACATCACCCTGACGACTGGCCCGCGTCAGCCCGGACACGAACACTTCTCCGCCGGTCATCGCCCCGGCGGCCCACAGATAGCACGCGCCCGACGCATCCGGCTCGATCTCGATCTCGCGACCGGCGTAGCGTTGCCACGCCGGCACGACAAAACGCCCGCATTCGGAATTCAGCGCGTCCACGCCCATGGACCGCATGCACGAAATCGTCAGGTCGACGTAAGGCCGACTGACGAGCGGCCCGTTCAGCTCAATCAGCAAATCCTGACGCGCGTATGGGCCGATCATCAGCAGCGCGCTGAGGAATTGGCTCGATACCTCGGCGTCCAGTACCACGCGCCCGCCGGTCAATCCGCGCGCGGCGACGTTCAGCGGCGGGAAACCCATCTCGCCCGCGTAGCCGATGCCGACGCCGAGTTGCATGAGTGCGTCTACTAACGGCCCGATCGGACGCTTCCGCATGCGCGGCGATCCGTCCAGCATGTATCCGCCATGCCCCAGGCACGCCAACGCCGTCACGAAGCGCATCACGGTGCCTGCGTCACCGGCGTCGATGCGACCGGACGTGCCGGGAATGTGGCCGCCGCAGCCGATCACGCGGATTTCTCCTCGTGCCCGGTCTCCCGACGCAGCGATTCCGAGCGAGCCGAGCGCCGCGCACATCCGCGCGACATCGTCACTATCCGGCGCATGGCGCAGAACGGATTCGCCGTCCGCGAGAGCGGCGCAGATTAGAAGGCGATTGGCGATGCTCTTGGAGCCGGGTGGGCGCGCCGATCCGCGCAGCGGCCCGACCGGATGCATCAGCACATTCGGTCCGATCCATTCGCAGAGCACGTTCATGGGAATGCTACGCCGCGCGCCGTGCGCAGAACATTACGTCCAGCGCCCAGCGAATCGAAGCCCGCGCGACGCGCTGCGTCGCGCCGTCGGCGGCGCGCCCCAGGTTGACCCCGTCGCCGTCGGGGCCCAGCCAAACCCGGCATGCGACGCGCGACTGCCCTTCGATCAACAGCAGCGCCGGGCGGCCCAGTTCCGGCGGCACGCTCGGCGAGACGATCACCGCATCACCCGGCTCCACCAGCGGGCGCATCGAGGCGTCGCTGACCGTCACCGCCAGCAGGTCGGGCAACATGTCGAGCGCGCCGTGCGAATCCAGAAACTCGCGCGTGCGGCCCTCGCGATCGCGCGCCCGCACCCAATTGACCGCGCGCATCTGCGGCTCGCCGCCGCTGTCGGTCGGCTCGATCAACTCCGCCGCGGAATCGCCCAAGGTGACGAGCTGTTCGGCCCGCAGCTCGAGCCAGGCGCGCCGCGTTTCCGGCGGGTCCGCCAATGGCGGCGGCTGATCTTCATCGAAGATCGGAATCAGGCGTCGCGGTCCGGAAGTCGATTCGGGAAGCGCCGGCCGACTCTCCTCCAGTTTCGCCGCGGTTTCCGCGACTTCGAAGAATCGCTCAATCTGGCCTGACAAACGCGGATATCGATCCAGCGCCTGCGCCAGTCGCGTAAGCAAGTCCTGATGACGCCGCCGCGCGCCGGCGATGACGACCGTGCCGCGCGCGGCGTGGCCGGTGAGCAGCCATTGCAGGTCCTCGCCGGTGAGTTCGCAGAGGCGCACGAGCAGGTCGCCGCTGGGCACGACGCCGCGCTCGAATCGCTCGAGCTCGCCGGCTGAGATGCCGAGCGCTTCGGCCAGCGTCGCGCTTCCATTGTGCGGGAAATGGCGCTTGCGAAGCTCGCGAATGCGCGTGCCGAGCTGTTTGGCGGCCGGATCCATCATGGCTCGCAATCGCTAGCGAGGCTGCAGCGTGACGCGTAACGACCCGTTCGAAACCTCCAGCGATTGTATCGAAAAACGGCGCTTGCCGTTCGGCCAGACCCAGTCATTGTCGATCGCCAGTCCTCCGCCGGACGCGTCGACCGGCACGCCGGCCTGCTCCATGCCGCGCGCCAGGGCCGATTGCAGCCGCCAGCGCACCAGCGGAATCGGCACGACGCCGATCCGCGGTCGCCCGATTTCGAGATGGATGCGCTCTCCGTCGATTCTTACGCCTACGTCGCCGGAGACGACGGCGGGCCATCCGCGATACGCGACCCTCGCGGCGGCGCGGATGACGCCGCCATCAAGAAAGGCGATCTGCGGGTCGCGCAGGACGTCGAGCGCCGGCGGATCAACATCGGGCCAGATCTCGTCGCGCGCCGTCAGCCAGCGGTTCACCTGGTCCGCGTTGAGTGCAATCGTGATTGGCGCGCCGGAGTTGAGCGCGCCGCCGATCCGATCGAGAGTGTTCGCCAAGTCGGCCTTGTCGGCCTTCAACCGTGCGTAATCGATCGCGGCGGGCGAATACCACGACGGGCGACACGCCAGTCCGCCCAACACGCCGGCGAAAAGCACGACCGCAGCGCCGGCAGCGGCGAGAAACCAGCGACGCAGCATGCGGCGAGAGCGAATCACTGGCGCGCGATCTTAGATCGCGGCGGAGCAATGCTCCAGCGTGCGAATCAGGCGGATTTCGAGCTACGGCAGATTCGCCCGGCTGTCGAACTCCTGCACCGTCGCGCCGGATGCGTCGGAGACCTTCCAGACCAATTGCGGGAAAGGCGGGTTGGTGTCGTTACGCAGGAACACGTATTCGATTCGGCCGCCGCGGACGAATTCGTTGCAGCGGGCCGACGCGGCGGTCACGCTCGACGGCGCGAGCACCTGGAAGGGCGTCGAGAAGCCGAGGCACTCGCAAGAGGTCCCCTGAATCTCCGACGGCACCCGCCGCCCGGAACCGACGCCCAGCGCCGATGAGCCGGCCAGGCGGTCGGTGTCATCGACGTAATAAAACGCGTCCTGATTGCAGAGCGAGTCGCTGATTTGCACCGTCGCCGTGTCACAGGGGTTCGGCGCGCTGCGGCTGATCTTGAGGGCCGCGCCTTCGCCCGTTCCGGGGTTGTGGAACGCGATCAGGTTCGGCACCGGCACCTGCGCGCCGGCGCTGTTGAAGAAGGCGTCAAAGGTCGGGTTCGAGCCTTGCGCCGGGCTGATCGCCGACGCCAGCGTCGCGGACGTGTTCGATCCGCCGCGGCGGAAACCGCCGCTCTGGTGGAAGTAGATCAGCGCCGGGCCGGTGATGCAGTAGCTGCCGAACGAGACGCTGGCGCCTTCCGGCACTTCGCTGTAGCCGAACGACGTGTAGAGCGCGACGTCGCTGCTGCACACCGCGCCGTCAGGATAGGTTGTGCCGTTCACGAACGCGACCAGCACCAGGAAGTAGTGAATGAAGTCGTCCTGGTCGGCGTTGCGCATGCTGATGCGGACGAATTTGCGATTCAGCGCCTCGGCGCACGGATCGACATTCGTCCGGCCGCCGGAGCCGAAGACGCCCGATGTGCCCGTGCTTCCCGTCGTGCCGGTGGTGGTGCTGCGGCCGACGAAGTTGCTGAAGAGCGGGATGCCCAGCAGGTCGAGCGCGTCGGCCGATCCGTTGGCGCATCCGCCCGACCAGCTCGCGCTGAGGGCCACTGCACCGGCGAAACAAAGCGAGGAAGCGAGAGTCTTTCGAATGACGCCGCGCATCGATAGCACTCCGGTGAGCATGTGTCTGTGCCGCGCCGCCGACCCGGGTTGCTCGCCTCCGGGTACGCCGCGCGGCCTGAGGCGCGCATGCAGCTCGCGCCCGGAGGGAACTATACGTGTCTCCCAGGGTTCCGACAAGCGGGGGGGGGGGCGCAGGCCAGCGCGGCGCGAACGGCCACTGGTCTCCGTCAGCGCCGACGCACGGACTTTCCGCTTGCCGCCGCGTTCTCGGCGATACGCGCCTTGATCAGCTTTCGCAGTAGCGCGGCGGGCAGCGGGCGGTCGGGCTGAAAGCGAATGACGCTCTTGCTCGTGTCGTAGCCTACGAGTGCGTCCTTGTGGGCGGGTAACGTCGCGGCGCTCAGGACGTAGAACGCGCAGTAGTTAGGCGTCGCACCGATGCTCACCAGCATGCGGCCCTGAAAACGAAACGTCGGGAGCTGATAGCTGATGCACTGCTGGGCGTCGGGCACAATGGTGCGAATGGAACTCCGGAGCTTCTCCAGTGCCGCGCGCTGGTCGCCCGGGAGCGCGGCAAGATAATCGTCGATCGTCGTGGGCGCGATTCTGGATTTCGCGGTCATCGACGGCATTTCACCCTCAAAGGGGCGGATCTGCGTTCCCCGTTCCCGGTTCCTTCCCCTATGTCCTCTCCGCCAGGACGCGCTGCGCCGCCGCCACGCCGGCGCCCAGCGCGAACGAATGCCCCAGCTTGTGCAGCGACTGCTCCAGGCCGGCGATGACGCCGACGGCGTCGATGGCGTCGATGAAGCCCATGTGCGAGATGCGGACGATCTTGCCTTCGAGCTGGTCCTGCCCGCCGGCCAGGTGCATGCCGAAGCGCTCGCGCAGCATCTTGCGCAGCTCCTTTTCCTTTACCGAATCGGGGACCAGCAGCGCTGTCACCGAATCACTGGGGCGCTTCGAGAACGTCTTCATGCCGATCGCGTCGGCGCCGGCCCGCGTCGCCGCCGCCATCGCAGCGACGCGTTTCCACACGTTCTCGATGCCCTCCGCCACCAGCATGTCGAGCGTGACGCGCAGGCCGCGCACCAGCAAGTGCGCCGGCGTGTAGGGCGTATCGTTCTTCTTGGCCGATTTGCGGGCCTGGTTGTAGTTCAGGTAGAACGCCCGCTGCGCCTTGTTCTTCTCGATCACCTCCCACGCCCGCGGACCCACCGCCGCGAAGCCCAGCCCCGGCGGCAGCATCAGCGCCTTCTGCGAGCCGGTGATCAAAATGTCGACGCACCACTCGTCGGTCATGAGCGGCAGCGCGCCGGCGGAGGTGATGCAATCCGCCAGCAGCAGCCGGCCGGCGTCGCGCACGATGCGGCCGATGGCCTGAAGATCGCAGGCGGTCGCGGTCGAAGTCTCGCTGTGTACGACGATCACCGACGAGATCGCCTTGTCGCGCGCCAGCATGTCGGCGATGACGCGCGGCTCGATCGCCGTGCCCCATTCGACCTTGTGGCGGATGCAGTCGATGCCGAATTGCTCGCAGATCAGCCCCCAGCGCTCGCCGAACTTGCCGCCTTCGATCACCAGCGCCTTCGAGCCGGCCGGGTGGCAGCCGACGATGGCGCCTTCCATCGCGGCGGTGCCCGAGCCGGTGAGGATCAGGACTTCGTTCTGCGTCATCAGCACTTTTTGCAGCTTGCCGACGCATTCGGCCAGGAGCTGCTTGAACCACTCGGTGCGGTGATGCTCGAACGGCCTCGCCATTTCCAACAGCGCTTCTTCGGGAACCTGGCACGGGCCGGGGGTGTATAGGCGGATTTTCTTCACGGGAGCCTCCTGCGCGCGAACGCGCCTGGATCGACCAACTTCATACGAGAATCGTACTTCCGCGCGGCGCTGCGGCCAAGAATCGGCGGGGCGACGCGAACTACCCGTGCGCGACAGCGCGCCCGATCCGAACGCGTAGCGCCAGCAAGCGCGATCCCCGGCTGCGCTCGCTCGCGCGTCGCGTTCCGATTGGTGACGCGCGCTCGCGCAGGGTCACCGGGCGGGGAATAAAAGTACGGTTCGTGCGGCGCTGGCCAAGTCACTTGCTTGCGTCACGCAATATCCAGCAATCCAGCGTCGCGGGTTTGGTACATTTCACGCTCAGCAGATTCTCGCCAGCCTTCAGGTCGATCGATCCAACCGGGTAGATTCCGTCACTGTCGCGCCGATACTGCACCGAGCCGAGCGCTTTGCCGGCCGAATCCGTGATGTCGATGCGATCGAACGGCCTTCCCGGTTGCACGCGCAGCAGCAGCGACGCGCGACGGCTGGACTCCGTGACGATGCGAATGGCGATCGGCTGGTCCGTCGAGATGCGCGCGGCGATGCCGCCGGAATATTCGCAACCGCCGGAGTAGTCTTCCTTGACCTCGTTGCCCCACTTTTCGCTTCGGATGTTGCCCTCAATCTCGATCGCGCCGGGAATCTGAAGCCCGCCGGGCGTGATGTCCCCGGCGGTCAGCTTCGTGACTTTTCCGGCGCGCGGTGCTCCATACCAGAACGCGACCGCGCTGAACGACACGTCCTTCGCGCCGCCATCCTGCGTATTCGCCAGCGCGACGCGCAGGCCGTTCTGAAACGGGATCGAATCCGCCACGTGCCAGCGATAACCGGCAGCCTTCCCATAAGGCCCGGTCCGTGTAACGCCGTGTGTGCCGCGCGCGAAGACGTGCAGGCCCGGCGCGTCGCCGAGATAGCTCGCCGCGCTGACCCCGGCGATTACGGGCTTGGCCGAACCGTCGATCCAGAAGCGCACCCCGCCGGCTCCCCACCAAGCTTCGCGCGGACAGTCAGCACTAAGCGCGCATCCGACGAATCGTCCGCGTCCGGGCGCGTCGAGAATCGGGAACTCGGCGCCGCGGCACGGGGCCTCCCGCGCGAAGCAGGCGTTGAAACGCGGCGCGTCGTCGGCAGGTTGGGCGCGATCGATTTTCAGCATCACCATCGCGCCGAATTTCGTGCCGCGCGTGGGAGCGAAGCTCTCGATCTCCAGGCGCATGCCCTTGGTAAACGGCATCGGAAACAGCGAGTACATGAAGAACGCCGCGTCGTCTTTTTCGACCGGCAGATCGAGAAAGCGAAACGTGCCGGCGGGAATTCCGGACGCGCTGTCGCGGTCGAAGCCGCTGCCGAAGAAGTCGCTCAGCGGCGCCTCGACCTGCGGCTGCTTCGCACCATCCCAGTAAAGTCGAATCACGCAGCGATGCAGCAGGTACAGATCGCTCGGAACGGCCGGCTCGGTGAAGCCGACATGCAGCGCGCGGACGGTGCCCGCGCCGCGGACTTCCTGCACCAACGGCGAGCCGGGCTGCAGGACGCCGTCCGCCGCGATGCTCGTGAGCGGCCGCGCGCCTCCGAGCTGCTCTTCTTCGAGTCCGTGGCGAAGCGCTTTGGCGACGGCGGCGACCGCCTTGCGGGCGTCATCATCGAGCTCGGATCGAAACGGTTCGACGGTCGTGCCGGCGTCGAACGCCTGAAACTGCACTTCGAAGGTCGCGTCCATGCCCTGGCCCAGGACGCGGCAACTCTTGGCGAACCCCATCGGGAACAAGCAAACGAAGCCGCCGCCGGGCGTGGTCTGGTAGCTCAGCGGCTCCCCGAACGGCGCGAGTTGACCGTCGAACAAGTTCGCCAGCGGCGCGTCGATTGCCGCTTGGCCATCGAACTCGATCCGAATCTTGCCGGCGCTGGTCTGGCACCAGATGCGGGTGATCGCGCCGGGACCACTGGCGGCGGCGAGAACGTTCCAGCCGTCCGACGCCGGCTGTGGTGAGTTCATGCTGAAAACGCGTTCACCAGCCGACGGCGACGATGCCAGGCGCGGCAGGTCGATCATCCGGAGTAGAAGATCAGCTTGCGTTAGGGGTTTACCGTCGGCGAGCGCGGTCAATACGGGCGCGAGCGCGCATATCCACGCGGAAAAGAGAGCGGCCCCGCGAAGTGGGAGCAAACGCTGTGCGAAATTGGGCGTTTCAGACATGTGTGTCGTGCCAATTCGGATAGGCGATCCGGTTCCTGCGGGCCGTTCGCGTCGGCACGCGAGTGCCGGCCGCGTCTCCCGACGCTACTTCGCAACGCGCTCGGCGGTCTGAAGCACGACGTCCTGGACCGGCACATCCTGGAATCCGCCGGTGTTCTGCGTCTCCACGTTCGAGATCGTGTCGACAACATCCATACCCTGGATCACGCGGCCGAAGACGGCGTACCCCGGGAATCCCTGCCGGAAATCCAGGTCGGTGTTGTCCTTCAGGTTGATGTAGAACTGGGCCGTGGCCGAATTGGGATCGTTAGTTCGCGCCATGGCGACCGAGCTGCGCACGTTTTTCAGCCCGTTGCTGGCCTCATTGACGATCGGGGCGCGAACTTCCTTTTGCTTCAGGCCGGGCTCGAAGCCGCCGCCCTGCACGACGAAGTTCTTAATCACGCGATGGAAGATCGTGCCGTCGTAGAAGCCGTCGTCGGTGTAGCGCAGGAAGTTGGCGACGCTGGCGGGCGCCTTGTCGCGATCCAGCTCGATCACGATGTTGCCCTTCGACGTCTTGAGCCGAACCTGCGGGAACGGATCGGTGTCGGTCGAGCTGCCGCCGGTGCTGGTATCGACGCCGAAATTCGGGTCGGCGGCGACCTGGACTTCGACCGACGCGCTGTTCGTGCGGCCGTCGGCAAGCTTGGCGTCGACGCGGAAGCGAAGCGTTTGCGCATCACGCAGCGATGGCGCGACGAACGTCGTGGTAGCAGCCTTCGCGTCGCTGAGCGTCACCTCGCGCCCGTAGGTCTGGTACCAGCGGAACGTCGCGGAACCGGCGTTGACGCTCGCCGAGAGTTGAGCCGCCTGTCCGACCGTGAGCGCAGCGGAATCGACATTCGCCTCGACCGTCGCATCGCCGGTAGAGTCGATGGGCGACGAATTGGGAATGCATGCCGACAGTGCGAGCGTGGCAAGAATCCCGAGAACGCGGACGCTATGCGTCATTCTGCAACCCTCTTGTCCCGATGCGCAGCCTCACCGAGACCATTCTACCGTGGCCGGCCAGCCCCGGTTATCGGTCGTCCTGCGCCTCTTCGAGCCACGCCATTTGGATGGCTTCGAGTTTGCGCTCGTTGCTCGCCTTGGGGTCATCGCCGAACTCGGGCAACTCGCACACCCACTGATGCAGGTCGGTGAATCGAACGGATAGCGGATCCATCTCTGGAAAACGGGCCAGCAGCGCCAAGGCGATGTCCTCGGTATCAATCCAAGTTAATTTTCGCGGCATAGTTGCGTACTCCTGCACATTCACCGCGTCCTTCCGCGCCCGGCGACGCACGTGCGATGCGGCCAGCTATACTCCGGCGACCGGGCACAGGAGACCCTTTGTCACACTATATCACGGAACCTTGCATCGGCACGAAAGACACGGCCTGTGTGGACGTGTGCCCGGTCGACTGCATCCATCCGCGAAAAGACGAATCGGAATTCGACACGCAGGAGATGTTGTTCATCAACCCGTCAACCTGTATCGATTGCGGGTTGTGCGTGGACGAATGCCCGGTTCACGCCATTTTTCCTGAAGCGGATGTGCCGAAGGAGTGGCAGTCGTACGTCGCGCGAAATCGGGCGTACTACGGCGCGGAAGGCTGAGGGCCGAAGGCCGCCGAGCCGCCTGGCATTCGACCTTCATTCTTCGTCCTTGCCGTGCGGGCGCCGCTCTACCGGCCCGGCGGCTTCTTTACCCCGCTTTTCCCTCGTCGCCGAATAACCATTTCAGCCAGACCGTCGACGTCGTCGTCCTCAACCTGATGAAGAACGATGGACTGCTCGGTCTTGTCACGCTCGACGAACCAGACGATCAGCCGGCCCAGCAGCGACTTGATGGTCATGCCGCGCTGTTCGCACACGTCATCGAGGGCCTGTTTGGATTCGGGCGAAAGGTGTACGCTGACGATGTTGGGTTTTTTTCTTGTCTTGGTGCTGTTCAACTCGCGCTCCCTCGTGCCGGTTGGTGCGGTGCTTCGACAGCAAGCCAAACCCCGCCCGAAGCAGACGAAGCGTTGCTTTTTGACTCACTCGCTCTCGCGTTTGAGGGTATAGACCGCCTCAAGCCGCCCTGTCAACCGTCCGTTAAGAAATTGTGAGCGAACGAATCGGGTCTTCGTTCGCGCGACGCGAACAGCCCGTTGAGAAACGTTTCTAAGCGAGCCACGTCCGTAAGGGAGGCGTCGGGCCGATGTCCGAGATTGCTTGGAATCTAAGGTGTTTTCGAGGACCGAGCGGATCCCTCCCTGACGGTCGGGGCTCGCATGGTGAATTCTTCAGCGGACTGCTAAACCTGCATCACGGGCTCCAGAGTGCACGACGTTCGGCGAATGACGATTATCCGGTGGGGGCGTGAGCACGGTCCAGCGGCTGTCCGCGCCGGCGCTCTGAGTGGATATACTGAACGCAGGGGCGGCGACACGCCGCCGGCGAGGAGCGGATCATCGCGATGGAACCTGACTCAGTCGGCTCCGTTCTCGATCAGGCGAACGGATTGCTGGAGAACGGCAAGCCACTCGAGGCGCTCAAACTGCTCGCTCGGCTGGACGGGGAGTCACTCGAAGACGACGACCGCGTCGAGGTCGGGTCGCTTAGCGCCTGGGCGCTCTCGGAGATGGGCCGCCCGCAGGACGCGTTGAACCTGCTTGAGAAACTCATCGACGAATTTCCGCGCTCATCGCGCCTGCTTGGCACGCGCGGCGTCGTCCTGTCAAACGTCGGCGACCTGGATCAGGCCCGTGCCTCCCTCGAGGAAGCCGTCGCCGCCGACGAACAGGATGGCGCGGCGATCGCGAACCTGGCGCTGATCTGCGAGCGACAGCGCGAGTTCGACCGCGCGCTCCAGCTTTACGAAAAAGCGATCGACGCCGGAGCGGACATTGATTGGGTGCTGCTGCGCAAGTCGGCCGTGCATTCGGAAACGGGCGATCTAGAATCGGCGCGCTCCGCTCTGCACCGCTATCTTTCGCTGGCGCCGGAAGACGCCGCGCAATGGATCAGCCTGGCGATTCTCTACAGCGATCAGGAGCGTTTCGATCAGGCCCGCGAGTGCTATCGCGCGGCGGAGGCGATCGACGCGGATTCTCCGTCGCTACGGCTGAACTGGGGTGTCTCCGCGACGCGCGCCGGCGACCTGGCGGCGGCGCATCAGCAACTTGCCGCGCTGCAGCGAATCGCGCCCGGTTCATCCCGCGCATGCCTGCTGGAAGCGTATGTGCGGGAGTCCGAAGCGTCGCTGGAGGCCGCCGAGCCTACGTACGAGGCGGCGCTGAAGGCTAGCCATGACGAGACGCCGGCCGACCGGGTCTACGCGCTCGAAATGGCCATGGACTACTTTGGACGCCGCAAGCGGGTCGATCGTTGCCGGGCGCTGCTGACCGAAGCGTACGCGTGGAACGCATGCACGGTGGAACTGTGCGAGGCGTTTCGCGAGGCGTGCGGCGATCACATCGATCACGGCGTTTGGTTCAGCATGATGATCGAGGCTGACGTGCGCGAGAGCATGTTCAGCGACGAGCAGCGGCAGGCGCTTTCGGGCCGGCGCTGCACGCGGTTTGTACGGAATGTGCAGATCATCGCCAAGGACCATGACGACGCGCTGGCGCGGGCGCTGGCGTTCGTGAAGGGCATGGGCGAAACCGGCGCGGTGGTGCGCGAGTTCGTCAGCGAAGAACCGCTGGACGATTGCTACTCGGGAATTTATGAAGTCGAGGGCGATCGGCTGTACCTGCTGGAGCAGGACGAGGAGACCTGACGCACGGCGCGGGGACAGACTGGACGCCGAGGCGCGTCACGGAGGCGGAAAATGGCCATTCATCCGACGGCGGTCGTCGGCAAGCATTGCGAGATCGATCCCAGCGCCGACATCGGCGCCAGTGCGGTGATCGAAGACGGCGTGTGTATCGGTGAAAACACGCGCATCTTTCCGCACGCCTACATTTCGACCGGTACCACGATCGGGCGCGGCTGTTCGATTCACCCCTTCGCGGTCGTCGGACACTGGCCGCAGGACCTGGCCTGGAAAGGCGAACCGAGCTTCACGCAGATCGGCGATGAGACAATCATCCGCGAGCACGCGTCGATTCACCGCGGCACGATGCCCGGCAGCACGACGCGCGTCGGCTCGCGCTGTTTCATCATGTCGACCGCGCACGTCGGTCACAACTGCGTCGTCGGCGACGATGTCAAACTCGCCAACGGCGCGCTGCTGGCGGGGCACGTCCACGTCGGCGACAAGGCTTTCATCAGCGGTCACGCCATGGGACACCAGTTTGTCCGCATTGGTTCGCTGGTGATGGCCAGCGGCGGCGCGCGATTGTCCAAGGACGTGCCGCCGTTCTTGATCGTCGCTCCAGTCGGACCGGTTTCGATCAATGTGATCGGTCTGCGGAGGGCGGGATTGTCGCAGCAGGAGCGACTCGAGCTGCACCGCTGCTACCGCCTGCTGTATCGTGAGGGTCTGCATTTTCCGAAGGCGATCGAGCTGGTCGCGCAGATCGCCGAGAGTCCGGCGGGGCGACAACTGGTCGAATTTCTGCGTGCGCCTTCCAAGCGCGGTTACCTTCCGCTGCATCGCAGCGCTCTGCAAGACGACGAAGAACCCGTCGAATAGTCATGCGCGTCCTGATCGCGCCGGACAAGTTCAAGCACGCGCTCAGCGCGCGCGGCGCGGCGGAGGCCATCGCCGCGGGCGTGCGCGACGCGCGCCACGATTCGCAATGCATCCTTCTGCCGCTGGGCGACGGCGGCGAAGGCACAGGCGAGCTGCTGGCGGAGCGAAGGGGGTTCCTCGAACAGCGAACGTGGGTTTCTGATGCGCTCGGTCGACCGATCGATGCGCGCTGGTGGCGCAGTGCTGCCGGCGATGCCGCGATCCTTGAAGCCGCGGAGGCGATCGGCCTGGCGCGGCTGACAGATGCCGAGCGCGACGCACGTCGCGCGAGCTCACAGGGAGTCGGGCAGCTTCTGCGCGCTGCCGAAGACGCCGGCGCGGCGCGAATCACGCTTTGTGTCGGCGGTACGGCGACGGTCGACGGCGGCGCAGGATGCCTGCAGGCGCTGGGTTGGCGGTTTTTCGATCACAGTGGCGTCGAGATCGTTGCGCCGATCACGCCGCGCGACCTGCCGCGCGTCGAATCGTTGAAACCTCCGGAGCGGCATGGCGCGGTCGCGCGGATGGCGCTGGATATCGTCTGCGACGTGGACAACCCATTGCTGGGCCCGCAAGGTGCGGCGCGCGTCTTTGGCCCGCAAAAACTCCCTACACATCACACTCACGCCGACGTCGACGAACTCGAGTCTGCGCTCGCGCACTGGGCCCGGTTGCTCGAGCGCGGTGTCGGGCGCGATGTTCACGACATTCCCGGCGGCGGCGCGGCCGGCGGGCTGCCTGCCGGGTTGGCGGCGTGTTGCGGCGCGACCATTCTGCCGGGCCGCGAGTTGATCGCCGAGCAGTTGCGCGCCGTGGGTGACTTGTCGAGTTTCGACCTGGTCATCACCGGCGAAGGTCGGCTCGACGAGCAGACGACGCGGGGGAAGGTGGTCGCAGCGGTTTCGTCTGAATTCGCGGCGCTGGAGATTCCGGTTGTTGCCTTGGTCGGGCGCGCGGCGTTTGCGGCGGACGCGTCGATCGCACAGTTCGCGAATCGATTGAGACTCCGCCAGATTATTGAGATTTCCCGCTCAGAAGAGCCGATCGAGACGCAGCGCGCCCGGACCGCCGAGAATCTCCGCCGCGCTGCGCGCAACGTCGTAGGTCCGTGAAATACACTTTAATCATACCCCGGACCGAACCGAGGAACACCCATCTCGATCGTCAGGGGTGTCTAATCGCCGTGCGTGAGTACGCGCCGCAATCAGATCGCGACGCGCAAGCGAGCGCCGCTGGGAATCGCGCTTGCTGGCGCTGCGCGTTCTGATTGCGGCGCTGGATCGCGCACGGTCATTTATCATAGCTAGGCGAATCCTTCCGGGTTCTTGAATTCAAATGGCGGTGTTCAGCATGAGGGGGAAGCCAATTTTTCGCGGGCCGAGTTTTTTTTGCTTGACAGGATTGGGGGGGGGGGGGGGGCATAATATTGTGCGAACGGCATTCGGGTGGATGCCCATGATCCTTTCGTCCGGGGAGAATCCAATGAAGACGCGCGAGTTCATGTTGTCTGTCGCTATCTTCACGATTGGGCTGTGCGGAGCATCATTCGCGGACGAAAACTGTTACAAGTTCGAGTACATCGGCGCGGCTTGCACCGGTTGCACAGACGGCTCTTGCGGGGTGTGCATCAATGTGACCTACGGTTGGTGCACGAACGGAGAGCGGAACGTGTGCACGCCAGGGTTCGCGATCAGCGCGCCGTGCGGAGGCAGCGCGTGCTATACGTACCAACTTCTCACGCAACCGTGCGAAAGAACAAAACAGTGTGTTATGGACTACGCCTGCGTCGGCGTGCCGTGCGTAGACGATGAAGTCCTTGCGATTTCCGAGGAGACCGTTCTGGTGTACGCCCCTCTCGCGTGTTGCCAGGAAGGTGTGCCTTGAAGAGTCCGCGTCTTGCTGCTCCACGCGGGTCTTCTCGGTTGCGCTGGATTTGCGCCGGCGCGGTTGGGTGCGCGCTGACGGCGCCGGGAAAGGCAGCGCCGCGTGGCGGCGAACTTCCGGCCGCCCTCGAGTGCGTCTATCAGTCGCGGGCTTTGATCGAGACGGCGACCGTAGAGCTAACGCGCTCAGACGTTCGGCACTTCAACGGCGAAGAAATCCGCTACCGTGTGTGCCTTGCCGGTCCGGACGTGGCAAGCGAGAATCTGGGTGACGGACAGGGGCGCGTGCTCGGCAGTTTCAAACATGCCGGACGTCCGTACGTGGTCTTAGCGACCCCGGACGCTACGTATTCGCACGACAGCGACGACATCCGTATGACGCTGAGCGAAGGCACGGAACGGCGCCACGACAACCCGATTCAACTTCGATCGCTCGGCGTAGTCCCATTCCTTCCCAGGAAAGACGTGGGAGTCGCGCTCGGACTCTCTTCCGACTCCGCGCCGCGGCCACGGCGATTCGAAGAGTCGCGAGATGGCGACATCCATGTTGTGCGCGAGCTTCTCGATGAGGGTGTGATCACGTGGTACATTGACAGTGCGCGCGGGTGTTCTCCGACGCGCGTTACCTTCGAGCGCGACGGGCGCGTCGTTCAGGAAGCGCGGGTCGCGCTGCGAAAATTCGACGACATCTGGTTTCCTGAGAAGGTCGAGTTCTTTGTTGCGGCGTACCGCGATGGAAAAGAGCCGGCGTCGGTCGTCAAGGTTTTGAAAGCCGAATTTCTGAAACCCGAGCAGCCCAAGCGAATCACGCCGGCCGACATCGGCATCGAGCCCGGGTTCCTGGCGCTACGCGAGAATGCGAAGAAAGGACAGGAGCTCGAGATCTGGGACGGCTCGCGGGCGGTCACGCTGACGGATTGGGCCTGGCTTGAGATGCGCGGTGTTGTGGAGCGCGGCCCGAAGAACCGAGCGGCACTCGAGGCGCTGCCGCTCGAGCCGGGCGGCGCGCCGGGCGCGCACCTGCCGGCAAGCTATGCAACTGGATCGACATCGAAGCCGATCCCGCTCTTGGCCAGAGCGCCCGGGCTCTGGGAGCGCTACACGCGCGAGTTTATCGCCGACCACAAGCTCGACGTCGAGCAGACACAGCGGGCGTGGCGCTTGCTGAGCGACTGTCAGGAAGCCGCGAAGCGACATATCAGGTCGAAGATCGACGAAATCGAAGAGGCAGATCGCGCCCTGAATGCATTGCCTCTCGAGGAACGCGGAAATGAGCGTGGCGCTCCGGCGCGCGAGCGGCTATGGAAGCTCCTCGAACCCGTCGATCGCTTGTTCACCGATCGACTCAAGCCTGGACTGGAGCGATTGCCGACGCGTGCGCAACGCGCCGCGCTCGAAGCCGCCTCTCAACCGACTACACGAAACACGTCGCCCTGACGCGCGTCAGGAATCCGCGCGAGAGCTCAATCGGGTGGATTTCGGCGCGCGCTCCACCTTATGGGCGCCCATAGGGAGATGGTACAAGGGACGAGCGGAACAGGGGACAGGCAACAGGGCGAAGGCTCAAAGGTCGAGGGTCTAGTGTCGGCCAGGCCGCGCGGAATTCGTACTTCGTTCTCTGTTCCCTGAGACTCCGGCAGATTATTGAGATTTCCTGCTCAGAAGAGCCGATCGAGACGCAGCACGCCAGGACCGCCGAGAATCTCCGCCGCGCTGCGGGAAAGCTTGTCGTAGCAGGGATTGAGGGATTGAGGGAATGTGGGATTATGGAACGGCAATCCAGCGAACTGACCGTCCTCAATCCCTCAATCCCTCAATCCCTCAATCCCCGCTACCACGGATTCTTCACATGACAAACTCGGCCGGTTTTTGAGATGTAATCCTGGTGGTAATCCTCAGCCGGCCAGAAGGTCTTCGCCGCTTCGACCTGCGTGACGATCGTGCGCCCGCCGAAGGATTTCTTTTCCGTCAGTTCGGCGATGTAGCGTTCCGCCTCCGCCTTCTGCTCCGGCGATGTGTACCAGATGCCGGAGCGATACTGCGAGCCGACATCAGGCCCTTGGCGGTCAAGCTGCGTCGGGTCGTGCATGACGAAAAACGCTTCCAGCAGCCGCCGATAGGTGATCTTCTTCGGGTCGAAGACGACTTTCACCGTCTCCGCGTGGCCGGTTGTGTCGTTGCATACCTGCTTGTAGGTCGGCTTGTCGGCGCTGCCCTGCATGTAGCCGCTGGCGGCGTCGATCACGCCGGGACCTTCCTGGAAAAAGTGCTCGATGCCCCAGAAGCAGCCACCGGCGAAATACGCCGTCTCGGTCGCCGGCTGCGATGCCGCAGTTTCGCCGAGCGGACCAGGGCGACTCTCCGGCGGCAGCTCCGCTCCCTTCTCGTAGAACTTCAGCGACGCGGAATTCAGGCAGTGGCGCTCGCCGGTGGGCTTTGGGCCGTCGTCAAAGACGTGACCCAGATGCGATCCGCAGCGGGCGCAGTTGATCTCGACGCGCTGCATGCCGTAGGCGTTGTCAGCCTTGCGGGTGACGTGATCCGGGTCGAATTCGCGAAAGAAGCTCGGCCAGCCGGTGCCGGAATTGAACTTGTGATCACTGGAGAAGAGCGGCAGGCCGCAGACCACGCAGGCGTAAAAGCCCTCTTTCTTGTTGTCGAGCAGGTTGCCGCAGAAGGCCCGCTCGGTGCCGGCGCCTTGCGTGATGCGGTATGCCTCCGGGTCGAGCTTCTTGGCCAGCTCCGCGACCCGCTCGCGCGAGAGCGGCGTGATGTCATATCCGGACTTCGACAAACGAGTTTCCATCGGCTTCTCCGCTGCTGCCGCACTATTCTTCGACTGCTCGGTGCGTCCGCCACCGCCATCGCCGGCAGCGGCCCGCGCTCCCGGCTCGCAACCGCTCGCGAGCGCCGCCAACCCCATCATGACCGCAAACGTCCGGATTCGCATGCTTGGCTCCGTCAAGAATCATCTCACAGATGATAGAAGGCGGGCGCAGGTTTCATAGAACGCCGACCGTAACAACCGGCGGAATGCTTCGCACGCGAAATCGCAGATCCCGGGTCTTGCGCTTGGCAATCATTGCGGCGATACTCTGCGACGAAATGAACGCCGCTCCAGCGACTGCCGGTGCGCATCGCGACGCCATGCGGCGCGGCGCGCGCGTGCACTTTGATCGCTGGGCGGTCACGTACGACCGTTCGTGGCTGAACGAACTGGTCTTCTTCCCCAGTATTCGGGCCTGCCAGGAGCAGATACAGCGATGGCGTGCGGCGCGCGGCATCGACAGGCCGTATCGCATGCTCGACGTCGGTTGCGGCACCGGCACGCTGCTGGCGCTGCAATCGCGCGACGCCCGCGCCGAGCGGCTGATCGGGCTGGATTACTCACCGGTGATGGTGCGGCGGGCGAATGAGAAATTCGCCGCCGCGGACCGATTGCACTGCATTCAAGGCGACTCGGAGCGCCTGCCGCTCGCGGACGCGTCAATCGACGTCATCACCTGCTGCAATTCATTCCATCACTACCCGCACCAGGCCCAGGTTCTGCGCGGGTTCCGGCGCGTGCTCCGCCCGGGCGGGATGCTCGTGCTGATCGACGGTTTCCGCGACAATGTGATCGGCTGGGCGATTTTCGACGTCGGCGTCGCGATGGTCGAGCGAAACGTGCACCACGCCTCCTGGTCGCATGTCCGCCGAATGCTCCTGGACGCCGGTTTTGCACGCGTCGAGCAGCGAAAAATGAACGTGCTGGCGCCGCTGCTGGTCAGCGTGGCGCACGCGTGATACTTCGAGTCGCCTGAGCCAGCTACTCCGGCCGCACGCCGGCCTGCATCATCCGCTCGATCTCCTGCATTCGCGCCTTCATCTCGGCCAGCTCGCGCGCCAGCCGCGCTCGATCAAACTCGGCCGCCTGCGCCTGCTCGGTGGAGATGTCGGCGGCGGTGAGCGGCCCGCGGAGAGTCGCGCTGGGCGGCTCGTCATCGGTCCCATTCGACGGGCGCGGCGGCGTGACGGTCCCATAGGCCGTCGGCACAAAAACGACCGTGATCGATATGTCGTTCACGCTCGCGCCACCTGATGTGACTTGACCCAGGAAATAGAAGGTATTGCTGCCGGCCGTCACGCTGAACACTCCATGCACAGTTGTTCCTTGGATGTACGTGCCGGACGGCGCCGTGGACGGAATCGTCGCGCCGATGTCCTGTGTGATGGGAAGCGCGCTGGAGCTGTTCGACACACCGATGGTGGCAGAGGTGGTCGTCCCGGTGGTGTGGCCGAGGTTAAGCTGGCACGTCGCAAGGACGATTGCAAACCCCGCCGCAGGGGCCGTGATCGTGCGTGACAGAATTGGCGCGATCGCCGCGCCCAACGCCGCGCCCGTATTGGTCGCATCACTGGCGACGCCGGCTTCATCCAGGCATTCGGCGGCGGAGATCGCGTCGCCCGGCAGCGCGACCGACGCATTGCCGCTCGTCGCGGCGCGCATGTCAAACGCGCAGCTCTTGCTTCCGTTCAGAAACAGCGCCGGCGAGCCGCTGGAGCCGAAGTTTCCTTCGGCTTGAATGCCTGCGTTCGGCACATTGTCGCGATTGAGCTTCAGCAGACCGCCGCCGGAGACGCCTTGTTGCGACAGTTGCACGGCGGCCACGCCGCTGCCGGTGTTCAGCCGAAATACGCCGCCGGCGATTACATCTGTGGACAATTCGACGCTGACGTTGTTGGTCGATTTGATCTGAAGGTCTCCGGGCGCGCCGGTGATGCTGCCGCATTGCAGAACACCGTCGACGAGCAGCGCCGGGCCGAAATTGCCGGTCTTCGACACGATCATCGTCGCGACCGAGGAATTCGTCGAGTTCGTGAAATAGCCCGCAACGCCGTTGGAGTTTGTGATGTCCAGCGCTGCGTTGCTGTTGTTGATCGACGCCGTGAACGGCAGTTTGAGCGACGCGCTATTCAGCGCATACCCGGCGTAAGGAGCGGCGTTAACTTTTTGGCGCGGCGACAGCGGCGTGAACGCCCCGCCGCCCGCTGGCCGGACGCCGATCTGCAGCCAGCGCTCGTTGCCGTCGAACGCCGACGAGCCGAGATTCACGCTTTCGATCGTGAATAGCCCGCTGGTGTCCGGGGAGACCGCCAGCGCGTTTACCGGCCCGGCGACCTGCACGCCGGCCGATGCCGCGTCGAAGAGACGGAACTCGAAATCGTGCGCCGTGGATGCCGGGGCGCCGCCGGAGAGCAGTCGTCCCTGATAGTTGAACGCGTTGCCCAACGGGGTCTGTGCGAAGAGCGAAGGCGTCGCGAGCGCGGCGATCCCGATGAGAGCGCAAGTGCAGCGGGTGCACGATGAGAGGCGCGCCATTCCGAATTCCTCCGATGTCGAAGTGTGAGTCGCCCGAACCGCGCCGCAAGCACGGGTTTTCCCGGCCGGCGCACAGGAGCGGATATTACCGTAGTTGCCGCGGAAAATGCACACAATTTGCATTCGACGCGTCAGGAGAACGGAGCGGGCCACCCCGGCTCGGAGTGGCCCGCGAGACGTTCAGCCGACCCAGGTCAGGGCGGCCAGCGACGCCGCGCCCAACGCGTGGTTTCCGCTACTGCAGATGGCACTGCCAGTTCTGCAGCAGCAGACCCAGGTCGGACTCGTCCGTATCACCGTCGCCGTCCAGGTCGCCGCCGGCGGTGTGCTGCCAGGCCTGCAGCAGAAGTCCCAAATCGGACTCGTCGCAATCGAAATCGCCGTCCAGGTCGCCCCAGCAGCACGCGTGCAGTGGCGTGCAAGCCGAGCCGTCGCCCTGGTAGCGGCCGTTCGCCGCCGCACAGGCGCCCGACGTCATGATCTGACAGGTTCGCGGCGGCGCCGGCGGGCTGGAGCCCGGACCGAGGCAGCACGCGCCCTGTGCGATCTGGCTCGTGAGCGTGAACTGCGTCAAACCGCCGCCGGGGAACGATCCCCAGTCGCCGATTTGGATCAGGTACTGTGTGCCGGCGTTGAGGCTGACGGCCATTTCGATCGGCTCGGGCTCGTCGCCGCACGCGACTTCGACCTGCGCGCCGCAACCGCCCTCGGACACGACGACGATCGCGTCGTAGCCGAACTGGTTGTCGATCGACAGGTCGTATGACCCGCTTGCGCCGGGCGTGAACGAGAACCAGACGCTGTTCTGCATCGTGGTCGCGGAGAACGTGTTACACGAACCGGGGATTCCGTCGGGCGTCGAGCTGCTGTTGTCGAACGCCGTCGAGTACGGCAACGAGCTGATCACGATCGCCTGCGAGCAGTCGTCATTCTGTGCCGGCGGCGGCGTGACCGTCAGCGAGATCGCACAGCTCGCGGTTCTGCCCTGCGCGTCGCTGATGTTGACCGGCAGCGAGAGGAATCCGACTGGCGAATTACTCGGCACGTTCGCGAGATAGGAGTACACGCCGTCGCCCGCGACCGCGTCGCCGTTGCTGCCGTCGTCAAACAGGGTCTGAGACGCCGATCCACCGAGCGAGCTGAGATCAACCTGCGCCGCGATCCCGGTGCTGACTGGATTTGTGCCCGCGGAAACGCGCGCGCTCAGCAGCGTGGCGCCCCCGACGCCGACTGGATTGGGGTTGGGCGTCTCGCACAACACGTCCAGCGGCAGCGCGCAGATCACGTCGAGTTGGAACGTTCCACTGGTCAGGAACGTCGACCACGGGCAGACCATGATGTGATACGTGACGCCCAGCGCCGCATTGAACGTCACGGCCGAATACAGGCCCGAATCGGAGCAGGCGCCGAACAGGTCGTCGTTGCCGCCGACGCAATTGAGCGAGCCGCACGAGCCGTCGAAAACGACAATCTGCGTGTCGAAGCTCGTGACCGAGTTGCAGGTGCTGACGCGCGCCGGCTGTCCCTGGCCCACATACGTGTACCACACTCCGGCACGGTCCTCGTACTCGGCTTGATCGCCAGTGTTGCCGCAGGCCAGCAGCGAGCCGCCGGTCGGGAAATCGACCGTGGCGCTATCGACCACGCCGACGATCGAGCCGCAGGTCAGCGCGATCGCGCCCGAGCAGTCGTCGTTGGCCGGAGGAGGCGGCGCGACCGTGATGTTGATCGTGCACGTGTCGCTGCGCGACTGGTTGTCCGTCACGTTCACCGGCAGCGCGGCGGCGCCCGGCGCCGTTGCGAGTGGCACCAGCGCCGCGTAGGAATACGTTCCGTCGCCGCCGGACACGTCGCCGTGCGTTCCGTCGTCGTACATCTGCTGCGTGGACGAACCGCCGATCGCGGAGAGATCGACCTTGACGGAGATTCCGGTGCTGGGCGGATTCGTGCCCGGCGTGACGGCGGCGCTCAGCAGCGTAATCGTGCCGACCGGAACCGTCGCCGGCTGAGCGGCGTTGCAGCTTACGTGCAGCGGGAGCGAGCAAATCAGGTCAAATACAAAGGTGTTGCTGTTCGTCCCAGTCGGCCACGGCATGACCATGGCGTGATAGACCGTCCCGCTCGCGGTGTTGAAATCGACGATTGAGCGCAGGCCACTCGACGAACAGGCGCTGAAGGCGTCGTCGTTGCCGGCCACGCAGGTCAGGCTGTCGCAGGGACCCTCGAACACGGCGATTTGCGTATCGAACGCCGTGCCCGCGTTGCAGGTGCTGGCGCGCATCGGGCCGCCGTTGCCGACAAACGAGTACCAAACCCCCACGCGATCCTGGTATTCGGCCTGATCGCCGGTGTTGCCGCAGGCCAGCAGGCTGCCGCCGGTCGGGAAGTCGATCGTCGCGCCGGCCAGGGTTCCGGCCGTGCTCGAATCACACGTGACGGCGATTGCGTTCTGGCAGTCGTCATTCGAGGGCGGAATGGGCAAGACCGTGAGAGAGATGCCGCACGTGGCGGTTCGGCCCTGCGCGTCATTGGCCGTCGTCGGCAGGTTGTAGCTACCCGCCGCGACCGCGCCGCCCACATTCACGGTGCCTGTGTAGATGTGATCGCCGGCGAGCACGTCCGGCGGCACGCCGTTATCGAGCATCGTGACCGTCCCGCCGCTGACCGACGACGCGTCGCACGACACGGTGATGCCGGTGCTGGGCGGAACTTGCGCGGGAAACACGGTGGACGTGATCGTCGCCGAATGCGCCGGCACGACCGAGGACGGTGAAGGCGTGCCGCAACTGAGCCCGATGCTGGTGATCGGGGTATAGACGACAGTGTCGATGCCGATGTAGTCGGAATTCGCGCCGGCGGGTCCGCCGTCGTCAACGAAGTAACGGAAGGCGAGGCGGCCGGAGGTCGGACCGCCGAGGCCGCTGATTACGACGGTGAACTGCGTCCAGATCGTCGGATAGTCCGTAAACGTGTAGTTCGGATTGATGTCCAGCAGCAGCGTGCCGAAGTCGCCGACATCAGTCGGGAGCGTGCCGACGTTGGTGCTGGCGCCGTTGGTGCTCATTCGCACCTGGAGGCGGTCGGGAAAGGCGACGTTGGTGACCGTTCGCGTGTAGAAGGTCAGCGAATCGCCGTTGTTGAACGTGCGATTGGGCGTGAGCAACCAGTTGCTGATGATGTTCGCGCCGGAGACATTGTTGTAATTGGTGGCCATGTACGCGGTGTCGACGCCGCTTTGGGCGGGGAAGACCAGCGCGTTGCCCTGGAACCAATTCGTCAGCCCGATCGGCGAGCTGTTGTTCTGCATGAACCAGTCAGCGCCGGGCAACGTCGTGATGTCGTCAAACCCTTCCGAAAACGCCTGCGCGTAGCCGAGTGCCGGCAATGTCAGCAGGCACAGTCCGACCATCGCGCTTCGTGCTAGACAGCGAGTCATGTTCCTCTCCTTCGCGGGATGTGAAAACGCCGGATCGACCCGCAGCTCGGGCCGGAGTTGGACATTGCGAGCCTAACAAAACAGCCGCTTGCCCGTCAACTCCGACTTACGCGCTTCCGACATTATTGGGCAGGCACTCCCGCGGCGATCGGGCTCGTCCGCGCGCGGTGCGGGCCGCCTCGAGTGTCTCGAAGCGGCCCGCCGCAAGTCAGAAAACGACCCGGCGAGAATCTCGCCGGTTAGTCACACGTGCGCTAGGGCACCACGCACTGCCAGGTCGACAGCAGGATGCCCAGGTCGCCTTCGGCAACCAGGCCGTCGCCGTCCAGGTCGCCACTGGTGCCCGGAACGACGGCAAGCTGCCAGTTAGCCAGCAGAATACCCAGGTCGGATTCGTCGACGTCAAAGTCGCCGTCCACATCGCCCGGGCAGCAGGACACGCCCGGCGTGCAGAACGAACCGACGCCCTGGAACCGACCGCCTGCGGCGGCGCAAGCCGTCGCGCCGAGCGGCGTGCAGGTGCGCGGCGGCATGGGCGGCGTAGAGACCGAGCCGAGGCAGCAGGCGCCGAGCGGCTCGGGGCAAGTCAGCGACACGACGATGTTGCCGCGCGTCGACGTGGTGCTCCAGGCGGCGGCCTCAACGTAATACGTGTTGCCCGCCGTGAGCCCGGTGACGTTCACCAGCGACAGCAAGCCGGTGCCGGCATCGTCGTCACAACCGATCTGGACGAGCGAACCGCACGAGCCGTCATAGACCGCCAACAGCGTGTCCGTGATCGTCGTGCTCAGGTTCGTGTCGAGCGTGGCATCGCTGCCGCTCGCGACAAACTTGAACCACACCGAACCCGCACCTTGGCCCGACCCGCCTACGCGGCAGGCAAACGCCGGATCGCTGGCGTTAGTCGTCGCCGAGGAGTTATCCGTGCTGGCGCTTCCGCCACACGGAATGGTGACCGCATTCGCACACTCATCGTTCGCCGGCGGCGGCGGCGTCACGGTGATCGACATATTGCAGGTCGCGGTGCGAGCCTGCGCGTCGGTCGCCGTCGTGGGCAGAGAGTACGCGCCCGGCGAGGCCGAGACGGTCGCGTTGCCGCTGAAGATGTTGTCACCGGCCGTGGCGTCCGGCGGGTTGCCGTCGTCCAGCAAGGTCACCGTTCCCGCGCCGATCGACGAAGCATCGACCGAAACGGCGATTCCAGTGCTGTTCGGGTTCGTGCCCGGCGAGACGGTCGCCTTCAGAACGGTCGTGGCGCCAGACGGCAGGCTGGCCGGAACCGGCGCGCTGCAGGTCACGCCCAGCGGAACCGTGCAGATCACGTTCAGCACGAAGCTGCCGGTCGTGGTTGCGGTACCCCACGGGCAAACCAGCACGTGGTAGGTCGTGCCGTTCACGCTGTTGAACGGGACGATCGATCGCAGAGTGCTCAGCGAGCACGATGAGCCGGCATCATCATTGCCGGCGATGCAGTTCAACGCGCCGCAAACGCCGTCGAAAACGACGATCTGCGTGTCGAAGTTCGTTCCGGCGTCGCAGGTGCTGACCGTGATCGCGTTGCCGTTGCCAGTCAGCGTGTACCACACGCCGCGGCGGTCGTTGTACTCGGCCTGATCGGGGGTGTTCGCGCAGGGCAGGATCGTTCCGCCCGTCACGAAGTCGATCGTCGCGCCGTCGATTGCGCCGGCGGTGGACGAATCGCAGTTGACCGGGATGGCGTTGGCGCAGTCGTCGTTCGCCGGCGGCGGGGCCGTCACCGTGAACGCGATATTGCAGGTTGCCGTGCGCGCTTGAGCATCGGTCGCGGTGGTTGGAAGCGAATATGCCCCAGTCGCGACAGCGCCGACGACCACATTGCCCGTGTAGATTCCATCGCCAGCGACTGCGTCCGGTGCAACGCCGTTGTCGAGCATCGTCACCGTGCCGCCGCCGATCAGTGATGCGTCGCACGAGACGGCGATGCCGGTGCTGAGCGGGTTGGTGCCCGGAATGACGGTGGCCGAGAGTGGGCGCGTGAAGGTCGGCGCGCCCGACTGTGCATTGCAGGTGATCTGCAGCGGCAGCGAGCAGATGATATCGAGCTGGAACACGCCGGTCGCTAGCGTGGTTGAGAACGGCTGGACCATGATGTAGTAGGTCGTGCCGTTGACCGTGGTGAAATTGATGATCGAACGGGTTCCGCTGGTCGGGCAATTCGTCGTGGTCGCGTCATCATTGCCCGCCACGCAGTTCAGCGCGCCGCAGGCGCCGTCGAACGCAATCACCTGCGTGTCAAACGAGGTGAACGTGTTGCAAGTGCTGACGCGAACCGGGTTGCCGTCGCCGATGAAGCTGTACCACACGCCGATGCGGTCCTGGTAGTCGGCCGGGTCATTCGAGTTGCCGCAGTTCAACACTGGTGAGGCTGGAAAGTCATCCGTACCGCCGTCGATGTAACCCTGCGTCGAGCTGCCGCAGACGACCGGAATCGCGTTGGCGCACAAGTCGTTCGGCGGCGGCGGGACGGTGGTGCCCAGCGAGAAGCTTCCGCTGCCCGAGCGGCCCTGTCCATCGGAATAAGTCCACGCCAGCGACTTCGTGCCGGGCAACGTGCCGTTCGCGACAGTCGCATTAGCCGAGAAGATGTTGTCGCCGGCGACCGCATCAGGCGGCACGCCATTGTCCAGCAGCGAAACCGACGAACCGCCGCCGATTGAACTCAGGTTGACCGTTGCCACGGCGCCTGAGATCGTGCCGGAGCACGGAACGATCGCCAGCGTCAGTACGCTCGTGCCGCCCCAGCTCACGCCGGTTGCCGGTGTCGCGGTGGCTGTCGCGGCCAATCCGCCGCCGCCATTCGGCGGCGAGGCGCTGTTCCGCGGAGACGGCGCAACGTTTTCGAAGTCGTTGCGATTGTCGTTGTTGTCCGTTCCGCCGCCGCACTTGCGACGAACGCAAAACAACCCGCCGCTAGTAGTGACGGCGTTGCCGACGGCGCCTTCAAAGCAGCCGGTCGCGGTCGTTGATGTCGTATAGGAAACCAAGTCCAGCACGGTGGCGCCGATCGGGCAGCCAGTCCCGACCAACAAAACCTGATCGCTGACCAGGGCTACTTTGCCGGTGGATGAACTAAGACTCGTGACGACGGGCGAAGCCTGAAAGTCCGGTGTGGGCAACGGCGAACCGGTCGTGGAGGTCCCGCTCTCCAGCCGAATCAGGAAATAGGAATTCGGCGCAATCGAGCCCGACGTCAGGTTCACTTGTCCGCTCGCGGCGAAGCTGGTTGTCGCGCTGCCGGCAACCTGCACCGACATGCCGACCAGCGAGACATTCACCGCGCCAGCGTTGTACAGCTCAACATAGTCGGCGTTGTATCCGCCCGCCGACACGCCGCCGCCGCCGTAAACTTGACTGATGCGCACCTGTGCCGTTGCGAGCATTGTCGCGAGCGCACAGGCTGCCAGCGCGCACGCTGCGCGCCAACTGAACGATTTCATGCTTTCTCTCCTTACTTCGCGCGAAAAAGATGAGCCAAATGAAATCGGCTTCTGCCCCGATTCGCCGGCGGGCCGATCCTCCGCCGCGAACGATTTTCCGTGATTTGCAACCAAGCTCGACCCAGAACTGCGTAGACGCGATCGACGTGTAGACTAGTCGAGCAGGACGCCGAATTCAACGCGCATTTGGCGCAGCCGAGTCGGGGGCGATAACTCCGCGGCGTCCGCGCGCAACCCGTCGACGAGGGGTACTGGTACCGTTTGTCAATCCGAGCCGCGCCCGTCTGGAAGTGGGAATTGAGAGAGACGTCGGTCTCCGCATCCTCCGCTCCGTCACGGTCGCGGCTCGCATCAAACTGTACCTTGCCTGCGCGGCGCGTTTTGTAGTCGCTCGGTATTCGCCCAGGCGCTCTCGCGGCACGTCGGTCGCTGGCGCTCGCGGTTCTGAATAACGGCCGGACCGTGGTGCGGACATCCGCTGCGCGCGCGGTAACATCTCGTTCAATGCGATCTCGCTACTTCGAATTCAACGGCAAGCCGTTCCGCCTGCAGGGCGATCTTGGCCTGACCGAGAATTTCTTTGATTTCATTCTCGCGCATGGCGACGAGGCGTTGCGCGCGTTGCAGCATCTGGAGCGCGATCCGGAGCATGCCGACCTGCTCAAACGACTCCTCGAGCAGGGCATGCTGGAGAAAGCCAAGGGCCGCTTCCGCTTGACGCCGCGGGCCGTAAACGCCATGCAGCGAAAGGCGCTCATGGAAGCTTTCGCGCAGCTCAAGAAGGGCGTTCGCGATGGGCACGTTTCGCCCGAGTTCGGCGGCGGCGGAGAGCGAGTCGAGGGCACGCGGCCGCTGGAATTCGGCGACCCGGTCAGCGAGATTGACCTCGGTGCGACGATGCGAAACGCGATCCGTCGCACTACGCAGGCGCAAGCGGCGCTCGAGCCGAAAACGTCCCAAGCGCCCGATCCGAATCGCGACCGTCAAGGAGCGGGGGATGCCGGACGGCTCGGCCCGCCCCGCTGCGCAATGCTCCCGTTGCGGTTCGCGCCGGCGGACTTCGAGCGGCACAACTCGGAAAGCCGCGCGAGTTGTTCGACGGTCGTGCTGCTCGACATGTCCGGCTCCATGGCGCGCTTCGGGCGTTTCTTTCAGGCCAAGAAGTGCGCCATGTCTCTCTACGCACTGATTCGCCAGCGATTTCCGCTCGACACCGTGGACCTGGTCGGGTTCTTCTCCGGCGCGGAGGCCGTCGCCCAGGAGCGGCTGCCGCTGCTGATGCCCAAGGCGGTGACGATGTACGACCCGTCGATTCGGCTGCAGGTGCCGCTGAAAAAGCTGGACCAGGCGCCGCAGCACTTCACCAATTTGCACATGGGCCTCTTGCTGGCGCGGCGCCTGCTCGCGCGGCGCAGCGGCGACAATAAGCTGATGTTCATCATCACTGACGGTCAGCCGACCGCCCACGTGCAGGGTGAATACGCGCATCTGATTTACCCGCCGCACAAGTCCTCGCACGTCGCGACGCTCAAGGAGGCGTTTTTGATCGCGCGCGGCGGCGTGCGCATCTGCACGTTCGCGTTGACCGACGATTACTGGGATATGGACTGGCTCGGCTTCGTCGACGACCTCGGCCGACTGACGCGCGGCGTGACGTTTCACTGCGCCAGCGGCGATTTGAGCAGTTGCGTGATGGAGTCGTACCTCAGCGGACGGAAGCGAAAGACGTTCATTGCGTAGGCCGGCCGGTGGGTGCGTCTTCACCGCAAAGCGGGACGGTTGAGAGGCCCGCCGGTCTGAACCGCGAGCGCAAGCGACCGGCCGGACGTGGGAGCGACGGGCTGCCGAAGGATGGCTTCGTGCACCCGCGCCGACCGCTCCCTTACGGTCGCGGCTCTGACAGAGTGGTTTGCAGGCCACGCACGGTCGCGGATAGCGCACAATGCAGGCGCGTGCGCGATCGCATGCGCGCCCCTGTCCAATCCCCCGCGCCCGGCTACAATCCGGCTTGGCTGGCGTATGGAACCCCCCCCGGCGGGGATTGAACACAGGAGATGCACAACATGGTGCGAAACACGTTCAGGCAGGTCGGTTGTCTGGTCTTGATGCTCGCCGCCGCGACGGCCTGGGCGGGCGAGGCGGACAACTTCTCACTCACTCGCGCCATCCCGGCCGACGCGTTCCTCGCGGTGCACACGCGCAGCCACGACGGGCAGGCATTCCTCAAAAAGCAATTCGCCCGGGTGTGGGCTGAAGTCGAGAAGCAGCGTTTCGACCGTGACCTGAAGAAAATCTTCAAGGCCGTGGCCGACGAGAACGGCACCGCGCCCGAGGCCTTCGAGGCGAACTGGCAGAAGGTCGCCGATCTGTTCGCAGGCGTGGAGTGGTCGACACTCGGCGAGCGCGAATACGCGTTCACGATGAAAATGGGCTTCCCGACGCCGGAATACGTTTCGCTGATGATGCCGCCGGCGGACAAGATCGGCGACGATTTCAAGGGCCTGACACAGATCATCAAGAGCATCGTCGACTTGGCGCCGGAAGAGCTGGTGCTGGCCGAAGACGGCGCCGGCGACGCGCTCGTGCAGCGCCTCACGTTTAAGAGCGCGCCGTTCCCGCTCGGCATCACGGTTGCGCGACACAAAGACGTGATCATGGTCGGCTTCGGCACGGCGATGGTCGAGCAGGTGCTGGGCAACCTGCGCGGCGAGAAGGGCGGCGAGCTGCTTTCCGCATCGCCGCGCTTCCAGGAAGCGTTCAAGAAGCTGCCGGCGGCGACGGACAGCATGACTTTCGTCGACATCGCCAAGTTGATGCAGCAGATGCGCGGATTCATGACGCAGATGGCCGGAATGATCGAGAAGAACGCTGGCGGCGAAGAGGCGGGCGAGGAGATGCAGCTTCTCAAGACGCTGCCGGGCAAGATCATCGACGAGCTGGACATGTTCGACTATGTGGCCGCAGTCGCGACGACGGACGGCATGAAGACCACCTCGGACGACCTGCTGGTGCTGACCGAGAACGCCAAGTCGAAGCCGCTGTACGGGGCATTCTTCGCCGGCGAGCCGCTGAAAGACCCGCTGAAGTACATCCCGAAGAGCGCCGGCGACGTGTCGGTGAATTCGGGCATCGATTTGCTGGCAATGTACAAAGCCGTCGTGAAGTTCGTCGCGGCGAACATTCCGGAAGGCCAGGCGCACATCGATGAAATGAACCAGGAGCTCGAAACGAACGGCCTGAGCATCGAGAAGGACATTCTCGGCTGGCTCGGCAGCGGAATTGCGACGTTTTCGATCCCTGGGGCCACTCCGATGGGGCCGGGTGAATTCGCGTTCATGCTGCGCGTGCGCGACGAGGCCAAGGCGCGCGAGATGATCGCCAAGCTGATGGAAAACGTCGAGCCGCTGCTGGGCAAGCAGGGCGGCGCGATCACCGACGCGGAACTCGAAGGCGCCGACGGATTCCGCTCCATCACGATTCCGATGCTGGCCATGTTCGGGCTGAAGGCGCCCACCGTTGGCGTGAAGGACGGTTGGCTGTTCCTGGCCGCGAGCCCCGAGACGGTGAAAATGTCGCTCGACGCGGCGGCGGGTAAGGTTGAGAACTTTTCCAAGAACGAGCGCTACCTGGCCGAGGGCGTTCCGCTGGGCAAGGATGTGACGTCGATTTCGTTCAACGACCTCACGTCGCTCAGCGATCAGCTTGGCTCGATTCTCATGCTCGTTCCGCTGATGACGGCCGGCAACCCGGAAATCAACAAAAACCCGGTCGCGTCCGCGGCGCTGCGCGCGGTGGGCAAGCTGGGCAACGTCGTACGCAAGCTCGACTTTTTCCGCTCCACGGCGTCGCAGTCCACGTTCGATGGACGCCTGGTGAAGACGCGGCATATTACGAACTACCGCGAACCGCCCGCGCCGCCCGCCGCGGCGCCGGCGGAGGAGAAATCGAGCGGCACGAAGGCGGATTAGCGGCGGATGGAAGGTCGCCGATTCTGGAAGACATTTCGCACGACGGGCAGTGCGGGCGTTTCGCCCGCACGGCCCGCGTGCCAGAGGAGGACTCGATCCATGTTCGGTAGATACCCGGCGAAGATCGCCACAATCGGCGTCGGCGCGGTGCTCGGATTGGCCGTGCCGGCATTGGCTCACACCGGACCCACCCCCATCGCCGGTGGACTGCTCAGTGGAATCGCCCATCCGCTCTCCGGATTGGACCACCTGCTCGTAATGCTCGGTGTAGGACTTTGGGCCGCGCAGCTCGGCGGGCGGGCAATCTGGCTGCTTCCGGCGACGTTCGTCGCGACGATGCTGATCGGCGCGGGACTGGCGCTGAACGGCGTTCCATTGCCGGCGGTCGAGGCCGGAATCGCGGCGTCAGTCGTCGCGATCGGGCTGCTGATCGCACTGGCGCGGCGATTGCCGGCCGCCGTCAACCTGGCGCTGGTCGCGCTGTTCGCCGTGTTCCACGGCCACGCACATGGCCACGAGCTCGCGATCGGCGCGTCCTGGCTGGAGTATCTCAGCGGCTTCGCCCTGACAACCACGGGCTTGCACGCCGTCGGCATCGCGCTCGGCGTCTCCATCATGCGCGGCTGGGCCAACACGCCGGTGCGCGCTGCCGGCGCGGCGATGGCGACCCTCGGCGTCGGCATGCTGGTCACCGGATGAAAGCCTCGCACCGAGCGTGTTAATCGCGCCGGCGCGCGATTTGGCCCCGATCGCTCGTGGCACGGAGCTTGTCGTTCGTAATTCAAGTCGCACTCGTCGCCCATCGCGCCGCCGCGCAAGCCGGCCGAAACGCTTCGATGCGCCGGCTTTTCGTGCCGATCGCGCCGCGCTGGCCGCGATCGGCGTGGCCGTCGCGGCGACGGCAATCCTCGGAAGACTGCTGACGTTCGCGCAGCGCTGATCGCGGCTATGCTCGCATCCGCATGAACGCGCAGACCGACCGCGCCGTCTTGCGTGACGCGCCGCTGATTCGGCGCGCTGGACGGCTGCGCGCCAGGCCGCGACCGTGGCAGTTATGCGTGCTCTGGTTGGCGCTGATGACGCCGCTTGCGACATGGGGATTGCCGAGTCGCCAGTACGACGACCTGCTGTTCGGGACAGACGTATGGGCACCGGAGCAGTTCCAGGCCGGCGAGGCGCTCGCCGCGCTGCGCGGACGAACGACCGGGGCCGATACCGACCTGAATCCGCTCGACGCCGCGCCGCGGCTCATCGATCTGACCGCGACGCCCGCCGGCAGAGCGGAGATCCTGACTCGCTATCGACTCTACTCGCGCCAGCCGGACGAGATGATCACGTTTCGAGCGCTGGCGCGGATGAACCCGCGCGAGCTGAACCTGGACCCGCAGCTCTATCAGTATGGCGGGTTGTACGTGTACCTCGCGGGCGGGGCGGTGGCGTTTGCGGCGCTCTGCGGCTTCACGCAACTGACGAGCGACTTGAACGTCTATCTCGCGTCGCCCGAGCTGTTCGGCCGCTTCTACGTGGTGACGCGCGGCATCTCGCTGCTGGCCGGCGCGCTGGCGCTGGCGGCGGTCTTTCGGCTGGCGGCCCGCGCGGGTGGCCGGCGGTCCGGCTGGCTGGCGATGCTGCTGGTCGCCCTGTCGCCCGTGTTCATCACCTTCGCCCTGGAAGCCAAGCCGCACCTGCCGGCGACCTGCGCGCTGCTCTGGGCGGCGCTGGCGGGGTTGGAATTCGACCGCCGCGCGCGGCGCGGCGACGGGCTGCGGCTGGGGGTGTTCAGCGGCGTCAGCGCCGCGCTGGTGCTGACGGGTTTCGTGGCGGCGCTGGTATGGATTCCGCTGCTGCTGAAGGATGCGCGGTCCCGCGCGGCGCGGCTGGTCTGGGTGGCGTGGCTGGCCGTCGCGATCTACATCGTCACGAATCCTTACATTGTCTACAACGCGCTGTTTCGCCGCGATGCGCTGTCCAGCAACTTGGCGAATTCGACCGACATGTACCGCGTGGGCCGGTTTGCCGAGGGGTTTGTTGTTGTCGCACGGCTGCTGAACGAGAGTGTCGGATTGGGCACGCTTGTCATGGGGCTGATCGCCGCGGCGTGGCTGCTGCGCCGCGCGCCGCGGCCGACTTTGATCGCCGCCGCGGCGGGCGTCGGAATGCTCGCGATCTGCGTGGCGCTGGGCGCTGGAAAACCAGCGGAATTCGCTCGTTTTCTGCTGTTACCGGCGCTGCTGCTGTGCGTGTCGGCCGCGATCGGCGTCGTTCACGCGGCGCGCCGCAGCGTCATGGCTGGCGTCGCGATGCTCATTGGCATCGGGGCGACGCTCGGGGCGCGACCTTACCTCGCGTCGTTCGTTCACGATACGCGCGGTGACGCGGAGGCTCGCATCGCCGCTGGCCGTTACTTGCGCGAGCACGCGGGCGTTGATGAAGTAATCGGCGTAACGCAGGTTCCCGCGCCGTACAGCGTGCCGCCGCTCGATTTCGCGCATCGCCGCGTTGTGCTGTTGCCGAACGCCGCGCCGGACGCGCTCAGCGCCACGGCGTTGCCGCGCTGGGTGGTGATCACCGCGGATGATGAGTCGCGGTTCGCGGGTCAGTGGTGGGGGTCTTTCTACCGGCTGGATCGCCGATTTCCGCCGCCGCCCGGGGGATTGACGCCGATTTCGTGGGCGAATAAGGCGACGTTTGTGTTGATGCGCCGAGAGAATTGAAGCTGGGCCGCCTGGCGAGAACCGGTTGCGAAGACCGGTAGGGTTGGCACGGCCCGACCTCTGGACGCTGTTCGGCTTTCCAGGAATAGTGGGCGGTGCCCACACGATGCGGCTACGCCGCTCTTCTCGGCGTGCTACGCGCCTTTGCATGAGCCGTCGTCTGTGGTTGTTGGCTACGCTTGCGCCCGGCTCGCTCGCTTGCGGTCTGTTTCCTTCAGCAATCGCTTTCGCAGCCGGATTGCGTCGGGCGTGGTCTCGACCAGTTCATCGTCCTCGATGAACTCCAGCGCCAACTCGAGCGACAATTGCCGCGGCGGCTTCAGAACGACCGTCTTGTCCGCGCCGGCCGCGCGGATGTTGGTGAGCTTCTTGGCCCGGCAGACGTTGACCTCGATGTCGTTGTCGCGATTGTGCTCGCCGACGATCTGCCCCTCATAAACCTGGTCCTGCGGCGAGACGAACATGACTCCGCGATCGGCCAGACCTTCCAGCGCATACGCCGTCACTTGCCCGGTTTCACTGGCGACCAGCACGCCATTCTGACGCCCCGGGATCGCGCCGCGCAGGTTTTCGTATTCGTAGAAGTTGTGATGCATGATGATGGTGCCCTGCGTGGCCGTCAGCAGGCGGCTGCGCGCGCCGATCAGCCCGCGGGCCGGAATGGTGAATTCCAGGTGCGTGCTTTCGTTGCGGGTTTCCATCTTCACGCACACGCCGCGGCGCTGCCCCATCAGCTCCATCACGGCGCCCAGGTGCTGCGCGGGCACCTCGATCACGCAGAATTCGATCGGCTCGGTTTTGTGGCCGGCATCCTCGCGGAAGATCACCTTCGGCTTGCCGACCGCCAGTTCGAAGCCCTCACGCCGCATGTTTTCGACCAATACGCCCAGGTGCAGCAGGCCCCGCCCGGAGACGTGGAACTCCTCCGGCGTCACGCCGTCCTCCACGCGCAGTGCGACGTTCTTTTGCAGCTCCTTGTCCAGGCGGTCGCGAATGTGCCGGCTGGTGAGGAACTTTCCGGCGCGGCCGGCGAAGGGCGAATCGTTTACGCGAAAGGTCATGTGCAGCGTCGGTTCGTCGATGCGAATGGTCGGCAGCGGTTGCGGATGATCCGGGTCGGCGATGGTGTTGCCGATGTCGGCCGACTCCAGCCCGACCACGGCGCAGATGTCGCCGGCGTCGATGCGATCGACCTTCTTGCGGCCCAGCCCGTCGAATGCGAACAGCTCGGCGGCTTGCTCATTGGAGTGCGTTCCGTCGCGGCGGATGACGATGACGCGCTGGCCCGAGCGCAGCGAGCCGGCAAAAACGCGACCGATGGCGATGCGCCCGACATAATCGTTGTAGTCCAGCGTGGTGATGAGCATCTGCAACGGTTTGTCGGCCTCTACGTCCGGCGGCGGAACGTGTTTCGTGATCGCTTCAAACAGCGCGAACACGTCGCTTGATTTCTGCGTCGGCGAGGTGCTTGCGTAGCCCTGTGTCGCGGATGCGTAGATGGTGGGGAAATCGAGCGCGTGTTCGTCGGCGCCCAGCTCGATGAACAGGTCGAGGATTTCGTCCAGCACTTCCCTGGGCCGCGCGTCGGGCCGGTCCATTTTGTTGATCACGACCACCGGCCGCAGCCCGAACTCGAACGCCTTGCGCAGCACGAACTTGGTCTGCGGCATCGGTCCTTCGAACGCGTCGACCAGCAGAAAGCAGCCGTCCGCCATCTTCAGCACGCGCTCCACCTCGCCGCCGAAGTCGGCGTGGCCGGGCGTGTCGATCAGGTTGATCTTGATGTCGCCGTAGCGGATGGCGATGTTCTTGGCCAGGATGGTGATGCCGCGCTCGCGCTCGAGGTCGTTCGAATCGAGGATGCGTTCGCCCTTGAGCTGCGTATCCCGAAACTGCCCGCATTGGCGAAGCATCTGATCGACCAGCGTGGTCTTGCCGTGGTCGACGTGGGCGATGATGGCGACGTTGCGAATGTCGATTCGTTGTGGCAATGCGGTCTCCGATGGAAACAGGCGAGAGTGTACGGGCGATGCGGCTCGCTGTGGTGAAGGCGCGCATCGAAACGCGACGTAGCGCACGTCGCGACACTGTTCACAACATCGCGCGCTCGACCTGTGTGCGCGACGTCGCCATCGATGGCGGGCGGCGTTTTCGTTGCTCGATTTGTTCGAAGTGGTAGCGTTCCGATTTGTGCGCCAACCAGTGCTCGCGAAGGCGGCGCGCGGCTTCCTCCGGCGGCGCGACGCGGAAGGTGGCGCGGTCGATCCACAGGGCAAATCGATCCAGCGTCTCGAGCGCATCGGCGCAGTCGAAGTTGATGCGCACTTGGAATCGTTCGTGAATCCAGCGTTCGACGCGCTGATCGAGGTCGCGTTCGCTCTCAATCGCCGGCGCGGCGTTGAGCAACAGCAGGTACGCCGCGACGGCTTCCTTCAACTCCTCCTGTTCGATCATCGAAATCAGCGCGTCGATCGCGGCGCCGTTGTTGGCGACGTTCTGGTAGTACAGGTGTCGCGTTCGTTGCGAATCGCGGCGCTGGCGGGCGCTGCGATAGCCGCTGAACGTGCGCCACGTCAGCATCGCCAGTCCGACGATCAGCAGCCAGAGCGTGCGGCTGAGCGCGGCCAGGCCGACCGACAGCACCTTCATCGCGGTCGATCCGGCCGCGCCGGCGCCGCCGCCGATCATCAGCAGGCGGTCGGTCCAGCTCATCGTCACGTCGGCGTGCGGCAGCAGCGCTTCCACGTCGCAGGCCGGGATGTCCTTGAACATCTTGATCAGCACGTGCGGATCGTCGGCCAGCCGCGCCACGAACACGAGCCGGCGAAACACGTCCAGCTCGACCGGCTTTCCGCGAATCGGGTTTCGCCAGCTCCTGCGGAAAAACTTCACGCGCCCGCGGCCGCGAACGAAAATCGTCAAGCGTTCGACGCGCTGCGGATCCAGGCGGACGACCATTCCATGCGTGCTGGCCACCTGGACAGCCTGCTCAAGCTGGATTTCGTCCAGTCGTTCGAAATTCGCTTTGTCCAGCAGGTAAGCGAGCTGGACATCAAGTTCCGCGTAGCCGCCCGGCGTGCGCCACGTCAGGTCGCTGTCCAGCGGCAGCGTGTCGCGATCGGGGTTGAAGTGTGAATAGTCGTCGAGCAATCCTCGCTTCAACGCGGCCGACTCTTGCTCCACGACGGCTGTCAGCGCGCGGGCGAAATCGTCGCACGCTGCGCGCGCCGCGCCGCGCTCGCAGGCGTCGTCAATCAGCCGCTCAACCAATTCCGCGGCGCGCGCCGGGACGAACCGATCGTCGACCAGGTGGCACTCCACGTCGGCGGTCGGGTCGGCGTCCAGGCGCAACGAGTCTTGCGATTGAGGAGTGTTTCGATCCATCGGTCAGGATGGTAGCAGACGCGGCCGGACGTGCTCGGCCAACTAATACGCGAATAACGAGCCACAAGCCGCCCTCCGCGGCCTGCAACTCGTTATTCGCTTTCTCGAAGCTCGTCGTGCTCGTACTACGCAGCCAGCGCGGGCTGAGCCCCCGCAACCTCGGGCTCGAGCACCGTGCGCGTCGGCACCGGCTCGTGCAGCACGTTCTCGAAGACGCGGCAGAACTGTTGGGCGGAGCGCGTCCAGGCGAACTGCCGCGCGTTGCGCTGGCCCATTTCGACCAGCCGCTCGCGCAGCCCCGGCTCGGAATACAGCCGCATCACGCTCTTGGCGATTTCGCTGGGCGAGCGCGGCGAAACCAGCATCGCGGCGTTGCCGGCGATCTCGGGAATCGCGGTCCCGCGAACGGCAACGACGGGGCAGCCGGCTGCCTGCGCCTCAATCACCGGCAGACCGAAGCCCTCAAACACGCTCGGGTAGATCAGGCAGTCCGCGGCTCGCAGAAGGCCAACGACCTGCTTGCCGTTTACAAAGCCCAGGAAATTCACTCGGCTGGCGATTCCAAGCTGGGCTGCGCGTTGCTTGCAGGCGTCCCAATTGCCCCAGCCGGCGATGTCAAGCTGCCAATCATGATCCGGCTGTTGCTGGACCAGCGTCGCAAACGCGCTCAGCAGCGACTCGTTGTCCTTGTAGCCCTCGGGGAACTGCATCGCCATCAGGCGGCGCGTCGAACGCGAGCGGCGAACGACTTCCCGCGCCACGCGCGAATACGTCTCGCTCAGGCCGTAATACACCACGTGATTCCGCGGCGCAGAGCAGGGAACCATTCGCTCGGCGTGCTCGCGCACATGATGCGAGATGAACACGTTCGCGGCGGCGTGCTTCAGGGCGTGCCGCGCGGCGACGTTCATCATCAGGAATTTCGGACCCAGACGGGCGTAGGGCAGAAAACCCGGCGAAAAGCAGGTGAACAGATTCTGGTGATGCACGACCTGCGGGCAGGGCGCGCTGGGCAGCATGAAGTTGTTGCTCAGGACCAGATCGGCGCGAAGCTGCCGCAGCAGATTGGGCAGTTCTGCGCGCTCCCAGATCATTCGGCGCGCCAGGCCCATCATCGGGACGGCGTGCAAGTTCTCAGACCACCCGCCGGCGTTGAGGGCATCGAGCGTCTCCGGCCGGCTGGCCATGACGGTTACGTTGACATCAGCGTCCGTTCGACGCCAACCCTCGAGCAAACCCAGCAGGTTCGTAAGTCCGCCGCCGGGTGCGGTAGGCACAGAATTGATTACCAGCTTGATCATCGTTCCGAGCCTCCTGCGAGCGCAATTCCAGCGCAAACCGCAATTGGCGGCTTCGCCGAGTCCGCGGCCAAACGCCGAGGGCGCGCCAAAATCAACTCGGGAGCATGCGCAACGTCAACCGAGTATAGGACGCGCGCGTGTCCTGAAGTCAAACAGCGGTCCCCGAAAATGATAGAATCCAACCAAGGGCGGCACTTATCCGGGGACGTTCGATCGCCGATTGATTGCCTGAGTCCACGTCGGCCCCGACTTGGAGCAATGATGGCCACTCCTGCGCGCGCCGCGGTCTCATTCGCGTTTGTGTTATTGGCACGTTGCGCGCCGGCCCAATGCACCTGGTTCGCCGGCGACGCCGCTGGTCCGCCCAGCTATGTCCGCTGCTCGGCATTCTGGGATCCAGATGGCGGTGGGCCGCTTCCGTCACAATTCGTGGTCGGCGGCGGCGTAACGAACGGATTTGTTTACATTTGGGACGGCGCGAACTGGTCGCCGGTCGGAGGCACGTTCGCAGGCGGCGCCGGCGGCGTGCGAACAGTCCTTGATTATCAGGGCTCGTTGGTTGCCGGCGGCATCTTCACCACAGTCGCCGGTCAAACGACATCGCAATTGGCGATCTGGGACGGCATTCGCTGGCAGGCGCTGGGCGGCGGCGTAAACGGGCAGGTCGACGCGTCGGTGGTCTACCAGAACTCGCTCGTCGTCGGCGGCCTGTTCACGTCAGCGGGTGGCGCGTCGGCCAGCCGAATCGCCAGTTGGAACGGCGCGAAGTGGGCCGCGCTGGGCGCCGGCCTGAATGGGTCCGTTCATGCGCTGGAGGTCATCGGCTCGGATTTGATCGTCGCCGGCGCGTTCACTGTCGCCGGCGGCGCGCCGGCCGCCGAGGTGGCGCGCTGGAATGGCGTGCAGTGGTCGTCGATGGGCGGCGGAATGAGCGGCGGACCGGTTCGCGCGCTGGCGCTGCACAACGGCGACCTGATCGCCGGCGGCGGGTTTACGCAAGTCGAGGGCAGCACTCCAGCTGCCGGCATCGCGCGTTGGGACGGCACGCGCTGGAATGCGATCGGTGCCGGACTCGGCACCGCGGTGCTCTCCCTTCAATCCGTCAGCGGGCTGCTCTACGCCGGCGGGTCGTTCACTACGCCACAATTACGCGTCGCGCAATGGGACGGTTCTGCCTGGCTGCCAGTCGGCGGCGGACTCGATCAGCCGGTTTTCGAGTTGGCAACGCTCAACGGCACGTTGTTCGTAGGTGGGCAGTTCGACTCGGTCGCCGGAGTGTCGAACACTGCGTTCGCTGCGCTGTGGGACGGGCAGCAATGGGCCGGGTTCCCGCTCACCGCGCTCGATGAACCGGTTAACGCGCTGCTGACGTTGAACGGCGCGCTCTACGCGGGCGGACAGTTTGTCGCGCATCGCACGACCGCGCTTTCGCATGTGGCGATTCGCGCCGCGGACGCCTGGTCGCCGGTCGGGGCGGGTTTTGACGGCGACGTGCGCGCGCTGGCTGCTTTCGACTCCGGCGCCGGAGACGAGCTGTACGCCGGCGGGCAGTTCCAGCTGGCGGACAATTCGCCAGCCGCGAACATCGCGCGCTGGGACGGCGCGGCTTGGCACGCGCTGACATCGGGAACCGATGGCTCGGTGAACACGATGGCCGTCTGGGACGACGGCGGCGGGCCAGACCTCTACATCGGCGGCGCGTTCACGAATGCCGGGACGACCAGCGCAGCCGGCATCGCGCGCTGGGGCTGCGGCGCGTCGCCTTGCGCTCCGGAATGGCGACAGACGTTTCGCGCCGGCGACTTCGACGGAGCGCCCCTTTCGTTCGCGTGGTTCGACGAAGGCGCCGGGCCAAGCCTCTTCGCCGCGGGCGCGTTCACCCGCGCCGGCGGAATTCGATCCAATCACATCGCCCGCTGGAACGGCTCGCAGTGGACGCCGCTCGCGGCCGCCGGCGCGAACGGCGACATTTCGTCGATGGTTGTCTACGACGACGGAGCGGGCGCCGCGTTGTATGTCGCCGGCGAGTTCACGACCATCGGTGCCATCAACGCCTCTTACCTGGCCCGTTGGAATGGCGTCGCGTGGAACGCCGTGCCCGGAGTCTTTGGCGGGATCAGCTGTTGCAGTCCGCCGGTCGCGACGCTGGCCGTCTACGACGACGGAGCGGGTCCGGCGCTCTACGTCGGCGGCGAGTTTACGACGATCGATGGCGCGCCGTTGAGCCACATCGCGCGATGGGACGGCCAATCCTGGGCCGCGCTCGGTAGCGGGCTGGGCGACGAGCCGCTCGCGATGCTCTCGTTCGACGACGGCAGCGGGCCGGCGCTGTTTGTCGGCGGCTTCTTCTCGAACGCCGGTGGTGCAACCGCCAATCGCGTCGCGCGATGGAATGGCATGGCGTGGAGCGCGGTCGGAGCGGGTTTCGACGACACGGTCTATGCGCTCGCCGCGTACGACGCCGGTTCGGGGCCCGCGCTATACGCCGGCGGGCGCTTCAGCCGCGCCGACGGGGCGCCCGCGACGCGACTCGCGAAATGGAGCGGTGCTTCGTGGAGCGCGGTCGGCGGCGGATTGCCGCGCACGGTGAACGCTTTGCACGCGGCGACGGTGGGCGGGCAGGCTCGGCTCTACGTCGGCATCGACACTGACCTTGCGATTTACGACAACCTATGGTCGTTCGACGGCACGACGCTTGCGCCGCTGCCGAACGTCGTCAACAGTCACGTGCGCGCGCTGAGTGACCGCGCCGACGTACTTTATGTCGGCGGTTGGTTCACGGGGATCGACGGCGCCCCGGCCAACAAGATCGCCGCGTTTGACGGCACGAATTGGAGTCCGCTCCACAGCTCCGATGTCGGAAGCGGGCTGAGCGCGTTCGTGTCGGCGCTGGCGGGTGTCGGGCCGGGCGGACTCGTCAGCGCGCCCGGCGCACGGCTCTTCGCCGGCGGCGGATTCGGATTGGCGGGCACGACGCCGGTGCGGTTCATCGCGGCGTGGAACGGCTCGAGCTGGTCGCCGCTGGGCAGCGGCATGAACGGACTGGTTCGCGCGCTCGCGATTTTCGACGACGGTAGCGGCCCGGTGCTCTACGCCGGCGGGCAATTCACTAGCGCAGGCGGAATCGCCGCCAGTCGGATCGCGCGCTGGGACGGCTTGTCGTGGTCCGCGCTCGGTGCAGGTGTCAATGGCACCGTCTGGGCGCTGCACGTGGCCGATCTGGGCAGCGGCAGCGCGCTCTACGTCGCGGGCGATTTCACCACCGCCGGCGGGCAAGCTGCGAATCACCTGGCGCGCTGGGACGCCGCCGGCTGGCACGCGCAACGGACGGGCTTGGACGGCTCCGCATTCGCGCTTACCTCTCAGAGCCGTGTTCTTCACGTCGGAGGCGACTTCCGCACAGCCGACGGATTGCCGGCGGCGTATTGGGCCCGCTGGGCCGAGCTGTCGTCAGATTTCAACGATGATCACGTCGTGAACGAGTCCGATCTCGGCCTGCTGCTTCAAGCCTTCGCCTTCGGCGGCCCCGGCGGCGACGCGGACGGGGATGGGGACACGGATGAGTCGGATCTGGGGTTGCTGTTGCAGAGCTGGTTGCGCACGTGTCCCTGAATTAGAGCGACCCGCAAGGCAGCTATCGTCCCCAGAATGAGCTTCAGCTACTGAGCGCCAGAAACTCGCGCGCGTTGCGCCACAGCAGCCGCTCGCGCGTTTCCGGCGACAGGTCGCCCATCGATTCAATCAACGACCCGGGACGATCCTCGCCGAGCGGAAACGGATAGTCTGAGCCCAGAACGACGCGGCGATCGCCCAATAGCGAGATGAGTTGCCGCAGCGTCGGCGCGTCGTGCGTCAGCGAATCGACCCAGAATCGCGCCGGCGTGCCGTCGGGCCGCGCCAGGTGCTCCGCCGGCGAGACCCGGCAATCCACGGCGCACAGGTCCGGCCGAGCGCGGAAGCCGTGCTCAATCCGGCCAATCGTCGCCGCCAATGACCCGCCGCCGTGCGCGAAACACACGCGTAATGCCGGCAGCCGCTCGAACACGCCGCCGAAGATCATGCTGCAAATCGCCAGCGTCGTTTCCGACGGCATGCCCACCAGCCAGGGCAGCCAGTACTGCGTCATGCGGTCCTTGGCCAGCATGTCCCACGGATGCACGAACACCGCGGCGCCCAGCTCAGCCGCGCGCCGAAATACGGCAAAGAGCGCCGGGTCGTTCAGGTTGCGGCCGTTGACGTGCGTTCCGATCTGCGCGCCGGCGAGTTTCAGATCGCGGACGCAACGCTCCAGTTCGCGACAGGCCATGTCGGCATCTTGCAACGGAAGCGTGCCCAGGCCGATGAATCGCCGCGGATGTTGCGCGACAACGCCTGCAATGTGGTCATTGAGCAGTTGCGACAGATGAAGCGCGTCGGCGGGCTTGGCCCAGTAGCTGAACATCACCGGGACGGTGGAAAGCACCTGCACGTCGACGCCGGCGGCGGCGCAGTCTTCGAGTCGCTGCGCGGCGTCCCAGCAATTGTCGCCGATCTCGCGAAAGACGCGCTCGCCGATCAGCATCCGCGCCCGGCACGGCGCGTGATGTTCCAGCCGCACCCATCCGCCGTAGCCGAAGCGTTTCTCGAGGTCGGGCCATTGGCGGGGCAGGATGTGGGTGTGGATGTCGATCTTCATGCGGTCGAGATTCTAGCCTGACGAGAATTCAATGCAGAATGACGAATGCAGAATGCAGAACGAAGTGTCACTCCGGTGCGCGGACGGCTCGGTCCGGCAATTTGTGTTCTGCATTCTTCATTCTTCATTGTTCATTCCCTCTACACTAGTGCTTTGAAAATCCGGAGCCCGCCATGCGAAAACCCGTCGTCCTCATCACCGGCGCCAACGGCGAAATCGGCCATGGACTCATCGAGCGTCTCGGCAACGGCCGCGAGGAGCAGGTCATCGCGCTCGATCTCAAGCCGCTCGATGAGCGCCTGCGGCAATTCTGTCTAGCTTGGCTGGTGGGGGACATTCTCGATCAGAACCTGCTCCAGCGCCTGGTCAGCGAGTATGAAATCCACGCCATCTATCACCTTGCCGCGCTGCTGAGCACGCGGGCCGAGTACACGCCGGACACCGCCCATCGCGTCAACGTCGAGGGCACGCTGAACCTGCTCAAACTGGCGCATGAACAGGCTCGTTGGCATGGCACGCCGGTCAAGTTTCTTTTCCCTTCCTCGATCGCCGTTTACGGCCTGCCCGATCGGCGGACGAAGTCCGAGGCCGGGCGGGTGCGCGAGACCGAGTGGAACTTCCCGACCACGATGTACGGCTGCAACAAGCTCTACTGCGAGCAGCTCGGGCGCTACTTCACGCTGCATTACCGCCAGCTCGCCGCCGAGCGCTCCGCCAGCGGCGTCGACTTCCGCTCGCTGCGTTTTCCCGGATTGATCAGCGCCGTGACGATGCCCACCGGCGGCACGAGCGACTATGCGCCCGAGATGATCCACGCCGCCGCGCAGGGCAAGCCGTACGCGTGTTTCGTCGATGAGGACGCGCGGCTGCCGTTCATGGCGATGCCGGATGCGATCGCGGCGCTGGTGAACCTGGCGTCCGTTTCGGCGGAACGACTGTCACAGCGCTCATACAACGTCGGCTCGTTCAGCATCAGCGCGCGCGAGGTCCGCGAACGCGTGGTTCGCGCGTTTCCGGATGCGAAGATCGCGTTCAAAGTCGACGCGCCGCGCCTGGCGATTGTTGACACATGGCCGGCGGACGTGGACGACACGCCGGCGCGGCGCGAATGGGGCTGGGCGCCGGCGTATGACGCGAACCGCGCCTTCGACGAGTATCTGATTCCGACGATCGGCAGGTATTACCAGTCGATTCGATCGGAGTGACGGCCGCACGACCGGCGCGCTGTGATCTTTTGATCCGAGCCGGGCCGTCCTCGAGCCACTAAAGTCAGCGTGCGCGAGTCGGCGCCGATCAGAACGCGACGCGCGAGCGAGCGCGAGTCGGCGTCGCGCTCGCTTGCACAGCGCGTTCCGATTTGCGGCGCGATCGGTCGCGCGGCGCCGCGGCTATCCGCGCGTCAAGACGTCATGCCGATGCTCGGCGTACCACGCGATGGTTTGCCTCAGCCCCTGCTCAAACTCCGTCTTGGCGCGAAAGCCGAAGAGCCGCTCCGCGCGCGTCACATCCAGGCAACGCCGCGGCTGGCCGTTTGGTTTTTCCGTGTTCCAGATGATTCGGCCGCGGAAGTTCACCTCGCGCGCGACCATTTCAGCCAAGTCCCTGATGTGGATTTCGCGCCCGTTGCCCAAATTCACCGGCTCGGGGGCGTTGTAGCGCTCGGCGGCGGCGACGATCCCCTCGGCCGCGTCTTCGACGAAGAGGAACTCGCGCGTGGGCGAGCCATCTCCCCACAATTCGACGCTGGCGGCGCCGCTCTCGCGCGCTTCCCAGAATTTGCGGATCATCGCGGGAATGACGTGCGAACTGTTCAACTCAAAATTGTCGCGCGGGCCATAGAGATTCACGGGCAGCAGGTAGATCGCATTCAGCCCGTACTGCGCTCGGTACGATTGGCACATCACCAGCAGCGCCTTCTTCGCGACGCCGTACGGAGCGTTCGTTTCTTCGGGGTACCCGTTCCAAAGCTCCTCTTCGCGAAACGGGGTCGGGCAGAATTTCGGATAGGCGCAGATGGTTCCGACTTGCACGAATTTTCGCAGGTTTCGGCGGCGGGCGTGCTCGATCAAGTGCAGGCCCATCGCCATGTTCGCGTAGAAGAAACGCCCGGGGTTCTCGCGATTCGCGCCGATTCCGCCGACCTCCGCGGCCAGATGCAGAACGACGTCCGGGCGTGCCTCGTCGTAGAGGTCGGCGACATCTTCCTCGCGCGTCAAGTCGAAATCGCGCCGTCGCGGGACGAATAAGTTTTCGCATTTCGCGCCACGGGCCAGCAGGCGCTCCTGCACAAATGATCCGAGGAATCCGGCGCCGCCGGTGATGCAGACTCGCCTGTCAGCCCACAATTCGCTCATTGCCTGGATCCTCGTCGCGTTTAGAAGGCCGCGCTGCACGGGTGAGTACGCCGAGTGCGCCGCGCGGTCAAGGGTCCGAGGCACGCGCGGCGGAACCAACCGAGCGGGGGCCGTGAGTTGCGGCGACTAGAGCATTTTCGATTTTGGTGTGGCGGGGAGTGCGGGCTTCCAGCTCGATTCTTGCTGGCAAGATGCCCGCACTCCCCATTTTCGAGAACAGATCAATTCCGAAAATTCCCGAGTCGAGCTGAGCTCCAGATCGTTTTGACGGCGGGTCGGCTCTCAAAGCGCCGCGTCCCGCCTTCTCGTGCATTCATGACATGCGTCAGTATGCAGCGTGTGCTTCGGCAACCATGATCACGCCTTAGCCGGTCGATGCGGGCAGCGCGGCACGTTTAGGCACGACTCGGGCAAAACCAGCCGCTCCACCGGCCGACCGCCGAGGAGGTGGCTATCGATTATCTCCGGCACATCCGCCGGCGTAACGAACCCGTACCAAACCGCGTCCGGGTAGATCACCACCGTCGCGCCGTGTTCACATTGATCCAGGCAGCCCGATTGGTTCGCACGAACGCGCGCGCTCAGGCCGCGTTTCTTGAGTTCGGATTTGAATGCGTCGCGAACCTGCTCACCGCCGCGGGACTGACAGCAGCCGCGCGGGTGCCCCGGCTCTCGCGAGTTCGTGCACACGAAAATGTGTCGCTCGAACTTGGGCATCGTTATCCCTTTCTTGGATGTTCAAGCACGCCGTGCCGCGACAACGCGTTCGTGGCCCAGGTCATCTCGGTATGACGTAACTTCGCGCCACGAACCACGCGCGCCGAAGGACTCGGATGCCGATCCGTTCAGGATCCGCGAAACCGCCTGCGCCTGGTTGAAAGCCACCTCGGTCATCAGCCAACCGCCCTCGGCCAGGCACGGCGGCGCGTCCACGGCGATCCGGCGGACGATCGCCAAGCCGTCATCGCCGCCGGCCAAGGCGAGATGCGGCTCGAAGTCGCGAACGTTGCGCGGCAATGACGGCATTTCGCCGGCCGCGATGTAGGGCGGATTGGTCACGATCACATCAAACGCCGGCTCATCACGCCAAGGACCGAACAGGTCGCCTTCACGAATGTCGATCCGTTCGGATAGACCGTGACGTGCTGCGTTCTGCCGCGCGACGTTCAGCGCGCCGGAGGAAATGTCACTGGCATGCAGTCGCGCGTCGGGCAGATGCCGCGCCAGCGCCACGGCGATGCAGCCGCTGCCGCAGCAGAGGTCGAGCACGCGCCGCACGCGTCCAGGCTGCCTGCGGGATAGGTCAATCGTTCGCTCAACCAGTAACTCCGTTTCCGGACGCGGAATCAGCACGTCGCGTGTAACAATGAAGCTCAGCGAGAAAAAGTCCTTAGTCCCCACGAGGTACGCGATCGGTGCGCCGCCGCCGGCTTCCTTGACGAGTTCGCGGAAGCGCGTTCGTCGCGTTTCATCCGGCACGCTTTCGTATCGGGTGTAGAGCTCGATACGCTGGCAGCCAAGCGCGTGCGCGAGCAGAATCTCCGCGCAGAGCCGCGAGGACTCGACGTTCTGGCGCTGCAAAAAATCGCGCGTCCAGTTCAACAGCCGGGCCACGGTCCATGCCGAGCCATCCACGGCGGGGGAATCCATACGGGCGAATATAGCCCGCGAGTCATGCGGCGAATAGCGCGCGTTGCCCTCGATCGAACGCGAAAACGGTTGTGGTTGACGCACGCCGGACTTAGATTGCCGTCGGCGGGTGGATAGCCCCGCGCGTTCCATGCCGACGCCACGCATGCAAGACCTACGGTTCAGCGCGACGCAGAGTACCCGCGCGCAGGCAGCCGCGTTCGCGGCACGCCCTGCGCCGCCGCCGGTCGGCGAAGCATCAACGCCGGTGCTTCCGCCCGCAGTCATCGTCGCCAGCCCGCGACCGCGCGTCGATTCAGACGTCGCTGGGGCCCGGCGCTTCGTGATTCTCGAAGCAGACGATCTGGGGTTGCTGCATGCTTTCAATGAAGGCATTCTAGCGGCCCATCGCGACGGCAGCCTGACCAGCGCCTGCATTCGGGCGAACGGCTTCGCGTATCGCCACGCGATCGAGGAAGTCCTGCCGCAGTGCGACGGGATGGCAGTCGGTCTGCACCTGTGTCTGAACGAGGCGGCGCCCGTCGCGCCGCCGGACGCGGTTCGTGACCTGCTCGACGCTGGCGGCAACCTGCGCGGCGGCTATACATGGCTGATGCGCGCGGCACGCACCGCCACCGGCATCGCGCAGGTCGAATGCGAGCTGCGGGCCCAGCTAGAGCGCGTTCGCCGCGACGGGGTGCGAATCGACCACCTGAACTCGCACCAGCACGTGCACATGATCCCGCCGATCTTCCGCCTGGTCTGCCGCCTCGCGAGCGAATACGGCGTCCCGGCCGTGCGGCTGACGCGCGAACTGCCGTATTCGGCCGGCGGTCTTCGAAAACGCCTGACGCCGTACGTGAATTCCAACATCGTCAAGCACCTGCTGCTGAACAGCTTCGCGCGGGCCAATGAGGCGGCGGCGCGGCGATTCGGCATCGCGACGACCGACTATTTTCTGGGTGTGCGTCATACGTCGGCGATGGACATTCGCGCCGTGCTGGCCGGACTTCGCGCCGTCCCGTACGGCAGCATCGAGGTGCTGCTGCATCCGGCGATCGGTCCTGACCCGCGTGACGACGTGTATCCTTCGCGCTCGCTGGCGCGCTACGTGGCCAGCCCGCAGCGCCGCGCGGAGCTGGCGTCGCTTCGTTCGGCGGAACTCGTCGAGCACATGCGCTCGCGGCAATGGACGCCGATCACCTACGCCGCGCTCTGCGAAGCGCGGAATGCCCGCCGCCCGCGGAGAGTCTTCATGCCCGAAATTCCGACTGCCGATCGCGACTTGTGCGACAATCTCGACGTTTCCTGTCCACCCTGGGTGTCGGAGGCGCAGGCCGATAGCCGTGCGTTCGCACAGGTGCTGCTGGCGCTGACGCAACCCGGCGACCGTGTGCTCGACGTGGGCACGGGAACTGGAATTCTCGCCATCTGCCTGGCGCGTTCGGGGCGGAACGTGACCGCGGTGGACATCTCAAGCGCCGCAGTCCGGACGGCCGGAAAGAATGCAGCTCATCACGGCGTGAAAATCGCCTGCTATCGCTCGGACCTGCTCGACTCTGTTCAAGACCGCTTCGACTTGATCGCCTTCAACCCGCCGTATTCGTTTGGACGCGACAACCTGGCGACCAACGTGGCCAAGCACCTGGTGCGCCGCATTCCGTGGGTGCGCCGCTACAGCGGCCGCGCCATGCCGCGGACCGTGCTTCGTTACCACCAGCAATTGCTCGATCGTTTGATTGCGCAGGCGCCGACGCGACTCACCGAGCGCGGCGCGCTGGTGCTGCATGCATATGAGACCGAGGTCGAGGCGCTCTCGGCGGTCTTGCCGTCCACGGCGCGCGTCGAACTCGCGCGGCACACCGGTTTCGGCAACGGAACGGTTGGAATGGTCATTCGGCTATGAATCCGGGGCGGCACGAGGAGGAAGAAGCGGGGAATCAGGGTCATCGCGGCGCTGAGGCGCCGGCGCTCCAAGCCGCTTCGCTCAGCATCGCGCGAATGTTCGAGCCATACGGCATCGGCTTCACACTGATCGTCTTCGCGACGATTCGGCTGGTGGCGCTGGCCGGCGCGTTCACATCGCCGATGGACAATCCGAAGCTCTTCTGGTGGTCGCATGTGCCGACGGTGCGCTGGGACGTGGGCCATTACCTGCACATTCTCGAGCACGGCTATCCCGAATCGCTGTCCGACGTGACGGCGTTCTTTCCCGCCTTCTCGCTGTTGGCCTGGCCGCTCACGCTGATCCTCGACCCGCATTGGTCGCTCGTTGTCGCCGCGATGCTGTGCTCGATCGCCGCGGCCGGGTTTTTCTACGCCTGGGCGCGGCGATGCGGCGCAGACGCCGCGGCGGCGTTTTGGGCGGTAATGCTGCTGGCGACCTTTCCGCCGGCGATGTTCTTTTCGACCGGCTACACCGAGGGCCTTTTCATTCTCTGCGTCGCGGCGATGCTCTGGTTGATTTCCCACCAGCGGTGGCTCCTGGCCGCGCTGGTGTGCGGTCTTTCGACCGCCACGCGGCCGACCGGCGTCGCGGTCGCCGCGGCCCTGCTCATCGCGGCATGGGGCGCGGGTGCGGTTGAGAAATGGTCTGTCACCCGGCGGCTGGCTCGCGTTGCGTTGCTCGGCGCGCTGTCGGTCAGCGGCATCGGTCTGCACGAGCTCTACCTGTGGCAGCACTACGGCCGATACGACGCCTATTTTACGGTGCAGGCCAATTGGGCTTTCCGGCCGACGAGCAACCCCGTCCGCAAGGCGCTCACGCTGCGTCCGTTGATCCAGGGCACGCTGGAGCCGGTGAAGTGCGGGCTGCAACTTGGCGGCCGTACGTGGAGTGACCTGCTGATTCCCGGGCGCTGGAACATGCCGCTGAACACGCTGGTCGTCGCGCTGGCGGTGGTCGGCCTGCTGCGGCCGGGCACGATCCCGCGATTCGCGTTCCTGCTGCCGATTTTCGTCTTTCTGATGGCGTATCTCGACGATCCGGTGCAGGGCAGCCGCTTGATCGGAATCGCCCGCTACCAGCTCGTCGCGCTGGCGGTGTTCCTCTGGCTGGCGCAGTGGTTTCAGCTCCGCCGCACGACGCCGGCGATGGTCGGATTGTGCCTGCTCGCGCTGGCGATGCAGTTGAACTACATCCGGCGGTTTGCGAATTGGGAGATGGTGGGGTGATTGCGTTCAGGTTACCTGGCGTCCGACGGCGCTATTCGCGTGTCGGTAGTGGCTCAGATTCGAATGCGACGCCGGGAAAACGCCCGACACCGAGGCCCGACCGTAAGGGCGCGGCTTTCTGCGGTCGCAAGAGACCCCTCCCTTCCGGTCCCCTGACGGTCGGGGCTCGGCTGAGGGAGTTCGTTCGTGAAACTGAGCCACTACCCGCGCGTCACGGCGCGGTTCGGCAATCCGCCAGGTCGGACAGCGGGTCCTAGCCAGAACCTATCAACTTGCACGGTCAGTTCCGGCAACGCCCCAGACGCCCGTAGCCCCGGGGCGAGCACTTGCGATGCGTAAACCTCAGCCGACTTCAGTCAATCGACAAAGAACTCCGCGACTCGACAAGCAAACCCCGGCAGCACCACGTCGTGTTCAAGTGTGTCCGTCTCGCGGTATTCGCGCGGCGGCAGATCCGACGCGAACACGTGCAGCGTGTTGCGAGTCGGGTCGATGATCCACACGCGGTCGGTCCCGATCCGCAGATACTCGGCCGCCTTTTCGGTCATTTTTTTCCAACCCTGGCCCTTGCCGACCGCTTCGACCGCCAGCGTCGGCGCGACCTCGGAAAACGAGTCCGGCGCCTTGCCGCGCGGCACGCGTTCGAACGAGAAGTACGCCACGTCGACGCCGCGGACCGTGTCGGGGTCGCGGGCGGTGACTACGCCGGCCTCTCCGGTCAATACGCGGCCGGTGTTGGCGCGTCGAGCCCATTCGCCGAGCAGGTAGGCCACCTTGAAGGTGATCGAACTGTGCCTCCAGCCTCCTGCGGTCAAGTGAACTACCTCCCCGCGCTCCAGTTCGCAGAACGGCACATCGGCGTAGCGCGCCGCGAAGTCTTCCGCGCGAATGCGAGCGGTGGTATTCAGCGCTGTCGACGCCATGAGCGGCAACCTCCATCTTCATGATAGCGAGTCAGGTTGCCGCGCGTGCCGCGACTTGTGTTTCAAATGGACCGCGACCGAGTGTACCCAGAATGCGGTGATGAAGTTTCTCCGCGAGTGCATCAGGCTCGTCCCAGACGATCGTGTTAATTTGCTTGATGTCGAAGTGCGCCTGTTCAAAGTCTGTCGTCCGGCATGTGTGAATAACGGGGATGCCGAGTCCTCGCGCGAATCCGGCCTCCAGATAAACCCCGCCACGATTGCCGGTAAAGTCCGCCACGACGAACGGTGCGGCGCGGATCATCCCGAGCACCTTGTCCATGATGAAGTCGTTATGAAGAGCCAAGTCTGCGCGATCTGCTCGATAGCCGGCCCCTTCAATTGCTCGCTTCATCGCGTCGAAGACGCTGCTCATCAGGCCAACCGACTCTTGCCCGTCGTTGTCTCCAAACCACATCGCGACGAATCCCGGATTACGCCTTGACGATCGACCACCCGCGTCGAGTTCTGCGAGATGCGCCCAACCTTCCGGCGAAATTTGGAGCTGCGCGCCGCCGAAATCTTGTGCGCAAGTAACCCAACTCTTCGAACGAAGCGCCTCAATCACGAAGCGCGCCTCTTCGGAACTGGTCGCCATCAGTGTCGGGCATTGGTTCGGACCTTCGCCGAGCTGAAGATCTATTCGGATTCCCAGCGTAGGCGAGCAGCGCTGCAGATTTCGCAAAGCACGATCGAGCCGATCCTGAATAGTCAACGGCCATTTCGAAAGAAGTTCGTCCACTGTCGTCGGGGCGTAGCTGGGCAGGTCAATTTCGACGTCTGCGGGAGCAACTGGGACATGTTGCTGACTGTGTCCCATAAGCCACGGCATCGGTAAGCCATGGATTCCGATTTCCGCAACGAGAACTTGCAGGCGCGCGAGGTTCTCATCTGAAACGGAAAAGGGCCTCACGGATTTAGAGTTCGAGAGAATGAACTTTGAGCAGTGCGCGCACGTGATATAGCGGGCACCCAGCCTGCCGACGTCGGCAAGAAGCGAGACGATTGTAGCAACCGAACCACAATCTAACGGACAAGCGTCTACCGTGCTCATTCCGACAGTCGCTCCGCTTGTGAACTCACCACTGCCAGCGGTACGCCGCCGCCCGGCCGCGCCAGCGGCTCCGGCGGCTTGATGTCCACGCTCGCCCCCAGCAGCCGCGCTTCGCCGCGATCCACCCGCATCGCCAGCTCGCGGCACTCGTGCAAGAGCGCGTCGAGCATCTGCGACTCCGCCACCGTCTGCCGCAATTCGCCCTGCACGTACAGAATCCCCTTGCCCTTGCCGGCGAAGATCGCCACGTCCGCCCCTTCGCACTCGCCCGGGCCGTTCACCACACAGCCCATCACCGCCACCTTGATCGGCAGCTTGATCTCGTCGGCGATCTTCCGCCGCACGTCCGCCACCAGCTTGAACAAGTCCACCTCGATCCGCCCGCACGCCGGACAGGCGATCAGCTCCGGGGCCGTTCGGCTGCGCAGACCGAGGCAGCACAGCAATTCCTTGCCGTCTTCGACCTCGTACACTGGATCGGCGGCATACGAGATGCGGATCGTGTCGCCGATGCCGTTCGCCAGCAGCGTGCCCAGGGCCGAGATGCTGCGAATCCGCCCCGTCTCCGGCGGCCCGGCGTGCGTGACGCCCAGGTGCAGCGGGAAGTCGAAGCGCTCGCTGATGGCGGTGTAGGCGTCGATGACGATGCGCGGGTCGATGCTCTTGGCGGAGATGACGATGTCGTGATAGTTCGCCGCGTCGAAGATTCGCAGATATTCCTCGAGCTTCTCGATCATGATGCGAATCAGGCCGCCGGCGTAGTCCTGCGACATCGACGCCTTTTCCTCCGCGCGCTGCTCCTTGTCCTTGCGTTCGACGATGCCGCCCTCGTTCACGCCGACGCGGATCGGGATTCGCCGCTCCTTGCAGGCGGCGATGACGCGCAGCACCTGTTGGCGGTCCTGCAGGTTGCCCGGATTCAGGCGGATTTTGTGCACGCCGGCCTCGATCGCCTCCAGCGCGCGCTGAAAATGAAAGTGCACGTCGGCGACAATCGGCACCGGCGACGCCGGCAAGATGTGCCGCAGCGCCTCGGTGTCGGCCTTCTCCGGGACGGCGACGCGGACGACATCCGCCCCGGCTCGGGCCAGCTTCTGAATCTCGGCGATGCACTTGTCGATCTCGTACGTGTAGCCGGCGGTCATGGTCTGAAGCACGACCGGCGCGTCTCCGCCGAGCTTGACGGGGCCGATGGCGATCTGACGAGTTTTTCGTCGCGGGGGCATAGTGAGTTAAGAGTAGCGAATAGCGAGTAACGAGTTACGGAGACACGCACACGGCCGGACGGTCCGGCGAGCTCACACGGGATTGTAGTCGGACAAAGTGCGTGATGCCGGGTCGAAGGCGCGGGATGCCAACCGCGGCGGTTAGGTTGCCACGCCGCTCGCGCTCCACATCAGCTTCGCTAGGTCACGATAGGTCCAGATCCCGGGCGGTAGCGCCGGGCTGCCTTGCCGCAGCGCGAGCGCCAGCAGACCCGACGCCAGTGCCCCGATTGCCGCGCACGAAGCAATCACGCAATACCCCGCCCCGCAGCAGCCTGCAGCGCCAATCGCCGACAGAACGCACGCGCCAATCACATGTTCCGCCGCGCTGTAGCGGTGCAAGCGGGTAAGCGCCGGCGGTGCATGTTCGCTAAGGCGGTGAATGTGTGTCCACAGCCGCAACAAAGCAGTGCCCGAAATTCGCTTCGAAATCCTCTCGCTCGGCGTGATCGTCGAGCGCCTTCCGGTCACACGCTCGACCAGACCGCACAGCGCGCAAAACGCGCCCGCCGGGCCACAGGGGCTGCCTAGAACCAGCGCCGGCCGAACAGGTGCCGCGCCGAGCTTCTGCACCAGAAAGAAGGCCAGCCCGCGCCACGTCCAGCGCTCTCGGAATCGCGAAAGCCACTCGTCGCGCGCTGTCTGCTCATCGAGGCCCCCGTAGGCGCGCACCTCGGCGCGGGTCACGGAGACACCAAACCACTTTCCCGCAGCGAAAAACAGGTCGTACGGGTCGAGTTCGGCCAAGCCGCGCGTCTGGTCGAGAACTTCATCAGCACGGATCGGAGCGCGCGCACCTGCAACATACAGCGCCCATTCATTCAGCGCGCGCAACATGCGTTCTACAGCCGCCTCGTGGCCTATCGCGAACGACGCCGATTCCGACACTGTATTCTTCACTCCGCTTGGATGACGGCACGCCAACGACATGCGCACGGAACAGGCCGAGCCATCGCGCTTGGTGCTGGCCGAATTAGAACTCGTCTTCATCCGATTCGAGCGTGGACTGCCACGCTTCGAGGTGATTCAGATACTCGCACGTGCCGCGAGCCACGCAGGTCAGCGGGTCTTCAACGACTTTCACGTCCAGCCCGGTCGCCTTCGCCAGGACCTGGTCGAGCCCGCGCAAGAGCGCCCCGCCGCCGGCCAGGTGAATGCCGTTGTCGACCAAATCCGCCGCCAGTTCCGGCTCGACTTGTTCCAACGTGCGCAACACGGCGTCGACGATTGCGCCGACCGGCTCTTTCAGCGCTTCGCGCGTTTCTTCGCTCTTGACGATCGCTCGCCGCGGCAGGCCGCTGATCATGTCGCGGCCCTTGACCTCCATCGTCGTCTCGGTCGGCTGCGGGGACGCGGATCCGATTTCGATCTTCAGCCGCTCGGAGGTTTGCGGGCCGATCATCAGGTTGTAGGTGCGCTTCATGTAGTTCGTGATGGCCTCGTCCATGTCGTCGCCGGCGACGCGCAGCGATTCACAGATGGCGATGTCGGTCAGGCTCATAATGGCGACTTCGGTCGTGCCGCCGCCGATGTCGACGATCATCGATGCGGTGGCGTCGAAAATCGGCAGGCCGGCGCCGATCGCGGCGGCCTTGGGCTCGGGGATCAGGAAGACGCGCCGCGCGCCGGCCCGCTCGGCGGAGTTGAAGACGGCCCGTTTTTCGACCGCGGTGATACCCGAAGGAATCGAGATCACGACGCGCGGATGCGCCAGCCCGCGATTACCGTGCACCTTGCGGATGAAGTACGACAGCATCGCCTCGGTGATGTCGAAGTCGGCGATGACGCCGTCCTTGAGCGGGCGGATGGCGGTGATGCTGCCGGGCGTGCGCCCGAGCATCTCCTTGGCGACCAGGCCGACGGCCTTGCCGTCCTCGGTGTCCAGCACGCGGTTAGTGCCCTTGTGGACGGCGACGACCGAGGGCTCGTTCAGGACGATGCCTTCGCCCTTGACGCAGACCAGGGTGTTGCAGGTCCCCAGGTCGATGCCCATGTCGATGCTGAACAGGCCGGTCAGGCGGCGCAGAAACACGTGTCGCTCCCATCCTTGGACGCAGGTGGGTGGAGCGGGCATCTTGCCCGCTCACTGGCCGCGCACCAGGCGGGGGGACGCCCACCCGATGTTCGACAGGCTTCCGGACGATTCACAACGGCGTCAGCTGCCTCCAGGTGGCAGCAAACCGCCGAAAAGAGAGTTCGTACGGTAAATCAAGTAGACCAGCGCCGCGAGCGTGAACAGAAATGCGATCACCATCAGCGCCGTGTAGATGTCGTTTTCGGCGGACCGGCCCGCCCCCGGGCCGCTGCTCATCATGCTCATCGCGTGTCGCCCTCAGTTTGGCCGGATCCGGTGCGACCGGTCTCGTGGGACCGGTCTCCCGACCGGTCTTCTGTCCCGCTTGCGAAACCGGTTAGGAGACCGGTTCCACGGCTGCCGGCTCTAGTTCTCCAATCCGAAAATCACCTGATCGCCGCGACGAATATCGCCTTGCACCGTCGCCAGACGTCCGCCGGAGTCCTTCGGGCGGACCTTCTCGACGATCAAGTCGCCCAGGTATCCAGACCCGTCGCGGAAGACGGTAAACGTCATGCCGTTTGTGACGCCGGCGCCTTCGCCGATGTTGATGCTCGCATAGCCGCCGTCGACCGAGACCACCTCGCCCCGGATGACACCCTTGGTCATCGGCGTTACGGCGACGGCGCCGATCGGCGTCTCGGCCTGTGTGATGGCCGGCGCCCGTCCGCCGGCGGTCTGTTCGCAAGCCGCCAAGCGTTCCTTGGTGTTTCGCACGTCGTCGGTGAGGATCGCGACGCTGGTCGTGAGCTCCAGCACGCGGCTGTTCAGCCGGGCGTTGCGGGTCTGAATGTCGATGTTTTGCTCGAGCAGCGTCTGGTTCTGCTTCTGAAGCGCGTTTCGCTCGGCGGAGGTCACGTCAAGTAATTCCTGGAGCTTGGTTCGACCGGCGTCGAACGCCAGCGCCTCGTTCTTGGCCTGCGCGAGATCGGCCAGCGCCTTGGCCTTGTCATCCGTCGCCGTTTGGAGCTTGCCTTGCAGATCAGCGACCTCTCGGGCGCGCGATTCGATCGTGAGGTCGCGCAGCGCGAGCGAGGCTTCCATCGTCGCCGCCATCTGGGCGCGCTGCGTAAACTCGGATTCGCGCGCCGATTCGTAATCCTGCGCGAGCCGCTTCCAGTTGTCCCACTGGGCCGTCGCAGAGATCGCCAGCACCGAAACCGCGATCGCGAAGACGGCGGTAAGGACCACGAACACCTTCGTCATCGTACTCACGAAAAGCTCCTTGGCGGCAGTTCACTACCCTGGCGGCGTCGCTTCGCCGGCGACGGCGCGGCCGGCCCACAAGCGGGGCGCTACTGGCGGAGCAACTTCACTTTCCGCGCGCTACCCAATTGCGGGCAGATTGTACGGGCCGGCCCAAAGCGTGCAACGGGTGATTTGCGGCGCCGGCTACGGAAACTCGGCCGATCCAGCAGGGCGGTCTCATTCGCAGCCGCAGCCGGGCGGCGAAGGGCCGGCGGACCGACCGCCGGATCGCTTTTCGCGGCGAGCGCTTGCCGCTACGGTACGCGGCATGCCGAAACTGATGAACGCCGCCGAGTTGGCGGGCTCGCTGGCGCGGATGGCGCGGGAAATTGCGTCGGCGGCCCCGGCTGACGCCCCGATCGCGATCGTGGGAATCCGCCGACGTGGCGAGACGCTGGCGCAACGCCTCGTGCCGCTGTTGCATGCGTCCGGCCGGCCCGTTGCACACTACGGAGCGCTCGACATCACGCTCTATCGCGATGACCTGAGCACGATCGGCCCGGACGCGGTGCTTCGCGGGACGGAAATCGATTTCAACGTCACGGGCACGTGGCTCGTGCTGGTCGACGACGTGCTCTACACCGGGCGCTCGGTGCGGGCGGCGTTGGACGCGCTGACCGACCTGGGGCGGGCGCGAGCCATTCGCCTTGCGGTGCTGGTCGATCGCGGTTGGCGCGAATTGCCGATCCAACCGGATTTCGTCGGATTGAAGGCGCCGACCACGGCGCAGAACATCGTGAAGGTGAAACTGGTCGAGGTGGACGGGGTGGATGAAGTGGAATTGGTGTGAGCGAGCGAGCGCCCCAATCGGAACCCGCAGTGCCAGCAAGCGCGATTCCCCGCCGCGCTCGCTCGTGCGTCACGTTCGGATTGCGGCGCATGTTCGCGCGCGATTCTAGGTCCGGAGCTTCCCTTGCCCCACAGCGGCCACGAAAAGTCCGTCTGGACGCGCAAGCACCTGCATGACCTGGCGGAGCTGTCGCCGCAGGAAATCCTGTTCATTCTGGATACGGCCGAGGGCTTCAAGGAAGTCTCGACTCGCAGCGTAAAGAAGGTGCCGGCCTTGCGCGGGCGCGTCGTGGTGAACATGTTCTTCGAGGAGAGCACGCGCACGCGGATGAGCTTCGAGCTGGCGGCGCAGCGTCTGAGCGCCGACGTGCTGGATTTCGCGGAGAAGATGTCGTCGACGCAGAAGGGCGAATCGCTGCTGGACACCGCCAAGAACATCGAGGCCATGGGCGTCGATTTCATGGTGCTGCGCCACCCATCCGCCGGCGCGTCGCAGGACCTGGCTCGCGCGGTGAATTGCTGCGTCATCAACGCCGGCGACGGCCAGCACGCGCATCCGACGCAGGGGTTGCTCGACCTGTTCACGATCCGCGAGCGCAAAGGCCGCATCGAGGGGCTGAACGTCGCGATCGTGGGCGACATCGCCCATTCGCGCGTCGCCCGTTCGGACCTGATCGGCCTGAAGATGCTCGGCGCGAACGTGACGCTGGTCGGGCCGCCGACGCTCGTGCCGCGCGCATTCGAGCAGCTCGGTGCGCGCGTCACGCACGAATTCGATCGCATACTGCCCGACATGGACGTAGTGAACATGCTGCGCATCCAGAAGGAGCGCATCACCAGCAACGTCTTCCCGTCCATGCGCGAGTACATTCAGCTCTTCGGCATGACACGCGAGCGGTTGGCGCGCTGCAAGCCGGACGTGCTGATCATGCACCCCGGACCGGTCAATCGCGGCATCGAGCTGGCGACCGATGTCGCCGACGGACCGAATTCGACCATCCTGCGGCAAGTGACCAACGGCTTGGCGGTGCGGATGGCAGTGATGTTTCTCTGCAATCAGGCCGCATTCGCACATGCCGAGACATGACGGTCGCGGCTCTGACATGCTCCTGCACCGCAGCTACAATCCCGCTGGACCTGACCGCAAAGCCCGCAAGCGCAGGAGGCGCAGACGCTCCGCATGATGCCGACGCTGTTCGAGATTCCCATCATCGGCTGGAAGATCCCCGGATACGGTTTCGCGCTCATGATCGGCTTTCTGGTCGCGATCGCCTGGGCGGCGCGGCGGGCGCAGCGCTCCGGCGCGAACCCCGACGTGATCCTGAACTGCGGTTTCGTCGCGCTGTTCGCGGGAATCATCGGCTGCCGCGCCATGTACGTGGTTCATTATTGGGATCAATTCGCCAACCGCGGCAGCGCGTTGAACATCCTGATCGGCATCATCGACGTGCGGCAGGGGGGCATGGAGTTTTACGGCGGGTTCATTCTCTCGGTCATCAGCGTCGTCGTTTGGCTGCGATTCTTCGAGAAAGTCTCGCTGCGCTGGTACTTTGACATCATCGCGCCGTCATCGGCGCTGGGATTGGCGATTGGCCGAATCGGGTGCCTGCTGAACGGTTGCTGCTACGGCGGCGTATGCGATCTGCCGTGGGCGATTCACTTTCCGCCCGGCAGCCCGGCCGCGGCGGAACACTGGAAACACAAGCTGCCGGGCGCCGAACTGCCGCAGGAACTGCTCTACACGCATCCGGTCGGCTTGACGCTGCCGATCGACCGCGAGAGCCTCACCGCCACGCCGGCGCAGCTCGAGCAGGCGCAGCGCAACGAAGACGCGGCGGCGTCGGCGCTGCGCGACGCGCGGCTCGCGCTCGATAAGGCGGCGGCCGGCGATCAGCGGCGCTTGCAGCGGGTGGCCGACCTGGCCGAGAAGCGGCTGCGCGGCGCGGAGCTCGCGTACGGCGACCTGCGGTCGAACATGCGCCGCTACGGCAAATCGGCCGACGAAATGCGGGCCCTGGCGAAGTCGCATCCTTCGCTGCCGGTTCACCCTGCGCAAGTGTATTCGACCATCACGGCGGGCTTGCTGGCGCTAGTGTTGAACGCGTTCTATTGGCGCCGGCGTCGGGACGGACAGGTGATCTGCCTGCTGCTCTTGCTCGAGCCGGTCTCGCGCTGGCTGCTGGAGGTCATTCGCGACGACAACCCGCACGACGCGATGTTCGGCTTCACCATTTCACAGCAATTGGCGATCGCGATGACGCTGCTCGGATTCGTCGGGCTACTGGCGCTGCGAGCCATGCCGGCGCGATCGCCGCGCGCGGTGATCTGGACGCCAACGCCGGCGCCGGCGAAGGCGGGCCAGTGACGCGGGCGTGAAATCGCGCCGCCTTCGGCAAGTTCTCCGCCGCGTCCGCCCCTATGATGCGCGCCGATGATTCCCTCCCTACTCATTCGCGGCGGTCGCGTGATCGACCCGTCGCAGAATCTCGACACCGTCGGCGACGTGCTGCTCGCGAACGGGAAGATCGCCGCGGTCGGGCGCGGCGTGGGCGGCAATGCGGATCGGACGATCGACGCCACCGGCCTGATCGTCTGCCCCGGATTGATCGACATGCACGTGCACCTGCGCGAACCCGGCTTCGAGGAGCGCGAAACGATCGAAACCGGGACGGCGGCGGCCGCGGCGGGCGGTTTCACGGCCGTCGCGTGCATGCCGAATACAGAGCCGGCGCTCGACGGCGACGCGCAGATCGAGTTTGTGCTGCGCCAGGCGGCCCGCGTTGCCGCCACACACGTCTACCCGATCGGCGCATTGACCAAGGGCCGCAAGGGAAAAGAGCTGGCCGAGATCGGGTTGATGGCCCGCGCCGGCGCGGCCGCGTTCAGCGACGACGGCGAAGGGATTGCGGACGCGGGCGTGTGTCTGCGCGCGATGCAGTACGTCAGCATGTTCGGCAAGCTCTTCATCCAGCATTGTGAGGATAAGTCGCTGTCCGGGCGCGGCTGCATGAACGCCGGCGCCGCCGCGACGCGCCTGGGTCTGCCGGGCATTCCCGCCGCCGCCGAGGAAGTGATGATTCAGCGCGACATCACGCTGGCCCGGCAGACCGGGGCCCGCTACCACGTCGCGCATGTCTCCACGCGCGGCGCCGTGGAGGCCGTTCGGCGGGCGAAGTCCGACGGCGTGACCGTGACGACCGAGGTCTGTCCGCATCATCTGCTGCTGACGGACGAGTCCTGCGGCGGCTACGACCCGAATTTCAAGATGAATCCGCCGCTGCGCAGCGCCGCCGACGTTGCAGCATGCGTCGAAGGCGTGCGCGACGGGACGATCGATTGCCTGATTACCGATCACGCTCCGCACAGCGATCAGGACAAAGAACTCGGCTTTCAGGACGCGCCGTTCGGCATCATCGGGCTGGAGACCGCGCTGGGGCTCTTCATCAAAGCGCTCATCGAACCGAAGGTGATTGACTGGCCTGGTCTCATCGCCGCGATGTCGACGCGCCCGGCACAATTGCTGGGAATTCCCGGCGGCACGCTGAAGCCCGACAGTCCGGCCGACGTGACGCTGATCGATCCGCAGCGCGAATGGACCGTCGACGCGACCGCGATGCGCTCGCGCAGCCGCAACACGCCTTTTCACGGCTGGAAGCTGCGCGGCAAGGCGGTGTGCACGGTCGTCGGCGGCGTGCAGCGCTATCAGGACGGCCTGCGGGCTTGACGCGATTTCCATGAACGGCGTCGCCATTCAGCGCCTGGTGGAATTCCTGGGTCTGCGACGCAGCATCGTCGGCATGCTCCTGCTGGCCGTCTTCGTCGGGCTCGGCGAGCGGTTGGGCGAACGCTTCCTGCCGATCTATCTGCTGGCGCTGGGCGGAGGCGACCTGGCCATCGGACTCTTGGGCGGACTGAACAACCTTCAGAACGCGATCTACTCCCTTTACGGCGGATGGCTTTCCGATCGACTTGGTTATCGCCGGGCGCTGCTTATCTCGAACTTGGTGACGATCGCGGGCTACCTGATCGTGATCGCATCGCCGAGTTGGCACAGCGTCATCGTCGGCTCGGTGCTGTTTCTCGCGTGGTCTGCGATCTCGATGCCGGCGACGATCGGATTGGTCACCGCCGTGTTGCCGGCGAAGCAGCGCACCATGGGCGTGTCGATGCACTCGCTGGTACGGCGCGTGCCGATGGCGCTGGGGCCGGCGATCGGCGGCATTCTGATCGACTCGCTGGGCGTAAAAGACGGCGTGCGAATCGCGTTTGGCATCGCGATCGGGCTTGCCATCGCGGCGCTGCTTGTGCAGTGGACGCTGATCGCGCCGCCCGCGGAGCGCGAGAGTTCCCTCGAGGATCGTCGCCATCCGCTGCGCGTGCTGGCGTCGGTTCAACCTGCGTTGCGCGGCCTACTCGTCTCGGACATCTTGATTCGCTTTTGCGAGCAGATCCCTTATGCCTTCGTGGTGATCTGGTGCATGAAGAGCATCGCCAAGCCGGTTTCCGCATCCGAATTCGGCATGTTGACGGCGATCGAAATGGCGACGGCGCTGTTGGTATACATCCCGGTGGCGTACCTGGCGGACCGAGCCGGGAAGCGCCCATTCGTGCTGACGACGTTCGTCTTCTTCACCGCGTTTCCGCTGACGTTGCTGTTTTGTCATTCGTTCGTGCCGCTGGTCCTGGCGTTTGTGATTCGCGGACTGAAGGAATTCGGCGACGCCGCTCGAAAGGCGCTGATCGTCGATCTGGCTCCGCCGGATCGAAAAGAGCTGGTTTTCGGCGTGTACTATTTCATTCGCGATACGGTCGTGTCGCTGGCGGCGCTTGCGGGCGCGTGGCTGTGGTGGATCGGACCGGAAGTCAATCTCATCGCGGCGACGGCGTTTGGAGTTGTTGGAACAGTCGGATATGCGCTGCTGGGCGGCGAGACGCGCGACGCCGCGCGGCTCCGGGAGCGGTAGGGAACCGAGGCACCAGCGAGCGGCACCCGGATGTGAGTGCCGCGCGAAGGAATTGTAGCGGCAGGGTGCGTCAGTCGCGGTAGGGTGTCAGCCGCATCGACGCACCGTGCTTCAACCCTTCTACCCAATCGCGTGGAGCACTCGTTGCAACACGCGAATTCCCAGATAGAGAAATCCGCCCAGAAGCGCGAGCCCGCAGGCGATCAGAAACCAGCGATACGCGCGGCTGCGGATGCGGCTCGGCGTCGGAGCCCGGAACACGCGTCCGCTGCACTCGGGACACGCGACAGCGTCCGGGGCACAGCGTTTGCCGCAGTGTACGCACGTGACAGCGCTCGGTAGCTCATCTCGAGTCGTCATTGGCTCGCCAAGATGTCGCATTTCGACATGCGGCGCTCGATCCACCGATCGTAGGCGAGTCCTGCCGACGCGAAGGCTGTCGGCAGGGCACCCGGCGATCGCTTCAGTAGAAATTGTGGGGTGCGTCAGCCGTATCGACGCACCATTCGCGCGATTCAACAATCAGTGCGTCGATGCTTCCTGGCGCACTCCCAGGACTCCCGGCACGCGCAGGCTCACTGTCGCGCTGAACACGGATCCGCAGCCGTTGAACACGCCCGCGCGATACGAGCCGGTATCGACGGCGATCGCGGACGCGATCGCATACGTGGCGCTGTTCGGCGGTCGTTGGCGAGCAGGCGCCAAGGCCGCCGAGGCAACTATTGCCCCGGATACACCAGCACGCGGTCGTGCGCCAGCAGGATCAGATCGTTCACGCCGTCGCCGGTTACGTCGCCGATCTGCCCTTCGCGCGGGTCGCCGCCGCGGTCGGGTTCGTCGCTGAAGCGCTTGCCCTGAAATACCTGGAAAGCCATGGCGCGCGTCCACTGGCGCTGTCCGCCGGCGTGCGTGAGCGTGGTCAGGATTTCGACGTTGGCCTTGCGAAAATCCAGCAGCGCCACGTCGCTCACGCCGTCGTGGTTGAGATCGCCGACCACCGTATCGCCCGGCCAGGCGTCCTTGATCGGCGATTCGTACGAACGCTTCTCGATCAGCGTCGCGGCGCGCGACGCCGGCCGCAGCAGCGCCAGCGATCGCGGATCGCCGAGAATCACGGCCGACTCGCCGCCCTTCGGTCCGATCATGAGCGGCAAGAGCGTCGTCAGCTCAAACGTTCCGGGCGACAACGTGCGCGTGACGGCGTAGGTCTTGTCGGTTTGCCGTTCCAGCGTGATCAGGTCGCGCGACTTGCGGTCATAGGCGACGAACATCGGGCTGCCGCCCGACGCGGACAATGCCGCGAGCCCCGCCAGCTCCGACTCGGCGCTCTCCGTGTTGAACTGGTCGACGATCGTCCACGCCGGCGGGTCGCCGCTGACGGCCAGCGCGCGGGCGAGATTGTTCTGCGCCACGACGACTTCGGTCTTGCCGTCCCCGTTTACGTCGGCGACACAGAACGCCTCGATACGCACGTCCTTCACCAATCCCTCGCGTGCGTGCGACCCACTCAGGCGCTCAAACGCGCCGTCCTTGGTTTGCAGGAAAGTCTGGAGCGGGTTGAATCGAACGAACAGCAGCAGATCGTTGCGTCCGTCCTGGTTTACATCGACGAATCGCAGTCCTGCCGCGTCATCCTTCAATTCACCGACCGCCGCGATGGTCTCGCCGCCGCCGCCACTCTTCAGCGGCGCGACGTGCAGTTCGACGCCTTTCTCGCCCTTCGACAGGTACGCCATGTGCGTCGGCGCGCCCTTGGAATCGGCGGCCGGCGAGCCGACCGCGACAACCAGCGGCTCGCTGTCTTGAATCGGCATGGCGGTCGGAAACGTGAGCCGCGAATCGGCGAATCGCGAAACGCCGATCATCTTCTCTTTCGGGCTGACGCTCAGGATTTCGTCACGCCCGTCGCCGTCGACGTCCGCCGCGCAGAGGTCCACCGTTCCGACGAGCGCCGGAAACGCGATCGGTGGCTCCAGCCCGTGCGGTCCGCCGCGCAGCAGGAAAAGTTGTGCCGCGTCGGGGTCGACGGCGACCACGTCCGCGACGCCGTCGCCGGTGACATCGCCGACAACCAGCGGCTGTTGCTTGTTCTTGCTGCGAATCGGATAGGAGTAAAGCCACATCGGCCACTCGGCGTTGTCGGCGGCCTCCGGCGCTTCCCAGGCGAATTCCTTGAGCCGGCCGGTGGTCGATTCGATCGCCAGCAGCGAATCGCCCTTGTCGCTGGGCGCGATTGTCATGCTGCGCAGCTTGGGAACGCGCACGCGCTGCATCGGGCCGAGTCCTCCGTCGGGGTCCTGCAGGAAGACGTAGGCGCCGTAGCGATCGTCATCCGAGCCGATGATCAGATCGGTGCGACCGTCATGGTTGAAGTCAGCCGCCAGCATCAGCATCGGCGAAGCGATGTTGTGCAACAGACGCATCGGCTTGGCCAAGCCGCCGTCGGGCTTTTGCGGAAAGATCAGCACCGCTTCGCGGCCAAGCAGCGCCACGTCCGTGCGCTTGTCGCCGTTGAAATCGCCCAGCGCGAGGCATCCGCCGCGCGGCTCGCCTTCCGCGGCCCGCATTCGCAGCGGTCCCGCGAATCCGCCGGCCGTCTTGCCGGGCAGGATGACGACTTCCTTCGGTTCGCCGAAAAAGACGATGTCGGGCCGGCCGTCGCCGGTGAGATCGCCGACGTCGAGTGCCGCGACGCGATAGGCGACGGAGACGTTTTCATTGCGCAGCGGTCCGCGGCTTGCGATGTCGTTTCGTTCCGTCGGCGGCGACACGGCCGGGGCGGCCGCATCGGCCTGATAGAAAATATCGATGCGGCTCTGTTGGCTGTTCCAGACGACGATGTCGAGCTTCCCGTCCTGGTTCAGATCCGCCAGGCGAAGCTGGCCGACGTCGGGCTTCAATTTGTAAATCTGCATCTCGCCGAAGCCGAAGTACTCGGCCAGCGGCGGCGGATCGCCGGCAGCGGCGATCGCGAACAGCCAAGACAATGTGCACAGTGCCGCCGTTCGTCTCACGGTCGATTCAATCGAACTCAAGGTCATCCCTCGTTGGGTGCACGTCATTCATCAGACTATCGGCTTTCCGGACGTGCGAACAGCAAGGCGCGCACCAACGGCCGATGCGGTGTTTCGTTGCACGATGCGAATTTGCTATGATCGTCCGTCGGGCCATCGATCGATCTGGAGGACGCCGCGATGCGAAGTGTGCTCGGAGTTGCTGCCGGTTTGCTGGCTGCCGCGTTTGCACCTGCGGACGTCGTGACATTGAACCCGGTCGCCGACAACACGCTCTATGAGGCGACAATTGACCTGTCTAACGGCGCCGGCACGCACTGCTTTGTCGGTAACAACCGCAACGGCGAGCGCCGCCGGGCGATCCTGCGATTCAATCTGACGACGATCCCGCCTGGATCACGAATCAACGGCGCTCAACTCACGCTGTCGATGACGCGCACGCTCGCCGGCGGGCAGCCGATCGCCATTCATCGCTGCTTGAGCGGATGGAGCGAAGGAACCGACGATGCGCCCAGCCAGGAAGGCGGCGGCGCGAACGCAACCGCCGGCAGCACGACCTGGTTTCACCGCAACTACAACGCCGTCTTCTGGACGACGCCGGGCGGAGATTTCGACCCGGCCGTCAGCGCGTCGATCAGCGTAAGTGGCCAGGGCAGTTACACCTGGACCGGCGCGGGTTTGGCCGCCGATGTAAAGGCCTGGGTCGACACACCGGCCACGAATTTCGGGTGGATTCTGACCGGAAACGAATCGACCGGCACGACCGCCAAGCGTTTCGAGACTCGAGAATCCACCTCGCCGCCGCGGCTTCAGATCGATTTCACGCCACCGTGCATCGGTGACCTGACCGGCGACCGGGTTGTCGATGAACTCGACCTCGGACAGTTGCTGTCGGCGTGGCAAAGCGGTGCGGGCGGCGACGTGGACGGCGACGGCGACACGGACGAATCGGACCTGGGGCTCATGCTCGCGCACTGGCTGGCCGTGTGCCCGTAATCGCGGCATCGTCGTCAGGTCGCCTCTGAAAACTGGGCCAGCAGCTCCCTCGCGGCAGCTTCGGGGTCCGTGGATGAAATGACCGCGCTGCAAACGCAGATGCATGCCGCGCCGCCGCGCCGGACGCGCGCCAAGTTTGACCCATCAATCCCGCCGATCGCGACGATCGGCAGGGTGCTTCGGCCGGCCACCTCCGCGAGCGCGTCGATGCCGGCAATCTCCGGTTGCGGTTTGGTGGCGCTGGCGAACATCGGCCCGATCGCCACGTAGTCAGGACTCTCAGCAACTGCCGCGTCGAACTGCTCGACCGTGTGCGAGCTTTTTCCCACCAGTAGCCGGCCGCCGCCGATCCGGCGTGCTTGGGCGACCGGGAGATCTTCCTGTCCCACGTGCACGCCGTCTGCGTCGGCGAGCCGCGCGATGTCCGCGCGGTCGTTGATGATGAGCAAGGCGCCGGCGGCGCGCGTGATTTGCCGCAAATCGCGTGCGCGCTGTAGTAGATCGAGATCCGAGAGCGATTTTTCGCGGAGTTGGACGCACGACGCGCCGCCGCGAATCGCGCGACGCGCGGTTTCGCGCCAGTCGAGCCTGCAGAGCGCCGCGGTGACGATCACATACAACCGGCAGGCCCGAAATCGGCGTCGCGCGTCCCCGCGCAGCGCGACGCGCTGCTCCAGCTCATACGCCGTGTAGCGGATCGACTCGACGCCGGCGGCGAGGCTCGGTGCGACGAGCTTGCCGAATTCGGACAGGCTGCGCGTGGCTTCGGTCAGTCGCGCGAACGCGGCCCGCGCGACATCTTCGGGCGATTCGCGTTGCAGCTCCTGGGGGGTCTTCTGCTCGCGGCCAACGTCATTGTGCGCGTCACGCGCCGCAAGGCGCGCCGTGTCGTCCGTGCATTTCAGCGCGTCGCGAAGCGCATGCCGGGCCCGCTTGGCCGTCAGCGCGGCGTCGGCGTCGTCCAGCGCGAAGCGGCAGTAGTCCTCGACGACGCGCAGGGCCTCGCGGGCGCGGTTGGCGTTGGCGTCAATCAGGCGAAGGACATCGCTATCCGGCATGCCCGGATCTTACACGGATGGCGCGTGGCGCAGCCGCGTCAGTGCTCCGCGACGAGGTCTCGAACCATTTGCACCACCGCGACGATGATCGGAACGGCGCTGATCGCGACACACCATTCGGCCAGTCGCCGCCCCAGTTGGTAGCGCCGCCGGCCGACCAGTTCGCAGATCGTCACCACGATCAGCACCAGCGCGAACTTGTACACCGCCATCCCGGGCAGCCCGGCGCGATGAATCACCCATGACGCCAGGACGTTCATCTCCACGCCGCGGTCGGCGAAGATCGGATGAAGAATCAGATACGTGAACATCACGTCCAGGGCGGCCAGAAAAACGTACCACACGTACGCTTGCGGATAGAGAACATGCGCCGCGCCCAGCGGCGCGTTGTCCGCAGCGGCGGCGGTGGTGTCGGCAGGCTGCGGCTCGAACGGTTTGTGCGGCACGTCAGTCATCATACGCCTACCGGCAAGGCCGCGATCGGATCACCTTGCACAACCGGCAGCCGAATGCTCGAATTCGGCGCCTGCCGCGTCGCGTCGCGCGAGATTGTCGTTGCCCAGAAGCATCTCATTACCGCGCCGCACACGGCGTCGATATCGATGTCATCCATACAGTTCGGGGACAGGTCACAAGCGCGGCGGTAACACGGCGCGCAGCTCAACCCCGTGACGATCTTCTCGCCGCGCCCGAACAGGTCGATCTCCTGCTCGCATGTGGGTCCGAACAGCGCGACGACCGGCGTTCCCATGGCGATCGCGGCGTGCAAGGCCATCGTGTCGCCGGTGACGACGGCAGTGAAGTGCTCGAGCAGCGCGGCGAAGCGCGGCTCCGAATGGTCGCAGCCGCAGTCGATCAGGCCCGATACGCGTCGCGCGAGCGCGGCGTTGATTTCGCGTTCCGCCGGCCCGCCGAGCAGTGCGACGTAGGCGTGCGATTCACGCATCAGGCGGCGCGCGAGCTGTGCGAATTTTTCCGGCGGCCAGTTCTTGTTCGCGAAGGCGCGCCCGGCGCCGGTGTTCAGTCCAATGAGTGGGCGGCGCGTGACGCCGATTTGACGAAGATACGTTTCGGCGAATTGCCGCTCATGTGCCGACGGATAGAGCTCATAGCGTTGCCCCGCGTAGCGCAGCCCGAGCGCCTCGTAAATCAGTTGCGGATAACTCTTGCGGCTGACGTGGAACTTGCGCTGATTGTCCAGTCCCAACTCGAAATACGCGGCGCATTCGGGATTCAGCGGGAATACCGTCCCATGTTCGCTGAGGCCGATTCCCATCTTGCTCGCTGCGGCGACGCGCGTAATCAGCGCAGCCGGGCCGGGCTCTTTGTCCAGGCAAATCGCGATGTCGAATCGCTCGCACTCCAGCCGCAGAATCGTCTCGGCGTCAAATGTCAGCAGGCGGTCGATCAGCGGGTGATTCGCAAGCATTCGGACGCCGCTTGGGAGCGTCACCCAGGTGATCTCACTCCGCGCCCAGATTTCTTTCAGTCCGGGCAATAATGCCGCTGTGCGTATGACGTCGCCCAGCGCGCCAAGCTTGATGATCAGAATCCGCGCACCTTTTGCCGCATACTCGCCGCACTCGTCCGGACACGCGCGGGGGATGCCCGCCGCGCAGGGACGATCGCCGCGATAATGCCGACAATCCAGGCGCAGCCGAAGTTGTGCGGCGGCTGTCGGGTCGGTTTGCGGCACGAACAAGCGTCGTCTCCGTAGTCGCGGCGCGACGTATCCCGTCCTTCGGATCGGGAGACCGGCGCGCTGAGATGAATCGCCGAGCGCGGCAGGATTTTCACGTCCAAGAAATGCTGCGCAGTCCGGGCGGCGAAGAACGCGGTACTGACTTCCTACCCGATGCGGACTGGGATTTCAGTCGCCGAGCGAGTCGAAAGTCTCGCTGCGTGCACGAACTGCGCCAGCTCACGGGCGTCGTGTTCGTCAAACGCGCCGACGTCAAAGCTGTCCACGTCGAGAACTCCCCACACGTGCGAGCCGTCCCACAAAGGCACGACGACTTCACTTCGATCGCGCGGGTCGCACGCGACGTAGTTCTCCCCCAGCACCGCGACATCGCGAATGACGACGATCCGTCGCTCGCGATAGGCCTGACCGCAAACTCCGTGCAAACCGATCGGCGAACATGCGGGCTTGTCTCGCCGCGGCCCCAGCGCCAACTGATCATCGCCCGTATCCAGATAGAAGCCGATCCACGACAGACCGAGGGGATGGAGAACATTCCACAGTTCGTCAACGCTTCCCTGCATTCGCAGTTCGCGGTCACCGGCGAGCGAGATTGAATCGGCGCGCAGGATTTCGTACGGGCGTTTCATGACCGAATCTTGCGCTGCCGTCAGCGGATTCGCAACTCCGGTTGCGACACAAGTGTCGTTCAAAACAAGCGTTGCGTCGATCCGCGTTGGGCGTGGATCCGATGGCTTGACTTCCACTCGGCGCCGCCGTAGAAATTCCTCCGGTCGCTGGTGTCCGCCGCGCGTTGCGGCGGAAGAATAGGGAATCCGGTTTGAATCCGGAACGGCCCCGCCGCTGTGACCGGGAGCGAACGCCGCAGCATGTCATTGGCTCGCCCAGTCGAGCCGAGAAGACGCGGCAAGTAGAAGCGACGGATTTCCGATCGTCGCGTGCCCGGAAGTCAGAAGACCTGCCAGCAAGACCGGTTTCGTGGTTGCCTTCGTGGGGTAGGCGATCGGACATGTCCAACCGTAAGCGATTACCACGCTCGTAGCTCGCAGGCGCCTCGGCTCCATTCTGAGCGGGGCGGTCCGCGCGGGCCGCGCGTCGTCGTTCACGGATGAACGGCCGGACGATCGTCGATTGTCGCGAAGGCGCGGGCCGTGGTGTGCCCGCGACGAAAGAGCAGGAAGAAAATGCGCATCGTGAGATTCGCAGTGATCGCGAGCGTCGCGAGTCATTTGCCGTTCGCAAACGCGTCCGGCGGTGCTGGAAACCCGTGGGCCGACAAGGTCGTGTCCTACGTGCCCGGCTCGACCGCGAATCCGAGCTACGCGGATGCGAACGTGGCGCTCGGAGGCCCGGAGCGCTTCACCGGCGAGAGCCAGTATCCATCCGTCGTGTCGATGTTCGGCCCGCCGTACGAGACCAACGAGATCGTGAGCATCGGCGAGGGCGGGTCGTTGACGATCGAATTCGACGAGCCGATCACCAACGACCCGAGTCATCTCTTCGGCGTGGACGTGATCGTCTTCGGCTATGGCGGATTCATCGATGCGAATTATCCCACCGGACAGATCGGCGTAAGCGCCGCGCTCTTCGGCACGGGCGTGATTCAGATTTCCGTCAGTGAAGACGGTAACAATTTCGTGCTGCTGCCGGGCGCGTTCAATGCAGGTTTTTTCCCGACACAAGGGTATTTGGACAGCGGTCCGTACGACTCCGCGCCGGGGCACGTCTTGAGCGACTTCACGCGCCCCGTCAACCCCGCACTGACGAGGGCGCAGTTCGCAGGGTTAACGTACCAGCAGGCGCTCGCGCTGTACGGCGGCTCCGGCGGGGGAACGCCGATCGACATCGCAGCCAGCGGATTGGGGGCGGTGCGCTATGTGCGAATCGAAGTGCGAGACGACGGTAATCCGTTCACGACCGGCAACGCGGAAATCGATGCCCTGTCGACCGTGCCGGAGCCGAGTTCGAGTTTGTTGTTTGGCGGTGCGGCCTTTGCGTGTGCTTTCCGGAGGAAGAAGCAGGCCGTGCAGTCGGGCCGGCCGGCGCGGGTCGTTGGCGCGCCGTCCGGCAGGATCGCGGGCTGACGCGGGTTACTGGAGAGGAGCCTGCGTCATGTCACGCGTATTGCTGGCGTGTTTCGTCGTGATTTCCATCGGCGGAATGAAATCCGCCGGCGGCGATTGGACACACTATGGCGGCGGACTCGACCGCAACGCGATCGGTTCGCCTGGGCCTTGGCTGCTCTCGCCGGCGGCTTGGATTTGTCCGCCGGCCATGGATGAATCGTTGATCTCCGGCGGATCGCCGATCGCTGCCGGCGATTCGGCGTATTACTTGGTGCCGGTGGTAGACGGAAACTTGCACGTTGCCGACCGTGTTGTGGCCGTTCGTGCGACTGACGGCATGCGCCGCTGGGCCACGGACATCGAGCCGGCGGCGTTTGACAGTTGGTCCTCGCCGGCCTTCGACGTCCGCAATCAGCTCGTGCTGGTGGGCTCGGGTTTCACGCTTTATGCATTGAACGCAGCGGACGGGTCGATCGTCTTTCAGACACCGTTGTTTCATCCGGTTGCGAATGCGTCGCCGCTGGTGACCATGAACCTATTCAAGTATGGCAAGCCGGCAAACCGGGCGTTCATGTCGGACTTCGACTTTGGCGACGCTACGCTCTACGCGATCAACGTTGACCCGTTCGACAGCGACGCCAACCCGTATCAGCTCGGCGAGATCGTGTGGACCGCCAATCTGGGTTCGGCGGGCGGTAGCACGCCCAGCTATGCGAACGGAAAAGTCGTGATCGCAGACGCGGACGGCGATGTCACTGCCTACGGCGCTCGCAGCGGCGACTTGCGCTGGTGCACGTCGTTCTCGTGGGCGCAGTTTTTCGGCGGATTGTCGATTTGCGACGATCACGCATACGTCGCCAGCTACAACTTCGGCTTCGGCGCGAACAACAGCGCGCTCATCAAGCTCGATCTTGAAGACGGCGGCGTGGATTGGATCACAGCATGTGAACGAACCGATTCCATCCCAATCGTCACGAAAGACCGCAAGATCTACCTGTCGTGCGGATATGACAGCGACGGCTCCGCGGTGCGCGTACAGGCGTATCGCGATAACGGCGCCACGGCGAACCGGCTTTGGGATACGTATGTCGGCACGGGCGGCGCGCTGCGCGTCGGCGGCTGGCAGGATCAGCCCGTTATCGTCGGAAATTTCTTGCTGATCGGCGCGCCGGCCCCGGCCGGTCCGCTCGCGCCATTTACCGACCTGTTCGCGCTCGATTTGACAAAAACGCCCGGCGCCGCGGGGTTTGTGAAGACCTGGACAACCGGCGCGGGCGGCAGTGTCGCCGTGACGGATTGGCGCGCGTTTTCCATCGGCGTGGACGGACTCTCTTGCTTTCGCTTGTACAAGTCGCCGAGCCCGATCCTCCTACCGACGCCCGACTCGGCGCCGGCCAGCGCGATCATCATGGATGGCGCGACGCCGCGCGGAGTGGACCACGTCAAGAAGAGCCGCGAATGACGCGTCGGCGCGAAAATGGATTCACGCTGATCGAAGTGCTGGTCGTAATCGCGATCATCGCACTGCTGATCGCCCTGCTGTTGCCGACGCTTTCGGCCGCGCGTTCGCACGCGCGGCGCGTCGTCTGCGGCGTGAAATTGGCGCAGTTCGCGCGCGGCCTGCAAATGTACGCCTGCGAGAACCGCGGCCGCGCCATGCCGCTCGCGTACGTCTCGACCGCCCTGATCGGCGGAGGGCCGCCGATCTACTGGTGGGGAACGAACGACCTGACCGGCGTTGATCAGACGCGCGGATTCCTGTGGCCCTATCTTTGCAGCGACCTGCGCCAAGGCGGTGCGTACGAATGCCCTGATCAGCCCTGGGGCACCTACACGCCTCAGGGGTTCGCGAAGGCCGTCACCAGCACATACGGCTACAACGGCTATTACCTTGCGCCGCCCTGTACGCCCGGCTGGTCGGCTTCGATCGGGTCGCGGCCGTGGCAGATGCTGGAAAACGTACCGATGCCGCAGCGCGTGTTCGCCTTCGCCGACTCGATGATCATGCTGGGCGGCAAGCTCTCGAACTGCGCTTTGCTGGACCCGCCGTTGCTTTACCAGGGCGGATTCTGGACCCAGAACTTCAGTCCGACCACGTCGTTTCGGCACTCGCGACGCACGAACGCCGCGCACGTCGACGGTCACGTCGCGCCGGTGCGCGGGTTTGTCCGGAATTGGGAGACGGCGATCGGCTTCGCCGGAGACGCAAACGATCCGGCGTACGTGCCCGACTGGCGGGATTGGTAACGCACGTTCGTCGCCCTGCTCCACGCTTTCGGAGTCGGCGCCACCGGCCATTGACGGCGCATTCTGATCAAGCTGCGCGGTGCTGTTCGAACGCGCCGCCGCAGGCTAGGCTATGTCTGCGCGAACGAACTTGCCGTGATGTTACGAGATTTTCGCTTGCCCGCGAGTTGCTTGCCCGTTCACGAGTCGCCAAGTCGCACGCCGACCGGCTGTTTTCCTCGCTGGCGCGGACTGCGACAGGCATCTCTTCTGATCGCGTTCCTTTTGGGTGACGTGACAACGCGCGCCCAGATCGCGACGACCGCCCCCACGACCATGACACAAGCCGCCTCGCAACCGGGCCCGCAGCCGGTGTCGGCGGGGGTCGCCGCGATCAATCGCTCGCTCGATGACCTCGCCGCGATAGCGAAAGAGGTCGAGGGCGCGGCCGATCTGTCTGAATCACAGATGTCCGAGACGATGAAGCTTCTGCGTGACGCGCGCGGAGAGTTCGAACGCGCCCGCGAGTTACAGAGGCGATTGGAGTCTCTCGCCGCACTGGCCGAGTCTGGTCCTGACGAGCTGCGCCGTTTGCGCGAGCAGCTCGACCAAACTCCGACGCCTCGCAGGACGGAAATCACAAGCGATTCGCCGCTGGCGGAAGCGGAAACGGCGCTGACGGTGGCTGATCGCGATCTGGCGGCGCGCCGCGCCGAAGCGACCGAACTGGATGCCGAGCAGAAACGCCGCGCCGAACGCCGGATTGAATTGCCGCGGCTCTCTGCAGCGGCGCGCGAACAACTCGAAGCGGTTCAAACGGCGCAGGCCGCCGTGCCGGCGGACGAGCCCGCCAAGCTTCGACAGGCGCGGCGAGAGTGGTTCGCGGCGCGCAGCCGCGCATTGTCGCTCGAACTGGAAGTCAACGACGCCGAGCTGACGCAGGACGAAGCGCGCTCGGCGATCCTTGCGGCGCGACGAACGTTGAAGTCGCGCGAGGTCGCGGAGGCCGAAAAGCTGGCCGACGCGCGGCGCGCGGTGGTCGAGGCCGTGCGACTGCGCGAGAGCCAGCGCGTAGCCGCCGAGGCGCGCGAAGCGCGGCGCAAACAATTCGCCGCGGATCCTGCGCTGGCGGAGCTGTTCCGCCGCACCGCGGAGCTGGCGGAGGAGCGCCAGAAACTTTCGAGCCAGGCGGCCGACTTGGCGCGGCAGCTCCAGGCGCTGCGAGCCGAACGCGACGCCACGCGCAAGGAACTCGACGGCGTCAACGACCTCGTCAATACCGGTGCGCTCTCCGAGCGCGTCGGGCAGCGCCTGCGAACGGCGCGCACCGGTCTGCCGGACGTTCGTCGCCACGCCGCCGCAATCCACGAACGGCATTCGCATTTGCAGGACGCCAAGTTACGGATGCTGGAGCTGCGAAGCGACTATGGCGATCCATCGCTGAATGACTCGCTGCTCAACCAGGTGCGCGAGAAGCTCGACGCCACACTGGACATCGGGCGTCGCGGCGAGATCGAGAAGGCAGCCGCGGAGCAGCTCGGCGTGCTCGCCACTCAATCGGTCGAACTGGAGCAGGGCTATCTGCGCCTGCTTTCCGACCTTTCCGAGGCGGACGCGCTGGAGCGCGAATTGGTCGGCTTGAGCCGTGAGTTCGCTGACTTGATCGACGCTCATGTGCTCTGGATCCGCAGCCTGCCGCCGCTGGGTCCGAGCGAGCCGCCGCTCGTTGCGCAAGGCGCCGCCGAACTGGTCTCGGCCCGATATCTGCGCGAGTTGTTCGACGCGCTGTGGGGGCAGACGCGCGATTCCTGGGGCGAAACGTCGCTTGGTTTGCTAGCCGTGGCGGTCCTTTTTGCGCTGCGCGGCCGCATGCGGACACAATTGCGCGAGCTGGCCGGGCTCGTCGCACAAAGCCGCAGCGATCGATTTCGGCACTCGCTCCAAGCGTTGGCCTTCACGGTTCTGCTGGCCGGCTGGTGGCCGGCAATTTTGTGGTGCACCGGTTTTCAACTGTCATCTCCATCGCACGCAACACCGTTCTCGGCGGCCACCTCGGCCGGGCTTCAGCGCGCCGCGTGGACACTGCTGGCGATGCTAGTCCTTCGCGAGATGGCGGCGCCTTCTGGACTCGGCGCGGCTCACTTCCGATGGTCGAGCCGGAATTGCCGACGACTGCGGCGCATTTTGATCATGCCATTGGTGTTGGTTCCGCCCTGCCAATTGATGTTCGGAACCACACAGGCACTCGGGGCGTCCGGCGCGCTGGGCTCGCTGGCCCGCGCGGCGTTCATTGTCGCCGCTGGCGTGCTGCTGTGGTTTGCGCAGAGATCGCTAAACCCAACAACCGGACTCGTCGAAGGGTATCTGCGTCGCTATCCCGGAGGATGGCTCAGTCGACTGCGAGTTCTCTGGTATCCGCTGGCGCTCGCGATCCCGGCGACCTTGATCGGAATGGCGGCGCTGGGGTTTTTCTTCTCCGCGCAGCACCTGATGCGCCTGGTTGTCTCGACGGTCTGGCTCCTGCTGTTGTTGCTGCTGGGCCGAGCCTTGGTCGATCGATGGTTGTTTGTCGCGCGCCTGCGCTTCGATGAGCAACATCACGTCGCGGAGGCCGGCTCGGCGGACGAGGCGCGAGGCGAAGCCGCGTTCGCGAGCGATGCGGCTGGCGCGCAACAGCAAACCGACGCAGACACTCTCGACGCCCAGGCGCGCGGGCTGATCGTCGGCGTTGCGTTGTTGGCTTTTGCGACCGGGCTGTGGGTCATTTGGAGCGATCTGCTGCCGGCGCTCCGCTTCGTCACGGACTATCCGCTTACGACGCACGCCGTTGCGAACACCTTCGCGCCGACTGGCACGCCCGCGAGCGCGCCGTCGTCTCCGGTTGCCGAACCGCCGGTCGCGGCCGGGGTGTTGACCGTCGGCGACGCGTTGATCGCGGCGATCATCATTGGGATCGTGCTGTTGCTGGCGAAGAACCTCCCCGGTCTGCTGGAGCTCGCCGTCCTGCGACGGTTGCCCCTGGATCCCGCGGCACGTTTCGCCATCACGACTGTCTCGCGCTACATCATTACCATCGTAGGCTTGATTGCCGCCTTCGGTCAGATCGGAGTCGGCTGGTCGCAGGTGCAATGGCTGGCGGCGGCGATCACGTTCGGGCTTGGCTTCGGATTGCAGGACATTTTCGCGAACTTCGTGAGCGGTCTGATTGTCCTGTTCGAGCGCCCGATCCGTGTCGGGGACGTCGTTACGGTCGGCGAGATCACGGGTTCGGTGTCGCGCATCCAGACTCGCTCGACCACCATCGTTGACGCCGATCGACGCGAGTTGATCGTTCCGAACAAGGATTTGATCACCGGGCGCGTGGTGAACTGGACGCTCAGCGACACCGTCTCACGCCAGGTAATTCGCGCAACGGTCGGATTCAACGCCGACGCAAAGCTCTGCCGCAGACTGCTGCTCAAGGCGGCCTTGGAAAACGAGTTCGTGACTCGCGAACCGCGGCCGTCCGCGCTTTGCGTGGGGATCGGCGAAAGCGGACTCATCTTCGAGCTCCAGGTCTTCGTCGCGTCGCTGGCGCACGGGCCGATCGTGCGTCACCAACTCACCAGCGCGATCGTGGAGAGTTTTCGTCAGGCGAACATCGAACTGTCACTGCCGAAGCGCGAGCTGACGGTGAGAGGTTTGGAGGCGTTCGCGCAGCAACTTTCTCAAAGCGCAAGCGCGAACCCCCGCTCGGTTACCGGCATCGACGCCGACCGCGACGAGCACGCCTGACTCGCCAGGCAACTGTTGCGGCACTTGCGATTGAGCGGCCGGCCCCGTCCAATGACCACGCGCATGCATGCTCAAGGTGAATTACCGAGTCACTTGACGCACGCAGGCGCGCCTGCGCTTGGCGCCTGGGAGTACGCCGGACTGCTGCTGACCTACTGGTGCAACGCGCGATGTGCATTCTGCTACGTATACAGCGGTCCCGACCGCGGCGGCGAAATGACACGGGAACTGGCGCTGCGCCTGTGGGCTACGCTCGACCAGCATGCGAAACGCCACGGCAGGCGAATGCGGATTCACCTGGCCGGCGGCGAGCCGATGGGCGATTGGCCGCGGCTGGCGGCGTTGGTCCGCGCGGCGCGCGATGCCGGACTGACGCCGCTGGAGAAGATCGAGACCAATGCGTTCTGGGCCGTGGACGACGACCTGACGCGGACGCGCCTCGAACTGCTCGACGCGCTGGGCATGGAGAAGCTGGTCGTCAGTGCCGACATCTATCACCAGGAATTTGTGCCCATCGAGCGGGTACGGCGCTGCGTCGAGATCGCGCGGCGGGTGCTCGGCGCGGGGCGCGTTCGCGTGCGCTGGTGGGACTTCTACAACCGGCCCGACTCGCCGCGCGGGCTCGCCGCCGACGCGAAAAACGCGGCGTACGCCACCGCGCTGGAGCGCCACCGCGATCGCATGACCGGCCGCGCCGCGCTGCGCCTGGCGCCGTTGCTCGAGCAGCACGACGCCGAGCATTTCGCCGGGCGTCGCTGCGTCGACGAAGTCCTGCAAAGCCGTCACGTGCACATCGACGGCCACGGCAACATCTTTCCCGGCGTGTGCAGCGGGATCATCCTCGCCCGCGCGACGGATCGCGGCGTGGATGAGGCGTGGGACGACCTGTCGAAGCACTGGCGCGAAAACCCGGTTGTTGACGCCGTCGTCGAAGGCGGAAGCTACGAGCTGATGCGCCGCGCCGAGGGGCTGGGCTACCGGCGCCTGCCCGGCGGATACGCCAACAAGTGCCATCTTTGCACGGATGTGCGGCAATTCCTGTTTGATCACGGACTGTGGCGCGCCGCCGTCGGCCCGGCGGAGTGCTACGCCAATGAGCGCGACCGCCGCGAGGCAGCTCTTCCGCTGCCGGTTTTGGCCGCGGCGAGCGCTGCATCGTGAACGGCGCAAGTCGTTGGCCGCGCGCGATGCTGCCGCTGACGGCGGGCGTGACTTTCACGCTACTTGCGCCACACGGCTGGCCGACGCTTCTGCATGATGGAATCTTCGCCGCGATCGTGCACGCCGCGGCCGCCGGCTGGGGGCTATGGCCGGCGCGCTGGCTTCTCGGCCGGCGAATCGCGTTGCGCGAGGCGTGCGTCGCAGCGGCGCTCGGCGCGGGTCTCGTCAGTTCCCTGGTGCTCGCGATCGGGTGCGCGGGCTTACTCTCGACCTCGAGCGCATGGTGCATCGTCGCGGCCGGCGTCGGGCTGGGCCTTGCGCGCGTGTATCGCGACCAGGACGTCCTCGGCGACGGGGAGTCAGGCGACACCGCCGATGCGCGCGAATGGCCGGCGTGGTTGCGTGGGGTCGCCGCGACGCCCGCCGGCATTGCACTCGGAATCGCCCTCTTCTGCGCCTGCTTGCCTCCTGGAATCCTCTGGACGGGCGAAGGCGGCGGCTACGATGTGCTCGAATATCACCTTCAGGGACCGCGCGAATACTGGATGGCGGGCCGCATCCAATTTCTGCCGCACAACGTGTACACGTCGTTTCCGCAACTCGTCGAGATGCAGTACCTGCTGCTCATGCACCTGCTGGGGGACCCGCACGCGGCGGCGATTCCGGCCCAACTGCTGCACCTGGGCTACGCGGCTTTGTTCGTCGTCGCGGTTGTAGGCAGGTCGGGCGCGCGCTGGCAACGAATCGCCGCGTTGCTGCTGGCCGGCACGTCCACCTGGCTGGTCTACCTGGGAAGCCTGGCCTACGTCGAATGCGCGATGTTGTTCATAGCGGCTGTCGCCGGTCGGCTGGCGCTGGAGGCGGTGGCGCGTGTCCCAACGACGCGCGATGCGCTCCTGCTCGGCTTGCTTGGGGGAATCGCCGGCGGAACCAAATACACGGCGTTGGCAATGGTCGGCGCGGCGCTGGCGCTGACGTGGCTCGCCGCAATCCGCGCCAACTGGCGCCGCCGCACAACGCTCGCGGGTTGGTTGGCGATCGGCGCGCTGGCGGCGTTCGCGCCCTGGATGGTTCGAAACGCCGCATTCACCGGCAACCCGGTCTACCCGTTCGCCTATCGCTGGCTGGGTGGCGCGGCGTGGAGTCCGGTGCAGGAAGCCCAGTGGTCCCGCGCGCATCGGCCCAAGACCGAGAGCGACACGATTCCTGGGCGACTCACATTGGCCGCCGGAGAACTCTTCGGCACGCGGGCGGGTGGGCTATCCCATTTTGGTCCGGTCTTGTTCATCGCCGCCGTGGCCGGCCTATGGACGCACGCGCGCCGCGCGGCGTCGTTTCTGGCATTGTGGGCGATGGCCATCCTGGCGATCTGGATCGCCGGCACGCACCTTCCGGCGCGATTTGCGGTCCCTTTGCTTACGCCGCTCCTGCTGCTTGCGGTTGGCGGCCAAGCCGCGAACGTCCAGCCGTGGCGCGCTAGAGCCGTTCTGTGGCTCGCGATCCTGGCGGCCGCGCTGCAACTGGTTCACACCGCGCGTTTGTTGGCTAGTGAGAACGTGAACTCGCTGTCGCGCGGCGCCCCGCTGAGCGCGGCGATCGGGCGAACCGATCTGTTTCTCGCCAACCATCCGTTGAACGTGGCGACGCCGCCGGACGCGAGAATCTGGCTGGTCGGAAACGCGGCCGCGTTCTACATCGACCGACGAGTTCACTACACTGTCGCGTTCAATCGCGATCCCTGGATCGACCTGGCCGCCGGCGGCGCGAATGCGGGCGAGTGCGTCCGCCGGCTTCGCGAGCAGGGCGTGACGCACGTGTGCTTCACATGGGCCGAGATTGAGCGGCTGCGTTCGACCTATGGCTTTCCGGGGATCGTCACGCGGGCTTGGGTCGATTCTCTTGTAGCGGCGGGTCTGCGCAATGTGCCGATGAGCACGCCACTCGGCGATGAGTTGTTCGAAGTGCCGTGAATATTCGAGGTCCGGAGCACTTCAGAATTGATCTGTTGTCGTAAATGGGGAGTGCGGGCATCCTGACCGAACGAGGCGGGCTGGAAGCCCGCACTCCCCACCTGACCAAAATCGAAAGGCTCCGAGGCCGGTCTCGCAGCGCATTGGCGCGCTCCCGCACGATCGCGACACTGACTAGAATCACCGCCGCGTCGCCGAAGCGCGATGAGGTTGGCCCGAAATGTCCATCACATCCGACGCAGATCTCCTCGCGCAGCTCGTCTCATTCGACACGACCAGCAACAAACCTAACACGTCACTGATCGATCTCGCCCGCAACCTTCTTCAGAGCGCCGGTTGCGAGACGCTGCAAATGACCGATCCGTCTGGCGGTAAACACAATCTTCTCGCGCGCCGCGGCCCCGACGTCGACGGCGGACTGCTGCTCTGCGGACACGTGGATTGCGTGCCTGCCGGCGAGCCGGGTTGGGAAAGCGATCCGTTCACGCTGACGCGCCGCGACGGGCGCCTTATCGGGCGCGGCGCGGTAGACATGAAAGCGTTCGTGGCGTTGGCGCTGCGCCGGATGTGCGAAGCTCGCCCGGAGAACCTTTGCCGTCCTTTGTTTCTACTCCTTACTCATGATGAAGAGCTAGGTTCGCTCGGCGCGGCGCGATTCGCGCGCGAATGGCGCGAACTCGGCATCCCCTGGCGCCTGCCGCGCGACGTGATCGTCGGCGAGCCGACCGGCCTGCGCGTGGTGCGCATGCACAAAGGGCATCTTAAGCTTCGCATCGACGTGCGTGGGCGCGCCGCGCACAGCGGCTATCCGCATCTGGGCGAGAATGCGATCGAGCGGGCCGGCCACGTTGTCGTCGCATTGGCGCGTGTCGCGAGCGATTGGAGGTCCGAGCGCATCGCGAACGCCGAGCACTTCCCCGAGTGTCCGCACCCGGTGCTGAATGTCGCCACGATTCACGGCGGCAGCGCGGTCAACATCGTGCCCGAGCGCTGCGTGATGGAGTTGGGAATCCGCCTGCTTCCGGGGCAGCAATCCGAAACCGCAATCGCCGAAGTACGCGCCGCAATCTCCACGCTGCCGTCTCCAATCCGCGCGGCGGCGGTGATTGAGCTCATCGGCGACAATCCGCCGATGCTCTGCGACTCCAGCGCAAATGTGAATCGCGTGTTGTCGAGAATGCTTGGACAGACCGAGACGGTCGGCGTTTCGTACGCCAGCGATGCCGGCTGGCTCACGACGATCGGGCTGAATTGCGTGTTGTGGGGTCCAGGCAGCATCGAAAACGCTCATCAGGCCAACGAGTTCATCGCCGTCGAGCAATTCGAATCCGGCGGTCATTGGCTGGACCGGATCATCGAGCAATTCTGCGTGAGCGAGCAGCAGGAGGGTGGTTTGCCCGGATGAGCGCAACCGAGACCACGCCGGTGCAGGTTGTTGAAGCTGACTTGACGCTCGTCGAGGGCGTATTTCGCCCCGGCGTGCGCGTTGCGATCAGCGGCGACGGGCGCATTTCGCAGGTCGGCGCGCTGCCGGAGCCGCCGACGAATCGCCTGACGCGCCGCGCGCTGCTGCCCGGGTTCGTGAACGTCCACAGCCACGCCTTCCAGCGCGAGCTGCGCGGGCATGGAGAGACGTACCCGGCCGGGCGCGGTGATTTCTGGTCGTGGCGCGAGGCGATGTACGCGCTGGTGGAGCGACTGCCCAAGGAGCGTGTTCTCGCGGTCTATCGCGCCGCGTTCGCCGAAATGCGCGCCGCCGGCTACACGACCGTGGGCGAGTTTCACTACCTGCGTCATTCCGACGGCGACAGCGCCGATTTCGCGCTCGACGAACCGGTGATCGCCGCCGCCGCGGATGCCGGCGTTCGACTGGTCCTGCTTTCGACCTTCTATCGCACGGGCGGCATCGGCAAGCCGCTGAATCGCGCGCAGCGCCGCTTTGCCACGGAAGACGTCGACGCCTTCCTCGCGAATCTCGACCAACTCAGCCGAAAGATCGACCCGCGCACGCATTCATTGGCCATCGCGCCGCACAGCATACGAGCCGTGCCGCCGGACGATCTTCAGCGGCTATTCGCCGCGGCGGCGGACCGCGGCCTGCCGTGTCACATTCACCTGGAAGAGCAGCGGCGCGAATTGGATGAAAGCCGGGCGGCGCTGGGCGTCACGCCGATGCGCTGGGTGCTCGATCACACATCGGTTGGCGCGAATTGCACGGCGATTCACGCCACGCACGCGGATGGCGAGTCACTGGATCACTGGCTGGCAAGCGGCGCACGGGTGTGTCTGTGCCCGATCACCGAAGGGAATCTGGGCGACGGTGTGGCGGATGTGCCGCGAATGCTGGCGCGCGACGACGCGCTGTGCATCGGCTCGGATTCGAACATCCGTCTCGACCCGTTCGAGGAGCTGCGCTGGTTGGAGTTCGTGCAGCGCCTGAAAGCCGAAAAACGCGGCGTCGGACGCCGCGCGGACGGCGAGCTCGCGCTTCGATTGCTGCGGATCGGCGCCGCCAACGGGGCGGCGGCGCTGGGAGTCCACGCCGGCAGAATCGCGCCGGGATTGGCGGCGGATTTCTGCACGCTCGACTTGGATCACCGCGAGCTGCGCGGCGCGACGTCGGAAACTCTCGCCGCGCACGTGGTCTTCGGCGGCTCGGCGGCGTGCGTGGCGGAGACGTGTGTGAACGGCCAATGGCGAGCAGCGAATAGCGAGAAGCGAATTACGGAGTGATAGCTGCGGCGGATTTTCTCAGGCGACAGCGGCCGTCGCCGGAACCGCGACGCGCAAGCGCGCGGCAGCCGGAATACCGCCGCCGACGTTGCGCACGGTGGGTGGGCCGGTCATTCGTCCAATCGGACAAGGAGTCATTACGATGCAAACGCGCGGATACCTGATCGGGCATTTTATCGTAGGCGGGTTCATCAGCCTGTGGATGGGCGGCTGTCCTCCGCCGAACGTCGCGCCGCAGGCCGACGATCAAGCCGTCGTCGTCGCGTTCAACACGCCCAAGGCCATCACGCTCACGGCGAGCGACTCAGACGCCGGACCGCAGGCGCTGACCTACTCGACGGTTTCGCAACCACGGCATGGCACGCTCACCGGCGCCCCGCCGAGCGTGACGTACGCCCCGAACACCGGCTTCAGCGGCTCGGACAGTTTCACGTTCAAGGCCTATGACGGCGCGGCGGATAGCAATGTCGCGAGCGTGTCGATCACCGTGCTAGGCGGCGGAGCCATCGGCGGCAGCCGATTCACGACGTACCGCGGCACGTACCAACTGTCATGGCGGGACGATTTTCCGGGGATCAGCCGGACATGCGACGTGTCGGGAACGCTCGAATTCGCCAATCCGGAAGAGGACACGAACTTTGCGCCGGCCACGCGTTTCACGATCGATTCTGCGAATTCATCGGTGACCGTCGCCAATTTCCGTTCCGAAGCCGCCAACTCCGTCTGCGTGCAGCAGGGGCCCGGCTTCCAGCAGTTCATTGAGTCCGGACAGCTCATTATCCGGAGCGAGCCGGCTGAATACGCCCTCGTGCTTACCTTGACCTTCCTGACCAACGGCACGTGTTCGCCCGGCGGGCCGTACACATCCATCGGAACCCGGCCTCAACTCGGTATGCCGCTTGATGCTGCGTGCGCCGGACCGAAGTTCGTCGCCATGGGAGCCGACATCGGCAAGCTGGAAGGCAGCGCCTCGTGGACATCGTGCGCCGACTCGCCGCCTTACGAATCGTTCACGGCGACGCTCACGTGGAACCTGACAGGCTCCTGAGCGCGGCGCTGCAAATGCAACGCCTGAGCAGTACTGGTAAAGCCTGAACCGAACCGCGACCGTGAGGGAGCGGGGGATGCGGAAATCGACGGGTTTCTTCAGCTCCCGCTTCCTTACGGCGCGGTTCTGACAGGCAAACTTGACCAGTACCGCCTGAGCGTATCAGCTTGGCAAACGAAGGGCCGCCCCAACCGGAGCGGCCCTTCGCACTTTCAATCCCCTCTCTTGATTCCGCAAACCGGGGTTACGGAATCGCGATCGGTCCGACCGCCTGCGTGCCCGTGACGAGCGAGAACGGCAGGAACGGGCCGTCCGAGCTGAACGGGCCGAGGTTGCTCAGGCCGCCGACGCCCGGCAGCGACTGGTTTGACGCATAGCCGGTGCGGAAGCAGCCGCCGCCGTCGTTCGCGTTGTTGGTCAGGTTCGCGAATGCGAACAGCGTGCTATTGGGTCCAAGGCCGATCAGCGAACGCGGAATCTTGATCTCGAATCCGGTCGTCACCGCGCTCGGATCCTCGCCGGGCAGCACGGGCGTCGGGCTGACGCCGTAGTCGCCGACGCCGATGGCGTTCGAGTTGTCACTGCCGACAACCACGCCGGTGTTCGCCGAAGCGGACAGCGTCGAGCCGCCGTTGACGAAGCCGATTCCCAGCGGGACGTTGGTCTTGGCGACGAGGTCGGTGATGTCGCAGGCCATCACAAGTTGGCTGGAGCTCTGGCCGGGAAAGATGCCGACCGAGATCAGGAACGAGTAGTCCGCAAGCAGGTCGAGATCCGAGCCGCTGTATTCGCGGATCAGCGTGGGAACCTGCGAATTCGGGCAGTTCGCCAGGCCGGGATCGGTGTTTAGGACCAGCGAGCCGCCGGGCCGCGTGTCGAGGAAAACGACGATCGCGTTGTTGTCCTGAATGTTGCCCGTAAGACCTACATACAGGTTCGACGCATCAGACGTAATAAACAGACCGTCAAGCTCGTTGCCGGTGTTCGGGCCGGACGCGTTGCCGAATTGCGTGTTCGTGTCCTGCAGCGCGCGAGCCGCGCCCCAGCCATCGGCCGGAGTGAAGACGCCATTGATCGTCGGCTGCGCCAGCACCGAGCCGGCCAGGGCGATCAGCGTGAATGTCGCAAAGAGATTCCTCATGAGAAAAACCCTCCAAGGGTTGCCGCAGGCGCCCAGCGCCGCGGAATGATTTTCAGAATCGCACCAGAACCGTTCATCGTTTCCGCCCATCAGGCCGGCGGCGCGCACTGCCAATCCGCCAGCAGGATGCCCAGGTCGCTCTCGTTCGTCAGGCCGTCGCCATCGAGATCGCCATTTCCGTTTGCCTGCCAGGCCGACAGCAAGATGCCGAGGTCGGACTCGTCGGTGCGGCCGTCGCCGTTCAAGTCGCCGACGCAGCGGGTCGTGAAGCACAGGAACTGCTGGCCGGGGTACGCGACATCGTCCGCGAAATTGAACGCGCCGGCGGGTGAGCCGAAGTCCGGGTTGCCGATGTTGCGGAAGAAAGTGAACGTCGCCGACGGGGCAGGCGCCGGGATCAGTTGATTACTGGCGTAGCCGTCGCTGCCGGAGACCCATGCGAACAGGCAGTAATTGCTGTTCGAGCTGAGGCCGATCAACCCCAGCGGAATGCGGAATTCGAGGCCGCTTACCGCGGTTCCGGCGTTCGGGTCCGGAAGCGGGTCGCCCGAACTGCCCGCGACGCCCGCGGCGTTCGTGTTATCGACGCCGCAGAGAACGCCCTGCGACGCGCTGCCCGGCCAGAAGTTGCTCAGCGTTCCGGGCGTCGGTCCGGACGCGGTCGGATCGCCGGTGGTCACCAGGCCGAGAATCTGGTTGGTGGCGTCAGCGCCGGTCGGGAAGTGCGTCAGGTTCAGCAGGTAATACGTCCGCGTCTGCGAGCCGATCGGAGAGCCGCCAGATATGCTGATCGCGTAATTCGGCGAAAATCCGGCGTCAAACGTGACGTTGTTCAAGCCGCCGTTGCCCGCGTTGCCGGCTATGCATCGCGGCAGGCCGGCGATGGGCCCGCCCGTGTTTCGTGTGAAGAGCGGATTCTGGCCGTCCGTGGGCGATGTGTCGAAGTACATCACCATGCAGTTTCCGTTGTTCTCCAGGTTGCCGGTGATGCCGACGTAGAGATTGACGCCCACCTGCCGGATGTAGAGTGCGTCAAGCTCGCTGCCGCCGCCGAACTGCGTGTTGTCGGTGTCGTCGCCGAACTGGGTCTGCCACGGCTGCGTGTAGACCAAGGCGCCGGCGCCGAATTCGGTTGGAATGTTCAATCCGTCAATGACGGGCGGAACCGCCAGCGCCGTGGCCGGCAGGGCCAAAGCGGCGGCGACTCCGAGAGTCCTACGTGTAAAAACGCGCATCTTCGAAACCTCCCTAATCAGTGATTTTGACAAGACCCCTCACACAGAAACGGTAAGGGCTGGGTCGCGAAAACGCAAGGAAAATTGAAGTGATTGCACCGATTGAAAACAAGCTCGTCGCGGACTGCGCAACCGTCGCAGCGCGGTCAGTACCTCTGTCGGAGCCGCGCTCGTTAGGAAGCGATCCGCGCGGTCGTCAGAGCCGCCGTTGACGCATTCCGTCAGAGCCGCGGGAGCCGGCTGCTGGTCATCTGCTGCTGCTCGTGGCGCATTGCGGTTCTTGGTGTGTGGCACGCAACTTGCTACTCGCTCGGGTGGAGAATCGAGTTTCGCTGCGGTGCCGGCGCGGCGGGCTTATCAGGCCACGCTGTCGCCGCTATGATCTCAACGCGCTCAACGATTCGCGAGCCGCGTGACGCCGTTCGGCGTCGCGGGCCGCTTGGGGCAGCGAGCGCGCGTCATCCGAGGAGTCATACCATGTATGGTCGCGTAGGCCGAAGCGCACGGGGATTCACGCTGATCGAACTGCTGGTGGTCGTCGCGATCATCGCGCTGCTGATCTCGATTCTGCTGCCGTCGCTGGCGACGGCGCGCGAGATGGCGAAGACGGCCAAGTGCGGTGTGAACGGGCGGAGTACGCTGCAAGCGGTGGCGTCAAGCGAGTCGGAGAACAAGGGCTACGGGCCGACGTGGGACGATGGCGTTCCGGGGGCCAAGCCAAAGCAGGTGTTCATGCTGACGTGGATCGATGTCCTGCACGACTTGGATTACCTCGGCGACCCGAAAGCGGGTTGGTGCACCAAGGACGAGCGGCCCGACGAGCTGACTGAGCAGCGCGGAACCAATTGGGACTTTCGGTTCGTGGATGAATTCGGGCGCGGACAGCAGGCGAAAGCAGGCGTTCGGCACAGCTACGCGCTCAACGTGATGATGCACTTCAATTTCAAGGAAGACAAGTTCGACGACGCAACGCGCCAAATCTACGCGGCTGATGGATGGTGGACCTGGTTTGGCAGCGTGAACGCGGCGTACTTGCTCGCCACCACGCGGTTCGGAGCGAGTGGGCTGCCGCCGGCGTACCTGTGGCCCAATCAGCACGGAACGATGATCGCCTGGCGGCACGGTTCGCAGTTGGGAAGCCAGTTTCTCATGCGCGATGGGCACGTCGCGACGGTATTTCCGCGGTATGGGGTGGCCAGCCTCGCCGAGGCACGCGAGCAGTCGGTGGACACGGTGAAGTATTTTTCCTGGCTGCCCGGCGAACTGGGGGACCGAAATCGCGATGCACAGTACGCCTTTGGCATTCCCCGCCCGTTTCAAGTAACACAATACGGTCCGCGTTTGCCGTATTGGGTTCAAGTTCGTAATCGAAACGCGGGGTTCAAGAACCTCGGCGGCGGCCCGGTCACCACGCACGACCAGTATCACCCGCAAAATTTCCCGGAGCCGCTCAGCGCTGCGTGGCGAACGAACAATGATGCATGGTCGAAGTACCCGAACAACTCTGCGGGACGACAATAGATGGATGATAGGCAGCGGCGAACGCTGATTGTCGCGCTGGCTCTACTGCTGATTTCCGCGATCGTGGTTTTGTTTTTTTGGACGCGAGCACCGCGCGCGATTCCGCGCGAGTACACCACGTCGGGAATCTGCCTCGCCTGCAAACGCAGCACGCTGGCGAAGCACCCCGCTAAGGCCACATTTCCGATTCGCTGCCCTTCTTGCGGCGACGACGCGTTCTATCCGTGGTATTTCTGTTACCAATGCAATTACCGATTTGTGCCGGCGCTCGCGAAAATCCCCGGCGAACCGCCGCGCCTGCCGATTACGATCCAGTGTCCGAAATGCCGTACGACGAACGTTGGCGCGCTATTTGCACTCGACGAGCGGCAAGCAAACCCGGCTGGGGATCTTCCATTGCCAAAATGGCCGCCCTAACCCAAGCCGATCGGGGTCGGCGATCGACGCGCCGGCGTTCGGACGAAAAACCGAGGTGAAACATCATGGCAGCAGTGCCGCAACGAAATGCCGCCTACGCGGTGATCGCGGTCGTGGGGCTCCTAACAGCCGGAGTTCTGCTGTACAACTACGCGACCACTCCAGCCGATCGATCGCCGATTCCGCAGAGTTACTCGCTTCAGGCCGTTTGCCTTGCGTGCACCAAGGAGACGAACCTGACCCGCGGGTTGCTGGCGGTACCGCCGTTTGAATGTCCGTCATGTGGCAAGAAAGCCGTGTTCGGGTGGCAGTATTGCGCCTCTTGCGCGAAGCGGTTCGTGCCGCAACCCGAGGCGGCGGAAGGCGAGGCGCCCCACCTTCCGGTGCGACTCACTTGCCCCAACTGTGGCAGCGAGGCCGTTGGCGCGCTAACCGCCGCCGACCCGACGCAGAAACCCACCGGCGATCTGCCCCTGCCCAAGTGGCCGCCCATCCCCATGGCGTCGCCGTCCACGATGCCGGCCTCTGCGGCGACGACCCAGAAGGCGGATGCTGGTGGCGAATAGCGGTGACGCGCGGTGATCGACGAAACCGCAATGCCCCGCGGTGAAGTTGCACTCGTTGCTGGTCTAAATCACCGTGCGCGAGTATGCGCCGTATTAGAACGCGCAGCGCCAGCAAGCGCGATTCCCAGCCGCGCTCGCTTGCGCGTCGCGTTCTGATGCGGCGCATACTCGCGCACGGTGATCTAAGACCGCGCCGCCTTCTTGCCGCGCTCCTCGCGGGCGCGTTGTGTGGCGAAGTGCCAGAAGCCGAGTCCCGCCGCGGACTGCGCGAATCCAACCAGCGCCAACGTCCAAACTGGAACGCCAAACCGAACCAGATCCGCGGCGTCGCCGGCGGTCAGGAACCCGCCGAACGCGAGATAGGCGCCGTTTGCGACCAGGCAAAGCCCGGCGGATCCTATCGCCGCTCGCGCTACCACGCCGCGCGAAACGCGGCGCGCGACGACCATCAGCAATACCGGCAACGCCGTGCCCCAGATTGCGCCGCCGCAAGCGACCAGCGCCGGGTGTGGATTGGGCGACACGTCGGTATGCGAAAATCCCCACAACGGCACATCGACAAATCGAACAAGGCCGCCAGTCAGCCACGCATTGAGCACATGTCCCAACTCGTGCAACACGAGAAACGCGAGCCACGCCGGATAGGCGGCGAGAACTACCGTGAAGGTGATCTTGCGATCCATGAATCTGAATCTTGGTGGATCGGTTTTGGCCGATCCGCCTTGAGGCTGCGGGTCTGCGCCTCTGATCTTCGTTATTCGCTATTCGCCACTCGCTCTTGCCGCGCAAACGCTTCGCTGGGGTTCTGTTCGTCGAGCCGCGCCACCCAGCGCCGCGCGCTGGCCACCAGGTCGGCCGGGTAGCCTTCCTGCGCCAACACGTTCAGCGCGTTGCGAGACTGCGCGGGGCCGGCGCGCAGGCGATAGTCGAAAACAAGCCCATCGCGATTCAAGTCCTCGCGAAAATGGGCATTTACTACCGAATCGCCGTCCGACAATCCGGTCACTTGTTGATCGTGCGTGGCCACCAGGAACAGGTGTCCCGTCGCGGCCAGGTGCTCAACGACGGCCAGCGTGGCGGCGATCTGCTCATGCGAATTCGTCCCGCGCAGCGGCTCGTCCATGATGCCTACGATCGGCAATCCATCATTCGGCGGCAGCACCATCCGCCGAAGCTGGCGAACCTCCGCCAGGAAGTAGCTCTCGCCGCCGGCGAGGTTGTCGCGCGCCTGGAGATCGGTGACTAGTCGCGCCGGCGTCCAACGCATGCGCCGCGCCAGCGCTGGCGCGCCGATCTGCGCGAGCAGCAAATTGACCGCCGCCATGCGCAGGAATGTCGTTTTGCCGGACATGTTTGACCCGGTGATCACCAGCACCCGCGGTCGATCGCCGAGCGCCAGTGAATTCGGCGCGGCCCGCGCGGCGGGCAGCAGCGGGTGTACGCCATCCTCGATTTCGAGCAACCCGCCAGGATTTGGTTCAGGCCAGCAGTATTGCGGCTGCTCGGCGGCGAACGACGCGAGGCTGTTGAGCATCTCCAGGTCGGCGATCGCCGCAAGGCCGGTCAGCAATGGCGTGCGATGCGGCGCGACGAGGCGCCGTAAGGAGGCTGCTACGTGCACGTCGTAGAAGATCATCAGGTTCAGCACGGCGTGAACCGGCCCGCCGCTCTCGGCCCATCCGGTGAGCCGTCGAAGCTGCGGAAGCACGTCGACGACGCCTAGGAAGTGCCGGCGAAGCGATGACAGTTCGGTTTGGTCGGGCAGGCGCGCCGCCGCCGTGCCGGCTACTTCCTCGTACGCGTTGATCGCGGTGGCGGTGTCGTACCAGCGCTCGAGCGCGGGGCGGACTTGCCGGCGGACGGCGTTGAAAATCCCCCAATTGAACGCGAGCAGGATCCCGAGCGGGACAAGCCAGGTCGGGTCCGCGACGCGACTGAGAAAAACCACGCAGAGCAGCGCGCTGGCAATGGACCAAACTCGAATTGCCACTATCGCGCTCGATGGTCCATCCGTCGCAGCGCCGCGCAACGCCGCGATCAGGCGATTCAGGAAGCGCTCCTCATGTCGCAGCCCGGCGGTAGCGGCCATGAGATTCAGACGTGTCTCGGTATTGCCCGCCAGCCACCGCACCGACTCCTGCCGCCGCTCAATCGCGCCGGCGTCCGCGTAGGGATGTTCCAGCGAATCGCGCAGCCGCAGCGCGCCGATTGACGTGTACGTGCGGTTCAGCAGGCCGAAAATGCCCACCGGCGGGCGGTAGAAATCCAGATCGTCGATCTCCTGCGACGTCAACGCGATTCGCCGTGGCGGCATCTCGTTCGCCGGTTTGTCGCCGCTCGCCCACGCGCTAGTCGCCGTCGCGAGCGTCGGTTCCGCGCCGGTCAGGTTCGCGCCGGTCGGCGTCGTGGCGAGCGGCTCGTCAACAGCGGACGGGAGGACGGCGGTTTCGGGTGATTCCGGGCGCAGGTGCGTTCGCAGCAATACGACCTGGCCGCCGGCGCGCCGCAGCGACTCGTCGATCTCGTCGACAAAGCGCTGCATTGCGCGCCGCCGGCGCAGCGCGATGCCGTGTCGCGCGACGGCGAAAACGAAGACGCCGACGGCCAGCGCGATGACCCCGACAACCACCCAGGGCCGCTGCCACGCCGCATACACCCCCAGCGCCCCGCCGACCGCCACCAGCAGCCGCGCCATCGACCAGCGCGACTCCTCGGCCTCCGCCGCGCGCAGCTCGGCTTCCGCCGTCTTGCGGCGATCTTCAAGCCAGGCGCGCTCGTTCGAAGGCTTCGGTGGCGTGGTCTGGGTTGCTCCCAATGGCGGCTCCGGGGTCGAGGCGGCTCATCGTATCGCGCGGATTGAGCGCGTGACCAACGACGCAACGGCGAATGCCGGTCAATTTGCGCGTGATGCGGTCGAGTGGGACGCGATCGTGGCGGGACGACGCAGCGGCGGCGACGCGCGTGTGCAGGCCCTGCCGCACCAGTGTACGATTCACAACACGATGCCAGCCAGGATTAGTGTCCGCGACGCTCACAACAAAACGCTTGCCTCGTTCGACATCTCCTGGCATCGATACACCATAGTCGCCTCTTGCGGCATGGATCCGCTGCGCCTCTGCGGCGTATCGCTCGATCAATCGAGTCCGCCCGAGGGCACGGTGGACAGATCAACCGCCGCCAGTCTCGTTCGCGAAGTTACTGCTTGGTGTCGTGCCGTTCTCGACCTATGGCAGGAGTGTGCTCTGGGCGACGCGTATTTGCAGGCGATCTTGTCCGAGCATGAAGTCCGGCAGTTGCGGTCGGGACTCGACCAGCTCCCGCCCGACGATGCCGCGCGCCAGCGCGTGCTCGCGTTCTTCCACTCAGAGCGGCTTGACGACGGAGATGAAGGAACAGACTGTTGTTTTTCCTTTGCGCGCGACATCTTCTCCTTCGCGCGCGTCGTGCATGTTGAAGCCCAACGAGCCGGCTTCGCACATGTCGACGTATGTTGAAGGATGGGTTCTTCACATCCGGTACAGCGCTTCGAAAGGCTATCGAAATACCGGCCTGTCTGATCCGCGCCCTTCAGGAAGCGGTCGGGCCAACACATCGAAGCCAGTTCAGCGCTCCAAGCGGACTCGATGCCCGCGCCGACCGCTCCCTTACGGTCGCGGCTCGGACAGAGAGTCGCTGCGCGCGTCTTCCGAGAATCACACAATTCCCAGCTTCCGCAGCGACGTTTCCAGTTGCTCCCAGCGCTGCTCCAGCGAGCCGGTGATGCCCACCGACATGCGCAGCAGCCCCGGCCGAATTCCGGCGCGGCGTTGGTCGTCTTCGCTGAGTTCGCTTGAGGTGCTCGCCGCGGAGCAGGACATAAGCGTGTCGAAATAGCCCAGGCTCACCGCCATGTAGCCGAAGTGCTGCTTATTCTGCAGCAACTCCATCAGCGATTCGGCCCGTTCCTGCGTGCCCAGGTCGATCGTCAGTACGCCTCCGAAGCCGTAGCCGGCGTTGGCGATCCTGCGCAGCAACTCTTGGTCCGGGTGCGCGGGTAAGCCCGGATACGTGATTGTCAGGCCGAGTTTCGCCAGGCGCTCGGCGAAGGCCAAGGCGCGCCGGCCGTGCTCGACCATTCGCAGTCCCAGGTGCGGCAAGCGCAGGCTGATCTCGAACGCGACGCGCGGGTCCATCGTCGGCCCCAGCAGCATCAGCGAGCCGGTGTGCAGGTCCATCATGCTCGAGATGAATTCGGTCGAGCCGACCACCGCGCCGGCGATGATGTCGCTAGCGCCGTTCATGAACTTGGTCAGCGAATGCACGACGATATCCGCGCCATGGCGGATCGGGCTGACGACCATCGGTGCGAACGTGTTGTCCACCACGAGCTTGATATTGTGCTCGTGTGCAAGCGCCGCCAGCCGCGGGATATCCGCTACGCGCAGCGTTGGATTCGACAGTGTTTCGACATAGATGGCGCGCGTCCGGGGCGTGATGGCGCGCTCGACCGCCGCCAAGTCGTGCGCCGGAACGAATCTCGTACGGATTCCCGCCTTGGCGGGCAGGTAATCGTTTAGCAGCGCGAACGTCCCGCCGTAGATCGTGTTGTCGGAGACGATCTCATCGCCGTGACCGCACAGTTGCAAGAGCGTCGAGGAAATCGCCCCGAGGCCGCTGGCCGCCGCGTACCCGGCGCTGGCGCCTTCGATGGCGGCGATCTGCCGCCCGAGGACGTACACGGTGGGATTGAAATGCCGCCCGTACAGATAACAGCCGCCGTGGTCGGGGCTGCGCTGGCCGTGGAAAATCTCCGGCATGGTGTGGGCGTGCATGACCGTGAAGGTCGTGCTGGCCTCGATCGACATGTTGACGCCGCCGTGCTCGCCGAATTCGTGTCGCATGGCGGCGAAGGACTCGGCCGGATCGAACTGTTTCATGACACGCTCCCGCCCGAACGCGCTGTGATTGTAACGATCGTGAATTTACACGGCACGAAGGCACGGAAGCGCGAATCGCGGGTACTGGTGGGCACGGGGGCAGTTTGATCCGAGCCGCGATCGTAAGGGTCTGAGAATTTTTTGTAGCACAGCCGCCCTCGGCTGTGCTTTCCTTCCCAGCGAACCGCGCACGGAATCACATCTTGCCAATTATTTCTCAAACTCGTAAGGGAGCGGGGGATGCGGCGAACGATGCCTCCCCCAATCCCCGCTTTCTTACGGGCGCGGCTCGGACGCACCAAGCTTCGCGCCCGGCGATTCACGGCTGTTGGATTCTGGAAGCCACTCCAGCCACATCTTGCGCCTCGGGTAGTCGACGGTCCACGTCGCCGCCTGCCGCAATAGCGCCATTCCGACCAGCATGTCCGCCTGCACGCCCAGAAGCGGCCCGACCTGCGCATCGAGCGCGTCCAGCCCGATCACGCCGTATTTCTCGAAATTGCGCCCGGCCAGCTCGAACGTCACGCCGCGACTGAGCGAGACGCTCAGTCCCTTTTCCTCGCCGACGGCCATGCCGGCGCCCGAAAACGTCGGCGGATTGAAATCCGGATCCAATTCGCGCAGCCGCAGCGGCGACATCGCGACCACGTCCGCGCCCGAGTCGAACAGCGCGGACGCATCGCGGTCGTTCACAGACAGTTCGGCGAAAATCTTGCCATCGCCGATGACGCAAATCGGCACTTCGACGCCCCGCGCCGCCGTGGTGCTCGATTCGGCGACGATCAAGCGCATCTGCTGGTAGTCGAGCGTCATGCGGTGGCGTTCGAACAGCCCGGCGCCCAGCACGCCGTCGGCCGCGTAACCGACGCGCTGACTGATCGGGTACGTCCTCGTGAGCACGCGCCGCATCGAGATCGACCCGAGCCGCAACTCGTCCACGAGCGCCTGCCCCGACTGCTCCTTGCCCGCCGCGCCGCGGATGTTCGCACTCGCGAGCGACTTGACGCCGATCTCGTCCGCGACGCCGCTATCGAGCGAAAGCAGAACGCTTCCGCCGGTATCCAGGATCAGGCGATAGGGACCTTGGCCGTTTATCGTCGTTTCAACGAGCAGCAGACGGATCAGCGGCGCGACGGTAAACGACGCGACGCCGAGCGCTTGCATGCGATTGATGGGTTCACCGCCGATCTGTCGGAAGAACTCCGCCAGCCCGCTCGTTGCGTCGATGACGTTTGGCTCCGGATAGCCGTTCCTGGCGTCGAGCAGCTTTGCGGCTCGATCCAGACCCTCGGCGACGCCCTCAACGCTGCCTTCCTCCAGCGGCAGCGCCGCTTTCAGATACAGGTCATATCCGCTGGCGCCGGGCAACCCGGCCAGGCGAGCGACGGCGGCCTTGCCGCGCTGCCGATCCCCCTTCGCCAGCGCCACACCGGCGATCGCTCGCAATGTGACGGCGTCAGCCGATTCAATTGGCAGCGCGCCGACGAGCCGCGACGCTTCACTCATTCGCCCGCCGCGCCACAGCGCGCGAGCGATCTCGCCACGAATGGCGGTTTGATCGGCGAGTTTCTCGCGCGCCAGGCGAACCAGGCGCAGTCCGGCCTGCCAGTCGTCGGCGCGATAGGCGGCTTCGAGCGCGCCGCGAAACGCCGAAACGCTTTCCGCCTTGTCGAGTTGCTCAAGCGCATCGGCGAGCCGCTGTTTCCACGGACGCTCGGCGCCCGATGGCTGCGTTGTGGGCGCTGCCTGCGCGGACACGGAATCCTGTGCAGACGTCGCCGGAGCGCCGGCAATCATCATCGTCATCCAGATCGCCAGCGCGCTCACGATCCACCTTTACCGCCGTGTTTTTTCTTCGAATCGTCGGGCTTCTTGTCGTCTCCGGACTTCTTGCCATCTCGCGAGTCGTCCTTTGCGCCGCCCGGGCGGTCATCGGGTCCGGTGCTGCGCGCCTTGCGCAGGCCGCGCGCCTCGGCTTCTTCGGGCGATGATAGGTAGCGCATGTTCGAAGGGTTAATTCTCTCGATCCATCCCGAGCCCGGCATGTGGTAAATGTCGCGTTCGATGCTGGCGTAGACAGTGGTTGTCGTCGGTTCGCCGACCGCGTCTTTTAGAAACCGCGCGATCTGCTCCTCGACGCCGGAGATCTTGCCGAACATCGCCGTGCCGTGCGCCTTGCCCTCGAAGATCTTGGTCGAGACCCCGCTGTTTCCCTTCGCGAGCTTCTCGGCCGCTTCGCGCTCGTCGGCTGTGGCGAGCATGAGGACCTTGCGGCCGGTGAGCGAACCCATCTGATCCGCGGATTTCAGACCCAGGTAGTCCATCCCCGGCGTCATGCACACGACCGCGTCGAGGCTGCGATCCTTGGCGGCGGCCTCGAGCGCGACGCTGCATCCGACGCTCGCGCCGACCAGCGCGTAGCGAGCCCGATCGACGCCTTTCTGCGCTGCAAGAAAGTCGTACGCCGCCCGCACGTCGTTCTGCATGTCTTCGTAGAGCGCCGTGTCGCGCGTCTCGACCTGCTTGCGGTGCTTGTCGTCGCCGCTCTTGCCGTGGCCGCGCAGGTCGATCGCCAGAATCGCGAAACCGGCGTCGTGCAGCGGCCCGATGAGCGGCCTCCAGGTCTTGCGGTCGGCGCGATTCATATGCAGCAGGATCGCCATCGGCGCCGGCGTCGAAGAGTCGCGCGGCTCGAAATAGTCGGCCGAAATCTGCACGCCGTCGCTGGTCTTGAAAGAGACGACCTTCGGCTCATCCGCCAGCGCGGACGCGGCGAGCGCCAGACCGCAAAGAAATCCAAAGATCGGGCGTCGGAGCGATTGCATTACGGCGTTCCTCCGGTTTTGATGGAAGCGGCGAGAATCGAGTGGTCGTATGGTAACGTCGTGACGTGATGAGAACAGGGATTGCTTGCGGTGCAATCGCAGCGTGCCGCGCTCAAGACTGCGGTTGTGAAGGCGGTCATTCCGATGCCGTCCGCCGCGAAGCAAGTCGGACTGTGCAGGGTCGCCACCCGGCTGGGACCGAATCGCGGCGAACGAACGATGACGCCGGCGACCGCCGGCAAACCCTGTCAGAAAATCACGGCGAAGTTGGAATTATTCACGCGACGACTCGGTTTCCCTTGTTGAAAGCGGCTGCCCGACGGCCGCGGACGCTTGATGCGACCTGCGGGCGATAATTCGTTCGAAGCGCTGGCCGTCCCACATCTAGAGGCCATATACGGGTTCGCGCGTCGACTGGCTCGAAACGAGCATGAAGCTGAAGATCTGTTGCAAGAGACGTATCTCAAGGCCTGCAAGGCGTTTGGCACGTTCGACTTGCGGGAGTTCGGCATCAAGCCGTGGCTCCTGAAGATTCTGCACAACTCGTTTCTCAACCGGCAGGCCCGCGAAGGTCACGCGCCGCGGGCGGTCGGAAACGAAGAGCTGGATGCCGGTATTGGTGAGCTGTCGCCCGTTGGCGCGGATGGCCAGGCTGAGGTCGATTTCGAGTATGTCGATGAAGAGGTCAAGCGAGCGCTGGATCAGCTTCAGCCCGAATTTCGGGCCGTGCTGTTGCTCTGGGCGACCATGGAACTGAGCTACCAGGAAATCGCGGAGATTCTCGGCGTGCCGATCGGAACAGTCATGAGCCGCCTGCACCGCGCCCGCAGCCTGTTGTCGAGATCGCTTTCGTCATACGCGGTGAAGAATAGATGGATCGCCGGAGGGATTCGGAACTCAGATCATGCGTGACCTCGAACTCATGCAATTGTTGCCACGCTATGCCGATGGCGATCTCGCGCCGGAACAACGCGACGCCATCGATCGTCGACTCGCCGTCGATCCGGCGTTACGCGCGGAATTGCAACGGATGTCGGCTATGCGCGCGAGCGTGAAACGCGCGATGTCCTCCGACGCGATGCCGGCTGGACTGGAGGCGCGCGTAAGAGCGAGCGTACGCGGCGTTGCAGGTCAGAAAACCGGCGGCGCTTTGCGGCTGTCCGGCGTCGGTGTCGCCCTGGCGGCGGCGGTGGTGCTGCTGGCGATGCTGGTGCCGACCCGCGCGCCGCGTGACTCGCGTTCGCGTTCGTCGGCGAGCCGCGCCCCGGTCGCAACGCCGTTGGATTCCGATTCGTCCGCCGCCGCGATGGTCGTCGTCGGCCCGGATGCGTTTTCACAGATTCACCGCCAGTGCGGCGACGGCGGGCATGACGGTTATCGCATCGGGCGGCTGTCGCTGTCGGATGCCCGCCGGCACATTGCGTCCGAGGTGCATTTCCCGTTCGTCTTGCCGGATTTGTCGAAGGATGGGCTGGAGCTGGAGTGTGCCTGTCCGTGCTTCCCGTCGCCGCATTTGCGGGCGCTGCACGCGACGTATCACGAGCTGGCGGATTTCGAGCAGACGGTTTCGCTCTTCTCGTTCAATCAGCCGCTGATGCTGAGTTACTGCTCAGTCCCGCCGCCGCCGCCGGCCCCCAGCGGCCGCGAATACGACATGGCCCGCGACGGCGATGTGACGGTGCTGAAGTGGGACGACGAGGGCAACTCGTTCGCCGTCGCCGGCCGCATGGATGCCCGCGAGCTCTCGGTCATCGCCGACGCCTCGGCCCCTGCGGCGCGATTGCTGACTTGGGCGTTGGCGATCAAATACTAGGATTTGCGAAGAACTCCCCAACCGAGCCCCGACCGTCAGGGGATTGTCAGCGAGGGGTTACCACGAACTGAGCCCAGCGGTCACATGGCTGCGGCGGTTAGCGGCCATGCCTTTGCCCGAAACACTCAGGCTGCGCCGACATCCGCTCGCCGACTGCATGCTAGTCGCACGCCGCGGGCATGCCACCACATGCCACCAGCCCGGTGATGACCGTGCACTACGGCTGCGTCGTCGGCCCAGCCGCCAGCGCCGCGAGCATGTCGTCGATCTGCTGTCGCTCGTGAGCGGTGAAGCGCACGGCTTCATCCGCCGCGCGCGTCGCGTCGATCGCCTTGGCGCGCTCGAGGTACCCCTGCGCCGCGACAGCCGACGCCGCGCCGGCGCCGCGCTGCCAGCGCCGATGCCAGATCATGCCGGCTTCGAGCTGCGTGCGCGGATTGTTCGGGTCGAGCTCCGCCGCCCGCGCCCAGGCCCGCGCGGCGCGATCGATCGCGGCACCGGCGGCTTGCTGCTGATCGGCGGCCTGGTGCGCCGCAAAGACGCGTTCCTCGCATTCGCCCAGCATCCTCCACGTGCTGGACCGCCGCGGGTTGCGCAGGATCGCGACCTCGAGCAGTTCGCCGACTGCCTGCAGCGCCGCGAGCTGATGCGGACCTTGCTCCACGCCCCCGGCCGAGATTTCCAGCAACATCCGCGCCACGACGCGCGGCGAATCGGGATTCCAACGGTCGGCGTCTACGAATTGCTCGCCGAGCTCGATCGCGCGATCCAGATCTCCGACGCCGCTCGCGCCGGCGAGCGTGTTCTGCATGGATTCGAGAAGCGAATCGCTCCGCATGGTCGGCACGGCCACCAGCCAGGCGTGTGCAATGACGACGCACGCGGCGATGACCAACGATCCGAGTTTTTGTTGGACCGGACTCTGACCGGTCTCGTGTGGAACCGGTCTCTGACGGGTCTCCTGAGGGCTTTTTTTCTGGCTGGTCTCGGGTGGAACCGATCTCGCGCCGGCCTCCTGAGATTCGAGCGGGGATTGGCCAATCGGAGACGCCAAGTTGAAAACAGACCGGTCAGAGACCGATCCCACCAGCCCCCCAGCCGCGAGCGCGGCAAGAATCGCCCCTCCTGCGGCGGTCAGCAGTGTGAAATCGATCAGCGCGTGGAGCAGCACCGCCGCGAGCGCCGCGACAACGCCGATCACGACGCACGCTCGGCTGCGCGAATCGGCTAGCGCGACATTCATCGCCGCGAAGAGCAGTGCGCACGCTACGAACCAGAGTCCGGCGAGCTCGACCAGCCATAGCACGCCGACGCCGGGTTGCCAGAGTTGGATTTTCGCGCCGAAGGCGTGCAGGGCGCTGAGAACGAGGGCCGGAATCGCGACATGTTGGAGGACCCCCCGCCAACCGTTCCCCGAGTGTGCTCCCATCCAAGCCCCGACCGTAAGGGAGGGGTCAGGCCGCCGCTCGCCAAGTTCGCGCGAATCGGACAACGGCGCCGATGCGTGCTTGCGAGCAGGAACGGGCTTCGGAGTCTGGGCGGACCCCTCCCTTACGGTCGGGGCTCGGCTGGGAAGCATGGCTCGATCATCGTCAGTCACCGGCGTCGTCCCGCGCGCGGCGCCGTCCTCAATCCCCGCTCGCTTACGGTCGCGGTTCGGATCGCAAGCCTCCGCGCCGGCGAGAATCCGGCGCAGCGTCCACGCAAGCAGGATCACGCCGCCGATCAAGCCGAGCGGGCCGTAGTCGACCAGCAGCGCGACCCACAGGTTGTGCGGGTTTTGCACTTCCTCCGTCGCCTCGATCGCCTTGTAGCGCAGATACGGGTCGCGGAAGTTCTCGCGCCCAATGCCCGTCAGCGGTGACTCGGCGTAAATCTGCGCCGCCGCCGTCCAGTACATCCAGCGAAACGCCAGCGACGGGTGCGGCAGCGTGCCGCGCGCCCGGCCATACGCCACGCCAGCGCCGACAATCGCCACATACAGCGCCGCGCCAAGCAAAATCGCTCGACCGGGGCGCCGCGCGGCCGCGTCGCGCAGCAGGTACAGCAGAATCAGCACCCCGACGCCGACGAGCGTCGAGAGAATCGCGCCCAGGCTGCCGGTGAACCACACCGCGCCGGCGGCGGCGACGGCGAGTGTGGCGAACACTCCGGCGGCCCAAAGCGTGCCCGCGGCGGCGAGTGGGAACGCGGCGCTGTCGGTATTCCCCGCTCCCCCGCGGTCGCAGTTCGGGCCTCGCGATGGCGTCTTCGGCGCGCCGAATCCTGCGCACGCCGCCGCGCCGCCCAGCGCCGTCAGCAGCCACATCGACAGGCACGTTGCTTGCACGTTGGGATGCGAGAGATGCCCGTACGTTTCGGCCGAGCGCATGCGGCGTTCGAAATTGACGATCGACGGCTCGCTGAGGTCGTAACCCTGCCGGGCGAGCTTGGGCCGCTGGTTTTTCTCCCAATCCTCGATCGTCGCCGGGAAATCGACGAATTTCTGCACGTAGCATTGGTACGTGTTGGCGACGCCGCTGGCGAGCGCCGCCGCCAACAGCAACGCCGGCATCCAACGCGCGGTCATGAGGCGGCGCAGCGCGATGATGGCGACGATGGTGATGAGCAGGTTGGTGCTGGCGTTGAGAGCCACGCGCTTGTCGTCGGCGAAGATCGTCGAGACCAGGCTAGCCGCCGCCAGCAGTCCGATGCCGGACAGAACGACGCGGTCCACGCGCCCGACGCTGCGCAGCGCCAGCGCCGCCGCGCTGGCGGCCAGGAGCAGGCTGTCGAGCAGGGCGGAGGTGCCCGGCGTCGGGCCCGGAGGGACACCGATCGCGCCGAGGAATGAGAAGTAGACTCGCTCGAAGGATTCCGGCAGGAGCGGGCGGACCGAGAGAACCGCGACGATCCAGTAGAAGAGGAATTGAGCCATTCGTTACGCCGGTTGCGGCCAGGGTGGGGCGGGCATCCTGCCCGCCCGTAGTTTGATAATGGGGCGGGCAGGATGCCCGCCCCACCCATCACGCGCCGTTTGCTCTACTCATCACGCCGCCTTTCGCGGCGGCGTTTCGAGGATCGCAATTATCAGCAGCACCAGAAACACCACCAGCACCACCGTCGCCGTGCGGCGCAGATCCGCACCCGGCAGCAGCGTGGCCGCGAGTGAGGTGGCGCCGGTCGCCAGGTAGATCGTGAACACCGCGAATCGCCGGCTCAGCCCGTGCTCGACCAGGCGGTGCGAAAAATGCCGCTGATCGCCGGCCATCGGATTGCGTCCCTCGAGCAGCCGAATCCCCACCACCGACACGAAGTCGTACAGCGGCACCGCGAGCACCACCAGCGGCATCATCAACGCGTACGCCGGCCGATCGCCGCCGCTTTCGTAGTACGTCGTCAACGTCGAGAGGATCGCCAACATGTAGCCGATGACCAGGCTCCCGGCATCGCCCATGAAAATCCGCGCCGGCGGGAGGTTGAAGACCAGGAAGCCGCATAGGGCGCCCAGGAAGATGCACCCCAGCGCCGGCACAAACACCTGACCGGCCAGCAGTCCGCAAAGCGCCAGCGCGACGGTGCAGATCGCGGCAACCCCGGCGCTCAGGCCGTCCATGTTGTCCAGGAAGTTGAACGCGTTGATGATCACGACAAACCACGCCGTGGTGATGACGGTAGCCCAAATTCCGCCGGCCATGTCGAGCACGCGCACGCCGCCCACACCCGAAACGAGCGCGCCGACCAAGACCATGACCGTCAGTTTTACCCACGGCCCCTGCGGTCGCACGTCGTCGTAAAGCCCCAGGACGTGCAACATTGCGCCGCCCAGCAGAATGGCGGCCAATTCCAGCGCCTGTCCGCGCAGGCCACCCTGGTAGTCACGCATCGTCTCGCCGAAGCGTGCGGCGACCCAGTCCGGTGAGATGAGCACCGTGGCGGCAAACGCCGCAATCATGACCAGCCACGCCGACGCGAAGATCGCCACTCCGCCGCCATAGGGGACCGGCGCGCGATGCGACTTGTGCCCGCCCGGGCGATCCACGTATCCCACACGGGCCGCGAATCGAATCGCCAACGCCGTCAGCAGCAGCGTCAGCGCCAGTGTCGTCAGGAACGCGCCGATGTGCAGGTACGCGACGGTGTTCATAAGACCGGCTGGCCGGAATCGATGGCCGTCTCCGCCGCGCGGCGCTGTTCGCGCAGCCGCGTTCGGGCCTGGTCAAAGAACGCGTGGCAGGAAGGAAGGCGATAATCGGGATAGGTCCAGGGCTGAACCTGCCACACGCCATCGAAGAATTGGAGCGTCACTTCGGCGTAGATTCCGGCGCCCAGGTAGACGCGGTGCGCCCGGTCCTTGGTTGTCGCGAGAACCAGTTTTCCCAGATCGAGATAGCCCGGGTCGATATTCACCGGCCGCGGAATGTCCGGCGATTGCGCCTGCTCGGCGATCTCCAACTCCAGCGCGTTCGTCACGAGCTTGATCTCGGACAAGTCCTCAGGGCGGATGGGGCGCTCGAACGCCAGAAATTGCCGTTGCACGTCCGGCCCCATCTCGGCCAAGTAATAGTCTGTCTGGTCGAACGGCCAGAGCGGGCTCTCAGCGTCCGTCGGTCCATAGCGGCGCACAAGCACCTGTCGTGCGCGGCGCAGCAGGTCAGGATCGCTGCCAAGCAGGCCGCAGAAGAGCTTTACGGGCTGGGCGATTCGTGGCTTGCCCATAGTGCGGAGTGTAGTGCGTCTGTAGGATGAATGAAGAATGCAGAATGCGGAATGCAGAACGAAGAAGGCTCAAGGCCGAAGGCTGAATGCCGACCGGCCGGGCGCGAATCTTCGGTCTGCATTTTGCATTCTTCATTCTGCATTCCCCGCGAGTGCAACTCCATGAACCTGGCGCTCTTTGAAGACTCCGGCTGGACGGGCCTGCTGCCGCTGACGTGGCTGCGGCCGGCGTTCGAGCTGCGCTGCGGGCGCGATCGGCTGATCGACAAGCTGTGCTCCGGGCTCTCGGCGCAAATAAGCAAATTGCTGGTTCGCGACGCACTCCGCGCGACCGTCGAGGCCCGCAGCCCGCTGGCGGCGCATCAACCCGGGGCACCCTGGTGTTTCGTCAATTCGCGCGCCCTGATCACGGCCAAACTGGAGCCCCCTCCGCAAGGATCGGCGTGGGTCGACGACAGCCGGCTGATTGCCGCCACTGTGACCGCGTCAGAAGCCGAAAGCTGGACCGCGGACGAGTGTCTCGATGACGCGCGCCTCAGCGCGCGAATCGCGCGCCTGAGCCGTGCTCCCGCTCCCGCGGGTGTCCGGCTCGTTCAGTTCCCGTGGAACCTGGTCAGCGCCAACGCACGAGAGTTGCTCCGCCAGCTCACGCGCGGCGGCGAACACGCCGGACGCGTGTACGCGGGCGCGCATTTGCTCAACCACGCCGCGATTCGCATCGCGGAGGGCGCGGTGATCAAGCCGGGCGTCGTGCTCGACGCGGAGAATGGACCGATCGAAATCGACAGCGGTGCGCAGATTCAGCCAAACGCGGTCGTCGAAGGTCCGTGCTACGTCGGCGAGCAGACGATCATCCGCCCGACCGCCGCCGTTCGCCCCAACACGACGATCGGCCCGATCTGCCGCGTGGGCGGCGAGGTCGAAGGCAGCATCTTCCAGGGCTTCGCCAACAAGCAGCACGACGGATTTCTGGGTCATAGCTTCGTCGGCGAATGGGTTAATCTCGGCGCCGACACCGTCACCAGCGACTTGAAGAACACCTACGGCACGATCCGCATCGCCCTGAACGGCGTCGAACGCGAGACCGGCGAGCGCTTCATCGGCTCGATCATCGGCGACCACTCCAAGACCGGCATCGGCACGATCCTGCCGACCGGCTGCGTGCTGGGCGTCGCGGCGAACGTGTTCACGCGCGCCGCGGCCCCGAAATTCGTGCCGTCGTTCGCGTGGTTGACTGACGAGGGGCTGACGACGTTTCGCGTGCAGAAGGCGATCGAGATCGCGCGAAACGTGATGCAACGGCGTGGAACCGAGTTGACCGAAGCGGGCGGCCATCTGTTGGCCGCATGTCAGATTGCGGCAAGATCAGTTGAAGCTGCCGGCTGGCCCCGGCCGTAACGCCGCGCCAACTGCGTGTCACGTCCCGGCTGGCGCTCGCCGGCGCGTCGCGGTTCCTTGGTTTGCGACAGTCGGCGGAAGCGCAAGAATTCCGCTCGCAGTCACCGTATCGCGCTACTCCAGGTACCCCAGCTCGCTGAGCCGCTTCTCCAGCACGCGGCGATCGGCCTCGGAGTAGACCTCCGCATGGTCCTCCAGGACCTTCTTGACCGGCGGCTCGCGCTCGACCGACGGCTCGCTCACGAACAAATCGCGCAGCACGCGGCCTTCCATGTCCACTGGCACGCGCAGGCCCAGCGCCGCGAGCAGCGTCGGCGCGATGTCCACGATGTTCGCCTCGATCTTCGAGCCGCGGCGCACCTCCGGCCCGCCGACCGCCAGCACGCCCTCCAGCCGGTGCGTGCCTTCGATCCGATTTTCGGAACACCAGCGCAGCGGTAGTGCGCCGCGGATTTTCCGCACCACGGCGAGCCCCGGGTGCGGACTCAGCAGCAGGTCGGGAAGGTCGGACAACTCGTCGCGCTCGCAGCCGTACAGCTCCTCGGTCTTGAATACATCAGGGAAGATCCGAATCTCGCGGCCCTGCCGGTCGCGCGTCGTCGCGGCGCGAAGCCGCTCGGCGATTTCGTCGCGCAGCCGGTCATAATCGCGCGGTTCGACGATGCCCAGCGGGCTGCGGCCCTTCACATTCAGATACAGAAAGCCGTAGATGCCCGCGTGCATCACGCACGCCCGCGTGCGCGACCAGTCGATTGCCAGGTCGCGCTCGATCCCGCGGCTGCCCTGCTCGAAACGCGTCACCTTGCCTTTGGTGAGGCGGTGCAGCCAATGCCCGGCCCGCTGCGTGGCCTGGCTCAGCGGACTGCGCAGCGACAGATATCCCCATTGCCGAAGCAGCAGGTTCGGCTGCGCCTTGCCGTCCAGGCTGCCATGCCCGTGGTCGGACATGATCAGAACCATCGCGTCGTGATCGGCGGCGTACGCGAACAGCTTGCCCAGCACGACGTCGAGCCGCGCGAAGCAGTCAGCCGCCATCTCGGCGCCGCGCGGATAGCGTCCGTTGAACCGCGAGTCCAGGTATCTCCACGCCTTGTGCTGCAGGTTGTCGACCAGCTTGAAGACGACCATCAGCACATCCCAGCCGTATTTCTCGCCGCAGTGGTGCGTGATCTGCCAGCCCTGCTCGAAGCTGTTGCTGATGTACTCCAGATTTTCCGCCAGCGTCGACTCGCCGCCCAGCGCCGAGCGTCGCCAATTCGTGCGATAGCTGTAATTCGGAATCTCGCGCAGCAGCTCGCGCTTCAGCTCCGTCGGCCAGGTGAAGTCGGCGTCGATGCTGGGCGTTTCGAAGCCGCTGATCATGAACCCGTTGACCGGGCGCGGCGGATAAGTCATTGGCACGTTGATGCTGCCGACGCGCAGCCCCTTTTCGCTCAGCAGCTCCCAAATCGTCTTTTCGCGGATTTCGAAGGTGCTGTTGAACGCGAGCTGGTTGCGGCGGACGTCGTATTTCTCGAAATCGATGATGCCGTGCCGGCCCGGACCCTTGCCCGTCATGAATGTGGTCCAGGCGGCCGGTGTGATGGGCGGGCGGGTCGAGTTAAGCACGCCGGAGACGCCGCCGGCGATGAACTGCTTCAGATTCGGCATTTGGCCGGCAGCCATCAGCGGATCGAGGATGTCGAACGTGGCCCCGTCCAGACCGATGATCAGAACCCGGTCCGCCAGCGCCCGCAGCGGGCGCGGCGCCCGCCGCTCGACGTTGGATTGCTGCCCCGGTTGGGACGAGATCGCAGTGGTCATACGCAACACCCTTGTTGCGGCCGTCAATCGGCCGCCCGCGCCAGAAAGGCCAGACCCGGGGAGTATAGCGGGGGAACTCAGAACGCGGAGCCGTTGTGCGGGAAGGGCGTCAGGTTGGCGTCGATCCGGTGTCGTTCCGCACACTGACTGCATCTTCATTGGTGATCCGGGCGTTTCGCCCGGTGGCCGGAACGGGCGGGGCTGCCCGGACACCAGATGCACGAATTCGGAACAACTACAAAACTCGACGCCGACAACCAAGAACGCGGAAAGACCAGCCGGAGCCGGTCTTTCCGAGCGAGGATTCGGGTGTGGAGAATCTGGATCCGAAAACGGTCGCACGGTGCGAATTTCGGCACGCTGTGCCGAAATGTGGCACAGCCTCCATCGGCTATGCCCCGAACGACTACCTACTTGCTGTCGCTCGTCTGCACCGGCGTCATCGTGCCGTCGAATGTCGACGCGGGTGTCGCAGGTGGCGTAATTGCCGGCGTCGGCGTTCCGGTCAGTTGAGAGGGTTGCCCGGAAAGCGGGATCAGCGGCTCCATCTTGGGCTCAGTCGCCGGCTGGTTCGTCGCGGGCGTCGGCGTTGCGGGCGGCGGCGGCGCGATGCTGTTTCGGTTTTGTTTGGTCGCGTCGGATGCCAGGCGCGACTTGCCGCGTGACGACGTCTGCGCGGGCGGTGCACCGTTGTTCGCATTCGTCGTCGTGCGCGGCGACACGTCGCGCGACGGTGCGATCGCGGCCGCCGGAGTCGAGTTCGCGTTCGGCGAGTTCGTCGGCGGCGTTTGCGTGGCTGTGTGAGTCGGTTCGATCGGAGTCAGCGGAGTCATCTGCGGAATCGGAGCCGCCACCGGTGTCACGTTCGCCGGGCGGTCATTCGGCGTAGTGGGCGTTGCGGGCGTCTGCGGGCCGTCGTTCGCCACGGTTGCGGCCGAGACATGCGTGCGTTGCGGCGACGTGGTCTGAGCCGGTTGCGGATTGGAATCCGGCGTCGCGTTCGTCGCGGCGCTGGCCGGCGAACCGTATGCATTCGTTGCCATCGGCGTCGTGGCGTCGGCGTTCGGCGGCATCGCGGTCGCCGGCGTCGAGTCATCCGCCAGCATCTGCAACTGTGCATCCGCCGCGTTCGCGACCGGCGCCGGGTTGCCCTCGCCGTGGCGCGCCGCGAGCAGCGACACTTCGCGGAGCTGCGCTCGGGCCACGTCCAGCCGCGGGTTGGCCCGCAGCGCCGCGTCCAGCGAGCGCGCAGCGTCCGCATAGTGTCCGGCTTCGCATTGCGCGACCGCGATGTTGTAGTGCGCGTCGCCTTCGTCGGTGACCTGCTTGAACGACTCGAACGCCTCCGCGTAGCGACCCTGCTTGGCCTGCACCAGTCCCAGGTTCATGCGGGCGCGCGAGAAACTCGGCTTGAGCTCCAGCGCGTGGCGCAACTCAGCCTCGGCTTCGGTCTGCTTACCCTCGAGGCACAAGCTGAAACCGAGGTTGTTGTACAGGAACGCCTGCTGCGGCTGAGCGGCGATCGCGCGGCGGAATTCCGCGCTGGCCTCCGCATGACGCCCGAGCTTGTTCAGCGTGATGCCCAGCCGGCTGCGCGCGGTGTAGAAGTCCGGCGTCAGTTTAAGCGCTTCCTGATACTGCCCGACGGCGCGCTCAAAGTTCCCCTCGCGCTCGAGCAGGTGCCCATACGCGAAGTAGGTCGTCGCGTTGATCTTCGGGTTGAGTTTCTCTTCGTCGATCGGCTGCTCGGAATTCGCCGCGTTGCGCCCGGGCAGCGCACCCGGGTTGTTCCGCGCCGTCAGCGCGCGCAGCGGCTGCTCACATCCCAGCAGCATCAGACTCATGGCCGAGCAGAATACGCCGGCAAGCAACGCAAAACGCTTCACTGTTAGCTCCTTGCGGCAAACCCCGTCAAGACTACTTCACCGGTGCGCCAGAGCCGGACGGACCGACGGTCGCCTGGTTGGCGGCGGCGCCCGCGGTTTGACCCTTCGGGCGATACGAGCCCTCGACGAACTTGATCAGGATCGCCTCGTCCGCCGGCATGCCGCGCCCGCCGGACATGTCGCGACGCACGACTTCCTTCTTCGTGTCGACGCCGGATTCGGCGAGGAACTGCATAATCGCCTGGGTTCGTTGATCGACCAGCGCCTGGTCCGGTTCGTCCGTGTTGAAGCGGATCACGCCGCCGTAGGATTCCATCAGCGCGACCAGCCGACAGAGGCGCTCGCGGCCCAGGTCGCTGAGTTGTGAGCGATTCGGCAGAAAGTGTATGTCGGAAACGGTCATGCTCGAAAGCAGCGCGTTGTCGGACATGTACTGAAACGTGCCCTGCATGTCCGTGACGCGCTCGGCGCGCCCGTGCGGCGGCGCATTGAGTCGAGCGGTCGGCTCCATGCACCCGGTCAGAACGAGGCAAGCGGTCAGCGGCGCGAGCATCAAGCGGTTCATAGGAATCTCCGAGTTTCCGGGTCGCGAGCGTCGCGACCAGCGGCCCGCTGCGTTGAGCGGATTGAACGCGGGCAACGTCCCCATACGCATCGGCAGAGATCCGCCGCTGCTGAAGGCACTCGATCGCGTCATGGGCGACGATTGCGCCACAAGGTCGGCTCCTGGTCGTTCGCGATCCCCGCCCGCGCGACGCGACACGCACGCCGCGACGGATAGAATCCGCCCCAATGCCACGAACGCGGTGGATTTGGTTCGGTGTGGCGGCGGCGATCGTCGCCGGCTCGCTCGCAATTACGGGTGGGCACGCGTGGTATTTGCGCAGCGACGCATATCGTCTCTCGTGCGCGCACGTACTTTCGGAGCGACTTGGCTTGCCCAGCGAAATCGGCGCCGTGCGGCCGCGCTCCAGCCGGGCGCGCGAATTCCGAGCCGTCGAGGTTTTTCTGCCGCAGCGCCGCGGCCGCGCGGCGCGGATCGACAGTGCGCTGTTGACGCTGACTCCGACGGCCCGCGAGCCGAACGGGTATCGTCTCGACCTGCGCGGCGGCGAATGCGAAATCTCAACCCGCACCTGGCTACGCGGCGACTATCGCGGCGTATTCGAAGCCGGCGCGCGTTCCGGATTCGCCGAAACCGGACCCGAGCGAGTCGATTTCACGGGGCTGGACCTCACGCTGGAGCGCGGCGATCTGCACGCACGGCTTCGGCAGGCCAGCGGCAGTGTCACATTCGGCCCCGGGGATGTCGGAGAGGCACAGGCCTTCTGCACGGATTTCAACGGCGTCGTCGGCGCGCAGCCGGTCGTGCTGCGTACGCGTTTCTCCGGCGTCAGCGGCGGCGTGCGCGTCGACTCGCTGCAGATCGAGGCGCCGCCGCTGCCGCTCGAAATTGTCGGGCTCTCGGCGATCGGGTCCGGCGCGGTGTGCAGCGGTCAATTTGACGGACTGGTCGAGTATCGCGAGTCCGGTGGCGGTCGCGAACTGCTGGCGCGCGGGCACTGCCGCGATCTGGACCTGGCCGAGTGGAGCCAGCCGCTGATCGGCAGATCGTGGCGCGGGCGCTGCCCGGAAATCGAGCTGCAGGAATTGCGCGTCCGCGACGGAATGCCTGCCGCGCTCGGCTTTCGGGGGATTCTCGACGGCGTCTCGCTGGGCGACGTTCTGGCGACGTGGGGAATCGAAGGCGTCGGCGGCGACGCGCGGCTGCGGGTGCTGGAAGCACAACTCTCGCCCGGAGGCATCTCGCGGCTGGTATTCGCGGGCGAGTGCGCGCAGGTCTCGCTCGAGAAGCTCACCGCGGCGCTGGGCTGGGGGCGCATGTCGGGCGTCCTGGCGATTTCGATCCGCGATCTGACAATCGAGGACAATCGCATTCGTTCGCTGAATGCCGAAGTGCGCGTGGAACGCACTGGCGATGCGCCGAATTGGATCGAGGGGGCGCTGCTCCGCGAAGCGGCCCGGCGTCTGATTAAGATCAACCTGCCGCCCATCTTGCCCGAACGGATTGAGTTCTCTCAGTTCGGCGTAAAACTCGAGATCCGCGACGAATTGCTGCACGTCTTCGGTTCGCACGGTCCGCGCGAAAAAACGATCCTGACGGTGCGGCTCTTCGATCAGGACCTGCCGTTGGTCTTCGAGCCGGAGCGATCGTTCGACCTGCGGCCGGTGTTGGATCAGTTGCGCGCGGAAGCGCACCGACGACTGGAGCGGTTTCGCTCGACGACGCGGCCGGCAGGTCCGCCGTCGCAGTAACGCCGATCCGCTTGTCTTGCCCGCGTCAGTTGGCGCTCAGCCGCGCGCGGATCAGCGCCGCGCGGACGACGCTGCGCTGCTCGCCGCTGAGACGCTCGCCCTGCAGTTTCTGAAGATGTGCCGGCTGCGTCTGCAACAGCAGTTCGTTCACCGTGTTGAGTTTGATGCTCTGCAATCGGCCGATGTGAACGCCCATTCGCACATGCGAGAGGCACTGCATCGCCTCGTTCGAGCTCATCAGCCGCGCGTTCTGAAGCTGGCCCATAGCGCGGAAGATCTTGTCGTCCAGCGCGTGCAGGCGGCTCTTGATCAGCGCTTTTCGCGCGGCGTGCTCGTAATCGACGATCTTCGGAATCACGCTCTTGCGAAAATCGTCGATGATGTCGCTCTCGGCGCGGCCGAGCGTCGTCTGGTTGGAAATCTGGAAGAAATCTCCGAGCGCCTCGGTGCCCTCGCCGTACAGCCCGCGAATCGCCAGCTTCATGTCGCGCGCCGCCTGGCCCACCTTCTCCAGCTCGTTCGTCAATCGCAGCGCCGGCAAATGCAGCATCACCGAAACGCGGATACCGGTGCCGACGTTGGTCGGACAGGCCGTCAAATAGCCGTATTGCGCGTGGAAGGCGTACTCCAATCGCTCCTCGATCGCGTCGTCGATGCGATCGATCTCCTCCCAGGCCTTGTCGAGTTGCAGGCCGCTGCGCACCACCTGCAGCCGCAAATGGTCCTCCTCGTTGATCATGATCGACGACACTTCGGAGGGGTGAAACACGACGCGCCGGGCGCCGTTGCCCTCGGCGTGCTGGCGGCTGATGAGTTGGCGCTCGACCAGCAGCGTGCGGTCAAGCTCGTCGATTGCTTCGACATCCACGTGCACGTGCGCCGAAAGCGACGGGCTTTTGCGCACGCCCGCCTCGATCGTGTCGGCGATCTCGGTGCGCTGATCGGCGTCCGAACGCGGCAGAAACGGATATCCGGCGATGTTGCGCGCCAGGCGCACGCGAGTCGAGATGACGATCTCGTGCAGCGGCCCGTCGCCGCGCAGCCATTCGCTCGCCTGCCGCGCGACTTCGTCCAGCGGCGCGCTCATGAGGCCTCCAGCTTTCGTATGCGGTCGCGCAGCTCCGCCGCGCGCTCGTAATCCTCGGCGCTGACGGATTCGTCGAGCTGCCGCTTGAGCCGCGAAATATCCTGTTGCGACGAGCGCCGCACGCCCAGGCGCTTGGGAGATTTGCCGACGTGGTGCGTGGCGCCGTCCTGGGCCCGCGAAATCAGCTTGGCCAGCGGCTCCTTGAACACGTCATAGTCCTTCGCGCAGCCCAGCATGCCTTGGTTGCGGAACTCGACGTAGCTGATTCCGCATTCCTCGCACACCAGGTGGCTGAGCGCCGCGGCGCTTTCCTTGGCGCCGCCGACGAAGTTTTCGAGGTATTCGGCGAAGCTCGCGACTTTCTGCGGTTGTAGCAGACCCTCTTCCGTCGCGCAGCGCTCGCAGAGGTGGCGCTCCTGCTTCTCGCCGCTGGGTTGAAGGTCGGTGAGATGAAACGTCGCTTGCGCTTTCTTGCAGCGCTCGCACAGGCCCATGAATCGACTCCCGAAGCTGTTTCAATTATAGGCCAACTTATCGACCAGAATGAAGCGGTCCAATTTCTCACCTGGCGAGGCGGGGCGTACGCGCGAGCGGGCTCGGCCGAGCCCGTCGCGAAATTCCGCCACTCGGCATACCATGACGGTCTCGCATCGCGGCGACGGGCCGCGGCTCGAGTTTTGGCACTGGTAACCGCGGCGACCCAAGCCGCATCCAACCCTGCTAGCCCGTGCAGGGCGGAGCAATCGAGGAGGACAGGAATGGCCGGCGCGAACGTGTTGCACTTCGACGACTCGAACTTCGAAACGGAAGTCTTGAAGTCTTCTCAGCCGGTGCTGGTCGACTTTTGGGCAACCTGGTGCGGTCCGTGCCAGATGCTGGCTCCGACGATCGACGAACTGGCCGGCGAATATTCCGGGAAGGTCAAGGTCGGCAAGCTCGACGTCGATCAGGCCGCCCGGACAGCAGCGAAGTATGGCGTGCAGAGCATTCCGACCGTCCTGGTTTTCGAGAACGGCCAGGCGGTGCAACGAATCGTCGGCGCCAAGGCAAAAAAAGAATACAAGGCGATCTTGGACGCGAAGGTGGGGGCAAAGTAGCCACGACGGGAAACACGCAGACGGGAAATGCAAGGTTGAAGGACGAAGGCCAAATGCCGGACATTAGACAGGCGGTATCTGGCCTTCGTCCTTCAGCCTTGCGCCGCGCGGGCGTCGTCATTGCCTCGGATGGCGCTCCACGTACCACCGAATCTGCCGCGCCATGCCGATCAGAATGTCGACCTCGTTGACACTGAGATCCGAACGGCCCAGCAGGTGTCGCAGCGCGTACTTCAAGTGATCCGGATTCTGTCCGAAGAAAAAGCCCACTCGATCGAGTGCGTCGAACAGGCGGTCGAACAGGATTCCCTTTCGGCGTCCATCCGCAAGCTCGCCCTGACCTGGCTGCAGGTTCGGCACGCGCGGCGCACCGGCGACCAGATGCAGCTCGTACCCCATCACCAGCACCGCCGCCGCAACGTTCAGAATCGGATACTCGGGCGCTGCCGGGATGGTGATGACGCGATCGGCGTGCAACAGCTCGCTGGTCAGCAGCCCGTGATCCTCAGGACCGAACAGGAATGCACTTCGCGCGTCCGTCGGCGGCGCGAGTGCTTCCACGGCCGCCGCGCGCGGCGTGATCGCGGCTTGATCGCGATAGAAGCCGCCCTTGCCGGTCAGGGCGTAGATTCGTGTGCAATCGTTCAGCGCGGCCGAAATGCCCGATGCGACGCGCGCCGCTTCAAGCACCGCCAGGCCGTGCGCCGCCATCGCGCGGGCCTGTTCATCGCGCGGCTCGCAGCGCGGCTCGACCAGCACCAAGTCGCGCAGGCCCATGTTCGCCATCGCTCGGCAGGCCGCTCCGACGTTTCCGGCGTGTTGCGTGCGAACCAGGACAATGCGGATTCGGTCGAGCATTCGTTCTTGATCAATACGCCATACGCCATACGCCGCGCCGTGGCGCCGGGGAGTGCGGCGCGGCTGGCCGGTGTGATCCGCCGCATCGCGGCTTCGCACAAGCGAATGGTCAAGCCATGATGGACACCATGTCCCATATCTTCAGGCCGAGCTCCTGGTCTCCCTCGACGCGAACGCCAGGAAACCGAGACATCTTCGTTGGCCGGTCCCAGCGCTTGGTAAACATCAGCCACGCGTCGTCTTGAGGGACATTCGCGGTCGCGGAGGCGGCGGCTGGGCATTCTTCGGAGAGCACCCAACCCTCGCCGCGCTGATGCGCGCACCAGTCGCCGCCCGAATCGCCGATGATCGACACGCGCATTGTCGTTCCCCGCGGGCGGTGAACGTCCCGCAGCGTGAACGGCAAGGCCCGCAGAAATGTCTCAAGCGCGGGGTAGTACAGTCTCCGCGCAGTGATCCCGCTCGACCGTCCGACCGCCAGCGCGATCTGTTGTTGATGATGCCAACGCTCGGTGTATTCGCGGGAAACGTCCATCCAATTCCTCGATGTTTGTTCGCCCGCCCAAAGCACGCCAAGCCCTGTCTCCATCGGGTTGAGCGACGCCAGGAACTTCGCCGACTGAGGCAGCGCGATCCGCAGAAACTCCAGCAACACCCGCGGGCTGAGCCGCTCGGTCGCGGCCGTCCACTCGGCGTTCAGCCGGTGAATGTAACGCAGAATCGCGTCATGCGACGTGAGCGCCTCGGCGGGGGGGCGCGCGGAGTGGTGGTCACGACCCATCGACAGCCGGCGGCAGCTCGTGTCGAGAATGTGTGACGCGATGTCCTTGACGGTCCACTTCGCGCAAACCGTTGGCCGATGCCAATCGTTCGGCTCGAGTTCGGCGAGTAAGTCGAGGAGGCGGTTATCCAAGTCGGTGAACAGCCCCAGATCGATGATTCTCGGGCCAAGCGGATTCATCGACGATTCCGTTGTTTCTTCGAAACCCCAGTCTCGAACCGCACGCAACCGAGCGCACGTGACGTTGGGGGAGTGCGGGCGTCCCGCCCGCACGTGCGGGCCAGATGAGCACACTCCCCAAATAAGACCCAATGCGAATTTCCGAGACTGCACACTAGCTAGGCGCTTTTGATAAAGAACTCCTCCGGCTTGTATTCGATCCGTTTCCCGGCCTCGACCGCGTCGTTCACCTTCAGCACGCTGACCGCCGTCCCATAGCCCACCTCTGGCGGACATGAGAGCGGCGTGCCGTTGCGGATCGCGCCAAAAAAATTCTCCAGGTGCAGCTGATGTACGGGCTTCTTCGCCTCGGCCATCAGCTTTTCGCCTTCGGCGGTGCGCTTGCCGCTCGGGTCGAGTGTTTCGCCGATCTTGAGCTCGATCGCTTCGCGGCCCATCGCCTCGATTTTCTCGGACTCATTCTCCCACTCGCGCTTCTTGGCGTGGACCTCGCGATACAGCTGGCCGACGCGCGAATCCTCCGATACGACGATCGCGCCTTCGTCGCCCATGAAGGCCTCCCAGAAGCCGCCGTAACTCGAGGTGTTCAACACCTGGTAGAACGCGCGCACCGGGCCGCTGGTCAGTTCATACTCGAAAATGGCCATCACGTTGTCGTACCACTCGCGCCCTTCTTTCTTGTAGTAATCCAGACCGCCCGCGGCCAGCACGCTCTTGGGCGTGGCCTTCAGAATCCAATTGAACACGTCGATCTGGTGCGAGCCCAGGTCGGCGATTGCGCCGCCGGAATATTGGCGATACCAGCGCCAGTTGCGGAAGCGGTCCATCGTCTCGTAGCCGAAGCGCTTGAGCGCGTCGGCGTCGAGCTCTTCGCCTTTGGGCCAGCCTTGTTCTTCCAGCCGCGCCCGGTTCCATTGGCCGTTGACGGTCGTGATGCGCCCGAGCACCTTGTCGTTTTCGATCAGCTTGATCGCGTGCTGGTAGCGCGGGTTGCTGCGGCGCTGGTGGCCGATTTGCAGTAGCTTCTTCGTCTCGCGCGCCGCCAGCACCATTTGCCGCGCGCCGTCCAGCGTGTTCGACATTTCCTTTTCGCAGTACACGTGCCTGCCGGCCTTCAAACACGCGATCGATTGCTCCGCGTGCATCCAGTCCGGCGTCGCCACGATCGCCGCGACGAGATTCTTCTCCTTGTCGAGCAGCTCGCGGTAGTCGGCGTACACGTTTACCGGCTGGTCGTATTTCTTGAGGATGTTGGCGGCGTATTTCTGGTGGTAGGGCCAGATGTCGCAGACGGCGATGAAGCGAATGCCGGGGATTTTCAGGCAGTTGTTCAGCAGATTGCGGCCCTGGCTGCCGGCGCCGATCAGCGCGACGGCGACTTCGGCGGCATTCTCGGCCGGTGCGCTGCTTGCCGGCTGCGTCGCGCCGGCGGGCTTGGTGTCGGCTGGTTTTTTTCCGTCGGCGTCCTGCGCGAAGCCGCCGGATGTCGCCAGCAACCCCGCGCCGGCGACGGCGGCGGAATGAACGAACTCTCGACGGGTCCATTGGCTCGGACGGTTGCCCGATTCACTCATGTCTCACCTGCGGCTTGCGATGAACTCGATTTGGCGCGCCGGCCATACCGACGCAGCCACTGCGACGCGACATCGTAACCGCCGTCGCGACCGCTCGCGATTGGGATGGGTTCAGCGTCGTTCGCTTGCCGATCGCTTTGAGTTTGCCGGCGACTCGTTTGCAGTCAGGCTGTAAATCAGTCGCCATACTGCTCGAAGGCCTGGTGAAGCACGTCGTACTCCGGCGCAGATAGCTCGATTGAGATTGCCTTGCAGTCTATTCTCGCAATCCGAGTTCGCGCACGCGCGGACTTACGGATCCAAGAAGGAGCAATCATGCTGAGTGCCCGAAACCAATTCCGCGGCACCGTCGTCAGCGTCAAACACGGCGCCGTGATGAGCGAGGTGGTGATCGAGATCGGAAATGGGTTCGAAATCGTGTCGCTCATCAGCACCTCTTCTGCCAAGCGCCTGAAACTAAAGCGCGGCAAATCGGCCGTGGCCGTCATCAAGGCCACCGAGGTCATCGTTTCGACAGACGAGGCGGATCGTGGCTAGACGCCAAAAGCGGTCCGTGACGCCACGAATTCGAGCCCGCGTATGGGTCGAAATCGACGGCGTGCAGGCGATCAGCGAATCGGCCGCCGACCTGCTCGAACAAATCGTGGCCTGCGGATCGCTGTCGCAGGCTGCCCGCCGGCTGCGATTCAGCTACCGCCGCGCCTGGCTGCTGCTCGACGGATTGAACCGGCGCTGGCCGCGGCCGCTGGCGCTCACCGCGACCGGCGGCGTGCGCGGCGGCGGATCGCGCGTGACGGAGCAGGGCGTCGCGGTGCTCAGCGCCTATCGCGCCATGCAAATCGAGGTCGAAGCGCTGCTGGATCGCCAATCCGGGCATTTTCGCCGTCTTGCGTCGCGCAGTGCGGAGTCGGCCTGATCACCCCGGATGCCGCCGCGCGCGGCGCGCCGGAATTCGTTGACTCGTTATTCCCGCGAGTATATAACGAGCGCATGATGCGAAGACTCGGACGCTCGCTTGTGGGCTTCACGCTGGTCGAGCTGCTGGTCGTGGTCGCGATCATCGCGCTGTTGCTCGCACTGCTGCTGCCGGCGCTTTCAGCCGCGCGCGAGTCCGTGCGGGCGCTGCAGTGCGAAACGCATCTGCGGAGCTGGGCCGCCGCCGTCGGCATGTACGCGAACGAGAACTGCGGTTTTCTTCCGCGACGTGGCCAGGGCATGCAGTACACCACCAACATCGCGCGCCCGGACGACTGGTTCAATGCCCTGCCGCCGCTGCTTGCGCTTCCGAAATACGTCGACCTGGCCGCCGCCGGAGCGACTCCGCGACCCGGCGATTCGTCGCCGTGGATGTGCCCGCGGGCCGAGTCCCCCGGCGTGGCGAATTTCTTCGCCTACGGCATGAACATGCGTTTATCGACGTGGGGCGTGCTCCGCCCGGATCGAATCGACGCTGTCGCGCCGCCGGCGGTGCAGGTCTTCCTTTCGGAGGGAGTCGGCGGGTTCTGTTCGCTGATTCCGTCGCCGCAGCCGTACTCGGTCGTCGCGCGTCATCGCAGCCGGCTGAATATCGCCTTCCTGGATGGTCACGTCGCAACCTTCGAAGGAGCGCGAGTCGGCTGCAACACCGGCGACCCGCTGAGATCCGACGTGCAGTGGTTCGTACCCGGCAGCCTGTGGACCGGGCCGCTACCCTGAATTCGCCCGACGCGCCAGGGAGAGAAAAATTGAATTCGAGTCGAACCGTCGCGTTCGCGACCACACTGTTGTTGGCGTCGCTTACCGACACCCGCACGTCGGCGGACGCGATTTCCATCACGCCATCGGCGGATGCGTTCGTCTCGGCGTCCCGCGCGACCAACAATTACGGCGGGGCGGGCGCGCTGGCCGTCTCGGCCGGCGGGCTGCCGCAGGGCGAGTATCAAACCGTGCTGCGTTTTGACGCGGCGGCGGTCGTGGCGCAGTTCGATGCGACGTTCGGCGTGGGAAATTGGAGCGTCGCGTCGGTTACGCTGGGCCTCTCGGCAACTCCGCCGAGCAACCCGATTTTCAATGCATCGGCGGCGGGCCAGATTCAGATCGACTGGACGCAAAGCGACGCGTGGGTCGAGGGTTCCGGCACGCCAAACGCCCCGACTTCCTCGGGAGTTACGTACGCGACGCTGCCCGCATTCCTGGGCGCCGGCGACGAAGCGCTGGGTGCCTTTCCGTTCACCGGAGGAATCAGCGGATTGACCTTGTTCGACCTGACGCTGACTCCGGGCTTCCGCGCGGACCTCGAAGCCGGGCAGTCAGTCGGCTTGCTGGTTCGAGCCGCCGACGCCAACGTCAGCGGACTTTTCAACTCACGAAGCTTCGGAACGGCGAGCGCGCGTCCGACGCTTACGGTCACAGGCGCGCTCTGCTGTTGCCCGGGCGATATCGATGGCGACTCTCACGTGAACGAAGTCGACCTGGGAATCCTGCTCGCCAATTGGCAGACGGCGCAGGGGCCGGGTCAGGCCGGCGACCTCGACGGCAGCGGCTTTGTCGATGAGGCGGACCTGGGCATCCTGCTCGGCTCTTGGCAGTGCGTTGCTCCGTAGTTGCGTCGCGCGAAAATGCATCGTCGACGTTCGCCCTTGCCGATGCCTTTGTGTTCCGAAGCGCTGCAAAGAAAAGAACTTTCGTCGCGCGTGAGTTCTAGCCGCGGATTTCAATCCATCCTTGTGACGCATCTGAGCGCACAGGGAGAATTACATGATTCGACGGCGATGGTTGCTTGGTTTGGCGGTGGGAAGCTTGATGCTCGTGGCCGGCTGCCCGCTGAACGGGCTCGGCGGGCTTGGGCCTCTGGACTATGCGATTCCGGATGGAGCTTATTCGGGAAAGCTGAGCATGACCGCCTCGTTCTGGCAGAACGGGGTGGACGACGGCCAGGATTTCGACTCGTGGGATACCACGAAAACCTTCAAGACCGGCGATCTGATCAACAAAGTGACCGGCGACTGGTTCTACCCCGGCGACCAGGACACGCTTGACTTCGGCTCGCTTCAGCTTGCTGGTGAAGTCACGGATGTCGAGCAGTTCGACTGGGGCTATCACTGTGCTGTTCGACGTCACGGGAAATTGGTACGAGGTGCCGCTATCGGGGACACAGCACGCCGACTTCATCCTCGAAAGCAATGGGACCGTCTCGGTGGAGGACACAATCGAGCTGGTTTCGCTGAACCAATATGACGGCGGAGCCTGGGAAATCGAGGTCTACACGCAGGGCAACCTGGCCCGCTCCGGCGGCGAAAGCAGCAGCGGCGGAAACGGACTGCCGCCTTGGTTTGACGTCAAGTCCGGGAAAATCCGGCGATAGGGCAGTTGCCTGGATTTGATCACCGCGCTCGAGCCGCACGGGGATTCCTCGTGCGGCTCGACGTCATGTTCGGGCGTTCAACTGCGCCCCAGAACGCGTTGCGAACTAGCGGGCTACGCGAACGGCCGCCGGCAGGACACCGGGCGGATCGTGATTTGCGGCAGGGCGACGGCGACTAGCGCACGAGCGCTTTCCCCGAACAAAGCGCGACGGCGTCGGATATCAATCCGACGCCGTTCGTATTAGTCCGTTTTCAGCTCGCCGCTGTTCGCTGCTATTCGAGCTCTTCGACGAATCCCGCCAAGCGCTGATGCACCAGAATGTTGTTGCGCACGACCAGCATCCGGCGATAGGCCTGGATCGTGCCCGTGCCGCCATTCTGTGCCCAGGTGTCGGGCTCGACAGTGTTCACGATCAGATTGACCAGCTTCTCAGCCTCGCCGGCGGTGATGTCTTCGCCGCTGCCGCCGCCGCGGCCGCCGCCGTTGTCGTCGCCGTCGTCGCCTCCGCTTCCTCCGCCGCTACCGCCGCTTCCGCCGAACAGCCCCGATCCACCGCCGCCGCCCCCACCACCGCCGCCCCCACCACCGCCGCCGCCGCCGCCACCGAAGTTGCTTCCGGTGTTCTGCGTGGCTTGCTGGAGATCGATCTTCGGCGCGTTGCGGAAGTTCGGAATGCGAACGAGCAGGTCGGCCACGTCATACACGCGCACGACCATTTCCTTGCCCAGGTCGTCCTGCGTCGAGATGACGAGCAGGTTTCCGCTGGCGCGATAGGCCAGCTTCACCTCCGTGCCGCCGGCCTCGGTCATGATCATCCAAAGAATCTGCGAAAGCCGCAGGTTCTTGGCTGAGAGGCTGATCGGCTTGTCGCGGCGAATGCCCGCGTCTTCGAGCATCTGCCAGCGGACGTTCACGTTCATGTGCGTGAAATCCTGCACCCACGCCATGACCTGTTCCAGCGCCGCCCCGTCGAACGTGATTTCCGGGATGCGCTGATTGAGCAGGCGCAGCGTCGAAGGCGATGCGGCGCGAGCCGTCGGGGTCTTGTCCTGTGCGAATGTCGGCGCGATCAACGTCGCGGCGATGACGCAGGCGAGGAATGTTTTCATGGTCGCTCTCCGGGGCGCCGCGCTGATCGGCGGCGTATCGATTCCGCAATATCGTAATCGTCTCGACCGGGATGCGACAGGGGTTCTTTCCGCGTTTTTTTCGCGACCCAGCCCGACTTGCGTCAGTATTACAGCGTCCGCGATGCGTTTCGCGGCAGCGATTCCGGAGAGCGATTCGGACCGACTTACCGATGAGATTGCTGCAATTGTTGCGCGACGAATCCCCGGATCGCCGGCGTCGTGCCGCGGCGTCTGGCCGGTTCGCGCGTACAATGAAGCTGGCGCGCCGGACCCGCGCCGTCAGATCGGAGACTCGAATGTCCGACGATCCCGGCCGCACCCAAGATGCAATCGTCCCGGAACCGCAGTCACCCGCGGCCCCGGCGCCGCCGGTGTTCGCCGACGATGTTTCCGCCGTGGCGCGGCTGCACGAGGCGTACGGCCAGATTCGCGACGAGTTGGCCAAGATCATCGTCGGGCAGCACGAAGTGCTCGACCTGCTGCTGATCGCGATGTTCGCCCGCGGACACGTGATCCTCGAAGGCGTGCCGGGCCTGGCCAAGACGCTGATGATCAGCAGCCTGGCGCGCTGCCTGGGTCAGAAATTCAACCGCATCCAGTTCATGCCCGACCTGATGCCCTCCGACATCACCGGCACCGAAATCATTCAGGAAGACCGCCGCACCGGGCAGCGCTCGTTTCGCTTTCTGCAAGGCCCGATCTTCGCTAACGTGCTCCTGGCGGACGAGATCAACCGCACGCCGCCCAAGACGCAGGCGGCGCTGCTCGAGGCGATGCAGGAGTTGTACGTCACGGTCGGTGGCGTGCGGCACGCGCTCGAGCCGCCGTTCTTCGTCCTCGCCACGCAGAACCCGATCGAACAGGAAGGCACCTACCCGTTGCCCGAGGCGCAGGAAGACCGTTTCATGTTCAAGGTCTTCGTCGATTACCCGAGCTACGACGAGGAATACCAGATCGCCGAGCGCACCACCGGAGGCGAACGCGCGGAGTTGCACGACATCCTGCAACGGCTGGAAATCCTGGCGTTGCAGGAAGTCGTTCGCCGCGTTCCGGCGGCGCCGAGCGTCGTGCACTACACGCTGGAGCTGGTTCGCCGCACGCGCCCGCTTCGAAACGGCGAATCGCCCACCGGAGAGAGCCTCACGCCCGGCGCACGGCGCTGGCGCGAAGACGGCGACAAGGGCCGCCGCGCCGCGGAGGTGATCGAGCGGATGGTGATGTTCGGCGCCGGGCCGCGGGCGGTGCAGTTTCTGCTGCTCGGCGGTAAGGCGCGGGCGGTGATGCACGGCCGCAAGCACGTCTCGATCGACGACATCCGCGCGCTGGCCAAGCCCGTGTTGCGCCATCGCATCATCACCAACTACGCCGCCGAAGCCGAAGGTTACGACCCCGATCGCATCATCGAGGCGGTGCTTGATTCGCTGCCTGCGCGGCCGCTGAGCGAGGACACGCATGCCGGGCTCGCCGAAGTACTTGGATCCTGAAGTCATCGCGCGGCTGCGCGGGCTGGAGCTGCGGGCGCGCTCGGTGGTGGCGGGGTTCATCTCCGGCATGCACCGCAGCGCGTATCACGGTTTCTCGGTCGAATTCGCCGAGCATCGCCAATACGTGCCCGGCGACGACATTCGCTACATCGACTGGCGCATCTTCGGCCGCGCCGACCGGCTGTACATCAAGGAATACGAGGAAGAGACCAATCTGCGCTGCCATTTGCTGCTGGACGCCAGCAACTCGATGGCCTACGGCCAGCCGCGCAGCAAATTCGACTTCGCCTGCCGCCTCGCGGCCACGCTGGCGTTTCTGATCGTGCAGCAGCAGGACGCCGCCGGCCTGCTCACGTTCGACAGCCAGGTTCGCCGCGTGTTGCCGTGCAAGGCCGGCAAGCCCCATCTGTCCGACCTGATGCGCGTGCTGGAAGAGACCGCGCCGGCCGGCCAGAGCCACGTCAAGACGCTGTTTCACCGGTTGGCGGAGGAACTGCGGCAGCGCTCGATGGTGATCCTCATCAGCGACTTGTTGGCGGACGCGGACGACGTGATCGGCGGCCTGGAGCACATGGCCTACGCCGGGCACGAGATGATCGTCATGCACGTGCTCGACGAGGACGAATGGGGATTCCCGTTCGTCGAGAACGTGATGTTTCACGGATTGGAGGACGAGTCGCGGCTTCTGGCCGATCCGCAGTCGCTGCGCGCCAGCTACCTCGACGCGTTGCAGCGTTTCATTCTGCGCGTCGAGACCGCCTGCCGCAAGCATCGCGCCGACTATGTCGCCGTCAACTCGCGCGATTCGGTCGACGCCGTGCTTAGCGCATACCTGGCCCGCCGCGCGGGACTGACGACGGGAGCGCGGCGACGGTGATCACCGGCGTGCTGCTGGCGTACGGTTTCGTGAACCCGGCGTTTCTCGGCGGGCTGGGGCTGGTCGCCGCGCCGATCATTATTCACCTGCTCTCGCGGCGCAGCTATCGGCGGCTGGACTGGGCCGCCACGCATTTCCTGCTGCAAGCGGAGAAACAGAATCGACGGCGGGTGCGTTTTGAGCAGTGGTTGCTGGTGGCGCTGCGCTGCCTGGCGCTGGCGCTGCTGACGCTGCTGGTGGCGCGACCGTTTGTACAACCGGGCATTATCGCCTCGCTTCTGGGGGCGCGCGGCGTTGTGCAGCGCATCGCGGTACTGGACGATTCGGCGAGTCTCTCGTATCGCGTGGGACCGGCAGCCGAGTTTGCCGACCTGCGGGATGCCACGGTTCGCCTGCTTAACTGGCTGCATCAGGACGCCGCCGGCGACCCGGTCACGCTCTATCTCACGTCTCGCCCGCAGCAGCCGCTTGTCGCCGACAAGGTGCTGAGCGACGCCGACCTGGCAGACCTGCGGGCGCAGCTCGAGCGCCTGACGCCGACGCCCATGCCCGCCAATCCGCAGCGGGTCTTTCAGCACATCGCAGCGCGGCTGTCCGCGGCGCGCAGCGTGCCCGCCGACATTTTCGTTTTCTCTGATTTTCAACGCAGCGAGTGGATCGCTGGCTCGGCTGGCGCGCCGGCGGCGTTTGCGGCCCTGACGGAGAGCGACGCCTCGCGGGCGCGCGTGATCCTGATCGCGTCGGGCGTCGATCCGCGCGACAACCTGGCGATCATCGACCTCTCGGCGCCGCGCCCGCAGACGATCGCCGGCGTTTCCGCGCAGGTTGTGGCGCGGGTCGTGAACTACGGCCGCGCGACGCGCTCCGCCCTGACGCTGCAGGTTGATGTCGACGGCGCGCCGCTGCCGCCGATCGTCGTCGATCCGCTCTCCCCGGGGCAGGAGCGCCTGGTGACCGGCGAGGCGACGATCGCGGACGTCGGTTTTCATGAGTTGCGGGCGTCCATCGGCGCCGTCGATGCGTTCGAGTGGGACAACGCGCGCCTGCTTTCGCTGAATGTCAAACCGGCGATCGCGTTGTTGCTTGTGAACGGGCAGTCCACGGGCGGCGGTCGTGACGACGGCGCGCATTTGCTTCAGACCGCGCTTTCGCCGCCGGGCACGATCGCGTCTGGCAATCAGATCGAAGTCGTCGATCCCGGCGATCTGGACACCGCCGATCTGCGCCGCTTCGACGTGGTGCTGTTGTGCAACGTTCCCGCGATCAGCGAGGCGGCCCAAGCCGCGCTGCGCCGCTTTGTCAGTGACGGCGGCGGCCTTGCGATTTTCATGGGCGACGCGATCTCGGACGCTGCCGAGTTCACGCGCACGCTGCGCGCCGACGACGCGGGGCTGCTGCCGTTGCCTGTTGTAGGGATGCTGCGCGACGTCGAGCCGCCCACCGGCGTCGGCTTGTTCCGCGTAGGAGAGCACCCGGTGACGACGCTCTTGCCGGCGCTGGCCGCGCCCGCGGAGTCGCCGCGTTTTCACGGCTATTTCGCGGCCGAGGAGCCGGTCAGCCTTTCGCGTGACTCCGATTCACCGACGCGCCCTCAGGTTCTGGCTCGTTTCTCGGATCGCGCCCAGTCTCCGGCGCTGGTGGAACGCCGAATCGGGGACGGGCGCGTGATCTGGTTCGCTTCAAGCGTCGACCTGGCATGGAACAATTGGGCGCAGGCGGTGGACGGCAGTTATGTCGTCTGGCTGCTCGAGTTGACGCAGCATCTCGCGCGGCGCGAGTTGTCGCCGCCGACCGTGAACGCCGGACAGCGACTGACGATTCAATCAGCCGCCGAGGGTGCGGGCGGCGCGCTGTTCAAGTCTCCGGCTTATCCCGATCGCGCGGCAGTGGATGGCGCAATGCGGGAGTTGGAGCGCCAGGCGTCGAGCCGTGTGGCGTTCGACGGTCCCATCGCCGACTTGCTCGGCGCTTGGCGCGTCGAACTAAGCACTTCGGCGGGTGTGCACACCGCGCTGATCAGCGCCAATCTTGATCCGATCAAATCCGACCTCGCGGTCGCCGCGCGCGGCGAACTCGACCGTGCGCTGGCCGGCGTGCCGCACGAATACGTCGCGACCGTCGATGCGTTCCTGCGCGGCCGCGAGCAGAGTCGAATCGAGCTATGGCCGGCGGTGTTAGTGCTAGTGTTCGCGACGTTGCTGGCGGAACATGCGCTGGCCTGGTGGTTCGGCACGCCGCGCGCGACACGGCCGGCTGGGAGGTACGGCCGTCCCGCCCGTGCCGCCTGGCAATCACAAACGTCTGGTTGAGGAAAGGGGTACCGGCGGGACGCCCGTACCACCCAACGCGTCATTGGAGCAGTATCCGCGTGACCCCGTTTCTTTCACTCGCCACGCTCGAACAACAGCATGCCGTCGAATGGTCTGGCGCGGCGGGAGGTTGGGGCGGCGCGCTGATGCTGGCAGCGCTGGTGGGGGTCTGCGTGCTGGTCTGGCGTCTGTACCGCCGCGAAGGCCGCGGCGTCGCCGGCGCGCGGTTGCGGGGCGGATTGGCGGTGATGCGCTGTGTTGCGCTGGTGTTGCTGGCGCTGGTGTTCCTGAATCCGGTGATGGCGACCTACACGCTGCGCACGACGCGCGCCACGGTGGCCGTGCTCATCGACGAATCCACCAGCATGTCCATCCCGGACGCCGGCGCCAGTGATGCTTCGCGACCGCGAATCGAGCGTGTCGCTGCGTTGCTGCGCGAGCGCGACCGAGATTGGCTGCGTCGTCTGGCGGCTCGCAACGACGTCTCGGTCTTTGCGTTCGGCGACGACGCGACGCGCCTCGACCTTCCTTCCAGCGAATCAAGCCCGACCGGCTTCACGTCGCCCCGGGATGAATCGTCCGCGGAGAGCAGCACAAAGCCGGCTGACACGGCGGACACCGCCGCGATTGCGCATCGCCCGCTCCGCGAATGGCTCGCCGGGCCGACGGCGCGATCCGCGTACACGGACTTGAGTTGCGCGCTGGAGGCAGTTTCAAGCGAGGCCGCACAGCGACCGATCGCGGCGATCGTGGTTCTGACCGACGGGAATTTCAATCGCGGTGCATCGGTGGACGAGGTGGCGCTCGCCGCGCGGCGCTTGCACGCCCCACTGCGCACGATCGGTGTCGGCGATGAGGTCGAGCCGCCGAACGTCCGCGTCACATCCCTGGCCGCGCCCGCCAGCGTGGCAAAGGGCGATCCGCTCGAGCTTCGCGCAAGCGTTGTCGGCGCCGGTGCGGCAAGCGGCGACGTCGAAGTGCAACTCTTTGTGTTCTCGCCGCAGGACAGCGGCGCCACGGGCCGCGCGTTGACGACGCGGCGCGTGACCCTGCCCGCCGACGCGCAGCCCGCGGATGTTCGCTTCGCCGTCGATGCCGGGCAGGCCGGCGAATACGTCTACCGCGTTCGCGTGACGCCGATGCCGGGCGAAGCGTCGGAGGAAGACAACGAGCGCAGCGCCAGCGTGCTGGTGCTGGATCATCGGCTGCGCGTGCTGCTATTGGCCGGGCGTCCGACATACGACTATCGGGCGCTGCTGCGGCTTTTCGAGCGTGACAAAACGCTCGACCTGAGCTGCTGGCTGCAATCCGCGGATCCCAGCGCCCTTCGCGACGGCACTACGCCGATCCGCGAGTTGCCGCGAAAACCCGAGGAGCTTTTCGCGTACGACGTGATCCTGATGCTCGACCCCGACCCGCGCGAGCTGGACGCCTCGTGGGCCATCAACGTGCGCCGCTTCGTTGACGAATTCGGCGGCGGCCTGCTCCTGCAAGCCGGCGCCAGCTACACGTCGCGCTTCCTGCGCGAGGCGCGGCTGAGCGAGCTCACCTCCATTCTGCCGGTCGCGCCCGACCCGGACGCCGACATGCGCATGGCGGAGCAGGGCTCGTTTCGCAATCGCGCAACGCCGCTGATCGTGCCCGAGGCGCTGCTGGGGCATCCGCTGCTGTCGTTCGGCGTCATGCCGACCGAAAGCAGGGCGATCTGGACAGCGCTGGGCACTGTGTGGTGGAGCTATCCGGTGCAGCGCGCCAAACCGGTCGCGACGGTCTTGATGCGCGAAGGCGTGCGCGAAGGTGACGATGCCCCGCCGCTGCTGGCGGTTCAGCCATTCGGCGCCGGGCGGGTCGGGTTCCTGGGCATGGACCACACCTGGCGCTGGCGCAGCACCGGCGAGCGCTACTTTGACCGGTTCTGGGTGCAGATGGTGCGATTTCTTTCCCAGGCGCGGCGTGAGGGGGCCAGCCGGCGCGGGACGATTGTGCTTGATCAGGACCGCGTGCAGCTCGGCGAGTCGCTGCGCATCGAGGCCCGCGTACTCGACGAATCATTCATGCCCTGGCAAGCCGGCGATGTGACCGCGGAAATCGCGCTGGGCGACGGCCAGACGCGTGAGCTCAGCCTGAGCGCGATCGCCGGGCGCGAGGGCTGGTTTGGCGGGCGCATCCGCATGGAAATTGCGGGACCCGCGACCATCCGCGTGCCGCTGCCGCGCGCAGCAGTTTCGACCGCGCCGGCGGCGGACGACGCGCTCGTGAAGCACGTGCAGGTCGAGCGATCCGACGCGGAGTTAACGACGCTTCGATTGCAGCGCGAGGCTTTGGAGCGTCTCGCCGCCGCGACCGGGGGCAGCTACGTGCCGCTTGCGGACGCGGGCCGATTGCCGGATGAAATCGAATCCGCGACACAGACCGATACGATCGAAGGACCGCGCCGCGAATTGTGGGACCGCGCCTGGCTGATGGGATTGGTGGCGACGCTGCTGATCGTGGAGTGGTTCATCCGGCGGCGAAGCCACATGCTGTGAAGACAGTTGCGAGTTGCGAGTAACGAGTGACAGACGCGTTTTCAACCGTGCTGCTCGAACAACACGTCCTCGCGCCGCTCGCGGCCCTGCGCCGTCGCGCCCGGCTGTACGCGATGCTGCGCGGCGTGCTGCGGCTGGCGGTCGCGTTGGCGCTCGCCGGCGCGTCACAGCTACTGATAGACCGCTGGCTTCGTCTCTCGCTCGATCAGCGCGCGGCGCTGAATGTCGCGATCACGATCTATTGGTTCTGGGTTCTGTATCGCTGGATTCTCATGCCGCTTCAGCGCCCGCTGAGCGAGCAAACTCTCGCCGGCCTGGTCGATGAGGCACATCCGGAGTTGTTCGGCCGGCTGTCGACGGCGGTCGAGTTGATTCAAGGGCCGTTGCCCGAAAGCGCGTCGCCGCAATTGATCTCCGACGTGATTCGCGAAGCATGCGACGCCGCGCCGAAGGTGAAATTCCTGGCGGTGCTCGATCACCCGCTGGCGCGCCGCCGCGCGGTCGAGCTGGGCATCCTGGGCGCCGGCGTTGCCTTGATCTGCGCGCTCGCGCCGGACACGATCGGTACATGGTTTCAGCGCAACTGGCTGGTGCGGGACCTGCCCTGGCCGCAGAGCACCTATATCCATCCGGATGGATTCGACGCCGGCGATGCGCGGCGCGTACCGCGCGGCGATGAGTTCGAGCTCACGGCCCTCGTCGAGGGTCAGGCGCCGCGCTCCGCCGTTGTCCAGTGGTGGACGCCGGCCGGCCAACGCGGGCGCGAGACGATGCGCCGCGTGGGCGAGCGGCGACTGTTCGCGCCGCTCGGAGTGATGGGCGAATCGCTGTCGTTTCGCATTGTCGGCGGCGACGAAACGACTCGCGTATTTACGCTCGTGCCGGTGGATCGTCCGCAGGTGGTCCACGTCGAGGCTCAGATTGCGCCGCCCGGCTACACCCGCGCCGCACCGGCGACGCTCGAGCAGCAGACCAGCCTTGAAATGCTTGCCGGGTCACGTTTGACGCTGGACGTTTCACTGAACAAGCCGGTGGCGACGGCGCGTTTTGTCGGCATCGGCGGCGAGGCCGCGCCGTGCGAATTGATCGCGCCTGACAAAGTGCGCGTCGACTGGGACGCGCCGACGTCCGGGTCGTTTCGCTTCGAGCTGGTCGATCGAGACGGCTGGGAAAGCCGCCGGCCGGTCGTATTCTCGCTCAAGGTGCTGCCGGACCGCGCGCCGCTGTTGAAACTCGACGCGCAGAACACCAGCGAGATCATCACGCCGATCGCCGAGCTCCCGTTGTCGCTGCACGCGCGCGACGACTATGGGCTGGGCAGCGTCAGCATCAACGTGGCTCGCGGCGACGAACCCGCGCAGCCGATCCCGTTGCCCGATTTCGAAGCCGGCCGGCCGGAGTACCAGGCCCAAGTGCGACTCGCCGTGCGCGAAATGGGCGCAGCCATCGGCGATCGCCTGCGAATCGTCGCCCAGGCGACGGACGAGGACCCACGTGGCCCGAACATTGGGCGCGGCGATCCGCTGGAGCTGCGCGTCGTATCGACTGAGGATTTCCTCGCCGAGCTCGCGCGGCGCGAACTGGAACTCCGCCGCGAGTTCGAGCGTCTCATCAGCGTGCAGCGCGGCGCCGACGAAGCGCTGCGTCAAATGCTCGACGAGACCGACGCCGCCCGGCTGGCGTCGGCGGCGATCGGCCAACGCGTCGCCGGGCTGGTCCGGCGACAGGAGGTGCAGGCCGCCGCTTGCGCGGGGGTGTCGCGTCGTTTCTTGGCGATCCTGGCGGAAATGCGCGTGAATCGGGTTGCACGCGTCGGTGATGAACGCCGCATCGAGGACCGCATTGTCGAGCCGCTTGACCGGCTGACGCGCGAGTCGATGCCGGCCGCATCCGTCGCGCTGCTGGCGTTGCGCGGTGACGCCAGTGACGGCGCGCGAAATACCGCCCGGGACATGCAGGGGGACATTCTGCGGCGGATGCAGGCGATCCTGGCGAACATGATGGAGTGGGAGGGTTATCGCGAAGCGGTGGCCCTGCTTCAGGAAACGATCGACGCGCAGAAACAGGTCCACGAGGCGACGATCGAGGCGCTTCAGAAACAGCTCGACGACATCCTGGGGTCGAAAGAACCCTCGTCGCCGGATCGACCGAAACCGTAGAATGTAGATTGGCCGTAAATCGTTCTGAACCGTTAGGGAGCAAGAATATGGCGAACCGTGTCCGAACCGCGAGCGCAAGCGACCGGCCAGGCGCGGAGCGAACTCCGGTTTTCCGGCCGTTTCGCGCCGCTGATGCCGGTCGCTTGCGCTCGCGGTTCGGACAGGTGCGCCACGGGAAATCTGAGATGACGCGACCCGTCATCACGCCCGGTCGATTCGCGCGGCGCTCGACGCTGCCCATGATTCTGCTTCTTACGTGTCCGGTTATCGGTCGTAGTGGTGACAACGGCCCGCCGTCGACTCAACCCGTCGATTCGCGTCAGCGTCTGGTCCTGCAGCGAATGGAGAAGCTCGAGGGACAGATGCTGCGCCTCTCGCGCATGCTGACCGAGACCGAACCCGAGAAGGCCGAGCGCCTGCGCGACGCGCTCGCCAAGGCTGGCGAAAAGCGCGTCCGCAGCCGAATGGACAGCCTGACGCAGCGTCTCGCGCACGGCGAGTGGAGTGAGGCCGAGCGCGAGCAGGAGCTGCTGCTGACCGACCTCGATGCGTTGCTGACGCTGCTGACCGACACGAGCGGCGATCTGGACCGAAAGCGCCTGGAACGCCAGCAACTCGAGGCGCTGCGCCGAGCGGTTCAAGCACTTCAGCAGGAACAGTCGGACCATGTTCAGCGCACCAAGGAGCTCGAAGCGAAACTCCGCGGCGACGGGAAACAGAACGCCGGCGACACCCAACCCGCAGAGCGCGGGAGTGAAGAAGAAAAATCAGGCGAGCAATCCGGCGATCAAGCCGGCAAGCCGGGACGCGATTCGAAAAACGGCGAAGCGCCCGCTGACCAGGCCCGAGATGCGGAACTGAAACGGGCGATCCGCCGACTGGAAGCCCTCCAACGCAAAACGCAGGAAAAAACGGAGAACGCCCAACAACAGGCCGCCGGCGGCAAGAAATCCGACAGCCCGGACGCGCCGTCGCGCGATAAGCCCGGTGCAGAGCAACTCAAGAAGGCCGCCGAGGCGATGCGAAAAGCGGCAGATCGACTGGGCGAGCAACAGCCGGACGAAGCGCAGGGTGAGCAGCGCGAAGCGTTGGATGAATTGCAGCAGGCGCTCGACGACCTTGACGACGCGCTGCGCCAGATTCGCCAGGAAGAGATGGAAGAGACGCTGGCGGCATTGGAGGGGCGATTTCGCTCGATGCTGGAACGCGAAAAGACCATCCGTGAAGAGGTCCTGCGGTTGTATCAAAAGGGCATGGAGAACTGGTCGCGCCGCGAGCTGCAGAGCCTGAGCGAAACGGCTGCCGTTCAACAAAAGGTCGCCGAGGATTGCGGCGCCGCGGAGCGGCTGTTGACCGAGGAGGGCACCACCGTCGTCTTGCCTGACCTGGTATCGCAGCTTCGCGCCGACATGACCGACATCGCCGGCCGATTGCAGCGCTCGGACGTCTCAGCGCAGTCCCAACGGGCGATCGACGACGTGATCGATCTGTTGGAGGAGATTCTGGGCGCGATCGAACGCCAGCGCAACGAAAACCAGGACCAACCGCCGCCACCGCCGGGAGATTCGCCGCCGCCGGACGAGCAAGCCAGACCGCTGCTGCCAGGCTCCGCGGAGCTGAAGCTACTGCGATCGTCGCAGCTTCGCGTGAATCGGCGTACGGCGGAGCTGGCCGCGGAAACGCCCGCCGCCCCGGATGAAACGCCGACGCCGACGGCGACCGATGACGGGCGCGCCGCGCGGCTCGGGGTGCTGTCCGCGCGTCAGCGGCAGCTCGGCGAGATGGCACGGCGGATGAACGAAAGGAAATGACGTGAAACGGTCTTACGCCGCCGCGGTCGCATGGATGGCGATTTCGCTTTGTGCGGCTGCGCTGCGCGCCCAGACGGTGGTCGATTGCGGAACGCGGATCGAGCGGCTCAATTGCGAGTTTCTCGATCAACTGGCGACGTTGCCCGCGGATCGCGCGATGGCCGTCGAGGCGGTGCGCCTGGCCTGGCGCGAGCGCGATACGCACGACGCCGGAGAGAGCTTTATTCCCGACGCGCTCGCGGCGCTGTATCCGGCTTACGCCGAGGCGCTGGCGGCGTTTGACGAGGGTCGCTCGAGTGAGGCGGCGCGGGCGTTTCAGGCGTTACAAGGCGATTCGGATGCGTACCTCGCCGCGACGGCCTTGTATTTTCATTGCCGCTCGCTGATCGAAAGCGGTTTGACGGACGATGCCGGCGCGTTGCTGAAGATCGCGCTGGCCGACGAGTCAACCGAACGGCACACGCCGCTCGCGCCGCACCTCTGGCTCATGCTGGCGTCATGCCAGTTTGCGGGCTTGGAATACGCCGATGCGGCGGCGGCGCTGGATCGCCTGGTTGCGACCTACCCGGATGCACCAGAGCCGATCGTCGCCGGCGCGAGGCAATTGCGCTTGGAGACCGACCGGCGCGAGCGCGGCACGCTCGAGGAAGTCGCGCAGGTGATGAGCTACGTCGCGCAGCGCCTCCGCGTCGCGGATGCGCGGCCGCGCGTCCGGACGCGGCAGGGCGAAATCGTCGAGATGCTCGACAAGATGATCAAAGAATCGGAACAGCGCGAGCAGCAGCAGCGCGCCGCGGCCGCGGCGCGCGCCGCGCGCGGTGGGGCGGGGCAGAAGGGCGGCAAAAAGCAGCCCGGCGCTCATCCCGGCCGACCGGCTGAGGAATCGGAGGCGACCCCGGGCGGCGCCGCGCCGCCGCCGAATCTGCGCGCGGCACAGACCGCCAATCCGGGAGAAATGTGGGGCAAGCTGCCGCCGGCGGAACGCGAGCGCATCCTGCAATCGCTGAAAGATCGCTTCCCGTCGCGATACCGGCAGTTGGTGGAGCAATACTACCGATCGCTGGCGGAGGACAAATGAGCGGCGAATCGCGTAGCCATATCCGCTCTTTGTGGGACGGGCTTCTGATATTGGGGGACCGGTCTTCTGACCGGTCTCTGGGGTTCTTGGGCAGACCGGTCTCACAAAGACCGGTCGGGAGACCGGGCTCACAAAGACCGGTCAGGAGACCGGTCCCACACACACGACTCGCCGTCCTCGCGGTGGCGGCAATCGGTGTGGTTTTCGCTCGGCCGGCTACCGCCCAGGTCGACCTGGAGATCACGCGCCTGGATGGCGGCACTCTGCGTGGCAAGCTGGTTGAAGTCGCGCCGCAACTCGTCGTGCAAGCGGGTGACGGCGAAGTCGTTCTGGCATGGTCGGAGATTCTTGGCGCGCGCGTGCTCGCCGCCCAATCCGCCGCGACGACGCGCGACTCGGGCGCCGTGGATCCTGCACAAATTGATTTCCCGCTCCGATTCGAGCTGTCCGACGGCTCCCAATTCGCCGCTCGGATCGAGCGCGCCAGCGAGTCCGACCTGATGCTGCAAATCGCGGGCGGCGCCTCGTGTCGCGTCGAGTTGGCGCGCGTGCAGTCGATCCGCCCGAAATCGATTGACGAGACGGCGGCGAGGAAACTGGCTGCGCTGGCGATCGTGCCGATCGAGCAGCAGGACACGGTCGTCGTCGCGCGCGGCGCGGAAGTCATTCCGCTTCAAGGGCTCGTGCGCCGGATCGACGACCGGCAAGTCACGCTCTTCTGGAAAGAGCGCGAAGTTTCGCCCACCTGGGACCGCATCGCCGCGATCGTATTCGCGCGGCGCACCGAGCGCGGCGCCAGCAGCGTCGTGCGCCTTCAAAATGGTGACTCGCTGGCCGGCAAGATCGCCTCCGGCGATCTGCACGCGCTGACGCTGCGTTCGCCGGTGTTCGACGATTTACGCATCGCCTGGGACCAAGTGGAGCGCATCGAGTGCCGCAGCGAACGCGTCGTTCCGCTGTCTTCGCTGCCGCTGGCGAACTACGATTTCGAGCCCTTCTTCGACAAGCAATGGGCGACATCGTTGGACAAGAGCCTGTTCGACAAGCCGATTTCGCTGGCCGGAAAAACGTATGCTCGCGGCGTCTGTCAGCACAGCCGATCAGCGGCGACCTTTCGCCTCGGCGGCGGCTACTCGCAATTCGCCGTCACGGTCGGTATCAGCGACGACGTAGCGCCGCGCGGCGACGCGGCGGTGCGAATTGTCGGCGATGGGCGCGTGCTGTGGCGCGCCGATTCGATCCGCGGAGACCGCCCGCCGCAGGATGTGGCGGTGGACGTCACTGGCGTATCGGAGTTGACGTTGATCACGGACTTCGGCGCGGATCTCGACCTGGCCGATCATGTGTGCTGGGGCTTCGCCCGGTTGATTCGATCGTGAGCGCACTTAAGTGGGTTCAAGCGTTTCGTAGCGTCGAGCCTTCGTGCCCGACGCCGTTGAGCACGCCGGCCGCGCGGACGCTATCGGCTGCGCGGACGGCGTCGGACGCCGACGTCCGACGCTACGGCGTCTGGTGCGTCCGTCCGAACCGCGAGCGCCCGCGACCGGCCACGCCGCCGAGGCGCGTTGGCAATCGGCACGATCCCGCCGCTTGCCGGTCGCTGGCGCTCGCGGTTCGGACTGGGGCGCGGATCGCCGCGGTGCGACGCCGGGCGCACGAGGCGCCATGTCCCGATCACTCGTGTTGCTTCTGTTCGCTTTCGGATTCGGCGTTTCACCGTTCCGTGCCGACGGCGCAGCGCCGCAAACCGCCCGCGAGCTTGATGCGCAGCGCGTCGCAATGATCGAGCACGCCGCGCCGGCGGTGGTCTGCATCTTCGACACCAACCCTCCGCAAGGCGGCGGCAGCGGCGTCATCATCGACGAATCCGGGCTCGGGTTGACGAATTTTCACGTCGTGCAGTCGTTTCTCGAGAAGCGCGAGGGCTTCGGCGCGCTGTCCGACGGCCAACTCTATCGACTCAGCGTGCTCGGGATTGACCCCGGCGGCGACATCGTCGCGTTCCGCCTGCATGGCAAGGAGCGATTCGACGCCGCGCCGTTGGGCGACTCTGAGCCGCTGCAACTCGGGCAGTGGATCGCCGCGCTGGGCAATCCATTCGTTCTCGCCGAGGACTACGTGCCGACTGTCTCGGTGGGCATCATCAGCGGCTTGCACCGCTACCAGGCCGGGCAGGGTGAGCTGAAAAACCTGCTCGAATACGCCGACTGCATCCAGGTTTCGACGTCGATCAATCCGGGCAACTCCGGCGGGCCGCTCTTCGACATGAACGGCCGTGTGATCGGCATCAACGGTCGTGCGTCGTTCGAGGAACGCGGCCGCGTGAACGTCGGGCTGGGCTACGCCGTCTCGATCAACCAGGTCAAGCGATTCCTGCCCAGTCTACGGGCCGGGCGCTTGTGCGAGCACGGCACGCTGGGCGCGACGGTCGAACGCGCCGGGCCGGACCTGATCATCAACGCGGTGCAGGAGCTCTCCGGCGCCGATCGTGCCGGCGTTGAGCTTGGCGACGTGTTGCTGGCGGTCAACGAACGCCCCATGGCCACGCCCAACGACTTCAATAACCTGGTTGCCACGCTACCGGCTGACTGGCCGGTTCGCGTTCGCGTTCGCCGCGGCGGAAACGAGATGGACTTGTCCGCGCGGCTAGAGCGGCTGCCGTTCAAACTCGGAACGGCGTACGAAACCGATCGCGAGATCAATCTGGCGGAATTGCGAAGGCTCTGGCGCGGCGCGGCGAGACGAGATCTTGGATTGTCGGCGGCCGGCGACGCATTCGAATGGCGCGGGCGGATTGCCTGTGGCGATCGGGTTGCGCCACTGCACGTTCGACAGAGTCGCGACGGGCACATCGAGGCGGAAATCGGCGAAACACAGCGCGCGCAGGAGCAAGAATCCCAGAGTGCTGGCGGCGAGCCCGCGGCGTTCGCGGCAGGGCGATTCGAAATTGGCGCCGGCGCGCCGCCGGTCGCCGTGAACGAGTCTTTGAACATCCGATTGTGGGATGAGTGGCGTCGCATCACGAATCCGCTCGTCTTCGAGACCGAATTCGGTGTCGGATGGGAAGTCATCGGCGGCGAAGAGATTGACGGCCGCATCGCCAGCGTGGTCGAAAACCGCTCCGAGCCGGGCGTCCGCGTGCGCTGGGCGCTGAACTACGACGATGGCCGTGTGCTGGCGGCGTGGGTGGGAGACGATCGATCGCCGCGCGGCGTGGAATGGCGTCCGGCGTCGAATGACGATGACGCGCTCTCGGTCGGCGGCGTGCGCCGCTGGATGCGCATCGCCGAGGATCGCCGCATTGAAATTCGAGTTGAAGAGGCCGTCATGACAACGCAGCCAAGCACACAGCCGACTGTCGCTCGGCCCGCTGGCACGATCGCCGGAGCGCCGCCGCACGCGCCGGAAATCAGCGATGGCTCGATCTTCTCGCGCCCGATCGCCGCTGGCACGCAATGCGTGGTGAAGCTTTACGGCGGCGCGATCGGTCGCGAACACGGCTACGGCGTCGGTGTTCTTGTTTCCGAGGACGGAAAGATCGTCACGGCGATGTCCATCCTGCTCGAAGGCGAAGCGATTCGGGCGGTCCTGCCGGACGGTCGGCGTGTCGCCGCCGAAGTCGTTTCCCGAGATTCGCGCCGCCAATTGGCGCTATTGAAGGTCGACGCGTCCGGTCTGCCGCATTTCACGCTCGGCGACTCGTCGCACGTGCGCGCCGGCGACTGGGTGATCGCGGCGGCGAATCCATTCAAAGTCGCCGATGGCCCCGAGCCGGTCTCCGCGGCGCTGGGAGTGCTGTGCGGCCGCGCGCCCGTAGACGCGCGGCGGCGGGCGCAGGATTTCGAGTACGAAGGCGCGGCGCTGCTGGTGGATGTTGTGGTGGCGACGCCCGGTTCGGCCGGCGGCGCGCTGCTGGATCTCGAGGGCAACCTGATCGGAGTGATCGGGCGCGCCGTCATCAGCAATCGCACGAACACTTGGCTCAACTACGCGATTCCGGTCGAGGATGTGGCAAACTTCGTCCGCGACGGCCCGCTCCCCGCGCCCACCGCTCAACCGCTCGACGACGCGACGCGACGAATCGCCGCGATCGGAATTCGGCTGCTGGATTTCGGCGCACGACAGCGGCCGGCGTACGTCGAGCGCGTGCGGCCCGGTTCGCCGGCAGCGCGGGCCGGCGTTCGTGCGAACGATCTGCTGCTATCGGTCGGCGGAAAAGCCATCGCGACTTGTCAGGACTATCCGGAGGCGATCGCGGCGCTGCGCAGCGGCGAGCCGATCGACGTGGTGCTCAAGCGCGGCAACGAAGTGCTCACCCTGCGCATCTCCCTGGAGTCGCGCGAATGAACACACTGCTACTGATCGCCGCGCTGAGTGTCGTGTGGGCGCCGAGTCCTGGCCGTAATTTGGACCGGCCAGCGAGCGTTAATCGTGGATCGGCCCGGACACCGAGCCCCGACCGTCAGGGAGGGGTCGGGACGGAGCGCCCGACCGCCACGAATGGCCGACGCGTACTTGACTCCCAGACCCACCCCTCCCGTATGGAGCTGTCGGAATTCGCATCGCGGCCGAACCGCGAGCGCAAGCGACCGGCGGAAACGGCACGAAAAGTAGCGGAATTCGCGCAGCACGCCGATTGGCCGGTCGCTTGCGCTTGCGGTTCGGATGCAGTCCGACAGCCTCCTACGGTCGGGGCTCTGACGGTCGCGCGTTTCGACGAACGTTCGGAGCGGGGCCGCGGTTCCGATGCGCTCGCGCAGGTGCCGCCGCGCGGAGCGCAGGAGTCGCCCCGCAACACGCAGGCGTCGCCGGCGCACGACGACGAACCGGCGGCAACCCGCGCCGCCGTGACCGAACCGGCCGCGTTCCGCGCTGCCCTGGCGGCCATCCGCCCATCGATCGTCAAAATTGAGACCATCGGCGGCGCGCTGCCGACCCGCCGTGCCGGCGAAGGCGATCAGGAGGTTGCGGCGCCGGCGTTTCGACAGGCTGACGGCCCGACGACCGGCGTGGTGTGGTCCGCCGAAGGGTTGATCGTCACCAGCAGCTTCAATTTCATGCGCGACCCGAGCGTCATCACCGTGACGCTGGCGGATGGCAGGCGTTTGCTCGCCAGGCTCGTCGCGCGCGATCGTCCGGCGCGCCTCGCGCTGTTGAAAGTGGACACTGCCGACCTGACCGCGCCGCGCCTGGCGCCGCGCGGCGAGCTGCGCGCCGGGCAACGAGCCTTGGCCGCCGGCTGGGGCTTCGGCGGCGACGCGCCGGCCGTTTCGGCCGGAGTCGTCAGCGCCGTGCGCCGAATTTCCGGGCTGGCGGTGCAGACTGATGCGAAAGTCTCGCCCGCGAACTACGGCGGTCCGCTGTTTGATCTCGATGGACGGCTGATCGGCGTCTGCGTGCCGATGGCGGCGGACGACGACGAGCTGGCAGGCGTCGAATGGTACGACTCGGGGATCGGATTTGCGGTTGCGAGCGACGCGCTGGAAGGCCGCGTGGCGCGTCTGCGCGAGGGCCGCGACCTGCAGCGCGGTCTGCTGGGGGTGACGTTCGACGCGCGCGAAATCGTCGTCGGCGCAGCGCCGACGACTCAGCCGACCGACGGCTTGCGCGTTTCGACGCCGACGCGCGGTCGCGCGGCCGAAGCCGGCCTGCGCGAGGGCGACGTCGTAACGGCGGTTTCCGGCGAGCCGGTTCGTCGGCTGGTCGATTTGCGCCGCAGGCTGGCGATGTTCGTCGCCGGCGAGCCGGTCGAAGTCGAACTTCGGCGCGGCGCGGAACGTTTGAAGCTGTCGATCACGCTTTCGTCCCCCGAGGAACTGCGGGCGACGAGCCAACCGACGACGCGCGAGGGTCCGTGACCCGCGCGGCGAATCAACGGGTTTTGTTTGGGTCGAACTGTCAAAATTGACAGCAATTGACAGTTCGTTGACAATTCGTGCCGTGAGGCTTCCCGAAACACCGCCGTCGATTCCAGACGACCCCCAATCGCTTGGGGAGATATTCGCATCGCTGCGCAATCCCAAGGTCGCGGCGATTGTCGGTCACGCCAACAGCCGCTATCTGCGCTGGGACGAGTTTCGACGTCGACCGCTCGTGGCGGGCTTCTCCGCGGAACACCTCTGGCGTGCCGTACGACTGGCGCGACTTCCCCATTTGAGGCCGTTTGGATTGCGCTCGGACTCGGGTAAGCCGTTCGTCTTTTCAACCCCGGCAACGGCGCTCCGCGATCTACATCAGATTGACCTTCAGCTCGGCGGTACGATCAGCTTTGACGACACGGCGACCACGTCGTCCGTGGAGCGCGATCGCTTCCTGATCGGCTCGCTCATGGAAGAAGCGATCTCGTCCAGCCAAATCGAGGGGGCGGCGACGACGCGTGAAGTGGCCAAACGGATGCTGCGCGAGGGCAGGTCACCGCGGACGCGCGGCGAGCGCATGATATTCAACAACTATCTCACGATTCAGAAACTCCGCGACTGGAAGGACCGCGAACTTACCCTCGACGCGTTGCTCGAGATTCAGGCGTCGTTGACGAGCGACACACTCGATGACACTCAGGCTGTCGGACGGCTCCGCACCGACGCCGATCGCATCCGCGTTGTGGACACCCGCAACGAGACTGTGCTGCACGTCCCGCCTCCGGCGTCACAACTTCCGGAGCGCATCGCACGATTCTGCGAGTTCGCGAACAAGTTCGACGACAGTGAGTTTGTTCATCCAGTCGTGCGCGCGATCCTGCTGCACTTCTGGCTCGGGTATGAACACCCGTTCGTGGATGGGAATGGTCGCACGGCGCGAGCCATTTCCTATTGGTATCTTCTGAAAGCCGGTTACTGGCTTGTCGAGTTTCTTCCTCTATCGCGCGTCATCGTTCGCGCGCCGGCGCGATACGGCCGCGCTTTCCTACATTCCGAGTCGGACTCCTGCGACGCCACGTATTTCTTGATGTACATCCTTGAAGCTGTCCGCCGCGCGCTCAAGGAGCTGGTCGAATACCTTCGCCGCAAGCAGCGGCAACGCGCCGCGGCGGTCGGGGCGGCGGCCCGCATCAGTGCGCTAAACGACCGGCAGGCGAGGCTTGTAGGTCAGTTGCTGACAGACCCCGGCCGTGAAATCACGGTTGAAGAACATGGAAGTGACCACCCAATCAGCTATGGCACGGCGTATAACGACTTGGCCGGCTTGGTGCGGCGCGGGCTGTTGCTGCGGCGACGCGTGGGTCGCAGATTGACGTACCGAGCATCGCCGAAGCTGCTGGCGTTGGATCGCCGTGCAGTGAGGCACGAATGACGCGGACCTGACGCCCGTCTGACTTGCGGTGATCGCGGTTTCCATGACAACCACGGCCGACCGCGGTGATCTTCTTCCCCGAGGGTTCAAGCGCGGCCGGAGCTAGGTCTCGGCCGACTCCGACCTCACGTCGAGCGCATCTCGCAATCCATCGCCCACCACGTTCAGCGCCAGCAGCGTCAGCGCCAGCGCCGTGCAGGGGAACACGAGCAGCCACCAATCGAATTCGATCGGATTCAGAAGCCGCACGCCGTCCGCCGCGAGCGACCCCCAGGTCGCCTGCGGCGGCTGAATTCCGACACCCAGGAAACTCAGGAACGATTCCTGCAAGATCGCCTGTGGCACGGTCAGCGTCGCGAAGACGGCAATCGGCCCGGCGACATTGGGCAGGATGTGGCGCCGCAGAATTCGCCGGGTTGGAACGCCCAGCGCCCGGGCGGCCTCGATGAACGGCCGCTCGCGCAGCGACAGCACCTGGCCGCGAACGACGCGCGCAATCGTCAGCCAGCTGACACTGCCGATCGCCAGCGCCAGCACCGCCAGCCGCGATTGCTCTTCGCTCATGCCGGCCATGCGCTTGAGCTGCTGCCCCAGCGACACGGTCAGCAGCATCACCAGCAGCACCGACGGCATCGCGTAGAGCACGTCGACGATTCGCATCAATAGCGCGTCCACGCGGCCGCCCAGATAGCCGGATATCGCGCCGTACGCCGTGCCGATGCACACCGCCACGGTCGCCGCGAGCAGGCCCAGACCAAGGGATACGCTGCCGCCAAAGAGCAGCCGTGCAAGCAGCTCGCGCCCAAGTTCGTCCGTGCCCAGCCAGTGCGCCGCCGATGGCGCCAGACGAATGGAATCGAGGTCCGCCGTTCGCATGCGGCCGGCGGTCCAGGGCAACGTTGCGAAGCAACTCAACGCCAGGATCGCCAGCAGCCCGCCGGCCGCCATTGCGGATCGCCGGCGGCGTAAACGACGCCAGATTCCAGGGCGCGCTTCGTTCATGCGTTAGGCCGATTCACGCGGATGCGCGGATCAACCCAGCCGTAGAGCAGGTCGACCAGCAGATTGAAACCCGTCAGCAAGGTGCTGTAGACCAGCACGGTCGCCAGGATCAGGCTCTGATCGCGGTTCTTGATCGATTCGACGACGTGCGTTCCCATTCCGGGAATGCTGAAGATCCGCTCCACTACGAATGAGCCGGTGAAGATCGCGGCGGCCGCCGGGCCGAGGTAACTGAGCACCGGCAGCATCGCGTTTGGCAGGGCGTGTTCGAGCAACACGCGCCACGGGGCGGCGCCCTTGGCCCGCGCCGTGCGGATGTAATCTTCGCTCAGCGTATCGAGCATCGACGAACGCGTCAGTCGGGCGATGTACGCGGCGTATGGCAGTGCCAGCGTGAGCGCCGGCAGAATCGCCTGTGACGGCGCGCCCCAGCCGCCGACCGGCGCGGCGCGCAACCAGATTGCGACGACGATCAGCAGGATGCTGCCAACCACGAATGTCGGCAACGAAATGCCCACCATCGTCATCAACAGCGAAATCCGGTCGAGCCAGCCGCCGCGCGCTGCGGCTGCGAGCACGCCCGCCGAGATACCGATCAGCATCGCCAACGCGAGCGCGAACATGCCCAGTTGCAGCGAGACCGGCAGCGCGGCGGCGAGAATTTCGCTGACGGTCCAGTCTTCGTACTGATGCGCGGGCAGGTCGTGGTCCCAGATCAGCCGCTTGGGCCAGGTCCAGAAGTAACGCACCAGCCAGGGTTGGTCGTAATTGAACGCGGCACGCTTCTGGGTCAGCAGCTCGGGTGACAGGTCGCGCTCGCCGGCCTCCAATCCTTCGCCGGGCGTGGCGAGGATCAGCAGGACTGCGCCGGCGTACACGGCCAGCAATACCAGCGGAAACGTCGCCAGACGCCGCAGCGCATAACGGAGCATGACGCAGGATCATGCGGGCCAGGCGCGCCAGCGGCAAGGGCGGCCGCGCGGCGGATCGGATATGCTCCGAATTTGGAGCGCCGACAGACCTGGATACGCGCGCGGTATGCCAATTCTCATCGACGGAAACAACCTGCTCCACGCCGCACAGGCGATCGGCGAACCGGATGAAGTGCTCGCGCGTTCGGCGCTGTGTCGGCGATTGGGCGATTGGACGCGCCGCACGCGGCAGCCGGTTCGAATCGTCTTCGACGGTACGCCACCCGCGCCGTCGCTGGCGCGGCAGATCGCCGACCCGGACGTGGACGTGATCTTCAGCGGTCCGCACAGCGCCGACGAGCGGATCAAGCAGCTTCTGACCGAAGATTCGGCGGCGCGGCGGTTGATCGTCGTATCAACCGACCACGAGGTCAGCGCGGCGGCTCGCCAGCGCCGGGCGCGCCCGATGCGCTCGGACGAATTCTGGCGGCGCGTGCTCAAGGACCTGTCGCGCCCGCAGCGCGCGGCGCTCGAGCCGCCGGAGAAGCGCGCCGGCGAAGGCCGGGCACAGACCGACGAGTGGTTGCGGGAATGGGGCTTGGAAATTCGCGAAACGGACGAATTCTGAATGAACGGCGTCGTGAAAGACGAGCGCTGGGTCGTCACCGGCGCGTCCGGGCAACTCGGCGGACACATTTTGCGATCGCTCCTGAGCGATTCATGCGTTGCGGCCGTGCTCGCACTAGTTGGCTCGCGACCGGCGCTGCCGCAAGCGCCGCATGTCTCGTCGATCAACCTGGCCGACCTCGACGAGCTGCGCCGAATCGTTTGCGGCTGGCGTCCGACGCATATCGTGCACGCCGCCGCGATGACCGCCGTCGCGGACGCATACGCCGATCCGCCGCGCGCCCGGCGGCTGAATGTCGATGCGACCGTGGCGATTGCCGAGGCGGCCGCGGAAGCCCGCGCGCGGCTCGTGTTCACTTCCACCGACATGGTCTTCGACGGACAGGCGGCACCGTATCCCGAAACAAGCGCACCAACCGCACAGTCCGTATATGGGAAATCCAAGATTGAAGCCGAGCGGCGTCTGGCAGGGCTCGCCGGCGTTCTAACGGTTCGCGTGCCGCTCCTGTACGGCACTCCGGTGGCGGCGCGCGATACGACGTTCACGCGACAACTTGCGGCGCTGCGCGCCGGCGAAGCGCTGACGCTATTCGTCGATGAGTTCCGCACGCCGATCGCGCTAACGGACGCGGCGGCGGCGCTGATCGGCCTAGCGCGCAGCGATCTGACGGGTTTGATCCACATCGCCGGCCCGCGGCGCCTGTCGCGCTACGATCTGATCGCGGCGGTCGCGCGGCTGCAGAACCTGTCGACCGAAAAGCTCAAGCCGACCTCGCGCCTCTCGATCCCGGCGCCCGAGCCTCGCCCGGCCGATCTGTCACTCGACGGTACGCGGTTCTTAAGGCTGCTTCCATCGCTCGCGCCGCGCGATATTTCGCGCGAGGCGTTTTGAAATGTCGCTCGGTCGGCAACTGCAGGCTGCGGCGGCTGTGTCGCCCGTCTGGTGCGAGGCATGTTCAAAACGTCATTGGCGTTTTGCCGCGGATGGTGGCGGGCGACAGGGGGAAACTTCGAGTTCCCGAAGCCGGCGACTGAAGTCGCCGGCAACGCTCGTGCGCTCTACCGGGCGGAGCGCTCGCCACGCTTGCCGCGTCCGGCAACCTCATACCCACAGACCTGACGCCGACCGTCGGCTGCGCCGCGCCAGATTTTCATTGCGGCCTGTTAGGGCTCGCAATAGGATTCGGTTGTCTCGTCGTCATCAGGTTCAGAGTTGGGCGTACAACCACGGCGCGCACAACACCCGTCGCGGCCATCCTGTCGATCTTTGCCGCCGCGGACGGAAGTTGACAGGGTAGAGGTCAACCTCGCTTGGCGAGGTCAATTCAATCAAGGAGGCTCACATGAGAAGCTCGCTTACGCTGCTTGCGACCCTGCTGGTCGCGGGAATCGCCGTCGGCGCAGATCGCGATCCTGCACGGCGAATCCAATTGATGCCGGACACGATCGACACATACTCCGATAGCTACGATCCGACCCAATCGCCCGTGCTGCGCGGTCCCGGAACCGTCGTTTACGAGAATTTCCCGTTCGCGGTCGGCGTTCCGACCGACCCGAATTTCGCGACCAATCTCTTCCGCCTGGGCGATAATCCCAATCGCGTCGCCGAGACAATTACGATGTCGTGCATCGGCGGCAATGCTTCGCCGGCTACGCCGGTGGTGCTGTCGCAGATTGACCTCGGCACGCGCACGGTGATCGCCAATCCAACCGGGCCGATCAGCTTCGATATCTTGGTCTCGTTTTACGATGACTACGATCTGACGTCGGCGACGGCGGTATTCACGAATCAGATCGGATCGACGGTGCGATTCTCGGTGACGAACTACAACGCGATTCGCCACTATGCGTCGATTAATCTCGCCGGCGCGAACATCGTGCTGAACGATCCGGTTGTGGGCGTTGAAATTCTGTACGTGAATCCGGGCGGGAACAGCACCGCGAACTTCCCGGCCCAGTGCTCGCTGGGAACCTGCGCGACGACTCCCTGCAAACCGGCCGGCGATCGCGGCCCGACCGGCCTGTTCTTCACCGTTGAGCCGACCGTAAACGAGGGCGACGATCGCTGCTGGGCGGAGCTCACTTGCGGTTTCGCGGCGCCGTGTAACGTGGCGGACAACGTCTGGACCAATTGCGACGATTTTGTTTTCGTTGATGCGAACAACGTGGCGGTTCCGACGCACCTTGCGATGCGCCTTTGGGCCTCGACGGTTCCGGCGCTTCCGCCCGCTATCCCGCCTGCCGCCGTGTGTCTGGGCTCGCTGATCGACGACGACGCCGCGCCGACGCCCGGCCCGCTGGTGATCTCGAACTCGCTCGCGGCGGGGCAGGTGCGATGGTACCAGTTCACGCTGACGGAGAATCTCGATCCGTCCGCGGCCGGCGGTGCGGGCGAGTACCTGGACATTCTCACCGACGGTTCGAACATTCCCGATGCCGATCCGCCGCCGACCGGAGCGGTGCCCAACGACACGTACCTCGCGCTGTATGACTCGACCGGCGTGCTGGTGGCGGAGAACGACGATGCGCCGGGACAGACGACCGTGACGTATTTCATGAGCGCGCTGAGTTTCGGCGATGACCTGATTCCGCGTCCGATCGGCACGAGCGGCCTGCTCGTGATCGGCGACAACGGGCGGCTTCCGAAGGGCCACTATTACCTGGCGGCTTCCGGATTCCCGGTCAATCGCCTCACCTGCGTCTGGGGTTATTCGTCCACGTCGGTTGATACGGGCACGCTGCGGCTTTCGCTCTCAGCAAACCTGGTCAATCCGTGCCCCGGCGATCTGGATGGGAACAAAGTCGTCAACGAGTCGGATTTAGGTGTCTTGCTGAGCCACTGGCAAGCGGATGCCTGCGGCGACCTGAACCGCGACGGCCAGACAAACGAGCCTGACCTCGGTATTTTGCTGGCGAATTGGCAGGTGACGTGTGGGCCGAACTGAGTGGCCGGACGCGAGTCCGCGCGGCAATCAGAACGCGACGCGCAAGCGAGTGCGGCTGGGTATCGCGCTTGCCGGCGCGGCGCGTTCTGATTGGGAGCTGAATCGCGCATTGGCAAGTTCTCGGACGATCTGAGCTTAGGATCCGCACGATGAATCAAGTTTTTCGTTGCCCCGACGGCGCGCGCCGCGTATGATTCAGGTTGAGGCAGGCTCGATCTAAATCCTCAAGTTACGATCGGAGCCGGGAGAGCGGCACAATCCGACAGTCGTTATTTGTGCCATTCGTTCATGGTCCATGTTCTAAGGAGAGCCACATGAGGCGATTCGCTGGTCTTGCGCTCGGCGCGCTCGCGCTGGGCGTCGGTTACACACAGGCGGACAGCATTCCGCCGCTGGCCAACACGGCCATCATCATCGAAGAGCCGGACGCCACCGCGCCGGACTTCGTCCCCAGTCTGCGGTTCGGACCGCTCGTTTACGACACGATGACCTATCCGGTTCCGGGCGGGCCGTTCGGTAACCTGTTCCGGCTTGCGGCCAATGCCCCCGGTTGCGGGCAGGGCATTTCGCTGACCTGCGGACCAGGTGGCGGCGCGACTGCCGGAACCCCGGTCACGCTGGACAGCATCCAGTTCACGTGGCGCGCCGTGCGCGACGCGGACACGACGAATGCCTGCGGTTCGACCGCCCCGTACAACGTCACGCCCGCGAATTTCGACTGCTTGATCGACTTCTGGGACGACGTAGCGCCGGCCGATCTGAATAACCAGAACCCCGCGTTCACGAACCACATCGGAACGCAGGCGATCCTCCAGGTTCGCGGCAACACACTTGCTCGCGACTTCCCGATCGTCAGTTTGGTCGGCTTGGGCATCGTCCTCGATGACCCGGACTTCGGCGTGACCATTCGCTACACGCTGCCCGGCGTCGGTACGCCGTTCCCCAGCACGACCGATGGCAATCTGCCGCCGAATTGCGATTACGGCGTGACCGGCCTCTTCCATGACATCACCGCGATCGGCTCGAACGGCCAGCTTTCGTACGGCGACGGTCTGCGCGCCACCTGCGGACCGGGTGTTGCCGACGGCATCTTCCAGGGTTGCGAAGTGTTCAGCTTCGCTGCTCCGGCCGTTGCGAATATGAGCCTGCGCCTGACGGCGGTCGCCGCGGTTCCCGGCCCGACGCCGGTAAATCCGGGCGGCACGTGCCTGGGCTCGATCATTGATGACGACGCGCGTTCGCCGGTCGGCCCGATCGCGATCGACTTCCCGCTCGCCGCCGGCCAGGTGAAGTGGTTCAAGTTCGTGCTGACGCAGGATGTTGTCGCTTCGACCGGCGGCGTGCCCTCGAGCGACTACCTCGATCTGCACACGGACGGCACCAACCTGGTTCCGCCGGCCCCGCTCTCGACCGACACCGTCATGACGCTGTACGTGGACGCAACTGGCGCTCTCGTGGCAGCCAATGACGATGCCCCGAACGTTCCTACCGGCACGAACTACAGCGCGCTGAGCTTCGGCGACGACGTTCCGCGCCTGAGCGTTCCGAACGGGATCATCATGGGCGGCGATGACGGCGGGCTGCCGAAGGGCTCGTACCTGGTCGGCCTGTCGGGCTACCCGGCTGAGACGATCAACTGTGGCTGGCGGCACGTTTCGTCGTCAACCGACACGGGCACGATTCGCCTGAACATCTCGGCGAACCTGAGCAACGTGTGCGCGGGCGACCTGAACGGCGACCGCGTAGTCAACGAGTCCGACCTGGGCATTCTGCTCGGCGGCTGGCAGTCAGGCGCCTGCGGCGACCTGAACGGCGACGGCGCCACCAGCGAAGGCGACCTGGGTATCCTGCTGGCGAACTGGCAGAACACCTGCCCGTAATCCGCTGACTCGGTCGTCTTGAGTTTGTTCTTCGCGAACGCCGCGGGCCACGTGCCCGCGGCGTTCTTGTTAGCAGCCGTTGTGGCGAGCGCTGCATAACGTCTTTCGCGGGCCGAATCCGAATACAATTCGCGTATGTGCCCGCATCAGAAATATCAGCCATGTCCGTCGCGGACGCAATTCGAGAACACGCGCTTTGTGTGAAGTGCGGCTATGACCTGTTTGGCCAACCGCAGGCCGGTCGCTGCCCGGAATGCGGCGCGGCTGCGGCGCTGGCGACGCGGCCGCCGGCCGCGATCGAATTTCGGAGCCCTACCGCGCGGCGTGTCGCCCGATTCGGATTGTGCCTGATCGTCGCGGGCTTGCTCGTGGGCGCGCTTTCGTCGATCGGACTTACGTTGGTTCTGCTGCGCGAACTCAGCGTTTCGAGACTCACGCTATTGAACGCCGTCCGGGGGCACAGTTGGGTGTCGTACGCGGCGCCGCTACTGGCGGTGCTCGGCATGACGCTGTTCGCGGCGTGCGTGCGCCCCGCCGCGGGACGACGCGGTCGAGCGATCGCTGTATTCGGCGCGCCGGTGGTCGTCGTGTTCCTGCTGAGCGACCCGCTCATGCACGATCCTTGGTACCGCGCCGGCCTGCTCCTGGGATTGTTCGCGTCGTCTGCCGCCGTGGCGTTTGTCGTCTTTCTCACCGGCGTCCTGCCGGCCAAGACCGTCGCGGCGCGGGTGCCGCTGATGATCGCAATGACGGCGGCGTTGGCGAACGTGGCCACCGGGGCGGCGTTTACGTGGGTGTACACGCGGCAGGCGATATTCGCACCGTCGTGGCACTACTGGCTATGGGCGAACGACCATCGCCTTCGAGGCGGGGTCGGGTTGATCTTCGTTGTCTGCGTGGCGGCGCTGGACCGTGCGGTCCTGCGGAGCGCGTCTCCGCGGACGCCGAATCAGTTGAAGAACGCCCACGCGCGAGCGCATCCGACGAGCACCGCGAGTTGAAGTGCTGCCAGGCCGATCATGACGAGTGCGACTCCGGCGAGTCGCGCGGCGCCGGCGCGCCGCAATGAAGCGAGGGTCGCCCAGATCAACGCGATGTCGAACCCCGCGCCCAAGGCGAACGGGAGAGCGATGGTAAGCAGGTTGTAGCCCGGGTCCGTGCCGTCGGTGAAGTAATTGATGTAGTGCGGCGGTGGAGAGAGTTCGACTCGGTGCTCCGCGTAGAACACGACGACCAGTACCGAAATCCCGATCGAGAGCAGCAATCCGCCGGTGAGTTCGTAGAAGAATCGCAGAAAACCAACGAGTTCTGACTCGCGCAGCGCCAGCGGAACGCCCTGTGCGTCGCGTCGAAAGGCCAAGCCGCACTCCGAACACACATCAGCGACGTTGCCTGTGAGATCGTAGCCGCAGCCGCCGCAACGCCAGCTCGCTGCGATTCGATCGCAACCAAACGCCAAGCTCGTGAGTGCGCAGACAGCCGCGCCGGATGCGGCCACCAGCGACGGGATCAATCGAAATGAGAAATATCCGGTTTCAGCAGACTCGCCGAGAGTTACGAGCAGGATGAAGATCGAAGCGAGGTACAGAGGGTGGCCGAATGTCGCTCCGCGTCCCATACAAGTTACTGCCGGCTCAATCGAGCAGGTTGAAAACCCGCTCAAACAAACCAGTTGCAATTCGGTTCCACAGTCTCTCGTATCCGGCTAATCGCCGGTCGAAAAGCGGTTCCACCGCGTTTGGTGTCCGGTTTCCGCAGGCAGCTTACCGCAGCATCTTCCGCAGCACCGTCTGCAGCACGCCGCCGTTGCGGTAGTACTCGACCTCCACCGGCGTATCGACGCGGCAGCGCGTGGTGAAGCGCGTCTGCTTGCCGCTGTCGCGGTCGGTCGCGATAACCGCGACATCCTGCTGCGCGCGCAACGAGTCGTTCAGGTCGGGAATGTCGAACACTTCGCGCCCGCTGAGGCCCAGCGACTTGGCGGTCTGGCCGTCCTTGAATTGCAGCGGCAGCACGCCCATGCCCACCAGGTTGCTGCGATGGATGCGCTCGAAGCTCTCGACGATCGCCGCCCGGACGCCCAGAAGCATCGTGCCCTTTGCAGCCCAGTCGCGCGAGCTGCCCATGCCGTAGTCCTTGCCCGCCAGCACGATCAGCGGCACGCCGGCGGCGCGGTATTTCATCGCCGCGTTAAATACGGACATGACTTGCCCGACGCCCGACTGCGAATCGCCCGCGGCCGGACCGACCGGAGGCCGATGCTCCCCGGCGCGCGGGTCGGTCGCCGCCGTTCCCGTTCCCTGTTCCCTGTTCCCTGTTCCCTCACCCCAATACACCGTCCACCCGCCCTCGGTGCCCGGCGCGAGCTGGTTCTTGATTCGCACATTCGCGAACGTGCCGCGCGTCATGACGCGGTCGTTGCCGCGCCGCGAGCCGTAGCTGTTGAAGTCCTCTTTCGTCACGCCGCGCGCGATCAGGTACTCGCCCGCCGGTGATTGGGCGGCGATGTCGCCGGCCGGGCTGATGTGGTCGGTCGTGACGCTGTCAGCGACCTTGATCAGGCAGCGCGCTCCCCGGATCGCCTGGATCGACCGGGTCTCGCGCGAGAGCCCGACGAAAAACGGCGGCTCCTGGATATACGTGCTCTCATCGCGCCACTCGTACACTTCGCCGCCGCTCACGCCGAGCTGCTGCCACTCCGGCGGACCGGCGAAGACGTTGGCATAGCGCGAGCGGAACATCTCCGGCTGCACAAAACGCTCGACCGCGTCGTTGATCTCCTGCTGCGATGGCCAGATCTCGCGCAGGAAGACCGGCTTGCCATCGCCGCCCATGCCTAAGGGCTCAGTCGCCAGGTCTACGTCCGTCGAGCCGGCCAGCGCATACGCCACCACCAGCGGCGGCGAGGCCAGGTAATTCGCCTTCACGTCGGGATTGATGCGGCCCTCGAAATTGCGATTGCCGCTCAGAACGGAGCACACGACGAGGTCGCTCTCGCGAACTGCCTTTGCAATGTGCTCGGGCAGCGGGCCGGCGTTGCCGATGCAGGTGGTGCAGCCGTAGCCAACCGTGTGGAAGCCGATTTGCTCGAGAAACGGCGTCATGCCGGCCTTGTCCATGTAGTCCGTCACGACGCGTGAACCTGGCGCGAGACTGGTCTTGACCCAGGGCTTGGGCTTCAGGCCGCGCTGGGCCGCATTTCGCGCCAGCAGCGCCGCGGCGAGCATCACCGACGGATTGCTGGTGTTTGTGCAGCTCGTGATCGCGGCGATGACTACGTCGCCGTGACAGAGGCGATACGTGTTGCCGTTGTCGCGCACCTCCGCGCCGTCGCAGTGCTCGCCGCACGAGCCGTCGGGCTTCACATCCGGCGCGGGCTTGCCAAAGCCCTTCGTGATCTCCTCGCGCCAGCGCGTTTTCATTTGGCTCAGGGTCACGCGGTCCTGCGGCCGGCGCGGGCCGGCCAGGCTCGGTTCGACCGTCGCCAGGTCGAATCGCAATGTCTCGCTGTAAAGCGGGTCGGGCGAGTCGTCACTGCGCCAAAGCGATTGCTCCTTGCAGTAGCGCTCGACCAGGTCGATTTCCTCGTCGCTCCGCCCGGTGAGCCGCAGATACGCCAGCGTCTGATGATCGACCGGGAAGAAGCCCATTGTCGCGCCGTACTCGGGCGCCATGTTGCTGAGCGTGGCGCGGTCGGCGACGCTCATGCTCGACAGCCCCTCGCCGAAGAACTCGACGAATTTCTCCACTACGCCGTGCTTGCGCAAAATCTCGGTGACGCGCAGCACCAGGTCCGTTGCGGTCGCGCCTTCGCGCAGCTTGCCTGACAGCCGCACGCCGACCACCTGCGGAATGAGCATGTACATCGGCTGGCCGAGCATGGCGGCTTCGGCTTCGATCCCGCCGACGCCCCAGCCGAGCACGCCCAACCCGTTGATCATCGTGGTGTGGCTGTCGGTGCCCACTAGCGTATCGGGCAGCGCGACGGTTCGGCCGCCCTCGGCCCGGCGAATGACCACTTTCGCGAGATATTCGAGATTCACCTGGTGCACGATGCCGGTGGCCGGCGGAACGACGCGGAAATTGTCGAACGCCTTCTGGCCCCAGCGCAGGAATTCGTAGCGCTCGCGGTTGCGGTGGAATTCGAGCTTGGCGTTCAGCCCCAGCGCCATCTGCGAGGCGAAATGGTCCACTTGCACGGAGTGGTCGATCACCAGGTCGGCGGGAATCTGCGGATTGATGCGCTTCGGATCGCCGCCCAGGCGTTTCATCGCCGAACGCATCGCCGCCAGGTCGACCAGCGCCGGCACGCCGGTGAAGTCCTGCAGGACGACGCGGGCGCACTTGAAGGGGATTTCCTGCTCGGGCAGCGGGCCGGGCTTCCACGTCGCCAGCGCCCGAACGTGGTCGTCAGTCACGCTGAATCCGTCGACGTTCCGCGCGACGGCTTCGAGCAGGACGCGGATCGAGTAGGGGAGCTGCGCCAGCTTGCACAGACCGGCTTTTTCAAGCGCGGCCAACCGGCAGATCTCAACCGCACCGGCCTTCGTTTCCAGCTTTCCCCAAGCCCCGAACGAATCGCGCGTCGCCGCCATGAGGTGTTCCTTTCTGCACGACGTATGAGCGGGATTCTATGCGAATTCCGGGGTGACTGCGCGGGAGGAAGCGCGCGGGGTGCGTCTCGATTCAGTTTGCGTCGGCGAGTTGCGGTGGGGCGGGCAAGATGCCTGGCAAGATGCCCGCCCACCCTCGGATCGCAACCGAATTTCGGTTACGCGCAAGCGTGCGAGCGGCGTCGGTGCTCACTTGCGTCCGCGCCCACCCCGGCGCACACTCGCCGCATGTATCGCGTACTCGTCGCGCTGATCGTGTTGCCCGCCGGACTGATGCTGGTTTGGCTTGGGCTGCGCGCGAAGGAGCGCCGCGCGGATTTCGTGGTCGCCGCTGACGGAGAGTTGCGCACGATCGACCCGCAGCGCGTTAGTTGGCTCGACGAGATCCAGGTCGCGCAGGCGCTGTTCGAAGGCCTCACGCGGCTAAGCCTATTCGGCGACCGCATCGAGCCGGCCGTCGCCGCTAACTGGGATTTTGACGCCGACTGCAATGCGTACACCTTTCACTTGCGCCCGGGGCTGCGCTGGTCCGACGGCGCGCCGCTGACCGCCGACGACTTTCGCCTCGCCTGGCTGCGCGTGCTCGATCCGCGGACACAGGCGCAATATGCCACGCTGCTGTTCGAATTGTCCGGCGGCGAGGCCTATTTCCGCTCGCGGCTCGACGCGGATGTGGCGAACGACTTGCCTCCATCGTCGGTGAGCGTCGAAGCGCCAGACCCGCTCACGCTTCGCGTGCAGCTCGCGCGGCCGTGTCCGTACTTCCTGGAATTGCTGACGTTCCCGACCTACGCACCTACGCCGCCGCACGTCGTGAGCCGATTCGCGGGTGCGAACCAGAGCCGCGGACACGCGGAATTCCTGTGGACGCGCCCCGGAAACCTGGTCTGCAACGGAGCGTTCACGCTCGAACGCTGGGATTTCAAGCAGCGGCTGCTTTTGCGGCGAAACCCGGCCTACTGGGACACGGCCTCGATCCAGCCGGACACGATCGAGATACTGATTACCGGCGATCCCAGCGCCGCGCTGGTGGCGTATGAAACCGGTCGCGTGGACCTGGTTCGTGGTCTGGAGAGCTCGGTCGTGCGAACGCTGATCTCGGATCAGCAAAGCGGAATGCACGGCGACCTTATCGTCGGCGACCGGTTTGCGACATTCTTCCTGCGCGTAAACTGCTCCCGTCCGCCGCTGGACAATGCCGATCTGCGCAAGGCGCTTTCGCTGGCGGTCGACAAGCAATCACTGTGCACCAACGTGCTGGGCCTGGGCGAGCAGCCCGCCGACAACTACGTTCCGCCGAGCGCCTGCGCGTTCATGTCGCGCCCGGCGGCGGACGGATCGCGGATCACGTATTCGCCGCCGCGCGGTCTGGGCGCCGACATGAAATACGAGCAGCGCGTCGCGCTGGCGCGCGAGCTGCTGCGTCGCAGCGGCTACGAGCGCATCGCGGCGTCGCGCCCGATCGAACTGGCTTATGCCGCGCAATCGCCCCAGCCGCGCATCGCCGAGGCCCTGCAATCGATGTGGGAGTCGACGCTGGGAATCCGTGTCGAACTGCGCGTGCAGGAGCGCAAGGTGCTCAGCAGCCGGATCCGAGCACTCGACTACGATCTGGTCCGCAGCGACTGGTACGGCGACTATTTCGACCCCAGCACATTCCTTGAAATGTTCACCAGCGTCTCGGGGCAGAACCGCACCGGCTGGAAGAACGCCGACTATGACCGGTTGATCGCATCCGCGTTGCAGGAACCCGACAATTCCCGCCGATTCTCGCTTTTCACCGACGCCGAGCGGATTCTGTGTGAGCGCGAACTTCCCATCATTCCGCTCTATTTCAAGACCGGCAACTACCTGATCTCGCCGCAGGTTCGGCTTCCAGCGGCGGCGCTGCGCGATGGACTTCCGATTCAGCGCGCCCGGCTGGCGCGGACTGGGATGCTGCGAAAGTAGCGCGACGCGGCGGGGAAAGTCGACGGGGCAGCGTCCGAGAAGGCGCGTCGCCGCCGATCGCCACTATGGTCTATCGCCGTTCCGGCGTAGGATACAATCGAGGCAGGAGCCGCTGGAGCCCGACAATGTCCGCCGCACCAGACAGCACGAGCGCCGTTCTTACTCCCTATGCCGTCAATCGCCCGCGTCACGGAGCGCGCCGTGTTGGCGTAAGCGTTGCCGTGGTCGCGCTTGGCGCGCTGGCGATCCTGTTGATGGGCGGCGGCTGGTCCGGGTGGACGAAATGGTTCGGCGGCGGCGCGACCGACACGACGTATTACGAAGTCAAGCCGGTCGACATGAGTATCACGCTGACCGAGGACGGCGAACTCAAACCGGTCGAGTCGGTCGAGATCAAGAGCGAGGTGGAGGGGCAAGCGACGCTGCTGTTCCTGGCCGAAGAGAGCAAGCGCATTCAGAAAGGCGAACTGCTGGTCGAGTTGGCGTCGGACGAACTGGTGGAGCGGCTCGAGCAGGAAGAAATCGAGCTTGGAACGACCAAGGCGGCCGCTGAAGGCGCGCAGCAGGAGCTGGAGATTGTGCGCAACGAGAATCAGAGCGCGCTGACGAAGGCGCAGATTGCGCTGGACATCGCCGATCTCGACTTGGAGCAATATCGCCTGGGCGACTTCGTGAAAGCCCAAAAAGGGGCGGACATCGACATCCAACAGACCGAGATGGACATCAATCGCAAGCGAGACGACCTGGAGAAGAACGAGAAGCTGGCCGTCAAGGGTTTCGTCACGAAATCCAAGCTCGACGAGCTTCGCTCCGAGCTGGAGAAGCTCGAGCTCACGCTCGAAAAGAACAACCTGAGCAAGGACATCCTGAACCAGTACGAATGGCCGAAGATGCTTAAGCAGAAGATGTCCGCTGTCGACCAGGCCCGGCAAGAGCTGGACCGCGAGGAAAAACGAGCCGAGTCGAAGGAACGCCAGGCCGAGGCCGCCGCGCAGGAAAAACGCGCCCAGTTGGCGCTTCGCGAGAGCCGCGTCACCCGTCTGCGCAAGCAGGTCGAGCGTTGCAAGATCATGTCGCCGACCGACGGCATCGTTCAGTATCCCAACGACAACATGGGCTGGCGTGGCGGCGGAAGCGACCGGCTGGTGCAGGGCAGCAAGGTCTTCGAAGGCCAGACGCTCCTGGTCATCCCGAATACCGACAAGATGCTCGTCACGGCGCGCATCCACGAGGCCGACCGGCACAAGGTCACCGAGGGGCTTCCGTGCATCGTGCGCGTGCCCGCAGCGCCGAACCAGACCTTCAACGGCACGATCTCAAAGATCGCGCGATTTGCCGACTCGCAGCATCGCTGGTTCAATCCCGAGCTCAAGGAGCACGCCACGGAGATTATGCTCGACGAGGCGCATGCCAAGCTCTCGCCGGGCGATACCGCTGAAGTGAAGATTCTGATTGAAGAAGTGCAGAACGTCCTGGCGGTGCCGGTACAGGCAGTGTTCGCCCGAGGACGCAAGAATTACCTGTTCGTGCAACGCGGCGGCGGGGCGGAGCCGATCGAAGTCAAACTCGGACGTTCAAGCACCAACCTGGTCGAGATCACCAGCGGCGTCGCCGCCGGCGATCGAGTGCGGCTCTCGGCGGACGACAAACTGCTCGCGATGTTGCCGGCGTTGAAACAGAACGAAGACATGGCGCAGGCGCCCGACGGCGCGGGCGGGACACGACCGCCTGGCGGCGGCGGTGGCGGCCAGGGCAGGCCGCGCGGCGGCGGTGGTGGCGGTGGACGTTCCGGCGGCGGCAGGGGATAGCGGCTGCCGGCGCGGACGGGAAATCTGAGCGAACCGCATCGCACCGCAGTGGGCGATGTGGAAATCGACCGCTACTTCAGTCCCCGCTTCCATACGGGCGCGGTTCTGACAGGCAAACTAGGCCAGCACCGGGTAGCGCAACTGAGACGACCGGCCCGGGGGATACCCCCATCGAGCACGGTGCTTTCGCTCGGAACGACACATCGGTCACGGAGGACGCGTGCGAGAAAACCCAATCGCGGTATTCGATTCCGGCCTGGGCGGCCTGTCGGTCGTGCGGCATCTTCGCCGCCTGATGCCCGATGAGAACATCGTCTACTTCGGCGACACGGCGCGCGTGCCATACGGGACCAAATCGGCTCGCACCGTCGCGACATTCGCCTTGGAATCGGCGCGGTTTCTGCTTTCGTTCGAACCGAAACTGGTCGTCGCCGCGTGCAATACCGCCAGCGCGCTGGCGCTCGATGATCTGGAGCGTGAACTGCCCACGCCCGTGCTCGGCGTGGTGATTCCCGGCGCCGCCGCCGCGGTGCGCGCCGCGGCGGGCCGGCCGATCGGCGTCCTGGGCACCGAGGCGACGATCCGCAGCGGCGCGTATGAGCGTGCCATCAGCGAGTTGCGGCCTGAAACGCGCGTCATTGCGCAGGCATGCCCGCTGTTCGTACCGCTGGTCGAGGAGGGCCGCAGCGCCGACGATCCAATCGTGCGAGCCGTTGCTACGGAGTACCTGCGGCCCGTTCGCGAGCAGAATGTGGGTGTTGTCGTTCTGGGTTGCACCCATTATCCAATGCTGCGTGACGCCGTCGAGCGCGAAATGGGACCGGGCGTCGCGATCATCGATAGCGGCGAAGAGACCTCGCGCGTGGCGCGGCAAACGCTGGTGGAAATGGACGCGCTTGCGATCGATTCGCCGCCGGCGAGCTTGCGCTGCTTCGTGAGCGACAATCCGGGCCGTTTTCGCGGCGTCGGATCGCGTTTCCTGCAGGAAGAAATCGAGCAGATCGAGTTCGTGCCGCCGGAGCGCTACATCGCGACCGCGGAGGAAACGCCGCCGCGGTAGGTTGTCGAGCGGACCGCGCGCGGCCTTCGCTGAAAAGAGGGGTCATTTCGCCGATGCTCTTGTCGATCGTCATGCCGGTGTTCAACGAGCAGGACACGCTCGTTGCGATCATCGAGCGCGTGCTGAGCGTCGCATTGCCGATCGATCGCGAGCTAATTCTGATCGACGATTGCTCGCGCGACGAAACGCCCAAGCTCTACAACTCGCTGCCGCAGCGCTTCCCGGGCGCCAACATCCGCGTCGTCCGTCATCCGGTCAATCGCGGCAAGGGCGCGGCGGTGCGCACCGGCTTCGCTCAGGCGCGTGGCGACCTGGTGCTGGTGCAGGATGCGGACCTGGAATACAACCCGTCCGATTATCCGCGCCTGTTGCAGCCGATTCTCGACGGCATGGCCGACGTGGTTTACGGCTCGCGCTTCGCTTCGCGCGAGACGCGCCAGGTCCACAGTTTCTGGCACACGCTGGTCAACCGCGGCCTGACGCTGCTGAGCAACATGTTCACCGACCTGAACCTGACCGACATGGAGACCTGTTACAAGGTCTTCCGCAAGGAAGTGCTGGCCGGAATGACGCTGCGAAGCGACCGATTCGGCATCGAGCCTGAGATCACGGCGAAAGTGGCCCGCGGGCGCTGGCGGGTGGTCGAGGTGCCGATCCGCTACGCCGGACGGTCGTACGCCGAGGGAAAGAAGATCACCTGGCGCGACGGCGTGCGGGCGGTGGTCTGTATCGTACGCTTCGCACTGACGGACTGATCGGTGATGCGACAGGGGCGTGTCGGCCTCTGGCCGGCGCCGCATCGCAGTTCGCACCGGCGAGACGCCGATGCTCCCCATTCGCGGCGTTCGCGACGCTCGAAAGCCCTACACTAACCCGCGATGGAACCGCCGCGCATCTCCGTCATCGTCCCCACGTTCAACGAGCGCGACAATCTCGAACCGCTGGTGCGGCGCGTGTTCGACACGCTCTCGACGCAGCAAGCCGAGCTGGTCGTGGTGGATGATAATTCGCGAGACGGCACGGCGACGCTCGCCGAGCGCCTGGGCCTGCGCCTGCCGGTGCGCTGCATCGTGCGGCGCGGCGAGCGCGGCCTGGCGACGGCCGTCATCGCAGGATTGCGCGCCGCGCGCGGCGCGATCGCGGTCGTGATGGATGCGGACTTGTCGCATCCGCCGGAGTCGATCCCGGCGCTGGTCGCCGCCCTGGCGGAACCGGCGACGCAAATGGCGATCGGCAGCCGCTTCGTCGCGGGCGGCAAGGTCGACCTCCATTGGCCGCTGCATCGCCGGCTCAACAGCCTGGTCGGGCGCTTGCTTGCCCGCCCGCTGACGCGCGTGCGTGACATGATGAGCGGGTTCTTCGCCGTTCGCGCGGCGGAAGTGCGATTCGACGCGTTGCGGCCGATTGGCTACAAGATCGCGCTCGAACTAATCGTTCGCCACCACTGGACGCGGATCGTCGAAGTGCCGATCACGTTTCACGATCGTCACGCCGGCCGCACCAAGCTCAGCGTCGCCGAGCAGCTGCGCTACCTTCGGCACTTGACGCGGCTGTATGCGTGTGCGCTTCGCCGGTCAGGCGAGGTGGGCGAGCGCTCATGATCACGAGGGTGGTGATTCTCGGTGGATCGTGGCGGCCGTGGCTGGTTGCGCTATTGATTTACGCTGTCGGGATCGGCGCGTATGTCTCGTGGCGCGCCGAGCGCAGCACCGATTTTCGCGACTACTGGCGAACGGCGCTGCACTGGCGTCAGACGGGCGAGCTAAGCGCCGAGCTGGGCGTCCACAACTACCTGCCTTGCTTCACGATCCTGATGACGCCGTGGAGTTATCTGCCGCTGCAAGTCGCAATCGTCCTGTTCGTGTGGCTCTCGCTGGCGGCGCTGGCCGTGGTCGCGGTGCTTTGCGAGCGGCTGGTTCGAGACGTGGTTTCGCGCGCGGCGGTGCAGCTAGCCCTGCTGCTTGTCGCGCCGTACATCCATTCGTGCTGTGTGCTGGGTGCGGTCGACCTGTTGGTCCTGGCGCTGGTCGTCGCGTTCATTAATGCCGTACTCCGCCGACGTGACGCCTGGGCCGGGGCCGCGCTGGGGCTTGCCATTGCGATCAAAGTGATTCCCGCGCTGCTGCTGCTCTACTTGCTACTCGTTCGACGCTGGCGCGCGCTTTCGGCGACGATCCTGACAATCGGATTGGTAGCCGGTGCGCTGCCGTTGGCGGTGCTTGGGCCGGACCGCCTGCGTGGCGAGCTGGCGCGCTATCGCGAAGTCGCGCTGCTGGAGCACTCCGCCAAGGCGACGATCTTCGCCGATCAGCCTCGAAAGGCGATTTACACCAACAATGCGCTGCCCATCGTGTTGCGGCGATTGCTGACGCCGCTGAACGCGAATCCGGGCGATGAACGCGTGCCGTTTTTCGTCAACATCGCGGATTGGCCGCGTCAAAGCATCTGGGCGACCTACCTGATTGCCGGAGGCGCGATCATGCTGCTCTGCGCGCTCGCGACCATTCGCCATCGGCGCCGGCAGCAGGACGATGATCCGTTGCGCACGGCGTGGGCGCTGGCTGCATGGTGTTGTGCGATGATTCTTCTCTCGCCGCTGGTCTGGACGCGCTACTTGTTGCTCGCGACCTGGCCGTTGGTGCTGATTGCCGACGTCGCAATCGGCGGACGTGGCGCAACGCCGCGAACGACAGAAGGCAATCCGCGCGAGCTGAATTCGCTCGTCATCGCGTCGCGCCTCGTGCTCGCCTTGTGGGGGCTGGGCGTCGCCTCGCTGGCTTGGCCCGCGGCAAGAGCCGCCGGCAGCCTCTTATTCTGCGTCTTGGCTGTCTGGGGGCTGTGCGTATTCGTGTGCCTGATAGACTTTCGCACCGGCGGGCACAGAATTCCAGCGGACACGTCCCGATAACGCGAGGTAAACGGCGGCTTTTTCAGTCCCCACTACGGGCGCGGCTCTGACAAATCAGGCGGCGCCAAACGCTGATTTTCTCGCCGCCCTGGGACGAATCCGCCGCTGCGGCCACTCTTATGCTGGAGATGTCTGCGGGACTGTTGGGAGTCGCAATGGCTGCTTCGGACGGCACGCTGGTGCTGGGCGTACTGAACGGCGATCGGGCCGCGTTTGCGGAGCTGTACGATCGGCGTGCCCGGCTGATTCGAGCCGTCTGTTACGACGCCACACGCGATTTTCACGCCGCCGCGGACTTGGCCCAGGAAGTGTTCCTACGCGCGTATCGCAACCTGGGCCGCTTGCGCGATCCGCAGCGATTCGGTCCCTGGCTGGTCGGAATCGCCCGTCAAGTTTGCCGCGAATGGCGTCGCGAGCGTCGGCGCGAGTCCGCACGACTCGCCCAGGCGGCGCAGCGCCATGCCGAGCGTGCGGCGGCGCGCATGCGCGGAGACGAACCGGTCGATGCGAGCCAACAGGTCCGAACGCTGTGGGAGCGCGAGCAAACGCTCACGCCGCCGCTGGGCGAGCGCGAGCGCATGGCCCTGCACGCGTTTTACTTGCAGGGCTGCAATGCCGACGAGGCCCGCGCGGTGCTGGGCCTTTCGAGATCCGGGTTCTATCGCGCTTTGTCGTCCGCGTGTCGGCGGCTTCGGCAGGCGCTGAGCAGGCAGGAGGTGTGAGCATGACCTGTCCAGCATCACAGGATTGGGATTTGCTCGCCATGGGCGTCATCGACGGCTCGCCGGCCGACGAGATGCGCACGCACGCCGAGGTGTGCGCGGCATGTCGAACGGAGTTTCTGGCGGCGCGTCGCGCACACACCGAGCGTCTGCGGCGCTACGAGGCTTTCGATCACCAGCATGACGAATTGCGCGATTCACTGATGGCGGCGCTCGCGCCGGGATCGCCCGCTGAGGCCGACCTGCGGCCGCGACGCGTCAGCCGGATTGGAGATTGGATCATGTCGCTGAATACCAAGACGACTCGGCGCGTGGCGGCGGTTCTGGCGCCGGCGGCCTGCATCGCCATCGGCGCGCTGATTGTGCTCTCTCCGTCGCATCGCAGCGCCTTCGCGGCGGCGATCGAGCGGATGCGCGAGGCGCGAACGATCATCGCACACTTTGAGGCGTACCTGAATCAGGCCGACGTGCCGATGCAGAGCGGAACACTGTACCTCTCGGACGAGCATGGCATGCGTTTCGACGCCGTCGGCAATGCCGACGCCGCGCCCGGTTTTCCGAACGTGATGGGCATGTCGATGTTTCATCAACCGGGCGGGCCCGTCATTCTGCTGCAGCCGGCGCTCAAGTTCGGCTTGCGCATGCACACGCCCGACGGCCAGATGCGCGGCTGGAGCGGAAACTGGGATCAAAGCTCGCCTGACCAGTTCCTGGCCGGCTTCCGCAAGATGACCGGCGAAGCCGACGCGCGGCTTGGCCATAGCGTGATCGACGGGCGGGCGGTCGAGGGCTTCGAAGTCTCGGCCCGCAAATTGGGATTGGAGTTTGTCGGATCGACGACGGCTGGAAACCATCCGGCGCGAGCCCGGTTGTGGGTCGACTCCGAGTCGTATCTCCCGGTGCGAATGGAAATCGAGATCACGACCGAGGTTCCCGTGATGGGCGACATGAGCATCCGGGTGGTTTACAACGCGTTTGAGTTCGATCGCCCGCTGGCCGCGGCGGATTTCGAACCGACGATCCCGGACGATTTGAGGATGTTTGACATCAAGGTCCCCGGGCCGAGCGAGGAGACGTTGATCGATGCACTGCGGCAGTTCGCGGAGGCGACCGGAAACTACCCGGTTTCGCTCGACCCGAGCCGAATGGTCGCCCAAATGATGGTCGCGCTGGTTCGCAATGGCGACGTGAAGATGACGGATGACGATCCGGCCAGTGCAATCACCAGCGGCGTCATGGAAAGGGCGATGCAGGTCACGATGGGCGCCGCGTTCGTGCAGCAACTCGCGCGCGAAGGCCACGAGCCTGAGTATTTCGGAACGTCCGTATCGCCGGAGGACGCCAGCGAGGTGCTGCTGCGCTGGCGGCTTGCCGATGGCGGAATTCGCGTGATTTTCGGCGACTTGCACGTCGAGACGCAGGCGGCAAAGTAGCGGAAGTTCTACTGCTGGCAACGCATCGATGGGCCGAGGCCGTGAGGTTTCGGCCCGTCGCCTTCGAGTGGGTGAATCCGCACTGCCGGCTTTTCCTCACGCCGGTGGCCGTGATCGCGACTTCGCGGCGACCGGGCTGAGCACGACTTCGAAACACGAGCCGGCCGATTCAACGCACCAGCTCGCCGAGAATTCGACAGACATTCCGCGACGCGCGCGATGATTCCAGTGGGCTGACGACCCGATTGATCTCCTCGACCATGATCCGACGCCACGCTTCATCGCGCAGCAATTCGCACGCGACGCCCGCGACGTCGTCCAAGTCGCGAATCTCCGGCATGAATTCCGGGACGATTCGCCGATCGGCGAGAATATTCACCAGCGAGAGGTGCGGCAGCTTCACGACCCAGCGGCCGATGAGCCGGTTGCCGACCGCCATCAGCGTTCCAGCGTCGTACATCACAATCATCGGTTTGCGATACGCGGCCACATGCAATGTCGCCGTGCCGGAGGCGACCAGGACCAGGTCAGCCGCCGTCAGCAGGCTGGCGTTGTCGGCGACGACGATCGATGCCGGCTCGGTGTCGCCTGCGCGTGACGCGCATTCGGCGATCTGCGCCGCTCGGCGTTCGTCGACCGCGGAGATTGCAACGCGCGGGTTCACGCCGGCCGCCCGAAGCAGACGAATGACTTCGAGCATCGGCGCCAACATCGTCTTGATTACGTGGAGACGTGAACCCGGCAGCAGCGCGATCAGCGGCCGCGCTTCGTCCGACCGCAGCGCCGCGACGATGTCGGCGCGCGGCGTTTCACGCGCAAGCTGCTCGAAGAGCGGATGCCCGACATACTCGGCTGCGACGCCGCGGGCCCGGAAGTACGCTTCTTCGAACGGCAGAATGCACGCGAGTCGATCGACCTGCACGGCGATGCGGCGATTGCGGTATTCGCGCGAAGCCCAGGTCTGCGGCGCGATGTAATACAGCACAGGTATGCCCAGACGCTTGGCCCGCACGGCAAGCGGCAGGTGCAACTCCGGTGAATCAAGCAATACGGCTGTGGCCGGTGGCTCTCGCCGCCACTCTGCCTCGGCGCGCCGCATGGCCCGCCACGCCCGTCCGACGACGCCGATCGCCCCGCTGAGCATCGCCGCATGCGCGCTCAGGTCATCAATCGTCTCGCAACCCGCCGCACGCATGCGCGGGCCCGTCAGGCCGAAAAACCGGCATTGCGGCAGCAGTTCCGCGGCGGCGCGCAGCAGCGAAGCGGCATGCACGTCGGCCGAATCCTCGGCGACGGAGATGAATATGCGTTGCTTCGAAGACACGCGTGGAAATGCTACGGCGGGATGCGGCGCGACGCGACGACGCCGACGATCGCAGGCAGGTTCGGCGTCGCATCAAGTTGGTCAAAACTCGCGACCGCCGCGCGCAAACGTCGGCGAACAGCGGTTCGGGCGATGACCGACGATGTAGTCGAAATTCGCCGGTTTGGTCTGGGGCGCCGCAGGTGGGCGGATGGCAGAAGGGCCGGGCCGCCGCCATCCGCTTCCCGCGCTTGTGTCGCGGGGCTGCTCGACGACAATATGCCGCTTGCAGGCGACGCGGCGTTCGATCGGCGTGCGGCGCGGCGCGAGAGCGTTCTACAACCATCGGCGCGGGAGATTTCGTATGAAGCGTTTGCACTGGACCGGGATTCTCATGGGCGCGGCGGCCGCCGGCGTCCTGACGCTGGCGACAACTTCGCTCACGGCTCAGACGCCGCCGGCGCGAGCCGGCACGCGCGTCGCGGTGGTCGATGTCGTCAAGATCTTCGGCGAGTGCCAGCGCCAGAAGGACCTGTCCGAGGAGCTGAAACAGCTCCAGGAAAAATTGGAGGCGGAAAACGTGAAACGCCGCCAGGCGATTGACGCGCTGCAGGCGACGGTCGACGCCCTGGATCCGAACGACCCCACCCGTCCGGCGAAGACGCGAGAATTGCTGGCGCGGCAGATCGACTACAAGAACTGGTTTGACTTGCAGCAAGCCGCCGTGGCGCGCGAAGTCGCCGTCTGGACCGCGAAAATTTATGACGACATCGTCGCCACGACCGCCGCGCAGGCTGAGAAAGACGGTATCGACCTGGTGACGTATCGCGACGAGTTCCCGATCAAGAGCGCGGACCCGAACGAAGTGCAGGCTCAGATTCGCAACAGAAAAGTGATCTACTCGCGCAAGGAAATCGACCTGACGGACATGGTGTTGAACAAGGTCGACACCGACTATCGCGCGAAGCCCAAGCAGCCGATGCTGTCGCTGTAGTGTCGCGCATGTCCCGCCTGCCCATCATGGCCGCCGGCATTGCGGCGCACCTGAACGCCACGTGCGAGGGCGATGCCACGCTCGAGATTCGCGGCGTGGAAACGCTGGACAATGCCGGGCCGGACCAGCTCACGTGGCTGGGCGACTTGAAACTCGCCCCCAAGCTGGCGAGCACCGCGGCCCGCGTCATCGTCATGCCGCCGGATGCGCCGCTTCCGCCGGGCAAAACCGCCATTCGTGTGCCGGACCCGGACCTGGCCATGTGCGACGTGTTGCGCCTGCTCGCGCCGCCGCCGCCGACTGTGCCGCTCGGCGTGCATCCAAACGCGGTGATCGAGCCGGGAGCGACGGTGGCAGGGGCGGCCATCGCCGCGTACGTGTACGTCGGACCGGGCGCGATCGTCGGAACTGGAACGCAGCTACATCCCAGCGTGTACGTCGGCGCTGGGTCGCGGATTGGCCCCGATTGCGTGCTGTGGCCCGGCGCGGTGATTCGCGAGCGCTGCACGCTCGGCGCGCGGGTGATCGTGCATGCGAACGCCACCATCGGCGCTGACGGCTTCGGGTATCTTCAGCGCGGCGGCCGGCACGTGAAGATCCCGCAAATCGGCACGGTCGAAATCGAGGACGACGTGGAGATCGGCGCGGGCAGCGCCGTGGACCGCGCCCGCAGCGGCGTCACGCGCGTGCGGCGCGGGGCGAAGATTGATAACCTCGTGCAAATCGGCCACAATTGCGACATCGGCGAGGACTGCGTCATCGTCGCGCAGGCCGGCGTGTCGGGGTCCTGCACGCTGGGGCGCGGCGTTGTCCTGGCCGGTCAGGCCGGTCTGGTCGACCACCTCTCGCTCGGTGACGGCGTCGTCGTGACCGCGCAGTCCGGGCTGACCAAGGATGTTCCCGCCGGAGTGATCATGCGCGGCTCGCCGGCGGTGCCGAACAACGAGTATTTGCGGGAGGCGGCTGCCGCGCGACGCCTGCCGCGGATGATTGAGCAATTGCGTGAGCTCGTCCGACGGATCGAACGGCTTGAGTCATCAACGAACGATCAAGGCGCCGGTTGAGATTTCCGGTCGGGGCCTGTTCACCGGGCAACCCGTCACCGCGCGCTTCAAACCCGCCCCGCCCGGCGCGTGGATCACGTTTGTTCGCAGCGATCAGCCCGAGCCGGTCCGCATCACGGCGCGAATCGAAAACCTGTCCAAGCGCGCCCGCCGCACGTCGTTGCGCAACGGTACGGCCACGATCGAGACGGTCGAGCACTGCCTGGCCGCCATTCGCGGGCTGGGGATCGACAACCTCGAAGTCGAGCTGGACGCGATGGAAGTGCCCGGCGTCGACGGCAGTTCGCGCCCATTCGTCGACGCGTTGACCTCCGCGGGCACCGAGGAGCAGGTCGCCGAGCGAAGGATTGTGCGCGTGTCGCGGCCGGTGCGCGTCGGCGAGGGTGACGCCGAGCTGGTGGCCTGGCCGACGGACGATGATCGGCTTCAGATTATCTACGAGCTGGAATACGACGCCGGGGCGCCGCTGTCGCGCCAGATTTACAAGTTCATTCTCGATCCGGCGACGTTCGCGAACGAAATCGCACCGGCGCGGACATTTATTTTCGACAACGAAGTGCCGCATTTGCGCGCCGCCGGCCTCGGGTCGCACCTGTCTTACCAGGACCTGCTGGTGATCGGCCCCGACGGACCGATCGAAAACCAGTTTCGATTCCCCGACGAATGCGTCCGGCACAAAATCCTCGACCTGGTCGGCGATCTGATGCTGGCGGGCAATTTCGTCGCCGGGCGAATCTACGCCCGCAAAAGCGGTCACAACCTCAATCACGAGCTGGTTCGCCGGATCATCGAGCAGGAGGAATCCGAGCGATTTGAGAAGTCGCTCGCCACGCGGCCGCGCATCGACGTCGCCGGCGTGCAGCGAATTCTGCCGCATCGCTATCCGATGCTGCTGGTGGATCGGGTGCTGGAGATTGACGGCGATCGCCGCGCGGTCGGCGTGAAAAACGTGAGCATCAACGAGCCGTTTTTCGTCGGGCACTACCCGCGGCAGCCGATCATGCCCGGCGTGCTCATCATTGAGGCTTTGGCGCAGCTCGGCGGCATCCTGTTGGGGCAGAAATTGGAGCACACCGGCCGCCTGGCGGTGCTGCTCAGTCTGGACAAGGTGAAGTTTAGACGCCCTGTGACGCCGGGCGATCAATTGGTGCTCGAAGTTGTGTCGAAGCGCGTGAAATCCTTCGGCGGCGAGGTGTTGGGGCGCGCGAAGGTGGGCGATGAGCTGGCCGCGGAAGCCGTCATCCGTTTCATGCTCGTCGACGCGGAGCCGGCGCAATGAGAATGACGCGCGTGATTCGAGCGAGGCTCGCGGCATGAGCCAGATTCACCCGATGGCGGCGATCGACCCCGGCGCGCGGATCGGCGCGGACGTGCGGATCGGGCCGTTTTGCCATGTCGGCGCGGACGTGTCGATCGACGACGGCTGCATCCTGCACCCGCACGTGACGATCCTCGGCCCCGCGCAAATCGGCCGCCGTAATGCGATATTCCCGCAATGCACAATCGGCGCCGCGCCGCAGGATCTCAAGTTCCGCGGCGGGCCGACGCGGGTCGAAATCGGCGACGACAATATTCTGCGCGAGAATGTCACCATCCACCGCGGCACCGAGGTTGACGAGCACAGCGGCGGAACCACGCGCATCGGCAATCGCAACCTGCTGATGGTCGGCGTGCACGTCGCGCACGACGTTCGCATCGCCGATCACGCGATCCTGGCGAACTACGTGCAACTCGCCGGGCACGTGCAGATCGAAGACTACGTCAATGTCGGCGGCCACAGCGCCATGCATCACTTCGTCACGGTCGGGCGTTTCGCGTACGTCGGCGGCATGACGCGCATCACGCAGGACACGCCGCCTTACATGAAGGTGCAGGGTTACGACGGCGCGGTGCGGGCCGTGAACGTCGAAGGCATGCGGCGCTGGAAGATCGCGCCCGAATCGATCGAGCTGATGAAAGAGGCGTTCCGAATCCTCTTTGGCCGGAGGGCGGAGCGCGGCGCGGGACGCACCGCCGAAGCGTTAGGCGAGGTCGAGAGCAACGGCCTGATGCGCGACGAGCACGTGCGCTATCTGGTTGACTTCGTGCGGCGGAAGATGGACACCGGCGTGCACGGCCGCGCGCGCGAGCAGGGCCGCGGCGACAGCGACGCCGATCGCGAACATTTCTATCGACGGGCGGACGCCAGCGCCCGCGCCGGAGACGCAGAATGAGCACGCCGCTGCCCGTCGCCGTCATCGGCGCCGGCCACATGGGCCGACACCACGTTCGCGTGTATTCCAAACTTCCCGGCGTGCGACTGGTGGCGGTCGTCGATCAGAACGTCGCGCGAGCGCGCGAACTGGCCGAACCGCTGGGAGTCGCGGCGGCCGAGGCGCTCACGCCGGAGCTCGGCGACATCGCCGCGGTCACCGTCGCCGTGCCGACGGTGCATCATCTCCGCGTCGCGCGGCCGCTGATCGAGCGCGGGATCGGAGTATTGATCGAAAAACCGTTGGCGCCGGTAGCCGCCGAAGCGCGCGAAATTGCCGAGTTGGCCCGGCGGCACGGCGCGATCGTGCAGGTCGGCCATACCGAGCGATTCAACCCGGCGCTGCGGGCGGTGGATCGGCTGGGTGTGCGGCCGAAGTTCGTCGAGGCGCATCGCATCAGCCCGTTTACGTTTCGCTCGGCCGACGTGGGCGTCGTGTTCGACATGATGATCCACGACATCGACATCTTGCTGCATCTGGTCCGCGATCGCGTCGCGGCCGTGGACGCGGTCGGCGTCGACGTGCTCGGCCCGCACGAGGACATCGCCAACGCGCGGATTCGCTTCGCCGGCGGGGCGGTGGCGAACCTGACCGCCTCGCGCCTGGCGCTCAAGACCGAGCGCAAGCTGCGCATCTTCTGCGAAGATGCGTACATCTCGCTGGACTATCAGAAGAGAGTGGGCGTCGCGATCACGAAGGACAAGAACCTTGACGTGATCAAGTTCGCCCGCGAGCGAAACTTCGAGAGCCTGGCCGATCTGGCCGGGGCCGATTTTGGCAAGATGATCCACGTCGAGCCGCTGGCCATCGACGACAAGGACGCGCTCAGCGCGGAGCTCGAGACGTTCGTGCAATGCGTGCGGACGCGCTCGCGCCCGCCGGTCTCGGCCGACGACGGCCTGGCGGCGGTCGAACTGGCGGAGCAGATCGTGAGCGTGCTGAAGCAGCACCGCTGGAGCGGGCCTCGGGGCGGTGAATGAGCTACCGCGCGGATGCGCCTGCGCTAAATTGGGTGGGGCGGGCATCTTGACCGCTCCACGGCGCGAATAAATCGGGCCCGCGTGGGCCCGCGTGGCGTGGCTGCGGCCGCCGAATATGGCTGCCAACGCCGATAGCGCACGACTGTCGCACGGCTTGCTCGCCAAAGGCCGCGAGCATGCCACCCGCCGAAAAGAAAACTGCGAACTGCCGCTTCGAGCCGCGCGTTCTTGTCGCTTATGGGCTTGACCAGCGCCTCGAGCACGATCAGCTCACTGCTGATGATCGAGAGCCGTCCGGACACTGCCGCCAGCCATAGCGGCGCAAGATTGGCATCGTAGGGCGCGATCTTTTCCACGGCATCGATGACGCAGTTGGCGTTGATGTAATCGCGTCGGAAGCGGGTAGGCTCAGCGCTCCCACGAATCGCGATCTTCCCGAATGTAGGCGTCCACGTCCTCGGGCGTTTTGAAGAGCAATCCGCCCGGGCACTCGGCCAGGATATCCACGATGGAACGCCGCCCGCTGGGCTGCCCGTTCGCGAGGCGGATGATCACCTCGACCGGCTGCCCGAGCGGCAAGTCGGGAGCGCGCACCTCGATTTTCCCGCCTGCTTGCACTGTTGTGGTAACTCTCCGCGCAGCGCCCATGGCAACCACCTCGCGCTGGATTCTAGGAACAGGCAGAGCCGTAGGTAAGGTCGGCACGAGCGACACGGTATGTTTCATCCGCCGCCGGCTGCCGAGCGAGAGCGAGTTCCGCTTCGCACGGAAGGCGCACGCCCCGTCCCAGACGCTTCTGCGTCTGCGAACGGGCAAGACGAAAGTCATCGACGACACGCTCATCGGCGGTTCGGACGGCGTGAAGTACACCGCGCCTGACAAACGAAAAGGGCGGGCAAGATGCCCGCCCCACCCCATCTTCGCGACTGCGAGTTGAGCTACTCGTCCCGATGCAATCCGCCGCGCAGCTTGCGCTCCTTGCGCGGGCGTTCGCCGCCGGATTCGCCTTCCGCGGGCGCGCCGCCGTCGCCGGTCCATTCGGCGCGTTTCTTCGACAGGCCGATCTTTCGCTCGACCGTGTCGACGCGCAAGATCTTGACGTCGATCTCGTCGCCGATCTTGACCTCGTCCTGCGGATTCTCAACCTTGTGATCGGCCAGCTCGGAGACGTGCAGCAGGCCTTCGAGGTCCTGCTCCAATTCGACGAACACGCCGAAGTTCGTGATCTTGGTGACTTTGCCGCGCACCACCATGCCGGGCTGGTAGCGTTCCGGAACGGCTCGGACCCAGGGGTCCTCGTTCATCTGCTTCAGACCGAGCGCGACGCGCATCTTCTCCTGATCCACCGAGAGCACGACGCAGCGCACGCGGTCGCCTTTCTTGAGCAGCTCCGACGGATGGCTGACCTTCTTGGTCCAGCTCATGTCGGATACGTGCAGCAAGCCGTCGATGCCGTCCTCGATTTCGACGAACGCGCCGTAGTTGGTCAGGTTGCGGACCGTGCCGTCGACCACCGTGTTGGGCGGATACTTGTGCGCCACGGTGGTCCACGGGTTGACCTCGGTCTGCTTCATGCCCAGCGAGATTTCCTGCTTTTCCTTGTTGATCTCGAGCACCACCACGTCCACCTGGTCGCCCGGATTGACGACTTCGGACGGATGCGTGACGCGGCGGGTCCAGCTCATCTCGCTGATGTGCACCAGGCCCTCAATGCCCGATTCGAGCTTCACGAACGCACCGTAGTTGACGATGTTCACGACTTCGCCGTGCACGCGCGAACCGACCGGGTAACGGTCGGCGACGCGTTCCCACGGGTTCTCTTCCTTCTGCTTGAGGCCCAGCGCGATTTTCTCGCGCTCGCGGTCGACCGACAGCACCTTGACCTCGACCTCCTGCTCGATCTTGAGCATCTGGCTGGGGTGCACGATGCGGTCCCACGACATGTCGGTGATGTGCAGCAGGCCGTCGATGCCGCCCAGGTCGACGAACGCGCCGAAGTCGGCGATGTTCTTGACCGTGCCTTTGCGGATCTGGCCCACCTCGATTTCGGACATCAGCTTGGCCTTAGCCTTGGCGCGCTCCTCCTCGATCAGCTTGCGGCGCGAAATGACGATGTTGCGGCGTTCGATGTCGATGCGCAGGATTTTGGCGGAAATTTCCTGCCCGACGTACTCGCCCACATCCGCCGGTCGGCGAATGTCGACCTGCGAGGCTGGCAGGAACACCGGCACGCCGATATCCACCAGTAATCCGCCCTTGGTCTTGCGCTGCACGCGACCCTTGACGGTGTCACCTTCTTTGCAGCTCTCAACGATGCGACGCCAGTTCAGAATGCGGTCGGCGCGACGCTTCGACAGGATGACCAGGCCGGTATCCGGCTCGATCTCTTCGAGCAGCACCTCGACCTCGCCGCCGATCTGCGCCTGCGTGGGGTCGTCCCATTCGTCGGCCGAGATGATGCCTTCGCTCTTCAGGCCGACGTCGAGAATGATCTCGTTTCCGATGCGGTTAACGACGCGGGCCTTGAGGATCGTGCCTTCGCCGCCGGGCGTCGGCGCGTGCGCCAGCGTCGAACCCAGCATTTCTTCTTCGCGAACGCCGCCCAGCATTGCGTTTACGTCGGCGTCGCTGATTTCGATGTCTTTGAGGAGGTTGTGATCGACCATGAACGTGCATTCCCGCGGCGTCGCCCTACGCCGCGTCCGTTGACCCGCTTGAGGCGGTCTGAGCAAGGCAAAAGAGAACCGACGCCCCGCCGACGAACACCGCCGGCGTCATGAGGCGAAGATTGGGAACTCTATGCGGGACAGCGGCGGACCGCAACGGGATGGCGCGGAGTCACGTGTGGCGGGGTGCGTGACACATTTGGCGAGTGGATTCTCGCCCCGCTAGGGGCGTCACGTGGCTACACTCCGTCGCCCCTCGCGGGGCAAAAATCGGATCCGCCCAATGTGTCACACACCCCGTGCGGCGTGCGGTTGTTTAGGTTGGCCTCGACGCGGCGGCCGGCGCAACGACGATCCCGATCTCGAACGTGCCGCTCAGCACGCGGCGAGCGTGCGTCACGTTGCCGGCGATCGTTAGCGGCATACCGCCGGGCTGCGAGAGGCTGACTTCGACAGCGGCGCCCGCCGGCAGCTCGTGCGGCGCTTCGACTGCCAGCCCTCCTGCCGACAAGTTCAGCGTCCGGCCCGCGCATTCGAACGTAGCGCCGTCGGCAAACACGCTGATTCGACACGGAGCGCGATGGATCACGCGCGGCGCGGCGCGGCGCTTGGGGATCTCCGACACAGGCGCCCAGGGGATCGACGCCGAAACGCCATTGGTCGTCGAGCCCGCCCGGCTACTGCTCGGTTGTGAACTGACTGTGCTCATGATTACCGCCGATCCGGGGCGCCGCGGAATCGGGCGCGACCCTAGCCTGCAATATCGGCGCGAGGCGGTGAATGGTTGAGGAGCGACCGGCAACACGGGAAGACATCGCGTGACCGGGATCCCGATTTCGTGGTACGCTTGGCGCATGGATGCGAATAATATCGGTCGCGCGGCAAGCGTCTTTGGACTGATCCCGATGGCGCACGTCGCCGACGTGGAACGCTCGATCGTGTTCTACGAGCACCTCGGCTTTTCGGTCCTGAATCGACTTGAACACGGCGGAATTACGCGCTGGGCTTCGCTGCGCTCCGCAAATGCATGGATCATGTTCGCCCGCGCCGACGGCCCGATCGCGCCGGAGCAGCAAGCCATGCTCCTTTATCTGTATTCGAACGATGTCGCAGCGCTCCGGTCGCGCCTGCTCGGGCGCGGACTGCACGACGGCGGAAAATACTGCGGGCAAGCCGGACCGAATGACGGTCGCTGCGTGGTGTTCGACATTTCCAAGCCGCATTACATGCCGGAAGGCGAAATTCGCGTCAGCGATCCGGATGGATATTGCCTACTGATTGGACAGTGCACCGGGCCGCGAGGATTTGCCGCAACCTGACGCGGGCGCTACTCGGAAGGGGCCGATGCCGGTGCATCGACATGTTCGCCGGCGATCTGGATCCGATTCTTTCCCGTGCGTTTCGCTTCGAGCAGCGCCGCATCCGCCGCCGCGACGAGCGCGTCTCGCGTTATCCCGTCCCATGGGAAACACGCCAGCCCGCCGCTGATCGTCACCGGCCCGGGCCGATCGGGACCGAGAATCGGGAACGCGTGTTCGCTCAGGGCGCGTTGGAATCGCTCCGCCAGCGCGATCGGCTCGGCCGGATGCTGGGAGCCGGGCACGCGCGGCTTTTCGCTGTCGACGAAGACGACGGCGAATTCATCGCCGCCCAGCCGCGCGACCAGGTCGCCTTCGCGGCAGCAGCGGCGCAGCAGCTGCGACACTTCACGGATCAATTCGTCGCCGGTCTGGTGGCCGTAGCGATCGTTGTAGGACTTGAAATCGTCGATGTCGAAGATCAGCACGGTCAGTCGCTCGCGCTGCTGCGTGGCGCGGCGGATGTGCTCGTCCACGGCGCGCTCGAAATAGCGCCGATTCCGAAGGCCGGAGAGATCGTCCGTATACGCCAAGTCGCGCCAGTGCTCGCGTTCTCGCGCCTGCGCGATCGTGACTTCGACCAGCCGGGCGTACTCGGCCAGGCGCAGCGCCGTGCTGGCGGCATGCGCCCCGCCGCGCCGCCGGCCGAGCAGGATTCGTCCCACCGCGAGTTCATCGCGACGGATCGGCTCTTCAAGCACCGGATCGCCAACGTCGCCCAATCGCGCGGCGAATCCATCGAGTTCGATCTGGACACCCTCCGAGTCGCAAGCGTCCTGCACTAACCGGGCGAGCCGTTCGAGCGTTGGACCCGCCCCATCGGCGAGTTGACGCAAGATCTCGCCGAAACGCGCGTACTCGTCGAACGGTTCGCGCGGCGTCGCCGGCAAGACCGCGGCAGCCGGCCGATAGGGCGGCAGATCCAGCGCCGCTTCGAGCTCGGCTCGGCTCAGCGGTTCGAGAACGTAATCATCGACGCCCTGATCGAGCGCCGCGCGGGCGTCCGGCTCGCCGGAGGGCTGGCAGATGATGACGATTTTCGCGCTCGGCGCGCGCGACCGAATCGCCTCGACGGCTGCCGTGAGTTTGGGGCTTGGCAAGAGCGCGATGAGCACGCGCTCGAAACGATCCTGGCCGGCGCGCCAGATCGCGTCCACCGGTTGCTCGGCCGACGTGACGCGGGCCTGTGGCAGCACCCGCGCGACTGCGTCGCGCAACGCGCTTGATCCGACGACCAGCAACGGCACGCCCGCGTCCACGCTCTCCCCGTCCTCCAACCAACGCAACGCGGCACGCGACACCGCCGCTCCAAGCACACACCGCCCGGACGCCGCCGCTGGGCGAGGAATTGCGCGCACTCCAAGCGCTCGTGCAAGCGCCGGCGCCTCGCCCGGCCCCGAAACCGTTCCCGTCCCGTCTAGCTCGATCCTAGCGAATGCCGCTACGGAATAAAAGCCACTGGTCTCTCTCGTTGCGAGACGGCCGGACCTGACGATAATCGCAGACTTGCCTGGAGACCGTTTGCGATGCCCATTATCAACATGCCCGTCGATCTGCTGCTTCGCCTGGTGAACGTGGATCGTCACGTGATCGACGAAACGCGGCTCGCACAGACGCTCGAAGAAATGGGTGTCGAAGTTGAGGAAATGGCGACCACGTTCGGGTACGCGTGCGGGGTCTGCGAGAACGTGTTCGAGCGCACCGCCGCGCAGGGGCAGCCGCTGAGCTGTGCCAAGTGCGGCAGCGATTTCCGCGAACGTCCCGCCGCGTGCCGCGTGCTCGGCGAGAACAAGGTGGCGCGGCTGAACATGGTCGCCGTTCGGCCGGACATATTCGACGTCGGCGGCATGGCGCGCTACATGCGCGGTTTTCTGGGCGCGCGAACCGGACTCGTCGGTTACGCGGTAACGCCGGCGGTGTGCTCGGTGCGCGTCGATCCTCGCCTGGCTCGCGACGAGAGCTACCGCCCGTGCATCGCCTGTGCGATCATTCGCAACCTGCGGCTCGACAACGAGCGCGTGAAGCTGCTGATGAACCTGCAGGAAGACCTGCATTGGGCGCTGGGGCGCGATCGCAAGCTGGCCTCGATCGGCGTTTACGACCTCGACAAGCTCAACTCCGCTCGCACGTTCGCGTATCGGACCGTCGGGCCGGATGAGCTGCGATTCGTGCCGCTCGGGTTTTCGCCGACCGATCCGGCGGCCAACCTGACGCCGCGCGAAATCCTTGAAAAACACGGCACGGGAAAGGCGTATGCGCACCTGCTCGCCGGTTTCTCGGCGTACCCGCTTCTGACGGACGGCGACGGTGGGGTGCTTTCGATGCCGCCGATCATCAACAGCGAGGCGACGCGCGTCACGCTCTCCACGCGGCAGTGTTTCGTCGACGTGACTGGCATGGCGCAGCGAACGGTTGATCGCGCGCTGAATATTCTGGTCAGCGGCGTGAAAGAAGTAATGCCCGATGTGGTCATTGAAGCGGTGCGCGTCGAGTACGCCGATCGCTCGATTACGACGCCCGATTTTACGCCGGCGGTCATGCCGCTCGACGTGCGCACGGCTGCAGACACGATCGGCGTCGGGCTGGATTCGCCGACGCTCGCGCGACTCCTCGAGCGCATGGGCCATGGTGTCGAACCGGCCGCCGATGGCCGGACGTTGCGGGTGCGCGTGCCGGCGTGGCGAAACGACGTGATGCACCCGATCGACTTGATCGAAGACGTGGCCATCGCGCACGGGTACCAGAATCTGACGCCACGGCTGACGCCGACGTTCACAATCGGCAGACCGCGCGAAATCGAGGAGCAGTCTCGAATCGTGCGTTCCGTGTTCGTCGGGCTGGGCTTTCATCAGGTCATGACACTGCCGTTGACCAGCGAGCCGGCGGCATTCGCGAAGTGGAGCGTGCCTTCCGACGAACGCGCCGTGCGGATCGAGAATCCGATCAGCACCGAGCAGACGATTTGCCGCGTGTCGCTGTTGCCGGGGATTTTGGAGACGCTGGCGATTAACAAGCAGTATGACTTGCCGCAGCGGCTGTTCGAGGTCGGCGATTGCCCGGTCGTCGACGATCAGTCAGAAACCGGCGCCACGGAGCGCCGCCGCCTTGCGGCTGCGATCGTTGACACGCACGCCGGATATGCGGACATTCGCGCCGTGCTTGATTCGTTCGCGCATGAGCTCGGGATCAGCGTCCGTGTGGAGGCTTCCGAAAGCCCGAGCTACATCACCGGACGCTGCGCCGCCGTGATGAACGCCGATGGGGAGCGCATCGGCACCATGGGCGAACTCCATCCGCAAGTGCTCGAAAACTACGGCCTGCGTCACGCCGTCGCGACGCTGGAGCTGAACCTGAGCGCGGCGGGTTTGGGATCGCGAGATTGACGGCGAGCGGCTTTCTGCTTGTCGCAACAGACCCCTCCCTTACGGTCGCGGCTCGGTTGGGGAGTTTCGTCGCGAAACCGGGTCACTACCCATCACCAGTGGCGTTCCGCGTCATTCGCCCGACGCAACGACTCGGCGCTATTGGCAAGTCCGAAGCCAGTCTTGCAGCAGCAACCCCAGATCCGATTCGTCGGTGTCTCCGTCGCCGCATCCCGTCCGGCCGAAACAGGAAAAGCTGTGTGTCAAACGTCGTACCAAACTCCGTCGTCGCCAGAAAACTGGCGGCGTCGCAGAGCTCGATGCGGTACATGTCCGCGTCGCCCAAGGTGATCCGGCCGCGGATCGAAACCAGCGGTCCGTTGCCCAGCGCGGTCTGGGCGGTATTCGGCAGTTCGGCGGCATCGCCGGTCTCGATGAAGCTGCCCGGCGTGCCCGCTGGCGACGCGCCCAGCGACCTGTGGGAGGCACATCGCGCGCCCGATCTGCAGGGTGAACGTTCGCATGGCGGCAGAACGATGCAATAGATTCTGTGTGGAGTTCTCCAGAGAATTCGTTTGCCGGGCTTACTTGCCGGACGGTAGGATATGGGATCGACGGTTCACTGGCGTTGGTTCTTGCCGGCACACATAGGAAACATCCGTTGCACTCCGGCGCTGCTGACGTTCACGCCGCTTCGTTTCGCACACAAGCCGAAACCGTCATTCGCGGCGTTCGCGCCGCGCTCGCTGAGCTGGTCGCCGCGATCGATCTCGATCCCATGCAGCCTCAAGAACTTGCGCGCCGCATCGGGGTCGACAAGAGCCTGTCCTGGAAGATTTCGCGGCTCATTCGCGAAGACGACTCGTGGGCGGCGGTTCCGCACTTTCCCGGCAAGACCGGATTTCGAATTTTCGTTGACTCCGCACGGAAGGCCGGCGCGCCACAGACGAGCGTCGAGCGCGTGAAGAAAGCCCTGGGCGAATTCGACCGTTTCGTGGTCGAGCATTCCGGCGATCGCGAGACGCTGCTGATGATGGCAGGCGGCGCCTCGGAGCGCGCCGCGCGCGAATCGGGCGAAACGCATCGCCGCCTGGCGTTCCGCGGTCAAAGCGCGACGTGGGGCGTGCAGGCGCGCGTGCATCTGAGCCTTCACTTTGTAGCGCCGGCCCGCCGTGCGGGGCTGGTCGATGCCGCCACGGTCGGCGGGCTGATCGACTTCCGGCGCTTGCGGCCGGATGTCGCCTGGAGCTTCGCGACCATCGCACGCTACATCGGTGACGGCCGCGCCGCGCCCGTTTCGCCGTTGGAGGCGATCGATGCGCGACTCGGCCCAGGTGAACCACCGTTACTGGGCGAATTCAGCACCAAGCCATTGCCGCTGGTGCGAGCGGTCCCGGTCCGCGAGGGCGTCGAGAGAATTGAGTTGGCGGAGGGGCCGGTTGGTCGTTCCGCGGCGGCGACCGTGCTGAGCGGGTGGTTCCATCGCAACGCGTATTCGATCTATCGCACGGAAGAGGATCAATTCGGCGAGCATTTCGTCAACCTGAGTACGCCGACGGAGCTGGTGATTCACGACCTGTACGCGCACCAGGCGCTACGGGCGGTGTTGCCGCCGACGAATTCGGTCTACAGCAATCTTCCCGCCGGCCAGACGTATTCGCCCGCGGCGCGCGACAAAGGCCTGTTGCCGGTGGGCACCGAAGTGACCTTGCTAGGCGGCAATCCGCCGGCGCTGGTTGCGCCGGAGGTGTCGTTCTACGAGCCGCTGGTGCAGAGCGTCTTCGGGCGTCTGGGCTGGAATGCCGACGACTTTCTCGGTTTCCGCTTCCGCCTCAAGTACCCGCCGATCCCATCCGTGGCCGTCTTTCGCTATCCACTCCCCGAAAAACCCGCCTGATCGAGGTTCTAGTGTCGTAATTCAAAATTGGTGCATCATGGGTTGGGCGGGCATCTTGCCCGTCCGGCAGCGAAACACGGGCGGGCAAGATGCCCGCCCGACCCAGCATGAGATGCAAACAGCCTGAATAACTACACCAGCAGGCAAACTTCACCAGTACCGCTCGCCGCGCTGGCGCATCAAGTTTGCGATGAACTCGATCGATCGACCCGCGCCAAAATTGCGAGATCGCGGCATCCGCCGCTACAATTCCCGCTCTTTCGCTGGGAGGAGTCGTTGAGCAGCGCCCCGACAACCGTCGATCCGTCCGCGCCGGAGTTTGCCCTCGCGGCCCGCGCTCCGTCCCGTATCGCGCTCTATCTGGAGCTCGCCAAGGCGCGCCTCAGCACGCTGGTGTTGCTCACGACGGCGATCGGATTCTGGCTGGCCGTCGCCGGACCGATCGATTGGGCGCGCTTCGCCTGGACGCTGCTCGGAACCGCCGCCTGCGCGTTCGGCGTAAACGCGCTGAATCAGGTGATCGAGACTGATCGCGACGCGCGAATGATCCGTACGGCCCGTCGACCTCTGCCTTCCGGCCAACTCGGGCGCGGCGAGGCGATTGCCTTCGGCCTGGCGCTGACTGCGGCCGGACCGCTCCTGCTGCTTTTCCTCGTGAATCCGTTGACCGCCATTCTCGGCGTCGCATGCGAATTCATTTACGTCCAGCTATACACGCCGCTGAAAGTCCGCACGCCGCTGAACACGTTGGTTGGCGCGGTCTGCGGCGCGATCCCACCGATGATGGGCTGGAGCGGCGCTACCGGCGGGTTGTCGCTGCCGGCGTGGATTCTGGGCGGAATCCTGTTTGTCTGGCAGATTCCGCACTTCCTGGCGCTTGCGTGGCTGTACCGGGAGGATTACGAACGCGGCGGCTTCCGCATGCTGCCCGCCTGCGATCCTACCGGCCGGCGGACCCGCCAATATGTCCTGGTGTACACCGCGACGCTCGTGCCGCTCACGCTCATGCTGTGGCAAACAGGCGTCGTTGGAAAAACGTACGCATTCGGGGCGATCGTGCTGGGCGTGGCATTCATCGCCATGGCCGCGCGCCTGATCCACAAGATGACCGCCGCACACGCTCGACAGGCGTTCATCGCCAGCGTGGTGTACCTGCCGCTGCTGCTGGCGCTCATGGCGATCGACCGAAATCGACCGCTGTACTTCCCGTCGCTCGCGCTGCCGCCGCCGGGGCAGACGCCGTTCGTCGTCGCGCCGGCGTCCGGCACGCTGCTATCGAGCTCCGCTGATGCCGCCGGCGTGGATTCGTTCGGCGGAGACTCGCGTTGAACGACGGCGCCGCTCGGCCGCGTCTGTTCGATTTTCAGAGCGGCGGCTGGGCGGTCATTCTGGCGATTCTGGTTCCCAGCATCGTGATTGCGTGGCGAATCCTCGCCACAGTTCCTCATGGCCGCTCTGCCGTCGGCGACGGGCAGCAAGTCGATTCGTACGGATTCGACCTGTCGACCTGTCTGGTGCCGCGCGCGTCGCTGGTGACGTCGGGCGTGCGAAAAGACGGCATGCCGGCGATGGTCGCGCCGCGCACGATCAACGCGCGTGATCTACACGGCGGCGCGCGGCTTGGCGGCGTTCAGACGCTGGTATCGTCCGACCGGGTGATCGGCGTCGAGGTCGCCGGCGAGGCGCGCGTGTATCCGATCTGGATTCTGAACTGGCATGAGATCATCAACGACACGCTCGGCGGCGTCCCGATCGCAGTCACCTACAGCCCGCTCTGCGATAGCGCCGTGGTGTTCGATCGGCGCGTCGGCGGCGAGACGCTCGAATTCGGCGTGAGCGGGCTGCTGTTCAATTGCAACCTGGTGATGTTTGATCGACACCCCGGCGGCGACGAGAGTCTCTGGAGCCAATTGCAATCCCGTGCGATTTCTGGCGCCGCGGCGAAGGCGGGGAAATCGCTGCGTATTCTGCCCGCGAACCTGGTGCGCTGGGCTGATTGGCGCGCTCGGTACCCGGCGACTGAAATCATCCTGCCCGACCCGGATCGCACGCAGCTCTACAAACGCGACGTCTATCTGCCCTATTTTGGGAACGACCTGCTGCGTTTCCCCGCTGAGCCGCTACCGCCGCCGGGATTGCCGAAGAAGACCGGCGTGGTCGCGGTTCGCGTCGACGACGGCGAGTGGCACGTGTGGACGCTGGCGTCGCTCGCCAAAGCGGCTGACCGCAACGGCGTCGGTGAGCTGAGCGTGGCCGGCACAACGGTCCAATTCACGTATCACGGCGACCCCGCGACGGCGCACCTCTCCGCGACAGTGGGTTCGCCGGCTCTCCAGATCGCGAATTCGTTCTGGTTCGCCTGGTATGCGACGCACCCGGGTGCGGAGCTCGAATAGCCAGTTTGGAAGCGAGGCTCTCGTCGAACCGAGCCGGCGTGTCCGTACGACCGTCGCTTGCGGGCGACCGTGCGGCCATCGCAAATCGACTTACCGCCCGACCATCTGCTCCATTTTTTCGGGATAGCGCGCCCCCAGCAGCGGAATTTCTGATGCGGCGGCTGCGATTTCGCGTACGTCCGACGCCGAGAGCGTAATCTTCGCCGCGCCGAGGTTCTCGTCGAGTCGATTCAACTTTGTCGTCCCGGGAATGGGGACGATCCACGGCTTCTGTGCCAGCAGCCATGCCAGTGCGATTTGAGCGGGCGTCGCCTGATGCCGCTTCGCCGTGTTCGACAACAACTCGATCAACGTCCGATTCGCCTTCAGGGCCTCCGGCGTGAATCTGGGCAGCGTGGATCGGAAATCGTTCGACGCGAACGTCGTGGCCGAATCGAGTGCCCCGGTCAGAAATCCCCTGCCCAGCGGACTGTACGGCACCAGCCCGATGCCGAGTTCCTCGAGCGTCGGAATGATCTCCGCTTCGAGAGCGCGCCACCACAGCGAGTATTCGCTCTGGAGCGCTGCGACGGGCTGCACGGCGTGAGCGCGGCGGATTGTCTGCGCGCCGGCCTCCGAAAGCCCGAAGTGGCGGACCTTGCCGGCACGAATGAGGTCCTTCACCGCGCCCGCTACGTCTTCGATCGGGACATCGAGGTCCACGCGATGCTGATAGAACAGGTCAATCGCCTCGATCCGCAGGCGCTTCAGCGACGCGTCGGCGACTTCCTTTATGTGTGCCGGCCGGCTGTCCAGCCCGACCCAGCCGCGCTCGTCGGCCGGATTCAGCTTGAACCCGAACTTGGTGGCGATGGCGACCTTTCCTTTGAATGGCTCGAGCGCCTCGCCGACCAGTTCCTCGTTCGTGTGCGGACCGTAAACCTCGGCAGTATCGAAAAAAGTCACCCCCCGATCCACGGCGGCACGCAAGAGCTTGATCATCTCCTGCTTGTCCTTGGGCGGGCCATAACCAAAGCTCATTCCCATACAGCCCAAGCCCATCGCCGAGACTTCGAGTTTGGACTTGCCGAGCTTACGCGTCTGCATGGCGCACTCCTGCTGGGGCCGTGTTCGTCGCGGGATTGTAACTGCGCGGGGTGGCTGCTGTTGTTTCAGGAGCGTTCGTCAGCGGTCTACGTGGCGTGAACACACGGCCGAGCGGGCTGTGCTTCGGAATCAGGAGAGGGACGCATTGGACTACTTCAAGGCGCCGGACAGCCAGTGCATGATGTTTAGTGCAAACTGCCGGTTGTCCAGGCCCGGCACGTTCATTCCGAACTTCTCATCGCCGTGGACTTGCGCGGTGAGCATCGCCGCTTCGCCCAGGATGACCACGCGTCCCTTGCCGTGCGTCAGGACCACGCACTGCGATCGCCCGGCGGCGGAGGCCTCGCGTGGTTTGCCGCGGCGCGGATCGTCCGGGTTTGGGATACGCTCACGGGCGTCGTCCGACATCGTCAGCAGCGCGGTGGCGCCCTCGGGCGCCTTGAGCGTCTGGCCGGTAAACGTCTTGATCGTATTGACGCGTTCTTCGGCGGAGCGACCTTCCAGAATCACGTGCTTTCCGAGACGCTTGTTTTCTCGCGTGAACGTCGGCTCATCGTTGGTCGCGCCGCAGCTCATTTCGACGTGAAATTGGCGGCCCAGCAGCTCGGCTGCCGAGCCGGTCGGAAAATGATCGGTAATCAGCAGGAGATTGCCGCCATGCTTGACCCAGTCATCTACGACTTCGCATTCATGGTTTGAAAAAGCGGGCTCATGCGCCGCGGGGTCGTTCATCCGCTCGGCGCCCAGGGCGTTCGCAATCACCAGGATGACGCCGTCCTTCAGCGACTCCTCAGTGAATTTCGCCTTCACCGGACGCACGCGGTAGCCGTCCGACGTGATCAGGTCCGCGAAGGGCTTGTAGCGCCCGCCGCTGGTGTGGAAATTGTGATGCCCCTCGTCAAACAGCACGATGGGCCCGTCCCCGGTCTTGTACGCCGGCTTGGCGACCTTCGCATCAAACGCCGGATCGGCCTCTTGCTGCGCAGATGCCGAAGCGGCCAGCGAAATAGCGAATACGGCGCTAAGCGACGCGAAATGACTGCGGGCGAAGTGCATGGCGGCTCCCTTGAACTGCTATGAATGTAATCGAGAACCGGAGCGGAGTATTTCAGCCGGTTGCGAGAAATCGCGGCGCATCGGCGGACCGATGTGCGAGATTCCCATCTCGCGCGTTACCGCTCGTGCGAGATTCCTATCTCGCGCGCCCACTGCGGCCGCCACTCATTCCAGCACCAAATGCGCGAGCTCACAGGCCGGAAAGCGTTCGTCGCCGGGTGACATCTGGTAGCCAGTGACGACGAACCTGCAGCGCTCCAGGACGCGGAGCGATCTGGTGTTTGTTCGCGCCGCGCAGGCATGCAACGGCCGGATTGCGACTTCCTGAAGCAGCAGCTCGAGTGCCCGCGTCGCGATGCCGCGTCCCCAGAGCTCGCGGGCGACCCAATAGCCCACGAAATCCAATCCATCGCGCTTGAAACACGAGATGTTCCCGACGACGCGCCCTTCCAGCACGATTGCCTTCGCCACCACCGTGCGCTCGCGAAAGACCTTTTCCCACACAGCGTCGAAAGCCGCCGCGTCGCGCGGGTTCGTCACCGCCATTTGGTTCGACTCGGGGTCGAGCTGGTATTGGAAGAGGATCGGCAGGTCGTGCGGGACGACGTCGCGCAGGCGGACGAGTTTGCAAATGTCGGCACGGGAATGGTCGGACATTGCGTGACCGCTAGTCGTTCTCGTTCTATTGCCGTGAGAACGTGGGCTACGCAGCTACGTGCCGCGCAAGGCGCCGTTCCTGTCGCTGAGAATCCAAACTCTAGTGTGCATCGTACACGCCCGCGCGCGAATCACCGTCGGCGTATTCAATCTGCGCCCTAAGAGCGGTACCGTTCAGGCATGAACCCCCCCGAATCACGCGGCCGAATCGTCATCGCCGGCGGGAGCGGGTTTCTCGGCGTTTCGCTCGCGACACACTTGTCGATTGCCGGTTGGACCATCGTCATTCTGTCGCGCACGCCGCCCCACGTCGCCGGCGCGTGGCGACACGTACGATGGGACGCGCGAACGCTGGGCGAATGGAGTCGCGAGCTGGATGGCGCCGCGGGCCTGGTCAACCTCGCCGGCCGCAGCGTCGACTGCATCAAGACCCCCGATCATCAGGACGAAATCCGCCGATCGCGCATTGAGGCCACGCAGGTTCTGGGGCAGGCCCTGCGATCCGTCGCGTCGCCGCCTCCGGTGTGGGTGCAGATGAGCACTGCTCACATCTACGGCGACCCGCCCGAGGCGGTTTGCAATGAGGATTCGCCGATCGGATACGGCTTCGCACCCGCCGTCGGCGGGGCTTGGGAAGCGGCGTTTCACCACAGCGTTCTTCCGCGGCAGCGCTGGGTGGTCTTGCGCACCAGTTTCGTAATCGGCCGCGACCGCGGCGCCGGCGGCGGCGCGCTGGCGCGGCTGAAGACGCTCGTGCAGCTCGGACTCGGCGGCCCGGTCGGCTCAGGAAAGCAGGGCATCAGTTGGATTCATGAACTCGACATGAACCGGCTGTTCGAACGGGCCCTGATCGATCCGGACTTCCAAGGACTGTTCATTGCCACCGCCCCGAACCCCGTTTCGCAGCGCCATTTCATGCGGACTCTACGGCGGGCGATGCGCATGCCGATCGGATTGCCCGCGCCGGCGTGGCTGGTGCGCATCGGCGCGCCGCTGCTGATGCGCACCGACCCGGAGCTGGCGCTCTACGGGCGCTATCTGGTGTCGGAGCGGCTGCGCGAAGAGAACTTCGAGTTTCGGTTTCCGGAACTGCGCGGCGCGCTCGAGGAATTGCTCTCCATAGGGCATTGAATACCGGCGTCGGGATGGCGCGGAATCGTCCACGTGAGCGGTCTCCCGAATTCAGTGCGGATTCGTTCGTTCGATGCGCAGCAGAGTTTCCGCGATTCCGGCGCGTGTCAGCGCGCTGCGCAGCGCCTGCTCGTCGGCGCGCAATGGACTTTCAACGCGAATCGGCTGCACGCGCGCGGGGTCAATCCGGCTCATCATGCGAAGCAGATCAACCAAGTCGTCGACACCAGCGGGAGTGCCGTCGATCAGAAGCGCGCCGCGGCGGTCCAATCGCGCGTCGATCTCGCGCGTCCTGGCCGGGTGAAGCACAACCGTGACTTGCGTGTCCTCGGGCGGGATCGCCGCGCTGTTCGCAATCGCCCAAAGATCCGTGTCGTGACTGGTGTATCCGCGAGAAAGCGACAGCAGGCTGTTCGGGAAATCCACCAACGCCACGCCTTCGCCGCTCTGATCGCAGATCAGCGCGTCGCTCTCAACACGACGCGAACCTGAAAAGACCCACGGCCGCTCGATGACCGGGGTCGCATATTCGGCGCTGCGTAACCAGTTGTTGGCCGCGGCAGCGCGGCGGCGACCGTCTTCCAGCCACTCCAGCGAGATGTCGACCAGATCGCCGCGCGGCGGGTCGAACGCCTGGCGCTGCTCATCCCAGCGCGGCGGCGCGCCGGGCGAGACGCCGATGAGCCCGAGCGCGAGATAAATGTCCTTTCCGCCGGCGTCAAGGCGAATGATGCTTTCGTGCTCCTTGCCCGCAAAACACGCCAGGAACTCCAGCGATCCTTCGCGCAGGACCACGTGTCCGGCGACGCGCACCGCCGGAGCGAGCCAGTCGATTTTGACGCCGGGGGCGAATTCTTGCGCCGACGGCGCTGTCGCGGCTGTTCGAGGCTGCGACGCGGGTGGAAGTTGCGCCGGCGCAACGCTGGTCAGCGCGTGAGCAACCATAAGCAGGGCGGCGATACGAAGCATGCCGTAATTTCCTGTCTTGCGCCAGTCCGAAAGAACGCCGCGCGACCACATTCTCAGGCACATGATAATTCCGGCCTCCTGCGCGGCGAGCGCCGCTGTGGCGATTCGCCAACGCCGCGCGCTTCGGCGTGTCTAATTGGTCATGATTGTTGGATCATGGGTGGGGCTGGCATCCCGCCCGCCCAGCACCGAAAGGGGGGCGGGCAACGATGCCCGCCCCACCCAGCATAAGATGCAAACGGCGTGACTAACTAACACAGCGTGTCATTCTGGCGCGCACCGCGCAGGCTCGTCGGGGGCGAACCGCTCTGGGTCGAAGGCGGCCGACTCGTGAGACGGCGTGGAATCGAACCGGGCGCGGCTCGAGATGCGGAAGCGCCTTCAATCTGAAACCCGTGCGTATCGACAACCGGGGGCGATCGTGCTTCAATGCACGCTGGTCCTCGCCAGCCATCGTCGAGTTGCGCGCAAGCGGCGGAGTAGCCGCGCACGCGGGGCTTGGTCGGCGGCGGGCGGCCTTTTTTGCTTGAGCAGGTGACACGATGTTTTCCGTGATCAATCGCAAGATCAAACGCATGGTCCTGCGGTACCAGAAATCCCGGCCGCTGATCCGCATCAGCGACACCACGCTGCGCGACGGAATGCAGACGCCGGGCGTGTCGCTCGAACCCGGGCAAAAAGTGACCATCGCGCAGGCGTTGGCCGATGCCGGCATTCATTCGATCGATTGCGGATTCCCGGCCGCCGGTCCGATCGAGATGGCCGGCGTCAAGGCCATCGCGCGCCAAGTGGACGGGCCGATCCTGACCGCCCATTCGCGAACCAAGCGTGAGGACATCGATGCCGCCGCCGAGGCGCTGGCCGGCGTTTCGCCGCTCAAGAAAGCGATCACGCTGTTTGTCGGCGTCAGCCCGTTGCACCGCGAGCACAAGCACAACATGACGCGGGCCCAGGTGATCAAGATGCTGGTCGACGCGGTGGAGTACGCCGGCAAGCATTTTGAAGTGATTTCATTCGGCCCCGAGGACGCCTCGCGGGCCGAGCCTGACTTTCTGGCCGAGATCTACGAGGCGGCAATTCAGGCCGGTTGCCTGTCCGTCGGATACACCGACACCGTCGGCTCGCAAACGCCTGACCGCGTCACTGACGCCATCAAGCACATTCAGGACAACGTGAAGAGCATCGACGATTCGATGATCGCGGTGCATTTTCACAACGACCTCGGTTTGGCGACCGCCAACGCGCTGGCCGCCATCAAGGCCGGCGCGAACGTCGTGCAAGGCACCATCAACGGCATCGGCGAGCGGGCCGGCAACACGGCGATTGAAGAAGTCGTCGTCGCGCTGACGCTGCATCATGAAGAATTCGCCAAAAGCGCGTCGGTCGACCCCGAGAAACTGTTCGAATTGTCGAAGCTCATCGCGGAAATGACCGGCTTCCGGCTGGCCGCCAACAAACCCGTCGTCGGCCGCAATATCTTCCGCACCGAGACCGGCGTGCACCAGAACGGCCAGCTCAAGCACGCCGCCATGTATATGCCGTTTCCGCCGGCGATGATCGGCGCGGGGCCGGTCGAGCTTGTGCTGGGTCCCAACAGCGGCAGCAGCGCCGTCCGCTATCACCTGGAGGCCGCTGGTCTTGAGCCCAAGGACGAGCACGTCAACATGATCCTGGGCTATCTGAAGAGCGGGCAGATTTCGGCATCGGACATGCCCGAGGTTGACGGATTTCTTGAACGCATCAAGCCGTTCATGACGATGCATGAGCGCAACGGCGAGCCGGCTACGTCGTAAAGGCGTGAAGGCGGTTTCGACGGCGGGCAAGCTCGCTTGCATAGTGCGCGCCGAGCGAATCGCGATGCGACCGCGCCCAATCCGATAGCCGGATCGAACCGATTGGCGGCGAGTTCGTGTGCAGGAGTCCGGCCATCAGGCCGGCAATTTCTTCGCGCGTCAGAATCACGTCGCCGACGAACCAGCCGGCCACGCGCGTGATCGAAAGACCGAGACTCGGCGACACCTGCACGATTCGTCTGCGGACGCCGATGATCGCGGCGATCGTTCGAACCAGCTCTCGGTATTCGTACGACTCGGGTCCGACTGCGTCGATCACGCCGCTTTCGACCGAAGCGCCGCTCTCGATCGCCAATTGCGCGAAATCGGCCACATGAATAGGCTGCAACTTGTAGCGGCCGTCGCCAAATACGCCGAACACTGGAAATTTCCGCAGCGCCCAGGCGATGTTGTTCACCAGGATATCGCTCGATCCGAACAGCACCGCAGGGCGAAGGATCGCGTGCGACAAACCGCTCTCGATGAGCGCGCGTTCGAGGATCGCCTTGCCGCGGAAATACTCGAGCGGCGAATTCTCACTCGGATTCGTGATGCTAATGTGCACCAGCCGCTCGACGCCGGCTTTCCGCGCGGCATCGAACAGTCGCAGCGTATTTTCGACCGCATCCTGATGGGAGAATCGAATGTCCCGGCCGGTGTGGTTGAAGCGCACCCAATAGGTGTTGTAAAGAACGCGCGCGCCGCGAAGCGAATCGCAAAGCGCCGCCGGATCGCCGAATTCCAATGGGCGGACTTCGATGCGACCCGCTAGCGGGCTCTCGCGCCGCGGCGAGTTCGTAAGCGTTCGGACCCGAACGCCTCGTTCGAGCAGGCGCGATGCGATGTGATGTCCGGAGTAGCCGAACGCGCCGGTAACCACGTGCAGATCGGGGCTGACGGCCATGCGGCGACGGTATTACGGATGCGCGGGTCGTATGCGTGGCGCGAATCGGAATCAAAACGTCTGAAATCCGGCGCGTCGGCACGAATCCCCGCTCGTCCGATATTCGCCCGGTCGTTCAGATTCGGCCCGATAATAACACTGGACGATAAATTCCAGCAGCCCGCTTTTTGACCTTCGTGATTATGCAGGCCTAGCATCAATTGAATCCCGGGGGGGATTCCGTCTGGCGGCTCGTGCTCGCCGTGCGTGAAGTTTCGGGCGGTGGGTTCTGCACTAGCAAGAAGGCTGCAAATTGCGTTTCGAGACCGCGCTCGGGATCACTGCCGAGGTCGCGCGGGGAGGAACGGAGGGAATTGGCAATGCGAAATCTGCTTCGATTCGTTGTCATCGCTGGCTTGGTCGCGACGATCGCCAACGCCGGCGTGGTATTCGACTACAACGGCGTGGCATATAGCACCGCGCCCGGCGTTTCCACCTACATGACGAACGTCTACGGCTCTCCGGTCACGGTGACCGGTGCGTACGCGTCGAACAATACGCTTCCCGCGCCGAATCCAGGCGTGCTCTGGACAGGCAACGCGTCCGACTATCTGCGCGTCGGTCCCGGCGCTCCGCCGGTGCCGGGTACCGGCGACAAGGACTTCGAAATCTCGTTCGACCAGATTCCGATCCAAGGCATCAGCCTGCTGGGCTACATCTTTGACGAAGCCCGCGGACCGACCGATTTCCAGATCTACGCCTACGACTCGACCTACACCGATCGCGAGAATCCGAGCCCGTCGGCGCTGGTGTTTCACCAGGCGTTTGACGTAACCGCCAACGGCACGCAGGTATTCGTCGGCACGCCGCAGTTTTCGCGACCGGTGTCGCTGCTGGTCTTCAGCGATCACGGCTCGTTCGACGTGGGTATCGACGATATGACGATCACGGTCCCCGAGCCATCGGCCGCGCTGGGGCTGCTGGGGCTGCCGCTGTTGGCGCTCCGCCGGCGCATACTCTCGTAGCGCCCGTCTGAAGAGACTTTGGGAGGGGAACCGGCGAATCGCGGGCGGCCCAGACGGGTCGCCCGCGGTCATTGTGTGTTACGGCCGATTCGGCTACCAGACGCATGGTGCGATGACAGCGACCGCATTGCAACGAGAGGCTTGGCGTGTGCTGGACGGCGCGAGCACGATACTAGACGCGGCCCGCGGGGTGTCCCGTGTTCTTCGCGAGTCCGGAATTCGCGGCGCGATCGTCGGCGGGATTGCGGTCGGATTGCACGGACACGTCCGCGCCACGCTGGACGTCGACGTGTATGCGCCGGCGCCGATCGAGCGGTTCGCTGCTGCGCTTCGGGCCGCCGGTTGCGCGTTTGACGCTCGGCGTCGCGAGCATCGCTGGGCGGGCATTCCGGTTCATATCGTGACGGACGAGCCGACCGGCCGCGCGCCGTCGCGGGTCTGCGATATCGCCGGGATTCAAACCGTCGGATTGGCGGACTTGATCAACATGAAACTGCGCAGCGGAATGGAATCCGTGCTCCGCGCGCAGGATGTCGCAGACGTGATCGCGCTGATTCGTGTTCACAGGCTGTCCGGCGGGTTCGTGCCCAGAATCGATCGAGCGATGCGCTCCGAGTTCCGACGCCTGCTCAGCGCCGTAAGACGTGGCCGGTGAGTTGCCGCGAGGAAGGATCGCGAGGTCCGTTTTGCGAGCAGCTTCTGCTCGGCGCGCGAGTTCACGCGCTGGACGGCGTGGCGCGCCGCGACTGCGACGCAGTCTTGATTCGCGGAGACCGTGTCGTCGCCGTCGGCAATCGCAAGAGACTTGCGGCGGCCGCGGGGCGAAACTGCCGGCGCGTTGACTTCGGAGATGCGACGCTCACGCCGGGCCTTGTCGATTGCCACACGCACTTTTTCTACTGGGCTCTGAATCGCGCGCTGGTGATCGATCTCTCTGCGTGCACGTCGCTCGAAGAGACGCTCGGCTGCATTCGCCGAGGATCGCGATCACGGCGCGTCGGCGAGTGGATTGTCGCGCGCGGGTTTGACTGCAATGCCTGGCCGCGCGGGTGGCCCTCGGCCGCCGATTTGGATCGTGCCGTGCCGGGGATTCCGGTCATGGCGCGCAGTCGTGACGGGCATAGCGCGTGGCTCAACACCCGCGCGCTGCGGACGTGCAGCGTATCGCGTGATCGATCAGATCCGCCCGGCGGCAGTTACGATCGCGACGAGCACGGAGAGCCGACCGGCATTGTCCGAGAGGCTGCGATTGATCGCTTGCCGAACCCGGTTCGCGATTTCGCGATGAGCGAGCGGGTGCGCGATCGCGACGCGATCGATCGGGCGCTCGATGACGCCTCTCGCGTGGCGCGGTCGTTCGGGATCGTCGGCGTACACGTCTTGGATGACGCCGCGTCGCTCGCAGCATTTCAGCGACGGCACGCGGCCAGTGAGCTGGGTCTCCGCGTTGTGCATTCAATCCCGGGCACGGAATTGGAAAACGCCCGGCGCGTCGGGCTTCGATCGGGCCTCGGCGACGACCGGCTTCGCATCGGCGGAGTGAAATTCTTCTCCGACGGCGCGCTGGGATCGCAGACCGCATACATGTTCGAGCCGTACCCGGGGCGCGGCGAATACCGCGGAGTGCCGGTCGTCGCGGGCGAGGAGCTTCGCGAGGCTGTTGCCGAAGCGGCGCGGGCGGGTTGGGTGGCGTGGATTCACGCCATCGGCGATCGCGCCGTGAGCGAGTCGATCGACGCCATTGCCGAGGCGCGGCGCGTCGAGCTGGGGCAGTCGGCTCGACAATCACGTCGTCGAAGCGGCGAAGCATCCCCCCGGATAACTGAAACACCGCCGCCGCATCGGATTGAGCACGCGCAATGCGTCCGGCCGCGCGACGTTCGGCGCATGGCGCGGCTCGGTATTGTCGCATCCGTGCAGCCGTGCCACATTCCGCAGGACATTGCGAACGCGGATCGCTATTGGCCGAACGCGCGGCGCTACGCGCATCCGCTTCGAGCGCTGCGCGACGCCGGTGTGCGGCTGGCGATGGGATCTGACGTGCCCGTCGAGACAATTGATCCGCGCGTGTCGCTGCACGCCGCGACGACGCGGGTGGACGCGGAGGGTCGGCCGACGGGCGGTTGGTATCCGGATGAGCGAGTTTCCGCGCTGGATGCGCTGCGCGGTTTCACGCTCGGCTCGTCGCTGATCCCCGGCGCTACCGCGCCGCGGGGGAGGCTGGTTCCCGGCGCTCTGGCGGACCTGACGATTTGGCGCGACGATCCGCTGAGGGCGCCGCCTGAAGCGCTGCGTGACATACGCATCGCGGGCGTGATGATCGGTGGAACGCTACACTTGACTGACGAGTGATTCGCGCGATCCGGCGAGCAACACCCATGCCACAGACAATCGGCATTGACATCGGCGGCACGAACATCAAGGCGGGATTGGTCGATGCCGCCGGCAACATTATTCGCCGGGCGGTCGTTTCAACTGACGCTGACCGCGGATTTGAACACGTCTTCGGCCTGACGGTGGGGCTGATTCGCGAGCTGCTGTCGCATTGCAGCGAGCCTCGCGCGGTTCGCATCGGCGTCGGCGTACCGGGGCCGATGTCGCACGCGCGCGGGATCGTCTTCAACGCGCCGAACCTGCCAGGCTGGGTCAACGTGCCGCTGCGCGATCGATTGCAGGAAGCGACCGGCTTGCCCGCCTCCGTCGAGAATGACGCTAATTCAGCTGCTTTCGGCGAGTTCGTCGCCGGGGCGGGGCGCGGGCGCGACATGGTGGCGCTGACGCTGGGCACCGGGATTGGCGGCGGAATTATCCTCGGCGGCAAGTTATGGCGCGGCTGGAAAGACACGGCAGGAGAGGTCGGACACGCGATCGTCGCTATCGACGGGCGACCATGCCCCTGCGGGCAGCGCGGCTGCCTGGAACGCTACTCGTCCGCAACCGCGATTGCGGAGCGCTACCGTGAGTTCGTTCACACGCCGCCGCATCCCGAAAGGGTCCGCGCGGACTCAAAGAGTTCGGCCCTTGCCGAACGGGTGCGGTGCGGCGCAGCGATCGACTCGCGCGACGTACTGAGCGCCGCGTCGGATGGCGATGTCCTGGCGCGGCGAGTTTGGGACGAAGCGTGCAAATACTTGGCGGTGGCGTGCGTGGGGCTCAAGCAGGTGCTCAACCCGGAAGTGATCGTGCTGGCCGGCGGACTGATCGAGGCCGGCGATGCGCTTCTGACGCCGGTGCGCGAGCATTTCGACCGCCAAGTCTGGAAGATCGCCAGCGATCTGCCGACGCTCGAGCTGGCCACACTGCGCGACGCGGGCATCATCGGGGCTGCGGCGCTGGCGGCAGAGTAACGAGTTGCGGACAGCGGATTACGATTTGTGGAACGGCTGACCGTGTGGCGTCGCAAAAAGGGGGCGCGGCCCAGCCGGACCAAGATCGAAATGCTCTCGTCAGACTCTCGTTTGCGTGTCGTACGCCGGCCCGTCCATCAGAGCCGCCAGCGGCGACAGATCGGCGCAACGAACCTTGAGCATCCAACCCTCGTTGAACGGATCGTTGTTGACGAGTTCCGGCTCGTCGGACAATCGCTTGTTCACCTCGACGACCGCGCCCGCCAGCGCGGAATACAGATCGCTGGTCGCCTTCACCGACTCAATCTCGCCGAAGCTCGCGCCGGCGGCGATCGTCGCGCCGACCTTGGGCAGCTCGACATAAGTGATGTCGGTCAACTCGTCGGCGGCAAACTGCGTGATGCCGATGGTGACCATGTCGCCGGCGGCCTTGAACCACTCGTGCGACCTGAGATATTTGCGATCGTTGGGAACGGCCATGCGAATCTCCGCTGCGACGCACCACGCGAGCAATGGAATCCAACCGTCGCGTTGAGCGTAGAGACAACCGGGCACGGGAGCAAGAGGTCTGGTCGCAGCCCCAAATCGCAGGCCGAGTTTGCCGACCTGAGGCACAGACTGCCGGTCCACGCAGCCCTGCGCGTCCGAATCACGGCCGCCTAAACCGAATCTCAGCTGGCGCGTAGAATCAGCACGCCTATTCTCAAGGACCGTCGTGATCGCTCGCCCACAACTTGTCGTCGGAACCGCCGGCCATATCGACCACGGCAAGAGCCGGCTGGTGTGGACGTTGACGGGCACCGATCCGGACCGCCTGCCCGCGGAAAAAGCGCGCGGCATGACGATTGATCTGGGCTTCGCGCACGCGCGCGTCAACGACTGCGACATCTGGTTCGTCGACGTTCCGGGCCACGAGCGCTTCATACGCAACATGGTCGCGGGCGCCAGCGGCGTTGACGTGGCCATGCTGGTCGTCGCGGCGGATGACTCGGTCATGCCGCAGACGCGCGAGCACGTGGAGCTCCTCGCGCTGCTGGGTGTGCGGCGCGTCGTGCTCGTATTGACAAAAACGGATCTCGTTGACGACGAATGGGCCGAGCAGGTCGAACAGGAAGCGCGCGAGCTGGCGACGCGGGCCGAGCTGACGCCGCTGGCGAGCGTGCGCACGTCTTGCGAAACCGGTCGCGGGCTGGATGAGCTGCGCGCGCTGCTCGCGCGGCTCGCACGCGATCCCGCAGACCCGAATCATCACGAAGCGAGTTCCAGCCAAGCAAGCTGGTTTCGCATGCCCATCGATCGCGCGTTCAGCGTCGCAGGTCGTGGCGTCGTGGCGACCGGCTCGGTGCTGCACGGCCAGGTCGCGCGCGATGCGGAACTGGAACTGTGGCCGGCAGGGCGGCGCGTTCGCGTGCGCGATCTGCAATCGCATCACGAGGCCATCGGCGACGCCGGCGGGCGCATGCGGCTGGCCGTAAACCTGGCAGGGGTATCGCTCGAGGATGTGGGGCGCGGCTGCGAACTGGCGACGCCCGGCTTTCTCGCCGCAACGCGGATTTTCGACGTTCGGCTTGCGTCGCTCCGAATGCCGGGACGCTTGCCGCGGCGGAAGATTCGCGCCCGCATTCATCTCGCGACCAGCGAGGTGCTCGCTGAAGTGACGCTCGCAGCGCCGCCGACCGAATCGCGCGTCACCGGCGCGTTCGCGCAGATTCGCGTCGCGACCCCGATTGTCGCCGCCTGGGGGCAGCGATTCGTTCTGCGCGACGAAGGCGGACTGAAGACGCTGGGCGGCGGTTTCGTGATTCGGCCGTCGTCGCGTCCGTGGACCGCAAGGCGACCGCCTGATCCGGAGTCGCTGGCGCGCTCGGCGGAAACAGTCGCTCGCGAGCGAGTGGCGGAGCTGTTCCTCGCGGCACCTTGGCAGGAGCACGATATGCCCGCGCTGGCGGCCGCCGCGGGGCTTGCGGACGCGGTCGCGGCGCACGAAGCATGCGCCGACCTGCTCCGATCCGGCGTGCTCCGATCGCTCGAAAGCGGCGGGGCGTCGTTGCTGTTGCATCGGAGGACCGTCGAGCAGCTCGCCAGCGGCGTGGTCTCGCGCCTGGAGCGGCATTTGAAGGCGAACCCGCTCGCGCCCGGCATCGCGGAGAGCGAATGGCCGGCCTGGATGCCGCGACTGTGCCTGCCGCGATTACGCCCGCGACTGGCGGAGTGGATGCTCGCGTCGGGGCGTTTGGTTGCCGACAACGGCTACGTGTTGCCGCGCGGGTCGAAGCTGGCGCTTTCGAAGGACGATCAGGCGCTGTCGCAGGCGATCGTCGCGGAAATTCACGCCGGCGGATTCTCGCCGCCGACGGTCGCGGCGCTGCGTTCCGCGAACGGCCGCGCTCCAAAGCGCGTCGCGCAGCTCATCGATCTCGCAGCGGCGCGGGGAAAGCTGGTTCGCCTGGACGACGGGCTTTGGATGCATGCCGAATCGTGGCAGAAGCTGATTGAATGTGTGCGGTCAGCGCTACGCGCACGGGGCAAGTTGACGGTCGCTGAAATTCGCGACGTCCTGAACTCGTCGCGAAAATACGTTGTGCCGATCGTCGAGAAGCTGGACGCGCTGGGCGTCACAAAGCGCGTCGGCGATGAACGGGTGCTGGCGAATGGAGCGTGACTCTGGCCACGCCCGATCCTGCGATCCCGTGATACAATCCGGCGGGCCGGAGGATCCCATGACCGAGCTTGCTTCCAGGCAGTGCGTTCCCTGCAAAGGCGGCGTGCCGCCGCTCAGCGGCGCCGAGCTGCGGCGTCTGCACGGGCAGCTTCCCGGCTGGGAGGTTGTCGACGAGCATCACCTGTCGCGCGTACACTCGTTTTCAGACTTCAAGTCGGCGCTGGCGTTCACGAATCGCGTCGGCGATCTGGCGGAGCAACAGGGACATCACCCGGACCTCTACCTGTCCTGGGGCAAGGTCGGCGTGAAAATCTGGACGCACAAAATCGACGGGCTTACCGAAAGCGACTTCGTACTGGCGGCGAAGATCGATCAATTGCCGCGCTGACGCGGCGACCGCCACGAATCCACGCGTTCACACCTAACCAAAGGGACGATCATGAGAAACGTTTTCATCACCTCCAGTGTTGTTTTGACGGTCGCGATGGCGTTTGCAACGACCGCCGCCGGCGACACGTACAAAGTCGACAGCGTGCATTCGTCGGTAATGTTTCGAATCAAGCACATGAACGTCAGCTACTCCTACGGGCGGTTCAACGACATCTCCGGCACGTTTAGCTACGACTCCGCCAAGCCCGAGTCGTCGACGTTCGAAATCCAGGTCAAGACCGCCAGCGTGGACACGAACAACGAGGGTCGCGACAAGCATCTTCGCTCCGCGGAGCTTTTCGACGCGGAAAAGCACCCGACTATCTCGTTCACCAGCAAGTCCGTGAAGAAGTCCGGCGAGAACAAGCTCGAAGTGACAGGCGACCTGTCGTTCCACGGCGTCACCAAGCCGCTGACGACGACGATCGAATTCACCGGCAGCGGGCCGGGCATGCGCGGCGAAACGCGCGGCGGAATCGAGACGGTCTTCACGATCAAGCGCGGCGAATTCGGGATGAACGGGCTGAAAGACGGGCTGGGTGACGAAGTTCGCCTGATGGTGAGCGTGGAAGGGGTGAAGAAGTAGGGCGGCCTACTAACGTGCACCGGGGGCAGGGCTGCGGGTTGCGGCCCGGCCGCCGGCGATTGGCCCCAAAGAGCTTTCGTCCACACGCGGTGACTTACAGTTCCTGGCGGCTGACGATCGGCGTCAATAAGTAGCCCAGCCATTGGCCGTCGAAGTAGAGCCTATCCCAAAACCACTCTTAGCAATAACAGTGTGCATCCCAGGTGCAAGAAGCCTTGAAACAGCGGCGTGGTCTTTTCCCAGCGAATGCTGACGAAACTCCGGCAGCGAGTAGCCGACTGTCAACTCGCCTGTGATTGCCGTCCCGCGCGTCCATGCGCCTGGTGACGCCGCGAGAACCGTTATTCGTTCGTTGCGCCAGACGAACGCCGCCAACGTGGCGCCGAATGGCCTTGGGCCATTCACAAAAACCAATCCAGTCACAGCGCCATCCGAACTGAGGCCACTGGCCTGCACCTCGTTCGCCCCTGGCGGAGGCTGGATGACCGTGAGCGCATATCTCGGCTGGGCGGAAGCGCGATTGGCCACCAGCGCCGCGGCGATGATCAACGGAAGAGCGAATTTTCTCGCCGGTGATTCGGAAGAGGGCACTTTCGCTCGCAATACGTTCAAGAGACGGGAATTTCGCACAAACCGGACCGTTGGCGGCGCGTGCGGCTGATGCTCTGTGCAGTTGTCATCGCGCATCTCATATCGGCGCGGTTGATCAGCGGCACGGAGCCTCTGCCGATCCGCCGGCGCGAGGATTCGACCGATAAGACCTCACGATTCGCCGCCGTCGCGCGTAGAATCCCATTGTTGAGGCAAAATGGTCCTTCGAATCGAAAAAGACCACCAGCGCTTCCGCCAGATCGTGCGCGGCAAGATCCGCGGCGACCTGCGGAAGTTCCTTACGCGCGGCGAGCTGATCGGCAAGGAGGGCAAGCACCTCATCAGCATTCCCGTGCGCGGGATTGACCTGCCGCACTTTCGCTACGGCGACAACAACGACTCCGGCGTCGGGCAGGGTGACGGCCAGCCGGGTCAGAACGTCGGCGACGGGGCGGGTCCCGGCGGCGAGGAAGCCGGCAAGCACCTGCTGGAAGTCGACGTTTCGCTTGACGAGCTGGCCGACATCCTGGGCGAAGAGCTGCAACTGCCGCGCATCGAGCCCAAGGGCCGCCACAACATCACCAGCACCAAAGACCGCTACAGCAGCATCCGCCAGACCGGGCCCGAATCGCTGCGGCATTTCAAGCGCACGTTCCGCCGGGCGCTGCGCCGCATGATCATGACCGGCGCGTACGACGAGGAAAATCCGACGATCGTCTTCGAGCGGCGCGACAAGGTCTATCGCTCGTGGAAGCCGATCCGCAATCCGCAGTCCAACGCGGTGATCGTCTACATGATGGACGTTTCCGGTTCGATGGGGCACGAGCAGAAGGAACTGGTGCGTCTGGAGGCGTTCTGGATCGACGCCTGGCTGCGGCGGAACTACGACGGCATCGAAAGCCGCTACATCGTGCACGACGTGAACGCCAAAGAGGTCGACCGCGAGACGTTTTTTCACCTGCGCGAAGACGGCGGCACGAAGATCTCGAGCGCGTTCAAGAGCTGCAAGGAGTTGCTTGACCGACATTACCCGCAGGACGAGTGGAATATCTACCTGTTCCATTTCTCCGACGGCGACAACTCGAGCGAATCCGATTCGCGCGAATGCTGCAAGCTGCTGCGCGACAACCTGATGCCGCGCAGCAACCAGTTCGGCTACTGCCAGGTGGCCAGCGCCTACGGCAGCGGGAATTTCATCAACGTGCTGCGCGAGCAGCTCGCCGACGCGGAGAACCTAGTCACCTCGCGCGTGAACACCAAGGACGACATCTACGACAGCATCAAGGCGTTCTTTGCCAAGGGGCGGTAGTCTGGGCGCGCATGGATGTGCTCGTTCGCATCAAGCGGGCCGTGCTGCGAGGCGGGCTGGTATTCACGGCGAAGGCTCGGTTGGAGATGGATCGCGATGCTCTGACGCGCGACGAAGTTAAGGAGTCGATCCTCGAACGCTCGGCGCATCAGCAAAACATTGCGTTCAAGCAGCCCGCACGGCATGGGCGGCAAACTGTATGTCATCAAGAGCCTCAGTTACGACGGCACGTTCATCTATGCGAAGGGGCGGCTCGAATCGCAGGCGGGCCGCGACGTCTTCTACGTCCTGGTCTCCGCCAAGATCGCAACGTTCGGAGATTGAGCGGCCAAGACTCCTGCGCTGCGTGCAGTGCGGTTCGCGGCGAATGCCGAGCCGACGGGTTGCCGTTTCGCTTGCGACCGGCGAGAGCGTGACCGTCAATGCGGTCGTGTGCGACCGATGCGGCGAGACCTACTTCGACGAGCGGGCGATGGATGCGATTGAGGCGGTGCGCTTCCGCAAGCGCGCGCACGCTCGCCCGCGCTCTGGCGGTTGAGTCCATGAACGTCTCGCGCGAGCAGCGCGCCGACGCGGCGAAACCGGTCCCCTCGCGCGTGAACACGAAGGACGCCATCTCCAGTCGTGACGAAGCGCTAAAGCCACTGCGGTCCAAGTAAGCACTCCGCGTTTCCGTGTAACATTCCGCCGCGTGGATTGGTTCGAGGCGATCCGAAGTGATCCGCGGGTTGCCCAATTGGCGGAGAGACTTGTGGCCCGCACGGGGCCTGTCTCTGCCGAAGGGTTGTGGGGGTCCTCTGCGCCGATATTGGCCGCACTGGCCGCGCAACAACTGAAATGCCCGCTGCTGCTTATCTGCGCTCACGCCGACGAAGCGGAAGAATCGCGCGACGACATTGAGACTGTCATCGGTCGTCCGCCGGAATTGCTCCCGCAGCTTGAGTCGCTACCCGGCGAAACCGAAGAGGCCGACGACCTGGCGGCGGAGCGCTTGCGGCTGTGTCTGGCGGTCGGCCGCTTGAAAGGGGCGCAAACGTCCGCGCCGCCGGCGGCGGATGCGTCCGTCGCCGATTCCTCGCTGATCGTCGCTCCGATTCACGCCCTGATGCAGCCCGTTCCGACGCCCGATGCCGTGCGGGCGCAATCTTGCACGGTCGCGACCGGCCAGACGCTCGATGCCGAGAAACTTGTCGCCTGGCTCATCGAGCACGGCTTTCAACGCTGCGACCAGGTCGAATTGCCCGGCGATTTTGCGACCCGCGGCGGCATTCTCGACGTGTTCGGCCGCGGCGCCGGCGACCCGGCCCGCATCGAGCTTTTTGGCGACCAGGTGGAGTCCATCCGGCTCTTCGACGCCGGCACGCAGCGCTCGTCGAACATGCTGGGCGAAATTCAGATTCCCGCCATGCGGCTTTCGGCGGCGAGCTCGGAGACGACGAGTTTTCTAGCGCTGCTGCCGCCCACGGCGATCATCGCCATCCGCGAGCCGGCCGAAGTGCAGGAGCTCGGACGCACGTACTGGCAGCGGCTCGGCGAGCGGGCGGGCGTGATTCGCGTCGAGGCGATTTTTCGCCGCGCCAATGACTTCGCCCAGATCTACCTGCAGCGTTTCGCCGGCGGAGACGCACAGGCGATTCGATTCGACACCGGGGCGCTGCCGCCATTTGAGCCGGTTGCCGGCGAGGCGCTGCGTTCGCTGCACGAGCTCGCGCGCGAGAGCCAGGTCGTGGTGCTCTGCGACAACGAAGCCGAGCGGCAGCGATTCGGCGAGCTGCTGGCCGAGCAGAAGACTTTGGCCGTTCCCCCGGAAGCGGAGTCATCAGGCGGAAACCGGGTTCCGGACGGGCTTCCAGCGGCAGGGGACCAGCCATTGACCGATCTCCCCGCGCTCGCGAGCCGGGCGACGCACGCGACTGATTCGGCGCACTCGAACACGCCGACTCCGGCAATCGAGACCATCGTCGGCGTGCTTCATCGCGGCTTTCGCTGGGGCGGCGTGGCGTATGTGCCGCACCATGAGATTTTCCGCCGCACGCGCCAACGCCGCACATTGCGTCGCGTCGCGCCCGCCCGTCCGATCGACAGCTTCTTCGACCTGAGCGCCGGTGACCATGTTGTGCACGTAATGCACGGCATCGGGCGCTTTCAGGGCCTCAGGACGATGGAGCGCGGCGAGCGGCGCGAGGAATACCTGGCCATCGAATTCGCCGACAAGGCGGTCGTGCACGTCCCGACCAGCCAGATTCACGTCGTTCAGAAATACGTCGGCAGCGTGCGCGGCAAGCCGCAGCTCAGCAAGCTCGGCGGGCAGGCCTGGAAGCGGACCAAGGAGCGCGTGGCGGACGCGGTCACCGACATGGCGGCCGAACTGCTCGCGATTCAGGCGCAGCGTTCCACGCGCGAGGGCATCGCCTATCCGCAGGACACGCTCTGGCAACGCGAATTCGAAGGCGCTTTTCTCTACACCGAGACCGAGGATCAGCTCCGCGCCCTGGGCGAGATCAAGGGCGACATGACGCGCCCGCGCCCGATGGATCGGCTGATCTGCGGCGACGTCGGATTTGGCAAGACCGAACTGGCGATGCGCGCGGCTTTCAAGACGGTCGAATACGGCAAGCAGGTCGCCGTGCTGGTGCCGACGACCGTGTTGGCCGAGCAGCACCATCAGACCTTTCGCGAGCGATTGGCCGATTATCCGTTTAGTGTCGAAGTGCTTTCGCGCTTCCGCACAAAGGGCGAGCAGGGCAAGATCGTCGAGCAGGCCCGCAAGGGCCAGATCGACGTTCTGATCGGCACGCATCGCCTGCTTTCGGCCGACGTGAAATTCGCCGACCTGGGTCTGGTCGTGATCGACGAGGAGCAGCGCTTTGGCGTGGATGCCAAGGAGCGCCTGAAGCGCATGCGCGCCACGGTGGACGTGTTGACGCTCTCCGCCACGCCGATCCCGCGCACGCTGCACATGGCGATGCTGGGGATTCGCGATATTTCGTCGCTGGCGACGCCGCCGGTGGATCGCCGCTCGATCATCACCCAGGTGCGGATGTGGGAGGATCGGCTGATCCGCGAGGCCATCGTGCGCGAGCTGAGCCGCGACGGGCAGGTGTATTTCGTGCACAACTTCGTGCGCGACATCGAGCAGATCGCCAACCAGATCCGCGCCCTGGTGCCCGACGCGCGCGTGGTCGTCGGTCACGGACAGATGGGCGGCGCGGAGCTTGAAGAGGTCATGCTCGCGTTTCTGCGGAAAGAAGCGCACGTGCTGGTCTCGACCAACATCATCGAGTCCGGGCTCGACATCCCCTCGGCCAACACCATTTTCATCAATCGCGCCGAGCGGTTCGGCCTGGCCGATCTGCACCAACTCCGCGGGCGCGTCGGGCGCTCGCGTCACCGCGCCTACGCGTATCTGTTGCTCTCGCCCAAGCATCCGGTGCAGGAAACTGCCGCGCGCCGGCTGAAGGCGATCGAGCAATACAGTGAGCTGGGCGCCGGCTTCCAAATCGCGATGCGCGACCTGGAGATCCGCGGCGCGGGGAACATCCTGGGACCCGAGCAATCGGGCCATATCGAGGCCGTCGGATACGAGATGTACTGCCAGCTTCTCGAACAAGCCGCGCGGCGGCTTCGAAACGAGCCGCCGGACGAATGGCGGCCGGTGAACCTGGACCTGGGCATCTCCGCTTCGATCCCGCGCGCCTACATTCGATCCGACCGGCAGCGCATGGAGGTCTACAAACGCCTGGCCGCCGCGCGCAAGCCGATCGATGTGCGTTCGCTCTCGGATGACCTGCGCGACGCCTTCGGCGCACCACCCGAGGAAGTGCGCACGCTGCTGCAGATGGCGGAAATCCGCGTCCTGGCCGCGCCGTTCGGCGTGCGCTCGATCGTGCTCACGACGCCGGACGTTGTTTTTTCGATCGATGACCTGCAGCGCGCCCAGCCGCTGTTCTCGCACGGCCCGGGCTCGCCGCGCATGCCCGATCCGCGGACGGTTCATTGGCGCCTGCCGCCGCGGCTGCTGGAGACGGCGAAGTTGCTGGATGTGTTGGTAACCCAGCTGTCGCACGTGTCCAAGTAAGGCCGATCAGATGGCATCGCGATGTGTGAGGGAGCGTGCATGGCATAGCCGCAGCTAGGGCACTCCCCGCACGCTCCGGTAACAGTGCAGAATCAGTTGCACTGTGGCGTCGGGCCTCTTTGCCCGACGCAGAATTCGCCGTCGTACGCCGAGGTCCGACGCTACGTGAAAAGTGACTCTGCTTTAGAGGTTCGGACAAACTCCGCCACTGCCCCACGACGAGCCCCAGGACTCAGGATCGAGTTTGCTGGCTCTGAGGCTGGATTCTGGTAGCATGACCCGGCCTCGAAGCTTCTGAGGCCGTTGTCGCAACGGCTGTTGCCCGCGACTCGGCGCACACGTGTAAGTTGTTTAATTAGAGCGACTTGCCACCGTAGCTCAATTGGCAGAGCAGCGGTTTTGTAATTAAATCATTACCCCACAAGGCTTTATGGAAACGCGTTTTCTTGAAAAATAATGCCGCTTGAAGGGGCGGGAGACCGCACCAAGATGCCCTTCCGGTTGTCGCGACAACCGCGGGAATCCGGTTCGAGTCACACTTGACGTCTACGGTTTACAAAGAAACGAGAAGGATCACGTAAACCAATGCTATTTCGAGTCTTATGAGCGTCCTCCGACTGAGCTATTGCGACGGCTTGCGCATGACGGCACCCTGGTAGAACTCTGTCGCGCGTGGCGGCAGCTGCCTTCGGGAGTACGAGGTGGACTTCGCTCGATCGTCGCGGCCTTCCTCAGACCGGCTCCCCCGTGAGTCCATCAGCGCCTTCCGAGCTAGCCAGGAATGACCATTGCCCGCGCCGTATGGCGATTCAAACCAGATTTCGCGCTGACCGGGATGCAGTGTTGATGGCGAACTACGAACAATCTCATCGGCCGAGTGACGGCGGCCCAGCGATCGTTGTTAGCTTCAGCATTGGCTCTGACCGGGACGATCTAATACGCTCCTGGGAGCGAGGCACGCCCTCGTTCCAACAGCGCATCGAAGCTATCACTCACCTACGCCGGCATGGCGTCATCGTAGTTGCTACGCTCAGCCCCTTTGGCCTCTGGATTGACCTTTCGGGCGCCATTCAGAACTTCAAAGAAATGGGTGTCGCCTTCGTCACCGTACTATTTTTCAAGATCGGGACGCGCTCAGCGAACACCCCGACCCAGTTCCTTGAACCGCTCCGGCGGGATTTTCCCCAGGTACTCGACGAGGACTGGCAGCACGACCGGCTCCGCGAGATTCGCGCCATCTATGGCACCAATCGGGTAATCGTCGGCCAAGCTGGCTTCGAGTTTCTTGCGCAGCCCCACTTCGTTGGCGCATGAGAATCAGGTGTGCACGCGAACGAAAGAGGCCCGCGGCGTACCGCGGGCCTCTTCGTACGGCTTCAATCGCCGGGAGCAATCATGTCGCCGTCGCTGTTCGCCAGGTGCGCGGCAGCGCGTCCAAATCTCTGCGAACGACTCGGAGGTATTCGTCCACGCGCTCGCGCGGCACGCGCGTTTCGTCGTGGAACGCCAGTTCGAGTACGGCTGCCAGAGCTGCGATCCCCTGCGACTTGTCGAACTCCGCCATTTCTGTTGTCAGGAATTCGCGGAGCTGGCTGTCACTGGCGAGTTCTGCAACGGCTTGGTCGAAACCGTGACCGAGTTCACCATTGCTGAGGCGATCTGTGCGCGATGCGACCAGCCGATCCAGCTTGTAATAGTCGCCGTCACGGCGAGCCATACCGCGCGCCAGCGCGCCGTGCAGCAGCGTCTGCGCCTCGTTGCGGATGCGCGTCGCGTCGATTCCGACGCGAACGATGTCGTCCGGCGATTTGAACATCGGCAGATACATCATCTGCTGCTGGCGATCGAGCCGCTCAAGAACCTCAGCCGCGGTCTGGTACTCGATCAGCTCGCCGGCGGTGATGTAGCTCTGATCGAAGTAGATGGTGACGCAGTCGTCGGGACCCGGCACGCAGACGTTTCTGCATCCCTGGACGACGCGATCGACGGCCGCCTTAATCGTCTCGCCGCCGCTCGACGGCGTCTGGATGGTATAGACCTCCGCCGACCGAATCCCTGGACGGACGAGCGGATCGAATGCCGCCGACGGAATCAGTTCTCTTCGAACGCGCTGAAGAAGGTCGACCATCCCATCGTCGCCCAGGATCTCCGCGTACGAGTCGATCGTTGTTGGAATTGACGCGGGCGGCATCAGCGCCGCCGCGTGATCGCACACGTTTGGCAGATCGGACGATGGGTCAGCAGCCGCGACGGCCATCTCGCTCAGCTTCCGTTCCGCGTGGCCGCAGCCGAAGTGAAGATCGACATGGCCTTCTATCCACTGACGGTCGGGAACGAGTCGGCCGAGGCCGCTGGCTTCGCCCATCTCCGCGTTTGTGCAGATCGTCTGCAGCTCGGCGATTTGCTTGGCGATTTCGTTTCGCGCGAGCTTGAGCCGGGACACCTCGGCTTCAGTTCGAGTCGCCAGCGTGTCCAGCAGCTCGGCGCCGGCGTCGATCGCGACGATTTCGATCCCGGCCGCGCTGACGTCGAGCTGGGCGGCGAGCAGAGCCCGCGCGCTCTTCGTGTATCGGCCGAACATGCGACCGAACGCGCTCACACTGTCCAGCGCCACCCGTGCATTTGCACGGACTTGGGACCGATCGCGAGCTTTCTCCTCCGCTGCGCCCCGAATGGGCTGGACGTCCGCTGCCAGCTTGCGGATGACCGCCTCGAAACCCTGCAGTACATCCGTGGCGGTCAGCAGGCCGTTCGTTCTGATGAGGTCGCTGGTCTCCTTGCGCAGGAAGGCGTCGAACTTCGTCTCGATCAGCTTGCGTCGCGCCGCAGCTTCAGCAGGAGCGCTCTTGTTGACGAGGTCGGAAACGTCGAATTCGACGTTCTTGATCGCATCATCGACATTGCTCTTGCTGCCGCCCAGGTCGGCGTTGACCCGGCCATGAAGTTGGGCCAGGTCCTTGAGGCACTGCGCCGGGCTGACCCACTTGATCACCTTGTCCGGCGAGGTCAATCCCGCGGCGTGGGCCAACCGCGCCGCAGAATCGTGAGTAGATTGATGAGTGTTCATTTGTTGCTCTCCGAATTAGAGGTTCGTCTGGGGCTCGGCGGTAACATTCCGGCCGTCGAGCATGCCGGCGAGGCGAACAGCCCCGATGAGCTGCGCCTGGTGAAACGTGTCACCGCGCAGGCGAAGTTGCGTGTATCCGAAGCGTGCGAAAGCCGCCGGCCCGAGCTCCGCCGGTGGGCTGGCGACGGGGGCGTTGTCATAGTTGCGCAGCTCGCCCTTGGCCGCGCCGCCGGTGCGCGGATCGTTGAGGTACTGCGCCACCATCGCCGCCTTTCTGACGAGAAGCGAGTGCTGGAGTGTTCGTCCGTTGGCGGCATCGGCGATCACGTAGATCTTGTCCACGACTTTCCCCGGGCGGATCACGCGATTGAGCAGTGGAATCTGCACATCGGGGTCGCCGGCGAGCGTCAAGACCGTCGTCAAGAAGCCGTAGGAGCTGGCCGCCGCCGCTTCCGCATTCCCATCCGAGCGCGCGTGCGCCGTCACGATGCACACGATGCCGATGGGCATTCCGAACCGGCGCGAGATTTCGCGGGCCAGGCCGCCGACGATCGGCAGCATGTGACAATGGGCACCGCGCATGTCGGTGAAGATGCGCAATTGCAGCGGACCATCTGTGTTTGCCGCAGCGCCTGCCGACTCCGTCCGGCGGAGATTGAAGAGGTCGCGCGCCGTCATGAACGCCGACTCCAGTCGATCCGAGATTTCGGATTCGCAGATCGCGGCCTGCATATACGTCAACGCTCCGCATTTTGCAGCGCCTGTCCCGGCAGCATGATCTCCGCCCCTGCAGCGCGCGAGCGGTTCGGCCAGGTGCCGTAGATGCTCGGATCGCTCCGCGATTTGCGCGAGGGCGTCAGGGTCATGGGGCGCCGGCGTGATGACCTGTCCGTCGTCCACATTTCCGCCCGCCGAGCGCGAGATTCTGGCCGCCGTCGACTTGTTCAGATCGATCCCGAACCCGGCCGGCTGATGGCCGCGAGCTCGGTCGAGCCCGAATTTCTCGTTCATTGCGTGGCAACCGGCGGTTCCGAGGGCAACGCTCACATCGGGACTGGATGACATCGCAGTGGCCCTCTCCTTCGTTACTGTCTTGTAGCTGGACATGTAAACCTCCATTGTGTGAAAGGTGCGCGACGACGCTCCGGGCATATAGGCATGCCCGGAGCGTCGTCGCTTGGTTTCTCAGGCGATGGACGCCGCCGGCGCGCCGCGGTGAGTCTGCGGCACGTGCGGCACGATCGATTCGACGACGACGGTTCCGCCCATGCGGTGACGTAGCGGCGAACCAACAACGACCCGCTGGCCTTCGACGCACGGCTTCGTGTCGGCGGTCCAGCCGTCGGTGTGGACGGCGGACATGTGCTGCCCGTCTGCCGCCATCCGCAGCGTCAATTCCCCGGTCGGCCGGGACCTGCCGGTCCAGAATGTGGTGCCGGTCGGCGTGATTGTCAGCCCCTCCCCGGGTCGAAGCGTCTTCGACGTGGCCGAGGATTCGCCGTTCGTGGTGATTGCGAGTTTCACGTCGAACTGCTTGTCGCGCTGTCGCAGCATGCACCAGAGCGAAACAGCCACTGCGGCGAGCAGCATGACCGCGATGATCACGCCCACCGTCAGGTTCGCGTTCCATCTCCTTGTTGGCGTGAAGTCCAACGGGGGCTGCGGGCTTGGCGTGGCCGTTGTTGTGCCCGCCGCTGTTGACGGTAGCGGCTCGCCCATGAGGACCGATTTCGCCACATCCGCGAGTTGAACGACCTCGCCCCTGACGTGGCGGAACCGATCGTCTACCACGGCATGCACCGATTCCGTCGTCAAGCGCTCCTTCTGCACGCGCTCGGCGTTGCCCTGCTCCTGCACGTAGCTCCCAAGTTCTTGCTGAACGATCTCCTTCGCCGTCTGAAGTCCGAGCGTCGCCTTGGCCTTTTGGTCAGTTTCTGCACGCAGCTTTTGGGTCACGGCGACAGCGTGCGCATTCGACTCGGCAAGCTGGTCGCTTTGCGCCTTCAGTTGCATCGCCACGGAGACTGCGCCGGCCGCCTCGTCGGTCAGTTCGCCGGTCGCAGGTTGAGCCGTCGCTGACGCGCCCGCAGCGGAATCAGGTGCCCGATTGCAACCCGTCAGCGATCCGATCGTCCCAACGAGAACCGCAATGCCGGCGACGATCGCCATCACCCAACGGGCCCATTTCATCGAGAAAACCGCCACCGAGACCACGATGCCAGCAATCACTCCGAGCGGCACGCCGACGAGAAGGCCCATCCAGAAGGCAACCGGCCCGTGTTCGGCGAACCAGGCCTGCGCGTCGTGAAACAACTCGTCGAGAACCCGGCGAACCAGATCGCGCGACGTCTGAAATGGCCGGTCGTCGGCCGGGTTTGCCCGCTTCCCGTTCGCGTCGCTCGTCCTACCCGTCATGTCGCCGTCCGCGCGGCTGGCTTCAGCGCGTTGCTCCACAGGGTTGACGGCCGGGTGCATCGTCCGCGTGGCCGGCTCGACCACCGGCGTTTCGATGCCGGCCGCGCTCGCCCGCGCGTCCGCCACTGGCTGGCACGACCGCACCTTCAGGATCGCCAAAGCGGAAACGGCGATCGCAGCAAGCGTCGTCCATCCCACAACTCGTGCACTAGTCATAACAAACTCCTTCGCTTTAAAGAGGCAACGATATCTGTGCCCCAACGGTCGGCGCGGAACATCCGCAGGTGAACCCGCTCGCTGAGACGGTAAGTACGCAATCTCGTGAGGCGGCCGCTCGCCGCAGTCTCCTCACTAGGTTGCTACCGGAAAGTCCGGCGCACGTGACCGTCGATCAGAATTGGCCGGATGACTATGTCATCAATGCGGATTCGCAGGAGCTCGACTTAATAGGCCCAAGGATATGAGTGCCAGGCTGGCTGTCCTGCTCGTAATTCCTACGAGCGACGTGGCAGAATTGCAGCACCGTGTGGCGTTTTGCGCCCGTCTACCGCGGGCACTCAGCGGGTTGGCGCAATGGCGACACCTGCGTCAACCGCATCGACCCGTTGTTCTCGCTTTCTCACAGTTCTGCGGTTGCAGAACGAGCACGGCGCGCCTCCAAGAGTCTTTCACGGTCACGATAGTACGTGGCCTGAGACTGTCCGGTCAGTTCGACGAACTTCGCAACGCGCTGCGCTTCGCTGTTCACTGATACATCAGCGAGCAACGTACTGACGATCCCCATCCGTTCTACGTGAGAGCCGAACATCCCCAGGACGCTCTCACGCCAATCAGAAATACCGGCACGCCGCAGCTCCGACCCCTTAACGTAGTAGCGCATCGATGGCTCTGTAATCAGGTGAAGGTGTTGTCCAATGAACTCATACACCTCCACATCGTCAAACCACGCGGTGTCACCGATCTTCTTGTGTACAGCATAGACGGAAGGAGCGAAGTGAAGGAAGATCCCCCGGTCTTCAACGGCGCGCATGTTCTGATTGAGCGTCGTCCACTGGTTGCACAGGATTGCTACAGGGGATGTTGTGGTGAATGACCTCGGAATCGCCGCATCGTCGATGGCTTGCGAATACCACGACACGAGCTTGGTCTGCTCGGTCTCCAATAGTCCCTTCAACAACGGAACGCACGTGCGGTCCGCGAAGAGAGTGTCAGCGTCGTCGATTATCAGCAGCCTATCCCGGTTAAGAAACAGCTGCTGATACAGAACGAAGGGCTTAATGTGCCCCTGAAGGTAGCAGTAGTTGGCCCCTGAAGCCTCGAGAACGTTGCGGAACGTGCGAGACTTTCGCACGCCCGCACGCCCGATGACCGCCAGGAGGTTGAACGCCCCGCGTGCGAACTTTGAAGCGAACTCCTCAAGCTGATGGTACTGCTCAAGGCGGATCGCCGACGCAGGAACGTGGTTCCGCAGCGCTCTGGCCATCATGGATCCTCCGGGAAAATGAGAAACTGTAAGCTTCTTGACGACAACGAAGCCGCCGGTTATCAACGGGGGTGCTACCGGAAAATCCGGAGGAGCGAGCCTGACGCAGGCGCGGCTGGCTGCCGCCCCCCAAAAAGCCTGTTCGCGGGTGCCGGCCAGCCCACCCTGATTCCAGCTCCGTGGCAGACTCGCAACGCAACGTGGCGCATCATGCTCCGGATACTGCCCCGGCAAGGGCTGTGCGGCACCTTGATGGCCGTGACGCAGGCGCCGGGCCGGAACGCGGATTGCTACGACGTTGACGCCGCCCCCCAAGCCGGGGGCCCTCGTCGTGCTGGAGCTCCGATGTCAATCGGCGGGTCAATGCGGCAGCTGCCGGATGCGGGCCTGGAGGCGGACGCTCTCGCCGGTCTCGCAACAAGCATCCGAGTAGATCAGCGCATCGAGGCCATCGCGTCCGCTGTCCACGAGCAAGAAGACCCCGGCCTCACCGCCCCCGAAGCTGAGCGAGAGCCGCCGAACCTCGAAGACACGGGCGAAAGTGATCGCCACGAGCGCGACGTCATCAACCCGTTCGACCTGACTGCGATCAAGACTCCGCTGCGCTGGGCGCGCGAACTCCCGCGAGCTCTACGGCCGCCAGTACGCTACGAGATCGTCGGCCCCGGCTTCGAAGTCAAAGAGACGTATCAGCAGCCCTGCAGCGAACACGCTGCGCTACGTCTCTTGATCGCCCACGCCATAGCAGCGCATTTGCGCCGCTGCAATGTGAAGCTCACGAACGCGGGTGATTGGGTTCATGTCCCGTGCATTCGAGGAGACCGGGAGCTTGTCACATTGATGGAGAGTGCAGCCCATGCGCTCAGTGCGTTCGCGGTGTCCAGCGCTGAGCTACGATGCAGCTTTGGTGAGATCCGCGGACGAATCGAAGAACTCCTTAAGGACTATGGCTGGCTAAAGGACTTCGCGATTCGCCTTCCAAGTCGTGATGTAATCCGCGTTCAAGCGGTACTTCGACCGGCGTTTCGTTCGGCAAAGCGGCCGCGCCTTGCAACATGTGCCGCCGCGCTACGGCTTGGGACTCAGACTCCACCGCCAGAGCTCATCGCCGGCGAGCCTTGGTCGCCCGATGATTGGGTCAAGTTCCGCAGCAATCAAAGAGAACGTGCGCTCGAAGCTTCCAAAGCGCCGTAGCATGTTGAATGCCGACCTCTACACCGAGTGGTTCTTAGCAAAGGGCATACGCAACCCCAGCCTGTGGCCAGATGACCGCGGCGTCTTTGCACTGCCTGGCGGTCCGTGCATTCTCCCTTTTGTACGCGCCTGCTACGCTACCGACACTACGTCGCTCGACCTTCCTTCGCAGAGCGCGGAGCATTGGGAGCGCCTAATAACTCCTATTGCGGCAGGAACAGGGGCGCCGAACATCGCTCAGGACGCGAACCCGAATCGCAGGGCGTATTGGCATCGGTTCTTTCGCGCCGATCAGCTCCTTGACTGGATCTGGACACTCACTCCGGGCACGGACCATGAAGAGGCCTTCACACGATGCTTACATCATCTCGCGATAAGATATTGGCTGCTGCCTATAGCAGACTATCAGATCGACCGCGTTTCATTACTTGGCGACGTGGTACAGGCCATCTGGATGCGCTATCGCGCGACGAGATCGCGATCGTTTATGCAATGGTCGCGCAGGGCCGACTATTTCAGCGACGTCTTTCGCCGCGAGTGGCCTGGACTCGACCCAGTTCACACCCCCGAGAACGCCAGGGCAGGTCTGTCCCGACGGTTGTCAGCGGGGTGGAGGATTGACGACAACGGAACGCTTTGCCCACCCGATACGTCTCAACGATCCGGCGTAGCATTGCAAGGTTTGGGGAGTGTTGCCTCAAGCATTCCATTTCACCTGCACGATGCCCCGCGACGGCTCATGCTCGGAACATCCCTGCTCACGCACGCGGTCCCCTTGAAGGAGCCGGTTCCGGCGGCGGGATGGCATCACCGCGATTGGCAACCGCCCGTGTGCGCACTTCGTGTCATATTCCGAACGTGGAAAGGCTACAATCATGAAGACGCAGTCGTTATCAGCGAGTCGGCCAGCCGCAAGCTGCAGACGAACATGGTACATCAACTCAACGTACCGGTACCGTCGGTGGTGTCCCGAGTCATTCTCGACGGTCCCGGCCCGGTACAGGAGGGCCGGCCACTTGCGAAGGGAGTTATCGATCTGTTTGCGCTAGACCTCGCGCGACACGCACTTCCTCCTGGGAGTGAAGATGGCATGCTTACGGTCGGCTTGGATCACGCGCGCTCACCGTGCCGAGGAACACTTGTTCGCTCCGAGCAGTACAAGTCTGATGGACCAGGTGTGCAAGGTGGAATTCTCTTCGACATTCTGTCGTCTTTTACGGCGGAAGTCGGCGACAAGATTGCCACCTGGCATGGTATCAAGGGTGTCATCGCCCGCGTTCTTCCTGATGACCAAATGCCGTTGATGGACGACGACTCAGGGCTGCGCGCCGAGCTGCTCATCTCTCCGGTTGGTGTGATTCGACGTGGTGCAATTGGTCAACTGCGGGAGGCGGGCGTTGATCTGGCCGGACGGAGGAAGAGCGGGACAATCTTGGTTATGCGCCAGCCACAGGACGCTGCGCCGCGGTGTCGCGTACGGGGGACGGCGCCTTCGTGGATTAAGGGCCAGCGCTATGGTGAGATGGAGTTCTGGGCGCTAATGGCCCATAACGTTCCCGCCGTAGCGCAAGAACTGTTGTCGGCCTCGCGCTCAACAGCACTCTGGCTGTCGATAGAAGCGGCTGAAAGCGCTGATTACCGCCGGTCGGCCCAGAACGCGTTGAATCGATATTTGGCGGCCATCGGAGCGCGCATCACAGAACGACGACTCCATCTTCCTCGGGTTCATAGTAGCGCTGTTCACGTGCAGCCTGCAGTGGATTCCGTGCCGTTCATAGTAGACACCGATGCCCAATACAGGCAATTCCTCAATCTTGTTGATGATGAGGCCCAATTCGTTTCTGATGGCAACATCATTACGCGGACACTCACCCTCTCGCGTCCCGTACAGGTAGTCCTTCCATGTCCCCGCACGATCGTCGCAGAGTCTTTCTCCATTCGGACAATCTACTTGCCTGCCCCGCGCGTCCCCCTGCTTCACAATAAGGCACAAACCCGTCTTCTTCGGATTGCTGCGGGCATCCTAAGGGATGCCGCGCTCATCGCGACATACATGCGTGATGTGGACGAGCCGAGGATTTACGATTCTGGCATCAACCCGCTGGAGACGCGCCAGAAGCTCATACGGCGCGAGGAGGCATTGCGGAAGAAACTTCATAAGTATATTCGGGCAGTCTTCGCCAGACCGGCTGCGCCTCGCGCCGTGTTGCTCGCCGCCGTTCTGGCCCAAAGGTCGGGGGACCGAATCGGTCACACGGCGGGTGAACCGTCCTGGTCCGAGACGACTCTGCGTACGCCGGCGCTCACGACTCTGGCCGATTACGAAAGCTGGATCAGCGCTGCTATTCACGCCAGCTCCGACCAGAGAAGTTTGCTTGCATTCCCTCTGTCCAAGGTCATCGACGTCCAGATAGAGGTGCCTCGAACGAGCCTCGAATTCCTCGTCTCCGCGATTCACCTGCTCCCGCCATGGCTGCGTCCCGCCCCCAGTATCGGAGGCCATCCGATCACCAAGCTGTACCTGCGGATTGCGTTGCAGAATCTCCTCCAGCGAAGAAGTCGAACACTTTTGGCGAGGCGGCAAGCCGGCCGGAAGCTTCGATATTTGGTGGAAATGTGTTTGCGGGAGACCTTCAGCGAGACCAACGGTGCCGGTATGTTCCTGCGACGGGAGGTGCTAGGGCGACGACTCAGCCGCTCTGCCAGAGCCGTAATCGTGCCCGCGCCTGACCTCCTTGTTGACCAGATACGCATTCCTGCAAGTGTGGCGGAGGCGCTGTTCGACGGGCTTTCCGATGAGTGCCGCACACTCGTCCTCGTCAATCGGAACCCTACGCTTCATCGAAGAGGCCTCTTGGCCTTGAAGCCTGTTGTCGACCCAACCGACGCCCCGGTTTTCGGCGTGCCATTGCAGCTCCTCAAGGTCCTGGGCGCGGATTTTGATGGAGACCAGGCGACAGTCGTTGCACTTACCACCCGTGAGGCCATCGCCGAGGCGGCACGAATGCGACCGAGCGCAGCAGAGCTGCGACGAGATCGTTTTCGCCCTGGCCGAGTTGGATTTCCGCTGGTGAAAGAACTCTCGCTGAATGAGCTGGAGCACGCGACCTTGCTAGCTAGCACAACTTGGGCCGTGGATTACGATCAACTCCTCAAACAGAAGCTCCAGGCTGTCGATGAGCAGCAGAACGCCGGCTGGCATTCTGAGCAGATATCTACTCAGCTGGAGTCAGCTGCCCAGTATTATCACGGTCTGGAATACACTGACTGGGTCGCGACCGCGGCGGAGGAAATGCCTATCGTCTATGAAGGAGTGCGCAAGAAGGGCCGTCTCGGCGGCGTCCTGCGAAGGCAATTGTATCGGCGCGCATTTATCGGGCCAGAGCCTTTCGCGGATGCGGTCGATGCTTTGCAGACCGTAAGCGAACGATATGTTCAGACGGCATTATCAGTAAAGAGCGGCGCGGGAGCTGCTTCATTTGAAGCAGATAAGTACTTTGACATGCCAAGCGACCACAAAGCTAAGATCAAAGAACTGGATGGGGATCTTGACGTCGACGCGGTTACGACGAAGCTCGGCGTACCAGAAAAACCCCGCGACCTCCTCAGATGGCTCGCCCACCCCAGGGTCGCAACGCTTACCGCGCTTATCCAAGAGTCAGTCGCCGGCGTATCAACTACATCTGAGCTCGGTCCTGATCCGCGCATTGCTTGGTTTCTGTAGCCTCTCCTCCAGGCCCGACCCTCCATGCGCTGAGCAAGCTCTCTATCACGCTGGCGTCAACGGTATTATTCTGGTTTTTGCCGGCGATCTTGTTCAGCATTCGTCCCCCATCAGCGCTCTTCAATGACTCGTCATCATCCAGGAGTCGCGCTACCTTAGCTCTAAAATCATCACTCAATTCGCTGTAGCGCTTGATAGCGGCACCGGCCACCCGCCTCAGAATCCTCTCAACGGAGGCTTCCAGCCTGATCCGCGCTCCCCGCAGGGCCTCATCATGCCAATTCACAACTACCTGGGCCAGGCGAGCCTCAAGATTGGCAAGCGTCAGCTCTGCTTCCTTTCCGGACGATGTTTCGACGCCTGACGGACCAGCATCCACCGCTTGTGCCTGCGGCGCACTTATCGCAGCGACCATCGACGGCCGCCAGACTCGCTTCACAATATCGTCGGTGACCCTATCACCTAGACCGCGCAAGCCCCGTACGCCGGCATGTTCTAAGTACGCATCCGCAAGGTCGATAATCCGTGATAACTCGCGCAGGTGCCCAAACGCGAAACGCGCGATTGACTCCGCACGTTGTAAGCGCTGCGAGACCATATCGCATACGGCATCGATCGCATGATCATCCCAAGGCGGCGGGTGGGGACCGTGGCGGCGATTTAGTAAATCGGTGAACTTCGCGCGAATGTTCTTCGGGGTGACAGGCTCCGTCCTGATCACAAGTCCCTTGAGGCGATGCAGGAGATCATCCCGATGTGCTCGATCCTGTTCCTCGCGCGATCTCCATGAATCTGGAAGCGGCGCACCATAAAACTCGCCTATGCGCGGGTCGCTCGTTGCTACAATCACTCGAGTCCGCGCGCGCTCCACCCGACCAGGGTATCCAACTGGTTGTAGCTCCCATGTTTGAAGATAGCGCAACAACAACGTCTGAATACTGAGCGGGAGTTCTCCGAATTCATCCAGGAATACTGTCCCCATTGCGCCGGTGGTGGAAAAACGGAGTGTGTTCTGCTCAAGGAATCGGCCATTTACACGCCTCATCTCGGTTTCGTAATGAGCAGCCCAGCCTCCGGGCGGTGGGTATTTCGTTGAACCAGTGGTGATCCTGCTACAACCACACGCCTCCAATATAACACCTAATTTATGATCATCCGCAGTGGTGAAGGACCCGCGCACATGCCCGAACAGTTCGCTCCGGGCTAGTTCTTCGCTTAGTCCGGCACAATTCACAACCTGAATCTCTCTCCGGGGTTGCGGTTGCCTCCCACAGCGCCGCTGTTGCTGAACCCAACGTCGATGGATCGCGTTTGCTATATACTCCTTGCCCGTACCCGTCTCACCGACAAGCACGACCGGCAGGTCAAGAGTAGCGCCATACTCGATCTGCTCCCGATTGGTCAGCAGCGTGTACCCGTCGCAGTAATCGGAATAGAGCGACTCCACAACGTCAGCCACTCTTTCAAAACCCGACTGGTTACGAGGGTGCTTCATGGTGTGTGGGCCATCTTCACCGGGTTCTGCACAGCAGCACGGATCTAAGTACTTCTCCACCAGCGCCCGCTGTGCCTGGTCCTGAGAGCTATGTGCTGCGTCGAAGACTGTGAGTATTATTACGGCCTGACAGGCTCTCAGCTGCTTGCGGTTCTTTAGATAAAAGGCGGCGCCAGGGTTTTCCGCATTCAGTCGCAGAGCCTCGTCCGCAGTGAGTCCGGCGACATCGTCGGCGAGAAGCCGGTCCCTGTCGGCGAGCGTCAGCCCTCCTATGTCGAGGATTAGTATGTCCAAGTCCCTCCAGAAGCCAGTTTCCCAGCTTGCATTCTCCGGATAGACTGCCCGCACGGAAGTGTGTGGTTGCAGAAGCAAATCCGCCGACACATACACTTCGATTGGACGCGCCGACTTACCAAGTGCGCGAACGTGACGCATCAGCTGATACAGCACCGTCGCAGCCTGTTGTGGCTGAAGCGTTGTAGGAGGTTGCAAAGGTAAGCGCAGGCCTTCAGCTAATTGATCATCGACCCACAGCATCCGAAAGGGTCTCATGCGAGTCCTCCTGGGCCACCTTCAAGATCCAGCTCATCCGCCACAAACAACATGTTGAACAAGCCTGGTGTCGGCTGAGATGCTGCTCCAAGCGCTGCTCGGACAATCCAAAGGGAAGAGTCTCCGACAATCTCCAACGTCGCCGCACTGTTGCCGCTACCTGAGCGATCGAATGTCCAGCTCAGTCGCGATGACGAGCCCACTGCCCGGAGATGCTCGAACAGCTGAACTATCCAGGCGATTCCACGGACACAGCCCGTAGCTGTGATACTCGACAATCGTTGAGTTAAAGCGCGGACATCTTCTTGCCGCACACGTGTTCGGCATTCGAGGCGGTACAGGCGTGGGCACACGGACGAGCGATCGACTGCGATTACAACTGCCGGGTGTACCCATCGCCGCTTGGATGCATTGTGTACTAATTCGATCACCAGTGCCGGGAAGCATGGGTGGACGCGCTTACCTATAAGACAATCGCTGTCGATGCGCGCGTTGAAGTTGTGAAAGGAAAAGCGACCGCGAATAGTCTCAGCGACACCCTCGCCCTCGAGTGCGCCGACATCCCACACGACGCGTTCCACGGGCTTGTCTGACAACACGGAGACCGCTCGCACCTTGTAGAGTTCTACGGCGATGGCCTGCTGCACGAGGCCGCCGTCTGCGTCGGCGGGGATTCCGGTTGTTAAGGCGTTTTCTAGCGAGTGCAGCAGATCATCGAGAAGTACACGGACTCGAAGCCGGGCCTCCTTTTGCGCCTCCAGCCTCGCGATATGGCGCCAGTGTGCTTGAAGGAAGACCGCTTGCGACACCATCGCAAGTGCATAGTGAGTGTCTTCCGCGGTGTCAGTAAGATCGCCCTCGAAGATGAAATAGGTGCCTCCCCACTTGCACTGATCAGATACGTGCGGCGTTGGAAAGATCCACTGCTCGGCTAGGCCACTAGCATCAAACCAGACCTTGACCAGCGCATATGAGTTGTGGTCTTGAGACTGTGCATTTGGATAGCTGGCAACTTGTACGTCGGGCAGGTCCGCTAGGCCACCGACCGCGCCGGCCACATCAACGTTGGCGAGCATGGTTTCTGACCATGTGCTCAGCTCGTGCAAATGCAAGTCGCGCAGAGCATAGAAACCTTTCTGAATGGGCGACGCTAAGCTAAGGAACTCTGAATACGGTTGCAGCGAAGTTATTAGCTCTTCTTCCCGGTGAATAGCCGACGCGAGCGGCGCCCTGAGAACGCGCGCTAGTCGGCAAGCGGCTGGGGCGTGCTTCAGAACGGTTCGCACCACTGCGTGGCCGACGCCGAGTCGCCGAAACTCGCGGCCGTATGTAAGATATGCTCGTAAGCCGGCAGCTACCTCAACTTTGCGTTTCCGTTGCAACGCTGGGTTCCAAATAAGGGGCGTCGGTAAGTACTCTAGCGACTCGTCGCCGACACCTATAAGGCAACGCGCAAAGACAAAGTGAGGAATCTCATGCCCGATGTCACTCAACACCATGGCGGCCTGGGAGACCACATCTTGCACGAATGTAGTCTGATCAGGGTCCGCAAGGGCGGCTGACGCGGTGTTCAAGCAAGTGAAGATAGTCCGCGGGCTCAGGGGCATTGAACGGGCTCTTGTGCGATACCATTCCCAGTGTTTACAATCAGAACGGATGCGTCTTGTGGAATTAATCCGGCCGTATCAAGTGCCGAGAACGCGGCGGCGGCGCTTGGTTCGGCGCTTAATTCCGCAGGGATCTGAGAGAGCGCGTGCATGATGGAGTTATCATCAACCGGGATAACTGAATGCTGCGGCAGGCCGGGATAATGGGCCCTTCCGCGTGCCACCAGGTCGCGCATGTACTGCGAGTAAGCAGCGTAGATCTTGTCCGCCACGGAGTGGTGATTTAGCGTTGTTACGCCGATGACTTGGCTTTGCCTGGAGTGACGCTCGATGTACCGCACGGTCTCCTCAAAAAGCACCCCAGCACCGACGGGAACAACGATGTAGTCGATCTTTTCTCCGCACTGTTGTAGCGCCTCCGCGGCAATGGCCTGGTAGCTCGGGACTTCGATGCCGTTGCTAACGTCTCGGTGCTGGGAGAACTCCATGCCCGAATCTCGGGCTAGATCAGCAACGGCATGCGGGCTCAGCCAACCGGCGGCAAGATCGTATTCGATGCAGTTGGCACCTTGGTTGCCTAGCTTGGCAAGAACCGCCTCGCCCTTCATCCGGTGTCCTCGGTTGTCGGGGCCGATTGTTCGACCAGCAAAATCAGCCGGGAATACACCAGCGACTTGCGGCCGTCTGTCCGGTGGGAAAGCCGCCTCGAATGCCGCCATCAGGCTAACCAGCGTATTGCCCAGGGAGATGCTCGTCACCAGGAAGTCGGGGCGTGCGGCGCTGGAGATGAGTGATGCCAGCCGCCATGCTAGCCGGTCTTTGAATGTTCCGGTGGGACAAGCGCTCTCATCCTTGACCCATACGTCGTCGCGACCTGGCCAGGGCAGTCGCACGCACGGAGTGACTATCTTGGGAAGGTGCATAGCCGGCTCGAAAGTACGGCTTCAGACTTACTCGAATCCCGACCGATCGATCGCTTGGAGGGAGTCCCGGTCGACCAAGCGATTCCGCATTAGCACGTACCGCTCCCCTGATTCGCCTTTCAGGATCGCATCCAGCAGCCTCGCGCTCGCGCGTCCCATCGAGATCGGTTCCCCGACGAGAAGCGCCGTGAGATACCCGTCCTTCAGGAGCTGCTCGCCTTGAGGGTTCGTATCCTTCGCCACGATCGGTATTCTATCGGGTGGAAGTTTGGCCTGTCGAACCGCCTCCGCAGCCCCGATTCCGTTCTGGATGTACCAGGTGTAGATGCCGGCCAAGTCGTCGTGAGCCGACAGAATGCTCTGCATCCGCTCGAGCGCCTCCGGCGTGTTGGCCTGAAGGTATTCCTCTCGAACAATTTGGATGCCCGGGAAGCGCGTGAAGTAGTCCTTCGCACCTCGCCACATTTCGTCGGTCGTTTCCAGGCCGGGTGGTCCGACGAGCGCGGCGATCTTGCCCCTGCCGTGCACGGCTTGCGTTAGAGCCATCGCCAACTCCCAGCCGTTCTGGTAGTTCGCCAGCATCACCCGCCCGGCTACTTTGTCGGAGGCGATCTCCACGTTTTCGGCAATTACCGGGATGCCCGCTTCGTACGCCCGCTCCACGAACGGCACCACAGCTGTGTCACTCACCGCGTGAAGTATGATCCCCGCCACTTTCTTCTGAATCAGGTTCTCAAGAATATCGGTCTGTGTTTTGATGTTCTTGTATCCTGCTGCCGCGTATTTCTGCGGCTCATAACCGAGGCGCTCAAGCTCGCTTGAAACACCCTTCCACTTTAGGTCATAGTAAGGTCCGTCGTTCGGCAATACGTACGCAACGGCCTTGCTCTCAGTATTCCACTTGCGCGGCTCGGCCGCGCCCGCGGACGCACCTCCCCCAGCGGATCCACGCGGCACTGTGTAGCCTAGCACGCCCCCTAGAACGAATAGCCCGGCTGCGATTATCCAGTACAGTGGTCGTCTCATCACACATCTCCTGGACGGGATCGCCTAGCGAGCAGTATCCCAGCCAATATCATGATGCCCACAGCGACATCCCGCACATGCGAGTTAAGGTCCGTTAGGTACAAGGCGTTTTGAATAAGGGCAAGCATTGCTACGCCGCGTGCCGCAGCCCAAACGCCCCCAATTCCACCCGCCAAAGAGACGCCGCCAAGTACTGCGGCGCCTATCGACTCGAAAAGAAGGCCCTCGCCTAGATGCGGATTTCCTTGCCGAATACGGGACGTGAGCAGCAGCGCAGCGATTACGGTGAACACTCCAGAGGCCGCATAGGCGACCCCGAACACCAGGTTGCGTTGAATCCCTAAGGAGGCTGCCGCCTTCGGGTTGCTGCCGATTGCATAAAGCCTGAGCCCAATCATCAGGCGATGAAGAAAGAAATATGCCCCGAGAGCTAGGAGAACTGCCGTTCCGAATGACACCGGCACGAAGCCGATTGACCCATTGCCTAAAACCTCTAAAAACGCTGCAGCGGTAGGGTTCACCCTCGTAACGGGAGTGCCGCCCGTCCAAAACATCGTAATGCCAAAAATGATATACATCCCCGCCAAAGTCGCGACCAGCGGGTCGATACGCGAGCGCGCAATAAGCCAGCCGTTTGCAAAACCGAGGGCGCTCGCGAACAGCAAGACAGCCACTATTGCACCGATTGGACCTATGACGTTCAACAGCACGACCAGCATCACGCTCGAAAGACCCGCCATCGCTCCCTGCGTCAAGTCGATTCCTCGTACGAGCAGGACAAAAGTCTGGCCAATCGCCAGCAGGAGTATCGGCGCGCTTTGCGCCATCAGGTTCCTCAGATTGCTCGCCTCGGCGTAGCCGCGAATAAACAAAGCTGAACAGAGGACCAGTAGCAGGATGGCGATTTCCCAATGGTGCGCGATCAGCCACCGCGGTTCAAGCCACTTCCGTCTCGGATTACTGTGTGGCTGATCCTGCGAGTTCGCTGAATCTGATGCGAAGACTTTGTTCATAAGCTCGGTAGTCCTCAACGAAACAGGTTGCAATTATTAGCCTGCCATTTCGGTCAAGGTGCTCTCTTAGCAGGCCGATAATGCACTCGCGCGACGCTTCGTCGACGCCCATCAAAGGCTCCTCCGCAACGAGTATCGCCGGTCGCGCTTCTACCACGCAAGAAAGAAGCAACCTTTGCTGGTTCCCTCCGCTCAACGTGCTGACGGCAGCAGTGTGTCCCGGCCAGACGATAGCGGCGGCCGACTTAAGTCTCGCAACTAGAGCCATCTCTTCTGAGCGGTCACGAAGTCCAGTTGCTCGTCGGCCAGCCAGCAAAACACTGTTGTCCAACACAGAGAGTGAAGGAAACAAAGCTTCTTGCTGACGACTAATCGTCAATACTCGCATCGTGTCGGTGCAGCCCCGACGTCTGTGACTTCTCCCGCCAGATAGAACGTCTACTGCACCATCCGCTATGGAACTGACATATTCTGTTCGTTGCATGGCGTCATCAAAACAAAGGACTTGAGTCCGACGTGCCGGAAAGGTCCACCGGGTTCGCGGGACTATCGTGGACGGGATTGTGTCGGCCTCGTAGACTTCGTCATCGTTCCAGTCATCGTTGGTCGCGCGCTCTCCCGGCAACGCGCGAACGGCATCGACAGACGTGCTTTCGTCGACCGATGGCTCCTCCAGCCGGCCGTCTCGAACATATATTTCTTTGGCACCGATGGCGCGCGTGTCACCTGGATCATGCGTGACCAGCACGATTGTCATGCCGCCGGCGTTCAGTCGCTGCAACAGCCGAAAGAGAGTGGCGCGTGCTGGCTCATCCAGCACGGAAGTAGGCTCGTCGAGAAACAGCACATCAGGCATGCGGAGCAAGGCCCGGGCAATTGCTAGTTGCTGTTGCTCGGGATATCGTAGGTCACCACAAATCGCATCGAGCGGAATGTCCAACCCAAGACGGTCCAGGTGCTCCTTTGCAGCGGCGCGTCCAGAAGCGGAACGCACGAATGACCGAAATCGACCTGCCTCCATCCCCAACACCAAATTGTCTGCCACCGTCAGGTGCGCGAATAACAACAGATGCTGATGCACGCAGGCAGAGCGTGCGCTGCGAATCGCGGGAGCACTGCTGCCCCCGACTGTCGCTTGGCCCCTCGTCGGTTCCAACATCCCTATGAATATGGAGACTAGCGTCGATTTCCCGGCGCCGTTAGGGCCACGAAACGCGTACATGCCACCACGGCACAGCTGCAACGAGACCCCATGCAGAACTGGCCGCACACCATCATAAGTGAAATGTACGGAATCCAGGCTGGCCACAACACTATTCACGGCGGACTCCGCGCTCGAATTCGAGCACCGTTGCATTTAGCAGCGGTAGCTCGTTGCGAATGCCGTGCTCGCCTAAAGCACCAGACACGATCGTCTGGAGCTCCCGTCGCGTGTAGCAACGCCCACCACCGGTGGTCAACGCAAAATGAAGGCCGAGAATCCCAGCCGCGAGCTGCTGAGTATCGTCTCCATCTAGGCAGTACTCATGCACAAAGACACGAGCGTGATCGCGCAAAAATGGGCGACACGCTGAGAGAATGCGCACGCAATCAGCCGCCGAATAGTGATGCAGCAAGTTGCTTATCCAAAGGGCATCGATGGAGCGTGGGGGCGCGTACACGCCGGGGCATTCCACGTCGGCACTAACCCATGATATCCCGGGGGCCGAACGATGCGCCACCGAGCGAACGACAAACGGGTAATCCACGCACATGACGTGGGAGGCCGCGCCGACTTGCAAAAAAGCCATCGCATACACGCCCGTCCCAGCTCCCAGGTCAAGCAATGCCGTCGCCCTTACGCCCTGTTGTAGCACCCAATCGGCAATCGCATGCGCATTACCTCGCGCTAAGCGATCAATGCCCTCGAAGTATCTCGTCGCACCGGCATGTCGCCCGTGGAAAAGTTCCTGGTCAAGGGGGGGAGCCTTTGCATCGCGCGCGAGGCACTCTTTCGCATTGGCCCAATAATCCCAAGCACTACTAAACGAGATGACGGCATCTATGTCAAAAAGATCTCCGAGTCGCTCAAACCCAGGCTGCCCCAGCCCGCCCGGTTCAAGCCGCTTGTCGATGGCCCTCAGCGCGTTCTCGAGCGCCGGGCGCGCCTCCGGCCCGAGAGTAGCCGTGAGCAGCGGACGCAGGCTTAACGCGATCTCATAAGCTCTGCCGCTCGAGGGTCCGCCAGGCCTCAAATCTGAGTGGATTGCGGTCACGTCTAGCCTGATAGCCTTTCCCGCGAGATTTCCAACCACCGAAGCCGCAAAACTGCCCGGGAACTAGCAAAGAGCGTGCCGCGCGCCAGAGCGGCGAAGAATGAGCCAGAGCACCGCTTTGGCCCCGGCGATTCGCGGGACGCGCTCACGTTCCGGCCTCGCGGCGTAGCAAAACTGCTACGCGGCACAGCATAAGCGTAGCGGCGACCAGCGGCTAGGCGGGGACCATTCTGCGCACCCAAGCGCTCTCTCTAGCTAGGAGCATCAGCCGTTCCGCCCGCCCGGCAACCTCGACACGCCTCAAACCCGTAGACGTAAGCCAAACAGCGTCCAGCCTGGGCGGCCGGACGTCGCCGGTTTCCGGGCGGAACGTAGACCATTGTAGCATAGCATGGTGCGCGCCGTTCGCGGCGTTGGCGGTAGGCCGATTGGTGCCGCGTCTGCCGGCCTCGCGGGGGCGAGGATCCGATGGCGACGGACGGCGTACGGCAGTTGGCACGTGAGCGGATTCTCCGCGCGCAGGCACGCCACCGCAGTTCGTTCACGTGAGCAGGCGCGCAGCAGAGCACTGAGCTTCTTGAGCTGCGGTGCAAGACTCATGCGGGCGGCGGTCCCGAGTGCGTGAGCGGCCGCGCTTGCTGCCGCGGCGCCGGCATTCCCACGATCGTCGGAATCAGGCACGGTAGCAGGCGCTGCATCACGCACGCCGCCGTCTCCGGGGCGCGGTGTGCCGGAGCGTTTCGGTCGGCCTCATGGGGGCGAAGCGCCCGCGAGGGCGGTCGGATGTCGCGCGGCACAGCGAGCCGTTGAATCCAGCGCCGCGCCAGGTCTTCGTCCGCCAGCGTCGCGTAGTCCCAGCGACGCCGCCGTACAAGCGTCGCGAAGAGCCCGGGGGCGTTCGAGGTGGAGACCCGCAAGGCCCGCGCAGCGGTTGCGAAGAACGCCAGCTGCGCGGCTTCGCCGCCGCTGCATAGTCCGAGCTGCACGCAACGGGCGAACATCAACTGCAACCGTTCCGGCGACCGCAGATCCTCAAGCGTCACATGCCAGGACCGTCGCAATCTCGCCACCAGCGCGGCCCCGACCGGTTCCTGGTTCTCCATTCGCGAAGCGAGTTCCCGGTCTATCCTTGGGGGTGGTGATCCGTCCCGTTTTTCGGCCTGAAGGGGTGGTGAGGCGGGCCGCAGCCCCGTCCACTTCCATACGAGATTGAATCGCGTTCGCGGACCCCAGTGGTTCATGGAGCGCTGATCAGTCGGCTCCATCAGAAGCACTCCGAGTTCGACCAACTCCCGGCGGGCGGCTTTTACGTTCCGGACGTCGACCTCGAAGACGTCGGCGATCCAGGACGCCTTGCAGCGTCCGTCGGGAGCGCACTGTCCATCACGGTAGTACATGCAGCGCAGCAGATGTCCTACGGTGGTTGCAAAAAGCAGGGGCCGGTGCGTAACGCATAGTAAACGCACAATCCGTCGCGGCACCGGAACTTTCCGGCGGTGATTTTTCACCTTGCGCAGCATGTCGAGCAAATCGTCGCGTTGTTCGGTTGATAAGCATGTGATACCGACCAGCGGCCGAAACGCCGTTTGAAACCGCCTCAGAAATCCAGCTCGTTCGAGCCGGCGAACTGATGCTGCCACGTGTTCCACGGACGCACCGACCAGTGCAGCTAGTTCATGTTCCACGCAGAACAAACGACGATTCCCGCGAACTTCGCAGCGCCGCGCTATGACCTCGAAGACGGCCAACCATACCCGAAGGTCGGCCAGACTCAGAATCGCTTGCTTGTAGGCCCACCACGTCGTCACAAGGGCCATCGCCGGCACGAAGCAGAAGCCGCCTTCCGGCTTGGGTCGGGCGAACGCGCTCTTCCGACGTGTTCCACGAAATGTTCCACGCGCTGCCGCGTGCTCAACTGATTGGGGAAAGGTCCCCGCTGCAATGCCGCTGTCCATGTGCAATCAAACACCGTTTGAGCGGGCAATTCCCACGGGTGCCCGCATTCCCCGGAGCGGGTGGAGGTCGCGGCGAATCGAAACGGAATTGACAGCGTGGATAAAGCTGCGCTACGGTGACTGTGCCACAATCAAACCGCTGCCGCGCTCGACACGCTCGTCGCCCGTCAGCCGCAAGAATGGCGACCTGACCGTCGCCGTTCTTGCTGAACCTCTCTCGCTCAACTCATTCTTATCTCCTCTCGGGAGCCCTATCCGCATGAGATGCGGGCGGACCTTCCCACGGAGCGACGGTAACCCGGCCGCGAGTCGCCGCGCAAGCCCCATTCCGCGCGCCCGGCCGCCGGCCAGCGCGCCAGCGGGCCGACCGGTTGCCGCTGAAACGACGCTGTTGTTCCGTTTGCAGCGATTCAGCATGATGACCCGTTGCGCCAATCGCGGAGCTCGTGCTACGTACCGCGGTTATGAACATCTGCACCCGGGGTCGCCGGCCGGCCAGCACGCGGGGCTGCAGCGATTGACGGATTCTGCGAGAGGCAACATGGCGGTTCAGCGTTCGGGCATCGTAATCGCCGTCGGCAATCAGAAGGGCGGCGTCGGGAAAACGACCAACACGGTCAACATCGCCGCCGCACTCGGCCAGGGCGGACACAGATGCCTCATCATCGACCTCGACCCCGCGGCCGGCGCGACGCGCCACCTGGGCGTTGCCGAACAGCGGTTCGCTGGAACCCTTGAGCTGCTGGCCGCGAACGAGTCCGTCGCGCAGCTCGTCGTGACCGAGCACCTGCCGCATGGCGTTCAGCTCATCCCGTCCCGGCCGCAGCTTTCCGAACTCGATGTCCGACTCTCCAGATTCAGCGATCGAACGCGGCTGTTGGAACGGCCGACCAGCGCCGCCCGCAGCAACTATGATTTCATTTTCCTCGACACCGCGCCCATCGCCGGAGCGACCACAACCGTTGCGGCATACTCGGTGGCTGACTGGATCCTCCTTTCGGCCTTTCCGCATCCGCTCTCGATGGGCGGCCTGACCGAGGCGTTCAACGACATCGCCGATGTTCGTCGGCAGCGGAATCCCAGGCTCGACATCCTGGGCGTGGTCTTCAGCAACGTCGATGGACGCGCGACGCGGTTGCGGATGGAGTTGGAGCGGGTCGTGAACTCGGCGCTGCCCAAGCGCCGGTTTGAAACGTGCATCTCGCAGGCGGTCGTTATTCCGGAGGCGTCGGGACTGGGTCTGTCGCTGTTTCAGCTTCCCGGCTACGCGAAGCTCCCCGTCGCCCAACAGTACCTGCGACTGGCGGCAGAGATTGAGTATCGCGTCCGCAATCGAGACATGTTTCTGGCGGGCAGGTTGAAACCGCTCGCGTCCGCGACGGCATCGACGCCGCGCATACTTGAATTCCCGGAACGCGACGTAACGCAACCGCGGGGAGAGGACTGACCGATGGTTCGCACTCTGCAAGAACCCGCGCCGACAAGTTCCGTGGCCAGATTGCTCGACACGAACGCCGCCGAGCGGGCGGTGCAGGCGTTGCAGCCGACCGCTCACATCTCGGGTCGAGCCGGTGAACAGCGGACATGCACGGAACCAACGCAATCGGTGTGCCCGAAACCGATTAAACGCGAGATCTCGCTCACGCCTGTCGCCGATGCCGCCTTGGAACGCTTGCTGCACATCTTTCGGCAGGCGACCGGCGCGCGACTGACGGCGAGCCACGTTGCACGTGCGACGTTTATGGCGATGCAGCACGCCGCGCCGGAGATCGAGCGGGTTGCTCGGTCAATTGGTCCGACTGCCCTTCCGAGCAACGCACCGGCGTACGAAGCCATCCGGAAACGGTTTGAAGACCGCATCGTTCAGGCCATCGTCGCGGGCATGCGGGCTGCCGCGCCGCCGGATGCGGTTTAGTACGAGCCGCTCAGAGTCCGGACCGAACCGGCAGATGGGGTACATGCACGTCCTGCGTCCATCCTCATCGCGGCCAGGGGCCTGCCGGCCTCGACCGGGCGAGCCGCGACGAGGATGGCCGAGGACGGCAGAAAAGCCTTAGCGCACACGCTGCACGCGCTACGCCATAACCGTCGTGTCAGGAGGCAGCAGCTTATGAATGATGAAAGTGAGGTTCCGATGAGTGAAAACGCACGCAGACCCGTGCATGAGGTCCGCTACGGCAGCATCAAGGCCGTCATCTGGCAGAACGCCACGAACAACGGACCGATGCACAACGTCACCGTCGCTCGCATCTACAAGGACGGCGATGAATGGAAAGAAGCATCCGGCTTCGGTGCGGACGACCTGCTCGTCCTCGCCAAGGCCGTCACCGACGCGTTCGCGTGGATTCACGCGCAACGCGCCAAGAACACTGCAACGAAGTAACGCATTCCAAGGTTTGGGGCTCGACGGCGTCGTCGAGTCTGGGGGATTCAGGACCGCTGCCGCCTGACCTCTTCGCTATGCACCCGCTGGATCGCACGATTCCCATTGGGGCGGCACGACGCTGGAACGTTTCCAGATGCGCGCCACCAGCGTGTGGGCGATGCCGAGGTGTGCCGCAAGCGAACGCGTAGACCAGCGCCGTCCGTTCGGGGGGCGCTGTTTCTGCGTGGCGGTCAAGACACGTTCTTCGTGCCGCACGAACATGTCGGGCGGCCGCCCGGCCCGGCGTTCTTCCCGGGAGATGGCCTCCAGCCCCGCAGCCAGGAAGCGGAGGCGCCACCGGGCAACACTGTGGGCATCCGTACCGAGCCTGCGTGCGATGCGTTCGTTGGACCAGTGCCGTGCGGCAAGCAGGAGGATGGCCGCTCGCCGAGCACGCCGCGGGTTTGTGGCCCGCTGGCGGCGCCAGCGCTCCAGGGTGCGACGCTGTGACGGGCTGAGGCGAATCGGCTGGGAGATTCTCATCGTTGTGATGGTGCCGGAAAGCAACGCGTCGCGCAACGTGTCGCACACGCACGCGTGGCAGCTCATCGACTTATCCACAGCGACTCCCCGGCTGCGGGGCCTCTTGGGGGCCCCTCCGCCGGGTCCCCTCTGTGGATAAGTCTGCGGCAATGCTCCGTATCACGGCGGCGGCGGGCCGGGTTTTTTTGCCAAAGCACCTCGAATTCATGCTTGCTTTCTGTATCAAATTTATGATACACCGAAATCACACTTCAGGCTTGGCGGCCGGACCGCTCTTGCAAGAATGGGCAACGAGTCAACCGCCAGACACGAAGTGCCGCCACCCGGGCCGAAGCGGTCCGGGTGAGCCGGGCAGCAAGCCGCCGACCGCGACGAACGCGGCCGGCGGATGTTCGAATGAAACCGCAGCCGACCGGAACCATCCGGCCGGCTGCCCTTGATAGGAGACATAGCACAATGGACCACAACCTGAAAACAGACGTGAAGAAAGGCATCCGACCTATGGCGCGGCGATTCCGGGGCCCGGATTACGAGCCACTGGACCCCGAAGAATTCGCGGACCCGATTGATGCGCTCATCGCGAAAGAGCACCACAGCAACGCACAGATGCTGAACAACATCGACGCGGCCCCCGCGGAGGCCGGGAACGGCGCGCTGTCGCTGAATCGTACGCGCCCGCCCGATACGTTCCGTGACGCGGTGCTGTATGTGGCCGCCTACCTGGAACGGCATCCGACCACAGGGTACCGGCGGTTGGCGGATGGTCGGCCGTGCTTCCTCGCCCAAGCGCTGGAACAGCTTCGCAAGTGGCTGGACGGAGCACCGCGCGGCGCCGAACAATCCCCGGCCGAACAACGCGGGGAGGGCTGGAGCTTATGAGCAAGCAGGATAATCAAGTCTCACTCGCTCCGAACCTGCTCGAAGGACTGAAGCGTGGCGCCTTTCAGGGTCATTTTGGCGGATGCCCAGCGTGCGGCGCCAGCGACGGACCGCACCACGTCTATCGGCTGCACTGGTTTGTCTGCGAGACACATCGGTGTCGCTGGCAGGCGGGAGAAAACCTGTTCCGGGAGTGGCGGTTCCAGACCGCGGCGGACTGGGAGCGCACACATCGCCGGCTGCAGCAATTCCGGGTGGTGAAACCGGTCTATCCAATCGAACTTATCGAGGCGGGGGAGGCCGGGTACCGTGAGCGCTAAATTCAGCATGGGGCGGACCTACATGACGCCGGCTGCAATGGCCGAACTCGACCCGCGCGACGTGACCGAAGGCCTGCGACGGCACGCCGCCGGCGACTGGGGGGACTGCGGGCCGGAAGACGCAGCCGAGAACGATTTCGCGGTTTCGCGAGACCTTCGGCTGTTCTCCGTCTACCGGGACCGGAACGACACCAAGTTCTGGGTTATCACGGAAGCTGACCGCTCGGCAACCACGGTTCTCCTTCCGGACGACTACTGAACCCAAGCCGGGACCGTTCCAACGCGGGCGGTCCCGGCCATTTCGTCAACCCCTGCAGCGGGCCAGGCGGCGGAATCCCAACGGTGTGAGTTCCCCCTCTGAATCCGGCTGGCCGCGTCTTTAACTAACTCAATTGCAAGGCGTTACGTTTTTGCCGGCGCACCGGTTTCCGTCCTTCCAAGATCACGGGAGAATGTGCGGTACATGGGTCGAACCGTGCATCTCACCGCCCGCGACCGCGAGCTTGTCGCCGCGCTCGCGCGCAACATCCGCGTCGCGAGCGTCGCCCAGATCGCGCGCACCTGGTTCGCGGAATCCGCTGCTCCGACGCGCAGCGCCGAGCACCGCTTGAGCGACCTCGTATCCGCCGGCATGATCGAACGCTTCGTGATGCTGGCACGCCCGGAGCTGGACCTGGAATCGCCGCTCGTCTGCTGGCGGGCTGGGGACCCTGTCCCGGACTTCCCCAGGCTGGCGAGTCGGTTGGCGGCGCGTTGGAAGGCGCCCCTGGTGCGAACGCCCCTGGTAATCGCAAGCAGGGCCGGCGGCGTGACGTTTGGAGGCACGGGAGGTCGTCGGCCGCGCTTAAGCGAGGTCAGTCACGATGTATCATTGACGGCCGTGTACCTGAAGCGCTTTGTTCGTTCGCACGGGCCTCTTGCGCTCTGGTACTCGGAAGCCCGGCTCGCCGGGCTCGGGTTCGGCGACCGGACACGACTGCCGGACGCGATGATTCAGGAAGGTGCTAACCGCACGGTCATCGAACTGGGCGGTGCGTATTCCGCCGCCAAGCTGGCAGCGTTCCATGACTTCTGCCGGCGCGAGAACATGGGCTATGAACTTTGGTAGTCCAGATGAACGTGGGCTTGCGGTGCTGCGACACCTGGCGCGCTATCGCCTGTCATTTACCGAGATCATGCGGTACGTGCCCTGTGGCGGCGACGACCCCGAGGAAACGATCCGGATGCTGAAAGCCGGGGGGTTCATCGGCACCCGTGAGGGATACGGGGGGCGCCGCGTCGCGTACGTCCTGGCCACGCGCGGTGCAAGCGCGGTCGGCGCCGGCCGCCGCGCCGGCGAGGAGGCGGGCGCGGAGGCGGAGGCGCGGCACTTGGCGGTGTTCAGTTTCTGCTTCCTGACGAAGAAGCCGCGCGCCCGGCTGCTCAAGGAGGATCTGGACGAGTTGTTCGGCGCCGCGAAGCTCGCCGGGCACGAGTACTGCTTGGAGTACTCCGCCCACCGGAAGCGCGTGTACGCCGTGTATGTGCCCGGTCCTTCAACGTCGCCGGTGGAGATCGCCTCCAGTGTAAGGCGCCGGCTCCGTGATCTCTGGCAGGTGGAATCCCTCCGCCCCTGGCTGACGAACGGCGTGCTGGCGATCTGCGCCACCGTCTCAGACCGTGAACGGGCTGCACAAGTCAATTCTCGCTTGGATGAAGAGCGCTTCGAGGACCGACCCCTGTCGGATTTTGCGGACGTGAACGTCGAGGTGATTCCCGGGCGCGATGAATTGTCGGAGGCATTACGTGTTTTCGCGTAAGAAACCCAAGCGCGTGAGTTTCGCGGACGCAGCGGACCCCGCGGCACGGATTGCGAAGCCGGATTTCAGCGCGGTGACCGACGGCGGGCCGGCCCGCCCGGTCAGTTTCGCGCATTCCAACGGCAACCGCGGAATGTCGGCGGAAGAGATGTGGCTGCGGCTGGGCGACAAAGCCTGGGACCTGCTCAAACGGAAGCGCGCGGACCAGATTCTCCCGACCGATCTAAAATCGGAGTTTCGATGGATTCTCGAACTTCGCAGGCGGTCGACTCGCAAGCAGACGAACGAGGTCTTCATCGGCTTGCGGCATCCGGGGATTGACCCGTTGTTTGTGCCGCGAGAGGTATTTCAACGGCATGGTTACATCCTGGGCGCGTCCGGCTTTGGAAAAACGTCGCATGCGCTCGGCCAGCTCTTGATCCAACTGGCCGAGCCATACGCCTGGAACGGAGGGGGACGGCGCCCGACCGGCGTGATGATCATCGACATGAAGCCGGGTGGAGACCCGTTTCTCCGTGCGCTCGCTGAGCAGGTCGCCGAGGAGCAGGAGCGGACGTTTCGGTTCTTCTCGTCGGACCCCACTTTTCAGAGCGTGCAGTTCGACCCTTTCGCGATGCTCCGCGCCACGCCGTACCTCGTCGAGCGAGCCGAGATGCTGATCAAGGCCTTCTCGCTCGTCTACGCCGAAGGATATGGTTCGGATTTCTTCACAGCCGAGCAGCGTACGCTGCTGACTGAGATCATTCACGAGGACAAGCCTGATACGTTTCAGAAGCTCATCAACATGGTTGCCCACCGGACGTCCGGAGACAAGGGCAACAAGGACGCCCGTGGTCTTTACAGCGCCATCAGCGGGTTGCAGTACGCGCTGCACGTCAACGTGGACTCGAGCCCGGTCGATCCCGAGGACCAGATCGACTTTGACCGTTTTCTGGAAGAGGGGGAGATTCTCTATGTTCATCTCGACTCACGCGGCACGTACCTGCTCGGTCGCGACATCGGCAAGCTGATGCTGTTCTCGCTGCTGAAGGCGGCGACCGAACGGCTCAAGCGGCGTCAGACCCGGCAGGCGTTTGTGCTGATCGATGAGTTTCAGCGCCTTGCGGCGCGGAACGTCGTCGAGATGCTGGAAGATGCACGTTCCTCAGGCATCGGCTTCGTGCTGGCGCATCAATCCTCCAGCGCGCTGAAGACACGGGACACGGACCTGTATGGAACGCTGTTCGAAAACTGCAGTTTCAAGCAGTGCCTCACACTGGAGGACGCGCGCGTGGTCGACCTCTTCCGCCTGATTTCCGGACGCGTAATGGAAACGAAGAAGGGAGGCGCCACAACCGAGGGTGAGGCGCACGAGCACGGCAGTTCCTATACTTCGGGCAAATCCAGCTCGTGGTCTTCGGGTTCCGGAACGAGCGGTTTAATCGGATCCATGGCCGCGGAATGGAGCAAGTCGGAAAGCCGGGGAGAGACGACGAGCCATGGCAGTGGCACTTCGGAGGGCCATACGAAAAGCAAATCAACGACTTCCAGCTGGCAGGACGAGCTGGTCGCCCGGCTGACGCCTGAAATGATCGTGGATGTGAACAACATGGAACTGCTCTCGCTGGTTCACGTGAAAGGCGAGAACAAAGGCGCGACGCCGACGGATGGCGTCCCCGTTCTGGTCCAAGGGCTCTATCCGGTGCGCAAAAGTGAGTACGAAACGATGAGCTTACTGCCGTGGCCGGCAAGGACGCGCTCCGAGGCCGAGTGGTTGGAGCGCGCGAGACCCTCAATCGGCCGCGAGACCGTCGAGCAGGTTGCGGGCGCTGCGTCGCATTCAGCACAGCCGTCGCGACGCAAGCGGGAGGGGGCATCTCGCGAGAAGCGCAATGAATTGCAGCAGCGGCTCGCGCCGCTGTACGAGCGTCTCCGCGACGGGATGCTCGGTGAATTCGTCAGCGTGGAAGCGCTCAGCCGCCGATACGGCGTACCGGTCGAGAGAATTCTCGAACTGGCAAGCGTTCTGAACCACCCTGTGAGCGGCGCGGGCGACCTGCTGCGGCCGGATCACGCCGCGGAGATCGAACGGCTTCTACGCAGCGTTTGACGGCAGGTCCTGGTACGAGTGCTGGAATGACGCCGAAAAGATAACGGACCCCCGTAGGGATCCGTTACCTAGGCGTGCGACCCATGTTTTCATGGTCTGGGTCGAGTCCGCAAGCACCTGTTTTTCGATTGTCGGTGTTGCGGATGGCACGCTTTCAAGATATCTGTTTAACAGCGTAGCAACCCGGGCGCCGGTTTTCAAGGCTTGACCGGGGCGCGCTGGGTGTGCTAGACCGATCTTCATGCTCATCCGTTTCATTCTGCCGCTGTTTGACGATTGGGTGCTCGGTCGGCGCTACGCCCCGGACTGGGACCGGCGAACGCGAATCCTCGCCCTGGTCGCGGCGCTGATCCTGGGCGTCTGGCTCGGCGGTGCCACGCTGTGAAGCCATCGGCGCAAAAAAAGGGGTGAGGAGGCTGGAAAGGCCACCTCACCCAAAGAACCTAACCTCCAAGCATGGTGCGAACGAGCGTCCTCAAGGGGCCGCCCAGAATGGCACCGACGCCAGCCGCCGCCAACAACCAGTTGACGATCGCCGGCGTCCGAGCACTTTCTCCCAGCATCTGCATTGGAGCGATTCAAGGAATCGCACCTCCGCCTGCCGGAGTTCGCCCGGGTCGCCGGCCTCGTGCAACGTCGCGACGTACGGCCCGCGGAGCGTGATCGGCGCCTGGAAACCTGGACCGTTGATGGTCAGGCTTCCCAGCGCACGCCACTCCGTCGCTTTGGAGTCCGCACTCGTGGTCGCGAAACGGATCTTCCGTTCCGCGTAAGCTGTCTGTGTCATATGTCCTCCATGAAATAGGCGGGGGACACCCGCTCTAGGTTCAACCGGTCAGCGTTTGAATGGCGCCAACCGACTCAACCGGAGGACCACGACTTCGACATCTCCGAATGCGGGGGACGGCTGCTTATCGACCGTCGCCCCTGGGGTCGCCGGTCGACGCGTGTGGAAAGCACGCATCGACCGAATGCCTCAAGTTTTGAGTGCGGAGGCGCGCACTTTGTTAACGCTTTCGACCGCCGTATTATAGCCGCCCGGACCGTCGGCGCGGAGTTCCGGACCAAAATCGACGAGCCCGAGACGCGGTGCCCGGGCTCTGGTCGGACGATCTCGGGAAACGCTTGCGAGCTATGGAAGGCGAATACCGGACTGCATTCGAAATCCTCGGCGTGCCGGAGGAGGCTGACGACGAAGCCATCCGGAACCGGTTCGCCGACGTACATGCGGAGCACGGCGGCGGCGAGAACGACGTGCCGTTTCGGATTCGCGATGCATTTGCCCAGCTGCAGTCCGAAGGCAGCCGAAAGTCGTACCTGGAAGTTCTGCACGCCTGTCGTGAGCATCGGCCGCTCAGAATCGAAGCCTCGGAAGAGACCAAGTTCCTGAATACCTGCACGCTCTGGGAGATTGAGCTTTGGCGAGATCGTGACCGCACAGATATTTTCGTCTATCACGTCTGGCAACCGACTGACGGAGAGCCCGCCGTCGTCACGCGACAGCGGGAGCGCGAGAAGGCCGCCCCGCCGGGGACCGACCCTTTCCGGTGGGGAAGACTGCTTCGAACGCTGTCCAAGCCGGTTGCAGGTGCCGCTGTCGTAGCGGCGGTGATCTGGGGCTGGATGGCGTGGACCGCCCATGCGGAGGCTCAGCGGCAGGCAACGCTCGCAGGCCAGATGCGGGCAGGTATCGCCGCTTCCGAAAAGGCGATTGCGGCGGTCGAAACGAATCGTAGAACGGTTTTCGACGAGTTTCAGAAGCTCACGGGGTTCTCGCTCACCGGAGCAACCGTGCAGACGCCGCGGCCGCGGGAGCTTGACCGCGCGCTCCTCCGCCATGACTCCGTGCGGAAGGCGTGGGACGAGCTGCTTGCGGAGCAGAACCCAAACCGCGATGTAGCGGAGTTCCGGCGTCCACTTGATACGGCAACCGGACGACTGGGCGCGGGTTCACTGAATCCGGCGGATGTCGATGCGGTCCGCTCGTTGGAACGTGAACTTGCCGACCGCGTTCGGCAGGTCGAAGCGCAGCGGGAGAATCTCAGGCACATTCGCGAGATGTTGGAGGCGGACCGCCTCGAACGCGCTCTTGAGCAACCAGGAAGGAGTTCACCATGAAGTGTCGGTGCAGCGGGGGTGTTTCAATCTGGATCGTCGCACTTTCGATCACCTTGCCGGTGGCACTGCCGCGAGCCTCTGGTCAGGACGCTGCGCCGCCGTCGACGGAACAGAGCGCTCGTGATGCCGAGCAGGCCCGCCGGCGCCAGGAGGAAACAAACGAGCGCAGCCGGCGGCTCGTGATGCAGTTCACGGCCCGCGCCCGCGAGACAAAGACGCTCGTCGAGTCGCTGGCTGCGGCTGAGAAATCCTTCAGCGAACGCGCAGCCGCGATGAAGACGAATGACGACGGCAAAAAATTCGCCTACGATCGCACCGCGTTCTTTGAATTCGTCCAACTGGACGCCCAACCCATCGTTTCGGCGGAGCAGATCCGCGGCCGACAGGCCGCCATCGCGTCGCTGGTCGATGGATTGGAGCAGGAGCTCAAGCGCGACGCCGTCGGATTCGTGCCCAAAGACGAAACGGTGAGAGAGGTTGATGAGGTTTTGTACTGGAGCCGGGAACGGCTCGCAGCCCTCAATCAGAAAAAGGCCTGGATCGACTCCACGATCGCGCTGGCGCCAAAGGATTTGGACCTGAGCAAAGCGCCGACGCTTCAGGACCGTATTCGCGACGACCTCGCGGCCCGCGAACAGATGTTCGCCAAAGCCCGGCTTGAGGGCGAAGAAGTGGGTCGCAAGCAGGGCGCGACGGAACTTGCTGAAGCGGCGCGAGTCACCGAGCTTCAGCGTGCGCTGGCTGAGAAGGAGCGGATGCTCAACGACCTCCGAGCCGAGCTGGAGCGGCGCAAGCTGGATTTCGACCTGAAGTACAAGTTGCAGCAGGAAGAGCAGATGCGACTGCTGGCGGAAGCAGACCGAAAACTAAAAGACGCCCAGGCAGAGATTGAACGTCAGACGAAACTGGCGGACGCCCAACGGCGTGCGGCCAATGCCGAAGCGGAACTCGGGGCCAAGACGATCGACGACTCCACGAAGAAGAAGGAACTGTGGGCAAAATGTGATGATCCCGCCGTGAAGGAGACGCTGGCCCCGTTCATTTCCGAGGGGTACTGGCAGCCTTCCGGCGGCGGCATCTCCGGCCGCAAAGGCACGACCAAGGGCGGAATGTCGTTGAAAGCGATCACCAGTTACGGAGCGCTGGCGCCGACGGACAGCGGCGTCGCCAAGCTCTGGCGCATCGCATGCTCACCGAACAACGACCGCCCAAGGTGGAGCGGTTCGGCTCAAAACGAATCGGATGGGAAGACCCTCAGTCGGCTCAGCGGAGAGACGATCGAGAAAGTCAAGCGAGCACGTGACCTGCTCAACGAGCTCGGACCGACTCTCGTTGAACGGGGCTTTCTTCAGGAATAGCAGCCGGCTGCCGAAGACGCGGCTGGGCAGCCAGTGTACCCAGTGAGCGCGTAGGCGTATCCGTCGGTTCAGAGCAGTTCCCCAAGCACGCGGAGCAGCTTCGCCTTCTTCTGTTCGTCCGCAGCCTTCCAGAGATCCGTCAACCGTGCGTTCGGCAAGGCGATTTCACCGCCGCCGCGCGTTGCCGGAAACAGGAACAAGTCGATCGGCTCGCACCTTAACCCGCGGCACAGCGCCGCAATGGTCTGAAGCGTGCAGTTCATTTCGCCGCGTTCGATTTGACCGATACGCTGCATGGCGAAGCCCTTCCCGCACCGGGAGGCGAGTTCCCGCTGCTTCAGGTTGGCCCGAAGCCTCAACTCGCGGACCCGCGCGCCGAACTCCCGCTGCAGGCTGTGCTCTTTCTTGGCCATCCGCGACACATCTTATGCGTTGTGCGAACGCATTCCAGGCGGGACTTGACGGCCGCAAGACGGACGCTATCTATAATATGTGTACGATTTCATTGGGATCATTATGATGATCCTGTCTGGCGCCACGTGCGGACGATAAGGACCCCGTCGGCAGGAGCCTTGGCGTAACGGTAGCGCCGCAGACGGAGGACGACGTGAACGAGATCGCCGGCCGCGATGCAGATGTACGCGGCGTATCCCGCGAGCAGGCGCGTATCTCCCGGTCGCTGGCTGACCATCAACGCCAGGCAGCCCAGCAGGCCCGCGAGGCAGAACGAGAGCACCGACGAGACCGTTCCCATACCCGTCCGGCCACTGATCGTGCGTGCCCGGCTGGGGTGGCGCGACTGAAAGGCCAGAAGCTCTTCGCCCGCGATCTGGTTTACATGCCGTTCGATTTCGTCGATGCGGCGGAGAACGTCCTCCTTGGAACGGGCATGAATAACCGTCAATCGCAGCAGCCACGCCAGGGCCATCGGCATGGCGAGAAGCACGCTGAATTGCGCGGCGCTGGGCAGCGAGCCGACTGTTCCAAGGACGGCCATCAGCGCACCGCCGACCAACGGCAGCCGCTGATCCACAGCCGCAAGCCGAAACGAAAGCAGTCCGTAGAGTGCACGGTACTCCTCGATCAGCACGCGAATAAGGTCGCGGGCATCGAGGCGTTCCGGTTCAAGGTTCAGCACTGGTGGAGTGAACGGTTGATTGAGTCCCATGCCGATCGTGAGATGCCCGGCTGAGCCGGCGCGGTTCGCGATTCGGCGGTTCCGAGTTCGGAAAGGAAGAAGCCGATGATCGAAGCTCTAGTGGAACAGGATGTCCGATTCCGCGTCCTCGCAGGCGATTCAGCCGGTCCGGCCAGCCGCTGGTCGGGGGCGTTGCCGCAGTTCTTCCAGGTCGCGCGCCGAGTTCTCGCGTCCCTGCACGCTGACATTCGGCTTGGCCGGCTCGCCGAACGTTCGTTCCTGCTGGGCGAAGCGGAGCATCATGGCTTGTCGCCGGCACTTGATTCGCTGATGGATCGGATCGATGCGGAATACGACATCGCGTTGCGGTCGCCCTTCGAGGACACACCATCCATCGCCGGCGGCCTCTGGTCTGGGCGCGAGCTGTTTGGCAACGGCCATGACGATGCGCTCGCCAAGCTCCGCTTCTCGGCCGGAACACTCGATCTGCCGCTTCACGTTCACGAATACTCCGACCGCTTCATCGTCGTGCTGGAAGGTTCGGGGCGATTCTGGTGGTCACAAGGACCGCTGGAGTGTTTCAACGGCGTCGCTATTGAGTCGGTATTCGTGCGAGCAGGCGACGTGCTGGTCTTCACTCGGAACCTGCTCCACACGTTCAGCGCCCCGGATGGCGACCTCCTGCTGTTGTCGTATCACAGTCCGGAGATTCCGTTCGACGACCCACGGCAATACACCTTGCCAGCCTTGCGCTGGACGCCGCGGATGCACGTGGTTCATTGATTCGCCGCGAGTTACGCCACGCGGAGAGTCGGACTCGGCATAACCATGATCGGGGGCACGGTCTGTTCTGAGTGTGACGCGATGTTATGTCGAAGATGCAGCAATTGTCGCTCTGGGGAGAACCCCCGGAGCTTGATCAGGCACGGCTTCCGCCGGCCCAACAAGCATCGCACATCCGTGACCAGGAGCCAACGGTCAACGAGACGCGGGACCTGCAATCGCTGCCGGATGATGTCGCCGGAGCTGATTCCTGCGAACCGCAACGCCAAGATGCTCCCCCCGCGCCAATGTTCACGCCGCTACAATCCGCGATCGACGCGGGTGTATTCGGCGTCACGGCCGAAGGGCCGATGGAACCGGATGAGCATGAGATCGCGGCGCTCACGCAGGAGCACTCGTACGAACTCATCATCACGCTGGTTGAGATCAGTGTCCTGGAGGATGCGCTGCGGAGCGGCATCGACCCGCGCACCGGACGGATGCCGCGGACGCCTGAGTCCGCCGAACGGTCGGCGGAGCGTTGGCGAAGTGAGCTGCAATCGCTTCAATCCAAGTACGCGGACATGCTCGCGGCCTTCGAGCAAGGGTTCGGACCGGCGGCCACCTGCGAGCTGGACACGTGGGTGCGAGGACAGGTCGCCGGGACGCCCGCCCGGCCGCCATACGATCCGGGCCACCCGTGGCACTACTATTGGGCCGGCGACGCCGCCGAGCCGCTGCCGTTCGAGCAGATTCCGCCCGCCGAGGATGTCGGCCGCTGGCTGGAGCGTGACCTGCCGAAGAATCCCGCCAAGCGGTTGGCGAAAGTGCGCGAGATGCTGGGGCGGGAAGAGCAACAGCTGGTCGCTGACCGGGAGCGCTATGAAGACATCGTTGCACGCGGGGCCGAAGCGCTCAGCCGGTTCGACCGCGAAATCGCCTACGGCGGCAACGACGAGCTGGCCCGCGCCGGTACGATCGCGCTGAAGTACAACCACATCCGCATGGGGCTGGGACTCCTTCGCTGGCTCGGCGAGCAGCTCGGTCACGGACACCGCGGGGAGCCGATTCCCGCCGCAGTGAACAGACGTAACAACTGAAGCGGCGTTGTCAGTGGACGTTTACGCCAGGGCTTTACTAGCGATTGCGAATTGTGCCACACTCACCCTCGTGAGCAGTAGAACGGCGTTTGCCGACGTAAATCGGTGCCGGTTGACATCGCGCGGTTGGTAGGCCGCGTGATGCTCGCACGTAGTTCAAACTGAACATCCACGTCGGCCGCTGAGTTCTGCTGCTCACTTTGGTTCGCCGACAGGGCACGGTCACTTCGCTCTCTTTATCGCAGCTTGAGTAGACGGACGAGCCGGATCCTCGTGGGGCGCATGTAGCGCGCCGCGAGAGGCCGGTGGTGCACTGGAAGGTTTGATTCTGTTTTTCATTCAGGAAGCAACGAAAAGACAAGGAGATATCACATGGAAACACTGACACAGGCATCGGACGAACTCTTTCGGCGTGGGCCGGACGAGCGCTTTGATTCACTGCAATCACTGTACGACCACTGCTACGCGACGCGCACGAACTCGATCGACCGCTGGCACCCGCCGCAGTCGATTCAGCCGGCGCCTACCGGCGGCCGGTTCCAAGTCACTGTCGGCAACGACGGCGAGTTCTCGCTCAACGACTGGAGCTTCGGGCAGCTCTGCCGGCTGGCCGGCGTGAGCAAGGAGACCGTCAATCGCGTTTCGGCCGGGACGGCGGCGCAGATATTCCGCGAGACGATGCCGGGCGGCGAAAAGCCGCTGCAACTGCTCACGCAGGACGATGCGATCCGCTCGATTCACGGCACAGCGTACACTCGGCTACACAACGTGGATCTGCTGAACATCGTCCGCGAGTTCGCGACCGACTTTCAGCCGCCGCAGACAGCCTGCAACGGCGGCACGGGGCTTTACTGCGGCGAGCAGGACATGTTCGTGTTCCTGATCGACCCGCTCGGCTGGGCGGAGATCAACGGCGAGGCCTTCGCGCCCGGATTCTTCCTGTGGAATTAGCAATCACGATGCATCCTTGTTCTGAGGCCATCGACCCTTGGTTGTCTTCTTTGTCCGAGGGGTGATCCAGGCGGCTGGATACGAGACGACGCCTCGTTTCGAGCGTCTTCCGAGGTTGGACAAGCGTTTTCGTTCTCGTGCATCGGCCCAAGCAATCCACAATCCTTGCCACGACGCTTTTCGGCCGGTCACCCAGCCGCGCACGACCCAACTGCGCAGCTTGTCGGCGGGCACGTGCAGCTCATCCGCCAAATCCGGAATCCACCACTCGTTGTCGCCAAGCTGCTCCTGCGTCATCGTCTTGCGCTGAAGCCCTCGGCGCGCGAGCATCCTTTGAACCAGGGCCTTGTTATAGTCGCCGCGTTTCTTGGGCGTGCGGAAGCCGGCCTGGTTGAGTTTCTCCGCGATCTGGGCCGCGGTCTGCCCGGCCCGCCACCATTGCGCGACCCGCTCCACAAGCTGAGCATAATCCCGCAATTGCGAGTAGTGCAGAACGGGGCGGACGATCTCGTGAGACGTCGTACATCCTCCGCGCCAGTGAATCGTCGCGTCGGCATATTCGCTCTCGCGGCGTACATGCACGACGACACGTTCCACCAGCAGGCGGATGATCTCTTTGCGGTCGGCGGCCGTGGTTGCCGGTGCGCTCCACAAAGCCGGCAGGTCGGCGGAGAGGGCTTTGATTCGAGCTTGCTCCTCGTCGCTCAACTGCGGCGGCTGCTGGCGGAGGAACCGGTCATACTCGTCTTCCAGTTGCCGCTGTTGCTCCAGCGCCGCCTCCCAGCGCTGTTCCAGCGTGCGGGCCACCAGCCGGTTCTCAGGTTCGACCGCCTGATACTGCCGCTCGATCCGTTGCGATTCATAACGAACCCGCTCCAGGCGTTGCTTCCAGTGGCGCTGTAGAAGTCCACGCTCCTGGCGAACGTCTTCCACCGCTCGGAGACTCAACTCCAGGGCCGCCGGCTCGATGGCCCGCAGAACCTGCCGGGCAACCAGATCGTCGATCGGCGTCGCCCGCAAACCCGTACAAACCTGCTCCGTGCCTTCCAGCAGGTGGCGCTCGCAACTGTAATAGGCTCTGCCCGTACCACGATACGATGACCGCAGGCAGCGACCGCAGCTTCCACAGACCAGCAGCCCCGTCAACAGCGCTGCACCCTGACGTGGCGTTCCGGCCGAGCCGGGCAGCGAACGGTTCTGCTGGAGCCGGCGCTGATTGGCCAGATATTGCTCCCACGTAATGTAAGCCGGTAGCCGACCGTGCAGACGCACCTTCCACTCCGAAGGGGGAAGCCAGCGTCGCCGGGAATGTCCCCGTCCGGCGGCGTATCGCCGGGCGGCCGCTGGTCGACGCCCATAGGCGTAGGTTCCGGCATAAATCGGGTTGTGCAGCACCTGGTTGAGGGTTGGCAGCGCGGGCCGCCGCCAAGTCAACTCACCACGCTGCGGCCCATTCTGAATCCGCATCCCCAAACGGATCTTGTTTCGAACCAAGTAACGAAAAAGACCATACAGCGTGCCCAACTCGGCGAACTTGTCGAAGAGCAGCTGCACCACCGCCCGCGCCTGCTCATCCGGATCCAGCGCCACCTCGCCGCCGGCGAGCTTGACGTATCCGAAGGGCAGCTTGTGGAACAGCTCGCCGCGCTGGGCCTTGTTCAGCTTGCCTCGTTCGAGTCGATTCCGCATCGTGACCAGCTCGAATTCGCTGATGGTCCCCTTGAGCCCCAGGAGCAGCCGATCGTTGGAATCGTTGGGGTCGTAAATCCCGTCTTCGTCGGCCAGAACCGTGCCGCAGACCGCGCACAGCTCCAGCAACTGATGCCAATCCTTGTTCGAACGGGCCAAGCGGGCCATCTCCAGGCCCAACACCAGACCCATGTGTCCCATCGTAACTTCGGCCAGGATGCGTTGAAATCCGGCACGGCCGTCGGCCGACTTGGCGCTCTGGCCCTGGTCTTCGTCAATTGTGAGAATCCGCTCGCGGGACCAGCCCAATGCGACCGCGCGAGTGCTCGTCGTGAATCTTGGCCGATCGCAGCACGATGCCACACGGAGGCGCTGCTGTCGCAGTCGCAGCGGTCGAGACCGGCGCGCCGGGGATGGGTTCAGCGTTGCTCATGCGCTCCCTCCGACTCTGGAACCTTCACCGTGAGCTGCTGAACTACGATGCGACTGAGTGCGGTCAACGTCTGCTTGCGAGTCTCGTCCGGGAGCAGGTTCCAGAGCCGATCCGGGTCGATCGACGCAATTACCTTCCGTTGGCGCGGGGGGGGACACTGACAACGATGAGGTGGCGCATGGCGATCCTCCTTGATCAGTCGGTTGCTGCCGAGCCGCGATCCATTCCGCGACCTGAAGCAGCGCCGGCACGGCAATTATGGGCCAACCCTCACAGGATCGTCGAGGACGAACTTCGTGGGCAGTGTGGTTGGTTTGTCTGGAACTCGGAGGTCGGCAAGCGCTCGGTCGGCATGCAGACCTTCTGGTTCCAGGCCGTCTGCCAAAACCACATCGTCTGGGACGCGGTCGAGGTCATCGACTTCACCCGCAAGCACACGGCCAACGTGCATGAGTGCCTGGGCGAGGTGCGGCGTATGATCGCCGGACTGGTCGAGAAGCGCGACCAGCGCCGCGACGGGTTCGTGAAAACCATCGGCAAGGCGATGGAGACCACGCTCGGCAGCGACGCCGACGAGGTGATGAAGCTGCTGGCCAAGCAGGGTATTCCGCGGAGCGTCGCCAAGGAAGCGCTGGAACTGGCCCGCGCGAGCGGACGGTTCACGATCTTCAGCGTCGTCGATGCGCTGACCCGTTTGGCCGGCAAAATCAAGAACGCCGGCGAGCGGACGGAAGCAGACGAACGGGCTGGGGCGCTGCTCGCGCTGGTGGCGTGAAGGGAGGTTTCGCGGTACGACGGGACGTACTACGTTTGAAGGTTGAGAGACTCTGCACCACCGGGCCTCTTAACCAACTGAGATCATGGAGCCTCGAATGCTGAATCGTCATTGCCGAACGCGCGCACCTCCGGTGCGATGAACGCTCCGCTTTCTCGCTCAGCATCCCGCGTTCGCCGTCCAGCCACAACGCACGCCATCCGTTCAACTTCCGACTTCGCCTCGAACGCCGTTCTACGACCCACTCGCGCCGATTTGGAATCCCCCTCGACACGCTGCCGACAGGCGTGATAAAGGACGTTATCACGCATATCCGAGCGCGCATGAACGAGAACAACACCGCGAAATCACACGCCGTTTTGGCAATCGAGCCGGCCGAGCCGCCGGCGATCATCACCAGCGCCGGGACGAACGCTCGTTTCGCGTACCAGGAGTTCTTTCAGGCGCAGATCGAGAATCCGCACACGCGCCGCGCTTACCGCCGGGCCGTGGACCGGCTGCTCGACTGGTGCCACCGGCGCGATGTTCCGCTCGGTCAGGTCGGCCCGTGGCTGATCGGCGAGTATCTCGGTTCGCTCACAACCGGCGACGGACGGCCGCTCGCCAAACCGACGCGCAAGCTGCACCTGGCCGCCTTGCGACATTTCTTCGATCACTTGGTGGTCCGGCACGCCGTGGCGCTGAATCCGGCCGCGTCCGTGCGCGGACCGCGGCACAGTGTCGTCGAGGGCCGCACGCCGGCGCTGAGTGCGTCTCAGGCTCGTCAGTTACTCGCGCGGATCGACATTCGCTCGCTCATCGGTATACGGGACCGAGCAATCATCGGCGTACTGATTTACACGGCGGTCCGCGCCGGCGCGGTCGTCAAGCTACGCCGCCGTGACTTCTTCACCGACGGTCGACAATGGTTGTTCCGATTCGACGAGAAAGGAGGCAAGGAGCGCGTCATCCCTGCCCGACACGATCTGGAAGGCTTCGTGCGCGAGTTTCTCACAGCACTCGGAGACGCGTCGCAGGCGGCGCCGCTTTTCGTCTCGCTGCGGCCGGAACGCGGCGGCGCGGCGCAATCGCCGCTCCATACTGGCGACATCTTGCGCATGATCAAGCGACGTCTACGTCGGGCCGGCTTGCCGGCCGAGACGCTTTCGTGCCACTCGTTCCGCGCAACCACGATCACGAATCTCCTGGAGCAGGGCGTCCCACTCGAAGACGTGCAGCAGCTCGCCGGCCACGCCGACCCGCGCACGACCCGGCTCTACGACCGCCGCCGACGGGAAGTCACTCGCAACATTGTCGAGCGCATCGCAATCTGAGCATCAGGGATCATCGTGTTCGGCCACGGACACGTCGGCGGATGTGACGGCGGTCATATTACGGATCGGTTGCCGACGCTCGATGAGTCTCGCGAGCACCGACTCCGCATCCTCGGCGACCACGAACCAGCGCCGCTTGAATTGTACGATCTCCTCGCTCAGGCCGTAGTGCTCCAACTCCGCACGGTTCGCAGCCACGCCGTTCAGCACCAGCTCGACGATCTCGTCGCCGGCAAGTCGCGACCGCTTCAGCAGCCAGCCGTTATCGAGTTCAATCACGCCGCCGCCTTCGAGCAGAAGGAGCAATTCGGCCGGCGATGCCTGCGCCAGCGGCGTCCCGATGCCGAGCCGCTGCTTGACGTTGGGAACATCGGCCGGACCGAGGTTCAAGCCCACCAATGCACGCCCGTCGGCCAGCACTGCGCGGGCGATTTTCACGTTCTGAATGCCCGAGGCCCCCATGATTTTGTCGTAAATCGGGAAGATGGCCCCACTGAGAATGTGGAACCGGCGGCCTTCCGTCGCCGGCGTACAGGCGTATGCCTCGTCCCACCACACACGCGCATCGTCCTGATCGACCGGCTCGTACTTCTGCGCAAGCTCCGACCGTTCCAAGGAGCGTCGCCCACCTTTCACGCCCGTCAGTAGCACCTCATTCGGACGGGTCTCCAGGTGCGCCTCCACCGCGTACACCCGCCCGCTGCGGCGGTTGCGGTAGAAGCCCTCGTCCGCGTGCGAACCGAGCGCCAACGCGAATGGCAACCGCTCGACATCCACGTCGCCCTCCAGCTCGTGCAGCAGCGTTCGTGCCCCGGTTGCCTCGTGCGTGTAGAGCACCTGCGGCTCGGCCACCGCATGAAGATTGCGCGCCCGCAGCTCCTCCACCCCGAAATCGAACGCGCCCGCACGCTTGGCGGCGTCAACAGCCTGCGCGTAGCGCTCAAAGAACAGCTCGAAGATGCGATTCTGCTTCTCGACGTGCAGCACCATGATGCGGTTGAGGAACTGCTCGACGTTGCGGGCGTAATTGTCGCGAACCGCCGTCTTCTCCTTGTTGAGCACGCCCATGCGGTCAAGGTCGCGCAGGCCAATGCCCAATTCAACGTGCCGGTTCAACTCGATTTCGCGGTAAAGCCGGGTGAGCGCGGCCTTGCCGTATTCGTCGGTCACATCCTCCGGTCGGAATAGGTCGCTGGAAAGCGAGTGTCGCTCGCCTTTCGTGAGCGCGCCGAGCGCGGCCAGCCGTTTCGAGATCGCGTTGACCAGCCGCTTCTGGCCGGCCAGGTCGAGCAGCACCAGCCGGATAATCGGCGCCGAGGTCTGGTTCGAACGATGCACGCGCCCGAATGCTTGCATCTGCTGATCGGCCGACCAGGAAAGCTGAAAGGCGTAGAACACCCGCCGCTGCTGGTTCTTGGCCATCACGTCGGCATGCACGCTTATGCCCATCGAGCCGGCGCCGGAGATCACCGCCAAGCGCTTTTGCCCGCGTTGAAACAGCCGCGTCTCATACTCATTGAGCTGCCGCCGCGGGACGCCTTGCAGCTTGCGGCGGACATACTTGCCGCGCTCCCAACGATGCGTTCGCCCACTGATCTCGGCCACTTGCCCGACGCCGAAGTGACTGACGAGCGCGTCGAGCGGGTTGTGCGGGATGTCGAGATCCGCCACCTTGTCGAGCAGTTCCTGCTGACGGCGGAGGTTCTCGCGGTTGATCTCGGGATTGCCGGCCGAGTCCTCGACACGCACGCTGACGACGTTGCCGGTGACCGGGTCGGTCTGCTCGCGGTACTGGCAGATGGGAAACTGGGTTTCGATGAGCTGCACGATCATCTCGCGCGGTGTCGCGTCCTGTTCACTTGGTTCGACGCCGGCGGCACGAGCGTCCCGGACCTTTCGATCCGCCTGGGCTTCGCCGGTGTTAAACAGGCTCAGGACAACCGATCGCCCCGCGGCCAGGTCACTCTCGATAGCCGGAATCACGTCCGGCAGCGCGTACGCAAGCATCAATTGCAGGAAGAACCGCTGCTGCGCAGCGTAGAACTGCGCGTATCGGTGGGCATTGCGTTTCTGGCAGGCGGTCTGCTCGCCACGCTCGAACGCCGTGAGTAACTCGGCCCACAGGTCGGCAATCTGGTCGTACTGGCGGCGCTCGTCAACAGTCATGCGATGCACAAGCGGTTCGTATTCGACCGCGCTGTCGGGCACGATCGAGCCATCCGACCGGCGAGTCGGCCCGTAGCTGATGGTCCGCGAGAGGTACGTGCCGACACTCTTCAAATCACGGCAAAGCATCTCCATCGCGGCCACGCCGCCGCGCTCCATCGCCACGAGGAACGCCGCGAAGTCGGGGAAGGGCGCGCCCTCGCCCCAGAGTCCGAGCCGTTCATACGGAGCCATGTGACGCGCTTCGGTTGCGCCGGTCGCGCTGAAGTACCGCACGCGGGCACGCGGGAAGCGCCGCTGCAGCGTGATGCCCATGTTGCCGCGCAGAGTCCCCTCATCCACCGTCGCCTTCCCGCCGTGCGGCGTCGCCGCGGCGTTCTTCATCAAGTGGGCTTCGTCGAAGGCGATCACCCCGTCGAAATCCGGGCCGAGCCAATCCGTCAACTGCTTGAATCGTTGCCGGTCGCCGTCGAAATCCATACTGAGCATCGTGTAGGTCGTGAAGAACACGCCTTCCGGTGCCGTGGCGCGGTCATCGGTCTTGAACCGGGCCTGGTGGATGATGGGGAGCGGCAGGCCGACCGCGCTGCGGTCGCGTTCCGCGTCGGCGACGAGTTGGTGCGACGCGGAGACATGCACGTGCCTGATCCGCCCGCGCTGGTACTGGTCGTAGATAAACGCATAGATCTCGCGGCCCTTGCCGATACCGGTGCCGTCGCCGTTCCAGTGGCCACGCCGCGAGCCGTCCAGCAGCAGCGACTCGGTCGCCTGGCCGGCGTAGATCAGGTCTTCGAGTTGGATGTCGGAGATGCGGCCTTCGCGAATGACGTCTTGCGGGAGGTTGTGCCGAAAGGCCACGTCCGGCGGCTCGACCGACGCCATTGCCACCGACTCGACGACGTTGGCCGGATGCGGCTCGGAGCCGGCGACGACGGCCTTCTGAACGCGGTACGCGGCGTAAACGGAACCGTCTTCAACCTGCAACCGCGCTGGCGGACCACGCTCCTGTGCGGCAACTACGTCAACGCCAGTCGGTCCAGTGCACTCAGCACAAGTCTCGCCGCCCAAACCTGCATCATTGCCACGTCTCGCGGCATCTTCGGCCGCTCCCATTCCAATGTCGCCGTAATCGCCGCCCGCATAGCACGCGGCCGGGCCGCGATCAACCGATTCCACCGAATCCACTCGTCCGTCGCCGCGAACTCTCCCGGTGTCGCTGAACAGTCGTCCGTTCCCACCTCCACGAGGTGCGAGATCAACTCGAGGACGGGGTCGGCCTCGTGCGGGCACGCCTGTTGAGCGATTGCTCGCAATGCCGTCGCTGCCTGTATCCGAATTGAGTCTGCGTATTCGCCCATATACGTCCTCCTCAGAAATGAGCTTGAGCCGATTCCACGCGTCGTGAAGCGACAACCCGGTGCCCGAGACGATGTCGGATTCGCTGGCTGTGGGTCCGTCGTTGTCGATGACGATGATCTGGTTGTCGAAGGACGTGCCGAACTTGGCGTACACGCCGCCGTCGATGCCGATGTTCGCGCGTACGCGGAAGCGTCCCTCGATCCCCGCCCACCATGCCCGGAACTTGGGCCGATCCAACGCCATGCCACGCCCGACAATCGCGACCAGGCGACCGCCGGGCTTAAGCCGCAGAAGCGCCTGCTCCACGTGCCGGGCGCCGAACTCGGTGCTGTGCCGGTTGACACGTCCACCGGTCGCGGAGAACGGCGGGTTCATGACGACCGCGTCATAGAGCCTGCCGGGTGGAAGCAGGTTGTCGAGCCGCTCGGCGTCGAATGCCGTCGGCGCGAATCCCTGAAGCTCCAACAGACTCCGCCGGCGTTCGTCGATTTCGTTTGTGTCCACGTCGGCGCCCGCGAGCCGGGCCAAGACGGCGATGTTGCCCGTCCCCGCGCTCGGCTCCAGGACGGCCATCCCCGAGCAGATTCCGGCCGCACTGACGACCAGCAACGCCTCCGCCGGCGGCGTGCTGAACTGCTGCAGCTCGACCTGTCTCGCATCCCGCCGCGTCTGCCGCGGTATGCGGTGTTCCAGCGCGGTGAGCCAGTCGATGGACCCGGGTACGTCTATCAAGTCGAGACCGGCGCGAGCGATGTAAACGTTCATGCCCGCTTCAACCGCGTCGTACAGCTCACGGGCGTGGCCGGCTGACCTTCCGAAAGTCCCATCGGCGAGCTGGTTTAGCACGCGTTTGTCGAGAATCGCATCTCGTTCTAGATCCAGAAGCCTTGCCACTGCCCTCGCCATGCGCCCGATGGAAAGCTCCGAGTTGTCGACTTCGAGCCTCACGGCTCGCTCCGATCCTGCTCCTACGCACGCCGTTGGGCCCGTCGTCTGGCGGGCGTCGCTTCCTTCGGTTCGAGCTGACGCCGGTGTACCGGCTGCCCGGGCGCACCAATCAAACTGGAGCTGAACAAGCGTTCCCATAGTCCTCCGAAGTAGAAGCGGTCCTAGCTGTTATGGCACCTCAGGCCTGCCGCGCTGCATCCGAGACACGTGAGCGGACCGGCTGGTTTGACGGGCGCGGGCCCCGCGATACAATTCCGCTTGTGCTGTACACAAGGATTTTGGTAGATGCCACAAACTGTGCTGGCGTCCTGGATCGGTCACGCGGACTTGCGTGCGTTTGCCACGTCACTGCCGGAACAGGACCGGAATGCACTCATCGGCATTCTCGGTCAGGGCCGGGCTGACTCCCCGGGGCCACTGAAAGCCCTACTTGACGTCCAGTCGTTTGACGAGGTTCACGTCCTCGCTAACTACGAAAGGCGATGGGTGACAGGCTACTGCAAGTGGCTCGGGCACACGACCAAGGTCCATGCCGTGTCGCTGAAAGATCCTACGCACTATGGCGAGATCTTCGCCGCAGCCGACAGCGTGCTCGGGTCGATCGTCAGTGGCGGGGAACGTGAGATTCAACTGAACCTTCATCTGAGCCCGGGAACGCCGGCAATGGCCGCGATCTGGATCCTGCTCGGCAAGACCCGGTACCCGGCAACTTTCTATCAAACTCACCAAGGTCGCGCGTGGAAGACCGATATTCCGTTCGATATCACCGTCGATTTCGTGCCGGAATTGCTGAAAGCGCCAGACTTACACCTTCAGCATCTCGCCGCCCAAAGCCCCGGGCAGGTCGACGGCTTCAAGACGATCATCGGCGACAGTACGGCGATTCGTCTGGCGGTCGGGCGTGCGCAACGCGCTGCGGTTCGCCACGTTCCGGTCTTAGTCCTCGGCGAGAGTGGCACCGGTAAGGAGATGTTCGCGCGCGCGATACATGCTGCGAGCCCTCGACGCTCCGGTCCCTTCGTCGCGATAAACTGCGCTGCCATCCCTCGCGAGCTTCTCGAATCAGAGTTGTTCGGGTACGCCAAGGGCGCGTTTACGGGGGCAGTACGCGACAAGCCCGGCGCATTTGACCAGGCACACGGAGGGACGCTGTTTCTCGACGAGATCGGTGAGTGCGACCCGGCGATGCAGGTTAAGCTGCTGCGAGTGCTTGAGCCACCGGCAGGTTCAGGGCCATGTGCTCGCGTCTTCCGAGCCGTCGGCGCGACTCAGGATTCCACGCGAGACGTGCGAATCGTCGCGGCGACGAATCGCGACCTACTCTCGGATGTTGCATCGAGCAGCTTTCGCGAGGATCTGTATTACCGGCTCGCGGTCGTGTCTGTTCGCCTCCCGCCGCTCCGCGAGCGACCCACGGACATCCCTCTCATCACCGGCCACTTGCTGACGAGAATCAACGCTGAGTTTCGCGCTCACGAGCCGGGCTTTCGAGACAAATCCATTTCTACCAGTGCAATGGCATTTGTTCGTCGCCAGGATTGGCCCGGCAACGTACGCCAGCTTTACAACGTGCTGCTCCAGGCGGTAACGCTCGCTGGCGGCGACGCCATCGACCGGATCGAAATCGCTGCGGCACTCGCGACTTCGCCCGGCAAATCACCGGCAAGCCTGGCTCCGGAGTCGATCGATGATAACTTCCGACTGGACAAACACTTAGAGGAGATTCAGCGACAGTATTTGTGGCTCGCCATGAAACAGGCAGACGGGGTAAAGACGCGCGCCGCGGCGCTGCTCGGAATGAAGAACTACCAGACGCTTGACGCCCAGCTCAAGCGGCTGAAAGTAACGTGGTCGAAGAGCCGGACTTGAGGAATCGAGACGTCCGTGCGCGAGTGGCACGGGCGTTGCTAGGGACCGGGCGTGAACACACCGCTCGGCCGAGTCTCGAACGCATCCCCAATAATCGAACGGCGTCGTCCGTTCGATCGGGAACTTCCGCGAACGTTTCGCGGGCTGGAGGCCATGAAGTCGCTCAACTTCGAGTTCCTGCGGACGAAATGGAAGGAGCTGGCGCTGCTCGGCGGTTTCGCTGAGCAGTACGTGGGACCCGATCCCGCCAGCGCCGCGGTGAAGCTGCGCGCTTTCGCCGAGCAGGTCGTCGAGCTGGTTTGGACGGCAACGCGTCTACCGCGCCCGACCTTCCAAGCCAACCTCAACGACAAGCTGAACGACGCCTCGTTTCAGGCCAGCGTCCCGCACGTCGTCGTGGCTAAGCTCCACGCCCTGCGGATTCACGGCAACAAGGCCGCACATGGCGAAACCACGTCCGTTCAATCTGCTCGCTGGTTGCTCCGAGAAGCATTCGAACTCGGCCGCTGGTTGTTCGTCGCGTTCGGAGGCGGCCGACAGGAAGACTGCCCACAATTCGCCGAACCCGCCGCGGCCGTCGACGATTCGAAATCGAAGTTGCAGCGCGAAAAACGCGCTGTGCTGGAAAAGCTCGCTGCGCAAGAGGTTGAGATGCAGCGGCTTCTCGTTGAGCTGGAAGCTACCCGCGCGGCCGCCCAGACCGCCCGAGCGACCTCCGTCGAACTTCAGCAGGCACTCGCCCGCGGCCAAGCTGCTGCCGACGAACTGAACTTCGACGAATCCACAACGCGCCGCCGCTTGATCGACGAAATGCTCCTATCGGCCGGCTGGGACGTGGGGCGCAGCGCAACGAACACGGCGACTGTCGTGCAGGAACTGGAGCTACCAAACCAGCCAACCACGTCCGGCATCGGCTACGCCGACTACGCCCTTCTCGGCGACGACGGCAGGCCGCTGGCCGTCATCGAAGCCAAGAAGACCGCGAAGGACGCCGATCAGGGTCGCACGCAGGCCAAGTGTTACGCCGACGGCTGCGAGCAGAAGTACGGTCAGCGGCCCATCATCTTCTACACGAACGGCTTCGATATCTGGGTTTGGCACGACGCCGAGGGCGAGCCGCCGCGAAAGGTCTTCGGCTTCTACTCGAAGGACAGCCTTGAGTACGCGTACTTTCGACGACAGCATCCCCTAGTTTCAGCCGAGGTAGCGCCTAGTGCCTCCATCGCCGGCCGCCTCTACCAGGTCGAAGCCGTCAAGCGCGTCATCGAGTCGGTTGCCAGCAAGCGACGCAAGGCCCTCATCGTCCAGGCGACCGGCACCGGCAAGACGCGCGTCGCCGTCTCGCTCTGCGAAGCGCTCATCCGAGCGAAGCGAGCACGCCGGATCTTGTTCCTATGCGATCGCCGGGAGCTGCGCAAGCAAGCCGCGAACGTCTTCAAGCAGTTTCTCCCCGGGGAGCCCCGCACATTCGTGACGGCGACGACTTCGCAGGACCGTGACAAGCGGATCTACTTGGCCACTTACCCGGCCATGATGAAGTGCTACGAGAGTTTCGACGTCGGCTTCTTCGACCTTGTCATCGCCGACGAGTCGCACCGGAGCATCTACAACCGCTACCGCGACCTGCTGCTCTACTTCGATGCGCTCCAGGTCGGCCTGACGGCGACGCCGCGGCATCTCGTCTCGCACAACACTTACACCCTGTTCGGTCGCGAGGATAACGACCCCACCGCCTACTACGGCCTGGAAGACGCCGTCGCCCAGAAGTACCTCGTCCCGTTCCAGGTCGAGGAGCACACGACCGACTTCCTGCGTCGCGGGATCAAGTACTCGCAGCTTGACGCTGCCCAAAAGCAGCAGCTTGAAGAGCAGGAAGCCGAGCCGCAGCAGATTGAGTTCGAGCAGCAGCAGGTGGATAAAGCCGTCTTCAACAAGGACACGAACCGCCAGATTCTCCGCAACCTCATGGAACGCGGCGTCCGCGACGCGACCGGCACACGCGTCGGCAAGACGATCATCTTCGCCCGCAACCACAATCACGCCGTGCTGCTCCAGAACCTCTTCGATGAGATGTACCCGCAATATGGCGGGAACTTCTGCCGCGTCATCGACAATTACGACCCGCGCGCCGAAGACCTCATCGACGACTTCAAGGGCGAGGGCACGAACCCCGACCTTGCTATCGCCATCTCCGTGGACATGCTCGACACCGGCTTCGACGTACCCGAGATCGTCAACCTCGTTTTTGCCAAGCCGGTCTATTCGTACGTGAAGTTCTGGCAGATGATTGGCCGCGGCACGCGCCTGTGTGAAAACCTCTTCGGGCCCGGTCGCGACAAGACGCACTTCCTCATCTTCGACCACTGGGGGAATTTCGACTACTTCGAGGAGAAGTACAAGGCGGCCGACATCAGCCCGCCGAAGTCGCTCCTCCAGCGCCTCTTCGAGCAGCGCATCCGCCTCGCCGAGGTCGCGCTCGAAAAGCAGGACACCGCCGCGTTCGACCTCGCGCTCTCGCTGATCAAGCAGGACATCGCCGACCTTCCCGAACGGTCCGTCTCGATCCGCGAGAAGTGGAAGCAGGTCAAGAACGCCCAGCGCGACGAAATCCTCAAGCAGTTCGACGCCGTGACGAAGAACGTCCTGCGTCAGGCCATCGCCCCGCTGATGCAGTGGCGCAACATCGTGGGCCACGAAGCCGCTCACCAGTTCGACCTGCGAATCTGCCAGGCCCAGGTCGCCAAGCTCGAAGCAGCCAGCCGCTACGCCGACTACAGCGACGATCTGCGCAACCAGGTCGAACAACTTCAGATGAACCTCAGCCAGGTCCGGGCAAAGGCCGGCGTCATCACCGAGGTTCGCAATACCAACTTCTGGACGAACGCGACGATCGCCGACCTCGACCGCGCCCGCACCGAACTCCGCGGCGTCATGCAGTACCGCACACCCTCCACCGGTTCCGCCTTTACACCGAAGGTGATCGACATCGCCGAGGACGACGCCCTCATCGAGCGCAAGCCGCACAAGGTTCAGCTCGAAGGCCTCGCCCTGGCCGCGTATCGTCAGCGCGTGCAATCGGTCCTCGACGACTTGTTCGCAGACAACCCGATCCTGAAGCGCATCCGCGCCGGCGAATCTGTCACAGCCGACGAACTTCAATCACTGACCGCGCTCGTCCTCGCCCAGGACCCGGACCTCGACCTCAACGACCTGCTCGACTACTACCCCGAGACCGCCGGCCACCTCGACCAGGCCATCCGCGCAATCATCGGCCTCGACGGCCAGGCCGTCCGCGAGCGCTTCGAGCAGTTCGTCCAGGCGCACCCGGCCCTGAATTCGACGCAGATTCGCTTCCTCGACATGCTCCAGAACCACATCGCCCGTTACGGCGCGATCACGGTCGAACGGCTCTACGAAGACCCGTTCACCACGCTCCACACCGACGGCCTCGACGGCGTCTTCACCGACGAGCGCACGGTTCAGGAGTTGCTCGACATCCTCAACAAATTCTCGCCGTCCCGGCCGCAAGGAGGCGCCAGCGCATGATTACCGGCAAGCTCCGCAACGACATCGATAAGCTCTGGACCGAGTTCTGGACCGGCGGCATAACCAACCCGCTCACGGTCATCGAACAGATCTCGTTCCTCATGTTCTCGCGTCTGCTCGACCTCGCCGCCGTCCGCGAGGAGAAGAAGGCCGCCCGCACCGGCCAGAAGCCTCACACTGTATTCGACGGTGCCGATGATCCGCGCCGCTGGCGCAATTTCAAGAACCTCGGCGGCGAGCAGATGCTCCCCCTCGTCCGCGACGAAGTCTTCACCCTCTTCCGCAAGATGGGCGAGCGCGGCAACGGCGAGCGCACCACCTTCGGCCGCTACATGGCCGACGCCCAACTCATGATCCAGAAGCCCAGCCTGCTCGTCTCGGCCGTCAACATGATCGACAAGCTCCCGCTCGACCGCGGCGACACCAAGGGTGACCTCTACGAGTACCTGCTCAGCAAGCTCACCACCGCCGGCATCAACGGCCAGTTCCGCACGCCCCGGCACATCATCCGCCTGATGGTCAATCTGCTGGAGCCCCAGCCTGATTGGAAAATCGGCGACCCCGCCTGCGGCACCGGCGGCTTCCTCGTCGCCGTCATGGAGCACCTACTCCGCACGCACTCCTCGAAGGAGGGCACCATCAAGCAAACCGACGACGACGGCCGCCCCGTCCTCGGCGAAGACGGCAAGCCCGCCGTCATCTACACCGGCGACCTGCTGGAGCCGTATAAGAAGCACATCCAGAACGACATGTTTTTCGGCTTCGACTTCGACGCCACCATGCTTCGCATCGCCTGCATGAACATGATGCTTCACGGCGTCGAGAACCCGAGCATCCGCTACCAAGACACGCTCTCGAACTCGTTCCCGGACAGCACAGACCCGGTCACCAAGCGCGCCGCCGGCGACTTCTTCGACCTGATCCTCGCCAACCCGCCGTTCAAGGGCAGCCTCGACCATTCCGACGTGCATTCCTCGCTCACTGGCAAGGTCAAGACACGCAAGACCGAGCTGCTCTTTCTCGTGCTCATGCTCCGCATGCTCAAGCTCGGCGGCCGCTGCGGCGTGATCGTGCCCGACGGCGTGCTCTTCGGCTCGTCCACGGCTCACCGTGCTCTGCGGCAACTTCTGGTGGACGACAACCAGCTCGACGCCGTCATAAAACTCCCGGCCGGCGTGTTCAAACCCTATGCCGGAGTTTCAACCGCCATCCTCCTGTTCACCAAGGGCGGCAAGACGGAAAACGTCTGGTTCTACGACGCGCAGTCTGACGGCTACACGCTCGACGACAAGCGCGACAAGATCGGCGGTCCGAACGACTTCCAAGACATCGACGACTGCCGCGCCCGCTGGCCGAAACGCAACCCGAAGAAGGATACCGACCGCAAGGTCAAGGCGTTCTTCGTTCCGGCCAGCGAAATCCGCGAGGCCAACCACGACTTGTCGATCAACCGTTACAAGGAGACGGTCTACGAAGAGCCAAAGTACGACGCGCCGCAGACGATTCTGAAGCGGCTCCAGAAGCTGAATGAGCAAGAGGGCGCGGATCTGCGCGCCTTGGAGGGAATGCTGAAGTGATGGCGCCGATGCCGCTCGGAGAAGTCGCTGAATTCGTTCGTGGGGTCGCATTCGACCCGAGCGATCGGCTAAGTGCGCCCGAGAATGGCCATGTCGCTTGTTTCCGAACATCCAATATTCAGGATGAGTTGGAAGACGATGATCTGATCTACATTCCGCGCGGCATCGTTCGCCGCACCGAGCAGTTTGTCGAGTCCGGGGATCTGCTCGTATCCAGCGCCAATTCATGGGAGCTTGTTGGCAAGACCGTCTGGGTTCCGAAGCTCAAGTATCCCGCCACTGCAGGCGGTTTCATATCAATTCTCCGTGCAAATCGAGACCGAGTTGACGCTCGCTACCTCTATCACTGGTTCCGCGCACCGTTTACGCAGCATCGCGTTCGCCTCTGTGGCCGCAAGACCACGAATATCTCGAATCTCAGCTACCCGCTCTGCCTACAGCTTCCGATGCCACTGCCATACCCGGAAGATCTAAAGCGGAGCCTAGTCGAGCAGAAGCGGATTGCAGCGATTCTGGACAAGGCAGACGCGATCCGCCGCCGTCGCGTCGAAGCCGCCCGCCTCGCCGACCAGCTCATCCCAAGTTTGTTCTATGACATGTTCGGCACGTGGTTGCGAATGCCACAGGCTGAGATGGCTCGGGTCGGCGAGGAGGAATTAGCCGACATCGCGTCCGGCGTGACGAAAGGTCGCCGGTTCGAAGATCAGGAGACCGTCGTCGTCCCGTACATACGCGTTGCGAATGTCCAGGACGGCTATCTCGACCTGACTGAAATCAAGACCATCGAGGTGCTCCCGCAAGATGTGGACGCTCTCCGGCTGGAGCACGGCGATGTGCTCATGACCGAAGGCGGTGACTTCGACAAGCTCGGCCGTGGCGGAATCTGGGAGCACGATGTCCCCAACTGCATCCACCAGAACCACGTGTTCCGCGTTCGTTGCAATCGCCGCAAGATGCTGCCGCTCTTTTTCGCCAATTACATCCGGACAACCGTTGCCCGCGCATACTTTCTGCGGTGTGCCAAGAAAACGTCTAACCTCGCGTCGATCAACATGACGCAACTTCGCGCATTGCCGGTCCCGCGCGTGCCGATTGCAGAGCAGAAGCGCTTCGCAACAGAGGCAGAAGAAGTCCGACAGATGCAGCGCCGAGATGAGAAATCGATTCGCGAAGCCGACGACCTGTTTAGCTCACTTGTCCAGCGGGCGTTTCGGGGCGAACTTTGACCGTCGTATGCGATTTCGGGGGATGTCAGGGTACCCGACTGTCAAGTTGGCAGTGCCATTCCGACCAGACGACCACGACCTGCAGCGTTGATTCAGTCCAGTGCCCGCAACATCTTGTGTTACGGCGAGTCGCAAGCTATTGCGCCAAAACGGTTTATCGCACACCGCGCGTCGCCGTCGAGTTAGGAACAGGTTTGGCACGGCGATTGCTGTTCATCGTCTCAGTTTGTAGCCGCCGCGACGGCGAATCCACCGCGGCGACACGCCCGAATTGACCAGCGCCGTCCTTGTTCGCGCGGGAGCGGAGGACGGGCAACGCGGCGCTGCTGCACATAGCTCGTTTTCGATCGCGTCGCCGCGTGGCGGCGCACATCCTCTCGTTGTCAGCACAGTTCAGGAGTTCCGTCATGGCCAAGAAGCCCGCCAATCAGGGAAAACAGTGGACGCCGGCCGAAGTCCGCCAAATGGAGAAGCTCGCCGACCAGAACACGCCCACCCGCGTGATCGGCATCAAGCTCGGCCGCAGCGAGGACTCAGTCCGCTCGAAGGCGTCCGAGGAAAACGTTTCGCTTAAGCCAACCAACCAGTCGCCATACAACCGGCAGAAGAAATGACCTGAGAAGGCTTACCTGTGCCGCTGGACGTAATCTCCAGTGCCGTTGGCTTCGTGGTCGGCGTTGCCACCGGCGCCGCGGGCTCGTATCTCGGGAACCGCCTCACCGACCGGAGGCGCGAACGCGAGAAATCGACCTCCGATCGGAAGTCGTTCGCGTCAATCCGAGAGCAGATGCCGGCGCTGATTGCGGAGATTAAGTCAGACCTGGCGGGCGAAGATGGCCAGGTCGTCCGCGAGTTTTTCGTGATCGAGCGACGCAGCATCGCGATGGGCGGCTCTTCCAAGCCGCGCTTCGCCTACTACGTCGAAGACCACCCACAGCTACACGGCCAGCTCGAAATCCTCGAAAACCGCGGCTACATCATCGACGTTACGCCGGGAAATACGCCAGTGTTCCGGATGACCGAGGAGTTTGTGGACCTGGTAAGGACGAGCACATGAGCGCAATCGCATCGGCGTCCAGCCTTACCCCGAAGGAACACGCGTGGGAATTGAACCCGGCGCGGAACATGCTGTTCGTCAGTCACGCGAATCCAGAGGACAACGCTTTCACGCAGTGGCTCGCGCTCCGGCTTGCCCGTGAAGGGTATCCGGTCTGGTGCGACCTTACGAAGCTCTTGGGCGGCGAGACGTTTTGGCGAGATATCGAGAAGGCGATCCGCGATCGCACGGCGAAGCTCCTCTTCGTGCTTTCAAGGAACTCGAACGTCAAGGACGGCGCACTCAACGAGCTCAATCTGGCGCTTGGCATCGAGCGACGGGACAAGCTGACGGACTTCGTAATCCCCCTGCGGATCGATGATCTGCCATTCGGCGACATCAACATCGAGATTCGCCGCAAGAATGCCATCGACTTCTCGCAAAGCTGGGCCGCCGGATTGGCGAAACTGTTGGAGAAGCTCGCCACAGATAGCCTACCGACGGACGCTCGCTTTACCCCAACCGCTGTTACGCAGTGGTGGCAGGGCTCACACGCCGGAAACGAACTGCTGGTTCAATCGCAGGACATACATCTTTCGAACTGGTTTCCGATTGAGGTGCTACCGACCGTCATTTTCGTTCACGAGCTTGGCGCTCACGCTGCTTGGAAAGGAAGCGCCTGGGAGTTGGAGCAGCCCGCGCATCGAATCGGCGACCACACAGTGTCGTTTGCTCCTCGTTCGGATTTTGGCGAACTGTTCGACCACAGTCATCAAGTTCTGCTTGGCCACGCCTTGAATTCAAACGACCCTGCCTTGCCGCTCACAGCGCGACAGTTCCGCGACAGCGTCGTTCACCTGCTCAGGCTCGGGTGGGACCGCGCAATGAGCCAGCGCGGCCTGCCACGCAAGGCGCTCGCGCGCCATCGTTCCGCATCGTATTTCTCGAAGGGACTCTATGACACGGCCCGAGTGTCTTTCGAGCTTCTGGATGGGTTTTCTGGCTCCCGCGGTCTTGTGGGGCACAAGACGGTGTGGAGTGCAGCTTCGCATAAGAAGGTGCGCCGATACTGGCACTATGGGCTCAGCGCCGACGCGCGCCTCTTTCCCCTGTCTGTCCTCATCCTGAATGGGCACATCTTCTTTTCGAACGACGGAAAGACGATCTGGGATTCTCCGAAACGTTTGCACACGGCACGCCGCAGTCTCGGAAGTAATTGGTGGAACGATGATTGGCGAGACCGGCTGCTTGCGGCGGTGTCATGGATTGCTGACGGGAAACCGCACATTGCGCTGCCAGTCGCGTCCAATCAGAGCATCCTGATTTCAACAACACCGGTGCCGTTCGAGGCCAGCATCTCCTATCGTGACAGTTTCGCTCGTCATGCGGAGTTGAGCGAAGTTACGTTTGAAGACGCTGAGCCGGCGGCTGAGCGGGACGACGAGGCAGACAACGGAGGTTCGGCCGATGCCTGAACTGCGATACATCAAGGAACCCGGCCTGCTTTTCCGGCACGATCAGGCTGTAGAGGACCCGCGGGACGGGTTGACGTTGTTCGGCCCACTCGACGAGGGCAAACCCTACGGCATTCGATGGGGGCTGATAGGGCCGGAGGACAGCCTTCAACGCGTTGAGCAGTGGGTGTCCGGCATTAACAGGCGCGTTGTCGATTCCGAGCCTGTTCGCTATGGCCGAAAACAGTCGCCAAGCGCTCGCGGGCCCGATCTCGCGCGCCCCCCGTACCCCGGATTTCACGCGGCGTTCGAGATTCCCTGGTCAAGTAAGCCGGTGCAGCGCCTCACTGTGCCAGAAAAGGAACTGGCCAAAGTCGCGTTTCTCGATGACCCGCATCAACGTGTTTTCAACACAGTCAACGCGTACTCCGAACGCATCATCGACTGTCTTCGACGCGAAGAGGCCAGGCCGGACATATGGTGCGTTGCCATCCCGGAGTACGTTTATCAAAATTGTCGACCACGGTCCTACGTGGAATCGAGCGAGCGAGTCAAGGCCGAAGCTCGCTTGACGCGATCGGAGGCAAAGGCCATCGCCGCTGCCCCGCTGCTGTTCGACGAGGAAAACAAGCTAGCCAAGCCGTACGAATACGAGCTGAATTTCCACCATCAACTCAAGGCGCGGCTGCTTCCTCACAATGCTCCGACCCAGATCATTCGGGAAACGACCATCGCGCATCGCGACTTTCTCGACTCGAAGGGTGAGCCGACGCGGAAACTGGACGGCATGGAGTCAGCGATTGCATGGACAATATCGACGGCAGCTTTCTACAAGTCCGGCGGCCGCCCCTGGAAACTTGGCGCCGCTCGGCCTGGCGTGTGCTATGTCGGCTTAGTCTTCAAGCAAGACGAGAAACACCGCGATCCACGAACGGCGTGCTGTGCCGCACAGATGTTTCTCGATTCGGGCGACGGCGTTGTTTTCAAGGGCGCTGTCGGTCCGTGGTATCGCGGAAAACGAGGGCTCTTTCATCTTTCTCGCGCGGCCGCGGCTGAAGTAATCCGGATGTGCATCGACTCATATGCTGACCGGTTTGACGGCAAGCCGCCAGACGAAGTGTTTATCCATGGCCGTGTTCGTTTTGAAGATGACGAGTGGGCCGGGTTTCTCGACGGCGCAGGCGGCAAGACGCGTGTTGTGGGTGTCCGAATTCGCGACGACGAAGATCTGAAGGTCTTCCGCCGAACCGCTTTTCCGATCTTACGTGGACATTGGTTCCGCATCGGCGACCGAATGGCCTCGCTCTGGACGCGCGGGTTTGTGCCCAGGTTGCGCAGCTACCCCGGTCTGGAAGTGCCGAATCCCCTGTTTATCGACGTATGTCGCGGTGACGCCGACATCGAAACTGTCGTGCGCGATGTCTTGGCGCTCACAAAGCTGAATTACAATTCATGCGTCTTTGCGGATGGTGCACCGGTCACGCTGAAGTTCGCCAAAGCGGTCGGTGAGATTCTTACAGCCGGGCCGTTGAACGGAACGATTCCACCGCTTCCGTTCAAGCACTATATTTGAGCCACAAATCGATACACAACCAGGAATGTGGTCCCACAAACAGTCTTGTTCTCGAACGGCCTGGGGGACCATCGGGCGCTTCCGTTTCGGCCGTTTGCTCGTGGAACACGACGTGCAATAACGGCTGGCACGAACAGAAAGCGAGGAAGCAATGACCGCAACGTTCAACTGCCCGAAGTGCCAGATCCCGATCGAAATCACCGAGGTGATGACCAGTCAGCTCCGCGACCGGCTGCGGAGCGAACTCGACGCTGAATTGGCGCCCGAGCGCACGCGACTGTCGGAGCAAGCCGCAAAGATCGCGGGCGACCGACAGGCGCTTGATAAGCAGCGCGAGGCCGTGGACGAGCAGGTCCGGCAGCGGCTGGATGCCGAGCGCCAGAAGCTCACCGCCCTCGCCCGCGAGAAGGCCGCCGCAGACATAGCGGTCGAGCTGCGCGACCGCGACGAGCAAATCCGCGAGGCCAATGCCAAGCTCAAGGCGGCCACGGACCAGGAACTCGCCTGGCGGAAGAAGGAGCGCGACCTTCAGGCACGCGAGGCGGCCCTCACAGCTGAGCGCAACCAAATGGCCGAGGAGTCGCAGCGCCAGGTCGCGGCCGAGCGGCAGAAGCTGATCGAGGAAGGTCGCAAGAAGGCCGCCGGTGAGGCCGAGGCGCTGGTTCGCGAGCGTGACGAGGAACTATCCGGGCTGCGCGATCGGCTCAAGACCGCGAACGAGCAGGAGCTTCTGCTTCGCAAGCGCCAGCGCGAACTGGAGGAGCGCGGCGAGCAGATGCAGCTTGAAATCGACCGCAAGGTTGACGCCGAGCGGCAGCAGATTCGTGAAGCTGCCCGCAACCAGGTCGGCGAGGAGTTTGAACTCAAGCTCCGTGACGAGCAGCAGAAGAACGAAACGCTGCGCAAGCAGATCGACGACCTAAAGCGCCGCGCCGAGCAGGGTTCCCAGCAGGCCCAGGGCGAGACGCTGGAACTGGTCGTCGAGGAGATGCTCGCCGACGCATTTCGGAGCGACCGAATCGAGGAGGTTCGCAAAGGCGTCCACGGTGCGGACGTTCTGCAGCACGTGCTCGCGTCGAATGGCGCCGCGGCCGGCACAATCCTCTGGGAAACCAAGCGCGCCAAGAACTGGGCGGCCGATTGGCTCCGCAAGGCCCGTGAGGATCAGCGGGAGGCTGGCGCCGCCGTGGCCATCATCGTCAGCGAAGTGCTCCCCGCGGGCGTCACCCACGTTGGGATCGTCGAAGGGGTCTGGGTAACCAGTCGCGCCTGCGCAATCGCACTGGCGAAGTCGATCCGGATCGGTATGCTCGAAGCGGCCAATGCCCGTCGCGCCATGGAAGGCCAGCACGGCAAGATGGAGTCCGTGTACGGGTACCTGACGGGAGTCGAGTTCAAGAACCGCGTGGTCGGCATGCTGGAGCCGCTGATCGCGATGCAGCAGACGCTCCAGAAGGAAAAGGTCGCGACGCAGCGCAGTTGGGCGGCGCGCGAGAAGCAAATTGATCAGGTGTTCGGCGGGCTGGCTTGCGTTTACGGCGACCTTCAGGGGATCATCGGCGGCTCACTGCCGCGGATTGAGGCCTTGGAGCTGCCGGAATCGCCCGAGCCGAAGGCGGCCGGCACCTTGGCTCTTTCAGCGGGATAGCCTCCGGGAGATGGCGCGTTGATAACGGCGATTGAGATCGAGAATTTCAAGGGCATCGGCCCGCGCCAGCGGATCGAGTTGGCCCCGATCACGTTGCTGTTCGGGGCCAATAGTTCCGGCAAAAGCACGTTCATTCACGCACTCCATTACGCCCTTGAGGTTCTCCAACGGCACAACTGCGACGCCGAACGCACCGCTTCCGGCGGTGAGTTTATCGATCTGGGCGGATTTCGCAGTTTCGTTCACGGCCGGGATTTGCAGCGCCGCGTGTCGATGCGGTTCGACCTCGACCTGCGCGAGCACAGCCTGCCGACCTACGGCGAGCGTGAGCCCGACTTCTCGATCTTTGATGAGGGTTATGCAGACCGAGTCGAGCGCGCGGCCGTCGAATTTCAGGTCGCCTGGGACCACCAGAGTCAGATGCCGATTGTCTCGCGCTACGCGGTGGAACTGAACGGCGAGCGGTTTGCCGCGTTGGAAACCGACGCCGGACGCCGCGCAACCGTGCTCGCCGAGCTGAACTGGAACCATCCCGTTTTGCGCGAAGAGGGCGACGAACAGGCGGCAGCAGACCAGGAATTGGAGGACCTTCACTCGAAGGTCGTCGTTCTGCATGAAGAGGCAGCTAAGCGCGGTTTGCGCAAGGATCCGCCGCCGCATCTCGCATTCGGAATTCTGCATAGTTTGGTGAGCAAGGCGTTCGGCGTCGATGATGCGGATGTACAGCCGACGCCGGGGTGGGGTTTGGCTGGTTTGATTGATGCACTCCCGACATGGGGGACAGTGCTCGAACCTGCGCTCCCGCTCTCATCGTCGACCGCGGGCGGCGACTCCGCCTCCAATGCCGACGCCGGCCAGCCGCGATCACAGTCAGAGATGAATGAAGCGGCCGAGCAATTCGCTGCATTGCTGACCCAACTGCTGGTTGGCCCCGGTGAACTGCTCACGCAAGCGCTCGCGTCGACTCGATATCTGGGGCCGCTCCGGGAGAAACCCATCCGCTCGCACGACGCCCATCACGTAGGCGACGCGAGGCGTTGGGCCAGCGGACTCGCGGCCTGGGATGCCCTGTTTCAGCGCGACGCAGCGTTCCTGACGCTCGTCAGCGAGTGGCTCAGTCGATCCGACCGGCTCGGCGCGGGAGTGAGCGTCACGAGCAGTGAATATCGCGAGATTGCCGTAGACGACCCGATTCTCGTGCAGCTTTCGGGCGGACACGCGTTCGATGACCTTGACTTGAACGATCTTCGTAATCGCCTTCGGCGAATCCCGATTCGCCGTAGGATCGTTCTGATAGATGAGGCGACCGGCGTCCAGTACCAACCGTTCGATGTCGGCGAAGGAATCTCGCAGCTTCTCCCCGTCGTTGTGGCACTCCTCGATCCAACGCCGGGCGTCATCGCGATCGAACAACCGGAACTGCACGTGCATCCAGCGATCCAAGTCGGCCTCGGAGACCTCATCGCGTTCGGGATGGGGGTGCATGGCGCGACACGAGTAATCGAGACGCACAGCGAACACTTGCTTCTGCGGCTGCTGCGTCGGATCCGTGACACGGAAGACAACGGGCCTGAACAGCACGAGCATGTGCTTTCGCCGGACGACGTCGCCGTCTGGTACATTGAAGCTGTTGACGGCGTCACACGCGCGACGCGACTCCGCGTCGATGCCTCTGGCGAATTCCTTGATCGCTGGCCAAGGGGCTTCTTTGAAGAACGTGCTCAGGAACTTTTCTGATGGTGTACGAGTTCGCCCTGGAGCCCGCGACCCTCGCGACATGGGAGCAGTTTCGCTATCTAACCGAGAAGTTCGGCGTAGATAACGGGCGCCTCATCGCTCAGTTTCCGAAATCGTGGAAGAAACTGGTCTATGACGCCTTCGCCGGCGCCGGCGACGTGGAGAAGAAGCGAATCGAGGAACGGCTCCAGCAGGAATCGTTTAGTCGCAAGCTCACACGGTCGAACCGCACGTACGATTCTGCGCAGGCTTGGCTTCCGAACGCCGAGCGTCAGCAGGAGGGTTCCGACCCTTTCCGCGCCATCATTGCCACGACCAACCCTAACAACTGCCCGTCCGTTCGCATCGCCTCCGAGCTTGATGAGACGGATCGGCTCTGGTCTGTAAGTCGAGAAGCCCGGATCGCCCGCACTTCGCACGCGCTAACAGCGGCCGCAGCCCCTCTTGTTCGCTGCAGTAGGGAGCTCCTGATTGTAGATCCGTATTTTGACCCGCAAGTTTCGAGGTTTCTTGACGTCTTTCAGTCACTGATGCGAGAAGTGTGTGGAGCGCGAAACGTGCCTCGGCGACTGGAGCTCCATTGCTCGAATGCGAGGAGCGGCACCACGGAGCATTGGGAGCAACAATGTAGCTCACGCCTGAGGCGGTTCATCGGCGCCAACTCCCGACTTCGCGTCGTCAGATGGGCTCAGCGTGCCGGAGGCGAGACGTTTCATGCGCGATACATCCTGACCGAGCGCGGGGGACTCCGCTATGACGTTGGGCTCGATGCGGGACCACCTGGTGAAACTACAGACGTAATGCTTCTCGATACGCAGCTGCACATCGCTCGCTGGAATGACCTTCAGGAAGTTGACGCGAACGGGCGCACGCGCACTCCGGCCTTCGACAAGGTCGATGAGCTACTCATCTCGAACAGCAGTGCGACGCGCGTTTTCCCTACGTGACGGGCAATCGCCTTTTGCTTTCCTGAGCGCGGCGCTTTGCAAGACGTTGAGCAATTGCCACTTTATCTGAGCGAAGTCGCCCAACCCTCGCCTCACGCGCCCCGTGCCCCCCGGCGACACCAGGTCGCGCACGAGGGCTCTCAAGTCTCCGACGATCTGTCCGGCAAGGCGTACAGATACCTGCCACCGCCTATCCCGCCCCTGGCGACAGCCAATGCTGTAGCCGGCAAACCTAATTGGCGCGCGACGAACGTCGCGAATTACCGCCTGCTCGCGCTCGAAGAATTCGTGCCGGCCCTTCGTCGCCAGCAGCACGAAGAACCGCCCGTGCCGCAGGTACTGCATGTTCGCTAGGCCCTGCTTCTTGCGCCGGCAGCGCGCCCACTTCGAAATCGCGATGCCGTAACGCTCGATGAGTTTCGCATCGACGGCGGCCGGATCCTTGCCCTCCGGGATGGTCCCGGTCACGTAGAACCAGTAGCCGTGCGTGATGTACGCGACGGCGAGCTGCTGCACAAACCCCTCGATCGACGTGGCGACGCAACGATACTCCATGCGATTGTCCCTCCCCTTCAAATGAGCGGGTTGTTCTGGCACAAACCCGCAAAGCCGTCCTGAACCTCCTTTCGTTCGAGCCTCAATCCGAATCGGGCGCCGGCCCGCAGAACTCCAGCAGGTCGCGAAGTTCTTGCTGGGTCGGCTCCCGGCCAAAATCCTCCCGATAGCACGCTGCGATGCGTGCCCGCACGTCCGGCGGAATCCTGCTCGGCTCCGGCCAGTACCGTTCATCGAACTCCTCGATGATGTCGGCCGGCCCGTCGCCGATGACGCCGCCGCTGCCCGTGCGCCACCAACCCATGCGAATCACCTCCCTTCGCTCGAAGCCCAATCCTCATGCACGCCGGCCACGCGGTCGCCCGCGTCACCGGCCCGGCGTGAAAACCAGCGCCTTCCATGAAAAACTCGGCCGCTGGCCGCCATGCCGTGCGCACACTGCTTCTTCCGAAGCTGACACCGCATCGGTGTATCCGAATGTCGTCGCTTCCCCGCCTTCGCGAACCGAATCTTGCTGTCGGCGTCGCCGCCAGCCCATCGGTTCGCATCACGCGATCGGCCTCCATCCGCACCATGCGGCTAGATTCATCTATTGCAGTTGCGCCCTGCATCAAAAACACGATCCCGTCGCTGACCATTGCCGAACCAACTCGCCGAAGTCGCTCGCGAATTTGACGTAGGTCGTCCAGCAACGCGATCAGACCGGGACCGTGGCGGTTGCGGCCCCGCAACCTCGACGCACCAGCGGATACACCCCGCCTGTGCATCGTCATTCCGCTGCCAAACGACGGCCCTCTCCCGAGGGTCCTCGTTTGACCGCATTGGCTGTCTTCCGACCCGCCGACACGGGCCGGGGCAGGACTTCCCTGCCCCGGCGCCGCACCGACACATCTGCAAGCATGGGAATTGCTCGTCAGCCCTTTCGTCGTCGTTCACGCACCCGGCACCACCCGTTGATGCACGAACGGCATCGCGACTGCCTTGCCGCGCTGCCGCCACGCTTCCGCGTGCTCCTACTCAGGCCCCGCTCCCAGACTCCGGCTTTTCAAGCACCCGCGCGACAAATCGCGGGCACCGGGCATCACCCCGGCCGCCAGAGCCCTTCCCCGGTTAGAACCAGTCTCCATCTGATCGGTCACGTCGCTTGACCTGGAAACGCCGCGTGCGTCTCTCCCGCACGTCGCGTTCACAACGCTGATCACCCGCCGGCTCCCGCCGGAAGGCATGTTTACGTCCGCGGGTGCGGACGATTTCGGGGTACGAATCTAGAAGCTCCCCTTACCCTCAGCGCAGGTCTTTCTATCGCGGTTTGGCACCGTCTCCGATCAAACTCACCCAGAAGCGGTTATCCCGCCTTTCGCAGTTGAGCTTTTCACCGCGCGCCGCTTGAGGCGCGACGCCGAGGCTTATCATCGCCCCGGTCGCCGGCATCGCTGCCGGCGAGCTCCCTGCCTGGGCTGGCGTTGAGCGGGCCGTCTTCGAGCATGCGCTCGAAAGGTTGGCCCGAACCCCGCAGGGGGATTAGCCGCCGTGTGGCGGCATCACCCACTTTGACTGACCCGGCTCGCGCTGACGCGCGAGTCTGTCCCGGTCGCCCAGTTTCGATATGCAAAGAACGAGGCGGTCGCTTTCGACGGGCCGTGCCAAGCGGACAAGCCGCGCCGCGGCCGCATGCGAGCGAATCGCCCATGCGATATGGGATCGAACGGCTGGATTACTCCAAAAAGCTTGGGATTACTCAGCCGAGCCTCCCTCGCACTGGACGAGCCGGTCTCCCGGCAATCCAGCGCTACGAGCCTCGAACATGGCGGGTGATGAAGTCCGCCTCCTTAGCCTGATTGGTGGTCAGGTTTACCGGTTGTCCGATCCCACGATTCAGACGCCAGGCCACGCGTTTGCATGATTCTGACGATCGTGAAACAAACGCTGTTTCACAGGCCGAGAGTAGCGCAACGGAAGCTGCAAGTCACGCACCATCAGGTTCGGCCCGTCGCGGGATAGCGGACCCCACCGGTACCAGGTCCGGCGTGAAGGCTCGCGCGTCACCTGTCCCGCGACACCCCAGCCAGGGCGAAAAAGGGGCTTGACTCCAGCCCGCTGAGTGTTACTATGTATGCGAACAGTGAAAGGAGCGGTGCCTTGGCCCGAAAACCGAGAAGTGCTGACGAGATCGGCGACATTCTTCGCCGCCAGCGGAACGAGGTGCTCGGAAAGGGCCTGCGCGAAATGGCCCGCCAGCTCGGTACCGCTCCGGCCCACCTTACCGACATCGAACACGGCAACCGCTCGCCGTCCGAAGCCCTGCTGGTCAAGATCGCCCGCGCCTACGAGATTCCCGAGCCGCAGCTCCGCGCCGCCTGGAGCAAGCCCGATGAAATCGTCGAAGAAATCGCAAGTCAGGATGCGACGGCGGCCGCCAAAGTGCCCGAACTCCTGCGGTCGGCCCGGAAGTTCACCGAATCGCAATGGAATGCACTGATCGACGCGGCCAAGAAGCTGGCCGCCGAGAAGAAGGGCAAGGCGGACTGATGGCCGCACGTCGGTACGAGTACGGCAAGCTCTTCGAGCCCGCCAGCGGCGGCAAGCTGATCGAGCGCAAAGCGCGCCGCTCGCTCTCGTACTGCATCCACAAACTCGGGTTTTCGGAAGTACCACTCCCCATTCCCGTCGATCGCTGGATCGAAACGGCGTTTGGCATCCGATTCGGCATCGCGGACTTGTCGCACATCGGTCGCCGTGTGCTGGGTGCGTCGTTCCTGCGCGACCGCGAGATCCTCATCTCCGAGAACGCCCTGTCCAATGAAGGACGCTACCGCTTCACGTGTGCTCACGAGTTGGCCCATTTCGTATTGCATGAGCACGTCCGCGACCAGTTCTGCGACGAGGAAGAACCGGAAATCGTTTTCGACGACGAGATTGAGCGCGAGGCCGACCGGTTCGCCGCGGCGTTCCTGATGCCGGTGAATCTGTTCGAGCGTGAGGTGGTCCTGATTGCCCGGGATATCGGCGCCGACCCGCACTGGTGCCTGACCGAGTTAATGCTGGCGAGCGACGAGTCGATCAAATTGTGGCAGAACATCTTCGTGCCGGCGCTCAGCCGTCGCTTCGGCGTCTCCAAGACGGCGGCCCTGATTCGCGCGCACGGTCTTCAGCTGATTGGCGACGATCCGCGGACGCTGATTCCGACGCGGCTTTTTTACGACCTGCTGCCCAAGCCCGTTTCCACCGTTGCTCCGAGGCCAATGGAGGGTGCGTAAGATCGCGGTTTTTTTTGGCCGAAGCGTTCGCTTGCACGCGAACATGAGTACATCGGAGATGATAACGTGGTTGTCTACGACCTGACCAACACGGCAGTCGCAACGGCTGACGTTTCGATCCGTCCGCCGACCCAGCCGGAACTGCTTGCGATCACGGTCGCATTGCTCTCGTACGAGAACCGCAGCTTTAGCGAGCTGATCGACACGCCGGTCGCAATCACTGACCGCAACCGTCGCCGGCTCGCAGAACTGATCGAGGAGCGCACGCCGTCGTTGGCCCGCGAGTTTGGTAACCCCACGCATCTGCGGGCGCGCCTGAAACAGTTGGTAGGGCTCCAGATCTTCCGCGAATCCTAGCACGCGATTGCGAACGGCTTTCGACGCTATGATCGACCAAACCACTTCAACGCCGTCAAACGCTGACCTCCTGCGGGTGTTGCAGCAGATCGAAGTCCATCTCTCCGCGCTTCGGGACGGGACGACATCGTCACGGCCCGAGTGGCTTACCGTGGATGAAGTCGCATCGGAACTCAAACTTTCGCGTGACTCGATCGAGCGATTGATCGCCTGCGGCCGGCTGCAAGCGGCCAAGGTGACCGGTATCGCCGGACGCGGACGGCGCCGCCGTCTTCGAATTCACCGCGACTGGGTTGATGTGTTTCTCAGATCGTCGGCGAAGCTCCCGCCCTCTCCACGAAAGACCCGAAACCGTCGTTCGAGCGTCTCCAAGTCGATCGACTTCATCCAGTAGCGGCTTGTAGCGGCGCGGCCGTGCTGGCAGACTCCGGCCAGAGGCGCGATCGAACCAGGTTGACAACCCGCCGTAATCTTTCCAGCCCGATCTCCTCGATGTACACACCACTCATCCCGGGGATGCTGTGACCCATGATGCGATGGATGGCGTGCTGGTCGCCGCAATCGTCCGCCCAAGTGCGAAACGTGTGTCGCAATGAATAGAAGCCCAACCCGTATCGCTTGAGCTTCAGTTCGACCAGCAGCCCGTCAAACCAGTCGCCAAGGCGGTCCACATACACGACTTTCTTGATCTCGCGGCCGTCGCTTCGCTGCATGATCTGCCGAACCAGCGGGTAGCCCTGTTCGCTACGGAACAGCAGCGGCTTTGCCTCGTCGCTGGCGGCTTTCGGTCGCTCACCCTCAAGCACGGTCCGGATCGCCGCGACCGTCTCCGGCCAGAGCGGCACGATTCGGCGCACTGCGGTCTTCGGCCGCTCGAAGTCGATAATCGCTCGGTCCAGGTCGATCGCCACGGTGGGCACAGCCGAACAGTCGGTGTTCCCGAACCCGCCGTTGATCCCCAGCAGAATCGCGGCTTTCACGTTCGCGGATGCCGCCTTGAGCAATGCGCGAATCTGCTCTGCCGTAAAAAGTTTCTTGCCGTTTTCACGCTCGCGCTTCGCCCGGCTTCGTCGTACGTCCGCGGCCGACGGCTTGGCGAACGCCTGGCCGTATCGAGGTAGCTGCTCAAGGACTCCATTCTGAACGGCCCATTTGAACATGCCCTGGATGGCGACGATGGTCCGCGTGATTGCATGTACGCCGAGCGCCTTGTTTCCGCGCAGGCCGCGCGATCCAATTAAGCGCCGGTAGGCTAGGAAGTCATCCGGCCTGAGACTCCTCACCGGTCGCGCTGTGCCAACCGAGCGAGCAAACTGTCGAATCACACGGCGGCAATCCTCGAACCATCGACCGCCGATCTGCCCGGTCTCGACGCGCTGCATCTGGTATGCGAGGAACTGGTTTCCCAACTCCTTCACGGTAAACTCGCCTTCCTCTGCCGGGGATGGCTCGCGCCCCGCGTGCAAATCCTCGGCGATGCGTAGATAATTCTGGTGCGCGGCGTCCGGGTCGGACCAGACGCCGAAGAAGTGCAGCTTGCCGAGGATCTTCTTACACCACTGACCGTTCGGGTGAGCAGTCAGCGGGAAGGAGGGATACGGCTTGTTCGGCTTGCGACGAGGACGCTTGGCCATGACGACAACCTCCGGCGCGCCGCTGCGTTTGTTCGCTCCACGAAACGCGAGCGTAGAGGGCGACCCGGTTGTCGTCAAGGTTGTCGTCGTGTTTTTCCACAACAGCAGTAAGCAACATAAGTCGTTTATTTACAGATAGTTGCCACCGTAGCTCAATTGGCAGAGCAGCGGTTTTGTAAACCGCAGGTTTCGGGTTCGAGTCCCGACGGTGGCTGTTCACACCACCTTTCGCCTTGTGCGATGGACGGGTGCAAGTTTCGTCGGCACGCCACCGACTTTCGCACCTGTTCTGGAGCTTTCTCACGTCAGTCTCGCGCGCTCGCATGCCAGCAGGAACCGCGCGACCTGCAGCTCCCCCCAGTATCGCGCGCGGCCTGGCCACACGCCGGCGATGAAGCCCTGGTGCCCGCCGTCGCGCGTGATCTGAGGAATGATCCACGGCGAATCGAGCATCTCGTTCGGAATCGACTCGGCGGGAACGAACGGATCGTCGCGCGACGCGATGACGAGCGTCGGAACGCGGATTCTGGTCATCAGCGGGCCGCAACTGCATCGCGCGTAATAGTCGTCCACTCCGGCATAGCCGAACACCTTCGCCGTCACGATGGCGTCGAACTCCTCCATCGTGCGGCAGGTTCGTAATCGCTCCACGTCGATCAGGCCCGGAAATTGCCGCGCTTTTTCGAGAGCCTGCGGGATCAACAGTTGCATGAAATACCGCGAATACCGACCGCCCAGCGCTCGCGAGATAGTCGCCGCGCATTTGGACAGATCGAACGGCGCGGCGACTACGGCCGCGCCGGACACTCGCGCCACCGCCCTCGAATCCTGCACCGGCGCGCCGGAGACCGAAACCTGGGCCTCCGCGCCCGAAACCGGCGCCACAGCGCGGGAAACCTGCGCCGCCGCACCGCAGACGCTCGCCGCCGCGCCCGAAAGTCCGGACGCTGCGCCGCGCAAACCCAGCAACCGCGCCGCCACGCTGCCGCCCAGCGAGAAACCGACCAGATAGATCGACCGGACGCCGCCGGCGCGCAGATGCGCGATGCTTGTCTCGACGTCGTCGACGTCGCCGGCTGAATACGTCCTGTGCGTGCGGTTCATTCGGCCGCCGCAGCTTCGGAATTCCATCACCGCAACGTTCCAGCCGTGCGGCGCGAGTAGCGCGGTCAGGCCGTGAATCCACGGCGCCTGCGCGGAACTGCCCAGCCCGTGGAGCAGCAGCGCGGTCGGCCCTAACGGATCGCCGTGCAGTCGATGAAGCCACAGTTCGTCGCCGTCGGGCGTCGGAACTGCCGTCGATTCAAACGCGGCTCTTCGCACACGCCGGAAGAGGTACGTCCAGATGGTCTGGCCATGCGCGTTTCGCAGCCACCAGGCGGAGCGAAACGGGTGGCGCGACAATTCGGCGAGAATTTCGTTCTTGAAACGTCTCGCCGCGGACGCGTCGCGCGTCGCATCGGCGGGCACGCGCGCTCCGTCAGAGCCGCGACCGTAAGGGAGCGGTCGGTCCGGAGCGGCGAGCGTCGTCGGGCTCGCCGGGATGGCCTCGACGCCCAGGCCGACCGCTCCCTTACGGTCGCGGCTCTGACCAGACTCAGGCTTCGCGGATTCCGCCCTTCGCAACGGCATCGCTCACCCACTCCGCGTCATGGCTTCACGCCCCCCGCCTGTATCTCGATCTCGTGCGCGAATTCCGGCTGGCGATTCGCTCGCGCCAGCCGTACCGCCTCGCGATACGCATCCAGCGCGGCGCGCGGTTCGCTGGCCAGTTCGTGCACGAAGCCATACGCGAAACGCACCTCGGCGTCGTCCGGGTGCGCCTCGACCGCCCGTTTCACCGCGTCCAGCGCCGACGACTTTCGGCCCTTCACAAGATGGATCGCGGCCAGTTGGGTCAACGCGCTCCGGTCGTGCGGGTTGTCGCGTAATCGCGCCTGCTGGCGCTGTTCCTCTGCGTCCAGCGCGCCGGCGCTGAGAACACGGGCGAAATTGAGCTGCGCATTGGGATACACCGGCCGCGCGGCCAGCGCCGCGCGGAAGTGCGTCTCGGCTTCCGCCGCGCGATTCAGCGAGAGCAACGCGGCTCCGAGATTGTTGTGATACACCGGGTCGTCCGGCGTTCGTTTCAGCAGTGCCTGGTACTCCGCGACCGCCTCGGCGAATTTCTTGTGGCCTAGATAAGCCTCGCCCAAGCGACGGTGTCCAAAGTCATATGCCGGGTTGTCCGCCACTGTTCGCGACCAGAATTCGATCTCACCGCGCCAAGTCGGGACCCGCTGATACGTGAACCACGCCAGCGCTCCGACAGCGCCGACGCAAATTAGCGTTACCAGCGCCCCGGGCACCCGCGCCGCAAGGCCGTGCGCCGGCGGCGTACCGAAGGTCAGCTTCGCAAGGCTCTGGGCGGCGAGCGCAACGAGAATCGCCGGGGCGATCGCGGCCAGATAGACGTACTGGTCGCCGACCGGCGCGTGGCGCAGATAGCCGAAGTTCAAGAGTCCCAGCACCGGCAGCATCGTGATGGCGTAATGGGCGGCGCACCAAAGCGCCGCGGCGCCAGGTCGGAGCCGCGGCGTGAGCGTGCTGTCAGGCGTGCGAGCCGGCGCGTTCGAATCTGAGACTTGAGATTTCTGTTCGCCGCCAGGCGGCGTTGTTTTCGCCCTCGCGCGGCGCGAAACAGTCCATGCAGAGGTGAACAACACCGCCGCCGCGAGCAATACTGCAATCGGCGCCAGCAGCCACGGCAGCGCCATCGCTGGCGTCCATTGCGGGTAGACGGTCGCCAAGTGCGCGGGCCACAGGAACTTGCCCAGGTAGAACCAGAATGCCGTCGCCGCGACGACCGGCCGTAGCGGAAGCGCCGCCGCCCCGACGTAGACTCCCTGCGCCTCGAATTGCGAGTCGATTCGAATCAGCACCGCGCCGATGACCAGCAGGATCGCCAGCGGCTGGACGAGCGACCAGCCGCGCCGGCGACACAAGACGGCGTCCGCGACCAGCGTCGAACCGAGCATCGTCACCGCCGCCGATTTGCTCAGCATCGCCGCCAGAAACGCGAACATGGCCCAGCGATACAGCGCGGGGCGGGCGTCGCGCCGCCATAGCAGATAGGACAGGAAACCGATCAGCGCGAATAGCGTCGAGAGCACGTTTTTTCGCGATGCCAGCCACGCGACCGAGGCGGCCTGCATCGGGTGCAGCGCGAAAATCGCCGCCGCCAACAACGCCGCCGGCTGCGCGAGCCCGAGCATCAGCGCGACGCGCAGCACCAGCAGCGCATTGGCCGCGTGCAGCAGGACGTTGACGGCGTAATAACCGCCCGCCCAGTCGCCCCAGAGCTGATGTTCGACCCAGTGCGTGGTGAACGTGAGCGGATAAAACTTCCGCACCACGTCGATCGGCAGCCAGGTGCGGATCAGGCCGTCGATCGAGCGCAGATTCGGATTGTCGCGAATGTAGATGTCGTCATCCCAGACGACAAAATCGTTTCGAATACCCGGCGAGTACGCCAACAGCAGCGCAAGCGGCAGGACGGCCCAGCCGGCCAGTGGCCACCGGCGTGCTTCGCGGCCGTCGGGTGTGGTGAGGCCAAGTTGAATAGAAGCTGCGTTCATTCGTCCAATCTGCAGCGCCGCGCGCGATCGCGGGGCGGCATTCTAGTGTGCCGTCTCAGAAATTCGCATAGGCGTAGGCGTGGATGGCAGTGGCTCACTTTCGCATGCGACGCCGGAAAAACGCTCGACATTGAGGCCCGACCGTAAGGGAGCGGCTTTCTGCTCGGCGCAAAAGACCCCTCCCTTACGGTCGGGGCTCGGCTGGGGCGCTCCTTCGCGAGACCGAGCCACTACCGAGTGGAGAGTGCGGGCGTCTCGACCGCGCGCGGGCGAGACGCTCGCACTCCCGACGCGGCCGCCCGATACCCGCTCGCGATGCACGAGTGGGCAATCCGTCGCAGCGAGCGGGGAAGCGTTCGGACCGCTGCCGTACCCACTTCCGCCCATTCCGCAAAACCGCCGAAACCGATCGACCGAGAACTCTGAATTGTAACTTCCTGTCATTGCGCCAGTTAGGGCAGTTCGTTAATTTTGTGATGCAACCTCAATGCCTTCGGCACGCCGGATGCCTTAATGCCCCAGCGAGCTACGTTCGACAAAGAGCAATCGGCGGCTCGCGGTGAGCCAGGCCGAAAAGAGTCGAAGGGAACTTCAGAAAGCAGGGAGACGCAGTCATGCCAATGCCGGCCCATATGACCCTCGAAGGCGAGAATCAGGGCAATATCGAAGGTTCGTGCGAGATGCAGGGTCGCGAAAATACGATCCTGATCGAAGCGTTCAATCACGAAGTGCGCATCCCGCGCGACCCGCAGAGCGGCCTGTCGACCGGCAAGCGCATCCACAACGCCCTGTCGGTGGTCAAGGTCTACGACAAGAGCTCGCCCAAGCTGTATCAGGCGTTGTGCACGGGTGAGCACATGAAGAACGTGACGGTCAAGTGGTATCGCATCGACCCGAGCGGCCAGGAAGAGCACTATTTTACGCACACGCTCGAGGACGCGATCATCGTCAACGTCCGCCCCTGGATGCCCAACTGCCTCGATCCGCAGACCGAGAGCTACACCCACATGGAAGAGATCAGCTTCACCTACAAGAAGATTCGCTGGACTTGGGAAATCGACGGCATCGAGTCCGAGGATAGCTGGATCGTGCCGAAGTAGTTCGAACTTAACCCCCGGCGCGCCGGCGGATCAAAACGCCGGCCGCCGAGGCGAGCCGGCGCGCCGCGGCCCCGCAACTTGTAACGCCGCGGCGCGCAATACCCAAACTTCGATGCCTCCGCAGGGCGAAGAAGGCGGCCGTCTCCGGCAGCGGGTCGGAGCGGCCGTGCCTTTTTTCATTCGTGCACGCCTACTTCAACCGCACCAGCCGGCCCTTGCGCTTCATGATGTTCTTGTAGTCCCACTGGATCTCGATCGACTTCTTGAGCCAACGCTTGAGATCCTTCGCGACGATCTGATCATCCGATTTGAACCGCGCTTCGGCGGCCTTGAACGAGCCCTCCGGCGCGAGTCCGGGCTCGTCAAACGACTGGCCGCTCCAGAACAACAGACGCATGCAATCCTTCAGCTTGCTGTAGCCGGCGATCGGGTTGCCATCGAGAAACCACACCGGGTGGCGATGCCAGATCTTGCACTCCGCGCCCGGCAGATTCTCATCGATGGTCCGCGCGAGTCTGTCGCAGAGGAGCTTGTCGTCGGCCGACTGAGCCGCGTTGTACGCGCCGATGTCCTTGTGGATAGGCATGCTCGGTCCTTTCATGAATGGCCTGTGCGGCGCACGAACGTCAGCGAGTCAGTCAAAACACTCGGCAAGCGCGGTCATTCGTTCGGCGCGCCGATCTCGCAGCAGACAATTCGGTAGCCCAAATCCAGCGCGTCCAAATTCAGTAGATGACGATTGCGCTCCGCCCAGCGCCCGCTCGAGAGATCGGCGCGGAGCTTCGCAAGACCGGCCAGGGCATCCAACCGCGCGAAACGCGAGATGGCGTTGCGCCGATCGGCGCTGAGGTAGCATTCCGGCCTGCGCCAGTACGCACATAAGAAGCCATCGGTGCAGTCGTGCGGAACGGGCACCGGCGTTATGTGCGCCGGCCCGATTCGCCGCTCCAGCATCGCAGCGAGCGCGGCGGTGCTCGGAAAGATCGTTCGATCGTAAGCGAGAATCTCAGGAAAGTAATCTTCCGTCAGCCAGAACGACGCCGTATCCGGAATCCAGGTGAGCAAGACGGCGCGCTTTCGCGCAACCCGCGCCATCTCAGCCAGGCCGCGCTCAAGGTCGCTCCAATGGTGAACGCTGAGAATCGCCATCGCGGCATCGACACACGCCGTCCGCAACGGCAGCGCCTCCGCGGATGCTCGAACGCAGGGCGCGGCCGCGAATCCGCGCTGTTGGATCATCACTCCGGACGGCTCGACCGCGATCACCGTTCGGTCGGGCGGCTCGTAAGAGCCCGTCCCGGCGCCGATGTTCACAACGCTGACGGCGTCTCTGAGCGCAGCCTCGATGATCGCGGTGATTCGCGGATCCGGCCGCCGGTGCCCCGCGTAGCCGTGGCCGATGCTGTCGTATAGAGCCAAGTGGCGCGCCTCTCAAAGCCACCGCAAGCGAGCACGTCTGTGTCAGGCCCTGTCATCTTAGGTGAAACTTCGCGACTGGCCGAACTCGCAGCGCCAGGAATCCGGTCTTCCGCTGCTTTGCGTCGCGGGGCCGGGCGTCGCTACCGCGCGTGTTCAGGCTCGGCGCATTTTCCGCGATGCCTGCAGGCAACTTCCGCGCCGCGGCGCGTCAGAACCCGGCTACGTACCGGAAAACTCAGCATTCGCGCCGTGGAATGCAGTTTGCCCAGCGCCTGACCGATACGACCCGAGCAGCACCGCCGCGCAATCGCCGCAAAACGCGCCAGCGCGCGGTGGACTCCCATTCGTGCCGCGCTCGTCTCGATTCGCGCAGCGTTTGCGCCCACAGGAGGATCAAATGGGCACGATCAGTTCCGGCGTCGGCCTGGTCTCCGGGCTGGACATTCAGGGATTGGTGAATCAGCTTATCGCGATTGACGCGCGACCCAAAGACTTGCTCAGCAGGCGAGTCGCGACCATCGACGGCCAGCGCACCGCTCTGCTCGATGTCTCGGCGCGAATCTCGGCCCTGCTCTCGCGCGTCAACACGCTCGCGCTGCGCAGCACGTTCACGGCGACGAAAGTGAATGCGTCGGACAACAACGTCCTGACCGCGACCGCCACTGGGCAGCCGGTCACCGGCTCGCACAGTTTCATCGTCCGCGCACTAGCCGCCTCGCAGCAGGTCGTCAGCCAGGGTTTCCGCGCCCGCGATCTGCCTTTGCCCGCCGGCTCGCTTTCGATCGAATCCGCCGCGGCGCGCGTAAACCGCCAGACGCGTCTGGAAGAGCTGAACGGCTATTCCGGCGTGCAGCGCGGCTCGTTCAACATCACCGACGGGGCTGGGGTCACCAAGACCATCAACCTCACCGACGCCGCAACGGTGCAGGACGTACTCGATCGCGTCAATTCGGCCGGCTTCGGCATCCATGCGTCATTGCAAGGCGACGCGATCAAGCTCACCGACTCGGGCGGCGGGACAATCCAAATCCAGGAGGTCGCCGGTGGGCACGTCGCCTCCGATCTGGGATTTCCGGCGACCAACTCCAGCGCCACTGGGAGCCTGGTCGGCGGCACGTTGATGTACCTGGCGTCGAACACCCCTTCCAGCGCGCTGAACGACGGACTTGGCATTCGTGCCCAGAACGGCGGAGACTTTCGTATCTCTGGCGGGTCGGCGACCGGCCAACGCTTCGACTTCACCGTCGATCTCACGTCGACGCTCTCCACGTCGACGCGCATCGAACGGCTGAATCATGCCGTCGGGGCGAGCCTGGGCCGAATCAAGATCACCAAGTCGGATCAATCGTTCGTCGAGGTCGATCTGACCGGGCTGCACACCATCGGCGAGATCATGTCGGCGATTGAAAGCGCGGCGTCGGGCGTCACCGTCACGCCGGTAAACGGCAAACTCGCCGTCGCCTACTCCGACAATCGCACCGGCAAGCTGAAGATCGAAGACGTCACCGGCCACGCGGCGCGCGATCTGGGAATCACCGGTGACACGGAGACCGGCAAGATCACCGGGCGCGAGATTCTGAAGGTCGATTCGATGGCTGACATCGTGGCCGCGGTGAATTACGCAGGCGGTAACGATGGTTCGATCACCGCCGCCCTCGCCGGCGACAAGCTGACAATCAGCGGCACGTCGAGTTTTCAGATCGCGGAGGTGAGCAATTCAAAGGCGCTCGGCGATCTGGGTTTGTCCGCCGGATCGTTTGGTCCAGCAAACGCCGCCCAGGGTCGGCGAATCGTGGGCGGCATCGACACGGTACTGCTTCAAACGTTGAACGGCGGGGCGGGAATTCAGGGCGGCGTGATTCGGCTGGACGTGAACGGCGCGATCGCTGACGTCGATCTGACCGGCGTAACGACGCTGCGCGGGGCGATCGAGGCGATCAACGCCGCGTCGCAATCCGCGAACCTCGGCGTCACGGCCGGCTACGACTCGACCGGAACGCGATTGACCGTCACGAGCACCAACAACGGCGTCGTGAAAGTGGACGACATCTCCGGCAACATGGCGGCGCAGCTAGGCATCGTCGCTACCGGCGCGAGCATTCGCGGCGCGAATCTCCAACGCCGATACGTGTCCGAAAACACGCTTCTGAGCGACTTGAACGCGGGCCGAGGCGTCACCCTCGGCAAGATTAAGGTCACGAATTCGCTCGGCGTCACCACGTCGATCGACCTCACGCCGGGCTCGCCGACCACGCTCGGACAAATCCTCAATCGCATCAACGCCTCCGGCTCGGGCGTTACGGCGGCGATCAACGCGACCGGTGATGGCATCGCGCTCACCGACAGCGCCGGTGGGACGTCACCGATGAAGGTCGAAGACGACGGCGGCGTCGCGGCGCGAGACTTGAACATTCGCGGCACGGCGACCGGAACGGTGCTTGACGGTTCCTACGAATTCTCGCTGACGCTCACCGGCGCTGAAACACTCGACGACGTCGCAAGCCTCATCAACGCACGGAGCAACATCGTCGGGGCGACGGTCGTCAACGATGGCAACACGGTTTCGCCATACCGACTCAGCCTCGCGGCGCGCTCCAGCGGCCTGGCGGGCGAATTGATCCTCGACGGCGGCGGCGCGTTCGATTTCACCACCGTTAGCGCGGCGCGCGACGCACAGGTTGTGGTCGGTAATCAGTCCGGCGGGCTGCTGGTGACCAGTTCGACCAACACGCTGAATGACGTTGTGCCCGGGTTGACGCTTAATTTGCTCGGGACGAGCACCAGCGCCGTAACAGTCACCGTCGATCGCGATACGGACACGATGTTCGAAACGGTGAACGGGCTGGTTTCCGCGTTCAACGCCGTCACGTCGCGAATCGACGAGCTCGACAGCTACAACACCAGCACCGAAACCGCTGGGGCCCTGTTCGGCGACGCCGCTGTGCGCGCGGTCGAAGGTCGCTTGAATCGTCTGATGAACAGCGTGCTTCCCGGCGGCGTGCTGAGACGGCTTTCGCAGGTTGGAATCACATTGCGGAACGGCACGCTTTCGCTGGACGAAACGAAGTTCCGCGCCGCGTATGACGCCGATCCCGAGGCGGTCACGGAATTCTTCGCCAATGACGCGGCCGGCATGGCCAAGAAGATGCAGACGGAATTGAAGAAGATCACCGACGCCGACGGATTGATCGATCGGCGCAACGACACGCTGGACCATGAGAAAACGCTGCTGAACAAGCGCATCTCGGCGCTGGACGAACTGCTGACGCGCAAGCGCGATCGCCTGACGCGGCAGTTCCTGGCCATGGAGCAGGCGCTTTCGAGCCTGCAGTCGCAGCAGAACACGCTGGGGTCGCTCGGCGTCAGCGCCGCGTCGACGAGCAGCGTGACTCCACGGGGCTAGCCGCAAGGATCAGCGCCCGAGCGCGGGCGCGGCGCGTAATTTACGCGGCGGCCTGTTGGGACCGATCGATTCAATATGAGCGTGAACGTCAAAGCCTCGCAGGAGTATCTGAAAAACGCGGTCATGACCGCGACGAACGAGCAGTTGCAACTCATGCTCTACGACGGCGCGGCACGTTTCGCGACCCAGGGCATGGAGGCCATTCGCCGATCGGATTTCGAGGGCTCGCATGAGGCCCTGACGCGAGCGCAGAAGATCGTCGTCGCGCTTCACGACGGACTGCGCCGCGAGGTCAATCCGCAGCTCGTTGACGAGATGGGCGCGCTTTACGCGTTCGTCTTTCGGCGTTTGGTTGACGCAAACATGAATCGCGACGTCCAAGCCGCCGAGGACGCGTTGAAGATCCTCCGTCACCTGCGCCAGACCTGGGTGCTGCTGATGGACAAAGTCGCTTCTGAGCGCGCCAAGTCCTCGCCTGCGCCAACTGATACACCCACCAGCGACAAACCCGCGGCGTTCAGCGTCGAGTGCTGATTCCGCGACCCGTTCGCAGCGCACGCTTCGGAACGCGTACACGTCCGCTACCCTTCATACCGCCGCGCGAATAGAATCCGCCCCTTGCGGCCCGGGATGCCGGACCAGGCCAGCATTTCTTGGATTCCGGACAGGTTGGAGGAGAAAGTCATGCGTTTCACGTCTCTTGGATTGCGCGCTGTCACGGTGCTGGGTTCGCTTGGGTTCGCAGCCGGCGCCTACGGCGCGGGGATCACGCTTCAGCAGACGGGCGCGCCATTCAACAACCCCATCGGCGTGGCGTACAACCCGACGAACACTTCGCTCATCGTCACGTCGAACTACTCGGGCGGCTCGCCGAACTCGCTGATGCGAATCGACCAGTTCGGAAACACGTCGCCGTGGTCTTCGGCCAGCGGCTACCCGGGCGAGCGCTATCTCGACATCCCGCGCGCCGTCAATCAGCCGTCGGGTTGGACTAGCGGCGAGACGTTCACGGGAAACGGTCAGGTCGGGCAGATCGCTCGCATTTCCGCCAATGGCGCGACCGTGAACTCGAACTGGGTCACGCTCCCGGGCGAAACGGGCCTGCCCGCAGGTCAGTTGCGATTCGACAACACCGGAATCTTCAATAATGACCTGATTGTCACCACGACCAGCGGCAACGTCTGGCAGGTCAGCTCGACCGGCAGCCCGACATTGCTGGCGAACCTCGGCACCAGCGCCGATTTCGAGGGTCTGGCCGTCGTTCCCAACAATCCAACACGCTACGGTCCGCTCGCCGGGCGGATCATCGTCGGGCATGAGGGGAGCACGGATCTCTGGACCGTTGACCCCATCGGCAATGTGAGCCAGTTTCCCAACATCCTGCCCGCACAGTGCGAGGGTTTGCACGTGATCCCCGCCAATGAACACTTCGTAGGCGTCGATTACCTTGGAGGCTCGATTCTCTGGGCCAATCAGTCCGAATTCGCGCCCTTCGTCGGCGACATCATGGTCGTCAGCGAGATCATCGGCGCGAACCCTGGCAACCCCAGCGGACTCAACCGGCTGCTTTGGAACGGCTCAGGCTCGTTCGGCTTCTTCACAACATCCCCCATTGGTTTGACGCAGAATTCGCTTCTGCCCCAACTCTGGGAGGGCTCGACGTTCGCGCCGATCGTCGTGCCCGAGCCCGGCACTGCGATCCTGTTGAGCCTCGCCGGCTTGCTCGCCGCGCGTCGGTGGCGCTAGTGTAGTTGTTCGGACTGTTTGCATCTTATTCTGGGTGGGGCGGGCATCTTGCCCGCCCGTGTCTTGCTGCCGGGCGGGCAAGATGCCCGCCCCACCCATGATGCACCAATTCTGACCAACTACACTTGTCCCTTAGAAATTCTATTTGGCTCACAGCGCATCAGAACGCGAAGCGCAGGCGAGCGCAATCCGCAGCCGCGCTCGCTTGCGTCGCGTTCTGACCGCATGGCGCGCATTGGCGCCCGTTGATCAGTTGCCTCAGCCCTGATCGTCGAGACTTGTCTTGTGCCCAAGCGCCCGAAGCTCCGGCACATGATCGGTCACCAGACTGCAGCCGGTGCAGGTCGTCCTCTCGTCCTCCGCCGGCATGTATCCGTCACGAATTACTCGCCGCGCGAGTTGAAATCGCTCGTTCTGGAAGACTTCGCGCAGCGGTGCTTCTCGCAGGTCGCCCATCACGTGTTCGGCCTTGAACGCCCTGCAGCAGAGGTGCACCGCACCATCCCAATCGACCGCCACGTAGCGCCACGGATCGGCGCACAGCACCTCAGGCCGCGGCGGCGTTACGCGCGGCGTCAGCGTGCCGGTCGCCTCGTCGTAGTGCCGCCCGCCGGCGCCGAAACACCGGAATTCATCCACGCCCAGGTCTGCGGCCATCCGCCGCGCCGTCGCAACTTCATGCACGTTGTGCGGAAAGACAAGAAACTGCCAGGCGATTAGCGGCGTTCGTCGGCCGGCGCGGCGGCGCGCTTCGATCACCTCGCGCAGCCCGGCGATCGCGCGGTCCACTTTTCCCAGCACGCGATACTTCGAATACGCCTCTTGTGCGACGCCGTCGATCGAGCCGCTGATCTCGTCCAGCCCGCTCGCCACGATCCGATCCGCCATGGGACGGTCGATCAGCGTCATGTTGCTGTGCACAACCGTGGCGATGCGGGTGTCGTGAAACACGCGTGCAATCTCCGGGAAGCTCGGATTCAGCGTCGGCTCGCCCCAGTGGCAAAGGATCGCCTGGTACAGCACGTCCCCCAGCTCGTCGACGATTCGCCGCGCCAGATCCACCGACATCGCACCTCGAGGGCGCAAACCGGGGTGTTTTGGATTGGCCTGAGCCCAGCAGCAGCGGAGATTGCACGCCGCGTGCGGCTCAAGGCGAACATAAGCCGGCGCGGCGTCGAACGTCAGCGCGCCGCATTCCATCGCATCCTGCAAGCGCTCGAAATTGCCGAGCTTCGCGGGCGCCAAATACTCAGGATGAAGGCGCAGAATCGGCATGACGTCCTGTGGCGTGGTTCGCAGCGGGGCGCAAACCGGCATCGGCGGCTCCAGCGGGCGGCTGGAGACGTATCGGGATCGCGGCGCGGCTGGTTGAGCGCTGGTAGTCGCAAACGGGCCGTTAGCGGACTGGGGTCGTCCGCCGGCGTTACAATCCCACGCCTCGCGCATGGATGTCCGCGTGTGTGCAGGTAACTGGACTTGGGAGGTAACCGGTCGCGATGAAATGGACGATTCTGCTCGGCACGCTGGCGGTGCTTGCCCTCTTGGCGCGGTTTGTCTCCGCGACGCGCGGCGCTCCCGCGGCTGTGCCGCAAACGGCACAAGTCGCCCCGGTTCCGCGGAACACCGCAGCCAGTCGCCCGGCCGCGCCGGTTCAGGACATGCCCGCGCGTGTTCCGTTTCGCGGCATGGCGTTGCAACTCTCCAGCGCGCACCAGGCGCAAACGCGATATCTGCCGTTGCTGCGCGAAATCGCCGCGCTCGGCGCGAACACGGTGCTGCTGAGCGTCAGCGGCGAAATGGAACACGCCAAGTCACAGGCCATCTTCATCGATGCCCGCAAGACGCCGTCGCCGGCTGATTTGGTCACGATTTTGCAACAGGCGCGCGAACTCGGGCTTCAACCGTTCGTCATGCCGATCGTCCTGCTTTCGCATCCGCGCGGCAGCGAGTGGCGCGGCGTGATCGAGCCGCCCGACTGGGACGAGTGGTGGCGCGACTACCGCGATTTCGTGTTGCACTTCGCGGACGCGGCGGGTGCCGGAGGCGCAGCCGGGTTGATGGTCGGCTCGGAATTGGTCAGCACCGAGAAGAGCACCGACGAGTGGGTGCGGATCATCGCCGCCGTTCGGGAGCGCTTCGGCGGCAAGCTCGGTTACTCGGCGAATTGGGACCACTACAAGCCGATCAAGTTCTGGGACAAACTCGATTTCGTCGGAATGACCAGCTACTACACGCTGGCCGACCGCGACAATCCGAGCGTCGACGAGATCGTCAAACGCTGGCAGCCGATCCGCGACGAGTTGACAGGCTGGTCGAGCAAGATCGGCAAGCCCATCCTTCTCACGGAAGTCGGCTGGTGCAGCCAGGAGGGCGCCGCGCGGGCCCCGTGGAACTACTACCAGAACCAGCACGCCACCACCGCCGGCCACGAGGAGCAGCGCCGGCTGTACGAGGCGTTCATCAAGGTGTGGGGCGACGCGCCGGAGCTCACCGGCGTCACGTGGTGGGAATGGTCCGCTTCGCCGGGCGGCGTCGACGACTTCGGCTACACCCCGAAGGGCAAGCCGGCGGAGAAATTGCTTCGCGAGTGGTTCGCGGCGACGCGCCGCGAGAACAGCGCCGGGGCGACGAACGGAAATGCGCTATTGCGTTGAAGTCCGTGAATAGATGGAAGCCGGGAGTTGAACGTGATTTCCATCAATAGCACACAGCTTCATTGCGACTCGTTCGGCGATGGGCCGCCGCTGCTTCTTGTGCACGGGTTTCCGCTCACCGGCGAGATGTGGCACGGCGTTTCGCTGCGTTTGGCTCACCGCTGGCGATGCATCATTCCGGATCTGCGCGGGCACGGCCGCAGCCCGGCGATCGCCGAGGTTTCGATCGCGCGTTTCTCCGACGACCTGGCCGAGTTGCTCGACGCGCTGGGCGAATCGCGGCCGGTCGTGCTGATTGGTTTGTCGATGGGCGGCATCATTGGTTTTGAGTTTTTCCGCCGATATCGCGCTCGATTACGCGCGCTGGTGTTGACGTGTACGCGGGCGAACTCCGAGTCTCCCGAGGGCGCGGCGCGTCGCGAGGCGGTGGCGGAAGCGGTGCTGCGCGAGGGATCGCGCGCCGCGGTGGACGCGATGATCGAGAACGTCTTCGCGCCGGGCACACCGACGCCGCTGCGGGCGTATTGGCACAGCGTCATGTGCGCTTGCCCGCCCTTCGGTGTGGCGGCGGCGGCGCGGGCTCTGGCCGGACGGGCGGACTCGCGGCCCACGCTGCCGCAAATCGACATTCCGACGCTCGTCATCGCCGGCGCTCGCGATTCGATCACGCCCGTCGACACGCTGCGCGAAATCCATGCCGGCATTCGCGGATCGCGACTGGAGATCATCGAATCGGCCGGCCACGTGCCGCCGATCGAGGCCTCCGCGGAATTCGCGCGCATCCTGGCCGAGTTTCTCGACGCTCTGCCCGCCTAGCGGGCCGGAACGAGTCTGCAACGAGGATGACCATGCCCGCCGAAAACGCGACCGAGCGCTTCTCATCGCGCGTCGAGGACTACATCCGCTACCGCCCGCGCTATCCCAACACGCTGGTGGAGAGCTTGCGCGACGAATTTGCATTGCGGCCCGAGCACGTCATCGCCGACATCGGCGCCGGCACGGGGATCTCGACTGAGATATTTCTGCGAAACGGACACGAGGTGTACGCAGTCGAGCCCAACGCCCCGATGCGCGAAGCGGCCGGACGCCTTCTTTCGCGATATGGCCGGTTCCACAACGTCGATGGACGCGCCGAAGCGACAACGCTGCCGGATCGGAGCGTCGACTGGATCATCGCCGGACAGGCGTTTCACTGGTTCGACGTCGACGCCGCGGCGCGCGAGTTTTCGCGCGTTCTTCGGTTGCCGCCAAACTCGAACACGTCGCACGTCGCGCTGTTCTGGAACAACCGGCGCGAGGACACGCTGTTCCTGGCCGCGTTCGAGGAATTTCTGCGGGCGTTTGCGACCGACTATGAGCAGGTGAAGCATCAGAATATCGAGAGCGACGGAAGGCTGGATCGGTTTTTCGCGCAGCGGCCGGCGTTTCGACGCTTCGACAACGAGCAGGTCTTCGATCTGGACGGAGTGTGCGGAAGGACACTCTCGTCGTCGTACATGCCCGGTCGCGATCACCCGCGCTACGCGGCGATGATGATGGCGCTCGACGCGCTCTTTCAGCGGCACGCCGAGAACGGCAAGGTGCGTTTCCTCTACCACACGCACCTGTACGTTGGAAGCGTGCGGCCCGCAGCGCTGCGGGTTTAGCCTAGACCGGATTCATTTCTCGCGTAGCGTCGGACGTCTGCGTCCGACGCCGAATTCTGCGTCGGGCACGGCGGTCCGACGCTACGGAAGACCTGAGTCTGCACTAGCCGCGCTGCCGTTCTTCCGAAAAGAGTCGGGCGCTGGCGCAGGGGCCGCGTTGAAAGCCTCGCTACGCATCCCGTAGCGCCGCTTCAAACAATCGCTTGCCCGCCAACGAAAAGTAGAAGCCCGCCAGCGCTTGCACCGCGACGGCCGCGACCACGATCTGCCCGGCGACGACGTGCCATTCCGCGACATGCATCGTCAGCGGCGCACTCTGCAACGCGACATACGTCATGAACATCGCCGTGCCGGCAAGCAGTCCGCCCCGTAGCGGCGTAAGCACCCAGAACGCCGCCCCAACCAAGGCAAACGGAATCGACGCCACCCAGTGTTGTCCGGCCATCCCGAACGCGAGGCCGACAAACGCGATCGCGATCACCGCCGCCAACCATTCGCGCCGAAGCACGATGGTCAGAAAACTCGCAAACCCAAAGAACACCGCGCAGTTGAACAGGCCGGTGATCGGCATGGACAAGAAGAGCGTCATCGCATCGCGCAACGAAAACGCGCTCTCCAGCGCCGCCCCGACGCGCGGCGGATCGGCTGGCCAATTCATCCAATAAGCGGTCAGAAGCGGCACGCGGTCGCACAGCAGCAGGACGACGCCCGCGGTCGTGCCCAGCAGCGCGTCGCGCGCCACCAGCGGATCCGTGAACCGCCCGGCCAGCAGACGCGTCCAGCCGATCAGGCGTTGCGGCGCGCGGCGACGGATCATCGGTTCGACCGCCATGTACGTGAGCCACAGCGTGCCCGCCAGGAAGAACTGCGGCCCCAGCGACTCGACCAGCTTTTGGAGCATCAGGCGCGGCGGGCCGGCTGGGTGAGCGGAAAACGCCCAGGCCGCCGTGCCGCTGCAGACGGCGAATACCGCCAAACGCATCGCACCGCGGCGATCGCCGCGCCCCAGCCGCAGGTTGCGCATGGCGAGTGCTCCAGCGGCGATGAGTGTGCCGAGGACCATGATCACAACCAGCGCGCTGCTGAGAGTGATGCGCGTGGCCGTGTCGCTCGAATCGGAACGCGTCGGCTCGGTCCAAGGACCAATCACGCGCACGAACGAAATCCGCCCACTTAGCGCTCCGGCCTCTACACGCAGAGCGTCTGCCGCCTCGCCGCGCTGCCGCCAGGCTGCGCGCGTGTCGCAGTACGTGCTGGGCGTCCATTCGGGTTCGACTGTGTCGAACTCCGAGAACTCAAGTCCCGCCGCCGCGAATAGTGGGCGCCAATCGACCGTCTGCACGGGCTCACTGGTTGGGCTTTGGTCGGATGGAATCGCCTTCAGGGTCCACAAGTGTCCGCGTGTATCCAGCCGCATGCGGATTTCGCCGCTCACCTGCATGGGCGGATCCTCGGCCCCGACCTGCGCGGATGTCCCGACCGGAATGAGCTCGCGCGGGCTCTGGCGATACCACAGGCCGATCATCGGCACGCCGCCGCTGCGAAATGTCGTCCAATCGCGCGGATTCGGATGCATCGCGTGCGCGAAGCGAACTGCCGCCGAATCGGCGTAGAATCGCGCGTCCCAGTCAGTCGGCGGATCGCCGTAACCGAACGAGCGAATCACCTCGCGCGCCCGATCGACCAGCACTGCCGTCGGCTTTTCGAACGGCACCAGGTGGATCAGGTCAAAGCGGTCGTTGATGGCGGCCGTGGCGAGCATTCCGCCGATCGCGATCAGGATGCAAGTCGCGCCGACGCGCGGGCGCAGCACGCCGCTCTCCTGCGCGGCGGCGACCAACTCGGGTGACGGTGTCTCGCCGGCGGCGAGCGCGGCCGCGAGGGGATCGCCGCCGGGCAGCGCCGCGGCGACGAGCACGGCGGACGCCGGGCGGCGTTCCGGCGCTTTGTCGAGGCAGCGCAGGACGACCGCGGCGATCGCCGGATCAAGCTCGCGGACGATCGTGGACGGGTCGCGCGGCGTACGCGCGTCGTGGAGTCGCGACAGTTCCGCCAGCGTTTCGGCGCGGTAGGCGCGCTGTCCGGTGAAGATCTCGTAGAGCACCAAGCCCAGCGCGAAGACGTCACTGCGTACGGAGACTTCGCGTCCGGCGAGTTGCTCGGGCGCCATGTACGCCGGAGTCCCGGCCTGCACGCCGTATGGCCCGGCGCGATCCGCCACGCCGGCCAGACCGAAATCGGTGATCCGTGCCCGCCCGCGCCCATCGATCATGACATTGCTGGGCTTCAGGTCGCGGTGCAGAACACCGGAGTCGTGCGCGGCCGCCAATCCCGCGCAAAGCTGGCGGGCGAGCTCGAGGCCCTTGTCCTGCGGCAGACGGCCGATCCGTTTCAACAGCGAAGCGAGGTTCTCGCCGTCGATGTACTCCATCGTCAGAAATGGGAATCCCTCGGCCTCGGCGATGTCGTACACGCGGCAGACGTTGGGATGCGCGACCTGCCGCGCGACGCGCACTTCGTAACGCAGCTCCTCGATTCGGCCGGCGTCCCGAGCCGCCTCGCCGGTCAGCAGTTTGATCGCGATGGTCTGTCCGAGCGTCAGGTCATCGGCCCTGTACACTTCGCCCATGCCGCCGCGGCCGAGCAACTCGATAATGCAATATCGATCATTGAGCATGTATCCGGGTGGAAAGCGGCCGCGGTCGACGAACGAGGAGTCGCGAGAGGGCGATTGACCGCCGCTAAGTGGCGTCGTGGCGGAACGTGGCGGTTGGCGGCTCGGCGAGGGTCTCGTCTCGTCCATGACGCCGATCTTACAAGCCGCGGCACGAGTGGTGCAGTACGGCGAGCGGCGATCATGAGTCGTCACAGCCTCGGCGCTGGCCGTCCAGTCCAGGGCCGTCGGACAGCGGTCGGGCCAGTGCGTTGACTCTGGCTCGGCGATGCGGCGTGGCTCGAATTCCAGGTCGACCGCTTCCTTGCGGGCGCGGCTCTGGCATTACTGGCGCGATTCGGATGGCGCCTCCAGCAGCGCCCAGTCCGGCTCGCTCCAGCTCAGCAAGCGCCCCTCCGCGGCGGAGAAGACCAGCACACCGCGGATGCGTTGCCCGGGCGTTGTCGATTCGTATTCGTAAACCCAGCGCTCATGGCCATCGCGCGCTTCCGCAACGGGCGGCTCAATGCGCAGCGGTTCGCCAAGCAATGCGCGGGACTCGCGACGCGTTAGGTCCCGGCGAATCGCCCGCCAGCGCGCCAGCAGCGGCGTTTCGCGCGTAACCGATTGAATCGCGGTCAATCGCGCGCCGCACTGGCGACAGAACTTCGCCAGCGCGGTGTTCGGTGCGCCGCAGCGCGAGCAGGGTTGGACGGTGTTCGAGGTCATTCAAGATTCCGCGACGACCGGCATGGCCGCCAACGGCCGCGGCCATGCCACCTCCGCCGTCATGCCACCTCCGCCGTCGTGCCACCTCCGCCGCCATGCCACTTCATGCCACCCCGTGTCACCCCGATGCGGCCTGTCCCGCTGACGCCGACACGCAGGCTTCCTTCAGCCTCATTTCTTGGTCAGCGTGGTTCGCAACTCGCGCCGAAGCTGCTCCGCTTCCGGCCGGCGTTCCGGCGGGGCCTCAAGCTTCAGATCCTGCCCGAGTTTGTCTGACAAGAGCAGCGTGAGTAACGCCTCCATTACGTTTTGCGTGCCGCCGCCGGCGCCGCCGCCGCCGGGTTGACCGCCGATCACGATCTTAGGCACCACATCGACGCCCGACTGCTGAATCGCCTCGGCGAATCGCGCCATCACCTGCTGGGTGAGCTGGAACTGCGGCCCGCCATAGGCGCGGACCTGCTCTTCGATCGCGATCGCCTGCGCCACGCCGACGCGCGCGGCGCGCTGCGCCTCGGCTTCGCCCAGCGCGGCGACTTTCGCCGCCTCGGCTTCCGCCAGCGCGCGAATTCGGGCCGCCTCGGCCTCGGCGACCGTCCGCATCTGCTGTGCCTGCTGAACGGCGCGCTGGTATTCGGCCTTGCCCTGGTTGCTCTGCACGGTGATCGCCAGCTCACTTTCGGTAAGCTGCTGCTGCTGGCGAGCCCGCGCTTCGGCCTCGCGCAGCTCGCGCTCCTTCAGCGCGGCGGTCTCCTGCCGGCCGTAGGTTTCGACTTGCTCGAGGGCGATTTGCCGCGTGCGGAGCTGCGTCAGAATGTCCTCGATGCGCGTATCGCCGGAAGAGGAGGTCGGCGTTCCGATCAACACTTCCTCCAGCTCCAGGTTGTAGTGCGCGAATTTCTCGCGCATCTCCTCGCCCGCCAGTTTCTGGATCATGGCGCGGTCTTGCAGGAGTTGAATCAGCGTGCGCGTTTGTCCGATGTTCTTGAAATACGCCGACACCATCGGGTCGAGCGTCTGCTCCACCAGCCGCTTCACGTCGCCAAAACGCTGCACGACCAGAGGCGCCTTGCGATAGTCGATGTGCACGACCACCGACAGCGGCAACGACGGCTCGAACGCGTCCTTGGTGATCAGCGACACTTCTCGCAGGTTCTCGTCGTACTTGTGCGCGCCGGCTTCGCTGCGAATCCACTTCAGAATGAAATTCGTGGTCGGCACCATCAGCACGCGGCCGGCGTAGGTGTTGAACGCGTACTTGCCCGGCAGCAGCGCTTCGCTCCACACGCCGCGCTGCCCGCGCTGCACTAATTCCCCGTGCTTGTATTCGACGCCCGATAGGTCCTGGCCGGTTTCGCCGGTGTACGACACGACCACGCCGACGCTGCCGACCTCGACAATCGTCTTGTCGATCATCTCGACCGTCGCGAACAGGCGGTTGAGGTAGTACGTGCCGTCGACCAGCACCTGCAATTGCCGCCCGCGGCGTCCGCCTGCCTTCAGGAACTTCTCGGGATCCTGGAAGTTGTTGTGGAACGACTTGGCGTCCGACTGATCGGCGCCGACGACCGGCGCGATGATCTCGCCGGCCGGCAATGCTGGGCCGTCGTGGATCGTCACGATGCCGATCATGTCGTCGCTGCCCTTGATGACGACGGGCGTAAAACCGTCGCGCGCGGCGATTTCGGCCTGCATTTTGGCGAATAACGTGCGGTCGCCGGCGTCCAGGGCCATGAAGTACAGGTGGTCCTTGGTGATGACGCAAAACTGCGCCAGGTTGACCGCGTACGTGCCCTCACGCAGGATCTGCCGCTGCGGACCGCGCTGTCCGCCGGCGCGCAGAAACTCCAGCACGTCCTCGAATTGGTGCGCCGTCTCGTTCGAAGCCAGCGTCTGCGACGGAGCCAGCGGCGCTCCATCACGCGCGAATAAGTAGCCGATCTGGCCTTGCGGAATCGTCACCAGCGGCGTGCTGTGAACGCGAAACTGAAGCGGCGTTAGAATGTGAAGCCCGCCGCGCAGCACGTTGGGTTGATAGCCCGCCTCGCCGTTGCGCGCGATGAAGCCGCTGTCGACGGAGCCGCGCCGGCTCCAGCGCTTCTCGACCACGCCGACACGTGTGTTCGGGATGAAACGCACACCCGAAAGCACCACGCCGATCGCCGCAACGACGATCAGGCCGACAATCCACATCAGCAGAATCGGCGTCGAAATCGTAAGAGGAATGGCCGCAAACATGAGTCATACTCCTGCCGAAGCCGAGCCGCGGCTCGGCGTTCGGTGGTTGGGCCCGGTGCGCCAAGCACCCGGCTCGGACCGGACGGTTTGCCTCGCTTGGCGCGAGGCGATCCGATTCGTAGTTCGTTGATCGCGAAGCCGCCGCGACCGCTGTCGCGGGCGAAAGCGCGCGTTGCTATGGCGTGTGCCGCATGGCGTGCCTCCAGCGTCGCCTACGAGGTTAGCTGACGGGCTCGCGGCGCTAGATCCGCGTCCGCCGGTCTTTCGGCGGATTCGCCCCTGCGGCGACCTCTCGTACACCGAGTGATCGGCCACGTTGGGTTCCCCGTTGCCGCAAACTTCGCGGCATTCGGCGATCTTCATACATGAAACAACATAACACGATTCGGCGCGGGAGCAATCCGCTCGAGCGGAATGTCCCATAATAGCCGCTGGAATGATCGCAGAATGGGCCCTGTTCCAAACTCCGAACGGTTTGGTACTGCATGGTGCTGGCTGTCGAGCGCGCGAATCTCACGCAATCGCGCGTAACACCGCCGGCAGAAGCGCAGGCGTGGTTGCGATCGACTCGGCGGCATCGTGCGTCGTGCGCCCGGTCCAATCCGTGAAAGTCCCGCCGGCCTCGAGCAGACACGGCAGCAGCGCGGCGCAGTCCCAGATCGCCATCTTCGGGTCGAGCACGATTTCCGCGCGGCCCGTCGCGACGAGTGCATACGCGTAGCCGTCGCACCAACTGCGGTGATTCAGGCACGCACGACGAAGCTGCTCGAATGCCGGGCCGCGGCTGGTCTTGTCGAACATCTTGCCGCCGCCGGTCAGCAGCGTGGCGCGGTCCAGTGTCGTCACGTCGGAAACGCGCGCCCTGCGGCCGTTGCAGTAGCAGCCCAGCCCGCGCGCGGCATACACGGTTTCGTTCAGCGCGGGCAAGTGGATGACGCCGGCCAACACCTCGCCGCGCCACTCGAAGCCGATCAGCACGCTGTACAGCGGCACGCCGTGAATGAACGAAAACGTGCCGTCGATGGGGTCGAGAATCCAGCGCGCCGGCTCCGCGCCGCGCTCTTCGCCGAATTCCTCGCCGAGAATGCCGTGCCTGGGAAACGCCGCCGCGATGTGCTCGCGCAGCAGCCGCTCGGCGTTGCGATCGGCGACGGTCACCGGCGAGCTGTCAGACTTGATCTCGTGCGGCGTGCCGACGTTGAAGTAGCCCAATGTCAACGCACCGGCGGCGTGTGCGGCGTCGACGGCGAAATCGAGGATTTCGCGGAGATTCGGAGGTTGCATGGAGTGAAGCGTAGCGACATGCGCCCCGTGGGGTAAGACTTGCCGAGCACGCTGGCAATGCGTGATGCGCTGCCCTACGATTCGGCGCGAAGTGCGTCGTGCGTTCGCGGACGCACTTGAACGAGCCATCTACCTGCTTCGGCCATCGGGAGCGCGCGTGTCGCAGCCGCAATATCGCCGAATTCTGCTCAAGATCAGCGGAGAAGGATTCTGCCCGCGCGGCGGCTTCGGCATTCACCGCGCCGAACTGGACCGCATCGCGAACGAGATTCATGAGGTCAAGGCGCTCGGCGTGCAGATCGCGGTAGTGGTGGGAGGGGGGAACTTCATGCGCGGCGCCAACTTCGCCGAGGAGTTGGGGATCGAGCTCGCCACCGCCGACTACATGGGAATGCTGGCGACCGTGCTGAACGCGCTGGCGCTTCAGGAGGGTCTGGAGCGGCTGCGCCACGACACGCGCGTCCAAAGCGCGATCTCGATCTCGCGCGTCTGCGAGCCTTTCATCCGCCGCCGCTGCTTGCGACACCTGGAAAAAGGGCGAATCGTAATTCTGGCCGCGGGCACGGGCAATCCGCACGTGACGACCGATTCCTGCGCGGCGCTGCGGGCTTGCGAGCTGAAAGCTGAAGTGCTGATGAAAGCGACGAAGGTCGACGGCGTGTACGACGCCGACCCGGCCAAGAATCGCGAGGCCAAGCTGTTCGAGCGCGTGACCTACAACCAGGTCATCGACGGCCGGTTGAAGGTGATGGATGTCAGCGCCATCGATGTTTGCCAGCAGCACAACGTCCCGATCGTCGTCTTCAACGTTCTCAAGCCCGGCACCATGCGGCGGGTCGTGCTTGGCGAGCGCCTCGGCACCTCCGTCGGCGCAACGTGATTACTCACGCGTGAGTCTCGAATTGATCCCGCAGACGCACCCGACAAGTCGCGCGGACGTTCCGAAATTCGATGTCCGGCCCGCGTACCGCCAGCCGCGCCAATGGTGGCTCTGGCTCAGCGGCCTGGTCGGAAGCCGCTACGACGGGCTGGCGCATTTCACGGTGGTCGAGCCGGGCGTGCTGATGCGCTGCGGCCAGCCGCGCGTTAGAGATATTGACGAGATCCGCGGCCTGCATGGATTGCGCACGATCGTCTGCGCCCGCGGCGGCACGCGACATCCGCTGCGCGGGCGATGGTTCCGCGCCGAGACGCGCTATTGTCGGGATCATGGAATTCGCCTCGAACACATGCCGTTCTCCGACTCCGCCGCGCCGCCCGGGAGCATCTTCGATCGTTTTGTCGCGGTGATGCGTGACCCGACGTCGCGGCCGGTGTTGGTGCATTGCGAACAGGGATTTCACCGCACCGGCGTTCTCTGCGCGGCGTTTCGAATCGCGGTCCAGGGTTGGCCGCTTGAGCGCGCGCTGGAGGAGATGGATCGCCACGGCTTTCAGATGCACCGCGAGAAGCGGCAAGGACTGATCCTGGCCCTGCGGAATTGGTCCGCCAGCGAAAGGTAGCACAGCCGCCCCCGGCTGCGCACTGCCGCGACGCGCGACTGATTGGAACTGAGCTGCCATGCCCCCACCACTCGGACTGATTGCCGGCGCCGGTGAGTTGCCCAAGCTCGTGGCTCGCGGCGCGCGGCGCGCCGGACTGCGCGTCGCCGCCGTCGGGCTGCGCGGCTTCGTCGATCGTGACGTTCGCGAATTGGTGGACGAATTCCACGTGCGTGGCGTGGCGCGGCTGGGCGGCTGGATTCGATCGCTTCGCCGCTGCGGCTGCCGCGAAGTCGTCATGGTGGGGCGCGTGCGGAAGGCGGACATGTTCGCCGGGCCGCGCTGGCGGCAGTGGTTGCAGTACCTGCCGGACCTGACGAGCATACGCGTCTGGTATTTCGCGACCCGCGACAAGCGTAACGACACGTTGCTGGCCGCGGTCGCCGACGAAATGTCGCGCCACGGGCTGACGATGATCGACTCGACCACGCATATCCGCGACGCGCTGGCCGAAGAGGGCGTTCTCGCCGGCGGCTCGCCGCCCGGCGACATGCTGGCCGACGCCGACTTTGCCTGGCCGATTGCCAAGCAGATCGCGGCGCTGGACGTCGGTCAAGCGGTGGCGGTGAAGGAGCGCGAGATCATCGCCGTCGAAGCGATCGAGGGCACCGACGCGCTGATCGAGCGCACCGGCAAGCTCTGCCCCGCCGGCGGCTGGACGCTGGTGAAGGTCGCCAAGCCCAATCAGGACATGCGATTCGACGTGCCGACGATCGGTCCACAGACGATCGAGAACCTGCACCGCGCCGGGGCGCGCGGGTTGGTCGTCGAGGCTGGCATGACAATCGTGCTCGATCGCGAGAAACTGGCCCAGGCGGCCGGGCGCGCGCGGATTTGCGTCATGGCGCGGCGGGGGGCGGCAGGGGGGGCGTGAAACAAAGGCGGCCCGCCGCGGCGCGGCGTCCCTTCGCCCCATTCGGGGCGAGAACCCGCGCACGCTCGTCGTCCACGGGTTCGCCGCCTACGGCGGCTTCACCCGTGGCTACATTCCGTCGCCCTTCGCGGGGCGAGAATCAGGTCTGGCAAGATTGTCACGCACCCACAGGAGGCGCGATTCCCTTACCGCCGCTTCGCGAATCGGGCACAATATGCTCCCGCATGGCCACTCGACTCACCATCCTCGGTTCCGGCACTTCGCATGGCATTCCGATGATCGCCTGCGACTGCCCGGTCTGTATCTCGCCCGATCCGCGCGACCGGCGAACGCGCACCAGCGCGCTGTTCAGCTTTGACGGCCGCGCCTTGCTGATCGACACCAGCCCCGAGCTGCGCCTGCAATGCCTGGCCTGCGACGTGCGGCAGGTGGACGCGATCCTGTACACGCATCATCACGCCGACCATGTCGTCGGGATGGACGACGTGCGGCGGTTCAACTGGATTTCGCAGAACGCGCTCGACATCTACGCGAACCGGGCCACCGCCGCCCGGCTGCGGCAGATGTTCACGTATGCGTTTGAGCCGGACCCCGACTACCCAAGCGCCAAGCCCGACCTGCGGCTGCGCGAGATCGACGGGCCGTTCGAACTGTTCGGGCGCAGGATCACGCCGATTCCGTATCTACACGGACCGCTGCCGGTGCTGGGCTTTCGCATCGACGACATCGCGTATTGCCCGGATTGCAGCCGGATTCCCGATGACACGCGGCCGCTGCTGGCGGGCCTGCGCGTTCTGGTGCTCGACGCGCTGCGCCACCGCCCGCACCCGACGCACTTCACCCTGGCGCAGGCGGTGGAGGAGGCCCGCCGCATCGGAGCGCAGCGAACGGTGTTCACGCACATCGCGCACGAGCTGCCGCACGCGGCGACCAACGCCGACCTGCCGGCAGGAATGGAGCTGGCGTATGACGGGATGGTGTTGGAATAGTGCCACGGCGCGGACGGCTGGGAATGACGATTCGCTGGATGTGCTGGTCGATCGTCCTCGCCGGGTTGGGCGGGGTGGTTCTCTTCGGGTACCGCATCTCCGGTCTTACCCCAGACGAAACGATCAAGTCGGTGGAGAGCAGCTGGGAAGCCGCGACCGATGAGCAGTGGAACACGAGTTTGCTATGGGAATCGCTTCTTGAGAAGGCGTGGGCTGATGCCGAGCGACCGAAGGGGTCGGGCTTCTATCCGGTGCTGGATGACTGGGGAGTGGTGCCCGTAAATGCTAATCTGTCGAGTGCGCCGAGCCGAGAGACGATTTCGGCTGCGATCAACACGCTCACGTCGCACTCGACGCCGCCAAGCAGCTCGTCCATATTGAACCTCGGATTGTCACCTCTTCCGGGCGCCTCGACGCGTGCGCTCTGCGAGGGCGCGGCGGAGAGCGCTCGTAATGGTGACTTGGTTGAAGCCAGCAGGCGACTTGAGGTCGCGCTCAGAGTAATCCGCACGCTGTATGGAGGCTCCGTGCGGCGGCTGCGCCACGCCAGGCGATACGAAAAGTGGGTGCTTGAGACAGCCGGCTCAGTCCATTTGTCGCGAAGCGACCAGGCTGTGCCTGTCATCGGCGCGCTGGACGCACTTCTGTCGCCGCACGACACCTGGGCCACGGCGATCGCAGGCGAAATCAGGAGCCTGCGCCAAATGCTTCAAATTTCGTCGTGTGGAGAGTTGCTTGTTCCAAGCTTCGAGGTTGACGCGCACAATTGGGGTTTCGAAGCTTGGTGCGTCGCCAAGGTGTCGCAGCGCAGCGGGCTCTGGAATGTCGCCGCGCCGTTGCTGCATCGCACCAGTCACGTTGCCGCGAAGATCGACGAGCTCGAGCGCGATCTGGTCGCAGCCATTGACGCGCCGGACCCGGTTGCGGCGCTGCGAGCGCTTTGCGCGACGCGCCGCTTCAGCGCGCTGGACGGCGCGTGGTTCGGACGATTCGGCGATCCGCCGGATTGGTACCTGGTCAAGCCGCTTCAAGAACTGCTCGATGTCACCGCGCTTCGGGCAAAAGTACGTGCTCGGCTGGCTGAGGCTTGCGCCCAGCCATGATCGAGCGCGACTCAACGCCGGTTCGCGCCCCCCGATCGAACTCGCGAATGACGCTGCTGGCGTGGCTCTCCGCGCGCGGGGGTCTGCTTTCCGCGCTCACCGCCCACGCGCTCTTCGGTTTCGTCGCGCTGGTTCTGTTTGGAATGGCGGTGATTTTCGCCCGCTTTCCACACACGTCTCACCATCTGGCGTTCGGCACGATGCCCGTGTGGGATTTTCCGCGCCTCGCGCTGGCTTACGCGCTGCAAGCGGCGATGGACTGGTCCGCCGGCCGCGGCGACGTGTGGGCGGTGCTGGCCGCGATCGCGGCGATTCACGCGAGCTTCTGGGGCGTTGCGTGGGTCGTTACACCGTGGGTGCTGACCGCCGAGCCGGTCCGCCGACGATACCTGCGCGCAGTGCGACTGACGCTCTGGAGCACCGTGATCGGCGTGCTGATCGGGTTCGTCGCCGCTACGACCGCGGCACTCGATCAAGCGGTTGATTGGAATTTCCCCGGCGTAACGCGCCTCGAAGGCGGAGTTTGCGTCGCGCTAGCCGGGCTGCTGGTCTGGGGGCGCGTTCTCTCGGTCGGCGCCGCGTCGCTGGCGGCCCTGACGCCGCAGTTCGAACCGCCGCAATCGCGCTGCCGCAAGTGCGGATATCTGCTGACCGGGCTGTCTCCCGCGGCGCGTTGCCCGGAATGCGGCGAACCGGTAGCGCCCTCGCTGCCCGACGCGCGCCGCCCGACGCGGTGGGCATTGCGCGGCGGATTTGGCCAATATTTCGCCACGCTCTGGTGTGCGATGACGCGGCGCGATTTCTTCGCCACGCTCGCGACGCATGATTCGCACGCAGCGAATGGAATCTCGACGCTTCGGCCGCGTCGTTCATCCGAGAAGGCGGCCGCGACGTTCGCCTGGTGGACGTGCCTGTTGTGCGGCGTGATTTTCGCGCTGAGCGGCGTGTATTTCGACGTCGCGCCCGGGCCTCGCGTGCTGCCGCTCGCGGAATCGCTGCCACACATCCTGATCGGTCTGGCTTTGCCCGCGGCGGCGGCGGCTACCGTGTCGCGACTGCTGTTGCTGGTGATGGTGCTGCGCGCATCGGCGCTCGCCGGTCGCGACCCGCGCAATTCGACCCCGGCGTGTTGCTACGCAACGGCGTTTTTCGTGCCGACGGTGCTTTGCCTGGTGGGCGCGCTGCGAGTTGAGATCGCGCTGGAGCACTGCGTCGCGGGGCTCACACACAAGTCGATGCATCTGCCGCTGGTCGGCTGGTTTGGCTTGGATGCGCTGACCTCGCTGGCGCTGTCGATCCCCGTGTTCGCGATGTGCGTTTGGGGGCTTGTTCGCATCCGCCAAGCACTGATCGACGTGCGCTACGCGTAGCGAACCGACAAACAGGATCGCGCCGGCGTGCTGACACGCCGTATCAGGCGGCCGTGCGGCGCGATTGCCGCACGGTAATAACGCGATGAGGGCGCTGGGACTCGAACCCAGGACCCACGGCTTAAAAGGCCGTTGCTCTACCGACTGAGCTACGCCCTCAACTTCTTGTTATCTGGTCATTTACTCGCCCGCGTCGGCATCACGACAACCCTTGGAACAGCCCGTTGACAAACGCTGCTAACCGAGCCCCGACCGAAAGGGAGCGGACGGGGCGACGGCCGAAATCGCCTGAAATCTCAGTTCGTTCCGACAGCCGGGCGACCCCCCTTATGGTCGGGGTTCCGTTGAGTGTTTTTTTCGACTGACTGCCAACGCTACTACGCTTCCGGTCGCGCTCGATCGCGTCAATCCTTCCCAGTGCCGATTCTCACGCCGAGTGCGAACCGGTCGCGACGGTAGCCGCGCTGGCTTCTATGGTCAAGGAGCATATCGATCGCTGCATTCGAGTACCGGGCTGCCCCAGGCCGCACGCCGATCGAACGGTCTTTCGTGATGACTGGTGGGCGGCGCTGATTGCATTGGCTACCGGGTTCTGGTCGATCGCCACGAGACTATTCCGAGACGAGGCGAAGCGGTCGACACCAATCGGCTGGGGCCGCCGACCGAAGCAGAGCGCCGACTCGGCTACGGCGATCTGGTGGAACCTGCTCAGCAAACGGGGCGGCGACTGCTCACAGGCCCTGGGCGAACTGCGGAATCGCGCGTTCCGCTGACCGCGCCTCCCGCTATGATGCCGCGGATACGAGCGGCTTGACGCCCGATCTTGCGTCGAGTTCGCGCCGCGCAGGACGACCCAATCATGACCACCCCCAACGCTTCCCCAATCGCCTTCCAGCCCGATCTCAACGCCGACCTTTCGAAAGAAGACATCGGCGATCTGCAGACCGAAGAGATGATCGTCAACATGGGCCCACAGCACCCTGCCACGCACGGCGTTCTGCGCATCATCCTGCGCACTGACGGCGAGATGGTGCTCGATGCGCAGCCGATCATCGGCTACCTGCACCGCTGTGCCGAAAAGCTCGGCGAGAATCTCGCGCCCTATCAATGGGTCCCCAAAACCGACCGCATGGACTACGTCGCCGCGATGAACAACAACCACGCATGGGCGATCGCCGTCGAGCAGCTCTGCGGCATCGACGTGCCCGAGCGCGGCAAGTATCTGCGCACCATCGCCGCGGAGCTGAACCGCATCGCGTCGCATTTGGTCAGTTTTGGCACGTACGGCCTGGACATGGGAGCATTCACGCCGTTCCTGTACGCCTTTCGCGAGCGCGAGTACATCCTCGACTTGTTCGAACTGATGTGCGGGGCGCGGCTGACGTACTCGTACATTTACCCTGGCGGCCCGGTGCACACGAACAATCGCGACGTGGCCCTGCCCGATGGCTGGGTCGAGCGCTGCCGCGAATTCCTCGACTATTTCGAGCCGAAAATCGACGAATACAACCAGCTTCTGAGCTTCAACCACATTTTCGTCAAGCGCACCGCCAACGTCGGGGTCATCTCGGCCGAGCGGGCCATCGCCAACGGCCTGAGTGGCCCGTGCCTGCGCGCCAGCGGCGTGAAGTGGGATTTGCGCCGCGTGCGGCCGTACGACATCTACGACCGCTTCGAGTTCGAGGTGCCGATTGGCGTCGCCGGCGGCGTCGACGACATTCCCGAGGAAGTCGTCGTCGGCGATTGCTGGAACCGCTACTTCGTACGCATGCTAGAGCTCAAGCAAAGCGTGCGGATCGTGCGGCAGGCGCTGGATCAGATGCCGACGGATGGCCCGTGGCGCGCGAAGGGGGCCAAGAACATCAAGCTCCCGCCGCGCGAGATTTACTTCGAGGGCGAGAACCCGCGCGGCCAGCTCGGCTTCTACATCCAGGGCGACGGCTCGGCGATCCCGTATCGCGTGAAGGCCCGCGGGCCGAGCTTCTGCAACATATCGATCCTGAACGAGGTCTGCCGCAACTGCCTGCTGGCGGACGTGCCGGCGATTGTGGGGAGCATTGATATCGTGATGGGGGAGGTGGATCGGTGAGGCGTGCGGCGCGCGGAGAGGCATCTGAACCGCAAGCGCAAGCGCCGGCCAGGCGCATTGAGTGCGCCGATATCCGATCGTCGTTCGCCTTGTGGCCGGTCGCTGGCGCTAGCAGTTCGGATAGAGCGCGACCCGCCGACGGGCAAAGCGGAATCCGAGTACGGGTAGGGTGCGTCAGCCGTATCGACGCACCATCTTGATCTGCACGCGACCTGCGCACGTTCGCACGTAGCGGAATGGTGCGACCGAGCGCTACACGGGCGACGAAGTCGTCAAGCGCTGGAAGGCGCGCTGGGGACCGTTGAACCCGCCGAACTTCCCGGGCCAAACGCCGCCGACGGACGAGGAACCCGAGAAGCGCCGCGCCGAGTTCAACGCACAGCAATAGCGCATCATCGCCGCAACGCAGCCGGCGGGATGGGAGCCGACCAACCAGACCAGGTAGCGTGCGTCGCGCGGAACGCGATTGCGAGCCGCTGATAGTTCCCACAGCCGCCAATCGTCCGTCGGTTTCAGAGAATGGTCGCTTCCGCCGTCCGGGAGCACTCCCGAGTGGTCGACAGCCGCTTTGCCAGCAAGTAGTATTCCCGGCCCAAAAGGATCGGCCCGCGGTCCGGAGAGGCCATGTCACAGGCGTGCAACGTAGCGCTGATCGGTCAGAAGTTCATGGGGCGCGTTCACAGCAACGCATTCCTGAAAGTCGGGCGGTTCTTTAACCTTCCGTTGACCCCCGTTATGCACACGATCACGGGGCTCGACCTGATCGCGCTGGCCCCGTTCGCTGACCGCTGGGGCTGGAAGAAGTACAGCACGGCCTGGAAAGATGTCGTCAAAGACCCGGCGATTCAACTGGTCGATATCTGCACGCCGCATTACATGCACGCCGAGCAGGCCCTGGCCGCCATCGCCGCCGGCAAGCACGTGGCCTGCGAAAAACCGCTCGCGGCGACGCTCAAAGACGCCCGCAACATGCGCAACGCGGCGGTGCGCTCGCGGCGCAGCAAGACGTTTGCCTGGTTCAGCTTCCGCCGCTGCCCGGCGGTGGCGCTCGCCTACCAGGTGCTTCGCGAGGGGCGGTTGGGTCGGCTGTACCACGTTCACGCACAGTACTTTCAGAGCTGGGGCGGCCCGACGACGCCGTTGAGCTGGCGCTTTCAGAAGAAATACGCCGGCTCCGGCGCGCATGGCGACTTGAGCTCGCATCTGATCGATCTGACGCGCTTTCTGACCGGACACGAGTTCCACGAAGTGACCGGCGCCTTGGCTGATACCCTCATTCCCGAGCGCGAACTGACTGAAGCCGCCGCAAAACAGACCGGCAAGCAGATTTTGCCCAACCGGCCACGGCCCAAGGGCAAGTGCGACGTCGACGATTCGGCCATGTTTCTGGCGAAGCTCGCCGGCGGGCTGTCGGCGTCGTACATGGTGACGCGCGTCGGGACCGGGCACAGCAACTCGCTCGCGATCGAACTCAGCGGCGAGCGCGGCGCGATTCGCTTCGCGCTCAGCGACCTGAACACGCTCTGGCTCTACGACAACGGCGAGTCACCGCGGCTGGCGGGCTGGCGGCGGATTCAGTGCACCACGGCCGGCCAGCACCCTTACGTCGGCGCCTGGTGGCCGGAGGGGCACCTGCTGGGCTACGAGCACACATTCGTAAACATGCTGGCGGACATGATCGCGGTGATCGCCGGCGAAGAGCCGCTGCTGCCGCTGCCGGACTTCGCCGATGCGTACGAGACGCAGCGCGTGCTTGAGGCGGTGCTCCTGTCTGCCAAGCACCGCGCGGCAGTGAAGCTGAACGAGATAAAGTAACCGCTCATTCCGTTGGCGACGTCCGTCCAAAATTCGGCGGAACGGCGGAGATTCTCCGAGATCGTAGAGTGGGCGCCGCGCGCGTCAGCAAGCTACTCGATGGGCGCGATCCAAACAGCGCCGTCCGTAACGTAGTCGATAGTCAGCCGAGATCCTCGCAGCAGCGCGGTCCCCAAAAGCGCCGCGCCGCCGGTCTCCAGGACAGGAATGACTTGCGGCTTGCCACCCTAAAGCGCCGTTGCCTCATACGTCGCAAATTCGACGCGACCGCGAATCACGGGTGCGATCTCGAAATGACCCGCCCGCCGAGTCGAAACGCCGTGGCGTGGCCGATGCGATGAATGTAAGGAATCACGCCGGGGCGGCGTTGCCTTAGCCGATGAACGGCGTCCAGCAAATTCGGGGCAGCTTCGTAGTCGCCACTTTCAACGTCGATTGCAACGAATTCGCCGTTCTGGCTTGGCTCAAGCAACGCGCGCAGTCGACCCGCATAGATTGACTCACCGAGCGACACCGTTTCAGACTTCGATCGAGGCAGGCCTCTCGGAGATTCTAGCAGGTTCAATCGCGGCCCGCCCGAAATGTCGTGCACGACGTGCCGTGGCGAAGGAACACGTTGAATCGTGAGTTGAAGAAAAATCAAAGTTGATTCATGCAGCCCTTGATTTCCTGATTCGCCATGTGTTTCTTGTCGAACATCCGCATCTTGGAGTAGAAAGCGGCCCAAATAATTGCAGCTTCCGCGAACCCGATAGGCCCATCTGGACCAACGACGGAGAGGCAATTTGACGCACGAAACAAGCGCCTCGCGAATGACCGCCGTCCAACAGAGCACGCGGACAGGAAGAGTCTTTTCCCCGCCAAGTATGGCGCAAAGAGCCTTGCTGCTTCCGCGAAGCGAAGCTCGTCAAGCGTAAAGGCGAAGCCATCGCGGTTTCCATGGCACGCGAGGTGAAGATAGCGAAATCTCGTCTTGCGGAACTGTTGAAGCATGACGCGTAGCTCGCGCCTTGTGCGAAAATAGCGGTAGCGAACTTGCTGTCCGGCGAGCTCCAACATCGATTCAAGCACGACGCCTTCCTGACGCTGTTCCGACTCGTCGCATTAGTCGTTTGATTCGAGAATGAACACGCCGTGCAGGCTTCGTTTCACGTGTAGCACCGCCTCAATCCAGCCACTCCCCCTCCTTCATCTTCCGCGGCAGATATTGCTCCGTGATGAAGCTGAAATTCTTGTTGCTCAGGGCTTCCAGCTCCAGCTTTACGCCCAGGCTCTCCATCCGCTTGATCTCGCGCTGCCAGTCCTTGCTCGCGAACCACGGATATTCGCGGATTTCCCTGGCTCGCCGGCGGTCTTCGTCCGTCAGCGGCATCGGCACGTGCGGCGGAATGTCGAACTTCTCGGCGTCGAAGCTGCTCATGCCGATGAAACGCGCCGCCGGGATCGCCATCCGCTGGCTCTCGAACGCCAGGTTGATCGAGCCCTGCTTGACGACGCTGTAGATGTAGTAGCCCCAGGGGTCGTTATCGACCAGTACGTACACCGGCAGCTTCAGCTCGCCGTGCATGCGATGGCAGAGCCGCCGTACGCCGCGCGGCGGTTGGCCTCCGCCGTGAATGATGATGCAGGCATGCTTTTCCCAGAAGCGGTCCTTGTTGAACCGCTGCCAGACGGCGCCTTTTTCAATCAGCAGGATGAACTTGGCCTTCATCTTCGCCGGCACGAACTGGATCACGTCGGCCTCGACGATGCTGGGTACAGCCCAGCCGCCCGAGCCCATCGCCGTCAGATCGATCGTGTCGCCGTTGTCGACGATCGTCAGCGGCCCGACCATGCTGCCCTTGGTCTCGGCGTGCACGCCCAGCTCTTCGCGCAGCGCGGTGACGGTGACCTCGATGTCCTCGATGACCGGGTCGGACTCGGCTTGATCGAAAAAGATCAGCTCCTTGCTGCCGCGGACGGGGACTTTCAGGTTGTAGAACAGGTCGCGCAGGCTGGTCGAATCGTCGGCGTCGATCAGGCGCTTGCAGACCTCCGCCACGCGGAAGGTCTGCATGAACTTCTTGGCCTGGCTGCCTTCGCCCTTTCGCCGGCCCAGCAGGCTGAAGAATGAGCGGCGTTGCTTGCCGTCGAGCAATTCGATGATGCCGCGTTTCTCGTTGAACTTCACGTTGCCGAGCGTGCGCGAGGGGATTTCGACGAACGGGTCGTCCTGCTTGTGGACCATCCCGATGATGCCGGTCGCCAGCTTGCGAATCCGCTCGCCGGCGGCGGCCCGATCCCGATTCCCGCCTTTCAAGGCGGCTTTCCTTTTCGCCACGGCATTCTCCTATCGCGGGGATACAGCGCGAGTGCCAGCCCAGTGCGATCCAGCATTCGGGTAGTGGCTCAGTTTCGCGAAGGAACTCCCCAGCCGAGCCCCGACCGTAAGGGAGGGGTTTCTTGCGACCGCAGAAGGCCGCTCCCTTACGGTCGGGCCTCGGTGTCGAGCGTTTTCCCGGCGTCGCAAGCGAAACCGAGCCACTACCAGCATCTTGGAAGCGCTCGGCGTGCCAATGCTGCATGAATAGCGGGGCTGTCGCCCCTTTCGCCAACTCAGGCGTCCGTGCTTGCTCCCCCGATCGCATCGACGGGCGGTGACGAGCTATGCAGCGCATCCGCGAACGACCGCAGGTGCGTCACGCGCTCGCAAAACACCGTGAATCGCAGCTTCGCGCGGACGGTGTCGGTGAGCGCCCGTCCCCCGAGCACCAGCGCGGCGCGGTACTCCGTGGCGGCGGCGTACAGCTCATCCACCTGTGCCGCGAATCGCGCCGCGTCCGTCAGCGTCGACGCGCTGAGCCAAACCAAACGCGGTCGGTACATGTGCAGCGCGGCGATCAGCGACTCGGGCGGCAGGCCGATGCCCAGCGAGTCGGCGCGCCAGCCGGCCTCGCGCAGCGTCAACTCAGCCATCAGCGTTGGGAGCGAGTACGGATCGCCTTCGATCGCCGCGCCGATCGCGTGCGGCGAGCCGGGTTGCGGCGCCGGAAGCATTTCCCGAAAAACATGCATCAGGCGCGTGCAGATTTCCACGCCGCGCCGTTCCTGGAAAACGTCGATCTCGCCGTGCCGCCAGCGATCGCCGACGGATTGCAGCGCGGGCGTGACGACCTGGTCGAGTATCTCGAACATCGGCTGGCGCGCCAGGTGCAGATCGACGCAGATGCGATGCGCCCGCTCCTCATCGCCGGATTCGAGCGATTCGCGGAATTGTTCCGCCGCCCGATCGCGGACGGTCTTGCCGGTGCCGGTCGTCGAAGGAAGCCCCAGGATCTCGGGCCGAATCAGGCAATGCCCGCTGTCGCGCAGGAACTTGACGACGGCGTCGAGAGGCAGACGACGGTGTCCGCCCACGGTTCGAATGGAGGTGATAACGCCCTTATCGCACCAACGTTTGAGCGAGGCGTCACTGACGCCGATCGCGCGGGCCACTTGTCGTGGCGTGAAGTGCTCAATCACTTTGGTACTCGCGTTAAGGCCGCCGAATTCAACGCGAGAGCATTCTACAGTGAGGGCGTGCAGGCAACAGTGCCCATTTTGCGGCCGCCGTGAGCTACGGACCTGTTTCACGAGTTCGAGCGGGCGAGGCTCCCCCCGCCCCGATCGCGTTGGGCGCATGCGAATTTCCGAGGGCACCGGCGCGCGCTGAGTGGCGGTTGTGTTCCTAACGCGACCGGGGCATGTGATGAATAGACCAGTCGCACTACTCAAGCAGAGCCGAATCCACCGGCGTATCGATGTCGCGCGCCCCCTGCGGCGCTTCGACGACGGCGACGTCCGACGGAGGCGCGTCACGGATCAAGCCGCGCGCCCCGACGTCGTCCGGCAACGTCCGAAGCTGCTCGAATCGTTCACACGAAAACAACGCCGGAACGCCGAGCGTTTGCTCGTACGCGGACGCGACGATGGGCCTGCCTGTCTCGCGCCATGCCGCGACCAGCCGGTCGAGCAACTCCGCGTCCACGCCGGGCTGGTCGACGAGCATCAAGACGACCGCCGCCGGTTCGAACGGCGCGGTTTCGCTCGGTGTCGCGCGGAGCGACTCCAATCCCGCCCGCAGCGATGAACCCATGCCGCGTTGCCACGCGGAATTAATCGTCACGCTCACCGGCAAGTCCGCGATCTCGGCGCGACAGGCGTCTGCCTCGGCGCCGAGAACGACGACGATGGGCCGGCAGCAGCTCGCCAGCGCCGCCGACGCCGCGCGCCCAAGAAGTGACTGACCCTGGAAGCGCAATAGTTGTTTGGGCCGTCCCAGACGCGTTGAGCCGCCGGCCGCGAGCAGGATCAGGCCGGCTGAATTGGGCATGACACGCTTTGACCGGACGCCTCGGACGCGATCGGTTCGTCGGAATTATCCTGCGGGCGATGAATCGGCCCGGGGTTGTCGCGAAGAAAGCCGGCCTTGTGACCGGCGAGGGCGGCCTGAATTTCCGCCGCGATCGCCAGGGCGATTTGCTCGGCGGTCTCGGCGCCGATGGCGAGCCCGACCGGTGCATAGACGCGCGCGAGCGCGGATTCGTCGAGTCGAACTCCCGAAGCCGCGACATCCGCGAGCAGCGCGTCGCTCCGGCTCCGAGGTCCGAGCAGGCCGATGTACGCAAACTGAGGCGCGTTCAGCAATTTCGGCAATATCGCCAGATCGTCGGCGTAATTGTGCGTCATGACGACTGCCGCGGCGCGGCGCGACTCGCTCCCGATGCGGTCGAGATCGCCAAGCGACGTCAAGATGCGATCCGCGGCCGTGAAACGCGTCGGCGTCGCCGTCGTCGCGCGCAGATCGAGCAGCGTGGCGTCCCATCCGAGCTGCTTGGCGAGTTTCACGACGGGAAGTGCATCGTACCCAGCGCCGCAGACCAGCAGCGACACCGGCGGCGCGACGTATTCGACAAACACGCGCACCGCCCCGAGCTGCGTGGGGAAATTCACGGATTTGGAAATGCCGGTTGACCAAACGTGCTGCGCTTCAATTGCGATTCGCCGCCGCAGCTCGGCATCGGCGAGGTTCGAAATCTCGCCGGTGAAGTCAGAGTCGGCGGCATGTGACTCGGATCGCCCGGTCGACGCTCCCGGCGCGCCCAGGGCGACGAAATCGCCGACAGCGGCCGACCCGGACTCCGCCTCGATCACGCGCGCCACCACGCACGGCAGCCGGAGCGTCAAATGGGATTCAATGAACGCGAGGTGCGGCGTCGGCGTCGCGGCGGGTACACGCTCCAGCAAGACTTGCACAACGCCCTGGCAGCCGAGCCCGAATTCCCACGCCGCCTCCTCAGAGGAGCGCGTGTCGTACACGGCCAGCGCGGCGTCGTGGGTATCGGTCAGCCACCACGCGCGGCGGGCGACTTCCTGCTCGAGGCAGCCGCCGCTGACCGCACCGACGCGCACGCCGTCGCGCGTAATCAGCATTCGCGCCCCGGGCCGGCGATAGGTCGACCCGGAAACGCGCACCACCGTCGCGAGCACGGCATCACTGCCGCGCGAGCGGGCGAGGCGTAACCCATCAAGGATCTCGCGTAGTTCAGCCATCTTGCGTTGCACGAATGTCGGCGCGGCGCCGCGGGAAATTCGGGCGACGTGCGCACTGTCGCTATTCTACCCGAATTCGGAGCCCTGCGCGTCTCGTTCGTAGCGTCCGACTTCCGAGTCGGACGCCGCTATGGGGTTGCGCGGGTCTTCAGATATCCCACGACAACGCCTCAATCCCCGTTCCCTCGACGCGCGGCGGCTTGACGCGCAGCAGGGGCGGGTTGATCGCGACTTGGTGGCCCGGCGCGACGCTCTTGGTGATGAAAACCGAGCCGCCGATCACCGCGCCGTCGCCGATCAGCGTTTCCCCGCCCAACACGATCGCGTTGGCATAGATCGTGACGTTGTTGCCGATGGTGGGGTGGCGTTTGGCGCCGCGCACCAGCCGGCCGCGCTCGTCGGTCGGGAATGACAGCGCGCCGAGCGTCACACCCTGGTAAATCTTGACGTTGTTTCCGATCTCGGATGTTTCGCCGATCACCACTCCCGTGCCGTGGTCGATGAAAAAGCTGCGGCCGATCCGCGCGCCGGGGTGGATGTCGATGCCGGTGCGGCGATGGGCGTATTCCGAGAGTACGCGTGGAATGAGCGGCACGTCCGCGCGATACAGCTCGTGCGCGTAGCGATGAATTGTGATCGCCAGGATGCCGGGATAGGCCAGGATCACTTCGTCGGTTCCGGTCGCGGCGGGGTCGCCGTCGTACGCGGCCTGCACGTCGAGCGCCAGCATTTCCCGCACGGCGGGGATGGACTCGATGAAGCGGCGAGTCAGCTCCGCCGCATCGCGCCGGCAAGGTTCCTGGTCTACCGGCACGCCGGCGGACTGCTTGTCATGGCACAGACACAGCGCGATCTGCTGAACCAGCGTGTCCCACAGGCGCGGCAGCAGCTCGCCGACGTGAAAGCTGACGTTGTGCCGCGTCAGCCCGGTTCGCCCGACATAACCGGGATACGTAAGCTCTAGCAGATGCTCGCAAATCTCGAGAATCGCGGGCCGGGCCGGCAGGTAGGCTCGATCCAGATGCTGGGTGCGCGGCTCGTCCAGGTAGCCGGCGACGAGCCGCTCGACGAGTCGCGGCAGCTCTTCGCCCAGATCGCGTGAGTTCACGGCGGGTCCTCGAAGTCAATCTTCCATCGCCGGGCTTCGGTTCGCGCGAAACCCGCGGGTTAGGTGGCGGCCGCACCTTGGTCGCCCGATTCGATCGCAGCGAATGATAGCTCGGTCAAGCCTTCACAACCCGGTTGGTCCTGCCAAACCGCACTTTCCAGCACGCGCCGACACAGTCGCGTCAGCGGCAGGGACTCACGGTCCGCGGCGCTGGTCCAGCGCATCCCTGGCGGCGCGGCGCGACGACCCAAGACCACGCGGCACGCGTAGACTTGTAGGTCCTGCACAAAGTGCGTGAACGCGTGCCGGTACGCGCGACGTGAATCCGACCGCGGCGCGCCCAGCCGAAGTTTGCGCGCGAGCTCCGAAGCGCGGCGCGCCCCGTTGTTCGTATCACGCGCGTCGATCGCGGCGTTTGGAAGCTCCCACAGTCCACCTAGCAAACCTCGCGCGGGACGTTGCGAGAGCAAGATTCGCCCGCGACGGGATGCCAGCAGCGCCACGGAGCGCCGCCGGGGCGTCGCGGGCGTCGGTCTCCGGGTGGGGAGCGACTCCTCTTTGCCGATCCGCCGCGCCACGCACCAGCGGCGTAGCGGGCATCGCTCGCACGCGGGTCGGCGTGGCAGGCAGAGCGTGGCGCCGAGTTCCATCAAGGCCTGATTGAAGTCGCCCGGCGCGGCGTGATCGAGCAGCGCCGACGCGTGCGCCCACAAAGCGTCAGTCGTGCGCTTGTTGCTCACCGGCGACGTGATCGCCGACAGGCGCGCCAAGACGCGCTTCACGTTGCTGTCCAAAACAGCAACCGGTTCGCCGAATGCGATACTCGCGATCGCCGCCGCCGTGTAGCGACCGACACCCGGCAACGCCCGCCAGCCGATTGCGTCGCGCGGCAATTTTCCGCCGTGCGCGCGAACTAGTTGGCGCGCGGCGGCGTGCAGATTGCGGGCGCGCGAGTAGTAGCCCAATCCCTCCCACAGCTTCAGCACGCGCTGCGGCGCGGCGGCGGCCAGTAGTTCGACGGTGGGAAACGTCTCCAAGAAACGCTCGTAGAACGGAGTCACCGTCTCGACGCGCGTCTGCTGGAGCATGATCTCCGAAACCCAGATGCGATACGGATCGCGCGTGAGCCGCCAGGGCAGATCGCGGCGCTCGCGGCGGTACCATCTGCGCAACACGCGCCGCAACGCGGTGAGCGAGGCGGGCGGGATGCGCAGCGGCAAGGTAGATGACGCCTTCGCGCCGCTTGGCTGGTCGCTGGCGCTCGCGGCTCGGACGGATTGCCGGCCTGGTCGGTCGCTGGCGCTCGCGGTTCGGTTATTCTGCGTGTTCATTGCCGCACAAGACGTACGAATGCGTCGCCGCGGGCGCGGTAATCCTCGAACATGTCCCACGACGCGCAGGCCGGCGAGAGTAGCACCGAGTCGCCCGGGCGCGCTTCACGCTGACAGGCTATGACGGCGCTTTCGAACGACTCAAATAGTTCAGCGTGACCGCCGGCGGATTGAACCGCGAGGCGCAGCGCCGCGCCGGTTTGGCCGATGCAGGCCACGAAGCGGGCCCGCTCGGCGGCGCTGCGTGCGGCGGGTGCGAGATCGATGTGTTTGTCGTAGCCGCCCAGAATCAATAGCAATGGTCCGTCGATGGCGTTCATCGCCGTGATCGCGGCCTCCGGCGTCGTCGATTTCGAGTCGTTGTAGTACGTCACGCCGTCGCGTTGCGCGGCGCGCTGCAGACGATGCGGCAAGCCTTCGAAGCTCGCCAGCGCCCTCGTCGCGGCGGCGCCCTCGACTCCAAACACCTCGGCGACCGAAAGCGCCGCGGCGGCGTTCAGCCGATTGTGACGGCCGGGAATCGCCAGCCGCAGTTCCGGCCAAGCCGTGCGCAGGTCGCGTGTTTCGCCGAGCGTGGAAAGCGTTCGCGTTGCGATCGGCGTTTCGCGGTCAAGTCCGTAATGCCAGACGTCATCGCCGCGCCCGCGGCGAGTCGCGAGAATTCGACGCAGCGGCTCGATGTCCTCGATGATCACAACGTCGCGATCGGGCTTCTGAAACGCGACCAGGTTGAGCTTCGAATCGGCGTAGTGGTCGAACGTGCCATGCCAATCGAGGTGATTCGGCGTGATATTCGTGATGACGGCGACATGCGGACTCCATTGCACCGCCGGCGTACGCGCGAGCTGGAAGCTCGATAGTTCGAGGACCGCCACATCCTCTTCACCGATCGCGGACAACTCGTCGAGCAGGCTGCGGCCGAGGTTTCCGCCGACCCAGACGCGCCGCGCGAGCGTGCGCTCGAGCACGTGGCCGATCATGGCGGTGATCGTGCTCTTGCCGACCGAACCGGTAACGCCGACGCAAGTCGCCCGGCAGCGCTCGACGAACAAGTTGATTTCAGTGCTAAGCGGCACACCGGCGGCACGCGCGGCCTGAACGTACGGCGACGAGTCAGGCACCGCCGGGTTTACCACGACCAGGTCGGCTTGGCGAAAATCGCGCTCGTCGTGTCCGCCCAAGCGCAGCATCACGTCGCAATCGCGCAGGGCTTCGATCGACGTGGTTAGCTTCTCGGCCGGCGCCAGATCGGTGACGGTGACGCGCGAGCCGCGCGCTACAAGCCAGCGCGCCACGCCCACGCCGCCGCCGAATCGGCCCAGGCCCATGACGGTCACGCGCTTGTCGCGGAGTTCGAATGACATTGGCGGAGTATTCTGTCGAAGCAGAGGTTGGATTCAAGCGCCGAGCGGATGGGGATTTCCGCGCCGTGACCGGGCGGGGCCGTCGGGGAGGGGGCGGGCTGACGGCGGGCTGACGTGCACAATCGCTCGCAATCTTGGCATTCAACCGCCACGCACGCTTGGTATCATCCACCCGGCCAAAGCCGATGCCGGCAATGATGTGCTTGCCGGTTCGCTCATGGACAAGTTGCACGTTTTCAGCAACGGGAAAGTTCGGTCCTGAATCTTCATGTTTTCGATTTCCGCGGCACGACGAGTTTCGTCAGTTCTGCTCGGGCCAATGTTCGTCTCGGTCTGCGGATGCAGCGCGAGCGCATTGGGAATCGCCGACTCCCCGCGGGCGACGCTCGAGCGTCAGGCCGACGCCTGGAACCGCGGCGACATCGACGCGTTCATGGACGGCTATTGGAAATCTCCAGACCTGACGTTTTCGTCAGGCGGACAAACGCGCCGCGGCTGGCAGGCCACGTTGGAGCGCTACAGGCAGCGCTATCCAACGCGAGACCGGATGGGTCATCTCACGTTCAGCGATCTGGAGCAGCGATCGATCGGCGATCGCGCTGCGCTGGTGCTGGGGCGCTGGCGACTTGATCGCGCCAACGAGTCAAATGGCCGGTCAGAACAGCTCGGAGGGAATTTCTCGCTGCTCTTCGAGAAAATTCGCGGCCACTGGCTCATCACGCACGACCACACGAGTAGCGACTCGCCGCCCTAGCGGTTGACGCCTGTCAGCCCGCGCCCTACCCTCTTTTTTGTCGGCAAACGCGCTCCGGAACGACCCCCGCGGGTTGGGCGATCTCGTGGATTGATTGCCGGCGTCTCCGGCGCCGCCCAGAGAACGAGGACAATTTGATGAACCTGTCGATCACGCCACGCGTCGCGGGCGTGTTGCTGTTGCTGCTGCCGGCGTCGTGCGGACAGAGCGACGATGCCCCGCGGCGGTTTAACGAATCCATTAACGGCGTCGCGCCGACCGCCGGAAGGGTCACACGCGGCGCGCTGCAGGATTTCGCCAGCTATCAGCCGGCGGCGATGCCCGGCGGTCCGGCCGTCAGCGGCGCGGCCCCGGCCGACTCGGGCGACACCGAAGGCCAGGTTCGGCAGTTCGTGCAAAATCTGGCCGAGTCGCTCTCGAAGCTCGATGTCGAGGCGGTGGTGGACGCCGTGAACCCCGAACACGTCGCGGAGCTCAAGAAGGACCTCTCGCCGCTACTCGAGGCGCGCGAGAAACTTGAGTTGTTCATGAACGTCGTTCGAGACAAGTTCGGCCAGGGCGCCGCGACCGGCTCGTTCGACCCGTCACAACTCAAGTCGTTGCTCGACAAAGCGCTCGCGGTGGAAGTGCTCGACGCGCAGTCCGCCGCGCTGAAGCTAAACCCGGATGGAGTCGCCGCGATCATGCAGATGAGCGGCCAGGCACGAGAGCTTACCCCGGAACAGAAGCAACAAATGTCGGTGATATCGTTGAGCGTCCTGAAACAGGATGGCGCGTGGAAGATTCAGCTTCCCGCGCCGATCACCGAGGCGCAGGTCGCGCAGCTTCGTATCGGCCTCGATGTCGCGAAGACGGCCTTCGACACGGTTATTGAGAATATCGAGAACGGCACGATCTCCGCGCCGGAGCAGATTCAGATGGCCATGCAGGCCGCATTCATGGGCGCGGCGATGAACAAAGGCAAGACCGAGGCCAGCCAGCCCGCGGAAGAGCCCAAGGCGGAGATTCCGTAGCGCCGGACGACGCGCGCGGCGTGTGGGCCGCAACGAGGTGGACTATCGCCGCCATGCCAAGCGACCCGCCGCCGCGAAAGTCGATTCGCGAGCTGCAGGCCGGTGATCGCGTCGATGATCAGATCTTCCTGCTGACGCAAAAAGACCTGCGCACCACCAACAGCGGCGGCATGTACATGCACGCCGTGCTGGCTGACGCATCCGGCCAGCTCGTGGCGCGAATGTGGAACGCCAATCAGCAGCATTACGATTCGCTGCCCGACAGCGGCCTGATCCACGTCACCGGGCGGGTCGAAAACTACAAAAACCAGCGGCAATTCATCATCGACGCCACGCGCGTCGCGGCCGATGACGGGGCCAACCCGGCCGACTTTCTGCCGCGCACGCGGCACGACATCGAGCAGATGTGGTCACGCGTGAAGGAAATCCTGCGCGGCATTCGCAACTCGTACCTGCGCAACCTGGTCGCCAAGTTCATCAATGACGACGCCTTCGCCGCCGCGTTCAAGCTCGCCCCGGCGGCGCGCACCAATCACCATGCTTTCGTCGGCGGTCTGCTTGAACACACGCTGAATCTGCTCGAATTGGCGGTGCTGGTCTTGCCACGCTATCCGGAGGTGAGCGCCGACCTGGTGCTGGCCGGTTTGTTCCTGCACGACGCCGGCAAGACGCGCGAACTCTCGTTCCGCACAAACTTCGATTATACGAGCGAAGGGCAACTCCTGGGCCACATCGTTTTGGCGACGATGTGGGTGCAGGAGAAGGCGCGCCTGCTGGAGCGCGAGAGCAACACGGCGTTTCCGCCGGAGATCTTGTTCGCGCTCCAGCACATCCTGGTCGCGCACCACGGAAAGTACGAATTCGGCAGCCCGCGGCTTCCGGCCACGCCCGAAGCGATCATGGTGCACTACCTCGACAACCTCGACGCCAAGCTAAACATGATGCTGACCGCCATCAACGCCGACGCCGACGCCGCGAGCGATTGGACGCCGTGGATCGCGGCGCTGGAGACCCGCGTGTTCAAGCCGGACGTGCTGCGCCCGCCGACGGGTTGAGCGCCGGCGCTGTCGCGGGGCCGCGTTTGACTGATTCGCACGCCGCGCGAGTGGTATACTCGGCTCATGGCCGTATTCAATTCCGCGACACATGTCACGCTGCTGGCGCGCCTGGCCGGCGGCGCCGATTCGGTCGTCTGGGGCGAGTTCCTCGATCGCTACGGCGAGCTGATCCGCGGCTTCGCTCGCCGGCAAGGATTGCAGGCCAGCGATTGCGACGACGTGCTGCAAGAGGTCCTGCTCGCGCTGACGCGCGCCATCCCAGGTTTCGAGTACGACCCGGCCAAGGGGAAATTCCGCTCCTACCTCAAGACCATCGCGCTGCGCGCCATCTACAAGAAACGCGGCGAGCGGCACGGCAACATCGACGTTTCGCGCATTGACGAGGTCAGCCGCGCCGCCGCGAACGACGAAGCCGTCGAACAAAGCTGGGAAGGCGAGTGGCAGCAGCACCATGTTCGCCGCGCAATGCGGGCGATTGACGCCGAGTTCGGCGCCGCCGATCGCCGCGCGTTTCAGCGCTACGCGGTCGAAGGCGCCGAGGTCGGCGCGGTGGCGGCGGAGCTGGGCTTGAGCGCGGATCAGATCTACCAGGCGAAATCGCGCATCGTCCGCAGACTGGGCGAGTTGATCGAACAGCAGATTGGCGAAGAGGGTTGATTTCGTCTCAGGATGATTCAGCCGCGTGAAATGGGAAGCATCGGCATCCTGCCGGTGCGAAGAACAATCATCGCGGAGAGCTTCGAATGTCGCCGGAATACGCGTGGTATCAACAGGAAGCCGCGTTGTTGGCGAAAGTGCGGTCCGCCACGGATGCGGCACGGGCGCCGTCGATACCGGGCTATGACGACTTTCGCGAGCTCGGGCGCGGCGGGCAGGGCGTCGTCTATCGCGCGGTGCAACGTTCGACACACCGGCCGGTCGCGGTCAAAGTGCTGCTTGACGGCGCGTTTGCATCCGAGAGCGTTCGGCGGCGCTTCGAGCGCGAAGTCGAACTGGTCGCGTCGCTGCGCCATCCGAACATCGTCCGGATATACGACAGCGGAGCCACCGAGGACGGCCATCCGTTTTGCGTGATGGAGTGCATCGAAGGCGCCGCGCTGGACGAGTTACTCGTCACCACGCCCCCCGACAATGCCGTCGCGCCGCTCGACGTGCGCTCAGCGCCGTCCGGCGGCTTCAAGCCCGGCGCGGACGTCCTCAGACTTGCGTCGAACCGCGCGAGCTTGACCCTTTTCGCGACCATCTGCGACGCCGTTCAGCACGCGCATCAGCGCGGCGTAATCCATCGGGATTTGAAGCCCAGCAACATCCGCATCGACAACGCCGGGCAGCCGCACGTGCTGGATTTCGGCCTGGCGAAAAGCCTAGACCCATCCCACGCGGCGCAGCAAGCGCCGATGACGATTTCGGGGCATTTCATGGGCTCGCTTCCGTGGGCCAGCCCCGAGCAGGTGCAAGGCGCGCCGTCCTTGATCGACTTGCGCACCGACGTGTACTCGCTTGGCGTCTTGCTGTTCCAAATGCTCACGGGGCGATTCCCGTATCCGGTCTCGGGGCCGTTTCATGAAGTGGTCGGGCACATTCTGCACGCTCGTCCGACGCGCCCGCACGCCATTCGCGCGGAAATCGACGACGAACTTCAGACCATCGTTCTCAAGTGCATTGAGAAGGAGCCCGAGCGGCGGTATCAGAGCGCCGGGGAGCTGCTGCGCGATGTTCGCGCCTACCTGAACGGCGAGCCGATCCATGCCAAGCGCGACAGCGTCTGGTACTCGTTTCGCAAACGCCTGCTCCGCTATCGGCTGGTCGCGCTGTGCAGTGCGGCCGGACTGGTGCTGATGGCCGGTCTGACGGCGACGCTGTTCGTGCTCTACGGGCGAGCGACTGCGGCGGAGCAGTTGGCTGAGCAGCGCCGCGCCGGGGCCGAGCACGTTGCAGACAGGGCGACGCGCGCGCAGGCGGCGCTGCGCGAGATGCTCGAGTCGCTCGATCCGTGGAAAACCGTCGGTCGCGACCCGCAATTGCTGAATGAAATGCTGGATCAGGCGGCGGCGCGTCTGCCCCAGCAGCTCGTGGAGCATCCGGATGCCGAGGCCGATCTTCACGGCACGATCGGAATGACCTATTGGAGCCTCGGAAACCACGCCGCCGCTCGCAAGCAGTTCGCCGCCCAGCGCGAGCTTTGTCGCCAGTTCGGTGGCGAGGACGATCCGCGCGCGCTGACGGCTGCAAATCACCTGGCAATGATGGAGCTTCAGCTCGGCGAGAAAGAGGAGGCGCGCCGTCTGCTGGCCGAGACGCTGGAGCGATCGCGGCGCGTGTTGGGACCGACGCACCTCGACACGCTGAATGCGCAGAGCAATTACGCGTACGTGCTGCACGAACTGGGCCGGGTTGAGGATGCCGCCGAGCTTCATCTCGCCTCGCTGGAAGCCCGCCGGCGTCTGACGGGGCCGGACGATCCGGAGACCATCACGTCGCTCAACAACTACGCGAGTTGTTTGCGGGACCTCGACCGTCTGGACGAGGCGGAACCACTGATGCGCGAGGTGCTCGAACGGCGGCGGCGCGTCCTGGGCGACGATCACCCGGATACCGCGATCGCCTTCCAGAATCTGGCGGCGGCGCTCGATGATCGCGGGGACCTGCAGCAGGCTGAATCGCTGGATCGCGAGGCGCTACGGATATTCCGCAAGCGACTCGGCGAGCAGCACGAGTCCACCGCAATGGCGATGAGCAACCTGGCGTCGCTGCTCACGCGCCGCGGACGCACCGAGGAAGCCGAGACGTTGCTGCGGGCGGCGATCGATGCGGATAGAAAGGCGCTGGGGCCCGATCACGAGCAGACGCTTAGCGCCGCGAATAACCTCGCCAATCTGCTTTGCGAGCAACAGCGGCCGGCCGACGCCGAGCCGCTCGCGCGGCAGGTGGCGGAGGCGTCGCGTCGCACGTTGGGAGCGGAGCATCCGCGAACGCTGACGGCCCTGTCGAATCTGGCCATGATCCTCGCCGACGTCGGACAAACCGAGCAAGCCGAGACGCTCTGCCGCGAGGTGCTCGAGACGCGCAGACGCGTCATGCCGGCCTGCCACGCTGAAATCGTGAAGTCGTTGGTCAACCTGGGAACGCTACTGCGGGACCAGGAGCGATTTGACGAATCCCTGTTGTTGCTGCACGAGGCGCTCGATTGCGCCGCGAAAACACTGCCCGAAGGGCACTGGTTGATCGCCCGTGTGCAGGACACGCTCGGACACACTCTGGCGCGAGCGGAGCGTTACGCTGAGGCCGAGCCGTTCCTGCTCGCCGGCTATGTCGGATTGCGGGCGGCCCTCGGCCCGGAGCACGCGGCCACGCGCACCTCACGGCAGCGCCTGCATCAGCTTTACATGGATTGGAACAAGCCCGAGCGCGCCAGCGAGTACGCACCATGAGCGATTCAGGCCGCGCCGCGCTGCCTTGATCCGTATTCCGATAATCCGCCCCGGCCGGGACGCACGATCCGACCCAAACCGGGTTCCTTCCACGCGCCTCAACGCGTTTCGAAAATCGTCGCAGCTCGCCGCAATTTTTCGTCAGAAGCCACGCCCGGCCCCCAATGTAGTGGTGAAGCGTGCGACGGACACGCGAGGACGAGCGAACAAAGGAAACGAAAATGGCGACGATCAAGAGCATGGTGAAGCAGGCGGCGGTGGCGATGGTGCTGGTTCTGGCGGCGACGGCGACGACGGGTTGCGATGATGGATTCGGCGGCGGTTACGACGCCCCGATGGTCGGCGGCTACGGCCCGATCGATGACGATGTCTTCCAGGCCGCGGCCGACGACTGGAGCGACTACATTCGCGAGTAGGCAGGGCAACAACCCGGCGAGGCTGAGCATCGCGGATAACAGGCTCGAGGCGGCGCGACCCACGGGGGGAGCGCCGCCTCACCTTAGTTTCAGACTCGGTCCGGCGACGGCGTCGCGCAACGGGCGCTTCGAACAGCGTGCCGAACTTTCGGCTACCCCGTTCTTGCCCTCTACTTCAAGAACTTCTCGGTGATCGCGCAGAGCTCTTTCACGTGCTGAACGCTCGTGCTGAACATTTCGCGCTCTTTGGCGTCCAGCTCGACCTCGATCACGCGCTCGACGCCGTTCTTGCCCAGAACGCACGGCACTCCGACGAAGTAGCCGCCGACACCATACTGTTTGTCGCAGTAGACTGCGCACGGCAGCACGCGCCGCTTGTCGCGGATGATCGACTCGGCCATGGTGATCGTCGCCGCCGACGGCGCGTAGTAGGCGCTGCCGGTCTTCAGCAGGTTCACGATCTCGGCCCCGCCGCCGCGGGCGCGCTGCACAATTTGGTCGAGCTTGGCCGGCGCGACGAGCTGCGTGACCGGGATGCCCGACACAGTCGTATAGCGGATCAGCGGCACCATGTCGTCGCCGTGACCGCCCATCAGCAACGCCGACACGTCCTCGACGCTGCACCCGACCTCGGCGGCGATGAACGAGCGATAGCGCGCCACGTCAAGTACGCCGGCCTGGCCCATTACGCGCTGCGTCGGGAATCCGGAGACCTTCCAGGCGGCGTAGACCATCGCGTCGAGCGGATTGGACACGACGATCAACGCCGCGTTCGGGCTGCGTTCGATCGCCTTGCTGGTCACTTCCGATACGATCTTCGCGTTTGTCTCGAGCAATTGATCGCGGCTCATTCCCGGCTTGCGCGGGATGCCGGACGTAATGATGATGACGTCGCTGCCGGCGGTGGCGGCATAGTCGTTCGTGCCGACGATGCTGGCGTCGAAGCCCTCGACCGGCGAAGCCTCGTATAGGTCGAGAGCCTTGCCTTGCGGCATGCCTTCGACGATATCGACCAGCACAATGTCGCCCAGTTCTTTCGCCGCGGCCCAATGCGCGCACGTGGCACCCACATTGCCCGCTCCAACGATCGTGATTTTCGCGCGTTTCATGCCTGACTCCCGCAACGATTTCCGTGGCTTCGGCCGTCGCCCGCGCCGGGCGAGACCTGCATTCTAGCCGCGACTCGCGCGTGCGGCGACCGCGGTGTCGCGTTAGCGATCCGGGGGCCGAGACACCCGGCGACATTGCGGATCGGCGTCAAGTTCGTGGGCGGAACAATGCCATTCGCGGACATTCGCGGTCGTCTGGCAGGGCGCCGACCGCTTGACCGGCCGCTTGCGCTCGTGGTTCGGATGGATTTCGGCAGTCTCTTGCAATCGCGGATGGGGACCCCAAACTTGACGAGTACCCCATGATCTGAACTCGGGATAGTGGACTAATTTCGCATGCGACGCCGGAAAAACGCTGGACACCGAGGCCCGACCGTAAGGGAGCGGCCTTCTGCTCATCGCAAGAGACCCCTCCCTTACAGTCGGGACTCGGCGGGGGAGTTCCATCGCGATACTGAGCCACTACCGAACTCGGCATTGGAAACTCGCCAGTCGCACTTCCCGCTGTATAATGCCGGCGACGCCGTGAACGCGCGGTTTTCGGCGCTCCTCATCAGGGACGGCATCACATGCGCATGGAATACAAAGCGGCACTCGCGGTCGGGTTGGTTGTGCTTGTCGGCAGCGCGATTTGGTGGAGCGTCGGGCAATCGGGCGGAAACAAGAAGCTCGACACGATTCCGCTGAACAAGAAAGTCGCCGATGCCAAACCATCCGGCGTCGGCCTGGCCAGCGATCCGCGAAAGACGCAGACGCCGTCGCCCGCGCAGCCGGCCGGCGTGACGCCGCCGCGCCCCACACCGAGCACGACTCCGCCGGGCGCGACTCCCGCGTCGCCGGTCACGTCGCTTCCGCCGCTCGCGCCAGCTACGCCGGCGACGCGTCCGGCGTCGACATCCACCGATAGTTCGATGCATCCGGTCACGCCGGCAACCATGCCTGCCGTGTCGCTGACGCCTCGCAGCGAGCCGCCTTCTGCGCCGGTGACGACGCCGGCGGCATCGCCTCCCGGTGCGATTACGTCTCCCGCCGCACCGCCGGTCTCCGTTGCGCCGCGTCGTGACGATCAACCGATGACGCCCGCGCGGCCGAGCCCGCCCTCGACGGGCTCGACGACGCGGCCCGCCGGCGGCGACGGCAAATACACGATCAAAGCCGGCGATACGTATGGCGTCATCGCAAAGGCGGAATACGGTGACGAACGGCTTTGGGCCGCAATTGAGGTGGCGAATCCCGGCGTCGATCCGAAGCGCCTTCGCATCGGGCAAGTGATCAACCTGCCGCCCAAGGAAAAGGTGCGCGCGTCGTCGGCCGGCGCAACGCCGACATCGCCGGCGCCCAGCAAGCCGGACGCCAAGCCGCCGACATCGCAGCCGGCGAAGTCTGGTACGACCCCGCCGAGCACGATCACTCCTGGCGCGACAACTCGACCTGCGGCGCGCGCGACGTATGTTGTCGCCGACGGCGACACGCTGATGAGCATCGCGCGGAACGTGCTCAAGGACGAGAGCCGCTGGAAGGAGATTCTGGAACTCAACAAGGACAAGCTCTCCTCGCCCGAGAAACTGATGGAGGGCATGGAGATTCGCCTGCCGCCGCCGCGCGAGTCGGTCAATGGGACCTCGGGGCGTAGCGGTGAAAGTCGCCGCGGCGGGCCGCGTTCGGCGGGCGCCAAGCCGCGCTAGAGGCGGCCAGCGAGCGTGGAATGCCGGCAGCGATTCGCGCGCCTCATCGGCGAGGACTGCGGCACGCGATGTTGCTCCTGATCGACAACTACGATTCGTTCACCTACAACCTGGTGCAGGCGATCCAGGCGCTGGAACCGACGCTGGAAGTCGTTGTTCGTCGGAATGACGACGTCGAGTTCGAACAAATCGAACGCGACAAACCGACCCATATCGTGATCTCGCCTGGGCCGTGCACGCCGCTGGAGAGCGGCCTCAGCAACCACGTGATTCGGCGTTTCGCGGGACAGATTCCGTTGTTGGGCGTCTGTCTCGGGCATCAGTGCATCGGCCATGTGTTCGGTACGCGCGTGGTTCGCGCCCGGCGTCTGGTGCACGGCAAGACCAGCCTCGTGTGCCACGACGAGCGCGGCCTTTTCGCGCGGTTGCCGAATCCGTTTCCCGCCATGCGATATCACTCGCTCGCGCTCGACCGCGCGTCGCTGCCGCCCGAGTTCGAAATCAGCGCCTGGTGCGACGACGAGGATGAGGTCATGGCGATTCGACATCGCGAATGGCCGCTCGACGGCGTTCAGTTCCATCCTGAGAGCTTCATGACCCCGGACGGGCCGTCGTTGCTTGCCAACTTCGTTCGCAGCGGCTACAAGCGCTGAAATGCACCGCAAGATCGCCGCTGTTCTCTGCGCCTTCGCCGGGTTTGTGCTGGCCGGTTGCGCCGCCTCGGGCAAACCGGCGCCGCGGCCCGCGTCGCCCGATCCGACGGTCGACGAATTGCCGCACATTCCGGAGTTGCAACGGAATATCCCGGCCCGCATCGGCGTCGCCGGGCTGGGCAACGCGCCGCGCGCCGTCTTGGTCGCGCCGATGCCGCCGGTCGAGCCGACCGCGGAAGAAAAGAAGATTCTCGGGGACACGGAGCCACCCCCGCTGCAGGAACTGACGCTGAATCGGCCGCCGCCTGGCCCGCAGCAAGGCGTGTATCCGCGCTACGGCGGGATCATCGCCGGCTCGCAGTCGTCCAAAGGCGGGCCGCACAGCAGTCTGGGAGCAATTCGCTGGACCTCCGGCTTGCAGACCGCCGGCAGCGGCGGCGGTTCATTCGCGCAGGGCGGCTCACGCGTGACGTCGATCGGCAGTGTCAGTTCGCGCGATCGCTCGCGCGCCGACAGCGGACGCCGCGAAGAGATTCGCACGGGCGAGGGTCGCGCCAGCCATATCGCGGATCATCATCGGACCGACACGCCGTAGAGCGGCTCCGCGCCAATCTTCAGCGCCCGGATGTGCGTTTCCAGTATTCGGCGAATGATTGCAAGCGCGCCAGCGACTCGCGGTCCTTGGCGCGATTGGCGGCGCGCTTGCTGGCGATGATGTCGTCGATGTGGCAAACAGGAAAACGGTCGACCTCAATACGCCGCGTCCACGCGTCGTCGAAACGCTCGATCCCGTCGGGGGCGAATATCAAATCCAGATCGAACGGTCCGTTCTTGAGCTGCACGAAGTCCTTGCCGCGTTCAATCTCTGCTTCCTGATCTGGCGTGAGAGAAAACTCCAGCTCGCGCAGCGCCGTCGCGAGTGCGCGGCCGTTCTCGGGCGACTTGGCGACAAACAGGTCGGCATCCTGCGTGGTGTCGGGATAACCAAGCAGGATTGCGCCCGATTTTCCCAGGAACAGATATCGCACGCCGTGGCGGGCCAGGGCGTCGCGGATCTCCTGCGCCTGGCGATATTCAAACGCGGCCATAGCCCAGCCAATCCGGCAGGTTCTCTTCGCACCAGCGCCGGTATTCTGCCATCGTATCGAACGAACGGTACGGAGCGTCGTCCAGCACCGGTCGGTAGGTCTTGATGAACGCGTAGCGCATGCGTTGTTCGAGAGGGCGACGGGCCGCGGCCTCGAATTCGGCCAGCCAGTCAGCGGGGATTTCAGACTCGTCGGGCATTTCGGCTCAATGCATCGCGTGGGCAAGCATCGGTGTTTCGCCAGTGCGACGAGTTTTCGCACCGGCGGGACGGCGATGTTCCCGGCGCCACTAGGCGCTCCGCTTTGCGACCGCCTTGCTGTCCCAGAAATTGACCAGGTCGATGCGCGTCAGAATGCCCGTGATGCGGCCGGCGCTGCGGACGATCACGCCCGTGTTGCCCGACAGCAGCAGCCGATAGACCTCGTCCACGCTGATCGACTCTTCCACCTCCGGCAGCGGGCGGGCCATGAACTGCCGCAGCGCCGTGCGCGGCTCGCGCCCTTCGTGCAGCAGCCGGGCCAGCGTCACTTCCTGAATCCCGCCCACCACGCGGTCGCTTTCGATGATCGGAATTTGGGAAATGGCCTTGTCGCGACACATCTCGATCGCGTCCTGCACCGTATGCAGCGGCGTCAGGAAATACATCTCGCGTTCGCCGATCATCGCCAGCACCTCGCCCGCCGTGCCGGGCTGGGCCTGCTCCTCCAGCAAGCCGTTGGCCCGCATCCAATCGTCGTTGTAGCACTTGCTCAGATAGTTGCGCCCGCTGTCCGGCAGAATGACAACCATCAGATCGTTCGCCGTGAGGCGCTGCGAATAACGAAGCGCCGCGGCGACGCAGGTGCCGCACGAGCCGCCGATCAGCAGTCCCTCGGTTCGCGCCACCTTGCGGGCGGCCTGGAAGCTGTCGCGATCGGACACGCGCACCCATTCGTCCACGACCTGGCTGTTGAACGTTTTGGGCACGTAATCTTCGCCGATGCCCTCGACTTTCCAGGAGGCCGGCGTACCGCCTGACAGCACCGATCCTTCCGGGTCAGCGCCGACAATCCGCACATTCGGATTGCGCTCTTTGAGGTACTTCCCGACGCCCGAGATCGTGCCGCCGGTGCCGATGCCGCTGACGAAACAGGTGATTTTCCCCTGCGTCTGCTCCCAGATTTCCGGGCCGGTCGTCAGGTAGTGAATCTCCGGGTTCGACATGTTCATGAACTGGTTCGGCTGCCAGGCGTTCGGAATTTCATTCAGCAGGCGCGAGGCGACGCCGTTGTAGCTGTCCGGCGAATCCGGCGGCACGTTGGTCGGTACGATGACGACTTCGGCGCCGTAGGCGCGAAGCAGATCGGTTTTCTCGCGGCTCATCTTGTCGGGCATCACGAAAATGCAGCGATAGCCCTTAACGGCGGCGACCAGCGCCAGCCCGACGCCGGTGTTGCCGGACGTGGCCTCGATGATCGTCGACACGCCGGGCTTGACGATTCCTTCGCGCTCGGCGCGTTCGATCATCGCCTTCGCGATGCGGTCCTTGATGCTCTGGCCCGGGTTGAAGAATTCGACCTTGCCGTAAATCGGGCACGGAAGGCCCTTTGCGACGCGCGTCAGACGCACCAGGGGCGTCTTGCCGATGGTGCCCAGGACGTTATCAAAAATGCCATAGCTCACGTGCGATCTCCGCGGGAACGTGCGCGTTCATGATAGCGGGAAAGCACGCCACGCGCGGGACCCCGTTAAACAGCCGCATTCCTACCGTCACGCCTCGATTCGTGTCGGCCCGGAATCGCACGGCTCACTCGCGCAGCTCACGGCCCGTGAGGTGGATGAACACCGCCTGAAGCGTCGGCGCCTCCAGGTGCACGTCTTCGACGATTAGTCCGTGCTCGCGAACGCGCGTCAGCAGTGCCGGCAATTCGCCGGCGACATCCTGCACACGCGCCGTCAGGCGTCGACCATCGGCACTGAGTTCACCCGGCAGCCCATCGCCGCCGCTCGCCGCGCCGCCGCCGCGCGATGCCTCGCCCTCTCGCGTCGCGCGCGTGGCATCTTCGCCCGTCGGCGCGGCCAGCGTCAGCGTCACGCGGCGTTGCGAGCCGATGGTGCGCGCCACCAGTTCGGCCAATGTGCCGGACGCGATCACCTGGCCGTGATCGATAATGACAATTCGATCGCAGATTTGCTGCGCCTCGTCGAGTTGATGCGTGGTCAGCAGGATCGATGAGCCGTCGCGCTGGAGCTGCTTGCACATCTCCCAGATTCGCTCACGGCTCTGCGGATCGACGCCCACCGTCGGCTCGTCAAGCAGAATGACGCGCGGCTGGTGCAGAACGCCGCAGGCGATGTTCAAGCGGCGCTTCATGCCGCCGGAAAATCTCCCGACCGGCTCGCGCGCGCGATCGGCCAGTCCGGCCCAGTTCAAAGCCCATTCGACGCGCTGCGCGAGCGTGACGCCCTCCAGGCCGTGAAATGCCCCGAACGCCCGCAGGTTTTCGCGCGCCGTCAGCAACGGGTAGATCGCCAGCTCCTGCGGAACGACGCCCAGCGAGGCGAGTTGATCCGATACTGCTCTGACCGCGCCGTCGTTTGACACGATTTCGCCGCGATCCAGCCGGACGCGCCCGGAAATCGCACGGATGAGCGTCGTCTTGCCGGCGCCGTTCGGCCCAAGCAGCGCGAGCAGCTCTCCCCGGCGAAGTTCGAGGCTCGCCCCAGACAGGGCGATCGTCTGGCCAAATTTCTTGTCTGCCGCGCGGATGGAAAGGATCGGCGTCACCAAGCGCTCCCTCATTCGACGGTCGTGAGAACGACTGTAACTACGGATTCCGAGAACGGCAGTGAGAATTCGGGCCGAATTTGGAATTGCGGCGTCGGCAGACCTGGGTGCATCTTGGAATTAATTGCAATCAATTGGGCGGGGCGGGCATCTTGCCCGCCGGCGCACGAAACACAGCAAGCGGGCAAGATGCCCGCTCCACCCCTATTGCAAACGCAACCCGAATCGAGATGCGCCCGGCAGACCTGGGCGGCAGCGCATTTCGTTGACATGATCCCGATCCAGAACGATCATTCTCCCGAGTTTCCGCACCGCGTCGGCACGCGGTCGTCGTATTTCGGGCAGTTCCGGATTGAACACAATGAGCATGACGAGCGCCGTCCCTGCGTCGGCTGCGGGCAGCGAACCCCGCATCATTCCGCCGCCACCGTGTCGTTCGCCCATACCGCCGCTGACTGAGTTCGTCGAGTGGGCGCGCGGCGAGAACGAGCACCAGCGCCGCCTGGCCGGCGTACACGCCGCGGATCATCTGAACGCCGACCTGCGCGGGCGGACGTATTTCGAGGTCAACCTGTACCGCTACTACGCCACGCTGCGCATCGCCTGGCCATATTTGCACGCGCAGCCGAACCCGAAGATTCTCGACGTGGGTTCATGGCCCGGCGTCTGGCTGCGCATCGTGCGGCACTACCTGGCGGCGCGGAATCCGAAGATTTTCGCGACGGGCCTGATCTTCCCTGACAACTTCATGGACCTGATGGCCGGCGCGTGCGACGGGACGATCAAGTGCGAACTGGACCCCTGGTCGCCTCTCGCGGATCGCGGCGCGCCGAACGAGCTGACGGAGCACGAGTTCACGTTCATCAGCGCGATGGAGGTGGTTGAACACCTTTACCACCCCGCGTGGATGTTCCAGCTTCTCTCGGACGCGATGGCGCCGGGGGGCATCCTGGTCTTGACCACCAACAACGTGGCCCGAATTCGGAATTTGCTCGACCTGATGCAGGGCGGCGGATTGTTTGGAAACCTCGAACAGCTTGTTCCCATTGCCGGCGGATCGACTGGCGCCTGGCGACCGCACATGCGCGAATATGCCTGGCGCGAGCTCAACCACCTGGCGCTGCTCGCGGGCTTCGAGTACGTGGAACACGGGTTCTTCGAAGATAACTACGGTGTTCGGCTGATCGAGAACGTCAACAGCGCAAGCGACGACCTGGTCGTGCCGCCCGACGCCGACGCGCGGTTTGTCGAGCGCATCGCGAGCGGCGCGCTGGAGCGCGAACAGCTCAAGCCGTCGCTGTATCTGGTGCTCCGACGGCGGGCGGACCGCTCCGGTATGTCGCGCTACCCGGCGCGCCCCGACGCCGATTCGCTCGAGGAGCGAGTTCGTGCGGCCGAGGGCGCCGTCCGAGAGCTCCTAGCGCACAATCATCGCCACATGGCGACATTCGCCGAATTCACCGAGCAGAACCGGCGACGCGACGAGGCCATCGCTGAACTCGACTTGCGCGTCGAACGCTTGGGCACTATCGCCGAAGCGGCCGCAGCCGATCGAGAGAGCGCCGCGGCGTCGCACGCATCGCTGGCGGAGTTGTTGGCCCACAACCATCACCACGTGCAGGCGCTGGCCGAGATGACCGAGCAGAATCACGCACGCGACGGGGCGATGGCGACCCTCAAGCTTGAAATGGAGGCAATTCGACACCGGAGCGTTTGGCGGCGGCTGCAGACCCTCTTGCGCGGCGCCAACGAAGTTCCGAATCGATGATTGACTTACACATAGCTCACCACCTGCGGAGTGAAACATGGTTCGTCCCGTTATCGTGCTTGTTGCGGCCAGCATTTCAGTCCGGCTCGCAGCAGCTCAGGTTTACGATGTTACGAAACCACCTTTCAATGCACCGGTCAACACCTCGCAAAACTGCAGTCCTGCGATCAACGCCGCAATCGCCGCGGCCGAAGCCCTGCCGAACGGCGGTGCCGTCTATTTTCCGCCCGGAACATATCGCTGCAATTCACAGCTCTCCACCTCGAATCTGCCAAGGCCGCTGACGTTAGTTGGCGACGGTGGGTCGAGCGAGCTCCGAAAGAACTTTGAGGGGAGCTCGCTGATGCTCGTTCGGGGCGCGAACACGAGTCACCGCCAGCATGTTGTCATCGCGGATCTGGCGATGTCGACCGGACCACTCGAACAAGCAGCAGGCTGGATGATTCAGGCGGAGACCTTGGACCACGCTTCATTTCGTGGACTTCGGATTGTCGCGCCGATTGGCGGTATTGAAATCGACAACTGTTTCGACGTCCGGCTTCAAGACATCTACATGCGAAATACATTGGCAACGAGAAAGATAGCAGCAGGGCGGCGATGTAATGGGCCGCCGTTCCCGAACCGGCAGGCTCGAGCGGCTCCCCCGCGCGCGATACAGTCGATATGAAAACACGCTCGGGCAGTGCGCTTTCCATCGCCGTTCGCGATGCAACGCCGGGTTCTCGAGTCTCGAGCACTCGCATCCTCCTACACGGAGCTGTGGCCGGGTCCAACTGACGAGATTGATGGCTAACGAGTGTCCGACGACGACCCTACAATGTCAAACATCGCCGATAAGCAGCCACCGTCGCCGCGACGAACCGCTCGATCGTGAACTGCGCCGCGCGCTCAATCGCCGCGGCGCGGCGGGAGTCGCGCTCGCGATCGCCGCCTTCCGCCGCGGCGAGGAGCGCCTCGCTCCACGGCTCGACGGCCCCAGGATCAAGCAGAATGCCCGCGTCGCCGATGACTTCCGGCAGCGACGCCACGTTTGACACGATGACCGGCGCGCCGCATGCCATGGCCTCCAGCGGCGGCAGGCCGAAGCCCTCGTAGAGCGTCGGCCAGACGAACGCCGTGCAGGCCGAGTAGAGGCACGCCAGCGAATCGTCGAACATGTAGCCGAGCAAACGTACGTCGTCGTCGAGCGCGTGGCGATGCAGCGCCTCGCGCAATTTTTCCTGCCGCCAGCCCCACGCGCCGACGATCGCCAGCGGATGCTCACGCCGCAGCGCCGGCGTCAGGCGCGAATACGCTTCGAGCAGACCTTCCAGGTTCTTGCGCGGCTCCAACGTGCCGACGTACAGGAAGAATCGCGCCGGCAGCCCGAGACGCGAGAGTTCAACGCGAATCTGATCCGGCTGGCGCGGCGTGAACGCCGGACGCGGCGCCTGATAGGTGACGCGGATTCGTTTCGGCGAAACGCCCAGGCGATCGACCATCTCGCGCTTGGTGAACTCCGAAGCGGCGATGAACACGCGCGTCTGTCGCACGCCGGCTTCGAACTCATGCTCGTACCAGCGCACACGGTCCGGCGGGTGCCACTCGGGATGCGCCAGCACCGACAAGTCGTGGATCGTGGTTACGGTCGGCAGCGCGCAGCGCATCGGAATGTGATTCGGCTCGTGATACACGTCGTACCGCCGCGCCGCGAGCCGAAACGCCCCGCCATAGACCGCCTGCATCGCGCGCCGCAGCCACCAGGGCTTTCGCGAGCCGCCGAGATCGGGCGGATGCAGCGGCCGGGGCGGTGACGTGGATTCGCATGTAGGCCGCGAAACAGGCGCGCTCGCCGACGGCTTGAGGCGCTCGCGCCAATCGCGGCGCGACAGATAGGTGAAGAAGAACGGATCGACGCGCAGGTCGCCCGCGGCCTTGGTTGCCTCGACGGGTTGGAAACCCGTCGAAACAGCCCCGGGTTGGAAACCGGGGCCACCGGTGCCTGTGGCCTTTGTTTCCCTGCCTGTGGCTCCGGTTTCCGACCGGAGTTTGTTTCGACGGGTTTCCAACCCGTCGTCCGGCAGCCCCGCGGCGGATCGCCCGGACCGGCCTTGCGAGTTCGCTGGATTCGGCCCCTCGCGCGCCGCCGGCAGATTGAGCAGGAGCTGCGCGATGTAATTTCCGACGCCGGTCAGCGTGTTGCGCAGCGGGCGATCGTTGAGAATGACGCGCAGCGGCATCGCGGGGTTGTTAACCGCGCCGCGCCAAGCGGTCAAGAAAGCGCGCCGCCGCGGTACTGGCTCAGTTTCGCTTGCGACGCCGGGAAAACGCTCGACACCGAGGCCCGACCGTAAGGGATCGGCCCTCTGCTCGTCGCAAGAGACCCCTCCCTTACGGTCGGGGCTCGGCTGGGGAGTTCCTTCGCGAAACTGAGCCACTACCGCCGCCGCCGCCGCCGCGCTGGTTCGCGCGAGGCGCAGACGCTATAGTTTTGGACCCGTCGGAGCGCGTCGCCCGTGGGGCTCTCAAGCCGGAGCACACCGTGAGTTGGCAAGTTATCGATCGCAGAACGGTCGCCGACGAGAAGCTCGGCCCAGGGCTGAGCGACGCGGCCAAGCGCAAGATTCGCGATTTCTTTCCGCGCTATCCGACGAAGCGCGCGGCGCTGCTGCCGGCGCTCCACATCGCGCAAGACGAGGTGGGCTACATCTCGCTGCGCGCAATGCGCGAAATCGCCGAGCTGCTGGAGATTACGCCGGCGTCGGTGATGGATGTGGTGACGTTCTACACCCACTTCTGGACGCATCCAAAAGGCAAGAAGACGGTTGTGCTGTGCCGGTCCATCAGTTGCCAGCTCTTGGGCGCGGATGCGTTGCGGAAGACGGTTGAGGAAACCCTGCGGATCGGCGAGCACGGAACGACCGCCGACCGCGAATACTCGCTGATGACCGAAGAGTGCCTCGCCGGCTGCGATCACGCGCCGTGCATGCTGGTCAACGAGAAAATGCACAAGCGCGTCCGTCCGGAGGACGTGCAGCGGATTCTGGCGGACGCGGAAAGCGACAAACTGGATCTGCCGCGGAGCGACTTGTTCGACGCGCCGCGGGCGACGTAGTCGAAACCTGGTGACCGCCCCGTCGCGGCCGCGGCCGGATGGGCGCGCTGGGCCCGTAGCGGCTGCCACGACAGATTGACGTGAGACTGACATGGCCTACGAAAAGATCTTGATGCGAAACGTCGGCGTGCCGGGCAGCCGGTCGCTGAAGGTCTACAAATCCGCCGGCGGCTACGAGGGCGCCGCTAATGCGCTCAAGATGACGCCCGACGGTCTCGTCGAGCTGGTCAAGAAGGCCAATCTACGCGGCCGCGGCGGGGCGGGCTTTCCGGCCGGGGTGAAGTGGTCGTTCCTGCCCAAGGACCGTACTGTCACATACCTGTGCGTCAATGCCGACGAATCCGAGCCGCCGACGTTCTGCAATCGCATCACGATCGAGCACGACCCACACATGCTGCTCGAGGGCATCCTGATCGCCGGCTTCGCCACGCGCACCACTGTCGCATACATCTACATGCGCGGCGAGTTCATGGAGCAGTTTCACATTCTCCAGAAGGCGCTCGACGAGGCCTACGCCGCGGGCTATTTCGGTAAGAACATTCTCGGCAGCGGCTACGACCTGGAGTGCTACATCCATCGCGGCGCGGGCGCGTACGTTTGCGGCGAGGAAACCGGTCTGATCGAGAGCCTGGAGGGCAAGCGCGGCTGGCCGCGGATCAAGCCCCCCTTCCCGGCTGTCGAAGGCGCCTTCCGCAAGCCGACCGTCGTCAACAATGTCGAGACGCTCGCGTGCCTGCCGCACATTCTGACGCGCGGCGTGGATTGGTGGCTTTCGCTGGGTCCGCCCGGCTCACATGGGCCGAAGATGTACTGCGTCAGCGGCGCCGTGAATCGGCCCGGGTGCTATGAAGCGCCGCTGGGCATCAGCGTGCGCGAGCTGATCTACGGGCAGGACTTTGCTCAGGGCGTGCGCGGCGGAAAGAAAGTGAAGGCCGTTTCGCCGGGCGGGTTGTCGATGGGCTTCCTGCGCGGCGACCTCTATCCCAAAAATCCCAGCGGTCAGATCGAATTCAAGAAAGATCACGACGAGTTGGATTGCAAGCTCGATTTCGACGATGTGCGGAAATACGACCTGCTGGGCCTGGGCACGGCGGCGCTGGTCGTGATCGACGAAGACACCGACGTTCGCGACGTACTGGCGAACATCACGCGATTCTACGCCCACGAATCCTGCGGCCAGTGCACGCAATGCCGTGAAGGCACCGGCTGGATGTACAAGATCGCCCAGCGATTGCGGGCCGGAGCGGGACGCAGCTACGATCTCGATCTGCTCGTCGAAGTGACGCAGAACATGGGCATGATGCCTGGGATGAGCATTTGCGGATTGCCGGACGGCGCGGCCTGGCCGGTGCGGACGCTGGTGCAGAAATTCCGCGCTGAATTCGAGCGCCACATCGCGACCCAACCGCCCAACGCCGCCGCGCGGCACATCCGCGCAGTGAATCCGGCGGCGTACGAGCTGCCGATCCTGCAGGGCCGCGCGACTGCGGCGAGCGGCGGTAGCATGGCGCACGAGCACTTTCTAACGACGCCGGATTGAGACGAATGCCAACCATCACCGTTGACGGGAAGAAAGTGGATTGCCGCGAGGGCGTGCCCGTGCTGCGCGCCGCGCTCGAAGCCGGCATGGAAGTGCCGCACTACTGCTATCACCCGGGCCTCTCGATCGTCGCAAGCTGCCGATTGTGCCTGATGGAATTGAAGATGCCCGATCCGCGCACCAAGGAGCTGACCTGGTCGCCGCGTTTGGTGCCGTCCTGTCAGACCCCCGTCAAGGACGGCATGGAGGTGCGTTTCAGGTCGCCCGGCGTCACCGCGAATCAGAAGCACGTGATGGAGTATTACCTGCTGAATCACCCGCTGGATTGCCCCGTCTGCGACAAGGCCGGCGAGTGTTATCTGCAGGACTATACCGAGGACTTCGGCTCGGGCTCTTCGCGCATGGTCGAAGAGAAGCACAAGAACCCCAAGAAAGACATCGGCGACCGCACGCTGCTTTACCAGGATCGCTGCGTACTTTGCACGCGCTGCGTGCGGTTCTGCTCTGAGATCGCCGGCAGCGGCGAGTTGTCGGTGGTCGATCGAGGCAGTCGCGCCGAAATCGACGTCTTCCCGGGCGTGCCGCTCGAAAACAAGCTGCAGGGCAACGTGGTGGATTTGTGCCCGGTGGGCGCGCTGCTCGACAAGGAATTTCTGTTCAAGCAGCGCGTCTGGATGCTCCAGCCGGCCAAGTCCATCTGTGCCGGATGCAGCCGCGGATGCACGATCGACATCGAGCAGAATCAAAACCGCATTCACCGCGTTCGCCCGCGATTCAATGAAAAGATCAACGAGTGGTGGATTTGCGACGACGGACGCTTCGGCTGGAAGCACGTGCACGACCCTGCCCGCCTGCAGCAGCCGCGGCAGAAGCGCGGCGGCGCGTGGGAGGCGCTGCGCTGGGAGGACGCGCCGGCCGTGCTGCGGGCGCGCTTCGAGCAAGCGGCGGCGCCAGACGGCGGCAAGGCGGTCGCGGCGATGCTCAGCCCAATGCTCGCGTGCGAGGAAGCGTGGCTTCTGGCGCGATTCGTGCGATCCGTGGCGCCGCAGGCGACGGTCGTGCCGGGGTTCATACCGACCGCCGGGCAGGATGAGACGTTCGCAAAGGGCTTCGTCGTCAAGGCCGAAAAATGTCCGAACCGTCGCGGGATCGAGCGCGTCATCGCGGCGATGGGCGGACCGACGCTCTCGTTCGACGAGTTCGTCGCCGGCCTTGCGAAAGGCGCATTCAAGGCGGCGTACATTAGCGGCGGTTATCCGCGCGCCTGGGCGCCGGATGCGCTCTCGAAAGCCGCCCCTTCATGCCCGTTTCTGGTGCTACACGACCTGTTGCCGTCGGCGCTCGACGCCGCCGCTGCGATCCAATTGCCGGCAAGCACGTGGGCCGAGCGCGAAGGCAGTTTCATGAATTGCGATGGCCTGTTGCAGGCCTTTGACCGCGCTGTCACGCCGCTGGAAGGCGTGAAGACCGAGGGACAGTTCTTCGCCGAATTGGCCGGCGAGCCGGGCCTCTACCGCGCGCGGAAGATTCGCGAGAAGATGTCGGCTCAGATGGCGGAGTTCGCGACGCCATTCGTGCCGCGCGAGGAGCCGGCGTATGCGCACTAGTTCGCCTTGCGCGAGGACGCGCGGCATCAGAACGCGACGCACAAGCGAGCGCGAATTGGAATCGCGCTTGCTGGCGCTGCGCGTTCTGATCCCGGCGCGTACTCGCGCCAAGTCCTCCAGTCCGGCGTGTCGAACCGCATTCGCGGCGGGGAGCATCGGCTTTGGGCCGGTACTAACGCTCGGCGCGCAGCGGCCAGAGGCCGATGCTGCCTGCGTTCATACGGAGCCACGATGACCGAATTACTGCACTGGTTCTTCGGAACGCAGTTCACATTTTCGATCTTCATGCTCGCAATCGGCCTTTTCGCGATCGTCGGAGTCGCCGCGCCGGGGTGCATTCTCGCCGAGCGAAAACTCTCGGCGTTTATCCAGGACCGCAAGGGGCCAAACCGCGTCGGGCCGTGGGGTGTGTTTCAACCCATCGCGGACGGCATCAAGTTCGTCCTCAAAGAGAACATCATCCCGGGCAACGTCGATAAGCCGCTGTTCTTGCTCGCGCCGTGCCTGGCGATGGGCGTGGCGTTGCTGGGATTCGCGGTCATTCCGTGGGCCGGCGTGATTCAGATGCCCTGGATGCCCTCCGGGGCGACCGTCACCACGCAGGCCGTCAGCATCGACGTCGGCTTTCTTTACATGCTCGCCGTCGGGTCGCTCGGAGTTTACGGCGTGGTGCTCGCCGGCTGGGCCAGCAACAACAAGTACTCGTTCTACGGCGGCATGCGCGCGACCGCCCAAATGCTCAGCTACGAGGTGCCGCTGGGGCTGGGACTGCTGGCGATCGCGCTCGTGCACGGGAATCTGCGGCTGGAAGTGATGGTCGACGAGCAGGCCGGTAGCGGGATGTGGAACATCTTCCTGCACCCGATCGCGTTTCTGCTGGTGCTCATCAGCGCATTCGCCGAAACCAATCGCGCGCCGTTCGATCTGGCCGAGGCCGAACAGGAGCTGGTCGGCGGTTTTCACACCGAGTACAGCGCGATGAAATTCGCGATGTTCTTTTTGGGCGAATACGCGCACATGCTGACCAACAGCGCCCTGATGGTGGCGATGTTCTTTGGCGGCTGGCACATCTGGGGCGGGCCGGGCGCGCAGGACACGTCGATTCTCGCGGGTCTTACGAAGTTTCTCATCTTCTGGGTGAAGATCGGCGGTTTCATCGGGTTCTACATGTTGATCCGCTGGACGCTGCCGCGATTCCGCTTCGACCAGTTGATGCGCCTGGCGTGGCAATCGATGGTGCCGGTGGCCGTCGGGCTGATTGTCGGGCAGGCGTTTCTGGTAACCTACGGATGGCAGCGGAGCTTCCTCGCGAACATGGGGCTGAATGCGATCCTGATCCTGCTGGCGCTGCTGCTGGCGACTCGCTCCAAATCGCCGGTAACCGGCAGGCAGGAGAATTTGCCGGAAGTTGAAGTGCGTCCTGCGTGATCAGCCCCGGAGGGGCGATAGTACGTAGCCCACGGCGTAAGCCGTGGGTGGGCATTCGATTCGGAATCCAGCCCCGGAGGGGCCACGGAGCCGCACTTGTGAAGTGCGGTCGAGTGCCAGCCAATAGCGACCAAGAACATGATCCACGACGACGACATTCTGGTTCTCGAAGAGCCGGTCCTATCCGCGGCGGAGCGCATGTATCTGCCGCAGATCGTCTCCGGCATGCGCACGACGCTGCGGCACTTGTTCAGCGTGAAGCAGCGCAACAAGACGGTGATTCAATATCCCGAGCAAAAGCGGCAACTCCGCGTTGAGAACTATCGCGGCGTGCACCGGCTGAACCGCGACCCGGACGGCCGGGTGGCCTGCGTGGCCTGCTTCATGTGCAGCACGGCCTGCCCGGCGCACTGCATCCACATCGAGGCCGGCGAGTCGCCTTTGCCGGACCGCGAGAAATACCCGGTCAAATTCGACATCGACGAGCTGCGCTGCATTTACTGCGGCATGTGCGAGGAGGCCTGCCCGGTCGACGCGATCGAGCTTACGCCGCAATACGAACTCGTCGGCCGCTCTCGGCAGCAGATGATCTTCGACAAAGAGAAGCTGCTGCAAGTCTTCGACGAGACGAAGGACGTGAAGCCGCGCAAGAACCCAGCGGTGACCGACTATGGCCTCACCGGGGGACAGAGCAAGGACGTGGCGCGGGCGAACGCGCATCGGAAGGTATAACCACCTCGACGCGCTCATGCTGGGGCTCCGTACGCACCACCAAGGGCGAAGTCGGCCGGCTGAGCCGCGACCGTAAGGGAGCGGTCGGCGCGGGTGTCGAAGGCTCGGGGGCGCGCGAAGTGGCATCAGTTCATGGGCCCGACCGCTCCCGTACGGTCGCGGCTCTGACAGACCGGAAGCTGGCGACTCTTGTGCCACGTCGCTAAACTTCTTCGCTCTCTTGGCGCGAATCGGAATCGAGTGGAAGGCACCCGCTGATGCAGCTCGGCGTCACGCTTCTCATCGCCCTTCTCACCCTCGGCGGCGTTGGCCTTTTTCTGGCCATGCCCGGCGGGCGGGCCGATGTGCGCCGCGCGGCGCTGGTGGTTCTGGCCGGAGCGGCTGCCGCGCTGGCGGGGTTGGTTCTGCCGTTGTTTGCAAGTCGGGCGGACCAGGCGGCCTTCGGCGTCGTTTCGCTGATCGGATTGATCGCCGCCATCCGCGTCATCACGCACACGCGCCCGGTGTATAGCGCGCTCTACTTCATTTTGGTCGTGATCGCGACCGCCGGGCTTCTGCTTCAGATGAGCGCTGAGTTTCTGGCCGCGGCGCTGGTCATCATCTACGCCGGCGCAATTCTCGTGACGTACATCTTCGTGATCATGCTGGCGCAGCAACGCGCCGAGACGCCGCGCTGGGATCGACAGGCGCGCGATCCGCTGCTGGGCGTTCTGTCCGGGTTCGTGCTGCTGGGCGTGATCAGCGCGCGACTCCTCGCGCCGGCCGCCGCCGTCACCGCCGCGCCGCCGGACGTGGCGCTCGCGGCCGGCTACAGCAAGCCGCTGGGCATGACGCTCTTCTTGAACTACGTGGTCGGCGTGCAGATCGCCGGCGTGCTGCTGACCGCCGCGATGATCGGCGCGATCGCCGTCGCGCGGCGTCGCCCGCAGGAATTGGAAGCGGAGGGGCTGGAGTAATGCTCACCGCGTATCTGCTGGTCGGCGCGGCGCTGTTCGTGCTAGGCATGGTCGGGTTCGTGACGCGCCGGAACCTGATCATCATGTTTCTTTGCACCGAAATGATGTTTCAGGGCATCGTCGTCACGCTGGTCGCGTTCGGGCGTTACCCGCTCGGCGGCGTGCCGACGCTCGACGGGCAGGTGTTTTCGCTGTTCCTGCTGTCCGTCGCCGCGTCAGAGGCGGCGCTGGCCCTGGCGCTGGTCGTATTGCTGTATCGTTATGGCGGTTCGCTCGATGCGGGTGGGCTGCGCGCTCTAAAGGATGAATGATCTTGCTGGCTGAGGCGGCCGCACCCATCGCGAACTTGTCCCTCGTGGCCACGCTGCCGTTCTGGCCGCTCCTGGGCGCGATCGTAATCGGCCTGTGCCTGGCGACCGGTCGCGGACGCGACTCCTGCCATCTGGCTGTCGTCGGCGGAGTGGCGATCTCCGCGCTGCTGTCGATCGCGATGTTGTTCCAGTATCAGCCGGCGCATTCAAGTGAAGCGCCGCCGGAGGCGGGGGTTCTACACGCGCAGCCAGAGGCGGCTGTGCCACATGCGGATTCGCCGCAATCGGTCCAGATCAGCGGCGTCACGCACGTCCTGTATCGCTGGATCAGCTTCGGCGACGGGCGTTTCATCGAGTTCAGCTACCTGATCGACCCGTTGACCATCGTCATGCTGCTCGTCGTGACCATCGTCTCGACGATGGTGATCCTCTACGCCGTCGGCTACATGAAAGACCACCACGGCCATCGCGAGCGCGGATACGAGCGGTTTTTCGCGTTTCTCGGGCTGTTCGTCTTCAGCATGTGCATGCTGGTTCTGGCCGGCAATTTCGTGCTGCTGTACCTGGGCTGGGAGCTGGTCGGACTGTGCAGCTACCTGCTGATCGGCTTCTACTACGCCAAGCCCGAGGCCGCCGCCGCCGCCAAGAAGGCCTTCATCGTCAACCGTATCGGCGACCTCGGCTTCGCGCTCGGCATTTTCGCGTTGTACATGTTTCTGAATCCGCATGTGCCGCACGGTGAGAATCCGCTGGACTACCGCGTCGCGTTCGCGGCGGTGAACCAGCTCGCGCCGTGGCAGGTTACGACGGTCTGCCTGCTTCTCTTCTGCGGCGCGATGGGCAAGAGCGCGCAGCTTCCGCTGTACACCTGGTTGCCCGACGCAATGGAAGGCCCGACGCCCGTTTCCGCCCTCATTCACGCGGCAACGATGGTCACCGCTGGCGTCTACATGGTGGCGCGCTGCGGACCACTCTTCGCGCAGTCGCCGTTCGCGCTCGATTTTGTCGCCGTGGTCGGCGTCGCAGGCGCGATCTTCGCCGCAACGATGGCGATGGCGCAATATGACATGAAGCGCATCCTGGCTTATTCCACCATGAGCCAGCTCGCGTACATGTTCGTCGGCCTGGGTTGCGGCGTGCCGGATTCGGCCATTTTTCACCTGTACACGCACGCGTTCTTCAAGGCCCTGTTGTTCCTGTGCGCCGGAAGCGTGATGCACGCGATGGGCGGCGTCATCGACCTGCGCCACTTCAGCGGGCTGCGCGGCGTATTACCGAACACGTATCGCCTCATGCTCGTGGGCTGCCTGGCCTTGGCCGGATTCCCGCTTTTGGCGGGGTTCTGGAGCAAGGATGAATTGGTGCACGCGGCGTTCGAGCGGAGCCCCGTCCTGGGCGTTCTGCTGCTCGTAACCGCCGCGATGACCGCGTACTACACGTTCCGCATGTTCTTCCTGTGTTTCCACGGCCCGCTGCGTTTGCCCGCGGAAGCCGGCGAGCATGCCGACGATGTGCACGATTCGCCGACCGTGATGATCGCGCCGAAGACCGTGCTCGCGATCGGCGCGGTGCTGGCGGGCTATGTCGGCGTCACGCTGGCCGCCGCGCCGGGCGAAGCGTTCCTCGGATTTCTGAAGCCGCACGGCGCGTTTCATCACTACCTCGCCGACAGCTCGATCCTGAAGACCGCCGAGCATCACGGCGGCGGCGTGTGGCTGATGTACGTGTCGGCGGCGGTCGCGATCGGCGGGATTCTCGTCGCACGGGCGCGCTACGGCGCGGCGCCGACGGAAGACCCCGACGCCGCGGCCCTGGGCGGCGTGTGGCGGCTGTGGCAGGCCAAGTACTACGTTGACGAGATCTACGACCGCGTGTTCGTGCAGCCGCTACGCAGAGTGGGCGAGATGTTCTTCGCAACCGATCGAAATGGCATTGACGGATTGCTCTATTTCTTCGCCGGCGTGCCCAAGGCGTTGGGTTTCACGTTGCGTTTCTTCCAGCAGGGCGCGATGCAGGGCTACGCGCTGGGAATGTCGCTGGGCATTGGGCTGCTGTTGGTGGCGTGGAATTGGATGGGAACGTGAAAAATGTCGATTGGCGGATTGCGAATGGCAAAAGCAAAGCTCGGCGCGTCCGGCGCGGCGGCGACTGACTTTCCATTCGCTCTTCGCAATTCGCCATTCGCGATTGAGGCCTCATGAGTTCCTTCGGCGCTAACCTCCTGATCCTCCTCCCGATCCTGGCCGCAATCGCGGTGTGGATGCTGCCGGAGCGCCGCGCTGACGCCGCCAAGGCGATCGCGCTTTGGGTCGGCGTCGTTACGGGCGTCATCGCCATCGCGATGTGGCTGGCGGTCCCGTTTGCGCGTGTCGGGTCGCTCGTCGGCGAGTTCGACAGCGCCTGGATCGTGCTCGGCAACGCCGACACCGGCGGCGTGTCGATTCGCTACCACGTCGGTGTCGACGCCATCAGCGGCCCGTTGCTCGCGCTGACCGGGCTGCTTGTGCCGATTTCGATCGCCTGCAGCTTTACGGCCATTCGCTCGCGCCAGCGCGAGTATTACGCCTGGCTGTTGGCGCTGACCGCCGGGATGTTCGGCGTGTTCCTGTCGCGCGACGTGATCCTGTTCTACATTTTCTTCGAGTTCACGCTCGTTCCGCTGTATTTTCTGATCGGCGTCTGGGGCGGCTCGGAACGCCGCCGTGCCGCGAACATGTTCTTCCTGTACACGTTCGTCGGCAGCGTGATCACGTTCGCGGGGATCATGTACCTGGCGGTGCGCGCGGCGCAGCTTTCCGGCACGCGGATGGTCTCGTTCGACTTGGCGATGCTCTCGACGCTTAACGGATTGAGCTTCACGGAGCAGAGTTGGCTCTTCCTGGCCATGTTCTGCGGATTCGCGATCAAGGTGCCGTTTTTCCCGCTGCACACCTGGCTGCCGCTGGCGCATACCGAGGCGCCGACGGCCGGATCGGTGCTGCTGGCGGGCATCCTGCTGAAACTGGGCACGTACGGGTTTCTTCGTTTCGCGCTGCCGATGGCGCCGCAGGGCGCGGTGGCCTGGGCGGACGAAATGGCCGTGCTGGCGGTCGCGGGAATTATCTATGGTGCGCTGTGCTCGTGGGTGCAGCGCGACGTGAAGAAACTGGTGGCCTATTCATCCGTGTCGCACCTGGGATTCTGCATGCTGGGAATGTTCAGCATGCTGCCGGTCGGCCTGAGCGGCTCGGTGCTGTACATGATCAATCACGGTCTGAGCACCGGGGCGTTGTTCCTGGTGGTCGGCATGATCTATGAGCGCTATCACACGCGCGACATGGACAAGATCGGCGGGCTGGCGCGGCAGATGCCGATCCTCACGTTCTTCCTGGTCCTGTTCACGCTGTCGAGCGTAGGACTGCCCGGTTTGAATGGCTTCGTCAGCGAGTTCACGACGCTCTTCGCCGCGTTCAATTCGCCGACGCTGGGCACGTACTGGTACGGCGCGGTCGGCGCGGCCGGCATCCTGCTCGGAGCGATCTACATGCTCTACATGGTGGGCAAGGTGCTCTTTGGCCCGCTGAAGGAACCGCCGCACACGCCGGACCTGTCCGCCGGTCTGAATCGCGATCTGAACTCGCGGGAAATCGGAATTCTCGCCCCGCTGGCGGCGATGTGCGTCGTTCTGGGCGTCGCGCCGCGAATCGTGACCGACTCGCTCGATCCGATTTTGAATCGCGAGATTCTGCCGCGCGTGGCGATGGCGAGCGCGGCGGAGGGCGTTTCCGTCAGCGCCGCGACCGTCAGCGCCGCGTCTGGCAGCGGCGCGCCTGTCAGAGCCGCGACCGTCAGGGAGCGGTCGGCCTGCGACGTCAACGTCCACGCGATAAGCCCAGAGGGCTTCGACGCCCGCGCCGATCGGTCCCTTACGAAGTTGTCGAAGTACGCAGCGCATCCGAACCGCGAGCGCAAACGACCGGCGGAAACGGCAAGGAACGACTGTACACCCGTTCGACGCGCCGCTTGGCCGGTCACTTGCGCTCGCGGTTCGGATGACTCACCCGCCGCCGGAGGCCGTCGCTGATGCCCACTGACGCCCTCTACTCGGCGCTCTCGATCTGGCCGATGCTGCCGGAAATGGTGCTATGCGCCGCCGGCTGCGCCGCCCTGCTCACCAGCAACGCCCGCAACGAAACGCTGCGGCGAGCGGCGCCGGCGATCGCTCTGGCTGCGCTGGTCGTGGGCGTGTTGCTGCTGCGAGGCTGGCCGACCGTGCTGGCGCCGATGCTGGGAATGGGCGAGACGATCGTCGGCGGCGGCCTGGAGCTGGGACACTTCGCCGAGTTCGTCCGCGTCAGCGCACTGGTGCTGGGCGTCTTGTTCGTGCTCACGTCGTGGTCGCTGCCCTCGCATCGCGAGACCGGCGAGTATTTTTGCATGCTGCTGTTTTCGGTCGCGGGCCTGATGCTCGTCGGCTCGGCTTCGGACCTTGTGATCCTGTTCATGGCGCTCGAGTTGGTTAGCGTGCCGACCTATGTCATGGTCACGCTCAGCCGCTCGAATCCGCGCGGTCTCGAGGCCGGCACGAAATACTTCTATCTCGGCGCCATGGCGGCGGCGGTGACGGCGTACGGCTTTGCGTTTCTCTACGGCGCGACTGGGCAGGCGTCGATCGCCGGTTCGATCGGCATTTTGAGCGACATCCTGACGCGGCCCACCGGGCCGGCGTACGTCATCGCCACCATCGGACTGGTGCTCAGCATCGGCGGTCTGCTGTTCAAGCTCGCCGCGTTTCCGCTGCATTTCTACGTGGCGGACGTGTATCAAGGCGCCGCCGCGCCGGTCGCCGGCCTGCTCGGATTTGTGCCCAAGGCGGCTGGGATCGTCGCGGTGATCAAGATCATCGAAATGACCGGCTGGCGAACGGACGCCGGCGGCCTGTTCTGGATGCTCTGGTGGGTGGCCGCGCTCAGCATGACGATCGGCAACACGCTCGCGCTGCGCCAGACCAACATCAAGCGCATGCTCGCGTATTCCGGCATCGCACACGCCGGGTACATGCTGGTCGGCATTTTGGCGGGTCCCGCGGCGGGTGGAATGCTCGGCGACGGTGCGGCGGCCGCGCTTTACTACGTCGTCATTTACGGCATCGCGAATCTCGGCGCGTTTGTCGTGCTCGGCTTGCTGCATGTGAATGGCGAGCCATGCGAAACGCTCCGCGACGTGGCGGGCCTTTTGCGGCGGCAGCCGGGGCTGGCGTGGCTCCTGGCGCTGACGATGTTCACGCTGATGGGGCTTCCGCCGACGCCGGGATTCTGGGGCAAGCTCTCGCTCTTCGGCAGCGCGCTATCTACCGCGACCGCCGTCGGGGGCGTCGATCGCACATGGGTAATCGTGCTGGTGATCGTGGCGCTGATCAACTCGGCGATTGGCGCGGCGTATTACCTGCGCGTCGCGGCGGCGGTGCTGCTTTACGAGAACGAAGAGCCGGCCGAGGCCCTGCCGCGTGAAGAGCAGCGCACCGGCGCGGTGTTGTGCGGCCTATTGCTGCTGATCTTCATGGTCTATCCAAATGTCCTGCTCGACGCCGGGCAGGTCGCCACGAGCCACCTGCGCGTCTACTCCTACGGAACCGCGCAGCACGACGCGCCGCCGTCGGCGTCCGACTTGGAAGCGTCGCAACGTGCGTCGCGGGATAGCGGGAACGCTCACCGTCCGGGCTGAGTGGCCGCCGCCGCGTCGACCTTTTGGCATTGTGTGCGCGTAGGCAGGCGATCAAGGCGCGACTCGATTGCGGACTCGCGACCGCGGGTCGCCCGGCTGGGCGTCGATTGCGCAATTCGCGGCCGCGACCAGAGCACATTCGCTTTTCGTGTAGCGTCGGACCTCCGCGTCCGACGGTGAATTCGGCGTCGGGCACAGAGGCCCGACGCTACGGAACAACTGAATCTGCTCTAATGCTGCAAGCGCGTCATCTCGTATTCCGTCACCGCCGGGATGCCGTGGTATTCGAGCGGGAATTCGTAGTCTTTGCGCAGCGGGTGGCCGACCCAATCGTCGCAGCACAGGATGCGCTTCAGGTTCGGGTGGCCGTCGAAGGCAATTCCCAGCAGGTCGAACGCCTCACGCTCGTGCCAGTCGGCGGCGGGCCAGATGTCCGCGACGGACGGGATATGCGGGCTGTCGCGGTCGACGCGCACCTTGATCGCGATCTCGGCGCCCAACGACCACATCCCGCCCGCTGTTTGCGGCTGGCGCGTCGCGTGTAGGCCGTAGATCGCGGTGAGCTTCTTGTCCTCGAGGTGATCGACGCCGGTGATGCAGCGCAGCCAGTCGAATCGCAGGCGCGGGTCGTCTCGCAGGAAGAGCGCCACCTGCCGCCAATGTTCGGTCTTTACGACGGCGTGCGGATGGAGATCGTCGAGGGCGATGGATTCGACGGCCTCGGGAAACGCGGATTTCAGAATGGTGAGAACTTGTTCCGGCGACATTCGTGGCTCCTGTCCAGCGCGGAGTCCATTCTTGAATCTGCTCTCGCGGGCCGCTATCCGACGACGCCAACCCACTCTCGCAACGGCTTGCTAGGCAAGATTGTATAGCTCCCCAAACTTGTCCTTCAAATACGAGACAAATGCCTGGTGCGAGAGCGGCTTGCCTGTGACGACCTTCACCAGTTCGCTGGCGCGGTAGCGCATGCCGTGGCGATGAATGTTCTCGCGCAGCCAGCCCAGCAAAGTCCGCAGCTCACCGCGCGCGACGCGCTCCATCAGGTCCGGGATCGCACGCTTGGCGGCTTCGAAGAACTGCGACGCATACAAGTTGCCCAGCGCGTACGTGGGGAAATACCCGAACGTGCCCTGGCTCCAGTGGATGTCCTGCAAGCAGCCCTGCGCGTCGTCCGGCGGCGTGATACCCAGCAGCGCCCGGCTCGCCTCTTTCCAGGCCGCCGGCACGTCCTGCACCGCAAGCTGGCCGCCGACCATGCGGCGTTCGAGGTCGAAGCGAAGCATGATGTGCAGGCCGTACGTCACTTCGTCCGCCTCGACGCGGATGAACGACGGGCGCACGGCGTTGATCGCGAAATACCACGCGTCCGGCGAAACATCCGCCATCGATGGAAATGCCGCTTTCAACGCCGGGTAGAAATGCGTCCAGAACGCCCGGCTGCGCCCGATCAGATTCTCCCACATTCGCGACTGCGACTCGTGGATGCCGAGCGAAACGGAACGCGCCATCGGCGTGCCGGTGTGAATCGGATCAAAGCCCTGCTCGTACAGCGCGTGGCCGGTTTCGTGCAGAACGCCGAAAAGCGACATCGGCATGTAGCGCTCGTCATAGCGCGTCGTCATGCGAACATCGCTCGGGCCGCTGCCGCCGCAGAACGGGTGGACCGAGATGTCGATCCGTCCGGCGTCAAAATCGAATCCCAGCGATTCGGCCAGCGTGCGGTTGAAGGCGGCTTGCGCCGCGACCGGGCAGACGCGCTCCAGCACTGTACGGTCCGGCTGACGCGGCGCTTTGACGATCGCGGTCAATAGCGGCGTGAGTTCGCGCTTCACGCCGTCGAACACGGTCTGCACTTCCGATGCGCGGGCACCCGGCTCGTATTCGTCCATCAGCGCGTCGTAGCGCTCGGTTTTCCAGCCCAGGTAGTCGGCGGCCTGCCGCTTCAGCTCCAGCATGCGCGACAGGTGCGGCGCGAAGATGCTGAATTTGCTCTCTTTTCGCGCCTTGACCCATTCGCCTTTCGAAAGCGTCGCGGCGTGCGCGATCTCCTCGACCAGCGATTTCGGCAGCTTCACCTCGCGCTCGTATTCTCGCCGTACTTCGCGGAGGTTCGTCTCCGCCACCGGATCGCCGGCCGCTTCGCGCTCGGCGGATTCGAGCAGGCGCGCGGTGTGGTCGCTCGTTAGTCGCTCGTGGGCCAGTCCGGCCAGCAGCGCGAGCTGATTGGCGCGGTCCTTCGCGGCCCGCGGCGGCATGAGCGTTTCCTGATCCCAATCCAGCAGCGAGGAAATAGAGCGCGTGGTCTCGATCGCTCGAACGTGCTCGGTGAAAGCGTCGAGCGCCGACGAAGCCGCTTTTGAACCCATATTCGCACCTTTCGCGAGGTAGCGTATCGCGCCGCGGCAGGGGGTGCGAGGTGCGTCATGGTGAACTCGGTCATTGAAGCAGCAGCGTCCTTGGCCCGACGATTCGCGAGCCGTGAAACGCGAACTCCATGACGCCGCCGGGGCAGCTCTGCGGCGCTGAGGGCGCGGAATCGTGCGGGTTCAGGTATGCGAACTCAACATGGCCCTCGTCGATTCGACGAACGCGCCCGCGCCCGCCGCTGATGGGTCCCTGGTACTCCAGGTAGTCTCGCCGATGGTCCGCGATTCGCTCCGCGGGGATCAGCTCATCCGACAGGCTCGGATCACGACTCAGTCGCCAGGTCGCCAGCGCCGCGCCGGGCGCGAGCTCGATCATCAGGTCCCAGTGCACTGACGCCGGATCCGGCGGACTGGCGGCGTTCGCCCGGGTGTCGTGCTCGAGAAGCACGAAGCGAAGCGGCCCGCGGGAGCTTGCTTGACACATTCACTCTATCCTCATCGAACGGCCAGGATCACCACGGGGGCACGGAGACACGGAAAAGAAGCATGCAGTTCGAGTATTCTCCGTGCCTGCGTGTCTCCGTGGTGACCCGCACGTCAGCGGCTATACTCGATGCCTGGCCATCGCGCAGCCGCTCCCGGTTGTGCCATCGGCGGAGATTCGCATGGGGCGCCTGAATATTGTACTAAGCGTCGTCGCGCTGAGTGTGCTCGCGCTTGGCGCCGCAGTGCTGAGGCTGCGTTCCGAACCCGCGCCGCCGACCTCTGGGACGCTGGTTCGCGGGGCGCCGATTTCCGGCGCTGCCGAGGTGCCCAAGCTTGCGGACGCCTCGCCGGTCGCTGACGCGACAATGGCGCGTGACGCCTCCGCGACCCCGTCTGGGGCGCGAACCCAGATGCCGCGCCAAGAGGCGACGGACGCGAGCATGGCCTCGCCGCCGCCCAGCGCGCCGGCGGCGAACGCGGCGCCTTCCAGGCCCGACGGCGCGGGAAGCACACCGCAACCGACTGCCGGCGATTCGAAAGCCGATCCGTCGGCTTCCGGCGGGCTGGTGCCGTTCAGCGTTCTGGCCGCCTTCACCTATGACCCGTACGCGCGATTCGACGCGCCGGCCGGTCAGATGCCGCCGGAGCAGATACCCGAGAAAATCCGGGCGCTGTCGGGTCGCGCCGTGACGATCGAAGGCTTCATGATGCCGATCGAAATGCACGATGACCTGGTTCGCACGTTTCTGCTGGTGCGAAATCGCATGATGTGCTGCTTCGGCATGCAGGTGGCGATGAACGAGTGGGTGCTGGTGAAAATGCGCGAGGGGGACGAGGCGCGGTTCTACAATGACGTTCCGCTGCACGTGCACGGCAAGCTCGAAGTCGGCGAAGACGTGCAGGATGGCATGGTGATGAGCTTGTATCGCATGCGAGCCGACGAGGTCACGCCGATGGGCGGATATTGAGGTCGAGAGCGAATCAGACCGTCGTCACGGCGTCCAGGGTCGATCGTCGTCGGAGATGTCTTCGGTAACGACGTCATCCAGCGCCGAGACGCTGATGATGGCATGGCGCTCGACAAACACGCGGCGGCGGTTCACGCGCCGCGAGCCTTGCGTCTCCAGCACGTGCGCCTCGTTGATGTAGACCTCCTTGGGGCTGTGGCCGTCGGAGCGGTCATGCACATCCGCGTCGGTCAGCCAATAGCCGCGATCGTCAACATGCTCGAGCGTGCCGATGTAGATCATTGTGCCGCTGGTGTCGAGCACCACGCGGCGATTGAGCAGCATGTCGAGCAGGGGATCGGCCATGCGCGGAGCATAGCCTGCGACGGCCAACGGCTGAAGGTCCGGCTGGAGAATGCCGGCCCGCGCGCCGTCCCGCGGTGCGCTCGGCTGGGCTATACTTAGGCCGGCAACCGGTTGAACGACGGTGAATTCCAGTGGGCGTGCCGCGGAACGAAAGGCTCGATCGGGAGTGAGTAAGCGATGAAACGGACGTTTTTCTTTCTCGCGTGCGTTGGGGTGCTTGCCGCCGGCGTCGCGCGGGCCGATCTCGAGAAAGGCGCGATCGCGCCGGACATCGAGGCGAAAGAGTGGCTGAACGTCGACGAGCCGCTGTCGCTGGCCGAGCTGCGCGGTATGACCGTCGTGTTGTTCTTCTTCGTGTCGTTCGATTCCGCGCTGGGCCAGAATTACATGACGTTCATCAATGTCATGGAAGCCGGCGCCGGAACGGGCCGTTCGCAGGGCGTAATCGTGATCGGCCTGTCGGACGCCGACCGCAAGCGCGTCGAGCCGATCCTGGAGCGCGAGAAGGCGTTCTTCCCGGTCGGCGTGCAGACCACCTCGCTTCGCGATTACGAGCTCAGCAGCGTGCCGCGCTTCGTGATCATCAACGCCGAGGGAAAGGTCTCGTATTCCGGCTTGCCGTCCAGCTCGGAGGACTTCTCTCGCGCCGTGCGCGACGCGATGGCCGAAGCGCCGCCCAGCAAGACGCATCCCTTCGAAGTGAAGCGCGTGAATTCGCTGCTGGACGAGGCGCGCGAGGCGATCCGCAAACAGGACTACCGGGCCGCGTATCAATCCGCGACAGATGCGGCCGACATCGCCCTGGCCGGCGACTCGCTGCGCTCCAAGTGCCAGGATTACGTCGATTTGCTCGAAGCGGTGGCCCGCGATCAACTCGCGAGCGTTGACAGCTTCGTCGACAAGAAGGAGTTTTCCGAAGCCGTGCGGGCGTTGCGGTCCGTGTCGCGCAAGTTCGATCGTTTCGAACTCGGCAAGACGGCCGCCACGCGCCTGGAAACGCTTCGCGGCCAGTATCCCGAGATCGCCAAGATCCTCGAGTCGCAGCTATCCGAAGCCAAGGCCCGCGGGCTGTACACCGAAGCGCGCGAGGCGATCGAAAGCCGCCAGTTTGGCGTCGGATACAAGAAATTGCAGGATATTCGAAAGGACTACCCGGGTTCGGAATTCGCCGCCTACGCCGACAAGATTACCAGGAACATGGAGAAGAACGACCTGGTGATGCGCGACGTGCGCGACTTCCTGGCGGCCAGGGATTGCGATTCGTGGCTGTCGCAGGCCCGAAGCTTCATCGCCGCCGGCCAGTTCGCGCGGGCCAAGGAGCTGCTCAACCGCATCATCGCGAAGTATCCCAACACGCGCTACGATGACCTGGCCCGCCGCGAACTGGCTAACGTGCCGTAGCGGCACGAGCGCGATTATCGCATGTCGGCCAGCGATCCGTACCGCATCCTCGGTGTCTCGCGCGGCGCGAGTCAGGATGAAATCCGCGCCGCGTACCGCAAACTCGCCAAGCTCCACCACCCCGACCGCAATCGCGGCGACAAGCAGGCGGCCGAGCGCTTCAAGGAGGTCCAGGCAGCCTACGAAGTGCTGGGAGACGCGCAGCGCCGGGCGCAGTACGACCAGTTCGGCGCCGGCGGGCCGCGACCGCATTTCGAGAGCTGGGGCGGCGGCCCGGCCCCGTCAGGGTTCGAGAGCGTCGGAGATTTCGGCGATCTTTCGAGCATTTTCGAGCAGTTTTTCAGCCGCGGGCCGCGTCGTGGTTCGCGGCGCCGCGGCGCTACGAACGACGTCGAAGCGCGCGGCGCCGATCTGGAAGCCGAAATCGAGGTGGATTTCGAATCCGCGATTCGCGGCACGCGCCGCGAAGTCCTGCTCGACAGTGGCGTCGGCCGCTCCGAGCGGATCGAGTTCCGCGTGCCGGCCGGGATTCGAGACGGGCAGCGGGTGCGCGTGCGGGGCAAAGGAAATCCCGGTCCGCGCGGCCGCGGCGACCTGCTGATTCGCGTGCGCGTCCGCCCGCACCCGCACTTTCGCCGCGAGGGGCTCGATCTGGCGATCGACGTGCCGATCGGATTGACCGAAGCGGCGTTGGGCACAAAAGTGGACGTGATCACGCTCGACGAGACCGCCCGCGTGACGATTCCGCCGGGCACCTCGAGCGGTTCCAGGCTGCGGCTGCGCGGCAAGGGCGTGCGCGATCCGCGCAGTGGCGAAGTCGGCGACCTGTACGCGATCGTGAAAATCGTTGTGCCGCGCGACCTGTCGCCGCGGGCGCTGTCGCTGCTACGGGAATTGGACGAGGAGTTGAGGCAACGGCCGCGCGTGGGGGTTGGCGCCGAACCGCGCACGTAGGCGGACACGCGCGAGTGGTCGCAGTGACCGAAAGCGGGTAGTTTTCGAATTCGACGTCTGAATAACGGAAGGCCTTGCGTGAAATTCGGCAGTCAGCCCTCAAGCAAGCTCGCCGCGGCGTTCGTGATCGTCGGCTCGATCCTGATCGTGATCAGCCTGGCGTTTCTGCGTTGGTCGGAGACGTTCACGCTGACCGTGCCGGCCGATCCGCGCATCAGCGGGTTGAAGAATGACGTCGACGCGCAGCCGCTGGCGGCGCGCATGGGGGCGCTCTACCTGACGCTGCTTTGGACCTTTGTCCTGTTCATGGTGTTCCTGCTGGGGTCATTCATCATCGCACGCGTGCTGCGCGTCGCGCGACGACGGTCGGTAGGCGGCGAGCAGACTGAGTACGTTGATGCCTGGCGAATGTACCGCCTGACGGAAGCCGACCTGGCCCGCGCAACGGCGGAGCCGAGAGCGACGGGCGGCGGGCCGGAAGGCGACGCGGACCGCGAGGATCGCCCGGACGAGCCCCCGCCGGACGACGCGAAACCACAGAGCTGAGCCGGGTTCTTCGACTGCGCAACGGGGGCGCGACCACTTGCCGCGCGTGACGTTGGCTGCGCGCCAACCGAAGTCGCGGCGCAGCGACAGTTTCACCCTTTTCCAAAAGCCCGAGAATCTGTTTTTTTTTTTTTTTGACGCGTCCGGGGTTCCGAGCCAGACTAGAAGTTGGGTGTGGGCGCCACGTAGCAAGGAGTGGTGCGATGGCCTCCTCCTCCGAAGCCTCCGGTTCTCAAGTCAGCGCTTCAACAGGCGGCGGCCGCGCATTCTCCCCATCACTCGGAGTCTTCGTCATGGCGCTCGTCCTCGTCGGCGCGGCGGGGGTGCTCGTCGGGCGGTGGGGGGGACGTGCGCAGTCGCCAGTCGCCGCGCCGGCCGTGGCAGCGCAGCCTCGGGTAATCTTCGAACCGCGCGAAGTCGATCTGGGTCGTCTGCCGTGGTTCACGCGCAATCCGTTCACGCTGCGACTGACGAATCCGACGAGCGAGGTGGTGCGGCTTGCCGCGATCAAGCCGGCCTGCGGCTGCACGCTTGTCGATATCTCATCGTACGTAGGGCGCGCCGTGCCCAGCGGCGGAGCGGTCGAGATTGCGGGCACGCTCGAAGTCGGAAACGCCCTAGGCGAGCGCGCCCGCGAGATCGAGGTCATGACCGACGCCGGAATGGTGCTCAACGCGGTCGTCAAATACACCGCGTATGCGACCTACTTTGTCAGTCCCGAATCGGCGAACCTGGGACCGCTGAACCTGGACACGGACGAAGATGAGCCATCCGGAATTGCGACCCTCGTGTTCAGCTCCGGCACGGCGAAGATCACCGAAGCTCCGGTGGCGGATGTTCCGTGGCTTCAGGTCGCGCTGGACGAGCCGGTCGGAGAGCGGCAGAACATCGTGGTCCGCGCGCTCAAAACCGAGCTCACGTCCGGGCACGGCTACGGCCGCGTCACGATCCGCACGTCCGATCCGACTCGCCCGGAGTACGTCTTCGCGGTGCAGGTGGACGCGACGAGCACGCTCCGCGCGTTGAGCGAGCGCGTGTTCCTTCGCCCTGGCGAAGCATTCATCGTACGGTTCGCCGATCGCGCGGGGCGCGACGCGAAGCTGGTCGAGGCCGTGCCTTCGGCGGATTTTCTTGAAGTGAGCATCATCAAGGACGGCCGCGAATTACGAATCGCCGCCCTGCCGGGCGATTCACGGCCGCGCTCCGCGATCGTGCAGGTTTCCGATGACCAAGGACGAAAGACGCGCGTGCGCGTTTCAATACTTGGCGGCTGAGAGTCGACATTTCCAGAATTGCATAGGGAGATTCACCATGAATCGTGCGTTTCGAGCGAGCGTGATGCTTGCGACGAGTGTGGTTTGGATCGCGTGGCCGCTGCGCGCAAATGTGGTTGGATGCGGGATCATCGCGGAGGAGTCTTGCCCCGGATGTTCCCCACACACGCCCAGTGATTCCACGTGCGCGTGTGGTGAGAATGGTAGTTCGTGCGACTGCATCAAGAATAGCGGTGGCAGACAAACAGAGCAAATCGTCACCTGTGCCGTAGGGGATTTTGGGTTCATTTACAAGAAACACCAATCAAACATAGAGGAGGGCGGTTGGGACCTCTGCTACACCGTACAGCAGTGTCAGAACGCACAGGGCGCTCAGGCGGATTGCGGAACGCCCACTGTGCCGCCGGGCGGGTGCGAGCTGCCACCTTGGGGTGGATGTCACTGGGTTCAGATAGCTGCGCCGCAAGCGCGCCTACTGACAACGAACGGCGGTTGTCCGTGACACGAGACGCGTTTCGGGTTGCCGAGTTCGGTGCCATCGCAGCTTTCGCGCTGCTGACCGAGGGTGCGCGGGCCCAGCTGCACTCGCGGCCGGACGCGCTTACTGCGATGGAAGCCGGCCGGAAATCGATGAGCGCGTCGACCATAGATTGGAACGCGACCGATCGGCGCGGAAGCAGATTGCATTTTGTTTCACGGTTCGCGCGAAACGGCGACACGATCTTCGAGAACCGAGGAGATTCCGAGGGATGGGTCACTTTTGACGGGCAATCGCAGCGCGGAACCATGAAATACCCGCGCCTGTACCTGGACAACGCAGACGGATATTGGCAGCATTGGGAGACGTTCACGGCGGCGGATCACTGGGAGCGGGACGGGGCTACGAATCCTTGGGCCAACGAACAGAAGGACATTCGGGGGCTCGGCGTTTCCCCTGACAGTGGCGGCCTGCGCGGCGAGGTTGGGTTGCGTGCGATCTGGGAATCGAATTACACGATTCATTCCTGGCGCGAGGAAATCGACGCTGGAATCCACGTCGTCACGGCGGACCTTGGCGACGGCCGCACCGTGACTTGGTGGGTCAACCCCGAAAAGGGCTGGAATGCCGAGCGCGTGCTCTTTCAAGGACGGGCGTCGAGTTACGAGGCCATCTCGACGCTGGAGCGTTTCGGGGATACCTGGTTTCCCAGACGCGTGCAGTATCTGCAGAACGGACAGGTGATCGAATCGGTGGAAGTGGCTTCGGCTGTCTTCAACTCGCCGCAAGCGCCGCGTCGTTTTTCGCCGAGCGACATCGGCGTGGAAGTTGGAACGCATCTTCAGATCCGGAATCATCGGCATGAGCCTGGAGAAATTTGGCGTTGGAACGGAGATGCAGTCGTCAAGGATTCGGAATGGTATCGCGAACTCGAAACTGGGCGCCGAGATTGGGGGCCTTGGCTGAAGAAGCAGCACGCCGGAACGTGGGAGAGCGATAACCCCTACACGCAGGCCTGGGAGCGCGACCGAAATCGATTGGATTCGAAGTCTCGTCGCGCGGAATTCGAAATCAAGAAGCGCACCGGCCTGTGGGAGGAGTACGTCGAAGATTTCATTCGCCGCTACGACCTCAACGCCGAGCAGACGGAAAAAGCCCACGCGGCGCTCAAGAATTGCCAAACGGAGTCGGATCGACACATTCAGCGCGTTCGCACGGAGCTGGTGGCAGTGGTCGACGAGCTGGCGACGGTCCAGAAGCAGGGGACTGATAACGAAGCCGTGAAGCGGCTCGAGGAGCGGCGCGACAAGCTCACCGCGCCGCTGGAGCGGATTTTCGAAGACCAGCTCAAACCGCGCCTGGATCGCCTGCCCACGCGCGCACAACGCCAGAAGGCCGAGGCGGCGGCGGCCACTCAGCCCGGATGATGAGCCGAGCCCCGACCGTCAAGGGGCGTACGGGGTCCCTTGTGACATGCAGAAAGCCGCTCCCTTACGGTCGGGCCTCGGTGTCGAGCGTCTTGGCAATACCGCTTCCGAAACCGAGGCACGACCGGATGATGTAGCGTTGTAGCATTGGCCCCCGCTCCCTTACGGTCACGATTCGGACGGACTTCTTGCGACGAACTGCTACGCCGCAAGCGTCTCCGATTCCGAGCCATGCCGGAGGTGGCGCTGAAGTCCGAGCAGGGCGGCGCCGTACGCGGCCACGTGCGACGGGTGCTCGGGTACGTACACCTGCTGCCCGAATTTCTCGCGGCAGGCGCGCACCATCCCCTCCTGAAGCGCGACGCCGCCGGCGAAGACGATCGGGCCGTCGACGGCCAGCATCTTGAGCTGGCTGTAAGCCCGGCTGGCGAGCGAGAGGTGGGCCCCGCAGATGATGTCCGCGACCGTCCGACCCTCCGACACGTGGTTGATGATCTCCGATTCGGCGAGCACGGCGCAGACGCTGCTGATCGGCTGCGGGTCGCTCGCCTCGAGCGAAACGCGGCCGAGGTCGCTGAGTTTCACCTCGAGATAGCGCGCGACGCGTTCGAGAAAGCCGCCGCTTCCGGCGGCGCATTTCTCGTTCGTGCGGAAGGCTTTGACCTTTCCGCCGTCTCGCAGTGCGATGGCGCGAGTGCTTTGCGCTCCCATGTCAAGGACGAAGCGCGCGTCCGGATAGAGCGCGTGCGCGCCGCGCGCGGCGCAGGTGAGATCGGTGATCTGAATCGAGCGGTCCTCGAAGCTGTACCGCCCGAACCCGGTCGCGGCGACGTAGTCGATCTCATCCGTCCGCAGCCCCGCCTCGCGGCACGCGGATGCGACCGAGGTGCGCGCGACCGCCGTAAAGTCAGCCTTCGTCGGCCCAATGCCCCGCGCGGCGACGTGACCGGATTCGTCGATGATGACGCTCTTCGTCGCTCCCGCTCCCAGGTCCACGCCGGCTATGTACGGCATCTTCGGCTCCTCATTGTTCGCAATCCTCGTTCAGCAGTTCGTTGAGAAAGTCGCCCAACCGAGCCCCGACCGTCAGGGAGGGGTCCGCTCGGTTTCGAGACATGGCCGAGATTCCGAGCATGTTCCATCGCCGAAGCAACCCCTCCCTTGCGGTCGGGGCTCGGATTGCAGCGTTCTTCAACAGACTATTCCCACAAACGTCAACCAGCGCTTACTGATCCGCCCAGACCGCCGGTTCGCTCGGCGCCCTGGCGGCGGCGGTTCGCCGGGCGGCCAGCACGTGATCGAGCGCGAACAGCGCCGCTCCGAGCGCGCCCATGAAGTGCGCGTCGGGACTTACGTTCAGCGCTGCGCCGAGTTTCTGCTCGATCGCGCGGACCATCCCGATGTTGCGCGCCACGCCGCCCGTGAACGCGAATTCGCCTTCCATGCCGACGCGCCGCACGAGTCCGATCGTGCGCGCGGCGATGGCTTGGTGCACGCCGGCGAGAATGTCCTCGATCTTCTTCTTCTGCGCGACGTAGCCGAGAATGTCGGATTCAACAAAGACCGTGCAGACGCTCGTCAGACGGATCGGCTGCGTCCCGCGCAGCGAAATTTCGCCGACTTCGTCGAGCGGCAGACCCAGGACGTCGGCGGCGCCGGCGAGAAAACGGCCCGTGCCGGCGGCGCACTTGTCGTTCATGCAGAAATCGAGCACGTCGCCTTCGGGTCCGAGCTTGATCGCCTTCGTGTCCTGCCCGCCCATGTCGATCACCGTGCGCGTGGCGGGGAAGATCAGGTGCGCGGCGCGGCCGTGGCAGGAGATCTCGGTGACTTGCGTGTTCCCGGCCTCGATTTTGTAGCGGCCATAGCCCGTGCCGACGACGAAACCAACCTGCTCGCGCGCAGCGCCCGATTCGTCGAGCAGCGCATCGAGCGCGCGCTGTCCGGCGAGCTTCACGTTTGCGCCGGTGTTGATCAGGGCGCGGGCCACGACGGCCCGTGACACGTCGATCATGACCGCTTTGGTCTGCGTACTGCCGACGTCAATTCCAGCCGCGTAATCCATCATGGCACCTCGTCAGGCTCCCAGCTCCACGCCCGAACTGCGAATTCGCTTGTATTCGAGCGACTCGAAGAACGCGTCGATGCGGTTCTTCATCTGCGCCTCGGCGTAGTAGCGCGGGTCTTCCAGGTCCGATTCGACCATCAGCGTGGGAATGCCCAGCTCTTTGGTGAAGTACTCGCGCATGTCGCCCTGGCCCGCCGAGAAGAGCCGGCAGCTCTTGATGCTGTGAATGACCAGCGCGTCGGCCTTCCAGTCCTCGATATACGTGCGAATCTGCCGGTAACGCTCCAGCATCGACCGGTTGCAGAGGTTGTGAATGAGCATCTGCTCGGCGATCGACTCCAATGGCCGCTTTGGGTCGTGCCGGAAGCCGAATTCCCATGTTCCGCCGACGGTCGAGTAGGTGCTCTGCACCGAGACCGCGCCCCAGGTTTCAAAGAGGCTGCGGAAATTGCGGTAGTAGGGATAGGGCGGCGGACCTTCGGTGACGATGCGGAAGCGCTCCTTCTCCAGGACACCACGGCCCTCGGCGACCATCTGCTCGTATTCGGCGGCGGCGGTGTCGAAGAATTCGGCTGCTTCGCGCGTGCCGCGCAGGGCGTTGATCGGCCCCATCATGTTGATGCTGTCGAAGTAGGCATCGAAGGGCGCCGGCCTGTTCTTGCAGAGGATCTTGCAGCGGCTCCAACCCTCTTCGGCGCGGGCCGAGTAGGCGAGAATCTCGCGCAGCCGATCGATATCGAACTTCTTGCCGGTCAGCGCTTCGCAGCGCGTGATCAGCTCGCGAAGCTGGGCGGTGACGTAGCGTACGTCGTCGGGCGTCGGCGCGGCTTCGCGGACGAATGGGATGTCGAGCATCACCAGCGGGACGTTGAACATCGCCGCGCAGTGCTCGAACCACTTGATGTAAACGTTGCAGCCGACGAAGTTGCAGACGATCAGCGTGGGGACGGGGATCGTGCCGTCTGATCCGACGCCGCCCGAGAGCGTGAAGCCGACGTCGGCCTTGACGTAGGCGCAGTTGTCCGAGGCGTAGCCGATCTCCTCGGCCTTGATAATGTAAGGCAGCGATTTCTTGCGGATCGCGAGCTGAAGCGCGTTGATCTCCGGGAATACCGGCAAGATGTCAAAGCAGCGCAGGATTTCGACGCAATTGCCGCTGATCATCAGGTACGCGCTCGGCGTCGCGCTCTGCGTCGCGATTTTGAGCTGACCCATCCAGTCGGTCATGATGTCGCGCGAGCGGTCGTGCACGACGCCGCGGTATTCCTTCAGCGGAACCACGGGCGCGGGCTTGCCGTCCGAACCGGTTGCGGACGTGGTGAGCTTTACGGGAGTCGTGGACATCGGAGCTCCTAGTCAAACAGCATCGACTCGGCGAACGTCTCGACCTCGGTGCGGCTGGCCTCGAACGTCCACATTTTCTCTTCGAATTCGAGCTTCAGGTGCGGGATCTTGTGTGCGTCAAGGGTCTGGCGGAACGGGACGTAGTCCAGCAGCGCCGGCTCGCAGAACTTCGCCGGCGTGAAGACCACCGCCTGCGCGCCGCTCTCTTCCACCCGTTTGAGCAGCCCGAGCGTCCTCGGCGAGCGGCCGTCATGGCGCACGGAGGAGTAGACGCTCGTCTCCAAATAGGCTTTCGCGAGCGCCTGCAGCGGGTCGCCGTTGGAGATCGGGTTTTCGCGGAACCAGCGCCAGCCGAGCACGAGATCGTCGTCCTTGACCTGGCAGCCGGCGGATTCGATCGTCTCAATCAGCGCCGGCGGCGGCTGCTCGCAAAAAGCGCCTTCGATCACGACGTCAACGCTGTCGCGCGGGTGGCCGTGGCGATCACGCACTTCCTCGCTAAGCGCTTCGAGCAGCGGGATGAAGTCCTCGGGCATCATCCGCGAGCCCGCCTGTGTGACCGCCGCAAGCTCCGCGGCGCCGATCGAGCCGGGGTGCTCGCGGCGATGGCGGTATAGCCCGCGCGTCAGGCTGCGTATGCGGTTGTAGAGATCGAGGCTCCGGCCGATCGCCGCGATCGGAATCGAGCAGCCGAGCTGCTTGCCCAGGTTCGCGCGGAATCGGTCGAACTCGGCCTGCGTGTAGCGAAGCGACTCCGCGCTGCTCATGTTCTGCGGCAGGTGCAGGTACTCGACGTACATACCGGCGGTGTTGCGCTTGATGAGACTGGCGAGGTTGCGGGCCACGTCGCAAATCGAGCTGAAGACCGCACCTTCGAAGCCTTTCGTCTCGCCGCGCAGGAACAGCTCCAGTGTGCTCTTGGCGATCGAGCAGATGAAGGACTGGAACCGCGAATCAGCGTGCGAGATTTCGAGCTTCGTCCCGACGCCGAAGAAGCCAACCGGCAGCAGGCCGGCGGCGTGGATGATCTCGACCGGAGCGTACACCGGGAACACGCCGAAGGCTTTCAGGTCCGGGCGCTTCTCACGGGCCCGCTCCAGCGCCTGTTCGGGCAGCAATTCGAGCAGCTCACGGCAGGACTGAATGATTTCGTCGTACGTCACGATTCTCTCCGGTTGGCGCCTAATCGGTCTTGCCGTTCTCGGTCGGATATTGCCAGCCAGGCAGCTCAACGTCCTCGCAGGCGTAATCCATCGGCGGCGGTTTGCCTCCGCGATCGAGCAGCGACAGCAGACCAGTGCGGATGAAAGGGTTCTTCTCGGGGTTGAAGGTCTCGCCCGTTTCCTTCGCCAGCGCGGCGTCCGCCGATGCGATCGCCTCTTCGGGCGTAACCGTGTGACAGGCCTCGCACGCCGCACCGACCGTGAAGCGCGCGAGTTCCTTTTTGAAGAGCGCGCGCGAGTAAGGCGAGTCCTTGGCCATCTGCCGGGCGCGCTCGAAGCCGCGGCGCAGGCCTTCCAGCTCGTCGTCGAACACGCCGTTGGAAAGCCCGACCGCATGGGCGCGGTCGGCGGTCATGCCCTGGTCGAAAATCTCGAAAACGATCGAGTCGCCGACGCCAAGCCGCTTCAATTCTCCGGCCGCACCGAACCCCGGCAGGATCGCGTAGTCGAGCTCGGGCTGGTTATAGGTGTTGCGCTGCCGCCATTCGCTTCGGCGTTCGAGCGAGTCAAACACGAGCCCCCAGCTTCGAACGTCGTAGCGCAGATCGAGGAAATAGGTGAATTCCGCGCCGCCGCCCCATTTCTCGCCGAATACGCCGATCGACGCCAACGGGGCGCGCTGGATCAGCCGGAAGAGACTCACCGCGTGGCGGCTCGACGCGGCGGCTTGCTCTTCGGTGAGCGGGACGTAGCCCTTCTCGCGCTCGAACCAACCGCGATTGAATTCGCGTGCGTCTGCGCCGAGCATGCGGCAGCCCGCGCCGCCGGCGGTGAATAGCACGGCGCCGCAGCGGCCGGCCTTGTGATGTTCGAGCAGTTCCCCGAAGGCGTGCGTGAGCTGGTCGATCACCGCGCGGTTGAAGACGTTGCCGCGCATCGGGTTGTTGAAGACGACGCTCGCGACACGATCGCGCGAAGCCGGGCCGTATACCTTCAACTCGCCATAGGAGCCGCGGTAGACCGGCTCGCGTTTTTCTCGCGTCGTCTTTAGGTCCAATTCAGCGACTGGCGTGCCGTAACAGGCCCCATAGCCGAGCAACCGCTCAGCCTTGAGCGACCGCAGTTCGTGCAGCAGGCTCGGCTTGCCTTTCCGTGGGCCAACGAGGCCGTCTACATCGAGCATCTCGAGCGACCAGGGATCGTCGGCGTTCTCGTCGCGGGCGCGGCGAGCCAGCTCCAGCACACCTTCGACAGTCAGTTGGGTGATCAACGCGTCGATCACTTCGATCAGCCCGACTTTGTACCGCAGTCCTGCGCGCGTCGAGAGGTTGATCTGTCCCGGCGTGGCCAGGCCGTCCTGAATCAGGTCGAGGGCGTAGAGGCAAAGCGGCAGCGCGTAACGCCGGAACGCGCGGCCTCCCGAATCCGCAGCGCAGGCCACGTGGACAATTGACTCCGCGCTGCGAATCTTGCCGCTGCGCCGGTCGTTGTCCGCCGCCTCGTAGTAGCACCAGAAGTCCTTGCGGGAAATCTCGCCGATCGGCACGTACTGGCCGGTTTCGGCGTCGAATACCGACTGCGGTATCGGAGGTCGCCCATCGGGCCGCGGGTCGCTCCAGGCGTAGAACCCTTTGCGTGCCGCGCTGGCGACGCCGCCGTGTCCGCGCTTCTCGAGCGACGCGATCCAATCCGGGAATCGCCGGCCGTCGCGGTCGTAGAGGTTGCGCAGCCGGTCCGTCGGCGGGAGCGCCTTGCCGAGATGGCGGCAGGATTCGGTGTACGGCATGTGGCCGGTCTGGTCGAGCACCGAGAAGGGATTCGCTGTGAGCAGCTCCCAGAGTCCGCCAAGCTGCACGATGTCGCGCCCGCTTCGGATGTCCCAGGAGAGAATCGCGCCCATCGCCTGGAAAATCGGATCGGTGATGTACCCGTGGTGGTCGACCGGCAGCGCGATCACGGTCTTTTCGAGAATCTGGTCGGCGAACGTGACGCCGAAGGCGAAGGTCTCGTTCGACGCAAACTTGCCCTTCATCACGTCGATGAGCCGGTTGCGCTCAAACGGGTAATAGCCGTGTACGGTCAGCAGTTTTTCCCGCAACTGCTCCGATTTGAACAAAGCCGCGAGTTCTTCGGTCGTGTGCGCGCTGGTATTCGAGAAGATCGCCGCGAGCCGTTCCGCGTCGCAGTGCTTTTCGATCGATTCGAAAATCTTCGCCTTGACGGCGTCGCTCTCGGTGGCGGCTTCCCAGACAAGATCGACGTTCATGAGCGCGGCGTAATCGCGCGTGAAAGTCAGCCGCGACTCGATCGCATTGCCGTCCTCTTCGCGTATCCGCCGGTCGCGCACCTGCGACTCGCGCCACTCGCTCAACCGCGCGGCCGCCCGATCGAGCGCCTCCTGGCTGACGTCGAGGACCACGAGCTGGTAGTCGGTCTTGGCGAGCAGGTCGATGACGATCCCCACGCCCATCGTCCCGGCGCCGATGACCCCGATGCCGCGCAATTCGTTGCAGCGCCGCGCCGCGGAGTCGATGGTCTTGTCGCCGAATGAGAACGCACGCTTCATGGTGCTGCCTTCCTTGCGCTTCCGCCTCTATGCAGCCTTCGTATCTCGGACGATCACCGCAACTCCCTGTCCGCCGCCGATGCACGCCGACGCGCAGCCGTAGCGCACGCCGCGGCGCTCCATTTCGAAAATCAGGTCGACAATCAGGCGCAAGCCCGTCGCGGCCAGCGGGTGACCGATGGCGATTGCGCCGCCATTGACGTTCGTGGTTTCTCCATCGAGCGCCAGCTCCTTCGCGACGCCGAGGAATTGGGCGGCGAACGCCTCGTTGATTTCCCACAATCCGATTTCGCGCTGCTCCAGGCCGGCCCGCGCCAGCGCCTGCTGGATCGCGGGCACCGGTCCGCGGCCCATCACGCGCGCCTCGACGCCGGCGACTCCGTAGCTGACGATTTCGAAGCGACCGGCGAGCCCAAGGGCCTCGGCCGCTTTTCGGTCGGCCAGCAGCAGCGCTCCGGCGCCGTCCGCGATCTCGCTGGCGTTGCCCGCCGTGACGAGTTTGTTGGGAGTCAGGCCGGGCAGCTTTTCGAGCACCTCCAGCGTGGTCTTGCGGACGCATTCGTCGCGGGCGAGGTGAACGGCGCGGCCGGTGAGGTCCTTGTCTTCGAGCGCGAATATGCCGCGCAGCGCGTCGCCGCCGTTCATCCAGCTCTTCCGCTGCGCTGCGCGGGCGCGGGCGTGCGATGCTTCGGCGAATTCGTCGCACTCGCGCCGCGTGACGCCGACGCGGCCGCCGTACTCGTCCGCGGTGCGCATCATCGTGGTCTGAGCCAGGTCGTGGTTCAGCGACGCGAGCATCGTATCTTCGGGCTTTTCGGCGGACTGCTCCTCGTTGCGGCCGGTGAACTCCCAGAAGTTGGCCGCGGACCGCGGCGTTCGGAGAATCCGCGGCGCGCGGGACATCGTCTCGCCCGCGACGCAGAGTACGATCGACGCATCGTCGATTTCCGGCGGCAGTGCGATCTGCTGAAACGCGTTGACGACGGTCTGAATGCCAGAGCCGCAGATGCGCTGGACCATCAGTCCCGGAGCGTGCGTGGGCAGTCCGCAACGCAGGCCGATATTGCGAGGAAAGTAGATGTCCTGCGACCCCGGCGCGGTGAATTGATAGACATTCGCGCCGACGACCGCGTCGATGTTTTCGCGCGGCACGCCGCTGCGCCGAATCGCTTCCTGGCCCGCGAGCACGGCCAGATCCTCAGCGGAAAAATGACACAGTGATCCGCACTTCACGCCGACCGGCGTCCGCGCCGCGCCGACGATCACGACCGAAGGCCGGCCGTTGGTCGCGTACTTCGCGTTACCTGGCATGGGCGTGCACTCCCGCCTGAACCGGAAGATTGACCGACTCCATCTCGCGTACCTCGATCACACCCTCGGCCAGAACCGGCGAAAAGAGCCGGTCGATCAGGCGGCGATGATTGTCCACGACGGCGCGGCGGATGAGCTTGCCGGAAGGCGTGATCTCGCCGCGCGCCGGCGACGGCGAGTCTTCCGCCACGACGGCGCGGCGGATTCGATGGAATTTCACCTCGATCATCGGATTGATTCGCCGCAACTCCGTTTCGATCAGCTTGATCACGCCCGGGTTGCTCGCGGTCGGCTCGCCGGTCATGCCCTGCTCGCGGGCCCAGCGCCGCAGACGCGCGAAATCGGGGAAGATCACGGCGGCCGCGAAATCCTCTCCGCTGCCGAGAACGACCACGTCGCTGATGAAGGGCGATTCGTTGACGATCAGCATCTCCACCCGCTGCGGGTGGACCTTCTCGCCGGTGGTGAGCTTGAACGCGCCGTCCTTGCGGCCGAAGATCCGCAGCCCGTCGCGCGTGTATTCGCCCACGTCGCCGGTGCGGAACCAGCCGTCCTCGGTGAGCACGCGCGAGTTGGCTTCTTCGTCGTTGAGGTAGCCGAGCATCACGTTCGGCCCCTTCACGAGCAGTTCCTGGTCACTCTCGACCCGCAGCGTCACGCCCGGAATCGGGAACCCGACGTAGCCGTTGCGCCACGGCGTCCCCGGCGTTCGGACGGTCACACACGGCGAAGTTTCCGTCAGGCCCCAGCCTTCGAGCACCGGGACCTTCTGCTCGCGGTAAGCCGCTTCGACTCCCGAGGGCAGCGGGGCGCCGGCCGTGAAGACGAATCGCAGTCCGCCGCGGAAAACCAGGTCGGCGATCTTCGGGTCTTCGCGGCAGCGCTGGACGAGCAGGCTGTGGACGCGCGGGACGCTGCAGAAAATGGTCGGCCGATAGACGCGCCAATTGTCGATCAGCCGATCGATATCGCGGCCGCGCGAATCGTCGAGGCAGAGTTCCGTTCCGTGATAGAAGGTGAGGAACCGCTCGAAAAGCCCGCCAAAGCTATGGTGCCAGGGCAGGTAGTTCATCACCACATCCTGCCCGCTGACGTCCCAGACCAGGGCGAGCGCCTTCTGCTGCGAGAGAATGTTGCGATGACTCAGCTGGACGCCCTTGGGCGGTCCGGTCGTGCCCGAGGTGTACATCACGATCGCCGGATCATCCGCGACGACCGAGGCGACCCGCTCGTTCAGCTTTTCCGCCGCGACGCCGCCGTCGGTGAGCAGCGCCGCAAACCCAAGTGCGCCCCAGGATTTCGCGGCCGGCGTGAAGTCCATGCAGTACCAGCGTTCCACTGACGCGTGCCGCGTGCGGTCGATCTTCTCGAGTTGGTGTTCGCCGGACACGATGAGCAGGCGCGGGTGCGAATGGTCGAGGGCGAAGGCGATGTTCGGCGCGGTGTGGCCGGCGAAGATCGGAACGGAGACCGCGCCGATCGAGACGATCGCCAACTCGGAGAGGAACATCTCGGCCCGGTTCTCGGAAATCACGCCGATGCGGTCGCCACGCCGAACGCCGAGTTCCATCAGGTGCCGGGCAATCTGGTGCGCCCGCCGGGCGAACTCACCCCAGGTGAGCGTGACGAACTCGGCAGCGGGTCCGGGCTTTCGATAGCGCAGGTAGGGCTTCTCGCCCCAGCGCTGAGCCCGATCTTGAAGCACGGCTCCGATCGATGGCTCGAGCTCGCCCAGCGGAAGCGGGTTCGTGTGATCTTCGCCCAGCCGCCGGATGCCGACGCGCTCGTCGAGCCCTTGCGGCGTCGTTTGGCAATAGGCGAGGCACGAATCGCGCAGCAGCTCTTTTGTCAGTGCGAACCGCTCCTCCGGCAGACGATGCAGGTACCCGTCGCCTTCGACCCCTGTTCGCCGCCGCGCAAGATGGGCGGCCGCGAAGTAGATGATGTTTGAGGCGAGTTCCTTGACGTGCGAGCAGCCGCCGCGGCCCCCGACGCGGTGCGCAATCTCGGTCGTCACGCCGCGCTCGATCCGCAGGCCGACCAGCCGCTCCGCGGCGGCCTCGATTTCGCGGCAGACCGGGAAGGGCGAGCGGATCATCTCCAGGCGGCTACGGGTGATTTGCTCGTCGGGCAGGTAGATGTTGAGTTCGAGCTTCACGAGATGTTCGGCGTCGAGCATCGTGCCGATGAGCATCATGTTGTCCGGGCCGCTGTCGTAAAGTTCCACCGAAAAATCGCGCTGGGCGGCGAGACGCATGTTCTCGTTCCTTCCGTCGGGACCTTCAGAACCCGCGCGGCGCCGGCGGATCGCCCGCGCCATGGCTTCCTGCACGCGCTGCTTGAGCGTCTTGAACAGCCGTTCATGCTCGGCCAATCCCGCCTTCGCGGCGTAGCGGCCGAGCGGCGTGAGCAGCCACTCCTCATTCGAAAAGAGCTTCACGCTGTCAAGACCGCGGTCGAGCGCGTCTCGGAAGCTCTTGACCGAGCTGGTTACGTGGTCGGCATGTGCGAGGATCGTGGCTCGATGCCCGGCCCAAATTTCGTCGTAGTTTGCGTCGGGCGGGTAGGCGCCGGCGGCCCGTCCAACGTCAAAAACGGACCGGGTCACGCGCGCGACAAAATCGGCGGTCTCGGGGTTCTTGCACAGGTCGCCCATGCGCAGATCAACCAGATCGCCGTTGGCGCGCACCATGTGGATGATGCCGCCGACGTTCAGCACGATCGAGATCATCGCCTTGTCGAATTCGATGCGCGTTCCCGGAACGCCGCGGGCGTGTTTGAAGGGATAGGCGTGCGCCGTCAGGATTGCCTCGATCCGATCGCGTTCGGCATCGCCGCCGCCGGCGAAAACGAGCGTGCCGCGGCGTTCCAGGATGTAGACCGTCTCGGCGCCGCCGCCGCGCCGGCCGCCTGCCTGGAGCGAGACTCCGCGAACGATGCGCTGCAGCAGAGCGGCGACCATCTCGTCGGTCACGCCCGGCAGCCGCCCCATGACCCGCGACTCGCCCAACTGCTCTTCGAATGTATCGAGCGTCAGCTCGCTGAGGATGCCGTTGGGAAGCACGAGCAGGATCGGCATGTGCTTTCGCGCGTCGTCGACGGTTCGCAGGCGTCCGCGGCCGGCGAGGTTCTCCAGGAAGCGCGCGATGTCCGCCGTAAAGAGCCGAAGTTGATCGGGCTCGCAGACGACCATGATCACTTCGGGAACCCGCTCCAGCGCCTCGGCTTCCAGCAAGTTTGAAAAGATGCGTCCGCGCAGCGACACCATGCGCTGCCGGCCGCCGTCGTCGAGCCGCAACTCGCCTGCGCTCTTCAGAAGTTCCGTAATACCGTCGCCGCCGCGGCCGATGACCACTTCGGCGCGCGTGTGGACGAGAAACGCGACGCCCAAGGCGCCCGGCGGGTGAATCCCGATCTCGCCGTCGCAGATCATGGATGGGCGCCCTTTGGGGACTCGCAGGCGCACCGGAGTTCTGTCGCAGGGGCTATCTCGCGCGGCTCATCCGGCCCGGCGGTTCGATGCAACGCGTCGTCGCAGGCGTGCAGCGCCGCGCCGTAGGCGCCGGCCTGCTGCGGCAGCGGCGGCACGAGCACGGGCGCGCCGAAAACCTCTTCGAGCGCCCGCACCATTGCGCGGCAATGCGCGACGACGCCGCCGGTGGCGGCGACGTGCTCCTCGCGCCGGCCGCGCATCTCGAAGACGCGCGTCGCGATCGACCGGAAGAGGCCCATCGCGATGTCTTGCCGCGCCTCGCCGGCCTTGATGCGCTCGATCACCTCGGTGCCGCTGAAAACCGTGCAATAGCTGTTTACCACCGTCTTGGCGCGGGAGGCGAGCGCCAATTCGTCGATTTCGCGCAGTGGAACGCCGAGTTTCAGCGCGATGGATTCGAGAAACGTGCCCGTCCCGGCGGCACACTTGGAGTTCATCCGGTAGTCGGTCAGATTCCCGCGCGAATTCATCCAGATCACCTTCGTATCCTGGCCGCCGATGTCGACGATGCTGGTCGCCTGCGGATACCAGCGACGCGCCCCGCGGGCATGCGCGGTGATCTCCGTGATCTTGCGATTCGCGAAGGGCACATTGCCCCGGCCGTAGCCGGTCGAGACGCAGTACGCGACGCGGGCGCGAGCTTGTGCGGGATCGACGTCCATCAGCATCGAACAGCCGGCCAGCGCCTGCCCGAAGGCCGTTTCCGCGGCGACGGCGTAATCAAACCCGGACGGGACGACCGCGTGCGATTTCATGGCGCCGGATTCGTCGACGATGACGCACTTGGTCGCGGAAGAGCCGGCGTCGAGGCCCGCGAAGAGCCGATCGTTCATCGCCGCGCCTCCTCGAGCTGCTCGATGAAGGCTTCCAGATTGGTCATCGTTTGCGCGGTTGAGAAGAAACGCTGATCGCTCAAGTCGCCGTCGACCACCAGCACGGGAATGCCATGCCGCTCGCGCAGCCGCTGGGCCATGCCGAAGCGCGAGTTCGTGTTGTTGGGGCAGGTGCGGGCGTTGTGGAAGATCATGCCGTCGAGCTCGAAACTGCGCGCCATCTCGAGCAGGAACGCTTCCTTCGTCGGCTCGTCGCGATTGATGAAAATCTCGATGCCGGTCCGCGCCATCCATTCCAGCGGATCGCCGCCGTCGTACTCCTGGAATGCCCACGAATTGCAGTAGGTGCTGGCGACGACCGCCGTCTGCAGATCAAAGAGCCTCTCGGAGAGATCGCGCACGCGCGGCCAGACCGGCATGCCGTCCCAGTAGATTCGGAATCGCTCATCGGGGACCGCGGCGGAGTGCTCGCGGACTCGCTGTTCCATTTCGGCGAGCAGCGCCTCGTAGTACTTGATCGCCTGGCTCGAACCTCGCAGCAGCACTGCGGGGGCCATGTGGATGAGCCCGTCCCAGAACGTCATCGACGCCGGCCGCGCCCGCGCCGTATCGAGCACGCGCCGCCAGAGCGTCGTAGCCCGGCTCGACAGCGCGACGGCTTCTTCGAGGCGGCGGGCTTGCAGCTTGACGCCCAGGCTCGACTCGATTCGAGCGATCAGCGCGGCCAGTTCTCCGCGCACGTAGGCGACCTGCTCGCGCGTGATCTCGCCGAGGTGCGTTGGCGGGCACACTCCGAATACCGGCGCGTCGTGCCGCCGGCCGAACCAGTTCCACCAATCCTGGACCTCGCGGCATTGATTGGTGCTGTAGACGAGCAGGTCGGGCTTCGGCGGGCCGTCGATGCCATAGGCTTCCTTGAGCGGGCTGTAGTTCTCGAGCGCCGCGCCGATGTCGCTGTTCATGTAGGAGCAGGACTCGGCGCAATAGCCTGCGCCGACCGCGTAGGGGATGTACTGATGGGCGAGCTTCTTGGCCCCCAGCATTGCACCGTGGTTCTCGGGGAAGTAGGTCGCAAAGCCGAACGCGACGAGGATTTCGCACGGTCCGACGGAAGAGCACCAGGCCACGCGCCGCTGCGGGTCCTTCGCCGCCGCGTCGAGGTCGAGGAAGTAGTCGCGCAACAGCCCCTTGAGCTGCTGGCCGCAACGGATCTCGACGCGCTTGGCGATTGTCGCCATGCTCAAGCCTCGGGTGATGCGCCCGGAACGACGATCGACCGCAGCGACAGGCCCTCTTTCATCGTCGTAAACGCCTGTTTGAGCTGCTCCAGCGGGAAGCGGTGCGTGACTTGCTTCTTCAGATCGATCTTGCCCTGCGCCGCCATCCGGATCAGCGGCGTATAGTCGACCGGTCGGCAGCCCAGTGAGCCGACCACCTCGATCTCCTTGAACATGATCTTTCCGGCGACGATGGAGATCGCCTCGTGCGTGTAGCCGACAACGACGAGCCGGCCGCCGACGCGGACACATTCGAACGCCTCTTCAATCGTTCGTGGGTTCCCGATTACTTCGAGCGCGACATCCGCGCCGCCGCCGGTGAGTTTCTTGACTTCCTTGCTGACGCGCTCGACCTTCGACGCGTTAATCGTCGCTGCCGCGCCAAACTGCTTGGCCCATTCCAGTTTGCGTTCGGCCACGTCAACCGCGATCACCCAGCCGCCCGCCGCCGCCGCCAGTTGCACCGCGTTAGTTCCGACACCGCCGCAGCCGAAAACCACGACCGTGTCGCCCGGCCGCACTTGGGCGCGGTTTTTCACCGCGTGGTACGGGGTCGAGACCGCGTCGGCGATGATCGCCGCTTCCTCGAGCGGGATCGAATCCGGCAGCGGCAGCACATCTTTGGCCGGAACGGCGACGAATTCCGCGTACGCGCCGTCGAAGTGATTGCCGAGCATCTTCATGTCGGCACAGATGTTTTCACGCCCGTTTCGGCAGAACGTGCACGAACCGCAGGTCAACACGGCGGGGATCAGCACCCGCTGACCTTTCTTCAGGTGCGCCACCTTCGCGCCCGCATCCTCGACCACCCCGGAAGCCTCGTGTCCGAGCACGATCGGCGGCTTCTTGAACGTCGGCACGCCATGCTCGATGTAGTGCAGGTCGGTGTGGCAGACTCCGCAGGCGGCGACCCTTACGAGAATCTGGTCTTCGCCGATGCGCGGCACTGGAATCTCTTCGATCTTCAGCCCCGCCTCGGGACCATGGAATACGGCGGCTTTCATCAGTTCGCTCCACGCACGCGGCGTCAGGCGTGCTTCCACTGCGGCGGCCGCTTGCCCAGAAAAGCGGCGATGCCTTCGTGGGCGTCAGCCAGGTTCATCAAGTCGTCGAGATAGAGCTTTTCGGCGCGGTCCAGTTGTTCGAGCACGCGTTCGCGCCAGCCGGCCACGGTCGCCTTCTTCGCCAGACGCAGAACCGGCCGCGACAATCGGCCGATCTGCCCGATGTATTCGCTCGTTCGCGTCGAAAACTCCTCGCTGGCAAATACCTGGTTCGCCAGGCCGATGCGCAGCGCCTCCGGCGCGTCGATCGTCGCGCCCAGCACCGTCAGCTCGACTGCCTTCTTGAGCCCGAGTTGAAAGGGAAGGACACTCGCAGCCACCGGGGGAAATACGCCTACCTGCACTTCAGGCTGGCCGAATTTCGCGCGATCCGAGGCGAGCACGATGTCGCAGAAGCACGCCAGTTCGCAGCCGCCGCCCAGCGCCGCGCCCTGCACCACGGCGATCGTCAGCGCGTCGGTCGCCGCCAGGCGGCGAAAGACGCTGTGAAACACGCGGATCATCGGCGCCGTCTTTTCCGGCGTATGGTCGGCCACGTCGACGCCGGCGCTGAACGTCTTGCCGAGGGCGTTAAAGACGATCGCCGCGACGCTCGGGTCGTGCCCGACGCCGTCCAGCGCCGTCTCGATCTCCGCGAGCATCGGAATGTGGAGGATGTTGACCGGCGGGCGGTTGAGCGTGATCGTCGCCACCCCGTCAGAAGCCGAAACGGCAATGAATTCGAATTTGCTCATGGCACTACCTGCACCCGACCGCCTGCTGTCAGATGTACTGTCCTCCGTCCACGCGCAGCACTTCGCCGGTGATGAATCTCGCCCGATCGCTGCAAAGGAACGCGACCGCTTCCGCGACGTCGTCGGGCCGCCCGGGCCGCCCGAGCAGAATCTCGCTCTGCGCCTTTTCGCGCGCCTCGGCCGGCATGGCGGCGATCGCCGGCGTTTCGATGAAGCCGGGCGCTACCGCGTTGACCGTGATGTTGAACCGCGCGGTTTCGCGCGCCAGCGCTTTCGTGAAGCCGATCACGCCCGCCTTCGCCGCGGAGTAGTTCGTCTGTCCGATCTTGCCGCGCAGGCCGTTGATGCTCGAGATGTTGACGATCGCGCCGCCTCCGCCACCACGCATGAGCGGGACTGCGGCTCGCGACATGAAGAACATCCCCGTCAAATCCACGTCGAGCACGTCGCGCCACTGCTCGTCGGTCATCTTCCAGATCACCGAGTCGCGAAAGATGCCGGCGTTGTTGACCAGAATGTCGAGCCCGCCCAGCGCCGCAGTGAAGGACTCCACGGCGGCGTGGACTTCTTCGCTCCGCCGCACGTCTCCGGCGCGCGACCAGCCGCGTCGGCCGCAGGCCTCGATGCGATCAAGCACCGGCCGGGCCTCTTCAGCGGCGCCGTGGAAGAAGATGCCGACGTCGCAGCCGTCGCGCGCGAGCGTTTCGGCGATGCAGCGGCCGATGCCGCTGCTGCCGCCCGAGACCAGCGCTCGCCGCGCCTTCGCCTGCATGGTCTTTCGCCTACTGTGCGACGGCCACGTTCAGCGCCGCGCCGCATCGCCCGCAATGTGCAAACTCCGCCGGCAGACCCTTCGCGCCGCACGACGCGCACGCTTGTGCGTAGGGTCCCCAGAGGAACTCGCTGGAGCCGCCCTCCGCCGCCCGTTTGCGCATGCCCAGGTAGTCGGCCTTTCGCTTCTCCACGAACGCCGTCATGCCCTCGTAGGGCTCCAGGCTCGTGTAGTGAATCGAAAGCCAGTCGCGCGCGTGGCTCGCGGTCGCGTGCCACGACAGGTCCTTCCAGAAATTCACCTGCGCCTTGGTATAGCGCGTGCACTCGAAGAACTTGTTCACGATCTGGTCGCTCAGATCCTTGACCACTTCATCGAGAATTGAAAAATCGAGCGAGTAGCCGTTCTTGCCCTTCAATGCTTGTGCGATTTGTTCGGCCGTCGCGCGCGATTCGAACGGCTGCTCCCATGCGTCCGTGTTCCAGTCAGCCAGGCTGCGCCGCTCGCCGGTGAAACGCGTCACAAATCGCCCGTCGGGTCCCTTGACCGTCGGCACGACCGCGTTCACCAGCCCCATCGAGAGCGCAGTAAACGCCGGATAGCGCTGGTTCAGGAACAGAATGCCGCGCGCCCGGCGGTCGCCGACGTGCATCGGCAGCCATTGCGTCGAACCGCCGCACGCGACCGATCCAACGCTCGTCCCAACCTGACCGACGAACGTGTGTTCGCCCATCACCGCCAGGTCGCACGCGAGTTGGCTCTCGTTTCCACCGCCGACCGCCATGCCATTGAGCCGCGCGATAACCGGCTTGGCACAATTCGTAATTGACTCGATATACGCCTTGAAGCAGCACATGTACTTCCAGTAGTCGCGCGGCGTCTGCGTATAACTCTCCTGGTACTCCTTTACATCGCCCCCGGTGCAGAAGGCGTGCGTGCCGGTGCCGGTGAACACGACGACCGCAACGGAGTCGTCCCAGGACGCGTCCTGGAACGCGGTCGCCAGTTCCTGAAGCGCCGGCGTGCTATAGGCGTTGTAGTTGTGCGGGCGGTTGATCGTGATGCGCGCGACCCAATCCCGCTTCTCATAGCGGATTTCACGGAATCGAAACGACTCTGGGTCTCGGGCGGGAAACTGACTCATGGTTGCCACTCCATCCCCGTTTGGAACGAGCGCGGCAAACGGGTCGTATTCGAACGAACGTTCGATCGTGACTTCACAACGATTATGGCGCGCCGTTTCGGGCTGTCAAGGGCGAATTAAACGAGTATTTCGCTTGACATGGCCAAGTTATCCGACGAAACTACGAATATGGCTGTTCGTCTGATGGCGGACATCTGAGACACAGGAATGAACGATTCCGAACATTCGTTCGATGTTGCGGCGGATGCGTCGAAACCGGTCGCCGTTGCCGAATCGCGGCCGACGTACGACGAGCGACTTAATCACATTCTGAATGCCGCGACGGAACTGATTGCACGCGTCGGCTATGAGAAAGCGTCGATGCGGCAGGTGTCGAATGCCGCCGACGTGAGCCTTTCGGGAATCTACCACTACTTCGACAGCAAGGAGAAGATGCTCTACCTGATCCAGTTCCGCACTTTCAACGCGCTGCTCAACGGTTTGCGCGAGAAACTGCACGGCGTGGAGGATCCGGTCGAGCAGCTTCAACTGATGGTCCGCCATCACACCGGCTACTTCGCGGCAAACATGGCCGCGCTGAAGGTCTGTTCGCACGAACTCGACTCGCTCGGCGGCCCGGCCTACGAAGAGACCCGCGTCTTGCGGCGGCAGTATTACGAACTCACACGGGCGATCATCGACCGCGTCTTCGAGCGCCTGTCTCCGAATTCGTCGCTCGACCGGCACGTTTCGACGATGTGCCTGTTCGGCATGTTGAACTGGCTCTATCGCTGGTACGACCCGAGACGGGACCGCTCACCGGCGGCGCTCGCACAGCAGATCACGGCGGAGTTCATCGGTGGAATCACGTGCGGCGCGACAAGGGCCGCGCCGCGCGAACCCGTTCGCGAGTAACAGGTATGGGAGGATCGCGGTGTACCTTCCCGATGTAGCGTTGCACGAATGCGAGACGCTGAGCGATGCGGCAGCGCTGCTCTCACGCCTCGGACCAGAGGCGCGGCCGCTGGCGGGCGGCACCGACCTGGTCGTCGATCTGAAAACCGGACGCACCCGTGTCAGCAATCTCGTCTCGCTGCGCCGAATCGCCGACCTGCGCGGCATTGCGCTCGACGATCAGGGCCTGCGGATCGGTGCGCTCACGACGATCGCCGAACTCCTGCGATCGCAGGCCGTCCGCGAGCGCTTCGCACCGCTCATCGACGCCGCGCGAGACATGGCCTCCACGCAGGTGCGCAACCTGGCCACGGTCGGCGGAAATATCGCCAGCGCCGTTCCCTGCGCCGACCTGCCGCCGATCCTGATGGTTCTCAATGCGTCGCTCTCGGTCTGGTCCACCGCAGGTTTGCGCGAAATCCCGATCGACTCCTTCTTTCGCGGACCGCGCGCGACGGCGCTGCGGCCCGGTGAGTTGATTGTCGTGGTTCGCGTGCCTTTCATTCAACGCGGCAGCGGCGGCGCGTACGCGCGACTTGCGATGCGCGACGGTAACGCGATCGCCGTTACATCGGTCGCCGCCGGCGTGCGGCTGGAAAACGCCCGCATCTCGGAGGCGCGAATCGCCCTCGGCGCCGTCGCGCCGACTCCGCTGCTCGTTCCGTCCGCGGCAGCGTTTCTCGCGGGCAAGCCGCCTAGCGATGCGGAATTCCGCCGGGCGGGTGCGGAAGCGTCGCGGTGTTCGTCGCCGATCAGCGACGTACGCGGCTCAGCGGCGTATCGCCGTGAAATGATCTGCATCCTGACCGTGCGGGCGCTCGCCGCCGCCACCAACCGCGCCCAGAGTGCCGGAGGCGCCCGATGAGCGCAGTTTGCACACTGAACGTAAACGGCCAGAACTACCGCGTTGCCGTCGAGCCTTGGGAGACGCTGCTCGATGTATTGCGCGAGAAGCTCAACCTGACCGGGGCGAAAAAGGCCTGCAACGTCGGCGATTGCGGCGCCTGCACCGTGCTCATGGATGGCGAGCCCTTCAATAGCTGTCTCGTGCTTGCGGCGCATGTCGAGGGCCGGCGGATCACGACGATCGAAGGCCTGGCGGTGCAGCGCGACGGCGAAGTGGAATTGACGCCGCTGCAAAAGGCGTTCGTCCACGAAGGCGCGATTCAGTGCGGCTTCTGCACTCCGGGGATGGTCATGGCCGCGACGTCGCTTCTGGACAAAAACTCGAAACCGACCACAGCGGAGATCAAGGACGCGCTCGCCGGCAATCTCTGCCGTTGCACGGGTTACAGCGGGATCATGCGCGCCGTCACGCGCTGCGAGAATTACCGTGACAACGGCGTCTGCGCGAAGCGCGCGGCCGGCAACAACGCGAAATTCACCTCGGTCGGCGATCCGATGCCGCGCGTTGACGCCGCCGACAAGGTGACCGGCCGCGCCCAGTACACCGCCGACATCAAGCTGCCGAATCTCATACACGGCAAGATTCTCGGCTCGACCGTCGCGCACGGGACGATCCGCCGCCTCGACGTCTCAAAAGCCGCCGCTCTTCCCGGCGTCATCGCCGTCATCACCGGCGCGGACGTGCCCGACACCCCCTATGGCGTCTCGCCGGCGCGTTACGACGAGCATGTTCTGGCAAAGCACAAAGTCCGCCACGTCGGGGATCCGGTCGCCGCCGTCGCTGCGATCGACGAGCGGACGGCTGAGGAAGCGCTGCGTCATATCGAAGTGGAATACAACGAGCTTCCGGCCCTGCTCGACCCCTTCGAAGCCATCCGCGACGGCGCGCCGCTGATCCACGACCGTTTCGCGCGGAACATCAACACGCACGTGAAGCAGGTATTCGGCGATCTCGACGCCGCCTTTTCCGCCTCGCACCACGTCCGCGAAGAGACCTTCACGGGCAATCACATCTACCAGTGCCCGCTCGAGCCGCACGCCTCGATCGCCAAGTGGGAGCACGACGGCTCGCTGCTGCTCTGGACCAGCACGCAGGCGCCGCACTACGTGCAGTACATGGTTGCACACGTCCTGCACATCCCGCTGGGCCGCATCCGCGTGATTCGCCCGGCGGTCGGCGGCGGTTTCGGGGCGAAAGCCGCCACCACGCCGCTCGACCTCTGCGCCGCGATCCTGGCCCGCAAGACCGGCCGCCCGGTGAAAATGGTCTTTTCGCGCGAGGAAATGTTCCACTATGGCCGCGGCCGCCATCGCCAGCACATGCGCTTCAAGCTGGGCGTCGACCGCGACGGGCGCATCCAGGCCTTCAAGAGCGAAATCCACCTCGACGGCGGCGCATACTCCTCCTTCGGCGTCGCCACCGCTTACTACGCCGGGAGCATGATCCCGACGCTCTACCACATCCCGAACTACCAGTACGACGGCTACCGCATCATGACCAACAAGCCGGCCGCCGGCGCGATGCGCGGCCACGGCGTGCCGCAGCCGCGCTTCGCGTTCGAATGCCTGCTGACGATGATCGCGGAGGATCTGGGCATCGACCCGATCGAGATCCGCCGCCGGAATGCGATGACGCCGAATACACGGACGGTCAACGACCTGGACATCGGAAGCTGCGAATTCGACGCCACGCTGATCGCGGCGGCACGGAAGTCGGGTTGGGCGGAGAAGTATGGCAAGCTGCCGCCCGGTCGCGGCATCGGCATCGGGGCGGGCGGGTTCGTCTCCGGCGCGGGCTACTGCATCTATCGCGGCCAGGTTCAGCTCTCGCACGAAAAGCCGCCCGAGCACTTCCAGAAGCGCTCGATCTTCCCGCACGCAAATGCGATCGTGAAGATCAGCGAGGACGGCATGGCCGCGGTTCTTCTGATCGGAGCGGCGGAGATTGGGCAGGGCAGCGACACCATCCTCGTGCAGTGCTGCGCCGAGGCGTTGGGTGTGCCGGCATCGCGAATCCGCATCCGCAGCGAGGACAGCGATATTTCACCGCTCGATCTGGGCGCCTACTCCTCGCGCGTAACGCTGATGGCCGGACACGCCGTCTCGCGCGCCGGCTGGGACGTTGTCGAGAAGATGAAACCCTTCGCCGCCGCGCTGCTCGACTGCGGGCCGGAGCAAGTCGCGGCCCGCGACGCGACGATGTTCGCGAAAGACAACCCGCGCAAGACCGTCGCCTGGGAGGAAGTCGCCCGGCGTTATTTTAACGAGAGCGGTCCGCTCGTCGGCACCGGCTGCTACAAACCGCCCGACGGCCTCGGCGGCGACTTTAAGGGCGCGACGGTCGGCACCAGTCCGGCATATTCGTTCGGCTCGGCTGTCTGCGAAGTCGCGGTCGATCTCGAAACCGGCAAGGTGCGCGTCGAGCGCTTCACTGATTTCCACGACTGCGGCACGCCGATCAATCCGCTCGGCGTTCACGGGCAGGTCGAGGGCGCGATCGTGATGAGCGCCGGCGAGACCATCACTGAAGATGTCCAGTTCGACGAAAAAGGCCGCATTCTCAATCCAAACCTGCACGGCTACGTGATGATGTCGATCAAGGACGCGCCGGAGATCTACAGCGGAATCGTCGATTCATACGAGCCGCGCGGCCCTTTCGGGGCCAAGGAGATCGGCGAAGGATCGACGCTGCCCGTGCTGGCAGCGGTGGCCCACGCGATCGCCAACGCGACCGGCGTGTGGATCCGCGATCTGCCGATCACGCCGGAGAAGATCGTCAGCGCGCTTCGCGATGGGAGACCCGTCGGCGAGCGCTCGGCCGAACCGGTGGCGGCCGCTCTGGTGCGATAGCGACGAAACGGCCGCGTCGTGCCACCGGTTCCGCGAGGGGTTCCCGACCCGTCTGGAATCCGCACACGCGAACGGCTTGGTTCGCGGTTAAGGGGTAGCCCGGCGCAACATTCGGCGCCGCCGATTACAGCGAACGCGGCGAACACGCGCGCTCGAACTTCCCTCTTCGCCCCGCTACGCTGGCCCGCGAAGGAGCCCGAATGTCGCTATTCGTGTCCGGGTCGATCGGGATCGACACCGTCGAGACGCCGCTGGGCCGCGCCGCCGACGTGCTGGGCGGGTCGAGCATCTACTTTTCGCTCGCCGCGAGCCTGTTTACCGATGTCCGTCTGGTCGGCGTCGTCGGTGATGACTTTGACATGAACATGCTCGCGCCGCTGCGGCAGCGCCGAATCGACCTGCGCGGAATCGAGGTCCGCGCCGGCAGCCGGACGTTTCGCTGGGCCGGGCGCTACCAGGGGGCGATGAACGACGCCGAAACGGTGGACGTGAAGATCAACGTGCTGGCGGAGCGCGGCGCGCCGGTGCCGGCGGATTACCTCGATTCGCAATTCGTCTTTCTGGCCAATACGCATCCGGCGCTGCAACTCGATTTCATTCGCCAATTGCCGCGCGCCAAGCTGCGCGTCTGCGACACGATGAATCACTGGATCGCCGGCCAAGGCGCGGCGCTGCGCGAGACGCTCCGAAACGTCGATGGCCTGGTGCTGAACGAAGGCGAGGCGCGCCAGCTTACCGATGAGATGCACCTGGTCCGCGCCGGGCGCGCGATTCTCAAACTGGGACCGCGCTTCGCGGTCATCAAGAAGGGCGAGCACGGCAGCCTGCTGATCTCGCGCGACGATCTGTTCGTCATGCCGGCCTATCCGACCGAGCGCGTCGTCGATCCGACCGGCTGCGGTGACAGCTTCGCCGGCGCGATGATGGGTTACTTGGCGTCAATCGGGCGGTTTGACGACGCGGCGATTCGATCCGCCATGGCGCGCGGCTCGGTCGTGGCGTCGTTCGTGCTGGAATCGTTCTCTGTCGCCGCGCTGGCGGCGGTGACCAGCGAGGATGTGCGGCATCGGCTCGATGCACTGCGCGCGATGATGAAATTCGAGTAAGCGATGTTGGTTGTTGGTTGGTGGCTGGTGGCATGCCTGCGGCCGTTGGCAGGCATGCAGTCGGCGAGTCGACTTGGATCTGGCTGTAGCCTGGCAACCCGGCGCATGCATGGCCGCCAACTGCCGCGGCCGTGCCACCAATGCCACACGTTTCGCGAGACGATGAACTTCGACTGAGCACTGTGTGATCGGCATTGAGCCATCGCCTTTCAGCCTTTAGCCTTCCTGCATGAAACGGGCCGCCATCATTCAAGCCGTTCGCACGCCCATCGGCCGCTATGGCGGCCGGCTGGCGAAAGTCCGACCCGACGATCTTGCCGCGCTCGTGATCAAGACGGTCGTCGAGCGCGGCGGCGTCGATCGGTCGCTGATCGACGACGTCTATTTCGGCGCGGCGAATCAGGCCGGCGAGGACAACCGTAACGTCGCCCGAATGGCGGCGCTGCTGGCCGGGCTGCCGGTGAGTGTTCCCGGCGCGACCGTCAATCGGCTTTGCGCATCCGGCCTCGAGGCCGTCAACATCGCCGCGCGCATGATCGAAACGGGAATGGGCGAGGTGTTCGTGGCCGGCGGCGTCGAGAGCATGACCCGCGCGCCGCTGGTGATGGCGAAGGCCGCCGAGGCGTGGCAGCGCAGCGCGGAGATCTTCGACACCACGATCGGCTGGCGATTCACCAACCCGCGCTTGGCGAAGCTGCATCATCCCTATGGCATGGGCGAGACGGCCGAGAATGTCGCGCAGCAGCACACCATCAGCCGCGAAGATCAAGACCGCTTCGCGCTGGAGAGCCAACTGCGTTACCAGCGTGCCGCGGAACGCGGACGTTTCACGGGCGAGATCGTGCCGGTTCCGGTCCCGCAAGCGAAGGGTGATCCGCTGCTTGTCTCGCGTGACGAGCATCCGCGCCCGGAGACGACGATCGAGTCGCTGACGAAACTGCGGCCCGCGTTTCGCGAAGGCGGTAGCGTCACGGCGGGGAACTCGTCGGGTATCAACGACGGAGCGGCGGCCTTGCTGCTGGTCGAGTTGTCGCGAGCAGAGAAACTCGGGTTGCGACCGCTGGCGCTCGTCGGGCCGTCAGCGACCGCCGGTGTAGACCCGGCCTGCATGGGGCTGGGGCCGATCCCGGCGACGCAAAAGGTGCTGCAACGCGCCGGCTTGCGGGTCGCCGACCTCGACATTGTGGAATTGAACGAGGCCTTCGCGGCGCAGGCGCTGGCCTGCGTGCGCGCTCTGTCGCTGGATGCGGCCCGCGTGAACCCCAACGGCGGCGCGATCGCATTGGGCCACCCGCTGGGCATGAGCGGCGCGCGGCTGGTGACCACGATCGTGCACGAAATGGCCGCCGATTCGAGCGTCCGCCGCGGACTGGCGACAATGTGCGTCGGCGTGGGGCAGGGCGTGGCGACGATCATCGAACGGGCATGAAGTGAACTCGGTAATTTGGGAGGCGGGTCCTTTGTTTGTGGTTCGATCGGCAGATTCCGGTCGTTAACAGCGCCGTTAGAATGCGGTCATGCAAATTGAATATTGAATGTTCAATTTGCGCGGGCCGGTACGATTGCCAGGCGCCAGGTCAAGGGTCTCCGCGCCGCCTGCGCTAACTACGATGCTTCCGACACTCGACCAGCTTGAGTGCTTGCTTCGTCGCGGAATTCGGGATCACAGCGCCCTTCCACGCGGCGCCACCGAAGACCAAATTGAGCAATTCGTCTTGAGGACTGGCCTGCAAGTGCCGCCCTCGCTACGGCTGTTTCTGCGACGTTGGAATGGAATACACGGCGGGGAGGGCGGCTTGTACGGAATTGGGCCCGGTGTTGACGAGTTCCTCGACATCGAACATATGCTGAGGCGCTTTCCGAAGTTCTGGCGAAAACTCTGGATTCCCGTCGCCGGTGATGGTTGTGGATCCTACTACATCGTGCCGACTCGCCAAGAGTTTGGCGCCGGTTTCCCGGTAATCTTTTGCGACCATGTGGACGGCTGGGACGCGACCTATTCGGTGGCGTCCGATTACCTGTTGTTCGTATCGTTCTGCTTGCAACGAGAGCTCGACGATGTGGACTGGTGGCCGTTCGAACGGGAACAATTCCTGCGCGAAGACCCGGAAATCGCGAGATTTAGCGGGGTTCCCCTGCCATGGGACGCCGACGAATGGTGGGCCACCCGCCGGTGAAGACGCGAGTGGCTCGACACCTCAATCCTCCCACCAATTCCAACTCTCACTCATTCATGCAGCACTTTTTGTATTTCTTCCCGCTGCCGCACGGACACGGGTCATTCCGGCCGATCTTGCTGCCGGGGTTGACGATCGGCTTGGGCTTTCCGCCGGCCGCTTCTTCGAACGCCGGCCGCAGTGCGCGAACATAAGCCGCCAATGAGCGCCCTCCGCCGAGGCGGCCTTCCTCCTGCAGCGATTCGAGAAACGCCGCGCACAGTTCCGGGGTCGCGGCGCGGCCGTCCGGCGGCAGCGCCAGCTTTGCGACGCGCTCCAGCAACGCCGCCTTGAGATCGCTGACCTCGATCTCGTCCGGCTCGATTTGCCGTCGCTCGCAGGCCGCCACGAGGAACTCGACCAGCGCTTGCGGCGCGATGTCGCGCAGCGCACCCGGAATTGAGTCGGCTCGGTCAGATTGGCAAAAATCCGATGCCCAGTTTTCGATCTTCTCGCGAGTGTAGAGATTGAGCACGGTTCAGCCTCGTCGCATTAACGCCTGGTAATCGACCTTGCCGGTCGATGTGCGCGGCAGATCGGGCAGCAATTCGAATCGATCCGGAATCATATACGCCGGCAGGTTCGCGGCGCAGAATTGCTTCAGTGCGATCGGCGAGAGCGGCTCGCTGGTCTTGCCGCTCAGAAACACGACGATTTGCACGCCCTCCGGCTGCTCGCGCGCGATGGCCGCCGCCTCTCGGATTTGCGGGTGTTTGTACAGGCCGGCCTCGATTTCGCCGAGCTCGATGCGGTAGCCGCGGCGCTTCACCATGCGATCGCGCCGCCCGACGAAGATCAGGTCATCTTGCTCGTCGGCGTAAACCACGTCGCCGGTGCGATACCAGCGCTGCCCATTCGCGTCGACGTAGAACGCCTTGGCGTTGTTCTCGGGCAGATTCCAATAGCCGGACATGACCGGGCCGGATTGGTGGATGTACAAGACTCCTTCAACGGCGCCGGAGACTTCGCTCATCCCCTCATCCAGCACCCGCCCGCGACAGTTCTCGCACACTTTGCCGATCGGGAACGGCGTCGTGCGTTCGTCGGGAATCGTGTCGGGCACGCGATAATACGTGCAGACGTTGGTCTCGGTCGGGCCGTAGAGATTCCAGAATGCGGGCCGTCGCCAGTGCGATCGGAGCGCCCGCAAATGCTTGACGGGGAATACCTCGCCCGCAAACAGAACCGTGCGCAGCGCCGAGTAGTCGTGTCGCTCGAGCTTGCCGAACTGCGCCATCAGCGCCAGGATCGACGGCACCGAATACCAGATCGAAATCCGCTTGTCGGCGATAAACGGCGCCAGCAGGTGCGGTTGCTTGCCGAGTTCGTCGTCGACGAGCACGACCGCCGCGCCGGCCGTCATTGGGACATACAAGTCGAGGATCGAAAGATCGAAGTGAAACGGAGCGTGACTGCTGAAACGGTCGGCCGCGTTCGGCTCGAAGACGCGAGCGGCCCAATAGACGAAGCTCAATGCACTGGCGTGTGTGTGCATCACGCCCTTGGGAACGCCGGTCGAGCCGGATGTGTAGAGGATGTACGCCAGATCGGTTTCTGACGCGTCCGGCGCGGCGGCGAGCGGCGCGAGATTGTCGAGGAACGGCGCACCGACACTCGCGGTCGCCGCTCCCGGAAACGCCAGCAGCGCCGGATCCTGCGCCGGAGTGGATCGATCGGGAGACTGATCCGGCATTTTCGATGCGTTGCCGCAATCGGCGCGAAGCGCCGCAGCGCGCGGCTCGTCAGCGCAAATGACCCGCGCGTCACAGTTCGTGAAAATGAATCGATTTCGCTCGGCGGGCGCGGAGTAGTCGACGGGCACGTACGCCGCACCGGCTCGAAGCGCGCCGAACACGCATGCCAGCGAGTTGATGCTCTTGGGCATGCAGATTCCCACGCGATCGCCGCGCCGAACCCCCAGATCGCGCAGCTTGGCCGCGAGTCGCCCGCACAGAGCGTCAAACTCCCGATAGGTCAGCCGTCGGCCTTGCGAGTCCTCGGCGCACACGGCATCCGGCGCGGCGACGGCCTGCCGCGCGAGCAGTTCGTCGAGTCGAAGGGCCGCCGGGGGCGCGTTCACCGCTTGCGCTCGATCAGCGCGGCGATGTCGGCGATGCGGTCGAAGTCGCCCGCCGCCTCGTGCGGTTCGACCGAGATCTTAAACGTGTCTTCGACGAAGCTGACGAGCTGAAGTGTCGAAACCGAATCGAGAATCGACGAGCTCTTGAGCGGCGTGTCGTCGCGCAGGTTCTGCGGCGATTCGCCGGGCAGGAACTCCTGCAGGATGTAGTTGCGTAGTCTGTCGGCGATTTCCTCGCGAGTCAGGCTCATCGTAAGAGTCTCCATCGAGCGCAGGTGGACCGGCTAAATCCGATACGTCAATTTACGTCGGCCTTTCTCATCGTGCGAGTTGAATTTGGCGCCCGCCGGCCACCGGGGCAGTTGCCGGTCGCGATGTAGGAGGTTGTAATAAGCGGAATGTCAAACATCCCTGCCGAAAACGAACGCTACACCATTCGACGGCAGTTCTTCCGGCTGTTTGGCGCCGCCTTCCACATCTACGACAAGGGCGGGAACGTCGTCGGCTACTGCAAGCAAGCGGCGTTACGGCTGAAGGAAGACCTGCGCATCTACACCGACGAGTCGATGTCGAAGGAGTTGCTGCGTATTTGCGCGCGGAGCGTCATTGACTGGGGCGCCACGTACGACATTTTCACGCCGGACGGAGAGCGGATCGGCGCGGCGCGGCGAAAGGGTTGGACGAGCACCTTCGTGCGCGATTCGTGGCAGGTCCTCAATGGCGACGGGCAGCAGATCGCGACGCTCGAGGAAACCGGGCCGCTGGCGTTCTTGCGGCATTGGGTGGAGATCGTAGCGTTCCTATCGCCGCAAAAATACGAACTCAAGCACCTCGATGGACGCCGAGCGGCCCGATTCCGGCAGCACTTCAGCATCTTCATCTTCCGGCTCGGCGTGTCGCTCGAATCCGATGACGACGAGCATTTCGACGACCTGGTCGTTCTTGCCCTTGGGTGCATCCTGGCGGCGATTGAAGGACGGCAGCGCGGATGAAGAGCCAGCTTGGCAGTCGGTTGAGAAACGCTCCTAACCGAGCCCCGACCGTGAGGGAGGGGTCGGCCGATGGCCGAAATCGCCTGGAATCCCGGTGCGTTCGAGAACCGGGCGGACCCCTCCCTCACGGTCGGGGCTCGGCTAGTGAGTTCTTCAACGGACTGTTCAGTTTAGGTGGCGATTATTCTTGTCCGGGCGCCAATTCAAGTAGCCGCGCGGCATCAGCGTCGTTACGCAGCGCGACCAGCAAGGCAGCCGCGATTCGCTGGTGCGCCAGCGCGGACGGGTGTTCATCAATGCCGGCGTTCACGAAGGCCTCCGAGGGAGACAGTCCCTTGAGCACGCCAAACAACGGAATGACCCGTACTCCGGCGTCTTCCGCCGACTCGGCGATGTCCGTGAGCATCGTCTCCGGGCGCACGCCGATATCCAGTTGCACCACGATCAGTCGAACCGGCACGCCGCTTTGGGCCGACCATGCCGCCAGGTATTTGCAGGCGGCGTGAAACAGCGCCGGGCGGAATGGCCGCAGCTTCCGTCGCGCGTCGGCGGACTTCTCGCCGCGGCCGACTCCGGCGCGATCAAGGATTCGCGAGACAAACTCGTAATGCGCGTCCCGACCGGCCGCGACGCGCCCCAGCACGCAGTCTAGTATCAGCGATTCGTAGCTGTCGGGGTTCACGGAGACGAGAATCAGGTCCGGGGAGAAATCGAGCGTCTGGTTCTCGGCCTGATAGATCGACTCGATGATCGAGTATCCAGGATTCGAGAAGTTCAGAATCTCATAGTGTCGCCCGGTCAGTGATGCGTTGAGCGCCTCTTCGGCCGCCACCTCGTAAGTGGCCTCGTGCGGGACGCCCCAGCCCATGTCGACCGATGAACCCAGCAGCGCGATCCGTTTGCATCCCGCGGGCTTCTCGCGCTCGCAGACATCGCGCATGCCCCAGTGGTTGCTGCGAATCAGTGCGCCGGCGTGCATCGCCTCGCTGTCGGGAATCATTACGGTCGGCAGAAACGGATCGTCATTCCGCACGATCTTGCAGCGCGGCCAGGGTTCGAAACGGCGCATCGCCGCCGCTCGGCCGGTCCAGCGCTGTGCGAGGCGAAACGCCAGGCCGCTCTGCTCGCCGCTCTCCGGCGCGACGAGTGCGTCGTAGTAGTTGCGGACCTGGAGCTCGCGCCCCGCGCGGCTCGCGCCCAAGCTGCGCGCGTCGGCGACAAGCTGCGCCGCGAGTTCGCCCAGCAATCCGCGCGGCGCGAGCGCGGCTAGCAATCCGAGCGCCGCCAGCACAGACACAGCGCCGCCGCGTTCAAAATCAAACGGCCGGCTTGTAGCGCGCGGCGGGTTCATGAGCGCCTCCAATACGTCACGGCGTCGAGCCAGTCGACAAGCGAGGGGCTGCTCCAGATCGACCAGAGCACACTGATGAACAGGTATACGCCGATCGTCGATGCGACTTTTCGCAGGCGGCCGGCCGGCGTGGCGGACGCCAGTCTGGCGCGCGGCGCGGGCTTGGCGGATTGTCGCAACACGCCGAACATCACCAGCACGCCCAGCGTGCCCCAGAAGACCGCGTCCGGGACCGAAACGCGGAATTCACCGTTGAACCAGAACGTCTGGTAGCCGTGCAGCAACGTCGTGCTCACGAACACGACCGCGGTTGCGGCGACCAGCGCCAGCTTCTCATTCGTCTTCCGCAGCCGGAAATATGTCGGGTAGTAGAAGCACTTCACCATGAAGTCCTTCCAGTACACGTTGATCCGTCGCCAGAAGTCCGTGAAGCTGTCGGCCAGCAGCCAGTTTCGATTCGTCTCCGGCAGGCGCCAGCCGAACAGGTGCAGCATGCCCGCGATCAGGTGGAATTGGCCCGATACCTGCATGTAGAGCAGGTAGGTCGGGAAGATGAACTGGCACAGCGTCAGGAGCGAGTTGACCTGTTCGGCCGCGATCGCGACGCGGCGATCCAGGAGTCGATGCAGACAAAGCTGCACGATGCCGCGGACGATCCACGCCACGCCGCGCTGCGCGGTGGCGTGAATGTCGGATGCGTACCAGGACTTCTTGAACGTGTCGTAGTCGATGACCGGGAAAAGCGAAAAGTGGAAGTTCGGCAGGAGCAGGAAGTAGCTGAATGTATCGATCGGCGTTTCGCGCCGCTTGCGCGTCACGATCTCGTGTGCGTAGACGATCAGGCGAAACATGAAAATCCCGCCCACCACGCGCCATTGGCCGTCTGATAGGAATCCGCCGCGCATGCGAAGGTAGGCCAGCGCGGCGGCGACGGCGACCACAGTCCCCACGCGAACGCCCGCCGACAGCGGCGCATTCAGGATCGCCCAAGACACGCCGGCCAGCGCCAGCAATCCAAACAGGAACACGCCGGACGCGAGATATTCAACGGGACCTGGAAAGACGGCCGGATCGGCGTGAACGAGCACGAAATAGCCGCCGACGAGCGAGCAGGCGAGAAACACACTTTTCTTGTACGCCAGCGGCGTGAAGTAGTGTAGTACGAACGCGCCGAACGTCAGGCAGCAGAGAAGAAACAGGGCCGGGCTTTGGACGTTGAACTCGCGAACGACGTACAGCGACAACCCGAGTTGCGCCGCGAGAAATGCGAACGCCGGAAGCCTAGGCCGCGCGTTCTGGCGCTGAACTTCGCTGTACGGAGCGCCGGCCGACGGCGGCTGGGCGCGCGGCGTAGCTGTCGAAGTTGCAGACAAGCGACACTCTCCGAACTCTTGAGTTCGCGAATACTATCGGCAGCGAGCGGATCGGTCGCGATTGCGCGGTCGGGCTATCCCTTGATTCCCGTCGTTGCGATTCCGCGAATGAACGTCTTCTGCGCGAGCAGGAACAGCACCAGCACCGGCACGACGATCAGCGTCGATGCCGCCATGAGCTGGTTCCACGGCGTGTCGCCGGACTTGCTTTGCAGGAACTGAAGGCCGAGCGCCAGCGTGAAATGCTCCTGGTGCGTCAGAAAGATGAGCGGTCCGACCAGGTCATTCCAGACCGCAAGGCAGTGAAACAGCGCGACCACCGCCAGCGCCGGCTTGCTGAGCGGCAGGCAGATGCGCCAGAAACAGCCCCAGGTCGAGCAGCCGTCGATGCGGGCGGATTCCTCGAGTTCGTTCGGAATTCCCATGAAGAACTGTCGTAGCAGGAAGATGTTGAACGCCACGCCGAAGCACGACGGCACCCACAGCGGCAGGAATGTTCCAATCCAGCCGAGATATTTGAAGAGCATGTACGAGGGCACCATAATGACCGGGAAGGGGATCATCATCGTCGCCAGGCAGATTCCGAAGAGCACGTCGCGGCCGGGGAATTTCACGCGCGCGAAGCCGTACGCCGCGATCGAGCAGCTCAGCAAAACGCCGACCAGGCTCAGCAGCGTGATGATCAACGTGTTGCGGGCGTAGAGCGGGAAGTCGAACTGATCGGAGCGCGCCACCGCCGTGTAGGCGGACCAGTCCACGCGCGGTCCATGCTCGAAATCGGTCAGCGATTGCGGCAGAAACGTGGGCTTGAAGACCTCCTGCGGGCCTTTCAGGCTCACGCACACCATCCAAAGCAGCGGCGTGAGATAGAGCACGGCGACCAGAAGCAGCGGCGCGTAGAGCGCGACGCGCGCGGGCCAAGATCCCCGTTTCGGCTGATGCAGCCGCCACAGGATGATTACGGCGGCGGCCGCGGCCAGCGCGCACACCACCTGAGAGGCACTCACGGCGCCGAATTGCGGGCGTTCCGCGAGGTCGGCGCGAAACAATTCGGTCAGCGGCCGACCGACGCCATAAATCAGCACAAACCACGCCAGGAGCGCGCCGGACGGCGCGCCGCGCCGGGACACGAGACAATACGTCGCCCAGGCGCCGCAGATAACCGACATTTCATAGATTTGTGTCGGATGACGCCACACGCCGGCTGGCGCGACCGCACCGGGCGGGAAACACACTGCCCACGGCAACGAAGTTTCCAGGCCATAGCAGCAGCCGTTCGCCAGGCAGGCGAGCTTCGCCAAGATCAATGGAATCGGCAGCGTCCAGGCGATCAGATCCAACCGACGCCGCCAATCCTGACGCCCAATCGCGAATAGCGCGATAGCGGACAGGAGGTAGGCAAGCAGTCCGCCCCAGAGACCGCCTTTCAAGTACGTGGCGACGTTGAAGTAGCTCCGCACGTCGACGCTGAGGTGCACGATGTCGAAAAGGATCTTCGCGCCGCCGACCATTCCCAGTGCATAGCACAGTGCGAGCAACCCGGCGTTCCAGCGCGCGATGCCGTGCCGCCGACAGAGCTGCCAGGCGATGACCGCCTGCGCGAGCATGCTGCCCACGTAGAGGAAGCTGTACGTTCGCAGCCCGAATAACTCGGGAAACATCTTCGCCTCGGCTCAAGCCCCGCGGTAATGCACGGTTCGGCGTCCGATCCAGAACACCAGCCCGGTCATCAGCAGGATGATCAGCAGTTGAACCCACGCCATCGCGCTGGCGTAGCCCATTCGCAAGTCACGAAACGCCGCGTCGTAAATGTACATGGCGTAGAAATACGTCGCTCCGTCGGGGCCTTTCTGGGTGCGCCAGAGAATGTACGGAAGGGCGAATATCTGCCAGGCCGTCAGGATTGCGATGATCACATTGAACAGCACCACCGGCCCCAGTCCCGGCAGCGTCACATTCCGGAAACGCCCCCAGGGCGAGGCGCCGTCCAGTTCCGCCGCCTCGTATAGCTCCAGCGGGATTTCCTGCAAACCAGCTAGATAGATGACGGTTGGCGAACCCACGAACCAGAGGCTGATCAGCACCAGCGCCGCCATGGCCCACGCCGGGCGGTCGAACCAGTTCGGAGGCGACATCCCGGCCCATCGAAAAGGCTCGTTCACCAATCCGGCCTGCGGATTCAACATCCACATCCACACCATCGCGGCGGCAGTCAGCGGGACGATCGTCGGAAGGAAAACGCAGGCGCGGAAGAAAGCCTGCCCGCGCGCTGTGCGGTTCAGCAATAACGCCAGTGCGACTGCGACAATTGCGCCCAGCGGAACGGCCAGAAGCGAATACACGAGCGTATTGAAGACGACCTTGCCGAAGTCCGCGTCCGACGCGAGCGAAAGGTAATTGGCCCAGCCGATGAACGCCGGCGGCTGGAGCAGCGTGTAGTCGCAGAAGCTCAGGTACAGCGACGCGCCCAAGGGGACGGCCAGAAAAAAGAGAAATCCGAGCCACCACGGCGCGGTCCAGAGCAGGCCGGCAGGAAGCCGTCGCCAACTCGAACCGGGAACTGCACGGCGGGCGTCGGGTATCCTCATGGGATGAGCTCGCGAACAAAACACATTCTAGAACAGGCGATGGCGCTTCCCGCCGACGAACTTGCAACCCTTCTGGACGAGCTGCGAGCGGCCGTTTCAGATCGTCGCGACCCCGATGTCGTCGCCGCCTGGGAAGCGGAAATCGGGCGGAGAATCGAAGAACTGGATTCCGGCCGCGTGACCACCGTGCCTGCCAAAGACTTGCACGGGCAACTGCAATCTCGGCTCCAGAGCGGCGATGCGGATTGAACGTCCCCCGCGAGCGGCCGGCGAGGCTTGCGCGGGCAGTGGTTCAGTTTCGCAGGCGACACCGGGAATCGGCTCGACACCGAGGCCCGACCGTAAGGGAGCGGCTTTGTGCTCACCGCAAGCGGCCCCTCGCTTACGGTCGGGGCTCGGTTGGGAAGATTCCTTCGCGGCCGTTGCGCACGGAAACCGCCGGCCGGAGTATTGGGTCGATCGAGTGGATTGACCGCCGTTCTGTCTACGTTCATCTCGCGCCCCCGTGCCGCATCCGCGCCATGCGCTGATAATCGGCCACCGCCGCGTCGACGCGGGTCTGCGCCGCGCGCAGCGCCTCTTCGGGCGGGCGTGTCCCGCGCAGGATGACTTGCAAGGCATCGTGCGTGGCGCGTTCGGCGACGGACCAGGTGGGCATCGATGGAAATCCGAACGCGTCCGGCGATGACGCCATCTCATCGAACACGCGGATGTACGGATTCAGGTGGCGTTCGAAGAACTCGGGCGTGGGTTCCCGAAACGGCGAGACCTTTCCGTGCAGACGACACAGCTCGTCGAGCACCTCACGCCGCATCATGAACTCGAGGAAGATCATCGCTTCACGAACGTGCGGCGCGCCGGCCGGAATGACGAACTGGTCGCAACTGGCGAACACGTTGCGCCGCTTCGTCGTCACGCTCGGGAACGGCGCGACGCCGTAATCGAGCTTCGGCGCATAGGTCCGAATCCAGGTTGACATCCACGGACCCTGGAAAACCATCGCCAGGCGACCGGCCAGGAACGGATTTTCGGCGCTCTCGATCGGCCCCGCGCCGGCCTCGAAGTCCAGCACGTCCTTGTTGCCGATGGAGTCGCGGAACGCACGAATCCAGTTCGCCGCCGCGCGGCCGGCGTCGGTGTCGTAGGTAAATCGTTCGCCGTCCCACAGCCGGCCGTCGAAAAAATTCGGCCAGACCCAATGCCACCAGCCGAGCATCGCCGGCGACACCGTGAAGCCGAGTTGCACGATGCGCCGGCGGCCGTCTTTCTCTTCGAAGCGCGTCAGCTTCCGCGCGTACTCGTTCAATTCCTCGGTTGTTTGCGGCGGATGATCCGGATCGAGTCCCGCTTCTCGATACAGCGATCGGTTGTAGTAGAGCGCGATCGTGAACGGCGTGCTGGGCAGGGCGTACAACCGTCCCTGGTAGCGTCCGAGTTGCAGCCAGATCGGCTTGATCGCGTCGAGATCGAGGTGATACTCGCGCGCCAGCTCGTCGAGCGGGTGTAGCGCCCCCTGATCCGCGAATTGCGGGATGCGCGAGTCGAATAGCCCGGCCACGTCGGGTGGATCTCCGCCGGCGGTGCAGATCAGCAGCCGCTGGTCGATGTTGCTGATCGTGCAGTATTCGACCCAGATGCCGCGCTCGGCGCCCACGCTGTCGTTGAAGCGTCGCACAAGGCGCTGAATCGCCTGACCCTCGACGCCGGTCCATTTTTCCCAGTAACGAATGACGACGCGGCCCGGCGGCGTGTCGATGCGCCCGCGCGGTCCGAACGCCAGCAGCAATGCGGCGGGTCCGACGAGCGTGAATAGCAGGAGCCAGGTGCGAATGGACATCAGTCGCGGTCGATCAGCCAGAAGTTCGCCGTCAGCGGCCGCGCGCGATCCGAATGGCCGCGCCGCCGCGCCGCACCAGTGTAGCGCCTTTCTCGTTCCGCGGCATCAGCCTGACCATTCATCCAATCCGAAATGAAAAGCCCACGCCGCTTGGAGCACCATCATGGCCGCCCACGCGCCGGCGCGAAGGCCGGCCGGCCAGCGCCGCTGCATCCAGATTCCCAAAATCACCAGCGCCGGAGTCGCGACGCCCATGTAGCGACCGATCGGTTCCACGCCGAACGTCGCTCCGCCCGAAGCCAGATACGATTGCAGGAATATCAGCGGCGCCAACAGCAGCAGCGGGCGAAAACTCCGCGGAACGACGCGCCACGCCGCCAGGCTGACCGCCACCAGCCCCAGCGACATCGGCATGTTCCAGGTGAACGGTTTGAGCACCGTGACGACGCTCTCCGGCAGGCCGGAGAGCGTACGCCCGAAGTATTTGAACTGATCCCAGGCCCGCGCCAGCGTGACGAACTGAAACCAATCCGCGCGCTGTTTGTCGGGAACCCAACCTACGCGGAAATTCGTGAAATACACCAGCGGCGAGCCGAAGCGGTACGTCAGGTAGCCGGCGTACGCGGTGATGCCGGCGATCGAAAGCGGCGCAAGAAGCAACAGCCGCGTCCAATTCCGCGGCGCGACGGAGTTGGCGGCGTACGTTACGGCCGTGCTCTGATCGGAGCCGTGAGCGTCAGGGAGCGGGGGACGGCGAGGGTCCGGCCGATTCGGTCCCCCCGCTGCCTTACGCTCGCGGCTCGGATCAGCCTGGCGCGCGCCGCGCGGCGCCCGCCGTGCCCAGGCCGCCAGCAGGAAGACCGGGACCAACGCCGCCGCCGTCGGGCGCGTGGCGGTCGCCAGGCCGCAGGCGAGAGCGGCCGGCAGCAGCCGGCCGGCATCCAGACACGCCAACGTCAACACCGTCATGAGCAGCGTAGTGCTCTCGGCATAGCCGAAGCTGTAATAGCACGCCGACGGCAGGCAGAGCACGCACGCGACCGCCGCGGCGGCACACGCGGCGTCGACTCGCCATGTGATCCAGAAATGCAAGACCAGTGCCGCCGCCAGCGCCGCCGCGTGCGAGACGAAGATCATCGCGCCGTGCACCCCTAGCAGCGGCGTCAGCAGGCTCGCGGTGAGCGGGTAGAGCGGGAAGAACGCGATATTCTGCTGGCGCTCGGCGGGCTCGGCGTCGAGCGACACGGGGCGATAGCGGTAGCCGTTCTGAACGATCGAGCGGTAGTGCAGTCCATCAAAATTCAGCAAAGGGCGGAAATGAGCGAAACGCTCTAGAAACAGCGCGTATTCGCGCGACGCCGGATCGTGCAGCCGCGCCGCCAGTTCCTTTTCGTACAGCTCGAAGGGCGGCTTGAGCCCCAGCTCGATCCGCACATTGAGCAGCGCGCCGGCGTAGGCGAAGGACCAGACGACCAGTCGCGTTGCGATGAACACCGCCAGCACCACGCCGACGCCGCGCGCCGCGTCCGCCCGCGTCAACGGCCCGCGCTGCGCGTCTTCGTCGCAAAACAGCATTTCGGCAGGGCGGTTCACGATTGCCCGCAAAGCGCCGCCATCAGGCCGAAATGACCGCAGCCGGACCCTTCGCGGCGAAATGAGTAGAACAGATCGGTGCGACACATGGTGCAAATACCGGCGATTTCGATGTTCTCGGCGAGCAGGCCCGCGGCAAGGAGCTGCTCGCGATTGGCGCGCCAGAGATCGAAATACACTCGTCCGTCGCGCTTTTCGAAAAGCGTCTCGCGTGCCGGCAAACCGGCGGCCGCCTGGTGCACGTCTTCCTTCACTTCGTAGCAGCATGGGCCGGCCGAAGGGCCGATTCCGGCACGTAGCGTGCTCGGCGCGCAGTGCAGCGCCCCCGACATGAAGTCGACCAACCGGCGCGCAATCGCGGCCACGGTGCAGCGCCAGCTCGCGTGCGCGACACCGAGCACCGCCGGGGACGACCCGTAGACCAGCAGCAGCGGGCAGTCCGCCGAAAAGGTCATTAGCGCCTCGCCCGGTGCGCTGGTGATGAGCGCGTCCACATTCTCGTGCGGTCCGGAACGCGTGTCATGCGCGATGAGCGAAATACCCGGTCGATGGATCTGAATGCAATGGTGAATTCGCCCGGCCGAAATGCCCAGATCGCGCGCAAACCGCGATCGTCGCGCACGCCGCAGCGCCGCTTGCGCATCGCTCTTGGCCGACACGTCGTCTGGCCGCGTGCTGAACGCGTGCACCAGCCCAACCTCGTCCGCGAGGCGATCGAATCGCGCGTATCGCCGATCTTCTACGGTGAAAAATCGCATTAGAGGCGGTCGGGGCGGAGCAAGACCTTGATGTTGGCGTGATCGGCGGCGGCGGCGAATGCCTCCACGCCGCGCGAGAAGGGAAAGGTCGCGGAAATCAGCTCGTCGACGTGAATCTTCTTCTCGTGCAGCATCTCGATCGCCGCCGGAAACGGGCCGCAGCGATTGCCGACCATGCGAATTTCGTTCACCACCAGCGGCGCGAGATCGACGTTGGCCGGCTCCTTGTAGGTGCTCTTCAGCACGATCGTGCCGCGCGGCCGGACCATCTGAAGCGCCAGGCGCAGGCCCTCGGGCGAACCGGTGCATTCGACGACCATGTCGCGGTCGGCGGCGGGCGCGGCCTGGCTGATGTGGACCGCGTGCACGCCCAGCGCGGCGCAAAGCTGCAGCGCCGTCGGATTCCGCCCGATCGCCAGCAGGTCGCAGCCCTGTTGCTTGAGCACCTGCGCGACGAGCAGACCGAGACGCCCGGTTCCGATCAACGCCACACGCGCCCCGAGCGAGATCGGCTGCAGCGCGATGACCTGCAGCGCCGCGGCGAGCGGCTCGGTGAAAACGGCGTGTTCATCGCTCAGATCGTCGGGCACGAGATAGCAGTTGGACGTCGGCACGCATAGCAGCTCCGCAAACGCGCCGTCGCGCCCCTGAATGCCGACTACCGTCCGCCGCCGGCAGTGCTTGGGCATTCCGTTTCGGCACATGTCGCATTCGTCGCAAACGCAATTGATTTCGGCGACGACGCGCCGCCCGACCAGCGAAGCCGGACCCTGCTCGACGACTCCGACGAATTCATGCCCGGGGACGCCGCGAAACTGCATGTACCCACGGCAGATTTCCAGGTCGGTCGCGCAGATGCCGGCCAGGTGGACGCGGATCAGCGCTTCGTCGTCGCGCGGTTGCGGATCCGGATAGTCGGCCAGGGACCGCAGCGACGGAGAAGCCGAAGCATCAAAGTGGATCGCCTGCATGACCTTCCTTGTTCAAGACCGGACCGCGCGGGCTGCGCTCTCGCGCGGCATCGGCCCGCGGCGGCGTCGGACCAAGGCACTATCTTGGCTTGTCCTCCGGAAACGCCCAGCGGACAAGTTGTCGCGTGTCGTGCGCCATCTTCTCCCAGCGGTTTCCGTAAGGCAGCCGGTGCGAATCGGGGATCTGCCCGGCTCGCGCGAACGGAGCCGCGCGATTCGCCTCACGCCAGCTTTCCCACGCCGCCGGGTTGCAATCGTTCGTCACGCCGGTCAGCCGCATCAACGAGTTTTCGCACTCAAACGCGACCGCGAATTGCTCGTCGCGCAGACCCGCGATCAGCTTATCGAGCGCGGCGTCGTTTCCCGGCAGCGTTCCCAGCCCGCGCGCGGCGGCGATGCGAACGTTGCGGTCCGGGTTTTCGAGGTCGCGCAGGAACGCATCGCGCACGGCGGCGTGCTGTTCCGGCTTCACCGCGCCGCTCTCCACCAACCGCGCCACGCCCGTCAGCGCGTCCCAGCGGCACAGCGCGTCGGGCGGGCGGACCTCCTGCGGCGGGAAGTCCTGGTGATTCAGCAGCTTCATCAGCGTTTCCACGCCGCGCGGGTCGTCGCTGTCGGCCAGCGCGCGGATCGCCACCAGCCGCGCCTGGGTGTCGTTCTCGAGCAGCGCGATTGCGACATAGCCTTTGATGGCCCAATCGGCCCGCGAGTCCTTGCTTTGCGCAATGCGCGCCACCGCGCTGCGTCGCGCATCCGCGTCGGTGTCGGAAACGGCGATCAGCATGTACTGCTGCGCGGAACGCTTCGGTTCGAATACCCGTTTGACGGCGGCGTCGAGTTGCGGCCCACTGCACCCCGCGAGCGACGTGGGTAGCGCGGCCGCGATGAGATGCAGAATCACTCGAACGGAGCGAGAGCGGCGCTTCGGCGCGGGCGCGTGGCGAGGCGAGCTTGGCGGAGAAACCGTGTTCATTCAGAGTTCGTCTGACAGCGCCCGGAACCGCACCGCGCTGTCGAAACTGAGACAGCGATGCTAGCCGCACTGCCGAACCGCGACAAGCCGATCGCCCGCTTCGGCAGTGGCTCAGTTTCGCTTGCGACGCCGGGAAAACGCTCGACACCGAGGCCCGACCGTAAGGGAGCGGCTTTCTGCGGTCGCAAGAGACCCCCCCTTACGGTTGGGGCTCGTCTGGGGAGTTCCTTCGTGAAACTGAGCCACTAACGACCAGTAGGCAGTGGCTAAGTTTCGCTTGCGACGCCCTGAAAACGCTCGACACCGAGGCCCGATCGTAGGAGAGCTGTTTCTGCGTAACGAAGGTCTCTCTGCACTCAATCCGCGGCCACGGATGTGATAAACTGCTGATGGACACTCGATCAGGAGTCGACATGAGCGCCACCGAGGCCTTGAGGCAGGAGCACCAGGTCATTCTGAAGATGCTGGATCGCTTCGAAGCGGCGTTGTCGAACGCGCGCAAGACATGCAGCGTCACAGCCGCCGCGTTCGCGCCGTTCCTCGATTTTTTCCGCGGGTTCGCCGATCGGTGCCACCACGGCAAGGAAGAGGATCGGCTGTTCCCGTGTCTGAATCGCTGCGGCCTGCCGAGCGAGTCCGGACCCATCGCCGTGATGCTCGAGGAGCATCGTATCGGCCGGCAGCATGTGCGCACGATGCGCGAGACGCTTGACGCCGCGAAGGCCGGCCAGGGCGACGCGATCAAAGCGTTTCTCGCCCACGGCGACGCGTTTCTCGAGCTTCTTCGCGGCCACATCGGCAAGGAGGACAACGTCCTCTTCAACATCGCGGATAGCGTGGTTCAGGGCCGAACGTTGGACGAGCTCAACGCCGCGTACCAGCAGGTCGAGGCGCAGCCGGAGTTCGTCGAGACATACGCGCGCTGCCGCGCGATCGCCGACGCGATGGTGCATGGTTGATAGGCGCGCGAATACGGACGCCGAATGCCGCCGACCCGGGCTCGAATCCTTCTGCTGACCAACGACAATTTCTTCTCCTGGTGCGTGCTGCGCGACTTTCTGCCGGCGCGGAAGGAGCAGATTGTCGGCATCGTTTTCTCGCAGGCGCTGGTCGGCAAAAAGGACATGCAAAGCTCGCTCTCGTGGGTGCTCAAGAACACCGGCTGGCGACATTTCGTCTTCAAGTCCGCCGTCTACGGCGTGTTTCGAGTCTGGAATCGTCTCTTGGCGCTGCTCGGCGGACGGCGCTGGGCCAGCTCGACTTTGCTCTGGACCCGGCGTAACGGCGTTCGCCACTGGCTCTCGTCGAACATCAACGAGCCGGCGTTTCTGGACGAGCTGCGCTCCTTGAAGCCCGAGCTGATTGTCTCGGTCAGCATGAACCAGGTCGCCAAACGAGAGCTGCTGAAGATGCCGCCGCTGGGCTGCATCAACGTGCACTGCGCCCCGCTGCCGCGCTACGCCGGCATGTCGCCCTACGTCTGGGCGCTGGCCAACGGCGAGGATTACTCGGCGGCGACGATTCACTACATGGAAGAAGGTCTTGACGAGGGCGACATCCTCGTGCAGGAGAAGGTGCCCGTTCGTCCCGGCGACAGCGCGTTTCACCTGTTCTGGCGGTGTTGCGCGCGCGCGGGGGAGCTGCTTGAAACGACCGTTTCGGAGATTGAATCGTCGACGCAGAAGTCAGTCCCGCAGGACCTGTCGCAGCGCAGCTATTTCTCGTGGCCTACGCCGGAGTGTGTGAAATCGCTTCGGCAGCGTGGATATCGACTGGCTCGGACGACGGATTTTCTACGCGCCATGTTCGGCGGAAGGGCCTGACTACGGGCGTTCCACTTCGTCGTCGAATACCGCGCGGTGGGCCGCGGAATCCAGGTCGTCGAATTGCCCTTGTCGCACGGCCCAGGTGAACGCCGCGAGCGCAGCCGCCGCCAGCAGAATCGCCAGCGGCAATACGATGAAGATGACGCTCATGATGCACTCCCGGCGACAAGCGGCGTGCATGCGCCGCTTTTTGCACTTGCGACCAGTTCGCCTTCGTACCGCGCTGGTTGCGTCGGCGCTGCATCAGACGTTTGCGAGTCCAACGCAAGCGCCAGCACGGTGAACGAGCTAATCGGCATCAGAATGGCGGCAATTAGCGGCGTGAGCACGCCGGTCATCGCCAGCGCGGCTGCGAGAACGTTGTAAGTCAGCGAGATATACAGGCCGCGGCGAATCGCTCTGAAGACTTGCCGCGATGTGTCGACCAGCTCGACGATCGGCGTCAGCCCCGGGCGACTCAGGTAGACATGCGCGGCGGCCAGGCTCGCCTCGGCGCCGCCGTGCACGGCGATGCCGACGCTGGCGGCGCTCAGGGCGGCGGCGTCGTTCACGCCATCGCCGACCATCACCACCGGTCCGCTGGATCTTGCGGCCTGCACGACCTGCAGCTTGATTTCGGGTGTCGCGGCGCCGCGCGTCGCGGTGCGATCGATACCCAGCAGATCGCCCGTGTGAAAGACTACGCGGGCGTCGTCGCCGGACAGAATTCCGCTGCGCCAGCCCGCGGATTGCAGAGCCTCGATCGCGCGCTTGGTGTCCGAGCGAACGGCGTCACCCAGCCCGGCCACCGCCATCACCGCGTCATCGCACGCGACGACCACCGGCGAGTTTCCTCGCGCGCTGATCTCGGCGACGCGGGCTGCGCTCCAGTCGTCGAATCGGACGCCGGCGGATTGGATGAACGCCGTCGATCCGGCGCGGACCTGGCGGCCATCGACCAACCCCTCGACGCCCGCGCCGAGTCGTTGCCGGTAGTTACGAACTTGCTCGCGAACGGATTCGGTCGCCTGCGAATCGCCCGCCAGGCCCGCAACAAGCGCTTTGGCGATCGGGTGTGTTGCGTGGCGCTCTAACGCCGCGACCGCAAGCCGTAACCAATCATCCGCTTCGCGCGGGAAATCTGGCGTTGTGTGCCACGCGATCAGGCGCAGCCGCCCTTCGGTCAGCGTTCCGGTTTTGTCCAGGAACATCTGGCCGCCGCGGGCCAGCGTTTCGAACGCTTCGCCGCCTTTGACCAGGATTCCGCGCCGCGCGGCGCGGCCGATGGCGACGGTGATAATCAGCGGCGTGGCCAGCCCGAGCGCGCAGGGGCACGTCACCAGCAGCAGGGCGGTAGCGCGGTCGATCGCCCGCTCCGGCGCGATGAACAGCCAGGCTGTGAGCGTGAATGCCGCCAGCGCGAGCATCGCGATCGTCAAACGCCCGGCCAGCCGGTCGGCGAACTGGACGATCGGCGGCGCCTCGCGAGCACTGCGCTCGACCAGCGCCATGAGCTTGCCGACACGCGTGTCCACTCCCGTCGCCCGGGCACGCACCCGCAACGTGGCGGAGACGTTGAGCGTGCCGGCGCAGACGTCGTCGCCGGGCGCTCGATCCAGCGGCTGCGCCTCGCCGGTGAGAAGCGATTGATCGACGGCGGATTCGCCTGATTCAATTACGCCATCGACCGGAATGGTCTCGCCGGCGCGGATTTCGATTTCGTCGCCGGCTCGAACCGCCTCGATCGGGACGTCACGCAGTTCGCCGTTCAGCACGCGACGCGCGGCGCTTGGCGTCAGCGAAAAGAGCAATTCCACCGCGTCGGCGGCTTGGCGCTGCTGGCGGCGCTGGAACCAGCGGCCAACCAGCAGCAGGAACACCAGCATCGACAGCGAATCGAAGTAGATCTCGCCGCGATTCAGAATCGTATTCACCGCGCCCGCGATGCCACCCGCGAACAGCGCCAATGCGATCGGCAAATCCAAATGCGTTGTGCGCGTTCGGATCGCAGCCCAGGCGCCGCGGAAAAACGATGCGCCCGGCCAGACGAGTGCCGTCACGCCGATCAGCATGCTCAGCCAACGAAAAAACTGTTCGTATATCGGCTCCATGCCGCTAGCCGCGCCGGCATAGAGCGCGAACGCAAGCAGCATTTCGTTGCCCGCCGCCGCGCCGGCTAGCGCGATGCGCACCAGCATTCGGCGTTCATCGCGGCGATGAATCTCGCGCGCCTTGGCGTGCTGGGCCGCGTGTGGCGAATAGCCGAGCGAATCGAGCGCGCGTGCGGCTTGAGAGAGTCGGACGCGCGACGGATCCCAGACCAGGCGAACGAGCGCGCGTCCGGAGTCCAGCCGCGATTCGATCACGCCGGGGCAAACGCGCGGCAAACGTTCGACCAGCCAGGTGCAGGCCCCGCAATGCACACCGTCGAGAAACAGTTCGACGGTTCGGAGATTGTTCTCGATCTGGCCAACATACAGCGCCTCGAACGCCGGGTCGTCGAACTCGTCGAAACGCCGGCCGCTGATGCGCGAGGCGCGTGCGGACGCCGGCTGCGCCTGGCGCACGCGGTAGTACTGTTCGAGTCCGCATTCGTGAATGACCGCGTACACGGCGCGGCAGCCGGCGCAGCAGAATTGGGGCTCGGCGTCCGGCTCGATCAGGCCTGCCGGCACCGGAAGGCCGCAATGATCACAGAGGGGGGCGCGGGGGCTTGTGGGTCCGGGCTCCTGATCGGTCTCTGAGAATGTGGGACCGGTCTTCTGACCAGTCTCTGACGACGTAGGACCGGTCTCCTGACCGGTCGAAGGGTCCCTGGTTCGAAAGGCCTGAGCATCGTTCGTGAATTGGCAGACCGGTTCCACAGAGACCGGTCGGGAGACCGGTCCCGCAGAAGAGACCGGTCGGGAAACCGGTCCCACAATTATCTCCGACCTACTTATGCTCATGCTTGCAACACGGCATATCGCTCGAATTCAGCGCGTCGGCGTCCGTAGCGGCCTGCTCGGCGGATGCCGGCATGACGGCGGCCGACGCTGTCGCGTCCAAAGAAGGCAACTGAGCGCGATGCAGCACCGTGAACAGCCCGACCACGACAATCGCAAGTGACGCGATAAGCGCCGAATGACGCCCGAGCGCCGCGCGCAGCCGCGCCACGCCGAAGCCCAGCGCAACCAGCATCGGCAGCGTGCCGAGCCAGAACGCCGTCATCGTCAGCGCGCCGGCGAGCGGGCTGCCCGCGCCGGCGGACGTGATCGCGAATGCGTAGAGCCAGCCGCAGGGCAGCAACGTGGTCAGGCAGCCGATGGCCAGCGCGCGGCGCGTCGGTGTCAGCGGCAGCGCGGCGCGATGGCCCGCCATGACGAGACGCTGAAGCGCGTTTGCGATCGGCGGCGGTCCGATTCTCCAGCCGAAATGTCGCAGGCATGTCACGACGCCCATCGTCAGCATCAGCGCGCCACTGAAAATTGTCGCGGCGCGCTGCACGCCGGCCAGCGCGCCGGCATGGTTCAGCGCCGCGCCCAGACCGCCGGCCAGTGCGCCGAAAATCGCATACGTGATCCAGCGTCCGGCGTGATACGCGATTTGCAGCGGCGCGCGTCGGCCGCCGGCCGGACCGGCCGCGCCGACCGCGATCGCGACAAATGGCCCGCACATCCCCGCGCAGTGCGCACTGCCGAGCAGGCTGGCGATCAGAACCGTCGTCAGCAGGGCGATCAACGAGCCGTCTCCGCGGCGAAAGTCAACTCTCGAACTTCACGAAAATCGCAAATGTCCGCGGCGCGCCTCACCGCGAAGCGGAATTCCCACACGCCCGGGCGCGAAAGCGGCAGCGCCGCGCCGTAATGCCCGGCGGCGCCTTCGCTGAGCGAAATCTTCAGCGGCTCGGAGGCGTGCGCATAGTGAAACGCCGTCAGTTCGACCGCCGCGCCGGCGATCGGTTCGCCCGCCGGGTTACTGAGCTCGCAATCCAGCGCCCGGCGGCCGAGTGCGTCGGCTTGCGAGTCGACGGAAAACGCCAGTTTCCAACCCAGCGCCTCGCCGGCGCGGTGGGCGGCCGAAATCTGATCCCAATGAACCGCTTTCTGGTAGTAGTCCGGCTCTACCGCGAAAGTCGTGTCGCTGGTGGCGAAGACGATCAGCGTCGCGGATGCGGCGAGCTGAAAGACGATCAGTCCGGCGATGATCGCGGGCCAGGTCCATGTGCGGGCGGGCGTAGCTTCCATCCGGTTGCTCCTTTCGCGGTCAGTTCCCCGGAACGATGCTCAACCCAGGACCGAGCAGCTCGTGTCGCTGCGCGGTTTCAAAGCCTTGCCCATCGGACACGACGATCATCGCATGCGCGTGTCCGTGTTCGAATACCGCCCGCGGCGAAGTGACCAGCACGTTTTCTGTAACGGACTTGCCGGCCGGAACGGGGATCGGGCTTCGCGCCAGCGAGAGCCGGGCGCCATCGACGCCGCGAACCTCAAGCGTGTATTCGCGGTCCTGCCGCGTGCGATTGGTGATTTTCACGCGCATCTGGTTCGAGATCGAGCCGTCGGGCATCACGTTGTACGGCAGCCCTACGCCGCGAATCAGTTGAACGGATGTCGGCGCGCGGGTCAGCAGCAGAGTGGACAGCAGCGGCACGAGAATCAAGAGCAGAACGACGTAGAAGGCCGTACGGCCACGGATAATTCGCGGGCGCGCCGCTGACAACGCCGCCTGCGACGTGTAGCGGATCAGTCCGCGCGGCCGGTCGATCTTGCTCATCACGAAATCGCAGGCGTCAATGCACTGCGCGCAGCCGACGCACTCCATCTGCAGGCCCTTGCGGATGTCGATGCCGGTGGGGCAGGTGACGACGCACAGGTTGCAGTCGATGCAATCGCCTGGAGGCAGTTCAGAGTTGCGAGTAGCGAGTAACGAGTTTAGACCGGCCCCCGCGGCGTGTGTGTCCTCGCTTGCGCCTTGCCGTTTGCTTTCACTCGTTACTCGCAACTCGCTACTCGCTACTCTCCCTCGCGGTTCCCCGCGTTTCTCGTCATAGCTGATGATCAGCGAGTCGCGATCGAGCAGGACCGACTGCAAGCGGCCGTAGGGACAGGCGACCAGGCAGGTTTGCTCGCGGAAATAGCAGAAGTTGAACATCATCAAGCCGGTCGTGACCAGCATGACCAGAAACGACGCCGGATGTTCGAGCGGCGAGCGCCGCACCCAGCGCTGCAGCTCCTCAACCCCCACGAAATACGACAGGAACACGTTCGCCAGGAACGCCGACGCGACCAGGAACACCGCGTATTTCGCCAGCGCGCGGATCCCGGAGCGCTTGCGCGGCGCGCCGCCCTTTCCGGCGGTGCCCTCGAACAAACGCTCGATCGGGCGGTACAGAAACTCCAGGTACACCGTCTGCGGGCACGCCCAGCCGCACCAGACGCGGCCCAGCAGCGCCGTGAACAGGAAGATGCCCAGGACCAGTGAGATCAGCAGCAGCGCCAGCAGGTAGGTCTCGGTCGGGAAAAACGTCGTGCCGAAGAAGGTGAATTCGCGGTGACGCACGTCGAGCAGGATCAGCGGCCTGCCGTTTATGTAAATGTTCGGCACGGCGGCGAATAGTACGATCAGCCCCCAGGCGACGATCCGGCGCGCGGTCAGAAACGCGCCGGCTGACAGCCGCGGCCGCAGCCAGCGCCGCGAGCCATCGCGATTCAGCGTCGAGAGGACTTCCTCCTCGGGCTGAAGAACAAGCGATGGGTGAGGGCTGCTGCTCATCCGCCCGCTAACCTTTCTTGGGCTCCGTCGCCGGCGCGGGCTGGGTTTCTGATGCGTGATCCGCCGCGGCGGAGGTTGGCCAGGGCGGGATCAGGTCGCCTTCCGGCCCGCGCGGCCCCGGCAAGTTCGTGCCGCGCAGCGACGCGATGTACGACGCCGTCAGGATGATCTCGTTCGGGTGCAGCTTGGTCTTCCATTCCGGCATGGCGAGGTTGTTCGCGCCGTTCTGGATCACGGTGATGATATCGGTGAGCTTCTTGACGTTCTTCCAATTGTCATCGGTCAGGTTCGGTCCGACCTGTCCCTCGGCATTGGACCCGTGACACGTCACGCAGCGGCTCTTGAATGTGATTTGTCCGACGGTCAGCCATTTCGCGTCCTTCATGTATTTCAACATCGTCGCTTCGTCGGGCTTCAGGTCGCCGATTTCGCCGAATTGCAGGCGCAAGTTCGCCGCGACGGCGGCTTCGTAGGACTGCTTGAGCGTCGCGCCCTCGGTGCCGAGATGATAGAACGCGAAATAGGCGATGCTGAAGACCACGGTGAGATGGAACAGTCCCCACCACCAGCCAGGCGTGGGGTTGTCATACTCCTGGATGCCGTCGTAGTTGTGCTCCATCAACAGGTCTTGCGGCTGGCTACTCATGGTTGACTCCTGACGAACGCTTGACGGCTTGGGGCTGGTCGTCGATCGGTAATCGCGCGGCGTGATCGATCTCGCGCCGCGAGCGCGTGAAGGCGTAGATGCAGATCGCGGCGAAAGCGACCAGGAAGATCGGCAGCGCGATCTGTGGGAAAGCCGAGAGCTTCATGTGGCTCATGATGTCGGTCATGCTCATCTCGCGCTCCTATCGTCCGCCGCTCGCGCCGCCGCCGGCGGCCGATGCAGCCGCCGGAGCGGCTTGGGTTTCCGAAGCCGGCGGGGTCTTGAACAGATCCGTGCCGACGCGTTGCAGATACGCGATCAGCGCCACCGCTTCCTTGTCCTCCAACGGCTTGAATGCGGCCTGCTCCTTGGGATCGTTCGAGCTCTGGTCCATGATCTGTTTGGTAATTTCGGCGGCCTGTGTGCGGGCCAATTGTTCGGCCTGTTGTACGTCGGCGGCGCGATACGGCACGCCGAGCGCGCGCATCGTGCGAACCCGCGACGCAATCGTGCCGAAGTTGATCTTGGTGCTCAGCAGCTCCGGATACGCGGGCATGATGCTCTTGGGAGTCGTCTGGCGCGGATTCTGGAAGTGCACCACATGCCAAAAGCTGCTCTGCTTGCCGCCCTCGCGGGCCAGGTCCGGCCCGATCCTGCGGCTGCCCCACTGGAACGGGTGGTCGTACACGAACTCGCCCGGCTTGCTGTATTCGCCGTAGCGCTGCGTTTCGGCCAGCATCGGGCGGATCATCTGCGAATGGCAGTTGTAGCAGCCGTTGGCGATGTACACGTCGCGCCCGTACAGCTCCAGCGGCGTATAGGGCTGCACCGAGCCGATCGTGGGAACGTTCGACTGAATGAGAAACGTCGGGATGATCTCAAAGAGCGATGCGACGACTACGGCGAGCGTGGTCCAGACGGCGAATCGCAGCGGCAATCGCTCCCAGCGGCGATGCCAAGCCGCCTGCTCCCAGATGTCGAGCTTGTGCGCGAAATTCACGACCGCGGGGCCGAGGCGTGACGCCGGCACGGGGTCGCCGGCGTAGCCGCGCAGCAGGGCGGGGGCCTGGTAGACCGGCTCCTCGTACTGAGCGGGGCGCGCCTGCCAGGTCTTGATCACGTTCCAGGCGCACAGCGCGATGCCGCTGATGTAAAGCGCACCGCCAACAACGCGGATCCAATACATCGGGATGAGCCACGCAAGCGCTTCGGTGAACTCCGGAAACGCCAGCCGCCCGTTGGCGTCGAGGGCCCGCCACATCAGTCCTTGCGTCAAACCGGCCACATAGATCGCGAGGATGTACAGTATCATTCCGACCGTGGAGAGCCAGAAGTGCGCGTTCGCCAGCCGCTGGCTGTAGAGCTTCGTCTGATACAAGCGCGGCGCCAGCCAGTAGACCATGCCGAACGTCATGAACCCGACCCAGCCCAGCGCGCCGCCGTGCACGTGCGCGATGGTCCAGTCGGTGTAATGGCTCAGCGCGTTGACGCTCTTGATCGAGAGCATCGGCCCTTCGAAGGTGGACATGCCGTAAAACGTCACGCCGACGACGAAGAACTTCAGGATCGGGTCTTCGGCGACTTTGTGCCACGCGCCGCGCAGCGTGAGCAGCCCGTTGATCATGCCGCCCCACGAAGGCATCCACAGCATCAGCGAGAACAGCATTCCCAGCGTGCTGGCCCATTCCGGCAGCGCCGTGTAGTGCAGATGGTGCGGACCGGCCCAGATGTAGATGAACACCAGCGACCAGAAGTGAACCATGCTCAGGCGATACGAAAACACCGGCCGCTCGGCCGCCTTGGGCAGGAAGTAGTACATCAGGCCCAGGAACGGCGTGGTGAGGAAGAAGGCGACCGCGTTGTGGCCGTACCACCACTGCATGAACGCGTCCTGCACGCCGGCGTAGATCGAATAGCTCTTGAACAGGCTGACCGGAAGCGCCAGGCTGTTGAAAATGTGCAGGATCGCGACCGTCACGATCGTGGCCGTGTAGAACCAGATCGCGACGTACATGTGGCGTTCGCGCCGCACCGCCAGCGTGCCGAAGAAGTTGATCGCGAAGACCACCCACACCAGCGCGATGGCGATGTCGATCGGCCACTCCAGTTCGGCGTACTCCTTACTGGTCGTAATGCCCAGCGGCAGCGTGACGGCGGCGCTGACGATGATCGCCTGCCAGCCCCAGAAGTGGATCCGGCTCAGCAGGTCGCTGAACATGCGCGTCTTGCAGAGGCGCTGCGTCGAGTAGTAGATCGCGGTGAAAAATCCGTTGCCGGCAAAGGCGAAGATGGCGGCGTTGGTGTGCAGCGGGCGCAAGCGCCCGAACGCCAGGGCGGAGATGCCCATGCTTAGTTCGGGCCAGGCCATCTCGATTGCGACGATCAGACCGGCCAGCGTGCCGACGACGGCCCAGAGGATCGTCGCCGTAAGGAACATCCGCGAGATGCGATCGTCGTAGGAGAACGACTCGAGTGGGCCTTGGGCGACTTCGTCGTGCGGCTGGCCGTGGAGGACGGCGGCGGTGGACATGTTGCGAACGCTCCCAATAGCGGAGTAAATGATTAGATGGTCATCTATTCGGCTGCCGGATTATGCCAAGCCGAGCCGGCGGCGTCAATGGCGGAAACGTGGAATGAAGAATGCAGAAGCGGAGTTCAAATCTTCGTGGGCGGTTTCTTCGTTCTGCAGTCTTCATTCTGCAATCTTCATTCGCCTCTGGCTGTTGATTCTTGACTTCATGACAATCTAGTCGTATATTACGGACGAAAAGGGCCCAGAATGCTCAGCCAAAGCGTTGGCTATGCCGCCATTGCGCTCGGCCGCGTCGCCGCCGCCGGCGGCGCGCCGGTGCTGATCAAGGACATCGCCGAAGACTGCGACATCCCTTCGCCGTACCTGGCCAAGATCGTCAACTCGCTGGCGCGCAAGTCGATCCTGGCGACACAGCGCGGCGTGGGTGGTGGTGTGACGTTGGCGCGCCCGGCCGGCGAAATATCGCTTTTTGATTTGTGCGTCGCCATGGACGACCCGATCGTCCAAGCGCGCTGCATGCTCGGCGTTGCGGTCTGTTCGGACGAACGCTCCTGCCCGGCGCACCGCTTCTGGAAAGCAGCCCGCGAGGAGCAGGCGGAGTTCCTGCGAACCACCACCGTCGCCGATATCACCTCGTTCGAGGTGCACCGACGCTGGAAGCACCTTCAGCCGCCCGGCGGCGCCAATTCGCCTGCGGGCGCGGCGGCCAAGACTGGCGTGAGAGGCGCGCGGCGCTGATCAAAGTCGGCGTCAGGTTAGGGCCGATTGCACAGCCAGTTCGCCAACAGGATTCCGAGGTCCGATTCGTCCGTCTGGCCGTCGGCGTTTACGTCACCACCCGCGCCCGCAGACCACGACGCGAGCAGGAGACCCAGATCGGATTCGTTTACCTGATTATCGCCGTTCAGGTCGCCGAGACACTCGCATTCGTCCGGCACGCCATTTCGGTTGACGTCCGCACTAACGCCGGCGGTGATGTCGCAACCGTCGGGCACGCCGTTCACGTTGCAGTCGACACTTGTGGCGGGGACGATCTTGAACACCTGCCCCGGCTGGCAGCAGACGTACAACTCGCCGAAGGCGTCTTCGCCGAACGACGTGATGGAGGAGATGGTGAATCCGCCGCCCGGCGCGAGTTCCGCGCTGCGGTCGGTGAAGTTGCTGATCGCCACGCCGTCGTAATTGAAGCTCCAGATCGCGTTGGCGCAGAAGTCGCCGAAAAAGTACGTTCCGCGCAAGTCAGCGATCGCGCAGCCTTGGTAAACATATCCGCCGACGATCGCGCAGCCGACGGTGTGCAGGTACGTGTGAATCGGCGGCGTCAGCGTCGGTCCGTTGCACGTGCAGCCGGTTAGTCCCGTGCAGCGTGTGCCCTCGGTGCAGCGCCAGCCGTAATTCGCGCCGCCGGGGCTGCCGGCCGCCTGGAAATCGATCTCTTCGACCTGAGATTGTCCGACATCGGCGATCCACAGGTCGCCGGTCTGGCGATCGAAGCTGCAGCGCCACGGGTTCCGCAGCCCGTAGGCCCAAATTTCGTCGTCGCCCGTCTGGTTGACGAACGGATTGGCCGGCGGAATCGCGTAGTTTCTGGATGCATTCGCCGGAAATTCATCGTCATCGGCATCTCCCGGGATGTTGTCGGGCCCATCAGGGTCCAGGCGCAGGATCTTCCCCAGGAACATGTTCACAATTGTCTGCGCGCGATTACCGGGGTCGTTCATGAACCCTCCGTCGCCGATCGCGACATAGAGGTATCCATCCGGGCCGAAATCGATCCAGCCGGCGTTGTGATTCGGATAGGGCTTCTGCACCGACAGAATGAGCGAGCGCGACGCGGCGTCGGCCAGGTCCGGATTGGCGCTGACGTGATAGCTGGCCAGCTCGACATTCCCGGCATTATTCGTGTTGTAAACGTAGAACACGCCATTGTTCGCATAATCGGGGTGAAACGCGAGCCCGAGCAAGCCCTGCTCGCTCTCATCGTCGGTCCCGCCGCCGACGATCGAATCGATGTCCAGGAACGGCGTTGGGAGGAGCGCGCCGTTGCGCACGATCCGGATGAATCCCTGCTTTTCGATAATGAAGATGCGCGAGTAGTCGCCCGGCGCATGCGTCACGTAAATCGGGCGGACCAGTCCATCGGCGACCAGTACGGTCGTAAGCGGCGTGGCGGCGATTGCGTTCACCGCGATCGGCGCGCAGATTGCCCACGCCAAGAGGCACGTTCTAGACATCAGGAATCCTTCCTCGCCCTCACACGACGCGCACCGCGCCGCCTAATGGGATCCTATGCACCCACCGACGATCTCGGCCAGTGTTGATAACTGCGAGACGCCGTTACGGTCGATTGCACAACCAGTTGGCCAGCAGGATTCCCAGGTCCGCTTCGTTCGTTTGCCCGTCGGCGTTCGCGTCGCCGCTCGCGCTGGTCTGCCACGCGGCGAGCATCACGCCCAAATCGGCTTCGTTGACCTGGTGATCGCCGTTCAGGTCGCCCAGGCACTCGCAATCGTCCGGAACGCCGTTCTGGTTTACGTCGGCGCTGACGCCGCTGGCGATGTCGCACGCGTCCTGCACGCCATTGGCGTTGCAGTCCGTGATCGCCGCGACGGGCACGATCTTGTAAACCTCGCTGCCCTGATCGCAGATGTACAATTCGCCGTAGGCGTCCTCGCCGAATGACGTAATCGCGGTGATCGAAAGTCCGCCGCCGGGCGCTAGCTCCGCGGTGCGATTGACGAATTGGCTAACGGTCGTCCCGTCGTAGCGGAAGCTCCAAATCTGGTTCGAGCAATAATCGGCGAAAAAGTACGTTCCCTGTAGCCCGGGGATCGCGCAGCCTCGATAGACGTAGCCGCCGGTGATCGCGCAGCCCAGCGCATGCGAGTAGATGTAGATCGGCGTGGTCAGTGCCGAGTCGAAGCAGGTGCAGCCGCTCAGGTTGGTGCACGAGGTGGCTTCCATGCAGCGCCAGCCGTAGTTTCGGCCGCTGGCGCCCGCGGGTTGAAAGTCGATTTCCTCCAACTGGTCCTGCCCGACGTCGGCGATCCACAGGTCGCCCGTGAGGCGATCGAAGCTGTTTCGCCAGGGGTTGCGAAGGCCGAAGGCCCAAATCTCGTCGTCGCCGGTCTGGTTGGCGAACGGATTCGTGGGCGGGATGGCGTAGTTCTTCGTCGCGTCGGCCGGGAATTCGTCGTCGTCGGCGTTTCCGATGAGGTTATCCGGTCCGTCCACGTCGATGCGCAAGATCTTGCCGAGCAGCATGTTGGTGATGGTCTGGGCGCGATTTCCCGGATCGTACATGTCGCCGCCGTCGCCCAGCGCGAGGTACAGATACCCGTCGGGCCCGAACTCGGTCCAGCCGCCGTTGTGATTGGAGAAGGGCTGTACGACGTTCAGCAGCGTGAACGCGCTGGCCGGATCGGCGACATCCGGGTCGGCGGCCGAGACGCGATATCGCGCCACAACCGTGTTGCCGGAATTGTCCGTGTAATTGACGAAAAAGTAGCCGTTGTTCGCGTAGTCAGGATGAAACGCGAGCCCCAGCAGGCCCTGTTCGCTCTGGGTGGTTGTGCCGCCGCCGACGATCGCGTTGATGTCCAGGAACGGCGTGGTCAGCAGCGTGCCGTTGCGGATGATGCGAATGCGGCCGTGCTTTTCGATGACGAAAATGCGGGCGTAATCGCGCGGCGCGTGCGTGACGTAGATCGGCCGGATTAGGCCGTTGGTGATTCGCACGCTTTGGATCGCCTGCGCCGGCGCAGAGCCAGGCAGAATTCCAAGCGCGAGAATCGAGATTGCGAGAAAGCGAGGCATCGGAACCGTCATAAGAAGCGCTCCTTTCGAACCCGTCCCCGGACATCGCACGAATTCACGCACGTAACCGCCGTTCGCGAAAGTGCCTTGCGGAAGCTACCCACCCCGATTGCTGCAGACACTCTAGCGGAATCGACGCCTGGATGCAGCGCGAAAGGACATCGCTCACCGCGAACGCCGGGCCACTGTGACCGCGGCCCGGATCGAGCATCACCGATAACCGAAAATTCGCGCCGCGCACGCGCGGACTCGACTATGATGAAATGTCTACACCCCCCTGGAGGCTGAGAATGAGGCACATGATCCGACCCTTGTCGACACTCGTCGTCGCCCTGACCACGTTCGCGGCGTTCGCCGCGCCGTCTGAGAAGTCGACGCTAACGCCCGTCGCCGAGCTGAGTTGGGACCAGATCGTCGCGCAGGACGCGTTTGTGGATTCCTCGGCGCGGAAGCCGGAAGCCACGCCGTACATGCCCGGCCCCGCGCCGCACGTCGCGGCACAGTCGTTCATTCTTCCCGGTGACCAACCCCCGATGCCGCAACCGGTCCTGCGCGGCATTTGCCCCATTTCCGCGTTGGAGCCGTCGCTTTCGACGAACTTTCAGGGCCTCGGCGACAACAACACGCGGATTCCGCCCGACACGATGGGCGCGGTCGGCCCGAATCACGTCATGACCATGATCAACACGCAGGTTCGGATCCACAATCGCAGCGGCGGGACCATCAGCACGGTCAACCTGTCCACGTTCTGGGCCAGCGTTTCGACGACTGCGTTCGACCCGCGGCTACTCTATGACGCTCAGTCGGGCCGCTGGATTTCGTGCTGTGCCACGAATTCGCGCGCGGCGAGCTCGTCAGTCGGCCTGGCGGTCAGCAACACGAGCGACCCGACCGGCACCTGGCGCTTCTACAACATTGACGCCGATTCGAGCAATGTGAATTGGATTGACTATCCGACGCTGGGCGTAAACCGAAACTGGATTGCGGTCACCGGCAACATGTTCACCGTCGCCGCGGATGCGTTCAGCGGCGCGAAGATGTGGGTGATCGACAAAACAGCCGCCGGCGCCGGCACGTTGACCGTCACGACGTTCCCGGTCGCGTTCGATACGGCCGGCGGGACGAACGGTTTCACGCTCCAGCCCTGCGTGACGCTCGATCCGCTTCAAAACACGCTGTACCTCGTCGACAACAGCGGCGACAACGATCCGGTCGACGGCGTGCAGCTCATTCGCATTTCGCAGATTACGGGTCCGGTGGGAGCGCCGGTCTGGTCGGTCGTACCCGGATCGGCGGTTCCCGGAACGGGGCAGTTCCGCGTGCCGACGGACTTTGTGTACGGCCTGTTGGACGCGCCGCAGCTCGGCGACGCACGTCTGATTGAGACGAACGACCCGCGCGTGCAGGGCAACGCGATCTTCCGCAACGGACACATCTGGTTCGCGCATCCCGGCGGCGCGCCGATCACCGGCAACAACCGCACCAACGCGTATTGGTACGAGGTGAACCCGGCGGCGATGCCGACGCCGGTCGTGCAGCAGGGCATCATCGACGGCGGCGCAGGCGTGCATCACTCGTTCCCCAGCCTGGGCGTCAACTGCAACGGCGACGTGTGTATCGGTTTTTCGCGCGCCGACGCGACGCGTTTTATCGAGGCCGCCTACGCGGTGCACCTGTCGATCGATCCGCCGGGCTTCACGCGCCCGGTTCGCGTCCTGAAAGCCGGGCTCTCGAGCTACTTCAAACAATTCAGCGGCACGCGTAACCGCTGGGGCGACTACTCGGCGACGATGGTCGATCCCAACGACGATCTCTCGTTCTGGATCTTGCAGGAATACGCCGAGCAGCGCGTCGGACCGACGGACAACGACAGCCGCTGGGGCGTCTGGTGGGGCAAGCTCGCCCCGTCATGTTCCGGCGACCTGAACGGCGACCGAACCGTCGATTCGGCGGACCTGGGCATCCTGCTGGCCGCCTGGATGACCACGTCGGCCGGCGATCTGAACGGCGACGGGCTGACGAATGAGGCGGACCTGGGGATCATTCTCGGGAACTGGCTCGTGGTGTGCCCGTGAGGAAGTGCGAGTAGCGAGTAGCGAGTAACGAGTTACAGATTGGACCTTCGAGTCGCGGTTCCTCGACTCGAACAGTTCTTCGCGGCGCTGGCGACAGCCGGCGGCGAGTTGCAGTAATCTGTCGGAGCCGCGACCGTTGCATGACGGTCGCGGCTCTGACAGTTTGTACGATCCTGCACTGCGCGGGTGACGACGGCGACGGAGGAATTCAGCGTGCCCAAAGTCTCGGTGATCATCCCGGCCGCCGGCGCCGGTAAGCGCTTCGGCGGCGACGCGAAAAAGCCGTTCACGGCGCTCGACGGCCGGCCGATCTTCATTCGCTGCGTCGAGCTCTTCATCAATCGCGCGGACGTTTGCCAGACGATCCTGACCGTCGCGCCCGAGGATCATGAGGTGGTGCGCGAGAAGTACGCCGCCAACATCATGATCATGGGCATCAAGCTCGTGAAAGGCGGCGCGGAACGATACGAGTCCGTCCGCTTGGCGCTGGAGGCGGTTGATCCGCAGGCCGATCTGGTTTGCATACACGACGGCGTCCGGCCGTGTGTTTTTGAGCATTGGATCGACGCGGCGTTCGAAAAAGCAGCGCAGACCGGCGCCACGATCCTGGCGGCGCCGCTGACCGGCACAATCAAGCGCGTTGATGCCAAGCAGGTCATCCGTGAAACCGTCCCGCGCAGCGGCCTGTTCGAAGCCCAGACGCCGCAGGTCTTCGCGCGCGAGTTGATCCAGTCCGCCTATGCGAAGCTGCCTGCCGATTCGCGGCCGACCGACGATGCCGAGGTCGCGGCCCTGGCGGGCCACGCCGTTTCGATCATTCTGACGGACGCACGGAACATCAAGATCACGCACCCCGGCGACCTGCCGCTGGCCTCCTCGATCTTGGCCGGCATGGCGAAGAAGGCCAAGGGCGGCCCGCGCGGCGCTTTCGAAGAAGCGCAATGGTAGGCCGTCGCTCCGCGCGATAGAATTAATGGTTTGGCGAAAAAAGGCCGGCCGCGCGCCACGCCGGCGCGCAGAGCCTGGTGCGTTGGCGGGCGGCGTCGAACACTTCGCTCGCGCGTCAGGGTCAGGAATTCACGAACGCTAATGTCGAGCGCACGGTCACGGGTTTGCAGGGGGCTGCGGACGAGTTCGATCGTCCTGGCAATGGCGCTGAGCCTATCGCCGATTGGGTGCTCCTGGCTTGACGCGCCGCGCAGCGCTGAGACGCAACCTGCACCGGCCGAAGAGACTTCAGACGTTCCAGCCGCTGGAAGCGAGGCGACGCCCGCCGGGGCTTCGGGGCCGGTCACGATCGAGCAGGCGCCGCCCAGCACGCCCGGAGCGGCGACGCTGAGCGTCCTTCACGTGCGTCTGCCGGCGTCGCAGCGCACGGCGGCCGAGCGGCTCTGGAATTATGTTCGTGAAGATGTCGTTCCAGCTCCGGTTGCGCTGCGCCTGCATGAAAACGGCTTCCGCGTCGGAATCGGCCATGAACGAACCTGGAATTCCGTGCGCCAGGCGATCGACGAGATCGACGATCGCCGCTCGATGCAGCTCGACCCCGTGCGGTTGCCGCCGAATTACCCGTTGGCGCTCGAGCTCGACTCCGAGCCGCGCGATCAGACGCTCTTCCACGTCGCGTCGGACGGCGTGATCAGCGGCAGCACCTGGGCACAGAGTCGAAACGTCCTGCGCGTCACGTTCAACCCGGATTTCCGCGGGCCCGGTCGGGCGCTGCTGAATGTGACGCCGGAGGTGCGGCAGCGCCTGGACGGCTGGCGCTGGGTGCGCAGCGAGTCGGGATTGTGGCAGACGCCCAAATATTCCGGGCAGGCGTTCGACCTGGTCGCTGTCAACGTGGCGCTCGAGCACAACGAGTTTCTGCTGATCGCGCCGGGCGAGCGGGCGGCGGCCAACGGATTGATCGGCGGAGCGTTTCTGCGAAGCGAGATCGACGGTGTCGTGCAGGAGTCGTACATCTTCCTCAAACTGGACGTGGCGGATGCCGGTTCGCGCAGCCAACTCGGGCGATGACTCGCCGTCGCGGCTGGAGCCGGCGTTCTACGAACGCCTCTTCGACGGCGCCGGGCTGGCCATCTTCGCCTGCGATCTGGACGGACGTATTCTGGCCTGCAACGACATCGGTCACGGCATGTTGCGCGATGTTGCGGCCGGCGACGGTGCTCTCGCAATCGAGAGCCTGCTGCCGCCGGCCGATCGCGATCTCTGGCGTCAGAATCTCCAGACCTGCGTCGCATCGCTGGAGCCAACCGAATTCCGTACCCGGCTCGTGACCGCCGAAAGCGCCGGCGCCGAGTACGCACTCTGGACCGAACCGGTGCTCGACGCCAACGGTCGGCTCGAAGCTCTGTCGGTCTGGTTTCACGACATTACGGCGAGAATCCAGGTTCGCCGAAGCATGCGCAAGGCGGAGCGCCTGAACACGCTGGGTACGCTCTCCGGCGCGGTCGCGCATCACTACAACAATCTGCTCTGCAGCATCGCGACCAGCCTCGAGTTCGCGCTCAACATGAACACCATGCCCGCCATGCGCCGGGCGCTGCAGCGCACCGCCGAGGCCGCCAGCCGCGCCAGCCAGCTTACGCACCAACTGCTGGCCTTCGCGCAGGCGGACCATCGTTTCGCCGATCAGGCCGATCTGACCGAGGTGGTGCTCTTCTTCGTTGACCAACATGAAGCGCGCATGGCGTCCCTCAACATCACGATCCAGGCGCATTGCGAGCGCATCCCGATCATGGCCGTCGCACGCGAGCCGATGTTGATCGTCTTAAACAACCTGGTCGCGAACGCCGCCGAGGCGATGCCCTCGGGCGGCACGCTGCAGGTCTCGCTCTCACGGAAAGACGCCGACCACGCGTTACTCTCGATCATTGATGGCGGAGCGGGGATTCGGCCGGAGCACATGGAGCATTTGTTTGAACCGTTTTTCACGACCAAGGGCGAGCTCGGCGAGGGCGCGACGCGACAAGCTGGCATGGGGCTCGCTGTTGCGCACGGGCTGGTGAGTGAGATGCACGGTTCGATCTCCGCGTCGAACCAGCCCGGCGGCGGGGCGCGTTTCGACGTGGTGCTGCCGATGCGGCCGCCGGACTGACCCGCCGTGCGCGAATCCACATCGGACATGCCAGAGCCGACGTATTGCGTGCTCACGGATGTGGGGCCGGCCGCGATTGCGGTCATTCGAGTCGTGGGGCTTGATGCCGCGACGTTGGGCCGCCTGGTGCGGTTTCGCGCGCGTTCAGCGTCCCTGATTCCCGGCCTGGCGCGACGGGCCGAACTGCTCGACGCCGGCGGCGAGCCGATCGACGACATGCTCGTTTCATGTCACGGCGTGCATCCGCTGGACATTCGAATTCACCTGCACGGCGGGCCCTGGCTGGTCCGAACTTGTTGCGCGGAGCTGCGGCGCGCCGGCGTCCGCCAGGCGGAATCGCACGCGGCGGAGCTTTGGCGCGGATTATCGCCGATCGCCGCCGAGGCGTACACGTTGCTTCCGCGCATGCGGACGCTTGCCGGTGCGACGTGGTTGATCGCGCAGATATCGCGACTGGGCGCCGCGCTGCGTGAAATCGAACTGGCATCAAGACCCGAGCAGCACGCCGCGATCGCGCGCCTGCTTCAAACGCAATCACGGGTCGATTGGTTTCTGACGCCGCTGCGAATCGCGATCGTCGGCCCGCCCAACGCCGGCAAAAGCACGCTGGCGAATGCGCTGGCCGATCGCGCTGTGAGCCTGGTCTCGCCGACGCCGGGCACGACGCGCGACTGGGTCGAATTCGCCGGCGAGGTCGATGGCATGCCAGTCACGTGGGTCGACACCGCCGGCCTGCATGCTTCGCGAGACGAACTCGAATCAGCCGGCATCGCGCTTACCCGACGGATGATTGCGACATGCGATCTGACGCTGGTAGTCCTGGACGCCACCGCATCGGCGGTGGAAGCGCGTCGTACGTTCATCGCGTCGAACGCGGCCCTTCGCCCCGCCCGCGTGGCGCTGAGCAAAGCAGACCTGGCGGCAAACTTGGACGCGGCCCGCGCGGAGTTGCCGGCGTCCTGGCGCGAACTTGCATTCGCCATATCCGCGGCGACGAATGTCGGAATTCAGGAGCTGATCTCTGACATCATCGCGAGAGCTGGTCGACTGCGCGGGGTTCTGCCTGAGCCAACCATCTTTACGCCTCGTCTGGCGAACTTACTCGAGCATGCCGCTGATCAAATCGGATGTAACCAGTTGTCATTTAGATCGTTATACGAACCAGCGGCGACGGCAAGCCGCGAAGTCGACGAATCGGTACGATAAGTAGGGGGTGAAGGCTCGTTCGCCGATCTCAGGCGGCGGCGATTCCGGAGACTGGATTGGACTTCGCGCTAGGCGCCCTTTTTCTTGGATTGACGCTCTACGCGTCGGCGCTCAGCTTCGCGCTGCTGGCGTATTCGCGCGCGAAACTTACGACTCAGCTATCGGCGGATTCTCAGCGCCGCTGGCTGGATTGGATGGACCGCTACGAATCCGAACTTCAGGCGCTGGTGAGTTTCCTACGCCTCACGTGCAGCATCTCGCTCGTGTTCTGGGTCTTCGCGAGCTACTCCAGCGCCGCCGGTGATCACGTCGCCTGGCGGACATACATCTGGCCGATCGGTCTGACGGTTCTTTTGCTTGTGATATTCGGCATCGGTGTCCCGCATGCGCTATCGGCGCACGCGGGCGAAGCGCTGCTGGCGCGGAGCCTGCCGGTGTTGCACGTGTTGCGGATTGTGCTGGCGCCGATCGGCTGGCTGTACTCGGCGATCGAGTTCATCGTGCGCCGCCTGTTGGGGCGCCCGGAAATCACAGCCGAAAGTGAATACGTCAGCGCGGAGCAGGAGATTCTGAACGCCGTTTCCGAGGGCGAAGCGCAGGGCGCCGTCGATTCGGGACAGAAGGAGATCATCCGCTCGGTGTTTCAGCTCAGCGAGCGCACGGTGAGCGCGATCATGACCCCGCGCACTGACATCATCTCGCTGGCCGCCAACAGCAATTACGAGCAGGCGCGTCAGGCGGTCGTCGATTGCGGGCATTCGCGGATTCCGGTGCATGAGGACTCGGTCGATCACATTGTTGGCGTGCTGTACGCGAAAGACCTGCTGCGGCTGCGGCCCGAGGACCCTTTCGACGTGCGCAAGAACATGCGCGCGGCGCCGTACGTTCCCGAAACGAAGTCGATCAGCGACCTGCTCGACGAGTTTCGCCAGACCAAGGTTCATATCGCGATCGTGCTCGACGAATACGGCGGCACGGCGGGGTTGGTGACGATCGAAGACATTCTCGAAGAGCTGGTCGGCGACATCGCCGATGAATTCGACACGCCCGAAACGCCGCGCGTTCTGCGGGTGGATGCGGATACGCTTGATGTCGACGGGCGCGTCTCGGTGCGCGAGATCAACGAATCGCTCGGCACGCAGTTGCCCGAAGACGGCGACTACGAGACCATCGGCGGGTTCGTGTTCAGTTCACTCGGCCGCGTACCGGCACGCGGCGATGCATTCACGCACGACAATGTGCAGGTCATCGTAGCCGACGCGGAACCGCGTAAGATCAACCGCGTGCGATTGCGGCTGCTCCGCGAAGCCGAAGCGACAAGTTCGCCCTGACACGTAGCAGTAGGGTACGTCGGCCGTATCAACGCGACACTGGTGGCGCACACAGAATCGTGCGTCGATACGGCCGACGCACGCTACTTCTGCTTCTTTCTGCTGCGCCATTTCTCGAAGGCCTGTGCGTCATACCACACAGCGCTGGGGCGTTCTGTGATTCGCGTCCCAGTCCGAATCTCCCGCGCCGGTTCGATTGGAGTGCGGCGTAACGCTCGCAATGCCGCGGACTTCGCGATGCGATCGTCTCCGGCGCATCACACCGCATAAGAATTCGACCTATTCGCTCACAGCGGAACGCCGCTTGCCGATTGGGGTGCCGGGGAAGTTCGGATTTCCACAAAGGAGTACATCCGATGCAAGCGGCGGCGCGGCGCCAACTTGGCGCGATTCTCCCATTTTGCAGCGTGTGGTTGCTGGTCGGCGCGTCCCCCGTCACGGCGGATACCTGGCCGCGCTACAACAGTGGCTGCCAGAACTGCCACGGCAATTTCACCAGCTCAACATCGCCACGGGGAACGGTCTTCCCGATGGGCGACAAGCACGAGATGCACCGAAACTCGGCGTACATGGCCACGGCCTGTAACCTCTGCCACACCACCGGCGATAACCGCGATCCGTTCTTGGCCTCGTCCAATGGCACCGCTACCACGCCCGGACGGGGATGCTTGGGATGTCATGGTCAGAATTTCGGCGGTGCGATCGGCGTTACGGGTGCGGGATTACGCGCACACCACGCCCGCCACAACGTGACCGTATGTGTAACTTGCCACACCACCGATCCCACGCCCTTGCCGGAGAGTTCCATGCCGCCGTACTACGGGTCCGTCGACACGCGCGCGAATGATCCCTGTAATCGCGTCCACACTGCGAACACCGGGGAGAACTGGAGCGTCGGCGACACGATCGGTTTGGATAACGACGGTGATGGACTCTACGACACGGCCGATTTCGACTGCCGTTGCCCGGGTGATGTGAACGGCGACAACGTAATCAACGAGTCGGATCTCGGACTTGTGCTGTCCAACTGGCTCAACGGCGCGGGCGGCGACGTAACCGGCGACGGACAGACTGACGAGGCCGACATGGGCTTGTTGCTCTCGAACTGGCTTCGGACGTGTCCGTAAGCAATGCCGACTGCCGAAGGCCGAATGTCGCTGGCTGAGGGTTGACGGCTGCGGCTGAAGGCTGACCACGAATTGCGAATCAAGCCCGTGCGTGCGACCGACATCGGTCCGCGCATGGGCCGGATTCTGTGGAATGACGCGCCGCTGTGCGCGCGCTTGAGTTGGGGGTCGTAATCGGCGCGGCGCGGGCCGCCGTGCCAACCAAGGCTGCTCCAATGATGAACCGATTCCTATCGGGCACGTCTTACGCCTGCGTGGCGGCGTTTGCACTCCTGACGGCGTGCGCGGTGCGGGCCGACACGTATCCGCGCTACAACAGCGGCTGCCAGAACTGCCACGGCGCGTTCACCGACGCCACGTCGCCGCGCGGCACGATCTTCCCGCTCAATGACAAGCACGAGATGCACCGCAACGCCTCTTACATGGCGACGAATTGCGATCTTTGTCACACGACCGGCGACGGGCGCAATCCGTTCCTGAAGTCATCCAACGGAACCGCCAACAACCCCGGCGTCGGCTGCCTGGGCTGCCACGGCCAGAACTACGGCGGTTCGATCGGAAACCTCGGCGCGGGGTTGCGTGCGCATCATGCGGCGAATGGCGTGACGCTGTGCAGCGATTGCCACTCCGACCCCGCGCCGTTGCCGGAAACGTCCCGCCCGGTTTACTACGGCACGGCCGACACACGCGTCAACGATCCGTGCAACATCGGACCGGCGTTCCTGGAGAACTGGAGCGTCGGCGACACGCGCGGTCTCGACAACGACGGCGACAATCTCTATGACGCCGCCGACCCCGACGCGATTCTCTATCGCGACGCGGACGGCGACGGCTACGGCACTGCGGCGGTCACGCTCGTGTCTTGCAGCGCAACACCGGGTTATGTGGGCGTCGCCGGCGACTGCAACGACAACGACCCGACGATCCACCCTGGCGCGCCCGAATTGTGCGACGGCCTGGACAACGACTGCAATGGCTCGCTTTCGGCCGCCGAGATCGACCATGATCTGGACGGATTCACCGCCTGTCAGGGCGACTGCGACGACGCGAACCCGGCCGTGTATCCCGGCGCGCCCGAGCTGTGCGACGGGCGCGACAATAATTGCGACGGCTCGCTCTCGGCCGCCGAAATCGACGCCGACGGCGATGGTATGTCGGCTTGTCAGGGCGATTGCGACGACCACGACGCAAGCGTCTATCCCGGCGCGCCGGAGTTGTGCGACGGCAAGGACAACAACTGCGACGGCCGAATCGACGAGTCGATTCCGACCTGGTATCGCGATGCGGACGGCGACGGCTTCGGCAACGCCGCCGCGGCGGTGCAGAACTGCACGCAACCGGCCGGTTATGTCGCCAACGCGCGCGACTGCGATGACACCAACGCCGCCGTTTATCCCGGTGCCGCGGAGGTCTGCGATGGATTCGACAACGATTGTGACGGCGTTTTGGCGACCGTCGAGAGCGACGATGATGGTGATGGTGTGCCGAACTGCGCCGATGTGTGCCCGGATGGCGACGATCGCGCCGATGCCGACGCCGACGGCGTGCCGGACGCGTGCGACAATTGCCTGACCGGCGCCAACGCGTCCCAGGCTGACCGGGACGGCGACGGTGTCGGCGATGCCTGCGACAACTGCCCGAACCGCTCGAATCCCGATCAGTCCGACCGCGATGCAGACGGCATCGGCGATGCGTGCGATGCTTCAAACACCGCACCGCCGCCCGTGCCGGTCGAAAGTGACGCGGACGGGTTCGTCGACGTGATCGACAACTGCCCTGACACGTATAATCCCGACCAGAAAGACTCCGACGGCGACGGCGTCGGCGACGTCTGCGACAATTGCCCGACGGTGTTCAATCCTGACCAGGCCGATGACGACGGCGATGGCGTCGGAAACGCATGCGCCGCGGAGGCAACCCAATCGACTAGCGCACCAAATTCGCCGTTGCTGAGCCTGCTTGCGCTTTGCGGCTTCGGAACGCCACAGGCATTCGCTTTGACGCTGATGGGCTTGTCTTGCGCAAAGTTGGCCCGCCGGCAGAGTTTGCCGTAGGAGCGTGCCGAAAAACTCGCTGGACCGAGCCGCGACGGTAACGGCGCGGGGGAAACGACCCGGATTCAGCTTTCAACTGGCGATTTCTCAGCCCCCGCTTACTCACCGTCGCGGCTCGGGCAGAATTCTGCAACGGATGCCAGAGCTAGCGATGCTCTGGCGAACCACTCGGATGCGCCGTACGGTACGCCGAGACGAACGGGGAGCGTTTTGCGCATGAAAACAGTCCGAATCCTGTCCCTGGCGCTGCCGCTGTTGGCGCTGGGGTGCGTATCGCATACCAAGGTCACGTTGCATCAGCCCAGCGCGCCGGCCTCACAGCGCGAGTTGACGCTGTCCGGCGATTGGACTTATTGGAGCGGTGATTCCGGCGGTGCGAGATGCCTGCTCGCGTTTCCGCTGCCCGGAGCACGCGACGGCCCGCGAGATTTCCTGTGCTATCTCACGCTGCCCGGTCGTGACGGCGAGTGGAAAGTTGGCAAGAACGGGACCGGCGAAGTTGGGGGATTCCTGATTCAGGCCGTCGGCGAGCTGGGCGGCAAGACGATCGTCACCAGCGGCTCGGTGCGAACGCGACCGTTGTTTCTCCAGCCTCAGACGCTCGTGCTGCGGCTCGACCTGAGCTTCGACGACGGAAGCCGGCTCATCGGCACGGCGTGGGTGAGTGAGAGCACGCAGGAACTCAGCGCGTTTCGTCGCCGGTACGAGGGCGACGTCACGGCGCTGGAATCGCCAACCAGCCAACCGGCCGAAGCGGTCCAAGACGCGACCATGCCGCGTCGTGACGGAACAGAACATCGGACGGGTGGTTAAGCGCACGGGTCAACTCAGCGACTGCGGCGAAGCGTCGCCGCCTGCGCCTCCGCGAGCATCTTCGCGTAGCTCGCGTATCGCCGGGTGCTGATTACGCCGGCGGCCATCGCCTCGTAGACGGCGCAGCCATCTTCGTGCACATGTAGGCAGTTGCTGAAGCGACATTTCGAGATCAACGGCAGAAACTCCGCGAAACACGCCTCCAATTCGCCCGGCTCGACCGCCCACAGATCAAATTGGCGTATGCCCGGCGTGTCCACGACGTGACCGCCGATCGACAGGCGATGGATCCATGCGTGGCTGGTCGTGTGCCGGCCCTTCTCGTTGTCCCGGCTGACCTCGCCGGTCGCCAGGTTCAGTTCGGGCTGAAGCGCGTTCAGCAGCGAGCTCTTTCCCACGCCGCTCTGGCCCGCCAGCACCGTCAAATGTCCGTGCAGCGCCTCCGCCAACTCGGCGAGTCCGGCGCGATCGCGAACGCTGGTGCAGAGCACGGTGCAGCCCGCTCGGCGAAACTCACCCACCAGGTCGTCGAGCGATGCATAGCGATTGAACGATTCGTCCGCGCCGCCGGCATCCTCATCGAATTCGTCTTCCAGAACTTCCGCTGGATCTTCGCCCGCCCCGTCCGATTCCAGCGTTGATTCACCATGCTCCAAATCGCCGAAGGTGCCGAACGCGTGATGCGACAGGTCGATCTTGTTGATGCAAACGATTGGTCGCAGCCCGCCTTTGGCCGCCGCGACAAGAAAGCGATCGATGAGGTGCGGCTTGATGCGCGGCTGTGAAACGCTGGCTACGATCAGGAGCTGGTCCGCGTTCGCGACCAGCGCGTGCTCGCGCCCGCGGCGTTCGCGCCGTGAAAGGCGCGTCGTCCGCTCCGCGACGCGCTCGATGACGCCGGCGGGCAGTTCGGATACCGCGCCTGATTCCGCGGGTGCATCGGCGCGGGCGGACGCCGGCGGCGCGTCGATCGGCGAGAACCAGACACGGTCGCCGACGGTCACCGCCGCCCGTTCCGCGATCTGCCGCGTCCGCAGCACGCGGCGAAGCGTGCAGGCCCACTGCCTTCCGGCGGAGTCTTCGACGCGGTTGACCAGTCCGAACATCGCGGTGATCAATCCCGGCCGCCAAAGCGATTCGTCGGTGACCGGCGCGTCGTCGTGTGGGACGATGATGGTGCGTTTCCGCGAAAGGGCGCCTTTCGCGCGCACCTGCTCGCCGCGCGACGCGTCGGCGGTCGCGTCGGTGTCCTGATGAAAGCTGCGCGTCCAGTGGTCGTTGCGGGCGCGCGCTTCCCGATTCTGGCGAAACTCGACGCGGACTTTGCGGCCGATTTGCCTGGGTTTCTTGCGCGGCATCCGAATGATTCTACCCTCGCTGGGGCGGCCGATGCCGGTCGCGCCCTCGGTTGCGAGCGCGGTCCTGAAAGGTGATCTTCGACACCGCATCGCGTGCCTTCAGAGCGCACAGAAACTTGAAAATCTCGCGCACCGCAAAGATTGCCTTGCCGAATCGGCGTCAGACGTTAGCTTAGGAATTCGAGTCAGCGCGGCGGGTCGTGCGCCGCGCGTCGTTCCTCTCGGGCCACTTTTCGGAGGATAACGTGAAAGCATCCAATCTCCGGACCTGCTCTGTCGTTTCGATCATCACCTCGACGTTCGCCCTGACGGTCGTTTCGCAGGCGCTCGCCACCGACTGCCATACGCCGCAGCCGATCGGCGACGGGACGCACGTCGGCGCCTTCACGCCGCAAGCCGTGCAACGCTCCGGCGTTCCGCGCGAGACCTGGTTTGAGTACACGCCGTCATCAGCGGGCGAGCTGGTGGTCGATTCGATCGGCTCGGATTCGGCCGTCTGGGTGGAGATCTGGGACGGTTGCCCCGAAGGCGACGGCGCGGAGCTGAATCGCAGCTTTGACGGCGTGCAGATCACGCCGTCGGTGCGGGCGGTGATCGATCCGAACCGCACGTACAACATCCGCGTGCGCGAGATGGATCCGCGCGGCGGATCGTTCATGCTGACGGTCGGCATCCAGGAATTCGACCTGCGTCAGCCTCCCGGGGCGGATGTGGTCTATTCCGACATTACCTCGACGCTGCGATTCGGCCCGGTGAATGGCATTCACGCCTACGCGTTGAGTTCGAACACCTGCAATGTCGGCACGCAGAACCTGCTCTGGACCAACAACGGCACCCCCGGCCTGGCGATGAACGCGTACCGACTTCACAACGGACGGCTGGTGCAGATCGGCATGGGCTGGGTGAAGCACGCCTGCTGCGCCGGCGCGGGCAGCGGCTGCGGCATGACGTGCAACGGCGCCGGCGGCAGCGTGCTGGGCGCCGGATGTCTCGATGTGTATTCGGCCTCGTGGAATTCGAGCCAGGCGCGCCTCGGTGCGCGCTCCGGCATCAACGCGTTCACCGGCCAGTTCTCGCCGCTGAACGGCACGAGCGGTGACGCGATCTTCAAGCGGCTGCAGGTCGCTCAAGCGGATATGTCGAGCGTGACCTATCCCGGCGCGTTGTACTTCGTCGAGGGCGTCTACGTGGGTAGCGACGACGCGACGGCGAAGAACGGCCTGAATAACGCCTCGTATCGGCGCGTGCTGGTGGATGCGAGCTACAACATGACCACAACCGGAACCGTCAATTCCCGGGCGCCGGCGATCGTGGCCTGGCGGCTGAATGGCGGCGGCGCGGGCATCCTCGATCCAAACGTTACGGATGGTCTGATTGATTTGCCGAACGAGGGTCGATTCCATACGGCAGTGAAGGTCACGAACCTGGGCGGTGGAATGTGGCGCTATGACTACGCGATCTACAACCTGAACTCCGACATCAGCGGCGGGGCGCTGCGGATCCCGATTCCTTCCAACGCGGTCGTGGCAAATGCAGGCTTCAACGCGCCGCGCTACCACTCCGGCGAACCGTACAGTAATTCGCCCTGGACGATCACGGTCTCGCAGAACGAAGTCGTTTTCGCCAGCCCCGAGACGTTCGCGCAGAATCCGAATACAAACGCCCTTCGCTGGGGCACGATGTACAACTTCTGGTTCGATTCGAACAAGCCGCCGACCGCCGGCGTGGCGACGCTTGGGCTGTTCAAGCCCTTCACGCAGCCGGACGTGCCGTTTAGCGCGACGATTCCGACCAACCCGGCCATCGCCGCGGATTTCAACGCCGACGGCTGTGTCGACAATGCCGACCTGGGCATCCTGCTGAACGGCTGGAACTGCAGCGGCGGCTGCATGGGCGACGCGGATGGCGACGGCAGCACAAACGAAACCGACCTGGGCCTGTTATTGCAGGCGTGGAACACGGGTTGCTGAACTCGGACATTGTCGTTCCGAAGGGAGTACGAACCCGGCCGGCGCGAAACCCGCGCGGCCGGGTTCTTTTTCGCCCCCGGCTTGACCTCGGACTCGCGCGACGACACCATTTGCGGGGCGAGCAGCGCGCGACTCGGGCCCGTGGCGCGCTCGGGAGCGCCGCCGCATGCGCCAATTCGCTCGGCCCGGATCCCGTTTTGTTCGATCCTCGCGGTCCATCGCCCGCGCGGCTTGCATCGCCGCCGTCGCCGGCTGCGTCGCGCTCGCCTGCGCTCAGGAGCCGCGTTCCGCGGCGCCGGTCGAGCGCGAGGACGAGCGGCTGAGCCGACTCGAAACGCGGCTGATTCAGCAGCAAGAGCGCCTGATGCATCTGGAGGGCCGATTGGCCGGTCAGGCATCGCGCGAACTCGATGACGCGCGAGTGGACGTGATGCGGCGACAAATTCGGGCCGTGCTGGCGGACGACGAATTTCGCTCCGAGTTGGCCGCCTCGACGCTGCAGGCCGGATACGACGACGGGTTCTTCCTCGCCAGCGGCGACGAGCAATTCTCATTGAAAGCTAACGGATTCGTCCAGATGCGCTGGACGCACTACGGAACGCGCTCGGTGAACCGCGACGCGCTGCCCGGCGTCGCGCGATCGGATCGTGACGGTTTCGATCTCCAGCGTGCCCGCATCATTCTCAGCGGCAACGCGCATTCGCCCGATCTGACCTATTACCTGCACTTCAGGGCCGACTCCGACGACAACTACGACGCCTGGCTCTATTGGGGCTACGTGAATTACCGCTTTGCCGAAGAGTTTCAGGTCACTGCCGGCCTGATGCCCTTGCCGTCGACGCGCGCGTACTTTCTCGACGAGCGCGGCTACCAGTTCGTCGATCTCACGATGGTGGATACCGTATTCGGCCTGGGCGACGGCGTGGGTGTGACGCTCTGGGGCAAGCTGCTCGACAAGAAACTGGATTATTACCTCGCGCTCACGAATGAGATGGACGGACCGGCCGGCGGAGTCATCACAAGCGACAGCCAGCGCGTGCTCGACAACAACCCGGCCGTCACTTTCCGCACCGTCTGGCACGTGCTGGGCGAAGATTCGACCGAACAGCTCTACGAGGGCGATCTCGAAAACCTCGCCCATCCGGTGCTCGATTTGGGCTTTCACTACGGCTTCAACCAGGATGACGGCGACGTCAACACCGTCTTCGTGCCGTATCCGCGGCGCGGCTGGTTCCGTTCGGGCGGCTTCGGCGAGGCCGCGGCCGACGGGCTGCAAATCAACCAGTTCGGCGTCGATTCGCACTTCAAATGGCGCGGTTTCTCGCTAACGGGCGCCTATGCGCTGCGGCTGCTCGACGTGACGCGCGGCGGGCGCGGGCCGCTCGCGCCGCTTTTTGTCGCCACGGGCGACGGTTCGACGACGGCGCAGCACGGGGCATACGTACAGGTGGGCCAGTTCCTGCCGATCCCGGATTTCGAGAACAAGATCGAGCTCGTCGCGCGCGTCGGCGGGATATCGACGCTTTCCGGGAGGCAGGAAGGCATGTGGGAATACGCCGGCGGTGTCAACTACTACTTCAAGGGTCACAACGCGAAGCTGCAAATGGACGTCACCAAGATCAGCGAGGCGCCAGTCGCGGATTCGTCCACGAGTTTGGCGAACATCAACGACGACGCGCTGATCTGGCGATTGCAGCTTCAGGTGGCGTTCTGAACGCTGGCGGCCTGTTGAGAATCGTCTCTGGCGTCGGGCTTCCGGACCCGACGCCGTGACGCCGGGGAGTGCGGGCGTCTCGCCCGCGCGGGCCAGAGACCCGCGCTCCCAGATCACGTGCAACGAATCGTCCGTGAAAGTGCGCTAGGCGTGCGTGGCGGCGATTTTCTGATACAACGCCAGCAACTCCGTCGCATGGCGGCGCATCGAAAGCCGCTCGCGAAAAGCATGCGCATCGCGCCGGCAAGCGGTGGCGCAGTCCTGCGAAAGGCAGCGATCGATCGCCCGCGCGAGCGTCGCTGGATCGGCTGGCCAATCGAGAATCTCGCCGTGCACGCCCGGTGTCAGGGCCTCCGCGGCGCCGTTGCATCGCGTGGTCACGACCGGCACGCCGGCGCATAGCGCCTCCAGCACAACCCGGCTGCATGGGTCGTACCAGGTCGGATGCGCCAGCACGTCGGCTGCCGCGAACAGTTGCGAAACGGGACGTGTAGCGCCGACAAAACGGATCGAACTCGCCACGCCCATGCGCTCCGCCAGTCGTTCGTACGGCCGCGTGCGATCGCGCCCGGCGACGATGAGCGTCCAATCCGAGGAATTCCCCGCAGCCGCAGGTGAATGAGCGGCCCGAGCGGCGATCAACGCGGCGAGCCCCTTCAGTTTGAAATTGTGAGCGACGAAGAGCACACAACGCGCGTTGGCCTCAAGCCCAAACTCGCCACGCAACGCATGGCGCGCATCTTTCGCCGCGTCATCCTCGAGCGGCTTGAAGTTCACGCCGTTGAACACGACGCGCGCCCGCGCGGCCGCGCTGGGATAGTGCGCCGCCACTTGCCGAAGAACGTAGTCCGAGACCGCGGCGACGACTGGCGGCGGATCGCGGGAGAGCAAGTCGTGCTCAATTTCCAGCAACGCCCGCTGCCGGCGATTGAATCGCCGCCCCAACCGCCGAAGCCAACGCTCCAGCGGCGTGCGACCGATTGCGACGCTCCGCTCGATGGTCTCGATCAGCGTTCCGCCGCGCGGCTGATAGACGTCCGCTGCGTAGCACGGCGTCACGGCGTGCACAACGTCGTAGCGCGAGGTCGAGAGATGCCGATCGACGGCTCGCGCGAACGCGTGTGGATCGGGCTTGCCCGAGGGAGAGAGCACCGAAACGGCGCGCGTGCCGGAATGGTCATGCGAGATACGCGTTTGAAGCTCCGGCGTCACGTCCGCAGCGAGCAGCGTCACGGTTTGCCCGAGCGCCGCAAGCTGCCCGGCCATTTCCAGCGTCGAGGTTTCGGCGCCGCCGCGCCGCGCATCGAGCGTCGTCTGCACGATGGCGATGTTCATGACGGCCGGAGTTTTCGCGCCTCGCGGCGCAGAATGCGGTCGCTGCGCCGCGCCACGCGTCGCGCGAACCAGCGCGCCCGCGCCGCGCCGCGTTGCAGACCCAGGTAGGCGAGCAGGAAGCGGAAACGGTCGGCCCGCGACGCGCCGACTTGCCGCGCCGAGGCATCCACCTGCGACAGATCCTTCAAGATCCAGCGCGTGCGGCGCCAGCGCGGCCGATGCGTGCGGGCCAAGTCGATCAACGCGAATCGCGGTGCCTGGTCCGGCGAATCCGGGCCTTCAACGAAGATGTGGCAAAGGTAAAGGTCGCGATGGCACATCCCGGTGCCGTGAAACGCGGCCACGAAGCGGGCCAGGCGTCGCGCGAAATCATGCCGCGCGCATCCGCGCGTGCGGGCGTCGCCGGCCTCGACCCAGCGACGCCAAACGCGGTCGCAGGCCTCGCCGGGCGTGCGCTCCAGGACCACCGCGCTGCGCCGCTCGAACTGGCCGCGCATCTGCTCGACAAACCCGACGCCGCGATTCGCCGGGATGCGCAGCTCCGCAAGCACCCGCGCCTGATGATGCTCCCACCACGCCCGGCTGTGCCAGGCGTTCTGCCGCCAGATTCGGTCCCACTGTTCGCGCAGCTTCGGGCGCGCGTAACGTTTCAGGTACACGACGCGCTCGCCGCCGGGAAGCTCGACGCGCCACCGGCTGCGCCCGCCAAGATCCGGCTTGCTGAGCGTTTGAAGCCACGGTTGATCGGGGTCGCTCTCGCGTAGTTCGAGCACGCGCGCCAGCGGCTCCAGCCCGCGCTCGCGCAGCGCCGCGCGGTATTCCGCTGACACAGTTTCACTCGTGGCCACGCTGTCGATGGCTCCCAGCTACGCCGAACCGCGCGCGACGCCGGCCGGCGCATCGCCGCTCGACGCCGCCTCGCGTTCGAGCTGCAGATTCCAATTATCGAACAGGCGGTTCATGAGAATTCGATGACCCTCGTGCCGGCGCCAGCGCCCGGACAGGCGTTCGACGCGTCGCGCCAGCCGCCGGACCTCTGCCGGTGCATGCGTCTCACCGCAGTACGCGCGCAAGAACCGGAGGCGCTCGGTCCGCGTGGTGAAAGCCTGCGCGGAGGCGGCCAGGTGCGCCAACTCTTCGACCCACCAATGCGGACGCCGGCCGACGCGACGTTTTCCGTGCCGCGGTCGCGCGTCGAGCAGGAAGAATTCCGGATCGCCGATGGGTTCGCAGCGCACCAGGATGTTGCGCCAGAACAATTGGCCGTGGGAGAAGGCCTGCGCGTGCATGTCGGCGACCTGCCGGGCCAGCTCCGTTAGCAGCTCCCGTCGTTGAGGTGTCGAGAGTCGCCGCCGGCCGGCCTGCACATCCTGGGCGAAGCTGGTCAAATTCCGCGCGTGCGGCACTTCCTCCGTGATCAGGAAGCACGCCGTCACAAAATGCAACGCACGGCGCGAGCCGACCGCGACCGGACGCACCGCCGGGATTCCCAGCGCGCGCATCGCGTGCAGCAGTCGATACTCGTTTTCCGCCCGCGTCAGCCCCAACAGCGTGCCGCGGAACGAACCGCGCAGCCGATTCCGCCATAGCGGGTAGTAGAAACGTTTCAGAAAGAAGCCCGGCGCACCGCCCGGACCGGGAATGTGCAAGGTATCGGTCGTTCGGCTCCAGGCGACCACGCGCCCCTCCACGCAGGACAACGCGCCGGCGGCGCTGTCGAGTCCGCATGTGCGCAGAGCTGCGCGGTAGACCGGGTCGATGCGGATCTGATCGGAAATCAGTCGACTCCTGTGCCCATCGCGGACTTCCTTCCGCGCTCCGCGAGCAAGCGCTCGGCAGCAGTAATCACCTCGCCCGGCGAGATCGCCGTCATACAGCGATGATCGAGCGGGCACCGTTTGAGCTGACACGGTCCGCAATCGACGCTTGCCTGAAGCTTGATTTCACCCGAATAGCCGGTGTCTGTCCATTCCTGGTGCGTGGGACCGAAGATCGTCACCGTCGGCACGCCAAAGGCGTTGCCGTAATGGCGCGGACCGGTGTCGTTGCAAACCAGCAGCGCCGCGTCGCGCACCAGCGCCTTTAGCGAGCCCAGCGTCGTGCCCGGCTCGTCGCAACAGGTCACCGGCCGGCGCGCCAGGCGAGCAATTTCCCGCATCAGCGGCTTTTCGCCCGGCGCGCCGACCAAAACACCGGGCAAACCGCGCTCGAATAGTAGATCGCACACCTCCGCGAAGCGTTCCGGCGGCCAGCACTTTGACGCGCCGAATGCCGCGCCCGGATTGATGATCGAATACGCACCCGCCTGGAGCCGATACTGTCGCGCGAGCGTCGCGGCCGCGGCTTCCTGCTCCGGCGTCACCCCGAGGCGCAGCCTGCGATCCGTCACCGGACAGCCGACATGCTCGGCGATCGCGCAGTAGTAATCGAGCATTGGCATCGGCACGAATTGACCGCCGCGGCGGAGTGGGCGCAGGCGGTCGGTGAGCAGAAACGCGCGCAGCTCGCGCGCGTAGCCGATCCGCCGCGGAATTCCCGCCATTCGAACCGCCAATGCTGAGCGAAACGAATTGGTGAACAACAAGGCGGCGTCGAAGTGGTCGCGGCGCAGACTTCGCGACAAGTCGCGTAGCGCGGCCAGCGACGAAACTCCACCGCCACGCGGCCAGGGAATCAGTTGATCATGCCAACCGCCGCCTTCGACGATTTCCGCGACATACGGACGCAGCAGGAAGGCGACATGGACGGCGCTGAAATGCTTGCGAATCGCCGCCAGGATCGGCGTGGCCAGCACGACATCGCCGACCCAGTTGGGAACCGCGACCAACAGTCGCCGGCAATCGACCAACGGCCGTGGCGTGGCGGCAACGAGTGCCACGTAATCGAATTCCGCGGGGACGGCCTGCGGCGCACCAAGCATCGAATCGCCAGCCGCCGGTTGATCCGCCAATCGGCGCATCTTCGAAGTGTAACGTCCGACGCACAATTGCGTTTACAACGTGCGGCACACCCCTGCGCATTCCCGTCAGCCGTTCCGGCACCTATCATCGGCAACCGTCATTCGAAGGAGTCTGCCGCATGCAGCGTGTGCTAGACGTGGGAAACTGCGACCCGGATCACGGCGCGATTTCCGCCATGCTGCGGCGCGAGTTCGACGTTGTAATTGATCGCGTAATGTTCGTGCACGAGGCGCTGCAGGCGATGCGGCAAACGCAATACGCCCTGGTGCTTGTGAATCGCCGGATCTTCGCGGACGACAGTGACGGTATGCGGCTCGTAACAGCTATGAAAGCGGACGCGGCGCTCTTCGGGGCGCCGGTCATGCTGATCAGTAATTTTCCGGAGGCGCAGCAGCGAGCCGTCGAGGCGGGCGCCGAGACCGGATTCGGCAAAGCGGAGCTTGCGGATGCCGGAACGGCGGAGCACCTGGCCCGCTATTTGCCACGCAAGCGCGTTCTACAATCGGGGTGAAATTTGGCCGGCAGCGAAGTTCAGCGATTTTACCGTTACCACGCGTACATCTACGACAGCACGCGCTGGATGATCCTGCACGGCCGGCGTCGAGCCGTCGAACGACTCGTGCTCGCGCCGGACGCCAGCGTGTTGGAAATCGGTTGCGGCACCGGACTGAATTTCCGGCTGCTGCTGAACCGGCTGGACGCCAGCCGCGGCCGGCTGATGGGGCTGGATTTCTCATCCGACATGCTCGAGCGCGCCCAACGGCGGGTGGCGGCGAACGGCTGGGAGAATGTTGAGTTGACGCACGGCGACGCGACGCAGATGCAGATCGGACGCCGATTTGACGGGATTCTCTTCGCGTACAGCCTGACGATGATCCCCGATTGGCGCGCCGCGCTGGACCGCGCCGCGGAGCATCTCAAACCCGGCGGCCGGCTGGTGGTGCTGGATTTCGGCCCATTCCGCAGCTGGGGACCGCTGGCGCCGCTGATGCGCGCCTGGCTGCGGGCCAATCACGTCGAGACCCTGGGCGGATATGTCGAGGGCGTGCGCGAGCGATTCGCGGACGCGACGGTATATTACTGGTTTGGCGGATACAACTTCACCGCCGTGGCGCGGAAAGGCGAATGATGGTGCAGGTGATCGACATGCCGCAGGCGGGGCGGCGCGGTCTGCTGGAGCGAATGGTGTTCCACGGCATTGTCTTCAACATGTCGTGGGAAGATCCGGAGATGGATCGGCGGGCGTTCAATCTCAACGCCGACGACAGCGTCATCTCGATCACGTCCGCCGGTTGCAACCCGCTGAACTTCCTGTGCCAGAGCCCGCGGCGGCTGGTCAGCATCGACGGCAACCCGGCCCAGACCGCCGTCCTCGAGCTCAAGCTGGCGGGCATTCAAACGCTCGACCACGAGCTGTTTTTCGACATTTTCGCGGCACGAAATCCCTCGCGTGTGCTCGGCGTGTACCGCTCGCGCCTGCGGCCCGCGATTTCGGCGCGCGCGGCGCAGTTCTGGGACAAGAACCTGTGGATGCTGGCGCGCGATCTATATCAGTTCGGGCGAATGGGGCTCTTCTGCCGCATTCTGCGGCGCTTCCTGCGAGCGCTGGGCATCAGCGAGCGCATGACCGAGCAGTTTTTCGAGCTGCGCAGCCTCCCGGAACAAAAAGCCTGGTACGACAAATACGTCGCGCACCGCTTGTGGACCCCCGCCGCCCGGAGATTCGTGCAATTCAAGCCGTTCATGTACCTGGCCGGCGTGCATCCGAATCAGTTCACGCTGGTGGATGACCGGCACGATATGTACGAATACGTGCGCGAGCGCGTCGAATACGCCCTCACAAAGGTGCCCATCTACGACAACTATTTCCTCAGCCTCGCCGTCACCGGCCGTTTCCGCGATCGGCGCGTGCCGCCGTATTTGTTGGCGGAGAATTTCGAAACGCTGCGCCGTAATCTCGATCGCGTGCAGGTGGTGAACGGCTGGCTCGGCCCGTACCTCGACTCGCAGCCGCCGGGCAGCTTCAGCAAGTTCAATCTGCTGGACATTTTCGACTGGATGAGCCCCGAGATGTTCGAGCGCACCCTGCGGAGCGTCGTTCGCGCGGCGCGCCCCGGCGCTACGATGATTTACCGTTCGGGCAGCTACCGGCTCGATCCGCCGGCGGCCATCCGCCCATATCTCGAACCGCACGCCGATTTGGCCCGCGAACTGCTCGCGATTGACCGCTCCGCGACGTACGGCAGCTTCTACGTCTTCACCGTGCGGCGCGGCCCGGTGGATCTGAGCCAGACGACGCCGGACGTGCGCGAGTTGACGGCGGCGCTGGTTTGAGCGCTATCTGGGCGCATCGCGCGGCCGTCGAACGTGTATTCACCGTGCCGCGTTTGGGAGCGCGGCCGACCGAACTGATGCCCTCCCGTTGGCATTCCGACGTCGGCTGGTAAAGGCAAAGCCGATAACAGCGCGAATAGCCAAAAGGCTGATCGCACAACGAATGACGTGGACCCAGGCGCGTTCCTTCGGCTACTGTAACGAAATCAACCGAGTACCACTTCTCGAACGACCGGGAGGCGAAAAAATGCGCGGGGTTTCAAGCGCGGGCGTGCGTTCGTCGTTTGCACTCAATCTCGCCGTGGCTTTTCTGTCCGCGGTCGGCGCGGCAAGGGCCCATGCCGACTATCAAGTACAGACGCAGGCCGTTGCATTCCCAAGCTCATTCTACGAAGCGATCTCGTCGTACAACGTCGCGCCGCACGTTGGATCGTATTTCTACACCGACCCGGATCCAAACGCGAACTACGATTGCACGGCGACCGGCACCGTGGACGCCACCGGCTTGGCTACGGCCAGCTTCAATCACGCCGGTGCCTCATCCAACATCCACCTGTGGCAAAACTACGGCATTCCAATCGGCGCGGCGGCGCAAACGGCCGATAGCGCTGCAAACCTGGCGACCGGCGTGCTGAGCGCTTCAGGATGGGGAAGCATGGCGGGTCAGTAGGGCATCGGATACGCGTCATTCAGAGACGTAATCCACTACACCGTCGCGGGCGCCGGCGGCAGCACGATCACCTATGTAAGTCTGCACTTCTCACTGCTCGGCTCGATCAGCGGTTCGACAGGCTCGGCACTGTACGACTGGAACATGTATTTCGGCAGCGGCACCCTTTACTCCCAGGCGATCGACAACGGTCTGGGCCTGGCCTTTTCACAGGGCTACCCAAGCGCGGTGGGCTGGTTATCCCACGGTTACGGCGCGAATACTCCGGCGAACCTGAGCTTTGATGGGGTCTACGCGCTGCAAGGCGCGAGCGGTGACATCCCCGTCTCCGGAATGCTGAACGTCACCGGCGCCAATGGAAAGCGCGCCGACTTTACAGCGACTTACGGGCTCACGCTGCCGCAGGGCGTCTCGTTTACATCAGACTCGGGCGTGTTTCTCAGTGTCCCCGAACCATCGGCGTTTGTGCTGCTGCTTGCTGGGCTTGCCGGTTGCAGTCGGTTGCGACGCGCGTAGTCCTGTGAAGTCTTGTCGATAGTGCGTCAACTCGCGCTGCGGAGCAGCGGCCCTCGGGCGGTGCGCGTCACCTTCGCACCGGCCAGGCGCATTGTGGATAGGCCGTCTGAGTCGCCGGGTCACATCGCTTCCACAGCCAGCGCGACGGCGTTTCCGCCGCCGAGGCACAGCGACGCGACGCCCTTCTTCACTTTTCGCCGCCGCATCTCGTGCAGCAGTGTGGTGAGTACCCGCGCGCCGCTCGCGCCGAGTGGGTGTCCGAGTGCGATCGCGCCGCCATTCACATTGACGCGCTCGCGGTCGATCTCCAGTCCTTGCAGGCATACGAGTGACTGCGTAGCGAACGCCTCATTCAACTCCCACAGCTCCACGTCGCGCAGCGCCCAGTGCGCTTTCTCGCAGACCATCTTGCAAGCCTTAATCGGCGCGATGTACAGCTCCCGCGGTGGTCCGCCGGACGTGGCGCTGGCGACAATTCGTGCCATCGCCAAGCCGCCGCAGTTCGCAACGCCGTTCTCGCTCGCGACCAGGACGACCGCAACGCCGTCGGACAGCGGAGATGCGTTGCCAGGGGTGATTGTGCCGCCCTCTTTGAACACCGGCCGCAGGATTCCCAGCGCGTCGGCGGTGGCGTCGGGGCGAATCGTCTCGTCCGCGTCGAAGGGCGCCTTCGCGCCGCGAGTTTCGATCGCGCAGCGCTCCGCCTTGAAGAATCCGGCCGCGTCCGCCTTGGCGGCTTTCTGATGGCTGGCGGCCGCGTACTCGTCCTGCGCGCGGCGCGTAACGCCGAAGCGCACCGCCGTTTCCTCGCCGATCTGGCCCATCAAATCGTTGTCGTAGAAATTGGTCAGGCCGTCGTATTGCACGCTGTCGATGAATGACAGGTTGCCGTACTTGTGGCCGTTGCGCATCTCGCGCACCAGGAACGGCGCCTGGCTGAGCGACTCGATTCCGCCAGCGAGAATCAGGTTCGCGTCGCCGGCGCGGATGATCTGGTCGGCAAACATCACGGTTTTCAGCCCGCTGCCGCAGACTTTGTTGATGGTGCAAGCCGCGACGGTATCCGGGATTCCCGCGCCCAGTGCAACCTGCCGCGCGGGGTTCTGCCCGGCGCCGGCCTGAACGACCTGCCCGATCAGCACTTCGTCGATCGTGGACGGATTGACCTTTGCATCCGAAAGCAGCGCCTTGGCGACCTGGCTGCCGACGGCGGCGGCGCTGAGGCGCGACAGGCCGCCCAGGAACCTACCGGCGGGGCTGCGTTTTGCGGCGACAATGAATGCGTGTTTTGTCATGGGACCCTCACTGATTCAAGATTGTAGTGCAGTTGCACAAAAAATGCGCGGCGCTTGGCGGCGCGATTGTTCCGCCCGCCATCGGCGGGGCCTGATCGCGCGGCCCAACCGTTTTGCCGCTGAAATTACGGCGTGGCGGACGATTCGTGAAGGAGCTGACGGGCGATAACCAGACGCTGGATTTCGCTCGTGCCCTCATACAATTCTGTGATTTTTGCGTCTCGGAGCAAGCGCTCAACCGGGTAATCGCAGATGTACCCATAACCGCCAAAGACCTGCACGGCGGCGCTGGTGACCTGCGACGACGCCTCGCTGGCAAAGAGCTTGGCCATTGCGGCCTGTGGTTCGAATTGCTGTTTGTTCTGCTTGCGCCAGGCGCCACGCAGCGTCAGCAGCCGGGCGGCCTGAATGCGCACGGCCATGTCGGCCAGTTTCCATTGGATGGCCTGGAAATTCGCGATTGGCTGGTTGAATTGCTGGCGCGTCTGTCCGTAGCGGGCGGCGGCTTCCAGGGCGGCTTGCGAAATGCCGATTGCCTGCGCCGCGACACCCAGCCGACCGCCGTCGAGCGTCGAGAGCGCGACTCGAAACCCACGGCCGCGCTCGCCCAGCAGATTCTCGTGCGGAACGACACAGTCCTCGAACACCAGCTCCGCCGTGCTGCTTGCCTTGATGCCCATTTTCTTTTCGATCTTGCCCAGCCGCAGGCCCGGCGTGTTTTTGTCGACGATGAACGCCGACAGGCGGCGCTTGGCGTCATTCGTGTCGGTGACGGCCAACAGCACGATCACGCTGGCCTCGACGGCGTTCGTAACGAAGCACTTCGTTCCGGTGATGTGCCAGCCGTCGCTTTTTTCGACCGCCATGCAGCGCGCCGCACCGGCGTCGCTGCCGCTGCCGGGCTCGGTGAGAGAAAAGCAGCCGATCCACTCGCCGCTGGCGAGTTTAGGCAGGTAGCGCTGTCTCTGCGCGTCGGTTCCGTAGTTCAGGATAGGATCGACGCACAGCGAATGGTGCGCGGAGATTAGAATTCCCGTCGCGCCGCAGGCGCGCGACAGCTCCTCGACGGCGACCACGTACGAGACGACATCCAGGCCCGCGCCGCCGTATTCGCACGGCACGTAGACGCCGAAGAGGCCCATCTCGCCCAGCGTTTCGCGCAGGCCGTCCTCGAAGCGGGCGTTGTGGTCGCGCCACTCGGCCTTGGGCGCGATCTGCGCGTCGCAGAAAGCGCGCAGCGAGTCGCGAAGCTGGCGCTGGTCGTCGTCGAGTCGGAAGTCCACGGAGTTGCCCTCACGCGCTACGGCGGCGGAATGCCGAGCTGACGGCAGTTTGCCCGCGCCAAGTAATCATCGATTTCGCGGTGCCGCGGAACCGTGGCTTGGCGCTTCGGCTTAATAACGTTCACATACCGGCTGTGCTTGCGCCTTCGAGCAACAGCACGCAGCCGAACGACTCCAGATGCCGGATTAGGTCGCGGCGTTTCACAGGCGAATTCGCTCGCGAACGACCCGTTTTCCGCCAGAGACGGAATCGAGGTCGACCGGCGCGAGCATCAGCTCGATCGCGTCGCGCAGGTTCGCCTTCGCGTCCTCCAGCGTGCGCCCCTGCGTCAACGCGCCCGGAAGGTCCTCGGTCCACCCGATCCAGTATCTTCCGCGCTGAACGAACGTCGCGTTGTAAGACCCGCTTCGCGCGCATCACGCCACCGCCGCCAGGACTTCACGCGCGATCAGAATCCGCTGGATCTGGCTGCTGCCTTCGCCGATTTCACACAACTTCGCGTCGCGCATGTAGCGCTCCACTGGCACGTCCTTGGTGTAGCCGTAGCCGCCGTGGATCTGGATCGCCGTCATGGCCGCCTTGGTCGCGATCTCGCTCGCGAAGAGCTTAGCGACACAGGCCTTCATGCGCTCGTTTTCGCCGCGGTCCAGCGACGCGGCCGCGTCGCGCACCAGTAGCCGGGCGGCGTCGATGTCGGTCGCCATGTCCGCCAGCATGAACTGGATGGCCTGCAAATCCGCCAACGGCTTGCCGAACGCCTGCCGCTGCTTCACGTACGCAAGCGACTCTTCCAGCGCCCCGCGCGCCAGGCCGACCGATAGCGAGCCGATGCCGACGCGGCCGCGCTCCAGCACGCGCAACGCGTCGACGTAGCCCATTCCCGGCTGGCCCAGCATCGCCTCGGGGCTTACGTGCACGTTGTCCAGGTTCAGCGTCACCGTGTCGCTGGAGCGCATGCCCAGCTTGTCTTCCTTGTGCCCGACCGAAAACCCCGCCGCTCCGCGCTCGACGATGAACGCCGAAATGCCCTTGGGCCCCTGGTCCGGGTGCGTGCGCGCCATGATGACATACACCTGCGCGCGGCTGCCGTTCGTGATGAACTGTTTGTGCCCGCTGATGCGCCAGCCGTCGCCGTCTTTTTCGGCGCGCGTCGTGAGCGCGGCGGCGTCGGAACCACAGCCCGGTTCCGTCAGCCCCCAGGCCCCCATCCATTCGCCGGTCGCGAGCTTGGGGAGGTACCTGCGTCTTTGTGCGTCGTTTGCGGCGAGCAGGATTTGCGAGGTACACAGGCCATTGTGTGCCGCGAGCAGCAGCGCCACGCCGCCGTCCTGGCGGGCGACTTCTTCCAGAATCACGCTATTGGCCAGGTAGTTCAGTCCCGCACCGCCGAATTCCGCAGGAACCATTACGCCAAGCAAACCCAACTCGCCGAGCTGCGCGAGCAGGCTGTCAGGAATGTTCTGATCTCGGTCCCAATCGCGCGCGTGCGGCCGGATTTCTTCGGCCGCGAACTTGCGCACCATGTCGCGAAGCGTGATCAGGTCGTCGGGCAGGTCGAACGTCATTTTGCAAACCCTCGGGCGCCAGTCTTCACTTACGAGACGCCGGCGCGACGCGCACCCGATCATAGTGGATTCCTCGGGCGAAGGCACCCGCGCCGTCGACCCCGCGCGACCCCGCATTGCTCCGCGATTGCGGTCGCCTCCCGCTTCGCGCACGATGTCGACATGCAACTCGGCGTGATCTTCGACATGGATGGCGTGCTCATCGCATCAGGCCCGGCACACGCCGGAAGCTGGCGCGTCGTAGCACGAAAGCACGGCATCTCCGTCAGCGATGTACAGTTCAAAGCGCTCTTTGGCCGAACGAGCCGCGACATCGTCCGCGAACTCTGGGGTCACGGCGTCAGCGACGACGAAATCAGACGCATCGACGACGAGAAGGAAGCCGTGTATCGCGCCCTGATTTCGGGCGTGATCCCTTTGACGATCGGCACGCGCGAACTCCTGACCACGCTCTCGGATGCCGGCCTGCTGCTTGCGATCGCGTCGAGCGGACCGGCTGAGAATCTGGACCTGGTGCTGACCGAAACGCGAATCGGCTCGTTTTTTCGAGCCGTCGTAGGCGGCTTCGATGTGCCGCATGGCAAACCGGCGCCGGACTGCTGCCTTCTGGCGGCGTCGCGAATCGGTCTCTCACCGGGAAATTGCGTTGTCGTCGAGGATGCGCCGGCGGGCATCCGCGCCGGCCTGGCGGCGGGAATGGCGGTGATCGGACTGGTCGGCACTCATCCGGCCGACAGTCTGCACGCAGCGGGTGCTACGCGCGTTGTCACGGAACTCCGCGCGATCACGCCTGAACTGATTCGGGAATTGGCGACATCGCCGCAGGCGTAGCCCCGAACCATCCCGCCTTGAATTGCACCCAGCGCAAAAAGAAAAAAGGCGGGAGCAGGCAACGGCGACCGGGGTGTTCGGGCCGAAGGGAAGGTGGCCGCCGCTACGGCGCCTGCTCCCATCCTTCAAAATACAGGTCGGCATTTTCCGTGCCAAAAGCGAATCGGGAAATTTGGCAGTCGCATCGTTCAATTCGTTCAGGAACGACTGACAGCGCGCCAGGACGGAATGTCGATTCTCGCTGCAATTTGCGCTTTATCCGAAGTACGCAGCGCTGGCGCGTTTCGGCGGTTGCCTTCGCGGTTTTCGCGCGCGCTTGAATGATGTTCGGAAACGGTGCGCTGGAATCCGCTACGACTGCGCGATCAAGCGCATCTGACGGCGCGAGTCATTCCGATGCTGCTGCGGCGGAGGAGCCCAGGCCGTGCGTGACACGCCCGATTTGATTTGCCGTCGCCGCGCGACTATGGTTATCCGGCCGCCGCAAAGGCCGTGAACCAATGCCGACCATTCGCCCTGAGCTGCTCGAAATCCTGGTCTGTCCGGTGCCCGAGTGTCGCGGAAAGCTCGAGCATCGCGACCCTTACCTGGTCTGCGCGGTCTGCGGTCGGCGTTATCCGTTCGAAGAATCCTGGCCGGTGCTGATTCCCGAAGAGGCCCTGCCGCCGGAGAATTCGCCGCGCTAGTCCGGCAACCGCCTCATGTACGCAATCATCAGCGACATCCACGGCAACCTCGAAGCCCTGACGACGGTCTTGAAAGACATCTCCGACCGCGAGATCACCGAGATCGTCTGCCTGGGCGACGTGATCGGCTACGGTCCGAATCCCAAGGAGTGCATCGACCTGGTGCAGAAGAGCTGCCGCGTGTGCCTGATGGGCAACCACGACCACGCCGTGCTCTATGAGCCCTGCAACTTCAACACCGCGGCGGAGCGCGCCTGCTACTGGACGCGCAGCGTGCTGGAGGCCGAAGCGGATGCGGCGGCCCGGAATCGCCGCTGGGAGTTTCTGGGAAAGATGCGTGTGCGGGTGCGCGAGGATGACGTGCTTTACGTGCACGCGTCGCCGCGCCGGCCGATCAATGAGTACATCTTCCCGGAAGATGTCTTCACCAACCCGCAGAAGGTGATGGCGAATTTCGAACGGCTCGACGCCCGCGTCTGCTTCGTCGGCCACACCCATCAGCCCGGCGTCTTTCTCGACGACCCCTATTTCGATCCGCCGCACGAATTGCCCGATTCGCCGTTCTACGAGATCGAGGAGCAGCGGACGATCATCAACGTCGGCAGCGTCGGCCAGCCACGCGACAAGGACCGCCGCGCCAGCTACGTCGTCGTGCACACGCTTGATCGCGGTGACGGCAAGGGCAGCCTGGTCTCCGCGGCGCTGGAATGCAGCATCGAGCAGGTCGAGTTCGTCCGGCTGGAGTACGACGTCGAGACGACGGTGAACAAGGTCCTCGCCGAGCCGGAGCTGGACGATTTGCTCGGGCATCGGCTGTATGAAGGGCGCTGACACCCCGCGCGCTTCCGGATGCGCCGCCGCCGTCCGTTATTTGCTCTCGTTGCCGTACCGCCGCACGATTTCCTGAACCAGCCTGTGCCGCACGATGTCGCCGCCCGAGAGCCGCAGCGTCTCGACGCCGGCGCAGCCGCTCAAGCGGCGCACCGCGTCGATCAGTCCGGAGGGCTGGCCGTTGGGCAGGTCGATTTGCGTGTCGTCGCCGGTGACGATCATGCGACTGTGGTGCCCGAGGCGCGTGAGGAACATCATCATCTGGGCCGGCGTGGCGTTCTGGGCTTCGTCGAGAATAATGACCGAGTGATTGAGCGTGCGCCCGCGCATGAACGCGAGCGGAATCACCTCGATCACGTCGTTGACCATGAAGCGCTTGAGCTGGTCGAACGTCATCATGTCGTGCATCGCGTCGAAGATCGGCCGCAGGTATGGATTCACCTTCTGCTGCATGTCGCCGGGAAGGAAGCCGAGCTTTTCGCCGGCCTCGACCGCGGGGCGAACCAGCGAAATCCGCCGGGTCTTGCCGGTTTTCAGCAGATAGACCGCGACGGCGACCGCCAGGTAGGTCTTGCCGGTGCCCGCCGGCCCCAGGCACAGCACCAGGTCGTTCGCCAGCATGGCGCGAACATACTGCTTCTGGCCGGGCGTCTTGGGGGCGATCGTGTCGCCGGTGAAGACGTGGATGGCGTGCCCGTGTCCGGCGTCATCGTCCTCGTGATTGACCGACGCCATTGCGGTTTCCAAGGCTTCCTCGGGCAGGTCCTCCTTGCCGCGAAGCGCCTGCTGGAGCTGCTCGATCACTGCGGCGGCCCGCGCGACATTGGCCGGCTCGCCCAACAGACGCACGACGGCGCTGCGGGCTTGGATCTGGACGGCGAACCGCTCGCGAATCTGGCGCAGGTGCGAATCGGAGGGGCCGAACAGGGCGCCGCGCTTCTGCGGTTCAAGCAGTGTGACGGACAACTCCATGCGGCGTGTAGCGTATCTGGCTCGCGCGTGCGCGGCTACATCGCAATCGTCGCCCTTCCACATATGATTCGAAGCCGATCGAGGAACGCATGATCATTGCGATGATCCGCGAGTTGCTGCGGGCGCTGCTCAGCCTGCGATACCGGGTCCGCGTGCGCGGGCTGGACGACGTCGCCGCGCGCGGCACGCGCGGCATCCTGTTCCTGGCCAATCATCCCGGACTGATCGACCCGTTCCTGGTCACGCTCCAGCTACATCGGCGATTCGCGCCCGGCGCGCTGGCCGACCGGGACCAGATCGATCGGCCGATCGTGCGCTGGCTGGCGCGAAACGCGAATGTCAGCCCGTTGCCCGACATCGCCCGCTACGGCCCGCAGGCGCGCAAAGAGGTCGAGTCCGTCATCTCTCGCTGTGCCGAACGCCTGCGCGGCGGCGGCAACATGCTGCTCTATCCGTCCGGCCACATCTATCGCTCGCGCTACGAGGACTTGCGCGGCAACAGCTCGGTCGAGACGATTCTGCGCGCCGCGCCGCAGACGCGAATCGTCATCATCCGCACGCGCGGCGTCTGGGGCAGCAGCTTCAGCCTGGCCGGCGGGCGTTGGCCCGATCTGGGCGCGGAGCTTCGGCGCGATGCGTTCCGCGTGCTGTCGAATTTCATTTTCTTTGGGCCGCGGCGCAAGGTTTCGATCGAGTTGCTGGAGCCAGCCGACCTGCCGCTCCGAGCCGGTCGCGATGCGCTGAACGCCTATCTACAGCGCGTTTACAACGAGGACGCGCCGCCCGCGCTGTATGTGCCCTACACGATTTGGGAGCGCGGCGGCACGCACGAGATGCCGGAGCCGACCTTCGAGCGAATGGCCGGCGACAGCGCCGCCGTTCCCGCTGCGACGCGGCAGATCGTCATGCAGTATCTGTCTCAGGTGAGCGGAATTTCTGGTCCGCGGGATAACCAGCGGCTGGCCGAAGATCTCGGGCTGGACAGCCTGGCCAAGTCGGAGCTGCTGGTTTGGCTGGGGCGCGAATTCGGCGCAACCCCGGGCGACGTGGCGGCCCTGCAGACGGTCGGCGACGTGCTACTCGCGACGCGCGGCGAATCAGCCGCCGCGCGCCCGGTAGAGTTGAAGCCCGTTTCGCCGGTGTGGTTCAAGGGCGGCGGCGCGGTGCGGCTGGAGATCCCGGATTGCGCGAATCTCGCAGACGGACTCCTACAGCAGGCGCGGCGCGACCCGTCGCGCGCGATTCTGGCCGACCAGATTCGCGGCGTGATGACGTATCGCGATCTCATTACCGCAATCCTGGTTCTGAAGCCGCATCTCGAATGCCTGGCGGGCGATCACGTCGCCATCATGCTGCCGGCGTCGGTCGTCGCAGGCGTGGTATACCTGGCGGCACTGTTCGCGCGAAAAATCCCGGTGATGGTGAATTGGACCACCGGCGCGCGCAACATCGCTCACTCACTCGAGCTCACCGGCGCCCGACACGTACTCACCGCGGGTCCTCTGGTCGCACGGATCGAGTCCGGCGGAACGGACCTAAGCGCCCTGCGCGATCGACTGCTGCTTCTGGAGTCACTGGGCGCACAGATCTCGCGGACGGCAAAGCTCGCGGCGGCGCTCCGCGCCAGACTGGACTGGTCCGCGCTCGAAACGCGAGATTTGCCCGAAACCGCCGCCATCCTGCTCACGAGCGGTTCGGAGGCACTGCCAAAGGCCGTGCCCCTGACGCACGCCAACATCCTCACGAACGCGCGCGACGTGGCACGCTGCTACGAATTGCGCGCCGACGACTCGATGATCGGCTTCCTGCCGCCGTTTCACTCCTTCGGCCTGACGGTCACGCTTCTGTTGCCGCTGCTGGCCGGGTTGAGAGTCGTGTTTCACTCCAATCCCACCGAGCCCTGGGTGCTGGCGCGGCTAATCGAGGCGTATCGCGCGACGCTGATCTGTGGAACGCCCACGTTTCTGGGCGGCATCGCCCGCGCCGCTGGTCCGGGGCAGCTCGACACGCTGCGGCTGGCCGTCACGGGTGCCGAGGCCTGCCCACCGCGCGTGTACGAGGCGCTGGCGCAGCGTTGCCCGCGCGCGATCGTCTGCGAGGGATACGGCGTTACCGAGTGCTCGCCGATCGTGGCGGCCAATCGCGCCGAAGACGCGCGAGCGGGCACGATCGGCCGGCCGCTGCCGTCGGTCGAGATTGCGATCGTTCACCCGGAGAGCGGCAGGCGCGCCGCATCAGGCGAAACGGGTGTGCTGTTGGTGCGCGGTCCGAGCGTATTTCCCGGCTACCTCGGCGATGCGCCGTCGCCGTTCGTCGAGTTCGAAGGCGGGCCGTGGTATCGCACCGGCGACCTGGTGAGCGCGGACGAGGCCGGCATCCTCACGTTTCGCGGACGGCTGAAGCGCTTCGTGAAGATCGGCGGCGAGATGATCTCTTTGCCCGCGATCGAGTCCGTGCTGGAGCGCGGCTACGCGACGGAGGGCGACGAAGGTCCGGTCGTCGCGATCGAAGCGACGCCGAACGAGGCGCATCCCGAGGTGGTCCTGTTCACCACGCTCGAGATTGATCGCGCCGACGCCAACCGCCGCATACGCGAGGCCAGTCTCTCCGCGCTGCACAACGTCAGCCGGGTGATTCGCGTCGATTCGATCCCGCTGCTGGGAACCGGTAAGACCGACTATCGATCGCTGCGCGAGACGCTGCGAAGCGGATAGGGCTGCACGTCGCGCGGCTCGCCGTCGCTTTGGATTCCGCTCCACCAATCTAAACGACAGTGCGCGAGTACGCGCCGCAATCAGAACGCGACGCGCAAGCGAGCGCGGCTGGGAATCGCGCTTGCGACAGAAGGCGCGAGCGAGGGCGTCGCGTTCGCTATTCCGGCCGTTTGTGACGAGGAATCTGGTTCGCTCGCGCGCATCGCTCAGGACTGCGGGCCGCTGCCCAATTCCACGATCCGCGCCTTGGCCCATTCGATCTTGTTTGGAATGCCGACGCGCTCGAATAATTCCAGCGCTCGAGCGAAATGCTCGCGCGCCCGCGTGAGGTCGCCGCGCGTCCGGTAGATCACCCCGAGATTGCCGTAGGTGCTGGCCATTCCCTCCAGCCGGCCGAGCTTCTCGTCGATTTCGAGCGCCTTGCGGAGCATCTCTTCGGCCCGCGTGAGGTCGCCGCGCGTCCGGTAGACCAGCGCCAAGTTGCCAAATTGGATGGCCATTCCCTCCGGCCGGCCGAGCTTCTGGTTGACTTCGAGCGCCTTACGGTGCATCTCTTCGGCCCGCGTCAGGTCGCCGCGCGTCTGGTAGACCGCCCCGAGGTTGCCGTACTGGATGGCCATTCCCTCCAGTCGGCCGAGCCTCTGGTCGATTTCAAGCGCCTTGCGGTGCAACTCTTCGGCCCGTGTTAAGTCACCGCGCGCTCGGTAAATCAGCCCGAGGTTGCCATACTGCGCGGCCATGCCCGCCGGCCGGTTGAGTTGTTCGTCAATTTGAAGTGCACGGCGTATTGCCGACTCCGCCGCCTCAAGCTCACCCAACTTGTAGTGCAGCAGCGAGAGTTCAGAAAGCCACGCCTCTCGATCCTCCAGACGACCGTCGGCCGCTCGCTCGTCTTCCGCGATCAACTCGCGCAGCTCCGCCATGCGAAACTGCTTCTGCTGCGCGTCGAGGTTCGAGGCCGCGGTGAAACCACCCGCGAAGGCGGTCGCGCTCGGGAGCGTTCCCTTCGCGTCGCGCTTGGTGAAATGAAGATGATGGCTGACCCAAGCCCACCAATCCGGCGCGCGGCGCATGATGTGCGCGGCAGCGTAAGCTGGAACCCAGATCACGATCGGACACGGGAATCGCCGCCGCCAGAGCTCGCGCGATGTGTTCAATCGCTGCATCCGCGCTCGAGATTCGTCCGCGGCCGGCGACGAGCCACCCTCATCGACAATTCCGGCTTCGATTCCGGTCACGCACACCGCGCGCGGCGTCGGCGAAGCCGCGTGGTCGACGCTGGTGAAGACATCCGCGTAGTCTGGCGGCAGGGCGACGACTTCGAGCGTCGAAATTACGCGGCGGAGCGATTCGAGCAGGTTCGCACGAAGGCTGAGGTCATTGCAGACCGCCAGCGTGAGCGAAAACGTGCCTTCGGATGCCTGGAGGATCGCGAGGAGCGAGTCGCGATCGCTTTTCAGCGTCCGCACGCCCCCAAAGCCGATCGACAGATTCGGATCGTCGCTCACGGCGCTTCCGCCGGCACCTCGATCAATGGATTGACGCCATACCACTGCCCAGCGTTTCGATAGTGCAGAATGGCGCGAGTTTCGATCAGCTCCGCGAGCGTTTCGGAGTCTGGTCGCGCTCCATGCGGCGACCCGGTCCGCTGAATCTGGCGCAGTAACTCCCAATGAGGGGGGCCGAGCCAGTACGAGTAATTCAATCGATAGCCGCGCGCCACCTGCTCAAGGGCGTCGCGCGTTATTGGGAGCGCCTTCGTGGAAGCATCGCGAATCATCAGCATGAGCTGTCGCAATTGCCCCGCGCTGAGATCAATCAGGTAGTCAACCACGCCGTCAACAAACACGTCTTGATTCAGCACTTGGAGATCGGTCAGTCGGCGCCCCACAACTTGGCGCAGATGAGCCACGCCGGCCGCGTTTTGGTCATTACTTGGCGGTTTCTCACGGACCTTCACCATCGGGACAACGGGAATCTGCGTCATCCCGTACACATCGGCGAGCACGGTGCCGCGGCTGGCCAGGATCAGGTCGAGCGGGACGGTGTACACGACGTGGCAGCGCAAGCCGGACAGTTCGTTTCGGCGGTCCTTGTATAGATGCTCGCGCCAGCCGCTGCGATCGCGCTTATCGTCCACGAGTTGGTCGAGGCCGTCGACAAGAAACACGACTCCGCGATTGTGCGGCGTTGTCAGCCCCTGGCGCGTGCGATCGATCAGCTCATTCGCGGCATGGAGCCAACTGCTCATGTCCGGCACAAAGATCTCGCGTATTTTCGTTCGCGCTTCGCGATTCCGCACCGCGCCGGCGAGCTCGACCAGGCCTGTCTTGAGCTTTAGTTCGGTGGCCTCCCACTCCGACGAGAGGAACGACTTCAGGCGTCCGAGCAAGTCCTCCGTATATCCGGGTCGGAGGGTCACGCCGACCGACTCGGCGTGCTCAACGAGGTCGCGGAGCATCGTGATGAGCAATTCGGGAAAATCGACGTCGCTGAGGTCGAGCTCGCGGCGTTCTTGCGTGATGTCCGTGCACACGACGAACCAGCCGCGCAGCTCCAAGAAGGCTCTCAGGCGCGCCAACTCGGTGGATTTTCCACTTCCCTTGTGGCCGGTGAGCAACTGGACAGTGTAGGGCTTCGCGCTGTCGATGCGTAAGCCGAGTTCCTCGACCAGCCCTGTAGCACCCCGAACGCTGTCGAGTTCGACGTAAAGACGGTCGATCTCGTCCTTGGTCCTCAGCGGCGACGGATCGAACGCTTGATACACTCGCCGTCGTAAGTCGTCCATAACGTCATGATCCAACGAGTCGCGCGCGGTCGTCAAGGGCTGGGCGCGCCGATGGCGTGCGGTTCGCACCGGCTCACGGCTGTTTCCGCCCGTTTTCAGCCAACATCGGCTGGAGTGTACGTTACTTCATCCGCGCTCGCTGGCGCTTCGCGTCCTGATTCGGCGCGCGGCACCGGATCTCCGACCCGGCGTTCAACCATCTGCCTTCGTCTCCAACTTCTGCATTCTACATTCGCCATTCCGCATTGATTCTCAACTCCCCGCCGGCGAGCGTGCCGGTGGGTAGTTTGTGCGGATTGCCGAGAGGATCATGCGCGTGGCGCGGGACTTGTTGAGCGTGTAGAAGTGCACGCCCGGCGCGCCGCGCTGCAACAGATCGAGCACCTGCGCCGTCGCGTGCGCCACGCCCAGCGAGAGCACGTCGTCCGGCTGGTCCTGGATGCGGCGCAGCTCCTCCATCAACAGCGGCGGAATCGTCGCGCCGCACATCTTCGTGAAGCGCTCGATCTGGGCCACGTTGGTGATCGGCATGATGCCCGGAATGATCGGCACGCCGATGCCGCGGGCGCGGGCGCGGGCGACGAAGTCGTAATAGAACTGGTTGTCGAAGAAGAGCTGCGTGATCAGGAACTCGCAGCCGGCGGCGACTTTCGCCTCGCAGGCGTCGAGGTCCGATTGCACCGACGCGGCCTCAACGTGCTTTTCCGGGTAGCAGGCGCCGCCCAGGCAGAAGCGGAAATGCGCCCGCGCGAACGCCGCCAGGTCGCACGCATGCGCGAAACCCTCCGGGTGCGGCGTGAAACCGGCCTGCCCCTGCGGCGGGTCGCCGCGCAGGGCCAGGACGTTGTCGATGCCGGCGACGCTGAGTCGGCCGAGGATCTCGCCGATCTCGTCGCGCGAGGCGCCGACGCAGGTCAGATGCGCCATGGCCTCGATGCCGTACTGCTTGCGCATGCGCGTGACCAGTTCGATGGTGCGAGCGCGCGTGCTGCCTCCGGCGCCGTAGGTGACGGAGACGTACGTCGGTCGCAGGTCCCGCAACGCGGCCAGCGAAGCCTCAAGCGCAGCCAGGCCGGCGTCGTCCTTGGGCGGAAAGAACTCGAACGAGATGCTGGGCTTGCCGCACGAGAGCAGTTCGCGGATGCGCATGGCGGCGTGATTGTAGCGAGCGAGTGGACCGCCGCGAGCGCGACAGACTGCCTGGGTACTGGTGCGTCTGAATCGAATCGCGACCGAAACGGGAGCTGGGGTTGTGGAAATCGACGGCTGATTCAGGCTTCGTTTCCTCGCAAGCGCAGTTCTGACACGCGCGCTCGATCAGCAGCGGTTCCCAACGCTGTTTGACCGGTTTGGGACGTATTCGTATTATCTTTGACCTGTCGCTGCAGCCCCCATCGTCTAGAGGCCCAGGACGCCGGCTTTTCAAGCCGAGAACAGGGGTTCGAATCCCCTTGGGGGCGTCCGACGGCTTCAACTGAATTCATGATTGTGGTCGAACGACCGCGGCCCGGCTGCGTGATCCGCCGCCGGGCCGCGCTTCGTGATGCGCAATCAGCGTGATGGCCGACTAGCCGCAGCAGCTTCCGCCGCAGCCGCCGTCACATCCGCCGCCCGGGCAGCATTCGCAACCCGCACAGCCGCCGTCATCGCAGCACGCTCCATCGCACGAGCAACACGGACAGCACGACTTCGCGTGCGACTGAGGCGCCGCCTTAGGCGTGGTAAACGTCAGCGGAATCGCCGCTACGAGAATCAACGCCGAAACGATCAGCTTGGTCAACATGAGTTGGTTCACTCCCACACGCTCGACAATGCCGTCGAGCGCGGTAGAAACATACTCCGCGCGCAATCTGAGCGCGCGGTCCACCGGGCAGGCTACAAGCCCGCTCGGCAACGACGGGGAGTGATCGGGATCAATTCAGCCAGACGGAAAGAATCGCCTGGCGCTCGGTGGAGTCTCTCGGCCAAAACGCGAGCGCAACCTCGCGAAGCGGCCGGGTGGACTCGATTCGAGGTGCAGCCAGAATCGTGGCGACCTGCACTGGTCTCGCGTCAAGCAGCTTCAGGCGCGACAGCGGATCACCCGGCGGTACCGGGATTGACTCCACGGCGCTGCAACAGCAGCCGCCGGCTGAATCGCCGAGCAGCTTCATCGGGCACATTCGGGTCTTTGGGGCGCAGCAGCAGTCTGCCGGATCGACTTCGGCGGCGCAACACGAGTTCTTTGCGGATGCGTTCTGGACGCGCGGCGCACAATTTTCGGTGGAGCAAAAAACCGCTCGGCACAGCCACGGAGCGTAGCTCAGCGACCAGGCGATCAGCAGCGGCAGCGCAGTGCGATTCACAGGGCCGACCTGCAAGACGATAAGACGCTGGATCGGGCCAACGGCCTTCGGAGATATTCTGTGTCACGCTGAGCGGAAGTCAAAGCCTGGACCCGCATTCGACATTATCGGCCCGTACGTCATGCCGCGTTGGTGCCGATATTGTGTGCTCGCAGCACGCGAGCGCGGCGTCTAGATTGAGCAGCCAATAGAGTCGGACAGGAGCAGCCCATGCGTCCCCGGTTCGTAACGATCTCATGTTTGGCGGTCATGCTCGCGGCGCGCGCGCCGGCTGAGACGATCGTTCTGAACGAGGGCCGCTCGATCACCGCGCCGGTCTTGCGCGAGTACCCGGATCGCGTGGTCGTCGACCTGGGATTCGATTTGCTGTCCATCCCGCGGCAGAACATCCGCTCGATCGAATCCGCCGACAACTCGCCAAGCAGCGCGCCGAGCGGCCCACGCAGCGCCAATGGCGACGTGTTCAGCACCGCCGATCTGTCGCCGCGCAGCGTGAAGGAGCTGACGGAGCGCTTCGGCGAGGGCGTTGTGCTGGTTTCGTCGCCCGCCGGCACCGGCAGCGGGTTTTTCATTTCGAAAGAAGGTTACCTGGTCACGAATTTCCACGTCATCGAAGGCGAGACGCGCATCGCCATTACGGTGTTTCGAGCAGCCGGAGCGGAGTTTCGGCGTGAGAAGTACGAGGACGTCGACATCATCGCGACCAACCCGTTCCTGGATCTGGCGCTGCTTCAAGTGCGCCTGCCGGCGGGAGTAACGCCAACGATTCTCTATCTGGCCGACGATGACCGCATTCGCGACGGCGATGCGGTGTTCGCGATCGGGAACCCGTTGCGCCTGGAACGCAGCGTTTCGGAAGGGATCATCAGCCGGCGGAATCGCGCCGAAGCCGGGCTTGCGTACATCCAGACCACGACGCAGATTAACCCGGGCAACTCGGGCGGGCCGCTGTTCAACGCGCGCGGGGAAGTGATCGGCGTGACGAACATGAAGATCACCGGCGGCGAGGGGCTGGGCTTCGCGATCCCGGTACGGTACCTGATCGATTTCCTGCGCAATCGCGATGCGTTCAGCTACAACAGCGAGAGCTCGAGTGCCGGATTTCGCTACCTTCAGCCGCCGTCGCGACAGAAAAAGGACGCTCCACCGCTGATTGAGGGCGAGGCGAAGAAGTAGGGTGCCGCGCCGCCAACGGGCCGCGCCTTCAAGAAGACAGGCACGAACGAAAGGACGCTCGCATGTTCCGGGTTTTCATCCCAGTTGCAATCGTCGCGCTGTGCTCGCTCGCGCCCGCGCAGACGCCGACCGGCGTTGATCCCGCCTCGCTGACGCCGGCGGACGCGCTGATCTACGTCGGCGTGGAGGACGTCAACGGTCTCTGGGAACGCTGGAAGAAGACCAAAATGTACGCGGAGCTGAACGACCCGGCGGTGAAAGATGTCGCCAAGGAGTCGCAGATCTTCGCGAAGTTCGTTGAGACGGTTCGATCGCGCCTGGCCAAGACGCTCGACCGGTCGCCCGATCAGGTCCAGAATCCGCTCGGCGGTCCGCTCGCCATCTTTGTCGCTCGTGACGACGACGCGCCGCGCGAAGTCCCGCCGCACCCGGTGGTGGTGGCGGGCGTCGCGGATTCGAAGCTGATGCGCGAATACTACGACGTCGTCACAAAGAAGCTCCGAGCCTCCGCCGACAAAGCCGAGTCCATTTCGTTCGGTTCCGGTTCGATCGACTACTTCACGCACAAGAAATCGGCGGAAGACGAACACGCGCAAGGCGACGAGGCTGAAGTGGACAGCGAGCTGCAGGACATGGCCGACGAAGCGGGGGACGATGAAGCCGACCCGATTGGCCGCGGGGTGCAGTCGGTCATCGACGAGATGTTCTCACCCGACTCGATACCCGAACAGCTCGCCCTGTACCTCACGGATAAACGCCTTGTGATCGCACAAACGCCCGACGAAGTGAAGCAGGTCATGCGCGTGCCGGAGTCGGGCAAGTCGCTGGCCGACAGCGACATCGGCAAGCAGTTCGCCCGGCAGTTCAAACCCCTCGGCCAGGTTCGCGTGTCGGTGAATGTGCCGCGATTCGTCGAATTGGACCGTCGACACGGCGAGGAGAACGCGGTGCGAATGATGGACGCGCTGGGAGTCAAGAGCATGCGCGCCATCATCGCGCAAATCGATCTTGCGGGTGAAAAGTACGACTCGTCCGTCGACGTCATGTTGTTGCTTGAAGGTGAACGAACCGGCTTGGCCAAAATCCTGAGCCCCAAGAACGCCGAGTTCGCCCCGCCGCTCGACGCCAGCGGCGAGACGGCGATGTGCCTGTCGATGCACCTCAACCCGGCCGACGTACTGGACGAGATTCTGCGCATCACGCGGCAAATGGATCCCGAGCGGGCCGACGAAATGGCCCACGAGATGGAGTCGGTTCCCGTCGGCGGCGAACGGGTGAACATCCGCAAGGACATCGTGGACAACCTGAGCGAACCGGTGACGATGTCGTTGAGTTTCGCGCGGCCATTCGGGACCGACTCGCCGCGCGTATTGTTCTCGATCAATCACCGCAATCGCGCGGCACTGCAGCGTGTGCTCGAGCTGACGCCGTTGCTGACGCCGCGCGACTTGCAGGGCACGACCATTTTCGACTTGCCGGTTGGTGGAATGTCGGTCGCCACGACGTCGACGCGGATGATGCTGGGAACGCTGCCGGCGGTGGAGGCCGGAATGCGGGCCACAGGCGAGGGCGGCTTGTCGTCGGAGGCGGAGTTCAAACGCGCCCTGGCGCTGGCGCCGCGCGAGGGCTGGTTGATGATCTACGCCGACGGCCGAAAGATGCTGGAGGCCGCCGTTGGACTGGCCCGCCATCGCGAAAAGCTGCAGTCGGCGATGATGAACAATTTCGCGACGGCGATCGCGTTCGGCATCGCTTCCGCGACCAGCGCCAGTTTCGAAGACGGCAAGCTGGACCAGGCCGGCAAGTTGGTCGAATATCAGTCGCCGTCGATCTTGACCATCACAACCACTTCGGATGGCGTTCGCGCGACGCAGTTCAATCTGAAACCCGAGAAAAAATGAACGCCGGAATTACGGCGTCGCGTCGATGAAGCGCACCGGCATTCCGACCCGCGCCGCGCGCCCCAGGCGCACGGCGTCCCAGTTCGCCAGGCGAATGCAGCCGTGCGAGCCAGTCTTGCCGATCAACTCGGGATTCGGCGTGCCGTGGATGCCGTAGCCCGGCAATGTCAGGCCAATCCAGCATAGCCCGACCGGGTTTCGCGGGCCGGCCGGGATTTGGAGCGGCGCGCTGACGTTGTGCACTTCCGGCCACATTTCAGGGCGGAAGGTGTATTCCGGATCCGGCGCGACGACTGCCACCTCTGCCGCGCCGCGCGGGCGCTTCTCGGCGAATGCAGCAATCGAACAGTGAAACAGCAGCAGTGTTCGATTTTGCGCATCGACCGCCCGAACCAGCTTTTCACCCAAATCGACTTCCAGCGCCGCGGCTTCGATCGAGTCTGGTTCGATACAGACATTGGGAATACGCAGCGAGTCGCCTGCGACGAGTGACTCGATCCGTTTCGACGGGTTGAGCGCCACAACCAGGTCGCGCGTGCAGTGCCCGCGCTCGCCCAGCAGCGCCGCGAGCGACTCGTATCGCAGCCGGTCCAGCGCCGCGCGGCGATTCCAGTCGTCGGGGACGGGGCCGCCGACGTCCTTCAAGTCTGCGGCGGTCAGGGTGTAGGTCATCAGGGTCGGCATGTCGTCGAGGCGAAGCGCGGCGCGCGTCCGGGCATCAAGTTCGCCGCTGGCGGGAATTCCGCGCGCGGTCTGAAAAGCGGTCAGTCCGATGCGCGTTTTTCGCCCCGGCTTCGCGTCGATGATTCCCGCTGAGAACCCGCTGCGATCGAGCGCGGCCTGAAGCGCGATCGTGGCGTCGTCGGCGCGAGCCGATACGCCGGTCAGCGCGGCGATCGCAAACCCAAGGGTCCACGTCCACAGTCGATTCGCGCAGTGCATGGAACGGAAGATTACACGAATTGCGCCGCCCGTACTCGCGAACTCGAATCTGCGCTTCGGCGGACACGCTCGGGGGAACGCGTCGACTGATATTTCAGCCGCCGATCGTCTCCAGGGCCGCCGCTGTCGCGCGCGGCGTCGCTTCGTGCCGCGCGCGGTGCACGCGTTCGACGATCAGGCGCGTCGCGCGCGGCTCGGTGAGAAACTCGCGAACCGCGAAACCGGCCGCCGCGCAGACGGATGCGATGTCGCGCGGCATCAGGGTCGGGATCGCCGCGATGAAGGCGTCGGGCGGTTGATAGGCGATCGCCGCGATATCGGCCGCGGCGAGCGCTTCACGCAGTGTCGCGTACGGATCCGGCGATGCTTCCAGGTGCGGCAACAGCACCAGTTGCTTGGCGCGGACCAAACGATCCTCGAGGTCTGGCGGGCGCTCGTCTTCCAGTGCCCAGCCCCACTCGCAAACGTTGGAAGTTTCGCACCAGCCGGGCGTCAGCTCCGACAGTCGATTCGCCAGTTGCCCCCAAATCCATGCGCGGTGAAGCGGACGTTCGGCCAGGCGACGGCCATCCGATTCGCGCGGCGTGAGCGGCGGCCGCTCCGGAACCGGGCGCGTTTCGTCAGCCAGGCGCGCGGCGGAGGCACAGAGGAATTCAGCCAATGGCGTGGGAATCTCGGCCAGCAAGGCGGCGGTCGCGCTCGCGAGCGTCGCTGTGTGCAGGGCGAATCCGGGCGTGTCAGCGAAGCCGCACACGGCATTTGCCTCGCAAGTCGGCGGCAGCGGCGCGGCGCTCGGCGGCGGGAGATTGGGTGCGATCTCGCACGTGTTGGCCGATGCCGTCGTCGGCAACAGTCGGTCAATCGCGGCCTGAAGCGGGAACCAGGCGTCCACCAGCGCGCTGCGCATGGCGTTCAGGCATGCCGAAGTGCAACGCACGCGATCTGATGTGGACAGCAGAGGCCAATTCTCCAGCGCGGCGCGCAGATCGCGAAGTGCGTGGTGGATCCAAAGCAGAATGCTGATCGCGCATACGTCGGCATGCGGGCTGTGAATCGTCTGCGACAGGCTTTGCAGGCAATAGGTGCGATTGATGGGGAGCTTCTCGGCCAATCCGGACAGGCTGGTCAATCGTTCGCGCTGTCGATGCAGGGAGTAGAACCACCGCAGGTTCAGGACGCTTTCCACGCTGTCGCGCCGATCATGCTGCGCGGTGGCCAATGGCTGGTAGCGCAGCGTGTAACCGGCTTGACGCAGACGCTGGCAAAGGTCCGAATCCTCCCAGGATTGGAGGTCAGGCCGATAGCCGCCAACCGCGCGCAGCGCGCTCACGCTTGCCAGCATTTCGCTGACCAGCATGTACGGGTTTTCAAGGGGCGCGTCGCCCCAATTGTGCGGCAGATTCACGGCCCGCCAGCGATCCGCGTTCGTGACCAGCAGCTCGTGCGTTGCGCCGCCGATCGCGCCGCAATCCGGCGTAACGGATGCCAGAAGTCGCTCCAGCCATTCGGGCGCAAGCGCCACGTCGGCGTCGCACGACGCCAGCCAGGATGTGCGACAGGCCGCGATCGCGAGATTTCGCGCGGCACCGAGCCGGCCGTCTTTCTGGGTGATCACCCGCGCGCCGGACTCGCGCGCCATCCGCGGGCTGTCGTCAGTCGAACGCTCGTCAACGACCAGGATCAACTCCGCCGGGCGGCGCGTCTGGGCGCGCACGCTCTCGATGGCCGCGGTCAGCGTCCGCGCGTCGTCGCGCACCGGAATGTAGAACGTGACATCCTGTGGGCTCAGGCGATTCATCGATAAGCCTCAACTAGCGCAACGTCCGCCGCCGCCGAAGCAGCTGACGGTCGGTCCGTCTGGAATCGCGACTCGGGACGCAACTCCGGGCGCAGCACCAGGAATTCTCCCAATTCGCGGGCCGTGATTGCCGCCGCCCCGCCGTGACCGGCCGCAAGCGTCTCTGCGGCGGCGGCGAGATAGCATGCCGATGGCAACGTCCCGTCGGCGGAGAGCGTGAGGGCCGCTGCCGCCAACAGTGCTTCATCGCAGCCGAGGAAATCGACCCCGGCGCCGCGAAGCGGCGGCACGAACTCACTTCGCAGGCGCTCCGGCGCGACGTCAGGGGTCAGCGCCGAGGCCTGGCCGTCGAAGCCGATCACGCCGCGGCGTCGCAGCGAGACGATCAACCGCTTCGAGCCGCCGGCGTGGAGAAGATTCCACGCCACCGCCGGCAGTCCGGAGTGCATGTCGTGCATCGCATCACGCAGTTGGCGCTCGCTCGCGGTCAGCAGGTCAAGACCGCCCATGCCGGCCAGGTCGCTTGTCGCGCCGACGGCGTAACCCGCGACGCGCAGCCCCGCGTGCCGCGCGGCGAGCGTCGCGTGTGCCTGGAGCTGCGGCGTCACGGCGCCAAGCCCGTGATCGCCCCAGACGACGAGTTGTGCGTCCGGCAGCGCGGCGCGAATCGCCTCCAGCGCCGCGCGCTCTGTGGCGCTATCCAGTGGCGCACAACGTCCGGTCGAGACGCGAAACAGCTTGTTGTCGTCGGCGACGTACGTCGTGCGCTCCGGCAGATCGGCGCGAGATTTCAGGAAGTGGTGCTCGACGCCCGTGGCGTTGAAACGCTCGGCGAAATGGCGCGAGGCTTCGTCGTCGCCGATGGCGGTGATTAGCAGCGGTTTCGCGCCCAGCGCCTGGAGCTGCACGGCCAATCGCGCCGCGCCGCCCCAAAATTCCGCGAGCGCGAGTTGCTGCAACGCCAGGATGGGCGCATCGTCCGCGGTGCGTCCCGCGTCGCAGGAAACGTATCGCTCGCGCAGCACATCGCCGAACACGACCACGCGCAGGCGGCGAAATCGTTCGAGCATGGCCCGACAGCGCGTCAAGTCGATGCTGCTTCGTACGCAGAATGCCCGCAGCCGCGGCTCGTCAAACGCACGCTCCGTGCCCAGATTCTCGATCAGCCGCGTCGAACTGAACACTACGTCGCCGCTGTGGAAAACGACCCGACCGCCGTATGACTCAACGATCTCGCGCTCGCGGGCGAAGCGCGGGTCGTCGGCGGTGGCGTACTCGCGACCCTTGACGTACACGTCGGGTTGAATCGCGGCGAGCAGTTCGCAGGCGGTCGGCGTGCTGTCGATCACAACCCAGTCGACGAATTCCAGCGCGGCGAGATTTTCCGCCCGCAAGTCCTGCGGGATGTAGGGCCGATCGACCCCTTTGCGAATGCCCAGGTCGCCGGTGAGCGAGACGACCAGCACGTCGCCCAGCTCGCGCGCGAACTGCAGATAGCGGATGTGCCCCGGGTGGACGATATCGAAGCAGCCGTGGCACTGAACGACCGTCTTGCCGGCGTCGCGCAATAATTGCCGCGTTCGCCCCAATTCCTCCATTGAAACAATCTTGCGCGCCAGCGGCTGCACCATGACCACAACTCCGGCCCGACGCGGGCTGATCGAGCGTATCGGCGCGCTTCCGCGGGGTGCTGGAGCATTTGGGGCTTCGAACGCTTCCACGCATCGGAACCGGCCAAGTTTGCGTGTTTCCTGCCGCGGGCGGATGGCGGCCGAACTGCGAGTCGATCGCGTCCGTCGATGGAATGGTGCCGCATTTTTCCGACTGCGGCCGATTGGGAGGTCGGACGTTACGCGCTTTACTTAATTGCCCCGATCCCCCAATCCCCCAATCCCTCAATCCCTCCCCACGCGGCTATTATCCGTGCATGGCGTCAAACGGCACGGCAACGTCGCCGGTTGCACAATTAGGACCGCATTCGGTCGGCGGCGGCGCGCCGCTGCTGCTGATTGCGGGTCCATGCGTCATTGAATCCCCGGATCACACGCTCCGACTGGCGGAGGCGATCGCGCGCATCGCGGCTCAGCTGCGCCTGCCCTTCGTCTTCAAGGCCAGCTTCGACAAGGCCAACCGCACCAGCATCCGCTCGTTTCGCGGCCCGGGACTTGAAGATGGACTATCGGTGCTCAGACTGGTGCGCGAGCGGCTGGGCGTGCCCGTGCTGTCAGACGTGCACGAACCTGCGCAGGCCGCGGCGGCCGGACAGGCGCTGGATTGCCTGCAAGTGCCGGCGTTTCTGTGCCGTCAGACCGACTTACTGCTGGCCTGCGCGCGGACGGGTCGCTGCGTGAACATCAAAAAGGGGCAATTCGTTTCGCCCGAGAAAATGGCGTTGGCGGCAGAGAAAGTGCGCGAGGCCGGCAATCCGAACGTGCTGCTCACCGAGCGCGGGACGACGTTCGGCTACGAGCGACTGGTGAACGACATGACTGGTCTGGCGGTCATGCGGCGATTCGCGCCGGTCGTGTTCGACGCAACGCATTCGGTCCAGCACCCGGGCGCGAGCGGGGCGACCACCGGCGGAGCGCGCGAGTTCATTCCGCTGCTGCTGCGGGCGGCGATCGCGGCCGGCGTCGACGCGATCTTCATGGAAGTGCACGACGATCCGCCGAACGCCAAGAGCGACGCCGCGACCGTCTGGCCGCTTGACCGGCTGGAGGCGGTGCTGGCGGAGAGTCTGCGCGTGCGGGAGGCCGTTACGGCCACGGCCATTCGGCAATCGCGGGATTAGACACTGCTGACCGGCACGGACGCCTCACGCTGTCCCGCATATACTCCTGCACGCGTGCACCGAGGAACGGGCGATACGGATGGTGGAATGACAAGCGCGGACATTGAACTACGCGGCGTCAGCAAAGCCTACTACAAAGACCGACTTGAGATTCCGGTGCTCGATGGCCTAAGCCTGAGCATCAAGGCCGGCGAATTCGTCGCGCTGATGGGTCCCAGCGGGTCGGGCAAGTCCACACTGCTGCACCTGATCGGCGGGTTGGACTCGCCGACGGCCGGGAGCGTTCGCGTTGGCGAGGCGCAGCTCGAAGGCATGACCGAACGCGAACTGACCGCCTGGCGCAGCCGGCACGTTGGTTTCATCTTCCAGATGTATCATCTGGTGCCGGTGTTGACCGCGGCGCAGAACGTCGAGCTGCCGCTGCTGCTGTTTCGCATGTCCGGCGGCGAGCGGCGCAAGCGCGTCGAGACAGCGCTGCGCATCGTGGGCCTTGACGATCGCATGGACCATCGGCCCAACCAGCTTTCGGGCGGTCAAGAGCAGCGCGTCGCGATCGCGCGCGCCATCGTGACCGACCCAGACGTCGTGCTGGCCGACGAACCGACCGGCGACCTGGACGCCAAGACCTCCGAGGAAATCCTGAAGCTGCTGACGCTTCTGAATGGCGAATTTGGAAAGACCATCTTGATGGTGACGCACGACCCGCGCGCCGCGGCGTTCGCCCGCCGTACGGTGCACCTGGAAAAAGGCGTGCTGGAGCGGGATGAAGTGAACTCCGCCCGCGCGGCGACGGTGGCGTGAAGCCGAAGCAAAGTCCGAGTAGCGAGTTCAGAGTAACGAGTTTCAGAAGCGCTTCAATCGAACTGGACGAGCAGACGTGCGTGGAGTTGGCCTTCAACTCGCTACTCGCTACTCGCGACTCTCCATTGGGGTGTCTCGATGACCCTCACGTACGTCCTGATGCAGAACCTAAAGCGCAATCGGATGCGCAGCGCGCTGACGGCGATCAGCTTCGCGCTGCCGATGGCCGTTTTCGTGGCCGCGATCTCGCTAATCGTCGCGCTGGCGCAGGTCAACCAGTTCAACGAGAAGCAGTTGCGCCTGGCGGTGCAGAACCGCATCGCGCTAGTGAACGCGCTGCCGGAGCGAATTCGCAAGGAAATCGAAGCACTCGATCCGGACAGAAAGCGGCTGTCGGCCATTTGCGGCGTGCGCTGGTTTGGCGGGCGCGTCGAGAATTCACCCAGCACGATTCAAAGCCTCGGCGCCGACGCCGACACGTTTCCCGCCGTCTTCAGCGAACTCGACTGGACTCAGGAAGAAAAGGACATCTGGGCCAAGGACCGCCGCGCGAGCGTTGTCGGGATTACGGTAGCCCAGCAATATGGATGGAAAGTCGGCGACCGCGTGACCCTGACGAGCTCGGTCCCGCCGTACTTGACGCTCGAATTCCTGGTTATCAAAGTTGTCACAACCAGCGGGCGCACCAACGGAATGTACTTGCGCCGCGATTACTTCGAGGAAGCGCGCCGCACCGCGGGCTTCGATTATCCCGGCTGCAACCTGTTCTGGGTGAAATGTAACAGCCTGGCGGCGCTTGGCTCGCTGCAACAGGAGATTGACGCGCGCTTCGCCAACACGCCCAACGAAACCAAAAGCATGGACGAGAACGCATTCGGCGCGTCGTTCATGCAGGCGTTGGGCGACCTGCCGGGGCTGATGCAGGCCATGGCGTTCGTGGTCGTCGGGATCGTCGCGCTGGTCGCCGGAAACACGATGATGATGAGCTTTCGTGAACGCACGCGCGAACTCGCGGTCTTCAAGGCGATCGGCTTTCAGAGCGCGCGGATTTTCCGGATCGTGCTGGCGGAGAGCATCATGCTGGCGGTGCTCGGCTCGGCGATGGGCATCATCCCAATCGCGACGCTCTTGACCATTTTCCCGCTCAGCCGGCTGGGTCCGCTGCCGATTGCGGCGATCCAGATTTCGCCGCTTGCCGTTGGGATCTCGTTCGGAATCGCGCTGCTGGTGGGGATTGTTGCGGGAATCGTGCCGGCGTATCAGGCGCTGCGGCTGAACACGGTCTCCGCGCTGCGGCGGATCGCGTAGCGCCGAGAGCGAAGGCCGAAGGCTGAAGGCTGAAGGATGAAAGTCAAATGACGGCGCAGCGATGCCGGCTTCTCCGTTCGCCGGACCGGCATTTGACCCTCGGCCTTCGGCCTTGGAGTGTGTAATGTCCTTGCCGCTGAAGTACCACTGGCGCAACTTGTTTGTGCGGAAGACGACGACCACGTTGACCATTTTGGTCGTCGGCGCCGTTGTGGGCACGTTGACCTGGATTCTGGGTTTCTACTTCGCGCTGCAAGGCTCGCTCGCGGTCGCCGCCGACGATCGGAAGATCATCGTGCTGCAGCGCGGCGCGAATTCCGAGACCAATAGTGCGATTTCGCCGGAGGAATTCAACCGCCTGAGCCAGCTTGGCGACGTCGCTCAAGATGCGCAGGGGCGCCCGCTGATCAGCCCGGAGCTCTACTGGCAAACGCAGCTCTCGCGCGTGCGCGACGGGGGTAAGACGCGGGCGAATGTCGCGCTGCGCGGCGTGACCGAAATCGCCTTTGCGGTGCATCGCAATGTTCATCCGCTCGGCGCGACGTTTTCGACCGGCGCGCCGGAGGTGATCGCCGGCGTCGCCGCCGCCAAGCAGTTCCAGGGCCTGAACGTCGGCGACACAATTCGCTTGGGCTTCGGCGACAATCGCGACTACAAGGTGGTCGGCCACTTTTCGGCCGACGGCGGCCCGATGGAAACCGAGATTTGGGCCTACCTGCCGTCGATGCAGAGCGCCTATTCGCGTAACGGCTACTCCTCGGTCAGCATGCGCCTTCGCGACGGCGCCGATCCAAGAGCCAGCATCGGGCAGATTTCAGGGGCTGCCATTCAGCTCGGCGCGATGACCGAGCGCGGATATTGGCAATCACAATCGACGAACGTGCTGGTGTATCAGTTGGTTTGTTCGGTGCTGGTGGCGATGATGGCGCTGGCGGCGGTCTTCGCGGTGGCCAACACCATGTTCGCCGCCGTCGCGGGGCGTTCGCGCGAAATCGCGATGCTGCGAACCATCGGCTACTCGCCGGGTCAAATCAAATGGGGGTTCGTGCTCGAGGCCGTGATGCTGACGCTGCTGGGCGGCGGGCTGGGTTGCCTGGGATGCTGGCTGTGGTTGAACTTTGTCGGTTACACGAAGGACATGTTCGGCGCCAACACCTTTACGACCATGGCGTTCGAGATTCACCTGACGCCGATGATCGTCGCGATCGCGCTGCTGGGCGTGACGCTCATCGGGGCCGCCGGCGCCTACGCACCCGCGAGACGGGCGGCGGGGCTGGAGGTGATCGGTGCGCTGAGGGAAGGATGAAGGGCGAAGGCCGAAGGCCGCCGACGGCATTCCGACGTTGCCCTTCATCCCTGCGGGTTCCGCGGCGTTACGGCATTTGACCACGGTCCTTCATCCCCGGGTTTTCGCTTGCTCCTTCGCCTTCGCTACCTCCTGAAAAACCTCACGCGGAATCCGCTCCGCGCCGCGCTGACCTGCGGCGCAGTGGCGTTGCCGACGATGATCTTTGTCCTTTCGGTCGCCGTGATCGACGGACTCGAACGCTACCTCGACAACTCCGCGCAGCAGCTTCGGCTGGCCACAACGCAGAAGTCGTCGATCATCAACCCGCTTCCGGCCGGCCATCGCCGCAAGATCGAATCGCTCGACCCCGACCACCGCGGCCTGCGCTGGGTCTGCGGCGTGGAGTGGATCGGCGGGACGATCGAGAACGACCCGCGTTTGCTTTCGACGCTGGCGGTGGATCACGACACGTTCATCGAGACCTTCCCGGATACGCGACTGGCGCAGGATGAACGAGATGCCTGGCTGCGCGATCGGCAGGCGATCGCGCTGGGCCGCGCGACCGCGCGGCAATTCGGCTGGAAAAAAGGCGATCGCATCACGATCAAGCCGTCGGTGCCGCCCTACGGCAGCATGGAATTTCACGTGATTTCGACACTGGAGGAAGGCGCTGATCCGCTCACGAACTGGTGTCGCATGGACTATCTGCGCGAGACGCTCAAGCAGCGCGGGTATCTCGCCCCGGATCGCGTGAGCTTCTTTTTCATCAAATGCGCGTCAAAGGCCGACCTCGAACGCTTTCGTGTGAAGATCGACGAGCTATTCGCCAACAGCAGTGATCCGACGCGGACAGTTGATGAGAAGGCATTCATGAACGAGTTCATCAGCCAGCAATTCGACCTTCCGAAGAATCTGACGATCTTCTCGACGCTGACAGTCTTGGTGGCGATTCTGGCCGCCGCGAACACCATGAGCATGAACTTCCGGGACCGGCTGACCGAGTACGCCACGCTTAAGAGCCTGGGGTTCGGCGGCGGTTATGTATTCGGGCTGATTCAGGCCGAGAGCCTGCTCTTGTGCGGCCTGGGCGGGCTGATCGGGATGGGCGTGCCGCTGCTGGCGTTCACGCAAACGCCGCTGCGCAACGTGACGCTGCCGCTGATCCAGCAACTGGAGATCGAGCCGCATGTTTGTGCGCTGGCGATTCTGATATCGCTGGCGATCGGCCTGATCGCCGCGGGCTGGCCGTCGTGGATGGCGTTGCGGATGAAGGTCGTCAGCGGATTGCGAAGCCTGGAGTAGGATGGCGACGACATCCGAACTGAAGCATCGCCGGAGCTGTTATGCCGCTGCCGCTGTACTACAACTGGCGAAACCTCTGGGCCCGCAAGCTCAGCACCGCGCTGACGTTTTGCGTCGTCTGCGCCGTCGTGCTGACGCTGGCCGTGCTGCTCTCGTTCAGCAGCGGCCTCTTGATGTCGCTTCAATCAACCGGGTCGCCGGCGAACGTGATGGTCCTCAAGCCCGGCGCGACCGCCGAGAGCACGAGCCTGATTCTGCCGGACGAAGTCGGCCGCGTTATCCAGGCGCCGGGGATCGAGCGCACGCGCGACGGCGTGTCACTGATCAGCCCCGAGCTGTGCGTGCAAACGACGCTCGAGCGCCTGGGCCCGCAGGGTAAGCGGGCCAATGTCGCCGTTCGCGGCGTGGATGACGTCGCCTTCGCCGTTCACACCGATGTGAGAATCGCGCGCGGGCGCGTTTTCACGCAGGGCGCGCCGGAGGCGATCGTTGGCAAGAAGGCGCTGGAGCGCTATCAGAACCTGTCGATCGACTCGCAGATTGAGATTGGACGCGCCGGCGAACGCGCGTATCGAATTGTCGGCGTCTTCGAGGCCGGCGGCGGGGCGCTCGAAAGCGAAATCTGGACGCCGCGCACGATGCTGGCGGACACATATCAGCGAGATCCGCCGACTTCCAGCGTCGTAGTCCGCGCCGAAAACGCCGCCGCCGTGCCGGAGATGGTGAAGTATCTCACCGGTCCGGCGGTTCAGCTTCAGGCCAAGCGCGAGACCGACTACTACGGCGAGTTGTCAGAAAAAACCGGGCAGATCGTACTACTCGCGACGGCTCTGGTGGCGATTATGGCGATCGGCGCCGTTTTCGCGGTGGCGAACACCATGTACGCATCGGTTGACAGCCGGCGACGCGAGATCGCGATGCTGCGCACGCTGGGGTTCAGCCGCCGCGAGGTGGTGCTGGCGTTCATTCTCGAATCGTTGATGCTGTGCGGCTTGGCCAGCGCTGCCGGGCTGGCGCTGAGCCTGCTGACGACCGGCGCGCGCACGGATTTCCTGTCTGACACGACCTGGACGGTATTAGCGTACGAATCGCGGCTCACGCCGGGTGTAATCATCGCGGCGCTTGGGCTCGCGCTACTGGTTTCCGTCTTTGGCTCACTGGCGCCGGCGCTGCGCGCCTCGCGAATCCAGATTATCGAGGCCCTGCGGAAGGCGTAAGAGCGCGCTTTCGTGGCGCCGGCCCCGCAGGCTTGCGTTCGCGCACGGTGGGGATACCATCGCATTCTGGGCATGACCTATCCGCCAGTCTGAGCACGATATGAACGTCGATCCGAAAGACGTGGCCGGGGAGCGGCTCGACCGCGAAGTCGAGGGCGCGCTGGCCGAGTTGAACGAGGAAGCGATGGCCCGCATTGCGTCGGCCAAACCCACGCACGCGCGGGCCGACGAGCGCGGGCGCATTCCGGGCCGCATCGTCGCCATCCGCGGCGGCGACGTGTTCGTCGACGTGGGCGGAAAGGCCGAGGCGTTCGTGCCGCTCGACGAGTTCGACTCGCACCACCAGCCCGAAATCGGCCAGAACTTCGAGTTCATCATGCACGGATTCGACAGCGAGTCGGGGCTGATGCGCCTGTCGCTGCGCGAGGTCCGGACCGGCGGCGAGCTGGCGCACGTGAAAGCCGGCGACGTGATCGAAGGCCGCGTCACGGGCTTGAACATCGGCGGCCTGGAATTGCAGATCGGCGCGCTGCGCGGCTTCCTGCCCAAGAGCCAGGTCGAGCTGGCGCGGGTCGAGGATTTCGGGCACTACATCGGCAAGCGGCTGGAGTGCGAAGTCACCGAAGTCGATCGTCGCGGAAAAAACCTGGTGCTCAGCCGGCGGCGGATTCTTGAGAAGCAGCGGGCCGAAGCGCGGCAGCAACTGGTTTCGCAACTCGAAGAGGGGCAGACGCGCGAAGGTGTCGTCGCGCGGCTGACGGACTTCGGCGCGTTCGTGGACCTGGGCGGCATCGAGGGGCTGCTGCACGTCAGTGACCTGAGCTACGCGCGCGTCCGCGCGCCGGCGGACGTGCTGAAAGTCGGCGACAAGGTGCAGGTCAAGATCCTGAAGATCGACCTGGAGAAAGACCGCATTTCGCTGGGAATGAAGCAGCTCGCCGCCGATCCGTGGGACCTGGCGGAGGCCAACTACCGCGCCGGGCAGCAGTGCGACGGAAAAATCGTGAAATTGATGGATTTCGGCGCCTTCGTCGAGCTGCAGCCGGGGATCGAAGGGCTGATTCCGGTCAGCGAGATGAGCTGGACGCAGCGCGTGCGGCATCCGCGCGACGTCGTGAAGGAGGGCGATTCGGTGCGCGTGTCGATTCTGTCGGTCGACAACACGCAGCGCCGCATTTCACTCTCGCTGAAGGCCCTCAGCACCGACCCGTGGCAGGGTGTGACCGAGCGCTACCCGCCCGATTCGGTCGTCAGCGGGCTCGTGATGCGGACGAGCGAATTCGGCGCCTTCATCCAGCTCGAAGAGGGCGTGGAAGGGCTAGCGCACATCTCTGAGCTTTCGGATCAGCGCGTCCGCAAAGTGGACGACGTGGCCAAGCCAGGCCAGGTGGTCAAGGTGCGCATCAAGTCGGTCGATCCCGATCAGCGCCGCATATCGCTGTCGCTGCGCGGCACAACCGAGGCGCCAAAGTCGGAGCCGTCCGCAGCAGCGCCCGCTTCGCCGGCGTCGCCGCCTCCGAAGCCCAGGAAACGTCCGGAGCTTCGCGGCGGATTGACGTACTAGCGCGACAGCGCTCGTTAGCCTTCCAGGCCGACGCTCGACTTCAGCGCTGCCCCTCGTTCAGCGCGAATTGCGCCAGCAGCGCCGCGCCGACCGGCAGCATGTCTTCATCAATATCGAATCGCGGATGGTGGTGCGGGAATGTCGGTGCGCCGGGCTTGGCCGCGCCGAGAAATACGAACGCCGCCGGCGCGTGCGCTCCGTAGTACGCGAAATCCTCGCCGCCGCCCTGGGCGGGCAGCGTCTGAATGCAGCGCTCGTCCAGCCCCAGGTCGCGCGCCGCGCGCAGCGCCCGCGACGTGGCGGCCTCGTCGTTCACCAGTACCGGATAGCCCGGGCTCAGGTTCACTTCGACCGCCGCGCCGTACGCCGCGCCCACACTCTGGGCAAGCTGCGTCACGCGCGACAGAACTCGCGTGCGCACTTTCTCGTCGAATGTTCGAATCGTGCCGCGAAGCGTCGCCGTCTCCGGGATGACGTTGTCCGCCGTCCCGGCGTCGACGCGCGTGACCGAGACGACCGCCCAGTCGGTCATCGCGATCGAGCGGCTGACGACGCTTTGCAACGCGACGATGATTTGCGCCGCGGCCAGGATTGGGTCGACCGTGCTTTCGGGCATCGCCGCGTGTCCGCCTTTTCCGCGCACGACGATGTGCAAATCGTTTACCGCGGCCATGAACGGCCCGACGCGCGTGCCGACCACGCCGCTGGGCAATACGGAAATAATGTGCAACCCGAAGATCGCGCCGACGTCGCCTAGCGCGCCGCCTTGGATCATCGCCGGCGCGCCGCCGGGAAATTTTTCCTCGTGCGGCTGGAAGAGAAATCGGACGGGCCGCATCAGGTGCTCGCGCCGGCCGACCAACAGTTTCGCCGAACCCAGCAACATCGCGGTATGCGCGTCGTGGCCGCAGGCGTGCATGACGCCGGCGTTGTGCGAGCTGAATGGCAGATTCGTTTCTTCCTGGATCGGGAGCGCGTCCATGTCGGCGCGCAGCGCGGTGACTGGGCCATCGCCGGCGTCGAGCGTCGCGGTGACGGCGTGTGCGCCGCCGACCTGTTCGACGGGCGCGTAGCCCATGGCGCGCAGCTCGCGCGCCACGAAGCCGGCGGTTTCGCGCTCCTGACCGCTGAGTTCCGGATGAGCGTGGAGATGGCGACGCCAGGCGCGGAGCGCATCGGCGATGCCGCGAGACTCATTCAGCAAGGACACGCGCGACACCCTTCTCAATCCATTGCGAAGAGCTGCCTGAGACGTGCTTCTCCCACGATTCGACCGAGAGCATGGAATACTCCAGATTATTATCCTGGCTGATGATACCACGAGCGACGGTTCTAGTACGGTCGGACATAATGCGTGCCTCGCGCAGCGCAAGCAAGCGCGTCCGAGCGCTGGGCTCAAGTGCGTTGCGATTTCGATTTGGCAACGCTCGCTCGCGGTTCTGACGGGAGTGCGACACGCGATTATCATTCTGATGGAGGGTTGATCATGCGGATGGTGCGGATTTCGTGGGTCGCGACCTTGCTATCGGCAGCCAGTGCCGCGCTTGCCGACGGCGTTCCGCGACAGGACGTGCATTTCGAGTTCAACTATCTGACACAGCCGGGGCAGAGCGTTTTCGTACTCGGCGACATTCCCGAACTCGGCCTGAGCAACATCGCCAAATCGATCAAGCTTGTTCCCGGTGCGCCATCGGGCGGCGATCTGGTCTGGCGCGTCGATGTCGCGATCCCCGAAGGCACCGGCTACAACTTTCGCTATGTGCTGCGCAACGACGCCGTCACGCAGCTGTCGAGCCAGTCAAACGGGACGTTTCTGACAAATTCGACGCCGGCCTCGACGAATACGCCGACGCCGGCGTCGCGCGACCTGTACATTTTTTCGCCGGTCACGGACGGATTATTGCAGGCGACATTCAACACCGCCGGCGGGCAGGTGATTCGCCCGTTTGTGCCGCTGCCGGGTCGGCCAGACCTGCGCGTGGCGATGCTGCCGGCGCAGCCCAACGGCAAGGGCATCAGCGTCACGCTGGGGATTCTGAATTTCGCGACGCCGCTGCACACGCTCTTCGTCAAGACCGGCTCGGCATACAACTATGAGCCCACCGCGGCGACCGTGGCGGCAAGCTCGATCGACACGTTCGTGATTCCGACGACGACCGTGCCGTCGACGCGGACGATCAACGGCGTCACGGGGCGTGGCGTTCGCATCTATCTGCCGCGCGGTTATGCGCAGCACACAATGCGGCGTTACCCGGTGCTTTACATGCACGACGGTCAGAACGTTTTTCTGCCCGGCGGGCCGTTCGGCTGCTGGCGGGCCGAGCAACAGGCGGATGTGTACATTCGGCTGGCGCAAATGCGCGAGTTTCTGCTGGTCGCGGTCGACAATTCCTCACAGCGCTCGGCGGAATACGTGCCCGAGATGGGCAATACGACCGTGGACAACGATGATTACAACTCGTTCCTGATCAACGAGCTCAAGCCCTACGTCGACGCGAACTATCGCACGCTGGCGAGCGCCGCGAACACGGCGGTCATGGGTTCGAGTTTCGGCGGCATCGCGTCGCTGGTGGCGGGGATGAACTTCCCCGGCACGTACGGCCTGGTCGGATCGATGTCCACGTCGTTCTGGGCCGGCAACACGAAGAACCGCATCATCGCCGGTCAATTGCCGCTGAGTTCGCGCCTGTACCTGGATTGCGGCGATTCGGGCACTTCGAACGACGACGCCGCGAACACGATCCAGGCCCGCGACGGTTTGCTCGCGGGCGGACGCGTGCTCAATCGCTCGCTCTTTTTCCAGATCGGCTATGGCCATCAACACAGCGAGACGTACTGGAATCTGCGCCTGCCGCAGGCGTACCAGGCGCTCTTTCCGATTACCGACGAAGCAAACGAAGCCGAAGCGATCATCCCGCAGCCCGGCGACCTGACCGGCGATCGCTGCGTGAACGAAGCTGACCTTGGCGTGTTGCTGGCGGTCTGGCAATCGGGCGGCGCGGGCGACGCGGATTTCGACGGCGACACGGATGAGGCGGATTTGGGTATCGTGTTGGCGAACTGGGGCGCGGGTTGTCAGTAGCGGGGGTTCAGATGCGGCGCATGTCGGCGCAAGGACCGCGACGCGCAAGCGAGCGGACGCCCCTGCTGCTCCGTAAGGAACGCACAATTCCGGATTCGACAAGACGTCCTATTGCCGTCCTGATCTCTGGCGGCGGCACAACGCTGGAGAACCTCATCGCCGCCACGCGCGACGGGCGCTTACCGAACGTGCGAATCGCGCTGGTCATCAGCTCGCGCGAGGACGTGCGCGGCGTGACGATCGCGCGCGACGCGGGACTACCGCTTGAGATCATCCGCAAGCGCGATTTTGCCGACGAAGCAGCATTCTCCAACGCCATCGTCGCGGCGCTGGATCGCGCCGGCGTGCGACTCGTGGCGATGGCCGGGTTTCTCTGTCAATGGCGCATTCCGCCGCGCTACACCGGTTTGGTCCTGAACATCCACCCCGCACTCTTGCCCAGGCATGGCGGGCACGGCATGTATGGCATGCGGGTTCACGCGGCGGTGCTGGCGTCACGCGAGCGCGAGAGCGGCTGCACCGTGCACGTGGCCGACGATGAGTACGACCACGGACCGATTCTGGCGCAGCTGCGCGTGCCGGTACTTCCCGGCGACACGCCTGAGACTCTGGCGGCGCGCGTGGCGGCGGCGGAGCGAGAACTTTACCCGCGTGTGATTCGCGATGTTCTCGAGGCGAGCCGCCACAGCGGAGCTAACTGACTCTGCACGAACTCGCGCCCGATCAAAATGCGCGGCGCCGGTAGGCTCGGTTCGGGCCGCGCTCGCTTGCACTTCGCGATCTGATCAATGCGCGGACCTGCGCACAGCGATCCAGACCCAGAGCAGATTCAATTGATCTGTAGCGTCGGGCCTCTGTGCCCGACGCAGATTGTGCCGTCGGACGCGGAGGTCCGACGCTACGTAAAAAGTCAATCCGCTCTGATTAGGTTGGTCTGCATACCACTTCGCCGAGCGCCGGCACCACCGGGCGTGTATCCGCCGCCGCCGTGTCGCTTTCCTCCCTTGGTCGCACCTGCGGCGACCCAACGGGAGAAACACATGCGAATGGGACTACAACGCGGCTTTCTGATCATCAGCGCGGCCTGGTCCGCGCTGCTGCTGGGCGGATGCCCGCAGCCCGCAAACCCGCAGGATTCCACCAGCGACGCCGGTCGGCCGACGGCGGAGAAAACGAGCCCAAGCGGCCCGGCCTCAACTGAGCTGGTTCGTCCGACCGTGAGTGTCGATCCGAAAATCCAGCCGCTTCAGGCGCAGCTCCAGGATGGCGACGCGGTCCGCCCGTTGGCGGCGGTGGCCGACCGAACCGGCGAGCCGGTCGAGTTCGTGCAGAACGAACTGCTGCTGGTTACGAACGATGACGTGGCTCGCGACGCATTCGTGCGGCGATGGGAAGGCCAGCTCGTGTCGACGTATGACCCGGCCTCACATGGGTTGCCGGGCGAGCGCGTGCACTTGGTTCGCGTAAATGCTGCGTTGGCTGATGTCAGCGCGCTCTCCGACGACCTGGCGCATATCTCGCCCGGCGTTGGCGGCGAGCTGCGCATCAGCAGCGACGCCGGCGCGGCGCTGCTGGCCGCCGCGGCGCGCGAGATGGCCGCCGGCACGCCGGTCGGCGTGAATTTCGTGTTGCGCAGCGAGGGTTTCCGTGACCGCGTGGTGAACGAAGGGGCTTCGCCCGGCGTCGGCGTCGAGCAGATCGCCGGCCGCGATTTCGACCCCAATCCGTACGGTTGGAGCTACTTTCGACTCGGCGGCACGCAGAACATCGGCGTCGCCGAGGCGTGGAGCATGCTCGACTGGTCCGGCAAACTGGGCAACAAGGTTAATGTCGCGGTGATCGACGGCGGCTTCTGGCGCAATCCGGACATGCCGGCCGACTGGGTGCATCACACGAATTCTGTTTGGGACGTCGATCCGCAGCGCCCCAACGAGCTCGATTGCAACGGCACGCCTTGTCCGTGGCATGGCACGAATGCCGCGCTGGCCCTTGCCGGTCGCGCCGACAACGGCTACGGCGCCGCCGGCCCGGCGGGACCAGTGATCGGCCGGCTGACGACCGTGCGCCTCAGCGGCGATGTGTTCAACTACATCGGCGCGTTCGGGATTGCGTTCTCGAGCGGCTCGCGCATCGTCAGCATGAGCTTCAGCGCTCGCGTTCCGGCGACGCTGACGCCGGGGTTGATTCCCATGGACAACGCCTGCGCCGCGGCGCGTGCCGCGGGCATGTTGCTATTTGCCGCCGCCGGCAACAACTCGGAAGACATCGATGAAGAGGATTGCGTCGATCTGGTGCTGGACAAAATCTGCTGGGAGGCGGCCTGGCACACGCCGGTTGAAAACCGCGGCGTGATCGGCGTGGGCGCGCTGGCACAGGATTCGCGCAACCTCGCGAGCTATTCGAACTACGGCGCCGAAGAAATGGACATCTGCGGCCCCGGCTCGGTCTGGGTTGGTCCGGATCCGATGAACAACCGCGTGCACGTCTACAACGGCACCAGTGCGGCGACGCCGTTCGTCGCCGGCGTGGCGGCGTTGGTGTGGTCGGCCAATCCGGCGCTGCGTGCTGATGATGTCGAGCGAATCCTGATGGAGACCGCGACTCCCAGCCCGGACGGCCGCGTCAAACGCTACGTCAACGCGTTCGAGGCCGTTCGCCGGGCGCTGGGCAACGCCGCGCCGGAGCTGCGAAACGTGAGAGTCGAGCGCGTCGGGTTTACCGGGCGACAGGTCGCGATGAGTTGCGAGGCATCGGACGTGGAAGATGGCACGCCGACGGTGACGTGGACCAGCAACATCAGCGGGGTGCTGGGGACCGGCCTGTCGCTCGGCCGCGACGATCTGCCGTACGGCGCGCACCAGATCACCTGCACCGCGCGCGACAAGGGCGGCCTGTTCACGTCGGTGACGCAAACGATGGTGATCGCCAATTCGAAGCCGCGCGTCGCGATTCAGGATCCGACTGACGGCGCGAGTTACTACGTGGGCCAGACAGTCTATCTCAAGGCCTGGTCGTATGACCTCGAAGAAGGGCGGGCATTGCCTGACGATCGACTCGCGTGGTCGTCGAACCTGGCGGGCGCGCTGGGAAGCGGCAGCGTGCTTTCGAAAGCGCTCACCGTCGCCGGCGCGCACCGAGTCACGCTCACCGGTCGCGACGCGGAAGGCCAAAGCGAGACCTCTGAGATCACGCTGTACGTCCAGCCGGCGCCGCCGGACGGCGTTCCGCCCAGCGCGTACGTGTTGAGCGTCTCGCAATCCGAGCTTCACTACTCGCCGACGGGGAATTACGTGGAGGTGTCGCTGGTGGGCGTTGGGCAGGATGTTGAAGACGGTCCGCTGACGGGGAACTCGATCCGCTGGCAGCTTGTCGGCAACGAGGTGACCTGGAGCGTGCCGGGCGACACGGCTTATGGAAACTCCATCCGCGTCTGGCTGTATCCGACTCACTTTCCCGCGGATTGGACGATTCGACTGACCGCGACCGACAGTAGCGGCAAGACCGGTACATACGATGCGCACGGTCGGATTGAGGTGATTCGGTAGCATCGCCGCGTAGCGACAATGCGCCGGCGACTTAACCACGGAGACCTCGCGCGAGATGCGCGGGGTCTTCGTGTTCCACGTAGTGCCTCGCAAGCAGGTCGCCGGGGAGCATCGGCGTGCGCGCCGGTGCGAACAGTCCGTTCGCACCGGCGAAACGCCGATGCTCCCCAACCGCGGTTTCGCAGCATCTGCGGCGTGAACGCCGATTCCGATCGTCGCTTGCGACTCCTGTGACCCTCCTGCGGACACACGAATGGAGAATGCAATGAACGCACCGAAATTGCGGCTTGGCGGAATGAGCATCGGATTGCTGTTGGCGGCGATGCTCGCCGGCGGCTGCCCGGGGCCATCAGACGTACTGGACGAAAGCGGCACGAGGCCGCCCGGCGACCCCGTGGTGCCGGTCAGTTCGCCGGAGCGAGGCGCGCCGACTCAAACCGGCGGCTCGAACGAAACGGGCGGCGCAGGCGCGCCGATGTTGCCTCCGCAATCGCCGACTCAGCCGGCGCCCGCGATGCCGCCGCCGACGATCGCGGACGCCGGTGCGGACTTGACTGTTGAAGATGGCGACGCAGTCACGCTGGCCGGCAAGGGCAATGCCGGCGGCTCGACGGTGACGTTTCGCTGGCAGCAGCTCAGCGGGCCGAACGTGGCGCTGAGCAATGTAGATTCCGCGAGCGCCGCGTTCGTCGCGCCCGATTTCAGCGCCGAGCTTCAGTTCTCGCTTACCGTGACCAGCTCGACCGGCCTGGCCAGTGATGTGATGGCCGTCCGCGTTGCCGCGGCGCCGATTCTCTTCGTCGCCAACAACGCCGGCAACAGCGTCGTCAGCTTCCGCAAGCCGCTCGCGGCGCGAGGCGACACGCAACCGCGAGCCACGATCAGCGGTGCGAGCACGCAGCTATCCAGCCCGAGTGGGTTGGTGTTTGACCGCGCCGGCGGGTTGATCGTCGCCAATGAGGGAACCTCGCGGCTGGCCGGATGGTTCAAGGGACTGGAGCGCGCCGGAGACGCGCTGCCGGAACGATTGGTCACCAATCCAGACGCGCTGCTGAACTCGCCCCAGGGCCTGGCGTACGACGCCGCCAACGATCTACTGATGGTTCCCAATTTCGACGGCATTCCCGGCGCGGTGAACGTCTTCGCCGGCGCGTCGCAGGGCCTGTTCAGCGGTCGTGTGCCGCCGGCGCGACGCATCCAATCCTACGATCTGCGCAACCCGCGCGCCGCGCGGCTGACCGCGGACGGCTCGTTGTATGTCGCCGACGCGGGCAGCCAGTATGTCGCGGTTTTCGCGGATGCCGCTCGGCTCGACGGCCTGACGCGCGCGACGCGCATCATCATCTGCACCGACATCGACGCGATCTCGGATATTGCGATCGACGATCAGAATCACCTGCTGGTCGTTAACGGCGTCGGCGGCCGCGTGCTCGTCTTTGACAACGCGAGCAGCCTGAACGGCGAAGTTAGGCCCAGCGCGAGCATCACCGTTCAGAGCGCGCAGGCGCTGAGCGGAATCGCGCTCGATGCCGCCGCTGCCGGTTATCTGACGGATTACGTGAATAACGCGGTGTACGCGATCCGGGATATCGCGGGCCGAAGCGGAACCGTCGCGCCCGACGGCGTCATTCAGGGGCCATCAAGCGGGCTGAGCGGTCCGCGGCATCTGGCGATTGTGCAGCGCTGAGAAGCGGCGTCGCGCAAATCTGGCATGGGGGAGCGCCTCGTCGGCACGTGCCGGCGAGACGCCCGCACTCCCCAATGCGACCCTGCAAGGCCGACTGCATCGCGAAACATGTGTTGGGGAGCTGGTTGGCGACAAGTGTCGCGTGCGATCGCGGCGATGAAACTGCCGTCGCGCCCGACGACGCCGTGCATTGTCGCTCCAACCGGGCCGGAAACCTGCGGACACTAAGAGGGAGTAGCTGATGCGGTCTTTGAATCTGCGTATTTGCGGTTTGGGTGCGGGTCTTGTGCTGTCGCTTCTGCAATTCGGCGGCTGCCCGCAAGTGACGCCGGATCCGATTGACGACTCAAGTGCCGGGCGCGCCAACGATCCAATTCCGACCAACTTGACCGGTCGTCCGACGCAAACGCCCAGCCCCGATCCCGGAACGCCGCCGTCGCCGACCACCGCTGATGCTGGCGCCGATCAGGCCGTCGAGGACGGCGACACGGTAACGTTGACCGGCTCAGGCGCAGCCGGAACTGCCGAGGTCACCTTTCTCTGGAAGCAGACCGGCGGACCGGAGGTCACGCTGACAAGCGCGGATGCGGCCAGCGCCACGTTTGTAGCCCCCGGCGTCAGTGCGGTTCTTGATTTTTCGCTTACCGTGACGAGCGCCGCAGGCGTTGCGGTCGATACGACGCGGGTGACAGTGGCGGCGGCGCCGCTGCTCTTCGTCACCAACTTCGCCGGCAACAGCATCGTGAACTTCCGCAAGCCGCTGGCGGCGCGAGGCGACACGCGGCCTCGAGCCACGATCGCGGGCGCGGGTACGCAGCTCGCCGGACCGACCAGCCTGGTGTTTGACAATTCGGGAGGCCTGATCGTCGCGAATACCGCCACGTCGCAATTGGCGGTGTTTTCAAACGCGGTGGATCGCGCCGGCGATACGTTGCCGGACCGCGCCATTGTGAACCCCGAGGCGCTTTTGAGATCGCCGGAAGGCCTCGCGTACGACTCTGCCGACGATTTGCTGATGGTGGCGAATTTCGACGGAATTCCCGGCGCGGTGAACGTCTACGCCGACGCGTCACAGGCCATCTTCAGCGGCCGCGTCGCACCGACTCGCCGCATCCTATCGGTCGATCTGCGCAATCCGCGCGCCGCGCGGCTGGCCGCCGATGGATCGCTCTACGTGGCGGATCCGGGTGGGCAGCAGGTGTCGGTCTTCGAGAACGCGGCTGAACTTGACAGCAGGCCGCCCGCGACGCGCGGCACGGGCACGCGTGGATCCTCGCGCCGCGGCCGGGCTCCGCGAGGCGGCCTGACGCCGGCGATGCGCGTACTGCACTCGACCGCCTTCGTCGGTATCGCCGATCTCTGGATCGACGCCCAGGATCGTTTGTTGACCGTGAATTCCACGGGCGGACTTGTGTTTGTGTTCGCCGGCGCGTCGGCGCTGAACGGCGACGTGACGCCGACTGCAACGATTACTGTGCAGGGCGCGCAGGAGCTGCGCGGCATCGCGCTCGACGCCGCGGGCGTGGGCTATCTGAGCGACTTTTCCGCGAACGCGATCTACTCTGTTCGCGACATCGCCGAGCGGAACGGTACCATCGCCGCTGACGGCTTTGTTCAAGGTCCGTCCAGCGAGCTGAACGGACCGTGGCATCTGGAGGTGCTGCAACGCTGAAAACATGTCACTCAAGCGCGAGTGGGGCAGTGTGGACGACCCGCTGCTCCCCGCGCCGATTTCCGGTTCTGGTTCGCGACACAACGCTCGACACCGAGGCCCGACCATCAGGGAGCGGTTGCCGCACGCCACAAGAGACCCCTCCCTGACGGTCGGGGCTCGGTTAGGGTGTTAGTTCGCGAATCTCGGACTTGACCAGCTACGACGATGCCTCCGCAAAATCACTGCCGTCGAGTTACGCATTCATGTCTTTCCAACGCTTGGCCATCTGACCGAAGATCGCCAGGGCGACGGCACAGACGACGCCGATGGCCGCGAACGGGATCCAGACGTAATGCGGGTTGTACGTGTTCCAGAGCAGTTGCGTGGCCTGGGTCGCGTCGAGATCAAGAGTCCGAAGCAGCGTGCCGAACGCGTCCGTGCGCGGAATGCCCATCAGCTTTACGAGCGACTTGGCGTCGCCGTCCCAGATCTTTCCGGCGCCCAGCGACGTGTGCTGAAGCAGATACTTCAGCGCCAGGTTCGCCTTTTCGCCATATTGCTCATAGACGTGTCCGGCGATGAGCGAGCCGCAATACACGCCGACGCCGACGGGGATGTTCACATAGCCCAGGTACAGGCCTTTCTTGCCCGGCGGAGCGATCAGGCCCAGGTACTCGTTCTTTTTGGGACCGGTCGTCATCTCGCCCAGCGAGAACATCAGCACGCCGAGCACCAGCACCCACACGCTCATCGTCCAGCCGGCGACCAGCACGCCGCCGCTGGCGACGATCATGCCGATCAGCATGGCGGACAATGTGCGCATCTTGCGCGTGAGCCAGGCGGTTGGAATCATCAAGAGGATGATGAAGGCGGCGTTGAAATTCAGCAGAATTTGCTGCTGCACCTGCGGGCCGCGGTCGGTCTGCTGAACAATCGTGGCGTATAGGCGCTCCGGCAGCCACGCGAGCGCCGCGGCCAGCGGCGCGCTGTCAACCCAGTCGGCGATGAAGTTCGGCTGAAGGTCCCAGAGCTGGTACATCATCAGCCAGAAGCCGGACATGATGATCAGCCAGATAATCAGACGGATCTCGGCGATATTGCGAATCGTGTTCCATAGCACCATCAACATCGAGTCGGTCTTGTTGGCGCCGCTGGGTACATCGCGAAACGTGAACAGCAGCAGGAAATTCAGCGCCGCGAATCCCGCCGCGCACAGCAACAGATTCCGCCAGGCGTCCTTGCCGAATTCCGCCAACTGTTCGGGCGACATTCCAGAATCGGCCGGCGGCTTTGCCAACAGCGCCGCCGACACGAACGGCCCGATTAGACCGCCGATGTTGACCACCCAGTAGAAAATGCCCCAACCCAGCGACGAGTTCTCTTTGTGCAGGTTCTGCGCCAGAGAGCCTTGCAGCGCCGGCTTGAAGAAGGCGGTGCCCGTCGCGAGCACCATGATCGAGATGAACAGCGTCCAATAGTTCGAATTCGCGGCGGCCGAGAGCAAGTCGGTCGCCGGCAGCCAGATCACGTCGCGCAGCAGGGCCGCCATCAGGTAGCCGCCGGTCATCAGCGTGAACGCGAAGACCAGCGTGTTCTTGTAGCCATAGCGATCCGCGAAACCGCCGGTGACGATCGGCAGAAGCGACTGGAAGATGGCCCACCAGGCGTAGATCTGCCCCTTGTGGCTTGCGGTCAGGTGCAGACCGCCGGGGTCGTTGGCCTGCATGATGTAGATCGGGGCGACGGCGCGGAACGTGAAATATGCGAGGCGCTCGAACATCTCGATCGAGTTCAGCGCCCAGAACGCGCCGCCGAATGATCGCACTCCGCCGCGCGCGTCGTTCGACGAAATGGACGAATCGGCCATGGGAAAATCTCGCAGTAAGCTCCCAGCGCCGACCGCTCCCTTACGGTCGCGGCTCTGACAAGCGCGCTCGAGCGCGGCGCTTGAAACGCCATGACGCGCTTAGCGGCTCGTCGATCTCGCCGGCGGAGTTGAAGTTTCCGCACCGAGTTGCACGCGTTCGTCGGCGCGCAGGCCGCGTCGCTGCGCGTACTCATCCGCCCGCGCCAGCACGCCCTGCATCTCGCCGCCGCTGATCAAGCCCCACTCGCTCCCCGGCCCCGCGATGCCGCGGAATTGCAGCTCGCGCCATGCGTAGCGACCCAATCCGGTGAGCTGCCAGTTCACGCCCGTCCGCACGCCGACGGCCCGCGCCACCATGAACCCGACCGCGGCGCGATCGACGTACGTGTCGTGCGAGAGATTCCAGCCGGCCGAGATGATCCCGCCGTCGGCAAGCGCCTGCGCGAGCGCGTCGAAATCGCCGGTGAATATAGCGCCTTTCCAGAGTGTGTGCACGGCGCGAAATGCCGCGTCAGCCGTGACGTACGACTGGTCGCCTAGATATTGCATCAGCCCGGCGTTGCTCTGCGTCGGCGCCGGCTGATGACCCGCCGGGGCGTGCACCTGGCAGCCGGTGAGCAGCGCGGGGATCAGGAACGCGCCAAGGCGAAGGAGAGTGTGACGCCGGTTTCCAACCGGTGATTTGTGGCACCGGTTTCCAACCGGTGATGGTTGCCATTGGCTTTCGACCGGTGCTGTTTTGTTTGGAGCGAGGTGCTTGGCCAGGTTTCGAGAACTCTTACGCCGCGCGATTCGGGTGCCACGGGTTGGAAACCCGTCGAAACATGGCACCGGTTGGAAACCGGCGCCACAAATCACCGGTTGGAAACCGGTGCCACAAATCAACGGTTGGAAACCGGTGCCACAAGAGACCGGTTGGAAGCGGGTACCAGGGCTATGCCGCGCGTGCATCAGAAGCTCCACGTCAGGCCGGTCACGAGAAAACTGCGGCTGTCGCGATCGCTGAACGCCGAGCCGGGAAAGAACATGCCCCAGCGAATCGTCCAGGACAGGTCGGCATCGATGCGCCAGTTCGCGTAATAGTCCATTTCCCAGCCGGCATAGCCGGAGTATTCATCCGCCAACGTGTCGCTCACCGCACCGTGCCGCTTGTTCTTGTAATAGAGATACCAGTTCGTCCCCAGCTCCAGGTCGCGAAGCAGCTCGATGTTCGGCGCCGGCGCGACTGAGCCGCTGGCCTTGAACACGTGAATGTTGCTGGTGGCCAGCGCCGCCGAAATGCCGGTGTCGCGATAGCCGAACCCGACGAAGCTGCTGTCCTTTCGATCCCCGCGATTGCCGCCCAGCGCGTTGGTCGGACTGAAGATGCGCCCGCTGTCGCCGCTGCCGAACATATACTCGCCGGCCAGGCGCGGCCGATAGTCGCCGCCAAACAGGTACTCCAACCCGGCGTCCCATCCATACGCGGCGATGTAATCCTGGCGGAGAAATTGCCCGTCGCCGTAGCTGCGGCCGCTCTCCCAGACACCCTCGGCCCAGTAGTTCAGATTGCGGACGATCTGGCCGCGCGAACCGATGCCGAAGTACTGCGATTCGTAGTTGTATTCCTGGAAGAAATCCTTAGGCCGTTCATCGGTGTGATCTTGCTGCCAGAGCGCGTAAGCAAACGGCACGTGATTCTGAATGCCCTCGTACTGAAGCTGGACGCCGTAAAAATGCCGATTGCTATGCGAGTCGACCGGCGCGCTGCGGTCGACGTTGGGCGTGCTGCCGGGCGTCTTGCCGAGCAGCCCGATGGCGCGAAAACGCTGAATCTCGAAGTCCAGCACAACCGCGTCGAGCGGCAGGTCGAGCGCGTAGCCTGTTCCGAACTGAACATCCTGGCGCCCAATTCGAGTCTTGAAGCTCAGCGGCGCTGAGTTATCCAGATGAAGCGCCTTATTCAAATCGAGCTGGTACCACGCGCGATCGAAATTCGGCCCGACCCAGTCTTCCTGGCGATCGAATTCGTCGCCGGGATCAAAATAATCCAATCGCAGGCGGATGCGAGCGAAGAATTCGTGTGCGCCATCGTCGATCCTCAGCCGCGTCCAAGCCGACATTCCGGGCCGCTGGAGCACGCGCTGCGATTGAACGCCGTCATCAAAGTGAAAGACGTAATAGTCGATCCAGCCGCCCCATTGCCAGTCGAGCAGCGCGTTCAACGGCGCCTGCTCGCGGCGCTCCTGTTTGAGCGTTTCGTCGAGCGCACGTTGCGTCTGAAGCAGGCTGTCCGCTGGCGCTTGGCGCTGCTGCGCGGCTGCGAACGGAATCAGCGCTCCAAAGCCGAGCAGGACTAGGCCGCAGGCTGTGAGCCGCCCAAGTGAAACGCGCATGCAGGCTCTCCGCGGAATCGGGCAGTGCAAGCGGCCGAGAGAACGGTGTCAGGCTTCAAGGGTGCTTCTGAGAAATCGTCGTCCGCCGCGCCGTGGGCTAGAATGCGCCGCCGACGCGTCGGTGTCAATCGCGAGAGGCGTCAATCGTGGGCGCGGAAATCGAAATCAAATTGCGGCTCGCCGAGCCAGCGGCCCTGCGCCGCCGGCTCGTGGAGCTTGGGGCCGAGCTTCGCGGGACGTGGTTTGAGATCAACCGGCTCTTCGATACGCCCGAAAAACGCCTTTTCAAGCAGGATTGCGGCCTGCGCGTTCGGCAGATCTGGCACATCGACGCCGGGGGTCCGACAAGCGCGACGCCGGCCGGCGCGGAGCGGGGCGAACTGACGTTCAAGGGGCCGCGGAGCGGGGACGCGGTGAAATCGCGCGAAGAGATCAACGTTGAAGTCGCCGATGACGCCGCGGCGGCTTTGATTCTCGAGCGGCTCGGATTTCACGAGTCAATTCGATACGAAAAACGCCGCCAAACCTGGAGTCTCGACCCGTGCGAGGTCGTTCTCGATGAATTGCCGCGCCTGGGATGGTTCGTTGAAATCGAAGCGCCCAGCGGGCGTGAAGTTGAGGCTTGTCGGGCCAAGCTGGGTCTGGATGGCGTCGAGCCAATCGCCGACACGTACGTCGGGTTGACGGAGAAGCACGGTGATGTGACGGGCGCGGGCGGGCGGGCGCTGAAATTCCCGGCCTGATGGGGCGGGATCGAAACGACGACACAAATCGCGCCGAAAGACTGGATTCGCCGCCCCGGTCGCGGCAATAATCCCAATCGACGGAGCAGCGTCGCCTGCTGCGGGTGGGTTGTATGCCGCCGTCGGGCCGAATCATTGTGCAATCGGAACGCGGGTCGGATCTTCCGCTCCTGGGGAGGCTCCGAGCGGCCGGCTTTGTCGCCGTCGCGGCAGACGCCTCGCAGCTTCCACAACTCGCCAAGGAATCCCCCTTTGACGCCATTCTGATCGACGCCACCGCCGGCGGCATGGCGGATGAGGCGGCGCTCGAGTGCCTGCGCAAGATCGCCCGCGACCGGCCCATCGTTGCCGTCGTTAACGGGCGTGGCGACGGCGCGCTGCGCGACGCGTTCCAATCGGGGGTTGACGACTGCATTCGGCTGGATGACTTGCCGAATCTGAAGGCGCTGCTGTCGGAATCGGCACGCGTCGCCGCGGCCCGCGAGCGCGCCCGCCTGGCACAAACGGAACTGGCGGAGCGCGAAGCGCGCTACCGCGAGCTGGTCGAGCGCTCCAGCGACGCCATCTGCCTGCTGGATCTCGACGGCCGGGTCCTGTTCGCCAACTCCGCCGTCCAGCGCATCGTGGGCGAGACGCCGGCTGCGTTGTGCGCGGATCCGACCTTGCTGCGACGCCTGATTCACGCGGAATATCGCAGCGGGTTCGACGCCGCATTGCGCGACGCCCGCGCGGAGCGGGTGGTCGCCGGGGCGATCATCGTTGCATGGGCGCATCGCGACGGACGCCTGGTGACGGCCGAAGCCGACTTCACGGTTTGCCGTGACGCCGGCGGCGAACCGACGGGGGTGGAGCTGGTCGCACGGGACGTATCCGACCATCGACGCATCGAAGATGCGCTGCGTGAGCCGCTTCGACGGCTGACGCATCACGTCGAGAACGCGCCGCTGGCCGTAATCGAGTGGGATCGAGATTTCCGCGTTTCGCGCTGGTCGCCACAGGCCGAGGTCATTTTCGGCTGGCGCGCCGATGAGGTGATCGGACGCCACCCGCACGAATGGCGGATCGTCTTCAGCGACGACGTGCTTGCGGTGGATGGCGTCATGGCGCGGCTGGTGTCGGGTCAGGAGAAGCGGAATTCGTCGCTGAACCGCAACTACCGCAAAGACGGTACGGTGATCGTCTGCGAGTGGAACAACTCGGTGCTGCTGGCGCCCGGCGGCGAGCTGATCTCGATCCTGTCGCTGGTGTCGGATGTGTCGGCCCGCGAGGAGGCGTTCGAGGCGCTGCGCAGCGCGCACGTCTCGCTCGAGCACCGCGTGGCGGAGCGCACCCGCGCGCTGCAGGAGGCCAATGAGAGACTGCGATACGAAATCGCCGAGCGCAGCAAGGTCGAGCGGGCGCTGCGCGAGTCTGAGCGATTCTCGCGCGCCACGGTCGACGCCATCGCGGCCAAGATCGCGATCATCGATGAAAACGGCAATATTCTCGCGGTGAACCGGGCCTGGGAGAAGTACGCGATCGAGCATGCAGCGGATCCGAGCCGTGTGGGACTTGGCGCCAACTACCTGGAGGTATGTGAACGGGCGGCCAACGAGAGCGAACACGCGCGGCACGTCGCCGCGGGGATTCGCGCCGTCATTCGCGGCGAGATTCCCGCGTTCGAGCTGGAATATCCCTGCTTTCCGCCGGGCCCCAGGAACTGGTACGTAATCCACGCGACGCGTTTCTCCGGCGACGGACCGGTACGAGTCGTCATTTCGCACGAGGATGTCACCGACCGCGTCGATGCCAACCAGACGCTTCGCGCAAATGCCGAGCGTATCCGCGACCTCTACGACAACGCCCCCTGTGGCTATCACTCGCTCGACGCTGAAGGGCGAATCGTCGGCATCAACGCCACGCAACTGGCTTGGCTGGGCTACACCGAGGCTGAGGTTCTGGGAAGGCCGATCACGGACTTTCTGACGCCGGAGTGGCGCGAGAAATTTCCTTCGGTGTTCGCTTCGTTCATCGCCAGCGGTCGGCACGGCGGGGCGGAAGCTGAGTTCGTGCGCAAGGACGGGTCGATCCTTCAGGTTGCCCTGAGTGCGTCGGCCGTGTGCGATGCTTCCGGCCGCTTCGTGATGAGCCGCACCACGTTATTCGACGTCAGCCGACTGAAGCAGACCCAGGCCGCGCTGCGCGAGAGTGAGGAGCGCTATCGCCGCATCGTCGAGACGTCGTTCGAAGGCATCTGCCTGGTCGGAAGCGACATGCGGCTGACGTTTGCGAATCGCCGGCTGAGTGAAATGCTTGGATACGCGCCCGAAGAAATGGTCGGGCGCCTGGCCAGCGATTTCGCCGACCCCGACGCGGTGCCGCACATGTTGGAGATGTTCGAGCGCCGCCAGCTCGGGATCGCCGACCAATACGATTTTCGCTTCCGCCGCCGCGACGGCGCCGAAATGTGGGCGATCGTCTCCAGCGCGCCGGTGATCGGCGCGGACGGCCGGTTCGCGGGCACGCTGGCGATGCTCACGGATATCACCAATCGCAAACGGGCCGAACGCGCCTTGCAGGAATCCGAAGCGAAGTTGCGGCACGCCGAACGTCTTGCGTCGATCGGCACGCTGGCCGCCGGAATCGCCCACGAGATCAACAACCCCGTCGGCTCGATTCTGCTGGCGGCGGACTTTGCGCTGAAAGAGCGGGCGCGCGGCGTGAATTCCGAAGCGATCGACGCCAGTTTGTCCGACATTGTTCGCGAAGCGCGCCGCTGCGGCCGGATCGTGCGCGGGGTGCTTCAGTTCGCGCGCCGCGAGCCAACCGAAAAATGGCTCGGTGAAATCAACACCGTTGTCGAACGTGCGATCCGCCAGACACGGCACTTCGCAGCGGAGCGCGACGCGAAGGTGAGCGTGCACCTCGGCGCCGGCATGCCGCAGGTCGTGCACAATCCCATTCAAATCGAGCAATCGCTGATCAACCTGATCCGCAATGCGATCGAATCGGGCGATCGCGGCGTGTGCGTGGATGTCGGGACCCAGATGGCCGCTTCGGGCGTGCGCCTTTACGTTCGCGACAACGGCTGTGGAATGACGCCGCAGCAGAAAGAACTCATGTTCGACCCGTTCTACACCACGCGAATCCACGAAGGCGGAACCGGACTGGGCCTCAGTATCGTTCACGGCGTCGTCGCCGAGCATGATGGGTCGATCGAGGTCGACACTGCGCCGGGCCGCGGCACGATCGTCTCGATCACGTTGCCCGTCGCGCGGAAAGCGGCCGCGACGGCAGGACGTTGACAAATGGCGCGCGTGGTGATCGTTGACGATGAGGCCGACTACTGTCATTACGTCGGACTCGCGCTGCGAGGCGACGGACACGATGTGCTGAGCGTGCCGAACGGTCGCGAAGCGGTCGACCGCGGCACGCGTTTCCGTCCCAACCTGCTGATCGCGGACTGGATGCTGCGCGGCTCGCTGCACGGCGTAAACGTGGCCTACGCATTGCAGGCGGTCGAGCCCGACCTGCAGTCGATCCTCATCACAGGCTATTCGTCGGCGGACGTGTCAACCGCGGCGGAGCGGGCCGGGATCTGCGAACTGGTCGAAAAGCCCTTCGCCCTCGACGACATTCGTGAAGCGCTGCGCAGAGCGCTGGCGTCGCGCCGGATGCGCCGGCCGCGCTGGCAACAACTGGCGGTCGCATGCGTGGACGGCCAGCGGCGTTTCGTGTTCGCCAATCCGCGCGCGCGGGAATTCGTCGCGCCCGTCGCCGGAAGCGCGCCGGCGCACCTGTCCGAGGTTCTCGCGGGTGACGATCACGAGTTGCTGAATCGCGCGGCGGCGCGCTGGGTGCAGGTCCAGGCGCGCGCCGCCGACGCTGGGGCGTGGTATGTTCGATCGCAGACCCCGCGCGAGGATGGCACGCGCCTGATTGTGGCCCGGCGGTCGAATGAGCCGTACTACGCCGGCATTCAAATTGTCGAGATGCTGCTGGATGTCTCAGAGCCGCGCCCGACGCGCTGGCCGTTCGACGGGCACGTGCTGGTCATCGACGATGACGAGGAGTCGCGCGGGGTTCTGGTTGCGGCGCTTGAATACGCCGGCGCGACGTGCTTTGGACATGGCTCACCGGATGAAGGCTGGTCGTTGTTCGAGGCCGATCCGGGGATTCGCTTCGTCATCTGGCGCATCGGCCCGCAGATCGAACGTATCGTCGGGATGGTTCGACGCATGCGCGCGGCGCGCCCCGGCGTGGTGATTGTTGGGACGCCGTCGGATTACCGTCTGGGCGACCTCTCCGCTGTCGGCGTTGATCTCTCGTTGCTGAAACCCTGGTTGATCGATGAACTGATCGCGTCTCTCCGGCGTCTGGCGTAGCGCGGAGACTGGCTGTGAGCATCTCTACTCGCGCGCCCACCTGCGCATGATCGTCAGCAATTCGTGCGCTGTCCGTGGCGCGTCGCGCAGCGGGCGGACACGGCTGTCGCGATCGTCGCGCCAGGTCACGCCGACTTCGGCGATTCGGTATCCGCGCCGCGCAGCCAACGCCAGGACCTCGCAATCGATCAACCAGCCGTCGAGGTGCGCGTCGGCGAATAGCGACCGGGCCAGTGTGCCGCGGAAGAGTTTGAACCCGCATTGCGTGTCGCGCAGCCCCGGCAACAGCAGGCCACTGCGCAGCGCTTGAAACGCCAGCGCCGCGAGTCGCCGCAGGGGCGGCTGGGCCGGCGCGAGGCGTGATTCGGGAAGGTCGCGCGAGGCGATCGCGATGTCGAATCCCAGGTCCAGGCGTGACGCGAGTTTGTCGAGTTCCTCGATCGGCGTCGAAAGGTCGGCGTCGCACGTGAGCACGCGTGTGCCCCGCGACACCGCCACGCCCCGCCGAAGCGCGAAGCCTTTGCCGCGGTTCGTGGACTCGCGAATTAGGCGAATCGGCGGCGCGTGCGGCCGTTCATTTTGCGTTCGCGCGGCGCGGGCGACAATGTGGGCGGTGGCGTCGCGGCTGCCGTCGTCGACGACGATGATCTCGGCGGGCACTTCGCGCCCGGCGGCGTACTCGCTGATCGCCTCGAGCGTGCGCCGCACGCGGCCGGCTTCGTTGTAGGCGGGGATGACGATGCTGAGCAATGGATTCATTTCAGGTTCGTCAAACTGTAGCCGGGTTGCCTTGACTTTCACAGTGTTCGGTTTATATTAGGTATATACGAGAGCGGGCGATTTTGACGCCCGGTGGATTGCGTCCGGCGAAAGCGGCCGTTCCTCGTTGTGGCTCGATACCCGCGTCTGCAGGTTCTAGGCATCGCGGATGTTGATTGAGAGTACGGTACGGTTGGGTCTGGCAGAACCGCGCTCGTAAGGAAGCGGAGGTGGAAAGGGCGTCGTTTTCCGCATCTCCCGCTCCCTCACGGTCGCGGTTTGGATCAAACACCAGTATCGGTCGAGTGAAAGCATGCTGTCGCCGGCCATTCGCAAAACGCCGCTGCAACACGCCGACGCGCCGGTCGAAACCACCACCGGCCAGGATCGACGTCAGGTGCTGGCGAAACTTGCCGCGCAAATCGGCAAGCTGCGCTGTGCCGCCGCGATGCCGAGGCGCTGCTCCAGCGGGCTGCCCGCGCTGGACGAGGTGCTGGGCGGCGGCTTTCTGACGGGCGGAATCTACGAGCTCCTCGCTCCGGCTCTGGGCGCGGCCGCACGCTCGCTGGCGTTGTGCGCCGCCGCCCGAGCCGCCGGAGGGTTGACGGAGGGGGGCGGGCGTTTCGATCGTCCACACGAGCCGATGCGAATAGGGGTTGATCCGGGCTGCGACCGTAGGGGGGCGGAGATCACGGAGATCACGGAGAACGCGGAGAACAGCGCCCTTTCCCGCTCCCCGCTCCGTTACGAAACCGTCGAGATGCTCTGTCCGAGCCGCGACCGTGAGGGAGCGGGGGTTGAGAAAGCGCCTTTTGGAAGCCGAAAACGTTCCTTCTTCCCCGCTCCCTCACGGTCGCGGCTCGGTCAAGCGGGTATTTCGACGGTTTCTTACGTGCGCGGCTCTGACAGACCAACCTCTAGCGACGAATCAGCCGCACGCGGCGATGTGTTCGCCGGCTCACGAAACGCCGCCGCGCGTTGGTTGGCCTACATCGACTCGACGGGCGACTTGTATCCGCCGGCGGCGGCGCAGCTCGGCGCGGCCCTGTCGCGGATGCTGATCGTCCGCGCCGCTGGGCTGGACGCCTGTTGGGCCTGCGAGCAGTTGCTGCGCTGCCGCGTCTTTGCCGCCGTCTTATTTCCGACACGCAGCATCGACGTGCAAACGTCACGTCGTTTGCAATTGGCGGCCGAGGCCGGAGGGGGCCTCGGCTTGCTGATCTGTACGCAGGCGTCCGGCGGGCATTCGTTCGCCGCCGGACGCCTGCTGTTCGAGCCATTGGCGGGCGAAACGGAATTGCGCCGTATGAAGGTCACGGTGCTCAAGCTGCGGGAACGGAGACCGCCGGCGCCGTTCGTGCTGGAGTTGTCGGATGCGCCGGGTGTTGTGCCTGCATATGCCGCACTTCGGGACCGACCTGGCGCGGCGCAGCGCGGCGTTGTCGTTCGAGCCGGATAGCGGCGCGGGCGCGTGCGAGATGGGAGTCTCGCACGCGCAAGAGATGATTCCGCATGGGCCGCGAGAATGTGGCATCGCACCGGCGGGGACCCAATCCGGTCGCGATCGCGCGCATGATCGTCCTCACGACGTCGCACCGCTGGTGTTGACGCGGCGTGTCGGCCGCAGTGTGTGGGTGGAACGCGCCTGCCCGTTGGCGATGGCGTGCGGCATTCGCCCCGGCATCACGCTCGGGCAGGCCCAGGCGCTGGCGCCGAATCTGGCGTCGCGCGAGTGCGACGATCGCCGGGACGCCGCCGCGTTGGAGAAACTGGCTGATTGGGCGCTGCGCTTCAGCCCGATGGTGCAGTCGTACGGCGAAAATTCGCTGCTCGTCGACGTGAGCGGGGCGGCGCGTCTTTTCGGCGACGAGCGAAACATCGCGCGCCAGGCGCTGGGCGGCCTGGCGCGCCAGGGTTTTCAGGCCCAGGCCGCGATCGCCGACACAGTCGGCGCGGCGTACGCGCTGGCGACCGCCGGCGCCGAAGTGTTGTGCATCGTGCCGCCGGGCCAGGGCAGCGCGGCCCTCGCCGGCTTGCCGCCGGATGCGCTGCGCCTGGAAGCGGATGCGGCGCGGCGGCTTGAGCAGCTCGGCGTGCGCAGCATCGGCGATCTGCTGATGCTGCCGCGCTCCAGCTTGCCGTCGCGTTTCGGCGCGGGGCTGGTGCTGCGTTTGCAACAGGCGCTGGGCGAGGCGCATGAGGGCGTCACGACGCGCTTGCCGTACGAATCGCCGCGCGCGGAAGTGCGTTTCGACGGCGCGACCGAAGACCGGGCCACGATCGAGCACGCCGCAACGGGTTTGCTCGACGAATTGCTCGCCGGCGTGCTGCGGGCGGGGCTTTCGCTGCGGCGCATGGATTGCGTGCTGGTGCACGAGCGCGAGTCGCCGACGGTGCTGTCGATCCGCCTGGCGCGGGCTTCGCGCCAGCGCACGCACCTGTTGGAATTGCTGCGCGCTCGCTTGGAGGCACTGGCGCTACACATCGGCGTATGCGGCCTGTCGCTGACGGCGATGGAAACGTCGCGCTGGTCACCCGGGCAGGGGGATTTGTTCGAGCCGCGCGATCCGGGCCAGCAGGAGACGCTGGGCAGCCTGGTCGACCGCCTGGCCAATCGCCTGGGTCACGAGTCGCTGCTGATCGCGCGGCTGGAAGACGATCATCAGCCCGAGTTCGCCTATCGCCTGCGGCCGTTCATCGAGGCAGGCGATGCCGATGACGGCGGCGGGGACAGCGTCAATGACGGCGTAGACAACGGTGCCGTGAAATGCGCACCAAACCGAGCCCCGACCGTAAGGGAGGGGTCGGCGCGGGCATCAGAGGCCGCTTCGGATCTCGCAGCCGTTTCGACGATCCGAGCGGACCTCGCAGCCGTTTCGGCAATCCGAGCGCACGTCGGCGCATCGGCCGGACCCCTCCCTGACGGTCGGGGCTCGGATGGGCTGGTCGTTCGATCGCCCGAACCCAGCCGCGACTTGTGTGCGGCCCGTCCGCTGCTGCTGTTTCCGCGGCCGCTGCCGATTCGTGTGATCGCGCTGGTGCCGGACGGGCCGCCGACCTGGCTGGCCCACGCCGGCCGCGGTTACGCGATCGTGCGTGCCTGGGGTCCGGAGCGCATCGAGACCGCCTGGTGGCGCGGCCCGGACGTGCGGCGAGATTACTTCCGCGTGCTCAGCGAAACCGGCGAGCAATTCTGGATCTTCGTAGACCCGGCGACGCGGCAGTGGCGGATGCATGGCGTGTTTGCGTGAAAAACAGGACCAGATCGAGAATTGCACGGATTCGCGAGCATCGGCGTCCCGTCGGTGCGGCTGGCGGAACGCACCGGCCGGAGGCCGATGCTCCCCAAACGAGAAATCGGGCCAGCCTGCAGGCTTACCGCTCCCTTCGAGTGGCGGCCAAACGTGGCGCGAAACAAGCCGGTCAGGCAAATGCGCAAACGGCGCAAACGGCGTGCGCTTGCCGACAAAACCCCTCGCGGCGTATCCTTCATTGTCCGCATTTCGAACGCGAGGACGCCATGCAGCCGATGCCTGAATCGATCATTCCGCTGCTCGAAGCGATGAAGCAGCTTGAGGCCAGCGATCTGCACCTGAAAACGAACGTGCCGCCGTGCTATCGCGTGGCCGGCGAGCTGCGCCGCAGCAGCCTGCCCGTGTTTGAGCACGGCGGGCGCGCGATCGAGAAGCTGCTCGATCCGATCATCCCGCAGCGCCGCATGCATGATTTCGAGGAGCGCGGCGCACTGGATTTCGCGTACACGCTGCCGGACGGCAACCGCTTCCGCGTGAACATCATGCGCTCGTGCGACCAGATGCACGCCGCCATTCGCCGCGTCCGCAGCGAGATCCCGAGCTTCGAAGCCCTGCACCTGCCGCCGATCTACGCCAAGATCGCCGACGAGACGCACGAGGGGCTGGTGATCGTTTGCGGCGTGACCGGCTGCGGAAAGAGCAGCACGCTGGCAGCGATGATCGATCACATCAACGAAACGCGGCAGGTGAACATCATCAGCATCGAAGACCCGATCGAGTACATGTTCAAGAACAAGAAGGGCATCATCAGCCAGCGCGAGATCGGGCTGGATGTCGAGCGTTTCGCCGACGCGCTGCGCTCCGCCGTGCGGCAGGACCCGGACGTGCTGTTCATCGGCGAGATGCGCGACAAGGAGACGATGCTGGCGGCGCTGCAGGCGGCCGAAACGGGGCATCTGGTGTTCTGCACGCTGCACACCGCCGACACGATGCAATCGCTGGCGCGAATTCTCGAGTTCTTCCCGGTCGAGCAGCACGGGTTCATCCGCAGCTCACTGGCGAACGGCTTGCGGGCGATCCTGGCGCAGCGGCTATTGCCGTCGATCGACACGAAAATCCAGCGCGTGCCGGCGACGGAGGTGCTGCTGGGCGAGACGATCGTGAAGGAGAAGATCCGCGAGGCGGCCGACACCGACCTGCCCGAGATCGTCGCCGGCAGCCGCGACGCGGGCATGCGCAGCTTCACGCACTCGCTGGCGGAACTGGTGGATAAGGGCTGGGTCTATACCGACACGGCGATGGAATACGCCCCGAACCGCGAGGCGCTGCTGAGCGAAGTTCGCGGCATCAAGACTTCGGCGCAAACGCTGGTGCACCGCGTGAAGCGGACGTCGACGAGCTGAGCAAGCCGGGATGCGCACGATCGTTCGTAGCGTCCGACCTCCGAGTCGGACGCAGCCGGATGCGATCGCGTTCGGGTTCCCCATCTTGGTCTTGGTTCTTCGGCGTTGACTGGTGCCCCGACGGCGACCGACTCGGAGCTCGGCCAGTACAGCGCCAATCGCGACACGTTTGCCAAGCGCCCGGCTTCAGCCGCGCTGCCGCAGAAATTCCTCAGAACGCAAGTGATTGAGGTTGATGACGGCCAGACCACGTGATTCCAGGCGGTTCGTTAGTGCGGCATCGACAGTTGCGACAATCAGGCCTTCTTGCTCGGCGATCCACGCGATCGCGGCGTCGGTGAATCCGAATCGACGTACGTCGGGATCGTTGACGTAGGACTTCTTGGCGACATGAAACTCAAAACACGCGCGGATCGCGTCAAGGGCATCGGCTTCGTGAAGGCCGTGCTTGAGTTGGCGGAAGAACAGATTCGAAAATTCGGCCAGTACATGCGGAATCGTGACCAGGCGTTCAAAGCCATTCGCAATGGCGCGAAGCCGATCGAAGTCGCGCGGCTGGTATTCCGCCGTGCCCTTGAATTTCCCCACTAAGCTACGTCGTGTCAATCCGACGCCAAGCAGCAATAGGACGTTTGTGTCGAGCAGCAGCGAGCTAGTCTGGCGCGCCGGCGCATCCACAGTCTAGACCTCGCGGATCCGCATCGCTCGCACTTGACCGCTGATCGCGTCGACTTCGAACCGCTTATATACGCGCGGATACCCCAGTGGCGCCAGCGATAGTTCGTCAAGAAAACTTAACGTGACGTCCCAAGTGCGCTCATCGTGGGACAACACCAACTCCTCGAGGCGAACGCTTCGCTGGGCGCCCATGATCTCGGTCAAGAAAGCCGCTGCGCGCTGCGTTGCCTCCTTGGGGGAGATGCGCCCATTCGTCGTAGTTGGCGGCGAGGACATATCGAAATCTTATCGCCAGACTGGTGCTCACCGCCCCACAAATTTCGCCTTCCGCTTCTCCAAGAACGCCATCACGCCCTCACGGTGGTCCGCCGAGTGGCCCAGCGTCTGTTGCAGGAACGCCTCATACTCAAGCTGGTCTTCCAGCTCCGCGGTCCAGGCGCGTTGCAGGGCGCGCTTGGTCAGGCCGATGCCGCGCGTCGGCATCGCCGCGAGCCGGGTGGCCATTTCGCGCGTTGCGTTCGCGAGATCGGCGTCGTCGTAGACCCGATTCACCAGGCCGATTCGCGCCGCCTCTTCCGCGCTGATCTTGTCGCCCAGGAAGCACAGCTCGCACGCTTTCGCGTAGCCGACGAGCTGCAACAGCGTCGTCGTCGCGCCCGAGTCGGGGACCAGGCCGATGTGCACGAACGCAGTCGCCAGCGCCGCGCCGCGGGCCATCAGCCGCAGGTCGCAGGCCAGCGCAAAGCTCATTCCCGCGCCGGCGGCGACGCCGTTGATCGACGCGATGACGGGTTTTTCCAGCGTGCGCAGCCGCGTGATCAGCGGGTTGAATTTCTGCCGCAGGTGCGCGCCGAAATCGACCGCCTGGTCGGTCTGGCCGCTGGTGTAGCGGCCCTTGATCTCCTGTAAGTCCTGGCCGGCGCAGAAGCCGCGACCGGCGCCGGTCAGCACGACGCAGCGCACGGCGTCGTCACGCTGCGCGGTCTTGAGCGCGGTGGCCAGTTCCACGCTCATCGTCTCGTTGAAGGAATTCAGCGAATCAGGCCGATTCAGCGTGATCGTCAGCACGCCGGAGTCGATTGCAGCCAGAATGGTCTCGAATTTGGACATGGTTCACCTCCGTTGACAGGCTGAAGAACGAAAGCCAGAAGACAAGGACGACGGACAACGGTCGAATGCCGCGCAGGCGCCTCCGGCAGTTGACCTTTGTCCTTCATCCTTGTCCGTCGAGAAGGTCGAAGGACGACGGTCGAACGCCGAAGAGCGTCGGGTCCAGCTCGGCATTCGACCGTCGTCCTTCATCCTCGCTGTCTATCGTCCCACAAACACCGGGCTGCGCTTCTCGAGGAACGCGCGCATGCCCTCTTTCTGATCGTCCGTCGCGAAGAGCAGGTAGAACAGCTTGCGCTCGTACTCCAACCCTTCGGACAGCGTCGTTTCGAATGACTTCTGCACCGCCTCTTTCGCCAGCCGCAGCGCCAGCGGCGCCTTGTTCGCCAGCTCGTTGCAAATCCTCAGCGCCTCGTCGTACCACTGCTCGGGCGGCACCACGCGGCTGATCAGGCCCATCGCCTGCGCCTCGCGGGCGGTGATCATTCGGCCGGTCAGCGCCAGGTCCATTGCCCGTGCCTTGCCGATCGCGCGCGTCAGGCGCTGCGTGCCGCCCGCGCCGGGCATCACGCCGATGTTGATCTCCGGCTGGCCGATGCGCGTGGTTTCGCCGGCGACGATGATGTCGCAATTCATCATCAGCTCGCAGCCGCCGCCGAGCGCATAGCCGCTGACGGCGGCGACGATCGGTTTGGCGACGCGCCGAATTCGCTCCCAGCGCGCGAACTGGTTGCGGATGTACATGTCAACCGCCGATGCGCCGGCCATTTCGTTGATATCCGCGCCGGCGGCGAAGGCGCGCTCGGAGCCGGCCAGGAGCATGCAGCGGATCTCCGGATCGGCGTCGAATCGCTCGAGCGCATCGACGAGCTGCGTCATGGTGGGGATGTTCAGCGCGTTGAGCACGTCCGGACGATTGATCCGCACGATTCCGACGCGCCCGAGTGTCTGCGTGAGAATTTCATCTGGCATGAGCGGATCGTAGACAGTGGCGGTGAGCGACTCAACTGCGACGGGCCCGTGAAGGTGCGAGTGACGAGTGACAAGTGACACGTGACAAGTCAACGGCAGGTCCCGAATTCGTGGTCGGATTTCGGGTCGCCCAATCCGAGCCGGGCTGTCCCTAACCCGGTTCGCGGACCGGCATGAGGACACGCCGGCGCGGTTTTCGAGAGACGCGCGGGGCTGGGTTCCTCAGGCCGTTCGATTGACGACGCGCGGCGCACTCGTATCATAGTTTCATGGATCGCTGTGACTTCTCCTCAAAGCTCGTCGGCGACGCGTTCACGTTCGATGATGTCCTGTTGGTGCCGGCGCGGGCGGCGTTTCATCCGCGCGACGTGGATGTGACCACCCAGTTCACGCGCAACATCCGAATCAACATCCCGCTGGTCAGCGCGCCGATGGACACCGTCACCGAGAGCGGCCTGGCGATCGCGCTGGCGCAAGAGGGCGGCATCGGCATCATCCACCGCAACCTCAGCGTCGAAGAGCAGGCCCGCGAAGTCCGCAAGGTGAAACGATCGGAAAGCGGCGTCATTCTCGACCCGGTCACGCTGCGCCCGGAGGACTCGGTCGAGAAGGCGCTGACCACAATGCGCCTGCACAATGTCAGCGGCATCCCGATCACGCGCCAGGATGGCGTGCTGGCGGGCATCCTGACGCGCCGAGACCTCAAGTTCCTCGAGACGCACGATCGCCCCATTCGCGAGGTGATGTCGCGCGAGAATCTGGTCAAAGCGCCGCCGAACACCACGCTCGACGAGGCGTCAGCGATTCTGAACCGCGCCAAGGTCGAGAAACTGCTGCTGGTTGACGAGCGCGGCCGCCTGGCGGGACTGATCACCATGCGCGACATCGAGCGCTCCCGCGAGTATCCGCAGCGCTGCAAGGATGAGCGCGGCCGACTGCGCGTCGGAGCGGCGGTAGGGGCGCACGATTACGATCGCGCCGAGGCCCTGATCGCGGCTGATGCGGACGTGCTGGTGGTCGACACGGCGCACGGGCATAGCGACGCGGTGATCGACACCGTTCGGCAACTCCGCGCGAAGCACAAGATCCAAATCATCGCCGGCAACGTCGCCACGGCGGAAGCGGCCCGCGACCTGACCGAAGCGGGCGTTGATGCAATCAAGGTTGGAATCGGCCCGGGTGCGATCTGCACGACGCGCGTCGTCACCGGAGTCGGCATTCCGCAGGTCTCGGCGATTCTGGAGTGTGCCGGCGCGACGGACGTGCCGTTGATTGCCGACGGCGGGGTGCGTTACAGCGGCGATATGGTCAAGGCCCTTGCCGCCGGCGCCAGCTGCGTCATGATCGGCTCGCTGTTTGCGGGACTGGACGAATCGCCCGGCCAGCTCGTGCTCTGGAAAGGGCGGCGCTACAAGGAATATCGCGGCATGGGCTCGATCGGCGCCATGCAGCGCGGCAGTGCCGAGCGTTATTTCCAGCGCGCCGACGCGCCGCGCAAAATGGTGCCCGAAGGAGTCGAAGGCCGCGTGCCATATCGCGGTCCGCTCAGCGAATACGTATTCCAGATGGTCGGCGGGCTGCGGCAGGGCATGGGCTATTGCGGCACGCGGACGATCGACGAGCTTCGGCGGCGCGGGCGATTTGTGCGCGTCAGCGGCGCCGGCGTGGCGGAATCGCACCCACACGATATTGTGATTACGAAGGAGCCGACGAATTATGCCGTCGACTATCCCACAGATGATTAAGTTCATGCGCCGAATCGCGCCAGAGGCGGCCTTGGCGGCGGCCATCCTTGTGATCCTCCCGGCTTGCTCGCGAGTGCCGAACTATTGGCTCGAAGACGGGCCGGCCAAAACAACGACGCTCGAAACACCCACGCAGCAGGATGTGACGCAGCGTTTCCAGGCCTCCACGGCTCGGGAGCGCGGCTGGCAGCCGCAAGAGCTTTCGCCGCAGCGCGGCGCGATCCGCCACGAGGCGAGTTACTTCGAGGATCCGTTTGAAGACAAGGGCCGCGGCGACGGGCGCACGCCGCAAGTCGATTATCGCCTCGATTGGCAGGATTACGTCGCCGCGCTCTATGATTATCCGCGTTTCACGGCCAACTGGCTGCTCTTTCCGGTCAGCGTCGTCGTCACGCCGCCGTGGGTCGATATGGAAAGCGACGGCGTGCTGAGCAAGCAGGCACTGGGCTATGACCACGATGCCGAGCGCGTTGCGGACGGTAGCCCCATGCCGTGAATCACGGCGGCGCCTAGTCAAGTGGAATTGGTCAGAATCGGTGCATCATGGGTGGTCCGGGCGACCCGCCCGCTCCGGACTCCGGGCGAGACGCTCGGACTACCCAATACCATGCATCAGCTTGGCGAGCTACACCAGGCTCGCCGGCCGCGCGCCGTAGCGCTGCGTCGCATAACCGACTATCGCCCCGAGTATCGCGCCCGGCAGCGTGATTCGCAGATAGTACTTGTCTTGTAGTGCCGCGACGAGAAACGCCAGCGCCGCGCCGATCAACACCCCCACGACGATCACCGAAGTCGCGGATTTGCTGCGTCGCGCGTAAAGCCCCGTCACCACGCCGCCCAATAGACCTTTGACGGTCGAACCCATGACAATCCCGGCGTAACCGGCGCGCACCTCCGCATCGGATTGAGCATCGATCCATGACGAGGCGCCATCGAGCAGCCCGAGCACGGCGCCGAGTACGAGTCCTAGAAGCGGCTTGTTCATCGATCATCTCCGGTAGGGGTGCGTCGGCCGTATCGACGCACCAAGCTGTAGCCAAAGGGTCCGTCAGCAATATCGACGCACCGCTTGTTCCCTACGATACGGTGCGTCGAAACGGCCGACGCACCCTACATTGATTCCCCGCTACATCGATTCCCCGCGGCGCCGATTTCCATTACCCGCCGGGCCAGAAAACCAGCACGAATCGGATGACAAGATACGCCGCCACAAGCGCGATCGGCGTTCGATACGTCCGAAAGAACCGTGCGGCGCGTTCGCCCAGCGGCTCGCGATACGCGCGCACCGCGCCTTCGGCAAGAAAACGCGAAATCTCCTCGCGCAGCTCGATCGCGGATGTGTAGCGCGCCGCCGGATCGGTCGAGAGCGCCTTCAGGCAGACGGCCTCCATCGCTCGCGGCGTGGACGGATTTCGCGTTCGCGGCGACGCGATCGTCGTCGCCGATAAACCGGGCGCAGCGCCCGGCAACCGCGCATCAGCTTCGGCGCGATTCGTCGGCTGAGCCGGCGCTGCGCCGGTCAGTAGGAAGTACAGAATCGCGCCGAGCGCGTAAACGTCGCTGCGCTGGTCGATGCGTTCGATTTCTCCCCGGGCCTGCTCGGGCGGCATGTACGCCGGGGTGCCGAGAATCGTGCCGTGTGTTGTCTGGTTCGTGCGCGTGCGATCGGCGTCGGTTGCGTCGGGGCCGGTGGCAACAGAACGCGAAGCGCCAGCGAGCGCGGCGGCGGATTGGCCCCGGTCGGCGCAAGCCGCGTCGTCTGCGCTCGCGCCGGCCGGGTCCGCTCCCGCCTCGCGCGCTGGCGCTTCGCGTTCTGATTGCCCGGCCGCGCTCGGGTCGGATGTTTGCAGCGAGAGCAGCTTCGCCGCGCCCCAATCCAGGACGAGCACCTCGCCAAACTCGCCGACCATGACGTTTTGCGGTTTCAGGTCGCGGTGGATCACCCCGCGCGCGTGTGCGAAGGCGACCGTCTCGCAGATCTGCTGAAACAGCCGCAGCCGTTCGGCGAGCGGCAACTGGTCGGAAACAACCTGGTCGAGGCGTCGCCCGCGGACGCGTTTCATCACGTAGTACGCGCGCCCGTCGGGCAGGCGGCCGGCGTCGTGCAGCGGCACGATCCCCGGGTGTTCGAGGCCGGACATGACGCGCGCTTCGCGGCGCAGGCGTTCGTCGGCCTTCGGGTCGACCGCCATGTCGCGCAGCACCTTCATCGCCACTTCGCGGCCCAATTCGCGGTCGCGGACGAGATAAACCTCGCCCATCCCGCCTCGCCCGATCATCTCGATCAGCTCGTAGCGCGTCTGGGACATGTCGGGCCACTGCGCAACGCGGCGAAGATGATTGATGGCGGAATCCGAGATCTCGCCGCTCACGGCCGCACTCCCAGCACGCGCTGCGCCGCTTCGCGAAATTCATCGTCGCCGGCGGTGCATTCGCGAAGCACGTCGAGCACGGCCGCGCGAAACGTCCGCCGCGCCCAGGCCAGGAAATTCGTGACTTGCGTGATGGGCAATGCGAACTCGCGCGCCAGGTCGTCGTAGGTAGTGGCGGGCTGCTCGTCGCCGCGTAGGTCGTAACGCGAGAAGAGCGTGAAATGGACGAGCTTGTTTTGCGCGGTGCAAACCGCGCGCAGCCGCTCGACGGCCAAGGAAAAGACGTTTCGGATCCACTCGTGTTCGAAGCGCGCCTCGAGATCCGCGTCCGGCGGCGGCGGATGGCGCGATAGCTCGCTTTCGGCGGCTTCGAAGTCCAGCGAAAGCAGCCGTTCGCCGCCGCCGCGCTTCAACCGGGCGGCGTCTCGGGCGCGATTTGCGACGTGGGCGTCGATGCAGGTGCGCAGGTAGGTTCGGAAGGCGGCGCGTTGCGGGTCGAAGCGTTCGAACAGGCGGCGCGCTAACGCGTCGGCGAAGAACGACTGCGTTGCGTCCTTGGCTTCGTCGTTGCTCAGGTGCCAACGGAAGCGCAGGTACTTGTAGAGGGGCTTCCAGTACGCGTGCGCGATCGCCTCGACGGCACGTTGCCGAAGCGCCGGATCGTCGCTCCGCGCGGCGCGAACGGCGGAGTGCTCCGTCTCCGGGAAACGCCGGCCCGGTCCGCCGAGTTCGGTATCCGCGTCCATTGCGCGTGAGCATAGGGAAAGGAGCTTCAACGGAGCAACATCGAAGGATGCACTCGCGGGCGTTTGCCGGTTGCCGTGTGGCGCTGGCACGCCGTTTGCTTGACAGTTCCACATACGGCCCCGAAGCTACAGCGCCGATGATGGTGGGTAGGAAGCCGCGGGCGACGTTCTCGCTCGGCGGACGACGGGCCATCGCCAAGGAGCTCGGACATGCCAATTCGCGTCGGAATCAACGGGTTCGGCCGCATCGGACGGCTGGTTTGCCGCGCCGCTGCGAGCGATTCCAAAATCGAAATCGTCGGCGTGAACGACCTCGTTCCGCCGGACGCGCTCGCTTACTTGTTCAAGTACGACAGCACGCACGGACGATTCGAGGGCCAGGTTTCGGGCAGCGAATCGGCGCTCACGATCAACGGGCGCGGCATTCGCTGTTTCAGCGAGAAGGATCCGGCGGCGCTGCCGTGGAAGTCGCTGAATTGCGATTACGTCGTCGAGTCGACCGGGCTGTTTACCGACCGCGCGGGGTCGACCAAGCACCTGACCGCCGGCGCCAAGCGCGTGATCATCAGCGCCCCGGCCAAGGACGCCGATATTCCGACGTTTGTGCTGGGGGTGAACGAAGAGCGTTTCAACAAGAACGACACGATCATCTCGAATGCGAGCTGCACGACCAATTGCCTGGCGCCGCTGGCCAAGGTGGTGCACGACAAATTCGGCATCGAAGAAGGCCTGATGACCACCGTGCACGCGATGACCGCGACGCAGCCGACGGTTGACGGCCCGTCGCGAAAGGACTGGCGCGGCGGGCGCTCGGCGGCATGCAACATCATCCCCGCCAGCACCGGCGCGGCGAAGGCGGTGACGCTTTGCATTCCCGAGCTGAAGGGCAAGCTCACCGGCATGGCGTTCCGCGTGCCGACGATCGATGTTTCCGCGGTTGACCTGACTGTCCGCACGGTCAAGGAAGCGTCGCTTGAGGCCATCGGCGAGGCGGTGAAGCAGGCTGCGGCGGGGCGGATGAAGGGCGTCATCGAATATACAAATGAGGAAGTCGTCAGCTCTGACTTCATCACCTGCGCCACGTCGTGCGTGTATGACTCCGGCGCGAGCATCCAGCTCAACAGCCGCTTCTTCAAGCTCGTCGCGTGGTACGACAACGAGTGGGGCTACTCGAATCGCGTGGTGGATCTGATTCGCTATGTCGCGAAGCAGGATGGGCTGATGTAGACGCGCCAAGTTCGAATCGTGCAATCAGAACGCGAAGCGCCAGCGAGCGCGGACGCCAGTCGCGCTTGATTGCGCGGCGCGTTGTGATGGCGCGACCGAATCGAGGAAATCCCCGTGGCCAAGAAGACCATTCGCGATTTGGCGCTGGGCGGCAAGCGCGTCCTGATCCGCGCCGATTTCAACGTGCCGCTCGACGCGCAGCAGAAGATCACCGACGACCGGCGCATCGTGCAGTTCCTGCCGACGCTTCGGTTTGCGCTCGAGCGCGGCGCGCGCGTCGTGCTGATGAGCCACCTGGGGCGTCCGACAGGCGACGCCGCCAAGGACGCCGCAATGTCTTTGCGCCCGGTCGCGGCGCGAGTGAGCGAGCTGGTGGGACGTGCATGCGCGTTCGCGCCCGCGTGTGTCGGTCCGGACGCGGATGCGGCCGTTGCAAAGCTCGCCGACGGCCAATTGCTCCTGCTCGAGAATCTGCGCTTCCACGCCGCCGAGACGATTGTCGATTCGGCCAAGAAGAACCCGGACAAGAAGCTCACGCCCGAGCAGGACAGGATTCGCGAGTCGTTCGCCGCCGGCCTGTCGCGCCATGGCGACGTGTACGTGAATGATGCGTTCGGAACGTGCCATCGCGCCCACGTGAGCATGTACGACGTGCCGCAACGGATCGCGGCGGGCGGCCGCGCGATGGGTTTTCTTGTCGAGAAGGAGTTGAAGTACCTCGGCGACGCGCTCTCGAACCCCAAGCGCCCGTTCGTCGCGGTGCTGGGCGGCGCGAAGGTCAGCGACAAGATCGGCGTGATTCGCAGCCTGCTGTCGAAGGTCGATTCGGTGCTGATTGGCGGGGCGATGATGTTTACGTTCTGGGCTGCGCAGAATCGCGCCGTCGGCAAGAGCCTCTGCGAACGCGACAAGCTCGATTTGGCGCGCGAGCTGATCGCGCAGGCCGGCGCGAAGCTGCAATTGCCCACGGATGCCGTCGTTGCCGCCGAGCTGCGCGGCGGCGCTGCGACGCGCGTCGTCGAAGGCGAAATCCCGGCGGACATGATGGGGCTGGACGTGGGGCCGCGAACGCTCGATCAATTCGGCCGCGTCCTGGCGCAGGCCGGCACGATCGTGTGGAACGGTCCGCTCGGCGCGTTCGAGACGCAGCCATTCGACAAGGGCACGTTTGCCGTCGCGCACAAGATCGCCGACGCGACGAAGCGCGGCGCGATCTCGATCGTCGGCGGCGGCGACAGCGCGGCGGCGGTGGAAGAGGCCGGAATGGCCGATCGGTTCACGCACATCAGCACCGGCGGGGGTGCGTCGCTTGAGTTCCTGGAGGGCAAGCGCTTCAAACCAATCGATGTTCTCGACGACGCGTGAGCCAAAATCGCATGCAGCACACCAAGACGCTTCGCATCGCGCCCTCCCTGCTCGACGCCGACTTTGGGCGCCTAGCCGAGCAGATCGCGGCCGTTGAGACCGCCGGCGCCGACATGCTGCACCTGGACGTGATGGACGGACATTTCGTGCCGAATCTGTCGTTCGGCGTGCCGGTGGTGGCGTCGATCCGGCGTTGCACGAGCCTGGCGCTCGACACGCACCTGATGATCTCGGATCCGGAGAAGTACGCGAAGCCGTTCGCCGAAGCCGGCGCGGACCTGCTGACGTTTCACGTCGAAGTCACCGACAATCCGCGCCGCACCATCGGCGCGATCCGCGCGGCGGGCGCGAAGGTTGGCGTGGCGATCAACCCGGGCACGCCGGCGGAAGCCGTGCTGGAATTCATCGGCGAGGTCGATTTGGTGCTGGTGATGACGGTTTGGCCCGGGTTTGGCGGGCAGAAGTTCCACGACGAGTGTCTGCCGAAAATCGAAACGCTTGCGCGCCGGTTGCGCGACGAACAGTGGCTCGAAGTTGACGGCGGTCTGAACACCGACACGGTCGCGCGGGCCGTCGCGGCGGGCGCGAATACGATCGTGGCCGGTTCGGCGCTGTTCAAGGCCGCAGATCCGGGCGATGCGCTGCAAGGGCTTCGCCGCGCGGCGCAAGTTGGGCTGGGGGCAAGGGCGACAGCATGAAAATCGCGCTGATCCCGGTGGGGGACACCGAGTGGCAGCGCGACGGGCGGCTGCTTGGCCGCGTTGAGCTGCCGCTGTTACCCGAAGGCGCGGCGAACTGTGCTGAATGGGCTCAAACCCTGCGCGAAGCGGGCGTCTCGCGCATCCTGCATGCTCCGGACGAGCTCTCGAGCCAAACGGCGAAGACTGTGGGCGGCGCGCTCGGCGTCTCGGCCAAGGCCGTGGACGAACTGGCGGAAGTCGACGTCGGCCTGTGGGTCGGGCTGACGCGCGATCAACTCGAAACGCGCTACGAATCCGCTTATCATGAATTGCTTGAATCGCCGCTGAGCGTCGCGCCGCCGGGAGGCGAGGCTTTTGTGGATGCCCTGGAGCGGCTGCGTTCGTGTCTGCGGCGTCGGATCAAGCGCACCAGCAAAGGGACGCTCGGCGTCGTCTTGCGGCCGCTTGCGCTGGCGCTGACGCGCTTGGAGCTGGAGAAGGGCGAATCCGCGAAGGTCTGGGAGTGGGCGTGGAACGAGCGCGAGCCGCGGCTGGTGGAGTATCTGAAGCCGGATCAGGAATGACCGGCCGGTTCCCCCGTCGTGTCGAGGTCCGGAGCGACAATGGGCGATAGCCCGACGCAAGTTCGGCGAAACGTGGAAGTGCCGCAGGGGTTGTGGATCCGCTGCACGAAATGCAGCGCGATGATCTACCGGCGGATTCTCGAGGAGGCGCTGCACGTCTGCCCCGAGTGCGACTTTCACTATCGCATCGACGCCCGCACGCGCATCCGCCAGCTCAATGACCCGGATTCGTTCGAGGAATTTCTGCCGGATTTGCAGTCGAGCGACCCGCTCGAGTTCACCGACCGCATCAGTTACAAAGCGCGGCTGTCCGAAGTTCGCGAAGAATCGGGCGAGACCGAGGCGATCGTCGTCGGCAAAGGATTCGTGAAGGGCCGCGCGGTCATCATGGGTGTGATGAACCCGTTCTTTATCATGGGCTCGATGGGCGCCGTGGTCGGCGAGAAGGTCGCGGCCGCCGCCGAGCGGGCCGTCGCCGACTCGCTGCCGCTGGTGATGGTGACCGCCAGCGGCGGCGCGCGGATGATGGAGGGCATGGTTTCGCTGGTCCAAATGGCCAAGACCTCTGCCGCGATTGGAAAGCTTGACCAGGCCGGCGGGTTGTACATCGTCGTCTTGACCGACCCGACAACCGCCGGCGTGGCGGCGAGTTTCGCGATGCTGGGCGATGTGACGCTGGCCGAGCCGGGCGCGCTGATCGGCTTCGCCGGCCCGCGCGTGATCGCGAATACGATCAAGGCCACTTTGCCTGAGGGATTTCAGCGCGCCGAGTTCATGCTCGAGCACGGCTACGTGGACCGAATTGTGCATCGGCGCGATTTGCGGTCCGAAATCGCGCGGATCATCGATTATTGCAATAAGTGAGAGGGTCCGAGGGTCAGTGTGTCCCGGGGCAAAGGCTACAAGGCGAACAGAGTTGGCGCTGATATGGCTCGATCAGACCTTGTGCCTTCTGCCTTCGCCTTCAGTTTTTGACGCTATGCCGCTCGGACCCCCGGCCCCCTGTTTCTTGGAACTATGCCACTCGCAATGACGATCACGGACTTCGCGACCTCGCTACGCGATCCGCTGGTGCTATTTGGCCTGTCCGGCCAAGTCGTGTTCATGTTTCGCTTCGTCGTGCAGTGGTGGGCTTCAGAGCGCCGCGGCCGCAGTCACGTGCCGATCGCCTTCTGGTACCTGAGCCTCGCCGGCGGGTTCATCCTGCTGCTTTACGCGATCAAGAAGGGTGAGCCGGTCATCCTGGCGGCGCAGATTCCGGCCATGCCGATCTACATTCGCAATCTCTGGCTGATACACACCCGCGCCACGCGGCTGCGCGAGCGGGTGAAGGCGTTCGAAGCCGCGCGCGTCATTCGCGGCCCGGTTTCAGCGACCGCATCCGCCGCCGCGGCGACCGCGAACGAGCCGCTCGTGTCGGCGCTGCACACCGATCCCGCGCGGCGCTGATTCCTTCCGAACGCGACCGGCCAACTGCCAGGCAGCGGTCTGCAGACATGCTCCCGTTGCGACCGTGCACCCGCTTGCGCCCCGCGCTATTCCGATGCGCGCACCGGTTGACGCAGTACCGTCCTCATCATTTCCGGGGCCGTGCGGCTCGGATCGGTCAAGTAGATCTCGTGGTGACGCCCGGCCGCAACCAGCTTGTGCGCCGGCAAGAACTCGTTGTGCAGCCGAGCGATCGTCGGCCCCTCCGCGCTTGGCGCGCCAACGTACATGATTTGCACGCTGCGGCCTTCGTGATGGCTCTTCAGCCGCAGGCTCGCCGGGGGATCGGGGTCAGTACCGGTCTGCAATCGTCCTTTGAGGGCATTGATCACAGCGCTTAAGCTGGCCGCGCTTTCGTCCGTATCAATTAGAGTGAAGGAGTGTCGTTTGACGCGCGTTCGGAATCTCAAAGCGCTGCGCTGGTCGCTGGACCTGGTTTTCGCGGCGATCGTGGGATTCGGGCTGTATCTCGGCGCCGCGTTCGTCTTGGTCGGGCAGTACCGAATCATGCCGGTTGGTCTGGCCCGCATCGTCGAAGTCGGCAGCTTTCTGCACGCGCAGGAGGGTCAGGCGCGGCAGAGTAACGCCGAGCGGCGCGTCTTCCTGCTCGGCTCGAGCGTGCTGCTCGAAGGCGTCGATTGTGAGCTGCTGGACCGCGCGGCGAATTCCAATGTCGTGGACCTGACTCCGAAGACGGGCGATGCAACAGCTCGCGGCGTCGACGAAACAGTCCTGACTAGATCCTTCAACCTCGCCTGGACCGGCGCGACGTTCCGTCAGTGGCTGCTGGTGCTTCCCGCGATCCGCAAGGCCAGCCCGGCAACGCTCGTGCTGTGCGTCGACCTTCCCAATCTCGCCAGCGCCGAACCGATTCCCGCGCAGCGGCTGAACCTGGCGGCCTGGTGGGATTTCGTGCCGCGGGACGAACTGGCCGAGCTGATCGAGCAGAATGCTCTCAACTCAGACGAGGCGGCGACACTGCGCGGCTCGCGGCTTTCGCAGATTTTGGCGTTTCGCTCACTACCGCTGGGCGCAATCGACTCGCAGATGCGGGAGGTCGCCCGCAAGGACCTGCGATACGCGGGATATGTCGAGAATTTCCGCGCGCCGTGGATCCGCCGCGGCAAGGTCCCGCCGGAAGCGCTGGCCCGCAACATCGAGGAGTTTCGTGCCGGGATCGCCGGCGCGGATCGCGCGGTGCGCGACGCGGCGATGAAGTCGCTGCGGGCGGTGATTCAGCGGGCACGACGCGGCGGCGCGCCGGTCTTTGTCGCGCTGACTCCCGTGCACCCGGAGCTCGCCCGGCGACTCGGCGATTCACTGCTCGACGAGATTCGAGGCGGAATTGCGGCGCTCTGTCAGGACTCCGGCGCGGCGTACTTCGACGATTCGCGATTCCTGAACGCGGATGAGTTCTCCGATGCCGTGCACCCGTTCGAAGACGGGCGCGCGCGGTGGTCCGCGGAGCTGGGGCGGCGACTGGGGCGTCCGATCGGCGGAACGGCACGTCGGGCTGGAAGTGCATACCACGCCTTGGAAAGATGCGGGCGCCCGGCGATTTCAGTCTTCAACTCGTTATTCGCTACTCGCTATTCGCCACTCCGAGACTAGCCCTTGCTCTTTCAGACGCCCGAATTCCTGGTCCTGATGCTGGCGGTGATGGCGTCGATCATCCTGATCCGCACGCATTACATGCAGATGATCGTGCTGCTGGCGGCGAGCTGGGTGTTCTACGCCTGGTGGAAGCCAATCTTCCTGTTGCTGCTGCTCTATTCCACTGTCACCGACTACTTCGTCGGCCTGGCGATGCATCATTCCAAGACGCAGCGCGCCCGCAATCTGTGGCTGGTCGTGAGCTGCATCACAAACCTGGGCGTGCTGGGCTTCTTCAAGTACTGCGATTTCTTCATCGACTCGTTCAATTCGCTGGCGCAAATGACCGGCGGCCACGCGCTGCTGCCGCTCCTGCACATCACGCTGCCGGTCGGCGTCTCGTTCTACACGTTTCAGTCGATGAGCTACACGATCGACGTGTATCGCCGCGAATTACCCGCGGAGCGCTCGTTCATCCGCTTCGCGCTCTTCGTCGCGTTTTTCCCGCAGCTTGTCGCCGGCCCGATCCTGCGCGCGCAGCAATTCATTCCGCAGCTCTATCAGATCGTCTCGCTCGAAGGGCCGCTGATCCGCTCGGGTCTGAACCTGTTCCTGGTCGGCCTGATCAAGAAAGTCGTCGTGGCCGACAATGTCTCGCCGCTGGCCGACCTGATCTTCAAGCAGCCGCAGGGATTGCCCAGCCCGTTGATTCTTCTGGGCGCTCTCGCGTTCGGCGTGCAGATCTACTGCGATTTCTCCGGCTACACGGACATGGCACGCGGCGCGGGCCGCATGTTGGGCTACGACATCCTGCGCAACTTCAATTTCCCCTATTTCGCCCGCAGCATCACCGACTTCTGGCGTCGCTGGCACATGTCGCTTTCGACCTGGCTGCGTGACTATCTCTATGTCCCGCTGGGCGGCAACCGCCACGGCACGCTGATGACCTACCGCAACTTGATGCTGACGATGACGCTCGGCGGCCTGTGGCACGGCGCAGGCTGGAATTTCGTGGTCTGGGGTTTCTATCAGGGCGCGCTGCTGGCAATCGAGCGCACCCTGGGCATCGGCGCGGCGGCGAAACCGCCTCACTCGGTCGCCGCTCAAACTGCCAGCGGCGAGTGGGCAGAGCGCCAACGACTCACGCCGGCGCCGCGCCCGCCGCTTGCGTTTCGTGTGACGGGATGGATCGTCTGCCAGTATTTCGTCTTCCTGGGCTGGGTGCTGTTTAGGGTGCACAACGCGCCGGACCTGGCGTACTGCGTGCGGAAATACGTGCTGTTTGACTTCAATTTCCGCCTGGCCGGGCTGGGACTCGGAAACGTGAATCCGTTCTACGTCGCGATCGTGTTGCTGGGCTTCATCTCGCTGCACGCGATCTCACATCGCATCGGAAGCATCGCCGATTGGCTGGATCGCCAGCCGGGCATTCGCGCCTGCGCGGTCTACACGGCGGCGGCCTTCGTACTGAGCTGGTGTTGGCCGCAGGCGGAGATGGCGTTCATCTATTTCCAGTTCTGATCGGCGGCGATCCGACAATTTCCGCCCAATGTCGCCAATCGGCCGCACGCCGCGCATCCATCTGCTCGACGCCGAGCCGGCGCAGTTGTGCGCCAAGATTGCCGGCGATATGAGGGGCGTAACGCGTCAGGTCGCCGATGCGCAACGTCCCGTCGATCGAGGCGGAGACGATCGAGCCGCCATCCCGCGCGAATCGGATGGACATAACCGCCCCGCCGTGCCCATCGAGCGTCGCCAACGGCTTGCGCGACACAGCGTCCCATAGCCTGATCGTGCCTCCGCTGTCACCGCTGGCGATCCACTCCCCGCTTGGACTGATGTCCAAACTGTAAATCTCCTGATTGTGGCCCGGAAGTGCGGCGACGCGCGCATGGGTGGATGTGTCGTACACGTCCAGCGTTCGATCGGCGCCGGCGGCGACCAGCCAACGTCCATCCGGCGAAAAGCACACCGCGCGAAGCGGGCTGTTCGTTGCCTTGGCCCAGACTTCAGCGTTCCGGTCCTCAATCCGCCAGACGAGCAACTCGCCGGTGCGCATGACCGCCGCGAGTCGCGTCGCGCCAGCGCCAAACGCGATCTGCGGCACGCGGTCGCTTCCGAGTCTCAATTCTCGCAGCAACAATCCGTTCTGGCTGTCCCACACGCGCACTACGCCGTCGTCGCAGGCGGTCGCCAGGCGCGTTCCGTCGTGGTTGAAGCAGACCGCGCTGACACGATTGGGATGCGCGAGACGCAGCGGCGTCTGGTCAAGCCGGTCGGAGAGCCAGATGAACGCCGCATCGGCATACGTCGCCGCGGCGAGGCGGCGCCCGTCGGGCGAGATCGCGACGCACGCAATCGTCGCGTCAATCGTCGCAATGCTGGACGTGGCCCCCGCGGCGAGTTCAACGCGATGAAGAACCCCGCGCACGCCGCCGGCGGCCAGCCAGCGCCCGTCCGGACTGATGTCGGCGCTGTGAAACAGGTCGCCATCGATCCGGAATACGCGCTGCCCCGGTTCGCCCTCGTCTGATGCGACTTCCCATTGACGCAAGTCGTTGTCGCCGCACGTCCAGAGGATGTGGCCGTCCGGTTGGAAGAAGACGCTGCGAATTCGGCCGGAGTGTGCGGGTAGCGTCGCCACGCGCTGCCCGGTGCGCGCATCGAAGAGCCGCAACACGCCGCCCAGGTCCCCGATCGCCAACCGTGCGCCGTCCGGACTGAAACACGCCGTGCGGTGATCGCCGGGGCGCTCCGAAAGATCGACCGCGCTGGGCGGCGTCGCGCCGAGGTCCCAGATTCGCCCTTTCGTCGCCATCCAAACGTCAGCCAGACGCCGATCGTCGGGAGAGAATTCCAACGCCCCGGCCGCATGCGCGCTTTGCCGCGCCGGCCCCGCAAAGCAATCCGCTACGACGCGCCTCCCGGTTTCCACGTCCCAGATGTGCAGCCCGCCCAGGCGATCGCGCGCCGCCAGTCGCTCGTCGCCGTTTGAAAGCGCCATCGCGGTCAATTCGCCCTTGTCGAGCGCGAAATGGCGCGGCGATGTGAGGGCGCCAGCGTCCCATAGCGTGATCGCGCCATTGACCAGCGCCGCGAAACGCCTGCCGCTGCGCGAAACGCAGAGCGTCTCACTCTCGCTGGCCGTGGGTTGCGGCAGCTCAAACCACGTTTCGCCCCGCGCGCCGTTTCGGCGCCAAAGCGCATGTCGGATGCCGTCGCGGTTGAACGCCAGCAAGCCGGTTCGATCGAGCGTCGGCAATCCGAAGGGTCGACACGCCTCGATCCGGTACGTATCCAGACTTGCGCCGGCAAGATCGATGCGTTGCGCGAAACCGTCGTAGTCGACCGTCCAGAGGCTCTGGCCGTTCTCCGCCAGCGTAGCGGTGCGAACGCCCAGCGGCGTCGGCGACAGCGTTCGCAGGCACGGGTAGCGCCGATACAGTTCCCACAATGCCCAATACGCCTCCGGGGGCCCCGGCGGGTCATTGACCTGCATCCGATCCGAGTTCGGCTCTCGTCGAACCAACAGCTCGCGCCAAAGTAGTTGCTCGGCCTGGCTCGGATTGCCAAGCATGCCCGCCATTCGCCCTTGCTCGATATTGCCGCGGGAAAGCAGGTCCGTCAGCGTGATCGCGGAGCGCAGCGTCTCGCGCTCCAGCAGCGTGGAGCGGCGGTACAACCATGCCATCACGATCGCGAAAACAGCGGACAGGATGACGAAGGCGCCGGCGACCGCGACGCGCCAGCGATAGCGCCGCAACGTTTTTCGCAACACGTAGACGGCGCTGTCGCGCTTGGCTTCGATCGCCTCGCCAGCCAGATAGCGCCGCAGGTCGCGCGCCAGCTCACCGGCGCTCTGGTAGCGACGCTCGCGATCCTTGGACAAGCACTTCAGCACAATCGTGTCGAGCTCATCGTCGATGCCGGATTCGCCCGTCGCGGCGGGCAGCAGCGTGCTGGGGCGTGGCGGCTCGCGATGCAGGATGTCGTCGATCGCGGCCGGCAAGCCGCTGTCCATTTTGAAAGGGAGCGCGCCGGTCAGTAGCTGAAACAGAATCGCACCGAGTGAGTAAACGTCGGTTCGCAGGTCAATCCGCGTCGCAACTCCTTCGATTTGCTCAGGCGAAGCCCACGGCAAGGAGCCGACGAACTGGCCCGTGCGCGTCATGGCCGAGTCGCGCTCCGCGTCAGCGGGTCTTGCCAGGCCGAAATCGAGCACGTACGGCTCGCCATTCTGATCAACCAGCACATTGCTCGGCTTGAGATCGCGATGGATCACGCCGCGCAGGTGGGCCGCGTGCACGGCGTCGCACACTTTGACGAATGTCTGAAGCAGCGGCGCGCCGCGCGACGCCGCGGACTGCGGCCCGTGAACCAGACCGGCCTCATCCAGCGGCCGGCCGTCGATGTGGTTCATCACGAAATACTGAAAACCCGCGATCGTACCGGCGTCATGCACGGCGACGATGTTGGGGTGTTCAAGTCGAACCAGCGTCGCGACTTCGCGTTCGAATCGCGCGCGATCGGCCAACGTCGCGAACGGGCCGTGCTTCATGACCTTGATCGCGACGGCCCGGTTCGTCGCTCTCTGCCGCGCCAGGAAAACGACGCCTTGCCCGCCGCGGTGAATCTCACGCACGATTTCGTAACCGGGAATTTGGATGTCCGAGATCGCCGCAAAGGTCGCCGCGGTCGGCAGACCGCCATTGACGGCGAAGGCGCTCAGGAACTGATTGTCTTCGCGGATGCGGTCGAGCGATCGGCGACAGTTTTCACATCTCGCCAGGTGCTCCTGAGTCTCCGGCGCGGCGGATTGACCGAGCGCGATTCCCTCGAGCACGTCACGAGTCGGACAGGGCGCTTCGGCGTGGAACATCGCTCTAGCCGCCCGCGAAGCTCACTTCGTATCGCCTGACCAGCTCGCGGAGTTTCTCCACGACGCGATTCTTGGCGTTGTAGATTTCCTGCGCCGTCAAACCGAGCTCCGACGAAACCGCGTCGATCGGCTCACGGCGGAGCACGACCCGTTCAAACGCCGCGATCGTGCGAGCGGTGAAACGCGTCGTTTCACCCAGGTCGGCGATCGCCTGCTGAAAAATGAACTGACGCTGCTCGGCTTCCCAGATCGCGTCGGCATCCGTTTCATCAGGCAGCGCGTCGATCGCCGAATCGCCGCGGAACTCGCGTCGTCGGGCGGCGGCGCGACGCATGTCCGCCGCGCGGCAGCGCGCGATTCCGATTAACCAGGAGCGCAATCGTCCCTGCGTGCGGTCATAGCGACCCTGGCGGTAGTCCTGCACAAAACACGTCAGCGTTTCCTGCGCTGCGTCGGCGGCGTCGCTCTCGCTCAGCCCCATTCGCCGCAGAAACGCCACCAGAATCGGGCGATAACGCCGGTCAAACTCGTTCCAGGCACTCTGATTGCCCTGCTGGTGCAGGCCATCCAGCAGCGCGGTTGTGGTGTGGGTCAGCCCGCACGGCGGCATTGGCTCTCCCGGTCGCAAGACGCAACCCCATGTTACCGCCGCGACTTGCGTGCGACCAAGTCGATCATTGCCGCGGCAGCCGGACGTCTCCTCGGCCAGCCAGACCGAAATTCCGCGCCAATCTTGGAGATTCCGGCGCGCGGGGCGGAAGCACCTCGAAGGCGCGTTGCGCCTGACACCACTACGGAGACACGCACATGCGTCATCGAACCCTCGCGTCATGCATCCTCTTCGCCCTTTCCACAACCATGCTTGCAGCCGCGCAATCAACCGCGTTCACGTATCAGGGCGAGCTGCGGCAAGCCGGTCAGCCCGTCAACAGTTCGGTCGACATGCGTTGTCGGCTCTACGACGCACCAGCCAGCGGAACTCAGGTCGGGCCCGAAGTGGTTCGCAGCGCGGTGAGCGTGGCGAACGGCGTCTTCAGCGAGCCGATCGACTTCGGCGGCGGCGCCTACAGCACCAGCAGCGGGCGCTGGCTGGAGATCGACATCCGATCCCCGGCCGGCTCCGGAAATTTCGTCACACTCGGGCCGCGCCAGCCCTTGACGCCCACCCCGTTCGCATTGTCGACGCGCGGAATGGAGGTGGACGCGTCGGGCAATGTGACGATCGGGCCGGCCGAGTTCGCCAGCAGCACCAGCGCCGCCGGCTGCGCGTTCACGATTACGAACAACAGCGCCGGAAACGCCATTTGCGGCTATTCGACGCCCACCAGCGGGACAAATTTCGCAATTTACGGCACTACTGCCAGCACCGCCGGCAATGGCGTCTACGGCGAGGCGATCGCCGGCACGGGCACCGCGACCGGCGTGACGGGCATCAGCTACGCCACGTCGGGAATGGGCGTGTTCGGGCGAAGTGGCGCGTTCACTGGCCCAGCATACGGCGGGTTTTTCGACACATTCAGCAGCAGCGGAACCGCCGTGTACGGCCTGGCCAATTCGCTGAGCGGCACAACGTACGGCGGTTACTTCGCGGCGTTCAGCCCCGCTGGCTACGGACTCTACGCGTACAACACGGCGAGCACCGGGACGGCGCCGGGCGTCTACGGGCGCAGCGATAGCGCTGTCGGCATCGGTGTCTCAGGCTACAGCCCGCTCAGCACCGGCGTCGTCGGTGTCAGCGACGGCAGCGGCGGAATCGGTGTTTACGGCGGCGCGAACGCCGGCGCGAGCGTCAATTACGGCATCTACGGCAGCACCAGCAGCTTTGTTTCCGGCTACGGCGTCTACAGCAACGGCCGATTCGGCGCCAGCGGCACCAAGTCGTTCCGCATCGATCACCCGATTGATCCGGCCAACAAGTATCTGAACCACTACTGCGCCGAAGGGCCCGAGCCGCTGAACGTCTACAGCGGCGCCGTCACGACCGACAAGGACGGCGAGGCGTGGGTCGAGCTGCCCTCGTACTACGCGGAGATCAACCGCGATCCGCGCTACACGCTGACTGTGCTGGATGAGGCGGATTTCGCGCTGGCGCGCGTCGCCCGCAAGATCCAGGACAACCGGTTCCTCATTAAGACCAGCCGGCCGAATGTCGAGGTCTCCTGGGAAGTCAAAGGCGTTCGCAACGATCGTTGGGTGCAGCGCTATGGCGTGCCGGTAGAGGTCGAAAAGGTCGGCGTCGAACGCGGAACCTATCAACACCCGGAACTGTACGACCAACCGGCCGAGATGGGGCTGGTCAAACAGGCCGGCGTCACGGCGAATCGGTAACGCGCGCCGGGTGGTGCAGCGCGGGCATCAGCCCGCGCTGCGCCTTGGAATCGTGACATTCAGCGTGAGTGGTACCGGCGTCTCGCCCGTTCCTCGCGCGTGGGTTCTGGCACGGGGGGTACAGGCGAGACGCCCATACCACCCAAGCGGGAGAAGGATTCTGCGTCCACCAGTGAATTACTTTGGCTGATCGCGAATCTGAAACCAAGCGACTGACACGAGTCGCGAAACACGGGAGACTGAACCATGAAGAGCGTTGCAACGATTCTCATCGCGTTGTCCTCCATGACTGCATTCGCGCAAAGCTTCGACCTGTCCTGGAACGCCGTCGCGGGCGGCGGTGGGACTCTCAGCGGCGGCTCGTTCTCCGTCACGGCCACGATCGGTCAACCCGCCGTCGGCGAAATGAGCGGCGGCGGATTCACGGTCCGCGCTGGTTTTTGGCCGGCCGTCGCCACGCCTGAGCCGTGCCCCGGCGATTTGAACGGCGACCGAGCGGTGAACTCGTCCGATCTCGGAATTCTGCTCGGGGCGTGGCAAGCCGGGGCTGGCGGCGATCTTGACGGCGACCACGACACCGACTCGTCCGATCTGGGAATTCTGCTGGCAAATTGGCAGAATGCTTGTCCATAGCAGTGCACGGTGGCGGCGCCCCCTCCCGGCGCCCCCCGCGCACCCGGTTGCCGCTCGCTGGCGCGGCTGTCGTCTCGCTGGTCTGTCAGAGCCGCGAACGTAAGTGAGCGGTCGGCCTGGGTAATAATGTCACCTCCCAAGCCGACATGTTTTCGATGGCAGCTACCCGACCGCTCCCTGACGGTCGCGGCTCTGACGGAGAATCTCGACAGCCTCTGGCGCTCGCTGCTCGCCGGAGCGCTTGCCCCCGCGCGAACTGGCGGGCATGATTCGCGCCGATGAGCAAGCCCGCCGGCAAGCTGAAGTTTGAGGACGCGATGAAGCGGCTCGACGCGATCGTCGAGGCGCTGGACGCCGGCCAGATCGGCATCGAAGAATCGATCGCCAAGTACGAAGAGGCCATGTCCCTGGCGGCGCACTGCGGCAAGATTCTCACCGACGCCGAGCTGCGCATCCGCAAGATTCAGGCTGATTCTTCGGGCGAGCCGCGCGAGACGCCCTTCAAACTCGACGACGCCGCGCCGGAAGAGAACGAATAGCGATTTCGCCAGTTCGTCCAGAAGTCCGCTACCGTCGGGACGCGGGGGTTGAGAAATGGCTTCTCGTCAGCCGAACACGATTCCTCGTCCCCGCTCGCCCACGGTCGCGGCTCGGTCAGGGACAGGACGGCCGGCGGTCTTTCGCTGGGCGGCCGAGCTCGGTCATCAGATTCTCGACGCGCTTCTGCCGCAGACGTGTGTCGCATGCGGCGTCACAGTACCGGGCCGCTCGCCGGCGTTATGCCGTGCTTGCACGGAGCCGCTCGCACGCCAGGCAGCGTTGTGCGCGTGCCCGACGTGTTCGCGCGCTGTGCCACGCGAGTCGATTTGGGAAGACAGTTGCCCACAATGCCGACGGGAGGCGTTCTGGAATATCGCCGGCAGCGTTCGCGCGGGGCTGTATCGGCAACCGCTGAAGCCGCTGATCCTCGCGCTCAAGTACGGCGGCAAGGAGCGCAACGCCGACGTCTTTGGCGCGTTGCTGGCGGATTCGATTCGATCGGCGGCCTGGTCGCGCGACATCGAGCTGCTCGTGCCAGTGCCGATGAATCGCTGGCGGCGGTTCGCACGGCCTTGCGACCACGCGCGCCTGATCGCCGACGCAACGGCCCAGCGATTACGAATTCCGGTCCGCGCCGCGGTTCGGCGCGTCCGGAATACGCCCAGTCAAGCCCGCGCCACATCGCGGCAAGCGCGTTTCGACAATGTGCGCGGTTGCTTTGCACCCTCCCGCCGCCCCGGCGTGGAGGGCAAGACAGTCTGCATCATCGATAATCTGCTGGTGAGCGGCGCGACCATCTGCGAAGTGTCCAAAGCGCTTCGCCGCGCGGGCGCCAAGCACATCTACGCGGCGGTGGTGGCGAGGTCGGTGACGCCGGGGGAGATTGATGCGGAAATCGCGAATAGCGAATGGCGAATGGCGAAGAGCCAATCGTAAATCTCGAGTTTCAGATGGCCCGGCGACATTTGTAATTCGCTATTCGCAATTCGCCATTCAAGCCGCCAACCACTCCGCTGGCGTGAATCGCCCGTCACCCGCCTGTTCGTCCATCGTCCGCAGCAGCGCTGCACAGGTGTGTCGGCCGATGTGCTCGCATAGCTCCAGCGGCCCGCGCGGGTAGTTCGCCCCGAGCTTCATCGCGGTGTCGATGGCCGCGGCCGTCGCGTTTGCTTCGTCGAGCATCAGCGCGGCTTCGTTCATCACGGTCACGATCACGCGCGTCAGCACGTATTGCTCGGTCTGCGAACCATCGGCCCGCGCCATTCGCTCCGCCACCCGCCGCACGGCCTCGTAGAGCTTGCCGTGCAGCAGGAACGAGCGCCGATCGACCGGCACCGCGGGCACCGGCGGCTCGCGGTCGTAGGCGTAGAATCCGCGGCCGGTCTTGCGCCCGAAGTGCCCGCGCTGAAAGAGTTCCTGCTGGATTGCGTGCGGCGTCAATCGCGCCGGCCGGCCCAACTGCTCCCAAACGGAGCGCGAGACCGAGAAATTCACGTCGATGCCGATCAGGTCCATCAACTCGAACGGCCCCATGCGAAAGCCGCCCAACGAACGCATTGTGCGGTCAATCTCGTCCACACCGGCGACCCCCTCGCCCAGCAGCCGCAGCGATTCGAGGTAGTAGCCGCGGGCCACGCGGTTGACGATGAATCCCGGAGCGTCCGCCGCGCGGACCGCCGTCTTGCCCCAGCTTTGCGCGATCTCCGCGGCGCGCGACACGCAGGCGGCGTCGCTGGCGGCGCCAGCGATGATCTCCACCAGCGGCATCAGCGGCACGGGGTTGAAGAAGTGCATGCCGACGAAACGGGCGGCCAGGTTTGCGGCGGCGTCTCCCGCGCCCCGGCTTCGAGCCTCAACGATGGTCGCCTCGGCGATGCGTCCGATCGAAAGCGACGAGGTGTTGCTTGCAAAGAGCGCCTTCGCGGCGAGAGCGACAACCGGCGCAAGCGTTCTGGCCTTCACGTTCAGGTCTTCGAACACCGCCTCGATCACCAGGTCGCAATCAGCCATGTCTGCCGGCGTCGCAGCGACATGAATTCGCCCGCAGGCGGCGTCGCGCTCGCTTGTGGGCAGTTTTCCCTTCTCGACCAGCCGATCGAGCGATTTACGGATTGACGCCACACCGGCCGCTGCGCGCGACGCATCGATGTCCATCAGGCGGGCCGTCCAACCCGCCTGGGCGGCGACCTGTGCGATGCCCGCACCCATCGTCCCCGCGCCGATCACACCGACTGTCGCCATGCGATTTCTGCCTCCGTGCCTACGTGGTGACCTCGGCCACGCATGTGCAGAACAAGTGCCGGTCGCCCCAGACGTTGTCGATCCGCCCCACCGCCGGCCAGAACTTGTGCTCGCGCAGCCACGCCGCCGGATACGCCGCCTTGTCGCGCGAGTACGCGTGCGTCCAACCCGCGGCGGCGACGGCGGCGGCGGTGTGCGGCGCGTGCTTGAGCGCGTTGTCGGCGCGATCAGCGCGGCCCTGCTCGATTTCTCGGATTTCTTCGCGGATGGCGATCATCGCGTCGCAAAAGCGATCCAGCTCCGTCCGCGATTCGCTCTCGGTCGGCTCGATCATCAATGTTCCCGGCACCGGGAACGACATCGTAGGCGCATGAAAGCCATAATCCATCAGGCGCTTCGCGACGTCCTCGGCCCTTACTCCGGCGGATTCTTCGAACGGGCGCAGGTCGATGATGAACTCGTGCGCCACGCGCCCGCGCTGACCGCGGAAGAGCACCGGAAAGTGCCCCTCCAGTCGCTTAGACATGTAGTTGGCGTTCAGAATCGCAACCTGCGTCGCCCGCCGCAGCCCATCACCGCCCATCATGCGAATGTACATCCACGAAATCGGCAGGATGCTCGGGCTGCCGAACGGAGCGGCGGAAATGGGACCGACGGAAAAGGTCGAGGGATGAAGGCCGAATGCCGGCTGTCGCCCCGCGGCAGGTGCGGCTGTCTGCCCCGATGCGGGGCGGTCGGCGATCGCGGCACTCTCTCGCGGGCGCACATCGGGATTCAGCCTTCGTCCTTCGGCCTTCGCCAACGGATGTGTCGGCAAAAACGCCGCCAAGTGCTCCGCGACCGCGATCGGCCCCATGCCCGGCCCTCCGCCGCCGTGCGGGATACAGAAGGTCTTGTGCAGATTGAGGTGGCATACGTCGGCCCCGATATCCGCCGGACGCGTCAGGCCGACCTGCGCGTTCATGTTCGCGCCGTCCATGTACACTTGCCCGCCCTGCTGATGCACGATTGCGCACAGTTCGCGAATACCCTCTTCGAACACGCCGTGCGTCGATGGATACGTCACCATGATCGCGCCGAGATTGGCGGCATGGTCGGTGGCCTTCGATTTCAAGTCCGCGAGATCGATATTCCCGGCGTCGTCACAGCGCACCCCCACGACCCGGAAGCCCGCAACGACGGCGCTGGCCGGGTTGGTGCCATGCGCTGAAGCCGGGATCAGGCATACATCGCGATGCGATTCCCCGCGCGACTCGTGATACGCGCGAATCGCAAGCAACCCGGCGTACTCCCCCTGCGAGCCGGCGTTCGGCTGAAGCGAGACCGCCGGAAATCCGGTGATCTCCGCCAGCCAGCCTTCGAGCTGCGCGAACATCGCCGCGTAGCCGCGCTGCTGATCGGCGGGCGCGAAGGGGTGCATGCGCGCGAATTCCGGCCAGCTCACCGGGTACATCTCCGCCGCCGCGTTCAGCTTCATCGTGCAGGAACCGAGCGAGATCATCGACGTTGTGAGCGACAGGTCCCGCGACTCCAAGCGCCGAATGTAGCGCAACATCTCGTGTTCGCAGTGATGGCGATTGAAAACCGGGTGCGTCAGGAACGGCGAGCGGCGCTGCAGCGCTTCGGGGATTCCCGGCTTGGCTGCCGCGAGCAGCTCGGCTTCGTCGACGCGCACGTCGTTCCCGCAACCGAATGCCGTGAAGATCGCCGGCAATTCCTCCGCGCAGAGCGTCTCATCGATCGCAATTCCGATGGATCCATCGTCGAAGTAGCGGAAATTCAGTCCGCGCGCTTCGGCCTGCTCGCGCACGCGGGCTGCGTCGGGTGCGCTCCCCCGTCGGCCATTCGGACGCACGCGGAGCGTGTCAACAACGGAGCGCGTTTGGACGTCATGCCCCAGATTCTCCAGACCGGCGGCGATCATCGCCGTGAACGCATGCACGCGACGGGCGATGCGCCGCAGCCCGTGCGGCCCGTGATACACGGCGTACATGCCGGCCATCACCGCCAGCAGGACCTGCGCCGTGCAGATGTTGCTAGTCGCTTTCTCGCGCCGGATGTGCTGCTCGCGTGTTTGAATCGCGAGCCGATAGGCGGGATTTCCGTGCGAATCGCGCGAAACGCCGATGATGCGGCCCGGCATTTGGCGCTTGTACTCGTCGCGGCACGACATGAACGCCGCGTGCGGTCCGCCGCCGCCCAGCGGCACGCCGAAGCGCTGCGCGCTGCCGACGGCGATGTCGGCGCCCCACTCGCCGGGCGGCGTGAGCAGCGTCAGCGCCAGCAGGTCGGTCGCGACGACGACCAGCGCCTCGGCATCATGCGCGCGGCGCACGATCATTCGATAGTCCTCGACGCGCCCATCCGTGGTCGGAAACTGCAAGAGCACGCCGAAGCACCGCCCAGCGTCGAAATCCACCTCGCGCGGGTCGCCGACAACCAGCTCGATTCCCAGAGGCTTTGCCCGCGTGCGCACGACCGCGATGGTCTGCGGGTGACAGTCGGCCGCGACAAAGAACGAACGCCGCGAATCATCTTCGCACAGGGCGCGGCACATGTGCATCGCCTCGGCGGCGGCGGTGGCCTCGTCGAGCAGCGACGCGTTCGCAAGCGGCAAACCGGTCAGGTCCGCCACCATCGTCTGAAAGTTGATCAGCGCTTCGAGCCGGCCCTGCGCAATCTCGGCCTGATACGGCGTGTACTGCGTATACCAGCCGGGGTTTTCCAGAATACTGCGCTGAATCACCGGCGGAACGATGCAGTCGTAATAGCCCATTCCGATGAACGAGCGAAAAACGCGGTTTTTCTGCGCGATCGCGCGCAGCGACGCCAGCGCCTCGAAATCACTGCGACCCGTGTCCACACGCAGCGGCGCGGAGACGCGGATCGACTCCGGAATCGTCTCGTCAATCAGTGCGTCGAGCGAGCGACAGCCGACCACGCCTAGCATTTGATCCACGTCGGCCGGCGACGGCCCGATGTGGCGACGTGCAAAATCATCGGGGTGCCCAAGCCATTCACGAACCGACTCCATCATCGCGACTCCCATCGACGAAGACGCCGCCGGCTCCGCGGCCGATTTCAACCCGTCGGCCTCGAGCCCGCGGCACACGACACGTCTGTTTTGGCGGATTGTATCGGCAGGAATGCGGACGACACAGGGCGCCGACGGCCGCGAGCGGCCGCGAGCGGACGCGATCAGCCGATCCGCAGATGCGGTTCGGCCCGGCCCGGCTGAATAATCTCATCGCGGATTTCGCGCAGGGCGTGGCGCTGCCCGGGCCACATCAGCTCTTGCAGTGCCGTTTCGATCGGCAGCCAGCGGTGCGCAGTGTGCTCGTCGGACAGTATGACGCCGGCCGCCGGGGCGACTTCAGCGGCGAAGCATGGGCACATCGACACGACGTCGTCCGCGGCGACATAGAACGCGTTCACGTAATCGATCTGCCAGAATCCGCGCGGCGAGAGGCCGGTCTCTTCACGCAGTTCGCGCAGCGCCGCCTGCCACGCCGTCTCGCCGGCTTCGATCTTGCCATGCACCGATTGCCACGTGCCGCTGAGGGGGCGCCCCGCGGCGCGCTCCAGCAGTAGCAGCTCGGCGCCGCCGGAAGACCGCCGGAACACGTAGACATCGACGATGTTCGCGACAATCTGGGACATGACAAATCTCGCGAGGACGCAATCGCCAGACCGTGTCGAATAGGCGGCTCTGACAGAATATTCCGACAGCACCTCCGTGCGCTTCGGATGCCACCAGGCCGCGCTAGCCGAATCTTCCGCGCTCGCGCGGCGGAGTGGCCAGTCCAAACAGCGGCTTTTGCACCGACTGCACATATCCGAGCTTCAGGAAGTGCTCCATCGTCTCGTCCACCGAGCGGAACACGCGTGTCGCGGTCTCCGTCACGAATGGCGAGGGCTCGACCGTCGGTTCCCAGATGACGTAGACCTCCTTGGTGACTTCATGCGCGTGCTGCAGCTCGCGCTCGACTCCAGACGACAGGCCCGGCTTGCCGCTGGGCAGCACCGGGATCAGGCTCACGATCATGTCCGACTGGTCAATCAGCTTGAAATCGCGGGCGTAGATCTGGGCGTCGATGTCGCGCGCTACCCCGGTGACCTCGGCGACCGGGAAAATCACTTCTCGATCGTGGACCTGGATACGAAACTGCGGTTCGCCGCGCTGCGTCGCCGCGCCGGCTTCGAACAGCAGGCGTTTTTCGTCCAGGTCGCCGGGATCGAAGGTGATGAAGTGCTCGGCCAGCGTGGCGCGAAAGCGGTCGATTCGCGCCAGCGTCTCGGGCATGTCCATCACGTGCGTCATCGGGAACGACGGGTACACCTTCTTCGTGTCGGGGCGGAAAATCAGGCGATACAGCGACTCAAGCGTGTTTTCCTCAACACCGCGGGCGAAGACGTAGTAGCAGCCGTGGCCGCGGATGAAACTCGCGACGATCTCGGTGGCCAGGATCTCCTCTTCGCGCCAGACCATCACGTCCTTCAGCGAGTGCGGAAGATCGTGCTCGCGCGAGAGACGCTCGTGAATCGCATCCAGATTGTCGACCAGCGTGATGTACAGGTCGGCGTCGAGCACCTGCATCTGATCCGGGTCGAAGGCCGGAAACAGGCCGTGTTTCCAGCGAAACGAGGCGTGCGTGTTGACCACGACGGTGTCGTGGCGGTCGACGTCGGCCAGGATGTCCTTAAACACCGCCCGCCTCAAGACGTTCAGCCGCGCCAGCGGCAGATCGAGAATCCGGCCGCGCGCGACGTCCGGCGCCTCGGCGTACATGCGGTCGCCGACGTGGTACAGCGTGACGTGCTGGCCGCGCGATTCGGCCAGCGCCGCGAGGCGTTCGAGAAAGGGCTTCTTGTCGACGCCGACCTGCCCGGTGACCACGACGCGCCGGCCTTTTCGCCGGCCGCCGAACAGTGTGACGCTGCTATCGCGCGGTTGCATGCAGTTAACGCTTTCGCTCGCCATTCCGGGCGCGCGGCGCATCGGCGGCGCGCGACCCAACGTACGTATCATCCGTTTCGGAGCGATGAATTACAACCGCGCAATGGCAGTGGCGCGTCGCGGCCATCAGGCCGGGTCGCGGCTCTCAAATGGCGTGAACCATTCGGATTTGTGACTGCTTTGGCAAGCCGACGCACGGCGACAATATCCGCTCCTGCAGCGGGCTGGGACCCACGAACTTTACGGATCGAGTCATCGAGCCGTAGCGGCTCAGCTTTCGCGGAGAAACTCCCCAACCGAGCCCCGACCGTCAGGGGGGGGCTCCTGCAACGGGCAGAAAGCCGCTCCCATACGGTCGGGCCTCCGTGTCGAGAGTGTCCCCCGGGATCGGATGCGAAGTTGAGCCACTACCCATCGAGCCGGGCGCGCTTGCGGCAGACTGCGATGCGTGCTATGCTATTTAATGGGGTTAACTAATAATCAGGTTAACCAATGGCGCGAGCGTTTTCGCCAATTGCCGACGATTGTGAGCGACGCAAGCCGTTCGATGGTCGCGTCACGCGCGTTGGTGGCGGCGGCGGGCGCAAGTCCGCGGTCCGCGCGGACATCTCCCGCCGAGCCCCCTCCGCCGACGCCGCGCGGCGTCTAATGCGCTGGTGCCACATCTTCTCGGCCGCCGTGCGCGAGACGCTCGAGACGGATCTCGTTCGCGAGGTCTGCGCCCAGCCGTTGACGCTGGCGCAGTTCCACCTGCTCGAATTGATCGCACGCAACGGGCAGCATCAAGCCGGCGAAGTGGCCGGCTTTCTTGGCGTCAGCGCCCCCGCCGCCACCAAGAACATCGACAAGCTCGTGCGGCAGGGGCTGCTCATCCGGCGGCCCGCGGCGGACGATCGCCGCGCGCTGTCGTTGCAGGTTAGCGCGAAGGGCCGCGAGTTGGTGCGGCGATACAACCACTTGAAACGAATTCGTGTGGCGCAGGTGTTGCGAGGCCTACATCCGGCCGACGCGCGGCGCCTGGCAGAACTGCTGGAACGATTCTCGCTGGCGTTGTTTTCGGCGACGCGCGTCGTGAACGGCCTGTGCCTGCGCTGCGCCGCGTACGTCGAGCCGGAATGCGCCATGGGCAAATTACAGGGCGGCTGCCCGTACCAGCGGCTGCGCCGCCCGCCTCCGATCCGCAATGGAAAGGGGCGAGCGCACGCGCCGCACACTTAGCCGGCCGGGTGGGGCCGGAAGGAGGCGCGCATGTCCAAACTCGTCATCGATCCGCTGACCCGGATTGAGGGACACCTCAAAATCGAGGCGGTTGTCGAAGACGGCGTGGTCAAGGAAGCGCACTGCGCCGGGATGCTTTTCCGCGGGATCGAAGTAATCCTGCGCGGCCGCGACCCGCGCGACGCGCAGGTCATCACCCAGCGCATCTGCGGCGTCTGCCCGATCGCGCACGCCATGGCCTCAACCCTGGCGCTCGATGACGCGTTCGGCGTCGCCGGAGACGTCCCGCACAACGGCCGTATCCTGCGAAACCTGATCCTCGGCAGCAACTACATCCAGTCGCACATCCTGCATTTTTACCACCTTGCCGCGCTGGATTTCGTCGATGCCACCGCCGCCGCGGGATACACGGGTTCAGATCGCAACCTGCGACTGGTGGCGAACTACCTGTCCGGCGGCGGATACTCGCCGTTCCTGCCGCGTTATGAGGGCGACTATCGCCTGCCGCGCGACGTGAACCAGGCCTGTGTCTCGCACTACGTGGAGGCGCTGCACAAGCGCCGCGAAGCGCACGAGATGCTCTCGGTCTTCGGCGGCAAGATGCCGCACCAGATGAGCATATTCCCCGGCGGCGCGCTGGAGCAGGTGACGGTCGACAAGATCATGGCATTTCGGCATCGCCTCGAGCGGCTGCGCGATTTCATCGACAACATCTATCTGCCCGACGTGCTGGCGGTCGCGCGGGCATACCTGGACTGCGCCGAGATCGGCGCGGGGTGTCGTCGATACCTCTCGTACGGCGCGTGGGATCTGGACCAGACTGCCGAGTTGATGCGCCGCCGGCGCTACCTGCCGTCAGGCGTTTTGAACGCGGCGACGCAGGAGGTTGCAGCGCTGGAGCCGCAGCGCATCACCGAGCAGGTGCGCTACTCGTGGTACAAGAGCACCAGCGACCTGCGTCCGGCAAACGGGGAGACGGCCGCCGATCCGACCAAGCCGTCGGCGTACTCGTTTCTGAAAGCGCCGCGTTACGGCGGCCAGGTGTGCGAGGTCGGCCCGCTCGCGCGCTTGCTCGTCTCGTACGCGAGAGGCCACGAACGTGTTCGCAAGCTCGTCGATGGACTGCTCACCGAGATCGGCGCGCCGGCTGGCGCGCTGAGTTCGCTGCTCGGACGTCACGCCGCGCGGGCGCTGGAATGCAAGCTGGTCGCGGACGCAATGGCCGAGTGGACGTTGCAATTGCACCCGGGCGAGCCGACCTGCGCGGAGTTCAGCGTGCCCAAAACCGGCGTCGGCATGGGGCTGACCGAGGCCCCGCGCGGCTCGGTTGGACACTGGATCGAGATTCGCGACGGCGTTATCGCCAACTATCAAGCGGTCGTGCCGACGACGTGGAATTGCTCGCCGCGCGACGACGGCGAACAGCCGGGGGCCTGCGAACAAGCCCTGGAAGGCGCGCCGGTCAAGGACGAGCAGAACCCGTTCGAGCTGGTGCGAATCGTCCGTTCTTTCGACCCCTGCCTGGCTTGTTCGATACACATGGTCCGGCCCAGGGGACATGAGCTGGGAGAGTTCCGCGTGATCTGACGGAGCGGAAACAAATGACCACGGTCCTGCCCAAGTTGTTGCTCGGCGTCGGCAACGTCCTTCGACGGGACGACGGCGTTGGCGTACACGCCGTGCGCAGACTCGCGGAGCTTCGCCTGGGTGGGCTCTTCCAAGCATACGACGCGGGCCTTTGCGGGATGGAAGTCGCGCCAATGCTCGAGCGGCGGGATCGGCTGGTCGTCATCGACGCGATCGACGCCGGCGCGCGGCCCGGCACAATTTATCTCACCAAGCCCGAGTGGCTGCGTCCGGCAGTTCGAACGGGCGTCAGCCTGCATGACTTGCATCTGCTTGACGCACTGGACGAGGTGCGCTTCCTGCGCCGCGGCCCGCGCCATGTGCGCATTGTCGCGGTGCAGGTGGCCGACGTTTCGCCGGGCGTCGGCTTGTCGCCCGCGGTCGCGCGGGCCGTTCCGGCGGTGTTGCGGATCGCGCTGCGCGAGCTCGGCGCGGCGCCATTGCTGGCGAATCCCATTGCAGCCGCGTCGCTCGCGGCGGAATACGGCGCGCCGGAGCGCGACGCGCGGTTGGAGGGCGTGGCATGGAACTGACACGGCGCGAATTCTTGCAAGACAGCGTTGGTGCATTCAGCATCGTGAGCTTCTCCCTGTGGCGCTTCGTTGAGACGGCTGAAGGCAGCCAAGCCGGTCCGCCGGAGCGAATCGCCGAGACCCCGATCATCTGGATGGCGACCGGCGCCTGCACGGGCTGCTCCGTGTCGCTGCTGAACGCGGCGTCGCCCACGGTGCGCTTTGCGCTGGTGGGCGACATCCTGCCGGGAAAGCGGCTTTCGCTGGCGTTTCACGCCACGCTTATGGCTTCTGCCGGCGATCTGGCCCTGCACATGCTGGAACGCGTGGTACAGGAGCACTCCGGCGGTTACGTGCTGGTCGTCGACGGCGCGACGGCGGTGGAGGAAACCGGGCAATACTGCATGATCGGCGAACGGGACGGCAAGCCCATCAGCGGCTATGCGCACATTCGCGATCTGGGGCGAAACGCGCTGGCGACCGTCGCGGTCGGCACCTGCGCGTCGTACGGCGGCATTCCGGCCGCGGCGCCCAATCCGACGGGCTGCATCAGCGTCGGCGAACTCTTCCGCCGCGAGCATATTCAGAACCCGATCATTCATGTGCCTGGGTGCCCGCCGCATCCGGATTGGATCGTCGGGACGATCTCCGCCCTGCTGCTGGGGGGGCTCGACGCACTGAAATTGGACGTACACGGACGGCCCGCCGCGTTCTTTTCGCCCCTGATTCACGACAACTGTCCGTATCGCGGACATTTCGAGCACGGGCATTTCGCGCGGCGCTTCGGCGAGCACGGCTGCCTCGTCAAACTGGGCTGCAAGGGGCCGGTCACGCACGCCGATTGTCCGATCCGGCGCTGGAACGGCGGCGTCAACTGGTGCGTCGAAGCCGGCCACCCGTGCGTCGGATGTTGCGAGCCATCGTTTCCGGCTGACGGATCGCTTTTTCGCCCCGTTGAACCTGCCGAACTTACGTTTCCGGGCACGTACCCGGCGACGACGAAAGACGAGCGGCGGCAGGCCGATTCCAACACCTACGCCGCCGTCGGGATGATCGGCACCGCGGCGTTTCTGGCGGGTGTCGGCGTCGCAACGGCAGCCCGCAAGCTGCAATCCGAACCACATGAAGAACACCAGGCCGATCAAGCCAGCGGCGCCGAAGGAGAGCAGTGATGACGGCGCTTAATCGAAGAGATTTCCTGGCTCTCGCCGGTGCGGCCGGCGTCGCCTCGTTCACCGACTCGGCCCGCGCTGGCGCCGCGGCGCCGAGCTACGACGACGCGTACGCGATTCTCTACGACGCGACGCGTTGCATTGGCTGCCGCGCCTGCGCGCGGCGCTGTCGAGAGGTGAACGCCCTGCCGCCGGAAGTCGGTGACATTGACGGCGTCCGATTCGACCAGCCGCACAAGCTGTCGGACACGAACCTGATGGTCATCCAGGCCTTCCGCGACGAAAGCGCGCCGCAATCCGGCCGGCAATCGTGGTCATTCATCAAGCGCAATTGCATGCACTGCAACGTGCCGGCATGCGCCGCCGCGTGTCCGGTCGCCGCGTTGCAGAAGACCGACCGCGGTCCGGTGCTGTACTACGAAGACCGCTGCATCGGATGCCGCTATTGCATGCTGGCCTGTCCGTACGAGGTGCCGCGCTACGAGTGGCTCGACCGCATGCCGCGCGTGCGCAAGTGCAACCTCAACGGCGGCTGCGTCAAGGCCTGTCCGGTTGAAGCGCTGGTCGACGGAACTCGAAAGCAGCTCATCGCCGAAGCGCGGCGGCGGATTGAGAACCACCCTGGTCGCTACGTCGACCACGTCTATGGCGAATTCGAGGGCGGCGGGACCAGCTACCTGTATTTGTCGGCCATTCCGCTCGAGAAGCTCGGAATGCCGCGGCTGCCGCCCACAGCGCCGGGCAGTTACGCCGAGCCGATTCTCGGCGCCGTGCCGGGTTGGGTGGTGGGGTTGGCGCTCTTCTTGGGAGCGCTGCGGCGGCTTCAGGAACGCCAGGAATCGGCGGTTGCGGAGAGCCCGGAGGGCCCACGATGACAACGCTCGCGACTCGATTTTCGAACGTGAGAGTGGCGCTCTCGGCATTGGTAGCGATCGCGTTCGCGTTGGCCATCTACCGCTTCCACGGCGGCCTGGGCGCGGCCACGAACTTGACCGACTCCATGCCCTGGGGACTGTGGATCGGCTTCGACATGCTGTGCGGCATCGCGCTCGCCGCCGGCGGCTTTGTGCTGGCGGGCACCGTGCACATCTTCGGCCTGCGGCGCTACGAGCCTTTCGTGCGTCCGGCGATCGTCACGGCGCTGCTGGGCTATCTGCTGGCCATAATCGGACTTTTGATGGACCTGGGGCGTCCGTGGGCGATCTGGCATCCGCTCATCATGTGGCAGCCGCATTCGGTCATGTTCGAAGTGGCCTGGTGCGTGATGCTGTACACGACCGTGCTGTTCCTCGAGTTCCTGCCGATCGTATTCGAGCGCTTCCGGATGACGCGCGCGCTGCGCGCCATCCGCAAGGTCATGATCGTGTTCATCGTAATCGGCATCGTATTGTCGACGGTCCATCAGAGCTCGCTCGGCTCGCTGTTCGTCATGATGGGCCACCGCCTGCATCCGCTCTGGTTCACGCCGCTCTTGCCGCTCCTGTTCCTGATGTCGTCATTGGCGGTCGGGGTGGCGATGGTGATCTTCGAAGCGATCGTGTCGGGCATGATCTTCGGGCATCGCTACCCCGTTCGCCTGCTGGGCGACCTGGCCCGCGCGTTGCCGCTGATCCTGGCGCTGTATTTCGGACTGCGGCTGATGGACCTCAACGGGCGCGGCGAATTGGGGCGGCTGCTCGACAACTCGCTGGAAAGCTGGGCGTTCTTCCTTGAAACGGTAATCGGCGTTGTATTGCCGGGGGTGCTGCTGCTGAGCACCGAGGTTCGCTACGACCGCTTGAAGCTCTTCGGCTGCACGGTCATGGTGATTCTCGGCGTCGTGATGAACCGGCTCAATGTCTCGCTCCTGGGAATGCTGTCCTCCTCGAGCGGATACATGCCGCGGTGGATCGAAATCCTGGTCTCGGCGGGTGTCATCGCCGGCGGGCTGCTCACGCTGTCCGCCATGAATCAGGGACTGCCGATCGTCGGGCACGCGGACGAAACGCCGGGCGGCGAACTTGGGCGCGCGCACTAGAGGAGACCGCACATGAACCCCGTCGCTGACATTCTGCTGATCGACGACGATCCGCTTGTTCAAGACGCCGTCAAGATGATCCTCGAACCTGAGGGATACAAGGTGCGCGGGTGCCTGACCGTGCCGATCGGCCTGGACTCGCTGCGCGCCGACCCGCCCGACCTGTTGCTGCTCGACATCATGCTGGCCACGCCCACCGAGGGATTTCACCTGGCGTACGAGATGCGGAACGACCCGCAGCTCAAGACAATTCCGATCATCGTCCTCTCCGCCGTCGGCCGCACGTATGGACTCGATTTCGCCAAGGACGTGGGCAGCGAGTTTCTGCCGGTCGAACATTTCGTCACCAAGCCGATCAGCGCGGCTGTGCTGCGCGACGCCGTTCGTTCGGTCCTGATGTCCACGGAGGCGCACCCGTGATCGATCAATCCGCTATTACCGTCCCGCCGCCAAGCGCGGCTGCGCTCTCACCGCCGACCCATCCGCGCGACGCCGCCCTGGTCTCGCTGCTTCAAGTGCACTGGTTCATTCGGCTGCGCTGGGCGTTTGTCGCCGTCGCGCTGGCGTTCCTTGGGCTGGAGCGGTTCATCACGCCGTCAGCGGTTCGGCCGAACGTGCTGGTGATCCCGATTCTGCTGCTGGCGATCGTGAACCTGGTCTGGATGGGCGTCGAGGATTACCTGCTGCGGCGCCTGCGCCAACCCAACGGACACGACCCGGTCGTCATTCAGCGCACGCTGCTATTCGCCAACGCGCAGGTCGGCGTTGACCTGTTCCTGCTCACGCTGATTCTTCGCTTCACGGGCGGCATCGAAAACCCGATGGGGCTGTTTTACCTGTTTCACATGAGCATCGGCGCGCTGCTGCTGCGGCCGATTCACGCGATTGGCCAGGGCCTGTGGGCCATGCTGTTGTATGTCGGGCTTGCGACGGGTGAATACGTCGGCTGGGTCGCGCCGCACTACGATTTTCTTCCGCAATTCCCGTCTCCCGGTTCTTACGCTCGCGGCGAGTTCGTCACCGCGATGGTCGTGGTCATGGCCTGCGGCGTGTTCGCCATGCTCTATTTCACGCTGCACATCACCGGCCGCCTGGTGCGGCGGGAGTTGGAACTCAGCCGGGCTCAAGCAGCCCTGACGCGCTCCGAGGCGGCCATCTATGACCTGCAACAGCGTCGCTCGCGCTTCCTTCAAACCGCGGCGCATCAGCTCAAGGGTCCGCTGGCCGCGATTGAGACGCTGATCGGCCTTCTTCGCGACGGCATCGTCCCGCCGGACGGCGTCAAGGGCACGTACGAAAAGCTGCTTCAGCGCTGCCGCGACGGAACGCAGCAGGTGACCGAGTTGTTGACCCTGGCGCGCGTTCAACGCGCCGACCCGGGGCGACACGGGCGCTCGGCGATCAACGTCGCACAAACGATCCGCGAGGTGTGCCAGCGCTACATGCCGCTGGCCGATCGCAAGGGCATCGACCTGATGTACCGCGTGCGCGGCGAGGATGGACCGACGGCGATGGTCGACCCGCAGGACCTGATCGATTGCCTGAGCAACCTGATCGACAACGCCATCAAGTACACCAACGGGCCGGGCTCCGTCAGCGTTTCCATCGTCGATACACGCTATCAACCGGCCGAAAGTCGTCCCTGGCCCAAAGACCACGTCGCGATCACGGTTACGGATACCGGTATGGGGCTCGACGCCGCGTCGGTCGCCGAGATCGCGCGGCCCGAGGCGCGCGGCTCGATTTTCGACGCCTTCCGGCGCGGCAACAACGCGCTTTCGGCGGCGATCGCGGGCACCGGACTGGGACTCGCGATCGTGCGCGAAGTCGTCGAACAGACCGGCGGTCGCATTCTGGTGCGCTCGCGGCTGGGCGAGGGATCGAGCTTCACGATCACGTTCCCAACTCGCCTGGCGGCCGAAGGCCCGGGGGTTCGCGACACGCGCGCCAGCATCGTGATGCTCGATTCGCGCGGCGCGGAATCGTCGGACGCCGAGCGCGGGACACACGCGACGTCGCCCGAGCCGACCGCACAGATCGGCGCGACCTGATAGCCGTCAAACAGTCCGGGCGTTGGCGACGTGCGTGATTTCGCGCGCCCTTGCGTCCGGTTTCGTTCCGCTCGATCATCCCGCCATGCGCCCGACACACGTCGCGCACCTTGGGTACGTATTGCTTACCGCCATGGCCGCCGGCCTTCCCGGCTGCGCGGACTGGGATTACGACCGCATCCGATTGGGGCAAAAACCCGAGGAATACGAGCGAATCCTCCCGGCCGGGGACACGCGGCGCACCGACCTGGGCCAGTGCTATTTCAAGAAGGACTCGTTGGGACGGGCCGACGTGATCGCCATTCTGGTCTCTCAGGACCGTCGATTGGCAGCGAAATTGCATGCGACGACGTTCGAGCGCCGAATGGGACTGACGACCCGGACCGGGTATCGCGTCCTGGGCGAATTGGACCCGCGCGTGGCGCGTCTGGAGGCCGCCGGTCCGGTTGATGCGTTGCGCGCGATCGTGTCGGATTTGCTCACGACGCAGGCGGACGCCGGCACGCGCGACGCGCACGCGCTCATCGCCTCGGGGCTGATGCGAGTGCTGGAGCGCTGGGGCGGCGCGCAAAGCGTGGGAATGACGGAGAAAGACGCGGCCGGCGTTCGCGAGAAATCGCCTCCCGGCGGGGAAGCGAATCTGACGGTCGATCCGAGCGGCGCGTACCGATACAGCTACGAACAGGGATGGACGCGGTAGTGGGTAGCGCAGATAGGGTGGCACTGGCGTCTCGCCCGATTATTTTTCTGGGGCGGTCCGGGCCAGACGCCGGCGCCACCCTTGAGCGCCCCCATTGCGGGTGCCCCCGGTGAAACGCACGGCGATCGTGAACGCATGAGCCAGATCTACGTACCGTGGTCTAATCGTCCGTCGACGCGAAACTCCGCGCTATCGCGGATGATCGCCGGCTTCGCCCGGGCGGTGGCGGCGCTCGTGACGCCGATCCTGACCCGCTTTCAATTGACCATTTTCGCGCTCGCGGTGATCGGCGCCTGCCTGGCGGCCTGGGGCGTGGCCGTCTTGTGTCGCACGGCAGCCGCGATCGAATCGGCGCAGGCCGGCTGGCTGAGTTTGGGCGAAGTTCGGGCCGCGCTCGACGCGGTCGGATACTCGACGCCGGCGTGGCTGGTGTGGCCGCTGCAATTGCTGGTCGTGCGTGACCTGATCGGGCTAATCGGAATCATCACGTTCGTTTCCGTCCTGGCGATGTTCGCGATCTGGTGGGAGCGGAAGGTCTCGGCCCGGATTCAATCGCGCCTGGGGCCGATGCGCGTCGGCGGCTGGCACGGCTGGTCGCAATCGCTGGCCGACGGGCTCAAGCTGCTGTGCAAGGAAGATCTCGCGCCGGCCGACGCCGACGTGGCGCTCTTTCGGCTCGCGCCGTATCTCTCGTTCGTGCCGGCCATTGTCGCGTTCGTCGCGCTGCCGTTCGGGGCGTACTGGGCGCTGCGCGACATCGATACAGCCATCGTTCTGGTCGGCGCATGCCTGGGATTGGATATTCTCGGTGTATTGCTTGCCGGCTGGGCCAGCAACAACAAGTGGAGCGTCTACGGCGCGATGCGCGAGGCGTGCCAGGTTGTCAGCTACGAAATTCCGATGGGCATGGCGCTGCTCGTGCCCATCATGGTCGTCGGTTCATTGCGGCTGGGCGATTTCGCAACGCATCAATCCGGCGGCTGGCAGAACTGGCTGGCCTGGCACAGTCCCTGGACCTTCATCGCCATGTTCGTGTACTTCACCGCGTCGCTGGCGGCATGTAAGCGTGCGCCGTTCGATCTGCCCGAGGCCGAAAGCGAGCTGGTTGCGGGCTTTCACACCGAATACAGCGGATTCCGCTGGTCGCTCTTTTTCTTTGCCGAGTACGCCGCGATGTTCGTGGTCAGCGGTCTGCTCGTGATCCTGTTTCTCGGCGCGGCGGATTCGCCGATTGCCGGGTTGATGCCGGAGGGCTGGAGTGACGACACGTCGCTGGGCACACAACTCCTGATCGGCACGCTTTTCAGTGGTCCGATCTGGTTCGTCGCCAAGTGCATGTTTCTCGTGTACGTGCAAATGTGGTTGCGCTGGACGCTGCCGCGGCTGCGAATCGACCAGGTGCTCTACGCGTGCGTGCAGGTGTTGTTGCCGCTGATCATGCTGGTGTTGCTGCTGGCCGCGTTTTGGGAATATGCGGTCGGCGCCGGCGGCGTGATGGCGGGAATCGCCGCGGGCATACGAATCGTACTGGCCGCGATCGGCGCGATTGGTTTTGCGGCCATCATGCTGATCGCGCTGGCGGGCTTCAGCGGCCGGACGAAACTGGTGGGAACGATGGCGGTGCGGCGGCCGCTGTATGGCGGGTAGCGTTGAGCCATGATTGAAGCGCTCTGTTTTTATCTCTTCGCCACCGTCGCGATCGTTTCCTGCGCCGCGATCGTGCTGACGCGCAACATCGTTCGCGCCGCGGTCTGGCTGTTCGGCGTTCTGGTGTGCGTGGCGGGCCTGTTCGGCCTGCTGAACGCGCCATTTTTGATGGCCATGCAGCTCATCGTCTATGCCGGCGGGATCCTGATCCTGATCGTTTTCGGCGTCATGCTGACCGCAAAGAGCCCGGCGATTCGCTACCAGCCGCGCGGCCGCGAAATCGTACTCGCAGCGCTGGCGACCGGCGTACTGCTCGTCGGGCTGCTGCGCGTGATGCTCGCAGGCGCCTGGCCGGCGCTCGGCACGGTGCAGGAGTCAGTGAACATGGACGCGCTCGGGCAAGCGTTGATGACGCGCTATCTGGTGCCCTTTGAGTTGATCTCCGCACTGCTGCTGGCCGTGATGATCGCGGCGGCGTATTTGGCGCGGCCGGTAAGAAAAAGTTAACCATGAGAGAGCTCGGCAGTGTTTGAGATCGGACTGTCCCATTACCTGTTTCTCTCCGCCCTGATGTTCTGCTGCGGGTTGGCCGTCATCGCGCTGAAGCGCAACGCCATCGGAATGCTCATCGGCGTCGAGCTCGTGCTGAACGCGGCGAATCTGAATTTCGTGGCCTGCGGGCGCTATCGCGTCGGCGGCCTCGACGGACAGATCATCGCGATTTTCGTGATCGTGCTCGCCGCCGCGGAGGCGGCGGTCGCCCTGGCGATTTTTCTGAATTTCTACGGCCTGCACGCCTCGATCGACGTGGATCGCGGAAGCGCGCTGAAAGGATGAAGGACGACGGATGAATGCCGCGGCCGGACCGGTCAGGCCGAGGCCTTCGCCATGACGGAACGGCGTTCGCGACGCCGGCAACCGAAACCCAGTGCCGAGTCCAGCGAGTAGACATGACCTCAGCGAATCTCATGCAAGCCTGCCTGATCATCGGCGTGCTGACGCCGCTGGCCAGTTTTGTATTTCTGGTCTTCGCAGGCACGCGTCTCGGCGGCCGCGGCGCGCGATCGGATCACCACGATCAACATAGCCACGATCACGCTGACGCGCACGCCGGCGACGCGCATGACCCGCGCCACGCAGCGCCCGCCGCCGGTGAGCCGCTGGCCGGGTGGTTCGCCACGGCGGCGATCGGCGTCTCGTTTCTCTGCGCGATCATCACGCTGATTCAATGGGCCGGCTTGAACGCCGACGCGCGCGCGTTGGCGTCGCGCGCCGCCGCGGATGCGGCCTGGCACTGGCTGACGCTAGGGCAGACGCCGATCCGCCTGGGCGTCAATCTCGACAGCCTGACGATCATCGTGTTCCTGATGGTCACGCTGACCGCGACGTGCATTCACGTCTTCAGCGTGGGCTACATGCGCGGCGACCCGCGCTTCGCCCGGTTTTTCACGTACCTGTCGCTTTTCTGCTTTTCGATGCTCGGCCTGGTGATCAGTGCGAATCTCGTGCTGCTGTTCATGTTCTGGGAATTGGTCGGCATTTGCAGCTACCTGCTGATCGGATTCTGGTTCGAGAAGCGCTCGGCCAGCAACGCCGCCATCAAAGCCTTCGTCGTCAATCGCGTGGGCGATTTCGGCTTCATGATCGGACTGGGCCTGTGCTTCGCCTATCTGGGCACGCTCTCGCTGCACGACGCCGGTGCGGCATTCCAGGCCGCCGCGCACGCGTCTGCCGGTCACGAAGCGTCGCTATCCGGCCCGACGACTCTCTTTACGAGCCACTTTCTCGGTGTCTCGCTGGCTACCTGGCTGGGGCTGGGCTTGTTCTGCGGCGCGGTGGGCAAGAGCGCACAGTTCCCGCTGCAAGTCTGGTTGCCCGATGCGATGGAAGGCCCGACGCCGGTTTCAGCGCTGATTCACGCCGCTACGATGGTTGCCGCCGGCGTGTACCTCGTGGCGCGCATCTTCGCCCTGCTGACGCCCGGCGCGCAGCTTGCGATCGCCTGGATCGGTTGCATCACGCTGACGATGGCGGCGTTGATCGCAATTGTGCAGACCGACATCAAGCGCGTCCTCGCGTACTCGACGCTCTCGCAACTGGGCTACATGATTTTCGGTCTGGGAGTCGGCGCCTGGGTTGGGGCGCTGTTTCACCTGCTCACGCACGCCTTCTTCAAGGCCCTGCTGTTCCTGGGCGCGGGTCAGGTCATCGCCGGAACGCATCACGAACAGGACCTGCGAAAGATGGGCGGGTTGGCCGAGAAGATGCCTCGAACGGCCGGCACGTTCTTGATCGCCGTGCTGGCCATCTCCGGCGCGGGAATTCCGTGGACCGCGCTGGGTCTGGGCGGGTTTTACAGCAAAGAAGAGATTCTTGCCGTCGCGCACTACCGCGCGCTGTACGCGGGCGACACGGCCGCCGCGGCAGCGCATGCCGACGCCGGCGCAGCGGGCCACGACGGCCACGCCGCACCGCTTGGCCCCGTCGCCCCGATTTCGCCACTGTTGTACCTGTTTCCGGTGATCATCGCCTACGTGACGCCGTTCTACATGGGCCGCTGCTACGTGCTGGCCTTCATGGGCAAGCCGCGCGATGAGCACCTTCACAAGCACGCGCACGAGCAACCGCTGATGTACGTCCCGCTTCTGGTACTTGCGGCGATGACGCTGGTCAGCGGGTGGTTCCTGTTCCGCAAGTACGTCGCAGACGCCGCGCCGGCCGGCGTTTCCGCCGTCGTGCTCGATGGCCACATGGGCGCGGTGCACGCGGGGGCGTCTACGCTCGCGCTGCTGACCGGCTTTGCCTGGGTCGTCGGCCTGGGCGGGGCGTGGTGGCTGTACCGAGACGGGCTCGCGGCGTCGCAGCGCCTGGCGGAATCGCCGGCACTGCGGCCGATTCACCGCGTGCTGATGAACAAGTTCTATTTCGACCACGCGTACAACCTGGTGCTGGTCGCCGGCACGCGTGGGCTATCTGTGCTTGCGCGAATCTTCGACGGCTGGGTGGTCGACCGCATCGGCGACACGCTTGCGTTCATCACCGAGCGCGTGGCGCGGTTCAGCGGCGTTGTGCTCGACAATCTGGGCGTCGACGGTCTCGTAAACGGCGTCGGCGCCTTTCTTTCGGCGATCGGCGCGTTTCTGCGCCGACTACAGACCGGCGTCGTTCGAAATTACGTCACCTTCGCCGTCGGCGCGCTGGCCTGCACGATTGTCGCGCTCTGGAGCCCGCGCGCCGCAGCGGCGCTGCTGGCAGTCATCGCCGTTGCACTTGCCTGGCCTCGCGACGAGGACGCGCCTGCGATGTCCCAATCGCGCGAATCTGATCCGAGCCGCGACCGTAGAGGAGCAAGGGGCGCGGCGTACGAACCGAGCGCACGCGGTGCGATGCGGACCGCGCCCGAACTAGCGGCGTCGGCAGGCGTTCCCGGAAAGGGCTCGCAATGAACGAAAGCACCTTGCTGTCTTGGATCGTGTTCACGCCGCTGATCGGCGCGGCGGCGCTGCTGCCGGCGGTCGGCGCGCAGACCGTTAAGCGAATCGCTTTTCTGGCGACGCTCGTCACGTTCGCGCTGAGCTTGATGCTGTTGCCGCCGTTTCTAAGCGGCAGCCCCGGCGCGCCGGGCGCGGCTTACGGTGATCTGCACTTCCAGAAGCTCATTCCCTGGATACACACGGAAGACGGCTCGTTTCGCGTGAACTACCACCTGGGCGTCGACGGCTTGAGCATGCCGCTCGTGCTGTTAACGACGCTGATTACGGTGCTGGCGTGCGCGGCAAGCTGGAATTTCGAGCATTGGAAGACCAAGCGCGGCCTGAAGGGCTACATGGTCATGCTGCTTCTGCTCGAAACCGGCATGCTGGGCGTTTTCGTCGCGATCGATTTCTTCCTGTTCTACATCTTCTGGGAAGTGATGCTGCTGCCGATGTACTTCCTCATCGGTATCTGGGGCGGCCCGCGCAAGGAATACGCGGCGATCAAGTTCTTTCTCTATACGCTGGCCGGCAGTGTGTTAATGCTGGTGGCGATGCTGGCGATGTACTTCTACCCCGATCCGTCGGTTCGAACGTTCAACATCATCGAGCTGGCCAGCAGCGAGCGGATCCAAGCGATATTCCGCGATCCCCGGACGCTCTTTCTAGGATTCAAGTTCTCGACGGCGATGTTCGTGCTGCTGTACATCGGCTTCGCGATCAAGATCCCGGTCTTCCCGTTCCACACCTGGTTGCCCGATGCGCACGTCGAGGCGCCGACGCCGATCAGCATGATCCTGGCCGGCGTGCTGCTGAAAATGGGTGGATACGGGCTGTTTCGCTTCTGCTATCCGATCCTGCCCGATGCGGCGCAGGCGCTGGCCGTCGCGCTGGGCACGCTGGGCGTGATCAACATCATTTACGGCGCCCTGTGCGCCATGGCGCAGGACGACTTCAAGAAACTGGTCGCGTACAGCTCCATCTCGCACATGGGATACGTCCTGCTCGGCATGGCCGCCATGACCCCGGCCGGGTTCCAGGGCGCCATGTTCCAGATGATCGCGCACGGCATTTCCAGCCCGATGTGCTTTTTCCTGGTCGGCGTGATTTACGACCGCGTGCACCATCGCGAGATCGATCGCATGGGCGGCCTGTGGCTGACGATGCCCGTGTATGGCTCCCTGGCGACCGTCGGCTTCTTCGCCTCGCTCGGTCTGCCGGCTCTGTGCGGTTTCATCGGCGAAGTGTTCGCTGTTCTGGGCGCTTTCGCGTCCGGTCCGCAGGCGCTCGGCGCGTACGCCTTGCCGTTCGGCGTCCTGGCGGCCAGCGGGGCGATCCTGACCGCCGGATACATCTTGTGGATGTTGCAGCGCGTCTATCTCGGCAAGGCGCGGCCCGAATACGCCGGCCTGCCGGACGCCTCGGCCCGCGAGCAGGCGATCCTGGCCCCGATGGCGGCGCTGGCGATTCTGCTGGGGATTCTGCCGCAACAGACGGTGCTCAATTTCGTGAGCGGCACCTTAGGGAAAATCCTGATGATCGCGAGCAGCTGATGGCTCGATTCGTGAAGCGGACCCAACCAGGAACCGCGAGGTTCGAGTGAATCTGATTCTCGCTTCAATCTGGCTTCCGGACGCCGCCATCCTGCGGTTCGTCGCGCCCGAAATCGCGCTGATCGCCGCGATCGCCTTATTGCTGATCGCCCCCCTGCTGTTGGGCCGCGGCGCACGCACCGCGTCCGGCATCGCCGTGGCCGGCGCGCTGGCAGCGCTGCTCTTGGGATGGGCGACGCTGGGCGCGGTCGACGGCCGGCCCACCGAGCTCTTCGCCGCGCCGATCAATGCGGCGGGCGACCCGGGCGCGGGCGTTCTGGTTTCGGATTCGCTCAGCGCATTCTTCCGCATCTTCATCGCGGTCGGGTTGCTGGCGATCATCGCCGTGTGGGGCTTCACCGACGCGGCGGACGAGCGCCACCCGGTCGAGTTCTTCGTGCTGCTGCTTTCCAGCGCGGTCGGCATGATGCTCATGTCCGGCGTCGTGAACTTGCTGCTGATGGTGATTGCGATCGAGCTGGCGTCGCTTCCCAGTTACGCACTTGCCGCTTTCGACCGTCGCCGGCGCGACGGCGCCGAGGCGGGGCTGAAATATGTCATGTTTGGAGCGGTGTGCAGCGGTTTCTCGCTCTATGGCATCAGTTTGCTGTTCGGCCTCTTCGGCACGCTGCACGTGCCGACGCTGGTCGATCGCATCATAGATGCGTCGCTGTCGCCGGCTACCGGCGTGCTGGTAGTGGTGGCGCTAGTGGCGCTATTTGCCGGAATTGGCTTCAAGATCTCGGCGGTGCCGTTTCACTCGTGGTGTCCGGATGTGTTTCAGGGCGCCTCGCTGCCGATCGCCACGTGGCTGAGCTTTTCCAGCAAAGGCGCCGGCGTCGTGCTGCTGCTGCGGCTGGTGCGGATCACTGCCGAGCGCTGCGCGGGCGACGAGTTTCTTCTTGGCGCGATCAGCTACGGCGTGGCGGCCTTCGCGATCATCACCTGCACGTTCGCAAATCTCGCCGCCTTCGGGCAGAGCAACGTGCGGCGGCTGCTGGCGTACAGCTCGATCGCGCACGCGGGATATATGCTGGCGGCGGGCGCGATCGTGCTCGGCGCCGGCCGCGGCGGAGACGCGGCGCTGAGCGCCGTCGTGCAATACCTCGCCGTGTACTTGCTGATGAATCTGGGCGCTTTCGTATGTCTGGGGCTCGTTGCGGCCGACAGCGAGAGCGAGGAACTCAGCGCGTTCACCGGCCTGGGCTGGCGCGACGGCGGCGCGGCGCTTTCGATGACGGTTTGCTTGGTCTCGTTGATCGGGCTGCCGCCCCTGGGCGGGTTCATCGCAAAATGGTGGTTGATTTACGGCCTGGGGCAGGCGGCGACAGGCGCGCCGATGCACGGCGGCGCATCGGCGACGGTGTTATGGGTGCTGATTTTCGCGATTGTCGTCAACACGGCGATCAGCCTGTTCTACTACGCGCGGGTGATCCGCCAGATGTACCTCCGCGGCGACGACACGCAAGCCGGCGCGCTGCGCGCCCCCATCGCCGGCCGCCTGATGCTGCACGTCTGCGCGCTGCTGATCGTCCTGGGCGGAACATTCCTGGTTCCGGAAATGAAGCACCGCGCGGACGCGGTTGTTCGCGGTCTGACGGCGACGGCGGACGTTCGCAGCGCGGCAGGTGAACGCGCTGCGCCGGTGCGAGATCGGATTTTCGTTGGCATGTCGGAAAAATCAGGTAAGTAAGACGGAATCGCGCTGTTTCCATTCGCACGTGCAAGGCTTACGAATCCAAGCGCGATCGAATCGCGGCGATGTGCTCCGGCGTCGTGCCGCAGCAGCCGCCGACGATCGACGCGCCCGCCGCCAGCCAGCTCATTGCGGCGTCGGCGTATTCGCGCGGCGACAGCGACTCAGCGTAGCTCCAGCCTGGCAGCGGCAGGTCGTTGCCGATGTGTGCGTACGCGGCGATCGGGCGCGTCGTCAATTCGCGCAGGCGCGGCAATAGCGCCGTGAAGCCGTGCGGCGGAATGCAATTGACGCCGACCGCCAGAGGCTGATACGAGTCGATTTCTCTCAATGTCTCGGCCAGTCGATCGCCGCCAAGCAGCCGGCCGTCTTCGCGGAGAATGAACGAAATCGCAAACGGCAAGCGCGCCTCGACGGCGGCGCGACCGGCGGCCGCCGCCTCGCGAAGCGTGCCGATCGTCTCAATCCAAAGCAGATCCGGTTTGGCCGCCGCGAGCCACTCGGCGAACAGGCGATGATCCGCGGCAAGCTCCGCGGTTGGCGGAACCTGATCCGCACGATAGCAGTCGGCCGCGGGGCCGACGCTGGCGGCGATGATCGCGTCACGCGCCGCGCGCGGCACGCCGAGTGAACGGCGTCGGGAATCGATCGCGTCAAGTAGCGAATCCAAGCGTGGATCAAACGCTGAGCGGTTTGGACTCTGCCCGCCGTACGCGATTCGCGATTCCCCGCACTTGCGAGCCAATTCCACTGCCAACCGACACAACTCGTCGCCTTGGTCGAGCTGGCCCGCCGCGCGGAGCGTTCGCGGGTTCGTTCGAAATGTGTTCGCGACGAGGATATCCGCGCCTGCCGCCGCGTATTCGGCGTGAATTCGCGCCACCATCCGCGGATCGGCGCGCAACGCCGCCGCCGACCAGAGCGGCGCGGGCGTCGCCACGCGGCGGCGTTCCAATTCGGTTCCCATTGCTCCATCGAGAATAAGCGGCCTGTCCATTTCGGCGTCGCAAATTCGCCGGCCCGGAGGGGATCACACCGCGCCCCTGCTGTCGCCCGGCGTACGGTTATAGTACGCCGTATGCGAGTTCCGCCGAAGTTTCCGCGCCGCGTCGCCGCGTCCATGATTGTCGCGCTTGCCGTCGCGTCGCTTCACGCGCAGGTTTCCAGTAACGCCACGGACACTGCCAGCGGCGAAACGATCCCGTTTGTCGATGTGAGTTTTGGATTTCGGATGCGCCTGCCGGCCGGCTGGGCGTACGATCGCACGGGCTTCTTCGGTCCCGGCGAATCGGTCGGCCTGCTGCGCGGAAAGGCCGCCGACGGGCGCGCCACGCTGCAAGTTCTGATCTTCCCGAACTCGGCTGCCGAACCCTTCGACAAGTGGCTCGAAACGTTCGCCAAGATGGCCGCGGAAATCGCCGACGCACAAGGCGGAAAAGCCGTTCCGCGCCCGCTCGGACAGCGCGAGGCGGCGGTGATTTCGATCGCGGCGCGCTTCGGCGCTGATCAGACCGTGACCCTCTACTACTGCGTCCCGCTCGACGCCACGACGACCTGGGTCTTTTCTTTCTCGACGCTCGTCGCCAGCGCCGAAAACGACGAACCGGCGCGGCGGGCGTTCGAGAAGATCGTCGACACGCTGAATGTTACGTACGATCCGGCCGCCGCGGAGCGAATTCGCGAAGAGCTGCGCGCGGGCCTGAAATTCCAGGAAAAACGCCTTCGGCCGCACATCGCCGGCGTGCTGGTCGACCCAACGCGCCGCTGCTACGAGATCCTGCTGGCCGGAAAACCCATCGGCTATCTGACGCGCGAGGCCTCGCGCGAGCAGGCCAGCCTGGACGACCCCCGTTTCACCAAGGCCGGCAAGGACGGAATTCGCGTGCGCGAGCGCTCGTGGCGCTTCATGCCCGACGGCGTCGTGCATCACAGTCGCGTCGATCTGTTCACTAGCAACGACCAATCGACCGAGCTGGCCGAAATTCACGTCGCGCAGATTCCGCCCGGCGACGCGCCGCCGCTGATCAAGATCGATCAGTACGTACGCGAGGAAAACGTGCTGTTCTCCACCTATCGCACCAGCGTGGACAACGGCCTGCGCGAGCCGCGCGCGCCGATTCGCGTCGGACAAACGTACATGGGCCTGGCGATGACGCGAATGCTGCCGACGCTGCTCGGGCCGGGCGACGGCCCGCCGCTGGCGTTCACCGTCTACGACGCCGACACGCGGGCGCTGATCACGCACGTCATCGACCCGCTCGGCCCGCGCGACGTACCCGAGACGGGGGGTAAGTCGCTGAACGCATTCGAGACGCGCGAGGGTTTCGTCGGCCAACCCGCCATGACGTACACCGATCCGGATGGCGCGGTGGTGCGCATCCAGGCCGGAGATTTGACGTTCAATCGCGCGAGCGAGGAAGAGCTCGAGGCGCGCTACGCCGCCAAACGAGACGCGGCGGAGGCGAAGCTCGGCGCGATGCGATTGAAGATGGAGCCGGCGGCGCGCTGACCGTCCTGCCGGCGCGGCGCTTGCAAAATAGCGCGGACTTCGATCGCCTCATTGCCGCCGTCCGGCGTCATCACCGCTACCGCACGGCTTTCAATACCCCGCCGCCTGCCCGTCCTTGCGGGACTCCGACGCGCCGATGAGCACGTCGCGCTCGGCGTCGTAGCCGATGGCCTGAAAGCCGCCAAAAGCGCCGGGGCGCGGCTCGACGCGGTGGCCGCGTCGGATCAGCTCCAGACGGATCTGATCGGTGATGGCGGACTCCAGCGCCAGCACGCCGCCGTCCTTCATTTGCGTGCCGGTCGGCTCGCTGGAGAGGGTGTGGTAGAAGCGCGCCGCGTCGCCGGCTTCCTGCAGATTCATGCCGAAATCGAGAATATTGCACAGCACCTGCACGTGCCCCTGCGGCTGCATGTCGCCGCCCATCACGCCGAAACTCAGGAATGGCCGCTCATCGCGCGAGACAAATGCGGGAATGATGGTGTGAAATGGGCGTTTGCCCGGCGCCAGGCAATTTGGATGGTGCGGATCGAGCGAAAACAGCGCGCCGCGATTCTGCAAGCCGAAGCCCAGCTCATCCGGACAGAGTCCCGCCCCGAATCCGCCGTAGTTGCTCTGGATCAGCGAGACGAAACACCGCGACTCGTCCGCGACCGTCAGGTATATGGTGTCGCCGGATTGCAGCCGAGCATCGGCGGCTTGCAGCGTCGCATCGCCGGCGGGGTAGCTGTCCGCCGCGCGGTCCGGCTGGATGAGCGCCCTGCGCCGGCGCGCGTAGTCGGCCGAATTCAATCGCGCGAGGTCGACGTCGAAATACGCCGGGTCGGCGTACATCCGTGCGCGGTCTTCGAATACGACTTTCTTGGTCTCGACGAGCAGGTGCAGGTAATCGGCGGAATTGTGCCCCAATGCCCGCAAGTCGTAACTCTCTAGCATGTTCAGCATCTGCAGCGCGGCCAGTCCCTGCGTGTTGGGACCCAACTCCCAAACGTCGTAACCGCGATAGCGCGTTGAGATCGGCTCGACCCACGTCGACGTATGGCGCGCCAGGTCCTCCTTTCGCAGGAAGCAGCCCTCGCGCCGGCAGAAATCGTCGATCCGCTGCGCAATCGCGCCGCCGTAGAACGCGTCGCGCCCGCCGCGCGCGATCGCTTCGAGCGTTTGCGCCAACGCCGGATTGCGAAAGATGTCGCCCTTGCGCGGCGCCCGGCCGTCCGGCATGAAGGTGGAAGCGAATCCAGGCTGGTTGAACAAACTGCTCGCACCGCGCTGCCAGCCGGCCGCGATTACTTCCGAGACCGGGAAACCGTCCCGCGCCGCCTTGATCGCCGGCGCCAGCACCTCGGTCAGCGGCAACTTGCCGAATCGCGCATGCAGCGTGATCCATCCATCGACGCAACCCGGAACCGTGACCGGCAACGGTCCTGTTTCCGGAATCTGCGTCAAGCCGCGCTCGCGAAATGCGTCCAGCGTGATTGCACATGGTGCGCGGCCGCTGGCGTTCAGTCCGACCGGCCTCGTCGCGCCCGGCGGCCAGACGATCGCGAACAGGTCTCCGCCGACGCCGCAGCCGGTCGGCTCCATCAGCCCCAGCGCGGCGTTGGCGGCGATGGCGGCGTCGACCGCGCTGCCGCCGCGTTTCAAGATGTCGAGCGCGATCTGCGTCGCGAGCGGTTGGCTTGTGGCGGCCATGCCGTGCCGCGCGAGCACCTCTGAGCGCGTCGCGAATGGCGCGCCGGCCGGCCGGTCGCCGCCGAGCGCGAATGTGGGCAGCAATAGCAGCGCCAGGGCGATCGAACACGCGAGGATTGAACTCATGGCCGGCTCCTATGCGACTTGCGTACGAACGTGACGCGGCAGCGATTGTACTGAATCCGAATTCGCGATATCGCGGCGGGGGAGCTTCGGCTTCCGGCCGGTGCGATAGCTAGCGCGACGCCACTAATGGACGCGACTCAGAATCAGCCCGACAATCCTCGCGACGCCGGCGTGAAGCTCGTTGGGTGGTTCGCCTGCGCCGGCTGCTAGGAGAACGCAAATGTCCACGCCGCACGTACGCGAACCTGCTTCCGCGGCGCGCCCGGAATCAGGCGCTTTCGACGGCGGGGAATTCCGCGCCGCGATGCATCGCGCCGCCGACATGGTTGCCGACTATCTCGCGGGAGTCGAGCAATACCCGGTCATGCCGCGAATCAAGCCCGGCGACGTTCGCGCGGCGCTGCCTTCGGCGCCGCCGCAGGACCCCGAGCCGCTGGATCGAATTCTCGATGACTATCGTCTTCTGATCGAACCGGCGATGACGCACTGGAACCACCCGGGGTTCATGGGATACTTCGCGATTACCGGCAGCGAACCGGGAATCCTGGGCGAAACGCTGGCGGCGGCGCTAAACGTCAACGCGATGCTTTGGCGCACCGGCCCCGCGCCGACCGAGCTGGAAGAGCTTTGCTGCGACTGGCTGCGGCAGGCGATGGGCCTGCCCGCTTCATTCAAAGGCCACATCAACGACACCGCGTCGATCAGCTCGTTCCTGGCGCTGGCCGCGGCGCGCGAGCGGGCGAGCGATCTCGACATTCGCAATCGTGGAATGGCCGGCCGGCCGGAGCTGCCGGCATTGACGGTGTATTGCAGCGATCAGGCGCACTCGTCGATCGACAAGTCGTGCATTGCGCTGGGCCTGGGCCTCGAAAACTTACACAAGATCGGATCCGACGAGCAATTTCGCATGCGTCCCGAGGCGCTGGCCGAGGCGATCGCTGCCGATCGACGCGCCGGCAAGCGCCCGATCGCCGTTGTTGCGACCGTCGGTACGACGTCGACCACCAGCGTCGATCCGGTGCCGCGGATCGCCGAAATCTCGCAACGCGAGAAGCTCTGGCTGCACGTCGACGCCGCATACGCCGGCAGCGCGGCGATCTGTCCGGAGTACCGCGCGCTGATGCCGGGCCTGGAGCATGCGGATTCGATCGTCGTCAATCCGCACAAGTGGCTTTTCGTGCCGGTGGATTGCAGCGTGTTGCTGGTACGCGATCCGCAGGCGCTCAAGGACGCATTCAGCATCATTCCACCGTATCTGCGCAGCAGCGAGAGCGGCGTGACGAACCTGATGGACCTGGGTTTGCAGCTCGGTCGGCGATTTCGCTCGCTCAAGATGTGGATGACGCTGCGCGGCTTCGGGATCCGCGGCCTGCAAGAACGAATTCGCCGGCATTGCGCTCTGGCGCGCGAGCTGGCGGCGTGGATCGAAGCGACGCCGGGCTTCGAGCTATTCGCGCCGGTTCCGTTTTCGACCGTCTGCTTCCGCGTCGTCAGCCCGAACCGCGACCGTAAGGGAGCGGGGGATGCTGGAAACGCGTCATTCTTGACTTCCCCGCTCCCTGACGGTCGCGGTTCGGACAGAGGGAACTCCACGAGTATCTCGCCGGAAGCGCTCGACGTGCTGAACGAGCGGCTGTACGAGCGAGTCAACGCCGACGGGCGCGTGCTGATTTCGCAGACGCGGCTACGCGGGCGATTTGTGCTGCGAATTTCGATCGGAAACCTGCGGACGACGCGCGAGCATGTGCGCGCGGCTTGGGCGCTCGTTCGCGAAGCCGCCGAATCGGCGGGTTAGATCGGAGCGTACTCACTCATCGCTCGTCGCGCGATTTGTTGCCCGGCACAAAGTAGATTGTCTGTCGCGCCGCGCCGCGCGGCAGGAATTCGATCGGCTGCACGCTTCCGTCCCGCTTCACGCGCAGCGAAATCTTGCGATCCGGGTCACTGTGCAGCGTCCAACCGGCCAGCTCGTCTCCCTCGCGCAGGCCGGCCCGTGCCGCCGGCGATTCGGCGGACAGGCCGATGACGCGCTTCTGCTCCAGCGAGCGTTTACGATCAAATCCCAGGCTGAATTCATACGCCTGCGAAGCACGGCCGGTGAGCGCCGGCGAGAGCGCGTCAGCGGGCACGTCCACCGGCTCGGCATTCACCACGTAGCGCTCGAATTCGGCGTCGAACCACGCCCCAAGCGTCTCGTTGCCGACGTGACGGATCAATTCGTTCGACAGCTTGGTTGATGCGGACCGCGCCCGAGTCACGAGCGCCTTGAACAGGCGATCGACGCCGTCAGAAACGCCGCGCTGCCGCGCCAGGCGGTGCCAGCGCAAACCGAGCAGAAATCCGCGCTGATACGCGACCTGTCCGACGGTCTCGCGCTGCGACCAGTATTCGCGCTGAATCTCGTCGTTGCTCGCGCGGATGGCCGGGTTGCAGACGTACTCGCGAATGTGCCGGTTGGTCCACTTCGCGAACGTGGCGGCGTCCCAGCGCCCGCTCTCGAACAGTATGCGCATGGCGTAATAGTCAGTGAAACCTTCCGTGAACCAGTAGACCAGCCCTTCCGGCTCGGCCGCTTCGAGCAATCGTCCGTTCCAGAAATGAAACAGCTCGTGCGCAAAAAGCTGCTCGACGCCGTCAGTCAGTCGCGATTGCGGCGCTACGAACAGGACGAAGCTGTGATACAGCCCGACGCCGGCGAGGTGCGATTCACCCTCGCCCACGGCCGTGCCAACAGGCACCGCCAGAACCAGGAACTCGGGGAAGTCCTTCTCGCCCATGAAACGGCATTGCCCGCCGACGATCGCGTCCGCCATGTCGGCGAACGCGTCGGCGTCGAACCGAAAGCGATCGAGCATCGCGACCGACACCTTGCGCCCGTCGCGTTCGCGCGTGCGCGTGTCCAATTCGCCGGCCAGGAATGCCGACTGTCGCAAATCCTCGATCCGCACTCGCCGCCCGACACTGCGTCCGACGCCCAGCGAGCATGCTGCCTTCCAGGTGGCGGGCAATTGCCAGCGCAGCAGGACTTCCATCTCGTCCGGGATACCGCCCACGCCGCCCGGCGTCAGAAGAAATGAGTTACCCAGGCCGCAGAAAAACGTCTGCGTGATTGCAGGCGTGTACGTACGGGACCAATCAATCCCCAGCTTGCGGCTCGAAACGGAGTAACGACACGCGACGGTCGCGCCGGGGCGATGCGCGAATGGCCAGACGCCGCGCTGCGCGACCGCCGCGGCCTCGGATGAGTTTCGGGGTGCATCGATCGTCACGTCTTCGATCAGCGCGGGTATGTCGTCGACGTTTCCCCACCGCGGCGGTACCCGTAATGCGGAGTTCGTGCGCTGGCCGGTGACCCACGCGATTTCGACTTTCAGCTTGCCTTCCGCCGGTAGGGGGGTGAGCGTGTAGGTGATTGATTCCCCGCCGCGCACCGCGACGGCCGCGAACAGCATCGCGATGCAGACCGCGCCCACGCGCGAAAGTACGGATCGGTCTGTTACGGCGCGAGGCGACGCCCTGTCCGCTCGTTTGCCCATCGCGAGTTCCAAGCGAGCTTTCTACGCATTGTACCGGTTTGCTGCAACGCGTTTCGCGTGTCGGGTAGTGTCTCGGTTTCGCTTGCGAAGCCGGGAAAACGCTCGACACTGAGGCCCGACCGTAAGGGAGCGCCTTCTGCGGTCGCAAGAGACCCCTCCCTTACGGTCGGGGCTCGGCTGGGGAGTTCCTTCGCGAAACTGAGCCACCACCGCGTGTCGCGGTACTAACGGGACGATTGCTCGACGCACCCTGTAGCGTACGATAGGCTCCAATGGCAGCGGTGGAAACGCTCACCCGAGGCGGCAAGTTGCCGATAGAATCAGGGTATCGGACGATCACGGGCCGCGCGACCCTGCGCTCGAAGCACGATGACTGATCTAAATACGAACATGCTAAGCGTCGGCTTCGCGGAGGAGCTGTACCGCGAATTCACGCGCGATCCCGCCGCCGTTCCTCCTGACTGGCGGAAATACTTCGAGTCATTTCCAGCCATTAACGGCTCGGTGCGCGAAGCTCGTTCGTCCGTCCCAGTGCCCGCCGCGCCGACGCCAACTGCACCGTCCACGCGCGCGCTCGGCGGCAATGGAGCACCCGCCGCCGCGGTGCAGCGCTTCGGCGACGCGGCCGACCTCCAGCACCGCGTCGAGATGCTGGTGCGAAACTACCGCGTGCGCGGCCACATCGCAGCTCAACTCGATCCGCTCGGTCAGCCGCGGCCCACGCCGGTCGAGCTCGATCCCGCGTTTCACGGGCTTTCCGATTCAGACCTCGATTGCACGGTATCGCCGCATTCGCTGGCCGGCGGCGCTCCGCACACGCTTCGCGAGCTGATCGCGCGGCTTCAGAACACGTATTGCCGCTCGATCGCCGTGCAGTTCATGCACATCGACGACATCCAGGTTCGTCAGTGGCTGCAGGAGCGAATGGAAGGTTCGCAGAACCGTATCGAGCTCAGCCGCAAGGAGCAGATCCGCATTCTGACGCGGCTGATGGAGGCGATGAACTTCGAGAGTTTTCTTCAGAAGAAGTTCGTCGGCGCCAAGTCGTTCTCGTTGGAGGGCGCCGAGACGCTGATTCCGCTGATGGATGTCGCGATCGAGTACGCCGATGCGCAGGGAATTCGCGAGATCGTGATCGGCATGGCGCATCGCGGGCGGCTGAACGTTCTGGCGAACATCATGGGCAAGGAGCCGGCCCAGATTTTCCGCGAGTTCGAGGACATCGATCCGCAGCTCCACCGCGGCCGCGGCGACGTGAAGTATCACCTCGGCTATCACAACGATTGGGAGGCGGCTTCCGGCCGCAGCCTGCACTTGTCGCTGTGCTTCAACCCCAGCCATCTCGAATTCGTAAATCCGGTCGCGCTGGGGCGCGTGCGCGCCAAGCAGGACCGATTTGGCGACCTGCAGCGTCGCCGGGCGATGTGCATGCTCATCCACGGCGACGCGGCTTTCGCCGGCGAGGGCATCGTGCAGGAGACGCTGAACCTCAGCCAGCTTCCCGGCTACTCAATCGGCGGCACGCTGCATGTGATCGTGAACAATCAGATCGGCTTCACCACCGGCCCCAGCGATGCACGTTCCGGCCTGTACTGCACCGATGTCGCCAAGTTGCTCCAAATTCCGATCTTCCATGTCAACGGCGAGGACCCGGAGGCGGTCGTGCAGGTCGTGCACCTGGCGATGGACTTTCGGCTGGCGTTTCAACGCGACGTCGTCATCGACATGTACTGCTATCGCCGCCGCGGGCACAACGAGAGCGACGAGCCGGCGTTCACGCAGCCGGTGCTGTACCAGGCCATCGCCAAGCGAAAGTCTGTGCAGGAAGGCTACTTCGAGCACCTTCTGAAGCTCGGTGGCGTGACGCAGGACGACGCGGAGTGGATCACGTCCAAGTTCCGCGAGCGCCTCGAAGATGATCTCAAGACGGCGCGCTCGCAGGACTACTCGCTCCGCCCGCAGACGCTGACCGGCGTCTGGAGCCAATACGTAGGTGGTCACGAGAGCTCGGTTCAAGACGTCGAAACCGGCGTGCCGCACGACAAGCTGGCGGCGCTGCTCGAAGCCCAAACGCGAATGCCGGCGGACTTTCATCCGCACCCGAAACTCAAGGATTTCTTCGAGCGCCGTCGCGAGATGGCCGCCGGCGCGCGCCCGCTGGATTGGTCGGCGGCCGAGGCGCTGGCCTTCGCGACGCTCGCGACGCAGGGCACGCGCGTTCGGCTGACAGGGCAGGACAGCGGCCGCGGCACGTTTACGCATCGCCACGCCGTGCTGCACGATTATCGCACCGGCGCGATCCACGTGCCGCTTCAGCACCTGCACGCGACGCAGGCGCCGGTCGAGATTTACGACAGCCCGCTTTCGGAGGCGGGCGTGCTGGGATTCGAGTACGGCTACTCGATCGATTACCCCGACGCGCTGCTGCTCTGGGAAGCGCAGTTCGGCGATTTTGTGAACGCCGCTCAAGTGATCATCGATCAGTTCATCAGCAGCGCCGAAGCGAAGTGGCAGCGTCTCAGCGGCGTGGTCATGTTGTTGCCGCACGCATTCGAGGGCCAGGGCCCGGAGCACTCCAGCGCTCGCCTGGAGCGCTTCCTGAATCTGTGCGCGGATGACAACATTCAGGTTGTGTATCCGTCGACACCCGCCCAATACTTCCATCTGCTCCGCCGACAGGCGGTGCGCCCCTGGCGCAAGCCGCTGGTGGTAATGACTCCCAAGAGCATGCTGCGCTCGGAGGTATCGCCGATCGAGGAATTCACAGGTGGGAAATTCCAACGTGTGATCGCCGATTCGCTGCCGCGAGAAGCCGGCGCGAAAGTCGATCGCATCCTGCTTTGCTCGGGGAAAATATCCTTCGAGCTGGAGAAGCGGCGCAGTGAGCTGAAGCGCGACGACGTCGCCATCCTGCGCGTCGAGCAGCTTTATCCGCTTCCGACCGCCGAACTGACCGCCGCGCTCAAGCCGTTCGCGGACAATACGCCGGCGGTCTGGGTGCAGGAGGAGCCGGAAAACCAGGGCGCGTGGCGTTTCATGCGGATCCACTACGGCGACCGATTGCTGGATCGCTTCCCAATGCGCGTTTCGTCGCGCCCGCCGAGCGCCAGCCCGGCCACCGGATCAGGCCGCAGCCACAAGCTGGAACAGGAGCAGGTGGTGGCGGGAGCGTTTGAATAACGAATTGCGACGAGCGAGGAGCGAATGAGACCGGCCGCCATGGGAGATGTCGAATCACGAATTGGAAACTGCGCGGCGCGCACAGACGTCGCGCGGAAACACGGACTTCGATTCGCTCTTCGCTCTTCGCCATTCGCTACTCCGGATTGTCGAGGAACTCACTTTGCCCGTTGAACTGAAAATCCCCGCCGCCGGCGAGTCGATCACACGCGTGCAGATCGGCGCGTGGCTCAAGCAGGAAGGCGAAGCGGTTCGTCAGGACGAGACGCTGGTCGAGATAGAGACCGACAAGGCGACGATGGAGCTACCGGCCCCGGTCGCCGGCGTGATCACGCGCGTCATCAAAAAGGAAGGCGACAGCGCCCAGGTCGGAGACGTGATCGGCTACATGGAGGCCGGCGTCGCCGCGGCCGAGGGCGGAAAGACCTCTGGCGACGGCAAGCCGGCCGCGCCGTCGGCCGTTTCGGCCAAGCCCGCGGCCCAGTCGGCAAACCGTGCTGCGGCGTCGGCCGCCGCGCCAAGCGGCGCTGACGCGTCGGGTTCGCCGCCGCGCGTAATGCCGGCGGCGGCACGCGAGCTGGCGGAATCCGGCTTTCGCGCCGAAGAAGTGAAAGCCACCGGTCCCGGCGGGCGATTGCTCAAGGAGGACGTGCTGCGACACGCCGAGCAGCAGGGCGTTTCCACCCAGGCGCGCGCCGGCAGCGCCCCAAGCTCGCCGGTGACGCCGCCGCCGGCCGTGTCCGGCGTTACGCCGAGCACTTCATCGCCGCAGCCGACTGAAGTCGGGCCGATCGGCATTGCACCGGGCGAGCGTGTCGAGCGCGTCGTTCCGATGACGCCCCTGCGCCAGAAAATCGCCGAGCGCCTGGTGGCAGCCAAGGAGTCGGCGGCGCTGCTGACGACGTTCAACGAAATCGACATGTCCGCGGTTATGGCGCTGCGGAAACAGTACGCCGAGGCGTTTCAACAGCGGCACGGTGTGAAGCTCGGCTTCATGTCGTTTTTCGTGCGCGCCGCGACGGATGCGTTGCGCCGCATCCCCGAGGTAAACGCCGCCATTCGCGATGTGCCCGACGCACAGGGCCGTCCGCAGCCGTGCATCGTGTATCACGACTATTGCGACATCGGCGTGGCGGTATCGGGCGGCAAGGGCTTGGTCGTGCCGGTGCTGCGCAGCGCCGAGATGTTGAGCTTCGCTCAGATCGAGCTGGCGATCGCCGATTTCGGCGCGAGGGCCCGCGACAACAAGATCAAGCTCGAGGAGCTCGCCGGCGGCACGTTCACGATCAGCAACGGCGGCGTTTTCGGCTCGCTGATGTCCACGCCGATCGTGAACCCGCCGCAGGTTGCGATCCTGGGGCTGCACGCGATTCAGGATCGCCCCGTGGCGCGCGAGGGACAGGTGGTGGTGCGGCCGATGATGTACGTCGCGCTGACGTACGATCACCGCATCATCGACGGCCGCGAAGCGGTGACATTCCTGAAACGGATCAAAGAGAGTATCGAAGACCCGGCGCGGCTGATGCTGGAAGTCTAAGCGCAAGTCCGACCGAAAAATGCGTGGGGACGCGCCGCGATCAAAACGCGACGCGCAAGCGAGCGCGGCTGAAAATCGCCCTTGCTTGCGATAGGCGTTCCGATTGCCGCGCTGACTCGCGCGCGATCATTCAGAGTCCGGCTGCCTCGACCCTCGCCCGCAACTCCGGCGGTTCGCCGCGGCTTGGCGCGAGAAAACAAACGCGCTCGACGATTTCTCCCCTCGTATTCGGGTAGTGGCTCAGTTTCGCATGCGACGCCGGGAAAACGCCCGACACCGAGGCCCGACCGTAAGGGAGCGGCCTTCCGCTCGTCGCAAGAGACCCCTCCCTTACGGTCGGGGCTCGGCTGGGGAGTGCCTTCGCGAAACTGAGCCAGGCTGCGTAGAAGGTCGGGTTTGGGCGTGACCAGAGCAGCTCGGCATGAGCATGGCCGCCAACAGCCGCGGCAATGCCACCTAATGCCACCCTGCCGGCATCACGCAGTGGCAGCGGCTGATCACAGGAACATCCAGTCGACGAGGTCCGCTAGATCGCGATTCGAGCGAAGATCGCCTTTCGCTGCCGCAAGTTCGACCTCATCGCACTGAAAGAGCAGGTAAAGCGCGTTTGCTCGCCGTTGCATCGGCTGCGTTGGGTCACGAGCCACACAGTCCAAGACGCGCTGTGCCGAATCGAAACAGCAGCAGATCACGTCGAACAGTCTCTCGCCGAGGCCTTGGGGGCCGTGGAACGCCTCATCGTCGCAGATTTCCAGGAGCCGACGAATCTCGTCCTCTTTCAGGTCATTGCAGATCTCAGCGGCAAAGCGACTCTGATCCGACTCCACCGGATTGTTCGGATTACAAGACCAACGTTCTCGGCCAACATCGAAACCCAATACGTAAAGAGCGTCCTTCGCGGTATCCGCGCTGTCATCCCTCAAGAGGCGTCGGGCCAACAGGCAGGTGATCCTCAACCGACTCGAGTCGGGATGAAATGCGAGGGCTTGAAACGCCGCATGCCGCTCGAGACGATTGCGGCTCAGGCACTTATCGGCGAACTGGATCAGCAATCGCTCGTCAGCGCGGGCGTGCGCGAGGCCCGCCACGCCTTTCGACAGCGCATCGGTGTCAAACTTCTTCGAAAGGGGGATTCGGATTTGCTTTACGGGCAAACGGTCATGGTAGCGTTCCTGCTCCACATAGTCGCGCACGGACACCCACGCCGCCGCCTTTCTCGTCGGAGAGTATGCCACGATGATCACCGGCACCGTGAATCCCAGCCAGTAGTCCAAGTGTTGGTCGTCAACCGAGATCGCGAATTCATTGCCGGTGGACGCGAGGTACGAGTCGCCCGACTTGACCTGCGTCGCCACCAGCCGGCATGACGACTCCGCGCCCTTCACAATTTCGATGAACCCGTCCACGCCAAGATCGTTCTCCTGATGCACGGGATGAAAGATCGAGCCGTGTTCGTTCACAACCTTCGTGACAAAGATCACGCCGGCCTTTGCGGTGACACTCTGCTCAGTGTGTTTCATAGAGCGCCGACAACGATCTTACGCGGGCGAGTCGGGCACTCTGGCGGCATTTCATCAGATTTGTCGCTGATGCGCCGGACGTCTCGATCGGTAGCACCGGCCGGAGGCCGATGCTCCCCCGCCGCGCCATTCGTCACTCGATATTCGGTATTCGCCATTCGCTATTGCCGTCACGGCACCGCCACATGGTCGAGCACATACCGCACCACGTCCGCGCTGCTTTTCTCTTCGGCTTCCGCTTCGTAGCTGACGATCACGCGGTGCCGCAGCACGTCCGGCGCGATGTCTTTCACATCCTGCGGCGTGACGTAGCCGCGACCGGCCAGGAACGCCATCGCCTTGGCGCCGGTGGCCAGGTAAATCGTCGCGCGCGGCGAAGCGCCGTATTCGATGAACTCGGAGATGTCCTTGAGCTTGAATTCGTCCGGCCGCCGCGTCGCGTGCACCAGCGCGACGCAGTAATCCTTGATTTTGTCGTCGATGTAGATTTCGTCGAGCACCATCCGCGCGTCGAGCACCTGCTTGGGGTCGAGCACCGGCTCGACGTGCGGCACGCCGTGCTGAACCGCCATTCGATCAAGAATCTGGCGTTCTTCGGCGGCGGACGGATAGTCGACGATCAGCTTCAGCATGAAGCGGTCGACCTGTGCCTCGGGCAGCGGATAGGTACCCTCCTGCTCGATCGGATTTTGCGTCGCCAGCACCAGGAACGGCTCTTCGAGCGGAAACGTCTCGCCGCCGATCGTGACCTGCCGCTCTTGCATGGCTTCGAGCAGCGCGCTCTGCACCTTGGCCGGGGCGCGGTTGATTTCGTCCGCGAGAATCAGGTTGGCGAAGATCGGGCCTTTCTTGACCGCGAACGAGCCGCTCTGAGGCTGAAAGATGAGCGTGCCGAGGATGTCGGCCGGCAGGAGGTCGGGCGTGAACTGGATGCGCTGAAAGCGCGTGCGAATGGCGCGCGCCAGCGACGCGACGGCGGTCGTCTTGGCCAAGCCCGGAACGCCTTCGAGCAGAATGTGCCCGTTCGCGAGCAAGCCGACCAGCAGGCGCTTCAGTAGCGCTTCCTGGCCGACGATCACGCGCCGCATTTCGCTCAGCAGGCGCTCGAATGGCTCATAGTGTTTGCGGACAAGCTGGGCGACCTGCTGAACATCGACATTCATCGTAGCCATGCTCAATCATGCTCCGCGGAATTCCCCGGCCTCGTAGGCTAAGGAGTGTAAGCTTCGCCGCGCAAGATGCGGCAGTGTAAGCGTCACCGCGCGCCACGGGCAATCAGACGATCCGGCGGCCGGTTTCCCGCCAAATTCGGCGCGCCGAATGCGTGGTGAGCGACGAGCTGCCCGTGTGTCATTCGGCTTCGGCCGGTTCGCGCGGTCCGCTCACGAACCGTAGCGTCGGGCCTCTGTGCCCGACGCCGGCGTTAGGCACAGAGGCCCGACGCTGCGGACTCCGCGCCGCCTGTGCGCAGCGAACCGCTCCGGCGTATACAGTCGCGGCATGGCGTCGGCCGATTGTCCGTATGTCTCGCGCGGCGGACTCAAGCTCGCAGCGGCGCTGCGCGCGTTCGGCGTCGACGTCCACGGCCTGACGTGCGCTGACTTGGGAAGCCACGTCGGCGGGTTCGTCGATTGCCTGCTGATCGGCGGCGCGGCGCGCGTATTCGCGGTGGACACCGGCTATGGCGTGCTGGCCTGGCGGCTGAGGAAAGACCCGCGCGTCGTCACCTGCGAAAGAACCAACGCGCTCCATTTTGTGCCGCCAACGCCGTGCGACCTGGTCACGATCGATGTCGGCTGGACTCCTCAGCGGCTCATCCTTGGCGCCGCGAAGAAGATGATCGGCGCGTCCGGACTCATCGTGACGCTGGTCAAGCCGCACTATGAGGCGCCGCGCGAATGGCTGCGCGGCGGGGTTCTGATGCCCGAGCGCGTCGACGAGACGCTGGCGGGCGTTCGGGCGCAGATCACCGCGTTGAGTTGGATGATTCGGGGCGAGATCGAAAGCCCCGTTCGAGGACACGGCGGCAATGTGGAGTTCCTGGCGCTGCTGACGCTTGCGTAGTCTAGACTGACCGATGCGGCCGTTCGCCCCGGCGGGGCGGCAGGCACGACTCGGAAAAGCGGGCAAGTTGGCGTTGCCGTTGCTAGCGGGCTGTCAGGCTCGGCGATTGTCCTCAATCGCCCAATTCGCGCCCGCCGCGCAGGCGTTTGGTGGCCGAGCGGATCTTTTTGTCCTGCAACCTTCGACGCCGGCTGCCGGCGGTGGGGCGGGTGGCGTGCCGTTCGGCTTGCACCGCGAGCGCCTTTTCGACAAGTTGCAGCAGACGCTGCTCGGCGTCGGCGCGATTGGCGGCTTGCGAGCGCGCGGCCTGCGCGACGACCACCAGTCGCCCGTCGCGATCAATTCGGCGAGCAAGCCGCGTGCGGATTCGCTCACGTTGGAACTCGTCAAACGCCGGACAGTGCTCGAATTCCAGCGCCAGCCAAACCCGCGTGCTGACCTTGTTCACGTTCTGACCGCCGGGTCCGCCGCCGCGGTCGAATCGGCACGCCAGCCAGTCGGCGAGTAGTTCGAGTGAGATTGCCACGCTGTGCTCCAAGATGCGCGGCAGAATGCGGGAATGGCGCTGCGGGGTCAACAGAGCGCGAGATACGCGGCAAGCATGTAAATCGCGAGTCGGGTGCGTTGCAGCGTCCAAAAGCCGAACATGAGTCTGACGCCTCCTGTGGCGACGAGTTCTACCGATCGTAGGGAGCCGACATACCGTGAATCAATCGAAAGCGCCCGGAATTGCGCGTCCGCTAATCGCGGCAGCAGTCTCGTCCTACGATCGGTTGCGCATGTTCGAGCGATCAGGTCGCAGTTACGATAACGTTGATGAGCGACTTATCGCTGCACGCCTTCGCGCTTCGCGAGCTGCCCTCCGTCGACCACGCCCTGCGCCAGCCGGCGATTCTGCCCCTGCTCGACGAATTCCCGCGCGAGGAGTTGATCCGCGCGATTCGCGACACGCTTGACCGTTGCCGCGCGGCCATCCGCACCGGAAAAGCCGACAAGCCGCTCGACATGCCGGCGCTGGCGCTGGACGTCCGCCAGCGGCTGTACGAACGAACGCGTCCGCATCTGCGGCGCGTGATCAATGCAACCGGAATCGTGTTGCACACCGGGCTGGGCCGCGCGCCGCTGGCACAGGAGGCGATTGAGGCCGTCGCCGACGTGTCCGCGGGCTACTGCAATCTTGAGCTCGATTTGGCCACCGGCGAGCGCGGCGATCGGCACGCGCATGTGCGCGAATTGCTGATCGAGTTGTGTAATGCCGAAGACGGGCTGGTCGTAAACAACAACGCGGCCGCCACCGTGCTGGCGCTGCGAGCGATCGCGGCCGGCCGCGAGGTCGTCGTTTCGCGCGGGCAGTTGGTGGAAATCGGCGGCTCGTACCGCCTGCCGGAGATCATGGCCGTCGCCGGCTGTCGAATGGTCGAGGTCGGCACGACCAATCGCACGCGGCTGGCGGACTATCGCGGCGCTGCGACAGCACAAACCGCGGCGCTGCTGCGGGTGCATACGAGCAATTACCGCGTCGAGGGGTTCGTCGAGTCAACGCCGTTGGCGGAGCTGGCGGCGCTTCGAGACGAGCTGAACGCGTCATCGCAATCGGCTGCGCGCAACGACGGTTCCGCAGATTCGGGGCCGGGTTTATCCTCGCGCGTGGCGCTGATCGACGACCTGGGCAGCGGCGTGATTGATCGCGAGTGGTTCGAAGGGTTAGGCATTGCCGGCGTCACGAGTCCGTCGGCGCGGACCGGCGAGCGTTTCGACGGGGGCGAAGCGTTCGACGAACCGAGCGTGCGGGAGAGTCTCGGGGCGGGCGCGGACGTGGTGCTATTCAGCGGCGACAAGCTCCTGGGCGGCCCGCAGGCGGGAATCATTGTCGGGCGCGCCGCTTTGATCGCGAAGCTGAGGCGCGATCCGCTGATGCGCGCGCTTCGCCCCGACAAGATGACCCTGGCCGCGCTGGAGGCGACGCTGCGCCTGTACCGCGCGCCGGTGGCGCTGGCGCGGAAGCTGCCGACGTTGAAGCTGTTGACGCGCCAGCCGGCGGAGCTGGAGCACGCGGCGCAGGAGCTGGCGGCGGCGATTTCGCGGGCGCTTCCGGAGGCGGTGGTGGAGTGCGCCGCGGATCGGACATTCGCCGGCGGCGGCTCGCTGCCGACGCTGCCGCTGGCGACGTTCGTGGTTCGCGTGCGCGTGCCGGAAGTCGACGGCGCGGAGTTGACGGCGCGACTTCGAAAGCGTGAACAACCCGTAATCGCGCGATTGCACGCACGGCACGTCATTTTCGACACTCGCGCGCTGCTCCCGGGCGACGCGGATGCCATCGCGGCGGCGCTCAGCGAAGCCGCGCGCGAGCAAGCGGCGCGAGCGTAACCAAGCACAGCCCAGGGCGGCTGCGCCACAAAACGTGCTACACGTTGAACTTGATGGTCATGATGTCGCCGTCCTGCACGACATAGGTCCGCGGCTCCTGGCGGACTTTGCCGGCGGCTTTCGCGTCGCGCATGTTGCCGGCGGCGCGGAGGTCTTCGTAGGCGATCGTTTCGGCGCGGATGAATCCGCGCGCCAGGTCGGAGTGAATCTTGCCGGCCGCCTCGACCGCGGTCGCGCCGCGCGGAATCGGCCATGAGCGCACTTCCTCCTCGCCGGCGGTGAGGAACGAGATCATGTGCAGGGCGTCGTAGCAGGCGCGGATGATGCGGTCGCGGGCCAGGGCCTGAATGCCGTAGCCGGCCATGAATTCCGGCCGATCTTTGGGCTCCACCTGGATCAGCTCGGCCTCCAGCGGCGCGCAGGCCGCGATGGTCTCGAAGGAATGGTCATCGCGGAAGGCCGGTTCGGCGGCGGCGTCCTGCTCGCTCACGTTCAGGACCACGATGGCCGGCTTTTGCGTCAGAAATCCGAAACTGCGCAAAAGCTTCTGTTCCTCACCCGGTTGGACGACGCTTGAAAGCGGGCGCGAGTTCTCGATCGCGTCGCGGCAGCGCAGCAGGAGCGTCAGTTCGTGCTTCTGCTGATCGCGCTCTTTGCTGGGCTTGGCGATCGCCTTTTCGAGCTTTTCGACTCTGTTGGCGCAGATTTGCAAATCGGCGAAAAGCAGCTCATCGCGCAGGCGGCCCAGGTCACGCCGCGGGTCGATCGCGCCGCCGAACGCCGGAACCGAGTCGGAGGCGAACGCTCGCAGCACGATCAGCAGCACCTCGGCCTGCCGCAGCGTAGGTAGGTGGTTCACGAAGCCGGCCTTGTCGACATCGCCCTCGGCGCTGCCCGGCAGGTCGACGAATTCCATCGTGAACTCGGTGCGCTTCTTGGGTTTGTACAGCGCCTCCAGGAAATCCAGTCGCGGTTCCGGCACCTTCACCGCGGCCAGATTTTCCTCGGCCAGCTTCAGATGGTCACGCGACAGGGCCGAGATGGCCATGAAGAGAGTGCTCTTTCCCGAAAGCGGCATTCCGACGATGGCGACGCGCATGAGATCTCGAATCTGTGATGAGTTGCGACCGGTACCTGCCGCGGACAGCCTTGAAACGACGCCCAACGCGCGCGACGCTGCGTTTCTTGCCGCCCTTGATTGCCGAGCTATACTTTAGCGGTCGCTGGGAAAAGTGCACCTGGTGCGGCGGGTGCGTCGGCCAATCGGAATTCATATGCGGCTGCGAACGGTGATCGCGATTCTGGCAGGCATCTTTTGCGCCGGGTGCGGCGCCAACAACCTGCCCGCCGACTTCACGCTCACGACCGTGGACGTGGACCGCATCGTGAACGACTCGACTCTCACCGGCGCGGAAAAACGCGATCAGCTTCGCGCCGCGGGATTCTCCGACACGCTCATCAACGGCCTGCTGCGCGGCGACCGCACGGCGAATCAATTCGGCGGAACGCTGCGCACTGCGATTGAGAAAGTCCGCGACGGCCAATTCGCGGCGCTCACGCCCGACGAGGTCCAGCTTTACGGGGACGCCGGCGCCGCCACCGGCGGGCCGTTCACCGGGAGCATTTCCGACGAAGCGGCAGCGGCGGTTACGCAGCTATTCGCAAACCAGCAGTTCGCCGATAAGGACCAGATCAAGGCCTTCTTGGACGATCCGGCCAATGAGGTTTCGTCGGCGATTCCGAACAACCTTTTGCGACAACTTTTTGTCGACGAAAGCCCGGACGATGTGCAAAGCCAGTTGCCCTGACGATTCCAAAGGAGCTCGCGACATGACGACTCGTTTCACCGCGATGGCAGTTTCCCTGGGAGTGTGCCTGGTGCTCGGCGGTTGCCCGCTGCAGCAGAATCGCCTCAGCAATCAGGGCGGCGGAAACCTGGTGACATTCGGGCTGAAGGTGTTGAACAAGAACCTCACGGCCGCGACGCCCGACGAATGGCAGGTCTTAACCGACCGCGTCAGCGAAGCTCTGCCGCAGGTCAACATCACACTGGGTGACGACGAGGCGCAGGTCATTTCCGATTTCATTCAGGCGAATTCGCTGAACAGCCTTCAGGACATCGAGCAGGTCGTGACGCAGGTCTCAAACGACCCGCATAATGCGGGCAACCTCGTGATTCCCGAGAGCCTGGTGACGCTGATCGAAAGCGGCGTGGACATCAACTCGATCGTGCAGGTGCAGCAGTAGGCAGGACGAGCGCGATCGGACGCGCGTGCGACTCGGACGGACTGGCTGGGATGTCTCCGTGAAAGTCGCTTCGAACGAAGCGGCACGGCGCGGATTCAACCCAGCCAGTTTTTTCCGTTGGCGACTACTTTCGTGCCTTCAGGATGTCGCGGATTTCGCCCAGCAGCACTTCCTGCGCCGGTGGTGCGGCCGGCGGCGGTGGGGCGGCGGCCTCCTGGCGTTTGGCGGCGTTGATTGCCTTGATCAGAATGAAGAGCGCGAACGCCACGATCACGAAATTGATAAGCGCGTTGATGAACATCCCGTACTTGATCGTGACGGCGCCTTTTCCGGCCGCGTCAGCGTCTTTCAGCGTAAGCGCAAACGACGAGAAATCCATCTGGCCCATCGCCCAGCCGAGCGGCGGCATCATGACGTCCTCAACCAACGAGCCGACGATCTTTCCGAACGCGGCGCCGATGATGATGCCCACTGCCATATCGACGACGTTGCCCTTCACGGCAAAGTCGCGAAATTCCTTGAACAATCCCATGCGCATCTCCTCTCCGCGCATCGGCGACCTGCGCGCGATTTGCCCGATTCGGGTTCAATAGATTCTGCGATCGATTAGAACCGCAATACGCCTCGCCGCGGCACATTGCGGCCCGGTTCTCTATTCGAACGTCCGAAAAAAGTCAACACGGCTGAATAATATCGCGAAACTCGCGAATTGCGCGGGCTTCGTCGGGCAGCACCAGCACGCAAGCGCCGAGATCAATCCCCCGGGCCGTGGCGGTCGCGACGCGTACGGCGGACGCCGCCATTGGCACGCTCGCGAGATTCCTCTTCGTCCGCCAATTCGAGATGAAAGCGGTGGATCATGCGGTGAAAGAGCGGCGCAAAGAGCAATGCCACGACCGTAACGAACACGATGCCGGAGAACATGGCGTACGCGCTGGCGAACAGCTTTCCGGCCGTGGTTTGAAGCGAATTCACCGGCCCCATGCCGAAGAGAATCATCGACGCGTTGAGAACCGCGTCAACCCAGGTCAGTCCTTCCAGGAAGTGATAGCCGAGTATGCCGACGCCGAGTGCGCCCCAAACCACGGCGGCCGCGATCGCCGTCACTCGGACCAGCCGCAGGTAGAACTTCCGCTTGGGGATGAGCGGATTGCTGCGGTGCTCGAACATGCTGGAGGTTCTCGCGAAATTACCGCACAGTGACGATTTCGCCGTGCGATTGAGCGAATTCTGACGCGAAAACGCGATCTTGGGAATCGGGTTCGGGCCGTTTCCCGTAAGCCCTTGGTCCGCCGCGAGTGGATATCATTCGCGGAACTGTGAACTCCTCTGACGCCATTCCGAGCGCGATTGCGATCTCGGCGGAGGTTCGCGCCGGCCGACGCCGAGCCGAGGACGTCTGCGCCGCGTCATTGGAGCGAATCGCAGCGCGTGATGATCGCATCGGCGCATTCCTTCAGGTGTTTCGGACGGCCGCGATGGAGCGCGCTCGGCGCGTGGATGCCAGAATCCAGGCGCGGGGACTCGCGCCGGGCGACTTGCCGCTCGCCGGCGTTCCCGTTGCCGTAAAAGACAATATCTGCACGCGCGAAGGGAAGACGACCTGCGCGTCGCGGATCCTCGCGGACTATCGCTCGCCCTTCGATGCGACAGTCGTCGCGCGAATCGAGGCTGCCGGCGGCGTCATCCTCGGCAAGACCAATCTCGATGAATTCGCGATGGGGTCATCCACGGAGAACAGCGCCGTTCGCCCGACGCGGAATCCGCGGAACCCCGAGTACGTGGCCGGCGGTTCGTCCGGCGGATCGGCGGCCGCCGTCGCGGCTGGAATGACGCCGCTGGCATTGGGCTCGGATACGGGAGGATCGGTGCGCTTGCCGGCGGCGCTGTGCGGCGTGGTCGGCCTGAAGCCCACCTTTGGACGCGTTTCGCGGTACGGCCTGGTGGCGTTTGGGTCGAGCTTGGACCAGATCGGCCCGCTGACGACGAATGTGGCCGACGCAGCGTTGCTGCTGGGCGCGATCGCGGGCCACGATCCGCACGATTCCACGAGCACCGGCCGTCCGCTCGACGCGTATCTCGCCCAACTCGACGATCGCGCTCTAGCGGATCGGGCAGGGAATATTCGGATCGGCTTGCCACGCGAGTATTTCGGCGAAGGGCTGGATTCGGAGGTTCGCGCCGCGGTCGAGCGCGCGATGGGCGTGTATCGCAAGCTAGGGGCGACGACCGTCGACGTCTCGTTACCGCATACGCGCTTCTGCATCGCGGCGTATTACGTGATCGCGACGGCGGAGGCGTCGAGCAACCTGGCTCGTTTCGATGGCGTTCGATACGGCCGCCGGGCGGCTTCGCCTCGTGACATGTTCGAGCTGTACAGCCGCTCGCGCAGCGATGGGCTCGGGGCGGAGGTCAAGCGCCGCATCATGCTTGGCACGTTCGCGCTGTCGAGCGGCTACTACGACGCGTACTACGCGCGGGCGCTGAAGGTTCGCCGGCTTATTCAGCGGGATTTTGAGCAGGCCTTCGCAGTTTGCGACGTGATCGCCTGCCCGACGTCGCCGACGCCCGCGTTTCGTATTGGCGAGAAGGCGCAGGATCCGCTCCAGATGTACCTCGCGGATGTTTACACCACCGCCGCCAACCTGTCCGGGGTTCCCGCCGTGTCGCTCCCGTGCGGCGTCAGCCGCGGCGGGCTTCCGATCGGCCTTCAGTTGATGGGGCCGCTGTTCGGGGAGTCGCCCGTGCTTCAGGCTGCCAGACTGTACGAAAGAGAAACCGGCTGAGATGGCAGGGGCAAGGCCGAAGGACGAAGGCTGAATGCCGTTGATCCGGGCGGCATTCGGCCTTTGTCCTTCGGCCCCTGGCGCTGCACTCTTCAACCGCGCTACACCGCCACCAGCTCCGCCACACTTGGCGATTGCTCCCGCGATTTTTCGATCTGTGCTTCCCAGCGCGCGCGATTCCGCTGGATCGACGATTCCAGCATGCGCACGAATTGCGGATCGAAATGTCGACCGGACTCGGAGCGCAGTTCAGCCAGGACGGTCGGAATGGACCGGCTGGCGCGGTACGAGCGGTCGCACGTCATCGCGTCGTAGGCCTCGGCGACCGCAAGCAGGCGCGATCCCAACGGAATCGCGTCGCCGCGCAGGCCCTGCGGGTAGCCGCTGCCGTCAAAGTGCTCGCGCAGGAAGCGGATGATCTCGATCTCAGCCGCGAAGACGCGCAGGGGCTCGAGAATTCGGCAGGTTGTGGTCGGCACCTGGCGAACGGTCGCCAGCTCCGATGCTTCCAGTGGCGTCGGTTTGTGCAGAATCTCGTCTGGCACGCCGATCTTGCCCAGGTCGTGCAGCATCGCGGCGTTGATCGTCGCCACGCGGCGCGGCGTGGGCCACTCGACGCCCTCCAACATCCAGCGTGTGTAAAGCGTCACGTTGCGCGAGTGCCAGGCCGTGTACGGATCGCGTGCTTCAAGCGCCTGCACCAGCGCCCACATCGTCTGCAGCGTCAGTTCCTTGCTGTGCAAATCGAGCCGGTGCAGCTCCTTTCGAAGGTGATCCATCTCGTGCACGCTGGGCGACGCCGCGGGCAAGCCGTCGTCGCCGATCTCGTCACAGCGCGTCACGCGATCGCGGCCGTGCCGTTTGCTCTGGTACATCGCCGCGTCGGCCAGCTTGATCAGCTCATACACCGTGCGGGCGCGCGGGTCGTTGGTGCTCGCGACGCCAAGTGAGGCCCGAATCGTGAATTGTTGCGACGCCGGAATCCGCACCTGCTTGGGCAGCGTGACGCGGATACGCTGGGCCAGCATCGCTGCGTCGTCCAGCGGCGTTTCGGGCAGGATGATCGCGAATTCCTCGCCGCCGTAGCGCGCCACAAGGTCCGGCCCGCGCACCGAGGCGCACAAATGCCGCGCGGCGGCGCGGAGCACTTCGTTGCCCACCTCGTGTCCGAGCGTGTCGTTTACGGCTTTGAAGTGATCCAGATCGGCCATGATCAGGGAGAGGCACCCGCCGTAACGCGTGGTGCGCGAGAATTCGCGATCGAGCGCCTCGCAAAAGCTGGTGTAATTCGCCACGTCCGTCAGACCGTCGGTTGTGGCGGCTCGGCGCAGCCGCTCCTGCAAGCGCTGAATGCGCACGCCGTTGCGCACCTGCGCGGCGAGTTCCTCGGGATCGTAGGGTTTGTGGAGAAAGTCGTCGGCGCCGGCGTCCAGCGCCTCGCGCCGGATCTCGCGCTCGCCCAGGGCGGTGATGGCCATGAAATACGCGCCCTCGAGCGCGCCGTCGGCGCGCATGCGGCGGCAGATCTCGATGCCGTTGATTCCCGGTAGCATGATGTCGCACAGCACCACGCGCGGGCGGTGTTTCTGAATTAGCGCCCAGGCTTCGTCACCGGTGGCCGCCTCGAGCACGACATACCCGAGCTGCGCGATCCGCCGCGCCAGCAGCGTGCGCTCGACCGGATCGTCTTCGATCACGCAAATTTCAATGGCGTCACTCATCGGTCCCCCTCGGCAAGCGCGCGTACGTCAGGCGTAGGCGTCGAGTGTGGCGATCTCGTGCGCCAATTGCTCGGTCGCCGCATCAAAGCTGTGGCTGGCCGCGTCGGCGAGCTTCTTCACGGATTCGAGCGCCGCGCCCGTTCCGGTCAGGTCGGCGGACCGCAACAGGCGTCCGGCGGCGGCAAGCTGCACCTGCCCGATGCGAGTCTGAACAAACGAGCCGACGATGGCGTCGATCGACATCGGTACCCCCGCTGCGCCTCGACGGCGCGCGCCCACGCAAAGCGGGGCAACGTCGGCGATGCGCTGTAGGGAGTTTTCAAAACGATTTTGAGAATGGCCATATGCCGGACGGCAGGGAGGGCAAATATCGGTCGCGGTGCAGTCAAGTCGGCGGTTACCAATGCTTCGTCTTGACCCGCCCGGACATGCTGCAGGAAGGCGAACTTGATGACAGATCCTCGTTGGCGCGCTGCGGTTCCGCGCTTATTCTCGGAATCGGAGCCAAATACAATGAGAACAAAAAGCGTCGTGGCAGCGATCGCGGCGGGCGCTTCACTCGCAGGCGGCGCGTGGGCGGGCGATTCGATCGAGCCGCGTTTTTTCCGGAACGTTCGCCAGCTCACGCGTGACGAGATGGGCTTCACGCGCGCCGGCGAGGCTTACTTCTCCGCCGACGGAAAACGAGTCTGTTTCCAGGCCTATCCGAAGGGTTCGGACGCTTATCAGATCTACGTCATGGACCTCGACGGTAAGGAAGTCACGATGGTCAGCACCGGCAAAGGCGCGACCACGTGCTCGTTCTTCTCGCCCGACGGCAGTTGCCTGATTTTCGCTTCGAACCACCTGGACCCGCGCCCCGTCGGACCGGGCGCCGAGAGCCGCCCGAGTGGAGGCGGCGGACGCAGCTACGCCTGGTCGTTCTATCCGGGCATGGACATTTTCACGTATTCGTTCGCCGACCGATCACTCAAACCGCTGATCCAGGCCGACGGCTACGACGCCGAGTGTTCGTTCTCGCCCGACGGCAAGCTGATCGTCTTTTCGTCGATGCGCGACGGCGACCAGGAAATCTACATCGCCGATTCGTCGGGCCGGAACCCGCGGCGCATTACGAGCGCGAAGGGCTACGACGGCGGGCCGTTCTTCAGCCCCGACGGGAAGCGGATCGTCTACCGATCCGACCGCAACGGCGACGGGAATCTGCAAATCTATGTAAACAGTATCGCCGGTGATGACGAACACCGCATCACGCATGACGACGGCGTGCTGCATTGGTGCCCGTACTGGCATCCGTCCGGCAAGTGGCTGATCTATACACGCGCCGATCACGGCACCGAGGCCGCGCCGAAGCGCCCGAACTACGACCTGTACCTGCTGCGCGACGACGGTTCGCAGGAAATCCGCGTGACAGATGACGAGACATTCGACGGTTTGCCCGTCTTCTCGAACGACGGAGAATTGCTGATGTGGACCACGCGCCGCAACGGCGTCTCGTCGCCGCACATCTTCTTCGCCGATTTCACCGGGCTCTCGCCGGCGGGTGAGCTGTCGGCGGCGGCGCGGGAAACGCCATGACCTCCGTCGTCCAATTTCGTCTCGTAGACGCTTTCGCCAGCGGGCCGTTCACCGGCAACCCGGCCGGCGTCGTGCTCGACGCCGACGGTCTCGAACCTGCGCAGATGCAGCAGATCGCGCGCGAGATCAACGCCAGCGAGACGGCGTTCATCTTCGGCACGAACGACCTGCACCGTACGCCGCGAATCCGCTGGTTTACGCCGGGTGTCGAAGTCGGTTTCTGCGGTCACGCCACGCTGGCCGCCGCGCACGCCCTGCACGAAGCCGCGGGTTTGCATTGGACGCCGGCCCGCCCGGGCGCGGATTTCACGTTCGAATCTTCGGCAGGACTACTCAAGCTGAGCCTCGAGCGTCTGGACGGCGCGGATTTCCTGTTGTGGTGGATGCAGATGCCCGATCCGGGGCTGCGGCCCGACAACACGAATCCGATGCACACTTGCGAGCTCTTGGGACTGACGATCGACGATCTTGACCCCGGCGCGCCGCCGATGCGCACGCGCGACGACGATGTGATCCTGATAATCAAGAGCTGGCAGCGGCTGTATGAAACGCGGCCGCGGATGGACGAGTTGGCGCGCTGGTCGGAGCGCCATCGCATTCGCGGCTTTTGCCTCTCGACGCTCAACACGCTCGACGACAGCACGAACGTCGCGTCGCGCTTCTTCGCGCCGGCGGCCGGCGTGCCGGAGGATCCCGTCACCGGCAGCGTGCACGGGCCGCTCTGCGCGATGCTCGTCGCGCAGCAGCTCGTGCCGATGAAAGGCAATCGCACCGCGCTGACCTGCGTCCAGAGCCAGGCCGGCGGGCGCAGCGGTCTGATTCGCGCCCTGGTGGAAAGCACGCCCGCGGGTTATCGCGTGTCGATCGCGGGGCGCTGCTTCACGACGCTGCGCGGGGAACTCACGGCGCCGGCGAAGTAGTGCCTGGATTCATGCTGGGCATGGTCCGCACTTCGGTCGCCTCTTTCAGGATGGGCGCATAACGGACCCACTCCAGGCACAGTCCCTGCGGCGGCGCGGGCGGTCCGGCGAGGCGGCGGTCGCGCGCGGCGATAATTTCATCGATGCGCTGCGGGGGCCAGTGGCCTCGCGCGATCTCGACCAGCGTTCCGACCATGTTGCGCACTTGGTTGTACAGGAACGATACGCCTTCCACGTCAATCGTGACATTCTCGCAGCGCCGCCAGACTCGAACGCGGTGAATTGTGCGTACGGTCGACGAAAACTCAACGTCTGGCGTCGTTTCGAGCGGCTGCGTTGCCGAAGCTGGATTGGAATAACGCGAAACGCCGCGCGAATCTGAGCCGGTGCTGGCGAAGCCGGCGAAGTCGTGCGTGCCGACCAGCCGATCCCCCGCATCCTGCATTCGATCAAGATCGATCGGCGTCCAAACGTGCCACGAACGGCGCGCCGCGCCCTGATCCGTGGGTCGCGAAGTCGCGGCGTGAAGCCGATAGCGATAGTGCTTCCCAAGCGCCTGGCGGATCGGATGGAATGTCAGCGGCATCTCCCGCGCGTGAACGATCGACACATCCGGCGGCAGGCGGTGATTGATCGCCTTCTGCAACCCCGAAACGGGAATTGTGCCCGACATCCAGATCGCCGCCACCTGGCCACGCGCGTGAACGCCGGCATCGGTGCGGCTCGCGCCGACGATCGTCAACGGCGACCGAACCACGCGGCGCGCGGCATCCTCCAGCGTTCCCTGCACGGTTCGCAAGTCGGGTTGGCGCTGCCAGCCGTGAAAGTCGGTTCCGTCGTATGCAACGATGAGTCGGATGACGCGATCCACGCGCAATCGATCACCAGGCGCCCTTTAGATACCACTCTTCGGGCTTCTTGGGGTCGTAACCGAAGTCGAGCAGTGACGGCTTGTCGAGCGGCGTTACTTCGTACAGCACGAGCTCGCCCACCACGGAACGGAACATCTTCAGTCCCGATTCCGGCGGCGGCGGCGAGGGTGGCGCCTTCTCATCGCAGGCGCGGTCGATCAGCAGGACCACCGGCTTTCCGTCCACCCGCGCAAGCATCATGATCGTCTTCTGCGAAACGACGCGCGTCGGAATCAGACCGAGCAGCGAGACGTTCGTGGGGATGTTCGCCCACAGCAGTCCCTGGTTGAGCTGCTTGTAGATGGTGCCCGCGAGTTCCTGGTCGCTTCGGCACGGATAGAACGGCTTGAAGCCGTTATCCAACGCCTCCTGATACGCCGCCGCAACCGCCAGCAACGGCCGCACCGGAATCGGCAGGGGACCCGTGTCGACGGATGACGAGAGCGTCTGCCACAGGTACCAGCTCGATCCGACCGAAATTAGCAGCACGGCGGCCGCGACGGCCATGCCGGCCGGTCCGAACAGGCGTATGACGCGCGGCGGTGCAGGCTTCGGCGGCGCCGGTTTAGGGCGCTGCGTTAGGACCCGCGCGAGCAGCGCTTCGGCCGACGGAGCAGCGAAGCCGCGCTTCAACGACGCGTCGATGGCGCGCTGCCGGGTGACCTGCTCGCGCAAGCCCGCGTCGCCCAATAGCTCGCGCTCGAAGTCGCGCCGCGCATCGGCGTCGAGCAGGCCGTCGAGGTACGCGTCGAGGCGGCTGAGCGTTTCCGGGTTCATGCCGCGTCTCCCGAGGCCGCCGTCTGTTCGCGCACCAGCCGCTCGCGCAGCAATTGTCGCGTCCGATGAACGTGGCTCATTGCGGTTCCCGCGGGAATGTCCAGCAACGCCGCGATCTCGCTGTATTCCATGTCGTCAATCGTTCTCAGCAGCAGGCAGGCCCGTGCGGTTTCGCCGACTTCACCCAATGCGCGCATCACACCGTCATCGAACATTTGCTGATCGGGTGGGAGTTCGCCCCTCGCACGGCGGGCGGTTTCCGGGCCGAGGTCGTCCCTGGCGCTAGTTGCCGGCTGCTCGGCTGCGTGGTCGAGCGACGCGCTGCGTCGCTTCCGCTCTTTGCGTCCCTTGTTCAGCGCGACGAATCGCACGATGCTGGCCATCCAGGCGGTAAAGTTCGACCCTGCTTGAAACTCCCGCACTTTTCCCAACGCGACCAGCGCAGCCTCCTGCAGCACGTCGTCGGCAAGCGTCCGATCGTGAACCACACCGACGGCGATCAGCCAGAGCGTTCGATGCGACTTGCGGAACAGCTCGCCGAATTCCGCCTGCGAGATCGAGCCGGTCGGGGTCACCAACTTGTCGCCGGGCGTCGGCGGATCCGGGCGCATGGTGGCATCTTAACGGGTAATGTGGTGGTGACCACAATCGCTTGCACTTCGTGCGGGTTCCGGCCTCTATCAAGGGCGCATCTCGCTTCGCCAAACCGGTCCCAAAAAAAGTTGAGAATTGAATCACGATTCCATGCACCATTCGGACCTGTCGGCGTACATAATAGTATCGAATCGATCCGGTTTTTTCCCGAATCGGTTCGAGCGTTATGTCTGATAATAGATTGCGCGAAACACCAGAAAGCGGATCTTGTGGATTGCGGCAAACTTGGAACCAGCCCGAGACGGATGGAGTGTCTCCGATTCCACAAACTAATTCGGACAGTGTGCATCTAACGGATGCATAGGAACAGCGCCATGGTCGCATTTATCGAACCTAGCGAACGTCGCTCGACGGCTTCCAGCGCGCTCCGGCGCATGGTGCCGCGATGCAAAGCGCCGCTTCCGGCGGTCCTTGCCCGTTTCACGCCGGCTGAGCAGGAACGCCTGCTTCAGCGCACAGCGGAGCCGATCGAGTGCTTCTTTGAGCCCCGCTTTGCCCGGCGCGAGACCGAACGCGAAGTGCTCGATTTCGTCATACCGGCGGTTTGGGTGCCGCGATTGCCCGATCTTGATGCGGGCGACACCTTGCCGCGCGTTCCGCGCCGCCGCTCTTTGACGCAAATGGAGGAGCAGTCGCTCTTTACGCGCTTCAACTACGCGCGCTACCGAATGCAGACGATCCTTAAGCGATTCCGTGGTCGTCGGCTTGGTCTTTCGGCGGCGCGCGAGTTGATTCGCTGGGATGACGTCGCGCTTCAGGCGCGAGACGCGATTGTGCAGGCAAACCTGGGCCTGATCCCGGCGATGATCGAGCGATCGCGAAACGTCGCCGTCGATTTCGGTGAGTTGTTGAGCGAGGGACAGTTTGCACTGATTCGAAGTGCGTACAAGTTCGATTGTTCGCGTGGATTTCGGTTCAGCACGTATGCGTGCCGGGCGATTCTCACCAGCTTCACCCGCGCATCGATGGGGCAAGTGCGCTACCGCGATCGGTTCCCGGCGGAATTCGATCCGGATTTTCAGCGTTCGGACTCGCTGGAGCGCCGGCGCGAGGAAACCGAGCAGGATTACGTCGATACGCTCGTCGAGCTGCTGAAGAACAACTCCGCCGGCCTGAGCAAGGTGGAGCTGCGCGTTCTGGCCGAGCGCTTTGGAATCGCGTCGTATCTGCCCAAGGGTTCGGACGCGGAGCAGAAGACGCTGCGGGAAGTGGCCGACGAATTCGGCGTCACCAAGGAGCGCGTGCGCCAGATTCAGAATAAGGCGATGGCCAAACTGCGCGAGGCGATCGAACAGAACGTGCACGCGGCATAAGTGCGGGCTTCCCGCCGCGCCACCAGAACGCGACGCACAGGCGTGCGCAACTGTAAAACGCGCTCGCTTGCGCTTCGCGTTCTGATTTGCGCCGACCCGCGCACGCCGAGTAGCTAGTTCCTCAATCCCCCTCAATCGCTCCTCGGACCCCGCAGGAAGTGGCTCAGTTTCGCGATGGAACTCCACAGCCGAGCCCCGACCGTAAGGGAGGGGTCTTTTGCGACCGCAGAAGGCCGCTCCCTTGCGGTCGGGCCTCGGTGTCGAGCGTTTTTCCGGCGTCGCAAGCGAAACGAGCCACTACCACCCCGCACAGTCCGGTTGGCACCGACCGCCCCGGGAGACTAAGATCAGGTTTCGGCCATCTCGGCAGGGCCGTCGTCAGAAACCGAATTTCGCTCGAAAAAGGGTGCTTCGTGCCGCGTCAGACACTCACTCTGCCTTGTCGCGTCGAGACGCTCTCGATCCTCGCGCCGGACGGAACCGTCGACGCCAAGCTTGAACCAAAAATCCCCGACGCCGACCTGCGCAAGCTGTACAAGACCATGCTGAGCAGCCGCATGCTCGACGAACGCTGTCTTCACATGCAGCGCCAGGGCCGTATCGGCACCTACGGGCCGAGCAAGGGCCAGGAAGCCACGCCGCTGGGCGTCGCATTCTGCCTGAAAAAAGAGGACTGGTTCGTCCCGACCTACCGCGAGACGGTCGGCTTTCTCTGGCGCGGCTGGCCGCTGGATCGCTTCATGCTCTGGTGGGGCGGGCACGAGATCGGCTCGGCGATCGCCGAGGGAATCAATGATCTGCCGATCTGCGTGCCGATTGCGTCGCAATGCCAATACGCGATGGGAATCGCGTGGGGGTCGAAACTGCGTAAGGACGGAACCGTCTGCGCCTGCTTCTGCGGCGACGGCGGCACGTCGCAGGGCGATTTTCACGAGGCGATGAACTACGCGACCGTCTTCAAGGTCCCGCTCGTCATGGTGGTGCAGAACAATCACTGGGCGATCTCGGTGCCGCGCGAAAAGCAGACTGCATCGCAGACCATCGCGCAGAAGGCGATCGCCTACGGCATCGACGGCATTCAGATCGACGGCAACGACATTCTCTCGGTCATCGTCGCGGCGCGCGAGGCGGTCGAAAAAGCGCGCGCCGGCGGCGGACCGTCGCTGATCGAGGCGGTGACCTATCGGCTGGCGATGCACACCACCGCAGACGATCCCAAGAAATATCGCAGCGAGGAGGAAGTCAAGCAGTGGGAAGCCCGCGACCCGCTGCCGCGCTTCCGTACGTACCTGAAGAACAAGGGTCTGCTCGACGAGAAGATCGAAAAGGTGATCGAGGAGGAAATCCGCCGCGAACTGGACGAGGCGGTCGTCAAGTACGAAGCCTATCAGCACAACCCGTACGAGTTGTTCGACTACATGTTCGCCGAGCGCACTCCGGAACTGGAGCGCCAGCACGCCGAACTTCGAGCCCATCTGAACGGCAGTTCGGAAGCGCGGGTAGCGAGTAACGAGTTGCAGAGGCAAGCGTGAGGCGAATTGCGAATGGCGAATAGCGAAGATCGACCTGAAAACCGCCGGTACCCAGGATTTCACTTGCCACTTGTCACTTTTCACCTGACACGCGTCATGTGTCGCCGTCGCGGCGACTAGGCGCCAACCACGGAACGGCTAAAGATGCCCCAACTCACAATGGTCAAAGCGCTTAACCTGGCCCTGGCCGAGGCGATGCGCGAAGATCCCAACGTCATGGTCCTGGGCGAAGACGTCGGCCGCGATGAAGGCGTCTTTCGCGTTACCGAGGGACTGCTGAACGAGTTCGGCCCGGACCGCGTGGTCGATACGCCGCTGGCCGAGGCCGCCATTGCCGGCGCGGCGATCGGGCTGTGCTTCCGCGGCTTCAAGCCCATTTGCGAAATGCAGTTCGACGGTTTCTCGTTCCAGGCCTTCCACCACGTCGAAGGCCACATGCGCCGCTTCCGCAACCGCACCCGCGGGCGATACACCTGCCCGATGGTGATCCGCATGCCCTACGGCGGCGGCATCCGCGCCATCGAACATCACAGCGAGGCGCCCGAGGCGACGTACGCGCATCTGGCGGGGTTGAAAGTCGTGATTCCGTCCGGCCCTCGAAACGCCCGAGCGCTGCTGCGGGCGGCGATTCAGTCGCCTGACCCGGTGATTTTCTTCGAGCCCAAGGCGATGTACCGCGCCTTCCGCGAGGACGTGCCCGAGCAGCCGGAGACGATGCCGATCGGCAAGGGCGTTGTCGCCCGCGAGGGCAAGGACGCGACGATCATCTCCTACGGCGCGATGGCGCGCACGTCGCTGGAAGCGGCCGAGGAGCTTTTCGACGACCACGATGTCGACGCCGAGGTGCTCGATCTGCTGAGCGTTTCGCCGATCGACAGTGCGTTGATCAACGAGTCGATTCGCAAGACCGGCCGGGCGGTCGTGGTGCACGAAGCGCCGCGGCACTGCGGCGTCGGCGCCGAGATCGTGACGCGGGTGGTCGAAGACAGCCTGCTGTACCTCGAAGCGCCGATCAAACGCGTGACCGGCTTCGACACGATCATCCCGTTTTTCGCGAACGAAAAGAACTACATTCCCGATGCGCGGCGAGTCGTGTCGGCGACGATGGAGACGCTGCAGTTCTAGATGTCCGTGCGCGAATACTTGCCGTAACCAGAACGCGCAGCGCCAGCAAGCGCGATTCTCAGCCGCCCTCGCTTGCGCGTCGCATTTCGGATCATGGCGCGTATTCGCGCCCGGTCATTTAGGAAACTAGACGGAATTGCGCCGGGTGCGTCAGCCCTATCGACGCACGATCGGTTAATGAATGGTGCGTCGATTCGGCCGACGCATCCCATCACTTGAACTACAGCCAGCGGCGAGGGTCTATCCTTCGCCCGAGTGCGCTCGCCGAATCGCACGCGATATCGCGCGCTCCACTTCCTGCGGATGAGCGAGATGTTCCCACTGAATGCTCGGCGTCGTCGCGCCGATCGGCGTGAGATCGATTGTGCCCAGGTGCAGCGCGCGCTGCGTCCAGTCGGCGGTCAGCACCGGTTGAGCCAGGCGCACCAGCGCGCACTCGTCCACCCGCACCGCCACGATGCCGCTGAATCGCAGCGCGCGGCGATTCGTGAGCACGTACAACCGGCTCGCCCATTGCAACGTCGCCAGCGCCACCTGGGCCACCGCCGCGCCGATCAAGAGCAGCGCGCCGCCGGCGGTCAGCGGCGTCCACTTTCCCGCCACTGCCAACGTCAGCGAAGTGGTGAGCAGCACCATCGCCGCGACCATTCGCAACGAATTCAGCACGATTGACCAGCGCGAAGGCTTGATCGACAGTTCGATGATCTCGTTGCCGCCCAGCCCCGGAATCGCGGTGGCCGGCGATGCCGCCGGTATCGATGCGGCGGCGCCGGCTTCCACCGATGCGGCTTCGAGCATCGTGTCCGGCCGGCTCACCGGATCAGCTCCGGACGCAATAGCGCGATGTGCGGGTAATTGCGATAAAGGTCGCCGTAGTCGAGCCCGTAGCCGACGACGAATTCGTCGTCTATGTCGAACCCCACGAAATCCGCCTCGACGCCGGACGCCTTTCCGGGCTTTCGCAGCAGCACGGCGGTGCGCACGCTGGCGGGATGCATGTCGCGGATCATGGTCTGCACGCGCGCCAGCGTACGACCGGTGTCGAGAATGTCGTCAATAACCAGCACATCGCGCCCGGCGATCTCGCCGGTCGGCGCGACGATGACGCGCGGCTGGCCGGGCGTGGTCGTGGCTCCGGCGTAGGTCGACACGTGCAACAGCGAGAGCTTCATCTTCAGCGGCAGTTCGCGAATCAGGTCCGCCAGGAAAATCAGCGAGCCGGACAGGATCGGCGCCAGCGTCAGTCGCGTCTGCGGTCCGTGATAGCAGGCGGAAATCTCGCCGGCCATGGCGCGGACGCGCGCGCTGATCTGGTCACGATGAATGAGGATTCGCGAGATGTCGGAATCCATGCCGGAGATTATACACCGCGCCGCGGCGACGCGCCGAGAACGGATGAAACGATTACAGTTCGCGCCGATCGCGGACCGCCGCCGACGATTCCGGAACGCTGCATGCACGTCTGCCACATCATCACGCGCACCATCATCGGCGGCGCGCAGGAAAACACGCTGTTGACCTGCGAAGGGCTGCACGATCGCGGACATCGCGTCACGCTGGTCGCCGGCCCGACCAGCGGGCCCGAGGGCTCGCTGGTGCCGCGGGCGCGCGGTCACGGCTACGAATACGTGGAGGTGCCGGAGCTGGTCCGAGCGGTCAATCCCTGGTACGACGCGCGCGCCCAGCGCCAGATGGAAATGCTGCTGCGCCGCCTGCGCCCGGACATAGTGCACACGCACAGCAGCAAGGCCGGCATCCTGGGGCGCTTCGCGGCGGCGCGGGCCGGCGTGCCCGTCATCGTGCACACGATTCACGGCATGAGCTTCAACCGCACGCAGCCCTGGCCCGTTCGGAGACTGTACATCTGGCTCGAACGCCGCGCCGCCCGCCGCACGCACGCCATCGCCGCGGTGGCGAACGCCATGATCGAGCAGACGGTGAAGGTCGGCGTTTGCGGGCGCGAGAAACTGCTGACCGTGTATTCCGGCATGGACGTTTCCGCGTTTACGCCGACGCGCTACGACCGGCAGACAGTGCGCGCCGCGTGGGGGATCCCGCCCGAACAACCGGCGATCGTGGTCGGCACGATCGCGCGCTTGTTTCGCAAGAAGGGCTACGAGCAATTGCTGCCGATCCTGTCGCTTGTCGCCCAGCGCGATCCGCGATTGCGTTTCGTTTGGGTTGGCGACGGCGCGCAGCGCGGCGAATACGAGGCGGAGCTCGCGCGGCGCGGGCTGGCCGAGCGCACGACGCTGACCGGATTAGTTTCGCCGGCGCGAATTCCGGAATTGCTGGCGGGTTTTGACATCCTGGCGCACTCATCGCAGTGGGAGGGCCTGCCGCGGGTGGTGGTTCAGGCGCTGCTGATGCAAGTACCGGCCGTGGCGTTCGACATCGACGGTACGCCCGAGGTCGTTCGTGATCGGCTAACCGGGCGTCTGATTCGATTGGGAGAAGGTGCGGCATTCGCGGACGCGATTGTCGATTTGGCGGCGGACGACTTGGCGCGACGACAGTACGGAATCGCGGGCCGGGAATGGTGCCTCGAACGGTTCGATCATCGGCGAATGGTGGAGCAGATCGAGGCGCTCTACGAACGTCTGCTCGCGCGGTGAGGCGCTCCGATTCGCGCGTCCGGCCCGCGTCGTTTCAATGGTCAGTGTCGGCGTCAAATTCGCGGTCGGAAACTGTAATCGGCGGTAGACCAGTAGGGCGTCGATCAGCCTTCGCCTGGCAGACGATCGCCTTTCGCCCGGCATACCATCGGCCTTCGCCGGCAGACCATCCGCCTTCGCCCGGCAGGGCGCACGATCGTTGCCAGGCGTTTCAACGCCTGAAGGGAGTTCCTGTGTTTTCTGCGGTCCGGAGGACCGACGCGATCCGAGTTCGCCCACCGGGCGAAAGACAGAAGACTCGGGTTCCCGAAACCGGCGATTGAAATCGCCGGCAACGATCGTGCGCCTTGCCGGGTGGACCGCTCGCCACCTTGCCACCTTGCGGCCGTCCGGCAACTACGTACCCAGAAGCCTTACGCCACCCCCACGGCCACACGTGGACGGCGGGTGTGTGACACATTTGGCGGCCAAGGAATGTAGCCACGAGTGCAGCGAGGGCCAGCGGCCCGAGCGGAACCCGTGGATGCGAAACATTTGCGCCGGCTGGCCCCGGCAGGGTCCGAGGGAGTTCCGCCGCCGCAGCCGTTGCAACGCGTCGTCTCGCCTTCGCCCCGCTCGGGGCGAGAATCCGCGCACGCTCGTCGTCCACGGGTTCGCCGCCTGCGGCGGCTTCGCCCGTGGCTACACTCCGTCGCCCCTCGCGAGGCGAAAATCGGATCCGCCGAATGTGTCACGCCCCCGCGGACGGGCATAACCGTGTTCCCGGCTTGACAGTCGGCTTGTCGCGTGCCATAATGAATAAAGATTCAGTCACAGCCGCGGATCGTGGGGTGCGGCATGGAATGCATCGTCGTCGGCCTACTCGCGCTCATCCTGCTCGTCGTCGTCGCCACGGCGATTCGGTCCATTGGCCCGAGCGACGAACTGCGGCTTCTTCAAGCTCGCGTGAACGAGCTCGAACACCGCCTTGGCCAAATCGCGAAAGCTGTCGTAGAGAAGCCCGCGACGTCTGCGAGTCCCGAATCGCCGGCCTCGACCCCCGAAGCGCCGCCCGCGACTTCTGAATCATCTCCCGCACCTGCTCTGACTCCAATACCGCCGCAACTCACGCCGCCGTTGCCGTCCGCGCCGCCGATCGTGCCGTCGGTCGCGAAATCGGAGGCCATGCAGAGGTTGTTCACCGGTTTCGCGGCTGCCGAGCAGTCGATGCCACCCGCCGCCGCGCGGGCCGACGGCGAGCGCAGCGCTGCGCCGGCTGACAGCGAGCGCAGCGCTTCCTTGCCGGATGCCGTCGCAGAGCCTGGTGCCGCCTCTTCCGCCGGCGTCGATCGGCGGATCGAAGAGCAGGTCGGGGCGCGCCTTTTCGTGTGGATCGGCGCGATCGCGCTCGCGCTCGCGGCCGTGTTTCTCGTCAAGTGGACCTTCGACGCGGGTTTGCTGACGCCGCCGACGCGCGTCGTCATGGGCGTCATGTTCGCCGCGGCGCTGATCGGCGTCGGCGAGTGGCTTCGCAACCGAGCGACCCAAATCGCAACCGGCTTCGTCGCGGCGGGCGTGGCGGCGATGTACGCCAGCCTGCTGGCGGCTACGGCGCTGTATGCGCTTGTGTCGCGCGAGATCGGCTTTGGACTGCTGGCGCTGACAACCGGCGCCGCCGTGCTGCTCTCGCTGCGGCACGGGCCGCTTGTCGCATTGCTCGGGTTGGCCGGCGGTTACGCGACGCCGGCCCTGGTCGGCGCGCGCGAGCCGCGCCCGGGTCCGCTGTTCGCGTACCTGTTCCTGCTTCAGGCGGCGCTGCTGGTGATCACGCGACGCAGGCAGTGGTGGCCGTTGGCGGCGCTGACGCTGGCCGGCGCGGGCGCGTGGGTTGTGTTCTGGCTGCTTTCGGCGTACCGGCCCGAGGACGGAGCCTGGATCGGCCCGTTTTTGCTTGGCGTACTGGCGAGTTTCGTCGCCGCAACGCGCCGCAAGCCGACATCCGGCGTCAGCGGATTCAACGACCCTGTTGAACTGCTCTCGCTGATCGGCGGCGTAATCGGTCTGGGATTGCTGGCGCTGCTGGTCAGCACCGGCGAGCACGAGCCGCGCGACTGGGGGTTCTTCGCGCTGGCGTCCGTGGGGATCCTGCTGCTGGCGCGCCTGGATCATCGCTACTACCCATTGGCGTGGTTCTCGGCCGGGATCGTGCTCCTTCTGCTGGTCGAATTTCGCTGGCCGCTGGATAAGCCGGCGCCCGACGGGTACGGCTTCTACGTGATCGCGTTCGGCACGCTCTTTTCGCTGGGCGCCTATATGGCCATCTGGGGTAGTGCGGCGCCCGGCAATTGGGCGGCGCTTTCGGCCGCGGGCGGCGTGGCGTATTTCGTGCTGGCGTACTACACAATTGATTCGCCGCCATTCGAGTGGCGCTGGGGCTGGATATCCGCCGCCCTGGTGCTGCTGTACGCGATACTGATGCTGCCGGCGTTTCGGTCGCGCGCCGCGGCGGCGCAACGCGCGGCGGCGGCGCAACGCGACGCCGTCCTGGCGGCGCTGGCGACCGCGTGCACGACGTTCGCGAGCGTCGCCATCCCGATGGAGCTCGAGCGCGCCGCGATTGCCGTCGGCTGGTCCGTCGAATTGCCGGTGCTCGCGTATCTGGCCAACCGATTCAGGATTCCGGTGCTTCGCACGCTGGCGATGTTGGTCGCAGGCGCCGTTGCCGTTCGCCTCTTGAATATTGAGTTGGTGCGTTACGACAACGGGCTCTCGCCGGCACTGAATTGGCTGCTGTATTCGCACGGCATCCCGGCCATTTGCGCCGCCGCAGCCGCGTACGTGATCCGCGTCGGCCGCGAGGAGGCGCAGGCACGCGTGTTCGACGGCCTCGCGATCGGGCTAACGCTTCTGCTGGCGGTGCTGGAAGTGCGACACGTTTTTCACACGGCCGATCTATTGGGGGACGAGCCGCGATTGACCGAGTGGGCGGCGTACGCGAACACGTTCCTCGCACTGGCGCTGGCGCTGCATGCCGCCCGCCGCGTCTGGCCGCCGGTCGTGCTCACATACGCTTCGCGCGGCGCGGCGGCGTTGGGCGTCGCGACGACGCTGCTCTGGGTCACGATCGCCGCGAATCCGCTGCTGACGGTGCAGGCTGTCGGCACCTTGCCGGTGCTGAACTGGCTGCTCTTCGACTACGGGCTTCCGGCGATTCTGATCGCACTGCTGATTCCGACAATTCTCCGCGAGCTTCGCGAGGCAGAGTGGCGGCAGGCGGCCGGCGCGGTCAGCATCGTTCTCGTGTTCGTTCTGGTGACGCTGGAGGTCAGGCAGTTCTTTCATCCTGAGAACCTCAGGTTCGGTCGAGCGCTATTGACCGAATGGGCCACGGATGTGAATGCAACGCTCTTGCTCGCGATGGCGCTGCGCATGGCATGGCAGGCATGGCCGAAAGTGATTCCAGTCTACGCACCGCATTGCGTGGCCGGCGTCGGCGTTCTGGCCGAACTCGTTTTCGTCACGCTCTTCCGAAATCCCCTCTGGGCGGCCGAGTATGTGGGCGCAACGCCGATCTTGAACGCGCTGCTGTTCGACTATGGGCTTCCTGCGGCGCTCATCGCGCTCTTGGCGCCGACAGTCCTGCACGATCTGAAGCAGCCGGCCTGGCGTCGCGCCGCCGGCGCGGTCAGTCTCGGGCTGATTCTCGTCATGGTCTCGTTGCAGGTTCGGCAAGCCTTCCACGGCGAGTTTCTCAACGCGTCAGAGTGGACCAACGCCGAGTCTTACACGCTTTCTGCCGCGTGGGTGGCGCTCGGCGTGGTGTTGCTGGTCTCGGGGATTGTGTCGCGCGGCGTCACGCTGCGCTGGGCCTCACTAGCGGTGATGTTGCTGGCGGTGGGAAAGGTGTTTCTGATGGACACGGCGGCGCTGCGCGACCTGTACCGCGTTTTCTCGTTGCTGGGACTGGGGCTGAGCCTGATGTTGCTAGCGTTCCTGTATCAGCGCTTCGTTTTTCCGCGCGCTACCGCCAGGCATAGCGCCGCGTAGCTACGCCGCGTCGATCAACGCCAGCTTCTCGCCGAACATCGCGCGCAACGCCGGCAGCAGCGGGGCATTCTCCGATTCGCTCAGCTTCGGATCGCGCGAGACGATCTCCGCCGCGTCGTCGCGCGCCATTTCCAGCAGCTCGAAATCGTCCGCCAGGCTCGCCACGTGCAATTCCGGCAATCCATGCTGGCGCGTGCCGAAGAGCTCGCCCGGTCCGCGCAGTCGCAAGTCCGCCTCGGCGATCTTGAAGCCGTCATTCGTTTGCGCCATGACGTTCAGCCGCTGCCGCGCATCGGGCGACCAGCTTTGCGCGAGAAGCACGCACAAGCTCTCCGCCGCGCCGCGCCCGACGCGCCCGCGAAGCTGATGAAGCTGCGATAGCCCGAAGCGCTCGGCGTGATCGACAACCATGATCGAGGCGCGCGGCACGTCGACGCCGACCTCGACCACGGTCGTCGCAACGATTGCGTGCAAGCGCCCGGCGGAAAAATCACCAATCACGGCCTGTTTCTCGGCGGATGGCAGTCCGCCATGAAGCAAACCGACGCGAAGCCCGGCCCACGGACCTGCGGTGAGCGCCGCATGCGTTTGAAGCGCCGACGAAAGCTCGGGACTTGGCCGCTGCCCGCGCTCGCGCGAGGAAACCCGCTCGCGTACGCCCGGCTCACCCGAGCGGCGATTCGCTGACGACGGCGCGGCGCGCGTGACGGCGCGCGCCGCGGCGCCGCTTCCCGGCGCACCTCCGCCCGGCGGACTCAATTCGGTCGCCGCCTGCTCTGGCGTCTTTCCGACCAGCGGACAGACGACGTACGCCTGCTCGCCGCGCTCCAGGCGCCCGCGGACATACGCCATAACGGTTTCCCATTTCGCCCGCGGCGCGACGCGCGTCAGCACTTTGCCGCGCCCCGGCGGAAGCTCGCGGATGATCGATACGTCCAGGTCGCCGAAGACCGTCATCGCCAGCGTGCGCGGAATCGGCGTCGCGGTCATGACCAGGTAGTGCGGCAGGGGGCCCTTGGTGCGGAATTCGTGCCGCTGAAGCACGCCGAACTTGTGCTGCTCGTCTACCACCACCAGCGCCAGGTCGGCGAAGGCGACATCGCGCTGGATCAGGGCCTGCGTACCGACCAGCAGGTCGATCTCGCCGCGCTCGACGCGCCTCAGTTGTTCGCCGCGCTCGCGTTTGCTCAAGCCCCCGCGCAATAGCGCCGCGCGCACCCGGCTGCCGGCCAGGTACTGCTGAATATTGCGGAAATGCTGATCGGCGAGAATCTCGGTCGGCGTCATGATCGCGGCCTGCTTGCGGCCGGCGATCGCCGCCAGGCAGGCGTACAGCGCGACGACGGTCTTGCCGCTGCCGACGTCGCCTTGCAGCAAGCGCGTCATCGGCCGGCCGCCGGCGAGGTCGCGCCCGATTTCTCGGACGACGGCGTCCTGGGCGCGCGTCAATCGAAACGGAAAACGCGCTCGAATCCGTGCGTCGATCTCGCGCGTCACCGGCAAGCGGATGCCGGGGCGAAGCGTGGTGGCGCGGCGGCGACGAAGGGCCATCGCCAATTCGATCAGAAGCAGCTCTTCATACGCGAGCGTGCGTCGCGCGGCGTCCAGCGCTTGTGTGTCTCGCGGCTGGTGCATGGCGCGCACCGCGTCCACGCGCTGCATTAGTCGCCGTTTGTCGAGAATCGCGCGCGGAATGATCGTGTCGATCGGCAGCGACGGCGCGAGGAGCACCGCCTGCACCGCCCGCCGAATCGCCTGCGATTTCAGCGCGTCGTTGCCGCGATAGACGCCAACGAGCCGCGCACCGCGATCGCCGGGCGCGAGCGGCGCGCCTGGGCGAAAGGCGCTGACGCTCGGTTGAACCATTTCCAACTCGCCCTCGAACTCGCGCACCGGGCCATGCGCCACGACCATCGCGCCGGGTTGCATGATGCGGGCCGCGAAGGGCCGCTGAAACCAGCGCAAGCGCAGCGCGTCTGATCCGTCGTGGATATCGACGATGAACATCGGATCGCGACCGCGGGCCCGGATCACTTCGCCGCGAACCGTGGCGTTCATACCCGGCGCCAAGTCGCACACATCGACCTCGCCGTGGTCGATTTCGTGGCGAAATGGCAGGTAGTTGAGCAGGTCAACGACCGTGCGGATGCCCAGCGCGGCGAATAGCTCCGCGCGGCGCGGACCGACGCCCTTTACGTACTGAATCGACGTGTCCGGCCGCAGGGAACTCATGTGAGGTTATTGGCGTATCAATGTGCACATGTTCTTAACAAACACGATCGCGCCGCTATTTGACGGCGCGATCGTGCCGGGCTTGACGAAAAGCCGGGGGCGACCTGGCGTCGCCTTACTTCTACTTCACGCGCTTGCCGATCCCTTTCATCTCCATCGTCTTCTTGGGGAACAGGCCGCCGCTTGTTTCGGCGAAGCTCCATTCCACAGTGTCGCCCATGGGCTTGGCCGTGCCTTCGCCCTTGGCGGATTTCATGCGCCACAATTTGGCGGATTCGTCAAACATCGCCGTGCCCTGCTCGACTTCGCCCATCGAGCCGAACCACCAGGTGCGGAAGAGTTTGGCCTTGTCGTCCCAGGTCCAGATGCCGACGCCGGAGTACTTGTCGCCGCCCATCGTTCCGTCCATTCGCTCCATCAGGATCCGCCCGTCGGCCTCCCAGCCGGTGTGGCTGGTTCCCTTCCAGCTCATCGGCTTGTCCATTCCTTCCATCTTCATTTCACCCGAGCTCTCCCAGTTGCCGACCATGGGGTCGAGCTTGCTGAGCTCCGGCGCGCGCGGCGGCGGCTTCATCTGGCTCATATCCATCGGTTGCGCGGACTGGCAACCCACGAGCAGGCTGAGTGCGGACGACACCAGAATCGAAGTTCCCAACCCGAAACGAGGCATGCAAAGCTCCTTGTTCTAGAAATGTACGGCCCGAACGGAGCTTACCGCACGCGCGCCGTTGGTGGAAGGGCGCGTTCGCCGGCGTTAACGTGCGAATTGAGGCGTCGGTGTGTGAGTGAATCGAGTCCAAAATTTCGTCGACGGCAGATTGAACGATGCAGCGGAGCGCGGTTCGCTTGACGTGTTCGAGCCCGCGACAGGCCACGTTTATGCCCACGCGCCCGACAGCGACGCGCGCGACGTGGATGCCGCCGTCGCCGCCGCCGAGCGCGCGTTCCCTGTCTGGTCCGCGCTCCCAGCCGCGGAACGATCGCGCGTCACGCTGCGAATCGCGGATGTGATCGAATCGCGGCTGGAGGAATTCGCCCGCGCCGAGTCGATCGACACCGGCAAGCCGCTCAAGCTGGCCCGCACGCTCGACATTCCCCGCGCCATCGCGAATTTTCGCTTTTTCGCCACCGCCATCCTGCATGAGCACACGCAGGCGCACGTGACGGATCGCGTCGCGCTGAATTACACGCTGCGGCGGCCGCGCGGCGTGGCGGGGCTGATCGCGCCCTGGAATCTGCCGCTCTACCTGCTGAGCTGGAAGATCGCGCCGGCGATTGCGACCGGCAACACGTGTGTCGCCAAGCCGTCCGAGGTGACGCCGATGACCGCGTTCCTGCTCTCGCAGGCGTGCATCGACGCCGCCGTTCCGCCGGGCGTCGTCAACATTGTGCACGGACTGGGGCCCAAAGTCGGCGCGGCGATCGTGGCGCATCCGCGCGTGCCGGCGATTTCCTTTACCGGCGGCACGCGGACAGGGGCCGAGATCGCGCGCGTCGCCGCGCCGCTGTTCAAGAAACTGTCGCTCGAATTAGGCGGCAAGAACCCGACGGTCGTCTTTGCCGACGCGAATTTCGACGAGGCGCTGGAGCACAGCGTCCGGGCGGCGTTTTCAAATCAGGGACAAATCTGTCTGTGCGGCTCGCGGATCCTGATCGAACGCCCGATCTACGACCGATTCGCGGAGCGTTTCATCGCGCGCGCGGCGGCCCTGCGTGTCGGCGATCCGCTCGACGAAGCCACCGATCAGGGCGCGCTCTCGTCCGCCGCTCATCTCGAGAAAGTGCGTGCTTACGTCGAGTTGGCCCGAAGCGAGGGTGGCGACATTCGCTGCGGCGGAAAGTCACCCGCCGCGCTGCCCGAGCGCTGCCGCAGCGGATATTTTTTCGAGCCGACGGTGATCACCGGCCTCAACGCCGGCTGCCGCGTGAATCAGGAAGAGATCTTCGGGCCGGTCGTGACGCTGCTGCCATTCGACGACGAGGCACGAGCGGCGGATTTCGCTAACTCGACCGTCTACGGCCTTTCCGCGTCGCTTTGGACGAGCGATATCCGGCGCGCACATCGCGTCGCGGAAGCGATCGAGTGCGGCACGGTATGGGTTAACTGCTGGCTGGTGCGAGATTTACGCGTCCCATTCGGCGGGATGAAACAAAGCGGCGTCGGCCGCGAGGGCGGCGACGAAGCGCTCAGATTCTTTACAGAACCCAAAAACGTCTGTGTTAGACTCTGAAGGGACTTCGGTAAGCCGGGCCGGTTACCAGTATCCGTTTGGCGAGAACGCGCCGATCGACCCGGGTGTCGACTCGTAGGAAGCAGAATAAATGGAGGGAAAATGACTCGGCGAATAGCCTTACCCGCCATCATCGCTTGTTGCGCGGTTTCAGTCGCCGCGGCGCAGACCGTGACGATCGAGCCGGACGCCTACGCTGAAAGCGCCGATCTGACCAATGTAAGCCCGGTCGTCACGCTTTCCACCACGCTCGATGACAACGTCCCCGTGCCGATCTTCAACGTCACCGCGACGACGGACACGATCGGTCTCGCGCCGACCGGCGTGCGCGTGTTCGCCCACGCGAATGTGTTCTTCTTCAATAACGATCGCCGGTTGCGGCTGGACTTTTCGCGCCCGATCCGCGCGATCAGCATCGACTTCGCGGGTGGTACGTTTTTTGACACCGAAATCGGGCGATTGGAGGCCTACAACGCGCTCGGAACTCGCATCTCGACGTACGTCACATCGCCGCTGGGGCCGGGTAACACGGAAACCATGACACTCGTGCGCCCGCAAGCCGATATCGAATACGCGATGGCCTACATCGCCTTCGGCGAGGGAGATTTCGGCCGGCTGGACAACCTGCGAATCACCGTCTCCTGCCCGGGAGACTTGAACGGCGACGGCGTCATCGGCGAATCAGACCTGGGGCTCCTGCTGCAGGCCTGGCAGGCGACCGCCGGCGGCGACGTGGATGGGGACGGCGACACGGACGAATCGGACCTCGGGTTGCTCCTGCAGAACTGGCGCCAGGCGTGTGTGTGATCAGCGCCTATCAGTCCGTTGAAAAACTCACCAGCCGAGCCCCGACCGTCAGGGAGGGGTCCGCACGGTTCTCGAAAGTACCGAGATTTCAAGCGAATTCCGCCGTCGGCCCGACCCCTCCCTTACGGTCCTCTTACGGTCGGGGCTCGGATAGGGACGTTTCGCAACGGGCTGCTATCGTATTCGATTGGAAGAATTACCTCGCGTGAAAGCGGGCAGCATCGGCGGCTCGCCGGTGCGCTTGCCATTTCGCGCCGGCCGGTAACCGACGCTCCCCGGACCGTGCACGATGCGGCATTTCTGAGACGCCACACTATCAACGACCGCTGGCGCCGTCGCGCTGCCGAACCGCCGGCCAAATCGTGAGGGCCAGGACCGCCAGGCACGCAGCTTTCCAGGTCAGCAACCACCACGGCCGCCACCATGCGCCGGTGTGCGCTTCGACCAGGTCTGAGACGCCGAAGACGACCAGCGTCGAGGCGACGATCGATGCGCGCGAGCCGAGTCTTCGGCGGATCGATGGCGTCACAAACGTGCAAACGCCGATTGTCACCCACACGCCGCATTCAATCAGATTGAACCAGTACTCCACGCCGTGATCATATGTGGGAATGGCGCCATCTTCGCACGCACGCTTCTGGTGGAACAAGATCGGCGTGTGTCGGCGCAGAGATTGCAAGCGCCGCGCGCTGGCGAATCGCGGTCGCGCTGGGATGTGCTCAGCCGGCCGCGGCGTTCATTTGTAACGCTTAACAGCCCGTTGAAATACTCGCCTGTCCGAACCGCGACCGTAAGGGAGCGGGGAAGAATGCGCGTTCTCGGCTTCCAATGGGCCGTTCGCAACCCCCGCTCCCTGACGGTCGCGGTTCGGACAGACTTCTGCGACGGACTGTTAACCGACGCCAGCCAGCTTGGCCAGCGCGCCCAGATCGAATGGTTTTTCCAGGTAGCGCGAGTTTGCCGTGCGGGGAGAACCGACCATGGCGCCCAGGTGAATCGCCAGCAACCCCGGATTGCGCCGACGTGCCTGATCCTCCGCCTCGTCCAGAAACTCCGGCGGGTAGTCGTCGTCGATCACCAGCACGTCCACCGGGCTCGCGGCGACGGCGCGCATCGCGGTGTCCGGCGCGTCGGTCGCCTCGACCTCAAACCAGCGGCCCAGAAACACGCTGAGGGACCAGAGCATCAGCGAGTCCGGCTCCACGATCAGAACCTTTCGTCCCGCCGGGGTATGGAGTTGTTGGGTCGCGCCGGGTTCTGTGTTCACCCGCGACATGAATCGCCCCAGTTGTCAACCGGTCCAAAGCAACGCCGACCGCGCATCTGTCGCGACGGTTCGCCGCGTTCGAAGTTTCCGGCACGCGGCGTGCCAGAGAAGCGCGATCGTGGATGATCAATTGTTCGGTGCGGGTGGACCGGAAACGACAGGCCGTCGTATCGTCACGCAGGCACTGGTCGAAACGGCCGCGAGAGCGTTCTTTGGCCGGTAGCGACAGTTCTTTTGGAACCGGGCGAGGAGTTGGAAGTTTCGACGTGAAACCCCGTTTCCCAACGAGAATGACATCGGCGCTCCCGGTATCTTCCGCCGGACTGGCGTCCATGGCGCGCCAGTTCGCGCAGCCAGCGCCGGCGGCAGGCGTCTCGGCGCGTGGGAGAATTCCGCGCAGTGCTGCGCGAGAACGCGCACTTGCCGGCCTGCGGCCAGGCCGCCGCCCGATATACAATTCGCGCATGGCTTTTGAAAGCTTCGAAGAAATCAAACGTTATGTGGGTTTCGGCGACGCGGACGCCCAGCGACTTGCCGCGCTGCGTGACTCCATCGAGCCGTTCTTTCGACGTACGGTCGATCGCTTCTATGCCGAGATCGAGCGGCGTCCCGAAGCGCTCGCCGTGCTGTCAGGGCACAACCAGATCGCCCGGCTGAAGACGTCGCTTTCCGAGTGGCTCTGGACGCTGTTTTGCGGCGACTACGACCAGGAGTATTACGACCGCCGTGCCAGAATCGGCCGAATGCACGTCAAAGTCGGTCTGCGGCAAGAGTACATGTTCGGCGGCATGGATATCGTGCGGCAGGAATTGGAAGCCGCGATCCGACAAGTTGCGCCGGCTAATCTCGACGCGTGCCTCGACTCGCTGCACAAGCTGCTAGCGTTGGAACTTAGCGTCATGCTGGAAACGTACCGCGACAGCTACGAGCAACTCGTCCGCGAAGCCGAGCGCGCCAGCGTCAAGGAACGACTGACACGCGCGGAGCACCTGGCCGAGATCGGGCAGCTTGCGGCATCGCTGGCGCACGAAATCAAGAACCCGCTCGCCGGCATCAGCGGGGCGGTGCAGGTCATTCGCGACGCGGCCCCGGCCGGCGATCCACATCGCCCGATCTTGGCCGAGATATTGCGGCAGATCGACCGGCTTGATCGCACCGTGAAGGACCTGCTTATCTACGCCCGCCCCGTGCCGCCGCGCTTGCAGGAATGCCGCCTGGATCGCGTGATCGAGCGCGTCGCGACGTTTTTTGGTCGTGAACCGGAGCTGCAGCGCTTGCGCCTGGTTCACGTTCGCGGCGACCCGACGCCGGCGATCGAAGCCGATGAGCATCAGGTCGAGCAGGTGCTGATGAACCTGGTCTTGAACGCCGCGCACGCGTCGCACGACGGCGGATCGGTGCGCATCCGCACCACGGTCCGCGAGGATGGGGTGCAGTTGAGAGTCGAGGACGACGGTCACGGCATGGACGAGGAATTGCAACGCCGCGCGTTTCAGCCGTTCTTCACGACCCGCGCCCGCGGAACCGGCCTGGGGTTGCCGATTTGCAAGCGGATCATCGAGGAGCACGGCGGCGAGCTTTCCATCGAGAGCACGCCGGGCCGCGGAACGAACGTGACCGTCAGTCTGCCGCGCCGCGCCCCGAAAGGTTAGGACGCCCGCCATGCGCATCCGCGTACTCATCGTTGAAGACGAGAGCCTGATCCGCTGGTCGCTGCGCCAGAAGTTCGAGGAGCGCGGCTTTCGCGTCAGCGAAGCCGAGGACGGAGCGGCGGCGCGCACGGCGCTCGAGAGCGAGACGTTTGATCTGATCATGCTCGACTACAAGCTGCCCGACATGACCGGCCTGGACGTGCTGCGCGAGCTGCGCACGCTCGACAGCGACGCGGTCGTGATCATGATGACGGCCTACAGCACGATCGAATCGGCGGTCGAGGCGATCAAACTCGGGGCGTACGACTACGTCGCCAAACCGTTCCAGATGGATCATCTCCTGCTCACGGTCGACAAGGCGTTGGAGACGACGAAACTTCGCCGCCAGTTGCGCGAGCTGCGTTCGAGCCTTCAGGAACAATGGGGCTCGGACGCCATCGTCGGCAAGGACCCGACGATGGTCGAGATGATGGACATCGCGAACCAGGTGGCGCGCAGCAACGTGCCGACAGTGTTCCTGCGCGGCGAAACAGGCACCGGCAAGGACGTGCTGGCGCGCATGATCCACCGAAACTCCGAGCGCGCCAGCCGGCCGTTCGTGAACATCACTTGCACATCGCTCTCCGAGACGCTGCTCGAGAGCGAGCTCTTCGGCCACGAACGCGGCGCGTTCACCGACGCCAAGGCGCAAAAAAAGGGGCTGTTCGAAATTGCCGACGGCGGGACGGCGTTTCTCGACGAAATCGGCGACATGCCGGCGGCGCTGCAGGCGAAACTGCTGCGATTCCTGGAGGAGCGCCGCTTCCGGCGCGTGGGTGGAACGGCCGAACTGGCGGTCGATGTGCGCGTCATTGCCGCCACGAATCGCGACATCGAGAAAGCAATCGAAGAGGGCAAGTTCCGGCGCGACCTGCTCTATCGCCTTAACGTCGTGACGATTTTCCTGCCGCCGCTGCGCAATCGTGGCAACGACGTGCGACTGCTGGTGCAGCACTTCACCGAGCGGTTCGCACGCGAGTTCAAACGCAGCATTACGCGGATTCACGAAGGCGTGTACGAGAAATTGGCGACCTACGGCTGGCCCGGAAACGTGCGCGAGCTGCGAAATGTTGTCGAGCGGGCGGTGCTTCTGTGCAAGGGCGAGCATCTGCGCGCGGTTGATTTTGTACTCGGGCCGGGCGAAAGCGCCGCATGGGAAGGTCAGATCGAGAGTCTGCGCCTGCCGCCGGATGGGTTCGATTTCGACAAGCTGCGCAAGTTGGAGAAGGCGCTGCTGGAGCAGGCGCTGGATCGCACGCATTCCAACCAGAGCCAGGCGGCCAAGCTGCTTAGGCTGTCGCGCGACCGGCTGCGATACAAGTTGCAGAAGCACGGACTTCTATAGTCCGCAACCAGCCGGGGCGCCCGCGCCCGATGCCAGATTCGCCAGCGATGCCGCCGGCTACTCTTCCTCCGCGTGCGGTTTGTACGCCGCCACAATTTGCTGCTGCACGTTTGGCGGCACAACGTCGTAGTGGCTGAGTTCCATCGCGTAGCTGCCCTGGCCGCCCGTGACGCTCTTGAGCTGCGAGCTGTAGTTCGAAATCTCCGCCAGCGGCACCGTGGCGCGGACGGACGTCTGATTGCCGGGCAGCACATCCTGCCCAACCACGTGGCCGCGCTTGCCCGAGAGATCGCGCGCGATGTCGCCCACGAATTCGCTCGGCACGGTCACCTCGACGTTTACGATCGGCTCCAGCAGAATCGGCTTGCACTGCGTGAATGCCTTCTTGAACGCCTGTCTGCCGGCGATCTGAAACGCGATGTCCTTACTGTCGACCGGGTGCGTCTTGCCATCCACCAGCGACACCTTGACGTCCACCACCGGATAACCGGCGACGACCCCGCGCTTCAGCACTTCGCGAATGCCCTTGTCGACGCTGGGGCGGAACGGCTGATCGATCACCCCGCCGAAAATCTTGTCGAGGAACTCGTACCCCTTGCCGCGATCGTTCGGCTCCATGTCGATGAAGACGCGCGCGAACTGGCCCGCGCCGCCGGTCTGCTTCTTGTGCGTGTATTCGACATATTTCACGCTGCCGGCGATGGTCTCGCGGTAGGGGATCTTCGGCGGGTGCGTGTCGACTTCGAGCTTGAAATAGCGCTTCATCTTGCTGCGCACGACGGTGAGGTGCAGGTCGCCCAGCCCTTCGATCACCAGCTCGCCGGTCTGCGCGTCGCGGTGGCTCTTGAAGCACGGGTCTTCTTCGCTGAAGCGGTGCAGCGCCGCGCCGACCTTATCCGCGTCGCCGCGGCTCTTGGCGACCGCCGCCAGCGAGAACATTGGCGTCGGGAATCGCGGCGTGACGATCGTGCCCTCGAACGGCTGATTCGAAAGCACCTGGCCGATGTGCAGCTCGAGCTTGGCGAAGGCGATGATGTCGCCCGCGGTCGCCGACGGCACTTCCGGGTGCTCCGTGCCGCGGATCTTGAACAGGTGGCCCGGGCGCTGGCCCTTTCGATCCTCCGAAACGTAAAGCGTGGATTCGGGCGTCAGCGAGCCGCTGTGAACGCGCGCGAACGAATAGCGGATGCTGCTCTTGGGGTCGCTGGCGATCTTGAATACCTGCGCGAAGAACGGGCCGTCGGCCTTCGGCTCGATCGGCGTTTCCTTGCGCGCCTCGCCTTCGCCGCTGACCAGCGCGCGGTGTTTTCCAATCAGCGGCGACGGCGCGTAGAGCGTCAACGCGTCGAGAAGCTCCGCGACGCCGACGTCTTTCTTGGCGTTCACGAAGAGCACCGGAATCAGCGCGCCGTCCTCGACCGCTTTTGCGATCGCCGGCCCGAGTTTCTCAGGCGGAACGACGCCGGAGGCCATGTATTCCTCCATCAGCGCTTCGTCGGTCTCGACGATGGTGTCGAGCAGCTCGGTGTGGCACTTGTGCACGTCAAGCAGGTCCGCGCCGCCTTCATCCTTGGCGAGCACGTCGATGACTTTCTTGCCGCCGTCCGCGGGCAGGTTGATGGCGTGACAGGTCGGACCGAACGTCTCGCGAATTGAGTTGTAGGTCGCCGTCAGGTCGACATTCTCGGCGTCGATGCGGCTGATCACGATCATCCGCGCCAGGCCGTAGTCCTTCGCCAAGTTGAACATGCGGCGCGTGTTCACGCCGATGCCGGACGCGGCCGACACAACCAGCAGCGCCGTGTCGGCGCCGGTCAGCGCGGCGATCGACGGCCCGGCGTAGTCGGGCATGCCCGGCGTGTCGATCAGATTCAGCAGTTTCTTGTCATGCTCGAGGAAGAAGACCGCCGAATCGACGCTATGCCGGCGTTCGCGCGACTCTTCGTCGGCGTCCAGGATGCTAGTCTTTTCCTCGATGCTTCCGAGCCGCGACGTGACGCCTTTCTTGAAGAGCATCGCCTCGCTGAGCGTGGTTTTCCCAGCCGCCGAATGCCCTACCAGGGCGACGTTCCGAATGTCCCCGACCTGCTGCCCAGCCATGCCGGCGTCTCCGTTCGGTTTGTGTGCTCACCGTTCGATTCGCGTAAAGATCGGACAGTATATCGCGCGCACGCGGCTCGCCAACCGGGCGGAATCGACGCCGTCTGTCTTGGTGCGAGCGGGCTTCCGGGCGAGCGCCAGCGGCGCGCTTCTTTCCCGGCCGCGCCCTCGCCGCGTCCGGCGACGTGCGTGACATCGCGTTCGCCGCACGGTTCAATACGGGCGTGCAGATTGCCAAATCCATCGCGGATGCCAGAGCGTCGGTAGACGCCGCGCGGCGCGCAGGCCAGGCGATCCGCTTTGTTCCGACCATGGGCGCGCTGCACGCCGGGCATCGTTCGCTCATCGACGCGGCGCGGCGCGGCGGCGGTTTTGTCGTCGTCAGCATTTTCGTCAATCCGCTGCAATTCGGTCCCAACGAGGATTTCGCAAAGTACCCGCGGCGTGAAGATGAGGATCTGCGATCGTGCGAGTCCGCCGGCGTCGACCTGTTGTTCCTACCGACGCGTGACGAGTTGTACCCCGACGGCGCGGTGACCCGCGTGCGGGTCAATGGCCTGAGCGAACATCTGTGCGGCGCGTTTCGGCCCGGACACTTCGAGGGCGTCGCGACGATCGTAAGTAAGCTGTTCAATATCGTACGGCCGGATGCGGCTTATTTCGGCCAGAAGGACGCGCAGCAGCTAGCCGTCATTCGCCGGCTGGTGGCGGACCTCGACTTCCCGATCGAAGTCGTCGGCTGCCCGACGGTTCGCGAGCCGGACGGCCTGGCGCTTTCCAGCCGCAACGCCTACCTGACGTCCGAACAGCGCGCCCAGGCGACGTGTCTGAATGCGGCGCTGCGGCATGCGGAGAAAGCGATCCAGGGAGGCGTTCGCGATGCCTCGCCCGTCATCGACGGAATGCTGAAGATCATCGAGTCCGCCGCGCCGACGCGCATCGACTACGTCAGCGTCGTCAATCCGCGGACGCTCACGCCGGTGCGGCGGATTGACGGAACGGTGCTGATCGCGTTGGCCGTCCGCATCGGCGGCACGCGGTTGATCGACAACCTGCTGGTGACGCCGGGCGCGTGACACATTTGGCGGCCCCGCAAGGGTCGACGACTGTAGCCACGGGTGCAGCGAGGGCCAGCGGCCCGAGCGGAACTCGTGGATGCGACGCACGCGCGGCGGCCGGACCCGGCAGGGGCCGAGGAATCCCGCGCGGGCGGCCCCTTAACGCACACGGCGTCGCCCCTGCGGGGCGAGAATCCGCGCACGCTCGTTGTCCACGGGTTCGCCGCCTGCGGCGGCTTCACCCGTGGCTACACTCCGACGCCCCTAGCGGGGCGAGAATCCACTCGCCCAATGTGTCACACATCCGGTGACGCCGACATAGGAATGCGCGCCTTGCGTTCCTTCACGCTGGCGGGAAGAATCCGCCTCGGGCGCAAGCCACCCTAGCCGCCTCGGGCGTGCCGTAGGGCAGGGCTGTTTGTGCCGCCTGGGCGCTAGGAGATCGGATGGCGCGACGCCGCAAGAAGCTCGGCGAGATTCTCGTCAGCTGGAACCTGCTGACGCCCAACTCGCTTGCAGACGCGCTGGCCTACGCGGCGCAGAACGGCAAGCGCATCGGCGAGGCGCTGGTCGAACTCGAACTGGTCGGCGAAGACGACGTTACCAAGGCGCTCGCTGCGCAATTCGACCTGGAATACGTCGATCTCGACAAGAACGTCGTCGTGCCGGCGGCGCTGGATCTGGTTCCGCAGGAGCTGGTGACGCGTCACAAGATCCTGCCGATGAGCAAGGAGGACAATCGCCTCAAGGTCATCATCCCCGATCCGCTCGATCTTGAACTGCTCGACATGCTGCGTTTCCGCCTGGGGCTTGAGATCGACTGCGCGCTGGCGCCCAAGAGCAAGATTCAGCGCTTCATCGACACGTTCGTGCGCAATGTCGACACGAGCATGGACGAGGCGATCGAAGAGGTCGAGCGCGACAAAGACCTGGCCGCCAAGGACGAGAGCGCCAAGAAAACCCTCAGCGAAGACGACGCCGAGGCGCCGGTCATCAAGCTGCTGAACCTGCTGATCGGCGAAGCGGTCCGCATGCGCGCCAGCGACATCCACGTCGAGCCGATGAATGACCGCGTCCGCGTGCGCTACCGAATCGATGGCGTGTGCGTCGTGCGCGACAACGTCCCCAAGAGCATGCAGGGCCCGGTGCTGACGCGCCTCAAGATCATGTCCGGCATCGACATCGCCGAAAAGCGACTGCCGCAGGACGGCCGCATCAAGATGAAGATCAGCAATGCGATGATCGATTTCCGCGTCAGCAGTTGCCCGGCGTACCACGGCGAAAGCGTCGTGCTGCGTATTCTGCGGCCCGACTCAGTGAAGGTCGGCGTCACCGGCCTGGGCTTCGAGCAGGACGACTACGAGCGCTTTCAGCAGATCATTCGTCAGCCCAACGGGGTCTTTCTGGTCACCGGCCCGACCGGCTCGGGCAAGACCACGACGCTATACGCCGCGCTGCAGGAACTGAACCGCCCGGACCGCAAGATCATCACCGCCGAGGATCCGGTGGAATACAACTTCACCGGGATGAACCAGTGCCAGGTGCGCGACGACATCGGGCTGACGTTTGCGCGCATTCTGCGCGCCATGCTGCGGCAAGCGCCGAACATCATCCTGGTGGGCGAGATTCGCGATCGCGAGGTGGGCGAGGTGGCGATCCAGGCGGCGCTGACGGGGCACCTGGTCTTCAGCACGCTGCACACCAACGACGCGCCGAGCGCCGTGACGCGCCTGATCGACATGGGCATCAAGCCTTTCCTGGTGGCGTCGTCGATCCAGGCGATCCTGGCGCAGCGGCTGGTGCGCGTGATCTGCACCGAGTGCCGCGAAATCGACCCGGCGCCCGACCGCTTCGTGCTCAAGCTGCTTGGCATCACCGACAAGGACCTGGAAGGCCGCCACATCTACAAGGGCCGCGGCTGCAACCGTTGCAGCAACATCGGCTTCCGTGGCCGGCAGGGCCTGTTCGAAATGATGGAACTGAACAACGAGATCCGCGAGCTGGCCTTCCACCGCGCGCCGACCAACCAGATCCGCAAGGCCGCGCTGGCCTCGGGGATGCGCTCATTGCTGCACGACGGAAAGCTCAAGATCCTCCGCGGTGTGACGACGCCGCAGGAAGTGGCGCGGATCGCGCAGATGGAAGGCATCGTGCTCGAAGAGTAACCAGCCGCGCGGCCGACGACGCGCCGACTTGCGACTTTGTGAATGTTGTGGCGGCCGCCCTCGGCTGTACCTGGCGACACCGATCGGCGACAAACACCGGTATTCGCGGTAACTCTCGACGCCGTCGCGGCGTCTGGCGCGCAGTTCGAGGAATTCTCAGCGATGATCGTTTCGATGACCGGCTTCGGCGAGGCGCAGCGAGAACAGAACGGACACGTCTATCACGTCGAAATGCGCAGCGTGAACAACCGTTATTTCAAGCCGACAATCAAACTGCCGGATGACTTCGCCTTCCTGGAGGCCGAAGTCGAGCAGGCCCTCCGCCGCCGCATCACCCGCGGCAGCGTCACATTCCGGCTCTACGTCCGTGATCTGAGCGAGCAGGCGGCTCAGGACATCAACGACGCGGCGCTGCTGCACTATCTGGAGCGCCTGCGGTCCGTCGCCGGCGGAGACGCGTCATTCACGATCGACCTGGCGACGCTGGCGACGCTGCCGGGCGTATGTCAGCCGCACGAACTCAGCGAGCAGCAACGCGACGAGAGCCAGAAAGCGGTGGCTGAACTGACCGAGCAGGCCCTGGCCGGATTGACTCAAATGCGCGCCACTGAGGGCCGCGCGCTGGCCGCCGATCTGAAGTCCCATTGCGACCTGATCCGCGGCGAGCTGGATCAGATCCGCGCGCGCTGCCGCGGCGTCGTCGATGACTATCGCCAACGCCTGCACGCACGCGTGCAGGAACTGATCGCCGGCAGCGGAGTGAAGCTTGCCGAGACGGATTTATTGAAGGAAGTCGCGGTCTATGCCGAACGCAGCGACATCAGCGAAGAACTCAGCCGGCTCGCGTCGCACCTGGACCAATTCGCCGCGTGTTTCAGCAGTCCCGAGCCTGCCGGCCGCAAACTCGAATTCATCGCCCAGGAAATGTTGCGCGAGGCGAATACGATCGGTTCCAAGGCCGGCGACGCGGATATCGCCCGGCGGATCATCGAAATCAAAGGCGCCATCGATCGCCTGAAAGAGCAGGTTCAGAACGCCGAATGAGACGCGCGGCGCGTGCCTGCGCGCTCTTGCACGGCCGATCGCGGCGCTGACAGGCTGGGCGCGTGATGCTGATCGATTCGCACTGTCACCTGACGAGCCCGGAGCTGCATTCGCAGGTTGATGCCGTCGTGAGACGGGCGGCGGACGCCGGCGTTAAGCGTTTGCTGACGGTGACGACCGATCCCGCTGACGCGCGAGATGGACTCGCACTTGTGCAGCGATTCGACGCAGTCTCGGTCATCGCGGGGATTCACCCGCACGAAGCTGGCAAATGCGGCGATGAACACCTGGCCGAGTTGTCCGCGCTGCAGCACGGGGAGTCGCTTGCGCCCGAGTTGGCGCGGCGAATCGTCGCCGTCGGCGAGACCGGGCTGGATTTTCACTACGACTTCGCGACCCCGCAGCGCCAGGAGCAGGTTTTTCGCCGGCAGCTTGAGCTGGCCGTTGCAGTCGGCCGGCCGGTCGTGATACACGCCCGCAAGGCCGAAGATCGTTGCTGCGACGTGCTGGCCGACTATCCCGCACTCGTCGGACGCGTCGTCTTTCATTGTTTTTCCGGCGACTTGCCGATGGCACGGCGAATTCTGGACATGGGCTTATTCCTGTCTTTTACCGGCGTGATTACTTTTCGAAACGCGGACGCGCTGCGTGAGGTCGTCCGATTTGCACCGCATGAGCGCGTGCTCCTGGAGACCGACGCACCGTATCTTTCGCCAGAACCGATGCGCAAAATCCGCCCCAATGAGCCGGCGTTGCTAGTGCACACGGCCCAGCGAATGGCCGATATTCGTGGCGAGAGTCTGAAATCGACCGCCGAGGCCGCGTCGCAGGCGACGCAGCGCTTCTTCGGTCTTACCGACGCCGCAGCCGCCCGCGCGTAGGGCTCGCGACACGACCCCGGCCGCGGGCCGGATCGAGGAATACGAATGAAACTGGCTTTGGTTACCGGCGGGGCAGGATTCATCGGCAGCCACCTCGTGCGCGGTTTGCTCGACGAAAGCTGGCGCGTGCGCGTGCTCGACGATCTGAGCAGCGGACATCAGCGCAACCTCGACGAGATCGCCGCGCGAATCGAGTTCATCAAGGGCGATATCTGCGACTTTCAGACCGCCCGCCGCTGCTGCACCGGCGTTGACACCGTCTTCCACGTCGCCGCGCGCGGCAGCGTGCCGCGCAGCATCGACGAGCCGCGCGTTACCAACGAAGTGAACATCACCGGCACGCTGAACATGCTCGTCGCCGCCCGCGAGGCGAGCGCCCGGAGATTTGTCTATTCCGCCAGCAGCAGCGCCTACGGCGACACGCCTACGTTGCCCAAGTCTGAAGACATGGCGCCGCGCCCTCTGAGTCCGTACGCGGTCAGCAAGCTCGCCGCCGAGCAGTATTGCTCGGTCTTCGCGGGCGTGTACGGCCTGCAGACTGTCTCGATGCGTTACTTCAACGTATTCGGCCCGCGCCAGGACCCCGAAAGCGCCTACGCCGCGGTGATTCCCGCCTTCGTCAGCCGCATGCTCAGCAGTCAGCGCCCAATCATCTACGGCGACGGCGAGCAGACCCGCGATTTCTGCTTCGTGGAAAACGTGGTTTCGGCGAACCTGCTGGCGGCGCGGGCGGAGAAACTTGCCGGCGAGGTGGTGAACATCGCCTGCGGCGAGCGCGTTTCGCTGAACGAAATCGTCAAGCTGCTGAACGGCGCGCTGGGCACGCAGTTGACTCCAGAATACCGCCCGGCCCGCCTCGGCGACGTGAAGCACAGCCTTGCCGCTCTCGAAGCGGCCCGCGCGGTCATCGGCTACGTGCCGCGCGTTCGATTCGGCGAAGGATTGCAGCGATCGATCGAGTGGTACAGGCAATATGCGCGGCGATGATGGCAGAGGACCAATGAGCCGCGCTTCCGCACACCTCGCTCCCTGACGGTCGCGGATCGGGCGCGCAGATTTCACCAGCGCCGATTAAACCACGACTTGCGCCGCTTCGGCGTTCGCAGGTTCCGTGGTTGGTTCTGCAAACAACTCGCGATCGATCGCGCGTTTTCCGCCCAACACCTCGAAGAATCGCCGGAACAGGTGTCCGGAGTCGTGCGGCCCTGGGCATGCTTCGGGGTGGAACTGCACGCTGAAGAGCTGCCGGTCCGCGTGTAGAAAGCCCTCGTTGCTCTGGTCGTTCAGGTTGGTGTGCGAGGCGACCGCGCCGATGCGCTCCAGCGATTTGCGTTCGACCGCGAAGCCGTGATTCTGGCTGGTGATTTCGACGCGGCCGGTCAGTTCATTTCTCACCGGCACATTCGCTCCGTGATGGCCGAAGCGCAGCTTGTACGTCTCTGCCCCCAGCGCCAGCGCCAGCATCTGATGGCCCAGGCAGATCCCGAAAATCGGGTAGCGGCCGATGACGCCGCGGAGCGTTTCGATCGTCGCCACCACTGCTGCCGGGTCGCCCGGGCCGTTGCCGACGAGCAGCCCATCGGGCGCGAGGGCGTCAATCTGCTCAAGAGTCGCGTCAGCCGGCGCGACCGTCACGCGGCAGCCGAATTCGCGGAGATAACGCAGGATGTTGTGCTTGATGCCGCAATCGATTGCGACGACGTGCGGAACTTCGGCGTCGCCTGTCGCCGCATCCGCAGTCGGCGTCAGCGCCGGCTCGGGCCCGCCGCCGCGCTCGTCGAGAAGGTGAAGTGGCTGCCGCCAGTCTCGCAGACCCGGCGTCGTGACGCGCGGCACCAGGTTCGCGCCGGACATGCGCGGCGATTCGCGCGCCATTCGCACCAACTCGCGCTCGTCCAACACCTCTGTGGACAGCACGCCGCGCAGCGCGCCGTGAATCCGAATTCGCCGCGTCAGCGCGCGCGTGTCCACGCCCGCGAGACCGACGACGCCGTGCTGGGCCAGAAAGTCGCTCAGCGCCGCGGTGGCGCGAAAGTTGCTGGGCCTCGGCGGCAACGCGCGCACCACGAAGCCCGAAAGGTGCAGCTTGGCGGATTCGAAATCGTCCGGATTGACGCCGTAGTTGCCGATCAACGGAAAAGTCATCGTCACGATCTGCCCGAAGTAGGACGGATCGGTGAAGACCTCCTGATAGCCGGTCATGGCGGTGTTGAACACGACTTCGCCCGAGCGCGTTCCGACAGCGCCGAACGACTGTCCGACGAAAACGCCGCCATCTTCGAGACCGAGTTTTCCAATCAATCGCAGGTTCCCGGCATTCATCCATTTTTCGCGGTGACGCGACACGTGCAGACTATATCGCGACGACGCGCGGAGTGCAGCGACGAATCGAACCGCGAGCGCAAGCGACCGGACTGACGGCGCGAATGCCTGGTCGCTTGTCGCGCCCTCACCGGTCGCTGGCGCTCGCGGTGCGGATCGCCGAGCCTCCCGCCGCGCGGCGCTGCGTCGGCGCAGTACAATCGCCGTGATGATCAACATCGCGGATTGCGAATCGAAGGCGCGGCAATACCTGGCCGAACAACTCGGCCGGCGAGCGCCGAAGACCGTGCGATTCGAGCAGGCATTCGAAGAGTCTCCGCTGGACGGCGAGGGACCGACGGCGATTCTCTCGTTCGACCTCGCGCCGAGCGTCGACTGCGGAATGGACGCGGATGCTCGCCACTACGTCGCCGTCGGCGACAGGTCGAATTACTTTCCGTCTTATGGGCTCTCGACCGACGACGCCTACAGCTTCCACATCGGCACCCGGTTCGCGCTGGAACTGGAAATTTCGCGGCTGGATGACTCCTTCGAGCCACCGACGGCCCGCGCCAATCTGGAAGTGATCCTGAACAACTACGCTCCGGACGCCGATCGCGATTCGATCCGCGTAGCGGGCGTGTTTCGCTGCGACGAGCAGTATTTCGTCGTATACCGCGTCCGCGCCGGCGGGCGCGATCTATACTGTTTTGGGGCCGACTGTCCGCCCGGATTCAGCGAATTGGTGCAACACCCGCCGCAGGTGGCTTTGCGGCTGCATCTGGGGCGCTTGATTCGCGCCGAAGCGGCAGCGCCCGGCGCGGCGGAGGTTTGAGAACAGCGATCATGGACGCTTTGCCCCCGCGCCGCTATCTCGACAACGCCGCGACGAGCTTCCCCAAGCCGCCGGAGATGTCCGCCGCCATTCGTGAATACCTCGACGAGTTGAACGCCTCGGCCGGCCGCGGCGCCTACCGCGAGGCGGTGCGATCCGGACAGATGTTGGACCAATGCCGCGCGGCGATTCGCAAGCTGTTCAATGCGCGGGCTGAAGACGCCGTCATCTTTGCTTTGAACGGCACTGACGCGCTGAATATCGCCATCAAGGGACTGGTGCGCGACGGGGGGCACGTCGTCACGACCGTTATGGACCACAATTCGGTGCTGCGCCCGCTGCACGCACTAAAGGAGCAGCGCCGCATCACTTGGACTCCGCTGCACGTCGCCCCGGAGACGACGCTGCTGGATCCCGCCGCGGTCGCCGACGCGATCGAGCCGGACACGTCGCTGGTAGCAGTGAATCACGCCAGCAATGTGACCGGCGTGCTCCAGCCGCTCGCGGAAATCGCGGCAATCTGCCGCGGGCGTGGCGTTCCATTGCTGGTCGACGCGGCCCAGTCGGCCGGGCACGTCCCGATTGACCTGCAGGCGACACCGATCGATCTTCTCGCGACGCCCGGACACAAAGGCCTGCTTGGACCGTTGGGGACAGGCGTGCTCATCATTCGCGGCGGCGTGGAAGCGCGGATGCGTTCCGTCCGAGAGGGGGGCACCGGCTCACTCAGCGAGACACCGATTCAGCCTGATTTCGCGCCCGACAAATTCGAGGCCGGCAGCCACAACGCACTCGGTCTGACCGGCCTGCTGGCGTCGCTGCGCTGGCTGCTGGAGCGCGGCATCGCGGCGCAGCGCCGCCACGAGATGGAGCTCTGCGGATGCTTTGCGGAATTGCTTGACGACGTCGGCGGCCTGCGCTGGTTCGGGCCGCGCGAGGCGGAGCGCCGCGTTGGAGTGTTCAGCGTGCGGATCGAGGGGCTTGAGCCGGCAGAACTCTCGGCAATTCTGGAAGATCAGTTCGGAATCCTGACGCGCAGCGGCCTACATTGTGCGCCCTTCGCGCACCGCGAGATCGGCACGCACGCCAGTGGCGGCGCGACGCGCCTCTCGCTTGGCGCATTCACCACGGCGGAGGACATCGAGCGAGCCGGCGCCGCGCTGGCGAAAATCGCGACGTCGCTCGCACCGGCTTAACGCGACGCCCGTTGAACGAAATGCGATGCGTTGAGTCGCGTTCAGAAAAGTATCAACTCCGGCCGCGCCGGGCGTATCCGGCGCGGGCGCCGCGTCGGGCTGCCGCTCGCTGACGCGTCGCGGTGCTTTGACGTGGAATCTCGAGGGTGGCTCAGTTTCGTGGAGAAACTCCACAACCGAGCCCCGACCGTCAGGGAGGGGGCTCTTGCGACGGCCAGAAAGCCGTTCCCCTACGGTCGGGCCTCGGTTTCGAGGGTTTCCTTGGGGTCGCATGCGAAATTGAGCCACTTCCATCTCGAGAAAACAATTCGCCGAGGTCGGGCGTGTCGACTATACTCACGTTGCTTGAATTGCCGAATGTCGTCCCGCGGCGCGGGTCGGCAGCGGGGAAACCATGCGGCATCGCGGCGTACTGAGTCGCGTGTCGCCGGGGCGAATCCGCCAGGATGGCGGACGTCGATCTAGCGCGACGAGCCCGACAGCTAACCTCGCAGGCGATCGCTGGAGAGCCCGTCTCACCGCGGCGTTCTCCCAATCTCGGCATTCTGGCGACCCGACGCGCGCTTTCGGCGCGTTCGTTGAACGATCGGCGTGGCGCTGCCGCCCCCGATCGATGAATCGGCCCTTTCGTGTCCGCCGGTCGGGGTGTCGTCGAGCGTTGGTTCGACGCGCCCCGCACCGGCAACGTTTTTCTCCGGGGTTCCGCAAAATCCAGGCGGTGTTGGCCGACGCGGTTTATCGGTTGCTGAACGCGAGCGAACTTCAAGGCCCAGTTGGCGAGTCGGCGCGACCGGCCGTGCGGCCTTTCGAGTGGCGATGCGCAGACCATAGCAAGAGCGCCATGAACGCGCCGAGCACGATCAGCGCGACGACGAACCACGCCGCCGGCATCCACATCTTCGCCGGCGTGTCGCCCAGCAGCCACGCCAGTTGATCGAATAGCGCGACTGCCGCAGGGTCCGGCGTCCGGCCGGCGCTGATGACGTGTGTGCCGGACGCCTCTCCACCGCGTGCGTAATGTCCCCAGACTCCGCCGCCCTGCGCGATGTGGCCCACGGCGCCGCCGCCGCTGGCGATCAATCCCAGCGACATTCCGCCCAGCGTTACGCCGCCGACGGCGAGGCCGGCCAACGCCATCATTCCGATTGCACAGCCGCCGAGCGCGAGCACCCCGACCGCCAAGCCGCCCAGGGCGATGGCGCCGACCGAGAGCGCGCCGCCGATGGCGACCCAGCCGATCGCGACGTCTCCGACCGCGATGATCCCGATCGCCCGGCCGATGCGCTCGCGGCCGGACGGTCCGATCGCGACACAGACTAGCGGCAGGCCGAGAATAGCGGTTTTTGACTTGTATCGTCGCCCTTGCGGCAAACTCACGTCGCGTTGCAGTACCTCGACGATCGGTTTGCCGCACTCGGGGCACTTGCTGGAGTCGGTCAGTCCGACCAGCGAATAGCCGCAGTGGCCGCAATATGGATCAGGTCGATTCGCGAGCTGCATGCGGGGGAGTTATAGCGAGGAGGAGAGGAAACAGGGAACGGGGAATAGCGAACAGAGAAAGGGGAGTAGGGAACAGGGAACAGAGAAGAGCGAATAGAGAAAAGCGATTGGGTGGCCGGTTCTGTAATTCGTTATTCGCTACTCGCCACTCGCACATGCCTTACTGCAGTCCGGCCTTCGCGGCTCGCGCGAACTGGCTGAATTGCTCGGCCCACTTGGCGAAGTCGTCGGCGCGCTGCGATTTGAAGTGCGTCTCCATCGTCGCGCCCAGCGCGCTGATTTGTGGGTAGCCGTACGAGCCGGCGGCGCCCTTGATGCGGTGTGCGTACGTCGTCAACGATTGCCAGTCGAGTTTCGCGTACGCCGTACGGAGTTCATCGAGTCGCACCGGCAGGCCGGCCACGAATTCCTCGACGATATCGCGCATGTCCGGGTCGTCGATCAGCAACTGCGAGATGAGTTTGTCTGCGTGAGTCGCCGGCGCGCCGTTCATGCCTGTTCTCCGCTGGACATCGCGATCTGGTCATTGCGCGGACCGTGGTATCCGATCCATAGTTGCAGTGCGCGACACCGAAGTATCGGTCAGGGTGAACACCGGGTTCAGGAAAGTCGGGGGGAAGGACCGAGAATAGCATGTGCCGCGCGAGTGTGACATCGCCGCCGATCGACCACCGAACCGACGTGCCGCTGATTCGTATGTTTGATAAGATCACCGTTCTTGACGCCCTGTCTGCCGGTTGATTTGGAGAAGCGATAATGTGCGGAATCGTCGCCTATATCGGACAGCGAGACGCGTGCCCTATTCTGCTGGAGGGCATCAAGCGGCTCGAATATCGCGGCTACGATTCGGCCGGCATCGTCGTCATTCGTGACGGACGCCTGCACACGCGCCGCGCGGTGGGGCGAATCGTGAATCTCGAACGGACCGTGCAGCGCTCGCTTGACGGCGCGAATATCGGCATGGCGCACACGCGCTGGGCCACGCACGGGGCTCCAACCGAAGACAACGCCCATCCGCACCGCGATCGCAGCGGGAAGCTCTCGCTGGTTCACAACGGCATCATTGAAAACTACCGCGTGTTGCGCGAATACCTGCGCGGCCACGGCGTCGAAATGCAGAGCGAGACCGACACCGAGGTGCTCGCGCAGCTCGTCGGGCATTTCTACGAGGGCAAGCTCGAAGACGCCGTGCGAAAGGCGCTGCGCGAAGTCCGCGGCACGTTCGGCATCACTGTCATTCACGCCGACGAGCCGGACGTGGTCGTCGCCGCGCGGCGCGGCAGCCCGCTGATCGTCGGCGTCGGTAAGGACGAGTACGTGATCGCGTCCGACGCGGCGGCGATCGTGCAGCACACGGCGCACGTGTTCTATTTGTCGGATAACGAGGTCGCCGTCGTCGGTCGCCGCGGGTTCACGACGACGACGCTCGACGCCGCGCCGGTGACCAAGGAAATCGAGGAAATCGAGTACACGCTCGAGCAGCTCGAGCTCGGCGGACACCAGCATTTCATGCTCAAGGAGATCTTCGAGCAGCCCGAGTCGCTGCGCAACTGCCTGCGCGGGCGGATCGACCTGGAGCAGGGCCGCGTCGTGCTGGGCGGCCTGACGACCGTGGCCCGCGAATTGCTCCGCGCGCACCGCATCATCATGACCGCCTGCGGCACGGCGTGGCACGCGGGCCTGGTCGGCGAGTATCTGATCGAACAGCTTGCGCGAATCCCGTGCGAGACCGAGTACGCCAGCGAGTTCCGCTATCGCAACCCGGTCGTCGAAGACGGCACGGTCGTGCTGGCCATTTCGCAAAGCGGCGAGACCGCCGACACGCTGGCCGCGATGCGCGAGGCCAAGGACCGCGGTGCAATGGCATTGGGCATCGTGAACGCCGTCGGATCGACGATCGCGCGCGAGACCGACGCCGGCGTATATCTGCACGTGGGGCCGGAGATCGGCGTAGCGTCCACCAAGGCGTTCACCGGGCAGGTCGCGGTCCTCGCCATGCTGGCGGCGTTTCTCGGCCGCCGGCGTCACCTGAGCCAGAGCGATTGCAATGCGTACCTGAAAGCGCTGGCCGGAATGCCCGAAGTGATCGAACGCACGCTCGAGATGTGCGGCGACATTCGGCGGATCGTGTCGGAGTACGTCGAGTCGAACAACTGGCTGTATCTGGGCCGCGGCGTGCAGTATCCGGTGGCGCTGGAAGGCGCGCTGAAGCTGAAGGAAATCAGCTACATCCACGCCGAGGGCCTGCCGGCCGCCGAGATGAAGCACGGCCCGATCGCGCTGATCAGCGAGGACATGCCGGTGGTCGTCATTGCGCCGCAGGGGCATTGGTACGAGAAGGTCATCAGCAACATCGAGGAAGTCCGCAGCCGCGGCGGGCGCGTGCTGGCGGTGGCGACGGAGGGCGACGAGCACATCGGCCACCTGGCCGAGCACGTCATGTACGTCCCGTCGGTGCCGGAACTGCTGGCGCCGCTGGTCACGGTGATCCCGCTGCAACTGATGGCCTATCACGCGGCGGTGCTGCGCGGCTGCGACGTGGACAAGCCAAGGAACCTGGCGAAGGCGGTCACGGTCGAATAGCACGCGGAACGGTGCGCGGGGGGATCCTGGGTGGTCCGGGCGTCGCGCCGGTTCCGGCCGCCGGGCGAGACGCCCGGACCACCCATAAGCTGCAAACAGCGTGTCTAGCTAGACTGTGCAGCGCTTAGAGGCCGATGTGGTTGTGAACTGGCGCGAGAGGCGTGGTTGCGTCGGCGCGCTATGCGGTGTCGCCGTACTGGACTGCGCTGTCGCGCTGCTTTGCTGTTGGTGGTGGATCGAACGTGATCGATCGATGTTCCTCATGCTCTACATGGTCACGGCGCCGATCTGCCTTTTGCAATGTGCCCTTTGCGCCCGTGGCCTTCGCGCCGCAATGAAAGAAAAATGGGTGCTGGCCGCGCGCGTGTTCACTGTGCACCTTGTCGCCGCGGCTGCCTTCGTAGTTGCACCGTATTTCCTCGGCGCGCTCGCCTTGCTATTCGACTGGCTCGTTTCGTAACCGAGCCCATCAGCGAACATCATCGAAAGTGCGGACTACGACGTGAGATGCGTCCACCGCCGCCGCATTCCCCGGCCGGACCGCCAACCGAACATCCATCCCGACTGACACCGCCGCGTCCAGTTCCGCGGGCATGTCCGAGATGAACAAGATCTGTTCCGGTGGCGTTTCAAGCCGCCGCGAGATTTCGCGGTAGCTCTCGGGCGCTTGTTTGGGGCCGACCGTCGTATCGAAAAACTCGCGAATCAGCGGCGTCAGGTCGCCCTGGTCGCTGTGTGTCAGAAACGCGCGCTGCGCGGCGCTGCTGCCGCTGGAGTAGATGCTGACGCTGCGGCCCGCTCCGCGCCAGCGACGAATCGCGATCGGCACGTCGGCGTAGACCGGCGCGCGGAGCGTTCCGGCGGCGAATGCGCGGCGCCAGATCAGGCCCTGCATCGCCTTGAGCCCGGTTGCCTTCGCGTCGCGGTCCATCAGCGCGCCCAGATACTCCGTCATGTCACTCAATTCCAGATCGCCGTGCCTGGCGTCCAGCTCCACCAGCATCCGCGCCGCCGTGACCTCCTCGTCCGACCAGTTTTCGCGCAGGAACCCGGCCATCTCCCGCCGTGCCAGCGGGAACATCACGTCGTGAACGTAGGAAATCGGCGAGATGGTGCCTTCGATGTCCAGCACGACCGCGCGAATCGTCGCGGGGTCGAGAGCGGCATGGTCGGCGTGTTCCGACAGGTCCGTAGACCCGCGCGGGATGCTCACCGCGCCACCGTCGGCGTGAACATCGGCTGCGGCGCGACGTAGCTCGGACCCCAGCACAGCGGAGCGAATTTTTCGTGCGCGCCGTGTTCGGTATACAGGGGCGTCCAGCCGCCGGCGTCCTGAAAGAGCCGAATCGCGCGGATCGTGCGGTCGATGCAGAGATCGAACCAATGTCGCGTGCCGCGCGGGACGGTGATCAGGTCGCCGGCCTGCACGGTGATCGAAAAGACCGGCCCGCCCTCGGGGTGAATGTGGAAAAGCCCGTTTCCCTTCACGATGAAGCGGACTTCATCCTCGGAGTGAACGTGCTCCTTGTTGAACTTGTTCAACATCGCGTCGAGGTTGGGCGTCTGCGGCGTGACGTTGATGACGTCGGCGGTCACGTATCCGCCGCGGCGCTTGAGCTGCTCAATCTCCGGCGCGTAGGCGGCCAGGATTTGCTCGGGCGAGGCGTCCGGGTTGACGCGTTCCTCCAACGGCCAGCGCTCGTAAGTCATGCCATACGGCGCCAGGAACGCGCGAATCTCCGTCGGATCGTCGATCGTGCGCCGATGAGGAACGCGAACTGTCGCCATGTGCCGATGCTCCCGAATCCGGTCGTACGTCCAACTCGTTCGTGGCGTCAAATCGACTCGCCGTCCTGCACAAACCCTTCGCGCCGGCCGACGACCTCGAACAGGAACTCCAGGACTTCGACGTGTCGGACCGCTTCCGCCAGATCTTTGCCCCAAGTGTACAGCCCGTGACCGCGGATCAGGAAGGCGTGCGGCGCTTCGCCGCCGACTTCGTCCGCGACGCGCCGCGCGAGCGACGGTATGTCCTGCGTATTCTCGAAGATGGGCACGCGAACGATCGTTTCGTGCGTCATTACGCCCGCCAGGCCCTTCAACATCTCGTAGCCGGAAATACGCAACGCGCCCTTGTCGCCGTGAACGTCGGATAGCAGCGTGTTCCAGACTGAATGCGTGTGCAGCACGGACCCGATGCCGCCGCGCTGCGCGAGCACCACGTGCAGCATCGTCTCGGCAGATGGACGCGGATCGTGCGCGTCGAGCGGTAATCCGCGCTCGTCGACGATGACGAAATCAGCCTCGCTCAGCCGGCGTTTTTCGCGCCCGCTGGCGGAGAGCAGAAGCCGCAACGGCCGCTGTTGAATCACAACGCTGTAATTGCCGCTCGTGCCGAGCGCCCAGCCGCGATGGTGGAACATCGCCGCGACTTCGCGCAGTGCGTCGCGCGCCGCGGTACAAGCCGGCGTTTGCGCCAGTGCGTCAGCAACCGCCGACTCAGGCATGGAGCGGCGCCCCACGGAAGGTGCGAATTCGCCGCGCGGCCTCGCGCAGAATGTCGTCTTCCTTTGCGAAACAGAACCGCAGCAGCTTCTCGCCGGCCTGGCTCTGATAGAACGCCGTGCCCGGCACGCTGGCGACTTTCGTCTCTTCCAGCAGCGCCATCGCCGCGGCCTTGGCGTTGGGAAAACCGAGGTGTCCGATTTCCGCCAGCACGTAGTACGCGCCCTGCGGCACGATCGGGCGCAGCCCCGCCGCATCCAGCCCGTCGCAGATGATGTCGCGCTTGCGCTGATAATCGGCCTTCAGCTTGTCAAAAAACTCACTGGGCGATCTGAAGCCCGCCGCCACCCCATGTTGCAGCGGCGTCGGCGAGCACACGTAGAACAGGTCATTGGCCAGAGTGATGGCCCGAGCCAGCTGCGGCGGTGCAACCGCGTAGCCGACGCGCCAGCCGGTGATGCTGAATGTCTTCGACAGGCCCATCAGCGTGATCGTTCGCTCGCGCAGACCGGGCAGCGTCGCCGGGCAAACGTGTTTTCGCCCATCGTAAATGATGTACTCGTAAATTTCGTCGGTGATCAGCAGCAGGTCGTGCTGGCGGCAGGTGCGCTCCAGCAAGCGAAAATCATCCACGCCGTACATGCGCCCGCTCGGATTCGACGGCGTGCAAAGCACCACGGCGCGCGTGTTCGGCCGGATCGCGGCCTTCAAGCGGGCCTCGTCGAGATCGAAACGCGGCGGATCGAGCGCGACGAACTGCGGCTCCAAGCCGGCCAGTATCGCCGCATTTAGGTGATAGCCGTAGTACGGCTCGAACAGGATGATTCCGTCGCCGGGATTCAGGCAACCCATGATGCTGCACGCGAAACCGCCGGACGAGCCGACGGTGACGACGATCTCCGCTCGCGGATCAGCCTGGATTCCGTTGTCGCGACTGAGTTTCTCCGCGATAAGGTGGCGCAGCTCAACGATGCCTTCGGGAAATGAGTATGTGCTTCGTCGCTCGTTAATCGCCTGGATGGCGCCATCGCGCACCAGCGGCGGTGTGGGCAGATCGCCCAGACCCTGGCCAAGGTTGATTCCGCCGACACGCTCGCACTCGCGCGTCATGTTTCGGATTTCGGACTGCGTCATTCCGGCCAGTCGCGAGGACACAAAGTCGTTCATTCCGGGCTCCGACACATTCGTTGGCTGGTGATTCGCCATGACCCGATTCAGCGTTGACGCGGACGGGTGGCTTCGACCCGCCGCGAGGATACGACTTGTGATGTTGGCTGACAACAGCGGCGCGCCTGCCTCAGAGCCGCGACCGTCAGGGCGCGGTCGGAATTGTGCGTCGAAGTGTGCTCGACGATGCGATGGAGCGCGTCGAAGCCCGCTCGGCGATGCGATGTGGCTTCAAATTCCGGGCCGACCGCTCCCTTGCGGTCGCGGCTCTGAAGGTGCGTGCCGCGACGGTTACGGACGCGGCTCGGTGTTGAGCCGCTCGCGCGCCATGCGTGACCAGCGGCTTTGCGGGTCGAGGCGCAAGTACGCCACCCAATGCGCCCGCGCCTCGCGCCGTCTATCGGCGAGGTCATAGCAGCGGGCCAGGTTGAAGTGTGCATCCGCGTACTGCGGATCAGCGCGGACCGCCGATTCAAGCGCAAGGATCGCGGACGCCAGCCGGCCGCATTCCTCTTCCGCATCGGCCAGGTTGTACCATGCCTCGGCGAACTGCGCGTCCAGGCGCGTCACCAGCCGAAAGACCTCCGCCGCCGCATCGATGCGACCCTGTGCTCGCAGCACATTCCCGAGATTAAACCCGGCTTCGACGAAACGCGGCTCGAGCGCCAGCGCGGCGCGATATGCATCGGCCGCCGGCTCGAACCGCTCGCGCTCCTCAAGCATCCGTCCGCGCTCGAACCACTGCGAGGCGCTGAACGACTCGTCGCCGCGGTCGAGTCGGCCCAAAATGTCCGGTCCGTCGCGCTGCGGCGCTTGCAGCGCTTGTGGCGCAGCCACCACCGGCCGTGCTTCGCGACGGGTGCTGAGCGCCCTTGCCGCGTTCGACATGCCAGGCGCCGCCGAGGGCGGCAGTAATTCAACTCGTCTCGGTTGTGCGAGAAAACGGGGCGGTTGCACCGGCGCCTGTTCCGCAGGTCCCGGCGGTTGTGCCGCAAGCGCCGTCGGCCCTAGCGCGTCGAAATTCAGTGTGAGCTGACCATTCGGCGCGATTCGCGCATCGCCCAGCTCGACCAGCAACGTGTGCGGGTTTTCGAGCACCAGATTGAGCTGCGCCAGCGGACGCTGCGTGTCGGGCAAAAGCGCCGCCAGGCCGCGCAGGCTGCGCGCGATCGCCTCGGGACGCGCGCCTTGCTGCACCAGCTCGGCCACAGCGCGAATCGAAACGAGATCCTGAAAGTCGTATCGCCCGCCGGCCGCGCGCACCAAGCCGCAGCGCTCCCAGCGCGCCAGCGCTTCGCGCGGCACACCCAGCAGCGCGCAGGCCGATTCGATCGGATACGCCTTTGCTTCCGCCGGCATGGCGGGCGCGACGCCGAGCGCGGCGAGGAATTCGCCCTCAGCGACGATCGCGATCCGCGCGCCTTCAGCGTTGAGCTGTTGGGCGGTCTTCAGCGGGCGCGACACGGCGCCATCCGATGCCAGCGGCCAGCCGACGCCGCCGACCACGAGGTGCGTCGTACGCCGGGTCACGGCGGCACAGGGCATACCGCCCGCGATTTGAACGCGCTCCCAGGCCGCGCGGCGCGTCATGGACGCGAGCCGGCCAGTGAACGCAACGCGCGCGCCGCGAAGGTCGATGGGCGTGGCGAGGTCGGGCGATCTGTGCGGCTCGGTCAGATGCGACATTGCGATGCAGTCTTCCATTACCACAACGCCGGAATGTCCGCCGGTCGAAGCGTACCGCGCCGCGAGCGGGCGCCACATTGTACTCGGACGCGCCGCCCAGTTGCCTGGCAGGGCGACGTTCAGTTTTCGCCCGGCACGGCGGGCGATCGTTGCCAGGCGTTTCAACGCCTGGATGGAGTTCCCGTTTTTTCCGCGGTCCGGAGGACCGACGCGATCCGCGTTCGTCATCCGGGCGATCGCCGAAACCGGCGACTGGAGTCGCTGGCAACAGTCGTGCGCCCTGCCGGGCGGTGTGCACGCCGCGCTTGCCACCATCTGGCAATTACTTTGCCCACAAACATGCGCCGACGTCGGGTGCACCCGCCGACATAGTCTGCATTGACTCTCCTCGCCGCTGGGAGTAGGTTGGAACTGAAAGCGATTGCAGTGATTTTCGTCATTGCGGGGGCTGAAAGCTGTACGTTATGACTACCGCCGTGAGCCAAACCAACCTTCAGCAGCCCTCAGGCGGCGAGCCCGACCAATACGGCAAGTTTTCCGCGGACGGGCGCGAATATTGCATCACGAATCCGCGCCCGCCGCGGCCCTGGTGCAACGTAATTTCAAACCCGCGCATGGGGCTGGCGGTCAGCCAGACCGGCAGCGGATTCACCTGGTTGGATAACTCGCAGCTTGCGGTCATCACGCGTTGGGAACAAGACCTGGCGCGCGACAGCTCCGGCAAGTTCCTCTACATCCGCGATGCCGGGACCGGAGAACTCTGGTCGCTCTCGCCCGCGCCCGTGTGGGCGGCGAACGCCGTGCACATGTGCCGGCATGGACTGGGTTACACGACGTTCGAGACCGACATGTGCGGCATTCGCACTGATTGGACGCTCTACGTCGACCCGGTTGACACCATCGAATACTGGCGCGTCGAGATCCGCAATCAGACCAGTGAAACCAAGCGGCTGGAACTGTGCGCGTTCCTCGAATGGAACTGCGGCGTTTCGCCGTCGCCGCGGCGGGAGTTCCACAAGCTGTTCATCGAGACGGCGTTTGACGCGCAGCGCGGCGCGGTGCTGGCGTGGAACCACATGTGGGACGTGCCGGCGAAACGCTTCGGGCACTGGAACGCCGATTTTCCGTACGTTGCGGCTCTTGCATGCAGCGAACCGGTTTTGCGCGCACAGGGCGACAAGACGGCATTCCTGGGGCGCTATGGAGACTTCAAATCGCCCGCCGCACTCAAGCAGGAATGGTGGAAACCGCGCTTCGGCCGGCATGACGACGCAATCGCGGCCTTGCAGCCCGTGATCGAACTGCGCCCCGGGCAGTCTCGGACGCTCGCGTTCGTGATCGCAGTCGGCTCGTCACGGCCCAGTGTCGAAGCGACGCTGGACAGGGTGATATCCGGTGGCGGCGAGGCGGCGGTCGGCAACGTCGAACGAGCCTTGCACGACGCTCGCGCGGCGTGGACCACGATGCTGGCGGCGCATCGAATAGACACACCCGAGCCGACGCTGAACTACCTGTCCAACGATTGGATCCGCTACCAGGCGATTTCCGGGCGCATTTGGGGGCGCTGCGGCTACTACCAGCAAAGCGGCGCGTTCGGTTTTCGCGATCAGCTTCAGGATTCGCAAATCTGGCTGACGATCGACTCGCGCCGCTGCCGCGATCAGATCAATCTGCACGCCGAACATCAATTTTCCGACGGCTCGGTCTATCACTGGTGGCACCCCCTCACCGAGCAGGGCCATATCACGAAGATGACCGACGACCTGCTCTGGCTGTCGTTCGTCACGGCGAATTACCTGCGCGAAACCGGCGATCTCTCGATCCTCGCCGACGCGACGCCGTTTCTAAACGACGCGAGGCCGGCGTGCCTGGTCGAACACGTTCACAGGGCGTTTGCTCGCGTTTTCAGCCGGATCAGCTCGCGCGGTCTGCCCTACATCGGCGCGGGCGATTGGAATGACGGCTTGAGCGCGATGGGCCTGGAGGAGCGCGGCGAATCGGTCTGGATGGGACACTTCCTGGCCGGCCTCTTGCATGAGTGGTCGGATATTTACTCGCGCGTCGCGAAGGGCGACGACGCGCTGCGCCGCGCCCTGCGCTGTTCGCGCGAAAGCGCGGACCCGCGCGCCCTGACGCCCGAGGAGTGGTTCGGCCAGGCGGCGGACTTCCGCGCTCGACGCGAGCGACTGGTCGCCGCGATTAACGAACACGCTTGGGATGGCTCGTGGTATTGGCGCGCCACGCGCGACGACGGCCAGAAAATCGGCAGCCGCGAGAATCGCGTCGGCCGAATCTATCTGAACGCGCAGACTTGGGCGATCCTGAACGACGTCGCGCCGCCGGACCGCGCGCGGGTCTGCATGGCGGCGGTACGCGAGCATTTGGTTCGCGAAGTGGGTTCTTTGCTGCTAGCGCCGGCGTATGACGCGCCGGACGAGCGCATCGGTTACATCACACGCTACGCGCCGGGACTGCGCGAGAACGGCGGCGTCTACACGCACGCCGCAACCTGGGCCATCGCGGCTGCCTGCAAGATTGGCGACGCGGATCTTGTGGACCGCCTGCTGACGGCTATCGACCCGGCCCGCAAGGACGCCGAGCGATACTGGGCCGAACCATACGTGCTTCCCGGCAACGTCGATGGTCCCGAATCGCCCTACTTCGGGCGCGCGGGCTGGACCTGGTACACGGGTTCAGCGCAATGGCTGCATCGAATCATGACGCAGTGCGTGCTGGGCGTGCGGCCCGATTGGGACGGCTTGCACATCCAGCCCTGCCTCCCGCCAAGCTGGACACGCGCCGCGATGAAGCGGCCGTGGCGCGGCTGCGAATATGAGATTCAGATCGAACGTGTGAAAGGCGTCGCGGCGGTCGAAGTGTCGGTGGATGGCCAGGGTCTGCCGGCGAACGTCGTGCCGATTCCGACCCGCGCGGGCCAGAAATTCGTCGTCCGGGCGCGCGTCGGATAATCGCGGCGCACGCCGGCGCATTCGCAGGTCGGCGGCGCGGCCCGCACTCCAGCGCGCAACTCTCCTGGTTGCCAGGCCCTTTTGCGGCTGGCATGATTCGAGTTTCCCCGGTATCTTTTTGCGCCAGGTAGGAATGTCGTCCACCCGGATGGGAGCGCGGTTGGCGTCCGCAACGGCTCCCGGTTCCGGCGCGGGTGATTTGCGCTTCCTCGTTGCTGGGGAAGCGGCAGTTCGCGGACGCGATGGCGTCAGCACAGCGGCACGGAGAATCGTTTGTCGAAGACGGTGCGAATTCACACGTTGGCCAAAGAGCTCAACGTCAACAGCAAAGACATACTCGACAAGTGCGCCGCTGAGGGTATCGAGGTCAAGAATCACATGGCCGCGATTTCGCTGGGGCTTGCGGAGTCGATCCGCGAGTGGTTCAGCGTGGCCGCCGATCATCACACCACCGTTGAAGTCGCCGGACCGGTTGACCTCGGAAAGGTGCGAAAGCCGCGCCGCTCGCGCGCCAAGAGCGCCGAGAGCGATGCGGACGTAGGCGAGTCGCATGACGTGGCAGTGGAAGTTGTCGCGCCGACCGAAGCGCCTCCGCCCTCCGCTGAGCCCGAACCCGAGGTCGAGATCGACCAGCCGGTGGAGATGCAGCCTGAGCCGGTGCTCGAGCCGGCACCCGAGCCGGTGACCGAAATTGCCGCGGACGTGGAGGCCGCGCCAGTCGAAGCGCCGCTGGCACCGATTGAGGAGCGCGTGGCGCCGATTCACAAGGTGTCGCCCGGCGCCGTGCCGCTTCCGCCGCCTCCCGCGCGGCCGGTGCCTCCGCGTCTCGCGCCTGCCGCACCGCCCAAACCGCCCGAGCCCCCGCCAAGGCCGGCCGGTCCGCAGCTGGTTCCAAAGCCGGCCGAACTAAAGGGACCGCGCGTCGTTCGAATCGAGCGGCCCGATTCCGTGCCCGCGCCGCGCCCGCGGCCGGCGGCCTCCGGCGCCGCGCCGGCAGCCGGAACGTCGTTTGCCGGCGGCCGAGACGGGCGCGGGCGTCGCGGCGTGCGCGGCAAGGAGGAGGAAAGCGAAGCCGCTCGCGCGCGGGCGCTCAGCCCGCGCCGGCAAGGGCGCGTGATTGAGACGGTGACCGAGCGTCTGCGCGAATGGCGCGATCAAGACGTGATCGAGCGCCAGGAGCGTTTGGCCAGCGCCACCGGACACGGAATCCGTGACCGCCGCGTAGCTGAAAAACGTCGCAGCACAGCGCCAGCTGCGCCGGCCGGGCCGGCGCAGCGAAAAGCCGCTGTCGAGCTGACCTGCCCGCTATCGGTGAAGGCGTTCAGCGCCGCGGTCGGCGTTCCCTTCCAGACGATTTTCGCCAAGCTGCTCGAGCAGACGGGGAAGGCGTTCACCGTCAATCAGATGCTCGACGCCGAGACAGTCGAGTTGCTGGCGCTGGAACTGAACTTGTCAATTGAGATCGCCCGCGCCCGCACGGCCTTGGAGCGCGTGCAGGATGATTTCGCCGAGCGCGAACGTAAGCACGTCCAGCCGCGTCCGCCGGTCGTCGCAATGCTCGGGCACGTCGACCACGGCAAGACATCGCTGTTGGATGCCATCCGCCGTAGCAACGTCGCCGCGGGTGAGGCCGGCGGCATCACGCAGCACATCGGCGCGCACCGCATCGATCGCGGCGACTGGCACGTGACGTTCCTCGACACGCCCGGCCACGAAGCGTTCACGGCGATGCGTGCCCAAGGCGCGAACCTGACCGACGTGGTCGTGCTGGTGATTGCGGCGGACGATGGCCCGATGCCGCAGACGATCGAAGCGCTCAATCACGCCCGCGCCGCGAAAGTGCCGGTGGTGGTCGCGCTGAACAAGATTGATCTGCCCGGAGTGGACCTCAACCGCGTCTACTCCAAACTGGCCGAAATCGACCTTACGCCCACCGAATGGGGTGGACAGACCGACTTGATCAAGACCAGCGCGACTACCGGCGTCGGCGTCGACGACCTCCTGGCGCATCTCAGCACGCTCAGCGAATTGCTGGACCTCAAGGCGGATTCGACCGTCCCGGCCCAGGCGACGGTGATCGAAGCCCAAATGCGCGAAGGCCGCGGCGGCGTGGCGCAGGTGCTGGTGCGCGAGGGAACATTGAAATCCGGCCAGTTCTTCGTCTGCGGGCCTGCCGCCGGAAAAGTGCGATCGCTCGTCGACAGCGCCGGCAATCGCATGACCGAGGCCGGTCCGGGCACGCCGGTGGAAGTCACCGGACTGGACGAATTGCCGCGCGCCGGCGATCAACTTTTCGTTCTCAACGATCTGGCGCGGGCCAAGGAAATCGCGGCCGAAATACGCCAGCAGCGCCGCGAAGAGGCGCTGACGGAAGTACGAAAGCCGCAAACGTTGGCAGATCTGCTCTCGGACAGCGCTCACGAGGAGATTCCCAGCCTCAACGTGATCGTGCGGGCGGACGTGCAGGGCTCCGTGGAAGTGCTCAGGAAGGCACTGGGCGATTTTCCAAAGGAAAAGGCCAGGCTCAACGTGCTGCACGCCGGCGTCGGCACGATTTCCGAGGCCGATGTTCGTTTGGCTCAAGCCTCATCCGCGGTGGTGATCGGCTTCCACGTCATCGCCGAGGATCGCGCTCGGCAACTGGCCGACCAGGTGGGCGTCGACATCCGAATCTACCGCGTGATTTACGAGATCATCGACGATCTGCACAAGGCCCTGGCCGGACTGTTGTCGCCGGAAGAGCGCGAAGAGGCGCGCGGCCGGGTCGAGGTGCGGCAAGTGTTCAACGTCACGCGGGTCGGAACGATTGCGGGTTGCGCGGTGATCGATGGCGTGGTCGCGCGTTCGCACCGCCTGCGGTTAGTCCGCGACGGCCGGATCGTGCTGGAAGGCGCGGCGATCGCGTCGCTGAAACGCTTCAAGGACGACGCGCGGGAAGTGCGCGCCGGCTTCGAGTGCGGCATCAAGATCGAAGGGTTCGACGACGTGAAGCCCGGCGACGTGCTCGAGTCCTACGACATTGTGGAAGTGGCGCAGACGCTCTAGCGTGTCGGCCGTGCGCCGATCGCCCGGACCGCCCGAAAGACCTGCCAGGCCGAATGTTGCCGGATTCCTCGAGCATGACGGTCGGCGTGCTGCGTGTGCGGCTGGGAATGTTCGAGTCGCTTTCGCTGAAGGACAAACGCCGCGTGACGCGCAGCCTGAAGGACCGTCTGGCCGCCAAACACAACGTGTCGATCGCCGAAATCGACGATTTGGACAAGCGTCAGGTGGCCACGATCGGCCTGGCGATGATCGCGAACGAATCGCGTTTCGTGAAGAGCGCGCTGAGCAAGATCGTGGATGAGCTGCGGACGTTTCCGCATGCCTCGCTGTTGGATTTCGACATCGAGCTTTGGTGAGCGGGCCGTGCGCCGCGCCGCCGTTGAGGTGCCTTGCTGATGTCCCGCCGTCTGGAGCGCATCGCCAGCCTGATCCGGTCGCTGGTGGCCGAGGCGATTCTGACCCGCCTGTCGGACCCGCGCATACCTCCGGTCACGTCGATCACGCGCGTTGAGATCGCGCCGGACCTGGCCAGCGCGCGAATCCACGTCAGCGTCCTGGCCGCGGACGCCAAACGCGAGCTGTGCATCGACGCGCTGCGCCAAGCCGCCGGCCGCTTGCGCGCCTACGTTGGCGATCACGTGACGATGCGGCACGTGCCGCGGCTGGTGTTTCAGCTCGACGATTCGGTGCGGCGCGGCAGCCAGACCGTCGAGTCGCTCGATCGGCTGATGGCGGAGGCCGGCGCGCGGCAGGCCGCGCGGGCGCAAGCAGCGGACGCCGACGCGATGCCGCGGAACGATTTAACGCCGGAAACGCCGGCGTCAGAGTTCGAGCATGACGGGCCGCTTGCCGCCCGCAGGGAGGATGAACAGGCATGAAGGGCGCAACACAGTGCGCGCGGCGCGTGAAACTGGTGTTTCGGAATCTGCGCACCAAACTGGGCAAGGTGAACCGCCCGGTGGTGGGCGACCCGCTGACGCAGTTAGTGCTGGGCGTGCTTTCGCGCAACGTGCCGGAATCCAAGGCGCGCGAGGCGCTGGACGCGTTGCGCGCGACGGTCGTGGACTACAACGAACTACGCGTGATTCCGCCGCTCGAACTGGCCGGTCATCTGCCGGACTACCCCGACGGGCGCACCAAGTGCGAGGACATCTCGCGAGCGCTGAACCGCATCTTCGCGATCGAGCATACCGTTTCGCTGGATCGCTTCTCCGGCGGCTCAAGTCGCGACGTCTCCGCGTACCTGGAGAAGCTCGACGGCCTGGACGCGTACTCGCGCGCCCGCGTGCGCCTGCTCGGGTTTCAGCTTCACGCCGTCCCGCTTGACGAGGCGATGTGGGCCATGGCGAAGGCCGAGGGAATGGTTGCGGATAAGGCGTCGCTCGAAGAAGCGCAGTCGTTTCTCGAGCGCCAGGTCGGCGCCGAGGACGCGCTCGAGTTCTTCAGCTTGCTGCGAAAGCAGGCCTGGGCGGATTTCGCGACCGCCGTGCGCCGCGGCGAGGCGACGCGCATCCTCAGCGTTCCGCCGGACCGGACGTCGCGGAACATGCTTCAACAGGTCAGCGCGGCGGCGGCTGCGGCGGCGGCCCGCGAAGAGGAGGCGGCTGAGAACCCGCCGGAACCGGAGCTCGACGACGAAGAGATTGCTCCAGCGACGACCGCGGCGAAGCCCGCCAAGCCCGGCCGGGCAAGCGCTCGCTCCGCCGAGAAGGCGTCCGGCGCGAAACGCCGACCGGCGTCTCGACCGGCTGGTGCGAAGGCCGCGCGAACGCCCGCGAAACGAACCAAGGCGCGCTCGGCGTAGGCGCGCGACAATTGTGACGCCGACCTTCTGACGCCGCGCACGGGACGGGAATGAAACGAGAGTTCCGATTCGCATGTCGGCTCGCGCTGCTGAGCGCGGTGCTGCTCGGGCTAGGGCCCGCGAACGCGCAGGTTGCCTCGCAGAGCACGACTCCGGCCTCCAGGCCCGCCCTCGGCGAGCGGGCGGAGATTCCCTTGCGAGACATCGCCGGCGCGGCCGCGGCGGCGACCGAACCCGCCGACGCGGACGAGCCGGATGACGTGCGCGACGCCGTGGCGGCCGCCCGCGAAGCGCGCGAGGACGGCCGATTCGATGTCGCGCTGCAGCGCATTCAAGACGCTGAGCGCGCCGCGGGCAATCACGATTATTTCGATGTTTACTACCAACACGCGTTGTTGCTGCTCGCGCAGCGCCGCCTGGATGACGCGCTGCTGGCCGCGGAGCGCGCGCTCCGCTGCAAACCTGAATCCGCGGATGCCAATCTCATCGTCGGCAACGTGCACCATATTTTCGGGCGGCTCGACCGGGCCATCGCGCACTATCGCAGCGCGACGCTGGCCGCCGAGCGCGAGCTGAACAATCCGCACGTGACGGCGGCCTGGTATCGCCTGGGACAGGTGCTGGGCGAACAGGGCTATCTGCGGGCCGCTTGCGAGTCGTTGGCGCGCTTCGACGCGGCGATCTTCGAGACGCACACCGAACACCGGAATACGCCGGAGATTCGGCCGATCCTGGCGCAATCGCCGCACGGTGCGCTCGAGCTTCGGCTCGACCTGCTGGATCGTCTCGGCGACTCGGGCGAAGCGGTCGTGGTCGCGACGAAGGCGGCGCAGCGCGATCCGAATGACACGTATCTGGCGCGGCTGCAAGCGCGCCGGATATTGCGCGCCGGGCAGGGCGACGCGGCGCTTGAATTCTGCCGCCAGCGGTCGGCCGACCCGGCGCAGCATGACGCGTTTGTCACGCTGTCGATCGAAGCCGCGCGAACCGCCGGGAAGCTGGATGCGTGGACGGCGCAGGTCGAGCAGGACGCGCGCGGCGGACGCGAGCCGGCCCAGTCTGCGGATATTGCGAGTGCGCTGTTGCGGGCACGAGCCTGGCCTCAGGCGGTGCGTGTTCTGAAGGCGCTTAGCGACGCGGCTCCGACCAACGCGGAACTCCGGTGGGATCTGGCGATCGCGCAGCGCGGCGCGGGCGACCTGCGTACTGCGGTCGACACGCTTTCGCGGTTCATCCGCGAGAATCCCGCCGTCTTGCCGCCGCTTGCGAAATTGGATGAATGGATGGCGGCGGGTCCGTCCGACGAACTGCTGGTCCTGGTGCGCGAAACCGCCGCGACGCGCGACTTTGCGGCCGACATCGTGCTGGCCGCCGCGCTCGCCGGTCGAGGCCGCACGCCGCTGAACGAGGAGCTATTTGCCGCGGCGCTCCAGAAAAAACCCGATGACCTGCTCGCGCACATCGTTTGGGGCCGTGCCTGCACGCGGCAATATCGCTGGGACGACGCCCGGGCGCACGCCGAAGCCGCGCTGAAGATCGATGCGAACGCAGCGTTACCGCACTTCATCCTCGCCGAGTCGAACGCCGGTCTCGATCGCGACGCCGCGGCCGAGTCGGAGTACAAGACCGCCCTGCGGTCCGACGAAAAATCCGCCGAATTGTCGCTGGCAGCTGCTCGCTTTTTTGCGCGGCGGGGCGAAGGCGCCGCGGCGGAGCGCTATTTTCAGCAAGCGTGGACGCTCGACCCGACCTTGGCGGAAGCGGCCGAGGAGCTGATCCGCAGTTACGTCTCCAGCGGCAAGATCGAAATCGCGCGCGAGCAATTGAGGCAAGCTCAGCAGCGCGATCTGCCGGAAGAGGCGCTGCTTCGCATCCGCACGCTGGTCCGGTTCGCCGCCGCGCCCTATCAGGAGGAACATCTCGCCGAGCTTCGTCGGCAGTTCGATGCGCGGCCGGATGATTTGCTGACCGGACTGCAGCTCGCAGGCGCACTGTACGTGCAAGAGCAGACGCCGGACGCCGCGGCGCTGCTCGAACGCCTGCGCGGCGTCGGGAGCGGCGACGACCGCTGGCTGGGGCTCTACGCGGGCGTGCAGTCGCGCCTGCTCAACGCCGAAGCCGCGATTGAGGCGTTGCGGACGCTCGCGGAGCGCTACCCGAATCGCCAGGACACGCTCGCTCGATTGGGCGAGGCGTATATGAGCGATTTTCGCGTGCGGGAAGGCCGCGAAATCCTGCGCCGCATGATTGAGCTGACGCCGGCGGACGAGCAGGACCGCCGCGCGGCGCTGAATGTGGCTTTGCTCAAGACATTCGTCGAGTTCCAGGACGCGGACGGCGCCGCCGCGCTGCTGGCGGAGTGGGACGTGCTCAAACCGTCCGACGCGCTGGAGCTGGCGCGGCTTCAGGCGCTCTGTGACCTGGGCCGCGGTTCGGACGCGGTAGCGCGCGTCGAGGCGAAGCTCAACGAATCTCCGGCGGAGCCGGGCACGCGCGAGCTGTTCGTGCTGGTGTGTCAGCAGGCCAAGGATTACGCGCGAGCGGAGAAACGGCTGCGGACCTGGCTCGCAGACGATCCCGACAACGCCTCGATGACCGGGCAATTGTTCGAGACGCTTCTGGCGGCGCGGAAATTCGACGCGGCGGCCGAACTGGCCAAGTCGTTCGCGCCTGATGATTGGACCGGCACAGTCGACAAACGAATCATGATCGGTCGCGCGACGATCGGGGCGCGCCGTTTTGACGAGGGTGTGAAGGAATTTCAGGCCCTGCTCGACGAACGCCCGATCGCCATGAACCCGGCCGACCGCATGCGCGTGCGCGAGTCGCTGGTGCAGGCGCTGCTCGCGGCCGGCGAGTCACGGCGCGTGGCGGACCTGTGCGGGCAGTGGTCCGCGTCGGAGGGCGCCGAACCGGGGCCGATTCAATCGCTGCTGCTGCGCTGGCAGCAGGCGGCCGCACAGGGCGGGCAGGACGACGAGACGTACATTTCGGTGATGGAGAAACTGCTCGCCCTTTCACCGCGCGACCCGGGGCTGAGCAACGACCTGGGTTACACGCTGATCGATCACGGGCGGCAGCTCGAACGCGCCACGGCGATGGTGCGCCGCGCGGTCGCGAGCGACCCGCTGAACGCCGCGTTCCTCGATAGTTTCGGCTGGGCGTACTACAAAGCCGGCGATTGGAGCAACGCCGCCAAGCACCTGTCTCGCGCGGTCCAGTTGCGCGTCGGTCAGGATCCGGTGCTCTACGATCACCTGGGCGACGCGCAGTTCCGGCTGGGCGATCGAACGGCGGCGCGAAAAGCGTGGGAAAAGTCGCTTGAGCTGATCGAGAAGGACTTTTCGCCCGCGCCGGCCCGCGACAACTCGAAATTGGCCGCGTCACTGCGGGCCAAGCTCGCCGCGATCGAACACGACGAACCGCCGCAGGTCGCGCCGACCGCCGAAGCGCAGGGAGACGCGCCGTGAGCACGCCGCTCGATATCGCTCGCGCGGTCGTGGCCGACGAAGCCCGCGCGCTGACGCTGCTGAGTCAATCGCTCGGCCCGGCGTGGTCGGATGCGATCGAGACCATCCGCTCCCATTCGCAAGTGGTTGTCAGCGGCCTGGGCAAGAGCGGCGCCATCGCCGCCAAAATCGCCGCCACGCTAACCAGCACCGGCACGCCGGCGCTGTTCATGCATCCGGTCGAGGCGCTGCACGGCGATTTGGGAATCGTGACCAGCCAGCATGTGCTGATCGCGCTGTCGCGAAGCGGCAATACGGAGGAAGTCTCGAGGTTCGTGGCGCATTTTCGGCGACTGGGCGGTCCCGCCATCGGTATTACGCAAGGTCGCGAATCGCGCCTGGCCGAACTCTGCCAGCACACGCTGCTGCTGCCCGATTTGCCGGAAGCCGGGCCGCTGAACCTCGCTCCGACGACGAGTTGCGCCATGATGCTGGCCGCCGGCGACGCGCTGGCGATGGCCCTCCTGCATGCGCGCGGCTTCGCGGCGCAGGATTTCGCACAGTTTCACCCGGAAGGAACGCTCGGACGCCGGCTGCTGTTGCGGGCCGAAGACCTGATGCACACCGGCGACGACTTGCCGCTCGTGCCGGCGGGGGAGAGTTTCGATCAGTTGCTGCTCGAAATGACCCGCAAGCGGCTGGGGATCGCGCTTATTGTCGAGCCGGACGGCCGGCTGCTGGGCACGTTCACCGACGGGGACCTGCGGCGCGTGCTGGAGCGCGTCCGCGATCCGCGCGGCCAGGATGCGCGCGGCGCCTACACCCGCAGCCGCCGCGGCGCCGGCGCCCCGCCGGTGCCGATCTCCAGCATCGAGCCGCAGCGCCTGGCGGTGGACTGTCTGCGGATCATGCGCGAAAGCCAGATCACAAGCCTCGTGGTCGCGGGCGACGGCGGGCGGCCGATCGGATTGCTGAGATTGATGGATTTGATTCGGGCTGGGTTGGCGTAGCACTGCGGCCTCGGTCCGGGATTGGCAGGCGTAGCCGTAAGGAGTCCGGTATGAAACGACAATCATTCACCACTTCGACGTTGATGCTCGTTCTCGCGCTCGCGGCGCGGGCGAACGACGGCTCGTTCGACTTCCGCGAGCTGCGGCTCGATAACGGCCTGCGCGTGCTGACGCTCGAGGATTTTTCCTGCCCAATCGTCGCGGTGCACCTGTGGTACCACGTCGGTTCGAAGGACGAGAACCCGGAGCGGCAGGGCTTCGCTCATATGTTCGAGCACATGATGTTTCGCGGCACCGATCGGCTCGGACCGACCGATCATTTCGACCTGATCCGCCGGACCGGCGGCGATTGCAACGCCTATACCGCGTTCGACCAGACCGTGTACGTCCAGACGCTTCCGGCGCATCAGCTTGAGTTGGCGCTGTGGCTCGAAGCCGAGCGCATGACGTTTCTGAAGATCGATCAAGGCAATTTCGACACCGAGCGCAAGGTGGTCGAGGAAGAGCGCCGCCTGGGGCTGAATCGCCCCTACGGCACGATGTTCGAAAAGCTCTTCGCCGAGCTCTTCAAGCAGCATCCGTATCGCTGGACGCCGATCGGGTCCATCCCGCATCTGCGCTCGGCGTCCGTGCAGGAGCTGCGCGACTTCTGGACGCGCTATTACGTGCCAAATAACGCGACGCTCGTGATCGTCGGCGCGGTCAAGCACGACGATGCGCAGGCGCTGGCGCGAAAATGCTTCGGCTGGATTCCGCGCTATCCCGATCCGCCGCGAATCACCGTCAAAGAGCCGCCGCTGGAAGCGCGCAGCGTGACGTTCAAGGAGGACAGCGCGCCAGCGCCGCTGGTGGGGCTGATCTATCGCGGCGTGCCGGCGGGGCATGATGACGAGGCCGCGATTCAGCTCATGATGACGATCCTCGGCGGCGGCGACAGCAGCCGCTGCTATCGCGAGTTGGTGGCCGAAAAACAGCTTGCCGTCGCGGCGATCGGCGCGCCGTTCAGCCTGGAGCAGGATGGCATCATCGCGCTGGGCGCGGCGATGACGCCGAATCCGTTCGGCGCCAGCCTGGACAAGGTGCAAGCGGCGTTGCTGGAGCAGGTGGAGAAGATCCGCAATCAGCCGGTGACCGAGTCGGAGCTGACGAAGGCGCGAAACCAGATGCTGCGCTCGCTGGTGACTGAGAATCTGTCGGTCGAGAGCAAGGCGTCGGCGCTGGGACAGGCCGCGGTGCTCGAAGGCGATCCGGCGCGGGTCAATCATCGCATCGCGAAGATCCGCGCCGTGACCGTGACCGACATTCAGCGCGTCGCGAAGATGTATCTCGACCCGGCGAAAGTCCTGAAAGGCCGCGTCGAGAGCAACCTGCTCGGCGCCCTGTTCGGAAAGAAGAAAACGGAGGACGACGCCCCGATCACGGCGCAGCCCGAAACGCAAGCGCCGCCGCCGGGGCGCGCCGGGCTTTCGCGGCCGGCGGGTTTCCCGACCACCGCGCCCGTGGCCGGACTGGCGGATTTCGATCCCACGCCGAAGTTCGAAACCCGTACGCTCGATAACGGCATGAAGGTGATGGTTGTCGAGAATCACGAGGTGCCGTTCGTCACGGTTCAACTTGGCTTGACTGCCGGGGCATGGACCGAGAGCAAGCCGGCGACGGCGTCGCTGGCCGCGGCGATGCTCACAAAGGGCACCGCCAGGCACAGCGAGGGGCAGCTCGCCGAGGAGCTGGAATCGGCGGCGATCTCGCTCTCCGGCTCGGCCTCGATGGATAATTCCAGCGTCAGCGCCTCGTGCGTCACGGACCAGCTCGACAAGGCAATGTCGCTGATGTCCGAGGTGGTTCGCACGCCGACATTTCCGGAAGACGAATTCGAAAAGCTGCGCAAGCAGGTGCGCACCGGCCTGGCCGTTTCAAACGCCGAGCCGGGCTACATCGCCGACCGCGAGTTTCGACATCGTGTATTCGGAGATCACCCGTACGCGCGGACGGTCGAAGGCGAAGTCGCCGACGTCGACGCGCTGAAAGTCTCGGACGCGGCGGCGTGGTGGATGCGACAGGCGCGACCCGATTCGGCGACGTTGATCTTCGCCGGCGACGTAAGTGCGGCGAAGGCGTTCTCGCTGGCGCAATCGACCTTCGGTGACTGGCGCGGCGACGGCGACAAGCCGGTCAATCTCATGCCGCCCCCGCCGCAGCGCGCGGAGCGCCATATCTACCTGATCGATCATCCGGGCGTGCAGAGCCAGATTCGGGTCGGGCAGATCGGCGTGACGCGCGAGCACCCGCTGTTTTTCACGGCCCGCATGGTCGGCGAGTACTTCGGCGGCAGCTTCAGCAGCCGGCTGAACGACACGATTCGCGTGAAACGCGGGCTGACGTACGGCGCGAGCGGCGGATTTTCGGCGCAGCGCGTCGCGGGCACGTTTACCGCTCGCACGTTCAGCAAGAACGAGACGACGGTGGACGCCGTCGCCGCGATTTTCGAGGAGCTGGATCGTCTGCGCGCCGAGCCGCCGGGCGCTGAGGAGCTTGCGAAGACCAAGTCCAACCAGCTCGGCCGCTTTGCCGGCGATCGCGAAACGCCTCAGGACATCGCCCGCGACCTCTGGCTGATCGAATCGAACGGCTTGCCGGCCGACTATTTCCAGCGAATGTTGAAGGCGTATTCCGAGACGACCGAGGCCGGTTGCGCCGACGCGGCGCGGCAGTTGGTCGATCCGTCGAAAATGACCGTGGTCGTCGTCGGTCCGGCGGCGAAGTTGGAAGAGGGGCTTAAGAAGATCGCGCCGGTGACCGTCGTCAAGCCCGAACCGGCCAAGACGCTGACGCCGCCGACAACGATGGAGGCGGAAGAGGAGGAATAGTCCGCGGAGGCGCAAGGAACCGCGACGCGCGAGCGCGCCCGTCAAGAGTGCGAATGGCGAGTAGCGAGTAACGAGTTGCAGACGGGCGAACGAGGGGCCTTCCGCGCGAACGGCGCCCGGAGTTCAATCTGTAATTCGTTACTCGCGACTCGCCATTCGCACTTCGCGCGTCGGGCTGCCGCTCGCTTGCGCGTCGCGGTTCTATTGTGAATCGCGTTCAAACGCCGCGAGCAAATAGACCTGCCCCGGATGCTCGTGCCGGAAGACGCGCTGGGCGCCGAGCTCCGCCGCCAGCCGCTCCAGCGGCGTCGCGTCCGCGGCGACGTTGCGGACGCGACGGTAGTGCGCCGCAAACTCGACGTGCCGAGCGATTCGCGATTCGATCCCCGAATAGTGGTCGAGCTTGTCGACTTTCCCGTCCCAGTAGCGGGCATCCGGGCCCGCCATCGCCAACACGATGAAGCGCGGCTTGCGATCGAATACGTACGACACGTCGAACTGCTTGTCGAGAAAGCAGCCGGGCGACTTGGCGATGTGTCGGTCGGTCAGTCCCGTGATATCCAGTACGTTTTGGTCGATGCAGAGATAGCCCACGATGCCGATGTCCATGAGCGCGATCGTATCGCCGGGACGCGCCCGCTCGCGCAGCCAGTCCGCCAGCCGCATATGCCCGTCGCGATAGCCGATCGCCCGCGTCCAGACATGACCGAGGTACGTCGGCAGCGTTTCGAGTTGCCACCAACCCATTACGCAGACAAACACCGTCGCCGTAATCGCGGCCAGCCCCGCTGCGCTGCGCCGTTGCCGTCGCACGACCGCCGCAACGCTCGCCAGCGTCAGCGCCCCCCAGATCGGCACGAACGGCGCGAACATGCGAGCGCCGGGCATCCAATCCGCGCCGGCGGCGAAGATGGCCCAGACGCTGTAAGGCATCAGCATCATCGCCGGCAGAGTGACGCGCCGCAGCCGCGGTGCAAGCAGCGCGCCGAAAGGCGTGACAAATCCGATGAACGCCAGATGCACAGCCACGAAGCTCAGCACGTACGCCGCCGGGCTGACGTTCTGAAATCCGCCCCGCTTGGCGAAGTACGTGTTGGGCACGAGCTCGCCGTCGTACAGCCACATGCGCAGCAACAGGTGGACGGCAACGGTCCCCGCAACGATCGCGGCATCAAGCAGAAGCCGCCGCCGCGGCCCCGTCCGCCGCCAGTCGCCGCGAATCAGCCGCCCCAAGAATGTCGCCGCAAAGACTGGGGCGCCTTCGGGGCGCGTCAGGCAAGCGGCGGCATACGCAATCCCCGTGCCGCGCCAGTGATTCCGGTCGTCGGACCACTGCAAGAGCCAGAGCCCACACAGCACCGCCGCCGCGAAAAGCGATGTCTCCAAGCCGGTCGTGCTGTTCAGCGCCAGCGAAGGCGAGATCGCCGCAAGCGCCGGCGCCAGCCACGCCAGCGACGCCGCGTGTGCGCGTAGCGTGGATTCATGCCGCAACCAGCGCGCCGCGAGCGCCCATGTAAACCCGAGCGCGGCGACGCCCGACGCCACGCCGCCGACCCGCCCGGCGATCAGCACGGCATCGTCGCCCAGCAGCCGGATGACGCCCGCCATCGCCAGCATCAGCGAGAAGTTCGTGTAGCCCTCGACGTGTTCGCCGACGTTGAAAAACGGTCCGCGCCCCAGTGTCAGGAACTTGCTGAATCGCCAGGTGATGAAGGCATCGTCGTTGATCTGGGACCAGAAGAGTCCCGCGTGGGCCAGATAGACGCCCAGTACGACCACGCCCAACGCAATAACCCGGATTCGGATCGCGAGCTTCATTCGGGCAGTTGATAGCGGAAGCAGCGGATTCCTGACAACCGGGCGCTTGCTACTCGCCCAGACGCCGCCGCCGCCGAAAGAAATCGCGCAGCAGTTCGGCCGCCGGCGCGGCGAGCACGCCGCCGATCGTCTCAACGCGGTGATTCAGCCGCGGATCGCGCGGAATGTCGTAAAGCGATCCGCAGGCGCCGACTTTTTCGTCCACCGCGCCGTACACGAGCCGCGGCAGGCGCGCCAGCACCAGCGCCCCGGCGCACATGGCGCAAGGCTCCAGGGTCACATAGAGGGTGCAGCGTTCGAGGCGCCAATGGCCGATGAACGCTGCCGCCGCCGTGACGGCGATGATCTCCGCGTGTGCGGTCGGGTCCTGGAGTTTTTCGCGCTGGTTGAATCCCCGGCCGATGACGCGGCCGTCGCGCACCACGATCGCGCCGACCGGGACGTCGTCACTCTCGAGCGCTCGCCGCGCCTGCTCGATCGCTTCTTCCATGAACGCGTTGTCAATTCGATCTGGCCCGCGCTCCAGCATGATTTTCGGGGCATGATACCCGTCGCGAAATCGGCGTGATACGCTCAGCCTTGGCGAAGAAGCTGAGCGAGTGCAGTGCGACCCGCGAGCGCGAACGACCGGCGGGGCCTGGGCGGCTACAATCACGCTCTGATTGTTTCGAATTTCGACGCCAAGAGGAGAATACGAATGCCGCGAACCGTTACGATGAAGGGCAGCCCACTCACGCTCGAAGGCCCGGAGTTGAAAGTCGGCCAGAGAGCGCCGGACGCCACGCTCCGTGCCGATCTGAAGACCGACATTCGCCTGAGCCAGGGACGGGGAAAAACGCGCATCTTCAGCGTCGTCCCGTCGCTGGACACCGGCGTCTGCGCCGAACAAACGCGCCGTTTCAACAAGGAGCTGGCTGCGCTGCCGAACGTTGACTTCATCACGGTAAGTTGCGACCTGCCCGTGGCGCAGAAGCGTTTTTGCGGCGCGGAGGGCATCTCTGAGCGCATGGTCACGCTCAGCGACCACAAGGACCTGTCGTTCGGCCGCGCGTATGGAACGCTGATTCCCGACATGCGGATCGAGTGCCGGGCTGTGTTCGTGGTCGACAAGGACGACACGCTGCGCTACGTCGAATATGTCCCGGAGATTGCGTCGCATCCGAACTATGACGCGATTCTGGCATCCGCGCGCGGAGCATAGCGAGTTCAGAACGACGCGCGACCGGCCGACTCGTTTTTCGTCGCGCGGCTCCGCGCCGATGGCCGAGCCGCGACCGCTTGGCGGGCATTCAGGCCGCCGAATACCATCCTCCGCTTCGTTGCGGCGCGGCTGGAACGGAGCCTGCTTTGTAAGCTGTCGCGCGTCGTTGGCTCGGGCCCATAGCTCAGTCGGTCAGAGCGGCGGACTCATAATCCGCTGGTCGCAGGTTCGAGTCCTGCTGGGCCCATTCGCATGTCACCTAATTAGCTCGACCCGAAGGGCGAACAATGAAGTCGAACGTGACCTATGCGCGTGAAAATGTGCGCCCGCGGCGCACAAATGCCGCAACGCCGGCGAGCAGTCCAAGCAGCGTCGCCGGTTCGGGCACCACAACGCCGGTCAGGCGAAAAGCGACGTCTGCGGCGATTGGCGTGGTCGGAAGCGAAGTTGTCGGGGCGAATTGATCGAAGGGCGGTCCAAGCGACGGGTCGCGAACGTAGGCCGTCGAACCCAGGATGCCTTGCCCCGTCTGCGACACGACGGCAAAATTCCGCCCGCCGGCGAGCGGGCCGCCGCCGACCAAGCGCAAGCCGACAAAATACTCCCCGGCCGGCAGTGTGACAGGCGGTGTGTTGACGCTGGCGCGATACACATCCAGATCGCTCACAATCGCCAGAGAGTGTGCCAGGTAGGGCGCTTGCTGCGAAAAGACCTGCGTGAAGCCGATGATCTGGCCGCCGTCGTCTCGCTGCGGCTGGTAGAACGCGTACTCAGCGGCGGGATACTCGTACGCGAAGTCTCGCATTCCGATCCACTCGATCGAATTGATCTGCGTCGGCTGGGCGAGAAAGAAGTCGTCGATTGTGAGGGCGTCTCGCGGCACGGGCTGGCCGGCCGGAATCAACTCCGACGCGAATCGCGTGGTCGGTTTGTACGTATTGCCTGGGTAGTTGTCCCAAACCACGCCCGCAAACGCGGTCGGCAGCAGACCAAGTCCCAACACGACCACGGAAAGAAATCGAGATTCGGCGCGCATCGCCCGCCCCACAGTTCGGCAAGATCGGGGACACGACGCCATATGACCGATAACAGATAGAATGGCGCCGCCAGAATTGGGTTTGAACGACAAACCCTCCTCCAAGCGATGCTAGGCAGGCATTTCGGGCAAAATCAAACTCGGACGAGCATCCGCGATGAAGATATTCGATATTCGCAAGCCGCCCGGGCCGCCGCTGATCATGCGCGTCGGCACATCGCGTTCAAAACGCCCGGTGTCGTTAGCTCAGATCGGTGCATCTGGGCGAGGCGGGCATCGGTATCCTGCCCGCCCGCGTCGAAACAGAGCCGGGCCCGCCCCACCCAATGCCCCGAAGTCGCGAGGCTATTTCTTTCCCGGCAGCGCCACGCGAATGGACAGTTCCGCGAGTTGCTTGTCGTCCACGACGTTCGGCGCGTCCGTCAGCGGGCAGTAGAACTCCTGCGTCTTTGGGAAGCTGAACGTGTCGAGCAGGCCGTCGAGGCCGCACAGCAGCATCACCAGCCGGTCGACGCCCATCGCGAAACCGCCGTGCGGCGGCGGTCCGTGGCGCAGCGCGTCGAGCAGGAATCCGAACTTCGCTTTCTGCTCCGGGGGCGTTAGACCGAGCAGCTTGAAGATTTGCGACTGCACGTCGCCGCGGTGAATGCGGATGCTGCCGCCGGCCAGCTCAACGCCGTTCACGACCACGTCATACGCCTTGGCGCGGACCTTCAGCGGCTCGCTTTCAAGCAGATGCACATCTTCGTCCATCGGCGACGTGAACGGGTGATGAACCGCGTAATAGCGACCGTCGTCGGCGTGATATTCGAGCAGCGGAAAGTCGAGCACCCACAGGAAATTCCACTTGTCCTTCGGGATCAGATTTCGCCGCCGGGCCACTTCTTCGCGCAGCCGCGCGAGATATTTGCAGACGGCATCTTCCTTGTCGGCGGCGAAGAAAATCGCATCGCCAGGTTGTGCACCCGTTGCGGCGCAGAGCTCCGCGGTGCGCTCGGGCGTGAAGAACTTCGCAACGCCGGTCTTGAACGATAGGCCCTGTCCACCAAAGGACCTGCCGGAGGCCGGTCCCCCAGGCTTTTCCTGTTCCCTGTTCCCTGTTCCCTGTTCCCGCTCCACCTTGACATACGGCAGTCCGCCGGCGCCGATGCCGCGCAGGATCGCCTGCAGGCTGTCGTCGGCCTTCTCGATCTCGCTCTGCGAAAGCTCCGCGCCGCCGGGCACGCGGATGCAGCGCACCACGCCGCCGGCAGCGATCGCGCCGGTGAAGACCTTGAACTCGGTTTTGCGGCAAATCTCGGTCACGTCCTTGATGCGCAGGTCGTAGCGCGTGTCGGGCCGGTCGATGCCGTATTCAGCCATCGCCTGCTGATAGCTCATGCGCGGGAACGGCTGCGGCAGATCGACGCCCAGAATTTCCTTCCATACGCGGACCAGGTACCCCTCGGCCACGCGCAGCACGTCGTCGCTCTGGACGAACGACATCTCCACGTCGAGCTGCGTGAACTCCGGCTGGCGGTCCTTTCGGCTGTCCTCATCGCGGAAGCAGCGCACGATCTGCACGTACTTGTCGAAGCCGCTGATCATCAGGAGTTGCTTGAAGAGCTGCGGCGACTGCGGCAGCGCGTAAAACGTGCCCGGGTGCTTGCGCGACGGGACCAGGAAGTCGCGGGCGCCTTCGGGAGTGCTCTTGGTCAGGAACGGCGTCTCAATCTCGATGAATTCCTGCGAATCGAAATAGTCGCGAATGACCCGGACCGCGCGGTGCCGCGTGCGCAGGGCAGTTTGCATCACCGGGCGGCGCAGGTCGAGATAGCGATACGCCAGGCGCAGCTCGTCGTCTTTCACGCCATTGTCATCCTCGACGGCGAAGCGCGGCGTCTCCGAGGCGCTCAGCAGATCGATCTCGCGGACGTTGACTTCGAAACGCCCCGTTTTCAGGTTCGGATTGACCAAGCCGTCCGGGCGCAGCGCCACCTCGCCGCGCACTGCGACGCAATACTCGGCTCGCAACCTACCGGCGGCTTCGTGCGCGGCGGGATCGGTCTCCGGGTTGAACTTGAGCTGCACCAGGCCTTCGCGGTCGCGCAGGTCGATGAAAACCATCCCGCCATGATCGCGCCGCCCGGCGACCCAGCCGCAGAGCAGAATGCTCTTACCAAGATGCGATTCGTTCACCTGTCCGCAATAGCAGGTCCGTTGGTTGTAGGGCAGTGGCAAAGTCATGCTCCTGTCGTAAAGTGCGGCATGGTAACGCGGGCGGCGCTGCGTGGGGATGCGGGCGCGTTGCACGGCGCGCCGACGAGCGACGAAATCGCGCCCATCTCGCCGCGCGGCCTGTCGCTTGCGCTCGCGGTTCGGAGGCGCCTTCGATCCGAACCGCGAGCGCAAGCGACCGGCAGGCTTCGACAAACGCGCGCTTCACAGTCGCGGGATCAGGTCGGCGGATGTCGTCACGGCTCGCTCGCTCAAGATGTGTTGACAACGTGGCAACAACTGGTACAATACGGCTGTCGCGCGAACTTGTCGCGCGACTCTGCGCCGCGTTCCGAGTCGCGAAAATACCGTGACCCTGACGTCGTCGGCGAGATCATGGCATGTTTCGGAAAGAAGCTCGTGCGCGGGACGGTTCCGCAGCACAGACCGGACATCCTTGCTCCGCGTGAGGCACAATGAACCTCAGTATTTCGCGCGAACAGGCACTGTCCCTGCTGATCACACCGATCATCCAGGGAGATTGCCTGCCGCGCCCGGCCGCCCTGGAGAGCCTTCGGGCGCTTCAGGGATCCGCCGATGACAATCAAGGCCATTCTTAGTATTTGGCACGAAAAAGCCGTGCGGCTGAAGGCCGCGCGGCGAGGGTATCCGCGCGAATGCCTGGAAAACGCGATTCCGAAAATGGAGCGCCTCATCGATCGCGCCGAGCGGGACCTCGACTACGCGGCGGCGTCGATCGAGTTCCGCGAAATCGCCGCGCTGCTGGGCGAGGCGCGGTTCTGGGACGAGTAACCGACCGCGATCGTACTGAGGACATCGCCATGCCGGCGGCCGGCGAAACGCTGCGCCGCCTGCGCGAACGGGCCAAACTCACGCTCGACGACGTCTGCCGCAAGCTCGGCTGGCACCGCAGCCGGCTGCTGCGCTACGAGACCGGCGAGCGTCGGCCATACCTGTCGAACGTCGTGCAGATCGCGGCGGCAATGGGGCTCGATCCGAATTGCGTCGTCGTCGAGTGCCTGAAGGAGCGCTATCCGTCGCTGGCGCGGGCCGGCTCGACCGACGGAATCCTGCTCGACGAGATGGTCAAACGGCTCGAAACCAAGCCGCGCCGCCGGCGAACGGGAGCCTCGCGAGCGGAGATTGAGGCCCAAGACCGCGAAGTCGGCCTGCGCGGCCTGGCGGCGTGGACCGCGTCGACCACCGGCGAGGACTGGTCAATGTACTACCCGGAATCGCTGAAGAAACCGCGATGAGAACTAGGCTGAGGCGCGGCGGCGTGTGGTGGGCGGAACTGGCCGGCGACGCCGGCTTCCGGCCGGTCGTTCTGGTCTCGCGTCAGGACAAGCTGGCGCGGCGCACGAGCGTGACGATCGCCGAAGTGACGCGCCGGGTTCGCGGAACGCCCAGCGAAGTACCGTTGGATCTCGCCGACGGCGTGCCCGTCGCCTGCGTGGTGAATTGCGACGCCATTCACACGATCTTGATTGACCAGTTGCGGGCGCGCATCACGGTGCTAGCGTCGGATGCCGTGGAAGAGATCAATTCCGCGCTGCGTTTTTCGCTGGGGCTCGACCTCTGACTTCGCTCGCCAGGTCAGAGTTCCTGGGCCCTGCCCGAGTAACGCCGCGTGCGGCGATCAGCGCACGGGCCCGATGTTGTCCGCGCGCCGAGGCCGCGGTCTTCACAGCGCGCTGGAATGGTAACGCGGCTTGTGCGGAGCGGGGATGCGCGGCCGGGCGTGCGCCGCGCGAGGGTCGAAGCCGAACCGCGAGCGCCAGCGACCGGCAGAGTGGCGCGGACATTTCTTGGATCGCCTTTTGCGTGGGGGCGGAGTCAAGTTCGTGCTGGAAAAACGCCATTGGCGGTTGTCGTGCACCGCGGAGGAGCCCGCAACGGCGGTGTGCCATGCCGGGCGGAACGCTTGCAGCGCTTGCCGCGCTTACCGCCACCCGGCAGTCCGTCGCCCGCAAACCAGGCGCTGACCCATGCGCGTTGCACATTCGCCGCCGCTGTTGCCTCCTTCGCCGCGCGTGCTTACATTTCACCGGGGCTCGATGGAGCGGGACCGCCCGGTGCGGCGGTCTATTCTCAGGAGACAGGGATGGCAGCGATGAGAACACTTCGGAGCGGCGTTGTCGGCGTGATTGGGCTGGGCCTGCTGACGCTGGGCGGTTGCCCGAGCGGATCGGACATCGGCGACATTCTCGACAATCTCGAAATCAAGATCAAAAACGAAGTGAACAATATTCAGGTTCAGGATCCACGCGCGGTGACGCTGCCCAGCGCGGCGACCGGGCCGGTGTTCATCAACAACGACGTAACGTTCGTGAACGATGTCAGCACTGACCTCGTCGTCGCCGAGCTACCAGACATCACGTTGATCGGCTTCGAGAACCTGACCGGCCTGGATGGCTACTATCGATACCTGGCCGACGGCGTGCTTCAGGGGATCTACGTATTTGACGGCGAGACGCTGCTGCTCGACTATCCGTGTCTCACCGAAATCGAGCTGCTCTCCGAGGAGTATTTCGATCCGTCGACCGGCGTTCTGGTTGATGCGTTCGACCTGGAGGGGGCCGTGTTCTCGAACGGCGTCGGACTTGATTTCCAGTGCGGCGACGCGTTCATCATGTCGTTCGACGCCGACGGAATCGTCGCCGGCGCGACGCCGATCGACTTGTTGCAGTAACCGCGCGCCGCGGGGTCCGACCCCGGCGGCGTTCGCACGAGGATGAAACTTGAGCAAGGCGACGGGCAAAGAGATTCAGCTTTCGGTGATTACGCCGGAGCGGCAGGTGGTTTCTGAGCCGGTGCATGAGGTCGTGATTCCGGCGCACGACGGCGAACTCGGCGTGTTGGTCGACCGCGCGCCGCTGATGTGCGAGCTGGGCGTCGGTCAGGTGCGCTATCGCGACATCGAGAATCACACGCAACGAGTGTATGTCGAAGACGGATTCGCCCAGGTCCACGACAATCAGGTGATCGTGCTGACTTCCGACGCCGTGCGCGCCCAGGAGGTAACGCCGGAGCTGATCGCCGCCGCGCAGAAACGAGCAGCCGACGAACCGAGCGGCGCCGATGCCCAGGCGCGCCGGGCGGCCGCGGCGAAGCGAGCGAGCGCCTTGCGGCGATTGCAAGGCGCCTGATCCGGTCATAGCGTTTCGCTTGACGCATTCTCCAACGACCGGCGCGGCGAAGCTTGGCCGCGCGTCTCGACTTGTTCCGCCTTCTCTATCGAAACTCGCCTCGTCCGGCCGATACAGACGATACGGGGGTCTCGTTGCTGCCGGATTTCAGCCGGCTGGGTTCTTCGTTCTCGATATTGGGAGGACAGGGAAATGACGCGATCGCGCCTGATGCAACATGGAGTCTTGCTGCTGATCGGGCTGGGCTCGGGCGCGCGGGCACATGCCGCGCTCGCCCGTGTGATTCTCTGCGACATCCCCGGGCAGCCGACGTCGCTCGTCCCCGCGGCGACGGCCGGCGCTACGCGCTACATTTCGTTTGACCGGCCGTATCGCAGCCCAGACGGCTCGCGCTGGATCATCTCCGCGCTGACCAACACCGGGAATTCCAACACCGATGAGGTCGTCATTGTCGGCGGTGGTCCCACCAACGCCGGCGCGGCGTTGTTGGCGCAGGAGGGTGTGACAGCGGTCGATTCGGGCCGAACGATTGACTCGGGAAGCATCGATTCAAAATACGGCGTCAACGACGGCGGGGTGGCGGTGTTCACGGCTAACCTCTCTGGCGCGACTACCGATGACGAGTGCATTGTCACCGGCGCGAGCTCATCAACGTTGACCGTTGCGATTCGCGAAGGCGCCGCGATTCCGGCGCTGCCCGGGCTTTCCTACGGCACCACCAACACCGATCCAAGCATCGACAATGCCGGCAACGTCGCCGTACGTACGGTTGGGATCATCGGCGGCCCGGCTTCGGACGCGGCCTGCTTGAGGAATGGCGGAACGGTGCTGGTCGCGCGGCGAAATGTCACCGTTCCGGCAGGGCAGGCGGGTGGCGCGACTGACGCGTGGCAGAACCTTGACGCGACTGGTTTTTTCGTCGCCGAAAACGGTCCAACACTGATCCAGGGCGACACGGTCGGAGCGTCGACGTCGGACGACATGGTGGCGGTCAACGGGACGGTCGTAATTCAGGAAGGGCAGATCATCCCCGGCTCGGGTTTCGCCAGCCCAGTGGAGACCGACCTCGAGGCGTTGATGATGACCAACGGCGACTGGTTCGTCCGCGGCGACAATGTTGACCAGCTTGATTGGGTGGTCCACAACGGCGTCGTCGTCGCGCGCACCGGCGCGCCGATCACGCCGGGCTCGACTGAACTGTTCGACGACGCGTTGTTCGCGGCGACGTTCTTTGTCATGCAGTCGAACAGTGTGGGCGATTACGTCATCGGCGGCGTGACGACTGACCCCGATCCGCAGCACAACTCGGTGATCGTGAAAAACGGCGTGACGGTCGTCGTGCGTCGCGGCGACCCCGTCGACTTGGACGGCAATGGGCTGGCCGACGACAATGCGTTCATCGACACATTCAACAACGACGACTCGTTCCTGACCGACGATGGCACGTACTATTTCGATGCCGACCTGCGCGACTCGCTGGGCACGATCATCGGGCACGGATTCCTCGTTCTGGCGCCGCCGGTTTGCGTCGGCGATCTGACCGGCGACGGAGTGACAAACGAGTCTGATCTTGGCGCGCTGCTGGCTAACTGGCTGGCGGGTGCGGGGGGCGATTTGAGCGGGGACGGGCAGACCGATGAGTCGGATCTGGGGATTTTGCTCGGCGACTGGCAATGCGGAGCATGATTGTTTCGTAACACGATATTAGGCAATATGTTACAGTTGTCGCGTGCCGGATGCTGCTCCGCGGCGCGCGCCGTAAAAAAGGTCGCGGTTCGGCAGCAGTGCACGCCACGCGCTGTGGACGCTCCCGGCGCTGCTGCGGGGTTGAGTGCCGCTCGGCGCGAAGCCGATCGACGGAAAGCCGGTTTTTCCGTGCGTCACGCTCTGGCAAGGTCGTGAAAATTCGGTATACCTTGTGCTGCGGCGCGCAGCACGTGAAAGCGCCCAATCGGCGTGGCATCTCGAGATTGCTGTTCGAACAAGGGAATGACGATGGCAAAAGCGAAGAAGAAGGCCAAGGCCGCAAAGAAGACGGCTAAGAAGTCGAAGGCGTCCAAGAAAACCGCGAAGCGCTCCGCGAAGCCAGCAAAGAAACAGGCGTCGAAGGCAACTGTGCGCGCCAAGAAAGCCGCCGCGAAAAAACCCGTGGCGGCGAAAGCCCCAACGGCGCCGATGAGCGCGCCGAAGACGATTTCCCCCGCGCGCGCCGCGGAAACCAAGCCCGTTCTGGCGATGCCTGCGGCCCCGTTGACGCCGCCGCCGGCCGAATCGCCGTTTGCGAACGCGCGTGAAGACGCATTCGAGGACAAGCCGGTCGAGCCGGCCGAGGATGAAGAATTCGAGGCCGAGACCGACGACGAGGAGATGGACGACTTTGGCGCGGAGGACGAGTAACTGCGCGCGTGGCAGAAGCAAGTTGCGCGCCTGATCGGATTCGCGTGGTCGCTCGCGCGCAGAACTTGGGTCTGCGGAGTTCGTTGACAGCCGCTGATGCTTCGGTTTTGAGCGCGGCTCATCCAACGCCGTCTGACCGAAGCTACGTCGGAGCCCGTTTCATCCCCAACTTCGCCGACCGAGTCGTTGCAGCCGTAGCGCGCCGCGGGACTCCCGCCGTCGTCGGATTGGATCCGCAGCTCGATCGCATTCCAGCCCAGTTTCGCGAGCGCGTGACCAATCGCGCCGCGGCCGCCGGCGCGCTGCGCGAGTTTTGCAATTCCGTGATCGAGGTCGTCGCACCGTTTGTGCCGGCCGTGAAAGTAAACTCGGCCTTCTTCGAAGCCGTCGGGCCCGCGGGCGTCGCGGCATATTTCGACGTGATCGCAAACGCGCATCGCCACGACCTGCTAACGATCGGCGACGTGAAGCGCGGCGACATCGGCTCAACCGCCGCGTTTTACGCCGCGGGCCACATCGGCGCGCGGCGCTGGCCGGACGCTGATAAAGCGGGAATTCCGGACGCCGTTACGCTCGCAGGTTACCTGGGTGAGAACGCGGTTCGGCCGTTTATCGACGCGGCGATTCCGCGCGGCGCTGGATTGTTTGTGCTGGTTCGGCCGTCCGATCCGGGCGCCGACGAGGTTCACGAGTTCGGCGGCCAGACGCCGTTCTACATGCACATGGCCCGGCTCGTGCGGCGGTGGGGGAATGGGCGTGAGCTGATCGGCGAATGCGGATTGTCCGTGGTCGGCGCGGTTGTGGCGCCGAAGGATGCCGAAAGCACGCGCGCTCTGCGCGAAGCGCTTCCGGCGGCGATCTTCCTGGTCCCAGGCTACGGCGCGCAGGGCGCGTCGGCCGAAAAGTGTCGTCCGTGTTTCCTGCCAGACGGAAGCGGCGCGCTGGTCAACGCTTCGCGCTCCGTGCTTTTCGCATTTGAGTCCGCGCAGCACCGCGCTCGCTTCGGCGATGACTGGAAAGGGTGCATTTCGGCGGCATGCAAGGACTTCGCGACGGACGTTTCGAAGCTTTTGGAACCCAATCCCTGACAAGCGCCAAGCGGCGAGGCAAGTCGCGGCCAACGATTCACACGCCCGCTGCAGCATCAGCGTAGCGGAGTGGATGCGAGTTCGACCCGGCCGCGATACGTGCGGCAATTCTCACGATCTGCTGAAATAGCAAGTCCGGGCAGCGATTGCGCTTTCTGACCCGCTGCTTTGCAAAATCGAGAGCGTGATCGAACCGATCGTGTGTTGTTGCTGTACGCAATGTGTCGCCAACACGCGGACGTTGCAACGCTTCCGCGTTCGTCCTATGCTGATAACTCGGCTCGGTTTCTCGGGCGCTACGGCGAGGCGACTGGGCCGAGCAAATCGTGGAGCGAGCGCGCGACATTGCCGCGCGCCGCGACCCAGAAATCGGAGGCAGGCATGTCCACGCACGCACCCGAGCAGAACTTCGACCCGAACCCAAACCTCAAAATCTGGCTGGATGGCCGATTAGTGCCGGTCGGAGAGGCCAAGATCAGCGTGTTCGATCACGGACTGCTGTACGGCGACGGCATCTTCGAGGGCATCCGCAGTTACAACGGGCGCATCTTCGAGCGCGAGGCGCATCTTCGGCGGTTCTTCCATTCCGCCAAGGCGATCATGCTCAAGCTGCCATTCACGTTTGAGCAGATCGACAAGGCGATGGACGACGCGCTGGAGGCCAACGGGCTGCTGAGCCCGGAGAAGGACGGCTACATCCGCATGGTCTGTACGCGCGGAGCCGGGCTGCTGGGCATCTCGCCGCGCCGGGCGTGGAAGCCGCAGCTCTACATCATCGCCAACACGATCCAAATGTATCCGCCCGAGCTCTATGAGACCGGCATGCCCGTGATCGTCGCGTCCACGACGCGGAATCACAGCAACGCCATGCCGCCGCAGATCAAGTCGCTGAATTATCTGAACAACATCCTCGCCAAGCTCGAGGCCCACGCGGCGAATGTGCCCGAGGCGATCATGTTGAACCACCTGGGCTTCGTGGCCGAGGCAACCGGCGACAACATCTTCATCGTCCGCAACGGGCAGGTCCAGACGCCGCCGCTTTCGGCCGGCCTGCTCGAGGGCGTAACCCGCGCAACGGTGATTCGCATGGCGCGAGAAGCCGGACTCGAAGTTCTTGAGCGCGACCTGTGCCGGATGGAGCTTTACACCGCCGATGAGATCTTTCTGACCGGCACCGGGGCCGAGATCATCGGCGTCATCTCGGTGGACGGACGGATGATCGGCAACGGCAGGGTCGGGCCGATCACGCGCTCGATGATGGAGACGTATCAGAAGCTGGTGCGGCGAATCCCGACCGAGGCATCGGCGTTCGAACGCGGAATGGCGGCGATCCGCTAGCGCTGTCAGAGGAGTGCGCGCGTCTCGCCCGCGTGTGCGCGCGAGACGCCTGTACTCTCCATCAACTCGATTGAGGTAACCGGTGAGTTCGGCCGTCGCGCACGATCATGTCGACGAATCGATGTCGAGCGGCCTCGCGCGCTGGTTGCGGCGCGGCCGGTATCTGCTGGCCATCGGCGCGATCTGGGCCGGCCTGCATTGGGTCGCGAACGCGAGCGGCGCGCTGGCAAGCCCGCATCGGCCCATCGTGCTCCTCGCTGGTCAATCGGGGTTTCTCCCGCTGATCTCCTTTGTGGCCGTCATCCTGATCGGCGCGCTGGCGGCCCGCGCCGTTCTCGGCTTCCAGACCGTCGAAGAACGACTGATCATTTGCGGCTTGGCGCTGACGCTATTCGCGTTTGGCAGCGGCGTGATGGACGATTGGCTGGTCTACTGCCAGCCGCGGACTTCGCCGCCGTCCGGAGCGCCATACACTCGGCTGATCCCGGACTACTTGCTGCTGTTGGCCGTCTTTGGCGGTGTCGCGATGTGGGGCCGGGGCGCGCCGCCGGTGAAGACGGGGGCTTCCGCGACGCAGCCCGGCCTGGCGAACGGCCCGCTGGCGACGCTGGTGACGGCGGCTGTCGCGGCGATTCTGATCATGATCCTGATGGGGCCGCGTGTCGGCCCGACGTACCGCGGACAGGTCTACTTCGCGGTCGCACTTGGGATCGGCGGCGGCGTAGCGGCGGCGTTTCGTCTGACCGGCGTGCGCGAACCCGCCTGGTATTCGCTGGCGCCTTTTGTCGTCGGCATCGTCGGGTTAGTGCTGGCGGCGATCAGTCCGGGCCTGCCGCAGCCGTATGACCGACTGAATATCATCCCCGCCAGTGCGGTGGCGCGCCCGCTACCGATCGAAATGGTCGGCATGGGTGTGACGGCGGCGATGGTGGCGATTCGTTCAAGCCGGCGGGTCTGGGCGCACGCAGCACGGTGATTCGAGTGATGCAACTTCTACGCATTAAGCGGCGCACCGAAAGCTGGGAGCAGGTGCGCGCCCGGATGCTGGCCGAGACGGCGCAGTTCATCAGCGAGTGCCTGCGTCACCCGGAATTGGCGGTGCGAATACCGACCATTCCGGCCGGCAGCGGGAGATTTCCGCCTTCCCTCACCGCGGCGTTCTGGGAACCGCTGCTCATCGAGTGACCCGGCGCGCACCATCCCCCCGAAAAGCAACGTTGCGAGGAGCATCGGCGAGATGCCGATGCTCCCGAGCGCGTCATGCGATTCGGGTGATGGCAGTGCCTACATCTTCACCGGCTTGTTCAGCTTGCGGCGAACCGCAACCCATTGGCCGGCGTGCATCATCTCATGCTGGCCGATCAGGTTGAATACGGCACCGATCGTCGGTGCGTAGTTGCGCATGGCTTCCGGGCTGGGCTTATCGAGCTCCGCGTCGGGTGTGGCCTCGAGCGCCGCGATCGTCGCCGCGCGGTTCTTTTCCAGCAATTCCTGGTACGTCTTCTTGGTCGCCCAGGCCGCCGCGTCCTTCGCCTTCTCCGGGGAATGGTGCTCGGCGAATCCGGCCGGCAGTTCCGGCATGCGCTTGCCGATGTCGCTGATCATCTTATTTTCCGAGGCGATCAGGTGCCCCAATTGCCAGGCGATCGCGTTCATGCCGGGCACGGCGCACATGCGCAGCTCGTCGTCGGTGAGGTCTCCCAGATACTCGGAAGCCACGTAGTGCGCCATGTTGATGTTGCCCTTGATCGCGTCTTTGGCGGTCATCTTCTTCTCCTGTGTAGGTGTTGAGCGGTTCGGCTGCCCGAAGATGGTATCATCGGCTGGCGGGAATTCCATGACGGGAAGGCGCATGTAACCGATCGGTCAGAGACGCGCCGGCATGACGCAAATTCTCGGCATTCTGAACCTCACGCCTGATTCGTTCTCCGATGGCGGGCGATTCCTTGATCCATCCGCGGCGATCAAGCACGCGCTGACGCTCGCGGCTTCCGGAGCGGATGTCATCGACGTAGGCGCCGAATCGACTCACCCAGATGCCCGCGGCGTCACCACCGACCAAGAGATCGCGCGGCTGACGCCGGTTGTCACGGAGCTGAAACGTTGCGGGTTGACGATCTCGGTCGACACCTGCAAGCCGCAAGTCATGCGGGAGATGCTGTCGCTCGGCACTGATTTCATCAACGACGTGAGCGGCATGAGTTCGCGCGAGTCGATCGCCGCGGTCCGCGATTCGAACGCGTGCATCATCGTCATGCACGCGATTCAGCAACCCATCGAACCGGGCCCGGACGCAGGTCCATGCATATACAAAGCCCGCGCGGGCCGGCAGCACGGCGATCCGGCGACGATCATCGAGCGCGTCCAAACATTCTTCACCGCGCGCGTCGCCGCGCTGTGCGAGGCCGGCGTATCGCGCGAGCGGATCATCCTCGACCCGGGGATGGGGCTGTTTCTGGGCGAAAACGCTGAGGCGAGCCTGGCTGCGCTTGCGCGGCTGGATGCGCTGCGCTTCGCGGGACTTCCGCTGTGCGTGTCGATCTCGCGCAAGTCATTCATTGGGACGGTCGTCGGGGCGCCCGGCGCGCCGCGCCCCGTTGCGGAGCGCGCCGCCGGCACGCTGGCGGCCGAACTCTGGGCCGCCGCTTCGGGCGTCGAGTACATACGAACGCACGACGCAGCCGCGCTGCGCGACGGTTTGCGCGTCTGGGGAGCGATTCGGAGATACCGCTAGCGCTGGAACGCGATGCTCCCGATCGCGTTTCCCTCGCGAATTCTCAGCGAAAGCCGAAGCGCGGCCGATCCACGTGCTCGGAAAGAGCAGCCGGGATCGCGTCGGCGACTTCGCGCGCCAGATAGCCGACCGGCGCGAGGTGTTTGGCGAGCCGGTCCGCCGCCGCGCCGTGAACGTGCACCGCCAGACGGCTTGCGTCGAACGGCGACATCTTCTGACCGATCAACGCCGCGATAAGGCCCGTCAGCACGTCACCCATGCCGCCGGTGGCCATACCCGCGTTTCCGGTTTGATTCACGTACGCGGCGTGCGGCGCGCAGACCACCGTGCGATGACCCTTCAGTATGACGATCGCGTCGGCGAGCCGGCTGAGTGCATGCGCGGCGGCGATGCGAGATTCATCTGTCCGTCCGATCTCAATGTCCGCTCGGCCGGCGCTGTCCAACAGCCGGCGCATTTCGCCCGGGTGCGGCGTCAGCACCCGCGGCACCTTGGAATTTCGACGCCACCACTCGGCGACTTGCGCGAGATTATTCAGCCCGTCCGCGTCGATCACGCACGGGCGCGGAGCCTGACGAACGATGTCGGCGACAAGACGCCCGAGTGTCGGGCTTTGCCCCAGCCCAGGTCCAACGGCGACCACGTCCGCCCATTCAAGCGATTCGCGCACGATGTTTTCATCGGGCCGATCGATCCGGCCCGAATCGTCTTCGTTCAACGACTGCGACATGCAGCACGGTTCGCCGGCCGCGATCGTGGACTGAACGCTCGCCGCCGTCAGCACGCGCACCAGGCCCGCGCCGCCGCGAAGCGCGCCGCTTGCGCAGAGCAGCGCCGCGCCGCTCATTCCCCGGCTGCCGGCGAAAATCGCGACGCGCCCCACGTCGCCCTTGTGCACATTCGGCGAACGGGCGGCGAGCGCGGGAACGGCGTCATCGCGCGGCGGCGCGCTGGCGGTTGTGGGGCCGGTCTTCTGACCGGTCTCAACCCGCCTGGTCGCGGCGTCGGTCCGTGGAGATGCCTTACTCCGTTTACCGTGCGGCATCGGAATGCTCGCCAAGTGCTGAAGCGGGTTCCACCTGCTGACCGCTCGTTTCCGTTGCTCCCTGCGCGCGGCACATGCGGCTGATCAGCGCGGCCTGATAGCCCGCGCCGAAGCCGTTGTCGATGTTCACGACCGAGACGCCCGAGGCGCAGCTATTGAGCATGCTGAGCAGCGCCGCGATTCCGCCCAGGCTCGCGCCGTAGCCCACGCTCGTCGGCACCGCAATGACCGGACAGGGCACCAGTCCGCCGACGACGCTCGGTAGCGCGCCTTCCATCCCGGCGACCACCACGAGCACGTTCGCAGCGCGCAGCGCCGCCGATTGCGCCAGCAGGCGGTGAAGCCCGGCGACGCCTACGTCGTAAAACGTGCGCGTCTGCTGATCCATCATTTCGGCGGTGATCCGCGCTTCCTCCGCGACGGGCAGATCTGCCGTCCCGGCGCAGACGATGCCGACAAAACCGGAGCAGAGCCTTGCGGGTTTTTGGCGCAACGTAAGCGTGCGGGCTTGGCGGTCGAATTGTGCGGTCGGGTGCGAGGCCAGCACGCGTTCCGCCGCCCGTCGTCGCACGCGCGTCGCCAGGACATTCTGTCCGGCGGCCGCCAGGCGGGCGAAAATCTGCTCAATCTGACGGGGCGTTTTCCCCGCGCCGAAGATCACTTCCGGGAAGCCGCAACGCAGCGCGCGGTGATGATCGACGCGCGCGAACTCCAAGTCCTCGAAAGGCAGCGTCTCAAGGCGTTTCACCGCGGCCGCGACGGCGAGCTTCCCGGCGGCGACCTGTTCGAAGAGTGCCTGAAGCGTGTGCGGATCCAATTGATTCCCTCCAGGCGCTCGCGATCGCCGACGCTGTCATCGGGCCACTTGTCCCTCCGGCGACTATCGCCGCGCCAAAGCGTTGCTAAAATCACCGTGCGCGAGTACGCGCCGAATCAGCGACGCGCAAGCGAGCGCGGCTGGGAATCGCGCTTGCTGGCGCTGCGCGTTCCGATTGCGGCGCGTACTCGCGAACGGTCAATTAGAATCTGCGACGTTCGTGCGACAAGAGTATAGCCGCAGGAGGTCCGCGTTCATGAACCAGGCCAGCCGCGACCGGCAGGCGTTCGACGTAATCGAGCCGATCGGCAAGCGCGTGTTGATTCGCAAGGATGAGGACAAGAAGACCACCAAGGGCGGCATTCAGCTTCCGGGCAACATCGAGATCCCGACCATCACCGGGCGCGTCGTCACCGTCTCGGCACAAGTCGGCCGCGACGAAGACTATCCGATTCGCCAGTACGACAAAGTGCTGTTCAACCCGAAAAACGCCATTCCGGTCGATTTCGAGGGCGACAATCGCCTGTTTGTGGTGCCGGTAGAAGACATCGTCGCCGTGTTTCGCCGAAATACGGACAAGGACACCGCGTAGGGCACAGCAGCCCGAAAATACGGTGAGTGAGTGCGTGTCGATCAGAACGCGCAGCGCAAGCAAGCGCGATTCACAGTCGTGCTCGCTTGCGCTTCGCGTTCAGATGGGCCGGCGCGACTCCTGCATGGTTGTTCGGCGACTTCTTCGCCGATTTGCTTGCATCCAAGCTCAAGCGCGTGAATACTGTGCACAGCGAGTACGGGAGCGCAGCCGTGCTATTGGTATGGAACCATCTCGATCGCCTCGCGGTTCGGACGCGAAAGCCGATGTCGGAGAGTCTGCGCGCCGCGCTTCGCGAGTCGCTTAGCGCCAGCTAATCCACCGTCCGCGATTCCCGTTTTTTTTTTTTTTTCACCAACGAGACCTTCGCGCAGCCCGCGTGGCATGAGGGCCGTGGCCGCAATTGCGCGCGAGAAATGACCAATGAGTTCGATAAATTCACGCGGCTTCGCGACGCCGTCGCGATTCGCCTGGAAAAAAGAATGAGCCTTCAACAACGAGTCACTCCGGAAGTCGTCAAGCCTGTAGCGCCGGAAGATGTCCGACGTGGTGACTATCTTTGCATCCTGCAACTGGTGTGGGAACATCTGGGCTGCGTGGCGATCGAAACCGCGCAGTGGCAGCCAGTTCGGCCGGTTCGCGTGGAGTGGCTGCCGTTCGATGACATGAAGCCGCTGCGCGTTGTCGGCGTGTGCCTGCCGTTCCTGCTGGTGCAAACGCCCGATCGCATGCACGAGACGGTGGATGTTCGCCGATACCGGCTGGCGCGCTTGCCGGAGAGGTTTGGACGCAAGGCGTTCAAGCGACTTCGCCCCGGCGGAGTAGCGGACGACGGTGCGGCAGGGGACTAGTACTACAACGCTACTTCGTTCCGCCGGAGGTTCGAGCGACGCAGCGATTAGCCCCGGCAGGGGCGATAGATTGTAGCCCCGGGCGCAAGCCCGGGGTCGGGCTATGCTCTAACGCCCTTTCAGGGCTGAGGACAAGTAGCGTCGTAGTACTAGTGTAGTGTCTCATATTTACACTAACATATTATCGGTTGGCGTGTCCTCCTGGATGAAGGAGGATGGCGGCCATGCGGCGAGCGGATGCGATCACGTTGAGCGGCGAGGAGCGGGGCGCGCTGTCTGGCTGGGCGGGTAGCCGTACGGCCGCGGTCCAGTTGGCGACCCGGGCGCGGATGATTCTGCTGGCGGCCGAGGGCTGGGAGAATCTGGCGATCGCCGCGGAACTCGGCGTCCATCGCGTCACCGTGGCGATCTGGCGGAAGCGTTTCGCGGAGCAGCGACTGGCGGGCATAGCGCAGGAGCGGCCCGGCCGCGGCCGGCGGGCGACCCGGCGGCGGCACTGGGCCCGCCGGATTGTCGAAACGACGCTGCACACGCCGCCGAAGGATGCGACGCAGTGGAGCGTACGCTCGCTGGCCAAGTACCTGGGCATCGACAAGTCGCTGGTGCATCGCGTCTGGCGGGCGCACGAGCTGGCGCCGCATCGCGTGCGGACGTTCAAGCTCAGCCGTGACAAGCGCTTCGTCGAGAAGCTGATCGACGTGGTCGGGTTGTATCTGCGGCCGCCGGAGCACGCGCTGGTCCTCAGCGTGGACGAGAAGAGCCAGATCCAGGCCCTCGACCGCACCCAGCCGGGTCTGCCGCTGAAGAAGGGCCGCTGCGGCACGATGACGCATGACTACAAACGGAACGGAACGACGACGCTGTTTGCCGCGCTTGAGATGGCCAGCGGAAAGCTGATCGGCCGGTGCATGCAGCGGCATCGGCATCAGGAATGGCTGAAGTTCCTGAAACTGATCGACGCCGAGACGCCCGCAGAGCTCGACCTGCACCTGATCGCCGACAACTACAGCACGCACAAGCATCCGAAGGTGAAAGCCTGGCTGGCGAAGCATCCGCGCATCCACATGCACTTCATCCCCACCAGCAGCTCGTGGCTGAACATGGTCGAACGCTGGTTCCGCGAGATCACCACCAAGCGCATCCGCCGCGGCAGCTTCCGCAGCGTCGAGCAGCTCGAAGCGGCGATCCAGCAGTTCATCGACACGCACAACGACGACCCGAAACCGTTCGGGTGGACCGCCGACCTCAAGGACATCCTGCCCAAGATCGTCCGGGCACACGAAACCCTCGATAAGTCACACAATCAATGAGACAGTACACTAGGCTGACCGTTGAAACACCCGGATGTCCGAAACGCGACCGTCGGGGTGCCGGGAGAATGCATGCTTCCGGCATCCAGACGGCCCATTCTCAGTCCTGCTCCCGTACGCTCGCGGTTCGGACAGAGGTGCGCGAGGGACTGCGCCGTCCATCCGTCCACGCGCCTTGCACGCGTTCAACGCGCCGGAATACTCTCCGCCGCGTCGATTCGTCGGCGCGTCGCGTGCGAGCGCGGCGTTTTGACGAACGGCCGCTAGGAAAATCGACGATGAAAATTGCTCCGCTGCTTGAGGCTTGGGCGGGCATTCGCACGCCGGTCATCGGAATGCTGCACCTGCTGCCGCTGCCGGGTTCGCCGGCGTTCGACGGCGAGCTGCGCCGCGTCACCGAGCGATTGATGAGCGACGCCGAGGCGCTCGCCGCCGGCGGCGTGCACGGCATGATGCTGGAGAATTTCGGCGATGCGCCGTTTTTCCCCCGCCGCGTGCCGGCCTACGTCACGGCCTACATCACGCGTTTGGCGTGCGACGTGAAGCGGCGTTTCGATCTGCCGCTGGGCGTGAACGTGCTGAGAAACGACGGCGTCGCCGCACTGTCGGCGGCGGCCGCGGCGGGGGCCGACTTCATTCGCGTCAATGTGCTGTGCGGGGCGCGCGTGACCGATCAGGGCGTGACGGTCGGCATCGCACACCGGCTCTCGCGCGTACGGGCGCACCTCGGCGCTACGCGCGTTCGCATTCTGGCCGACATCAACGTCAAGCACTCCTCCGCGCTCGGCGCGCCGCGCGCGATCGAGGACGAATTCGTCGAAACCATCGAGCGCGGCGGGGCCGACGCGGTCATCGTGTCCGGCAGCGCGACCGGCAAGCCGGCAGACCTGATCGAGCTTCGCGAAGTGAAACGCGCCGCCGGGAGGATTCCCGTCTTCATCGGCAGTGGCATCAAGCCGGAGACGATTCGGAGCTACCTGCCCGAGGCGGACGGCTTCATCGTGGGCACGTCGCTGAAGCGCGACGCGATTCCCGATGGGCCGGTGGATGCGGAGCGCGTGAAGACGCTGATGAGGGCGCTGGATGGCAAGATCGAATAGCGAATGGCGAGTAACGAGTTTCAGATCGGCGTCCGGCGCTGACGCGCGCATCAGGAACCGCGAGGGCAGCCGAAATCGAGCGAGGTCGATGGCGGCCGTGCCACAAGTCGATGCGCCGCTAAGCCTCCTCCCGCCCGTGCAACGCCTTCCTTAACAGCGGCGTCAGAATTAGGATCAGTATTCCCGCGCCGACCGACGAGACGACGAAGAGGAAGAAGAAGTCCGCCTGTCCGCCGAATCGCCACCAGAGCTTGAGATCGCCGCGTTCGATTTCCCCCACTTTGGCCGCCAGCAGGCCGCCTCCCAGGTTCGCAATGAAGCTGGAGACGAACCAAATGCCCATCAGCAGCGATACAAACCGCACGGGCGCCACCTTGGTGACGAACGATAGCCCGGTCGGCGACAAGCACAGCTCGCCGACGGTGTGCCAAAAGTAGGTGGCCAACAGGAAGAACATCGAGACCTGGATCGCCGTGGTGCCGCTTACTCCGGCTTTGGAAACCTGTGCGCCCCAGAAGATGAACAAATAACCGAGTCCCAGAAACAGCAGGCCCAAAGCGATCTTGATCGGCTGGCCAGGATTCATCTTTCGCTTTCCCAGCGCGCCCCAGATCCACGCGAAGATCGGCGCACCGATGATGATGAGTAGCGGATTAACCGACTGGAATAGCGGCGTGTCGATTGTGTAGCTCCAGCTGCCCAGTGAAAGCGTGCGGTCGGTGAACCGATCCGTGAACAGGTTCAGCGACGACCCGGCTTGCTCGAACGCAATCCAGAAGAACGCGTTGAAGAACATGAATATGAAGATGCAAGCGACCGGGCCGCGGTCCTCCGAGCGATTCAGCATGACGAACCAGGCACAAAACGCGAGCATGGCGATCAGCATGCCGGCCGGCACGCCCCACTGTGCCGTCGGATTCTCCAGGAACTCGCCGACCCGCGCCCACCCGGATTGAATCCAGCCAAAGTGCACCACCGCGGCGAACAAGGCCGCCAGCCCGACGTTCATCAGCAGCAGGAGCGACGCTTCGCCGCCCGTGCGCCCGGGGGCCGGTTCACCGATTCCGCGCAGGTACGTTGGGCGCATGCTCAGATACATGGCGAGTCCGGCCAACATCCCTACCGCGGCTGCGCCGAACCCCCAATGCCATCCGACTCGATAGGCAAGTGTTCCGCACACAAGGTTGCAGATGAACGCGCCCAGATTGATTCCCATATAGAAGATTGAGAATGCGCCGTCTCGCCGAGGGTCATCGTGTGCGTAGAGCTGTCCGACCATTACGGAAACGGAGGGTTTGAAATGGCCAGTGCCGAGGACGATCAACGCCAGCCCGAACACGAAGATCGTCATGCTGAATTGCGATGTGACTGTCCCGATCTGACCTGAGACCGCCAGCGCGATGTGCCCCAGCGCGATGATCAGCCCGCCAATAACCATCGAGCGATGCGTGCCAATGAGCTTGTCCGCGATGATGCCTCCCAGGATCGGAAACAGGTACGCCAGGCCGGTGTACCAGCCGTAGAGCGTGGCGGCGTTCGCGTCCGTCCAGCCCGGACCTGGGTTGTAACCCGAAGCCCGCCCCTGCGGCGGATTCAGCATGCCGGTCGGGGGGCAGACGAGGAACAGCACCAGCAGGCCGCGCATTCCGTAGTACGAGAATCGCTCCCACATCTCAACGAAAAAGAGCAGGAACAGTCCCGGCGGGTGACCAAAGATCGTGGGCTCGCCGTCGCGCGCGTAGTTGATCGCGCCCGGCGCGGAATCCGTGACGCTCTTCGCGGCAATATTGCTCATGACGATTCCTTCATTGCGGGAAACCAGCGCATGTAGTGCCGCACTCGCTTGGCTGCTGCCGGCTCGCACTGTCGGACGCGAGAAATGACCCGATCGGCCTCGCAATGCCCGCCGAAGCGAAAATCTACGCCACCCGGCAACGGACACAGTAGCCGAGGGGGGCTGGGAATATCAAGCATCGCGCAGTGTCTCAGTGTCTCGGCTTTATTCGCAGGGGCACACTCGAGCGGCGGAAAACGCTCGACACCGAGGCCCGACCGTGAGGGAGCCGCTTTCTGCACGTCACAAGTGAGCCCGCCCTTATGGTTGGGGCTCGGTCGGTGAGCCTTTTCCCAAAACGGTGAGCCCTGCCAAGCATCGCGCGAACCGATCCGCCGCGTCGGCGTATGCCTAACGTGGCAGTGTGTGCCGCCGGTCGCCGGTGCGTGGGCGGTTCTCGTCGAAGCGGCGTCGCCGCCGCCACAATTCGAACCGCCGCGGCGCGCCAGCGATTGACAACGGCCCGCGCGTGCTTACATTTGCGGGACTCGCGATTCTCAAGGGTGGGCTGCGATCGCGGCCTGTTGGCGTCATTCAATAACCACCGGTTCGTTCAGTCGGTTGGTCTCACGGGTGCTGTCTTATGGCGCATGATCACCTTACCGTCAGCCAGGAATCGGGCCGAGCCACGGCCAAGCTGGTCGCCACCATGCTCGGCGGCGTCTTGCTGCTGGCTTCGTTCGTCGCGGCCTGGCTCTTCCCCGAAACCGGGCAAGCGCGAAATCTCTACAGCGACATCCTCGCCTTCGCCGGCGCGCTGCTGCTGGCGATCCCGCTGTGGGTTCACGCCGTCCAGTGCTTGTGGTCCGGCCATATGCACATGGACGAGCTCGTCGCGCTGGCGATCCTGGCCGCGATGGTGATCCAGGAATTTCAGACCGCCGGCGTGGTGGCGTTTTTCCTGCTCATCAGTAATCTGATCGAGTCGCGCACGGCGCTGGGCGCCCGCGCGGCGATCGAAGGGCTGGTCCGCATGACGCCGACCCGCGCCCACCGCCTGCGTGACGACGGCGGCGAAGAAGAGGTCGAGGCCTTCAACCTGCGCCCCGGCGATGTGGTCATCGTGCGCCCGGGCGACAACATTCCGGCCGACGGCCAGATTATTCGCGGGCAATCGGCGGTGAATCAGGCCAACGTCACCGGCGAATCGTTGCCGGTCGAGAAAGCCGTCGGCGACGACGTCTTCGGCGGCACGAGCAACGCCACCGGCGCGCTGCAGATTCGCGTCACCAAAGTCGGCGCCGACACGACGCTGGGCAAGGTCCAGGACCTGATCCTGCAAGCGGCTCGCACGCGCATCCCGCTGATGCGGCTGATCGACGAATACGCCTCCTGGTATACGCCGGTCACGCTCATGCTCGCCGGCGTGGTCTGGTTCTTCACCAAGGACCCGACCATCACGATCTCGCTGCTGGTGATTGCCTGCCCGTGTGCGCTGATTCTCGCCACGCCGACCGCGATCGTCGCGGCGCTCGCGGCCGCGTCGCGTCTGGGAATTTTCATCAAGGACGTGGGCAACCTGGAGTGGGCCCGCCGCCTCACGGCCGTCGTTTTCGACAAAACCGGGACGCTCACGACCGGCGAGCTCGCCGTCACGCGGCTGACGCCGGCGCCGGGTGTGGATGCGGCGGTACTGATTCGCGCCGCGGCGTCGCTGGAGAAACTCAGTACGCACCCAGTGGCGCGTGCGATCTCCGCGGTGGCCGAAAAGGCCCGCGTGAGCCTCGACGAGGCGCACGACTTTGAGGAAGTCTCCGGCAAGGGCGTTCGCGGAACGATCGACGGCGGGCAGGTGCTCGTTGGCCGGCAGACCTGGGTGCGCGACGCCGGGATCGACCTGAGCGTGATGGCGGACGAGAAATTCCGCGAACCCGAAGGGATCAGCACGCTTTACGTGGCGCGCAACGGAGTCTGCCTCGGCTGGATCGGGCTCGAAGATCGCACGCGGCCGGAAGCCCGCGCGGCGATGGACGAGTTGCGGCAACTCGGCCTGCGGCAGCTCATCATGGTCACCGGCGATCGCTGGTCGGTGGCGCGGCGTGTGGCGAAGGAAATGGGTTGCTCGGATGTGCAGGCCGAGGTGCTGCCGCAGGACAAGTTGGCGCTGGTGGGAGCCTTGAAGGCTAAAGGGCACACGGTCGCGGTCGTCGGCGACGGCGTGAACGACGCACCGGCGCTGGCGGCAGGGCACTTGAGCGTCGCGATGGGCGCGGCGGGCAGCGACGTGGCGATGAACAGCGCGAATGTAGCGCTCATGAGCAGCGACCTGCGGCGTTTGCCGTTCCTGGTCTCGCTCTCGCGGGCCACGACGCGCGTGATCTGGCAGAACCTGATCTTCGGCGTTTCGTTCATCATCATTGTCGAAATCGCGATCATCTTCGGCCGGGTGCACCCGATGCTGGCGGCGTTGTTGCATACCGTCTCGTCGGCGATCGTGGTCTTCAACAGCGCCCGCATGGTTCGCTTCGGCGAGCACATCGCATCGCACGTTGCGCAGCCGCGGGAGATGCAGGCGTCGCCGATGCCCGGCCGCGTGGCGCTGCAATCGGTGTAATGATGCGCGCTGCCGGACGAGAATCGCGTGCGGTGGGGAGTGCGGGCGTCTCGCCCGCGCACAGCCCGATACTTCTGGAGGCGGCCGGGTGGGGTGGAGCGGGCTTCCAGCCCCCCCAAATTGGTGCGCGAGCGGGCAAGATGCCCGCCCCACCCGCCTTACCCCACTTCGCGCGTCTGGAAGAGCGACACGCCGATGCAAAGCACCGCCAGGCTGTACACGGCGGCGTAAGCGGCGACCCACAAGACGTGGCCCAGTTGAACCATCAGATCCTGCGTCAGGGCGTCACCCAGCCAGAAGAATTGGAAATTGGGCAGCAGCGCCGCGAGCAGCGAGAAGATCGGGCCCTGGGCGGCGTTTCGCCCGAAGTAGTAATCCGACAGCAATCCGAGCAGAAACACACCCAGGCACAGCGTCAGCGTGACCACCTGGCTGAAGCGCGTGGCCAGGGCGACGGCGAACGCCGTCAGGATCAGCGCGGCGCAATAGACCAGCACCAGCGCGTAGACGACCTGCATGTCGCCGAAGTCGGTTCCGGGGCTTTGCAACGTCCACTTCGGACTCAGGATCATCACCAGCCCGGTCGCAATGGTCCCGAGCGGCACGATCCAGGCCAGCAGCGCGGCGGAGAAATGCCAGCCGTAGACGTAATTGCCGAACGTCGCGGCGATGAGGCTGATCAGGATCGCGAGCGACGAAAACACCAGCACCGGCTGGTCGTACTTGTCGGAAGCCGTTTCCATCGTGCCGTGCCGCACCGTCATCACCAGCGCCATCGAGAGCACGCAAAACCCGACCAGCAGCGCGGCGGAAACGCCCAGGTATTTCCCAAGAATGAAGGTCGGCCGGCCGACCGGCTTGGAGATCACCGTCAGCACCGTGAAACTCTCGATTTCGCGCGTGATCACGCTGCTGGCGCTGAACACGCTGCACAGCAGTCCGTAGAGCAGCATCGTCGAGAGCGACACGTCCTGCATGATCTTCTTGTCATAACCCGACGTGAGCGAGAACGCGGCCAGCGCCGGGCTGATGAACGCGATCCAGCCGACGCACACCCAGAGCAACACGCCGTAGATCGGCTGGCGAACGGTTTCCAGAAACGTGTTGACCACGATGGCTGCGAGTTTCTGCGGCATGGTGCGGGATTATGCAATGCACGCGCAGGTGACACAAGCGAAGGGCAAAGGATGAAGGTCGAATGCGGCGACACGAATACCGGCGTACATCCTTCGCCCTTCAACCTCGTTGTCTCCGGCATTCATCCTTCGTCCTTCATCCTTGGCTCTCCAGGGAGGCCCTTGCGTGACTGAAACATCCCATGCCCGCAGTCGCCGCGCCGCGTTGATGGGGCTGCTGTTGACCGTCCTCGGGCTAACGCTGTGCCTGGTTCTGGCGCAAGTGGCCAAGTCGGTGTCGGCGTTCGAAATGGGCTGGTTCATCCTGGGCGGCTTGCCGATCTGGTTCGCATCGTTGCTGGTGTTTCGCCAACACGAGCTGGCCGCCATGGAGCAGCTTGACCTCGAAGAACTGCGTCGCGAAAAGCAGGCTACCGGCGGCGGCGAAGCGATCTTCGGGCAGGAGGGCGCACCGCTGGCGGGATATGTCGCCGAAGCGCGCCTGAAGTGGATGGAGCGCTATCTGGTGCCGGCGTTCGCGCTGGTCTGCGGCGCGTACCTGGTGACGATGGGCCTGCTGCAATTCTGGGCGCTTCCAACGGACGCGGCTCGCGAGTTCGCCGCGCTTCAGCACGTCGAGCTCTCGCTGATCCTGCTGGCGATTCTGACGCTGCTCACGTTCCTTCTTTCGCGCTACTCGGCCGGAATGGGCCGCGTCGCCGAATGGGGCATGCTGCGCGCGGGCGGATCGTACCTGATGGGCGTTACGATCCTCGCGCTGGCATTGTGCATCTGCCTGGGCGCGGTGCTCTATCGCAACATCCTGGGCTGGGAGCGCGTGCTGGCGTACGTGATCCCGCTGCTGATGGTCGTGATCGGCGGCGAGACGCTGCTGAACTTCGTGCTCGACATCTACCGCCCGCGCACGCCCGGCGCGATTCCGCGGGCGGCGTTCGACAGCCGGCTGCTCGGCCTCTTCAGCGAGCCGGGCGGCATCGCGCACTCGCTGGCGGAAGCGGTCAACTATCAGTTCGGCTTCCGCGTCTCGCAGACGTGGTTCTACCTGCTGCTGCAACGCACGTTCGTACCGCTGGTCGGAGTTGGGGCGTTGGCGCTATGGCTGATGAGCAGCTTGGTGATCGTAAACCCGTTCGAACGGGCCATCATCGAGCAATGGGGCCGACAGCTCAACGCCGACGCGCCGCTGGGCCCAGGAATTCATTTCAAATGGCCCGCGCCGATCCAGCGCGCGTACAAGTTCAACACCGGCGAGTTGCACCGCATCAGCATCGGCTACAAGACCGACGCGCTGCCGGCGCCCAGCGCGCTGACGCAACGCACCGTCGAGCTGTGGACCGACGAGACGCACGCCGGCCGTGAGCATTTCAAGTTCGTCATCGCGCCGCCGCCGCGGGATGCGCGGCCCGAAGCGCCGCCCACGACGCAGGAAGCTGTCGCCGCCGCGGGCAAGACGGTCGCCCCGGTGAACACGTTCATGATGGAAGTGGTGGTGCAGTTCAAGATCGACCCCGATCGCCTGGCCGAACACACGCGCAGCGTCGAGCAGCCCGAAGACGCCCTGCGCAGCATCGCCTGGCACGAAGTCGTGCGATTCAACGCGGCGGCCTACGGCGACGCGCTTCTGGGCGACCTGCGCAAGACGGCCGGCGAAGACTTGCGCAAGCGCATCGCCGCGCGCTGCGCGGAGATGAAACTCGGCTACGACATCGTCTACGTCGACCTGGTGAACGTGCACCCCGAAAAAACCGTGGCGGAGGCCTATCGTGGCGTGATCAACGCGCGGCAGGAGAAGATCGCCGAAATCCGCAAGGCGCAGGTGACCGAGACCGAGGTGCTTTCAAAAGTGGCCGGAAGTCGCGAACTCGCATTGGTCGTCGCGGATGCGCTGGAGCAGATCAACCCGAACGAAGTGCTCAAGAACCAGACTGAGCAGAAGCTCTCCGAAGCGCGCGGCGTTGCGCAGCCCGACCAGGCGGCACTGGACGCGCTCGGGCCGTTGTTCATGGCCCGCACCGAAGCGGCATGGGCGGTTTCGCGCGCGGCGGACGCGGCCGCCGGTCTGGCCGAGGATTTTGAGCTGGGCATCGCCGGCACGGCGCGGCAGATCGAGCAGGCCGAGCAGGCCGTTCAGGAAGCGCAGGCGCGCGAGTCGGAGGCGGTCGCGAAATTGGAAGCCGGGCTGACGCCGCTGCGCCGGTCGCTGTCGGGGCGTGCGACGACCGAGGTTGTCGACGCGTGGGTGCGCAACGCCGAGGCGCGATTCGCGCTGCAATTCTGGTACGGCGTGCTCGAAAAGCAGCTTCCGCGCCTTGAAGGCGACGCGGCGGTGGCGCTGGCCGAGGCGCAGGCGAATCGCTGGCAGGCCGAGATGCAGGCCGCCGCCGAGCTGGCGCGTCTGCACAACGAGCGCGAGGCGTTTCGCGCGGCGCCGGCGGTGTTTCGCGCGCGGCACACGCTGGCGGCGATCGTGGAAGGCGTGAAGGCGGCCCGCAAGTATTTCCTGGCGTTCGACGCGACCGGCAGGTCAGTCAAGGTTCGGTACGAGGCACAAACCGTCGCTCGCCCCGGCCTCCTCGATATGCCGACCAAGTTGCCGCAATAGCGAGAATGCAGAATGAAGAACGCAGAATGCAGAACGCGGAAGGCTGAACGCAGTTCCTGGAACGCAGACCACGGAACGAACGGCGAACAGTCTGTCGCGCGCAGTATGCCCGACAATTTCTGGGTGCGTCGGGCTTGGGTTCTGCATTCTGAATTCTGCAATCTGAATTCTTCATACTGCATTCCATTTCACGCGAGGTTAGCTGAATGAGAAGAATCCCAATCGCATCCGCGCTGGTATTCACGATCGTCATCGGCGCGCTGTTGCTGTACGGCGTTTCGTTCCAGGTGCGATTCAACGAGGTCGCGATCCTGATTCGGCTGGGCAAGGCCGATGCGCGGAGCGTGGTGTCCGAGCAGGGATTCCACTGGAAATTGCCGCCGCCGATCGAGTACGTCGTCTCGTTCGACACGCGCTACCAGGTGCTCGACACGCTGGAAAGCGAAGTAAAGACGCGCGAGGGCAACAACCTGATCGTGGGTTGCTACGCGATCTGGCGCATCAAGGACCCGCTGCAGTTCTACGTCCGCGCCAAGTCGATCGCCGAGGCGCAGACCAAGATACGCGAACGCATCAACGCGTCTCGCGCGACGATCGTCGGGCAGCGACGCATGTCGGATTTTGTCAACCTCGACGCCGCCGAGCTCGAACGGGGCTTTGACGGTATGCAGAACGACATGCTGGCCGAGGCGGCTCCGGGGCTGCTCGCCGATTTCGGCGTCGAGCTGGTGCACGTCGGCGTGCGGCGCGTCTCGCTGCCCGAAGACGTCACGCGGACCGTCATTCAGAGCATGATCTCGGAACGCAACAGCAAGGCCGCCGGCTTCCGCCAGGAGGGCGCCGCGCGGGCCGAAGCGACCAAGGCCCGCGCCGAGTCGATCAAGAACCAGATTCTCTCGTTCGCCAAGCGCCGCGCCGCGGCGATCGAATCGCAGGGCGTCGAGGCCAGCAAGCGCTACCTGGAGCAGATTCAGGAACAGGACCAGGAGCTGTTCATCTTCCTGCGCGGCGTGGAAGCGCTGCAGAACTCGTTGAAGGAAAACGCGACGATCTTCATCGACTCCAACTCGCCGTTGTACAAGTTCTTCTTCGGGCCGCAGGCGACGGATCTGCTCGCCGCACCGGAGAAGGCCGCGACCGGAATCGCAAAGCCCGCCAGCACGGGCGCGGGACAGGAGTAGCGCGCGGCCATGGCCATTGACCATCAACATCACGCGCACAACCACGAGCATGACCACGATCACGCGCATGATCATGGCGAGCAGCGGCTCGAGTTCACCGATCCGGCACAGCAATCGCTGAACGCCGCGCTACGCAGCGGCTTCAACGTGCTGCGGCTCGTGATGATCGTTCTGCTCGCGGCGTACTTTGCGTCGGGCTGGTTCCAGGTCGATACGGGCCAGCAAGGCCTGATTGTCCGCTTCGGGCGGCTGGTGCAGAATGAAAATCGCTCCAGCCCGCTGTTCGGCACGTATATCTTCGAGCCGGGCTCGCATGTTTCGCTGCCCGAGCCGTTCGACCAGAAGATTCGCCTGACCGGCGAAGTGCTGCGGCTTCAGATCGATACCTTCGTCTTCCAGCGCGAGGATTCGAAGTCGTCGCCGCGCTCGCTGGCGGAGATCGTCACGCCCAAGGACAAGCTGACGCCGGGCGTCGACGGCGCGATGATTTCCGGGGACCGAAACCTCTCGCACGGGCTATGGACGATCGACTATCGCATCGAGGCCGGCGATCGATTCGTGCTCAACGCCGCCGAGTCGCCAGCGGGTTTCGAGCCGCTGCTGCGGCGTCTGGCCGAAACCGCCATTGTCCGTACGGTCGCCGGCAAACGCGTCGAGCAGGTGACGCGCGAGGCCATCGGCGAAGTGGCCGACGAAGTGCGGCGACGCTTGAATGCCGAGCTCGATCGGCTGCAGACCGGCGTGCGCGTGGACAAAGTTGCCGCCGACACGGTCGAACCTGGTGCGGTCCGTCAGGCCTTTCTTGAGGTCAGCGCCGCCGAGAACGACCGCTCGCGGCTGCTGTCCGAGGCGGAGCAGACCGCAACCGAGACGCTGAATCGCGCCGCCGGTCCGGCTTACGCCGCACTGCGCGACCGAATCGAGGAGTACGGCGCCGCCCAGATCGCCGGTCGCGGCGACGCTGACCTGGAGAAGATGCGGGCGCAAATCGAAACCGAGCTGGAAAAGGCCGGCGGCGAGGTCGCGACGCTGCTGCGCGACGCCGAGGCGAAAGCCAACACGTATCGCGACACACTACAGCGCGAAGTCGAACAATTTCAGTACATCGCCGAGCTGTATCACAAACAACCGGCGGCGACGCTGACGCGGATCTGGCTGGGCGTGCGCGAATCGATCCTGACCGGCAAGAAGAACGAAGTGTTTCTGGTGCCGCCGGTTGGGGAGATCGAGATTCTCGTCAATCGCGATCCGGAGCGCAAGCTGCGCGAGGAAGTCGAGGAAGCGACGCGGCGGCGCATGGGCGCGCCGCCGGCGGGAAGGCAGTAGGCGAGGGTTGAAGGACGAAGGACGTGCGTCGCCGGCCGGGCCAGATTCGGCCGGGCGTTGAGCCTTACAGCTTCAGCCTTGCTCGGATGAGAGGATTCGCTTGATTCAATCGCAATCCGTCATCTCGGTCGTCGGCCTGACCAAGGTCTTCCGAGACTTCTGGCAGCGCGCCCGCGTTCGCGCCGTCAGCGACCTGGATTTCCACGTTCAGCCCGGCGAGATTTTCGGCTTGCTCGGGCCGAACGGCTCCGGAAAGAGCACCACGATCAAGATGATCCTGGGCTTGCTGCACCCGACGCGCGGGCGAATCACGGTCTTCGGCAAAGCGCCCGACGACGTGCGCATCAAGTCACGCATTGGCTATTTACCCGAGGAGTCGTACCTCTATCGCTTTCTCAATGCGCGCGAGACGCTCGATTACTACGGCACGCTCTTTCAGCTCCACCGCCGCGAGCGCCGCAAGCGCAGCGAGGAGCTGCTGGAGATGGTGGGCCTCAAGTCGGCCGCTCGGCGGCCGGTGGGCGAGTATTCGAAGGGCATGGCGCGGCGAATCGGCCTGGCGCAGGCGTTGATCAACGACCCGGACCTGCTGATACTCGACGAGCCGACCAGCGGCCTGGACCCGGTCGGCGCGAAACTGGTGAAGGACATCATCGTCCGCATCGGACAGGTCTACAAGAAAACCATTCTGCTCAGCAGCCACCTGCTGGCCGACGTGGAAGAGGTCTGCGGCCGAGTCACCATTCTTTTTGGCGGCAAGACGCAGCTCTCGGGAACGATGCAGGAAGTGCTCGAACGCCGCGATTTGATTCAGATCACCTGCGAGCGCCTCTCCGAACAGACGATCGGCGAGATCGAGTCGCTGATTGAGCAGCGCGAAGGAAAGGCGATCACCGTCGGCGCGCCGCGCGACCGGCTGGAGTCGCTGTTCCTGCGCATCGTGCAGCAGGCGCACGCCGAGCGCGTCGAAACGGCCGGCAGCGCCGCGCCGGGCGAAATCGCCGGCTTTCTGGGCGGCGCGGCTGCCGGCCGCGAGGTGCTCGAATCACTGGTGCGAGTTGAAGAGGTCGCACCGCCTGCTGAGGCCGCGGCGCCAGGACCCCCGCGCGTTGACGTGCTCGGCGAGCTGACCGGGGCGGCCGAGACGCCGCCCCCGAAGCCGACGCCCGCGCCGCGCGCCGCGCCGGCCGGCGCCGCGCCGCGCAAGCACGATGACGAGCGGGTGGATCGGTCGCTGCTTTCCGAGCTCTCGGGCGACAAGCCGGAGGACAAGGGCTGATGCGCCCGGCCCTGGCGATCGCCAAGCTCGCGTTCTGGGAAGGCGTGCGGATGCGCGTCGTCCTGGTGTTCGTGTTTGTGCTGGTGGTCATCGTGCTGCGGCTGCCGTTCGCGCTGCGCGGCGACGAGACGCTGGCGGGCCGCCTGCAGACTTTTCTGGCTTATTCGCTCGGTGCGACGGGGATTTTCCTGGGAATCGCCACCACGTTCCTGTCCTGCGCGACGCTCTCGAACGAGATCCGCACGCGCTCGCTGCACCTGGTGCTGGCCAAGCCGGTCTCGCGGTTTCAGGTGCTGCTGGGCAAGTGGCTCGGCGTAAACGCGCTGAACCTGATTCTGCTCACGGTCAGCGCGCTGGCGATCTACGGGTTCAGCACGTTCATCGCCTCGCGGCCCGAGCAATTCTTCCGCGACCGGCTGCAAGTCCGCGACGTCGTGTGGACGGCGCGCCTGGCGGCGGAGCCGAAAGTCCCGGACTTCGCCGAAGAGGCCAAGAAACAAATCGCGGAAGCTGAGAAACAGGGCCAGAGCTTCTCGCGCGGGACGGACTTCGCCGTGGAAGAGCGCGCCCGCGAATTGAAAGACCTGTGGCGCACGGTCTCCGGCGGCGAGTACCGCGTCTACGAATTCGAGAATCTGCCGCAGCCGGAGCGCGAGGACACGGTCTACCAGATTCGCTACCAGGCCCGCGCCACGCCGCTGCCGATGGAGGAAATGATGCCGATCGGCTGGATTTTCCTCGATCCGGAGACCGGCGCGCCGCTGATGCCCGAGCCGAAGATGACGCGCGAGCGCGTGGCGGACGTGCACCAGTTCCTGGTGCGGGCCGGCGCGATCGTGAAGAACGGCAAAGCGGCGCTGATGGTCATGAATCCGATGATCGGCCCGGACGCCAGCAAGATCCAATTCGAGGGCGAGCACTCGCTGCAGGTGCTTTACAAAGTCGGCACGTTTGAGGCGAATCTGCTGAAGACCGTCGGCTTGATGGCGCTGACGCTGGCGTTTCTCAGCGGCGTCGGAGTGTTTTTCAGCACGTTCGTTTCGTTTCCGATCGCGTGTCTGTGCACCTTCACGGTGTTCGTGCTGGGGGCCTCCACGCCGGTGTGGAAAGAGGCCATCGGTGCGAACATGGAAGTGCGCACGGACAAGATCGATCCATACGGCGCGCTGGGGCCAGTGGTGCGCCCGGTGCTGATGGCGGTGCTGCAAACCGCATTTCCCGATCTTTCGCGTTACGACGGCGTGTCAATCCTGGTGGACGGACTCGTGATTCGCGGCGCGATCGTGGTCGAAGCGCTGGCGTCGGTTGGTCTGCGCCTGCTGATCGTGCTGGTCCTGGGGTGGTATGTGTTCTGGCAGCGCGAAATAGCTGGGGCGACGACGTGAGAGAGGGAACCTGGAACAGAGTCGTAGCGTCGGGCCTCTGTGCCCGACGCCGTAGCCGCGCCCGACGCATCAGTCCGGCGTCGGGCACAGAGGCCCGACGCATCTATGACCCACGCCCGCCTCATCCAATGGCTCGCGCTCGCCGCCGCCGGCATTCTGATTGCCGCCGCTTCGCAGCTTACTCCGCGCATCAACGAAGGTCGCCGGGCGTTGAATATGATCGGCGGGGATTCGCCGGTCGAAAGCGCCCCGCCAGAATACGCGTTCGCGATCCAGGCGTTTGGCGCGTTTCGCAGCCTACTCACCGACATCGCCTTCATCCGTGCCGAGGAATACAAGCAGCAGGGCAAGTACTACGACGCCATGCAGCTCGCGAGCTGGATCTGCAAGCTGCAGCCGCGTTTTCCCGCCGTCTGGGAGTTTCACGCCTGGAACATGGCCTGGAACATCTCGGTCACGACGTACACGCCCGAAGAACGCTGGAACTGGGTTTACAACGGCGTGAAGCTCCTGCGCGACGAGGGACTGCGCTACAACCCGCGCGCCGTGAACATCTACAAGCAGCTCGCGTGGATTTTCGTCAACAAGATGAGCGAGACCACCGACGAGATGCATCAGGCCTACAAGCGCAATTGGGCCTGGCGCATGCACCTTGTGCTCGGCCCGCCGCCGGATCCCGTGGGTCCCAAGATGGTCGACGCAACGCTGGAGGGGTTGCAGTCGCGCCTGAAGCGGACGGACCCGCTGGCCGAGGCGGCCCGCGTCGAACGCGAACGCAAGCAGCTTGCGAGAATCGAGAAAGGGCAGGCGCCGCTGCCGGAGATCGCGGTTCCTGGCGTTAACTCGACTTCAGGCGGTCCGGAGGAACTGACGCCGGCGGACGTTCGCAAGCAGGCCTCCATCGATCGCATGAAGCAGATTGTCGAGTCGCCGCGCTCGCTGCCGGAGCTGTTCGCGAATTTCCCCGAGACGCGTGAAATGACCGATGCGCTCCGCGACATCGGCGTCTTTCTCTCGGACGATGCGCTGAAGGAAGACGACTATTTCCGGCCGGAAGGACTGGCATACACGTTTTTCGCGCGCTATCGGCGGTTGGTCGATACGCCGGCGCTGTTGTCGCGTATTCTGAAAAACAGCGACCCGGACCCGGACGAGGCCAACCGGGCGCGCTTCGGGCAGATCCTCGGAATCGCGCAGGGCAATCCGGCCGGCGAGGCGCTGGTTCGCTTCTTGCAGCGCAAAGTGCTGAGCGAGGTTTACAAGCTCGATCCGGCGCACCTGCAGTACCTGTGCGAGCAGTTCGGTCCGATGGATTGGCGGGTCGTCGATTCTCAGAGCCTGTACTGGGTGACGCAGGCGATCATTCAGAGCAAGGAAACGCTGCACACGTTTCGCAATGACAAGACTAACACCGCGCGGCTGATTTTCTTCAGCTTGCGAAACCTGTATCTGCGCAATCGGCTGGTTTTCGAGCCATATTTTCCGAACATCAATCTCTCGTATCTGAATCCGCGGCCCGATCTCGATTTCATCGAACCGATGCACCAGGCTTATGTCCGCTACGCGCCGATGATCGACCCGAATCCGGAGCAGTCGCGCGGCGGCGCCGGCGCAATCTTTAACACCGGGCACATCAACTTCCTCACCGAAGCGATCCGGCTGCTCTATTTCGCCGATCGCACGCGCGAGGCCTACAAGTATTACGATTATCTTCGCGACACCTACGGCCTGAAGCCGGACGGCACGGCGGACCCGAACTACCTCAAACCGCTGCACGATTTCGTGATGGACAGCTTCTGGGAAATCACCGAAGGCACGATGGATCAGCGCGAGGCGCAGGGCGTCGTGAACAACTTCCTCCGCCTGGGATTGAACGAGCTGGCGGATGGGAATTCCGCTCAGTACACGGCCTATACCAGCAAGGCGCTTGATTTTTACTCTCAATACAACGATCGCGAGCGAACGGCGGAGCGCACGGTCAGCAAACAGCTCCCACCGTTCGTTGACATGCAGACGGATGCAGTCACCGAGATTCTGAAGACCACGGCAATCTCGCCCGAGCAGACCTACATCAAGGCCCAGCTCTGGACCTATCTGCCGATCTACCTGAAACAGCGCGTGTACGACGACGTGTCCGACCACCTGCGCGCCGAAGCGGACGGATGGGGCTTTGATCCCGCAAAGGCGTTCGGGGAGCCGCCGGGGATGGACGATTACCGCAAGCAGGAAGGGCCGCGCGGCCCGGAAGATCGCGACACGGGCGTGCGCACCAAGCCAGTCCAGTGACCGACGCTTCGCCTCGCGCAACCGCGCGCTACATCAGAACGCGAAGCGCCAACGAGCGCAACCGCGAAGTTCGCGCTTGCCGGCGCTGCGCGTTTTGATGCGACGCGTAGTCGCGCGATGTAACCTGCTGAACGTCGCCTACGGGATCGCGAGACGCGTGCCAGGCCGAAGCTGGCGCGGGCTCTTCACCGTGCCGCGATTCGCCTCGTAGATTTTTTTCCACTGATTTCCGTCGCCGTACATTTTCTTGGCGATGCTCGAAAGCGTGTCGCCTTTCTGCACGGTGTAGGAGTGTCCGCCGCCGCCGCGACCGCTCTTTCCGTTTACGTAGCCGTACTTGCGGGCACTATCGCTCGGGGCGAGGCTTTCTCCGCTCTCGTCGGCGCGCGGCAACGGCCGGAACTGCGAGCTATTGTCCGCCGGCGGCGATGACGTCATCGGCGTGCTGCTGACCGGATACGCGTCGGTCGATGACGTGGGCGTCGACCAAGTGGTCGTTCCGCCGGTGCCGGTCGTGGTCGAATTCGAAACCGGATAGCGGTCGACGGTTGAAATGGGGGTGCTTGTGTCGTCGGTTCGAACCTTCTCCACCGGCTTTTCGCAGGCGGTTACGAGCAAGGCGATGCTGCCGAGCAGAAGCGCGCGGGAAAACGTCACGGATCGATCCTCCTTCGAGAAGGGCGTGTCTTGAATGAGCGCCAACTGACGGTAGCAGACCCGAATTTCGCTGCGTTGTAAAGTGGCGCTTTCGCGGCCGCGTGATGGCCGCCGATTTTGAAAACGTGCAGGTGAAGCATCGTGGTCGTGCCGGGCTGCATTAATGTCGAAAGTGCCGCGTTCCGGTGAAGATCATCGCCACGCCGAATTGATCGCAGAGGTCGATAATCGCCTGATCGCGCTTTCCGCCGCCGGGCTGGATAATGGCCGAGATTCCGGCGTCGATCAGGATCTGCGGGCCGTCCGCGAAGGGGAAGAACGCATCGGACGCGGCGACCGGTGTTGGACCGGTCGTTGTTGTGGTACCGGTCTCCCGACCGGTCAATGTGATACCGGTCTCCTGACCGGTCTCTCTGGCCCCGGTTCTCGTGGGAAAGGTTTTTGTGGGACCGGTCTCCCGACCGGCCTCTAAGGCACCGGCCTCCAAGGCACTTTCGACCCGCTCCCGGAACCCACCTTCCCCGGCCCAGAACCACCGATACTCACCTGGTGACGACACCAGTCCGGCAGTGATCGGATTCGCCTCCATGTATTCCCAAAACTCGCGGAACTCACGCGCGTCGCGAACCACGCGATCAAACGACTCATCCAGCCAGATCGGCCCCGACTGGCCGCGCCGCAGGGCAATCTGGCGGCCGCTGTAGCCCTTGATGCTCTTGAGCAACTCGCCGGTCGACACGAAGCGATCCGGCTCAGCCTCATGCGGCGTCATCAGGATGTGAACATGGACCGGCATCACGCAGATTGCATGCATCGTCGCCTTCGTCGCGTGCCAGTGTCGGCAAGCCGACAGAACGATGTCGCGCTCCGTCTCGGTGAGCCGGCCGCGCCGGATTCGGAAGGTCACGAAATAAGTCGCGCCGGGGTGCTGAATGTGCGGAAGATGGCGGCGCGAAAAAGTCTCCTCAGTGATGTGCTTTTGTCTGGCGGACCGGTCGGGAGACCGGTCCCACATGGACCGGTCGGGAGATCGGTCCCACTTGGACCGGTCAGGAGACCGGTCCCACATGTGCCCGTTCTCCCGGGCCAGCCAGGTCGCCACCCGACAGCTCATTACCCGGCTCATCTGGCCCACGCCATTGCCCAGCAGCATCCCGTCGCGGCAGATCGTGATCGCGTTGCTCTTGGAATGTTTGCAGATCAGCCACGCCAGCCGCAGATCGTCCATTTCGGCGTCGGTCGGCTGGCGCTTCGTTACGACCTTCCACTGCTCCTCATTCAACCCAAGCTCGTCCGGCGTCTGGACCAACATGCCGCCGGCGATCGAGCGATATTGCGATTCGCCCGGGTCGAGCGGTCGCGACATGTCACCGACGGCCAGCAGCCGCACGCGCTGGCCCCAATCCTTCTTTGGCGGATCGTCGATGCGCGGCTCGTTCAGTCCGGCGATCTCGTCCCCGCCGATGCACGCCGGCGTGGCCTTCGCGGGGTCGTAGGCGCCGCGGATGATCGCGACGGCGTCGTCGGTGAACCGCGGCGCCAGCCACACTTCAACAAAGAAACCGCCCGGCGCGTTCGCCGCGCCGGATTCTTTCAGCGGCTTGCCGAAACGGGCGTACGTTTCCATCACGCAGGCGGCGAAGCTCGCGTCCACGTCGAAATTCACCGCCAGAATCCCGCCCATCGCCGCGTTCGGATCGCCCAAATACGCGCGGCGATAGGCCTCGATTCGCGCGGATTGCCGGGCGTCGAGCGAGATCAAACCGGCATCAGCGACCTCCCGGCGGGCGTCGGGAGGTTCCTCCAACGGCGCGGCGACGCCGACGCCACAGGCGTTGGTGTGTTTGATGAAGACGCAGCAGGCAGGATGGTCCAGCAACGCAGGCGCTTCCGGCAGTTCCGATCCGTCGCCGGCGTGTGTGGCAGCGGCTTCCGGCCTCTGAGTCTCTGTGGCACCGGTTTTCAACCGGTGGGTGCCTGTGGCGCCGGTTTTCAACCGGTGGCTGTTTTCACGGGTTTCCAACCCGTGCTCCTCTTCGGGCCCAAGGGCGCACTCCCCCAAATCCGCGTCCGACCGCCAGAACCACGCATACGGCAACTGCGCCACAAGCCCCGCGGTGACCGGGTTCGCTTCGATGTACTCCCAGGTCTCGACGAACTCCTTTCGGTCTCGCATCACCCGATCGAAGCACTCGTCCAGCCAGAGCGGTCCTGACTCGCCGCGAAGTCGGTTGATCTCCGCCGCGATGTGCCGTTTGATGCTGTGCAGCAATTCGCCCAGCGACGCCCACTTCCCCGGGCTCGATTCGTGCGGCGTGAGCAGCAAGTGCACGTGATCCGGCATGACCGACGCGCAGTGCAGCGTCATCTTCTTCGCGTGCCAGAATTTGCAGGCGGATAGCACGCTGTCGCGCTCGGCCGGCGCGAGCTCGCCGGCACGGAGGCGAAACGTGACGAAGTATGTCGCGCCGGGGACCTGCAAGTGCGGCAGATTTCGTCGGGTCCAACGTTCCTGCGTGACGGGCGGCGCTACGTGCCCGGGGGCTGCACGGGTTGGAAACCCGTGCAGACATACACCGGTTGGAAACCGGTGCCACAATCTCGGATTCTCCCGCGCGGCGCGCGTCAGCTCGGCGCAAAGCCCCAACGCCGCGTCGGCGTCGAGGTAGTTGTTGTAGGACATTGATCGTTCGGCATCGTCGGGATAGCGCCGAAAGAACGCATGGCTCTCTGCGTTCTTACCCGGCTGACGATATCGCCCGGCAGACTGATGTGGATTCTCCCCATACCGCGTACCCGGCGCTTGCGTCAATCGCAGATCGATCCAAGTCGGTAGCGCGCTCCGCAGCGCGCCGCGCATCGACAGATACGCCTGAATAACGTGGTCATAGCGGGATGTGAGAAGCAGAGCCGCTTGCGCCAATTGCTGGCGATGCGCTCGTGCCCCCATTCCGAACTGGCCGTGCGGATGAGACAAGACGTCGGCGAATTGTTCGACCGACGAGAGGCACGTAATGTGCTTGTGATTCTTCGCCGCCGCGCGCAGCAGCGCCACGCCGCCGATGTCGATCATCTCGATCGCCTGCTCGAACGTGCAATTCGGGTCGGCGATCGTTTTCTCGAACGGATAGAGATTCACGACCACCATGTCGATCGGCTGGATGCCCGCCGCCTCGAGCTGCCGCATGTGCTGCGGGTTGTCGCGGTCGGCGAGAATGGCGGCGTGGATTTTCGGGTGCAGCGTTTTCACGCGGCCGTCGAGCATCTCGCCAAAGCCGGTGATCTCTTCGATCAGCGTGACGGGAATGCCGGCGTCGCGCAGCGTCGTGGCGGTGCCGCCGGTCGAGACGATTTCGATGCCGAATTCGTCGTGCAGCGCGCGAGCGAATTCGACGATGCCGGTCTTGTCGTAAACGCTGATCAGTGCTCGGCGAATTCGAATGGCTTCGGGCATGAGTCGCGCGACCCGTCATCTACCAGAGCCGCGACCGTAAGGGAGCGGTCGGCTCAACGCGTCGGAGACCACCGGGTTGCGGGCGTAACCCGGACATCCGCGCCGAGCGCGGGCCGCACGGAAGCGGGTACTGGTCAAGTTTGCCTGTCAGAACCGCGCCCGTAAGGAAGCGGGGGCTGCAGAAACCCGTCGATTCCCGCATCCCCCGCTCCCTCACGGTCGCGGTTCGGTTCAAACTTTACCAGTACCCGGAAGCGGGAACCACTCGATCCGCGATCCAGCCGATTTTCTGACGCGGCTTCGACGCTCTGGCCGACCGCTCCCTTACAGTCGCGGCTCTGACGGTCGCGGCTCTGACGGTCGCGGCTGAGGCAATCGTGCCACGCTCCGCGACTACGCGAACGGGAAATCTCGGCACGCGGTCGCGATGCGTTTTCAATGGCCGCCGCCGGGTTTCTTCTCCGGCGTCGCGGGTTTCTCGGCCGGCTTCTCGCCGGGTTTCTCACTCGAAGCACCGCCGCCGGAAGCCGCGCCGGCGCCGCTTGCGCCGCCTCGGCCGAAGTCGCGCGAGACTTTCGACTTGCCGCCGGCAGGTGGCCCGGCCTGTGCGCGGCCGGTTTCCGCCGCCGGCGGAATCACGGGTTGCCGCGCCGGCTGCGTCGTCGGCGTGGCGTCGGCCGTCTTTGCTTCGCCGTAGATTGCCTTGCGCACATCTTCCCGCCGCACGCGCGGCGCGCCTTTGGGTTTCGCGGCGAACAGACGCCCGTCCGCGCTGCCGAGCATGATGAGCGCGTCGGCCGGACGCGGCGCCGGGATGCCGAATCCGGCGGCCGGAATCTCGCTGATCAGATTGCCATCCACGTTGTCGACGACCAGGATCGACTCCTGGCGCGAAAGCACGTATGCGTTGTTCTCGTGCACCGTCAGCAGCGCCCGCCCGCGCGGCAGCTTCCAGCGCACGCGCTCCTGGACATCCAGCACGGCCGTGTTGATTGCGACCAGTCCGTCCAGCGATTCGAATTGATACGCGACCTCGGTGGTCACGCTCGGCGCTTCGGTCAACGGTCCGGACAAGCGCGCCCGCCAAACCACTTTTCCAAACTGTTGATCGAACAGGTACAGCGATCGGTCGCGCGACGCGACGTAAACGCCGCGCTCGTCGGCCACCAGGTCCGCAGTGTTCGCGCCAGTGGTGGCTGACTGCCAGTGAAAGCGCTTGTCGGCCGTGAAGCACGAGTACACGCCGCCATCGTCGCTCGCGACGTACAGCACCTCGCCGTGCAGCGCCGGCGTAGAGACGATCGAGCCGTTCGTGCCGGACTTCCAGGTTTCGAAATCGTCATTCACACCCAGGCAGTAGAAGCGCCGATTCAGGCTGCCGAAGAAGTATTGCCCGTTGTCGCCCACCAGGCCGGAGCCGGCCGGGTAGCGCAGATTCGTTCTTCGAATCGGCTCGCCGGTCAGGCGATCGTACTGCGTGGACTGGCTGGCGGTGACGAAGATCACGCGGTCGCCGACATGGCAGGGCCGCAGCACGCGGTAGCCGCCGGTCGTCACCTGGTGCATCCAGCGCAGCGCGCCGGTGTCGATGTCGAGCGCGTAGACGTAACCGTCTTTGGTTGCAACGTAGAGCGCCTCGTCCACGCTATAGGCGTCGGCGACCTGCTGTCCCGGTTCCAGCGGCAATCGAAGCTGCCAGAGTTTCACGAACCCGGCGGCATCGAGCCCGGAATTCGGGATGTAATCGTCTTCAGCACGAACGACGGCGCCGGCGAACAACAAGGCGACGAACGTTAGGGCGAGGCGCATACGTGCTCCGTCGAGCGAGGAATTCGGCGCTGCGGTCGTCGGCGAAATCGCCGGACGCGCTCGAAAAGTAGTGCTCGGAGCGCAGTTCGTCAACGGCGCGATGCGGGATGAACTCCCGCCGGCTCGCCGGCGTTTGATTCATGTCCGCGCCGAACGGCCGTCCCGCATGCGCCAGAATCGTTTGTTTACCGGTCCGCCCGGCTCGCCGCACCAACCCGCGCAATTCCGGCTTGCTTTCGCCGCGTGCGTATTGATTGATTCTTTCACGCGTTCCGCGCGGTGTCGTGTCGCACGAGACACAGCGACCCCGCCGGAATCCGCAGGAGGAGAAGCCCATGTGGCCAAGAGTCATCATCATCGCCGCTGCGACACTCGCATGCGTCACCCGCTCCGCCGCCGGGATCATCACCGAACTCGGCGATGCCGGAGACATGCCGAACACGGCCCAATCCACGATCGGCGTTTCGTCACTCGACGCGATATCCGGCACGTTGTCGAGCTATCAGGACGCCGACATGTTCCTGATTCGGATCTTCGACCCGGCCACGTTCTCAGCGACAACCGACAGCGCCGACACGACGGCCTGGGACACGCAGCTTTTTCTGTTCGACGCGGCTGGAATGGGCCTGGTCGCCAATGACGACATCGGCAACGGCGTGGGGCCGTACAACCCGCGCTCGGTGCTGGTCGCCGGCAGCGGCCTGAACCCGACCGCGCCGGGCTTGTATTACCTGGCCGTGTCGGGCTGGGACCGCGACCCGCACAGCAGTGGCGGCGCGATCTTCACCGATGACACGTATTACACCGGTTCGGTCGGCCCGCTCGGCCCTGGCGGAACGCAACCCATCAGCGGCTGGGACGGCGACGGCTCGCTCAACGGCGGCCTTGGGTCATATACGATCACGCTGAGCGGCGCGCAGTTCTCGGCTGTGCCGGAGCCGACCGCGGCGCTCCTGCTGATCATCGCCGGCGTCGCGGCCATGCCGTACTGGCGAAGATTACGGCCGGCGCGCCAGGTCGCCACGTAGGGCGAGCACGCGTCCGCGGCGGCAAAGGGCCGCGAGGCGTTCGAATATCTGGCCCGTGCACGGGTGAACGCGGGATCCGTGCACGGGCTACGGGTGCGGTTGCGGTGCAGTCTCTTTGCGAAAAGCCGCGCCAAATCGTCCACGCGCCTCTACGGCGGGCATCGATTCTGCCAGTTGCCCAGCAGAATGCCCAAATCCGCCTCGGACGTTTGCCCGTCGCCGTCGAGGTCTCCACCGGCGCCCGCTTGCCACGCGCCAAGCAGTATTCCCAGATCCGACTCGCTCACGATGCAATCCTGGTCCAGGTCGCCCGCACAGGGGATCGCCGTGACGGTCAGGCGGGCCGGCGTGCTGATGACGACGCCGCACGCGTAATACACGAGTACGTCGTAGAGGCCCGCGTCCGGCCCGTGCGGCGTGGTTACAGTGAGGGCGGCGTCGAACTGCCCGCTGTAATTCGGAAACTCGTCGATCGCGACGCCGTTGTGCCGCCACTGACACCACACCGGCTGCGCGGTATCGACCGACACGCTGAAAACCGCCGGCGAGCCGCACGGTGTGGTGACGTCCGCCGGTTGCGCGGTGATGACCGGCGCGGCAGGCGGCGAAGTGTCTTGTGTAATGACGAGGTCATCCAGATAGATCGCCACGTCGTCGTTCGAATAGTCGTCGTAGGTGTCAAACGTGATGGCGATCTGAATCTGCCGGCCGGCAGCGGCGTTTAGATCGATCGCAATCTGCTCCCAGATAAAGCTCGGGTCGCGCATCGGCACGCCGCCGTTGGCCTTGTTCGACGCGGCCAGCCACGGCGTCTGCCCGATCGGCTCGATCTGGACGCGCAACTGATCGAATCCCGGATCCGGCTCGGTTTGGATCCAGTAGCGCAGACTCAGCGACACGCAGCCGGCCGTGCTCGGAATCGTGATGAGCGGGCTGACGATTCGCCCGCCGACCGCCTGCACCGGCGGCTCGATCTCGCAGGTCGAGTCGTTGCCGAAGAACATCACCGACGCGGCCGAGTGTCCCGGCTCGGCCGCCTGACAGGCGCTGGAGATATGCCACATGCCTTTGCCGCTGCCCCATTGGTTGTCGATCGTCCAACCTGGCGCGCCAGTCTCGAAATCCTCTGCATAGACAATCGTCTGGGCCGCCGCGAGCGGCGGGCCGAGCAGCGGAATCAGCGCCAGCGTTCGAACTACGTGAACAGCGATTCGCATGGGTCTCCCTCCGCGATTTGACTTGCGTGCAGCAGCGCGGCGTGCGCGTTTGCACGCGATCCAGTCTGCGCGCGGGGACAATGTCGTTGCAAGGAAGTTCGCCAGTTTCCTCGCGTTTTGGTCGTTTTCGTTTTTTCCGAACGGTTTGGTCGCCGCGCGATCGCCGGTCTGCGTACGGACGCTCGAGCAGAGGGTGGTCCGGGCGTCGCGCCGAGCGGCCGGATCGGGCGGCACCGACCCACCCACGAAGCACTAACTCTGACCAAGTACACTCTAGTGCAGATTCAGTTGTGCTGTAGCGTCGGGTCTCTGTGCCCGACGCAGAATTCGCCATCGGACGCAGAGGTCCGACGCTACGTGAAAAGTGAATCCGCGCTAGTCGAACAATCCGCGCTCCGCCGGTGGCCGCGCGATCGCCGCTAACCGCGGATACGTCGCCAAGAGCGATTCCGGAACGGCCTGGCGCAAGCCGGTCAGCGCCGCGCGCAACTCCAGCGCATTTGCGACGCCTTGACCGCGATAGTGGTTGTTCGTGAACACGTACGTGTCGTCGGCCTGCTTGCGCATTTCCAGCAGCCGATCCACCCATTCCCGCAACTCCGCATCCGCGTACAAATAGTTGTAGCGCTCGAACGCGGGTCGATCCTCGCGGAACCACTCGGCTGCGTTGCGACCGTGTAATCGCACATACGCAGACGAGCCGAGCACATGCGAAGTCGGCGGCAGGCAGTCGCGCAGCCGCGGCTGGTCGATGTTGCAATAGCCGCCCGATTCCCGAATCGCCGACAGGGCGGCGGGCGAGGCCCATGACGAATGCCGGACTTCGACGAAGCGATCGCAATCCGCGAATGCGTCGCGCAGGCGCAACAGCCAGTCTCGCGCCGCCGCATCGAAGCGGAACGACCACGGGAATTGAATCAACAGCGGCCCGAGCTTGCCGGCGTCGCGCACCGACGTCAGCGCATCGCGAAACGCCGCCACCTCGCTCTGATCCGGAAACGCCGCCCGCTCGTGCGTGAATGCGCGAGTGAGTTTGAATGCAAAACGGAACTCCGGCGGCGTGCGCGCCGGCCAAGCCGCGGTCATTCGCGCAGTCGGCGTGCGATAGAAACTGGAATTCACTTCGACGGCGTTGAAAAGCGTGCCGATGAACGCCAGCGCGTTGAACCCGCGCGGCTTGGCGCGAGGATAGACGATGCCGTCCCAATCGGGATAACTCCATCCGGAGGGGCCGATCCAGATTCGTCCGGCAGCGCTCATCGCCTCGGCGAACTGGAATGCACTGGCTCAATCGGCAGCTCGGTCACGGAAATCTCCGCAGATACTCCAGCATGATCGCATCGCTGAGGTCATGTTGTTCGCGGTCATAGGCGAGCCGCCGTTCTACTTCCTCGACCGGCAGGTCCTTCAGGCTTCGCCAGGCGAACGTCATCAGCGCTTCCACCTCGCGCCGGCGTGCTTCGAGCGACATTCGGCGATAGGCCTCAAGCTGAGCTTCATCGAGCAATAATTCATGATATTAGAGCTTCGAACGAAGGGTCAAATCGACCCGCTATACTGGAAGCGCAACGGATCCCTGGAGGGAACATGAACGCAGCGATCCTCACCAGCCTGGTCCTCCTTCTCGGCCCGGGCGATAACGACGTAAAGTGGAACTCCGTCTCGCACGTGGGCTGGCTCGACCGCCGGCCGCTTTGTCCGATCAATGGCGAAGCGTTCGCCGTATACATTCAGGCCGAGCGCGGCGATCTCACCGGCCTGCGCGTCAACGTGAATACCGGGGTCAGCGTCTGGATCGACGCCGTCGCAGACCACGATCGCGGTCCGTACACGGTCTGGCGGGCGCAAATTCCCGCGACCGCGTCGACGACGCTGCGATATTACTTCGAACTGACGGACGGCACGGACGTCGATTACTACAGCGTCAGCGGCATGTCGGATAATCCGCCGGTCGATGGCGGCTTTCTGATCAACTACGCCACGCTCGAACACGCGCCGCTGGGCGCGACGCCGGCCAGCGGCGGCGTGGTCTTCCGCGTCTGGGCGCCCAGCGCGACGTCCGCCGACGTGCGCGGCGAGTTCAACGGATGGGGTCTGGCGAATCCGATGACGCGCGTCGGGTCGTATTTCGCCGCGTTTGTGCCGGGCGCCACTTCGGGACAGATGTACAAGTACTTCTTCTCGAATGCGAACTGGCGCTCAGATCCGCGCGCCAAGCGTCTAAATCCGACCGACAATTACAACTCCTTCATCCAGAATCCGCTGGCGTACAACTGGCAGGTCGCCGACTTTCAAACGCCGCCATTTGACCAGATGGTGATGTACGAACTGCACGTCGGCACGTTCGCCGGGCGAAACGACCCGCTGGCGTCGGGGGCGATCCCGGCGAAGTTCGCCGATGTCGCCGCGCACGCCGCCGATTTGGCCGAGCTGGGCGTGAACATGGTGCTGCTGATGCCGTTCACCGAGTTCCCGTTTGATTTTTCGGCCGGCTACAACCCGGTGACGGCGTGGGCGCCGGAGTGGAAATACGGCACACCCGACGAGCTGAAGGCGATGGTCGATGCGCTGCACGCGCAGGGCGTCGGCGTCATGCTCGATATCGTCTGGAACCACTTCTCACCCAGCGACAATTACCTGTGGCAGTACGACGGGCAGATCTACTTCGACACGCCCGATGTTCAGACGCCCTGGGGCTCGCAGGCCGACTTCGACCGTGCCGAAGTACGCGATTATTACGTCGATTCCGCCCTCTACTGGCTCGACGAGTTCCGCATCGACGGCTTCCGCATGGACGCGACCGACTACATGGACCGCCCGCCGCAGAACATCAGCGGCTACACCATCATGCAGCGGCTGAACGACGCCGTCGATGTGCGCGCCCGTGACAAGATTGTGCAGGCCGAGCAATTGCCGGACGACGCGTTCATCACGCGGCCGACCAGCCTGGGCGGGGCGGGCTTCGACACGCAGTGGCATGACGCGTTCGTCGACAACCTGCGGCAGGAGATTTTCGACGCGGCGACGGGCGACCCCGAGATGTGGAAGATCGCCAACATCATCAACGGCGGCGGCGCGTATCTCGAGAACACGTACGTTTCGCACTACCTCGAACTGCATGACGAAGCCTGGCCTTCCAGCGGCGGGCAGCGGATGGTCCGCACGATCGACACCACTGCGCCCTACGACGACATCTACGCCAAGGGCCGCACCAAATTGGGCCAGGGGATCGTCATGTTCGCGCCGGGCATCCCGATCTTCCACCAGGGAACCGAGTGGCTGGAAGACACGAACTTCGGCGGGGGCAGCGCCGGCGGCGCCGACCGCATCGACTGGTCCAAGAAAACCACATATGCGAAGATTTACCGCTACTACCAGGACATGATCGCGATTCGCATGGCCAACGCGGCGTTTCGTTCCGGCTCGCCGCGGCAAGTGTTTCACTTGAACGAGTCGGGAAACGTCATCGCGTTCCAGCGCTACGATGGCGCGGGAAACGTGTGCGTCGTGATCGCGAATTTCAGCAACATCAATTACACCAGCTACATTCTCGGCTTGCCGCAGCCGGGAAATTGGTACGAGCTGCTCAACAGCCAGGCGACGCAGTACGACGGCAACGGCATGGTCAACGCGACGACGATCCAGACCATCGCCACGCCGCGCGACGGCTTCGCCCAATCCGCAACGATCGCCGTGCCGCAGATGGGGATGCTGGTCCTGCGCTGGAACGTCCCGCCGGGCGGCTCGTGTCCGGGCGACCTGAACAACGACCGCACGGTGAACGAGGCCGATCTGGGCATTCTGCTAGGCGCCTGGCAGACCTCCGCCGGCGGCGATTTGAACGGCGATGGGCAGACGAATGAGAGCGATCTGGGGATCTTGCTGGGCGCGTGGCAGACGACGTGCCCGTAGGAACGGCGAAGAGCGAATAGCGAGTTGCGAGAATGCGCGCACCGGCTTCCCGGCGCTCGATACCTGGTTGTGGCGTCCCGCCGCGCTGGTAGTATGAGCCCCCGACCACGGGCGGTTAGCTCAGTTGGTTAGAGCGTCTCGTTTACACCGAGAAGGTCTGGGGTTCGAGTCCCTAACCGCCCATGCCGTTGTTTGGCGACGGAACGACAAACAAGGCTTTCTCGCCCGCCCGCGATGAGTTCTCCGTACATAATGCGCCCGCACCAACCCTTCGCCGAACGTCGTAGCAGACGCACGCGGCCCGAATTTCGCCCGCTTGCGCACGCATGCATATTCTGCTCGTGAGCAGTTCGATACGCCTGCGCCGGCTGCTTCTCAACGCGGGTGTATCCGGTTTGCAGCAGCCGCTCGACGGCAGCAGTCTGTGACCACCTTGCCCCATACCCCAGACCGAATAATGCGAGACGCGAGAAAAGCACTGGAAAACAAGGCGATTCAACGTCATGCACATTCGGAGCGACTGGATTTGAACCAGCGACCTCTTGGTCCCGAACCAAGCGCTCTAGCCAGGCTGAGCTACGCTCCGGGGACTTATGCGTCGGGCCGCACATCATACGGCGAGACCCGCGGGGGCTGCAAGCGCGCGGAAAGATGGTCGACGGACGACTGATCGACGCGACGGACTCTGTTGTGTTGCCGGCATCCGAGCTATAATACGTGGCTCTGATGGTCGGCTCGATCTACTCACAGTTGACGCGGCTCGCGGGCGGGCTTGGCCTGCTGCTGGCGCTGGGTACGCGCGGAAACGCATGTCCGTGGCCGGTGGCGCCCGTGCATTCACCGCCCAGGCACGCGACGAACATCCCGACTGAACCCGGGTCGCAGAAACCCAAAGCGCCGCCGCCGACTCTTCCCGCGACGCTTCCGGATGCAACGCCGGCGCGCGGCTACGAGCGCGCCGCGCTTTCCAGCAGCTACTCGCCCGCGACTGTTCCGCCGCGCGTTCTACGGAGTGCGCCGGTCGGGCCGGCGCCCGCAAACGCCGACGGATTTGCCGTCACTCCGCCGCGGCCTCGCGAGAGGATGTTTGGGACACTGGTTTCGCAGACCCGCCTCGTGTCCGCCGTCTGGATGATTGGCAGCATCTCCGAGCTCGGCCCGCCACAGCCTGCGCTTCAATCCTGACTGGCGTCGAGATTGTGCCCTTGTTAATCGCGTCGCGCAGAGCGACGCCGCATCGCGTCTTCTGGTCGGAACTCATGATCGTGGCCGTGCATCGCCGGCGAGGTCTTGGGCGCCTGCCCCAATCGGGGCCGCGCTCGCGCCTGCGCCGCGTGCTGATTGTCGCCGCGGTCTCTGCTTGAACACTCAGGAAGCAACTCAATGGAAAAGAACCTCGCGCAGCGTTTCGCGATCATCGGCGTTGCGGTCCTGCTCGCCGCGCTGATCCTTTACTTCAACCGCCTCGAACCCGGCCTCGACATCGCCGGCGGCGTGTCGATGGTCTTCGAAATCGACGATCGTGGCCTGGAGGGCGTGCCGAACCTGGCCGACGACATGAAGTCGCTGCTTCAAAAGCGCGTCGATCCGGATGGCATCTACAACCTGGTCTGGCGCGTGGTGGGGCGCAACCGAATCGAGATTCAGATGCCGCTGCCCTCGGCCGACACGCTCGAATTGCGCAAGCAATACAGCGACGCGCAACAGAAGCTCTTTGAATCGAACCTGGCCCGCAGCGATATCGACCGTGCGTTTCAAGCGCCGAACGAGGAACGCGCCGCGAAGATCGCGGCACTGGCCGCCGGCGACGCGAACCGCGAAAGGCTGCTCACGCAAGCCGCATCGCAATTTGACGCGCTAACAGCGGCCACCGCCGCGCTGCGGGCTGCGGAAGCGGCCGCGCAGGCCGCGACCCAGGCGGCGACTCAACCCGAGACGATGCCGGCAACGACGCCGGAGGTGCAGGGGGCGCGCGTGGCACAGCGCGACGCGAGCGAAGCGCTAGAAGACGCGATCGACGTCGTGATGGAGACGAATCTCGACCCGACGCGGTTCCAGGAGACGCTGGACCTCGACGCCAAGAGCCCGATTCGCACGGCTTCGTTGACCCAATTCAAGGAGAAACACCCGGCGCTGATCAAGCAGATCGAGGATGTGGAGGCGCGGCACGCGCTCTGGAAGTCCAAGCGCGGCTTCCTCGACGGCCCGGCCGATTTGCGGCGTTTGCTGCGCGGCGCGGGCGTGCTCGAGTGGCGCATGTTGGCCGAGCCCAGCCCGGACAACTTCACGCGCTACGACCGATTACGCAAACAGCTTGAAGAGCGTGGTCCGCGCCCGGCGCCGGGAGACACCGAGGGCTGGTTCCGCATCGACAATCCGCTGCAGTTCCTGAATCTGCGCACGCCGGCCGAACTCAATCGCGAGCCGCGCTCGTTCGAGGCGGCGAACCTGGTCGTCGACAAAGTCGGCACCACGTGGTTCGTGCTCGGAAAGCTCGGCGCGCAGGACGGCCTGCTGGCGAACTCCGAGCGCAAGTGGCAGCTCCAGCACGCCGGCGTGACGCGCGATCAGCAGGGGCGCCTGGCGGTTGACTTCCAGCTCGACCTGGTCGGCGGCGACCAGTTCCTGGATCTCACCCGCAGAAACATCAACAAGCAACTATGCATTCTGGTCGACAATGTGGCCTACTCGACCGCCCGCATTCACAGCGCCATCGCCACGCGCGGGCAAATCACCGGCGACTTCTCGCGCGAGAAGGTGAACTACCTCGTCAACACCATGCAGGCCGGCGCGCTGCCCGCGCGACTGAAGGACACGCCGATCCTGGAGCGCACCATCGGGTCGAGCCTGGGCCAGGAGAACCTGCGCAAGGCGGTCTGGTCCGGTGTCTACGGCGCGATGGCCGTGATCGGCGTGATGCTGGTCTACTACATGACCTGCGGCGCGCTGGCCAACGTCGCGATGTCGCTCAACGTCTTCTTCGTTCTTTCGATCATGGCCTTGCTGCACGCGCGTTTCACGCTCGACGGCATCGCCGGCGTGATTCTGTCGATCGGCATGGCCGTCGACGCCAACGTGCTGATTTACGAGCGCATGCGCGAAGAGAAGGAGCGCGGTGCGTCGCTACGGATGCTGGTGAAGAACGGTTTTGAAAAAGCGTTCGGGACGATTTTCGACTCGAACATCACGACGCTGCTGATTTGCGTGATTCTCTACTACGTGGGCAGCGAGGAAGTGCGCGGCTTCGGGCTGACGCTGGGCTGGGGCATCGTGCTGAACCTGTTCACCAGCGTGTACGTCACGCGGGCGCTGTTCGCGCTGCTGATGCGCCTCAACCTCATCAAAGACATCCGCATGATGAAAGTCATCGGCGTGCCGCAGATCGACTGGTGGGGCATGCGCAAGCGTTTCATCGCGCTCTCGGCCGTGGTCATCGTCTCGGGGCTCTTGCTCATGTCGCTGCGCGGCGCGCGGGACTTGCTGGACGTGGAGTTCCTGGGCGGCGTAAGCGCTGAGATTGCGACCAAGGCCGAGACGGGCGGAAAAGACGCGCTGAACGACGTGAAGATCGCCGACGCACTGGGCGAATTCGGACGCTCGCTTGAGACCGACGCGCGCAAGTTGTCGCTAGCCGTCGTCGAGCCCACGCCCGGCGATTCGTCGCTGTTCCGGTTGCGCGTGCCGGACGTGCAGGCCGCGCGGATCGAGGCGCTGCTCAAGGAGCCGATGGAAGAGCAGAATCTGTCGCGCCGGGACGGCGTCGACGCCAGCGCCGGGCCGAATGAGATCGCCGTCCGCGTTCAGGAGGGCGTGACGGCCGACACGCTGCGCCAATTCGTCACCGGTCGGGCCGCAAGCGCCGTGCTCTCCGCCAAGGATATCGCGCGTGCGAACGTCAATTCCGTCGTCGAAGCCGGCCAGAGCAGCGAAAAATTCTGGAACATCACCACCACCGAGACGAACAAGAGCCTGGTGCAGCACGCTTTGATCACCGCCCTGGGCGATCGGCTGGCGATTCAACCGCGAATCGGATTCGTCTTCACTGGCCGCAACGGCGACCCGTTCCCGATCACCGACCGGGTGTTGGAAAACGTTGTGCCCGATCTGCCGGTCGGAACGCACGCCGACCTGACCGACTATCTGGGCGGGGCGGCAATTCGCCTCGACCGAATCAACCCGCCGCAGACCACCGCGGCGCTATACACGCGCCTGCGAAACATGCGGCTTCAGCCGGGCTACCAGGATCTGCCATGGCGCAAGTTCGACGTGATCGGCATCGTGCCGGCGCCGGGCGAAGGGGGCGCGCCGCTGGTCTCAACCGACGGCGCGCCGCTGTACACCGGCGTCGTGATTGCGATCGTGGACGAGGCGTTTCCGTATGGCGAAAGCGCGGAGCGCTGGAGCACCGACTTCGCGCGGCGCGAAGTGGCGCTGGCCAGTGCCGCCTTGGACACCGAGCAGACGCTGCGAAAGGTGGCGCAGTTCAAGCCGCAGATCGCAAACCAGTCGCGGGCCCGCGCGCTGATCGCGCTGGTGCTGAGCTGGGGCATGATCATCATTTATGTTTGGATCCGCTTCGGTAAGCCGGTCTACGGCGTCGCGGGTGTGATCGCGCTGGTGCATGACGTGTTGGTGGCGCTGGCGTTCGTGGGGCTGAGCGGCTGGGCGGCGCGGACCTTCCTGGGACAGGCACTGCTGGTCGAGGATTTCAAGATCAACCTGGCGATCATCGCCGCGCTGCTGACGATCATCGGTTACTCGATCAACGACACGATCGTCATCTTCGACCGTGTGCGCGAAGTACGCGGCCGGCTGGGCATCGTGACGCCCGAGATCATCAATCGCAGCATCAACGAGTGCATGTCGCGGACGATTCTCACGACGTTCACGGTGTTCGTCACGCTGCTGGCGATGTACATTTTCGGCGGCAGCAGCATTCGCGGGTTCAATTACTGCATGCTGATCGGCACCATCAGCGGCACGTATTCAACGATCGCAATTGCCACACCGTTACTGTTGCTCGGTACGGAGGTCAAAGCGCAGCCGGCGCGCGCGTAGTCGCGTATTGCTATCTAGATATCAGTACGCGAGTACGCGCCGCGATCAGGACGCGCAAGGGAGCGCGGTCGGGAATCGCGCTTGCTGGCGCTGCGCGTCCTGATCGCGGCGCGTATTCGCGCATGGTCACTTAGAGTATTTGTTGATTTTGTCGGTCGGCGAGTGCGGGCATCCAGCCTGTGAACTGGCGATCAACCCATTCGAGTGGCGGCGCGACGAGCCCTGTGCGGCATTGTGACCCAACCCGCAGATTTGCACGACTGCGAGGGGCCTGCGTCGCGCGCTGGGCGATGGGGGCGTGTACGACGGAGCCACCACGAAGCTCCCCATCACGCTCGCCGCCGCGAAATCAGTTCGCGTTCCGTCTTCAAAATCAACGCCAGCGCCGCCTCGGAATCATCCGTTTCCCGCAACTGATCTGGAAGCTTGGTTTGAAACATTAGCGCCAGGCGCGCCAGCACGTGCAAATGCCGGCGTTCGTCGTGACTGCAGACCAGGACGAACAAATCCGTCAGCCGGCCGTCGGGCGAGCCGAATGGAATTCCGCCCGGCACGCGCGCCAGGCACAGCAGCGGCTCGGCGGTGGCGTACGGCAGCGGCGTTCGCGGATGCGGAAACGCGATTCCGCCGGGCAGGGCGGTGGAGCACAGTTCCTCGCGCGCCTCGAGCGCTTCGACGATCGCCGGCAGGTCGTAAACCAGCCCGGCGCGCTCCGCCAGCCGCGCCAGCTCGCGCAAGGTGGAGGCCTTCGACCGCGCCGGCAGGTTCATATCGACCGCTTCGGCGGCCAGAAGCTGATCGAAGACCGCCTCGTCGGGCTGATCGGTCATGGCGCGTTCGAGATTGCGAATCTGCTTGAGCTCGAGGTTGTGCAGCTCGCGCTGCAGCCAATCGAGCATGGCGGCGCGGTTGAATCGCCACTCGCCGCCGACGCGATGCCCGGGCAGGTGCCCGCGATCGGCGAGTTTCTGCACCTCGCGCGCATCCATGCCGATGTGCCGCGCGAGCTCGGGCAGCGTCATGTTGCGGTAGGGCACAAGAGCCTCCCGCGTCAATTATACGAGTGCCGCACGATGATCAGAACGTGCAATCAAGTGCGCGGCTCGCCACAGGGCGCGGTACACTCAGGAAATTCCGCATGGAGGGACAAACCGTGGCTATTGCTCAGATGTCGCGAATCGCAGCGTTTGGGGTCTGCGTCGCCATGTTCCTCGCGTCCAGGGTGGCGCTCGCGCAATCGCCTTTTCCCGCAGTCTTTGTCGCCAATGACGGCAACCTCGAGGGGTCGGTCTCCTCTTTCCGGATACTGGACAACGGCGCCGTCAGTTTTGTCGGCGAACTGAACACCACCACCAACGCGTATTCCATCGCGCTCTCGCCCAACGGCCGCTATCTCGCCGTGACGCACGCGACCGCCGCGACCATCGAGACGATCACTATGCTGCAAATCGCTGCCGACGCGACGCTGTCGCTGGTCGGGACGTTTCCGACGCCCGATTCGCCGCTCGATTGCCGCTGGTTGCGCGACGATCTGCTGGCCGTGACGCTGACTAACATCTCGCTGGCCAACAAGGTGATTCTCTATCGCTTCACCGCTTCGACGCCGTCGCTGGTGGAGCTGCATCGCTACGACACCGGCAGCTTCAACTCCTATCTGGCGGTTCACCCGAACGGGCAGACGCTCTACACGCAGGATTCGACGGCCGGTCAGGTCTACGCCTGGCACATCAACTCCGACGACACGCTGACGCAGATCGACCAGGAATCGACGGCGCCGGCCTACGCGCTTTGGATGGAGCCGACGCATGACGGGTCGAAGCTCTACGTCGCCGGCGGCGCCAGCAGCGGCGACGAGAAAATCAACGGCTTTCACATCGCCGCCGACGGAACGCTGACGCCGATGGCGGCCAATCCGATCGTCGTCTCGAATTCGTCGCCCAAAGTCCTGGCGGTCAGCGGCGACGACGCCTACCTGCTGGTGGGCTACGCGCGTCGCACGGAGGTGCGCTCGTACGCGATCGACCCCGTGACCGGGGCACTCGACGCGACCGGGAACCTGTTCTCATTTGCGGGAATTCAGGGCGATCTGGGGTCGATCGGCGCCGCACGGAATCTGGCCTTCGCGGTCGACCGCTACACCAGCTCGAACGGCTTGCGCGGGTTGTTCGCGCTGACGGTTGGGGCCGATGGGTCGCTCGCACAGAATGGCAGCCTGGTCGACACGCAAGGCGTCACGCCGGACCGGCTGGTGATCTGGGATCCGCCGCCGGCGTGTCCCGATCTGAATGGCGATCATCGAACGGACGAATCCGACCTGGGGTTGCTGCTTCAAAGCTGGCAAGCCGGCCCGGGAGGCGACCTGAACGGCGACGGGCAAACGAACGAGTCGGACCTCGGATTGCTGCTGCAGGGATGGCAATGCGGCGTCTAACCCGGCGGCGCGTCGGATAACGGAAGCGGCCGCGCGCGATGCGTCGGGCTGCTTGCCCGTTCGTCAATCGATCTCAAATGTTCGATGAGCCGTCCTCGGACTTTCCATCGCGGGAGTGGTGCAGGAGACCCTCGTACATCCGGAGCATCTCCTCAGACGCGGATTTCGTGCGGCCGAACGCGTGCAGGAAGAGCAGAATCGCCGCGACGCCGGCGATCACGCCAATAACGGTGGCATCGTTCATCGAGGTAGCCTTTTGAGTCCGAGCAGCTTCGACCCCGATTGCGTTTCGCGCGCAGTGCCGGGTTCGGAACGAGAATCTGACATCTCAGATTTCAAATCCTCTCGCAGGCTCGACGGGGCGTCCGGACCCAGTTCATTGCGTGCCGGCGAGTGCGCTCGCTCTCGGTCGAGACCTTCGCGCCAAATCCGCGCGGTCCGCCGTTGCGGCTCAGCGAGAGCGTCACTAGGATTCTCGACCGGCGGGTTGCGGTCGTTCAGAAAAGCTGGCAGCGCAGCGATCGGTTTTCCAGGAATGTGTGGATGTTCGACGCTCCCGGCGTAGCCAACCTACACGCGCTGATTCGGGATGTTCCGAATTTCCCCAAACCGGGAATTCTGTTCAAGGATATCACGCCGCTGCTGGCGGATCCGGCGGGTTTGGCGCTGGCGGTTGAGTTGATGGTCCAGCCGTTCCGCGGCAAACAGATCGACATCGTGCTCGGCGCCGAGTCGCGCGGATTCATTTTTGGGACCGCGATCGCGCGGGAGCTATCGACGGGCTTCGTTCCGGTCCGAAAACCCGGTAAGCTGCCGCGCGAGTCTCATCGCGCGGAGTACGCGCTTGAATATGGGACCGACGCACTCGAGGTGCATGCGGATGCAATTCGCCCCGGGCAGCGCGTGCTGGTGGTGGACGACGTGCTGGCGACGGGCGGGACGCTGGCGGCTTGCGTCGAGTTGGTGCAGCGGTTCAAGGCGCACGTCGAGGCGATCGTCGTATTGATCGAATTGACGGACCTGGGAGGCCGGAAGAAGCTTGCCGGTCAACAGGTTTGCAGCACCGTCCGGTTTTGAAGCGCAGGGCCCGGACCGCCAGCGGGTTATGTCCGCGACGGCCGGGACAGTCGTGAGATTTGATCGACGGGCGAGAATGACTGCGGGAGAGCCTCCGCGGCATCGCCACGGGAGATGACGAACGATGAAAACCGTCCGGGCACGTGTGCTCACACTGATCGGCGGGGCCTTGATCGCCGCCGCCAGCGGCGGATGCCTCTTCGCCGCGGACGCGCTAAACCCAAACGTGCTCACTAGTTTCGGCATCTCGCCGCAGACGGTTTCCAGCGGCGGCGGGCGCGTGATTGTGGTTTTTGACAACCAAGCCTCCTTGGAGGCTTCGATGTCGGCCGTCGAAGTCGATGACGCGACCACGCCGACGCAGGCGCGCGAATCCAACCGGACTCTGATTCCCGCGGGCGAGAGCGCGAATGTCGTGCTCGACTGCCCGGTGGCGGCGGTGATTCCCGGCCGCATCGGCGACCAGGGCACGACGATTCAGATTGACGATGTCACGGCGGTGGTCGATCCGAACGGCGCCGCGACCGAGGTTTCCTACACGGGCGCGCCGCTGCGTGCCAGCGTCGATTACCGCTGCGGGGACGTGATCGTGATCAGCCTGCTGCAGGCCGCCGGTACGACGGACCAGTTTCGAATTTCGGTGCGTGTAATCCCCGGGCGCTGAGCCGCGACTGACGGAAGGCGAGAACGGATGTTCAAACAGAGTGCTGTGAAATTGGCGGCCGTGGTCGCGGGTTGGACAATCGTCGGCGGGTGCGCCTCGCCCTTGAGCTTGTTCAATACGGATTTCTTGTCGCAATTGGGCGTGCTCGGCGGGTCGACGCAGTTGCCGAACGACGCGCCGTCGGTGCTGGTGGCCGTGGAGAACCGCACCGGCCGAACAATCGAGACGCGCATGACCTGGCGGCAGGGAAGCACCTCGAGCGGCGGCAGCAATGTCGACGAGCTTGTAAACGTGGTGCTCCCCGGCGACCGGCAATCGACCACCATCATTTGCCCGCTGGACGAGATCACACTGGGCGACATCGGCGATCTAACGCGTGTCGGCGCCGTAGTTCGCCTGGGCAATGGGAACCCACAGGATCCGATCATCGAGGTCGAGCCGTTCGGCGTGCTGCTCAAGGACGGCGCCAACTACGACTGCGGCGACGCGATCACGTTTGCGGTGATTCCGTCGTCGGCGACACTGTCGGGTTACCAGGTGTACGCGTTTGTGTCCCGCGCATCGGCGAACCAGTGACGCGGGCGAATGTTGGATATTGAATGCCGGATGGCGCGGTTGCCTGGCGACGCCGGCAATCAGAGCGTGAGCCGAATGAGAGAGAGCGGGTTGCCGATGAGCAAGACGACTTTCGCGGGATTGGGAGTTCTGCTGGCGCTGGTCGGAGCGCAGCTCGGCGGCTGCCCGACGCAGCAGGCGGCGGAGGAGTTCATCGCCGGCGGCACGGGCGATACGTCGCGCCTCGCAACGGTGGCGAGCGTGACGGTGCTGACGCCCGCGGCGGACCTGGCCATCACCGGCGGAACTCCGGTCGAGGTCAATTGGCGCGCCTTGGCGACGACGCGATTTGCTTCGGTCGACGTTTTTTTCGACGTAGACCGCGTTCCCAATAACGGCAACGAGATCGTGCTCGAAACGGGGCTGGCGTTGACTCAGACCAGCGTGTTGCTGGATACGACCGATCTTCGAGCGGACACGTACTTCGTCGGCGTGCTGGTGAACGAGCTCGGTCAGCCGGCCGCGTCGGGCTATGCCAACGGCAGCGTTCGCGTCAATCAGCGCCCGCAGCTTTTCTTCAATTCGCCGCGAGACAACATTTCGCTTGACCGCACGGCGCTGGTCGTCAAACGCTTCGACGTGTCCTGGACGTTGTTCGATCCCGACAGCACGGTGTCGACGCGCATTCTGCTTGACCCGGACTCGGCGCCCAACGGCAACGAGGTCCTGCTGCGCGAAAGCAGTTCTCAAACGGGAGACCGGTTCTCGTTCGACCTACCGGCCTCCAATTTCGCCGCCGGGACGTACCGGATTCTCGCGCTCGTGTCCGACGGCGATCAGGAATTCGCGTTCTACGCGCCGGCCTCGATCCGCATTCGGTCGCGCCTGGCTGGCGCGATCGATCTTCGCGACTTGGCTCTGCCGACGAGCGTGATTCAGGGCGCGGTTTTCGAGGGCTTCAATCCGCGCGATAACGCCGGATCGTTCGTCAGCGCGGCGCGCGACATCGATGGCGACGGGTTCCGCGACTTCATGATCCTCTCGCAATTCGGCAAGCCGCAGTACACCTTTAACATCCAGCGAACGGGCGTGGGCGAGGCGTACATGATCTACGGCCGGCAAAGCCGCTTCAGCGGCGTGATTAACCTGAACTCGGTCGGAACGCTCTTTCGCGGCGAAATCTACGGCGGACCGCCGGAGGCATTCGATCCGACGCGCCCAAGCCGCGGAATCAGCAGCTTTGCCACGCTGTCGGACTGGGACGGCGACGGAGTGCGCGAATTCGCGTTCGGCATGCCGTTCACTGATTCGCTCTCGGTGAATAGCGTGCTGGGCGGCGTGGCGAGCGGGTTCGCCCCGCTGGACGCGGACGGCTATTTCCGCTCGGGCTGCGTGGTCGTGACGGCCGGGTCGTCATTGCGACCGGATCTTGGGTTCCCGGGCCGAAACGTGCTAAACCTCGCCGAATTCGGCACACTAGGGCACGTGCCCCGCTCGTGCGCCTGGTGCACCACGCAACAGCCCTGTCCCTGCGCGGAAGGGCTTTACGGTCCCAAGGCTCCGATCTTTCCACCGTGTGCCGACACGCTTTTTCATGCACACCTTGTTGACGTAAACGGCGCGCCCAATCCCGGATCGATCCGGCTGGGTTGCCGCTTTTCGAGCGTGATCGCCGGCGATGCGTTCGGTGAGTCGGTGAGCGCCTGGGATTTTGACGGCCTGATCATGTCGGCGCCGAATCGCGACCCCGCGATCAGTTCGCTTCAGACCACGAATAGCTTTCCCGGCGCAGGTGTTGTGACGACCTTCTTCTGCGACGTTGCAGACGGCTTCTTCCCCTGGACCGGCGTGCAATCACCTCCGTCCACCGACACGTATCCGGGAACTCCGGACGGTTCGACGGGCCTGCTGCCGCACGGCGGACCGTACCACTACATCGTCGACGATTTTCAGCTCGCGCCGGTTTCGGTCGGCGGGGGCGGCGTTGTCACGCTCACGCGCAGTCCGGGGTTCTTTGTCGACGCGGATGACGCGCAACCCTGCCTGACTCAGATCGATCAGCACATCGCGTTTCCCGACAATACCGTGCGATTCTGGTCGAGTCAGGTTGGCGCGCGGCTCAGCAGCATCAAGGGCACCGATGATCTGAACGGCGATGGTCTGCAAGACCTTCTGATCGGAGCCCCCTTTGCTGATAGCGGCGCCGGCGCCTGCTACATCGTTCTGGGCCGTATCCGAAACCTGATTCGCGGCGGCGAATTGCGAATCGAAGAATTGGCGCTTCCGATCAACTCCGCAGACCCGAACCGTCGCCGCATTTTTGACGGGATTCGCATCATCGGCGCGCCCGGAGATCGACTGGGTCAGTCGCAGGACGGCGCCGGCGACTTTAATGGCGACGGCTACCCGGACATCGTGATCGGCTCGCCGCTTGTCAATGCACGCAAGGGAGGCGTCGCCGTGTTCTTCGGTTCGCGCGACGTGATCAACCTGACCGACCAGGAGATCGCCTTTGATTCGATCCCGCAGCGCGGCTTGGGCGTGATATTCACGGGCGAAGCCGAGGGCGACCTGGCCGGCGCTCGCGTCGCCTCCGCCGGGGATATTGACGGCGACGGGCTGGGGGACATCCTGATCGCGGCGCCTGAGAAGTCCGTGAAGATCGACATCGATCTGGACGGCACCGCGGAGATCGATCGCGCCCGCTGCGGCGTGGTTTACCTGGTGTACGGCTCGTCAAAACTGAAGGGGACTTTGAGCCTCGGCGACATTGGGACCGACGCGCTGCCGGGCGCGATGTTCATCGGACGCAATAGCGGTGACACGCTCGGCGCGGGACTCGGATTGCAGGGCGACCGTGCAGTCGGCATCGCCGGCCTCGGCGACGTAGACGGCGATGGCCGGGCCGACCTGATGTTGAGCTCGGTCACGGCCTCACCGCGCGATCGCGCTGAAGCGGGCGAGGCGTACTTGATTTACGGCACGGGCGACTAGGCCGTGGAAAGCTGGAAAGGACTTCGAATGACGCGGATCACGCGAGCGTTGGCCGGGTTGCTTCCGGTGGTGGTTGCCGGCTGCGGCATTCCCAGCGAACGGAATCCGTTCCTGACGTTTACCGAGGAATTCGGGCTGGGCGTGCTCGGCACCACCACTTCTAACCAGGGCACTGGGGCTCAGGGCGCCACAACGACCGGCACGTTTCGCCGCACCATGACGATCACGCTCGCAAACAACAGCCCCAGCGGGCAGCTGCGCACGTCGCTGGCGGCTTGGGTGAACCCGAGCAGCATTCGCACTGCGGATCAGCAGGATGCGCTCCTGACCGGCGGCTACGTGCAGCTCACGCAGGAAGTTCGCCTCGGGTCGGCGTTTTCGCTGCCGGCAGGCACGTTCGTTTTCAACGGCGGCGGCATCGCGGGTGCGATTCCCGTCCGACTCGATGTGGCGGCAGGGCCTTTGGAGACCTCCGGCACGCAAGGCGCGATTACTCCGGTCACGCAGCAGATCGACATCATCACGCCGGACGTCGTCCTGGTTTTCCTGCAGCCGCCGGAGGCCTGCGACACCATCGCGTTCGTGTTCGAAAAAGATGGGGAACCGCTGCCTTCGGCGCCAATCTCAGGCGTTGGTGGGATTTTCAGCGGCGCGACGGGGCTTGGTTCATCGAAAACGCTTGCGCAGGTCGATGTTTATCAGTGCCTTCCCTTGATGCCGGGCGTTTTTCTCAAGACAGGCGGCGGCGCGAAGCAAAGTAACGAGTATTTCGAGGGGGAGAACCTTCGATTCGACTTCTTCCGCGCTGCGGCTGCGAATGGGGATGCCTGCACGGTTACAATTTCTCAGTAAAGGTACTGATGTTGGATGGACTTTCCCGACGACGTAGAATACGGGTAGAGCCCTAGAGGTGTGACGATGCGTCCGATCATGTCTGCCTTCTCATACGTCGCCTTGGTCGTCCTTTGCGCCGACGGGGCGTTAGCCCAAGGCAATGCTCCTCCGACTGTGAGCATTACGCGGTGGCGGGTCGGACAGATTCGCACCGGTCAGCTCATCAACGTTTACGACGCGTCGAATTCCGCGCTGAACGACCGCAATCGCATCTACAACCGTTCCACCGGGACGGGGTTCCTGCATGAAGAGGGAGACATCATCTTCCTGCGCATCCGCATCATCGACCCCGATTGGGCCACCGCCGGGACCGGTGGGCAGGGGCAGCAGCAGGAGCAGGAGCAGGTTTCGTACGCGATTTTCACGGACGGCCTGCCATACCGGAACTACCCGCCCGTTCCGACTCCGATCCCGGAATCGACCGACGGCAAGTTTGTCGGGCGCTTCCGGCCGGCGGCGGGCGTGACTTTCCTGGATATGGACCTGACCTTTTCGGTTCCCGAATTCATCGGCAAGAATCAGGCCCGTTTGCGCGGCGAGATCGACTGGGATTGCCGATGGTTCTTGCAGATCGCGGTTTCGAATAACGAAGGCGCGCCGCAGGAGGGCGACATTTTCTTCTCCGACTTCACGGATTTTGTCGCAATCGAAAATCCGAGTCTGGATCAATCGGCGAACCCGCCGCCCTTCGCGGATGCCGGCGCGGATCAGACCGTGGCCGCGGGAACGAGCGTGACGCTCGACGCCAGCCGCACCTTCGACTCCTTCAATCAGGGCTTCGACACCGCCAATCCGAACACGATCGACAAGGACCAGATTTCGTACGCCTGGGAGTTCATCTCCGGCCCGGTGCGCGTCGATCCGGTTCAGTCCAGCCAGAACAGTCCGACCGCGACGGTGGTCTTGAACGAAATCGGACAGTACGAATATCGCGTGACGGTCGACGACAACGCGAACGACCTCCCGTCGGTTGACACCGTGGTCATCACCGTCGTGGACAAGATTCGCGGCAATCACGCACCGATCGCCAAGATCATCGGCCCCGGCGCCAATGTGATCGCCGGCAACTCGGTGACGCTGGACGGATCGAGCTCCAGCGATCCGGACGGGGACGCGCTGACCTATCGCTGGCGGCAGACGGATGAGCTGGGCGGGGAATTGCCCCTGAACGAAGTGCGAACGAAATTCCAGGCGCTCAGCGGCCTCACGGAGTCGAAGTCGAACTGGCAAGCCCTCGTTCCGGGCACGTACTACTTCCGGCTGCTGGTGAGCGATGGACAGGCGCTGGCGAATACGACCACATCGATCACCGTCGTCGATGCCGCGACCGGCGGAATCACTGAAACGGCTGACGCGGCCTCGTCAGCCCAGGCGTCCGACAGTTCGAGCGGCGCGCCGGCGGGCCTTGGCGCCTGCGGTGCGGGCTTGTTCCCGCTCGCGGCCGCCCCGCTGGCGATGTTGCTGATGCGGCGTCGGCGATAAGCACGAAGACTGTTGCGCGACGAGGTTGTCGCGCCTGTTCGGATCAGTGGCACGGAATTCCCGGCCGCGCGATTCAAGCGAGTCGCGCGGCCGATTCCTTTTCGCGAGTCGCCAGTTCCGTCCTGGGCCGCGTTTTCCAGCGGCGGTGAATCCACAGGTACTGCTCTGGCGCCCGGCGAATCAGCGATTCACAGGCGTTCGAGATCTGCCCTGTGATCCAGAGAAGCGGATCATCCTGCAACGCCCATTCGTGCGGCTCGATGATTCGCTCGACGTGCAGTTCGTAGCGGAACCGCGTGGTGAGACGGTAGGCTCCGCCGATGATCAGCGGCACGTGATGGCGCATCGCCAGCAGCGGGATTGATTTGTACCAGGCAGCGGCGCGGCCGAAGAAGTCCGCAAACACGCCCTTCTTGCCGGCGTCCTGATCGGCGATGAAGGCCAGCGTGCCGCCGCGCGCCAACACGTCGTCCGCCTCCGTTCCCGCGCCGCGCTTCATGATCAGCGAAAGGCCGCTCTGCTCGCGCGTGCGGCGAACGTAGGCGTCCAGCAGCGGATTGTCCGGCGGGCGCATGATCGCGTGCAGCGGCAGCCCCAGCCGCGCCAGCGCGAACCCCACCAGCTCGTAGTTGCCGAAGTGCGGCGTGACCAGAATCGCGCCGCGCCCGGCGAGAAGTACGCGCAATGCGGCGCTCAAGCTCGGCGTCTCCAGGGCGTCGCCGCGCGCCCGGGTGTCTCTGGGCGAATCGATCCTGTCGCGCCGGCGAATCTGCGCATCGGGTGGACTTCGCTCCAGGTCGCCCAGATGCACGTAGCGCGCCCAGGCCCAGCGCGTGATCAGCCGCGGCTCGAGCGGGACCTCCACCAGATAGAGCTGCGCCAGGTGTTCGAACGAGCCGCGCGCGATGCGTCGCAGCGCCGCCTCGTCATGATCCGCGCCGAGAGCAAATCGCAAGTGCGTGAGCGCCAACTCGCGGTGGCGTTTGTCGATCCGCCACCAGATTCGCGCCATCCAGCGCGCCGTCAGGCGATTCGCCTCGATCGGAAAGCACCCGACGATCAGCTCCCACATCCGCAGCGCGACGTATTCGACAACGAACCGTAATGCGCGCGCGGTCGAGCCGCCGGCGCGCTCGCGCAGCTCGCGCCAGCGGGCCGCCGCTGCGGCGGGTTTTCGAGGGTCGCCATCGCTCACGCCGAGAATGCTACGGCAAATCGCTTTCAACGCGCAGCGGAGCGCTGGCTGTTGGCGCGAGCCTCGTCGCCGGCTGGTCGGGTGAATCCCCGCCGCGCGCCGCCGCCACCGGCCACACGCCCGTCAGCAGGTTGGCGGGCGGCGTCAATTCCGGTTCGGGCCAGGGCGGTGGCCGATTACCAAAGAGCACGTAGTGTCGGTCTCTTGAACCGAATGACGATTGAATCCAAAGGTGAACCGGAGGCATTCTTCGCCCGCTTGCCGCCAACTCCTCGCTCCCGCGCTTCAGGAACGTAACGAAATCCCCGCGGGAAGCCGCCAGCAGGTACGGCTCGCTGCCTTCGAGGCCGCGGACCATTTGCTCACCGATCAAGCGCATCTCGAGCGCCAGCGAGCGGCGGCCGCGTTGCATGTCCAGCAGCTTGAGCTGGTCGATCACGCGCGGAAAACGGAAATCGCCGTACCAGATGATGCGCGAGTCCTGACTGCCGGCGTGTTGAATGACGCCGGGCTTGAGAAATTCGGCCGGCACGCGCTCGCGCACCTGGCGCGCGAAATCGGTGAAGGGCTTCTGCGAGTCGAAGATCGGAATCACTTCCGACCAGACCCACATCCACACCACGCACATGGTCGTGACCAGCGCGGCGAACGAGGCGTGCTCGCGTCGCCGCGCGTAGAGCCAGGCCGACAGCGAGCCGCCTGCGACAAACAGCACCGCTGTGATCGCGTAGGCGATCCACAACGTGCGCGCATCCGTCAGACCAAATTGTCCGGCGTCCTTGTACCAGCGATATACGCCGAACGCGCCTGCAATGAAGCCAAGCGGCAGCGCGACCCACACCAGGCGCGCCAGCAACCAGTCGCGCCGCCAGTTCCACAGCCGGCCCGGATCGAACAGGCGCGACAGTTCGACCCCCAGCAGCACGAACAACGGCGGCAGCGCGGGCAGCAGGTAGCGATCCTCTTTTCCGGTGGCCGCCGTGAAGAACGCCAGCAGGCTGAAAAACCAGATCGCGGCGAAGGCCATGCCGTCGCGCGAGTACGCCGCATCGCGCCGAAACACGCGCGTAATCGCGCTGGGCAACGAAAGCGAATAAGGCAGGCAATACACCAGCGGCGGAACCAGGTACGCGAAATACCAAAACCACGCCCGCTGCGACTGGACATTCGGCAGATCGCCGGTGAAGCGATCCAGAAACTCGACGCGCCATTTCATCCACGCCGTCGGCTCGACGATGGCGACCGCGATCGCCCAGGGCAACCAGGGCAGGCAAAACAGCGCGAATCCGTACAAGTGCACCCAGTTCGCCAGGACGCTCCAGCGCCGACAGATCAGCAGGTATGCGAACATCGGAACGCCGACACACGCCAACGGCATCGGCATCTTGTACATCATCGCAAGGCCGGCGGCGAAATAGCCCAGCAGCCACAGCGCCGTGCGGACGTGCGGTCCCTGCTTGCCGTTGATCGCGACCCAGAAACTCGCCAGCGACAGCGCCACAAGCGACGTGAGCCCGAGGTCGCTCGCCGCGCGATGCGACCAGAACAGGATCAACGTGCTCGAAGCGGCGGCGAAACCGGCGAAGATCGCCGCGCGCTCGCCGGCGATTGCACGCGTCAGCCAGAAAATTACGCCCACCAGCAGGACCGCCAGCAAAGCGCTGGGTATCCGTGCTGAGATGGTGTCGACCGGCGTCCCTCGCGCCAGACTGGCCAGCATCACGGCCCAGTACGGTCCGGGCGATTTCTGCATCCGCGTCTCGCCGCTGAATCGCGGCGTAAGCCAATCGCCGGCTTCGCGCATCTCGCGCGCCGTCTGGGCCACCCAGCAGTCGATCGGCTCAAACTCCATGCCGCCCGACAGGTTGAAGAAACACATGACGACCGCGAGGCCCATCACCGCCAGGAACCAACCCACGCCCGCGGGCGGCAGTGCGCCCGACACGGGCGACCAGTCCGGGCGGGCGAAGGGAATCGGTTGTACCGCGGCGATGGTCGAAGTCGGCGGCGGTCCCGCGCTGGCACCTGGGGGAGACGAAGCTTCGGCTGGCGTCGGCGGAACGGCGAAATCGTCCGGGCTGATCGGCTCTGGCGGTGCGATCGGAATCAGGTCCTGCGAGTCGGCCGGCGGCGTCGCCCCGGGCGTCTCGCCGCTCATTGTGGCGGCTCCTGCGATTCAACGGACGCCAGCGGAGCTTCCATCGCTTGGTTGATTTGCGTCATCATTTCTATGTAGTCGGCCTGCACGCGCATCAGCGCCTTGATCGCGTCGTTGCCGATCATGCCGCGCTCCAACTCGGCCAGGCGGCGCTTGTCGTCGACCTCGATCGGGCGATTTCCCGCTTCCAGCTCGCGCAAATGCTCCGCGTGCCGCGCGTAGTCGTCGAGAATCTTCCGCGCGGCGGAATCGCGATTGAGCGACTCGTGCGCGGCACGCAGCGCCGTCGCGCGAGGATGCCGCGAGATCGCCTCGCCGAGGGTCTTGGCCTGTTGCAGTAATTCCTGGTAGTCACGCATGGATACCCGCTCTCGATTGAAGTGCGCGGGATGATACTCGCCGTCTGGCGAAAACGCGACGCGTGGACGAGCCGCTTGGCTCATCCACGCGCCGGATGCTCCAGTAACAACTAAGTGACCCTGCGCGAGTACGCGCCGCATCAGAACGCGCAGCGCCAACAAGCGCGATTCCCAGCCGCGCTCGCTTATGCGTCGCGTTCCGATGCGGCGCGACTCGCGCACGGTGATTCGATCGCGGCTTCGTCAGCCGCGAACGCCATGCGTCACGGGCACGCTGAGTCCCAGTTCGCCAGCAGAATGCCCAAGTCGGATTCGCTGACCAAACCGTCTCCATCGAGATCGCCGTTCGTGAACGGCGTCACGTTCTGCTGCCAGCGCGAGAGCATTATGCCCAGGTCGGACGAGCCGACGAATCCATCGCAATCGACGTCGCCGGGGTGGTCGCAGACGAACAGCCGCGCCGCGTTGCCGGCGACGCTGTTGCACGCGTTGGTGACGACACAGCGATAGTGAATTGCGTGGGCCGCTGTGAGCCGGCGGGAGTTGGCCGTGTCCGCCGCGATCGTCATGGTCGCCGTTGTTGCGCCCGAAACAACTCCGCCGATGCCGGCGCCGCCGCCGTCCCAGGCGGCCGTGACGCCGTCGGCCAGGTCCACAAACACGTTCGAGTTCAACGCAGTTTCGCGCTGCCACTGATAGGTCGGCGAGGTGCCCGTCGCGGATACGCTACATGTGCCTGACCCCGCGCCGCAGGTCGTGGCATCCGCCGGCTGCTGCGAGATGCTGACCGGTGTATTGTCGCGCCAGCGCGCTTCGTAGGCCGACACCGCGCCGCCGGCGAGCAGGAACGCTCCGCCGGCCACCATGTCGCCGTTCGAGTGCCCGCAAAGCCCCAGGACCACGGAATCGACGCCTGATCCGAGCGCCGACCAGGTGCTTCCATTCCAGCGCGCCACTCCCGCCGCCGCTCCGCCGCCGGCATTCAGGAACTGCCCGCCTGCGCAGATGTCGCCGTTCGAGAACACGGCCAGCGCGTTCACGGCGTCGTCAACACCGCTACCGAGCGGCGACCAGGTGCTTCCGTTCCAGCGCGCGACGTTGCTCGCGCTTCCGCCGCCGGCGCTGCCGAACAAACCGCCGGCCGCCAGTTCGCTACCCGGCAGGGCGGCCAGCGCGCGGACCGCGCCGCCGACGCCCGCGCCGAGCGGAGACCAGGAACCGCCATTCCAACTTGCGATGTTGGCGGCCGCTCCACCTCCGGCGTTGGCGAAGCTGCCGCCGGCTATGAGATTGCCGCTTGCCAGCACCACCAACGCGTTCACCGCGCCGTCGGCACCGGCGCCGAGCGGCGTCCACGTGCTTCCGTTCCACGCCGCGATGTTGGCGGCTGGTCCGCCGCCCGCGTTGGCGAACGACCCGCCGGCAACGATGTCGCCGTTCGTGAGGCGAGCGAGCGCGGACACGGTGCCATCCGTACCGCTGCCGAGCGGCGACCAGGCGCTGCCGTTCCAGACGGCGATGTTCGCTGCCGGATTCCCGCCGGCGGTCGAGAAGCTGCCGCCCACGACCAGGTCGCCGTTTGGCAGGACGAGCGTCGTACGAACGACGCCATTTGTCCCACTGCCCAGCGCTGACCACGAGCTGCCGTTGAAGCGCGCCACGAAACTCGCGGTGATCCCGTCGGCCGTGGTGAAATTACCACCCGCAGCGATGTCGCCGCCTGAAAGCTCAGCCAGCGCCGCCACTGCCGCGTTCATTCCCGTGCCAAGAACGAACCAAGCGCTGCCATTCCATCCAGCGATATTGCTTGCGCCGGTTCCGCCGGCGCTCGCAAAGACGCCGCCAGTCATGAGACTGCCGCTCGGGCCGACATGGAGCGTCGAGACTGTGCCGCCGACGCCGGTCGAAAGCGGCGACCATGCACTGCCGGACCAGCGCGCGACCGCGCTGGCGCCGTTTCCGCCCGCCGTGGTGAACGTTCCGCCGGCGATGATCTCACCGCCGAAGATCGACAGCGCTGCCACGCTGCTGTTCATTCCCGTGCCGAGCGCCGACCAGTTTGTTCCATTCCAGCGTGCGATGAAATTCGCGCCGTTGCCGCCGGCCTGAGTGAAAAATCCGCCGGCAATCAGATCTCCGCCGGTGTCGATCGCGAGCGTCGCGACCGCGCCGTTCGTGCCGCCATTGAGCTGAGTCCAGGCGCTGCCGTCCCACCGTGCGACGAAATTGGCGGGATTCCCGTCAGCGGCGGTGAACGATCCACCGGCGACCAGATTTCCACTCTGGAGCGCAAACGCGGAAACCGAGGCGTTCATCCCGGTGCCCATCGGCAGCCATGCGCTGCCGTTCCATCGCGCGACGAATTTCGCGCTTCCGCCGTCGGCCGTCGTGAAAAACCCACCTGCGACCAGATCGCCGCCGAAGACCGCCAGCGCGGTGACGGACGCGTTCATGCCCGTGCCGAGCGCGGACCAGGCGCTTCCATTCCATACTGCGACATAGTTCGCCGCGCCTCCGCCCGCGGTCGTGAACGAACCGCCGGCAGCCAAATTACCATTCGGGAGGACCGCCAGTGCTTCGACTGAATCATTCATGCCCGCGCCGAGCGGCGTCCACGTGCTGCCGTCCCAGGCCGCGATGTTGTGGGCGATGCTTGTGCCGGCGATGGTGAAACGGCCGCCCACGATGAGCAGCGGCGGCTGAGGTCCTCCGCCGTCCGGATCCCAGTTCACCATCGACAGCACCGCGCCATTGAGCCCGCGGATGCCAGTCCCGGTCAGCCATTGGCCGCCGCAGGGTTGTGCCCACGCGCTGCCGGCTGACGCGAGGGCAACGAAAACAGCGGCAGCGAAAATTCGCGCCAAGGGGGTTGCGTGCGAATTGTTCCTTGCTCGCCGGCGCTGAGGTTGATTGGCGCGCACCGCTCGCGCATTTGCTTCTTTCATCCCAGACATGGAGTCCTCCCATACATTCGACACGCGCTCGGGCGTCGATTTCGAGGATGACGTGAATTCGCTCAAAGCGCCCGTAGAGCGTGACGTGCCGGATGATACCGGACTAAGCGGACCGTTCGAAGACAAAAATCACGCGCGACCGCGAGTGGAAGGGGACTGACACGAACGACTGATAATGCTGTTTCTCGAAGCTCACATCGCTGGTTGCAGTAACAACTACGGCTTCTTCGGCTCGGAGGTCTTCTGGTCCAGGGCCGGCTTTTGCCCGACCAGTCCCGCGAGCGCCTCGAAGTACTCGCGCGTCACGCGTTCGTACTGCCGCGGAACGGCTTCGCGCTCGATCGCATCGGTGGCGTCGCGCACAGCGGCGTTCACCGCGTCGCGCACCTGCGCCTGCGCCTCGCCGCGAAGCTGGTCGCCGTCGATGAGCTGTTGGCCGATGATCTGCCCGGCCGTCTGCGGTGCGCGGACGCGCGTCGGCGTCATGCCATGCGCGGCTTTCTCTTTTCCGATTCTCGACCCGTAACCGCGGCCGTACTGCGGGCCCTGGTTCCCGATCTTGTCACTCGGTTCGCCCGGCAGCTTGCCGTTGCACTGCCCTTGGCCGATTTGATTCTTGAGGTCCTTGAGATCCGCGATCTGTGCGACGATCTCGTTCAGCGCCTGCTCGGCCATTTCGGCCTGCGAAAGCTGCTGCACGGCGTCGGCCAAGGCGGCGGCGCCCTGAGCCGCGGCGGCGTTGTTTCCCGGCTTGTCGCCCGGGTTCTGGCACTGCGACATGCACTTCGACGCTTGCGCCAGCGACTGCGCGAGCTGCTTGCAGGCCTGTTGCGCCTTCTGTGACTGCTGGATCTTCTGTGCGATTTGCTGAAGCTGCTGCTGGCTGATGCCCTTGTCGGCAAGCTGCTTTTGCAGCGCTTCCTCAAGCTGCTTGGGGTCCATCTTCGAGACCTGGTCCAGCAGCTTTTTCGCGTCCTCCGCCGAGAGCCCGGCTTTGTTTTCGAGCTCCTTCTCCAGCGACTTGCGGTCCCCCAGCTCCGCGATCTGTTTTGACAGCGCCTCGGTCTGCTTGGCCAGTTCCTTCAACTTTTCGGCGGCCTGCGGGTCGTCCGACTTCGCGGCCGCTTCGAGCTGCTTCTTCATCTCATTCAGCGTGTCGCGGGCGGATTCCAAGTCGCCGGAGGCCAGATCGTTCTGAAGTTTGGACGCCTGATCGTCGCGGTTCTTTTGCTGATCCAATTGCGCCAGTTGACGCTTAAGATCGCGCATCGAAGCCAGCTCGTCGGACTTCTTCTGCCGCTCGAGCTTCTCGGCGACGTTGCTGAGCTGCTTGACGGCCTCGCGCCGCACGTCTTCGGGCGTGGCGCTCGGTTTGTCGGGCATCTTCAGAGGTTCAAGCTCTGACGCCAGGTCCTTTAGTTCCGGCTTGTCCTCGACCAGCTTCTTGACGCGCTCCATCTGCTCGCTGACCGCTGTCTTGATCGCCTCGCGCTCGACCTTCGTGACGGGCGCCGTGGGCGGCGTCTGGTCCGGGCGAGCGGCGAGCAGGTTCATTTGCGGCATGAACGCGGCGAAGAGGGCGGCCGCAGCCGCGCCGGCGACCGTCCAAGGCCACATTCGCGGAGCACGGTAGGGCAGGTGCTGCGCCACGTGCAGCGACGCGGCGGTCTTCTCGGCGTCGCGCCGCGCGGCTTCGACGAATTCATCTTGCCCAGCCGGAATGCTGATCGCCGTGCTGAGGCGTTCCTTGAGCCTGGCGGCATGGTCGATCGCCACAGCCGCGCCGACCCGCCCGATGCGCGCGATTGCCGCCAGGACGAGCGTAAGGAACGCCGCAACGCCGGCGGCCACACCAACGCTGGGCCAAAGCGGCATGTGCAAATCGAATAACCGATCGGCCAGCAGCGCGGCGGTCCACAGTCCGGTGGCGACGAGCAACGCGAATGCCAGCCGCTCCATCACGATATTGAGATTCAAGCGTCTGCGGGCGGTGTTGACCTGGCGATCGATTGCGGACATCGCGTCACCCCGATCTTTTCAGCCGCGCTTCGGCCGATGCGATGATGATAGATCGGACATCCGCCGGCGACAAACCAATTTGAAGCGCCGAACGTCGGACGTCGATCGCACCCTCTTATCGTCGGTCGGCGGGAGCCTTCGCCGTTCCGCCATCGCGAAGCGTCGCGAAGGCGCTTACCGTGCGCCGTCATGAACCCGATCGTCAGTCGACTTTCCGGGCTTCGGCGCGTGTTCACTCCCGCCGCCGATCAAAGGCGGCGTCGGCTGCTCGCGGCGGCTGTGAAGGCGCGCCGCCAAGCGCCGGACACCGTCGCGGCGCTGCATGACGAAGCGCTGTTCTTGTGCGCGTACCCGTCCTCGCCGCAAGTCCGGCGACTGGCGCAGCGCGTGCTCCGATTCTGCACGAAGCGCGCCGCGCTGATCTCAGCGGGACGCCTGGACGGCGACGCGGCGGGGGCGCTCGATAACACCGGCATCGCTGGTACGCCGGTCGTGTTCTCGCCATCGCTTGATCTGGCGCGCTGGATGACGCGGCGATTCCCACGGCACGTTGGCGTCGAGTGGGATGACGAAGCGAGCGTCGACTCGATTGAACGGCTGCTGGCGCGCCTGCTCAGCGTCGAAGTTGACGGGTTCCGCGACGAGGGCTTCAGTACGCGCGAGTGGTTTCAACGCGCTGAGCACACGCGGACGCCCTCAGGCTTACGCACGCTCCTGGCGCTGCTGGCGGAGCTCGGCGCGCCGCCGCCGATTCTGGATGCCGCATTCGAATCGCTGGAATTGCACGTGCGATGGCGTCTGGAGCGGCATGGTGACTCGCGCACCTGGTTGCGTTTTCCGCCGTGCGAGGTCTTCTCTCTCGCGGACGGATTGCAGCGCGAGGTCGATTGCGCGGCGGTCCTGGCCCGGCCGCTGCCGCGCGCCGCGGCGCTGGGGGCCGCCGAGCGACGAAATCTGGTCGACGTGGCTCGGGCGACGCTGGCCGTGCGTTCGTGCGAGACCGACGCGATCACCTACGCCGATCCGCGCGAGGTGACGCTGTTTCGGCTGGAGCGCGGATTCGACGTGGCGATTCTCGGCATGCAGCCCGCGCGGCGTCTGCCGATTGAGAGCTATTTCGGGTACGTGGCGGCCCGGAATCGCGTGCCAATCGCATACGGCGGGGGTTGGGTGTTCTGTGGGCGCTGCGAAATCGGCGTGAACCTCTTCCCGGAATTTCGCGGTGGCGAGTCGGCGCTGATTTTCGCACAGATTCTGCGGACGTACGCGCGGCACTTCCGGGTGCGCCGCTTTCTGGTCGATCCATTTCAGTTCGGCGCCGACAACGAAGACGCGATTCGTTCCGGCGCGTTCTGGCTCTATTACCGGCTCGGATTTCGGCCGCTGGATGCAGCGCTGAATCGCCTCGCCGAACGCGAGGCGGCGCGGTCGAGCGCGAACGCGGGCTATCGGTCTTCGCCGCGGACTCTTCGCCGGCTCGCCGGTGGCCCGGTGTTTCTTGACGTGCCCGGCGGCGACGCCGCCGAGGAATTCGCATGCGGCGGGAGCGCGCCGAGCCTGGCGGCGATCGGACGGTGTGTTACGCAGTGGATCGGGCGGCGGTTCGGCGGCGACCGCCGCGCCGCGCTGGCCTGTGCGGTGGCGGCGGCGAGGCGAATCACCGGGCTGCACGAGTCACGGCTGCGCGGTGAGACGGCACGAACGTGGTTTTCGCGTTTGGCGCCGATCGTGGCGCTCTTGCCCGGTGTGGACGATTGGACGCGCGCCGAGCGCGCGGAATTGGGACGAATTATTCTGGCGAAAGGCGGCCCGCGCGAACGGGACTACGCGATGCGACTAAGTCGCCACGCGCGGCTGCGGCAAGCGTTGGCGCGCATGGCGGAGAGCGCCGCGCACTTCGCGAGCGCCGCGAAGCGGCACTGACCCGGTTGCTACCGTGCCAAAGCGGCCGGCTCGGCGAAGTACGTTCGCGTCAACCGATCCATGAAGCCGCCGGCCACGAACACGCCGACCATCGCTCCGCCAACCACGTCCGACAGGAAATGCGCTCCTTGAACCAATCGGGCCAATGCCGCCGCCGTCGCGAGTGCGTACCAGAGCGGCGCCCAGCGCGGAGCGGCGCGCGTCAGCACGCAGGCCAGGGCAAACGCGGCCGTCGCTTCGCCGGATGGAAAACACACGCGGTCGCTGGCGATCAATCGTTCGAGCGGATGGAATGTCCATGGGTGTTCGCCGATGTTTGGGCGCATGCGCCCGATCAAGCCGCGCGCAACGAACGTGACCGCGCTCGCGGCCGCCGCGCCGCACAACATCGGAATCGCGATTCGCCACGCGCGGGGATGAAAGAGCAAGATCGCAAAGAAAGCGACGAGCGCCGCGGTGACCCCGGCGGGAATCCGCAGCGCATACCAGATGAATTTCGTGCGCTGATAAAAATCATCAGCGCCGACGTGACCGACCTCGGCCGTGTTGAGCGTCAGCGCGAAGCGATAAAGCGGACCGTCAAGCCCCGCGAATCCGGCGATCAGCAGGGCGAAACCCACGAGCCACGGCCAACGGCGGCGCAGCGCGGCGGAACCACGGTGAGCGGCGGCCTGGTCGGCACGACCAGCGGCGGCAGTCGGTGGCGGATCGGCGAGTTGCATAACGGTGTTTTGCAACGCCGATGTCAATATTTCAAGGAGCCGACGCCGCTTGCTTCGAATCCCGCAAAGCTCTGGCAGACATAAATCGTCCACATCGCCAAAAGGTGTCCGCCCACGCGGTGCTCGACTGAGATCGGCTCGCTGAGCGCGGGCATCGCAGCCGCATGACCGTCGCCGCCCACGATCTCGGCCCGGCGCGATCCTACGTAAATGCACGGGCGGCCGACGAAATGGGCCCGGTCGCGAATCGGATTCTCCCAGACGTCGTATTGGCTCAATCGCTCGCCGAGCGCGACTTGGATGCAGTAAACCGGCGGCGAGCTGGGACAGTAGAACGCAATCTGGCTAGCAACCTGATAGTCGTCCGCGACGACAAACGGTTCTCGTCCGGCTTCGCGTTCGCGCGCCAGCACGTTTCCCACCGCCGCGCCCAGCTGCCGCCAGCCGCGCAACCGCGACGCCGGGTCGTACTTCGCGATCGGCGTCAGGTCCCACGGCGGCGCGTTTGCGGCCAGACGCGCAAACGCCGGATACAGCCAATCAGTGCGGTGCAGCACGATGCCCGCGGCGAGCCCGAATACCGAGGCGATTGCGACCGCCGTTCGCAGCGGCCGGCTCCGCGTCCAGCGCTCGGCGATCCAACCGACGAGCAACACCGTTCCCGGAAAAACCGAGATGACCGGCCAGTTGGGCTGAATCTTGGTGACCGGGCTGAACAGCAGAAACACCGTCCACGGCACGAGCACCGCCCATGCGATGAACCCGCGCAGATCGGATTTGCGGTCGACTCTCGGTTTGCGGGCTTCGCGCCACGCGGCGAGGGTGGCGATCAGCATCAGCGGAATCCACGCCGGACCCACGACTGCCAGTTGTCCGCCGACGTATTCCACGATCCCGCCTAGGTCGAAGTGCCGTTGCGCACCGCCCAGCCCGGCCTGCCCTGCAACATGTCGGAAGCTCACCCAGTCGTGTTGCGCGTTCCAGATCAGGATCGGCAGCATGCCGCAGGCGCCGATGACGGCCGCGAGGTAGGGTCCCGGGCGCGTCAGCAATCGTCGGGCGGCGGCGTCGAGCAGGATGAACAGCCCCACCGCCGGCACGAGCAGGAGCATCGTGTACTTGGCGAGGATTCCGATTGCGACCAGCAGTCCAAGCCCGATCCAATCCGCGATTCGGTCGTGCCGAAGGGCACGGTATGCCGCGATGATCCCCCACACCCAGCACGCCGAAAGCGGCGCGTCGATCGTCATCAACATCGATCCGACGACGAGGATGGGCATGGAGAACGTGAGCGCGACCGCACCGAGCGCGAGATACCTCGAATTCGACGCCGAGCCGGCCCGGTCAACATGGGGGTGCCAATCGCGAGCCGCTCGCGCCGTCAGCGTGTAGATGCCAAGGCTGGTGACGACCGATAGCAGTATCGCTGGCACGCGAACCGCCAAGGTCTCGTTGCCCATCAGGCGCATCGAGGCGTCTGCAAGCGCAACGCGGCCGGCCGCGATGATGTACGCGACCAACGGACCCTTGCTGTAATAGCTCAAATCCAGATGCCGAGACCACTCCCAGTAGTGGGCTTCATCGCCTGAAAGGTCCAGCGGGCAGTTTGCCAGCAGGTACCAGAGGTGCAATACCGCGCCGGCAACGATCAGAATCAGGGCGATAAGAAACGGAACCCGCGCCGCGCGCCGTGCTTCGGAATGGAACTGTCTAGCGCCGCTCACGTTACGGCGCGGCGTGCGTCGGCTGCGAGGCGCTGGTAGTCTCGGCGGCTTGGCTGGCGCGTTCGATTTGCACGCTGGTCGCGGTGACGACGCCGGCCCGCATGGCGCCTTCGACGACGACCGAGTCGCCGACGCGGACTTCGTCCATCGAGGCGGACCGCTCGCCGATTCTAACGTCGCAATTCGGTGCAGCTTCGCCGGTGACGCGAATCGTTTTTCCCGACCGCGGATGCACGAATTCGATCGTCGCGCGGCGCGCCAACGGATCGACGGACACGACGGTACCGCGAATTCGCCGCACTTTGCTTTCCGCGGCGCGGTTCACTTGCACATACGCCGCGACGCCGACGACGATCAAGCCGACGACGGCGATCACGATTTTCTGCCGATTCTTCATCGATTGGAGACCTTAGTGACACGAGATGGTAGCCGAGCGGCATGCACCGCGAAAGGCGACTCGGACAGCGCGAGCTTTTCGCGTAGCGGGCACGCAATCGGGGAGAATTCGGCCCGAGTAAGGAAGTTTTTACTTGTTTCGGAAATCTGTTGAGCCATCGAATCGAGCGACGGAATCTCGGCATCCAAATCAATGGGAACGTGCAACGAAATGACAACGCTTCGAATGATGCGCGCGTGAATTTTTCTTCCGTGCGCGCCCGATAGGACGTGTAACTGTTCCGTATTCCACTCGCAGTCAGGCGGCAGTCGTGAATCGCGTTCACGTGCAGGCCAAAGCCCCCGTTACCCGCAACAAAACCGCGCCCGTCCGGAGAGTCGTTCTGTGGTGCGCCGGATTCCGATCTCGACCGGAACCTGCCTCGTACAGCGTCGTACAACAATGTGTGGAACACCTCGCGCGCCGCCATCTCACTCAACGCGGCGCGAGGGAGTCAGGAGTGCATCATGCCTAGTCTCGATACCGCGCCCGAATTGCAGCGCGACCTCGACGTCGTCGAGACGGAATTCGAAATTGCCTGCCAGATTCAGTCCGCCTACGTTCCCGATCGCTGCTTCGGCTGGCCCGGCACGCGCGTCATCGCGCGAACGCACAGCACGGCGCACCTCGGCGGCGATTTTCACCACTCGATCCAGGCCCGTAACGGCGTCGTCTCGCTGGTCGTAGGGCGCGTCGAAGGACGCGGCTATCCCGCCGCCATGGCGAAAGCGCTGCTCAGCGGCGCGGTGCGGACGTTCGCGCGCGAGGCCGTCGGCGTGCGGTCGATCGTGAATCGACTGAACCACATCCTGATGCAGATCAATGAGGACCTGCGCGGCGCGCCGGTGACCGGCTCGCTTGCTTGCGCCTTGGTGGACCATGCGTCGCGCAGTGTTTCGCTCGCGACCGCCGGCGAATGTGATATCCTGCTCGGGGCTCGATCCGCCAACGTGATTCCGGTCCGCGAAGTCAATCCGAAGCTTGGATTATCCGCGGCTTTCGACTGCCGAACCGAGACGCTGGATCTCGAACTGTTGCGTCGCGGTTTGTTCTGCTCGACGGCCATCGATTCCGAGTCGCCGTCGTTCGTCCGCGCCTGGCACGACCCGCTTGAGGAACAGGTAAACCTCCTCATGACTCAGGCGCGGGATCGCGCCGCCGACCTTACCGTCCTGGCGGCGGAGCTCGGAGACCAGATCGCCGGCGGCGCCCGGCTCGCGATGCCGCTTGACGCGTTCCAGACGATGGACGCCGCAGACCCGTCCGTCTATTTGGGGTAGGATGATGACGACCGCCATCGCGTTCGATCAGACTGAGGTGTTGTCGCGCCCTGTCCGGCGTTCGCGACCCGCGGCGCGAGCGATCGCGGCCGCACGGCCGAATCTGTCTAGAGGCACGTCGATGCGCATCGCCATGCTGACCTGGGAATCGCGATATTCGGTCGCCGTGGGCGGTGTCGCCGCGCACGTGTCGGATATCGCGATGGCCCTGTCGCGGCGCGGGCACGAGGTGCATGTTTTCACGCGTCAGGCCGAGAACCAGGCGCGCCGCGAACTGATCGACGGCGTGCACTATCACCGCTGCCCGTACCAGGGCCTGCCCGACCTGCCCGATGACGTGGAGCGCATGAACGACAGCTTCATTTGGCACTTGGTCGAGTACGAGAAGGAAGTCGACCGCGAGTTCGACGTCATTCACGGCCACGATTGGCTCTGCACGCGCGGCATCGTGCGCGCCAAGAACCACCTCGCCCGGCCCGCCGTGCTGACGATGCATTCCACGGAATTCGGGCGTTGCGGGAATCAGTTTTTCAACGGCGGTACCTCGCAGCGCGTGCGCGACCTCGAATGGGAGGGGCTGTACGTCGCCGACCAGGTGATCGCCGTGTCGGCGTCGCTGCGCGGCGAAGTGCATTGGATCTACCGCACGCCGGAGTGGAAGACGCGCGTGATTTACAACGGCGTGCACGTGCGCAAATTCGACGCGGATGTGGATGTTCCGGCGCTGCGCGGTCGGTACGCCATTGGCGTCGGGCAGCCGATGGTGCTGTTTGCCGGGCGTCTGACGTGGCAGAAGGGACCGGACCTGTTGCTCGAGGCGATTCCGGGGCTGGCAGCGCATCACGGCGATGCCCGATTCGTCTTCGCCGGTGACGGCGACATGCGCGGCCACCTGGAAGGCAGGGCGCAATATTTGGGGGTCGCGCCGGCTACGCGCTTCCTGGGCCATCGCAACGGTTCGGAGATCGTCGGCCTATTCAAAGCAGCCGACATCGTGTGCGTTCCGAGCCGCAATGAACCGTTCGGAATCGTGATTCTGGAGGCCTGGGGAGCTGGTAAGCCGGTGATCGCCACCTGCAACGGCGGGCCGGTCGAGTTCGTCCAGCACCAGGAGACCGGGCTGACGGTTTTTGATTCGCCAGACTCGATCGGGTGGGGAATTGGCACGGCACTTGCCGATCTGAATGACGCCAGGCGGATGGGCCGCAACGGCCGGCTGGTCGCGGAGACGCGCTTCGCGTGGGAGAAGATTGCGGCCGAGACCGAGCGCGTGTATCAACAGGTAGCGCGGCGCGAGCCCGGCGGGCAGCGCGCATTTGTGCCGGATAGGGAGGTCGCCATGCAGACGACGGGAAACGGAAAAGGCAGACGCGGCAAGACCGCGACGACGGATATCACAACCAGCCCCAAGGTCACATCCGAGGCGAGCGGCGAATACCAGCCGACACCCGAGGAAATCCGCTTGCGTGCGTACCAGATCTTTTCGGCTCGCAAGGGCGCCACGGGGGATCCGACGGCTGATTGGCTGCAGGCCGAACAAGAGCTGCGCGAGGAAAACAAGCGAACGCGGATGCCGGTGCGAGTGTAGCCATCGCGGTTGTGGCTGTCCGCCGCCCAACGACGGCCGAGCGAGAATCGGCAAGGGCAGGGGAACGTGCGATCAGCGCGTCCCCCTGCCCTTGACGTTTTTCGGCTGCGAGTTTCCGCGCATCGGGGCGGCTTTTTACGCCGGCGTGAACGGAATGCAGAGCGGGATCATCTGAAGCGCGATTACGCCGCAGAGGATGTCCATCGGCACGCCGATTCGCAGGAAGTCGCTGAATCGATAGCCGCCGGCGCCGTAGACCATCATGTGCGTCTGGTAGCCCAACGGCGTCGCGAATCCCAGCGAGCCGGCGACCGTCACCGCGGCGACAAAAGGCATGTATCCCAAGCCGAGATTGGCGGCCGTTTGCAGCGCGATCGGAAACGTGAGCGAAACCGCCGCGCTGTGCGAAACGATCTCGGTCAGGATCAGCGTGCACGCGTAGATTCCCACCAGGCTCAGCCACGGACTTCCGCCGGCCATGGAGGTCAGTGAAACCGCCAGCGCCTTGGCGACGCCGGTCTTTTCAACGGCCGTCCCGAGCGCGAACGCGGCGGCGACGGCGATGATGACTTTCCACTCCACGCTGCGCCGCGCATCGGTCGTCGAGCAGCAGCGCGTCGCGATCAGCAGCCCGGACGCGACCATGGCGGCCTTGATCATCGGCAGCCACTCGAAGCCGGCGACGAGGATCATTCCGATCAGAATCGCGATCGCCAGATACGCCTTGTCGTAGCGCACCGGCGTCGAGCCTTCGACGCGGCTGACCAGGTAAAAATGATGCGAATTACGGTGCTGCCGGGCGAAGGACTGATGCGCCTCGAGCAGCAGTGTGTCGCCGCCGCGAAGCACGATGTCGCCGATCTTGCGCTGAATGCGTTCGCCGCGTCGCGCGACGGCGATGACGGCGGCGTTGTAGACCGAGCGAAAGCGCGCGTTGCGCACCGACTGGCCGACCAGCGGGCTGTCCGCCGCGACCACGGCCTCGATCAGGCAACGCAGCGAGCGCGGCGCGTCGAGTTTGAACACCTGCGTCGTCGCCGGCGAGAGGCCGCGGATTTTGCGCAGGTCCACCATCGCGTCGACTACGCCGACAAACACCAGCCGATCGGCGGCGCGCAGCTTCTCGGTTGGGCCGACCGCGACTAGAATGTCTCCGTCGCGTTCGATTTCGGCCAGAAAACACTGCGGAAGCTGGCGCAAGCCCGCCTGCTCGATCGTTCTGCCGACCAGCGGGCCGGTAGAATCGACCGTCATTTCGATCGTATATTCGCGCGGGTCGCCGAACGTGGAAGTCGCGGGCCGGCGATCCGGCAACAACCAGCGGTGCGTGGCGATGACAAACAGCACGCCGCCGACGGTGATTGGGAGGCTGATCCAGGTCAATTCGAACATGCGGAAGCCGTTGCCCGTGGCCTGGCGCAGCATGCCGTCGACGAGCAGATTCGTCGCGGTGGAAATGATCGTCACCGTGCCGCTCAGAACCGCCGCGTAACTGAGCGGAATCATCAGTTTCGAAACCGGAATCCGGCTCTTTTTGGCCCATTCGCTCACCGCCGGCATGAACATCGCGACCACCGGCGTGTTGTTCATGAATGCGCTGATGAATGTGACTGGGAACATCATCTTGATCAGCGCGCCGGTGATCGACTTGGGGCGGCTGAGGAACTTCTCGGTGATGAGTACGTTCCCGCCGGTGGCCTCGAGCCCGGCGACGACGACGTACAGGACGGCGATCGTCATGATGCCCTGATTGGAAAGCCCGGCGAAGCCCTCGCCGATGCTGAGCACGCCGGTCAGCATGAGCAGGCAGGTGGCGGCGACCAGCACCAAGTCGGTCGCCAGCGCTGTCAGTGAGAGCACAAGCAGCACGGACGCCACGACGCCGACGGTCAGGTACGCACGCCAGTCAAGCGTGGTCCAGGTTTCCAAATCCATCGGGTTCTCGCAGGAGTTCGCCGTTCATATCGGACGTAAGACGGCGTTGCTTGATTAGGCAGCGCGCGGCGACCGAGGCCGGCCGTTTTGCGGCGCGAACACGGATTGCCGATATCATCCGCTGAAAGTCCAAAGCGAGGAGCGGCTCGTGCGAGAATTTCGCGTCCTGCTCACAGCCGTCGGGTTGATAATGTGCGCCGGCTGCAATCCCCCATCCGCGCCGCAAGGCGAAACGGGGACAGGCGGGCGGGCAAACCTGGCCGAGGTCAGAATCGGCTATTTTGCGAATCTGACCCACGCGCAGGCCGTGCTCGGCGTGGCCTCCGGCGAATTCGCGGCGGCGGTCAAGCCGAGCACGCTGTCCACCAAGGTCTTCAACGCCGGGCCGTCGTTGATTGAGGCGCTTTTCGCGGACGAAATCGACATCGGCTACGTGGGGCCAAGTCCAGCGCTCAACGCTCACGCGAAGTCTCACGGTCAGGGAATCCGCATCGTGGCCGGCGCGGCCGCGAACGGCGTCGCGATCGTGGTGCGAAAAGACGCTGGAATCGAGAGGCTCGATGATCTGAAGGGCAAGAGAATCGCAACGCCGCAGCTCGGCAACACGCAGGACGTGTCCGCGCGTCACTTCCTGATCAACAAGCTCGGTCAACCCAACGCCGACAACGTCATCCCCGTGGCCAACGCCGAGCAACTGGCCATGATGGATCGTGGTCAGATCGACGCGGCCTGGGCGCCCGAGCCGTGGGCCGCGCGCCTGATCGTCGAAGCCCGCGGAAAGCTGTTGGCGGAAGAGAAGGAGCTTTGGCCCGGTGGCGAATTCACGCTGGCGGTGATCGTCGTTTCGCCCCGCTTTCTGTCGGAGCACCCGGACACGGTCAAAGCGATTCTCCGCGTTCATCAAACACTAACCGCGCGCCTGAACCATGAGCCGGACAAGTGTGCCGCGGAGCTTGGCGCGGCGCTGAACAAGCTGACGGGAAAGACGATTCCGCCCGCCGCGTTCTCGCAGGCCATGCAGCGCACCAAATTCACGACCGAGCCGCTGGCGGAGACGCTGAAGACGTTCGCAACCTGGGCCTTTGAAATGGGGTTGAGCAAGGACGCGCCCGATCTAGCCGGACTCGTCGACACGACTATTCTCCGCTCGATAACCGAGTGATTCAGGACGAAATCGGCTCGCATGGGACAACTCTCGAAACCGACAACCGCTCCAGGCGCCGCGGCGATTCAGCGCGCTGCGGCACGCGGACGATTGGAATTGCGGGGGGTCTCGCGCGGATTCGCGCCCGGAAGCACGCCCGCGCTTCAGGGAGTTACGCTGATCTGCGAGCCGGGCGAATTCGTTGTCGTTGTCGGGCCCAGCGGCTGCGGCAAGACCACGCTGCTCAACCTGGCCGCCGGACTCGACCGGCCGACGACCGGCGACGTGCTGATCGACGGGCGGCCGGTTGTCGCGCCCGGTCCGGATCGCGCGGTCGTTTTTCAGGAACCCGCGTTGTTCCCTTGGATGACGGCCGCGGACAATGTCGAACTCGGGCTGCGAATCAGAGGACTGCCGCTTGCAGAACGGCGCGAGCGCGCGGCCCGCGCGCTCAAGCTGGTTCACCTTCACGATGCGGGCCGAAAACTGCCGCATGAGCTTTCCGGCGGGATGCGGCAGCGCGTCGCGATTGCGCGGGCACTGGTGATGGATCCGGCGGTTCTGCTGATGGACGAGCCGTTTTCGGCTCTCGACGCACAGACGCGCACGTTGCTGCACGAGCAGATGCAGGAAATCTGGTCCGAGACGCACAAGACGATTCTGTTCGTCACGCATTCGGTTGGCGAGGCGGTCCGCCTGGCAGACCGCGTCATTGTATTGCACGCCAACCCCGGCCGCATTCGGCGCGAGGTGCGCGTCGAGATTCCCCACCCGCGCGACTTTGATAGCCCGGAAATCAGCGAGACCGTCGGGATCATTCGCCGCGAGATCGAGGACGAGGTAAACCGCATCAATGCTGCAATGGCTTGAAAAGACGAGTGCGGCGCGGGTCGCGCTGGTGTGGATCGCGCTGCTGGCCTCGTGGGAAGCCGCGTATCGCATCGTCGGCTGGAAAGCGTGGCTGTTCCCCGCGCCCAGCCACGTGGTCGACGCCACGCTGCACATGCTGAACCTGCGCTCAGCTTTCGGAGATCCGCTGCGCGCGGGTTGGCCGTGGCCGTCGTCGGGCGCGCCGCTTGCCGGCGCGACCGGCTCGTTCTGGACCAGCCCGCTTCCCGGCGCGCTGGCGATCAGTGCGGGGCGACTGCTGATCGGATTTGTGTTCAGCCTGGTGCTGGGCGGCGCGCTCGGGCTGGCGATGTGGCGTTACCGTTTTGTCGATGCCCTGCTCGGACCGGTCTTTCTGGGCCTGCAAACCCTGCCGAGTGTTTGCTGGGTTCCGCTGGCGGTGCTGACGCTCGGGATTCGGGAGATCAGCATCCTGTTCGTGCTGGTCATGGGAAGTTTTTTCGCGATCGCCATCGCCTTGCGCGACGGATTGCGGCAGGTGCCGCCGATCTACAAGCGGGCGGCGCTGATGCTAGGCGCGCGGCGCTGGACGCTGTATCGCTACATCATGCTTCCGGCGGCGCTGCCCGCGGCGGCCGGCAGCCTGCGGCAGGGTTTTTCGTTCGCTTGGCGCTCGCTGATGGGCGGTGAACTCGTGTTCATGCTGCAATGGCGTGGCGTGGGCTTCCTCCTCAATATTGGCCGCGAGTTCGCGGACGTCGCGCAGGTCGTCGCCGTAATGGCGTGTATGGTCCTGATTGGGACCCTGGCGGACCGGCTGATCTTCGCGCAGATCGAGCGACGCGTGCGGGCGAGATTCGGCCTGGTCTGAATTCAGGTTGGCCCGACCGCGTTGAGCTATTTTGTGGTCGCCGCGACCAGGACCATGTCGGTTGCCAGCGCGGTGAGCGAGAGCACGAGCAACACGGAAACCACGACCCCACGGTCAGGCACGCCGGTCAGCCGAGCGTGGTCCAAATCTCCCAACCCATAGTGTCTCCGCGTGTCCCCGCGGATCATATCGGACGTGCGGCGACTGCGTCTTGAAGTCAGCGGCGGCGATCAGCGTCAAGGGTGCGACGACGGTTCCGTTTGATTCGCGTTACTTGATTCCCACCAATCCGCTGGCACGACCATTCCAGGACCCAATCCGACCGATGTCTCGCGTAAAGCGCTGCTGAGCCGAACTCCGCGACGCTACGTTTTCCAGCACGCGCAGTGGTGCCCGGGCAATCGCTCCTCGAGCAGCGGCGTGCGATTCCGACATTGCTCGACGCCGCGCCCTAGCTCACAGCGCGGCTCGAACGCGCAGGCGGACGCCATGCCCAGGCGCGGCGGCTCGCCTTCGATCACCGGCAATCGCGAACCGCGCTGGCAGCCCGGTTCACCGTGATTGGGCAGGCGCGGCGTGCAACGAAGCAAACCGCGCGTGTACGGATGCAGTGGCGACGCCAAGACCGCTGCTGTCGGTCCGGACTCGACGATCTTTCCGGCATACATCACCGCCACGTCGTCGGCGACCTGCGACACAACCGCCAGATCGTGCGTAATCAGCAGCACCGCCATGTCGAGCCGGAGCTGCATCTCGCGGATCAACTTCAGGATTTGTGCCTGAATCGTCACGTCCAGCGCCGTCGTCGGCTCGTCGGCGATCAATACGTCCGGCTCGCACGCCAGCGCCATCGCGATCATCGCGCGCTGCCGCATTCCGCCCGAGAGTTCGTGCGGAAACGCCGCGGCGCGGCGCGCGGGATCGGGAATCCCGACTAGCTCCAGCAGTTCGATGGCCCGCCGCCGCGCTGCGGCATTACTCGCCCCAATTGCGTTCCGCGCGGAACCGCCGCGCCGGCGGCGATGAAGCCGCAGCGGCTCGGCGACTTGCCACCCGATCGGCAGCACCGGGTTAAGGCTGGTCATCGGCTCTTGAAAGATCATTGAAACACGATCGCCGCGAATTTCGCGCAGCGCCGCATCGGAGAGCGCGGTCAGGTCGAGATCGCCCAGAATGACCCGTCCGCCGGCGATTCGCGCTCCCGGCGGCAGCAGGCGCAGGGTCGACAGCGCCGTGAGGCTCTTTCCACAACCGGATTCGCCGACGAGGGCGAGCGTGCGGCCGGGCGCCAGCGTGAGTGACACGCCGCTGACGGCCCGGAGCGGCTCGGGTTGTGCGTCGAAGTGCGTGTGCAGGTTCTCGATCCGCAGCAAGTGCATGTGAAAATTATTGTCGTTGGCGGTGGTAGGGGCTACCGGTCCGACGTGGCGGCGGGTGTAGTTCGCGATCGACCGCGATAAGTCAGGTGAGACGGGCGTCTTGCCGGCAGCTTGCCCGGCAGCGCGCGAAAGACCGCGAGCGGGCACGATTCCGGCTCGACGCCTGGTTGCAACCTGAATGGAACTGCGCCCGGTGGCTGTGGTGGCGGCATCAGGTTCGGCTCCGCGCCGCAGTTCGTGCGCGGCTTAGCAGTCCGGCTGCCCGTCGCCGTCCGCGTCATCCGGCACGCCGCAACCGCACGCACCTGGCGCGATCTTCTGCGGGTCGTTCGGACAAAGATCGTCGCAATCCGAGGTGCCGTCGCCATCCGTGTCGGTGTCCGCGACTCCGCAGCCGCACGCGCCCGGCGTCGTTTTCAGCGGGTCATTCGGGCACTGATCGCAGGCGTCGGTCACGCCGTCGCCGTCGGAATCGACCTGGCATTCATCCGGCACGCCGTCGCTGTCGCAGTCCTGGCTTGTGCCGACCGCGATATCGATGCTGTCCGCGACCTGGTTCTGATTGCAGTCAGGCTGCCCGACTTGAATCAGCACCGTGTCCGAGACCGGCGGATTGGAATAGACCGTCAGGCGAAGCACGTAATCGCCAGCGACCGAGAATGCAGCGGTCGTCGCCAGGCTTCGCGCGTCGCCGAACGCCGCAGCGCCAGGCCCGCTGTCGAGCGTCCAGAGCGAATCCTCGGGCACGGAGTTGACGATGAGGCTATGCGCGGAAAGCTGAACCAGCGGAGCGCCAATGTTCCGAATTTCGCGCGTCGCGAAGTTGATCTCGCGCAACTGCGCGTTCCAGATGGTGCCGTCGAGGTAGCAGTATGATCCGTAGATTCGACCGTTCAGGTCGGACAGCTCGTCGTAGAACGCCGCTGTCCCGTCCGGAACGCTGAATTCGACCGTGACGGTCTTGGCGATCGGGTTGATGGTGTAGAAGGACTCATTCGAGTCGTTGTAGATGCGAAGCCGGTCGGCGGCGGAATCGTACGCCATCCCTCTGACGTTCGCGATCGTCGTCGCGAGCGTAAGCAAGTTAGAGCGCGCGCCGGTGGCCTGGTTGATGATCATCAAGCGCCGCGAGGCCGCGTCGATCGCGTACAGCCGGTTGCGTGTCGGGTCGTAGGCCATTGCGCCGACGCGTTGCAGGCTGGTTTTAGCGCCGACCGAGGTGCAGATTCCCGTGTCCGCGTTCAGCCGATACGGCAGGCGAAGCGTGATGTCCCAGCCGAAAATCGTCCCGTTCGCGACCCGCACCAGGTCACCGGGGTAGCCGTAGATCGTCCCCGCGGTGCTTCGCAGCGGTCCGACGGCGGTGAGGCCGCTGACGCTGGAGTATTTCAATAAATGATCTTCCGTCGGTCCGTCGCCATCCGCCATCCAGAAGTCCAACGGTGCGCCGCCGGTGACCGTCGCCGCGAGCGAAACGGGCCCAAGCGATACGAATGACTGATCTTCACCGCCGTTGACGACGATTTGAGCAGCTGCGGCAGTCGCCAGCACGACACTACACAGAATGGCCAGAGTCCCCCTCACGGTAACGCTCCCGACGTGCAAGAAAGGTAACCCGACTCCCTACCGGGAGCGTATTCCACGCGCTGCTCGTCGGTCAAGAGAATTCGCGGACGTTGCGGTCGGTTCAATGAACGAATTGAGCTTGTCTCGGTCTGCCCGTGTGTTTATCGGCCGTTTGGTCGTGCTTCGCTCAGGCACGCCGAAATGCGCGCAGCCAAACGGCCCGGCGGGCGCTCGTCGAGGTCATACGCGGCGCGCAGCGCCGGCTTGCGCAGCCGGAGTGTTCGCGTCAAGTCGATCGGCGTGCCGATCAACACGACGTCGGCGTCGGCGGCGTTGATCGTCTGCTCCAGTTCACTCATTTGTCGCCGGCTGTACCCCATCGCCGGCAGAACCTGCGTCAGATGCGGATAATGGCGGAACGTGTCGCGGATTGACCCAACCGCGAACGGCCGCGGGTCGATGATCTCACCGGCACCGAGCTGCCTCGCGGCGACGACGCCGGCGCCGAATGGCATGTCGCCGTGCGTCACGGTTGGCCCGTCTTCGACCACCAGCACGCGCTTCCCGCGCACCGTTTCGCCATCCTGCACGAACACCGGCGAATCGGCGAGGATAATCTCGGCCTTCGGGTTGACGCGCACGGCGGCGTCGCGAACCGCATCGATGTCCTGCTGCCGCGCCGTGCCGATCTTGTTAATGATGACGACGTGCGCCATTCGCAGATTTGTCTCGCCGGGGTAATAGCGCGTCTCGTGCCCCGGCCGGTGCGGGTCGGTCACGACGATGTGCAGATCGGGGCGGAAAAACGGCAAATCGTTATTACCGCCGTCCCAGAGAATCACGTCGGCTTCGCGCTGCGCCTCGGCGAGGATCCTCTCGTAGTCGATGCCGGCGAATACAACGTTGCCCGCGCGAATGTGAGGCTCATATTCCTCGCGCTCCTCGATAGTGCACTGGTGCCGGTCCAAATCCGCTAACTCGGCGTAGCGCTGACAGACCTGTTCGCGCAGATCGCCGTAGGGCATCGGGTGCCGCACGACGGCGACGCGACGCGCTTGCGCCTTGAGGATCGCCGCCACGCGCCGCGAGGTCTGGCTCTTGCCGCAGCCGGTGCGCACGGCGCAAACCGCGATCACGGGCAGGCTCGCGCGAAGCATCGTGGCCCGCGCGCCGAGCAGGACGAATTCCACGCCGGCCGCGTTCACGATCGAGGCCTTGTGCATGACTACTTCGTGCGGCAGATCGGAGTAGGCCAGTGTGGCGACATCAACGCGAAGGCGCGACAGCAGCTCCGGCAGGTCGCTCTCCGCGTAAATCGGCACACCCTGCGGATAATCGGGGCCGGCCAGTTCCGGCGGATAGACGCGGCCGGCGATGTCGGGGATTTGTGCCGCGGTGAAGGCGACGACGCGACAGTTCGTCCGGTGACGCCAATGCACGTTGAAATCGTGGAAGTCGCGCCCGGCGGCGCCGAGGATCAGCACGTTTCGTGATTCGCTCATCGCCCCGCTCCGTTGGATTATTCAGACTATCGACCAGTTGCCCGCGCCTCAAGCGTATCGACGATCATTGCCACCGACTTCTCGGACCTGACATCCGGGAGAACGGACTAAGGGATTGAAGGACTAAGGGATTGAGGTTGGCGAACGCTCCATCTCATGCTTCGGCCCTCAATCCCTCAATCCCTCATCCGTCGTGGTTCGGCTCGGCCGACCGCTGTTTGCGGACGTCGCAGGTCGCGAATAAACTCAATCCACCGAATAGAGGACGCCGGCGCATGCCAGAAGTCATTTCCGCCAAGCTCGACGCGAGTAAGCGTCGTTTCGCCCTGGTGGTTTCGCGTTTCAACGAGTTTATTACCGCGAAACTGATCGAGGGGGCCGTAGATGCCATCGTTCGTCTTGGCGGCGAGGCCAAACAGATCACGCAGGTCTGGGTGCCCGGCTCGTTCGAAATCCCGCTGGCGGCGGCAAAGATCGCTGAATCGGACAAGTTCGACGCCGTGATTTGCCTGGGATGTCTGATCCGCGGACAAACCGCGCACTTTGAGCACATCGCAGCCGAGTGCGTGAGGGGGATCGCGCACGTGGCCCAGTCGAGCGGGAAACCCATTACGCTCGGCGTCATCACCGCCGACACGCTCGAACAGGCGATCGACCGCGCCGGCGGAAAGCACGGCAACAAGGGCGCCGATGCGGCGTTGGCGGCGATCGAAATGGCCAACCTGCTCGACGCTTTGCCGTGACAGCCGCCGACTCGCCAAATCCAAATCCTCGCGCGATGACGCGACGACGTTCGCAGGCACGCATGCTGGCGCTGCAGGCCTTGTGCGTTCGCGAAGCGCTTGACGAATCGTTCGAACAAAGACTCGGCGAGTTCCTGCGCGATCCGCAGGTACTCGAAGAACTGGAGATCGCGCCCGGCGACGCCGACGACGTCGTTCGCTACGCGCGAGAGCTTGTGCTGGGGGTGTTCGAGCGGCGAGCGGCACTCGATGAGGCACTGCAAGCAGCCGCCACGAACTGGAGCCTGCCGCGAATGCCGCCGGTAGATCGGAACACGCTTCGGCTTGGCCTTTTTGAGCTCGATCGCCCGGATATTCCCGCCGCGGTCGCGATCAGCGAGGCGGTCGCGCTGGCGGCGCGCTTCGGCGATCGCGAATCGCCGTCATTCATCAACGGCGTACTCGACGCGCTGCATCGAAAAGCTCGTGTTAGCGGAACAGTCGAAGCGAAAGCGCCGTCAGACGACGCCGGCGACGCGCGAGGGGAGGACCGCCTTGGGGCTGTTTGATCTCTTCAAGCGCGGCCTTCGGAAAACGCGCGAGAAGCTGGCGTCCGGCCTGCGTCGCGTGCTCTCGATGGGCCGGCGAATCGACGAGTCGCTGCTGGACGAGCTGTCGGACGCGATGCTGGCGGGCGACATGGGGCCAAGCGCGGTGCAAGCGCTGACGGAAGAAGTGCGGGCGGCGTGGAAGGGCGGAAGCGTCCGCGAGGCGCAGGAAATCCTGCCGTTTCTCAAGCAGCGAATCGCGTCCACCTGGAGTCCGGCGAGTCGCGCGCTGCGCTGGGCCTCCGGCGGCCCGACCGTCGTTTTCGTTGTGGGCATCAATGGCTCGGGCAAAACCACCAGCGTCGCGAAGCTGGCCAACCACCTTCGTAAACAAGGCAAGACCGTGATGCTGGCCGCCTGCGACACGTTTCGGGCGGCGGCGATCGAGCAGCTCACCATCTGGGCCCAGCGCTGCGGCGTGGAGATCGTGAAGCACAAGCACAACAGCGATCCGGCCGCGGTCGCGTTCGACGCCTGCGACGCGGCCATCGCGCGCAAGCTCGACGTGCTGCTGGTCGACACGGCCGGGCGGCTGCACACGCAGGAGCACCTGATGCGCGAGCTGACCAAGATTCGCCGCGTGGTTCAGAAACGGATTCCCGAAGCGCCGCACGAGACGCTGCTAGTGCTGGACGCGACGATCGGACAGAACGCGATTCACCAGGCCAGGATTTTCTCGGACGCGGGCGAGGTTACGGGCTTGTTCCTGGCCAAGCTCGACGGCTCGGCCAAGGGCGGTATCGTGGTCGGCATTCGCGATCAGCTCGACATTCCGGTGAAATTCGTCGGACTGGGCGAGTCGATCGACGACGTTGAGCCGTTTGATCCGGATGCGTTTGTCGAAGGGCTGTTCGAGGGGATCTAGCTCAACCGCGCTGAACTCATTTTCCGTCGGCTTGCGGGGGCATGTGGGACCGGTTTCCTGACCGGTCTCTGGCTGTGGGACCGGTCTCCTGACCGGTCTCTGGCGCGACAGGTCTGATGTGGGACCGGTCTTGCTGACCGGTCCCACACACAGGTTCCTAGCGCCCCGTCAGCCCGCGGTAAATCGGCGAGCCGACGTGCTCCACCATCGTCCCGTAAATCACGAGCGAAAGCGCGACGATTGCGGGTAACCACAGCAGCGCGGCCAGGAGCGCGTACCCGGCTTTCCGACATCGGGTGAAGAAGCAGCACGCCAGCGCCGCGCACCAAAGCGCTAACTGAGCGAAATGAATTGCGCTTTCGAACGACACCGATGGAAAACTCCACGCCCAACGAAACGCCCAAGTCGGCGCGTTTGGTGCGATGAACTGAATCAGGTCCGTCAATCCAAGAACCGGCGGTCCGTCGCGGAATTCCAACACCATCACCGCCGACGTGTAGCCGCCGATGCACAGCCAGTACAAGCCGCCGCCGCGCAAGTCCAGCCGCCCAAGCGGATCAAGTAACGTGAATACGATCGTCTCGACCAGTATGCAGGCCAGCGCCGCGACCAGCCACGCCGCGATGAAAGCCGCGTCCGCCCCAAAGAAAAGTGACGCCAGCGTGCTCGCGCCGCACACGGCCGCGAACTGCGCCGCGCGCGGCAATCGCACGCACGCGACGCTTTGACGGGCCAAAATCCACGGTGCGAAGAGCGCGGTGGTCCAAGTGATGAACCACGCCGGAACCCGCCCCCACCCGCGACCGCGCTCGAACGCGATCCGCGGCCGAGGGCGCAGCGCTTCCGCGCGCACCTCTGCCCACGTGAATCGCATACCGCACTCCGGACAGCGGGGTTCCGTCAACCCGGTCAGATCGTATTCACAGCCAGGACACCGAAGATCAGTCGGCGCCACAGTTGAGATTGCCGCGTCCGGCGTGCGGGGGTCCATACCCTCGTATACCCGCCGCGGCGGCGGGTGTCACGGACCGCGCATCTCGTTTCGATCGCGGTGCAAAGCGGGAGTCTGGTCCGCGCGACCTGGTCGGGGTCACAGGATCAAGCCGCGCGTTGTGTCGTTTCGACCCTTGACCGCCGCTCCGCAAGCGCTACAATCCTTGCATGTCTGTGCAAGTAAACAAGCACCGTCGCGTCCCCGCTGGCTGCTGCGGCCGGCTGGAACGGTCGCTCGATGCACGGCTCTTTCGCGCTCTGAGCGACCCGACGCGGCTGCGGATCCTCGCGCACCTGACGCAGTGTTCGGGTGCGTGCAGCGTGACCGACGCGGCGACCTGCTGCAATGTCGATTTCTCCGTCGTCTCGCGCCACCTGTCGGTTCTGCAGGACGCCGGCATCCTGGAAGGTCGCAAACAGGGTCGCAGCGTTCGTTACGCCGTGCGCTACGCGGCGCTCAGCGCGGCGCTACGCGCCCTGGCCGACGCGATCGACGAGTGCTGTCCCGAGGGCGAGTGTTGCACCACTCCTGGCGTGCGTTCGTCGCGCGGGCGAAGGGGAGAAAATGGGGCGTAAGCCGCGAATCCTGTTTCTATGCACGGGCAACTCGTGCCGCAGCCAGATGGCGGAGGGCTGGGCGAGGCATCTCAAGCGCGAACAAGTCGATGCATATTCAGCAGGGACGCGGCCGCAGGGACTGAATCGTCTCGCCGTGCAGGCGATGGCGGAGTCGGGAGTGGATATCAGCCAAGGTCGATCGAAGAGCATCGACGATCTCGGCGGCATCGATTTCGACTACGTGGTGACCGTCTGCGGCCACGTGAATGAGACGTGCCCGGTCTTCCCGAGCCGAACGCGGTTGTTTCACGTCGGTTTTGAAGACCCGCCGACGCTCGCGGTGAACGCCATGAACGACGCGGAAGCGCTTCCGCATTATCGACGCGTGCGGGATGAAATTCGGTTGTTCGTCGAGAAACTGCCGCAAGCGCTGTTCGAAGCGCATCTTTCAATGGAGACCGAGACCATGAACGCTCAGGAACCAAGCACCGCGGAAGAGGTTCGTCAGACTGTGCGCGAGGGCTACGCGGAGATCGCCACGCGCGGAACGACACGGGGATCAGGCGGATGTTGCGGCCCGGCCGGCTCGTGCTGCGGCGGGGCGCGAATCGCCGCGCGCGTCGGCTACGATCCGGGCGACCTGGATAATCTCCCGGCCGGCGCGGACATGGGGCTTTCGTGCGGGAATCCGACCGCGATCGCCTCACTCAAGCCGGGGGAAACCGTGGTAGACCTGGGTAGCGGCGGTGGATTCGACTGCTTCATCGCCGGCCCCAAGGTCGGGGCAACCGGACGCGTGATCGGCATCGACATGACGCCGGAGATGCTCATGAAAGCCCGTCGCGGCGTGGCGGCGTACAGGCAGCGCAGCGGCTTGGACAATGTCGAGTTCCGCCTCGGCGAGATCGAGCATCTGCCTGTCGCGGACCGCAGCGCCGACGTCGTGATCTCGAACTGCGTGCTGAATCTCTCACCTGAGAAGTCTCAAGTTTGGCGCGAAGTCGCGCGTGTCCTGAGGCCTGGCGGGCGCGTGGCCGTTTCGGATTTGGCGCTGCTTCGACCGCTGCCCGCGCAGGTTCGAGAAATGATCGAAGCGCTGGTGGGATGCGTCGCGGGCGCGGTTCTGGTCGACGAGACGGAGCGGATGATGCGGGATGCCGGTTTCATCGACATTTCACTGACCGCGAAGCCCGAGTATGTGAAGTTGATGAGCGACACGCAGGATCCGCTCTATCACAAAATCATGGAGCATCTGCCGCCCGGCACGAACGCAAGTGACTTTATAACCAGTCTCGACATTTCGGCGCGCAGGCGATGACGGCGCGGCGCTGATGCGCTGATCGTGTGCGATTCAGCGCCGTAAACAGAACGCGACGCGCAAGCGAGCGCGGTTGGGACTCGCTGCTTGATGGCGCTGCGCGTTCTGTTTGCGGCGCGTACTCGTGCACGGTCCTTTAGCTTGGGCTCTTCGGACCCGCCGCCGCGCCGCGCGAAACGGTCGCATGCTGCGCGACGAGGCGCCGGATGGTCTCGAGCATGCCGGCTGAATCCGGGCTTTTCACGACGATTTGCTGAACCGCCGCGCTGAGCCGCGACTGCTCTTCGGTGGTGAGCGTTCGCGCGCTGAGCACGACGACGGGAATGTCGGTCCAGCGCGGGTCGCGGCGTAGCTCGCCCAGGAACGTGAAGCCATCCATTTCCGGCATGCTCAGGTCGAGAACGATCAATCGCGGGCGGCGCTGCGCGATGCGTTCGAGGCCGGCGCGGCCGTTTTCGGCCTCCGTCACGACCCAGCCGGAAAGTTGCAGCCCGGCGCGGACGATTCCCCGCATGGCGGGGTCGTCCTCGATAATGAGAATTTCGCCGCTCGCGCCTTCCAGATGACGTCGGATCGCAGCCGCCAGTTGATCGAAATCCAGCGGTTTGATCAGGAAGTCGACGGCCCCGAGCGTTCCGGCGAGGTAATTGTCGTCCAGAATGCTGATCATGAGGACCGGGATCGCCGCGACGGTCGGGTCGGATTTCAACTCCGCCAGCACCGACCATCCGTCCTTCCGGGGCATCAGCACGTCAAGGGCGATCGCGTCCGGCCGTAGCCGTCGAGCTAGCGCCAGGCCTTCCTCGCCATCGGCGGCGGACTCGACGCGCAGGCCTTCCTTCGCCAGGTTGCGCTTGATCAGGTCGCGCACGGCAGGGTCGTCGTCGATCACAAGCAGCAGGGGCGCATCCGGGCGCAATTCGACCTCAGGCGACGTCGAACCCGGCTCAGACGCCGACTCGTCGTTGGCCACGGGGCTGCGCATGACGGCCGGCAGGCGAATCGTAAATGTCGATCCGACGCCGACCTCGCTGGCGACTGACACGTCGCCGCCCATCAGTTGGCAGAATCGCCGCGTGATCGCCAAACCCAGTCCGGTGCCGCCATATTTGCGTGTGGTCGACGAGTCGGCCTGGCGAAAAGGTTCGAACAGGTTTCGAAGTTGGGTCGGCGTAATGCCGATGCCGCTGTCGGCGACGGAAAGCACGATCCAGTCGCCGGCTTCGTGCGCCTCTCGGGCGGCGCGGAGGCGGATCACGCCGGCCTTGGTGAATTTCGCGGCGTTGCTGAGAAGGTTGAAGAGCATCTGCCGCACCTTGGTGGCGTCCGCAAAGATGTGGCCAACGTCGGGCGCGATGGCCAGCTCCAGCCGGTTGTCGTTTTTGGTGATCAGAGGGCGGATGGTGTCGACGACCTCGCTGAGCATCTCAGCCAGATCGAGGCGTTCCGCGTGCAGGTCCATGCGGCCGGCCTCGACTTTCGCCAGGTCGAGAATATCGTTGATCATCGCCAGCAGGTGTTTACCGGCGCCGTGGATTCTCCGCAGATCGACGATGAAGCTGGGCTGATCCTGCTCGCGCGCGTCCTCCTCGAGCATTTCGCTGTATCCGATGATGGCATTCAGCGGCGTGCGCAGCTCGTGGCTCATGTTGGCCAGGAAGCGGCTCTTGGCCTCGTTGGCGGCCTCCGCCCGCTTGGCCAGCAGCCGATTCTCCATCTGATCGGTGGCGATGGCCGCCAGTTCTTGGAGCACGTGCGCGTCGGCAGCCGAGAACGTCCGCGGCTTGACGTCCTTCACGCACAGCGCGCCCAGGTTGAGGCCGGTGCGCGTGCGCAAGGGAGCGCCGGCGTAGAAACGAATGCCCTCCTTCGTCACCAGCGGGCTGTCTGCGAATCGTTCGTCGCGCGTCGCGTCTTCGACGATCATCACGGTGTCGGAGAGGATCGTGTGCGAGCAAAACGCTGCATCGCGATCGCCCTCGGCGGCGCCCGTTCCACAGCGGGCCTTGAACCACTCGCGCGTTTCGTCCACCAGGCTGATCTGGACGATCGGCGCGCCGAAAATCCGCTCCGCCACGCGGACGATGCGATCGAAACTCTCCTCCGGCGGCGTGTCAAGGATTTCGAGCGAATGCAACGCGGCCAGGCGCGACGTTTCATTCGCGGGGATTGGCGGCGGCTTCATGACGGGGGCTCTCCCGACGGGCGACGGGCCAAGAGGGTGTCGATCTTTGACGACAAGAGCCGGAAATCGACCGGCTTGGTGTCGAATTCATCGCAACCGGCATCGAACGCGCGCCGGCGGTCGCTCTCCATCGCGTGCGCCGTCAACGCAATAACGGGGATTGAGGCGGTAACGGGATTCGACTTGATGGAGCGTGTCGCCGACCAACCGTCGAGCACCGGAAGGCTGAGATCCATGAGAATCAGGTCGGGACGCGCGCTGAGCGCCAAATCGACGCCCTCGCGGCCGTCGACCGCCATCAGAACCTGGAAGCCGCGCCGTTCGAGGCGGCGCGAGAGCATGTCGCGGTTGGTTGCGTCGTCTTCGACCAAGAGGATTCGCGGCGCATCGCCGCTGCGTTCTTCAGTCACGACGTGATTTCCAACGCGATCGCAGACACGTCGTCCGTAAACGCAGCGCCGGCCCACGCGCCGGCGGCGGCGATGACGGCATCCAGGGCCTCGTCGAGCGGTCGATCGCAATGCGCGACGAGCACGTCCATGGCGCGCGGAGCGCCGAATACGCCGCCGGTCTTCGATCGCGCTTCGGTAATTCCGTCCGAGCACAGGACGATCCGATCGCCCCGCCCAAGCTCGAGTTGCCGCTCGACCAGTGGCATTTCCGGAATCCAACCAATGGGAAACGAGGGCGCGGACAGGTCGCGCGGGGCGCCGTCGCGCGGCAGCAGCAGCGGGCCGCCCTGGCCCGCGCTAACGTATCGAAGCGATCGCCGCGGCGCGTCGAGGACCGCATAGAAAAGCGTGAAATACTGCTCCGCGTGCTCGCTCATCTGAAAGCGGCGATTCAGCTCGCGCGCCACGTCGGCGGGCGCCACAATGCCATCGCCATCGGCGAGCGTCGCGCTGCGAACGAGCGTGGTGTGGCCGGCGACTGGCGCGAGCAGGCGGCTGAGCGCAACAGAGTGCAGCGCGGCGCAAACTCCGTGGCCGCTTACGTCAAGCAGAAACATGCCGGCGCGAGTCGCGTCTAGCGAGAAGACGTTCAAAATGTCGCCGGCGAGTTCGTCACACGGACGATAGCGCCAAGCGAAGCTTGCGCCGCTCATCTCCGGCGTCGCCGCCGGGAGTAGGGATCTCTGAAGGCGGGCTGCCGCGGCCAGGTCTCGAGTGAAGCGGTCGGCAAACTGCTCCAGTTCGACATTGCGGCGCTGCAAATCCAGTTCGAGCGTGCGCGACAGGTCCACCGCGCGTTTCAGCGCGAGCTGCGTCTGCACGCGCGCCTGGACGACCGGATAGTCGAGCGGCTTGGTCACGTAGTCGTTCGCGCCGGCCTCGAGCGCCCGCAGCACATCGTCGCGCTGATCGCGAGCCGTCGCCATGATCACGGGCAAATCGGCCGGCGCGTGGCGGGTTCGCAGCCGCGCTAGAACCTCGAAACCGTCGATCCCGGGCATCATCACGTCCAGCAAGATCACGTCGTAGCGAACCGCGGCGACTCGCGCGAGGGCCTCGCCGCCGTCCGCCGCGGTATCGACAAGGTGCCCGGCGCGCGAAAGCCGCCGCGACAGCAAGTCGCGATTGCTCTCGTTGTCGTCCACAACCAGGATTCGGCCCGCGGCAAAATCCAACGTGCAACGCTCCGCGAATCGGCAAGCTCAAGCGTAGCTGTCGCGCCGCGCCGATGCAATTCCGATCGCTGGGGGCGGCGGTTTGCCGCTCCGGCGTTAGAGAGATGACCGGCGAGAAAAACGCGATTCGGTGCGCGGTTTGTGGGTGAGGAACGCAAAGCCGAAGGCGGCCGGGCCATCAGGACCCAAGCTCTCAGCAGTCCGATGAAGAACTCACCCAGCCGAGCCCCGACCGGCCGGGAGGAGTCCGCTCAGTCCTCCAGAACACCGATATTTGCGCGACCCCTCCCTTACGGTCGGGGCTCGGTTAGGAGCGCCACTCAACGGGCTGTCAGCCGATCAGCGTCGTGTTATCGCCCATCGCGATCGTGTCCGGCGGACCGGTGCAAGTGCACTGGTCGCCGACCCGCGCGGCGTTCAATTGCGCTGGGCCGATGATCACCGTCGCCGAACCCGGCGGATTGATCGGTCCGCCCACGTGCGGCACGATGCCCGTCACCATTGGGCATGCGTGCATGTTGCTGACCACCGCGGCGGGCTTGCCAGCGATGATCAACGTCGGTACGCCGAGCACAATACTGCCGCCGTGCGAGGTGAGATCTCCCAATCTTGCCGCGGGCTTGCCGGCGCCGCCACCTGGCGCCGACGGGATCGACACCGGCGCCGGTTGCGGCGGAGGCCCGGCGCCGGCTTCGTATTGGGATTTGGCCTTCTTGTATTGCGCCATCGCGGCGTCGTGCGCCTTCTGCTGATCCTTCGTCGGAGGCGGGCTCTTGGGCAGAGGCGGCGGCGGCTTGGGCGCGGCCTCGTAGTACGATTTCATCTGCTCCGGTCCGGCCTGCGGCGGCGGGGGTGGGGCTGGAGGCGAAGCAGACATCTTCGTCCTTTCTGACGCGTGTGACGCTCAAGCGCGCCCAGCGATCCTTACATGTCGAGTTCTTCGAGCATCGAATACGCCTCGGACTGTTTCTGATTCTTTGTCTCGCTGAAATCCTCGAGATGCGGCACGTGTGTGTGTCCCATCACGACCAGCTTCACGTCCGGCATCTGATCAAAGATGCGGAAGGCGCGCCAAAGCGCATAGGTTTCCAGCACTGAATCGCCGAGGTAGTCCTTCGCCTTCTTGGTGACCTTCTTGGTGACCTTTCGATTCGCCGACGCCCACAGACCGGGGTCCTTGGCGGCCTGGCCCTTGGCCTCGGCGTTGAACGCGTCGATCAGATACTCCTGCGTCGACAGCCACCCGCCGGGAAGTCCGAAGTCCTCGATGAATTTGGTCTTGAACACGTTTCGCGAACGCACGTCCATGCGGAAGAACGTTTGGATATTGTTCGACGGGTCGTAGGCGTGTCCGTGCTCCCAATGCACGTATTGTGTCCCGCCGCCGTAAACCGGGTTCTGAATCTGCGGGTCGTCGCAGACGACCCATTTTTGCTTCTTGCCGTCTTCGACGGCCTTCTTCATGGCGTCGGTCTCGGAAATCGAATTCTGAAATACGTCCACGAGGTACGGATGCGGCGGCGCCATGTCGTGATTGCCGCGGATGAAGTTCTGCTTGAGGATGTTCCAGAGCTGCGGCGTCATTCCGTCCGCCGCGTACAGTCCCTCGATGGCGCTCTCGATGCCGGTGCGATCCAGGATGTCGAGCTTGCACTTCGAGAGATAGACGCGGATCGGATCATCCTGCTTCCAGGGCACCTTCCACTTCATGCTCTTTCGCCGCGACCACAATTCGATCGCCCCGTATGCAGTCGTCACCCCGCGAAAATTGGCCGGATTGGGGGTGCTGCCTTTCTTCAGCTCCTTCGCGTACTGGTGATAGGCACGATTGAGAATCGCCTGCGTGTGGCAGACCTCGTACAGATCGCCGAGGTGAAACACCTTCGTTTCCAGGAATGGATTGCTCAGGCACCACTCGACGTACTTCAACATCGCGGCCAGATCCGGCGCCTGCGACACCTTCTGGTTGCTGCCGTCGCGCTTGATGAACGCGTCGCATGGCAGACCCTTGTAGAGATTGATGTGCATGTCCGGAAAGAACAGGTACAGGCTGTCCTTGGAGATCAACTCGAAATCGTACGGGCAGCGGTAGTACGCCAGCACCTGCGGCGTGCGCGGCGCGTGATGGTATTGGGCCGCGCCGGTCAGGAACGTCGCGATCCTGCCCTTCGGATCCAGCAGGTCGAACCCAGGCTCTTGCTTGGGAATTCGTATCTGCCCGCCGTGCCGCGGCGGGACGGGCGGCTTTCCCGGGTGCAGGCAGCACAGCGCAACCTCCGGGCCCGAAACCAGACCGAACGTGGACTGGCCGCCAGTCCAGGCGCCGACATTCATATAGACGCAGATGTCCTTGTTCAGCGTGGCCTTGGATTGGGTTCCGCGCGCCTCGACGCTGACGGGGCTGTCCTTTTTCGACGGCCTGGAGATGAGACTGTCTGAATCCGAAAAATCGTCCTCGTCGAGCTTCTCATAATCCATGTACGTTCCGAAGAAGCGCGTGTCCTCGGATTCGTCCTGCTTTCGGCCTTTGTAAAGCGGCTCATCCACGCGCGGTCTCCTGGCGCTGACGCCTAGCTTCCGTGAAGTTCGATCAGTTTCTGCTGCGTCGCCGGGTCCAGCTTGCCAGTTACGGGCAAGCCGGTTTCGTGCTGAAACGCTTTCAGCGACGCCTCGGTCGCCGGCCCGAGCACGCCGTCCGTCTCCACCGGAAGATAACCCAGGTTCTCGAGGCGCATTTGAGCGCCGATTACCTCCGAAGCCGGACTGAGCTTGCCGATGTCGAACTCGAAGACCTGCGCATGATCGCCTTCGCCCAAAGTCACGATCGCGCGCTTTGCGTTGCTCGCAACGCCCACGTCGATGTTGCCGTCGCCGTCGGTCGTGCCCGGCTGGCCGTCGCGCCCGTCGATCTTGATCGTGTAAGGCCGCCCCGAAAGCGGCTGGTCGGCGAAGAGCAGCCGAACCTTCAGCCGCGCTGGCTCGCCGCGGCGTTTGAAGCGGTGTCGCTGTTCTGCGGCGATGGGCTCGTCCTTGCGCTGTTTCTCAGGCACGGTGACCCGATCACCCGGGAGAAGAACGTTCGGATTGACGCGCGCCGTCTTGAGCTGTGAATTGGCCGGCTCATTCCAGAGCGTTTCCCAGAAGTGCCCGTGGTCCAGCGCGATCGAGCCGATCGAGTCGCCGCTGCGAACGAGATAATCGCCAGTACCGACAGGACCGCCGGGCTGCGTCGGCTGCGTCGCCGCGGGCGCCGGGGTGGTCCGACTATGGGTTGACTGTAGCGCAGCGCGGAGCCGGGAGCTGAACGCGTCCGATTCGGCCGGCGACATGCCGGTCGCCGCTGCATGCGATGTGGCGGCGGTGGTCGTCGCGGGCGCGGCGGCGGCCTTCGCGGCCTGGGCCTTGGCCAGGGCCGCCGAAAGACGCGCACTAAGATCGTCGGATTGTGCCGGCATCAGGCCCTCACCCACGCACGTCCGTCAAGTTTCGGGAAGCTCACCTGCACCTGTTCGTTCTTCGGCAGCCACACATGCGCCTGTCCCTGCTGATTGAGATAGCCTTTTACGACCTTGCCGTCGGGCCGCGTAATCTCGTAATACTCGCCCCGCCACGGCTGTCCTTCTTCGTCGATCATCTCGATCTCGACCCACGATTCGAGTTTCTCGACCGCCTCCGGCGGTTGGGCGGCCTGAAACGCCTTCGACTCGACCTGCAGCGCCTCGGGCGTAATGGCCTGCGCGTTGTAGGTGGTGTCGGCGCCGGGCGTCGCGGTATCCGCCTCGATCGTGGCATCCGGCGCGACCAGCGAGACCGGCGAGCCGCTGCCCGCGGCGCCGCCGGCGTTGATTTTCGTCAGCGTGCCCTGAATGGAGATGCCGCTGGCGTCAATCTTGATGAAATTTCCGCCGACCTTCAGCGTCAGCCCCATGCCGGATTCGATGACGACATTCTGGCCGCCCTTGAGATAGAGATTCTGGCTGGTCTCGTTGCTGTGATTGCCGCCGACCTTCAGGCCGTAGTCGCCGGTCGTCTCGTGCGAGTGCTTTCCGCCGATCTTCTCGTTCAGATCGAGCTTGATTTCGCTGTGTTTTTTCTGCTTGACCAGCTCGAACGATTGCTCTTTCACCGTCACGTGGCGATTGTGATCGACGTTTTCGACCTTGTCGTTCGTGACGCGCAGATGCAGGTCCTTCTGCGCGAAAATCAGGACCTTCTCGCTGTCCTTCAGGTCCTCGAACATGATCTCGTTCGTGCCGCCGCCGCCCTTGGAGCTGTTGGTCTTGATGTAGCTGCGGGTCTTGTTGTCAGGCAGCGTGTACGCGGGCATTTGGTCGTTGTTGTAAACCCGCCCGGTGATCAGCGGCCGATCCGGGTCGCCCTCGAGAAAATCGACCACCACCTCCTGCCCCACGCGCGGCAGAAACATCATGCCGTATTGCCCGCCCGCGGCGCTCTGGCTGACGCGAATCCAGCACGAGCTATTCTCGTCGTAGACGCCCTGAAGGTCCCAGTGAAACTGCACCTTCACGCGCCCGTACTTGTCGGTGTAGATCTCCTCGCCCGACGGGCCGACCACGATCGCCGTCTGACTGCCCACGATGCGCGGCCTGCGCGTCACGCGCGGCGGCCGGAACGGCGTCTCTGCCGGAATGGTGCGAATCTCGATCGCATAACCGCCGGCTTCGCCGAAGCTGTCCTCCTCGGCGCTCTGCGGCTGCGTGCCGCGCTGCGCGGCGTGCGTGATCAGATAGCTGCGATTGAACGCACTGTCGGGGTGGTCGATCAGCGTGAACTTGAAGCCCGGCGCGAGTCCGTACGTCGCGCCGCTCATCAGCGTGACGCGCCGGCGGCACGCCTGCTCGTCGAGACGCGTTTGGGCAAGCGTTGTGCCGGAACTGCGCTCCAGGAAGCCGCCGGGATAGTCGCTGTACTCCAGACCGGTCGGGTCTTCGCCGGTCGCCGTGCCGCTGGGATGCTCGCCGGGGCGTTTGAAGTCAAAATCCGTGAGGCGCGTTGCACCGACCTGGATCTCCGCCACGTCACGAAGCGCGCCGAGCGTCGGGGTTTCGCCGACCAACCCGCTCGCGTCGCGGAACGCCGCCTCCCCGTGCACTCCGGCGGGCTTGTGCGCCGACGGACTGTCGGCGACAACCATCTTGTGCCCGTCGACGGCGTGCTCATAGAAGAAAAAGATGCCTTCCTCTTCCATCAGGCGTGAGATGAAGTCCATATCCGTCTCGCGGTACTGCACGACGTACTCGCGGGCGGTGTAGCTGCCGGTGAGGGCGAATCGCTGGCGCTCCTCGGGAATGCCCGCGAGCTCGAACACCTTCTTCATGATTCCCGGCACGGTCATGTCGCTGCAATTGTGTGCCTGGAAGATGCGGCACGACTGGCGCTTGGTCAGCAGCCAATGCACCGGCACGATCTGGACCGAGTAGTACGTGAAACGCCGCGCCTGGCCGGTGCGTTCGAAGCGCCAGACGATGCCGTTCACGAATCGCGACCCCTCATTGCCGGCGATTTCCAGCAGGCAGGGCTTTCCGATGACGGCATCGACGCTGATCGGCTCACCCGGCGAGCACAGCTCGACCTGAAACGAGAATAGCTCGCTGATTCCTTCTTCGCCTGAGAACGCTGTCACGCGCAGATCGTCGGTGGTCAGGTCGCCGATCTGGAGCGTGTAATCGGCAAGCGAGGCGGAACGACGCGTCGTCTCCGGCATAGCTGTTCGCCTTGACGTCGATCACGGACGGTTCGCGGTCCGCAAACGCGACCCGGAATTGGTGAATCGCGCCCGAAGACGGCATTCTAGCGCGAATGCGTGGCGTTTCAACCCGCGCGACCAGCGACTATACTCTCGGCTGTCACGGGCCGTTCGCGACGACGAAATCTTACCCGGATGTGTTGCATGTCAACCGCCGTTCAAAGCCAGCTTGCCGGCGTGCGCCTGGCGTGGCGAAGCGAATTGCAACTGCGTGACCGGCAAAGCGCAATGCGCGCCCTGCGCGCCATGGCGGCGGAAGGCGCGGGCGGAATGGCGGCGTTGCGCCGCCTGCTGGCCGAAGGCCCACTTGGGTTGAACGTCAACCTGCTCGACGACTCGGCCGTGCTGGAACAGCTCGCATCCCGGATCGAATCGGGGCGCCTGGTGCTGCTGCGGCAATCGCGCGTCGCCGGAAACTGGTCGGAACGCACGGCCTCCGCGCCGCCTCCCACGCCGGCCGAACCGGTGCTCGCGGCGCCGATGGAGTTGACCTGGGTGGAGATTCAGCTCCTGGACGAAGCCAACGAACCGGTTGCAGGGCAGCGCTACGAGATTCGCCTGCCCGACAATTCGGTTCACGCCGGCAAGCTCGACTATCGTGGAAAGGCGCGTGTAAGCGACGTCGCCACGCCGGGTGCGTGCATGATTCGTTTCCCGGACTTGGACAGCGACGCGTGGGAGCGGATCGAATGAGCAAGCGGCATGCCGTTCGGCTGGGGGAGTGCGTCTCCAGCGTTTCGTTCGACAACGGCTTCTTTCCCGACACAATCTGGAATCACCCGGAGAATGCCGGCCTCAAGTCGCTGCGCGGCGACATGAACATCCTGAACGCTGGCGACTCGCTGTTCATTCCCGACAAACGCGACAAGCAGGAGTCCGGCGAAACCGGCCGCACGCATCGTTTCCGCTTGCGCGGTGTGCCGGCCAAGTTCCTGATGCAATTGCGCGACGGCGACCAGCTGCGCGTGGGCGTCTCATACACGCTGAAAATCGATGAGCGGATGTACAAGGGCGTGACCGGCGACGACGGAATGATCGAACATTGGATTCCGCCCAACGCACGCCGCGGGCTGCTGAGCGTCGAGAACGGCGACGACGTCGAGGAATACCCGTTTCAGCTTGGGTGTCTGCAACCGGTCGCGCTGGATGACGGCCTGCGCGATCGCCTGCAAAACCTCGGATTTCTGCCCGGCGGCGCGCAAGCGACGCCCGGTGAAGTCGAGATCGCGATCCGCGCGTTTCGGCGCAAGCACATGGGCGCGACGCCCGGCGGGCCGGACGATCTATCGACCGCCGATGACGCGTTTCGAGCCAAACTTGTGGAAGTGCACGGATCGTAGCAGGGCGTCCGCCACGCGGAGCAATCGATGTATCGAGGGCCGGATGGGCAGTACATCACCGATGACCGCAAGGTTGCGGTCGATGTGCAGTATCTTTGGGCGGAAAGCAGCGTCATCGAACAGGCAAACCAGGCGCTCGCGGCGGTTGAGTCGCGCGTGCGACTGAAGATGGTGCCGACCAGTCTGGCGTGGATTCGCTTTGACGCGCAGGGTCGCGGGGCGCAGTGGAGTCAGTACATCCCGGATTGGCAGAAGGAAGAGACCAAGGGCAGCATTCACGTCGAATTGAACAAGCCCAACGAGACCGTGCGCTACACGCGAAACCCGGCCGACAGTTACATCACCTGGTCGGATTGCCACCGCAATTCGATGACCGTGATGGGCGCCACCGGCGATCGCGGCAAGGATTCCGAACCGGAGCGCCCCGGCGTGCGGCTGCGCGATCAATCCGCGGATTCCAAGACGTTCCTGCTTTCGCCGATGGGCGGCGGGATTTCCAAGAACGAATTCAAAGGGGCAGGCTACACCGATCAACATGCCCATCGCGGCGCCTTCGCCACCCTGGCCAAGATCATCCCGGTGCGCGACCGCGGGAACATTCTTCCGCAATACGACACGAAGGGCGTGCCCGTTCCGACGTCGGAGAAGATTAAGGGTCTCTGGAAGGCGTACACCGAAGAGATGGCGGCGCAGGGCGCCGCGGCGTGGCAATGCGAACACTGGATCAACGCGTTTCTGCACCCGGAAATCGGTGAGGCCATCTGCATGCTGCCTCCCAAGGAGTCTCCGGGCTTTTGCAGCACGTACGCGTGGAACGATTTGAAGGGAATGCTGCGGAACGACGCCGAGGTGTGGCAGGCGCTCGGGCTCAACCCCGACGACGATCCGCCGCCGCTGAAGACGCTCGGCGCGGCGCTCAAGAAGCTGGAGCCGGTCACCTTCGACGAGCTGATGAGTCGCTACGGCCAGGCGAATGTGAGTGAGGAAAATGTCCGGCAGGACATGAGCCCGTCGGAACTTCGCGCCGCGGAGCGCAGGCTTTTTGATCGGCGCAAGCCCGAACTGGCCATCCAGCGCCGCAAACCACCGGACAAGGTGACGCCGGTAAGCATGGAGGAACTTCAGGCCACCGAGCAGTGGATGAATGACAACGGCTACCGCATTCTCGCCACGGATGTGTGGAACCGTGTTTGCGACGTGCTGATCCGCCGGCACATGTCGCGCAAACTGAAGGACCCGGCCTGCACGATCGAGCGCCGCGCGACGCTGATTTCGCAGCTCGACGGCGACACGCCGCTGATCGACATCATTCGCTCTCTCAGCGACGCCGAGCTGACCGCAATGATCAAGACCGAGGTCATCAACCGCAACTGGAACGGCCGGCGTCGCGACGATCTGACGGTCGAGACGTTGGACGTCCGAAGCGACACCGCCGAGGCCAAATTGGCCGATTTCCGCACGACGGCCCTGGTCTGGAAGGACCCCTGGAATTTTCACTGGGCGGGCGTTGTGCTGGTCAGCGGCCATGACTACGTCACGCTGGAAAACTTCTCGGTCGAGGCCGAGGACTACCCCAATCGCCGCTGGCTGTTCAAGATGTATCGCCGAATTGACGCGGTGGAGGAGCTGCGCGATTGCGAGGCCCAGTCGTTCCACGGGCACAACATGCTGAGCGGCGGATTCGGCGACCTGGCGCTGACGCTCAGTTACAAGTTCTTCAAGCCGCAGCGCGCCGCGGTGAACGCGTTACGGACGCAACTGGGTTCAGCGTCGCGCATCACGCTGAACCTGCCGAAGCCGCAGTTGCCTCCGCCGCCGACGCAGGAGCCGGTGAACGTAGGCGACAATAACGGATGATCGGTCACCGCGGGCCGTCTCGAAGTGCGACGCAACCCGCTTGACGCCCGGGAGAATCCAATGGCGAACACGATACAACTGACCGAGCAAAAGGGCGTTCAGGTGGTCGGCTTCGCGCCGCGCACCGAGCTTGACGCGGCAAACATCGCCGAAATGCAGGCCGCGCTGTATCGACTGGTCGACGAAGGCCGCGACCGGCGCATGGTGCTGGACTTGTCCAACGTGCAGTTCGCATCATCGCAGGCACTGGGCTGTTTCGTGACGTTGCGGCTCAAGGCCGCTCGCACCAACTGCAACCTGGTCATGGCGGCAGTGCCCGCGGTGCTGCTCGAGATCGTCCAGCTTACGCAGCTCGACAAGCTCTACGAGATCCACCCGTCGCTCCCCGCCGCGATCGAGCGGCTGACGTCGGGCTGACGGGCATTCCGCGGCCCCTCGCCGCCACCTGGCAGTCCGTCGCAGAGTCTGTTCGAGCCCTGCCGAGGGGCGCGCCGTTGTGCGCATCAGGCGGAAGTAGCTAAGATGGCTGACACCAAGGCCCCCGCACGGCCTTGACCTTGCAGGCGCCTCGGAGACGGATGTGAACTTTCGCGACTACGCGACACAGGCACAGCTCAGCGTTTACCTGGCGGCAATCGGCGGCGTCTCGACGCTCATTTCGGTTGTCCTCATGGCACGGAATTTCGATCGGGCGACCTTCTGGATCATCTACAACGCGCGGCGGCCGTTCGTTTTCGTGCTTCTGGCCACGATCGGCTTGGCGTTGCTGGCGAGCGGCCTGGGGTTGCTCGTGGGCTTCATGAGTGCCGGGCAGCGCCGAAACCCCAAGTCGCAGCTCTCCTGGACCGGGTTCTTCAGCAGCGCCGCCGTGCTGGCCGTCGCTTTGAGTGCGGCGGTGTTCTTCATACTGACCCAGAACCCGCGCGGCGGGCAGTAGAGCGCTGTCGGACTGGTCTCCTGACCGCCCTTTGGGAGCGCGAGTCTTGTGAAACCCATGTGGGACGGTCTCCTGACCGGTCTTTCCCAAAAAACAAAGACCGGTCGGGAGACCGGTCCACACAAAACAGAGACCGGTCGGGAGACCGGTCCCACAAAGTCAGAGACCGGTCAGGAGACCGGTCCCACCGCTAAAACGCCGCCACGCCCGTGATCTCGCGCCCGATGACGAGCTGGTGGATCGTTTCGGTGCCCTCGTATGTAATGACGCTTTCCAGATTCAGCGCGTGCCGGATCGGGCAGCATTCGACGCTGATGCCGCCGGCGCCGAGCAGGTCGCGCGCGTCGCGGGCGGTATCAAGACCCAGCCGCACGTTGTTCCACTTAGCCATCGATACGTGGGCGTGGTGCATCCGGCCCTCGTCCTTGAGGCGGCCCAGTTGCAGCACCAGCAGTTGCCCGGTCGTAATTCGCCGCAGCATGTTCGCCAGGCGCTGCTGAATAATCTGCTTGTTGATCAGCGGTGAGCCGAAGAGCACGCGCTGGCGGGCGAAGTTCAGCGCTTCCTGGTAGCACGCCTGCGCCGCGCCGACGCCGCCCCAGGCGATGCCGTACCGCGCCTGCGTCAGGCAGCTCAGCGGGCCGCTCAGCCCCTCGGCCAGCGGCAGGCGGCTGCGCTCCGGCACGCGCACGTTGTCGAAAAAGAGCTCGCTGGTGATCGAGGCCCGCAGCGACATCTTGTGCGCGATGTCGCGCGTCGTGTAGCCCGGCATGCCCTTTTCGACCAGGAAGCCGCGCACGCCCTGCTCGGTCATCGCCCACACGATCGCGACGTCCGCCAGCGTGCCGTTCGTGATCCACATCTTTGCGCCGTTGATCACCCAATCGCCGCCGTCGCGCCGCGCGTGCGTCTTCATCGCGCCGGGATCGGAGCCGCCGTCCGGCTCGGTCAGGCCGAAGCAACCGATCTTGCGGGCCTTGGCCATCTCCGGCAGCCAGTGCTGCTTCTGCTCGTCGGAGCCGAAGCGGTGGATCGGGTACATGCACAAGCTGCTCTGCACGCTGGCGAAGCTGCGCACGCCGCTATCGCCGCGCTCCAACTCCTGCATGATCAGCCCGTACGAGACGTTGCTCAGCCCGGCGCAGCCATAGTCCTGAAACGTCGCGCCGAACAGCCCCAGCTCGGCCATTTCGGGCACGATTTCTTTCGGAAAGCGCTCGTGCTCGAAACACTCGGCGATGATCGGCAGCACGCGCTCGTCGACGAAGCGCCCGACCGTCGATTGCACCTGCCGCTCTTCCTCGGTTAGCAGCGACGAAACGTTGTAAAAATCCGGCGTCTGGGTGTCGAGCAGCGTTTGGCCTGGCTGATGCACGGCGACCTCCCGGCGATCTCGAAACACCCGATCGGGATGATGCGGAGCGCCGGCGTCAGTTTAGAGGCGGATGAAAGGCGCGGAAAGATGATCGAGCGACGCGGGTGAGGCGTGAGGCGCGTGTGGCACGGCAATTCGACAATCGCGCGGAAGACCCGAATTGTTGCAACTCGGGTGGTACGGGCGTCCCGCCAGTTCTGGGAGACGCCCGTACCGCCCTGATGAGACTAAGACGGCGTGCTCAGTGACATCCGAACCTAGACCGTCTCCCACCGCCGCGCAAGCCAGCGTGCGATGAACAGGAACACGATCGTGATCGCGCTGAGCACGAGCAGGTATGGCCAGAGTTCGAGCGGACCCTTCTCGTACCAGAACACGTCGCGATACCCATCCAGCGCCCAGGCGTTGAATGTCAGGTAGCCCAGCGATTTCATCGTGTCGTTCATGACGTAGCGCGGGATCATGCTGCCGCCCAGCGCCGACATGGTTAGGATCAGCAGCGTCGACAGGCCGCTGAGCTGCCCTCGGCTCCGGCTGGCGGTGGCCAGAATCAGCCCGAACGCCGAGGCCGCGGCCGCCGTGGCGATGGTCATGGTGGCGAATCCGACCAGGTGCGTGGGCGTCCAGAGTTTCAGCCCGAAGAACAGCGCGCCCCAGGCGAACATCACCACGACCTGCACCACGCCCATCGCGGCGATGAACAGCCACTTGCCCAGAAGCAGCGTCGTCATGCGGGCCTTTGAGCTCAACAGGCGCTCGAGCGTGCCCGACTCCTCCTCTTCGAGGATGACGCCGCCGGCGCCGCTGGTGGAAAACAGAAGGAACATCACCGCCGTCCCAGCCGCGAGGTAGGCGATGGTGGGCGTCTTGTCCACGTCGCCCAATACATCCACGACTTTGAAAGGCACCGGGTTCGTAAAGCCGCTCGTAATCCGCTTCGCCCGGTCGCCAGGTGCCGAGTTGGCGTTCGCCGCGTCGGCTTGTGCCGCAGCGGACTTGGTCGACGCAGTCTCGTCGTCGTGTTGCATCAGTTGACGAATGTTTGCGACCGCCTGCGACTGAAGCGGCGTAAACGCGCCGCCGTATTGTTCAAAGAGCTTTAGTCCCCGCTCCATCATCAGGTCGGGCGCGGCGGTCATCGCAGCCCGCTGCAGCAGTCCGCCGACCATCTGGTGTGCGATCGGATCGCTCTTGTCGGCCAGCAATTCGATCTCCACGCCGCCGCCGCCAAACGAAGGGAAGCTCTTTCCGAAGTCCCTCGGAATCACCAGCGCCACCGGCACCTTGGCGTTTTTCACCAGCCGCAGCGCGTCGTCGCGCGTCGGGGCATTCCCCGGCTGCGCGGCGGGCACGGAGGAAACGGACAGCCCGTCGTCTTTCTCGAGCGCCGCCACCAGCCGGCGGCTGCCTGCGCTCTGATCGAGGTCGAGCACGGCGATCTGAACTCGGCTGGTAGCGCCGCCGCCAACGCCGCCAAACATGATCGCAAAGATCGTGAAGACCACCACCGGCAACACGAAGCTCAGCAACTGCGCGACGCGGTCACGTTTCAAGTTGAGCCAGGAGACGTGGAAGACGTTCCAGAGCATGTTTGATCTCGTCAAGTGAAATCCGGGTCAGGTTACTCGAACGGAATTCGTTGCTGCGGGCGCGATATTTCCACGCTCCGTGTTTGGGACATTCGTGGGACAGGGTGTCTACTGCGCCGGTCACGACCAAAGACTGAAGCGTTACGGCAGCCGATGCACATTCGGCGCGATTTCCGCGGCGCGCGCCGGCGTCAGCGGAAACGTGCCGACGCCGTTATGGCAGCGCAGGCAAATGAAATCGACCGTGTAAGCGGCCTTTCCCTGTGCGTCGAGCTGAACCTGCGACCCGTCGGCCGAGAAAAAGGAGCGAAAGTCCGCCGTCGCGGTGTTGATGCGAAAGATGTGCGACCGCACATCGCCGACGCGCCCGAACGCACCGGCGAAGGTCGTCGCGGCGCTCGTACCCAGCTTGCCGGCGAACGGCATGTGGCAACTCACGCACGTCACCGGCTCGACGTAATCGCCGATGCGAAGCACCTTGCCGGCGTGGCCGGCCGGTGTTGCGGTGGTGTGGCAGGAGGTGCATTCATTGCGAATCGCGACGGCGCGGTCGTAGGCGGTCGAGCGGTGCGGATCGTGGCAAATCGTGCACTTGAAGCTCGAGTGTCCGCCGCTGACGCGCAGCTCCGAGTCCTGCTCGTAATGCTCGATGAAGCCATCGCGCGCGCGAATCACCGCCCGCTCGGCGGCGTCGGCGGAACCGTGGCATTTCGCACAGGTGTCCGTGCCGGTCGCGTCCACGAAAATGCGAGTTCGATCAATCACAACCCGTCCGGCGACGGTTCGAAAGTGGTTCGAGCCCGGTCCGTGACACGCCTCACACTGAACGCCGGCCTCGACCCACGTTCCTTCGATTCCCTGGCGGTTATCCTGGCTGCGCGGGTTGTCGGCGTCGCGCGCGATTGCGCCGGTCACGTGACAGCGAATGCAATCGAACGTGAACGGCGTCGGCGCTGTGGCGTCGGGTAAGTACGGCGCGAAGCCGGCGTTGGTTCCGTTGGCCCCGAACTTTGGGTTCCACTGCGTCGCGGCGCTCGTCAGGCCAGTCGTGAGCAGGTAGCCCTGACCGTCCAGGAAATACGCCGATCTCACGTAACCGCCGATGACGTATGAAATATCGCTCCACGCGAACCCGGCGGGCGGGTCGGGCACGCCAGCCGATGTGCCGGGAAAAGCCGGCGCCTCGCCACGGATGCCGCTGAGCGTCTGAGCGTGCCCGTGCAACGCCTGTTGAGCGCTGATGTCTGCGTGGCACAAGCGACAGGCCGTTGAGCCGATGTAGCGGGCGCCGCCGTTTGTGCTATCGCTGGTATTGGAAAAGCCCGGCGGGTTTTCCGGATCCGGCACGATGCTCGGACAGCCGCATACGAGCAAGAGCGAGAACGTTGCGATGGCTTGCCACAGAGTTCGCATGCCGGGGATAGTATCGCTTGGTCAGCAACATGCGGAGCGCGCTTTCGGCGATTCCGCGCGGGGGCAATCGCCGCGAGCTGCCGCCAAACCGGACCAATCCGGGGGATTGCGGGGAAAACGCTTGCAACGACAGCGCTTCCGACGTATCGTATTTGATGAAGGTTCCCTTTCACGGTTCGGTTCGGATCGGCAACGACCGAGAGAATATCTGAGACTCGGACTTTGCTGCACATGATCGCTCGGCCCAATTCAGATCGATTCGCTCGTACGGCCTTTACGGTCGCCGAATTGCTTGTCGTCATAGGCGTGATCGCGCTGCTGGTCGCCGTCCTGCTGCCGCCCATGCAGATGGCGCGGCGTCAGGCGATTCGGACAAAATGCGGCGCCCAGCTCCAGCAGATCGGCCGTGCCTTGGAGCAGGCCAGAACCGAATTTCGATTCTATCCGTACTGGGATGACGGCGGCGTTCCCGTTCGCTTCTCGTGGATGGACGCGCTTGTCGAGCGGCAATATATCGCTTACTCGGCTTCCGGTTTGAGTTCGGCCGGCGGCGCGAATTCGGAGATCGCGCGCGTCGGATACTGCCCGTCCGATCAACTTCCCGACCTGCTCAACGAGGCCCGGAATTCGAATCTCCTGTACCCGCTGAACCCGACGCGCCACGGCGTGGACTACAGCTACGGAATCGGCGCGCCGCTGTCCGCCGGCGGTTGGCTCTGGCGAAATACAGATCCCAACGATGATCGGTCGCGCCGCTTTCGCGACTATGAATCCCGTCCGGCCAACCGCGTCCTCGCCGGCGACAGCTACTCAAATGTGATCTACAACCTCTCCGGGCGCGCCTTGCGCAGCGGCGCCTGGAACGATCCCACGCAATTCGACAACACCGTATCGTGGGAGCGACACGTCGTCGGCGGGCGATGCTCCGCGAACCTGCTGTTTCAGGATGGCCACGTCGCGAGTCCGCGCTACGAACTTGAGCGCGAGATGCCCGTCAACACTGCCACGAATTTCGTCTGGCAGCCCGGCGAAGCGATCAACGTCGGTCCCCAAAGCGTGATTGACGGAAACTGGTATCCGAACGTGCTTCCGCCGAACTTCCTCAGTTCGCCGCCGGGCGACGTGTTTCCGCGCGAGATGATGCCCGCCTGGTACACGCTCGTCGAAGGTTGGACGCAGATCAAACACAAGACGCCGCACATGGATTGAGTGCGACGAGCGCGCTGCCAACCGGTTTCGCGAAGGACGACACGCCCGGGTTATCACGTCCCAGAAAACGACGTTGGCCATGTAAAATTCGACGCCCGCGCCAACGCTGCATGGTCGGTCATGTCAAAACGCAACGGCGTGACGGCGACATAGCCGCCGCGCATCACCGCCAGGTCGGTATTCGTGGAATGCTCTTCAGGCATGCGCCCGTCGAGCCAGTAGAGCCGCCGGTTGCGCTCATCCACTTCGCTGCGGTAATGATCGTCCATCGGCACCGTCGATTGCGGGCAGCAGCGCACGCCGCGCGGCAGCCCGCGGTCGAGCGCTGGAATGTTGACGTTCAGGCACGTTCCGGCGATCGGGCGCGATTCGGCATAGCTCTGAAATACGGCCCGCGCGATTCGTCCGGCGGCGTGAAAATCCATCTCGTCGGAGAGTTCCAGCGAGATCGCCATCGACGGTACGCCGAAAAACGCGGCCTCGACCGCGCCGGCGACAGTGCCGCTGTAGAGCACGTTGATGCCCGTGTTGCAGCCGGCGTTGATGCCGCTGAGCACGAAGTCGGGCCGCTGCTTGAGCAGCTCGACCATCGCCAGCTTGACGCAATCCGCCGGTCGCCCGTCTACGCTCCAGCCGTAGAAAACGTTGTTTACGTGAATGCGGTGCACTGCCATCGGCGCGCGGACCGTGATGGCGTGCCCCATGGCCGATTGAGCCGTCTCCGGGGCGACCACTTCGACTTCGCCCAGATTGCGGATGGATTGGTAGAGCGCCTCAATGCCGGGGGCAAGAATTCCGTCGTCGTTGGTGATCAGGATGCGCATCCGAGTTAGTGTAGACCGGTTCATCAGGATTGCGAGCGGCTCGTCAAGCGCCCTGGTCCGCGGACCCGCGCGGGGGTTGGATGGGGCAGCGTCGGGGTTCCGCGCACTATGCGTTGGCCGTTTCAATCACCGGCATGCTGACCCAGCGCTGTGCGTGCTCATTCTCGTCCATGTACCAGACCTGGTTGCGGCCGCCGCGTTTCGCGCTGTAGAGCATCGCGTCCGCGTCCGCGACCATGTCGTCTGCGTCCTCGTGGGATGCGCGTCGGCCCGCGACGCCGATGCTTGCACGAACTGGAATCACTTTGCCGTCAACAACGATCTCGAGCTGTTCGATCGCGGCGCGCAGGCGCTCCGCCGAGGCGACGGCGCCGGCCAGCCCGCACGACGGTAGGATGACGCAGAATTCTTCCCCGCCGAATCGGCCGCAAATGTCGTATCGTCGAACCGCCTCGCGGCACTTTTCGGCAACTTGTCGCAACACCTCATCGCCGGCGGCGTGGCCGTGCGTGTCGTTGATGCTCTTGAAGTGATCGATGTCGATCATCGCGCAAGAGAGCGGCTGATTCTTGCGATCGGCGAGCGACCACGACTCCTGGAGCCGCTCAAACAGACAACGGCGATTGACCAGTCCGGTCAAGGCGTCGGTGTTCGCCAGCAGTTCGAGCCGCTGGTTGAGCGTCGTGATTTCGGCGTTGATTCGCTTGAGTTCAGTGCTCTTGTCGACCAGGTCGTTGTTCAGATCCAGGATGCGCTGGCCGGCGCCAATCCGCGCGAGCAGTTCGCGAGCGTGATACGGCTTGGTGAGGTATTCGTCCGCGCCGGCCTCCAGACCGCGAACGATCATCTCTTTTTCCGAGTTGGCCGTGAGCAGAATGAAATAGACCAGCCCCAGCTCGTTGCGCTGGCGCAGGTCTTGTATGGATTGGCAAAGCGCCAGACCATCCAGGTTCGGCATGTTCCAGTCTGCGATGATCAGGCCGCCCCCCGCCCCGCGGACGGCGGCAAGTGCTTCCACGCCGTCGGCGCACGAAATCACCGTGTAACCCGCCCGCTGCAAGTGGCGCTCCAGCAGGACACGTGACGCGCGTTCGTCTTCCGCGATGATAATCCGCGGCGGCTTTCGGTCGTTCATCGTTCTCTCAACCGGGATCGACATGTTCGTATCGACCGGATCGGGCAACCACCGGAGTTTCAGGATCGCGTCCGCCTGAATCCGCGTTTCGTGCATTCGATCAGCCGGGCGTGGCGGATAGCATTCTCGGAATGCCGCCCGACGCTCCTGTGCCCGATAAACCGACGCATTCACGCGATCGGCAGCTCCTGCTCCTGGCGCGCGAGGGGCGATTGCGGCGCGAGCAGGTGGCCCTGGTCGCAGTGGCGGCGCGCGTGCCGGACTTGCGCGTGTACTCCGTTCCCGACGCGCTCGCGGGCCAAGTCGCCGTCGGCGTCTCGGTGCGCGTACCCTTTGGATCGCGCGCGCGGCTAGTAGATGGCGTGTGCGCGCGTGTGGACGAGCGCGAATGGGAGCTGACCCGTCCGGCGATCGCGGAGGTTCTGCCGAGCACACCTCGCATCGACTCACGGCTTGTAGAGCTCGGGCTGTGGATCAGCGAGTACTACGCGTGTCCGCCCGGCGTCGCCCTGGCGGCGCTCACGCCGTCGATCGTTCGGCGATCGGGCGCGGCGTCCGCGCGGCGCCGGAAGGCACGCGCTCCGGCGATGACTCAGCCGCCGGCGTCCGATGTGTCGCCCGAGGAAGCGCTTGTGCTGACCGCGGCGCAGCAGGCGGCTTGTCAGGCGATCAGCGCGGCCGGCGATTCGTTTGGCGTGTACGTGCTTTTCGGCCTGCCGGGAAGCGGCAAGACAGAGGTTTACGTGCGTTCGATCCGGGCGATCATCGCGCGCGGGCGGCAGGCGATACTACTCGCGCCGGAGATCGCGCTGGCGACTCAGATCGTCGATCGCCTGTCGCGGCGCTTCGAGCGCGTGTGCGTGTTGCACAGCCGACTGACGCCGGCGCAGCGCCGCGCCGCGCACGAAGCGATCGCGGCAGGAGGCGTGGACGTGGTCATCGGCACGCGCAGCGCGGTATTTGCGCCGTGCCCGCGACTGGGGCTGCTCGTCGTCGACGAAGAGCAGGAATCCAGCTACAAGAATCTCGCGACGCCCTATTTCCACACGCGCGACGCAGCCATCAAACGGGCACAACTCGAATCAATCCCGGTGGTGCTCGGCTCCGCCACGCCGTCGTTGGAAACCTGGCACAACGCCCACACGCTGCCGCACTATCGCCTGCTGGAGCTGCGCGAACGCGTGCCCGGCGCGCGGCTGCCCGAAACACGCGCGGTGTGCTTCCCGCGCCGTGAAGGCGCGTACCAGTCGGCGAACCTGAGAGCGGAGCCTCTCCAGGCCGAGCCGACCAAGTCGATGCTTCTCTCGCCGGACCTGGAGGACGCGCTGCGTGGGACGCTCAGCGTTGGCGGCCAAGCCATCCTGCTCTTCAATCGCCGCGGCTATGCGCGCTCGCTACGCTGCACGCGCTGCGGCCTGGCGATTCGCTGTGTGCGCTGCGGCGCGGCGATGATCGATCATCGGCCGGCCGCGATGCACTGCCACCGCTGCGGATTGCGCGAGCCGCTGCCGCGCGCCTGCCTCGACTCAACGTGCGGCGGCGAACTGGAGCGCGGCGGGATGGCGATCCAGCGATTGGAGGAAGAATTGGAGCGCCTGTTGCCCCAGGCGCGATTGCTGCGACTCGACCGTGACACAATGCGGCGGCGTGACGACTACCTGGCGGCGCTGCGTCGATTCGAGTCGCGCGAAGCTGACGTGCTGCTCGGCACACAAATGGTTGCGAAGGGGTTGGATTTCCCGGCCGTGCGGCTGGTCGGCGTGATCGACGCGGACGCTGCACTGCAACTTCCGGATTTCCGCGCCGAAGAGCGCGGTTTCGCCATGCTGATGCAGGTGCTGGGGCGGGCCGGGCGGCGCGAGGGGCCGTCGCTGGCGATTGTGCAGACCGCCGGCGCGAGCCAGGCGCAACCGGAAGTACGGAACGCGACAAGCGCGCGAACCGCCGAAGAACCGACGTCGCGCGGTCAGGTCTCAGTCGCGAGCCGGGATTCGCCGGAACGCGATCGACGGGTCTCGCCCGTGCTGCGTGATGCGCTGGACCTGAATTATCCGGCATTCGCCGCGTGCGAGCTCGAAGTGCGACGCGCGTTGGGCGAGCCGCCGTACATGCGCCTGACACGCTGCGTTCTCTCCGATGAGCGTCCCGGACGCGCGCGGTCCGAGGCCGAGCGGCTGGTCGCGGGGCTGCGGCGGGTGAGCGGGCGTATCGATGCCGGAATCCTGATCGACGACGCATCGCCATGCGTCATCGGACGTCTCGCCGGCCGTGCGCGGTACGAAGTGCGAATCCGCACGCCGCGCGGCGTGGCAGTCTGGCGTCTGCTCCGTGCGGCGCAACCTGACAAGCTCACGCCGCGTGTGCGCCGATTTGTTGTGGATGTGGATCCCGCGGAAATGATGTGACAGTGGGGAGGGGACAGAAAACAGAAAACAGGGAACAACGAACAGGGAACAGGGAAAAGGGGTCCCTACTCTCGGTGCCCCTTTTTTCGGCGATACAACCCGCGCTCGGCCGCGATCACAAACCGTTCGGCCTGCGACTTGAGCCGCTCCCAGCTCCGACGGATGCGGTCCGCTTCGTCGTCGGTGATCTGACCGTCGTTTTCGATACTGCGGCTCACGGTTGTGAGCATGTTGCCGAACTCCTCAACCACGCGCTGCGTAGTGGAGAGTAGCTGCTCCTCGTGCTCGCCCGGTTCGACATGCGGATTCGGAACGAAGGATCCGTCGGCCACCATGCAGATCCAGCGGATCAACTCCTCGTCCTGCGTAAGCTCGTAAATCTCGCGCAAGCGGTCGAGCGGATTGCGCGCCCCGGACGCGCCCGGATCGTCCTGTGGCGCTTCCTGGCACCATTTGTAGACCAGCGCCGTGCTCAGGTTCAGCCGCGCCGCCAACGCCTTGACGCCAACCTTGTCCGCCGCGTCGCGCAGCACTTCCCAAGATTTCACGTGCGTCCCACCGCCTTCTTGCGCCACATGCGCTTCGCGTTCTGATTCCTCGCGCGGCTCCGCGCAGCGTCACTTGGAAGCCGACATTTGCAACGCGCATGATCTGCAGCCATTGTTCCGCCATGCGCCGGGGGCGTCAACGGCCGGCCCCGCGCTTGAACCGCAGGGCGATCGCAAATAAAACCCAGTCTGCCGCGTCACCCTATGGGGAGAGGCGCCCGTGCTTCGAATTCGATGCCCGTACTGCCAGCAGATCCTGACGGTCGAGCGCTCCGCCGCCGGCGATCCGATGCCTTGCCCGCAGTGTCATCGCGTTTTCAACGTGCCATTGCCCTCGGATGCCGGCGCGACGCCTGCGCCAAGTGTCATGGTCGGCGCATCGTGTCCGTTTTGCCGAGTGGCGGTCGCGCCAGGCACGCGCGAGTGCCCTCGCTGTCACGCCGACCTTGTCGCCGGCGTGAAGGCCCCGTTCTCCCGCCGTATTCGCCAGGTGTCCGTGCAGACGTGGACGGTGATTCTGCTCGCGATCGGCGGCGTCGCGCTTGCGACGGCGATCGGCGTCAACTACTGGCGCGCGCGGCCGACGCGCCCCATTCCGCTTGCCGAAAGCGCGACTTCGCGACCGACAACATCGCCGACGACAGACTTCGCAATCGCGGCCGCGACCAACATGTTGTCCGCGAAGTCGCCCGCGGAGCTGCGCTCCTCCCGCGAGGAGTTCGCGCGATTGGGTCCGTCGGCGCTTCCGGCGTTGGCGGCGGCGCTGGATGAGTCGATCGCGAAATCCGCCACGGCGCGAAATTCACAGACGCTCGAAAATCGGATCGCCGCCATCGGATTGCTAAGCGCCAGCGGCGATGCCGGATGGATCGAGCCGCTGACGCGCTGGCAGAAGCAGGGCGAGCTGCGGCTTGCGGCGATTTGCGGCCGCGCGCAGCTCGGTGATAGCGAGGTGCAGCCCGAGCTGGTCGCGGAGTGGATCGAACAACTACGGACGCGCCTGTTTCTGCAACGGTTGCACGCCGTTGCGCCGCCGGGCGTGGAGCACGCCGCGCGGGCGCTGGAGCGGCGCGTCGATCATGCGTACGGGCAGGTTGCCGCCGGCCTGCGGGCGCTCGCCGCGCGCGATGACAGCGACACGGTGGAGAAACTCGCCGACGTGTATTGGTCGTCCTGGGGTTGGCTGGGTCAGGAGCGCGACGAGTCGTTCATCATCGATCTGTTCGAGCTGGCCAAGCCGCCCGAGCAGGAAATGCTCGATTCGGCCGAAGCGACGCAGGAAATCCGCTCCGCGCGGCGGGCGCTGGAGCGGGCCGCGCAACGCGGTTGTCCGCGCGTGGCGGCGGTCGTGGGGATCGTGCTGGCGAAGCGCGCGCCGCAGTATCAGCGGGCCAGGCAGCGCGTGATCGACTCGTTGGCGGCATCGCTCGCGGAATGCGCCGCACCCGATCAGCAGCGCTGCCTCTGGGCGCTGGCTTTGTTGAAGGGGCGCGTGTTTGGAAAAGTCCGCGCCGAGAGCTCGCCGCTGGATGTGCAACCGGCCGACGTGCTTGACGCCTTGGAGTGGGTTCGCGCTTCGAGCGCCGGAAACTCCGCCGCGACGAAACCCGCCGCCGGAAGGTATCTCGCGCCGCCGCATTTCACACGCCGCGTGATTTCGCCGGAGCGTCAGCTCGAGGCGCAGTACCTGAGCGAGCTGGCGGGAGATTGGGCCAGATTTGATGATTTTCTAAATCGTTGGCAGATGCTCGAACTTCCTTTCACGCCGCGACTGCGGGAGATCCTGGCGCCCGGGCAACGAAATCCGGATCTGCCGAGCCTGGCGGCGGCGATGATGCTCGCCGCGGCTCGCGGCGCCGATGTGCGCCGCGAACTCGACCTTTGGCGCGAGGCCGCCGAGCAGCCGGGTTGGGTGCGGGTCTTGGCGGCAACGACGATGGCGAGCATCGATGCGCGTGCCGGGTTGCTGCCGCGCGAGTGGCCCGGAAACCTGTCGGCGTCGGATTTGTCGACCTTTGACGATGGCACGCCGGGCTGGGACCACTTGGCGCGCGTAATCGCGCTGGGCGGCCCGAAGCTGCGCCAGCAGCTTAAGGACTACAATGGCCCGGCGCTGACGCCGTCAATGAAATACCGCCTCTTGACGGGAGTCGATCAGGCCGCAAGCCGACGCGGCCAATAGCGGAGTGCAACAACGGAAGTCAGGGCCGATGGCTCACCAGCGGTCCACATGCGCCACGCTCGTCACCGGCAGGCGCGTCTTTTTCAACTCGCCGCTGGCGGAGTATCCCACCGGAACGATGACGATCACGACGTGTGAACGCGGAATTCCGAGCATGCGTCGCACGCGACGTTCGTCGAAGCCCTCCATCGGCACCGTGTTCAGTCCCGCCGCATCCGCCGCCAGCATGAATGTCATCGCCGCCAACGACACCTGCTTGGCCAGCCAGAAGCGCTTTTCCGCGGCCGGCAGGCTGGGAATCGGAACGAACGGCCGCACCAGCGGCGCAAGGAGCGCCTTCCAAAGCCAGCCGAGGCCGAGCGGACCGTGTTGAAACGCGAGCGGGACGATTCTGCGAAGCGTGCGCTCGTAGCCGTCATTGATCGCGCCCGCCGCGCGCTCCATCGTAATGACGCGATCGAAGTGATTCTCCACCACGCGGCGATCACCGGTGAACACCACCAGCGCCGGCGCTTCGCTAATCTGCGACTGCCCCATGCACGCAGGCTGCAGGGCGCGGCGCAGCGCGGCATCGCGAACGATGACGAAGTGCGTCGGCTGCAGGTTGTAGCCGCTGGGCGCCCAGTGCGCGATGTCCAGCAGCCGGGCCAACAGGTCGTCCGGTATCGGATCTGGCCGAAAGTGCCGCACGGACCGGCGTCGCCGGACGATCTGCTCGAATGCGTCGAGCGTCACGGGACTTGTTGTCGCATGGAGCGTGCTCAGTTCGCATCCTACAGCGGCTCGACCGCGAACCAGTCGCGCTCCGGCCGTACCCGAACGATCGGTTGCTCGATCTCGTGATCGATCGCCACCAGCCAGTCGAGCCGCGCCGCCAGCGTCAGCATTCGGCGTTTTGTGTCGCGATTGTCGAGCGGGAAGAGATCGTATCCCATGTTATATGGCGGATGCAGGTGGTGGCGCGTCGGCATTACATCGCCCAGGAATAGCAACGACGCGTCGCGGCCGACGATTAGCACCGATTGATGCCCGCGCGTGTGCCCGGGCGTGCGAACCGGCCACACGCCCGGCGCGATCGGCGACGGCGATGCGTGCGAAGGGATCGATCGCTCGAATTCGTCAAGCGACGGACCATTGAGCGGATTCCAGAGTCCGGCCGCGTCGATCGCCGTGTAGTTCTCCTCGCGGTAGGTCAGCGTCATGATGCCGAAATTCGCGCGCGCGTCGGTGAACTCCGCCTGCTGCACGTGCACGTGAGCCGCGGGAAACGTCGGCGCCAGACGATCGCCGGCCGTTCGCGTCAGGCCGCCGGCGTGATCGAAGTGCAGGTGCGTAACGATGACATCGTTGATCGAGCGCGGATCGACGCTGCACTCCGCCAGCGACGTGGCCAACCAGTGCGTCGGGTCGATCGCGAAGATGCCGCGCTCTTTGTCGAGATATTTCTCGCCGTGGCCGGTCTCGACGATCATGCGGCGACACCCAGGGCCGTCCCACTCGACCAGCAGGCAATTGCAGGCCAGCGAAATGCGATTCTGATCGTCCGGCTTAATGACTCGCGCCCAGAGGTTTCGCGGAATGATCCCGAACATCGCGCCGCCGTCGAGGCGCAACCCGCCGCCGCTGATCAAGCGGACGCGCAAGCCGCCCAGTTCGATCCAGTCCGTCGAAGGAAGGGCGGCGGAAGCGTGCATTTCAGCGTGAATGTAGCGTGAAAGAAGCGGGGCGGGCAAATCGCCCGCCCCGCGTGGCAGTCTGTTGCGAGTCAGTCGACCACGGTGCTACTTGGCCGATTCCGACGCCATCGCCAGGCCCTTTTCGATCGCCTTGACTAGTTTCTCTTCGCCGGCGTCCTTGTCGAAACCGGAATCCGCGAACAGAATCTTTCCATCCGGACCGATGACGTAAAACGTAGGTATCCCGCTAACGTTGTACGTCTTGGCCACGTCGTCGCCTTTGAGCAACAATCCGTACGTGTAGTTCTTGTCCTTCATGAACTTCGGTGCGTCGCCACGCTCCCAGCAATTCACGCCGAAGATCGCGACCGGCTTGTCCTTGTATTTCTCATGCAGCTTCTGAATGCCGGGCATCGCCATCTTGCACGGCCCGCACCAGGTGGCCCAGAAGTCCAGAACCACCACCTTGCCCTTCAAGCTGGCCAGCGAGATGGACTTGTCGTCCGGCGTGCTGAGCGTGAAATTCGGGGCCTTGCCGCCGGCTGCGAGCAGGTCTGAATCGGCAGGCGCTTCAGACTTCTTGGCCGGCGGCTCGAGCTCCTGCGTTTCGAAGCCCTCCGGCGCCTTTACGGCGAAGGTCGAGTCATCGAACTTCGGATTCGCTTCGACATCTGTTGCGATGACCGCGTACGCTTCCTGTCCGTCTTGAATTCGATCCACGCGGTGCGGCAGGTTGTCTTTCTTGCCGAAATACCAGCGCGCTTCACCGCGACCTTCCGAGTACTCGACGTAGATCACATGGCACTCGACGTCGCCGACCTTCTTCTCACCCTCGTACTTGGCCTTGTCGGCATCGAGCTCATCCTGGAACGGCGTGGGATGCGTGAACTCGAGCATCAGCATTCCAGGCGCCTGTCGCCCGAGCAGCACCTGGGCGGCGGGGAACTCGCCGACGCGGAAGGTCTTCTTCTTTTCGTCGATCGCGCCTGCCTTGGTGCCGTCCGTCACGACGTTAAATGAGACTGGGTCCCGATCCTTGCCGGCGACGGTGCCTTTCATGCGCATCTTCGGGAAATCGCCGTCGCTGCGCGCGGCCTTCACTTCGCCGCTCACCTTGGGCATCTTGTCCGCGTTTTCGCCCAAGCCGATGCGCTCGGCCTTGTAGCTGACGCCCTTCAGCGCTTTGGTTGTCTCGTCTACTTTCTTGATGATCGCCTTCGCGTCGGGCGGGTCGGCCAGGGCGGAGTTGGCCAACGCGGCGACAAGCAATAGCGCACCGGTGATTCGCAACATCATTCTCTCCTGCTTTTGGAACCGCGAAATACTGCACCCCAAGCTTGGCCGGCGTGGATCGCGGGGCGTCCTTCGGCCGGCGGGCGATTGTCCCGAACTCCCGGGATATTCGCAAGCCGCCGTCGACGTTCGTATGGAGATGAAACCCGACGGCGGCTAACGTTAGAACCAACCCACCTGCCGGATAATTCCCGCCGCGGGAGCGATTGCGGGCGGTTGACGCCAGCGGGTCCATCCAGGATAGTCACGGCTTCCGAGCGAGGAGATTGCCGCCCATGCGTCGAGTGTTCATCCGTCTGGTCGCCGGCTTTGTCTGCGGCGGCGTATTGCTGCAAACCGCGGGCTGCACTGATCTTGCGATCGCCGTGACCACCATTTCATCGGCACTCACGGCGGGCGGTGTGCTCTACCTGGTGCGCCGCGTCGTCGACTAGCCGACTGCGCTCCAGTGCGCCGATCAATCTGTCGTTTTCCCCGCTCGCGGCTCAGTCAGGCGGGTATTTCGGCCGTTTCCTATGGTCCCTGCCATTCGCGCAGCATGATGCCCAGGTCGGCTTCCGACACGACTCCGTCGCCATTCAGGTCCGCGATGGAATGAATGAGCGCCCAATCGCGCAGCATGATTCCCAGGTCCAGCGAGTCCACGACTCCGTCGCCGTTCAGGTCCGCCAGCGCGGGCATCGGCGGTCCGGACAAGGTGGCGGCGTCGGCGGCCAAGAGTCCGGAACCCAATTGCGGCGCACTGGCAATTGGCGGCCCGTACTGCGGATTGAGCGCATATACATCGGCGCTCGTCGACGTGAGCACGTTCCGAATGAAGTCAGCCGTGGCCGGCGTTGCGTCGAGGGAAGGATACTGCGCTCGCACCGCGGCGGCGGCCCCCGAGACGAGCGCCGTCGATACGCTTGTGCCTTCCCACACGCCCACCCGATCACCCGGCAGTAGGCTGAAAATCGCCTCCGACACGACCGGCTCGCCGGCGATGATCGTGCTCGTTCCCGGCGCGCAGATCGCCAAGCGACTGTTGAAGTTGCTGAACGCGGCTTTGATGCCGGCGTGGTCGATGGATGCCACGCCGATCGCGAGCGGAAGGTCTTGCAAGTTGTCGTGATACACGGACATTGCCGGGAACTCGCGTTGCACCCGGTTCTGATTCCCCGCTGCGGCGACGGCGATGATGCCGCGCTGCCGAGCCTCGAGCAACGCGTCCTTCAGCAGGTCTGAGTTGTAGGTCGAACTGAGGCTCATGTTGATGACTTCGACCCCGTGGTCGATGGCGAAGAACACGCCTTCGGCCCACGCGAACATGTCGCCGACGCCGTCGCTGTCGATCACGACCACCGGCAGGATCTGGGCCTGCGGCGCCAGCAGGTGGATCAATCCGGCCATGAATGTTCCGTGCCCGACGCCTTCGTCGATCACGCCGTCCTGGTCGTTGTCGAGGCCGTCGCCAATGTCGCGCGTATCGTTTGGCGTGGCCGGGTTGAGGAAGTTACGCCCGTCAGAGCGAACCACCCCCGCGAGCAATGGATGCGTCGCGTCGACGCCGGTGTCGAGCAGGGCGACGACCGCGCCGCGGCCGGTGGAGCGGGCCTGCGACTGCGCGATGCCGATTTGCTGACCGATGTACTGCGATGTGTATTGCGTGCTGTCATACTGCGCGCGCGTCACCCAGATTGTTCCGGTGCGGCCCTCCGGCGCGCGGCCTTCGTAGTTCAACTCGGCCCAACGCAGGGGCCGGGTGGGATCAAAGCCAGGGACCGGATTCACCATCGCGGTGAGGGCGATTTCGACTTCGTCTTCGTTGAATTGCGGCGGAATCGAGAGCATGAGCACGTTGCGCGACGCAATCTGGCGCGAAATCGAGATTCCGGGAAAGGACGGCGTCAGCAGGGCCAAGAAGGCGTTCGGGTCGGCCGCGTCGTGCAATCGGACAATCGCCTGGTGCTGCTCGAAGGTATCATCCGACGCGTCGGCGCGTGCTCCCACAACGAACGCGATCGCCAAACCCAACACGCTAAGTTTTCGCATCACCATGGCGTTCCTACCAGTGAAAAAGGCGCCCACGCGACCGGGTGCGGACAGTCGGCGCGTAATTCGCGCTGCGCCTGCCGCAGTGCGGCGGTCGTGGACAACCCCCCGAGTCGTAGATCATACACTCTGGCCATCATCCGCGTCGCGGATTCATCATTAACGGCCCATAAACTGACCAGCAGAGAACGCGCGCCGGCCGCCAGAAACGCCCGTTGCAACCCGGCCAGTTCATCGCCGGGACGAACCGCCGCGCGGCCCGTGTCGCAGCCGCTGAGCGCGATCAAATCGGTATCCAGGCGCAGGCGCAGGACATCCCGCAACGTGAACCAGCGGTCGAATAACTTCAAACCCGAAGCCGCCGGCGTGAAGGAGGAAAACCGCCCATGACAGGCGAGGTGCGCCAGCGACGCGCGCGGCAGCAGGCGCATCACGGCTTCGCAAGTCGCTTCCGCATCGATGAGAACGTTCGTCGCGCGCAACGACCCGGCGATGGCTCGTGCTTCGGCCGGAATCAACGGCGCGTATTCGTCTCCAACACCGACGACAAGCGACACATCGGGCGAAATGGCGCGCGGTGGCCGGCGGGCGAGCACCGGAAGCACGCTGGCGCTGGGCAGTGTGCTGCAATCCCAACGATCGTTCAGATAGCTATCGCCGTCAAATAGTGCACAGAAAGGCAGCGAGTGCAGCGGGCCGGTCGGCACGAAGATGATCCGGCGTGTCTCCGCCAGACTCGCCCTCAGCGGCCGCATCAGCGCGTCCCACAGCGTGCACAGCGGCCGCCGCGCGTCGTCGGTCAGGCGCGCGGCTCGTGCGCCGTCCATCGCTCCCGGGCGCTGCGCGCGGCGAATCTGGAAATGCAGGTGCTGTACGGCCTCGGACAGCTTCGACGACTCGCCGAGCTCGCGATACAGGCGCGTGCCGCCGCGGCGAATCGCGATGGCGATGCACTCCTCGGCGGCGAAAGCGTATTCCACGAGCGTCAGATCATCCGGCAAGTGCGATCGGATTTCGTCCAGTGCCCCGATGCCTGACAGCGAGTCGCCGGCACTGCGCGTCGCCGCGACGCGCAGCTCGAGTTGCTCAATGCGCCGCTCGCGCTCGTGAATCGCGTCGCGCAACTCCATCGAGGCCCGTGGGCCCTGCTCGCGCGATAAATCATCGGCTTGCCGGCTGTAAAGGGCGTTGAGCTCGGCGGTGGTGTCGGCGATCGACCGGAGCAATGCGGCTTCGTCGGAGTCGCCGGCCGACTCCAGCGCGGCTTCCTCAACGCCGCGCGCTCGCTCCAACAGGCCGCGGGTCTTGGCGCGTTCGATGGCGTCAAACACGTTTGCGACCACGCCCACGCCGCCACGCGCCAGAAGCGCGCGGACCAAATCGCCGTAAAGTTCGGCTCGATCGCCAAGGAACGACGCGCGCATCCGATCGACGCACAGCGATGCGTGGACGCTCTCCACCTGCTCCACAGCGGCCGACAGCTTTTCGCAGGCGAGGACGGCATCATTTCGGTCCAGCGCGGCCAGCCCCAATGCGTGCAGAACGTCCGCCCGAAGCGGGCCGATCCCGAGCCGCTCGACCGCTGCCAGCGCCGGCGCCAGCACCCGCTGAGCGACAGCCGGGTCGCCCCTGCGCAGCGCCACGTGCGCCTCGTGGCAAGCGGCCACGGCCGCGTCGGCCGGGCGATCCTGGAGCACATCCACCGCATCGGCGATCAGCGTCGTCGCGTCATCGATCTGCCCCCGCCGCAACAGCAACTCGGCGCGAATCAAGTTGGCTCGCGCCAATGGGATCGGGTGCTTGAGATCGGCGAACACCTCCGCCGCGGACTGTAGCGCGCGGGCCGCCGCGTCCAGGTCCCCCAGCCGGATCAGGCATTTTCCGATCCCGACTTGCGCGCGGGCTGTTTCCCAGCGCAATCCGACCGCCTCCAAGCGCGGCAGCGCCTCGCGGTAACCGGACAGCGCGTCGGTCGGCATGCCGAGCGACTCGAGCGCTTCGGCTTGCTCGGCCAGGAGTCGCGCCAGGTGCGGCGATACGGAATCCTTCTCCAGCCGGCGCCGGGCGCGCTCAAAATGCAGCATCGCCGCCTGCGAGCGCCCGCGCCGCGCGGCCAGGTCGCCGAGATTCCCCTCGGCGATCGCCGCCGCGAGACTCACTTGCGCCGCTTCCGCGGCGGCCAGGGCTGATTGGAATGCCGACTCGGCGCCGGCGAAGTCGTTCAAGAGCAGCAGCGCTTCGCCGCGGTTGTTTTCGACAAACCCCAGCAGCGTCGGCTCCGTATGCAACGCCGCCCGCGCACGATCGAGGTGAAAGAGCGCCCGTCGAGGATCGTCGCGCTTCTGATACAGACCTCCAAGGTTGATATCCGCGCGCGCGGCCAACGCCGGCTGCCCGGCGGAGATTAGTGTTTCGTACGCGCATTGGCCGGCAGCCAGTGCCTCGTCGAAGCGGCGCAGTTCTCCAAGCGGATGAAGCGACGCCAGGCGCGCCCGAGCGGCTTCAATCGGCTCGCCGCCGGCGTCCGCGATCCGCGCCGCCTCGTTACAGGTTTCGAGCGCTTCGAACATGCGTCCGCTGTAGCCGAGCGCCGGCACGAGCGCACGACGCGCTCGCGCGCGGGACCGCGCGTCGCCGAGTTCATCGGCTAGCACGACCACGCAAGTCGCGGCCTCAATCGCTCGTCCGACGGCAACCAACGCCATTCGCTCCGCTTCATCCCCCAGCTCGACTAAGTGCAGGTTTGTCGGACCCGCGGCGCGCAACCGAACCGCACGCTCTCCTTGCGGGAGCGCGACGAGTTCGGCCAGCAATTCCGCAACGCCTACCGGTCCATCACTCATGTAATCTCGACGCGCGACGCCACCAGAACGCGATCCTCCAATTTGACCAACAGGTCGTACGTACCGGGGAGCGTCTGAAACGCAAACGCGCCATGCGAGTCGGATTGAACAGCGCGAACCAGCGTACCTTCGTCGCTCCACGCCCAGGCCAGCTCAACGGCGTGTGCCGAGAGATCACTGACTTGGCCGGTCACGTTCCAAGTCCCGGGCGGTTCGGATCCGGTCGCGGGTTCGACCTGAAGGTCGATTTCCGCTCTGTCCGCTTGAAAGCTAAGGGAGAATCCGTCCTGGTCGCCGCGGAATCCCGCCAGCGCCGGCTGCATGCGGCTGTCGAAGATCAGAGACGCAACCACTCGTCCGAGCGTACTGAACCACTCCGGCATCGCGGTCGGTTTGGGTTGAAAAACCGCCTTGGCCCTAGCGATCGTGGCGGCGGGCGGGGATACGCTGTCGTCGCAACGCATCAGCGAAATCAGACGCCGCGTGGCTTCAACCTGCCGCGCCAACTCGGGCGAGCATTGAACTGCCGCTTCAACTTGGCTGGTTTCGTTCGCCGGCAACTCGCCGGCGGCGTAGGCGATTAGTTTGTCGGGAGCGACTTGGTCGGACATCGAGCTTTCCTTTTCGCTTCACTGTTATTGAGGCGGCGGAAGCGGCGGAAATACAAGCCATAGCGTGCCGGCGACAATTCCGAACGGTCGGCTCAACGCGCGGCACGAAGCCGGCCGCGTCGGCCTGCCGATTTGTAACAATTGTGCCACAAACGAGTTATAGATCATTGCCGTCGTTCAGAGATCGCAGCACATCCTGCATCTTTCGGAAACACCGCGCGCGAGTCGGACCAATGCTCCCGACTGGAATTCCCAGTTCCGTCGCGATTGTTGTGTACGACGGCGATTCAGCGCTCATGAACAACGCCCGCAGAAGGGTTTCGCAGCGGCCGCCCAGTCTGATCAACGCCTGCTGGACGAGATGCTGACGTTCCCACTGATCGAGCTTGTCGTCGGCAGGCGACGAAACGTCCGGCATGTACGAGTCGAGATCTGCGTATTGGCTGGAGCGCTTTCCCACCCGCCAGCTTTCGCGGTGCGCGGCTGTAATCAGCCACGCGGAGAGTCGCGAAACGTCGTTCAGTTTATGCAGCGTGCGGTAGAGGTTTGTGAAGACGCACTGGAAAACGTCATCTGCGTCGGCGTTGGAAAGGCCGTAGCGCCTAGGGACTGAGTACACCAGCCTTCCATAACGGTCGACGAGCGCGTTCCAAGCCGACTGTTCGCCGCGTATGCACGCATTGACCAAATCCGGATCGCTTTGGTGCACGGCCGGCCCTCTTCCGGCGAAACTGTAACCTAACCGGCTTGCTGGCGGGAAGTTTACGGCGGCGGGCGGGCTGGATTTCCCCATCGCAAGGGCCCTCGCACTACCATTCGTCTTCATGTCCCAAACGCTCTACGTCATTGACGGCCACGCACAGATTTATCGCGCCTACTACGCGCCGTTCGGCAATCTCACGGCGCCCAGCGGCGAACCCACGCGCGCGACGCACGTGTTTTTTCAGATGCTTTTGAATCTCGTGCGCGACAAGCAGCCGGACTATCTGCTGGTGGTGCTCGACGCCGATGAGAGCAAGCTGCTGCGGAAGCAGATTTACCCGGAATATAAGGCGCATCGCGATCCGCCGCCCGAGGACATGCCCGTGCAGGAGCGGCGAATCGTCGCGACGCTCCAGGCCAGCGGCGTGGCGATGCTCAGCAAAACGGGCTACGAAGCCGACGACGTGATCGCGACAATCGTTCGGCGACACGCGCGACCCGAGCTGACCACGTACCTGGTGAGCAAGGACAAAGACCTCGAGCAATTGCTTGACGCGAACGTCCGCATGTATGACCCCGGCAAGGACGAGGTCATCACACCGGAGCGCCTCCTCGAGCTCAAGGGCTGGCGTCCTGAGCAGGCCATTGAAGCGCAAACGCTGATGGGTGACACAGTTGACAACGTGCCGGGCGTTCCGGGGATCGGGCCAAAGACGGCCGCCAAGCTGTTGCAACAATTCGGCTCGGTGTGCGGAGTGATCGAGCACGCGAACGAGCTCACGCCCAAACAGCGCGAGAATGTGCTGGCTTTCGCGCCGCACCTGGAGCGCACACGTCAGTTGGTCACGCTTCGGACGGATGTGCCGATCGAGTTCGACCTCGACACGGCGGCAATCAGCCGGATTCGCTGGTCCGCCGCGCGACGCGTATTCGAAGAACTCGGTTTCCGCCGGCTGACCGAGCAGCTACCCGCGGACGAGGACGGGGGGACCGGCCCGCGGCCGGTCTCTTCGGGCGAGAACTCAGGGGCGGAACGCGATTCCGCGGGAACCGATCTGGCTGTCGGCGCGGCTGCGGTTGAAGGTCTAAAAGCCGAGGCGGACCAATCATCCGCGCCGGCCGGGCTGCCAGGCGAGCTCCGTGCCGCCGCCGCGACGCTGCGCGATCCGGACCAGGGCGATTGGAAGCTGGTCAATTCGCCGGTCGAGTTCGAACGCTTTGTTGCCCAGCTTTCGCAGCAGCGCGAATTCGTGGTCGACACCGAGACCACCGGCGTGAACCCGATCGACGCCGACCTGGTCGGCCTGGCGTTTTCGTGGCGGCCGGGCAGCGGCTGGTATGTGCCGCTGCGCTCAGTTTATGGCGCACGACTGACGCTCGACGCGGCGCGCACGGCGCTTGCCCCCATCCTCGCGAATGAATCCACCTGCAAGATCGGCCACAACCTGAAGTACGACCTCATCATTCTTGAACAGTCAGGCATGGCCGTGCGCGGGCCGCTGTTTGACACGATGATCGCCGCGTTCGTGTTCGACCCGTCGCGGAGCAGCTACGGCCTCGACCCGCTGGCGCACGCGTATTTCGGCCACACCATGATCCCGATCAGCGATCTAATCGGCCGCGGGCGTGACCAGCTCCGTATGGACCAGGTTCCGCTTGAGCAGGTCGCCGAATACGCTGGCGAGGACGCGGACTACACCATGCGGCTCAAAGCGCTGATCGAGCCGCGGCTGGCCGGCAGCGACCGCCAGGCGCTGTTCTCCGAGACCGAGATGCCGCTGGTGCGCGTGCTGACCGAGATGGAGCGGCATGGCATCACGCTTGATGTCGAGCTGCTGCGCGGCCTGGGCGACGACATGAAGCGGCGGCTCTCGCAGCTCACCGACGAGATTCACCGGCTGGTCGGGGCGATGTTCAACCTCGATTCGCCCAAGCAACTCGGCGAAATCCTCTTCGACAAGCTCGGCTTCCGAGTCGTCAAACGCACCCGCACCACGCGCTCGACCGATGCGGACACGCTGGAGGCGCTGGCGTCCGAAACCGGACACCCGGCGCTGCGGCTGCTGCTGGAATATCGCGAGATGCAAAAGCTGCTCGGGACGTACGTCGAGGCCCTGCCCGCGGCGCGCAGCCGCCGCACCGGGCGCGTCCACACGAGCTTCCACCAGACTGGGGCGATCACCGGCCGGCTCTCCAGCAGCGAGCCGAATTTGCAGAACATCCCGGTGCGCACGGAACTGGGTCGCCAGATCCGCCGCGCGTTCGTGCCGCGTAATCGTGACGAGCAGCTCATCGTGGCCGACTATTCGCAGATCGAGCTGCGCGTCTTGGCGCATTTCTGCCAGGACGCGGCGCTGATGACCGCATTTGCGGAAGACCGCGACATCCACGCGTTCGTCGCGGCACAAGTCAACGGCGTGCCGCTGGAGCAAGTGACGCGCGAGATGCGCGGACGGGCAAAGGCGGTGAATTTTGGCATCATTTACGGCCAGACGGCGTTCGGCCTGGCCCAATCCACCGGAATGAGCCGCAACGACGCGCAATCGTTCATCGACAGCTATTTCCGCCGTTATCCGCGCATCCGCGGGTTTCTGGATCAGTGCATCGCCGACGCCCGGCGGGACGGCTTCGTGCGCACCATCCTGGGCCGACGCCGGCCGATCCCCAACATCCACTCCGCCAATCGGGCCGCCAAGAACCAGGCCGAGCGCCTGGCGGTGAACACGGTGATTCAGGGCTCGGCGGCGGACATGATCAAGGCGGCGATGATTCGTATTCACCAGCGGATCGAAGTCGAAAAGCAGCCGCTGCGGATGCTGTTGCAGGTGCATGACGAACTCGTCCTCGAGGCGCCGCGGGCGCGCGCGGCGGAGTTGAGCGAGCTGGTGGCAGGGGAGATGCGTTCGGCGTTGTCGCTGCGCGTGCCGGTGAAGGTGGATGTGGCGATTGCGGATAATTGGCTGGAGGCGAAGTAGGCGAGTCGCCGCACCGGCGCGGAGGACGTGCGGGTGTACGTACTGCGATCAGAACGCGCAGCGCCAGCGAGCGCGATTCCCAGTCGCGCTCGATTGCGCGTCGCGTTCTAACTGCGGTGCGCGCTCGCGCCAGGCTTCGCCGAAACAGTGGCGGTAGGCGGTAGCGTGAGCGTTCGTCAGCCGAACCGACGCACCATCCAATCCTCGAATTGATGAGAACAATTCGAGGCGTCACGCGTTAGGCATTTCCGTTTTCACGCCGCTTTTCGACGAGCCGATAGTAGCTGTTTGGATCGCGCATTCGGCCGCTGACCCGCTCGACGAGTCCGCGTTTCTGCAATGAGTCGAGGATTTTCTTGGCGGCATGCCACTTCCTGGCGCTGGTGATTCGAAGCGCGTCGCTCACGTCGTGATCCGATTGGACTCGGCGAGGTGGTTGAGCACGCGTTTCTCTTCTGGGCTGAGCGTACCAGCCAACGGTTCGCCGACCAAACGCGTGAGATCGCGGTCGATCCAGGTTTTTCGTTGCTCCACGTTGTTCTTGAGCGTGACGACGACCTTCGAGAGCCGGTCGGCCTCCTGACGAAAACTCGGCAGCGGCAGGCCTGATTCCTCCATGAGTTCAACGTCGCGATTCTGCTGTTTGCCAAGGACCCGCGAACTAGATCGGAGTCCAGGGCGTCGATCGAAACGCCTTCGACGACTTCAAGCTCGAATGGGATTTCACCCTTCTCGTGCTTCAGACGAAGAACGTCCTCGCTGTGCAGACGGCGGTTGCTGTCGCCGACGCGAAGCAAGACCTGTCCAACGCTCAGTTCGACCACGCGATACGCGTGGTATTGGACCCGGATTAGCAGCACCGTTTTTCCGTCAAACATGACGGTGCGAAATCTCAGTTGCGCGAGCGGCAGTATTGGGAAACTTGGCGTAGGGCGTTCAGGTGTCCCTCGCCGCCCTGAATGGATGCCGACGGCAATCACGCCGCCGCAAACCAATCAAACGTCAACTGCCGCGGATCGCCTGCGCGTCCGTTCAATCGCATCACTCCGAATTCGCAAGCGAAATGTAACGCCGGCGCGCGGCCCCGTCGCGTGTTGGACGGGTGGTCACCCTAACATCACGATCTCATCCTGCACGCAGCTTGTCACGCGTGGGCCGTCCTTCGGGTCGGTGAAGACGTTGATCTCAAGCCGCACGCCGAATTCGGGCAGGTAGATTCCGGGTTCGACCGTGTAGCCGATGCCCGCAAGCACTTCGCGCGTGTCGTGCGTTTCCAAATTGTCGAGATTCACGCCCAGGCCGTGCACTTTCGGCCCCGGACTGAGGCTGTGGCCGGTGCGGTGCTTGATCGCATGCCCGAATCCGGCGTGGATGATCACCGCGCGGGCCGCTTCGTCGAGCTGCCAGCCTTCGAGCCGCTCCTTTCGCTGCCACGCCTGCCGGGCGCGCTCCACGGCCGCGTCGCGTGCCGCCTTCACGATCTCGAACACGCGGCGATGCTCCGCCGAAACGCTTGCGCCCGCGTAGCCGACCCAGGTGATATCCGAGTAGATGTTCTCGTCGCCCGGAATTCGCGCCCACAGGTCAATCAACACCCAATCGTCTCGGCGGATCGGTGTGGGAGTCTTCGCTGAGGGTTCATAGTGCGGATCGCCGGCGTGCGCGTTCACCGCCACGATCGGGTCGTCCGGCCATTGCAGCCCGGCGGCCGAAAACCGGTCCAGGATGTGCCGCTGAACGTCGGTCTCCAGCAGCGTTCGATTCGCGGCTAGACTTTTGCGAATCAGGTCAAACGCGCTGTCCTTCGCCTCGGCCACGCGTTTGGACGCAACCAGGTGTTTCTCGAGTGCATTCGCCGACCAGCGCGCGACGCCGACCTGGATCAGGTTGGCCGACGAGCATACATCGACGCCCAGGGAGCGAATCAGCTCCACGGTGCCGGCGTCGACGATTCCCACGACTGGTAGCGCCGCGCCGGGAGAATACTCCATCGCCACGCGCGCCATCCCGCTCAAGCGCTTGGCCAGCCAGTCGCGCAGGTCGACCCAGCCGGCATAGAACTCCCGGCGGACCGGACCTTCGGGGAATTGATGCCGATCGAGAGGATGAAGGAGCAGCGTCGGCTCGCCACCGGCGGGAATCAGCAGCATCGCACGGCGCGTCGAGGGTTTGATGCCCGACAAGAGCTGACTCAGGACGGCGTTGCTGCCGCGGAAATCGTAGATCAGCCAGGCGTCGATTTTCTGATCGCGAAGGTAGGTTTGAACGGCGTCGAGATTCATGAAGCGGCTCCCGGACTGATTATGAGACCGGCCTCCTGACCGGTCAACTGAACCCATCAGCCGGACATTGTGGGACCGGTCTCTTGATCTGTTGGCTGGAAGACCGATCATCCGGAGAGACCGGTCAGGAGACCGGTCCCACAGAGACCTCTCACAGAGACCGGTCGGGAGACCGGTCCCGCAGGGACCGGTCTCCCAGTCGCCGCGATCTAGCGTGCCGTGAACTTCGCGTCGAGCACGCGGTCGATTCGCGACTTGCACTCGTTCAGGTGCGCCCGCGTCGCGAAATCGAGCTTGCCCTTGCCTTCCAGCGCCTTGCCGATGCGCTCGCTGAGCTCGCGCATCGCGAAGCGGATCATGCCGTTCAGGTCCGCCGACATACCGGCGCCGGGCGGCATCTGCGCCGCGCTCAGCATCAGGTTCAGATACTCCTTCTGCAAGTTGCGGCTGATCGAGCTGATCATCGGCTTGGCGTCGGTGTAGTTGCCGTCGCCAGCGTTGGACAGCGACGCCCAAATGCCGTCGCGCAGGCCCGTGATGTGTTCGGCGGCGGTGTAGCGGTTGGCGCCGGTCGCCTTCATCTCGGCGTCATAGATGCGCTGCATCACCGGCGGCGAGCAGATCTCGAACAACACCGAGAGCTGCATCATCGCAATGCGGTCGTGAACCGGGTAATCCAGCCGCATCGGCGGCGTGGTGTCCCAATCCCACCAGCGCGAGACGGCCAGGTTGTTCAGCACGTCCGCGTCGGTCTTGAAGAACTCGTCGTTGAAGAGCGTGTCCAGCAGCATTTTTAGTGCGCCGCGCTGCGTGTCGGCGTCCACGATCACGAAGGTCGGCCGCGCGTCGGGGTCGCCCTTGTGGTCGCGGTTGTAGTACTGGCCGCCGATCAGACGCCCGACGTACGAGAAGTTGCGGGCGCGCTGCCCCATCAGGATGTTGAACGCGCGCGTGATGTACTCGCGCGATTCGCCGCTCTTGATCGCCCAGTCGCAGACGTTGCCCAACAGCTTGTCGGTCAGATCGACGCGCGATTTGGCCCACGAAAGCGGGCTGTCCGAGAAGTCAAAGCGGTTCACCGACGGATCGGGCGAGTACGCGCCCATGGTGTCCTCGTCGGTGGCAAAAGCCAGTCCGGCTTGCGTGCCGCGCGAGGCGATTTCCGAAAGCATCTCGTCCTCGCCCTTGTCGCCCTTGCCCGGCGCGCGATAGCCGTACTCGATCGCCCACATGTCGTAGGGACCGATGCCCGGCGTCATGACGTGCCGCACCTTCTCGATGTCGTCGTCGGCGAAGAAGAGCAGCGGGTTGTAATCCATCACCGAAGCGACCGTCGGCTCGTCGGTTTCGTTGCGGCGGCGCTTGATCTCGTCCATGCCCAGCCACGACGACGCCTTGAAGTTGTGTCGCAGGCCGAGGGTGTGGCCGACTTCGTGCGTGACGACTTCCTTGATCGCCATTCCGATCAGCCGCTCCGGGAATTTCTTGCCCGAAGCGGTCGCCAGCATCGCGAAATTCATCATCGCCATTTCCTCGCTCATGCCGTCGGCGTACATGCAGACGTGGCGGCCCTGGCGGGTCATGCGGTCGTTGGCCTCGTTCATCAACTCGCGATCGAGGTCGAACCGCGAGAGTTCCGTCTGCGGCTCGGCGTACTTGAAGATGTTGGGAACCATCTCCGGATACTGTTTCATCAGCAGCTGGAAGCCCGGACCCTGCGAAGCGACGTACCCGTTCTTGCCGCCGGCGAAAATGTCGAACGAACCCATGTACGCGCGGACAAACGAGTCGTCCATGATGATGTCGGCGTCGATGAGCTGGCCGGTGCGCGGGTCAGGCAGCGAAGGGCCCATCGCGAAACCCTGACCGGTCACGATCCAGCGGAAGAAGTTGTAACGCGCGTCTTCCGGATCGTAATCCTTGAATTCATTGTCGTCGGTTTGCTGCTGCACGATGATCGCGTCTACAAAGCCGATCTTCTCAAACGCCGCGTTCCATTCGGCGATTCCCTCGCGCACCCAGCGCCGCCACTGAATCGGCACGGTCTTCTCGATGATGAACGTGATCGGTTTCTTGGGCGGGCTGAACTCGAGCGACGGGTCTTTCTTTTCGAGCTGCCAGCGATTGATGTAGCGATCCACGGTCTCGCGCGACTCGGGCGATTTCGACCAGTCGCGGCGCGTAGTCATGAAATATCCGACGCGCGGATCCGCCAGACGCGGCTTGTAGCCGCCCAGCTTCGGCAGGCGCTGGAACGCGTACGAAACGCCGACTTCGCCGCCCGAGCCGCGGCTGCTGACCGCCAGGTCGACCTCGATCAGCATGTTGTTCGGGAAATTCTTGACCTTGGCCCACTTGCTGAGCTCCGGCCGGACCTGGCCGCCGCCGGCGATGAAATCCACGTCGGCGACGTTCGACTTCAGCAGTGCGCCTAGGTCGATCACCGGGTCGCCGCCGGGATTCATCGTCACGATCGGGACGGCGGCGATGAAACCGTCGTTGTACGTGCGACGCACCACGTCGCTGACGGGTTTGTCCTCCGGCTGGGCGAAACGCGTGTCAGGCGTAACGAGCTTGAGCTGGTTGCCGATGATCTCCCAGCGCACCAGCCACGAGCTCCACATGTAGCCGGTCAGCGGTCCGCCGCTGGAGATGCTGGTGGCGAAGAGCAGATCTTCGTTCAGCAAGCTGCGCGGTATGCGGCACAGCAGCTTCTCGGAGTCGCGTTCCTTGTCGTCTGGGTCATAGCGATAGAGCGTGAAGAGGCCCTCGGTGGGCTTCATGTCTTTGATGACTTCGTTGAAATCCGGGAAACGCTTGGGCTTGTCCGGCTTGTCAGGCTTGCCGTCGCCGTCGGGTTTTCCCGCGGCGGGTGGCGGGCCGCCGGGAGGCACATTTTGAATCGGCTCCTCGGCGAATACCAAGCCGACGAGCAGGCATGCGGCCAGGCCGCCGGCCAGCCGTGTGCGGTTCCGCAGGAACAAATCGAGCGACATTGTACGACTCCTTAGCTAGATTCGGCTCAAATAGCGCATTCGAACTCTCGCCCTGAACGAAGCGTATCACTGACGGCGGGCCGTCGCCAGCCTTTGTTTTTTCCCGATCGTCGGCACGCCGGTGCGGCCGATTCCGGCATTCGCGGAGACCAACGTGCAGGCACTGATACGACCGGCGATCGACGCCGACTTAGGCGCGATCAACGATATTTACAACCACTACGTGCTCAACAGCACGGCGACATTCGCCGAGACGCCGATGACGGCGGAAGAGCGCCAAAGCTGGTGGCGCGAGCGGCAGGGCCGCTTTCCCATGCTGATCGCCGGTCTCGATAACTACATCATCGGATGGGCGGCACTTTCCCAGTACAGCGGACGGTGCGCATACCGCTTCACCGTCGAGAATTCGATCTACATTCGGCCGGAATCGTGCGGCATGGGCATCGGCAGGCGGTTGCTCGCCGCCTTGCTCGACTCCGCCGTCGCGGGCGGGTTTCACAGCGTGCTGGGGATCATCAGCGCCGAGAGCAAGGACAGCCTGCGGCTGCACTTCGCAGCGGGGTACACGGAAGTCGGCCGGCTGCGCGAAGTCGGGTTCAAGTTTGGACGCTGGATCGACGTCGTGTTTGCGCAGAAGCTATTGCGGCCTGGCGCAGGGGCGATGTCCGCTGAGCCCGCTCCGACATGCGCAGGAACCAAATGATCGAGATTTCGCCCCTGATCGGCGGTTGCGTCTTCGCGAACGGTGAGCGTCCAGGCCGAATCCGCGTCGTCGGTTGACGTGAAACGCAGGCCGTACCACTCAAGCATCTCCGCATAATCCAGCTCTTCGGTCGAGCGAACTGCCCGGCGGAAAAACTCGCGCAGATCGGTTCCCGCGACTTCGCCGGCGGTCGCTTCAAACTGGTCGGCGGTGAACCCGTGGGCCCCGCCGAATCGTCGATACGCCAATCGGATGAGGTCGTCGAGACTGCGGCGATCGCCGGTGCTGCGTCGGATCTTCGCATCGAGCAGAAACGCGACGACGAAGCCCTTGTTGTAATAATCGACCACTTCATCGCGGTTTCCGCCGACGCCGGAAGTGGTGCCGTCGTCCCAGACTGTCAGTGACGCTTGTTCGAGCGACTGCTTCAGCCGTCCTGCGCCGGTCTGCAATCGGCGAATCTCATTCGACGCGTCGCGAAGAAACGCGCTCCGCGAACCTTCGCGCGAACGATCGACCGCCAGGTTGCCGAAATAGCTGGTCCAGCCCTCCGCGATCCACAGCGCACTCGTTCGCGGCGGCTTTTCGTAATCGAACGGACCGAGTTCGATGGGTCTCAGCCGCTTGACGTTGAAGGCGTGGAAATACTCGTGGCTGACGAATTTCAGCCAGCCGTCGCCCGGCGCGACGCCGCCCGCGCGACCGGCGTGCGTCGTCAGCAACGTCGAGTTGCAATGCTCCAATCCGCCGCCCCCCGCGCGAAACACGTTCAGGAACACGTAGCGCCGAAACGGAAGGCCACCCATCAATCGGGCATGTTGCTCGACCACCGGCCGCAGCCGGTCGGCCGCAAGTTGTCCGTCCCAGCCTTCCGGCGCGCCGACATCGACCAGCACGTGTCGCGCGCCGTTCACCGAGAACTCGTGTCGCGAGAGCCGACCGGCGACGATGGGCGAATCGACCAGCGTGTCGTAATCCGGGGCGGCAAATTCGTTCGGCGCGCCGCCGCGGGCGCGCTCCAGCGCGGTCTCGCAATCCGGCCAGCGTCGATCCGGGCACAGGCGTACGCGATACGTCCGTGATCGTGAGTCGATCGGCGTCATGAACGTCGCAGGTCCGTTCAGCACGAGGTAGTCAGGCCCGACCCAGTTGGTCGTGACCGAATGACCCTCGCAGGCGAGCGTGTAGTCGATCGTCACGCGCGGCTGCCCGGCGGTTTCGACGCGCCAGCGGTTGGGCGACGAGTGGGCGCTGGCGAGCAGTTCGCCGGCGGAACCGTGAGCCGTGAACTGACGCACGTTCTCAGCATAGTTCTCGACTTGATAGAAGCCCGGCGACCAAACCGGCAGCATGACTTCGAGCGAAGCGGCGCGATCGGTCGGGATCGACATCTCGATCTCAGCCATGTGCGATTCGGGAGACGCGAATCGCAGGGTGTATTCGATCGCGTCGGCCTCAGAACGCGGGCCAGCGCCGATGCGCTGCGAACAGCCGACGAGTGCGATCGCCAGGACGGGTGCGAGAGCGCGATACAGAGGTCTCATCGCCCAATGGTACGCCGATTTCGTGAGCTCAACCAAATCCCTCACGAGCGGATGGCCTCTCCCCGTCGCGAAGAAGCTCCCCAAGCGAGCCGCACCCATCCGGGGCGTGTCAAGGGGCCGTCAGGGAGGGGCTATTGAGAAGCGCAGAAAGCCACTCCCTCACGGTCGGGCCTCGGTGTCGAGCGTGTTCCCAAGCTGAGAGCACTTTCCTTAAGACATCCCTAACGGTCCGTTCGCACATCGCCTTCGACACGCTGTTATTCTTCACTCGTCGTCCGCTACCGGACAACTGAGGCTCTTGTCATACATTCCCGAGCGATCGAAGCAGCACGGGCGGCGCTTGCCCTTGGCCAGCATGTCGCAGGCGGTCGCGATCCGCTTTACGCGCGTCTCGGGGCGTTTGGGGGACGTGATCCAGTGAATGAAATCCCGCCGCGCGGCGGGCGTGATGTCCGCCCACGCCTCCCGCGCCCCAGGCTTGCCGGCTCTCCCCGGCGGCGCTTCCGCAAGAGCCTTCCGCAAGTCCGGCGGCAGGGTCGGTTCCGGCTCTTCGGTCGCCGGCAAAATGTCCAGCGTGACGACGTCGCCGGCCTCCAGCGCGCGGGCGGTTCCCCCCGCCGCGTCGCGAAGTTCCTGGTCCACCTTCAGCCAGTGGCCGCCTTGCCCGTCCGGATCGAGCGCGGTTTGGAAGGAGACGCCGTTGAGCGTGCCCTCGACGGACACCTGTCCACGCGAGGGAAGCCTGGCGCTGGCATCCTTCGGCAGCTTCAGAAAGAGCCACGTCGTCGCATCGCCGTGACGCGAATCCAACTCAGCGGTCGACTTCGGTCGAAGGAGTGTTGCGGCAAATCGAATACTGGAGACGGCGTCGCGTGCGCGCCCGGCGTCCGGTGCTTGAATTCTCCTTCGCGCCGCCTCCGCCGGAATTTTTTTCCGTGATCGCACAGCTTTCGTTGACCTGCCTGTCGTCTTGGCCATTGCAATCACTCCAAGTCAGCAGCGCCGTCGACCGGCGCCGTTAGTTCCAAAAACAAATCTCCCGGGCTATCGTGCGGTGCGCAAGCGGCCCGCATACGGCGCTACGAACATATACAGCCCGGTCAGCATGAGCAGAAAAAGTGGCGGAAGCGGCGAATAGACCACCCAGGCCGGCGGCGGCTGTCCTTTCCCAACCGTGAAGCCGACGATGTTGGCGACGACGGCCACGGCAAAGAGTATGGACACCCAGCGGTGCATCTGCCGAACCCATTTGCCCAGGTTCATCGCTGTCTCCTATCAAGTGTCCGCTGAATTGCTTTGTCCCGGCCGCGACCGGACTCATTCTGTTTTCGCGAGAAGATCGACCAGTTTCCCGCCCATCATTCTCCAGCCGTAGCGCGCGCCGCCGAACGCCTGTTTCTGGCTCGGCTTGAAGCCCGACTGCACGACCGACAAAAGCGTTCGCGGTTTTCCTTCCGATCCGGCCGCCGGAGTCAGCGTAAACGTCACGACGGTGTGGATATCGCCGACGACCCAAGCGTAGCTGAGCTTTCGATGCGGCTCGATTTCGCGCAGCTTGCAATTCACCACGCCGTCCCAACCGGGTTGGGGCTGCGCGTGAAACGCGAACGAAGCGCCCGCATCGAGCTTGAATCCGGCGACGGGCAGGAGCCACTCCGCGAGCAGCGCGGGCTCGGTCAGGGCGCGCCATACTTTTTCCGCTGGATGCGGAAGATCGAATTCGAACGCGATGGACTCGGTTTGCGTCGGTGTGGTCTTGTCGGCCGGGTTCATGGGTCCATCTTCTCCAGCAATCTCTCAAGGCGCTCGACGTGCTCGGTCCAGAAGGCGCGGTAATGCGCGATCCAGTCGATCAGCGGCTTCATGCCGCGCGGCGCCACGCGGTAGTACACGTGACGGCCGTCGCGCCGCGCGTTCACGAGGCCGGCCGCCTTCAACGTGCCTAGGTGCTGTGAAACCGCTGGCTGTGAGATGTCGAAACGTGACGTGAGTTCCTTCACCGCCGCTTCGCCGCGCGTGAGCGTTTCGAAAATCGCCCGGCGGCTGCGGTCCGCCAACGCCTGGAAGATCAGATCTTGGGTCGCTGACGCAGTGCGCATGACAAATATATAAGCAGATGCTTATTACTTGTCAAGCGCGGATTTCCTTCGCTTTCCAACGCATGGGATCGAGCTTGCGGCTTTGGCGATTAACCGTTTCGCCGCGCGAATTAACGAAGCCAATTTCGAATGGCCTTCGAGCCGCCGTTTGAATCAGAACGGTGCAGCGTCAACGGCGGGTCCCGATTCGTACGCGGCCCGGTAATTGCGCTGCAGCGAGAGTCTGCGTACGAGAACGCGACGGGTGGCTGATCACCGGGTTTACTTCTACGCCGCCGGCCAGCGAAGTTGGAACGTGCAGCCGGGGCCGTCATTGGCGATCGCGCGCAGCGATGCGCCGTGCGAGCGGGCGATGGTGCGGCAGACGTTCAGCCCCAGGCCGACGGATTGCCAATCGGTGGCGCGTTGCTCGCCGTCATCCGCCAGGAATGGGTTGATGACGCCCTCGATTCGCTGCGGGTCGATGCCCTGGCCATTGTCGCGAACGTCGATCAAGACGTGTTCGCCGTCACGCCGCGCCCGCAGCGCCAGGCGTCCGCCGCGCGGTTTCATCGCGTTGCGGGCGTTGATGATAAGATTCAGCAACACCTGTTCGGCCAGCAGGGCGGAGGCGCGGATCCGCACTTCGTCGGGCACTTCGATCACCAGTTCGATGCCGTCGCGATCCAGCGGGCGCGCCGCGCTCTCGATCGCCTCGTTCACCACGTCGCGCACGCGGCAGTCGCTCATGTCGGGCGACACGCCGCGCGCCAGATCGAGCAACTGACGCGCGATCTGCGTGGCGCGTTGCGTCTGGTGAACGGTCCGCTCAAGTGCCTTGCGCCCGGCGGCCGGGTCGTTGTGCGTCAGGGCATCCTGTGCGCGCGCCAGTACCGGCGTCATCAGGTTGTTGAATTCGTGCGAAATCATCGCCGCCATGTTGCCCAACAGCGCGAGCCGATGATGCGCGAGCAGTTCGTGCTCCAACCGCCGTATGATGAGTTCCGGGCTTTCGTCGCTCATGGCGATGTCTCCGCCGAAAACTGGCGCTCGAGGCAGAGCCGATCGGCAAAAAACCGGCGATTGACATGCGAACAGGCCGCTGCGCCGATCGTCTTGAACATGCTACCGATCGGGTGGGCGGCGTCAATCTTCTGCTACGTGGAAGCACCAAGCCGCACATGACGGACAGGTTGCCCAAGCGCGGCAGGGGATTCGCGCGTGACCGAAACCCGGCGGCCGACTAGAGCAGCTCTTCACGCTTCAGCGGCCGATTCATCAACTCAGAAATCGCGTCCAACGGGCTTTTTCGCTCGAACAGAACCGAATACACCGCCTGTGTAATGGGCATCTCGACCGAATACTGTTCCGCCAACGCCAGCACCGCCCGCGTGGTCGGAACGCCTTCGATGACCGAACGACTCTCGCGCACCACGGCGTCGACCGGCGTTCCCAGGCCGATACGCTCGCCGGCGGATCGATTTCTGCCGTGCGGCGAAACGCAGGTTGTCACCAGGTCGCCGACGCCGGCCAGTCCCGCGAACGTCTGCGCCCGCGCCCCCATCGCGACGCCCAGCCGCGTGATCTCGACCAGCCCGCGCGTCAGCAGGGCCGCTTTCGCGTTGTCGCCGGCATGGAGACCATCGAGAATTCCCGCCGCAAGCGCAATGACGTTCTTGAGCGCGCCGGCAAGCTCGACTCCGGCCGCGTCCGGGCTGGTGTAGACGCGGAACCACGACGCCGTCAACGCGCCTTGCACCAGCAGCGCTACGTCGTCGCTGCTGCTGGCGACGACGACCGTCGCCGGAAGGCAGCGCGCCACCTCGGCCGCAATGCACGGACCCGACAACACCGCCTGTGGATTGGACAGCACCTGGCGCGCGATCAGCTCGCTGGGCCGAAGCAGCGTCGCCGGATCGATGCCTTTCGTCACGCTGCAAATGGGCGTTTCCGGCGGCGTGTGCCGGGCCAGGGCGGACCAGGTCGCGCTCAGGTATTGGCAGGGGACGGCGGAGATGATCAGTTCGCTGTTCGCCAGCGCGGCGCCCGCGTCGGCGGTGGGAACGATTCGCTCGGGGAGCCGGGCGCCCGCCAGATAGCGCCGATTCTCGCGCGTGGTGAGCAGCTCGGCGGCGCGATCCGCGTCGCGCGTCAGCAACGCGACGTGCGTTCGGTTCGACGCCAGAATCAGCGCGGTGACCGTTCCCATCGCGCCGGCGCCAACAACCGTGACTTTCGTGAGCATGTGACCCGCCTGTTACGGCCGATTGCGCATTCGCACGACGATTCGTTTCGAACGCTATTCCGGGAGAAAAATACTCTCCCGCGCGTTCGGCGGAAACGGCCCTGTATCTGCGATTGCAGTATCGCTCGCCCGAGGCGAATCGAAAAGCGACAGTTGCCCGACGATTTGCGGCGCGCCGCCGCCAAGATTGGAGACGGAAACGGGCTCTACGCGCCGTTCGAGCAGGAAGACCAAGTACGCGCTGATAACCGGCCGGCGGAGGATTTGCTGCATCGCCCAGGCGTACAGCCGGACTTGCTCCGAATACGCGGCGACGCGCGGGATATCGCGCGGCAGCTCGAGGCGATCTGTCTTGTAATCCAGCAGCGTCAGGCCATCGGCTGCCTCTACCAGGCAATCCACGACGCCGCGCAGCAGTTGAAATTCGCCGTCCGCGCGGTCGACGCGCGCGACGAACGCCTGTTCCCGCCGGCAGCGCGCCGCGTTGTCGGCCAGGAATCGGCCGATCGGCTCGCCCGCCAGCCACGTCATCGCGTCACGTGGAACCAGCTTTGCTTCCGCTTCCGTGAGCCGCTCCTCGCGCACCAGGCGCTCAAACTGTTCGTCGAGCTTGTTTGCAGGCTTCAGCGCCGACATTTCGACCCATTGCAAGAATCGATGCACCGCGCGGCCCAGCTCAATGCCGTCCTTCGCGACGACCCCGAAATCGGGGCGGCGCAGATTCCCGAACTCGCTGAATCGCGCAGCGGTAGCGTCGCCGTCCACGCCGCGGCGGGCGAGTTCCTTCAGTCGGCTGACGGAGATCGCCGCCGCGGTGCGGGTGAGCGAGGATGGCGTCGAGCGGATGAGCGTGATCGCCTCGTTCACCCATGCGTCGTCGAGCGGCAAATTCGTTGGCGGCGAATCTGGCGGTGGAAGAAGCCGTAGACGCGTACCCGGCTCTTCCGCGGGCTCACAATGACGTTCGATGCGCACCAGCCCGCGCGTGTCCGCGTCGCCCGCGCTCACCGCGGCAACCAGCCATTCGAGCATGCTCGACGCACTCGCGCGGGCCATCAACGGCACGATTGGCGGTCCCATTGCGGATCGAACGGTCTCGATGTCGCGCGAATGCCCCACGACGAACAGGCGCTCCCGCGCCCGCGTCGCCGCGACATACAGCAGGCGAAGCTCCTCTTCGCGCTCGCGCGAGCGCCGCCGCTCGCGCAGCTCCATGAACGAGGGCGAAACGAGTTTGGCGCGGCGCTCGTAGTCGACGGTCCGCATGCCCAGGCCCAGTTCCTCGTCCAACGCCAATCCGGCGCGCGAGTGCTGAGTGTTGAACGCGGCGCCGGTGCCGGCGAGAAATACGAAGGGAAATTCGAGCCCCTTCGCCGCGTGAATCGTCATGATTCGCACTACGCCGTCTCCCACGCTCGGCGCGACCGCCGGTGAGGCGTCGTGTTCGTCCAGGCGATTCACGTACTCGACCAGCTCTGCCAGATTGGGGTTTGCGCGCGTCGCGAGTTCGGCGACGAGCGCTTGAAACGACTCGATCATCGCCACGCGATGCTCGCCTCCTGGGAGCGCCCGCGCGAACGCCTTCAGCCCGATGTCGCGTTCAATCTGCAGGAGCAACCCGGGCACGTCGGTTTCTCGCGCCGCGCGCCGCCAGCGCCGCAGGGCGCCCATCGCATCGTTGAGTTTCGCGGTCAGCGGCGATTGAACTTTGCGCCGCGGAAACAGCCGCACGGCCTGGTCGAACGTCGCGCGCGGCGCACTGCGTCGAATGGCCAGCAATTCGGGTTCGCTCAGCTCTGCCGCGGGGCCGCGCAGATAGGCGGCCAATGGCAGTTCCTGCCGGCTATTGACGAGCAGTGCGAGAATATTGCGCAGGTCGCCGACTTCCAGGCTCTCGAGCACCGACTCGCGGCCGACCGCGACCGCCGGAATGCCCGCCGCGCGAAGCGTCGCCGCGAGCAGGGCGGCGCGCCCGCGCGCGGAACGCAACAGAACGACGCAGTCTCCCAACCGCATCTCGCGCAATACCGGCACGTCGCCGTCGCCGCGCTCTGGAATCCTCGCCCGCGATTGCAGCATTTCGCGGATCCGCGCGGCAATGATCCGCCCCTCGCGCTCGACGTCGCTGACGAGCTCGTCGCCGGATGACAGCCGGCTCTTTTGAGTCGGCAGCAGATGCAATTCCACGCGCGGGGCGGCGTCCAGACCGGGGTTGGCGACGTCGCATCGGCAGGCCGTGAGGCGCTCGTTGGAATCGTAGTCGGCGCCGCCGAAATCCCGGTCGATGAGCGCCGCGAACAATTCGTTCAGCGATTGCACGAGGCTCGCGTGGCTGCGGAAGTTGTCGACCAAACGCTCGACGGCGCCGACGCCTGGATTCGCGGCGAATTCCTGTTCCAAAGCCGTGAACAAGCGCGGCGCGGCCTGGCGAAAACCGTAAATGCTCTGCTTGACGTCGCCGACCAGGAAACGATTCGGCGTAGGCGCTTGTCGCGAGACGATGCGCAGCAATTCGACTTGCACCGGGCTTGTGTCCTGGTACTCATCGACCAGGATGTAGTCGTAGCGTTGCCGGATCGCGTCCGCGAGAATCGTCGGGCGGCGCGACTGGCCCGCGCCGTGCACGCTGACCACATCGAGCGCCAGACGAAGGATGTCCGCGAATTCGTACGCGTTCGCGCGGCGCTTTGCGGCCCGCAGGCGCGCGTGATACGCCGCTTCCAGCTCCAGGATCGAGCGTGCCATGTCCGCCGTCGCCGCGGCGTGTTCGATGCACTGCGTCACGTCGTCGGGATCGGCCAGCCGCTCGAGCCGCTTGTTGAACCAGGACTCGCGAAAGCCAACTGGCCGGCTCTCCGTTTTCCGGGGCAACTTGAGCTTACTTTCGGACATGCGCCTGGCGACATCAGCGACGCGCCCCGCGTCGCGCAAGGCCTCCAAGAAGCCCTTCAGTCCGTCTTCGTAGTCGCGGATCGCCGTTTGGGATTTCGAATCCAGTTGCGATCGATCGATGCGCGACAGTTCGCGATGCTGGAAATCACACTCGCGCGTCAATGTCTCGGCGACGCGCCGCTGTGCTCGATTTCGCAGCTCGGCGTCGTCGCCCGTCGAGTCCTTTCGCTGCGATTGAAGCCATTCTTCCGGGTTGACGAGCTGCTCGCGAAACAGGCTCAGCGCCGTAATGTGATCGCGTAGCAGTCGATCGTTAGGCCACGAACAGCGGTTGAGCAAACTTCGTCCGGTTTCCGCGAGCGTGGTTCCGCCGGTGTAAATCTCCTCCAGCAGCTCATCGAGCACCTGGTTCCGCAGCAGCGTCGCGTCGGCCTCGCCCAGCACGGCGAATCCAGGGTCGACGTCGGCAGCGGCGAAATTCGCGCGCACCAGTCGCCCGCACCAGGCGTCGATCGTGCCGATGTCCGATGCGTCGACGAGCGCGATCTGTCGGCGCAGCTCGTCGCGCGCCGCCGCCGAACGCTCGGCCGCCGCGCGTTTCTGCAATTCGCGAACCAACCGCTCGCGCAGCTCCGCCGCCGCGGCGCGAGTGAACGTGACCACCAGCAGGCGATCGACTGAGGTTCGCGGTCGCGCATCGCAGATCAGGCGCACGCAGCGCCGCGTAAGGACCTCCGTCTTGCCCGAACCGGCCGAGGCGGACAACAACAGATCGCCGCCGTCGTGTTCGATCGCGCGTTGCTGCGTTGCGGTTGGAGTCATGGGCGGTCGCCATCAGGCAGGACGGGCAATTCGGTCGCCGCGCGCGTTCGATTGAACACGCGCTCGAACCGGCACAGAGATCCCATCTCGCACTTCTCGCACGCCAGACGCCCGGCGTCGACCAGCGGCGCTACGTCAGACTGTCCGGCAACGACGCCGCCGGCGGCCTGGCCGATGGTTTGGCGCGCTTGCTCCAGCCGCGCGTCGATCTCACGGCGAACTCGCACGTCGGATGCGCTGGCGTAGCAACCATCGACCTTCTTGCGAATGTATGCAACCGGGGAAATCGGCAGTACGGGTTCCTTTCGCCGCACCGCCGCGTGTCGCGCGTCGAACGTGAAATCCAGCGCCTCCGCCGTGACGCTGTCGAACCGGCCGTTGGGTCGCACGAGCCGCATGCGCCGTTCGCTCTCATCCTGCGCGCCGCGCGGCTGTGAAAACGCGCCAATCCTCTGTCGCGCGTAGAGCGGCGCGACGAGCACACCGCCGACGTGCCCATCGCCGAACGCCGCGGCTGCCTGTGCATACGCGAAAAGCTGCAGATGCGCCCCGACCAGATACGACCGCCAGGGTCCGTCGCTGGACTTGTAGTCGTAGATCAGCAGCAGCCGGCCGTCCGGGGTCTCGCAGGAATCGATGCGATCGATGTAGCCGCGAAGCAGAAACCGCCGTCCGTCGTCGTCGACCAGTGTCAACGCCGGCCAGGCATCGAGGTCGCGCGTCGGCGACAAGCCGTGCGTGTCGGAACTGGCGCCGTCAAGGGGAGTTCGACGATCGTCAAGGTCCGGCCTCCGCGCGGCATTGAACGCGTCGGTCAGCAGCGGGTCCACGCCTTCGTGCAACGCCGTGGCGGCGAATTTCTGTTCGGCCGTCAGCGGCGTGAATGCGCCGAGTCTCCAGCGGTCGACGTGCGCCAGCCAGACATCGCGCGTGCGTTTTGACGCCAAGTCCAGCAAATACGCGATCTCGTCGCCGGACGACTGCTCGTCGCGCATCGCGCGCGTCAGCTCCCTCGCCGCGTCGTCGAAAAACCTGCCCGCCTGTTCCTCATTCAATTCTCGCGGAGCGAGTCTCTTCGCGATCAGTCCGCGCGTCGCCGCCGCCAGCAGCGCATGGGCCCAGTTTCCCAGCGTCACCTGCCGCGGCGGCGGGCCGAGGTTCGGCGTCAGGCGCAGGCGTCGCTCCGCGAAATGCTTGAACGGGCACTCGATAAACGTCCGCAGTTCTGAAATGGACCCATACCAGGCGGGGGACGCGGACGCTTCCGGCTGGGCTGATGCACATGGCAGCGTTTTGTTCTTGTAATCGCGCCCGCGACGCAAATGGCGCAGGCGTTCCGCGACCGCGTCATCCGCGGAGAGCGCGCGCCCAAGGGCGTCGATGTTGCCCGCAAACGCCGAATCGGGCGTCGCCTCGGCGCGCTGCTCGCAGCGCACCAATTCGTCGAGCGTCGTCGGCGGCGCGTCAGGGTTCGCTTCGATCTCCGTCGCCAACGGTCGAATCTCCGCCAGCAGCGGCGATGCGAACCGCGCCTCGCCGGCGTCCGTCGCCGCGTAGCTGATCGTGAGACTCCGCGACGGCCGCGTCATCGCGATATATGCCAGGAGCCGCTCGTCGAACACCGCATCGCGACGCGGCGTCAGCGCCGGCACGTCGGCGCGCTGCAGCGCCTCGCGGTCCGCCGTCGGTAGCAGCGCGTCTTCCGTCGGCGGCGCCGGAAACACGCCCTCGTTGAAGGCGAAGAGCCACGCGTGGCGGATGTCGGGGTGTCGGCTGCGCTCGATGGAGCTGACCAGCACCTGGTCGAGCGTTGTCGGCGCCAGCCCCAGCGTCACGTCGCTCAGCCCCTGCGAAATTGCGTCAGACAGCGCGTCGAGCGTCAGCGGCTCGTCGCCCAGCACGTCGTGAATATCCCGCAGCAGCCGTGCCCACGCTTCCCATGCCAGCCGATGCGTCTCGGCGGCCTCGAGCCGCCCATCCTCGCGCGCCTCGCGGATCCAGTAATCCAGATGACGACGAACGCGCAGCGCCTCGAGCGCGGCCTCAAGCGCGATCGCCCACTTTGCGGCGCTGGGCGGCGGATCGCGTCGCGCCAGGTCCGAAAGCAGTTCGACCGCCGAGACGACGCGCCCGCGCAGCGCGCGAAGCGGCGTGGCGAGTGCGGGCAGCTCCGGCAGCGGGCGTTGGCCGGAGCGCGTCAAGGCGGGCCAATCCGCGCGTCGCCACGCGGTCAAGCCGCGGAATTCGTGCCGAACGAGCAGGCAATCGAGGTGTTCGACGATCCAGCGCTTCGCGGGCATCAGGCCGGAGCGCAGCAACCGCAGCGCGGCTTGCGGATGGAGGTCGCGCCGGACCGATTCGAGCAACGCGTCGATCAGATGCGCCAACGCGTGCCCGCGCATCGAGCGGCGCTGATCGAGGAAGTAGGGGACCTGAAACTCGCTGAGCACCTCGGCGACCAGCGGAGCGAAGGCGGTCAGATCGCGCGCGATTAACGCGAACGAGCGGTATCGCGCGTCGCGGCCCGGCTGTCCGACCTCTCTTCGGATGAAGCTCGCCGCCTCGCGCAGCTCCTCGCGATGCGTCGCGCAGCGAATGACGCGAATGTCGTCGCGGCGCGGCGGAACGGGCATCGGCGCGCCCGCGAAATGCGCCTCCAGGCACGCCAGCCCCGGCGCGCGTACGAATCGCGGCGGCGCGCCGGTTAGCATCAGCGGGGTTTCGATCGGCACGCCCGCCTCGCACAGCAAGTCGCGCAGCCGGCGAAACGTCTTCTCCGTCTCGTGAAACAGCGCCAGCGGGTCGGACGGCAGATCAGACTCGATCACGCCGCTGGCCGGGTCCGCAAGCAGCGTGATTGTGACATGCCGGCACAATCGGGCGAGGGCAGCCAGCGCGCTGAGTTCCTCGCCGGTGAACCCGGCGAAGCCATCGACCCAGATCCGCGCGCCGCACAGCCAGCCAGTTTGTTCGAACCGGCCGCGCATCGCACTCAGGCGCTGGGCTGAATCCAGCCGCGACGGCCCGAGCCACGCCAGGTAATCCCCGTACAGGCGCCCCAGCGCCGCCACGCGGCGGCTCGACTCGGGCGACGCAATGCCGGCCGCCGCGCGGGCGAGCTGCGCCGGCGACACGCCTTCGCGCAGCAGCTCGGCGACGATGCGATCCAGCTGGCGGATGAAGCCGCCACCGCCACTATTGCCAAGGCCGGCGGCGGCGTCGCGATTTCGCGCGCAGACGCGTCGCAGCGCCAGGCCGCGCGCGGAATGGGAGAGCGGCTCGAGAGCGGATCCCCACTCGCCAAGAACGCGCTGCGCTAGCCTGGAAAAGCTCAGCACTTCGGCTCGCGCGTAACCGCCCGAGAGCGCCGCGATGGCGCGCTCCATCTGAAACGTGGCCTGCTCGGGCACAAGAAGCAGCCGCGCGGACTGGTCGGCGGGGTCGCGCAGCGCTTCGACGACCTCCGCCAGGCAATGACGCGTCTTGCCGGTTCCGGCCCGGCCGAGGACAAAACGTACGGGCATTCAAGACATGATCGGCCCGACGAGCGCGAACGTCAAAAGTAAGCGGCGAAGCAGCCGCGCCGATTCGCTATTCGCCATTCGACCATTTGCTATTGCTCATTGCCCGCTCATCGGAAATCCCGGCGACATGTCAATGCCCTGACCGCCCTGGTTGTGCACGCCGAGCACCGTTCGGCCCGGCGGCACGAGGAACAGCAGCCCGAGCTCGTTTTCGTCGGAGTTCGTGAGCTCCGAGGGCTTGATCTCTTTGAAATCGAGCATGGCCTTGTAGGTCGGATCGTCGGTCTTACCGGTATAGAAAATCTCGATGAAGTCCTTGCCGCCGCGCTTCACGATCGCGTAGTAGCCCACCAGCATGTGCTTATCGCCGGTGTTGTCGCTGACGTGATACTGGTTGATCGTGCGCGCCACGTAGTTGAACACCTGGCCGGCGGTCGTCGCCGCCTGCCGGGGGCGATAGCGGATCTGGCAGAGGCGGAATCCGTCGGGCACCTTGAATCTCTTGATCGCCGCCTGGCCCTGCGGGTCGAAACGCTCCAGATCGCCCGAAATGCGGCCGGAGACGAATGCTTCGCCGGAGAGCTCGGCGTCCAGATTGCGGCGAAGCTGGGCGGTGGACAGATCGCGCGGCATGGTGTCCTGATCGCCGGAATTGCCCACCACCTGACTCATGAACGACATCGCGCCGGACTGTTGTTGCGTCTGCCCGCCGCCGCCGGGGCCGCCGCCGAAGCCGCCGGCGACTGCCGGCGTGGCGGCCTTTGACGCGGCCGTGGCCGGCATGCCCGCGCGAGCGAAACGGCGGTACTCAATGAAATGCGGCTTGAATTGCTCATCGACTTCGAAGAACACGTCGATTGGTTGATCGACGTTGCCTGCCAGCGCGAAGTTGTTGTCCGCGTCGACCACGCGCCGCGCGTCTTTCAGCATTTCGTCAGCCCCGCCGAGGATGCGCGGGAAATACTGCCGAGGCTCATCTCCCACTATGCCGACAATCCGGATCATCGATGGCCGAAACAGGTGCAGCGACGGGCCTTTTTCGACGCGATCGGCCGAAGCGCTCTTGAGCGTCAGGCGCGCTCCCAGCAGGCGCTTGCCGGCCGAAGCGCGATAGTCCCGGTCACCCGAAAACGGCGGCAGAGGCTGATCTTTGTCGGGCACGTGCTCGCGATAGCGCGCCTTCACCGGCTCCTTCTGCTCCCACCAAGAGTTGATTTCCAATCCCTGCGTGAATCCGTCGCCCTTGTCGCGCAGCGGCGCGGGCGAGGATTCGACCTGCACCACGTTTCCCGACCAGCGCACCCACTCCGCCATGTCGGGATAAACACTGGCAAGCGTCGTCTCGCCGCGCAAGCTGCCGCTGCTGAGCATGCGCACCAGACCGACGGCCAGCGAATCTGGACTGAGCCACGGATTGTTGCCGCGCACGACGGCGTAACCGTCCTCCTTGTCCTCTGTTCGCACGAAAGAGCTATATCCGAGCGGCGAATCGCCCAGCGGAAGCATTCGGAAGCCGATCACCAGCACGCCGACCGTGAGCAGTGCGTTGGTCAAACCGCACACAGCGCCGCCGCCCCAATCGACGTACATTGGCACGTGAACGTTGCCGCGCAGGTAGTTGTCCGCAAGCACGCGCAGCAGCGTCAGCGTCAAAGTAAACAGCAGAATGATCGTGACCGGGCCCATGTACGGCGCCGCGCCGGCGGGTAGTCCGATGTCCTTGGCTGCCCAAGCGGCGATCGGCTCCCATAGCCCCAGCGCCGCGGCGGCGGAAATGACGGTGCAGAACAGGTTCACCACGCCGCTATAGAGCCCGAAGATCGAGTGCATGAACGTGATCGAGCCGACGAGCACGAGAATGATGATGTTCAGTACCATTTCCTAATCCCTCACGAAATCAGGCTGTCCGAGTCGCTTTGGATGGCGACGACGACGGAGCCGCTTTGGCGGGCGCGGCTTTGCCCGTCGAGGCCGGTCCGGCGGGCGGCGGTTTGGGCGCTACCGGTTTGGCGCTCGCGACGCGCGCCACTTCTTCGATGCTGGTGACGCCGCTGACGACTTTCTGCAGCGCTTGGGCCTGAAAGCCCAGCCCGCCCTTCTTGAGCAGCGTCGCCTGAATGTCGCTCATCGTGCCGCCCTTGCGGATTACCTGCCGCAGGCCGTCGTCGGCCACGAACATCGTGTACACGCCGGTGCGGCCCATGTATCCGGAGCCCTGGCAGTTCTGGCAGATGATCGGGTTGCCGTGCTTGTCCACCTGCGGCTCGGGAGGGCGATGCAGGACCGCGTCGGCGGGCATGTTCATCTTTTGCAGCTTGGCGGGCTCGGGCTTGTACGGCTGCTTGCAGGCCGTGCACAGCGTGCGCACCAGGCGCCCGTTCATCACGGCCAGCAGGCTCTTGGCCACAAGCGATTGATCGCCGACAAGCTGAATCCACTTGCCCAGCGCCTCTAGCACGTCATTTGCGACGATGCCCACGTAGACCTTCTGCTTTTCGATCGCCGCCTGGGCGGCGATCGTGGCCGCGGCGCGGTCGCGCATGTCCGGCACGATGATTACATCCGGGTCAGTGCGGACAATTTTCTGCAACTCGCCCGCCAGCGTCTTTTCTCCCTCCGGCACGAAGACGTGCTGGGTGATGTTCTCGAGGTCCAGGTCCTTGGCCGTCTCGAGCGTCTGAATGTTCAGCAGGAACGCATCGTGGCTGCGGGCGACCGCGTACACCGCGGTCGTGAGACCGTTGGCCGGCGGAGCGGACACAATCACCAGCCCGTGCTCGGGCGCGATGATCTCGGCCTTGAAATTCGCCGCCTGCTGCTCGGTCATTCCGATGTCGGCGATCTTGTACGACTTCTCAGCGCCGATCACCCGCAACGAGAGCTTTTCGCCGGCGGTTGAGCCGTCGGTCTTCACGCCTACGTCGTACTTCTGGTCGCCCAGCGCGATCATGATCTTGCCAGTCTGCGGTTTGCGCTTCTCTTCCAGATTCAGCCCGGCGATGGTCTTGAAGAACGTCACCAGGCCGTCGCCGGCCGGACGCAGCAGCGGATCGCGCTCGGCGGTGACGCCGTCAATTTGGTAATTGACCTTGGTGGCCTGACCGGCGGGGGACAGGTCCACAACGCTGGCGCGCCGGAACAGCGCCTCGAAGAGCAGGTCCTGCGTCAGGCGGTAAGTTTCGCGGGCTTCGTCCTCCTCGGGGATCGGCACAACTTTCCTGCCAGCATCCGTGATTCGAACGCGTTCCTTGACCTCGATCTGCTTGCCCTTCTTCTTGCCGGAGAACCCCTGCGACATGACGCGCGACAAATGCGCCGCGGTCATTACCTTGTCGGTTTCTTCAACCAGCCCGTTACGGTGAATGATGTACACGGTTGCCACGGCCAGGTTGATCACCGCGAACGCCGCCAGTCCGGCCCAGAAAATGGGCAGAAACAGGAGCAGGATGACGGCGACAATGCCGCTCGACATCGTGACCGCGTTCCAGATCACGCGAAACGTGTTGACCGCGACGGTGTCTTTGTCGACCCAGCCGGCGTAGGCCGCCCAGATTGCGAACATGACCACCATCGCCGCCAGCTTGAACGGCGAGACATACAACGTGCTCTGCGGAAGCTGCGCCAGCAGATCGACCCACGCCAGCGTCGGCATAGCGCCTCCTTAACAGCGGAACCCAAGCCCGCGAACCGCTCAGTGTAGCGGCACGATTCGTCCGCCGCACGGGCTAACGCAGGGTGGGTCGCGCTCTCAGTTTCGCGAAGACACTCCCCAACCGAGCCCCGACCGTACGCGAGGGGTCTCTGACGACGAGCAGAAAGCCGCTCCCTTACGGTCGGTGTCGAGCGTTCTCCGCTCATCAAACGCGCGTGTTGCGAACGAAACTGAGACACTACCGCGGCCTGCGGCTCGGATCATCGCGCGGATTCAGGAAAGCACCCGAGCAGCGGCCCCGCTCCCGCGCGTTGTCCCCTGTCGCGCCGACGAGACACCGCTGCTCCTGAGTGATTCGGTCATTCACATCGCTAATCGACGCCGCGCGTCACCGGGATTATGGCGTCTGGTGTACCGCCTCCGAAGTACAGCAACGAAACAGTGTGGGTGGTCCGGGCGTCTGGCCCGGCCTTCTGAGTTCACAAGGCGGGCGAGGCGCCCGCACTGCCCGCGGGCAAAAGACACGGCTTCGGTTTTCAAATCGCCGTTTCCCAGCCCGCGCTCTCTCACCGTCGCGGCTCCGAATCGGAGTCCGATTGCGAAACGGCGTACGACACCGAGGCCCAACCGTAAGGGAGGGCTTTTCTTCGTCCTGCGACGACCCCTCCCTGACGGTACCCTGACGGTCCGGGCTCGGCTGGGAAAGTTACTTCGATAGTCTCGCACGGTCGCGGCTCGGACAGAGTTCCGCAACGGTCGGCTACGGGCCGATCGAATCGATCCGCGGCTCCTGGCTGCCGGCCTGCGTGAAACGCCGGATCATGTCCACGATCTGCTGCTGGCGTTCGGCGCTGTACTTGGGTCCACGCATCGCGTATGGATCCACGCCGCCGAAGTAGCGCAACAGCGGGATGCCGGCGGCCAGGTCCTCCGGATATCCGCCAAAGATCTCGCTGCGATAGCGCAGCGCGTCGCGATCCAACTGCGTCTGAAACGATTCGATGAATCCGACGTCTGCCGGCGGCGCAAAATCGGGCGGCAGATACGTGATGTCGTTCACGTCGTACACCGCGACGTACCACTGTCGCCCGTCCTTGTCGGTCCAGGTGTCGGAGCGCGCGATCGCGCCGTCCTTGTTGCCAGCGCGCTTCGCGACAATGTCCGGCCAGTTGTCGGGATACGAGATTTCGCCTTCGGGCGCGATGCGGGCTTCGTCGGCCTGCATCAGCCGGCGGGCTTCGTCGGACTGGTATGCGTGTCGCAGCGCGCCTTCGTACGCCAGCCGCTGGCGATCCTGCTCGGCCAGCGAGTCGCTGTCGATGATGGCGCGGCCCGGGCGATATCCCGAATCCTCGCCGGCCTGCAGCGCCGCGCGCTGCTGGAGAATTTCCGCCCGGCCGCGGGTGTCCACGTCGGGCGTGTCGGCGCCGGAATATTGTCGCGAAAGCCGCGCCGCGGCGGACGACGCGTCGCGCGGATCGCGAATCGCCGACGGTCCGACGGTCGGTGTAGCGCCGGCGGCCGGCGGCGCGAGTTCCGTCATTTTTCCGGGTGGAGGATCGGCAGGCTGCATTTCGCCGGCGGCGACGCCGCCCCGCGCAGCGCGGGCGAGTACGCCTTCCGCCTGCAGCTCTAGCTCGCTGACATCCGCGCCGTCGCCCAGAGGCTTCAATGCTCCCAGCGCCGTCTGCGCGTGCCTGGCCGCTTCCGCCGTTCGGCCGGCGCGCAGCGCCTTGCGAGCCAGGATCAGCTCCAGCCGCGCCGTTGACACCGCGACGTCTACGCGCGCCCGCCGCTCAGCGTCATTCGCAGCGCCGCTGTCCGCGGACTGTGCCGTTTGGCCTTGAATCTGCCACTCAGAGGCCGCCCGCGCGATGATGTCGCGGTCGTCGGCCTGTGCCGTGCAGACCAGCGCGAGCACGCCGATTAACGCGAAAGACCGGAATTGGCTTTCCATTGGTCAAACTCCTGTAGCCAGCGCCGCCAGGCCGGCTCGTCGAATCCGAAATTCTGCCCCGTGATCGCCGCCAGGGCGTCGAGCACTTCACTGCGGTAGACGGTCACCACCCGCGCCTCGAATCGCGAGTCATTCGGCAGGATCGGATTACCCGACTCAAGCCCGGAGATGACTCCGACGCGCGGCGCGGCCGAATATTGCCGGGCACCGACCGTCACGACGGTGCGCTTGTTGAACACCTCGGGATAATCGTTGAAATATCGCCGGAAGGGCACCTCGATGGCGCGAATCCGGCGCACCGTCAGCACGTCGACCAGGTCCGGCGGCGCCAGCGCATCGCGCAGCACGCCCAGCGAGATCGCGGCGCGGCGGATCAGTTCGTCGTTGTCGCTGCGGAGCGCCTTGCGGTATTGCGCGGCGACGCGCGCATCCTGGCGCTGGATCAGCGGCGTGAGCGCGGCGCGGCGAAGGTCGGGAGACGGGTCAACGATCGCCGTCAGCGCCAGATTCATCGTCGATTCGTCCTGCGGAAAACGCGTCAACGACTCGATCAGCACGCCGCGCGTCCAAGTGTCGCCGCCGATCAGCTCGCGCGCCAGCGGCAGGATCGCGAGCGGATCGTCGATCGCCAGGATCTTGGTCCGGCCCTCATCGCGCAAGCGATCGGAACTGGCGTCGAGCATGTTGGTGCGGATGGCGCGAATACGGCGCGTCCACTGTGATTGAATGGCGGCGGCGATCTTGTCGTCTTCGTTGCGCGAATCGTCCTGAGTCGTGGCGCGTTTGTCCGGGCGGGTGGTGGGCTTGTCCGACGCCCGGCCGTCCACCCACAGCGCGCCGACGCGCACCTGTCCAAGCGCCCGGCGAGCCGGTGCGAAGTCCGGATCGAGCTCCAAGGCGCGGGCGATGTGCCGTCGGCGATCGGCCGAAAGGTCGTTCTGCCCGCACCACTCCGCCAGCGCGAACTGGTCAGCCGGCGTGTCGGGCGCATTGGCCTTGCGGGCTGCATAGTCCTGAAAAACTGAAGGTCCGCGCTCGATCTTCTCAATGACGTCGCTGGGGAGCGTCACGAGGCCGACCGTCGTTCGAACCGAGACTCCTTCGTCCGTCTCGGCGATGATGTCACCTTCGATCAAACCGCCGGTCTTCAGGTGGACCGAGTCGGCTGCGGCGTTCGGAACAGTCGTGGCGAGAAGAAATAGCGACACGTTCCGCGCAAAGCGGGCGACGCGGGTCGGGATGACGTGCGACCAGCCCATAGGGGCCCACAACCGAGTCCTGGCTCGCAGACTGCAGATTATAGAACCGGCGGGATGTCTCGCCTACTGTTGATCGCGAATGCGCGAGTGTCTCTCGTACTGAACCGGATGCGGGAAATTTTTCGCCGGGATCCGATCGCCCCGCACCCGATCTACCGCACCGCGCGACGTCTCGACCACGCACGCCGATGCGGGCTTGACGGAATCAGAAGCGCGTCATAGTGTGGCACGATTGCCGCGACGGCCTGCCCTATGCGCCCGGGTGGCGGAACTGGCAGACGCGCCAGCTTGAGGGGCTGGTGAGGGCAACCTCGTGCAGGTTCAAATCCTGTCCCGGGCAGTCCAGCGGCCCGCCCGGCGACGGGCGATCAGGCACCGCTAGCTCAACTGGATAGAGCGTCGGCCTACGGAGCCGAAGGTTGGGGGTTCGAATCCCTCGCGGTGCGATGTACACTCCGTCGCAATTCGCCTTGGTCATGCCCGGCCCGGTCGAAAGCGGTCCGCCGGCCTAGGTTCAAAAACTCATCCCAGCGACAGAGCGAACGGCGCAACGAAAGATCGTTTCGCGATCCGCGTTTTCGGCGGGGGACCGCTGACGGGTTGCGCTGCGAAAACTTGTCGTCGAACTTCGCTTGAACGCACCGCCGGTGCGCGCTAAATTATTCATGGGCCGGGAGGCGCTGATGGGCGCCATTCTACTCTCGGCGATCCGTGGTTCACCGCGGAGAGTCTCTACCCTTCCCGACACTCAGCGTCGCGGTTCAACACGCTTGGTTGGTTCGCGCGCCAGCGCGGGGCGGTAAGAGTCGAGCAGGGGGTATCGGTTCGCGCATTGGGAGGATTTCTAATGAGCCCGCACCGGAACGACTGCCTACTCAAACACACCTGGTCCCACTTCTATTTGCGCACGGTGCTCGCATGCTGCGCGGCGTTTTTCTCGCTCGCCGCTCCTGCGCGCGGTCAGTGCCCGCCGCTGCATGAGCCCGGCATCGGCCTCACTGAATGTGAGCCCTGCTGGGGCGGCTCCAATGACTTCTCGCCGGAACCGGTGCTCGCCAGCCGAACGATCCTGGGACACACCTACTGCGAGTCCGACGCCGAGTTCGATCCGGACCTCTTCATCGTCTCCGGCCCGCCGAATTCCGTGTTCGGATTGGTCGCGCGGACCGAGTGCATTCCGCTGCACGTCGAGATCCTGAATTCTTCCGGCACTACGACGCTCGGCGATGTGTACGTCGGGCCCGTCACGACGCCGGGCGCGCAGAGCTACATTCTCGGCGTGACGGCGGCAGACGGGACTTTCGTCATTCGAGTCGAGCCGATGACGCAAACCGGCACGCGCCCGGCCGGGTTCCCGCGCTGCGACGCGCGCAGCGTGTACATTCTCTACCTGGCCGGTCCCAATCCGCTGGGATGCCCGGCCGACGCGACCTGCACCGGAGACGCGGACGGCGACGGGTGTCCCTATTTCTGGGATGACCTCTGTTACATCGCGCAGGCTTGGGGCACACTGATGGGACAGCCCGGCTATCTGCCGTGCGCGGACCTGTGGCCGGATGGGGCGATCGATGCGTTCGACTTGAGCTTCTTCCTGGCAAGTTTCGGAACCGGATGCTGCGACGGCTTCCGCGCCTGCCCGGAGGGGTTCTGCGTCGCCGCGTGCGAGTGCACGGTCGGGCCGATGTCGGTTGACGGAGACGCTAACCGCGACAGCTGTGTTGGACCCAGCGATCTGGGCATTCTGCTCTCGTCCTGGGAGCTTCGTTGCGGCGATGCCGGGTATCAGCCCTGCGCGAATTTCACGGACGAAGGCGCGTCGCGCGATTACATCGACGAGGCGGACCTTGGAGTGCTGCTAGGAAACTGGCAAACCGCGTGCGGCGGAGCGGCGTGCCAGTAGCCGGCGGCGTTGATGCGGGCGCGCGGTATGGCGGCGCGCCCTCCAGTTAACCGATTACGCACGGGATGACAAGCGGAGTTCGATCCCGGACACTATTCGGGTGCGGGTGCAAGTCGCGATAGACACCCGCCCGCTCGAGTGGGTTTCCGATGGCCGCCGAAAGGCAACTGATTCCGACCAGCGAAGCGACGGCGCTGCTGCCGGTCGGGGACGACGTCAAACCGGTGACCGTCATCGGCACGCCGGCGATCCGCGCCACGTTCGACGATCGCACGCTGCAGCAGATCGTCAACACGCGGCTGGCGCCCGGCGTGTCCGAAGTGGTGCTGAATCCCGACGCGCACGTCGGCTTTGGCGCGCCGATCGGCTGCGTGATGGCGTCCTCGTCGCACATCTATCCCGGCCCGGTGGGCGTCGACATCAAGTGCTCGATGAGCCTGCTGCAGCTCGACTTGCCCGCTGCGGCCGTCGACGATCGCGCCACGCGGCGCGCCGTCATCGACGCCATCACCGAGCGTACACCGACCGGTCCCGGCCGCGGTCAGCGACATGTGCGCAAGTCACGCCGCGTTTCGCCCGCGCTCGGCCGTTTCGCGGTGGTTGAAGGCGCTTCGCGCGAAGTTTGCGAACAGCTCGGCATTCCGCCGCATTGGGCGCAGCGCTGCGAGGACGCGTTTCACGTCGGTCACGACAACACTCGCGACGCGCTGGCGGCGCGAATCGACCAGTTGCTCTCCGGCGGCGCGATGCCCAAGTTCGACGAGAAGATGACGCAACTCGGTTCTTACGGCGGCGGCAATCATTTCGGCGAATGCGAGCTCGTGCGCGTCGATCCGGGAGAGCGCGCCGCCGAATGTGCGCGGACCTTCGGCTTGCGCGACGGGCATGTCGCATTCTTGTCGCATTGCGGCTCGCGCGGATTCGGGCACAACCTGGCCATGGCGCAATTCCGTGGAATGCAGCAGGCGTTTGCGGCCGGCGGCGTCCCATTCCCCGGCGGCGACAAGGATCTTTGTTACGCGCCGCTCGGAACGCCAGAGGCGGACGCGTACCTGGACGACATGGCACTGGGCGCGAATTTCGCGACCGTCAACCACATGCTGATCAACGCGCTGGTGCTGGAGGCGTTTCAACAGGTGCTCCCGGGCGTGCAAGGTGAGATGATTTACTTCATCAGCCACAACATCGCGCGGCAAGAGATCGTGAACGGCCAGCCGATGTGGGTGATGCGAAAGGGCGCCACGCGCGCTTTCCCAGCCGGACACCCCGGGCTGGCGGGCACGCCGTTCGAACACAGCGGCCATCCGATCCTGCTGCCGGGCGATCCGCAGCGCGGCAGCGCGGTGATGGTCGCGAACGCCGGCGCGGTGCTGAGCTGCTACAGCGTCAATCACGGCGCCGGTCGGGTCTTGGGCCGGCGGGCCGCGATTCGGACGCTCAATCAACAGGAGATCAATGCCTCGTTCGAGAAGCGCGACATCCTGACGAATTGCCGCGATTATCCGATGGACGAAGCGCCGGCGGCGTACAAGGATTTCGAGGAGGTGGTGCGCAGCGTCAAGCTGGCCGGCCTGGCCAGCGGCGTGGCCCGCTTGGAGGCTCGTTTCGTCATCAAGGATGCGAGCGACGCCGACGACTGATCAGCGCTGTGAAAAGGCGGCCCGCCGTCCTCTGCCCGGTCCCGGGGGCCGATGGTTTAGATTGCTTGAAATCTCGATGCGTTTGAAAACCGGGCGGGCCCGTCGCCGACGGTCGGGGCTCGGCTGGGCGGGTTCTTCGACGGATTTTCAAGTGCGCTGCGCGACATCGGGAGCGGGAAGTCACGCGTTCGGCGCGATGCGCAACTCCGACAGTTCATGCGTCGGATTCGCCCGCGCGGCCTGCTCCTTGTCGTGCACGAACGGCGGCGTGTGATAGATCGACTCGCGCCCGAGCATCGACTCGATGAACGCGATCCTGCCGGCGCGGAACGCCGCCTCCGGGGCAAACGCGTACTCACTCCGAATTCCCGCGCGGTACTGTTCGTACGCCGCCGAGCCTGCAGCGAGAATCGCCAGATCAATATCGGCAATCAGCGTTGCGTCGGGCGCTACAAACGAACCCGCGTGCGCTGTCGCGAGAATGAGGCCTCGCACCCGCGTCATTGCCGTGTCGCTCATCGCCAGTGCCGCTCCGAAGACTTCGACCAGCGCCGCGCTGCGCGCCTCGTTGTCGGCGCGGCCCGGCTCGTGAATCGCGTCGTGCATCCACGATCGGCGCCATCGATCGCGAAGCGCGGCGTCGCTCACTTCTTTGGCAGCGGCCTGATCTTGATGTTGCGGAACCACACCTTGTCGCCGTGATCCTGAAGCGCGATGCGGCCGGTCGGGCTGCGGCCATAGCCGGGCATTTGCGCGAACTTGCTGGCGGTCACGCGTTTCTCCCAATCCGCGTCCCCCATCTCGTATTCGCACATCTTCTCGCCATTTAGCCAGTATTCGACGTGCTTGCCGTCGACCTGCATGCGGACCTGGTTGTAAAAGCCGATCGGTTGCGTCACGTCGCGCGGCGGCGCGTGAAGCGCGTAGTTCGAACCCGCCGAAGTCAGCAGCGAATGTCCGTCGGCATGCTCGGAGTTGTCGAGGATCTGCATCTCCGGCCCGGTCTCGAACACATACTTGTACTTCGGGTCCTCGGAAACGTGGAAGAAGATGCCGCTGTTGCCGGCGGGGCTGATGCGCCAATCGAGTTTCAGTTCGAAACTGTCGAACTCGTCCTCGCTGACGATGTCGCCGCCCGGCCCGGTCCGCACCAGCGCTCCGTCGACGACCGACCAGCCCGGCCGGCCATCGCGCCCGACCGGCATGGTGGTCTGGCGAAAACCGCGCCAGCCGGCCGTCGAATGCCCGTCGAACAGCAGCCGCCAACCGTCCTTCTTCTCCTGCTCACTGAGAACGTTTTGCTCGGGCTGTGGCGGACGCGCGGCAGGCTTGCCGCTGCGGTCGGCCGGAAGCTGGAGCATCGTGTACCACGACTCGGTCGACCAGAGCGCATCGCCGTCTTTCGAAATGCACGGCGGCAACAAGCGCAGGTAGATGACGTGCGACGGCTTCAGCCCGTCGATCTCGAGGAATATGCGCTGGTTGCCCTCCAGTACGCTGGCCGATTTCACCGGATATACGACGCCGTCGCGAGCCGGCGCGGCGGCGTCTTTCTCGGCGAGCGAGAAGGGCCATTGCTCGATGTAGTACGAATCAGCCTCCCAGCCGCAGCGCGGATCGAGTTCCTTGGTGAATTCGAGTATCAATCCATTCGATTGGGCCTCAACGTGCGAGAGCTCAAAGGCAATCTTGCCGTTGTTCTGCAACGCCTGTTCACCGGCCTTGCCATCGGGCCCGGTCGGCGCGAGGTCGGGAATCGTCAGGAAGAGCGTATTGCCCGCGGTGTGGATCTGCTTCACGCTGCCGGACAATCCCTGCGAGAACTGAAGCACGCAACCTTGGAACGCATCGCCGGCCGGCTCGACATAGGCGCGCCAGACGCCGGCAGCGCCGTAAGGCGCGACCAGCATTTGGCCGCGCTCGTCGCCCTTGGCGCCGAGCGTCAGCACGGAAACCGATGAGAAACCAGCTGCGGTCGGCGGCATCCAGATCGCGGCCTTCGCGGCGGCGGGGTCGGGCTTGTCGAGAAATCGCAACGCGGCGTACCTGTATCCGCCGAGTCCGTGCGCAAAGCGCGCCCCGCGATCCGGCTCGACGATCGTGTATCCCGGGTGCACGCCGGCGACCGGCCGTCCGTCGCCCGGGTGTCCGCGGCGCAGCGCGGGAATGATGTGTTTGGGCCCTGGCGCGGCCTTCACATTGGGCGGCGCGTGGCTCAGCCGATCGGCGGGAATCAAGGTAAAATCGGTCGCGCCGGGCGGTTTCCACTCCAGCGTCAGCGCCTCGCCGCCGGTGTTCTCGAAATGCCAAATCGAGATTTGGTGCTGCCCCGCGTCCAGCTTGGCGACGGCCTCCATCGGCGGAGTCGCCCCGTGCAAGCCGTCGTGATCGACGATCAACCGGCCATCGATCCAGAGGCGCGATCCGTCGTCGGAGGACAGGCGAAACGCATAGTCCCCTGCGGTTTCGATGTTCAGCGAGCCGAGAACGTGCGTGGCGAAATGATCCTTAAATTCGCCGAAGCCGCCGTCGCGGTAGTTCAGCGTCGGCGCGATGAGGATCGCGCTAGGCGGTTCGCCGCGCGCAAGCTCGGGAATCGACGCCACGTCACGATCCAGCTCATAGATCATGACGCACAGACCGGGCTCAGCAGCTGCTTTGGTGGCCGATTGCGCCCTTGCCGGTGTTACCGCGACAAGCACGGCGAAGGCGAGCGAAACGAAATGAGTGGTTCTCATGGCGATCTTTCTGTTATGCGGCCAGGCGGGCTCAGCCTGCCCATCGGGCGATCAGACGATGAAGGCCGATCTCGCCCGATGGGCGGGCGGAAAGCCCGCCTGCCCATTGGATCGCCGAAGTTTCGCGCGCTAGACGCTTACGGGCAAGTGCGCTCCCAATTTGCGAGCAGGATGCCCAGATCCGATGGACCGGTTTGCTGGTCGCCGTCCAGGTCGCCCGCAGCGCTGATCTGCCAGGCGCCGAGCAGGATGCCCAGGTCCGACGAGCCGACGAAGTTGTCGTGATCCAGGTCTCCGGGGAGCGAGCAACCTGACGCGATCGTCACATCGATGTTCAGGGTCAATGCCGCGCTGGTGGCGCCAGGCAAGTCTTCGTCGCTCACGGCGATCACGGCCTGGTCGCTGTAGACGCCGCCGGACAGTCCGGTCGTGTCGAAGCTGAAGTTCAGCTGCGCGCTGCCGGTGGTCAAACCGTTTTGCAGTCCGGACGCGAATGCAAACGGCGACGCCAGGCCGCTCACGCCGTCGATGTCGAGGCGCGCCTGCGCCGCGTCGTACGCGAAATTGAACACATTCACGGAGAAGCTCTGAACGCCGGTGTCAGCCGTGTAGTTGAGCGCAAGGGTTTGCGAATCCTGATCGCTGCTCGAAGAGAACGACGCGTTTGAATGGCGCAAAACCGTGCCGGTGATGGTCCGTTGCGTGCTCGGCGGCTCGGCGGCCTGGCTCGACGTGCTGAACGTGACCAGGCCTCCGACCGCCCCGGCGGTCGAGGTGTCGATCGCGAGCAAATGGGAAGCCGGCGCGGCGAGTGCGAGGATCGTGCCGCCGGCCGTGCCGCTGATGCCTCCGATGCAACTGATCGAATAATCGAGCTCGTCGGCACCCGTCGCGGTGACGACGTTCGCGGCATTGGATACCGTCGCGCTGACGCTCAGCGGCGCGCCTTGAATCACCGTGCCGAAACTCGCGGGAAGCGAAGCGCTCATGACGGCCGGCACCTGATAATCGACCACCAGCGGAATGTGGTCCGACGAATTGAACAGGTTGGTGGCCAGCGTGTTGGCTCGCGCGATGTCGAGCGGGTAATAAGTGTTGTTGCCGGAGTTGATCGACAGGTTGTAATGCTGGCCGTCGTTGCCGAACGGCCGATACGCGTTCGCCACGGCCATGATCGCGATTCCCTCGCCGTCCTGCATCGCGGCGGAGGAGAGCTGTTGGTCAAAGCGGTCGTCCATCCCGCCGCCCACAAACGCGCCGGCTTGTGTGGCATGCGTCGATTGCGTGTGCTTGGCGGCGTTTACGCCGCCGGTCCAGTCGGCCGGTCCGATCGGGTCGATCGCCTGCCCGGCGCCCGCCGCGAGGTAGCGCTGGAAGCCGGTTTCGGTGTTGGTGTACATGTTGAAATCGCCGCAATAGATGATGTGCGTTCCGGCCGGCAGCAGGTCGGAGTTGTTGCGGATCGCCGTCACGCCGGTCAGGCGCGTGGCTTCGGCGGAAGTGCCGGCCGGCAGGTGCGAGCCGTAAACGTAGAAGGTCGCGGCGCTGGAGCTGTAGTTCAGCAAGCGCAGCTTCCAGCGATCCGTATTGCGGCTGGCGCCGGTGAAGATGTCGAGGTGCCCGCCGACGTCTTCGGCGATCATGTCGGTTCGGTAGTACAGCGCCTCGGCGCCGGAGGCGCCATCCTCGGTTCCGCTGCTGGTAAACGTGGCCTGCGCGTATGTGATTCCCGACGGCGCGGCGGCGTTCAGCCGCGCCAGCAGAACCGGTGCGTCGGCGGTCTGCACTTCGCTGAAATGGTAAACCGCGGGCGCGACCGCGAAACCGGGCTTGTCATCAACGTTCAGCGACGCGAACACGCTTTGCAGCGCGTTTAGATCGCCCTGAAGCTGGAGAACGTTGTACGTGACGATCCGTAGCTGCGCTGCTGCGACGGCGCATGTGAAGGTCGATAACGCAACTGCGACTGCGCGCAGCATCGAAACGCGAGACACGATCATTTGAATTTCGCTCCTTCCCGAGTCCAGCAGTCCAAGCCAGTTCAAATCAGTCCGAATTTGGGGTTCGGGTCGCCCAATCACCGATCCGGGAAACGGGCGTCCCCAATGCCGGCAGCCACTTGCGCGGGACCGGGCTGAGAACAGCCCGGCTCAGCTTCTCGACCCGAGATCTCAGCGGTGACGGGGCATTAGTCCAGGTGCCCTCGATGCGGGTTTTTGAGCGCGATCGCCACGCATCCCGCAACGAAGACAAACGCGAAAACCCACGGAATCCAGGGGCGCGTGTGATCCAGGCCGACAACATCGAACGGCTCGACGCGGTCCTCGCCTTTTTTGCTTTGCGCAAGCAGCGGCGCGGCGAGGAGGAGCGCATACGCGCCGGCATACGCCAGTTTTCGTACCAAGCGGGCAATCGGGTTCATGTCGATTCGAATACCTCTAATGTAATCAGCATAGGCAAATTCGCTTCGCCGGGCAAGCAAACTTGCGCGTGGATCCGCTCGGCCAGGACCGCGAAGCCGAGCTATACTGATTCGTAGTGGCGGACGGGCGGAACACGTGCGCTTCGAGCGCCGGCGTGTTCCGCGTCATTTGGGGAATGGGCGAAACGCCGAGCGATCGATGTTCAGCGGGATTATCGAGCATATCGGCGGTGTCACGCGCCTGTCGCCGGCGCAGGGCGGAATGCGCCTGTCCGTCGACGTCGGGCCGCTCGCGAACGAGCTCGCGATCGGCGCGAGCGTTGCCGTCAACGGCGTCTGCTTGACCGTTGCCGTAATTCACCGCACTGTCTGCGAATTTGACGCCGTCCCCGAGACGCTGTCGCGAACAAACTTGGGCCGGTTGCGAGTGGGTCAGCGCCTGAACCTGGAACGTTCGCTGCGCGCCTCCGCGCCGATCGACGGACATTTCGTGCAGGGCCACGTTGAGTGCGTCGGCACGCTCGAACAAATAGACCGCAACGACGGAGCGTACAAGCTCACGATTCGCGTCGACCCTGACCGCGCACCGTACATCACGCCAAAGGGCGCAATCGCGATCGACGGCGTAAGCCTGACGGTCGTCGATGCCGAGCCCGGGCGATTCTCGGTTGTGCTCATACCCACGACGCTGGAGCGCTCCACGCTCGGAGAGCGACGCAGCGGCGATGAGTTGAACATCGAGACGGACATCATGGCGCGGATCATCGTCGCGCGCGTCGACGCCGTTCTGGCGACGGGGAGCGCTCCGGCCGCCGGTGCAATCACGATCGATCAGCTTCGGTCGAGCGGATTCGCGACATGAGCAAGCCCGGATCCAATGCCGGCGTCAAGCCGCTGATCGGAATCACGATCGGCGATCCGCTCGGAATTGGGCCGGAGGTGGTCGTCAAGGCCCTTGCCGACGCGGAACTGCGCCGCGAGGCGCGGTTCGTCATTCTCGGCTTCCATGATGTACTTGAACTGGCCGCGGACCAGGCTGAAATCAACCCCTTCTGGTGGCGTGAGCCCTATGACGGATCGCCGCGCGTCGGCTCGGGCGTGTTGCTCGCCGATTTCGACGACGTTCCGGCGCCGCGCGTCAACGGCGAGCGCGGCGCGGACGAGACTGCCGGACATGCGTCATTCCGCTTCGTCGAAGAGGCCATACGCCTCCTGAAAATCGGGGCACTCGACGCGCTGGTGACCGCGCCGATTTGCAAAGAGAGCTGGCAGCTCGCACGGCGACACTACCCCGGACATACCGCACTCCTGGCGCACCGCTTCGATACACGCCGTATCAGCATGGCCTTCGTCGCCGACGACCTTCGGGTTGCGCTGGCCAGCGATCACATCCCGCTCTTCGAGCTGCGCAACCGATTCACGATCGGATTGGTCTACCAGCCGATCGATTTGCTGGACCGGGCGCTGCGCGACTGGTTCGGCATTCGCCGGCCGCGAATCGGCGTGCTTGGGCTGAATCCGCACGCCGGCGAAGCCGGAATCCTTGGCGATGAGGAACAGCGTATCGTCGAGCCGGCGTTGACCATGGCGCGCACCGCCGGGCTGAACGTGGTCGGCCCGCTCTCGCCGGACACTGCGTTCACGAAAGCCAGCCTGGAAGCGCACGACGGATTCGTGGCCATGTACCATGACCAGGGGCTGATCCCGGTGAAGATGCGGGCGTTCGACCGCGCCGTGCAGGTGACGCTCGGGTTACCGGTTGTTCGAACGAGCCCGGATCACGGCACGGCGTTCGACATTGCCGGAAAAAACCGCGCTAACCCCGGAAGCATGATCGAGGCGATCCGCCTGGCGATTCGGCTCTCGCGTCAGCGGAGCGGCGCGATCGCTGAACCGGCGTCGCTCAACGGGAGGTAGCGCAACGTCGCGCGTTCAACCGATCCGGGTCAAGCGGACCAGCGTTTCGCGCCCGCGTCGCGCTGGATGACTTTCCTCCGAAAGCGACCGCACTTGCCGCAGCTCGAATCCATTGGCCGTCATCAGGTCCGCGAATTGCTGCGGCGTCGAATCGAACGGCGGCCGATCTGTAAAAGCTGTGCGCATCGAGATCGCGATCAGCTCGCCGCCCACGCGGATCGCCGCGCGCATCGCGCGCCCGTATTCCCCCCAGCGCGGCTGCGGAAACGCGCAGAAGAACGTTTGCTCAAACACCCAATCGAACGCGCCGAGCCGCTCATAGGTCGCGGGATCGAGGGCGTCGGCACAGTGGATTTGTGCACCGGGAAGAGACGCGATGCGGTGTCTGGCGGCTTGCGCCGCTGCCGGCGCGAAGTCGATCCCCTCCGTTGCGTATCCTGCCTGCGCGAGCAATTCGACCTCATAGCCCGCGCCGCAACCGGGCACGAGTACGCGCTTCCCCGTCGGCAACTCACCTGACGCCAGCAGTGCGCACAACGGCGGGCTGGCGCGGCGCATGTCCCAGGGCGTGTCCGCCGAGACGTATCGCGCGTCCCAGGTAGCGGGCGACGAAATGTCGCTTGCTGCTTCGACGGCGCGAGTCAAAGGATCGTCGGGAGTCGACACTCGAGACGTCAGCATGTTCGCCGCATGCCCGTTTCGCAAGCCGCATCGGCAGGTTGAGGGTTGGTCGTCACATTTGGCGTCCGAGCCGCCTCGCGTTCTAATCCCGCTCCGAGGAAACGAGAATGCCCCAGCATGATCTGATCGTCATCGGCGCCGGGCCGGGAGGCTATGTCGCCGCCATTCGCGCCGCTCAGCTCGGAATTAATGTCGGGATCGTCGAGAGGGAAGAGCATCTCGGCGGAACATGCTTGCGCGTCGGCTGCATCCCCAGTAAGGCCATGCTTGAGTCGAGCGAGCGATACCACCAGACAGAGCACGAGCTCGCCGCCCACGGCGTCAAGGTCGGCGCCGTTGCGCTCGATCTGGCCACGATGCTCAAACGCAAGGATGCCGTCGTCGCGGCGAACACCGCGGGTGTCGAATTCTTGATGAAGAAGAACAAGATCGCGGTCTATCGCGGGCACGCGCGCTTCGCCGCGCCCGCCAGGATTCAGGTGGAGAGCAAGTCAGCCGCGCCGATCGAGCTCGAAGCGACGCGGATCATCATCGCGACCGGCAGCAAGTCGGCCGCGCTACCGGGCGTTTCGCTGGATGGCGAATGGATCGGAACGAGCACCGAGGCCCTGTCCTACTCCAAGCCGCCCGGACACCTGGTCGTCATCGGCGCCGGGTACATCGGCCTGGAACTTGGGGCCGTGTGGCGGCGTCTGGGCGCCAAAGTCACCGTGCTCGAGTTCCTGACACGCATCCTGCCCGGTATGGACGCCGAGATCGCCGAGGCGGCACGCAAGCTCTTCGCCCGGCAAGGGATCGAATTCCGGCTCGGCTGCCGCGTCAGCGGCGCGCGGCGGCAGAAAAACCAATGCACGGTCGAGATCGCGGGCGGCGAGGCGATCACCTGCGATCGCGTGCTGGTCGCGGTCGGGCGCGTTCCGAATACCGAGAATCTCGGACTGGAGCAAGTTGGCGTCGCGCTCGACGCGCGCGGGCGAATCGTCGTCGATCGACATTGGGCCACCAATCTGCCCGGCGTGTTCGCGATTGGCGATGTCATCCCCGGTCCGATGCTGGCGCACAAGGCCGAGGATGAAGGCGTCGCGTGCGTCGAGCAGATGCTGCGCGGCCATGGCCACGTGAACTACGACGCGATTCCCGGCATCGTCTACACGAACCCCGAGATCGCGTCCGTCGGCAAGACGACGGAGGAACTTCAGGCGGCCGGCATCGAACATCGAGTCGGCAAGTTCCAGTTCAAAGCCAACGGCCGGGCGCGGGCCATCGGACAAACCGATGGGTTTGCCAAAGTTCTGGCGGACAGGAGGTCCGACCGTCTTCTGGGCGTGCACATCATCGGTCCGCACGCCGGCGATCTGATCGCGGAAGCGGCGGTTGCGATCGAGTGTGGCGCCAGCAGCGAAGACCTGGCGCGCTGTTCACACGCGCACCCGACACTAAGCGAAGCGCTGAAGGAAGCTGCGCTCGCGGTGGATGGGCGCGCGATTCACGGTGTGGCGATCCAGTAGGCTCCTCAGGTCGAGCCGAAACTTCGGATTCCTGATAGGGCTTGACTTCCCCCGCCGCGCGCCCTCGCGGACGTCCGGGCATTCTGCTATACTGCGCAGCGTTCGAGGTGCGCGGGGGAATCTTGGGCCGTTTTTCGCACCGCCGCACGCTCGAACCGTCCTCGGGCTGCCCCTAGCGCCCCCGGTATCCCCGTCGAATTCGGTTTTTCAGGAAGATCCGTCAGGAAGCAGGAGTCGTTCATGCCCGTTGACTCACCGGCCAACACGGTGAACGCCACGATCGCCGGGGTGCTCGAGATCAATGAGCGCGGCGGCGGGTTTCTACGCGACGCGAAGCGAAACTTCACGCCGCGCGGCGACGACGCCGCCATTTCCGCCGACGCGATTCGAAAATACGGGCTTCGCGGCGGCGAGCTGCTGACCGGCCGGCCCCAGCCCGGCGGTGGCGGCGGACGCGGACCGCGCGGACCGTCGTGCGCGATCGAGACCGTTAACGGCATCGGCGTCGATCGGTGGATTGCCCCGCCGGAGCTGTCCGACACCACCGCCATCGACCCGCTTGAGGCGATCCGCTTCGACACGCCCGGCGGACCGCCGTCGATGCGCGTAGTCGAAATGTTCACGCCGATCGGGCGCGGCCAGCGCGGTCTGATCGTCGCGGCGCCACGTACCGGAAAGACGATCCTGCTTCAGCACATGGCGCACGGCGTTGCGGTGAACCACCCCGACATCTACATGATCGTCCTGCTGATCGACGAGCGGCCGGAAGAAGTCACCGAGATGCGCCGAAACGTCCGGGGCGAGGTGTTCGCGTCCAGCAACGACCGCGACGTGCAGTCGCACGTGCGCATGGCCCGGCTGGTGATCGAGCGCGCCAAACGCATGGCGGAGGGCGGGCAGCACATCCTGATCTTGCTCGACTCGATCACGCGGCTGTCGCGGGCGTTCAACAGCTTCGTCGGCACCAGCGGGCGCACCATGACCGGCGGCCTGGATATCCGCGCGTTGCAGGAGCCCAAGCAAATCTTCGGCGCCGCGCGGAACATCGAGAACGGCGGCTCGCTCACGATCATCGCCTCGGCACTGGTCGAGACCGGCAGCCGCGCCGACGATTTCATCTTTCAGGAATTCAAGGGCACCGGCAACATGGAGCTGGTGCTCGACCGCGAGCTGGCCAACCAGCGCATTTACCCGGCCATCAACCTGGGCGAATCCGGCACGCGCAAGGAGGAGAAGCTGCTCCCGCCGGACGATCTGAAAAAGATTCACATGCTGCGGCGTCAACTGAACGACATGCCGCCGGCGAAGCAAATGCTGGCGCTCTTGGAGCGCATGAAGCCGTCGGCGTCGCTGCGCGAGTTCCTGGACGGGCTCCGAACGCCGACGTAGCGCGATTGACAATCCTCCGGATGAAGCCCGGCTTTGTGACGTGCGGCCGCGCGGCGCGAACGAGGACGCCGGAAGTGTTCAGCATGAACCGCCGGCGTTTCGACGAGCATGGCTTCGTGCGGACGTTCTTCGCGCGAGTGCGTGATGAAGCGCTCCTGGAAGGATTGGCCAGCCGCGAGCATTTCTGCGTGGACGGCACGCTGATCCAGAGCTACGCCAGCCTCAAGAGCCTGCGGCCGGTGGAGTCCCGCCGACCAAAAGGTCAGCGATTCCTCGGATGACGACGACCGCGGCAATCCCAGCCTGAACTTCCGCGGCCAGAAGCGCAGCAATGCGACACATCGCAGCTTGGTCGATCCCGCGGCGCGACTGATGCGCAAGGGCGCCGGCCAGCCGGCGCTGCTCAGCCACAGGGCCCACCTGCTGATGGACTCACGCAGCGGTCTGCTGGTGGACATCGCCGTCGATGGAGCTAATGGCTCGACCGAACGCGCCCAGGCGCTGCACATGCTCGGCGATTACCGATTGCGCCTCGTCTGGCATCAGGAGGTCATCAAGGGCATTCAGATTTGGCAAACGCCCCCTCCCCGGCTATCGTCGCCGCAACGCGGCTCGGCTCGAACTGCGACCGCAGCGCAACCTGATGATCGAAAAGACGTTACATCCCGAAGCGCACCCCGTCGCCGCGCAGGTCGCGCGGCGGCGTCAGCCTGCTGCATCGCCCGCCTCAACGATTTGGCGAATGCTCCAGATCGTCTGGCCGCACCGCGCTGCGATGGCGTGGGGCGTTGGACTCGGGCTGGGCGTCGCGCTGACGTATGCCGCGAGCCTCACGGGCTTGCTGCCGGTGCTGAAAGTCGTCGTCGGCAACGAGTCGGTTCAGGATTGGCTGGTCGCGCGCGGCGAGAAGCTCGGCGGCTTCGTGGGAAGCCTGTTGTTTTGGCTGGCGCAGTGGACGCCTGCCGGGAATTCCGCCGATGCGCGCATGCGAACGCTATTTATCCTGCTGACGGTTTTGCTGGGATTGAACATTCTGGGCAACGCGCTGCGCTGCGTTTCGCAGTATCTCGTCCTGTACGCCTCCAACCGCGCCATCATGGACGTTCGGCGGCGAATGTACCGCAAGTCGCTGCACGTCCCGATGACCGACGTTACGCAGGATCATTCCGCCCGCGTCAGCCAGTTTCTCTCGGATGTCCGCGAAGTCCTGATGGGCATCACCACGCTGTTCGGCAAGGTGGCGCGCGAGCCGCTGAAGGCGATCTGCGTGCTCAGTGTGGCGCTGGCGCTCGATTGGCGGCTGACGCTGATCGTGCTGGCGATCGTTCCGGTCGCCGTCGCGGTGTTGTGGTATTTCGGCCGAAAAGTGCGCAAGGCGACAGTGCGGCTACTCGCCGGCTACGGGCTTATGCTCGGCGCGCTTGAGGAGTCGCTACAAGGCATCGATACGGTCAAGGGTTATGCCCAGGAGCGCCGCGAGCGCCGCCGAATGTGGCAGCTCGAACGCAAGATGCTCACGCAGCAGAACCGCCTGGCGTGGATCGAAGCGTTCAGCTCCCCGCTGATCGAGGTTTCCGGCGTTTTGATCGCGTCGGCCGGGGTCGTGTGGCTGGCGTCGCGCACCTTCCGCGGCGAAATCGATCCGCCGCACTTCATGACAATGGTCGTGTTGCTTTCGGCGATGCTCGATCCGATCCGCAAGATCGCAAACGTCTACAACGTCGTGCAGCGCGCCGGAGCGGCGACCGATCGGATATTCGCCTTCCTGCAGCAACCCGAGGAGCGAATTCACTCGCGCGCGGCGGCGCCGCCGGTGCGCGGGGCGCGGGCGATCGAGTTTACGGACGTGTCGTTTCGATACGGCGCGTCGTCGGCGGTGGCGCGCGATCAGAGCCGCGACCGTGAGCGAGCGCGGGACGCGGAAGGACCGGCGTTTTCGCAGCCCCGGCTTCCTTACGCGCGCGGTTCGGACCGAGGCCAGCCCGGCGTCGATGGCGCGACCGGCCTCGCACTGGCCGGCGTATCGCTCTCCGTGCGCCCGGGCGAGTGCATCGCCATCGTCGGCCCCAACGGCAGCGGCAAGAGCACGCTGATGAAGCTCCTGCCGCGCTTGCTCGAGCCGCAGCAGGGCAGCATCACCATTGACGGCATCGACGTGCGCCGGATCAGCCTGCGGGCGCTTCGCGAGGAGATCGCGATCGTCTCGCAGCGTCCGGCGATCTTCGCCCGCACGACTGCGGAGAATATCTCCTACGGCGCGCCGGGCGCGGGCAGCCAGGAAATTCGCCAGGCGGCGCGACGTGCTTTTGCGGCCGAATTCATCGAGCAATGGCCCAAACAGTACGAAACGGTGCTGGGCGAATTCGGCGCCAGCATCTCCGGCGGCCAGCGGCAGCGCATCGCCATCGCGCGCGCGTTTCTCAAACCCGCGTCGGTGCTGATCTTTGACGAGGCCACGAGCGAGATCGACGCCGAGAGCGAACAAAAGATTCACGCCGCCTTGCGCGAATTGCGGCAAGGCAAGACCACGTTTCTCATCGCCCATCGCCACACGGTGATGGAAATGGCGGACCGGCTGGTGGTGATGGATGCCGGGCGGATCATCGCGGTCGGCACGCACGTCGAGCTATTGGCGCGATGCCCGCTGTACGTCGCGCTATATCGCTCGCCGGCGGCGGGCTGAAGCCAGCGGCGTTTTTGCGTTCCGCGCGCGCATTGCCGCGCGAGCCACGGCGGACGAAAATGCCGCGAGTTTTCGAGCATGCGTGTCACCAGACTGGAGAGGATGCCAACGGTGGCCCACCAAAACGCGTCTCGCTTCGCGTCATGCGCGCTTTTCTTTTTGGCGCTCGGCCTGACCGGTTGCCCGCCCCGTGACGAACTCGAGGCGTTTCGGCCGCGCCCGTCGCAAAAAGACTACAACCGCCCGCTGCCGCCGGGGGCGCTGGCGCTACGGAAGATTGCGCCTGAAGACTATCCGGATTTCTCGCGCGCGTTTGCGAATCTCGCCGGCCTGGAGCAGTCGATCCAGCTCAGCCTGTCGTATTTGGCGAAGCCGTCGAGCCAGCGATACTTCCCGTACGGCGACATTCCGCACGCCCGCGCCGTCGCGTCGCTGAAGACGTTTCTGGACCTGATCCACACCGTGCGCTCCGGCGAGCAGCTCGACGCCGAAATTCGCCGCCGCTTTGACGTGTACCAATCCATCGGCTGCGACGACGCCGGCACGATGCTCTACACCGGCTACTACACGCCGATTTTCGACGGGCGCAAACGGCCGGACGGCGTCTTCCGCTATCCGCTGTACGCCCTTCCGCCTGACCTGGTGAAGGATGGCGAGGGCCGCACGCAGGGGCGTCGAACGCCGCAGGGCCAGATCGTGCCGTATTACTCGCGGCGCGAGATCGAGGAGCGCGGCTTGTTGCGCGGGCGGGAAATCGCGTGGCTGAAAGACCCGTTCGAGGCGTATGTCGTCAGCGTACAGGGCTCCGCCAAGTTGCGGCTGGCGGATGGCTCGTTGTGGGAATTGGGTTACGCCGGCAATAACGGCCACAACTATGTGCCGATCGCGCAGTCGCTGATCGCCGACGGGGTGTTGACCGCCGCCGAACTCTCGTTGCAGCACATGATCGATTTCTTCCGCCAGAATCCGGACAAGATCACGCGCTATACCTGGTCAAACCCGCGCTTCATCTTCTTCCAGGAAGTCGGCGGCGGGCCGTTCGGCAGCATCGGCGTGCCGGTGACCGCGTATCGCAGCCTGGCCACTGACAAGGACGTGTTTCCGCGCGCCTGCCTGGCGTTCATCGACACGCAGCTTCCCGTTCCGCGCGCCGGCCGCATCGCGGACGTGCCCTACGCCGGCTTCGCCTGCGACCAGGACACCGGCGGCGCGATCCGCGCGGCGGGGCGGTGTGATGTCTATCTTGGTGTCGGCGATTCGGCGGGCGCGCTGGCCGGCAGGACGTGGGCGGAAGGGCGGTTGTATTACGTTTTCGTGAGGTGAGCCAAGTGCCTCGTGTCCTGCCGACGGCTTTTCGCGTCGGCAGGCTTGCGAAAGAGGATCAGACTGCGGTGCTATTTAAAGCCGCCAACAACGCCGGCCGTTCGTCCGCAGCACCGAGCCTCATGCAAGCTACCTGCCGACGCGAACGGCCGTCGGCAGGGCACCCAGCTCGGCCTCTGTCCGCCATTCTGCGCGCAAACTACGCAACTGCGCGCAAACGCTGGGCTTCGCGGACTCAGCCCAGCCTACGCAACTGCGGCGCGCCCAAGCGCGACGTTCGAATCCGCCCGCCCAATCCCAATGCGTTTGACATGCAATATCGCGACGCGAAGGCGGGGTACGTGAAGCAGCCTGGGAGACGAGCGCCGTCGATTGAAACAGTACAGGCGTACGATGATCGCGCGTACACGTCGCGCGGCGGTCCGCACGTGATCTCAGCCGGGTGCAACTGCAAGGCCGCGTTTCGCCCCGGTTTGGTGCTTGATCCGTTCATGGGCACTGGCACGACGGCTGTCGTCGCGCGGCGGCTCGCGCGCGACTTTATCGGGTTTGAGGTCAGCTCAAAGTACGTGGCGATGGCGCGGGAGCGGATTGCAAGCGCCGGCACGAGAACAAGTGCATGAGAGTGCTCGACGCCAGCGTGCCGCTCACGCTGGTATTGTAGTCGATCCGCGAGACCAGGTCGCTGCCGGTTTCGTACGTGTACACCGCCCCATACGCCGGCAGCCCCACGCCCGTCACGCGTGCCAGCCGGCTCCACGCGTCGTACAGGTAGTTCAGCGAGTAATCCGCGCTCGGCACGCTGCTCGTGCCCACCTGCAAGCTCTTGGGCCGACCCCACAGCGCCCCATCCGGAATCGGCTGCCCCGGCGGAGGCGGCGTCTCGTACTTGCGCGTCAGAATCTTGCCGTGCAGCCCGCCGCCGGAGGGGTTGAACTTCTCCAGGTCGGGCTGGAGCGTGGCGTCGTAGGTGAACAGCCGCGTTCCGACGGCGTCGGTGACCTGCGTCAGCCGGCCGAGGCGGTCGTACGTGCGCGTCACGGACACCGTGGTGCCGCAGATTTACTGACCAGCAACAGCAAATCGGCTAAACGCGGCGATCGTTCAGCGACTGGTCCGCACGATCCGATTCAGCTCTTCAACCCTTGATCGCGAAACTCCTTGAATGGTCACAATGAGTCCTTGGTCGTGTGTCTCATCGTCCGAAACCGGGTCATAGACAATACGCACGTTTCGAACAACTGACGCCGACGAAGGGCCTGCAGGACTTGTCATCGCATCCGACTCCTCAATAAACCCATTCCGTGACACCAAAAGCCCCCGACCTAGAAGCTCATCGACTGAGTTTGGAACGTGGCCATCGTCGCGGTAGTACGCAAGCGTTGCTCGGCCAACAATGATCAGCGCATTCTCACGCTCAAGTGCGTCATAGCCCAGCCGTCGTAAACGGACCGATAGCAGGAGGGCACCTGCGCAAACAAGAACTACGCCGATTACAACAACTACTGAAGTCCGACCTGGCTTGAGCCGCACGGGCTTTTCATGGCGTTCTAATCGCACCAGCTCGCCTCGGGAGAATTATCGAAGTAGCGCGCCGCAAATGTGTGACATTGTTCAAATGGAAAGCACTCTAGCTCGTAGTCAAAGCCGTTACCACCGTAGGACTTTGGATACTTGGACTGAAGCATTGACATCAGGTTCTGAGCGTCGCTGCATTCCACTTGCTTCTCGCGAACCGAATTCCCGTTGCTCTTGTAGCGAGAGAACTTGATTGGGGCCGGACCTATCCAGCCGTTTGCCGATGACCAACGAAACACGCGCAGATAACTATCCTTGCAGTCGATTTCAAGGTCTTGATGTGACGCAAACGAGCCGTAATCAATAATCCTGATTGTGCACAAGCAACATTTGCCCCAGTACGCCCGCACCAGCTTCTTCCAAGAAGCTCCTGTTATGTCAACACGACAATGAGTTGCGCAATTGCAACAAGCCTCTGGTGACGAGCGCGATGAGCACAACTTCTGAGATAGGCAGTACCATGACTTCCCGCCGACATACGGGGCTGCCTCCGTTCGGTGGAATTGGCAACATGCCTCGCGAGAATCAGAAAACGCACGTGCAAACATAAATACATTGCGACCGACAGGATCTACGCGCTCATGCGGAGCGTTGTAAGTGAAGGCTACGACATTCGTTCCCCCAAATTCTCCAATCGGATCCCGACTCACCCACCTCCCGCACCTCGCCCAGTAATAGCGATACCCGTAGTAATACAGCCCGCTTTCGGCATCCAGGAACTTCGTGCTGAAGCGGAATGGATTGGAATCCGCGTACGTGCCGGTCTTGGCGGTTGTCTCGCCGTAGGCGTCGTATTCGTACTTGGCGACGATGGCGCCGCCGGACTGGTCCAGAAGCTGGCCGACGTTGCCGTTGGCGTCGAAGAAGTAGAGGTACTGCTTCGACAGCGACATGTCGCGCGTGGCCAGCAGGCCGCCGATGCCGCCGGCTGCCTGGAAGTTGGATTGAGAGCCATTCAGACCCGACAAATCCAGGCCCCAGAGGTACCGCCGGACCACCGCGTCGCTCGATAGCCCGTTCAGCTCGACCAGCGCGTTCCAGCCGTCGTAGATGCACTTGCGATCCACGGACGGCGTGGAATTCCAGTCGCCCAGCCCGCCATTGAGCGCCTGATTCCAGTCGTACGCGCGCTTGCGAACCCGCCGGCTCATGTAGTCATAATCGAACACCAGCTTCTTGTGGCCGCTGGCCGGCGAGACCGGCGCGACGCTGGTCAAGCGATTCTCGGCGTCCCAGGTCAGCCTGGCGGGCAGGATGCCCGCCCCACCCAGAGTGCCGCCTAGAATCCCTTGCGTCAGATTGCCGTCCAGGTCGTACGACATCGTCTCGTTCGGCGAGCCGGGCGGACACGCATTCGTGTCGTCGATTGTCGTAATCTGGTTGAGATTGTTCGCGCAGTAGTACGTTGTCGCGGACGTGCCCTGCACGTACGACGTGCGGTTGCCGATCGAGTCGTAGACGAAGGCCCGGTCGAGCGCGTCGTCGGCGTTGGTCGGGTTGGTGGGGTCGGTCGAGTTGTAGCGGTCGCTGCGCTTCAGCTCATTGCGCGAATTGTACTGCCACGCGTCCAGATGGCCGGCGGAAAACGCCGAGCCGGTGCGGACGACGTCGGTCCGCCGCCCGAGCAGGTCGTTGCGATACGCGTACCTGGACACCTGCGTCGCGCCCCACTTGTTCTCGACCGCCAGCAGCAGATCGCGGCCGGATTCATACGTCCGGATGATCGAGGCCAGCGTGTTTGTGCTGCTCGACTTGTAATCGATCTGCGTCACCAGGTCGCTGCCCGATTCGTAGCTGTACACCGCGCCGTAGCTGGGCAGGCCGGTGCCCGTCACGCGCCACAGCCGGCTGTAGCCGTCATACAGATAGTTTAGCGAGTAATCCGCGCTCGGCACGCTGCTCGAGCCAACTTGCAGGCTCTTGGGCCGGCCCCAGATCGCCGTCTCCGGAATCGGCTGCCCAGGCGGAGGCGGCGTCTCGTACTGCCGCTTGAGAATCTTGCCGTGCAGCCCGCCGCCGGAGGGGTTGAACTTCTCCAAATCCGGCTGGAGCGTCAAATCGAACGTGAACTCGCGATGACCGACGGCGTCATCGACGCTCGCAAGGCGGCCCAGGCGATCGTACGTGCGCGTCACGTCCGGCGTGGAGTCCGAATAATTCACGCTCGTCAGCTCACCGGTTTGCGAGTCGTAGCCGTAGTCGGTCGTGAGCGGCTGGCCGCCGACTTGCCGGGCCCAGGTGCGAACGTCCATCTTGCCGTCCGGCGTGTAGGTGTATGTGACGGTTGAGCGCTTGGGCTGGGCTGAGTCCGCGATGCCCAGTGATTGGGCGAAATTGACCGTGGGAGAATCGACGGGGAGTGGCCGGGCACCGGAGAGCAGAGCGCTGGGCTTCGAGGACTCAGTGTCACGCGTCGCCGTCAATCCGCCGCTACCGCCAGGGCCTCAACCGCCTTCTTCAGCGGCGGGCGAGCAACGCCTGCGGAATTGCGGGCCGACACTTCGCGGAATCGCTCCTCGACCGCCAGAAACGCGTCGACCACGTGCGGATCAAAATGCCGCGCCCGACCTTCCAGGATGATCTGCCGCGCCTGTTTGTGGCTGAAGGCCGGCTTGTACGTACGGCGCGTGGTCAGCGCGTCGTATACATCCGCCAGCGCGACAATTCGCGCCGGCAGCGGAATTTGCTCGCCGCACAACCCGAACGGATAACCCGTTCCGTCCCAGCGCTCGTGATGCGCGAATGCGATTTCGCATGCCGTGTCGAGAAAATGGTCGTCGCCCATTCGTTCGCGCATCGCCAGCAGGCAGTCGCCGCCGATCAGCGGGTGGTGCTCGATGATCTCGCGCTCGCGCGGTGTGAGCGGCCCCTCCTTCAGCAGAACGGCGTCCGGCACTCCGACTTTTCCGATGTCATGCAGCGAGGAGGCCAGTTCGAGCGTGTTGATGTATTCGCGCGTCAACGCCGCATTCGTCCGCGAGAGCTCCTCCGCCAGCAGACGCGTATAGACTCGAATGCGGTCCAGATGCTCGCCGGTGTCGTCGTCGCGCGATTCGGCCAGTTTCGCGAGGCCGAAGATGACGGCGTCGTGCGTGCGGCGAAGCGCCCGGCCGCGCCGCTCGATCAGGTAGTCGTAGTTCGATCGCGCGTCGGCGAGTTTTCGCTCGTACGCGTTGGCCAGCGCACTGGTCGTCACGGCGCTGAACACCGCCAGCAACAGCGCCCCGACGATCCCCGCTTGCCGCACGCCGGAGACGATGATTTGCGGCTGAGCGCTGCGCTCCATCTCGAAGGCGAGCCGGCCCGACAGCCAGATGACGCCCCCAAGCATGCACCCAAGCTGAAGGGCGCAGCTGGCGAAGATCAATAATGTGCGACGTGTTCGCGGCATCTCGAAGGCGCCGGCGGCGAATCTGCGCGCGCAGGCCCGGATATGCATCGGCGAGGGGGCGAGGCACCATCAGTCTAGGGAGACGGCGCGCGTTGGCGACGCTACGAACCGCGCACGAAAGGGGGCCGCGGTGCGCCGGGGCTGCCCGCACGGGGCGCCGCGCGGCAACTCTTGCGCGTCCAACCCTACTCGCGGGCTTCCGGTCAGGGAGTGGCTCAGTCTCGCGAAGTGATTCCCCAACCAAGCGCCAACTGTTTCAAGGGGTTTTCTGCGACCTGCGGAAAACCGCCCCCTTACGGTCGGGCCTCGGTGTCGAGCGTTTGCTGCCGTCGCATGCGAAACCCAGCCACCGGGGTGCGTGACACGTTTGGCGGCCCCGCAAGGGGCCACGAAGTGTAGCCGCGGGTGCAGCGAGGGCCAGCGGCCCGAGCGGAACCCGTGGTTCTGAAGCACACGCACCGGGCGGCCCCGGCAGGGGCCGAGGGTTCTCACCGCGGCGTCGCGCCGCGGCACCGCCTGCCTTCGCCCCGTTCGGAGCGAGAATCCGCGCACGCTCGTCGCCCACGGGCTCGCCGCCCGCGGCGGCTTCACCCGTGGCTACACCCCTTCGCCTCCTGGTAATGGCTCAGTTTCGCGGAGAAACTCCCCAACCGAGCCCCGACCGTCAGGGAGGGGTCGCTTGCGACAGGCAGAAAGCCGCTCCCTTACGGTCGGGCCTCGGTGTCGAGGGTTTCCTTGCGGTCGCATGCGAAATTGAGCCACTACCCGCCTCCTCGCCGGGCGAAGACCGGACCCGCAAAATGTGTCACGCACCCCGGCCACCGCCTCCGGTAGGGTGTGACTGGCCGAATCGCCCAAGCCGCTCGTACACTGTCTCGATAGCCGTAGTGGAGTCCGAAACAACATGACGCGCCGATTGGCACGAGCGTTCGCGATTATCTGGACGATCATGCCCGCCGCGCTCGCGATCGCGCAGGCGCCCGATCCGCCGCTTGCGCAGCTCGTCGAGCAACTCGGCGTCGACGAATACGCCCAGCGCGAAGCCGCCACGCGCGCCATTCTCGCCCGCGGCGCGAGTATCACGACCGAATTGGAGCGTGCTCGAACGGAGACGACCGATCCCGAAAGTCGGCGTCGCCTGAACTACATCCTCGATAACATCGTTCCGCCGCAGCGGGCCGTGCTCGTGCTGTGCGCCGACGACGAGACCCAGCTTCGTTGCGGGGACCTGATCACGCACGTCAACGGCCGGCGCGTCGCGAGCGTGGACGAGTTGCGCACGCGCATGACCGAGTCGCGCGCCGGCTACACGCTTCGCGCCACGCGCGGCGACGGTCCGCGCGACGTTGGACCCGTCAGCATCAATCAGCTCGACGAGCTCTGCGACTACGCCGCGCCGCGCGGCGAAACGCTGGCGCGCGCTGCGCGGCTTTACGCCGACGGGCTGGCCGAACAGGCGCTGGACGCATTGCGAACAATCAAGGAACCGATCGACCCGGCCGAATTCTCGCCGCTTCTGCACGCGAGGATTGCATACACCGCCGGCGATGCCGAGACAGCCCACGCGCTGGTGGGCGGACACAACGATTTCGCCCGCAGCAGCGCGGGGCGCGACGAATGGAGCGGACCATCGCTGCTGGACCTTTCAGGCCCGGGCCGCGCGCCGTTTCATCTGCAATGGGAGTTGCTGAGCGATTCGGACGGCAACGCGGTGCCCGGCGCCAGCGATCCGGACCTGCGCGTGCAGCGCGTGCTGGTGCCTGCGGGGCGCTACGCCGACGCGCTGGATGCCGCAGCCCGGCTCTGGTGGAACAACTATCGAGCGGCATTGACGGCGCTGGATTCCGTGCAAGCGCAGGAGGTCAGTCGCGTCGCGGGCAACATGCTGGCGGTGACGGCTTGGATGTTCCACGAGTTGGATCTGACGTCGGAATGCGCGCGACTCATTGAGCCGCGCAGCACGATCCTCGAATCCGCGTGGATGCGCGTGCAGACGGACGCCTGGCTGGCGTTCCTGTCGGGAAAGGAACAGGACGCGCTGGACAGATTTTACGACGAGGCGCGCCCGCTCCTGCAGCGCCCGAACGCGACCGCCGATCCGCGAAGGCTGACGCGCAATCCGCAGGTCGCCGCGATCATGGCGTTCTTCCTCTATCAACTACCACACGATCCGCGCGTGGAAGACATGCTGGCGGTCGTCAACGAGCCGGGACACATTGCGCTATCCACGTATGCACACTGGATGTTGACCGGCCTGAACCCGACCAATGAGGACGTCGTGCGACGGCACCTTCTGCTCATCCTGCCGAACCTGTCCGACGCGGAGGCGGCGCCGTTCGCGCGCGCCGCGGCGCTGCTCGAATACGCGCAGGCGACGCCCGATGCGGACGTGTTCGTCGCGGCGCGCGAACGCCTGTCGCGTCAGTCCGCCGGAACCGAGCGCGACGACAGCCTGGCGCTGATCGACGCGCTGGCGCTGCTGTCGGCGGGGCGCTACGTCGAAGCGCGCGATCTGCTGAACGCACAGCCGCCAGGTGCGCGCCCTGAAATCCTGCTTCGCACGGCGGAATTCCTCGCCAACCCGCCCGAAAGCGCCGCGGGCATCGCATCGCTGGGCGCGAGATCGCCACCGCTAGTTGTCGTGCCGTTCGGCGCGGGAACGGAAGAGTGGATCGCGTTGACGCGCGATCGGCGATTGCTGCGTTTTGACGCCGCGAACGGCGGACTGGCGGTGCTCGCAAAACCATCGGCGAGCTGGATGCCACTGCCCGATTGCTGGCCCTGGCTTGGCCGCGAGCCCGCCAGCGGCCGCGTATGGGTCTACGATCGACGCCGAATCGTCGAGCTGGGCGCCCAAACACCGCTGTCGTTCAATATCCGTGCCGAGGACATCGCGGCATTTGATCGATTGTGCAGCGCGGCTTTCAGCCGAATTGCGGCCCGTGCCAAGCGAGCCCCCGGCGACGCGGAAGACGGCGAGTTTCTGCGGCGCGAGATCGTCGCGCACGCGGAGTACGTCGGCGATCCCGATCTCCCGGAAATCGGCACAATCGCGCCGATCGCGAATCTGCCGGGCCTGGTTCATGTCGCAATTCGCGGCGGAGCGCAATTCCTCATCGACGCGAAGTGCGGAATCGTGCGGGATAGCGAGTATTTCGCCGAGAAGCTGGGGCTGGAGCGCCCGCCGGCGTTCTTTCCGATGGGCATCGGCGAGCCGGGCGCGGCCGATGTGGTGTGGCTTCTGTCGGACCAGGGACTGATCCGCTTTGGCCGTGATCGCGGCGAATGCGAGCGAATCGCGTTGCCGGGCGATGCGGCCTACCCGGCTCTGATTCCAGAGTCAGCGCCGTTCGAGCGGCGCGACGCACGCTGGCTGTACTTCGCGCGGTTGCCTGGCGAGGGCGGGCAGGTCTATCGAATGTCGATCGCGGATCGGCGCGTCGAGCCGCTGAACATCGTCAACGACGCGCTGCCGCCGGACTACTACCGCACAATGTCGCGCTCGCAGCTCCGCGCGATGCTCGACGCGCGCTTCGTTGCCGACGGCCGGCCCGCGATTCAGCCCTTCATCACCGACGTAAACGAGGTCGTGGCTCGATGGAAGACCGCCAAACAGCGCTAGGCCCGGCGCAAATCACGCTCGGCCACGGTCGCCCGCTGGACTGGCCGACGCTCGACGCGGCCCTGGATCGGCGATTGCAGATTGAAATCGAGCCGCGCAGCTGGACGCGCGTCGAGCAGGCGCGGCAGTGGGTAGTAACGCTGGTGCGCGGCGACGCGGCGGTTTACGGCGTGAACACCGGCTTCGGGCATCTGAAGAATCGCCGCATTTCAAGCGCGGATCTCGACCAGCTTCAGGAAAACCTGATCCTCTCGCACGCTGTTGGCGTAGGCCCGCCCGCGCCGGATTCGATCGTGCGCTGGATGCTGCTGCTCAAGGCGCACATGCTGCTCGCGGGTCACAGCGGCGTGCGGCGCGAGGTGATCGAGCGCCTGGCGGCCTGGCTGAATGCCGACTTGCTTCCGGTCGTGCCGACGCGCGGCTCGCTTGGCGCCAGCGGCGACCTGGCGCCGCTAGCGCATCTGGCGCTTCCGCTCATCGGCCGCGGAACAATGCGCTTGGATGGACGTGAAGCGGCCGCTGCCGGGGCGCAGCGGCGTCTGGGCCTCGCGCCGCTCACGCTGGCGGCCAAAGAGGGCATCGCGCTCATCAATGGCACGCAGTTCATGGCCGCATACGCGGCGCAGATCGGCGTGCGCGCGGCGCGCCTGATCGACCTTTGCGACCTCATTCTGTGCATGTCGATCGAGGGACTGCGCGGCAGCGTTCGGCCGGCTGATCCGCGTCTGCACGCTGTCCGCCCGCATCCCGGCGCGCTGCGCAGCGCCGCCAACATCCGCCGTCACATGCAGGGTAGTGAGATACTCGCCTCGCACGCCGACTGCGACCGCGTGCAAGACGCGTATTCGCTGCGCTGCGCGCCGCAGGTGCACGGCGCGGTGCGCGACACGCTCGAGCATTTTCGTTCCGTCGTGCTGCGAGAGATCAACAGCATCACCGACAATCCGCTGCTCTTTAACGACGGCGCGACGCCCGAGGCCATCAGCGGCGGCAATTTTCACGGCGAGCCGCTGGCGCTGGTGCTCGATTTTCTGGCCATCGCGCTGACCGACCTGGCGAATATCTGCGAGCGGCGGGTCTACCTGCTGCTGATTGGCGACGACGGCTTGCCGAAGCTCTTGCTCAAAGACACTGGCCTGAACAGTGGATTCATGCTGCCGCAATACACCGCCGCGGCGCTGATCAACGAGTGCAAAGTGCTCTCGACGCCGGCGTCGATCGACACGATTCCGACGTCGCTGGGCCAGGAAGATCACGTGAGCATGGGCGCGACGGCGGCGTTGAAGTGCTACGAAGTGCTGGATCGCGTGGAGACGGTCGTTGCGATCGAACTGCTCTGTGCGGCGCAGGCGCTGGATTTTCGCCTGCCGCTCAAGTCGGGAATTGGCCCGCGCCGCGCGCACGAGGTCGTGCGCGAACGAATTTCGCACGCCGACCGTGACCGCCAGTTTGGCGAGGACATCGCCGCGGCGCTGCGGTTGGTGCGCCACAGCACTGCGTTGCGCCAGGCCGCCGCCGCCGCGACCTAGCCCCCGCGGATCGGAGGGGGCATGCGCTGGCGCCAACCGCCGTCCGCGCTTTCATCGCGACCGCGAAAGTCGTAAAGTGACTGAGTGGCTGGCGGGCCGCGGAGACGGACTTGGGACGCAAGGCAATTATCGGCGTATTTTGCGTGTTCGTCGCCGGTGGCGTCGTGGCCGCGATCCTCTTCTGGCAAGGCTCGGTCAATCCGAAGGACTTGATCCCACCCAAGACCTACACCGCGCCATCAACCTGCCTGGCGTGTCGCAAGTCGAGCGAGATGACCTGGTGCCCGCCGCAAAAGCCGCCGTTTGAATGCCCGCATTGCGCGCAGCGCGCTTTTTTTCCCTGGTACTTCTGCAACGGATGCAGAAAGCGCTTCGTCGCGCCGGCGGTGCGTAACGAAGCCGGCGATCCGGTGACACCCGAAAAACTCAATTGCCCTGCGTGCGGAAGCCCGGATGTGACGCCGGTCGATCTCACGAACACGGAACAGAAACCGGCCGGCGACCTGCCGTTGCCCAAGTGGCCGCTGTAGAGCTAGAGCAGGCTCAGTTGTTCCGAAGCGTCGGGCCTCCGTGCCCGACGCAGAATTCGGCGTCGGACGCAGCGGTCCGACGCTACGCGAGAAATGAATCCGCTCTAACAGGACGCTGCAAAACGCGCTTTCCAAGCGGCTTTTCTTCTTGGTTTCGTGTCGGGTGAGCATCGGTTGGCGTGTGAGTGGCAGTGTTGGGGGTTTTCGAGGTTGCGCGGTTGCGGACCGGTTGGCTTAGGGCGTTCAGTGCTCGCCGTCAGGCGGTTTGCAGCCGTCTCATTCGCACCAGGTTGTATGCTGCGGCGGCCATGTGCATTTGTTGCCGGATTTTCCACCGCCCGACCAGTCGTGTACGGGCAGACCCGCCACCGTCTTCAACCAGCCGAAGCCTTCTTCTATTTTTTTGCGGCAACGCTGGCTGAGTGTGTATCCCACTTCGCGCAACCGGTCCGCCATGCGCTGTCGGGCGGCGATGCCGGACCTGTTCTTCCTTTGACGCCGGGTGGTTTGCTTTTCGCCGCCGACCGGACCGCTCCGCATCGCCACGTGCGGCGTCACGCGACGTCGTTCGAGTTCGAGCAGGTGTGGGTCGCTGTCGTAGTTCTTGTCCGCGCCCAGCATCTTTACCGGGATGCCGAGGCGTTCATGCAGCTCGTCCACCAACGCTTCCGCGGCGGCCGGCTCCGCATCGCCTGAGGCTTCGGTCACGGTGACAGCCATGATCAGGCCGTGGCGATTCTCCGTAATCGCGTGCCCCATGTGATAAAGCAACGCGGGCGTCCCCGCGCTCTTGCGATAGAGCCGCGCTTCGCCGTCCGTGGTGCTGCGATGGGTCGCGTTCGAGCGTTTCTCCCCGTGAAAATCCACTTCTGCGTTCCGTGGCTTGAAGGGGTTTCCATCGCCGGAATCGTCACCCGACTCATCCTTCGGCCGAAAGCTCTTGAGCGAGGCATAGCTCTCGATCAACGTGCCGTCGACGCTGAAATGCTCGTGACTGGTCAAGCCGGCGTCGACGGCGCGCTTCACCACCAACTCGAAGAACTTCGCCGCAATGCCGGACTGCTCCAGCCGCCTGCGATTGTGCGTAAAAGCCATGGGATCAAAGACCGCCTCAGCCGGATCCATATCGCAGAACCAACGGAAAAGCGGGTCGGTATCGAGCCGCTCCACCAGTTGCGCCTCGCTGCGGAGCGCGTAGAGACTGCAGCAACAGCGCCTTGAGCAGTCGTTCCGGCGGCACACTGGGCCTCCCCGTCGTGCTGTAGGCACTCTCGAAAAGCCCGGCCATCTCGTTCAGAATCGCATCGACCACGCGCTTGATCGGCCGGAGCGGATGATCCGCCCGGATGCGCCCCGACAGATTGATCGCGAAAAACATCGCCCCTGCGCTTCAAACTTACCACGCATCGTTCAGCCTCCATGCCGGTTGCACTGACCATAACATGCGTGTCAAATCAAGCGCGTCTTGCAGCGTCCTGCTAACTTGCCCGCTTTTCCGGGTCGTGCCTGCGGCACCGGAGATGTTCTCTGGGGCTAGCGGTCGCATCGATCAGTCCAGGGGCGCGTTCGGAATTCGCCGGCGCGATGAAGGGCGTCAGGTCGGCGGGCCCATCCGCGTCCGAAGATTGCGATCGCCGTCGCAACGCCGGGTGCGTCCGCGGTCGTACAACGCGCGCCGCGGCAGCGTCCACTTCGCCAAGCAGCCACCCGAATCGAACAGCACAGCGTACTCACCTGCCGGCCCGCGGGTGATCGTCATTCTCGCGTGGCTATATCCCGCGTCCGTCGTCCATGTCCCGACCACGTCAATTGTGGGGTCGATTGCGTCATTGGGCGGCGTCAGCTCTTGACCCGCCGACGGCGTCCACTCAGCGAGTTCCGCATCAACCTGAAGAGACTGATCGAAGTGTCGCATGTCCGATCGCGTGGATAGTGAAGCGTTGGATGTAGCTTGCGCAGCGGGCGCGCCCTCCTCGCGCACGAGAAGCGCGTCGTGCTTGCCGCAACCGACGATCGCTGAAAACAGTGAGAGAATTGCCAGCAAACGATGAAGCACGATACCGCGATTCCGCGATGAAACGCCGATGCTACCCGATGGCGCGAAAGCTGCGTAATTCGATTCGCGGCGACAGGTAGCGATCCTCGAGCGGTTCCTGGCGCGCGAAGTCGGTGCTGAGATATTTCTTGTTCGAATCGGGAAAGATGGTGACCACCGTCGCATCGTCCGGGTTGCGTTCGACGAGCTGCACCGCGCCGAGGAAATTCGCGCCGGATGAGATGCCGACGCCCAGGCCAAGCCGGCTGCACAGCGCCTGCGCCATCAGGATCGCGTCGCCGTCCCACGCGTCTATGACCTCGTCGAGCTCGTCGAGCCGCACGATCGGCGGCACAAATTCGTCCGAAATTCCCTGAATACGATGCTTGCCGACCTTGTGCCCGGTCCGCAGCGTCGGAGAGTCGGCGGGTTCGAGCGGATGCGCGCGGAGATTCTCATTGCCGCGCTTCAGGCAGCGCTCGAGGCCCATGATCGTGCCGCCGGTGCCGACGCCGGCGACGACCACGTCCGCGCGCAGGCCCAGCAATGCAAGTTGGCGCTGGATCTCCGGGCCGGTGGTGTGCTCGTGAGCCTCGATGTTGGCGGCGTTCGCGAATTGCCGCGGCAGGAATACGTGCGCATTGGACTTCGCGAATTGCTCGGCGCGCTCGATGCTGGCGAGAAATCCGCCGTCCTCGCGCGAGACCAGCACCACGTCGGACCCGAAGCTGCGGATCAGCCCGACGCGCTCGGCGCTCATCCAATCGGGCATGAAGATGCGGACGGGATGGCCCAGGGCGCGTCCGATCGCCGCGAACGAGATTCCCGTGTTGCCGCTGGTGGCCTCGACGATCTGGTCGCCGGGGCGAAGCTCGCCGGTTTCGTAGGCGCGCGAGATGATCCAGGCCGCCATGCGGTCCTTCACCGACCCGGTCATGTTGCGCTGCTCATACTTGGCGAAAACGTGCCGCCGACGGTCGTTGAAGCGATATTCGATTTCCAGCAGCGGCGTGCCACCGATCATGTGCTGCAACCCCGCGGCGCGAACCGGGCAATTTGCACGACACTCCGCGCCGGCCGAATCGGCGGCGCGGGACTGACAGCATGGCTCGTCCGCGGAGTTCATGGCGCGAATTGTATCCGGCGGCGCGTCGAATCAGCGGATACCAGCGTGCGCCGAACTCGGCTGTGCGTGCGAGTGTCCTGCTTCAAGATTGGTTCACGAACTGTTGAGTTGCGTCTGGATGCGTCGGGCTGCTCGGCCTAGTCCGTTCAAGGCCGATACGTCGCGCGTACACCGGTGCAGTTCCACGTCGCACTCGCTGGCGCTTCGCGTTCTGATTTTGAGGCGTTACGCGTGAGCGGAATCGACGCCAACCTTTCGCCGCTTGGTCCCCACATCCGGGTTCTGCGTCACGCATGTGCCCAGAATTCCCAGCGAGCGCACGAACGCCTTGAAGCCGGTGCGCTTGATCTTCGCCGGGTCGCGGCCGACGTCGGGATAGCCGAGTTCGTTCGGCGAGACGTGCTCCCAGTTCGAGAACAGCTTGCCCCAGTCGCTCTGAAGCGCCAAGTCCATGTAGCGCTTGCCGAGAACCGGGTACCAGAAGCTGTCGTGATAGATCACGCTGGCGACATATGACCATGGCGCCAGCCAGGTTTTCAGCGACCATTCGATCGGCCGCTTCAGCTTGCCCCAGTAGATCTGATGCTGCATGCGGCTGGCGAATGTCATCTTCTTGAACGGGCCGACGAAGTCCCAGTTCTCGTGGGCCGCCTCCGTGTCGCCGACGATTTCGATCTGGCTTGGGTCGCCGCAACCCAGCCCCAAATCGTGCGCGAGCTTGATGAACTTTATGCTCAGCGGATCAAGCCCCATGAGTTTGGCCGCGACGGCGTCAATCGCGACCTGATCCGCCGACGCGAGGATCACGTTCTTCACATGCGGGATCATGCAGCGCGGCCCGGGGCCGTCGCCGGCGAAGGTCCCATCCATCACGGCGAAGAGCCCGCGATGAATTTTCTTCTGGATCATCAGCAGATCGACGAGCGTTTCGTGGATGACCGGGTGCGTCCAGTGACGATGCTCATTCAGCAGACCGCCGAAGGCGTTCTTCATCGCGCCGGTGGTGGTGGTGAAGATATGCGTCTTGACCGTCGGCAAATGGACGATGTTCTCGCCGATGAAGCGGCGCGGGATCATGAAGCCCTTGGGATACACCTCGTTCAGGCAGACGAATTTCTTCGTCAGATCGCCGACCGCGTCGCGGACGCTGATCCATTCCTCGCCTTCATACAGGTGCACGTTCCGCAGGCCGTGCGCCTCGACGACGTTGATCTGCTTGTTCTCGCGTTCGCCCAGGTGGGCGTCGATGACGACGGTCCGATTGTGGCAGGCGTGAATCAGCTTCGGGTCGAAGCCGTCCTGCTTCATCGCCCGGATCACGCCTTCGAGCTGCCACGGCGTGGTGCTGCTGCCGGGGAAAAAGAAGTGCCAGGAAATGTTGACCTTCAGGGCGGTGTCCGCGTCCTTGGCCACAACCGATTGATAGTCGGCCAGGTTCAGAAGCTCGCGGTAGTCGCGCAGCACGGTCGCGGGTGACGTTCGAAGGACGGCAACTTTGCTTTTGGGCATGGGATCGAGTGCTCCGCGCAGAGAATCGCCGGATTATAGATACCTTCTCGAGCGGCGTGAACGAACGGCGAACCGCCGGACCGCCGGACCGCCGCGCGTTTGTCGTGGCCGCCCGTGGTTATCGGAACTTTCAAACTGGTACCAGAATGTTGTGATTTGAAGTTGCAGTCCCCGCTTCGCCGAAATACGATAGCCTTAATTGGACGGGGGCTGGTGGTGGAGCGCGCGCCATACTGTGGCCGTGCGCCGGGAAGGGTTTGTCAATGAAGATGTGCACTCGAATTACAGCGCTTACCATCGGTTTGTCGCTGTCCGCGCTCGCGTCTGCGGGCATTTCAACCGCGTCGTTCTATCTGGATCAATCAAGCGCGCTCGCGGGTGGCTTCGACTATGGCCGCGTGGACATTGTGGCGGACAATGTGCAGGGCACCGTCCAGTTCACCGTAACCCCGATGCACGCCGCCAATTACAGCTCCGTTGGCCCGAATTTCGGCGTCGACCGCTTCGGCTTCAATTTCAGCGGCCTAAGCAGCACACCGTCGCAGTGGCAGATTCGCATGCCGTCCGGCTGGCGCGTACTCAGCAACGGCGCGAGCTCGATCGGCGGGTTCGGCAATTTCGTGCAGTTGCAGCGCAGCGGTCGCGGCAGCGCGATGGCCCCGCTAACATTCTTCATCGACCTTCCGAACGCCGGCCAGGCGTTGGCGTCGAACTTCGCGCTGAATTCGAGCGGTGCGTCGACGTTTTTCGCGGCGCACGTTAGCGGATTTGACGCGTCGGGAATTCACGACCACTACATCGGCGGCTCGACGCTGGTTTCGGCGCCGGTGCCCGCGCCTGGCGCAGTGCTGCTCGGCGCGATCGGGTTGGGTGCGCTGACGGCTTTGCGGCGGATGCTGACGTAGCCTGACGGCGGCTGTCGAAGTGCGAGTTTCACGCGGGCGGCGAATTTCGCCGCCCTTCGTGTTTGGGTCATCTCTGAATTCCGAAAAGCCCGGCCCGGATTCTCCGCATACAGTCGTGCGCGTCGCGGAATTCATGCGCCAGACCTTAGGCGACCTGACCTTGATCTTGTCGCTGATGCCTTCGAGCAGGTACGCGCGCCGCGGAAACCGGCTCGCGCAAGGGATGATCCGCCGGGACCAGCGCTTGCACATCGAACGTGTGAAAGACGTTGCCCTGACGTTCTACTCGGCCGCGCATCGCCATCCTCCTTGATGGAAACTGCTGAACTATGTGCAAAAGCCGAGTGTCAGAGCGAGTTACTTAGCGACCTGTTAGTTCGCACAAGGGCACTGGCGGCGTGGATCGTCCCCGCGTCGTCCGAACCACAGACGCGCCGCTTGTCATGTGCTGCTCGGAAGCGCGATGCGCTTCGCCTCCGCGAAACGCAGCGCCAAAGCCGGGAGAACCAGCAGGCTTAAGATCGTCGAGCTTGCCAGCCCGCCCAGAATGACGATCGCCATCGGCCCTTCGATCTCGCAGCCGACCTCGCCGCTGCCGAGCGCAATCGGCAGCAGACCGAGCCCGGTCACCAGCGCGGTCATGAGGATCGGGACGAGGCGTTCGGCCGCGCCGCGCAGGATTAGCTCGGGCCCCCACGTCTCGCCTTCGTGCGTCTGCAGATGCTCGAAATGCGACATCAGCATCACCGAGTTCCGCATCGTGATGCCGAACAGCGTGACAAACCCGACCACGGAGCCGATCGAAAGCGTCGCCCCGGTCAGGCCGACCGCGAGTACCCCGCCCATCAGCGCGAATGGCAAATTGAGTAGCACCAGCAACAGCCGCCGCGCGTGAACGAAGACCATTCCCAGCAGCAGCAACATGCCCAGCCCGGCCACGCCCGAATGTAGCAGCAGCTCGTTGCGGGCCGCGGCCGCCGTTTCAGCCGTACCCGTCAATTCGGCGTACATACCGGGCGGCAACTTGGTCTCGGTCAGCCGTTTCTCCAATTCGCGGGAAAAGGACGTCACGTCGCGGCCTTCGACGTTGCACAACACCGTTTGACGCCGCCGCGCCCCCTCGTGCAGGACCATGTAGCGGCCGGTCGTGGTTTCGATATCGGCTACTTCGCTCAGCGGTACAAGCGCACCGTCGGCGCTGCGCAGCGCGAGCGCCGCGAGTGACTCGGGCGCGCGAAGAATCTTGGGATTCAGAATTACGCGCACGTCAAACACGCGGTTGGCCTCGAATGTCTGGGCGGCGCTGACGCCTTGCAGCGCGGTCTCGATGTCGGTCAACACGTCCAGCGGCCGCAGGCCGAGTTGGGCCAGTCGTTCGGGCCGCAGCCGGATGTACGTCTCGGGCATTCCCGGCGGCGACGCGACGTGGACATCGGTCGCGCCTGGAATCGCGGCCACCATCGCTTCAACCTCCGCGGCCTTGCGATCCAGCGCGTCAAGATCGTCGCCGAAGAGGTTGACCACGACCGAGGCGGTTTCGCCGCTGATCGTCTCGCTGATTCGATCGCCGAGGAAAGTAAGCACTTCGCAGGTCGTGCCGGGGTAATGCTCGAGGCAATCGCGGATCTGGGCCTGCACGTCGGACTGCGCGTGGCCGGACACATTGGGGATCAGTTCGATGTGCAGCTCGCTGCGGTGCGGCCCCCACGGATCTTCGCCCAGTTCGGCCCGCCCTGCTTGCATTTCGACGGTGGCGATGACGGTCCGACCGTCCACCTTCACGTTTTCCAGCAAATCGTGTGAGATCCGCTCGCCCAGGCGCATGATTTCGGGCAGCGAGGTGCCGGGCACGGCTGAGACCTGCGCCACGAAGTGCCCCTCGCGAAACTCGGGCAGGAATTCTTCGCCGAACCGCGTAAGGAGAAACGTCGCGCCCGCTGCGGCCAGGATGGCCAATACCAGGATTGTGCCGGGCCAGCGCAGAAAAACCGCCAACACGGCGCGATACGCGCGCTTCAGGCCGCGCAGGAACAATGGCTCCACCGGCTTGCGCTCGGCCGCCCGCGGCAGCCAGAGACAGGCCAACGCCGGCGTTACGGTCAGCGCGACGACCAGCGACGCCAGAATCGCGGCGATGTAGGCCACGCCCAGCGGCCCGAACATGCGGCCCTGCAGCCCCGAAAGCGTCAACACCGGAACGAAAACCAGCACCACAACGAAGGTGGCGTATACGACGGCGCTGCGCACCTCCAACGAGGCTTCCAACACCACCTGAGCGGCCGGCCGGCCGAGCCCCTTGACGCGGTTCTCGCGCAGCCGCCGGAAAATGTTCTCCACGTCGATGATGGCGTCGTCGACCACCGCGCCGATCGCGATCGCCAGTCCGCCCAGCGTGATTGTGTTCAGCGAAAGACCCACCCAATCCAACACGACAATCGCCGCCAGCAGCGAGAGCGGGATGGCGGCGATGGAGATGACGGCCGTGCGGAGGTTGAAGAGGAACAGCAGCAGCACAACGACGACCAGCGCGGCGCCGATGTATAGCGAAGTTGTAATATGCGCCAGGGCGTTTTCGATGAACGTCGCCGGCCGATGCATGCGCGGGAACGCCTGGATCTGCTCGGCGGCAAATGTGGATTGCATGTCGGCCAAAGCGCGCTCGACCGCCTCCGTCACCTCCATCGTGTTCGCGCCGTACTGGCTCAGCAGCTTCACCAGCACGCCCGGCCGGCCCTGAACCAGCACGTCGCCGAATTTCGGTTGTTCCGCGACCGTGACGTTTGCGACGTCCTTGAGCCGCAGGTTGGCGCGCTCGCCGCGCGTCAGCAGCGCTTCGCCGAACTGCTCCGCTGTGACCGATTGACCCTCGGACTGCACGACAATCCGCTGGTTCGCGGTCTCGATGAATCCGGCCCCGCGCGCCCCGGTGGCGCGGCGGGTCGCGTCAACCACGTCCGAAAGCGTCAAGCCGTACGCCGCCAATCGCTCCGGCAGAACTTGAACCTGAATCTCGCGCACCTCGCCGCCCATCACGCCGACTTGCGCGACGCCGGGAACGGCCTGCAGCCGCGGGCGCAGCGTCCAATCGGCGAACGCTCGCACGTCCATCGCCGAACGCGTGTCAGAGACCAGTCCGATTTTGAGCAGGTCCATCGTGGCCGAGGTGAGCGGCGTGAGCTTGGGCGCCTTCACACCCGCCGGGAGCCGCTCGATGGCCGCCGATAGTTGCTCTGCCAGGAGCTGGCGGGCCAGGAAAATGTCGGTGCCTTCGTCGAAGAAGATGCTGACGATGGACAATCCCTGGATCGACTGCGACCGCAACGCCGCGATATGCGGCACGCCGCTGATCGCGCCCTCCACGGCCGCCGTGACCAGCATCTCGACTTGCTCCGGCGGCAGACCCGGCGCTTCGGTCTGAATGGTGGCCTGTGGTTGCACGAAGTCGGGGAAGACGTCGAGCTTGGCGTGGCGCAGCGACTGGAAGCCGTAGACCAGCGCCGCGGCGGTGAGCACCAACACCACCACGCGGTGATGAACGGCCAGGTAGACGATTCGCTGGAGCATGCTGGAGTGCGGTCCTATTCAGCGGCTTCGGCCTCGGCCTCAATTTGCTGTTTCAGTTGTTCGGAGAGCAGCACCTGCGCCCCACGCGTGACGACCGAATCCTCGGCCGATATTCCTTCCGTGAGGAACCAACCGTCCGGTGTGGGGCTGTGGAGCTTCACCGGGCAGCGCTGGAATGCGTCGTCGCTAGTCCGAACAAACACCCACGCAAGGCCGCCGTACCGAATGATCGCGCTGTCCGGGACGAGAACGCCGGTCAGGGGTTCGCCGGCTTTCGGCAGGTGTGCGACGACCGGTGTTCCGGGTTGCAGCACGGTCGGTTCGTTGCGCAACACGAGTAACCATGCTTCGCCGCGCGTGTCCGCGCCTGCCTGCGCGCAGCGTCCCAACGCCGTCGCCTGCACGACTCGTCCGTCGCCAATTGCGCTGACTCGCGCCGCGGCCGCCGGCGGCGCGTCCCAGGTCTCGCCCAGCGGCAGCTCCACCCGCGCGATCAGCCGGTCGAAACGCGCCACGCGCAGCAGCGGTTGCCCGACATCCACGAACTCATCGGGTGTCGCCATCAGTTCTACGACTGTCCCGCCGCGCGCCGCCGTCACCGGCACCGGCTCTAGCCCGTTCGCGCGATCGCTGCGGCGTTGCTCGAAGAGCTCGAGCTTTCGCCGCGCCGCTGCCAGCCGAGCTTCCGCGGATTTGACCCGCGACTCGGATTCTTCGAGCTGGCGGTCAGAGACCATTTTGCCCTGCGCGTTCAGCTCGTGCTTGCTCTCGTAAGACGCCCGCGCGGCGGCCAGCTCGGCCTCGGCTTCGCTCACTTCGGCGCGCGACTCGACGATCTGTTTAGACAATTCGAGTAGCTCAGTTGGCGTCGGCAACGGCTGAATGACGCCCAGCGCGGCACCGTCCGCCACCGACGATCCCAGCATCGGCCAGGGATTCCCTTCGGCGCGCAGAACGCCCGACACCGCCGCCCGGACGGCGAAGGATCGCGACGGGTCGGCTTCCAGTTTGCCCAAAGCGGTCACCTCTGGCGCGAGCCGCTCGCTCTTCACCGTACCGATCGCCAGCCCAAGTCGTGCCTGCATCTCGCGCTCGACGCGGACCATGGCGCCAGACGGCGTTTCCTCGCCATGCGCCGCGTCCGCCTTCTCGTGCAGTTCGGTTTTCCCGGCTGCCGCGTGATCTTCCTGCTGTTCAGCATGCTGGCGCGGCTGGTCGAATCCGATCAGCGCGGTGATCAGCAGCGGGGCAAGGCACCCGACTGCCAGGGCGACGAATCGAGCGGGTTTCGTCCGCATTACACACCTCTTGCGCTGGGTCTAGAGCGGATTCGTTTCTCGCGTAGCGTCGGACCTCTGCGTCCGACGGCGAATTCTGCGTCGGGAACGGAGGCCCGGCGCTACGCAACAATTGAGTCTGCTCTAGAACAGAAATGCGGCAAGCAGCTGCCGCAGAAAATCCGCGAGAAACGTCGAAAACGGATCAGCGGCGGCGCTCGCGCCATCGCCGATACACCCGCCGGGGCAGGCCGGAACGGCCGCCGCGCAAATTAATGCAAAGACTTGCCGCGCCGATCGCATTTTCAAGGCCCCTGGCTCGGTTGCGACGCGGGCGAAGCGGACGCCGCGCGGGCCAGCACCGCTCGCCCGCCGACGGCTCCCTCCAATTGCGCCAGCGCAACTACGTAATCGCGCAGCGTGTTCACATAGGCTCGCCGGCGCTTCACGAGCGCATCCTGCGCTTCGATCAAGACCAGCACGCTCTCTTCGCCAGCGCGATATCGCCGCTCAGCGCCGTCCACCGTCGCTTTTGCCTGCGTCAGCCCCTGCGTCTGCTGAAAGCTGAGCATCTCGGCCGCCGCGCGGGCCGCCGCCGCGGCGCGTCGGATGTCGGCCGCGACGCCCTCTCCCCGCGCTTCGTAGTCTTTGCGCGCTTGTAGCACTCGGATTCGCGCCTTCGCGACCTGGGCCTGATTTTGATCGAAGATCGGCAGCGCCAGCGCCAGCGTCGGCCCCAGTTTGGCCTCGATGATCTGCGACTTGTCGATGTTGCGTTCGCCGCGCGACTGGATCGCCGGCGCCGTGAGCCGCCCGGCCGCGACGGATGCGCGAGCCGTGTCCGCCGCTATTTTTCGCCCGGGCAACGCGCGCTGTTCGCCGCGCTCCAGCGCGAAGCCCAGTTGCACATCCGGCAGAAACCGCCGGCATTCCAGCCGCAACGCCGCTTCGGCCCGCCGCACGGCGAACCAGGCGACGCGGACATCAAACCGGTCTTCCAGCGCCGCGTCGAAAAGCGATTCTGACGTGGGCCACGTCTGGATCGATGTCGGCAGCGCATCGATGAGCCGTAAATCGCCGGCGCGCGCGCTCATCCCGAGCACCTGCGCAAAGTCGGCACGCGCCTGCTCCAACTGTCCGCGAGTCGCGATCAGCTCTTCCTGCACGTCGAGCGCGCCGGTGCGGGCCAGGTTCACGTCGAATTCACTGACTTCGCCGGCGCGAAATTGAGCCTCCGACAACGAAATCGACCGCTGCACAAGCCGCAGATTCTCCTCGGTGTGCGAGAGGGCCTGCTCGAGCGCGAGCACGCGGTAGTACTTGCCGCGCGCGTCCGTGACCAGCTCGACGGCGCGCTGCCCCACGCCGAGGATCGTCCGCTCCAGCTCGGTCTCCGCCATTTGCTTGCGGACGGGAATCTGCCACAGGTCCGCGAGCTGCGCCGCGAAACCGACCGTCAGGTCGGTCAGCCCGCCGCCTTCGGGAAATTGGAGACCCAGCGAAAACGTCGGGTTCGTGAGCAGCGCGGATTGCGCCACGTCGGCGCGCGACGCGCCGATCTCGGCGATCAGCGACTGAAACTCGGGATTGTTCAGCAGCGCGACCTGCGCCGCCTCGTCGACCGTCAGCCCGCCGTCGAGCAATTCCGCCAGCTTTCTGCCGGCTTCGCCTTCATCGGGGACGTAGGCGCTTTGCACGCCGGTGCGCTCGGCGATCAGGCTGCGCGCACGGGCGTAGTCGGCGTTGGGCTCCGTGCTGGCGCATCCAGACACGAAGGCCAGCAGTGCGGTCGATGCCCAGGCCGTCGCGAGCCGCGGACACACGGGAAAATCTGCTACCACTCGATTGACCACAGAATTTTTGCGCCGAGGTTCGGCGTTTCGCGAGAGCCATCCAAACCGACGTCAACCGCGAATTTCAGGTGCTGGTTGCGCGCGATCCGCTGCGCCAGGCCGATTTCGAGAATGTTCTGGTCGTGGTGGCCGTATTCTTCGCTGCTGCGCATCAGGTAATTGAGCGCCGCGATCGAGTCCTCGCTGAATGAATAGTCGAATCCCGGCCCGACTCCCCATTGAAACGCGCGTCGCGCCTCCTCTTCGCCGCCGCGCGCACCGTTGGCGGTCTCGATGAAGCCCTCCAGGTGGCCGCGAAAATTCGGAAGCAGAGTTTTCGTGACGTTGAAATGCAGCTCGCCGTCCACGCCGGACGAGCCGTCACCGGTCGGAATTCGAATGGCCGCCCAGGTGGCGAACGCCGGCAGCGCTTCGGCTTCCTTCCACCATTCCTTGAAAAGGGTCAGCTCCAGCTCGCCGTTGCCCTGCTCCCCGCCCTGCCCGAGGACGACTTGCGGCACTTCGAGCTGCGCGTGGAAGGTGTCGGTGATGCCGTACTTCAGCGAGAACGAAGGACCGTACGCATCCGCGGCGCCCCGTTTCGTGAACCACGTAAACGCGGTTTCAAACTCCCACTCGCCCTTTTTGACGTTGGAATACGCCTCACGAACATTGAAGAAATCGCTGATTTCGCGGTAATGAAACGAGCGCTCGCCTGGCTCGCCAGGCATGCCCTGGTCCGGCGTCGCGGCTCGAGTGGCCGGCGAAGATTGTGGCGATCTCGCAGATCTGGATTGCGAGGCGGCATTGGGCGCGTCAGACTGCGTGCTGCCCGCCGCCTTGCTGCCATGCGCTGGTTGCGACTCCTGCCCCAACGTCGGAGCTGCAAGCAGCGTCGCCCCGAGCAGACAGCGCCAACCGATTCGAACGGGCCATGAAGTCATCTCGAACTCTCCACAAACCGGCGACACGCGCCGACGGGCTGCTGTCCCGCGTTCGCCGCGAGCGACGCGCAGTGTACGACCCGCGCGACGAATCACCATCGTCCGAACGATTACAAATGCGTAATGTGCAAGCGCGATGTGACGCCAATTCTCGCCCAGCACCGCGACTTGTTGACGCTTCACGGCCCGAACGCGATGCTGATAGCCGCTCGAAATTACGTCGGAGGCTCGCGCATGCGCGCTTTGGTGGTGGAGGACGATCGACGAATCTCGCGCTTCATCGAGAAGGGATTGCGCGAAGCGGCCTACGGCGTCGAAACCGCTGACGACGGCGATACTGGCCTGCGCCTCGCGCTGGGCGGCGGCTATGACGCGATCGTGCTCGATCTGATGCTGCCGGGACGCGACGGCTTCAGCGTGCTGCGCGGCGTCCGGCAAGCGGGCGTGACAACTCCCGTGATCTGCCTGACCGCCCGCGACAACGTGGACGATCGCGTGCGCGGGCTCGATCTCGGCGCCGACGACTACCTCGCCAAGCCCTTCAGCTTCGCGGAGCTTCTCGCACGGCTACGAGCCTTGCTGCGGCGCGGCGCGGCACTGGCCAGTAACACCATCGTCGTGGCCGACCTTACGATCGACTTCGTCAGCCGGCGCGTCGCACGCGGCGGCCGGCGAATCGACCTTTCCGCGCGCGAATTCGCTTTGCTGGAGTGCCTGGCCCGCGGCGCCGGCCAGGTGCTCTCGCGCACGATGCTGCTCGAACGCGTCTGGGACGTGAAGCAGATCCCGATGACCAACGTCGTCGACGTTCACATCAACCGGCTGCGCCGCAGGGTCGATTTGGGCTTTGGCCGGCCGCTGATCCATACCATTCGCGGCGTGGGTTACATGCTGCGTGACGAAAACGAATGATGTGGACGTTGCGCACGCTCCGTTCGCGGCTCACCGCCCTTGCGGCGGGAACCACATTCGCCGTTTCGCTATTGGTTTGCGTCGTGCTTTATCTCGGCATACGACATTCGCTGTACCACGAAGTGGATACGTTTTTGGCCGGCGAGGTGATGGAGTTCCGCGCGCTGCTGGCGTCCGCCGGTGGCGACCTGGCGGATGTGCAACGCCGCGTCCGCGCAGAACTCGGCAGCCGTCTGCGCGGCGACCTGCACTTTCGACTGCTCGACGAGCACGGACGGGTATTACTCACCAGCGATCCATCGAACGTCCTGCCCGACCCGTGGCCGGTTCCCGCGCGCCCAGCCTCCGACATGTTATTTCGCACGGAATTCGGGTCGGAAACAGCGGCGCGTCACCGAACGGGAAGCAAGTGGGTTGCTATCGACGGTTTTACGCGCGTCGTCCAGGCCAGTTACCTGCTGGATCAGGTAAACGCATCGCTGGATCGCTTCCTGCGGATCTGCGCGGCGGCGTTGGCCGCGGCGATCGTGCTGGCGGTGTTCGGCGGCCGAGTCCTCGCAACAAGGGGTCTCCTCCCGGTCGCAAAGATGGCGTCGGCCGCCCGCAAGATCAGCGTGGAGAACTTGCGCCAACGTCTGGACCGCACGAAGGCAGGCGACGAATTGGACGCCCTCGCCGCGACTTTCAACGAGATGCTTGCTCGGCTCGACAGGCAAGTCGCACAGATTCGCCAGTTTACGGCGGATGCCGCACATGAATTGCGCACGCCGATCGCGGCACTTCGCGGAAATGCGGAGCTGGCCTTGTCCGGCGAGCGCTCGGCGGGTGAGCTGCGGGCTTGGATCGCCGAGAGCATCGAGGAATACGACCGTCTCTCGCGCATCGCGGACGACCTGCTTCTTCTGGCGCGCGCCGACGCCGGCCAGGAGTTCGTGCATCGCAAGCGCATGCGGCTCGATGCGGCTGTTTCCGACGTGGCGGACCTGTTCGCGCCGCTTGCGGACGATCGCGGCATCCGCCTGAATTGTGACGCGGACGGCAACGTGTGGACGGACGGCGACGATGGCCGCTTGCGGCAGATGATCGGAAACCTCCTGGACAACGCGATCAAGTACACGCCTGCCGGCGGCAGGATTACGGTGCGGCTCGCCGTGTCAAATGGAACCGCCGAGCTGACCATCCACGATACCGGCGTGGGCATTCCACACAACCACCTCCCGCAGGTGTTTGATCGCTTCTATCGCGCCGATCGCGCCCGAACGCGCGACGGCGGCGCTGGTCTCGGCCTAGCGATCTGCAAGACGATCGTGGAAGCGCACGAAGGTGGGATTGAACTGGAATCGGGGCCCGACGGAACGCTGGTTCGCGTCAACCTGCGATCGGTGGCAGCTAACTGACGGCGGTCCCGAGGCCGTTGCGCCGACACCGCACAAATCAAGGCAAGCGCGGCTGCGCTATTCAGCTTTGAAATCAAGATCCAGAAGCGTGCGCAACGCCTGCCGCGCTCGGTGCAATCGAACCTTGACGGCGGCCGGCGTGATGCCCAGCCGCTGGGCGGTCTCGTTCGTGTCGAGCTCCTCGATGTCGCGCAGCAGCAGCACGGTGCGATGCGAATCCGGAAGCTGGTCGATGCACTCGCGCACTTTTGCACGTAACTCATTTGCGTGCAGCCGTTCAAGCGGAGTTTCGCTCCACGCGGAGATGCGCTGCGCGTGGTGGCCGGTCTGGTCGAAGCTCGGCAACAGGCTCTCGATCGACGAAACGGGCCGTCGCTTTGCCGAGCGCAGCTTCATCAGGCACGCGTTCACGACGATGCGGTGCAACCACGTGCTCAGCTTCGACCCGCCGCCGAATTCGTGAATGGAGCGAAAAGCCGACAAGAACGCGTCCTGGACCGCATCCTCCGCTTCCTGTTCGCAGCCGAAGAACCGCCGCGCCACGGCGAGCATCGCGCCGCCGCTGCGACGGACGAATTCCGCGCATGCCGATTCGTCGCCGCGACGAACGAGCACGAGCAGCGCGGATTCATCGGTTGCCGCGCCGGCCGGGCAGGTCGAATCCCGCCTGCATTCCGTATTCAGAATCATGGTTGCTCCAGGCGCAAGAGCTCCGCTACGAAATTCGAGCGGAGCGGAAAGCGCAGCCCTTCCCGCGCTAACCGGCAAAGCAGCTCCGCCCCGGCGCGATCGACATAGGTGACTTCGGTGAGGTCGAGGCACGGGGACAGACCTTGGGTTGTCTCCGCCGCGCACGTCGCGCGACACTCCTCGACCCAATCCGCCGCGAGTTTGCCCTCGAGTTTGAGCCATACCGTTCCATCCTTCGTCGAGCGTGTGATTCGCAGCACCGCGATCTCCTCGGTGCGGCAGAATGGCATCCGGCGTTCCAAACTACACTTTCGAGTAATGGAGCTGCAACTCGTGCAGCGGTAATGACTTGTGCGCGACATCGCGGATGTGGTGTTGCTTCAAGCCACGAAGGACCGACATGACGCTCACGAAATCTCGTGGGCGCTACGAACGGTCGTGGGCTTGGCGAGAGATGCCGAGCTTTTTCATTCGGCTGCGAAGCGTGTTGGGGTGCAGATTCAGGATCTTGGCCGCGCCGGACGGACCGTCGATGACCCACCTTGTTCGGGCCAGCGTCGCCAGGATGTGTTCGCGTTCGACCGCCATCAGGGTCGCGTGCGGTCCCGTCGCGTCCGGCAGGTTCGAATTGGAATCGGGTGAAGCCGGGGTGAACGGCGGCGCGACGAGCGTTGCCGGCGCGCTCGGCGGCGTCGGTCCGACCGGCAGGAATGCACTGGGCGGAATCTCGAGTACCTCGCCGCCGGCGAGAATCACGGCCCGCTCGATGATGTTCTCCAGTTCGCGCACGTTGCCGGGCCAGGCGTACGTGCGGAGTCGATCCATCGTATGTTCGGCGACCGACAAGATGCGCTTGCCGACGCCCGCCGCGAACTTCTTCACCATGAACTGCGTCAGCAGCGGAATGTCGTCCGGTCGATCGCGAAGCGGCGGCACGTGGATCGGGAACACATTCAGGCGGAAATACAGGTCCTCGCGGAATTCGCCCTTGCTCGCGGCCGCGCGAAGGTCGCGGTTTGTCGCGGCGATCACGCGCACGTCGACCTTGATCGACGCGCCGCCGCCGACGCGTTCGAATTCGCGTTCCTGAAGGACGCGCAAGAGCTTGACCTGCACATCAAGCGGAATCTCGCCGACCTCGTCGAGGAAAATCGTTCCGCCGTGCGCAAGCTCAAAGCGCCCGACGCGCCGGGCGATGGCGCCGCTGAACGCGCCTTTCTCGTGCCCGAATAGCTCGCTTTCCACCAGCCCGGTGGGCATCGCCGCGCAGTTGACCTTGATCAACGGCTTGTCGCGGCGCTTGCTGTGCGAATGAATGGCGCGCGCGATCAGCTCCTTGCCGGTGCCGGTCTCGCCCGTGATCAGCACCGATGCGTCCGTGGGCGCCACGCGCTCGACGAGTTCAAGGACCGAGGCGAGCGCGGCGCTGCGGCCGATGATCTCTTCAAAATTGTGAACGGACTTGATTTCCTCTTGAAGATACGTGTTTTGAGCGCGCAGGCGGGCCTGCTCCTGTTCGAGCAACACCTTTTCCGTGATGTCGACGAACATCGTGCGGGTGTACTCGCCACTCGAATCGGGCTTGGACCACCACTGGATCCAAAGCGGCTTTCCGTTATCCCGCCGCCGAAGCTCCAGGATCACGCCGCTTGTATCCGTCCCGCGACCGACGGATTCGAACGCCTCGCGCAGGCGCTTCTGGTTTTCCGGATTGTCCACCACGAAGCCTCGGCCGTAGGTTCCTTCGACCTGCTCGGGCGTGATGCCCAGCGCCCGCATGGCGGCTTTGTTCGCGCGGATGAAACGTGTGTCCAGTCCTTCCTGCACGTAGGCGAGCGGCGATTCCTCGAACAGGTCGTGGTAGCGCTGCTCGCTCTCATGCAGACGTCGCTCGGCTCGCAGCCGCAGCAGCTCCGCCGCCGCCCGTGCCGCGAAGATGCGGAATATGAACAGACTTCGCGGCTCGGCGGGCATGGGTCGGTCGTCGAACACGGCCAGGTGGCCGAGGGTCTGGCCCTCGGCGTCGCGCAGCGGGACACCCAGGTAACTCTGAATACCCATCTGAACCAGCGGCTCGTCGGTCGGGAATTTCTGGCTCACGCCGGTCGAATGATGGCACAGGTCGCCGAAGACGACGTCTTCGCAGGGCGTGCCGCGCAGATCCCACTCGACGTTTTGGGCGATCGCGTCCTTGAACCAGAATGCGACCGTCCGGGCGCGCCCCTTGCGGCCGTCCGATTCGTTTGGTGCGGAATCGCGCAGGAATTCGGCGACAAACGCGTATCTCGCTCCGAGTGCCGCCGCCAGATGCCGAACAAGCGTATTGAAAAACTCCGCGCCGCTGACGCCGGCGGTTCCTTCAACGATCGCGCGCAGTGCGGCGATCTCGCGGGAGTCGCCGAAGGCGGAGACGGGCTGCATCAGTAATCCCCAGGCGCGGCGGCGACCCACGTCCGCACTCGCTTGCGCGGCGCGCTGTGTCGCGCGCGAATGCTCAGCGTATTGCCGCACCGACCCAGTAACCGAAGGCCGGCGCCGTGATGCGACGCGGCTTGTCGCCCGCGTTGATGTCGAAATTCCCAAGCAATTTCTTGTAGTGCGGCGGAAACTCATTCCCCGAATTGAACGAGCGCGGCTCCTTGCCGAGATTGAGCACCACGAACGTGATATCGTCCGGCGAAAAGCGCGTGAATCCCAACACGCCGGCACGCAAGACGTTGTCGAAAAACCGAATCTCGCCGCGCCGCAACGAGGCGTGCTCGCGCCGCGCTTTGGTCAGCGACTCGTATAGCGCCCGCATTCCCGGCGCCTCGTGCTCCCAGTCCACGACAGTCTTTTCGAACAGCGGCAGCCTGGTCGCGTTCCCGATTTCGTCGCCGTTGTAGATCAGCGGAATGCCGGGCATCGTGAAAATCAGCGCGGCGACCGTCTTGACGCCCTCGGGACCATAGCGCGTGGCGGCCGGCGTGTCCCACGCGTTTTTGTCGTGATTGCTTCCGAAACGCATCCGAAGGCTTCCGGCCGGGAAGTCCAGCGACTGCTCGGACAGGATCGCCGCGATCGCGCCAGGCTTCACGATACTGTCGCCGAATCCCTTCAGCGCGTCGTACGTATGCCAGTCATAGGTCATATCGAACGCGGAAAGGTGTTGGGCCGGATCATCGTCCTCGGCCAGCATCATCACCGGCTTTGCCGCGTCGAGCCGCGGCCGAAGCTCTTCCCAGAAATTCAGCGGCACCATTCCGGCCACGTCGCAGCGAAAGCCGTCGATGTCGGCCTCGCGCACCCAGTACAGCATCGCCTCGGTCATATACGCGCGAACACCCGGCTTGGAATAGTCGAGTTGCGCCACATCCGACCAATCCGGCACCGGCGGCCGAATCTTCCCGGACTTGTCGCGCGCGAACCAGTCCGGATGTTCGCTGACGAGCTTGCAATCCCAAGCTGTGTGGTTCGCGACCCAGTCCAGGATCACCTTCTGGCCGCGCTGGTGCGCCGCGCGAACGAATTCGCGCAAGTCCTCGAGCGTCCCGAATTCCGGGTTCACCGCGTAGTAATCCTGCACCGCGTATGGACTGCCCAGCGTCCCCTTGCGATGCTCCTTGCCGACCGGTTGAATCGGCATCAGCCAGATCACGCTCGCGCCGAGCTGCACCAACGTGTCGAGGCGGTACATGGCGGCCTTCAGCGTCCCTTCCGGCGTGAACGATCGCAGGTACATCTCGTAGATGACGGCGTCTTTCACCCAGTCCGGGGATGTACGGGCCGGCTTGGCGTGGTGCTCGCCGGCACACAATTCGTCGAGCCGCTCGTAGGTGCCGAAATACACCGGCTTGACGAGACCGCCCGGTCCGCCGGTGTCGACGACGCGAACCGCGAGCGTGTTCGCGCCGGTTCGGCCGAACTCCGCCAGGTCGATCGGTGTTTTCTTGCCGATGCGCAATTCAAACGGGGCCTTCATGCCGTTGACGAAAACCTCCGCCGTATCGTCGACGCCCATGAAGCACAGCCCGCGCTTCTTGTCGTCCAGCGCCGGCAGCTCGAACTCGGTGCGATACCAGCCGATGCCGTCGTAATCGGTGCCGAGCAGCCCCTCCCACGTCCCGGGAACGCGGATCTTCCGCCATTCGTCGGCCACGATCGGCGCGGAGTGCCAGTTCTGGCGCAGGCCCACGTCGTCGGGATCGGCGCGGAACAGCCAGTCATCGAGCACGACGCGCGTGTCGGCGGGCGCACTGGCCGACGTCTGAGCCATGCTGGTCACACTGCACAAAAGAATGAGAGTCGCACGAATCGCATACACGTTTTGTCCACCTCACCGCAACTCGCACGACGCACTCGCCCATCTGGTCTTGATTGGGCCGCCGACATGCGCATGTGCGGAGCGTCAACCTCGCCGTAGGATATCCGTGTAGGCCAAACGCTGACAAACGCCGGAGTGCCGCGTGCCTGCGTTTCATCTCGAGTCGCTTCAAGTCAACCGTCGCCGCGGCAAACTGCGCGAGGCACTTTGGCGCGAGTGGTGCTTCGCGCGCGTGTTGTGGCGCAGCTTCCGCTGGCGACTGGCGGTCGTCATCGCCGCTCTGCTGGGCGGCGGCAGTCTGTTTCGGGTATGCGAGGGACACGAATGGGCGCGAAGCGTCTTCTATTCCTGGAGCTTGATCTTCGGGCAGCCGCCTGAGATTTTCCCGGATTCGATTCCGCTGCGCGTCGCGTTCTTCGCGCTGCCCGTGATCGGCCTGGTGTTCATCATCGACGGAATTGTCGAACTTGCGGCGGTGCTGCGCGATCGACGGCGGTTTGAGAAGGGTTGGTGCCTGGCGATGGCAAGCTCGATGTCGGGTCACATCATCTTGGTCGGCCTGGGGCGGCTGGGCTTTCGAATCTACAGCATGCTGCGCAAACTGGGCGAATCGGTCGTGGTCATTGAGCGGACGGCGGACAGTCAGTTCATCGACGCCGTTCGCCGCGATGGGTCGCCGATCATTCTGGGCGATGCGCGGAACGAAGACCTGCTGGTCGAGGCGAACATCGCGGCGGCGTCCGCGCTCATCATCGCCACCAACGACGACTTGGCGAATCTCGAAATCGCGCTAGACGCACGGCGGCTTTCTCCGCACATGCGCATCGTGCTGCGCATGTTCGACCAGAATCTGGCCGACAAAGTGCGCGACGGGTTCAATATTCGTCTGGCCATGTCGCAGTCCGCCATTTCAGCCCCGACATTCGCAATGACCGCGATCGAGCCGTCGATCGTCAACACGTTTCGGGTCGGCGATCGGCTGCTGGTGATGCAGCACTGGTTCGCCCATCCCGGCGGCCCGCTGGAACGCAAGACCATCGCCGAGATCGGTCGCGAATACGGATTTCACGTCGTGGAGCGGCGTCCGGAGCTGGCCGAGCCGCAACTCTTCCCCGCGCCGGACACGCGCATCCTCGCCGGCGACAAACTCCTGGTTCAGGGCCCATTCGAAACGATGCTGGCCAATCGCCGCCGCCGATTGCAACTGACCTGATCGCGCGGGCGCGGTGGGTGCATTGCGGTCCGTGGAAAAACGCTAGTCCGAGTCCCGATCGTCAGGAACGGGTCGCGCCGCGCTCCGCGCTTCGGCAGCGCAGACTTCGCGCGAGCGATAAGCGCCAGATGCCCCGTGCTCGCCGATCGAGCTTCCGACACGTACCGGGTCGCGCACACCGAACGCCGGGCGGAACCGCTCCATCAGAAACCCGATCACCTGGCGACGTTCCAGCCCGCGCGCCGGAACGCCCGATGTTATCATGCCCACGCCGCGCGCTTCCCGGCGCACCGGCGATGCGGACACGAAACAGCCGGCGCGGCACGCCCGCCGAACGGCATGGACCGCGGCGGCGTGGAGCACGGATGATCCGCCTGGATTCGTTAACCAAGCAGTTCCCGAACCCGGACGGAACGGAGAAAACCGCCGTCGATCGGGTGTCGTTCGAAGTCCGTCCGGGCGAAATCTACGGGCTGCTCGGCCCCAACGGCGCGGGCAAGACCACCACCCTGCGCATGGTCAGCGGGCTGCTGCGACCCACTTCCGGCCGCGTGCACATTGACGGCGTGGACGTGACGGACGATCCGAATCGCGTGAAGCGGCGAATCGGCTATCTGACCGCAAACACCGGCCTGTACGCGCGGCTGACGCCGGTTGAATTTCTCGAGTATTTCGCGACGTTGTACGACCTGCCGCGCGAGCAAATGCGCGCACGAATCAGTGCGCTGGTCGACTGGCTCGACATGCGCCCGTTCGTGCACCTGCGCTGCGGAGCGCTATCCACCGGCCAGAAGCAGCGCACCAGCATCGCCCGCGCACTAATCGCAGACCCGTCGATCCTGATTCTCGACGAACCAACGCTGGGTCTGGACGTATTGAGCAACCGGCTGATTCTGAGCATGATCCGTTCGCAGGCGCAGGCCGGAAAGGCGATTCTGCTCTCGACACACGCGCTCGACGAAATCGAAACCATGTGCCAGCGCATCGGCTTGATACACACCGGGCGTCTCGTGGCCGAGGGAGATCTCGAATCGCTGCGACACTCGACCGGTCAGCAACGGCTGAGCGACATCTTTCTCAAACTTGTGGGCGCGGATGAGCCGGTTCTGGCGAATTAACACCATCTGGCGCAAGGAGCTGGTCGACACGCTTCGCGACCGCCGCACCGTCATCGCGATGGTGCTGGTGCCGATGGTGCTTTATCCGGCGCTGATGCTCGGATCGCTTCAGGCGCTGGAGGTGCAGGTCAGCTTCCTGGTGCGCCAGGAATACACCGTCGCCGTCGCCGACGAGGCGGCCCAGGTCTGGCTGCGGCGCGTGATCGACAGCGACCCGGCCCGAAAAAGCCCGGAAGAGAACATCCCGGCCGAGGAGCTGGTGCAACGCGGTCAGCCCGGCCGCGCGACGCGCGAGGAAATGGCCAAGGAGCTGGGCCATGAGGGCAACGAATCCGCCGGGCGCGGCGGTGTGCGCGCCCGACCGCCGCCGTTCCGAGTGATCGTCGCGGCGGATGTGCGGAAAGAAGTCGAGTCGGGCCGCGCGCATGTCGGCATCCTGCTCGACGGGCCACCGCCGACCAGCGAATCGGACACGTCGGTCGAGATGCAAATGATTTACGACGAAAGCGACGTGCGCAGCACGCGCTTCGCCGCGCCGGGGCTGCGCGGCGTAATCGATCGCGCCAACCGCGCGCTGGTCGAACGACGCCTCGCGGCGCTTCGGCTCCAACCGACGCTGGTGCGGCCGCTTCGCCTGGTTGAGACGAACATTGCGCCGCCTGAAAAAATGGCCGGGGCCGCGCTGGGTCAGATCGTTCCGCTGATCCTGATCCTGATGACGATCACCGGTTCGATCTATCCGGCGATCGATCTCACCGCCGGCGAGCGCGAACGCGGCACGCTGGAAACGCTGATGGTGGCGCCGGTGGCGACGGTCGAACTCATCGCCGGCAAGTTCATCGTCGTGACGCTGATCGGCATGATCAGCGCCGTGCTCAATCTGCTTTCGATCGGCGGAACGATCTACCTGGGCGGATTGGGGCAGGTGTTGACGCAGGGCGAGCAATTCATCTTTCCGCTCTCGGCGCTGCCGTGGATTCTGGTGCTGCTGATTCCGATGGCGGTGATGTTCAGCGCCGTGCTGCTGGCGGTGTGCAGCTTCGCGCGCAGCTTCAAGGAAGCGCAGAACTACATCATGCCGGTGATGGTGGCGGCGATGATCCCCGGCGTGGTGGGGATCCTGCCGGGCACGCGGCTCGAAGGGCCGATTCTGGTCATGCCGGTCGCCAACATTGTCGTGCTGACGCGCGATTTGTTTCTGGGGCGCTTCGACTACAACGCCATCGCGCTGGTCGCGCTCTCGACCAGTCTGTACGCCGGCGCGGCGGTCGCAGTCGCGGCGAAGCTCTTCGGCCAAGAGGCGGTGCTGTTTTCGGATTCCGGCTCGATTCGCACGCTTTTCGTGCGGAGATTCTTTCGCCGGCGGTCAAACCCCAGTATCGCACAGGCGCTCCTGCTCCTGGCGCTGGTCTACACGCTCAATTTCTACATTCAACAGGCGATCAACTCGTCCAGCCTTGCGCAGGGGCCGGCTTTCATGATCGCGATCGCGTCGACGCTGATCGTATTGCTGCTGATCAGTCCGTTGGCGGCGTGCTGGTACCTGCGAATCGACGCGCGGGAGGCGCTGCGGCTTCGCGCGCCGGGCGTCGCGCCGATCATCGCCGCGCTCTGTTTCGGCACGTCGACCTGGGTGCTGGCGAAGGCCTGGATCGTCGTGCAACAGCGCTGGCTGCCGATGGACCCGGCGATGCTGCGAGGCATAGAACAACAGATGGCCTGGATGGGCGATATCTCGCCGGCGATCGCCGTCGTGTTCCTGGCGCTCGTGCCCGCGATGTGCGAAGAGATCTTCTTCCGCGGTTTCGTCCTCAGCGGCGTTTGCGAGAGCCTCAAGCGCCCCGCGGCCGTGTTGGTGGTCGCGATGGGATTCGGGCTCTTCCACTACAGCGCGCATCGCCTCGTCGCGACGGCCTGTCTTGGCGTGCTGCTCGGTTTGCTGGTCGTTCAGTCGCGCTCGATCTGGCCGGCGATGCTCGCGCATTTCATGCACAACTGCGTCAGCGTTCTGACGCAGCAGATACCGCAATTCAATCAATGGCTCGAGCAAAACGGCATGCCCAGCGGACTCGATGCGGCGCCGTCGCCGACGTGGATCATCGCGGCGAGCATCGCGGTGCTGGTCGGCGTGATCACGCTCGCGATCAGCCCTCGCGAGCAGGTCGTTCCGAGGCTGCCCGCTGCACAGCAGTCTGGGGCGACGGAAAACGTTCGCCGATTTGTGAACCGGCCGGATTCCTCGATTCGCGCGGAATAACCGGGCGTTGTGGCCGATGCGCCGAGCTTGCGGGCGCCGCATGCTGTGCGATGCCCAGCCGACGACTGGGTGGCGGCCAATGCGAATCGGCTACACGACTGGCCAATCGGCGACCTTTGAGCTACCGCGTTGTCGCGACATGTTGGCTTGTTTGCGAAACGCGGGAATGCCGGGCAGTGCCCAACCTACAAGAGCCTCCAGATTTGGCGTCACGCACGCGCGCCAATACACTTGCAGCTTGCTTGAGCCAAACGAGGACGATCACCATGAACACACCGCGCATCATCGTTTCCGCCGTCACACTCGCCGCCCTGACCGGCATCGCCGCCGCGCAGGACGTGAAGTACGAGAAGTACAAGCTGCCCAACGGCATGACCGTGATCCTGCACGAGGACCACGCGCTGCCGATCGCGACGGTGAACATCTGGTATCGCGTCGGCGCGCAGGACGAGCCGGTAGGCCGCAGCGGCTTTGCGCACCTGTTCGAACATCTGATGTTCATGGGCACCAAGCGCGTGCCCGGTTCCGACTTCGACAACCTGATGGAAGCCGGCGGCGGCGCGAACAACGCCTCCACGGACTTGCATCGCACGAATTACTTCTCGTGGGGCCCGGCCAAGCTGTTGCCGACGCTGCTCTGGCTCGACGCCGACCGGCTCGAAGACATGGGCCTGAACATGACGCAGGAGAAGCTCGACAAACAGCGCGACATCGTTCGCAACGAACTGCGCCAGACGATCGAGAACCGGCCCTACGGCAAGGCCGAGGAATTCGTCTCGCGGCTGATGTACCCGCCCGGGCATCCGTATCACATCGGCGTGGCCGGGCTGCACGAGGACCTGATCGCGGCCACGGTCACGAACGTGAAGGACTTTTTCGCGAATTTCTACGTGCCCAACAACGCGTCGCTGGTCGTCGCCGGCGACTTCGATCCGGCAGAGATCAAGCCGCTGGTGGAAAAACTCTTCGGCTCGTTGCCGCGCGGCGCGGAGGTGAAGCAGCGCACCGCCGAGCCGGTGAAGCTCGACAAGGTGGCGCGCTTCACCATGATCGACAAGGTGCAGCTCCCGCGCGTGATGTACGCCTATCACAGCCCGCGCGCCTACCAGGACGGCGACGCCGATATGGAACTCGCGGCCCGCGTGTTGACCGACGGCAAGAACAGCAGGCTCTACAGGCGACTCGTGTACACCGACCAGGTCGCGGTCGACGTCAGCGCCAGCCAGTACTCGTTCCCGCTCGGTTCGATCTTCCAGGTTTCCGTCGACGCCAAGCCGGATGCCGATATCGACAAGCTCGAGAAGACAATCGACGAAGAGATCGCGCGGCTCGTCGCCGAGGGACCGACCGCCGCCGAACTCGACGAGAAGCGCGCCGCGATCGAAATGCAGATGCTCAGCATGGTCGAAAATCTGCGCTTCAAGGCCGACCGGCTGAATGAATACGAGTACTACTGGGGCGAGCCGAACTCGTTCAAGCGCGATCTCGAGCGCTATCGCAGCGCCACGCCCGAGAGCGTGAAGACGTGGGCGAGCAAGGTCCTCACGCCCGGCGCGCGCGGCATCATCCGCGTGTTCCCGGAGGAGCCGCAGCGCCCCGAATCGCCGCGCGACAAGCGCCCTTCCGACTCGGCCCAGAAATCCTTCACCCCGCAGGCGCCTGAGGCGTTCAAACTCAGCAGCGGCGTGCCGGTCATGCTGTGGCGTCGTCCGGAGCTTCCGCTCGTGTCGATGTCGCTTTCGCTGCGGCCCGGCGGCACGCTGGATACGCCGGCGCAGGCCGGATTGGCCGAGCTGACCACGTCGATGCTCGACGAAGGCGCCGGCGACCTCGACGCACTCGCGTTCTCACAGGCGATGCAGTCGCTCGGCGCACAATTTGGCGCCGGCGCACAGCATGAAAGCGCCAACGTCTCGCTGACCGTGCTCAAACGCAACTTCGAAAAGGCCGCCGGATTGTTCGCGGACGCGGTTCGGCGTCCGCGCATGGACGCCAAGGAGTGGCAACGCGTCAAGACGCTGCATTTGGAGGACCTGAAGCAGCAGGACGACGAACCGAACGCCGTCGCGGCGAATGTCGCGGCGCGGCTCCTGTTCGGCGACAAGAATCCCTACGGCTGGCCGGTGGACGGCACACCGGAGACGGTGGGCAAGCTGGACCTCGACCAGGTGAAGGCAGCACACGCGAACCTGTTCCAGCCGGCCAGCGCGGCATTTTTCGTCGCCGGCGATATCACGGTCGACGAGGCAAAGGCGCTGCTGGAAAAGAACTTCGGCGACTGGAAACCGGCCGGCGGTGCGAATGCCGCGGCGGCGCGCGATCAAACTGCGCAGGTCTCGAATCCGGTCCGCGACACCGGCACGAAAACCCGCGACAGCGCCGATTTCTCAACCCCCAAGGTCGACGGTCTGCGTGTCGCCATCGTGCATCGGCCGGAAGCCGTGCAGACGGTCGTGCGCTTCCTGGCCCCAGGCGTGAAATACGCCGACGCGAAGCGCGTGCCGCTGCGCCTGCTCAACACGCTGCTGGGCGGCAGCTTCACCAGCCGGCTGAATCAGAATCTGCGCGAGGCCAAGGGCTACACGTACGGCGCCCGCTCGAACTTTGCGATGGATGTCTCGACCGGCACATTCTCCGCCGGCGCGGCGGTAAAGGCCGACGTGACCGGCCCGGCGCTGACTGAGTTCTTCCGAGAGTTCGACCGTTTGCGCAAAGGCGACGTTTCCGACGGCGAGGCCACCAAGGCCCGCGAAACCGTCCGCAACACAACGGTCGAATCCTTCGGCGGCCTTCGCGGCGTCATCGGCGGCGCGTCGAACCTGTGGCTGAACAACCTGCCGTTCGACACAATCGGCCAGGACCTGGCGGCGATGGAGAAAGTGACGGCGGCGGAGCTGAACGCGTTGGCGAAGCCGTCGATTGCGCTCGAGAACGGCGTACTCGTCCTGGTCGGCGACCGCGAGTTGATCCGCAAACAGATCTCGGACCTCAAGCTGCCGACGCCAACGGAGTACACCGTGCGCGGGGAGCCGGTGAAGGCGGAGGGGAAGCGGGAGTAAGTAGCGTCCGAACGAGTAGCGTCCGACCTCCGAGTCGGACGCCGCCGAAAACGCAGCGGAAGGAATGCCGGTTGGTGCGAGTCCCTTCTCGCACCAGCGACCCCCGATTCAACTCCCCGCCGCATTTTGTAACGGCGTGCACATCCCGCTCGCAGTACATGTAATGGCGTTCTCCGGGAGGAGCGTCATGCCGAAACCAAAGAGTCCGTCGCCCGCGCACGACGAACCCAACCACGGCCGGCCGAGCACGAAAATGCGTGCCACCAATCAACCATCGCTCGCTGAGGATCGACTCTGCCAGGCACAGCGCGAGGCGGCGCGCCGGCCGCCGGGCTATTGGATCGGAACGGCGGCCGCAACCAGTCTTGTCGCCGGGCCACTGCTGGCGTGGGGAACGTACGTGCTCCTCGTCGGGCGGGCCTGGCTGCCGACGCGCGGTTGGTACGATCGGGGTGCGTTCGGCGGCGGCCTGGTGTTAACCGGCCGTTGCGCGAAGCTCTTCGGAATCGCTTTGCTTGCCGCCTGCGTCGCGATGATCGCAAACGCCGTGATTCGCTGCCTGGATGGCTACGAACTGCTCGGCGAGCGCCTGACGTATGTTGCCGGCGCCGTGGCGCTGCTTCTGGTGATTGCCGCGTTGGTGCTTAACATCGCGGGCTTCGTGCGTTGACTTAGATCACGTAGTCTGCGTCGCGGACACGCCACGGCCGGCCGGTCGCTTGCGCTCGCGGTTCGGATTCAACTCGAGCGCGCGGCGCTCCGCATCGCCCGGATTCGGCACTCGTGGGCGGCGTCCCACACCGCTTGGATTCGGCGCAAGCTGCGCTTCGCGCGGCTCGGATTCGTCTACAATCCGACCCGAACAGACCGTCGTACTCGAACGCGGCGGTTGGAGAACGCATGGAACGAACGCTCATCATCGTGAAGCCCGACGCAGTGCACCGCAACCTGATCGGCCGCATTCTGGCGCGGTTCGAGGACAAAGGTCTGCGCATCGTCGGCATGAAGCTGCAGCAATCCGCTCGAACGCAGGTCGAAAAGCACTACGAGGTTCACAAGGCGCGCCCGTTCTACGGCCCGCTCGTGGATTTCATGACCAGCGGACCGGTCGTCGTCGCCGTGCTCGAAGGACCGGGCGCGATCGGCGTCGTGCGGACGATGCTCGGCGCGACGAACGGCGCGGAGGCCGCCCCCGGCACCATTCGCGGCGATTTCGGCCTCGACAAGCAGTACAACCTGGTGCACGCCAGCGACGGGCCGGACACGGCGCGTTTCGAGATCGAGCTATTCTTCAAGCCGGAAGAGCTCGTTTCGTACGCCCGCGCGGCGGATCGATGGGTGGTGAGCGCAAAGTAGGGACAACAGGCGAAGGAGCATGAGATGAAGGTCCGCCCGATCGCCGAATACGAGCAGAAGGAAGTCAGCATGCCCGGCGCGAGCGGCGCGCGGATGCGCATGCTGGTCGGGCCCGCTGACGGCGCGGCGAACTTCCACATGCGGCACTTCGAAGTCCGCCCGGGCGGCTTCACGCCGCACCATCAGCACGACTATGAGCACGAAATCCTGATCCTCCGCGGCCACGGCACGGCCCAAAGCGACCAAGGCGAGCGCTCGTTCAAGGCCGGCGACGTAATCTGGGTGCCTGCCAACGAAATGCACCAATTCCGCAACCCCGGCAGCGAGCCGCTCGAATTCATCTGCCTGATCCCGGCGCCGAAGGATTGCGGCGCGTAGCGTCGAACGTCCCAGTTCGACGCCGTGCGGAGCCAATCGCGAAATGAACCTGGAGGGCCGAGTCGCGCTGGTCACCGGAGCGGCGCGGCGCGTCGGACGGGCCATCGCGCTGCGCCTGGCGCGGTCCGGCTGCCGCGTTGCGGTGCATTATGGCCGGTCTCGCGCCGATGCGCAGGCGACCGTGGACTTGTGTCGCGCCGCCGGCGCGGAGGCCAAGCCATTCGCGGCCGATCTTGCCGACGTTGACGAGACGCGCCGCCTCGTGCCGATGGTGCTGGAGTATTTCGGCCGGCTCGACATCCTGGTGAACAACGCATCGGTCTTCGAGCGGATGACGCTGGACGAATTCGACCTGGAGCGATGGCGGCGGACGCTGCATGTCAACGTGACAGCGCCGCTGATGCTGGCGCTCGCGGCGCGCGACGCGCTGCGCGCGGCGCGCGGGCGGATCGTAAATCTGTGCGACGTGTCGAGCGCGCGTCCCTGGCCCGATCACCTGGCCTACGGCGTGTCAAAAGGCGCGTTGGACACCCTGACGCGACTGCTGGCGCGCGCCATGGCGCCGGATGTCAACGTGGTCGGCGTGGCGCCGGGTGTGGCGGCGTTTCCAGAGCACTACGACGCCGCCCTGCGCGCCAAGCTGACCGCGAAAATTCCATTGGCCCGCGAAGGCACGCCCGAGGACATCGCCGCCGCCGTGCATTTCCTGGTTTTGGAAGGCGACTACGTGACGGGCACGATTCTGCCGATCGACGGGGGACGACGGCTGACGTGAAGTGCGAGCGTGAGTAGCTTCCGGTAGGAAAAATCGGGCCCGACCGGCTTCGTCTCGCGGCGACCGTGATCTCAGCGTAGCATTCGCCGCGCGAACAGCGTGTCGATCCGGCGTCACGTCACGTAAGGAACGCGGCCGCCCATGCGAATCGGCTACTTCGACTGCTTTGGAGGCATTGCCGGCGACATGCTGCTGGCGGCGGCGATGGACGCAGGCTGCCCGCTTGATTTCCTGCAAGGCATCGCCGCCCGCCTCAATCTGCCCGGCGTAACGCTGAGCGCGGAGCGCGTCAAGCGGCGTGGCGTTTCCTGCACGCACGTGATGGTGCATGTCCCGCCGGCGGCCCAGAAGAAGCACCGGCACCTGCCGCAGATATTCGAGATCATCGATCGCGCGGGGCTGGACCGGGAACTCGCCTCGCGGGCAAAGTCGGTCTTCGCCCATCTCGCGCAGGCCGAAGCGACCGTGCACGGCACGACGCCCGAGAAGGTGCACTTTCACGAAGTTGGCGCGGCGGACGCGATCATCGACATCGTCTGCGGCTGCGCCGCGGTGCGTCAGCTTGGCGTTGACGAGATCGTGTGTTCGCCGATTCCTACCGGCGTCGGCACGCTAACGTGTGAACATGGCGTCATGCCGGTCCCCGCGCCCGCGACGGCGAACTTGCTTCGCGGCGTACCGCTCGCGCCGTGCGACGAGCCGGACGAAATGACCACGCCCACCGGCGCGGCGCTTGCCACGACGCTGGCGGCGCGATTCGGCCCACCGCCGGCGATGCGCATCACGTCGATTGGCTATGGCGCCGGCACGCGCGAGGGAACGACTCGGCCGAATTTCTTCCGCCTGATCCTGGGCGAGGCATCGGACGCCCCGACGCCGGAATCGGACGTCGTCACGGTGCTCGAGGCCGAGGTGGACGACGCCACGGGGCAGTCGCTCGCGTTTGCCTGCGAGCGGTTGCTGCAGGCTGGTGCGCTCGACGCCTATCTCGTACCGATCATTATGAAGAAGGGGCGCCCCGGGTGCCTGATCACCGCGCTCGCGCGTCCTGAAGACGCGACAAAGCTCGAAGCGCAGATTCTGCGCGAGACGACGACATTCGGCGTGCGCCGACACGACGCGCAGCGCGCCAAGCTCGCGCGGCGGCACGTGCGCGTCGCGACCGCGTTCGGCGAGATTCGCGTGAAGGAGGGCCGCGCGGCGGATCGCGTGATCCACGCCTGGCCGGAGTACGAGGATTGCGCGGCGGCGGCGCGCGAGGCCGGCGTCGGGCTGGACGTGGTTCAACGCGCGGCGCTGGACGCGTGGGCGCGAGACGCACGGGTGAGCTGCGAGTCTTGACTCACGAGGCACGATGATGTGGTCGAACGGCGTCATCAGCGCGGTTGTTCTGGTTGGGCTCGCGGCGGGCTTTATGCTGATTCCGCGCCTTCGAGGTGCGCGCCGCGCCTCCGGAGTATGCGAGACTTCGCGCGACACTCGTCGCCAGATTCGCGAGCAGCAGGCGCTCAGACAGGACATGGAGCAATTGCTCACGCGAATCGAGAAGGCCGCCGCGGCCGCCGCCCAGCAGATTGACGGAAAGATGTCGGAGCTGCGCGAGTTGATTCTCGCCTGCGACGCGGCGCGAACAAGCACGAATGTAGCCGCTGAACCGCAGCCGGACGTTGCGTCGCCGCCGTCCACACGCCGCACGGTTGGCGCGACTGGCGACACGCGGGACCGCTCGGCGTCGAAGTCCAGTCACACCGATCATCGCCCGCAGCCGCGGACCGCTGACGAGCGGCGCGTGCGGCAGAACGGGTCCGTTTCACCCCTAATTCGCACGCCGCGCGAACCGGCGGGATGCGCCGACGATGATGAACGCGACGATCTGCACGATCGCGTTCTCGCGCTAGCCGACAGTGGCCGGCGGCCGATGGACGTCGCGGAAGCGCTCGACTTGCCGCTGGGCGAAGTGGAGCTGATCCTACAGTTGCGAGCGCTGTCATGAACAACGAGGACTCGGTCACGGACGCCCCGCCCGAAACCACCGCCGGAGGCGAAATCGCGCGACTCGTTCGCACCCACAACACGCAACTCTTCATGGTGATCGTGTCGGCTTTGACGGCGGTTGGGTTCGTTCAAACTGCACACATCTTTTCCGAGGCGCCGCCGTTTCTGGAAGCGTTGACCTGGGGGCGGATCGCGTTGTTGGCGGCAGTGCTCGCGTCGAACGCGACAACCACGGCGCTCGCGATTCGCCGCGCTCGATCCGACGCCACGGCTCCCCCCGAGCGCGCCGCGCTGCGCGAATTTGTTCGCGCCAAGACGATCGCGACCTGGTCGCTAGCGATGGCGGCGGATTTCTGCGCCGTCAGCCTGCTATTCGGTCATCGCACGATGGACGCATTGATCGCGCTGGCGGCGTTCCTGCTATTGTGGATGGCGCGTCCAAATCCCGAAGGTCTGGCCAGTTTTCAATCCACGATCCAAGGCGGCTAAGTTACGGTGCGCGAGTACGCGCCGCGAACAGAACTCGACGCGCAAGCGAGCGCGGTTGGTAATCGCGCTTGCTTGCGCGTCGCGTTCTAAATGCGGCGCGTGCGCGCACGGTCATTTAGTTTAGTTCGCCGGACGAATCTCGATTCGCGTCACGTACGCGACGGCGGACCCGCTTGCGCCGCGCGAGGCCGCGTCGAGCGTCATCATCACGGCCGGCTTGCCGAAGGCGAGCGGGCCGCGGAACGCCTGCTCGATCCTGCGCGGCGTAAACGTCGCTCCCAAGTTCTCCGAATCGCCGGTCGTCACCGTGGACAGCTCAAGCGACACCGCGACCGGCGGCGCATGACCGTCGTCCGGCTCGTCATTTGCCCGCACGAGCGCGACCAGCAGATTTCCCGACTCGCGCGGATAATTGCGCGGCCCCATGCGGGAAGGATCGACCGGAACGGCGCCATCGCCGCCGATCTTGATGCGGTCGGGCTGAAAGTCGATGTCGGCATTCTGCTCGACGCGATAGAGAATCTCGCTCGACCCGATCGCGCGCAGCGCGTCGTGAAGCGTCGCGACCGTGCCCGCCTTGGCGGTCAGCGCATCGACATCGAGCATCGCCACTTTTTCCGGCGCGATCTCCAGCTCATGAACGCTGACCTGAAGTCGCACAAATACCGGCGGCGGCGCTTCGCGCGGCGGGCGACCGCGACGGGGACCAGCCGACTCGGGAGGCGGTTGCTGCGGTTGAGGCGCGGGCGGGGGCGGTTGCACCGCGGGGGCCGTCCCGCCGCCGGCCGGTTGTGGCGGCGGTGGCGTTTGTGCCGCCGTCAGGTCCGAGAGCAACCATCCCGCTGCAATCAGGGTAATCAGCGCAAGACGCCGGCGCGTGCGATTCATGGCGATCTCCGATGGGCGTTCCGCGGGGCGCGGCCGGCTACGCCGCCGGCCGCGCTCCGCGCTGAGAATGACCCGCGCGCGAGGTTCGGAATGTGTTACCGCGCCGCGGCGGCGCGGATGCACGGTCGAGCTGACAAGTTTCCATCACAAAGTGAAACGGCGGCGAGGCCGAACGCGACCTACGATCGATCCCCATCCAATATCCGCCCCAGCCCGCCCAGGATGCTGCCTTCTTCGCGATGTCGTCCGCGGAATCCGTGGGCTGCATGGATGCGGTCCGCGAGGCGCGCGAAGGGCAGCGATTGCAGCCAGACGTCGCCCGGGCCGGTCATGTGTACGAAAAATAGTCCCTCACCGCCGAAGAGCGTGTTCTTGAATCCGCCCACGAACCGCACGTCGTACTCAACCGACGGCTGAAACGCGACCAGGCACCCTGTGTCCACCTTCAGCGTCTCGCCGGGGGCGAGGCGTTTGTGGCACAGAGTTCCGCCGGCGTGGACAAACGCCAAGCCGTCGCCAGTCAGTTTCTGCAGAATGAATCCTTCGCCACCGAAAAGTCCTGCGCCGATGCGCTTGGTGAATGCGATGCCGATGCTCACGCCGCGGGCCGAGCACAGGAACGACTCCTTCTGGCAGAGCAGCTCGCCGCCGAGCTGCGCCAGGTCCATCGGCACGATCTTTCCCGGATACGGCGCGGCGAACGCGATCTTCTGCTTGTCCGGACCGCGTCCGCGAAACGTGGTCATGAAGAGCGATTCGCCGGTGAGCAGGCGCTTGCCGGCGTCGAGCACCTTGCCGAGCAATCCGCGATTTTCCGCGCTGGGATCGCCAAGTTGCGTCTGCATTTCGACGCCGGCGGTCATGTACATCATCGCGCCGGCCTCCGCGATCACGACCTCATCCGGATCGAGCGAGATTTCGACGAACTGCATGTCGTCGCCGGTGATGACGTAATCGATCTCGTCTGCGCGTCGCGCCACACTCGCCGGCGGCGGGGCGAAATCGGCCGACTTCGGCTTCGAGCCCAATCCGGGCACATGTTTGGCCGCGGTCCAGTTGCTCAGGCCGGGGCCAAACACGAGCGCCTCATCGCCGCCGATCGACGCCAGTCGCGCGAGCAACTCGTCGCGCGTAATCGGCCCGACGGATTGGCCCTCCTTCACGTAGAACCACTCAGCGGGCATGGTTTTCCCCTTGTGTCGCGAAAAGCGCGCCCATCCGAGCCCCGACCGTCAGGGAGGGGTCTGCCAGGCACCCGGAAACGCCGAGATTCGAAGCCACTTCGAGGATCGGCCCGCCCCCCCTGACGGTCGGGGCTCGGCTTGGAGCGCGGTTCAACGGACTGCTACGGCTGCCGCGGCATCGGCTCGGTTTTCGAGCCTGTCTCAGTCGGCCGCGTGACATACGTGCCGGACGGTGTGGTGATGTACGTGACGCCGCTGCCGTCGGGCGACGGCGCGGCTCCCGACGAGGCCGGTGTGCGCATTTGCGACTCACCGGAAGGCACAGGCGTCAACGTGCCGCCCGGCGGCGGTGCGGACCGCGCGGGGCCCGCCGGCGCGACGCCGGTTTCTTCGCCCATCGGCTGCGTCTCAAATGTGGTGGCCGTGTTGGGGCGCGCCAGCGTGGTCGACGGGCTGGTCGGCGTGTAATAGTAGGTTGAGGTCGTGTTGATTGAGCCCGGCGTGCTGGGGCGCTTGATGATCGTGTTGAACTTGCCGACGTTGTTGGTTCGAATGCCGTCGTACATGTAGTCCGGCACGCTCACTTCGTTGTTCGAGCCCCAGAACTCGATCCGCGGCAGGCGCACGTCGTCCTGGATGAAGACCTTGTTGCCGTCGCCGATCAGCGAGAGCTTCATCATCCGCGATTCGCGCTCGATGATGACGTCATTGTTGTAGCCCGTAATGCCGACCTCGCCGTAGAACACACCCGAGCGCGTGACGCGGTTGCCCACCATCGCGTTGTACGCACAGCCGACGTTGCCCAGAAGCAGAGCGATTGAAACGACCGCGAATTTCGTTTTCATGACCTCGAACCTCGAATGGAGCCGAAGACCGTCGGCGTTCCAAGCGACCTCTCGCCGCGCCGGGTAGCTAGTGTATCCGCGCCGTTTTTTCCGGACCAGTGTTTGACGCGACACATCGCACCGTCCGCTCACTTGGCCCGGAAGTGGCCGAACGAATGCGGCGCGAAAGGTGATTCGCTCTGTCAGCGTTGGGCAAGTCGGCTGTGGCGGCTTGCTCGAACGTCCGATACCATCCTCACAGCGGAACTTGATGGCCGCCGTACAATGCCCATCGTCAGGAACGATGCTCACCCTGCGAGCGTCGCGCCGCGATCAGCGTATGAAGACAATCGACTTGGCCACGGACGCGGCTGCCGTCACGACGCTTGAATCCGCGCCTTCCGCGCCATCGCGTCTCATCGACGAACCGCAGCGTGAAATCCGCAGCGGGGAGTTTCACGGGCTGAGTTGGACGTTTCGCGACGGATTCGATCGCACACTGACCCGCGTACCGGCCGCGGCTTGGACCAACCCCGCCGAGCGCGGCTGGAAACGCGTCAAGCACAACGGCACGCGCGAAGTCTGGCGCGCCACGATCGAGGGTGTCGGCTATTACCTGAAGTACTATCGCCGACACGGCTGGGCCGCGGCACTGAAGGAAGCCATTCGCGGTCCCGCTTGCCTGACCGAATGGAAGGGCGGCGTTTTCGCCCTGCGCGCCGGAATCCCGGCTGTCCGCCCCGCCGGATTCACCGTTCATGCGCCGATCGAGGGACACGATTCTGCGCTGCTCGTGACCGAAGCCATCGAGCCGGTCTACCCGCTTAACGAGTACTGGCTGACACTGCAGAGCGACACCGACCGCCTCCGGCGGCGAACCGACGCCGCGCGACTGATCGAGCAGATCGCCGAGATGATCGCACATGCGCACCAGGCGGGCTTCGAACATCTCGACATGCACGCCGCGAACATTCTGGTCAGCCCGGTTTCGCCGCGCGCGTATCGCACCCTCTTCGTCGACCTGCAGAGCGCCCGTCTCGGGGTGCCGATCGATGACGGCGCCGTGGTTCGTAACCTGGCGCAGCTCAATCAGTGGTTCCGCAAGCACAGCACCGTTGGCGACCGCCTGCGATTCCTGCAGGCATACCTGCGATGGCGGAACGAGTACGAGCACGCCTTCGAGCACGGCCGGCCGATCGGACTTTCGTTCGAGCACCTGGTCGAAGCGCTGGCCGAGGCGGCTGTTCGGCAGGCGGAGCGAATCAGCGCCCAGCGCGATCGGCGCCTGCATCGCGACGGACGCTATTTCGCACGCATCCGGCTGCCGGGCGGATGGCGCGGCATGGCGGCGGTGCGCTGCAAACACGAGACGGACGAATCGCGTGCCTCGGGACTGGTGCTGGATCGCAGTTGGTGGCGGGCTCGACTGGCCGCCCCGCTTTCATTGCTTGCGCCCGATCGCCTGTGCAAGGACTCGCACTCGGCGCAGGTCGCGCGGACCGCATTGCCGAACGAAAACGGCGCGCTGCCGGTGATCGTGAAACGTCCACTGGCGCGAAACTGGCGGCGTCGCTTGCGGCAGCTATTTGGTCCGTCGCGGGCGCGACGCGCCTGGGATCTCGGCCACGCGCTGCTGCATCGCGACGTGGCGACCGCGCGGCCGCTGGCGTTTCTCGAACGCCGATTCGGCCCGCTGGTGCTCGACAGCCTGTCTGTGACCGAAGCCGCGCCGACTGCCGAGGATCTGGAATCGTATCTGCGCCGCGTCGGCGGGCGCCTGTCGGATCGGGCGCTGTACCGGCTAAAGCGTGCGATCGGCGCGGCACTGGTTGACCAAATGCGCCGCCTGCAATCGGCCGGCTTCACGCATCGCGACTGCAAAGTGTCAAACCTGCTGGTTCTGAGCCAGCCGGAGTTGCGCCTGGTCTGGATTGACATGGACGGGATTCGCCCGCAGCGCCGATCGACGCTCGAAGGGCGCCTCGCGCCGTTGTGTCGACTGCACGTGAGTTTGCAGGGCGTGCCGGGCCTGACGCGCACCGACCGCGTCCGCCTGCTGAAGCGTTTCCTGGCCCGCTTCGGCGCCGCGCCGGACGAATGGCGATCGGTCTGGCCGCTGATGGCGAAGATGATCGACGCCAAGAGCCGCGCCCACGCCGCGCATCGCGAGTGGAAGCTTTCGCACTACGGGCGCGAGTAGCACATCCGCCGGCTGCCTCCTGATTTGCGTCTTGGAATGCACGCCGGCACGCCCGCGATCGGCGCGACCTGCACCGCAAGCGACCGATTCGCCTGACCCGAGTAAACTCTACGATGCGTCGCGGACGTGCCGCCGCGGACTGTGGAGCAACGACTTGCTGATCATTCCGATCGGTACCGAGGTTCGCCTGCGCCGCGCGCCGCTGGGCAACTACCTGCTGCTTGGGCTGAACATCGCGGTTTTTCTCTTGGGCGATCTGGGCCGCGTGGAGTGGGCCGGCAAAGAGCAGTTCATGTTCAACGCGTCGTTGCCGACGCTCGGGCAGTACGTGTCGTACCAGTTCCTGCACGGCGACGTGTACCACCTGCTGGGAAACATGCTGTTTCTATGGATTTTCGGCAACGCCGTCTGCGACCGCATGGGCTCGGTGGCGTACGTGCTGTTTTACCTGGCGGGCGGGGTCTTCGCCGCGTTCGCGTACGCGCACTACAACAACAGCCCGCTGCTGGGCGCCTCCGGGGCGATCGCGGCGGTTACGACGGCCTTCCTCGTGCTGTTTCCGCGCGTGCACGTTGCGATGCTCTTGTGGGTTTTCTTCTACATGACGACGTTTCAGCTCCCGTCGATGATCCTGATCGTGTTCAAGATCATTCTGTGGGACAACGTCGTCGCCCCGATGCTCGATCAGCATGCCGGCATGGCGGCCAGCGTGGCGTATTCGGCGCACCTGGCCGGCTATGCGTTCGGTTTCTGCGTGTCGCTGCTGCTGCTGCTCACGCGCGCCTTGCCGCGCAGCCAGTTTGACCAGCTCGCGCTGATGCAACGCTGGATGCGCCGCGGCGGGGTGGGCGATTTCGCTCCCGCCGGGCCCGTACGAACACGAGCGATCCGACTGGAGGAAGTCGAATCGCGCCCGCTGGAGGCGCCGCGCCTGACGGCGGCCGAGCAGCTTCGCGAGGACATTCTTGATCGACTGGCGGAGCGCGACGTGGGCGAAGCGGCGCGATTGACGCTGCGCCTGTTCGAATTGGATCCCCCGAACGTTCTGCCGCGCGCGGCGCAGCTCGAATTGGCGAACTACTTCGCGCAGCGCGAGCAGCACGAGCTGGCCGTGCGAATGTACGAAGCGTACCTGGCTGCCTATCCCGGCGCGGCGGACGCCGCCCAAGTGCGCCTGATGGCGGGATTGATCTGGCGGCGCTACCTGGGCGACGCGCCGCGCGCCGCCGCGCACCTGCGCGAGGCGCTGGACGGACTGAATTCGGAGACGCAGCGGGCGCTGGCGATGGAAGAACTGCGGTTGGCGGGGGGATAGCGCGCTTCCGGAGCGTTAGAGCCTGTATCGCCGCCGCACCGGTCGCGCGACGGGAGTCCAGCGCGGCTTGTTTGTCGCGCGACGTGAGTAGGTTTGGATTCTCGGTTGATATGTGCGACAATCGCACGCGAGGATCGAGCAGCGTGGGCAACGCTGCCGATGAGATTAGGCAATGATCACGCGCTTCCGGGTCCAGAATTACAAGGCACTTCGAGACGTTCAGCTCGACCTGACGCCGCTGCATGTTCTCGTGGGGCCGAACGACTCGGGCAAATCGAGTATTTTGGAGGCGATCGCTGCCCTGTGCCGGAGCGTCGAGGTTCCGCTGACCGAGGCGTTTGCGGGGGATTGGGAGGGGCGGCAGCTCGTTCGGTTTGAGGCGAGCGAGCCCGATGTGCATCTTGAAGTCGGCGGCGTGTTGGACGATGCGACCGAGTTCTCGTATTTGCTTGGTTGTCGATTCGCGATTCAGGCGCGAAACTGCTCGACGTGGGGCGAATCCGTTCAAGTCGGTGCCGAGCCGGCTCGACAGGTTGGGACCCACGGACCAGGCGATTCGGTTGTCCGCCAAGTGGCCCACACTGGACAATCGACGAATCAATTCGCAGAACGGCTTGCACGCGCGGTCTATGGCGTCGTTCGCGGCGTTCAAGTCTGCCGGTGGAATCCGCGGACGCTGGCTCTGCCCTGCGCGCCGGACGCATCGCGGCAATTCCGAATCGACGCGTCTGGCTTTGGCCTGGCGCTCTGCATCGACAACATACTCGGCGCCGATCGAAGCCGCTTTGATCGCCTCGAAGCTCGGTTCAAACGCGTCTTTCCGAACGTAACCAGAATCCAGCTCTTGCCGCGCGAGGCGTTTCGGACGCCGTCCGAAATCGCTGGGGGCGTGCCTCTTCTTCAGAAATCTGACGGAAAAGGACTCTATTTCCAGATTGAAAACTCGCCGGCATCTTTCGCAGCGTCGCAGGTCTCGGACGGAATGCTCCTGATTCTCGCCTACCTCACGATCTTGAACCTGCCCAATCCGCCGCGCATGATCCTCGTGGAAGAGCCCGAGAATGGCGTGCATCCGAGCCGGTTGCGCGAGGTGATTACAATTCTGCGCGAGTTGGTTGAGGAATCCAAACAAACACAGGTTGTCATGACAACGCATTCGCCGTATCTCGTGGACCTGTTCAAGCCCGAAGAGGTCACGCTCTGCCTGCGCGAGGACGACGGCAGCGTCAGCACGCATCGACTGTCCGACAGCCCGACCGTCTCGGAGCAACTCAAACACTTCAAGCTCGGCGAGATCTGGACCGGCGAGGGCGATGACTCGCTCGCGCGCGAAATCGCCGCCAGCGCAGGGAAGTGACGTCGATGAAAATGCTCCTGGTCGGCGAAGGCAACCACGAATTGGGCGGCGCACTCAAGTATCTTGTCGAACGCCTCATCGGAAGGGCCATTGACCCCGACCAGCGGCGCTGGAACCACGCGAGCTATCGCCAGCACGCGCAGCGCGGCGAGACTCGCTATGCGGGTCGCGCCCGTGCGTGGATCCGGACTGCCCAGAAGGAAGGCTTCGCGGCACTGGTGTTGCTCATCGACCGCGACGGCGACGATCATCGACGACGCCAATTCGACGAAGTGCAGGGCGATCCGGCGATTCGCCAGCCGCGCGCGTTGGGCGTCGCAGTCGAGGAGTTCGACGCCTGGATGTTGGCGGATGAACAGGCCCTTGGCGGTGCGCTGAATTTGCCCAAGTTGCCGCGACAGCCCGCCCCCGAAAACGTGAAAGACCCGAAGGAACTGTGTGAGTCGCTGCGCCCGGGGGTCTCGTGGCGTGAGGTTTACGCAACAATAGGTAACAGGGCGTCACTCGAGTTGATCGAGAAGCGCTGCCCCAAGGGCTTCGCTCCATTTGCCGCCCGCGTCCGCGCGCTGCGCGATGTCAATCCAACGGTGGCAGCCCCGCCGCGAATTCCCGCGCCGCCGCGATGACGCGCTCACTTACTTCGTGGATCGTCCCATCCAGAATCGCCCCCGCGCTGGCGTTGTGGCCGCCGCCGCCGAATTGAGCGGCCAGTGGCAGCACGCTGACTCCGCTTTCGCCGCGGAAGTTCATGCGGATCTTGCCGCGGTGGCCCTCGCTGAACAGGATCGCCACCAGCGCCCCTTCGACCGACCGCGGCACCTCGACCTGGTCGTCGATGTCGTTGGCGTTGCAGCCCGCCGCCACGATTTCGTCGTGTGAAACCGTGCTCCACGCCAGCCGGCCGTCCGGCGTGACGCGCGTGTTGGCGTAGACGATCTTGAGCAGGTCGAATTCGCTGCGGCTGTGGCTGCGATGCAGCCGCTCGCAGACCTCGCGCACCCGCGCCCCGCGGGCCGCCAGCTCATAGCCGACTTGCAGGCTCCGCGGCGTCGTGTTCGAAAGCGAGAAGCCCTGCGTGTCGGCGTGCAGGCCGGCGTAGAGAAGCGTCGCGACCGTCGGCGTAATCTGGCAGCCCAGCGCCGTCAGCAGCTCGAATACCAGCTCCGCGCTGCTCGACGCGTGCGGCACGACCCAGTTCCACTTGCCGAAGCGCGTGTTGGTTTCGTGATGATCGACGTTCAACACCGCCGCCCGTGGGATCGATTCCAGTTTGCCGTCCAGATTCACGCGGCGGTCCTTGGCCGTATCAACGACCAGCGCCAGATCGCATTCGCGCAGCTCGGCCGCGCTGGCCGGCTTCATGCCGGCGTGCTGAACGAGGAACTCCAGCTTGCGCGACACCGTCCCATCCGGCAGCGCCGCGTGCGGCCGCACGCCGAGCTCCGGCAGCGCCAGCCACAACCCGCCCAGCGACCCCAGGCAATCGGCGTCGGGCGTGACGTGCCCGATCAGAGCGACATTCTTCGCGCCGCGCAGCGCGGCGCAGATTTCGGCAGGGGCGATGCTGGGTAACGACGCGGCGGTCATGATGGCTCCGAGTGGATCGATCGACGATTTCGACCCGAATGAACGAGGATTGTAGCGGCGGAGCGCCTGATTTCCCTCGAATTTTCGTGTTGCTGCAACTCGATCCGAACCGCGACTGTCAGGGATCGCGGGATGCGGTAGATCGATTTCAACCCCCGCTTACTGACGGGCGCGGCTCTGACAGTCCAAACGGCATCAGTCCGCGATTTTCGACGCGCCGCCGCGTTTGTTGACGCTCGCCGACACGGCGGCTAGTTTCGTGCCACCTGCGAATGCTCACGAGCCTCTGGAAATACCGGCGTCTGATTCTGCACAACTCGCTCAACGACCTGCGCAATCGATATCGCGGCAGCGTCGGCGGCGTGCTCTGGAACATCTTGCTGCCGCTAATGCAGATCACGATCTTCTCGCTGATTTTTCCGGTGGTGATGGGCTACAAGCTCGCGCAGGTGCGCGACATGGCGCCCGGGATCACGTTCGTCGTGTTTCTCTGCTCCGGGCTTTTGGCGTGGAACAGCTTCGCCGAGTCGCTCCTGCGGGCGGTCAGCAGCCTGGTCGGCAACGCGGGCTACCTGAAAAAGCTGCCGATCCCTGAGCACATTTTCGTCGCTCAGGACGCCGTGACCGGTTTCCTCTCCGCTTGTCTGACACTGACTGTATTCCTCGTTTTCTGCATCGTGGTGGCGCGCGACGGGCCGCACCTGGCGTGGGTGCAAGTAGTGCCCGCGCTGGTCCTGCTGATCTGCTTCGCGTACGGCTTCGGGCTGCTTTTGAGCTGTGTCAACGTCTTCTTTCGCGACGTGCAGCCGCTAATGGGCGTCGTCATGACGCTGTGGTTCTGGCTCACGCCGGTGGTCTATTTCGAGGATCTGTTCGCAAGCACGCATGCCTGGCTGCTGACGCTGATGCAGTTCAACCCCGCGTATCACTTCATCCGTGCGTTTCAGCTCGCGATCTATCGCGACGCGTGGGTGCCCTGGAACACCTGGCTGACCTGCGCCGCTATCGCGCTGGTTTTCAATCTGGCGGCGTTCGCCGTGCTGCGGCGACTGCGGGCCGAGATTCGGGACGTGCTATGAGCCCGAAAGTCGAAGTCGCCGGGCTGACGAAGCGCTTCCGGATTTACCGCCGCGCGTCCGAGCGCCTGTCCGAATGGCTGAGCGGCGGCCGCCTGGTCCGCCATAGCGAATTCACCGCGCTCGACGACGTGTCATTCGTCGTGCGCCCGGGGGAATTCTTCGGCGTCATCGGGCCGAACGGCGCCGGCAAGAGCACGCTGCTGAAGATTCTCACCGGCGTGATGACGCCGACCTCCGGCTCGTACCGCATCGACGGCCGCGTGACCAGCCTGCTCGAATTGGGAACCGGCTTTCACCCGGAGCTCACCGGGCGCGAGAACATCCGCGGCAGCGCGCGGCTGATCGGATTGGACGAGGCATTCATCCGCGAGCGCGAGGAGCGCATCGTCGCCTTTGCAGACATCGCCGAATACATCGATCAGCCGATCAAGTACTACTCCTCCGGCATGTCGGTCCGGCTGGCGTTTTCAATTTTCGCGCACGTCGAGCCGGACGTGTTCATCGTCGACGAGGCGCTTTCAGTCGGCGATATCTACTTTTCGCAGAAGTGCTTTCGCCGCCTGGACGAGATGCGGCAATCGGGTTGCACGCTGCTGTTTTGCAGCCACGATTTGGCGGCGATTCGCAAGTATTGCGATCACGCGCTGTATCTGCACCAGGGACGCTGCCGCTACCTGGGCTCGCCGATCGACGCAACCGATCTGTACCTGGAATCGATGTCGCCCGGCGGCGTGGCGCGGCAACTGGCGCCGCGCCGCAACGGCGACGGTGCGCTCGACGAAGCGCGATTGCTCGCCGCCGCGCGCGATGCGGCGGAAGCGCTGCCGCCCGGACTGAGCGCGATTTTCGCGCCGCCGGCGTTCGAGCGCGTGCTGCGTTTCGCCGGCGGGCGGATCGGCAGCGGCGAGGCGCGGCTGGCGGCGCTGGTGGTGCGCGACAAGTACGGTAAGCCGCGCGAGCACTTCACGCTCGCGGACGAGATTCACGTCGACCTGCTCGCGGCGGTCGAGCGCGACGTGCCGCGCGCCACCGTCAGCATCCAAGCCAGCAATCGCATGGGCGTCGTGGTCTGGGGCACGAACGTTGTTCGTCTCGGCGGCGCGGCGACGCCGCTGCGCGCCGGAACCTGGTCGCACACGCGTTTTGTGATCCAGCCCGGCCTTGGACCGGATGAGTACACGCTGGATTTCGGCTATGGCGACGCGGGCGGCGAGGGGCACGTTTTTGATCGCCTGACGGCCGCCGCGCGAGTTCACATTTCGCCCGAGGGCGCTTCGGACTTCATGGGATTGGCGCGCATTCCTTGCTCCGCCGAGGTGACTGAATTCGCACGCGCGCAGGGCGTGGCGGCCGGCGCGGGACGATAGCGCCGGAGCAGTGACAGGCGACCGCAATCGTGTTGGTGGTAAACTTGTCCGACTCCGGTGCGCCGCCGGCGAATTGGGCTCGAATTTCCTATTGCCTCGACGAGGCGACCTGATGCGCCGCGGCGGCGCGAAGCCGGGAAATGAAGGGTCGAGCATGCTTGCAACCAGGGCGTATTCTCGGAACACGATCGCCGCCGGGCTTCTTGCGGCGCTGTTAGCGCCGATCGGCTGTTCACGCGAGGACGAGCCGCGCGATTCCAGCGCCGCCAGCCAGCCGGCGTCCAACCCTTGGCGCGACTTGAAACAGGGCGTTTCACAGGCGGCGGGCGCGGTGAAGGAAATCGTTCGCCGCACGCGCGAGGACTTCGAGCGCGAGTTCTCGGTGGAGCTCCAGAGGCTCGACGAGAAGATCAAGGAGCTCAAGGAAAAAGCGGCGAGCGCGACGGACGAGGCGAAAAAGCGATTCGAGGAAGAGCTCGGCAATCTCGAGAAGCGCAAAGAGGATGTGAAGAAGCTGATGGAGACGCTCAAGAGCTCCGGCAAGGACGCGCTGGAGAAAATGCGACAGAAGCTCAACGAGAGCCTCGATTCGCTTCGCAAGGACCGCGGCGAGCCGCCCGCCAGCGCTCCGGCTGGAGGATAAGCGGCAAACAGGAACCGAAGGATCAGTCGGTCGGCGGCCCATCGACGAGGCGCGCGGGGCCGTTGAGCGTCGCTGGAGGGGGGCGTCCCGCCGGTGCCGCGCCCGCACGTGCGAGCAGCGCCCGCACGCTCCCGATTGGGGTCGCGAAATCCCAAGGCAGGACACTACCAGCCGGCCGAACGCCCCCACGCAGCCGATTCCCAATCGTCCGGAGCCGCCGCGGCCAATCGCTTCCTGCCCCGCTTTCCTCACCGGCCACTTCCCGTGAAACGATCCGCGATAGCTCACGCTTTCGCGCCGCCGTACACTTCCGACCCGAGAAACGCACCGAGGCGGCCAGCGATGACCAAGACCACGATTTCGGCGCTAAGAGACCACGTCGGCCAGACCGTCCTGCTTCAGGGTTGGCTGTACAACAGCCGCTCAAGCGGCAAGCTGCTTTTCCTGCAGCTTCGCGACGGCACCGGGCATTGCCAGTGCGTTGCGGAGGCCGCGGCACTGCGGCCGGAGCATTTCGCCGCCGCCGAGAAGCTGGCGCAGGAATCATCGGTCGAGATTGTCGGTCTCGTGCGCGCGGACGAGCGCAGCAAGGGCGGATTCGAACTGACCGTCAGCGAAGTGCGCCCGGTGCACTCGAGCGACGGATACCCGATCACTCCCAAGCCGCACGGCGTCGATTTTCTGATGAACCGCCGGCACCTCTGGCTGCGCTCGCAGCGGCAGTGGGCGATCCTGCGCGTGCGCGCGACGCTGGTCGACGCAATCCGGCGTTTCTTCAACGACCGCGGTTTCATCCTGATCGATACGCCGATCTTCACGCCGTCGGCGGGCGAAGGCGCGCAGACGCTGTTCAATGTCGATTACTTCGGCGAGAAAATGTACTTGGCGCAGACGGGGCAGCTCTACGTCGAAGCCGCCTGCATGGCCCATCGCAACGTGTACTGCTTCGGGCCCACGTTCCGCGCCGAGAAGAGCAAGACGCGCCGGCATCTGACTGAGTTTTGGATGGTCGAGCCGGAGATCGCCTACGCCGATCTGGACGACGCGATCGCGCTGGCCGAGGACTTCGTGGTCGAGCTGGTGAAGCGCTGCCTGCGCGATCATCGCGCCGAGCTTGAGTTTCTCGGGCGCGACTTGGCGGCGTTGGAACGCGTCCGCAAGCCGTTCTTCCGCCTGACCTACTCGCAGGCGGCAGAAATTCTGCACAGCGCGCGCGCTCGTGAGCTGCTCGAAACGGATCTGGCGGCGGCGCAGGCGCGGGTGGCCGAGTTGCGCAAGACGATCGACGAGAAGGAGGCGCAGCGCGTCGCGCCGGGCACGAAGAAGTGGCAGGTTGACAAGCTGGTGCAGGAAATCGCCGACGCGCGCGAGGAGCTGTCCGATCGCGAGGACGAAGTCCACAACATCCCGCGTCATATCGAGCTGGCCGCCGGCTTCGAATGGGGCGGCGACCTGGGCGGCTCGGACGAGACCATCATCGCCCGCCTGCACGATCGGCCCTGCTTCGTCACGCACTATCCGCGCGCCTGCAAGGCGTTCTACATGAAGCAGAACGAGCAGGACCCGCGCGTGGTCAACAATTTCGACCTGCTGGCGCCGGAGGGCTACGGCGAGATCATCGGCGGCTCGCAGCGCGAGGAGATTCTCGAGCGCCTGATGCAGCGCATGGCCGACGAAAAGCTCGACCCCGCGCCGTACGAGTGGTATCTCGACCTGCGCCGCTACGGCAGCGTGCCGCACGCCGGTTTCGGCCTGGGAGTCGAGCGCACGTTGGCGTTCATTTGCGGGCTGAAGCACATTCGCGAGACGATTCCGTTCGCGCGGCTGATGGGGCGGGTGTATCCCTAATGATCGGTAATAGGCAGGAACCCCGGCGATCGAGTCGCAGTTCTCGGAGGAACACTGTGGAAGTTCAGTTCGACTTCTTGACCGAGCAAGTGCGGGACTGGCAAGAGCGACGATTCACGGTCCTTTCGGGAACGATCACACTGGTCGTCGCAATCGTTAGTTTCGTGCTTTCCCAGCGACGCGACAAGTGGTCGCGACAAGAAGCGGCGGCTCTGGTCATGATGATTGCCGCATGCGCGTGCTTGGTGACCTGGTATGCCGGGTGGGTAAACCAGACGATGGGAACGTTTCTGGAGGTCTACTCAAACGACCCTGCGAGGTCAACCTGGCAGGCCGCCAACAACGAAATGAAGGAACGATCCTGGCTTCAAGCTCAAGTGAATCTCAATCGCGTATTCGGTCTGACGTACGCGATCTGTGTTCTGGGAAGCTGCACTCTTCTGTGGAAGCACTGCTCCCGAAGGCCTACGAAGACCGCATGGACGATTTTCCTAGCGACGCTTGCTACATGCACGGCGTCATTCCTTCTAGAGCCTATCCCAAAACCACTCTTAGCAATAACAGTGTGCATCCCAGGTGCAAGAAGCCTTGAAACAGCGGCGTGGTCTTTTCCCAGCGAATGCACAAGCGGCGGAAATTCTGGATCCACGAAATCGTCCGCTCGGCGATCCAGCGCCGCTTGTAACGCCGCAGGGGCCGGCCGTCTTGGGTGATATTCTCCGACTTGCGATTCAAGCGGTGCGGCGCGATCAATTCCACACCTTCCTGCGCCAGCGCTTGGTCCAACGCGTCGCTGTCGTAGGCCTTGTCGCCGATGACGCGCAGCGGCATCTGCGTGGTCAACATGAAATCAAACAGCCCTTGGGCGAGCCGGCTCTCGTGCGGCGCGGCCGACATCGTCTCGACCGCCACCGGCAGCCCCCGGGCATCGACCAAAACCATGATTTTCACGCCTTTTCCGGCCTTCGTGCAACCGATGCCGTCGCCGCCGCCCTTGGCCCTGGCGAACGTGGCGTCAATGTAGCATTCATACAACTTGTAGCCGCCGCGCCGCTCGACGCACTGGCCGGCCTCTTGCAGGATGCGCTCGAACACGCCGGCCGTGGTCCAGATTTGGAACCAGCGATGAACGGTGCTTTTGCTTCCGAACTGGCGCGGGAGGTCTTTCCATTTCGCGCCGTTGTCCAGAATCCAGAAGATCCCCTGCAACGTGCGCCGCCGGTCCGCCTCCGGCCGCCCGCCCTTGGGGTTGCGCTCGGAGATCGGAAGCCGCGCGACCAGCCAGTCCAGTTGTTCGTCGGTGAATGTCAACATGCCGCATTATAGAACTTCTACAAGTGTCCCGGTTATGGGATAGGCTCACTGTTCCACGGCATGTTTGATAGCGGATGGTATCGGTCTGCCTGGCAAGCGATCCGCGCCGCGACGCCGCCATAACAACCCGTCGCGAATGTCTGTCCGAACCGCGACCGTAAGGGAGCGGGGAAGGAGAATGGCCCGATTGACCGCCGAAAACGTGCATCCCTCCCGCTCCCTGGGTGCTGGAACCCTCCGCCATGGTTGAGCAGAACCACCGCGGCGGCTAGCATAGTCTTAACAACCCGTTGCGGAAACGTCCCTATCCGAGCCCCGACCGTAAGGGAGGGGTCGGGCCGATGGCAGAACGTGCTTGAAATCTCGGTACTTTCGAGAACCGTGCGGACCCCTCCCTGACGGTCCCCTGACGGTCGGGGCTCGGCTGGGTGAGTTTTTCAACGGACTGTTAATGGACATTACGGGCGTCGGAGTCTTCGGCTTTTCGCCGCGTCCGCACAACCCAAGCGCTCTGTCGCTCCGCCGGGGTTTGCGCTTGTCGCCGCCGTAACCCCGGGCTTGCGCCTGGGGCTACAATCTGCCGCCCCTCTGGGGCTTGCGGCCGCATCGGTCAGTCTACGGCACTACGCAACGGACAAGTTGGCGTTGTAGTGTTAGCGTGTCCGCCGGAGGACACCGTTTGCGGCTGTTGGGATGGGTGAATCGATCGTGGCGGCCCGCAAGAAAAAATCGACACGCCGCCAAGTCGTCAAGCGCTCCGCGCGGCCCGCGGTGCGGAATTCTGCTTCGGCGAGCTCATCGCGCGCCGCCCCCCCAAGGAGGAGAATTGCCGCGCCGCGCCCGAGTGTTGCACCTGTCGCGGCGAAGGCTGTGCCGCCCTTGCGGCCGGCCTCTTCCGAACGGATCGAAACGGGCCATCTCCTCGGCTCGCACCTCTCGATCGCGGGCGGCATGCACCACGCGATCGAAGCCGCTTTGCGACTGGGCTTCGAAACCGTGCAGGTGTTCGTAAAGAACCAGCGCCAATGGCGGGCCGCGCCGATCAAGGATGACGACTTCGCCGCCTGGCAGCGCCTGCGCCAGACGCCGGGATTCGGTCCGATTGTCGCGCATGCGACCTATCTGGTGAACCTGGCGGCGACGGATGACGCGCTGCGAACGCAGAGTCGCGACGCGTTCTGCGAGGAGCTGCTGCGCTGCGAACTATTGGGAATTCCGTACCTGGTCGTGCATCCCGGCGCGGCGGGGCAGACGCCGGTCGCGGACGCCTGCCGGCGCGTCGCTGATTCGCTGGATTCGATCTTCGAGCAGTATCCGCGGCTCACCGCGATGCCGCTGCTGGAAACGACCGCCGGCCAGGGCACGACGCTGGGTCGCAGCTTCGAGGAGTTGGCGGCGATCCTGATGGCACTGCGCGAGCCGGCGCGCGTCGGCGTCTGCATCGATACGTGTCACGTCTTCGCCGCCGGCTACGACATTTGCGATCCAGCCAAGTACGCCGCGATGATCGATCTCGCGCGGCGCACGGTCGGCCTGGAGCGCATCCGCTGCTGGCACCTGAACGACAGCCGCGGCGACCTCGGCTCACACCTGGATCGCCACGAGCACATCGGCAAGGGCAAGATCGGTGTGGCGGGCTTTCGCAACGTCTTGCGCGACGACCGTTTTCACGGCGTGCCGATGATCCTGGAAACGCCGAAAGAGACCGCGCCGGACGGGTGCGAATGGGATACGATCAACGCTGCGTTGTTGCGCAAGCTGGCCGGCGGATCGCGCGTGAGGAATGGCTGACGGTCGGCAGCTTTGAGCGCCATGCGCGCACGGGTGCGTGACACATTTGGCGGCCCCGCAACGGGCCACGGAGTGTAGCCACGGGTGCAGCCAGGGCCGCCGGCCCGAGCGGAACCCGTGGCGTCGAAACACACGCGCCGGCCGGCCCCGGCCGGGGCCGACGAAACTCGCATCGGCGGCTCGTCGCGGCGCCGGTAGCGCGCTAGTGTTTGCCGGCTGCGCGAGGCTCGTACCGGCTGACGCGATCGCGCAGCAGATTGAACCGCGACAAGTGAGTTCCGCTGGCTCGTTTCCGCAGCTCGCCGCCGGGTTTAATGGCCTCGATGAACCGGCGGGGTTTGCGTCGCCGACGTTTCAGCAGGAATACTACATCACCTGGTGGAGATTCACGGACGGCAACATCTACTATGCGCACTCGACCGACGATGGTGCGACCTGGATGTGGGGTTCCACTGGCATCAACAGCGGTTTCAGATGGCCAACAGGCCCCGCCGTCCACCAAGGCGGCCCGCTGTATGTCGCGTACATCTACGTCGCCGCCAGCGATGGTCGCCGAGGGTTTTCGAATCGCGCGCGGCCTCGACAATCCGGACGGAACTGTCTCGTTCACGACACTAGCGCTCCGTGATACCCAGGGCGCGCCACTCAGGCCGATACCGCTGGCGTGCGAAGCGATAAACCTCTTTCTACCGCGATTCGTGCAGGCCGGACGGGACGCGGTGTTCACAATCCCGCGCCTGGCCGTGGATCCGACCGACCCGCAGCGCCTGTTCCTCGTCTATCACGCGCCGAACATTGCCGCGTACGGAGAGAAAGACTGTCCGCCAGCCGGCGACGGTGTCGATGTGAACATCTATTTGCGGCGGCTGACGGTCGTTGGCGATACGGTAACTGTGAGTGACCCCGTTTTGGTGAATGATCCCGATCCGTTAGATGTTCTGACGCCATCGGACCAGTTCAATCCGTCGATCGTCGTCGACTCGGTGGGTCGAATCCATGTGACGTTCTAGAACCTATCCCTAAACTTGCATCTTGTTGTCTTGTCATGTATACTACACAACATGTTGCGACTCACGGACGATGTTCTGCACTGGCTTTTGAAGCGAATCCCGGATCCACCAGTCAAGCCCAAAGGCGGCCGCCCGCCGCTGGACAAGGCCAAGGCGCTGCGCGGCATCTTCTGGATACTCGACAACGGCGCCAAGTGGAAGGACTTGCCGCGCGAGTTCGGCGCCAAGAGCGCCGTGCATCGGTACTTCCAACGCTGGGTGCGCGATGGCATATTTGAACGCATCCTGCGCCAGGCCGGCCGCGTGGCTGAGGAGCGCGACGGCTTCAAGCTGTACGAGTGCTTCATCGACGGAACGTTCGCCAAGGCCCGCGGCGGCGGTGACGGCGTGGGGCTGACGAAGGCCGGAAAAGGCGTGAAAATCATGATTCTGGTCGATGCCCAGGGCTTGCCGGTGGCGATCGACACCATGGCGGCGTCGCCGCACGAAAGCAAATTGGTGCAACGGTTGTTTGACTTCATGCTGACCAGCGCCGTCCCGGAGCGCGTCGTCGGCGACAAGGCGTATGACGACGACGGGCTGGCGGCTGAATTGGACAAACGCGGCGTGGAATTGATCGCGCCGCACCGCGCGAACCGCGTCAACACCACTCAGGATGGTCGACCGTTGCGAAGGTACCGGCGCCGCTGGACGGTAGAGCGAACGATCGCCTGGATACAACACTTTCGGCGCCTGTGTATCCGGTGGGAGAAGTCTACCACGTTGTTTCGAGGCTTTTTGCATCTGGCTTGCGCCATTCTGTTGATTCGAACGGTTTAGGGATAGGTTCTACGACGATCGCGATTGGCCGGAGCAGAAAGACACCAACATCGGGAACGAGAAGTCCAACGTCTACTACGCGTTCAGTGACAACGGCGGTCTGAGTTTCCCGGATGTTGACACGAAGCTGTATGAACTGACCCCGGGAGCCGGTGACCCCCCGGCCGGCGATCGTGTCCTGATTTCCGGCGGAAAGCGCGTGGGAATTGGGCGAGTATCAGGGGTTGAGTCTGTTCCGCGATCCGCAATCCGGTGGGCTGACGATCTGGTCGAGCTATTGCGGCAGCACAGTTCTCGACACCCATGCCGACAAATCGGTCGTCTGGGCGTCGCGGATCACATGGCCGTAGAGATCGGAGGCGCAGCATGTTTCACCGATCGACGATCCTGCTTGCGCTCGCTCTCTCGCGCGCCCCGCTATCGCGCAATGCGTTCAGCACGAGTGGCTGGGCCAGCACCAGGGCAGCGGCGTGGGCTGGGCGCTCGCGGCGAATGGCAATCGCGTTGCGATGGCGGAGTTCTTTCCCGGCCCATTCGTGCGGATTCTCGCGCGCTCGGGTCGCGCGTGGACGCAAGAAGCCACGGTTTCCGTTGGCGCGGCAGGCTTCGGACACTGCCTCGCGATGAGCGCCGATCGGCTCGTCGTCGGGGCGCCCTGGGCCGGTGACGTTAGCCCGCGTGAATACGGGAAGGTGTTCGTGTTCCGTTGGAACGGAGCGAGCTGGTTGCGCGAAGCGGAACTCCGGGCCGACGACTATCACGACTATCTTCGCATGGGTTGGTCGGTTGCGATCAGCGGAGACACGATCGTCGCCGGGAGCGTCTACGATTGGGGCGAAACCGGCGCCGCGTACGTGTTTCGTTTTGACGGGACGACGTGGCGTCAGGAGGCGAAGTTGACGGCCAGCGATGGGCTGGGTGGCGATCGCTTCGGGCAATCCGTTGCGATTGAGGGCGACACGATCGTTGTGGGCGCTTTGTGGGCAGATGTTATCTGGACAGCGTCTGGTGCCGCCTACATCTTCTCAAGAAGTAACCCCGGAGTGTGGGTGGAAGAAATCAAGTTGTCGCCGCCAAGCCCCACTACACTGGGCTACTTTGGCCAGAGCGTTGAGCTATCGAACGGCCGGGTTCTCGTTGGCTCACAGGGTGCCGACATTGCCGCCCCGGGCAGCGGCGAGGCGTACGTGTTCGAACGGTATGGTGCCGCGACGTGGCAACTGGGCTCGCGTCTCCACCCCGCCGACGCAGAGAATTCGGATGGCGTTGGGACCACCGTGGCGCTGTGCGGAGATCGTGCGATCATTGGTGCGCCGGGTGACGACGATCGCGCGCTCGAGGCAGGAGCCGCCTATTTGTTCGCCCGAGGATCCGACGCCATCTGGCGCGAGATGGCGAAATTCACCGCGCCCGACGGCATGGCCGAGGACGATTTCAGCGGCGCGGTCGCGCTCGCTGGAGACACGGTGGTCGTGGGCGCGGCGCGGCGCGACCAGTTCGGCATCGACTCCGGCGCCGCCTACGTCTTCGCCATCAGCGGCGACCTGGACGGCGACGGCGTGATGGACGTGTGCGAGTGCCTGGGAGACCTGTTCCCCGACCGCACGATCAACGAAACCGACCTGGCCATCATGCTGTACTACTGGAACCAAGGCCCCGGCGGCGACATCAATCGCGACGGCGATACCGACGAAGCCGACCTGGGGCTGCTGCTCGCAAATTGGGGGACGGTTTGTCCATAAGGAGTGAATAGCGAATTGCGAAGAGCGAAGAGCGAATGAAGATGGGCGATCGCGCGGCCTTGCCTTTCAGTCGCTCTTCGCTATTCGCAATTCGCTATTTGCTCAAACTCCTCCCGCCATGAACGGACGCACGGTGGCGTTTGAGAAGAGGCGCATTGGGTCGGGTACGCGGATCAGCCGGAGGTAGATTCGCTCCAGCAGCGGCACGCGCAGCAGGCCGTTGCCCAGGTCGGTCACCTGCACGGCCGCGCCGCTGGTGTTTTCCACGGCGATGTCGCCGGGCGCCAATCCGTCGAGCACGATTTCCAGCCCGCCGGCTTGCGCCACCGGCCAGATAGTCGCGTAGCGCTGCCCGTTGATGGCGCGCATGCTGATGAAGCCGCGCGCGTCGGGCGACCAGCTTGCGATCGGCAAGCGCGTCGTTTGCTCCAGTTGATACGCGCCGCCCGCGTCGTGGAAGAGCATGAAATCCTGATCCAGCCGCTGCGCCGCCTGGCGCTGCGCGATCGGGATCGACCCGGCCAGCCGCACCTGCTCGTAGCGCTTCATCAACTCCAGATTCGCGTCGCGATTGGGCCATGAGATGACGCGGTCGAGCCACACCTGCACGACTACCGGCATGTCATACGCGGCGCTCTTGGCCAGCAGGTACTCAAAATCATCCGGCGAAGTGTGCTCAGTCATTGAGTTGGCGGGTTGTGCCCATCCGAGCTGCCGCGTGTCGAAGCGGAACCAGATCGAAGTCGTGTTGCCCAGGTTGCGGTTCACTTCGGCCCGGAATCCGTTCGCCCAGCGATAGTCGATCTGGCCGGCGACGCCGATCATCGGCAGCGAGTAATTGCCCGTGCTGCCAGACGATTCCATCCACAGCGGCTTGTTGGTGAGCGCGCTGTACATCGTCCATTGCAGATATCCCGCGGTGTACCAGGGCGGGTCTTCGATGTCCTCCACGTGGTCGACGTAGACATAGTCGAAACCGGCCGCGTCGACCGCTGCCGCGATGTCGCGCGTCCACTGCTCGATCCCACCGGACGCAATATCCCACTGGTAATAGGCGTATTGGTCGGTCACTCTCAGCCGCCCGATCGTGGCGCCGCCGGTATGCGATTGCGGTCCGAGCCCGCCCGCGCCGCTCTGGTTGCGAGCGCGCACGAACGGTCCGACAAATCCGTACGGCGGAGACAGGCTGAGTCCCGTGTACTCGATGATTTCCTGGTCAATCGCCAGGATTCGCTGGCCTGACGCGGTTGGCCAGCCGGTGGGGGGGACGGTCGTCTGAATGATGCCGGCCGATTGCGAAGCGGACAGGTCTACTGCCAGGGTGATGGTCAAGTCGCGTCGAATTCGCGGATCGACGCCGGCCAGGACGTAGTCGGTCGAGTCCATCGGAATGATGCTGGGCATCGTGTGCGCGCCGACCAGAAGACCCGCCGCGTGCGCCTGATTGACCCACGCGCGCAGGCCCGCGGCGCTGCCCCAGCCCGCCGGCGGCGCGTAGCGATGTCGCTGATCGCCCCACATCAGCGGGTGCAGCATGATCTTGCCGACGCCGGCGGCGAGCGAATACTGAATCACCTCAGCATGTTGATAGTCGCGAAAGTCCATCCAGAAGAGCGTCGAGCGGCGCGTGGCCGGGTGGTTGCGGGCCGCGAAGCCCAACGGCACGCCCTGATCAGACTCGACTTGCCCGAGCGCGGCCTTGATGCTCCCGTCGTCCGCGCCGCAGGCCAGCAGCGCCACCTTCCGCCCCACGAATGAGATCGGCGTCGGCGAGGCAAGGCTCGGATACGCCATCGCCCACAGATAGTGCCCCGCGCTGCCCGGACCGACCGCCGTCCGCGTGTACGGGTCCAGCGGCGAAATGACCAGGTCGCGAGGACCGCTGGCGTCGTTGTAGCGCAGGAAGCGATACATCGAGCCGTCGACCGACGCCGACGTGAAGAGATTGACGAAGCGCAGTTCCTCGATCGACTGCGCATTCGCGACATTGTCGATTGAAATCACCAGATAGTCGGTTCGCTGCGTGATCCCGAGCGTCACGACCGGCGACGGATTCAGCGTGCCGAATGTGTACGCGATTTGGTTTCCGCTTCGACTGAAAGACGTCGGATCGATCTGCACGCCGGCGTTCACGACCACGCACAAGAACTTGCGGTACTGCGGCAGGGCGGTGATGCGCTGCACGCCGCTGACCGAATCGACCAGCGACCAGACCCGGCCGTCGGCGCTGAGCTGGAACGAAAGCCCGTTGACGCTGAAATCATGCACGCCTTGGGCGCGAGCCGGCAGCGTGGCGACCGCGCCGGCCAATATCGCGAGAACCAAGCGCGAGGTTCGAGGCCTTCGCAACTCGGCAATGTTCGTCGTCACACGTTCGCTCCCGTCTGGCATCCGAACCGCGAGCGCAAGCGACCGGCGGCAACGGCGCGAAACGCTCGGAAATCCACGCACTCCGCTAATCTGACGGCCGGTCGCTTGCGCTCGCGGTTCGGATGAACCACGCTGGTCCAACTGCTACTGCAAGTGCGCCACCCACGCCTCGCCGATCGCCATTGGGTTGATGCCATAGCCGACGATCGTCTTTCCATCGGCGGTCACGGCGTATGCGCTCACAAGCCGCCAACCGGCGAGATTCAACTGGTAGTCCACGCTTAGTACATCGGACAACTTGCGCATGCCGTGCACGGCATCCCAGATGAACGCTTCGAATCCGAGCGTGGAGCCGCTCGTGCCGACGATGACCGCGCCGTCGCGCGAAACGCCCAACGCTTGGCTGATGCGTTCGCCGCCGGGAAGCGTCCCAAGCGCGACGCTGCCGCCGCCGGCGTCCCAGCGAAAAGCGGCGACACCGAGGTCCGAGTCGCCGAAGCCGACTACCACTTTCCCATCCGGCGAGATTGCCATCGCTCGGCTCATCTGCCCGCCGGACAGGAGCGGTATTCCCTGCATTCCGCCGGCGGACGTCCAGATGAATGCCTGATCGCCGGCGGCCGCGGAGCCGTATCCCGCGACGACAGCCCCGTCCTCGCTGACGCCGGTTGCCGCGCTTTCGTATTGGCCGCCGGGCAGGTCGCCCAGCCCGCCCATCCCGCCGGCTTGCGTCCAGCGAAACGCCTCATAGCCCGCGGCGCTGGCCGCGAATCCGACTACGACGCTTCCGTCCATCGACGTCGCGTATGCGGCGCTGCGCGTCTCGCCGCCGCCCAGGTCGCCTAACGACACCATTCCGTTGATGGTCCAACGAAACGCGAGAAAGCCCTGCGCTGTGAGGCTTTGTCCGACGATCACCAGTCCATCAGCGGAGACCGCGTGCGCGACGCTTTGGCGCGCGTTCGCGTCGAGGAAACCCAGGCTCTCGGTCGGTCCGCCGCGGGTAGCGCGAAAAGCCTGCGCGACGTTCGCGCCGTGCGGGCGGCTGCGGCCGGCGACGACACCGCCGTCGGCCGACACGCCGAATGCGTCGTTGAAAAACAACCCGCCCGGTACGTCGCCTAGTGGACGAAAATAGGCCGGCCCGCTGTCGCCGGCCGGATATGACGGCGTGCTGGCGCCGCCGCTTCCACCGGTCGTGCCGCCGGACCCGCTCGACCCGCCGGTGTCTCCGCCACCGGTGTTGCCTGTGCCGCTCGTGCCGCTGCTCGTCCCGCCGGTCCCACTTCCACCCGCCGCGCTTCCTCCCACTCCGGCCGGCGAACCGCCGGTATCGCCGGTTGCGCCGCCGCTGGTTCCGGACGTCCCGACGCCGTCCCAGATGGTGAGACCGTTCGGGTTGCCGCTGCTGTCGACAGCCGGATTGTCGGAAGCGTTTGGGGCCGGGCAGCCGCCGAGCGCGAGTAGCGCTGCGGCCGCGCAGCCGGTTCGGCGCGCGATGATGCGGGTGCGTCGCGCGTGGGAAGGGCAACGTTCAGGCATGCAGCGAAGTGTATGAAGCCGTTGCAAGGCGATCCCCCCTCGGCCGCGACAGCGCAGGCGCGAGTCATTCAACGGGAACGGTTCAAAACGCGATTCGGCACGAGCAAATGCGGATCGGACGGACCGGTAATGCCCCCCGGCTGGGGGGGGCGTGGACCGTTCTCTCAGTGGCACCGGTCTCCCGACCGGTCTTCGAGTGGGACCGGTTTCCCGACCGGTCTTGGGTCGTGTTCCGATGCGGCGGCGTTTCGAGAGGCGGCAATCGAATTGAATGTTACGGTTGCGCTGAGTTTCGAGATGCGCGGAGGATGTCGCGCGTGATCAACCCACGAATTATCGAACTCGCGGACGAAATTCGCGCGGCGTACTCGGGGAGCCGCGCGCTGGCGGATGAGTACAACGGCGTTCTGAACGAGGAAGCAAAAGAACTAAAGCAGATTTGCCGCGCCAAGAGCAGAGCGCCTGTGCCGGAGCTCGAGCACGCCGAGACGATTTTCGATCGTCATGACATGCTGCGAAGAGCCTACGCCGACCGGCGCGTTCGTCGCGTGCGCGGGCTGCTGCACGGGCTGTGCGGCGTCGGACTGGCGGTCGCGATGTGGTGCGCGATGCCGCTGGGCGCACTGCTTTTTCCGACGCTGATCGCGATCACGCTGTTCGGCGGCGCGGGCGTGTTCGCCGGCGAGTTGCTTCTTGTGCGCGAGCCGCTGCGACGCGTATTGCGTGAGCATCTCATCGCGCGCGGCGTGCCGATCTGCATTCGCTGCGGATACGACCTGCGCGGTCAAGTTGGGGCGCGCTGTCCTGAGTGCGGCGAACGATTGACATTGCTTGTCGCGAAATTACGGGGGGAGGTTCGACATGTCCGCTGATCGGCTGATCCAAATACTGACCGAGATACGCGACCAGCAGAGACAGCAGGTCGCCAATTTCGAGCAGGCAATTCAGATTCAGCAGGAACACGCCGACCTGCAGCGCAAAGGGCGGCAGACGTTTCTATTCATGGTATATGCGCCGTGGCTGCTCGTGCTGGCGATGATCGCCTACGCTTTGCTTCGAGCGTTTTGAATCGCTGCGAGTGCCAACGTCAAGGAGCGAACCGGCCGATCTGTGCATCGGGGGACCGTCGGCACGATGACCGCACACAGCGACCCAACCGGCAATATTTGCGTGTCTCAATCCGACCGGGCGCGCTTGAACTGGTACGGCGCGTACTCGCTATTGACGGTCCTTAACCTCTTCACCGTAGGCACTGCGATCTACCTGAGCGACCACACCGCCCGGGCATTTGACGCCGCCGTCCACGCGCAGCGCCAGTGGTCAGGGCATCTAGAGTCGCTCTCCGAGCTGGGCCGTCTGGCGATCAGCGCCAACGCTCCCGGAAACGACGTCTTTCAGTCCGCGGACGCGGACCGCGAGCGGCCGCGTTTCGAACTGGCGGCGTCGCAGTTTTCCGACGCCCTCACCCGGCGACGCGTGGAGTGTGAGCGCCTGGGGCAGAGCGAGCAGTGTCGCGCGCTGCAGGCGGCGGATTCGAACATGGCCCGCATGGCGATCGCCGCGCGTGCGGTGTTCGAAGCATTTCCGCAGGACCGCGCGCTTGCCGCGGATTACATGGCGACCATGGACCGCGAGTGCGGCAACGTCAACGCGGCACTGGGCGAGGCTACTCGGCTGGCGCACCAAACGCTGCGAGCCCGGATTGCCGAGCAGGGGCAGTTGGTCGGGCAGGTGCGAAACTTCGAAAACGTTCTGCTCATGGCCGTGATGTTCTCGCTGATCCTCGCGACGCTGCACGGCAGACGTCTTCGCGATTCGATGCGCGCCCACGAAGCCGATCTGTTGGCTCGCCAGACCGAGCTCCACTCCGCCAAGGACACCGCCGATCGCGCCAACGCGGCCAAGAGCGAATTCCTGGCCAACATGAGCCACGAAATTCGCACGCCGTTGAACGGCGCAATCGGCGCGATCCACCTGCTCTCGGGCAGCGACTTGACTTCTGACCAGCGGCGTTTTGTCGATATCGCGGCGGTCTCGTCTTCCACCCTGCTCGAACTGCTGAACGACATTCTCGACTTGTCGAAGATAGAAGCCGGGCGGCTGGAGATCGAGATCGCGGAGTTCGACCTGTCGCACGTGGTCGGCGCGGCGATGGACGTCGTCCGCCGCCGCGCGGAAGAGAAATCCCTGTCGCTGGATTGCGCCATTCACCCGAGCGTGCCGACCGAGTTGCGCGGCGACGCGTGCCGGTTGCGCCAAGTGCTGCTGAACCTGCTGACGAACGCGGTGAAATTCACCGAGCGCGGACAGGTCTTGCTGCGCGTCTCGCTGGAGTCGCGAGACGACCCCCGCGCCACGCTCCGCTTCACCGTCACCGACACCGGCATCGGCATTCCGCGCGATCGCATGGACCGCCTGTTCCGCGCGTTCTCGCAGGTCGATGCATCGACCACGCGCCGCTTCGGCGGCACCGGACTGGGGCTGATCATTTGCCGCCGGCTGGTTGAGGCGATGGGCGGAGAAATCGGCGTCGAAACGGAAGAGGGGCACGGTACGACCTTTTGGTTCACGTTGCCGGTCGAAGAAACAGCGCAAGCCGCCGAGTCGCATCACGCGCCGCACGACCTGCGGCAAGCACGCGTGTGCCTGGCGCTGTCGGACGAGTCCGGCGCGACGTCGTGCGCCGAAATGCTCGCTGCGATCGGTGTCGCCCATCACCTGACCGCGCCGCCTGACTGGATGCCGGCGTTGCACGACGCCCAGGCGCGCAACGCGCCGTTTGATTTTCTGGTGCTCGACGTGCGCGAGCTCGACGGACTGCCGAACGTGCTCGAAGGATTCGCTGAGCTGCGCGCACAGCTCGAGCACACTATCGTCGTGCTCGTCGGCGAGGCTCCGGAGGACTCCGATCCGCCCAACGCGGCGCAGCCATTGATCGCCGGCTGGCTCATCCCGCCCGTGTCCGGCGTGGAGCTGGTTGACGCGCTTGCGGCGGCGATGGCTTCCGCGCGGCGCGCGCCTCTGCGACGTACGAGTGGCCCGATTGCGGTTCGGCGATCGACTCGCGCCGGCGCCCGCGTGTTGCTCGTTGAGGACAACGCGATCAATCGAACGATCGCGTCGGAAATGCTGCGCCGCGCAGGATTTGAATGCGAAATGGCCGCCAACGGGCGCGAAGCGGTCGACGCGGTAATGAAAGACGCCTTCGAAATCGTGCTGATGGACTGCCAGATGCCGACCATGGACGGCTTCAGCGCCACGGAGGTCATTCGACTTGCGGAGCGCGAGCAGCGATTGCCGGCCGGATGCCCAGCGCATTTGCCGATCATCGCGCTGACGGCCAATGCCCTCAGCGGCGATCGCGAGCGCTGCCTGGCCTCGGGAATGGACGATTATTTGGCAAAGCCGATTGATCCGGGGCTGCTGGTTGATGCGATCGAGCGCTGGACGCCGGAGCAGGCGCGCCATTCGATGGTGGATTCCGCCGCGCGAGCGCCGAATCGCACGCCGAATGCGACGATCGCACCCTGCGCGCCTCAAACGGCGCACCTACCGGTGCCGGATGAAGCGGCCTCGCCGATCGACATTCCGCGCTTGGTGGCGCGCTGCATGAATGACGCGGCGCTGGCCGAGTCGCTGCTGAGCACGTTCGCGGCGAGCATTCCCCAGCAACTCGACGCGATCCGAGGCGCCGCCGCCGCCGCCGACATGGACGCGCTCGCGCGCGCGGCGCACTCGTTGCACGGATCGTCCGCCAATCTCGCCGCCGAGCAGCTTCGCAAAGCGGCCAAAGAACTAGAAGCCCTTGCGCGCCAGAACCAGGTTGACGCCGTAGCGCCTGCGCTCGAGGCGCTCGCCTCCGCATTGGCGCGGGCCGGCGCGTACATCCGTGCACGTTCGGCGTCCGGTGCGCCGGACTCGCAAACCCACGTGGCCGGGGTTGATCGATTCGTGCCGGGAGGGCCGACATGAACATTCTGCTCGTAGAAGATGATCCAATCGCCCTGGCCATCGTTCGCAACGCACTCAGCAAGCTCGGGCACGCGGTGCACACCGCCGGTGATGGCGAAGCGGCCTTGACGGCGTTGCGCAATCAGCCATGTCCGATCGTCATTACCGATTGGAACATGCCGCGCATGGACGGGTTGGAGCTCTGCCGCTGCATTCGCAGATCCAGCCGTCTGGGCTACGTATATCTGATCGTGCTGACGGCCCGCGAGACGCGCGACGACCTGGTCGCCGCGCTGGAGGCCGGCGCCGACGACTTCGTGCCCAAGCCCTGCGAGGCGGCCGAACTCGCGATTCGCCTGCGCGCCGCGGAACGCGTGCTTGCGTTGCAAACGCGCGACATGGCCATCTTCGCGATCGCCAAACTGGCCGAGGCGCGCGACTCGGGCACCGGCGCGCACCTGGAACGCGTTCGCGGCTATGCCGCCGCGCTTGCCGAGCATCTTCGAACGCAGGCCGCGTTCGCGGACGAGGTCGATGCCGAGTTCGTCGAGCTGATCGATCAGACCAGCCCGCTGCACGATATCGGCAAGGTGGGCATTCCTGACGCGATTCTGCTTAAGCCCGGCGCGCTTACGCCGCTGGAATACGAAGTCATGAAGTCGCACACGGTCATCGGCGCGCAGACGCTTCGCGCGGCGGCGTCGCGATTCGCCGAGTCACGGTTTCTGACGATTGCGCACGACATCGCCCGCCACCACCACGAACATTTCGACGGCGCCGGCTACCCGGACGGGCTGAAGGGCCGCGCCATTCCGCTCGCGGCGCGAATCGTCGCGGTTGCCGATGTGTACGACGCGCTGACGACGCAGCGCGCGTACAAGAACGCGTTTTCGCACGAGATGGCGCGGCAGTCGATCTGCGACCAAGCCGGCAAGCAGTTTGATCCGGAGATCGTCGCCGCCTTCCGCGCCTGCGAGGGTCGCTTCCGGCAGATCTGCCGCGATAACGCGGACGAGCGGCGCGGCGTTCCCGCGCCGACGGAAGCGCCGGTCGAGTCGGCGCTCTGCGGCGCGACGGATGCAGAATGAAGAACGAATAAAGCGGCGTTGTCCGAACCGCGCACCGGACGAAGAATGGAGTTGGTCGGTGCGTGGTCTATTTCTGCATTCTGCATTCTTCATTCTGCATTCGGCGTGCCTTCGCCGCCAAAGTCGCTCGCGGCGAACGTTCTCGCCAGCGTCATGGCCTCGTCGAAGGATCGCAGGATCACGAGCCAGTCGCGGTGTTTCCAGCCGGCCTTGGCCATCAGGTGCAACGGCTGATCTTGCACGCCCGCAATGACGACGAACACGCGCGCCTTGTGAAGCCGGTCGAGCGTGGACTCCAAGTTGACCAGACCGGTTGCGTCCATCACCGGCACGTCGCGCAGATCGAGCATCACCACGTGAACGCCGCTGCCCACCGTTCGCAACGCGCTCATCGCCTTTTGCGCCGCGCCGAAGAAGAGCGGCCCGGCGATCTGGTAGAGCATCACGCCCGGCGGCAGCTTCTCGGTCAGATCCGGATGTCCCTCCGCGATCAGGCGCGTGCCGGAAATGTCCGCCATGCGCTGGATGAACAGCAGCGCGGCCAGGATCACGCCGACGGTGACGGCGATGACCATGTCGAAGACGACCGTCAGACCGAAACACAACAGAAGCACGACCACGTCGTTGCGCGGCGCGACGCGCAGCACGTGCACGAAGTGCTTGATCTCGCTCATGTTCCAGGCCACGACCAGCAGCAGCGCCGCCATCGCCGCCATGGGCAGGTATCCCAGCCATGGCGCCAACGTCAGCATCGCGACCAGGACAAACGCCGCGTGCGTGATGGCGGCGATCGGCGAGCGCGCCCCGTAGCGGATGTTGGTGGCGGTGCGCGCGATCGCGCCCGTCGCCGCGAAGCCGCCGAAGAACGGTGCGGCCAGATTCCCGACGCCTTGCGCCAACAACTCGGCGTCGGGATCGTGCTTCTTTCCGGTCATGCCGTCGGCGACGACCGCCGAAAGCAGCGACTCGATCGCGCCGAGCATGGCGATCGCGAACGCCGCCGTCAGCAGGTTGCGAAAGAGATCGAAGTTCAGCGCCGATGCGATCGGCGCGCCGTCGGCGCCCGCCGCCATCCACGGCAGCATGAACATCGGCGCCGATTGCGGGATGCCGCCGAAGCGCGACTGCACGGTCGCGACTTCGAAACCGGGCGCGCAGCGCGCCAACAACGCGGCCAGAATCGCGGCCGCGGGCAGCGCGATGATCGGCGCGGGAATGCGCCGCGAGAGCTTCGGAACCAGCAGCAGCAGCGTCAGTGTGGTCAGGCCGATCGCGACATCGGGCGAGTGAATCGTCGGCAGCGCCATCACGATCGCGGCGATACGCTCAGTGAAGTGATCGGGCATCTGCTTGATCGAGAGACCGAGGAAATCGCGAATCTGCAACGTTGCAATGACCACGGCGATTCCGCTGGTAAAGCCGGTGGTGACGGGGAAGGGGATGTACTCGATCAGTCGCCCGAGCCGCCAGACGCCCATCAGCATCAGCATAATTCCAGCCAGCATGCTGGCGACCATCAGTCCGCCGGGGCCATGTTGATGCGCGATCGGCGAAAGAATGACGACGAACGCCGCCGTGGGGCCGGAGACTTGCACCTTTGATCCGCCCAGCAGGGCGATCAGGCCGCCGGCGACGATGGCCGTGTACAAGCCATGCTGCGGCGGAACGCCCGAGGCGATCGCCAGGGCCATCGAGAGCGGCAGCGCAACGACGCCGACGACGGCGCCGGCCAGCAGGTCAGCACGAAAATCCGCCAGTCCGTAGCCGCGTCGAAACGCCATCCGCAGCGCATGGAAGGGCTTCAGTTCGAGTTGGGGCGCGGGTGCGGCGGTGTAGCGGTTGGGCATGTTCTGACGGCGGTTACGAGTGGCGAATAGCCAGTAACGAGTTACGAATCGGCGAAGCGACGATTTCGCGACGCGAGAATGGCTGGGTCATGCTAGCGTCTCAAGGGCCTCTTTCCGAACTCGCTATTCGCTAACTGCCTCTGCACGGGCCTTCAGAAATTCGTACGGACCTTTTCCGTCGCCCGGAATCTGTTTGCCCGTCGAGTCGAAACCTTGATCCAGAGTTTGAATTCCGATTGGCGTAATCGCGACCTGTGATTGCCCGAACGCGGCGCCGCGGAGCGTGCTTGGGCATCCGTTACCAACAGTCGAGCCGACAAATGCGCCGCCTTCTCGCGTCAGGCGAACGGTGCAGCCCGTGAGCGGCGTTAATCGGCTCGGCGTCAACCCGTCGAATCTCGCCGGCTCCCGAAACGCCCCGGCCCAGGTCAGCGCGTCGCCGGGAAGCTCGAACACTCGGCTCTCGAAGGCGCCGCCCGGCGTCGCCACAAGCTGGTAGACCCGCTGGCGATACGGATGTTGCAGATCGTTGCCCGCCGCCTGCTCGACGTAAAACCAGTAACCGTCGGTCAGATGCGGCCAGATCGGCGCGAGCTCCAGCCGGAGGTCCTTGAATTCAGGGTCTCGGGCGGCCTGCGCGGCACTGCTGAACGAGCCGCGCATCCAGGCGGCCAGCAGTGACAGATCCGACAACGCGTTATTTTCCGCCGCATACCGGGCGGCGATGTCTCCGCTCGAAGTTGGCGACGACTGGCATCCCGTCCCGCTGATGGCGAGGACTCCGATCCACACGACGGCGGTTCGCGCTGGCAGATTCATCGGACTCATTGGGATCGCGTGGAGCTTAGCGGGAGTCGCACGAAATCGCGAGACGGGTGGGGCAGCGGTTCGTGGCTCAGAATCGCGCGGCGATCCACAAAGTGCTAATCCGGCTCGCGCCCCAACTGGTGGTGGTCGAGGCCTGTCCGCTGGCGGCCGGCGCGCATGACGTTGCCGCCGAACCTCCTCATTGGCTCAGGGACTCTCGCAGATGCGCGGAACTCTTGCGGCCCCCCTGTGCCGGACATACGCTGCCGCCGTGTCTCTCAGCAAGAACGACGCGCTCCCACCGGCCGTTCGCGAGTGGCTCAGAAATGAGCGCCGGCTTGGTGTGCCGGTGTGGAATTGTCCGCCGAATTCATTTTCAGCAAGCGCCTCCTCGGCCATGGCCAGTGAAAAAACCGCGGTGTTGGCACGCGAAGCCGCCGGCCGGAGTGCCGTCGCGCCGCGGGCGTTGTCAAACCCAGCGCCGCCGCGCGAGCTTTCGGTCGCCGCACCGCCGCCGCGAATGGTTGCATCGCCGGCGCCTCGAACAGTCGTACCGCCGGCGCCCGCGTTGCTCGCAACGATTCGCGATGATCCGAGCCTGCCGGCGTTGGTGCGCGAAGAATTGCGGCTCGACAACGCGCGGCAGGCGCTCCAGGTGCTCGACGAGCAGCATGTGAAAGGCTGCGCGCGCTGCGGACTGCACGCGCAGCGAACTCAGACTGTGTTCGGCGTCGGACATGTCCGGCCTCAGCTCGTATTCGTCGGCGAAGGACCGGGCGCGGATGAAGATGCGCAGGGCGAGCCGTTCGTCGGCCGCGCGGGGCAGCTCCTCACGCGCATGATCGCCGCAATGACGCTGACGCGCGAGCAGGTGTACATCTGCAACATCGTGAAGTGCCGCCCGCCGGGGAATCGAACGCCGACCGATGACGAGATGGAGACCTGCGCTCCATTTCTATTCCGCCAACTCGCCATCCTGCGTCCGCGCGTGATCGTGGCGCTGGGGCGGCCCTCGTCGCAAACACTGCTGGCGACCAGGCAGCCGATCAGCCAGCTTCGCGGATCGTTCCACGACTTCCCGCCGCCGGCGTACGCGGCATTTGACCTGCCCAAGTGCGCGCTAATGCCGACGTTTCACCCGGCGTATCTGCTTCGCAGCCCGGGCGAGAAGGGCAAAGCGTGGGAGGATCTGAAGCAGGTAATGCGATTCCTCGAAATCCCGATTCCGCGCGCGGGCGTGTAGATTCCGGGCTCCGATGAACCCGTCGCGGACAGGAATCGACGCGCCGGTGGATCTCGCTGTCGTCGGCGGCGGCGCGGCGGGGCTCGCCGCGGCGATTTTTCACAAGCGCACCAACGCTTCCGCGCGCGTCATCGTGCTCGACGGCGCGTCCAAACTCGGCGCGAAAATCCTGATCAGCGGCGGGGGCCGCTGCAACGTCGCAAACGCACGCGTCACACCCGACGATTTCAACGGCGGCAGCCGAAATTTCGTCCGCCGGGTGCTCGAACGATTCCCGGCATCCGGCGCGGTGGAGTTCTTCCGACAGCTCGGCGTCGCGCTGCATGAGGAGGAGCACGGCAAGCTCTTCCCGGATTCGAATCGCGCCGCGTCGGTGCTCGACGCGTTGTTGAATGAGGCGTCGCGGCTCGGAATCGAGGTCCGCGCCCCGTGGCGCGTCGGGGGCGTCGAAGCGCGCGGCGGCGTCTTTCACATCTCGCGCGACCAAACGCGCCCGTCGGTGGCCGATTCAACCGGCACGCTCGCCGCGCCCCGCAACGCGCGAGAATTCACGGCGAGGCGCGTAGTCCTGGCCACCGGCGGACTCTCGTTTCCCAGGACCGGCAGCGATGGCGGTGGATTTGCGATCGCGCGGTCGCTGGGGCATTCGATCGTGCCGACGACGCCGGCCCTCGCACCGCTGGTGTTGGAGGGTGATTTTCATTGCCCATTGTCGGGGCTTTCACAGCCGGTCGAATTGACAATCCGCGCGCGGGATGTGAAGGCGCAACGGATCGGCGGCGCGCTGCTGTGGACGCATTTCGGCGTCAGCGGACCGGCGCCGATGGATGCATCGCGCGTCTACCTTCGTCGTCGCCTGGAGAACCGAGCCCCGGCGCTGTACGCGAATTTCTTGCCGGGTGAGGCGTTTGAGTCGGCGGAATCCTGGTTGTCCAACGTCGCGAGCGCAAGCCCGACGACGCGCATTCGCACCGCGCTGTCCGCTCGTTTACCGGCGCGATTCGTGGACGCCGCGATGACGCGCCTTAGCGTGCCGCCGGAGACCGCGCTGGCACACCTTACCCGACCCGATCGGCGCAGGGTGCGCAATGGCCTGCTCGGTTGGCCGCTCTCAGTCGCTGATAGCCGAGGCTACGACTACGCCGAGGCGACCGCGGGTGGGGTGGCGCTCGATGAAGTCGATTGGCGGCGACTGGAATCTCGCGTCTGCCCGGGATTGCATTTCGTCGGCGAGATTCTGGACGTCGACGGCCGAATCGGCGGATTCAATTTCCAGTGGGCGTGGAGCAGCGCGTTCGTGGCGGGTACGGGAATTCCGCCACCGCCATGACAACGGTGCGCGACCTACGCCCCCCAATTCTGCAGCAAAATGCTGAGATCGGATTCGTCCGTGTCGCCGTCCCCGTCGAGGTCGCCGCGCGCCGTCGATTGCCAGGCCTGGAGCAGCAAACCCAGATCCGGCTCGCTGACGTGCCCGTCGCCGTCGAGGTCTCCGAGCTGGCGGAAGCCCAGCGTGCCGTTCGGATTCAGATTCTGGCCATAGACGTCGGTCGGGCTGTTTCGCCCGTCTTCCCAGACCGCCTTCACGACGCCATCCGAACCGATGGTTACCGGCAAGCGGCCCTTGGTGCTCTGGTTCGAAGAAACCACGCGCGGCGAACCGGACCAGACCAGCCCACCGGCGGCGTCGACGCGAAATCCGAGCACGCGGTCGCCCGGCAACGGCGTATTCGGCTCATCCAGAAAGAGTACGATCGCGCCGTCACTGTACGGGACCGCGCGAACAAACAGCTTGTTTACGCTGTTGAGCGGCAGGTACGTGATTCCGCTGTCGCCCCACAGCCGCGCGCCATCGGGCGACAGCTTCTGCCCGTACACGCCCCATTGCGACTGATTGAGGTTTCGTTCGTTCCAAAATACGAAGGTCTCGCCGGTCGTCGGGCGGAAGGCGATCGCCGGATCGATGTGCTGTTGTGAGGTGAGCGTCGAGGCCTGCGCGCCGTTGGCGGGCATCCGCAGGGTGCCATCGCTCGAAATGTGCTGCACCCAACAGTTGAACAGGTTCGACGCGCGCGTGTCGTGCCAGGCGATCACCGCGCCGCCGGCGCCGTCGTAAACGATCCGCGGACGATGCGTGATCGGAACGGAAATCGCGTCCGAGACGATGATCGGCGACGCGCCCCACATCGGCGTGCCACCGGGCGAGAACTTCTGCGCCCGAACGTGCCGCGGGCTGAGAAACGTCCGCGTGTCGCGGATCCAGGTCACAATGACGCTGCCGTTGTCAGCCGCAACCATCTCGCAGAAGCTTGGGTTTTCCACACCGTCTCCGGCGACCACGATGCCGTCCGGGCCGAGCTGCTTGTTGCCGGCGGAGTCGAGTCGCTGCATCACCAAGCCGGGATTCGGCGTGTCGCCGCGCGGCCAGACAAAGACGTAGTCGCCGGTCGAGGTCTGCGCGACGCGCGGATCGGCTTCGAAATTCCCGTTGGACGAGAGCGTGACGCCGTTTGGACCCCAATCGAGTTGCCCGTCGATCGTGACGCGGTACGCGAAAATGTCGCGGTCGGAGCCGTCGCGTGCGTCGGTGAACACGACCACTGCGTTTCCGCCCGCATCGGCGGCCAGGTCGTAATCGACCAGGAACGAAAGCGAGGGGTGGTTGCTGACGAGGATGCCGTTGTGCGGCCAGAGTTCGCGGCCGCGCGGGTCGAGCGCCTGAATGCGAACGTTGTAGTTGCCGGTTGAGTTCTCGAACCAGCTCACGTAACAACCGCCATCGGGCGTGCTGACGATTTTCGGCAACACCTGTTCGCCGGCGCCGTCGGCGATCGCAAGATTGGTCGCTGGGTCGGCGGGCCAGTCAGCGGCTGCAGGGAGCGCGAGGCCGATTGCGAGGACGCCGCAAAGTGCGCCAGACGTGCATCGTGTGACGTGACGGCGTTTCGTGGATTGACGCATGACTGACCTCCAGCGGTTGATGATTTCATCAGGATACTCCGGCGAGGCGTCAGAAGCGCGAGAAATCTGCCTGTCTGTGCGCGCCGATAACGGCCCGCTGTCGCCGCCGCGCGGCGTGGCGAATTTTCGTTGACGGGCGGCATCGCGCAACTAGACTTCCCAAATCGGGTTCGGGTGGCGATCACGTCAAACCAGCGGAGGAGTCGAACATGTTGCGTTCTTGCGTAGCCGTGGCGGTTGCGTGCATGCTTGGTGCGAGCGCGCAGGGATACACGATCACCGCGGTCACCGCGCCGGCGGCGATGACGCGTCCCGCGGACGGATTTCTCTATCCGTTCGTGGTGACCTTGACTGGCGCGTATGGAGTGGCGGATTTGGGAGGATGGCCCACCGAACCAATCGAATTCTGGGACGAGGACACCTTCGCCGACGATCCGATCCAAGCCGGCGTCACCGCGCCGACTTGGGCTGTTCCACCGGGCCCGATCGGCGCGGTCGCATTCGGACCGATCAACGTGACGATGTTTTGCGGCTGCACGACAGCCGGGGTTTTCTTTGGGCCGGAAGTCAGAGGGCCATCGGGAAACACGGGCGAGAATCCGATGGCGGACGGCTACATTTACTTCGCAAATTCCACGGTGGGGGCGCGATACTGGGGATACATCACAGTCACTTGCACTGCGGTCGCAACCGCGCCTGTTAACGGCGCTCCGGCGGCCTCAGGCGCCCTGGCCTACAATCCGCAGCAGCCGTGGCCCTGCCCGGGCGACTTGAACCACGATTACCGCATCGATTCCGCGGACCTAGGAATCATGCTGGCAAGCTGGCAGGCGAGCGAGGCCGGCGACGTGAATGGCGATGATCGAACCGATTCCGCGGATCTGGGGATCTTGTTGGCGAATTGGCAAATGCAGTGCACCGCACTCTCGCCGATCGAAGTCCCGGCGTCGCCGTCGCTGCCCTGACGGGTTCGTGGTACTCAGACGGACCAGAAGATCTGAGCGAGAATCTGAGCATCGCATTACGAGCCACGAACCGCGCATGAAACGCGATGGGGGCTGAAGCTGCGCTTGGACAGTCGAATGCCGATGGAGCACCAAATGAATTCCGAGCGGTCCGGCGCGGCGACGCCGCTGTCCGCGCTGTCCGTCACTGACTTTCTCGCCCGACTTCGCTCGGACGCCCCGACCCCCGGCGGCGGCGCGGTCGCCGCGCTCGTCGGCGCGCTGGCGGCCGGGCTGGGGCAGATGGCGGCGGCGCTCACGATCGGTAAATCGCGTTTCTCCGGCGTCGAGTCGCAGGTGCGCGAAATCGTCGCGCGGCTGTCCTCTGCCGAGCAAATACTCACACGCCTCATGGATGAAGACGCCGCCGCTTATGGACAATTGAGCGCGGCGTTCAAGCTAGCCAAAGCCGACGACACGCGCGCTGCGCGGATCGCGCGCGCCGCGGAAATCGCCGCCGCCGTCCCGCTCGAGACCGCCAGCATCGCACATCGCGTTGCGGCGGACCTGAAGCGTCTGCGTATGATCGCCAATCCGAATCTCGCGTCGGACGTCGACGCCGGCGGTTTCCTTGCACGGGCCGCGATGGAGGCGGCCGTGGCAAACGTCCGCGTAAATCTGCCGCTGGTGGACGCACCGCGACGCGAGCGGCTGGAAGCGGAACTGGCGGCGCTGGGGTGCGCGGGCGATTCGTAGCCGCGCCACCGTTACACTCCCTGCCCGTGTCCATCATTCGCGTTGAAAACGTCACCAAGCAGCTCGGCGAGCGCCTCGTGCTCGACGACCTCTCGCTGCAGCTCAACGCCGGCGAGATTGTCGGCCTCGTCGGCCCGAACGGCGTCGGAAAAACCACGCTGTTTCGGCTGATTGCGGGGCAGCTGCAGCCCGACATCGGCGCGGTGCGAATCGCGCGCGGGCTGGAAATCGGATACCTGCCGCAGAAGCCGCGCCTCGACTCGACGCGCACCGTGCACGACGAAGCGCTAGGCGCGTTCGCGGAGCTGCTCGCGCTCGAAACGCGCATGCACCAGCTCTCGGCCGACATGGCCGATGCGCACGGCGCACGGCTCCACGAGCTGATGGAGCAGTACGAGCGCGTCAACGAGCGATTCCTGGCCGAGGACGGTTACAACATCGAACGCCGCACGGCCGAGGTGCTCGGCGGACTCGGATTTTCGGCCGAGGAAACGACGCGGCCGATCGGTGTGCTGTCGGGCGGGCAGAAGTGTCGCGTGGCGCTGGCGAAGCTGCTCCTGGGGCAGAGTCAGTTCCTGCTGCTGGACGAACCGACGAATCATCTCGATATCGACGCGGTCGGATGGCTGGAGCGCTTTCTTTCGCAGCATTCCGGCGGCGCGGTGATCATCTCGCACGATCGTTATCTGCTGGATCGCCTCGCGCAGCGGATCATCGAGCTGGATCGCGGCAAGGTCAGCGCCTATGCCGGCAATTACAGCGCGTATGTCGAGACCAAGCGCGTGGCGACGCTTACGCAGCAGCGGCAATTTGAGATCGACCGCGCGTTCATCGCGAAGGAGCGCGACTTCATCGCGCGGCATCTGGCCGGACAGCGATCCGCGCAGGCCAAGGGGCGGCGCACGCGGCTGGAGCGCATGCTGGAGCAGAACGAGTTCGTCGTCTCGGCGCCGACCGAACGCCGCGACTTGAAGCTGAATTTCTCGAATCGCGACTCCGGCGGCGCGACGCTGCGCGCCGCGGATCTGTCACGCCGAATCGGCGACCAGACGCTGTTTTCGGGGCTCTCGCTCGACGTGCATCCCGGGCAGGCGCTGGGAATCACCGGACCCAACGGAACCGGCAAGTCAACGCTGCTGAAAGTGCTGGTCGGTAAGATCGAGGCCGACGCCGGACGGGTCGAGATTGAGGGCCGTGCGCGCGTCGGCTACTACGCGCAAGACGCCGCGATGTTGAATGAAAGCTGGACCGTTCTGCGGCAAGTGCAGGAAGTTCGGCCGGACCTTCTTGAGACCGCGGCGCGCTCGCTCCTGGGTCGTTTTCTCTTCGTCGGTGACGACGTCTTCAAGCGAATCGGCGACCTCTCCGGCGGAGAGCAATCGCGCCTACGTTTGTTGATCCTGCTGGCGGAGAATCCGGACATTCTGATTCTCGACGAGCCGACGAACCACCTCGACATTGCGTCGCGCGAGGCGCTGGAGGACGCGCTAATCGAGTTTGAAGGCGCTATTCTGGTCGTCAGTCACGACCGCTATTTTCTCGACCGCATCGTCGATCGGCTGCTGCTCATGCGAGCCGGTTCGCACGCGACCTTCGCCGGCAACTACTCCTATTACGCTGAACAGGTGCAGCGGGAAGAGGACGCCGCGGCGCAGCGGGCGCGCCGCGTGGAGAAGTCGAAGCATGGCGCTGCGCAATCGTCTGCCACGAAGTCGCCGCACGCTGCGAAGTCCAATGCAGGGCGCGCGGAGGCGTCGAAGCGACTGGCGCCGTTCCGGAAGTTGTCGCTGGCCAATTTGGAAGCGCTGATCGCCAAGCACGAGCGGGACATCGCCGCGTTGCACGATCGCTTCGGCGACCCGCAGGTGTATCGCGACAAGGAACTTGCGCAGCGGCTGCAAGCGGAGCTGGAACAGGCGAAAACACAGCTCGCGCTGGCGGAGGAGGCCTGGTTCGAGCGCAGCGAGCGCGAGGGCGCGTGACCGGCGGCCTGCGTCGTCGCCCTGTCCCCTGGGCTGAATCTGAGCTACATTTCCCCCGCTGGACCCGCAACCGGCCTCGGGTGTCGCGGCGGCGGGTGACCCGAAATCTGAGGGCCTCGAATCATGTTTGAATTCAAACTGCCCGACTTGGGCGAGGGCGTACACGAAGGGCAGATCGTTAGCGTGCTGGTGAAGGAAGGCGACACGATCGCCGAGTACCAGCCGATGCTGGAGGTCGAAACCGACAAGGCGGCGGTCGAGATCCCGTCGCCCAAGGCCGGCGTGGTATCGAAACTGCACGCGCAGCCGGGACAGGTGGTCAAGGTTGGGCAGGTGCTGATCTCGATCGATGACGGCGCGGCCGGCGCGCCGGCAAGCGCCGCGCCCGCGGCGGCAAAGCCGACCGCGACAAGCGCGACTGCGGTCGCATCGCCCCCGGCGCCGCCGAATGCCCCGCCTCCGGCAACCGCCGCGGTGAGCACGAGCGCGCCGCCCGCCCGCCCGCAAACGCCAGCCGCCGCCCCGTCGTCCGCCGCTTCTCAATTCCAAGCTGAACCCGCACGGTCGCGCGTGGCGCACGACGGACCGGTGCCCGCCGCGCCGGTTGTGCGAAAGCTCGCGCGCGAATTGGGGATCGACATCAACTCGGTCGTCGGCAGCGGCGAAAACGGGCGCGTCCTGCGAGAGGACGTCGAACGTCACGCCCTGGGCCATCGCGGCGGCGCCGCGGCGACGGGCGTTGTCGAAGCCCATGGGATTACGGGCGCGATCAGCGTGCCCAGCGAAGCACTGCCCGATTTCAGCCAGTATGGTCCGATCCGCCGCGAGCCGGTCTCGCAAATTCGCAAGACCATCGCCCGGCAGATGACGCGCGCCTGGCTGAACGTGCCGCGCGTCTCGCATGGCGACATCGCGGACATCACCGAGCTGGAGCGGAATCGCAAGAAGCTCAACGAGAACATCAAGGCCGGTCAGGCCAAGCTCACCGTGACGGCGATCGTGCTAAAGGCGGTCGCCGCGGCGCTGCGCGACTTCCCGATGCTGAATTGCTCGTTCGACGCGGCGACGAACGAGATCATCTACAAGGATTACATTCATGTGGGCTGCGCGGTCGATACGCCGCGCGGGCTGGTGGTGCCGGTGGTGCGCGACGTGGACAAGAAGTCGCTGCCGCAGGTGGCGCGCGAGTTGGGCGAAGTCTCGGAGCGGGCCCGCTCGGCGAAGTTCGAGGTGGCGGACCTGCGCGGGGCGACGTTCACGGTAACAAACGTCGGCGCGCTGGGCGGCACGTTTGCGACGCCGATGGTGAATTTTCCGGAGGTGGGTATTCTCGGATTGGGCAAGGCGGTGCTCCAGCCGGTCGTGTTCGAAGGCCAGATCGCACCGCGCCTGATGATGCCGCTATTCCTGTCGTTCGATCATCGCGTGGTCGACGGCGCCGACGCAGCCCGTTTCACGCGCGAAGTGGCTCTTTCGCTGGAGAACCCGCTGCGCCTGATCAGTATGTAGCGACCTCAGCAGGGTCGCATTGCTCCAAAACCCCTAATCAGACCCAGCCTGAAATGCAGGAAGGGTTGCCTTCGCACCCTTTGACGCGAAGAATGAGAAGACGCAAACATTCCGCGCCCGAAATTTCGTTATCGGCGGTCGTTCCGACCGGGTGCGGTTCGCGTATCGGAGTCGAACATGCTTGGTCTTTCATCAACTCGCGGCTGCATCGCCGCGATCGCGATCGTCGCCATTCCGCTCGCCGGCGCGAATGCACAGACTCACGCTGGCGCGCCGGTCGCCGTCAGCGAGATCACGCGACTTATCGTTTCGCCGAGCGGCGTGGTGACGCCCGAGCTGCGCGGTCCGTGTCGCACGACATCAACACACACCGACGCGACGTTCCAGCCCGCGCCGTATATCGCCGAGCACGGTTTCACGCAGGGTGAATCGTTTGTCGCCGAGTACACGATTAGTTCCGCCGCATACCCGATCAAGATCGAATCCATGGAGACGATCTTCGTCGCGACCGACACACTTTCACAGACGGTTACCGAGTGGTCCGTTCTGGTTTGGGATGGTCCTCCGACCGGTCTGCCGGTCATCGGGTATTCGTCAGATGGCACGCTTTTGCCGCACGTGACGATTCCCGCAACCGGACCGGGCACCACGCTGGGCGTCAACCTGGTGGTTCAGATCGACCCGAGCGACCCGCAGCAGATCATCCTGATCAATGCCGCCGGCACCAACACGTTCAGCATCGGCTTCCGCGTCGACCGATTGAACGATCCGCCTGCGTTTCTGTGCGACACGTCGCCGAACGTGTCGACGAACGCGTTCCCGGTGGTCGACACCAGCGGCGTGGCGTCACTGAGCGGTAACTGGCTCGACAGCCTCAATTGCGGCGGATTGTGCGACGGCATCAACCGCTTCCAGAATCTTTTGCCGTTCTTCTGCCGGCCGAGCGGCGACTGGGTGTTGCGCTCGACGTGGTCCTCGGTGAATTGCCAGCCGCCGAGCGGCGCGTGCTGCGCTGGAGGTACGTGCACGATCCAGACGCAGACGGAGTGCCAGGCTGCCGGCGGCGTGTATCACGGCGACAATATGCCCTGCTCGCCGAATCCCTGTCCCCAGCCGACGGTGGCGTGCTGCTTCCAGGCCACCAGCGGGTGCTTGAACCTAACCGTCGCGAACTGTCAGGCGGCCGGCGGCATTCCGGGGCCAAACGGCAGCTCGTGCGGAACGACTGTGTGCTTCCCGCATGGCGCCTGCTGCCTGCCGGACGGCACGTGCGTCAATAACTTGCTGGACACCGACTGTGTCGCTCAAGGCGGCGTGTTCCAGGGCAACAACACGAATTGCGGTTCAATAAATTGCCCGCCGCCGACCGGGGCGTGCTGTTTTTCGACCGGCTTTTGTCTGCCGCTGACGCAGGCGGATTGCGTCGGTGCCGGCGCGACGTGGCACGGCATGGGCACGGACTGCTCCGACAACAACGGAAACGGCACCGCGGACGTGTGCGAGCAGCCCTGCGTCGGCGACGTCAACGGCGATCACCGCACGAACGAATCCGATCTTGGTCTGCTGCTCCAGGCGTGGCATGTGTCCGCCGGCGGCGACCTCGATCACGACGGCGACACCGACGAATCAGACCTCGGCTTGCTGCTGCAAGGCTGGGGCTGCGGCGGATAGCGCGGCGGTTGGCATTCGGAACGTGAAAGCGCCGGCGAATCGCGTGAGTTTTTCAACGGACTGGTAAGGAAGCGGGGGACGAACAAGGCCGTCGATTTCGCGATCCCCCGCTCCCTTACGGTCGCGGTTCGGTTGGGACCGTACCGGTACCGCACGCTTACAAACTTCGCGCGGGATTGGCGAACGCGGCCCAGTTGGCGCAGCAGCCGGGCGCGGGAACCGGGCACTCTTGTGCCGAGGCCGCGTCAAACCAGCCGCGCGTGCGGTTGCAAAACGCGCACACGCTGAGCATCACCGGCACCTCGACCAATACGCCGACGACTGTCGCCAACGCAGCGCCGGACTCAGGGCCATACAGCGCGATCGCGGTGGCGACCGCCAACTCGAAAAAATTGCTCGCGCCGATCAGCGCCCCGGGTGCAGCGACGCCGTGCGGCACGCGGAAGAACCTCATCAGCCCGTAGACCAGCGCCGAATTGAAGTACACCTGGAGCAAGAGCGGAATCGCGATCAGGATGACGTGAAAGAAGCGGTTCGTGATGTTGTCGGCCTGGAACGCGAAGATCAACACCAATGTGGCCAGCAGCGCCGACACGGCGATGGGGTGAAAACGCGGCAAGAACGATTTCTCGAACCACTCGACGCCGCGACGCCGAATCAGCGTGCGCCGCTTGATCGCCCCGGCGGCGAGCGGGATGACTACGAAGCAGATGACGGCGTAGATCAGCACCATGAACGGAACCGTCAGCGCGGAAGCGCCGCTGACCAGGAACGTCACGATCGGCGCGAAGAGCACCAGCATCAACAGGTCATTTACGGAAACCTGGACCAGCGTGTACGCGGCGTCGCCGCGCGTCAGGTAACTCCACACGAAGACCATCGCCGTGCATGGCGCGGCGGCCAGGATGATGACGCCGGCGACGTACTGATCGGCGAGCTCGGCGCCGATCCAGGGTTGGAACATGTGTTTGAAGAAGACGTAACCCAGCAGCGCCATGCTGAACGGTTTGACCAGCCAATTCACCAGGCAGGTGATGATCAGGCCCTTGGGCCGCTTGCCGACTCCCAGCACCGACGCGAAGTCCACCTTGAGCATCATCGGGTAGATCATCAGCCAGATCAGGACGGCGATGGGCACGTTGATCTGGCTGCCGCCGCCGAACTCGATCCGGCGCAGCGCGTCGGTAAGCCCCGGCAGCAGCCTGCCCAGCCCGATGCCGACGAACATGCAAAGTGCGACCCAGAGCGTCAGGTAGCGCTCGAACGTGTTCAGCCGGCGGATGTCCGTCGCGCTCACCATGGACTGCCGCCTCCGCGACAAACCTACCTGCAAGAAACGTGCCGAAAGACCTTTGAGCTGTGCGGCTTCTTGCCGACGGAACCGTAATTGCAACGGCGGTCCGACGCCAATGCCAAAGCGACGACGATGCCGTAGACTCTCGGCGGGCGATCCGCGCATGGGAGTCCTGGTCGAGTGAACCTGATCCGTCTGTGTCTGGACCGGCCGGTCGGCGTTTCGGTCGGCGTGCTGCTGGTCGTGCTGTCGGGCATTTTGTCGTTGCTGGCGGTTCCGGTGCAGCTCACGCCCAACGTCGATAGCCCTGTCATATCGGTCGGTACGCGCTGGGCCGGCGCCGGGCCCCAGGAAATCGAACGTGAGATCGTCGATCGCCAGGAGGAGCAGCTCCGCACCGTCAAAGGGCTGCGGCGAATGACGAGCGACTCCCAAGACGACTTCGGCTCGATCACGCTCGAGTTCTACGACGACGTTGACAAGTCCGAAGCCCTGCAGGATGTGAACGACAAGCTGCGACAGGTCGGCAATTACCCGCCTGAAGTCGATCAACCGACCGTCCGCGCCGCCGACACCGCCCGCGATTCGGAAATCGCGTGGCTGATCTTGCGCGCAACCGACGGCAAGACCGAACGACTGCCCGAGATGGAGACCTTCGCCCGCGATCACATCAAGCCGTACCTGGATCGCGTGAAGGGCGTGGCGTCGACGGACGTCTATGGCGGGCGGGAGCGCGAAGTCCAGGTCCGCGTGAACGCGGCGCGGCTTGCGGCGCGCGGTCTGACGCTGCGCCAGGTTGAGCAGGCGCTGCGGCTTCAGAATCAGGACAAGTCGGCGGGGACGCGGGCGCAGGGAAAACGCGACTACACGATTCGCACCGTCGGGCAATATCGCAGCATGGAGGAGATTGAGCGGACCGTGATCGCCGACACACCCGGCGGTCCGGTCTACGTGCGCGACGTCGCGGAGGCGATTGACGGGTTCCGCAAGCAGCGGAATTTTGTACGCAGCCGGGGCGAGTATGTGCTGGCGTTTCCCGTGCGGCGCGAAGTGGGCACCAACGTGATGCAAGTCATGCGCGGCGTTCGCGAGGCCGTGCAGCGTGTCAACGACGAGGTGCTCAAGCCGCGCAACATGAATCTCGAGCTGCTTCAGATCTACGACGAGACGGTTTACATCGACCAATCGATCGACATGGTCCGCACAAACGGCCTGTATGGCGGATTGCTGACGATCGGCGTGCTGATGCTGTTTTTGCGGAACTGGCGCGCCACGGCAGCGGTGGCGTTGTCGATCCCGATTTCGCTCATCGGCGCATTCGTGTTGATGTGGGCGACGGGACGGACGCTGAACGTCATCTCGCTGGCCGGCATCGCGTTTGCGATTGGCATGGTGGTCGACAACGCGATCGTCGTGCTTGAAAACATCTACCGCCACAACCAGATGGGCAAGAGCGTGTCGCAGGCCTGCTTTGACGGACCGAACGAAGTCTGGAGCGCGGTGCTTGCGAGCACGCTGACGACGCTGGTGGTTTTCGTGCCCGTCATTCTAATGCGCGAGGAGGCGGGTCAGCTCTTTCGCGACATCAGCGTCGCGACGGTCATGGCCGTCGCGCTGTCGCTGGCCGTCGCATTCACCGTCACTCCGGTGCTGGCGCGCCGACTGCTCACGCTGGGACGCGGCGAAACTGCGCCGCTGGCCGGCGAAAGGCGCATGCTCAAAAGCTCGTCGCTGGTCGGAGACATCGCAGCCCGGCTCTACGATCTGCTGGCGCGAAATCGCGCCATCCGGCTCGCGATCGTGGTGGTCATGACGTTCGGCTCGCTCTGGCTGGCCCGCCTGCTGGTGCCCGACGCGACGTACCTGCCGAGCGGCAACCGCAATCTGGTATTCGGCATGCTCTTCACGCCGCCCGGATACAGCATGGACGAATTCAAGCGCATGGCGCTACTGATCGAGGAGCGCATCTCGCCGTATTGGACCGCGCAGCCGGGCTCCGCCGAACAGCGTCAACTGGATCAGCGCTGGATCGCGCAAGCGCAGGGCATGATCGACGCGAACGCAATCCCGGAATTGTCCGGTGACACCGCCACGAAGCTGAGCTGGCTGGAGCGCGACCGCGTTCGCCGCGAGTGGCTTACTCCGCCGCCGTTAATCGAGGATTTCTTCTTCGTCACGTACAACGGCTTCACGTTCATGGGCGCCACGAGCCGGGACCCCGCTCGCGTCAAGCCGCTGGTGCGCCTCTTGCAGACCGCCGGCGCATCCATCCCCGGCACGTTCGCGTTCTTCAAGCAGACCGACCTCTTCCGCGAAGGCGGCGGCAACAACCTCGAGATTTCAGTCCGCGCCGACAACCTTGACCAGCTCGTCTCCTCGGCCGGCTCGCTGATGGGTTCGCTGATGCGGGTCTACGACTATCCGCAGCCGAATCCGGCGAATTTCGCGCTCGGCCGGCCCGAGGTGCAGGTCAATCCCGATCGCGTGCGCTGCGCGAGCGCCGGATTGACGGCTGCGGACGTAGGGCTGGTGGTGGAGGCCTGCGTCGACGGCGCCTACGTGGGCGATTACCGCCCGGGCGGCTCAGAAACGCTGGACATTAGATTGCAGCTCCGGAATGCAGAAGGTGACACCTCGCAGCAAATTGGCCAGGTCCCGATTTACACTCCCGCCGGAACGCTCGTGCCGCTCTCCGCGGTTTGCCGCATTCAGGACACGACGTCGCTGGAAGTGATCCGGCGCGTCGAGCGCCAGCGGGCGGTGGAGTTTACCGTTAGCCCGGGCGAGACAAAGTCCCTGGAAACCGTCATCAACGATATCCAGAAGCAGGTTGATGAGCTTCGCAGCGCCGGCGCGATCGGCCCGGGAGTGACCGTGGGCTTTACGGGTAATGCCGACAAGCTCCGCACGGCGCGGGCTTCCCTGGTCGGCGAGTGGAAAGGCTGGTCGCTGGAGTCGCTGCTGAACATCATCAGCGCGCGATTCGTGCTGTCGATCATCGTGTGCTACCTGCTGATGGTGGCGCTGTACGAATCCTGGCTCTATCCGTTCGTCATCATGTTCAGCGTTCCGCTCGCGATCTTCGGCGGGTTTCTGGGATTGTGGGTGTGCCACCAGGGCACGCTGATGACGACCGATCAGCCGGTGCAGCAGCTCGACGTGCTCACGTTCCTGGGATTCGTGATCTTGGTCGGCACGGTCGTGAATAACGCGATCCTGCTTGTCGATCAGTCGCTACAGAATTTGCGATCACATGGCATGTCGCTTCACACCGCGGTGCGCGAAGCAACGCGGGCGCGTACGCGCCCGGTGCTCATGACCAGTCTGACAACCGTGTTTGGCCAGTTGCCGCTGGCGCTCATGCCCGGCGCCGGTAGCGAGCTGTACCGCGGGCTGGCGGCCGTTGTCGTGGGAGGCATGATCGTTTCCACGTTTGGCACGTTGGTGCTCGTGCCGGCAGTGCTCACGATGGTGATCGAGATTCGTCAAGCGCTTCGCGGCGTCGCGGAGCACAGCCCCGTCGCGTCCGGAGCGGCGTCGCCGGCGCCGGTGGTGCACGATCGATGACGTGTCGCGGAATTGGAGACCGGACCACCCAACAAGATGCAATCCGGGCGACGAACTTCCCTAGATCGAGAGTTCCGTAGTGTCCCAGCTTCAAATGCGACGGCAGAAAAACTCTTCACACCGCGGCCCGACCGTAAGCGAGTGGCTTTCCGCACGTCACAAGAGACCCCTCCCTTACGGTCGGGGCTCGGTTGGGGATTCCTTTCGCGAATCTGAGACGCTATCGAGAGTTGCATCCACGTGACCGCGTTGATCTGGATTGCGTTCGTCGCCTTCGTGCTGGCGATGCTGGCGCTCGACCTGGGCGTCTTCAACCGCAGGGCGCGGATCATTTCGACGCGCGAGGGCCTGCTTTGGGCCGGTTTCTGCGCGCTGCTGGCGATCGCGTTCAGCGGCGTCGTGTACTACCTCTACGAGTTCCACGCGCTGGGAATCGGGCTCGACGCGCATACGCCGCTGAGCGGGCTGGACGCCGCCAAGTGCTTCCTGGTCGGCTGGATCATCGAGCAATCGCTCAGCCTCGATAATGTGTTCGTCATCGCGCTGATCTTCGCCTACTTCGGCGTGGCGCTCGAACACCAGCACCGCGTGCTCTTCTGGGGCATCCTGGGCGCGCTGATCATGCGCGGCGTCATGATCGCCGCCGGGGCCGAACTGATCGACCGTTTCCACTGGGTCATCTACGTGCTTGGCGCGTTCCTGGTCTGGACGGGCGTGAAGCTGCTCTTCATGGGCGACCAGAAGCCCGAGCCGGAAAAGAACGTGCTCGTCCGCCTGGCGCGGCGCTTCTATCCGGTAACGCCGACCTTCGAAGGCGAAAAGTTCTTCTCGCGCCTGAACGGCCGCCGCGCCGTGACGCCGCTATTCCTGGTCCTGTTGGCGGTCGAGGGCACGGACGTGGTGTTCGCGGTCGATTCGATCCCGGCCATCTTCGGCATCACGACCGATCCGTTCATCGTGTTCACGTCGAATGTGTTCGCCATTTTGTGCCTGCGCTCGCTGTACTTCGCGCTGGCCGGGCTGATGGACAAGTTCCGCTATCTGAAAGTCAGCCTGGTCTTCGTGCTGATTTTCGTCGGCGTGAAGATGTTGATGGAGATGATCCCCGACCCGCGCTTCCACATCAGCATCAACGTTTCGCTGATGGTCGTCTGCGGCATGCTGCTGGCCGGCGGCGTGGCCTCGCTTTTCGCCGGAAAGCCCGCGACGGAGCAGCCCCGCGCCGCTGGCGCTCAGGGGAACAGCTCCGGCCACGCAAAGTTGGAAAATATGCCGCCAGTGTGAATGAAAACGACCGGGCGCTCGCGCCCCAGCGCGCCGTCGCGCAGGCCGGCAAGCAGGCCGCAGAACGCTTTCGCGGTATAGACGGGATCAAGGATGATCGCCTCCTCCCGCGCGAGCAGGCGAATCGCATCGATCGCGGCTGCGTACGGAACCGCGTAGCCCGCGCCGACGTACCCGTCGATGAAGCGCAGGCGGGCGGCGTCGAATTTCAGCGGCAACGAGAGGGCGGCAACCGCTTCCGAGCAGAGCTCGGAGACGACTCGCCGGTGATGCGCGACGTCATCGCTGACGGGGACGGCGAACACCCGCAGCCGCGCCTGGGTGCTTGCCTGCTCTCCCAGCGCCAGGCCCGCGTGCGTGCCGCCGGAGGAGACCGCGACCACCACGTCGCATTCGGAAACGCCCTGAATCGCGAGTTGTGCGCACAGTTCCTCCGCGGCCGCCAGGTACGACAACGCGCCCAGCGCCTCCGACGCCCCCATCGGCGTCCAGCGCGGCGCACGGCCCGTGGCGCGGAGTTCGTCGATTACCGATCTAACGATCGCATTCCGCTGCTCGTCGAACTTTAGCCGCTCGTAGAAGCGCAGATCCGCGCCAAAAAGATGGTCGAGAAGGTGATTGCCCTGCCGCAAGCCGGATGAGCCGGGACGCAAGAGCAGCACGCATCGCATTCCCAGCCGCGCACACGCGGCGGCCGTGGCGCGGCAGTGGTTCGATTGCGGCGTTCCTTCAGTGACGATCGTGTCGCAGCCGCCGCGCTGCGCATCGGCCATCACGAATTCGAGCTTGCGGATCTTGTTGCCGGAGAATTCGAGACCGGTGAGGTCGTCGCGCTTGATCCAGATTTGCGCGCCCGGGAACTGTCGTTCGAGCCGCGTCAGCCGCACCAGCGGCGTCGGCAGCGCCGCCAGGCGAAAGCGCGGCAACTCGGGAATGATCGTGGACATCTCGTTGCACGTGCGGGCGAGACGCCCGCACTCCCCATAACCGTGGGCGTGCGGTTTTTCGTGCCGGCAGGCTTAGCTCGCAGCGCCCGATTCGAGCAGTTCGACGCTTGTGGCCGGATCGATCGCGACGCTCGTCAGTTCGCCGTCGGCTTTTCGCAGCACGACGCGCTGCAACCAGAGCTTGTCGTCCTTGCCGTGCGCATACCAACTGCCCGTTGGTTCGGCTTTTACGCTGATGATCGTGCCTTCCACGACGCGCTCCCAGGCGCCCTCGCGGCGGTCGATCGAGTGGCGAATTCGAATTCTCTGTCCGGTCTTGAGTGTCATATCGAAGAGTCGCGCCCGAATACGGTGCATCGGAGACAGTCGGCCAACACCCCCCAACGAAGTTGCGGCGGGCTTCCAGCCCGCCCGGGGCAGGCACGATGCCTGCCCCACCCCTAATCAATCCGGCACTACGCTAGAACCGCAAATCCACGTGGAAGTACACGCTGCGCCCGTCGCGCCAGCCGGGTTGGTACACGGCGTCGCCGTAGCGGTAGTAGCGCTCGCCGCCGTAGAGGATCACCTCGTGATCGTCGGGCAGCTCGTACAGCCAGCCGCCGATCGGCGGCTCGATCACCACCAGCTGGTCGTTGTACCAGCAATCGTCGTAGAAGTAGTTCGTGCGGCCATCGATCACGATCACCGTCGAATCCGACGGGACGCGCTCGACGCGCGTTCCGATCGGCGGACGAACGACGACGTACGTGTCGCTCGCGGGCTGACGGGAGTAATAGACGCCGTCAGACGCGTAGAAAGTCAATCCGCCGATCTGAAGCGCGATCGAACGTTGGGGGAGCTGCACAACCGTGGTGCCATAACGCACCGGCCGGTACGTGGCGACCGAGATCGGGCGATTGATGACGGTTACAGGGCGCAGAACCGGTCGCTGATAGACCGGGCGCTCGATCACGGTGACCGGGCGTTCCACGCGGCGCGAAATGATCGTCGTGTTTCGATCGGTCGGCCGCGAGGGAAGGACGGTAGGACGCTCACGCACAACGGACGTTTCCGGCCGCGTGATCGGACGAATCGTGCCGCTGGCCGGCGATTGCCCGCGCGGAACGCGGCGAATTTCTCGCGTACGATCGCGATTCTGATCCTGCCCGAACGCCGATCCGGCGAAAAGCACCGTCGCAAGCAACCCAGTTCCGAAAATGCACCGTTTGATGTTCATGATTGGACTCCAATCCAGGTACTGCATCAGACGTTCGACGGATCGGCGTTATTCAATTGTGAGATCCGATCGATCCGCGCCCGGTCTCACCGATCGTTCGGCGCCGTCCCGGTGCCCACGGTTTTCTGCGGCGGGCCTAGCTCGACGCGAACGGCATCCTTCGGCAACGTCGCCGTGAAGTCCGCGTCATTCAGCGTCGCACTCGGCTCCCAGTTCGTGAATGTCGCCTCGTATTGCGGGCAGCCGTCGAGTTGCTTGTAGCAGATCAGCAGCTTACGCGGCAGCGCAGGTTCGCCGGCGTCGATCCAGATTTGCCAATCCAGCGTTTCCTGCTCATAGGCCAGGTGGTGGCACATTGCATCGCCTACTCGGCCCTGTCCGACATACGTAGCTGATTGCACATTGTTGGTCAGCCATGCGTATGATTGTGCGGCGATCAGCTCCGCCAGCGGGAGAACCATGCCGTATTTGTCGGCCATCACGTCCAGCGTGGCGTCGATCGTGTCCGGCACGTCGGCGGTCGAGTACTGGGCATGATCGACGTCGAGCAGCGTCACTTGCTTCCCGTCATACCAGTAGCGCTTGTTCTCCACGTCGCCATCGACGACACCGCGGGCGCGATTGGGCCGCTGCACTTCGACCGTGACGCGCTTGGCGAGCTGCACTTTCTGCGTCTCGACCAGGTAGTCGTCGTAGGTCACGTCGGCCTTGAAGCGGAAACTCTTGAGGCCGGACAGGTAACTCGTCATTCGCCGAAGCTGCGCGTCGGCCCGCGCGTCAACCACGTGGCTGACCGCGGGGGCGGCGCGAGCGCCAGGCGCCGCGCAGCCGGCCAGCGCTCCCAAAATCGCAAAAGTGCACGCCAGTGCCGGAACGCGCGCATACACCGTTTTCATGAGCATGATTGACCTCGCCTAAGCACCTGCACTCTATGACGCCGCCGCGTGAGCGTCAAACTGCGTTCAGAGGCCAAGCTGCTGCCGCGCGTCCTGCCAGTTCGTGAAGCGCAATGCGCGGTCGTCGATCCACACGTGCGCGATCGGCTTTCCCATGTGAATGCCGTCGTAGACCATGCCATGGTCGTCGAGCCACTGCTTGGTCATGCGGTATTCCTGCCAGCCGCGGGCGGTGTAGATGACGATCGTATGGCCGGCGGCCTTGAGCGCCTGCAGTGCTTCGCGGGCGCCTTCGAGCGGCTTGGCCAGCGCCCGCTCAAACGTGCGCTCCTCGCTGCACACCACGCCATCCAGGTCGATCATCACGGTCATGGGAGATTTCATCGGCGATTCCGTTCGAGCCGCGAAGAGTCACCAGGTTCGTTCGAATACACTACGCCTCCGCGCGGATTTCCGCGCGGGCAACCGAGAGCAAAACACGATCGCAATCCTACGCTGGAGAACTTCATGCGGGGCATTATCGTTCGGGCGGCGTTAACGGCCACGGTCATTCCGGTTCTCGCGTTTGGCGCTTTGCTCTCTCCCGTTGGCGGCGACGAGCGATTCGTCGGCATCTGGGAAGGCCCGCTCCAAGTCGGGCCCATGAGTCTCCGCATTGTCGTGCACATCAACAAGGCCGACGCCGGCGGTCTGACCGCGTCGATGGACAGTCCGGACCAGGGCGCGACGGGAATCCCCGCAACCGACGTGACGATCAAGGACGACGACATCAACTTCAACGTGCCGTCGATCATGGGCGAGTACGACGGCGAACTCAACATCGACGGCAATCAACTGACCGGCCTGTGGAAGCAGCGCGGCGTTTCGCTCGGACTCAACCTGAAAAAGGTGGACAAGCCCACCGAGGTGATTCGTCCGCAGCATCCGAAGCCGCCGTTCCCATACGACACGCAGGACGTCGAATACGACGCCAACGAGGCGGGCGTGAAACTCGCCGGCACGCTAACCACGCCGCGCGGCGACGGGCCGTTTCCGGCCGTGCTGCTAATCACCGGCTCCGGGGCGCAGAACCGCGACGAAGAGCTTTTTGGGCATAAGCCGTTCTTGGTGCTGGCCGACCACCTGACGCGAAAGGGCATCGCCGTTCTGCGCGTGGATGATCGCGGCGTCGGCAAATCGACCGGCTCGATGAAGGAAGCGACAACGGAGGATTTCGCCGGCGACGCGCTGGCGGGCGTGGCGTTTCTAAAGACGCAGAAGAAGATCGACGCCAAGCGCATCGGCTTGTGCGGTCACAGCGAAGGCGGCGTCATCGCGCCGATGGCGGCGGCGCGCTGCAAAGATGTCGCGTTCATCGTGATGATGGCCGGAACGGGGCTGCCCGGCGAGGACATCCTGTACATGCAGGGCGAACGCATCATGCGCGCTGAAGGACAATCGGCGGCGGAGATCGAACGCGACCGTCAGACGCAGCGAACGATCTTCGCGATTCTGAAGAGCGAGAAGAACGATGAGACGGCGCAGAAGAAGATGCACGACGAGTTGATGACCGCGTTCAAAGCGCTGCCCGAAGACGATCAGAAGAAGCTGGGCGACCTCGAGAACGCCGCTGCCGCCCAGATCAAACCGGTGATGACCAAGTGGTTTCGCTTTTTCCTGACCTACGATCCGCGCACCGCGCTGCGCGAAGTGAAGTGCCCGGTGCTGGCGATCAACGGCGAACTCGATCTCCAGGTTCCGGCCAGGGAGAACCTGGCGGAGATCGAAAAAACGCTCCGCGCGGCGGGCAACAAGAACTTCAAGACGCAGATGATCCCGGGCAAGAACCATCTGTTTCAGACCGCGACGACCGGCTCTCCCTCCGAGTACGGCAAGATCGAGGAAACGATGTCGCCAGAAGCGATGGATGTGATCGCGATGTGGATTTTGGGGTTGAAGTAGGATCGATTGAACCGAGTCACTGGGCGAGACGGGATCCGCCCCACTAGTGTAGTGTCTCATATTTACACTAACATATTATCGGTTGGCGTGTCCTCCTGGATGAAGGAGGATGGCGGCCATGCGGCGAGCGGATGCGATCACGTTGAGCGGCGAGGAGCGGGGCGCGCTGTCTGGCTGGGCGGGTAGCCGTACGGCCGCGGTCCAGTTGGCGACCCGGGCGCGGATGATTCTGCTGGCGGCCGAGGGCTGGGAGAATCTGGCGATCGCCGCGGAACTCGGCGTCCATCGCGTCACCGTGGCGATCTGGCGGAAGCGTTTCGCGGAGCAGCGACTGGCGGGCATAGCGCAGGAGCGGCCCGGCCGCGGCCGGCGGGCGACCCGGCGGCGGCACTGGGCCCGCCGGATTGTCGAAACGACGCTGCACACGCCGCCGAAGGATGCGACGCAGTGGAGCGTACGCTCGCTGGCCAAGTACCTGGGCATCGACAAGTCGCTGGTGCATCGCGTCTGGCGGGCGCACGAGCTGGCGCCGCATCGCGTGCGGACGTTCAAGCTCAGCCGTGACAAGCGCTTCGTCGAGAAGCTGATCGACGTGGTCGGGTTGTATCTGCGGCCGCCGGAGCACGCGCTGGTCCTCAGCGTGGACGAGAAGAGCCAGATCCAGGCCCTCGACCGCACCCAGCCGGGTCTGCCGCTGAAGAAGGGCCGCTGCGGCACGATGACGCATGACTACAAACGGAACGGAACGACGACGCTGTTTGCCGCGCTTGAGATGGCCAGCGGAAAGCTGATCGGCCGGTGCATGCAGCGGCATCGGCATCAGGAATGGCTGAAGTTCCTGAAACTGATCGACGCCGAGACGCCCGCAGAGCTCGACCTGCACCTGATCGCCGACAACTACAGCACGCACAAGCATCCGAAGGTGAAAGCCTGGCTGGCGAAGCATCCGCGCATCCACATGCACTTCATCCCCACCAGCAGCTCGTGGCTGAACATGGTCGAACGCTGGTTCCGCGAGATCACCACCAAGCGCATCCGCCGCGGCAGCTTCCGCAGCGTCGAGCAGCTCGAAGCGGCGATCCAGCAGTTCATCGACACGCACAACGACGACCCGAAACCGTTCGGGTGGACCGCCGACCTCAAGGACATCCTGCCCAAGATCGTCCGGGCACACGAAACCCTCGATAAGTCACACAATCAATGAGACAGTACACTAGGTCAGTAGGACGCTGCCCAGGCGCGAAGGGCCGAAAGAACATAGCCCATGGCGCAAGCCGTGGGGTAAATCGCGGCAATACGCGCAGCCCCGAAGGGGCGAAAGAGCGTTCAAGCGCTAGAAGCTCGCTCTGGCGCTCTGTCGCCCCGTTGAGGCTTTGAAACGCGCTCTCGGCCGTGTGCCCCACGGCTCGCGACGCGGGCTCCGATCCGTCGCCGCTTCGCGCCCGCAGGGGGACGAGGTCCCCGATCTCTCGACGACGAAACTGGAAAGCCGCTCCCTTACGGTCGGGCCTTTGCGTCGAGCGTTTTCGTGGCGTCGTAGCCCGACCCGGTTTTTCCCGCTCCAGTTCACTCAATCGCCTTCAATCCCTGCAGCGCCCTCAGATAGTTGATCTGTCCCATGTGATAGCAGTCGTGCGGCAGAAGGTATTGCAGCCGCTCCAGGCTGGTCGCGGGGTCGGCGATTCGCCGCGCGACGTCGTCCTGCGTTCGGCGTAGCTCGGCCAGCGTGGCGTTCCAGGCAACGGGGGTGACGTCCTTGGGCCGCGGGAAATTGCCCGCGGCGACTTGCGCCTCGTTGGCCGGGGGCCTGCCGGCCAGGCGGTTCAGCTCGTTCTGCCGCCAGAAGATGATGTGCGAGACGTTCTGCCAGATGGAGTGTCGGTCCGGCGCGGGTTGCCACGCGGCCTGCTGTGCGTCCAGGCCTTCGACCGACTTGCTCCACGCCGCCGCCCACAATCCTTCATTCCAGGCGTCGTTCCAGAGCTTCAAGAATGCGTCTCGTTCCATCGCCGAACTCTCCTTCTCGCGTGAGCTCGCCCTGCGTTCCGGCCCGCCCGGCAGTCTATCGTGGGTCGAAGTCGCGACCCAGCCGCCTGGCGCGCTTAACGCGTCTCGGGAGGCGCCTTCAGCGTCCACGGTTTTCCGTCGCACGTGAATCGCGGCGGGCTTTCGCGCAGCGCGGCGGCGATCTTATTCGCAAGCGGCGCGTCGAAACCGAATAGGAATGCCACGCCGCAATCGCCGAATACGACGCTGCGCCGCGAGGCGACCGGGCGCTCCGCCTCGTAGCTCTCGATGAATTCGTCGCGATCCGCCTTGGTGTCCCACAGCGTGATCCAGATGCCGTGCGTGGCGCGCTGCGTGCCGGACTTGTCACCGTCAGAGCCGTCAGCCAGCAAGTAGAAACGGTCTCCACCCCAACCGGCAGCGGCGTCGGAAGTCCAGTAATTCGGCAGGGCCGCCGCGAAAAGATTTAGCGTCTGGTCGGCGGGGCTGGCCAAGAGATGGCACGACATTTCGCCGAGCGTGTCGGAATGAATGACGCGCAGAGGGACGTCATTCCACAGGGGTTTCGTGGACTCGTCGTCGACCACGACCGGCAGATCGCGCAGCTTCGCGTTCCAGTATTTCTCCGGGTGCAGAATCTGCTCCGTGCTCAGCGGCGGGTTCTTTGCGATCGCCCGCAAGTTCTCACCGACCGTCTTTTCGCCCGCTTCGTCGGCGATCCCAAGCGGATCGCCGCGATGCACGAAGAACATGCCGCAAACGTAGCTGGCCAGCAGGCGCGAGAAGTAGGGCGGCGATTCGATGAACGACTGGCTGCGAACCATTTCGTCGTTCAGGACGCGGCCCATGTCGGACGAGTCGTATTTGCCCGATTTCTGCGCCAGCATCATGTAGCGCGTCATCAGTTCGGTGGCGGAGCCTTCGACGACCGCGCCGATCGTCATGCCCCAGTCCTCCGTCTGTTCGCGGCTCTTCATGAGCTTGTCCAGGTCCAGGTATTGGTCGTCGAGCGCGTGCGTCAGCTCGTGGGCGATCAGCGTGCGGTTGAGTAGCGGGCCGTAGTCGACTCCGGCGCGCTGCAACATATAGAACATCTTCGTGTCGGGGTCATAGAAACCGCCGATCTGATTCAGCAGCACGTCGACGAACGTCTTCTTCAGGTCGCATTTGGCCGGAATCAGCCCGACCATGCGCAGCATCGCTTCGAGGCGTTCGAGCTTGCCGCCGCCGAGTTCCTCCTCGAAGAATCTCTTCTCGATGAACTGCCGGAGCTGCGCTTCGTCCCGCACTTCGGTCTTCACGGGATGCTTGAATTTCCAGCCGCGAATCTCCGCCACTTCTTTCTCGACGTCTCGCGCCAACTCGACCAGTTGATCCTGCGACATCGCCGGTCGCGACTGCGGAGACTGTGCCGCCACGCCGGGCGCCAGCAAGGCGGCGACGGCCGCAGCGGCGGCGATGCACCAAGTATCGAGGCGCGGATTGTGAGGAGTTGGCAAGGGCATGGCGGCTCCTTCTCCATTCTGGCGGCGAATACGTTCATTGGTTCGGCGATTGCGATCCGGCTGAGAGTATCGGGAGGCCGTGGGCCGCGCTCGGCGATTCGAGTTTGCCATCGAGCGGGCGCGGAGCGCGCGGCGGCGAGGCGATCGATTCAAGCGTGCCGAACAGCGTCAGCGGCGAGGCGCGCTCGATTCGAACCTGCGCCAGTGCGCCGATTTGCGCCGCGTCGCCATCGAAGACGACGATCAAATCTCCCGGCGTTCGCCCGACGAGCTGCGTGCGCGAAGGCACGCGCTCAGCGCCGTGCGCGACTTCCACGTCGCGCTCCTGCTCGGTTTGCGGCGCTCGGCGCGAGATCTTGCTTGGCCCCTCGACCAGTATCTCGACAGTGCGCCCCACCAGCGCCTGACGATGTCGCAGGCTGATGCGCTCCTGGACTCCCAGCAGCTCGATGTTGCGAGCGCGTTTCGCATCATCGCTTACGTCGTCGTCTTGGGCGCGCTCGGCGGCCGTCCCGGGACGCGGCGAGTATTTGAATACGAAAACGCTCTTGTACTCAACGCGCTCCAGTAGTTCGATCGATTGCTGAAAGTCGCGATCTGTCTCGCCGCAGAAGCCGACGATGAAGTCGCCGGCCAGGCTGATGTGCGGCAGGTGCCGCCGTGCGGCATCGATCAGCCGCAGGTAGTCGGCGACGCTGTAGCCGCGTTTCATTCGCCGCAAGACGGTGTCGGACCCGCTCTGGGCGGGAATGTGCAGGTACGGCATGACCCTCGGACAGTCGCGCAGGACGCGGAAGATGTCTTCGTCCCAATCCGCCGGGAAACTGGTTACAAAGCGGATGCGGTCGATGCCCTCGACTTCGTGCACGCGCTCCAGCAGCCGCGCGAAGCGGACCGGGCGGCCGTCTTCTTGGTGCACGTACGAGTTGACCGTCTGGCCCAGCAGTGTCACCTCGCGGCAGCCGCGTTGCGCCAGTCGCCGCGCTTCCTCGACAATGTGGCCAGGCGGGCGGCTGCGCTCCGGGCCGCGCGTGAAGGGTACGACGCAGTAGGTGCAGAACTTGTCGCAGCCGCGCTGCACGCGGATGTAGGATTGAAGCACCGATTCGTCCGGCGCGGGTTCGCGCGAGAGATCCAGCGCTTCGAGGCTGTCGTATTCCAGCGCGCGGGCCAGCACTTCCGTGCGCCGCGAAAGAGTGCCGGTCAGCGCCGCGACGCGTTCGCGCCGCTCGTGGACCTCGTCAAGCAGCGCCGGCAGCCGATTGAGCTCCGCTGGTCCGCACAGCAGGTCCACGACCGGCGCCCGCGTCAACAGACCGTCCTTCTCGCGCTCCGCCATGCAGCCGATGACGCCGACGATCATCTCCGGGCGGCGGCGCTTCACCGCGCCGAGCGCTCCAAGCCGCGAGAGCACCTTGTCCTCGGCGTGTTGCCGAACGCTGCACGTGTTGAACAGAACCAGGTCGGCCTCTCGGATCTGCGACGTGGCGCGCAAACCGCGAGCGCGGAGTTGCCCCTCAACCAGCTGGCTGTCCAGCGTGTTCATCTGGCAACCGAACGTCTCGAGATAGTAGGAACCGTTGCGCAAGCTCAGCCATTCCTCAAATTCGCGCCGCCGCGCGGCTGGATAATCATACACTCCAGCATGCGCCACATACTCGATGCGGAGAATCAATCTCGGATTCGGCGGGCAACGTGCCTGAGAAAGGGGGCTTGAAATCCGCCCCGCACGGTATTGATACGCGTCTTAGTCGGGCATGCTCCGTAGCACTTCGTCGGCGGCGGCGGCGAGTTCCGCCGGCAACTCGTTCGTCGCGATCGCCTCTCGAAGCTGTGCTTTCGCCCGGTCGGTTCGATTCAGTCGCCGATTGGCCAAACCGCAAAAGTACAACGCGCGGGCCCGGCGGGTGGCGTCGCGTCGGTCGAAGGTCAACGCGGTTAGTACATCCGCCGCCCGCTGCGCCGATCCACCCTCGACCAAGGCTTGCCCCAACATCATGGTCCACGCCGGCCGCGCGTCCGATGCGACAAAGCGCAGCCCGCGCTCCAGCATTCGAATCGCATGGCCGGGCTCGCCTGTTTGGCACGACTCGACCGCGGTCGCGACGACGAGGGAGTCGGCCGGAAGGCGCGGCGTCGTGCGCGGGGCGACGATCGACGCGCCGGATGTTCGCGGGCGCGATGCCGGCCCGTCCGCGTTTTCGGCCGGCAGGGCCGTCGGCGGCGTTGCGCCGCTCGCCGGTAGACTCGCTTTCACAAGCGGCGTATCGGAAGGGTCGGGCGGCAATGCCGACTCGGGACGCGTCGATGCAACTTCCGGCCCGGCAACAGCTTCCGCGGCGCTGGGCGTCGGCTCGGTTCCCAACTCCGGCGGCATTGGCTCGTCGTCGATGATTACGAGCTCGAGCCAGAGTCGTCGAAAATCGCCGGTCCGCGCTGGGTCGTCGCGTACCGCGCGATCAAGAAACTCGCGCGCGGTTCGATTGGCGCTGCAGCCCGGCGCGCCACACCGTCGAGGCATCAATGAGGAGCCGCTCCTGATCAGTAACTCGACGGCGCGATCGATTCGACCGGATTGATCGCAGGCGCGAATCGCCCGGGCGCGGATCAGCTCCCCAATCCACGGCTGCGATGCAGCTTTTTCCGCCGTGAGGTATCCGTCGATGGCGGATTCAAGTTGGTTGTCGGAGGCGAGCCGTTCCGCCTCGTTCAGACCATCCTGGCCGTCGATGCTGAATCGCTCCACCAGTTCCAACGAACGCCGAATTTGGTAGCCGGACACGCCGCGGAAAGTCAGGATGCCCTCGGCGAAATCCTCGATTCGCACTTCCTGAAAGGGCGGTTTGCCGCGCAGCGTGACGGTGTCGGCGAACGAGCAGGCCGCGAGTGCAATGATCGCCGCGAAACGATGAGCTGCGCGAGAATCCACGATCGTGAGTATAGAACGGGCGCGCCGACGGCACGAACCAAGCGCAGCGCCGAAATCCGTAATATCTGTGTCAAATGCGTCGACGCGCGGCCGCTTCGCAACCAGCGTATCGTGTCAGGGACCAACCCGGCCGCGTCGTGGTGCATTCGTTATCAGGCGTCCGGAGTTAATGGAAAGCCAGCGCTGGATTCGTGAGCCGCGTGGTGAGGTATCCGGCCGCGCCGGCGGTGGACGCGCTGGTGGAACCATCGCTCACGGCGTTTCCGCCATAGCCGCCTTGGCCCCCGCAACTTCCGCCACCACCGCCGCCGCTGATCGTGCTGGTGACAATTGAGCCGGCGCCCAATGCGGAACGCCCGTTTCCGCCGCTGATGTTGATGTTGCCTGTAGCCGAGACCGCCGGCGCGACCAGATTGACGATCCCGCCGCCTCCGCCACCGCCTGCCGCGACGCCGTACGGACTGGTTCCCAGCGCGGCGCCGCCGTTTCCGCCGTAGGCGTAGATCGAGCCCGTGACTGAGATCGAGGAAGCTGAAGCCAGAATCACGACGCCACCGGCTCCGCCGCCCGATCCATAGCCGCCGACCGCGCCGTTCGCATAGATCTCACCTGCAATTGAAACTCCACCAGCCGCGATCACGACTAAGGACCCGCCTCCATTGCCGCCGGCGACAATTGTGCTGACCAGCGCAGACCCGCCGCCGCCTCCTCCATGCGGTCCGGGCATCAGGACTTGGCTCGACGCCAGCTCACCGAGCGATGCGCCGGGCGCGCCACCGATTCGCGTAAAAGCGTTCGACCCGGACTCGCCGAACGCCGCCGGCGCGGCGGAGATTCCGCTCCCCGCTGGCGAGAAGGAGGGGAACTGCGCTGCACCGGCCGGCGTCTGAACGGTCGTTTGCGCGCCATTGTGCTCATTGCTGATGACCAAAAAACCACTGACCGCAAACGTCCCCGTACATCGAATCACGATCCCGGAAGGAATTGTCAGCGTGGCGCCCGAGGCGATCGTGACATTCGTAAATTGCAGGTTCTTGGAGCTTGGCGCAGTGGTCGACCAGTCGGTATTGGTCGAGATCGTCAACGCGCCGGCGGAGCCGTCTCCGTAGATTGCGATTTGACCGTCGGCGCCGGCAGGGCCGGTTGCGCCAGTTGGGCCGGTCGCACCGATGGGCCCTGTCGCCCCAGCAGCCCCATCAGCGCCGGCCGGGCCTTGCGCGCCCGTCTCGCCCTGCGGTCCGCGCTCGCCCTGTGGACCCGTCGCGCCGGCTGGTCCCTGCGGTCCCACTGATCCAGAATGCGTGTCGTCGACGACCGCGCCGGCGGTGGCACTCGCTGGCGCCGGACAACCGGCCATGCAAAACCCCAGCATCGCAACTGTCACGGTTAGTACGGCGGTCTTGCAACCCATGTCCGCATCCTCGTAGCTGGTTTTCTGAGCCGCGTTTCTTGCGCGAAAAGATTCGCGCGCAAGTTTCGCCCGAGCGCGGCGCACCCACCCGACGCCGGGCGGCGCGACAGATGCATCGGTTTGCAGCGATGCCGAGTTTACGAATCCATCGGCGCCGCGGCGTGCCGCGGTGGCGGTGGACGAGTGCTGATTGTCGAAGCAAGACCGGCGTGCTATGGTGAATGCCGCTGGTCGTATCGCACACAGCGAACGCGGCGGCGACGGAACCTAACTATGGCCGGACATTCCCATTGGGCTCGGATCAAGCGCGCCAAGGCCGTCACCGACGCCCGGCGCGGGCGGCACTGGAGCAAGCTCTCCCGCGCCATCATCATGGCCGCACGCTCCGGCGGCGGCGACCCGGACGGTAATCTCGCCCTGCGGTACGCGATCGACGCCGCCAAGGACGCAAACATGCCGCGCGACACGATTGCGCGGGCCATCAAAAAGGGCACCGGCGAACTTGGCGCCGAGCAATACGAAGAGCTCATTTACGAGGGCTACGGCCCAGGCGGCGCGGCCGTCATGGCCAGCATTCTCACCGACAATCGCACGCGCACCGCCGCCGAGGTGCGAAAGATCTTCGAAACACACGGCGGGAATCTCGGCGCGAGCAATTGCGTCGCGTGGATGTTTCACAAGCGCGGCGTATTCAGCGTCCCGGCGACCGCGGACGAGGACGCGCTGACCGGCATCGCGCTGGAGTGCGGGGCCGAAGATGTGCGTCGCATCGGCGAAGCGTTCGAGCTGACCTGCGAGTCGTCGGCGTTCGAAACCGTCCGCAAGGCGCTGGCGGACGCAAAAATCACGCCCGAGAGCGCCGAGATCACGATGCTGCCGTCGTCGAACGTGGCGCTCGAAGGCGAGCAGGCCGAGCGAATGCTGGGGCTTGTCGATGCGCTCGAGGAGCATGACGACGTGCAGACGGTCTACAGCAACGCGGACATTTCAGATGCCGAGATGGCGCGGCTGGCGAAGTGACCGCCGACCGCACTGGTTTACCTGTCACCTGTCACGTGTCACGTGTCGCCCGAACCTGAGCGTGGTTGTGCGCTATTCCGCCCCATGCGGATGAAACCGCTCGTGCACTTCATGCAGCCGCTTGGTCTGTACGTGCGTGTAAATCTGCGTCGTGGCGACGCTGGCGTGGCCCAGCAGTTCCTGTACGACGCGCAGATCGGCGCCGCCTTCCAGCAAATGCGTCGCGAAACTGTGGCGCAGCGTGTGCGGGCTGACTTTGCCGGAGATTCCACGCCGCCGGGCTTCGCGACGAACCAGGCGCCAAACCGCCGTTCGTTCGATCGATCCGCCGGTGCGACTGAAAAATAGCGGCAGCGTCGCGGCGACGGATTGTGTGATCGGCGTCTTGCAGCGGCCTTTCTCCGCCGCACGCCGCACATCGCGCGGGCGGGCGTGCTCGAAATACGCTTCGATCGCATCGCGTGCCGCCTGACCGATCGGCACGACGCGTTCCTTGCGGCCCTTTCCGATGCAACGAACGTATCCGGCCGTCAGATTGACATCGCGCAGCAACAGCCCGCACAACTCGCTGACGCGCAGCCCGCAGGCGTAGAAGAGTTCGAGGATCGCGCGGTCGCGCAGCCCGAGGCGCGATTGCGGGTCGGGCGACGTAACCAGCTCCGCCGTGCGATCCAGGCTCAGCGTTTGCGGCAATCTTTTCCAGCGCTTGGGCAATTCGAGCAGGCTGGCCGCCTCCTGCGCGATTTGGCCGGTGGCGTGAAGCCACTTGAGCCACGTGCGGATCGCGGAGACTCGCCGGGCGATCGACGTTTCGCACAGTCCGGAACGCGCGGACTCTGTCCAGAATCCCGCCAGAAGAGCCGGATTCACGGCTTCCCATTCGTCTATGCCGCGCCGGCGCAAATAGTCGCCCAGGGCGCGCAGGTCGCGCTGGTACGCCTCGAGCGTGCGCGGCGATAGGCCGCACTCGACGTTCAAGTACACATGAAAGCGCGCGAGCGAACGCTCGAATGCCGGCGTGCAGAATGGGGTAGGGGGGGCGCTTCGACGCGCGCGCGTTGTGACTTTCGCACGGATTGGTTGCCGTGTGTGCATGCGCACCTCCCTGTGCTGAGGCATAGCGTAACGCGAAGGGGGCGACATTCCGAGCGACGCAGGAACGTCGGTGCCGGTGGGGCATGACCGAGCCGCGCCGAGTCGGCGCCCGGGCACGTCGTGTGTTGCAGGGTTCGCCGGCTTGCGTTCGAAAAAGGAAGTGTAGCATTCCCGTGTTACCAAGCGATACTCCGCCCTCGGACTGGCATGCGACATCCAGGTTCGCGCTTGCAGCGAAGATGTGATTGCTCAGGTCGATTCTATCTCACCTTTCCGCGGTTCGGGTAGTGGCTCAATTTCGCATGCGACCTCGGGGAAACCCTCGACACCGAGGCCCGACCGTAAGGGAGCGGCTTTCTGCCTGTCGCAAGAGACCCCTCCCTGACGGTCGGGGCTCGGGGAGTTTCTCCACGAAACTGAGCCACTACCGAGGTTCGGGTAGTGGCTCAATTTCGCACGCGACATGGGGAAACCCTCGACACCGAGGCCCGACCGTAAGGGAGCGGCTTTCTGCCCGTCGCAAGAGACCCCTCCCTTACGGTCGGGGCTCGGCCGGGGCGTTTCTCCACGAAACTAAGCCACTACCGAGGTTCGTTGTTCGCTTGACAATCCGATTTTCACCCGTAGTATCGGCGTCGTCCGCCCGTAGCCATGCCTGCTCTACGCGGATGGGTGCTGTGCCCGCGGTCGGCAACTGCATTCGAGAACCAGCAGAATTGGAGCAATCATGCCAAAAGGAAAGCAGCGCGCAGTTGTCGCCGGCGGCGGTGGCGGAATGCGCGGCGCCATATCCGGACTTCAAGGGTATCGAAACCAGTTGATCGCGCAGCGCGGCGCGCTCGACGCACAGATTTCCGCGATCGAAAACGCCCTCGCCGCGATCGGAGTGAAAGGCAACGCCGCGCGCAGTGTCGGACCACGAGCCGGCGGAATGGCCGGCAAGGCCGTCACGGCCAGCGGTCGCGCCGTGCGTTCGGGATCGCTGAAGGATTTCATCTGCCGCGTCCTATCGGGTCGCGGCGTCATGTCTGTCAAAGACATCACGACAGGCGTGCGATCGGCCGGCTTCAAGTCGAAGAACAAGACGCTATCCAAGAGCGTTGGAATTGCTTTGACTGAACTGCCGGGCGTCAATCGCATGGGGCGCGGAAGGTTCAGGATGGGATAGGAGTCCGTCGAGAGACTGGCGAGTGCGGGCGTCCCGCCCGCCTGCGCAGTTGAAACGTCCGCGGCTGCCAAATCGCACCTGTGCGCCTGTATGCGCGGCCCGCGACCCGAAAACCAAACGGCGACGGACCACTAGTCAGCGATCGCGCACCGCGATCACCTCGAACACCGGCGGTGTACAGAAGAACGTATTTGCGTCTTCTGTGCGCCGCCGCCATTCCGCGAAGAAAGCGTCGGCTTCAGACTGGCTGAGGTAGCCGGTCTTTACCAGCGACGGCACGAAGTTGTTGAAGAATGTCGTCGGCCAATGCCACAGCGGTTCGCCCGGCCGCGCCACCCGCAAGACGGGGTGAATTTCGCGTACGCGCAGTCCAGATCGTGTCAACATTGCGGGAAGCCGCGCCGCGAGGTCATCGTCGCCGCCGCGCATTTTCCACGCGGCCAGCACGGCCTGCACGACCCGTTCGAGCTCTGGCGAGCGCGGCGCGAGCGTGAGCGATCGATAGTTGAAGTAATCCTGGATCGCGAACACGCCGCCGACGCGCAGCGCGCGGGCCACCCCGTCGATGACGGCCTGCGCGTCGCGCAGCCAGCAAAGCACCCAGCGACAATAAGCGCCATCCATGCTGCCGGCGGGAAGGTCGAGGCGCTGCGCGTCGACGACGCGTGCATCGACCTGCGACAAGCCGCGCTGCCGGCATTGCACGCGCAGTGCTTCCACAAACCGCGGCGATTCGTCAATCGCGACGACCTGTCCGCCGGGGCCGACGAGCTGCGCCAAATCGAAGGCCGCATGGCCCGGCCCGCAGCCGACGTCGAGCAGACGCGAACCGGGCTGGAAGCCGGCGCGTTCCCACAGCGCGGCGGTGTACGCCGCCCATAGCTGATGCTGCAAGCCGAGCCGCGTGACTTCGTCGTCATGCGTCCCCAGCACGTATTCCGGCGATTGGCTCACGGAGAAGCGACTCCTCGACCCGATTCGGCTCGGGCGAGGATTGTAGCAGTCGAGGCGCTTGTGAGTAGCATGTTTGGCGGCGGCACGCACTTCGGCTTGCGGCTTCGGTCGGAAGCTTGCGATGCGGTCGCGAAAGTCATCGTGCACCGGGAAAGCACGCGGCCTCGAGAGTTTCCTCCCGAGGCCGCATCCGAATCAACTTCCGCAATGCTCAGCTATTCGTCATTCGTCGGTCCGATGCAAATCATCCACAGTTTGAAGAAGTTCATGATTTGCTGCTTGGTCAGCTTGTTGGCGCCCAGGTTGAACGTCACCTTGCTCGAGCTCGGCGCTTCCTTGCCCGCCGGCATCGTGTCGACGTAGCTGATCGTGCCCGTCAGGCAGGGCAGGCTGTTGTCGACCACGAAGAATGCATCTTCGCCGCTGAGCTTGTCAAACGCGGCGCTCTCGCCGCCGGCGGCGCGGTTCTTGTCCTCGTTGAAGCGGATGTTGAACTCGTAATAGCCCTTGCCGTTCGTCTCGCGATTCGGGTCCTCGACCCACTTGATCGAGCCGGTGACCGTATCCTCGACGTCCTTGCCGTTGTAGTTGTACTTGAAACGGATGCCGTCGGTGAACCAGTTGCCGGTCTCGTAGTCGTAATCCAGGCGGCCGTTGACGATGGTGCGCGGATAGTTGTCGGCCGGACCCTTGGCCAGCTCGACGTTTTCGAAGCGCATCGGGTCGCTCTTCTTGACGGTGATCTGCACGGTCTTCGTGCCGACCAGGCGCTTGTACGTGTATTCGGCCAGGTTGTCCTTTTTCTCCGCCTTGCCGACCAGCCGCCCGGCGAACGCGTCGGTGAAGCCCTTCGCCGCCCCGACCGTGTCGATCGCCATGCGCAGGGGGCGTTCGTCCTTTGCGCCGGCGGCCAAGTCATACGCGCCGCTGCCGGTGTCGATCGGGACCAGCCCGACCCACTTGCCCACGGCCCGCTTCTGCTTCAGGTCCTTGGGATTGAGCACCGAAAGCTGGATATCGAAGCCCAGCGCCGCGCCCTGCTCGCGCTTTTGGAGCATCTTCGAAAAGATGTTCGGCTGGCGCACGATTTCGCCGGCGAACTCGGTCGTCTTGGCGACTGTCAAGGCGAATTTGTACTTGTCCTGCACGCCCATCTGCGGCGAGCCGTCCTTGAACTTGCCGCTGGTGTCCAGCGACATGCGCGTGCGAAAGTCGATATCCATCGTCCCCGCGATAACGCCTTCTTCGGTAATCTGGTCGGTATCCTGGGCCAGAGCGCGGGTCGGCGTGAAAGCCGTGGCGGCCAGCGCGAGCGCGCCGAGAAGGAATGTGCTGCGGTACATCATTTTCATCGTCTGTCTCTCCTCTTGAACGGCGTCGGCCGGCGCGCGGGCGATCGCGGAGACAGCGCGAGTCGCGCGGCAACGGCGGCGCCACGATTCGCAGCATACGTTCCGCTGCAGCAGGCCGCAAATTCCGCGGCACGCCGCGGCGTTAGAAAGTCGAGTCAAGTTTCGAATGCCCATTTAGAGCGTCAAACAACGGGACTCGCGCGGTTGCCGCGGCGCGGTTCCAGCGTCATGATCCGCGCATGGCCGCCTCGGTCGCAATCATCATGGGCTCGCGTTCCGATTGGGAAACGCTCGAGCACACCGCCAGGACGCTTGATTCGCTGGGCGTTTCGTACGAGACGCGCGTCGTCTCGGCGCATCGCACGCCCGACCTGCTCTTCGAATTTGCCGCCGGCGCGGAAGCACGCGGCATCGAAGTCATCATCGCCGGGGCCGGCGGCGCGGCGCACCTGCCCGGGATGACCGCGGCGAAGACGGCGCTGCCCGTGCTCGGCGTGCCCGTTGAATCCAAGGCATTGGGCGGAATCGACTCGCTGCTGTCGATCGTGCAGATGCCCGCCGGCGTGCCGACCGCCACGTTCGCGATCGGCCGCGCGGGCGCGATCAACGCGGCGCTGTTCGCGGCGACAATATTGGCGCGGCGCGATGCGCTCATTCGCGAAGCGCTGGCGGCGTTTCGCGCCCGCCAGACGCAGGACGTGCTCGATCATTCGGACCCGCGGACGGCGCGATGATCGTCGGCATCCTGGGCGCCGGTCAGCTCGGGCGGATGCTGGCGCTGGCGGGTTATCCGCTGGGGCTGCGGTTCCGCTGCCTGGACCCCGCGCCGGACGCCGCCGCCGGCCAGCTCGCGCAGCTCATCGTCGCTCCCTACGACAATGCACACGCCTTGGAGCGATTGGCCGCCGGCGCTGCTGCGGTGACGTACGAATTCGAAAACGTCCCGCTCCGCGCGGCGGAGTTTCTCGCGGCGCACACACGCGTCCTGCCGCCGCCGGTCGCGCTGGCCACGTCCCAGGATCGTCTGCTCGAAAAACAGCTCTTCACACGACTGGGCATCCCAACGCCGGCTTTCGAACCCGTCGATTCGCAGGACCAGCTCCGCGCGGCAATTGAGCGCGTGGGATTGCCGGCGGTGTTGAAGTCGCGGTGCGGCGGATATGACGGCAAGGGCCAGCAGGTCATTCGAGAAGCGGCGGATGTGAATGCGGCATGCGCGCGAGTCGGCGGCGGGGGGATGATCCTGGAGCAATTTGTGTCGTTTCGGCGCGAATTGTCGATCGTGGCGGTGCGCGGTCGGCAGGGCGGTGGTTCGACGACGCCAGGCACTCCGGTCGCGTTCTATCCGCTGGTCGAAAACCATCATCGCAACGGAATTCTGGCGTTGTCGCTGGCGCCGGCGCCACGATTGACGCCCGAATTGCAGGCGCTGGCCGAGTTCTACGCGACGCGCGTTCTGGATGCGCTCGACTATGTCGGCGTGCTGGCGATCGAGTTCTTCGAAACCGCCGCCGGATTGGTCGCGAATGAAATGGCCCCGCGCGTGCACAACTCCGGCCACTGGACGATCGAAGGCGCCAAAACCAGCCAATTCGAAAACCACCTGCGCGCCATCCTCGGCTGGCCGCTCGGCTCGACCGAGGCGGTCGGCTCATCCGCGATGGTCAATCTGATCGGCGAAATGCCGGACCCGGCGGTGCTGCTGGCCGTGCCCGGGGCGCATCTTCATCTGTACGGAAAATCCAGCCGACCGGGGCGAAAGGTCGGGCATGTCACGCTCTGGGAGCAATCCGACGAGCCCGACGGCGAGCGGCTTAGCCGGCTGCTGCGGCAGGCAGGCATCGGGGAAATCGCAGATCGCCTCGAACGCTGACAAAGGGTGGTTTGTGGCGTAGTCGTGCGGCATGGCTGCGGCCGTTGGCAGCCATGCATCAGGCGATCACATTCACCAGTCGTCCCTTGACCACGATCGTCTTCTTCGGCGTTCGGCCCGCTATCTCTCGCGCCACGGCATCGACCGCCAGCGCAGCTCGCGTCGCTGCCGCGTCGTCCGCGTCCGCCGGGATCATGACCCGGCCGCGCAGCTTGCCGTTCACCTGCACGGCGATCTCGACTTCGTCGTCGCGCGTCAGCGCTTCGTCGTAAGCCGGCCAGCCGGCCTGCGCAATCGAATCGCCGTGCCCCAGCCGCAACCAGAGTTCGTCGCAGATGTGCGGCGCGAACGGGGCGAGTACGCGCAGGAATCGCTCCAGCTGATCGCGGCCGATTGCATCGGCCTTCGCGGCGTCGTTGACGAAGACAATCATCTGCGCGATCGCAGTGTTGTACGCGAAGCGCTCAATATCGCCTTGCACCTTCTTGATCGTCTTGTGCAGCAGGCGCTCGAGCGGCTCGGAACGCCGATCGGAAATCCGCGCGCTCAAACGCCACGCGCCGTCGGCCGCGTCATCGCCAAATGAATCGCCATTGCCGCGTGGGGCCGCATCGCGCGGGTCGCTACCGTCGCCAGGCGCGCCATCGACCGAATGCCCGCGTGACGCGCGCCCGTCCGCCGCATCGGCGTCACTTTCAACAATCAGCCGCCACACACGTTGCAGGAACCGGTGCACACCGATGATGTCGCGCGTGTTCCATGGTTTACTGGCCTCCAGCGGGCCCATGTACATCTCGTACAGGCGCAGCGTATCGGCCCCATATTCCTCGATGATGCGGTCGGGGTTGACGACGTTCTTGAGCGTCTTGCTCATCTTCTCGACGCTGGCGCTGAGCTTCTCGCCGGTCGCCGTCGCAAAGGCCGCGTCGTCGCGAAATTCGATGTCGTCGTAATGCACCGGCACGCCGCGCGAATCGCGGTACGCGTAGGCGGTGATCATGCCCTGGTTGAAGAGTTTGTCGAACGGTTCGGGCGTCGAGGCGTGGCCCAGGTCGTAGAGCACCTTGTGCCAGAATCGCGCGTAGAGCAGGTGCAGCACGGCGTGTTCCGCGCCGCCCATGTACAAATCCACTCCGCCGACCTTCGGCGTGCCCTCCGCGTTTCGCCCGCCCATCCAATAGCGTTCCACGTCCGGCGCGACGTACGCGCGGTCATTTCTCGGGTCGCAGAAGCGCAGGTAGTACCAGCATGAGCCGGCCCACTGCGGCATCGTGTTGAGCTCGCGACGAAAGACGCGACCGTCGCGCGTCAGGTACGTCCATTCGCGGGCTCGGGACAGCGGCGTCTGCGGTTCGGCGTGCGGGTCGTTACTGGCGACCGGTTTGAAATCGTCCATCGGCGGCAGCGTCAGCGGCAACTCGCTCTCGTCCAGCGCGTAGGCGATGCCCTCCGCGTCGTAGATGATCGGAAACGGCTCGCCCCAGTAGCGCTGACGGCTGAAGAGCCAGTCGCGCAGCTTGTACTGGATCGTGCCTTCGCCCAGGTCGCACTGCTCCAGCCAGGCGATTATGCGGCGTTTGGCTTCCGGCGTGGGCAGACCGTTGATTTCGCACTGGCCTTCGAAGCGCTCCTGGCCGTGCGACGGCGGCGAATTCATCGCCACGCCATCGCCTTCGAAGCCGCGCCAGCCGACCGGCTGCGAACCGGCCCCGCCGGCCGGCGGCTGCACGACCTGGATGACTGGCAAGTTGAATTTCTCGGCGAATTCAAGGTCGCGCACGTCGGAGCCGGGCACGGCCATGATCGAGCCGGTGCCGTAACTGACCAGCACATAGTCCGCCACCCAAATCGGAATGCGGCGGTGATTGACCGGGTTGATCGCGTGGGCGCCGGTGAACACGCCGGTCTTGGCCTTCGTGTCGGCGGTGCGGTCCAGGTCGCTCTTGCGTTTCGCCGCTTCGATATAGGCCGTCACCTCGGTCTGCTGCTCCGCCGTCGTCACCACGTTCACCAACCGATGCTCCGGCGCGAGCACGACATACGTGGCGCCAAAAAGCGTGTCGGGCCGCGTGGTGAACACGCGGATCGTGTCGCCGCGCGCGCCGGCGTCTCCATCCAGCGCGAAGTTCACGTACGCCCCGTCGCTGCGCCCGATCCAGTTGCGCTGCATCAGTTTGATGGGTTCGGGCCAATCCAGGCCGTGCAGATCGGCCAGCAGGCGATCGGCGTACTCGGTGATTCGCAGCATCCACTGCCGCATCGGCCGGCGGAAGACGGGATGGTCGCCACGCTCGCTACGGCCCTCGTTCGTGACCTCTTCGTTGGCCAGCACGGTGCCAAGCGCCGGGCACCAGTTCACCGGCACCTCGGCCAGGTACGCCAACCGATGCTGTGCCCGAAACGCCTCGACCTCGCTGGCACCGCGCGCCCGCAACTCGGGCGGGATCGGCAGTTCGTCGATCGGACGCGCCCGGCCCAGAACCTGGCGCCCGCCGCGGTCGGTCCAGCGGCATTCCGGGTCATACCAGGAATTGAAAATCTTCAGGAAGATCCACTGTGTCCAGCGATAGTACGACTCATCGCAAGTCGCGAACTCGCGCGCCCAGTCGTAACCCAGCCCGATCCGGCGGAGCTGCCCTTTGAACGTCTCGATGTTCTTGCGCGTGGTGATGCTTGGATGCACGCCGGTTTCGACGGCGTATTGCTCGGCGGGTAGGCCGAAAGCGTCCCAGCCCATCGGATGCAGGACGTTGAAGCCGCGCATGCGGCGATAACGGGCGATGATGTCGGAGGCGATGTAGCCCAGCGGGTGGCCGACGTGCAACCCGGCGCCGGATGGATACGGGAAGAAATCGAGTACGAAAAACTTCGGTCGATCACCGCCAAGTTCACCGGGGTTGGCGGCTCGGAAGGCGTGCTGCTGCTCCCAGCGCTGCTGCCAGCGCGGCTCGATTTCACGGAAGTCGTAGGTTGCGCTCATGCGTGGGGCGGGCATTCTGCCCGCGCGATTGCGTTTGCCTAGGTTCTCGTTTCTCAGGTCCGCGCCCGTCACGTCGCATTCTTGTCAGCGCCGAGAGGCTTCCGTCAGAGCCGCGACCGTTAGGTAGCGATCGGGTCAATGAACTGAAGCCACCGCGACAGCGCAATCCGCTCGACACCCGCGCCGACCGCTCCCTTACGGTCGCGGCTCTGACAATCCAAACGCCGCGCGGCCAATGGGACTACTGCGCGTCCTTGGGCGCTGCGGCCGGTACGAATCCGGCACGCTCGCGGATGCTGTTCGGATCAAACCAGAGCTGCTGGAATGATCGCAGCTCCTCGGTGCGAACCTGCTGCGCGAGCGCGTCGCGCCGGTTCGCCAACTCGCCGGCGTACATCGGCGCGACATCGCCGACCTCGGCCACCAGCCAGATTCCGCGGTTGGCCATCGGCGACAGCACCACCCGCCTGGCCGGGCTGTTCGCGGTCGGCGGCGTGTCGAGCAGCTTGAATACCTCCTGCGCGAGCTTTTTGGACATACCGACGTTTTCGACATACGCGCTGCTGCGATTCACGGGCCGCTGCGTCGGCTTGGGTCCAAGCTTTGCCGCGTAATTCGGCCGCGGTGCGTCGGGACTCTTCTGCTCCGCGTCTTCGGCCTTGGTCAGCAGGTCTTTCAGCGCGGTGTCGGACTCCACCGCCGCCGCCAGGCCGGATTGCTGCGCGCTTTCGAACAGCCTTCGCGCGTAGGCTTCCGCCTGCTCGTATGCCTTCTTGTTTTTTAGGTCGAAACGCAGGCGATCGCGCACCTCGTCAATCGACGCCGGAGGTGCGCTCGGCGCGACCTGCGTCACGCGGAACACGAACGCCTGGCGCGGAGCGAGCTGTCGCGTACTCGCGTTGAACTCCGAGTACACCACGACCGGCGACGGCTCCATCGGCGTCAGATACGGCAACTCGGATTTCGGCTCCGCAGTGGCCAGCCCTTTGACCCGCATCGCGAGTTCCGTCGCACGCAGCTTGTCCGTGCCGACCGTGAATTGGGCCGCGGAGAATGCCCGGTCAACCGCACCCAGCGCGACTTGATCGAGCAAGCCTGACTTGCGATGAATAACCGGGTACTTGACGCCGTACTTCTCTTTCAACATCTCGAATGCGACGATTCGGTCCGGCGGGGGCGGCTCGAGGTAGCCGTCGTCGCCGCGTTTTGCGCCGACCCACGGCCGCGCCAGCTCTTCGCGCATCTCGTTAACCACGCGCATCGATTCCTCAATCGCCTTCTGCGTGCGCAGGTCCTCGCGAACGCGATCGCGGGCTTCGTCGAAGGTGAGCTGCACTTTCTGCGGCGTGAAGTCCGACGGCTGCGTGGTCGGCCCCGGAGGTCGGTCGTCGCGCGCGTAGTTCTTCAGATTGTCGTCATAGAACCGACGCGCTTCGCGGGTGCTGATCTCGATCTTGTCGCGCACATCGCTCGGACTGACCGTCAGAAACTCGAGATCGACGCGATTTTGCAGCAAGTAGCCGTATTGCAGCGTCTCCTCGGTGTGCGTCGTTAGCCGGTCGCGCGTCTCCTCGAAGAACGCCTTCAGCTCGTCATCCGTCGGATCCGGAATCTGGCCCAAGAATGCCTTCGAGTCGATGACCGCGACGTCAACCTTGACCGATTGTGCCTCGTCGCGGTACTTGACCTCAATCCGCGGGTCGCTGGGCACGATGCTCTCGATCTGCAGCGACGCCAGTTGCTGGACCGCCAGCCACTCCGCCACGGCGTCGTAGATGCTGGTCAGGCTGCGGCCGCGATGCCGGCTGATCTCGCTCAAGTGCGCGTCTTTGACGCCGGCCAGCTTGATCAACGACAAAACCTGGTCATGCCCGACGTGCAGGCCGCTTCGCCGTGCTTCCTCAAACACAAGGTGTCGCGAAATCGACTCGTCGGTTTGGTCTTTGGCGGCGATTCGCGGCGGCGGAAGCCCCATTGAATTGAGCAGTTCGACCAGGTCCTGCGTACGCGCCAAGTCTGTCGTCGTCACCGTGCCGCCGAACGCCGTCCCGACCGGCACGCTGTGAATGTCGGCGCCGGCGCGCTGACGTCGATACATCAGCACCGGCTCGATCAGGAAGATGACCAGCAGCGCCGACATGATGATCAGCACCAGCTTGCGGCTGTTTTCGCGCATGAAACGGCTGAGCGGCATGACACCTGTTCCCGTATTGGCCCGTGACCCTAACGCCACGGGGAAGCCGTGCATCATAGAACGTGACCGGCAGGCGTACAAACGAGCCCTCCCTGGCAGGTATGGAAAAACCGGACCGGACCGCGACCGTCAGGAAGCCGGGAACGAAGAAACCGCGACGATTTACATCCCCGCTCTCTGACGGTCGCGGTTCGGTTCGGACTTTGTCAGTGAAGAACCGCCATTTGCCGTTGCCGCGACCCCACCGTTGCCGTACTATCTATGCTCAAGTTCTGCTCCCGGGTTTGATGCACATGTAATACAAGGGGTCTCCGCATGGATCGATCACTGCGTGGCGCCGCGGGCGCGCTGCTCCTGTCGGGCGCGCTGGCCGTGGCGGCCGCCGCCGACACGGTCAAGGTCGGCAAGCAGTTTCCCGCCATTTCCGGAACGGACGTGATGACCGGCAAGCGATTCTCGCTGGATTCGCTGCGCGGCAAGGTGGTGATCGTCAAATTCTGGGCCACGTGGTGAGCGCCCTGCCGTGCGGAGTTGCCGCACTTGAAGGAAGTGTTCGAGAAGACGCACAAGGACGGCGTTGAAGTCCTGATGGTGTCGCTCGACCAGACGGAGAAGAAGCTCAAGTCGTTCATCGAGGAAAACGGGCTCAAGTACAACCACCTGTTCGACGGCCCCGGCGGAAAGATCGCTCAACGATTCGGCGTTCGCGGAATTCCGCAGGTGTACGTCGTCGGGCGCGACGGTGTGCTGATTTCAGATCAGGCGCGCGGCAAGGCGCTCGATCAGGCCGTCGAACAAGCCCTCAAGACCAAAGCCGCCGCGCCGGAAGCAGCGAAGGACGACGAGGCCGAGACGCAGGCCAAGAAAGCGCTCGCCGAGGCCGACAAGCTGCGTGACGCGAAGGACTACGCGGCGGCGCTTGAGAAGTACGACCAGATCTCGCTGGATTTCCCCGGCCGGCCGACCGCCAAACTGGCCGCGGAACGCGCCCACGAGCTGCGCGAAGACCCGGCGCTCAAGAAAGCACTTGCGAAATCAGAGGCCGGCGGCGAGCCGGCGAAGTCGACTGAACTATCGGCGGAGGACGCCAAGCGCGCCGACCGCTGGATGATGCTGGGCAAGGCGGCGGCGAAGAGTGGTAACGCCGACGAGGCCCGATCGTACTTTCAGCGCGTGATCGACACGTTTCCTGGTTCGGCGCAGGCCAAGAGCGCCGGCCAAGAACTTGGGAAATTGAAGAAGTAGTTCGCACAACGCAGAACGCATCACACGCTGTTCGTCACGGCATTGCACGCGACGAGCAGCGTGTCGTCTTAGTCGCGATCCAACTTACCAATTCGCCGCTGCGAGCCGGGCGCGCAGCGCGTCTGCACAGGTCACCGGTCGCTCGCACTGGTAATTCCGGCACACGTACGCCGCCGGCTCGCCATTGATGAGCGTTAGCGACTTCAACAGCGGCGACTCCACAGCATCTTGCGGTCGAGCACGATTGACCAGCATCAATACGCGATTCGGAACATAGGATGTGCGAACGGCGGCGACCAGCTCGCGCGTGCGTGCGTCCGCCGGATCGCCGACGATCGCGATCTCGACTGGCCCAGCTAGCGCGAAATCCACTCCCGCCAAGAATCGCTCGCTCGCGCCCGGGCTACCGAGCACATCCGCCGCAAAATGCGTCATCATTCGCTCCGCGCGGCGGCGAAGCGCATCGTTGCCGGTCATGGTCGCGAGTCGCAGGAGATTCATGAGTTGAACGGAGTTGCCCGAAGGCGTGGCGCCGTCGCGAACGTCCTTGTTTCGCGTGAGCAGGGCTTCGTGGTCATCGGCGGCGAAGAAGAAGCCGCCCTCGCGCTCGTCCCAGTGATGTCGAATTACGGTTTCATTCAGCGAGATGGCCTGCTTGAGCCGGCCTGCGTCGAATGTCGCTTCGAAGAGCTCGAGCAACCCGTCGATCATGCACGCGTAATCGGTGAGAAACGCGAATCCGAGCGCCCGGCCGTCGCGATAGCTGCGCAACAAACGCCCGTCGCGAAGCTGCCGCGTCAGAATCGCGTCGGCCGCCCGCTCCGCGGCCGAGACGAACCGCGGCTCTCCCAGCGCCGCTCCGCCGTGCGCCAGGCTGGCGATCATCAGGCCGTTCCACTCGCAGAGGATCTTCTCGTCGCGGTGCGGCGGCGTGCGGAGACTCCGAATCTCGAGGAGTTTGCGGCGACCTTCGGCAAGTTTTCGATCGAGCTCCGCCGTGTCGATGCGATTGAGCTTTGCGACGGTTTCCATATCGCGCGGCGCGTGCAGGATGTTCCTTGCGACACCGGGCGCGTGCGGATCGGCCCAGTTACCGCTGTCGCTCACATCGTAGTAGCTGCAGAACAGCTCGCCGTCCGCCGCGCCGAGGGCGACGACGATTTCATTCCGTGTCCAGACGTAGAAGCGGCCCTCTTCGCCTTCGCTGTCGGCGTCGCGCGAGCTGTAGAAGCCGCCCTCGGGCGATTGCAGGTCCGTCAGCACATAGTCGAACGTCTCGCGCGCGACTCGGGCATAGAGCGGCTGGCCGGTCGCAAGATGCGCATCGACGTAGATTCGGCTGACGAGCGCCTGGTCGTAGAGCATTTTTTCGAAGTGCGGCACGAGCCACTGCGGTTCGGTGCTGTAGCGCGCGAATCCTCCGGCGAGCTGGTCGTAAATGCCGCCGCGCGCCATGTGATCGAGCGTCGTTTCGACGCGCGCCTTGAGAATCGCCGCGTCGGACCGCGGCCCAGTTTGCGGGGCAGAAGTCGGTTGCGAACGGTCCGCCGTCCCGGATCGTCGATGTGCGCTGCGCAGCATGAGTCCCATCGCCATGCTCGGCGGGAATTTGTTGCCGCCGCCGCTGACCAAGCCGCCGCTCTCCGCGTCAAATGCACCGGCCAGCGCATCGGCGACCCGGTCCACGACCGCCAACGAGAATCGCGCGTCGGCGGCGTCGCCGGCGCGACTCTCCGCGACGAGGTATTCCGTCAGCTTCTGGGCGTCGGAAAGCAACGCCTCGCGCAGCGTCTCCCAGAGGTGTGCGATGCGCGCGCATAAATCGCCGAACCCGGGCCGGCCCCAGCGCGCATCGGGCGGGAAGTACGTGCCCGCGAAGAACGGCCTGAGTTCCGGCGTCAGGAAGACGCTCATCGGCCATCCACCCTGGCCCTGGTTCATGATCATCGTCGCGTGCATGTAGATCTCATCCAGGTCGGGCCGCTCCTCGCGATCGACCTTGATGCTGACGAAATCGCGATTGAGCACATCGGCGATGGCCTGATTCTCGAAACTCTCGTGCGCCATGACGTGACACCAGTGGCAGGCCGAGTAGCCGATGCTGAGAAAGATGGGCTTGCTCTCGCGCCGCGCCTTCTCGAGCGCCTCCGGTCCCCACTCGTACCAATCAACCGGATTGTCGGCGTGCTGAAGCAGGTACGGCGACGTCGCATTCGCGAGGCGATTGCGATTGGCGGGCGGACTGCTGGGCGTCATTGATTGTGCCTCCAGTGGGGCGGCAGCGAGAACCGTGCACGTGAATCGTGCCGCGCCCGCTCGCGTTCGTTTCGCGAATATCGTGCGAAGGTTATAGTCCGGGCGAATCGCGAAAACGAACGAACTCGCTTCGCGGGATGAAATGGGACCAGGCACGCGCTTGGGCGTCACGATTCCGCCGTTCTTTTCCCAGAGCTCGTTGCGGATCGGTTGCGCGAACGTCGCTGGAGCAATTTCGGAATTAATCTGTTGTGAAGACGGGGAGTGCGGGCATCTTGCCCCCACCACGCGGGCTGGAAGCCCGCACTCCCCGCCAAACCAAAATCGAAAATGCTCTAGGCGACTCGGGGCGTTGCAAGAGCCGGCCGGAGGCCGGACACACACATCGAGATTGATCGCATGAGCGCTCTGTCGCCAGGCTCGCCGAACGCCCCGACGACCATCCGCACGCCGGGCAGGCCGGACGAGTACGTCGTCATCCCGGCGGACGCCATTCCCGGCTATCGCATCCTGCGCGAGGTGCACCGCGGGGGGCAGGGGGTCGTGTACGAAGCACACGCCAGCCGGCTGAATCGCCGCGTGGCGATCAAGGTCACGCGCGGCGGTCCGTTCGCCGGGCCGCAGGAGCGCGTGCGCTTCGAGCGCGAGATGCAGATTCTGGCGCAGCTCAATCATCCCAACATCGTGACGATCCACGACGGCGGTATCGCGGCGGGACACGACTACTTCGTCATGGACTACATCGCCGGCCAGACGCTCGACGAACACGTCGCCCACGTCGCCGCGCAGAACAACGCCATCGGCGCGGAATCAGGCCGCAGTCGCGCCGCCCGCATCGCCGCGCTGCTGGCGACGATCTGTCGCGCCGTAGCCGAAGCCCATCGGCGCGGAATCGTGCATCGTGACCTGAAGCCCAGCAATATCCGCGTCGACGAAGCGGGGACAGCGTTCGTGCTGGATTTCGGCCTGGCGAAAATGACCACCGCCGCATCGCCGGAGCAGACCACGACGCGTCCGATGACGCAGACCGGGGAGTTTCTGGGGTCGCTGCCCTGGGCCAGTCCTGAGCAAGTTTCCGGCGCCGCGGCGGTCGACGCGCGATCGGATGTCTACTCGCTCGGCGTCGTACTTTACCAGGCGTTGGCGGGTCGATTGCCGTACGAGATCGGACCGGATGTCCGCAGCGCAATCGCAAATATCCAAACCGCCGAGCCGCGCCCATTGCGAAAAACCGTGCCGGATGTGTCCCAGGACCTGGAGACGATCGTCCTGACGTGTCTGAAAAAAGAGCCGGCGCGCCGCTACGCCGACGCATCGAAGCTGGCGGACGATCTGAAGCGCTGCCTGGATGGCGAACCGATCGCTGCCAGGCGCGACAGCTCGATTTACCTGGCGTCTCGCCGCATTCGCAATCTGCTGACGCGACACCCGATCGCCATGACGGTGTTGACGATCGCAGCGGCGGTGTTCGTCGCGCAATTGCTCGTCGCGCCGCTCGTTTTCGAGTGGACGAATCTGGACGGCTGGTACGAATGCGCGCTGGTGTCGAACATTCGCACGCTGCCGCCGGGCGGCGAATGGAACCACGTCCGTGTGATCGCGATGCAGGACCAGACCGACATGCAGGCGCTCGCGGATTCGCTGGGGCTCGATCCTCCAGCACCTGGCGCGCGGAGCCCAATGCGGAGGGTCCATGGGCGATTGATGAAGCGACTCGCCGAGATTCAGCCGCGCGCGGTGGTCTGGGACGTCTGGTTCGCCGAGCCGGGCGATTTCGACGCGGATTTGGTCGACGGCGTGCGCGCGCTGCGCGATGCCGGCGTTCCGGTCATTTTCTCCGCCGGTTCGTGGAGACAGGATGACCAGGGCCGGCCGCACCTCAGCCCGGCGCTGCTGCCGGTCGCGCGTTGGGGCTCGATCAACGTGCAGACCGGAGGCGCCACGGGTTGGGCGCTGGAGTTGATTTTTCGCCGCGGGGACGTCGATGTCCGCACGTCGATCGCGCTCGAAGCGGTGGCGGCATGCGCCATGCCTGGCGAACAATCCGAGTTCGCGATTGACGACGACCACTCGGCGGTGCAGATTCGGTATCGCCATTCAGGCGGTGTTTCGTCCCAGGCGCGCGTCTGGCTGCCCCGCGAGGACCGCGTCGGGCTCTCGACGCTCGACCGATCGCGCGCCGTGCAGTACGCACTAAATCCAGCCACGGGCGAACCAGAGCGAGACGTCGAGATTGATGACGTAATCGGATATTACCTGGTTGCGATTCCGACCGACGCCGTGCTTCAAAGCGCCACAATTCCGTACGAAGACGTGTTCTCGCCCGATCTCTCCGAGTTGCGCCGCAAGTTGCGTGGTCGCGTCGCCCTCGTGGGCGGCACGAGCGGGGGACTGGATCGCAGCCGCTACCCCGACGGGCGCGACATGTACCGCTGCTACGCGCAAGCGACGGGCATCGAGGCGCTGCTGGCCGATCGGCCCGTGCGCATGCTGCGCGATCCGACGCCGACGTATGTTCTGCTAATCATCTCGGCGGTATTGGGTTGGCTTGTGTCGGCTGTGGTGCGAAAGCGCTTTTTGTGGGGGCTGGCGCTGGTCGTCGCGCTCGCGGTTGCCGCGCTTGCGGCGGGCGTGATCGCTTACGGCGCGGCAAACCTGCTCGTGAACCCACTCGTGGCGATTGCCTCGCTGTTGATCGCGTTTGCCGCTTCGCGAGGCGTCGACAGACTGCGAAACTCGGTGTAAATACGGGAACCAAGGTAGTGCGCACCTGTTTGAACGGTGGAGTACTCATGACACGTCGCTGGTCGGCCTTGTTCCTTGTGTTGCCGCTCGTCGGCGCGTGCCGGTCGGATCCCAAGGCGGCGGCGGCAAACGGTCCGCACCCGGATCGCGAAGAGGAATCACGCGGAACCGCGACCGTGCGCGCGGTCCACTGGCGGCTCGGCGTCCTGGAGACGTTTTCAGCGGCGCAACAGCTCGAGCTGCGCGCCGGCGATGAGCATTTCGATGTCCTGTGCGCGCCGCCGATGGACAAGAGTTACGGGGAGGCTTGGTACACCGAGCTGGACAACTCGCCCAGCCTGCACCTCAGACGCGGCTGGTCATACCTGAGCGGACACACGCCTCGCATTCGAACGGAGCGCGTGATTTCCGGCGTGATCGGCCATGGTCTTCCGACCCAGGGCGCGAGCTCGCCCGACACCGACCCAATTGCGCTGGTCCAGATCGACGCTGAGAACGACAGTTACGACCGTATCTTTTTCCTCAGAGGCGATCCCGCGCTACTGCCGCTCAAGTCGGTGGTGGGCGAACATCCGCTTCATTTCAGTGGCCGCGAGGTCGCGTACATCCAGGTCGACAAACGCGGCAATGTTACCGACGAGATTCCGATGCGGGGCTGGTCGGAGGAGGTGACGAAGTTCTATGACTTCGCCACCGCGCAGGTTGAGAAGTTTGGTCTTCCGCATCCCGCATCGCCCCATTCAGGAAAATAACATGCGCGGCGTGATTCCGGCCGGTGCGATTGCGTGCTTGTTGCTGACCGCGTGCCAGTCTTCGCACCCCAACCCACCTCCACCGTCAGTTCCCTGGCCAGGCGACTCGAAGCACGGCCACGACGGCCGCGCGATCCTGGTCGATGTTCGTCTGCGGCCCGAGGAGTGGCGCTATTTCCGCGACATCTATCAGTTCCGCGTGGACTTCGAGGGTTCTCCCACCGAGTTCTACGGCGTCTTGGTCGGCCCCAATCCGCAGGACTACGACGCGGCGGCTTCTTTTTCTGATCCGTCCAATCCGCACTTCGCGTTGCTGCGCGGTTGGTCGTACCTGAGCGGGCACTGGCCGCGCGTGCGAACGACGCGCGTGATCTCCGGCGTGCTCGGCCGCGGCGGGCTGTTCGTTCAGCCTATGCAGACGAACAGCAACGGCGTGTCGGTGGATCGCGTGTTCTTCGTTTTCGCCGACAGCGGTGTCCGAGCGTTTGTTCAACCGTTGATTGGGAGCGGATCGATTCACTACTTCTCGAAGCCGGGAATGTACGTCGAGGTTGACGGTTCCGGCGTGGTGTGCAACGAACTCGATATTGCGTCCGCGCCGGCGGACGTGAGGAGGGCGTACGACGCCGCGATCATGCAGGCCAAGCAGGCCGGTCTGCCGACTCAATAGCGGTCCAGTTGCATCCCCCGTTCCCCGACAGTCGCGGCTCGAACGGAGCATTTCGATAATCTCGATCTAGTTCGGTCCCCCGAATCTTCGCCGGCGCCCGGCGGCGGGCGGCAATCGACGGCGCGGCAAGTGGAACAACGATCGTCGAGCGCGTAGATTTCCCGGCGATGAGCGACCTGGGCCTGTCCACACTGCTGCACGGCGCGGCGCACGTATACAGCGACGCGGAGCTGCGCCACAAGCTCGAGACCGCCGCCCGCGAAGGGCGGCCACTGCGCGTCAAACTGGGCATGGACCCGACCGCGCCCGATGTGCATTTGGGCCACGGCGTGGTACTCGAAAAAATGCGGCAGTTTCAGGACCTGGGGCACATCGGCGTGTTGATCATCGGCGATTTCACGGCCCGCATCGGCGATCCGACCGGCCGCAGCAAGACGCGCCCGGTGTTGACCGAGGATGAGATCAACCACAACGCGCAGACCTACCTTGATCAGGCCGGCCGCATTCTGGACGTGTCGCCGGGCAAGCTCGAAATCCGGCGCAACTCGGAGTGGTTGGCGGCGATGAACTTCGCCGATGTGATCCGGCTCGCCGGGCGCATGACGGTGGGGCAGTTGCTGAAGCGTGAGGATTTCAAACTGCGCTACGAGGCCGAAACGCCCATCAGCCTGCACGAGCTGCTCTACCCGTTGGTGCAGGGCTGGGATTCAGTCTGCATTCGCGCTGATGTCGAGCTGGGTGGCACGGATCAAACCTACAACAACCTGGTCGGCCGGGAGTTGCAGAGCGAAACCGGCCAACACCCGCAGGTCGTGATGGTCATGCCGCTCCTGCGCGGGATCGACGGCCAGAAGAAGATGTCCAAGAGCGTCGGGAACTACATCGCGCTGACCGATCCGCCGCGAGATTTCTTCGGCAAGACGATGAGCATTCCGGATGATCTGCTGGCCGAGTGGTTCTCGTTGCTGACGCGCGTTCCCGAGAGCGACTGGCGCGCCGTGATCGCCGAGCATCCGATGCGGGCCAAGGACCTGTTGGCACGACGAATCGGCGAGCGGTTCCATTCCGCGGAGGAAATGGACGCGGCAGCGCGCTGGTGGCGCGAGCATTTCGGCGCGAGCCGCGCCACGGAGGCGGTGGACGTCCCGGTTCCGCGCGGGGAGCTGACCGACGGCAAGATCGCGGTGTGGAAGCTGGCGTGGCTGGCGCATGACCGCGAAATCAGCCGTTCCGAGGCGCGGCGAATGGCGGAAGGCGGCGCGGTCGAAGTGGGCGATCGAAAGTGCACCGATCCGAACGAGCTGATCGCGATTGATGAAGACCTGCGATTTCGCGCCGGCCGGCATCGCAAGGGCGAGCGAATCAAGCAGCCGTTGGTCGCCCGCGTGCGGCTGGAGCAGGGGTAGTTTCCGGAACTTCAACGGCGCGCGCAAGTACGCGCCCGCGAGCGAGCGAGGTTCACGGTGCCCTCGCTTGCGCTTCGCGCTCAATTGGAGGCGGGGGCGTGCGGCCTTGCGGCCCGCTTCGTGCAGGCAAGATGTACGCACTCCCTTTCGACGACAGATCGATCCAAAAAACGCTGGGCCGAGCGCCGTTTTTCAGCCGCGCCGAGCTATGTTCCCGAAAAGAGCGAAACGCGGCGTCGAGCAGGTGACTCGCCGCCGCGTTTCGTTGTTTTTCAAAGAATCGGACCTACGGGCAGGTCGTCTGCCACGCGCCGAGCAGGATTCCCAGGTCGGCCTCGTTGGTCTGATTGTCGCCGTTGAGGTCGCCGCCGGCGCCGCTCTGCCACGCGCCCAACAGAATTCCCAGGTCCGCCTCGTTCACCGTGCGATCGCCGTTCAGATCGCCCGGGCACGCGGTGGGGTTGTTCACGGTCAGCGTCGCCGCGTTGGAAGTCGCGTTGCACTGATTCGTGGCCAAGGTGTTGGTCACAACGCAGTCGTACGCGCCGGCATCTCCCGAGACCACCGAGGTGATGATCAGGTTCGCGGTCCCGGAGCCGACGATTCGCCCATCGTCCGTCAGGTTCACCGTGTTTCGGCGCCACCGGAACTGCGTGCCGCCCGACGCGCTGCACGTGAACAGCACCGCCGCGCCGACGTTTGCTGTCTGATTGCTCGGGCCGGAGTTGATGGTCGGCGTGGTCTCCACGTTCAGCGCCGCCGTTCCGGATGTGGCGCTCGCGCCGCAGGCGGGGTTCGTGACCACGCAGTTGTAGGTGCCGCCATCGGCGATGGCGACGTTGGCGAGCTGCAGGCTGGCGGTCGTTGCGCCGATGATGTGTACACCGTCGTCCACCAGCGTGGTCGATCCTTTCTTCCACTGGTAGTTCGCTGAGACCGCCCCATCCGTTCCGGTAGTGAAGTTCACTGTCGCGCCGCTGCAAACCGTCAGCGACGACGGATTCTGCGTGATATTCGGCGCCGGGCACGCGTTCGGTGGATAGTCGTAGCCGATAGCGTCGAACGCCGCGAGATCGCCGCTGCGGTAGAAGTTGGGGTAGTACGTCTGCCCGGTCGCGATGGCCGGATCCATGATCTGTGCCGGCGTGATGCCCTCATGAAAGTGGCTGGCCTGGTACGGGCTGCCGTCGGCCATTTGGAATTCTCCGCCGGCGATGAAATCAATCACGGAATCGTCCGAAGAGGTGCCGGCCGTGTCCTTGACCAAGGTGCGCGGGCGGGCCTGGAATTCCGAATTGTCGTCCGGGTTGTAATCGGCCGTGCCGTCGGTGCGCTGGAAGCGAAAGAGGTCAAGCTGGCGCACGGTGCCGTTGTTCGAATCGACCGCCGACGTAAAGCCCAGCGCGTGACCGGCTTCGTGCGTCAACACGTCCTGGAACGACATCGCCGAAGCGCCGTTCGACGGGTCATAGTCGAACGTGAACTGCGTGTTGAACGTCATGTTGCCGATGTTGCCGGAGATCGCTCCCATCGTGGCGCGATAGGCGCTGACGTTCCAACTGATGGTGCTGACGTTCGTAATCGTCGCCGCGGTGCTGAAGCGCACCGGCAGCGTCGAGCCGGTCGGCAGGAAGTTCTGAATCACGTCGTCGCCGTCCATGCCGTTGATCAAACCCGTGCGCGAGTTGGCGTACGTGTCAGACGTAAAGCTGCTACCCGTTGCGCCGATCACGCCGCCGCCGCCGAGGTCGGCGTAGCTCGCCGTGATCGTCACCGTGATCGGATCGCTGAACTGCGACTCGATATACGCCTCCACCGCGGTGAACGCCGGAACGGCCGCGGCCGGCACGCTGGCGCCCAGGCTGAAGATGACGTTGATGCCCGCGCCGCGCAGTCCGCTATCCAGGATTCGCGCGCCCGGCGCCGCCAAATCCGCCTGAACGAACTCCGAGACGGCCTTGAGCTGCTCGACGCTCCCCGCTTGTGCGTTCGAGCCGCACATGTAATGCCATTCGGTCCACGTCGGGAGCACGGCCTGGCTGCCGTCGGCGTAACGCGTAACCTGCTCCAGGTTTCCCTGCTCGATGTAGACCGGATTCAGCGGCGCGCCGGTCGGCTCGACCTGACCGCCATCGAGCGCGAAGACCGGCGCGACCAGCGCAGTCGTCAGCGCGATTCCTGTGGCGATGCGTGAGAATGTGCGGGGTGCTTGCGGCATGAGATTGCTCCGTCAATAAGGGTAAAGAGTTCGCTCGCGTCTGGCGGCACTTTGGCCGCGATGCGATGTATCCGGCGGTCGGTCCGCCTCCAAAGCCACCGACCGGGACAGCACCTTATCCTAAAGGTGCTGCGCCGTCGGGTCAAAGCAACTCGCAGCCCGCGATCCTTATCGGACGGCGGGATGCGCAATCCTCCCTCAGCGTTGATGTCGCAAGGCGTCGTCACTTACTGCAAATTCGGGACCTGGCTGCAATCCACCGGCTGGCCGTTCTGGAAGCAGTCGCGCTGCACCGTCACTTGCGTGGAGCCGCCCACCAGCCCGCCGATCAAGCCACCGCCCAGCGACAAGAGGTCGCGCTGCCAATCCTGCAACCCGCAGGCGCCCGCGAACAACATGGCGCCCGCGGCAAGGCCGGTCAGCAACGACTTTTTCCGATATTTCATTCGGTCCTCCTTCATTCGTTTCTGCAAAGGCGATTCTGTCAGCGACGCGCGTCGCCGCCGCGACGAGCGTGGCTTCTCGTCGCGCCCAACAGGCTCACCAGCATCAATCCAAGTCCCGACGCCGGGCACAATCCGCTTGTCGTCGTCGTCGTGACGCGGTTCTCCGTGTAGTCGCGCACCGGTTGCGTCGGCTCGGGCGCGGGCGCCGGTTGCCCAGTCTGTGTGTCCGGCGGCAGCACGACGACCGTCGCCGTGCAAGTGGCCGCATTCCCGCTGGCGTCGCGAACCGTGAACGTAACGTTGGTTGAGCCGACCGGGAACGTTGGCGGGCGATTGTCCGTGATCGTCGGCGCGCCGCCGCACGTGTCGCTCGCGGTCGGTGCGGCCAGCGGCACGTCGCCCGCCGCCACGCCGTCCGCCGACGTCGCCTGCACCTGCACATTCGACGGGCACGTGATCGTCGGCGGCGTCGTGTCGACCACGCTGATTGTCTGAACCCCGGTCGTGGCGTTGCCGCTGGCGTCGACGGCGCGCCAGGTGCGCGTCACGCCGCTGGGCGATCCGTCCGCGGGCGCGTCGCTAAACGTGATGGTCACGTTTCCGCCGCAGCCGTCGGTGGCGGTCGCATTGCCGGTCGCCGCCGGCGCCGTGGAGCCGCCGCACTCGACGGTCGCATTCGGCGGTAGCGTGATCGTCGGCGCGGTCGAGTCTTGGATCGTGATTCGTTGCGTGGCGGTTGCTTCGTTTTCGCACGAGTCAGCCGCGCGCCAGGTGCGAATCAGGCTGCCAAGCGCGTCGCCAACGGGCGCATCGCTGAACGTCACGGTCACGGCGCCCTCGCAGGCGTCGTTCGCGGTGGCTATGCCGGTCGCGCCGGGGTCGGTCGCGGAACCGCACTCCCGGACGGCGTCCGCCGGAACCGTGATGACGGGCGCAGTGCTGTCTGACACGGTCACGAGCACTGCGGCTGAAACGGGCGGAAACACGCCGTCGCTGACGGTTAGCGTCACGCCACATGCGCGGCTGCAAGCAATTCGTGGAATACTGAGTGTCGGGGTGGGGCTGGCGGGATCATCGAAGGTCACGTCTTTGCAATCCGAACTCCACGCAAACGTGAGCGTGTCGCCGTCAGGATCGGAACTCGCTCGGCCGTCCAGTTGAACATTCGTAATCGCGCCCTGGCACTGTGCGTTGTACGGGCCGCCCGCGTTGGCGACCGGCGGGTTGAGTCGCGGGCAGACTCGCAGCCAGTTGGCCAGGACGATTCCCATGTCCGTCTCGTCAACAAACCCGTTGCCGCTCACGTCACCATTGGTGCCGGGTGGCACAAAGGTGAGCCAGAAACCCATGACCATGCCGATGTCGGCTTCATCGACGTTGCAACTGCCGTTGGCGTCGCCGAGGCAGCCGGGGCACCCCCCAGGACCGTTGCCGGCGAACGCGGGTGTCGACAAGCACATCACGATCACAAGCGATTGAATCGCGACGCTGGTTCCCCATTTCTGATTCAACACGACAACCGCCTCCTGAACTGGGCGCCAGATACTCATAAGGAGCAAGGCTCCAGGTGCGCTCCCTATCTCACGCTAGGCGCCTACGGCGGGTGTGTCAAACGACGCGCCGACACGACGACGCTGCCGCGCGCCGTCCGAGAAACGCCGCGAAAAACGCCATCGCCGCGAATGCGGGACAGATGGCGGTCGTAGTCGTGATCGTTCGGCGTTCCTCGACAAATACCGGTTCGGCGGCGGGCGGACTCTGCTCGGACTGATTTTCGGGCGGAGCGACTTCGACGATTGTCGTGCATGTGGTGACGTTGCCGGCCGAATCGCGCGCCGTGGTTGTCACACGTGTCTCCCCAACCGGGAGTGTCGTTGGTCGATCATCGGTGATCGCGGGCGAACTGTCGCACACATCGCTGATCTGGCGAGCCAGCGACACGGCGCTGGAGGCGATCCCCGCCGCGTCCGTCGCAACGACGCGAACGCGCGGTTCGCATGAGAGCGTCGGAGCGGCGGTGTCGCGAACGCGAATTCGCTGAACGCCCGAGGTTGCATTGCCCGACGCGTCGCGCGCCGTCCAGGTCCGCAAAATGTCGCCGCTGCCGTCGGTCGCGTTGGTGTCGGTGGATGTGATTGTCGGATTGCCGTCGCACGCATCCGTCGCACTCGCGACGCCGGTCGCGGTTGAAGCGGTCGACGTCCCGCACTCGCGCGTCACGTCCGACGGAAGCGTCAATTTCGGCGCGGATGAGTCCGTAACGGTCACGGTCGTGCTGGCCGGAATCGGAATCCCAATGCCGTCGGAAAGCGTCAAAGTAATGGTGCATCCTTGCGGCGGCGTGGGGCCCGGAAGCGTGATCGTCGGCGTGGCGGAAGACGGGTCGTCAATCGTCGCACCCGGGCAATCGGTCGACCAAACGAACGTGAGCGGGTCGCCGTCCTCGTCCTTTGATCCGCTGCCGTCGAGCGTGATGCGCGTTTGCCCACCGGTGCATTCGCCGATGTACGGTCCTCCCACCTTAACGAGCGGCGGGTGATTCACGAGACAGACCTGAAGCCAGCGCGACAGAACGATTCCCAAGTCCACTTCGTCGGCAACACCGTCACCTGAGACGTCGCCCTCCTCGCGCGTTACACCGGACTTGAGCCAGTGTGCGTGAATTATGTCGATGTCGAGCTGGTTCACGACGCAATCGCGGTTCGCGTCGCCTTGGCAATCGCAGAGCTGCGCCGAGGCACGCGGCGCCGTAAGCATCATCGTTGCCAAGAAGAGCGCCGTTACGCTCGGTTTGAGCGGATGCGGTCGCCGGACGACTTTCCGTTTGTTAAGAATGCTCATAAAAGTCCGTCGTTTCGAGTGTTGCCGAATTATTGAATGGGCCCCGAACGATGCTAGGCGGCACCTTGACCCAAAGCAACGTTTTTCTGCGCGGTTATCCGTCCGGGCAAACGAAAAAAAGCCGGCGTGCGGAACGCGATTGGCCGTTGAGGCCGCTTCGCCCTGTGCCGAAGTAGCGGCACGTGCGGCGTAATGCCGTCGCCCTCCGGCCCTCCGGTGCCGCCACGTTGCCGCGACGCCTGACGCTTGTATCATTCGAGATTCGAAATCAGCAGCGCCCCCACGCGGCGGCGCGAGGAAAGGACCGGCTCTCATGTTCAAGACACCCAGCGGAAAGACGCTCGTTACGCTCATTCCCGGCGACGGCATCGGACCCGAATGCACGAACTCGGCGCGACAGATCATCGAAGCCACCGGGGCCCCGATTGAATGGGAGATTCGGCACGCCGGCGAAAGCGTCTTCAAACAGAACATCGCCTCGGGCGTGCCGACTGACACGATCGAATCCGTCCGCAAGACGCGGCTCGTATTTAAAGGCCCGCTGGGAACGCCGATCGGCTACGGCGAAAAGAGCGCCAACGTCACGCTGCGCAAGCTGTTTGAGACCTACGGCAATCTGCGGCCGGTGCGCGAGCTGCCGGGCATCAAGACGCCCTACAGCGGCCGCGGCGTCGATCTGATCGTCGTGCGCGAGAACGTCGAAGACCTCTACGCCGGCATCGAGCACATGCAGACGCCCGGCGTGGCGCAGTGCCTGAAGCTCATCAGCCGCAAGGGCTGCGAGAAAATCGTACGCCTGGGCTTCGAAGTGGCGCGGGCCGAAGGCCGCAAGAGCGTGGCCTGCGCGACCAAGTCGAACATCATGAAGATGACCGAAGGCATGATGAAGCGCACCTTCGAGGAAGTGGCCAAGGAATACCCGGACATTCAGAGCTGGCACGTCATCATCGACAATTGCGCTCACCAGCTCGTGAAGAAGCCCGAGCAATTCGACGTGATCGTCACCACCAACATGAACGGCGACATCATCAGCGATCTGACCAGCGCGCTCATCGGCGGGCTGGGGTTCGCGCCGTCCGCCAACATCGGCAACGAGGTCGCCATCTTCGAGGCGGTGCACGGATCGGCCCCCAAGTACGCCGGAAAAAACTGCATCAATCCCACCGCAGTAATCCTCACGGGCGTTCTGATGCTGCGACACATGGGCATGTTCGAAGAGGCGCAAAAAATCGAGCACGCCGTGCTGGTCACGCTCGAAGAAAACGCCCGCGCCGGCCGCGGCACGGGCGACGTGGCGGGCTACGGCACGCCCGCGGCGGTCTCCACCAGCGAATACACGGAGCAGATCATCCGCAATCTGGGCAAGCGTTCCGAGAAGTGGAAGGTCCGCGATTACAAGTCGGTCAAGCTCCCGCAAGTATCGTCGGCGCAAGACACGGTGAAGGCCAAGACCAGACGCGTGGTCGGAATCGACCTGTTCGTCGAATCCGCGATACACCCCGAGCAGCTTGGCCCGCAGATCGAATCGCTGCTGACACCGACGCCGCTGAAGCTCAAGACGATCGCAAACCGCGGCACGAAGGTCTACCCGGCCGGCGGCGCCATTACCGATTGCACGGACGCCCACATCGCCCGACTGATGCTGAAGGACGCGGGCGGCGATCTGGGCGACGCGACGGTTCTTGATGTTCTTCAGCGTCTCAGCGGGAAGATTCACTGGGGCCACGTGGAGAAGCTCAGCGAATTCGACGGCGCGGCCAGTTACACGAAGGCGCAAGGCGAGGACTAGGAGTTTGTCACGTTAGAGCTGCGGGTTTGCGGCGTCCGAGCCGGCGTGTCCTCATGCCGGTTGAGTTGATGGCGATTGGGCGTCGAGCGGGCTGAGCACAGCCCGGCTCGAATTGAGTCGCCCAGGAATCGCGCCGCGCGGCCGTTGGAGTGTTCATGGCGTATCTGCGCCTTCTTCGACCGCACCAATGGGTGAAGAACCTGTTCGTCTTCGCCGGACTGATTTTCGGCGCCCAGCTCACGCACGCCGAAAGCGTCATCGCCGCCCTGATCGGCTTCGCGTTCCTGTGCCTGGTCAGCAGCACGGTCTACGTGGTCAACGACATCCACGACCGCGCCGAGGACCGCCTTCATCCGCGCAAGTGCAAACGGCCGATCGCCTCGGGCGAGGTGTCGGTCGCCGCGGCTTGGGCCCTTGCGGTTGCGCTGCTGACGATCGGGCTTGGCGGCAGCTTTCTGCTTGACCGGAATTTCGCGATCGTCGTATCGGTGTATCTGGTCCTGCAAGTCGCCTATACGTTCGCGCTCAAGCAGATGGTGCTGCTGGACGTCATCGCAATCGCGCTGGGTTTCGTGCTGCGCGCCGTCGCCGGCGGCGTGCTCGTGCACGTCGCGATTTCGCACTGGCTGGTGCTCTGCACGTTCACCTTGTGTCTGTTCATGGGTTTCAGCAAGCGGCGTTGCGAGCTGAGCGCGCTGGCCGAAAAGCGCAACGGCGACGCGGCCAAGCACCGCCGTACGCTCGCCGAGTACACGCCCGAGCTGCTCAATCACATGACGACAATGACGGCCGGCGTCGCGGTGGTCAGCTTCATGCTCTATGCCACGGATCAAAAGACAATCGACAAATTCGGCACGAACTACCTGCTGTACACCTTGCCGATCGTGGTCTACGCGATCTTTCGCTTCGCGGTGCTGGTGGAGCATGGCCGCGTCGACGGGCCGACCGACGTCGTGATCCGCGATCGACCGTTTCAAGTCGCGCTGATCACCTGGGCCATTTCCGCGATGTTCATCGTCTATCGCGGTCGCGAATTGCAGGCTTGGTTTCTGGCATCCGGCAGTTGACAGGCGCGTGGGTCAGAATTCGGGTAGTTGCGCAGTTTCGCGAAGGAACTCCCCAGCCGAGCCCCGACCGTAAGGGAGGGGTCTTTTGCGACCAGCACAAGCCGCTCCCTTACGGTCGGGCCTCGGTGTCGAGCGTATTTCCGGCGTCGCATGCGAAATCGAGCCGCTACCAGAATACGTAGCATCATGGGTGGTCCGGGCGGGACGTTGCCCGCGAATCCATGCCGCACTAGTGTACTGTCTCATTGATTGTGTGACTTATCGAGGGTTTCGTGTGCCCGGACGATCTTGGGCAGGATGTCCTTGAGGTCGGCGGTCCACACGAACGGTTTCGGGTCGTCGTTGTGCGTGTCGATGAACTGCTGGATCGCCGCTTCGAGCTGCTCGACGCTGCGGAAGCTGCCGCGGCGGATGCGCTTGGTGGTGATCTCGCGGAACCAGCGTTCGACCATGTTCAGCCACGAGCTGCTGGTGGGGATGAAGTGCATGTGGATGCGCGGATGCTTCGCCAGCCAGGCTTTCACCTTCGGATGCTTGTGCGTGCTGTAGTTGTCGGCGATCAGGTGCAGGTCGAGCTCTGCGGGCGTCTCGGCGTCGATCAGTTTCAGGAACTTCAGCCATTCCTGATGCCGATGCCGCTGCATGCACCGGCCGATCAGCTTTCCGCTGGCCATCTCAAGCGCGGCAAACAGCGTCGTCGTTCCGTTCCGTTTGTAGTCATGCGTCATCGTGCCGCAGCGGCCCTTCTTCAGCGGCAGACCCGGCTGGGTGCGGTCGAGGGCCTGGATCTGGCTCTTCTCGTCCACGCTGAGGACCAGCGCGTGCTCCGGCGGCCGCAGATACAACCCGACCACGTCGATCAGCTTCTCGACGAAGCGCTTGTCACGGCTGAGCTTGAACGTCCGCACGCGATGCGGCGCCAGCTCGTGCGCCCGCCAGACGCGATGCACCAGCGACTTGTCGATGCCCAGGTACTTGGCCAGCGAGCGTACGCTCCACTGCGTCGCATCCTTCGGCGGCGTGTGCAGCGTCGTTTCGACAATCCGGCGGGCCCAGTGCCGCCGCCGGGTCGCCCGCCGGCCGCGGCCGGGCCGCTCCTGCGCTATGCCCGCCAGTCGCTGCTCCGCGAAACGCTTCCGCCAGATCGCCACGGTGACGCGATGGACGCCGAGTTCCGCGGCGATCGCCAGATTCTCCCAGCCCTCGGCCGCCAGCAGAATCATCCGCGCCCGGGTCGCCAACTGGACCGCGGCCGTACGGCTACCCGCCCAGCCAGACAGCGCGCCCCGCTCCTCGCCGCTCAACGTGATCGCATCCGCTCGCCGCATGGCCGCCATCCTCCTTCATCCAGGAGGACACGCCAACCGATAATATGTTAGTGTAAATATGAGACACTACACTAGGCGTACAAGCCGCGCAGGCGCATCGTGCGATCCACGCGCTCAATGCCGACGCACAGCGCGGCGATGCGATTGGGCGTGTTGCGCTCGCGCGCGAACTTGCGGACCGCGGCGTACGCGCGACGAAGCACGTCGCTCAGGCGTTGGTCGATTTCCGCCTCGCTCCAGAAGAAATGCATGCCGCCCTGCACCCACTCGAAGTACGAGACAATCACGCCGCCGGCGTTGCACAAAATGTCAGGCACGACAAACACTCCGGCCCGCGCCAGAATCGCGTCGGCCTCCGGCGTGGTCGGCTGATTGGCGCCTTCGGCCAGTATCCGGCATTTCACGCGCGACGCATTCTCGGCGGTGATCACGCCGCCGGTGGCCGCCGGCAGCAGAATGTCGCAGGGTGTCGTGAGCACGTCGTCGGTCGAAACGCGGTCGCCGTTCGTCCAGCCGCGCAGCGAGCCGTGCTGCGTGACGTGCGCGGCCATCGCCTCAATGTCGAATCCCGCCGGGTGCAGGAAACCGCCGCTGACATCGGCGACGGCGATGATCTTCGCGCCGCGCCGCGCGAGCTCGATCGCCGCATGCACGCCGACGTTGCCGAAACCATGAATGGCGACGCTGGCGCCTTTCAGCGGCATGTGCAACTCGTTGGCGGCCTCTTCGATCACGTACACACAGCCGCGGCCCGTGGCTTCACGGCGGAGCACGGAGCCACCGACGTCAACCGGCTTACCGGTAACGATTTGCGGGATGAATCGGCCGGATTTCTGGCTGTAGGTGTCCATGATCCATGCCATCGTGCGGTCGTTGGTGCCCAGATCCGGCGCCGGAATGTCAATCTCCGGGCCGATCAGTGACATGATCTCAGCCGTGTAACGCCGCGTGAGGCGCTGATTCTCGGCGTACGAAATCTTGCTCGGATCGACTTGCACGGCCCCCTTCGCGCCGCCGAGCGGCAAGCCGACCAGCGCGCATTTCCAAGTCATACCCATCGCCAGCGCGGCGACTTCGCCGATGTCCACGTGCGGGTGATAGCGAATGCCGCCCTTGAACGGGCCGAGCGAGTCGTTGTGCTGCACGCGGAAGCCGCTGAAGACCTTCACGCTCCCGTCGTCCATGCGCACCGGCACCGAGACGATCAGCGTCCGTTCCGGCAAGCGCAATCGCCCGGCGACGTTGGGATCGAGCGCGAGCACGTCGGCGGCGTGATCGAAATTCACCAGCGCGCGGCGAAAGGACTCGGAGACCAGCAATTCAGGGCGTGATTTCAGCGAAGCAATGACCCGATCGTCGTCACTGGGCGGGCGCGTGCCCAGACCGGAATTCGAGCTAGCGCTAGTCAAGGTCTGTGCTCGATTTGCAGGGCTTGCTCACACACGCTTAGGCGGCGCCGCGCTTCATTGAGCGCGCGCGAGCCGCAGCGCTTGAAACAGAATGCCGCTACGTTACCGGCGTGAGCTTGACGAACCGCGCAATGCTCTCCAGGTCGCGGAGCACGTCGAGCGTGGCGCGAATCTGGTAGCGGGCGCCGACTTTCAGGCTCACCGCCGCCTTGGATTCCATCTGATGGTGCCAGGTCATCCCGCCGCGACGCCACTCCTCGCGCGACGGACGCTTCCGCTTCTGTTGGCGGTGATGGCGCACAACCGACGCATCCTTGCGGCACAACCGAACGAGCGTCTTCGTCCCCGACTCGCTGGTCGGGAGACGGCTGATTTCGAGTTGGACCGACGTTCCCGGCTTAATGGCGCTCATTCCGTGTTCCTCTGCTGGAATCGAGCCTTGTACTTTACTCGCATCCCGCGCGTATGCAAGCGGGACGCCGCGGCGCTTTCGTGATAAACTTCACGTTTGGGCTCAACCGCGCCGCGACTCGGAACGCATGCTCCACGACGCACGCCACTATTGCGGGCTCTTCGGCGTGGCGAACCACGCGGACGCCGCCGAGTTGACCTACCTTGGCCTCTACGCGCAACAACACCGCGGCCAGGAAGCTGCTGGAATCTGCACGTCGGACGGGCGGTCCGTGAAGCGACACGCCGCGATGGGCCTGGTGACCGACGCATTCTCGCCGGCGTCGCTGGAGGCGCTGCGCAACCCGCTGGCCATCGGACACGTGCGATACTCGACCACCGGCTCATGCCGCGAGGCGAACGTGCAGCCGCTGCTGGTCAATGCCGCGATGGGCCAGGTTGCAATCTGCCACAATGGCAATTTGACCAACGCCGCCGGCTTGCGCAACGAGTACGAAGAGCGCGGCCACATTTTTACGAGCACGTCGGACACCGAAGTCGCGCTGCACATGCTGGCCAGTCAGGAGTTTCGCGAGCAACCCGACCCGCTGGCGGCCGTGCTTCGCCGATTGCAGGGCTCGTATTGCCTGTTGCTGATGTACCCCGACCGGATCGAGGCCGCCCGCGATCCATCCGGCAATCGGCCGCTATGCCTGGGCAAGTTGGGCGGCGCCTGGATCGTCGCCAGCGAGACTTGCGCGCTGGACCTGGTCGATGCCCAGTACGTTCGCGACGTTGCGCCGGGCGAGATCGTTACTCTGACGGCGACCGGATTGCATTCGCGCCAGTTCGTTGCACCAGCTCATCAACGCCGTGCGCATTGCATCTTCGAACTCGTTTACTTCGCCGACCCGGCCAGCCAGGTCTTCGGCGAAAACGTGCACGAGGTGCGGCGGGCGTTCGGCCGCGCCCTGGCGCGCGAATCGGCGGCGAATGCCGACCTCGTGATCGCCGTGCCGAACTGCGCCCGCTGCGCCGCACTGGGATTTCACGAGCACTCCGGAATCCCGATCGGGCGCGGATTCACCACCAACCACTACGTCGGTCGCTCATTCATTCAACCGACGCAGACCATCCGCGACCTGACCGTGAAGCTGAAGCTGAACCCGATCCGCGCGTCGGTCGAGGGCAAGCGCCTGGTTGTCGTCGAAGACTCCGTCGTTCGCGGCACCACGACGCGCGGCAAGATGAACTCGCTGCGCAAGGCCGGCGCACGAGAGATTCACCTGCGCGTCGCCAGCCCGCCGATCCGGCATCCGTGCTATTACGGCATCGATTTTCCGCGCCGCGAAGAGCTGATCGCCAATAACAGGAGCGTGGACGAAATCCGTCGCTACCTGGGCGTGGATTCATTGGCGTACCTGTCGCTGGAGGGCATGATCGGCTGCCTGAATTTACACGGCGGCGATTATTGCAACGCGTGTTTCTCGGGCGACTATCCGATTCCGATCGACGGCCAATTCAGCAAGGAAATTTTCGAGCGGAGTCAATTGAAGCTCTTCGACAACCCCTAGACCTACCCCGCAAGGGCAGCAGAGAATGGCCCTGGGCGAGTCGGAGTTCCACGCGCCCACGGTCTGCCGAGCCCCGGAGGGGAGACAGGGCACGCACCGATTAATCGATCGGCACGCCTCCTGTGTCCCTCCAGGGCTACTGCGCGGCCCCGGGACTGCAGGCTCGCAGCCCTAAGGGGTCTGAAGCGCCGCGTAATTCAGCGCCGCCGAATCGCTATCAATATTGTCGCGAGCAAGATCGCCGAAGCCGGCTCGGGCACAACGTTCAGCCTGAACGTGACCGGCGTCGAGTCGGTGTATCGCCCATTGCTGTCCCACGCGACGAGCCGCAGGTCGTACAGGCCCGGTCCGCTGATGGCGTAGCCCTGCTCGTGATCGTGACCGCCGACTTGTGTGTCGAAAGAGCGACCCAATCGTGTCGCGGCGTTGCTGAGTGCCGATGGCGAGAAACCCGATGCACCAAAGTCCCCCCAGCCCACGTTCGCACCGCCGCCGCCGATCGCTGTCAAACCTGAAAGCTCGTACTGAAAGTTCCCGCCGTCGAGTCGCCCGGTCGCGAAATAGAAATCGCTGGTCAAGAGCACTTCGTCGCCCGCGAACCAGCCGTCGACCAGCGATCCAGGTTGCGTCAGCGAATCGATCACGTCGAAGACGGCAATATTGCCGCTCTCGAGCAGCCGGCCCGACGAATCGATCGTGAACATCGACTCGGCCGGCAGATAGCCCGCGCCGATTAGAATCGGGTCGCCGGCCTGGCCGTTGGCGGTATCGACCGTCAGGTGAATATGCGCAAATGACGAACTCGCCAGCGCGAGCGCGGCGAGGAATGGAAATGGTCTCATTTCAGTTCCTTCCAAGATTGACATTTGATGAATCGAATCGGCGCGGCGAGACGGTGTTGTATGGCGAGCGTCATCGCGCCGTCTCGGGGTCGAATGGACTTGTCGCCGGGCTGAACACCGCCGCAAACCGGCTCCACGAGCGCTTGTCCACGTGGCCGTCAGCAAACAGATATTGCCCGTTGCCCAAGTGGCGCGTAACGGCGATCCCCGCCCTCACGTCATCCGCAGTGACGAACTGATGCGTGTTCAGGTGGTCGATCGTGCCAATTCCCTCGGGCTCATACGCGTAAATCGTCGCCGCCGGGCGCGGCACGAGCGTCATGCGGTCAAACGCGCGCATTCGTCCGCCGGGCAGCGGCTGGTGATTGACGGGGTTGAAGTCGATCCCGGGCGTAAGCGGTTCGAAGTGTTCGTTCGTGGCGTAGCTGGTGGAGCGCTGTGCACGAAAGTCATCCATCGGGCACTTTCGAGCTTCCACAAGCACTCCATATGGCTGCAAGCTCGTCAACCATCCGACCGGCGCGACAAGCGAACCGGCGGTATGGCTGGAGACCGGATAGCGGCCCTCGTTGTTATCGCAGTACAACACAACGGCCTGTCCGATGCTGCGCAGCGACGCCAGACACACAGCGCCCTTCGCGGATGCGCGTGCGTTGGTCAGCACTGGCAGCAAAATCGCGATCAATAATGCAATAATCGCGATGACGACGAGCAGTTCGATGAGCGTAAGGCCGCGGCGCGCGCCAGCGACGCGACATGACGCTCGCAACGAGTGCATGCAAGCACTCCCAGGCGCGAATCGCCATCCAGCGACCGCGGAATCGCTTGTTGCTAACCCAGGTTCGAGGCGTGACGTGCAACGCGTGGAGGCGGAGCGGGCGTTTCAAGCGCGCGCGACGCGCAGTGCCAATCGCCGAGCGCGGAAATCCGCTCGCGCAGCGGCGGCCGCAATGGATCGATGGCGCAAAGCGGGAGCGCAGGCGGAATCGCGATACCTATGAGCACGGACAGATTCTTGCACTTGAGCGCGGAGAATGAAGGCATTCCACTTCCGGTGCGGTCGCTTTGGCGGCGTGTCTTTTGTTGCGAGCCAGTTGCCCGCTTTGTGCCAGCCTCGCCGCACGATGCACAGACGCGTTTTGGCTCTGCCGCACGACGGGCGGCGGCCCATTCCGCGTCGCTGAACGTCACGTTAGCGGGCGGTTGAACGCCGTTGCGGATCGCCCACGCCAGGCGCTCGACGGCGGTGTGACAGCAGCAACGCGACCAACACTCGCGCGCGGATCCGCAGCCGCAGCCGCAAACCTCGCACGGAAAACGCTCGGCAGGATCGTGCGCCGAACGCAAGAGCCCCGGTCCCGGCAGCAACCCAAACGCGGACACCAGATAGCACGCCAGCGACAGCCGTGCAACCGCGCCGTAGCCGCGACTGACGTGCCGAAAAAAGTTCGTGGGACGAATCACTTGATAGACCTACGTATCGGACGATAGGCGCGCGTCCGAGCCAAAGTCCAGCGCGGCACCGAATCGAAATCTCGGTCCAATCGCTATTCGCCGATGATCTTCAGCAACACTCGCTTACGACGAAGGCCGTCGAATTCGCCGTAGAAAATCTGCTCCCACGGGCCAAAGTCGAGCTTGCCGGCGGTGATCGCCACGACCACCTCGCGGCCCATGATCTGGCGTTTCAGATGCGCGTCGGCGTTGTCCTCGCCGGTCAGATTGTGGCGGTATTGCGAGGTCGGCTCGTGCGGCGCGAGCGCTTCGAGCCAGCGCTCGTAGTCGGCATGCAGGCCGGATTCGTCGTCGTTGATAAAAACGCTGGCGGTAATGTGCATGGCGTTGACCAGGCACAGCCCCTCGCGCACGCCGCTCTCGCGCAGCGCCTGCTCGACCTGCGGCGTGATGTTCACGAATTCCCGGCGGGTTGGCGTTGCGAGCCAGAGTTCCTTGCGGAATGACTTCATGAGACCTCCTCGGCGTCCCGCACGGCAAAGCCCTCTGCCTGCTGGGCGGGCCGCCAATCGCCTGGATGCCGAGCCCCGATCGACTCCGCGATCCTGCACGATTGCGAACAATGCGTACAGTCTACGTTGGAATTCGCCGCGTTCCGTGTATGCTTGGATTTCTGCCGTTCGTGCGGATTCGTGCTGCAGGGCCGCCGCACTGGCGCGTGACTTTCCGAACACGGCGTCACGAAGGATTATCGCGATGGAAAACTCGGCAACCGCAACGATGTTGCGCTGCGACAAATGCAGCATGGATGTTTCGAACGAGCACGCCGTCAGCGGGAGTTGTCCGCATTGCGGCGGGCCGCTCAACGGCACGACGCCGGCGGTCGAGGAGGATTTCGAGCTCCCGGTTCAAGGGTTCGTCGGCACGCCTGACGAGATCGAGCGCCAGTGGTACGAGAAATGCTACATCGGCCGCGGCGACCGCATGCTGCAACTCACGTTTCGCGCCGTGGTAATGGGTTCGGCGCTCGGCGCGGTGCTATCGCTCACCAATATCTACATCGGCCTGAAAGCCGGCTGGGGGTTTGGTGTCGCCATCACCGCGTGCATCCTGTCGTACGCGATCTGGACTTCGCTCCATCGGATCGGCATCGTCCGCACCCCGATGACGATTCTCGAAAACAACTGCATGCAGTCGACCGCATCGTCGGCCGGCTATTCAACCGGCGGGACGCTCATCTCGGCCTTCGCCGCGTACATGCTCATCACGAACAAGACCATGCCCGTGCTCGACCTGATCGCGTGGGTGTTCTGCCTGGCGGTGCTAGGCGTGACGATGGCCGTGCCGATGAAGCGTCAGATGATCAACATCGAACAGCTTCGCTTCCCCAGCGGCATCGCCGCAGCCGAAACGCTTCGGGCGCTGCATTCGCACGGCGAAAAAGGCATGCGTTCGGCCAAGGCGCTGGGAATATTCGGCTTGCTCGCGGCGATCAGCCAATTCTGGAAGGAGGGTCTGGGGCTCCTCGGATCGGCTTGGGAGAGATTCTCCATCGACACGCTGGTGGGCGGCGCCAACAACGCGACCATCGGCGCGGCCTGGACCGGACGAACGGTGGCGTTTACTTGGGATCCGATCTTCCTGGCCGCCGGTGCGATCACTGGGATGCGCGTGTGCGTCAGCATGATGATCGGCGCCGTGACTTGCTGGCTGATCTATGTGCCGACCATACAGAGATTGGGAATCGTCGAGGGCGACGGCTACCGCGCGCTGGTGCAATGGACGCTGTGGGGCGGCACGGCGTGCATGGTGACCTCCGGGCTGCTGACTTTCGCGCTGCAATGGCGCAGCGCGATCAGTGCGTTTCAGGGACTGTTCCAGATTTTCTCGGCGCGACGCGAAGGCCAACGCGGAGCGATGGATGCGATCGAGACGCCGATGTCGTGGTTCCTGATCGGTCAGGTGCTCTCATTGATCGCGCTGGCGTATCTGGCCCACCGCAATTTCCAGATGCCGTATTGGGAAACCGCGCTTGCGGTCGTCTTGTCGTTCGCACTTTCGCTGGTCGCATGTCGCGTAACCGGCGAAACCGACACGACGCCGGTCGGATCCATGGGCAAGATCACGCAGCTTACCTTCGCCGCGGTCAGCCCCGGCAACATGATCGTTAACCTGATGAGCGCCAACGTAACCGCCGCCGCCGCCAGTTCGTCGGCGGATTTGCTGACCGACCTCAAGAGCGGCTATCTCCTCGGCGCGCATCCGCGCCGTCAGTTCATCGCCCAATTCCTGGGCATCTTCGCCGGCAGCATCGCGACGGTGCTTGCGTTCAACGTGATTGTTCCGAACGCGAGCGTCCTGGGATCGGATCAATTTCCGGCCCCCGCCGCCCAAACGTGGCGAGGCGTCGCGGAGGCGCTGGCCGACATTTCGAAACTGCACCCGTTGAAAATCTGGGGCATGGCCGTTGGGGGAACTGTCGGCCTGATCCTGCCGATCCTATCCATGGCGCTGCCGAAATACCGCAACTGGATTCCGTCAGCCGCCGGAATCGGGCTGGCGTGGACTTTCCACTTCTACACCGCGCTGAATTTCATGCTCGGCGCCATCATCGCCTGGGCCTGGCAGAAAACCGACAAGAAAGGTTCGGACGAGTTCCTTTTCCCGGTGGCCTCCGGCGTAATCGCCGGCGGATCGTTGATGGGCGTGCTGATCATTCTGATTCAGAACGGCCCCGAAATGGTGAGAAAGTTCCTGAGCGCGTTCAGCGCGTCGGGGTCGTGAAATGTTCGCGTCTCAGTTCGCCCGCGAGCGCAGCGACGAGAACCAGCCGCTGGAGCGCTGCGGGCGCGGCGTTTCACCGAGCAGCTTCGCCGCCACTTCGCCGATCGCCAGCCGCACCGGGCTCTTGGCGCCGATCGGCTCGCCGGTGTCACTGGCGTCGTTCACCGCCTTGTAGTCGCTGGGAATCAGCCCGAACGACGGCTTTTTCAGCTCTTCAGCGACCGTCTCCGGCGTGCAGCGGCTCATATTCTTGCGATAGCGGTTGATGACGTAATCCAGCCGCTCCGGCGCCACGCCTTCGGTCGTCAGCACGTCCAGCAGCCGCCGGGCGTTGCAGATGCTGGGCACGGTGAGCTGGATGACGATCAGCAGGTGATCGCAAAGCTCGATCGCCGCGCCGGTCAGCGGGTCGAGCCGGTGCGGCAGATCGATCACCAGATTGCCATACATCTTCGACGCCGTGCCGAGCATCTGGCGGATCGCTTCATCGTGCACGGCGTGGCCTTCGGCGATGCTGTCGGGCCGCGCGAAGAGATGAACGTCGTACTTTGTCTCGTAGGCGGCCTTCTCGATCAGCGTCGAGTCGACCGCGCCGGCCCCGGCCAGATCGCCGCAGGTGAAAGTGGGCTTGACGTTGAGCCCGATCGCGGCCGTTCCAAAATCGAAATCCAAATCAAACAGACCGACCTTGGCGCGCGTGGCGGCGGCCATCTCGACCGCCAGGTGACACGCAACGGTGCTGGCGCCCACCCCGCCGCTCGATCCGATGACGCCGATGATCCGTCCGCGGCTCTTGACGGTAACGGGCTCGTTCATCGCGCGTCGCAGCGCCAGCACGAGATCGTTCAGATCGATCGGTTTGGCGAGGATCTGGCGGCAGCCGGCCCGCTGCGCGGCCATCACGTCCTCAACGTTTTTGGACGCTGTGACGCCGACGACGCCCAGGGCCGGGCACGCCTCCAGCGCTTGCACGATCACGTCGTTCGATTCGGGACGGTCGAGGTCGATTACCAAACCGTCGGCGTTCAGCGACTGGAGCGCCGTAACCAAATCTCGGCGCGAGTTCGGGGCGGTGACCTGAAAGTCTGGAAGTGCGCCGGCCGAGAGCTCCGGCACATAATAAATGCAAATTCGCTTCGAAACGTTCATTCAGCGAACCTCGCGTCGGCTCCGCGGTCAAGGCTGCGCGGAACGGTTCATCCATGCATCGGCGCGCGCGGCGGCGGCCATCAGGAGTGCAAGGGCCGCTTCTCCCCCGCGCACGCGCATCGTTCGCGCACAACCAATTCGCGGCCCGAATATCGCACGTACCGCGCCGTATTGAACGATTCAACTATCGACGCGCCCATGCGGACCGAGGAGCGACTTAGTGGCTCAGGCGGAAACTGCGCGAACCAAAAGACACGCCTGGATGGCTTTCCTGGCGCGCACATCGCTCCGCAGATGGACGACGCGGAGCGGCGGGTCGAGCAGCGCCATGACGTGCTGCTGGGCCAGGTGCTGATGGTCTACGCGGTCGACGCCGGCGGCAGCCGCGCAACGCGCATTCTCGAAGCGCCGCTGCTGCAAGTCTCCTCCGGCGGCTTGATGGTGCGCAGCCCGATCTGGTTCGACGTGGGGGCGCGCGTTGCGCTGGAGCTGACGTACCTGCGCGAGTCGTTTCGCCTGGTCGGACGAGTTCGCCACGCCAGCAACACGATCGGCGCCTACAAGATCGGCATCTCGCTCGAATGGCCGGCCGAGACTGAGGAATAAGCGCGACGGGCCGGGCGCGCCGATCGGCGCTCCCGGCCCGCTCACGCAAACCGCCGCGACGCGAAAAACTACACGCGGCGTTTGATTCGATTCACCAGACCCACGCCCACCAGGCCCAACAGAGCCGCGGCCGGCGCCGGGACAGTTACGATCAGGTCGTCGATGCCCACGTCAAAATGTCCCTGATCGGAGAAAACCAGCAGCGAGACCGGACGCGAGAACAGGATCGGCCCGATCGGAATTTCCGTGCCGTTTCCGGCCACGTTCCATTGCTGGTGGAAAACCAGCGCGCTGGCGTTCGGATTCTCAACCGTGCCGCCGGCGGTGTTGAACGTGCTGTCATACGCGAATATCTGGAAATCGACCGGTCCGCGCGCCTCGTCGAAGACAAAGCCGCGAAGCTGAGCCGACAGCAGAGGCACATTCTGGAACCAGATTTCCATATCGCGGCCTACGCCGGCCGGACCGACACGGGCGTAGTCCGTCCCGTTGCCGATCCAAGTCTCATTCGGATTCGGCGCGAATGAGTTGTTCGTCGCGATCGCATCGCTGACGACAACGCTTGAGCCGTAGACGCCCGTCATATAGGCGCTCAGGCCGGCCGAGCCGCCGAACGCCGTGCCGTTGAACGTGAACGCAAACCCCGCCTGCGCCGCGGCGGTCAAGCCGATGGTCGCCAGGAGGGCCGCCACGCGAGAGAAGATTTTCACAATACCCCACTTGCCCCCAAGAGGGCGAAGCATGATCCCCACCCGCTTCGCTCCAGCCAAACACTAGCTGAAATCAGCACGAATCGGGTCAGATGAACCGGCTTCAGCGAGGCGGACCGCGCGGATCGAGCTGCATCAGGAATTGACGAAAACGAGGCACGCCACGCAGATTTTCCGAAAACTCGAACCTGGCGGCTGACAAAGCGATGATCGGCCGCACGTCGACCGCGACGTTCCAGCCCTGAAACAGCCTCAGCCAGTCAGCCGCGGAGATCGCGTGATCGCCGCTCCGCGCCGGCCCGTCTTTCACGACGGTCGAGTGCCCGTGGCGCTTGATCGAGCGCGAAGCGCCAAGCACCGTAACGGTCCCCAGCGCCCAGAGGAACATCTCCGCTGAGCCGGCCGGGTCGGACAGACGAATCGTCACCTGCGACGCGGGCGGCGCACCGGTGTGCCGCATTGCGAGAAAATCATCCGCCCTCGGCCACGGAATCGTCTCGTTCGACGGCGCGGGACAATTGGCGGCAGATTGAACCGGTCGTTCGACCGCGGGCACGGCGGGCGTCTGGGATTGGAACTCTGCGCGCGCATTCTGGATGGCGATGAACAGTACTGCGAATGCGGAAACGATCCGCCCCGTCATGAGAACCCCGGCGCGTCGAGCACGCGCGTTACGTCCCACCCAGTGCTATCATGCCACCCTGACTCAGACAGTCTACTACGGTACTTGGGTGACAAATGGCCTGTCAAGTAATATCGCCCCATCGAATCGAAATCGCGGCGTTTCGCGGAGCTTCCGGCCGATCGTTCCAATTGGTGGTCTTCATCGCGACGGCCGGGCTGAGTTTTGCGCAACCACTTACACCAATTCCATTTACGGACGTGTCGATCACGGACTCGGTCCTGGCGCCGCACCAGAAAACGGCCCGCCAGACGACGGCATTTCACATTCTGCAGCAATGTCAGGAAAACGGTCGGATACGGAATTTCGCCCGCGCCGCCGGCAGAGACTCCACGCCGTTTGAGGGCCGCTTCTACGACGACTCGGACGTTTACAAGTTCATCGAAGGCGCGTCGTACGCGCTGTCGTTCGAATCCGACGGCAAACTCGTGGCTGCGATGGATGAGCTGATCGAGCTTATCGCCGCCGCGCAGCAGAAAGACGGCTACATCAACACGTACTACACGGTCGCGGAGCCCGGCAAGCGCTGGACGAACCTGAAGGACAAGCACGAACTCTATTGCGGCGGGCATCTGATCGAGGCCGGCGTCGCGCACTTTCAGTGCACCCACAAACGCACGCTTCTCGACGTGGCCATTCGCTTCGCCGATCACGTCGACGCGACGTTCGGCCCCGACAAACGCAAAGACGTATGCGGGCATCCTGAGATCGAGCTAGCCCTCTTTCGCTTGGCTGATGCGGTCAACGAGCCGCGCTACAGAAAAATGGCTGAGTTCTTCCTCGCCCAACGCGGCGTGCACGACGGGCGCTCCTCGTATGGCGCGTATTGTCAGGATCACCTTCCGATCGCCGACCAACGCGAAATGACCGGACACGCCGTCCGCGCGATGTACCTCTACTCCGCCGCGACTGACGCGACGATCCGCGGCGCCGGCAATTACCGCGACGCACTCACGGCAATGTGGGACGACCTGACGCAGCGGCGCATGTACGTGACCGGCGGTATCGGATCATCCGGCTCGAATGAGGGCTTTGGCGCCCCGTTCGACCTGCCCAACGACACCGCCTATTGCGAAACCTGCGCGTCGATCGGCCTGATGCTCTGGGCCCATCGCATGCACCTGCTGACCGGCGAAGGCCGCTACATCGATGTTCTCGAGCGCGCGCTCTACAACAACGTCCTCGCCGGCGTCTCGCTGGATGGAGAGTCGTTTCACTACGACAACCCGCTCGCCAGTCGCGGCAAACATCGCCGCCAACCCTGGTTTTCGACCGCTTGCTGTCCGCCGAACGAACTGCGCGCGATCTTGTCCGCCGGGAACTATGTATATTCCGTCGGCAAGGACGCGATTTACGTCAACCTGTATCTGCCCGGCGAGGCGCACACGCGCTTGCAGGACACGCCGATCACGATCCGCCAGATCGGCAATCTGCCTTGGGACACCGAGGTGCGGGTTTACATTCAGCCGCAGCAACCGATTGGAAAATTCGACGTTTACTTTCGGATGCCCGCCTGGTGCGCGGCACCGCAGGTGCGAGTGAACGGCAGCGAAGTGCGCACCGCCGAGAAGGCGGGCGGCTATCTCCGCATTCGGCGCGACTGGCGGCGCGGCGAGGAAGTGGCGATCTTTCTGCCCATGCGTGTGCAGCGCGTGGAGGCTGCCCCGCGCGTTGCCGCCGACGCTGGTCGCGTCGCGCTGCAGCGCGGTCCGGTCTTCTTCTGCCTGGAGGGCGTCGACAACGGCGGTCGCGTGCGCTCGCTGGCGCTGCCGCGCGACGCGCAGCTCACCGCCGAATATCGCAAGGACCTTCTGGGCGGCGTGGCGGTGATCAATGGCAGCGCCGTCGAGCCCAACGCGGAGGACTGGGGCGGACGTTTGTATCGTTTCGCACCCGCCGCGCGGTCGCGTCCGTTCCTGGCGATTCCGTACTTTGCGTGGAACAATCGCGACGCCGGCGAGATGGTCGTCTGGTTGCCGGAGAGCCCGGCGCTGTGCGAGCAGCCGGCGCCGGCCGGCGTGCGCGGCAGCGCGTCGCAGTGTTGGCGCAGCGATTCGGTGGAGGCTGTGTTTGACGGCGTCGAGCCGGCGCGCTCCGGCGACCAAGGCATCCCGCGCTTCACGTGGTGGCCCAAACGCGGGACGCGCGAGTGGATACAGGTCGATTTCGCGACGCCACGGCGCATCGCCGGCGTCGAAGTGTATTGGTTTGACGACAGCGACGAGGGTGGTGGCTGCAAGCCGCCGGCGAGCTGGTCGCTGGCGGCGCGCATGGGCGGTGACTGGCGCGCCGCAGCGCCGAAAGAGACACCGGGCGTGAACGCGGATCAGTTCAACCGCATCACATTCGAGCCGGTGATGGTCGAAGGGCTGCGGATCGACGCCCAGTTGCAGGAAGAAGCATCGGCGGGAATTCTGGAATGGCGATGGATCGAACCGTGACAATCCGCGAGGCGAACGCCGGCGACGCGGAGGCGATTCAGACGCTTGTTCGCGGAATTTTCGCAGATTACGGCTATGTGCTGGACGTGCAGCGCGAGGACCCGCATCTGCGCGAGCCGGCGGCCTATTTTCGCGCGCGTGGCGGCTTGTGCTGGGTGGCGCGGCGCGACGCGCGCACCGTCGGGGTCATCGCTGTCACGATCCACGATCACTCGGCCGAGTTGAAGTCGCTGTACGTCGATTCCGGCGAGCGACGACAGGGCCTGGGACGGCGACTGGTCGAACTGGTGATCGGATTCGCGCGCAACGGTGACTGCCGACTTGTCGAGCTGTGGAGCGACACGCTCTTCACCGACGCACACCGGCTGTACGAGCGCCTCGGCTTCCGGCGCTGCGGCTTGCGCGAGATGCAGGTCACGAATCGATTCTCGGAGTATCGGTACGAATTGGACCTGAGTGAGCAACGAGAGGCGGGTTGATTTGTGGATGTCTTTGAAGCCGGCGTCAGCGGCTGGTTCTCCGCGTCGCACCGCTTGACGCTGCTCGATGGCACGCTCGAGCCGCTGCACGGCCACAACTGGCGCGTGACGGTCACGTACGCGGCGAGCCGATTAGACGGCATGGGCGTCGCCGTCGATTTCGTCGCGTTGCAGAGGCGGCTGGATCAGGTGCTGCGAGCGATGCATGATCGTCATCTGAACGACCTTTCGCCGTTCGCCGCGCGAAACCCCTCCGCGGAGAATGTCGCGCTCCACGTCGCCGAGTCACTGCGCGATTTCGCCGCCGGCGCGGCGCGGCTGGCGTGCGTCGAGGTTGAGGAGGCGCCAGGATGTGTCGCGCGTTACCGGCCGGCGTAATCTCAAGTCTGCGGCCGAGTCCATGAGCGGAATGAGCAGAGCACAAATTGCCCGACGTCATCCTGGGTATTGAAACCTCCTGCGACGAAACCGCCGCCGCCATCGTCATCGGAGGACGAGACGTGCGTGCAAACGTCGTGGCGACGCAATTCGACCTGCACGCGCGCTACGGCGGCGTCGTGCCCGAGATCGCCTCGCGCGCGCACGTCGAGCGCATCGAACCGGTGATACGCGAAGCGTTGCGCCGCGCCGGCGTCGAATACCGCGACCTGTCTGCCATCGCCGTCACGGACGGTCCCGGCTTGGTCGGAAGCTTGCTGGTCGGCATCACCGCGGCCAAGACGCTGGCGATGTCGCTGGACTTGCCGATCGTCGCGGTCGACCACATCGAGGCGCACGCGACCAGCGCCGCGCTCGCCACGGATGCGCAAAGCGCCGCGGACACGCCCTGGCCGGCGATCGCGCTCGTCGCCAGCGGCGGGCACACGTCGCTTTACCTGGTGCGCGACTTTCTGACGATCGAGTTGATCGGCCAAACGCGCGATGACGCGGCCGGCGAGGCGTTCGACAAGGTGTCCGCGATCCTGGAAGCCGGCTTTCCGGGCGGGCCGGCCATCGAGCGCCTCGCCGTCGGCGGCGACCCGCGCGCCATCCGCTTCCCGCGCGCCTGGCTGAGCGAGCCGCACGCGAATTTCTCGTTCAGCGGAATCAAGACCGCCGTCATGTATCACGTCTTCGGGCCGGCCCAAAAATACGGCGACATCGCGCATCTCCGCGAGCGCGACAAGGCGAACATCGCCGCGAGTTTTCAGGCCGCGGTCGTCGAGACGCTGGTGCGAAAGGCGGTCGACGCCGCGCAGCGCGCCGGCGTCAATCATGTGGTCGTCGGCGGCGGCGTGGCGGCGAATGGGGCCCTGCGGCGAGATCTGGCGCGGGCTTGCGCCGAACGCGGCGCGCAACTCACGCTGACGCCGGCCGAGTATTGCGGCGACAACGCCGCCATGATCGCCGCGCTCGGATTTCACCGCTTACGCGCGGGGATGCTGAACGATCTGTCGTTTCAGCCGCGCGCCGGACTGCGACGATGACGGCCCGGCCGCCTACTCCGAGTCGTGTTCGAAGACGTGGTAGCGGCTTAGTTTCGCGAAGGAACTCCCCAGCCGAGCCCCGACCGTCAGGGAGGGGTCTCTTGCGACCGCAGAAGCCCGCTCCCTTACGGTCGGGCCTCGGTGTCGAGCGTTTATCCGGCGTCGCATGCGAAACTGAGCCACTACCGAAGCCGTTGAATCAGCGGCTCTCCACGGACCCGACGGGCGAAACGCCGGCGAGACGCCCGTACCACCTTCTGGCGTCTGCAAGCATCACAACCCGCGGATCGCGCGCCGGACTTGATCGACGCTCGTACCGGCAATTCGCACGCGTTTCAGCGGCGACGACTCGCCCTGCGCAATATGCACGTTCCCAATTGGCACATTGAGCAATTCGGCCAAAAACCGGCGAAGCGCAGCGTTCGCCTTCCCACCCTCTGGCGGCGCCGCAACGGCAATCCGCACGCGATCGCTCCACACGCCGGCGATGCGCGTTCGCGAAGCCCCCGGCGTCGCTTTCACGCAAAACTCCACGCCTTCGGCGGTCGCGTCGATTTTCACTTTCGACGAGTCGAGCATTCTGATGATGGTACAGCCGCGCGAGATGATGCGGCCGGCGCCCGCGCCATCCGCGCCAGGCGAGGCGTGCTCCAGGTCGGTTCGAGCGCCCCGGCTGGTTCACTGGCTGCGAGCACGACCCGGAGGACGCGGCCCGCGTACGCGTCGCTCCTTTGCGGGAGCCGGCGGCCAAGCACGAGACGCTGATTGCCACGCACCGGTCGTTTCCGTCCGTCTGCCACCTGGCGGTCGACGGCGACGCGTTTCGCCGGATGCCGGAGCGGTAGGGATCGCCGGTGCGAACGAGAGGCACGTTGTGAGCAGGAGAATCATGACTTCGCGGGATGACCGCACGCTGCGCAGATTCCGCTGTCATTGCCGGTCAAGTCGTAGCCACATTGCGGTAGCGGCTCAATTTCGCGAAGGAACTCCCCAGCCGAGCCGCGACCGTAAGGGAGGGGTCTCTTGCGACCGCAGAAGGCCGCTCCCTTACGGTCGGGCCTCGGTGTCGAGCGTTTTACCGGGGTCGCAAGCGAAACTGAGCCACTACCCACATTGCTCACAACTCCTGGGCGGCATCGTCAAGCAACGCGCAGGCTGGGATGAGTCCGCGAAGCCCGGCGTTTTGCTCTTCCGGCCCGTCAATCCTCTCGCGACGACGCCGCCAGCTCAGCACGCGGCGCGGGAGGCGCCGGCGTCGGTGAGAATTCATCGCCGCGGAATGTGCTGCCGAGATAGGCGTCGCGGACGTGCGGGTCGTTGATCAGCTCGTGCGGCGTGCCGGAGCGGATCACCTTGCCCTGGAATATCACGTAGCTGCGATCGGTGACGCGCAGCGTCTCGTGCACGTTGTGGTCGGTCAGCAGGATCGCGATGCCGCTCTCGCGAAGTCGCAGGATTTCGCGTCGCAGGTCCTCGACCGCTTTCGGATCGACCCCGCTGAACGGCTCGTCAAGCAAGATCAGGCGCGGGTTGGGAATCAGCGCCCGGGCAATCTCCAGCTTGCGCCGTTCGCCGCCGGAGATGTTCCGCGCCAGATTGTCGCGCACCACGCGCAAGCCGAACTGATCGAGGAGCTCATCCACGCGCTTCTGGCGCTGCGCGGCGGTGAAACGCATCGTCTCGCAGATGGCCATCAAGTTCTGTTCGACCGTTAGGCGTTGAAAGACGCTGGGCTCCTGCGAGAGATAACCGATGCCGCGCCGGGCGCGTTTATACATCGGCAGGTGCGTGATCTCCTTGCCCATGAAGCGCACCCCGCCCGCCTCGGTGCGGATCATGCCGATCGTGATGCGAAAACTCGTAGTCTTGCCCGCCCCGTTGGGTCCAAGTAGTCCGACGATCTCCGATTCGGCGACGCCAAAGCTGACGCGATCAACGACCACGCGCCCGCCGTAGCTCTTGGTCAGACCGCTGGTTTCAAGCAGCATCCGCAACCCCATGCGCTCGAGCCGAATCGCGAAGTGCGGCGAATTGTGGATAACCTGTGAAAAACACTCGAGCCGTGTTTCTCCCGCGTTCGCAACCGTCTGCAAAATTTCGATTTGCGCTCGGTTAACGCTGGAACGCGCTTTTTCGCCGGCAACCGCGCACGACCTTATGGCGCAACGAGTTATGCGCGTCTTGGTCGATTTCACATCCTGCGGAAATCAGCGGTTTTCGTTAGCGCAACCAGCACCGCGCTTCCGCAAAAGCCCTCGTTCTCTTGCCAATTTTCGATGTTGACAACCACAACCGCGGCGAAGTACCGAGCCGCGATTCGCGGAACCGGTCGGAACTTCAGCGGATCACGCGCGTCCGCCCGAAATCCGGCACTCGCAGAAACGAAACCGCGTCGCTCGGCTGAAGCGCGGGAAGATAGACGAAAAACGCGCGCCCCACAACCTGGTCGCGCCGCACCGTTCCCGGGCGATAACTCTGGCCATGATACGCGGCGGTCAGATGCGGACCAACACGGTACCACTCGCGGCCATCGTGGCTGAACGGACTGTTGTCACCCAGCACAAAATACTCGTCGGCTTGCAAACGGAACGCGTCGCCCGGCGTGGCGCGGAGCGTGGCGCCGGGGCGGTAGGTGTAATAGACGTCGCGGTAGATGCGAACGTTGTGAAGCTCCCAATTGCCGCCGCGCCCTTCGATCTCGACCACCGCCGGCGTCGGCGGCCCTGCATGCCGAAGTGCGTCGAGATTCGGTGCGTAGGCGTCGTCGGTGTGCAGCAGTTCCACTCCGTTGATGAATAGCGCCGCGCGATAGTCGACGTGCCGCAGCTCGACGCGAATCCAAGCGGTCGGCGTAAACGCGTTCGTCTCGCGAAAATGCTCCTGCCGTGTATCGCCGTTCAGTCGCTCGCCGATCAGGTCACAGCTCCCGCTTGCCGCGACGCGCGCGAGGAATCGCTCATCGCCGCGGTCGAGCACGAATCCAATCTCGCTGTCGCCCGCCGGAACCAGGTCCGCCGCGATTCGCAAATCGCGGACGATCGCGCCGCTGGCGGATTGGTTGTAACCGTAGAGATCCTCCGAATAAAGCGCTTCCTTATTCGGGTTGAATCGAATTGCGGACCGCCGCGCGGGGCCGCCGGCGAAGCGCGGCACGCGCGAGTCGAGACCGCTCCACGCCGCCGCGTCGCCGGAGACCACCGCCCACACCGGGCGGCTCGACGAGCTGACGACGTGATCCTGATCGTGAACCACGGACCACAGTGCCTGCTGCGCGGCGGCGGTCTTGCGCTGGATTATTCCGTTCACGTACACGTCGCCGTCGACGATTTCGAGCGCTTCGCCCGGCAAGCCGATCAGCCGCTTGATAAAATTCTGCTCGGGGTCGGCGGGGTCGCGAAAGACGATCACGTCCCAGCGGCGCGGGCCGAGCCAGTCGCCGAGTTCGAACGGCCATTTGTGCACCAACACCCGATCGCCGGCCAGAGTCAGGTGTTGCCGAGGGTCGAGTACGTATGGCTCGTGGCAATTCGGGCAGAGCACCTCGCGCGGCAGGACGAACTCGTCGCCGGCGGGGCTGGCGCGATCCGGCCCGTAGTCAAAACTCCACCCGCAGCGCGGGCAGACGAAATGTCCGTGTTCTCCGCGCAGGGATTCGGCCATCGAGCCGGTCGGAATGATGAACGCTTCGATGAAAAACGCGCGGAAGACGAACGCGAGGATCAGTGCCGTCAGCACGGTCTGAATGGTCTCGACCACCTGTATCGCGCCGAAGTGGCCATGCTTCGCGGCTCGCGGGGCGGGCACTGCGCGCCCCTCGGAAGTCGAAGTCGTCAACGTGTCGGGGACTTCCACGATTTCGTCGATTCCAGTCCGATGCCGCATAGCGCGGGGACCCGATCGCCGACGCAAGGTCGAATCAGTAAATCCAACGGATTCGCCCCAGATCGGGCAGGAGCGGAAAGCCTGTGCCCGCGAGCTGCGAAAACCCTGGCCAGTAAACCAGAAACGCGCGGCCGATCATCTGATCGGCAGGAACGGTGCCGGCCTGGTAGGTGTGTCCGCGAAACGGCCCGCGCAGGTGCGGTCCCATCATGTCGGGGTACCAGTAGCGCGCGTCGAGGCTCGCCGGACTGTTGTCGCCCATCACGAAGTACTCGAGCGGCGAAAGCTTCAGCGGGTTACCAGTGCCGGCGTTGGGCGGCCGCCCGCGCTGGCTGAGTGAATTTGTGTAATAAATGTCGCGGTCGATCGCCAGATGCGCCACGCGCGCCTTCACGCTTTCCGCCGCCATTCGAATTCGCGGCGAACCGTTCTGCCCCATCGCGGCGCGCTTCTTTGCGGTCTGCACGTCAGCGTCGTATTGCTCCGGCCTGGATGACAGGAGCGGCCGACCATTCAACCAGACCGTAACTCGATAGTCCGCGTGACCGACCGCGAACTGTGTCGGGCCGATTGGACGCTTGACACGCGTATCAGCCCAGATCTCGCGCTGTTCGCCATCTCGATTTTCGTGCTCGAGGGTGACGCGCCCGTCGGCGAAGAGCCGGGCGATGAATCGCCCGTAGTCCTTGGCGATCTCGAATTCCACGTATCCATCGCCGCCATCGAACGTGATCTCGCCGCCGACGCGCACGTCGCGCACGATTGCCGACGCGAAAATGACCTTCTCATTTCCGGGAGGCACGAACACGGAATTAGCCCCGTTGTAGCCGTATACGTCGGTCACCACGCCAGGCGCGAGCTGTCCCGGTGGCCCGGTGACGAATTGCGCCTCGCCGCGCGCTCCGTCACGTGAATCAAAAGTCGCTACGCGCGTATCAAGCCCGGTCCAACCGCTCTGGGCCGTAGTTTCGGACCACCGCGGGTGATAATCGCCGCCCGTGACCAGATAGCCGGCCTTCTCAGGCCGGTTGTCGTGGTAATAGTACGGAATCCAGAGCGACCGTTGGGCGTAATCAGGCTTTCGCGCGACCTTGCCGTCGATGAATACGTCGCCGTCGACGATTTCGACGGTCTCCCCCGGCAGACCGATCAGGCGTTTGATGTAGTTCGTGTCGCCGTCGCTGGGGACTTTGAACACCACTACGTCCCAGCGCTTCGGGGCCAGGATGCCGCCGAAGTCGTACGGCCAGCCGTGGACGACGATGCGATCACCCGGCTTTTCCTTCAGCAGCGCGCCGGGCCGCCCGTCCTTCGAGACCGGCTCGCGCCAGCGGCAATTGGGGCACTGAACCAGGTCCGGGCCACCCTCGGTATGAAAGCCGGCGTTGTACTCCCAGCCGCAATTCGGGCAGGTGTGTGGGGCGTGAGCGCCGCAAAGCGTCTCGGCCATCGACCCGGTCGGAATCTGAAACAGCGGCAGGAAGAAACTCTTGAAGACCAGCAGCCAGACGAACAGATCAACGAAGCCGGCGATCTGCGTAATCACGGGCTCCTTGCCTCGGCCCGGCTGATTGGCGCTCGGCGCGGCGGAAACCTGCTGCGGGGCGGGCATCATCATTTCCCAACGAGGAGTTCGTCGCCGTGTCACAATAATTGCGGGGGACCAAGGGGTCAAAGCGGATTCGCTTGTCGCCCTGAGGCGGCCCGGCTAGTGTGCGTGTCGCGCAAAGCGCGTGTGCGGACGCGAAATTGGAGGATCGGATGCTCAACAAACGGCTTGCAAGGCTTGGTATCTTCGTTGCGTCAGGCGGGTTGCTGCTGCAATCGGGCTGCGATGTGGCTGACGCGGTGCTGGCCACCATCGCGTACGCGTTCGACATCGTCAGCGTTTGGCTTTAGGCATTTGTTCCGTTGAGTCTTCGGTCCTTGATTCGCCGCCGATGAACCGCTGGATCATCAAGAGCGACCCCGACGACTACTCCGCCCACGATTTGGAGCGTGACGGCCAGACTGTTTGGGACGGCGTCAGCAACGCCGCCGCGCTGGGGCACCTGCGCCGCATGACCGCCGGCGACGTCGTGCTCGTCTATCACACCGGCGAGGAGCGGGCGCTGGTGGCGCTGGCCGGTGTGAAGGCGACTTCGATGGCCGCAGACGGCAAGACGCCGCGCGTGACGCTCGCGTTCAAGAAATGGCTTCCGGCGCCGGTTCAATTGGCCGCGATCAAGGCGGATTCGCGGCAGGCGGAACTTGGGTTGGTGCGAATCGGCCGACTCTCCGTCATGCCGGCGACCGCTGCACAGTGGGCTGGCCTACTCGCGCTGTCGAAGACCGCGCGCCACGATCTGGCGCGATAAGACCACACCATGGACCGGGCCGGCACAATCCCGCTACGCCGGCTGCTCGATCCTCGCCTTGCTCATGCGGCCGCGCGCCAGCCGCTGGATGACGCGGTCAACATCCCATTTGATGAGCTTCCTTCACGCACGCACGAATTGCCGCCGGCTTCGCAACCGATTCGCGTCGCCGCGGTCGACGAATCGGCCGAATTTGCTCAGCGTTGGCTGACAGACCACGGCCGGCACGCTGAAATTTGCCCCGCATTCAAATTCACTGGCGCGCCGCAACAGCCCGGGAGACTGTGGTCGCCATGCGCGTTTCTCGAATCGGCGTTGCCTGAGATTCAAGGTCGCGCGGCGCTCGATCTCGCCTGCGGCGTCGGGCGCGACGCCGTCTACATCGCCGCCTGCGGCTGGGATGTCGTCGCGATTGATTGGCTGCCGGACGCACTCGAGCGCGGACGATCGTTGGCGGCGCGCTACCCCCAATTGCTCGGGAACATCGAATGGCGGCGCGTCGATCTCGAAGCTGAGGACACCCAACCGCCGGACGGCCGCCGCTTCGACCTGATCACCTGCTTCCGATTCCTGCATCGCCCTTTGTTGGCGCGTTTGCACGAGTGGCTCGCGCCGCGGGGGGTGCTCCTGGTCGAGACGTTCACGACCCTTCACCGCGCGCGGCACGGGAAGCCGGCGCGCGACGCGCATGTTCTGTCGCCGGGCGAGCTGCGCGATTTGCTGCGCGACCTCGATCTGCTGCAATTCGACGAAGGCTGGCACGGCGGGACGCACTCCGCCCGGGTGCTGGCCCGGCGCCGACAATTGGGCCTGTGATTTGAGGGGCCCGGTCGCGCCCGCGGTTGTGTCGGGCCGCGGCGCATTGTTTTCCGCCGCGAGCGTGGGAAAATCACCGCGGGAAGACCGCCGCGTGCACAAGAGCATCTCACCATCGCGCTTCGAGCACGAACTGGCCGCACATGTTCGCCATCTTGTGGAGCAGGATGCGTTCAGCGGTGTGGTGCTTGTGGCGCGCGGCGACCAGACGCTGTTCTCGGCGGCCTGCGGACTGGCGGAGCGGAACTTCGGCGTCCCGGTCACGCGCGAGACGCGGTTCAACCTGGGCTCAATGAACAAGATGTTCACGGCGGTCGCGATCGGGCGGCTGGTTGCGCGTGGCGACCTGTCGTTCGACGACACGCTTGATCGTTTCCTGTCGCCGGATTGGCTCGATCCGCGCTGGCTGGCGAAGATCCGCATCGGGCATCTGCTGAATCATGCCTCCGGACTTGGCAATTACTTCGACGAGCGGTTCTTCGCCACCTCGCGCGATCGCTATCGCTCGATCGAGGACTACAGGCCGCTGATTGCGGTCGAACGGCCGACGTTCGAGCCGGGCACGAAGAATCTCTACAGCAACAGCGGCTTCATGCTCGCGGGTGCGGTAATCGAAGCCGCGACCGGCCGCTCGTACTTCGACTTCGTGCGCGAAAACGTCTACCAGCCAGCGGGAATGCACGACACCGACTGTTACCACGTCGACGCCGTCACGCCGAACCTCGCCGTCGGCTACACCCGCCGGGTCGACGACGGCCAGGCGCTGTGGGAAAGCAACCTGTTCAAGCACGTCATTCGCGGCGGACCGGCGGGCGGAGGATTTTCGACGGCCGCGGACCTGCTGCGGTTTGATCGCGCGCTGCGCGACGAGCGGCTCTTGCCGCGGGCGATCCTCGAAACGCTCTGGACGCCGCGCCCCGTCGACGGCTCATACGGCTATGGTTTTCGCATTCGACGCGCGCCGCTGGGACGCGTGGTTGGCCACGCCGGCATCTTTCCGGGCATCAGCACAAGGCTGGACATGCATCTGGACGCGGGCTTTACGACGATCGTGCTCGCGAACATCGATCACGGCGCGGAGGATGTCAGCGACAAAATCGACGGATTGCTGCCGCATCTCGACTGATCGCGTTCGACGGCTTGGGCCGACTTCGGCAAAACGCGATACAGATCGGGGCGACGTCGCAGTTCGCGCGCCGCGGCGCAAAGCGCATCCACGCTGGCTTTCGGCACAACCGGACCATTGCTCGCCGGCGAATCAGAAATCGCGCGCCGCACCCAGTCCTGAGTTGCACCGGACTCGAGTTCGCCGTTCGCCACGTCGTACAAGCGCAGTCCGTCGGCCGTGATCGCTGCCAGCAAGGCGCGTCCGGGCGTGGATGGAAGCACGACAATTGCGCCGAGAAGCTCGGCGGCGCTGCGCAACATCTCGATCAGCGCAAGCGCCGCATCGGCCTCCTCGGTCGCTTCGGATGCGCCGTCGGCGTCGCCCGCCGCTCGAATCGCACCTGGCTCAAACTCCGCGCCTACTGAGATCCACGCGTCGCGCGCCGTAATTCTCGCGGCGTACTCAGTCGCGCTGACGCGATCGGCGCACGGCCCGCCACAACGCCCGTCAAAATACCGCTCGCACAATCGCGCGGAGGGATGCAGCAATTGCCGGTTGCTCCGCTCGTCCGGCGGGCAGGCCGCTGTCTGAAACCGCCGGGCCAGAAGATCGACCAGCGCCGCCGCGCGGTAGCGGCTGCGAATCGGCCCCAATCGCGTTCGGCCGGCGACGGGATCAGGGCTCACGGCAAGCTGTGCATGCGGTCCATCTGCCTCCACCAAGTAGCAATATCGCCGCCACATGCGCATCTGGCGATTGAACGGCGGCCGAACGCGGCGGACCAGGTCAGCCTCGATCAGCAGTGCTTCCATCTCGCTATTCGCGGGGCGCGCTTGCACCTTGCGAACCTGCTGCGCCCAGCGCGCAAAATGCCCGCCTGCCGAATCGCCGCGCAGATGGGCTGCGACCCGCGCGCGCAGTGCTCCGGACTTTCCCACATAGAGCAGCCGCCCCGCGGCATCAAGCATCGCGTACACGCCGAAGCCGCGCGGCAGCGCTCGTAAGTCGCCCGGCGCGGCGCACTGCGCTGCGATTGGCGGGCCGTCGACCGTCGCGAACGCGTCAACAAACGCCGCGCTTTTGTCCTTCGCGCGGCGCGGCGAAACTGACCGCCCGTCGTCACCCGCCTCGCTCGCAATGAGCCCGCCCCGGAGAGTCAGTTCGCGCTGCGGCGCCCATTCCACACTACGCCACGAGATCGTCGCATCGACATCCGGTCGAAGCGCGCGCGCCGCCTGCGTCAGGCGTAGTCCGCGAACAACCGCGCCGGCCGTTCGGCCCGAAAGCCGGATGGAAAGCACCGCCGCGCGCGGCGCGCCCGACACGGCCTCAAGTACACGCTCGCGCAGCTCCGACGAGGAGAATCCGCTTACGTCGATCGCGACAATCGCCATCGGACGCACCGCATGCTCGACGAAACGCCAGCGCGGCTTGCGGCCGTCCAGTTCCACCGCCACCACACCCTTCGGCTCGTCCAGTTCCGCGAACGAGACGCGATCGGTCGAACCGGCGTAGACCAGCGGCACGCCGCGCGCGTCGAGCGCCTGGTGCCGGTGAACATGCCCCGACAGCACGATGTCGGAACCGGCCGGAATCTGATCCAGCGCGGCGGCCTGCTCCCCGGCGCGAAAGCGATAGTTCGCCGGCCCGCACCGCGCACCCTCGAAGGCCTGGTGCACGGCCAGAATCCGCACGTCCGCGCCGCGCGCCTCGCACCGTGCCTCCGCCAGCGCCAGCGGAAAATCCGTTTGCACGTCGTTTCGCACGCACGGAATCGCGCAGATCGCGACGCGCACGCCGCCTAGTTCGAGGTCAAACGTCCGCGGCCGACGCGCGACGTGGATCATCGGATGCGCCAGAAACAGCGACTCCGGGATCGCGCAACGCTCGTGATTCCCCGGCACGATCACGACCGGAATGCCGCGCTGCGCCAGCGCGCACAACGGCTCGCAGGCCGCTGCCGAAGCATGTGAGCCGGGATGCGGTGCGTCGAACAGGTCGCCGGTATGAATCACGAGGTCGGTCGGCTGCTCGCGCGCGAATTGCAGCGCGCGGTGAAAGCTGTCGATCAGGTCGTGTCCGCGCGTCCGCGCCGCGGCGCGCGGCCGGCCGGGAAGCTGCGACCCAATGTGCGAATCGGAAACGTGAAGCACGCGCAGGGACACGCGAGACTCTCTCGTGTTTGGAGTAGGTTAGGTGGAGGCGGCTGAGGCGTCAATCCGGCGAAATGAACGACGAATTCGCCGCCATTCTGGCGGCCAACCGCGCCCGGAGGGATTTGAACCCCCAACCTTCAGGTTCGAAGCCTGCCACTCTATCCAGTTGAGCTACGGGCGCACGCGAATAAGAACATGATAGCCGCGTTAGTCATATTGATGAAGCGCCGCGGCGGCGCGTCTGTTAGATTTGAGTCCGAACCGCGACTGCCAGCGACCGGCCAAAATGCGCGGAGCGAGATAGTCGTGGACTTCCAGGCGTTTTCGCGGTTCGCGTGCGCGCGAGGTTCAGATCGGATGAACTACCGGCGTGCCGCGGTATTTCTTTTTGCGCAACCGCCGCCGCTCGGTAGGATTCATGGCGACGACGCACCGCACGGTGCAAGTTTCATACCTTTGTCTCAACACAACAACCGGGGATAGGAGAAGTGTATGTCTGCTGTTTTCCGCAGAAATCGTACCGGATTACTGGCCTGTCTGGGTGTCGCGGCGATGGCGGCATTGCTGGTCGCCGCCGCGCGACCGCCGAATACCGATGCTGCGGCGCGGACCGGCCCGCGGGGAGCGTGCTGCCTTCAGCGCCTCGGATTGAACTTTTGCGTCGTTGTCACGCAGGAACGCTGCACGCAGCTCGGTGGCCAATTCCAGGGACCGAACACTTCGTGTCAACCGAGCCCCTGCCCGCCCACAACGCGCGGCGCCTGCTGCATCGAGCGCCAGGGTCAACGCGTCTGCGTCATGACGACGCAGGCCATCTGCACGCACGCCGGCGGACAGTACCACGGCGACGGCACGACCTGCGCCCCCGGCTTGTGCGGCACACCGCCACCCACGGGCGCCTGCTGCCTGGTGGGTCCGATCGGCGTCGGCTGTGTGGTGACCACGGAGTCCAATTGCACGCGCGCCGGCGGGCATTACCTCGGCGACGGCGCGGCGTGCGCCCCGAACGCTAGCGGCTCGGCGCCGGCCAACGGCGCCTGCTGCCTGAGCGCAATGCCGGGCGCGGTGCCGTGCATCGTTACGACGCAGCAGCACTGCACCGCCCTGGGCGGCAATTACCTCGGCGACAACGTACCGTGCAGCCCGACCGCCTGCGGAACGCCTCCGGCGACCGGAGCTTGCTGCGTTCGTAACTCGCCTGGCGGCGCCGCGCAGTGCATCGTCACCACCCAAGCGCTATGCGACTCGCATGGCGGCCAGTATCTGGGCAACGGCGTGCCATGTGACCCGAACGCTTGCGGAACGCCCCCGGCTACCGGCGCGTGCTGTGTACAAGGACCAGCGGGCGTTGGCTGCATGATCGCCACCCCAGCGCAGTGCGCACAGGCAACTGGGCACTATCTCGGCGACAACACCACCTGCGGACCGGACTCGTGCGTTCCGCCGACGCCGACCGTCGGCGCGTGCTGCCTGCAGAACGGGCCGGCTGCCGGACCGTGCATCGTCACGACGGCGACGAATTGCGCCAGTCTTGGCGGACATTACCTGGGCGACGGCGTGCCGTGCAGCCCAACGGCCTGCGGAACCCCGCCCGCGATCGGCGCATGCTGCGTCACGCGGCTCGGAGCAACCGCCTGCCTGCTGATGACTTCCGCGATGTGCACGCAAGCAAGCGGCAATTATCACGGCGACGGCACGACCTGCGATCCGAGCACTTGCAACGCGGGTCGTGAGGCGCCGAAGATCGAGGGCGACGTAAATGCCGACGGCGTTTTCGACGCGGCGGACCTGGCCGTCGTGCTCACTGAGCGCGAAATCGGCCTGTCCGACAAGATCGACGCTTCGGCCGATCTGAACGGCGACGGCCTGGTGAATGACACCGACGTTCTGATGCTGGTGCAGATCATCGACGGGCTGAAGAAGTAGTCGCCGCGTATCGCCATCGCGGCGAACGCAACATGAACAAACCGGGCGGCGCGCTGGAATGACTTCCGGCGCGCCGCCCGCCGTCTTCATTCGGAAGTACGGTTCGATGGGCAGCCAAAACCGCGGCAGCGTTGCGCCGCGGCGTGTCCTGTTGTATTCCACCGATGCTAACGGCCGAATGCGGCGCCGCATTCAGAACGCGCAGCGCCAGCAAGCGCGATTCCCAGCCGCGCTCGCTTGCGCGTCGCGTTCTGAATACGGCGCGTACTCACGCACGGCGATTTAGTCACAACCAATCCGCAATCGGCCGCACGAATCGCGCAAACTCCGCCACCGGCATGCTGACTGTCCCCCACTTGGGCGAGCGCTCGCGCGCCGCTTGCGCGTACTCATCCAGCGGAACCGCCGTAAACACGTACGACGCCTCGCGAAACGAATGCACCAGTTCCGGCGGCGGCTTCGCGGTTTCTTCGAGCCAATAGCCGAACACGAGCAAGCCGCGAAAGCCGGCTCCGAATACGTGCTCCCATTGGCGCAGGCCATCGATGTCCGCCTGCGTGACCCAGTTTTCCCAGGCCGGCCTGGCGCCGCCGCGCCGCGCCGCCCAGCGCCGACCTTTCAGGTCGACCAGCCAGCTCGTTTCTTGTCGCGAGTAGACGATGAAGTCAAAGCTCTTCAGCCGCGCATCGCGAAACACGGCCCGCTTGGCTTCGTCCACCGCCACGTACGGAATCTGCCGGGCGCGCAGGAAGTGCTCGAAGGCCTGTTCGTAGTGATTGTGCCCCTTCACCGCATCCCCCGCGCGACATTCGACCGCGCCGTCATGGGCGGCGTCGGCGCGCCGCGGATCGGCGCTTCCGTGTCGGCACGCCCGGTTTGTCATCCTCGTGCCCTGCGCGCCGACGCCACTCGCATGGCGTGTTCTTGGACACCAGCGCCGTGAGCTTCTTGCACCAGACCGCTGACATCGTGCGGCAGATTCCCGCCGTCTCCGCGGGCGGAAACGCCGCGAACGGGCAGTCGTAGTCGCAGATTTCGGGAATTCGTTTTCGCGGCATCGCGTTCATCATGGCGTGAGATCACACGAAGCGTCAATTCTCTTGGGACGGGCATCCTGCCCGCCCACCGGCGCCACACGGGCGGGCGGGTTTGTCGGCAGGTTGCCCGCCCCAGCCATCACGAGGTGCAAACTACGCGACCCACCACAGTAGAATCAGGCGATGTCTCGACAACGCGACGATCCGCGGCAGCGTTCTTTGTTCGCGAAACCCGCAGAGGTGCCGGCCGGCGACCAGCCGGCTGCCTCGGCGGCGCGAAGCGTCAATCGCCCCGGCCCGGACCACGCCGGGCAACGCCGCTTGGTCCGCCCCGCGCCGCCCTTGCCAGAACACGTTGCGCTGGCGGGACGTCTCAACCCCCTGGTCTATCTGGGCACGTCGTCCTGGTCATTTCCCGGTTGGGCGGGCATCGTGTATGACCGTGAAGCGACGGAGCAGACGCTGGCGCGGCAGGGGCTCACGGCGTATTCAGCCCACCCGCTCTTTCGCACGGTCGGGATCGACCGCACGTTCTATGCGCCGATCTCGCGCGAGCAGTTCGCGCGCTACGCCGCCGACGTACCGGAGCACTTTCGGTTTCTGTGCAAGGCGTACGATGGCCTGACCTCGCCGACGGTGTATTCTCGCGGCGGCGCGCGCGGCGGGGGGCGAATGGCGCGCGAGATGAGCCCGCATTTCCTGGACGCTTCGTACGCGGCGGAGCAGGTTGTCGCGCCGATGGTCGAGGGACTCGGCCCGAAAGCCGGGCCGCTGGTGTTTCAGTTCACGCCGATGTCCAAGCGCGCTTTGGGCGATCCGCGGCGGTTTATAGACCGGCTGGCGGCTTTCCTGACGGCGCTGCCGCGCGGACCGCTGTACGCCGTTGAGCTCCGAAACGCGGAATTACTCGACGAAGACTTCACAGAATCGCGAGATCCTGCCGACGCGGACCGCCGTCACCAGGGCATCCGACTGTGCGACGAATATCGCGCCGCGCTCGCGGCCGGCGGGGCGGTTCACTGCTACAACGTGCATCCGTCGATGCCGTCGCCGCGCGAGCAGGCGGCGGCCGTGCCGCTAAGCGGTCCGCTGGTGGTGCGCTGGATGCTCAATCACAAGTGGAATTATGACGCCACCAGGACGGCCTACGCACCATTCGATCGACTGGTGGACGAAGACGCGGTGAGCCGCGCGGAAATCGCCGAACTCTGTGGCCAGGCGGTCCTCGACGGCCGGCATGCGTTCATGGTGATTAACAACAAGGCCGAAGGCTGCGCACCACGGTCGGTTTTCGAGCTGGCCGAGCGAATCGTGAATCCCTGAACGAAAAACTCGCTTTTGGAGCCGCCACCGCAAGGGGGCGGTCGGGTGAATGAATCGAAGCTCGTTCGTCAACACGAGCGAGTGGATCCGACGGCCGGAACGACCGTTCTCTCACGGTCGCGGTCCGAGAGTGTGCGTGTCTCGGACTGCATTCACGCGCCCAGTTTATCACGCATCCACGCGTTCACGCGTTTGCGCTTACTTGACCGTCTCCATCGCCCGCTTGGTCGCCTTCGCGACTTCCTCCGCCGGAAGGATCAGGCCCATGCCGTCCTGGGCGCGCATCATGCTCGACATCGGGTTGGCGTCGTCGTCGTCGGGCATCTGTAGAACGCTGATTCCCACCAGCGCGCCGGACTCGGTGAACGCCGGCACGCCGAATGTGCCGAGCTGCGCCGTCGGAACCAGCAGCTCGCGCGGCTTGGTGGTCGTGCCGCCGACGCGCGCGGTCGAGGCGATCGCGGCGCGGTCAAAGTACTTGGAGAGTCGCCGCAGATAGACCATCTCGTCGCCGAGTTTGACCTTGGCAGATTTCGACAGGTCGATCGCGGCGTAGGGCTTCTCCGGCGACTTTCTCACGCGCACCCAGGCCAGGTCCAGCTCGCTGTCGCGGGCGACCAGTTCAGCTTCGACGCCCTCCGTGTCATCGCCGGCGAGCACCTTGAGGTCTTTCGGCGTGCTGGTCATGTCCCCGCCGCGCATGAAGCGGCGCATGACCGAGCTCATGCCGCTGATCTGCGTGTTGGACGTGAGCACCAAGCCTGTCGGCTCGATCATCACGCCCATGATCTCGGTTTCGCTTTCGGATTCGCCCATCGGCCCCATGCTCATCTTGAGCACGTACTTGATCGTCACCAGGGCCGGCGATTTCTCGCCGACCAGCGCCGCCAGGCGATCGCCGCCGATGTCGAGCGCGAGGGCGGATGAGCAAAGGAGAAACGAGGCAGCGATGCGAGCGGCATTTCCGGTAATCATGTTCAATTCCCTCATGTGTGCGTTTCAGCGCAGGTCGGCGAGGCAGGCGGCCCAGTTACTTGCCCGCATCCTTTCTTTCGTCGCCTTTCTTCTCGTCAACTTTGGTCTCCGGCCGCCAATCCGGCTCGACGTACTGGAAGCGAGACTGTGTGCCGCGCAAGACGACAAACACGACGCGCTCGGGTTGGGCCTTGGCGACCTGCTCCATCGCTTTTCGATAGTCCTCCAGCCCCGTGATCGCATTCTGGTCGATGCGCTGAATCAAGTCGCCGGCGCGAATGCCGCCCAGGCCGGCCCAGCCGGCGGATTCGGCCGATTCCACGATCACACCCTGCACATCCTCGGGCCAGCGGTTCTCATCGCGGTCGAAAAACGTGAGCTCGCGGATGTTTAGCTCGAAATCGCGGTTCTTGTCGCGTCGCGCTTCCTCCTGTGTCAGACGCGTGCGTTCGAGTTTGACGCGCAACTCCGTCGGCGACTTGTCGCGAATGATCGAGAGCGTGGCCTCGTTGTCGATCGTCAGCTTCCGTACGTTGCGCTGAAACAGGCCGGCGTCCTGCATGCCGCGCGGTCGGAGCTTGTCGCTGTTCAGCGAAACGATCACATCGCCGACTTTCAGCCCGGACTGCTCAGCCAGCGTGCCGGGGTAGACGCGCGTGACGCGAAAGCCGAGCTGCTCGCCCAAGCCGAGTTTTTCGGCCAGCGTCTTGAGCACCGGCTGCGTCGCCACGCCGATCCAGGCCTTTGCGACTTCTCGCGGCGGGTCGTCGTCCTTGTCGGGCTTGGGTTTGAGCAGCGTGACCTGATTCTGCCCGCGGCGTTCGAAGCCGATCAGCAGATACTCGGGCAGTTTCTCCAGCGACATGATTCGGTCGTACGTCGCGACGAACGCGTCCAGGTCTTGAATCGCCTCGCCGTCGATCGTGCGGATCACGTCGTTCTCGTCCAACGGCGGCTCGGCGACTTGTGCCGCACTTCCCGGGCGGACGCTGGTGATAATCACGCCATCGTGATGATCCAGCCGCATCTCGCGGGCCAGCGATTCGGTCAGCTCTTCCGCTGTGATTCCCCAGGCGCGAAAGGCCGCCTCGTCGCCGCGCTCCTTCTGCATCCTTTCGGTGACGACTTCGATCGTTGCCTCTTTACCGTCGCGCTCATAGGTGAGGCGCACCGTGCCGCCGATGGGTTGTTCGGCCAGCATTCTGAGCAGCGGCGGCACCTCCTCCGAAAATCGAACCGTGACGGGTTGGCCGTTGACGGCGACAATCAGGTCGCCGGCTTTCAGCCCCGCTTGCGCCGCCGGCCCGGCCTGAAGAACGGAGTTCACCAGCACGCCGCGCGTCAGCCCGGTGCGTTGAATCGGCCGCAGGCTCATTCCGTAATAGCTGCGTAGCACCTGGCCGTGTTCGATGATGGCGGCGGCGACACTCCTGGCGACGTTGCTGGGAATCGCGAAGCCCATATCGCCGCCCATGCTTCCGCCGCGCGTGTTGACGCCGACGACCAGTCCTTTGAGATTCACGAGCGGCCCGCCGCTATTGCCGGGGTTGATGGCCGCGTCGTGTTGGATCCAGCGATTGAAAAGTCCGGTGCGTTGGCCGCGCTGCAGGAATAGCTCGCCCGGTTCGTCGTTATCCATGCCGCCGGCGAGCATGCGCTCCGTGTTCGATACGATGCCGAGCGTGACCGAGCGCGCCAGCGCCAGCGGACTGCCCATTGCCATGACGGTATCGCCGATTTGTAATTCGTCCGAGTCGCCGAATTCAGCGCGCGGGATTGGTTTCGAACGGTCCTTGAGGTCTTCGAGGTTGAGCTTCAACACGGCCAGATCGGTCAACGGGTCCTCACCGACGAGCGTGGCGCTGATTTCCTGCTTGTCCGACAGGATGCACTTGAACTTCTTTCCGTTCAGCGTGACGTGGCAGTTGGTCAGCACATGGCCGTCAGTCGAGATGATCGTGCCGCTGCCGACCGAGTTTCCCTTCTGTTCCTTGCCGTTCCAGTAATTGACAGTGATAACGTGGATGTTGACCAGGGCGGGGAACACGCGGTCACGCGCCAGAGCGATCATGCGGCGCATGTCCTCACGCAGACGATCCGCCTTCTCGATGTCCGCGGGCGGAATTTCGGTTGGCGGCTGTTGCGCGCGCGATGGCGGGCAAGGCAAGGCCGCGATCGTCAGGGCAGCGAATAGGACGCGGGCAGATCTGCGTAAGTCTTGTGCGAGCGGTGTCATGGTTGGCCTTCCTACGCGAAGAGTGTAGGGCAACCACGCCGCGCGGGCAGCACTCGCCGATAACATTGCGGCGTGCTCTGAAGGCGCGCGCAAACCGGTATCAGAGCTGGGTCCTCCCGCCGGCGACACGCGCGGTGCTCCAGCCCCGCGCTCAAAGACGGAACGCGAAGTGCCTCAGATGAAAAATTCGGGTTTTGCCAAACCGATTTCGTGATATACTCACATCGTGCGACGGCCTGCCGTCCCGAACGGCTGATTTCGCGCAAAACGAGCACGTGCGGCGAAAAACCGACACGGCGACTGCGAGGCGGGTGCAAGGAACGCAAGCCGACTACAACATCCAATCTTGCCTGTTGTTCGCGGCGCGAGGTTTTAGGGAGCCACCTTGCGTCGCACGATGCGGCGTCTCGTATGGACGCGGGACGCCGCTCTTTTCATGCCCGCCGCCCTGCGGTCCGCGCGACCCGAATTACGAATAGCGATCAGCGAGTAGCGAATATCGAATTCCGGTTGCCGATCTGACTTTCGTTATTCGCAATTCGTTACTCCCTACTGCCTTTCCAGTTCCTCCGTACAATCCGCGAAACGGAGGACTCGCCGTGGAACGCGCCATCGAATACCTGCGTACGCATCGCAAAGAGCATCTCGATTGGGCGATAGACCTGTGCCGCATCCCCAGCATCAGCACGAAGCCTGAAAACAAGGCGGACGTGGCCCGCGCCGTGCAGTGGACTCGCGACCTGGCCGCGAGGACCGGATTCGACGCGACGGTGATGCAGACCGGCGGCCATCCGCTCGTGCTTGCGGAGCATTGCCGCGCGCCGGGAAAGCCGACGTACCTCGTGTACGGACACGTCGACGTGCAGCCGACCGGCGATAGGGCGCTCTGGGACGCGGACCCATTTGAGCCGACGATCAAAGGCGACTGGCTCATCTGCCGTGGCTCGTCCGACGACAAGGGGCAGGTGCTGCTTTACCTGCGGGCGGCGGCGGCTTGGCTGACGGCGGAGAAGCGCCTGCCGGTAAACCTGAAACTGCTGATCGAAGGCGAAGAGGAGATCGGCTCGCCGAACCTGGCGTCGTTTGTCGAGAAACACCGCGAGAAGCTCGCCTGCGACGCGATTCTCATCTCCGACACCGGTCTGCACGAAGACGGCCTACCTACGATCACCTGCGGCACGCGCGGGTTGGTGTACAAAGAAGTCGTCCTGACCGGCCCGAAGCACGATCTTCACAGCGGCTCGCACGGCGGAGCGGTGGCAAACCCGGCGATCGTCCTTTCGCGTCTGATCGCGTCGCTGCACGACGAGAACGGGCGCGTGACGATTCCGGGATTCTACGACCACGTCGTTGAGCTGAGCGCCGCCGAGCGAAATGACAGCGTCGCCCTGGATGAGCAGCAGTACGCGAGCGATCTGGGCGTTCCTGGCCTGACCGGCGAGCGCGGCTACAACGCACAAGAACGGCGCACCATTCGGCCGACGCTGGAAGTCAACGGCGTGTACGGCGGGTACGCCGGCCCAGGGGCAAACACAATCATCCCGGCCAAGGCCGGCGCGAAGATCAGTATGCGGCTGGTGCCGAATCAGCCGGCGGCAGAAATCAACCGCCGATTCGAACAGACGATCCGCTCGCGCTGCCCAGACACTGTGCGGCTGGAGATTCACACGCACGGGCCGGCGGTGAACGCGTACATGACGCCGACAAACATGCGGGAATTCGAGGTCGCTCGGCGGGCGCTGCGCGAGGCGTTCGACCGCGAAACGGTGGTCATCCGCGAAGGCGGGTCGCTGCCGATCCTGCCGATGTTCAAGCGCGTCCTCAACGCGGATTGCCTGATGCTCGGCTTCGCCAGCCCGAACTGCAACGCGCACGGACCGAACGAGAAGGTGCGAATTCCGGACATCGACGCCGGCGCGGAGGCGATTGCCAGGATGTTGGGTTACCTGGGGGCGTAGATGAGCCGGGATGCGCGGCAGCACGCTATGCGCGGCGCTTCCGGTGCGATGATTGGCCGTTGCGGATCGTCTCGACCGTAACGACGTGCAGAAGTGGAATGAACGTCCATCGATCGGATTTGGGCTGCGCGATGAAGACCTGCGACTTCATCAAAGCCACGGTGTGCGGATCGCGCACCACGAACGACTCGCCGGCTGATGTCGCGATCCGGAACGGATGAAACGGGTCGCGGGCGAGCAACTCGCGAATCGTCTCAGCAATCATGCTGTAATCATACGGTCACGGTCGCGCGCCACAAGACGCGATTCGACTCGATGCATTCCCGAGATGGCGGATTCGGTCGACTCCGGGCGAACATTGGTGACGCGGTGTAAGCGCTAAGTGAAGTGGCGCTGTTCCCATATGCTGCGTCGGTCCCGCTACCCGCTGCGAATGGCGCGTCGATACCGCCCGCTACTACTTGAACCCGAGCCATCGCGAGATCGCGCCGCGGTTCCGCGCGACGGCGGCGTAAAGCGAGTCGAAGACGGGGCGCACGATCGGCCAATCCGTAAGCGCCCATAGCCGGCCGCGCCGCACGGCGCGGTGCGCGTGCCGCAGCGCCTGCATGCCGCTCACGACGCGTCCATCGCCCAGCACGGCGTGAATCCGCGCCCTGGCGTCGGACGGCGAAACGCCGAAGCGTGCAAAATCGAAATCGGGCGACGAAATGTCCTCGAATTGAATCGCGCCCCGGCCGGCGTCAAGCCGTCGCAATCGCTCGGCATTAGCGCGGCACATCCCGCAGGCGCCGTCGTAGAGCAATGTGACACGACCGGTCGGCATCTACACATGGTATCGAGCGGCAGGCCGCGTTTGCGGTCGCGCTCCAAGTGCTAGGTTCTGCTGTACCGGCGCGCGGCACGACGCTAAGATCAAATAGTCGTTCGTCAAAATCCTGCGCGGGTGGCTCGACATGACTAGATCTCGAAGCGCGATTGTCGCGCTGCTTGGGGCGGGCGTTGGCAATTACACATCGGGTCAGTGCACGAACGAGTGGGTGACGACCGGACACTTCGTGCCCGGACTGAGCGGATCGGCCGGCCGGCTGGCCGTATTCGATGACGGGAGCGGCCCTGCACTCTTCGTCGGCGGCAGTTTTGAATTCGCCGGGGACGTTGCAGTCAAGAACATCGCAAAGTGGGACGGCACGACGTGGTCGCCCGTTGGCGGAGGACTGAACGGCGGAGTAAGTGCAATGCGTGTGCACAATGGCGAGTTGTACGTCGGCGGCGCGTTCACGCTCGCGGGCAGCTTGCCGGTGCTGTGCCTGGCGAAATGGAGCAACGGCGCTTGGTCGGCGCCGCCACCGTTCCCGCCGCCGCTTGGTTCGACGACGGCGGTCGCCGCGCTTGGTGCGTTTTCGAACGAACTCTATGTGAGCGGGTATAGTCTGCCACGGGTGTTCCTGTATCGCCTGACCGGCAACACGTGGTCGAGTTTTCCACATCCGACGTACTCTCCCCCGTCAGCCTTCATACCCGTCATTCGAAATATCCATGAATTCGGCGGCGAACTGGTCGTCACCGGATCGTTCGACGCGGCCGGGTCGCCAACCGTCGTGCTGAACGGCGTCGCGGCATGGAACGGCACGCAATGGCATCCGCTCGGCAACGGCGTCGGCCCCAGCACGCAGAGCGGGCGGAGCATGGTGACTACTTCGGCGGTGTACGACGTTGGCCTGTTCGTCGGGGGGGCGTTCACGGACGCGTCTAGTGTGCCGGCACGCGCGATCGCGCGCTGGGACGGAGCGAACTGGACCGAGGTCGGTGGCGGGCTTGCGGGGGATGACTTCTTCGCGCCGCAAGCCATGCTGCCGACGGCCGACCGGCTTGTCGTCGCCGGGGCATTCAACTTTGCGGGTGGCGCACCTCATCGCAATATCGTCGCTTGGACCGGCACGAACTGGAGCGCCCTCGGTTCAGGACTGAACGGAAGGGTCTCTGACCTCGTAGAGTACGCAGGTAGGCTTATCGCTTCCGGTGATTTCGGCTCGTCAGGCAACGCGGTTGCGTCGCGCGTCGCGGCTTGGAATGGGAGTACGTGGTCCGCGCTCGCGCCCCCGAACAGCGCGCCGTTCGGACCCCTTAATTGGTTGCAGGAAACCGCCGGCGAGCTCTACTGTGCGGGCGCCGCACCGCTTGCCGCTGGCGGCGCCGACTTCTCGCTCCTGCACTGGAATGGGCAGCAGTGGGTTGCAGTGACCCCAGCCCCCAGTGGAACCCGAGCGATGACGAGCTGGCGCGGGCAGCCGGTCGCAGTGGGCTTGTTCAACAGTGCAGTCGGCACGCCAGCAACCAACGTCGCGGCGTGGGATGGTGTGTGCTGGAATGCCTTGGGTTCCGGCGTTGGCTCGATTCCCGACTGCGCAATCGAATTCCGCGGCGACCTCATCGTAGGCGGGCAATTCACGACCGCGGGCGGAGTACCCGCGTCTCGAGTCGCACGCTGGGACGGCAATTCCTGGTCCCCATTGGGCGCCGGATTCAACTCTTCTGTCCGGAACCTGGCCGTGTTCCGCGACCAGCTAGTCGCTTACGGATTCTTCACGACGGCCGGTGGTCATCCAATTGCGCGACTGGCCGCCTGGGACGGCAGCGACTGGAGTTCACTCGGCGGCGCTTCCGGCCCGTACGTCGACGCGCGCCTCGCAGTATGGAACGATCGGCTCATCGTCGCTGGCCCAATGACTCAAATCGGTGGGGTCTCTGTGAACAACGTAGCTGCTTGGGACGGCGCCGGTTGGTCCGCAATCGGCGCGGGTCTCGGCGACTCGAGCGTTTCGTTTACGTCGCTCGCCGTCCATCAGGGCGAGCTGTATGTATCTGGCACATTTGGTTCCGGAGTTCCGAACCTCGCCAAGTGGAACGGCACGGCCTGGTCACCCGTCGGCAACGGGACGGCGCCCTATAGCGCCAACTCGATGGCGTCCTTTGGCGATTCGCTGTTCATCGTTGGCGAATTCGCCCTGGCGAACGGATCGCCTTCCGCATACTTCGCGCGCTTGTGCGTTCACGGGCCACCGGGCGACCTGAACAACGACAATCGGGTTGAGGAGTCTGATCTCGGAATATTGCTTCAGGCTTGGCAGATCAGTTCCGGCGGCGATGTCGACGGCGACGGCGATACCGACGAGTCCGACCTGAGTGTTCTGCTTTCGAACTGGTACGGTCGATGTCCGTAGTGGCGCGCTCGCAATCGGCCCGTTCGGCGATCTCCCACCGCACTTCCGAGCGGGACCGCGCCACGAACGCCGTCCGCCCGCGTTACGCTTGATCCGGCGGATCCGCCGGCGGGGGACTCGAATCCGGGTTGTCGGCTCCGCCGGGCGATCCGCCGTTGGCCGTTTCGCCTTCATCCTTCTCGATCACCATCTTCGCCACCGCCACGACCCGGTCGTCGTCTTCGACGCGGATCAGCTTGACGCCTTGCGTGGCGCGGCCGATTTCGCGGACCTGATCGAGCGTCATGCGCAGCAGCGTGCCCTTCGATGTAATGAGCATCAGCTCGTCATCGTCCGTGACCGCGCGGACCGCGACGACCGGTCCGTTCTTGTCGGTCACCTTCACGTTGATGACGCCCTTGCCGCCGCGCTTCGTCAGGCGGTATTCGCCGATGTCGGTGCGCTTGCCAAAGCCGTTCTCGCACACCGTCAGCACGCTCATGCCGGGCTGGATGGCGATCATGCCGACGACTTTGTCGTCGCTGGCCAGGTCGATGCCCCATACGCCGCGCGCGGTGCGGCCCATGGCCCGCACATCCCCCTCGTTGAAGCGGCAGGCCATGCCGCCGCGCGTGCAGAGCACCACTTCGTCCTCGCCGCCGGTGAGCGCCGCGCCGATCAGCGAGTCGTCGGCATCGAGCGTGATGGCCTGGATGCCGCTGGGGCGCGGGTTGGCGAAGGCCGAGAGCGGGGTTTTCTTCACCACGCCTTTTTCCGTGGCGAAGAAGACGTATTTCTCCTCTTCGAACTGCTTGACCGGCAACACCGCCATGTGCCGTTCGTTCGATTGCATCGTCAGCACGTTTGGCAGCGAGCGCCCGCGCGCCGTTCGGGCCATGCTGGGGATGTCATAGACGCGCAGCCAGTAGACGCGCCCGCGATTGGTGAAAAAGAGCAGGTAATCGTGCGTGTTGGCGACGTGCAGGTGCTCGATGAAGTCGCCGTCCTTGTTGTCGGTGCTCTTGATGCCCTTGCCGCCGCGGCCCTGGGCGCGGTACGTGTCGACCGGCACGCGCTTGATGTAACCCTCGTGCGAGATCGTGACGATCACGTCCTCGGCTGCGATCAGTTGCTCTTCGGCCAGCTCGCCGACCGCCGCCGTGATGCGCGTGCGGCGCGGCTCGGCGTATTTGTCCTTCAGCTCGCGCATGTCCTCGGCAATGATGTCGAGCACGCGCCGCTCGTCCGAGAGGATCAGCTCGTAATCGGCGATTTCGTCGGTCAGTTTGGCGTATTCGCCGGCCAGTTGCTCGATTTCGAGGCCCGTCAGCTTGCGAAGCTGCATCGCCAAGATCGCGTCGGCTTGGGTGCGCGTCAGGAACTGGTCATTGGCCGTGGCGCGGTCGACGAAGACCTGCGGCAATAGCTTGCGCACCGTGGCCTGCTCGCTGAGGCGCAGCGGGCGCTCCATCAGGCGCTGCCGGGCGGTGTCGACGTCCGGCGAATGGCGGATGATGCGGATGATCTCATCGATGTCCGCGACGGCCAGGATCAGCCCTTCGAGAATGTGCGCCCGCTGGCGCGCCTTGCGCACCAGGAACGTCGTCCGCCGACGGACCACTTCGACGCGGTGATGAACGAACTGTTCGAGGAGCTGCTTGAAGCTAAGCGTCTTTGGAACACGATTCACCAGCACGATGTTGATCGCGTGCAGGTTGCTCTGAAGCGGCGTGAATTTCCAAAGCTGGTTGATGATGACGTCCGGGTTGGCGTCTTTCTTCAGCACGATGACCAGGCGCACCAGCTTCTCGCGGCCCGATTCGTCGCGCATGTCGTCGATGCCCTTGATCGAGCCGCTCTGCACGCACTCCGAGATGCGGTCCTTGATCGTCGGCAGCAGGACGCCGTACGGGATCTCGTCGACCACGATGTGAATTCGGCCCTGCTTGGTTTCCTCCGTGTGCAAGACGGCCCGCACGGTGATTCCACCGCGGCCGGTCTCATACGCCTCGCTGATTCCATCCCGGCCGCAGATGACCGCGCCGGTAGGGAAGTCGGGGCCGGGCACGATCCGCAGCAGCTCGTCGACGGTGATTTCGGGATTGTCGATCAGCGCCATGACGGCGTCGCAGACTTCGCCCAGGTTGTGCGGCAGCAGTCGCGTGGCCATGCCGACGGCGATGCCTTCCGAGCCGTTCACCAGCAAGTTCGGAAAGCGGCTTGGCAAGACGACCGGCTCTTTGCGCGTGCCGTCGTAGTTGTCCTCGAAATCGACCGTCTCGAATTCAAGATCAGTCAGCAGCTCCTCGGCCGGCGCGGCGAGGCGCGCTTCGGTGTAGCGCATCGCCGCCGGCGGATCGCCGTCGATGCTGCCGAAATTCCCCTGCGGATCGACCAGCAGGTGCCGCATGCTCCATTCCTGGCCCATGCGCACCAGCGTCGGGTAGATCACGCCTTCGCCATGCGGGTGATAGTTGCCGCTCGTGTCGCCGCAGATCTTGGCGCACTTGCGGTGCTTGGCGCGCGGCGACAGATTCAGGTCGTTCATCGCGACCAGGATGCGGCGCTGCGAGGGCTTCAGGCCGTCGCGCACATCGGGCAGCGCGCGGGCCATGATCACGCTCATGGCGTACGTCAGGTACGACTCCTGCATCTCCTGCGTGATCGGCGTGATGAGATCATTCGGCGGCGACGGTGTCGGCGTTGTCTGGCTCATGCGCGGGGAGCTTCCTTGCTGGAGCGAATCGATTTTCCGACTCGGATTTTAGGCGATTTTGCGGCGGGTGACACCGGCTTGGGGCGCCGATCAGAAACATCAAATTGAGACGAGCTGGAGCGCCGTCCGAGGTCGGGAGGAGATGGCCGGATGCCGGTAGGATGCCTGCCCCGCGGCAGGCTACACTACATGAAGCGGCCCGTTACCAGAGTCATTTGGCTCGGGCGCGCTTCGGCGCGACCGAAGCGAGTGCATTGCGATGTGCCTTGCGATACCCGGACGCATTCTCCAGATTACCGATTCGGATCCGCTGCGCACCGCGACGGTCGATTTCGACGGCGTGCGGCGCGAGGTCACGTTGTGTTACGTCCCCGAAGCGCGAGTCGGTGATTACGTCCTCGTACACGTGGGATTCGCGATTTCGCGCGTCGACGAGGACGTCGCCCGCGAGACGCTCGAGGCGCTGCGAGCGATGAATCAACTGGCGGAGATCGAGTCCCCGACGGCCGACGCCGCGCCAACGACCGACAGGGCCGCGCCCGATGCGCCACCTCGATGAATATCGCGACCCGCGGGCTGTCGCGGCGATCGTGCGGCGGATCGCAGCCGCCGTCACGCGCCGCTGGACGCTCATGGAAGTCTGCGGCGGACAGACACACGCCATTCTGAAATTCGGCATCGACGAGCTGCTTCCGAAGGAAATCAGTCTAATCCACGGGCCGGGTTGCCCGGTTTGCGTGACGCCGCTCGAGTTGATCGACCAATCGCTGCAACTGGCCCGGACGCCGGGCGTCATTCTTTGCGCGTACGGCGACATGCTGCGCGTGCCGGGCAGCGACGGCGACTTGCTCACGGCACGCTCGCGCGGCGGCGACGTGCGAATCGTACAATCGCCGCTCGAAGCACTGGCGCTGGCGCGGGAAACGCCGGATCGCACGATCGCGTTTTTCGCGGTTGGATTCGAAACGACGGCGCCGGCCAGCGCAATGGCGGTAATCCACGCGGCACGCCTGGGTATCGAGAATTTCCGCGTGCTGGCGGCACACGTGCTGGTGCCGCCGGCGCTGCGCGTGCTGCTCGCGGCGCCCGAGTCGCGGATTCAGGGATTGCTGGCGCCCGGGCACGTCTGCGTCATCACAGGGCACGACGGCTATCGCGATCTGTCCGCCGAATTTCGCGTGCCGGTGATTGTGACCGGATTCGAGCCGCTGGATTTGCTGACCGGCGTGCTGGCGTGCGTCCAGCATCTGGAGCGCGGTGAACCCGGCGTCGAGAATCGATACGAACGGGTCGTCCGTGCAAACGGCAACGAGGCGGCGCTGCGCGCGATGAAAGAGATCTTCGTCGTCTGCGATCGCGCCTGGCGCGGAATGGGCACGATCCCGATGAGCGGCCTGGCGCTATCGCCGGCGTACGCTCGCTTCGACGCCGCCCGCGAATTGGTTCGCATTCAATTGCCGGTGAAGGAGCCGGATGATTGTCTGAGCGGGCTGGTTCTGCAAGGCCGAATTCGCCCCACCGAGTGTCCGCAATTCGGCACGCGTTGCACGCCCGAGCGTCCGCTTGGCGCGACGATGGTGTCGTCAGAGGGCGCCTGCGCGGCGTATTTCCATTATGGGCGCAGCCGCTGAGAGACGCGCCGACTACGGCGCGGAGGGCGCGGTTGCCGCCGCCGGAGGCGGGAAGAGCGTGACTCGAACACGCACCGGTGCGTCTTGCGACTCCAAATGCGCCTGAAGCAGCGCTACCGAATCAAGGACCACTTCGGCGACGCGCCGGATAGCCGACTGAGCCCAGCCACCTCGGAACGTTCGTGGCGCTTTGTCATGCGCGGTTTGCGAAGGCGGAGGGCGATCCGCGTCCTCTTGCTCCTCACTTCGCCGTAGCTGCCCCGCTAATCGCGATTCATCGCGATCCTGGCGCGCGCCGTCGGCTACGCCCGCGGCCGGTGAGGCGGACGAAGCCGGCGCGTTGGGAGCCTCTGCGCCGCGCAGCGCGCGGGACGCGGGCGTCAGGGCGCCGCCGCGCCCGGCCACGCCCGAAGCCGCCGGCGCCGCGGGCCGCGTCTGCGTTCGCCGATCCTCGCCAGAAGTCTCGCGTTTGGCCTCGATTCGCGCGCGCGCATCGCGAGCCGCGTACGTGGGCGTTAGATCATCTCCCGCCCGCGGCTTGCTTCCGCCGCCGATTTGCGTCGTCGCGTCCGCGGTGCGCGCCGCAGCGACGGTGGGGGCGTCCGGCGCCTTTGAATCCGCCGTCGGCGTACCGCCCGCATCTCGATCACGAAGCGCAATGCCCATCTCGCGCAGTTTCATGCGCAGCTCCAGCGGCCAGTTCTTCCGATACTCGCTGGCCAACTGTCGCGCTCGATCGGGATCCGCGACGAGCGCCTCCGGCGCATCTTCCGGGGAATTCTTGTCGAGATCGACCCGAGCGATCGGCACGCCCGACGCGCGAATCGCGTCGGCAAGCGCCTCAACCCGTCCGGACTGCAGCACGAACTCATACGTCGAGCGGCTTGGCGTAAGCCTTGCCGCCTGATCAGCGGTCTTGTCGAAATTCAGCTCGTTCATCACGCTCGAAACCGGCCCGATGCCAAGTCGAACGTCATCGTCCGATTGGACGGCGACCCCAAGCAACGTCTTTGCAGCGGCAAACTGCTGTTCGGACGCCGGGCGAATCTCGTACACCGCCGCGACCGAAGTGGCTTTCCAATCCGACGATTCGGTGGCCGGCGACGCGCTCGGCGTTTTTTCCGTGGCAGCTAGAGAGTCCAGAATCTGTTTTTGCGCCACATCCGGCGTCGGCGGCGTCGCCTTCGCGAGGGCATCGCTCGTCGCCGACTCACGCGTCTCGGCGGGCTTGGTCGCCTCTTCGGCGATGGCCTTTGCGACCTCCGGCGGCGCCTGGAAACGCTCGAGTTTGTTTCCCAGCCCTTCGGGTGTCGAGGTCGATTCGGAATAGAAAAGCGTCCAACTCGCGAACGCGCACAGTCCGATCACCGCGGCGATCGATGTCGCGCGCGCGTAAATGCGCAGCAGGCGCGCCTGGCCGCCGCCTCTTGCAGCTTCGCCGGTCGATGCCCCGCCGCGCCGCCGCGCCATTTCGGTCAGCCCCGCCGGCGCCTTGGCTCGCGGCAGCGCCCGCAGCGCCTCGATCAGTGAGCGCGTCTCCGCCAACTCACGCGCGCACGCGGCGCAGCCCGCAACGTGCCGCTCGACTTCGGCGCGGCGCGCAGCGGTCAGCTCGTTGTCGAGCAGGGCCGACAGGTCGGCGCGATAGGTATCACACGGCCGCGGAGTCACGCTTCACTTCCTCGCTGCCCAGAAACTCGCGGAGCATCTGCCGTCCGCGATGAATGCGGCTTTTCACGGTTCCCACCGGCACATTCAGGATCGCCGCGATGGCGGCGTAGTCCATTCCTTCCACATCCTTCAATACGACCGCGATCCGAAACTCGTCATCCAGTCTCGCCAGCGCCGCCTCCAACTGCGTGCGCAATTCGGAGAGCTCCGCCGATCGCGATGGCCTCGCGTCGTCGTCCGCGCCTCGCGCGGGCGGCGGAATGTCGGATTCCGGCGACGCGTCCAGCGATTGGGCGCCGCGCACTCGCCGCCGGCGACGCTCGGACAGAACGACGTTCACGGCGATGCGAAACAGCCAGGTGTAGAAGCTCGAGCGCGTCTCGAAGCGCGGCAGGGCCTCCAACACCTTTACGAACACGGTCTGCGCCATGTCGAGCGCATCCGCGTGATTGCGACACATGCGAAAGCACGTGTTGTACACGCGGTCCTGGTAGCGCTCGATCAGCGCCGCCGCCGCGCCCGCGTCGCCCCGCTTGGCCCGCTCGACCAATCCGCTTTCGTCGCGATCGGCTTGGAGCGAGTCGCCGTTGACAGGAGGCGCAGCCATGGAATTGGACGCACTCGCGTTTGGAGAGTTCCCGCGGACCGGCCGATCGCGGCCGATAATTCCGCGCGGGGCGGCTCTGGAGAATGATACCGCGAGCGAAGCGTCGCGGCGGCATCAAGGGGCTGGCGGCTGGCGCGCGCAACGGTCGTAATGCAGAAGCGCCAAGGAACCGCCAGCGCCAGCGTGCGGCAGCCGGGAGGCGCGGAGGCGGCGGTTCGCGGGGTGTTGCCCGTGCGCGCACGCATCCAGCGCGGTGCGCGTCGTCGCTGTCGAAGTGTCGTCGGTGCGCGTATCTAGCCCGATTTCGCGCGGAGCGGCACGAGGATTGCGTGGGTTGATTCAAGGGGCGGTTTCAACTATCTCAAGATTGGGGGTGGCCGATTCCGGCCGGCATTTCGGAGGATCGAGCATGTATGCTCAAGCCATATATCGCCGCGGGGCCGGACCGCGCCGTCGTTGTGTACAAGTATGACAGTCGTACAACGATGGGCCACACGATCGGCTACGCCGTCGCCACCAAGAGCAGTTCAGCGTGGACGTGGAGTCCGGAGCAACTCGTCGCGCTGGGAGAGTTCGACGGCGCGATTGATCCATCGGTCGCGTACAACGAAGTGCAAGACACGTTTCTGCTGGTATGCCTGGTCGGCGGGCCCACGACCGAATTTCTGACGCGAACGGCGCGGCGCGACGGCCGTCGTCGGCGCGCCAGGCCACTTCGCCGCCGCGCCGAACGCCGGGGCGGCATACGTGTATGAGCAATCCAGCGGCGGCACTTGGCTGCAAACCGCCTTCCTGACCGCCAACAACGCCGTGAATTCGGACGAATTCGGCTACAGCGTCGCGCTGCGCGGCGATGTGGCGATAATCGGCGCGTTAAACCGCAGCACGCCCACGCAAAGCGCCGGCGCGGCGTACGTGTTCCAGCGCCGCTCCGACGGCACATGGAGCGAGATCGCACAGCTCGTCGCGCCCGACGGTGCGCCCTACGACCACTTCGGCGCCGCCGTCGCGCTCAGCGCCGACACGGCCGTGGTCGGCGCGCCGGATCACGACCTGAACGCGATCGACATCGAAGCCGGCGCGGCGTACGCGTTCTCGATCAGCCGCGATCTGGACGGCAACAACGTGATGGACGCGTGTGAATGCCTGGGCGATTTGAACGCCGACCGCGCCATCGACGAGCTGGACCTGGGCCTGCTGCTCTAAGCCTGGCAATCCACCGCCGGCGGCGACCTGGACGCCGACGGCGACACGGATGAATCGGACCTGGGCTTGATGCTGGCGAACTGGGCGCTGCGCTGTCGATAGCTGCTGGTGGGCGGTGCCCACCCTACGCGGTTGCGAGTATGCGGTTGCCCAATCTGAAAGTCGGGTACTGGTCAAGTTTGCCTGTCAGAACCGCGCCCGTAAGGAAGCGGGGGCGAAGAATCGCGTCGATTTCCGCATCACCCGCTCCCTCACGGTTGCGGTTCGGTTCAAACATTACCAGCACCGAAAGTCGTTACTTGCTCTTCGCTATTCGCACCTCGCTGCTTGCCTAGCCCGATTTGGGCGGCACGTAATTCGGGACCTGCATCTGGTCCGCGAAGAAAAATGCCTCCATGTGTTGGCGGAGGACTTCGTTGGCCTGATCGGAAGTCGCGTCCATACGGTACTCGTTCAGCACCATTCGCATGTGATCCGACCACATTGCCCAGGCCTTTGCCGAGATATTGTCGCGCACGCGTTGCTGCAATTCTCGACCGCCGAAGAGCAGGCACATCTTGAGCGCCATCTGGCCGTCGCGCGTCGACTCGTCGATCGCGGGCAGGTCGGCATTGAGCTTGGCACAGTGAATCAGGCGTTCCGCCATTCGACACGACTCCTCGCCGCGGATCATACGCCGACGCCGCGCCGGCGGGTACAACCGCGGCTGACGCTCTCTACGGCGGGTCGGCATCAGGTTTGTGGATAAGCGGTTGCCGGACGGCGGCAAGCGGCGGCTGATCGCCGCGCTTCGCGCGCTCGCGTCTTTGCGCCACGCTCAGCGAATCCCAAATGCAAACCGTGCCGTCGTACCCGCCGGACGCGAGCTGCGTTCCATCCGGGCTCCACGCCAGGCACATCACCGTTCCGGCATGCCGCGACGACGATATCAATTCCTGCCCGCTCGCCACGTCCCACAGCCGGATCCGCCGATTCTTTGAACCCGTCGCCAACCGCGTTCCGTCGGGATTGAACGCAGCGCTCCAGACGACGCCTTGATCGCCCGAAACGGCGCTCGCCGGACGCAGGACGTGGCGTGTGAAGCCGGTGGCGACATCGCAGATCCGCGTCGCGCCGTCGTAAGACGCCGTTGCAAGCAGCGTATCGTCCGAACTGAAAGCGGCATTGACGATCGACTGGTTTCCGTGCCAGGTGGTCAGCGCCTCGCGTCCGGTCGCGACGTTGGAAGTCGTGACGCGCCCGTCGGCATACCAGTGCGCGACGAGTCTCGCGTCGTGGCTGAACACGAGCCCTCGAATGGCGTTCGCGTCGCAGCGGCCAGAGGCCGATGCTCTCCGGCCTGCATGGGATGCGGTATTTCTGAGGCGCTACACTAGCTATTCGGGCGGCGAGCGGCAAAGGTTGTCGCGCGGACGATTGTACATTACCAAGGCGCAGATCATTGATTGAAACGAGGAATCCGGCCGCCGCGCGGCCTTGCAGCCGTTCGCGCGGCGCCGGATTCCTCCGTGAGTGTCTTTGTCGAGGTGCCTGCCTTGCGGCCGCTACGCGACCAGGTCGCAAGCGGTGTTCGCGAAACGCGAGCGAAGCTGCTCGATGATCTCGGCGTGCCGTTGGCAGACCCGCGACTCGCTTACGCCAAGCACCTGTCCGATTTCGGCCATTGTCAGTCGCTCGTCGTAGTAGAGCACGATGATGAGACGATCTTGTTCCTTCAGTCCGCGTGTTAGGAATTCGCGGATCAGCTCGCGCTCTGTGTGCTGCACCGGGCTGGGGCCAGGGTCGGCGGGAATCATCGAACCGATGCGGAAATCCTCGCCCCGTTCCGACTTCAGCTCGAGCGGCACGCAGTGTGAAGCCATGACCGTCCTTCTCATGCGTACGAATTTTCCGTAGGGAAGATTCATCTGACGCGCCAACTCGCTGCCGTTCGGCGCGCGGCCGCGATCCGCGGTGAAACGCTCCTCGGCCGCCGTCATGCTGCGCTCGAAATTGCGCCCGGAGCGGCCGAGCGGATCGATCTCGCGCTGCCAGTCGCGAATGGAGCCGACGATGCGCTGCCGGCAGTAGGTCTCGAACTTGACGCCCCGATTGGGGTCGAAGGAGTGCACCGCAGCGATCAGCCCGTCATAACCCGCACTCGCCAGTTCATCAGCGGACACGCGCGGCCAGAGCCGGCGGGCCATGATCTCGGCCAGCTTCTGTACCAGCGGCATGTAGTGTTCGACAATTCGGTTTCGTATCGCGACCGGCTTGTTGCGTCGAAAGGCCTTCCATAGCGCCGCGATGTCATCCTTGACGATGCGTTTCATGGATATGCGCCCTCTCCCATGGCTCAGTGCGAACCGAGGACGCGCCGACTCATGGAAGCCGGCTTGAAAGGCGTGTCATTCGCCGTCGGTTGCGCGTTAGTTAAGTGACAGCGTGTTCATCGTTCCGCGAGATTGGCATACTTTAATAAAATTAACGCACGGAACCGATTCCGATTTTATCTATTTTAACAGTCGTTAGAGCGAATAAGTAGAACTCGGTCAATCTGGTCGAAGTGCGGCAATGTCATCCCCTGGTTTCACGAGCAAGCAGGGCCGCTTATATTGCTCCGCCATCGACTCACGCCCCACCAGTAGTCGTCGATCCAAACGCGAAAACGCCTCGCGAGGCGCCTCGGTAATCACTAACGGGCCCAGGCGAAGCGACTTACGGCGCGAAAGGTACTCTTCGTTCTCCAAACCCAACGCGCGATCGATCAATTCGCTCATTTCAAGTTTCAGCGCCGCTGAAGCATGAATTCGATAGAACGGCGGGTCGGCCCAGACCGGCGCCGCGATGAAATCGAAGGCCGAGATGCCGAATTCCTCGCATGCCCGACGGACGGCGGCCACGACCTGGTTTTCCGTCAGTTTCTCGCCGGCGACCGACGCAACCCGGCCGCCGCGATAGAGGAACTCGATCAACGGCGTCGCGCCGATCATTCCGCGCACACGCACGACGTCATCCAGTCGGTAGCGAACAAGCCCTGCGGTGTTGGTAAGCACGACGGCGTAATCGCGGCCCACTTCGAGCTCCGCGAGGCGCAGCGTGTGCGGCGCAGTTGCGTCGAAATCCTCGGCCGGGATGAATTCAAAGAAACCCGCTCGCGCGTCGACCACGCCGGCGGTCGTTCCATCGTCGAGCGGAATGCTGACGCGCCCCTCGCTTGCCAGCAGCCCCACGTCACGCACAGGAACTTCGCCGTACCACTCGCGCAGGATCGGCAAATAATGACTCATGCTCCCGCCGGTCCAGCAAGCCAGGAATTCCAGCCGCCAGTAATCGCGTGGGCGCAAGCCATTGCCCGCGGCGGCGCGGCGCTCCAGCTCCCGGGCGCGCCGAGGATCGGGGCGAAGCTGCAACGCGCGGCGCGATTCGGGTGAGAGGCTCGGCGCACATTCCGTCGAAAGCGACCCGTCGTGCACGTCGCGAATGAGCTGTTCAGACTTCTCGCTGGCGATTCGCGCGAGCTGCACGAGCGTCGCCGGATTCGCCGTGATCGCCCACGCCACGTCGCGAACGACGCCGCAGCGCATCAACGTGTAAAAGCGGGCTTGTGCCTCGTGTATTTCCGCGATCTCCGGTCGGCCGACGTAGTAGCGGCGGACGATTCGTTTTTGCGAGCGCGCCAACAAACCGGTGATCGCGCCGACCGGAACGCCGCTGCGCGTACGGCTCTCGTCGAATCGCCCGGAACTCTGCAGGATGTGACGCAGAAATGCCGCCGGGTGGTCGCTGAGCGCTTTGAGGCCGAAAATGTTCCAACCGCGCCGATAGTCGTTGACGAACGCCGGGGTGACGGGAATCAGCTTTCGCTTCGACGTTGTTCCGCTCGAAGTAGCGAACATGAGTGGTCGAACGCCCGGCGCAAGCAGGGCGTCGGTTCGTCCTTGACAGACCTCATCGATGTATGGGCCCAGCTCGTCATAGCGCATCAGCGGCGTGGACCGGCGTAAGTCGTCGCTCGTTCGCACGCGATCAAGGCCGCGCTCGCGCGCGAAGCGGCTGCCGCGAACGACGTTCAACGCGGCGCGAAGCGCGTAGTCCTGCGCAAGCTGCGGAGCATCGAGCTGTCGGCGGAAACTACGATAGACGTGCGATGCGTGCAGGCGGGCAAGCTGGGCCAGAATTCGTTCGAACGTTGTTGCCATCACGTCAGATGAACGTCGTGAATGGCACAGCCGAAGCGGCTGTGCCACAACTATTCAGGGCGCCAACGCGTTGATTCCGTCGCGCGCTGGTGTGCTGTCTCGGAAACGGCTCGAAATCCACTCGGTTCGGGGAGTGCGAACGTCTCATCCGCACGTGCACGAGAGGCGCCCGCACTCCCCATGCCGGTGGTCATGCGATTTCTGAGTCACGGGAGTAGATGGGAATCGAACCCACCAGAGGTCCGCCGAAACGGCCTCTCTGCGGTTTTGAAGACCGAGGAGCCCACCAGGCGCTCAGATACTCCCAACGCCGGCCGGGCCGGCCGGTGGATGATACGGCGGGCCGCGCATACTGTCCCGTGAACGCGCGACGTGGCGTCGCCGCGCGCGATCGATATGATTTCTCGTATGTACGAGGTTCATGCCGGAACGCGGCCAGGGCGACCTGTATTGCTCACGGTGCTGACCGCCGGGCTGCTGGCGTCGTGTCTGGCCGGGGCGTGGTTTCAGGTTCGCGGCTCGCGCGAACTGGGTCCGGCCGTGCGCATCGGCGAATCGCCCATGTTCGCTCGACCGCCGGTTGGGTGGAAGGCGGACCCGCGCGACCCGTCGACGTTCATTCTCTGGCTGGACGAGGCCGTGACCGGCGCCAATGTCCCGCGGCGAAGCGTCAGCTTTGGGTATGACGCGAACGACGACGGGCTGTCGCCGACCGCGTACCTTCGCCGGATGCTGCGGGGCAGCGACGTAACCGACAAGGGCGAGGCGAAAATCGCCGGTTTCGCCGGCGCGCAAGTGCTCCAGCGCGAGCTGCTGCGCTTCCGCCGGGCGCGGCCATACGAGATCGAGTCGATCTTACGTGTGGCGATGACGCCGTCGGGCGAGATTCTGCTGGTGCGCTACACTCCGTTCAGCGCGTTCACGCCGGCGGACGCCGATCTGTTGGAATCGATTTGCGCCGCCGTTCGCGTCGTCGATTTGCGAGGCGTCGACATTCGGTACTGAAGCACCGACGGAAATCTTGGCGCGTGCGCACGCGTTAACAAATGAGCGGCGTGACTGGCGAAAGCACTTAGACGGCTTGCCGCGCGGCCTGCGGGAATTCCGTCTTAACACGCCGCTGAAATTTCGCTGCGAGTTGCTTCACATCGCGCGCTAATCTGCCGATCGAATCGTCCATGAGTGCGATAAACGCCGCGTGCGCCGATGCAATCGTCTGCACGCCCGTTGCGGAACCCGAATCGACGACTTCTAAGCCGAAGTGCCCTGAAGCTACCAATTCGAACCCGGAATTGGTGCGCGCTCGCCGAACGTTCTGGGCTCTCCTGGTGCTCTGGACGATCAGTGCAGTTGATCTCTCGTTCACGTTGATGGAAGCCAATCGCAGCCATTTCGTGGAAGTAAACCCGATCGCGGCGATGGTGGTGAGCAGTCCGCTCGGGGTTGTCCTGTTCAAGGTGTGCCTGGTCGCGATGGGCTCGGGGATTCTGCTGCGCTTGAGTCGCAACGCATTCGCCGAATGGGCGAGCTGGCTGACTGCGGGCGCCAATGTAATCGTGCTGCTGAACTGGGTCGCGTACTACGGACACCTCATTGGCGCTCGGAATGACCCGGCCACGAACGTCGCGCCGATCGTCGTCTGGTTTCTCAGATAGTGCCGCCACGGGCAATGACACACAGAAATCCCGTTCGTTTCGCGCATTTCCAAAACGCGCGCCGCAATTTGCCTTTGGGGCGCGCGTGTGCTACTTGTGCATATAGAACGTCTTGGGGGGCGCTTCGTTCGCGCGAGCGATCCCGGCTTCGCGCGGTGCGCGGTCGCCTCCAACCCATCGGCAATCCGTGAAGTTCGTCGTGAGGCTCCAGCGGAGGAGGAGGAGTCGATGCTTGGATTGCGCAGGGGCGTAGTTTTCTTACTGTCGCTCGCGGCCGTTTCGGCGGCCGCGGCCAACATTCTGTACGAGGACGTGTACTTCTGGACGCCGCAGGCGCCCGGGGGCTTGGCGGTAAACGTGGTAGTCAACCCGCCCGTTCCGCCGCTGAATGCGTGGGTGAAGATTCAGGAAACCGTCTACGACGACCATCAGGGCCGTCAGGTGTTGCAGCAGGGACTGGGACTCACTTTCCATGGCACGCCCATTCCGGCAGTGCCGTTCAACTTGTACGTCTACAGCGTGACCAACCTGACGTACGGGAACGGACCGGTTCAGGGCGGTGGAAACGGAGTCTCGGGCTTCAACATCGTGAATCAGCAGTTGGTGAACACGCTGGGCATCTGGGGTCCCAACGCCGCCAATAGCTGGTGGGAGACGCCGGCCGGAAACGTTCCCTTCCCGAACAATTGGGAGTGGGACATCGACGGCAACAACGACACCTTCAACGGTGATGGTTTTGGCGTGCTCCAGGGTCAGACGTTTGACAGCTTCATGTACGCCGTGCCGGCCGGCACGCAACACGGCGTGGTACCGGCCTGGGTGCACACGTGGTCCGGTGGCGGCCTGCTCCAACAACCGTTGTCGGCGCAGGTCGACATCACCGCCGGGGGGTTTGTGTCCGGTCCGATTCCGGAGCCGTCCAGCATCCTGCTGGTGCTGGCTGGCATGGCGGCCGTCGTGAAGCTGCGGCGTTCGATGGTCAGCTAGGCGCTTCCGAGGGAGAGAGAAGCCGCGTCGCAGCGCGCGGAAGCGCTGCTGCCGATGGTGTGAGCGACGGCCGGCGTTCGAGTTAGCCTGTAACTCGGACGCCGCCGTCGTTCTCTGGCGTGAGCGCGGCACATGCAATAGCGTACGCCGCACCATGCTGGCCGGACCGATCGCGGACGTCGTGGCTTTCACGAACGGCGCAATTCAATCGCTGCTGCTGCTCCCGCTGATCGGCATTCTGGCCGGCACGTTCGGCGGCATGCTCGGCGTCGGCGGCGGTTTGATCATGATCCCGATGCTGGTGCTCATCCTGGGCCGGCCGTTTGGGCAGGATTCGCTGCACGTCTACAAGCTGGCCTCGTTGATCTCCTCGGTGCTGCTCTCGCTACCGGCCGCCCGGCGGCATGCGCAGTTACGGGCGCTTCATTTTGGGATCATCGGCGCGTACCTTCCGGCGGCGCTGGTGGGCGTTGCGCTCGGAACGTTTGCGTCTTCCCTTCTTACGCGCGAACTGACACCGGTGCTGCAACGGATATTCGGCGCGTTCCTGCTGTTTGTCGTGGCTTACAGCGCTCTGCGCGACTTTGGACCCGCGGCGCTGCAGGCCGTGCGGGCCAGCGCGTGTCCGATGCCGTCGCGACGACTTTTGCTGGGTGCGTGCGTGGGACTTCCCGCCGGCATCATGGCCGGGCTGCTGGGCGTCGGCGGCGGAATCTGGGCCGTGCCGGTGCAGCATCAGCTCTTCGGCATTCGGCTTCAGAACGCCATCGCGAACTCAACCGCGATGATCGTCGGCGTGGCGGCGGCCGCCGCGCTGGCGCAAGGCGTCGCCGTGTCGCGTCTGCCAGACGTTAGTGTTTCGAGCGGCGCGTGGCTGGCGCTGTGGCTCGCGCCGGGCGCAATATTGGGCGGACCGATCGGGGCCTGGTTGACGCATCGAATGCACACGTTCTGGCTGCGGCAGGCGTTTCACGTCGTGCTCACGATCTCCGCCTTTGAGCTGTTGCGAAAATAGCACGATGAGAATCAGACGTCGTCGGCGGATCCTGCAACGCGCCGCACGAACGGCCACGCTTGGGCATGCGCCGCTATACTCGCGGCATGGACGATCCGGTCACTCTGGCTCTGACGGCGTCGGGGACGCTGATCGTGTTTTCGATCCTCGCGCGCGTCGTCATGGCGCGCCGCGGCGCGGCCGCCGAGCGCCGGCGCCTGGCCGAGCGCCGAAGTGCGCTTGGTTCGATGGCCATGCAGCAGCAGGAGATTGAGCGCCTCGCGGCGAGAATCATTGCAACCAGCTCAACCAAGACCATCGCCGGCTTTTCGATCGTCCGGCAGATCGAAGCCGTGTTCGTCGACGGTCAGCCCTCGCCGGCTCGGGCGGTGGAAGTGCTCAAGGCCCACGCCGCGGCGAAAGGCGCCAACGCAATCATCAACATCGCCGGCGAGCGGCTTCCGAGCGGAAAATGCCAAGCGCACGGCGACGCGGTGATCGCCAAGGACACAAGTGCGTCCCGCCACGGGACTTGAACAGCCGATTCGCCGTACGACGCTGTAGAATCACCGTGCGCGAGTACGCGCCGCATCAGAAAGCGACGCGCAAGCGAGCGCGGCTGAGAATCGCGCTTGCTGGCGCTGCGCGTTCTGATGCGGCGCAACCTCTCTCGCGGTCATGGGTTTGAGTCCGGCTACGGCGTCAGATTGTTTTGTGCCGACACGAACGGCCACCACAAATAGCGTTGATTCGGCTGCGCGCTGTAGTCCGGGTTCCAAAGCAGACTGGTCGGATCTTCGGCCCAGATTCGAGCACCAGGCGTCGGCCACATATCGAAGCGCCACGTCGGTCCGCGCGAAATCAAGTCCCAGTTGTTGCCGATCGGCGCGATGGCGTCATCGACGCCGGGCTCGACCGCCATTCGTCCCTGCGCTCGGCTGCGGCGCACCGATCCGTCGCAAAACGCGAGATTGTCGACCATCCATTCGCGGTGCCAGCCGATGGCCCACACCGGGTCGGGATTCGCGACGCCGTTATCCAGGCCGATCATATTGAAGAACGTCGGTTCGCCATACGCGACGACCCGCGACGGCTCGGTGATGGTCGACAGACGATGTCCCCACGGGCCGATCGCGAACGCCCCGTCATAATTGCTGCCGCGCGGCGGCAGAATGCAATACAGGCTGGCGCGATACGAGCTTCCCAACGTGTCGTAGCATGCGTTTTCCGCGTTTTCCGGCGGCGAGTCGTCAATGTTCTGGTGCAGCGGATAGCCGCGGTCCGACGGGCAGCGATAAACGCGGAATCCGGGGCCGTCGCCCGCGCTGGCGTCGTCGAAGATAAATCGATTCAGCGGGCGCGTGCGGGCGGCCCAGGCGCTGGAGTCGTCAAGGTGCTGCGGTCCCTGGTTGGTGACGAACGGATCGGGCGCCGACCGACCGCCGAACGAGAACCACATCGCGGTCCGCCACAGCCAGTAATCGGCGGCAGGGCGGGGCGTGATCATCGACTGATGAATCGGGATGATCTGGTCTTTCTTCTCGTTGATCGCATAAGCGCTGGCGCCGGTGGCGATGCTGCGCAGATTCGCCAGGCAGACGGCGCGTTTGCCCTGTTCGCGGGCCGCCTGCAGCGCCGGCAACAGGATGGAAATCAGCAGGGCGATGATGGCGATAACGACCAAAAGCTCGATGAGCGTGAACGCGGCGGCCAGCTTGCGACACTGGGCTGTTCGCGCGGCGGCTCCGAGCCGGGCTGTTCCCGGCTTGGTCGCCGCGCGGATGCCGGCGGGGTAATCGGCCTGAGGACTGGCCTCGGATGTCACGCAGCCGCGGATTTCCAATCCACGCGCGACGACTCGTGGATGAAGCGTGCTCGATAGGGTGGATTTGGGTTGATGCGGACAGACCATCCGCGCCGAGTGATCCGGGTTAGCACCGCGCATATTGAAAGCCCGAAAGCGTCGCCGGGGTAATGATAACGCGCCGCCGGGTGTCCGATCCATCGTTACAATGCGTGCCGGGAGAACGCCAATGCCGCAGGTGCCCGTTCCGTACGAGCGGTTGGTCGAAGTTTGCCGGCGCTGGCAGATCACAGAAATCTCGCTCTTCGGCTCCGTCCTTCGAGCGGATTTTGGTTCGGACAGCGACGTGGACTTGCTGGTCGATTTTTCGCCCGATGCGCCTTGGAGCACGTGGGACCTGGTTCGGCTTCAAGGCGAATTAGCAGCGCTCTTTGGGCGCGGGGTCGATTTGGTGGAAAAATCGGCCCTTCGCAATCCGTTTCGGCGTGCGTCGATCTTGCGGCAGCGGGAAATCGTGTATGCCGCCTGAGCGCGGAGACGAGGCGTACTTGTAGGACATGCTCGACGCGGCGCGAACTGTGCGCAGGGTCGTGGCGGGCGTTTCGCTTGAGACATACCTATCCGGCCGTACGCTCCAGCTCGCCATCGAGCGCGCGATCGAGATTGTGGGAGAAGCGGCTCGCTTTGTCAGTCGGGAATTCCGCGAAGCGCATCCTCAAGTGCCGTGGTCAAGCATCGTCGCGCAGCGGCTCTGGCGACCGTGAATATCCCGGAACTGATCTCGCACCTCGAACCGTTGGTGCCCAGGCCGCCGGAGTCTGGGCCCGCAAGCTCCGCCTGACCCCGTTTTCACCGCCTCCCGCCGCTCCGTTACACTCTCGCGGCATGAGCGACCAAATCACCGATCGCCGCGCCAAGCTTGAGAAGATCCGTGCCCTGGGCCTGGACCCCTACGGCGAGCGCTTTGAGGGCGTCATCAAGAATGCCGATGTGCGCAGGCGGATCGACGAACTCGGCATTCAGCCCGGGCAGACCAGCGAAACCGAGACGGTTCGCGTCGCCGGACGAATGGTCCTCTTTCGCGACATGGGCAAGCTCAATTTCGCCACCCTCCGCGACTGGACCGCCGATTTGCAGCTCGGCGTCTCGAAGTCGATCGTGCAGCAGGGCTGGGAGCTGATCAAACTGCTCGACCTTGGCGACATCATCGGCGTCGACGGCCGCCTCGGCCGCACCAAGACCGGCGAGCCGACCATCTGGGTCACGCAGCTTCGCATGCTCAGCAAGGCCGTCCGTCCGCCGCCGGAAAAATGGCACGGGTTGACGGATGTCGAAGCGCGCTACCGGCGGCGTTATGTGGATCTGCTCGCGAACCCGGAATCGCAGCGGCGCTTCGTGCTGCGGGCGCGGATCATCGACTACATCCGCGGCGTTCTGGCGCGGCGCGGCTTCATCGAGGTCGATACGCCGGTGCTTCAGCCGATCTACGGCGGGGCGGCGGCACGGCCGTTCACGACGCATCACAACACGCTGGACATGAAGCTGTACCTGCGGATTTCGCCGGAGCTGTATCTGAAGCGCTGCCTGGTAGGGGGGCTGGAGCGCGTGTACGAGTTCGCGCGGTGTTTTCGCAACGAGGGCATCAGCCCGCGCCACAATCCCGAGTTCACGATGCTCGAGCTGTACCAGGCGTACGGCGACTACCACGACATGATGGAGATCACGGAGGAGATCATCGCCGGCGCGGCGCGGGATGTGATCGGATCATACATGGTCGGCGCGCCGTTGCCGGTGGTGAATGCCGGCATGCCGGCAGCCACTCTGCAGGCAGGTCTTTCGCAAATGGTCCGGGAAGCTCGCGATCAGGCCGGCGCCGGCCTGGGCGCGCATGTCGCCGAGATGTTCGGCATTACGGCAATCGACTTCACGCCGCCGTGGCCGCGGCTGCGCTACGCGGATTTGTTCAAACAGCACGTAGGCCTGGTGATCGACGACGCGGTTGGGATTCGCGACCGCGCCACCGATCTTCATCGGCGGAAGCAAATCGCGCTCGACCCGGCCAAGGCGGACGACGCGGTCGTGGTCAGCGCGCTGTTCGAGCACTACGTCGAAGACAAGCTGATCAATCCGACCTTCGTGATCGACTATCCGGCGCCGCTGTGCCCGCTCACCAAGCGCGTCCCCGGCGATCCGCGTTTTGCGCTGCGATTCGAGTGCTACATCGGGGGCGCCGAAATGGCGAACGCGTACAGCGAATTGAACGACCCGCGTGTGCAGCATGAAACGCTCAGCGCTCAACTCCGCGGCGAAGGCGAGGAGACGATGGCCGTCATGGACGAAGACTTCGTCGAAGCCCTCGAATACGGCATGCCGCCGGCCGGCGGACTGGGCATCGGCATCGATCGGATGCTGATGATGCTGCTGGGCAGCGCGAGCATACGGGAGGTGTTGCTGTTTCCGTTGCAGCGGGCGGAGCGGTAACTTCGGAGTTCAGTTCGCGCGCAGCGATTTTCTCCAGACATGTTCTACGTAAACGAGTTCGTGGATCGGTTGAGAAATCACAATCCGGAGGTCTTTGAGGCGCTTTTCGGTTGAGTGTTTGTGAATCGGCGCACGATGCAGCCCTCTTGGTGGAGTTGAGAATTCGCATTCACGCGGCACTTTCTCAGGTCGCGGCGCGACCGTGGTTTCAACAAGGATACAGCTATACCTCGAAGTGACCCTCCGTGACGGCAGGCCGCCAGCGGCCCACCTTTACCCTCCACTCCGGTCGCAGGACGCCAGCGCGCGGACGAAACGACGTGCGGGCGGACTGATCGTGGACTTTGCCGCTGACGGCCGGGCCATCGGCGTGGAAATCACCGCGCGCACACGCGTGACCCTCGATGAGCTCAACCATGTTCTGGCGGCGCTGAACGAAACGCCCGTCGCGTCGGCCGACTTGCGGCCGCTGCACGCGGCGTGAACTTCGCGCGCAGCCGGAACTCGTTGGTAATGCACCCGGCGTCGCGCCCCTCCTCGAGGGTAGTTTCAGCTTCCCTGCCGCATGAATGGCGCGGTCGGCACCACTACCGCCGCCCCGCATTCGGGACACGCGCCGCTGGCCGCCAGATAAAGCGAGTAGCCACAGCGCGGGCAATGCTCTTCCTCGATCTCGATGCGAAATCGCAGTCCGCACTCGCAACGCGATGCGCCGGCGGGCTGCGTTTGTACCCGGTTGCAGCGCGGGCAGGTGAACTGGAGCTGAAGCTGCGTTGTGACGGTGCGCTCGCGGAGGCGCATGCGCGACAGGCGATGCAAAACCGGCACAGCGACGGTTCCGCAGGCGTCAAGGATTGCCGCAATGCCGATCATGCGCGGCCACACGTCGCCGATCGGTTGATACCACACAACGACCAGCACAAGCCCGGCGAGCACCGCGATGGCGCCGACGGTGGCGAAACGCACCCACTCAAAGTCGCGATGCAGGCGCGCCATCGCCAATAGCGCGACATGAGAGAACGAAACCGCCAGCGCGCACGCCGTGATCGTGATGCGTCCGAAGGTTTCAAGCGCCGCGCGGGGCGCTACGTCCCAGATCATGATCAGCACGAACAGAAGCGCCAGCGCCGTCGACACCATCCCCAGCAGGCCGAACGCCGCCCAGCGCCGGGATTCCCAGGAGACCGCCGAAGCCATCGCCAAAATCGAGGCGCCGCCCACGGCGGCCGTCGAACCGAGCACCCGCGCTTCGAGCGTGCCGAAATGACCGAGGAGCAGCACGTAGATGCCGATCAGCCCGCAGGCCGACATGGCCGAGATGAAACCCCACAAGAGGCTACGCTGGGTCCGCGTGGAGAACGCCATGGCTGCAACCTAGTGCGCGCGATCTCATTGCACAATCACCGTGCGGAAAGACTTGTCAAGCAGGGCCGCGGCTGTCGAGCGCATGCGCCTTGCGTCCGCCGCGATGTACCTTGGCGCCGCCGATCGAAACGCCCAGCAGCGCGCGGCAAGTGTCCAGGCAGCGCTCCGCCAGCGCCGCGGCGGCCTCGTGCAGATCGCCGCTGTCACGAACGGCACGCATATTGTTCTCCATGTCTTCGGCGGACCAGCCGCGGCTGTGGGCGATGAACGGGAATTGCGGGAATTGGCAGCCCAATTCGCCGAAAAACGTCATCATTTGACCGACAACCGCCTGTACATTGTCCTGCCCGCCGGTGACGATCAGTCCGACGACCTTGTTGCGCAGCAGCACCTTGTCGGCGATGGTCTCCTGGTTCTGAATACAGTTCATCCGCTCGACCATCTTGTAGTACAGCGAACTCGCCTGTCCCCAGCGGATCGGCGTGGCGATGATGAACACGTCGCCCCATTGCACGAACGCCTCGTACACGCGGTCCAGCTGGTCGCTTGGGTCCATCTGCGTGATCGAGCAGGGCCACGTGCAGGCCTGCGCGCTCTTCGAGTAATACCCCTCACACGCGCGGAATTTGAGCTCCGCCAGCCGGATCAAACGCGCTTGCGCGCCGCGTTCCTCGGCGCGCCTGAGCGCGGCGGCAAGAAGCTCGTCAGATGTCGAGAATCGCGGGTTGGCGGTGTTCATGTTCGTCGTCGAAATGCCCACGACGCGCAGCGGATCGTCGAGGGCGGGACCTCCCGGGCCGCCGCGGACCGTCAGGCGCGTCAGCGGGTGCGGCGCGTGCGGCTTGCGTCGCCGCGGCGTGGCGGCCTGCGGATTGATGAGCACGCGGCCGTTCTCGATGCGCACCGGATACGTCGGCACGCAGTCTTCCTCAAATCCCGGCTCGCCGGCGCCGGTTCGACGGTGGAATTTCCAGCTGTGCCACGGACAGACAACGTAGTCGCCATCGAGGCGACCGTCTCCGAGCGGGCCGCCGACGTGATTGCACACGCCCGATACGGCCGTGAATTCACCCCCGTGATAGATCAGCGCGATGCGCGTTTTTCCAATTTCGATCGATCGGAGCGCGGTCTTCGCCAGTTCGTCAGCCGCCCCGACATCATGCCAATCTGACATGCGTATGCTCCCGGACTGATGAAGTGCTTCGGTCCAACGCCGGATCCGGCGCCGTGAAACGGCGCGCCTACAGCTCGACCGGCGTGCCGCGCTCCAGGCTGGCGCGCTCCGCGTCGAGCAATCGTGCCGTCGCGGCGGCGTCTTCAATCGTGCTGCGCGTAGGCCGCTCGCCGCGCGCCAAGCAATCGACGAGTTCTCGGATCTCGAGCTCCCACCCGCTGCGAATCTCCGTTTCGATGACCGTCGCCGCGCCGTCCTGATAGCACATCAACGGCGCTTCGCGGTTCGAGTCATACTCGACCGTCGCGCGTTCGAACGCCACACAGAATCGTGATCGAAACGGAAATCCGGGTCCGTGATCCCAAGCGCCCTCGGCGACAACGTGCGCGGGCCCCGCGGCGAATCGATACTGCGTCGTGAGGTGCGCGAGCGTGCCGACGGTTGAGACACGGGTCGGCTCGCCGAAACACCAGCGCACAAAATCCGCATCGTGAATGTGAAGGTCCACCAATGCGCCGCCGCTGCGCGTTTCGTCGCGGAAGAACTCGACCCCCCAGCTTGGCGGCGCGGCCAGGCGTTGAAACGCCGCGCTGCGCACACGGCCCAGCGTTCCGTCGTCGATTCGCTGCTTGAGCCACGTCCAGCCGGGCCAGAAGCGCATGCACATCGCCGGCATGCACACGCGGCTGCTGTCTCGCGCGGCGTCCAGCACCGGCCTGACGTCCTGTTCGCACAGCGCCACCGGTTTCTCAACCAGCACATGCTTGCCGGCCCGCAGCGCCACGATCGCCAATTCGGCATGCGATTCGGTGTAGGTGCACACGCTGACCAAGTCGATGCCCGGGTCCGCCAGCAATTGCCCCGGCTCGGTGTGCCAACGCGCTCCGGAAAGCACCGGACCCAGCCCGGACGCCTCTCCAGGCTGCACAAGTTTTGCGCGCAGAGCCGGATTCGCGTCGCAAACCGCGACAATCTCGACCGGCAGCCCCGCCGCCTTCGCGGCGACATAACCAGCGGCGTGCGTGCGGCCAATGAAGCCGAGCCCGAGTATTCCCACGCGAATCATTCCGTATGCCTCGCTGTTCGCGCCACGTTCGCCGCGGCGCGAATTTCGTCCAAACGCGATCCGCCGGATTCGCGCTCGATCATCAGATCGCAGCGCACGTTGCGCGCTTCGAGCACGCGGAAGAACGCCGGCCAATCCACTTGTCCCCGTCCGAGCGGCGTTTCGCGGCCCCAGTCGCCGAGCGTGTCGGACGCGATCGCGTCTTTCAGATGGACCTGCTTGATGCGCGGCGCGAGTCGCTGCAGCGCGGCCACCGGATCGCCCATGCCGTAGAGAAGCATGTTCGCCGGATCGAAATTCACACCCACCGTCGGACGGTCAAGCTCAGCCAGCGCGTCGAGGAGCGTCTCGGCTGTCTCCTGGCCGGTTTCGAATGCCGCGCAAACGCCGTGTTCGCCCAAACAGTCGATCATTTCGCGCAGGCGCTGGATCATCAGCGTTCTGACCGCGTGGCCGCGCTGCTCGGGAATGAAGCCGGCGTGAAACGTCACGAGGTTTACGCCCAGAATGCGCGCCAGGCGCGCGTTTTCGCGCGCCGCGGCGATATTGGCCAGCCAGTGCTCATCCGGACGCACGCCGCCGGTTTGCCGAATTGATTCGAGTGTCGTGTAATCTTCGCCGCACGTGCGCAGCATGCCGGAGCGAATGGCGATGCCGGCGGAGTGCAGCGCGGCGAGCGTCGCATCCACGTTCCAATCGCCGATCCGCAGCGGATCCAACGCGATCTGGATCGCCGACAGTCCAGCTTGGCGCACCTTGTGCGCCAGCTCTTCGGGCGAGTGCGGCTGAAGCGACCACGAACACACGCCGATCATCGCGGAAGCGTAGCCCGGCCCAAACGCGGCGGTCAATCGACGCTCGTTGCTCGGTAGTGGCTCAGTTTTGCGGAGAAACTCCCCAACCGAGCCCCGACGGTCAGGGAGGGATCTCTTGCGACGGGCAGAAAGCCGCTCCCGTACGGTCGGGCCTCGGTGTTGAGGGTTTCCCCGGGGTCGCATGCGAGATTGAGCCACTACCCGTTGCTCGAATCCTCTGTGAGACTGGAAGAACCGGCGCGGCGGCAATTCGTATTCGGGAAGGGGCGCGTAGAATCGCCATCGCATGTGCGGAATTGCCGGTGTGCTCAATCTGTCGCCCGACGCACGGCTAGATGCCGAAGCGCTGCGGCGCATGGCCGGACAGCTTGTGCACCGCGGCCCGGACGCCGAGGGGTATTACGAGGATCCACAGGGGCGCTGCGGCCTGGCGTTTCGGCGGTTGGCGGTCATCGATCTTCAGACCGGAAATCAACCCGTCGCGAACGAAGACGGGACCGTTTGGGTGGTGCTGAATGGCGAGATTTACAACTATCGAGCGCTGCGGGACGAACTAATCGCGCGCGGCCACCAGTTGCGCTCGCACTCCGACACCGAAGTGATCGTGCATCTGTATGAAGAACTAGGCGAAGAGTGCTTCCAGCGACTGGCGGGGATGTTTGCGATCGCGATTTGGGATCAGACCCGCGCTCGGCTGGTGCTCGCCCGTGACCGTGTCGGCAAGAAGCCGCTTTGCTACGCGCGCCTCGGCGGCCAACTCGCGTTCGCCAGCGAGCTTAAGGCCATTCTTGCAATTCGAACAGCCGGCGCGCCGCGGATCGACGTTCAGTCTCTGCACCGGTATCTGCTCTTTCAATACACTCCGGCGCCGAACTCGATCTACCGCGATGTTCGCAAGGTTCCGCCGGGCTCCGTCGTCAGCTTCAGCGCCGGCGACTCGGCTGATCCGACGCCGCGTTCTTTCTGGCGCCCTCCGACGCCCGCCGAGTTTTCGGGCACTTACGAAGAGGCACTGGCGCGTCTATCCGAATTGCTCACCCGCGCAGTGGAGAAACGCCTGATTGCTGACGTGCCGCTCGGCGCGTTCCTGTCCGGCGGGTTGGATTCGTCGATCGTCGTCGCGCTGATGCGGAGGCTGGGCGTGTCGCCTTTGCGGACGTTCTCGGTCGGCTTCGCTGATCCGCGATACGACGAGTCATCGCACGCGCGACGCGTCGCCCGGCATTTTCAAACCGAGCATCACGAGCAGATTGTCAGGCCGCAGGCGCGGGAAGTCCTTGATACGCTTGTATTTCATTACGACGAGCCGTTCGCCGATTCCTCGGCCATTCCCACCTACTACGTCGCCCGGCACACCCGCGCGCACGTGACCGTCGCGCTGACCGGCGACGGCGGCGACGAGTCGTTCGCCGGATATGACCGCTACCGTGCGCTGCGGCTGCTGGCGCGATGCGATCGATTTCCCGCGGCGCTGCGGAGCGCGATGACGCGCGCGGCGGAGTTTGTTCCACATGCGCGCGCCAAGTCGTTCGGCAACCGGCTGCACCGGCTTCTGACGCCGCTGGCGCTGCCGCCGGCCCGGCGTTACCTGTCCTGGGTCAGCGTGTTTTCGCCAGATCAGCTTCTCGCCGGTTACCGGCCGCAATTTCGCGAGCAACTCGATTTCGAAGAGCCGCTGCGATGGTTCGACGAGACATTCGCGGCCGCCGGTGACGGCGGGGCACACAGCGCGGTCCTGGCCGACTTTCGCGGCTACCTGCCGTACGACCTGCTGACGAAAGTCGACATCGCGTCGATGGCGTGCAGCCTCGAGTGCCGCTCGCCGTTCCTGGATCACGAGCTGATTGAGTTCGCGCTGTCGCTTCCGCTGCGGTGGCGCATGCGCAAGCGCATTCTGCGCGACTTTGCCGCGCCGCTGCTGCCGGCCGAGGTTCTGACGCGCCCGAAGATGGGTTTTGGCGTGCCGGTGGGGGAGTGGTTTCGGCGCGAGCTGCGTGAATTGCTGGTGCAGAACGTGCTTGGGCCGGCGTCGCTCTCGCGCCGCCTGTTCAACGCGGATTGGCTGGAGCGCTTGGCGCAGGATCACCTGGCCGCGCGGGCGAATCATGAGCATCGCCTCTGGGCACTGTTCATGCTTGAGCGCTGGGCGCAACGATGGAATCCGCATCTCGAATGAGCCGCGCCCGAAGCTGCCGATAGAAACCGCTGAGGTCCATGATCGTCGACCAAGCCGAGATTGACGCACTGCTGACCAAAGCAGGCGACCCGGCAGCGCTCAACGCCGCGGCGCAGCCTGGCAAACCGCCGGCGGGCGCAGGTTCCGCGCTCAAGGTCGAGCCACGTCCGACCACCGATGCCTCGCCGGAGGTGGCGCGGCTATTGCGCATTCGCGTGCCGGTGATCGTCGAAATGGCCCGGCGACAATTGCCCGTCGCGGACGTTCGCGTGCTCTCCTTGGGCACGATCATCGAGTTCAGCAAACACATCGAGTCGCCGCTGGATCTGCGGATTCACAATCAACGCATCGGCAGCGGCGAGGCGGTTAAGGTCGGCGAGAAGTTCGGCATTCGCGTGGCCCAGATTCTCGACCAGGCCGACCGCATCCGCTCGATGGGAGAATCGTAAGGCGCCCGGCGGTCCGTATCCGACGGTCGCACGGCCAAGTGCGTTGCGCCGGACCTACGCCCGGGGCGCGATGCGCCCTATGATCCCATCGGCTTGCCTGAAAAGTGTTCCGCCACCTGCGAGGTGCGACGCATGCCAGAATCGCGCTCCAATCCCGAACCGCGCGTCCCCACTGTCCGACTGGTCGAACGCTTGTATGTGCTGTGGATCGTTGGCACGCTTCTGCTGGTGTGCGTCATCCTGATGGTCATGGTGACGCTCCGTAGCGCCATCGTGCGCCAAACGCAGACGATCGACCAACTATCCACGCGCCTGGTCGACGTGGAGCGGCGCGTCGGCGAGATGTCGCGCGACGCCAGGGTCGAGCGACACGCACCGGACACGACGACGACGCGAACCGCGGACAAGTTGCGACCGCCGCCGACACCCGCGGGCGGAGAATCGCCTGCTCGCTCTACGCCGGATCGCGCCACGCCGCCGGTGACACCGGCTACCGCGCCCGCATTGCCGGCCCAGATTGAACCGCCAACCAGCGAGAAGGACCGAGCGCCGAGCACCAACGTCACGAGCGGCGAAAAGCAACAAGCCGCGCTTGGTGCGGCGGCAGCGCCGACGCCGGCCGCCGGCGAATCGGCGGGCGGGCCGGTCGCGAATCGCCTGATTCGCATCGGCGACGACGGACCGGAGTTGGTCGCCCCAGAAACCGCGGCGGGACTGGTTGACCAGGTCGCCGGCGCGAGCACGACTCAATTACCAGCGGACGTAGCCGCCGCCGCCATAGCTGCCCGTTTGCTGGATCGGTCGGAATTGGCGGAATCACTGGCCGCGAGAGCCGCTGCAATCGGCGCGTCGCTGGCGTCGTATGACGAAGCCTCGGCTAAGCGCCTACTCGATGCCGGCGATGTAACCGCCTGTCGCCCCTATGCCGAGCGTTTGGCGGCCAGCGGCAGTCTCGGCGGGCGCGTATTGCTTGCGAGTGTCTACCTTCGCCAGGGCCAGGCAGCCTCGGCCGACGAGGCGCTTGGCGACGTCGGCGACTTAAGCCGCGTTGCGGCAGGCGACTTGATTCGCCTGGGACGATTGTGCGTCGAACTCGAGCGGGCACGCGAACTCCGCGCTGCGGTTACGCGGCTCGATGCAGTGTCCGAGCCGCTTCGCGCGCAGCGCGATTACCTGCGCGCGGTCGTTAGCGTGTTGGATGGGCACTACGTCGAGGCGGTTGCCGCGCTGGATTTCCTGCTGGATGCATCGCCGAACGATTACTGGCTGCGGACGTGGCGTGGCGTGGCGTTGTTGAGCGCCCAGAAGTTCGACGCGGCCCGCGCCGGATTGTCGCACGCGGAGCGATTCGCCGATCGGCCGGAAGCGTCGTATTGGCTGGCGATCCTGGAGATTCGGTGCGGGCAGGCGGACGCCGGCGAGGGGCGGCTGCGACGGCTGGTTTCCGCGATTCCGCGCTATGCGCCGGCCTGGGAGGCGCTGGCGACGCAGGCGTTCAATCGCGGCGACCTGGCGGACGCGGAGCGTTGCGTGACGACGGCGATTCAGGCCCGTCCGCGCCGCGCGTCGGCGGAATTTCTGCTGGCGCTGGTGTACTGCCGTCAATTGAGAAAGCAGGACGCCGCCGCCGCGTTACAACGGGCGTTTCGACTGGATCCAGGCCTGCTGGAGTCGGCCCGCGCCGCGGAAATCGTGACGCGGATTTTCGACGCGTCCGAGTTGGAGGTGCTTGCCGGGTCAACGGCAACACGGCCGACCTAAAGGACCGTGCGCGTGCTCGCGCACGGTGATTTAGCCTGTTAATCAGCCGGGTTGATGGCGGCGGCTCGTTCGCCTGGCGGGCCGATCGCTGGCGCTCGCGGTTCGGATGCAACGCGCGGGTGCTGGCGGCGTTGTTCGCTGACCGCTATTCGCGATGCGCAGTTCTTCCGTACAATCCCCGCACCTCAAGGGAATCCGAATGATCGCCGAACGAATCACGCTCGAAGGGCATTTGATCGATTCGCAGTCGCTTGCGGGCGTCATGGATGAGATCCTGGCGCTGGGCGGCGAGTTTCGAATTCTCGAAGTGCACATCGGCCAGTCGCGCGACGAACGCAGCCACGCCGTGCTCGAGGTGCGCGCGCCGACAATCGAGAGCATGCAGAAAGTCCTCGAAGCCGCCACGCGGCACGGCGCAATCTGTCAGTCGGCCGAGGACGTCGAGATTGTGCCGACCGATATGGACGGCGCGTTTCCAACCACGTTCTATTCGACGACCAATCAGCAGACGTATGTTCGTTATCAGGGTCAGTGGCGAGAGGTTCAAGACCAGGAAATGGACTGCGGACTCGTGCATGACGCCAAGTCCAACGCGTTTCGCTGCGTGCCCATCGCGCGCATCAAACGCGGCGACCGGGTGGTCTGCGGCCACCGCGGCGTTCGCATCGTGCCGCTGGAGCGCCAGAAGTCGCACGGCGGATTCGAATTCATGGCCTCGGACATTTCCACCGAGAAGCCCAAGACGACGATCATCCGCAATTGCGCGAAGTTGATGGTTCAAGCCAAGCGCGACGGCAAGAAGCAGCTCCTGGTGGCCGGGCCGGCGATTGTGCACACCGGCGCGGCTGAGCACGTCGTGAAGCTGATCGAACGCGGATATTTCAACGTGCTGTTCGCGGGCAACGCGCTCGCGACGCACGACATCGAGCACAATCTCTTCGGCACCAGCCTGGGCGTGTATCTGGACCGCGCAACGTCGGCCGAAGCCGGACACGAGCATCATTTGCGGGCGATCAACGCGATCCGGCGCGAGGGCGGAATCGCCGCGGCCGTCAAGAGCGGCAAGCTGACCGGCGGAATCATGCACGCCTGTGCGAAGCACAACGTGCCGTACGTACTGGCGGGTTCGCTGCGCGACGACGGGCCGCTGCCGGAGGTCATTACCGACGTGCTCGTGGCGCAGGACCACATGCGGGCGATGCTGGCGGGCGTCGGGTTTGTGCTGATGGTGGCCACGGCGCTGCACTCGATCGCCACGGGCAACATCCTGCCGGCATGGATTCCCGTCGTGTGCGTGGATATTTCGCCGCCGACGCTCACGAAACTGGCCGATCGCGGCTCGTTTCAGACGATCGGGCTGGTCACGGACGTGGAGCCGTTTTTCCGCGAGCTATTGGCGGAGATCGAGCGGGAGGAGAAGGCGGGGAAGGCGGGGTAGGCGCTGGTACTACGACGCTAACTTGTCCGTAAAGTCTGACCGATGCGGTCGTCAGCCCCGGCTTGACAGAGCGTAGGCAGGCTTCAAGAATCGCCCCGAAAGTCGGGCTCATGAACACCACGATCGTCGCCGTCCGCGAACCAAGCCGTTACGGAGATGCCGTCGCGGCGGCGGGGAGCGCGCTTCGCGACGGCGCGCTGGTGCTCTTCCCAACCGAAACCGCGTATGGCCTCGCCGCGAGCGCCTTGCGGTCCGACGCGCTCAGCCGGCTGCGTGAGATCAAAAAGAGCACCGACGCTCGGCCGTTCGCGCTTAATCTCGCTCGACGGGCCGACGCGAGGCAGTTTGTTCCCGCGCCTCCCGCGATCGCCGTGCATCTTGCGCGTCGCGCCTGGCCCGGACCGCTCACGCTGATCTGCGGACACGTCGATCCATCGAGCGCGGACGCGGTTCGGCGGTTCGGAACCGCCCTTGTTCCGAATCTCTACGATGGCGACAAGATTTCGCTTCGCTGTCCGGACCATCCGGCGGCGGAAGCGCTGCTCCGCGCGGCGGATGTGCCGGTGGTCGCGACCTTCGCCGCTCCGGCGGGCGCGGCGCCGCCATTCGACTTTGGTGATGCGATCGCGCCGCTCGAGGGTCGCGTCGAGTTCGCGTTGGATGGCGGCCGGTCGCGGTTCTCCGTCACTTCCACGGTCGTCGAAACGGACCAGTCCGGCTGGCGCGTGACGCGGCAAGGCGTGCTCGACGAACGGACCATCCGGCGGATGGCCGCGCGCGAGGTCCTGTTCGTCTGCACCGGAAATTCGTGTCGTTCGCCGCTGGCGGAATACCTGTTTCGCGAGAAACTCGCGCGGCGGCTGGGCATCGACGGGCGACAACTCGCGGATCAGGGCGTCACGATCTCGTCTGCCGGCACAATGGCGGGATTCGGAAGCCCCGCCTCATCCGGAACGCTCGACGAACTATCGCGCCGCGGCATCGACGCCGGCGGCCACCGCTCGCGGTCGCTTACAGCCGAGTTGATCCAGCGCAGCGAGCGGATTTATGCTATGTCGGACTCGCACCTGGCGGCGATTCGCGCCCTGATGGGGCCCGGCGGCCCGCGCGCGGCGCTGCTGGACGACCCGCGCAGCGTCGAAGACCCGATCGGGGGCGGGCCGGAGGACTATCGGCGCTGCGCCGAGCAGATCGAGAAAGCGGTCCAGCTGCGCGTGGAGGAGTTCGTCAATGAAGATCGCGATTGGTAGCGACCACCGCGGGTTCGAGGCCAAGGAGCGCATCAAGGCGCTGCTGCAAAATCTCGGCGCGCCGGTGGTCGACCACGGAACATTCTCGCGCGACGCCTTCGATTACCCCGATTCGGCGCTGGCGGTCGCGACGGACGTGGCCGAGGGCCGGGCCGAGCGCGGAATCCTCTTCTGCGGCACCGGACTGGGGATGTCGATCGCGGCGAACAAGGTCAGCGGCGTGCGCGCGGCGCTCTGCCACGATGAGCTGACCGCCCAGCTCTCCCGCCGCCACAACAATGCAAACGTGCTTTGCCTGCCGGCGGATCTCGTCGGCGACGCGCTGATGCAGAGCATGGTCAAAACGTGGATCGAGACCGAATTCGAAGGCGGGCGGCACGCGCGGCGCGTCGGCAAGATCGTCGATTACGAGAAAGACCACAACCTGAACGGCCAGGCGGATGTCGAGGAGGACGAGGCGTCGGAGGCCGAGTCAGCGGGACGACTGAAAGCCGGAAAGCGCCGGGCCAAGAAACGCTAGAGCGATTTCGATTTTGGTCTGGCGGGGAGTGCGGGCTTCCAGCCCGCGTCGTGCGGACAAGATTCCCGCACTCCCCATTCTCGACGACAGATCAATTTTGAGAATGTTCGAGAGTCAAATCAGGGCGGCGCGGGCGTCTCGCCGGCGTCCGGCTCATGTCGGGTTCTGAGCAGGTGTGCGCGGCACGGGCGAGACGCCGGCGAGACGCCCGTACCACCCCTCGTTGTGTAATCCAGCCTAATCGGGTCGGGCTGAATCTCGCCGGGTTGGGAGCAACACGGCGTTGCAGCGCGCCACGTCGTCGGCGATCCGTTCGCGCCCAAGCCGAAGCGAGTCCAGCTCGGCTCGAAGTTGCGACAGAATCGAATCGGTCAGGCCTGCCGAGTTCGTTCCGTCTCCGCCCGCCACGATCGGAGGACTGAATCGGCCGCCGGCCAGTTCTTCGGCCACGGCGCGATAGGCCTGGCGAAACGGCTCGCCGGCCCGCACACGCTGCAGCGTGGCGTGCGTGGCGTAGAGTTCCGGCGGCATCGCGGACTTCATTCGCTCGCGATCGATGGTGAAACGCTCGATGACGAGCGTCGCCACATCTAGCAACTGCTCGGATTCCCGCGCCGCGCGCAACGCGGGGGCTTTGGTGAGCTGCAGGTCGCGGTGATAGCTCGACGGAAGCTTCCCGCAAACCCACTCGATCTCCGCTACGCGCGCCCGTAGCCGCGCGCCGCCGGCGCGTAGCAACTCCAGCACGTCCGGGTTGCGCTTCTGCGGCATGATCGACGAACCGGTGGTCAGCTCCGGCGGCAGGGCGTAGAACCCGAATTCGCGGCTGGCGAAGAGCTGTGCGTCCCAAGCCAGCTTCTCGATCATCGCGCCGATGTCCGCCGCGAAGCGGGTGAATTGCAGTTCCATCCGCCCGCGGCTGTTCTGCACGTCGATCGGGCTGCGCTGCACGCGCGAGAATCCCAGCAACTCCGCCGTGTGTCGCCGATCGAGCGGCAGCGGCACGCCGAAGCCGGCGCCTGTTCCCAGTGGGCAACAATCGAGCAGGTCGAAAACGTGCGCTCCGGTGCGGCTGAGTTCGAGGGCCGCCTCGACCCACGCATGAAGCCATTGCCCCAGCGACGACGGCATCGCCGGCTGAAGATGCGTGTAGCCGGTCATGACGGCGTCGCCGTCGCGCTGAATTCGCGTGAGAGTTGTTAGCGCGAATTCGTCAAGCTGTTTGAGCAGTGCGATCGTTCGCTCGCGCAGCGCCAGGCGCATCGCGGTCGCAACTTGATCATTGCGCGAGCGGCCGGTGTGGATTTTCTCGCCGGCGACGCCGCAGCGGCGCGTCAGATGTGCCTCGATGGCGGTGTGCACGTCTTCAAGCTCGGGCGGTATTTGAAACTGGCCGGCGCGGTGCAGGGCAAGGATTTCCGCGAGTCCGTCCAGCAGCAAGCGCGTCTCGTGATCCGTGAGCAACCCGGCCCGCGCGAGCGTCCTGGCGTGCGCGGCGGAGCCCAGACAGTCGGCCTCGACAAGCTGCAGATCCCAGATCGGATCGTCACCGACCGTAAAGCGGTGTATCAGCGCGTCGAGCGCGCCGCCTTTGTCCCACAGACGCCGTGCCGGTGTATCCACGTTCGCATCTATTCCGATCGATCATTCATGGACGCGGCTCTGCGGTGGTTGATGCGCGCGGCCAATTCTCACCCGACGCCCGGTCCAGCGCGGTCACAACGAACGCATCCAGCGCCGAAATCGTCGCCTTTTCCGCCAGCCGGATGACGTAATCCGACGCAAGTTGGTTGAATCGCTCGTCGGTCAGCTCGTCGCGAATCTGATCCTGCGCTTCGGCGAACGTCTTATGCACGGCCGGGGCGATCTTGCCGCAGCCGGCGATGATCCAGCCAGTCGGCGTTTCCAGCGGCTCCGTGAATTGCCCGCTGGAGAACGCGAATACCTGCTTGCTGGCCGTTTCGTAGGGCGCCTGGAGCGGCTTGCCGACCTCCCCGAAGAGTCCACCCTGTTCGGCGTGCGGGCCGCGCGAGAATTCGCGCGCCACGTCGGCAAACGGCCGCGCGCGAAGCGCTTCGTGCGCCGCGCGAATGTGGCGGACCGCGTCGAGCTTGGCCCGTGCCTGCTGCTGCGACGTCGCCGACGGCCAGGGCAGGCCATCCGGCAGAAACCGCGCGAAAGGCGCCTCGATCAACAGGAACTCGCGGGTCTCAGGCGTTGAGAATTTCTCCGCGTTCGCCTTGAAATACTCGATTAGCTCATCGCGCCGCAGCGCGACGCGCGGCAGCAGCATCTCGCGCGTGTATTGCCGCACCACGAGCTCGCGCTCCAAGCGGTTCCGAAGTTGTTTTTCGGTGAGTCCGTACTCGGCCAGCTCGCGATTCAGCCGCGCGAAGCTGCCGCCAAAGTCGCGCGAGACGCGCTCCTGCAACGTGCGGTTGACGGCTTCCTCGATCGCGTGCTTCTGCTGATCCTCGAGCTTGGCGCTCGCGACGGCGTATAGCAGCATGGCCCCGACGTCCTGCTGCACCTGCGTGCGAATCAAGCGCTGCAGTTTCTCGATTTGGGCGCGGCGCGTCTGCGCCTGGCGCGCCTCGACGATGCGGGCGCGCAGTGGGTAGAGCACTTCGTCCACGGTAATCGCGGCGTCGTTCACCAGCAGCACGTCGCTGCGGATTGATCCGGCCAGCGAGTCGCGCGAGGCCGGCCGCGTCGCCGGCGGCGCGGGCTTCTTCTCGGCGGAGACGTACGCCGGTCCGCTGGTCGGCGTGACCGCGCCGCTGGAGGCCAGCAGCGAGCGCTCCGCCCGCAACTCGGCTTCACTCTTGAGCGCCGGCCGGCGGGCGTCGGGCGGCGGATCGTCCTTCGCGGGCTGCTGACAGCCGGTAAGGAAGGCGAGCGCTACGCAGCAACAGGGTATTCGGCGATTCACACTTCCCCTCGAATTCTGTGGCGCCGGTTTCCAACCGGTGTCTTTGTGCCACTGGTCTTCAACTGTCTCACCGGGTTGCCAACCCGGTGTCGGGCCCTCAGAAAGGCATACCGGGTTGGAAACCCGGTGAAACACTCACCGGTTGGAAACCGGTGCCACACATGTGGAGCCGGTCCCGACCGTCACGCGCCGATCCGTGACGTGATCCACGCGCGCGCTGCCGCGAGCGCCTCCGGCAGCTTGGCCGGGTTCTTTCCGCCGGCCTGCGCCATCGTCGGCGGACCGCCGCCGCCGCCTTCGACAATCGGTGCGATGGCCTTCACCCAGTCGCCGGCCTTCACGCCTTTTTTTACCAGGTCGTCGGTGACAGCCGCAATCAGCGTGACTTTACCGTCGCCGCGCGCGCCGAGCAGAATTGCGGCCGAGCCGGATTTCTGCTTGGCCGCGTCGATCGCCGGCTTGAGCTGATCCGGCGGGAGGTCGGGCGCCTCGGTGACGAGCAGCGTCACGCCGCCGATGCGCTTGGCGTCGTTCAGCAGCGCGAAAATCGCCTCGCGCGCCTGCGAGACGCCCTGCGCGGACGCCGTCTTCTGCTGCTGCTTCACAGCCTCCTGTAACTCTGCGACGCACTCGCGCAGCGTCAGCTTGTGGCGGAGCGCCAACTCCGTATTCGCCAGCGCCTGCTGCATTTCCGCCAGGCCCGCCGCGAGTTGCGCCGGCGGCGCGGATTTCAGAACCGAGGCGCGGTTCAGCAGTGCTTTGCCGATCTCGTCGACCAGGCCCGCCGAGTCGCCGGTGATCGCGACGATGCGCCGCACGCCCTTGGCGACGGCCTCTTCGCTCATGATCGCAAATGGGCCGATTTCCGCGGTGGATTTGACGTGCGTCCCGCCGCAGAATTCGATCGAGTAGCCGCGCCACTCAACGTTATCAGGATTCGCGACGAGATTCTCGACCGGCACACCGATCGAGACCACGCGCACCTGATCGGGGTATTTCTCGCCGAAGACCGCCCGCAGGCCGGTGATCTTCAGCGCGTCAGCCTGAGGGCGAACCTCAGCGTGGACGGCGAGGTCGCGGCGAATCTGCTCGCGACAGAGCGCTTCGATCCGCTCGATCTCCTCGGGCGTCAGGCCCTTGGGGTGCGAGAAGTCGAAGCGCGTCTTATCGGGATCGACGAGCGAGCCTTTCTGCTGCACGTGCTCGCCGAGCGTCTCGCGCAGCGCCCAGTTCAGCACGTGCGTGGCGGTGTGGTTTTGCTCCGTCGGACGGCGATGGTTTAGGTCGGGCTGGACAACGCAATCCTGCCCCCCCGCCAACTCGCCGCGCGTCACTCGCCCGACGTGATATACTCGGTTCCCCTTCCGCAACGTGTAATCGACCGCGAGCTCGCCCGTGTCGCTCCTGATTAGCCCCCGGTCGCCCACCTGCCCGCCCTGCTCAGCGTAGAAATTGGTACGGTCAAGGATGCACGCCGCTACAGAGCCGTGTCGAAAGCTACCCTCGGAAGATTGGTCGAATGTACCGCGAGGAAATGCCTGCAGGAACCACGCGACGATTCGGGCCTTAACTGGTCGCGCATCGTACTTGCCCGAATCGTCTGTTTCTTCGGTCTCGCCCGGGCGCTCATTCGGCAGTGCGGGTAACTCTCGCAGAATATCGGAAATTTGGTTTGCGGCGGCCGCGCGCGCCTTCTCGCGCGCTTCGTCCATCAGCCGCTCGTACTCGCCAATGTCGACGCGGAGTCCGCGCTCGGCGGCCATGATCTCGGTCAGGTCGATCGGGAAGCCGAAGGTGTCGTGGAGCTTGAAGGCGTCCGCGCCGGAGATCACTCCGGTGCGCGCGGACGCGCTCCCAGCCGAGCCCCGACCGTAAGGGAGGGGTCTCTGCGGGGGCGCGGAAGCATCCGCTTCACCCAACCCGCGCCCAACGTCAAGCTGTTCATCGCGAACTTTCGACTCCCGAAAGGACCCCTCCCTTACGGTCGGGGCTCGGCTGGGAGGCGATTTCGGCGCAGCACTTTGTTCATCGCGATCACTCGGCGTCCGAGGAGACCCCTCCCTTACGGTCGGGGCTCGGCTGGGAACGCTTGGCGCGCGACTTGGGAGATCGGCGCCCTGTGCTTCCAAGACGTATTCGCATGCGGCTGGAATGGACGCGGGCTGCCAGAGATAGCGCGTGCTTCCGTGAAGCGACCACGTTTTCGAATCGGGCGCGACCAGCCCGAGTTGGCGCAGTCGACGTGTCGAATACGACTTGAAATCGTTCATCACGCGCTCGGGCGCGACCGGCGCGCTTACGACCGCGTGCACGTGGTTGGTTCGCACGTTCAGCGCGTGCAGCGTCCAGTCGCGATGTGTGACGACCTCAACGATCGCGTCTTCCACCGCGCCGCGCTGCCGATCGTCGAGCACAATCGGCGGGTGCGTTGACTCCTGCTCCTCAAAGCACTCGCGGTTTGCATTCCGAGGCAGGAATTCCTCGCCTGGAATATTGTGCTCATCATCGACCGAACCACTGTCGCGACCGTGGAGCCAGGTTGCATATGTGTGGAACGTGATCAGGTACGCGGCCGGGGCGCCAGAGGCGGCCGGGTCTTCCGGGACGCCCGGTTCGCGGCTATCGGCGTGCGCTCCCTCCAAAGAGACCCCTCCCTTACGGTCGGGGCTCGGCTGGGACGCGTGCTCCACGTTCGTCGAGCTTTGAATTGCGCGCGCGGCGGCCTCGTCGAACAGCGCGATTCCCCGCGCCAGCGTCCGCCCGAACGATTCTTCCTCCTCACGAATCAGTTCGATGACGCGCTTCGAATCGACGGACGGCGCTTCGCGACCCGCGACGATGCGCTTCCCGCCGCGCAGGTGCGGAAACGCGTCGCCCAGGGCCTCGATCACCGCCGGAACAAGCCGATAGAGGAACGGCTCGTGCGTGCCCAGGTATTGCCAACCGAAGCGAACCGCGCGGCGGAGAATGCGTCGCAGCACGTAGCCGCGGCCGTCCTTGTCCGGCGCCGCGCCGTCGGCCAGGGCGAACGTGAGCGTGCGAATGTGGTCGGCGATGACGCGATAGGCGACGTCGCGCATGACGGCAGGGGCCGAGGGGCCAAGGGGCAGAGCGGCGGAGGGCGCGCCGTCGTCGTCAGCGATGCCCGAACCGCGACCGTAAGGGAGCGGGGAAGACGGCAACGCCTCGGTTTCCCCGCCGGCAGCGTTTCGCGACTCCGCGCGCGCGTCGCAGTGACTGAGTTGCGATCCGACGCCGCTCTCGCTCCCCGCTCCCTTACGGTCGCGGTTCGGATCGCGCGTGCCGTCGGTCCCCGCATGCGAAAGTTCGCCGCCTTGACCTTCGCTCACGTACTTGCAGGCGCCTCGACAATCGTCGGCCGTCCACAGATAGCGCGTGCTGCCATGACGCGCCCACGCCCGGGTCTCCGGCGGCAGCAGTCCGGCTTCGACCATTCGGCGAGTGGAGTACGACTTCAGGTCGTTCATTACGCGCTCGGGCGTTTCGGGCGCGCTGATCACGACATGCACGTGATTCGAGCGCACGTCGAGGGCGTGCACGGTCCAGCCGCGGTGCTCGGCGACTTCGTGAACTGTCCGTTCGACGACAGCCCGACCGGCGGCGTCGAGCGTGACCGGAGCAGACTTCAGCCGCTCGAACTCCGATCGCTCGCGGCGTTCGTCATCCGGCAGCGTTGGGGTTCCTGGCTCGTTCCGATCACGATCGACTGTGCCTTCCCGCCCGGGTAACCAGCTTCCATACGTTCGAAACGTAATGAGATACGCGACCGCTCGGTCATCGGCCCCGGAACTGCCCGAACCGCGACCGTAAGGGAGCGGGGACGACGGGAACGCTTCGGCCTCGGCGCTCGCCGGCGGGTCGCAGTGACTGACTTGCGATCCGACACCGCTCTCATTCCCCGCTCCCTTACGGTCGCGGTTCGGGCCAGACAGCTCCGCTTCCAGCCGCCCGCCGTAGGCCGGCGCGCCGGTTACGTCCTGGATCGCCGCGAAGATGGGCGTGAAAACGTCGGTGTCGTAGTTGCTCTCGCGGCCCTGCACGACCGCCGTGATACGCTCGAAGCCCATGCCGGTGTCGACATGCTTGTCGGGAAGTGCGGTCAGCGTGCCGTCCGGGCCGCGGTTGTACTGGATGAAGACCAGGTTCCAGATCTCCATCACCCGCGCGTCGCCGGCGTTCACCAGCGGACCGCCGCTCTTGTCCGGCGTGCGGTCGATGTGCACCTCGCTGCAAGGCCCGCAGGGGCCCGTGTCGCCCATCTCCCAGAAATTGTCCTTCTTGTTGCCGGGGTGAATCCGCTCCGGCGGAAGTCCGGCGATCGACGCCCAGAGGTCGCGTGCTTCGTGATCCGGCTCCAGGCCCTCGTCCGCGTCGCCCTGAAAATACGTCGCGTGCAGCCGCTGCGGATCGATTCCCCAGACCTTCGTCAATAGTTCCCAGGCCCAGGCGATCGCCTCGCGCTTGAAATAGTCGCCAAACGACCAGTTGCCCAGCATCTCGAAGAACGTGTGGTGATACGTGTCGTGGCCGACGTCGTCGAGGTCGTTGTGCTTGCCGCCGGCGCGAATGCACGGCTGGCTATTCGCCGCGCGCTTCAGACGTCCGAATTCGGTCGCCCGATCGGCGGTGCCGAGAAAGAGCGGCTTGAACTGGTTCATGCCCGCGTTGGTGAAGAGCAGGGTCGGGTCGTCGTGCGGCACGACCGGCGAGCCATCGACGATCGCATGCCCGCGCGCGCGGAAGAACTCGATGAAGTCGGAACGAATCTGGGCGGCACTGCGGTTCATCCAGCGAGAATCTCCCACACGACGTGCATCGACGTCGGGCTTTCAGCAAGCGGCGCGATGCAACGGCGCGGGCCGCAATTCTATCGGTGGCTGCACGATGTCGCGAATGCCGAGCGGAGATTGTGCCGCATTCGACGCGGGTAGGATTCTGCGCTGAGCCGCGACCGCACCGTTCGGCTCGGCGGGCACAAAGCCACAAGCGCGGAAGCCGGCCCATATGAGCCGGCTGTTCGTCGCGTCGGCTGGAAGCGCGACGCCGCGTGTTTGTCTGTCTCAGCCGGCGGCCTAACGTTGAGCCGTGGTCGCGCCGGCCGGTTCCGCGTTTGTCGTCGCGTCGGACGGTTGCCAAACGCGCAATTCCGTGATCTCGTAGCTGGCCCGCGTGACCGAATCGTGCTCCCAGTATTCGCGAACGAATCGGCGCGTTGAGCCGGGCAGGATCGGTCCGCGCCACTCGCCGTCGACCATGATCGGCGTCGCCGCGTACGTGCCCATGTCGCCGACCGGCGACCCATCGCCGCCTTCGAGCACCAGCCGCAACGCGAGCAGCGAGATCGCCTCGTTTCCGTTGTTCTTCACTTCGACGACGACGCGACCGCGATCCGCCCGCCGGCCCGGCGTCGCCTCTACGCTAACTTTCACATTCTCGCGATACTCGGGCGCGCGGCGGTCGTGGATCGCTTCGGCAACCGCCGGCGGTAGCGCTTTTTGCCACTCCGGCAGTTTCTCGATCACGCCTGAGCCGAACGAGAGAATCTGCGACGCCTTCGTGTTCATGATGTGCATGCCGTAAAGCCCCAACACGCTGCCGCAGATGACCGTCGTCGTAATGCAGGTGAAGAACCCCACGGCCAGGGAGCTCAGGAACCCGCCCTTTTTCACGATAACCGCCGGCATGGAACTCATGTGCATCCTCGCGATCGCGGCGTCGACCGACGTTGACGGTCGATGCGCCGCTCTAACAGGAGATTCGTCGGCAACGGACGATTATTGTCACCGAGCGAACCAGAATGTCGCAATCCATACCGTCGATTTGCTGGGAGATCGCGCCGATGTGGGTGCGTTTCCGGCGCGGATTTCGCGCTTGCGTCACGCCAGGGGCTTTACGCATCTCTATAATTGTCTCAGGATCGCCGATCAAACCGTCGCCACGTTTCCGCTGGTGAAGGAAGCCGCAAATGCGTCGCTGGGATGCACGGGCCATCTGGTTCGTCTCGCCTACTGTAACGCTATTTCTGTCAATCGCTTGCGCGCCGCCGCCTCCGCCGCCTCCGGGCGACATCTATCAGGTCCTCGCGACCGTGGTCATGCACCCGGAGGTCGATTGCGTGGAACTCCGGAAGTGGTACGGACTCGATTATCTGGAACTCGTCGATACGCCGGCCGGCATTGGCCAGCGCTACGAAGAGCACTTCATCCCGTCCGTCGGCGGCAACAAGCTCCGATACTGGTATCTCCCCTCGGAGCTTGATCGCGGTGTTATCGTGCTCGCGCACGGCGCGGCGGGTGCGCTGCCGTGCTACCTGTACACCGCGAGACTCCTGCTGGACAACGGCTGGTCGGTCGCCATGTTCGAATTTCAGGGCTTCGGGCAGAGCGAGGGATCGCCTTCGTTCGCCACGCTGATTCCCGATCTCGAAGCGGCGATCGAAAAGACGCGCCGACTCACGAGCCGGCAACGCGTGACGTTGATCGGCTTGTCGATGGGCACGATCCCGGCTGTCGCGCTGGCCGCGAATCGGCCCGACGCGGTAAACGCGATCATCCTCGATTCACCGGTGGCGCTGGCGGCGGAGTTCGAACGGGCGGCGAGTTGGTTGAAGGACACATCGCCGTATCTGAATGAGCTCGACCCGGACTTGATCTCGGAGAATGTGGTCGGGCGAGTGCACCTGCCGCTGCTGATGTTCGAAAACGGGCGGGACGTGATCACACCGCCGCAGACGGTCGAAGAATTGTGGGTTCGCGCGAACGACCCGAAGACGCGCTGCACATTTCCCGAACTTCCGCACGCGCGCGGCGCCTACTACGGAACGCAGCTCTACACCTATTGCTTCGAGACATTTCTCGACGGCGTTTGGCGCAACGAGATCATCGCCTATCCGCGCCTATCGCCCGGCTATTTCGATAACTCTGATTCGACGCCGCAGAATTGAATGATCCTGGCGAGACTCTTGTCGCCGACCGCGACGATCGACGATATCCGGCCTTGACCTAGCTCGTGGAGTTGACTTTCGTCAACCGGTTCATCAAGCGATCTCAGCGGCCAGGACGAGTTCGCGATTGACGCCAGGCCGCCGAGATCGAGCACGGCGCGGGTCGCCAATAGACGGCGCAGCATGATTTGATCGACCGCCGCAATTGGTTGGGTGGCGGCTGGTTTCCGCAAGGTTCCCAACTCCGCTGCTACGTGATCAGTGGGAATGCGAGCTGAAAGCACGGCCGTCGCGGTATCCAGATTGTGACGCCGCCAGCGTAGCCCGTGAATTCCGTCGAGCGTGTCCATTTCCGGAAATAGCGTGCCGGGTGGTGTCGCGCCGGGGGGAAAAGAGAGCTGCACTCGGATTTCGGCGGTGCGCGAATCTCCGATTGCGGTAAGCGTCGTCAGCGTGCGCAACATGGCCCATGTTGGCCGCGTTTGCGGCTGACTTGCCGACTCCGGCGACGCCACGGTTCGGACCTGCCGCCATTCGCGGCACACGTCTGACGGCGGAAGCGATGTCGCGACGTGAATCGTGCAGAGGTCGATGGTTACGTTGTGGTTGACTGCGACTGAGGCGCTGCCGGAACGCAGCGACAAATCTCCGCCGCCGCCTACGAGATAGTCGGCCAGGTCGCTTGGATTGAGCGGCTGCACGGCGTGCCCGCTCGCGCCGTCGCCGGGGCGGGTCCACGGCGCGTCAGCGGCGATCGCTGCGACGATCTCGAGCACCTGCGGCAACTCGTCCGTGGCGAACAGCGCGGCCATGCCGCGCGGCGATGGATTCAGCTCGATGCCGCGAAACGACAGCAGGTCCGACAGTCCCGTCTCGCGCTTCGCTGACGCCAGCTCGAAGAGACGATCGCAGCGAATCGTGTCCGAAAACTCCGCGCGCAACGCCGACAGGGGAGCGACTGCGGTGCGCGTCACGCCGAGTTCCGGCGCGCCCTCGCACACCGAAGAGTCCAAATTCGGTGCGGGCATGTCGAGTAGCGGGACCGTGCACGTCGCGAGCATCGTGACAGCTTCGCGGACGCTGATCGGCAGGGGATCAAGCGGCGCGAGAAGCTCGACCGGCGGCTGAGTGTCGTCGATTTGCGTCGCTTCGCGGAGAGTCTCGGCGGCGCGCCGCGCGGCGTGCCGCACGTCATCGACGGAAACATGCGCGATGCGCCCGAGTTCGGAGTCCGACAGCAGGATGTCGCCGCCGATCATCTCGAGTTCCGCCAGGTGACCAGCGCGGTCTCGGAACGCAGCGGACTGGGTGCGCACGTCTAAGGCCGCCAGCCGACGCGCTCGATCGTGGGCGATCGCGTCTGCCGGCTCGGTCGCGAGTTTCTCCAGCGCCGCGACGACGTCTGCGTTCTCTCGCCCATTCACTTGCAGAACCATCAATCCGCCGTCGCGCCAGCCCAGGTGCTCCCAACGCGCCGCGATCACGCCGTCGACGGGATTGCACAGCCGGTGCATCAGCACGTCGAGTGCGGCGTTTTCGAGCTGGGCTAACGGCGGCGCGGTCCACGCGACCGTGATCACGCGCTGGCCGCCGATTTCGCGCATAAGTCGCACGGCCCGGCGTTCGAAGCGTGCCGTGGGCCTGCGAGCCGGCGCCTCGCGCCAAGGCAGCCATTCGAAGTTGGCTCGAACGCGCGCCGTCGCCGCTTCGATCGAAATGTCGCCGATCACGAACAGCGTCGCGTTCCCGGGAACGAACCAGCGCCCGAGCACGTCATCGCATTCCGCCGGCTCGATCGCGGAAAATACGCGTGCAATCTCGCCCGGCGGGCGCGCCGCTGGATCATCGCCCAGAAGCGTGGCGAGCAGGATCTGATAGTCGCCATCAGGAAGAAACACGCCGCCGCGGGACCGCAACGGCAGCGTGAAGGCCGGGCGGGCCGCGTTCAGGCCGCGCAGGTCGTCGCGCACGGAGTTCCGCGCCGAAGTGCGCGCGGCCTTGAGAGCGTGTTTCAGCTCGTCGCCCGTCACCGGGCGACCACGCAGCCGCGTTGATTCCGTCTGCAGCAGGAAATCGAGATAGGTCCGAGGCGCCGTGCTGGAGAAATAACATGCGTCACGCAGCGTCCGGCTATCGAATTCAACTCCGGCAGCGCGCAGCGTCAGCGCCGCCTGATCGCGATGCTCCAGGACCGACCGCGCCAGATGAATCAGCCCCGGACGATCCGCGGCGTCCGCCGCGCTTCCCACGCCGAACCAAAGCTGCACGCTGACCAGCGGCGCGGCGTGATCTTCGACGACGCATACCCGCAGGCCGTTCTCCAGTTTCTCGAAACGAGGCAGATTCGGGCCTGCGGCGACCTGGAGAACAAGCGGTACAAGCGCAATGGAGAGCGGCATCGCGGTGATAGTATCAGTCTGATTCAAGAGCTACCATTTGCGCGCGAGGTGAGGCATGAGTTGGTATCGCGTTCGCCTGCTGACTGGCGTTTCGATCGGCGTGTTGCTGGTTGGTTGCGAGTCCCGGGAGGCGCCGCGCGTCGCGGCGTCGCAGCCGCGCGCCATCGCCGCCGCGCCTTCAAACGCGCCAAGTGCCGCCGCAGCGCCAGCCCAATCGGCGTCGGGCGGTTCACCCGCGGCGACACCCTTGCAACCGACGTCGGCGGCCAAATCCCCCGCGCAATCAGCAACTCCCGGCACAAGGTCGCCGCGAACCGAGAACCTGCAGCCGCAGGCTGCGACGCCCTCGAAGCCGGCCGCGAGCGAGTCACAAGGCGTCGACAAACCTTCGCCGCACGTCCCCGAATACGTGACGATTCTCGACCGGGCGCCGAGATTCGGATTCGAGGCGCAAACCTCCGGTTCGTCGGTCCTCACCATCACATCCGAAAACGTCCGCCGAATCCGGCTGGATCGCGCGCTCATCCCGCTCGACCGTACGCACAGCATCACGATCCGCATTGATGGTTATGGAATCGAGTGGACGCCGCGCCGCGAGCGCGTGGAGCTGGAGCGCTCGCCGAACGGCGCGTGGCGCGTCGCGGAATCGAAATAACGCGAAAAGCGAAAACGTGCCAACACAAAATCTGAAACGGCGCGAGCTTCGCGACGGCGTTCGCATTTGCACTGTGTCACGTTCTCACGGCGTCGTCTCAGCGTTCAGCTCGTCAAGCAACTCGACCGCCCGGCGTAGATGCGGAATGACGATCGATCCGCCGACGATCAGTCCGACGTTGAACGCCTCGAACATCTGCTGGTCGGTCGCCCCGAGTTCCTTGCAGCGGATCACGTGATAGGCGATGCAATCGTCGCAGCGCAGCACCATCGATGCGGCCAGGCCGCAGAATTCCTTCGTCTTCTGGTCCAGCGCGCCGTCGTCATAGGCGTTACTGTCGAGCGTGAAGAAGCGATTGATCTGCAGATTCCGGGCGTCGAGGATTCGCCGGTTCATCTTTTCGCGGAACTCGCGGAACTTCGTCAGACGGTCGGACATGCCGCATACCTCGCCTTCGTACAGTGCTGCGACCGCTCAGGAATCGAGCGGCGAAGCACCTCAGGCTGCAGGTCGCTTGCGCTCGCCGTTCTTTGCGATCAGCCACTCGCCGTTCGTCATCGCGCCGCGACCGGCGCCCCGCGCGATAGCGCCGCGCGCTTGGCCTCTACGTCCGCCAGCAGCTTCTCGAACGAGTCGCCGAACAACTTCACGCCTTCGCTGAGCAGTTGATCGGTCACTTGTCCCATTCGAATGCCGGCACGCTCCAGCCGCTCGATCGTCGCCAGCGCCGCGTCCAGGCCCTGATCGATGCTGCGCGTGGCGACGGTTCGCCGGCGGATGGCGTCCAGCGTCTGCGGCGGCACGGTGTTCACCGTGTTCGGCCCGACTAGCGTGTCGATGTAGATCGTGTCGGGATAGCTCGGATTTTTGGTGCTGGTGCTGGCCCACAGCGGGCGCTGCACCCGTGCCCCGAGACGACGCCATTCCTCGAATCGCGGCGATTCGAAGATTTCCTGGTACCGGCGATACGCGATTTTCGCGTTAGCGATCGCGGCTTTGCCTGGCAGGTCCGCCAATCCGCGCTCACCGCCCTGAATTCGCGACGCGAGCAGACCGTCCACGAGCGTGTCGACGCGGCTGACGAAAAACGAGGCGACGGACGCGACGTTTCGAACGTCCCCGCCGGCCTGGCGCAGGCGGCGCAGGCCCTCCAGATACGCCTCCATCACCTGCTCGTACATCGCGATCGCGAAAATCAGCGTGACGTTGACATTGATGCCTTCGCCGATCAGCGTCGCGACGGCCGGTATTCCGGCCTGCGTGGCGGGCACTTTGATCATGACGTTTGGGCGCGCCAGCGCGCGAAAAAGCCGCCGCGCTTCGGCGATCGTGCCTTCGGTGTCGTTCGCCAGCGCCGGCGACACCTCCAGCGAAACGAACCCATCCGCGCCGCCGGTGCGATCGAAGACCGGGCGAAGCTGGTCGGCGGCGTCGGCGATGTCGGTTCTCGATAGCTCGTCGTAAATCTCGAACGCACTGCGTCCGGCGTGCGCGAGGCGGCGCAGCGGGGCGTCGTACTCGGTGCCCGAGGCGATCGATTTTTGGAAGATCGTCGGGTTGCTCGTCATTCCCGTCAGGCCCTCGGCGATCAGCGCCTTCAGGTGTCCGGAATCGAGCAGTTCGCGGCTGATGAAGTCGAGCCAGATGGCCTGTCCCAGGTCGGTGATCGCGCGGATGCGGTTGCTCAAGACGCCACCTCCTAGCGTGGATATTACAGTCGATTTGGAATGTCGAGCGCCGTCTTGCGGCGGTTTCGCACGAAATGACGCGCCAACACGCTCATTCTGTCGCGTGCGGCTCATTCGATTCGCGACGCGCGTCGATCGCCTCCGCGACTCCGAGCGACTCGGGGGTCCGACCGGGGCGCGAATCGCGTCGTTGCGCGTCGAACGCGCCGGCTTCGAACGGCACCTGCGTAACGACCGAGCCGTGACGAACGCCGGGGCGGACGGCGCTGAATTCGTCAAGCGGTGGTCCGCCGGCCTGAAGCAGATGAATCGCGCCGGTGGTGAACAGCACAATCGCGGCGCTGGAAAGCAGCGCATAGCGCGTCGGCCGGTGGCCGGCTAGAGGAGGATTCACCGGTGCGGCGAAGTGCGGCGCGGCGCGCCGCGCGGCCGGCGTCAGGCGGGCCGCGTCAGTCATCGCGATGTTGTCATCGGGCGCGGGCGACGGTTCTTGCGCCGTGTCGATGGACGCCGTCGTCGCCAGATTCGACGGGCGCGCTTGAGGCTGAATTCCGCCTTGTCGGCAGATGCGATCGACGACGTCGGAACCCCATCGCCGTCGCACCGCCCAGCCGCCGGGCGCGGATTGCTGCAATTCGACGCACTGAATTCGGCCGCGCGCGCTCAGCGATCGCACGGCGTCGGCCACGCGCGCCTGTGCGCTGCAAAAGTCGCCGAACACTCGATCGCCGAAGACCACAGCCTCGCCGTCCACATGGATGACGAGGCGGAATCGGGCCGCAGTGGGTGTCACGTGGCAATCCCGCCGTTGGAACCGCGCCAAGAGTTCGTCGCATCCGGCCGCCAGCCGCGGCTTTCCGCGGGGCGGCATACGCACTGCTGCTCGAGGCAGCAGATCTGGTTTCTTCGTGAGTCAGGAGCCGGGGATCATATCCAGTCGGCCTAGCGCATCAAGCCAGTCGGGCTTTATGCGGCCAGAACCTCGCCGCGCCGTTGCGCCCGCGGTGCGCCGATTCCGCGTTCTGAGTGGCGTCGAACTATCGCGGGCGAGTGCTCGCGGACGCCGTGCCATTGGTGCGCTCGCGTCAGGCGACGGCGTCGCCGCCGCGGCGGGCGATCGTCGGGAGGCGACAAATGTCAAGACAGTGCGTCGTGCGACATCGAATCGGGCTGTTGACCGTGATTCCCGCGATCGCGATCGTCGCGGGCGTCGCCCTTTCGCTCGGGCTTACGGGTGGGCCGACGCCGTGTGACGGCATCGTGCCCCTGCGCAACAAGGTCGACAGCCGAACGTACGCCGAATGGACGGCGGCATGGTGGCAGTGGGCGACTTCGTATGGTCTGAATGACAATCCGCTGCTCGATCCGGACGGGTCGGCGGCCGCGAACGGGCAATCCGGGCCGGTCTGGTTCCTTGCGGGCACATTCGGCGGAAGCGCCGTGCGAACCGTCGCCATCCCCTCCGGAAAGTACATCTTCTTTCCGGTCCAGAATGGTGAATGGGACACTGTGCCGGGCTTCACGAATCCGCTCGGCTTGCCGGATCCGCTCTCCGTGCGCGACATTCGCGCGATTCTGGCCTGGGGGCTCGAGAATTCGCAGCTCTCCTGCCTGATCGACGACTGCGCGGTCCCCGACTTGCACAGCTATCGTGTGAGGTCGCCGGTTTTCAGCATGAACATGAACTCGGAGCTCGCCGGAGCATTCGGTTACCCGGCGCCGTACGTGCGGACCGCGGCGTCAGACGGGTACTGGATCATGTTGTCTCCGATGACGCCGGGCTCGCACACGATTCACTTCACTGCCAGCAACGCGGACACCGGTTTTTCGTTGGATGTGACATATCACATCACCGTCGTTGCCGGCCGAAGTGCGGAAGCGAGCGCAAAGCCGGAAGAGTGATCGCTTGAAGCCTATTCGCGACCGTGCGACGGTCGCACCGCCATCGTAGCGCAGGCAAGCGCGGACGCCGCCGCGCTCGCCTGCGCATCGCGAAGCGCTGTATGCTTGAAACGCATGGAGCCTCGACGACGCTGGGAGCGCGAGCGCGGCGGCACGCGCAGCCGGAAGCGGGACGCGGCGCGCCGTCCAGGCGACGATAGGCGTCGCGGCCCTGACGCCGCACGGCGGCCGGGGGATTGGGACGATGTCGCCGCGTGGTATGACCAGCTCGTCGGCGAGAGCGGGTCAGACTATCACCAGAACGTGATCCTGCCTTCCGCGCTGCGCCTGCTGAACCCGCAACCCGGCCAAAGATTGCTCGATCTGTGCTGCGGGCAGGGCGTGCTCGCGCGAGCACTGATCGCCGCTCAGCCGAAGTTGGCTGAAGTTATCGGCGTGGATGCCAGCCCGCGGCTGATCGAAGCCGCGCGGCGAAGGGCCCGCGGCGAACAGCACGGCGGCGCGGCGGCCACGCCACGTCCGGCGATGCGGTTCGAAGTGGCGGACGCGTGTGCGCTCGGGTCGCTGGCGGATGGCGCATTCGACGCGGCGGCCTGCATCATGGCGGTTCACGACGTCGAGGATGTCGCCGGCTTGTTCCGAAGCGCGGCCTCGGCCGTTCGCCCGATGGCGGCGTTCGTTGTCATCTTGATGCATCCCTGCTTCCGAATCCCGCGCCAATCGAGTTGGGGCTGGGACCATGCGCGGAAGCTGCAATACCGGCGTCTGGATCGCTACGCCGAAGCGATGCAGATCCCGATCGCGACGCACCCGAGCCGGGATGCGTCGCAGCGGACGCTCTATTTCCACCGGCCGTTGTCGGACGTGGCCGGCGCGTTGCTGGCGGCAGGATTCGTGATCACGGCCGTCGAAGAGCTGTACTCGCATCGTCGGGCGTCGCCCGGCGGTCGATCGCGTGGCGAGAACCGCGCCGCCACCGAGTTTCCGCTGTTTCTTGCGATGGTCGCGCGACGACGGGGGTGACAAGGATCGGAGCAACCGGGGTTGCCGTAGCGCGCGGCGGCCTAATCGGCCGTCAGCAACTGCTTCACGTCGGTTTCGAACCCGCTGCGGAGCTTCTGCATCGCGCGAACTTCGAGTTGCCGGACGCGTTCTTTGCTTACGCCGAATTGACGCCCGATTTGCTCGAGCGTCTGCGGTTCGCCGGCGGTCTGATCGAGGCCGAATCGTTGCCGGAGAATCTCGCGTTCGCGCAAGTCGAGCGATTCGAGCATGCGCTCGACGGCGCGGCGGATCGCCGGCAGATGGTCGTTCTCCGGCTCGTCGGCGCCGGCTCGGGCGAACGTCTCAAGCAGTTCCTCGCGGCCGGTCTGGTAGCGATCCTGGTAATGCCGTGATTCGGGGATCGAACGGGCGAAGTTCTTCATCAGCGCCCACGAGGCGTAGGTGCTGAACTTGAACCCGCGCGAATAGTCGAATTTCTCCACCGCGCGCATCAGCGAGACGTTGCCGTCGCTGACAAGCTCAAAAAAATCGGCGCCGACGGCCATGTGGCGCTTCGCAACGCTCACCACGAGCCGCAGGTTCGCCTGAACGATTTGATTCTTGATCGCGGCGGCTTCCTGCAGCAACGCCTCGATCTCGTCAAGCTCGCTTGCGGTCGCGCACTCGGGCGAGAGGCTCGTGCGAGTCTGATCGGCCTTGAACTTCAGATAGTTCATCTTGCGGAAGAGCGACGCTTCGCCCGCCGCCGAGAGCAGCGGCGTGCGGAAAAGCTGTTGCAGATATGGCGGCAGGTCGGTCGGCGGCCGGCGAACCGGCTCGGCCGTTTGGTACGGCGAAATCAGCGCCGGATCTTGCAGGATCGCTTGATCCGCGTCCGCGATATCGAATTCTTCCGAGGGCACGAACTCAATCTCGCGCGACTTGAGCTCGCGCGCTCGCATTTGCGTGATGGTGCGGTAGGCCCAGGCGACCGGCTGGCCGAATCGAGCCGCCAGCGCTTCGATCGTCGCGCCATCGACGTATGCTTCCCAAACCGCGAGCGCGCGTTCATCGATCACGCCCAGCGGCGAGCGGTTGAAGATCCCCGCGCCCGGGCGTTCATCGTCGTGCTGTTTTAGAATCAGTCGGATCGTCTCAACCGCGCGACCGGTTTCATCCGCAATCACGCGCGCGATCGAGTTGACGCTCTTTCCGCCGGCGTCGGCCAGCGCCGCGGCGCGATCGACAATCGTGTCGCGCTCGGATGTCGTAAGCTGGGAGAAGCTGCGCCCGCGCTGCACCAACAGCCCGTTCTCGCCGACGAAGCGGCGGACGCAATGATCCGGGAAGGCCAGGCGCATACGGCGATCGGCGCAGCGGAAGCGCCAGCCGATCAGGCCGCGGCGATGCCACCGAAAGATCGTCTTGGTGCTGACCCGCATGCGCTCAGCGAGCTGCGTCACCGAGAAGATCGGCTCGCTCCAGCGTTCCGCGCTGAGTTCGGCCGATGCGCTCAATTCCTCGGCCATCACCACCAGGTCGCTTCGCAGGCTGCCGCCGGCGAGCAACGGTGATTCACGATTCTCACTACGTGGGCGAAAGCCGGTGATTGCGTGCACGACGAAATCGAGTGGATAGTGCTTGCCGGCCTCCAGCACCGAAATCAGGAACTCGATTCCGGAAAGTTGCTTTAGGCGAAGCCGAAGCGGCGACCGCCGAAGCTGGCTAGCGAGGTTCGAAATCGGGGCGAGGCAGTAAGCGGCCATCTTGTCCACTACTCATGGAACCGACGCAACTGCGGCGGTTAGTCCAAACCCCAAGCCCGGCGCGCGTCGCCGGTGCGCACCATCACCCGGAGTCACATTCCGATATAGATTATCGTTGCCTGGTCGTGTCGAGTCAAGGATTAAGACCGAACCGGTAGTGGCTCGGTTTCGCATGCGACGCCGGGAAAACGCCCGACACCGAGGCCCGACCGTAAGGGCGCGGCCTTCTGCACGTCGCAAGAGACCCCTCCCTTACGGTCGGGGCTAGGCTGGGGAGGTCCTTCGCGAAACTGAGCCACTACCAGCGAACCGATCGCGAGCCGAAACCAGCCGGCGCGGGGAGTCGCGGCCGCGCGGGTGGCTGCCGAGCGCGGCGTAAATTTTGTTGAAAATCGCGCGGAAATTACCGATAGGGTTGTTGAAGTCGGCGGAGACAGATTGTATGAATTCAAAGAGCAAGGATGCTCACGCTCGTAAGGGAATGCACGTGACCGCCGATAAACGTAACATCAAAGTCGTCGCGGCGCTGTTCATCACGATGACGCTCGGCGCAGGGCTGTTGCTCCTGCTTGAGCCGTATCCGCGCAACTGGTCTCACGAACCGCTGCTCATCGCGCAGACGCGCAACACAATCAGCGACCTGACCATTTACGACATCCCGCGCGGCGCCCCGCTCGAGGCCTCGGACTTTGACGGCGTGCTGTACGACGACGGCCGGCTCGATTGGCGGCCCGCGGATGGCGCGACCCGCCTGGCGGTCGTGGAAGGCCCGTCGGGCCGAATGGAAAAAGAGCAGAAGCGCGCCCTCCTGAATCTGTTCGGCGAGCTTGACCGTAGCGGCGTGCTTTCGCTACAGGGCATCGCGCTCGACCCGGCCAGCGACCCGCGTAGCTACTCGCGCCTTTCTCAGCATGCCAAAGACCTGTGCGACTGGCTGGTCCTGAAGGGCTTTATCCGCTAGAACAATTCGCATCTGGGAATCGTCCCGGCCGCGAGACCGCATGCCGGCTCGCCCGGTACGTCGAGCGTTGCGCCCTGTCGAGCGGCCGGTGAGAAGCTTCGCGCAGCTACCTGATTACGATCTCGTTCGGCGATTGGGGCGCGGCGCGCACGCGACGATCAACCTCGCCGTCGACCGCCGCTCGCGCCGCCAGGTGGCGGTCAAACACGTCATTCGCCGCAATCCGGACGACGACAAGTTCATCGCCCAGGCGGAAACCGAATACGACGTCTGCAAGCGGCTCGATCACCCGGCGCTGCGAAAGTGTTACGACATCATCCGCATCCGCAAGTGGATGAAAACGGCCGAGCTCTTTCTGATCATGGAGTTCGCCGACGGCGAGACGCTGGAGGTTCGCCGGCCGCAAGGGCTACGGGAGTTTGCGCGGGTCTTTCGGGACGTCGCGGATGGGCTGCACGCGCTGCACATGCGCGGCTACGCGCACGCGGACATCAAGCCCAACAACATTCTGCTCACGACGGACGGCGTAAAGATCATCGATTTCGGCCAGAGCTGCCCGCTGGGCCACATCAAGCAGCGCGTTCAAGGCACGCCGGACTACATGGCGCCCGAGCAGGTGCTGCGGCAGCGGATTGACCATCGCACCGACGTGTTCAACCTCGGCGCGACGATGTATTGGGTCGTCACGGGAAAGGCGTACATGACCATGATGCCGACCGCGCAGGTGGCGTCGAAGAAGATCGAGATCGAGGCGCGCCGCGCCAACGACGCGCCACATGAGATGAATCCGCGCGTGCCGGTGGCGCTCTCGCGCCTGATCATGGAATGCTGCGAAACCGATCCGGAAAAGCGCCCGCGCGACATGCGCGACTTGAACGCGCGGCTCGAAGTCGTCCAGCACCTCCTGGCGCGGCGGCGGCGGCGTGCCCCTGACGAAGACACCGACCGCGCAGCGGCGCTGCCGGAATGAGCTTCGCGCTGTATTTTGACCGACGCTTCATGTTCGGCTAATAAGGAATTTTCGTCGCTTCGGGGATTGCGAGACGCGCGTGCAGAATTTCGCCGACTCGGCGCTTGCTTGCGAGCGCCTTCGTCAAGCCGCACAACTGAACCTGGAAGACCCGATCCGGCAGGGATCGACGCTGGTTTTTGGCGGCGCCGGGCAACTGGTGATGACCGGCGACATGCACGGCAACCTTCGGAACTTCGACAAGCTGCAGCGCTTCTGCAGCCTCGACAAGAGCCCGGGACGCTGCGTGATCCTGCACGAGCTGATTCATCAGGAAATCACGACGCCCGGCCAGTTCGACACGTCGATCGACCTGCTCGTTCGCGCCGCGGCGTGGAAATGCGATTTTCCGGATAACGTCTTCTTCTTGCAGTCGAACCACGAACTCGCGCAGCTTCGCGGTCAGGAGATCACCAAGGGCGGGCGCTCGGTGCTGCTGGATTTCGAGCAGGGCGTGACGGCGCGCTACGGCAGGGCCGCCGCGGACGTGCTCGACGCGGCGCGGGCCTACATGGCCTCGCTTCCGCTGGCCGCGCGGACCGCCAGCGGCATATTCATGGCCCACAGCCTGCCTGACCCGATGGTGATTCGCAGCTTCGACATCCGCGTCTTCGACCGCATTCCGGACGAAGTCGACCTGGCGCCTGGCGGGGCGGCGTATTCGCTGGTCTGGGGCCGCTTCCACACGCCGCATGAGGTGGACGCGTTCGCGCAGCGCCTGGGCGTCGAATGGTTCATCGTCGGCCACACGCCGCAGGAAATCGGGTACAACATCATCGGGCGTTTGATGATCGTCGCCAGCGACCACAACCACGGTGTGTTCCTGCCGGTCGATCTGGGACGGCGCTACACGATGGAGCAGCTCGAACGATCGCTGCGGAAATTCGTAAGCGTGGAATGAGGCGATTGGCCATGCCGGCGATTGTCGTCCGGCGGTCCGATCCATCGTGAGGTCTGCGTTGCCGTCGCAAATTCCCGTCATGCAGGCCATCGTCGCGAAGCCACGCGGCTTCTGTGCCGGCGTCGAACGGGCCATTCGCGTGGTCGAGCTGGCGCTCGAGGAATACGGCCCGCCGATCTACGTCCGCAAGCAAATCGTCCACAACACGCACGTGGTGGAGCGCCTGCGTCATCACGGCGCCGTCTTTGTAGAGGAGCTCGCGGAAGTGCCGGACGGCGCGATCGCGATTCTCTCGGCACACGGCTCGCCGCCGGAGGTATTTGCGGACGCGGCTCGGCGTCGCCTACGCTTGCTCGACGCGACATGCCCCTTGGTTACGAAGGTGCATCAGGAAGTTCGCCGCTTCGTCCGGCGCGGCTATCGCATCATCCTGATCGGCCACGCCGGTCACGACGAGGTGATCGGCACGATGGGCCAGGCGCCGGCGGACACGCTGCTGGTCGAAAACCTGGAAGACGCCCACCGGCTGCAACTCGATTCCATCCAGCCGGGCGTGATTCTCACGCAGACCACGCTCAGCCAGGACGACACGCGCGAGATCGTCGAACTGCTGCAGCGCCGTTACCCGCATCTGGAGCTGCCTTCCAGCGACGACATCTGCTATGCGACGCAGAATCGACAGAACGCGGTGAAGGGAATCGCCGAGCAGGTTCAGCTGCTGCTGGTGGTTGGTTCGGAGAATTCGTCGAATTCCAAGCGATTGACCGAAGTAGCCCGTTCGCGCGGCGTCGCGGCGCACCTGATCGATGGACCCGAGCAGATCGAGCCGTGCTGGCTGGACGGCGTGCAACGCGTCGGCGTCACTTCCGGCGCCAGCGCGCCGGAGGACATCGTGCAATCGGTCTTGGCCCGGATTCGAGAACTCGGCGTGCAGGACATGACCGAGGTCGACGCGCCGGATGAGGGCGTGGTCTTCACGCTGCCGAAGTTTACGGCGCTCACCGCGGGCGGCGCCGTGGTTCACTCGAAAACCGAAGGATGAAGGCCGGAAAAAATTTCGGCGGGCCCAGCAGGCCGGGTAGCGTCTCGATTTTGGCAGCCGGGCGTAGGAAACGCTTGACACCGAGGCCCGACCGTAAGGGAGCGGCTTTCTGCATGGCCAAGAGACCCCTCCCTGACGGTCGGGGCTCGGCTGCGCAGTTTGTTCGCGAAACCGAGACGCTACCGCAGGTTGTTCGGCCCGCGTTTCACAACTCGGGATCGGTAAGATGCGCTGTACGTCGTGTGAACATCGCCGGCGAATCGGGTGTCGGACATGGGCGTTCGTCTGAACGAGTCAAGTAGGCTGGGCTGAGTCTTCGAAGCCCGGCTTCCTGGGCAAGGGCGCTCGACCGGTCGGGAGACCGGCCCCACACTTCGACAGCAAGAACTCGGGCGCGTCGGCCCCTGGGTTGACCGGTTGGAAACACGGTCCCACAGCAACAAGGTCTCGCCACCAACGAGCTGGCTATCCACACGGCCGCACAGCCACGCGCAGCCGCCCACTACTTTTCGCTTCTTGGCGAATTCTCGGCATTGCGCCGCGGCGCGACCTCGGTGTCCATACCCAGCAGCTCCAGCCGGCGAAGCGCTTTCTTTCGCGAACCGTCGTCTTTTCCGAGTTCGGCCGCGCGCCGCCAAGATTGCCGCGCCGCCGCCGCGTTTCCCAAGCGGTGATCCAGATCCCCGAGGCGCAGCAGAAGTTGAGGCGAGTCCGGATCCAATTCCAGGCGCCGCGAGAGCAACGCTCGCGCGTCGGCGTAGCGCTGCTGGGTCGCGGCCAGGAGCGCCCGCCCGTCCAGCGCCGCGCGATGGCGCGGATCGGCTGCTAGCGCCTGCGCGAAGCGCTGGTCCGCTTGGTCGAAGCGCCGCGCCTGTGCCAGCGCGGCGCCCAGGTCCGCCAGCAAGTCCGGCTCGCCCGGTGAGAGGTCAAGCGCATCGCTCAGCCGCGCTGCGGAGAGATCGAATTCGCCCGCGTTCAGGTGTCGATGCGCCAAAGCGCGAAGCTGCGCGACGCGCTGCGCGTTGTCGGGAGACGTCGAAGCAGCAACAGCAGCGACCGGGGACGGCGGCAGGGCGTCGTTGTCAGACTCGCCGCCAGTCGCGACGAGTCGCACGGGCATCGCTGGCGCGGCCGGCGTCACCGCCACCCGAATCACCGGTCCGGAGTCGGCGGTAGCCGCGCCAGACCGCACTTGGCCATCGAGCCGAGTCGGATTCGACGCGCTCGGCTGCCCGCCGGAAGCCGTGTCTGGCGCGAGTGTCGATCCGGGCGATCGCAGCGCGGGCGGCGCTGCCGCCGACGGCATTTGATTCGCCGGTCGAGACCGAATCTCGACGTCGCGCAGCTCGTCTTCGCCTTGATTGCCCGCTAGGTCGATCGCCACCACGCGCAGGTCGATCGCGGCGTCAACGGCTGGTGGAATCGGCCATTCCCAGCGCTCGCCGACACGCCGTGCCGGGCCGCCGGCCAGCCATGGGCCGTGTTCTCCGCCTACACGGTCTCGCGCGTCGCGATAGAAGACCAGCAGCGGCTTTTCGCCCAGGTGCTCGTCCAGCAGCGTGAGCGAAAGCCGCATGAGGCGTCCACTCGCCAAGTCGATCGTCGCGTCGTCGTCGCCGGCGGCGTAAGCACCGGCCGAATGCAGTTGCAGAATCGGCGCCAGCGTATCGACGATCACCCGCGCGTGCGGCGGCGAGTACGTCTCCGGAGACGCGGAACGCCCGGTGCCGTTTTCGAGCACGAAGTAGAAATCGAATTGCCCGTCAGCGGGCGTCACGAAGCGCAGCGTTGCCCGTGATGCACGGTCGGAAATGGCGGGCGTCCAGATCGCGCCGTCGTCAACCGAGACGTACAGCTCCGCACAATCCAGCGTGGACTCCGCGTCGACCTGCATCGACAACAGGACGATCCGCGAATTCACATAGCGCGGCGACTGGCCCGCGGCCGGCGTCACGCACGCCGCGATGCCCGAAATCGCGAGCGACGCGGCGGTCAACTGAATGCGCAATCTCTGCATGACACGCGATCCCGCTGAAAGACCGCAACGAATATCGGGAACGCGGATGGGCGAGGTTCAGGCGATTTGCGGACGAGAGCATGGAATCGTTGCGCCCGCATTGTGCAGCGCGTCTTCGCGCCGCGCTTGTTTACGCGTCGCGTTCCGATCACCGGCGCAATCGCGGCGAACGCCGGTTGATTTCATTGCGCGAAACCCTCTCGGCGGCGCCAGTGTCAGCATGAATATCGGCCGCGGCGCGCGAATCGCGTTGATTTCGAGGCCCGATTCGGGCTAGGCTCTTGATGGGACGGGCTTTTGTTTTCGCCGCCAACGTATCGGAGAGCAACCATGCGGGCTGGGGCTTCGCCTCGATCGACTTTCGCGATCGCGTCAATCCTGCTCGTTTGCATGCAGTACGGAAACGCCCAGTCGGGCGGCGCCGCACATTCGGCCGCCGCCGAACGCATCGCTGTCGCCGATGCATCGCCCGCGTTGTATTCGATCGAGCCGTCGGCGGTCCGCGAACTGCCGCCGTCGACTACGATCATCCGCCGCGTCGCGGAGATCAAAGTTAACGCCGGCGAGGTCGCCGCGATTGGCGGCGGCGCGACGCGGCGGCTAGCGCTGCCGGTGTTTGATCGCGTTCTAAGCGCGAGTATCGATCGCGTAACGCCTGATCCGGATGGATTCACCGCCGTCGGCACGCTGGAAGGCGTCGAGCACGGCGCGGTCTACCTCGTCTCACGCCGCGACGTGCTGGTCGGAGCGATCCATGCCGGCACAATCGGACAGTTTGATATTCGTCCGGCGCCCGGCGGCGCGGTCCTGCGCCAGTTTGATCTGGCGGCTGACATCGCGGGCTACTGCGGTTCGGCGAACGTGCACGACCTTGTTCCTTCGTTGCGCGGGCCGAGTTGCCCCAACGCCGGTTCGGTTCTGGCGGGCTACACCGCCGACGACGGCAACACGGTCGACATCCTCGCGGTCTACACGCCCGCGGCGCGCGACGCGGCCGGCGGCGTGACCGCGATCGAAGCGGCCATCGACCTGTCCGCGACGATCGCGAACCAGATCTACGCGAATTCCGGCCTGTCGGTCCGCGCGCGGTTCGTACGCAAGCAGTTGATCCAGTACACCGAGTCCGGCACGTACGAAACCGATTTGCCGCGCCTGACCGAGACCGCCGACGGATTTCTCGATTCCGTTCACGCAGACCGCGACACCTGGGGCGCGGATATCGTCAGCCTGTGGGTGGCGACGCTGAACGCCGGCGGCGCGGGGTTCTCGCTCTTCGCGCTCGGCAGCGATGACGACGGGCGATACGGCTTCCAGGTCATGCGGCAGGACAACGCGGGATTCGAAACGCTTGCGCACGAGCTGGGGCACAACTTCGGCTGCCAGCACGATCGTCAGACATCGTTTCCCGGCGGGTTCTTCAATTACTCGTACGGTTATCGCGAGCCCGGCAGCGTCTGGAAGACGGTAATGGCGTACCCGCCCGGTACGAATATCCCGTATTTCTCCAGCCCGATACGCACGTACACCGGTCCGCTCGGAAATCCCGGCCCGATGGGTGTGCCCGGAAACGACATCAACACCTCGTGCGACAACACGCTGACGCACGTGAATACGGCGTTCACAGTGACGAACTACCGACCCAGCGTGCTCGCCGCGCCGCCAGTGTCGCGACTTTATGTGCGCGCGGCGGCGCCGGGGGGCGGAAACGGGGCAAGCTGGGCGACTGCCTACAACCGCCTGCAAGACGCCATGGGAATCGCCGTGCGTTCGCGCGGCGTCGTCGCCGAGATCTGGGTCGCTTCGGGCACGTACAAGCCCGACGGAGGCAGCGGCGATCGCTTGCGATCGTTTCGGCTGATCAACGGCGTGTCGATCTACGGCGGCTTCGCCGGAACCGAGACGCTGCTGAGTCAGCGCAACCCGACCGTCAACGTCACGACGCTCAGCGGCGACATCGGCATCGCCGGTAATCGAAGCGATGACAGCTACCACGTCGTCACCGGCGCGAACCTCGCCGCCAGCGCGGTCCTTGATGGATTCACAGTCACGCGCGGGAACGCCGACCAGCCCTGGCCCCACGACGGCGGCGGCGGAATCCGAAATCCCTGCGGCAGCCCGACGATCGTCAACTGCCGCTTCATCGACAACCGCGGTACGTACGGCGGAGCCGCGCATCACGAATTCGGCGGCACGACCCACTACATTGGCTGCACTTTCGATGCGAATCAAGCTGTGAATTCCGGCGGCGCGACGAACGACTACGGCTCCACGCCGATCTATGAGAACTGCACCTTCAGCAACAACTCTGCGCCGGACCATGGCGCAATGAACGTCGCGGGCAGCGCCGCGATCACACTGAGCAACTGCGTCTTCAGCGGCAACAGCGCCAACTGGGGCGGCGCGATCGGCGTCTATGGCGCTTCAGCCACGTTGACCGGCTGCACTTTCTCCAACAACAGCTCGTTGAACGGCGGCGGGGGACTGATCGCCGGCGGCGGGAGCGTCGTGAACGCCGGCGCTTGCCAGTTCAATACGAATACGGCCGTGTTCGGCGGCGGCGTCTACACGCACAGCGGCGGCCTGCTGACGCTCACCAATTGCTCCTTCGACCACAATTCCGCGGCGCCGGGCGGCGCCATTCACACGTACGGCGCGAATCCCACCATCAGTCGCTGCACGTTCACGCAAAACTCGGCCGGCAGCGGCGGAAGCGGCGGCGGCGGCGCGATTTCGATGTACGCCGGAAGCCTGCCCGACATTTCCTACTGCACGTTTGACGGCAATTCCGCCGGCTGCTGCGGCGGCGCGGTGTATGCCTCGCAGTCCGACCCGACGATCCGCCGCTGCGTTTTCGTCGCAAATGCGGCCAACTTCGGCGCCGGCGCGTGGTTCGATGCGACCGCCGGTTCGCTCGTCCGCGATTCCGCGTTTTATCGAAACGTCGCGAATTTCTACGGCGGTGCGGTGCATTGCACGAATGCAGCCGCTCCGAAGCTCGTGAACTGCGTCTTCACTGGCAATACGGGTTACATCGGCGGCGTGGCTTGGAACGTCAGCGGCAGCCATCCGAGTTGGATCAACTGCTCGATGGCCGGCAACTCCGCAGGCTGGTTGACCGGCGGAATCAACGACGACACATCAAACTCCAGTGTGCTGAACTCGATCCTCTGGCAGAACAGCGACAGCACGGGTGCGAGCCAGGATGTGCAGTACGGCGGCGTGAACAACGTGCCGGTAATCCGCTTCTCGATCGTTCAGGGCTGGACCGGCTCGCTCGGCGGCGTCGGAAACAACGGCTCGAATCCGCTCTTTGTCGACGCGAACGGCGCGGACAACGTCTTCGGCACCAGCGACGACAACCTGCGCCTATCGCTTGGTTCGCCGGCGATCGACTCTGGCGAGAATGCCTCCGTTCCGGCGGGGATCACCAGCGACTACGACGCGAACAAGCGCTTCTACGATCACCCCGGCACGCCCAACGGCGGCGCCGGCACGCCGCCGATCGTCGATCGCGGGGCGTTCGAATTCGGGGCGGCGTGTCCGGGCGATCTGAATTTCGACCGGGTGGTGAGCGAGGCGGATTTGGGAATTCTGCTTGGCGCTTGGCAGACATCCGACGCGGGCGACCTGAATGGCGACGGCGTGACCAGTGAAGCGGATTTGGGAATTCTGCTGGGGTTCTGGCACGTGAGTTGCCCGTAAGGCCTACGGCGACCGCCGATTACGAATGGCGGCGCGAAAATCGCATTCGACGCGCGCGCGTCCCGTCCATCTACTTATGGGCTCGATTTCGCGAGCCCTTCCCATTTCTGCAGATCGACGTCTCGTCCCCAGGCTCGGTACAGTTCAGCCAAACTTGACGCCACTTTCGCGGCCGCGTCCCTTGCCTCTCGACCCTTTGCCAACTCGTAGGCGGCCGAAAGCACTTGTTCGGCATCCTCGTAACGCTCCAATTTCGTCAGGCAAGTCCCGTAATCGTGCTCGGCGGCGGATAGCGCACTGGAATCCGGCGGGGTTTCCTGACGCCGAGCGCGGACCAGTTGCGCCAGCAGTGGCTCGGCGTCAGCCGCGCGCGACTCGGCCAGAAGCGTGCGCGCGAGATCGTGCAAGCTGGCGAGCGTCTTCGGGTTTGCTGGACCGAAGATCTCCTTGTTGAGATCTAACGCGCGACGGTGCAGCTCCTCCGCCTCGGCGTAGCGCTGCTGATCGAAGCGGAGCTTTCCGAGATTCACGACGGCTGCCAAAGTGTGCGGGTGTTTTTCGCCCAGCGTGCGGGTCCTGATCTCGAGAATCTGCTCGAACATCGGCGCCGCTTCGTCCGTGCGGCCCAGGTGGTGCAACGCAAAGGCCAGGTTGTTCAGGCTGACCAGGGTCTGTGGATGTTCTTTTCCGATCACCTGCTCCTGGTTCGCGATGATCTCCCGCAACAGCGCCGCGCCCTCCTCATAGCGGCCGGAGTTGTTGTAGCCGCTTGCCAAGTTGTTTCCGCATGAAAGGGTAAGCGGATGTTGGGCGCCCAGTGTCCTCATGGCGTCTTGGTAGGCGCTTTGATAGCTGTCGAGCGCTTCGTCATTGCGATTCAGCGCCGAATACGCCTGGGCCATGTTGGTGCGCATGACGATTACCTTGGCATCGTCATCGCCCTGTTTCGTCCGCGCGATCGCCAGCGCTTTTTGGTACATGGGCAACGCTTCCGCAGGACGACCGCGCCGCGCGACCACGAAGGCGTAGTTGCCTAGCGCGTCGGCAGTGCGCCCGTCGCGCTCGCCGTAAGCGGCCAGCATCGCGGCATGAACGCGGCGAAGAGACTGCTCCGCCGCGGCGTAGTCGCCCTGGTGGTAATGCAATTCCGAAAGAGCGCTGAGTGCGAGGCCGACGTCTTCGTCAGCCAGATTCAAGAGCCGCTCGCGCGTGTCCGCCGCGAATTCCAGATGCGGCCGGGCGGCGGCGTACTCGCCCATCTTCATGTACGCAGCGCCGAGCGTCAACCGGATGGCGGCTTCCACGAGTGGATCGTTCTTGAATCGATCGCCGATGTTCTTTCCCGCGGCATCGATGACCTCGCGCATCGAGATGTCGGGATTGGGTGTGTTGTCGGGGCTGACCGCCGAGAGCAAGTCGTCGTTCACGAAGTCGTTGACGGCCCGCGCGATACGCGCGTTGCGCTCAGCCCGCACGTACAGCACTGTGCTGACGATAGCGCCTGCCAAGAGCGCCAAGAACACCGCCAGCGAACCGGCGACCAGCGCGCGGTTTCGCCTTGCGAATCGAATGATCTGATAGCGCATCGTTGCAGGCCGGGCCACGATCGGCTGGTGTCGCAGGTAGCGGCGAATGTCCTCCGCCAGCGCGGCGGCGCTCTCGTATCGCCGAGCACGATCCTTCTGCATCGCTTTGGCGACGATCGTCTCGATATCGCCTCGCAGTTTGCGATTCACCGTTCCGATCCCCGGAGGATCGTCTTCGCGAATCATCCGCGCGGCATCGTGAACCGATTTGCTCTCGAGTCGAAAGACCGGTCCGCCAGAGAGCAGTTCGTAGAGAATGACCCCGAGCGCGTAAACGTCGCTTGATGCATCGACGGCGCGCGGATCGCCGGAGACCTGCTCCGGGCTCATGTAGGCCAACGTGCCGATGAAGCGGTTCGAATTGGGCTCGATCGTCGTGAGCTGGGTGTCGGCGTCGGTGGCCCGCGCAATCCCGAAATCGATCACCTTTGGCAGGCCGTCGGGGCCGACCAGGATGTTCGGCGGCTTAAGGTCGCGGTGGATCACCGCGTTCTGGTGCGCGTAATGCACGGCGTCGCAGACCCGCGCCGCCAATTCCAGCTTTTGTTCGATCGTCGTCGCCGCCGTGCGCGCGAATTCCAGCAGTCCGGGTCCGTTGATGAATTCCATCGCGATATACGGCTGATCGGAAGCGAGCACGCGCGGCGGGTCGCCCTCGCCGAGGACGTCGGCAGTGCCGGCCTCGTAGATGCGGGCGATCCCGACGTGCTGCAGCCGTCCCAGGGCGCTGGCCTCGAACCGAAATCGTTGACGCACACTCTCGGCCGCGAGCGCGGGACGCAGTACCTTCACCGCCACGCGGCGCTGCGGATTCGACTGTTCAGCGAGGTAAACGCGCCCCATGCCGCCCTGTCCGAGGAGCTCCAGGACTCGGAAGTCGCCGATGCGCGTCGGTACAGGATCTGTGTCAGTCGGCGGCGCGACTCCGGCCAACCGGCTGCCGGCATGCAGCGTGGTGAGATTTGACGAATGGCCCGACGCCATGCGAAGTAATGGTACCGAGGCACGCGCGGTGGCGGCAAACTTCTCACTTCACTTCAGAGGCTCAAGCGGGGATCATCGCGTTCTGCTGTCGAGGTCGCGCAACGTTTGCTCACGGTTCTTGCCGACTGCGAGGTCGTCGATGAAGCGACGGATGCACTGGCGGGCGATTTCGCGCACTTGGCCCAGAAACGCCGGCCAGCCTGGTTCGGGTTTGAGAAACAAGCAATCCCAGGGACCGGCCGGGACGGCGTCGCGATCTCCGTCGTCGGCCGGGATCTCGCTCGTTTCTTGCCCTTGAATGTACCGGTTCAGCTCGTTGATCGAAAAGGAACCGTGGGCGGCCTTCGAACGGAGTCGCCACACTCGCTCCGCAAACCTCTCAACGTCCTCACGAGTGACCCTGCGTGTCTCAAATCGGCGGTTCCCTGGCACATACTCCGAAACTGATTCGATAGGCGTGGCCAAGGCGACGATGCGCTTCTTGAACTGATTGCCTTGGTTATTCCGATCCTTCAAGACGAGTGCTTCGATCACGGCGTCGTACGCTAGTAGCAATCTGACCGCGTCGAAAGGCTCGATTTCGCCGCTGAACTCGCGGTCCGCGTGCGCAAGCCACTCCATTGCGATCTGAAGATGCGTTGCTGCCTGATGTCGCGCGAGTGGTTGTTGATCGGCAACTTGTAGTAGCTCGAGGCTCGCATTCAGCCTCTCGAAAGAACAAACGTCAGCGTGCCCCAGTGGATAGGCGGGCGCGGGCGCAAAGCTCGGATCGCCTTCGCCGCAGGATAGCGGAATGGTCCGAGGTCGACGCGGAACGCCGGTGAGTTGCTCGCGGGTTTGGAGATGCGGATGCGAGCGAACCAAGACCGTCGCCGCCTGGACGGGCACCGGGTGGGGTTTGAGCAAATTCAGCGTACGAATCAAGTTCTCGAAGTAATACGCGCCCCTCGAGTTTTCGCTCGCTTGCAGAATGAAGTCGAGGCTCAACCACTCCGGAAGAGTGAACATTGCATCGACAGCCGCGTTGCCCGAACGTTCGACGGGCACCTTTGTCAACGCCCATGCGTAGTCTGACTGATTTCCAAGTTCGGTGCTCAGCCTCGTTGGAACGTCGTCACACGGAGTGCCGAGTTTCTCAAGCTCCGCACGAGAGTAGCGACGGATCACGAAATGGCCGAGCGTCAAATCCGCGTCGACTTGGACGTTATCCAACAAACAGTACGCGTCGACCGGGCCAGAGGACTTCATTTCCGCCGAGTCTGCCATGACCCTATCGAGTCCCACTACGAAGTTGCCGCCGGGCGGCGCAGCAGAGCCGAAAACCCTGCCTGTTCAAAGTGCTGGTCATAAGTCAGTGCCTGGGTTACGCCGGTTGCGCGCATTACCTCGAACGAGATGCAGTCCGTCAGCGACCATGCCTTGTCGTTCCGCTCTGCGTGAAGTGCGACGCCAGCGCGAAACCACTGCTCGGATGCCGGGATAACCTGAATCTGTGCGTTGGAGCTTACGCTCGCAAGCAGCGCGTGCGCGCGCGAACGGTGCAGGGGCGCCGATAGTCGATTGACGAGCTCAACCAGCACGTACTCCGTGGTCACGCACGGTCCGGAAACCCGCCCGCTCCACTCGACTGCGGCCGCATGCAGCGCATCCGAACGCATTACGAGCGCGACCAGATAGGACGTGTCGAGGAAAATCATCGCCCGCGCTTCGGCGTGCCGTAAAGAAAGTGGTCGGTCTCGGCGGCGCCGTCCGCTGGCCAAGCCGGATCGTCCGGGAACGACGCGGCCAATTGAGCCAATTCGACCAGTGGGCGAGCACGCTCGTCCTGTGGCGAAATGACGATTAGCCGAAGCGCTGTTCCGGCCGGGCAATCGACGGGTTCTTCAGGGACAAACACTCGACCGTCGAAATGCGCCCGGATCGTCGACATCGTCGTCCTCCCGAACAGTATAGCATGCCCAGGCCTTCGCCGGTGGGCGCCGCCCGGACCGCGCATCCGTTACTGCCGGGTCCGTTGTCGAATCCACTCGAGAACGCGCGGATAGACACGCTCATACGCGACCGGCGCCGCCTCGAATTCGCCGTGCGCGAAGTCGTCGAACAGCATGAACTCCTTGTCCGCAGAGTGGGCCGCGTCGAAGAACACCTCGCGCACCACCGCCGTGTTTGCGATTCGGTCGCGGCCGCCCTGCACCACCAGCAGCGGCGCGCGGACCTGATCGTAGTGCTCCGAATAAACGTAATCCGGCGAGCCCAGCTCGCTGACAAAACCGCGCATCCGGACGCTCTTGCCCATCTGGCGAAGCACGCCGGCCTTCATGTGGTCCATCACCTTGCTGCGGCCTTCGAGAATCACTTCGGCGCGGTGATGCGAGTGCCCGGTGAAGACGCTCAACACGTTCAACCCGGCCTGGACGAGCGCCGTCTGCGCGGCGCGGAATTGCTCTGCCGCTTTCGGTGAGATGGCGCGGCCGATCCGCTCCGCCGCGTCGCCCGTTCGCATCCACTGCAGCGGCACGCGGCCGGCTTCGTCGATCAACGCCTCCAGCCACGCCGACCGGGCCAGGAGCTCGAACGGGTAGTTGACGTCGCCGTCGGTGCGCCACCAGTCGCGCAGAATTTCGGGCCAGCGCACGCCGCCGCTGTCGTCGAACGGCGAATTCGGCCAGCGCAGCGCGGCGGGGAATTCCACGAACACCGCGCCGGCCAGGCCCGCGTTTCGCTGCTCGGACTCGCATGCATCGGCGACGATTCGCGGCGACCGCGGATCACCCTCGATGCGGACCCCCTCGAGATATCCCGCCAGAACCATCGCGCCCATGCTGGCGCCGATCACGAATGGCCGTTGGCCGCGCGACGCGCCCACGTGTTCGACCACTGCCGGCAGGTCCAGGGCGATGAAGTGATCGACGCACCAATCGGCCTGATTGGACGGCGGCGCGCTGGGCATGTCGGGAGCGCCCAGGCCGCGGAAGTTCAGCAGCCACACGTCGTAGCCGGCGTCGTGCATGACACTGGCCAGACTGCGAAATACGAAATCCCGGCCCACGATCGTCGGCAGGTCCCAGATTTCGGCGTTGACCGCCAATCCGGGCAGAAAGATCACCGGCGGGCCGTCCGCCGCGCGATGCACGACCGAAAGCCGCGCGCCGTCGGCGGTTGGAATTGATTCCACGACGCGCTTGGCGTGATCGGACGAGTCGCCCGCCACAAGCACCTCCAACATCAGCAGACAGGCCGGAAACACAAACAGGATTGTATCGGCGCATCGACGCCGCGCGCCGATAACGGGCGCGCGGCGAACCGCGAGCGCGCGCGACCGGCCAAACGCGGCCTCGGCCCGATAGTCGAAGCCGGCCCGGCTCCCGCGCGGCAAAAGCGATTTGCCTTCCACGCACGCGAATGAAATGTTTCCTGCGAGTGCGAGTTTTCTAACCCACACGGAGCGAAGTCATGGCATTGACAGTCACAAACGTAAACTCTCTCTCGCTGCTGAACATCCTGAATCGCACATCGCTCGCCCAAAGCCAATCGCTGACAAAACTCTCGACCGGTTACAAGATCAACCAGGGCTCGGATGACCCGGCCGGTTTGATCGCCGCGAGCAGCATCGAATCGCGCCTGACGCGCGTCGAAGGCTCGATCGAGAACAATCAGCGTTCCAAGGCGCTGCTGAACGTGGTCGACAGCTCGGTCGGCGAAGTCAGCAAGTTGCTGACCGAAATCCAGTCGCTGGCGCAGAAGTCGGCCAGCAGCGCCGGCATCAGCGCTTCGGAACGCGCCGCGAACCAGTCGCAGATCGACGACGCCATCGCCGCCATCGACCGCATCGTGGGAACCACCGAATTCAACGGCCGCAAACTGCTGGACGGCACGCTGGCGATCAACACCTCGGGCGTGACTTCTTCGGATCTGACCGACGTGCAGGTCTTCAGCCGCAACGCGGCGAGCACGAGCGCCACAAACGTCACGGTGCGTTTGGATTCCGCCGCCACGCGCGCCACCCAGGCGAACGCGATCGTCAACTCCGCCGCCGCCGCCACCTCGATTTCGATCCAGGGCTCGTTGGGCACGGCGGTGATCGACATCGCGGTCGATGAGAATCTCTCGTCGATCACGGCCAAGATTAACCAGGCCACGGCGCAGACCGGCGTGGTCGCGTCGCAGACTGGCGCCACCGCCGCGATCGGCTTGCGCAGCCAGAACTATGGATCGAGTCAGTTTGTGAAGGTGTCTGTGCTCTCCGGCGGGGATCTGTACGGCGCCACGGACGTGACCGGCTTCAACGTGTCGGGTACCGACGCCTCAGTCAGCGTCAACGGCCAGTCGGCGGCGGTCGACGGGCTGAACGTCAGCTTCAGCGCCGGCGGATTGAGCCTGAACTTCAACATCAGCAGCACGTTCAATTCGTCCACCGCCGGCACGACCAGTTCGTTCACGGTCACCGCAACAGGCGGCGCGACGTTCCAGCTCGGCGCCGACTCCTCGACCCGTACGACGATTGGCATCGACGGCCTGTTCAGCCAGCAGCTTGGCTCGTCGACCAACGGATACCTCACGTCGCTCAAGTCGGGCGGCGCGAACAGCGTGTTGTCGAATCCGAACAACGCGGCGACCGCGGCGACCATCGCCGGTGAGGCGATCTCGCAGATCTCTCGCGTGCAGGGTCGTATCGGCGGTTTCGCCAAGTTCCAGGTCGACACGGCCCTCAACCAGGCCAACGCGACCAAGGAAGGCTTGACCAGCGCGCTCAGCACGATCCGCGATACGGACTTCGCCAGCGAATCGGCAAACCTGAACCGCCAGAACGTGTTGTTGCAGTCGGCCATCCAGCTCCTGGGTCTGGCGAATCAGCAGACCTCGCAGGTTCTGGGCCTGCTGCGGTAGGCGCCTGGGAGCTTCGCTCCGAAACGTGGTATTAAGAAACTCGCTCTTGCGGGCCGGGCGACCGAAAGGTCGCGCGGCCCGCCGTCGTTCGGCGGGAGTGCGAGCGGATCGACCTACCGCATGTCTTGATCGTGCGAGACGAAATCCACCCGTCGATACGAGACGTTCTTTCGCATCGTCCAGGCCAACGACATCGCGAGCACGCCTCCCAGGATGAACGCCGCCGCGATGATGTACGACAATAGGGCGGGATTGTTGATGATCAAGACGCCCAATAAGACCAGCAGCACTCCGAATACGAACGGTGGTAACCAGAACGAACCCATGCTTGGTCTCGTCAGTTGCCGCGTTTCTTCATTTCGAACGGATTGACCAGGCGGCCTTACGAACGCCGCTCTTTCGCGCGAGTCGCTTGTGGTCTCACCCGGCTGGCCGCATGATACCCGGCGCGCATCCGCAACGCGAACCACTGAAGACGGCATGAGCGAACCGCTGCTTCGAATCGAGAACCTGTACGTACAATACGGCCGATTCCTGGCCGTCTCGGACCTTTCCTTTGAGCTGGCGGCCGGGCAGCTTCTCGGAATGCTGGGACCGAACGGCGCCGGCAAGACGACCACCATCCGCGCCGTGTCCGGTTTGCAGCCCTTTTCGCGCGGTCGGATCGCGGTTCTGGGGCATGACGTCGCGACCGAGGCGACGCGCGTCGGGCGGCATCTGGGCTTCGCGCCAGACACGCCCAGCGTGTACGACGCGCTGACCGTGCAGCAGTTCCTCGAGTTCATCGCCGACGTGTACGCACTTCCCGGCGGTCTGGCGCGCGAGCGAATCGATCACTGGCTCGACGCGCTTTGGCTGGCCGAGAAGCGCAGTGCCAAGGTCGCGTCGCTGTCGCGCGGCATGCGGCAGCGTCTGCAATTGGCCCGCACCCTGATGCCCGATCCGCACGTCGTGCTGCTCGATGAACCCGCGTCGGGCCTCGACCCGGCCGGGCGCGTCCACCTGCGGCAGCTCCTGGCCAGCCTGCGCGATCAAGGCAAGGCCATTATCGTTTCGTCGCACATCCTGGCGGACTTGTCCGAGTATTGCACGCATATCGCCATCATGGAGCGCGGAAAGCTGCTGCGCTTCGGCACCGTGGCGCAAGTCACCGGCGCGACGGCCCACGACCGCTGTAATTACCGCGTCGTGCTCGCGCAGCGCCTGAGCGACCTGAGCGCGCGTCTCGAACAGGTTGACGGAATCTCGCGCGTCGACGGCGACGGCGACGTGATCACGCTCGAATACGGCAGCAGCCGCGCCGACGGCGCGATGTTGCTGACGCGCCTGATCGCAGCCGGCCTCGCCGTGGCGGAGTTTCGCCCTTTGGAGCCGGACCTCGAACAGGCGTATCTGCGGGCCGGAATCGGACAGGTGGACTGAACGCATGCGCATGCCTTGGAATCCGTTGTTGGGGGTGCATCTTCGGCTGAGCGGAACGCCGCGCACGCACGTCACGATGGTCGTCGTCTTCGTGCTGTTGGCCGGGATCGGCGCCACCATCAGCTACCGCGCCGCACCGCCGCGGGAATGGGGCTCGGTTAGCGCGTTTTGGCTGGGAATCGTCTCCGCGGCGCAGGCGTTCTTCCTGTTGCTGATGACGCCTGGTGCGATCCGCAAGGCCGTGCTGCGCGACTTTCAAACCGGCATGATCGAGTCGCACCGGCTCTCGCCGATGAGTGCCGCAAAGGTGGTCTTGGGCTACGTCACCGGTCCGCCCGTGCAGTCCTACGTTCTTTACGCCACCAGCCTCGTGATCGGCGGGGTTTTTGCCGCACACTACGCCAACAGCACGGGGACCGGGCTGGTGGTCACCGGCTGGTACGCCGGGCAGGCGATTCTGATCATCCAGGCGCTGGCGCTGACATCGCTGGTGTTGATCATCGCGCTGACGACGTCGGGAAAGACGAACCTGCTCGGGCCGCTGATCGCCATCTCGGCCGTGTCCGGCTGGCAAATCCTGCCGCTCGTGCCCGGAATGGCGCTGCTTCTGGGCGTCTTCAGTGCGCAGCGGATTTTCTCGATCGTGACGGCGTCAAAATTCGCCGTGACCGGCGGTGGCGGCGGAAGCGGCGACATCGTCATGGTCATCGCGCCTGTGCTCCAACTGGTGCTGGCGGCGATCTGCCTGCGGGCCTCCGCCCGAAAAATCCGCTCGCCAGAGGGACCGCCTTTCGCGTCCGGTTTGGCGCTGTGCCTGGCCGTCTTCTGGGCGACTACGTCGATCATCGGACTGACGTGGGCGGATGTTTCGACGTGGTTCTTCGCACGCGAAACCTCCATTCGCTATCCACAGCTTCTGCTTTCGACCGCATCGATCTTCGTGATGTCGCAGTTCGCGGTCGTCGCCGGCGCATTCGAGCTGATGATCTCCGATCGCAAGCGGGCGCTCGGCGAGCCGATCTCCAAGGCGTCGCGCGTGGCGCACTGGCTCATGCCGCTCGCGCTGGCGGGCATCACGATCGCCGCACTGGCGATCATGCTGCTCGGCATGCCGACCTTACCGATGTCCAGGCCGTTGGCGGACGGCGATCCGGCGCGGTGGGCGATGGTCTTTGCGGCGTTCGTGCTGGGCTATGTCATAGACTTCTCCCGCGCCTATGCCGCCGCACTGCGCGGCGGGCGGTTGATCTGGCCGACGTTGTTCTCGCTGTCGATCAAATTCGGGCCGATCGGCATCGACGCGCTGATGAACGCGGTCGCGATGGAAGCGAACCCGTCGCGCGATTTCGCGTTCACCTGGCTCTCGGCCTGCTCGCCGATCGGCATCATCCTGTGCGTGTCAAACCCGGCGCTGATGGCCACAGGGCTGGCGGTGCAAGCAGGACTGGCCGCCGGTTTCGCCGCATTGGCCTGGGCCGCGCACAACCGATTCAAGAAAGCGCCGGTGACGTTCGAATCGTCACGCCCTGCGCGCCCGGCGGCGGCGCGGGCGTGAAATGGTCGGCGTCGAATAGTCCTGCGGCGCGATTGGGGGCGTTGCTCAAGCAGACGCCGCGCCCACCGTACGGGGCAACCGGCCTCCGGTCGGGTACGTGTTCAGCGTGATTCGACGAATCCGGGTGGCATGCTTTCGCCGCAGGCGTAAGCATGCCGCGCCGGAATTCATGCCGCCCCGCGTTTCGCCGCAAGAGGCCGCGGCGAAACGCGGGACGGCATGCCACCCTCCGCGTGGTCGTGCAGTCCACAGTTTCCTGGAAGAGAGCGGGGTCGATGCCGTCCAGAAGCAAGGCTTCCAGCTAGTCCGATTGCGAATCTCGATCGCGCCAACTAGCCGCGCCGGACGCGCTGCTACAATGGCCGACAGGAGTCTCCATGAGCGACAAGCAGCGAGCGCTTCAGGCGATTAAGAAGTTGCCGAATTCGGCCACGTTTGGACAGATTCTGGACGAACTCTACTTTCGATTGAAGGTGGAACAGGGACTGCGCGACCTGGCGCGTGGCCGCGCGGTGAGCCATGAAGTCGCGCGCAAGCGGCTCGCAAAATGGCTGCCCAAGTAGTCTGGTCGGAGACTGCGATCACCGATCTGTGCGCGATCGCCGCGTACATCGCGCGGGATTCACCAACATATAGCGCCGCGCTCATCGAGCGCATCTTTTACGCAGTCGAATCGCTGGCGCGTTTTCCGACGATGGGCCGTGTTGTCCCTGAGTACGCGCGCGAAGAGCTTCGACAGGTCATCGTCCGGCCCTACCGCATTGTCTACCGCGCCGGATCAGCGGCGATCCAAATCGTCACGGTAGTGCATGGAGCCCGCTCGTTGCCGCCAGGTCGTGACGCATCTCGCTGACATTGTGGCGCGGCCATGCGGCAATGCACCGGGGTAATTCAGTGTTGCCGTTCAGCGCCAAACCATCCCAATCTCGCGGTTCGTAGGTGGCGTATCCCCGGGTATCGCCCAGCACAGGCGCAGAATCGGGCGAGACGCCCGGACCACCCCCATCGCGGGCGGGTTGCTGCTTCGCGCACCGGCCAGAGGCCGATGCTCCCCACGCTGGCGCTCGCGGCGACCCGCTACATCCCCACGATTGCGCTCTCGGCGGCCCCGCTACATCTTCCGCCCCGGACCGCTCACGATCGTCTCCGCCGGCAACGCCGCCGGCAGCGGGCCGACCTGGCCGCGCAGGGCGCGCGAGGTGTGAACCGCGCGGCGGACCGCCGAGGCGATGCCGGCCGCGTCGATGCCCGCTTCGGCGAGCTGGCCGCTGCGCGAGCCGTGTTTGTAGAAATGATCCTCCGCCATGCCCAGGCGCACGACCGTCTCGGTCGGTAAGCCCAATCGATTCGCACATTCGATAACCGCGCTGCCGAAGCCGCCGGCGATCGTATGGTCCTCGACCGTGATGACCGGTTGGCCGCTGCTGATGGCGGTGGTGACCATGTCCTGGTCAAGCGGCTTGGCGAAGCGGGCGTTCACCACGGTGACGAAAATGTCTTCTTCCGCGAGCGTGCGCGCCGCGGCGAGCGCGAACTGAACCTGCGTGCCATAGGCCAGGATGTGCGCATCAGGCCCGGTTTGCAGCACGCGGGCGCGGCCCAGCTCGAAGTCCGGCGTGGCGACTCCCAGCGGCTCGGGTACCGAGTCACGCGGGTAACGGATCGCAACCGGCACATCGAGCGACAAAGCAAAACGCAGCGCCGCATTCAGTTCCGGCTCATCCGCCGGCGACAGCAGCACCATGTTCTGGAAGCTGCGCAGGTAGGCGATGTCGAGATAGCCGTGATGCACGGCGCCGTCGCCGCCGACCATCCCGGCCCGGTCGAGGCAGAAGATCACCGGCAGCTTCTGAAGTACGACCTCCTGAAACACCTGGTCAAACGCGCGTTGCAGGAACGTCGAGTAGACGCACACGATCGGACGCAGTCCGGACTTGGTCATGCCGGCCGCGATATCAACCGTGCAGCTCTCGGCGATACCGCAATCCAGCACACGATCGGGGTGCGTCTTTCGCACCTTCGCCAGACCGGTGCCGTCGGGCATCGCGGCGGTGAGCGCGTAAACGCGCGGGTCGCGCTGGCACAATTCGATCACGGCATCCGCGAGAGCCGTGGTCCAGCTCTTGCGGTCGCTCTTGGGAATCGTGACCTGATCGCCTTCGATCCGGAACTTGTTGGGGCTGTGGAACGCGCAGGGATCCTCGCTGGCCCAGTCGCAGCCGCGGCCTTTCTCGGTATGCACGTGCAGCAGCACCGGATGCGACACGTCCTTGAGCAGCTCGAGCATCTCGCTCAGGTGCTTCAAATCGTGCCCGTCGACCGGGCCGACGTAGACGAAACCAACCTGTTCGAAGATCTGGTGCGGCGACATCGACGCCTTGAAGGCGTCTTTTACGTGCGCTAGCGCGTCGATCACGCTCTTGCCGACCAGCGGCACCTGCGGCAGAAACTCGCAGAGCTTGGCCTTCACTTCATCGTACAAGTGGCTCAGGCGGAAGCGCTGCAGGTACGCGGCAAGGCCCCCTTGCGTCTTGGCAATGCCCATCGAATTGTCGTTCAGCACGACTAGAAGCTGACGCTTCAGCGTGCCAGCCTGATTGAGGCCCTCGAACGCGACGCCGTTGACGATGCTGGCGTCGCCGATGAGCGCGACGACGCGCGAATCGCGGCCCAGCGCCTGGTCGCCGCGCGCCATGCCGACAGCGGTGGCGATCGAGGTGCCGGCGTGGCCGACGTCGAACAGGTCGTAGGGGCTTTCATTGGTATTGGGGAATCCGCTGATGCCGCCGGCCTGGCGCAGCGAGTCGAAATTCGCGTTTCGCCCCGTAATGAGCTTGTGGACGTAGCACTGGTGGCCGACATCCCAGATCAGGCGGTCTTTGGAGAAATCGAACACGCGGTGAAGCGCGAGCGTCAATTCCGTCACGCCCAGGTTGCTGGCCAGGTGGCCGCCGTTCTTGCTGACAACCTGGATGATGCGCTCACGGATTTCGCCGGCGAGCTGCTGAAGCTCGTCGATCGACAGGCCGCGTATGTCGGCGGGGGAGTGGACGCTCTCGAGAATCCGCTTCTTGTTGCTCATATTCTTCCGTTCAACGAACAGTCCGGCGCCCGGACGGGCCAGAATCTCCAATGCAACTGTCGGTCGTCCCGCCTACCGATCGCGCGTCAGCACGTATTCCGCGAGTCCGCGCAGTCGATCCGCGGCGTCGCCGAATTCTGACAACGCGCGCGTCGCCGCGTCCACCTGTCGCCGCGCGGCGCGCCGGCTCTCTTCCATTCCAAACGCATCCGGATACGTCTGCTTCGTGTCAGCGGCGTCCTTGCCGGCGCGTTTGCCGAGCGATTCGGTTGTGCCAGTTCGGTCCAGCAGGTCGTCAACAATTTGGAACGCGAGCCCCAAATGCTCGCCGAAATCGCGAAGCGCCGCCAGCCGGGGGGGATCGGCGTCGGCACAGATCGCACCCATTTCGCAGGCTGCCCGAATCAGGCTCGCCGTCTTCGAACGGTGGATGAATTCCACCAACTTCTTATCGGTCGTTTTCGATTCACCTTCAATGTCAGCGGCTTGGCCGGCGATCATGCCCAGCGTGCCACTCGATAGGGCGGTTGTCAGGGCGCCCGCGCGTTTGTCACGCGTCGCCAGCAGCCGGAACGCGTCTGCCAGCAACCAGTCCCCCGCCAGGATCGCGCCAGCCTCTCCAAACACAACGTGGTTTGTCGGCTTTCCCCTCCTTAGTTCGTCGTCATCCATCGCCGGCAAGTCGTCGTGAATCAGCGAGAACGTGTGCACCCACTCGATTGCCAGTGCGGCAGGGGTTGCGTCGTCGGCCCGCCCGCCGCAAACTCGGCACGCTTCGCGAACCAGCGCCGGCCGAACGCGCTTGCCGGGCTGATTCAATGAGTACTGTACGGCGTCGAGCAGCCGAGAGTGCGAGAAATCGCGCGGATTCAACGATTTGAGTTCTTCGGCGATAGCGGCGTTGATGCGTTCGCGCTCGGATTCGAGCCACGAGAGGTCGAACTGGCGCGCCGCTGGCGACAATATCGCTCCTGGCGACTGGACGTTCATCGCGCGAAGCATAGAGTGACGCGTCGAATGTGGCCAGCGCGCCGAATCAGCTCCGAGCGGCGGCGCAAAAGTTCGCGCCGTGGGCACGATAATCTTCGGCACGCGAATTGCTTCTCGGCATGGAGTTGATCGTCGGAGTAGATTCGAATGCGGCCAACCGGTGCAAGCGCGGCAAGTGTGGCGGCTAGGCAGATCGGGCTCGGCCTAGTTCTCACCGCCGGAGTGATTCTACTCATCCTCTGGCTGGCGGGTTGGTTCCATCCCAAACTGGATCGTCAGAATTCGGGCCCGCCGCCGAGCGCGCGGCGCGCAGACATGGGCGCGCTCGTCGAAGTCCGTGCCGTGCGCATGCCGGTCACCGAAACAGCCGTCGGTTCCGTTCGCACCGCGCACGAAGTATCGCTGGCGGCAAAAATTCTAGCCCGCGTGGTCGAGGTGAACGCACAAGCCGGCCAGCCGGTGAAGGCCGGCGAGGTGCTTGTGCGCTTGGACGACGCCGACCTGCGCGCGCGCCTGGAGCAATCGACGGCGATGGTTGCGTCGGCGAGCGCGGCGGCCGATCAGGCCCAGATCGAGTTCGACCGCGTGCGAAAGCTGCTGGAGGCGAATACCGCTTCCTCGCTCGAATTTGAGCGCGTACGCACGGCCCTTGAATCCGCGCGCGCCGAGTTGCAACGCGTTCGCCAGGCTCGTCAGGAGGCCGAAGTCACGCTTGATTACGCCACGGTTCGCAGCCCGATCGACGGCGTTGTCGTCGACAAGCGCATCGAAGTCGGCGATACGGCGACCCCGGGCCGCCTGCTGGCCACGCTAATGGACCCGACCCGCATGCAGCTTGTCGCCAACGTGCGCGAATCACTCACGCAGCGACTCAAGACCGGGCAGGACATCTCCGTTCACATTAACGCGCTCGACATGACCTGCGTCGGGCAGATCAGCGAAATCGTGCCCGAGGCCGAGCAGACCAGCCGTTCGTTTCTCGTAAAGGTCACCGGCCCCTGTCCGCCGGGCGTGTATCCGGGCATGTTCGGGCGTCTGTTGATACCGATGGACGATGAGGAAGTGCTGATCGTTCCGGCGGCGGCGATTCGGCGCGTCGGGCAGCTCGACATGGTCGACGTGTCGATCGATGGCGCGCTGATACGGCGGGTGGTCCAACTCGGACGCCGGCTCGACGAGGGCTTCGAGGTTCTCTCCGGCTTGCGAGCGGGCGAGCGCGTCGCGCTGCAGGCGCAGGACGACAAGTCGTGAGCGCGGCGCGAGACGATTCTGGCGCGCCGCCGCAGCATCACGGCTTCACGAACGCGATCGTTCGCACGTTCTTGAACTCGAACCTTTCGCTGATTCTCATCCTGCTCAGTTGCGCGCTGGGCCTTGTCGCCTTGTGGCTGACGCCGCGCGAGGAAGATCCGCAAATCGTTGTCCCGCTGGCCGACGTGTTCGTCGACTTTCCCGGGCGCACCGCCGCGGAAGTAGAGCAGCTCGTCGCCACGCCGCTGGAGCGTTTGCTCTACGGCATCGATGGCGTCGAATACGTGTACTCCATGTCGCGCGCCAGCCGGGCGATCGTGACGGTCCGCTTCTACGTCGGCCAGGATCGCGAACGCAGCCTGATCAAGCTCTACAAGCGGATCGACGAGAATCGCGACATCATCCCGCCGGGCGTGGCGGGTTGGGTGGTCAAGCCGGTCGAAATCGACGATGTGCCGATCGTGACGCTGACGTTGCGGTCGCGTGACGTCGTCGCGGCGTCGCCGGACGAATTCTCGCTGCGGCGCGTCGCGGAAGAGCTGACGGCGCGACTGGCTTCGGTGAAAGACGTCTCGCGGGTCTACGCGATCGGCGGCCAGCCGCGGGTTGTGAACGTTAATCTCGACGCGCAGCGGATGGAGGCGCACGCGGTCTCGCCGTTAGAGATTCGGCGCGCACTGCAGGCCGCGAACGCCGTCGAAGACGCCGGGGTGTTTTCACGAAATGACGCGTCGATCCAGCTTCGCGCTGGGAGCGGATTCGAGCGCGCCGACGAGCTTCGCGACCTGGTGATCGGCGTGTCCGCCGGGCGGCCGGTGTTTCTCAAGGACGTCGCGCGAATCGTCGACGGACCGATCGAGCCGGCCAGCTACGTTCGGCATGGTTGGGGCCCGGCGCGTGGGTTCGAAGCGCGGGAGTCGTTCACCGCGACTGTCATCGGCGAAAAATCCGCGCCTCGGTCGCGCCTCAAGGTCGGTGACGAGGGCGATGAAGCCTCTCGGCCGGCGGTGACGATCGCGATCGCCAAGAAGAAGGGCAGTAATGCAGTGTGGGTGGCGCGCGACTGCCTGGCCGCGGCCGAGGCGCTGCAGCGCGACGTCATGCCGGATGAGATGGAGCTTGTCGTCACGCGCAACTACGGCTTCACCGCCGACGAGAAGGTGAACGAGCTGATCGAGGCGCTGGGCGTGGCGATCGTAATCATCATCGCGCTGCTGACGCTCGGGCTCGGCTGGCGCGAGGCGATGATCGTCGCGGTCGCCGTCCCGGTCGTATTCGGCCTGACGCTGACCGTCAATCTGCTCTGCGGCTATACGATCAACCGCGTCACGCTGTTTGCGCTGATCCTGTCGCTGGGCCTGCTGGTTGACGATCCGATCGTCGACGTGGAGAACATCGCCCGGCACTTCTTCCTGCGCAAACGCGCGTCGCGCGAGATCGTGCTCGAAGCCGTCGCGGAGATTCGCCCGCCGCTGATCACCGCCACGCTGGCCGTGATCGTCTCGTTCCTGCCGATGCTCTTCATCACCGGCATGATGGGGCCGTACATGCGGCCGATGGCGCTAAACGTGCCGGTGGCGATGCTGATGTCGATGGTGGTGGCGTTCACCATCACGCCCTGGCTCTCGTATCACGCGTTGAAACGCTCGCACACAACGGCCGACGGCGCAAACCCGCATGCCGGCCAGGGCGACACCGGCGAAGACCTTGCGACGCTGCGGCGCAGTCTCCTGTGGCGCATTTTCGCCCCGATGATGACGCCGTTGTTGCGTTCACGGTTCGCGGCATGGAGCTTCCTCGGCGTCATCGCGCTATTGACGGTCGCGGCGGCGGGATTGGCGGCGATCCGCGCGGTTCCGCTGAAAATGCTGCCCTTTGACAACAAGAATGAGCTGCTGCTGGTGCTCGATTTCGACGAAGGCACGACGCTCGAACGCTCCGACGCTTGCGTGCGCGAGATCGAGCGCTATGTCGCCGCTGTCCCCGAGGTCACCGACTTCAGCTCGTTTGTCGGGGTCGCGTCGCCGATGGATTTCAACGGGCTGGTGCGCCATTACTACCTGCGCCAGGGCGACAACGTGGCCGAGGTGCGCCTGAACCTGGCGGGAAAGAAGAATCGCGCCGCCCAGAGCCACGCCATCGGCCTGCGCATTCACGACAATTTGACCGCCATCGCGCGGCGCGGCGGCGCCAACTTGAAGCTCGTCGAGACGCCGCCCGGGCCGCCGGTCGTCGCGACGTTGGTGGCCGAAATCTACGGCGGCGCGGAAAAGTCCTACGACGACCTGCTGGCCGCTGCAAAGACCGTGCGGGAGCGGCTGGAGTGCGAGCCGGGCGTGGTCGATGTGGATGACATCCTAGAAGCCGAGCAACGCAAACTGGTGTTCGTTCCCGACGTCGAGAAGGCGGCGCTTAGCGGCGTGACGGCCGAGGAGATCGCCCAGACGCTGCGGATTGCCGCCGCCGGGCTTGCCGCTGGCGCGATGCGCGACGCGCGCGAACGAAACTCTCTGGAGATCGTGTTGCGTTTGCCGCGCGCTGCACGTTCCAGCACGGCGGATCTCGCGCAGCTCCGCGTCAAAGGCGCCAGCGGGCGACTTGCGCCGCTGGCGGAGCTTGGCGAATGGCGCGAGACGCGCGTCGAGCAGACGATCTACCACAAGAACCTGGAGCGAGTCGCCTACGTGTTCGCGGAAACGGCCGGGCGGCCGCCGGCGGATTGCGTGATCGACATACAGCACGACCGGGTGTCGCCGGACAATTCGAGCGCGGCGGCTGTGCTACAGGATTCACCCGCGCGGCTCGCGCATCGAGGGCCTCGCCCGGTCGCCTCGCGCACGTTTCTATCCAATGGCGGCTGGATCGACTGGCGCGTTCCGACCGACATCCGCGCCGACTTCGCCGGCGAAGGCGAATGGAAGATCACGCTGGACGTCTTTCGCGACCTGGGGCTGGCGTTCGGGGCGGCGCTGCTCGCCATTTACATCCTGCTGGTCGCGCAGACCGGGTCGTTTCTGCTGCCTCTGATCGTGATGCTGGCGATTCCGCTGACGATTCTGGGCGTGATGCCGGGCTTCTGGCTGCTGAACGCGGTCGCCGGCGGGCAGGTCGGCGCCTACGCCGATCCGGTTTTCTTCACCGCGACGGGCATGATCGGCATGATCGCGCTGGCGGGTATCGTCACGCGCGACGCGATCATTCTGGTGGATTTCATTCACCTTTCACAGGCCCGCGGGCGCAGCCTGTTCGACGCGATCCTCGAAAGCCGGGTGGTGCGACTGCGGCCGATCCTGCTGACGGCCAGCGCGGCGATGCTGGGCGCCGCGCCGATCACGATCGACCCGATTTTCTCCGGGCTGGCGTGGTCGCTGATCTTCGGATTGCTGGCATCGACGCTATTCACGCTATTTGTCATTCCGATCGCATACTGGCTCTTGTACGCACGCAACGGGGACGGCGTGCGTTAGAGCACCCTCCGCGAATTGGATCGCAAGGTGCGGGAACGGGAACGCTGCGAATCTCCGAGACGACACCAGCGCTAGCAGCCCATCGCCGAACGCCGTCCGAGCGCGACCGAGAGGGAGTCGGGCCGTGAAACGGCACACCGGACGCCGATACCGCGCCGGTGCCCCCTCTTTCTGAATATCCGCGCGGCATTTTCCGGACGTAGCCGGTGAACCACATTCTTCGGAGAATTCGCGTCGCGCCGCGCGGGCAATCCCGCTGCCGCGATCCGCGCCTTATGCTCCTTCCATGAACCGCGCCGATATCTGCTCGCGCTTCCTCGAATCGCTCACGCACTCGCTCTACGCGTATCAGGAGGAGGCTCTGCTGGCGTGGTTCGAGACCGAATCGGGCGTGATGATCTGTGCACCCACCGGGATGGGCAAAACCCTGCTGGCCGAGGCGGCGGCGTTCGAGGCGCTGCATTCGCGCCGCCGGTTGTACTACACCACGCCGCTGATCGCGCTGACCGACCAGAAATTCCGCGAATTCAGCGCGCTGGCCGAGAAATGGGGCTTCTCGCGCAGCGACGTGGGGCTGATCACCGGCAATCGGCGCGAGAACCCCGATGCGCTGCTGCGCGTCGTCGTCGCCGAAATTCTGCTCAATCACCTGCTCTCGCCCGATCCGGCGATCGCCGATTTCGAGCACACCGACGCCGTGGTGATGGACGAGTTTCACAACTTCAACGACCCGGAGCGCGGCGTGGTGTGGGAGCTATCGCTGGCGCTGCTTCCGCCGCGCGTGCGCGTCATGCTGCTATCGGCGACGGTGGGCAATCCGTACGACTTCTCGGATTGGCTCAAGAAGTCCCACGGCCGCGCGCTGACGATCGTCGTCTCCGCCGAGCGGCGCGTCCCGCTGACGTATGAGTGGATCGAAGACAAGCTGCTGACCGAGCACCTGCCGGCGATGGTGGATCGCGACGATGCGCAGAATCGCGCGCCGGCGCTGGTTTTCTGCTTCAATCGCGACGAATGCTGGGACGAAGCCGAGAAACTCAAGGGTTTGCCGCTCATTTCCGACGCCGCTCGCAAGGAGATTGAGGGGTATCTGGACAGCCGGCGAGACGACATGAACGACGGCGTCGGTCCGAAGCTGCGCCAGATGCTGCTGCGCGGCGTGGGCGTTCATCATGCCGGCGTGTTGCCCAAGCACAAGGAAATCGTGGAGGCACTTTTCAACCGCAAGCTGGCGCCGTTCGTGATCTGCACCGAGACGCTGGCCGCCGGCGTTAACCTTCCGGCGCGCAGCGTCGTGCTCAGCACGCTGATCAAGGGCAAACGCGGCGAAAAGAAGCTGATTCCGGCGGCGTCGGCGCACCAGATGTTCGGACGCGCCGGGCGGCCGCAGTTCGACAAGAACGGCTACGTTTACGCCCTGGCGCACGAAGACGACGTGAAAATCCTCAAGTGGCGCAAGCGTTACGATCAGATCGACCCGAACTCCAAGGACCCCGGCCTGATGCGGATGCGAAAGGAACTGGAACGAAAGCGCCCCACGCGACGCAAGACGGAGCAATACTGGTCGGAGGGGCAATTTCGGTCGCTCATTTCGGCCGGCCCGGGGAAACTCGCGAGCCGGGGGCCGATTCCCTATGCCGTGCTGATCTACCTGCTCAGGCGGACCGGCACGCTGCGTGAGGCGCGCGGGTTCGCGTCCAAGCGTTTCGCCGAGCCGGCCGGGATCGAGCGATTCCAGCAGCAGCTCGACTTCATGCTCGGCAACCTGGCCGGATTGGGCTACTTGGCGCGTTCGGAAGACGGCGAGCACGTCGTGCTGCACGAGTCGCTCGAGCGCCTGACGAATTTCCGCAGCGTCGATCCGCTGTTCGGTGCGTACCTGGCCGAGCAGCTCGCGCGCGGCGACTTGAACGAGAAAGTGCTGGCGCTGGAGTCGGTGTTGGAGCTTCCGCCAACCATACTGCGCAAAGTGCACATCCCCGACGACATGCCGCCCGGACCGCTGCAAACCGAGGTTCTCGCGCCGCTGATGGTGGCGATGGGTGTGGTCGGGACGTCGCCGATCGACGCCGCCGGCGCGGGTGAATCGGACGAGAGCGAATGGCGCGACGATGACGAAGTTGAACAGCGACCGCCGACGCTGCCCGAGATGCTCAAGATCGCATTTGAGGCGAAACTGTCGAATCCGGAGCCGGTGTCGATCCAGCCGAAGTGGGCCGCGGGCGACGCGTTTCGGTTCGACTGCGAGTTCTTCAAGTTCGTGCGGGCGCGCGAGCTGATCAAGCAGGAAGGGCTGATCCTGCGACACCTGCTGAGGCTGGCGATTCTGGCCGGCGAGTTCTTCACGCTGACGCAGGATCCGGACTATCAGCGCATCAGCGAGCTCGCGACGCAAACCTGCCGGCGCGTCGATGCGTCGTACACCGATCGGTTCCTGGCTGAGGCGATTGCGCAGCGGGCGGCGGCGTCCGAACTGGCGGGGCGGGGGCGGTGCAAGCGTGTCGCAGAGGGAGACGCCAACCGCGTCTAGGCACCGCGCGTTTGGGGTTGGGGTGGCGTCGCCGGAACAACCGTGATCTGCTCGACCACACGCTCCGGATGCTGGCGCTGCACGCCCTCCAAGTGCGCGATGTACTGTTGTAGATCGTCGCCGTAGCGGCGGCTGATCTCGCCGGCGCGCTTGCGCACTTCCTCCACGATCTGGCTATCAGCTTCCATTTGGATTCTCCCACCGGCGTGCGGCCGGATTTGTCCGTCCCCGCGCGGCTACACCACCCGCGCCGGCAGAATCACCATCGTCCGGCCCGACCAGTGCAGCCGCTGCTGAACCGCCGTGGCGGTCTCGTTGTGCAGCAAGCGCTGATACCATTGCTCGCGCTGGAAGATCACCTTGCCCGCGAAGAACGTGGTCTGCGGGCACTGCTCGGTGACGGCCATGCACAGCTTCTCCGCCTCCTCGACGACATCAGTGCCGATCGCGAAGCGCGACTGCGCCGCCAGTCCCATTCTCTGTGCCAGGTCGACGTAGCGCGCCAGCGTCTGCTCGGTGCGCTCCTTGAGCCGCTCGATCGCGCCGTCTCCCTTGAACTCGCCCGAATCCACCACGCCGACCGAAATGAAAACGACATTCTTGAAGTGCCCCGGAAACGCGCGCACGACATTGGCCAGCGTGTGAATTCCGAGGCCGCCGTAGCCGGCCACCAGGATCGCGGCGGTCGGCTTGTTGGGCTCGAAAGGCGGCGGCGAGGCGTGCACGTGCGCGATGACGCGTTCAAGCTGCGCGTAGAGTTCGGCCAAGCGACGCGAAACGGCGCGATAGTGGCCGCGAATCCAGATGCAAACTCCGACAACGGCGCCGGTCACGAGCATCGTCAGCCACCCGCCCTCGTGGAATTTCTCGACGATGGTGATGACCAGGATTGTGCCGCAAAGCCCGAACGCGATGGTGAACAGCGTCAGGTCGCGGCGTCGGCCTGTCTCGCCACGCGGCTGGCGCATGGCGCGGCGCAGCATGCCGAACATCGACAAGCTGAACGTCACGAACACGTTGATGCTGTACAAGACGATCAGGAATCGCACGTCGCCGCGGGCGTAAATCAGCGCCGCCAGCGCCGCCGCGCTCATGAACAAGATGCCGTTGTGCGTCGTCAGGCGCTCGGACAGCGCCGCGAACCGTCGCGGAACCCAGCCGTCGACGCCCATGTTCGCCAGCACGCGCGGGCCGTCGACAAATCCGGCCTGTGCCGCAATCCCCAGCAGCGCCGCTTCCGACGCCAAAGTGATGACCGTAAATACGCCGCCCAGCGGGATACCGGCAGTCAGCGCGTTGACCAGCGTCGCGTTCATGGTCTGATTCTCGACCGGTCGCACATGCCAAAGCAGATAGCAAACCAACAGCCCCGCGGCCGTGAACGCCAGTGAGGCAGCCATGTAGAGCATCGTGCGCATGCCGTTCGCCACGCGCGGCTCGCGCATGATCTGAAGGCCGTTTGAAACCGCCTCGATGCCCGTATACGTACCGCCGCCCATCGAATAGGCGTGCATGAACAAAAGAGCCATGCCGCCCAGTCCGATCGTCGTCAGGCCGCCCTGAAACCCGCTCGTGACTTCGCCCACGACGTGCGGCATTTCGCCGACGTGCGAAACGATTCCGCCCACGATGACGACCAGGTGCGTGATGACAAACACCGCGAAAATCGGGACAAGCACGCCGACGGACTCGCGCAAGCCGCGCAGATTCAACGTCGTCAGGATGATGATGATTGCGACCTCGGTAGGCAATTTCCAAGTGTCCGCCAGTTCGGGTTGCAGGCTGTACAGCGCGGCGGCGGCGGCGGCTACGGAGACGGTAATCGTCAAGACGTAGTCGATCAGCAGAGCGCAGCCGGAAACCAAACCCGCCCATTCCCCGAGTAAATGCGTGGCCACGACATATCCGCCGCCGCCGCTGGGAAACGCGTGGATGATTCGCATGTAGCCGGCTGAGATGATGAATACGGTCGCGGCCGTTGCCACGGCGAGGGCGACGGCAAGATAGGTGTGCTCGCCGAGTGTGCGAAAGGCCTCTTCCGGGCCGTACGCGGATGACGAAAGTCCATCTGCGCCGAGGCCCACCCAGGCCAGAAACGGCACCAGCGCGAGTCGATGAAACAGCGATCGGTCGGCGAGATCTCGCGGACGACCGAAGAGAACGCGCCGCAGTTGTGCCCCCAGCGGAGGGGGCTCATCGGTCTGGACGGACATTGTGGGAATTGTAACTCGTGGAAGGTTCAGCAGGTAAGGCCGACCCAAAACTGACGGCGCCTGAACTGAGTGGCCACCGCGTTGAGGGCAAGGGCATGGCGGATTTCGCTGCGACATGACCGTCCGCGACTCCGCGCCGATCAGAACGCGCAGCGCCAGCAAGCGCGATTCCCAGCCGCGCTCGCTTGCGCTTCGCGTTTTGATGAGGTGGCGCGGAGTCGCGTACGATTAAGTTAGGTGGCCCGCTGGAAGAACCAAATCGCCGCCCCGAGACCAACAAGGATCAGCCCGACCAATCCCGCGATCTTCGCAGCGCTGTACGGCCGCTCGCCCTGCACCTCGCCGGTGCGTGCATTGATCAGGAAACGGAAAACGCGACCACGGTAGCCGTACGCGCTGATCCACACCGGTAGCAGCAGGTGCTTAAACGAAATGTCCATGTATCGCGATTGCACCGAGTCGATCTGCTGATGGTCGCCGCCGATGTCGCCGCGAATTGTGGCCTCGATGTCCGGCTTCATTTTCTCCTTGGCGGTCGAGAAGCCCGCCGGAAGTTCGACGCTGTAGCTTTGCGCGCCGAAGCCGCTTAGGTACTCGTCGCGATAGGGCGCCAACTTGTCCAAGTCCCACGGTTCGAGGCGCTCCGCGTATTTCAAAGGCAGCGATTCGCCGGCAATTACCAGGATGTCGTCAAATGTGTTCTGCACCTGCCCGCCGACCGGCGTCCAGCGCGTGCGGCGAACCTGGCGGGTCTGCGCCTGCGGCCGGCCGTTCACCATCGTCGTATACGTCTGGGTGACCCAGTAATCGTCGCCGCGCTGGCCCGTGTAGCGGCTCAGCGCGCGGCAATCGAACGTCCAATACGGCGTGTAGACGCCTTGCAAACGCTGCTCCTCGCGGGCGTAGCGTCTTAGCTTGTTTGGCGCAAACCACAGCGAGCGAATCCACGTCCTGAACAGCTCGTCCGCCCGCGCACGGTCGATCGCGAACGGCAGCACCGCGTGTGGCTTGATCTGCCGCCGCGGCGGGCTTGCGACCAGATTCGAGCCGCAGAATGGGCAGGGCAGTGAAGTGACGTTTGGCGGCGGTTCGACCTGTGCGGCGCACGCGTCGCAACGCAGCAGCGTGTGCTCGCGGACGTCCGCCTGCTCTAACAGGTCGCGAAGCTCGGCCTCGTAGTCATGCTCTTCCACCGCGCCGTCGTCCGACGCGATCGGGTTTTCATGCGCGCAGTACGGGCACTTCAGAACCTGGGTTCCGGGCTGAAAGTCGAGTTTGGCCCCGCACTGCGCGCAGGGGAAACGCCGCACCGCAGCAGCGGCGTCGGCATGCGGTTGATCCACGAGACGGCGTCGCTATGACTGCTGCTGTTTGCTGCGCACGATGAGCAGGACGATAATGACGACCGCCAGTCCGCCAATCATGATCCAATTCCACATCGACATAAGCGACCTCCAGGGATATCGGGCCACTAGCTTAGCGCCGCCACGCCGGGGATTGCAAGGTTGCCAGTCAGGGACGCACAACCGGGGGCGTCCTGTCGAATTCGGCGAACCGCGGCATAGATTCGACGATTTCGAGAACGTACCCGCCGCGGGTAGGATTTTGGATCGTCGTTACTCGTTGAGTCGGTTCACGGCAGGCCAGGAGCGCCGAAATGGACCTCACGTATTCGTCTTATCTGAAACTCGACCAGCTACTCGACTTACAGCAGCCGCGATCGACGCCGCCCGAGCACGACGAGACGCTGTTCATCATCATCCACCAGGTCTACGAGCTCTGGTTCAAACAGCTCTTGCACGAATTCGAGAAATCCAAACGCGATTTGTCGGCGAACGACCTGTGGGGCGCGGTGGCCACGTTCAAGCGCGTGCGGATGGTCCTCAAGACGATCGTCGGGCAGCTTGACGTGCTGGAGACCATGACGCCGATGTCGTTCGCCAGTTTCCGTGATCGGCTGGAGACCGCGTCGGGCTTTCAATCGACGCAATTCCGCGAGCTCGAATTCGTGCTGGGCTACAAGCGGCCCGGCGCGCTGCGCTATCTGCCGGTGGACCATCCCGAATTGCCGCGCTTGCAGCAGCGGCTTAAAGAGCGCTCGCTGGTGGATCACTTTTACGATTTTCTGGAGCATCGCGGCGTCGCGATCCCGCGGGCGCTGCGCGAGAAGGCGGCGTCCGAGCCGACGCAGGCCAGCGCGGAAGTTCAGGCTGGGCTGCTTCGCCTTTACAAGAGCAGCCCGGAGACGGTGGTTCTATTCGAGCTCATGACGGACATTGACGAAGGGCTCCAGGAGTGGCGTTACCGGCATGTGAAGCTCGTGGAGCGGACGATCGGCGCCAAGAAAGGCACCGGCGGCTCGCCGGGCGTGCCGTTTCTCAAGGAGTCGCTCTTCAAGCCGCTGTTTCCCGATTTGTGGGCGATTCGAGCGGAGCTATGAACAAGCGCCGAACCACTTGGCATCGTCGCCATGCGGTACGCCGCGCCGGGCCGTTCAATCCGAACCGCGAGCGCAAGCGACCGGCCAAGACTTGACGCGCACCGAGTTAGCGAGGAAACCAAACGCATGCCGACGCTGACGCGCGAATCACCGGGAAAGCTGAACCTGACGCTCCGAGTCGCGGGCAAGCGGCCCGACGGCTATCACGAAATCGAGTCGCTCGTCGCGCGAGTTGCGCTCGCGGACAGCGTAACCGTCGCGGATCGCGACGATACGCTGCGCACGCTCGAGTGCGACGACTCGACCATTCCCACCGATGAGCGAAATCTCGCATTGCTGGCGGCCGCGAAACTGGCGCAGGCCTCCGGCGTATCGCGCGGAGTTCGCATCACGCTGAACAAGCGAATTCCCGCCGGCGCGGGCATGGGCGGCGGTAGCAGCAACGCGGCGACGACGCTGATGCTGCTGAACGAACTGTGGGGATTGAACTGGCCCGCGGCGCGCCTGCTGCCGATCGCCGCCTCGATCGGCTCCGATGTGCCGCTGTTCTTTCACGCGCCGCTGTGCGTTCTCCGCGGGCGCGGCGAGCGAGTCGAGGATTTGGCGTTTCGATTCGACGCCTGGGCCATGCTTGTCTTTCCGCCAATCTCGACATCCTCCGCCGCCGTCTATCGCGCATGGGACGAGCTGCACGAGCGCCCGGCGCGCGCCCGGCTCGATGGCCTTTACGATCTGATCCGCGCCGCGAGCCGAAATACGAATCCTCCCAGCGACGTGGTTGAGCCGATCATGCGTCTGCTTTACAACGACCTGGAAATGGCGGCCTGCCGCACTCATCCGGAACTGGTGTCGATCGCGCAAGGCGTGCAGCGCCTGGCCCGCCGCGCGGTGCGCATGACCGGCTCAGGCGCGGTTTGGTACCGGCTCTTTCAGAACGAAGCCGATGCCGCCAAGCTCGCCGCGGCGTGCGACAAGTCACTGAACATCCAAATCACGAAGTTGGCCTGAAAAAGCCTTAAGACGTGCACTCCACTGGCCTCACCCGGTTGACAGGCTGCCGGTCGCGCCTACAATTCCGGCCCGCGCTGTTGGGGCGATCGCGCGAAGAAGTACGAACGCCGTGAACGCGCACGGGCCACGCCACCAGACTCGCGATTTTGACCGGGGATTTCCGGCTCAGCCGTCCCCGAATGACTATCCTGGAGGTCCGCGGCCGTGATCGAAGTGCAGAACCTCTCCAAGTTCTACGGCGACTTCAAGGCGGTCGAGAACATCTCATTCGGCGTCAAGGAAGGCGAGATTGTCGGCTTCCTGGGCCCGAACGGAGCCGGCAAGACGACAACGCTCCGCGTAATGACTTGTTTTCATCCCGCTTCATCAGGCACGGCGACGATCGCCGGCTTCGACGTGTTCCGCCAGTCGCTCCTGGTTCGGCGGCACGTGGGCTACTTGCCGGAATCGGTGCCGCTGTATCCGGAAATGCGCGTGATCGAGTACCTGCGCTACCGTGGCAAGCTTCGCGGCCTGGACCGTTCTGCGCGCGAAGCAGGCATCGCGCGCGTGACGAATCGCTGCTGGCTCAAAGAGGTAATCAAGCGCCCGATCGGGCAGCTTTCGAAAGGTTACCGTCAACGCGTTGGATTGGCGGACGCGCTTCTGCACAATCCGAAAGTGCTGATTCTCGACGAGCCGACGGTCGGTCTCGATCCGACGCAGATTCGCGAAACCCGATCGCTGATCCGCGAACTGGCCAAGGACCACACGGTCATTCTGTCGAGCCACATTCTCCCCGAAGTCGAGGCGACCTGTCAGCGCATTGTCATCATCAATCGCGGGCAGATCGTGGCATCGGGAACGTCGGAGGAACTGCGCCAACGCGTGACCGGCTCGTCGCGCCTGATCGCCGAGATGCGCGGTCCGGAGTCGGAGATCACAGCCGGCCTGCGCAAGCTCAACGGAGTGACGGATGTGAGCTGCGTCGTTCACGACGGCTGGACGCGGGCGACGGTCGCGACCAACGGCGACCAGCGCGAGGCGGTGTTCAAGTTCGCCGCGGAGCGCAACTGGCCGCTGCGCGAGCTGCGTCGCGAGATTGCCACGCTGGAAGACTTCTTCGTGAAGATCGTGGCCGGCGCGCGGCAGGCGGAGAGTTAGCGAAGGTGGTACGGGCGTCCCGCCCGCAACCAGGGACGGGCGAGACGCCCGTACCAACCCGATTTGGGAGTATCGAGACTGATGCGAAACACCATCGCAATCATGCAGCGCGAGTTGCTGTCGCTGTTCTACTCGCCGATCGGCTACATCGTGATCGCCGGTTTTCTGCTGATCACCGGCATCCTGATGTGGATGTCCGAGAGCTTCGAGCCGGGCAAACCGGCCACGCTGCGGGCCGTTTTCTTTTGGACGCCGTGCGTGCTGACGGTGATCATCCCCGCCGTCACGATGCGCAGCGTCGCCGAGGAATATCGCACCGGCACGATTGAAACGCTAATGACCGCGCCGGTGACGGACTTTCAACTGATTCTCGGCAAGTACCTGGCGTCGCTGTTCTTCGTTGTCGTGATGCTCGCCGCGACGCTGATCTACGTGATCCTGATGGCGGCGTTCGGCAACCCCGACCTGGGTATGACGTTCGCGAGTTACCTCGGTTTGCTATTGCTGGCCACTGCGTTCACAGCCATCGGCACATTCACGAGCGCCATCACGCGCAACCAGATCGTGGCCTGGATCGTTGGCGCGATTCCGCTGCTGCTCTTTGCGTTCTTGGCGTATTTTTTCGCGCCGCGGACCGACGGCTGGGTGCGGGCCGTGCTTCAGCAGATCAACGTCGTCAGCCGGCTCGACGCCTTCAATCGCGGCGACGTCACGCTTGAGAGCGTCGTGTTCTTCCTCGGATCGGCCGTGCTGTTCCTGTTCCTGAGCGTCAAAGTGGTGGAGTCTCGCCGATGGCGGTAGCGCAGCCGATGAACGCGGCCAGTCGCCGACTGGTCTATGGCGCCAACGTGGTCGTGAGCGGTGTGCTGGCGTTGGTGCTCGTGGTGCTCGCGACGTGGGGCGCCGGCTGGATCGGCTGGCGCAAGGATCTCTCGCGCAGCGGCGGAAACAGCCTCAGCCCGCGCACCATCGCGCTGGTCCGCGAGCTCCCCGAGAGCGTCACCATCACGGGCGTGCACACCAGCGCGCTGAAAGAGCTTCGCCCGTTCGCCGAGAAACGTCGCGAACGCCTCTCCGACCTGCTCGACCTTTACGAATCGACCAACCGCGGCAAGGTCAAGGCGGCGATGATCGATGCGCAGAAGGACCCGCAGCAGGTCAAGGCGCTGCTGCAGCGCCTGCGCGAAAAGCCGGCCTACAAGGATGAAGCCAAGCCGCACGAAGGCGCGGTGAACAAGTTCAAGGATCTCAACGCCCGGATGATGCAGGCGGCGCGCGACGATCACGCCGCGATGAGCAAGCTGTACGAGAGTCAGCCCAACCTGGCGCGGGTGCGCGAGTTCGTCATCGTGCTGCGGAATTTCCAGAACATCGCGCAAGAGGGCCAGTCGGTCGCGGATCAGGTCGACGAGTTGATCGGCGACGAGATTCCGCAGTACTCGCGGGCCGTGCAGGTGATTCGCGATCACCTGACGCGGATCAAGACCGCGCTCTCCGACGGCGCGGCATGGATGACCGGCGACGCGCAATCGGAGCAGATGCTCAGCGCGGAGGCCAAGTCGCTGCTAAGCGCGTCCGCAGAGCGATTCAAACCGCTCATCACCGAAGTTGACGCGTTGCAGAAGGAATCGGAGAATCTGCCGCGCGCCAAGCTCGAAGATGCCTACCAGACCTTTAAGCGCGGCGACATGACCGTCGTTGTCGAGACCGCGAAAGAGGCGCGCGTCGTCGCCTCCGACGACATCTGGGTCTCGAATTTCGACCCCAACCAGCCCAAACCCGAAGGCGAGGACCCGGCGGATTTCGCCGGCGAGCAAGCCGTCTCCTCGGCAGTTCTGCAACTCACCAAGAAAGAGAAGGTCGGCGTCATCTTCACGCGCTTTGGCGGAGAGTCGCCGATCCGGCCCGATTTCTCGCATTTCAATCCGGCCGCCGGCCAGTTGCCGAGGGCGCCGTACGGCGTCCTGAACGACCAGTTGCAGAAAGAGAACTTTGTCACTGCGGATTGGGACGTCGCGACGCAGCCGACGCCGCCGCCGGTCGAGGGCGCGAGCAAGACCGTGTTCGTGGTCCTGCCTCCGGCGCCTCCGCAGCAACCCAGCCAGATGCAGCCGACGCCGCAGCCCGGCATTTCTCCGCAGCAGGTGAAGCTGATCACCGACACGATCAGCGGAACCGGAATGGCGATCTTCCTGGCCGGCTGGGCCGAGCCGCTGCCCGGCCGTTTTGGTCCCGGCGCGCCCGGCAGCTACGAGTTCGCGGATTACCTGAAGACGACCTGGGGGATCGACGCGGAGTTCCGCTTCCTGGCGCTAAACTTCGCTCCAAGCCCGCAGAAACCGGGTCTTTGGACGCCTGCCAGCCGCGACGCGCTGACCATCGACACTTCGGTGATTCGCCTCACCGATCACCCGATCGTGAAGCCGCTGAAGGGCGTCGAGATCGGGCTGCACATGATTTGTCCACTCAAGAAGGCGGAGGCCGTTCCGGCTGGCGTGAAGATCGAGCCGCTGCTGACGATCGACCAGACCGATCGCGTCTGGGCGTTCGACGACATCACGCGCGTCGAAAATGACTTTCGCACGAAACAAGGCACACAGCGCGTGGCGTCGGATCTCGTGCCGCCGTTTGACGTCGCGGTGGCGGCCACGAATGATCAGGGCAAGAAAACCCTGGTTATCGCCAGCGAGCGATTCGTCGGCGATTCCATGTTGAACCAGATGCTTCTGGACCCGGGCACGATGCGCGTCTACCCGGCCTTTCCCGGGAACCAGGATTTGTTCATGAACGCGGTGCATTGGCTGACCGGTGACGCCGGGCGAATCGCGGTCGGCCCGCGGCGAAGTTCGGTGCCGCGACTGGAAGGACTGAAGGACCCGTCGCAGGCCATGTTCTGGAAGGTATTTCTTGTCGGCGTATGGCCGGCCGTCGCACTGCTGGCCGGCGCCGGGGTTTGGATGGTTCGTCGGAGGTAACGCCCGCATGAATTTCCGTACGACGTTCGTGCTACTGGCGCTGGTGCTGGTAGTCGGGCTGGTCTGGTTTCTCAAGCCGGCCCGCGCGCCGGAGGATGAGAAGCCCAAGCAGCCCGAAGCCAAAACGCAGTACCTGTTTGAGCCTCAGCCGGACTCGGCCAAGATCGTGAACGTGCGATTCGAGCGCGCGGGCAAACCGGCGATGGTCTTCGAGCGCGTCAGCGCCGCCACGCCCGGCCCGGGCGGACTGCCCGGCGGCGAGTGGCGCATGCTTGAGCCGGTTGCGGCCGGTGTCGAGGCGTACATGGTGACCAATCTCGCGTCCACCTTTGCGCGCCTGGAGTCCAAATCCGCCGGCAAGGCGGGCTCGGGCGACATGCCGAGCCTGGCCGACGCCGGCCTTTCGCCGCCGTCGGCGACGATCACCATGACAGACGACGCGAACAAGACGTACGCTGTTGAGGTGGGCAAGAAAGCCCCGATGAGCAACGACACGTACGCACGTGTCGCCGGCAAGGACGAGATTCACATCATCGGGCGCGATCTGTCGTTCGACATCAAGCGCGAGCCCAAGGACTTCCGCTCCAAGACGCTGACGCGGATGAACACGAATGACGTCACGCAGCTCACGGTCACGCACGAAGGCAAGACGTACGCGCTGCAGCGCGCGCCGACGAATGACTGGGTGATGAGTTCGCCCGTACCGGCTTACGCCGATCTCGACAAGATGCGCACGCTGCTCAGCAAGTTGCCGGCGATCACGGTCGTCGATTTTGTGGACGACGCGCCCGCATCGCTGGCGACGTACGGCCTGGACAAGCCGTTCGCGAGCGTGCAGGTGACGGCCGAGACGAAAAAGCCGCGCCCGCAATCGCAGCCGACGACGCAGCCGGCGTCTCAACCCGCCGAGCCGCAGTTTGATGTCGTTACGACGCAGCTTGGGTTGCTGATCGGGGCGTATTCCGACCTCAAATCCGAGAATCGCTACATCAAGCTCGCCGATCAGCCCTGGGTCGCGACGGCTGGCAAGGCGAATCTCGAAGCGCTGGTGCCCGCGGACGTGCGCGACACGCGCGTGACCCGCCTGCGCCAGGCCGACGTGAACAAGCTGGAGCTCTCCGCCGGCGGGCAAACCGCAACGCTCACGCGCAGCGAAGGATTCTGGCACGGCGAGGGCGATCTGGCGGCGCTGGATGCGTCGGCCGTGAATGATGTGGTCGCCGCGCTCGAGGAAATCCGCGCGCTGGATTTCGTGGACGAGGGCGGCGATCTCGGAAAGTTCGGCCTGAAAGAGCCGCGCGTCGTGCTGCGGGCCTGGAGGGCCTCATCGGTTGACCCGGTCGTGATCAACATCGGCGACGCGACCGCCAGCAAGCGCAACACCTACATCCAGCGCGCCGGACAACCGGGAGTCATGGTCGTCGCGGCGTCGCAGGCGGATCGGCTGCTCGTCTCGCCGATTTCGCTTCGCTCGCGCGCGATCTTCGATGCCAACCCGGAAGAAGTCCGCGAAATTGAGCTGACCCGCGGCGATCAGAAATATGTGCTGCACCGGGAGGGCGCCGCATGGCGGCTAACGTCGCCGGTCGAGGCGCCGGCGGAGGCCGCCGCGGCGCGCGACCTGGCCAATGATCTGACGCGGCTGCGCGCCAAGCGCGTGGTGTCGAAAGGCGGCGATGCCGAGCTGGGGCTGAATTCGCCGCAGATTGTGGTGCGATTCGTGCTGGAGCACATGCCGGCCAGTGCGCCGGCCACTTCCAGCGCTCCGGCGCAGGAGCAGCCGCCGGCGCCGCAGCGCAGCGAACACTTGCTGCGGATCGTGAAGCGGGAAGCGAACACGTTCTGCACTCGGGACGACGATCCGTACGTGTATGAGCTCGACGAGACGGTCTTTCGCGTCTTTACGACCGAGCTGATCAAGCGAGCAATCTTCGATTTCGCCGCCGATGACATCCTCGGCATCACCATCGATGCTCCGGGCGGCCGGCTGGCCTTCGAAAAGCAGGGTGCCGACTGGAAGCTTGTCGAAGACCCGTTTGTGAAGCTCAATCAAAAGACGCTCGTCGATTTCGCGAAGGAGTTGGCTGGGCTAGCGGTTGAGTCATTCGTCGCGTATCGCGACGGCGACCTGGGCGCAGGCGGACTGGCTGGCGCGCCGGTAACCGCGACGCTGCGCTTGAAGGGCGATCGCGTGGTCACGCTCAAAGTCGCGCAGCAGCAAACCGGGCAATTGCCGCGCTTGGCGGCGTGGGTCGAAAACGGCTGCATCTTCCTGATGCGCCAGGCGGACGCGGAGAAGCTCCTTCGCGGTCTCGACCTGTACATCAAGCCTGAGAAGGAGGAAGAACCCAAGCCCAGCCAGCCGCAAATGCCCGGCGACGACGAGCCGCCGGGACCCTAGTCGCGCCCGGCGCTCTCAGACAGCGTGAGAAGGCGACGCATGCCGCGAAGATCGGTTCGATGGCACGTGCTTGGCGGCGGCGTGCTGGCTGTCGGTGTCGCGGCCGCCCTTGTTCACGCGTTCTCTTACCTCACATTCATTTCTGACGACGCGTACATCTCGCTGCGCTACGCGAAACGCCTGCTTGAGGGGCAAGGACTGACCTGGACTGACGGTCCGCGCGTCGAGGGCTACACGAATTTGCTCTGGGTGCTCGCTGGCGCCGGGTTGGCCAGGCTCGGCGTTGACTGGCTGTACGTTCCGCTCCTGCTCGGCGTCTCCGGCACGATCGTCACGCTCGTCGCCGTCGCCGCCGCGACATGGCCTTACCGACGGCGCGGCGCGATGCCGCTCGTGTCGAGCGTCGGATTGCTCGCAGCGAGTGGCCCAATCGCCGTCTGGTGCGTCGGCGGCCTGGAATCGCCGGGTGTGACTGCGTTCCTCGCGGCGGGATTGGCGATTCTGACCGCATCGCTAAGTCGCGCGATTGCGCCGAATCGGGATCTCGTACGTGATCATCAGAGCCGCGGTCGCGTTCCTGTTCAATCGTTTCTCGCCGCCGGCGTTTGCCTCGGCATGATGTGCCTGACGCGCGCGGATGGCGCGGTGCTCTGCGCTGGCGTCTTCATCGGCGCGCTGATCGCCGCTCGGTTCTCTCGCCGCGCCTGGCGAACGGCGATTCTCGTTATGGCCGTGCCGGCGATCTGCGTCGCCGGACAGATCGTGTTCCGTTGGACGTATTACGGCGACTTTGTGCCAAATTCGGCACGGGTGAAGGTTGCCTTCACTCCGGAGCGACTGTCCAGCGGGCTGGCGTATGTGCTGGAAGGAGCAGTCTGGCTGGCGCCGCTCGTGTTGCTCGGCGCAGCCGGCGCGACGCTCGCGTTGCGTCGTCGCCGCAGCCACCCCACCGCGACAGTGCTGGTCTGCACGCTCGTCGTCTGGCTCGCCTACATCGCCTTCATCGGCGGCGACATCTTTCCCGCGCGCCGGCACTGGGCGCCGGCGATCGTCTGCCTCGCGATGCTCGGGGCGGCCGCGATCGAGCAGCTTCGCGCACGTCGGCGATTCCTCGGCCCGGCGGCGCCGGCGGCAGCCATCGGGGCGTTGATTCTGTGCGCCGCCGTGCAGCAGTTGGACTTTCGAAACCGTCTCGCGCTGGACGAGCGCTGGGAAGTCGAAGGCCGTATGGTCGGCCAGATGCTCAAGACGGCATACGCCGCCCAGCAGCCGTTGCTGGCGATCGACGCCGCGGGCGCGCTGCCGTTCTACGCCGAGCTTCCGGCGCTCGACATGCTGGGGTTGAACGACTTTCACATTGCGCGGCACAAGCCGGCCGAGTTCGGTCGCGGCGGAGCGGGACACGACTTGGGCGACGGGTGCTACGTACTCGAACGCAAGCCCGATCTGGTCGTCTTTGGCTTACCGACCGGCGGCGTCGATGCGATGTGGCCTGGCGGAAAGCAAATGGAGCAAATGCCCGAGTTCCACCGCGATTACCGACTTGTGCCGTTTTCAGCGCTAGCGGTCGGCCGTTTCCTGACGCGCCCGCCAGAGAGAGTTGACGCGCTGATCTGGGTGCGGGTTGAAGATTCGCGCATCGGCGTGGAGCGTTCGCCTGGACGAATCCGGATTCCCGGCTATCTGCTGGCGCGCCGCGGCGGCGCGGCGGCGGAATTGGACTCGGCCGGTCGCCTCGGTGCTCGCGCGAGCCGCGATCGCAGCGGCGCGTACGAACGCCTGGCGCTGCCGCCGGGCGCCTGGTCGCTCAGCGTCGAGAGCGAAGGGGCGGTCTCGGCGATCGTGCGTCAGGCCGGATCGACGCTCGAGATCGCCGCCGGCCCGCCGCCGCTGCTGTTCGTCTCCGATGCACCGGAAAGTCGCGGCGTGGACGTGTTTATCTCCCCGGTAAAGTCAGATTCCGCGCATGTGCGAAGCGTGTCGCTGGAGCGCTAGACCTAGCTAGAGATGCCACTGTGCCAGTGTGCACCCCATCGGAACGCGAAGCGCGAGCGAGCGCGGCCGGGAATCGCGCTTTCTGGCGCGGCGCATTCTGACCGCGAGTATTCGCCGACCGGTGTGTCGTCACGCCGAGCGCCTAAACGGGCGGCTCACTTCCAGCGGACTGAGGACAGCCTGGCTCAATATCCCGACGCGGCTGCAAAATGCCTAACAGCCCGTTGAGAAATGCTCCTAACCGAGCCTCGACCGTAAGGGAGGGGTCGGGCCGATGGACGAAATTGCTGGGAATCACAGTGTTTTCGAGGGCCCCTCCCTGACGGTCGGGACTCGGCCGGGTGAGTTCTTCAACGGACTGCTACCAACCCGAGAAGGCGGCGGTGGGATTCGAACCCACGAATAACGGATTTGCAATCCGTCCCCTTGGTCCACTTGGGTACGCCGCCAAGATCGGAGCGGTCGACGCCCCGAACGGCGAATCACGCCATTATCGTCGGATCGATGCGCAGGACAAGTTGCACCGCTTCGCAAATCAATCGATCAATCTCCCGCGGCTTCCGCCGCCCGGACTTCGCCGCGCTTCAGGCGCTGCCGCAGCCGCGCATCAATGAACGGCTGCAGATCGCCGTCAAGCACGCGCTGCGTGTCGCCAATCGCCAGTCCGGTGCGGTGATCCTTGACGTGGATCGTCGAGCCGTGCAGAACGTAGCTGCGGATCTGATTTCCCCAGGCGATGTCGCCTTTCTCGCTATAGAGCTTAGCCAACTCGGCATCACGCTTGGTCTGCTCGATCTGCTCGAGCTTGGATTGCAGAATCGACAGCGCCATGCGCTTGTTCTGCTGTTGGCTGCGCTCGTTGACGCACTCGACCACCAACCCGGTCGGCTTGTGGCGCACACGAACCGCCGTCGAGACCTTGTTCACGTTCTGACCGCCCGCGCCGGAAGATCGCCGGAAGAACTCGATGTCCAGGTCGCCGGGGGCGATCTCGATATTAGCCTCGTCAAACTCGGGCAGCACGTCGATGCCGACAAACGAAGTCTGGCGCTTGCCCTGCGCGTTGAAGGGGCTGATGCGCACCAGTCGATGCACGCCGGCTTCGCACGAAAGGTAGCCGTACGCGTACGGACCCTCGATTCGCAGCGTCGTGGATTGGATGCCGGCTTCTTCGCCGTCGCGCCGATCGACCTCGGCGGCCGTGAACCCGCCGCGGTCGAAGTACATTAGGTACATTCGTCGCAGCATCTCGGCGAAGTCGCACGAATCGACGCCGCCGGCGCCGGCATTGATGCTCAGGAAGCAGTTGCGGGTGTCGTTCGGACCGCTCAGGAGCGTCAGCAGCTCGACCTGGTCGGTCTTCTGAACCAGCACGTCAAGTTCGCGATCCAGCTCGGCTCGCGCGTCGCCGCCGCCGGCTTCGCCCGAGAGCTCGAGCAATACGCCGACATCGTCGGCGCGCCGCAGCAGATCGCGCACCGGCTCGACGCGCCCGCGGACGGACTTCATCTCCTGAACGACCGTTTGTGCGGCTTCCGAATTGTCCCAGAAGTTCGGTGCGGCCATCCGAGCTTCAAGTTCCGACAGCCGGGTGCTCAGCGCAGGCAGGTCAAAGAGAGTCCCGAATGGCGTGGATGCGGGACGTGAGCGTGGTCAGGGCGCCGGCTGGATCTTCGAACGGCAAGGTCGGTCTCCTTCGTTCACGATTGTAGAGCACTTTCGACGCGAGCGGCGCCCGCGACGGTACGAAACGCTCGACACCGGGGCCCGACCGTAAGGGAGCGCTTTCCGCGCGATACAGAGATCTCTCCCTGTCAGGGGACCGTAAGGGAGGGGTCGATTGCGACCGCAGAAGGCCGCTCCCTTACGGTCGGGCCTCGGTGTCGAGGGTTTTCCCGGCGTCGCACGCGAAACTGAGCCACCACCCGCCGTTCGCTGGTGCTCGCGGTTAGAGTACAGGCCGGCGGCCGGCATGGGGTAAATTGCGCGCTGAATCGACTTGAGAGGTCTGGCTACGACGTCGGTAGCCACGCCGTTCATCCCGCCGGTCCGAAGACCAACCGATCCAGCGCCACTAGCGCCGCACCGCACGACGACCGCAGACTGACGCTCGCCGGCGCGGTCAGCGGCGTCGGTTGCGGGTTGATCTCGATGACGGCCGCGCCGGCGTCGCGCGCAATCTCCGCCAGCGAGGCGGCCGGCTGCACGACGCCGCTTGTGCCGATGACGATTAACAGGTCGCAGGCCTGCGCCGCTGTGCAGGCTCGCTCAAACGCGCCCGGCGGCAGCATCTCGCCGAACCAGACTACGCCCGGCCGCAGCCGCTCGCCGCAATCCGGGCAGCGCGGGTCTTCGCCGAGGTCATCAAGATCAACACGGCGATACGCGCAGCCGACGCAGCGCGCCTCGTCCAGCCGGCCGTGCAGCTCGATCACGTTCTTCGATCCGGCGGCGTGATGCAGGCCATCGACGTTCTGCGTAACGATCGTGAACGATTCGAAGCGCGATTCCCACGCCGCCAGCACGCGATGCCCGACGTGCGGCGAGAGTTTCGCCAGCGCCGCCCGGCGGAGGCGATACCACTCCCACACTTTTTGCGGATTTCGAGCGAAGGCCTCCGGCGTGGCCAGCTCGGCGGGATTGAACTTCGACCACAGCCCGTCGGCGTCCCGAAACGTCGGCACGCCCGACTCGGCGGACATCCCGGCGCCGCTGGAGACGCAGACGCGGCGGGCGCGGCGGAGGAGAGTGGAGGCGTGAACAATCACAAGAACTTTGCGGGGTCAAATGGGCAATCGTAATTCCGCGGCAGTCTTACACGTGTTGCTGGCCAGAACGGCGAGTTGTCGCTCCATGCGCTTGGGTGCCTCGTACGCTGCGTCCAGTATTGCCAAGATTGCCACTTGGATAGTGGCCAGTAGATTGGCATCGTGAACGCGCGCGCCGTCAGGATTCGCGAGAGCTTCGTGAACTGCGGTGTTTGCGAGTTCTTTCATGGCGCGCAGCGACGCTGTCAGCACGCTAGGGTCCATCCGACCAACCCAATCCGGCGCCTGTTTCTCCCGAATCGCACACTCAAGTTCATCGATTTTTGGACCGAGCATGCGTTCACGAAAATTCTGTTCCGTGAGAAACTGCTCAAGGGCTGAGCGGAACATCGCGATTGCGGCGCTCGTTGCATCGACGGAGATGCACCGAGCGGCTTGGTCCAAGAAGTACGACACCGCCGCCGGCGTGTTTGGTGTGGCGATCCCCGCCCAGCGTGCTGGAAGCACGGCAAGTCCGACGCCATTCGGTCCATCGGAGCGGGGATACAATACCGCCAACGACTCTGCGTCGCAGTCTGTGCAGCGCAGCCTGAAGATACCAGGAGTTATTGAAATTAGATTGTCGGGATGTTGGATCACGACGTTGTCACGCGCAGACCAGTAGTAGTACTCGCGGTGGGCGTCGTGCTGGCATATCTGGCGTCCGGCAGCCCAAAACACGGGCTCGACGCGCATCCTGCGCGATCCACCGCACGAAGAGCAGTACATTCGGTAGCGGTCCTCGGGCGGCGGCGTTGATGGATTGCCAACCGGTGCGGCAAACAGCTTTGGTCCGAGGGAGTACAGACACGCGCCAAAGTCGCGAATCTCGTTCATCATGGTCGAGTCCGTAATTCGTTACGACAAGGTGTCACGAATGCTCGCATAATCCACCGCCCGCTTCTCGTTAAACGCCGCGATCCCCTCCTGCGTCTCATACGTCAGATTATTCAGCGCCAGCCAGTCGCGGGCGTGGCCGACCGTCAGGTGCCACGACAAATCGCGCCAGAAATTGAGCTGCTGCTTGGTATAGCGGATGCAGCCGGGCAGCTTGTTGGCCAGCTTGTTCACCATCGCATCCACGGCCGCGTCGAGGTGCTCGCGCGGCACGACCTGGTTCACCAGGCCCCATTCCAGCGCCTTGCTGGCAGGGATTTCTTCGCACAGAAACAGAATCTCGCGCGCCCGCCGGTCGCCGACGATCAGCGGCAGCCACTGCGTCGCGCCGCCCGCCGGCACGCTGCCGCGGGCCGTGCCGACCTGGCGGATATAGATGTCGTCGGCGGCGATCGCCAAATCGCAGGCCATGTTGAACTCGTTCCCGCCGCCGACGGTGATGCCGTTCAGCCGGGCGACGGTCGGCTTGCCGATGTTCCGCAGGCGGTCGTGGGCCTCGATGAACGCGCCCATCCATTTCCAGTACGCCTGCGGATGGCCGACGCAGTGGTCCTGCTGCTCCTTCAGGTCCGCCCCGGTGCAGAAGGCCTTCTCGCCGGCGCCGGTGAGCACGACCACGGCGACCGCGTCGTCATGCGAAGCGTCGAGGAACGCGGCGGACATTTCCTGGAGCGTCTGATAGTCGAACGCGTTGTGAACTTCCGGGCGATTGAGCGTCACTGTCGCGCGCGGCGGCTTCTTGACGTAGATCAGCTTCTGGAAATTGAACGACTTGGCGTCGCGGTCGGCGGGAAAACTCATGTGATTTGCCCTTTTGTGATTTACCTGAACTGGCCGAACGATCGTGGCCCACGCCGGCGTCATTTGTCGCTTCGGTAAACGCGCCGGCTGGAACCAGTGATTCGTTGTCGAATCTGCCCACTGCCGTCGTCACGTTCGGTGTATGACCAGCGAGTGTAATCGTCGTCCACGAATTCAGTCTGGTCCTCCCCCGACGCGCGCTTGCTCGTCCCAAGATTGCGGCTTCGGCTCTGCCCCCGCCAAACGCGCGCTTGGGGATCGAATACTCCAGTTCCGTCACCGACCCAGCCGCCCTCGGCGAAATTCCAGGTCCGATACTGCTTCGATTCAGGATCCCACGCCCACAGTTGCATGCCCGACCGCGTTTCGCGGCTCGAAGTGACGACGACGCGATCGACGAGGAACTCGCCGCCCAATGTGAATTCCGAGTTGTTTCGAACGGTGCCGTGATCAAGCGGCGCCCCGTTCGAATCGTGGGCTTCCCATTCGCCAGTCCAAAATCCAACGAGCGGGCGAAGGCGTTCCATTTCGGACGCCGCAGCGGCCTGCGGCTGTGCGACGTGAGCAGGATCGCCGAACTTGCACCCGCACTCGAACGACAGACCGATACAGACGACGACGAGCCGACAACATGGCTCAACTCGATTCTTCATGCCACGCCTCATCCCGGTTCGCGACAGTTGCCATGGCGACCCAAACGCCGGCGCGTCGCTCCGACCCCTCAGGTGTCGACCGCGACAATTGACGATGGCGTCGCCCGCTCGCTCAGCTGGACGTCGTTTCGCGGCCGGATCTCGACGCAGTAGACTCTACCGCGCCGCGTCCGGCGTGAAACGCGCCGCCGTCGGCACGAATCCGATCGGCGACGAGCTGATATGCGTTGTTTTGTCGCGATTGAAATTGCCGAATCGCCGCGCGAGCGGCTTACATCGCTGATTCGCATGCTGGCTTCTGGCGAACGTGAGTTGCGCTGGGTGCGCCAAGACCAGATTCACCTGACGCTCAAGTTCCTGGGCGAAATCGACGAACGCGACGCGCCGGCGGCGTGCCGGATCGCGCAGGACGCCGCTGCGGGAATTTCGGTTTTTTCACTTCGGCTCACGAAATTGGGGTGTTTTCCATCGCCGGCGGGGCCACGGGTGCTCTGGTGCGGCATTGACGACGAATCGGCGTCGTGTCGGCGGTGGTTGGAAGCGGCCGAACCGGGCTTCGAAGCGCTCGGCGTGCCGCGCGAATCGCGGGCCTTCTCGCCGCACGTAACACTGGCGCGCTCCAAGTCGCCCGCGGGCGCGGCGGCGATTCGTCGCGTGCTGACCAAGCCCGCGGCGGTCGGCGAGGCGTTCGATGCCAAGTTCGTAACGCTGTTCGAAAGCCGGCTCTCGCGCGAAGGTCCGACGTATTCAATTCTGGTGCGCTGCCCGTTCTGCGGCGCGTGATGTCTGCGCTGGGCACAGCGGCCCGGCGCTACAGATCAACTGAATCGGCTCCAGCGGGTACCGATCAACCCGATACCATCCAGAAAACGAACATCCGTCCAAGCAGATAGCAGCCTCTTCAGAAAGCCCGTTTTGCAGTGTCCTGCTGGAGCGGATTCATTTCTCGCGTAGCGTCGGAACTCTGCGTCCGACGCCGAATTCTGCGTCGGGCACGGAGGCCCGACGCTACGGAATAACTGGGTCTGCTTTAGAATTGCACTCCCGCGGTGAACGCGCCGGGCGCCAGGTCGTCGTTCGTCGTTTTGTGATCGCGGAATTCAAACTGCAAGTCGCGATTGATGACCTGGATCCCGCCGCGATGCGGGCCGAACACCTCGCCGTTCACGTGCTCGACCAGGTCGCGTATGTACGTTCCGCGCAGCGGCAGCAGGTTCATCGTGTCCTGAATCGCGTTGCCGGTCAGGTCGGGCCGGATTTTCCAGAGAATTCGCCCATCCAGAAACCCAAAGTGCTCGCGCAGATAGGTCTTGGCCGGCGCGACCACGCCGTTCGGCTGATTCGCGGCCGCCTCGCGATAGGTGTATCGCAGTGTTCCGCCGCCGCGAGGCCAGCCAACAGTGGCGGATGGGCAGACGAACGCGCGCGGCTCCTCTCCCATGTAGCGCGGGAACATCACGTTCGGAAGCGAAATCGGCCATAACGTACGATCGAACGGATCGATCTGTGCGTCCGACATGGCGGCGATGGGCTGGCCGAAGTTGCCGTTGGTCATCGGCGACTCGACGTACGGCACGCGGCCGTTCCACTCGGTCCAGTAGTTGTAAATGCCGACCGCGATCTGGCGCAGGTTCGACGCGCATACCGTCTGACGCGCCTGTGCGCGAACCGACGACAAAGCCGGCAGCAGGATCGAGATCAACAGCGCGATGATCGCGACCACGACCAGCAGCTCGATGAGCGTGAACGCGCGGCGCGCGCGGGATGCCCCCGAGCCGTTCGCAGACTGAGGGGTAGGGCGGGCCTCCAGCCCGCCCATTGTCTTGCTGGTTCTGGAAGCACGCCCGCGCGCCTCAGGCCACCGCCTCCGCGGCTCCCTCTTGCGTTGCACAAGCGAGTTCATGCGCAACCCTTTCGTTACGGGCAGGTGTTCAGCCAGTTTGCCAGCAGAAGCCCGAGGTCGGATTCGTCGGTGTCGCCGTCGTTATCGAGATCGCCGTTCGGCCCGGACTGCCACGCGGCCAGCAACAGGCCCAAGTCGCTCTCGTTCACGACGTCGTCGTAGTTGAGATCGCCGCGGCAGGTCGGGCGCGCCGCGATGAGCACCGTGTCGTAGCCGACCGTGTCCGTGAACACGGGATCAAAGCTGTTGTTGATGCCGAAGCCCGCCGACTCGAGATAGACGAACTCGCGGCTTCGGAATGGAAGCGCCGGCACGATCACGGCGTCGAAATACGCGCCGATGTCGCCGCCGAAATCGGTCATCGACACGCCGCCGTTGCCGGCCAGCGTAAAGTCGTCGGAGGCGTTTCCGGTGGTGATGGTCGCGGTTCCGCCCGCCAGGCCGTTGGCGGTGTTGAACGTATTGCCGACCTGGGCCACGTCAACCAGCGGCCAGCTCGTTGTTCCCATGCCTTTGCCGGCCAATGTGGGAAACGAGCCAGTCGAGTCGCGCCGAACCAGCCACCCGTGGAGCGACCCGAGGAATTGAAACGTGCCTAGCGTGCTGGCCGAGCTGGAAGTCGGGTCGATCGAATCCTCCCAGAGCTCGTAGCCAAAGTTGCTGATCTGGTAGACGCTTGTCAGCGAACCGCCGATGCCCGCGAACGGCGTGACGCTGCCGCTGCGGGTGTCGATCGCAGGATTGATCGACGGGCCGAGTTGCCCGCTGGGCGAGGTGTTCGAGCGCGTGATGATGACTGTCGCCGTTTGAGCCTGAAACCCGGGAGAGCCTTCATTGGTGCCGGTGAAATCGATGTTGTTCAGCACGACCGAACCCGCCTGCAAATCAAACGTCAGACCGAGGTAGCTGTTGCTGCCGGGAATCGCGACCGGCGTTTGTCCGCTGACGGGTACGAGGCTGCGCGACCCGTTCAGCAGGTCGCCATCCAGATCGAGCAACGGCCCGCCGAGATACTCGATTCCCATCAGCGCCATGCGGCCGCTGGGGAAGAGCGGCACACTGCCGCGCCGATACAGGAAGCTGGTCGCGCCGAACTGATTGGGCTGGAAGAGCGGATTGCCGACGCCGACGAAGGCGATCTGCGGTCCGCGATCACTAGTGCCGGCCAGTCGATCCCCGTCAAAGAAGAAGCCGCCCGGAGCGACGCTGCGTTGCAATCCGGGCGACAGCCCGGCGTCTATGCCGGTCAGCAGGTCGTAACGCCCGGCGAGCGCCGGGATAGCCGAGATCGTGAGAAAGCAGGCAAGTGCGGAAATTCGCGCTGACATGGTGGGAGATTCCTCTCAGTGTGTGCGCCACGACACACAGTCGCGGTCGCGCTGAATTCGGATACCCGCGCCGTCGGATTCGCCGACAGCGGCCCGATGCGTGCGCGCAGTGCGCGCGCGGCGGTCAGGCCGGCGGGGCGCGATAGCCGGATTGAGAGGAAGAGCTGATTTCAAACAGCAGGCGGGAGAGTCGAGCGGCGGCGGACGCGTCGCCGCGTAGATAACTGGATTTGTCTATTCGCCGCGGCGCGACGGAATCGTTTGCTCGCGGGTGCGAGGCTGTTTTCTGAAGCAACACGCCGAGCGTGGCTGCGCTACCGGCAATCACGATCGACTGCCAAAATTCGGGCAGGTTCCATTCAACCGCCAGCGTTCGGCGGGCCACGTCGCCGTGCAGAAGTACAATTCCAGCAATGACCGCGACATACGCCCGGCGATTGCGCGGCGGTCGCAGCCACGGAACGTCGATCAACTTCAGCACGAACGCCGCTTGAACGAGAATCAGTGCCGCGGCCCGAAGCGGTGCGCCTGCATCCCGCCCGATGTTCAGCAGGTTGGAAATCAGCGGCAGAGAGTGCCCGGCGATCATGATCGCCCAGAACACCCGCCACGCGAGATGTGCCGTGACGGAGCGCCCGCGATTCGGACATTCTGCCGACGATTTCGCGGTTATCGCGTCCATGGATCGTCAGTGTACCGTCAGCCCGGCCGCAGGCAATTAGCGAAATGCCTGATCGGGCCGTGCTCCGAGCGCAACATATGCAATCTGAATGCCAAAACTCGGCGGACGTATTGCAGAGAAGTTGCAGCGCATCGAGGTCACGCTGGCCAGCCGATTGAGACGGGGGGGGGACCGCCGGTCGTGGATTCAGTGTCGCCTCCTCCATCTCTCAACCTCTCGATCCCTCAATCCCTGCCGCTACGGACACACCGCCCCCCAATTCGAGAGGATTACCGCGATGTCAGATTCGTCTGTATCGCCGTCTCCGTCCAGGTCTCCGCCCGGCCCGAATTGAAACCACGCCAGTACGATTCCGAGATCGGCTTCCGTCACGCGGCGGTCGAAGTTCAGGTCGCCAGGGCAAGGCGTCGTACTCGCGGTGAGCCGCGAGACGCGCATCAACTCGACCGGATCGGCGACGTTCGACAGGCGCAGGTAAATGCGCGACTGCACCGGCACGCGCGTTGCGTCGGTGACCTGGGAGACCGGCACCGGGCTTCCCTGCCAATCCACGACTTGAACATCGGCCGCAGGAACGTTCGGCAAGTACAGGTTTCGTTGGTCGTTCAGCGCTGTCGGCCACAAGGTGACGTAATGCCGGCCGTTGATCTGCTGATTGGCGACAAACCCGCGCAGCGCGGGTGTGCCGTTGGCGATCGGCGCCTCCGAAACGACTTCAAGATGCGGCCCGCTTTGCGGGTCGTCGAAGAGCATCACGTCCTGATAGGGAACGCGAGCGATCGCGAGCGACGTGTCGTCGAAATAGTGCGCAAGACGTAGCTGCTCGTAGCGTTTCATCGTCGCCAGGTTTGCGTCGCGATTCGGCCAGACCTGCATCCAGTCCCACCATACCTCGAGAAAAACCGGTGCGTCGTACGCCAGGCTGCGGGCCATCAGATACTCGAACTCGTCGGGGGTCGTGACTTCGACCGACGAATGCGACGGGCGCGGCCAGCCGAGCTGCTTCTTGTCGTAGCGGAACACGGTCCACGAAAGGCGGTCCACGTTGCGCTCGACTTCGTGCCGAAATCCGTACGGAAACCAATAGTCCATCTGCGCGCCGACCGCGACCATCGACCACTGAAATGCACCCGCTGCGCTGGATGACTCGATCCACAACGGTTTTCGGGTGGGCATCGACCACATGTAGTAGTTCTGCAGGCTGCGCGTGAACCAATCCGGCCCTTCGCAGTCTTCCAGATTGTCCAGGTACACAAAATCAAACCCGATCGCGTCCATCGCCGACGCGATTACCTCACACCAGTGCTGTAGCCCGCCGCTGCGAATATCCCACTCGTAATATCCGCCTTCGTCGATCGTCTTGAGCAACTCAACCGAGGCGCCGGCGGCGTGCTCGCGGGGGCCCAGACCTCCCGCGCCGCCCTGGCGATAGGCGCGCGTAAGAGGCCCCATCAATCCGTAGGGCGGCTGATCCACCTTGATGTCGGAGTAGCCGATGATTTCGCCGTCAATCGCCACCAGGCTTGTGACATCGGTCGGCCAGCCGAGCGGAGGCGTGGTCGTTTCAATCAATCCGCTCGTCTGCCGGGACTCCATCGGCGCGGCCAGTTGCAGCGTCGCGACGCGCCGAATGCGCGGATCGCACCCGGCGCGAATGTGCGGACCCGAATCGTGCGGAATGATGCTCGGGTAGACGTGCGCGCCGACCGCCAATCCCGCCGCGCGGCATTGCTCCACCCAGTCGTGCATCGCGGCCGCGCTGGGCCAGTCGCTCGGTGGGCGGTATTCGTCGCGCGGATTGGCCCACACGTATGCCAGCAGCAGCATCTTCGCAGCGCCGGCGTTCAGCGTGTATTGCAGCACGTCATTGCGGCGCGCATAAGGAGCATGCACCCAGAATATGCCCGATCGATCCAGCATCGGCTGCCAGCGTGCCGCCACGCCCAGCGGAATGGCATTCTGCGCCTCGACCTGACCGACGACCTGGTACACAGACGCCTGATCGACATCGCACGCGAACAGCGCCACGCCGCGCCCGATCATCGACACCGGCGTGACCGCAGGCAAATCGGGGTACGCGGTGGCCCACAGGTAGCTGCCGGCGCTGCCGGGCCCGACTTGCGTGCGTGTGTAGATGTCCAGCGGCATGATCGCGACGTAACGGTCGCGGCGCACGTCCGGGTAGCGCAAAAAGCGATAGACCAACCCGTCGACGGAACCGTCGGTGTCAAGATTCACAAATCGGATCTGCTCGATTGCCGAGTCGTTCGTCAGTGCCGCGATTCGAATTCGCAGGTAGGCGCCGAGCTCCTCGATTGACAGCGTGACCTCGGGAACCGGCGTCAGATTTCCGAACTTGAACGTGAGCAGGTTGCCGGCCCGCGCCAGCGATGTCGGTGCCTGCGTCACGCCGCCGACCACTACCTGACAAAGCGGCTGGTAGTAGGCCGGCACAACGCGGATTCGCTCTGTGCGGGTTACTTGATCGACCAGGGACGAAACGCGTCCGGTGGCGGTGAGCGTCAGCGACAGGTCGTTGGAACTGAAATTGTACGATTGTGCGCGAAGCGGGCCGGCGACAGCGACCAGGAAAAGCGACGCGCGCGCGAGCATGAAGTTCCGCGTCATGGCTTATTTCGTTCCACTGGAGCACGGGCAGCGGGTGAGAGCCGGGGCCGCACCGCGCCACCGCGATCCGCACCGAGCCGCGTTCTTGGAACATCCCCATGAACAGCCTAGCGAGCCGGCCGTCAGGAACCAAGTGAATCTTGCGGCGTAAGCGTCCTACTTCGACTTCGTGGCGGAACTTGGCGGCTAGTTCTAGAGTGGTTTCGCGGATCGCGTAGCGTCGGGCCTCTGCGTCCGACGACGAATTTCTGCCTCGGGCATAGAGGTCCGACGCGACAGAACAAGCGAATCGGCTCCGGCGTCGCCCACGCGGCGTCAGAGCGAAATGACTTTGTCGGCCCGATTCATCTCGGAGACGATCTCGTCCATGCTCGAGATTCCGCCGACGGCGATCTTCTCGCGCAGGCCGAAGTGGTCGACGCACGTGGCGCAGGGGCGCACGTCGACGCCGGCTTCGTGCAGGTGTGTCAGTTCAACCAGGACAGACGAGCCCTCCGCCGCCAACCTCACGCCACTGTTGTAAAGCAGAATCGCCGAGAGGCCGCGAATGGCGGGCGCCTTGCGGAGAAACGTCGTGAGCACGCGCTGCCCGAGTTCATGGTCGCCGTGACCCAACCCGTCGTGGCCCAGTGCGATGACGACGTGCATGCTGATGGAGTCCGATTTCGTCGATCAATTGTCGATCGCGCGATTGGGTCAGCGGTCACTGGCGACCGCGCGCCTCATCCTCTTCCGCCGATTCGTCCGCCGCTCCGCAGCTCGCGCCGGCGGCGATCAGCATTCCGGGCCCGCTGTGGCGCTGCGTGGCGGGCCAGGAACGATCGGGATCGTACCATTCTTCGAGGACGGCCAGCCACTCCGCGGCGCTGTGAATGCGGACGAACGCGTCGCGGACCGAGCGCGAGCAGGGGTGGAGTTCCGCGTATTTGATGCCGAATTTTCGCATCAGCCGCGCCGCCGGCGCGTCGCCATATCGCGCCAATGACAATTCGAAGTGCGCGCGAATCACGTGGCCCTGTTCGGCGACGCTTGGCGGCGGCGGCAGAGGCTTTCCGGACAGCAGCGCCCGTGCATCGGCGAAAATCCAGGGATTTCCGATGCAGCCGCGTGCGACGGTGACGCCGTCGACGCCGGTCTGCTCCAGCATTCGCACGACATCCCGCGCGGTGAACAGGTCGCCGCTGCCCAGCACGGTGAAATCGCCGACGTGGCGTTTGACGCGCGCGAGGAACTCCCAGCGGCTGGGACCGACGTACTTCTGTCTTACGGTCCGCCCGTGAACGGTAACCGCCGAAAGCCCCAGCTCGATCGCGTGCTCGAGAATGCGAAAGAAAGACTGCTCGCTCTCGGGTGATTCATCCATGCCGCGGCGCATCTTGAGCGTCACGGGGATCCGCGACGGCACGGACTCGCGAACGCGTTGCAGGATTTCGAACGCGGTCGGCGGATCGGAGAGCAAATAGCCGCCGCGGCAGCGCCCCAGCACTTTACGCACCGGACAACCGAAGTTGATGTCGATCACGTCGAAGCCGGCTTCGGCCATCGCGGCGGCGGCCAGTCCGAACTGCGCCGGCTCGGCGCCCATCAGTTGACCGCCGACCGGATGATCGCTTTCCGCGAGATCGAACACGCGGTCACGCAGCTTTCCGGGCGTAAGTACGAGCTTGTCGAGCATCACCTCGTGCAGCGCGTACGGCGCGCCGAAGCGCCGCGCGATGATGCGCATCGGCGCGTCGCTGTAGCCCGACAGCGCCGCCTGTACGACCGGGAAATCAAGATTCAGCGGACCGATGCGAAGCATGCGTGTACCGATGCGGTGAGTGGCGAGTCGATTGCCGGTGCGCCATCGCAGCGCCAATCGGCATTTCGGAATTCGCCACTCGCCATTCGAACCTGTCTCTCACATCCCCGCCATTCCCAACAGCCAACCCAGAATTTCCGGCGAATCCTGAAACCCGACCGGAAACGTGCTGTCGTCGAGAACGGCCGTCTTGAATTCCTGATCGACCAGGATGCTGTCGTTTCCGCCGCGCGTGTCCATCAGGTCTTTCGCATCGTTCGTGTGCAGCAGGCCGAGCAGATGCCCGATTTCGTGGGCCGTCGTGTTGCCGATCGCAGTCGCCATCTGCTCGAGCGTCGGCGTGACGCTGAACGCGCCGTCGAAGCTGCTCGAAAACACGATCGTGTTGTCGCTTTGATCCTTGTTCTCCGAATCGATGTGTTCGGAGATCGCAAACGCGCGCGGGTTGGTGCCGCCAAAATAGACCGTCGAATGCGGCGTTGTCGGCGTCGGGTTGTCGTCGGAATTCTGCACTACGAGGTTGTAGTCGGCGTAACGCTGCTGGACGATCTGCTGCACACGCGCTTTCAGTTGTTGCGTTTGCGACGCCGCCAGCCCCACGTCCGCAGCGCTGAAGGGTTGCAAATCGAACACGCCCACGTTCTGTACGACGATGTTCTGCCCGCCCTTCCAATCCAGGAAGACGAGCTGGTTGCTCGGCGCGGGCACGCTTCCGCCGCGCGTTAACTGAACCGTGACGCGATAGCGCCCGGTCGTGTTCGCGCCGGGGAAGCCGTTTACGCCCAGAAAATACTCGCCAGCCGGGCCGCGGATCGTCACGTCGATCAGCGGGTTCAAGTCGCTGCCGTCATCGGCCCGGTCGTCGCTGTAGCCCTCCAGGAATTCGCGGTTGTCGAACAGGGCCGCAATGGCGTCGAGGTTGCCGGTCAGGGCGCGCACGTCGATGTTCACCTGATCGCCGGGGGAGAGGTTGCCGAGGCTGTAGAGGTCCAAGTCGCCCTCGCCGGTGATTTCGCCATCGAAGGTCAACTGGTTCGTGTCGCTCAGCGGCAGCGCGGTCGCGGCGCTGAACGTGAAATTCCCGTCCTGGTCGAGGAACTGAGTGGACGAATTCGTTGTGCCGTCGGTTGGCTGTGGGCAGCCGGCGATCGTGATCAACAACCCGGCGACGAGGATGCTCCGCGCGCGGCGAAAGCACTGAGCGAGTCCGTGCATAGGCGACATACCTCCTGGAGCGGCCCCCGGAACGCGCCGCGAATGATATCGGCAAATGTCGCGAACGGTCGAAAACAATACAGCGCTACGTTGATCGGTATTATCAGGTTGGGCCGAACTGAATGGCCCCAGGCTTCCGGCGGCGGGGCGCACGGCAGAATTCTGGCCCGCAAGTACGAGACGCCGCCGCCTCCTCCGGTTAACCGATTGCGCGGCCGGCCCAAGAGCCCGCTGGTGGGCACAACAGCGGGCCGAGCCGGGATTACGCGCTGAACTACCTCTCGCCATTCACACGATCAGCGGTCGCCCCGTCATCTCCGCCGGCTGCTCCAAACCCATCATCGCCAGCATCGTCGGCACGATGTCCGCCAAACGCCCGCCGTCGCGGAGTTTCACGCCGCGGAAGGGCGTGCCGTAGAGATACAGCGGCACCGGGAATGTGGTGTGCGACGTGTGCGGGCCGCCGGTGGCCGGGTCGATCATCTGCTCGAGATTGCCGTGGTCGGCGGTGACGACCGCACAGCCGCCGGCCTTCTTGATGGCGTCGAGCACGCGGCCGACGCACTGGTCGACGACCTGACAGGCTTTCACGGCGGCCGGAATTGAACCGGTGTGCCCGATCATGTCCGGATTGGCGTAGTTGCAGACGACGAAATCGTCCACGCCGCCGGCCAGACGCTCGACCAGCATGTCCGTCAGCTCGACGGCCGACATTTCCGGCTTCAGGTCATACGTGGCGACTTGCGGCGAGGCGATCAGCCTGCGCTCCTCGCCCTCGAACGGCTCCTCGCGGTAATCGTTGAAGAAAAACGTGACGTGCGCGTATTTCTCCGTCTCGGCGCAGCGAAACTGCCGCAGGCCCAGCCGGCTGATGAGCTGCCCGCCGATGTTCTCCATCTTCGGCGGCTTCGGAAAGGCGACCTTCACCGGCACGCCTTCCTCGTACGCCGTCATGGTGACGAACGCCAGGTCGAGTCTCGGGCCGCGCTGAAAACCCATCTGCCGCTCGACGCCGGTTTTGTCCTTGCCGGAATACGGGAATCGATCCAGCACGAATGCGCGCGTCAATTGGCGCGGCCGGTCGCCGCGGAAATTGAAGAAAATGACGCTGTCGCCGTCGCGCACCGTCGCCAGGGGCGTGCGCCCGTCCTCGGTGATGACGGTCGGCGGCACGAATTCGTCGCCGTGCATCGTCGGCTCGCTGGGCTTGGCGTAGTAACGCTCCAGCGCGGCGATCGGGTCCGGCGCGGCTGCGCCATCGCCGTTAACGAGCATGCGATAGGCGCGCTCGGTCCGCTGCCAGCGGTTGTCGCGGTCCATGGCCCAGTAGCGGCCGCAGACGCTGGCGATCTGGCCGACGCCGATGCGGCGCAGTTCGCTCTGAATGCGCTTCAGGTAGGAAACGCCGCTGGTGGGCGGAGAATCGCGGCCGTCGGTGAACGCGTGCACGTACACGTCGCGCAGGCCGCGCCGCGCGGCGAGCTCGACGCTGGCGATCAGGTGCTCGAGGCTGGAATGCACACCGACATCGCTGGCCAAACCCAGAATATGCAATCGCCCGCGCCGCGCGTGGCATTTTTCGATCGCGGCGACGAGTTCCGTGTTGCGGAAGAACGACTCATCGCGGATCGATTTGCTGATGCGGACCAGTTCCTGGTCGACGATCCGCCCGGCGCCAATATTCTGATGACCCACCTCGCTGTTGCCCATCGTGCCGTCCGGCAGGCCGACGTCCAGCCCGCTGGTGGCGATCAGCGTGAACGGCCACTCGGCGCGCAGCATCGCGTCCACCGGCGGGGCGGCCAGCCTCACGGCGTTAGCGTGGTCCCAATTACTATCGGGGTTCTCGCCCCAGCCGTCTCGAATGATGAGAACACAGGGACGGTGCTTGACCGTGGCCATGATTGCTCCGGGTAAACTCATGCGAACAGCGGGTGGCGACTACAGGGTTGAAGGCCGGGCCCGCAGGGCTCTGAAACTATTCGTGTATTCGCTACTCGCGACTCCCAATGCCGTACGAGACATCTCGCCTTTCGGCTGCCATAATACTCCGCCAACACGATCAGCCGCGAGCCGTCGGGCCGCGGGGGACGAGATTCGGAAACGCGGACGCGCCGTTTCGGAGCGAGCGATGAGATTGGAGAGCGGGCCGGCCAGCGGCGATCGAAACTACTTCCTCGGCGCGACCGTCGTTTGCCTCGGCATGGCGGTGTGGTTCCTCTACGACGGCCTGCGCGGCTGGCCGGCCGCAAACCTGGAGGCCGCCGGGCAGCAGTTGGCGCAACTCGAAGGTAAGCCGGTCGACAGCAGCAACCTGCCCGAGCGTCCCTACAAGGGCGATTACGACGCGCTTCTCGCCAAGTCTCCGAAGTCGCTCGAGGACGTGCGCGCGGCGCTCGGCGATCCGATTCACTCCAAGGAAACCGCCGTTGGCGAGACGACATCGTATTTCGCGAGTCGCTACGGTCTGGCGACCGTGCCTTCGATTGGCGGGCACGTTGATGCGGCGCGGATGAACTGGAAGACCTGGCACAAATCGCACGACGACGTGGTCGGCCAGATTTACTGGGCGCTCATTCCGCTGGCGCTGGCCCTGTACACGGGCTTTCGGCTGATTCGCGCCGTCACGCTGCGCGTGCAGATCGACGAAACGGGGATGAACTACGCCGGTCGGCAAATCGCCTTTGACGCGATGACAGCGCTGCGAGATTACAGTGCCAAGGGCTGGATCGACCTCTACTACCGCGACGGCGCCGGCGAACGCAAGCTGCGCATCGACAATCAGAAAGTGAAACGCTTCGACGAGATCATCGCCGCACTTTGCGCGGCGAAGGGATTCCAAAACCCGCTCCCCGCGGCGGACGAGTCCGCCAATCCGGACGAAGCGGCGTGATTCTGCGGGCCGCGTTTGTTGCTCCCGTTTCCGCGCCGCCGATCCGCGATGGGTGCGTAAAGGTCGTCGGCGACACAATCGCGTATGTCGGTCCGATCGACCGCCTGCCCGCCGCGCGCGAGGACGTAATCGACCTGGGCTGCGTCGCGCTGACTCCCGGGCTGGTGAACGCGCACACACATCTTGAGCTCGATTGCTACGCCGGCCAGTTCCCGCCCAGCCCGTTCTGGCCGTGGATCGAGCGCCTCGTCGCGCTGCGTCGCGAGCCTGGGCAGGAAGAGCGCGAAGCCCGCGCCGCCCGCGATGCCGCGTGGAAGTCGCTGCGCGCGGGCGTAACGTGCGTCGGCGACATTTCGCGGCGAAACGTCGCCTGGTCGGAGCTGGCACGGATCCCGATTCGCAAAGTGTGCTTCGTCGAATTGCTCTCGCTTGCCGATCATCCGCCGCGCGATCCGGACGAACTGCGCGCGGGGGTAAACGCGGTTCGCGAAGACGCGCTGCTGACGGTCGGCGTAACGCCGCATGCGCCATATACCGTGCCGGAAGACCAAATCAGAGCGGCGATCAACCTGGCCGCCACGCGACGCCGGCCGTGGTGTACGCACTGGGCTGAGACGCCGGAGGAAGTCGCGTTTGTTCGGGGGGACGGAACCCCGCGACTGCCGATGGTGTTCGAGCTGATTCGCGAACGGGGAATCCATTCGCCAAAGTGTCATCCGGTTGCCTACCTTGAACGCTGCGTCGAGTCCCGCCCGCTGCCGACCGCCCCCCCGGAGGCCGCACGCCGGCAACGACCGATGCGGAATCGTGCCGCACCCTGGCCGGGCCTGATCGCTCATGCGAACTACGTCGCTGACGCGGAGCTGCCCGCGCTGGCCCAATCGGGCCACTGCGTCGCGTACTGCCCGCGCGCGCATCGTTTCTTCGGACATTCGCCACACCCCTTCGAACGGATGCTGGCTGCAGGTGTGCCCGTGGTCGTTGCGACCGACAGCCCGGCCAGCAACGACGGCGTCTCGCTCTTGGACGAGCTTCGCTTTCTGCGTCGTGAAGTCGGGACGAAGCTCTCGGATCAGCGACTCTTCGAAATGGCGACGATCGGAGCGGCTCGCGCGCTGCGAGTCGCCGATCGTGTCGGAACGATCGAGGTCGGCAAGCGGGCCGACCTGGCGGCATTTCCGATCGACTCCACCGACTCGGACCCGCTCGCCGACGTCATTCACTCCGCCCCGCAGCCGAGCTGGGTTAGTGTCGCGGGCCGATTAGTGGTTGGAACCGCCGCCCCGGTGGCGTAGTCCGTCACGTCGGTTCGAAAAAACACCCTGAAATCGAATCTCAACTTGGCGATAATCTGGATCCGGACGCGAATTCCGGAACAGGCCGGGGCTCGTTACGCCGGCGGATCGAGAGGATGAGATGCTCGCCTTGGGGAACTTTTTCGACTGGTTATCCGGGCTGGAGCGCTGGTCGTTAGTTCTGCTCACGCTGTCGACGGCGGCGGTTATCACGCTGATCGGCCTGGGGCTTGCTCACGCCTGGCGGAAGGTCCGGGAGAGCCAACACCGCGCCGATGTGACCGCGATCATGCTGCAACGCGGCATGTCGTCGATGGAAATTGCCCGGGTGCTGCTGGCGATGCAGGACCAGCACGACGACGAGGAAACGCCCGACGATCCGGAAGCCGCCATTGCAAAGCTGCTGCTGGATTCTTATTACTCAGGCGATGACGTGACGCGCGTGCTGGCCGCCGCGCGCGAAACGGGCCCGATCGACACCGCGACGATCACACTGGTCGGCCAGTTGACCGAGAATTGGGCCTCCACCGACTCGATCGTCGGTGTGTTGCGCGGACGGCAAAAACCGGGTACGCCCCGATCGGCCATATCAGGCGCGAGCGCCGCAGCGCCCGGCGCACCAGCGCCAGGGACCGCGACTGCTTAGCGACTTTGCGAGTTCGAAGCACACTCCGCCGCACAATCGCGCCGCGGCTCCCGGTAGCCGCTCAGTTTCGCGGAGAAACTCCCCAACCGAGCCCCGACCGTCAGGGAGGGGTCTCTTACGACGGCCAGAAAGCCGCTCCCTTACGGTCGGGCCTCGGTGTCGAGGGTTTCCCCGGAGTCGCATGCGAAATTGAGCCACTACCCGGTTTCCTGGGCCATTTGCACCATGCCGCGCGTCTCGCTATGTTCTCCAACTCGGATCGCGGCGGAAAGAAAAAACGGGCGGAGGATTCAGCGAAATGTCCAAGCAAGTCGCAACCAATATCACCTGGCATCATGGGCACGTGGACCGCGCGCAGCGCTACGCCGCGCTTCGCCAACAAGGCGCGACAATTTGGTTCACAGGCCTGAGCGGCTCGGGCAAGAGCACAATAGCCTATACGGTCGAACACGCACTGGTCGAGCGCAATCACCTCGCGTATGTGCTCGACGGCGACAATATCCGTCACGGACTGAACAAGAACCTCGGTTTTTCGCCCGAGGACCGCACCGAGAACATCCGCCGCATCGGAGAAGTCGCCAAGCTCTTCGCCGACACCGGCGTGATCACGATGACCAGCTTCATCAGCCCCTACCGCGCCGATCGCGACCTGGTGCGCAAGATTCACGACGAAGGCAAGCTGCCGTTCATTGAGGTGTACGTGCGCGTGCCGGTCGAGGTGTGCGAGACGCGCGACCCGAAGGGGCTCTACAAGAAAGCCCGCGCCGGGGAACTCAAGGAATTCACCGGCATCTCGGCGCCGTACGAAGAACCGCTCAAGCCGGAGCTGATCCTCGACAACGTCAACATGAGCGTGCAAGAAGCCGCCGCAAAAGTCCTCGAATATCTCGATTCACGCGGATTGCTTCGCGCGTCGTAGCGGCAGCGGCCGAACCGCCGATTCGATGGCGCTTCACCGATTCTATTGTGCCTCGTTGGACCCCGGCGTAGTCGAGCTGGACCCGACTGAAAGCCGGCACGCCCTGACAAGTTTGCGCCTGCGCCCCGGCGACCCACTCATCCTGATCGACGGCCGCGGCGGAGTGGCCGAGGCACGCGTCATTGCGGCGCCTGGCGCCGCGCGCGGCAAGCGCGCAGCGGTCGCGCAGATTGAACGCCGGCGGCAAATCGCCCCGCCGCGCCGCACGATTCGCCTCGTCGTCGCCGGCTGCAAGGGCGCGCGGCTCGATTTCCTGGTTGAAAAATGCACTGAACTCGGTGTCGGCGAAATCGCCTTCTGCGAATTCGAACGCTCCGTTGTCGTGCCGGGCGTCGGACACGTTGAGAAGCTCCGCCGAACCGCGATGGAGGCTTGCAAGCAATCCGGGCGCGCGTGGTTCCCGACGATTCTCGGCGCAAGAAAACTGGCGGACTGCGTCATGTCGGTCGGCCGCGCGGGGCGCGGCGGCATTCTCGCCGCAGACCCGGACCCGCACGCGCCGTGGATCGGCGAATGGCTGGCGACGAATGGCGCTGGTTACGCTGAGCTGGCGTGCGTTGTCGGTCCGGAAGGCGGGTTGACGGACAACGAGCGCGATTTGTTGAGGCGTGAACCTTCGAATTGGGTGCGGCTTAACTCAAACATTCTGCGCGTGGAAACGGCCGCCATCGCCGCCGCCGCATCCCTCGCCGCGTGGGTGCACGAGTGACCCGTGTGGTGTGCGGGTTCTAGACTTAGTTGCGGACGACGATTCCGCCCAGCGACACCCACCTCGGGTTAGACAACGTAAGGTCCTTCTTGAACTCGTCAAGACTTCTGCAGTGCGACACGTAGATGCGCAGATCGAAATCGCCGTCCAGGATTGGCGCGTTGAGCGTGACCTCAGCGTGCCCGCGTGTTCCGGCTTGACCAGGAGTCCCAAAGAACACCAGACGCGCGAAATCAGGCCGCGAATCGAGCGTTGCCGCTACAACGACATCGTGGTTGCTTGCGGCGCGAAGCTCGTAATCAAAGGAACCTTCAGCGACCCCGACGGATGCAAGCGGCGCGGAATCACCGTGTAGCTCGGGATCCGCAGCGCGGTGTAGATTTCTCCAGATTGACGAAGTGCGATTTGCGGCACCGGTCGAAACAACATCCACGATGCCCAAGTGAGCGGAATCGCGGCCGCGCAACAAATTCCGGCGACGATCAACCGCCTGCGCCGCGCCATGCGCGATCGAAGTGTGCGCAATTCCCGTTCGATTGCCGTAAGCAATTCCGACGCGCCGCCAAAGCGGTCGGCGCGTCGCGGTCGACAGGCTTTGTCGATGATTCGCAGCGCCGCCGCCACTTCCGCCGCCGGTCGCTCGTAGGCTTCGGGCGTCAGGCGCGGGAATTCGGACAGCGCGAGCCCCGACTGCAGCTCGTACAGAATCCTGCCGAGCGCGTAGACGTCGTCGGGACCATCCGGCGCCATGTAGCCGCGCGTGCCGGCGCCGGTCTGACCGTCCTTGGGGCGCGCCAGGCCGACGTCGGCGATTTTCGGCTCGCCGCGCACGAAGAGAATGTTCTCCGGCTTCAGGTCGTTGTGCGTGAGTCCCTGGGCGTGCAGATGCGCGACGCCGGATGCGAGTTTTTGCACCAGCGTCAGCGCCTCCGAGGCGCCGAAGCGTCCGACGCGCTGGAGCGTGGCGCGCAGGGTGCTGGGCCTGCGCAGTCCGTCACGCCCCGGCGGTTCGCTGTCGGCGGCTTCCATCACGTAATGGAAGCAATTTTCGGTTTCGCCCACGGCAAGAATCGGCAGCAGGTGCGGGTGATCATGCGCCGCCTGCTGAATGTGCCGCACGCCGGCCAGGTCGATCTCGGCCAGGCGTCGTTCGCGTTTGTCGAGGAATTTGATGGCCCTCGAGACTCCGGTCAGGCGTTCGCGCGCCAGCCAGACGTCACCGAACCGGCTGCCGCCGATTTTTCCAACCAGCTCGAAGTTTGGAACTTCATCGACGCGCCGCACCAGCGTCGATTCGGCGCGATCGAAGGGGACTGTCGATAGATCGTTCTCGAACCCCGGCATGGCCGTTTCTCAACACTCGCCGCCGCCGAACAGCGTCGATGTGATCGACTCTTCCGCAGATTTCAATCCGGCCAGCGCCGACGTCAGGGCGCGTCGCGCCCGTTCGCCGTCTCGCACCTCGGCCGCCAGTCGCTCATCTCCGGGCATGCGGGCCAGGACCTTTCCACAGGCCCGGCAGTGCTCCAGGTGCTCGTAGAACGCGTCGCGCTGCGCGGGCGGCAGTCGTCCCGTCAGCAGGTCGTCAATGGTTTGTATGTTTGGGCAGGCCGCCATGCCTTATCCCTCCGCCTCGACGAGTTCGTCCACGACCTCGCGCAGGCGACTCAGAATCCGGTGTTTTGCGATGTAGATCGCGTTCGGGCGGCGGTGCATCATCGCCGCGACGCGCTCGACCGGCCAACCGTCGACCACCAGCAGGATGAACGCGTGCACCGTCGCCGGCTCGAATTCGCCGGTGATCTGCTCCATCGCCAGGCGCAGCAGATTTCGCCGCCATTCGATTTCCCACAGAGATTCGATTTCATCTTGTCCGGCGACATCCGGCAACGCCGCCAGGTCCGCTCCTGGTTCGTCGTTTGACTCGGCGACGAACCCCCGCCGCGGCTTCGATTTCCTATTGATGCTCAATGCCTTGTTCCGCGCCACGCCGCGCAGCCACGATTTGAATCGGCCCTTGCTGCGGTCGAACGGCGCGTCCATCGTTCGAAAATCCTCGCTCACCGCGATCACCGTTTCCTGCAGCGCATCGAGCGCATCGCTGTCGGATAGCCCCAGGCGCTTACAGAAGGCCAGGATCATCGGGGAGTAGCGGCGCATGAACTCGTGCCAGGCGCGCTCGTTCACCACGCCGCGCATCTGCTCGAGCAGCGTCATGCTGGTCTGGGTGATCGATGGTACGTCCATGCTGCGCTCGTCCCCGATTTTCGGCGCCTGCGCCGCGAATGGGTGCTGGAACGGGCCGCCGCGACCGCGCACGGCGACATTCTACGCCGGCGCCCGGCCGCCGGATGCGAACATCCGGCGGTACCCCCGGGGTCGGGCGCCGACACTCATTACTCGCCGGCAGACGCGCGTTTCTTTCTTGGTGTCGTCAAAGTCGTGAGAAATTATGCACGGCTGGTGCACGAAAAACTATGAAAGACTCGGACGTGCGCCGGCGAGTAGCTGGTGACGATGCGCGGATGGTTGCGATCGCAGCCGCGGACGCATCCGGGTCAAACCGAATCGGAGCACATCATGCAACGCCCACTTCTTGCCCACGTCGCGCTGATTGGGATCGCATTCGCAACGCACGCCCGCGCCGCCGTCACCGTGTCATGGAGTTGGGATGGACTGACGGATCCCGGGTTTATCGAACACGACCCGGATGCGACGACGTTCTACGACGCCGCAAATCACGTGATGAAGATGGGCTACGGCGCGCGCGCCGGCGTTCCGGCTTGTCCCAGCGGAACGACGCTGGTCTCCAAGCAACTGCCCTTCGCGTTCGCTGACGCCACGCTTGTCGTGGAGTACTCGTTGAGCCCGCTCGGTTACTTCATTGATCCCACGCTCGCGAACAGCGACGCGTGGGACCCGCTGACGCCGGCCGTATCCCGCGTCGGGGCACACGTCTATGACGGCCCGGCGGGAACGCTGACGTATTTGTATGGGTACTGCGATGGCTCGCAGATCCTGCACGACCAATTCATGTCGACGAGCGACCCGCAAGCGACCGTGCGATACCGCCTAACGACGAGCCGCATTGGCGCCGACATCAGCGGCAAGTTGGAGAAGTTGCAGGGCAGTTCGTGGATCGTCCTCGGAACGAAAGGCCCCTTCAGCGTGCCTTGCTTGAACGAACCGCTGGACGTGATCCGCTTTGACACGGCCGCCTCGAACGGCACGTACGGCCAGGCGGCGATCTACTCGATCAGCGTGACCGGCACACTCGCGCCGACCTGCCCGGCGGACAGCGATCACAACGGAGTTGTTGATGAGACCGACCTGGGGTTGCTGCTTTCGGATTGGGGAATCTGCCCGTAAACGCTGGGCCGCTTCGGCCTCGCGCAAACGAGAAACCGCCCGGCGCGACACGCATACGTCGCGCCGGGCGGCGGTGAAATTGGAGCCGATGAGATTCGAACTCACGACCTCTTGCATGCCATGCAAGCGCTCTCCCAACTGAGCTACGGCCCCTGGGAAAACTGTCTCCTGGCGATTCGCAGCACGTCAGTGGGCAGGGGCGGAGTTGAACCGCCGACACAGGGATTTTCAGTCCCTTGCTCTACCAACTGAGCTACCTGCCCGACGAACGAACCGGCACCTGGCCGACCTCTCGTCAGCCCAGTAACCGTATGCAACGTCGAACGGATCGTCAAGCGCGCGACGAAGGTGTGTCTTAACCCGAGGACATCGCCATGTGTGTCGAATCAAGCCTGTCTTGCAGCGTCTGCTGGAGCGGATTCACTCTTCACGCAGCGTCGGACCCTTGCTTTCGACGACGAAATCTGCGTCGGGGCGGCTCGTCGCCACAGATCAACTGAGCCTGCTCTGGTTTTTGGAAAAAGCGGCAAACAGTCAGGTCGTGAGGTCTCGAGGGCCCTGCAGAGTTCTCAGCCCGGCGATTCGTCGACTCCGGTCGTCGCGATTCGAAACGACCGCTTTCACGGCGTCGCAAAGCGCGACCGCCGCAGTCGAGCGTCCTCTTTCGGAGTTCGCGTCTCGTTCAGAGTTCCTGCGAGCCGCTGTATCGCCGACATCGCTTCGGCGAACCCGCCTTGTCGTTGGCCGTTGCCTCGACTTCGCGGTTGTTCGGCGGCTCGCGCCGCTGGTTGCGTTAGCTTCCAGTCGTTGACTCTCTGCGAGTTGCGCGCTCCCGTAGAGTTTCTCTCGCCAAGCCCAGGCGTCGCCACCATGCGACGCCGACTCTCTTGGGCTTCCGTGCGTCCCTGCAGCACTCTCGGAGCCGAGGATCCACTCGCCGCGGCACGTGCCCGTTCCGCTACGGTCCGCCTTCAGGGTTTGGCCACCCTCTTGGCGGTTTGCGCCCCTCGGTTCCCTGTCGGCCTTGTTTCGTGCCGACGGCGCTCCTGGGATTCGCGCCCTTCGGAGCTTTCACCTTCGCGGCCGGAGCAAGGCGTGTTTCCGCGCCCGCGCTCCCCACGTACCGTTTTCGGAGCCGGATTCGCCGAACGCCAAAGCGATCGGCCCGCACCGGCCCGCGCGGTTTCTGGGAAGAAACCGCCGCGAAGTCCCTCGCGGATCGGAGCGTGATTAGCGCGCCGCCCGCCGGATGCTCCCTTGGGCTTCATGCCTTCCAGGGTTCGAGGCTCGCAGATTGGACCGGACTTCGCCGATCCTCCTCCCGCGCGGTTCCCACGCCGCTCTTGCGAGCGACGCGCGCCGCCTCGGAGTATCAATCACCGCAAGCCACGCCGTTTGACGCGGGTTGAGCGCGCCAAACAGCGACCCTCGTAGGTTCTTTGCGCCGGCACGATCCCACGCATTCGAAGCCAGGCCGCGACTCGGGCTATGTGTTCACCACCCGCCGAGCCGCACGTTGCCGCCGACCTGCCGACGAGCTTTGAGTCGCTGACTTGCTTCTGCCGGAGCTGCGTTGGACCGCCTGAGGCGCCAAGCCCTCGCGACCTGACTGTCGCCACAAGGAAAAATAGCACGGATTAGCACGGAGGCAAAAATTTCTTTGCAAAAGATTGTTCGTGACAGGCTGTCAAGAAGCGAGCGTTGCAGGTCCGCTCTAAGTCGTTCAATTAGCGTGAGTACGCGACGAGACGCACGCGCTAGCCGGCACGCACGCGACAATTCACAAGTTATTCACAGCCCATTTTTTTTTCGTGCCGCGCGATGGGAGAAGGTCGCGCAGCGAGTCGGCGAACTTCGAGGCCCGTCCGAAGCCGCGCTGAAACTCCGGAAGTGCATCGAAAAAGTCTCGAATCGGATCGGTTTCATAAAACGAGGCGCGTCAAGATCGCTTGGATTCTCGCCGTTTTCTTGCTAGCGCCGGTAGTAGAACCCGCCGCGAATCGCCGGCCGGTAGTAGCTGCGGTAGTACGTCGGGCGCGCGTACGAATAGGAGTAAGCCGGGCGCACATACGAATAGGAGTACGCCGGACGCGCGTAGCGGTACGTGCTGTAGTAACGCGGATAGCAGTCGTCATACACCACGACGCGCGGGGCGGGTGCGTAATAGACTGGCGCGCAGTCGTCAACGACTACCACGCGATCGTAGTCCCGGCAGCCGCCGCCGTAACTCACGCGAATTCCCCAATCGCCGGCGAGCGCCGGGGCACTCAGGGCGGCGCTGATCCAAGCTGCCAGGAACGTGCTTCGAAACGTCATGATTTGTTCTCCTGTTGGCCCCGCCGCTGCCGGCGGATTCGCACAACGGACTAGACACGCGCCGCCTTCCGGCGTTTGTCGCGCCGCGCGGCGCCTAACGGCTTCGGGGATCAGGCCCGTTTTCGGCTTCCAAGCGGCCTATTGGGCCCCCGGTTCCCCAACAGAGTGGGGTGGGCAGAGGATTTCGAGCGCCCCTGACCGACTATCAGCGTGCGCCAGGACGCGCCGATCAGAACGCGCAGCGCAAGCAAGCGCGCGTTTCAGCCGCGCTCGCTGGCGCTTTGCGTTCTGATTGGGTGGCGCGGAGTCGCGCACCGTTACTGAGTGAAAACAGCCTGGCAGCGTTCCCCGCCGTTTGCGATTCGCTATTCTGAGCGCCGATGGACTCCGCGCTTCTCATCGACGGCTTGATCATCCTGCTCTATTTCGGCGGAATCACCGCGATCGGGCTGTACGCCGGGCGCCGCGAGCGCGACTTGGAGGACTACGCGCTGGCCGGTCGGCGCGTGCCGTGGTGGGCGGTCATGGCCTCGATCATCGCCGCCGAGACCAGCGCGGCGACGTTTATGGGCGCGCCGGCCGAGGGCTACGCGACGCGCGGCATGACGTACGTTCAGCTCACGCTGGGCCTGATCTTGGGCCGCTGGCTGGTCGGCTTGATTTTCCTGAAGCCGTACTACACCTATCGCGTGTACACGGTCTACGACTTCCTGGCGATTCGCTTCGGTCCGATGAGCAAGAATTACGTCTCGGCTCTGTTTCTGCTGATGCGCATGCTGGCGTCCGGCGTGCGACTGTACGTGCCGTCGCTCGTGATGGTGATGGCGTGGCGTCTGTTCGTCGAGCGCCAGCAGGTGCAGTATGGGCAGCTCGATTCGTGGATGCCGTACGCCTGGGCGATCGTGGCGCTGACACTGATTACCAGCGTGTACACCATGCTCGGCGGTATTAAGGCCGTGATCTGGACCGACGTGATTCAGGCCACGCTGATGTTCTCGGCGGCGCTGGTGGCAATCGTGACGCTGCTGCTTGACATCGGAGAGGGGAGTCTTGTCGCGGGCTTTTCCGAAATCGCGCGGCACGTGGAACCGATGACGCAGCGCCAGGGCTATTTCCTGACGGGCTTTGAAAACGTCACCGCGCAGACGAGCTGGTGGAATGCAGTGCGAATGGTGCTCGAAGCCAAGTACACACTGCCCGCGGCGCTGATCGCGACGACGGTCCTGAACATGGCGACGTTCGGCACGGACCAGGACATGGTGCAGCGCATGCTCACCGCGACCGACTACCGCAAGAGCCGCCGTTCGCTCATCAGCGCGGCGCTGATGGACGTACCGATCGCGGCGGCGTTTACGTTCATCGGTGTGCTGCTGATCGTGTTCTACGCCCAGCGGCCGGATCTCAAACCGGAGAAGGCGAATGACGTCTTCGGCGTCTACATCCTGAAGGTGATGCCGGTGGTGGTGCGCGGCTTCGTCTTGGCCGGCGTCTTCGCGACGGCGATGGGTTCGCTGAGTGCGGCGCTGAACGCACTGGCCACCAGCGCGACCAACGACTGGTACACCCCGTATTTCGCGCGCCACCGCGACGGCGCACACCAAGTTGCCGCGGCGCGCGTCTTCACCGGCGTGTTCGCGGTGCTGATGGCCGGCGTCGCCATCGCGTTCGCCTACGCCAACGTGCACAACCCGGGACTGACGATCATCCCTGTCGCGCTGGGCATTGCCGGATACATCCTTGGCCCGATGCTGGGCGTGTTCCTACTGGGCATGCTCACGCGCACGCGTGGATCGGACGTCGGAAACGTGGTCGCGATCAGCGTCGGGCTGGGCACGGTTTTCGTTGTCAGCGGACGGTTCTTCGACCTCGCCGGCTTCCTGCTTGGAGACGTCGTCACATCGCCAGTGCCGCGAATCGAATTCACTTGGTACGCATTGATCGGAGCGTCGGCGACGCTGTTGGTCGGGATCGTGTTTCCGACGCCGATCGACGCCCAACGGCACGCGCACGACCTGGCACAGAGGCACAACCCTCAGGCCGAGCGATAGTCGGAACCGCGACCGTTACGGTCGTGGCTTTGAGTCCGCGCGTTCCGGCTACACTGCCGCGGCATGCCGGAATTGCCCGACATCGAGGCCTATCGCGCCGCGTTGGCAGAGCGCGTCGAGGGCCGAGCGCTCATGCGGGCGTGCGTCATCAGCCCCTTCTTTTTGCGGACGTTCGAGCCGCCAATCGAGGCGCTGCTCGACCGGCGTGTCAGCGCGGTGGAGCGGCTCGGGAAGCGGATCGTACTGACGTTCGAGGCGCCCAAGCCCGCATACGGTCAGCAGGAAATGCTCCTTGCCTTCCATCTCATGATTGCCGGCCGATTCCGGTGGTCGGACGCGCGCTCGCGCCCGCCGGGCAAAATCTCGCTGGCGTCATTCGAGTTTGAAAGCGGCGTGCTGCACGTCGTCGAGCCCGGCCAGAAAAAGCGCGCCGCGCTGCACGTGCTCTCCGGGCGCGACGCGTTACGCGGGCTGGATCGCGGCGGAATCGACGTTCTGACCGCCACGTCAAGTGCGTTCCGCGCGGCGATCATGCGCGGAAACCACACGCTGAAACGGGCGTTGAGCGATCCCTCCACCCTGGACGGCATCGGGAACGCGTACGCGGACGAAATTCTGCACGCAGCGCGGCTCTCGCCGGTCAAACTCTCATCGAGACTCTCGACGGATGAGATCGGCCGGCTGCACGACGCCGCGCGCGCTACCCTTCGGCATTGGATCGACGAGCTCTGCCGGCGTTTCGCGCGGAAATTCCCCGGCCCGGGCGACATTACCGCGTTTCGTCCCGAATTCGCCGTGCACGGGAAATACGGGCGGCCTTGCCCGGTCTGCGGCACGTCCGTGCAGCGCATTCGGTATGCGGAAAACGAGACGAATTACTGCCCGCGCTGCCAGACCGGCGATCGCGTGCTGGCGGACCGTTCGCTCTCGCGCCTATTGCGAGGAGATTGGCCGCGGACTGTCGAAGAGCTGGAGCGGTAGCGCCGCGCGACAGCCAAACCGCCGATCACACGCGCCGCGGCCAAGACTCCGTTCATTCGCCGCTCGCGCCGGGTTCCACCAATCCCTTGAACACCGGCCCGCGCAGCATGCCTACGCCCGTCTTCTCGAAATAGCGCACCATGCACTTGCAGCCGGTCTGCCGCCACACGCCGTCGCGCGGGCCCTCCGGCGGCGGCGCGGCTAGCGGCGGTGCGTCGCGCAGGACGCGAAACAACCCCTCGCGCTGCGCATCGGTAAATCCAGTTCCGACTTTGCCCTTGTAGTGCCAGCGCCGGCCGTGCCGCTCGCCGATCAGCAGCGCCCCGATCGCGGGCGCGCCGGTCTCGATCGGCGTGTACCCGATGATCTCGAAGGCGTCCTGGCGAGCGACCTTGATCTTGAGCCAGTCGGCCGAGCGCTTGCCCGGCTGATAGCGGCTGGCGAGCCGCTTGGCCATGATGCCTTCCAGCCCGAACCGCTCGGCGGCGGCGAAATACCGTTTCCCCGCGCCTCGCACGAACTCCGGCGCGATCACGTGCGGATCATCAAGTTTCTTGACGACGCGTTCCAGCTCGGTCTTCCTGATCTCGAGCGGCTCGCGCATCAGGCTTCGCCCGGCGATGTAAAGCAGATCGAACGCGATAAACGTCGCGGGAAGCGCCCGGGCGCGCAAGCCGATCTTGGCCGCGTCGCGGAGGTGCTCGCGCTGCTGGAGCTTGGGAAAGCTGGGCTTGCCGCCGTCGAGCACGACGATCTCGCCGTCGAGAATCGTGCCCGAGGGGAGGTGCGCCAGGCATTCGAACTCGGGGTAGCGCTCGCGCATCTCGATGTGGCGGCGGTTGACCAGACGGATGCGCGCGGGCTCGACGTACGCGATGCAGCGGGTGCCGTCCCACTTGATCTCGAACAGATGCTGATCGGAGTCGAACGGCTCGCCGGTTTGCGAGAGCATCGGCTCGATGTGCGCGGGTGGCGACGCGGCGGAAGCCGCGAGTGGAGCGGTTGACGGCACACCAGCGCGCGACAGAGATGAACCGACTGGTTCGGCGGATGCCGGGCGACGCGCGCGTTTGCGGGCCATGAGAGGACGTGTTAGTCGGGGGCGGCGCACATCGTCAAGATCGGATTGATTCTGGAAGTGGCTCAGATTCGCTTGCGACGCCGGGAAACCGCTGGACACCGACGCCCGACCGTAAGGGAGCGGCCTTCTGCGGTCGCAAAAGACCCCTCCCTTACGGTCGGGGCTCGGCTGGGGAGTTCCTTCGCGAAACTGAGCCACTACCTGATTTCTCGCGTCTGCGTGATTCCGCGGCGCGACAGTTCTTATGGGTCGCGTGGCCGCGTTGTCGAAGCGCTCGCCCAAGCCGGTCGATACTCCGATCGGGGGGGGGGACCGATCCCAAATTGCCTCGGAGACGAGCGTGGCGCAGCGCGCACAACTGGAAAAAAAGGGCGATTCGGGTACTCGTTTCGTCGCGTCACACGGACACGCCGACGCGCCAAGAGCCACGACGCCGGAAGCAAAAGCTCGCGCTGCCCGCGCCGACATACCCGCCGACGCGATCGAGTACGCGCCGCGAACGAGCCCGGTTCGCGAGACTCCCAGCGCGCCGCGGGAGTCAACCGCCGCGCCGCAGAATAGCCCGACACTTGATGCTCGACTCGCCCCGCGCCGCGCGCGGCGTCGCAACGCCCGGCCGACGATCAGCGTCGTAATCCCGGCATTCAACGAACAGGAGTGCCTTCCGCTCCTGCACGCACGCCTCACCGGCGTGTTGTCGGCGTCGCGGACGGACTACGAACTCGTGTTTGTGGATGACGGAAGCCGCGACGCCACGCTCCCCGTGCTGCGGCGACTGGCTGCCTCCGACGCACACGTTCGCTACGGGTCATTCTCGCGGAACTTCGGGCACGAAGCCGCGTCGAGCGCCGGCCTGTGCGCGGCGCGCGGCGAGGTGGTCGTGTTGATGGACGCCGACCTGCAAGACCCGCCCGAATTGCTGCCCGAAATGCTCGAGCAGTGGCGGCTGGGCTACGACGTCGTGCTGGCGCGACGCCGAGCGCGGGCGGGCGAATCGCGGTTGAAGCGCGCGACATCGTGGCTGTTCTACCGCGTCCTGCGCGGCCTGACCGGCTCGAGCATGCCGCTGGATACCGGCGATTTTCGATTGCTGGACCGCGCGGTGCTGCGCGCGTTTCGGCGAATGAGCGAGCGCACGCGATTCGTGCGCGGAATGATGGACTGGATCGGCTATCCGCAGACGACCGTCGAATTCGACCGGCCGCAGCGGGCGGCAGGGCGGACGAAATACAACTTGGGCAAGCTGCTGCGCCTCGCGATCGACGCGCTCGTGATCACGTCAACGCGGCCGCTGCGATGGGCCTTTGGTGTGGGATTGACGCTCTGTGCGGCGGCCCTCATCGCGTCGCTATGCGCGGCGAGCATCGGCGGCGGTTTCTCGCGCGCGGCGGCGATTGTCGCCGCGGCGGTGTCTGGATTGTCGCTTGTTCAAGTGGGCGGCATGGCGTTGCTCGCGGAATACGTCGCGTGCACGCACGTGCAGTCCCAGGCACGACCGATCTATCTGGTCGCGGAGCAGGGCGGACGGGGGCTGGGTCGAGCGCCGCGCCGAACGCAGCGACGTTCAGAGGCAATGGCGTCAGACGTGGCTAAGTCGGCAGCGACGGTCGCGAGTGACTGAGAATGGCGCGAGGCTGAGAAAAGCAAGTGGGCCGGTGGCTGGGACGTGCGGGGGGGGACACGTACGCCAACGCAGGCCGGCCCGAGGATCAATATGTAATTTCAATCCGGACTGTAGCCCGCCATCCGCGGAACTGCAATCGGATTCGCCTCAGAATTTTCCCTATTAGCCCCCGCAGGCGGTGATTCGCATCACGTTTCACATCCCGGGCAACCTGGGGATCCAGGATTCGAACCTGAACTAACTGATCCAGAGTCAGTTGTGCTACCGTTACACTAATCCCCAATCACGTCCAGCTAGTCTAGCGCCGAAAATCGGTCGATTCAATAGCGGGCCGACGGGGCCCGGCTTCGCAAATCGAAGTCCGCCCCCGAAACGTCCCGTTCCACCGATGCCGCACACGTGGGGCTGCGCCGCCGTGAAATCCTTCTCGCAGAATGCCGCCAGGGGCGCTCGCCCGATCATGCAGCGCATCACGAACCCGCTGATTCTCAGCGCATTCGCGCTGATTCTCGTCAGCGGCTGGGGAATCGCAACTGCAAACCTCCTTTGGAATTTCGATCTGGGCCTCGATTCCGGCGGCCGGCCGCTCGGCGGCGACTTCATGGCGTTCTACGCCGCGGGGCACATGGTGGGCAGCGGCGAGGCCGGGTCGCTGTATGACCTCGCGGCCCAGCAACGAATGCAGCAGCGCATTCTCGGGCCGCGAACCTATTCCGGCCTGGCCGCCTACGTGAACCCGCCGCTGCCGGCGCTTCTTTTCACACCGCTCGCCGCGCTTCCGTATCGCGCCGCGTTCATCACATGTTCGCTGCTGACGATCGCATGCGCTGCGTTGGCCGGATTCCGGGCCGCGCGGATCGCGTCGTGGTCCGAGCGGATGACGACGGTCGGACTGACGGTCACGTTCTTCCCGATCATCATTGCCGCGACCGGCGGGCAGAACACGCCGGTCAGCCTGCTACTGCTGACGCTCGCTTACGGCGCGCTGCTCCGCAATTCAGACCGCGCGGCGGGGGCTTGGTTGGGACTCCTGGCGTTCAAGCCGCAAATGATCGCGCTGCTGCTGCTGCTGGCGCTGCTGAGGAGGCGCTGGTGGTGCGTGGGCGTCGCAGCGGCGGTAATCGCGGCCCAGGGCGCGGTAAGTGGCGTGATTCTTGGGTTCGACTGGCCGCTTAGATACTTGGCGATGCTTCGAGACTACGCGCCGCTGGAGGCGGCGGCCAACGAAGGGAAATCAATCTCGCTCGTGGCGCTCGCCGGCGTCTCGCTCGGAACAGCGACGACGACTGCGCTCTGGGTCGCTTCGGCGATTGCCGTGTTGTCAACATGGATCGGCATGCAATGGCCGCCGTTCGTCTGTGCCGCTCGCTCGCGATGGCGGCTCGGACAGCGCGATTCGACAACCTGTGCGGTCGACGCATCTGATCGCGCGACGATCACCGGCGCCGACTGGTCGGCGGCGATCTGCGCGTCTCTGTTGCTGAGTCCGCACGCGATGTGGTACGAAACAGGTTTGTTGACGCTGCCGGCCGTGCTGCTCATCGACGAGCATCGGCGTCGCGGCCGGGAAATCTCCGGTCTGGCTAGCGGGATGCTCGTCATGGGCTTCCTCGCGGCGCCCGTCTACGCATTCGGGCCGCAATGGGGCTGGCAACCGTTGATTCTCTGGCCGCTGTGCATGCTGATCTGGGCGCTGCGCGTCGCGGGCGCGGACGCCCGCACCGCCAGCCAGACCGGTTACTCGGGTCTCAGCGCAATGACCGCCAACGGCGGCAGCGAGAGTTCGATCGAGTGCGGATAGCAGTGCCAGCCGTGCGCCGTTGCGTGCGTGATTTCGAACGGTTTGTAGCCGCTGCCGCCGAAGGCCTCGTCGTCGGTGCAGAGCAGCTTGCGATACGCGCCGCCGTGCGGAACGCCGACGCGATAGCCGTCGCGCGGCACGGGCGTGAGGTTCATGACGACGACGAGGTGTTGGTCGCCTTCGCGTCGCAGGAACGAGTACACCGAGTGATCCGAATCGTGGCAGTCAATCCAGGCGAAGCCATACGGATCGCTGTCTGTCCGCCAGAGTAACGGCGTTTCGACATAGAGCCGGCCGACGGTTTCCAGCATCCGGCCAAGTCCGACGCGATGCGGATCGTCGGCCAGGTGCCAATCGAGGCTCTCGTCGTGGTTCCACTCGCGATACGGCGCGACCTCGGTGCCCATGAAGAGCAGCTTCTTGCCGGGCCGCAGATACTGATACGCCAGTAGCGCCCGCAGATTCGCGAATTTCTGCCACAAGTCGCCGGGCATTTTTTCGAGCAGCGAGCGCTTGCCGTGCACGACCTCGTCGTGCGAGAGGGGGTTGATGAAGCGCTCGGTGTACTCGTAGATCATGGAGAACGTGAGCTCGTTGTGATGAAACCTGCGATGCACCGGGTCTTTTGAGAAATACAGCAGCGTGTCGTGCATCCAGCCCATGTTCCACTTGAACGCGAAGCCCAGTCCGCCGACCCCGGCCGGCGCCGTCACGCCGCCCCAGGCGGTCGACTCCTCCGCGATCATGTAGCAGCCGGGGTAATCGGTCCGCATCAACTCGTTGGTCTGCCGCAACAGCTCGATCGCCTCGATGTTTTCGCGCCCGCCGTAGCGATTGGGGATCCATTCGCCTTCTTTGCGGCTGTAATCGAGATAAAGCATCGAGGCGACGGCGTCGACGCGCAGGCCGTCGATGTGGAACTCGCTGAGCCAGTAGAGCGCATTGGCGACCAGGAAATTGCGGACCTCGTTGCGCCCGTAGTTGAAGATCAGCGTGCCCCAATCGGGGTGCTCGGCCAGCCGCGGGTCATCATGCTCGTACAGCGGTGTGCCGTCGAACAGGCGCAGCGCGAAATCGTCCTTGCAGAAATGCGCCGGAACCCAGTCGACGATCACGCCGATGCCGGCGCGGTGGCAGGTGTCGACCAGGTAGCGAAAGTCATCGGGCGTTCCGTAACGCGACGTGGGCGCGTAATAGCCGGTGACCTGGTACCCCCACGAGCCTGCGAACGGGAACTCGGCGACCGGCATCAGCTCCAGGTGCGTGAAGCCGAACCGCTTCATGTGGCTGACCAGCCGCGGCGCGATCTCGCGGTAGTTCAACGGGCGGTAGCCGTCTTCCGGCACGCGCCGCCAGGAGCCCAGGTGCACCTCGTAGATCGACATCGCCTCGCGCCGGATATCGACCTGCTTGCGGCGCTCGAGCCAATCCTGGTCGCCCCATTCATAGTGCGACTCGACGACGCGCGAGGCCGTGCCGGGGGGGCGCTCCATCCAGCGGCCCATCGGGTCAGCCTTAAGGCGCAGGTTGCCGGCCTTGGTCTTGATCTCGAACTTGTAGAGCGTCCCCACGCCGATGTTCGGAATGAACAGCTCAAAAACTCCGGAGCTGCCCATCTGCCGCATCGGCATCAGGCGGCCGTCCCATTGGCAGAAATCGCCGACGACGCTGACGCGCGCCGCGTTGGGCGCCCAGACCGCGAACGACACGCCCGGCACGCCGTCCACGGTGCGCGCGTGTGCGCCGAGTTTTTCCCACAGCCGCCGATGCGTGCCTTCGTTGAACAGGTGCAGGTCCACGTCGCCCAGCGTCGGCAGGAATCGGTACGGATCGTCGCGCTCCCAGGTATTGCCGTCGGCGAAGCTGAAGCGTAGCTGATACTCGATCGGCGGCGCGGCTTCGGGCAGGAACGCCGCGAACAGCCCGCCCGCGCCGATGGCGCTCATCGGGTGCACGCTGGTCGGCGTTAGCACATCAACGCGCTGTGCGTCCGGGTGATACGCGCGGATCACCAGGCCGTCGCGGCCTTCGAATTGGGCCGGATGCGCGCCGAGCACGTCGTGCGGCGAATGATGCTCGCCGGCTGTCAGGCGCTGCCAGTCGCCGCGCGAGACGCCCAGAGGCGGCGCTGCGAGCTTAGGTGAGTTTGGTTCGGTGCGAATCATGTAACTCGACAAATTTCAGGAGTTGAAGGGAATGCGCCGCAAGCCCGACGACCTCATGCTCCAGCGGCTGCATCGGCCGATGCGGATGCACCGTGTCGAGGAGTATGAACCACGTTCCCGACCGCGGCAAGCGCGGTAATTGAAACGGCGTCGCAATCCGCCCGCCGTTCAGCGCCAGCAACAACGTCTGAGTCGAAAACGGGCGTCCCTCTTGGTCCAATCCCTCTTCGGCGTGCCCGTGGATCAACATCCCCAGGACGTGGCGGTGCGGGTCGCTCCAATCGCCGTGCGCGAATTCTCCGCCGTCGGCTCGCACCCAGGTGACGTCCTTGAGCCCGTCACCGGCGCTGAGTCCGCGGAAAAAAGACCGGCGACGCAATACGGGGTGTTCGCGGAAGATCTCGAACAAGCGGCGTGTGAACGCGAGCAGCTCACGCGGCAGCTCTCCCATGCTCCAGTTCAGCCAGGAGATCTCGTTGTCCTGGCAGTAGGCGTTGTTGTTGCCAAGTTGCGTGCGAGACATCTCGTCGCCGGCGCAGATCATCGGCACGCCCAGCGAGAACGCCAGAGTCGCAAGCAGGTTTCGCTTGATCTGCTCGCGCAAGCGGCGGATCTCGCCGCGCGATGTTTCGCCCTCGACGCCCCAGTTGGCGCTGGCGTTGTGGTCGTGGCCGTCGCGGTTCTGTTCGCCGTTGGCCTGGTTGTGCTTGCGCTCGTAGGTGACCAGGTCGTGCAGCGTGAAGCCATCATGGGCCGTGACGAAATTGATCGACGCACACGGACCGCGGTCGTGGGCCGCGAACAGGTCGCTGCTGCCCGCCAGGCGATATGCCATTTGCGGCACCTGTCCCTGGTCGCCGCGCCAGAAGCGCCGAACGGTGTCGCGGTATTTGTCATTCCATTCCGTCCATCCGGGCGGCAGGTTGCCGACCTGGTAGCCGCGCCGCCCGAGATCCCACGATTCCGAAATCAGTTTCACTCTCGACAGCACCGGGTCCTGCGCCACGCACGCCAGAAATGAGCCCTGCCGCTCGTATTCGCCGGATTCGCCGCGCGCCAGCGCCGTCGACAGGTCGAAGCGGAATCCGTCGACGTGCATCTCCGTCACCCAGTAGCGCAGGCTATCGAGCACGAGTTGTAGCACGCGGAAATGCGGAGTGTTCAACGTGTTGCCGCAGCCGGTGAAGTCTGCGTAAAAGCGCCGATTGGCGGGGTCGGTGCGGTAGTACGTCAGATTGTCAATTCCGCGCAGGCTCAGCGTAGGGCCGCGATGATTGCCCTCGGCGGTGTGGTTGTAAACCACGTCCAGGATCACCTCGATCCCGGCGGCGTGCAGCACGCGTACCATTTCTTTGAACTCGCGCACCTGTTCGCCCAGGGCGCCGGTCGCGAAGCGCGGGTCGGGCCCGAAAAATCCAAGCGTGTTGTAGCCCCAGTAATTCGCGCGTCCGCGCGCCACGAGCGTGCGGTCGTGCAGCGCATGGTGGACGGGCAACAACTCGACGGCCGTTACGCCGAGCTTCAGCAGGTGATCCAGGATCGGATCCGACGCGAGTCCCAGATACAAGCCGCGGCGCGTTTCGTGCACTTCCGGATGCCGAACCGTGAGTCCCTTGACGTGACATTCGTAGAGGACGGTGCGGTCCCAGGGAACGCGCGGCGGGCGGTCGCCGCGCCAGTCGAAATCCGACTCGACGACAATGCACTTGGGCGCAAATGGCGCGGAATCGCGAGAATCGAATGAGAGGTCTTCGCGCGAATCGCCGACGGCATAACCGTAGAGCACGTCGTTCCAGCGCACGCCGTCCGTCAGGGCGCGTGCGTAGGGGTCGATCAGCAGCTTGTTGGGGTTGAAGCGCTGTCCCTGTTCCGGAGCGTACGGGCCATGCACGCGAAATCCGTAAAGTTGCCCCGGACGCAGCCCCGGTAGATAGCCGTGCCAGACCTGGCGCGTCCGCTCCGGCAGCCGGATTCGGCCAATTTCTCGAACGGCGTCGCCGCGCTCGAACAAGCAGAGTTCGACGGCGGTTGCGTTCTCGGAATACAGGGCGAAATTGACGCCGTCGCCATCCCACGTTGCGCCAAGGGGTTCAGGCGATCCCGGCCATACGCGCATCAGCGAACCTGTCGTGAATGCAGAATTAAGGATGGAGAATGCAGAACCGAGAGAGACTGCAAGCGCTCCTGGCGATTTCGTCTGAGAGTGCGAAATGAAGAATCCGGAATGCAGGCATCGTCGTCACGCGGGTCCGCCGTTCTGCATTCTGCATTCTTCATTCTGCATTCTCATCGGTCCCGTTGCCGGTCAAGCAGAGCCTGACCGGGACCCGATAGATCGTCAAGCGGCCGGGCCCGATGCGCAGGACTTGCCGATCGCGCGTGGGACGGCAATACTCAGTCGCCCATGGGTTCGAGACCAACTAGGCCAATTTTCCGCGATCAGACGTTCGCGAGCATTCAAGCGCCGGCGCGCCGTCGCACCGCGGGTTCCCGATAGAAGAGTCATAAATGCCGCGTTCAAGGCACATTGCGTACTTTTCGATGGAAATCGGCCTGTCGGCCGACATACCGACATACAGCGGCGGCCTCGGCGTGCTGGCAGGCGACACCATCCGCGCCGCGGCTGATCTGCGCGTGCCGATGGTCGCCATCTCGCTCTTGCATCGCCGGGGCTACTGCCACCAACGGCTCGATGAGGCCGGCAGACAGACCGAAGAGCCGATTCAGTGGACCGTTTCGGAGTACCTGCGCGAACTTCCGGCCCGCACGAACGTCGTGATCGAAGGCCGCACCGTTCAAATCCGCGCGTGGAAATTCGACGTGCAAGGCGCCGGCGGATACTCGATTCCGGTTTACTTTCTGGACACGCATCTTCCCGAAAATGCCGAGCAGGACCGAAACCTCTCCGGGCATCTTTACGGAGGAGACTCGCACTATCGGTTGGCGCAGGAAACTGTGCTCGGTATCGGTGGAGTTCGCATGCTCCGCGCCCTGGGCTACGACGAAATCGACCGCTTTCACATGAACGAGGGACACGCGAGCCTGCTGGTGCTCGAAGTGTTGTCCGAAGTGCTGCACAAACAGGGCCGAACTGAGATCAGCGACGACGACGTGGCCGCGGTGCGGCGAATGTGCGCATTCACGACGCACACGCCGGTCGCGGCTGGGCACGACAAGTTCCCGGCCGAGATGGTCAGTCACATGCTCGACGAGACCAGCGTGCAGCAGCTCCGCGCGTTGAAATGCATGGACGGCACGTTGAACGTCACGACGCTGGCGCTTCAGCTAAGCCACTATGTGAACGCAGTCGCGAAGCGCCACGGCGAAGTCTCGCGCCAGCTCTTCAACCCGCATCCGGTCGACTACGTGACGAACGGCATCCACGCCGTCACCTGGGCTGCGCCGTCGATACGCGAGCTGTTCGATCGCCACCTTCCGGATTGGCGCGAAGACAATCTGAACCTGCGTAATGCCGGGAAAATCCCACGACACGAGCTCTGGGCCGCGCATGACGCCGCCAAGCGCAAGCTGATCGAGCATATCAACCGCCGAACAAACGTGGGAATGCTCCCGGACGTATTCACGATCGGCTTCGCGCGGCGCGCGGCGACGTACAAGCGGGCCGGGCTGCTGTTTGAGGACATCGAACGCCTGAAGCGAATCGCGAGCGACTGCGGCGGATTGCAGCTTGTCTTCGCCGGCAAGTCCCACCCGGCCGACCAGGAAGGCAAGGCCCTCATCCGCCGCATCTTCGAAGCCAAAGACGCGCTGCGCGACAAGGTCAAGACGGTCTATCTCGAAAACTACGACATGGACCTGTGCCGGTTGATGACGCCCGGCGTCGACCTGTGGCTGAACAACCCCCAACCACCACTCGAGGCCTCGGGCACCAGCGGAATGAAAGCAGCGCTCAACGGCGTGCCGTCGCTGAGCGTGATTGACGGCTGGTGGGTCGAAGGCTGGATCGAAGGCGTCACCGGCTGGTCGATCGGCCGGGACGACTGGCACCGCGGCGTCGAATCCGACCGCTGGCGCGACGCGGCGGTGATCTACGAAAAGCTCGAATACGTCATCCTGCCGACCTACTACCAACACCGCGACCGCTACGCCGAGATCATGTGTAACTGCATCGCGCTGAACGGCTCGTACTTCAACACGCATCGCATGATGCAGCAGTACGTCGTTCGCGCGTACCGCTGAAGCCCCGACCACGCGCTGGATCGGGAGTACACCTATGACAACGCCGGCAACCGGCGGACGCATCACGACGGGCAGGTCCCGGGCGTCGAGTACACGGCGAACAGCCTCAATCAGTACGAGCGCCTCGATCAGCCCGGCGAATCGCCCCTGGCGCAGCGGCTGTTCCACGACGCCGACGGCAACCTGCGCGAGGCGTACGTTTCCGGCGACGCGAACGGCGACGGCGTGATCAACGAGCAGGATTTGGGGGCGTTCTTCGCCTACTGGGGCGCCGATTGCCCGCCTGCCGCCGACGAATGCCGGCGGCTGGATTTCAATGACGATGGGCACATCGATGAGGCTGACCTGGGGGCGCTGCTGGGCTTGTGGGGGCAGCAGGCGTCCAAGGACACGCTGCTGGTGGCGCTCGAATGGGACGCGGAGAACCGGCTGCGGAGCTGGTCGCCGCTGTCGCCGACGGCGGGTTCGGAGCGGGTCGAGCTGGCGTACGACTACGCCGGGCGGTGCGTCGAGAAACGCGTGCTCAAGTGGCTGCCGACGGGCGGCGGGTATGCGTGGGTGCCGTCGTCGACGCGGCAATATGTGTATGATGGTTGGCGCATGCTGCTGGAACTGGACGAGACTGGTCAAGCGATCCGCAAATACGCCTTGGGCCTGGACCTGGGCGGGCTTGGTGCTGGGTCTGGTTTGGGTGGGGCGGGCATCCTGCCCGCCGGTGTGGGACCGGTTTCCAACCGGTCTAGTGTGGGACCGGTCTCCGACCGGTCTCTCGTGGGATCGGTTTCCAACCGGTCTCTGGCAGTCGAATCCGCATATGCCGGCGCGTTCCTCGACTCCGCCGGCGGCATCGGCGGCCTCTTGGCGGCCTACGACACGAACGGCACGACCACGGGCGCGAATCCCACGTCAGACGATCGCACCTACGCGTATTTCGTCGATGCGCTGGGCAACGTGACGCAGCTGGTCGACTCGGCAATCGATCCCTCGACCGGCCAGCCGGCGCCGAGCTTCGGCACGATCGCCGCGCTGTACGAGTACGACTTGTTCGGTTCGCCGCTGCTGGAAGCCGAGAGCAGTTCGCAAAGCGGCCCCTACCAGTCCGTTGAAGAACTCACCCAACCGAGCCCCGACCGTCAGGGAGGGGTCCGCTGAGTCCTCGAAAACACCGAGATTCCAAGCAATTTCGGACAGCGGCCCGAACCCTCCCTGACGGTCGGGGCTCGGTTAGGAGCGTTTCTCAACGGGCTGCTACGCCGCCAAGAACCCCTTCTGCCTGGCCAGCAAGCGTTTCGACCGCGAGACCGGCGTGAGCGACTTCCGCCGCCGCGGCTAGCTACCAAGCGTGGTCGCCGATTTCAACCGGCCGAATCTGGGAGACCGGCAGTGCAGGCGCCGTAAGTTACATGTCGCCAGCCAGTTCTGCAGCACGAGCGCCAGGTCGAACTCGTCGACGCGCCCGTCGCCGGTCAAGTCGTCGCCGCTCGCGGGTGTCACGTCCTGATACCAATTGCGCAGCAGCAAGCCGAGGTCCGACTCGTTGACCACGCGGTCGTTCGTCACGTCGCCGTCCAGCGCCGGGCCCCAGCGGGCGAAATACGGCGACAGATTTCCGCCGGCGTGCGTGAACGCGCCGCCGACGAAGAGCTCCCCGTCTTGCACTTCGAGCGCATTGACGGTGCCGTCAACGCCGGACTCGAGCGCATGCCAGTTGAATCCATCCCACGCCGCGATGTTGTTCGCCTGCACCTGGAACAGCGTGCCGCCGACGTATGTGAACGAGCCGCCCACGATCAGCTCTCCGTCGAACTGCGCATAGAGAACTCACGCCGCCGAGCATCGGCTGCCAGGTTGTGCCGTCCCAACGTGCGATGCTTCCGACATTCGTGAGGCTTCCAACATTCGAAAAGTTGCCGCCAACGACCAGTTCGCCGTTGAATTCCTGAAAGGCGTACACAAACCCTAAATTGATGCCGCCGGCCAGCGGCCGCCAAGTCAGGCCATCCCACCGCGCGATGCTCTTGGCATTGACCCCATCAATCGTGGAGAACGATCCGCCGGCAAAGAGCTCGCCGGCGTATTCACGTAGCGCGAACACCGGTCCAGCCGCGCCGCTGCCGAACGCGCGCCAGTTCGTGCCGTTCCAGCGGGCGATGCGGTTCGCTGGTGCTCCGCCGGCGGATGTGAACCAGCCGCCCACGATCAGTTCACCGCCGTATGTGGCCAGTGCCTCAACCGTACCGCCAACCCCTGCCCCAAGCGGTTGCCACGCAGTTCCGTCCCAACCGACGATGTGTCGAATCTCCCCGGGGTCGTCCCAATTGAAAACAGCGCCAACGATCAACTCGCCGGCGTATGTTGCGGTGGCTCTCACGAAACTAAGCTGATCATTTCCGATCGGCAGCCAACGCGTATTGTCCCACTGTGCGACGCCGCTCGCATAGGTACCGCCCGCTGAATCGAAATACCCGCCGGTGACAAGGCGCTGATTCACTCTCCCAAAAGTCAGAATTGGGTTGTTCGTTCCGGCAATCATCGATGTGAGCGCGGTGCCGTCCCAGATCTGCAGGCTGCTGGCCCGCCCATCCGTAGTTCTTACAAGTCCGCCGGCGAAGAGCTTGGAGTCAATCACTGCCAGCGCCGCCGGGGAACCGGAAACTGGAATTGGCGCAACCGTCCAGTTTGCGCCGTCCCAGCGATACAGGCCGTATCCCCCTGCGAGCAGCTCCCCATTGTACACGTCGAGCAACCACGCGCTGTCTGCCAGACCCGCACCCAGAGGCTGCCAGGACGTCCTGTTCCAGCGGGCGACGAAATTCGCCGGCACGCCGCCGGCATCGGCAAAGACCCCGGTCGCGACCAGGTCGCTGTCGAAAACTGTGAGGGCGTAGACTGCGTCATAAGTCCCGCTCCCCACACCGCTTGCGAGCGCGCTCCACGTCGTGCCGTCCCACGCGGCGATATTGCGCGCCAGCACGCCGCCCGCGCTGTCGAATTGTCCGCCAACGATCAACTTGTCATCGTAGACAGCAAGTGCATCAGCAATTGTGGACGTTCCGCCGGCCAGGCCGCTGCCCAACGCGTGCCAGCTCGTGCCATTCCAGGCCGAGATCTTGTTCACCGGCAGACCGTCCGCGGTGTCGAATCGACCGGCGGCAATCAACTCTCCGTTGAATTCTCGGAGCGCGGCCGCCTCGCGATAGGTCGCCGCATTGAGGCCACCGCCCAGAGGTCGCCAACTCACGCCGTCCCAACGGGCAATTCCGCTCGCGGCAACGCCGCCGATCGTCGTGAATTGCCCGCTGGCGATCAGTTCGCCGTTGTAGACGGCCAGCGCGCTTGGGTCGGAAAGCCCCGGGCCCAGCGCCGACCACGACGCGCCGTCCCAAGCCGCGATGTTGCGTGCTGGCGCGCTACCCGCGACGGTGAACCGACCCGCCACTACGATTAATGGCGGCTGCGGCCCCGCGCCATCCGGGTCCCATGAGGTGATTGCGTACACCGGACCGTTCACTCCCGGCATGCCATCACCCACGCGCCAGGAGTAGCTGCACGCGGGCTGGGCCAAAGCCCGCGGGATCGCCAGGGCCAGGACGGACAAGCCAAACGCGAACATCCAATTGCGAGAAGGATTCATGATGACGACCTCCCGATGGCAGGATGCTGCGACCGTGCGTTCACGCACGGGCGATTCTCCAGAATTATTAAGACACCCGCGTGTCAGACCAGCACCAAAAGGCCAAGCAACGAACATCCACCGGGCAAGTTCCGTGCCGGAATGAAGCGAATTCGACCCGGGTATTGGTCAGTTTGCCGGGCAGAACCGCGACCGTTAGGAAGCGGGGGATGAAGAAGCCGCCGATTTCCGCATCCCCTGCTCCCTCACAGTCGCGGTTCGGTTCAGCCTTACCAGTACGCGAACTCACAATCGGTCAACATCAAAGGACCGCGGCACGGCGGTGAAAGGTCTCACGGACGGAGCTACCATCCGCCGGAATCTCAGGAGAACCAAAAATGCCGCGATTCGCCACACTCGTCCTCGCGCTCGTCTTCGTCGGCCCGGCCGCCGCCGACGGACCGCGCTACACCGACAAGCAGATCGTCAATGAGGCGGTCATCGCGGCACCGCGGGCGGAGGTGTGGAAGGCCTTCGCCACGCGCGAGGGCGTGGTCACGTTCTTCGCCGAGGACGCGCGGGTCGAATTGCGTTTCAACGGCCCGTACGAAATCTACTTTGCCCCCGCCGCGCCGGAGGGATCGCGCGGCGGCGAGGGAAATCGCGTGCTCAGCTATGTGCCGCAGGAGATGATCTCGTTTACGTGGAACGCCCCGCCGAAGTTCTCCGAAATCCGGCCGCTGCGGACATTCGTCGTCGTGCAGCTCGCAGACGAGCCGGACGGAAAGACGCGCGTGAAGCTCACGCACGGCGGCTGGCGCGAGGGCGAGAAGTGGGACGAGGTGTACGCGTATTTCGAAAAAGCGTGGCCGTACGTTCTCAAGAACCTGTCGAAACGCTTCGACTCGGGGCCGCAGTGGACCGCAGTGCCGGCATCGCAGCCGGCGGCGATGAAGCACTATGTGTATTTCGTGCGGCCGGTTCGCGATGAGATGCTCGAGTCGATGACGCCGGAACAATCGGCGGTTCTGATGGAGCACGTCGCGTACGTTCGCGGCCTGCTCGCGTCCGGCAGGTTGATCGTCGCGGGTCCGTGCTTCGATCCGTTTCAGTACCCATCCACGCCCGGCGCGGCGCCGTTCGAAATGCAGACGCCTGGGATCGTCGTGTTCGAAGCGCGTGACGACGCGCAGGCGCGCGAGACGATGGAGAATGACCCGGCGGTGAAGGCGGGGCTGTTCAAGGCCCGCGTCGCGTCGTTCCGGATGGCGTTCGTACGCGAGTGAGTGCGCCCCCGGCGCTTCGGTAGCGCCGCGTAGCAACTGGTCGCAAAGAACCGCGAGCGCCAGCGAGGGGCAGTTCCGCGCGGCGCGCTCCGGACGAAACCGGCGCGTCTGCGGGCGCACGGTTTGGTTCGGCACCTGACGCAGACCGGAAACCGAAAGGCGCACGCCGTGGGGCTGCCGCTCGCTGGCGCTCGCGGTTCCTTATGGCGGCGTCGTGCGGAAATGTTCGCGCAGCGCTGAATAGAGCGCGCGATAGCGCTCGTACGCGGTGGCGTATCCTGCGACGATTTCTTGTCGCGGCTCCGAGATCGACACCGGCGTGCCGGCCGCTACGCGAATCGTGTCGACGGATAGACAGTCGATGCCGATCCCGGCCAGTAGCGCCGCGCCGTACGCCGCGCCTTCGCTCGCCGCGGTTTGTACAATCGGCTGAGCGAAGATATCCGCCAGCAATTGCCGCCAGAATGCACTCCGCGCGCCGCCGCCGCTGGCGCGGATTTCGCGAATCGGAATGCTCACCGACCGCAGCAGTTGCAGGCTATCGCGAAGCCCGAATGAGATTCCTTCGAGCACGGCGCGCGCCAAATGCGCCCGATCATGCCGCAGCGTGAGGCCGGAAAACACGCCGCGCGCGTGCGGATCGGCGTGCGGTGTGCGCTCGCCGCTGAGATACGGCAGGAACAGCAGACCCTCGCAGATCGGCGGCGCCGATGCCGCGAGTTCGGTCAACGCGTCGTATGGGTCGCGCCCGTCCGCGATCGCGCGCGAGCGCTCCGGTTCGCCAAGCACATCGCGGAACCAGCGCCAACTCGCGCCCGCCGCGAGCATGACGCCCATCAGGTGCCATTGGTTCGGCAGCGCGTGGCAAAACGCGTGCAGGCGACCCCGCGGCTCGGGGCGGTACGTGTTTGTCGCCGCGAACACGACGCCCGATGTGCCGATCGTCACGGAGGCGACGCCTTCCGCGACGATACCGGCGCCGATGGCCTGCGCCGCCTGGTCGCCGGCCCCGCCTACCACCGGCGTGCCGGCGGGGATTCCAAGTTCGGCGGCGGCAGACGCGGAGACGCGGGCGCAGACGTGCGGAGACTCGACGAGCGCCGGCAGCCAATGGTGCGGCACGCCGACCGCGCCGAGCATTTCCTCGGACCAGGCGCGGCGGCCGACATCGAGCAGCGACGTTCCGGATGCGTCCGAGACATCGCTGATGAACTCGCCAGTCAGGCAGTAACGCACGAAGTCCTTGGGCAGGAGCACGTGCGCGCAGCGCGAGAGCGCGTCCGGTTCATTCTCGCGCAGCCAGGCGATCTTCGGCGCAGAAAACCCAGGCAGAATCGGGTTTCCAGTCAGCTCGAGCACGCGCTTGGCGCCGACTTGACGCGTGAGCTGTTCGCACTGCGCGGCGGTTCGCTGGTCATTCCAGAGGATCGCCGGCCGAATGACCTGCCCGCGCGCGTCGAGCGTCACCAGGCCGTGCATCTGGCCGGTCAGGCCGATTGCCGCGATGCGCGAACCGTCAACCCCGGTACGGACGAGTACGTCGCGGACGGCTTCGGTCGCCGCGTTGCGCCAATCGGCCGGGTCCTGCTCGCACCACAGCGGCCGCGGCGTGTGCAGCGGGTATTCGCGCGTCACAACAGCGATCACCCGCCCGACACAATCGGCGAGCAGGACCTTCGCACCGCTGGTTCCGACGTCGATGCCCAGCAGGTGGTCGCGGTCGGTTGTCACGGGCGGATTTTGGACTCGCGGAGCCGCGACCGTAAGAGGGTGCGCGATTAGGTCGTTGGCGGGTTTTCCGCAACTTCGTTCAGGTACTTCTGGAACTCCGCCATCTTGTATGAGATGAAACAGAACGCGTGGTGCAGGGCGAGGTACTCGATGTCGTCCTTGTCGCCCTCGGCCTCGTGTCGCAGTTCGTTCAGCTTCGCCAGGATTGGCTCTGCCCGCATGGTGATTCCCTTCATTTGCGGCGCGGAAGTCCGCCGGCCAGCAGCGCGGCCGCCAGATACAGGCCGGAAGTCGGTTCCGGGATTGGCGTGAAGTCGATTCGCAGCGCGGGTCGCGCGGTGATCAGCGGATCCTCGCGGGTCGAGAAGCGTTTCGCCGTGCTTGCCGCGGCTTCATTGCCGATCAAGATCCAGCCGAAGTTCCCGGCCGGACTCTCCAGAAACGACTGAACATCGCTGACCAGCGCCGGCGTGGAGGTCCAGTCATATGCGCCCGGACCTGCGACGCCGGCTGTCGCGCTGGCCGTCGATGCAAAGTCGCCGCCGGGCTGGGTCCAGGACGTGCCGTTAAAGAATCGATGCAGCCAGGTGGCGTCGCCGGCGCTGGCTGGCGCGCCGCTTCCGCCGCCCGACGCGGCGACGGACGTACCCTCGCCCCAGGATGCGAGCAAGCGATGCATCTCAACGGTTTCCAATGTCGAGTTCGCGGCCGAGTTCGTCAGCGTCAGGCTCACGGCGTCGATCGTCGCGCCGGCCGGCACGCCGCTCGCGACATCGAACATTAACACGGCCCGGCGACGCGAGTCGACGGCTTGCGAGTTTCGCCCGGCGAACATTGCCGTGCCCGCGCCGTTACTTGTTGTTCCCGAGGTTGTCTCGAAGAGCGTATTATCGCGCGTCGCCGGCAGCGTAATCGCGTCTGCGCGCGTTGCGCCGTTCGCAACGAGCATAACCGCGACCGCCGTGAAGCGAACTGACCAGCGACTCATCGAGTCCCTCCGCGTCGAGTATAGCTGCGCCGGATGGAGCGCGAGTCGATTCCGAAAAAAGTGCAAGTCGATCGAAAATCACGATTGTGCCGCGCGCCGTCGCCAGATAAACTCGACTCAACGGAGAAGCAGCGCGGCGTTCACCGCGTTCTGGGTTTGAACGAGCGAACTGAGGGGCGGCCGACCATTCCTGGGTCGCATCGCTCGTGCAATTGTCTCGATCCCTCGTACCACTTACCGATTGGAGGAACACGGATGCGCATGACGAAGCTATTTGCAGTATTGACGGCCTGTGCGGTCGTCGGCGCGGCGTACGCGCAGCCCAGCGCGACCGATCTGGGCACTCTGACCAACCCGCAGACGATCAACCTCTCGGGCATCACCATCAACGCCGGGGACATTATCTGGTACACGCTGACGATTCCGGCCGTCAGCACGCCGGTGTATCTCGACATCGATTCCGAAGGCTCGGCTCTGGCGCCAAGCAACGACACGGAAATCGGCTTGTATACCAGCATCGGCGATCTTGTCGCGTCGGACGATGACGATGGCGACAGCCTTCGCAGTCAGCTCACGTTTGGCGCCGGTTTCCCCGCCAGGCCGGCCGTCGGCGCGGGGCTGGCATACGACGGGCGCGACGGCAACTTGGCGGCGGGCACGTACTATCTTTGCATCGCCGGATTCAACACGACATTCGGCACGTCCGGATGGGGCGTCACGTCCGCATCCGCGAACGTGGGCAGCGGAAATCTGAACATTGTTCTGAATAACAACCCGCCGCCTCCTCCGGGCACGTATGTCGAAAACGGCGACGCAGGCGATTTGCCTGGCACGGCGCAGCAAGCCACTGGCAGTGGCTCGCTGACGACGATCATTGGCACGTTTGGCGCGAACGACATCGACATGTACGAAATCGACATCTGCGATTCCGCGAGCTTCTCCGCCACGACGGTCGGCGGCGCCACGGTGGATACGCAGTTGTTCCTGTTCGACACCACTGGGCTTGGCGTAACATTTGACGACGACAGCGCTGGCGTTCTGCAATCGACGATTACCTCGCAGTTCCTAGCGGGTAGCGGACGCTATTTGCTCGCGATCACGCGCTACAACCTCGACCCGATTGACGCGAGCGCGCAGCTCCTTTGGATCAACACGCCGTTTGATGTCGAGCGTGCTCCGGATGGTCCGGGCGCGGCGAATCCAGTCGCGAGTTGGACTGGCACGACGGTCTCCGGTTCGTACTCGATTACGCTTACCGGCGCGTGCTTCATTCCGGGCGGAACGCCTTGCGTCGCCGACTTCAACGGCGATCGCGTTGTCAATGAATCCGACCTGGGCCTGCTGCTGCAAGCCTGGCAGCATGGCGCCGGCGGCGATGCCGACGGCGACGGCGACACGGACGAGTCGGACCTGGGTCTGTTGCTGCAGAACTGGCTGCACGTTTGCCCGTAGCCAGCATTAGAAACTGCCGAATGGGGCCGAGTTTCTGACGCCCCTCGGCGGGTGCGTTGAACGGCCGGCGCGAAGCGTCAGGAGCGCTTCGCGCCGGCTTCTTTCTTGCGGCGTGTGCCGGGAGATTCGTTCGTTTGGTTTGATGAGCGGGATGGAATCAGAGCACGATGACACCTAAACGCCGGCAGATTCTGGCGCTTTCAAGAATCCACTTCTGCCGCTCTCGCGTAGTGTTTTGCACGTCGCCGACCTCAATAACCGGCGCATCGTGCGGCGGCGGTGACGAATCACGAACTGTCGAGGAGACTCATGAACACCGCAGGGCGACTCCTTGGATTAAGCGGCGCACTCTTGGTTATCGGCGCGGCTTTGGCCGGCTGCGACGCCGGCGGCGGGATGTACAAGTCCTCCCCGCCCAAGTCGCTTTATGAGCGCCTGGGCGGCGAGCCGGCGATCAAGGCTGTCTGCGAGGATTTTCTGCAGCGCGCACTGGCTAACCCAAAGCTCAACCTGACCCGCAAGGGAACCGCGCACGAATGGGATCCCAGCCCCAGGAACGTCGAGCGGCTCAACAAGCTGGTCGTGCAGTTCGTCTGCATGGCTACCGGCGGGCCGCAGAAATATGAGGGCCGCGACATGAAAACGGCTCATCATGGGATGCGGATCACCGAGGCCGAATTCGGCATGGCGGCGGAGGACCTGATCGCGTCGCTCAACAAGTTCAACGTGCCGAAGAGCCTGCAGGACGAGTTGATTGCGTTGGTCGCGACCACCAAGAAGGACATCGTCGAGATGAAGTAGCCCAGCCTCAGAACCACGGGCCCGAAACGACGAGCGCCGGTCGGCGCGGTGAAGACCGCGCGCCGGCGCTTTGCATTCCTTCCTCGGACGCCGCGCTCGGCTGAGCCTGGGCTGCTAATCCGACAGAATCTGCGTCGTTTCCTCGATGCGTGTCGGCAGGATCTCCATCAGCGCGGCGACTTTGTCGGCGTTGATGCCAATGATCTCGAGCGCGGCGTCGCTCACTTCCTGCGACTGGGCCGTGAGGTAGAACCCGATCTGGTTCTGACAGCAGATCGTGTCGGCCACGTGCACCGCAGTCACAATGCGTTTGAACTCCGGCTTTAGCGGCGAAGGATTATGGTGGTACGCGATCGCGTTGCGCAATCCCGGCGGGAACTTCCACTTGGTCGCCAGCGCCCCGCCGAACATGGTGTGATCGGCGCCAATGCACTCGCGCTCGACCGCGCAGAAATCCTTCGGCGAATGCTCGCAGTGCTCCACCACCGACTTGAGTTGCTCGGGAAAGAGCTGATACTCGACCAACAGGCCGAGATCGTGCACCAAACCCGCCACGAACGCTTCCTCGGAGTGACCACCCGACGAGTCCGCCAGCAGCCGGGCGCACACGCCCACGGCGATGCAGTGGTGCCAGAGGTCTTTGGCGCCGAAGCGTTCGGAGATGGCGCCCGGGCGGAACATGCGCGAGAGCGAGGCCGCCAGTGCGATATTCTTCACGGCGCTAAGCCCAAGCATCACGATGGCGCGGTCGAGGCTGGCGATCTGTGCCGGCAAGCCGTAAAAAGCCGAGTTAACAACCTTGAGGATCTTGGCCGCCAGGGCCGGATCATGCTTCACGATGTCGTGCATGTCTTGCGCGGTCGACTTGGGGTCTTCAACCACCTGCACGATTCGCGTCGTGATCTCCGGCAACGAGCTGATCTCGGTCAGGCGGCCGAGCGCTTTCTGCAACTCGGGCGCTAGCCCGCCCGAACCGGCAGCCTGCGCGTCGACCCGCGGATCCGCTGCATTCGTAGTAACCGGCATGTCTTGCCCTCAAGCGCGCATGTCGCGCGGCACTGGCCCTTGTATCGGCAGCCGTCTGACCGAGCATTGATATCGCGGACGCGGCGTGACAAACGCGCGCGGCGATTGAAGCATTCAATTGGCAGGCGCGAGCGGCTTGTTGCCCCACGTTAAGACCTATAACATCGCCCGCCCTGTTGCGGAGTTGTTGCGTGGCCAAGCCGGCCCCGATCGTGGCCCTCGCGCGCGATTTGCTCGTCTTGCCCGGTGAGCCCGGCGCGCATGACCTATGGCTGTGGGAACACAGCGAGCGCGTCGCCCAGATCGCGCAGCAACTGGCTGAATTGCCCGAAGTCGCGGAAATGCGGCCCAACGGTGTCGCGCTACACGCCGCGGCGCTGTTCCACGACGCCGGCTGGGCGGTGCAGGTACGCAGCGGGCACATTTCGCGCTGGCAGGTGCTGAATCGGCCGACGAACGACATTCAGCGCGAGCTTGGCGCCGCCTATCTCGATGAGCACGGTCATCGGCATATCCCGTCCGACGTACTGCGCCTTGCGGTCGAGGCAATCCGCCAGTGCAACGAGCGATCAACGAGCCTGATTGAATCGCGAGTGGTCGCCGAAGCCGAGAATCTCGACGAAATCGGCCTGCTTCACACGCTGCGGCAATTTCGCCAGCACCAGGCCGAGGGACGGCCGCTCGAGCAACTGGTGCAGGGCTGGCAGCGCCAACAGCAATATCAATTCTGGGAAGCGCGAATCAACGACACGCTGCGTTTTACGGCCAGCAAGCAGCTCGCGCGGCAACGGCTTGCGACGGTCGAGCAATTCATGTCCGGCTTGGAACGCGTACGCTGCATCGCGGATGTGCGCGACGCGCTGCAGCAGCCGGACTAAGCGTTCTGAAGCGAACTTGCCCGACAGAGCAGATTCAGTCGTTCTGAATCGTCGGATCTCAGTGCCCGACGCAGATTTCGCTGTCGGACGCAAAGGTCCGACAGCTACGTGGAAATTGAATCCGCTCTAGCGTCCGCCCACGCCGCCGACACGATGCACCAAGGTTGTGTCAGTCTCGCCTGGAGCCGTTGGGTGCGATGATGAAACCACCACGATCAGATCGCCGCGCTGCGCCAAGCCCGCCTCGATGAGCCGCAAGTCCAGCGTGTACGCCATTCGCACCGTCTCGCGGATCGGCTCGACGCGGATCGGAATCACGCCGTAAACAAGGCAGAGTTGGCGATAAACGCGTTCGTCGTAGGTCAGCCCGACCACCGGCATCGGCAGGCGATGCTGCGCGATCAGCCGCACGGTTGTCCCGGTTGCCGTCCACGCCGCGACGAGCTTGGCATTCAGATCCCGGGCCGCCTGCACGGCCGCATGGGCCACTGCCGATGTGCGCGGCGTGGCTGCGCCAAGCGAATCGGGAGGCGATGCGGGCGGGCAGGTCGATTGGTACGCCTCGGTGGCGAGCGCCACGCGCGTCATGATGTCGACCGCGGCGACGGGGAATTCGCCGGCCGCGGTTTCCGCCGACAGCATCACCGCGTCCGCGCCATCCAAAATCGCATTGGCGACGTCGCTGACTTCGGCCCGCGTCGGCGTCGCGTTGTGCACCATGCTCTGCAGCATCTGCGTCGCGATGATGACCGGACGCCCAACGGCGCGGCAGCGGGCCGTAATCGCCTTTTGGACCAGCGGCACCTGCCACACATCCATTTCCACGCCCAGGTCACCACGCGCTACCATCACCGCGTCTGACTCGGCGATCAGTTCGTCAAGATGTTCGAGCGCTTCAAACTTTTCGATCTTCACGACCGCGCCCGGCGCGGACGATTCCGCGCGAAGTAACTCGCGGAGCGCTCGCAAATCCTCCGGTCGCCGGACGAAAGAAAGCGCCACGTAGTCGAGTTGATTTTCGATGGCCCAAGCCAGGTCGGCGCGATCCTTGTCGGTCAGCGCCGGAACGGATAGGCGCGTGTCGGGCAAGTTGACGCCCTTGCGGGTCGAAATCTCGCCGCCGACAGTGCAATTGCACGCGACCGAGTCGCCGTCGTGCTCCGTGACCAGCAGGCGCACCAGCCCGTCGTCGATGTAGATGCGGTTCCCGACGTCCACTTCGTCGACCAGCGGCGCGTAGGTGGTCGTCAACCGCTCTGGCGTGCAGTCGCCCGTGCCGCGCACGAAGCGCACCCTCTGCCCGGTGCGCAGCATCGTCCGATCGCCGTTGACGCGATTGAGCCGAATCTTGGGGCCGCACAGATCGCCCAGCACGGCGACGGCTCGGCCGTGCCGTTCGGCGTATTGCCGAATGATGGACAACGAGCGGGCGTGGTCGTCGTGCGTCCCGTGGCTGAAGTTCAGCCGACACACATCGACGCCAGCGTCGAGAATGGCGCCGATCGCCTCCGGCGATGCCGTCGCAGGCCCGAGTGTCGCCACGAGCTTGGTGCGGAGCGGGAGATTTCCAGAAGCGCGCATGGTCGGGCGATCCTCGTCGGGCTGATACTCTAATCGGACGAATCGAACCCGACACCATTCTTGGCCAATGCCCGAATCCGAACCGCGACCGCGCGATTCCGCACGGGCGCGGGGGTTGGGCGAAGGCCATTTGGATGCCGAAACCGTGTTTTTTTCCCGCGGCTCGGTCTTGCCGAACTCAGCACCGCCGAGCGACGGCCTGCGCGCGTCTTTTCGCGCCGACCGGGGTACAATCATGGCGCAATGAGCGCAACGACCGAGCTTCGCAATCAACTTCAGTCTCTTTCCATCGCCAAAGAGCAGCGGCCGCGCGCGGGGCGCGCGGCACGCGGCAAATCTCGCATCGGGACGGTTCTCGTCCTGGTGGTGCTGGCTGGCGCCGGCGCGGGAGTCTATCTCTACCGTGATCGCATCTTCCCGGTCGTGACGCAGGCCGTCGCACAGGCGACGCAAAAGGTCGCCGACGTGCCGACGATCACGGTTCGCGCGCAGGCCGACAACGCCGCGCCGCCGACGTTGACGGCGACGGGCAAGGTTGTGTCGGACCATCGCGTGGAGGTCGCGACGAAGGTCTCGGGCCAGGTCGTCGAACTACTCTTTGAGCAGGGCGATGCCGTGAAGGCCGGGCAACTGCTGGCCCGAATCGAGAAAACGAACTACCAGGCGCGGCGGGACGAGTCGGCGGCGATGCTGGAGAAGGCCCGCGCGAATCTCGACTATTACACGTACAACTACGAGCGCATCCAGCGCCTGCACCAGGGCACCGATGCCTCGGACATTGAGTTGATCGACGCCAAGCGCTGGTACGAAGACGCGAAATCCGCCGTCGCGGCTGAAGAGGCGCGCCTGCAATACGCGGAGAAACTGCTGAGCGATTGCGACGTGGTCGCGCCGATTGGCGGCGTGATCCTCGAGCGAAACGTCGAAGTCGGCGACTTCGTGGCGGCTGAGGGCGGGCGCGGCGCCAACGCCAACGCGCAGTTCGCGGCGATCGCCGACATGGGCAAACTGCGCGTCGAAGTGGACGTAAGTGAACTCGACATCGCGCGGGTGCGTGGCGACATGCCGTGCGTGATCACGCCCGATGCATACAAGACGCGAAAATACAGCGGGCACGTGCTTTGGATCGACCCCGGCGCGAACTACGCCAAGGCGACCGTGCAGGTGAAGGTGCGCATCGACGATCCGGATGAATACCTGCGCGTCGAGGGATCGGCGCAGGTGCAGTTCATGACCGAATCAGCCACATCGGCGGCGTCAGCATCGCAGCCCACGCCGACGATCTGGATTCCGGCTGCGGCGTGCGCAGTCGATGAGGCCGGCAAGACGGGCTTCGTGTACGTCGTGCGCGACGGCGCGCTGGCGAAGGCGACGATCACGATCGGCCGCCGCTCGGGCGGCCAGATCGAGGTGTTCAGCGGTCTGAAAGACGGCGACTTAATCGCGGCCAGCGGGCTGGAGCAACTCTCCGAGGGTATGCGCATCAAGACGCAGTAACCTGCGTTATCAACAATACGCGCGCGGACTCCTAGCGCGCGACTGCCGGCTTGATCGCCTTCAACACTTCGTCGTGTTCCGGAAATCGCCCGGTCTGATGCTTGCTGTAAATCAGCTTCCCATTGAGCTTGACGTCGAAAATGCCGCCGCGGCCCTGAATCAGCTCGGGCGACACGTCGAATTCTTCCTGTATCGCTTCCGCCAAACTGGCGGCTTTGGGCAGGTAGTTTCACTGCGTGCAGTATTCGATACTGAGCTTCATGCTCACGGTTTGTTCCTTTGCGTCGCTATTCGTCGCGCCTGATTTCAATTTGAGCGGCGATACGCCGAAGATGCCGCCTTCCCACACACGGGCAAGATATTCTATCGGCCATGTGCGAGGCGTTCAAAGCGTACCGCGGTTATCAGTCCTTCGCGCTCGCGTTGCCTTTCAGCCGAACGGACGAATAAACTTCAACGGGGGACGAGGTACTGACCGCCCATTCGCGCCTGGGGAGGCCGTATGCAGACGGGACGATTCATCACCCGAAACGCGCGTCGTTTGTCTACGCTGACCGTCATCGGCGCGGCGATCGTCGGCTGCGCGCCGCAGACGACGGACGTGACCGACGCCGAGCGCGTGGTCGCCGGCGAGACGGTCATTGCCGGGCAGTCCGCGTCTGCGCTTCGAGTCGGCAGCGCGCAGCAATTCGAAATAAACGTACCAGCCGGGCAGGCGCTCGAGTTCATCGTCCGTACGCGCGGCGCGGCGCTCGCGCTGGCGGATGTGACCGCGCCGGACGGCGCGCAGTTCTCCGCCGGCGTCGATCAAAGCGCGACCGGCAGCGACGGCCGTTTTCGAATTGAATCGCTCGGCGCGCGGCGTGGATTCCGCTTCGTCGGCACGTCGCCGGTCGGGGGCGTCTGGCGTCTGACCGTGGACGGTGCGCCGCTCGACGTGCTTGACGGCATCTCGCGGCGCGGCCGCACGCGCAGCGCGATCGAGAATCTCGCGCTTCTGTTCTACCTGCTGAACGGCCAGCCGCAGGGCGGCCCGCTCGAGAGCTTCGTGCTGTTCGGGTTCCCGCAAGCCGGCGATCTGCGCTCCATACCGCTGTCGCTGGAAGTGAACATCGTCGCGCCGGCCGAGGTGCGCCCCAGCGTGCCGGTCGATGCTCCGGGCACGAGCAACAACGACGGCAATAACAGCACTGGAAACAACAACAGTAACTCAAACTCGAATTCGAACGACAATACGAACGATAACGGCAACGGCAACGACAATTCGAACACGAACGATAACGGGAACAGTAACAGCAACGACAACACGAACGACAACGGCAGCAACAACACGCCTCCGCCTGCCGCGGTCACGATGAAGTCGATCGTCCGCACCGGCGACGCCGTGCCCGACATGAATGGTGCGACGTTCGCCGCATTCGGCAATCCGATCATTGACAGCGAAGGGCGCGTCGCGTTCTGGGCCCGCTACACGGGCGGCGCAGGCGACGGGGCGCTGTTCGTGTGGGAAAACAATAACTTGCGGCGCGTCGTCGATGACAACCCGGCGAATGTTGGCAACGTCCCCGGCCGCGGCGCGACCGAGCGCTTCGGCGATTTCAACATCCGCAACGACCAGGGCTCGTTGCCGATGGTCTGGGGCAGCAACGGCCGGCTGGTCTTCGTCGCACGCACCAGCAGCGGCAATTCGCTGCCCAACGGCATGTACCGCTGGCGCGCCAGCGACGGCGAGATCATTCGCGTCGCGGACGACCAGATGATGCAAGCCGCGTTCCCGAATTTCGGGCGTTCGATGCTGGCCGAGATGTTCCAGCCGGCGCTCACGGACGCCGGCACGGTGGTGTTCGGCGCACGCTACACGTACTTCACGCAATCAAGCGACCTGGTCTTCCGCCAGACCGGAGTCTTCAGCAGTAACGCGACGACGATTTCTCCGATCGCGGCCAGTAATGCCAGCCCGGCCGGCAGCGTGCCGGACAATCTGTCCACGGCGACGTTTAACGGCGCCTCGCTGACGCCGATGGTCAGCGCCGCGGGCGACATCCTGCTTCAAGCCCAATACACCGCCGGCTTCGGCCAGAACGGCGTGTTCCTGCGACGGGCGGGCGGGTCGCTGCTTCGCGCGATCGACAACCGTCCGAACGCTTCGTTCCCGGGGCTGCCTGCCGGAGCGCAGCTGGGTCAGGCTGGCACGCCGTTCGATGCGATCGCGCTGGGTGCTAACTCGCGCATCGCGGTCGATACCCAAATCACGGACGGCGCGAGTACCCGCGAGGCACTGCTCTACTGGAACGGCCAGCAGTGGATGGATCTTCGTCCGGCCGGAGTCACCGCCGTCAAGTCGCTGCTGTCGGGCATCAACGATCGCGGGCAGGTGCTCGTGCTGGCGGACGGTCGGCCGCTGCTCACGAACGGAACGCAGTTCACCGACTTGAGCGCGACGCTGCCGACGGAGCTGGCCGGCGCGAGTGTGACTTGGGAGGCGTTCGGCGATTCGATCAACAATTCCGGCCGAGCGCTGCTGCGATACAATCGCGGCGGCGCGAGCGCGACGCCCGGACTGGCGCTATGGACGGGTGAAAAGCTGATCGTGGTTGCGGACGCCGCATTGGGTCAGCCGGCAGCGGAATTCAACCAGATATTCGCCGTCGCGCGGCCGTCAATCCTGGCGCCCGACCGCCCGGGAACGCTGAAGGACCTGCCGGAAACCGATCGCCCCGGCCGCAGCGGCGCGTTGAATGACCTCGATCAACTCGTCATCCGCGTCGGCACGCTTGGTGCGGATGGTCGCGCGGACACGAGCGACGATGTGCAGGCGATTTACGTCGGAACCGCGCAGTAACGGCGTCGCGCGATCAGCGACTTTGCGCGGCTCGGCGCCCGCTGATTGTGACCTTGACGGTCGCGGTTCAGACAGGCCTGGGCATGGCGTTTAGTGAAAGTCGCGCGAGTCGACGCGGACATCGTGAATCGCTGTCGGCAGGTCGGAGAAGCGCGTCACCATCACGTGCACCACGTTGGCCTGGCGCTCGATGCGTCCCTCTGCGACCAGCGCCGCGCGGTTGCGGGCGATGCGCCAATCGCGCTCCCACACCTGCGGGCGGACGATTAGATTCGCCATGCCCGTCTCATCCTCCAGCGTGATGAAGACGGTGCCCTTGGCGGTGCCGGGGCGCTGGCGGCAGGTGACCAGGCCGGCGACGCGGATGCGCTGCCAGGCCCGCGCCGCCGAAAGCTTGCCATTTGGGATCACGCGCAGCGCCGCCAATTCGCGGCGGATGAGCTGCATCGGATGGGCGTTCAGCGAGAAGCCCTGCGACTCGTAGTCTTCGTACATCGTCTCTTCGAGCGACATCGGCGGCAGGGCGGCGGGCGGCTCGTCGAGCGGCAAATCGTCGAACAGCCCCGGCTGGCGCGAACGCGGATCGCGGTCATCCAGCGACAGAATCCGCCACAGCGCCTGCCGCCGGCTCAGGCCCAACGAGCGAAACGCATCCGCGGCGGCGAGGCGGAGGAGCAGGGATTGAGGGATTAAGGGATTGAGGGATTGAGGATCGGGGTCGGCGTTTTCCTTAATCCCTAAATCCCTTAATCCCTCAATCCCTTCTCTCTTCAGCCCGCGCACCAGCCGCATGCCCAACCGCAGCGCCGGAGGCAGGGATTGAGGGATTAAGGGATTGAGGGATTGAGGATCGGGGTCGGCGTTTTCCTTAATCCCTAAATCCCTCAATCCCTGAATCCCTTTTCCCTCCAATGTACAATCCCACTCGCTGTAACACACATCCACCGGCCGCACCTCGACGCCGTGCGCGATCGCGTCGCGAATGAGTTGTCCCGGCGTGTAGAAGCCCAGCGGCTGCGAATTCAGCATCGCCGCGTAGAACGCCGCCGGGTAGTAGCATTTGAGCCACGCCGAGGCGTAGACCAATAGTGCGAAGCTGGCGGCGTGGCTTTCGGGGAAGCCGTATTCGCCGAAGCCGCGAATCTGGTTGAAAATCTGCTCGGCGAACTGTCGCGTGTAGCCGTTGGCCAGCATGCCCTCGATCAGCTTGCGCTGGAACTTGTCGATCTGCCCGCCGCGCTTCCAGGCCGCCATCGAGCGGCGGAGCTGGTCGGCCTCGCCGGGCGTGAAGCCGGCGGCGACGACCGCCAGCCGCATCACCTGTTCCTGAAACAGCGGCACGCCGAGCGTCTTGGCCAGCACGTCGCGCACGGCGTCACTGGGGAAGGTGACGGGTTCGATTCCGTCACGGCGGCGCAGGTAGGGATGCACCATTCCGCCCTGAATCGGCCCGGGCCGGACGATGGCGACTTCGATCACCAGGTCGTAGAAGCATCGCGGCCGCAGTCGCGGCAGCATGGACATCTGGGCGCGGCTCTCGATCTGAAAGACGCCGACAGTGTCGGCCTGGCAGATGAGGTCGTAGACGCGGGGGTCTTCGGGGGGGATGTGGAGGAGGGATTGAGGGATTAAGGGATTAAGGGATTGAGGTTCGGTCTCGATGTCTACCTTAATCTCTGCTCTTGACGGCGCAGGCTCGCGATCAGGGCCTGGAGCATCCGCGAGATTTCGCGCAATAGCTCGGTCAAGTTGTCGCTGCGCGTAATGAAGTTCAGCTCTTGCGCAATGACGAGTTGTGTTTCCAGTTCCGCCAACGAGCCGCGCGCTACCATGAGAAAATGAACATAGTCCCGCGTTGTTTGCCGCGCGTTTCCCTCGGCGATGTTGCTCGCGATCGACACCGCGGCCCGCCGCATCTGGTTGGTCAGGCCGAATTGCTCGATTTTGGGCATCTGCTGCGTGTGTTCGTAAACGGCTCTCGCCAGCGCGACCGCCTTCCGCCACACGATTAGATCTCGAAATGTGCGTTTTTGCGTCATGCGGCTTTTCCTTCCTCAATCCCTTAATCCCTAAATCCCTTAATCCCTTTAGTAGTGTGAAGCACTTGCTGATCGCCGTCAGCATCCCCAGCGCCAGGCAATCCACCTTCAGAATCCCCAGCGCGTCGATGTCGTCCTTGTCCCATTCGATGAATGTGCGATCCGGCATGGCGCCGTTCAGCAGCGGCACGATCTCGCACAGCGGGCTCTCGGTGATCACGAAACCGCCCACGTGTTGCGACAAATGACGCGGAAATCCCAGAATCTGCTTCACCAGCCGCGTCAACATGCGGATCGTGCGGTCCGCCGGATCAAAGCCCGCGTTGCGGATGACGTGCTCGGGCAGGCCGGCTTCGTCGTACCAGTCGATCGCCTTGGCCAAGGCGTCCAGCCGGTCCAGCGACAGCCCCAGCGCCTTGCCCACGTCGCGCACCGCCGATCGCGGGCGGTAACTGATCACCTCCGCCGTAATCGCCGCCCGCTCGCGGCCGTACTTGGCGTAGATGTATTGAAAGACCTCCTCGCGCCGCTCGTGCTCGAAATCCACGTCGATGTCGGGCGGCTCGTTGCGCTCGCGGCTGATGAACCGCTCGAAGAGCAGATCGATGCGCGTTGGATCGACGGCGGTGATGCCCAGGCAATAGCACACCGTCGAGTTGGCCGCCGATCCGCGGCCCTGGCACAAGATGCCGCGCTCGCGCGCGAAGCGGCACAGGTCCCAGACGGTCAGGAAGTAATGCTCGAAATGAAGCTGTTCGATCAGCGCCAGCTCGTGCTCGAGCAGCGCGCGGATTTTTTCGGGGACGGCGCTCCGGAGAGGCCCATCAGAACGCGCAGCGCCAGCAAGCGCGATTCCCCGCCGCACTCGCTTGCGCTTCGTGTTCTGATTGCCGCCATCTGGTCGCAGATGATCCGAAGGCGTGTGGCAGGTTTGCGACGGCGCGCTCTCGGCGCGATCGGTTTCCGACGACGCAGCCCCTTCGGGGCTACAGACCGGCGGCCTAGTTTCCAAGAGATCGTTCGTGTCCCCCGCTCCCTCACGGTCGCGGTTCGGACAGGCGGGATCGTTCGCGGCCCCCGCTACTTCACGAGGCGGTCGAAGTACGTCCGAACCGCGAGCGCCAGCGACCGGCCAGTCGGCGCAGTGTTCGGTTTTCCGGTCGTTTCTCGCCGTTTTCGCCGGTCGCTGGCGCTCGCGGTTCGGATCGATGCTTGGCTGCGCATAGCGCTCCGCAGCGCTGTCCCACGTCAATCGTCGCAGATGCGCCATCGCGCTCGTGCCCGGCGGCACGAGTTCGTGCGGATATTCGTAGCGCAGCTCGTCCAGCGCGAACGTGCATTGCCGCGCGATCTCGACGCACCGCGCCAGCGCCGCCTCATGGCCCGCGTAACGCCAGGCGATCTCGTCGCGGCCGCGCAGATGGCGTTCGGCGTTGGCGAAGAGCCGGCTGCCGGCCTCGGCCAGCGTGCATTTCTCGCGGATGCAGGTGAGCACGTCCTGCAAATAGCGGCGCTGGCGGACGTGGTAATGCACGTGGTTAGTCGCGACCAACGGAATACCGCTTTCGCGCGAGAGCGCGGCGAGCCACTCCAGCCGCTTGGCGTCCGGCACGTCATACGCTAGCGACGCCGCCAGTGAGAGCCGCGAGCCGAATATCTTGCGGTAGCACGCCAACGTGTAGCCCGGCTCCGTGTCTTCGGGTCTGTGCGCCATCGTGCCTGCGCCTCCATCCGAAATCGCGATCGCGATCAATCCTTCGTTCAGCGCCGCAATATCCGCCAGGCACAGGTTGCAATCGCCTTTCCTGGCCCGCATGCGCCCGACCGAGATCAGTCGCGACAATCGCCCATACGCGGCGCGGTCCGGTGCGAGCAGAACGATTGGCGGCGCGTCGATCGGCGTAATCTCGGCGCCAATGATCAGTCGAATGGGCCGCTCGGGGTGCTCCTGATTGTGCCGGCGCGCGGCCACATGCGCCCGCACGACGCCGGCCAGCGAGTTGCGATCAGTGATCGCCAGCGCCTCGTAGCCCAGCTCCGCCGCCCGCTCGACCAGCTCCTCCGGATGCGACGCGCCGCGCAGGAACGAGAAATTCGAGAGACAGTGCAGCTCGGCGTACGGAAGAAGACAGGGACCAAGGGACCGAGGGACCAAGGGACCGAGGGAAGACGAAGGCATACTGGCGTCCTTCCCTTGGTCCCCTGGTCCCCTAGCCCCTCGGTCCCTTTGGTTCCTCTGTCCCTCTGCCCCTCTCTCCGCCGGGTGCTCATGGTGCTTCGCGAACCGGCAGCGATGGCCGGCGGCGTCAACGCCTACGGCTTGGCGCGGGTGCGCATGATGCTTGGATGGCGGCCGTTCGGGCATGGCTCCGTTCTTGCCGTATCATACCAAACAAAATACGAACAACAAGAAAACAAAAGCAAGCTCTCGCCCCTCGTACTGGTACGTTTTCGAACCGTCTCGGTCCCCCATATCAGGCAAACCCATTTGCCCCGGACGCCCGCAATTGGCATGCTTTCGGCATGAGCCAACCACTGCGCGACCTCTCGGCCGTTGCGTTCGGATGTTTTGCGATGCTCCTCGTGGGAGGGTGCCCGAGCGGCTCGGCGCTCGTCGCAGGCACGTCGAGTTCCGGCGGTGCGCCCGCCGCAAACGGCGCCGGCGGCGCGGATTTCGTGACCGGCTCAAGCGCAACCGACGGAAGCTCGAACGCGGGCGCCGTCGGCGACAGCTCCAGCGGCGGCGCGACGGACTCCGCAGGCTTGGCCTCCCTCAGCGTCTTTCCGCCGGACAATCCGTGGAACCAGGACGTCTCGGCGTTTCCCGTGCATCCGAACTCGACGGCATACATCGCGAACATCGGGCTGGACGTCGGACTACATCCGGACTTCGGCACGGTGTGGGAAGGCGCCCCGATCGGCATTCCGTACACGTTGATGAACGCCGACACGCCGCGCGTAAACGTGAGTTTCGACTACGCCGACGAAAGTGACCCGGGGCCGTACCCAATTCCAGCGGATGCGCTGATCGAGGGCGGGCCGAACGCGGACGGCGACCGTCACGTGCTGCTGGTCGACGCAGGCGCAAAGAAGCTCTACGAGCTGTTCTACGCCTATCCCCAGGCCGACGGCTCGTGGACCGCCGGCTCCGGTGCGATCTATGACCTGTCCAGCAACGCGCTGCGGCCGGCGGGCTGGACCAGCGCCGACGCGGCGGGCCTGCCGATCTTTCCCGGCCTCGTGCGTTACGACGAGGTCGTCGAGCGGAAGGAGATCACGCACGCGCTGCGCTTCACCGTCAGCAAAACGCAGCACGCATACATCCCGCCGGCGACGCACTTCGCCAGCAGCTCGACCGATCCGGCGCGGCCACCGATGGGTCTGCGCGTGCGGCTGAGAGCCGATTTCGATCTCAGTGGATTCTCGCCGAACGTGCAGGTGATCCTGCGAGCGATGAAGAAATACGGCATGTTCGTCGCGGACAACGGCAGCAATTGGTACATCAGCGGCGCTCCGGACGCGCGCTGGAATGACGACGAACTTCACGAACTGGGGCGCGTGAGGGGGCGCGATCTCGAGGCGGTTTACACGGGCGAGAGTATCACTAACTAAGTGACCGTGCGCGTACTCGCGCACTGTTATTTTAGCTGTGTAGTGAATCTGGCGCGCTCGGCAATATGGATCCGGCGCACTCCCCGAACCCCACGCGGTAGCCGGCGCCTTGGCACCACGCGGTCATCGCGACTTCGTCCCCATCCTGAAGGAAAAGGCGCGTCTGGCCGACGGGGAGTTGAATCGGGCGTTCGCCGCGCCAGGCCAATTCCAGCATGGAGCCGAGCGAATCCGGAGTTGGTCCGCTGATGGTGCCGGAGGCGAGCAGATCGCCGGGCCGAAGATTGCAGCCGTTCATCGTGTGATGCGCGAGTTGCTGCGACATCGACCAATACAAGTGGCGGAAGTTGGTTCGTGAGATGGTCGCGCGCTCGGCCGTCCCGGCTGGGCGCAGCGCGGTCTCGAGTCGAATATCGAACGTGGCATCTGACGAGCCGCGTCGCAGATACTCGAGCGGCGGCGGGTCCTGCGGCGGCGCTGGGCATGCGAAAGGCGCGAGGGCCGACATCGGCACGACCCAGGGCGATATGCTGGTCGCGAAATTCTTGCCCAGAAACGGCCCGAGCGGCACGTATTCCCACTGCTGAATATCCCGCGCCGACCAGTCGTTCACGATCACCATTCCGAAGATGTGCTCAAACGCGCGATGGATCGGGATCGGCTCGCCCAGCGGATTTTCCGGCCCGACGAAGAAACCCATCTCAGCCTCAAAGTCCATTCGGCGGCTCGCCGCGTGGATCGGCGGCGCGCTCTCGTCGGGCCGAATTTGCCCGCGCGGGCGGCGGATCGACGTTCCGCTCGGCACGATCGAACTGGCGCGGCCGTGATAGCCGACCGGCAGCCAAAGCCAGTTCGGTTGGAGCGCGTTGTCCTTGCCGCGGAACATGGTGCCGACGTTGGTTGCGTGCTCGCACGAGGAGTAGAAGTCGGTGTAGTCGCCGATTTCGCACGGCAGCGTCAGCTCGACTTGTGAGATCGGGATGAGCGCCTCGTGGCGAAGTGCGGCGTCGTCCCGCAGCCGCGCTTCATCGCTGCGAAGAAGTCGGCTGATGACGGCGCGCGCCTCAGACCACGCCCGCCCGCCCAACGCCATGAACTTGTTGAGCGAATGCTTGCAGAAGACGTGCTGCTCGCCGAGCACCGTTTCGCGAAAGAAACCGGCGTGCTCCAGTACCTTTAGATCGAGCACAGACTCGCCGATCGCGACGCCGCAGCGGAATTTCTCCTCACCGCGCCGGCGAAAGACGCCGTATGGCAGATTCTGAATGGGAAAATGGGAATCGGCGGCGACCGGAACGAAGCTGCGGAGCGATGGGTTGATGGTTGGGTCCATATGCGGATCATGGTAGGGCGGCGGGGGTGGAGAACGATAGTAGCGAGGCGCTGGACGTGCGTTGCGAACGCAATAGTCTGCACGCGGAAAATGCGTCGGCGCGGAGGGTCCCGCCAAGTCGAAAATACCCGGCGTTGAGCGGCGAAGTCCCTGCTGCTGGGTGTGATGAGGGCCTCCGCTTGGTTCGCGGCCGCCAAATCGATTCCGTCGAAGCTCGCTCCGCGATCAGGATGGCGGTTGTGCGTTATGCGCCAGGCCGGCGGATGCCTGCACACGTCGACGGCGTCGGCCGCGTGAGTCTGGTTTTGTCGGGAGCAGCGCGCGAGCTCATCGCCAGCTCTACGTCACTCTGCTTGCCAGGAAGCGTCGTCATAAAGGCGGCGGATGCCGAGCACGAAACAAGGATCGCCGCCTCGGGACTGTGCGTGTTTACGATCTGGAGCGCCGAAAGCGAATCCACGTTGGTTGGCGGGTGGCTGTCGTCGCTGCGCGAATACGGCTGGTCGCACGCCGGCCGCGCCGCGACGGTGTTGAGGCAGGTCTATTCGCGTTTTGTTGCGTGCGGCGTGGATTCCGCGATCGGCAGACTTGCTGAGTCGCTTGGGGCGCTCGATGCGAATGTCGCGTTAGGTGCGCCGCAGTGGCTGCGCGCGGTCCGAGCGCGGCTGGAATGCGAAAAGCCGCCGAGCGCGACCGACCTCGCGGGAGACGCCGGTGTTCACCCGGTCTATTTGGCGCGTCTGTTTCGCCGTAATTTCGGGCTGTCGATGCGCCAGTACGTGCAGTCACTTCGGACGGAGCGCGCCGCGCGACACTTGACCGAAGGGCGCGTCGGGTCGCTGGCGCAGTTAGCGGTCGAGCTGGGATACGTCGACCAGCCTCATTTCACGCAGTGCTTTCGACGACAGGTCGGCGTGCCACCGGCGGCGTATCGGGCGCTGGCGTTGCGGATAAAGTAGGCGCGCGGCGATCAAGCGGCGGCGCAATTCAGGTTTGATTCATACAAGACGGTTCGAAGCCCCAAGCCCTATTCTCGCCGCACGCCGAGCCGCTTTCGAAGGAGGTTCCCTTGCAAGCCAAACGATCGGTCGCCGTTCTGTTCGCGCTGTTATTCGCCGGTGCCGCGGTGTCTGGCGACCCGCCGCGCATCTCCGAGTGTCCGGAATTGCGAGAATTGGCGGCGCGTTGGACGGACGCGATGCCGGCGATGGGCGTTCCAGGAATGGCCGTCGTCGTCGTTCGCGGCGACGAAGTGATCTGCCTGGATGCGTGGGGAATTCGCGATCCGCGCGGCGACAAGCCGGTGACGCCGGACACGATGTTCTACATCGCATCCTGCACGAAACCGTTCACCGCCGCTGCCTGCGCGGCATTCGAGGCCGACGACAAGTTCAAGCTGGACGAGCCGATTCGAAAACACCTGCCCAATTTCGCGCTACTCGATGAGGACTTGACCGCGAAGCTGTCGCTAACGGATTTGCTCTGTCATCGCTATGGAATCAGTCAACCGGCGATCGTCTTCAATGACGCGTACAGCGGACAGATTACCGACGATTTGTATTTCCGCCTGCTGCGAACGGCGATGGTCGCCAACGAGACGGAGTATTCCAACATTCACTTCACGTTGGCCGGGCGGGTATTGGAGGCGGTCGGCGGAAAGAGCTGGAAAGAAGTGTTGGCCGATCGAATTTTCTCGCCGGTCGGCATGACGCGGACCACGGCGTACGCGAGCCGGATGTACGCCGACGAGAATGTCGCCTGGCCGCTGCTGGAGGGCCCGCGCGGCGAATGGAGCATCAGCCGAGTCGTAAAAACGGATCGCACGATGCACGCGGCCGGCGGGCTTGGGACGACCGCCCGCGATCTGGGGCGCTGGCTGCGCGTGCAACTGAACGAGGGTCGCATTGACGGAAAGACGGTGATCCCGCGCGAAGAGCTGCAGCGGATGCTGACCAAGCAGTCTGACGCCGCGCCGACCGGACGGATTCGGCGCATGGTCGGCTTCGGTCTCGGGTGGATGCTCGGAACCTATCGCGGTCGACCGTATGTTCAGCACGACGGCGGTTACATCGGCGCCACGGCGCACATGTCGTTCCTTCCCGAACAACGCATCGGCCTGGCGATACTCGTCAACGCCGGTCCGCCGGCCGGCGGGCTGCTCGACGTGATGGCCATCGACGTCTACGACCACCTCCTGGGCCTGCCGCCGGAAGACTTGTTGCCGAAGTACACCGAGCGAGCCGCCGATTTTCTCGCCAAGCATCCGCCGCCAACCAGCGCGCCGGCGCGGCTTGATTTGTCGCAAGCACCGCGGTCGTATGTCGGGCGATTCGAGAACCGTGATTTCGGAGTACTCGAAATCGTGGAACAGTCCGGCTGCCTGGCGCTACGAATCGGAGATCTCTCCGCGGACGCGAGCGGCGCGGAGCGCGACCAGTTCTCGTTGTGCCTGCTACCCGACGCCGAACCCCTGGTCGGGCGATTCGAGATCGAAAACGGCAGGGCGATGCGCGTGATGCTAAGAATTGAAAACGCCGAGCGCGTATTTGTGCGATCCGAATGATGCGCGGGCAAGCCTGACGGCTCATCGCATCATGCTTGCGGACGCAGGCCCGCGAGGCGCGCCAGCGCGCCGGCGACGCCGTGTGCGACGCGGGCCATTCGCTCATAATCCAGCGTATCCGGCGTGTCGCTTGCGCGGTGATAGTGCGGGTTTCTCAGGAAGCTGGTGTCGGTCAGCATCAGCGCCGGGTAGCCCTCGTCCCAGAACGAGCTGTTGTCCGAGAGCCGAATCGAATGAACCGCGGCCGGAAGCACGATTGAGAAGAGCGGCAGGGCGGTCGCACGTTTGAAGCCGGTTCGGAAACGCCAGCACAAGCGCCACGAGCGCAGGTTACCCACCGCGGCCAGGAAATTCCCGCGCCGCGGGAACAGCGGTCGCAACATTCGCGGAATCTCGGGCGGCAGCGCCTGCGAACCTGGCTCGTCGCGGAAGTAGCCGACCATTTCGAGCACCAGCGCGCCAATCAGGCGTTCGTTGCGCTCCCGACACCGCCGCGCGTACATCCAGCTTCCCATTGTCTGCGTGTAGAAGTGCGGCGGCTCTTCGCAGGCGAACGCCACAAAGCGAATCGTGCGGTCGAACGCCCGGCCGTGCAGCAGGCGCGCCACCTCGATCAGCACGGCGATCGCCGATGCGTTGTCGTCAGCACCGGGAGTGCCTTCAACCGTGTCGTAGTGGGCGCCAAGAATGACAATCTCGTCGGGTCGGCGAACGCCGCGCCGTTCAACGATCAGGTTCACGGCCTCGATCGCGCCGGCGGGATAGGTCTGGCGCTCGAGCGAGTCGCCGTTAGCCGCCAGTTCGCGCTCAATCAGCGCGACGGCGGCCTCAAGCGCCCGCGCATTGCCGGCATGCCGCGGCCCGATCAGGCCGGCGAGGCGGTCGACGTGGGCACGAAGTCGGGCGACGACAAAAGCGTCGGTGGGCGTCGCGTTGCTCAATCTCGCCATCGCTCGCGAGCCGGAGGAGGAAGTCTCTGTGGGACGCGGTCGGCTTCGTGGACAGCAAGAGCGGGAAAGAACGAGGCCGACGGGGCTCGAACCCGCAACCTCCGCCGTGACAGGGCGGCGCTCTGAACCAATTGAGCTACGGCCCCGATCCTGCTTCAGGGCGACGATTTTACGCGTCCGTGTTGCGAAGTCAACGCGCTTGAAAATCGCGGAAATCGCGTTGCGTCCATTCGAGGATCGGCTGCAATTACGCTGCCCGCTGAGAAGCCCTCAAAGGACCGCGACGCGCTGGCAGCGGCAGCCAGACGCGCCACCAGCGCCGCACGCGCCCAGCTAGATCGGAATTGGCACTCGTCGCCGCCGGGCGTTACACGCCGGCCCGGCGGCGCGTCGTGTCCGGCTGCCGCTCGTTTGCGCGTTGCGGTTCCCAGGCGCGGCCGCCGCGCTGGTCATGGACCACGCCGAATATTCCCCGCCCAACGGCGCCTTGCAGGACTCAATGGCCGCCAATCCGTTTCGCCGGTTCGCGTAATTGCAGCCCTTTGTAAGATGCACGCTCAAACCGATGAGGGATGTTCGCTGCCTCAACCAATCCGGCAGTATGCTCCTGAGTGACCCGGCTGGGATTCGCTGGGGTACTCCGGTACCGCTTGCCCGAGAATCAGATCCGCCACCCGCATTTATCGGCCGGCCTCGGCAGCGGAGGTTTCGTTGACGCTCCGGTTTCGATCCTCCCTGCGCCGTTGCTTCGCCCAGCGCGATCGCGTGCTGATTCCATGTTCCGTTGACGCACGGGATTCGATCTCTCGGAGCCCGTCCGACGGGGCCGTTGCGTCACCGAGCACAAATCCGCTCTCGGTGTCAGTTGTCACTTGGAGTGACTACTGACACTCGCGGGCAGCCATTGACCACAGGCGTGCCCGCGTCGCCTGGGCCGCGCTCACACGCGCATCACCGCGCCACCGCGCGACGGCGACCCTCCCCGCCGCGATGGTGTGCGAACCGCGCGGCGCGCTCGCTAAGCTCACCAGAAAAAACCCCCGGTCCGTTGACTTCGCGAGCCGCCAAGCTAAGCTTCGGTCAGCGGCATCGCGGCGTCGACGATTCACCCGCCGGCACCGCCGAATCCCCGATAGCTCAATGGTAGAGCACCCGGCTGTTAACCGGGTTGTTGTAGGTTCGAGTCCTACTCGGGGAGCTAAGATTTCGGTCGCGGAATAACGCGACCGACGAGTTAGCGATGAACCCCGGGAGAGCGATCTTCCGGGGTTCGTTCGTTTCCGCCAGTATCCGCAAGGGTTTACGGGCGTCTCGGCTCTCGGCGGCGGGCCGAGAGAGCGCCCGCGCGATTACCGAATCGCCAGCGCCGTCCTGCCGCCGCCACGCTCGGGCCGAGAGTTCTCTCTTTCTCTCGTTAACAGACCCCATCCAGTTAGCGCTTAGGGTTGCTCTCGGACCCGACGGCAACCACAGCGTGGCGATGCTCTGCATTGCGGTTTCGGTCCGACGCTGGGAAACTGTGTAGGTCTCGCTGATTGACGATAGCCGAGGGTTCAACTGAAGTGCCACGACGCTCGCGACATGAATCCGTTTGCCCAAAGTGCGGAGCAACCAACTGGAAGCTATCTGCCGACGGCACAACGGCGCACTGCGCGGTGTGCTCCTCGGCGATCGTGACGGGAAACCCGTTGGAGGGGACAGCGGTGTGCCCCGCTTGCAGCGGAACCGGATACATGTTCACTGAGGATGGCGAGCGCGCAATCTGTCGCCGTTGCAGCGCAACGTTCGTTGTCCATCGCGGACGGACGAAAATCGAGGGCACTGTGCATGGCGAGAAGGGGTCTGAGGTTTCTGCGGTCGTCCGTTCGTTCATGACCGGGAGTGCGAAACAGATGAACATCGAGATATCTAACAGCCAAATCGGCCTATTCAATGCTGGGCAAATGCGGGAGATCGAACATATCAGCGCAAGTGTTGGATCTCTCAACGATCATGGTCAGCGGGATGTCGGCCTCGCTCTGAAGCGGGTTACCGAAGCGCTCATCGCATCGCAGGAGCTGTCGACACAGCAGCGATCGGACATGTTGGAATTGCTTGAAGAGCTAAGCAAACAGGCGACCCTTGCCCCAGAGGCACGCGCCAAGCCCGGTATCATCAAGTCCGTGCTTGGCGGGCTCGCGTCGACTTTGAGCGCCGCTGGTGGACTCGCCGAGGTTTGGACAGCCTGTGGACCAGCCATTCGCGCGCATTTTGGATTGTAAATAGCTGCTCCCACCATCCGGTTAACGCTTCGCGTATGTAACTGATAGAGGCTCGCGCTGGCGGGCTGCAACCCGCCGGACGACGCGCTGGCCGCGGAGCGGAGGACGTCGTCGGCATCAACTCGTCGGAGAGATGCCGATGGCCTCGCGCCGCATCATCATCGACCCCACCCACCCCGCCGCGATGACGCCAGAGCAACGCCGCGCCGAGCTGGCGACCATCCTGGCCGCCGGCGTCATCCGCCACGCCGAGCAGCGACATCTTGCCGCCGTTCCCATGTCGAAAAACGCGGCAGATTCCGGCGAAACTCGCCTTGAGGTTCCTCCCGACCCTCGCCCTTATGGACCCCGTGGTTAACGCCTTGCGAGAGCGCGAGAGAAAGGAGAACGCATGGCGCTGAACGTTGCAAAAGAGATCGCCGCGCTGAAGAGCATGACCGTCGGGCAGCTCCGCGAGAAGTACCAGACGGTCTTCGGCGAACCCACACAGGCCGGCAACAAGGACTTCCTGTTCAAGCGGATCGTCTGGCGGATTCAGTCGCTGGCTGAGGGCGACCTGTCGGAGCGAGCACGCAAACGCGCGGCCGAGATCGCCCGTGACGCCGATATCCGCATGACGATTCCGAAGCCTCCGAAGACCAGCGCCGGCGCGGAACTCCGCACCGTCGCCGCGCCGGCGGCGTTGGGCGACGACCGACTGCCGATCCCCGGAACCGTGCTGACGCGAACGTATCGCGGCCGGGCGCACCACGTGACCGTTCTTCCGAAGGGGTTCGACTATGACGGCGAGGTCTATCGAACGCTGAGCGCCGTCGCCAAGAAGATCACCGGCGCGCATTGGAACGGGTTCCTCTTCTTCGGGCTCGCAAAGCCCGGCGCGGAGGCGACGGATGGCTAAGCGCCGCCCCAGGCCCCCGACCCCCGAGAAACGCGTCCGGTGCGCCGTCTATACGCGCAAGAGCACTGAGGAGGGGCTCGAGCAGGAGTTCAACTCGTTCGACGCGCAGCGCGAGTCGGGCGAGGCGTACATCGCCAGCCAGAAGGCCGAGGGGTGGGAATGTCTGCCGGACCGTTACGACGACGGCGGCTATACCGGCGGAAACATGGAGCGGCCGGCGCTCAAGCGCATGATGGCCGACATCGAGGCGGGCAAGATCGATTGCGTCGTGGTCTACAAGGTGGACCGTCTCAGTCGCTCGCTGTTCGATTTCGGCCGGATCATGGAGTCGTTCGACCAACAGCACGTCTCGTTCGTGTCGGTGACGCAGCATTTCAACACGACGCATTCGATGGGCCGGCTCACGTTGAACATCCTGCTGTCGTTCGCCCAGTTCGAGCGCGAGATCATCAGCGAGCGGACGCGCGACAAGATCGCGGCGGCGCGGCGCAAGGGGAAATGGTCAGGCGGGCACCCGGTACTGGGCTACGACCTGCTGCTGTCCCCGGCCGGCTCGAAACTCATCGTGAACAACGACGAGGCACGGCGCGTTCGGACCATCTTCGATATCTACCTGCGGCAGGAGAAACTGATCCCCGTCGTACAGGAACTCGCCCGGCGCGGCTGGAACACGAAGACCTGGGCGACGCGCAAGGGCCAGACGCGCGGCGGACGTCCGTTCGACAAAAACTCCCTGTTCAAGATGCTCACGAACCCGGTCTATCTCGGGAAGGTGAAGTACCGCGACGAACTCCACGCGGGCGAGCATGCCGCGATTGTTGATGAGCAGATCTGGCAGCGGGCTCAGACGGTGCTGCATCGCAACGGCCGAAACGGTGGCGCGGCGGTCAAGAATAAGTACGGCGCGCTGCTTCGCGGTCTCATTCGTTGCGTGCCGTGCGACGCGTCGATGGGCCACTGTTACTCGGCCAAGGGGCCGCGCCGCTATCGCTATTACGTCTGCATGCACGCCCAGAAGCGCGGATGGCAGGCGTGCCCGTCCAAGTCTCTGCCCGCTGGCGAGTTGGAACGGTTCGTGATCGACCAGATACGCGGCGTCGCCCGTGACCCGACAGTATTGGAGGAAACGGTTCGCGAGGTCCAGCGCCAGAGCCGGCGTACCGTCGGCGAACTGGAGGCGGAACGGGACGCCCTGGAACGCGACGTGGTCCGCCAGACGGCCGCGTTGCGCAAACGGGTGGCCGCCAACGGGACCACGGGCAACGGGGCGGAAACCGCCCGCCTACGCGACCAAGTCCGCACGCTCGAGCAACGGGCGACGGAGGTTCGCGAACGGATCGTCGCGCTCAGCCGGGAGATCGTGGATCAGCGCGAGGTCGAAAACGCCCTGGCGCTATTCGATCCGGTTTGGGACACGCTGACGCCGCGCGAACAGGCGCGCGTGATCCAGTTGCTCGTCGAGCGCGTCGACTACGACGGACGTCGCAACACGATCGCGATCACATTCCGGCCGAACGGCATCAAGACGCTCGCCCGGCAGAAGGAGGAATCCGCCGCATGAGCGCCGCCAACAATCCTGTCGCTTCGCTGAAGATCGAGTGCCGTGTGCGGTTTGCCCAGAAGCGCCGGACGCGGAAGGAACTCTGCGTGGTAGACGGCACCGAGACGGTGAACGCTCCGCTCGGGCGCATTCCGCGCATCTCGCGGCTGATGGCGCTGGCGATCCGTTTCGAGCGACTCGTGGCGATCGGCGAGGTGCGCGACTACGCCGAGCTCGCGTCGCTGGGCCACGTCACGCGCGCTCGAGTCACGCAGATCATGGGCCTGCTCTGCCTCGCGCCGGCCATTCAGGAAGACCTTCTGTTCCTGCCGTTGGTCGAGCATGGGCGTGAACCCATCAAGGAATGGATGATCCGCCCGATTGCCGCGACGCCGGAGTGGTCCAAACAGCGGCGGTTGTGGCGCGAACTGACAGCGCGACCTGTCTCCTAGCCGATTTCAGCCGACCGCTTGCCGATGCACTTCTCCTAGTGTAGTGTCTCATATTTACACTAACATATTATCGGTTGGCGTGTCCTCCTGGATGAAGGAGGATGGCGGCCATGCGGCGAGCGGATGCGATCACGTTGAGCGGCGAGGAGCGGGGCGCGCTGTCTGGCTGGGCGGGTAGCCGTACGGCCGCGGTCCAGTTGGCGACCCGGGCGCGGATGATTCTGCTGGCGGCCGAGGGCTGGGAGAATCTGGCGATCGCCGCGGAACTCGGCGTCCATCGCGTCACCGTGGCGATCTGGCGGAAGCGTTTCGCGGAGCAGCGACTGGCGGGCATAGCGCAGGAGCGGCCCGGCCGCGGCCGGCGGGCGACCCGGCGGCGGCACTGGGCCCGCCGGATTGTCGAAACGACGCTGCACACGCCGCCGAAGGATGCGACGCAGTGGAGCGTACGCTCGCTGGCCAAGTACCTGGGCATCGACAAGTCGCTGGTGCATCGCGTCTGGCGGGCGCACGAGCTGGCGCCGCATCGCGTGCGGACGTTCAAGCTCAGCCGTGACAAGCGCTTCGTCGAGAAGCTGATCGACGTGGTCGGGTTGTATCTGCGGCCGCCGGAGCACGCGCTGGTCCTCAGCGTGGACGAGAAGAGCCAGATCCAGGCCCTCGACCGCACCCAGCCGGGTCTGCCGCTGAAGAAGGGCCGCTGCGGCACGATGACGCATGACTACAAACGGAACGGAACGACGACGCTGTTTGCCGCGCTTGAGATGGCCAGCGGAAAGCTGATCGGCCGGTGCATGCAGCGGCATCGGCATCAGGAATGGCTGAAGTTCCTGAAACTGATCGACGCCGAGACGCCCGCAGAGCTCGACCTGCACCTGATCGCCGACAACTACAGCACGCACAAGCATCCGAAGGTGAAAGCCTGGCTGGCGAAGCATCCGCGCATCCACATGCACTTCATCCCCACCAGCAGCTCGTGGCTGAACATGGTCGAACGCTGGTTCCGCGAGATCACCACCAAGCGCATCCGCCGCGGCAGCTTCCGCAGCGTCGAGCAGCTCGAAGCGGCGATCCAGCAGTTCATCGACACGCACAACGACGACCCGAAACCGTTCGTGTGGACCGCCGACCTCAAGGACATCCTGCCCAAGATCGTCCGGGCACACGAAACCCTCGATAAGTCACACAATCAATGAGACAGTACACTAGCCGATCATTAGGCCCGTAATCAGAGTCGAAACATAGGCGGCCGATAAGGCCTGAAGCCACCTTCACTTGCAACATCCCGGCGCGTGCGAAGCACGGCCATTGTTGAAGGGACGCGGCGATGGGACACACACGGCTCGGAAACTTGCCGCGCACACGGGAATGGGGGGAAGTCGTCGGCCTCCTCGCCTGCGGAGCCGGCACCGCCCAGATCGCCAACGCGACGCTCACTGCCGCCGAACGGGGCCTGAATCTCGCCGCCGAGGACAAGGCGCTCGTCGAGACGGTTTGGCTACTGACCCAACTCCCGTTGGCGGCGCGAGCGGCCGACCTTCCGGGATTTGTAGCCGCGCTTCGGCAGACGGGCCTGAGTGTTTCCGATTCTCCTGGACTGATGGACGTCGTCAGCGCGTTCTCGGAGGCCATCGACTCACGCCTCGCCAACACTCGGGGGCGGACCGACCTCGGCGAGATGGCCCAAATGGCCGCGTCCGAAACCATCGTGAAGATCGTCACGCCGCGAACGGAAAGCCTGTTCGCTACGCAACCGGAGGACGTCCAGCGCGCATTCGCGGGGTTGGCGACCAACAAGCAGTTCAGCGCGTTTGCCGGTCAGTTCTTTGCACGCATCACGGACCGTTGCCTTAACTACTTCCTGAGCAGGGCAGTCGCCCATCACATTGGCGAGGATCGACGGTTCAGCACGCTTGCACAGCAGTCCGAGTTCACGAAGGCGCTCGATCTACATTGCCGCGAGGCCGCGAAGATTGTCGAGGACTTCTCGGGAGGGTGGTTCTCGAAAACAAACTGGGAAAAGGGAGGCATCTCGCGCGACGACGCGCGCGGCTTCGCGCATGTAGCGATGCGCAAGCTCGTGGACGAATTGCAGGCGGGAGCACGCCCAGTTGTCAAATGAGCGCGCCATCCTGTGCGGCAATTCCACCGCCAAGGCCCCCGTGGCCGGCGGACCCAAGCCGCTGCGCTTGCGACTATGGGGCCGCAGTGCCGAGGTCAACCTGAAGAGCGATGATCTCTCCCGCCCTGTTTCAACCAACATCCCATCGACGTTCGCTGATCTACTTGAAATCGCGACGTACATTTACTGCGCCGACCAGGCCATAACGCGCGGTGGCGATGGCGTGGACAATGCCGGTCAGAACTGGCGTCGACAGTTACGCTTTACGATTCCGGTCCGCAATGCAGGGTTCTGGCGCAAGCCCGATGTGATGATCGCTCTACAAGAGACGCTCAGCTTTCTTTCGGAAGACGAGTACGAATTCGAGTTTTGCGACTTGGTCGATGGCCCGACTCTGCAGCACTACCTCCCGTTTTCGACGACAGGGACAACTGCCGCACCGGAAGAAGTCGTGCTGTTCTCCGGGGGTCTTGATTCGCTGGGCGGCGCTGTGCAGGAAGCGGTGGTTAATAAGCGGCCGGTCGCACTCGTAAATCACCGTCCGACCGAAAAGCTCTCTCGACGTTACCAGCGTTTGCAGCAGCTTCTGGCGCAACATGCCGTGGTCGCGCAGCCGATGCACATCCCGGTTCACATCAACAAGAAGAAATCTCTGGGTCGGGAGTATACGCAGCGCACTCGATCCTTCCTGTACGCGAGCCTGGCCGCCGTGATCGCTGAGATGTACGGGCTGTGTCGGATTCGCTTCTATGAGAATGGCGTAGTGAGCTTGAACCTGCCACTGTCGGCGCAGGTCGTGGGCGCGAAAGCGACCAGAACGACGCACCCGCGCGTAATCAAAGGATTTTCGCGCGTTCTCTCCGCTGTCGCCGGCAAGAACTTTGATGTCGAAAATCCGTATGCGTGGAAAACGAAGGCCGAAGTGCTTCGAGACATCGTGAACGCCCAGTGCGGGGAACTCATCAAGTACGCGACCAGCTGCACGCATACCTGGACGCTCACCAAGCTCAAAACCCATTGCGGGACGTGCTCACAATGTATCGACAGGCGGTTCGCCGTTTTGGCCGCCGCCGCGGAGGCGAACGACCCCGCTGACGCATACGGTGTTGACCTGCTGCTCGGCCCCCGCGCCGTGGGCGAGCCGCGGACGATGCTCGCAGCTTACGTCGAAACCGCATCAGAAATCACAAAGCTCTCAGCAACAGAGTTCTTCAGTCGGTACGGCGAGGTCGGGCGCGCCCTTCGACACTTGGACGGGTCGCCCGATCTGGCCGCATTCAAAATATATGAGCTGCACAAACGTCACAGCAAGCAGGTGGTCGAAGTCGTCGACGGCGCGATCTCGAAGCACGCAACCGCAATCCGCAACCGTGAGCTTCCCGAGAGCTGCCTATTGCGGCTGGTGTGTGATACTGCCGTTCCCGTCTCGGTCGAGCAGGCGACGAACGCGACGATCATTCGGAGCGAGCCACAGCTGGCGCTTGGGGACTACGCCTTTCGCAAGAAGGGGTCGGCTTGGGTAGTGCGGTTCAACAGACGAGAGGAGTTCATTCTCCTGCCGAGCAAGGGAGCCGCCTACCTGCATCTACTACTCGCATCTCCGACGCAGTCGTTGTCGGCAGTCGGCCTCGCGTTCCAAGTGGCGCGTCAACCGGCGAACTTTGTCCTCGGCGATGCAGGCGAGCGCTCTGATAAGGAAGCGCATGCGGCCTATCGCGCGTGCTATCAGGATCTGCAGGACGAAATGGCAACGGCGGTCAAAAACGGCGACGAAGCCACCGTAGAACGCCTGCGCGGCGAAATCACGGCCCTCGCAGACGAATTGAAGGATCGGGGATGGGGCGGCCGACCAAAGAAGCAGCACGACGATCGAGATCGCGTGCGAAAAGCCGTAGGAATCGCAATCCGCCGGGCCGTCGAGCAGATCGCCAAGTATGACCGCGCCTTTGCCGATCACCTGAAGCCGCCCCGCCTGAACTGCGGCAATAACCCTTGCTACGATCCCGGAACGACGATCGCCTGGGATCTCTAGCCAAACCACCTCCAGCGCCGCTACGCCAAATGTAGCGGTCGCTACGCCGGATGTAGCCCCTCGTTCTTAGAGGCGTGGCCCGGCAACCGTTACGCCAAATGACAGTAACCCGGACCCCGAGTGAAGCCTTTGCCGGGCCTCGCTACTCGGGGTCCGCTCTTTGAAGCGAGGTCCGCATGCCTGCACGGCACACATCGTCGCTGTCTCCACCTCAGCGGGAGCTGCTGGCGCTTTTCCAGCGACTCAATTTCGGCAAGATCGAGCAGCTCATCGTGCGCAACGGTCAGCCTGTGTTCGAACCGCTGCCGCGCATTGTCCGTGAGCACAAGTTTGGCGGCGAAAACGGCCCGCGCCCCGAATGCGCTCTCGCGGAGTTTAGTCTGAAACCCCAAGCGCGCGAGCTGTTCGACGCTCTCGCTGACATGCGAGACGGAGTAATCGAGCGCATTGAGATTCAGCGTGGGTTGCCGTTCCGGATGCTCGTATTGGAGACAGCAGCGCGCTGATCGCTGCACTGACAAAACGTCGCATCGATTTGATACCGCCCAACTGACTGGCCGCAACGCGGAGGTCGTTGAGGGTGTCGCCAAGACGGCGATTTCCTCTTCGGCCTCGCGTGTTGCGAGGCGCGTCTCCGCCTTGCTCGGCACCCATCGCACTTCCCGACGGCCTCACGGAGACGCCAATGAGGCCCGAAGACCTGAATTACAGTTCCAAGCTGATTCACCGCAAAGCCCGCTTTCTCGCCCGCAAACTCGAGTTCGCGGATGTCGACCGCTCCGACATTGAGCACGACCTGCTGATCGACGTGTTGAAGCGCTTCCCAGCCTTCAATCCCGAGCGCGCCAAAGCAACGACGTTCATCGCACGAATCGTGGAGCACGGGATCGCATCGCTGATCCGCACCCGGCGCGCTGCGAAGCGCGACGCACGCAAGAGTGTGGGGCTGCCGGACAAATGCGATCTGACCCCCGACGAAGTGGACGACATCAAGGCGCGATGTCGTCGGGGCATCCCGGTGCACGATCCAATTCACCAGTCTGACCTGCAGCACGACCTCGAAACTGCGATATCCGCCATGTCGCCGGATTTGCAGGTGCTATGCGCGCTGCTGTTCATCGAGGCGCCGATCTCCGAGATCTCGCGCCTCACCGGCCGTCCTCGCACCTCCCTGCACTCCGACATTCACAGGATTCGGAAGCACTTCGATGACGCGGGGCTGCGCGATTATCTGTGAACGATCCGTCACATGGCGAGTGCGCCGCGTAGGTATTCAAATAGGAGGACCAACATGAACCGTGAAGTGTTTCGCTACACGTTCAATGAATCCGTGTCGCTGCAGGACGTAGAAGAGACACTGCTCCTGGCCGTCCTCGCCATCGGGAGTTTGTACGGCGAATCGAGCGTCAGGCTCGATGCGTCATACACGATGGATGCTGATCGCCGGGGATGTGTGATCGACGGCTCGACCGAAGTCGGCCAGGCCGTCTCCCGAGTGTTCACCGGCTTCGCCAGCCGCGAATTTGGCGACGAGTCGTTCACGGTGCGGCGCGCCCACGCCCGGCCTGAAGAACCGGTCGCCGCTGTCGCTTAATCAGCTCAAGCATGAACCCCGACGCGCTCCTCGCCGCCGGTTCGCGCATAGCCCTTCTGGGTATGAGCGCGCCGTGCGCTCGCCGCCCGACAGCCGGCGCGAGGGGCGCTGCGGTTTGGGAGTTCCCACCGGGTGATAACGGATGATCCGCTTCAGACAATTCTCGGTCGCCTGCAGCAGGTGCGGCGGACCGGGTCGGGTTATGGAGCGCGGTGTCCCGCTCACGAAGATCAGCATGCGAGCCTCAGCATTTCGCGCGGCAATGACGGTCGCGTTCTGCTGCATTGCCATGCCGGCTGCTCGCCGGAAAGCGTGTGCAGCGCGATCGGCCTGAAGATCACGGACCTGTTCGCACCGCGCAACAACGGTCACGCGAAGGGCGGCGTTGTCGCGACCTTCGACTACCGCGACGCCAGCGGCGCGTTGCTGTTTCAGGTCGTCCGGTTCGACCCGAAGGAGTTCCGCCAGCGCCGGCCGGATGGAAACGGCGGCTGGGTATGGAAACTCGGCCGCACGCCACGAGTTCTCTATCGCCTGCCGGAGTTGATCGCCGCGCCTGCCGACGCATGGGTTCATGTCGCTGAGGGCGAAAAGGATGTCGAAAACCTCGTCAAACGCGGTGTGATCGCCACGACCTGCCCGCAGGGGGCCGGGAAGTGGGGCAAGTTGTCGGACGATTCCGCGCTCGATGGGCGGCGAGTCGCCATCATCGCCGACAAGGACGATGCCGGTCGGGCGCATGCGCAAGATGTTGCTCGGCGCCTGCATGGGCGCGTCGCAGATCTTCGTGTCCTGGAGTTGCCCGGCGTCGGAAAAGACGCCAGCGATTGGCTTGCCAGCGGCGGAACAGTTGAGCAGTTGCGCGAGCTGGTTGAGGCCGCGCCGCGCTATTCACCGGCGGCCGAACCTGCGGAAGCGGCGCAGACCGTGGAGCGAGGCGATCGACCGCGCGTTTTCATCGATACGAACGAGCACCGCGTCGTCTGCGAGACCGTCTCGGCTCTGAACGCCGACCCGGACATCTACCAGCGCGGCAACATGCTCGTGCGTGTCATCCGCTCGACGCACCCGCGCGATGGGATCATCCGCGCCAAGGGGGCGGCGATGATCACTGCGCTCCCGGCGGCGAATCTGCGCGAGCGGATGACGCGCTATGCCGCCTTCACCAAGCTGGATCGTCAAGGCGAAGAAGTTCCAGCCCACCCACCCGTCTGGCTCGTCAGCGCCGTGGACGCGCGCGGCGATTGGCCTGGTATCCGACATTTGCTCGGCGTGTCCGACGCTCCCGTGCTGCGCGCCGACGGTTCAATCAAGCAAACGCCGGGCTACGACCCCGCAACGGGCGTCCTGTACGAGCCCGCGACTGTATTCCCCGAAATCCCTGACGGTATCAACATCGACGACGCCCACGCCGCTATGACGGCGCTGTTGGACGTCGTCTGTGATTTCCGGTTCGAGTCTGAGGAGCACAAGGCGGCATGGCTCGCCGGTCTGCTCACACCGTTGGCGCGTTTCGCATTTGAGGGTCCGACGCCCCTCTTTCTGATCGACGCCAACGTGCGCGGCGCGGGGAAGGGCCTGCTGGCACAGACGATCGGGTGGATCGTGCTCGGCCGCGAAATGCCCGTCAGCAGCTATGCCCATGATTCCGACGAGATGCGCAAGAAGATCACCGCGATCGCCATCGCCGGCGACCGCATGCTGCTCTTCGACAACCTCGAGGGAATGTTCGGCAACGATGCGCTGGATCGGGCGCTAACCAGCACGCGCTGGAAGGACCGCATCCTCGGCAAGAGCCAGGAAATCGAGCTTCCGCTGATCCCGGCGTGGTACGCGACCGGCAACAACGTGCAGGTCGCCGCCGATACGACTCGGCGAATCATCCACGTTCGCCTCGACGTGCTCGACGAGCATCCCGAAGACCGAACCGGTTTCAAGCATCCGAACCTGCTCCCCTGGATTGCCGAGTATCGCGGCGTTCTGCTGACGCGCGCGATAACGATTCTCGCCGCGTACTGCCGCGCCGGTCGCCCGTCACAGAATCTCACCCCGTTCGGCAGCTTCGAGCGCTGGTCGGCGATCGTTCGCGAAGCGGTCGTTTGGGTGGGATTGCCAGACCCGTGCCTGACGCGGACCCGGCTCGTCGAGGCAGCCGACACCACCACCGACGCGCTCGTGCAGTTCATCGCCGCGTGGGAGCAGTACGACGCCTATGCGCAGGGCTTCGTCATCTCCGACATGGTGAACACGCTGTACCCGCCGCTACGCGAGAACGCCCCGCGCGATGACGCCAGCAACGCCATGCGGGCGGCGGTGGAAAACCTGATCGGTTGTCCGCCCGGCAAGACGCCAACGGCCCGTCAGCTCGGCAATCGCCTGCGACGATTTCGTCGCCGCGTGATCGGCGGCAAGTACCTCGGCACCGACGAGGCGCGCGGTGGACGGGGCATGGTGTGGCGGCTGCACGCCGCGGGGGGGAAGCGATGATCTGTGCATCTGGTGTAAGTTGTGTATCTGTTTCAGCCGCTCCCTTATATACATAAATTACTCTTTGAGTTGCGCGCTCGCGCGAAGGGGGTCAAAACACATACACAAGATACACAACATACACAAAACGGGGCTGAGGCCCAGAGCGGGAACGTCGTCGCCAGAGTCCCCATCCAGGCGGCCCGCGACTTGGGAGGATCAATGGTTCCTTCCCGGCGATCTGATCGCGCGGTGCGCGTAATCGAGCGGGTCGCGCGAATTTTGAGTGTTGGGATTCCAGGTTGCCAGGTTGCCAGAGGGATGTGAGATGCCGGGTGAAGTGGCGGCGAGCATTCGCGAACTGGCGGCGGCGGTAGGGCGGTCGCACACCGCCGTGGGCTAGTGGGTGCGTGACCCACGCTGGGACCAGCCACGCACGCCGCCGTGGAGTATCGAGCGGGCGCGGGCTTGGGCGGCGCGGACGTTGGCCGCCAACCCGGCCGAGCAGTCCCGGCCGCGCGTCGCGGCGGATCACGGCGGCGGGGCGCTGGCGGACGCCGGAAGCCTCGACGCGTTGCGGCGCAATCCGCTGGCGGCGGCGAAACTGAAGTTGGCCGTCGTTCGTGCCCAGAAGCTGGAGCTCGAGCGCGGCATCCTGGCCGGCGAGTTCGTGCCGCGGCGCGACATCGAGCAACTCTTCGCGAGCTGTGCGTATCGAGTGCGATCGGCGTTGGAGGCGCTGCCGCGGCAACTGGCCGATCGGCTGGCGCGGCTGAACGACGCGGCGGCGATTGAGGCCGTGCTCGACGACGCCATCCGCGCCGCGCTGCTGGAATTGAGCCGTGGACCGGACCTGCCGCCGCCGCCGGCGGAGACGGACGCGGGCGAACACGGAGGTCAATCATGAACAGTGAGATCGAAAGGGTGCCCGAGGCTGGTGACGTGCCCGCCGCCGGGGCGAAGCCGAAGTTACGGCTGGAATGGGTCGAGGCCGGATCATTGTCGCCCAATCCGCGCAACTGGCGGCGGCATCCGCCGGGGCAGGTCGCGGCGTTGCAGCGACTCATCGGCGACGCGGACGTCGGCTGGGCCGGGGCGCTGCTGTACAACGAGCGCACCGGCCATCTGATCGACGGCCACGCGCGGCAGAAGGTGGTCGAGCCGAGCGAGTTGGTGCCGGTGCTGATCGGGAGTTGGAGCGAGGAAGCCGAGCAGAAGATTCTGCTGACATTGGACCCGATCGCCGGCATGGCGCTGGCGGACCTGGCCAAAATCGAGACGCTGCTGCGCGACGTTGACTTGGGCGATGACTACTTTGCCGACCTGCGGCTGCAGCTCGACGAGATGGTCGAGCGGACCGAGTCGTTGCTGGCGCTGGAGGATCAGGCGACCGAGATCATCGAAGATCAGGTTCCTGAGCCGCCTGACGAGGCCGTAACGCGTCCGGGCGACCTGTGGATTCTGAGGAACGCCAATGGCATCGAGCATCGGCTGCTGTGCGGCGACAGTGCGTCGACGGCGGACGTGGATCGCCTGCTGGCGGATGACTCGAAGCCCGGCGCGATTCTGCCGGTTCATCTCGTCAATGCCGATCCGCCGTACAACGTTCGCGTCGAACCGCGCAGCAACAACGCGATCGCCGCCGGGCTGTCGTCGTTCACCGGCGAAGCGCCCTCGCATCGCGAGCGGCACAATTCGCGCATGTTGGCGGCGCTGCGCGTCAAGACGGCGACGCATCATCAGGGATTGGACTTGGCGCGGCGGCCCGGCGCGGCGGTGCCGACGCACAGCAAGCTGCGTCCCAAGGATCGGCCATTGGCGAACGACTTCGTCAGCGACGAGGAGTTCGATCGATTGCTGCACGCGTGGTTCGGCAACCTCGCGCGCGTACTATTGCCGGGGCGCGGGTTCTACATCTGGGGCGGCTATGCCAATGTCGCCAATTACCCGCCGGTGCTCAAGGCGTGCGGGCTGTACTTCTCGCAAGCGATCATCTGGGTCAAGGAGCACCCCGTCCTCACGCGCAAAGACTACATGGGCAATCACGAGTGGTGTTTCTATGGCTGGCGCGAGGGCGCGGCGCATGAATTCTTCGGGCCCAACAATGCGCCGGACGTGTGGAGCATCAAGAAGGTCAACCCGCAGTCGATGATCCACCTGACCGAGAAGCCGGTCGAACTGGCGGCGCGGGCGATGCAGTACTCGTCGCGGCCGGGCGAAAACGTGCTGGACCTCTTTGGCGGCAGCGGCTCGACGCTGATCGCCGCCGAGCAGACCGGCCGGCGGGCGTTCCTGATGGAGCTCGATCCGCTCTATTGCGACGTGGTCGTGCAGCGCTGGGAGAAGTTCACGGGACGGAAGGCGGAAAGATTCTCAGGCCGAAGAGACGCCCCCGTCATCGCGGAGGCGTCCGGGCAGCGGGGTTGATGTGCGCTTGCGTTTGCCTACGTCGCCTCCGGATCGTAGAGGTTGCCGCAGGTCTGGCAGGCGACGGTTTCCTCGTCGCGCCAGATCAGCAGATCGGGATTCCATTCGTGGCACGCCGGGCACTCGCGTCCAGCGACGAAGGACGGCGTACCCGTGCCCGGCCGGCACGCCAGCACCGCGTCGCGCAGCGCTCGCCACTCCTGCATCGTCACCATCTGCCTGGCGCGTGCTTCGAGTAGCGCCTGCGCCGCGTCGAGCAGTCGCTGCCACTGCGGCGGAACGGTGGTCGTCGCGGGCTGGTTCGGTTGCGTGCTCACGCCGCGCCTCCCGCGTACTCGAACTGCCCGCGATCGGTCTTGCGGAAGCGGGCCTCGCCGCCCTTGGCGCTGATCTCGCGCAGGATGGCCGCGTAGAGCGTCGCGTGCGGCGTCTTGCCGTTCGGGCTGGTCCACAAGCCCTGCTCGGCCATCGCCGCGATCATCTCCGTGGACCGCATCGACTTGCCGCCGGACTTCAGCACCTGCGCCGCGGCGTCGAGGGCGCTGACGCGCTTGGGCTTGGCGTCGGTCGCGGCCTTGCGCTCCGCCTTGGCGCTTTCCGGCGTGCGTTCGGCCTTCGCGGACGCGCGCTCATTCTTGGGCTTGGCCCCAGCGGCCTTCGCGGTCTTCGCAGCCTTGGGGGACTTCTTGGTGCTCTTGGACATGGTTGGTTCCTTTCGTTGCCTCGTCAGGCCCGGGTCTCCAGCGCCCGGGCGACGCGGGTTCGGCGGCATCTGCGTCGTGGACTCGTTGCTGCGTCCGTCGTGCAGGGCGTCGCGAACCCGCGTTTCGGCGGCTCAGTTGATCGGCACCGAGATCACGCGCTCGCCGCCGTCCGGCAGGTCGTGAATGTGCAGGTACGCGAACTCGACCCCGGCCGCTTCGAGGCGCTGCGATTCCGACCGCGTGGTCAGGTAGAACTTCCCGTCGAGCCGGATCACGTCGTCGCCGTAGCCGCTGGCGTCGAAGTGCTGGAAGGCCTCGTTCATGTTGTCGAACTCGATGGCGTTGAACTCGATCGTCACGGCGATGTCTCCTTCGCGCTAGTCTGTGTAAATCGTCTCGGCCAGCCCGGCGGCGAGCAGGTCCACAATCACGCCGGCCATCTCGGTCGCCGGTTCGAGGTCCGCGCCGCGATCCCAGTTGTAGACCGTGGCCTTGTCGCTGATTCGCTGGACCCACAGCTTCGAGATGCGGCTGTCGCCGCCGACTTCCCATTCGCGGTTGGTCGCCGGCTCGGGGAATACCAGCGCCTCGAAGCGGTGCCCGGCGATGGTCCCGCTCACCCACGCGCCGCCCGCGCTGGCACGGCGCTGCATCCTCTTGATCTCCAGCGTCTCGAGCACCTCGCTCGAGTCGATCCCGCCGTTCGCCTTGTCATTCGCAGTCATGTCGTGTCTCCTCGTTATGGGTTGTCGCCTACTTGTCGATCATCCGCGTGGCCGCCAGGCCCGCCGCCACCGTCGCGATGGCGCGGGTCCGAAGTTCCGCGTCCAGCTTCTCGCCGCGGCGGCGTTCGATCGCGTCGATGGCCCGCGTCGCCTCCGCGATGTCGCGCTTGGTCGTCGCGTCGTTCGCCTGCTTCCTCGTGATCGTGGTCATCCGCGTTCTCCTTGGCGTACGCGTCTGCGTACAGGGACATGAAGCCATGACCCGGCCCGGGAATCCACTCGAATTCCGAGAATTCGGAGAGAATCTCGAATTCCTCGCAGGTTCTGGAACGCGGACCCGGCCCGAAAGCGCTCTCGGCGGGCGGGGTGGCTCCGTGGGGACGGGATCGCGCCGCAAAACGCGCCACGCGGCCACGGAACGCGTCTGGCGGCCACGGGGAGACGCGGTTGGGTCGCCGGGCGGGGGGGGGGGAGCGGCTGGGCGGCGAATCAGGCGGTTCGCGTTTGGCTGGCGATGGTCGCGACCAGCCGCAACCCGCTGTCCGGCCGCTTTCCCGATCAGTTCAACCTGCGCTAGCGGGAATTGCCCTGGCGCATCAGGCCAAGCCACGGCCGGTCGTTCTCGTCGTCGATCTCGTCGTCGACCTCGTCCCAGAAGTCCCGCTGCGGCCCGAAGTAAATCCGCGGGCCCAGGTGCAGCGCGGCGTGCAGCGCCAGGGCCAACGCCATGAACCGATCGGCGTGTCCGCTGGCGTCGCGCGGCGCGGCGTAACGCACGTTCCCGGCCGCTGTCACCTGCCGCTCGACCGAGTGCAGATCGCGCAGCAGCTCCGGCTCGGCCGGAATCGCGATCTCGCCGACCTGGAAGGCGCGCTGCATGCGCATCGCCAGGTCCTCCTTCAGCGGCGCGCTGATCGTGAGCGCCTCGACGCGGCTGGCGTACCGCCGCGCCAGCTGCTCGCTGAGCTGCAGACCCAGCCCGCTGGCGTCCACGCAGATGCGCCGCAGGCCCGGCAGCGCCAGCACCGATTCCAGCGCCTGCTGCTGCTGGTCGAACGGCGCGGCGCGCAATTCCACGAAGCCGCGGCAGATGCGGATCTCGTCGCGCCGCTCGACGATCGCCAGCACCGACAGGTCGTGCTTGCGGCCCACGTCAAAGCCGCCGTACAACGCCTTCACGTCGCGCAGCGCGGCGGCGTTCAGGCGATAGGGCAGCGCCGGGTCGCTGCGCGCTTCGAGCAGCTCGTAGGGCAGCAGGCTGTACTGCTCGTCGACGAATTCGCACAGGTAGCAGGCGCGCCAGGTCAACTCGTCGGCCACCGCCGCCCGCATCTGCGCGCGATCGACATGGCAGCCGCCGGCGACGGCGTCGTCGATCGTGATGCGATGGCGGCTCCAGCGCCGCCCGTCAGCCTGCATCCAGAGCCGATGGAACAGCCCGCCCTTGCCGCGCGGCGTGGAAAGCACCGAAAGTCGATGCTGCGAATTGCCGCTGATGCTCGGCACCAGCGCCTGCCAGAGTTCGTCGGCATTGGGCATCCAGGCCGCTTCGTCGAGCACCACCGAACCCGCGAAACCCTGAATCGTGGCCGCCGAAGCGGGGACCGAGAGCACGCGCCCGCCGGTGGACAGCTCCAGCAGTTCGGATGTCTCCTTGATGATGCGGATCGCGCCGCCCGAGGCGGCGCTGACCAGCGGCAGCAGCTTCAGGCAGCGGCGCATCAGTTCCTGGCTCTGGCGCTCCGAGGCCGAGGCCAGGATGGTCGTCTGGCCGGCGACGGCGTCACGCAGCGCCTCGGCGGCGACGACCGTGCTCATGCCGATCTGCCGCGCCTTCAGGCACAGCCGGAAGCGCGAACGGTCGGCCAGCCAGGCTTGTTGGTGCGTCCACCAGCGCAGAGCGGCATCCATGCCGGACCCTCCACAGTCGATACGATCGATGAATTGTAGCGAAGATAGAGCGTCTAGGTAGACCGGTATTGGTCGTGACCTGGAGTTGAGCGGTGACGTATTCACGGTCGCGTGTGACGAGCAGCTCTGCGCGTTCGACGCACACATATTGAGAAACAACCAGAATCGCGCCACCTATCGCGACTTGTCGGGATACTTTGGCACTACCACGGGCGGAATCGGCTGGTCCGCGATTCTCTTTTTGAGATAGTCGATCGCCGCCTTGAGTTGTGCGTCATCGCCCTTGAACGTCGCGTGCGGCGGGTTGTCCACTACGATGTCCGGGTCGACGCCGTGCCCTTCGATCAGCCAGGTTCCTTCCGGTCCGAAGACGCCGAATTCGGCGGCGGTTGCGATTCCGCCGTCGACCAGGAAATTGCTGGAGCTGAGCCAGATTTCGCCGCCCCAGGTGCGCGTGCCGATGACCTTGCCGAGTCCGAGGCGTTTGAAGCCTTCGGAGAATGCCTCGCCGTCCGAGGCGGTGCGCTCGTTGCACAAAACGACGATGTGTCCGCGGAACGCGTACTGCATGTTCCACGACGGCGCCAGCCCGACGCGCTGACTCCAGTAGAACCACGCCTTTCGCAGCAGGCGATTGAGAATCCAGCTATCGATGTTTCCGCCGCGGTTGTGGCGGACGTCGATGATCAGTCCCTTGCGGTTGAAGACCGGGAAGTAGCCCTTGGCCCATTCGGTGAAATTGTCGCCGCCCATCGCGCGCAGGTGAACGTAGCCGATGTCGCCGCCGCCGAGCTCCTCGACGCGCTGCCGGCGGGAGAATTCCCACTCGCAGTAGCGCAAATCGGCCGCCGCGCCGTCGCTGATCGGTGTGACGATGCAATCGCGCGCCGCGCCGCCGGCCGCGGGCTTTACGCGCAGCAGCACCTGCCGGCCAGATTGATTGCGCAGGAGCGTGCCCAGATCCGGCGTCGAGAGTGTGGGGACGCCGTTCAGCAGCTCGATCACATCGCCGACCATCATGTCGACGCCGGGCTTGGCCAGCGGGCTGATTCGATTCGGCTCGTCCGGATCGAGCGTCGGAATTCGCGCGACTCGATATCCTCCCGCCGCCGGATCGCGTTGCAGTTCCGCGCCGAGCGAGGCGACGTGGATGTTGATCGGTCCCTCGCGCTCGTCGCCGCCGCGCACGAAGATGTGCAGCGCCGAAAGCTCGCCGACCATCTGCGCGATCAGGTTGCTGAGTTCGGCGCGGGTGCTGATGCGGTCGACCAGCGGCAGATATTTGGCCAGCATGGCCTTCCAATCGACGCCGTGCATCCCGCGGTCGTAGAAATAGTCGCGTTCCAGACGCCAGGCCTCGGTGAACATCTGACGCCATTCGTCGCGCGGCGTGACCGACAGCGACCAGGCCGACAAATCCACGTCTTTCTTGTCGAGTTTCGCCTCGTCAGCGGCGGCGTCGATGATGTAAAGGCTGTCGCCCTTGTGGACCAGCAGCTTCTTGCCATTCGACGACAGCTCCGCGCGCTTCACGTCGGCCACGACCGTCTTGGATTCGAGATTCTCGTTCACAATCGGAAACGCGATCAGGTTGCGTTTGCTTTCGCCGGCTTGCGATGACATGAGGAAAACGGCTTTATCGTTGACCATCAGATCGCCGTAATTGCCCGCCGGGATCGGTGTTTCCTGCAAGCGCTGCTGGATGCCCGCCAGGTCGATCTTGACTTCCGGCGGCGCGGGCTTGCTGGTCGGTTGGCTCGTTGGTGAGGAGGCAGGTTGCGATGAACCGGGCGCGGGGGCCGGCTGAGAATCGGCTGGCCCGGACGCCGCCGCACCCTTCGCGTCGCCGGATTTCTTGTCCTTGTCCTTCTCTTTGTCCTTGTCCGAATCGGATTTCTTCTCTTCGTCCGGGTGCAGCTCATCCTTCGCCGCGAAAGGCGAACGCGTCATTTCCCTGGACAGCGCGATCAGGTAAACGCGCGTGGTCTTGTCGAGGAACGGCTCGGGCTGATAGTTGCCCCACGGGCTGGCGACAATCGTCCTTAGATTGCGGTCCGAAAGCAGGTAGAGCCACTTGCCATCGGGGCTGAACTGCGGGGCGTAGCTGTCGAAGCGGTCGCTGGTCGCCGGCGTGATCGTGCGGTCGGCTGCGTTCAGCAGCATGATCTGCTGAAACATGTTGTCCGCCTTTTTCACGTACGCCAGCCAGCGGCTGTCCGCCGACCAGGTCAGGTCCGCGAAGTCGTCGATCGGCGATTCGTCGACCTTGCGATTCTCGCCGCTCTCGACGTTCAGCAGCCATAGACGCTGATTCTTGTCGTAGTGCGCGACCCATTTGCCGTCGGGCGACGGTTGCCCGCTCCAGCGCAATACGTCGCCGTCGCGCGTAAGTTGCGTGCGCTCGCCGACGCCGTTTGCGGGCAGCTTCCAGAATTCGACCTCGCCGGACTCGTCGGACATCGCCAGCAGGGATTTTCCATCCGGCAAGAAACGCACGTCGCGGTAGCGCACGCCGGGCTGGCGCGCCGCCTGTACGAAGCGGCCTTGCCGGTGCGGCGCGACGAACGGCACGCCGCGCGCAGTGAGGACTACCCGATCTCCGTCCGGCGAGACGTGCGCCGCGCTCATGTATTCGATGGGCTTTTTCACCCAGTTTTCGCGCGTCTGGTCGAAATCGGAGTCGAGCGTGATGTTCGCGACGCGATCCGTGCCCGCGCCGATGTCGTAGACGTGGAGATCCGCGCCGAGTTGATACGCGATTCGCCCGGCGTCCAGCGACGGCGCCGCGACGTCAAAGCCGTTGTGCTTCGTGTGCTGGCGCAGGTCCGTGCCGTCGGGTTTCATCGACCACAGGTTCATCGTGCCGTCGCGATCGGTCGCGAAATACACGCGCCCTTGCCACCACTGCGGCTCCTTGCTGGTGCCGGCGTAATCGGGCGTAAGCGCCGTCGCCTCCGCGTCGGTCGCCGTGAAGCGCCAGATATTCTGCGCGGTGCCGCCTTTGTAGCGCTTGGTATTGCTGCCTTGAAACGCCAGGCGCGTGAAGAAAAGGGTCTTCCCGTCGTCGCTGTAGCAACCGTCGGCCGCCTGCGCCAGCGGCACGGGCTCGCGCCTGGCCGCGACGTCGCTTCCGCTGATGTCCAGCAGGAAGAGCTGCCAATTGGGCAGCATCGAGTAGGCGTCGTTGGCGCCAATGATGCGGCCGTCGGGCGTCCAGCCGACGACGTTCCAGCGCGCTCCGTCGAACGTGCGGCGAGTGGGCAATCCGCCGCTGACCGGCATTGTGAATATCTCGCGCGGGCCTTCGTATTCAGCGGCGAATGCGAGCGTCTTGCCGTCCGGCGAGAATGCAGGGTTGGCCTCGTCGCCGGGATGACTGGTCAGGCGTGTCGCCGCGCCGCCGTTAACGCCGACCCGCCAGAGGTCGCCCTCGGCGACGAATACCAGCGTGTCGCCGTGCAGCGCGGGTTCGCGGTAATAACCGACGGGCTGACGCTGCGCCCATGCGCTTGGTGCGGCGCACAGGAACAACGCGACGAGGACGGCAAATCGGCGTTGCATGCATGGCCTTTCTATTGAATTGCGGCTCGTGAGCGGCGACTCGCGGAACCCAGTTTAGACGATTGCGTGACGCCGGACCGGTCATTATGTCCGCTCAACGTCGATACCGCATCGGGCGTCGGGATTTGGGCATCGAACGGGCCGATTCTCAATCCCCGCTCCACTACCAGCCCGCTGAGAAATACTCCCAAGCGAGCCTCGACCAGCGTGCACAGCACGTTGCACGCGACGCCGGGCGATGCCTCGGCCCCGCCGATCTCGGCGTGACAGGCGCACAGCAATTCCGGCGGCTTTTCTTAACTCCGCAGCGACACGGCTAGTCGAGAGAGAATAGCCGGGCTGCGCCCCGCGACGCATGGGAACGGTGTGTTCGGGTGCGTGGAAACGTCCACCGGAAACGTCGCGCGTGGGTCGAGCGATTCGCAGATGCCGCCCGCGGCGATGATCAGCGCCCAGCCCGCCGCGATGTCCCAAAGCTTGCTGTCGGAGATCAGCGCCGCGTCAAAACGCCCGGCGGCGACATAGGCCAAGTGCAGGGCCGTCGAGCCGAGGCTGCGAATGACGGCACGCTCGATCCAAGCATCGACGTGCGAGCACAAGGTTCCTTCGCTCGTACTGGGGATCGCAGCGACGATTTTGGGCGAGCGAAACTCGCGCGTCGCCCGCGGCTCGTCGAGTCTACGGACCGGGCGGCCGTTCACAAACGCGCCTTCTTCCGGCGATCCATCGAACATCTCATCCATCGCCGGATGGTAGATCGCACCGGCGATCGGCCGGCCGTTCCGCAGCACGCCGACGGAGACGGCCCAGAGCGGGACGCCGCGCAGGAAATTCCGCGTGCCGTCGATTGGGTCGATGATCCAGGCGTAAGGAGACGCGCCGGCCGTCGCGGGTGGCTGTGAATCGGATTCTTCACCGACGATCGCGTCGTCGGGTCGCGCGGAACGGATCGCGTCGGTGATGGCGCGCTGTGACGCGAGGTCGGCCTGGCTGACCTCGCTGTCGTCGGCCTTCAGCGTGACGGCGATCGGGCCGCGCGTCGCCAGCAACGCCGCACCGGCGCCGATTCTCGCGGCTTGCGCGGCGAGCATTCGCAGCGTCGCCGAGTCCGGGTGGCTGGCGGCCATCTTAAGCGTGTCTCGCACGGGGCGTGTCGAGTGTGCCGTCACAGAAAATCACATCAACATCAGCATGGGGAGTGCGGGCGTCTCGCCCGCACGCGTCGGTGCGACACTCACACTTGCGGGCGAGAGGCCCGCGCTCCCCCCGGACATCTGTTCCAGACAACACACTAAACCTTTTTCTTAGCGCCTTTGTGCTCGGACATCTCGTCCGCCTTCTTTTGAAGATGTTCCGCCTCCTCGGCGAGCTTTCTCATCATTCGCGCCAACATCCCGGGCTTCTTCTTCTGCGGCGGGCGCGGACCTTCGCGCTCGCGGCGGTCGTGCTCGGCCTCGAGCTGACGGCGAATGATCAACGATTCGCCGATGCCGAAGATGTTGGTCGTGAACCAGTACAAATTGAGCCCCGCCGGCATGGTGTAGAACATGACCGGGAACATGATCGCCATCATGTTGCCCATCATCTGCTGCTGGCGAAGCTGGTCTTCGGGCGACATGGCGCCTGGCGTGCTCGCCTTCTGATGTTGTTGCTGCTGGCGAGCCGCCAATTGCTTGGCCAGATGCCGCGGCTTGGGCATGTACTTCTGCTGCAGGAACATGCTCACGCCCATCAGCAGCGGCAGCACATTCAGCGAATGTATCGGCCCCATGATCCACGAAAGAAGCGGGACATTGATGCCCGGATCGCCGAAGTTCACCAGCGCATCCGGCGCCGCCAGGTCGCGAATCCAGTAACCGTCAAACGGTGCGTGGCGCAAGTGCAGATCGCCCGAGAGCGCGACGTAGAGCGCGGCCAGGATCGGCATTTGAATGAACAGCGGCACCATCGCGACCACGCTGCCGGCCGGATTGACGTTCTCCTCGCTCCAGAGCTTCATCATCTCCTGCTGCTGGCGGACTTTGTCGTTGGCGAACTGCGCCTTGATCGCGTCCATCTTCGGCTGAATGCGGCCCATCGCGTCCTGCATGCGGTACATCGACTTCTGCTGAAACACCGTCAGCGGGTGCAACGCGCCGCGAACGATGAACACCAGCGCGATGATCGCAAGTCCGTAGTTGCGAACCACCCACGCCAGCGTCCGCAGCAGCCAGGTCATGATCTCCGGCAGCGGGTGGAACGTGCACATGCACGAAAAATCCGCATCGTGCGCGGCGACGTAACCCAGCTTGGTGCGGTCGACGAAATCGGGGTTGGCCTTGGCCAGCATCTCCGGCTCTTTCGGGCCGGCGTAAATTTCAAACGGGTAAGAGTGCTTTTCCCCCGGGGCGATTCGGACCCAGGCAGTGACAATGCGGCCCAAGAGATCGCCGGAGTCAGACAATTGCGGCGCGGCCAGCTCACTCTCAACTCCCGCTAGCGCCAGCGGCGCGCCGTTGACCGGTAGCGGCCGAACGAACGCGCCGAAGTACTTGTTGGTCAGCGCCAGCCACAAGAACCGATCTGTCGCAGAGGGAGAGAACAGCTTGCGCGTTCCGTGTTTCTGCAGGTCCGTCCGCGTAACGGCGTCAGCCTTCAGCGATTGGTCCGCCATTCGCCCGGCGATGAGGTGCCGAGTCTTGCGACCCACGTCCTCGAATGGAATGCCGAGCGGACCAAGCTGTTCGACGGCAATCGTCAGCGGCTCGCCGCCGCGATTCTCGATCTCCAGGTCCATTTGAATCAGGCGCGAGCCGGCGGAGAATCGGAACGACTTCGCCAATCGCAAGACCTCCGAGCCATCGTCGCGCTTCAGCGTCGTGGCGAACGCGGCCGAGCGCGGGCCGGCGTCCGCCGTCGGCTCGATCACCTGCCACGAGACATCGTCAAGTCGCCATGACGCGTTGCCTTGCTCTGTGATCCACAGCGAGCGCGTGAGGAATGAGTTCATCGGCCCGTCGCGCCCGTCCACCGGCGATAGCAGCTCGTACGCGTCTTTGCCTCTTGGCGTCATGCGATATGCGAATTTTCCGCTCTTGACGCGATCCGTCAGGCGAACCGACGCGATCGACGCGCCGCGCGGATCAAACGTGACGCTCAACAGATCGTCGGCCTCTCCGCCGCGCGTGAACGTCTCGGCCGCCGGGCCGACCGCGACGCTGAGCCCGGCCGGATTCGTCGCGGCATTCGGCGCGCTTGAGGGCGGCGTGCCGCCTGGAGCGGCCGGGGGCGCGGCGGGCGGAGCGCCGGGTGCGCCGGGCATAGCCGCCGGCGGACTTTGCGGGCCGGCCGGCTGCGGGTGCGGCGGTGAAAGCAGGCGGACCGCGTAACTCGCGATCAGGTAGACCCCGAACGCGAGCACCACGCCGTAGATTAGATTGCGTGTCTCCATGCCGCTCCTGTCACCCGAGGCCATTCGGGCGGCGCATTGTATTCGGACGCCTGTGACGATCAAACGCACGGGGGCTGCCTGCTGCCTGGTGTTGGCGCAGTTTCGCATGCGACCCCAGGAGAACGCTCGACACCGAGGCCCGACGGTGAGGGAGCGGCATTCTGCTCGGTACAACAGACCCCTCCCTTACGGTCCCCTGACGGTCGGGGCTCGGCTGGGGAGTTCTTTCACGCAACTGAGCCACTACTGGCCGTGATTTCGTGGTGGAGCACCGGTCATTTGCGGGAGTGCGTTACGAGTTTGGCGGCGTCGGCACGACGAATGCACTGCATATAATCCGCCCGTCATGCCCCACATGGATTACGACGTTCTGGTGATCGGCGGCGGCCACGCTGGCGCGGAGGCAGCGGCGGCCACAGCCCGATTGGGCGCACGCACCGCACTGATCACGTTCGATCGCGCCGCGATCGGCCGCATGTCGTGCAACCCGGCGATCGGCGGAATCGGTAAGGGACAGATGGTCCGCGAAGTGGACGCACTCGGTGGGTTAATGGGGCTTGTGGCCGATGAGACCGGAATTCAATTTCGCATGCTCAACCGGCGAAAGGGGCCGGCGGTCTGGGCGCCGCGCTGCCAATCGGATCGCGATGATTACGCCGCCGCCGTCCGCCGCCATCTCGAAGCATGCCCGAATCTCGTCATCGTCGAAGGCGGCGTCGAATCGATCGAGACTGAAGGGCTAAGTGGCGGCGAGCAGACGGAGAGTTCCTGGAGTCCGCGCGCCGCGGCGCGGGTTGTCGGCGTCAGGCTCCGCGATGGTTCGCTGATCCGCGCCGCGGCTGTCGTCGTCACTTCGGGCACTTTCCTCCGCGCATTAATGCATTGCGGCGAGGCGAAGACGCCGGGCGGGCGCATCGGCGAGGCTGCCGCCGCCGGACTGAGTGCGTCGCTCGCGTCGCTCGGGCTGGAGCTTGGCAGGTTGAAAACCGGCACGCCACCGCGCGTTGCGCGCGACAGCATCGACTACACGCGCCTGACGCCGCAACCCGGCGATGCGGATCCGACGCCGTTTTCGTTTCTCACGCCGCGAATCTCGCAATCGCAGGTGGATTGCTGGATCACGTACACGTCGCCGCAGATCCACGAGCTGATTCGCGCGAACCTGCATCGCGCGCCGATGTACTCGGGCCAGATCGAGTCGCGCGGACCGCGCTACTGCCCGAGCATTGAAGACAAGGTGGTCCGGTTCGCCGAAAAGGAGCGCCACCAGCTCTTTCTCGAGCCGGAGGGCCGCGATAGCGACCGCGTCTATGTAAACGGCATCAGTACTTCACTGCCGCAGGACGTGCAGGAACGGATCGTCCGCGGCATCGAGGGGCTGGAACGGGCGCGCGTGCTGCAATGGGGCTACGCGGTCGAGTACGACTTTGTTCCGCCCGAGCAGACCGAGCCCTCGCTGATGACCAAACGCGTGCGCGGCTTGCTGCTGGCGGGGCAGATCAACGGCACCAGCGGCTACGAGGAGGCCGCCGGGCAGGGGATCGTCGCTGGTATCAATGCCGCGCGCTACGTTTCCGGTTTGCCGCCGTTCGTGCTTTCGCGGTGCGACGCGTACGTGGGCGTGATGATCGACGATCTGGTGACGCGCGGCGTGAGCGAGCCGTATCGCATGTTCTCGTCGCGGGCCGAGCATCGCATGCATCTGCGCTACGACAACGCAGATGTGCGACTGACGCCGATCGGACGGCGGCTGGGGCTGGTCGATGATGCGCGCTGGCGGCGATTCGAAGCACGGCAGCGCCGCTGCGGCGAACTGCTGGCGCTACTGTCTAGCCGGCGAATGGAGGGGCGCTCGCTGTCGGAGCTTCTGCGCCGCCCGGACGAGGATGGGTCGCGTTTCATTTCGGCGTTCCCGGAACTCGCCGTGCTGCACGAAGAAGCGGATGTCTGGGCCAGCGCGCTGGTCTCGATCAAGTACGAGGGCTACTTGTCGCGTCAGGAACGCCTGATCACGGAGATGCGGGAACTGGAAGATCGGGTCATTCCCGACTCGTTGGACTTCGACCTAATCCCGCACCTGAGACATGAGACTCGCGAGCGCTGGCGGTCGGTCCGCCCCCGGAGCGTCGGCCAGGCCGCTCGGGTGAGTGGCGTTCGGCCGACGGACGTGTCGCTGCTGTTGGTGTGGTTAACGCGTCAGCCGGCGTAACTCCGACAACCAGGCATCCGGTGCGCCGTGCGCGATTCCGGATCGGTTTGATCAAATTCTGATTGTGCTCCCTCCTGTCGTTCTGGTAAATCCACCGAAAGAAGTTACGATAAACTGGAGAAGATGGGAGAAGTATGGACGTAAGAATGGATAACGCAGCGAAGAGAGGCAATCGGCTCAAGCAGTCCGTCTACACGACCGGAGAAGTCGCGGAAATCTGCAATGTGAGCCAGCAAACCGTCATTCGTTGCTTCGATTCCGGGAAACTGAAAGGCTACCGCGTGCCAGGCTCCCGTTTTCGGCGGATTCCGCGCGAGAGCCTGATTCAGTTCATGAAGGACAATTCCATCCCGCTCGACCAGCTCGAGACCGGGAAGAAACGCGTGCTGGTTGTCGATGACGATCCGGCGATCGTCGAGATGTTGATGGAACTGTTGGAACGCGACGGACGCTTCGAGGTGCAGACGGCTGCGAACGGCTTTGACGCCGGGATGCGGACGAAAGAGTTTCGCCCCGATGTGATCGTGCTCGACTACATGCTGCCAGACATCAACGGCAACGCGGTGATTCGTCGGATTCGATCGGACCCGTCGCTGCAGAGCGTGCGGATCATCATCGTGTCGGGCGTGGTCGACCGCGAAGACGTGCGCAGCCTGCTGGATTGCGGCGCCGACGATTTCCTTCAGAAACCATTCAGTATCGAACAGCTCGTCAAGCGCATCACGGAATTGATCGGTGCATGATTCCGCCGCCAACGCCGGCTTCTCCGAGCCCGGGGGCGTTCTGACGCTCGCGCATCTAAATCAGCTTCCGACACTGCCGGCGGTCGCCGTACAGACGCTCCAGATCACCGCCGACCGCAATGCGCGTTTGGAAGACTTGCTGGCGGTGCTGCGCGGGGACCAGTCGATCACCAGCCGCGTTCTCGCGGTCGCCGCATCGGCGGCGGTCGGCGCGCGAGGCGACGTGTCGACGCTGGAACGAGCGGTGGTGATCCTGGGATTTGCCGCGGTTCGCAGCATCGTGCTGGCGGTGAAGGTATTCGAGTGTTTCGCCGGCGCGGACGGCAATGGAGAGGCGCGCGGGTTCGACCGAACGGAATTCTGGAAACACTCGATCGGCGTAGCCAGCGCGGCGAAAAGGCTGGCCGCCGCGCGCCGCGCACTGGGAATCGATCCCGAGGAGGCGTTCGTCGCCGGCCTTTTGCATGACCTTGGCAAGGTGGCGCTGGACACGCTCTTTCCGAAGGCTTACGACCGCATCGCGACGCAGGCCGGCCAGGCACGCGGAGATCTTGCGGATCTCGAACGCGCCGTGCTGGGCGCGGATCACACCGTCGCCGGGCGAACCCTGGCTGAGCGCTGGCGTTTGCCGGCGGCGTTTCGCGAGGCGATCTGGCTGCATCATCTCTCGCCCGACGCGCTGCCCGCCAGCGTCGGATCGCGCGGATTGATCTGCCTCGTTCAACTCGCCGACACGCTGGTGCGCGAGCAGCACATCGGCTACTCCGGCAATTACGCGTTCTACGAATCTTCGAGCGAGTTGGCCGCGCAGATCGGGATCGACGCGCCACAGGTCGAGAGCGTCACGCAGGCGCTGGCGGGAGATGTCGCGGCGCAGGTGAGCCTGCTGGGGCTGGATCGCGATACGACGGAACGCGTGTATCTGCGCTCGCTCACGCGCGCCAATGGCGAGCTCGCTCGGCTGAACAGCGAGCTGATCTCGACCAACCGCAAACTCGCCGTCGCGGCCCGCTATCACCAGGCTGCCGGAATGCTCGACTCGCTGATTCAGGCCTGGTTCGGCGTGGCCGACGTGGTGCGCGCGATCGCGCAATCGGTGGGCGCGGCCGTGCAGCATGCCGGCGTCACGGCGTTCGGGTTGCTTGAGGCGCACGGGGCGCTTGAGATCGCGAGCGCGGCTGAGAATCTGCCGCTCCAGACTCGTACGTGCCCGATGTCGCCCGAAGAATACAAGGCGCTGCACGCGTTGCGACAGAATTGGGGCGTGATTGAGTTGCCGGCGGCGCTGCGTTCCGCGCTGTCGCTCGAAGACGATCATAGCGACGACGCCGAATGGCTGGTGCCGATTCCGCATGGCGACGAAATCGTGGGCGGGATCGTCTTCCGATCGCCGCGCGACGAGCGGCTCGAACTGGCCGGCGAAATCGACGAGCTGCGCGGTTTCGTAACGCGACTGGGGCTGTCGCTGGCCCGCGCCAGCGCGCTGTCGGCCGCGCGGCGACTATCCGACGACCTGGCCGAGAGCAATCGCCGCTTGCAGCAGGTTCAATCCGAATTGCTGCGCTCGCGCACGCTGGCGATGATCGCCGAGATGGCCGCCGGCGCCGGGCACGAACTCAACGGACCGCTCACGGTCATCTCCGGGCGGGCGCAGATGCTGGCCGCACAGCTTGAGTCGCCGGACGCGCGTCGCGCACTCGAGCAGATTAGCCAAAAAGCCCACGAATGCAGCCAGATCGTCAGCGAGTTGATGGACTTCGCCCGTCCGCGGCCGCCGAAATTCGAAACGGTCGAACTCGGGCCGCTGCTGCTGGAGTTGAACGAGCGTTACGTCGGCGCCCTGGGACCCGCGATGCGCGTGCAACTGAACTTGCCCGGCGGCCCCGCCGAGCCGCCGCTTCGCGTGCGCGCGGATCGCGAACAACTTGTGCGCGTGCTGGTCGAGGTGCTCAAGAACGCGGTCGAAGCCGTCCGCGATCGAGGCGGCAATATCGTCATCGAGGCTCGCCGCGCGACTTCGCTGCTCGACGCTGGCTCGCCGCCGCGCGTCCGGCAGCCGGATCGCGACGTGACGCAGCGGCAGCACACCGCGGATGCCCCGGGCATCGGCGCCGCGCGTGCGGCAGACGCTGGCCTGATCGAAATCCAGGTGCGCGATCCGGGCCGCGGCATGACGCCGGCGGTGCTTCATCGCGCATTCGACCCGTTCTACTCGCACCGCCCGGCGGGCCGCAGCCGTGGGCTGGGCTTGGCCCGGGCGCACCGCATCATCGATTCGCACGGCGGGCGTATTTGGCTCGAAAGCCGCGCTGGCGACGGCACTTGCGTACACATCCTGCTGCCGGAAGCCGGGCAGGATCTCGCGGGTCAGCGCGATCTGGCGGACGGCACGGGATTCGCGATTTGACGCCGGTTGCAACGCGCCGGCGATGTGCGGCACACGTCGCCCGCTACTGACTATCCCGGCATTTCTCCAGCAAGACGTCATCGCCGGTCGGAAGATGAAGCCGCAGACTGGGTCAGCCGGCGCCGTCCTGCTCGAGCGTGATCGTGACCGTCGACTCTTTCGCCGGCGCGCTGTCGTCCAGAATGTATTGCCCGCACGAGTCCATCCCCACGTTCGTCGTACGCGCGGGCTTGAACGTCATCTCCGAGCCGGCGAGGTTCACAGCGCCCACTCGGTCCACGTTGACGAACGGAAACACATTCCGCCAAAGTACGCCATCGCAGTGTCCATTTCGTAGCGATACTGCCCGTCCGCGGCGAACGAATACGTGACGCCGAGCGAACCGCTGAAATCCCCTGGATCGATGATCCAGGTGTAGTAGGGCGGGACGTACGTGAGGACGGTCCGCCAGCGTCCAACGAGCGCCGCAGGTAGAGCCTGGGCGGGAGGTCATTGTCGGGTTCGGGGGTGATGCCGTCTTGAGGTCCCGGTTTGACCTGTTCACCGGGAACGACGGTAACTTGATCGCCGGGGCGAGGTTGAGGACCAGCGCCGAACGGGCAGCCGGCGAGTGTGCCCAAACTGCCACCGACGAGCGCCGCCACGAGAGTCCTTGAACGCATGGGTGTCTCCCTGCGCGCGAACTACGCACGCGCCTAAACATCAATTGAGAATGGGAGGCGAGTCTCACGCGCGGAGCGGAGAAATCCGGACCGCGAGCGCAAGCGACCGGCAATGCCGGCGAGCGTGCGGTGCGGCTCGGAGCAAACTGCGCCAACACAAACCGGTGAATCCCGATGAAATCCCGTTGCCGATGAGACGATGTTCAAGTAGGCTACCCGTGAACGCAGGTCTATCGGGGGCGCTCTGGCGAGTTGCGCTCCCCGCTGCGGTCGCTCAGTTCCAGCTTGGGCCGCGCCGCACGACTGCACGACTGCAACGATCCGGGTTCATCAGGTCGTCGTCGCGCGCCAGCCGGAACGAGATGGCCCAGCCGCTCATTTCCACGAATCCACCTGCGTTGGAGGAATTCTCATGAAGCGCTTTGCAATGCTCGGATGGGCGGCCTTGGCGACCACGCTGTGTGCCTGGGCCGAAGATGCGCAGCGCGAGGAGGCGGTCGTCGGCGCGCAGGAGGAGGTCCTGGTGCCGACTGCGGTCTATGACGGACAGGGAAACGTGCTGCCGCAAGGGCCGGGGCTGCGAACGGTCGTCACCGGCTATCGCAACTGGCCGGCCACGGGTGAGACCACCTTCCGCTCTGGACCCTTGCCGCGCCGCGCCATGGACGACCTGCTCACCGTCTGTGGACCGGCGGAGATCGCCACCGGCAGTTTCACGCTTACGTCAATGCAGTTCGGGCTGTCGCTGACGGCCAACGTGTTGACGCCGCTTAGCTTCGACGCGGTGATCATCTTCTTCGACAATCTGGACCAGTCGTCGACAGCGACGTCGCCGATCAACACGGTCGAGCTGGGTCGCGTGCGCGTTTCGTTCACGAACGTGCTGGGTGACGGTGTCAGCCACTTCTATGTCGTCAATCCGATCGACTTGACGGGGATATCGCCCCCGATTGTGTTTGACGACAATGACAACGCGATTGACATTCAGTTTGTCCCGACCGGCGGAGTCGTTCCGCCCGGTGGCATCGGCACAGTCACGATCGCACAGGAAGTCACGCATGTCTTCTTCGGGTCGCGCGTGCCCGAGATCGGCGACAGCACGGATACATACTGGCGTGACTCGAACGCGAACGGCATGTACGACGTGGCCGATGCACGTACGTTCACCGGGCCGAACAACATCGCGAATTTCCGGCTGATTCTGGACGGCGACTTCGTCGGCACGAACCCGCCGGCGCCGGTGCGCCCGACCACGACGTGCCTCGGCGCGTTGATCGATGACGACGTCGCCTCGCCGCCGGGCCCCATCGCGATCTCATCTCCGCTCGCCGCGGGTGAGGTCAAGTGGTACGAGTTCACGCTGACGCAGGATGTCGTCGCATCCGCCAGTGGAGTGCCGTCGAGCGACACGCTCGATTTTCATACCGACGGCAGCTCGTTGACGGGGACCGCGCCGACCGACACGGTCTTGTCGATCTATAAGCCTGACGGCTCGCTCTATCGGTGGAACGACGACGCACCCGCCGGACCGACCGGCACGAACTACAGCGCCATCAGCTTCGGCGACAATTTGCCGCGCGCGTCGGCCAATCTGATCCTGATGGCCGGCGAAGACGGCGCGATCAACAAGGGCAACTACCTAGTCGCGCTCTCGGCCTTCCCGGTACAAGTGATCCGCTGCGGCTGGCGGCACACCTCGCTCTCAACCGAAACGGGCTCCGTTGTTCTGAACGTCATGGCCAATTTGAACAACGGCTGCGCCGGCGATCTTAACGGCGATCGGGTCGTGAATGAATCGGATTTGGGTATTCTTCTTGGATCGTGGCAGTCGAACGCCTGCGGCGATGTGAACCGAGACGGCGCATCCGCTGAATCGGACCTTGGCGTCGTTCTGGCGAACTGGCAGGTCACCTGCCCGTAAGCATCGTAATGGTCGCTCGAACGGGACGCCGCGAGCCGATTGCTTGCGGCGTCCGTTTCGTGCGCGGTGTCGCTCCCGCCTCCCGAGCTTAGTTGCCCACGCGCATTTTGGCGCCGCAGGAATTTCTTGCGGCGTTGCAAAAGTCACTTGACAAGGACGGGGGGGGGGGGGGGGGGATGTAAATAGCACGTGCCTTGTTAGGGCGCCAATGTTCAGGATGACGCGCGGCGCTGCTCCGATTTTTGTGATGGTGGTTGTTGGCAGCATAGCTGCCGTCCGATTCCTCGCTTTGCGCTCCGAATCGCCACCGCACTCGCAACTTCGCGATGGCACTGACGTGGCGATTGAGGGGCGCGCCGACTTTGAACCCGACGTGCTGTACCTCGGAGAGCAGGCGTGGGGATAGCAGATCGATCCCGCGCCGATTTTTGCAAATCGATCGGATCGTGCGGTCGTCGTTGAAGACATCCGCGTTTCGTGCGATTGCTTGCTTCTCGAGCAGGGGGAGTTAATTGGACGTAAGATTGAACCGCGAAGCGCCATTGCGCTAACGGTCCGGCTGTCAACGGGATTCGACGGCGGCCGACGAGCGTCACGAATCGCGCTCGTCGACGCCCTCGGTGAAACCCATGAGCTGCAGATCACGCTGGACGTGATCGAACGATGGACCGTGTCGCCGAAGGTCGTTACGTTTGTGTGCGATGCCGTTCTTCACAAGCCGCGCGAATCCGCTGTCGTGGAATTTCGTTCGCGTTCAAATCGGAAGCTTGATTGCAGAATCGTCCCGCCGGTGCCTTGGCTGCGGCTAGGTCCAATTGAGCGACATGGCGATGGCGCCCGGGTGATGCTGGAATTCGATGGGGCGGGCGTGTCGAGCGCGATCAGCAGCTGTGATTTGGAGTTTAGGACCGACGCTGTGGAAATCCCCGTCGGCGTCATTTTCGTAAAGTCGATATGTGGCCGATTCAACGGGAAATGAGGGAAACATGCATGCTAGGCGATTGGCTTTCGGCTTCGCGCTGTTCGTGCTTCCCGCGGCGATGCGCCCCGTCGCCGGTGCCGACGGATGTTGGAAGTTCGACCCGGGCCCACTCGGGTGTACCTGGTGCTTTGACCATACATGCCGTAGCTGCCACGGCCCTTCTGGGTCCACCTACTGTGACTACGGCGAGTACGTTATTTGCAACGTGAAAACCAAAAGTTCACACAGGCGTATGGAAATGCCTGGGCACAGCAGCTGATGCCTTGCAGTATCTTCAGAAGCTGCATCGTGCCGGAGGACTGCACGGCCGGCGCCTGCACGCCTTACGGTTCGTTCCAAGTTCATCCCGACACATTTGTCAAGGATATCGCGGGGGCGATGTGCGAATAGTCGTCGTCACACTGTTGTTGTTGGCGTCGCCGCCGCGTTGGCACAGTCACGTGATCGCCCGCCCGCGCTGCTGCGCATTGCGGAAAAGCGTGCCATGCTGAAGTCGGGCGACCTGGAGTGGGTATCGCACGTTGAGGACGCTCGTGGAAACGCATCGGACTTGGAAGTACGAACACGTTTTGGTCCCGGCTACTACGCGATCGAGCCGCTAGGTCGTGCTCGCGCGAAGCCGGAGCAACCGGGAGTGCGATCGCTATTCTGGCAGGGACGAGAGTGGATCCTCATCGATGGGAGCCTTTCGGGTGATGTCCGCGACCTGCGCGAGCAAGACCGGCCCGAGACCTTCGCCGCGCTGGGGACGTGGTATCGCGAGTCGTTCTTCGACCCATAGGATCAGCTTCTTGCGTCGGACGCGCCGCGCGAGTACGCCGAACGGCGTGAAGGCGAGTACGTCGTGATCGAAGCGACCGATCGCCAGCATGCGCACGTCGTTCGCTGGTTTCTTGACCCGAAATGCGACTTGAACGCCGTCCGCGTTCAGTCGGAAAGAAACGGTCGACTGGTGGAGGAGTCTCGCAGCACGTTGCGCAAGATTGGCGACACGTGGTTTCCGGAACGAACTGAGTTCTACTCGGCCCGCTTCAAGGACGGTTCGGTCCCTCGGCGGACAATTTACAGTTCGAAGGGCGGAATTCAACCAGCCGGAGCAGGAAAGGACGCTTACGCCCGAGTCGATCGGTATCGTGCCTGGCGTTAACCTCACATACCGGGACACGGAGCTGCAACCGATCGGGCTCCGTTTCTGGGACGGGAACGAGCTGCTCACGCAAGCGGAGTTCGCGATCAAGTTGCGAACGGGCGAAGTTCGGTACTCCGCGGAAACGACGCGCGCGCTGGACGCGGCGTCAGCCCACGGCGATCATTTTCGCGACCTCTCTGAGGGGGGGGGCCTTTTCGCGGCTTTGAGCGTGTCGCTTGGCTGTTGGCTGAGCACCTCAGCGTGTGGCGGCGCTACACCAACGACTTCATCCTCCGGAACGGCCTGGATGCTGAGCAGCGAGCCCACGCTTTGGCGCTCTGCGCGCGCTGCGAGGAAGAGGGGACCGAGTATGTCAAGCACGCGCGGGACGAACTCGAGCGCGTCTTACAGAGCGCCAATCGAGACGGGCCGTCGGTCGATCAGCGCAAGTTGCTCAGCGACCGTCGCGATGAACTCATCGCGCCGCTGAGCGGAATTTTTGAGAACAAGCTACAACCCGGGCTAGAGAAGCTGCTCACGCGCGCCCAGCGGGCGAGGGCGCAACCAGAGAGCTCGCCGAGCAGTGCCCCTGCCGCGCCGAAGTGACGTTCCCGCCGCGAGTCGCCCGCGCGCGGCGTTCTCTTTTTTCGCTCGGGCCCGGTCGAGGGTGCTGGTGAGGTTTGGCCTTACCACGCCGCGACCGTAACAGCCGGTTGAAGAACGCACCCAGCCGAGCCCCGACCGTCAGGGAGGGGTCTCTTGCGACGAGCAGAAAGCCGCTCCCTTACGGTCGGGCCTCGGTGCCCAGCGTTTTTTCAGTGTCGCATGCGAAACTAAGCCACTACCCCACCGGGAAATAGCGTTGCCGGCGCACCACGGCCGCCCTTATCCTATTGGAGTCAAGTCGCCCAATAGGGCCGTTCTCATGAGGTGTGCCATGTCGCCGCGCAGTCGCCTTCGCGCATTCACGCTCATCGAACTTCTGGTCGTCGTCGCAATCATCGCGCTGCTGATTTCGATCCTGCTTCCGTCGCTCACCGAGGCTCGCGAACAGGCCAAGACTGCAAAGTGCCTCGCAAATCTTCGGAACCTGATGACCGCCACTTACTCGTACTTCGTCGACATGAAGGACGAGTTCCCAATGTACTGCCGCAACACGCCCGGCTGGCTGGGCGTGTGCTCGTGGTCCTATGGCGGCTGGGTGGGCGATGGGCAGTATTGGCAGGGGCCTTACGGCGGCTTGTGGTACTTCCGCACCAACGAGCGCCCGGTCAACAACTACATCATCGGCCAGCAGCTCGGGCCCTACGAGCCGATGGAGGCCCTGCGCTGCCCGTCCGACAAGTGGTCGTATCAGCGCGGCACGTTCGCCCCGGGCGATGTCGCGGACGAACAATTCTCGACCTACGAAGACGTAGGCACCTCGTATCAGTTCAACCTGCAAGGCGTTTGGACCGACGACAGCGTGCCGCAGAATCAGATGCCCAATCCCTGGCGAAACACGGGCCACGGCTGGCAGGAAAACCTGAACGTGCTGCTGCGGCAGGGCGTGGACGTCACCTCGCGTTACGCGTTCTACTGGGATGGCAGTTTCGATTACGCGATTTATTCACACGTCCGCGTGTTGGGCGACCACAACAAGTTCTCGAAACACAGCATCGCGTTTCTCGATGGCCACGCCAACAACGTCTACATGGATACGCGCAAATTCTGCGATCGAGCGGCGAACGTCGTATTCGACAAATGGGTTTGGCGCGTGGGGCAGGCCCGCCCGCGCCCGATCTGGTACAAGCTGAACGTCACGCAGTTCTGCAATTAGATCGCGGGATTCGCCTGACTCGTCACTAAGATGAGAGCGCGTACTCGCGCAAGCTGACTTAGATTCAGATATGGAATCCTGAAACGGGCTCTACGACCGCATCATCGCTTCGACTGAATTCGGGACGGCGGCGTTTGTGCTCGGCGCCAGAATCGGCGCCCCGGTCGACAGCGCGCACGCGTCGACGATGTCCACGTCGCGGCGACCGCCACGGCATTCCAGCGCCGCGAGTATCCCATCCGCGTCGCGCGGCGTTACAAGAACCAGCGTCTGCGCCGGCCAGGCGCTCCACATCAGCGGTCGCTCGCGCGAAGCTCCCAGCGCGGCAACGATCGACTCCTCGGTTGCGTCGTCGGCGACCGCGATTCTGGCGCTCGCCATTAACATCCGCAGCCGCCCGTCGCGGCGGATTGCTTCGAGCAACGTCAGGCCGTTCGTGCCCAGACCGTAGAGCACCACGCGCCGCTCACCGACGTTGGCCGACAGCCAATCGCAGACGGCGCTCACGGCGAGCTCACGGCCGGCCTGCGCGGCCAACGCTTGATGGATGTCCGCCGAAGACGACGCCAGCGGCCCTTCGCGCAGCCACTGCTCCGCTTCGGCCAGCCAGGCTTCGCGCCGCTCGGTCCAGGTCCGTCCCTGCGCGCCGCGAACCAGGCAATACGCGCCGTGAATGGTCGAAGCGACAGCCGCGCACTGTCCGCGATCCAGCTCTGCAACGCCGAAGCGCGACCAGTATCGAGTCAGCGCCGCCGGATCGCCGGCGGCCAGCGCCGTCGCGGCGCAGGCGATCGCCCAGCGCTGCCCGACGTGCGCGACGCATTGTGGGTCGCGCACCTTCGGCTTCCATCGCTCGAGCACCGTCATGCCTGATTCAAACATCAAGTCGCAGCGACGCGTCAGGCTCCCCGCACGAAGGCGGTAGCGAAGCAGCGTTCGTGGCACAACCCGGCAGCCAACGCCGCGATCCGACAATCGCAGCCAGAGATCCCAGTCCTCGCAAGCTTGCAGGCCGGCGTCGAAGGGCTGGACGCCGAGCAGCGCCGAGGGAACGAGCGCCATCGGCGTAATTGGGTTTCCCTGCAGAATGCTGTCAAAGTTGAAGTCGGACGCCCGCGGATAGTGTGTGATGCCGACCGGCAGGCCGTCTTCGGTCAACAGCGCCCGTCCGGCTGTCACGATCGTGGCCGGTCCGGCTTCGCGGGCTGCTTCGAGCAGCGCCCAAAGCGCGTCCGGCTCGATCTGGTCATCGGCATCGAGGAAAAAAACGTGCGCCGCGCGGGCGTGCACAAGTGCCCTGTTACGCGCTGCCGCAAGACCGCCGTGCGGCGATGCGATCGTGCGGATGCGAACGTCACGCCGCGCGAAGCGGCCTAGCAGCTCCGGCGTGTCGTCGGTCGAACCGTCGTCCACGCAGAGCGCTTCCCAGTTCACCAGCGTCTGACGCCGAACGCTGTCGAGTGTCTCGCTCAGCGTGGCTTCGGCGTTGTAACACGGCACGATGACGGAGATATCCGGACGCATGTCTTGCGCCTCCCGCGGCTGGTCGAGGACACCGCACTATCGTTATCGGCAAGGTGCAGGTCGGATGCTGAGTCGGCAGGCGCGGAGTCTCCGATAAGAAACCGCGAGCGCAAACGAGCGGCAGGCGGGGCAAGAGCGCCTGGTTGAACCACGCATGCGCTGGCGGAGAGGTTCTCGGAAACCCGGCGGCGCTCCATCCCGGCTGCCGCTCGTTTGCGCTCGCGTTTCTTACGCAGCACCCATCCGGGCGTGGAGGCTTGATTGACGCTCGCGGAACTTCTGGTCCTCGATCAAACCGACTCTGATCAGTTCGTCACGCTTGCCACGGCAACGCTGCTGTCGGGCGTGGATCACGACAGATTGCGCTTGCAGCTCGTTCGGCGATTGACCGAACACGGCTTGCTCGGCGCCGCACGGCGTTTTGCCGAAAGTGCGTCGGATGCGTTGCGGCGCCAACCCGGGTTTGCGGCGCTGCTCTCGTCGCTCGTCGCCGGCGGGGACGCCGGCCTGATCCCGTGCGCCAAGCTTGCGCCGCAATTCGACTCGAACCTCCGTGCCATCGCCGTCCGCTACGATTGGGCGAACGAGTTGCGGCGCGCATGGACTGATGAGCATTCGCAGGTCGAGTTTCATCGCCGTCGCGACGGCTCTTGGCAAGTTTTCAGTGCCCGCGCGGCCGGCGGGGGCTGGAAGCCGGCGTTTGGTCCGAATACGCCGCGAGACGGGCTCAACACGCTTCGTCGATCCAGTTTCGGTCGCGTTATTCCGGCCACGGTGATCGAGGGGATGGGCCTGGGATTCCAGACGCGGGCGTGGTTCGACGCGACGCAGCGAACGCTGCTCACGTCGTCGCCCGTCATCTACCAAGTCGAGAATTCGTGGATCGCGCTGGCGGTCGCGCTGCATTTGGCGGACTGGCAGGGCATCATCGCCGACGAGCGTTTTCGGCTTTGTTGCGGGCCGCGCGCCCACGAGCAACTCCGCCAATGGATCGAGTCCGACGCATGGACGCTGATTCCACAAACACTCGTTCGCGTGCCCAGTTGGAATCCAATCGAAAACGGCGGCGTCGAGCCGCAATTGCGAGCGCTCGCGACACGGGTCGAGCAGCGCCGGCTCGAATCGCGCGCCGCGTTGTCGCAGCGCTACAGTTCGCGCGACGCGCACTGGTGGGCTCGGCGTTTCGAGCATGCGCTGATCGGCGGGGGGCCGCCGCTGCGCGTACTCGGCGTCACCAGCCGATTTACGACCGTCCTTCAATATACCATTCGCGACGCGTTGGCCGCGTTTGAGCGCCTCGGCTGCCGCGCGCGCCTGATCATAGAACCGGCGGACCACAATCTTGCGCCGCCACAGCGCACGATCGACGCGCTGCGTGAATTCGACCCGGACTTAATCCTGCTTCCCGATCACACGCGCGCCACGCAATCGGCCAGCTTGGTCGACGGCGTGCCGGTGCTATGCTGGGTGCAGGATCGCCTGCCGTGGCTTTTCTCAGCGCAGAGCGGCGCCCGGCTGGGCCCGCTGGATTTCTTCATGGGCATCGGTCGCGAGGAGTTGGTGCGCCTCTACGGCTACCCGTCGCATCGATTCTTTTCGACGGAAATGCCGACTAACCCGGACGCCCTGTGCGATGCGCCCGACGCCTGGCCGCCGGGCCGCGTCGTGCCGGAATTCGCCTGCGATATCGCATTCGCGACGAACTGGAGCCAGGCGCCGGCCCAGATACACGCCGTGTATCGCACCAACCTGGACGGCGCGGCACGCGGGCTGGTTGACGCGTGCTACGACGAACTCACGCGCCGCGCGGACCGTGGCCAGCTCAGCGGCGGCCTGTTCTTCGAACAGTTCGTGGCACGGATCGCCGCAACGACTGAATTGCGACTGTCGGCGGACCAGATCAGCCCGCTGGTCGCCGAGTTCGCCAAGCCGCTCGTCGACGCGCTGGTCCGCCAGCAGACGATCGAGTGGGCGGCGCGCTGGGCCGAGCGCGGCGGCGGGACGCTGCACCTGTACGGCAACGGCTGGGAACAGCATCCGCGATTTTCCCGCTACGCGCGCGGATTCCTCGCGCACGGTGAACGCCTCGGCGCGGCCTTTCGCTCGGCGAAGATCAACCTGCACGCGGGCTGCAATCCGGCCACGCACCAGCGCGTGCTCGACGGCCTGGCCGCCGGCGGATTTTTCCTGTTCCGGCGTCACCCGCACGACGTGTCATTCGGCGTATCGCAGGCGGCATATGACGCGTGGAAATCGCGCGGGATGAACGTGCCGCACACGATGACGACCGGCGACCTGCCGCCGCCGTTCGACGCGCTTCGCCGCGAGCTCTGCGCCCTGACAGGCATCGACGCCGACGCGCCGTTCGAGTTATCAGCGTGCGATCGGGAGCGGTTCGTCGCGTTGCATGACGACCGAACTGTGTTTGTCGCCGATGGGATATGGCCGGAATTCGAACGGCTGACGTTTCGATCCGAAGAAGAGTTTGTTCAGCGCGTGGAGTCGTGCCTGTCGCGCCCGGAAGAGCGCGCCGCAATCGCGCAATCCATGCGCGGGCGCGTGATCAGCACGTTTACGTACGAATCGCTCATGCGGCGTGTGCTGGAGTGGCTACGCACCACGTTGGCGCGACAGGCAACGCCGGGCGCGCCGGCCGAGTTGCCCTGTCCGAACCGCGACCGCAAGGAAGCGCGGGGCGCGAGCGAGCGGGCTGGAAATCGAGTGCCGTCGCGGGCCCTCGCTCCCTGACGGTCGCGGTTCGGGCAAACGTGGGCATCCTCGCGGCACAGGAAGATCGCCATGGCCATCCGCATCGGAGTCGAAGCCGCCGAATGCCACGCCCTGGACTTCCTGCTCATTCACCCGCGCTATCCGATGCCGTTCTGGCCGATCATGCCGCACGGATGTCTCGCGCTGGCCCAATACGCGGACATGCTCGGCTACCAATCCGCGCTCTGGGATTACAACATGGATCCAGGCGCGGATGACGCGGCCTTGACGCGCCTGCTGCGCTCGACGCGCGTGCGCTGGGTGGGTATCTCGTTGCTGAGCACGCAACTGCCCGAAGCGCGCCGTCTGGCGCGCATGATTCGCGAAGCGTCGCCGCAAACGCGCATCGTCGCCGGCGGGCAGCATATCGCCCCCAGCTCCGCGCACACGTTTCCCGAGGCCGATGCATTGGTCACCGGCGAAGGCGAACTGGCGCTGGCCACGATCCTATCCGACGACCACGCCACACGCCCCAACGGCCACGGGCCGAGCTTGAACGTCATCAGCGACGCGAGATTGATCCACGGCGACGTGATTCAGGACATCAACACGATTCCCCTGCCCGACCGGTCCATCCTCGCCAGGTACGCAAGCTTCGCGCGATTCCAGAGGCTCGGTCTGCTTGTCGCACGCGGTTGCCCGTTTGACTGCACGTTCTGTCACTTCGAGGAGCGCTCGCGCGAGGCACGGCGCTACAGCCCGGCGGCGGTGGGGGAGCTGCTGACCGCGGCGTGGGAAGAGACCGGCCTCGACGACGTGTTCTTCCTTGACGACATCTTCACCCTCAGCCGCCAGTGGGTGCTCGACGTCTGCGATGAGATCACGCGCCGAGGTCTGACGCACCTGCGCTACGGCTGTTTCTCGCATGTCCGCGTCGGCAGCCGTGAGATTTACGAGGCGATGGCGCGCGCGGGATTCGTGCAGATTCAACTCGGCATCGAGTCCGGAGATGAGCGCATCCGTCGCCGCATGCACAAGAACTTCAGCGACGAGCAGACGCGTGCGGCGGTCGATCTGATCAAGTCATGCGGCATGGAGCCGCACTGCCTGTTCATCCTGGGTTACACGGGTGAGACAGTCGACACGATGCGCCGCACGCTGGCGATGGCCGAGTCGCTGGAGACGACGGCGTGGTTCTCGTACGCCCAGCCGCTGCCGGGCACGGAGTTCCTGGTCGAGGCGGAGGGGGAGGGGACGATCCTGGAGCGCGATCTATCCAAGTACGGCAACCAGAACATCGTGTACCTGCCGGCGGGAGTGACAATTGAGCAGATGCAGCAGATCCAGATCGAGGCGGAGCAGTTGCGGCAGTATTTGCAAGATCGTTATGCGCAGGGGGCGCTGACGGTGGTGTAACGACAATAGCGAGTTGCGAGTAACGAGTTGAGGCTCCGTATTCCGCACCGTCACTCGTTACTCGCTACTCTGGACTCGAACTTCCAAGGACGTCGCATGGACCGTGAAGCACTGCACGGCGGAACCGGCAACTACCAGAACCTCGGCGACGTGATTGCGTGGATACGCGCGATCGATCCGCGCAGCGTTCTCGACATCGGAACCGGCTTCGGCCGCTGGGGCTTCCTGGTTCGCGATTTCCTGGAGATCTGGAACGGGCGAAACCACCGCGACCGCTGGCAGGTGCGCCTGATCGGAGTCGAGGCATTCGAGCACAACGTCCGCGAGCATCACGCGCTGCTCTACAACGAGGTGTATCGCGGCCCGGCCGAACGCTTCCTGGCTGAGCGCGCGGATTCGTTTGAGCTGGTGATTCTGGGCGACGTACTGGAGCATTTCGACAAACGCGACGGCGAGGCGACGCTCGCCGAATGCATGCAACGCGGGCACTATGTGCTGCTCGTGCTGCCGCTCGGCGACGACTGGCCGCAGGGCGATTCGTACGGCAATCCATTTGAGCGGCACCTCGCGTCGTGGACCCGGGACGAGATCCTCCGCTGCGCGCCGCTGATTGCCTGTGAGTACTGTGATGAATCCGGCCGGCCCTTCCTGGCGGCGGTGCTATCGGAGGATGATCCGAAGCACCTGTGGGGAAAGCTGACGGCTGGATCGAGCCGACGAATTGACGCCGGCGCGTTGAATGCGTCGCGCGCCGGCCCCAATCGCGACCACGCCGTCGTCAGCCCGAACCGCGACCGTCAGGGAGCGGGGGCTGAAGACGCAGCCCCGAATGCCGGGGCGCTTTCGTTTTCCGCGCTCCCTGACGGTCGCGGTTCGGGCAGTGCCGACATCGGTGCCCCGCTCCACATCGCGCTGATCGCGCAGGAATACCCGCCGATGAGCGGCGGGATCGCGACCTACGCATTCAATCTCGCACACATGCTTTCGAAAGCCGGTCATCGCGTGACCGTTTTCACCGCGGCGCGCGATGCCGACGAACCGGCACTGCCCAACGTGAACGTTCGATGCGTTTCGCTACCGAAACCCGCGCCGACCGGCGCGTGGAGCAGCGACCATGTGTGCGCAATTCAGCAATTTGCCGCCGCCGTCTCGCGCCGCATCGACCTGGTCCACGCTCAGTCGCCGATCGACGTCATCGAAGTCACCGATTATTACCTCGACGGACTGTTTCTCGACCCGCAGCGCTGGCGGCGGCGCGACGGCGTGCCGGTGCCGATCGTCACGCAGTTGCACGGACCGCAGAGCGTTGTGTCGGGCTTCGATCACGTCGGCAACGCGCCGCTGCTGGCAAAGCTGGATCGCGCATACCTGTGCGACGCGCCATTTCGCAAGACGTACTCTCCGAAGATGGCGGCGCTTTGCAACTCGAATTGGCCCGGCGAACGCTGCGCGTTCGTGCCGACGCCGTTCTTCGATCATGCACAGTCGGCAGATGCGGAAGATGGGGGCCCGGTCCGCTCGCTTCCCAAGTTCGCCGGCGACGATGGACACGGGCTGGAAGTTCGCGCTCGCCAATCGCATGCGAATCGTGCGGCTCCGGCGTCAGCCGTTGACTTCGATTTCGACTTGCTGTACTTCGGGCGCTTGCAGCGCATCAAGGGAATTGAGCCGCTGGTCACCGCGCTCAAGCTACTTTCGCTGCGCGGCGTGACGCCGCGCGTCTGCTTGACCGGCGGCGACACGCTCACCGCGCCCGGCGGCGGCTCCATGGCGGCGTGGGCGCGAGCGGAGCTTTCGCCCTTGTATGGCGAGCGATTGACGATCCAGACCGGCATTCCGCGCGACCGGCGCGGCGAGTTTCTGCGCCGCGCCCGCGTGATCGTGCTCCCGAGCCTCTGGGAGTCGCTCGGGTTCGCGTATCTCGAGGCCTTTACCTCCGGCCGGCCGGTGATTGCATCGCAGGAAGCGGGCGCGGCGTATCTGCTGCCGCCGGCGCTGGCGCGCAAAACACTCGTGAATTGCCGGCTGAGCAATGCGCTGGTCGAGCGGCTGCTGGCGGCACTGGCGGCGGACGAAGCGGAATTGTCGCAGTGGGGCGGCGAGCTGACCGACGCGGTGCGCTGTGAACTGGAGCCGCAGCGAGTGCATGACAAAACGGACGCATTCTATCGCCAGTGCGTCGCGCTCGCGCCGCACCGCATGGCGATCTACGTCGAACGCTGCGCCCGCCGAGCTCCGCTGCTCTCGACTGTTGACGATTTTCTCCGCATCCTGCAGGCGCGGCGGGGGGAGCACCAACGCGCGCTGGCGACTTCGCGCCCCGTCGCGACAACGAGCACGACCGTCCTTGCGCCGGTTGCGCTACAGTCGCCCACCGCGAACGCCCTCGCCGCAAGTGGGTGAAAACGCGGCGCGAATCGCGTGAGCGCGGTTGCAGCCAGATTTCTCGCCGCTGCAATCGCGCCAACATCGATGGGGCGGCAATCACCGGCTTGACTTTGCACCCCGCCCTTGTCACGCTCGCCCCGTCAACGGGCCTCCAAGGAGTCGCTTTCGTGCGAATCGCCGCTCGCTTTCTGCCGGCGTTGGCGCTGGCCTACGTGTTCGGAATCAGTGTCGTCGCGCACGCCGACGATCAGCGCGCCGTCAGCGGCGCGACCGGCTGCGTTCGCGAGTTCGGCGAATCGGCCCGGCGTGATGGTCGGCCGTTTGACGAGCGCACCGGTCGCGACACGCGGAACTTTCCGCCTGACCCGCAGGTCGATTACCAGCATCTGTTGCTTGATGTTCACATGGAGCATCCGGAGTCGCGCTCATTTCGCTGCGACGAAACGCTCACGTTTCGCACGCTCGCCGTTCCCTTGGCGCGACTGGAATTGGACGCCGTCGAACTGAAAATCGAGCGAGTAACCGACCTGAACGACAAGCCGCTGGTCTTTCGCCATGACGACAAGCGACTGACGGTGAGCTTCGACGCGCCGCTCGCGCCGGAAACCGACGGTGGAGTCAAGATCGCGTACGAATGCCACGACCCGAAGGAAGGCATGTTCTTCGCGCTGCCAGACGCGGGCTATCCGAACCGCGCGCTGATGGTTCACACGCAGGGCGAGTCGGAATTCAACCGCTATTGGTTCGTCTGCCATGATTTTCCGAACGAGCGTTTCACGTCTGAGATCATCGCCACCGTGCCCGCGAAGCTGACGGTGATTTCGAACGGACGGCTGGTTGAGCGCACGGAAGGCGGCATCGGCGTCGGGCCGGGGCTGTCGCGCTGGCATTATCGCCAGGAGCAGCCGCACGCGAGCTACCTGGTTTCGTTGATCGTCGGCGAGTTTGCGTCAGGGCGCGACTCATGGCGCGAGAAGTCGGTCGAGTACTACGTCCCGCCGCAGGACGCGGAGAAGATCGCGCGCACCTTCGGCAAGACGCCGAAGATGATCGAGACGTTCTCCAAAGTGACCGGGTTCGACTACCCCTATCCGAAATACTCGCAGGCGTCGGTGCATCTGTTCCAGTGGGGCGGGATGGAGAATACGTCGGCGACGACGCTGCTCGAGAACATGTCGCTCGACGAACGGGCGCTGCTCGACCAAGACGAGGAGGGCCTGATCTCGCACGAACTGGCGCACCAGTGGTTCGGCGACCTGGTCACCTGCCGCGGCTGGCCGCATATCTGGCTGAACGAGGGTTTTGCCACGTACATGTCCGCGATTTGGGAGGAGAACGAGCGCGGGCGCGAGGCGTACGAGACGAGCATCTGGAACGACATGATGGGAGTCGCCGACAGCGACAGCGTCGACCTCGCGGGCGGCGTGGTATTCCCGTACTACAATGAAGCCGACGAGGTGTTCACGCGCGGCGGCAGCAATCCGTACAGCAAGGGCTGCTCGGCGATTCACATGCTGCGTTGCGCCGCCGGCGACGAGATTTTCTGGCGCGCCATCCGCGAATACCTGCATCGTTACGCGTGGAAAACCGCCGAAACAGACGACCTGCGGCACATTTTCGAAGAGCTCACCGGGCAAAGCTACGAGCGGTTCTTTCATCAATGGCTGATTCGGCCGGGCGTGCCGCAGCTTCGTGCCGAATACGCGTGGAGTGACGCGGACAAGCAGGCGACCGTGAAGCTCACGCAAACGCAGCCGATCTCCGCCAAGGCGCCGGCGTTCGCGTGCGACCTTGAGGTTTGGCTGGTTGATGCGGCTGGAAAGATCGATCGGCGCGTGGCGCGGATCGACGAACGAAACGATACGTTTTCCGCCGCCTGCGACGCGGAACCGGCGCAAGTCGTTATCAATCCGCGATTCAGCGTCCTGACCAGGCTCGACTCCACGGTTCCGGCGCCGATGCTGATTCGCCAACTCGAAAGCGGCCCGACGATGTTCGCGCGCCTCTCGGCGACGCGTGTCCTCTCGGGCCAGGACCGCGACGACGTCCGCGATGCGCTGAAGAAGCTGCTGGTCGACGAAGCGCAGAATTGGGGACTGAGAAATGAGGCCGCCGCCTCGCTGGGGCGCATGCAGAAGGATGGCGCGCGAGACATATTGCTCGACGTGCTGGCCGAGGGGCGAATGATCGCGCACCATCGCGTACGACGCGCCGCAGTCGACGCGCTCTCAGGCTACAAGCACGAACGCGTGGCGGCGACGATGCTGCGACTTGCGAAGGGCGATGCGGCGTACGGCGTCGAAGCGGCGGCGACTGGCGCTCTCGGAAGGCAGGAGCCGAGCGAGGAGATCATCGCGACATTGTTGGCAAACTCCCAGAAACCGTCTCAGGGCGACCAGATTCGCCAGGCCGCCGTCCGCGCGCTTGCGGATTTGGACGAGAAGCGTGGGCTGGAGCCGGCGATGCGCGCCGGGGCGTATGGACAGCCTTACCACAGCCGTCCGACGGGCATCGATGCCGTCGGCCGCATCGGTCGCAAGCTCGACGACAAGAAGGCGGCGCGCGATTTCCTGGTCGCGTTGATCGACGATCCGCAGGACAACGCGGCCGAGACGGCGATCCGAGCACTTGGCACGCTCGATGACGAGGAAGCGATCGGGCCGCTGGAGCGGCTGGCCGCCGGCAGCACGCGCAAGGCCCGCCGCGACGCGGCGCGCGGTGCGATCGACGCGATTCGCGGCAAACACGGCGAAGATACAGTGGTCCGGGAGCTTCGCGAACGCGTGAAGCGTTTGGAGGACGCGCGAACGGAGCTCGAGCGCGGACTCAAGCAGGTGCGGAACGGCAAGGAACCGAGAACAGGGAATCGGGAGCAGGAGTAGGAAACGGCAAAGTATGGGGTGGGGCGGGCATCTTGCCCGCCCGGCGAGCGCGTTGCACGCGGGAAGTCTGCTGATTTTCTGTTCCCCATTGCCTGGTCCCGTCACGAGAATTCAAGGTGCGTAGCCCACAGCCGTTCCTCGCGGAAAGCAGGGCCGCCGAACCGGCACTGCCGCGCGGCATCGCGGTCGCGACCGGAATCTACCTGCTTACGCGGCTAGTCGTCTGGGTCGCGGCGTACGCCGGCGCGGTCGTATTCTTTCGGATCGAAGAACACATCGAGCCGCCGTTTTCGTATCGCATCAACGAGCTGCAGGCCGAGTTCGCGAAACCTGATTCGGCGCTGCGCCGGCGCTGGATTGAACTGCTGGGCAATTTCTCTCCCCTGCTTTGGTGGGACAGCGGGCACTATCGCTCGATCCTGGAGCGCGGCTATTCGTATTCCCCGCCGACGCCGGGAGAGCCGGAAGAGTCCGCGCAACACAACATCGCGTTTTTTCCCTTCTTTCCGCTGCTGTGCGCGCCGCTCGCACCGCTGATCGGCGCTCGGGCGGCGATGGTGCTGGTGGCGAACACGTGCGGGCTGGTCGCGTGCGTGCTCGCATACGCGTGGCTGCGCCGGCGATTGCCTCACGGCGTCGCGTTGCTGGCCGTCGCGGTCGTCTGCTGCTGGCCGCCGGCCTGCTTCTACAGTTTCGGCTACAGCGAGAGCACGGCGCTGATGCTGACCGCGGCCACGCTGCTGCTGATTGATTGCGGGCGATTCTGGCCCGCCGCGCTCACGTGCGGCCTGGCGACCGCCGCCCGGCCGACGGCGCTTTCACTGGTGATTGCGCTGCTGGCGGCATACGTGTGGAGCTCGCGAAAGTCGGGCGACCGGGAACGCGCCGGGGAGCATCGGACTCTGGCCGGTGCGACCGCTGACGACGCCCCGGCCGGTGGCCGACGCTCCCCGCGGCTGGGCGCTTGGTCGCGTGAACTGCCGCGCGTCGTCGCGCTCGCGATTGTCGGCGCGAGCGGCGTCATCGCGTATGCGGTTTACCTGGCACATCGCTTCGGCTCACCGCTGGTGTACTTCGCGAACTACCAGGCCGGTTGGAATGACCCGAGCAGCCGGGCGCCATGGAACGAATTCCTGACGCTTCAGCCGATCTGGCGCGGCCTGCGGCCGCTGCGGCTGGTGATCGCCGACCTGCCGGCTTCGCTGGTGGGGCTCGCGGGACCGATGACCTGGAACATGCCGTGCACGCTGGCGATGGTCGGACTCTCGATCGCGGGGACGCTGCGCGGGCCGACGTGGCTGCGGCCGGTCGCGCCGCTGGGCGCCTTGATCTTCGTTCATCACTATTTCTCGTGCGGCGGGGCGGATTTCAGCCTCGAATCGGCAGCGCGCTACACGACGGTCGCGCTACCGGGGCTCGTATTTCTCGCGCTCGGCCTGGCGCGCGCCTCGGCGGCGGTGCGAATCGCATCCATCGCGGCGATGCTGCTGCTGGAGGCGTCGTGGGCGTTTCAGTTTGGAATGCATGAGTGGGCGGGATGAGGGGGAATGCAGAATGAAGAATGCAGAATGCAGAATTCCAAGCCGAAGTAGGCTGGAACAGAACGATGTACCGATCGTACTCTGACAATGACGGGTGAATCGTTGCGCGGAAGATGACGTGACTGCGAATAGAACACATTTGATCGCAGGAATGCGAACTCCGGACGAAATCCGTCCCGCCGTCACGCGACCGACGCTGCTGAGCGTCATTTCGACGCCGATCTGGGGCGTGCTTCGCCCGCGTGCCGTCGCCGAGACGTTGCTTGCCGCGAAGGCCTGGCAATTCTGGTTGATGTTCGCGAGTGCGACGATCTTGATCGCCGCTGCGGCCGTGGTGGTCGTACTGGCCGAGCGTGCGCAGGAATATGGACGACTAATGCGTGGATCCGGGTTCAACATTCAGCGCGCAGAATTGTCCGAAGTGTTGCCGCAAATTTGGAATGACGCGCATTCGCGCGGCCCGATCGGCTGGATCGAGCTGTCGTTCCTGGGGTTGATTGGCGGCCTTCTGCTGGGCGCCGCGATTCTGACCTGGCTGCTCCTTCCGGTCGTACACCGCGCCGGCAGCGTCGCCGGCGCCATCGCGTCAACCTTCCGAGTCGTTTGCGGCGGCGCGGGAATCCTCTTGCTCGGTGCGGCGGCGGTCGCACTCGATCTGTTCGGCCTGGACGAGAACGGCGATTCCCGCGCGTTCATTACGATCATCACAATACAACTCACTTGCGTCTGCCTGATCGTCTGGCTGCAACGCGCCATTCGTGTGACCGCAGAGCGACAACCGGCGATCGCGATGCCGCCGCGCTGCGAGGGATGCGGCTACGACCTGACGCATCAACCAGTCAACGGCCTCTGTCCGGAATGTCGAACGCCCGCCGACGAATCGCTCACCTATGGCGCACGGCGGCGGCTCACCGAGTGGGAGGAGCGCCCGTCGATTTCGAGTTGGCTGCGCGATTCGCTGCGCGCCATCTTGTTTCCGGCGCGTTTCTACCGGTCGATCGCGCTTCGCGAGGATCTCGGCGCGCGGCGCGTGTTCGCCACTTGGCAATGTCGCGGCGTCTGGGCGGCGACGTTTGCGACGATCCTGGTGCTCGCGACAACGACACGTCACGGCCCGCCGTCGCGGGAGTTGCCGTATTTCGCCACGGTGATGTCGTTGCTGGCGGCGCTGCTGTGCTGGACCACGCACCGCGCCGCGTTCGCCCTGTTGGCGACCGTCTGGATCGCCCGCGGCTATCTGCCCGACCTGCGCTGGGCTGAGCGCGTTCTGCTATACGAGTCCGCCTATCTGTGGCTCTTCGTGCTGCACAACGGCATCGCGATCGGCAGCTTTATCATCTTCGAGGATTGGATTTCTCGAATGCTCGGATACGCGTTCTTCATGCGCGCATTCGGAATGCCGGCAGAGGTCATCGTGCTGCTGGGAGGCGACATCGCGCTGGCGATCCTCTGGCTGCTGCGGCTGCGGATCGCCGGCGCGGCGATTCGCTGGAGCAACTTCTGACCCCCGACACTATCGGGTTCGCCGCGGTGAACTTGTTGCCGACATGTCAGCGTCCCGGTCTGATGATTGGTGGCGGACGGACTCGAACCGTCGACCTTGGGGTTATGAATCCCATGCTCTAGCCAGCTGAGCTACGCCACCGCGGCGACCGCGAGTATAGCGGCGCGACGCGCGCCGTAAAGCCGGCGCCGCGGCGAGGGCGGCGGCGGCCTCGGAATCGCCGGCAAATCGTCCAGCCGATCGGCCCGCTGCCGCTTGCGGCACGCCGGGGTTACAATTCCGCGGCATGAGAACCACTCAACTCGCCGGCGCGACTATCCTCGCGATCGCCATTAGTGCAGGCGCGTCCGCCACCGTCGTTTCGATCAGCGGCGCGGCGCGCGTTCAGATCCAGGAAATCAAGCTCGGCCAGACGACCTCAACCGTCAGCGACGAAGAGGGCTTTCCCGGCGGCGAGACGCTCCCGCTGCAGGTCTTCAAGTTTCTCGACACGCCCGGCGATCAATCGGGCCAGACCGGCGGTGCGGCGGCGATGGCGGCACAGTTCGCCGATCCGTTGCTGCAACAGCCGAACCCGGAAGAATTCGCCGTCAATCTCTCGCTGAACAGCGTGCCCGCCGACCTGCGCTATCACGGCGAGGCGCATCTGGAAGAGAATCGGCAGATCGTATTCAACCCCGGCGAGTTGTTCCTGCGGCCCGCCGGCAGCTCCGCGTCGCTGGTCGGCCGGCTGTTCATCGACGGCGCGCTGACCGTCTACGCCACCAAGCCCGACGCCGATCTGAGTTCCTCCGGCGTCACGCTCAGAGTCACGGTCGACAAACTCGTGAGCGGCAAATCGGACGAGACGGTTTTCTCAGGCGACGTCCGTCTGACCGGTTTGAGCGGCGGAAACGCGCGCGTCGACGTGAGCGGTGATTTTCCGGCCGGCAGCCTGATCCTGTCGGATCTGTCGATTTTCGTCAGCGATTTCGGCGTTTTTCGCGCGCTGATCCTGCCGAACCTGCAAATCGACTATTCCTACCCGGCGATCATCGGCGAACCGTTCACACTGCGCGCCAGCGTGGACGTGATCGCGGACAGCGTCGGAGGCGAAACCGGCGTCGCGGCGGTGATCGGAACGCCGACCGACACGATCGCGCAGGTGATCGGCGCAATCAACGGTCAGTCCGCGGCGACGAAATTCCTCGACACGCTCAAGCAGGAGCGCGAGAAACCGACCGGTGAACTCGTTTTTCCGCAGCCGACGCCGGTAGGGGGGCTGTGTGGGCTGTTCGGATTCGAATCGCTGGTCGGGTTAGGCGTGCTGGGGTTCGTGAAAGCCAGAAAAGCTACAAATACCGAACTGCGAATAGCGAATAACGAATAGCGAAGTCGGATGTCCGAAGAGGTCGCGGCCTGCAATTCGGAATTCGCTCCTGGCGATTCGCTAGCTCAACATGTACTACTTCCGACTCTTTCTGACGGCCGTCCGAAGCCTGGAGTCGCATTTTCTGCGCTCGCTGCTGGCGACGGTCGGCGTGTTGATCGGCGTGGCGAGCGTCGTCGCCTGCATGGCCCTGCTGGAGGGCTTCTCGAACGACATCGTGAAGACATTCAAGTCGCTGGGCTCGAACGTGCTCTACCTGTTGCCGGCCGACGCGCGCGTGGAGGGGCGGCGCGTGGGACAGGCGCAAACGCTGGTGGTAGAGGACCTGGCGGAGCTGATTCATGAGTTGCCCGATTCGATCGAAGCCGCGGCGCCGGAGGCGGTGGGCGCCGCGACCGTCAAGCGCTTGAACAAGTCCGAAGAATCGGCCGTGATCGCGACTTCCGAGGCGTATTTCGAAATCAACTCGTATCAGGCCAAGTACGGGCGCGTTTTCACCAAAGGCGAAGCGGCCGACGAACTCGCCACGGTCGTGTGCCTGGGGTCGAAGATGGCCGAGAAGCTGTTCGGCGGCGAGGAGGCGATCGGCCAGTCGGTGAAAGTCGGCACCGCGGCCTATCGCGTCATCGGCGTGATGGAGAAAAAGGGAACCGTCGGATTCATCAACGCCGACGAGACGGTTTACATCCCGATCAAGCCGGGGCTGAAGCGCTATTTCAACCGCAAGTGGCTGTCGCGCGCGACGGTGCTGGCCAAGAAGAGCGAGAAACTCGACGAGCTGCAGAAGAAGGTCGCGTCCGTGCTACGGCGTCAGCACAACATGCGCATCGGCCAGCCGGACGACTTCCAGATTTACAATCAGCAGGACATGCTCAACCAGGTGACGCAGTTCACGATGGTCTTCAAGGCCATTTTCTACAACATCGCCGGCATCAGCCTGCTGGTCGGCGGCATCGGCATCATGAACATCATGCTGGTGTCGGTCACGGAGCGCACGCGCGAGATCGGCGTGCGCATCGCGGTCGGCGCGCGAAGGATCGACATCCTGCTTCAGTTCCTGGTCGAGGCGCTGATCATCAGCCTCTTGGGCGGGGCGTTCGGGCTGTTGCTCGGATCGATGTTCGCCGACGTGATCAGCAAGGTGCTCAAGGAGTTTGAATTCAAGACCGAGATATCGACGACCGTGGTCGTCACGTCGATTCTCTGCTCGACGCTGGTGGGCCTGTTCAGCGGCATCTATCCAGCATTTCGCGCCGCACGCCTCGATCCGGTCGATGCGCTGCGCTACGAGTGAATGTTCTGCCAGGGTGACCTACGGACAACTCGAACCCCAGGCGCCCAGCAGTATCCCCAAGTCCGCCTCGTCCGTCTGGTTATCGCCGTTAAGATCCCCGCCCGGTCCCAGTCTCCAGGCGCCCAGAAGGACCCCCAAATCGCTTGGACCGACCGCACCGTCGAGATCCAGGTCGCCCGGAAGCGCCGCCGCGGTTAGCAATGCCGAAGCGCTGGTGACGCTGCCGCACGTGTTCGAAATCACTACGTCGTAAAGGCCGCCCGCCGACGCCGGAACCGGCGACAGCGCCAGCGTCGCGCTGGTCGCTCCAACCAGCGCCTGCCCGTCCTTGCGCCACTGAAATTGCAGCGGCCCCGCGCCAGTTGCGGAAACGGAAAGTGACCACGAGCCGCCGATGCAAACCGTCGCCGGCTGAGGCTGGAGCTGAATCGCCGGAATGGCGCTCACGACCAGCGCCGCGGCGGGGCTGGTGACGGAGCCGCAGAGATTGCTGACAACCACGTCGTAGCTTCCGGCGTCGGCCGGTGACACGCTCGCAAGAACGAGCGACGCTGCGTTCGCGCCCGGGATGTCCGCGGCGTCTTTGCGCCACTGGTACGATAGTCCGCCGCCGGCGGCGAGGACGCTGAAGGTGAAGCCGGTGTTTTCGCAGACGCTGGCGCCGATTGGCGGCGCGCTGATTCCGAGATCGTCATAGACCAGCAGCGCCGCGCCGGCGCTGGTGGCACTGCCGCAATTGCCGGTTACGACGCAATCGTAGAGACCTTCGTGCGCGTCGTCGGCGTCGAATGCCAGCGTTGCAGCGATTGCGCCCGGAATCGGAATACCGTCCTTGCGCCATTGATATGTGAGAGCTACGCCAGTAGTGGCGACTGTGAATGAAACGTTTGTATGCTCGCACACGCTCTGGCTGGCCGGTTGCGACGTAATTACGGTTGCCGGATTTAGCGAGAGCGACGCGACGGCGCTGATCGTGCCGCCGCAGCCGTTCGAGATTACGACGTCGTAGTTGCCCGCGTCGGCTGCGGTCACGGAGTTGATCGTCAACGTGTCGAGCGTCGCACCATTGATCGGCGCGCCGTCCTTGCGCCACTGGTACGTCAGCCCACTGCCGCTCGCGGCGACGGAAAACGTCACGCTCGCGCCGTCGCAGGCGGTCTGATTCGCCGGCTGCGTAGAAATCGTCGGCGGGGAGTCAAGCGTAATCGTCGCGATTGCGCTGGTCGCATTGCCGCAGTTGTTCGAAACGACCACGTCGTAGTCACCCAGATCGGCCGCACTGACGGGGTTGATCGTCAACGTGTCGAGCGTCGCACCATTGATCGGCGCGCCGTCCTTGCGCCACTGGTACGTCAGCCCGCTGCCGCTCGCGGCGACGGAAAACGTCACGCTCGCGCCGTCGCAGGCGGTTTGGTTCGTCGGTTGGGTTGAGATGGTCGGCGGGGAGTCAAGCGTAATCGTCGCGATTGCGCTGGTCGCATTGCCGCAGTTGTTCGTGACGACTACGTCGTAGTCACCCAGATCGGCCGCACTGACGGGGTTGATCGTCAACGTGTCGAGCGTCGCACCATTGATCGGCGCGCCGTCCTTGCGCCACTGGTACGTCAGCCCACTGCCGCTCGCGGCGACGGCGAACGTCACGCTCGCGCCGTCGCAGGCGGTTTGGTTCGCCGGCTGGGTTGAAATCGCCGGCACGACGTCAACGCTCAGCACGGCTGCCGAACTGGTCACGGATCCGCACGAATTCGAAATCACAACATCGTATGAACCGCCGTCGATCGGCGTGACGGGGTCAATCGTGAGCGAGGCCGTGGACGGCACATCGATCGGCTCGCCGTCACGTCGCCAGACGTACGTCAACCCACTTCCGGAGGCGTTTACCGTTAGCATTGCCGAACCACCGGCACAGGCGCTTCCGCCTGAGGGCGGTGCGTTCAGTGTCGGTGGAAAGTCGATTACGATTGACGCCGAATCGCTCGTGGCGCTGCCGCAGGAGTTCGTGACCACCACGTCATAACTTCCGGCGTCGCCAACGCCGGCGCTGGCGAGCGTCAATGTCGACGCCGTCTCACCCGGGATATCCAGGCCCGCCTTTCGCCACTGATACGCGAGCGAGGTTCCGCCGGCGACGACAGATAGCGAAACGCCCGTGCCGTCACACGTCGTCTGGCTGCTGGGTGAATTCGTGATCGTCGGGGCTTGTTCTACGACAACCGCGGCGCTGTTGCTTGTGCGCGAGCCGAACGCGTTCGTGACGACGACGTCGTAGCTGCCGGCATCGTCGGCAATCACACCGTTGAGCGCGAGCGACGCACCGTTCGCGCCGGGAATCGCGTTGCCGTCCTTGCGCCATTGATAGCTGAGCGGCCCTGCTCCGGTCGCGGACGCTGTCAGAGTGATCGTTGATCCGCCGCAGCCCGTTTGGCCGACCGGGTGATTCGATACCCAGGGCGCGCTCATCACAGCCGCCAATCCAAGATTGCCGCCGAACATTCCGCCGCTGGCGCCGACCACCGTCGCCGCACCCGTCGCCGGGTTAATGCTCAGGAGCTGCCCGTTTGCCGAGTTGACGGTGTAAAGCAGCGCGTCGATGTCGCACCATGCCAACCCGTTGCAGTCAGCAATGCCCGCGCCGAGCGATCCGATGATGGTCCGCGCGCCGGTGTTGACGTCAAACTGCACCAGGCGCGTTCCGCCGACCGCGTCATCCAATCCGTAGAGGATTCCGGCCAGTTGATCGTATTCCAATCCGCCGACGTTGCCGCCGCCAGGCGCGCCGATCGGCGTTGCGACCAGCGTGGCGGGGTTGATGCCGTAAAGTTGCCCATCGGATTGTCCATTGCCGTAAAGCACGCCGGAGAGTGCGTCAAAGCCCAGCCCGGCGATCTGAGATGCGGTTCCGGTGACCGCGCCAAGCAGCGACGATGCGCCGGACGCGGGATCGAGCGTGTACAGCTTTCCCTGAATGTCGATCGCGTAAAACAGACCCGAATTCGCGTTGTACGTCATGCCTTGCATTTGGCGCGGCACGAGCGCGATCTTACCGAACGAGCCGCTACTGCGATTCAGCGTGCCGAAGTTGTTAACCAAGTCACCCGCGGCGTAGAGCGGCGGACTCACGGCGCCGGCGCCGCTGGCGCAGATTCCACGCGGGGCGGCGAGCGCGGCGCGCAGCAGCGTGTTGTTGACGCCGGTGCCGCGGTTGAAACCCGTGTTATCCGGCAAGCAGCCGGAATTCACGTTGATCGCGACAACCTTGCCGTTGCTCTCGAACGTCACCGGCGAGCCGGAGTCGCCGAAGGTGCCGTCGATGCGATAGCGCACCTGCGAAACCGCGGCCGTTCCGACGTAGGGTCCGGTGGAAGTCTTGAGCCACTGATTCCATTCGAGCGGCTGCGGCGCGGTGACCGAGCCGAGACCGGATTGGCGTAGCGTCGTGCCGCTGGTGCTGGGCAACGTGGGCGAAATCTGGAAATACACCTGCCCCTGGGCCTGGAACGGCGAAAGGCCGGTGATCGAATTCGCGAAAACGCCGAAATATGACCAGTCCTTCGCGTCGGACGTGAAATCCCGTTGGAGCGACGATACGTCGACCGGATATTGATCTTCAGGAATCGAGTGCTGGATCGTGCCGTCCGACAGCGACATGGGCACGTTGAATTCGACCAGGTTGCCGGTTGGGTTACCGGTGCAATGCCCCGCCGTCAGCAGCGTGTGATTCAGGTCGTCGATCATGAACGTCGTGCAGCCGAGCGGCAGGTAGCGGCCGATTCGATTGTCGGTCACCGGCAATCGATCGTCATTGCCGCACAAGCTGCGCAACTCGAACGGAGCGCGCTCGCCGAACGTAGCGCCGGAAACCTCCACGCGGTTCGTGCCCGTTCCGGGATACGCCAGCATTTCGAGCAACACGCGCTCGCCGTTGAAATATGCTGACGTGTTTTGCCACTGCGCAAGCGTTCGCGCGTCGAGAACCTGCGTGCCGCCGTCCTGAAACGACGAAATTCTCAGAAACGAGCCTGTGCCGGCTTCGGGCACGCCGGCGAGCTGCACTGGGCCGAATTGAAGGCGCATCCAGGTTGCGCCGGCCTCGCCGATCTCGGTCGAATAGATGATCGCAGCGCCGCGAGCGACGCCGTCCGCCGAATTCGGCGACGGCAGGGCGGTGGAGTCGATCGAGAGCTTGATCTCATGCGACGGCGGCGGCGTAATCTCGATCGGAGGCGAGTCATCCGCCAGTACGGGCGCGGAGCTACAAATAAGAACGGTCACGGCGAGAACCGTCGCGACGAATTTCAAGCTGACCCCTCCGGGTGGGACGTGTTTCAAGGATTTCGGAAAAACGAAACCCGCAACCCCAGCCGCAGATGTATGTCCCAACCCCGCAAGATGCTAGCAGCCTGATGTGTCGATTGCCACAGAATCTCCGATCGCACCCCTCAAGCGCTTTATTTATCGGACGTTGTGTGCCCTTCGGCAAATCGGATTTCGAACATCCGACCCGCTATCGGAGCAACGTTGGTATCTCCGGATTCCGGATTTGCCGGCCAAGATACGGGCGATTGGGTTACCTGCAGCCCGCATGACGACGCGATTTCGGGAAACGCGTCGGCGGTGGGGCGCGAACGATCGACGAGAATCGCGCTTCCGCCCGGCTTCAGGTGCGCGGCGATGAACTCCGCGATCGGCCGCAGACTGCGGGCCTCGTAGAGTACTTCGGCGGCGATGATTCGATCGACCCTTAGTTCGGCATAGCGCTCGCGCCAATCGATCCGCCGGACGATCGGTGGCGTGATGTTGTTTTCCCGGGCGCTGGCAAGCACGAACGCCAGCGCGTCGTCGTCGTAATCCGACGCGATGACCGCGTATCCCAGATGTGCTGCGACGAGCGACGTCAGGCCCAGCCCGCAGCCAAGTTCGAGCACCAGCGGCGACGGCGACGGCGCCGGTCCCCAAGCAGCGACGAGGTCGGTCAGCAGCAGATTCGCCGGCCAGAATTCGGCCCAATACGGCAGGTACTCGTCGCGCGCGAATCGTTCGGCGACGCTGGGTTCGTCGATCAGGGCCTCAAAATTCGCCGGGCCGAGCAAGCTGAATTCGCGATCGACGAACCGGAATCGGCGGTTGGTCACCGGATAACCGCGAATCTCGGCGGGGGCTTTCGACATCACCGAATCGTCGGAGCTTGAACGCAACATAATATATGTTATCAGACCTTCGGTGGTTCACGCCGCGACTGGTGCGCTTAGGTCGAGTAGCCATAATCCAGTGCGAGGCCTTTCATCGACCAACGAACAGTTGTCACGACGTCTCGAACTACACCGCCGTTCGTTCGGCGAATCGAGACGGACAACTCACATCGCGCTGCTTCTTATCCGTCGCAAGGCGAACGATCACCGCGGGGCGATCCACTCGCGAGTTAGAAGGTGCGGATCGGATACGAGCAGCGCCAAATCGCAGCGCATCGGAGCATCGGTATCACCGGCGAGCTTGCCGCTCATGCCCGCCCCGGCGTCACGCGTTCCCCACCGCAAACGTCACATCCACCTCGACGGTCGCCCCGAGCGGCAGTTCCGCCGTGCCGATTGCGGCGCGGGCGTGTTTGCCGGATTCGCCGAAGATCTCGACTAGCAGTTCGCTGGCGCCATTGGCGACCTTGTGCTGGTCGTTGAATCCTTCATGTGACGCGACATAGACGACAACCTTGACGACCCGCGCGATGTTGTCGATGCCGCCGGCGGCGTCCGCCGCGATCGCAATCGCGGTAATCGCACAAATTCGGGCGGCTTTCTGGGCGTCGTCCAGCGTCCGCTCGAATCCGACCCGCCCGGAGAACGCGACGCGACCTTCCTGAAGCGGGATTTGACCGCTCAAGAACAACAGATCGCCGTGACGCACGATCGGCACGTACGCCCCGACCGGCTTGGACACCGGCGGCAGTACAATTCCCAATTCTCGCAAGCGTTCACTCGGTTTAGACATCGGGATCGCCCCCGGAATCCTGAATGAAAGAAGGCACGATCGAGATTCGGTCGTTACCCGGGATGGGCAACGCCGCGACGCCGGCTGGATCGCGAGAGCTCGTCATCTCCCCTGCCGCCGATTTCATCTCGCCATGCTCCGAATCCGAATCAAATTCGCCTGGTCGCACGGATTGCGACGTCACGGCGGCCGGCTCGCTCGTCGGTGATTCTGTTATCGCTGTCGTCGCGAAAATGTAGATTTCGCCGAAACACGTATCCTGTTCGATCCGCACGCGCTGCCGGCGCAGCAGCTCGAGCAGCGCCAGGAATAACCCGACAATTCCGGCGCGATCACGTCGATCCGCAAACAGCGATCGAAACGCGGTCGGGCTCTGCGCTTCAAGCAATTCCAGAATCGTTTCGGCCAACTCCTCGATCGGCGTCTCATCGTACTGCACCTCGTGACGCCCAGGCCCAGCGCCGATCGCCGTCATGACCTTCCCGAACGCGGCGACCAGGTCCCAGAGCTGCACTTCTTCCAATTCGACGCCGCGAAGCGCTTCGGGCAACTCGGCCGGCCGGCGAATGTAGCGCGCAGCGCGATCGTCGGCCGCCGTCCCCAGCGCCCGGGCGGCGTCCTTGAAACGCTTGTATTCCAGCAACTGCCGAACCAGGACCGTCCGCGGATCGCCGCCGTCCTCGAGCGCTTCGATCGGCGGCGTGGGTAGCAGCGCCCGCGATTTGATCTCGAGCAACGTCGTCGCCATCACCAGAAATTCGCCGGCGGCGTTGGGGTCGAGTTGCTCAAGAACGTGCAGGAACTCGAGATACTGCTCGGTCAGGCGCGCGATCGAGATGTCCTGAATGTCCAGCTCGTCCCGCCGGATCAGATACAGCAACAGATCGAGCGGGCCGCTGAAAACGTCAAGCTGAACGCGGTATTCGTCCATTTTCCCTCGTTCGAACGCGGGGCCGTCAAGATCTGCTAGCCATAGGCTAGGCCGGCCTTGAAATCACGATCCCGCACGCCTCGCGCGCTTCGGCCATCACAGATTGGGCGACGCGGCGGGCACGCTGACCGCCGGCCCGAAGTATATCCTCGACATCATCCGGACGATTGGCCCACGCGGCGCGCGCCTCTCGCGGCGGACCGAATTTCGCCTCGTACAACTCCGCCAAACGCGACTTCGCCTCGCCGTAACCCATTCCCCCCGCGCGATACCGCTGCTCCCATTCCGCGGTCTCCTGCGGCGTCGTCATCAGCTTCAGCAGCGCGAAAACGGTGCAGGTTGTTGGGTCCTTTGGCTCTTCGACGCCGCGGCTGTCGGTCTTGATGCTCATGATGCGCTTGCGGGCCGCCTTCGGGTCGCTGAATAGATCGATCCCGTTGCCGTAGCTTTTGCTCATCTTCTGGCCGTCGATTCCGGGCACGATCGGCGCCTCGTTCAAACGCGGCTCGGGGCGCGTCAAGATCGGTTTGCCGAAGGCCTGATTGAAATACGTGGCCATGTCCTGCGTCATCTCGATGTGCTGGACCTGATCCTTGCCGACGGGCACGAGCTGCGAACGGTAAATCAGGATGTCGGCGGCCATCAGCACCGGATAGAAAAACACGCCCATCGACGCCGGGATACCGCGCGCCACTTTGTCCTTGTACGAGTGCGCCCGTTCGAGCAGCCCCTTGCCGGTCACGGTCGCCAGCATCCACGCCAGCTCGGTCACTTCCGGCACGTCGCTTTGCCGGAAAAAACAGGCCTTCGCGGGGTCCAGCCCCATCGCCAGGTAGTCGAGCGCGACGTCCTGCGTAAGCGCGCGAACGCGGTCGCCATCCTGCACCGTCGTCAGCGCATGCAGATTGGCGATGAAATAAAAGCATTCGTGCTCGTGTTGCAGCTCCAGGTGCTGCTTCATCGCGCCGAAGAAATTTCCCACATGCAGCGCGGCTGAAGGCTGTACGCCGGAAAGCACTCGCATCGCTTGGAACTCCGCACGCGCCGCCAACTTTCGCACGCGCCGGCGGGAGAATACCATCGCGGCCGACGACCGGCGAGGGGCGGCGCCCGCCCGCCAATTGTCCGCCGCTCAAACGTGCAGCGAGGAACCCCCATGTCCGGCAGTGCCCGAGTTCGCTACCTAGTTTCAATTCGCGATCTGACCCGTGGCGATCTGCTTTCGCTGCTCGACGAAGCCGACCGGCTCAAGGCGCGGCGCGCGGAGTTGGCCCGCGAGGCCCCGCTGCACGGCAAGACGCTGGCGATGATTTTCCAGAAGCCGTCGCTACGCACGCGCGTCTCGTTCGAAACCGGCATGACGCTGCTGGGCGGCCACGCGATCTACCTGGCGCCGTCCGACATCAAGCTTGGCGAACGCGAACGAATCGACGACGTGGCGCTGGTGCTGTCACGTTTCGCCGACATCATCATGGCTCGCGTGTTCGGGCATGACATTGTCGAAGCGCTGGCGCGACACGCGACGGTGCCGGTCATTAACGGGCTGAGCGACTTTGAGCACCCCTGCCAGATTCTGGCCGACCTGATGACCGTCCGCGAACGCAAGGGCCGGCTCGACGGCCTGCGCGGCGCCTACATCGGCGACGGAAACAACGTGTGTCACTCCCTCATGTTTGGCGCGGCTCGTTGCGGCATCCGCTTCTCCGCCGGCTGCCCGATCGGGTTCACGCCGGCCGACGCGGTGCTGTCCGAGTCGCGCAGCATGGCGCGCGAGACCGGCGGCGATATTCACGTCGTGCACGATCCACTCGAAGCCGTGCGGGACGCCGATTTCGTCTACACCGACGTGTGGACGTCGATGGGTCAGGAAGCCGAGACCGCGCGGCGGCAGAAGGCGTTTGTGGGATACCAGATCAACGCCGCGCTGATGCGGCACGCCAAGCCGGATGCGATCATCCTGCATTGCCTGCCCGCACATTACGGAGAAGAAATCGAATTCGACGTGACGCGCTCGCCGAATTCGGCGATCTTCGATCAGGCCGAGAATCGCATGCATGCGCAGAATGCGCTCATGCTGCACTTGCTGGCGGGTCGCTAAGGTTCGAACCGTGGAGCCGCGAAGCGCCGCGCGACGTCATGTGGCGTCACGGGTCGTCACGGGTTGCACTGCTGAAGGGTGACGCGCGGCCGGCCGTATGAATCGTCGAAGAATCGCGCGTACCAACCCGGCGCGTCGTTTCCGACGACCCAAGCACGCCAGTTTTCGGCGGCGGCGCGGAGCTCGAAAACCGAGTTCGTCACATGTGCGAGCGCGCGATGGATGTGCGCCTCGCGACGTCCGGCCACGATGAGCAACCCTCCGTTTCGCAGCGCGGAGCGGCAGCGCCAAATGACGCGTTTGGCTTCCCCGGTGCTGATTTGGCCGGCGGCGCTCGCATCGAGCACGATTAACCCTGCTTGGCCACCGCCAATTCCCAACGCAAAGAACGTCGTGTCGGCCCCGCTCGGCGCGGGCCATTCTAAAACGACTCCCTCTGATATCGCGGGCCCGAGCAGCTCGCGAATTCTTGAATCTACGGCCGTCGAGCCGCGCCGGGTCGCAAGCGCCGCCGGCGCGAACAACGCCAGCATCGACGCGGTCGCGATGAAAGCAATGGAAATCGCCGTTGGACGAAGTCGCGCTGCATTGGGGCGCGCGTGAACGATCGATTCCCGCTCAATATTTCGCGAGCGCGTTCCCAGCGGCGGATGCGCATGCGTTGCGATCAGACCGGCGGCGAGAAACGCCGCAATCGGTCCAAACAGCACGACGGGAACATCGACGAACCACGCGAGCACGGCGCCCGCGACACCCGCATGCGCCGCCAGCCAGAACCCCGCAGCCACGTCACGCGAATTTTGGCACAACGCGCGCCATTCGCTCAGGATCGCGAGCGCCGCCGCGGTCCCGAACCCGGCAATGGCTGACAAGAGTGCAGGCGGCACGAACAGCAGCGCGTAACAAAAAGTCGCCGGTGCAACGAGTTTCGCGGCGATGATGCTTCGAAGCGACTCCATCTCACCGCTCACCCAACCCGCGCCGAACGACGTGATCGCCAACCCGACGGCAAGCAGGCCAGCCAGCGTTGCCGCCGGCTCGGTTGTCGACGTGCGCGGCGCGCCCGACAGCCGAGAAACCACCGCCGCGCGCAACGTGGCGGCGGGCAATAGCCGGATCGACGCGCCGATGGAAAACGCGCCGACCACCACCGCCCAGCCCGTCATCGCGCTGCCGCACTGCCAGACAATCTCGCCGGCGCAGGCCAGCAATCCGACGGTCGTCGAAAACCAGAGCAGTCCGGCCGATGCCGCGATGCGAGCCAGCGTGCCCTGAAAGGCCGGCATCGTGCGTGCATGATCACGGCGCGAGCGCGTCGGGGCATGCGGAATAGAGCTTGGGGCACGGATCGGCCGTGGTTCGGCCAGCGCAGTCGCGGTCTGGGCGGCTGGGCGCGGTTCGGATTTGGTCGCGCGCACCGGCCGCTTGGCCGGCTTACCAGGATCGCGCGGTTGTCGCCGAGGCAAAACACCGTCTCCCGCCGTTGAGCAGCTCGACGACCAGGTCACCGTGATCGTCAATCTCGACGACCGTGCCAGTATATCGGTGACCGTCATGGTCGAGCGTGACGCCGCGCCCGACGTCGTCGCAGCGCTGCCGCCAAGCCTGGAGCGCGTCGCAGGCAACCTGCGATGATGCGAGTCGCTCGTCCAGTCGTACGACGAGCGCGCCGGTCAGCGCAGCTCGATCGACTGCATGGCTGCATTCGATTTCGAGCGACGTGGCCGACTCGGCTAACGACGCATCGAAATGCCCGGCGTGTTGCAGGCAGTTGATTCCGATGCCGATGACCAAAGCTCGCATGTCCCCGTGACTGCCGAGTGGCGTTGATTCCGCCAATACGCCGCCGAGCTTGCGCCCCCCTACCACCACGTCGTTTGGCCAACGCAACATCGGCGAACACCGGCAACACGACTCGATCGCCTCGCAGGCGGCCACCGCCGCCGCCAGCGATGCGAGCGGTGCGCCGGTGTCACGCGCGACGAGGGGCGAGTCGCGCCGTTCGCGCAGCAAGACGCTGAGCAGAATCGACGAGCCGCGCGGCGCTAGCCAGCGTCTCCCCAGCCGCCCGCGCCCGGCCGTCTGGAGCTCGGCGAAGGCGATCGTGCCGTCCTCCAGCTCCGCCGAGCGAGAAAGCAGATACCCGTTTGTGCTGTCGATCTGCGGAAATAGCAGGCAGCGACTGCCGAGGCGGGCTAATCGCCCGCCGGAGCGAAGATCGTCTACTGTGATTGGTCGATGCACTCAAACGGCTTCGTTGGAAAGCGCGTGGCGCGCGAATTTCGTCACGGCGCATCGCCTACGGCTGGCACGGCCGTGGCCGGCAAGCTTTCACTCCGAATCTGTTTCACGATTCTCATCAAGTCGTGTGTGAAGGCGCGTCGCGCGGGGATGGTCGACACCGGCCCAATCACGAGCACTTCGCTCCCTTTCTCATCCTCCGCCAACTCCTCCGCCGCATTCCAGCGCAGCTTGGATAGATCGACGCCCCAGCGAATTTCAAAGTCGGCGAGTTTTCGAATCGGCCGCGCATACGTGTGCTTCCGGAACCGCGATTCGGGGCGTGGACGAATCCGGATCGCGCCGCTTGAAAGCGTTTCGAGAAAGGCGCACTGTCGAAATTCCGCCTCGGATTCCGGGAATCGGCCCTGGTGATCCTCGAGAAAATAGGTCAGCCCGGTGAAGACGTCTTCCACATTGGCGACTGACTCTTTGTAACGCTCCACGCCGACCAGCGCGAGAACGACGCCCGCCACAAGGCACAGGCAGATGACGATCACGGCGTTACGCATGGCCCGCAGACTCTAACGCCGCCGGCCGACGCGTGTCAGCCTCCGCGTAACGCGATTGCCGACGCGACATCTGAATTTCGGACGTGAATCGCGGCGGGCGGCGTCGCTTCAGCACGTAGCAAGGCTTTATCGCGGCGACGACATAAGAGGTCGGAGGCTGACCATGTGGAACCGGACCAACAAGCGGACGTACGGACGACCCAGCGCGGACATCCAGGAGTTGCTGGCGGCCTGGAAAATCGTCGCGGTGGCCGACGGTCGCGTTTCGATCAAGGCGCAGCGCCGACAACTGGGCTATGTCGATATTCAATCTCTGCTCGAGCGGCTGGGAAGCGATTCGTCGCTCGACGGCGTCGAATTCACTTTTGACTTCTCAGCGGTCGAACAGATTTCCGCGCCGTGGACCATGGCGCTGGCACACCTGGTCGCCTTCGCCCGGAAGCATCGCGGACGATGCCGCGTAATCGTGGACAGCGGGCAGCCGGCGGCAGTCGCGACCATGGCACTCCGCGCCGTCAGCCCGACGCTGCTGACGCTGGAGCGCGGCTCGCGGCGGGTGGCGTAGAAGGCCCGGGCAAGAACTCCGACGATCGCCCTGCGAGGACACAAGCCGCTCCGGTTACTGGCTCAGTTTCGCGAAGAAACTCCCCAGCCGAGCCCCGACCGTCAGGGGACCGTCAGGGAGGGGTCTCTTGCGGCGAGCAGAGGGCCGCTCCCTCACGGTCTGGCCTCGGTGTCGAGCGTTTTCCCAACAGGCGGCGCTGAGACACTCCGCCGCGCTCCGGCAAGCCGCTTTCACTCCGTCTCGCCTTTCTCTACACTCCTCGATCCTGAATTTAGTACCACCACACTCGGAGAGGCAAATGTCGGAAAAAGGGCTGATTGCGCCGCACGGCGGCAAGTTGGTGAATCTGGTCGTCTCGGATGCCCGGCGGCGCGAGCTCGAGTCGGCGGCGGCGAAGATGCCGCGCGTCAAATTGCCTGAGCGAGAGCAATGCGATTTGGAGTTGCTGGCGGTCGGGGCACTCAGTCCGCTGACCACCTTCATGTCCGAGCCGGATTTCCACCGCGTCTGCCAGGAAATGAAGCTCGCCGGCGGACAGGCCTGGAGCGTTCCGATCACGTGCTCGGTCGATACGCAGACCTCGGACCGCGTTTCGCTCGGCCAGCAAATCGCATTGACCGACGACCGCGACCGCCTGCTGGCCGTGATGCGGGTGGACGAGAAATATCGCCACGACAAGACGCTCGAATGCGAGAAGGTCTATCGCACCGGCGAGCAAGCGCATCCGGGCGTCGCGGTCACAATGTCGCAGGGCGACGTGTGCCTGCACGGACCGCTGGAGGTGCTCACTGCCCGACACGAGCCGGATTGGAGGCAATATCGCCTGTCGCCGGCGCAGACGCGGGCGGCGTTCGCGCAGCGCGGTTGGCGGACGGCGGTCGCATTCCAGACGCGTAATCCGATCCATCGCGCGCACGAATTCATCACCAAGTGCGCACTGGAAATTGTCGACGGCCTGCTGGTGCATCCGTTGGTCGGCCAGACGCAAAAAGGCGACATTCCGGCGGATGTGCGGATGAAGTGTTACGAGGCTCTGCTCGACAATTACTACAACGCCAAGAACACGATGCTCAGCGTCTGGCCCGCCGCGATGCGCTACGCCGGCCCGCGCGAAGCGATTCTGCACGCGTTGGTCCGCAAGAACTACGGCTGTACGCACTTCATCGTCGGCCGCGACCACGCCGGCGTCGGCAACTACTACGGCTCGTTCGACGCGCAGAAGATTTTCGACGAGTTCGACCCGGCCGAGATCGGCATCACGCCGCTGAAGTTCGAGAACAGCTTCTGGTGCAAGAAGTCCGGCAGCATGGCCACCGACAAGACCACCGCCAGCAAGCCGGAAGACCGCGTGTCGCTCTCCGGCACGGCGGTGCGCGAGATGCTGAGCAAGGGCCAGCGCCCGCCGGTGGAATTCACGCGGCCGGAGATTGCGGACATTCTGATTGCGAGCATGAAGGCGGGCGGATAGGCCACGCGACAGCGACTAGTTTCGACACTGTTGCGACCGTGTCCTTCGCCGGTCTTGCCGTGGAGTGGCACTGCCGCCGAGGGTCGGGTTGCGGCGCGCAGGTTCGAAGGAGTGTTCGGTGCTGGATTTTCTTTGGTTTCTGCTGATCGGGCTCTGCGCCGGCTGGCTCGCCGGCAAGTTCGTGAAGGGCGACGGTTTCGGGATGGCCGGCGACATGGTGGTGGGCGTGATCGGCGCGATTCTCGGCGGGTTTCTGTTCAAACTGCTCGGAATCACCGCCGTTGGCTTGTTGGGCAGCCTCGTGACGGCGACGGTCGGCGGCGTGGTGCTGCTGGTCGGGCTGCGTGCGCTGAAGCGGTCTTGACGTGGGCGCGACGTGAGCCGGCCGCGGCCGGAGTTCCGGCGTCAACTGACCGCGCGCGAGTTCGCGCCGCCATCAGATCGTGCATTGCCAGCCGGCGCGATTCCCGCCGCGCTCGCTGGCGCGTTGCGTTCCGAACGCGGCGTGCGCGCAGCGTGGCTCAGCGCCCCGCCACCGCGGAGCCAGTCGCCTCAGTCGGCTCCAATTCGTGCTTGAAACCCAGATGCAATTGCTCCAACAGCGCCGCAAGGTCGTTTCCCGCCGCGGGGATCGACCCCAGGATTCGCGCCTGATTCTCGCGCACCCACGGCGCCGCGCCGTGATCCGCGAGCGATGCGCCGTCGGTCTGCAGCAACTGCCCCCATTCCCGCCGCCGGCCGGCTTCGTATGCGTCGAACGCCTCCAGCTTCGAACTGCCGCGCAGGTTGCGGTCGATCAGCGTCACCACTTCGTCCGCTTCACGGATCCCCACGTTCATGCTCTGCACGCCGATCGGACTGGCCATGTGTCCGGCGTCGCCGACCAGCCAGCAGCGCCCGTAGCCGAAGCGATCCGCCAAACGGCGCTCGAAGCGAACCAGGATCGACCAGCGAACGTCGTCGATGCGGGCGTGGAACCACGGAGCGCGCTCACGCATCAGTAGCGCCAACTCTTCGCGCGCCAACGACGGGAAGGACCGCGAATCGACCTGCACGGTTAGTCGGTTCTTGTCGCGGGCGTCCAAGGTGGGCTCGCCCTCGCTGACCTGAAAACTCCAACGCCCGGCCCGCCCCGGTAACGGCCACATCACGCTGCTGGTGCCCGATAGTACGACACTCAGGTCCTTGCCCGGGTCGGTCTCGGTCTCGAATTCGAACACCGCAAACAAATCTGGCTGGCCGATCAGCGGATACTCGATGCCGAGCTCCCGTCGAACCATTGATCGGTACCCGTCCGCGCCGATCACGAACGCTGCCTTGGTCGTTTTGGAACGGCGGATATCCCACTCCGCCGTCGCGACGGCATAGCCGCATGACATTTTCTCGAGCTCATCGATTTCGGCGGTGACGAAATTCTCGGCCGGCCGCAGGCGATGCAGGCGGTGATTCCACTGCACGCGCACGCCGCGCTCGGCGAGCTGCTCTTCGAGCAGGTTTTCGATCACGTCTTGCCGAAGGACGGCGGCGAAGGGATGCGCGACCGGCAGATCCGCAAAGCGGACCGCGGCGCGCGGGGCGGCGGCATCGTAGAACACGACATGGTCTATACGAATGCTGCGCGCCAACGCGGCCTCGAGCACGCCAACGCGATCCAGCAGCGACAGAGAACGGGGATGAAAAGCCGCGGCGTAGCTGTGCATCGTCGGCCGCCAGCCTTCGTCGATGATCTCGACTCGCAGCCCCCGATGCACGAGCGACAAGGCCGCGAAAAGCCCCACCGGTCCGGCGCCAACGACGAGGACGTCCGTTTCGTGCTTGCCAAACATGGTTTGTCCTCCGACGGAAGACAAGGCAATTCACGTGCCACATGAATCGGGAAAATGCCGCACCCACGCACATTCGCCCCACTTATGCGAAAGAAATGGCGGCGCGAGTTGCGTCTCAAGCAGCCTGTTCACGCGTATGTGAGGCCGGCGACGAGCGGATCGTTCGCTGTGATTGCGATATGATTCGTGTCCGCAAAGGAAAAACCATGCTTCCGACGACTCACGAGAACTCACCGAGGATTCCAGGTCCCCACGATTGCCGTCGGCTCTTGACCGGGCTGGCGATTGCAGCCTGTGCGGCCGGGGCCTCGGCTCAGTATCAGCTCACGCCGATACCGCTTCTGCCGTCAGCGAATGCGGGCGAGGCGCTGGGTGTCAATAATCTGGGCCAGGTCGTTGGCCGCGATATTTACGCCACTCCCAATCACGCCCAGGGTTTCGTCTTCGATCACGGCTTGGTGACCGACATCGGCCAGGTTGATTTCGGCGGCGCGACAACCGGCAACCTCGACCTGTGGGGATTCGACGGCGTCTTCGACATTAACGACAGCGGCGAAGCGGTCGGCACGCTGAGGGACGCCGTGACGGGCCTGCCAGCCGCTTTTCGCTGGGACGGAGCGATACACGAAATCACCCTGCCGCTACTCCCGCCTGGGGCTGGCACGCCCCACAGTCGCGGGTTCGCGATTAATTCCGCGGGGGCCATCGCCGGCGGACACCAGGTGCGTTGTGTTTCCGGTGCCACGCCCATTGCGGCAGCACGCTGGAGCCCCGGAGGAGCATCTCTCGTTTCGATCCCGACCTGCGTCGATTCGACGGGTTATGGAATCAACGACGCCGGTTGGGTGGTAGGACAAAGCAACTCGCAAGCACAGCCGTTCCTGTGGAACGGCCTCGGCCCGACACCGCTGTCGATCCTCGGCTCAAGCGGCGGCGCGGACAACGCCGTCGGCATCAATGATGTCGGCGAAATTGTCGGCTGGTCGTTCGATCCGAGCACGCATCTGACGCAGGCGTGTCGATGGAACGCGAGTTCGCCGGCTACGCCGCCGCTGACGCTGGGTTCCGTTCCAGGGCAGTCCGGAGGATTCGCTTTCAGCATTAATAACCACTCGCAAGTCGTCGGAGCATCCGGATCGACGACGTTCAACTCTGGATTACGGGCATTCCGCTGGCAATCCGGCGTGATTGAAGACCTGAACAGCCTGATCCCGCCCGGCTCGGGCTGGACCTTGCAAGTCGCCTATGACGTCAGCGACAGCGGATTCATCGTGGGAGTGGGCGATCCGCCGGGCTCGGTTCAGCAACAGGCCTACCTGCTGGAGCCTTGTGCGCTGACCGTGCTCGGGGCGCCCATTTCGCAGACTGTGGCGCGTGATTCCACGATCACGCTGACGGCCACCGTCTCCGGCGCCGGGCCGCTGACGTTGACTTGGAACAACAGCAGTGGTCCGATCGCGGCTCACACGACGCCTTGCGGCAGCGCGTACGCGATCAGCTCGACGTCGACGGGATCGAGCGTCACCTCGACGCTGACGATCACGCACGCAAACTGGGTCGATGGCGGCGATTATTGGGTCAGCGCGAGCGGCGCCTGCGGAAGCATCACCACGCCGGCAGTGCACGTGGCGGTGGATTGCCTGGCTGACGTCGACAACGACCGGCAGGTCGGCGAATCGGATCTCGGCGCGCTGCTGGCGGCGTGGGAATTGTGCGGCAGCGATGCCGGCTATAACGTGCTGGTCGACTTCGACTGCTCCGGCTGCATCGACTCGGCGGATTTGGGAACCCTGCTGGCCCAGTTTGGGGCGACGTGTCCGTGAGCTAGTCATGATTCGAAGCCGCGGCCGGCGCAATTCCTCGCGCCGGCCGCGGCGGCAGTCCACTGACGGCAATACAACGGAATCCACCGCGCCAGTCGTGGGTTTGTACTGCGACTAAACATCAGGACGCGAAGGGATTGCGAATTCGTACGCCCTCGATGACGGACTGCGCACCGAGGTCCTCGGTCAACAGTTCGTCGACTCGTGCTTCAATGCACGCAGCCACAAGCAGCGCGTCCCAGATTGAAAGGCTGAATCGCCGCTGAAGCTCAACGGCGCGATCGAACGTGGACCAATCGGGCAACGCCGTCGTCCAGATCGAACGCAGATCGCGAAGATCGTCGATCGCTTCCGATACCGAGAACCCGAACGGGGCGAGCTTCCGGCTCGCCGCGACGTACTCGCACGCAACCTGCCAGAGCAGAACGCCATCGCGTAGCGTTCGAATGAGCTCGGCCGCCGTCGACTGCCGGCGTGGGTCGCGCGGATCGCGTGCGTAGATCAGGACGTTGGTGTCAACGGCGGTCATGCAGGTCGTCGCGGCTCAAGCGCGGTGCGTTGGCGTCGAGTCGGGCATTCCGCAGCCGCGCGACGAGCGCCTCGCGAATCTGGGATCGCCGAGCTTCGTCGCTCTCGCCAGGGGGACCAACCAGCGGGCCGCGCACCTCGAGCTCGACCACGGCGCCTTCGGGAAGGTCGCAAGCCGAGTCCGGATGAAACTTCCGCTGCCTGTATGTCGCACGGAGCTTTCGGACCATGTAGACGCCCTCAGTGAGCTGCCCACTACGCACCCTGTTCGCCGGTTCGACTGGTCGCCTGTGATTCTAGCAACGCCGAGAGACGGTTGATCGGCTCAAACAAGCAGAAACCTGGAATCTGAGTCGTGTCATCGTGCCCGAAACTCGATACAACGCCAATTACGAGCAGAGGGTCGCCCCGGTGGACTACGGTCCAAACAGGTCCGCCGCTGACGCCCGGCGCGGCATGTCCGTCGACGACGTACCGCATGCGCTCGCCGTCGGTGCAAGCCGAAACTACCCCTTCGTAGTAGCAAAGCGTTGGCCGCCCAAGCTCGCGTTCAACCTGCAGTGGATAGCCCGCCCAGCCGACCGGCGTCCCGGCATCAAACCCGATTTCCACCGGCGCCAAGGGAAGCAGCGGCTCGTTCGGAGGCGCAAACGGCTGTCCGTTTGTACCCATGAGTGGCAATCTCAACCACGCCAAGTCGTACGTCCGATGGCATCCGAAGTCAGTCTGACCACGCATTTCGAAGCGGCATTCGCGCGTTACGTTGCCCGCGCGGTCGTATTGGGCGACTCGCCAATTGACCGCGGCCACGAAGGGGATTCCCTCAAAGACGTGTGCGGCAGTGGCAAGCACCAGGCGATCCTTGTCGCCCATCAACCCGATGCTGAATCCGGTGGCGCGCACGGGGTCCGCCGGACAGCGAACGTTCTGCCAGCCCGCCTCAAGCAGGAACACATGTTCTAGCACGCCGGGAACACTTGTGGTCAGCGTCATTCGACAATCCCTCGCCGCCGCGCCGCAGCATCGCCCTTCACTGGTTCGGCGTCGTCGGATCCAAATCCCAATCCAACGCCAGTTTGCTCTTGAGCTTCGTGCTCCGCTCGGCGTGCCCGTCGGGAAATGCGAAATTCGCCCCGCCGTAGTGGCGCTCGTCGATGAACGCCTCGCCCAGCAGCCCGGCGATGTGCAGGTTCGGGACGTCGCTGCGCAGCAGGTCGTTCGCGTCGGTCACCTGCGGGTTGCCGTCGGTGATCAGCGGCAGACGCGGTCGGACGGCGTCGAGCGAGCCGAGCGACCAGCTTAGCTCGTAGACGCGATAATGGCCGGTGCTGTCTGTCAGCGGCTCGCCTTCCTTGTCGGCAAAGAGGTCATACTCGCCGCCGAGATTCCGCTGAACCGGGAAATTCGTATCAAAGCGATAGTTCTTGTCGCGATACAGCGAGGTGTAGAGCGCCTCGGCCCAGCCGTGATAAACGCGCGAGCCGCTCGACGGCGCGCTGGTAGACGCCGAAACATCGTAGCGCATCGGCGGCAAGGCGAAATTGTGCTCGTTGCCGTAGGCCGTCAGCCCCTTCATGAACTCGCTCAGCCGCGTCAAGCACACGGTTGCCTTGGCTTGCTGCCGAGCACGGGCCAGCGACGGCGTGAGAATCGAGATCAGGAGTGAGATGATGGCGATGACGACCAACAGTTCGATCAGCGTAAAGGCGTGTGTCTGTGGGACCGGTCTCCCGACCGGTCTTGCTTGTGGGACCGGTCTCCCGACCGGTCTTGCTTGTGGGACCAGGAGACCAATCTCACATGAAAGACCGGTCAGGAGACCGGTTCCACAAGTTTGACCGTCCAGCAGACCGGTCCCACAAGAGTTGATATCCTGCATCATTCGTGTGTACCCCGTGAGCGCGCGCATGTCGCGTCTGCCTGATAGTCCGCTCTCCCCCGCGGAACTTCGCCTACGCCTGGATTATAGCGACGCGCAACTCATGGCCGAATGTGAAGTGCATTTGCACCGCATCGGCGGACCCGGCGGCCAGCACCGTAACAAGACCGAATCCGCCGTCCGTTTGCGTCATCGGCCCAGCGGCGTCGTCGTCACAGGCAGCGAACGGCGTTCGCAGCATGAAAACCGGTCCGCAGCCCTGGAACGTCTGCGCGAGGCGCTCGCGACCGACTTCCGCGCGGCACTTCCGGCGACAATCACCTGGCCGCAGAACGTGACAATCCGCGCTAATCGCCTGGATGTCAGCGCCGCCAACCCGAACTACCCGCGCGTCGCGGCGATCCTGCTGGACGCATTGGCCGCGTTTGACGGCAAACTCGCGGAGGCCGCCGGCGCGCTGGGCGTCACCTCATCGAGCCTGACGCGCACGCTGGCGGCGAATGCGCGGGCATGGACACAAGCGAATCGAATCCGGCACGAAGCGGGATTAGGGTCGTTGAAGGCGTGACAATGCTCCGCCGGTCGCTTGCGCTCGCGGTCTTGATGGCCGATCGACGTCGTCAGCCCGTCGCGCGCAGCGCCTGCTCCAAATCCGTGATCAGGTCATCCGCGTCTTCGATTCCGACACTCAGGCGAACCAGTCCATCCACCACGCCGATGCGTTCGCGCACGTCGCGCGGTATCGAGGCGTGCGTCATGATCGCCGGGTGATTCACCAGCGATTCGACGCCGCCCAGGCTTTCGGCGCAGGCGAACAGCTTCGTGGATGACATGAACTTGCTGGCCGCCGGCAATCCGCCGCGGAGCACGCAGGTGACCATACCGCCGAAGCCGCTCATCTGGCGCTGGGCCAATTGGTGATCCGGATGATCAGGCAAACCAGGGTAGATGACTTTCTCGAATGCCCTCTGCTCGCGGCACCAGCGGGCGACGCGGAGCGCGTTTTCGCAATGCTGCTTCATGCGCACGGCCAGCGTCTTGATGCCGCGATGGGTCAGGAAGCAATCGAAGGGACCCGAGACGCCGCCAGCGGCGTTGTGAATGAACTTGATCGGCGCGATCGTCTCCGCCTTCGCGGCGATAACCGCCCCGCCGATCACGTCCGAATGCCCGCCCAGATACTTGGTCGTGCTGTGAACGACCAGATCGGCGCCCAACGCGATCGGCTGTTGCAGCGCCGGCGTGGCGAACGTGTTGTCCACAACCAGCATCAGCCCAAACTCGTGATCCATCGGCGAGCCGCCCGTCGCGCCGATCGGCTGCGTGCCGGTCTTGCCAGCTTTCGCACGTACGGCCGTCGCGACCGCCGCGATATCGATCAACCGCAGCATCGGATTGGTCGGCGTCTCGATCCAGACCAGCCGGGTCGTCTTGTCCACCAGCGCCGCGATGTCCTCGGCACGCGTGCTGTCGCAATACCGCGGCGTCAGGCCCCATGGGCGATAGACGCGCTCCAGCAGGCGGTACGTGCCGCCGTACATGTCGCTATACGAAACGACCGAGTCTCCCGGACGGCACAGCGCGCCGAACACTCCGCTCGTCGCCGCCAGGCCGGAAGCGAAACTGTACGCAGCCGCGCCGCCTTCGATGGCGGCCAGGCAGCGGGCCAGCGCGTCGCGGGTCGGGTTGGCGCCGCGCGCGTATTCGTAGCCCTTGTTCTTGCCGGGCGATTCCTGCGTGAAGGTGCTGGTTGCGTAGATCGGCGGCACGGTCGCGCCGGTGGTGGGATCAGGGTCCTGGCCGACGTGAATCGCACGAGTCGAGAATTTCATTGCGCGGCTCCAAGTTGTTCGGCGAGCGGAGTATCGATGAAGCAGCGGCGCGGAGCAACCGACATGATTGTGGCGTCCGTGCAACGGCGACCGATCGCGGAACGCGCCCACCGCCGAATCCCGGCCGCATTCGCCATTGCGTGGAGTTTCGCGCCGCATCACAATCCCGCTTTCGCCGTTCCGAATTCAGTTGACCGCGTCGCAAGCGACGGTCGCGGCATTCGTCGCCGCCGCGCGAATCGCACCGCGGCTGGAGCCGAAACATGAGCACTTCACGTCGATCGTTCATCAAGCAAATGGCCGGCGCGGGCGTCGCGCTCGCGGCATCGCGGGTTTCCGCGGCGCAACAATCGCAGCCCGCCGCCGGGTCGCAGCCGACTTCGAAGCGATCCCCCTACTCCGATGTGCGGCTCGCGTACATCGGCGTCGGCGGCATCGGCGGACATCACATTGAAACCACCACCGAGCACGGCGTGCAGTGCCCGTGCTATTGCGAGGTCGACACCAAGCGAACCGAGAACGTCATGAAGGCGTTCCCGAACGCGCGCGGCTATCAGGATTACCGCCAGATGTTCGACAAGGAGGCCAAGAACCTCGACGCGGTCATGATCGGCATCCCCGACCATCAGCACTACCCCGCCACGATCCTGGCCATGCAGCTCGGCAAGCACGTCTACACCCAGAAGCCGCTCACGCACACGGTGTGGGAGGCGCGGCAGCTCGCCGAAGCTGCCAAGCGCTACAAGGTCGCCACGCAAATGGGCAACCAGGGCCACGCGCTCGAAGGCTGGCGGCTCGTTTACGAATGGATTAACGGCGGCTCGCTGGGTGACATCACCGAAGTGCACACCTGGACTGATCGGCCGATCTGGCCGCAGGCGGTTGAAGCATCGGAAGATGAGGACGTTCCGCCGAAGACGTTGAACTGGGACGCCTGGCTGGGTCCCGCGCCGCAGCGCGGCTATCGGCGCAAGGCGTATCACCCGTTCAACTGGCGCGGGTATTTTGACTTCGGCTGCGGAGCACTGGGCGACATGGCCTGCCACACGCTTGACGGCATGTTCTGGGCGCTGGACCCCGGCGCGCCCACCAGCGTCGAGCCGTTCGCCGGCACGCCGGCCACCAGCGACTCATTCCCGAAGTCGACAATCATCAAGTGGAGCTACCCCGCTAAGGGCAAGCGACCGGCATTTGTCTCGTACTGGTACGACGGCGGCCTTTCGCCGACCACGCCGGCCGCGCTCGAAATGGGCCGCAAGCTGCCCAGCACCGGCAACCTGTTCATCGGCACAAAGGCGACCATGCTGGTTTCGGGCGATTACGGCGAGAGCCCGCGCATCATTCCCGAAACCAAGATGAAAGAGATCGGCAAGCCGGCGCAGATGCTGGAGCGCTCGCCCGGACATCAGCAGGAGTGGCTTATGGCCTGCGTCGGCGAGAAGCCGCTCGATTTTCCCAAGAGCAATTTCAGCTACGCCGGCCCGTTCACCGAGGCGATCCTGCTCGGCAACCTCGCGCTGCGAATGGGCCGAAAGCTGGAGTGGGACGCGGCGGCGATGAAGTTCACGAACGTGCCCGAAGCCAACGCGTTCCTGACGAAGGAATATCGCAACGGCTGGAAGTTCTGATTGCCTCGCGCGGCGAAACGCCGTTAGGTCGAGAATGGTGCGGGGATCGGACAATTTTCCGATCCCCGCACGCTTTCGGACGCAGCCGCCGTCGAGAGTCTTTGACGCACTCGCGGTCGATCAGGTTGCTGTCACAGCCATTCCGTTTCTGTTCACGCTGCTCGCTCCGAACATGCTCGATTCCCGCTCACCCGATCGGCCGAAGTTCGACGCTCGGCCGATCGGGGCGAGTCGGGTTGTGCTCGCTACAGAGGGAAGTGGAGGAGCAAATTGTGGAGGAGGAAATACAGGTAAGTCGGGTCCGGCCACATGTTGAGTCTCCTTTCTCACCGCGGCTCGCGACCACGGCTCGTTTCTTTGTCGCCGCCGTTCCACCCACGCGGGCTTGTTACGGCGACCGCTCGTACCAATCACATGAACCCGGTTCGTCGACGTGTTTCACAGATTTTTCCGATATTCGTGACCGAGTCGGGGTACCGGAACGTGACCGAACCGCGACCGTAAGGGAGCTGGGGACGAATTGGACGTGGTTTTCGCACTCCCCGCTTCCTTACGGTCGCGGTTCGGTAAGACAGTACCCATCTGACCGTCGCGGGGAATCTGCCGTTCGTGGCTCGAACGGCGTGCTACAATTCCAGCCGAGCGCCGCGGGGACGCGGCGTCGCACAGACCGGGGTTGTGTTCGTGGATGATCGCGTCGAACGGGCCGCCGCCGGGGATCGCCTGGCGCTGACGTTGCTGCTGACCGAAGCGCACCGTGAATTGTGCGCTTTCGTGGAGCGAAAGATCCCCGCCAGTCTTCGCGGCCGCGTGGATGCCGAAGACATCGTCCAGGTGGCGCACGCCGACGCGTTTCGCCGCATCGGCGATTTTCGCGACGCGGATGTGGAGTCGTTCGCCCGCTGGTTGCGCACAATCGCGCTGCGCAAGCTCAGAAACGCGATCCGCGATCGGAACGCGCTGAAGCGCGGCGCCGAGCGCCAGGTCGATGCAGCCGCCGACCCGCTCATGGATTCGACCGCGCGGCTGATCGAGCTGCTGGCTGTGAACGAACGGACGCCGAGCCAGTCGGCAGCGCGGCGTGAGGCCGTCGCGGCGGTGCAACTGGCGCTGGCCAGCCTGCCCGAAGAGATGCGCGAGGTTGTCACCCGTGTGCACATAGCGGGGCAACCCGTCGCGGAAGTGGCGGCCGCGCTCGGACGGACACCGGGCGCTGTCTACAACTTGTGCTACCGCGCCCGGCAGACGCTGGAAGCGCGGTTGGGAGATCGATCGCGATTCCTAAGCCGCTAGTGCAGTGCCTCATAGAAACCAAAGCGTATGAGGACGGGTGGGGCAGGCATCTTGCCTGCCCGGGCGAGCTAGAAGCCCGCCCCACCCTGTCACTTGAACGAGCCAGGTGCAGTGCCTCAAAAATACCGCGTCGTATTCAAGCGCGGGGAGCATCGGCCTCCGGCCGGTGGTTGTCACGATTCGCATCGGCCAGCGACCGATGCTCCCCGGTCTGCAGTATTTCTGAGACGCAACGCCAAACGCCGGAACGCGGCGAACATGGACGTGACAAGAGTTAATAGTTCGACGCGCGACGACTCCTCCGCGAGATCGCGACGAGCGCGCGTCGATGCCGTCATCGCAGACGTGGCGGCTCGGCGATTCAGCGGCTCGACGGTTGACGATGCGGATGTGATCGCGTCCCACCCGGATCTGGTTCCCGATCTGGCGGATCGGCTTGTCGCACTCGCACGGGTCGAGCGCGCTCGGCAAGCACCTCAGCCGACACCTGCGTTCGCCGACGCCACCCGCACGCTCGGATCGGGACAGACAAACGCCCAGGACCCGCATCATGCGAACATACCTGGCTTTCGCATCGAGCGCGAGCTGCACCGCGGCGGGCAGGGCGTGGTTTTTCTGGCGCACGACGAGGCGACCGGGCGGCAGGCGGCGGTGAAGGTGCTGCGCGACGGCCGGTTCGCCGGCGCGGCCGACCGAGCGCGCTTTGATCGCGAGATTCACGTCCTGGCGCGGCTCGACCACCCCAACATCGTCCCGGTCTACCAGAGCGGCCAGGCGCACGGACTCGGTTTCTACGCGATGAAATACGTCGAAGGCGAGCCTTTCGACGAGTTCTGCAGACGGCGACAACTCGGGGTGCGCGCAACGATGGAACGGTTTCTGAAGGTCTGCGACGCCGTGAGCGCGGCGCATCAGCGGGGCGTGATTCACCGCGATCTCAAACCGAGCAATGTGCTAGTCGCCGCCTCGGGCGAACCGCTGGTGCTCGATTTCGGCCTGGCCAAGCTGGACTCGGATGCCGGCGACCTGACGCACACGGGCGAGTTCGTCGGATCGATCCCGTGGAGCAGCCCGGAGCAGGCCGAAGGCGGCGCGAGCGAGGCGGACGTGCGGACCGACGTGTACGCGCTGGGCGTCATGCTCTATCAGGCGCTCACCGGCCGGTTTCCGTATGACGTGCGGGGCAATCTTCGCACGGCGCTCGACAACATTATCCGCGCCGAACCCGTTCGGCCGCGCTCCTTGCGCCGCGAAATCGACGACGAAGTCGAAACTGTCGTGCTCAAGTGTCTGGCAAAAGAGCGCGAGCAGCGCTACCAGTCCGCAGGCGAGCTGGCCCGGGATGTCCGACACTACCTGGCGGGCGAACCGATCGAGGCCAAACGCGACAACGCATGGTACGTGTTGCGCAAGACACTGCGGCGCTATCGCGTGCCGCTGGTCCTGGCGGGCGCGTTCGTCGCGGTGCTGCTCGGCGCCTTTCTGGTGTCGCTTGAATTCTGGCGTTCGGCCGTCCACAGCGCCGCGGAGACCCGACAAGTCGCTGATTTTCAGGCCGACATGCTGCGCGCCATCGACGCTCAGGCGATGGGACAGGGGGTCATGCGTGAAATTCGCGCACAAGCCGCGGAGGCTCTTGCGCGGCGCGAATCATCGGACGGAGCGGAAGCCGGCGCGAAGCCTGTGGACCTCGAAGCGTTCGACGCCGTCACCGACGCCGCGCGGCCGGCGGACCTGGCCCGTGGCGTGATCCGGGAGTTTGTACTCGAGCCGGCCTCGCGGTCGGCCGAGACGCGCTTCGCCGAGCAGCCGCGCGTTCGCGCCCAAGTGCTCGCCGCCATCGGCCAGACCTACCACGCGATCGGTTTGCCCGACGAAGCGGAGTCGAACCTGCGCGCGGCGTTGGCGACGCAGGAACGCGAATTGGGGCCGGCTCATCCCGACGTTGCCGACAGCCGCGCCAATCTCGCGCTGGTGCTGAGCCGCAAAGGCAAGGTGCGCGAGGCCGAGCAACTGTACCGAAACGTGTTAGCGGCGCGCGGCCGATTGGGCGACAGCGACCCGGCGGTGGTCGAGGGCGTCGCGGGACTCGGCAATTTGCTTTCGCGACGCAGGGAATTCTCGGCGGCTGAGCCGCTGCTGCGCGACGCGCTAGCGCTGAAGCGGGCGAAGTACGGCGCGGGTGCCCGCGAGACCTGTGCTTCGATGGGCGACCTGGGGCTCCTGCTGAGGGACGCGGGCCGAACTGACGAAGCGGAAACGCAATTTCGCGAGTTGATTCAACTGGCGCGCGCCGCACCCGAGCCCGATCCGGAGCTGGCGACGTACGTGGGGAATCTGGGGCTGGTGCTGGTCGACAAAGGCGATCCGCTCGCCGCGGAACCGCTCTTTCGCGAGGCACTGGAGCTCGATCGGGCGCGCCTCGGGCGCGAACATCCTCGATCGATCCACGCCCTCAACGCGCTGGCGTCGCTGCTGCTGACATCGGGCAAGCCGACGCGCGCCGAAGCGCTCTACCGCGAGGGGCTCGCGTTGTGCCGGGGAATTTCGAGCGAGGACAGCGCCGACTTCGCCATGATGCTCAGCAACCTCGGCATGCTGGTCGCGGGAAAAGGCCGATTCGAAGAGGCGACCGCGCTCTTGCGCCATGCCCTCGAAATACACGAGAGATTGCTGGGCCCCGACGACCCGCAGCTCCTGGATGATCGCAACAATCTGGCCGCGGTGAGAATGAGCGCGCACGACTACGCCGGCGCCGAGGCGCTCTTTCGCGAGGTGCTCGACCGACGTCGCAAGCTCGGGACCCGCGAACGCGCGCTCGCGAGGAGCGTCAACAATCTCGGTTGGCTGCTGCGCGAGACCGGTCGGCCCGCGGAAGCCGAACCCCTGCTCCGCGAATCGCTGGAGCTCAATCGGTCGCTGGTCGGTGACCGGCATCCGGACCTGGCGAACGCGGTGGATAATCTCGGCCTGGTACTTGCCGACCAGCGCGAGTTTTCGGCTGCGGAGCCGCTTTTCCGGGAGGGTTTGACGATTTACGAGTCCCTTTCGCCGCCGCAGCCGAGGGCCGTTTCGGATACGTGTCGCTGGCTGGGCCGCTGCCTGATCGAACAGGACCGCTTTGCCGATTCCGAAGCGATCCTGACTCGCGCGGAGCGGCTACTTCAGGACGTACCGGGCGACGAACCGATTCGGCGACGCGACGTGTTGGAACTGCTGCTACGGCTGTACGACGCCTGGAACCAAAAGGACCCAAGCGACGCCCATGCCGCAGCGGCGCGGCACTGGCGCGAGCGCTTGGCCGCGTGGAGCACGTCGACGCAACCGGTCGAGACGCCGACCGACTATTGAACGGCGAGAACGGCCGAGCATTCGCAGTTGGTTAGCGCCTGGTTTGATTCTCGTTGCCAGCCGCCGCAAGTCCGGCAATAACCGCGTTATCGCGCGTTGTCGGTTGAAGGCATCGGTTCGGCGCGAAAAAAGGTTGTGGAAAAATGCGCCGCGAGCCTCGCGGTCGCGTTGACGATTGCGGTTGTTATCCGGTACTCTTGATAAGCTCGCAGGCCGACGCAATCAATGCTATCTGGGCGAGATTCGTCGCCGCCGCAATATCCAACCGCGCTTCGGAGGAGGAGAGGAAAAATGGTCTGTCAGATTAAGATGGGGACATTGTCTGCGCTGGCGCGCTGGGCGATGCCGATTTCTTTGTCGTCTGTCGCGATTGCTGCCGGCACGTTCACGCAGCTTGGCGACCTGCCGGGCGGCGTGTTCTACAGCGTCGCCGGTGGTATTTCCGCCGATGGTTCGGTGGTCGTCGGATCGAGCGACTCCACCGCCGGCTTCGAGGCTTTTCGCTGGACCTCGGGCGGCGGCATGGTCGATCTGGGAAGCCTGAATGCATCCGGCTTTAGCGCTGCCTACGCGGTTTCCGGCGACGGCGCAACCGTGACCGGCGAAAGCGACCTTCAGGGAATGCGCTGGACCTCCGGCAGCGGCATGGTCACACTCGGGACCAGCACGGTGTACGGACTCGGCGCGTCGTCTGACGGCGCCGTGATCGTCGGCCTATTCACCAACGGGTCATTCCAATCTGAGGCATTCCGCTGGACGAGCGGCAGCGGGGTCGTGGGCATCGGAGACCTGCCGGGCGGCGCGTTCAACAGCATTGCGAATGCCTGCTCCGACGATGGCAGCGTCATCGTCGGCGCCGGCGTCAGCGCGAACGGCACCGAAGCGTTTCGCTGGGTCAGCGGCGTGATGACCGGCTTGGGCGACCTGCCGACCGGGTCTTTTTCGAGCACCGCCTACGCTTGCTCCGGCGACGGCAGCATTGTCGTCGGGACGGGCAAAGTTCAGACTCCGAGCGGAAGCAACGACGAGGGATTTCGCTGGACGCAGGGAACCGGCATGCAGCCGCTCGGATTCCTGACGACCGGCTCCATCAGCATCGCACAGGCCATTTCGCCCGATGGTTCGTTGATTCTCGGCGCCGCACTGGACGGCACGCGCCTGGTTGGCGCGATCTGGGATGGCACGACAACCGGCCCGCAGCGACTTCAACATTACCTGGCCCTTCGCGGTGTTCCGATTCCGGCCGGATTTTCAGTCGGGCGGCCGACCGGTGCGACGATCGTGGGCGGCACGGTTCACATGTGCGGATCAGGCGTCAACGCGCTCGGTAACCCCGAAGCGTGGGTGGCAACGTATCCCAATCTGCCCCTGTGCCCCGGCGATTTGAATGCCGATCGCATTACAAACGAGGCTGACCTGGGGATCCTGCTCGGCGCCTGGCAGACCAGTGACGCCGGCGATTTGGACAACGACGGCCAAACCAGCGAGCCGGACCTTGGCATTGTGCTCGGATCGTGGCAGGTATCCTGCCCGTAAGACGGTTCGATCGAGCATCGCGGAAATGGAATTCGCCGGTCGCCGCCCCCCGCCGGGGCGGCGGTCGGCGTTTTTTGTTGCAACCGGGTAGCGCGGTCGCGCGCCGTCCTAGGCGAGCATCCCGCGATGGGCATTTGGTGGCTTGACTTTCGGGCGGACTCGCCGCGCAATACCGGAACTGGGCCGGCTGGGGCGCCGAGAGTATCCACCTACCGGGAGAAGAGCGATGGACAAGGTGGGTCCGTTGACCGTAATGCGCGACGGGAACTTGCTGACTTTCACGATTGGCCGATCGGATGTGAGCGCACGCGACCTGCCGTCGGACTACGACGCGCAGCTCGCCAGGCATCTTGCGCCACAACTCGACGGCGCGCCGCCGCCGGATTTTGTGCTCGACCTGGAGGACACACCCGCGATCTCCAGCCGTCAATTGGGCGTGATGTTGGCGCTGCACAAGGCGCTCAAGCCGCGCCGGCCGCGTCTGCCGATTAAGCGCGTGAGCGCGGAAGTTCGCAACGTGCTGGACACCACCCGCACATCGCGTTTCTTCGAAATCCTCTAGCGGCATGGCCCCACGCCGACTGTTCGCCCGTGCCCGCCGAGGCAGCAATGCGATCGGCGGAGTCGTGAATCCGTGAACCTGGACAGCGATCGCGCGCGCCTGACGCTTGGCTGCGTGGTCTGCGCGGCGCTTGGAATTGTGTACGGCGCTTTGCTGGAAGCGATTGCGCAGAGTTCCAACGCCTGGTCCGCGGGAAGGCTGGTTTTCTTCCTGGCGGCTTTCATGGGCTGGATCACCGCCGCCATCGCCGAACGCCTCCAAACCGCGACTTCGAGGGTATTGATGGGGCCGGTTGCGATTGGCGCAATCACCGCAACGGCCACGGTGCTGTGGCGAACCGGCGGCTGGAGCCTGAACCCAATCGATCCGCGTTGGTTCTTTCTGATTCTTGCCGGAACCGTCTACCTGAGCGCCGCGTCGGTACACTTCTGGGCGGAGAGTTCCTGGTAGTGCTCCAGCAGGCGCCGCGGACATGCAATCACCCTGGATTCAGCTTCGTTCCGCAAGCCGCCATCCGTTCATCTATCAGCGAATGCTCGCCGACGCCGACGAGCGCGCCAGGCCCGGCGACGCGGTCGCGGTCTATGACAAATCCGGCTCATTCTTTGGCCGTGGCCTGTACAACCCGCGCTCGCAGATCGCGCTGCGGATGCTCACGTATGCCGACGAGCCGATCGACGAATCGTTCTGGCGCGCACGAATCGCCGACGCCGTTGCGCTGCGCAGTTCGCTGCGCCTTCCCGAAGTCACGGACGCGTATCGACTGGTCCACGCCGAGGGCGACGGTCTCAGCGGGCTGGTCGCCGAGAGATACGCCGACTGCATCGTGCTCGAGTTGTTTTCGCTCGGCGTGCATCAGCGCGGCGCGATGCTGGCGAGATTGCTCGCCGAAGCCCTTGGTCCGCCGGCCGCCCAGGACCGCCCGAATCGCGCTTCGCCGCGCTGGCGCATCGCACTGCGCGCCGACGAAGAAGTCGAGCGCCGCGAGGGATTCCGTCTCGCGCCCGAGGACCTGCGCGCCGCGGCGTTGCACACCGACGACGCGCCGCCGCAATCCGTCACGATTCGCGAGCACGGCGTGCGCTATCGCGTCGATGTGCAAACCGGACACAAGACGGGATTCTTCTGCGACCAGCGCGACAACCGCCGCCGGTTCGCCGCGCTGTGCCGCGACGCGCAGGTCCTGGATCTGTGCTGCTACAGCGGCGGCTTCGGGCTGTGCGCGAAGCTGCTTGGCGCCGCGCGCGACGTAACCAGCGTGGACTTGGACGAGGCGGCGATCGCGATGGCGCGCGAGAACGCCAATTTGAATCAGGCCCGCGTCGAATACGTGCACGCGGACGTATTCGTGTATCTGAGGCAAATGATCGCGAACGGCCGGCAGTTTGACGTAGTGGTGCTGGATCCGCCGAAACTCGCTTACTCGCGCGAGGGGCTGGATGAAGCACTCGCCAAGTACTACGACATGAACGTGCTGGCGGCGTCGGTGGTGCGCCCGGGCGGCGTGATGCTCACGTGTAGTTGCAGCGGTCTGGTCTCGCGCGACGCGTTCGTCGACGCAGTGCACCGCGCCGCCCGCCGCGCCGGGCGACGACTGCAACTGTTTGCGTTCACCGGCGCAGCGCCCGATCACCCGGTTATGCTCGACTGCCCGGAATCGGCGTACCTGAAGGCAATGTGGCTGCGCGTCGCCTTGTAGAACGGTTAGAGAGCGAATTCACTTTTCACGAAGCGCCGGACCCTGCGTCCGACGACGAAAGCCGCGTCGGACACAGAGGCCCGACACTACATATCAATCGAATCTGCGCTGGACTGGACTAGCAGTCGGCCGCTTTGGCGCACCGCCCGCCGCCGTTCCCGTTCGAGGCGCGCATTGCGATCTGGCGCAGCGACCCGTCATCGACGACACAGATCTCGCCTCGCCGCAACGACAAACAGCCGCGTGTTTCAAAGCCTTTCAGTGTTCGGCTCACGACTTCGCGCGCCGCGCCGAGCCGCGCCGCCAGCAGCTGGTGTGTGGTGCGGATCGGGTAGGGCTGCTCCAGCAAGAGCTTCGCCAGCCGCGCGTCGACGTTCCCAAACGCCAGATCGTCGATCAGTCTGAACATGTCGCATGCCCGCGCGCAGACGCGGCCAAAAACGAACCGACAGAATTCCGGCGTCTCATTCTGAAGCGCTTCGAACAGGTCTCGGCTGAATAGGACGCCCTGCGATTCGCCGACGCTTCGCGCGCGGGCGGGGAACGGGCGGCGCGTTTGAAGACACACTACGGAGAGTACGCACACGTCCCCGGGTCGCACGTCGTATACCACCAGGCTTCTCGCTGCGCGGCCGGCAAGCTCGACGGAAATCGTGCCGTGCGTGAGCAGCAACAGCGCGTCTGTGTCGCATCCAGGCGTGGCCAGCACGTGATTGGGCGGCGCGAACGCGGGTCGCGCATTCCCGCGAATCTGCTCCCGCAGGGATGTGGGCGCGCCGCAGATCGCCGGATACGTCAGGTACAGGTCTGATAAGAGGCTATCGTTGATCATCTTCGGCTCGCGACGCCGTGTGTTCTTCCCCGTAAGCAGAGCACCGCGGCCGCGCGGAAAATACGGGGTCGCCTCAAAATCCGAGGCGGATGGTTGCGACGACGACTCCCGAATCGAGCCGCAATCGTCGGGCGGCGCGCGGCAGCGAGAACGTTTCGGCTTCCAAGCGGCAGTTTTCCGGGTCGGAAGTCATTGTCAGCGTTTCCCCCGCCGTGAAGGCCGTGTATGCCCCGGTGCGCGTAGCGCAAAGCGCCTCCAGCACGACGCGCTACAACCGAGTTGTCGCACAAGCCGCGCCCGCTATAGTGCGCCGATGCGGAAGAATTACGTTCTCGACGCCAACATCCTGATTCACGACCCGCAGTCCATATTCCAGTTCGCCGACAATACCGTGATCATTCCCGTAGGCGTGCTGCGCGAAATCGATCGCTTCAAGAAGGAAATGACCGACCGCGGATACAGCGCCCGCGCGGTCGTACGCCTGCTCGACGGCCTGCGCGGCGAACGCAGCTTGGCGCAGGGCGTGCGACTCGAGAAAGGAGGCACGATCCGCGTTTTCTGCCAGCCCGATCAGGCGCTGGCCGAACACGTCGGGCACGCCGACACGGAGATCCTGCGCGTCGCCCGCGCGACGGCGGAATCCGAGCCGGATGTTCCGGTCGTGATCGTGACCAAGGACCTCAACCTGCGCATTCGCGCCGATGCGGCCGGACTGCGGGCGGAGGACTACGAGTCCGATCACGTTTCGCTGTCGGAACTGAACGACGCCAGTCTCGAACGGCAACTCGCGCCGGACGCCCTGGCCGCGTTTCTCGCCAATGGCGAGCTCTCGCTAAACGGCTCGCCCGCCGCGCCGAATCAATATGCACTGCTGCGCTCGGAGAATGGCGCCAAGTCCAGCGCGCTGGCGCGCATCGACGTGGACGGCGCGCGGCTGATCGCGCTGCGCGACGCCGACACCGGCGTCCTCGGCGTGCGCCCGCGCAACAAGGAGCAGTATTTCGCACTCGACGCCCTGCTCGACGAACGGGTGCAGCTCGTCACGCTGATGGGCAAGGCCGGCACCGGCAAGACGTTGCTGGCGATGGCCGCCGGGCTCTACCTCGCGTTGAAGCGCAAAGGCTTTCGCTCGGTGCTGGTCGCGCGGCCGATCATTCCGCTGGGACGCGACATGGGCTACCTGCCCGGCGATATCAGTCAGAAAATCGATCCGTGGATGAAGCCGCTGGTGGATACGGTCGAGTATCTGCTGCACGCGGGCGGACCGATCAAGGGCCAGAGCGACATCGACGGGTTGATCCGCGCCGGCTCGATCGAGATTCAGCCGTTGACGTACATCCGCGGCAGGAGCATTTCGCACCGTTTTGTCGTGATTGACGAAGCCCAGAACCTCACGCCGCTGGAGGTGAAGACGGTCATCACGCGCATCGGACAGGGCGCGAAAGTCGTCCTGACCGGCGATCCGTATCAGATCGACAATCCGTACGTGGATGCAACCAGCAACGGCTTCACATACCTGGTCAAGCGCTTTCGCGGCCAATCGATCGCCGCGCACGTTCACCTGCGCAAGGGCGAACGCAGCCCGCTGGCGGAACTGGCGGCGAATCTGCTCTAACTGACGCGGCGTACACGACGATTCGGCCGTCGATGCTTCTCGAGGGTACGACGCACGTCCCTTGGGGCGAACTTCACTTGTCGCCAGAAGGGCCACGGATCCTTCTAGGAGCGGCGGTAGCGAACGCCGCGCTCTTGCGTGCCCCACTCGCTTTACGATCGCTGTTCGGGCGCGTCAAGCCCCCGGCCCCCGCGCGACGCTTCTCGGACTTCTCAGATCCGTCTCGCCGCGCCGGCGCGGATCGCAAATGCCTCCGCGTCGCACCAAACCGCTTCTGTCAGCAACGTGCGTGGCGAGATAAACTGCGCGGCATGGCCGGCGACGGACGGCGAAAATCCCGGCTGGGCAAACGTAAGAAGGAGGCAACCCGTGACACCTGAATCCAACTGCCCGTTCTCGCACGCCGGCGGCGGCGGAACTTCAAATCGCGACTGGTGGCCGAATCAACTGAACCTGAAGGTCCTGCACCAGCGGTCGTTTGAGGCCGACCCGATGGACAAGGGCTTCGACTACGCACAGGAATTCAGGAGCCTCGATCTGGCGGCCGTGAAAAAGGATCTCACGGCGCTGATGACCGATTCGCAGGACTGGTGGCCCGCCGACTTCGGGCATTACGGACCCTTGTTCATTCGCATGGCCTGGCACAGCGCCGGAACCTATCGCGTCGGCGACGGCCGCGGCGGCGCCGGAAGCGGCGGTCAGCGCTTCGCCCCCCTCAACAGTTGGCCAGACAACGTCAATCTCGACAAGGCGCGCCGGCTGCTGTGGCCGATCAAGCAGAAATATGGCCGGAAAATCTCCTGGGCCGACCTGATGATTCTCGCCGGAAACGTCGCTCTGGAATCGATGGGATTCAAGACTTTCGGCTTCGGCGGCGGCCGCGAAGACGTATGGGAGCCGGAAGAGGACATCTACTGGGGCGCCGAAAACAAATGGCTGGATGACAAGCGCTACTCCGGCGACCGCAACCTCGAAAACCCGCTCGCCGCGGTGCAGATGGGGCTGATCTATGTGAACCCGGAAGGCCCGAATGGCAATCCGGATCCGATCGCCGCGGCACGCGATATCCGCGAGACGTTCGCGCGCATGGCGATGAACGACGAAGAGACGGTGGCGCTGATCGCCGGCGGACACACCTTCGGCAAGGCTCACGGCGCGGGTGACGCGAAGTTATTGGGTCCGGAGCCCGAAGCCGCCGAGATCGAGCAACAGGGGCTGGGTTGGAAGAGCGGTTTCCGCAGCGGCAAGAGCGGCGACACGATCACCAGCGGCCTGGAAGTCACTTGGACAACCACGCCGACCAAATGGAGCAACAACTTCTTCAAGAATCTGTTCGGCTACGAGTGGGAACTGACGAAGAGCCCGGCCGGCGCGCATCAATGGAAGCCCAAGCACGGCGCCGGAGTCGGAACGGTGCCGGACGCACACGACCCATCCAAACGCCACGCGCCGAGCATGCTGACCACGGACCTTTCGCTGCGCTTCGATCCCGCGTACGAGAAGATCTCGAGGCGATTCATGGAGAATCCGGACCAGTTCGCGGATGCGTTCGCCCGGGCTTGGTTCAAGTTGACGCACCGCGACATGGGGCCGCGCGTACGCTATTTGGGCCCGGAAGTGCCCACTGAGGATCTGGTCTGGCAAGACCCCATTCCCCCGGTTCGGCACAAGTTGATTGATGAGAAGGACGCGGCGGACCTCAAACGCACGATTCTGGCGTCCGGCCTGTCCGTCGCGGAGCTGGTTTCGACCGCCTGGGCTTCGGCATCCACGTATCGCGGATCGGACAAGCGCGGCGGCGCGAACGGCGCTCGCATTCGCCTGATGCCACAGAAAGACTGGGCGGTTAACGAACCCGCTCGGCTGGCGAAAGTGCTCAAAACCCTGAGCGGCATTCAGAGCACTTTCAATAGCGCGGCGACCGGCAGCAAGCAGGTCTCGCTGGCGGACTTGATCGTTTTGGCCGGCTGCGCGGGCGTCGAGAAAGCGGCGCGAATCGCCGGCGTCGAATCGACGGTCCGCTTCACGCCCGGGCGCGCGGATGCGTCGCAGGAGCAGACCGACGCGGCCTCCTTCGCCGTGCTCGAACCCGTCGCGGACGGCTTCCGGAACTACCTCAAAACGCAATTCTCCGTGCCCGCCGAACATTTGCTGGTCGACAAGGCGCAGCTCCTGACGCTGACCGCGCCGGAAATGACGGTGCTGGTGGGAGGCCTGCGCGTGCTGAACGCGAATCACGGGCAATCCCGACACGGCGTCTTCACTAAGCGCCCGGAGACACTGACGAACGATTTCTTTGTGAACCTGCTCGACATGCGCACCGAGTGGAAACCGGCTTCGGCGGATGCGAACCTGTTCGAAGGTCGCGATCGCGCAACGAACGAGCTCAAATGGACCGGCACGCGTGTCGATCTGGTTTTCGGGTCGAATTCGCAGCTTCGAGCGCTGGCGGAGGTTTACGCCAGCTCAGACGCGGAGAAGAAATTCGTTCATGACTTTGTGGCGGCTTGGACCAAAGTGATGAGCCTCGATCGATTCGACCTCGAATGAGACGGGTGTTGAAGCACCCCGAGTCCGGTTGGGTTCCGTTGTGGGCCTCCGTACGGGGGCCCACCGTGTTTGTCGACGTGCGTCGATCGATTCGGCTCGGACGGGCAGGTCCGGCCCGGTGGTCTGCCCACCGCCGCCGAGATTGCCGGCGCCGGACAAATATCACGCGGATCGCTGTGCGGACATGTGGGATTCACCGTCGTCGCGGTGAGCAGGGCGCGGGGCTCAGGGAAGTTCAGGCAATCCAGGGTGCACTTGCGGCTGAAAATCCGAGGCAAAGCGGCTAAGCTGTCTGCACCTGCGAGAGTGGCGGAATTGGCAGACGCGCCAGACTTAGGATCTGGTGGGCAACCGTGGGGGTTCGAATCCCCCCTCTCGCAATCATCACGGGTTGATTGCCGCGCCGCCTTCAACCGCCGATCCGGCTCATCTGCCGCGTGCCGTATGCGCGGTGCACATCCGGCTTAAGCACTACACAGTCCAGAAAGGCCTGATGCAGCGCGCCGGAGTTCAGTCGCGGCCGGACCAGCGGGCGCACGTCGACCTCGCCGCCGTCGAAAAGGCAACTGCGCAGACGCCCTTCCGGCGTCAAGCGAAGACGGTTGCACGTCGAGCAGAACGGCGCCGACATGGCGTGAATGAATCCGATCCGACCGCTCGCGCCAGCAAGATGAAACACGTTCGCCGGGCCATTGCCCACGTCGCGCGATGCGGGTTCGAGTGGGCCAAGCGAATCTTCGACCGTTCGCCGCATTTCGTCGTACGGCACAAGTGCGTCGCTTTGCGCCAGCAGCTTCGAATCCGCCAGCGGCATGAACTCGATGAAGCGAATGGTGCGCGGGCTGGTCAGCGTCAGGCGCGCGAAATCCGCGATCTCGTCTTCGTTGTGATTGCGCATCACGACAACGTTGATTTTCGCGGGCCCCAATCCGGCCGCCTCCGCAACTTCGATCCCTGCCCAGACGCGGTCCAGATCGCCGGTGCGCGTGATGGCGCGGAATTTCGCCGGGTTCAACGTATCGATGCTGACCGTCACGCGATTCAGGCCTGCCGCGCGGAGCGTTCCGGCATAGAGATCGAGCAGTAGGCCATTCGTGGTCAGCGAGATTTCGCCCGTGCCCGGCAACTCGCGCAGCATGCGGACGAGTTGATCAAGGTCTTTGCGCAGTAGCGGTTCGCCGCCGGTGAGCTTGAAATCGCGCACGCCATGCCGCATCGCCGCACGGGCGATCTCGACGATTTCCTCGTAGGTCAGTAAATCGTGCTTGGGCAGCCATTCGACGCCTTCTTCCGGCATGCAGTAGATGCAGCGGAAGTTACAGTGATCGGTGACCGAGATGCGCAGCGTCTTGACGTACCGTATGTCGCGCGGCCCCTGCGCGGCGGCGGCGAGCGCCGCGGAGGCGTCGTCAGGTGCGGCGTCAAAGATAGGCAGCGCGAGCGTGCTCAACGACATGTTCCTTCGTCGACAATTCGAGTCGAGCCTGCGCTGGAGAGGCGAACTTTCCGCGCCCCCGCTCCCGTTCGGTCGCGGCTCGGTTCGAACATCTAGTAGTGCGATTATAGCCGCATGACCGCCGGCCACGCGCAGTGTATACTAGTGGTTTCTGGTACGCGCGCCCGCCGTTGGCGCGTCGTTGGTTTCTCATCGCAGCATCGCGAGAGCAGCTACCCTGGAATGAGCGCTCCCGAAATCGTCACCGAACAGGCCCGCCTGGATGAGTTGTGCCGCGCTTGGCGATCGGCGGACCTGATCGCTTTCGACACCGAATTCATCCGCGACGACACGTACGACGCCGCGCTGTGCCTGGTGCAGGTCGCCGCGAGCGGCGATGTCGTGCTGATCGACCCGATGGCCGGCCTATCGGTCGCGCCATTCTGGGAGCTGGTCTGCGACCCGGCGATTACGACCGTCATTCACGCCGGAAAGGAAGATTTCGAAGTCTGCCTGCGATCCACCGGCAAGCCGCCGCGAAACATCTTTGACGTGCAGATCGCGGCCGGATTCGTGGGCCTGGGATACCCGCTCAGCTTGACGCGGCTGGTGTCGGCGGTCGCGCAAAAGCGCGTTTCCAAAGGGCAGACGCTCAGCGACTGGACGCGCCGCCCGCTGACGCGCGATCAGCTTCGCTACGCGGTCGAAGACGTTGTGCATCTGCCGCGCGTGCATGAATTGCTGCGCCGGCAACTTGAGGAACGTGGTCGCACGGCCTGGGCGCGCGAGGAATTCGCACGTTTCGAAGACCCCGAGCTGTATCGCCCGCCTACCGAAGAGCGCGTTCTGAAATTGAAGGGCTCGAGCAAACTCGACGGCCTGGGCTTGGCGGCGCTGGCGCGGCTGGTTGAGTGGCGCGACCGCTGGGCCAAGGAAAAGAACCGACCGATCCGGGCCCTGATTCGCGACGACATTTTGGTCGAAATCGCCCGTCGGCGGCCGAACAAACCGTCAGACCTTGAGGTTCTTCGCGGCTTTCCACAGGCCCGCAACCCCAAGATCATCCGCGAGATTCTCGACGTGCTGGGCGAAGCGCGCGCCCTGCCCAAATCCGACCTGCCGGTGCCGGAAACACCGCGCGAAGAGTCGCCCATGCAGCGGGCGGTGCTGGACTTGCTATCCGCCGCGACGCGGGCGGTCTGCCACGATGAGGAACTCAGCCACGAGCTCGTCGGCGGGTCGCAGAGATTGCGCGAGTTGCTGGACTACGCCGGTGGAGTCACGCGCGAAGCACCCCTGTTACTAAGCGGCTGGCGCGAGCAGTTCATCGGCGGCCGGCTGATGGAACTCCTCGCTGGGCGCTGCGAGATTCATCTCGCCGGCACACCGCGCGAGCCACACGTCCGGCTCGTGCCGCACGGACGCGGCGCGACGCGAGCGTCGGAAACGCACCGCCAGCGCCCGGGACCGGTTCCACGAGCGGCGTCAGAAGGCTAGCAGCCCGCTGAGAAACGCTCCTAGCCGAGCCCCAACTGTAGGGGAGGGGGCGGGCCGTCCGAAATTGCTTGGAATCTCCGTGTTTTCGAGGACCGAGCGGACCCCTCCCTGCCGTTCCCCTGTCGCTTCATGATCTACTCACCAATTCCTACCGAGATAGCTTCGGTGGCAGTGGCCGGATGTGCTCCTGCGCATCATGTTCGGTTTTCGGACCCGGGTGGAAAATTGACTGCATTCACCAAGCGAACGCTGCTGCTGGTTTGCGTGCAAGCGGGTTGCCTCGGCATCGGGCTGTGGCTGCAGCATCGGCAGGTCATCGCCTCGTTGGCGGAAAGCGGGTCTGCCGGCCGTCCGCCGGATTTGCTGGGCCTTTCGATGACCAGCCTGGTTACGTTTTCCTGGACCTCGGTTTTGCTGAGCATCGCCGCGTGGGTGGTGCTAAGCCGGCTCCAGGACGAATCGGAGGCGCAGCGCAACAACTCGGTCAACGGACTTCTGCGGCAGTCTCAGAGCCTGGTGCGTACGCGCGACGCCGTAATATTCGGCCTCGCAAAACTCGCCGACTCGCGCGACGAGCAGACCGGGGAACACCTCGATCGCATCGCCGCCTACGCGACGACCCTGGCCGCGGCGCTGCGCACCGACCCCAGGTACGCCGGGCACGTGACGCCGGCCTTCGTGCAATTGCTGGCCACCAGCGCGGCGCTGCACGACATCGGCAAGGTGGGCATTGAAGACGCGATTCTGAGAAAACCCGGTCCGCTCACGGATTCCGAGCGCATCCGCATGCAACAGCACACCGCGATCGGCGCGCGCTGCCTGGAGGAGATCGAGCAGCGTCTGGGCAGCTCGAATTTCTTGGAGATGGCCCGCCAGATTGCGTTGCGCCACCACGAGCACTGGGACGGCACCGGCTATCCCGACGGGCTAGCAGGCGAGAAAATCCCGCTCGCGGCGCGGATCGTCGCGATCGCCGACGTGTACGACGCGCTCAGCTCGCGCCGAATCTACAAAGGTCCGATTTCACATGAGCGTTGCGTCAAGATCATCACCGACGCCGGCGGAAGCCAATTCGACCCGCATCTAGTGCGGGTGTGGCTCGATGTCGCCTGGAAATTCCGCGACATCGCCCGGCATTTCGGCGTCGACCTTCCGGCCGAAAACGCACAACAGCCGCGCGTCGATCTGGACGCGCTCACGGTCGCATCGCGCCCGGCGGGTGAACTTGACGATGCCGAAATTCGGGCCAATGTGTTGGCGGCATTGCGCTAATCAACAGGAGCAAGCGAAATGGACTTCGAATCCCGGAAAAACCGCGTCATCTTCGAAGGCATGCTGGTCGTCGTCGTGCTGGGGATGGCCACGTTGTTTCATCGCCTCGGCGCGCACGCGATGGTCGGCCTGAATCTCTTTTTTCTGCCTGTGATTCTGAGCGGCTACTTCCTGGGCCGGTCGGCGGCCGGCGTATTGGCGCTACTGTGCGCGCTGGCGGTCGCGATTGCCGCGTCCTTGGGCGGCGCGCGCTACGCGGCGTATGACTCGCCGCTGATGGTCGGCCTGGCGCTATCAATCTGGGCCGCCGTGCTGGGGCTGATCGCGATCCTGATGGGCACGCTGTGCGACGAGCGGATGCGGACCGTGCGCGATCTACAGAGAGCGTACGTCGGCGTCGTGGAGGTGCTGTCGAAATATCTGCAGAGCGCCAATCCGCGCGTGAAAGACCGCTCGACGCGCGTGGCCGAGCTCAGTCAGGCCATCGCCCAGGAAATGAAACTCTCGCGCCGGCAGGTGGATGACATCCGCGTCGCGGCGCTGCTGCGCGACCTGGAGAGCGTCGAAGTCACCACGCAGATCGCCAGCCGCGCAGTCAACGTGCTGGAATCCTCATCACGCAAACACACCTTCCTGGGCACGGACCTGGTGCACTCGCTCGGCAGCGTGCTCGAAGGCGCTTTGCCGCTTCTGGTCAGCCAGGACGAATTGGCCAACTCGTCCGTCGACTCGAATCAACAGCACCACACGTCGCCGCCGCTGGGCGTCGAGATCATCGCCGCCGCCCGCGCGTTCGACGAGTTGATGAACGGCAATCCAACCGGCGAGCGCCGCACTTCGGCAACGGCGATTCGCGAACTGCGGAAGGACCCTTGGATCCGCAACGAGGCCATCCTGGCGGCGCTCGAGCGCGCCACTGCCGGAACGCATGAGGCGGCTTCGCAGCCTGAACTGGCGCACGTATGAGCCACGGCCAATACTAAGACAAGCGTGTGCGAGTACGCGCCGCAATTAGAACGCGCAGCGCCAGCAAGCGAGATTCCCAACCGCGATCGCCCGCGCGTCGCGTTCTGTTCGCGGCGCGTACCCGCGCACTGTCATTTAGAGGCCCAGCTTTGGCGCAACGTCTTGAAGCGCGGCGATGCAGTTGCGGATGTGATCGTCCAGGCTTAGTCCCAGCAGCGCCGCGCCGGCATCCACGTCGGCGCGCGAGACGGACGCCGCGAATGACGCGGTCTTGAGCTTCTTTTTCACGCTCGCGGGCTCCATGCCGGCCAGTCGCGTCGGCCGGACCAGCGCGCACGCGACGATGAAGCCGCATAGTTCGTCTACCGCGAAGAGCGCCTTGCGAATCGGGCGATCGCGGGGATAGTCGGCCTGGTTCCAGTCCGCGTGCGACAGGATTGCACCGACCACTTCCTCGTCCACGCCTTTCTCGCGCAGGATTCGGGCGCCCTCGCGGGTGTGTTCGGGCGGTTCCGGCCAGCGCTCGTAATCGAAGTCGTGCAACAGGCCCGCCAGGGCCCAGCGCTCTTCATCTTCTCCAAGGCGCCGCGCATACGCGCGCATCGTTGCTTCGACGGCCAATGCGTGCTTGCGCAACGATTCGCCAAGCGTGTATTCGCCCAGCAGCGCCCATGCTTGATCCCGATTCATGTGCGACTCCGATCGCCGTCGCGCGCGGCCGCGCACTTCACGCACACGCCGAGTTAGCCCAGCCAACCGAGACTTCGCAAGTCCTGGCGCGGCTCATCGAAGCTGCAGCTTCCGAACGACGTGATCGCCCCCGCGCGCAGCGCGGCGATTTCGTCGCATGGAACGGTGGAGTCGCCGAAACCGACATACTCACTCGTGATGGCGAACTGCTCCGGTCGCTCGGCTTGCAGAATTTCGACCAGATCGGATTCGGAGAGCTCGTATACGCACGCCAGCAGGCCGGCGACGAACACGTTTACGAATCCATGCATCCGCGCCCGAACGCCTTCGTCCCAGCGCGGCAGCGGATGGTGCAGTCCGGCCGTGAATTTCAACGCAACGCGATGATCCACGCCGGCCCGCAGCACACGTGCGATCGTCGCTGCATCAGGAAATGCGCTCGCATCCGTCCCGCCGCAACGCAACTTGAATCCCACGCGCGACGCCGCGCCTTTTGAGGCGCTGGCAATGCCGGCGATCACCGCGGGCAATTGGACGCTGGGCGGGCCGACCGAAGGCGATTCCAGCGCGATTGCCGCCAACCCGGGCGCCCTCGCCAACAATTCCACCGCACGCCGGCAAGCGTCGGCGATCGCCGGCGCGCCGCCCTGCACGCAGTCGGGCGGAAGCCGCGCCTCGAACGCATCTATTCTGATCCTTCCCGCGCGGCGTTCGAGCGTCGCGCAAATGTCGGCGACGTCATGCCGCAGATTGCCGATGAAGGCCTCGACCGAATCGCCGCCGCGGCCTAGCGCACTCACTCGAATTGGAGTCGCCTGCGCCCGCAGCCGCTCGTCAAAGCGGGCGAACTCACCCAGCTTCGCCGCCGGGCAGATGAACCTGCCGAGCATCCACGCGTCGGCGTGCGCGTGATATCGCAGGTAATTCTCGATCGCCGGATCGAACGCGAGCTGCGCAGGCGGGAACATTCCGGCGTAGTCGATGATCTCGGTCAGCAGTGCGCGAAGGCCTTCGGTCATGTGGTTACTCGTGGCGGTAGTGTCGCGGATCGGCCGCGCTTCGACCAGCACGGGGGGACGAGCGGGTACTGGTAGCGTCTGAACCGAACCGCGACCGTCCGGGAACCGGGGATGTCGAGATTGCGGATTTCTTCCACCCCCCGCTTCCTGACGGGCGCGGTTCTGACAGGCAAACCGGACAGAACCGGCGAGCGGGATACAGCCGCCATGGAATGCCAGAGGCCGGGCGCTAGGCCCGGCCTCTGAAAGCGATTCGGCAGGGTCACACGCCGCGCGGAAAGCGTCGGCGAATCAGACCCCGGCTTCGGACCGTCTGCACATTACCGACGACGGATCAGGCCCAGCGCGCCGATGGCCAGCAGGCCCAGCGTCGCCGGCTCTGGGATCGCCGTGTAAGCAACCGTGTCGATGCCGATGTAATCCGAGTTGTTGCCCAACGGTCCGCCATCTTCGACGAAGTAGCGGAACGCCAGACGCCCGGACGTCGGTCCGCCCAGGCCGCTGAGCGTAACGCTGAACTGCGTCCAAGTGTTCGGATATCCGGTCAGCGTGTAGCCCGAATTGATGTCCAGGAGCAGCGTCGTGAAGTCTCCCACGTCGGTGTTCAGCGTGCCGACGTTGGTGCTGCCGCCGTTGCCGCTCAGGCGCAGCTGCAGGCGATCCGGGAAAGCCACGCTGCTGACCGTGCGTGTGTAGAACGAAAACGTGTCGCCGTTGTTGAGCGTCACGTTCGGCATGATCAGCCAGTTGCTGATGATGTTGGCGCCGGTCGTGCTCTGGTAGTTGCAGCCGATGTACGAAGTGGCCGTTCCGGCTTGGGCGGGGAATACGCTCGAATTCCCCTGGAACCAGCTCGCGGCGCCGATCGGCGAGCTGTTGTTGTCGACAAACCAGTCGGTCAGCGGCGCGAGCGGCTCGAAGCCTTCGCTGAAGCTCTGGGCGTTTGCTGCCAGCGGCAGCGCGAGCGCGCAGACCGCTACTGTCAGAATTCGTCTCATCGAACTACTCCTCCTCCTGCTTGCCTTCGCAACGAAAGTGGGAGCCCACAACAGGATGTGTTTCGTTGCCGGAACGTAAGATCAGTGCACCGTGCCCCGATCCCGCTCCAAGCCGCAATCGTAAGCGGTTACGAAGCCAACTGTCAACCGAAAACCTCGAAACGCGGAACGATTTCGCGCCGGCGCAAGCGTTACCGGGCTTTCGAACGCTCGCGGGCTTCGCGCCGGCGGCGCTCGTACACTTCCTCGCACTCGGGTGGCCGGACATAAAGCGGGACGATTTGATCCGGCGGTGTCGTGAGACTGCGTGCCAAGAGGTGAACGGCGCGACAGCCGACGCCGACCGCGCTCGGCTGCCAGCGTTCCGGCGGCGCAACCCACGCTTGTGCCGACCGGTCGCGCGCGTAAACGGTCGGCACGCCGGCCCCAGTCAAACCGACACACGCCGGCAGCGCGGCGAACCAAGGCGTCGTTCGAACCGCGGGGGGATCGACGATCTCAAACTCGATATCCTCCGCACCGGCCGCAGACAGCCTGCGATATCGCGCGGCAACTGCGCGCGACGCCTTCGCATCCACGGTTACCACCAGGTCCGGCGGAGAGTCGCCGCACGAAAACGCCGCGATCGCGAGCACGTCCAGCGTCGCAACTGAAACAACGAGGCAACCGAGCACCGAATTCAACATTCGCGCCACGGTTGTCGCCACGCGCAGTCCGGTAAAGCTCCCCGGGCCGGCGGAGTATGCGAACGCCGCGATGTCTCGGGGCGTGAGTCCGTGTGCGGCGAGCAAGTCGCGAATCGTTGGAAACAACGCGTCCGCATTTGGCCGCTCGTACGAGAGCGCGCGCGAAGCAGCGAGCTTTCCATCAATGAACAATGCCACATCGCCCGGTCTCACCGAGCTCTCGATCGCAATCAGCACATGCGGTGAATCGCTCATCAATCGAGAGTTTACCTGGCGCGCGGCTGCGCGCCACGTCATCGAAACGCGAAGTGCAAGCGAGCGCGGCCGCAATACGCGATCACCTGCGCGGCGTTCTGAGCGTCTCGTAATTCGTGCATGCTGAACCGGTCCTGCACGCCCGAAACAAACCGCCCTACCCGACCTCTCTCACCCGCCGGTCCCGGCGGCCCCGGCTTTCGGATTGCCTTCGTCGCACGAGGCTTCTACGCTGTCCCAATATGAGCGACCTCTACCGCGAGAACGCCAATCTGCGGCGGATTCTGGAGGTTACGCGCTATCTGGCGGTGACGACCGATCTGGACGTGCTTCTGGGCACGATCGTCGAGGCGGCGTGCGAGGTGTTGGTCTGTGAGCGGGCAACGATCTTTCTCTACGACGCGAAGACCAAGGAGCTATACAGCCGCGTCGCCAAAGGCGTCGATGCGATCCGTTTCCCGGCCGACCGCGGCATCGCCGGCGTCGCCGCGATTCAGCGGACGTGCGTCAATGTGCCCAACGCCTACGCCGATCCGCGATTCAATCGCGAAGTGGATCGCAAGACCGGCTTTCAAACCAGAAATCTGCTCACGTTCCCGCTGGAAAACATCAACGGCGACCTGATCGGCGTGCTTCAGGCGCTGAACAAGGTCAGCGCCCCGTTTGACGATGACGACGAGGCGCTGGCGCGCGTGCTGAGCGCGCAGGCCGGCGTAGCGCTGGATCGCGCGCGACTGCTCGAAGAGTACGCCGAGAAGCAACGCATGGCGCGCGATCTGGACCTGGCGCGAGAAATTCAGCGAGCACAATTTCCCAAGAGCGACCCGTCGGTCGACGGCTACGAAGTCGCCGGCTGGAACCGCCCGGCCGACGAGACCGGGGGCGACGCGTTCGATTTCATTCCGCTGGAGGACGGACGCCTGGCGTTCTTTCTGGCCGACGCCACGGGGCACGGAATCGGCCCGGCGCTGATCGTCGCCGAGTGTCGATCGCTGATGCGCGCGATGTTGTCCGTGACGAGCGATTTGCGGCGGATCGCCAATCGCGTAAACGCCCTGCTGCTGCCCGACATGGCCGAAGAGCGGTTCGTCACCGCGATTCTCGGAGTCCTCGATCCGCGCACGAATCGCGTGGAGTACATTTCGGGCGGCCAGGCGCCACTGCTGTTCGTGTGCGACGGCCGCGTCGAACGCCGCATCGCGAACGCGCTGCCTTTCGGCATCATCGACGACTTCGACGCACCTCCGCCGGACGCGTTCGAGTTCGCGCCGGGTTCGATGTTGGCGCTGCTGACAGACGGTTTCTACGAGGCGCTAAGCCCAGCCGAGCAACAATTCGGCGAAGAGCGCGTGAGCGAGTTTCTCTCTCACCCCAGCACCAATCCGCTACCGTGCTTGATCGACGGATTGCAGTCGGCAGTGAAATCACATCAGGGGACGCACGTGCAGAGCGACGATCTGACGGCGATCTTGATTCGGCGCAAGGCATGAAGCTGTCGGGCTGGAAGCCCGCCTTCGCGTCAGCGACGTCGACGCTTCGGCCGCAAAACCAGGCCCATCAGCCGATACAGCAGCTTCGCCGCAAGGAACTCGGTGACCGTGTTGGGCGGGATCGGCCGCACCTCGACCAGATCCGCGGCGACGATGTTCCGCCGCGCCGCGATCGTGTCCAGCAAGTCCGTCACCTGGTGCCAATCGAGGCCGCCCGGTTCGGGCGTGCCGGTACCCGGGGCGTACGCTGGGTCGAAGCCGTCGATGTCGATCGTCACATAGACGTTCTCGCTTAGCTCCGACACGATGCCCTGCGTCCAGGCCGTCTGGTCGCCGTGCCAGGCGACCGAATGTCGCGGCGCGCGCGGCGGGAAGATGAGCTTGTTCTTTTCGCGGATGAACGCCGCCTCTTCGGCCGAGTAGTTACGAATTCCAAGCGCGACCGCCGGAACGCCAAGGTCATGGATCCGCCGCATGACGCAGGCGTGACTGTACGGCGAGCCCTGGTAGCTGTCGCGCAGGTCGGCGTGCGCGTCGATTTGCAGCACCGAAAGCCGCTTGTGCTTTTCCTTAACCGCGCGGACCAGCGCGGAGCTGATGCTGTGCTCGCCGCCGAGCGTCAGCAGGAACTTCCCGTCGCGCACCACTTTGCGCGCCGCGGCGTAGATCGCCTTGAGCGTCGCTTCTGGTCCGCTGACATCCGGGTGAACGGCGTCGAGCGTCGCGATGCCGGCGGCGCTGCTGTCGCGGCCGAGCGTTTCGTCGAACAGCTCGACCTGCTGCGAAGCAGTGATGATGGCCCGCGGCCCGTCGCGCGTGCCAACGCCGAAGCTGGTGGTTGCGTCGTACGGAACCGGCAGCACCGCGAAGCGGGCCGACTTGTATCGAGAGAGCCCTGCGGGCAAGCCCAGGAAGTTGTCAGGGATTGATTCGGCCATTGAACTGGGACCGCTCCGTGGAACCGGCCTATTTGGGACTGGTCTCCCGACCGGTCTCTTCGGGATCGGTCTCCTACCGATGTCGCAGGAGCTTCAGCACCACAAACCTATCGAATCCGGCAAGAGACCGGTCAGGAGGCCGGTCCCACATTTGTTCCGACCGGTCAGGAGACCGGTGCCACACTGAACCTCATTCGAACAGAAAAACCGCCGCCGACACGACCGTGGTCCACATCCCGTCCTTGTCGCCCTCGGCGGTCTGCACCATGGCGCGCGTCGTGACGATTTGTCCGCTCATGCGGTAAATCTCGCGGCGCGAATCGTAATCGGTCTTAGGGTCGAATTCGATCCCCAACGTCGAGGCCAGCATGCTGGCCGCCATGTCCTCGCACAGGTCTTCGGTCTTCTTCTCCGTCATGCCATAGCCGTGATGCTCGGAGATATAGCCGAACTTTTCGCCGCGCGGCACGGCCAGCCCGATGCCCGCCGACACGAGGCGATTGGGTTCGTTGGTCCGCGCTTCGGCCAGCACGACGAAGAGAATCTGCCCGGCGCTGATCTTGCTCAGTCCGAATTGGCGCGAGACGATTTTGCAGCCGGCCGGAAAAATGCTCGACACCTTGACCAGGTTGCAGTTGGCGATTCCCGCGTTGCGCAGCGCCACCTCGAACGACTGCAGGTTGTTCGGGTGCTTGCCGACGCCGCGCGTGAAGAACACGCGCTTGGGGACCATGGTCGACATTGACGCGCTCCTGGCTGCCATCTCGCGTTCCGGTAACCGCAGGTTATTGAGTCGCCGCTCGACCGCGCTGCGTTCGTGGATCGAAACAAGGCGGGAATTATAGCAACCGCGCGCGGCGCGACAATCGCCGGCGGGAAATTCCACGCGCGGCCGCACGCCGGTTGCCCGGACCGGAGTAGTTTGGAACACTCCACTTGAGGGAGCAACGATTCGGCGGCGACGCCGGACCGTCCGGGGAAGCCCGTCCGGGCGCGACTCCGGAGGGAAAGAGGCTCATCGCGGCGGGTCGGTTCCGGGGGGTGCCGACCCGCTGCACTTTTTTCGCCGATTCGGTCGCGTCCACAATCGGCAAATAGTCGCGCAGCCGCCATCGGCAGCGGCAGTCACCACGGGCCGTTCATCAACTCGCAGACGCGTCCGAAATCAGCGGCGTCCACGTCCGCGTCGGCGTCCAGGTCGAATGTCGGTCCGCATCCGGCGGCGTTGTCCGGAAAGCAGCGCTGCAGCGCGGCTGCGTCGAGCAGGTCCACGTCGCCGTCGTCATCCGCGTCGCCGCGCACCGGCGGCTGTTGATACCAGAATGCGACCGAGGTCCACGTTCCTCCGATGTCGCCGTAGAAATTCTCGATTCGCACGTCGATGCTTTGCGAAAATGCGATGCGATCGCCGATGAGCCAACGGTACTGATCGGCGCGGGCGATCGGCGTCGTGTCGTCACGGTGAACGTGCAGGATTCCATGCAGCGGGCGGATTGCGGACTGCGGATACGGCCCTTCCGGCTCGGCTTGAATCAGCACCCAGTTGTAGTAGTAGCCGCCGTTGTAGGCGTCTTCGAGGCCGGTGCCGCGAATGGCCGGGGCGCCGTCCACGTCGATGTAGTCGTCGCCTTCGAGCATGCCAAAGTTGAACGAATCTTGCCGCAGATAGAGCAAACCGCCGACGTAATGGCCGCGCCCGCTGACTTGCAGAATCGGGTGATGCACGTCGCTGCCCGCGCGAATGGTCGACGTGACGCGTGTCCGAAGATATCCCGCGTCAGCCCCGATCGTCTGCGTTTCGTACGCGACGCGCGTCGTGGACACCGGGATCGCCGCCGTACCGGCATTCCGCAACGCGATCCGCACGCGCCGATGAAACGGCATCGGCCAGTAGCAGTAGAACCCGTCCGGAGACGATGTGCCCAGCGGAAGGCTCGCATACGCCGCGCGGCCCAGGCCGGCGCCGAAAAAATCGGTCAGCGAGGCATCAATTGCCGGAAGCGCATCTTGGTCGTACATGACCTCCAGGCGCAATGCCTGCAATTCCTCGTCGCTCAGCGCGCCGGGCGCGACATTGATCTGCCGCACAACGCCCGGACCGGCGATATCCGCAAGCACCAGCGATGCAGCGGAGGGAATCGACGTCGCGCCGTGGTCCAGCCAGATCGCGGCCGGATTGTCGCCCGCCGGATTCGCGCCGACATTAACGAACAGCGAGCGCATGGCGTCGCGCTGCGGCTGATCTTGCGTCGAAACCGCCCCGTCATACGAGCGGATATCCGATCGCCCTGGAAACAGGCGGTACGAATACTGGTAGTAATGTCGATGCACGTCGAATCCGGATGGCGGCAGTTGCTGGTTGAACGTCTCGATTCGAAGCGAGCGCTCAAAGCGAATCGGCTCGTAACAGGTCTGCCCGCCGGCGGCGGTATTCACGAGCGGCGCGGCGAAATACGAGTATGACCCGGCGAACAGGGCCGCGCTGGTGGTGTCGATGCGCGGCGTGGTCTCGCCGTCAAAGAACATGTGCACGAGAAAATTCAGGTTGGCCGTGCCGTGCGGCATCCAGAATCGATACACGACGCCGGGGCCGTTGAGCGTCGCGATCGTCGCCGGCATGGCGTTTCGCACGAAACCAGGCGGCGATTCGTACTGGCTGTAGTCAACATTGCCGCCGAGCCGGTCGTAGCTCGAAGCCAGGCCGCTCTTCGAATCCTTCGTGACGCGCGACCAGTCGCGCCAGTCCGTGTAGTCGGCGTAGCCCGGCGGGGCGGACTGTGCGAAAGTCGGCGATGCATTGATCGCAAACAAGGCCGCGAATGCAAACGCGGGAAGCGCGAAGAAGCGACGTCGCGACATATGTCAGATTCTACCTCGGCAAAGTCCCGGCACTGGCCGCCGGCGCGCCGGTCGCCATCGCACTGTGATACGATTCGCCGACTCTTGATGGAACCGCGAGGCTGCGATGCTGCTTGCGATAAACGCCGGCGTATTCTCGCCCGAGTCGCCCGTGCCAGAGCAGCTCGCGGCGGCGAGACGATCGGGCTTCGCCGGAATTGAACTCGTCGCAGCCGGCGACGGACCGTACACCTGTCACAGCGACCTGAAGTTGTGCGCGGAATGGGCCCGCCGCGCCGAGGAAATCGGGCTTGCGATTGTCGCGGTCGGCTGCACTCAATTTTGGCAGGCAAATTACGCGTCGCCGGAGACGGCGCAGCGCCAAGTCGCCCACGAGCGCACGCTTCGGCTGCTGGATCAGGCGGCAGCGCTGCGCGCCGTGGTGGTCGTCATCGTACCCGCGGTCGTCGGGCGTGCGGATGAGCCGCAGGCGCGCGTGACTTACCTCGACGCATTCAACCGCGTCTACGACGCGCTCGCCGAGCTGCGTTTCGAGTGCGAGGCGCGTGGCGTTGTGCTGGCGATCGAAAACGTCTGGAATCGCTTCCTGCTATCGCCGCTTGAGGCGGTCGAGCTGCTTGATCGCGTAAACTCCCCGCACGTCGGCTTCTGCCTCGACACCGGCAACATTCTGCCCTGGGGCTATCCGCAGGACTGGATTCGCACGCTGGGGCGACACGTCTCGCACGTGCACGTCAAGGACTACGATCTCTCAAAGCCAGGTCGAGCCGGCTTTTGCCCACTGGGCGAGGGCCACGTGGCGTGGCCGGCCGTGCTGGCGGCACTGGGCGAAGTTCGTTACGACGGGCCGTTGGTGTATGAAGGCAAGCCGCCGGCCGAGGACGCATTTGCGCGCCTGACAAGCATCGTCGCGGGCGCGCCGGCGGCGGGAAAGATCCCATGAGCGATTGGCTCAAATCGCTGCACGGCCGCACGGCGGTCGCCGACGGGGCGTGGTCGACCGAGCTCTGGGCGCGCGGCGTTCCGCGTTCGCAGCCGACCGAAGCCGCCAATCTGACGCACGCGCACCTGGTGTCCGCGCTCGCACAGGAGTATCTGGCCGCCGGCGCGCGATTTCTCAGCACCAACACATTCGGGGCCAATCGAATCCGCCTGTCGCGCAAAGCCGGCGGCGCTACGGTAGTGCAGCTTAATGCCGCCGGCGCGGCATTGGCCCGAAAGGCCGCCGACGAGCACCGCGCCCGCGTGATGGGCGTGATCGGCCCCAGCGGCGCGCTGCTCGCGATCAGCGAAGTCAGCGCCGGCGAACTGCACGACGCATTCGACGAGCAGATCCGGGCGCTGGCCGATGGCGGCGTGGATGCGATTCTGCTGGAGACGTTCACCGAGCTGGACGAGATCCGCATCGCGATTGCCGCCGCGAAAGAGTCCGCGAAGCTGCCGGTGGTCGCCTGCATGTCGTTCGACTCGGGTCCGCAGCGCACGCGGACGATGATGGGTGTCGAAGCCGATCACTGCGCCGCCGCGCTGGTCGATGCGGGCGCCGACGCGATCGGGTGCAACTGTGGAGCCGGCGTCGGGCACGCGCTGCCGGCGGTCGTCGCGCTGCGCGCAAACGCATCGACGCCGCTCTGGGTCAAGCCCAGCGCCGGACTTCCAGACCTCGAGGAAGGCCGACCCGTGTATCGATGCACGCCGGACGAATTTGTCGCGCCGATTCCGACGCTCGTCGAGGCCGGTGCGAACATTCTCGGCGGGTGCTGCGGCGTCGGACCGGAGCACATCCGGCGTCTGGCGGCGATGCTGGGGAGCCGCGGCAAAGCGAAGCGCAAGAGCTGAGGCGCGTCACGCGATTGCCGAAGCACAGCCCGCCTGGAAAGCCCATCTTCTTCCCGCTCCCTGACGGTCGCGGCTCTGACAGACGCGACGGTGCTGCGCGCGTGAATCGCCGAACCCCGCGAAGGCGGCGAAAACTGCGCGGACCGCGGCTAGCACGAACTCGCACACCGGTGCGCTGATCTACTCACCGATGAGTAGGTAAAACGCCTCGAAAGCGAGATTTGACATGTTCACAACCACGTCACGCCGCCGCCGCGACGGTCTGATCTACACGGCGTTGATCCTGGCCACGATCCCGCTGATGTTCGCGGTTTCTTGCGACAATTCCGGCGGCGGCGTGATCGCCGGCGGCAACGTCGTTACCGCCGGCACGACCAGCACGGCGGGTGACGATTCGCCGAATACGGACGTCGCCGCCGAGCCGGCTGACACGACCGGGACCGGCACGCTCGACGCGTCGACCACGACGATCACACATACGATTCGGATCGACGAGACTGCAAAGGCGACGATCCGCCCGCTGCTGGGCGTAAATGCCGGGCCGGCGGCACAGCCAATCGACCGCCATCCGCTGGACTTGACGACGACATATCAGAAGCTCGGCGTAACCATCATCCGCACGCACGATTTCGACGGCCCCCTCGACATGGCGACGATGTACCCGGACCAGAACGCGGACCCGTCGCTCGATTCGTCGTACGACTTCACGGCAAGCGACGCGTATTACCAGCCGATCATCGGCGGCGGATTTGACGTGTATCTGCGCATCGGCGATTCGGCGGGAACCGCGGCCGGCTTTCCTGACAAGAGTCCGCGCGCGCCGATCAATGCCGCCAACTGGGCCGCCGCGGCGCTGCGCGTCGTCGCGCACTACAACGACGCCGCGCGCTGGGGCCGCAGCGCGGTTCGCTACGTCGAAATCGGCAACGAGCCGGATTCGAGCCACTTCTGGGACTCGACACGCGACGCGTTTTTCGATCTCTACCGCCAGACGGCGACCGCGCTGAAATCCGCCTATCCGGGCTTGAAAATCGGCGGCCCGGGAATCACCGAATCGGCTTACAAGACGACGGTTGGCCAAACCTGGTTTACCGGGTTCCTCGCATACTGCCGGACGAACGCCGCGCCGCTCGATTTCTTCAGTTGGCACACCTATACGAACGCCCCGGCGGACATCGCGACCGCGACAGCCTACTACCGCGCGCAGCTCGACGCGTACGGCTTCGCCACGACCGAAAGCCACATCACCGAGTGGAACACCGAAACGCACACGGCGAGCATGACCCCCGACGCAAGCCTGGCGGCGACGCTGCGCGATGGCGGGCAAGGCGCGGCGATCGTTACGGCGATGTGGATCGAACTCCAGGACGCCGGCGTCGCCGCCAGTATGTTCTACCGCGGCCGCGACCCAGAACCGGATCGGACGGAGTATTACGGACTGCTTGGCGCCGACGGTCACATGAAGCGCAGCGCGATGGCGTTTCAGTTGTGGGCGCGAATGGCGAGCATCTACGGCACGCGCGTCGCCGCAAGCGTTGATTCGTCCAGCGCGACGAGCATCTACCTGTTGGCGGGACAGGCGTCCGATGGGTCGATCGCCGTTCTGCTGGCGAACGCGAGCGAGCAGACGCTGGGGTGCAAGTTCGAGGGTTTCGATGGCGTCGTCACGGTCAACCGCGTCAGCGATGCGTCGAGCGACGCACAATCGGCGACGGCGGCGGCGACGGGCGTGAGCCTGCCGGCGTATTCGGCGCAAATCGTCGTGCTTCCAAAGCGGTAGCGCCCGAGCGGGGACGACCTGCTTCCGGCCGGTCTCCTTGATCGCGATCCCATTTTCCGCGACCGGTGAGAATCGGCGTCCGGCCGGCATCCCGCTCCGGCCTTGCCTCGCGCGGCGGATCGGAAGTCGCTATATTCTCCCTTGGTTCTAAACCGGATAGGAAGCCCCATGAACGACCTGCTCAAGCGGCTCGGATTGTCGGACGAAAACCTCGGCGGTTTCTGCGGCGAATGGCTGGGAAGCGGCCAGCACGTCGACGTCATCACGCCCATCGACGGCTCGCGGATCGCCGGCGTGCGACAGATCACGCGCGACGAGTACGCACGCATTTCGCAGCGCGCCCATGATGCGCACCTGCAATGGCGAATGGTCCCCGCGCCGCGCCGCGGCGAGATCGTGCGGCAGCTCGGCGACGCGCTGCGACGGCACAAGAAAGACCTGGGCGCCCTGGTCACGCTGGAAATGGGCAAAATCGCCGCCGAGGGCGAGGGCGAAGTGCAGGAGATGATCGATATCTGCGATTTCGCCTGCGGCCTGTCGCGTCAGCTCTACGGTCTGACGATGCACAGCGAGCGCCCGCGGCACCGCATGTACGAGCAGTGGCACCCGCTGGGCGTCGTCGGCATCATTAGCGCGTTCAATTTCCCCGTCGCCGTCTGGAGCTGGAACGCGGCCCTGGCGGCCGTCTGCGGCGATTCGTGCCTCTGGAAACCTTCGCACAAGACGCCACTGACCGCCGTCGCCACGACCCGGATCGCCGAACAGGTGTGCCGCGCGAACGGCGTCGATCCGGCGATTTTCTCGCTGACAGTGGGTAACGTCGAAAACGTGGGCGAACCGATGCTGGCCGATCGGCATGTGCCGCTGGTCTCGGCAACCGGCAGTTGCCGCATGGGCTATCGCGTTGCGGAGGTAGTCGGCAAGCGCCTGGGCCGCATGATCCTCGAGTTGGGCGGCAACAACGCGATCGTCGTGACCAGCTACGCCGACATGGACCTGGCCACGCGGGCGATCGTGTTTGGCGCGATCGGCACCGCCGGCCAGCGCTGCACCAGCACGCGCCGCATCATCGTGCACACGTCGATGCGCGACGAGCTCGTCCGCCGGCTCGTCCGCGCGTACGAGACGGTGCGCATCGGCGACCCGCGCACTCCCGAGACGCTGATGGGCCCGCTCGTCTCGCACCAGGCCGTCGCCGACTTGCAAAACGCGATCAAACAGCTCAAGGACGAGGGCGGACAGATTCTCCACGGCGGCGAGCCGCTCGGCGGCGCCGAGTTTCCGGGCGGGCACTACGTTCGGCCGTGCCTGGCGGCGGCGAAAAACGAATTCAAGATCGTGCAGGACGAGACGTTCGCGCCGATCCTGTACATCATCGAATACGGCTCGAAGGCCCGCCCGACACGCCACGAAGACGTGGTGCGCGAAGTCCGCGAAGCCATCGCGCTTCAGAACGGAGTGCCGCAGGGGCTGTCCAGCTCGATCTTCTCGCACCACGTAATCGAAGTCGAAGAATTCCTGGCCCACAGCGGCAGCGACTGCGGCATCGCCAACGTCAACATCGGCACCAGCGGGGCCGAGATCGGCGGCGCGTTCGGCGGCGAAAAAGAAACCGGCGGCGGCCGCGAAGCCGGCAGCGACTGCTGGAAGCAATACATGCGGCGGCAGACGAATACGACCAATTGGAGCACGGAATTGCCGCTGGCGCAGGGCGTGAGGTTCGGGGAGTAGTGCCATGAGCAACGTACCGGGCGTCCTTTTTCGAAGGCTGGCGCTGCGCGGATTTCGAGGCTTCGAGGAGCTGACTCTATCCGGGCTGTCGCGCGTAAACCTCTTCGCCGGTTCGAACAACGTCGGCAAGACTGCGCTGTTGGAAGGTGTGTTTCTGCTACTCGGGGCTAACAACGCCGATCTGCCATTGCGATTGAATCACTTTCGCGGCATGGACGTGGTGTCCTCGGATGTTTCGGAGATTTGGGGTTGGTTGTTTTTCAAGAAGCTGGTTGACAGGCCGATTCGAATCGAGGCCGAGTCGGATGACCAATCCTATGAATTGTCGGTCGCACTCTCGGGCGCGGATCGGTTGCTTCAATCATTTGATGACGCGCGTCCCCGCGCCCCCAGCAGGTTCGGCGCAGCTGTGACGACCGGACCCAGTGCTCGTTCGCTCGAATTGACGGTTGTGGCTCGCAGTGGCGTGTCGGGTTCCGCTGGGGCCGAAGAGGAGAGGCTGGATAGTCTTGCAACAATCGCTTCGGACGGACGCATTGAGCTGGAACACTCGGAGAAGATGTTTTTTCCGCTCAGCGTCTTCGTCAACACCCGGACGATCTCCGGCGCGGAAGACGCGCAGCGATTCGGAAAACTCGAGGAAGTTGGACGTCAGGGCGAGCTGATCGATATTCTCAAATGCGCTGACGCGCGCGTTCGCGGGCTGTCCGTCTACTCTTACGGACCGGCAACCATCTTGCGGGCCGACCTCGGATTCGGGCGGTTGGTCCCACTGACGTTTCTTGGGCAGGGATTCGCCCGGCTCGTTTCGATCGCGCTCGCCGTCATGACCTGCGAGAATGGCTGCGTCCTGATCGACGAGTTCGAGAACGGCCTTCACTACGCGGCGCTGACGCCAATCTGGCGGGGTGTCGCGGAAGCCGCGAGCCGCGCAAACGTCCAGGTGTTCGCGACGACGCACAGCCGCGAGTGTGTGGAGGCAGCGCACGCCGCGTACCGCGAGCGGCTTGAATACGATCTGGCCGTTTTTCGGCTGGAACGCACCAATGACCACGTTCGTGTGGTAGCTCATACGAAAGAGACGCTGGACACCGCGACGCAACTCGGCTGGGAAGTGCGATGACCGCCGCCGCCGCACCGGCCCAAGCACGCACGATTCGCTTTGGCAAGCTCCTCTTGGGCGAGGGCATAGAGGAAGTGCGGTTTTTTCAGGCGATCCTTCACAAGTTGGGCGTTAGTGACATTCAGGTGCTTGAGTACGGCGGGAAGCCGGGCCTTCGACCGTTTCTTCGCGCGCTTCATACCCTTCCGGGATTCGATCGACTCACCTGTGTCGCGATCACGCAGGACGCGGATGACGACGTAAACGCCGCGCGGATGGCGGTCCGTGGCGCCTTGGAGGTATCCCGACGAACGTGGCCAGCGTCGGTTCGCGTGGAGGCTTTTCTGCTTCCAGACAACGCCAATTCCGGAATGCTCGAGACGGCATGCGTCGAGTCCGTGCAGAGCGATCCGGCGTACCCGTGCGTCGATCAGTTGCTCGCCTGCGTTTCGGACCGCGCTCAGCGGTCCCCGCGCAACCCGTGGAAAGCGCGGGCGCACGCATACCTCGCCACGCTCGAGCGCCCCGATCTGCGCGTGGGCGAGGCCGCCGAGCGCGGAATCTGGAAGTTCGAACATTCGGCATTTGCGCCCCTCGTGGAATTTGTACGACGCCTGTGAGGACGAGAAGACTGAACCCGTCGTCCCCTGACGCCCGATGGGTTGCTCGAAGCCGGCGATCTGATGCTCGTGGCGGGAATCTAGAAGGTTCACGCGAACGGCCGGAAGCGCCCGTTCGGCCGACGAAAGGTCCGGAAGATCGGGACCTTCGGCGAGCGCGCTGTCAGAGCGTCCATGTCGACTTCCTCCACTACGCTATCGTGTGATCAACAGCAACTGATCCAACAAGTCCGATGAAACCGTAATCACCCGGCTCGCAGCCTGAAACCCCGTGCTCGACGTGATCAGCCCGATGAACTCACGTGAAAGATCGACGTTTGACAGCTCCAGCGCGCCGCTCAGGATTCGCCCCGCATTCAGCGTCCCGGGCGCCGTGATCGTCGGCGGGCCCGAGTTCGGGCCAGTGACATACGCGTTTTCAGTGTCAGCGAGCAGCCCCTCCTGATTCGCGAACGTCGCCAGCACCACTTGCCCCAGCGTTCGCGTCAGGCCGTTGCTGAACGTGCCGGTCACGGTGCCATCCACGCCGACGCCGAAGGCCGTCATCGTGCCCGGCGGAAAGCCGTCCTGCAGCGCCATGATCACATTCGACGTCTGCGTCGAAAGACCGTGAACGCCGCTGAAGTCCACCGTGATCGTCAATGGCGATGCGGCCCCCGTGCCGCCGCGGTCGATCGACACCTGGTTTCCGGTCGCGCTCAGGAAATTTCCCTGCGTGTCGAACTGGATCGAGCCGTTGCCCAGCGCTCGCGCGCCGCCGGCGTTGTCCGGCGATTCGAGATAGAAACGCCACACCGGCCCGATAGCCGGCGTCGAATCGAGCACCATCGTCGCGTTCACCTGCACCGGCGTGCCCAGCGAGTCGTACACGGTGAACGCCGTGAACGTGCTCGATCCGTTCGCGTCCGCGGCTTGCGTGAATGTGAACGGCAGCGGCGTGGTGGCGTTGTCGGTCACGATGTCGTTCGCATCGATCTGGATGCCGTTCTGCGTGCCGGCGTTGCTTTCGACGACCAGCGCGCCGTTTTGAATCGTCGCGCCCGGATTCCCGGGCAGTCCGGCGCCGGCTTGGATTCCGAACGTGCTGTTCAACCAGTTGGCGAAGTCGCCGAGCGTGTTGCCGGTGGTTCCGATGACGAACTGCGCCGTCGGCAGCTCGCGATCGCCTTTGGTCACGTGCGAGACGGTGATCGTGTTGCCCGCGGCAAATAACGGCACGCCCGCCGCGGACGCCGAGCGCACGTCGGTGAGCTGCGTATTCGCGGTCGCCGCCGCGCCGCCGCCATCGACCAGCGCCTGAGAGAGGGTCGTCGATCCCTGCGCGCCGATCGTGCCGGCGGCGCTCAGATCGCCATCCATGACAACATTCTGCGTGGCGTTCGCGAGCGTGAGCGTGCCGAGGGGAACGGTCAGGTCCGTGAGCACCCCGGGAACGACGTTGAAACCGGTGTCGACGCCGAATCCCTGCACGAAACTGCCGTCGGAGGTGACCAGCTTATTATTCGAATCAACCGAGAACGAGCCGTCGCGCGTGTAGACTTGCTGATTGTTCGAGCGGCGGACGACGAACAGCCCATTTCCCTCGACCGCCAGGTCGCTGCTGACGCCGGTGGTTTCGATCGACCCGGCGCCGAAGTTTTTCTGCGTCGTCGCGACCAGTGCCCCAAGGCCGATTTGCGTGGGGTTCACGCCGCCGCTGGTGGCGCTGGGGGCCGTGCCGGCCGAGAGAAGTTGTGAGAATTGCGTCTGAAAGAGCGTGCGCGAGCCTTTGAAGGCGGTGGTGTTCACGTTGGCGATGTTGTTGCCAATCGTGTTGATGCGCGTCTGGTTGACGTTCATTCCGCTGAGACTGGTGTACATCGCGGAGGTCAAACCCATGGCTGTTCACCTACTCAACGTGGGGTTCACGATTTTGTGGGACCGGTCTCCCGACCGGCCCTGTGGCACCGGTCTCCTGACCGGTCCTGTGGGACCGGTCTCCTGACCGGTCCTGTGGGACCGGTCTCCCGACCGGTCTCTGGTGGGTCCGATCATCCCTACAGTCTCAGTGCATCCGCCAATCGACTCAACAGCCCACCGTGCCGCGGTGCAGCCGGCAAGAGCGCCTTGGCTGTGGCTGTCGCAGGCCGCGCCGCGCTCGCATTTGCGGCCAGCCTCCGATCGGCCTCCTCGGGCGTCATGACTTGCTGCACCTGGCTGATCGGAACCGTCGCGCCCGTGTCGAGTTCGAGCACGGCGGGTCCGTCCGCCGTTAGCCGCACGCCGGTCACAACCCCCTCGAACGACTGCGTTGTTCCGTTTTCGTCGGTGCTGGTCGCCGTCACGAACTTCCCGATCAAGTCGCTGGCGCCGGCGGACCGCTGGTTTCTAACCAGGCTATCAAGCGTCGTTTCGAGCTGCGCCGAGTTTTCGATGCTGCGGATCTGCGAGACCTGGCTGATCATGTCGGCAGTCTTGCTCGGCGCGAGCGGGTCCTGGTGCTGAAGCTCGGTGACGAGAATCTTGAAGAAATCCTCGCTGCGCAGGCTTGTGATGCCGCGCGAACTCCGCCCCGCGCTCGCCACGTCACTCGCCGCTCCGCCGACGCCGCCAACCGCTGTCGTGCTCATCTGTTGCTCCGATCCGATGGGGAATACCGGTTCTCGAACGTCGCGCCGAACCAGAACGATTCCGATCGCCGCTGCGGGCGAGACGCCCGCGCTCCCAGCTCGCTATTCCCGGTTCCCTATTCGCTACACCTTTACGCCACCACATTCACCCGCGAGTCGGCGACCAGCGTCCAAACGCGATCGCCGCGCGCCGAATCGTCCCGGCGCTCGCCTCCCTGCGAACCCGCGCCCGAGCGGCCATCCGTGGCCTCGTCGTCTCGATGCTGCTGCCTGGCCGATGTGTCCGGCTGCCAGGGTGTCGAAGCGCCAGACCCGGCGTTCGACTCCGACGCGCGAATCTCGACCTGCTGCAAGTGGATCCCGGCGGCGGCCAGTCCGTCGCGCAGCGCGTCGATGTGTTCAGAAAGCAAACGCTGTGCCGCGCGCGACTGTGCATCCACGTCCAGGCGCAGCGTTTCGTCGCGTAACTCCATTCGCAGCCGCAGCATGCCGAGTTCCGGCGGGTCAAGACGCATGGTGGTTGTCGAGCTGCCGGCACGGATCTGAGTGCGCATCCAGCGCACAATTCGCTCGACACTCGCGTCGGAGTTGCGCTCGCTGGCAGCAGTCGGTTGCCCCGTAGCCGGCGTCGTTCCGCGAGATGTTGCGACGCTGCGAAACTGCGCGCGAACTGAGCCCGTGGTCGCTTCGGCGGGTAGCATTGCGCGCGGCGCGGCAGTGTTCCGATCAGCGGACGCCGCGTTTGCCGGAGGAACTGGCGGCTCAGAAGTGCCGGTCGCGGATGCTGCAACCGGCGGCACCGTCGCGGCGTTCGAAGAACCTGAGAAACTAGTTGGTGCGGCCGGCGCGATCGGCGTCGAGGGTGCGGTCGCCGCCGCCTGCACCGGCGGCTCAGGCGTCTGCGGGCCACTCGCTAAGACTGGCGCAGGCACGCTGGGAGGCGCGGAGGCCGGCGATGGCGACGCGAGGGCGGACGCCTGCTCCGTTGCTGGCGAATTGGAGAGTGCTGCGGACCCTCGCGGGCCCTCGCTTGTGGCTGTTATTGCCGAGGAAACAGGAACTTCGGGCGATTCGCCGTTCGGCGGGGTCGCCTGTTGTGCGCTGAGGCGTGCCGGCGGCGCTGCCTGTCGTTCAGCCCGCGCGAGTTCGCGACGAAAATCGGACCGCGCGGTTTCCGCCGCTTTGGCCGCCGACTCGCGCATCCCAATCGACTGCTCGCGGCCATCTTGGGCGGCGGCGGCGCAGTCGCTTTGGCGGTCGCGCCGCTCGTCGCTCTCGGCGAGCCGCTCATCGCGCCGTCGTTGGCGCGACGCCGCGCTGGGCTGCAGCAGGTTGGAAGACGTGAGTTCGGCGCCGGCGAGCGCAACTCGCGCGCGCTCGGTCGGCGTCACGACGACGCCGCCCGGTGATTCAAGGGCCATACGAACACCTACTCAGAGGCGTCGTCGGGAGACTTCCCTTCCTCCGCGCGCGACGAATCGCTTTGCTGTGTGCGCACCTGCTCCAGCAGGGCGTGAACGATGTCGAGCTCCTCAGTCGTCTTGAATTGGTCCAGAATCTTTTGCCCTTTTGAGGGGTCCAGCGCGTTGAACAGGCGCACCACGTCGGCCGGCTGCTTTTTCCACGAGCGGATCACGTGCTCCTTGGCCTGCTTGGGCGCGAGCTTCTCCACGTACTGCAATTCGCGCTGAAAACCCTCGTCGCGCATGGTGTCCGTCAGCTTGGCGCGTTTCTCGGTCCATTGCTTCTGCGCGGCGTCGAATGCCTCCTGCTGCGTGATGAGCTGCTGAAGCGCCTGATCGAGCAATTCCTGCCGCGCGCGGACGTCACGTTCGGCGCGCTCCAGCGACGCGCGGCGAAGCTGCTCCCGCGCTCGAGCTTCGGCGATGTCGTCGACGCTCGTGTTCTCGAGCGCCTCGGCGCTGCCGCCCTCCGCGGGCTGCGTCGTCGCGGTCTCGCGCTCGCCGTTCGCCGCGAGTTTCGGCGCGTCGCCGCGCAGAACGGCGGCGATAGCCTCGATTCGTTCGCCGGTGAGCTTTCCGGTCCCGGCCAGGTAGCCCAGGAAGCCGGCGCTGGAGAGCACCGTGGCGATCGCGATGATCGCCAGGAAGTTGTAGAGTTTCGAGAGCATCAGTGCTCACTCAGCGCCGGCAAGCGCTGTGCCAGTTCGTCGCTTTGCGCCTGTTCAAACCGCTGAATCGCCTTGCGGTGTTCCGTTTGCCCGCGCTCGCGCAGCTTTTCCAGCATTCGCGTCTGCGTTCGCGCGGCCGCGAGCTGCGCCTGCAGTTCGCGTAATTCTTCGGCCAGCCGCCGCCGGACGACCTGTCGCTCCAGCATTGTTTTGCGCAGATGCGCAATCCATGCGCGTTGGCGCACCAATGCGGTCGAATCGATTCGCGGCGCGTCCTGAAGCAGGCGAAGCTGACGCTGCCGCGCGTCGATTTCCGCCGTCGTGTCGCGATCCAGCGAGTCCAGCAGCGCGATTTCGCCCCACTTCTTGCCAACCCGGCGTTTAGCCTCGCGCTCGCGAACCTCGCGCACGCGAAGCACCGTCTGCAACCGGAACTGAAAGCGCTTCGGCATCTCGCCCAATCCCCCTCTAGGCGCGCCTGCTCTACGGCGCAGCCGTGTCGAAGGCGCCCACCAACTCCTGCATCGCCGCCGCACTCTCTTCGAATCGCGATCCCTGCCCGCGCGGCTGCGTCAGAAACACGTTCACCGCCTCGCGTGAGCGCACCGCCAGGTCGTACTCCGCGCTGGCGCCCGGCACGTACGCGCCGATGCTCACCAAATCCTCAATGTCGTTCCAGGTCGCCAGCACGCGCCGCACACGCCGCGCCGCGGCCTGATGAGCCGGATTCGTCACGTCGTCGGCAACACGGCTGATGCTCGAAAGCACGTCAACGGCCGGGAAGTGCCCGCGATTGGCGAGCTTTCGCGAAAGCCAGATGTGCCCGTCGAGAATTCCGCGCACCGCGTCGGCCAGCGGCTCATCAATGTCATCGCCTTCGACCAGCACCGTGTAGATGCCGGTGATGCTGCCGCGCCGCGTGCGCCCGGCGCGTTCCAGCAAGCGCGGGAGCAGCGCGAACGCACTCGGCGGATAACCCTTGGCGGTGGGCGGTTCGCCGGCGGCCAACCCGATCTGCCGCTGCGCCATCGCCATGCGCGTCAGCGAGTCCATCAGCAGCAGCACGTCCAGTCCCTGGTCGCGGAAGTACTCAGCGATCGCCGTCGCGGCAAAACAGGCGCGGACACGCAGCGCCGGAGCTTCATCCGACGTGCAAACCAGCACCACGCTCCGCGCCAGGCCCTCCGGGCCGAGTTGCTGGCGGACAAAGTCGCCTACCTCGCGCCCGCGCTCGCCGACCAACACCACCACGTTGACGTCCGCCTGCGTGTAGCGGCAAATCATCCCCATCAAGACGCTCTTGCCCACGCCCGTGCCGGCAAAAACGCCCAGGCGCTGCCCTCGGCCGGCGGTCAGCAAGGCGTCGATCGCGCGAATGCCCAGCCCCAGCGGCTCGTCTATCGCGCGGCGCGACATCGCCGGCGGCGCGGCGCAGAAGAGCGGGTAGCGCAGGTGCAGACGCGGCGTCGGGCGGCCGTCGAGCGCTCGTCCGTGCGCGTCGATCACGCGCCCCAGCAATCCCGGCCCGACGCTGACGCGCGGCGTCGCCGAGATGCACGTCACGCGATCGCCGGGCGAAATGCCACCCAAGTCGCCCAGGGGCGTCAGCAGCGTCAGCGCGGTGTGAAGCCCGACGACCTCCGCCAGAACGACGCCGTCGCGCGCGGTCTGGATCGTGCACCTGGCGCCGATCGCCACCGGCAGTCCCTCGGCGGCGACGCTCAGGCCGCGCACCGCCACCACGCGCCCGCGGACTCGCTCGCTCACGAGATCCGGAATCTCCTGCGCGACGCGCGCGAAGACGTCGGCGGAATTCGCCGTGGTCCGGGTCGGCGTCATCAGGGCAAAGCCTCTGATTCACCGGCGGCGGTATTCGACAAAATGGAGGGCGGAGGTGTCGTATCGGTCTGCACCGGCTCGGGTACGAGCGCCGCGGCGAGCATCTCAAGCTGCGTTTCAATCGTAGCGTCGATCTCCACTGTTCGGCCGCGCAACACGCAGCCGCCGCGCGAGATCGACTCGTCGGGAATGATCCGCACATGCTGCATCTCAGCGATCTCCGCCACGAACTCAGGCGCGAACGCGGACAGTCGCTCGGCTTCCGCCGGATTGAGCCGCAGCTCCAGGTCGGATTCGCCACGCGTCATCGACACCACGCGCCGCGCGTTCTCGGCCGCCGGCGTCGTGTCGCGCTGCGCCAACGACTTGCAAATGCGCCGCGCCGTCTCCAGCGCGAGTTGAATCACGCCCGTTTCAGCCGCCGCGAGCAGCTCTCGCTTTCGCGTCTCGAATTGGGCGGCGCCTTCGCGAAGCGCCTCGATCAACGCCGCGCCGTCGCGCCGCGCGTCGGCGATCATGGCGTCGCGTGCTTCGGCGCGCGCCTGGGCCTCCCCCTGCCGCCGCCCTTCCACTAGGCCGCGATCGAACGCCTCGCGGCGAATGCGCTCGGACTCTGCAAGGGCGCGCGCCTCGGCGCGCCGCAAGATTTCCGCCGATTCGGCGTGGGCGCGCTTGAGCACGTTGCGCGCCTGGTGGTCCAGGTCGGCGAACGAGTACGCCGCCTCGGATCGTGACAGCGGTTTTTTCAGCACGCCGGCCAGAGAAAGCTCCTAATGTGAATGCAGAATGCGGCGTGCAGAATGCAGAAAGGCCTTCCAAGCACCCCTGATTCGCGCTCTCTTTTCCGCGCCCTGCGTTCTGCATTCTTCATTCTGCATTCTGCATTCTTCATCTCGCCTTCCCCTACACCACCATGTCCTTCTCGCTGCCCTTGCCCGAGATGATGATTTCGCCGGCGTCTTCGAGGCGCCGGACGATGTCGACGATCTTCTGCTGCGCCTGCTCGACGTCGGCGACGCGCACCGGCCCCATGAACTCCATTTCTTCCCGGATGAGCTGCGCGGCGCGCTCGGACATGTTCTTGAGAATCTTGTCTTTGAGTTCCTCGCTCGCGGATTTGAGCGCCAGTGCGAGCTGCTCGTTCTCCACCTCCTTCAACACCGCCTGAATGCCGCGGTCGTCCACGCGCATGATGTCCTCGAAGACAAACATCAGCCGGCGAATCTCCTCGACCAGGTCCGGGTTGGCCTCCGCCAGCCCCTCCATCACGGATCGCTCGGTCGCCCGCCCAGCGAGATTCAGAATCTCCGCCACCGCGTTCACGCCGCCGGTGCGCTCGAAACGCTCGGTCATCAATCCCGCGAGGCGCTTCTCCAAGCCGCGCTCGACTTCCTTGATCACGTCCGGGCTGGTCTGATCCATGTTTGCAACGCGCTGCACGACCTCGATCTGGCGCTCGGCAGGCAGGCCGACCAGGATCTCCGCGGCCATCGCCGGTGGCAGGTGCGAGAGCACCAGCGCGATGGTCTGCGGATGCTCGCCAGCCAGGAACGTCATCAGGTTTTCGGTTTCAGTCTTCTGCAGGAAGCTGAACGGTTGGGCGTAAACTTGGTGCTCGATCGATGCGATTATCTTCTTGGAATCTTCGGGCGAGAGCGTCTTGGCCAGCAGCGAACGAGCCAGCGGCAGACCGCCGATATCGACGTACTTTCGCGCCAGCACCAGCCCGTAGAATTCAGTGATGACCGAAGAGCGCGACTCCTGCGTCACGCGCTCGATCGACGCGATCTCGCGGCTGACTTCTTCGACCTTTTCGCGGCCCAGGTGCTTGAGCACCTTGGCGGCGACTTCCTGGTCCAGCGCCAGCAGCATGATCGCCGCCTTGCGGAGGCCGGTGATCGCGTTGTCTTCCTGTTCCTTGCGAATCGCAGCGGCCATCGTTCACTCTCACGCGCGAAACGGCGCGCAATCGGTCAAAGAGCCGAGCACCACCCCTGCTCAACGCGGACTGTCAATCCATTTTTCAATCAACGCCGCGACGCCCTCGGCATTTGAGTCGACCAGTTGCGTAACCTGGGTGAGCATGTTGTTCACCTGCACGACACCCTCATCGACTTCTCGCGCCTCGAGAATGCCCTCGCCGCTACCGGCGCGGCCGATTGGCTGCCCGACGCCCGCTGTGAGCTGCACTTCTTCTTCCGCAGTCACGGCCGCCGTCGCTGCGGCGCGCACCGCTTCCGGACGCGCCGCGACGCGCTTCACGTCCGCGGCGGCCTGTTTTGCGGCTTCGATGGCTTCCCTTGGCAATCCCAACTCCATGCCGAACGATTCCGACACTGGCGCCTGCTTGGCCATTCGCAGCATCAGCCCCAGCGAAAGCACCGCCAGCATTGCCAGACCCGCGGCCGGTCCGTGGCGAGCCGCGAGTTGCAGCGTGTCGCCCAGCGCGCCGGCCGGCGTGACGGGTGCGGCCTCGGCCGAGTCGTAGTACCAGTCGACACGCACGTTCTCGGCTTCCTGCGGCTTTACCAGCGCGGTGACCTGGTTGACGATTCGCGTACGCTGCGCCTCGAACAGCTTCTGAAGCTCGGCCTCGGTCGGCGCTTTGGCGTCGGCATTCATGCGCCGATGCACGTTCTCCAGGTAACTTTGCGACACATTGATCGCCGCGAAGATCGCCTTGATCTGCCCGCTGGGCGTGCGTTCCACCTTTTTCGTGCGTCCGGCGAGCGACTCGCGCTTGGACGTGTTATTGGTGGTCGACTCGTCGCCCCCGCTCGAGGCCGCCGCCGCGCCGACGTTCGGTTCCAACCCCGGCTGGTCGCCGCGCTTCATCCGGTGCGTCTCTTCACTGGTGGTCTCCTCCTTGATGTCGACCGGCTTGGTGGGCGTTTCGGAGTCCAGCGCGTGCGAGGTGAGATCCATTTCGACCTGCACGCTGACGCGCACTTTCGGGTCGAAACTCAGTTGATCGCGGATCTTCTGCGCGATGTCGCGCTCATACTGCCGCTGGGCGCGATGCAAACCGGACGAGGTCTCGGTGTCCTCGCTGTCCCAGTCCAGGGCCGAGCGCCCCGATCCATCGACGACTTCGACCGCCTTGAGCGGTAATCCGCGCACCGCGCCCGACACCAGCCGCGCCGCGCCCAGCGCCAGCTCGCGCGAAGCGGTCTCGCCGGCGCGCATGATCAGGGTCACACTGGCGGACGACGGCGCTTCCCGCCGCGAGAAGCCGCGCTGCCCGGAATTTAGATTCAGAAAAACGCGGGCCTCTTTGACGCCCGAAAACTGCGCCAATACCTGCTGTATCTCGTTCTGCAGCGCGACGGTCCAGCGGCGGTTGTTCTCGTCCTGGCTGATCCACGGATTGGATTCCTTAACCAGCACGCCGAAGCCCACGCTGGTGTCGCTCGGCAGTTTGTCGGCTTGCTGGAGCCGGGCCAGAATGGACTGCTGGTTGGACGACGTGCGGACCAGCACCTGCCCGCCGCTGACGCGATAAGGCTCGTTCATCGAGTCCAGGCCGCCCGTGACCAGCGCCAGATCCTTCGAGTCCAGCGACTGCTGCAGGAGCGGCGTCATCTCCGGACTGGCGGCCCACTGCGTCAGCCAAAGCAGCGATCCGCCAACGAGCACCGCGCCGAGGACGATCGCGGCCTTCTGCGAGGCCGCCAGCCCCGAGAGTTGTTTTGCGATGCGCGAGACTGTTTCTTGCGGCGATGCCATCCGTGGCTCGTGCTAGCCGGCGCGGGCGACTTGCCCGCGGCCGAGTTGGGGAGTGCGAGCGTCCTCGCCCACACGTGATGCGAATCGCGCACGCCGCGCGGCGCCGGGCGCGGTGCGGCTGACGCATGCGAAGCCGGCAAGAGAGGCGGGTGAGATGTCCGCGCTCCCCGCGCTAGACGCGCAGGTTCTGAAGGTCCTGATAGGCCTCGACCATCTTGTTGCGAATCTCCATCAGCAACGAGAAGGCCACCTGCGCTTTTCGGGCGGCCGTGAACACTTCCGTCACGTTCGACGATTCGCCCGTCAGCAGCTTCCTGACGTTCTCATCGGCTTCGCTCTGCATCTTGCTGACGGTTTGAAGCTGGTCGCGCAGAAGTGTGGCGAAACTGTCGCCGCCCGGTGCGGCGGCGGGCGTTGCGGTCTGAATTCCCGCGATATCGGCCGCGGGGCGGATTCCGGAAACCGGGTCGATCATTCAGAACCCTGTTTTAGCCGGCAGTGGGTCAGCCCAAGCTCGGCGTGACAGCTCGGCGAATCATGCGAAGAGGCGCAGCGCCTGCTGCGCCATGTTTCGCGACAGATTCAACATCGCCAGATTCGCCTCGTAGGCCCGCGACGCCGCCATCGCGTCCACGTATTCCATCGTGACGTTCACGTTCGGGTACTGCACATAACCTGCCTGCGGACCTTCACGGATCGCGTCGGCGTGCCCGGGGTCGTACACCAGCCGAAAAGGCGACGCATCTTCGGCGATCGCCGCCACGTGCAGACCGGGGCCGCCGTGGTCGTCGCCTGTGGCCAGCGTGACCACCTTGCGGCGATACGGAATCGGGCGGCCGTCGGGCTGCTCGGTAGCTTCGGCGTTGGCGATGTTGCCGGCGATGACGTCCATGCGGGCGCGCTGCGCCGCCAGCGCCGAGGTCGAGATGTCGAGTACGGATGTCATTGCGTGCGGCCTCGAATCGCGGTCAGCATGCTGTCGAACCGGCTCTTAAGCAGCGTCGTGGCCGTCTCGTAGCGCAAGGCGTTCTCGGACACCTCACCCATCAGCCGCTCGACATTCGCGTGAGTCCCGTCATGAAACGTCACGTGCGAGGGCACATCGTGTGTCGGGCGGAAATCGACACGGCCTTCCGCGTCGACTTCGGTCTGATCGTCGGACTGGAGCGCGAGTTCGCCCTCGCCGGCTCGCGCGAACGCCTCGCGCAGGCTCTTTCGAAACGCGTCCGAGTCGAGTTGCCTGGCCGGATGCCCCGGCGTGTCGATGTTTGCGACGTTCTCCGCCAGCGCGCGGTGTTGCGTCTCGGCGAATCGCGCCGTCAACTCCAGCGCTTGCGTCACGGGCGAGTTCACGAGTCGTTCGAACATTCGCCATCCCGCCAGGACTCGGACAACATCCCATCCAAGGTGCGTCTGGGAGAACATCGGCCTTCGGCCGGTGCATCCCTTGCGGCCGCGCCGGCGAGACGCCGACGCTTCTCCAGCCGTCGCGTAGTCCCCAGCCCCGCTAGAGCAAGTTCCGTTCCAGCGCCGACGCCCCGTTTCCGGCCGCCGCCAACGCGGTTTCACGCAACATGTGGCGCGAGGAATGCGCTCCGCGCTCCACAAACGAGCCTTCTTCGCGCCATTTCTTGATCTTGAGCCCCAGCGTCCGCAGCCCGATGCCCAGCGCGCGGGCCGTTTTTTCGCGGTGCCCGGCGAAACGCTCGAGCGTCCGCTCGATCAGCTCGCGTTCCGCATCAGCCAGAATCTGCCCGTCCTTGTACGGAACGCGCTCGGCCGGGACGGTCGTAGTCTTGATCGGCCCGGTTAGCAGCGGGCGAATCGCATCCGGCGTCACCTCGCGGCCGGCCTCCAGCACGCACACGCGCTCGCACAGGTTCTGCAGCTCGCGCACGTTGCCCGGCCAGTCATAATCGCGCAGCAGCGACATCGCAGTCGCCGCGAAAGTCGGCGGCGCCTTGCCTTCGCGGGCCACGACGCGGCTGACGAACTGCTCTAGCAACGGGCCGATGTCTTCCCGCCGCTCGCGCAGCGGCGGCAGCTCGATCGGAAGCACGCTCAGGCGATAAAACAGGTCCTCACGGAAACGAGCCTTGGAGGCCCAGTCGCGCAAGTTGCGATTGGTCGTCGCGATTACGCGCACGTCCACGCGCCGCGTGACCGAGCTGCCCACGCGCTCGAACTCGCGCTCTTGCAGGACGCGCAGCAGCTTGGCCTGCAGCGGCGGCGGAATCTCTGACACTTCGTCGAGCAGCAGCGTGCCGCCGTCCGCCAACTCGAAGCGCCCCTTGCGCAGCCGATCGGCGCCGGTGAAAGAGCCTTTTTCGTGGCCAAATAGCTCGCTCTCAAGCAGCGTCGGCGACAGCGCGGCGCAGTTCACGCAGAGCATCGGCTGGCCGGAGCGCGGCGAGTGGGCGTGAATCGCCCGGGCGATCAGCTCCTTGCCGGTGCCGCTCTCGCCGGTGATCAGAACGGTCGCCGAGCTGACCGCGACGCGCTGGATCTTCTCCAGCACCGGCCGCATCGCCGGCGCCTGGCCGATCAGCTTGCGATCGACGTTGAAATCCTCGAGCGTGCGGCGCATCACTTCGTTGTCGCGCACCAGATTCCGCTCGCGCACGGCGCGCTCGATCAGGATCGCGACTTCGTCGGCGTTGAACGGCTTCTGGATGTAGTCGAACGCGCCGAGCTTCATCGCTTCGACCGCCGTCGCGACAGACGCGTGCGCCGTCATCAGAATGACCGGCACATCCAGCCCCAGCCGCCGCATTTCGCGCAGCATTCCGACGCCGTCCATGCCGTTGAGCCGAAGGTCGGTGAGCACCACGTCGAAGGCGCGCTGCCGAATTTCGGTCAGTGCGTCCTGGGCGTTCTCGAAGGCGTGAACCTTGTGCTCCTGCGCCGTCAGTACCGACGACAGCGAGTCGCGCATCATCGCCTGGTCTTCAATCACGCATACGCAAGCCATGCCATCTCCTCGTCACTCGATCTGCGCCCATCGTCGAAAGAGACCGGTCGGGAGAGCGGTCCCACAACGAACCAGTCTCTCCGTGCAGTCATTCCCTTCGGGATCAGTCCCTTGTGGGACCAATCTCCCGACCGGTTTCTCTGCCCTTGTGGGACCGACCGCTCTCTCTGTCGTGCGGCCGGTCTCCTGACCGGTCTCTCTGTCCTTGTGGGACCGGTCGCCTGACCGGTCTCTCTTCACGCCGCATCCGCCTGCACCGCGCGCGGCTGGAACGGCAGCGTGACGACAAACTCGGCGCCGCCCTCGGGCCGGTTGCGGGCCGTGAGTCTGCCCTCGTGAGCTTCCACCAATCGGAACGCGATGGGCAACCCCAGCCCCGTGCCCTGCGCCTTGGTGGTGAAGAAAGGATCGAAAATCCGGTCGAGAATTTCGTCGGGCAAGCCTGCCCCGTCGTCGCACACCGCCAGGCGGACCATCTCCTTGTCGGCCGTGACGGTCAACCGCACCTCCGACCCGGCGGGCGAAGCCTCCGCCGCGTTCACGATCAGGTTCACCAGCACACGCTGCAGCGCGTGCGGGTCGGCTTGGATGGACAGTCGCGGGTCGATGGCGTCGATGCTCAACGCGACGCGGCGTCGGGCCAACGCCGGACTACACACGTTTCGCACTTGCTCGATCAAACCCGCGATCGCGCAAGGAGAGAACTTGCATCCGTGCGGCGTCAGTGAGAGCGTGTCCTGCACCACGCTCTCGATAGCCTGTATGCCTGCTTCCAGCTTGTCGATTAGCGTGGCCGCGCCTTCCAGATTGGCGCACTGATTGCGCAGCAAGCCGCTGTAGAGCTGCATGGCCCCCAGCGGATTGCGCACTTCGTGCGCCACGCCCGCGGCGAGCTCGCCCAGCGCCGCCAACCGCCGACGCCGCTCCAGTTCGCGATCCTTCGAAGCCAGCTCTTCGCGCAGCCGGATCACTTCCCGTTGCAATGTCTCATGTGTGGATTGCAGCTTCTCGGTGGCGTGCAAATAGTCGCGCAGGACGTCGTTCAGCGCCCCGTCCGTGGCGACCGCCGCACCATCCGTGTGAGTCTGTGGAGACATCCGTTTCTCCAGCCGCGATCGAAGCCGTGCATCACCCCGTCAGATCGGCAGTCCCGGGTGCACGAATTTCGCCGCCGGCGGCATAAGCTGCGTGGGCTGAGCTCGCGCCCGAGATTTCCGTCAGCTCCTGCGCAACAAATTGTTTTCGCGCGGAGAGAATTGCGCTATCCTCCTGGTCGGATTGAAGAATCCGTCGCAGTGCGTCCTGAATCGCGTCCAGCAACTGCTGCACTTCCTGTCGCTGGGCCAGCGGCACGCTTTCCGCCAGATCGCCCCAGGCTTGCCGATACGGCGTCAACTCGACGTTCAGCCGCACCAACTCCCCCACGAGCTCCTGGCGTTCGCGCAGCAGTGTCAGAAGTCCGTCGGGCCGATCCTCGGCGACCAGTCCGCGCTGCGCCCGGCTAAGCTCCAGCAAGCGCTCGTACAAGCCGCGCTGGCGGCGAAGCAGTTCGAGAAGCGTCAGCGGATCGAGCGATGGCGTCATGCGAAGGCCTCCTGCCTAGGGCTTGTCCGTGAGCACGTCGCGAAAAAGAAGGCTGGACGCCAGGGCCGCCAGATAACCGTCCCATTCGTCGCGTCCGGCGCCGGACTCCTGTTCTTCAAATGCACGATCAGGGATGCTCTTCAGCAGCCAGCGCGCCCGCTCGACGCTACGGGCCGCCTCGGTGCGTTTGCCCTGACGGAGCTGAATGTTCGCGATTTGGACCTGCGCGGTGAGCGCGGTGGGCCGAAAGCGATGGCGCGCGGCCGCCTGGCGATAATCCGACAGCGCTTCGTCCAGGGTGCCCGGTTCGTTCAGTTCGTACAGGCAGTCGGCGCGGCCCAGGAGCGCCAAACGTTCCAGCTCTTCTCCCTGCTCATCCGCGGTCCCGCGTTTTTCGCTCAGCAAGTCGCCATAGAGTTGCACCGCGCGCTGCAAACGCCGCCGGCTCTCCTCCCCGTCGCCTTCGTTCGGCGTCGAACCCGGCGCTGGGGAGCGCAGCGCCAGAGCGCTGCGTCGATGCGCTTCGGCCAAGCGGAAGATCGCGCGGTCGCGCTGCGGATCATCCGGATAGAGCGCCAGGAAGTCCTCGATTCGTCCGATTGCCTGTCCGAATTGGCCGCGCTCATAGAGCGCGTCGCTGAGCGTGAGCAGCGCTTCGCGGAAGATCGGGTTGCTAGGCTCGATTACGTCGTCTTCGAGCAGTCCCAGGAGAATCGCCTCGCCCTTTTCCTGACCATCGGGACCGGCCGCCAGATAGCAATCCGCGCTGCGCAGCTTGGCGCGCGCAGCGTCGAGCGAACGCGGATATTCCGCAATCAGTCGGTCGTACCACTTGAGCGCGTCGGCGTATCGCGCGGCGAGCTGATTCGACAATCCCAGTCGCAGCAGCGCGGTCGGCCGCCGCGCTTCGTCGTTCGAGACCGCAAGAAAGCGCTGATACAGGCGGCGCGAATCCTCCGCCATCCGCGCGCGGTCGAACTCGCGCGCCGCGTCCCAGATCACGTCGGCGTATCGCGGCTCGTGCGCCTCGATCATGGTCGAAGCTTCGATCAGGCCCAGCGCCGCTTCCCGGTGCAGCGGACGCGCGGTTTTCGCGTCGTGTGTCTCGGCGGCGGCGATGCTCATGTAGCCCACCGCTTCGAGCTGGTCCGCGCGCAGCGCGCGGTTGTCGGCCGGCGTGAGTTGCAGCGCCAGTTGCAGGTACGCCAGCGCGTTGTCGTAGTCGTGGAGTTTTCGCCGTCGATCGTAGAGCGACATGAGCGCGACCGGCACGCGCGATGTCAGCAGACGAGTCGGCGACGGTCCTTCCGAGAGCGATTTCGCCAAGTCGCGCAGCACGCCGCGCGCCGTATCAGTTCTTTCGAGCAGATCCAGCGCGCGCGACCGGCCGACCACGGCGGAGACTCGCGTGTCGCCCTCCGGGCGTAGCGCCAGCGCCTCGTCAAAGCGCGTCAGCGCCTCTTGCGGTCGCTGCTCACCCAGGCAGACTTCCCCGCGCAGCGCCAGGCTCAGGGCCGGGAGAAATCCCGCCCCGTCCATCTCGCGCGAGACGCGCGGTTGCGCGTCGAGCCAGGTCTCGACCGCCCGCAGCAGAGGCTCGGCCTCTTCCCAGCGCCCTTCGGCGGCCAGCACCCAAGCGCCCAGGTAATCGTAGTAACCCTTGAGATCGGGATGGTCGAAGTGAACGGCGTACTGGTCCACCAGCTCGCGGGCGCGCGGCAGCGCGCGGTGCTCGATCGCCTCGCGCACGGCTCGTTGCAACGCCCACCAGGCGTAGGCGTCCTCCACGCCGGGGTCGGCCAGCAGTGCGTCGAGATACTCGCGCCGCTCGTCTTCGAACGCCGGCCAGCCTTCCAAAATCGCGACCAGCGACTTCAGCGCCGCCCGGCGCTGCTCCGGTTCCGGCGACCGTCCCAACAGAGCGCGATAGGCCCCTGCGGCTTCCCACGGCGACTCCAGCCACTCATACGCCTTGGCGGTCCGCTCGTCGTCCGCCGCCGTCCGTTCCCGGCCCAGCGCGACGGCTTTCTCATCGTGCTCTAACAAAAGCCTGACATTCGACTCAAGCGGTTTTTCGCGCCTAGACTCCTGTTGAGCGATGATGTCGGCAATCACCGCGTGCAGAGTCGCTTTCTGCCCATTCGGCAGCGGCGGGGTCATGGCGATCAGATTTGCGGCTGAATCCACGGCGTCATGGAACTTTCCACGCTCCGCCAACGTACGAATCTCAGTGAGGAGCTGATCAAAGTCGATCTTCTGCGACGCCGGCCGAAGACTCTGAACGGCCACCACCGCCGACAGCGCCGCCAGCACGGCCATCGGCAGTTGCCAGCGTCCAGCCAGCAACGACGAGAGTGACGAAAACGTGGCTTTGAGATTCATTCGCCGTGAAATCCGGAAACGCCGAGGGCGGCCGGCGCGCGATTCGCGCGCGTCGGCAGCGCTTCTATCGGTTGACTCCGCGCAACTGGCGCATCGAAACAAAGCGGCCGTGGGGGCCCGGTCGGTCCGCTCGCGCGGTCGGGGCGAACGGCCGACTACGCCGATAGGAACGTCACGGAAGCGGAATAAGGGTGTCTTTGAAATGTCCGATAAATCAGCAGATGTTCTCCTGGTTTCCGCGGATGACGCTCTTCGACAGGCGGTCGAAAAGCACTGTCCACAACTTCGCACGCTCGAGTGCGTCGCGCCCAATCAGTGGTCAGCGCTGGGGGGCGCCCGCCAGCAGTGGGTCGATCTCGACACGCTGGGTGCGGCGGCGCTCGTCGAACCCGGTGCCGCACAACGGGTCTATTTCTACAGTGAGCCGCCGGCGCGTGAGCGGATGTTGCCGCCGGGCGTTTTCGTGCGCAAGCCGTGCACCGACTCAACGATTGAGATTCTCTGGTCGCGCGTCGTCGAGACGGCCGCGGGCGCCGGCCTGCCCGCCTGGGTCGCGGACTATCACGTGCTGGGCGCAAACGAGCTGTATCGGCGCTGCGTAGAGACGCTTCCGGGCCGGCTGGGATACCGCGACATCTCGATCTACGTCCACGACGCGGCCCTCGGACTGCTCACATTGGCGGAGACGAATGTCCGCCGGCCGATCGACCTGGCGGTTCGCCTCGACGGGCACCAGGACCACCTGATGGTTGACGTGGCCGGCTCGCGCGAGATGTTGTGGGCCGACGATCTGGAGCACGAACCGCGCAGCCGGCGCGTGACGCGGCCCAAATTCGGCAATCCGCCCAGCGATGCGCGCTGCCTGATCGCGCCGCTGTGCGTCGGTGAAGAACTGGTCGGCGTGATCAACCTGTCGCGGCGACCGACGCAAAATGCGGGCGAACCCTGGACGCGCCCGCAGCTCGACGCGCTGTTCGCGTTCCTGGCGCGTTGCGTCTCGCACGCCCGGCAATTCGAGCGCGCCCGAACCGAAGCGCGCGTCGATGCGCTTACCGGGCTGTTCAATTTCCGATGGAGCGCGGAAACGCTGGCCCAGGAAACCCAACGAAGCGCGCGATTCGGCTCGCCGCTGTCGCTAATTTCAATCGATCTCGACGGGTTGAAGGGCCTCAACGACAAGCACGGACACGCCGTTGGAGACGCGGTTCTGCGCCACGTCGCCGGCAAGATCAGCCGCGCCCTGCGGCGCATCGACGCCGCGGCGCGCGTCGGCGGTGATGAGTTTCTGGTCATCCTGCCCGGCACGGATCTGGCCGGCGCCCGCCTGGTGGCGCGCCGAATCCGAAATGCGATCCGCGACGATCGACCATTCGTCGGCGCGGACGCCCTGTCGGTAACGGTCAGCCTCGGCGTAGCCGCCTGGTCAGCCGGAATGAAGGCCGACGACATCCGCGCGGCGGCGGACGAGGCGCTTTACACGGCCAAGAACGGCGGTCGCGATCGCGTCGTGTGCCGCGGGCAAGAGACGACCGTGGCCAACGCTGGTTTGGCGGCAAGTCCGACTGCCCGCGCGAACCAGCCCCGCGCGTAGTCAGTTTGAGCTGGCCGCCGATTCAGCCGCCCGAAACACTAAATCACCGTGCGCTGGGTCGCACGCCCGGCGCGGTGTACAACTTGTGCTATCGCGCCCGCACGATGTTGGAGTCGCTACTGGGCAGCCGATCGAGGTTCCTGAGCCGCTGACGCCAATTGGCGCGGGGCTCGGAACGGCGCCGACGCTCAACGGGAATTCCATGAACCCAGCCGACAAGACGGCGAGCAGCGAACGCAGCACGCGGATCGGCGCGGTGATCGCGGACGTCGCCCGCCAGCGCCTTGCCGGCAAGTCGGTTGCGGATCGCGAAGTTCTTTCGGCGCATCCGGACCTGCTGCCGGAGCTGCGCGAGAGACTCGCCGCTCTGCGACTAGTCGAGCAGGCGCTTCGAGACCCGGCGCCCGGTTCTTCGTCCAGCGATGCCGGGCGAACGCTGAGCGCGGCGGGTCAGGCCGGCGACGCCCTCGGTTCAGTGGAGATTCCGGGTTTTCGCATCGAGCGCGAGCTGCATCGCGGCGGACAGGGCGTGGTGTTCCTGGCGCACGAGTCGGGCGCCGAGCGGCGCGTGGCCGTAAAGATCATGCTGGATGGCTCGCTCGCCAGCGCGTCTGACAGAGCGCGGTTTGAGCGCGAGGTTCGCGTGCTGGCGCAGCTCGATCACCCCAACATCGTCCCCGTTTTTCAGAGCGGCCAGGCGCGCGGGCTTCCGTACTACGCGATGAAGTACGTCGAGGGCGAGCCGTTCGACGCGTTCTGCGCCGGCCGCAAACTCCCGGTTCGAGACGTACTGCGGCTCTTCCTGACGGTGTGTGACGCGGTCAACGCCGCGCATCTTCGCGGCGTGATCCACCGCGACCTCAAGCCCGGCAACGTGCTGGTCGATTCCGCAGGGCAGCCGCAGGTGCTTGACTTTGGCCTGGCCAAACTCGACGCGGCGCAGGATTCGAGCGCGTTGACGCAGTCGGGCGAATTCGTCGGCTCGATTCCGTGGAGCAGCCCCGAACAGGCGGAAGGCGCCTCGCACGACGTGGACGTGCGCACGGACGTCTACGCCCTGGGAGTGATGCTGTACCAGGCGCTGACTGGGCGTTTCCCGTACGACGTGCGCGGCAACCTGCGCATTGTGTTGGAAAACATCGTTCGCGCTGACCCCATCCGGCCGCGCACTCTGCGGCGCGAAATCGACGACGAGGTCGAGACGCTGGTGCTCAAGTGCCTGGCTAAAAAGCGCGAGCAGCGCTACCAGACCGCCGGCGACCTGGCGCGCGACTTACGCCACTACTTTGCCGGCGAGTCGCTCGAGGCCAAACGCGACAGCGGCTGGTACGTCCTGCGAAAGACGCTTTGGCGCTACCGGGCTTCGCTCGGCGTCGCCGCCGCATTCGTTGTGGTGCTGCTCGGAGCGCTGGCAACCTCGTTGACCTTCTGGCGGCAGGCCGAGCAGCGCGCCATCGAGATTCGGCAGGTCGCCGATTTCCAGGAAACGGTTCTGGTGTCGATCGACGCTGCCGCGATGGGCGAAGGCATCAAGCGCCGATTTCGCCAGCACGCGGAGCAGGCTCTGGCGCGGCGCGAACCGGGCGGAGATTCGGCCAGCACCACCGCGCCGGCGACGACAGCTGACTTGAGCGCGTTCGATGCGGTGGCCGGGCTCACGCGACCAGCGGACGTGGCTCGCGAAATTATGCAAGAGTTTGTTCTCGAGCCCGCTACGCGCTCCGCCGATGCGCAATTCGCGTCGCAACCGCTGGTTCACGCGCAGGTGCTCGACGCAATCGGTCAGGCGTATCTGGAGCTCGGGCTCTACGACGCGGCCGAGTCGAACATGCGACAGGCGCTCGCCACTCGGGAGCGAGAACTGGGCCGTCAGCACGCAGACGTTGCGAGCAGCCTGTCGAACTTGGCGCAGGCGCTCCGCGCGAAGAGCGGACGGAACGACGAGGCGGAACAACTTGTCCGACGCGTGCTTGCGGAGCGCGGCCGGCTGGGCGAGCGAGATCCGTCGGTATTGGCGTGCTTGCAGATGCTCGGCCAGATCCTGCGCGATCGCGGGGCTTTCCCGGAAGCTGAGGCCGCGCTTCGCGACGCGATTGAGCTCGCCAAGCGCGCGTCCGGTCCGACTGGTCGGGACGCGGTGACGGCAATGGGCAACCTCGCGGCGTTGCTCCGAGTCAGCGGAAAGTCCGAGGAATCCGAAGCGCTGGTGGCCAAGGCGATTCGCGCCGCGCGGGTGCTTCCGGAGCAATTCCAGGATCTGGCTGAACTGTTGCAGATTCAAGCCGACGTCCTGACCGACAGCGGCGACTTGAAGCGTGCCGAGCCGCTAATTCGGGAGGCGTTGGATATCCGTCGCAAGCGACTCGGACGCCAGCATCCGCGAACTCTATCATCGATGAACCGGCTTTCTACGCTGCTGCTGAATAAGGGAGATCGGAATGGCGCCGAAGCGCTCCTTCGCGAAGCCCTGGAGGAATGGCGAACGCGGCGCGCCGACGACAACGCGGACGTGGCGGACATGCTTGGCAACTTCGCCATGTTGTTGGCGCAGCAGGGCGAATTTGAGGCTGCGCTGGATCGACTCGGCGAGGCGCTGGCGCTAGACCGAAGCCTGTTTGGCGACGACGATCCGCGCGTCCTGAACGCCCTCAACAACCTCGGCGGAATTCACTGGTACATGCACGATTTCGCCGGCGCGGAGCCGCTCTTTCGCGAAGTGCTCGAGCGACGCAGGCGGCTGCTTGGCGACGAGCACCGTGATGTTGCGCACGGCGCGAACAACCTGGGTTCGTTGCTGCACAAGCTGAAACGGTGCGACGAAGCGGAGCCGCTGCTTCGCGAGGCGGTGGCGCTCAACCGCAAGCTATTGGGCGAGCGGCACCCCGAGCTTGCGAACGTGCTGGACAATCTTGGCGTACTGCTTGTGGACAAGGGCGATCCGGCGGCCGCCGAACCGCTCTTTCGCGAAGCGCTCGATATCTGCGAGTCCTTACCCGCGCCGCCGCCTACCGCGATTCCGGACACATGTCGCTATCTCGGTCGCTGCCTGCTGGAACTGGGTCGGTTCGAGGAGTCCGAGCCTCTGCTGCTGCGTGCCGAAGAGCTCCAACGAAACGCGCGCCCGCCGGATACGGAGCGATCGCGCGACGCGCTCGAGCTTCTGTTGCGCTTGTACGAATCCTGGAGCCGAACCGAACCGAGCGACGCCCACACCGAAGCGGTCCGGCTGTGGCGAGGTCGATTGACCGACCGGAGCGCGTCGACGCGCCCGATCCAGACGCCGACCGACTACTGAGTCGCTGGTTACCAGCGCGACCATGTCACATCCTTGCTCTCGCATTCTCATCGTACACTCGTCGGGCCCCCGGGAATCACGCAGCGTCGCGTCAGGAGATTTCGCATGCCGCAATTTGACAGCATCGAATCGCGCCTCAAGGAGACGCGCCTGCTCCCGCCGCCGCCGGCGTTCGCGGCGCAGGTGCAAGCGACGACCGCGGGCAGCAGGCCTTGCGTGCCGGCGCCTGCGCCCACGCGGCCCCCGAGCACGAAACTCCAATCACAACAGGCGGAACGGCACAGGGACCGAGCAGATACGCTCGATCCCTGCGCCGGCGCGTTTCCCGGCACGACAATTAGAACAACGCGCGAAGCAGTGACTGTGCATCCATTCGCGTAGCCTGGCCGTCGGTGAACTGGTTCATGCACGGATCATCGACGTAGTCCATGTAGTTCGAGGTCGGATCCAATCCGATGTTCGGACAGGTATCGCGATTGACCGGGCAACCGAACGCCGGAGTCGCTTCGTAAGGGGTATCGCTGACAAAGTCGCCCGGCTGGGCGCAACCGTTTTCGAAGGTGTGTAGCAGACCCAACCAGTGCCCGACTTCGTGAACGAGCGTGTCGCCTTCGTTGTACGGAACCGCAGTTCCGCCCGGAACCGAACTGTAGAGAATCACGACACCGTCCTGATCTAAGTGCGCGACAGCATTCCACGGAAACACCGACCATCCCAGGAGTCCGCCGCCGGCGCAACTGTAGACGTTGAGATCGCTCACCGTGCCCACATGCAGTCTCCGCTTCGCGGCGGCTTCTTCCAACGACCCTTTTTGCATGTTGAACCACGCGTTGTTGGTCGTGCGCGTGATCCCCGCCAGCACGAACGTGAAGGGCGTGGGGACGCCGCCATTTGCGCCGGCGTAGGCGCGGTTCATCGCCGCGATGCTCTGATTGATCTGCTTGTTGCTGATATTGCCGTCACTGAGCGCCGTTCCGCGGCGGATCACATGCCAATACACGTTCACCGGCACGGATCCCGGCGGCCGGCCGGGCGTTCGCAGTTGCAACGCTTCGACGGCGTCTAACTCATCGGCAGACGGCGGCTCAGTGCCACATCTGCCCCCTGCATCGATAAACGTCTTCTGATCTGCCCACGTCATGCCCTCGATCGTGAACGGGACGCCGATGCCCGCGAGATCGTCGGGCCCGCCATCGAACCCGGCGATCGTCTCGGTTGCGACGATCGCGGTTTCCGCCGCGGTCTGTGAAGCGAGGTTCGAATCAGCGCCCATTTGCGCCACCGCGAGCGGCGCGCCGGCGAGCAGCGCCGCGCCGCGAGCCATGAGTTTCGACCACATCGACCCATCAGTTCGGAGATTCGTCGTCATATCGTACCTTCCTAGTTCGGACGCCACGGGCGACCTTGAACGGTCGATTGAAACCTCAACCGATTGGCCGTTCGTCGTCTGCTGCCGTCACGCCACCAAACCCGGTTGACGGGCGAATCTCACACGCGGCTCGGAAGAATTCTTGGGATCGGCTTGGGTCGCGGACGCGCGCGGCGTCGTGCCACATCGCGGCCGTCGCACTATTATCCGACCGTTCGACGGGCCAATTCGAAACACGCAGGTCCGCGCCAGGAGATCGCGCCATGTCGCAATCAGACAGCATCGAATCGCGCCTCAAGGAGACGCGGCTGTTCCCGCCGCCGCCGGCGTTTGCCGCCCAGGCGCATGTTGCCAGCGAGCATCAATATCAGGAGACCTACCGCCGCTCGATCGAGGATCCGGAAGGATTCTGGTCGCAGGTCGCCGGCGAATTCACCTGGTTTCGGCCGTGGGAGCGCGTGCTCGAGTGGAAGCGCCCAGACGCGAAGTGGTTTCTCAATGCGCGAACGAATCTCAGCCACAACTGCCTCGACCGCCAAATCGAACGCGGCCGCGGCGAGCACACCGCCATTCTGTTTGAGGGCGAGCCGGGCGACGTGCGTCGCGTCAGCTATCGCGAATTGCACGCCGAGGTGTGCCGCTTCGCGAACGTGCTTAAATCGCTGGGCGTGAGGAAAGGCGACCGCGTCACGATCTACATGCCGATGACGCCGGAGCTGGCGATCGCCGTGCTGGCCTGCGCGCGGATCGGTGCGCCGCACTCGGTGATCTTCGGCGGTTTCAGCGTGCAGGCGATCGTCGACCGCGTTGAAGATGCGCAGTCGCACATCGTCATCACCGCCGATGGCGGCTGGCGGCGCGGCAAGGTAGTGCCGTTGAAGGCCAACGTCGATCAGGCCTGCGACAAGTGCCCGCTGATTCACACGGTCGTCGTCTATCGGCGAATCGGAGACAAGCCGGCGGCCGATCCGGTATTCCACGTAACGATGAAGCCCGGGCGCGACCACTGGTGGCACGAGAAGATGGCGGCGGCCGGCGCCGATTGCCCCGCTGAAGCGTGCGACGCCGAGGACATGCTCTTCCTGCTGTACACCTCCGGCTCGACCGGCAAGCCGAAGGGCATCCTGCACACCACCGGCGGCTACATGGTGCACACGGCGTACAGCGCCAAGATGATTTTCGATCTCAAGCCCGACGACGTGTACTGGTGCACGGCCGACATCGGCTGGATCACCGGCCACAGCTACGTCATATACGGCCCGCTGAATAACGGCGTGACGACGGTGATGTACGAAGGCGCGCCGAATCATCCGGACTGGGATCGCTTCTGGTCGATGATCGCGCGGCACAAGGTGACCAAGTTCTACACCGCACCGACCGCGATCCGCGCGTTCATGCGCGAGGGCCGCCACCACGCCGACAAGCACGACCTCTCGAGCCTGAAACTGCTGGGCACCGTCGGAGAGCCGATCAATCCTGAGGCGTGGACGTGGTATCGCGAGGTCATCGGGCGCGAACGATGTCCGATCGTGGACACGTGGTGGCAAACCGAGACCGGTGGAATCATGATCACGCCGCTGCCGGGGATGACGCCCACCAAGCCCGGGTCCGCCACGCGCCCGTTCTTCGGCATCGATGCGGCGGTGCTCGACAGGGACGGCAAGGAGCAACCGCCCAACGCTGGCGGACTCTTGTGCATCCGAAAGCCGTGGCCGGGAATGCTGCGCGGCATCTACGGCGACCCGCAGCGGTTCGTGCGGCAATACTGGAGCGAGATCGACGGCGTGTATTTCGCCGGCGACAGCGCCCGGCGCGACGAGCACGGTTATTTCTGGATCATGGGCCGCGTCGATGACGTGATCAAAGTGTCCGGCCATCGATTGGGGACGATGGAGGTCGAGAGCGCCCTGGTGTCGCACCCGGCGGTCGCCGAAGCGGCGGTGGTGGGCATTCCGCACGAGATCAAGGGCAACGCGATCGCGGCGTTCGTCACGCTGGTCACCGGCCGCGAGCCGATTCCGGCGCTGAAAGAGCAATTGATGCAGCACGTGACCGCGCAGCTCGGGTCGGTGGCGCGGCCGGACCAGATCCGCTTTACGCAATCGCTGCCCAAAACGCGCAGCGGTAAGATCATGCGACGCTTGTTGCGCGAAGTCGCGACCGGCGGACAGGTGAAAGGCGACACGACGACGCTGGAGGATTTCAGCGTGCTGGCAAAATTGGCGGAGAAGGAGGAGGGGTAGGCGACCCCGGGAAAACGCTCGACGCCGAGGCCCGACCGTAAGGGAGCGGCTTTCCGCCCGTCGCAAGAGACCCTTCCCTGACGGTCGGGGCTCGGTTGGGAAATCTCTCCGCGAAACAGGGCCACCATCCGTTCTCGTGTAAGCCTTGACAACAAAGTTTGTCAATGCTAGTCTGGCGGCGATGGTTGACCTGCGCGTAATCGACGACCCTGCATCGGCCAGCGTGGCGCTTGACCCCATGCGCAGCCGGCTGCTCTCGGAGCTTCGCACGCCGGCGTCGGCCGCGATGCTGGCCGGTCGCATGGGATTGCCGCGGCAGAAGCTGAACTATCACCTGCGAGCGCTGGAGTCGCATGGGCTGATCCGGGTGGAGAGCAAGAAAAAGTGGGGTGGGCTGACCGAGCGGCGGCTTGTTGCGACGGCCTCGTCGTACGTCGTCTCGCCCGGCGCGCTCGGCCCGGTCGCGGCGGACCCTGAGCGCGACGTCGGCGGACGAGGCATGGACCGGTTGTCTGCGAGTTACCTCGCGGCGCTGGCGGCCCGCGTGGTTCGTGAGGTCGGGCAGTTGCTTCGAATGTCCGAAGAACTCAACAAGCGCCTTGCGACGCTTTCGATCGATACCCAGATCCGGTTTCGATCCCCGCAGGATCGCGCCGCCTTCAGCCATGAGTTGACCGCCGCCGTCGCCGCGCTGGTCTCGCGCTATCATGACGAATCCGCAGCGGGCGGACGACGGCATCGCCTGATGATCGGGGCCTATCCCAAACCCACCGACACGAAAGAAGACAACACCAACGTAAGGGAATTCGCATGAGCGGGAAGCGGGCGCCATCAGGACGCCGAGCAATCCAGGCCAAGGGCGGGGCGCCCGGCAGCACCCAGACCGCGGCGGAGCGACGAGTAGCAGAAACGCAAGTGCGTGCGCTCATCGCCAAGTTCGCACCCGCGCACCTGCGCCTCATCGGCGCAATGCGGCGGTTGCTGCGAAAGCGTCTGCCCACCGCTTATGAGGTGGCGTACGAGTATCGCGCCTGGTTCGTCATCAGCTATTCACCCAGCGAGCGCGGGTACGAAGGCGTTCTTTCAATCCGCGGCGACGCGGACGGGGTCAAGCTCTACTTCAGTGGTGGTAAAGAACTGCCGGACCCTGAGAAATTGTTGCAGGGGTCCGGGACCCAGGTGCGCTCAATCGCCGTGGAAGACGCCGCCACGCTCACCCGTCCGGAGGTAGCGCGCCTGATCGAAGAGGCCATCGCTCGCAATCGCGTGCCGTTCGCGAGCGCCGGCCGCGGGTCGGTGGTCATTCGATCGGCATCGGGCAAGCAGCGACGGCGGCGTCGCCAGGCCTAACATGTGGTTACGTCTGACGGGGGCGCGGGCACGGTGGCAGTAGGCCGATCGGTCTTGCATCGGCGCGGAGTGCGTGCATTGATGCAGCACCGTTGGCTCGCGATCCCGACTGGTACGTCGAGGGACACTTCCTACATTTCCAAAATAAGGAATCGTCATGAGCGTGAAGAAGGAACCGTCCGGGCGCAGGTCGATTCAGGTCGAAATCGAAGTCCCCGGTACGCCAGAGGAAGTTTGGCGGGCAATCGCCACCGGTCCGGGCATCTCCTCCTGGTTCGTTCCCACGCGCAGCGACGAACGCCAAGGCGGAGAGCAGGTCTGCAACTTCGGACCGGGCATGGACAGCCCGTCGACGATCACAAAGTGGCAGCCGCCGAAGTGCTTTGCCGCCGAGGGCGAGATGGGTGGGCCCGACTCGCCGAAGGTGGCGACCGAGTGGAGCATCGAGGCCCGCGCGGGCGGGATGTGCCTGGTTCGCGTGGTGCACAGCCTCTTCGCCAGCACCGACGATTGGGACAATCAGCTCAAGGGTCTGGAGGAAGGCTGGCCGACGTACTTCCGCATCCTGCGAATGTACCTCACCCACTTAAAGGGCTTGCCGTGCTCGGCGATGCACTTTGTGAACTTTTCGTCCGCCCCTGAGTCCACGGCATGGGAAAAAGCGGGCGGAGCGCTGGCGCTGCTGAAGGTCGACGAAGGTCAGGAGTGGAGCGCCCCTACCAGCAGCGACGGCATCTCCGCCATCCCGCGCATGACCGGCGTCGTGGACTACCTGGGACGCGCGTCGCACAAGAACACCGTGTTGCTCCGCCTCAAGACGCCCGCCCCCGGCGCGGCATACGTCGGCGCATTTTCCTGCGGCGGAATGGTGATGGTGTGCATGAGCGTATATCTCTACGGCGATAAGGCGAAAGCCGCCGTCGAGCGCGATGAGCCGGTCTGGAAAAAGTGGATGGCTGAGCAATTCCCGCCGGCACAGACGGAGTAAGCAATCCCAAACTGCGGCCCAAGAAAGGACTCAAGTGGACTTCATAACCACGCTTTGGCTTCCTGTCCTCCTGTCCGCCGCGGCGGTCTGGATCGTTTCGACCATTTTTGGGATGCCGTTCCTTCATCACAAGAGCGACTGGATCGGACTCCCCGCCCACCAAGAGGATGCCTTACTCGAGTTCCTTCGAACAAACGGCATCAAGCCCGGCAATTACCTCTTCCCCGACTTCCGCGGTCGCGACGCGATGGAGTCGGACAAGGTAAAAACGGCGCTCGAACACGGCCCAGTCGGCCACCTCAGCCTCTGGCGGCCGCCGCTTGGGATGGGCGGCAAGCTCGCCGGCACCTTCTTCGTCTATCTGGCGGCGAGCGCGGTTATCGCCTACCTGGCGTCCGTCGCTCTTCCCCGCCCGGCTGAATTTGCGAAGGTCTTCCGGGTCGTCGGCGCCGCCGGCGTTCTCGCCTATTCCGTCGCCTTCATCCCCAGCGCCATCTGGTTCGGCGCGTACACGCGCACCATCGCGGCCGGAATCCTCGATGGCCTGATTTGCGGCGTCATCACCGGCGTCATCTTCGCCTGGCGCTGGCCGCACTGAGAGTCGGCGTAAGGACGCAATCGCGGCGCATCAGGCGCCGGACGGGGGTGCCCACCATTCAATGAGGATGCCGATCGTTCGCGCGGCTCCGGCGGGCGCCGTTCCGGCCGTGTGCCACTGCTGTTGAGCAGTGCGCTGTACGACCCACAGTCCGGTAGGGTGCGTCGGCAGTTCGACGCACCATATCGCATATCCGCGAATTGGTGCGTCGGTACGGCTGACGCACCCTACTGAACTCAGCCCAGCCTACACGGCTCAGCCCAGCCTACACGGCTACTGGTAGGGTGCGTCGGCCGTACCGACGCACCATTTCCTCATCCGCGAGATGGTGCGTCGAGACGGCTGACGCACCCTACTGAACTGCGCACACAGTGCCACCCGCCGGTGCGCGGTCGGGCGCACCGCATCGTGTGTCAGCGACCAACGTGTCACTCCGCCGTCGCACTAGTTGCATCGCGACGTGTAGCTCAACGGATAGCGAATCGGCGTCGGCGAGGCGGTCCCAATCCGCCAGATCCACTTCGGGTACAGCACCGTCCAACCCGGGCCGCACATCTTCAGCACGTCCGCCGTCATGTAGGCGGCGTGGCCGTCCAAAAACGCGAAGCTGAAGCGATTGAACTGCTTGTGGTCCCCGATGATGCGCTGCGGCGCGTTCACGGCGTAGTCGAACGAGCCGTCCCAGGCCCAGATGTAGGTCGAGTTGAAGTTACCCGTCTGGCCGCGCAGCAGGATCAGCAGGTTATCCTGCCAGCCCTTGCCATTGTTGCGCCAGGGCGACGAGGTCGCCAGCGCCGTGTCGGTCCAGATGCCGGTGAGGTCGAATTGATAGCTGACCCCCACGTCGTCGTAAGTCGACACGCTCTCGTCGGCAACGTCGCCCGGCTGGAATGTGCCGCGCTGATACGTCCAAACGTCCGACGGACACTTGGCCGACAGGATCTCCGCGTTGTCCTCCGGAAGTTGTCCGATCAGGTAGGGGTTGAGCGGCTTTTCCTTGGCCGTGTAGTAGACCGCGCCGGCCTGCCAGCTCTGCCAGTATTGGCTGACAGACTTTCCCGCGTACGTCCAGCTTGACACGCCCGTGCCGTTCTTGGAGTAAAACGGGAATTGATCCTTGTTATCGCCGAAGTACGAGTACGACGAGGTCATGATGCTCTTGAGGTTCGCCGTGCACTTGGCGACCTTGGCCTGCTCGCGCGCTGCCGAGAGCGACGGCAGCAGGATCGAAATGAGCAGCGCGATAATCGCAACGACGCGCTCCGTCCACAGTGCCACCCCGCCCCCAGAGGCCGCTGCTCGAGACTCGTCACGCTCCGCTCACAGTGCCACTCGCCGCTAGCGTGTCTTACCCGCTTAGTCCGCTTCGGCTTCAGAACTGTCCGGCGTGCGAGCTGAGGGTTCCAGCGCAACACCTGTGTAAGTTCGCTCACAACGCGGACACCCGTCCTGCCGGGCGCGTTCGCGAACCGGTTTCGGAGTTCCTCATGGAAGGCATGTCGCTTGCATGCGTGGCATGACGTGGCATGGCGGCGGCCTATATCAGGTAGGTAACCGGAGGCAAAATGGAGCCGAACACCGATTGTGACTGATGTCAACAAGCGCCGACTTCGCTCCGCAGGACTCGCGCGACGTGGCGGCCAACAATGAAAGGATGTGCCCCGTGATGCATCAACTATCTCTCAAGACACTTGCCAGCTCAACATTCCATAAGCTCGGCGAAGCGAGTATTTTCGCAGGACTTTTGCTCGCCGCAGCAGCGGCCCAAGGGCAAATCACGTATCCGCCAGGATCCGTAGCTTCGCGCGATGCGACGCTCTCGGCAACAGTCCAGTTTAACGGCGGGTTGGTGCCAGGTGACTACTCAGCCATGATTTGGCACGACACCGTCCCACTTGGAAGCTCCGGAACGACCATCGACGGTTTGGCGCCAAGTCCAGTCCACGCAGAAGTAGATCCTGGGGACGGAACATACCTCATTGGTGACCTCTCGTTCGAACCCTACTTTGTGGCGCACGCCGACACCCGCGCAATCGCATTTGGCGCGGCGGCCGAGACAATGCCGTCCGTTTCCATGCAAGCTGAGCCGGGCTTGCATGCGGGCTGGAACGTGGAGAGCATCGCGAACGGCGACGTCGCAATCTCAATCCCGTTTCAGCTTTCTTCCCCGGCGACCGCGACTCTCGTCAACTATTACCAGTTTCTCGCGTTGACTTGCCAAAACGGAGCCGGGACCGTTACAGTCTCGAGCCATTTTCACATTTCTCAAGCCTCAACCTCGTATCTTTTCGGGGACGCCGGCGTAAGTAGCGTCGACTGCAACCCCGCGACGTGGACCTTCAGCGATTCCGGTGAAACGGCGACTCTTCCGGCCGGACAGTACGTGGCGCACTTTACCTACACTACTTTGAGCCGTGCAGCCGTAATCTCACCAAGTCACGGCGACGACGATGCCTCAGTTGCGTTCCGCGCGACGGATCAGCTCGTTGTCTTCGTGAGATTCAATCCTTCTTGTCCCGGTGACGTCAACGGCGATGGCCACGCCGACGAGACCGATCTCGCGCTGATCTTAGGCGCATGGGGTTCGGCTATCACGGACCCCGGCTCCGCGTATACCACTGACGCCGACCTTGACGGCGATGGCACGATTGGTAGTGGAGACTTGGCCCTGCTGCTCGCATCCTGGGGCGCCTGCTGAACCTGACAAGGATCGGCCCGCTCACTATTGGGACGCAAATCGACACGGCGATGTGGCGCGCTTTCGCGCGCCCCATCGCCGGTTCTCGCGGATCAGACTGCCGTGCGCCGCCGCGGCTAGTTGCAGCGAGACGTGTTGGTCAGCGCGTAATTTAGCGGTACCGGTCTCGGTTGGCCGACTCGCCAAATCCACTTGGGAAACAGCACCGTCCAACCCGGACCGCACATCTTCAGCGCATCAGCGCTCATGTACGCCGCGTGTCCGTCGAGAAACGCAAAGCTGAAACGGTCGAACTGCTTGTGGTCGCCGATGATCCGCTGCGGTGCATTCACCGCATAGTCGAACGACCCATCCCACGCCCAGACGAATGTCGAGTTGAAGTTACCCGTTTGCCCTCGCAGGATGATCAGCAGGTTCTGCTGCCAACCCTGACCGTAGTTGCGCCACGGCGTGACGGTCGCGCTCGAGTGATCGGTATCGATGCCCGTTAGGTTGAACTGGTAGCTGACGCCGACGTCATCGTACGTCGAAACGCTCTCATCCGCGACATCGCCCGGAGCGAACGTGCCGCGCTGATATGTCCACACGTCCGACGGGCACTTGGCCGATAGAATCTCGGCGTTGTCCTCGGGAATTTGGCCGATCAAGTACGGATTGAGCGGCTTCTCCTTGGAGGTGAAATACACCATGCCGCCCTGCCAGGCCTGCCAGTATTGGCTCACAAACTTTCCCGCGTACGTCCAGCTCGACACGCCGTTGATCGGGTTGGCCGCGGTGCCGGCCGCTTTGGCAAAGAAAGGAAACGTATCCTTCTGATCACCGAAGTACGAATACGACGCCGTCATGATGCTCTTGAGGTTCGCGGTGCACTTGGCGACCTTGGCCTGCTCGCGCGCCGCCGAGAGCGACGGCAGCAGGATCGAAATGAGCAGCGCGATGATCGCAACGACAACCAGCAGTTCGATGAGCGTGAATGCTCGCCTACGCTTGGACATGAGAGACTCCTGCGAGACGGAAAATGAAATGCCGGGCACACTGCCCGCTATGCACACATTGGAAATAGCAATGCGGCCCGCGGTCGGGCGAGCCGCATTGCCGAAAACTGCCGTCAGTTGCACCGACTCGTGTTCGACAACGGATAGTTGAGCGGCACGGGCTTGGGCTGACCGATGCGCCAAATCCACTTCGGATACAACACCGTCCAACCCGGTCCACACATCTTCAGCGGGTCCGCCGTCACATAGCCAGCGTGGCCATCAAGGAACGCGAAGCTGAAGCGATTGAACTGCTTATGATCGCCGACGACCTTCTGCGGCGCGTTGACGGCGTAGTCGAACGTGCCATCCCAGGCCCAGATGTAGGTCGAATTGAAATTGCCGGACTGCCCGCGCAGAATCGCGAGCAGATTGAGCTGCCACCCCAGACCGTTGTTCCGCCAGGGCGAGACATTCCCCACGTGTTCCGTGTCGATTCCAGTGAGGTTGAACTGATAGCTGATGCCGACATCGTCGTACGTTGAGACGCTCTCGTCGGCGACATCGCCGGGCACGAACGTGCCGCGCTGATACGTCCACACGTCCGACGGGCACTTTGCCACCAATACCTCGCTATTGGCTTCAGGGATCTGACCGATCAGGTACGGGTTCAGGGGTTTCTCGTTGGCGAGGAAATAAATCTGCGGATTCGAGGCTGACCAGTACGGGCTCACGGCCTTTCCCGCGTACGTCCAGGACGACACATTGTTGATCGGCCCGCCGCCGCTCTTGGCGAAGAACGGAAACGTGTCCTTCTGATCGCCGAAATACGCGTAGCTCGCGGTCATGATGCTCTTGAGGTTCGCCGTGCACTTGGCGACCTTGGCCTGCTCGCGCGCCGCCGAAAGCGACGGCAGCAGAATCGAAATCAGCAATGCGATGATGGCGACGACAACCAGCAACTCGATCAGCGTGAATCCCCGTCTCTTGCGATTCGCAAACATGCAGCACACTCCTTTGCTTTCCCGCCGCCGCGGACTGAGTGGGCAGTCGCCGTCGCGGCGTACGATGAGGTTATGAAACACAAATCACGCGCAATTGCGCGAGATAACGCACCGTTCCCGGCATTGTGCGCTTTCGGCGCTGTCCGGGTCAATGAAAATCCGATCGCCTAGCTGCCGGCCGCCTTGTCGGCCTCCAACGTCAACTTCTCGCACTCCTTGCAGACGCCGCCCGAGCCATCCACATGGTAGAGCGCGTAATACTTGTTGTGCGTGGTGCACTTCTCGGCCCGCACGCAGGTGAACGTCCCGCACTTCTCGCATTGCAGCACGAGCGACTTCGAGAGGCTGTCTTTCTGCTTCAGGTACTTGCCCGCCTTCACCCACGTACCCTCTTCGCGCGGCGTCAGCGAGAACGTGTTCAGGCACTTTTCGCACATCCAGGCGGACTTCGAAGCGTCGTCGTTTGGCAGCGATGCATCACCACCGCCGGCAGAGGAAAACCGCCACACGGCAATGCCGGCGAGCACCACAATCACGCCTACGTAGGCCATTGTCTTTGGATTCATCAGTTCGTTCCAATCGCGGCATCATGCCGCACGTCGGATCGAAGGCGGCGCGACTCCGCACCGGCTCCATCCGAGAGTTTCGTCGCAGATCGGGCCGCTGCTCGAATCGCCGATGGCGGCCCGCGCGTGAGGTGCGCGTCAGCCGTGATAATACGGCGGCGTTCGCGCGCTCAGCAGATTGTATTATGGATCGGTAAAGACGGCTTGGTCAAGGCGGCGGAACCCCGTCGGGGGGACAAATTCGTCGGTTATGCGGACGTTGGGGGCGGAAAAGCGTCTTGGGAGCAGGGATTGAGGGATTGAGGGATTGAGGGATTGAGGGATTGAGGGATTGAGGGATTGAGGGATTGAGCCTGCGCCGTACTTAATCCCTTGGATCCCTCAATCCCTTAATCCCTGCCGGGGATTGAGCCTGCGCCGTACTTAATCCCTTGGATCCCTCAATCCCTTAATCCCTGCCGGGGATTGAGCCTGCGCCGTACTTAATCCCTTGATCCCTCAATCCCTTAATCCCTGCCGTTCAATAGCACCTCCTCGAATCCGCCAGCGAGTACCAGTACGGCCGCGGACGCGCTTGCCCGACGCGCCAAATCCAGTTAGGATTTAGTACGGTCCAGTTCGTGCCGCAGCCGACGCGCGGGTCGGCCTGGATGTACGCCGCGTGTCCGTCGAGGTACCCGAAGCTGTATTTCGAGAATTGCCGGTGATCGCCGATCGTCTGCACAAACGCCGCCCCGGCGAAGTCGAACGCGCCATCCCAGAAAAACACGTAGCGCGAGATTCCGCCGCCGCCCAGACGCACCTGGGATTTCATCACGCGCTCCCAGCCGTCGGCGGTGCCCCAGACGTCCGAGGGATCGCCCGCCGGCGGATTCGCGCCGCGCGCCGTGTAGATGCCGTCGACGTTGATCTGATAGCTGGTGCCGACATCCTGGTACGTCGAAATCGATTCGTCGGCTACGTCGCCCAGCGAGAATGTGCCGCGCTGATACGAGCTCACGTCCGACGGGCAGCGCAGCACCTCGACCGTGTCGAATCGGCCCACCTGTTGCCCGACGACATAGGGATTCAGCGGTTTCTCGTCGGCCAGGAAATACAGGTCGCCGCCGTTGTACGAGCGCCAATAGTCGTCGGTCGCCGAACCGCCGAACGACCAGGTGCAGATGCCGCGGAGCTGCGTCGAGCCCGGCAGCAGCTTGGCGCGGAAGAAGAAGTTGTCGCGCTGGTCCGTGAAGTAGGAGTACGTCGCCGTCATCAGGCTGCGCAAATTCGACACGCACTTGCCGGTCTTGGCTTGCTCGCGCGCGGCGGAGAGCGACGGCAGAAGGATTGAAATGAGCAGCGCGATGATCGCCACGACGACAAGCAGCTCGATGAGCGTGAACGCGCTCGCTACCCGGGAGGAACGGGTCATGGAATGATCTCCGGGATAAATCGGCTCGCGCGAACTCGCGGCGCACAGCGCCGTTAGCGCCGTGCGGCGAGCGGTCGGGGGATTGCGCGGCAAATACTCTGAACGTAACAGGCGGACCACTCGATTTGTTCCGGGCGGGCGCGAAACGCTTGCGTTTTCCTGCCGCCGCATCCAGCCCAATCCGACCCTTCGACCCCGCCAGCGGCTTTTCACATTTGCGTTGTTGCGTTATGATCCGCTTACCCAAGCCTCGCTAGCTCAGTTGGTAGAGCAGCTGACTCTTAATCAGCGGGTCGTAGGTTCGAGCCCTACGCGAGGCAATTCCATCCCGCGGATGCGCGATCGTGAGGCGATGGCGGGGCCCAGAAACGGCCCAATGCCAGCCGGAGATTTGCTCTGTTCGCGCGTCTCGACCAGCCGCGTCTCCGATCGGCGCCCCGCCGCTCCGATCGGACGAACACCAAGTTGCCCGTTGATCGCCGCCGCCGCTTGACGCCCGCCGAACGCGACTCTATGACAGCGCTTGCACTGCACGAGGCCCCCAATGGCTGAAGTTCTGCTTGAAAACGTCTGCAAGGTTTTCCCTGGCGGCGTCACCGCCGTCGACAACGTCAATCTGCAAATCGCCGATCGCGAATTCATCGTGCTGGTCGGGCCATCCGGCTGCGGCAAGAGCACTACGCTACGGATGGTGGCCGGACTGGAGGACATCAGTTCCGGCGTGATTCGCATTGGCGAACGCGTCGTTAACGACGTCGCGCCGAAGGACCGTGACATCGCGATGGTGTTTCAGAATTACGCGCTCTACCCGCACATGACGGTGCGCAAGAACCTGGCATTCGGCCTCATGCTGCGCCGCGACAACGGCTTTTGGGACAACCCAATCTGGGCGGTGCTCGCTCCGCCGAAGTATCGCGCGGCGCGCCAGGAGCGCCACGCGATCGAGAAGCGCGTGGCCGAAGCCGCGCGAATGCTGGGTATCGAGGGCCTGCTGGCGCGCAAGCCGAAGGAGCTCTCCGGCGGCCAGCGGCAGCGCGTGGCGGTGGGCCGGGCGATCGTGCGCGAGCCGAAGGCATATTTGTTCGACGAGCCGCTATCGAACCTCGACGCGAAACTGCGCGTCGAAATGCGGGCCGAACTCAAGCGCCTGCATCGCCAGGTTCAGACGACCACCATCTATGTGACGCACGACCAGGAAGAGGCGATGACGCTGGGCGAGCGGATCGTGGTGATGAAGGACGGGCTGGTGCAACAGGTCGCGCCGCCGTTCGAAGTCTACGAACGCCCGGTGAACCGCTTCGTGGCCGGCTTCGTCGGCACGCCGCCGATGAACTTCCTCGACGGCCGTCTGGTGCGCGTCGATGGCGCGCTGGCGTTTGAGGATGGCGAATCGCGGCTCAAGCTTAGCGCGGCCCAGCAGCAGGCGCTGGCGGGCTATGCCGACAAGCTGGTGACGCTGGGGGTTCGTCCCGATGCGCTCAGTCTGGGCGGCGACGCCAATGGCGCGACGCTGAAGGCGCAGGTCGGAGTCGTGGAGCCGCTGGGCGATCGCATGGACGTGATCGTCTCTACCGCGCTACATCGACACATCGTCTGCCGCGTCGACGGCCGCACGCGCGTCCGCGAAAGCGAGAACATCGCGGTGCACCTCGACATGAGCCGCGTGCATTTCTTCGAGCCCGCCGGCGCCGGCCGCAATCTGACATTGAACTAGCGCGCGACTGGGGCCACGCGCGCCGGCGCCGGTTGCTAGCGCAGGAAGCGACGAACATGGGTGCGGAGCAATTCGAGAAACTCGGCGCGTTCTATCTGGGACGCGAGTACGACTTGAGTGCTCGCGCGCGGCGCGATTCGCTCGTCCTTTATGACTCCCGCGATCTGGTCACGCACGGCGTGTGCGTGGGCATGACCGGCAGCGGCAAGACCGGGCTGTGCTTGGGCGTCATCGAAGAGGCGGCGATTGACGGCATTCCGGTCATCGCCATCGACCCGAAGGGCGATCTGCCCAATCTTCTGCTTACGTTTCCCGCGCTCAGCGCCGGCGACTTCGCGCCTTGGATCAACGAGGATGACGCGCGCCGCAAGGGCGTTGCTCCCGCGGAATTTGCGGCCCAGCAGGCCGACCTGTGGCGGCGAGGCCTGGCCGAATGGGGCCAGGACGCCGCGCGCATCCAACGCCTGCGAGATGCGGCGGAATTCGTGGTCTACACGCCGGGAAGCAGCGCCGGGCTGCCGGTCTCGCTGCTCAAGTCGTTCGATCCGCCCGAAGCGGCGCTGCGCGAGGAAGCGGATTTGTATCGCGAGCGCGTCGCATCGGTCGCGACCAGCCTGTTGGCGCTGCTGGGCATCGAAGCTGACCCGCTCCGCGGCCGCGAGCATATTCTGCTGTCGACCATCGTGGACACCGCGTGGCGCGAGGGACGCAGCCTCGACCTGGCCGCAATCGTGCAACAGGTGCAGACGCCGCCCGTGACGCGCATCGGCGTCATGGAGTTGGAAGGATTCTTCCCCGCGGCGGATCGATTCGCGCTGGCCATGCAGCTCAACAACCTGCTGGCGTCGCCCGGGTTCTCGAGCTGGGTCGAGGGGCAGCCGCTCGACATCCAGTCGATTCTGTACACGCCCGCCGGCAAGCCGCGCGTGGCGATCTTCTCCATCGCACATCTGGGCGACGCGGAGCGAATGTTCTTCGTGTCGACGCTGCTGAACCAGGTTTTGGCGTGGACGCGGCGGCAATCGGGCACAACCAGCCTCCGCGCGCTGCTCTACATGGACGAAATCGCCGGATACTGCCCGCCCGTCACAAACGTGCCCGCCAAGGCCCCGCTGCTGACGCTGATGAAGCAGGCCCGCGCATTCGGCGTCGGCGTCCTGCTGGCGACACAGAATCCCGTCGATCTCGACTACAAGGGCCTGTCGAACGCCGGCACGTGGTTCATCGGCCGCCTTCAGACGGAACGCGACAAAGCGCGCGTGCTGGACGGTCTCGAAGGCGCCGCCGCGAGCGCCTCGGCCACGTTCAACCGCGCCGCCGCCGACCAGGCGCTGTCGCAGCTCGGCAGCCGCGTCTTTATGCTCAACAACGTGCACGAGGACGGACCGCGCGTCTTTGAAACGCGCTGGGTTCTTTCGTACCTGCGCGGCCCGCTTACTCGAAACCAGATCAAGCTGCTGATGGACGGGCGCCGCACGACGAGCGCACCGGCCACACTCCCGGCTGAATCCGCCGCGTTATCGGCGTCTCAGCCCCCTGCCGCGGCACCCGCTTCCATCCGCGCAAGCTCGTTGTTCGCGTCCAATCGCACTGCGGCTCCGACGAGCGCCGCAGCGCCGCCCGGCGGTCCGCCGATGTTGCCGCCGGAGGTCCAGCAGTTTTACGTCGCGCCGCGCAGTGCGGCGCCGCCCGGCGCGCGGCTGTTGTACGCCCCTGCATTATTAGGCAACGCGATGGTGCACTTCGCGGATTCGAAGACCGGGGTGGAGCTGGATCAGCCGGTCGGATTCGTGACCACGCTTGACCCCGGCCCGGTCACCGTCGATTGGAACAACGCGATCGAATCGGAACTGGACGAACGCGATTTGCAGAATTCGCCGGCGCCCGACGCGGAATTCGCGTCGCTTCCGCCGCCGGCCAGCAAGGCCAAGTCGTACGACGCGTGGAAACGGGACTTCGCCGACCTAGTCGCGCGGCGTGCGAAGATCGAGTTGCTGGTCAGCCCGGGACTGGACGAAACGTCGCATCCGAATGAATCGGAGCGAGATTTCCGGGTGCGCCTGGCGCAAGCGGCGCGTGAGCTGCGCGATGAGCAAGTCGCGAAGCTCAGACAAAAATACGCACCGAAAGTGGCGACGCTCGAAGAGCGCCTGCGTCGCGCCAAACAGCAACTCGATGTGCAACAGCAGCAGGCCCGCGAAGCCAAGATGTCGACCGCCGTTTCGTTCGGCTCGGCGCTGCTTTCGGCGTTTCTGGGCAAGAAGGCGATCAGCGCCGGGTCAGTCGGCAAAGCCGGCACGGCGATCCGAGGCGTGGGCCGCTCGATGCGCGAGTCGTCCGACGTGGGCCGGGCTGAAGAGACGGTCGAGGCTATCACGTCTCAGATGCGGGAACTCGACGCGCAGTTCAACGCCGACCTGGCCGGACTCGAATCGCGCATCGATCCGACCACCGAGCCGCTCGACAAGATCACCGTACGGCCGAAGAAGACGCAAGTGAAGGTTCGACTATTCACGCTGGCGTGGGTGCCGCAATGGCGCGACGCGAGTGGCGAAATCACGCCGGCGCTGTAGCACGCCTCGAATCGTGAGTTTGCAAAGGGACGCACGCGCTTGGTTCCATAGAGCAAACTCAGGTGTTCCGTAGCGTTGGGCCTGTGTGCCCGACGCAGAAATCGGCGTCGGACGCAGAGGTCCGACGCTACGCGGGAAATGAGTCCACTCTATCGTTCTCTCTATTGGCGGGCGAAGTGCCCGCACTTCGCAATGAAAACGCCGCGGCCGATTGCTCGGCCGCGGCGCATCACGGTGCATTCAGGCAGGCAGAAGGCGAACTACGGGCACGAGAGCTGCCAGTTCGACAGGAGGATGCCCAGATCAGACTCGTTCACCACGCCGTCGCCGTTCACGTCGCCGTTCGTGTGCGGCGTAACGGAGAGTTGCCAGTTCGACAGGATGATGCCCAAGTCCGATTCGTTGACGACGTTATCGCCGTTCGCGTCACCGGCGATGCCGATGCTGAACGCGAATGATTGACCGCTGAACGCGACGGTCGCTTCATTGACGACCGAGAAATTCGGCGGGCTGGCCAGCAACGTAATCACGTTCGCCGTCACGTTGGCGAGACGATAGGTGTACGTTCCACAGGCACTGGGCGCTGTGAAGCTCCCGGTGGCGAGCATCTGCGAACCGCTCTGGCCGACTCCGGGAACCACCGTGGCGTTCTCGGCAATGCCGGTCCCGGGCGGCTGGGCGACGCCGAAGGTGTTCTGTCCGCCGCCGATCTGGATCAGGTTACGCTGGCCGGCGGTTCCGACCTGCGTGCCGCGGTAGCCGGTCCCGGGGTTTGAAATACCGGCGGGCCGGGCGAAGTTGGTCATGCCGGCCGGCACGCCCGCCGCAACCGGAATGTCGAACTTCACGGGATTCGTGGTGTCCTGCGTCAGGTCCCCGCAGACCAAGGCCGCGCCCTGGTTGTTTCCAGTCGAATCCGTGAACGAGATGGTCCAATTTACCGTCGAGCCGGGCGCGACGATTGCGCTATTCTGCGGCGATGTGAGTGAAACTGTGACAGTCTGCGCCAAGGCGGCCGATCCGATTCCCATGATCGCCGCGTATGCAAATCGCTTGAACATGCGTTTTTCTCCTTTCGATCGCACTACGGGCGATTAGTTCGGGGCCGTCATGCGCGGGCGGAAGTAGTCCCAATCCGCGCCATCCACGTCGTTATCGCGATCCTGATCGTAGACCACGCCCAGGAAGCCCGGCGGTCCGAGCCCATTCGGGGCGGTCACACCGTTTCCGCGGAAGTTCCGCTGCAACCAGGCGAAGTCGACCATGTCTTCGTCGTTATCGTTGTCCACGTCAGCGCCGTTGAAGTGATTTACGATCACCATCTCCAGGCCGTCAAAGTACACCTCGGCGGAGGTGGCGTTGTACAACCCCACGATCGCGGTGCCGCGCAGGCGGGCGCCCGATCCCGGAGGCATCGTGTAATCGATCGTCACCGGAATCCAGGTGTCGGTCGGAGCGCCGGAAAGCACCGTGTTGTTCTGTCCGGCGGCGCCGATGTCGATCTGCGCCGGCACGCTACCCGCGCTCCACTCGACCTTTACGCCGGCGTTGGAAGTGGGATCGTTGTACGGCTGCGTGGAGTTCGAGCGGAAGTACGCGCTGATGGTCAGCGTCTCGCCCGGCGTGACCGTGATGGACTGGTACACACCTGCGATGCAGGTTCCGCTGATCTGAAGCACGTTTCCGTTGCCGCTGGGGTAATTGAAATTCACAAGCGCTTTGCGGGCGCTGCACGGAGTGCTGCGGAATTCAGTCCAGTTCGTAAGCCCGTTCGGACCGCCGGGGCCATCCGTAAAATCGGCGTTTAGAAGCTGATTGACGCCGGGCGCGCTGCTGCGCTCCGCGAATGCATGATCGACGAACACCGGTCCATTGGTGGCCGACGTGTCATTGGAGATCATCACGACCTTGGCCGCGGAAACGGGCGAGGCGGGGACCGTGGTCGTATACGTCACCAGCGTCCAAGTGTCCAAAGTCGCGCCATTTCCAAATACCAGGTTCTCTTCCGCCGGCGGCAGAGTGCCGCCGCCCGGGGTCTGAAATTCGAGCTTGATTGCTGCCGCCGCCTGGGCCGAAAGCCCGTTCACCGACGGATTCCAGATCCAACCCCGCATCAGGATGCGGTCGCCGGAAACGGCGTCAGCCGGATCGCGGTAGATTCCGCAGAACGTGCCCTGCGTGGGCCCGGTGCTGATTTTCACCGAGTTCGTCCCGTGAAACGCCGGGACGTTCGTGGCGATCGCCACGGTGCCGAACGTGTTATAGCCCGACGGCGTGAGCGTCGCCCCGCCGGCGATTTCGAAGTCAGGATTGGTCAGGGCGTTGGTCCCGCTGCCGTTGACCGACATGTTGCAGGCGTCCCAGAACGCCGCGCCGCTCGACGAATTGGTGTACACGAATGCGCACGTGAATCGCGCCTTGGCCGTCCCGGCTGGCGCGACCTGGGCCGAGATGCTGCCGTTGGTCCATACGTCAGGTGTGGCGCCGGAGGGCAGAACCACGATCTCGACGGGGGTGCCGACGACGTTATCCCCCGCGTCGTGGAACTCGAGCTTCAAGTTCGCCGTCGCGTCGCCGCCGATCTGGTCCGTGGACTTCGTGAAACACTTCGTGCTGATCGCGACGGTGTTTCCGGGGGCAACCGTCACATCCTGGTACGCACCGACGGTCGTCGAGCCGCCGAAAATCTTCAGCGCCGCGACGCCGCCGGACGTAAAGTTCGCCTCGGTGCTCCTCTCGATGGTCGTTCCGCCGAAAAACGTCCAGCTGTTCGCGTCGCGCGGATCGACTAGAGCGATTTCGGCACTGCCGTTCTGCAGCACCTGGTCGCCGGCGAACGCGATCGCCGGCAACACAAGCGATGTCAACAGCGCGGATGCGCTGACAAGACGGTTTCTCATTGATTTTTCCTTTCTGGCCTCCGGAGTACGCTTCACAACTGCTGACTTGGATCAGGGGCCGCCGTTGAACCCGAATCGAGTCAGGCCCCACGCGTAGAACGAACGATTTCCGAACGCATCGTAGTCGCGCCGCGGCGTTCCGGTCGTGTCGTAGAACTTTTCCTGCGGCAGGCGCGTCACGTGCGTATCGAGAAACACGAACTGGCTGGTCTTCTGGTGACGCTTCGGGCGGCTGGGTTCCCACAGCGCGTCAGACATCACCACCGCGTATTGCGGCTCGGGGATTTTGCTCAACATGCCGCCGCTGATCCGCGGAATGTGCGTGCCGCCGACGGTCGCCAGGCTGCTCCAGTCGTTGAAGAAGTACTCGGTGTACAGGGGATCAAGAAGCGGGCTGGTGTCGGCGAACGGGTCGATGGCGGGGAACCAGTTTTCCGTCAGCGCTTGCTGGTACACCGAGTCGGCCTTGAATGTCGTGTAGTAGCTGGCGTTCGGATCGAGCTGCCCGGTCATGAAGTCGAGGATGTACGACTTGGTCGAAGAATCCTCTCGGGCAGACGGGCACTTATAGATGTTGAGGTCCTTCAGGAACGGCCAGAACAGGAAGATCTGGTGGTATTGGTAAAACGGCGCGTTTTCCGGCGGGAGCGAGGGGTTGAGCGGCGTGCCCAGGATGAAGGGCAGCCGGTCCTTGTAGGTCTGGGCGTAGTATGTTGTCGCCAGGCCCAATTGATGCAGATTCGACGCGCAAACCGAAGTCTTCGCGGCGTTTCGCGCGGCTTGAAGCGACGGCAGCAAGATCGAAATGAGCAAGGCGATGATCGCAACAACGACGAGCAGTTCGATAAGGGTGAAACCACGCCAGCGAACACCACGATTCGGGGTCATGAAACGCACTCCTTGGTTCGTTTCCCCGCTTCCACATTGGCGACCCACCGACGTCGTCCCGCCGACAAGGTGCGACTCGCCACAATGATATTATTTGCACGAAGATCTCGCGGGACTGTGCGAATTCCGTTCCATTCGAACAAAAAACCGCACAGCCGACCAGCCGAGATGTCGAGTTGAGGACGTGCGTAGCGCAACCGTGATCTGGCGCAAAGGAACCCGCTCGTTCCGTAGCACAGGCTCATGCGAACTGCCGCCTGACCAATTTTCGACGTGGGCCGGCGCAGCGCCAACGTGGCACTGCCTCGACGACTAATATAAGCACGTTCACGTGTCGTTGCAAGCGCTTTCATGCCCCGTTATGATGCGCTTATCGGCAATCTGGCCCAAACGGCTTTCTTGCACACACTGGTTTGTAACTAATGGCGCATGAAATAGTTAGGCCCAACACCGGTAATCCTTTCACGGTCGAAGCGCTCGACACGCCCCTTGCCAAGGCCCAATTTTCCCCGAATTTTCTGTGGGGTGCCGCGACCGCCGCATACCAAATCGAGGGTGCCGCGGCCCACGACGGAAAAGGCCCCAGCATCTGGGATCGTTTTTGCGCCACGTCGGGAAACGTCGTGAACGGCGACAGCGGCGAGGTTGCCTGCGATCACTATCACCGCTGGCGCGACGACGTCGCGCTGATGCGCCAAATGGGACTGTTAGCGTACCGATTCAGCGTTAGTTGGCCACGGGTGATGCCGCAAGGCCGCGGCGCCATCAACGAGCGCGGACTGGATTTCTACGATCGCCTGGTGGACGGCCTTCGCGCGGCGAACATCGAGCCGTTCGTAACGCTGTTCCATTGGGACCTGCCGCTGTCGCTTCAGGACGAGCTGGGGGGCTGGCTTTCCGCCGACAGCCCGCACATTTTTGCGGACTACGCACAGTGTGTCTTCGATCGCCTTGGTGACCGTGTCCGATTCTGGATGACGCTCAACGAGCCCTGGGTCGTTGTCGATGCCGGTTATTTTCATGGCACGCATCCGCCCGGAATCCGCGATCGCGCGCAGGGCTACCGCGCTGGGCACAATCTGCTTCGCGCGCACGCATACGCCGTTGCGCGATATCGCGCCGGCCGAAACGCCGGCGGAAAGATCTCATTCGCGTTGAATTCCGCGTTCAGCTTTCCGGCCACGGAGCGAGTTGTCGACGTGGAAGCCGCGGAGCGCGCGGTGCAGAACTTCGCCGGTTGGTTCGGCGACCCGCCCTACCATGGCGACTATCCGCCGCTGCTGCGTGAGCGTCTCGGCGACATGCTGCCCGCGTTTACCGCCGAGGACTCGCGCCTGCTGCGGCGCAGCGTTGATTACATCGCGCTCAACTACTACACAAGTGACGTCGTGCGCCACTCGCCGGGCAACGGGCCAATGGAGCTCGAGTATGTGGCGCAGCCCGACGTGCCCAAGACGCAGATGAACTGGCCGATCATGCCGGAAGGGTTCAAGCGGCTCTTGATGTGGCTAAACTCGCGGTATCCTGGGCTGCCGTTCTACATCACGGAGAACGGCGCGGCCTGCGCGGACGAGCAGCGCGTCGACTGCATGGTGGACGACCAGGACCGCATTGCCTACCTGCGCGATCACATTGCGGCTTGCGCTGACGCGATGGCCGTTGGCGTGGACCTGCGCGGATACCTGGTGTGGTCGCTGATCGATAACCTGGAGTGGTCACAGGGATTTTCGAAGCGCTTTGGATTGATCCACTGCGATCGCGCCACGCTTTCGCGTAGGATGAAGGCCAGCGGCCACTGGTACGCGCGCTGGATCGCGGAGCACGCATCGAAACGCTAACGGCCGCCCTCGGGGGGGAAACGAGGTCCAAATGCATCGCTGTGCAATCAGGCTGTTTGTCGTCGCGCTGCTATTTGCCTCGGGCGGCGCGCCCAGCGAGGCCGGCACCAGCATCTTTCAAGTCACCAGCTTCGCCAACCCGCCCTTCTCGCTGACCTACTTCACCGGCTTCTCGGGCACCGTCGGCCAGACTGTGACTTGGCCCGCCGAGATGGGCTGGGAAGGCGATCGGGTCGATGTCGCATTTGCGTTGCCGACGGGGACGCCCACTTCCGCGATTCACTACCGCTTTCGCATGGTGATTACGCAAAAATTCACGCAGACGTTTGACGTCGCGATTCTGGCCGGGCCGTCGCCGACATCGCTCGCCGAAGTGACGCGCGAGACGATCGGCACGGCGCGCGTCCTCGACGCCGTGATCCCGCTCAACAGCTTCGTCGCCGGTCAGACGAACTACATTCGCATCCAGGGCGTGGGCGTCGCGGTCGGCGCCGGCCAGCCGTCCGGGATTCAGTGGTCGCGCTGGTCGCTCACGCGTACGGACGTTTCGGGAGGTATCAATGCAGCTCGATTGGACCAGCTCAACCGCCTGACCGATTACACGCTGGCCGCGATCGAAGGCACCGGATTGGTGCGCGACGCGCTGCCCTATTCGCCCAGCACGGCCCCGTTTCATCCCGCGACGCCCGACGCCGCCGGCATGGCGCTGCTCGGAGTCTGCGTTTCCGATCGGCTGGGGCTTCTCGACGGCGACTTGCCGGCTCAGATGATCCTGTCCGCGTACGCCGGGCAGACCCCCGGCGTGACTCCGACCCGAAACACCAAGGGCCACTTCTGGCACTGGATGAACCCGCAAACCGGCGCGCCGGCGGCGGGATGGCCCAATGAATACACCACGATCGGTTCGGCGTTGCTCGTAGCCGGCGCGCTCTTCGCCAAGGATCATTTCAGCGACAACGCGACAATCGCGGCGCTGGCCGACTCGCTCTACGCCACGACCGATTTCGACGGCATGATCCACTCGGCGCTCGACGGACGCGTGTACCTGGCGACGAATTCCACCGGCGGAGAAGTCGGTTCGCTGCGCCCGTGGAACGAGTACATGATCATCGTCAGTCTGGCGCTGCGGCAGCCCGGCGCCACGCGCGCGCCAGCCGTGCAATCCTTCTGGCTCAACACCGCCAACCTGCCGAAGATTTCCTATCGCGGCATCGAGACGATTACCGACAACGTCAGCTCTTTCGCCCCCGCGTTCTGGGTGCATCAGCAGTATTACATGAATCCGGATTTCGCGGGCAATGCGTCGTTCGTGAACTACCTCGCCCACCAGAAACGCGCCGACCAGCTTTATTGCGCCGCCGACCTGGCGCAAACGTATCGCTACGGCCTGACAGCGGGCGTGAGCCCCAGCGGGTACGTCGTCGATCACATCTACGTCATCAGCAACGTGTACTCGCCGGAGGCCGTCGCCGGCTTCGGCGATATTCCAAGCACGTTGGAGTTCATCCAGGATCGCCCCCCCTCCAGCGATGTCCGCTATCGCTACGGCCTTACGCGCGTCTCGTCGACCAGTTCGACTTGGATCCCATCCGACGCCGCGCTGGTGGACCATATGTTCCTGATGTACGGACTGATGGAGAGCATTGAGCCGCTGTTTTTCAAACAGCGCCAGCCGTTCCAGCCCGACGCCGATCACGACGGCATTGCCGACGCATTCGACAATTGCCCGGGAAAATGGAACCGACTTCAGCTCGACAGCGACGGCGACGGAATCGGCGACGCCTGCGACTGTCCCGCTCCACCCGGCGATCGCGACGTCGATACCGACGTGGATCTGCGCGACGTGGCGTCCTGGCAGCGCTGCCCGGCCGTCGGTGGAATGAGCGAGGCGTGTTTGTGCCTGGATCGCGACAACGACCGGCAAATCAGCGCCGCCGACCTGGCGTCGCTCTTGAATTGCCTGAACAGCGGCGGGCCCGGTGTCGCCGTCGACCCGGCCTGCGCAAACTGACGCGCGACGGGGCCGGCGGCATTTCGCGTGGTCGACGATCGCCGGCACGCGATTCAAGCGACATGGCGAATAGGCGGGCCAATCCTGAACGCACGGCGCAAAGAGCCCTTTGAGAAACGCTCCTAACCGAGCCCCGACCGTAAGGGAGGGGTCGGGCCGATGGGGTGAAATTGCTCGGAATCTCGGTACCTTCGAGAACCGGGCGTACCCCTCCTGACGGTCCCCTGACGGTCGGGGTTCGGCTGGGTGAGCTCCTCAACGGACTGCTAACGAACGCGATTCCCAACCGCGCTCGCCTGCGCTTCGCGTTCTGACTACGGCACGCGCTTGCGCACGGCGATCGGTTGATTGGTCACATGGCCTGTTTCAGGGTGGAAGGAGGCGAAAGCAATGTTCAGGCCGATCGAATTCTCGATCCCCCTTCGGATTGTCGTCTGCGTGTGCCTGGCTTCATCCGCCGGAGCGACACCGCCGTCGTTTCCCGGCGCCGACCTGCTGTCGCGCGACGGCGACGTGCAAGCCGTTCGCCTTGATGCACCCGCAGTCGGGGCGCACTTCGAGCCGCAGCCGTCATTTGGCTTGCGCAGCAGGCAGATCGCCGGAACATCTCTGCTTTCGGCCGGCGCGATCCCAGAAGGCGACACGCCGATCGACGTGGACTTTACGCCGGACGGCGCGCGGATCGTCGTAGCGCATCGCGACAGCCGGAATCTGATCGTCTACAGCGCTGCCACGCGCGCGTTCCTGGCGGCCGTCCCGCTCAGCGGCTCGCCACAGGCGCTGGCGATCTCGTCCGACGGCGTTCACGCCATCACGGCGAACATCTGGGAGGACACGGCGTCGATCGTAGATTTGAGCACGTATGCTGAGACGGCCGTTATCCCGGTCGGCGATCAGCCGGGGACGGCGCGCGTCACGCCGAACGGCGCATTGGGCATCATCGGCAACATGCGCTCCGGCAGCCTTTCGATTATCAACCTGACAACCGCGACCGAAACACGCCGCATCGCCGGCGTCGGCTTCGTCAACAGCGCCTGGATTAACTTCGAAGCCGGCGTGGTGGTGCCCTACTTCAACCCGGTGGAATGCGCGAATGACACGATCGTGATCAACGCGGATTATTACGCCGATCGAATCCGCTTCGTGGACATCGCCAGCGGCTCGATCACGGCGGTGGTTTCAAACCCGGCCCCGCGCGGAATCGCCGTCGTGCCCGGCGGCGCGACGGCCTTTGTCTCGCACGGCGCAGCGAGCCAATCAGTGAGCGTGCTGAACGTCCCGACGCGAACAATCACGGCCACTCACGCGATCGGGCTCGACCTGGCCGGGCCGATCGCGTGCGACGCCGCGGGGACGCGAGTTCTCGTGGCTGGTTTCAACGTCTGTCGCATGCTCACGCTGCCCGCAGGTACGGTAAGCGCCGACATCGCCGCCGCGACGCAGTGGCTCGGCGCGACGGCGGACGGGAACTTCGCGCTGTGCGCCGGCGCGCGCGGCAGCCTGGTCAGCTTCGCGACCGGCGCCGTCGTCAAAGACTACGCGCTGCCGCTGTTGACGAATCTCGGCGGCGTGGCGCCGATCGGCTCGCGGGGCGCGCTGATCAGCTACGTTTTCAGCGAGGATCTGAACGTCGTAACGACAAGCGGCGCAGCCAGCATCGTCGAAGGAACGCAGCCCTCCGGCCCAGCGCCGGAAGCCGACAAGACGCGCACGGTCGCCGTCAGCGCCGACGGCACAAAAGCCGTGACCACCAACATCCTGAGCGACACGGCGTCGATCGTCACCCTGCCGGCTGGAACCGTCGACGCCGTGGTCGCGGTCGGCGACCGGCCGTCCGAAGTCGCGATCACGCCGGATGGCTCGAAGGCCGTCGTCGCGAACCTCGATTCCACGTTCGCGTCGATCATCTCGCTCAGCACGCACGCGGTATCGAACGTGCCGATCTCGACCCGCGCCGCACAGGTCGAGATTTCGCCCGATGGCCACTACGCGTACCTGTCGGTGGTCTCCGGCGGCGACGGCGTCTGGCGGATCGATCTCAACACGGCGAGCGTCACCGGCGCGAAGCTGCTGACCGGCGACATGGGTTCGGCCGGCTTCGCGTTTCAGCAGAGCAGCGGCCTGACGCTCAGTCACGACGGCGCGACGCTCGCGACCTGCGACAGCTTCACCGACACGATCACGATCATCGATACGGCGTCGTGGTCGATCGCGCAGCTCGTCACGGTCGGAGATTTCCCGGTCCGCGCGGTGTTCTCCGCCGACGACCAGACGATCTACGTCAGCAATAAGAATGACGACACGATTCGCGTCGTCCACAAGTCCGCCGGCGTGTGGGCAGCGGGCGCCAGCATCCCGGTCGGCGACCAGCCGTTCGAGATGGCGCTGTCCGCCGACGGAAACACGCTGTACGTCGCGAATTTCGGCGCGCCGACGTCGATCGGCGTCGTCAATCTGTCTTCGGGCACGATGACGACGACGATTCCGACGCCGAATTTCCCGCTCGGATTGCATCTCGACCCTTCCGGCGAAAGTCTTCACGTCGCCAGCGGGAACTGGACCGCGTCATTCGGCCCCGGGCCGGCGTTCGCGTTCGACGCCTTCGGCGAGTACCTCGTCATCGACACAGCCACGAACGCGATCGTGGATCAGGCAACAACCGGCCAGCCGGCCGGCATGTTGGCGTTCGATGACATCACTCCGCGGGCCGTGATGTCCGCGCCGTTGGTTGACAGCTTGAGCGTTGTCGACTTCGTGCCGGTCTGTGTGGGCGATGTGAACGGCGACAACGTGGTGAACGAAGCCGATTTGGGCGTCCTGCTCGCGCACTGGCAGGCCAGCGTGCCGCCGAACACCGCCGGCGACCTCGACGGCGACGGCGTGGTGAATGAATCGGACCTCGGGACACTGCTGGCGAATTGGCTCAATACGTGTCTGTGAACGACAGTAACGAGTTGCGAATAGCGATTACCGAGTTGCAAGTCGGCGGCCGGAAGCGCCTCGTCACTGCGAGCGAAGCGAGGAATCTGGCCCGTGCAGGCGCTTGCGCTCATTCGCGAATGAGCCGGATTCCTCTCTCCACTCGGAACGACGAGTCCTGTCCGACGAGTGATCTGTAACTCGTTACTCGCTATTCGCAACTCGCTACTGGCTTTTGGGCCCCTGCGTATCACCCGGCGACGCGCGGCGTTCGAGCACGGTCGGCAGCGTGACGACAAACTCCGCCCCGCCGTCGCGCGGAGATACCAACTCGATCACGCCGCCCAGCTCGACGACAATCTTTCTGACCACCGCCAACCCCAACCCCGTACCGCCGTGTCCTTTGGTTGAATAGAACGGTTCGAAAATACGAGGACGTTCGGACTCCGGCACGCCCGGGCCATTATCGGCGACCGAGATCGCCACGCGGCGCTCGATCGGATCGAAGCGCGTGCGGACATTGATAATCCCGCTGCCGCGCGGCGCGGCGTCGATCGCGTTTTCCACCAGGTTCAGGAGCACCTGGTGCAAGCCGTCGTAATCGCTGGGAATCGGCGGGGCGTCGTTGTCGAGATCGGCCAGCAGCACCAGTCGCGCGTCGTCGGCCTGTTTCTGCACCAATTCGACTACGTCGGACACGACCTTGCCGATCGACAGCGGCTCCAGGTTCGCTTCGCGAGGCTTGCTAAACGCCAGCATGTTCAGCATCAGGTTGTAGCAGCGGTCGAGATTGCGCTCGACCATCCGCCAGCCCTGCGTCGAGGCGTTGAAATCATGCTTGTCCAGACCGCGCTGCAGGATCTCCGCCCCGCTGCGCATCGCCTGCAAAATGTTCTTGATTGAATGCGAGAGATGGGCCGCGGTCTCGCCCGCCGCGGCCAGGCGCTCGCGCTCCAATTGCGCCTGCACCAGCCGGGCGTTCTCGATCGCCAGGCCGGTCTGATGTCCGATGGCGATGATCAGCCGCAGCTCGTGCTCGTTGTACGTGTGTCGCGTGACCGGGCAATCGAGGTGGATCACGCCCAGGATCTGCTCGCGGGCGACGACCGGCACGCAGATCACCGAGCGCATGCCCAGGTTCTGCACGCTCTTTCCGCTGCGGAAGCGCTTATCGCTGACGGCGTTCGAGCTTAGCACGCCTTCGCGCGACGTGAGCACGTGATTGAGAATCGTGCGCGAGGCGATGATCGACTCGCGCTGCGACTCGGCCCGCGCTTTGCGGCTGCGGAATCGCACCGCCGCCGGCAGCAGGTCTTCGTTCTCCCTCATGAAGATTACGCCGCGCTCGACTTCGACCTCCTCAAAGATGATGTCCAGCACGCGCGCCAGAAGCTGGTCGGCCGTCAGCAGGCTGCCGATCACGTCCGTCAGGTCGCGAATTACTTTCCAGGCCTTGACGGCGTAGGCGGTCTCCGGCGCCGCCATGATCACGCTGTCTTCGTTCGAAGGCATGCTGGCGACGATCGCTGCGTCGTTGTCGAGACTGCCGGCGTCGAGCGTGACCATGTCGCTGGGGATGTTGGAGCCGCTGAGCTGCTCGATGGAGTCGTCGCCGGCGTAGACCAGCAGCGTGCTCCCCAGCCGTATCTGGTCGCCGTGCTTGAGGCGCGTCGTCTTGGTCAGGCGAACGCCGTTGAGGTAGGTGCCGTTGGCGCTGTTGAGATCCGTCAGCGTCCAGGCACTATCGGCGATTTTCAATTCGGCGTGACGGCGGCTGACGGTCTGATCGGTGAGCGAAAGATCATCGCTGCCGCGCCCAAGCAGGACGATTTCGTCGTGCGTCTTGAGCGTGCGGCCCTTGTCGGGACCCTGCATGACGTGGAGCGTGGCCAACCGACGCCCTATCTGCCGTTCCGGGTTGAGGCGAGCCTGATCCTATCGGGGCGGTCCGGGCGTCACGCCCGGCGGCCGGTATAGGCGGGGCGCCCGGACCACCCGTGATGCCGTAAACCTGAACGATTTCGCTAGCTTCGCGCCGGCGCCTCGCTGCCGGTCTTCTTCGCCTCGCGGAGCACCGCCTTGCGCGAAAGCTTGACGCGGCCCTGATCGTCGATCGCGATCACCTTCACGCGCACGGCATCGCCGATCTTCACCACGTCGTTCACCGATCGGACGTACGCTTCGTCCAGTTCGCTGATGTGGCACAGGCCGTCCTGCCCGTCGCGAATCTCGATGAAGGCGCCGAAATCCTTGATGCTGATGACCTTGCCTTCGTAAATGCGGCCGACCTGGATGTCCTCGGTGATCGCCGAGACCGCCTCCTCGGCCTTGCGCGCCCCTTCGGCGCTCAGGCAGGAGATGAACACGGTGCCGTCGTCCTCGATGTCGATCTGGGCGCCCGTGCGGGTCTGGATTTCGCGGATCGAGCGGCCGCCCGGGCCGATCAGCTTGCCGATCTTCTCCGGGTTGATCTTCATCGTGATCAGGCGCGGCGCGAACTCGCTGATCTGCGGGCGAGCCTTGGCGATGGTCGCGTCCATGATGTCGAGCAGCTTCAGCCGGCACGAATGCGCGAGCGCCAACGACTCGACAACGATGTCATGGCGAATCCCAGTGGTCTTGATGTCGAGTTGCACGCCGGTGATGCCCTTGCGCGTGCCGGCGACCTTGAAGTCCATGTCGCCGAAGTGATCTTCCTCGCCGATGATGTCCGCCAGCAGCACGTGCCGGCCGTTCTCCTCGACCATGCCGACCGAGATACCGGCCACCGCCGACGTGATCGGCACGCCCGCATCCATCAGGCTCAGCGAACCGCCGCAAACCGTCGCCATCGAGCTCGAACCGTTCGATTCGAGGATGTCGCTGACCAGGCGGATCGTGTAGGGGAATTCTTCCGGTGTGGGGAGCACAGCTTCGAGGCTTCGCTCCGCCAGCGCGCCGTGCCCGATCTCGCGGCGGCCCGGCGCGCCGATGCGGCGCACTTCTCCGACCGAAAACGGCGGGAAGTTGTAATGCAGCATGAATTTCTTGCTGTACTCGCCGAGCAGCTCATCGATGACCTGCTCGTCCGACGTGGTGCCCAGCGTGGTCGTCACCAACGCCTGCGTCTCTCCGCGGGTGAAGAGCGACGAGCCGTGTACGCGCGGCAGCCAACCGATCTCGCACGCGATGTTTCGAATCTGGTCGAGCTTGCGGCCGTCGGACCGCGCGCCCTCCTTCAGGATCTTCTCGCGGACGATGCGCTCTTCAATCAGCGACAGCGCGGCTTTCACTTCCTGCGGCGTGTGCGCGGCTTTTTCCGCGTCCGGCGGGCTGAACTCGGCCAGCGCCGCATCGTAGACCGCGTCGACGGCGGCGTTGCGTTCCTGCTTGCTGACGATGCTCTTGGCCTTGCGGAGCGACTCCCAGCATTTGTCTCGCAGCGCGGCCAGGAATGCCTCGTCCGGCGCGGGCGCCTCCCACTCGACCGGCTTGCCGGCCTGGCGCTTCAACTCGGCGAGCATCTCGCAGAGCGGCACGACTCCCGACTCATGCCCGAAGCGGATCGCGTCGGCGACGACATCTTCGGGCAGCTCGCGGCAGCCGACTTCGATCATGTTGATGGCAGCTTTATGCCCGGCGACAACGACGTCCATGTCCGACGCTTCGAGCTGCGCCCGGGTCGGGTTGATGACGAAGTGCCCATCCACGCGCGCTACACGCACCGCCGCCGCCGGCCCTTGGAACGGAATCGGCGAGACGGCCAGCGCCGCCGCGGCGGCGACGAAGCCGAGCACGTCGGGGTCGTTCTGCACGTCGGTGGCCAGAACCATGACCTGAATCTGGACCTCGTCACGATAGGCGGGTGGGAACATGGGGCGGATGGGCCGATCGATCATCCGCATGGTCAGGATTTCTTTTGTGGAGGGCCGGCCCTCGCGCTTGAAAAAGCCGCCCGGGAACTTGCCGGCAGCGGACATTTTTTCGCGGTAGTCGACCGTCAGAGGGAAAAAGTCGATTCCCTCGCGCGGTTTCGCGCTGACCACCGTGCCGAGCACGACCGTGTCGCCGTAGCGGACGATCGCCGATCCCGACGCCTGTTTCGCGAGCCGCCCCGTTTCGATCGAAAGAACATTCGCACCGATCTGCCGTTCCACTTTCACCATCATCGTCCGCATCCCTCAGCCGACAGTTTCCCGACCCGTACCATGACCCTCAAAAAACGCACCGCATGCGTAACGCCGCGTCAAGACGCCGGCGATCCCGCGCACGTCATCCCAACCCAACCCAACCCAACCGGCATCTACTTACGCAGCCCCAGCCGGGCTATCGTGCCCGAGTAACGATCGCGGTCGAGTTGCGACAGATATTTCAGCAGCGCGGCCCGCTTTCCCACCATTTTTAGCAATCCGCGCCGCGACGAGTGATCTTTCTTATGCGATTTCAGATGCTCGGTGAGCTGCGTAATGCGCTCAGTCAAGATGGCGATTTGAATTTCCGGCGATCCGGTGTCGCCGTCGTGGCGACGATTCTCTTTTAAGAGCTCGGATTTGCGTGTCGAAGTCATTGCCACGGCCTTTTCCTTTCACACAAGGGTCGGCGCCAGTGCGTCCCCAAGGCCCGGGGAGCGAACCAGCCGCCGCCTGAAAAACTCACTATAGACCTCTCCCGCCCTGCCCGCAACCGACGCCGTGAACGCGCCGGCCCCGAAACGACGGCGGGTGGCCGGGCTTACCCAACCACCCACCGATTGCGGCTGACTGGAGTCGAACCAGCACGATCTTGCGATCACAAGGACCTGAACCTTGCGCGTCTGCCAATTCCGCCACAGCCGCAGGGACTTTCCGGCATTACATCCGGCCTCGCAATCGTAATCGAGCCGGGCGGCGGGTCAATCCGGAAACTCTGCGGGAGCGCCGCATCGCCCTTGGCGAGCATACGCTCCCGCGGTGTTATTCCGTCGTAATCGGCTGCTGACTAGTCGCCGTTGCCGCGGAAGACGAAGCGCCAGATGACGTACGCCAGAATGCCCAGCACAACCAAACCGCCAACGCCCAGGCTGGTCAGAGCCGTCAACGGGTTTGTCGTGGTGGTGGTGGTTTGGGCCAGCGCCGCAGCCGGGGCCGCCAGCATGGCGGTCAAAGCAAGAGTCTTCTTCATTGAATCGCTCCAGTAAAGACGAGCCACGCGTTCGCCGCGCCGACGAACTCGGTACGTGACTATCAGACGTGGGAATATCGCACGAGGCGGCTGCGCCGTCAAGGGGCGACCGCATGTGCCGTGCAGACCGGGCACTGCTCCTTCGATCGCTCGGGGCGACGATTCCGATCGCCGCTCGATCACTCGATGACGTGAATCCCCTTCCGCTTGCACATGTCCTTCAGCACCTTCGGCCACACCGACACACTCACCTCGCCGAGGTGCGCCTTCTTCAGGATCGACATGAACGTCCTGGATTGCCCGATCCCACCGCCGATGCTCAGCGGCAGCTCGTTGTCGCGAATCGCCTGGTGATAGGGCTGCTTGAGAAACGCGAGCTGACCGGTCATCTCAAGCTGCTGATGCAGCGTCTCGGCGTTCACCCGAACGCCCATCGACGACAGCTCGTGCCGCCGGCGCGTCACCGGATTCCACACCAGGATGTCGCCATTCAAGCCGTGCATTGGCCGACCATCGACGGAGGTCGTCGGCGTCACCCAATCGTCGTAGTCCGCGGCCCGCATCTCGTGCGGGTAGCCGTCCTTGAGCGTCCAGCCGATGCCGTAGATGAAGATCGCAGGATACTCCTGCAGGATCGCGGTCTCGCGCGCCTTTCGCGGCAGGTCGGGGAAGCGGTCCAGGATCTCCTCGGCGTGTAGAAACGTCAGTTTTTCCGGCAGATTCGGGTAGCGCCGGTCTTTCAATTGCGGGAACTTCGCCTGAACGTGTCGCTCGGCGCCGCTCAGCACGTGCCAGATTTTCTCGACGATCTGCGTCAGGAATTTCAGATTGCGCTGTTCGGCGCCAATGGCGCGCTCCCAATCCCACTGATCCACGTACGCGCTGTGATCGTGATCGAGAAAATAGTCTTTGCGCACGGCGCGCATGTCGGTCAGCAGACCCTCGCCCGGCTTCATGCCGAACTGCCGCAGCGCGACGCGCTTCCACTTGGTCGCGGCCTGCACGACCTGTGCCTCGACCGGATGCTTGTCGCGGTCGTTGGAAATGTGGAATTGAATCGGCGTGCGCGAGCCGTCGCGATCGAGCAGGTCGTTGACGCCGCTTTCGACGTCGACGATCAGCGGCACAACCACGCGAATGAGACTCAGTTCGTTGCAGAGATGCTCCTCGATGTAGTCCTTGACGGTGAAGAGCGCTAGCTGCGTTTCGCGCGGCGAGAGCAGCGAGTGATAGTCGGCGGGCAGGATGCGTTCCAGTTCGGTGTAGTCGCCGATGCCCGGGCCGGCCAGATCGAGCCGTTTGTCCAACATGTCGCGTCTCCTGGTCAGACACATTTGCCGAAGGTGCACGAGCCGGCCGCGGGAGCCGGTCAACAGCAATTCAGGCAAGCCGCGTGCCAAAGCGACGAGACTTGAAATAGGGTAGTGGGTCAGTTTCACGAAGGAACTCGATCGGGCGCAGCGCGTCGGAAGCCCTTTTTTGGCGCCCACGGGCCTTGACGATGTTCGCGAAACCACGCTAGGCTATCGTTTTGCGTCTCAAGGCGCCGCGCATCACGCGGCGTCGGGCGACCGGAATTCTGAACCCTGGTTACCGCGCCGCATCGGCGTCTGGCGCGGAGAGTGTCTCTTGGACTCAGGAGGCGACGTTGGCTTCTCCCTTGATTCGTGACATGCTGGACGCGGGGATTCACTTCGGCCACCACGCGAGCCGTTGGAATCCCAAAATGAAACCCTTCATCTACGGCAAGCGAAACGGCATCCACATTCACGATATCCGGGAGACCGTGCGCGGAATCCTGCGCGCGCAAAAATTCGTCTCGCGCATCGTCGCCGGCGGCTCGGACGCGCTGTTCGTCGGCACCAAGCGCCAGGCGCGCGAAGCCGTGCAGCAGGCCGCCGATCGCTGCGGCATGCACTACGTCAACGAGCGCTGGCTGGGCGGCACGCTTACGAATTTCCGGACGATTCGGTCGCGGCTTCAGCGGCTCGAAGAGCTTGAGAACCTGGTCGTCAGCCCGCAATGGGAGACCGGCTACTCGAAGAAGATGAAGTCCACGCTTTCACGCGAACTCGAGAAGATTCGCCGCAACCTGGCGGGCATTCGCAAGATGACGCGCCTGCCCGGCGTGCTGGTGGTGGTCGACGTTCGCAAAGAAGTGAATTCGCTGCGCGAGGCGGCGTCCCTGGGCATTCCGACGGTTTGCCTGATCGACAGCGACAGTGATCCGGACATGGCCAGCATCGCCATTCCCGGCAACGACGACGCCATGCGCGCGATCACGCTGGTCTTCAATCAGATCGCCGACGCGTGCGAAGAGGGCAAGCGGGCGCGCGTCGAATCGGCCGAGGCGGCGGGCGACGTGCGCGACTTCGGCGCGCCGCGGCGACGCGGCCGGCGGCGCGACGACGATTACGGCCGGAGCGACGCGGCAGCCGCGCGCTTCGAGTCCGCCGAGATCGTGCCCGCGGCGGTCGCGAGCGGTGGGCCGAGCGAGACCGCTGCGCCCTAGCGCGCGCGACGCACGGAATTGCTCGAGCGCGAAGCATCGGCCGGCCGCCGATGCGACGAAGCCGATCAGCGTCTCATGCTTCGCGTTCGCGTAGCTTTGGAAATTCGAAACCAGGCGCGGGCTCGGCTGCTCGCGATCCCCCAGCGAATGATGAGGTCGTACGGATGGAAATCAGCGCGGCGGTTGTCAAAGCGTTTCGGGACAAGACCGGTTTGCCGATGATGGAGTGCAAGCAGGCCCTGATCGAGGCCAAAGGCGACGAAAAACTGGCCGAGGAAATTCTGAAAAAGAAGGGACTGACGAAAATCGGGAAGCTGGCCGGACGAGAAACCACGCAGGGCCGTGTGACCTGCTTCGTGGACGCGACGGCGAAGGCCGGCGCGATCGTCAAGCTCAGTTGCGAAACCGCGCCGGTCGCGAACACCGAGGATTTCACGAAGCTGGCGACGCAAGTCGCGCGACACGCCGCCGTGACGCCGAACCCCACGCCCGATTCGCTGCGCCAAGTCGCGTTTCTCGACGATCGCTCGCGCACGCTGGGCGACTACATGGATGAAGTCATCAACCGCATCCGCGAGAATGTGAAAGTCGCGGCGGTCGACCGCCTCACCGGCGTCGTCGGCTCCTATACGCATTTCAATGGGCAATCCGGGACGCTGATCGAGATGAGCGCGCCCTGCCCGGACGCGGTGATGGTCGACGTTTGCATGCACATCACGGCCATGAAGCCGCCGATCGTGCGGCGTGAGCAGGCCGACCCGGAATCCGTCGCGCGCGAGCGCGCCGCGGCCGCGGCGCAGGCCGCCGGCAAGCCGCCGGCGGTCGTCGAGAAGATCGTCGAAGGCAAGCTGGGCCGCTGGTTCAGCGAGTTCGTCCTGCTCGAACAGCCGTTCGTCAAGGAAGACAAAATCTCGGTCGCTGCATTCCTCAAGAGCGCCGCGCCCAATCTGACCGTGAATCGCTTTGTTCGGCTGGCCATCGGCGAATAGCCGCGCGAATGCGCGGACCCTGACGGCGGCTCTTGAGGCGGTCGAACTGCGCGCCCCATCCGAACCGCGAGCGCAAGCGACCGGCAAACGGCGCGGTGCTCGGGTTCCCCAAAGTGTCTCGCCGCTTCCGCCGGTCGCTTGCGCTCGCAGTTCGGATGTACTTCGACCGTGTCTCTTCGCGTCGCCAGACGACCGCGACCCCCCAGTTCACTACGCCAAAATTCCATAGCTCTCTTGCTCGCGCGGTGCTATGCTCGCTTTTGGGGGGATGTTGTCAGCGAGCCTGCGCTATATTAGGACCTTCCCCAAGGAGGAAAGATGCGACGCCACGCCACAGCCTTGCTCATATCGTTGACATTCGCCCTGGTCGATTCCGCAATCGGCGCCGACCCGGCTCAAGAGATCGCCGTCGCGCCGGATGGCACGTGGTCGGTCCTCAGTGCCGTGCCGAGCAGCGTCGAAGCCATGACGCCCTGGGTGCGTCCGAACCAGTACGCGGTCGCTTCCACCAACTGGGACATGCTGATGGGTGTGCTCGCGCAGGCGCCAAGCGAAGACAAGGTGGCGGCGGCGGATTCGCAGTTCGTCGTCAGCCTGCCGATGCCCGACGGCTCCTTCGCGCGCTTCCGCGTTGTCGATTCACCCATCATGGCCCCAGCACTGGCGGCCCAGTTCCCCGAGATTCGCACGTTCCTGGGCCAGGGAATCGATGATCCCGCCGCGTCGGTGCGGTTCGACTACACGCCCGTGGGCTTTCACTCCCAGATTCTGTCGCCCAATGGCTCGGTCTACATTGATCCCATTTCGCAAGGCGATCGGAACGTCCACGCGGTTTACTTCAAGCGTGATTTGACGAATATCCACGCAGCCGACTGGCATTGCGACGGGCCAGTGATCGACGACGTCGCCGAGCGTCTGGCGGCGAATCCCGAACTCCGCGGCGGCGGGGTTTCGGCGCGCTCCGGACCGACGCGTCGCGAATATCGCCTGGCGTGCGCCGCCACCGGCGAGTACACGGCGTTCCATGGCGGCACGGTCACAGCCGGCCAGGCCGCGATTGTGACGGCGATCAACCGCGTCACGGGCGTGTACGAGCTCGAAGTGGCGGTGCGCCTGATCCTTGTCGCCAATAACAGCCTGTTGGTGTACACGAACTCGGCGACCGACCCCTACACGAACAACAACGGCAGCACGATGCTCGGTCAGAACCAGACCAACGTCGACACCGTCATCGGCACCGCCAATTACGACATCGGCCACGTCTTCAGCACCGGCGGCGGCGGGATCGCTGGGCTGGGCGTCGTCTGCCGCGCCGGAAACAAGGCCCGCGGCGTAACCGGGCTGCCATCCCCGATCGGCGATCCGTTCTACATCGACTTCGTCGCGCACGAGATGGGGCATCAGTACGGCGGCAATCACTCGTTCAACGGTAACACGACCAACTGCGGCTCGAACCGCAACGCGTCGACCGCCTACGAGCCCGGCAGCGGCTCGACGATCATGTGTTATGCGGGCGTTTGCGACGCGGCCGACAATCTGCAGAACAACAGCGACGCGTATTTTCACTCGATCAGTTTCGACGAGATCATCAACTACACCACGGTGGGACTGGGCAACGGCTGCCCGGTGCAGGTTGCGACAGGTAATGTTGCCCCCACGGTTAACGCCGGGGTTGATTACACCATTCCGAGCGGCACGCCGTTCGCCCTCACGGCGACCGCCAGCGATCCGAACGGCGATCCGCTGACGTATTGCTGGGAAGAACGCGACCTGGGTCCGGCTCAGCCGGCCAGCGGCGCGGGCAGCGCCGACAACGGCACCAGCCCGATCCAGCGCTCTTTCAACGCCAGCACCAGCCCCACCCGGCTCGTGCCGCGCTTGCTGACGCTGCAAACCGGCGCTTTCGCGATCGGTGAACAATATGCCGCCACAAATCGCACGCTGAACTATCGCATCACGGCGCGCGACAATCGCGCCGGCGGCGGCGGCGTCAATACCGACGACATGCGAATCACCGTCGTCAACACCGGCTCGGCTTTCCAGGTCACGTCGCCGAACACCAACGTGCTTTGGTCCGGCACGCAGACCGTCACCTGGAACGTCGCCAACACGACCGCCGCGCCAATCAGCTGCGCGCTCGTCAACATCCTGCTCTCCACGGACGCCGGCGTGACGTATCCGTTTACGCTCGCGGCCAACACGGCAAATGACGGTTCGGAAGTGGTCACCATTCCGTCCGTTTCGAGTACGACGGCGCGAATCAAGGTGGAGTCGGTCGGCAACATCTTCTTCGACATTTCGAACGTGAATTTCCGCACCACGATCGCCCCGCCGACCAATGTGCAGGCATCCCCGGCCGCGATCTGCGTGGGCGAGTCGACCTCACTCTCCGCGACGGTGGATCCGGTCCTCGAGACCGTGGAGTGGTTCACCGGAAGCTGCGGCGGAACGCTCGTTGGAACCGGCAATCCGCTGGTGGTGAACCCGACCGCCACGACGACCTACAACGCGCGCCGCCGGATCATCGCCAGCGGTGCAACCAGCGCCACCTGCGCCACGGTGACGGTCACCGTCGATCCGGTGCCCGTCCCGCCGACGTTCGTCACGACGGACCGCCCGAACCTGGGCTGCGCGCCGACCGGCACGCTGAATCTGTTCGCCCTGCTGGGTCAGGGCGGCGCGCTGCGCTGGTACACCGGCTCCTGCGGCGGAACGCTGCTCGGCAGCGGCACGCAGCTCACAATTCCCGTGCCGACGACCACGACCACCTACTACGCGCGCTGGGAAAGCGTGTGCGGCGCGTCGACCTGCGGCTCGGTGACCGTCACCGTCGATGAAGCGCCGCTGATTACGCAAGATCCGCAGAATCAGGCGGCCTGCACCGGCGGATCGGCGACGTTCAACGTCTCCGCGACCGGAACCGGACTGAGCTACGAGTGGCGCAAGGGCGGACTCCCGATCGGCGGCGCGCCGAACGCACCGTCGTACACGATCTCGCCGCTCGCAACGACGGATGCGGGCGTCTACTCGGTCCGTGTGTTCAACACCTGCGGTTCCGTAGTCAGCGCCGATGCGACATTGACTGTAAACACCGGTCCGCAGGGCGACCTGAACGGCGACGGATCTGTAAACGAGGCCGATCTGGGAATCCTGCTGGGCGCCTGGCAGAGCGGCCCAGGCGGCGACATCGACGGCGACGGCAATACGACTGAAGCGGATCTGGGCATCCTGCTGGCCAACTGGCAGCTCAGTTGCCCGTAACGCGAGGTGATCGAAGCCGGCGTCGTATCCGAACCGCGAGCGCAAGCGACCGGCGGAAACGGCGAGAAATGACCGAGAATCCGAGCGCCGCGCCGCCTGGCCGGTCGCTTGCGCTCGCGGTTCAGACATACTTCGAGCGCCTCGCACGGTTGATACGACGCTCCTGAGCCACAACGCACAGGGAATACGATGTTCCACTATCTCCGACCCGTCGTCACAACGTCCGTGTTCGCCGCGCTCATTGCCCTGTGTGCCTCGCCCCGTTCGGCCTCAGACGACGCCGCGCAGCCGAGCCTGACCGACACAGAAACGCTCGAACTCGCCCACGCCTGCGGCGAGCCGCAGGGCCTGCCATTGGCCGCGTGCTTCGCGCCGGGCACGCCGCCCGAGGTCATCGCCGATGTCTACGCCGCGATGGACCAGGCCGCCGGCGGACTGCGCTACTTCGTCGGCTCGCGCTGGCCGGGCAACGCCGGCGACCCGGCGGTCGTCACATGGAGCTTCATTCCCGACGGCACAGCGATTCCGCCAGCCATTACGGGCGAATCGTCAGGCGCGAGCAATCTCTTCTCATCGATGGATTCCAAGTTCGGCGGCAATCGCGCGCTGTGGATCTCGCGGATTCAATCGTGTTTCGATCGTTGGCAGGCGCTCAGCGGGATCACGTTCCAGCGCGTGATCCTTAGCGGCGAAGTCGACGACGGCGCGGCGTTCCCAACCTCGCCCGGCGTGCCTGGCGTGCGCGGCGACATTCGAATCGGCGCGCACGTAATCGACGGCGGTTCGAACGTCCTGGCGTACACGTACTATCCGACAACCGGCGACATGGTCTTCGACTCGGCGGAGTCATGGGGTAGCTCCGCCAGCAGCCACATCTTCTTGCGCAATGTCGCTACGCACGAACTCGGCCACGGCATCGGATTCGCGCACGTCTGCCCCTCGAACAGCACGAAACTGATGGAGCCGTTCTACACGCCGTCGTTCGACGGGCCGCGGCATGACGACCTGCGCGCCGTGCAACGCAATTACGGCGACCCGAACCGCGTCAACGACAATTACCTGCAGGCCGCGTACGTCGGCGCCGTTAACATTGGTGCGCCGCTGAGTTTCGGCGCTGTTCCGGCCCCGGCGATCGGCAATAGCGGCCTGCTGAGCATCGACCTCGCCGGCGAGGAAGATTTCTATCGCTTCACCGTCACGGCGCCGCGTACCTGCACCGTCGCCGTCACGCCGCAGGGGCTTTCGTACGACAGCAGCTCGCAGGCCGGCAGCGGCGCGTGCAACAGCGGGAACATCATCAACAGCTTGAACGTCGCGAATCTGCGCGTGCAGGTGCTCGACACCAACGGCGTCACCGTGCTCGCCACCGCGGACGCCAGCGGCGCCGGCAGCGTGGAGACGCTCAGCGGCGCCTGTCTCGACTCCGCCGGCGATTATTTCGTGAAGGTGGACGCGTCGAACTCGCCGACCGCCGCGCAGCTCTACACCATGACGATTTCGGTCGCCGGCTTCGCGCCGGTCTCCATTACGCAGCAACCGACCAATCAGTCCGCCTGCGTGGGCGGCTCGGCGACGCTGAGCCTGACCGCTACCGGCGCGGTGAGCTATCAGTGGCGGCGCAATCTGGTGCACATTCCGGGCGCTACAGGCCCCTCGCTGACGATCAATCCGGTTGCGCTGAGCGACTCGGCCGCGTACGACTGCATCGCTTTCGGCACGTGCGGGTCGGTTACGTCAAACGCGGCCGCGCTTCAGGTCGGGCCGCCGGCGATCACGAGCAATCCGTCGCCAGCCGGCGCCTGCGCCGGCGGCAGCGCGAACTTCTCGGTCGTCGCGACCGGCGCGCAGCCGATCACGTACAATTGGCGCAAGAATGCGCAGTCGCTCGGCGCGCCGAATTCACCCACGCTCACGCTCAACGGCATCTCGGCATCGGACAACGGCGCGGCGATCGACTGCGTCATGACCAACGCCTGCGGAAACAACACCACCGCGTCGGCGACGCTGACGGTCGATGCCGGACCGGCGATCGGCACCCAGCCGGTGGATCAGTCGGCCTGCGTGGGCGGCAGCGCGGCATTCAACCTGTCGGCCAGCGGAACACCGCCCCTTTCATACAACTGGCGCAAGAACAACGCCTCGCTTGGCGCGCCCAATGCGCCGACGCTGTTGCTCAGCGGACTCGCGATCGGCGACGATGGCGCGGTGATTGACTGCGTCGTCGGCGGACCCTGCGGCGTCACCACCAGCAACGCCGCGACCGTGCACGTGAGCGCCGGACCGACCATCGCACAACACCCGTCGAATCAGACGGCCTGCGCCGGCGCAAGCGCGTCATTCTCCATCGCCGCCACTGGCTCCGGCTTGTCGTATGACTGGCGTAAGAATGGGACCTCCCTTGGCGCTCCGAGTGCCGCGACGCTCCTGCTTGGCGCCGTCCAGCTCGCGGATGACGGCGCGCAGTTCGACTGCACCGTTACCGACAGTTGCGGCTCAATTACTTCTACAGCCGCGACGCTCAGCGTCCGCGCGCTCGTTTCGCTCACGCAGCAGCCCGCCGATCAAAGCGTATGCGACGGCGCGAGTGCGACGTTTCAAGTCGTCGCGAGCGGCGCGGCGCCGCTTTCGTACGATTGGCGCAAGAACGCCGTCTCGCTCGGCGCGCCGGACTCGCCGACTCTGCTGCTTGCGAGCGTTTCATCCGCCGACAACGGTGCGGAGATCGATTGCGTCGTCAGCAACGCTTGCGGCAACGCTACAAGCAGCGCCGCGACGCTTTCCGTCGGCGTCGGCCAACCGCCGACAATCACGCAGCACCCCACGCCGCAAGTTGCGTGTATCGGCGAGAGCGTGACGTTCACGGTCGCCGCCGGCGGCACGGGCCTGAACTATGAATGGCGCAAAGACGGCTCTCCGATCGGCGGCGCGCCGAATTCGCCCAGCTACACGATCGCCGCCGCGCTGGCCGCCGACAGCGGCGTCTACTCGGTGCGCGTATTCACAGGCTGCGGCTCGGCCGTGAGCAACGACGCCGGTCTCACCGTTCCGGGAGTCGTGGGCGATTTGAACGGCGATGCGACAGTCGATCCGTCCGATCTGGGCATCCTGCTCGGCGCATGGCAACTCACAGCCGCCGGCGACTTGGACGGCGACGGCGTGACGGGCAATTCAGACCTGGGTATCCTGCTGGCGAACTGGCTGCGCACTTGCCCGTAGCGGCTCGTTGCAGACCGGGAAGCATCGACCTCTGGCCGGTGCGAACCGTGATACGCACCGGCCAGAGGCCGATGCATCCCGGCTCTCATACGACGCGGAATATCTGATTCACTGCGCTCGTGAGACTACCGAATGAACTGCTCGTATCGGCTCGCGCGAAGACATCTGGCCGACCTGTTCGTCGCGATCGTCGTCTCGGCTTCAATCGCACGCGGTCAGTGCGGCACGTGGGACAACAGACCCGGACTTCCCGCTGGTGCCGATGACAATCGCAGCGCATTGACCCGCGGGCACGTCGGCGATGCCGAACCGCCTGGGCCGGGAATTGTTTTTGCCGTGACGACGTGGGAGCTGCCTGGCTCTTCCGCTCCGCAAATTGTCGCCGGGGGGAGTTTCTCGCTCCACGGCGACGAGACCAGCACCAACATCGCCCGCTGGGACGGCACAGGCTGGCACGCGCTCGGCGAAGGGCTGAATGGAACCGTTTACGCATTGACTACTTGGGACCCTGATGGAACAGGGCCACTGGGCCGCGTGCTCGTCGCCGGCGGCCGGTTCAACGCAGCGGGCGGCGCGGCGGCGAGCAACATCGCCACTTGGGACGGCGTCGCGTGGCATTCGCTCGGCGACGGGCTGCGCGACGCACCGTCGGATGCCGTATACGCGCTATGCACCTGGGACCGGGACGGTGACGGTCCGTTGGCGCCGCAGCTGATCGCCGGCGGATCGTTCTCCGCGGCTGGCGGCGTTGCACTCAACAACATCGCCCGCTGGGACGGCGTTTGGCGACCAATCGGCGGCGGAACCACCGGAGGTTCACAACCGGCCGTTCGCGCGCTGGCCGAGTGGGACGCCGACGGCACGGACCCCGCAGCGCCGCAGCTCGTTGCCGGGGGTACGTTTCAAAGCGCCGGCGGCGGCTCCGCGTCGAACATCGCGCGATGGGATGGCGGCGCGTGGCGTTCGCTGGGTCCAGGGCTTGGAGGACCACAAGCGCCGGCTGTGAGGACGATTGTTGCGTGGGATCCGGACGAATCAGGTCCACTGCCCCCTCAACTTGTCGCCGGCGGGAACTTTACCCGCAGCGGCAATCAACCCGTGAGCAGTGTCGCGCGCTGGAACGGTAACAACTGGCAGTCGCTCGGCGCCGGGCTCGGCGGCGGCGTCAATGCGCTGGCGGTTATGTCCTCCACCGTTTCGCTTCCCTCACAACTCGTCGCCGGCGGCACATTCGCGTTTGGCGGCAGTGCGCGAATCGCCCGCTGGGATGGCGTCGCATGGCGGCCGATGGGCGCCGGGTTGGCCGGGCCGGCTGGCCACGCATTGGGAAACTGGAATCGCAATCCGTCAAATCCAGTGTCGTATTACCTTGTCGTTGCCGGCGATTTCGATCAGGCGGGCGGCTTGCCCGCGCGAGGAATCGCGCTTTGGTCGATTCACCCGCCCGGCGATTTGAACAACGACATGATCGTCGACGCGCTCGACCTGCAGCGCCTGCTGAATGCCTGGTATCGCACCGACGGCGGCGACATCGACAAGGACGGCGACACCGACGAATCCGACTTGGGAATACTCCTGCAGAATTGGCTGCGGACGTGTCCGTAACGTCGCGTTGAACGAGGTCCGCGCAACCCTGGCTGCCGGTTGCTCGCGAGGCTGCAATAAGCCCTCGAATTCCCTCCCAGAACCGCGACGGTAAGGGAGCGGGGGAGAGAGTTCGCTCTTCGCTTCCAAACGGGCCGTCTCTAACCCCCGCTCCCTCACGAGCCTGAGAATTTTTGTAGCACAGCCGCCCTCGGCTGTGCTTTCCTTCCCAGCGAACGGGTGCGTGACACATTGGGCGGCCCCGCAAGGGGCCGACGACTGTAGCCACGGGTGCAGCGAGGGCCAGCGGCCCGAGCGGAACCCGTGGATGCGACGCACGCGCTCCGGCCGGCCCCGGCAGGGGCCGAGGAATCCAGCGCGCGGGCGACCCCTTGACGCACACGGCGTCGCCCTCGCCCCTGATACGGTTCCCGCCGTTCCTGATAGCCGAGCGGAGCAGCCTCAAGCTGATCGCCGCCGGTCGGCTTTCAGGAACGCGGCGGAACCGATGATTGCGGCTGTTGCGAAGCGCGGGACGATTGCGGAAGGCTCGATTCGGCCGTCGGCGCCGCGGTGTAGGATGGCCAGATCACGAACGAACCGAGCCCAGTCAGATACCCCGTCACGATCACGGTCTGTGCGCCCCCAGCCTGTGAGGCTCGCCCGGAGATCACCGGATTGTGATGCGGGGCCTGTTCAGAGGTCTGAGAGAACACCACCCTCGCAAGGGTCCAGTATCAGGTCGACCGGCAACAGGCATGCGGTATCCGAGGCGGCCGGCGCGTGCGTGCGGAGAGCCAGGCCCATGAGCAAGCCAAGCATCGTTGCGTTCGCGGCGCTGGATTCCGCGCACGGAATCGCGTCTTGCCAATTATTCCTCAATCTCTTACGGTCGCAGCTATGACCGTGCGCGCCGTTCCTTTTCTATCCCAACTCGCTCACGTGCGCCTCGATCGCCGCCAGCTTCTCGCGTAGCTCCGACAGTCTCGCGCGCTCCTGCTCGATTACCGCCGCCGGCGCTTTCGCGACAAACGACTCATTGGCGAGTTTTCCTTCGAGCCGCGCCAGGTGGCCTGACACGTCCTCGCGCTCTTTCGCCAGCCGTCGCCGCTCGACATCCAAATCCGCCAGGCCGGCGATGGGAACGTAAACCTCAATTCCGCTGAGAATTCGGCTTAATGCCTGCGGCGGCTTGGCGGCGTCGGCGCTGATCGTCAAGCCGCCGGGTTCGACTTGGCCGAGCCGGTAGATCGTTGCCTCGCCTTGGCGTAGCAACGCCGCGGTCGGCGCGTCGCCGCGCACCACCGCCCCCGGAAGCATGCGCAGGGCCGGCTGCTTGGACTGCGAGCGAATAGCGTTGATCGAGGTGCGAATCTCGCGCAGCGAGCGAATCACGCTCAGGAACGAGTCGACTTCGCGCTCGGCGTCTTTTTGCGCGTCCACCTCGATCAGCCACGCGGCGTCCGCCAGCGGCCGCCCGGCAGCCGCCGCGGCGCGCGGCCAGGGCGCCGCGATCAGCGGCGGCGGCGTTTCCGGGAGCGGCTCATCGTCCGGCCAGATCAGTTCATGATGGTGCGGAATTTCGCGGCCAATCTCCTGCCAGATCGCCTCGCTCACGAACGGGATGACGGGATGGAACAAGCCGAGCACGACATCGAACACCTGCAGCAGCACGAGCTTCACGTCGTTCTTCTCGGCCGCCAGCGCCTGCTCCGAAACGCCCGGCGTGGCCGTGGCGCGAAGGTGGCTTTTGACTTCCTCGATGTACCAATCGCACAGTTCGTACCAGAAGAAGGAGCGGACGGCGTCGACAGCCGCGGCGAACTCGTAATTCTCGAGTCGCCGATCGACTTCGCGAATGCAGGCCAGGAGCTTGACGCGGATCCACTTCTCGAACAGCGGCATGTCCGCCGGCCGGCGCGACGTGTGCCGGTGAGCAGGTGACAGGTGACAAGTGACAGGGGCTCCAGCAGCCGTGCTGCGCAAGGGCCGAAGGTCCAGGGTCGAACGCCGCTCGACGTCCGGTGGACGCGAGTCGCCGGATTCTTCGTCGCCCCGGCCGGAGGCCGATGCTTCGCTTTGGTTCTGCATTCCGCATTCATCATTCTGCGTTCGAATCACAGCGTCTCGGCAGGTCGGAATGACGAACCCCGTCGCCGCCTGCCAGAGCTTGGTGACCAGATTGCGGCCCAGTTCGAAGCGCTCGCTGGAATTCACGGTTCGGCCGTCGGCGAGCTGGGTCGGCTTGACCGGAATGCGAATGTCCTGCGTCTCGGTCGCGAGCTGTGCCAGCGTGAAGCGAAGCGCATCGGCCCCATAGGCGTCTATGATGTCGAGCGGATCGACGCCGTTGCCGGCGGACTTGCTCATTCGCCGGCCCTGGCCGTCCTGAATTACGGCGTGGATATAGACGTGCTGAAACGGCACGCGGCCGGTGTTGTAGAGTCCGGTCATGACCATCCGCGCCACCCACAACGTGATGATCTCGCGCGCCGTGGAGAGAACGCTGGTGGGGTAGAAGTAGGCGAGGTCAGAGGGATTGAGGGATTGAGGGATTAAGGGATTGAGGGCGGGCGCCGGTGCGTCACTCAATACCGCAATCCCTGAATCCCTCAATCCCTGCCCGCCGGGCCACCCAAACGTCGAATGCGGCCAGAGCGCCGAACTGAACCAGGTATCGAGCACATCCGGGTCTTGTTCAAACCCCCAGCGCTGCTCCAGCCGCTCGCGCATCCAGGGATGCGCGTCGGGCTGGTCGAGGCAGACCTGCCAATACAGCCGCTCGCCCGGGTCGAGTGTCGCATGGAACGCGTCGTACTCCGCTCGTCCCGGCGCGCCCGATACGCAATGCGTTGAGCCGTCCGCGCAGGTCACGCGAACCGACACGTTCTCGAGCTTCTGTGCCGTAAGCACCAGCGCATCGACATCCTGCGCCGCGAGAGACTCGTACTCGCTCCACGACAGGCGTCGCGTCCACACCGGAATGCGATGCCCCCACCAGAGCTGCCGACTGATGCACCAATCTCGTTTCTCACCCAGCCAATCCAGATAGGTCTTGGCGTAGCGCTCCGGAAAAAATCGCACGCGGCCGTCGCGCACCGCTTCCATTGCGGTTTCGGCCAGCGACTCCATGCGCACGAACCACTGTTCGCTCAGGAACGGCTGAATCTGCGTTTTGCTGCGGTCGCTGTGTCCCACGTCCGTCTCGTACGGCTCCACCTTCTCCAGCAATCCCGCCGCTTCGAGATCGGCGACCACGCGCTTGCGGGCCTCGTCGAGCTTAAGGCCGGCGTATTTCTCGCCGTCGCCGCTGTTGGCGCGATCGACGCGCCCGTCCGGCGTCATCATGTTGCGGATTTCGATCGCGTCCGGCTGGCCCTTCTTGCGCTGCCAGCAGGCGTAGTCATTCGGATCATGCCCCGGCGTGACCTTCACCGCGCCAGTGCCGAATTCGCGTTTCACGAGCATCCCGTCGGCGACGACGGGAATCGCTCGCCCCGTCAGCGGCAGGATGACGCGCCGGCCGATCAAATGTCGAAAACGCTCGTCCTCCGGATGAACGGCGACGGCGGTATCGGCCAGCATCGTCTCCGGCCGCGTGGTGGCGACGGTCAGGTACTGCGAGGGATTGAGGGATTGAGGGTTTGAGGGATTCAGGTCGGACCCGGATGCTCCCTCAATCCCTAGATCCCTCAATCCCTTAATCCCTGCCAGCGGGTACCGAACGTGCCACAAATGCCCGCGCACCGCCTCGTGATACACCTCATCGTCGGCCACCGCCGTCTGAAGCTGCGTGTCCCAGTTCACCAGCCGCAAGCCGCGATAGATCAGCCCTTCGCGAAAGAAGCGGAAGAACATCGTGTACACGGCCCGGCCGCACATCTCGTCGAGCGTGAAGCGCGTGCGCTGCCAATCGCACGAGCAGCCCATTTTTCGGAGCTGCATCAGGATGCGCTCGTTGTACTCCTCTTTCCAATCCCAGATTTTCTTCAGCAGCGCTTCGCGACCGATCTGGTGCCGCGTCAGCTTTTGTTCTTCGCGCAGCCGCTTCTCGACCACCGCCTGCGTGGCGATGCTGGCGTGGTCGGTGCCCGGCAGCCAGCAGGCGTTGTAGCCCTGCATGCGCTTGCGGCGGATCAGAATGTCCTGAAGCGTGTTGTTGAGCGCGTGGCCCAGGTGCAGCGCGCCGGTGATGTTCGGCGGCGGAATGACGATCGTGAACGGGCGGCGGGCCGGGTCGGCGACGGCGTGGAAATGCCCGCCGGCCTCCCAGGACTGGTAGATGCGCGACTCCACCTCGCGTGGTTCATAGGCGCCGCTCATTAAGCGCTCCCTTTCGTCGCGAAAGAATAGCCAGAAACGAACGAAGCTGCGACGGCGTCCTCGCGCCCGCACGGTCGCGACTAAAATAGAGCTCTGCAACGGGCTCGTCGCGCCGCTGGCGCCACAATCTCTCGTCCACACTTGCTCACTCTGAATCTCGTTCGTAGGCTACGTCGCGTCGCGAGTCCAACCTCTTGCGGAGCCTACGCATGCACTCCGTCTCCCGTCGAACTATGCTTGAAACCGCCGCTCTTGTCGGCGGCTGGATGGCCCTTTCACCCAGCGAATTAATGGCACAGCAATCCAAGCCCGCCGCGCAGCCGACGACATCGCCGGCGGCGGCCGGCGGCCCGTACACGCTTCCGGCGCTGCCTTATGACTACGCCGACCTTGAGCCGCACATCGACGCCCAGACGATGAAACTGCATCACGATATTCATCACCTCGGCTACGTGAACGGCGCCAATGCCGCCTTGGCGGAGTTGGAGAAGATCCGAACCACGGGCGGCGATTTGATCGCGCGCGTGCGAGCCGTGACCGATGCGCTCTCGTTCAATCTCGCCGGCCATGCGCTGCACTCGGTCTTCTGGACCAACATGAAAAAAGACGGCGGCGGCGACCCGGTTGCAACCAGCGAACTGGCGAAGGCGCTCAAACGCGATTTCGGCACGCTCGACGCATTTCGAGCACAGTTCTCAGCCGCCGCCGCGCAGGTGCAAGGAAGCGGCTGGGGCGTGCTGGCGTATGAGCCGCACGCCCAGCGCCTGCTCGTGCTATCCGCCGAAAAGCACCAGAACATGGGCGTCTGGGGCGTCGTTCCGTTGCTGGTGATCGATGTGTGGGAGCATGCCTACTATCTGAAGTATCAGAACAAGCGCACCAGCTACATCACGGCGTTCATGAACGTCGTGAACTGGGACGATGTGGACCGCCGATTTGCGGCGGCGGCAAAAGCGACAATGTAGCGGACCGGCGTGTCCGGGCGCCGGTCGACTGTTGCGCGTGGCGGATCGATGGAGGCGCTGCGATGAGCGAAAAACCGCTTAGCTCCCCATCAGCGATCCGCGCCAACGCGATGCGCATGCTGATCGAGGGCGGCGTTCTGCTCTACTTCGGCATGAGCCTGATCGCAACCGCGCCGGGCACTGCCGCCGAGGAGGCCGTCAAAGGCTGGATTGATCTCGACAACACGCTGTTCCTCGCCATGCGCATTCTCGGTTTCGCCGCGCTCGGCATCGGCCTGATCTCGTTGGCCGGCCGGGCAATCGCGCTCAGGCTCGGGGCGCTGCTGGAATTCGCCGTGGGCGTCCTGCTATTGATCATTGCGGCAGTGTGGATGGCCAAAGCGCGCGTCGACGGCGAATGGAGCGCGATTTCGATTCTGGTCGCCATTCTTGCCGTCAGCGCGCTGTGGGACGGCTGGGTGTTGCTGCAAGCGGCGCGCGGCCGATCGACGCCGCCCGCGACGGACGCGGGGCGCGCCTCGTGACTCGCGACGCGTTGATCGATCCTCATCTCGCGCGTTACTCGCGGCAAATGCTCTTCGAGCCGCTCGGCGTCGACGGGCAGCGCCGCCTGCGCCTGTCGCGCGTAGCGCTGGTCGGCTGCGGCGCGCTGGGCACCGTGCTGGCCAACACGCTGGTCCGCGCCGGCGTCGGCTGGATGCGGATCATCGACCGCGACTTCATCGAGCTCGACAACCTGCAGCGGCAGGTGCTCTTCGACGAACACGACATCGCCGCCAACCTGCCTAAGGCCGAGGCCGCCGCCCGCAAGCTGCGCAAAATCAACTCGGCGGTCGAGGTCGAGCCGGTCGTGGCCGACGTGAACCCCGCGAACGCCGAGTCGCTTTGCGCCGACGTCGATCTGATTCTCGACGGCACGGACAATTTCGAGACCCGCTTTCTGGTGAACGACGTAGCCGTCAAGGCCGAGCTGCCGTGGGTCTACGGGGCCTGCATCGCGGCCGAAGGACTGGTGATGCCGATCCTTCCGCGCCAGACTCCCTGCCTGCGCTGCATCTGGGAAGAGGCGCCGCCGCCGGGAATGACGCCGACGTGCGACACGGCGGGCGTGCTGGGGCCGGTTGTGAACATCGTCGCGAGTTTGCAGGCGCTGGAAGCGATGAAGATTCTCTCCGGCCGGCTGGAAGCGCTGAATCGCCGACTGGTCACGATCGACGCCTGGCTGGGAACGGTGCGGATGCTCGACATGCGATCGGCGCGCGACGCCGGGGACTGTCCGTGCTGCAAACAGGGAAAATTCGAGTTCCTCTCCGGCGAGCGGGCGTCGGCCTCGGCGGCGCTGTGCGGGCGAAATGCGATCCAGATTCTGCCGGCGACATCCGGCGCGCGGATCGATTTTCGCGAGATCGCCTCGCGCCTGCGAGGCACGAGCCGCCCGGTGTTCAACGAATTTCTCCTGCGCTTCGACATCGGCGAGCACTCCGTCACGCTCTTTCGCGACGGGCGCGCGATCGTGCAGGGAACGAGCGACCCGGCCGTGGCGCGGGGCGTGTATGCGAAATACGTGGGGGCGTAGAACTCATCTCCGCGTCCGCGCCGCTCCGACCGACGGCAGGGAAAGCTGAAATCACCACGGAGACACGGAGGCACGGAGAAGACCGGATTCGACTGCGCTTTCTCCGTGTCTCCGTGCCTCCGTGGTGAACTTCACCGTTCGATGGAAGTAGAAACAGCCGGTAGCCGCTGCTCCGCACGCCGACGGTGATTACAATATGGACATGACAATGAAGGCATTTGACCGAATTACGGTCGACGCCGCCGTCATGGGGGGGCGACCGTGCATCCGGGGTCTGCGTATGCCGGTCTCGCGCGTACTGGGAATGCTCGCCGCGGGGGAAGCTGAGCAGGCCATCCTAGCCAACCATCCCGATCTTGAGGCAGACGATATTCGACAGGCGCTAGCTTACGCCGCGCGATTGTCAGATGATCCGTTTATTCCGCTGGCGGGTTGATGCGATTCCTGATCGATCAAGCCGTTAGCCCGCGGCTTTCGCGTTGGCTCTCCGAACAGGGTCATCAAGCCCAACACGTGCGCGAGCGGGGATTGTCGAGCGCACCGGATGAAGTGATTTTCGCGCTGGCCGCGAAGGAAGACGCGGTGATCGTCACATCGGATTTGGATTTTTCAAGGATTCTGGCACTGAGCGGTCGCGACAGTCCGGGGCTGATCTTGTTTCGGGCCGGTCCACGAACCGACATCGAGATGCAGCAGCTCCTTGAGTCCGTGCTGCGTCGCGTGCCCGAAGCGGATCTTCGGCGGTCTGTCGTTACTGTTGAGCGCGCTGCAATCCGAATCGCGCGACTGCCGATTCGCCCCGATTTGAACCAGCCCTGATCGCAGAATTTCGCCCAAGAGCATGTCGGGACTCACCGCGGCGGTCCGCATGATTACGCGCATGTTTCGCGCGCCTCTAGATCTAACTTCAGCATCCGTCGCTGATCTCGGCGTTCGCGAAACAGGACGGCGCTTGCGACCAGCGATCCAACGATGATACTCGCGCCTGACGCGACGTAGCACGGGATGAACGCCGACCATCCCATCACAGTCGGGATAAACAGCCAGACCGTACAACTCACCAACCACGCAGCGATGAAAACAAGCGCGCCCGGTCTCGACGGAGCGTGCCACAGCGAGCCGGCAACGATGGCGACATACAACCCGAGCAACGTAAGAAGCCAGGCGACGGGCGCCGAGTATTCGATCGGCGCAACCGCCGGGGTCAAAGCGATGCCGACGCCGGACCCGCCCAGTGCGAGTCCGCCCGCACGCTCCAGCCAACCGCGGCCATTGGTTGCGGTCAGGGCGGAAACCCCGATGACGGAAACGAGGCACGAGTACCAAAGTGTCAACCACGCCATCCCGAACACGCGCGAGGGTCCCGGGTGATCGAGCATCCCGCCCAGGCTGAGGGCGAACGAAAGCGCGAGCAGAATTGGCGCGCCGATCGGAAGAATGGTCGCCCAAATCAGCACCGCAAGTTGCAACTCCGTCATGAACAACGGACGCCGCGAGTGGATCGACACCCGAATCGCACCGCCGCACTCAGGGCACGCGCCCGCCGCCGAGTTGCCGAACAGATCGTAGCGGCAGCGCGCACAGGGGACGTGGAGACTCACGACGCCCTAGCGAACGATTCGCGCACGTAGGTTCATCGCGTTGCACCGACCGCCGAGCCTTCTACACGCGATACGGAGCGTGGGTGCGCGTACGCAGGCGCTACCTAGAGCCTATCCCATAACCGGGGCACTTGTAGAAGTTCTATAATGCGGCATGTTGACATTCACCGACGAACAACTGGACTGGCTGGTCGCGCGGCTTCCGATCTCCGAGCGCAACCCCAAGGGCGGGCGGCCGGAGGCGGACCGGCGGCGCACGTTGCAGGGGATCTTCTGGATTCTGGACAACGGCGCGAAATGGAAAGACCTCCCGCGCCAGTTCGGAAGCAAAAGCACCGTTCATCGCTGGTTCCAAATCTGGACCACGGCCGGCGTGTTCGAGCGCATCCTGCAAGAGGCCGGCCAGTGCGTCGAGCGGCGCGGCGGCTACAAGTTGTATGAATGCTACATTGACGCCACGTTCGCCAGGGCCAAGGGCGGCGGCGACGGCATCGGTTGCACGAAGGCCGGAAAAGGCGTGAAAATCATGGTTTTGGTCGATGCCCGGGGGCTGCCGGTGGCGGTCGAGACGATGTCGGCCGCGCCGCACGAGAGCCGGCTCGCCCAAGGGCTGTTTGATTTCATGTTGACCACGCAGATGCCGCTGCGCGTCATCGGCGACAAGGCCTACGACAGCGACGCGTTGGACCAAGCGCTGGCGCAGGAAGGTGTGGAATTGATCGCGCCGCACCGCTTGAATCGCAAGTCGGAGAATATCACCCAAGACGGCCGGCCCCTGCGGCGTTACAAGCGGCGCTGGATCGCCGAGCGGACGATTTCGTGGATCCAGAATTTCCGCCGCTTGTGCATTCGCTGGGAAAAGACCACGCCGCTGTTTCAAGGCTTCTTGCACCTGGGATGCACACTGTTATTGCTAAGAGTGGTTTTGGGATAGGCTCTAGTGATTTTCGCCGTTCGATGGGGGTGGTCACGGAAACACGGGCTGGTGGCATGCCTGCGGCCGTTGGCAGGCATGCCGTTGCAAGAGTGACTGGCTCCGCGTCAATCACACCAGCTGCCGCAGACATGGCCGCCAACAGCCGCGGCCATGCCACCCAATGCCGCAGACCGCCCGTCGTCTGTTTTTTCTCCGTGCCTCCGTGGTGATCCTCGCCGTTCTACGCGACAAACCCCGCCGCGCAGGTGACGTTCGTCTCGGCCGGCAGATCGATCGCCTGGTGATACTTGAGAATTGTGCAAGCGCGATTCGGTAGAGCGCGGAGCAAGGCGTAGATGCAGCCGACGCTGCATATTCGTGTGGCGTTGCCGGCGGCGCGGACGTCGGCCACGAATTCCTCCTCGCGCCTCTCGGCTAGTAGCGAGAGAAGTCGCTGATCGTTCGCGCCGACCTGCGCCAGAAACTCGTGTGTCGTCACATCCGGATCGCCAAAGTGGCGGCCGACGTGGCTGAGATCGGCGCTGGCGATCAGCATCGTGCCCGGCTGGTCGCGCGTCAGGTCGCGCAGCGCGTCAGCGAACGCGCCTAGGTCGCAGCCGCGCCCGTCGGCCGGCCGCGTGCCGGTCGGCCCGCTCGGATCGGGACACAGCACCGGCACGATCGAGAATCCGCGTCCGGGATACAGCGTTTGCAGAATGTGAACCTGTAATTCGATCGAATGCTCGAAACGATGGTCATACTCGTCATCGCAGAGACTCGTGTCGACCCTGGTCTCAAGAAAGTCGATGAAATCGACGTCCGTGCGCGCCGTGCCCAGCGGCGTCAGAAAATCGCGCTTTGTGGCCACCACGCCGCGCCCACGCCCGTAGTGATTCGTCCCCAAAATTACGTAGCGATCCGCCGGCACGGCGGCGGCCAAGACGGCGTATGCGGCGGCATAGCACGGCCCGCCGCGGTGATAGTCCAGGTGCGGCGCGATCATGCCGGCCGGCGCGGCTGGCCGGCGCGCGGACGCCGGTGACTGGCGCGCCAGCATTTCAACAATCTCGCGCCGCAATTCCGCCTCGCCGGGATAGCGTTCGCGGTTGTCGCGGACCGGTGACGCGGCGTACTCGGCCCGCAGCGCGGCATACGCCTGCTGAAATCGCTCATTTTCCAGCAAATACGATTCATCGAGCGCCTCGATCAGCGCGTCGATCTGCTCGGTCGGCAGCGACGACTCGAATTGTCGCGAAAACGCCTCCGCCACCTGCTCGCGCGTGTGCCGGCCGTTCAGGTGCAGCATCACGAAATAGCCGGCCGGCGACACGGCCAGCGTGCGCGGCGCAACCTGCCAGTAGTCGCGCACCACGAACAGCAGGTCGCCGTCTTCGGCGCGAATGGGCCGGACTTCCACCGGGCGAAGCGCAGGCAGGGTCGAAGAGTTACTCACGCGGCATCCTCGGCGGAGTGATTTCGCAGGCCCAGCGTGCCTGCGACCCGAAGAACACTCTCTGTCGACCGACGCCCAGCGGCGCATCGAAGCGAAAGCGCAGCGCCCGCACGCCGCCCAGGTCGCTCGCGAGCACCTCGGCCGTTCCGCCATGATATCGGCGAGTCCGGCCCGGCGCGAGCGGATTTTCGCCTTGTGACAAAGCCGGCGCCGGCTGTGCGGCGCCGCCTTCCACCACAGCCGCCCCCGGCTGTGCACCGCTCGCCGAACGCACCAGCTCGCCCAGCGCCCCAGCGAAGTAGCGATCGGCGGCGATCTCCAGCTCGATCGTGCGATCGTCCCGCCAGGTGATCTCGGAGAGAGCCGTCATGCCGAGCACGCGCGGCGACCAGGTCAGCGCCACGACGCGCAAATCGTGCAGCCCGGTTTTCTGCTCCAGCGCCGGGCCAAGATAGTGCGCGATCAACGGCAGATTCAGCATGTAGATCGTGTCGCCGTTTCGCAATCCGCCGGCAGCGTCCGCCACTTCGGCAATCACGCGGTCCTCGACCCCGCGCGCCGTGTCGAACGAACGCGAGAACTGAAAGCTCACCAGGCCGAACACAGCCGCGGCGGCTAGAACGACTCCCGCAAACGCGATTCCACGCAGCGGCGGCCGCGGGACGGCATTCGGCGCGCCTCGGATGACCTCCAGCGCCATCGCGACAAGCATCGTCCAGCCCACACCTGGCAGGTACAGATGGTGCGGTGACTCAAACGCCGGCAAGACGGGCGTCATCGTCAGAATCAGCCACGCCACCGCGAGCCACGCGACGCAGCGCCGGCGATTCGCGATCAGCAGCATTGCGATAACGAGCACGATTCCGCCGCCGAGGCCATACAGCACCAGCGGGCGGGCCTGCAAATATGAAACGCCGGCGAACGGAAGAATCGGAAACAGCAGGAATTCACCGAGCAGGTAATAGAGCGCTTTGTCGCTCACGAAGCGCCAGAAACCGGGCTCTCCCGGCGAGCGGACGTATGGCGATTGCGGAACGCCCGCCGGACCGAGCATCCACGTTCGCACTGCGACGTAGGCGACGGAAATGACGACCATCGCAGCGAGAATCGCGGCGCGACGACGCCAGCTCGACGCGGCGCCGCGCCAGCTCGACGCGGCGTCCACGGGTTCGATCTTGGAGTGCCCGCGTACCCGCAGCAGGGCTGAGATCCCCCCGCAAATCAGGACAAACGGCAACACGATCGCATTTTCACGGCAACCAAGCGCGAGCGCGAACAGCACCAGCACGCCGATGGTGCGCCAAGACGTGGCAGACCGACGCTCCGAACCGAGCCCCGACCGTAAGGGAGGGGTCGAATGCTCGAGGTTTGGTCGGCTCGCCGAGGGGATTTCTCCGCCAGAGCCGACCCCTCCCTGACGGTCGGGGCTCGGATTGGAGCGTAATTCGGCGGAATCGCCGGTACCCCGGTGTTGCACGAATTCCGGCGTCTCCGCATCCCCCGCTTCCTTACGGGCGCGGCTCTGACCCGACCCTCGAATCCGAACGAAACACAGCGTCGCCGCGAGCAGGAACGCCGTCACCATCAGCTCCGACTGCGCCGCAATCCACTGCACCGTCCCGATGTGTCCGGGGTGAATGGCGAACAGGGCCGCCGCGGCATACGCCGGCGCGACGGCGATTCCCAGCCGCCGCATCAACAGCGCCGTCGTCAGGCAGTTCGCCGCGTGCCAGAGCAAACTCAAGCCGTGCAGCGCCGCCGGCGACCAGCCGGAGAGCGAGTAAGCGAGTTTCATCAGCCCGAAGGCGACGGGCCGAAAGAATCTCAGCGTGCAGTCGGGCAGCCAGGGCGTTTGCAGCACGCCTCCGACGAGTTCCAGCCGGCATGCGTCTGTCAGCCCGCGCAGCGACCAATCGCATTCGCGAAGCTGCTGAAAGTGCGCGTAATCGTCGAGAAAGAGGTCGAACGTGAGTGAGGGTCCGTGGATGACCGCGATCGCCAGGAGAATCAGCGCGATCGGCGCGACTTGGCCGAACCAGCGCCCAAGCGCCGGGCTGATTGTCATGGCGCGCGGGTTGCCGCGGACTGTGCCGCGACGGGCGCGTCGGCTTCCGGCACGTTGAGCGCCTCAAGCTCCGATCGCGCCGGCATGTGCGCGCCGAGCAGCGGCACGAGAATTCCGGGCAGCGCCCAGACAAGTTGGATCAGCCTCACCGCCAGCGCGAATGCCACCGCCTGCGACACGTCCGCGTAGCCGCGATGCGCGAAGAACTGCACATACGCCCATTCCATGACGCCGAACGCCTGCGGCGGCGAAATCGGAATCGCCGCGATCAGGAATCCGATCGGCACGTAGATGAAATAGTGCATGAACGGGGCGCTGAGGCCGAGCGCCTTGCCCATCGCCCAGGCGCTGATCAACACGATCACCTGCAGCACGATCGTGTTCAGCAGACTCAGCGCGAGCAAGCTCGGATGGTGGCGCATCGCCACGGTCGCGCGGCCCACTCGCAGGAGCTGGTCGCCCATCGGGAGCTTCTGCGCCAGCGCCGGCAACCCGATCGCGTGTCGCAGCCGGTGGCTCAGAATGAACATCAGCCCGATACCGAGCGCCGCGCAGATGCCCGCCAGCACCCATGCCAGCTTCCCGAACCGCCGCGCGTCCCAGGCAACGATGATCATTGTCCCGGCGATCAGAACCAATCCGAACAGGCCGATGACGCGGTCGAGAAAGACGGTCAAGACGGCTTCGGTCTTGCGATGCGTATGGCGCGTGATGTAGACGGCCTTGATCAGGTCGCCGCCGGTCGTGCCGGGCAGCGCGAAGTTAAAGAAATTGCCGGCGAACGAGAGTTTGACGGACGACCAGAACGAAAGCCGGACCTCCTGAATCGCAAGCATCCAGATCAGGCGCAGCGACTGAAGAAATGGCACGGGCGCGAATAGCAGAATGGCCCATAGCGCGAGCTTCCAGTCGCACGACTGCGCCACGCCGCGAATGCCCAGCTCGACATCGGGCGTATCGACACCGTCAACGCGGATGTATCGAATCTGCTCGCGCGGCAGCTCGACAGTCTTTCCATTCTGTATCACGACGAAGACGTCGCCGCGCGTTTCGAGGAGCGGGACGCGCGTGTCCTTGTCGGCCGCGAGAGCTACGCGGTCATACCAGCTGACATGCGTGACTAAATACCAGATCGCGACGGCGCACAGGCCATAGCGAAGAAGTGGCAAGACCCAGCGAAGCTGAGACTGTTTCGTCATTCACGCGCCCGACGCAACCGCGGAAAATCGACACCCGCCGATTACGCCGCGGAATCCGGGGATGCGAAGTCTATTCGGCGAAGGTACGCCCGACCAGCCCGCGAAGATTGCGCCACGGTGCGCCACTCAACGCGAGTCCGGCGTTGAATCCCGGCGGGCGCGCAGGACTACGTGCACCAGCTCCGCCACGGAATCGACGCCGACCTTCATTAACACGTGGGCGCGGTGAATGTCGACCGTCTTGCGACTCAAACCCAGTCGCGCGGCGATCTGCTTGACCGATTCGCCGTGCGTGAGGCCCTCCAACACCTCGATCTCGCGCGGCGAAAGGCGGGCCAGCGCCGCCTTGGCGGACGAGCGCGTCGCCAGCTCGGCGCGGCGCGTCTCGTCGGCGCGCAGCGCCGCCTGCACCTTTTCAAGCAAGCCGCGCGCGTTGTAGGGCTTGGTGAGGAAGTCGAACGCGCCATCCTTCATGGCGCCGACGGCCATCTCGATGTCGCCGTGCCCCGAAATTAGAAGGACCGGGGCCGTTTCGCGCCGCCCGGCAAGCAGTTTCTGGAGCTCCAGCCCGGACATGCCGGACATGCGCACGTCCAGAATGATGCAGCTCGGTCCGCTCGGCGAAAAATCAGCCAGGAACTCCTCGGCCGAGCCGAACGCCCGCACGGCAAGGTTCGCCGACGAGAGCAGACGCGATAGCGACGTACGCACGGCCGCGTCGTCGTCCACTACGTAGACGGTCGATTCCGTTGTCACGCCGGGCCGTCCTTCGCGAGCGGCAACTCGAGTGAGAAGACCATTCCACGCGTTTCGCCGGGGCGTGCGCTCAATCGCCCGCCGTGCGATTCGACGATCGCGCGGCTGATCGCCAGTCCCATTCCCAGTCCGTACGTCTTGGTGGAATAAAACGGCGCGAACATTTGCGGAATCCGCTGCGCGTCGACGGGCGGGCCGCTGTCACTGACCTCGCACGAGGCTCGGCCCGTATCATCGATCCGGCGGGTGCGGAGTGCAATCTCCCGCTGGTCCGGCGCAGACGACCCCAGAACCTCAACCGCGTTTCGCAGCAAGTTGACCAGCACCTGTTCGATCGCGATCGACTCCACGTCGACCTGAAGCGCCTGAGGCGACAATTCCATGCGAAGCCGGACATTCCCGCGGCGCAGCTCGAATCGCAACAGCTCGCTGGCGGCCTCGGCCAGCCGATTCAGGTCTTCGCGCTGCCGCCGCGGGCGCGGCTTGCGAACGAACTCGCGCAGGTACTGGATGATCCGTCCCGCGCGCTCGGACTGAACGCCGATCTCGCGCAAGTCCGCCAGCACCGACTCGCTGCCAGCCTGACCGGCGACCGCGCGCTGCGCGCAGGCCTCCGCGTAACCGGCGATCGCCGCCAGCGGCTGATTCAGCTCGTGTGCCAAGCCGGTGGTCAACTCGCTGACCGTCACCAGCCGCATCACGTGCGCAAGCTCGGCCTCTCGCTGCTGCCCGCGCTCAGCGGCGTGGCGCGCCTCAACGAGCGCCCCAGTCAAACGGCACAAATAGAAAACCGCGGCCCCAAGGCCCACGATCGCCGCCGCCGCGCCCCAACTTAGAAGCGAGTGTGCACGGTTGGTTCGCAGCTCCGCGGATTCGTCAAAGAGTATTGCGAGCTGCCAGGTGACGCCGTCGGCGAGCGGCAGCGCGGCGGTCAGCGCGTCGAATCGGCCGAGATCCGGGCGGTCCGCCGCGCGATTTTCACGCTCGCCGGGCGGGTCTGCGGTCACGACTCGGACCGCCGTCGGTGGCACATCGTCGAGCGCGTTGGAGGAGACCACTGGACCGCCCGCCTGCGCTAGAACCAGCCGGCTGTTCAGGCTGCTGGTCGCGAGCTGGTGGCCCAGAATCGCGGCGGGCACCATGCCGGCGACGATGCCGACCAATCCGCGCGCGCCGCGGATCGGCACCGAGTACACGACACCCCGGCCGCCCACGCACAGCTCCAGCGGCGGGCTGATTGCGGCGTGCAGCGCATCCTGCTGTTCGAACAACCGAATCTGCTCGCGCTGCGCGGCGTATTCTTCGTCCTCGCGCTCCAGGCTGTGCAGCTCAGCTTCCGTGCGATGTTCGTCGCCCTTCTCGAAAGCCATGATGGGACGCCTGCCGCCGTCAAAATCCCGCTCGATGATGTACACCTCCGCCAGCTGGTGCTGGTCGTAATTCGCGTCGTAGATCGCCTGAATGAATTCTCGTGACTCGGTCGAGAGCACGCGCACATTTCGATCCAGGCTGATCGTGTCCAGCGTGTTCCGCACCTGGTTGAAATAGCTGGTTAGGCAATCCTTCGCGGCGCGCAGCCGAAGGCCGTACTGCGCCCGCAGATCCGCGCGCGCGCCGCGCAGCTCGACATACCCGCGCCAGACGACACCCGCCGCGACCAGCAGCGCCACGAGCAGGCTTGCAATACCGATTCCTGGCAACGTACGGGCGCGCGAGGTCTCGAAGCTCGCGGCTGCACTGCGATTCAGGGCGGTATCGGGGGCCATGCGCATCATGCTACAGTGCGGCGCGGACAATCAAAAAAAAACGCCTGCGGATCTTGTTGGCCTACGTCATGCCGCGCGAACCGCATTCGACGCCTTCGCGAACTGCGTAGACTCCGATGACATCAAGCAACGTCGCTGGCAACACGACGCGGGCCAGCCTGGAATGCCTGGTCAGCGCCCGGAGCGGCGAGACGCGTTTGCCGAGCCGCTCCACCAAGTACGTCAGTGGCGACCAATTCACCTCGCGCGTGACCTCGATCACACGGCAACCGGCGGCGCGAAGCAGCCGCCGTAGCGAGTCCGGCGAGAAAAAGAACAGGTGCTCGGGCAGGTTGAAAAGATGCCAGCGCGGACCGCTCAGCCGAGCGCAGAGCGATGAAACATCGCCGGTGGATAGCGCCAGGATTCCGCCAGCGCGAAGCCGACCAGCCACGTGCCGGATCACGCCCGCTGGGTCTCGGACGTGCTCAATCACGTCCCACATCGCGACACAATCTACTTGCGCCTGCTCGCCGTTGGCTCTCGCCGTGCGTGACAGTGCCTCTGCTTCGCCGCGCTCAACCGCCAGCCCGCGCGCCCGCGCCCGCTCGACGCCGTAGTCGCTGACCTCGACGCCGCGCACATCCCAACCGGCGTTTCGCGCCTCATCGAGAAACACGCCCGTGCCGCAGCCGATCTCGTAGAGTCGGCGCGGCGCCGTGATACGCTCGGGCTTTGCAGTGCGCGCGAGCAAGTTCGCGACGCGCCGCAGCCGGCCGCGCGCCGTGCGCCGCACCCCTGCTTCCAGCGAGGCGTAATCGTCGTATCCGCGGGAAACGTCGGCCGATTGGAAATACTGCCGATCGTAAAATTTCCTGGGATCAAACTCGCCCCAACGCCACCAGCCCAGTAGGCAGCGCCGGCATTGCAGCAGCGGCACGCCTTCGGCCAGCGCGAATCGCTCTCGCGGTTCTCCGCCGCACGCTGGACATCGCTCCGGCGCGGCTCGCACGCTCATCGCGGCTCGGTCGCCTCGGCCGGTGTCGCACGCATGCCGTAGCAATGCTGCGGGCCGGGATACTCGCCGGCGGCGATCGATTCGGCGTAGCCCTTCATGGCGTCGGTCATTCGCTGGCCGAATTGCTCGAGTACCGGAACAAAACGCGGTGGACGCATCGTGCCAATCCCGAGCATGTCGTGCGTGACCACGACGTGCCCGTCGCAATCCGGCCCCGCGCCGCATCCGATGACCGGCACGTCGCACGCCGAGATCACGGCCCGTGCGGCCTCGGGCGGGACGGCTTCAAGCAGGAGCATCGCCGCCCCCGCCGCGACGAGCGTCCGTGCGTCGGCGACGAGCCGCTCGATGGCGAGCGCGTCGCGGGCCTGCGCGCGATAGCCATCCGGCGAAAGAATCGACTGCGGACGGAGCCCGAGATGAGCGACGACGATGATTCCGCTGCTGCTGATCCGCCCAACTAGCGGGGCGTGCACGGATTCGCATTCGAGTTTCACCGCGTTGCAACCGCATTCGCCAACGAATCGCTGCGCAGCGCGCGTGACGGCCTCGTCGCCGGACGAAAGCGGGCCGTAGGGCATGTCGCCGATCAGGAATAGGTCCGGAGCGCCGCGCCGCACCGCCTCGCCGAGCACCAGCATCAGTTCTAACGGCACGTCGCGCGTGTTGGCGTGCCCGAGCAGCACCGTGCCCATCGAATCGCCGATCAGAAGCGAGTGAATCCCCGCGGCCTGGGCGGCGACGGCGGTCGGGTGGTCGTAGGCCGTCAACATGGCGATCTTCCGCCCGACGGCTTTCATCGACTGCAACGTATTAAGCGTGATTCGTTCGTGGCCCATTCAAACGCGACCTGCGTGAAATCCAAGTGCCCTTAGAGATGATAACGGTCATTCGCGTCGCGGCCTGTCGCCGGCGCGTGGTTCGCAGTTCAGGCGCCGGGCGCGACGCAGCGCCGCGCTCACGAGCGGCTCATGGCGCGCTCGAGAATCGGCCGCAGCGTCTTATTCCACAACGCATACCCGTCGGCATTGAGATGGAGCTTGTCGGCCTGGAACAGCTCCGTCCGCGGTTGCCCGTCGGAACCCAACAGCGGCGCGCCGACGTCCACGAATGTGACTGATTTCTCTTCATCCGACAAATGCCGCAGCAAGGCATTGGCCTGCTGCATCGCCGGCCACCTTTCCCAGCGCGCCCGGCTTGGCTTGATCGACAGGATGACGATCGGCACATCCGGCTGAATCGTGCGGACCTTGCGGACAAAAACGCGGTATTCACCGCAGACCTGCTCAGGCGTCCGATCGTCGGCGATGTCGTTGTCGCCCTCGTACACGACGATCGCTCGTGCGGCGTAGGGCTTCACCACCTGGTCAAAGTAGTGATTCAGGTCGCTCATGTGCGAGCCGCCAAAGCCGCGGTTGAGCACCGGCCACTCGGGAAAAGCCTCGTGCGTGCCCCAACCGACGATCGACGAGCTGCCGACGAATAGCAGTGCTCCCGTAGGAACGCTGTTCTTGCGGTCCCACTTCGCAAATGCGCGAATATCGTTCTGAAATCGCGCCGGATCGGGAACGCCGGGCTGGCTCTGCGCTGGCGGCTGCTGAGCCAACGCCGCGACGACCAGGAAAACGGCGGTAATCCCGCCGCGCACATAAGTATTCAGGATTGACATGTCGTGTTCGTAACGTCCCACGCGAGAATGCTCAAGCGCGGCGGGTCGATCTCAATGGACGAAGGTCGTTGAAACCAAGTGAGACGCGCGGCATCCTGCCGCGCGTCTCTCCTGATCCTTGATAAGGACAGGGCTGGATCGCCGCCCGCCGCGGGGCTCCCGTTCCGCGGCAAGCTGAGCAATCCAAACCAGCGATGGCAACTGGCGTGCCAATATTCTCGGTCCGTGGCGCCGGGTGGACGCGTCGCGTCGCAAGCGCTTGCCTGTTGGTTAGTTACGTTTGTTTTTGACCGGTGTTCAGATCGAAATGGGTGGGTAATTCGCGCCCAGTCTTCGAGGCGCACTAGGCAAAGATTTCCCAGTGATGAGCTTCCTTCATTGACCTCGCCACGCGCCGAAGTCTATTCCGCAAGCGACGCAAGGGGTTGGTCTTTTTCAACCCGGCTTGGGAATGTCCAAGTCGTATTGCTCGCACCGACAAACTCCAAGCCGCCCCCAATACCGCCGCCGACCGGGACCGTAACTCGAAACTCACGTGTATCGAGCACGACCGCGACGCTCAATCCGTCACTGGTCTGTACGGAGTTGAATTCTGGGGACGCGACCGACGCCCGGGGTCCGAGCCCAATCACCGCGACGATGATCTGCGCCCCGCGTGTCTCATGCGGTTCGACTTCGATCCGGCCCCAGTGGGTGTAAGCGGGCGAATGAAGCGCGCTGGACGGCTCTCCGAGGCGATACCACGCGTTTCGCGGGCGATGATGGCTGGCCGGAACGACCAGCCGTTCGAAACTGTCCGCCGTTCCGCCCACGTATTGCATTCCGGTTGCGGGACCTTGAGTCACCCGTTTGGCATTCGCCGGGCCTCCGATCACTCTCACACTGGCGTCGCTTGGCGAAACCACGCGGAACCACGCTGCGCCTTCGCCCTCGCACCAACGGATCGGACCTGCTCCGACCGGCCAGACGCCGCCGGAATTGTCCGACCCGGCCGTGCGCGCGACATTCGCCAGGTCTTGTCCATCGACCGTCGGACGCGACGGGATGTTTAGAATCCATGTTGGCGTGGTGCGCTCGCGCGCCAAATCGAACCGATCGACGACGATCAGCATCCGCCCCTCGACGGCGATGAATTCACGCGTGTAGCGCGACAGCGTCTTGCCATCATACGCCGGCGTCAGGTCAAGCGCCAGATAACCCGCGCCGTGCTCGAATCCATAGGCAATTTGTCGCGCCGTCTGACGGCCCGACACCTCCTGCGGCACGCCGAAGTCTTGACAGGTGTTCTCAACGAGTCGCTGTCCCCCCATCGGCGCGAAAGGCCGGCCAAACCAATTCGCAGCCCGCGCCGCGTCGCTGAAAATCATGCAGTTGTGGGCGATGGTGCTGACGCGGTATTGAGCAAAATCGAACGGATCAGGATCATCCCCCAGGCGCTGCATTCCGCCCTTGCTGGGCACCGCCTCCAGCTCGATCCCGTCCGATTCCTCGATCGCCAGGTGACCGCCGTGGCTATGGATCAGGAAATGGCCGGCGTCGAAATGCTGTCCGCGGCGCAGGAACGGCTGGCCGGCCTCGATCCAGATCGCCGTCGGCGCGAATGGAACGCCGAAGTTCAGCCCGACCGCGCCGCCGAAATTACGCGCCGGCGGCAGACGTGAAAGGTCGACGCGCGGCACGTCGGCGAAATCGAACAGCAGCGTTTGCCAGCGCGCCAGCGCCGCGCGACCGCCGCGAGACTGGCGCAATGCCGCGTCCACCCGATCCGCGATCGTAGCCGCCGCCGGATCGCGCGTTCGCCTCGCGATCAGGTGCGCCGCGACCGACGGAACGCCCGCCTCTACGTCAAGCGGCAGCGGCCGGCCGGAATCCCCATCATCACGGGCGAAACAATGCGCCAAACTCGGATGGTCGAGCGGCTCAAACAGGTAATGCTCCATCCAGCGCGAAATGTCCGACTGTTCGGCCCAGAGATCGCGCCCCAGCACGCGACTGCCCAGCTCAAGCGCCATCGCGGAGTCGAGCTCTTCATCCGCCGCGAAGCCCGGCAGCGTCGGCGATAGCCCGCGCCATTTCAGGTACACCGGAAACGTTTTCTCGAAATACACACGGGCGCCGTCGATGATGCGCTTGCGCTGCACCCGCCACTGCGGCGCGCTGCGTTCCGGCGATTCCAGCGCAGCCGCCAACGCCAAGCCCGCCAGCCGCTTGCGAAACTCTCCGGAATCCAGAGGGCTGTCGGCGGCGGTGAGCGGCGTGAGCAGCGGCCGCGCCTCGCGCAGAAACGCATCGCACGTCGCGTCGTCGAGCGCCGAGCGCGCCCAGTCCAGCGCGATCGCAGCTTCGAGCGGATCAGCCAGCAGCGGCAGCGGCCCCCCGAGCGTGCGACGCAGCGCCGCGACCAGCCCCGCGTTGCGCGGGCTGGACGGCTCGAGCATGACCAGAAACGCCGCCCCGCTCAGCTCGCCGGGCAACTCCAGCGCCGACTCGCCTTGGGAGAGGTAGTCGCGGAGCGCGGCGAGATTCGCGGACTGCTCGCCATTCGCCGCGCGGAGAATTCGCGGCAGATCTTCGCGCGAAATCAGCAGACTGGGATGATCAGCCGCGGCCGCGATCGCTGACATCGCCGCGAACAGCCCGAGTGCGCAAATCGATCCGCGGTCGCGCTTCCTCACATGTATGAATCGTTCAGTTGCGAAGTAACTCGGCATGCAGGGCGACTTCCTCGGCGCTGGCGAGCTCGCAGGCGTGCTCACATTCTGACGCACTGACGCGGCCAAGTCGATCCAAAATTCGATATAGCGACGCGCTCCACCGTGTCGCAGCGGCTCGAACCTCGGACGATGGGCCTTGCCGCAGCCCTTCGAGCCAGCGCGCCAGTTCAGCGCGTGCCAATCCCATGCGGCGTAGCGCGTATGACGCGCATTCGACGCCGCTCGCACCGCACGCGCAACGGCCGCGGCATGCTCCGCTCAGGGCGTTCCAGGCTGCTTTGCCGAATTGCACCCCGAATCGAACGGCTTGATCCGCGCGCCAGTATGCAGAGGCCGCTGCGCGCGCGTGGTTGAGCTGCGCTTCGGCGCCGGGCGGCGTCCAATCGTCCATCACGTCCTCGACCACGTACACCTGATGCGGCGCGGCGCTCAGCGGCCGCGGGTTTGCGCCGCCGGACGCCCAACCGAGCAATTCGCCCTTCGCCTCTCGGTCGATCAGACCCCATTCGTCTGCCGGCGACTCGTCCGCGACGCCCCAGCCGCGCCAGGCGAGCGCACGCTGCCCATTTTGCAACGCGCGCGACACGAGCGGGCGATAGCTGTCGTCAAAATGCTGGGGAAATTCGCCGGATAACGCCAAGCCGACGGCCGCGTCCGGCGGGTGAAGCTCGCGGAGCACGAATCCGTACACGGCGGCGGCTGAGGCGAGCGAAAGGTCCCTGGCCAGGCTCGGCCAACGCCTCGCGCAAATGGCGGGCATCGCGACCGTGGCCGCGCCCAGCCCCAGCGCGGCGATCCATTCGCCGTAGCCGGTGCGCCGGCCGTGCGCGGCGCTCAGCGCTGCCAGGCACAGCGCGAGAGACTCAGGCTGATCAACGGATTCGACCCATTTCAGCGCGGGCATGCCTCGATCATCCGCCCGCCACGCGTCGCGGGTCAAGGGCCGGTCATCCGCCAGTACTTGCAAAGCCTGACCGAACCGCAACCGTGAGGAAGCGGGGGACGAAGGAACCACGGCTACTCCGCCCCCACTGCCCCACGGTCGCGGCTGTGGTGCGCCGAGAATTACAGCATCTCACTCGCCGAATCGCACGTCCATTCGCAGCATGAGCGCCCGCTCGTCGTACGCCGGGAATTCGTGCGGTTCGTAGGCTTCGTCCCGAAATCCCGCGGCGCGATAGCACGCCACCGCCGCCACGTTTTCAGGGAACACCACCAGGCACACGCGGCGCGCGGCGTAGATGTGCTCGGCGCGGCGGAGCAGCGCGAGCGTCAGTCGCTTGCCGAGACCCTGTCCGCGACGGCGTGGATCGACGATTAGGTGGCCCAACCAGTACTCGGCGCGCTGCTGATCGAGGATGTTCAATTCACCGTAGGCCAGCTGTGCCCCCGCCTCGTCGACAAGCGAAAGCTGCTCGTGGCCAGGCCGCGCCCAGTTGAGCCGGATCGTCTCGGCGGTGATCGGCGGCGCGCTGCGCGGCGAGAGCCAGAACATCTCGTCGCGGGTCGTCACCCACGATGCGACGGTCGCCGCGTGCGCGGGCAGCATCGGCGTGAGGCGCGTGGCGCTGGGACGGACATCGCGCTGTGCCGGGCTGACTGAGATGATTGACGCTCCGATCCGGCCAGCGATGGTACACCGTTTTCCGCCGTAATGGGCTTCGGCCCGTCACTCGCTGTGGCGTCTTAGTTAGCAGTTCGTCGCAAACGTCTGTCCGAACCGCGACCGTAAGGGAGCGGGAGCTGAGAACGGCCCGAATAAACGTCGAAACGTGCATACTCCCCGCTCCCTGACGGTCCGGTTTGGACAGCGAGTAGTTCAACGGGCTGTTGGGCTTGCGGAGCCCACCCTTGGCTTGCGAACCGACGTCACGAACCTGAAACCGGAGTACCGCATTCCGGGCAGACGCCACTGATATTCCCGATCAGGCTGTAGCCGCAGTTGCGGCAGATAAACGGCGCAAGGCCGCGCACCACCTCGTCATCCGAGATTCCCATCAAGCCGACTTTCAAGCCCGCGTCCCGAAGGGCTTTGGTCGCATAGAGATTGACCACCACCAGCATGAGCAGCGAGATGCATGGCGCTACGCAGAATACGCTCGCCGTCAGCTTCAAGAAGAGCGTCGCCCGCAGCGCGCCCAGTAGTTGCCAAGCGACCAATGCAACCCCAATCAAGCTGCCAAAGTAGACAACCGCCACGAAAACGACAAAAAACGAACCGCGCGATTGCGACCCGAGCGCGCCGGTCAGGAAAAGGGCAATGCACTGAAGCAAAATGGGATAGATGATGCGGCGCTGCCAGCTAGCAACCGCGCGCAGATCGACATTCGCGCGCGCCCAGCCTGTACGTGGGTCCTGAACTTCCAACGAACGACCGCAGTGCGGGCAGAACGGAATGAGCTCCGAAGAAATCGGCCGTTCGCACGCGGGGCAAGTGCGCATGGGCAACCCGGTTTCGCCAGCCGGCGAACCGTGATGTGCAAAATGGCGCCGCGACGGTGCGGTCGATTCACACGCTCCGATCCAACCGCCGATACTGCACCGCCTCGGCCAGGTGATTGGCCTGGATGTTCGGCTCGCCGGCCAGGTCGGCGACCGTCCGCGCCACGCGCAGCACCTTGTCATGCGCCCGAGCGCTCAGGCCCAACTCGCTGACCGCCTGGCGCAGCAATCGCTCGCCCTCGGCGTCGATCACCGCGTGCTTGCGCAAGAGGCGCGTCGTCATGCGGCCGTTCATCGTCGTCGACTTCTCGCCAAATCGTTCGCGTTGAAGCCGGACTGCCGCGAGCACTTTCTCGCGCAGCGTCTCGCTGTCGGTGCCGGGTTTCTGGTCGCGCAGCGCCGCGATCGGCACCGCCGGCACTTCGATGTGAATGTCGATCCGCTCGAGCAGCGGCCCGGACACGCGGGCGAGGTACTTGTCGATCTGCGGCGCCGAGCACTTGCACGGCTTGCGCGGATCGCCGAAGTAGCCGCACGGACACGGATTCATCGCCGCGACGAGCAGAAAATCCGCCGGGAATTGCACGGAACTGTGCGCCCGGGCGATCGTGACGGCGCCGTCTTCAATCACCTGCCGCAGCGACTCGAGCACGCTGCGGTTGAATTCCGGGAATTCGTCGAGGAACAGCACGCCGTGATGCGCCAGCGATACTTCGCCGGCGCTGGGGATCGTGCCGCCGCCGACCAGCGCCGGCGTACTGATCGAATGGTGCGGCTGGCGCACCGGGCGCGCCGCGACGAGGCTCTCGCCCGATTTGAGATGACCGGCCGCCGAATAAATGCGCGTCGTTTCGAGCGACTCGGCCAGCGTCATCGGCGGCAGCAGCGTCGGGAGGCGCTTGGCGAGCATCGTCTTGCCCGTGCCGGGCGGTCCGAGCATCAGGACGTTGTGCCGCCCCGCCGCCGCCACCAGCAGGGCGCGCTTGACCGGCTCCTGTCCGCGCACGTCGCTGAAGTCGACGTCATACTTGCCGCTCGTGGCGAATACTGCCTCGACGTCGATGCTCGCGGGTTCGAGCGGGAGATTGCCGGTCAGAAACGCCGCGGCTTCGCTGAGCGCGGAAACGCCGTAGACCTCGACGCCGTCGACGACCGCCGCCTCCTGTGCATTCTCGCGCGGGACGATCAGTCCGCGGTGGCCGTTGGATTTGCACAGCAGCGCCATCGACAGGGCGCCCTTGATCGGGCGAACGCGGCCATCGAGCGCCAGCTCGCCGGCGACCAGATAGTCTCCCACCGTATCGCTTCGGAGCTGGTCGTCGGCCAGCAGCATTCCCAGCGCGATCGGCAAATCAAACGCGGGTCCCTCTTTTTTCACATCGGCCGGCGCGAGGTTGATCGTGGTGCGTGATCGCGGCGGCATGTAACCGGAGTTTGAGAGCGCGCTGCGGATGCGGTCGATGCTTTCCTTCACCGCCGAGTCGGGTAGACCCACCAGCGTGGGAAACCCGAACCCCCTGCCGGTGACGTCCACCTCGATCTCGCACGGGCGAGCGTCGATGCCGTGAATCGCCATGCCGAACACGCGCGCCAGCATGCGCGGAATTGTAAGGGAATCGTTTGGGAATGGCAGCCGCGACGAATCGTAGTGCGCGGCGGCCGCGCCAAGGAACTGCGACGCGCAAGCGAGCGGCAGCCGAACACGAGGCGTCGCCGGGCCCGCGTGTAACGCCCGGCGGCGATGAGTGCCGAATCCCGCCGCGCTTGGCGCATCCGGCGCTGGCGGCGCGTCTGGCTGCCGCTCGCTGGCGCGTCGCGGTTCTTTGGAGGCTTCTCAGCGCAGCGTGAGGCGGGATTGCAGACCTTTGCGAGACGCACCCCGCAGCGATCCCGGGTCAGCCGGCGCCGCCGGCGGCACGTCGCAATCGACACACGCCCGACCACGGCTGCCGCGGATTGCGTCCGCCGGTGTCCGGCAGCATCGCCAGCAAGCGCAGCCACAGCCGCAAACGCCCCAGGCGCGCCGCGGTTTTGAGCATCGAATTGGCGTCGGCGACGCTCCAGCCGAACCGTTCAAAGAATAGCGGCCCTTGATCCGGCGCAAACCGCAGCGGGGCGCCTGCGCGGGCCAGCGGCCCGCCGATGTGTTTCTGCAGAATTCGCAGCAGGGCCGGCGAGACGAGGTCCGTCACCCAGACCTTGAATCCCGGCATCGCGGCCAGGTCGGAAGCCAAAGTTTCCACGGCCGCCGGCTGAAGATAGATCAGCAGCCCCTCGGTGATTACGAGTCCCTTTCGGCATTCGCCGGCGACACGCGAAAAGAGCGCGCGGCGCGCCGCATCGTCGCCCAGATCGGCCGCGACTCGTTCGAGATGACACCGCGGCCGGTCGGCCTTCAGCAGATTCGCCTTGTACTCAAGCACCGGCGGCAGATCGGCCTCGATCCAGCGAAGCCCACCGGGAAGCTCGAGCCGATACGGCCGCGCATCCAGGCCGGCGGCGAGATTCAGCACGAGATCGACGCCGGACGCGATTTCTTCATGAATCAGCCGATCGAACAAGACGGTTCGCGAGATCCACGCCCACTCGTTTTGCGCGCCGTTCGGAAAGCTCTGGATGACGTCCGGCCCGCGCTCGGCGGCCAGGCGCGCGGCGAACGGATCGCGAAAGAGCGCGTCGGGACGCTCGGTTTCTCGCGCGCGAAACGCGGCCGCCCAAAACGCAGTGTCCGAAATGTGCTGGATCGGCTCGCCCGGTGCGGCCATGGGTCCACCTTTCACGCACCGGCGTTCAACGCCGACACGCGCTGCAGCGCCGCGGGCAGAATCTCCAGCAGCGCGTCGATATCCGAATCATCGTTGAATCGCCCGAACGAGAATCGAATCTGGCCCTGCGCGTCGTGCGCGTCGATTCCCATCGCGCGCAGCACGTGCGACGGCTCCAGCGAACCGCTGCTGCAAGCCGCACCGCTCGATACGCATACGCCCGCTTCGCTGAGCAGCAACAATACCGCCTCGGCGCTGACTCCTGAGAAACAGGTGCAGCTCGTGTTCGGCAGGCGCGACGCCGACCGCCCCACGCCGCGCGCCATCTCGAAGGTGCGGTCGAGTTCCGCCTCCAACCGATCGCGCAGCCGCGCCAATCGTGTCGATTCGACGGGAAGCTCGTGCAGAGCGATCTCCGCTGCGGCGCCCAATCCGACGATTCCGGCAGTGTTCTGCGTGCCGCCGCGCCGGTCGCGCTCCTGATGTCCGCCCAGGATGAACGGCCGAAACGGCGTGCCGCGGCGAACGTACAGTGCGCCGGCGCCCTTCGGGCCGTAGAGCTTGTGCGCGCTGACGGTCAGCAGGTCAACCGCCAACTGGTCGACCTGGATGGCGATTTTCCCCAACGCCTGAACGGCGTCGCACATCACGAGCGCGCCGCGCGCCTTTGCCAGCGCCGCGGCCTGCGCCAGCGGCTGGATGACGCCGGTTTCGTTGTTCGCCAGCATCACGGCCACCAACGCGGTATCGTCGCGAAGCGCGGACGCAAGCTGATCGAGGTCCAACACGCCATCGCGCGTCACGCCGGCATGAGTGACGCAAACGCCCTCGTGCGCGAGCTGCTCCGCCGTTTCCAGCACGGCGTGGTGCTCGATCGCCGAAACGACCAAGTGCCGGCGGTCGGGACGCGCCGCGAACACGCCGCGCAGCGCCGCGTTGTCGGCCTCGGTGCCGCCGCTGGTGAAAACGATCTCGCTGTCGCGCGCCCCGATCGCGCGGGCCAGGTCGGCGCGGGCCTTCTCAACGCCCGCCGCCGCCGCCGCGCCGGCGCGATGCGAGCTGGCCGCGTTGCCGAAATGCTCGCTCCAATACGGCAGCATGGCGTCGATCACGGCGGGGTCGACGCGCGTGGTGGCGTTGTTGTCGAGGTAGATGATGCGATCGTGCACAGTCGTCGTCACTTGTCGGCGGTCTCGATCGGGCAGCGCTCGTCGGCGGACCACTCTCCGAAGCTCATGTAGTAATTCCGCACCTGCCCAAAACCACAGCGCAGCGCCGCCAGGCTGGCCAGCGCCGCGCGCCCGCCACTTTGACAGTACGTAATGACCGGCTGATTCGGATTCAAGCCGGCATCCATCAGGAGCTTGCGCGTCTCGTCGACGCCGCGCAGCCGCCCGCGCTCGTCCAGTAGCTCCGCGTGGGAAAGATTGACCGCGCCGGGCACGTGGCCGCCGCGCGGATTCCCGCGCAGGTCGCGTCCGGCGAATTCACTGGGCGTTCGCGCGTCCCACACTTGCGCGGAACTCGTCCGCACCGCGGCGTCGACGGACTGTTTGTCCGACAGCCCGGCTTGCGGCGCGGATCCCAGCGTCGTTTCGAATCGTTTCGAACCGAAGCGCGGCGGCTCGCCGGAGACGACTTGCTCGGGCGGTAAGCATTTCGCCAGCGCCGCGAAGCCGCCGTCGAGCACCGCGGTACGCGACACGCCGGCAAGTCGCAGGATGAACCAGATTCTCGCCGATTCGGTCATCTCGCCGCCGTCGTAGACGATCACCGCGTCACGCGAGTCGATGCCCATCTCGCCGATGCGGGTCCGCCAGCCGGCGACGTCGAACAGCCCCGCGCCGGCGGCGTGACTGAGCTTGGCCCACGCCGCGGCGTCGAGCCAGCGTGCGCCGTCGAGGTGCCCGGCTTCGTATTTTTCGCGCGCGCGAACATCGAGCACGACCAGGCTCTCGCGCGCCTTGGCGCGCTCATCCACTTCCGCACTAAGCCGCTCGGGCGCGACGACAAATCCGTCGCCGAGCGGCCGCGGCGCACAGGCAGTCGACATGACAACGGCTCCAATCAGTCCGAACGCAAGCCAGGACTTTCGTGTCATGCACAACACTATATCCCGCGACGGGCGATCTGAACTTCCGCGCGCGATCGCTATTTGTCGTGACACGAAATGCACAAGGCGGCGTGTTCGGTGCGCAGGTTCTTTCGCTCGTCGGCCGCCGACGGCGAGAAACGGCCCAGCGGCGAGTTTGACGGGAATGTGCCGCGCGGGTGCGGATTGTGGCATGTGGCGCAGGTCAGTCGATCGCGCTCCAGCGGAATCTCCGCGCTCGCCGCACGACCCCGGTAGGCGGCATAGGCGAGCTGTCCCGGATGCCCGTTGGGGGCCGGGTCTGCGTGCATCGTGTGACAATTCTTGCAGAGCTGCGTGGTCGGGGCGCGCAAGTGCGCGTCGCCCGTCCGCGAACCGCCCGGCGATTGCGGCGTCGGCGTGGTGTGGCAGAAGCCGCACGATCGATCCAGCGAAACCGCGCCGCTCGGCGCATGCGGGTTTACACGCCAGTTCTGCGCGGCATGGCAGTTCGCACAGGACGCCAGCGCGTCGCGGCCATCGAACCCGCGAACCAGCGCCGCGTTTGTCAGCGGGCGCGGCGTCGGCTGCGTGCAGTGTTTGACGATTTCGTGACACGTCAGGCAGCCGACACGACCATCCAACAGCGGCCAGCCGTCCGGGGCCCGGGTTTGCGCGCTGACTGCGAGCCGTCCGATCGGGTGTGCCTCATCCACGGCCTTTCGTCCGTCGTGGCAGGACAGGCAGAGCGCGTCCACCGCGGCTTTCTCGATCGGCGTCGCGCGACCGCCTTCCATCGCGTGACAGGCGCGGCAACCGTCGACGCTCCAATGCGGATTCGCGACGGTCGCCGCGCGAACCGCGCGCGGCCGCGATTCGATTGTGCGTGCCGCGAGGCTGGCGGCGTCGAGACCGCGCCGCCATGCGAACACGCGGATTCCAGGGCTCGCCAACTGTTCGGCCACCAGAACGAAGTAAGCTGGCTCGAATTCGTTGGGCAGGCTTCCGACGGCGGGCAGAGGCGGTTTGCTGATGGCGATTCCCGCCGGCAGCACCAGCGCATCGCGGCCTTCCTCCGGACCGCCGAACGCGAGCAACGGTTGCCCGTCCGCCGCAAAGGCATGAACGCGCTGCGACGCGGCGTCGACGACGAAGACGGTTCCATCCGGGCCGGCGGCGACGTTTCGTGGGCGTCCGAATCGACCGATGCGATCGCCCGGCCCACCGATATCGCGCACCCACCGCCCGTCCGGCGAAAACACCTGCACGCGCGCCGCGAGCATGTCTACCGCGCACACGCATCCATCGGGAAGAACGGCCAGTCCCATCGGCAAGCCGAACTCCCCAGGGCCGTGACCACGCTGACCGATCGAACGGCGATGGACGCCGCTCTGAAAATCGAAAACCTCGATGCGATGCAGCGCGAGATTCGAGACCCACACTTCGCCGCCGACGCGCGCCACGCCGCTGGGCCGAAATGAAACTCCATCGGGCGGAGGAAAAGTCTGCTTGGCGCTTCCGGCGGCATCAACCCGCGTTACGAGTCGCGCGCCGGTGTATGCGACGAGAAAGCCGCCCGCGCCGTCGTCGCACAGCGCACTCGGCGCGCCGAGCGTGGAAAACCCGGGCGTCCACGTGCGATCCGCGGCCGTCCAACGGACGATTCCGCCCAGTACACCGTCGCAAATCGTCAGCCCCTCCGCACGCGCGACGATGTCGACCGGCTTCACCGGTCCGACCGGCGGCGTCGGGTCCGTGCCGAACAGGAATCTCGATAGCTCTACATCCGCCTGTGTCGGCGCGCGGCCGCTGACTAGATTTCCCAGCGAGACGACATATGAATCCGCGTCGCCTCGGCGAATCGGCGTGACGGTTCCGGCCGAGTCGCGCTCGGTGCAACCGACCAGAACCAGTTCAACCGCAATCGCGGCTACGAGCAGCGCGAGCCTGGACCGCCGTGCAGATACGCCGGCGGCGCGACGCTGGCTCCGTTTCTCGATGGCTTCAATCATGCGCATTCAGATTCGATGACAGGTCAGGCACAACTGGCTTCGCGCGTTCGACATTCGCAGCATTCCGCCGTTGCGCTCGGTGTTGTGCGGATCGTGGCACGTGGTGCACTGAATTCTGCCGTCGGGCAGCTTGAGTTTGCCTGACGCGGTGACGGCGGCGGGCGAATTCATCCGCTCGGCATGATCCGGATAGCGAATTCCGATCGGGTGGCTCGTCAGCCGCACGCTGGCGGCTGTCACGCCGCCGGAAACTTCGGACCAGCTCATCGCGTGCGTACCGGCGTAGACATCCGGGCCGACGGAGCCGTCGTGGCAGCTCAGGCAGATCAGTGAGGCCGCGTCGAGATCGCCGACGCGCGTGCGGTAGGCGCGCGTTTGCGTCCGTGCGTCAGCCGGCTTGACGAGCAGCGGCGCTTCGGAGGCACTGATATGCGGCGTGTGGCACGGCAGACACAGATCGCGCGGCAGGCGGCCGCCGTCGGTGAAATCGTGTTTGCTGCCCTCAATGCCGCGCGTTTGCGGCATCGGCGTCGCGTGAGGAGCATCGGCGTTGGCGGGCTGCGTAGTCGGAAATTGCATCAGCTCGTCCGCGCCGGCGCCGCCGCGCCCTTGAGCCGCGAGATCCGACATGCCGAGAAGCGCGAGCACGCTAAACAGCCATCCGACGCCGCGGCCTGATGGTAAGCGGAGGTGCTTGTTCATGGGCGGTATTCTGCCGCAGTCCGGTCTCCGTGCACAGGTCCTTGCGACGCCGCAAATCGGATTCGCGCCCCGTTGGCGTCTCGCGGGATCGATCAGATTGAGCCGGTCTGCTTAGCGGTCGCGCCAAACCCATCTACAATCAACTTCCCGTATTCGGAGAGCGCGTGCAATCGGGCGAGCCGCACCGAGTCGTGATCGTCGGCGGAGGATTCGCCGGGCTGCGCGCGGCGTTGGAGCTGCGCGGCGCCGACGCACGGGTCACACTCGTCGATCAACGGAATTTTCACCTTTTTCAGCCGCTGCTGTACCAAGTCGCAACGGGGGGACTCTCCCCGGCGAACATCGCCGCTCCGCTGCGTCACATTCTGCGGAAGCAGAAGAACACGCGCGTCGTGCTTGGTGAGGCGATCGACATCGACCCGCAGGCGCGATTACTCGTGCTCCGCGACGGGCTCGTGATCCCCTACGACACGCTGATTCTCGCCACGGGCGTGCGACACAACTACTTCGGCAACGACCGCTGGGAGAGTCTCGCGCCAGGTCTCAAGACGATCGAAGACGCCACCGAAATCCGCCGGCGGATTCTGCTCGCGTTCGAGCGGGCGGAACAGGAGCGGGATCGCGCGGCGGCGACGCCGTGGCTGACGTTCGTCATTGTCGGCGGCGGCCCGACGGGCGTCGAATTGGCCGGCACGCTGGCCGAGATCGCTCGCGACACGCTGCGACACGAGTTCCGCCGCATTGACCCGGCCGGGGCGCGGATCATCCTGGTCGAAGGCGCGGATCGCGTGCTGCTCTCCTATCCGCCGGAGCTATCGGAGCACGCGCGACAAACGCTGACGCGGCTCGGAGTGACGGTTCGCACCGGGGCGCTGGTGACGGACGTGCGCGAAGGCGCAGTGACGGTTCGCAGCGGCGATGCAACGGAAACGATCGCGTCGCAGACCGTGCTCTGGGCGGCCGGCGTGCGCGCATCGCCGCTCGGACGCGTGTTGGCGGAGCGCCTTGCGGCGCCGCTGGATCGCGCCGGGCGCGTGATTGTCCAACCTGACCTGACGATCCCCAGGCATCCGGAGATCTTCGTTCTCGGCGACCTCGCTGTTTATGCGCACCAAGGCTCGCAGCCGCTCCCTGGAACGTGCCCGGTGGCGATGCAGCAAGGCAGCTACGTGGGCCGGCTGATTCTCGATCGACTGGAGCATCGCGTTGCGCCGACGACGGCGTTCCACTATCGGCACAAGGGCGACATGGCGACGATCGGGCGCGCCGCGGCGGTGTGCGACTTCGGCCGCGTTCGATTCACGGGGCTGATCGCGTGGTTGATGTGGCTCTTCGTACACATCTTGTTCCTGATCGAATTCAGAAACCGGCTGCTGGTGATGGTGCAGTGGGCGTGGAATTATTTCACGTTCGACCGCGCCGCGCGCCTGATCACTGGCAACGACGCGCCGCGGAGCGGGGACTGAAATACCCCGCTGCGCGCGTTCGCTCTCGATCAAATCCGGTCTTGCGGCAGCTTCCGAAGTCGCCGTTCCATCTGACTTTCGAAGCGCGCGGGACGACGCTGTCACCCCGCGCTCGTCGGGGCTGCTCTAAGCCGCCCCGCCAGACACTCGCGGATAGAACTGAAAAACGGAACAAGGACAAACCAGCGCAATCGTATTAGAATGCTGACAGATTTCGCCGCGGCCCGCCCGCGGCGGCGATGGTGAGTGTAGCTCAGCTGGCCAGAGCACGAGGTTGTGGTCCTCGGGGTCGCGGGTTCGAGCCCCGTCACTCACCCTTTTTTCTCGGGCAGGCCCGCATGCGCTTCATGAGTGGCTGCGGCAGTCAGAGCCGCGACCGTCAGGGAGCGGTCGGCTCGGGTAACGATGTCACTCCGCAAGCCGACATGCCTTCGATGCATCTACCCGACCGCTCCCTGACGGTCGCGGCTCTGATAGACAATCTCGACAGCCCGATAAGGGAGCTGTCGGCCAGGGATTCGAAGCCCAATCGGACGCAGACGAAATTTCGCGAGGCTTACCCGTGAGTCGCGTGCTGCATCGTCTCGCGTTGGGGGGAATTCTGGCAGCTCTGCGGGACGTCGCGCTCTTTGAATTGGAAATCCGCTACTAACGCCCCGCGCCGGCTTTCGCCCGCCATATCACCCCTCGAGCCATGCCGGCGAGCCGCCCACACTCCCCACTTTCGTGCGTTGACGACGGGTAGGCTAGAACACCCGCCGCCCCTCTCGATCGCCGCCCACCGTCAGCGAAACCACGCCCGCCGGTTCGTTCGGCTTGACCGGGAACACCGGCGGCGCCGCGATTTTCGCCCGGCGGCGCTGCGACGTGTCGATCGGGCGGTAATACTGATCGCGCTGCTGCGGCGTCCAGCCGGCATCGGAGATCAAACGCCGTATCTCACCTTCACTTAGTCGAAACGTCGCGCCGGCCTGCGAAACGACGTTCTCCTCCATCATCACGCTGCCCATGTCGTTCGCGCCGTAGAACAGTGCGAGCTGGCCGATCTTGGGCCCCATCGTCACCCAACTGCTCTGCATGTTCGGGATGTTGTCCAGAAACAACCGCGCGATCGCCAGCATGACGAGATATTCGTGCGCGTCGGCGAGCAGGAGGTGCTCGCCGTCGGGAACCGGGCGTGAAGTAGTAGCGAATTGCGAAGAGCGAAGAGCGAATGATGAACCCGCCCGCGCCGCGTCGCAGTTCGCAGGCGCCTTGCACGCGGAATCGTCGAATGATGGGCATTCGGTCGAGAGCCGACCGATTTCCAATTCGTTATTCGCTATTCGCAACTCGCTATTTAGGCGCTTCCACCTTCCCAGCGGCGCGCCTTCGGGCTGAAACGGCCAGTGGATGAACGCCGTGAAGCCGCCGGTTTCGTCCTGCAATTCGCGCAACAGGCGCATGTGCTCGATGCGCTCTTCGATCGTCTCGATATGGCCGATCATCATCGTGCATGAGGTCTTCATGCCGATGAGATGCGCCTGGCGCATGACTTCCAGCCACTCGTGCGAAAGCGTCTTGCCCTGGCTGATCTTGGCCCGCACGCGATCGACCAGGATCTCGCCGCCGCCGCCGGGGATGGTCGCCAGGCCGGCGTCCTGCAAGCGCAGCAGCACGTCGCGCAGCGGCAGGCGATAGACGAGGTGAAACGCCCAGATCTCCGGCGGACTAAAGGCGTGGATGTGGATCGCGGGATATTCGCGGCGAATGAACCGCAGCAGGTCGAGATACCAATCGAACGGCAACCCGTGGCCGCTCGGGTCGCTCGCGTCGGGCACCAGCCCACCCTGCATCAGAATCTGCGTGCCGCCGATGTCGAGCAGCTCCTCGATTTTCCGGCCGATCTGCGCGTAGCTCAGGATGTACGCGTCCGGCTGGCCGGGGTCCGTCTTGAAGTTGCAGAAAATGCACTTGGCGGTGCAGACGTTCGAGTAGTTGATGTTGCGATCGACGACGTAGGTGCGAAAAGGCTCCGGATGAAGTTCGCTCAGCCGCGCAAAAGCCAGCCGGCCGAGCTCATGGATCGACAGCTCGCGGTACATCGCCAGCGCGTCGGCTGCGGACAGGCGCGACAAAGCCGGGCTCGGGGGGTTCTCATCGCCATTGCAGGCGATGGCTCGCTTGGTCGTCAGAGACATTGTCTCGATCCTTGATGCGGCAGCGCCGCGCCCATCATGCAGGCATGGTAATCCGCGGCGGCGTTCATTTGCTTCTTGCCGAACGAAAAGTGCGGTCGTCGAGTCTGCACGCGGCGCCGAGCATCGCGGAGCGGGTGCGCGCAGTCGACGAGAATTTCTGGGTGGCGACCATCCCGTCGCTGCTGCAGCTTAAGCTCACGTTCCGCCCCAAAGACCAGATGCATCTCGTCGACTAGCTCGAAGCCGGCCTGGTCGACGACGCCGTCGGGTCGCAGCTTCCCGCCGATCTGCTCGAACGCCTGCGGCAGGTCGAGGCGATGATCGACCCGCTCGACGATCTGGATCACTGAACGGCCAATCGTACGATCGTCCTTCAACAACACCGGATTCGGCCGCCTCGGGCCAACTCGCATTCTACGAGCGGATTCTCCATCAGGCGAATAATCGTCGCGCGCAGATGGCCGCTCCCTGACGGTCGGGCCTCGGTTTCGAGCGAAATTCGACGCTTGAATGCGTGTGGCGAACGAAACCGCGACGCGACCCGCGTGCGATGCAAATTGAAGACGGGACGTTGGCACGAGTTTACCGATTGACGTGGCGATCAGAGGCTCGGGCGGCGCGTTACCGCGCGCCGTCGGCCGTCAGGCGCTCGACGGCCGTCGGTGTGCGACCGACGCCAATCTCGATCGCGGATTCGAGGGATGGCGCGATGATGGCGGCCGTCTCACCGACACGCCGTCGCTCCTGCTCCAGCGCGTCCAGCGCGCTGATGTCGAGCGCGGCGGGGTCATAGCCGAACAGCAGGCCGCCGAACTCCACGAGATCGGCTTCGCGCGCTTCCGGCCCGTTGCGGATCACGATGCGCAGCGCGTTGACCACATTCAAGCACAAGCGAGAGCTGATTTCCTTGTTCCCGACGATCTGCCCGACGGCCGGCGCGCAGCCGCCGCCGTGATACATCGCGGGCCGGCGAATCAGGGCGTGCGACAGGTTCTTCATGCAGCATGACATGCCGGCAATCTGGTGCGTCTTGATCACCGGAACATTGATCACCGCATCGCAGTTGTACAGATACGCGGCCAGTTGCTCCTGCTCGGAGCCGACCGAAATCGCCGCGCCCCACCCGCCGATCGGCGATTTGACGCCGAATTCCCGGCCGGTCGACGAGCCGGTTTCGACCAGTGTGATTAACGCCGGGTCGTATTCCGCCCGTTTCAGACTGGTGAGCAGCGCGTCCGCGACCGGCGTGTTGGTCTGAATTACCTCCGAACCTACGTCGTTGAATTTCAGCACGATTTTTCGCGCCGACCCAAGGATCGTCCGCCAGGCGTCCGACGCGGTTTGCTGTCCGGTGAACGCGGTGAGACCCGTTTCGACCATGCGCGCCAGAATGCGCTGATCGATCACGCTGCCGCGCGCCACGCGCTGCGAGCGAACCTCAACGACGCGCGAGTCTTCGGGCTTGTCGAGCCACCAAGGCAAATCCGCCAGGCGCGCAGGACCGCGCGACGGCCGCGGCGAATGCTGGGCCATGGCGCGCGGCAGGCAAAGCGCGCCGGCGGCGACGGCGCCGCGGCGCAGAAGCTCGCGCCGTGAAAGGCCGGCGTCTGCGGGTGGGTTACGGGCGTCGTGTGAATCTGACACGGCAATTGCTCGGCGGATGATTTTGCCCACTGCGCGCGACACGGTTACTCTTTATCGGATTCGCGGCACGCATGACTGAAGAGGCCTTCGGAATGAGTTCAACGCAAGCCCGTTTCGACCGCTATCGCACGGTTCTTGCCGACGCCGGGCAGGCGCATCTGCTTTCATTCTGGAGCCGGCTCGACACAAGTCAGCGCGGCGAGCTGCTGGATGATCTGGATCAGGTCGATTTCGACCGCTGCACGCCGCTGATCGACCGCTACGTTCGCAACCGTCCGCGGCTGGAGCTGAGCGGATCGATCACGCCCGCCGACGCGCTTCCCAGCGAACCCGATCCCGCGCAGGCCGACCAGTATGCACGGGCGAAATCCCGCGGCGCGGAATTGATCGCCGCCGGAGGCGTGGCGGCGTTCACAGTCGCCGGCGGTCAGGGAACGCGGCTCGGGTACGACGGTCCCAAGGGCGCATTTCAGATCAGCCCGATCCGCAATGCGTGCTTGTTCCAGCTATTCGCCGAGTATCTGATTCGCGTCGGCAGGCGATACGGCCGGCGTCCGCGCTGGTACATCATGACCAGCCCGGCGAACCACGCTGAAACGCTGGCGACGTTCGAGCGCGGCCGATTCTTCGGCCTCGATCCGGATGAGGTGTACTTCTTCCCGCAGCGTCAGATGCCCGCATTCACGCCCGAAGGCCGCATCGCGATGACGCACCCGCATCGGCTGGCGCTTTCGCCCGACGGCCACGGCGGCAGTCTGCACGCGCTGCACGCCGGCGGCGCGCTGGACGACATGCGGCGGCGTGGCATCGAGCAGATCAGCTATTTCCAGGTCGACAACCCGCTCGTGCGCTGCGTCGATCCGCTGTTTGTCGGATTACACGTGCTGGCCGGCTCGCAGATGTCCAGCAAGGCCGTGCGCAAGCGCGGCGCGGAGGAGCGCGTCGGCGTCTTCGCCCGTGTCGATGGCGCTTTGTCGGTGATTGAATACAGCGACCTGCCCGATCAACTCGCGCAGGCCCGCCGCCCCGACGGCGGCCTGCAATTCGACGCCGGCAGCATCGCCATTCACCTGCTCGATCGCGCGTTTGTCGAGGCGCTTACCGCGCCCGGCGCGCCGCGGCAGTTGCCGTGGCACCGCGCCGACAAGAAGGTTGCGATCATCGACGCCGACGGCCGGATTCAGAGCCCGACGCAGCCGAACGTCGTCAAACTCGAGACATTCGTCTTCGACGCGATCCCGATGGCGCGCAACCCGATCGTGGTCTTCACCCGGCGCGAGGAGGAGTTTTCGCCGGTGAAGAACGCCGAGGGGGAGGACTCGCCGACGACGACGCGGCGCGACCTGGTCCGCCGCGCCGCGGCTTGGCTGGAAGCATGCGGCGCGCGTGTACCGCGCGATGCCGCCGGTGAACCCGCGCTGGCGATCGAAATCAGCCCGTCACTGGCGATGGACGCCGACGACCTGCGAACCCAGTCAAAGCCGCTTCCGGCTCTGACGGCCGGGAAGCCGGCCCTGCTGATCTGAAATTCGATCACCGAAACATTCTGCGCCGTGTGCAATTCGGGGAGCATCGGCCCAAGGCGGATGCGATTGCGGCCCCGCCAGGGGGCGATGCTCCGCGAATTCATACAACGCGGTATTTCCGGTTTGTTGCGCTTAGCGCGGATTCACTTTTCACGTAGCGTCGGGCCTCGCGTTCGACGGTGAATGCTGCGTCGGGCACAGAGGCCCGACGCTACGGAACTACTGAATTGGCTCCAGCACGTCACTTCTTGCGCGTGTACGTGGCCTCGAACATCGTTCGGGTTTCGCCCCACAGCACGTCGCTGGTCGTGTAGATCATCGTCTTCTCGTCCACAAAGCGCGTCGTGGATTGCATGATCTTGCCGCGCATGTTGCGGGCCAGGTCGTCCAGCTCGGAGTAGGTGGTCAGCAGCGAATTTGACGGGTCCATCGCGCCGCTGGCGAGGATCATCGACGTGCTCATGCTGTCCACCCAGCAACCGACGTACTGCTTCTTCAGATTGTCGTAGCCGATCAGGTTGAAGCCTTTGAACGGGCGTCCGGAGAAGTTGGCGTCGAGCTCCTCGATCAGCCAGCGGCCTTCGATCAGCCATCGAAAGGTCGCCGTGCCCTTCTCTTCCGTCGTGCGGCCCGGCACCATCTTGTACACGAACGCGACATCCCATTCGCCCAGGTACCGTTCCAGATCGGCGTGCCGGGGACCGGTCGCCGCGGCGTCGGCGAACGCCTTTGCGATTTCGGCGTAGCGCGACTCCTCGGCCGACTGCGCGCCGGCTTTCTCGCTGCCCTGCCGCGCCGGCGCGCTTGTCGCCGCGTGATCTTGTGCGAACGAGACAATCCCCACCGCCGCCAGCAGCACCGCCGTCGCCAGACCGGTCCGCACCCTGTTCATCATCCATCTCCGCGCGAGTTCGTCGCAACGGCGGCCGACGCAGACCGCCATTCGACGGGCGAGCTTAGGGCGGCGCGCCGCGCGGGCGAATTGAAAAGGTCCGAGATGGATTCAGAACGGCCTGAGGCGGACCGGGTCGGCGCGATCAGGACATGCCCAGGATTTGCCGCACGCTTTCGCGGAACGCGCGGCTAAGCATCAACGTAACGCCATTGGTCAGCTCGACGGTCATGTCGCCGTGAAACGCGGGCTCCAGGTGGGCAATCCGGTCGGCGTTGACGAGCGTCGAGCGGTGAATGCGAACGAATCGCGCGGCTGCCAGGCGCTGCGCGAGCCGCTGAATCGACTCGCGCAGAAGGTGGACGCGCTTTCCGCGATGGAGCTTCGCGTACTTGCCTGCCGCCTCGATCCACTCGATCTCCACCACCGGAACGACGGTCCAGCGCGAACCCTCTCGCACGCACAACGCCCGCGGCGCGGGCGCGTCGTCGGCGTAGCGTCGCAGCAAGCCGTCGATCCGATTCGAGACGACTGACCTGTCGCCGAGTTGCATACGTACGCGTGCGACTGCCTCGCGAAAACGTGCCGCCGCGTAGGGTTTCAGCAGGTAATCGGTCGCGGAAGCGTCGAACGCGCGCAATGCGTACTGGTCATACGCCGTGACGAAGATAATCGCCGGGCGTTGCTTCGATCGCAGATGCGCCAGGACTTGAAAGCCATCAAGCGCCGGCATCTGGATGTCAAGCATCACCAGGTCTGGGCGCTGCGCCTCGATCGCCTCTAGCGTCGCTAGGCCGTCCCCACATTCGCACAGGACTTCGACGTCGGGCTCCGATTCGAGCAGCGCGCGGGCGCGTTTTCGCGCCAGCGGCTCATCGTCGGCGATGATGGCGCGCAGTGGCTTCACGCGATTTCCTGGCCGTTTCCCCGGGCTGGCGAAAAACGGATCGCCGCCCGGCACCCCCCAGCCGCATCGTTCGCAATTGTCAGCGTCTGTGCGTCCCCGAACATCTCGGCGAGCCTCGCCCGCGTGGCGCGAAGTCCGACGCCTTCGCGCGGCGGCCCGTTGCCGGGAATTCCCGGGCCGGTATCGCGGACGATCAACTCGATCCGGTCATTCGTCCGCTGACTGGTGATTTCGACGTCACACGGTCCCGTGCCGGCACACAGGCCGTGTCGCACCGCGTTCTCAATCAGCGGCTGCAGCAACAAATGCGGCACAATCTGGTCGAGCGTGCCTGGATCCATTCGCCAACGGACCTGCAGCCGGTCGCCGAAGCGCATCTGCTCGATTTCCAGGTAACGGCGCGCGAATTCGAGCTCCTCGCGCAAACGGACGCGGTCGCGGCGCTCGTCGATCGCCGAACGCAGCAACTCGCTGAAGGCGACGATCATGCGCTCCGCGGTAGCCGGGTCTTCGCGAATCAGCGCTGTGATCGCATTCAGCGCGTTGAACAGGAAATGCGGCCGTAGCTGGGCGCGCAGCGCGCTGAGCCGCGCTTCGGACAGTTGCGATTCGAGCCTGGCGGCCCGCAGCAAGCGGTCACGGCTCTCTCGCCGATAGTTCCAGGCCGCGATTCCGGCGACCACGCCGGCGTACGTGAGAATGTGTATGTGGAACATGACCAGCAACTGGAAGCGCAGCAGCTTCGGCCACGATTGTGCTTCCGGCGTTCCGCGCTCGATCGCCCACAGCCAGGTGGCCGAGAGCAGAACGTGAACCAGCGCCAGCATCGTCGCGGCGGCGCAATGCACGCCAACCCGCCCCCACTGCCACGCCGGCGGCCAATGTGTCGCCACGTAGGCGATGAGCGGGATCAGCAGCCCCCAGGCATACCAGGTCGGCAGCGTAAATCGCGCGGCCTTCCACCAACTGAGTTCGACACCCTGTACGAACAGGTAGAAGAGAGAGAGTTGGGCCGCGAAAAGCGACCCGACCAGCGTGCACGCCGCCAGGCAGCCCAATCCAAGCTTAAGCGCGGTTCCGACGCGGGATGCCGAGGTCGAGCGGTTCATGCGTCGATCCGTAGCGGCCGATCAGCGCGCGTACGCGGGGCGCGAGGTGGGCTGCGTCGCGGGGGTCGTGTCGTCTTCAACTAGTTTGATCGAGCGAATCCGCAAAGGGCGCAGCGGCCGGCTCTCGGCGTCGGTGGCGAGTTCGCCCAATTGGCGAAGGGTGCGCAGGCTCTCTTCGTCGCGCGCCTGTCCAATCACGGTGTATTGCCGATCGAGCTCCGGCAAACGCCCCAGGCCAACGAAGAACTGGCAGCTCGCTGAGTCGGGATCGCCGAACTTGTGCGCCATGGCCAGCGTGCCCACGTCGAACGGCGCATCATGCAGCTCCGCCGGCACAGTCTTCTTGTCCGGCCGCATGCCGGCGTCCGTGCCGTCGGGAGAGCCGCCTTGCACGATTCCGCCGGCGATGACTCGATGCAGCAGCTTGCCGTCATAGAAGCGTTGCAGCACAAGATCGGTGAAATTCCCGACGTTGCGCGGCGCGCCGGCGTAAGAGAGGGTGAACGTGATCTTGCCGTAGTCGGTCACCAGCACTGCCGCGCGCCGGCCGTCAACGCGCACCACCTGCGCGGCTTCGCCGAATCGCCCTTCGAGCGGACGCCATCGCACGTGGTGCGCGCCGACATACGAACCCCACGCGTAGCTCTCGCGCAAGTCGAGCTCCGTGCTGACTGCACTGCGCGGCGCCAGGCGGATTACGCAGTCGCCCTCCGCGATTCCCGCCGGACGACGCAAGGGCTGCGCTGTTTCGCCGTCGAACGCGACGGAAAGCGCTGGGGACTGTGTCGATCCGAAAATAAGCGCCGTCGGCAATCCGACGCCTTCAGCGGGGGCGACGCCCGGCACGCGCACGTCGACCGCCGAATCGGTCGTATTCGCCAGGGTAAATCGGACGCGCCACGGCTCATCCGGCCCAATCAGCGCCATCGGCGTCGAAAGCTCGGCCACCACGTCCGATTCCGGCCGAGACAGCGGTTGTGACGTCGTCGCGCTCCCCGGTTGCGAAGCGGTAACGCTCGCCGGTTGTGTCGAACCGCGGAACACCGGCTGGACCGCGGCCGGCTGCGTGGCTGGCGGGGCGGGTGCGGCAGACGGAAAGGGTTTCAGGATTTCCACCGGGTAGACGGGCTGGCTTGCAGGCGGAATGGATTGTGCCCCTGCCGTCGCGCAGAGAGAGGCCATAATCCAGCCGAGCCGAAATGCCCGATTCGCGTTCACGATGCCTGATACCCGCCCGGTGCGTCACGGTTCACACCACCGCGCGCAGCTCCAGGTGCAGAACGTTGTCCATGCCGCGCATGCTTTCCAAGGCCTCGCTGCTGGGGCGCTCGTCCAGCGCGATCGTGCACCAGGCCGCCTTGGCGCCCAGAAACACCCGGCTGGAGATTTCTTCCGCGTTGATTCCGTCGGCCCGGATCACATCCATGATCGCCGCCATCACGCCGGGTTGGTCGCGAACACGCATCATCAGTTGCCAGGTTGCCGGGCTGCGTTCGCACAAATTGACGCAATTGTGAATCTCGCCGCTGACCAGGAAGGCGCGCACGATTCGCACCACCTCCGCCGCGATCGCTTCGCGCGCCTGCTGCGTCGCGCCGGCAAGCCGTGATGTCGCAATCACGCCCGGCAACGCCGCCAGTGCGCTGCGGGCGCGCTGCGTCTCGCTCATCGGCTCCGCGGAATAGGCGTCGCTGGCGACACGGATGCGACGCTTGCTGATCGCGTCCGCCAATGCGGATTCGTCGATTGCGGCAGGGTGACCGATGTGGACCAGATACGACGCGTCGCGCATGTTCTGGACGAACTCGGCGTCGACCGTCTGTTCCCCGCCGGACTCCGGCGGCGCCAGCACGGCGACCACGTCGCTCTTGCGGGCCAGTTCACGAGGCCAGGTGCAGAACTCGGCCCCCATTTCGGCGGCGCGAGGCTGCGTCAGAGCCGGTGACCAGCACAACACCCGCATTTCGAGCGCCTGTGCTCGCCGCGCCAAGAGCTGCGCCGCCAATCCCGAGCCCAGAATTCCCAGCGTACGCCCGGCCAGGCCGCGCGCGTCGCCCAAGTCGGGTCGCTTGCGCCCCTCGCGCGAGGCCAGCGCTGCGTCAACCAACCCGCGATCCAGCGCCAGCATCAACGCCAGGGCCATTTCCGCCACCGCGATTGCGTCCATGCTTGGAACATGCGCGACGAATACGCCTTGCGCGGACGCCTCTTCGATGGCGATCGAGCTGACGTCCGCCCCGGTGCGGACGATCAACTGCAGATGCCGCGCCGACTCCAGCGCCGTGTTCGAGACGCGCGTCCGCCCGACAACCAACACGTTGGCATCGGACAGCCGCGCCGGCAGCTCGTCGGCCGAAAGCGATGGCTCGCTGAGCACCTCCGCGCCGAGCGAGCGCAGCTCATGGATCGCAACCGACGGTAATGGCGACGCAATCAGGATCTTCACGGGCCAAGCGCCTCATCCGCCGGTCGGCGAGCACTCCGCTGGTTCCACCGGACGCAAGTCGTGAGGATAACCCGTCCGCGTCGTCGATTGAACCAAGCGCGGACCAGCCCCCCAAATTTCGCCGATACCGGTCGCCGCCAGCTCGGAACGTGATCGCGCCAGCCGGAGTCGACATCAAGTTCGTGGGTGGGAAAATGCCGTTGGCGTTGTTAGGCGGAACGGACGATCGGCTTTCGCCCGGTAGTGCCGATGATCGTTGCCCGGCGTTTCAACGCCTGGATGGAGCTCACATCTTTCCCGCGGTTCGAAGGACCGACGCGATCTGCGTTCGCCCTGCGGGCGAAAGGGGAAAGCACTGGGTTCCCGAAACCGGCGACTGAAGTCGCCGGCAACAGTCGTGCGCCCTACCGGGCGGAATTCTCGCCACGATTGCCACTATCCGGCAACCACGCACCACAAGCCTGACGCCGACCCCGCCGGCCGGATTGCCGAATTGATGCCTTGACGCGCCGTCGGTAAGCCAAATAATCGTTTCGATGCGCCGTGCGGCCGGTCGCGATGTCGCGACGAACGCCAGGATGCCGATAATTGCATCTGCCGGCCCGGCAGCCGCCCATCGCGTACGGCGGCCTCGCCCGAGCGTCATTTTGGAATAGTCAATCATGCGACGAATCTGGCTCACTCTCACAATTGCCGCCGCTCTCTCCGGGTTCGCCTGCACCACCCCGTTGTTCGATCTCGACCAGCGGCAGATCGACCGCGGAACGCTCCTGGGTGTGACCGTGCTGACGCCCTCCGCCAGCCGGACCGTGCCCGAAGGAACGGTCGTCAACGTCGACTGGGCGGCGTCAAACCTCGGCGACGAGGACGCGACCGTCTCGGTTTTCGTCGAATCACGGACCGACTTGTCGCGAACCGTGCTGGCCGGCGGTGAATTCGTCGACACCGGCACGGCGACGCGTTCCGCGCTGTGGGACACGACCGGATTCGCGGGCGGGACGTATTCGATTCGAGCCGAAATCCGCACGGACTCGCAGCAGTTTGAAGCGACCGCTCCGGGCCGGATCACGATCGACGCCAAGCCCGAGTTTGAATTCGCGGCGCCGTTCACCGACGCCACGCTGCCGGTCGACGGCGGGAATGACGACGTGGTGACGATCCGCTGGTCGAGCTCGGACCGCGAAGGAAAGGGCAACGTCAAGATCAGCGTCGACCCGGATTCGGATCACACGAACGGCAACGAGATTCAGATCGTGCAGCGCAACCTGCCGGCCAATGCGCAGGTCGATTCGTTCGATTGGAACGGCAACGGGCCGGACAACAAGCGCGTGACGACCGGGAATTACGACCTCTTCGCGGTTGTCGACGACACGGTGAACAAGGCATTCACGGTCGAGGGATTGGCGCGGATCAAGGTCCCGGATGTGCCGACTGCGCTGACGACCAAGATCGTCACGCCGGCGAGCGACACGACGTTCCTGACCAGCGATCCGACGCTGAAGATCGAATTCACGTTCAATCAGGACGCGGACGTGTTGATCGACGTGAAAATGGACACGGACGACAATCACGCCAACGGCAACGAGCGCACGATCTTGCAACAGCGGCTGATCGGGAAGGATACGGATCGGGACTCATTCGACTGGAACGGGACCGACACCGCCAGCGTCGCGCTGCCCGACGGCATCTATCGCCCGGTGCTGCAGGTCGACACGGGGAGCGGCGTGCCGACCACGTCGCAGGCTGACGGCCTGGTTTTCCGGCGTTCCGCGTCGGATCAGCCCCTGATCGCTCTGCTCGAACCGCCCAGCGCCGCGACGCTGAACGCGGGCAGCTTTCTGCGCATCCAGTGGCGCGACGACGACCCGAGCAACAGCGCCACGGTTCGGATCGTGTACGACGATGACCCGAACCCAAACGAGGCGACCGAGACCAACGCCGCCGAAGTCACGATCCTCAGCGGGCGCTCCGCCAAGGATGACGGCGTTTCTGATTCATACTCGTTCCAGATTCCGGCGGCGATCACGCCGGGTACGTACTACATTTTCGCCTATATCGACCGCGACAACGCAGCGCCGTACGACTGCATTTCGATCGCACCGGGGCGATTCGTGATTCCGAATCCGAATAACTAAACTTTCACGTAGCGTCGGACCTCTGCGTCCGACGGCGAAATCTCGTCGGGCACAGAGGCCCGACGCTACGGAACAACTGGACCTGCTCTAGTCTACGCGCAGCCGCGGCCGGGGAGCATCGGCCTCTGGCCAGTGCGTATCTGCGGTCGCACCGGCCGGAAGCCGATGCTCCTTCACAGTCGAGTAACGTTGCAGGCAGGCCGCGAGTTGCCGAGTCGCTCTTCCAATTTGCTGAACTCAAAACCTCCACGGCAACCGATGCCGAAAATGCCGGAATAGCAGGCCGATTGTGCGGTAAAGCACGTAACTCAGGTAGTACCACAGCGCGACGCCGACAACCGGGATATAGAGCAAGCGCCAGCCGTACGTCAGCGCGATCGACCACAGAAACGCGACCGCGATAGAAACGCCCCACGCCAGCAGATACGCCGGCCCGATGCCGAAGATGCAGCGCACCAGCAGGTCCGGTCGCAGCATCATCACCGAATCGCCGACCGACAGCGAGAGAATCGCGACCGGCCAGAAAAACCAGCCTGCCGCCAACGCCGCCAGCAGCACCACGTCCGACGGAAACACTGCCGCGACGAGCAGCGCCGGTACGGTGCACAGAAATGACACGCCGAGAATCTGAAGCGCCGGCCAGACCGCGTCTTCCATCAGGTCCCAGTCGGCTTCAAACCAGGGGATTTCGTCCTCGCCGTTGGCGGTGTTCTTCGCCACCGACCAGCAGAATTGCACCAGGTACAGCACCACGCCGACCAGCGGGATCAGGCAAATGAACCCCATTCCGAATGGAAGGACGATCAGCAGCGCGACGGCCAGCGACGCGATCGAGGACGTCGCCAGGATGTTCAGCGCGTTGTTCGCAACGCCGGCGAAGACGAACGACAGGAAAACGTCTTCGACAAATGTCCGAGCCCGCGCCGGGGGAAGTCCGGCACTGGTCGCGATCGAGCGCGAGGTTCCGCTCCCGGACGGCAGGCCCAGCGACAATCCGCCGGCCAGGGCGCGCATCAGCATCGCCTCTTCGTGCGATTCCTCGGTTCGGCCCGTCAGCCCGGGCCGCGCATCTTTCTCGGCCAGGCGCAGCTCGCCGTAGTCCACGAGCTCAGCCATCGGCGCGCCGGCGGAATCGCCCTGAAGCAGCGCGACCGGTTCATTCATGAACGCCGCGCGCAGGTCGGCGTCGGTGATGCTGATCGCGCGGCTACAGCGCGGGCAGGAAACCGCGATGCCCGGGGCGGCGTTGCGAATGCGAAACCTGCATCCGCAGGCGCAGCGGCCGTGAATGACCGGCGCGGTCGGCGTGGATGACACGTGCGGCGCCTCCCGTCGCGCCGCCGGCCGAACCAGGGCGCGTTCGCCCGTTATTGTAGCTCCCCGCGTCACGAAAATCGGAATACCGATTTGAGGCCAAATTCGCAGTGAGGGCTCGAGCGCCCAGACAGACGGCGGGGACGCGGGCCATACCCGGCCCGCGTCCCTGCTCGCAAATCGCTTGCTCTACTCCCGCGTTACGGGCACGCGCCGGCCCAGTTGCCCAGCAGCGCGCCGATGTCGGATTCATTCACCGCGCCGTCCAGATTCGTATCGCCCTGCTGATAGGTCGCGCCGCCGGCGATGCCGAAATTCGACAGCAGAATGCCCAGATCCGCGGAGCCGACCGAATGGTCGCCGTCCAGATCGCCCGTGCAGGGCGTCGCGATTGGGCTCGGCGGCGCCGGGATCTGCGTGCTCGAGGTCCAGTTCTGCGCCAGGATGTCGTAGTCAGCGCGCGTGCTGCGGTTGTCGCCGCTGAAATCGCCGAACGCCGGGCCGATATGCGGCGGGACGAGGTCGAATGGATCGTAGTGTCCGGCCAGCGCGTTGAAATCAAGCAGGTCGACCTTGCCGTCCTGGTTCACGTCGCCCCGCGCGAATTGCTCCTCCAGGTTGCCGGAAAAAACCGGCGTTCCGGCCGGAAGCGGCTCGCCTACGACCGGCACGACCGGCGCCGCGAAGAATACGCGCACGAGGTCGCCGACGTTGACCGGATCCGGGAAATTGAGCGGCAGCGGCAGGTCCGGCGGGCTCGCGTGCCGGCTTTTGTAAGTCAACTCTCCGATGCCCAGTCCCAGGTTGTTCATGATCACGCGGCCGACGAACGCGTCATTGATGTACACGTCGTAGTTCGTGTTGTAGGGACTTGTCGAAAACTGGGCAAAGTCGGGAACGGAGGTGAAGTCGAGCGAAATCGAGAACTTGAACTCGTCCGCACGATGGACGCCGCCGTAGTAAAGTTGCAGGAACCGCGAGTGGATGCGGAAGTCCGCGCCGCCGACCGATTCGCCGGCGCCCCATTGGCTGTCGTTTGGGATGTCGAATTTAGCGCGGATGCGGAAATCCAGGTTTTCGACCTGGGCTAGAACCGAACCGACCGGCACGGCGACCAAGAGAGCCAATCTGAACGCGATGTGCCTCACGAGTTGCTCCGATTGATGGATCGTGGATAGGGGTTGGCGTGCGTCCGCGCGATCCAGGTCGCGGCCGCGTCGCGCGCGGCCCGAACAAGGATCGCGCAAAGCTACGAGTCAGAGTCCCCTGAACGGGCCAAAATACACGGGAACACCGAATGCAAGCAGATGTCGCGCGGCGGCGGCGCGGCTTCGTTTGCGACGCTCGTCACATAGCGGGATCGGGCCGAGACGCGAGGGCGGGCGCGAAGCTACACTCAGGCCTGACGTTTGGGAGAACTCGCGTTGACCTGGTTCGCCATTGCCAGCGGTGCAATTCTTGCCGCCGCGTTCATCGGGTACTTCGCCATTCGATTCGCGCGGGCACGACTGCGGCCGCAATCGCGCGAGACCGCGCCGGCGTTCACGCTGGCGGACCTGCGGAAAATGCACGCCGACGGGCACATCAGCGACGCCGAATTCGAGGCCATGAAAGCGGCGATCATCGGGCAGGCCCGCGCGGCCGCGTTGGGCGAGACGCCCGGACCGCACAGCAATGGGAAGCGCGACGGATAGAGCAGATCCAGTTGTTCCGTAGCGCCGGGCCTCGGTGCCCGACGCAGATTTCGCCGTCGGACGCAGAGGTCCGACGCTACGAGAAAAGTAAGGCCGCACTAAGCGCGGTTCTTTTGAACGCCGCCACGCCTTCCGTCAAGACGCGATCTTGGAGTTCACTCGTTGCGCGCCGCGAAGCTCGTCAACTCGATCGAGCCGTTCGACGTGCTGGCTGTGAAGCGTCCCGATCCGCCGCCATTCAGTTCCGCTTCAAAGTCTCGCGCTGACCACTTCACCACCGAGAATTTCACCGGCCCCAGATTGGGCTTCACGCTGCCGTTGGAAGTGGCGAGCGAGACGATCCCGCGCACGTCTTCAGGAACGCCGGCCGTGATCGAGCCATTCGAGGTCTGCAATTCGATCACGCCGTCGGGTTTGGGCCGCGCGGCGGCTCGTATGGAGCCGTTTGAAGTGCGCACGCGCAGGTTGCCGCGGATGTCGGAGACGTCGACGCGGCCGTTGGATGTTTCGACGGTCAAATCGCCGACGATGTTGCGGGCGACGATGTTCGCATTCCCCGATTCGATCGTAAGTGGCCCGCTGACGCGCTCCGCCTCGACGCCGCCATTGCTGGTGCGGGCCTCGCCGCCGCCGGCGATATCGCGAAGCGTAATGGCGCCGTTGCTGGTTCGGGCGATGACGCCGCGCGTGCCGCCCGCGCTGATCGACCCGTTGCTGGAGGTCAGTTCGGCCGCCGCCGGCTGGGGAAGCTCGACCTTGATGTTCGCGCCGACGCTTTTGCCACGCAGCGATTCAGGATATTCGACGCTGACCAGAAGGGTACGCGCCGACGATGGATCCGCCTTGGCGACAACCTGCACCTGATCGACGTTGTGCTCGGCTTCCTCGAACGTAGCGCCTCCGGCGCGCGTGACGCCGGTGATGCGCACCTCCGGCGTCGTTGCGACGCTCACGTCGATCGATCCGTTTACTGACTTCACGAGCACGCGCTCATAGCCGGACCAGGGCGAAGTCAGCGAATAATCGCGTTTGGCGGTGACCAGCGCGCTGCATCCACTAAGGGCCACGAGCGGCAACGCAATCAGAACAATTCCGGAACGGCGGGTGAACATGGGAGGTCCTTTGCAAAGTTGCGGCGATCGGAGGCCGCCAAGACGCCTGGTTCGCAAGTGTCCCCGGCTGGTTCGCCGGATGCAAGACAGCGCGCTTTGAAACGGATACCCTAGCGCCCTATGATCGCAGAGGCGATACGCGAAACGCTCGAGCACGAGACGATTCACCCGATCCGCGTTCGAGCCAGCAGCGGCGAGTCGTACGTGCGCAAGCCCGGCTTGGTTGTGCTGCTGAAGACCGAAGTCCTGAACGCCGAGCCGAACTCAGATCGCTGGTCGGCGCTTGTGCCAACGCATCCTCTCCGCTAGAAAAGCCGCTCGTTTTCTCGCTACGTCGCCACTGTCCCGCATGGAGCCCGCTCGCATGAGTCTGGTCGAAACATTCCTGCAGAAGGTCGCCGATCGCAAAGCGCTGATCGGCGTCATCGGCTTGGGGTACGTCGGTCTGCCGCTGGTGCGCGAGTTCACCGGCGCGGGCTTTTCGGTGATGGGCTTTGACGTCGACGAAGAGAAGGTGTCGATGCTCAGAGCCGGCAAGAGCTACATCCGCCACCTGCCCGCCAAGCTTTTCAACGCCTCGATCAAAAGCGGCCAGTTCATCCCGACGACCGACATGAAGCGCCTGAAAGAACCCGACGCGATCCTGATCTGCGTTCCCACGCCGCTCGACAAGATGCGCGAGCCGGACATGACTTACGTCCGCGGCACGGCGGAGACGATCGCGAAAGTGATCCGCAAGGGCCAACTCGTCGTGCTCGAATCGACCACCTATCCGCGCACCACGCGCGAAATCTGCCAGCCGCTGTTCGACGCCGCCGGGCTGACCGTCGAGAAGGACTATTTCCTGGCCTTCTCGCCGGAGCGTGAAGACCCCGGCCGAGAGGACATCACCACGCGCCAGATTCCCAAGGTCGTCGGCGGAATCGGCCCGCACAGCTCGCGCGCCGCGCAGGCGGTCTATGGCGGCGCGTTCGAGCGCGTCGTGCCGGTGTCGACGTGCGAAGTGGCCGAGGCGTGCAAGATCGTCGAGAACGTCTATCGCTGCATCAACATCGCGCTGGTGAACGAACTGAAGCTGATCTTCGACCGCATGGGCATTGACGTGTGGGAGGTGATCGAGGCTGCCAAGACCAAGCCGTTCGGCTTCCAGGCCTTTTATCCCGGCCCGGGACTGGGCGGACACTGCATTCCGATCGACCCGTTCTACCTGTCGTGGAAAGCGCGCGAATACGGCATCAGTGCCCGCTTTATCGAGTTGGCGGGCGAGATCAACACCGCAATGCCCGAATATGTCATCAACCGCGTCGCGGACGCGCTGAATGAACACGGCAAGCCAGTGAAAGGCTCAAAAGTGCTGGTGCTTGGTTTGGCGTACAAAAAGGACGTGGACGATGTTCGCGAGTCGCCGTCGGTTGAGCTGATCGAGATCCTGCAGGAGCGCGGCGCACAGGTCAGCTATCACGACCCGTTCATCCCCGTCGCCAAACCGATGCGCGAGCACAACATCACGCACATGAAGAGCATCAAGCTGACGCCGGACGTCGTAAGGAAGTTTGATTGCGTACTCATCTCGACGGATCACAGCAACGTGGACTACGACCTGGTGGTGAAAAACGCCAAGCTGGTGATCGACACGCGGAACGCGTGCTCGCGTGTGAAGGCAGCGAAGGGACGCGTGGTGAAGGCGTAGACGCCATCATCGCGCAGATCAGCAAAGAACCGCGACGCGCCAGCGAGCGGCAGCCGGAGTTCGACGCGTCTCGACGGAACGCGGTGGGGCCTGTCGCTGGAATAGGCGGCCGGGTGGCCGGGTGGCATGCCGTCGCGAGGTTCGCTGCGGCAGTTTGCAGCGAACCTCGCGGCGGCATGTTCATCGTACTCGCGGCGACGCATGCTTACGCCTGCGGCGAAAGCATGCCACCCATCACCCAAACCGCCTCAAGATTCACCTGCTTCAGATGGCGCCAGGCGTCATTCCGGCTGCCGCTCGCTGGCGCGTCGCGGTTCTTTGCGGCCAAACTACGGCGCGCCGTCGTCATCAGTCCCGTCGTCCGCCGCAAGCGACTCGATTCGCCGCTCGATGATCGCGCCGCGCTCATGCTGCCGGCGATCCAACTCGCCGCGCAGGCGCTCCAGCGCCTCCTGAATTCGTTGCAAGTGCTCCTCGACCCGTTTGAGCTCTGCGCCGCGAAGCTCCGTCCGCGCGTCGAAGTGCTCCTCCACCGCGCGGCGGAGTTCGTCACGCATCCGGTCGCGGTCCGGGCCGTCGGCGCGGCGCATCTGGCCCGCCACATCCCGGCAGCGCCGATCCATCGCCCGCTCGCGCTCATGCGCTCGCTGCATCGCCGGATCGGGACCACCCGGCGGAGGGAATAACCCCGGCGGCGGACGAAAACCGAACCCAGGCCGCGGCGGCATTCCATCCGGCGGCAGACCGGCGCCGCCCGGACCCTGCCCCATGCCCGGCGCGCCTGGCGCCGGCGGTACTCCGCCAGGACCGGCTCTGCCGGGACCATCAGGGCCTTCGGGCTGACCGGGGCCGCCAGGTCCACCCGGCCGACCGGGGCCACCCGGCCGCCCGAGACCACGCAGACCTTGCCCCTGACCCGCGCCCGGCGGTGGACCGCCAGCGCGATCACCGGGTCCGTCGTCAGGCGGGCCGCCTTGGCGCATTCGCGGCCGTACGCCGGGCGGCGGCGGCCGGCGGGGGTCGCCGGGTTGAGATTGATCATCTTCGGGGCGCTGGCCATCCAGTTCAGCCATGACGGAACGCGCGAACAGGTCGGCGAATGCGCCTGGTGACTCGAGCATCATTTTCTCGAGCCGCTCCGCCAGGTCCGGACGACGCTCGGCCACCACGCGCAGCAGCGCGCGCCAGTCCGGCGGCAGCGGTCCCCCTGGGCCAGGCCTAAACCCCGGTCCACCGGGGCCGCCAGGACCCGCCAGCGGGCCGAACGGCCGCGGCGGCAGTGGACGACCCGGCGGCCCGCCCGGCGGCGGGCGATCGGCCTGCCCCGGTGCAACTTCGCCCGGCGGCGGAGGCGGAGGCGGCTGGTCCTGGTCGTCGATCGCAGCGTACGCCCAGCCGGCCGCCAGTCCTGCGCAGCAAACAGTGAAAAGTAGTCGCTTCATGATCGTGTCACCTCATGTCGGCAGTTCGGCTGCCCGCTGCGGGAAACGCGTCCCCGGCGCGCTACGAGCGCCGCTGGGCTCCTCGCTGGGCAGATCCCAATCATCGTCCTTGTTGTTCTGCGCGGTCGCCGCCTCGCCGAACAGCGACGAGCGGGCCGCGGTCAGTTGATCATCCAGAGTCGTCAGCGCGTCGGAGAGTGGATCGTCCCATTCCAGCAGGGCAATCGCCGAGAACAGCTCCGTGCGATCCGCGCTCGACATCACCGGCGTCGCAGTCTGGGGCGGCGCTGCGTCGCGCGAAGGCGTCCACAGGAAGCCGAAGAGCACGCACGCCGCCGCCGCGAATCCGGCGAATCGAGGCATCGCGATCACGCGCTGAGCCGGCTTCAACGCCGCGTCGATGCGGCGCAGGATTTGCTGCGTCTGCGCTGTTGAAGCCGCACCCGGCGCAAGCTCCCGTGACAGCATTGCCGCGACATCCGCAGTTTCGGCCAATATCACCCGGCAGTCAGCGCACACCGCCAGATGACGGTCGACATCGCGAAGCGCCTGCGGCGAAAGCGTCTCGCCGCACGCTCGCCGGTGAACGTCGATGCGAATCGAACCGCAGTTGCTGTTCCTGATGGCGGCCGTCATGTTCGGACCCCAAGCTCCGCTCGCACGCGCTCCATCGCCGCGTGCGAGCGAGAAAGCGCCGTTCCTAGCGGAATGTCCAGCAGTTTGGCGATCTCCTCGAAGGTGAGCCCGGCGCTGAACCGCAACACGAGCACCTCGCGCTGCGCCTCGGGCAGATGCTCGAGCGCCCGGCTCACCAAGCCACCCTCTTCGCTTCGCGATAGCGCGTCACCGGAATCCGGATTCACGGCCGCGCGATCGCCGAATTCCACGTTGCTGGCGCGCTTGCGGCGCAGCGCGTCGAGACACAAGTTGCGGGCGATCGTGAGCAGGAAGAAGTCGGCGCGCGGACGAGCTTGCATCGCCCGGAAATTCTGCGCCGCTCTGCAAAAGGTCTCCGCCACGACTTCCTCGCAATCCACGCGCGGGCCGAACGTCCGCCGGACGTACGCCGAGATTCGCGGCGTCATCTGGACGACCAGCTCGGTCAATTGGCGTCGCTGGGCGTCCGACAGCGGTCGGCTCATCGGCTCGCGCTTTCCATGCTAGAAGACGGCCTGTTGTGCGGGTTATTCGATGCCGCGGCGAAGTCAATCATCCGGTAGACTATCGGGCGGAAACGGCGCACGCGAAGGCGCTATGGCCCGGGAATGACAACGTGGAGAGCCGGAAAAGGGGCGGGATGGCGTGAAAACGACCCCCGGACACCCGTGACCGCGACGCGCTGGGCGGCTTGTTTCTGGGCGTTCGCCGTGGCTATCGCGGGCGGGCTGTGGTTCCTGCTGCACACCGGACTTCTCGTCTCGTGGCTGGTCGGCGTCAACTGCGCAACCCTGGCGGCGTACGGATTTGACAAATCGGCCGCGCGCCGCGGGGCGCTACGGGTTCCGGAGCGTCACTTGCACGGCTTGGCGCTTGTTGGTGGATCGCCGGGAGCGCTTCTCGGACAGCAACTCTTTCGGCACAAGACCGCCAAGCGGGCGTTCCAAGTGTGGTTCTGGTTGATTCTGATCGTGCAGGCGGCGTTGCTGTGCTGGTGGTTGCTCCGCCGCTGATTTGGGCGCCATTTCCACTGAGTGGACACTTGGCGGGCCGCAGAATTCCATGTCGGCGCACGTGGTCAATTCGCGCCAATCGGGCTGGCGGGCCGCGATTTTCGGCGCACAAGCAAAGGAACTCTCATGACGACCAAGCGAGTAGTCCTCGGACTTACCGGTTTCGCACTCTTCGGCTTTGCGTTCATCGCGACGCCGATTCGCGCCGCGAGCGACCGGGAATTGGACACGCCGCTAGACCCGACCAACGTCTGGGTGCGAGAACCGGTCCTGATCTACGACATGACGGGCTACGGGTTCGCTGGGCTGATGCACCGGCACGTCGCCGTGTACAACGACGGCGTGGTGAACCTGTCGAAGACCGGCATCATCGGCACGGACGTTCGCGCGCTGCAAATCGACTCCGCCCAGGTGGAGGCTCTGCGGCGTCAACTGATCGCAGCCGGCGCCGCGACGCTGCGCGACGATCCGAGCGGCGGCGCGGATATCCCGCTCACGACGGTGACTTTCTTCGCCGCCGCCGCGCCGCGGACCTGGGCAAATACCTTCAGTTACTATTTCCCCGCTCCGGCCTGGATGCCGGTGGAACAGGCGATCGGCAACTTCATCGCGGCGGTCGCGCCGGGATTCTGAGCGACGCTCGAAGCGAAGCCGCGCCGCAAGCGGAACATGCCGCGCCGGCAAGCACGCGACCCGGCTGCGCTCGCTTGCGCTTCGCGTTCTGATCGCCGCACGGGCTCGCACCAGACGATTCTTGCGCTCGCCGCGCGCTCCGCCCGATTTGAGGAAACCTGTATGTTACGCACGATTCGGCGCCTCGCTCAATCGCAAGCGCAGCTCCTGGTAATCGACCTTCAGGAGCGATTGCTGCCGCACATCGAGGCGCGCGAACGCGTCGTTTCGCAGACGGTGCGAATGATCCGCGCGGCGCGCCTTCTCGAATTGCCGATCTGCGTCACTGAGCAATATCCGCAGGGACTGGGGCCCACGACGGCGGCGGTGCTCAGCGCCGCCGAAGGCTGCACGGCGCTTCAGAAATTGGCATTCTCGGTATGCGGCGACGAGGCGGCGCTGTCGCGAATACGGCACGCCGGCCGGCCGCTGGTGCTGCTGGCGGGGATTGAGACGCACGTGTGTGTGCTTCAAACCGCGCTGGACCTACTCGCGCAGGGAATGACGCCATTCGTGCTCGCGGACGCGGTCGGCTCACGCCGTGCCGAAGACCGCGCGATGGCGCTGCAGCGCATGCGCGAGGCCGGAGCGGTCATTTCAACCGTGGAGTCCGTGATCTACGAAGCGATGGGGTGCTGCGGCACCGAGCTATTTCGACGAATGCTCCCAATTGTGCGCGAGCCGTGAGCGCAGCATCGAACGACACCAACGCGACTGCGGGACGACTCTGGTCCCTGGTCCCTAATGTAGTGTCTCATAGAAACCAAGGCGTATGAGGTCGGGGTGGGGCAGGCATCTTGCCTGCCTAGGCGGGCGGGAAGCCCGCCCCACCCTGTCACTTGAACGAGCAAGGATCTGTGAGGCACCATACTGCTCCCAATTCCCCGCTCCCTCCGCACCGCGAGCTACTTGCTCGCCGCGCGAGCGACATAGGCTTCGAGCTGCAGCAGATTCTCGCCCGCCATGCGCGCAATTTCGACCAGCGTCGACATGCTCGACACTTCCTCGACCTGCTCGTCCACGAACCACTGCAGAAAACTGCGCGTGGCGTAGTCCTGCTCCTTCTCGGCCAGCGCGACCAGCTCGTGAATCTGCCGCGTGACCTTCTTCTCGTGCTCGACCGCCGCCTCGATCGCCGAAATCGCGGTCGGGTAGTCGCTGCGCGGAGCGGGAAGCGACTGAAGTGTGACAGTCGCGCCGACCTCCAGCAGGTAGTCGAGAATCTTCAGCGCGTGGCCGCGCTCCTCCTCGGTCTGGGCGCGGAACTTACCCGCCAGCACCGAGAGCGACTTACCCGAGAACATGCAGGCCATCGCCAGGTATGACTGTGACGCGAAAAACTCGTGCCCAACCTGCTCGCTGAGTTTGGCGGCCATCGCCGCGGAGATCATCATTCTCGCCTTCGACTTTCTAGGTGAGGAGTCCAGAGTTCGAGTTGCGAGTAGGGAGTATCGAGTTGCCGGCGCTCGCACTCCTCAACTCGTTACTCGCTACTCGAACCCGCCGTTTCTTACAATTGCTCCATGAACAGCGTCCGCCGCTGCGCCATGCGCGTGTTTCGGCGCACATGCTCCGCCACGATTTCGGGCTGATCGATGTCGGCCAGCGTCAGCCGGGCGTCGGAGCGGTCGCTCGAAAACACCTCGACGCGCCCCAGCCCCAACGCGCGCTCCAGGATCGTCTGCCGCGTTTTCACATCATCCACTCGCAATAATTCGGTCTGGTCCATCGTTACGGTCAGAATCCCGCGCCGCACGAATATCCGCTGCGTCGTGATACGGTACGAGACTGAGATGATCATCCAGACGTGGCGCAGCAGCGCCGCCGCGACCAGCACGCCGCCGACGATCCAGGCCCATTTTGCAAGCCAAGCTGGACCGAATTTGAGAAACACCAGCGCGACGATGATCGTCAGGCCCAGGCCGAGCGTCAGCCCCGGCACGAGCGATTTCCAGCTCGCGCGCCCTTGCCACAGCTCTTTCTCCTGAGCCGGGTCGAGCTGCGCCGCTTGATCGCCGCGCGGGCCGGGAAAGAGCGTCTCCGGCGTCACAGGCGGCGCCTGCGGCGCGCGGGCCGCGGGTCGTTCGAGGTCGTCCGGTCGATCGGCCATGGCATACACCTCCCGGCGATTATTTCGCCGGCAAGTATTATGCCAGATCGCCGTGATATTTCACGCGGGCGGTCCGAGGGTTAGGTGCACGCAACCGCCCACCGCGCCAGAACGACTCCAAGATCCGACTCGTTCACCAATCCGTCGCCGGTCAGATCGCCGCTGGTTCCTGGCGTCACGTTCCCCTGCCAGTGACTCAGCACGATTCCCAAATCGGATTCGTTCACAACCCGGTCGCCGTTCACATCGCCCGCGCACGGCGTCGGCGTGACGCTGGACCAGGTGACGCCGATGCGAATTTCGTCGGTGGTCACTCCACCGTCGTTCGTCAAGGTAAGCGCCGTCGGCAGCGCGGCGACGCCGCCCAGCGTGAGCTCCAAGTCCGGATGAGCGGGCGGCGGCATTCCCGCGGTGGGGTCAATCCAAAGTCGGTACACCGTCTGCGACGTCGCCGGGATCGCTTCGATCTGGACCACGACGAACGCCGTCACATCCGGTGTTTCCGGCACGTTCGACAGGGCAAACCCGTAGCGTCCATAGTGGAACCCGTACGTGTAATAGCCGCCCGGTGAACCGATGAACATTTGCGCCGGGTAGTTGCCGAATTGAATGCCGCCGTACGAGCCGTACGTCGCGGCATCCGGACGGTAGAGAAACGACACGTAGAGCGTGTTACCCGGTACGAGGCCGAATGTGCGCGTGTACCAGGTCGCGTCGGTCGCGTTCCACGGGTCGGAGAGCGCGCCGCCGGGCTGGGTCGCGAGCCCGGGCGCGGACAGTCCCGGCTGCACGATGCCGGTGAGCATGAGATTGCCGATTCCGGTCCAGGGCGAGGTCCAGCCAAATCCGCCGTTGTAGCCCTCAATGTCCACGATCGAGGCGGCGGAGAATCCATCGTAGGCGATGATTCCACTCTGGGCGAAACCACCCTGCGTTAGGAGTGTCGTAAGGCAAAATGCTGACAGTGTGTGCGCGATTCTCATTCGCCAGTTCCTTCCTTGCAGCGTTGCTCGAATGGCCACGGGCGCCGCGACGCGCCTGCGTCGCATGAATCAGGCTTGCCCGCGATCGGTAGAGCGAGTATTCCCGCGCCACGTACATTCCGGCATCGCGTTCGGCATAGGGAAAATGCTGAACCCGCGACGCGCGACCGTCATCGCGATCGGCAATGATTCGCTGGCGTGTGCTTGGGCATGTCGCGGTCGGCCAATCAAACAGCCGTTCGCGCAGTCAATCGAGAGCCAGCGGCGCGGCGTCATTGACGCGGCTGGTCCGCGCGCCGTTGAGATCGTGCAGTGAGATCGTCGCCAACCGAGCGCGAGTCTGGCGCGTCACCTCGCCGATGGCGCTGAGCAGGTTGTCGCGAAGTGCGCTGTCGCGAGCGACATGGTCAGCGATGCTGATCTCGGCGGTAATGCGCCCTTCGATCGACTCCACGAGTTCGAGCAGCGAGATCTCGTGCGAATACCGCGCCAGCGCAAATCCGCCCGATGGACCGCGTTCGGATACGAGCACGTGCGCGCGGACGAGTTGTTGCAGGATCTTGAGCAAGTGTCCGGTCGGCACCCGGCAATGCAGCGCGATCGCCTTACCTTGTACGAATGCACCTTTGGGCTGTGCGGCGATGTGCCTGGTCGCGAGGATTGCGTACGCGGCGCCCTTCGATAGCTTCATGCCACCATCCCCGACTTGCATTGCCCGATTTTCAAAGCGCCGCGACCTGCACCGCCGAGCCCCCCTCGCATGGCTCCGGGAGCATTGTAGCCGCACCCGCGCCCGCGCGCCGGCGATACAGTCGATTATTTGTCGCATTTCAGGACTCGAAACGACTTCATTGGCGCTATCAAGACATCGGACGGCGCTCGACACCGGTGTTTACCTGAGATTCGTATTTCGCCTTCGCTGAATGGCGGATCAACAATCGATTGTGCCGCGCCTCCAACTATTCGAAGTCGAAGAATCGCTGTCTGGAATCGTGCGCCGTGGAGCGAAACCGGCCGTCGCGCAGCTCGGTCTCGATGAGTTGGCCTTCTCGAATTTTGGCCACGCTCTCGATAACCCGCCCGCTGCGCGCGTCGCGCGTCACGCTGTAGCCGCGCGCCAGGACCCGACGCGGATCGCACGCGCGCGCGGCGGCGATGCGCGACTCCAGCGCTTCGCGCACACGCGCGAGCAGGCGTCCGGCGGCGCTGCCGGCGAACTCGCTCGTCCGTTGCAGCCCGCCGCGCAGCATTTCGACCCGCACCAGCGGCGCGCCGCGGCCCAGACGCGCTTCGAGCTGCGCCAGCCGACGCTCACGGCGTATCAACCCGTCAGACAACGCGTAGCGCAATCGAACCAGGCGGCGTTCGAGGGCGCGGGACAGGTCGGCGAACGCCCGTCCGGCGCCAAATCGCGCGATCGCCGTTTGCGCTCGTGTAATTCGGTCACGCGCATCTCGAAAGCGCGACAACAGCGCCAAGCGAAGCCGCGCCGTCGTTTCGTCTACCTGCTGAGCGCGCTCCCGCAAGCGGCCCACCGGCCGCGCCAACCACTCGCTGGCGCGCGCCCGTTCGAGCTGTGCGCGCGCGAGCTCCATTGCGTGACGCATGTCACGTTCGGCCCGCTCCTCCTGTCGTCGAATGATCTCCGACAGCTCGTGTCGGCTCGGCGCGACAATCTCGGCAGCGGCGGTCGGCGTCGCGGCGCGTACGTCCGCCACCAGGTCGCTGATCGTCACGTCGATCTCGTGCCCCACGGCGCTGACGATCGGGATTTCGCTGGCTGCGATGGCCCGCGCCACGATCTCCTCGTTGAACGCCCACAAATCCTCCAGCGACCCGCCGCCGCGACCGACGATCGCAACGTCAATCCCGCCCAGCGCGGCGCGATGCCGGTTCGCGAGCGCGAGTGCATCGGCGATCTCGTGCGCCGCGCCTTCGCCCTGCACGCGCACCGGAAAGACCAGCACTTCGATGGCCGGGAATCGCCGCTCCAGCGTGCGCAGGATGTCGCGGATCGCCGCCCCGCTGGGGCTGGTCATCAGCGCCACGCACGTGGGGATGCGCGGCAGCGGGCGCTTCCGCCCCGCGTCAAAAAGCCCCTCGCGCTCCAACTTCTCTTTCAGTTGTCGAAACGCGACCTCCAAAGCGCCCACGCCGCGCGGTTCGAGCTTGCGCACAATCAGTTGATACGCCCCGCGCGGCGTGTAAACCTCCACACCGCCGGTCGCGATCACCTGCATGCCGGCTTCGGGCTGAAAGCGAAGCTTGATCGCGCTGCTGCGCCACATGACGGCCCGCAACTCGCTGGCCGAGTCCTTCAGCGTGAAGTAGATGTGCCCACTGGTCGGGCGCGACAGATCGCCGATCTCGCCGAGCACGTGCAGCGTCGCCGGCACATGCCGGTTGATCGCCCCGCGCACCATCTCGTTGACCTGGCGGACGGTGACCGTGCCAGGCGTGCTGGGCGGCGGCGCGGCCAGATCATCCGGCGCGCGGATGCGGAACGGATCGAAGAGCGGGCGGTCGGACATCGGTGCGCATCGTAGCCGCTTCGCCCGATTCGAACTTCCGATGGCGACAGGCCGCTGTTCCCAACGCCGGCCGTGAACACAGAGGCGCGCCACGGACCAGCACCGCGTGGCGGATTACGGACAGGTCGCCTGCCAATTCGCCAAGAGCAATCCCAGGTCGGATTCGTCCGTGTCGGCGTCGCCGTCGAGGTCGCCACTCTGCGTGGCGTACCACGCTTGCAGCATCAGGCCGAGGTCCAGCTCGTCGATCATGCGATCGGCGTTCAGGTCACCCAGGCATTCGCACACGTCCATGACGCCGTCGCCGTCGTGGTCCGGGCCGACGGCAAACACGTACGCCGCGCCGGAGTTCGGGCCGTTTGTGTCATGATGCCAGGCGCCGATGATCGCCGTGTCGCCGCTGACGGCAACGGCGTCGCCGAAGTTGTCGTCCGCGGCGCCGTCGGGAGCGGTGAGCTTGGCGGTCTCGCGCCAGACGCCATCCGCGCCGCGGACAAAGACGTACGCCGCCCCGGCGCTCAACGCGACGTCGTCGTCGCCCCAGGCGCCGATCACGGCGACGTTGCGGTCCAGCGCCACCGTGCCGCCGAACACGTCCGAATTTTCGCCATCTGACGCGATGAGTCTCGCCGTCTGCGTCCAAACGCCGCCCAGGTTTCGCTCGAAGACGTATGCCGCGCCGGCGTACATCTGTTGGCCGTTCGCCTGGTAGCCGCCGCTGAGAAACGTGCTTCCGCTGATCGCGACGCGTCGGCCAAACTTGTTAAGCGCGACGTTGCCGATCGGCCTGATCTTGGCCGATTGACGCCACGCACCGGCGGCGTCGCGCTCGAAGACGTACGCCGCGCCGGCGCCTAGGCCGTCTGTGTAGTCGTCCGAGTCGCCGACCGCGATGAGATTTCCGTCGATCGCGACCGATTCGCCGAAAAAGCCCACGCCGTCGGTCGAGTTCGGAACCAATCTTGCTTCCTGCGACCAGGCGGTTCCGTCAAAATGAAAGACATACGCCGCCCAACCGTACGGGGCGCCGGCGACGATCGTGTCGCCGCTCACCGCGACAGACCAGCCCAGGCGCAGTCCGGCGTAGGCGTCCGCGGCATAAAGCTTCCTCGCCGGCTGCCACAGGCCTCCTTCAGCTTGGAAGACGTACAAGGCGCCCGCCAGTTGACCGTGGTCGTCGTCGAATGGCGCGCTGCCCACGATGCAAACAGCGGACGCACCAACAGCCTGCGGAAACCCAATGCGGCCCGACGCGTCCTGTGGAGTCAGGGTGGCGAAAGGCGTCCATGTGGCGCTGGCGCGCTCAAATACGTGAATCGCGCCCACGCCGTCGTATTCGGGAATCGCAGCGACGTTGTCCTCAAGCGCGACGGTGTATCCCAAGCCGGTTCCGGCGATCGTGCCAACCCACTCACTGCCAACGCACTGCGGTCGCGCCTTAGCGCGACCGGACAATGACGCAAGCAGGGCCAAGAACACTGTCAAATAGCTCTGGGTTCGCATGAACGTCTTACCAGTCAACCCGCGATGCCCAGATCACGGACTTGTCGCTGCCGTTCGTATCGAGGGGCGTGATGCCGTTAAAGCTCGTCCAGATGGCGGTAGCGCCTGTCACCGGATTCCGATACGAGGTGATGCCCAGGTATTCGCCCATCTCCCAATCGGCCGACAGTGGGACCGTCGGCGATAGGTCACCGGCTGGAGGGTCCAGTTGCGGGTTGGAATCCAAGAACAATCGTTGGTCGACGTGGTCAAACGTCAGCCCACCATCCGTGCTGCGCGCATAGTATGCGTTGAACCGGTTCGGCTCGGTGGCGCCCCCGTCGCGCTGGGTCGGAAAATCGCGGTCATCGTAGAAGGCGACGTGAATCCGACCCTGCGAGTCAACGTGAATCGACGGCAGGAACTGATCTGACGGCGTCTCAGCGTTCGGCGGGTCATCGTCATTCACCTTCACGGCCGCGCTGACCTCCCACGTGTCGCCGGTCAGGCGCGTGAGCCGGCGAAGGTAGACATTGACATCTTCGTCCGCCGCTTGTGGGCAGTTCGGCGAACCCGGGCAACAGGTCCGATCCAGCGCATGGTAAACCAGGTACAGACGATCCGGATTCGTGGGGTCCGCGGCAATCCACGGCAAAGTAAGTAGGGAACTCAGCCGCCCGTCCTGCACGTAGTAGTTCGGAACAAGTCCCAATACGCCGCCGCAAACCGGATCCACAAACTCCAGCGTACTCCCGTCCGGGTTACGCAGACTCAGCGGTACGAACGAAACCGTTCCGTTCGCGTTATCCGTGCCCTTGAGGAACTTGAACTTGAACCCGACGGTTGGGTCGCGGTACGCCACGTACAACGGACCGCCCTGATATACAGCGGCGTTGGGATGATTGCCCGAGCCAGGCATTGAGCCCGTCACCCAGTTGATCCCGTCGTCGGTCGAATGCGCGTAGAACATTTTGTCGCTTCGATACCAGACGATGTAATACTCCTGGTGAAACGTCGGCGTCACCGCGCCCATTGCCGGCTCGTCGAGGCCATTGAAGCCGGCGAGAATTGTGGGCCGATCCGAGATTTCCGGGTCGCCGCACTCATCCTCGATTCGCTTCCATTCGCCGAACAGGCCGGTCGCCGCGTTGAAATGGCTCACGCCGACACGAAGGCTGCAATTCGGCGCGCTGGAGATGTGAGCGCACACGATGAACGTGTTCAACAGCGGGTTGTACGCGACGGTCGGATCGAACGAACGCGGATGTTCGCCAGACGGCATCGTGTGGTCCGATTGCCAGACCCATTGGCCGCCGACAAGGTCGGCGACGGCGTAACCCACTGGCAACTCGTCGCCGCGCCCGCCGAAGTTGTACACGGCGACGGCACGACTGGATCCGGCGGCGATGGATGTTTCCCAGATCGATTCGTTCGTTTGCCCGCCGATCGTGTTCTTCGACGCGATCTGCCGCGCGTTGACGATCTGGGCGACCGCGCCGGCGCCACAACCTAGAGCGCAAACGAGGGCCATGAACGAGAGCTGGCGCGTGTGTGAACGCGGGTGAGAGAAAAACGGTGTCGGTTTTGTTGACTCAATCGGGGTCATGACATGCTCCTTGACCGCGACGGCCCCGTAATCACCCCGCGCCAGTTTCGCGCGCCGATTCGAGAATGCAAGGAAAAAACGCAGCGCCGTGCGCGCACGAAGCCGTTCCGCGCCATGTTGCGCGGCCGCCCTGGATCACCGTGATCCGCACGTCGCAAACGCCCGTGTCGGCGTGTCGGCGTGTTGTTGCGTCCGGCGGCGGCCGACTCGGAGTTCGGCCGCTACGGGCGCTGGCCAAGCCCGCTGATCAACGTGCGACCCGCCTCAGCCCGAGCTTTTCGCGCAGATCCTCGGCCACCTGCCCGGCGCAGTCGGCCAGCCGGTTCACGTCGTTCTCGGCCTGCTGGCTGAGCTTTGCACGCACGCGGCGCACATCGTCCACCGGAGTTTCTTCCATCTTCGGCGCCACGGCCTTGGCCTCGCTCATTCGTCGGTCTCCATCAACAGGCCAGGCGTCACAATCTGCGGCGGAATCAAGCCCAACCGCAGGCACACCATCGCAAAGTGCGTCCGCTTGTTCGGGTTTGCCATGTGCCGCACTTTCCAAGTCAGCACGCGGAAGCGAGCCGAGCGTAACCCGGCCGGGGTTTTCGCCGATTTCAGCCGCCGCTTTGCTCCGGATCGGGCTGTTGTTGCTGTTGCGGGGGCGGTTTCACGACGTGAAACCGTCGCCGGCCGAGCAGAACTTCGCGACTGAGCAGCTCGAACGCGTATTGTCCCGTTGAGGCGAACTGAATGCCGGCCATCGTGAAAACCAGGTCAACCGTCGCCAGCGGGTTCGGCGCGTCGATGCGGCCCTGCGTGGCGAACAACACGTCATTGTCCGCGTCACGCAGCAGCCGCAGCTCCAGCGGCGTCGGCGACGTGATTTCGGTCAGCGTCGCCAGCACGGCCATCTGCTGCACGCGCGACGGCAGCGACGAGGCCACGATCGTGTTGAACAGCCCGATCGCGCTTTTCTTGTTGGTAAATTTGTCGTCGATCACCTGGTCGCAGATCAGGATCGAGACCAGCGTCGGCGTTGTTTCTCGACCCGGCATGCGGCAGCCTCCCTGTGGCGGCCGCTATCATACTCCGTTCCGCGTGGCGCGACGGCAGGATGCCGAGCGTGCCCGCTGGAGGGCGATCGGGAATGAGACGAAGACGGGCAACGGACCCCCGCAGAAGCGTCATTCGCGCGCAGATGATGCGTTGGGCGGCCTGCGCTTTGTTGGTGAGCACGGCCGGCTGCGGGGGGATGGACTACGTCCTACGCCAGGGCGCGGCGCAGCTCGATGTTCTCTCGAAGTCGGTTCCCATTGAGCAGGCGCTCGCCAGCGGCGATCTGACGGAGGCGCAGCGCCAGAAACTCGGGCGCATCGTCGCGGCGCGCGACTTCGCCCGCGACGAGCTCGGCCTGCGCGTGGGGCGAAGCTTCACGCTGTTTCACGACACTCACGGGCAACCGCTTTCGTACAACCTCTCGGCGTCGAAAATGGACCGTCTGGAACCGAAGCGCTATTGGTTCCCGGTGATCGGATGGATCGACTACATCGGCTATTTCGACCGCGCCGACGCGGATTCCGCCGAGGCCGATTTGAAATCGCAGGGGTTCGACACCTATCTCCGTTCGGTGGATGCGTTCAGCACGCTGGGTTATTTCCCCGATCCCGTTCATTCGCCGATCCTGGAGCGCGACGAGCTCTCGCTGGTCGAAACGGTGATTCATGAGCTGGCGCACAACACCGTGTACGCCAATGGGCAGAGCGACTTCAACGAAAGCCTGGCGACATGGATCGGCCGCCAAGGCGCGATTTGGTATTTCCAGCGCAAGTCCCCGGATGTGCCGGACGCGGAAACAACGCTGAAACAGCGCTACGCTGACGAGGCGCAGATCAACGACTGGCTGGCCGACGCGTATCAGACGCTGAACACGTACTATTCCGGCGACGCTTCGTCCGATGCGAAAATCGCCGGGCGCGAGGCGGTCTTTGTTCAGATTCGGGAGCGATTCAAGTCGCAGACGCTGCCGCGGCTGGCGCTGCCGAGCCGCTACGAGCGCTGGGGCGACTTGCCGGTGAACAACGCGCTGATCCTGCTGAACCGCCGCTACAATTTTGATCTTTCGATTTTTGACCGGCTGTTCGCCAAGCGCGGCGAGGACTTCGCCGCCTTCCTGGCGGACTTGAAGGCGGCGGCCGACAGCTCCGACCCGTGGGCCCACCTGCGCGGCGTAGCCGACGGGCCATGAAAGCGACGGGAGCGGGCAGCCGGTCCGTCCATATGAGAGTCATGATCGCACCCTGTCGGAACAGAACCGGCATGCGCGCCACCGTTGCGGGCGGATCCGATCAAGGCCGTGACGTTCACGCCACTGTCATGCTCGCGCCCGCGCTCCGGCGAGCACTCGTGCCGTTGGCGGCTTGTGCCGCGCTTTGGGTATGCCCGGCGGCGCTGGCGCAACCGTCGGTCGAGCTGCGTGTTGTCACCTCCGAGGCGTATCAGGGGGAACCGATCGACATTGAGTTGCGGATTCACAATTTCACGGACGATGCCAGTGTCGATGCGTTGCCCGACATTCCGAATTGCAGGTTTCGCGTCCTCGGCGGCGGAAGCGACTTCCAGTCCACGAACATCTTCAACGGCCGCGTTTCGCGGAACATTACGCGCACGTTCTCGCTGGAGCTCACCGCCGGGGCGCCCGGCGTGATTGAAATCCCGCCGATTGAAGTCGTGGTGGACGGCAAGCGCATGCGCACCGCGCCGGCGAAAATCGTGGTCAAACCGAGCGAGGGCGCGGCGCTTTTGTTCTCGGAAATTACTTGCGATCAGGAACGCCTGTACGTCGGCCAGCAGGCGCGTTTCACGCTCAGCATCTGGGTCAAGCCGCCGCGCGTCGATGACCGCTTTGTCGACGAGCGCACCGTGATGCAATTCTTTCGAGGGACTCGCCTGGCGCCGTTTCCGGGCGATGTGCAGACCGAGCGACGCCGGCGCGCGGACGAAACGGGGACAGAAACGACGTATTACGTGTACTCGGCCGCGTTGAACACGACCGTCGAGCACGAGGGAGTGCCGGAATTCGAAGGCGTTGAGATTTCCATGACGTATCCGTCGCGCTTCATGCGCGACATCTTCGGCGAGATCACGAACGTCAGCGGCCGCAGGCTGCGCAGCGTGCCGAGGGTACTGGCACCGTCCGTACAAGCGCTTCCGACCGCGGGGCGACCGGCGAATTTCAGCGGCGCCGTCGGCGAGTTAAGCATCAGAGTATCCGCGGAACCGACGCGCGTCCGGGTGGGCGACCCGATCACGCTCACGATTGACCTCGCCGGCGATATCCCGCTCGAAACGCTTCGCCCCCCGCTGGTCGCCGCGCAGCCGGACCTGACGGAGGCATTTCGCGTGCCGAGCGAGACGCTGGCCGGCGCGGTCGTGGGTGGACACAAGCGTTTCACGCAGGTGCTTCGCGCGAAGCGCGCCGACATTCGCGAGATCCCGCCGATTGAAATGCCTTATTTCAACCCCAAGACAGGCGAGTACGCAGTTGCCCGCAGCCGCGCGATCCCGATCCACGTAACAGCGACCGATACGCTGGACGCGCGCGAGCTGGAAGGACTGCCCGCCGCTCCGGAGAAGCCGAACGAACCGACCCAGCCCGTCGACGGATTGGCCGGGATCGAGACACGCGAGAACTTGCTGCTAACCAGCACCGCGCCGATCAGCGTGGCGGCGCCGATCGTCGCTACAGCCGCGCCGGCCGCGGCGTTCGGGCTGGCGTGGGGATGGGCGACCTTGCTGCGCGCGCGGAGCGGCGACTCAACGCGCCGCCGGCGACAAGGCGCCTTGCGCCGCGCGCTGGAGCAATTGGGAGGGCTAGAGTCCGTTTCGCCGCGCGAAGCGGCAAGCGGCGTCGCGACAGCGTTGACAACCTACCTGGCTGATCGAACGAACGCCCCGCCGGCACATTTCGTCGGCGGCGCGCTGCGCGACGCGTTGCTCGAAATGCGCGTCTCGGACACCACGGCGACGCGCTGCCAGGCGCTGACCGATCGCTGCTCCGGCGCAGCCTACGGCGCGACCTACAGCGACGACGTTGCCGCCCTTCTGCGCGACGCACGCGAGTTGCTGGGCAGGCTCGAAAAGGAGTTGGCCTGATGCGCCGGCTCAGGAGCCCGGTCGGGCGCGGCGGCGCGCGCTGGCGCGCATGCTGGCGGACCGGCCTCCATCGCCCACTTTTGCCAATGCGTGTCTTCTTGCTCGCGCTGCTGATTTCATCGGTCGCCGTTGCGGATCAGATCCCCGCCGCACGCGCTTCCGAGATTCTGCGCCAGGCGCTCGACGCGTACGACGCCGCGGTCGAATCGGCGCAGCGCGACCCCGCCGGCGCGGCGGAACACTATCAATCCGCGGCGCGCGGTTTTGAGGCGCTGCGCGAAGGCGGCGTACAGAATCCGTGGCTCGAGTACGACCTCGGGAACACCTATTTCCGAATGGGCAAGCTCGGAAACGCAATCGCCGCCTATCGCCGCGCGGAACGCCTTGCGCCGCGTGAGCCGCGCATCCTCGCGAATCTCGAATACGCGCGGCGGCGCGTCGAGCCGCCGCTTGCGCAAGATCAGAGTTCCGGCGTCCTCCGCCGGCTGTTGTTCTGGCATTTCGGCACGTCGCAAACGGAGAGATTCTGGACCTGCGCTATCGCCGGCGTGGCCGGCTGGTCGCTGCTGCTGATCGCCCTGCGGCGGCCCGGCGCGCCGATTCGCGTTGCGGCGACAGCCGGAATCCTCGTTTCCCTCGCGTGCGGAGCTTCGGTGTTTCTGCAGATACAGGACCAGGCCGCTCAGCCGCACGCAGTAATCGTGAGCGGCCTCGCGACGCTGCGCAACGGCCGCGGAGAAGGCTACGAGGCAGTGCTCAAGGAGCCGCTGGGAGCGGGCGTCGAGCTGCGGATATTGCAAACGCGCGGCGACTGGTCGGAGGTGCGAATACCGGGCGGCACGACCGGGTGGTTGCCGTCGGCGGCGATCGAACTCGTGTAGGTGCGACCAAGCGAGAACCCCCGCTTCGCCCGCCGCGGTATGATGCGCTCCGCAAGGAGCACATCCATGAACGTGCAAAACCTCGATTCGCCCAATTCATCCCGCCGCGACGTGCTCAAGCTCTCTGCGGCGATCCTGCTCGGCGCCGGCTTGAGCCCTCTGGATTCAATCGCGCCTGCGAGAGCGCAGAGCCGCCCTGCCGCGAGCGGTGCTCCGGGAACGAAGGCCGATCCGCCGTTTCGGATCTCGCTGGCGCAGTGGTCATTTCACCGGGCGCTGTACGGCGGCAAGCTCGATCACCTGGATTTCGCGAAGACCGCCAAGCGCGACTTCGGGATTCAGGCGGTCGAGTACGTCAACGGTTTTTTCAAGGCTCGCGCGCAGGACGCCGAGTACATCGCCGAGATGAAGAAGCGCGCCGACGGCGAGGGCGTGCGCAGCCTGCTGATCATGTGCGATGGCGAAGGCGCCCTCGGCGACCCGGACGACGCCAAGCGCAAGACCGCAGTGGAGAATCACTACAAATGGATCGAAGCCGCCAAGACACTCGGCTGCCATTCGATTCGCGTAAACGCACAAAGCGACGGCGAGCGCGATGAGCAGATGCGGCTGGCCGCCGACGGCCTGCGCCGCCTCACCGAGTTCGGTGCCAAACACGAAATCAACGTCATTGTCGAGAACCACGGCGGGTTGTCGTCCGACGGGTCGTGGCTGGCGGGCGTTATGAAGCGCGTCGATCACCCACGCTGCGGCACGCTGCCGGACTTCGGCAATTTCAACATCAGCGCCGACAAGGCTTACGACCGCTACAAGGGCGTCGAGGAAATGATGCCGTACGCGAAAGCGGTCAGCGCCAAGTCTTACGAATTCGACGACGCCGGCAACGAGGTGCGCATCGACTATCCGCGCATGCTGAAGATCGTCCTGGCGGCGGGATACCACGGACATCTGGGCATCGAATACGAGGGCGACAAGCTGCCCGAGCCGGAAGGCGTCCGCGCCACGCAGCGGCTGCTGGAGCGAATTCGCGAGCAGATGCAACGCGAAAAAACCTGACGTTCGTGTCTTGCGCCGGCGCCGGCAGCTTGTGCGTTATTGTCCAGCCGCGCCCGTCTTGGACGGGTCTTCGACTAACGCTACTTCCAGTCGCGCCGCGGCGTTGAGTTCCTTATCTGCGCACACGAAGCGTCCTGGTTGGCCGGCGAATGCGATCATGGCGCACGCGAGTTGGATCGAATCCGCGGCGCGAAGCGCCCAGCGGCGCGCCAGGCTCGCGGCGCGCTCCAGCACGGCGCGCTCAAGCTCTACGATCGCGAAGTCACGTTCGCAGTCATCGCGCAGTCCGTCGAGGGTCGCCTCGACCTCCTGGGTCGAAATGTCTCCGGCCCGCGCACGCCGGACCAGCGCGGAGACGATCTCCACGATCGCCAGCCGCGAGATGAATATTTCACCTTCGTCGGCGACGATTGTCCCCACGCGATCGCTGCCAACCTCTTCAACGTAGAGCTTCACCAGCGCCGAGGAATCCAGGAACACGCGACTCAACGACGTTCCCCCAGAATTGTCTCAGACACGGCGCCGCCGCGCACCCGAAGCCGGTGTCGTGGCGTCGATGACGGGCGCGAGCGAGCCGCGGCATCCGTGATCGATTCTCGCACCCAGGCGTGTTCGAGATTCAAATGCACGCAGGTGGTCGAAGAGCCCGGGCGCTTCGGATTCGGCCGCTTCGTCGTGCTGACGACACCGCGCGTGGTCAACCACTGCAGGAATCCCTTAGCTTCGACGGGATCTAGGCCGCAATTCTCAGGAATCAACGTGCTGATGAGATAGCCGGCCCACATGAACTCGCTAGCGCCCCGCGCGCGTTGAAACGCACGGACGAATGCCGGAACACGGTCCTTGTCGAGCGGCTCAAGCACGTTCTGCACGCCGCCAAGCGATTTGGATAGGTCGGAATGAACGGCCAGGTGCACCACAAGCTCGCGCACCAGGTTGATCGCGCGGGACAGCGGCATGTTCTCGGCTTCGGCGCAAGAATCCAAGCCGACGAAGTCGACATGCGACGCGCCAAAATCTTCAAGCAGCTGGGCGCGCGCGCGGCTGACCGACATGTCCGGGAACGCCGCCGCCAAGTAGCGCAGGTGAGATACTTCGAGGTTCTTCACAGATGAACTCCAATGTAATTTACTCTAATTCTAGACTGACTCAAGCGGGGGCAGAGCCCCTCTACGAAAGCAACAGCGGGAGTCGCCGGGCGGCGGATTTCTCCGCCGCGCGCCGCCCCGAGGGGCGGCTGAAGATGCGCTGACAAGTAGTTCGCCTCGGCCTTGCGGCCGTGCGATCTAGAAGTCCTCTAGAAAGGAGGTGATCCAGCCGCAGGTTCCCCTACGGCTACCTTGTTACGACTTAGTCCCAGTCACCGGTCCTACCGTCGGCCGCCGCCGCCTTGCGGTTGGCTAAGCGGACTTCGGGTATTACCAGCTCCCATGACTTGACGGGCGGTGTGTACAAGGCTCAGGAACACATTCACCGCGTCGTAGCTGATACGCGATTACTAGCGATTCCAACTTCATGGAGTCGAATTGCAGACTCCAATCTGAACTGGGGCGCGTTTTTTGCGATTTGCTCCGCCTCGCGGCCTCGCGTCGCTCTGTACGCGCCATTGTAGCACGTGTGCATCCCCGGGCATAAAGGCCATGATGACTTGACGTCATCCCCGCCTTCCTCCGGCTTAACGCCGGCAGTCTCGCTAGAGTCCCCGGCATGACCCGATGGCAACTAGCGACAGGGGTTTCGCTCGTTAAGGGACTTAACCCGACACTTCACAGCACGAGCTGACGACAGCCATGCAACACCTGTGCACGTTTCACCCTTGCGGGTAACCTGTTGAGTTATCCCCAGCAGGCATCCGTGCATGTCAAACCCGGGTAAGGTTCTTCGCGTTGCTTCGAATTAAGCCACATGCTCCACCGCTTGTGTGAGCCCCCGTCAATTCCTTTGAGTTTTAGCCTTGCGGCCGTACTCCCCAGGCGGCACACTTAGCACTTTTGCTACGGCGCTGTCGGCGTCAGAGCCTCCAGCACCTAGTGTGCATCGTTTACGGCGTGGACTACCAGGGTATCTAATCCTGTTTGCTCCCCACGCTTTCGCACCTCAGCGTCAGAATCGGCCCAGCGCCCCGCTTTCGCCTCAGGCGTTCCCCTAGATATCTACGCATTTCACCGCTCCACCTAGGGTTCCAGGCGCCTCTACCGACCTCAAGACGGGAAGTTTGCCCAGCAGTTCCACGGTTGAGCCGTGGGATTTCACAAGACACTTTCCCGCCCGCCTACGTGCGCTTTAAGCCCAGTAATTCCGAACAACGCTTGGCTCCTCTGTCTTACCGCGGCTGCTGGCACAGAGTTAGCCGAGCCTTCCTCTGGATCTGCTCAACTTTGCGGATTGTTCACCCGCATTGCTTGCTAGACCCTGACAGCAGTTTACACCCCGAGGGGCTTCCTCCTGCACGCGGCGTCGCTGGGTCAGGCTTGCGCCCATTGCCCAATATTCGTTACTGCAGCCACCCGTAGGTGTCCGGGCAGTGTCTCAGTCCCGATGTGGCCGGCCGACCTCTCAGTCCGGCTACCCGTCGTTGCCTTGGTGAGCCGTTACCTCACCAACGAGCTGATAGGACATGGGCCGCTCCCAAACCGGCAGGTCTTGCGATCCCCGCCCTTTGGTCCGCGATTCAGGCGACTCGCGGACTTCATCGGGTATTAGCAGCACTTTCGCAAAGGGATTGCTCCCGCTGTTATTCCCGTGTTCAGGGTACGTTACCCATGCATTACTCACCCTTCCGCCACTGAACGCAATATTGCTACTGCGTCCCGTACGACTTGCATGTCTTAGCCACGCCGCCAGCGTTCGTTCTGAGCCAGGATCAAACTCTTCGAATTTTCCGAAGAAATCGCGGCCTTGCGGTCGCGCTTCATTCAGTGGATCGAAAGCTCAAGCACTCACGTCTGCGAGAATGCTTGTTAACCGCCGAGAATCGACCTGGCTGGACGATCCCGGCGGTTGGATCTTCGCCGGACGGACCCATTTGCAGACGGCCCGCCCGAGCGACGCATCCTCGCGGCGATACTCCCACTGTTCACTTGTCAAACATCGTGCGCCGCTGTGTGGCGCAGAGGGGCAATATACCACGTCATTGCCTGAACGCAAGGCCGGCAAATCGCTTTTTGTCGCCATCGCGCAAAGTTAGCTGCAATAAACAGTTAAGCTGCAGGAATTCGGCTGGCCGTGACACCTGAAATCCGAAATACTTACCAAGGCGAGCGGAACGCCGCCTTGCGGATACCCGACGACCGTCTCGTTGTTCGAAACAAACCGTAAGCTATTTGGAGATCACATGTTAAATAAAACCTGGCCCGCCGCCGCCTTGTCGGCCGTTGCCCTGCTGTTCGTGGCCGGCTGTCCATTGACGACCGGCCCCGGAACAACCTCGACCGCCAAGCCCCGCCTTCGGCCGTTTGAATCCGAATCGGAGTTCGTGAACTACTTCAAAGACCAGGCCACCGCTCGCACCAGAGGTGCGATTTTCCCGGCCGTCTTCGAGCTCTCGAACGTCGCTCCAACCGCCGCCGCCGGCAGCGCGGATACCGCCACCAGCGGCGACACTTCGTCCGGGTCGTTCTCCGGCACGAACCTGCAGGAAGCCGGCGTCGACGAGAGTGACGTAATGAAATCGGATGGCACGAATCTCTACATCGCCGCAGGCGGGAAACTGCGCGTCGTCCGCGCTTCGCCGCGCGAACAGATGTCGGAAATCGGTTCGCTGTCGTTCGGCGATTCGGACAACCCCGTGTACATCAACGAAATGTACCTGTACGGCAAAAACCTGCTGATTCTGGCGTCAAAGTTCTCCTATTACGGCGGGCCCGAAATGCTGGCGGTCTGGCCGCCCTACTATCAGAGCGCCGAGTCGCTGTTGTTCAATGTGGACGTCACGGATCCCACGACACCCACCATCACGCAGCAGCGCTCGTTCGACGGGACGCTCTCGTCCTCGCGCCTGACGAACGATCGGCTGATCCTCGTGATTTCGATCGTGCCGACGATTCCCGCCACGCCCTTGCCGCTGCCGCTCACGCCGATCGGCGTCGAGGACTTCGCACCGAAATCACGCATCAACGATGCGGCGGTCGAGATGGTGCCCTGGGACCACTGGCTGCGGCCGGAATCGCCCGACGGTTACTACATGACTGCGGTCATGACGCTTGACGCCAAAGACGTGAACAACAATGTGGGTTCGGTCGCAGTAATGGCGAATGCCGGCACGATCTATGCGTCGACAGAGGCGCTGTATCTGACGGACTCGGATTACGACCAGAACAACAACTACCGCGAGTCGGTCGTGATCCACAAATTCAAGTTCGATTCGAACGGCGCGGCGACGTACACTGCCAGCGGAACTGTCCCCGGGCGGCTGTTGAACCAGTTCAGTCTCGGCGAGTATCAGGGCAATCTTTCCGTCGCGACCAACGTCGCCGCTACGTTCACGCTCAGCGGCGGCACTGTCGCGGTCAGCAACGGCGGCGGCGGCGTGGTGTTTGCGGGCGTCGATGACGCCGCGTCACCGCCGGCAACCGCGCAAAGCGTCGTCGCGCCCGAGCCGCCGTACAACGCGGTGTACGTGGTCGGCGAAAAGGACGCGGAATTGCAGGTTCTCGGAAAGGTCGAGGGCATCGCGCCGGGCGAGCAGATCTTTGCGGCGCGATTCATGGGCAAGCGCGGGTTCCTGGTCACGTTTCGGCGTGTTGACCCGCTCTTTTCGCTCGACCTCTCGGACCCGACCGCGCCGAAGGTCGTCGGGGAGCTGAAGATTCCGGGCTACAGCGACTACTTGCACCCGGTCGGCGATACGCATCTGATCGGCGTCGGACGCTCGGCCTCCACGAACCAGTTCGGCGGCACCGTGCCCGACAAGCTTCAGCTTTCGCTGTTCGACCTGACCGATCCCGCGAACCCGAAGACCGTGCAACAGATCGAGATCGGCGGCAGTTACAGCAGCTCGGACGTGTCCTACACGCACAAGGCGTTCACGTTCCTGGCGGACCGCAACCTGCTGGCGATCCCGGCCACGCTGATGAAGCGGGTCAGCTCGGGCGACCCGTTCTTCCCGTCCTACGACACGGAGTTCGACGGGGCGCTCGTGTTCCGCGTCGATCCGGCGAGCGGATTCACGGCCCTGGGCCGCATCGCGAACCAAACGCCGTCGACGTACTACTACTACTCGTGGCGTCGGGCGGCGTTCATCGGCGACGACGCGTACTCGATCACCGACGCCGGCGTCCGCGCGGCGAGCATCAACGACTTCTCGGCGACGAGTTCGGTTACGTTCGCACCGTAGGGGAAACAGAACGCGACGCGCAAGCGAGCGCGGCTGGGAATCGCGCTCGCTGGCGCTGCGCGTTCTGATTGCGGCGCACGTTCCCGCAACGTCACTTAGAGATGTAGGGTGCGTCGGCCATATCGACGCACCTGCTCGGGGACCAATGGTGCGTCGATACTGCCGACACCCTACCGGATGTCTACCGGATGTCTCGGGCCTGGCGGTCGCGTCAAAACGCCACGCGAATCTTGCCCTGCTGCCAGTCTTTCACCAGCAGCTTCATCTCCTCGGCGGCCTCAGCCAGGCGTCGGAACGTGACTTCCACCGACTCGTACAGCTTCGGGTCAACCAGCAGTTTGCCCAGCGTGCCTTCGCCGCGCGCGAGGCTTTGCGAAAGTTGCGTGAGTTGGTCCAGCAGCCGGGTCGCCTGGTCCATGCCGCCCACGGCGCTCTGCGACACGCGCGAGACGTTGGCGTCGAACTGTACCATCGAGTCCTGCGCCTTTTGCATTACTTTGCCGGTCTCCGCGACCACGCCCTTGGCGAGGTCGGCGGCGCCGCGAATATTCTCGAACGCCGCCTTGCCGTCGTCGCTCATGGCCTTGAAGTTTTCAATTGCCCCCTTGAGAGAACCCTGCATCTGCGCGTCGCCGACCACGACGTTTAGATTCTTCAGCGTTGAGTCCAGGCGCGCCGCCGCCGAGGCGATGTTCCCGGGCGGGCCGCCGGGCGCGTCCACCTGTTCGGGCGTTCGCTGCTGCAGGATCCCGTGCATGTCTTCGAGCACCGGCTTGAGCGCCGAAGCCGCCGAGCCCAGTTGCGTGACCGCGGATTCCAGCGTGTTGACAATCTCGGCGGGAAAGAGCGATTCGACGGCGGGTCGAATGCGACCGGGAATTGTCGCGCCGCTGGTGAGCTCGCCTGCGTCACGCGATCCCGGCAGGATGACGATCGGCGGCCGACCGGATCCGAGCCCCGGCTCGGTCGTTTCGGCCCGGCTTCCGACGCGCAGGCGGAAGGGGTCGTTAAAGAGCAGTACGACGCTCGCGCCGGCGTTGAGGTCAGCCGGGTCCTGGAATACGACCTTCAGAACGCGGCCGATCTCTATGCCGCCGGCGGTCACCTGCGTGCCGGGCCGAATGCCGGCCGCGGACTGGAATTGCACGTTGATCTGATACGCGCGCGTGCGCATCATCCAGTCGGGCGCTTGCCCGAACAGGATGATCAACGTCGCGAGCGCCCCAAGGCCGACCAGGGCGAACAAGCCCACCCAGAAGTTTCGTCGCGTTTCGCTCATTGCAGTTGCTCCAAGGGAGGTGCGCTCCTATCCGAGCCCCACCGTAACAAGATTTCGCATGAAGCTCGCGCGGCTGCCTTCGGAGCGCGGAAACGCTCCTAACCGAGCCCCGACCGTAAGGGAGGGGTCGATCCGGACGACCGACAGTCTCGATCCGCCCGGGCGCCTCGCGCAGCGGGCGACCCCTCCCTTTCGGTCGGGGCTCGGAACGGCCCACAACTCAACCACCGCCGACAGTCGCCAAACCAAGCCGCCGCGCCGCCGGCGTTGTCTGACAACGCAGCGGATACTACACTTATTTACCCGCCAAGGAGCCCGACGTGGCTGGACCGCTGGACGGAAAGAAAATCCTCATCGTCGACGACGATCCCGACATCCTCACCGCGCTGCAAACCGGTTTGGCCGACACCGGTGCGGCGCTCGAAACGGCCTCGGACGGCAACACCGCCGTCTCGCTGGCCGAGAAGGACGAGCCCGACCTGGTCATCCTCGACATCATGCTGCCGCAAAAAAGCGGCTTCCTGGTGCTCGAGCGCCTGCGCCAAGGCAAAGCGCGCGGCCAGAAGCCGTACGTCATCATGATCACCGGCAATCAGGGCAAGCGGCACCGCCAATACGCGGAGGCGCTGGGCGTCAACGAGTATCTCAACAAGCCCTTCCGCATGGAGCGGCTGCTTGAGGTGGCCGAGAAGCTGCTGAAGTGAGCGCTTCGCCCGAACGTCTCGCCGCATGGCTGGATTCGTATCGCCAGGACCTGAAATCGGCGCTCGAACACGCCGCGCGCGACGGATTTCGCGTCGTCAGCGCCAACACAATCGACACGGAGCTCGACCCACGAGCGTTTTCAGGAACGGCGCGACGGCATCTGTCGCGCCACCTGCGGGACTTGGGCGTCTCGTTCCACGCGCTCGGCGCGGAGTTCGGCGGCGCGGGATTGGCGGATGCGCGGCACGGCGAAGAGCGGCTCGATCGGTTGCTGCAAACCGTGCAACTCTGCCGCGACCTGGGTGTCGCGACGGCCACCGTTGACGTAACGGGGCTGGCAAACGAACGATCGAAAGGGCTGGCGCAAGAGGCGCTTCGCCGCTGCGCCGAGATTTCCGACAGCGCCGGCGTTCGCTTATGCGTCAACGGGGGACAGGAGTCGCCGGCGCTTCTGGCTGACGAACTCCGGCGATTCGCCGAGGCCGGCGTCGGGGCGACGCTCGACAGCGCCGTATTCGATCCCCACGCGGGCGATGGCGCCCGGCTGGCGGGCATGATCGGCGGCGTGTTGCTGCGCGATGTTCGTCGAACCGCAACGCATGTCGAAGAGGTGCAGTTCGGCGCGGGGCAAGTCGATTTCCCGTGCGTGCTGGCCGCACTCGAAGAAGCCGGTTACGCAGGTGCGCTTACGATTCGTCGCGACGCGCCCGCCGGAGTTGACGCGCTGCGGCGCGGCCGCGAATATGTTACTCCCCTGGTCGGCGGCGCGATGTTTCGATAGGAGCGGCGCGAATCAGGAAGCGCGGGCGTCTGGCCCGTGCCGGCGGGTATCGCGCCCGATCGCCGCGGGCGAACGGATCGCACGCTATTCCGGCAGTGAATCAGGAGAACCGCGGATGACCGCTCTCGCTTTCCTCGTTGCATTATTGGTTCAGTCCCAAACGCAACCAGCGCCAAAGCCCAGCACACAGCCCGCCGCAACGCCGCCCGCACAAGTGCCGGCGAGTCCAGCCGTGTCCGCGGCGGTTCCGGCGTCGCAACCGGCTTCGCTGCCGGCGGCGATGCAGGGGCCGATGCGCACGGAAGTCGTTGCGATCCGCGAAGACCGCATCAAGTTCGTCGAGCCGCAGGCTCAGCCGCGCAAGAGTCAGCTCGGGATGCAGCTTCGCCTGGCCGGAAGCAGGCTTGGTGAGATTGTGCGCATGAGCAACGTGATCATCTCCGAGATGACCGACGATCAGGGCAAGGCGCTGATCGGCCCGGACACTTTTGGGCCCGACTACGCCACGCAAACCCGGCAGGTGACCATCACGCCCGAGTCGCAGACCGGCCTGCTGATGACGCTGGTCGTCGACGCGAGCACACGCGGCTCGAAGATGATCGCCAAGCTGCGCGGCTATGTGCGCGTGTTCTATTCCAGTGGCAGCGAGGCGGTGACCATTGCCGGCGCGGCGCAGTACCGCGGCAAGCTGATCGACAATCCGCGACTCAAGGCACTGGGGGTCGAGATTAAGATGCTGCCGCCCGAGGAACCGCCGTCAAACGCCCCGGTGCCGCTCGACCGGATGGTGTCGCTGCAATTCCCGAAGGGCGAAGAGAAGATCGCGCGAGTCGAGTTCTATGACGCGTGGATGCGCCGCATGCCGATGCGCCCGCAGTCGGCAAAGACGTCGACCGGCGAGGCATGCACGACGTATCGTTTCGCGGGCGAGGCCTTTCACGAGGATTGCGACATCGTGTTCACCGTGTACAGCAACGTCGAGGAAGTCCGCGTGCCGGTCGAACTGGACAAGATCGAGCTGCCGTAACCAGCGCGTGGTTCCTGGGGAGCGCGGGCGTCTCGCCCACACGTGCGGGCGAAGCGCCGGCCTCCCCTGTGTGCACTCGCGCGATGGACTCCCGAGACGGCACGCTAGTCCGGTGGCCGTCAGACGTGTTTCCGGCGCAGGCTTGGCGCATTGCGGCGACGTGCCGTGTTGACTTTTGGAATACGAATCTGCCGTCCGCCCCGAATACCGTCGCGCCCGCCCAATCGCTGAGAACCAACATCACTTACGCCCTGGCCGGCGAGGTTTTCTTTAACCTCTGCCGCCTGGGCGTTGTGGTGCTGCTGGCCAAATTCACCAGCGCGGAGATTCTGGGACAGTTCGACTACTCCCTCGCGATCAGCGCGCCGGTCGTCCTGTTCTGCTCTTTGCAGCTCAAGCCGGCGTTCGTTTCCGACGTGACGGGGGCGTTTCCGTTCGGCGCCTATCGAGCCTTGCGAACGATCGGAATGATCGGCGCAGCACTGGCGCTGGCGGCATTCGTCGCCTGGAAAGCGAGAATCGACCGCGATCCGGCGTTGTCGCTCATCCTGCTCGGCGTCGCGTTCGGAAAAATCGCCCATTGCTCCGCGGAACTCTACTGGGGCGTGTTTCAGAAACGGGAGCGCATCGACCTCGCAGCCCGGTCCAGCCTCCTGCGCGGCGCCGCAATGCTGGCGTGCGTCGCGCTGTGCGTGCCGGTTGTCGCGCTGGCGACCCGCGGCGATTTGCACGCACTTGCGCGATCAACCGCCGCCGCGGTCATCACGTACGCCGCGCTGTGGTGGGTCGTGCTCTGGGCCCATGATCGTCCGATCGCGCTTCAGCCGGTCGGCAAGAAAGCGACATCTGACGACGCGTCGCGCCGCGGCGTGATCACGGTGGACGATCTGCGCTGGACCTGGCCCATGCTCGGCCGGCTGCTGAGGCAGACGCTGCCGCTGGGCGTTGTGCTGCTCTTGATCAGTTTATACGAAAGCGCGCCGCGCTATTCGCTCGAAGCGCTGCCGGGCGGCAAGGCTCTGCTGGGCTATTTCAGCGCCATGAGCTATGTCGCACTCGCGTCGAGCCTGATCCTGACGCAAATCTGTGTCGCCTCCGCGAACCGCATCGCAACGTACTTTCAACACGACCGCCGGGCTTTTCGCCGTCTGGCCGGCCGTTTGCTGGCGATCGCCGTCATCATGGGCGTCGTGCTCATCATCGCCGCCTGGCTCGCGGGCGCGTGGTTTCTGCGAACGCTCTATCGTCCCGAGTATGCGGCGTTCTCACGCGAGTTCGTGCTGCTGATCGTCGCACAGGCATTCGTACTCCTGGCGAACGTGCTGGGCTTTTTCGTCACCTACATGCGCATGTTCTGGATCCAGGTGCCGGTGCAACTAACCGTGCTGATTGTCACGCTCGTCACGGCGCAGATGTGGATCGTCGGAAGCGGCGCGGGCGGCTCGCTCGACCCGGCCGCCGTGCGCGGCTGCGCGATGACCGTCCTGGCGCGCGCCGCGACACAAGCCGGCCTGCTGGCGATTTGCGCGATTCTGGGCTCACGACGCCGACCGACCATCTCGGTGGGTTGATGCGCCGTCAGATCCAAGTAGGGTGGGCACTGCCCACCGTTTGCGCCCGCCCTACCTTCGACCTTCTCTACTTTTTCCCGACGTCTTGCTGAAAGAACTCACGCGCGATTCGTTCGTACGCCGCCGCGCCGGCCGACAGTTCATCGAGCAGGATGAACTCGTCCGGCGTATGCGATCGCGGCGATTGTCCGGGGCCGATCTTGACGCTCGGAATTCCGGCCAGGAACACCATGTCGCTCATTGCCGGACTGCCGGCCGGCCGCGCACCAGGGAGCGCGCGCAACACGGCGCGGACAATCGCCGCTTCCTCCGGCGTGCTCACCGGCACGAGCCGCTCGCTGTGAACCGCGATCTCGCTTCGCAGATGCGCCCGCAGTCGCGCCGTCAGCGCGGCGTGCGTTTCGCCGGGCGTTGTGCGGATGTCGAGCAGAAACTCACAGGAATCCGGCACAACGTTATTCGCCACGCCGCCCTGAATTCGCGTCACATGTGCGTGCGTGCGGCCCAGCAACGGATGCGGCGGACCCCAATCGAATTCGCGCATCCGCCGCAGGTCGTCGCAGGCGTTTTGAATGGCATTGTTCGGCGTGTCAGGCGGCGTGTTTGCGGGGTGCGACGTGCGACCGCGCGCCGTGCAACGCAGCACGAGCAGGCCGCGCTGCGCGATCCTCGGCGTTAGTCCGGTCGGCTCGCCAACCAGCGCCGCGTCAATTGGACCGAGCCGCGCTAGAATTTCGCTCAGCCCGACGCCGCTGATCTCCTCCTCGGCCGTAAGCGCGAGCACGAGCGTGCCGCCGAGCTTCTGTCCGCCATGCAGCGCCGCGTGCAGCGCCAGCGCGGCGTGCATCATCGCGGCGACGCAACCTTTGGCGTCATTCGCGCCGAGGCCGATGAGCCGTTCATCAATAATCCGTGGCGTCCACGGATCCGCGCACCAGCCCTGCGCCGGCGGGACCGTGTCCAGGTGCGAATTCAGCAGCATTCGCGGACGCGGCGCGTCTCCGAATTCGCACCAGACGTTATTCAAATGCCGCTGGACCACGAGCCCCGCCTGCGACAACTCGCCGGCGACGAGGTCCGCGACGGCGGATTCCTGTCGCGAAATGCTAGGCGTCTGGACGAGGCGCGTGAGTCGCTCGGCAAGGGCATTCGCGCAAACAGGCGGTCTCGTTGGCGACGCGGTCATGCGGGTGCGCAAGGATGCCCATCGGTGCGGTGCATTGGGCGCTCGCCGAAAATGTCGGTGCGAAACAGCGAACATGTGGGTTTCAGCCCCGAAGGGGCGACAGACCGTAGCCCACGGCGCGAGCCGTGGGTTGCAGTGTCCGGCGAAGGCCAGCCCTGAAGGGGCGAAAGAGGGCCGGCGCTGACGGGGCCCGTGCCGAAGTACAACGATTTGTCGCCCCTCCGGGGCTGGGCCACTCGCGCCCGACGAACCCCGGGCTTACGCCCGAGGCTACATTCTGCCGCCCCTCCGGGGCTTGGCCAGCCGCGCTCGCTTGCGCTTCGCGTTCTGATCCGTCGCGTACTCGCGCGCGGAAGCACACTCGTCTCAGCTCGCATGCTTCCCATTCTCGCGTTTGAGCACCAGTAGCGTGCCGCTGCCCTCATTGGTGAACACTTCCGTCAGCAGCGCGTCATGAACCGTTCCGTTCACGATGTGCACGCGCGGCACGCCGCCGCGCAGCGCGACCTTGCAAGCCGCCAGTTTGGGCAACATGCCGCCGCTAATTACGCCGCGCTGCTCCAATCCGTCGAGCTGCTCGACGTCCAGGTAGGTCTGCAGCGAATTCGGATCATTCAGATTCAGCAGGACGCCGTCGACCGCCGTGAGCAGGAAGTACTTCACCGCGCGGAGTGCGATCGCGACGCGCGACGCAATGGTGTCGGCGTTGACGTTGTAGACATGGCCCGCGCCATCCGCCGCCAGCGACGCGATGACCGGCAGGTTGCGCTGCGCGAGAAGCTGCTCCAGAATCGCGGGCGTCACGTCCGTCAGGTCGCCGACGTTCCCGTAATCCACCGTCAGCGTGTCGCCTGTCGACGGGTCGTGAACCTGCTGCGGCGGACGGCGCGCCGCCGTGATCAGACGGCCATCGACGCCCGTGAGCCCGACCGCCGGCACGTCGAATTTGCGGAAGGCGGCGATCAGGTTGGTGTTGATCGTGCCGGCGAACGTCATTTTCGCCAGTTCGAGCGTTTGATCGTCGGTGACGCGGCGGCCGGCGACGATGCGCGGCTGATGTCCCAGGCGCGACTCCAAGGCGCTGAGCTGCTCACCGCCGCCGTGTACGACGACGATTCGAATTCCCAGCGTCGACAGCAGCGCGATCTGCTCGATGACGTTGTCGAGCACCGGGCCGGGTTCGCACAGTCCGCCGCCGAGCTTGATAACGAACGTGTGGCCGGCGTAGGCGCGAATATAGGGGATCGCGGTGCGAAGGGCTTTCATGTCTGAGTGGCCGTGCATGAGTGCTCCTGAAATGCAGAATGAAGAATGCAGAAATCAGAGTGCCGCCCGCGCTCCTACCCTGGACTCTGCCATCTCAACTCCGTTCGCTGCCGACGGGGAGTTGGTTCAGGCCTCCGCGTTCTGCATTCTGCATTCTTCATTCTTCATTCTTGAGCAGTTTCACCAAGATCGCCGCCTGCGCCCACATCCGGTTCTCAGCCTGATCCACAACGACGCAACGCGGGTCGTCGAGCGCGTCGTCGGCGATCACCACGTTTCGCCGCACCGGCAGGCAGTGCATCAGGATCGTGGTCGGTTTTCGCAGGTGCTCGCGCCGCACCATCCACGCCGCGTGTTCGCGGAAGCTGGCTTTCTGCTCGTCGGGTTTGCCGTAGAACGCCGGGCTGCCCCAGCTTTTCACGTACAACACATCGGCCGCGGCGCAGGCGGCGCGCTGATCATGCGTGACCGTGAAGCTCGCGCCGGACGCGGCACACCAGCTCTTGGCGCGATCCAGTATCGACGCGTTCAGCTCGTATCCGGGCGGATGCGCGAGCGTCACATTGGTGCCGGCGGCCGCTGCCGAAAGGATCGCAGAGTGCGGCACGGCCATCGGCGTGGGCTTGGCCTGCGGCGCCCAGGTGACGGTGAACTCGCGCCCGCGCGCGGCGCCGAAGCGTTCGTCGAAGGTCATCCAGTCGGCCAATCCCTGGCACGGGTGCTCGACCGCCGATTCGAGATTGACCACCGGCACCGTGCTGTAGCGAGCGAACGCGCGAATCAGAGCGTCGGCGGCATCCTCGGCGGCATTCTTGAGGCCGGCAAACGTTCGCACGCCCAGCACGTCGCAGTACCGCGCCAGAACCGGCGCGGCTTCCTTGATGTGCTCCGCAGCGTCGCCGTCCATCACCGCGCCGTCGCGATGTTCGAGTTTCCACGCGTCGCCGCCGACGCTGAGGCTGACGGCATTGCCGCCAAAGCGGATCATGCCGGCCTCGAACGAAACGCGCGTGCGCAACGAAGGGTTGAAAAAGACCATGCCCAGAATGCGCCCGCCGATCGCGGCGCGGGCCTTGGCGACGGCATCGGCCTCGCCTGCCTTCACGCGCCGCGCAAATGCGACCAACCGCGCCAGCTCGACGGGCTGGTAATCGAACATGCTGATCCAGTGCTGCATGTACTCCTCCATCGTGCCGCAAACAAGGGTCGAAGGTCGAATGCCGAATGCCGAATGCCGACGGCAATGCGCATTGACCTCCGGCATTCATCCTTCGTCCTTCAGCCTTCTTGCCAGTTCCTCCACCGCCGCTTCCGGCGTGTTAATCGGCGGCATCAGCCGGATCACGTTCGGGTCGGCGCTCGTGCCGACAATGAAGCCGTGCTCGAAGAGCGCCGCTTGCAGCGCTTTCGCGCCGCCACCAACGCGCAGGCCGATCAGACACCCGCGGCCGAGCACTGTTTGCACCGGACCGACGCGTAGCGACTCGTGCATCAGCCGTCCGAGCCGCTCGGCGCTGGCGACCAACTCGTCGCGCTCGATCGCCTCAAGCACCGCCAGCATCGCCGCGCACGCCACCGGCCCGCCGCCGAACGTGCTGCCCAAGTCGCCCTGCCCCACGCGCGAAGCGACCCGCGCCGTCATCAACACCGCGCCCATCGGAATGCCGTTTGCGATGCCTTTGGCCGACGTGACCATGTCAGCCGACACTCCGTGCCAGCCGGCCACGAACGGGCGGCCGAGGCGGCCCATGCCGGTCTGCACCTCGTCGTAGATCAAGAGCGCGCCAACCGCGTCACAGCGCCTTCGCAGCGCCGCCAGGAACTCCGGCGTCAGCGCGACGATGCCGGCGATGCTCTGGATCGGCTCGACCATGGTCGCCGCCACGCTCTCGTCAAGCCGCGCCAGGTTTTCGGCGGAGCAGTCGTTCGGCGTCAGCCTCACGCAATCGCACAGCACACGTGACATCGGCCGGCGCAGTTTTTCTTCCGTGGTCACCGCCAGCGCCAGTGTCGTTCGCCCGTGCCAGCCGCCTTCAAGCGTCGCCAGTCGTGCGCGGCCGGTCTGCTGGATCGACAACTTCAGCGCGTTTTCGTTCGCCTCGCCGCCGCTATTGCAGAAGAATACGTGCTCCAGCCCGGCGCCCGCGAAACGGCACAATCGCTCTGCGGCGCGGGTGCGAATTTCGAGCGGCACGACGTTTGAATAAAACGCAAGCGAGTCGCATTGCTGCGCCACCGCCCGCGTCACCGCCGGATGCGAGTGTCCGAGCAGCGCCACGGCGTGACCGCCGTAGAAATCCCAGTACTCGCTCCCGTGCACGTCGCGCACCCGAGATCCGCGGCCGGAAGCGATCTGCAGCGGGAACTGCGCGTAGGTGTCCAACAGCGCCGGTGGCGCGGCGGTCGGCGAAGTCTTGTCGGCGACGTTTGTCATATCGGGCGCAGCGACGGCGTCCATAATCCGGTCTCCTGCGGCAAACCGCACATGAGGTTCAAGTTCTGAATCGCGGTCCCGGCCATGCCCTTGACCAGGTTGTCGATAGCGACCATCGCGATCACCTGCCGGCCGCGCGCGGCGACCGAGATATCACAGAAATTCGAGCCGACAACATCTTGCAGCGTGGGCGAACCCTCGACGATCCGCACGAACGGGCACGTCGAGTAGAACGCGACATAGCGCTCTTTCAACTCACGCGCAGCGATCTCTTGAGGCAGCGTCATGTGCGCCGTTGCGAAAATACCGCGCGAGACATCCATGCTCTGCGCGACAAAGCTGAGCGAAATTCGCCCGCCGCGCGCGTCGCCCCAGGCTTGCAGGATTTCGCCCTCGTGCTGATGAGCCAGCGGCTTGTAAGCGCGGAAATCCGCGTGCCGCGTCGGGTGATGCGTGGATTCCTTGAGCTGGCGTCCTGAGCCGGAAGAACCAGTCTTTGCATCGATCACAACCGAGCCTGTGAAGCCGTCTCGCACCAGCGGCGCCGCGGCCAGGATGCCCGCCGTCGCCAGACAGCCGGGATTCGCGACAATCCGCGCCTCGGCGATCCGCTCGGCGGCCAGTTCCGGCAATCCGTACTCCGCCAGCTCCCGAATCTCGGCGAACGCCGGAGTCTCGGGATAATGCCGGCGATGGCTGTCGAGGTCACGCAGTCGCAGATCGCCGGAGAGATCGATCAATCGCACTTTCGCGGCGAACGGCGCAGCGCGCGCCGCGTCCCAAAGGCGTCCGATCGCCGCGGCGCTCGCACCGTGCGGCAACGCCGATATCACGACCGCGAAATCCGCGTCCGCGAGCGCCGACAGTTCCACGTCCGCCGCCGTCCGCAAGTCGTAGAATCGATTCAGGTGCGGATGGAGCGCCGCAATCGGCTCGCCGGGCTGAGATTGCGACGTGCCGCCGACAACGCGCACGTGCGGGTGCTGCGTGAACAATCGCAGCAACTCACCCGCGCCGTAGCCGCTGGCGCCCAGGATGGCGACGTTGATCCGCGTCATGCGACCGCCGCCCGCAGCCGTCCATTGAGCCGGCCGGCGATGAAATCACCCAGTTCCGCGCCGTGCGTGCGGGCATTGATCGCGGTTAGGCCAAGCTCCTGGCGGATGAAGCGCGTGCCGACGGCGTTGTCGGTGGTCGGCCCGCTGACCAGGTCGATCGTCAGGCCGAATCGCTCCTGCAGGGCGCGCTGCGCCCCCCACGCGCCGACCGGGTCATTCGCGCACAGGATGATGGCGCCGCGGCGCTCCATCAGCGCCTGATCGGCCAGGATGTTCTGCACGCCGTATTCGCCGAAGATCCCGTCGCCCAACTCGGCCACGATCGCGTGCGCGCCGGACTGCGCGACGTGATTCAGCAGGCGGCGGGCGACGCGCGCGGCGCTGTCGGCGCTGGTGGTGACGACGCCGGCATCGGTGAACGAGGCGGCCCATTTCGCGCCGTAATCCATCATTTGCAACGTATCGCGCCGCAGCGACACCCCGGTGAGTTTGCACCCCCCTACCGCCACGCCGCGCAGCGCAAGCTGCCGAATCAACCGGCAGCCGGCCGACGTCTTGCCGCTGTTCATGCACGTGCCGGCGATGTAGACGATCGGCGGCTCGGGCAGGATGTCTTCGGAAGCATCGATCGCGTTCATGCCGATGTGCGCCGGCTCACCTTCGCGCTCCCCGAACTCAGGGAACACCTGCACCGCGCCAAGGACTTCGACATCGAACGGCTTACCCACGTCGGGGTTCTGCGACGTGCAGCGCCCAATGACGCCTCCCAAATTCAACAGTTGGAGCACGTCGCCGACGGAAATGTGTTCCGGCACAACGCCGGAGTAGCCGTGCAATGCGTTGCGGTGCCCTAGCACGCCGACGATCAGGTCGCCGTCGTGCAGCGTCACCATGCGGCCAAAGCCGTCTTCGAGTTGGTTGTAGACGGTCTTCTCGCCGCGTATCTTGCCGGCGACGAGGTAGCCCTCGCGCGCGACGATGCGATCGCCGACGCGCAGGTCGCGGCGCAGCGGGACATTCCGCGTCGATGAAGCAATCTTGTCAACCCACAGGCGCATCGTTCGCCCCTTCTTTCGCCGCCGCGCGGGCCAGCAGCCAGTCCTGGAGGCCGTAGATTTTCGTGAAGCTCTCGGCGTCCGCGCCGCTCCACAGCTTCGACGACTCGCCGTATGCAGCCAATTCCGGATTCATCAGCGAGAACGGGCTGACCGCGCCAAGCACGGTGTGCTGGCCGTGGAACAACTGAACTTGCACACTGCCCGTCACGCGCCGCTGCGACGAGTGCAGAAACGCCTCAATGTCGCGCATCAACGGATTGAAGAAACGGCCCTCGTGCAGCATCCCGCCGTAAAGGTCGCCCAGCGTCGATTTCCAGAAAAGCTGTTCGCGCGAGAGAACCAGTTTCTCCAGCTCGCGATGAGCCGCGATGAGCACCGACGCGGCGGGCGCCTCAAAGCCCACGCGGCCTTTGATGCCGAGAATCGTGTCGCCCACGTGCATGCCGCGCCCAACGCCATGCCGGCCGGCGCGCTCGTTCAGCGTTTCGATCAGCGCAACGGGATCAAGGCTTTTTCTGTCGAGTGCCGCCGGGACACCCGCTTCGAAGTCGATTCCGAGCGTTTCGGGGGCGGCGGGCCGGCGTTCGGGCGGCGCGGTCAGCACATACGCCGCCTCGGGCAACACGCCGTCGCTGCGGTGCGTTTCCTTGCCGCCGATGGTCGTACCCCACAGGCCGCGATTGACCGAGTAGACGGCCGTCCTGGGCGGAATCTCGATGCCGCGCGCCGCCAGGTACGCGACTTCCGCCTCGCGCGAAAGCGTCTGCTGGCGAATCGGGGCGAGCACGGCGAGCGCCGGCGCATAGACGCGAAACGCATTGTCGAACCGCACCTGGTCGTTGCCGGCGCCGGTCGATCCGTGCGCGAGCGCCGCGGCGTCGATCTCCAGCGCGTAGAGCGCGCAGCGCCGCGCCTGCACGATCCGCTCCGCGGAGACGCACAGGGGATACACGCCGCCGCGCAACGCGTTCGCGAAAATCAGATTCCGCAGCGTCTGGTCAAACAGCTCGCGCCGGGCATCGAACAGTCGATACTCGGCGACGCCGGCCTGGCGTGCGCGGCGCTCGATTTGCGCTAGTTCGTCGGCGTCAAAACCGCCGGTCTGCACCGTAACGGCGTGGACGGTGAATCCCTGCTCGCGCAGCCAGACCGCGCAGTACGACGTGTCCAAACCGCCGGAAAAGGCGAGCGCGACCCGGCGTTGCGCGGCGGCGCTGGTCGTCGCCGTATTGCTGGTTCCGGCCATTTCTTCTCCTGCCCGCTACAGTCGCTTACCGTCCGGCGAGCGGACCCGCCGACATTGACTCAACGGCCCGAGCCGCGACCGTACGGGAGCGGTCGGGCGTTTGCGTTGAAGTCCGTTCGATTTCGATAGCGACTCCGACTCCCGCGCCGACGGCTCCCTCACGGTCGCGGCTCTGAAATACCGGACTCTGAGCCGGGCTGTCCTCATCCCGGATCCGCGCGGCCGGGATCCCCCGATTGCAATTCGAACTAGACACGACCCGCGCGCTTAGCGGTGCGTGAGTTCGCTCTTCGGGAATCACACCGACGCCGCGCCGGCCGGCGCGGTTCGGACCCAGCCGCGTAAACGCGCCACGACGCGGCCCTGGTCGCTGCGGCTCTTGACGGCGATGAAGATGGTGTCGTCGCCGGCGAGCGTGCCGGCGATCTCACGAATCTGCTGGCGATCCAGCGTGACGGCGGCCGAGCTGGCTTCGCCGGGCGGCGTTCGCAGCACCACCAGGTTCGCTCCCACCGGCTGAATAGTCGTGATTAATCCAGACAACTCGGCCGCGACCGGGTCGTCCGGCAGCGCGCCGGCGAGCCCGCTTGGCGGCACGTAGCGCCCGCGCACCTTGATCAGGCCCAGCTCACGCATGTCGCGGCTGACGCTGGCCTGCGTTGCCTCCAGCCCAAATCGGCGCATGAGCTGCACGATCTGCGCCTGGTTTCCGATGGCGCGCTCGCGCACGAGCTGTAACAGACGCTGTTGACGCAGTTGCTTGTGGCCCATGTCACTCGTTGGCGAAGAGGATTAACCCCGCCGTAGTGAATAATAATGCAGTGTATTGGGCGGAAGTCAAGCAGGATTCTAAATTCGCAGAAAAAAAAAGTTCGCGCCGCGCGGATGTCGTCAATTCTGGCGAAGCGACGAATCCGACGTGTTCAGCGCGTCAGCATCTGCTTTTCGCCTCTCCGCGCATTCCGCTCCGGCCTCTTTCGATCGCTGAATATGGAGCAAGAACCATCGCCTCTTGGCCGAGCCGCTCTTCGGGGTCTGGCGCGTGAAGTAGACTGTCCACATCGCGCCGCCGGACATGCGCAGGCTGTAATAGTGCCGCCGAAGGTACAGTTCCCCCTGTGCCCAGGCCCCTTCGCGCGAGGAGTACTTCCAGCACTGCAGCACTTCCAGCACGGCGAATTGACTGCCGCGCCACGTAAACGCGCCGGGCAAACCGGGTTCGCCGCGCCCCATCGCACGCACGTCGAAGGCTTCGCCTGACGGCGTAATCGCTTCGCTGACGAACTCCAGGTCCGGGTTGCTCGGTTGCTCGGTCGGTGAAGTCGCCACTGGCGGCACTCGCTGGGTCGATCGCCACTCTTCGCTCACTGCGGGTGCATCGTCCCGCAGCGTTATCATACGCCGCGCGCGTCGCGGAATGCGCGTCGAATTCGCTACGAGACCGCCCCGCAATGAACCGCCCATCGTCCGCCCTGTGGCAATCCGCGATCGTCGCCGCCGCCGGCGTGCTGCTCGGCTCAGCGACGCTGATCTACCCGTTCGGACGCGACCAGGCCGAATACGCGTACACCGCCTCCCTCGCGCTCGACGGCAAGGCTGTCTACCGCGACGTGTTTTGCGTGAAGCCGCCGATGACGCACTACGTGCACGAGGCGGCGCTGGCCGTTTTCGGCCACTCGATGCTCTCGATTCGGCTGCTGGACGTGATCTGGCAAACGTCCACCGCGATCGTCATCCTCCTGCTTGGGCGCAAGCTCTGGAGTGATCGGCCGGCCGGCCTGATCGCGGCGCTGCTCTACGAATTCATGTACTTCGGCGAGGACTTCTGGACCGCTGCGCAAACCGACGGATTCCTCGCCCTGCCGTCGGCGCTCGCCGTGCTGGCATTTGTGCACGCCGCGGACACGGGTGGCGCGTCCGCGCGCCGCCCTGCGCGAACGATCGCAACTAGCGCGTTTGGCGGCGCGGCAATCGGCGTCGCGACACTGTTCAAATATCCCATCGGCTTGTTGCTGCCGATGCTGTGCCCAATCCTGATCTGGCGTCAGCGCGGGCGTGGCACGGCCAGCGCGGCCGCGATGATCGTGGGATTCGGCGCTGTGATCGGCGCGCAAGCCGCCTGGCTGGTGCGGCAAGGCGCGCTGACGCCGATGCTCTGGATCGCGCGAAAGTTCGTCCCCGCGTATAACGCGGCCGGTGCGGATGTTTCCTGGTCGTCGGATCTATTCATCACGCTCCTGACGTGGTCGGTCGCATCGCTACTGCTGGCGATCGGCGTGCTGGCGGTCGCCGCGCGAGAAAAACGCGCCGGGCTTCAGGCGCCCATCATCGCCTGGTGGCTCACCGGGCTGATTCACTTGTGGATTCAGAACAAGTTCTATCCCTATCACGCCCTGCCGCTGCTCGCGCCGACGTATGTGCTCGTCGCGGTTCTCGCCGCATTCTTGCAAACCGCGCTGCGCCGGGCGGGCGCCGGCGCTGCATCGCTGGGCGTGATTTGGGCGGGCGTTATCACGGCGGCTTTCTGGCAATCGGGTCACTACCCGGTGCGCTGGTATGCGTTCTGGAAAACACTGCGCGGCGAAATTTCGCTGAATCTGGCGTACGGTTACTTCGATCGCGGCGATTACAGCGTCGCAGCCGGGATGCAGACCGCCGGCTGGGTGCGTCACAATACCAAGCCGGACGAGCGCGTGTTCGTGTGGGGTTTCGAGCCGGCGGTGTATTTTCTTTCGCAGCGGCAGTGCGCGACGCGCTTCATCTACGCGTTCCCGCTGTTTGGTCGATACGACTGGCCCGCGCTGCGAAGCGAGTTTCTCGCCGCGCTGCGCGCCGATCCGCCGGCGCTGTTCATCGTGGTGAGCCACGACGAAATGGTGATGGTGACCGGCGTGAATGATGATTCTCGCGACGCGCTGCGTCGCTGGCCGGAATTGCGCGATTTTGTGGCCGCGAACTACGAACGCGTGCGCGAGATCGAGGATTTTGAGATCCTGCAGCGCATCGATCGTGCGACGCCGGCCGATCGAGACGCCGGGCGAAAGGAGTGACGCGCGATGCGCGCAGTCGTGCAGCGCATTTCGTTCGGCCGGGTCACAGTCGACGGAGAGACCGTCGGCGAGATCGGCGCGGGCCTGCTAGTCTACGCGGCCGTCGCTCCGGACGACTGCGATGCGGACGTGACATACGTCGCCGGCAAAGTGGCCGGCCTGCGCATCTTTCCCGACGCCGATGGCAAGATGAATCTCTCGCTCGCCGAAACCGGCGGCGCCGCTCTCGTGGTCAGTGCGTTCACGGTGCTCGCCGACGCGAGAAAGGGGCGAAGACCCTCTTTCGATTCTTCGGCACAAGGCGAAACCGCGCGGCCGCTCGTGGAGGCACTCGTCGCCGAGCTGAGACGTCGCGGGTTCACGGTCGAGACCGGCCGATTCGCCGCGCCGATGCTCGTTGAGTCGGTGAACGACGGACCGAGCTGCGTTCTGCTTGATTCCAAACGCGTGATCTGAGCCATCAGCCGACGATGCGCCGCAGCAGCTCCGGAAAATAGCGCGTGCCGCAATGCTGTGGATCCCACATCAGCGTGATGCTCGCCGCCTGATAGTGGATCGTCAGCAGCCAGCACACGACGCGCCAGGGCCATGAGCGCGTCCACGCCGGCCGCCCGCTGCGCACGACCCACCGATCCCACCAACGATTCACGCTCAGGCCCAGCCCCTGCGTGACGCCCCAGGCCGCGTAGGACCAGCTCGCGCCGTGCCACAGGCCGACGTACACGAAGATGATGAAGTAGTTCAACTCGGTGCGACGGCGATTGCCGCCCAATGGGATGTACATGTAGTCGCGCAGCCACGCGCCCAGCGAGATGTGCCAGCGCCGCCAGAAATCACGGACGCTCGTCGTCGCGGGGAGAAAATTGAAATTCTCCTCGACGTGAACGCCGATCCAAAGCCCCAGCGCGTTGGCCAGCTCGCTGTAGGTCCACAACGCCAGGTAGATCTGCGTCGGCACCAGATAGAGCACGCGAATGAGGGAACCGGTGCTGTAGAGCGCCGGGGTTGAGCAAATGTCGCCGTCCAAGCGCGCTTCGGGAATGTTGCGCGTCACAATACCGAGCGCCAAAAGTCCCACCAGCACTGCGCCCATGCGCCGCAAAACCGCGCGAACGTCAGGGCGCTGCGCCGGCCGCCAGGCGTCAAACCGCTCCAGGAACGGCCCGCGCAACAACACCGGCCCATTGCGGCTCGCCGGCGGATAGAACAACCAACAGGCCGTATCGACCGAACGCAGTGCTTCGCGACAGTCAGCGCTCACACCCCAGGCAATCAACCTTACGAGCATGTACGCGAAGCCCAGCGCGTGCAGCGGCGAGAAGCGGCACGCCGGATCCCAGGCGGCCCACGGCTGCACGGGAAACCACCACAGCGGCAGGATCAGCAGATGGAGCAGGGTCCAAACGAGTGCGACGCGCGTCCGCCGCGAAATTCGGCCATCGCGCTCGGCAAGAAGCAATGCGCACACCAGCGCGTGGCCGCATACTGCCCAGCAGATGACGATCGCCGCCGCCGATGGACCGGCGGTCGCGAGCGTCCAAACGAGGAATGCGCCCAGCAGCGCCGCTCTAGGCGACCATCTCGCGACGACGCGAATCAGCGGGACGAGCGGAATCAGCCCCAGCAGGCCGATCGGGCCGGCCCAAAGCTCCGCCCCGGTCGGCGGAATTGGCGACGTGCCGGGGTGAAACGGCGCTTGTGGCCACAGCGCGGCGCTCAAGGCAGGATGGTCACGGTCGATTGTCGCGGCGCGAGTGCGTTGAACACGAACGCCACGTCCTCATTGTGCATGCGCACGCAGCCCATCGACGCCGAACGTCCGATGGAGTCGGGCTCGATCGTGCCGTGGATTCCGAACCCAGTCTGTCCGACCGCCGCGCCGTCGACACCTTTCAACCCGATCCAGTGCTCGCCCAGTGGGTTGCTCGGATCGTTTCCGTCTATCTTTCGCCGATCCTTCGCGGACGCCGGTGGGTAATAGGTCGGGTTCGAGATGCGCTCGGTAACCGACCAGGTCCCTTCCGGCGTGCCGTTGTCTTCGCCCAGCCCGACGCGGAAGCTCCGCACGAAGGTATCTTGCAGGTACAGATCGAGGCGGAATTGCGACTTGTAGATTCGAGCGTGAAATGGGCCGCGCGGCATCTTCAACACCTGGCCCGCGCGCACCTTGGTCGCGTCCGCGATTCCATTGATCTGTTGGATCACTTCGTGCGGCACGTTGAATTCGCCGGCAATTTTCACCAGCAGTTCACTTGGCGCTACCTTTCGCGTCGTCATCAGCGGATCGTCCGGAAAGACGCGCGGCGAATAAATCGTCTGCTCGGCGAGGTTCGTCATGAGCGCCCGCGCGTCAGCGCCTTCCGCCGAGTTTGGGTCGCGCTGCACCACGTGATTCAGCGACTCGCGGGCTTCGATCAACTTGCCGGCATCGATCAGCAAGCGGGCGGACTCAATCGGAGATGCCGGGGTGACTGGCTTGGGGGCGGGCGCCGGTGCGGCGGCCACCGGCGCGGGCGTCGGTGGAGACGCCGTTGTGGGCGTCGACGGTTCGGTTCTTGGCGGCGTCGCGCCGGGCGCCGTTGGCGGCGACGAAATTGGCGTCAATCCTGGATCGCCGCTCAGGCTGGACCGCGGCGCTTGCCCGGTAACCGGTGTTGCCGACCCGGGCGGCTGTTGCACAGGCGATGACGGACGCGCGCTCGCAGTTGCGCCGACTGTGTTCGCACCACCGGGCTGTGCCGCCGGATTCCTGGCCGGAACGTACGGAGTCGTCGATTCGCGCTGCGGCGATTCACAACCCGCCAGGGCGAAGACAACGCCGACGAACGCCGACGCGCCATGCATCCGGATAACGCGGCGAATTCCAGTTCGCGACATGTGGATTCCCAGCACGATTCAGTCCTCCGTGACAGCCACGAGTCGACCCGACTCTTGATCGCAAGAAGATATCCGGGCAACCGGCGGCTTCCAACTGCCCGCCCCTTCCGGGTGCGCGATACGGGTCAAGTTCGCCTGTTGGCGCCGCGCCCGTACGGTGGCGGGGGCCGATGAAGCGGTCGATGTTCGCATCCCCGCCTCCTTCGGTCGCGGCTCTGACGGGAAAGCGAGTCGCCGGACGGACGCGATCCGCGCGACGCGCGGCGGCACGCCTTGGCGCAAGCCAGCGCCGTGCGTAGCGTGCACATGTGAGGCTCGAACCTGAAAGTGCCAAAACATGACGGCTGCGCAGAAACGCGCCGCGGAGCGACGGCGACAGACGCCAGTGCGCGAGATCGATCGGCATGACGATCACGCGGCGTTCGATGCCGCCTCCTGGCGTCGCGTGAAGCGCTCCGAACGCCTGCTCAGGATCTGGCGGCTGACCTGCGAACAACACCTGCTGCGGGGCGGCGATGCTCGAGAACTCACACTGGATCGATCTGTTGTCCGCGTTTGCGAACGCGAAAGCGTTTGAGACGTATCGTCGAAAGCGCCGTTGAGTCGCTGCATCGCGGGCATGGGTCCATCAGAACGCGATGACCCACGCCGCGCTATAATCCGCCGCAACCGCGTTTTCAGGAGCCGCTGTGTCCGTCGAAAAGCTCGTCATCATGGGGTCCGGCCCCGCCGGTCTGACCGCCGCCATCTACGCGGCCCGCGCGGCTCTGAAGCCGCTGGTTTTCGAGGGCTACAACGCCGGCGGGTTGATTCCGGGCGGCCAACTGATGTTTACAACCGAAGTCGAGAACTACCCCGGTTTCCCCGAGGGTGTGCAGGGTCCGCAACTGATGAAGGCGTTTCGTGCGCAGGCGGAGCGCTGCGGGGCGCGCTTCATCACGCAGGACGTGAACGAAGTCGATCTCGCGCGCCGGCCGTTCACGCTGACGAGCGATGACCACACCGTGCAGGCGCATGCGCTGATCGTCGCGACGGGCGCCAGCGCCAATTGGATCGGCCTGCCGAACGAGAAGCGCCTCGCCGAGAGCGGCGGCGGCGTGTCCGCCTGCGCCGTCTGCGACGGTGCGCTTCCGGCCTTTCGCAATCAGCCGCTGGCCGTGGTCGGCGGCGGAGATTCGGCGATCGAAGAGGGCAGTTACCTCGCGAAGTTCGCCAGCAAAGTCTACCTGGTTCACCGCCGCGATCAGCTTCGCGCCAGCAAAGCGATGCAGGAGCGGTTTTTCCGGCTGGTCGAAGAGGGCAAGATGAGCCCGGTGTGGGATTCGGTCGTGATCGACGTGCTCGGCGACACGAGCGTGACCGGCATCCGTCTTTCAAACGCCAAGACCGGGACGAAGACCGATCTGCCGGTGCGCGGGTTGTTCGTCGCCATCGGACACACGCCCAATTCCGCCGTGCTGAAAGGGCAGGTCGCGACGGACGAAAAGGGCTACATACGACACACTCAGCCTCCGTCGACATTCACGAGTGTCGACGGAGTCTTCGCCGCGGGGGATGTCGCCGATCACATCTATCGCCAGGCGGTGACGGCGGCCGGCAGCGGCTGCGCTGCGGCGCTCGATGCCGAGCGCTGGCTGGCGGCGCGGGGCACCGAGTAAGTTTGTACGGTGCCGACAGGCGCCATCCAGGCTCCCGAACGGTCGCGGCTCGATCGGACTGTACCCACGCCTGCGCGAACCGCCCTTGCGTATCCGCGGCGGCGCTTCGACACTACCGCGTCGCCGTTGATGGACAGCCGGTCGGTGAATCGAGGCGCAGCGCTCTTTGTACAAGCTCTTTCTGACTCTGCGATATCTCGTGAAACGCCGCATCGCGTATTTCGCGATCGCCGCCGTGACGCTGTGCGTGGCGATGGTGCTGATCGTGATGTCGGTGATGGGCGGTTGGCTGGACCAGGTGAAGCAGCGCGCCCGCGGCCTGCTGGGCGACATCATCGTCGACAATCGCTCGTATTCGGGCTTCCCGCTTTACCAGGAATTCATCGACGACGTGAAGCAGTGGCCGGAAGTGGTTCAGGCTACGCCGGTGATCTACAGCTACGGCCTCATCCACTTCAAGAGCCAGACCGAGCAGAATGGGACCGTTCGGGTAGTCGGCATTCGGCTGAGCGAAATCTGCGACGTGAACGCCTTTCGCGCCGGATTGTATTACGAAAAATTCTACCCCGGCACGACGCACCTGGGAGATCAGCAGCAGCCGCTGGTCGGCGTGGATGAAAACCTGGCGGCGGGCAAGGACGGGCGGGCGCGGCTGGTTCCGCCATCGCCGTTGATCGAGGCGCTCGAAAAAACCCGCGCCGAGGGTCTCAAAGACTCGGACTCGTGGAATTCGCGACTCAACGCGGCGCTGCGCGATCTTGGTCAGCCGCCGATCCCCGGCAATTTCGATCTGAACGAGTCGGAAATCTCCGCGCAAATCGGCCCGCCGACCTGGGAGGGCGAGCCCTGGCCCGGCGTGATCATCGGGCGCGACATCATCGGGCGACGCCGATCCGACGGCGGCTATGACCGCGTCTACAAGCGTGGCCAGTTTCTGACGCTTTCGATTCTGGAAACGCCCGTGGGCGGGAATATTGAACCGAATCCGAGAAAACAGGGCTTCCGCTACGCCGACGATTCGCGCACCGGCGTATTCGACATCGACTCGCAGCACGTCTACGTCGAGTTCGAGCTTCTACAGAAGCTGGTGCGCATGGACGCCGCCGACCGTGCCGATGGCGGCGGAAAAACCGCGGCGCGATGCTCGCAGATTCAGATCAAGATCAAGCCCGGCGTGGACGCCGAGACGCTTTGTCGCCGGATGCACGAGCACTATCTGGGTTTGCTCGACGACCCGCGCGCCGCGGGCCTGGACGCGCGCGAGCAGCGGCTGGTGGTGCAGATGGACGCACTCACCTGGGAGCAGTCGCAGGCGCACATCATCGGCCCGGTTGAAAAAGAGCGCCAACTTGTCACGACGCTCTTCGGCATTATCTCGCTGGTGGCGATCGCGCTGGTGCTGTGCATCCTGTACATGATCGTGGTCCAAAAAACGCGCGACATCGGCATCGTCAAGAGCATCGGCGGATCGTCCGGCGGCGTCGCGACGATCTTCGTCTTCTACGGCATGGCGGTCGGCGTGGTGGGCAGCATCCTGGGCGCCGTCCTCGGCTGCCTGTTCGTGCATTACATCAACGACATCCAGGATTGGCTGGTGTGGGTCTTTGGTTGGCGAATGTGGGACCCGGCCGTATACGCGTTTGATCGAATACCGGACGAGGTTGATCCGGGCGACCTGGTGCGCGTCATCGTATTCGCGATTCTTGCTTCCACGATCGGCGCCGCCGCCGCTGCGTGGCGCGCCGGCGCGATGCAGCCGGTCGAGGCGATTCGCTATGAATAGCGCCGGCGTCGAAAGTCCGTCCGACGTGTCGTCGCCGGCCGCCCCGCCCGGCTCGGACATTCTGATCCGCGCTGAAGGACTGACCAAGACCTATCAGATGGGCGCGTCGCGCCTCGAAGTGCTTAAGGGCTGCGATGTGGCCGTGCGGGGCGGCGAGTTTGTCGCGATCATGGGAAAGTCCGGCAGCGGCAAGAGCACGCTGCTGCACATACTCGGCGCGCTGGATGTCCCGCAAGCCGGGCAAGTGTACTTTGCGAACGAGCCGGTCTTCGCGCCGCCCGGCAAGCGCTGGCTCCGCACGCGCGCAACGGACATATTCTCCGCCTCCGAGCGCCGCCGAATCACGCTGCGGCGGCGGCACGTCGGTTTCGTTTTTCAGTTCTATCACCTGCTGCCGGAATTGAACGTGCTGGAAAACGTGTTGCTGCCGCGAATGGTCGGCGCCAGCGTCTTCGCCTGGCGCGGGCAGCGCGCCGCCGCGCGGCGCGACGCGCGCGACATCATCACCCGCGTCGGGCTTTCGGCGCGGCTGCGACATCGTCCGGCGGAGCTGTCGGGCGGCGAGCGGCAGCGCGTGGCCATCGCGCGGGCGCTGGTGCATCATCCGCGCGTGCTCCTGGCCGACGAGCCGACCGGAAATCTGGATGCGGAGACCGGCGCGTCCATTCTCGCGCTACTGGGGTCGCTGCACGCCGCCGGACAGACGATCATGCTGGTCACGCACGACGCGAGCGTGGCGGAACGGGCTGACCGCGTGCTACATTTGGAGTCTGGCCGGCTGCGCGGCGTGTAGAGTTCGGCGAGATCGCCATTCTCAGTCGCGCAGTCGCCCTCGCTGTGCGTGCCGCTTGGCGAGTTCCAGTACAGTTCCAGTTGTTCCGCAGCGTCGGGCCTCTGTGCCCGACGCCGAATTTGCCGTCGGACGCAGAGGTCCGACGCTACGCGAAAGTGGAGCCGCTCTATTTGTTGCTGATCAATTCGTCGTCGAGCCGCGCGACGAGGTCGAACGTGGTGCACGCCGCTTCCACCATGCCGTCGCGCTCAGGCTGCGTGAACGGAATGCCGTCCATACGGGCCTTGAATTCCGTCCAGAGCGCCCTCTGCTGGCGGCCGTGCGGGTCGAAGTAGCGCGTACCGCCATCATCGATGCCGTACGCCTTGCGCACGCGCGGCGCAAGCATCCGCGAGCCGTTCTTGCTGCCTTCGAACACGTAATAGCAGCCCAGCAGCGCGGGTGCGCGGTGCGCGGCTTCGCGATCGATCAATTCGATCAGCCGCGTCGTCGCGGGTAGCGGGGGGACTTCATCCGGGCGTACGCCGAAGAACGACAGGTCCGCCCGCAGATTCGGTTCTTGCATGAGATTCGGCGGCACGACGTCGTTGAGGCGCGGATCGTTGCGGCACAAATCCGCGACGCGCGCTTCGAGTGTGCGATGAATGAGCCAGCGCTGCCCGAGCAGGGCGACGTACCGATCGCGCGGCAGTACGCCGCGCGCCAGTGCCTGCTCCAATTCGCGACTTTCGGCGAGTTGATGATGCCGCGCAGTTTGCTCGCGCAGGCGGGCCATGATTCCGACCGGACTGCTCGCGGACTCCGTGCTCGTCATGCCTAAGTTTGTCATGGGCGGCGGCAGGCGTCAACGCATAGCACTGGAAGTACCAACCACGCCAGCCCCTTGACCAGGAAAAAACGCAAATCCCAAAGCTCCCAGCGTCCGAATGCGCGTCATGCCCGAATAGCCCCCGAACAGAGAGTAGGATTTCCATGTCGCGTGATGAATATGCCAATCGGGGACTTCATCTGTCGCACCTGCCCGCCCGGCGCGCCAGTCCGGATTCCGATCGCCCGACCGCTTGCCCCCGACCGTCGCATCGGGCTATACGGGTGCGTGAATTAGTGTGGGCGCGCGGGCCCAATAAAACGAAGGCGCGAGCAAGAGCGACCGTGGCGGCTTGGTTGACACATCGACGCACGCGAGCCACATACGAACGCGGCGCACGCTGGCTCCTGATCGTGATCGCGATCGCCGCGATCGCGGCGTTGTTTGTGTTGTTCGTGTGGCCGTGGCTGGCGCGCGGCCGGCTCTCGCGCGCGATCGACCGCGGGGTCGAACTGGTCGCGACGGCGGAATCGCCGGACGCGTTGCGCCTGGCGCTGTCGGAATGGGACCGGCTGACCGGCGACGCCTGGCGCGATAACCCGGAAGCGCTGGTCGATAAGATCCTACGCTACAACTCGCTCTCCGATAGGCGGCAGCGAGCACTGCTGACGTACCTGGTCGGCGTCGATTACGGCGATCGCCCCGCGGATTGGGAGCGTTGGCGCGACAACCGAAAGCGTATTGCGGCGGGCCAGCAGCCGCGCGTCGGGCAGAAGGAAGCGGTCAAGCTCGAGCTGCGCTGGTCGGCGCCCATCGGACTAACGGCATCGTTCACGTCCATTCTCGCGATTGACCGCGCCATTTATGTCGGCTCGCTGGGGAGCGCATTCGACGCGGCGGACGATCCGCACGACGGCGTTGTCCGCGTCGATGCCCAAACCGGCATCTCGGAACTGCTGTTCGAGCCGCCTGAGCGCGGCCCGCGCGACGTGGTCGGCCTGGCCGCCGGCACGGACCTGCTCGTGGCGGCCTGTCGCAACGGCTGGGTCTACGGCATTCGGCCGGATGGAAAACTGGTCTGGAAGGAAAAAGCCGGGCGCGTCGTCGTCGGCGGCCCGCTGATGGTCGACATCACGCGCGACGACGTCGCTGACGCGATCGTCGCGGTCGATGGACAGACGCTGGTTTGCCTCAACGGCTCCAGCGGCAAAGGACTGTGGCGCAGTGCGCTGCCGGCGCTGGGAAACGCGCGGGCGCGGCGGGCCGGCGGCGTCGGATTGGCGCTAGGCGACGTGCTCGCCGACGCCGGCGACGAGCTGATCGCGACCGCCGGTGCTGGCGTATACGTCGTGACGGCGCAGAACGGCCGCGTACGCTGGCAGGCGGAAATGCCGGCCGAAAGCGTCGGCGGACCGATCGTCATGGCCGATCAGCCGGCCGCCGGTCCGATCGGCGTGGGATTGGACGCGGGCTGCGTGATGTGGACATTGGGCGTAAGCGGCGCGACGCCGCAGGTCTCGCGACGCTGGCCGCTGGCGCTACGCGGCGCGCCGACGGCACTGGGCGCGCCGCGGCTGATGAACCAGGGGCCGAATCAGCCCCTGACACTGGTCGGCTGCATCAGCGACCTTGGCGCCGCGCAGCCGGCGTGCGTCGCCGGCGTGGCGCTGGATCAGGTCATGTGGCGTCACGCGATCGAGGGCGAAATTCGCGCCGCGCCCGCGGTCGCGAATCTGAACGCCGAGCGTGGAGCCGAGTTGATCGTCGCGTCGGTGCAGCCCGGCGTCGGCGGCGCGCCGCGCGGCGCACTCAGCGTCATCTCTCGCGACGGGCACCTGCTTCGCCGAGCGGATCTCGAATTCGGCGTCGAAACGCCGCCGGTCGTCTGTGACGCCGACGGCGACGGCCGGCTGGACGTGCTGATCGCCGATGAATCTGGCATGTTGCACTGCTTTTCCACCGACGGGCACGGGCCGGTCGAATGGGGCCTGGCCGGCGGCGACATTCGAAACTCGAACAACGCGGCGATGGCGTATTCATACGGGCAAGCGCCGACGGGGTATCAGTGGAAGTGGAGACCTGAATAGGAAATAGCGATTTGCGAATTGCGAATGGCGAGGAACGAGTGCGGAGGGGCCTGCACGACGCTTACTGCCGTGGCGTGATCTGGCCGGAATCGACGGAGTCCGCTGAAGCCACCGGGGCCTGCGATTCGATGCGGCGAAGCGGTTGGGCGCAGCCCAGTAATAGATCCATAGACGCTCGGCGATGCCGGTCGAGCCGAACGATCGATTTCCAGACGAACCACGCGAGAGCGAAGCCGACCAGCGGCAAGAGGTACTCCGGCTCCGCACGCCGCGCAGCGAGTTGCGACAAGGACGCGCATGCACCAAACAGCGAAATAGCCGAGATTGCAAGCAGGAAGAGCAGTAAGAATAAGACTCCGGTCGAGGCGCGGGAGTAATCCGCCAGGTGCCGCCGCCAGCGGCTGCGCGGATGGCAGGCGCGTTGGACTTCGCGACGACACAGGATAATGACCGGAAAGCCTCCCATCAGAATGAGCGGGATCGCCACGCCCGGCAAGCAAAGCGCGAGTCCCATGCCGAACACGAGAAGCGCCCAGCCGACCGCGACGCCCTCCGCGCTGGATCGAAGCGTCGCACGTTCCTCTTCGCCTCAAGAGGAGGCGCGCTCATGCGTAACGGCGCGTGGCTATTGCTACTAGCGGTCGTCGGCTTGGCCGCGTTCACTTTCGGTCTTTCGTGGAGCAGGCGACCCGCACCATCGTCAAGCAGAGCGGCCCAAGTCGGATTCGAACCGATCGAGCTCGACCTGGGCAAGCTTCCGTGGCACGAGAAGATCCCATTCCGCGGCACGTTTCGCAATGGGCTGAGCAAACCGCTCATCGTTCGCTCCGTGAAGCCCGCATGCGGCTGCACCGTCATCGATGCGTCACAGTACGCCGACAAGCCTTTCGCGCCTGGAGCGTCGCACACACTAGACGGAACGCTCGATGTCGGCGGCGCGTTGGGCCAACGCCGCCGCGAGATTCAGCTCTTAGATGACACCGGGGCGGTCCACACGCTCACGGTTGCGTACGACGCCTTCGCGACGTACCGTCTACAGCCGGACTTCGTCAGGTTCGGCGAAGTTGACATCGACGCTCCGACTGCGGCGGACTCGGTGCAGAGCATCGTGTTCGCCTCGGATCGAGTTCGCCTCGTGGGCGTTCCGACATCCGACTCGCCGTGGATCGACGTGGCGTTGAATGAGCGCGGGAACGAGTCGGACATCGTCGTGCGCGTTCGGAAGTCGCATCTCCCGCCGGGGCGTCGGTTTTCCCAGCTGACGGTGCACACCGATGATCCGCACAAGCCGGATTTCGTGCTGCCAGTGCAAATTGAGGGCCACGCCGCGTGCGTCTAGTGAGTTTGGTTTCTGCGTTGCTGTTAACAACTGGCTTGGTGGTGGAGCGCCACGTTCGGGCCGACTATATCGGATGCGGGTACAAATCGTCCCGCGTGTGCCCAGGGTGCACCGCTAGCTCTCCGGGCGATTCCAATTGCTTTTGCGCCGTCAATGTAGCTGCGTGTGCATGCAGCAACAATTCCGGGCCGCAGTCCGGCGAGATTGTGACCTGCGAGGTCGGGTGGTTTGTCTGGGTGGAAAACCCGAACGGCCGCCAAATCACACAGAGTGAGTCGACCAAGCTGTGTTCAACCACGAAGAACTGCCGTTCGCAGGGGCCCGGTAACTGCGCCAGCGCATCGCCGCCCAATTGTGTGGTCACGGGCGAACCTTGCGACTGGCGAATACTGAGCCAAAGTTTCTCGAACTACTTCCAAGAGGGCGACGGCTGCACGCCGCCTGGTGGCGGCTGATCCCATGAACGCGCCAGCTTGGCTACTTGCCCTGGGGCTGTGGTACTCCGGCGAAAAGCCCGCTGCTTTGATCGCACTCGAGGAGGCGCGTTCGTCGCTGTGCGCCGAGCGCGTCGAGTGGTCGGTCGTGACTAGCGACGCAGCGGGTCGACCGCTGCGCTTCGTGTCGCGCTATGCGCGCAACGGTGACTGGAGCGTCGAGCACCGGGGCGATCCGGACGGGTATACGGTATTCGAGCCTGCGAGCGGTGAGGGCATCTCAAAGTACCCGCAGGTGTATCTTCAAAACGGCGACGGCGCCTGGTACTGGCAGGAGAGTGATCCGGATTGCGACTTTTGGCCACGGAACAGCGCGAATCCCAGCGCGTCGCCGGACCCGGATGCGCGCAAGGAAGTGCGCTTCACGGGGATTGCCCCCTCTCCTTGGAGCATGAAGTCCGACGTCGGTTTTCGCGCGGTGTGGAACGATCCGCGAAACGCGATCGTCCGTTGGCGCGAGAGCCGCCGCGGCGACGTGTTCATCGTTGTCGGCGAGTGCGAGAACGGCGCGGAGTTCACCTGGGAAATCAACTCGGCCAAGGGCTGGAACTGCGAGCGCGTCGCGTTCGAGCATGAAGGCGTAGTGATTCAGGAATCCGTGAGTTCGTTGCGCAAGTACGGCGATACGTGGTTTCCGGAGGCGACGCACTATTTCTTCAAGGGCGAGTTGATCCAGTCGGTGCGCGTGACGAACGCGACACTCGGCGCGCGCGCGGCGCCGGCGCGACTCACCTTGGCGGATCTGGGCGTCGAGGCCGGGACAAACATCACCTACAAGGACCGGACCCTGCCGATCGGCGACACGCGCGTCTGGAACGGCGAAGCCGAAGCGCCGATTGACGTGTTCTACGCCGAGGTGCATGCCGGAAAACGGAAGCAGGGTCCGACCTGGGAGCGGCGCAATCGAGGTGAGACAATCGTCAGTCCCTATGCGACGGCCGAGCAGAAACGACAGCCGCAGATCAGCGCGGTTCAAATCGACATGGAAGCCATCGCCGGTAGACACGTCCCGTTTTGGTTGCGCTACGTTCGTGAGTTCATTCAGCGCCACGAGCTGAACGGTGAGCAAGAACAGACCGCAATGGCAGTGCTCAGCCGATGCGAACAATCGGCCGACAAAGCAATCGAGCCAAAAGGGGATCAACTCCGAAAGCTGGTGGGCCAGCGCAGGGAGGCGATCCGCCAGAATGACGCCGTGCGACGGACCGAGCTGCGCGAGGAAATCGAACGCATTCTGGAGCCGGTCAATCGGATCTTCGAAACCGAGTTGAAACCGCGCCTGGATCAGATCCCCACGCGCGAGCAACGCAAGGCCGCCGCGGCGCAAGCCGCGCCTGGCTCGCAGCCGCTTCGCCCATAACAGCAGCCGTCAAGTGCGGCCAGGCGCGGCCCGCCGCGGTACGAGTGGAAGTCGGGTTTCGCGCAACGTCTTTCTAGCCCACTGGCGTATCCGAACGAGGCATCGCCGCCGTCTCGTCGAACCAGGTGCGCCAATCCCAGCCGATCTGTCCGTCGGCGATGTGATGCGCCATCGACGATTCGCACTGGCAGACGCCCGGCGTGCGCTGCAGCACGTCGCACATGCGCTCCAGCAAGCGCGGCACGCGCTCCACGGCTGCCCGGGCGCGTTGCGACTCCACGGATTTCTCCAGGATTCGCCCATTCTCGAATGGCTGGAAGTCGCTGCCGTTCTCGGCGTAGCAGGCCACGTAGCACAGGCTGGCGTAGCACATTTGCAGCTCTTTGGCCAGAAAGACCTCCGGCGCCAGCGTGTTTCCGAGCAATTCGCCGCCCAAAAGCGCGTACTTGTGCGCCTCGGCCGGCGTTTCCATGCGCGGCCCTTCGACGCACACATACACGCCGCGATCGGCCACGGCGCAGCGCTCCTCGCTGAGCGTGGTGAGCAGGCCGTTGCGCAGGCTGGGGCAGAACACGGGCCATTGCCGCACGACGCCCAGCCCCATGTTCTCGAAGAACGTGTTCGGCCGGCAGCGCGTTTCGTCGATCAGGTCGGTGACGACGACGTATTGCCCGATTTTGTAATTATGGCTGATGGCGCGGGTCTCGCTCCACGACACGACCGCCCGCACGCCAAGGTCTTTCAGCGCATAGAGGTTCGCGCGATAGTTGATGAAGCTCGGCGCCAACTCGTAGCCCGATTCGCCATGCCGCGAGAGAAAGAAAAAATCCCCCATCCGCGAGCGGCAGTGGAAGATCGGTTGCGAGTCGCCGAAGGGCGTGCTTTGCGGCCCGAGCCGCTCAGCCAGCAGCGCTCCCTGGCGCAGCAGGTCGTACGCGGCGGTTCCGCCGATGCAAGCGAGGAATGGCTTCATGCGGTTCCTCCCGAGAGCAGGGACTCATCAATCGTCGCCGTCCTTGGTGTTTCCCGCGTCGTACCTTCGCGCTCGCTTGACATCCATGTCGCGTCGCCGACTCATGATCACGAGTACAACAGACAGGCCCTTGGTAGTATAGGCCGCGCGGCGAGTGCCGCAAAAGGCAATCGCGAATTTGCTTTGAATCTCGTAACGGCTTTATCGGCCGTCAGTTACGATCGATAGGCGCAGCGGTGCGCCCCGATCGCGCCGGACGAGTCGATCGCCGCGCGACGAGCGCTCGGCGCGATGGCGCGGACACGATTCAGCGCGGTCGAAGCTGAATGGACGTCGCGATCACCGGGAACCCGCCGCGAGGAAGGCCGTCCAATCTTCACAACACGCTGACACGGAGAGAACGAATGCAAAGCAAGTGCATGTCGGCGGCGACACTGATCGTCGCCGTGGTTTTCGCGACTGAAGTCGCGCGCGCGGGCGATTCCGAAGGCGTTTCGCTCACGATTTACAGCAGCGCCGAGCCGGGCGGAATTCCGGCGACGCTCTACCAGCCGGCGCTCCAGAAATCAGCCGGAATGGGATATCGCGAGAATATGGCGATCCCCGGCTACGCGCAGGTTCGCCAGCAGCGCAAAGTCGCGCTCAAGCAAGGCGCCGCAGCGCTACGATTCACCGATGTAGCCGCGCTGATCGAGCCAACGACGGTCATGTTCAATTCGCTGACCGATCCGGCGACGAGCGTGCTCGAGCAGAGTTTCGAATTCGACCTGGTCAGCCCCGACAAGTTGCTCGATCGCTACATCGACCGGATGATCCGCGTCACGCACATGAAACCCGACGGCAATCGCGACGTGATTGACGGCACGCTGCTCAGCGCCGCGCAGGGCAAGCTGATTCTCGGCGGCGGCGAGAAGAATCCGCTTCGCATCCTCGCCGGCGAAATCGAGAGCATCGAGCTGGCCGAGCTGCCGGGCGGACTGATCACGCGCCCAACGCTGGTCTGGTCGCTGAATTCGCCCAAAGGCGGCGATCAGCTCGTCCGCGTGACATACCAGACGCAGGGCATGACGTGGTGGGCCGATTACAACGTGCTCTTCACCGACGACGCCAGAGACGCCAACCGCGGCACGCTCGACGTGGGCGCGTGGGTGAGCATCATCAATCAATCCGGCGCGACGTACCCCGATGCGCGGCTCAAGCTGATCGCCGGCGACGTGCAGCGAATCGAGCCGCAGCAAAACGTCTACCTCGGAATGGCCTCCCGGCAGATGCCCGCCGCCGCTCCCGAGCCGCAATTCGCCGAGAAAGCGTTCCTCGAATACCACCTGTACACGCTGCAGCGCCCGACCACGATCCCGCAGAACAGCACCAAGCAGATTGAGCTATTCCCGCAAGCGCACAACGTGCCGTGCGAGAAGCTGTTGGTTTATGACGGCGCGCCGGTTCCGCGCTGGTGGGGCAGCGGCCTGCGTACCGATCGGGAGCTCGGCATCGCGATGAACACGAAGGTCGGCGTGTATTTGCGCTTCAAGAACGACGAGCAGAGCGGCATGGGCATGCCGCTGCCGTCGGGGCGCGTCCGCGTCAGCAAGCTCGACCCGGCCGACGCGTCGCTCGAATTCGTTGGCGAAGACGCGATCGACCACACACCGCGCGGCGAGAAGGTGCTGCTGAAGATCGGCTCGGCGTTCGACGTGGTCGGCGAGCGACGGCAGACCGACTTCCAGCTCGACACGAATCGCCATCGCATGGACGAGTCGTTCGAAATCAAAGTCCGCAATCACAAGGACGCGGCGGTGAAGGTCGTCATCAAGGAGTCGCTGATCCGCTGCGGCGAATGGCACATCACGAAGAAATCGCACGATTTCGAGAAGCAGGACGTGCACGCGGTCCATTTCCCGGTGGAAATCGCGAAAGACGGCGAGGCGGTGGTGACGTATACGGTGCGATATGAATGGTAGCGTCGCCGGAAAGTGCGTTACTGCACCATCCCCTTCGTCAGCCGCATGAACGCCGTCTCCAGGTTGATGTCCTCCGGCCGGATTTCGTGCACGCGGAAGTTGTTTTGGATCAGCGCCTGTGCGATGAACGTCAGGTCGCTGTTTTCGGTCTCGAGATTCAACACGATCGCGCCGTCATTAATCGACGCGCTCTGCACGCCCGGTAGCGTCTCAAGCAGCGTCTTGGCCCGCTCCTGGTTGTCCGGCGTGACGACGTGCACCACCGTGCCGACGCGCGCCCGGCGGAGGGCCTCGGTCACCGAGCCTTGGAAAACCATCTCGCCCTGCTCCAGGATGCCTATGCTGGAGCAGAGGTCGGCCAGTTCGGGCAGGATGTGCGAGCTGATCAGGATCGTCTTGCCCATGCGGTGCAGCTCTTTGAGCAGGGCGCGGATCTCGATACGGGCGCGCGGGTCAAGCCCGCTGGCCGGCTCGTCGAGAAAGAGCACTTTCGGATCGTGCAGCAGGACGCGCGCGATGCTGAGGCGCTGTTTCATGCCGCGCGAGAGCGAATCCACCAGCGCCTCGCGCTTATACGTCAGGTCGGTCAGCTCCAGCACGTCGCCCACGATCTGCGTGCGCTTCTTGCCGACGATGTTGTACGCCGCCGCGAAGAATTCGAGGTATTCCTGCACCGCCATATCGTCGTAGGCGCCGAAGAAATCGGGCACATAGCCGATCAGCGGCCGGATTTTCCGCGATTCGTAACCGACCACATGTCCGCAGACGCGCGCCTCGCCCCAGGTTGGCTGAAGCAGCGTCGAAAGGATGCGGATGGTGGTCGTCTTGCCGGCGCCGTTGGGGCCGATGTAGCCGAAGCACTCGCCCTCATCGATGTTCAAGTGCAGGTTCTTCAGCGCGATCAGCGCGCCGTAGCGCTTGGTCAGGTTAATCGTCTGCACGATCAAGGCGCGTTCTCCGCGGGGTCCGGCGATGGGTCGGGTTTCTTGTCGGTCGGCGCGGCGTCGTCCGGCATGGCGATGCCTCGCCCGGTGAGCTTCAGCGGCACGCGAACGCGGTAGAGCGACCATCCGCGGCTGGTTTCGAGCGCCTGTCCGTTACGCACGAGCTGCGCCGGGCCGGGCCGATCGCAGCGGAGCAGCAACACCGCCTGTCCCCGCAGAAGCCAGGGCGTGACGTCGCGCTCCACCAGGTTCTCGGCGTTCAGCGGAGCGGAGGCTTTGCGGTAATCGGTGCGATCCGTATTGAGATACAGATCGCGTGTCGAAAGCATGAACGCGGCCGGCCAAGCCGCATCAGGGCCGGTCACGGCGAACCGCGCTTGCGACAGCGTCGGATAGAGCTCGTTCATAATCGCGCAGTGTCGATGCCAGAGCGTCGCCAAATCCGGTCGCGTCTCAGGTTTGGGGTTCTTTTCCCAAGTCGGTATGAGCTTTGCGTCCAGTTCCTGATACTCGCGCGCGCCGATGCCGCTCTTGCGCTCGGTGGGCTTAAGCGGCGGAACCTCGGCGACCAGCACGTTCAACGCGGCCGGCGCGCCGCGTACGCGCCGATACGTTTCGGTGTTGCCGGAGGCTTTGTTCACAAGGCGACCGACCGCCGGTTCCAGTCGGGGATCGACATAGAGCACGTATCCGCCCTCGATCGGCACGTCCAGGTCGTTGACGATCCAGCTTTCGGGCGCGATTCGTCCGCTGGCGCGGTCGGCCGTCAGGTCGGCGCGGATCGAGCCGTTCACCGTGCCGGTCCAGTAGCCCTCGAACTGCTTGAGCGTGGCGCGCATCGGCGTGTTCTCAAGAATCGACTTGCCGGGCAGCGCCGCATAGCGCAGCGGCGTGGCGTAACTGGTCTGGTTGCGGTCGCGCGCCAACGCGCGCAAGTACGAATGGTCGCCGGCGAGCGACAACTGCGGCCGCTCGCGGCCGGCGCTGCGATAGCCGAAGAAGCACGCGCCGCGCGCGGCGCTGCTGCCGCTATCCAGGTCCACCAGGCTGAACGAATCCACACGCGAGAATCCGCCGGTGAACGACACTGCGGCGAGGCTGAACACGCTTCCGGCGACCGAGAAGCCGGCGAAAACGCTCCAGCTCAGATGCGTCGCCGCCTGGCGTTTCAGCCACCACCAGCTCACGAGCGTCGCCAGCACGATGTACGCCGACACGAACGCGACGGCGGCCACCCACATCAGGCTGCCGATTGATCGAAACTCGATCGGCGCGGTGATCTTCGTGAACAGTTCGGGCGGAGTCACCAGGCTGCTGTTGATCAGTTCGGCCTGCGAGGATTGAAACGCCGAGCTGGTCGGATTCAGCTCGAAAATCTCATGAAACAGCAGCGGTTTGGCGCTGTCGCGCGCCACGCGCGGCGGCACGCTGGTCAGGTCGCGCAGCCGCGCCGCCGTCGCGATGACCTGGCCGGAGCCGACGTTCCAGGCGCTGATCAGGTCGATCGTCTGTTTCTGAATGCCGCCGGCGGCGTTCTGGCGATCGACCTGATCGCGGAACATCCAGACGGCGCGTTCGCGGGCGCGGGCGGTGCAGACGCCGATGGGCGAGCGGAATTCCCGCGTATCCGGCGCGGCCAGCTTCTCCAGGAAGAGCGGAAGTGAGCGAACCTCAATCGTGGCTTCCTCCCCCGCGATCGGCATGATCTCGGCCAGCGCGCTCTTCTGAATTCGTGGCCACGCCGCGCCGACGCCGACGACCAGTTTCCCGCCGTTCTTGACCCAGTTGATCAACGCGTCGAGCTGCACGGTTTGCAGGCGGTCCGGATTGGGGTCGTCCCAGATGATGACGTTGATCGATTCCAGCCCGAACCAGCGATCAGGCAAGTCCGCCGGCGGCATTCGACCGATCGCGATCGGGCGTTGGAAAGTCTCTTGTCCCGCAGTGAACTCGCCCGTGAAAACGCCCCGGCTCTCGATCCGTTCGAGCAACGGCGTAGCCGGCTCGCTGAGATCGAGATAGAGCTCCGTCTCCGGCGGAAGCGGGGCGCAATCTGGCGTTGCAAGGCGGGTAACCAGCGCGCCGTCATCGCCCAACACGTCGACCGTCAGCGCCTGTTGCGTCGTGTCCGGAAATGCAACGAAGTAGCACCATGCACGGCGGATACCCTGGTCCGGCGTGAGCACGATCGGACGCTCTGAAAACTCGACCAAGTCGCCGTCCAAATCCGGCCGCTCGACGCGCAGCGAACCCTGAAACGGCCGCGATGTCTGCGGAGTCAGCTCCACAACGACCGGCGTCCACTGGCCTTGGCGATAAACGAATCGCGTTTGCGATCCGGCCGAGAAGCCGATCGCCTTGACGTCGCCGGCGACGGCTTGCGCCAAGGCCGCATGCGTCGCCGTAAGCACGAAAAGGCTTGCGATGGCCCGTCGCATGTTTGCTCCCCGCGCACCGGTCGCGAGACGGCGCTCGCCGTCTCCTTAGATACGCCCCGAGCACGCCGCGGTTTCGCTGCACATTCTATCCGGCGACGGAATTCCCGGGGCGGGCGCCAGTGTCTCCGATGTGCGTGCCGGTGGCGTGGCGACGCTCCCCTCGAGTGTCGGAAGACGAGTCACTCCCCGACCAGAGGGACGCAGACCAGCCGATTGGCGGGCTTTCGGCGATTTTCTTGCGAATTCTCGGTAATTTCAGCGTTTTCGGCTTGACGAATTCGCCCCGCCGTGCGAGAAGAATGCAGTCTTGCTAGGATTACCGATCGATTGTTGGGTGAAACGGCGCGGCGACAAGAACACGGCGAGCGCAATGGCGGCGCTTCGCGGCTGCGCTGATTCCACCTGTCCTTGAACCGAGTCTGCAACGACTCAATCACACGGAGGTTCGTATGGCGAAGGGCAAGTCCGCAGGGAAAGCAGGAAAGCCGCGCAGCAAGTCGGAAGTGTTCGCGGAAATGGCGACCACGACCGGCTCGACGCGCAAGCAGGTCGGCATGTTTTTCGACACCCTTGCCGGCATGATCAAGAAAGACCTGACGAAGGGTTCGGGGGTGTTCGCCGTGCCCGGTCTGATGAAGATCCGCGTGGTGCACAAGCCCGCCACCAAGGCGCGCAAGGGCATCAACCCCTTCACCAAAGAAGAGATCATGATCAAGGCCAAGCCGGCGCGCCGCGTTGTGAAGGTACAGGCGCTCAAGGCGCTCAAGGCGATGGTCTAGGCCACCCAATCTCCCGAAATTGAAACCGACGGGGCGGGCAAATTGCCCGCCCCGCTTGCTTGTCGCGCGAATGAACCAAGCTGTGCTCAAGCACTACGGACAAACGCCGTGCCAATTCCCCAGCAGGATCCCCAGGTCGGATTCATTCGTCAGGCCATCGCCGTTCAGATCACCGGCGTTGGTCGTTTGCCACGCACTGAGCAGAATCCCCAGGTCTGATTCATCGACTTGACGGTCCGCATTTACATCGCCCGGGCAGGCCAGCGTGATGCGCGACACCGTTCCGCCGGTACCGGTTGGACCGCCCAAGATCGACGAACAAACGTACACATCCCCTGCTTCGTCGCGCCCGAAGCCGGTAACGCGGCGCCCTAGCGTCGCATTCGTCACGCCGTTGCGGAATCGGAGAATCTGCGGCGTGGCGGCCTGGTAATCGATGTACAGCAATTGTCCGTCCGCGGCGGCGAAGGCCGTGCTCCAGTCTCCAAACAGGTAGAGTCCCTGCAGGGCCGGAAATCGCGACCCACGATAGACGTAGCCGCCGGTGATCGAAATTCCCTGCGCGTGCGAGTATTCAGCGATCGGCGGAATCAGCGGCTCGCCCAGGTGTCCGACGCTGGTGCAGGTCGCCGGCGGCGTATTGGGATTGAACGGGTCGAAGCAGTGAAATCCCTCGCGGAAAACCCAGCCGTAGTTTCCGCCATTCGTGACGATGTCGATTTCTTCGAACTGGTTCTGCCCCACGTCGGCGACGATCAACTGATTTGTGCCGCCGGGGCCGTCGTCGAAGCAGAAGCGATACGGATTGCGCAGGCCGTACGCGAAAATCTCATCTAGGCCGGTGACGCCTACAAACGGATTGGCCGGCGGAATTCCGTACGGCACGCCGGAATTCACGTCGATGCGGAGCATTTTCCCCAGCGGCGAGGTGAGCGACTGGCCGTTGCCGATCGGCCCGTGCGAAGGCGGAACATCGGCCAGGCCGTCATTCGCGCCGCCGCCGTCACCGAGCGTGAAGTACAGGTAGCCGTCGGGCCCGAACGCGACGTTGCCTGAGTTGTGATTGAATTGCGGTTTGTCGACCCGAAAGAGGATCGTGCCGGTCGGGTTGGCGATGTTGGGATTCGCCGACACGGTGAATTCCTCAAGCACCTCCTCATGGCAGCCGCGCGAAGTGCCGAAGCATGGTTCGCCGGGCACACCTGTCCGCGGCCGGCTGTGGCGCACGAAAAAGCGGCCGTTTTGTGTGTAGTTCGGGTGAAACGCCAGCCCCAGCAGGCCGCGCTCGTCGAAGCCGGCGTTCAACACCGGCAAGTCCGACGAAATGTCCAGGAACGGCGTCGGAAGCAGCACGCCGTTCTCGATGATCCGAATCCGGCCGACCTGTTCAAGCACGAAGAGCCGATTGCTTCCGTCGCCGGCATTGGTGATGAAGATCGGCGCGGTCAATCCGGATGCGACGGTTTCGAGATTGATGGTCAAGTTGCCTGGCGAGATTTGTGCCGGTGCGCGCTCGGCGGTGAACAACGCGATCGTCGGTAGAACGAACGCTGTGCAAGCCGCGAACGAGCGAATAGCGTGACGAGTCACGCGCGGACGGGTCTGGAACATGATTCCTCCTTCGAACGTTGATTGATTCGAGCTCGCCGAACTGATGAATGAGACGACACGATCCGCCGGGCGCGTCTTGCGGCGCGCGGACTCTCAAGCGGCAGCGGGCGCGAGCTACGCAAACGCGCTTTCGCGCCGCTTGCCGGGGAAAGTGCTCGCGCCCGTGCGTGCCTCAGCCGCATCGGCGCCCAATCAGATTCACTACCCGCGCGGAACAGGCGCGGACCCACGCAATGAATGGAAATGTCGCGTCGGCGCGGCTTTCGTGCAGATAGCGAGTTTTTTCCGAAACGGCCGCTTGGCGTTACGGCGTGATGTCGGTCACCGAGTCGAAGCTCGCAGCTTCGTCACGTAGAGATGCGCAAGGCGGGTCGGTTCGGGTAGCCGAAAACGCGACGCGCACGCCAGGGCGACGGCTTCCGCGGCTTCGAAATCGCACAGATGCCCGGGGCTGACGAAGATCGGGCGCACGCGAGTACGCGTCCGCAGAACCGTTCCCACGCGCCCGCCATGCAACGTGAGGTCCGCGCGATCGCCGCGCCGGAGTCCTGGCGGTTCGAATTCGCCGCATAGGCGAGTCTTGGCGCAGCCGATCGTCGGCCGATTCAGCCACAGCCCCAGGTGACACGCGAGGCCAAAGCGCCGCGGGTGCGCCAGGCCTTGCGCATCGCACAGGAATACCTCCGGCGTCGTTCGGAGCGCGCGAATTGCGTCCAGGAGCGCCGGGGTTTCGCGAAAACTCAGCAATCCCGGAACGTACGGAAATGTGCACGCGCGGCGAGCCGACTGTTGTTCGACCACCGCCGTTCGTTGAGCGTCCCAGACGACCACGCCGGCGATGACGTGCTTGTCATCCGACGTAAACGCGGCGTCAAGCCCGGCAATCAGACGAGGTGTCGAGCGAACGGGCGTCAGGACCACGCGCGCGGCGAGGCGGCTCTGAAGCGCGACGGCCTCCTTGGGAGTGCTCGGCCATGCGTGAAGCATGCGGATGCCCTGCCGACGGCTGTTCGCGTCGGCAAGCTGCCGCGCGATGTTATGCACGACGCGAACAGCCGTCGCCATGGCGCCTCAGGGCAGCCCATGCCATCCGAAACGCGACCCAGCGAGCGCATCGCCTCGCTGCGCTCGCTGGCGCTTCGCGTTCTGATTCGGCGCGCGCCTGCGCGAGCGGACGGTCGCTGGCGCTCGCGGTTCGGACGGGCCCTCCGGCGCCGCGCTTACACCAGTGCCGGGCTGCACAGCTCGCGAAAGACACCGATGGCGCGATCGATCTGCTCCCGCGAAACGTCCAAGTGCGTCACGGCGCGTACCTTTGTCGGTCCGGTCGCAAAGACCCAGACGCCGCGCTCATGCAGACGGTCGGCGAATTGCTGCGCCGTGCCGAATGACGGATCGACTTCAAAAATCACGATGTTCGACTCAACCTCGGCGACGTTCAGTTGGATGCCCGGCAACCGCGCGATCGCTTCCGCCAGCCGCCGCGCATTCGCGTGATCGTCCGCCAGGCGCGGGATATTGTTGTCCAGCGCGTAGATCGCAGCCGCGGCGAGCAGCCCGGATTGGCGCATCCCGCCGCCAAACATCTTGCGGAATCGGTGGCAGCGTTCGTTGAAGGGCTTCGATCCGGCGACGATCGACCCGACCGGCGCGCCGAGGCCCTTCGAGAAGCACATTGAGACCGAATCAGCGTGTCGCGTGTAGTCGATCGGCTTGCAACCGCGTGTTGTGCAGGCATTCATCAGCCGCGCGCCGTCCATGTGCACATGCAGGCCGTGCGCATGCGCCGCGGCCGACACTTCGGCGACGGTCTCCAGGGGCCAGACCGCGCCGCCGCCGCGGTTGTTCGTGTTCTCGATAATGACCATCCGCGAGCGCGGGAAATGCGAATTCGTTGGCCGCAGGTTCGCCTCCACATCCGCGGCGCGGAAAATGCCGCGGCGGCTTTCGATCAGCTTCATGCTGCAGCCCGAGAGCGCTGCCGGCCCGGCGGTCTCGTAGTTGTAGCTGTGCGTCGTGGCGTCGGCGATGATCTCGTCGCCCGGCTCGGTCGCGGCACGAATGGCGACTTGATTGGCCATGCTGCCCGAAGGCACGTACAGCGCGGCCGATTTGCCGAGCAAGTCGGCGGCGCGCTCCTGTAGGCGCAGTACGGATGGATCGTCGCCGAGCACGTCGTCGCCGACTTCGGCCTGCGCGATCGCCTGGCGCATGTCGGCCGAGGGACGCGTGACGGTGTCGCTGCGCAGGTCAACGATATTCTTCATATTGATCTCTCCAGGCGCGGGCGACCTTGCCGACCTGCTGCTTGACGCGCTGTAACTCTTCCGATTTCGCCCGGTCAGGCGCGTTTTCCCAGAACTTTGCAGGCTTGACGTTCGGAATGCGGCATATCTTCGTGACGGCCTCATAGATGACCAGCTTCATCTCGGCGTCGTCGCCATCCAGCACATCGAGCATCTGTTCGGCGGCCATGGGGGTGCACGTCGGCAACACCTTCGACGCCTTCACGTCGTCCGCGGCGCGAGACAGCAGCTCCTTGACCGCCGGGCGCGTCGATAGGGTCGCCAGCGTTTCGAGCGCCGCGGTCTTCACGCCGGCGTCGAGTTTCTCGCGGCCCAGCAGCTTGACCACCGCTTGATCGGCGTCGAGCGTGAGCATTTCGCGAATGCGCTTGAGGCCGTTCTGCAGCGCTTGCGGCTTGGCCTCTTCGTCCTCGAACACCGGCTTGATTTTCTTCTCGAAATACTGATTGCGGTACTGGCGATAGACCAGCGCCATCTTCTGCGCCAGCGAGCGGGCATTCGACGAGCCGCCCGGCGAGAGCGTGTCGATCTTGTCGCCTTCGGGCGTGGTGAAGACGATCTCCATGTTCGTGCTGGGAGAAAGTCCCCAGCGCACCAGCAGATCGCGATAGCGACTGCGCGACATGCGAACCGGAACGAAACGCGTGCTGAGATCGACCACCGTGTTGTCCGAGAAGGCGCGCTTCTGGTCGCGCTCCACGTCATCCACGCGGTCGCCCTCGGCGCTGAGCACCCAGAACATCATCGGGCGCTCGCTGCGCTGCGCCTCGGCGACGGCAGCCGTGGCGTCGAGCGTCCAGGAAATCGAGCGGTTGTTGCCGACCGTGTATTGGCCCAGCGCTGACGCAGCAAATGGCGCGATCAGCAACCATCCCAGCGAGCGAATTGGCAGCGGCATGTTCGGCCTCCCAGAAGAAAATCCGGCTCCGTGATATTCTAGAACCTATCCCTAAACCGTTCGAATCAACAGAATGGCGCAAGCCAGATGCAAAAAGCCTCGAAACAACGTGGTAGACTTCTCCCACCGGATACACAGGCGCCGAAAGTGTTGTATCCAGGCGATCGTTCGCTCTACCGTCCAGCGGCGCCGGTACCTTCGCAACGGTCGACCATCCTGAGTGGTGTTGACGCGGTTCGCGCGGTGCGGCGCGATCAATTCCACGCCGCGTTTGTCCAATTCAGCCGCCAGCCCGTCGTCGTCATACGCCTTGTCGCCGACGACGCGCTCCGGGACGGCGCTGGTCAGCATGAAGTCAAACAACCGTTGCACCAATTTGCTTTCGTGCGGCGACGCCGCCATGGTGTCGATCGCCACCGGCAAGCCCTGGGCATCGACCAGAATCATGATTTTCACGCCTTTTCCGGCCTTCGTCAGCCCCACGCCGTCACCGCCGCCGCGGGCCTTGGCGAACGTTCCGTCGATGAAGCACTCGTACAGCTTGAAGCCGTCGCGCTCCTCAGCCACGCGGCCGGCCTGGCGCAGGATGCGTTCAAATATGCCATCGCGCACCCAGCGTTGGAAGTACCGATGCACGGCGCTCTTGGCGCCGAACTCGCGCGGCAAGTCCTTCCACTTGGCGCCGTTGTCGAGTATCCAGAAGATGCCGCGCAGCGCCTTGGCCTTGTCCAGCGGCGGGCGGCCGCCTTTGGGCTTGACTGGTGGATCCGGGATTCGCTTCAAAAGCCAGTGCAGAACATCGTCCGTGAGTCGCAACATGTTGTGTAGTATACATGACAAGACAACAAGATGCAAGTTTAGGGATAGGTTCTAGCGGGGAACCGCCCGCCGCTGGTGATGAAGGCGGCCGCGAATTGACGCAATCGCTCGCGCGAGCTCGTCAAGTGTCGCATGCAGTGTGGCGTGCGTGGCATCGCTGCGGCTTTCGGCAGCCATGCTTGGCGCTGCGCTGAACGCATCGCCGACTGCTTGCTCGCCAACTGCCACGAGCATGCCACAATCGTACTCGGCAGCCAATCCGACGCGCAATCGTTATCCTGAGGAACAGCAATCGTACGGAGACGCAGCGTGTCCGATCGCCCTTCCACTCCCGCTTGCCCATTGCCGTTCGACCCGAACGAGCTCGTGCACATGATGCATGGCGGCGGCGGGCGGAAGATGGCGCAGCTCATCGAACAACTGTTTCTTCCGGCACTGCGAAATGCCGCTCTCGAAGAGCTTGGCGACGGCGCTGTATTCGAAGTTGGCGACGAGCGCATCGCCTTCTCCACCGACACGTTCGTCGTCAGTCCGCCATTTTTTCCCGGCGGGAACATCGGCTCGCTCGCAGTCCACGGCACGCTGAACGATCTGGCGATGTGCGCCGCGACGCCGCTTGCGCTGAGCCTGGCGCTGGTGCTGGAAGAGGGCTTCCCGATTGCAGATCTGGAGCGAATCGTCGCATCCGCCGGCGCGGCAGCCGCGCAGGCCGGCGTTCCGATCGTTACCGGCGATACGAAGGTCGTACAGCGCGGCAAGGGTGACGGCGTTTTCGTGAACTGCACGGGTATCGGGCGTGTTATCGCCGGAACCCGCGTCGGGCCGCGAAATGCCCGACCTGGCGACGCGATCCTGGTTTCGGGCCCTGTCGGCGACCACGGAATCGCGGTCATGGCGGCGCGTAGCGGACTGAGTTTTGCGAAAGAACTTCTGAGCGATTCGGCGTCTGTGCTTCCGCTGGTACGCCAATTGCTAGAAGTCTGTCCAGAGACGCACGCGCTGCGCGACGCGACGCGCGGCGGTCTGGCGACTGTTTTGTGCGAGATCGCCGATGTATCGCACGTCAGCATGCAGATCGACGAAGCGCTGACGCCGGTTCGGAAGGAGGTCGAAGTGGCGTGCGAGCTGCTTGGCCTCGATCCGCTGTATGTCGCGTGCGAGGGGCGATTTGTGGCCTTTATGCCGGCGGAAAAGGCCGACGCGGCGCTGGCCGCGGTGCAGGGCGGGCCCGGCGGCGAGGGAGCGCGGATCATCGGTCGCGTCGAGAGGCCCGGCGAGGTGCCCGTGTTGCTCAGGACGCGGATCGGCAGTCGCCGGCGGCTGGAGCGTCTTTCGGGTGAGCAGTTGCCGAGAATTTGCTAAGCAACCTGAGTGCGATCCGAAAGCGCCGCCCGAGCGCGATTCGTCAGAGCCGTCCGAGCACGATCCGTCAGCGCCGCGACCGTACGGGAGCGGTCGGGCTGATGCGTCGAAGTCGCTGGATTCAGATGCTGGCTGCGTGGCCCACGCCGACCGCTCCCTTACGGTCGCGGCTCTGACGAAAACGACTTTGACGGTCGCGACTGTGGCAGGATGAGTCGGATGCACGAATTCTCGCTGGCAAACGCGCTACTCGAAAGTATCCGGCGAATCGCCGACGAACACGCCGGTGCGACGGTTCGGCGCGTGTGCGTGCGCATCGGCGAACTCGGCGGCGTTGAACCGGAGTTCCTCCGCGCCGCGTACGAGCACCTCCGCATCGGCACGTGCTGCGAGCGCGCCGAACTGGAGATCGAAAACGTGCCGGCGCGCTGGGTGTGCGAATCGTGCGGCGCCACGGCGCCGATCGACGGGCCGCTTCAGTGTCCGCGCTGTCATGCGCCAGCGCGCCTGGAGGGCGGCGACGAAGTCGTGTTGCAGCGGATCACGCTGGATTTCCCGGATTCGGAGGGTGGAAAATGTGCGAGTACTGCGGCTGTGGTGAAACCGACCTGAAGTCGCACGACGCGAATCAAACATCCGTGCACGTCGGCGAGAGTCTGTTGGCGGCGAATGATCGCATCGCGGAGCACAATCGCGAGCATTTCGCGTCGTCTGGCGTGCTCGCGATCAACCTGATGGGCTCGCCGGGATCGGGTAAGACGGCGGTCCTCGAAGCGACGGCGCGGCGCCTGACCGGCCGGCGACGCTTGGCGGCGATCGCCGGCGACCTGGAGACTGATCGCGATGCGCGGCGCCTGCGCGCCGCGGGGATTCCGTCGACGTCGGTCACGACCGGCTCGGCGTGCCACCTTGATGCGAAAATGGTGCATCACGCACTGCACGATCCACCATGGAAAGACGGCCTGGACCTGTTGTTCATCGAAAACGTGGGAAACCTGGTCTGTCCGGCCATTTTCGATCTGGGTCAGGCCGCGAACGTCGTCGCGCTGTCGATCACCGAAGGCGAAGATAAGCCGCTCAAGTACCCGATCATGTTTCGCAAGGCCGACCTGGTGTTGCTGACCAAGATGGATCTGCACGCCGCGCTGCCCGAGTTCGACGTGGACGCTCTGCGCGACGCGCTATCGCGGGTCATGCCCCGGCCGCACCTGCTCCTGGTTTCCGCTCGAAGCGGTCAGGGATTCGACGATTGGATCGCGTGGCTGGAGTCTCGCCGGAGAACGCGCGGAGTGTCCGCGGCGCACGCGCACGCGGCCTCGACGCACGTTCATCACTGAGGGCTGGGCTGATGCGGAACGCGCGATGCGCGGCAACGCGCCGAACCTGAATCGCGCGCCCCTCATTCCCTGATTGTTTCCCGCCTTCTACGCTACGCGAAGATGCTTCGTTTCCGACTCGAACGTGACCTGCCGTCCTCCGCCGCTCCGGCAGTGGAAATCGTCCGCGCGTTGGCGGCACACGGCTGCGAGGCGCTGCTCGCCGGCGGGTGCGTTAGAGATTTGCTGCGAGGCGAAGCCCCGGCCGACTACGACGTGGCCACAAACGCGCTCCCGAACCGCGTCGCCGCGATCTTCCCCGGCGCGCGCATGGTCGGCGCGAAGTTCGGCGTGGTGCTCGTGCAGCGCAAGGGGCGTTGGATTGAGGTGGCGACGTTTCGCTCCGACGGCGCGTACGAGGACGGCCGCCGACCCGCAAGCGTGACCTTCGGCGACGCCCGGAATGACGCGTCGCGCCGCGATTTCACCGTAAACGGCATGTTTCTCGACCCGCTCTCCATGACCGTCATCGACTATGTCGGCGGCCGCGACGATCTGCGCGCCAAAACGCTCCGCGCCATCGGCGATCCGACCGCCCGCTTCGAGGAGGATCACCTGCGCTTGCTGCGCGGCGTGCGCTTCGCGGCCCGGCTCGGATTCGAGATCGAGCCGCAAACCTGGTCGGGGCTGATCGCAGCGGCGCCGATGCTCCCCACGATTTCCGCCGAGCGCGTCCGCGAGGAACTCGCCAAGATGCTGTCTCATGCCAGCCGCGCGACGGCAGCTGAATTGATGCGGCGGGCCGGGTTGCTCGTGTTCCTGTGGCCGGGCGCGGCCTGGTCGGAGGATCAGTCGCGTGAAGCCGTGGACCGCTTGCGTGACCTGCCGACCGACGCATCGTTCGAGACTGCTCTAGCCGAGTGGCTCGCGGATCGTCCGGCCACGGACGTGAACTCGATCTGCCACGCACTCGCCTGCTCAAATCAACAGCGAGACACAGTTGTCTGGCTGGTGGAGCACCAGAACGACCTCGTCGAGCCGGACCGACCTACTTTGGCGCACCTGAAGCGCCTGCTCGCCGGTCCGGCGTTTCACGGGCTGCGGCAATTGGCGTCATCCCGCATCGCGGCGACGCCCGATGCCAACCGACGGCAAGCTGCGCTCGCTGCCCGAATCGAGGCGATCCCGGCTGACGCCATCCGCCCGCCGCCGCTCGTGACCGGCGAGGATCTGCTTGCCCGGGGGATCCCGGCCGGTCCGCTCTACAAGCGGGTTTTGGACGCGCTTTACACGATGCAGCTCGATGAGCGCTTAACGACCCGCGAGGCCGCGCTGGAAGCCCTTCAAACCCTCTTGCGGGGCGCTTCCTGATGCGGCGGAGGCTTCAAGCAGCGTGAAACTTGCGAAAATCACACAGAAATTTCACACCGGGAGAACCTTTGCCGCCCCCCAGCGTATCTAAGGGTGTGAGGTCCTTCTGAGACCTGCTTCTCCTCTCCCAACCCCCCCGGCGCAGCCGCGGTGAATCGCGGCTGTGCCGGTCGGGAGCGTCCCAAACGACATTCGTCGCCCCAGCGTGTCTACTTGGCGTGTAGAGGCGGTCTGCTACACTCGCCCGACTTACTGATACCGTCCGGGAGCGAGAAGGAGAGGCTGTGGCCACCACACCCACGCGCAAGGCCGGGATTCGCATCCGCGGCGATGCGTGGACATGGTTGATCACCGCGGCCATTCTCGCCGTTCAGCATTCCGCCGCGCAATCGCTGCTGACCAAAGTCTCCGACGCGCGGCTGGAGCGCGACGGGACGCGGCTGGTTGTGCTCTCGCCGCGCGAGGCCGCGGCGCGCTGCCCGCATGTCGTGTTGTTCTCGCCGGACGGCCCGGTTGGGCGGTACGACCACATCGGCGATGACGGCGCCGCGCCCGTGTTCGCGCGAGCCGAGCCGCCGCCGCTGCCCTCGAGCCGAGAAGAGGCGGTCGAGCGCGGCGAGTGGCGAACGGCGAGCGATCGCGAGTCGCCGCCGCTGCGGGCCTGGCTCGTTCCCGGCGAGTATTCGTCCGGCTGGGCCGGCGTTTGGCCGGCGAGCGTCGGTGCGTTCGCGACGGTCGACGCGATCGGGCTCGGACAACGTAGCGTCTGGCTGGGGATCGGATCCGACGCGGGCGTTGCGCTGGGGGACGTGTGGCTGATGCGTCTGGCCGGTCAGCCGGTTGCGCGCGCCGAAGCGCGGTTCGTGGATCGAGAGATGACGAATTGCCGCATCACGCCGCTCGCGGCAAAGGTGCAGTTCACGCCCGGTCAGCGATTTCAGCAGTGGTCGCCGCGCGGCGGCCGCAAGGACGGGCCGATTACGTCGGCGGTCGCATTTGTGACTCGTCGCGCCGGGGACCCGGAAGCGTGGATCGCCGCGCCTCCACTCACGCCGCAGGAAGGCGAGACGCCGGTTGAATTTCGTCGTCGCGGCGCGTACGTCGGGCAAGGCGTGGTCGAGCGGCGCGAGGAGCGCTTCTGGCACGTGCGGCTGCTGGCCGGCGCGTGCATCGGCGAGGTTCGCGTCGGAGACAACGCCGTCGTGCGCGCCGCGGGCGATCTGCTTGCCGGGCGCGCCGCGGCGCGCGTTTTTGAGATTTCGGAAGGTGGCGCGCTGATCAACTGCGGCGAATTCGACGGCGTGACATTCGGGCAACCCGGCGTCGCCTGGCGCGATGGCGAGCGATTGACCGAAGTGCTCGTCGGGCGCGTGCAACGGGGTTTTTGCGTGGTCAGGCCGCGGGATCCGGAGTCGGGCGTTGCGCTGCGCGCGCTCGACGAAGTGCTCTTCGCGCCGCGTCCGCCGCCGCCGCGCGTGGTCGGCATGATTGAGCAGGTGACGGACGACATTTGCCTGGCGGTTTCGCTGCCGCGCGGCGGCGAAACTGACCGCGACCGGCTCTACGCGGTCGTCGACGGCACGCGGACCATCGGCGCGGCGGCACTGGTCTACATCGACGGCACGCGCGGGCTGGGCGTCTTGTTGCCGGCGTCAACGGACGAGCGCGCGACGGCGGGGATGATGCTCGTGGAGGATTCGCGGAGCACCGGCGTCGCGCCGGCGCCCGCGCCATGACCGATCCTCGCAAAACCAATGCTCCTCGGGACTACATCAGCTTCTGCGAGCAGGCGCCGATCGGAACGGGCAGCGCAAGCAAGCGCGTTTCACGATTAGGTAGTGGCTCAGTTTCGCGAAGGAACTCTCCAGCCGAGCCCCGACCGTAAGGGCGCGCCGCCGGTCGCTCCCCGCTAGCCAGGAAGTTCTTCCCAAATATTGTCCGTAGTGAAACCCGGCGCCCTGCGGTGTGTGAAATGCGAATCCGCGCCAGCGTGGCGCGATTAGGACGCCCTGCAACCGATCGAACACAACGCCATTTGATCGCCGGTGTTCGAACGTGAACTTTCCGCTCCCGCGGTTCGTGACCACGACATTATCGCGCCGACGATCTTGCGCAGCCCTCAAGCGTCGCCCCTCCGCGACCGATAGCAGGAGCCGCTGCCCGTGCTTGTTGCGCGGGCCTTGTCGGCGTGCGGTCGAACCCGATCCGCGGAACTGGGCGAATCCTGAAGGAGGATTTCAGCATGAGTGCAACGAACACCAGCACAACCAACTACGCCACGACGTTCAACAGCAAGACAATCGGCACGACGATCCCGTTTGACGCGATCAACGAGCCGGGCGCCTACATCTGCAACTGGAGCGGCCACCTGCTGCGCGTGCCGGAAGACGGCGTGACCCCCGGCCGCAGCCCGATGATCAACATCGTCGGCACCGACTCCCTGACCGTCACCAAGATCAGCGAAAACCCGTACATCACGCTGACCAAAGCCAAGCTGGTCGCCTCGAACTTCGATCTGGCCGTCAACTTCTAAGCAAGCGACGCTGACTTGGCCGCGGCGCAGCACGCCGCGGCCACGCCGCGTCGGCGAGAGACACCGGCACGGCACGCAAGCCGACTCTCAAAGCAAGGCGCGCCGACAGTGCGAACAGGCGAGGTCCAAGCCTCGCCTGTCGTATTTTCCGATTGTTTCCCAATCACAACCGCGATGCGCAAGCGAGCGGCGCCGCCCCGCCGAGAGTTTGGCGTGGCTCCCATCGCAACCTTCGAAATGCACTTGGCTACGGAATTGGCGGCGTCGCGTCGTTCAACTGCACCGCCTGGTCCAGCGTGAGGCCGGCGGCGGCCGGCTCGCGCGTCCATGCCGCGCCGTCGAACGAATAGAACGCCGGACCGTCAAACCACGGCGCATCGATGCCGAGTGTAAACCAGGCGCCGTCGGTGCCGCGTGCGGTCGGAAGCTGATAATAGATGACTTCGCCGTCCTGGGAACGATCGACCCAATAGGTGCCGGGCGCGACGTCGTAGATTGCCGTCGCCGTGTTCGGGCAGCCGCCCAGCAGCGTCAAGACCCAAGCCGCCGTAATCACCCCGATGGAAATACGAGTCGCCCGACCCATACGCCGCTCCTCGTAGGAAGCGTGTTCGCCAACCCAACGCGCGGATTCTACGCCTGGGATGTGGTCGATGTCGATGCCGTTTGAAATGTCCGAGAAAATCGTGCGCGAAATGCGCGTACTCCGTGAAGCGGACGAAGCCCCGTGGCTACGAAGCTACCAGCTAACGCACCCGCCCGAGTTTCGCGGCACCGCGTTTTCCGCCACAATGTCGCCGGCCGCGATGGTCTGGGTCCGTGTGTTCCTCGAAAGCAGGAGTCGTCCGCCGATGCGTTGGAGCCGCTTTTTCATTCCCACCGCCAAGGAAAGCCCCAAAGACGCCACCGCCGCGTCGCACCAGCTCATGCTGCGCAGCGGCATGATCCGCCAGCTCGCCGCGGGGATCTACAGTTACCTGCCATTGGGTTATCGCACGCTGCGCAAGGTCGAAGCGATCGTGCGCCAGGAAATGGAAGCCGCCGGCGCGATCGAGCTGCACATGCCGGTGTTGCAGCCGATCTCGATCTGGGACGAGACCGGGCGCGTGGAGGCGATGGGCGATGTGCTGCTCCGGCTGGGCGGTCCTACCGGCGATTGGCGTCCGGCGACCGTGCTGGGTCCGACGCACGAAGAGGTCGTGACGGAGATCGCGCGGGCCTTTTTGAGCAGCTACAAACAGCTCCCGGTCAACCTGTTCCAGATACAGACCAAATTTCGCGGCGAGGCGCGGCCCAAGAGCGGCGTATTGCGAACACGCGAGTTCCTGATGAAGGACGCGTACTCGTTCGACATCGACAAGGCCGGCCTCGATGCCAGCTATCAGAAAATGTACGACGCGTACTGCCGCATCTTCAGCCGCTGCGGGCTGCCCTATGTCGCGGTCGAGGCCGAAAGCGGCCCGATCGGCGGCGACGCGTCGCACGAATTCATGGTGCTCACGGATGCGGGCGAAGACGTGGTCGCGATCAGCGAAAATCACGACTACGCCGCCAACACCGAGCGCGCCACGTGTCATTTCAATCATCGCCCGGCGTCCTCGCCGCCCGCGGCAGAGCCGCCGCGCGAAGTACACACGCCGGGCGCCGGCCGCGTGGAAGATGTGTGCAGGATGCTGGGCACATCGCCCATGGAGATGATCAAGACGCTGATTTTCCGCGAGATCGAGCGGCCGGCGGAAGCTTCCGCGCGCGGCAAGGCGCCGCCGCGCCGTCGGACTGTCGTGGCGCTGGTGCGCGGCGATCACGAGTTGAACGAGCACAAACTAGCGAAGGTCAGCGGGATGATGCTCGAACTCGCCGATCCGCGGACGATTGAGCAGCTCACCGGGGCGGAGGTCGGTTTCGCCGGTCCGCAGGGATTGGTCGAACGCATGCACGACGGCGACGTAATGATCATCGATCGCGACGTAGCCGCGCTTCAAACGGCGGCCAGCGGCGCGAATCGCACCGACTATCACGTCGTTGGCATCGTGCCGGGCAGCGCTTTTCCGCTCGCAGGCGCGCGCGTCCGCGTGGCCGACATTCGCACGGTCGTCGACGGCGACCTGTCTCCGACCGGCAGCGGCTCGGCGCTGCGCCTGCGCACGTCCATCGAAGTCGGGCACGTATTCAAACTGGGCACGAAGTACAGCGATTCGATGAAGGCCACGTTCCTCGGTCCGCAGGGAAAACCGCAACCTTTCATCATGGGCTGTTACGGAATTGGCCTGAACCGAATTGTCGCCGCGGCGATCGAAGCCAACCACGATCAACACGGCATCGTCTGGCCGCTCAGCATCGCGCCGTTCCAAGCCGCCGTGATACTGCTCGACCCGCGCGACGCGGACATCAGCCGGGCCGCTGAGGACATCTACCACAAACTGGTGTCGGCGGGCGTCGACGTGATCCTCGACGATCGCGACGAACGCGCCGGGTTCAAGTTCAAGGACGCCGACCTGGTCGGTTTTCCGCTGCGCGTTGTGGTCGGCAAGAAACTGCGGACGGATGGACACGTCGAATTCAGCGCCCGGCGCGCGCCCGCGGAGGTGCAGGCGCTGCCGCCGGATGAAGCGGTCAAGCGCGTGTTGGCGGCGGTGCGGAGCTGACGAAGGTGAGCGGGCGTAAGGAGGCGGCCTTGAGAATCGTACAAACGGCCAAAGTCTACCTGGTCGGTCGGCAAGCGATCGATCAGTCCGTAGTCGACCAGTTCCTTCGCGATCATGAAATGACCTGGTCCACCGACAGCGAGGTTGGCGCCGAAGCGCTCTGCGAAATGGCCGGCCGCGTCTGCTACATGTCGTTTGGAAAGGGCCGCAAGAGCAACCAGGAATACCTGGGCAACATCATCGGCGTCGGGCACGGCTCGGTGCTCGAGCACGCGGTGTGGAACTTCGTGATTACCGGCGTGTCGCGCTCGTTCACGCACGAATTGATCCGCCATCGCGCCGGATTCGGATACTCGCAACTCTCACAGCGCTACGTCGACGAGAGCACAGCGGATTTTGTGGAGCCGGATTGCATCGCGGCCGACGCGGAGCTGCACACGGTCTGGCTGGAGTCGATTCGGCAGTCGCATGAGGCGTATTGCAAGTTGGTCGCCGGTCTGGAACGGCACTTCGCCAGCGAGCCGTCGCCGACGCTGCGCCGCAAGCTGGCCCGACAGGCGGCGCGCAGCGTCCTGCCTAACGCGACCGAGACGAAAATCTTCGTGACGGGCAACGCGCGGGCTTGGCGGCATTTCATCGAGCTGCGCGCGAACGAGCACGCGGAGACCGAGATTCGGCAGGTTGCGGCGCAAATTCTGCGCATCCTGCAGCACGAATCGCCCAGCATGTTCGGCGACTACACGATGGAGAATCTGCCGGACGGCACGCAAGTCGCCCGGACGCCGAATCGCAAGGTGTGATCGATGTGTCGCAAGTTTAGCCGGGCAGAACGAGCTTCCCGCGCGCCCAAGTCGCCGGACGATCGCCGCACCGGCGTGCGAACCGGCATCGCCGCGCTCCTCTTGTCGCTCGCCGTCGCGCAGGCCGCGTTTTCCGACGACCGTCTCGCCAATCTGTATCTGACCGATGGATCGCGTCTTCGCGGGCGAGTCGAGGAAGTCGACGACGCCGTGATTCTGCGCAACGCCGCGGGGGAGATGCGGCTCGAGCGCACGCGTGTCGAACGCATCGAGTGGCTGACGCCGGAAGAATCCGACGCGGCCGAGATGCCTGCAAGCGAACCGGCGTCGCGTCCTTCCGGACAGCAGCTCGCCGCGCCGCCGCTGCTCAGCTCCGTGCAGATCAATCGCCTGAAGCTCGCCGAAATCAGTACGACCGGCGATGTCGAGCGCGTCCGCGCCCGCTTCACCAAGCGCGCCGGCGAGCCTGACCTTGAAACCGCCGTGCTGGCCGAGTTGGAGGGGCGTCCAGAGTTGGAGGAAGCGCGTCGCGTGTTTCGCAGCGGGGAAATTTCGGAGCGCGTGCAGTTCATCCTTCGCCACACCGGCCTGAAGTTCGCGGACCGCATCGAAATTCGCGGCGACACACAGACCTTCTCGCGCTTTCGCAAGGACGTGCTGCCGACCGTGCTGCGCGGCTGCGGGCGATCAGGCTGTCACGCCGGCCCGCATTCGGCGGCGTTTCGGCTTCCGAGCGGATCGACCGAGAGTGAGGAGTTTGCGTACACGGCCTTCCTGGTGCTCGACGCGGTCCGCACGCCGCGCGGGCCGTTGATCGATCGCTCCGCGTCGCAGCGAAGCGTGCTGCTTTCGTACCTGTGTCCGCCGCGCGAGGGCGCCCCGGAGCATCCGGCAGTGGCGCGCGGCACGCACATCACGCCGGCGCTACGCGGCGTCGCCGATCCGCGCCATCAAGCGCTGGCGGATTGGATCGCGTCGCTGCGCACGCCGCGTCCGGCGTACGACCTCGACTACGCTTGGCCGGAGTGGTTGTCGCTTACGCAGGAATGAGCATCGTAGGCGCGGCCGCTCGGCGCGAAATCCGGGGGGCAAGCGGCCCGCGTTCGCACGCCGGACAGCCGGCTACACTCCCGCGCCGGCCGGCGCCAGCGCATCCATCGGAAAATCGACCTGCTCGTAACCCCTGGTCTTCGCGAAATCGACGACCGCCGCGCGCAGCGGCGCGACGTCGGTCCAGATTCCGTGCGGCAGGGTCATGGCGTAGGTGCGCTGGCCCAGCTGATCGATCGCGCAGGTTGCGATGCCGCTCAGCTCGTCGTCGTGAAATGCTCCCAGCATCGCTGTCACGCCGCGCGAGCGCTGCGCGAGCCACTCGAGCAGCGTGGCTTCCGCCGACAGCGCCGACTCGCGCAGGCTGACGCGCGGATCGGGGCCGGGCGCGCGCTGAAGCAACGCGAACATCTGAGGCCAGTCGGCGCGGCTCAATTCGCGAATTCGCGGCGCGGCGTCGGCGGTGTCCGCGAGGCGGGAAGTCGCCGCGCCTCGCACGAGCACAGTGTTCAGTTCGCTTGCGTGCAGAACGGAGAACCCGGCTGAAGCCAGCAGCGATTGTGCGCCGGAATCGGCGCAGCTCGTGTGTGCGCACTTTCCGCCGACCATGTCGAACCACGCAAGCAACGTGGTGACAACGCCGCACGCCAGGCCTTGGCGGCGGTGGTCGGATCGAGTCAAGATGTGACCAAGGAACCCGTGCGCGCCGGATTTCGTGAACCACGCCGCCGAGAGCACATGGCCACCGTCGACGATGGCCGCGAACGCGTCCTGTCCGCCGACGCCGCGCGCGAAGCGCTCTTCCATATCCGCCCGCCAGGCGTCCGGCAGTGCTTCGGCGTAGAGATTGCCCATGGAGTTCCATCGGGCCGGCGCGGGCGGAACGATCAGCAGCGGCTTCATGGCCGGAGAGTTTGCGCCGCGGCCCAATCGGCGGCAAGAGCCGGTGAGCGGCGGCGGCGCCCCGTATCGAGTTGCGAGCACGCGCCGCGAAATGCAAGGTCGCGCCGCGTAGCTTTGTACGCCGGGAAGTTTCGTTGGAATCGGCGGATAGTGCCTCAGTTCGCCGGGAAAACGCTCGACACCGAGGCCCGACCGAAAGGGAGCGGCCTTCTGCGGTCGCAAGAGACCCCTCCCTTACGGTCGGGGCTTACGGTCGGGGCTCGGCGGAGGAGTTCCTTCGCGAAGCTGGGCCGCTACCAATCGGCGCAACCGCGCTGCAATGTTCGGCCGCCTTGGTAACATGATATGTATCGGGCCGCTCGCGCGGTCATGTCAAGTCAGTCGAGCCGCATTTCCGGAGGCCGTTCGCATGTGCGCTTTCGCACGTCGTCGCCCGAGCGCGTTCACGTTAATTGAACTGCTGGTGGTCGTCGCCGTCATCGCCCTGCTGATCTCCATTTTGCTCCCGTCATTGGCCGCCGCGCGCGAGAGGGCCAAGGTCGCGCGCTGTCTGGCTCAACTCAAGAACTTGATGACCGCCACCCAAACCTACTTCGTCGAGAATCGCGATACCTTCCCGTTCATCGTCGCCAACACCGGCGGCGGACTCGGGGTGTGCACCTGGTCTTACGGCGGAAAATCGACGGACGACTACTGGCGAACGAACTCCGGCGGGTTGTTCTATTTCCAGGCTCACCAGAAGCCGCTCAATCGCTACATTCAAGGCGCGGACGTCGGCGCCAACGACCCCGTGCCGGTCATGCAATGCCCCTCGGACGTGTCGAGCTTTCAACGCCAAATCACAACGCCGGGCCTGACGGAGGGCGACCCGTTCAGTTGCTACGATGACATCGGCACCAGCTACCAGTTCAATTTCCACGCCCTCGACACGACCGGCGGAAGCCCGGACCCGTGGGTCAGCAACGGCAATGGCTGGCAACAAAACCTGCGCAAGCTCCTTCGCGACGGCGGACTCGGCTTCTCATCGCGTCTGGTGTGGTATTTCGAGAACCCGCACAACTACGGCATTCGGCAGCGCGTCCAGACCGTCGGAAATCACCGCCAGTTTTCAGTTCACAGCGTCGGCATGCTCGACGGGCACGCCGAATATCGCCTGATGGATTCGCGAAAATACTGCGGCCCCGGCTGGTATGTGATTAACCCACTCTGGGTCTGGCGCGTCGGGCAAACACGCCCGATCCCTACGAATTACCCGCTCTCGAAGCAGTGCGACTGACGCGCGCAATCGCGCCGGGCCTAGCACTCCGTTGAAGAACTCACCCAGCCGAGCCCCGACCGTCAGGGAGGGGTCCGCTCGGCCCTCGAAAACACCGATATCCAAAGCGATTTCGGACATCGGCCCGACCCCTCCCTTACGGTCGGGGCTCGGTTAGGAGCATGTCTCAGCGGGCTGCTAGGAACCGCGACGCGCAAGCGAGCGGCAGCCCGACGGGATGCGCCCCGGTCGGCCCGTCGCGCCGATTGTCACTCGGAACGACACGTCGCTTCGGCTATCTTCAGCGTCGCGCCGACACCGCGCGTGACTTCTCGCGCGCGGGTCAGCGCGTCCTGGAGTCAAGCATGCGACCGGTTCCCGTTTTCGGAATCCCGGCCTTCGTTGTTGTCGCGCTCGCCCCCCTCACGGCGGCCCTGGCGCAGTCCCCTGCCGAACTGGACAAGCTGCATCAGGAACTCGTCGCAACGCCGCTGGTCAGCGTCGAGCAGGGACACGCGGCGCTGGATCGGCTGAAACAGCTCGGCGCCTCGCTGGCCGCGCTTCCGGCGCCGGGCCGAGCGAAAGCGCTGCGGATTGAGATTCTCGCCGCGCTGGGCGTCGGAGACGCGAGCCGGGCCGTCGAACGCGCCGCGGAATTGAACGTCGACAACCCCGACGACGCCGACTCGCTGAAGGTCATCATCGCCGCGGCGCTGGCCGCCGGAGATGCGAAGCTGGTTGACGAGACGCTCAAGCGAATAGCCGCGAAATCACCCGATCTGGCGAAAACGCTGTCTCGCACCGCGCTCGGGTTGAATCGAATGGGAATCGCGGCGCCGCGCGTCGAACTGGCGATCCCGGGCGGCGTCAATCCCGCCACGCCGGGCGGCGTGCTGGTGATCGATTTCTGGTCGCTGCTGAAGAAGCCGGATCCCGACTACTCCGCCGCGATGAAGGCGCTCTACGCGTGCTGGAAGAGCGATGAGCACGTGCGGTTCATCGGCGTGAACGCGGACAGTGCGACGAAAACTGCCGACGCGCGCAGCTTCGCGAAGGGCGCCGGATACGAATGGCCGCAGGTGTTCGAGGAAAAGGCGACCAAGGCGCCGATCACTCATGAAGCGTTCGGCGTGCCGGGGCCGCCCTGGCTGGTCGTGATCGACAGCCAGGGATTCACGCGCGCCATCGGGCAGCCGACGGACGCAGGGATCGAATACGCGATCCGCGCAGCAGCGGCCGAGGCGCGCGGCGAATTTCCGCCGCTTGGGCCGTGCAGCAGGGACGGCAAGCGAGCCGAGATCGCGCCGCGAAAACGGCCGGCGGACGAAAAGCCGATGCCCGCGCAGCCGGCGGGCCGTGGCGGCGACAAGGCCAAGCCCGGCCCTGCGACGCCGACATCCGCGGATCTGCCGAACAACGACGAGGCCGAAGCGAAGCTGCGCGAGGCGCGCACCTTCCTTCGAACCGGCAGCAAGAAACACGCGAAAGAGCTGTTCCAGGAAATCGTGCGCGAATACCCCGGAACAAGACAAGCCAAGGACGCACAGGAGTACCTCGACTCGCTGCCCTAGCCCACTTGCGCGGCGTTCACGCAAACACCGTCGCCGGCGAACGCGGCGCTGGGCCGCGTTCGCCGGCGAGTCGTGACGATTCTGACCCGGATCTAGAACGTCGGCGTCGGAGCGAATCCCGCCGGGAAGGCGTTTTCCCCGCCCACCGGCAGATCCAGGAACGTCATGTCCTGCGTGTCAAACGAGCTGCACGCCGAGCCGGTCGCGTCGTTGAAGTCCGACAGACTGATGCATGCGTTGTCGACGCTCGCCGGTGTCGCGCCGCCGACGGCCTGCGCCGAAAGCAGCATGGCGCTGCCGCCCTGCTGGTAGACCACCGACGACTGCATGCCGGAGTACCCCGCCGGGTGCGACGAAAAGACGCCCGCGCCGCGGACCGTCTTGTTTTTGAGCGTGCCGGTCGAGCGCACATCGACGTGCGCATGTCCGATGCTGAGCGTCACGTTGCGGCTCGAATCCACCGTCCCGGCAACGTACGCCTGGTTCCACTGGTGCGAGAGGATCGTTCGATCCCATTCGATCAGCATCTGCTGATCCTGGGCGGCGGTGCTGCTGCCCGCGAACGGCCGGGCCACGATCGTGCCGGCGCCGGCGTTACCCGAGGTCGGCAACGCGGTGATCAGTCCGCACATGAACTGCTCGTAGCCGGCTCCCTTGTCGGTCCAGACGCGGAACGCGACCGGCGTGGCCTGCGAGTTGCCCGAGCCGTCGAGCACGCCGTCGCCGTTGAAGTCGAACTTCGAGAAGTCGCACTTGTATTCGACGGTCGTGGATCCGATCGTCAGCTTGCCGCCGACCTGCGCCTGAGAGACCGACGTAATGTCGTTGGTGATCTGGTCGCCGATCGCCAGCATGATGTCGCCGGCATCCTGGAACATGTCGACGATCTCTCGCGCGCCGCCCGCAAGTCCGCGGCTGAGCGTCGGATTAGATGCGCTCGACTGGCTCGCCGGCAGGTCGCTCACGTCCAGCGTGATCGACGACGGCAGGAATTCCTTGATCGAACCGGTCGTCGTGGTCGTGTTGTTCGTGTTCCCGGTCGTGCCGGTCGTGTCGGTGGCCGGGCAACCGGCGATGCTGGCCATGGCCAGCGCCGGGACAAGCAGCCCGGCGATTCGCGCGAAGCGTGTCATACGCTCTCCTTGGAGTTCGAAAACGGTTCCGCCGCGCACGACGTGCGCTCGGGGCATGCATGGCCCGCTGATCGATCGGAAAACCGCTGTTACGGCTTGAACAGCGACTTGCGCTCGATTTTTGCGGACGCTTTAGAACACTTCGCCGTCCGCCGGCTGTGTCGCCTCCAAACGCGCTCCGTCGCGCGAGTCGGCCAGCGTGTCGCCCGTTTCACAGATCGCCTGCCAGGTCGCAGCCGCCCGATCGACCATACCGACGGACTGAAGCGCGGTCGTGAGGTTCGCGCGAAAGGCATCCGCCTCCAGCTCGCGCGGGAGAGACGACTCAAATCGCTCCAACGCCAGATCGAATTGATTCCGCTGCGAAAAGAGCAGCGCAAGGCGGTGATGCGCCGCGATCTCGCGGCGCGAGTGCCGGAATACGCGGTCGAGCACCGCGAGTGCTTCATCCGCGCGGTCGCGCTCGCGCAGACAGAGTCCGAGCCGGATCGCGGGCTTTACGTAGCTCGGGTTGCAGTCCAAGGCGCGCTGATATGAGGCCATCGCCTCGGAGAACGCGCCGATGTGCCGCTGAAGCACGCCCAAGCGATAATGCAGATCAGCCCGCCGCGGCGACGTCAGCAACGCTTGCCGATGGCGGCGGTGCGCTTCGGCGATCAGATCGCCGGCATCGGGTCGGGGCGGGTTATCGTCGGATTGCCGCGCGGCGGCGACGGCGCGCAAGTGCAGCCGCGCCGCCTCGGCGAACAGCAGCGTGCTGTTCGGCTCGAGACTGGCCGCCAGCCCCAGTGTCTCCATCGACTCGCCGCGCCGCCCGGCGCGAGCCTGGGCCACGCTCAACCCGGCGAACGCGAGCAACAACCGGTCATTGATCTCGACGGCGCAGTTGAACGCCTGCGCCGCGTCCTCATAACGCCCATGCCGCAGGTGCTGTGTGCCGAGCTTGACGTTTGCTTCCAGGAAGCCGGGATGCAGCTCGATCGCGGCGCGATAGCCGGCGACGGCCGCCGGGTCATCGCCGGTCTTGGCGTGCAAATCCGCCAGGTGAACGCGAAACTCCGACACGCCGGGGTATTTTTCGACCAATTTCTCCAGCGTGCGCAGCGCCTCGGCGAGTCGCCCCTCTTCCGTGAACTGTTCCGCCAGCTGGATCGGCTCCTCGGTGCACTCCGGCTCGATCAGCAGCGCGCGCTGGAAGCGCTCGATGGCCGGCGCGGGCTGATCCGCCGCCAGTAGCAGCGCACCGAGCGTGATCAAGACGTCCAGGTCGCCGGACTCCAGGTCGGCCAGGCGCTCGTAACTGACGATTGCGTTTTCCCAGTCGGCGCGGCGGACGGCCAGCGCAGCGCGGCGCTCGTGCGCGTTTCGCAACCGCGGACAGAGCTCGATTGCGCGCCCGTATTCGTCATTCGCCGCCGGCTCGTCGCCATCTCGTTCGTGGCAGAGTGCGATGGCGAACGAAATCGCCGGATCGAGCGGATCAAGTTCCCGCGCCGCGAGCAATTCGCGCTGTGCGAGGTCCAGTCGTCCCAATTCGTCGAAAACGCACGCCAAACCAATCAGCGCTTGCGCGGATTGGTCGTCGGACGCGCGGGCCCGTTCGAAACACACCCGGGCCTCGGCGAGCCGCTGCTCGCGCAAATATCCGACGGCCAGTCGCAGCGCCAGGTCCGTCGAAGCGGGCGAATCCGCGAGCCGCCGCGCCAGGACGGACGTGGGTTCGTCGTCGCTGCCGGGCAATTGGTTGCGGAACGCGTCCAGGAGTTGGCCGAGCAGGCCGCGCCCGAGTGATTCGAGAAGGTAGCTCATCGCTCCTCCCCGGCCCCAAAAGCGCGGGCGATCGCGGTTGTCATTGTTGGGTGATTGCGGATTGTGCTCGCGGGCACGCCGCGGCGCGGCGCAACCCGTGTGTGAATGTCAGCCACTGCCCCCTCCCCCGAAGGTGCGGCGCTCGTTCGGCGCACGACGCGTATCGCGTCAGGCGCGCCGCTTGCTTGTCTGGTCCGGCTCGATCAGCACCGTCGCGGGTTGATTCGGCGACGGGTCCGGCACGCGAAACGGGCTGTTGCAGTACGCGCAGCGCACCACTTTGCCCCGCGCCGTAGGCGGCGCAATTACCGTCTGCCCGCAGTTGAGATTCGGGCAGATCATTGTGACCACCGGCTCTGTTTTGGCGACGTTGGAACTCATCTGACGCTGCTCCCCAGCCCTTCGATTCCCCAGCGATTACTCGGCTATTGCGCTGGTGCTCTTATCGAATTCTTCAATCCGTCGTGGGCGGCGGACGGACGAGTTCTGAGAATTGAAGCGGTCGAAGGCGTGAATGCGGCAACGCAAGGTTGCGCCACGATTATCGAATCACCACGGCGGCCTCGGCAGCCGCGCCCAACATGCAATGCTTATCGGCACCGGGGGGTCCGACTTGCTTCATGAGACGGGTTGGGGAGCATCGGCGTCCCGCCGCTGCGCACTGGCGAATTTCGCACCGGCGGGACGCCAATGCTCCCCGGTACGTTATTTCTGAGTCACTCCACCGGTAACAACTGCTCAATGCCGTTCGCGAGTACGCGCCGCATCAGAACGCGCAGCGCCAGCAAGCGCGATTCCCAGCCGCGCTCGCTTGCGCGTCGCGTTCTGATTGCATCGCGTTCTGATTGCGGGGGGGTAATCGCGCACTGTCATTTAGAGCTGACTCAGTTGTTCCGTAGCGTCGGGCCTCCGTGCTCGACGCAAAATTCGGTGTCGGACGCAGAGGTCCGGCGCTACGCGAGAAACGAATCCGCTCTAGATGCGTTGTGGATCGGATTTCCCGGCCCGAGCTGCTTTTCGGATCGACTTGGAGCTTGCCTTCGGGCGCGGCGAAACCGGCCGCCGCACCACCGGCGTCTCAATGGCCCGCCGTCCGGAGAGATACGCTCCCGACAGCGACCGCTCGGCGCCTCGAATTTCGTCAATTCCGCCTCGGGCGACGACCTCGCCTCCTCGCGCTCCGGCGCCGGGGCCGAAGTCCACGATCAGGTCGGCCGCTTCCATCGTGTCGCGGTCATGCTCGACAACGACAACCGTGTTTCCCATATCTCGCAGGCGCTGCAACGCCGCCAGCAGCCGGCGGTTGTCGCGCGGATGAAGCCCGATGCTCGGTTCATCGAGCACGTACAGCACGCCGACCAGCCCGCAACCGATCTGGCTGGCCAGCCGAATGCGCTGCGACTCGCCGCCGGATAGCGTCGGCGCCGATCGGCCGAGCGTCAGGTAGTCGAGACCGACATCGAGCAGAAAGCGCAGCCGAGCGCGGGTCTCCTTCAGCGGTTCGACCGCGATCTGCTGCGCGATCGGGCTGAGCTCGAGCGAATCCAGGAACCCGAGCGTTTCGCGAATGGATAGTTCGCACATTTCGTACAGATTGAGACGTCGCGGCTTTCCGGCCAGCGCGCCGTCGAGCCGAATGGCAAGCGCGGCTGGATTGAGCCGCGCGCCGCGGCAAGCGGGGCACTCCGTCTCGCGCATGTACTGCTCATAGAAACGGCGCACCAGCGACGATGTCGCTTTGCGATGCCGTTCCTGAAGCTCGGCGATCGCGCCTTCGAACGGTCCGCCGTGTCGCCAAGTCCCGAAGCGCCCCTTCCACTCAAACATGACGTGCGCGTCGCCCGTGCCGTGCAGCAGAGCTTTCCGCGCCGCAGGCGGAAGCTCGCGCCACGGCGTGTCGAGGTCGAAGCCGATGTGCCGCGCCACGCCCTCATAGATGTGCCGCCGCCAGCGGCCCGGTGCGTGCCGAAACGGGACGATGCAGGGATCGCAAAAGCGTTTGTTCGGATCGGGAATCAGCAATCGCTCGTCAAAATCGAACCGCCGGCCAAGGCCGTCGCACTGCGGGCACATTCCCTGCGGGCTGTTGAAGCTGAAGAGATTCGGCTGCGGCGGCTCGAAACTCAGGCCACAAACGCCACACGCAAAACCTGCCGAGAGCAGCGTGTCGGAAAACTCGGATCGCCGCCGCGCGGGACCAACCGCGTCCGCATCCGCGTCGAGTCCGGCGTCGGCCGCCATTTCGGTGTCATCGTGTGTTGACCTTCGACTCGCGTGATCGGCGCTGCGCCGCGCGCGTCCACGCCGAGCGGCGGGCGCCTCCGGCGGCACGCCCGCGTGACCCGACGCGTCTGATGGCGCGGATTCGAGCGAATCTTCCGGCCCGCGCGCGACGATCGCAGTCCCGTTTCCGGCACTCAGCGCCGTCTCGAGCGCCTCGGCGATTCGCGAACGCGACTGCGGCCGCACGATCAGTCGATCGACCACCACTTCTATGTCGTGTCGGCGATATCGATCCAGCGGCGGCGCCTTGCTGAGTTCAAATACGACTCCGTCGATCCGCGCGCGCACGAAGCCTTGGCGCTGGAGCTCGTCGAAAAGGTCGCGATGCTCGCCCTTCTGCCCGCGGACTTTCGGCGCCAGCAACATGAAGCGCGTGCCCTCCGGCAGCGCGAAGATGCGCCCAAGCATCTGCTCGCGCGTCTGGGCGCTGATCGGCCGGTCGCAACGCGTGCAGTACGGCGTTCCGGCGCGGGCGTATAGCACGCGAAGGTAGTCGAGAATCTGCGTGATGGTCCCTACGGTCGAACGCGGGTTCCAGCCGCTGGTTTTCTGCTGGATCGAAATCGACGGGGCCAGGCCCGTGATCTGGTCCACATCGGGCTTGGGCAATTCGCCCATGAACTGTCGGGCGTACGAGCTGAGCGACTCGATGTACCGCCGTTGCCCCTCGGCGTAGAGCGTATCGAACGCCAAGCTGCTCTTTCCGCTGCCGGAGACGCCGGTGAAGCAGATCAGCTTGTTCTTAGGAAGCGTGAGCGAGACGTTGCGGAGGTTGTGCTCTCGCGCGCCGGCGATGGAGATGACGCTCTCAAGTCGTCCCATGTATTGCTCACAACGCTTGCAGACGCGCCTGCCAGTCGCGCCGGTCGTGGTAGTCCGTCAGCGATTCGCCGATCTCAACCAGCAAATCTCTGCGACCCGCTTCGCGCAGCAGGACGCAGCACGGCGTCACGAACTCGAAAAAGTCGACGACATAAACGTTTTGGCCACTCGCGAATTCGCTCGAGGTCAACCCCGCGGCGCGCTCTCGATCGTCACCCGCGACTCCGCCCTGAACCAGGAATAGCAGGTCGCGAATTGCTTTGGAACGCATCCTTCCGACGGCGTCTTGAATATGGCGCAGCGTGAGTGTGCGATCCTTAACCTCGACGGCGAGCACGATGTTCCCGTCGTCGCCGCGACACTGAAGGTCTGCGACGCTGCCCGTGGATGCGTCTGCGGCGTTGACGTGATGAGAATCGACCGTGGCGAAAAGTCCGAAGTGCCGCCCGATTGTCCGAAAAAGCGCGATGCTGACGGATTGCAATCGTGCGCCGCCGGATCGCGTGGCGACAAACCGGCGCACCGAATCGACCGCCCCCAGCAACGACACGCGATGCGGGACCGCGTACTCGATCTGCGTTTGCTCCAGGCGTGTTCGAACCGCATCGAGCACGGCGTCGAACAGCGCCGCCGTGGCGTTCGGATGCGCCTGCGCGTAGTCCAGTACTGAGCACAGATCGTCGAACGTGACCTTGTCGCGCTGCGCTTCACGAGCAGGTGGCCCGATCGCGGAAATCCGAAGCGGGTTGTTCACATACGGTTCCGTGGAGCCGCCGAGTACAGCGTGATTCTCGCGGTCAAACGGGACGATTACGCCGTGGCAAAGGCTGCGCGCGTCAAACGACCCCGGCCGGCTTGAGTCGGCCTGCACGCAGCGGCAGTCCAAGTTTGGATCGGCCAACTTGGCGAGAAGCTGCGTCGGCAACACGTAGCGATTCGACTTGGTCTTCGAGTTGGTGCAGCGCTCAATTGCCTGGCGAACGGCCTCCGTGAGACGCGATCCTTCCGTCGGTCTGACGCTCCATCGCTCAGCCAGAATGCGTCGAGCGTCAACCAGAAGCGGCGAGCGTCGTTCTCGGGGCATGAGCTAGAAATTCAGCCAGAGCGCTTCGCACCGCTCTCGTTTTACCGAGTGACAAAGTTTGGCCGGCGCATCCACGCGCCGCCAGCCGTCGTAAAGCCGTTCGTACAGCTTGCTTCGATACCCAGAGACCGCTACGCGCGCGTTCGCCTTCCGGAGCGCGCTCGCAAGCGCGCGATGCTCCGGGTCAGTCATCTCATATCCATACGCTTTCGCGTCGCCGCGCGTCGCGTGAACGTACGGCGGATCGCAATAGAAGAGCGTTTCCTTACTGTCGTACAGGCGAATCACGTCCAGCGCCGGTCGATTCTCGATCTGCACGCGCAGCAGACGCTCCGCGATTTCCGGCAGCGCTTCCACGCTGCCGAGCCAACGCGACACAACGCCGCTCATGCCGGCGCGGCTGGTGTTCTTGCAGTTGGCCCATCGGCCAATCGAAGCCGTTTGCGCTAGACCGGTCCGCACTTGGCGCGCGCGCACGAAGAACCGCCTGGCTCGCTCCAATGCCGATGTTTCGGGCTTCGGTTGCTGACACGCAACGAAGAACTCCTCTCGCGAAAAGGGCGTGAGACCGATTGCCTCGACGAGACGTTCCTTCTGGTCGCGCAGCACGCGAAAGAAGTTGACTACGCCTCCGTCCAAATCGTTATAGGTCTCAACTGGCGACGGCTGTCGATTCAGCAGTACGGCGGCGCTACCGCCAAACGGCTCGCAGAAGTGATGACAACTCGGCAACAACGGCAGCAGCCACTCCAGATGGCTGAACTTGCCGCCGTACCAACCGAAGGCGATCCGGCTCTTCTTTCGACGGGCGCCTAATGGGCGGGAAACGCGCAGCGCGAGTTCGCGCAGATCGTCGCGACTCGAATTCGGATCGCTGGGCCAGAGCGCCGGTTGCACAACGAGTGGAGACGCGTTGCGAGCCATCGTAACGCTCCCTATCCGCTGCCCAGCATATCGTGATCGAACCGAACAATCAACGAACTTTTTGCGCGAACATATTGCGCTGCGGCTCGTTCCGGAATTCGAGTGTGAGCTCCTACTCCGGCATCTCGAAGATCGTCTGCGTCTTCACAATCGTCCGCTCGGCCGGGAACGCGTGGAATGCGTGCACGTGGAATTCCCGGTCACGGGCTTCGTGGTCGAGGTACGAGAACGGGGTCATCTCGCCTTCGCCCCATTGTTCGAAGGCGTAGTACCAGCCGCGCTTCTGGGCGTGGCGGACCAGGTCGTGATGTACCGACTTGTACAAGGCCTCGTCCATCGTCTCCACCTGAGTGCTGATCAAGTAGATCCAGCCCTCCGGGGTCTTGCGCTCCAGGTCGCGCTCGCCCTTGAGTCGAAACCGCGTGATGACTCCCCGCGTCGGCAGCAAATCGTTGTCCGCCGCGATCAGTTCAGAGACGGAAGTGTTGTCGCAGTTTACAGTTACGACATGTCCAAGGCCGACCAGCCAGATCTGGGCGCGGTAACGCCCCTGCTGGACCTGATAGTCGGCATAGTGCCGAAAGAGCTCCGGATGCAGACCTCGATCGAACACAACCAGATTCAAATCAACAGCTTGCGGCGCGATTGCGCCGAGTTCGGTGTTCTTCGCTATCATCTTTTTCCGCAGAACCGAGTTTAGTGTTGCCATAGTCGGAATAGTATAACGCGATCCTCACGCGTTCCTACCCGGACATTTCCCGAATCTTCTTTCCCCTACGCAGACTCGGGGGCCTTGGTTCGAACGGCCCGCTGAGAAACAAACCCTTTCTATTCAAATGGTTACGTCAGGTTGCGCAGCAACTCGAAATCGTAAATCCCGGAATTGTGACCGTCCTTCCATTCGATACGAAGCGCGTAGTTTCCGACCAGCGCGGCCTCGCCGACCGTCACCTGGTCTTGCGGGCTTGCCGTAACGCTCAATATTCGCAATGGGTTACGGCTTTGAGACTCGCGTTCTGCGCGGCAGGTCGCACACGGACAAGCGCGCCGTAAAGCGGCCAGTGAGATCACCTGTTCCAGCCCATCCATCCAGCGGATCTTCAGGGACCCGCCGCGATCAAGGTCGAGCCGCTCGGGATAATTCGCCGGTTTTGCCGGCAGCATGGGTACCTTCCTGCCGGAGAGCCGCCGCCACCGGCGAGTTAAGCATTTAGCGCTACCGAACGGTCATCGGAATTCGGACTACGCTGACGTGGCGACCTTTGACTCTTCGCGAGCCGCGCCTTTCCGAACTCGCTTTCCACGAGACCCGTCCGCGACCGGGGTCTCCGCGACGAAAAACGATCCCAGGTTGCGGAATCTCTCGTAGCGCCGCCGCAAAAGGCTTTCAACCTTGAACCTTCGCAGCTCCCGTAACGACTTCCCGATCCAAGACTCAAGATTTGCCGCCGCCAACGCCGGGTCGCGATGTGCGCCGCCGAGCGGTTCGTCCACGATCGAGTCGATCAGCTCCAGGCGCCGAAGCTCCTTCGGCGTCAATCGCAGCGCGTGGGCGGCTTTCGCCGCGTGTTCGCCGGACTTCCAGAGGATCGCGGCGCATCCCTCGGGGCTGATCACCGAGTAATAGGCGTGCTGCATAACGGCGACGTGGTCAGCGACGGCGATACCCAAAGCGCCGCCGCTGCCGCCCTCGCCGATCACCGCCGCGATAATCGGCGTCGGAAGCCTCGACATCTCCATCAGATTGACCGCGATCGCCGCCGCAATACCGCGCTCTTCGGCCTCGACCCCGGGATACGCGCCCGGAGTATCGATCAGGCAGACGATCGGCACTCCGAACTTCGCGGCCAAGCGCATCTTCACCAGCGCCTTGCGATACCCTTCGGGATGCGCGCAGCCGAAATTCGTTTCCAGCCGTTCCTTCACGTCGCGGCCCTTATGATGGCCGATGACCATCACGCGGTGCCCGGCGACGCGGGCGAATCCGCAAATCAGCGCGCGATCATCGCCGTTGAGTCGGTCGCCGTGCAGCTCGCAAAAGTCTTTGCAGATCATTCGGATGTAATCGCGCAGCAGCGGGCGCTTCGGATGCCGCGCGACCAAGACGTTTTCCCAAGGCGTAAGGTCGTCGTACGCGGAGACGAGCGCCTTTTGCAGCTGCTCGCGAATGCCGGCGATCACGTCCGAATAATCGCGCCCGGACTCCGCCTGAGATGCTTCGAGCCGCTGGATTTCCTGTTCCATCTTCGCGATGGGCTTTTCGAACTCCAGCAGCGGATAGACGTGACTTTGAGTTGGTGCCGCTGAGGTCGCACTCGGCGTACTCATTACGTCTCCCCAATGCGAACCGAAACGTGACTACATCCATGCAGACACGGCCGACACGCGCGGGAATGTACAACACAAGCTTCGCGTTTTGCAAGCGCCGTGTTCACGATTGTCCTATAATTCCAGAAATCTGTGCAAACCAGGAGCCACGCCATGCGCCGTAACATTTGCTATCGCAAAGTGTTACACGCCGCCCGGGAGTCGGTTGCACTCCGATAGAATTGAGTAGGTTATCGGGCCTTTATTCGGCCTCTGTCGGGCTTTGGCCGTGATGCCGTGGCCGGCGGACGGACTATGATGCCAACCGCTACGAGTATTCGACCGCCGTCAAGGATGTCCCAAATGGCTGTGTATCGTCTGGAAGTTTCGGCCAAGGTCGGCTCGGATTCCGGATCCGCGCTTCCGCGCGCACTCGCGGGTGCGGGGTTTGCTGGGATTCGGCGAGCGCGTGCAAGCCAACTGTTTTTTGTCGAGGGGGAACTCGCACCTACGGAGGTTCAGAAGCTCTCGACGGGCCTGTTCGCCGACCCCGTGAGCGAGGCCATCGTCGTCAGCACGGCGGCAGATACCTTGCCACCCCCCCGCGGGATTGGGATCGAAGTGCACTTGCGCCCGGGAGTGATGGACCCGGTCGCCGAGTCAGCGCTGGCCGAGCTTCGGCAACGCGGGTTGAATGTGACTCAGGTCCGGACCGCTCGGCGCTACGAGTTTGAGACCGATCTGCCGGAACGGGCGGTTGCCCAGGCTGTTGGCCGGTTGCTGGCCAATGACTGCATAGAGGAAGTTGTAATCGGCACCGCCGGTGTCCGTCCCGCGCCGCGTCCGCCGACGGCGGACAATCGCCTGAGACACGTCGCGATTCGTGAATTGGACAACGCGGAATTGGAACAACTATCTCGCCGCGGACACCTGTTCCTGTCGCCCGCGGAGATGCGGACGATTCAGGAGCACTTTCGGGACGCCGGGCGAGACCCGACCGACCTGGAGCTGGAGACGCTAGCGCAAACCTGGTCGGAACATTGCGTCCACAAGACGCTCAAGAGTGCGGTGAAGTATCGCGGAGCGCCGCTGCCGACCAACGCAGCGCGCGGCGACGAGTACGCCGAGGCGGCTTTCTCGAACCTGCTGCGGGACACGATCGCCCGCGCCACTGCTGAGTTAATGCGGGCCGGGCGCGGACCGCGCTGTCTCTCCGTATTCAAAGACAACGCGGGCGTCGTCGAATTCGACGACCAATTCGGCGTCGCGTTCAAAGTCGAAACGCACAACCGGCCGTCGGCGATCGAGCCGTACGGCGGCGCGGCCACCGGCGTCGGCGGGTGCATTCGCGATGTCATCGGTTGCGGACTGGGCGCCAAGCCGATCGCCGATACGGACGTGTTCTGCGTCGCCCCGCCGAGCGTCGCGCACGGGGACCTGCCCAAGGGCGTAATTCATCCGCAGCGCGTGCTCGAAGGCGTGGTTCGCGGCGTCGCGGACTACGGCAACCGGATGGGCATCCCGACCGTGAACGGCGCGGTGCACTTTGACCCACGCTACCTGGGCAATCCGCTGGTTTACTGCGGCTGCGTCGGGCTGATCCCCTGCGACAAAATAGAGAAAGCCGCGAGGGCCGGCGATCGCATCGTCCTCGTCGGCGGCCGCACGGGGCGAGATGGAATCCACGGCGCGACGTTCTCGTCGGCGGAACTGACCGGTTCGCACGCGGAGGAGTTTTCGCACGCCGTGCAGATCGGCAACGCGATCACCGAGAAACGCGTGCTCGACGCGATCATGCAAGCGCGTGACGCCGACGGCGGATGCCTGTACTCGGCGCTGACGGATTGCGGCGCCGGCGGTCTGAGCAGTGCCGTGGGCGAGATGGCGGCGCAACTCGGCGCGACCGTGAACCTGGAGCTTGTGCCGCTGAAATACGCCGGCTTGCGCTACGACGAGGTGTGGATCAGCGAAGCGCAGGAACGCATGGTGCTCGCGGTGCCGGCGGAGAAGCTCGATCGTCTGATGGCGATCATGCAGGCCGAGGAAGTCGAAGCGACGGTCATCGGGACGTTCGGTCATCGCGACACGGAGCGGCGCGAATCTCCTAGCCTGGTCGTGCGTTACGAGGGCCGGACCGTCGGCGAGCTCGACATGCGATTCCTGCACGACGGCGTGCCGCAACTGACGCGACAAGCCGAGTGGCGTCCCGCGCTGGCGCTCGAACCGCCGCGACGGTACGAATCTGCCGCCGCCCTCATGGCGCAGCTTCGGCGTCAGCTCGCGCACCCGACGATCGCCGGCAAGGCCTGGATCATTCGCCGCTATGACCATGAAGTGCAGGGCGCCAGCGTGGTGAAGCCGCTTGCCGGCCCGCGACTGGGCCCCAGCGACGCGGCGGTGATTCGGCCGCGGATCGAATCGACGCGCGGCGTCGCGATCGGCTGTGGTCTGTGCCCCCAGCTTTCCGAAATTGATCCGTATTGGATGGCGGCAGCCGCGATCGACGAAGCGATTCGCAACGTGGTTTGCGTCGGCGGCGATCCCGCGCAAACTGCGCTGCTCGACAACTTCTGCTGGGGCCGCTGCGATGATCCGCGGCAGATGGGGGCTCTGGTTCGCGCCTGCCAGGCCTGCTACGACGCGGCGATCGTCTATGGCACGCCCTTCATTTCCGGAAAAGACTCTCTAAACAACGTATTCGCGCTGACGGATGACGACGTTGAGCGCGCGATCGAATTGCTCCGTCGCGCCGCGAATGACGAGCGCGACCTGGAAGGAGGATTTGTTTTCACGCCTGAGACCGAGATCCGCACCCGCGAGACGCGCCGCCTCTCGATCCCGCCGACGTTGCTCATCAGCGCCATCAGCCTGGTTCATGACATCGGCAACTGCGTCACTTCGGACCTGAAGCGCGCCGGCGACGCGATCTACCTGGTGGGCGGTCAACCGCCGATCGGTTTTGACCCGAGCGAGGCGGCTCGCGTGCATGCCTGCGTGGCGCGCTTGATCCAAAGGCGGCTGGCGCGCGCGAGCAAGGACGTCAGCGACGGCGGCTGGCTCACGGCGCTGGCGGAAATGGCGATCGGCTCGACGCTCGGGCTCTGCATCGACAAACAAGCCGCTTTCTCGAATCCATTCGGCCTGCGCGTCGGGGCTTACCTGCTCGAAGGCAGCAATGAGCTTGGCGACGAGCTCAGTGCGTCCGGCGTCAGGTACGAGTGCGTCGGGCGGATCAATCCGCGGCCGCGATTCGAAATCGGTACGGAAGCAGTCGATTTGAGGACTCTGCGGGACGACTGGAACGGCACCGCACATCACTGATCGCGTCATCACTGCTTGTAAAACGTCCGCTCGCGAAGCGTGTACTTGCTCAGCTTGTTGTGCACATGCAGGCCTTCGAGCACGAACTCAATCGCGCTCGCGAGCATCAATTCGGCGCGGGTCGAGGCGTCGGTCCGCAAGCCCGAAGATGCCTGCTGTGACTTGGCCGGTTCGAGCTGCCGCAACGCGGTCTCCGCCAACGCGACAAGCCCCTTGATCGAGCGCGCGCCGGCGACCACCTGCGCCGCCGGCACGTCGTCGCCGACCTCGATATTCACTTTGCCGCCCGCGAACTGTGCCACAAGAGATTCGCAGTCGTGCAACTCGACGTAGTTCTCAAACGTGTTCTTCACCGCTTCGCCGGCCAGCGCGCCGATCAACTTGTCCTCGGCCGTCTCGTCTTCCGCCAGCATCAGTTCAATCTTGCCGCGGCAAGCGGCGGCCACGTTGTCGAGGTCGCTGACGCGCGGCACGATCAGCGCCTCGCCACAGCGGATCGCCCGCCGCTCGGCGTTCGCCACCACCAACTCCAGCGCCGTAATCGACGCGCGCACCGACACGCCCGATTGCTGATTGATGTGCGGACTGCTCCGCGCCAGGCGCACCATTTCCTCAACCGTCTCGTGGATGAACTGCGGCAACTCGACCTGCGGCGATTCCGCCGGACGATCGAGCCATGCGTTCTGGCGCGTGATCTTCATCGCTTCCGGCGTGCTGAACGGGTAATGCGTGCGAATCACGGTGCCGATGCGGTCCTTCAGCGGCGTGACGATACGGCCGCGGTTGGTGTAGTCCTCCGGGTTGGCGCTGAACACGACCAGCACATCGAGATTCAACCGCACGGGATAGCCGCGGATCTGCACGTCACGCTCTTCCAGCACGTTGAACAACCCAACCTGAATGCGCGGCGCCAAATCCGGCAATTCGTTTATCGCAAAGATGCCGCGATTGCTGCGCGGGATCAGCCCCAGGTGCATCGTCGTTTCATCGGCCAGGTAGCGGCCCTCGGCGTGCTTCACCAGGTCCACCTCGCCCAGCAGATCGGCGATGGTCACGTCAGGCGTGGCGAGCTTCTCATGGTAGCGCTCGTCGCGATGCACCCAGCGCAGCGGCGTCTCGTCGCCGTGAATCTCAATCAGGCGCTGCGTGCTGCGCAACATGGGATGCAGCGGGTCGTCCCAGATGTCAACGCCGTCGACGGCCGGAATCCACTCATCGAGCAGTTGCGGCAGCGAACGCAGGATGCGGGTTTTCGCCTGGCCGCGAAGGCCCAGGAGCAGCAGATCGTGTCGCGCCAGTATGCCGTTGACCAGTTGCGGCACAACGGTGTTGTCGTAGCCGACCAAATCGGGAAAAAGCGTCTCGCCGGCGCGCAACTTGCGGACCAGGCTTTCGCGCAACTCGAGCTTGATCGGGCGATAGCGATAGCCGGTCTCGCGCAGTTCACCGAGGGTCTTGGGTTGCATGGGATTCCGTTGTGGCACGCAAGGCGATCTTCCGGCGATCGCATTCCGGAAGGATCGTAGAAGGCGCGCCGTGGCGGGTCAAACGCGGTTGATTCGAGATGTGGCGCGGTGGGACCCGTTGCGAATCAGCGCGTCAGTTCGCGATGCAACCACGCCTTGGCCAGCGCCCAGTCGCGTTTCACCGTGGCTTCGGAGACGCCGACCACCGCGGCGATTTCGTCGATGTTCAGTCCGCCGAACAGGCGCAGCTCGACAATTTGCGTCTGCTGCGCGTCGATTCGGGCCAGGCGCTGCAGGGCCTCGTCGAGCGCTTCGAGGTCAACCGTGCTGTGCGGCGCGATCGCCTGCTCGTCTTCAAGCAGAATACGCCTTTGCCCTCCCCCGCGCTTGGCCGTGGCTCGCGCCCGGGCATGATCGATGAGCACGCGCCGCATGAGCTGCGAGGCGACCGCGAGGAATTGGGCGCGATGACGCCAGTCGGTGTTTCGCTGCTCCACCAGTTTCAGAAACGACTCGTGCACCAGCGCCGTGGCGCTGAGCGTGTGATCCCGCCGTTCGCGGCGCAATGCTCGCGCGGCAAGCGAGCGCAATTCGTCGTACACGAGCGGCAGAAGCTGTGTCAGCGCCGTCGTATCGCCGCCGGCGAGTTGAGCGAGCAGCCTGGTGACGTCGGCGGAAGGCGCGGGCACGCTGTATCCCCAATGAGCTCCGGCGCTGCCAAGCGCGACCATCGCGCGGAGGCCGCGACTTATCGACGCTTGGCCGGTCAAACCGCCTCGATCACGCTAGCGCCTGAGCTACTGCAACCAGAATTCTCGCGTCTGTCATTGTGGGCAACAAGGCGAGGTGCATCGTAGCGAAGGAGATTCTCGTGAAATCGACCAGAATTCGGATCAGAAGTGAATTTGCGGGGCTGCTCGCATTCGCGACGGCCACGGCGCTGGCCCAGCCCGGCGACCTGGTCGTGCCGCTGCCGCCGGACTATGCACAGGTGCGTAACGGCCTGCCGGTCAACCAGAACGGCACGCCGGGCGGCAACTACTGCGGCCCGACCGCGTCGGCGGATCTGCTGAAGTGGATGAATCAGAACGGCTGGCCGCTCGTCGGCAACTGGGGCAACGGCAACAACGCCGTCACCAACGCGATTGCGAATCTCGGCGTGCTGATGGGCACGGTGGCCAATTCCGGAACGAGCGTTGTGAATTTGCAGGCCGGCATTCAATCGACACTCGACGCCGCGTACCCCGGGCAATTCGTCGTCGGCTACTTGGGCCGATTCTCGCCCGGCGCGTTCGAGCAGGACGTGGGGCGCGATTTCGCCTGGCTGGCGCTATACCTCGAAGGGGGACACCTGATCATCACAAACGTCGGGTATTACGAACTCACGTCCGGAGATCGCTGCGGCGGGCATTTTGTCTGCATGACCGGTTACGACCAGGCCGGCAACACGCTCTGGGCGCGCTACTGCGACCCGGCCCGCGACAACAGCGCCGTGACGGTCACCGAAACCGACTACCAACTCATGAATCTCGAAGACCCGAACAACGCCATCACGCCCGCGTTCGCATCGCGCTGGTTCTACAACAAGGGCGGCAACACCTGCTCGAACAATCTGCCGCGCTCGCCGGTGCAGGACGGATTCGTCTACGTCAGCGGAGCGCGTTTCTTCACCCGCCCGCAGCTGACGACCGGCTACATCATCATGTACGCCGCCCAGGTGCAGATCACGACGACAGTGAACACGGCGACCGGCGGTTTACCGACGGCGCTGGCGATGCATCCGTTTCAGGAAGAGCTGTATCACAGCCGCCCTACCACCAACTCGATCTTCAAGACCAATCTGCTGACGAATCAAGTGTCCACGCTCTCGACGCCCGCCCCGATCAACCAGCCGCAACGGCTGGCGTTCGGCTCGGACGGGATGCTCTACGTGCTGCAAGGCGCTGGAACGACGTTTACGCTGCTGGCGATCCGCCCGGACGGCGCCCTCGCCGGCCAGCAAACGCAGGCCAACATGGGCGCGATGGCGTATCACGAGAAAACACAGCGTGTCTACTGGTGGAACACCGCCACCAACCAGATGCGCGTGTTCACTTCGACACTCGCGCCCATTGGCGGTCCGCTGCCGATGCCCAGCGGACCGACGCCCGTGTCGCCGGCGTATCTGGCCTTCGACCCCACCGCCGACATTATGTACTACAACCACAACGGCAACAGCCAGATATTCCGCCTCAACTCGGTCACCGGCGTTGCGATGACGCCGATCGTGGATTCCGCGCTGATCGACCCAGCAGAAATGGCCGTCGATAACCGCGGTCACCTGTACGTCGCGCAATCGACTACCACCACTTCGCCGTTGCTGGAGTTCGATCGCAACGGCGTTCGCGTGACCAGCAACTCGCCCGTGGCGAGCCTGGCCGCGTCGACCATGCTGGCGATCGCGCGGCCGTCGCGAATCCCGCTGAACGAGCCGACCACGGACCCGAATGAGCTCGACAACACCGAGATCGTGCCGGGCGACCTGAACGGCGATGACCGCGTGGATTCGTCCGACCTCGGGATCCTCCTGGCGAACTGGATGAGCGGCGCCGGGGGTGACCTGGACGGCGACTTCGATACCGATTCGTCGGACCTCGGGATCCTGCTCGCGCACTGGAACCCGTAGCGTCGCGCCTCTGTGCCCGACGCCGCGGGCGGCGTTGGGCGAACCACTGGTAGGGTGCGTCAGCCGCATCGACGCACCAATCGGCGCACAGGGAATGGTGCGTCGATACGGCCGACGCACCCTACGAAGAAAAACGAAAACCACACGAAGGAGATCGTCTCATGAAACGCGCGCTTGAACTGTCCTTATCGTGCCTGCTGACGGCGATCGGAATCCCCGCCGCCCACGCTCAGTGCTACACCATCAATTTCGACAATCTCGCGGCCGGAACGGTGGTCACCAACCAATATCCCGGCGTCACGTTCAGCGGAATTCTGCCCGGCGGCGCGGCAAGCTTTGACCCCGTTATCTACAACCCCAACGGCCCCACGAGCTCGGAGCCGCAGTGCCTCAGCGCGCAAGGCATCGGCGGATTCAGCGACGAGTTCATTCGCATTGACTTTGATCGCGATCAGACTGAGGTCACGTTTACCCTCGGCGTGCGATTCACGGGCGGCGGGTGCGGCGCCAACGACACGATCGCGGTCCGCTACTACGAGTTTGTCAGCAATGCGTACGTACTGCGCGGCACGTTTCTGCCGATCGTGCGTGGCGACCTGTCGACCGATCGCGTGTACGTCTTCGTGCGCGTCACGCGGCCCAGCAGCGCCACTTTCCGGCGTCTCGAGATCGAAGGCGACCTGGCCCACGGTTGCGGGGCGCGCTTTGAGTTGATCGACGACCTCTCGTTTGACCTCGACAACACGCCGCCAATCGCCGATATCATCAGCCCCACCGCGCTCGCATGTCAGTGCAATTCGACGGCGGTGACCGGGTCAGCGTACGATCCCGATGGCGGAATCAGCAGCTGGAAGCTGGAGCGTCAGGCGCCGGGCGCCGCGGCGTGGACGCTGATCGCAACCAGCCAGACCGAGGTGATCAACAACCAACTCGCGATCTGGACTACGGCGGCGACGACGGGGTTCTACATTCTGCGCTTGACGGTCACGAACCAGTGCGGCCTGACCGCAACCGATGAAACCGTCGTCTGGCTCGACAAGAGCTTCGATAATCTCTCGCTTCGCGCGCCGGTCGCGGGCCAAATCTACGGAGGTTCGATCTGCGCCGACGGGACGGCATCCGATTATTGCAGCGGGACGTTTACGCTGGAGCATCGGCCGGCGGGCGTCGGCGCCTACGCAGCGTTCAACTCAATCCAGCCCCCGTGGGTCACGAATGACCCGCTGGGCTCGTGGTCCACGTCGTCCGGCGTGCCGGCGGATGGGCTGTACGACGTGCGGCTGACCGCTTCCGACGGCTGCGGCAATACCGCCACCTCGCCGATCGTCACGATCAAAATCGACAACACGACGCCGATCGCCACGATCAATTCGCCGACGGCATGCCAGCGCCTCAGCGGCGTGGTGCAGATCACCGGCACGATCACCGACGCCAATCTGTTGGGATGGACGCTCGAATACACCGGCGGAGACTCGGACGACTGGGTGCCGCTGGTCGGCGGCGCGGGGAACGTCAACAACGGCGTGCTGTTCAACTGGAACACGGCGGGATTGCGCGCCTGCGCCTACACGCTGCGGCTGGTCGCCACCGACGCCGCAATCGTGAACTGCAACAGCACCGTGCACCATCAAACTGAAGACCTGGTATCCATCGAACTCAACGCCTGCCCGTCGGACATCAACCGCGATCACATCGTGAACGAGGCCGACCTTGGCGCGATGCTCGCGGACTGGATGCGCGTCTGCCCGTGAACTAAGTGCGCTTAACGAACGCGCGGTGAAAGCAGACGACCGAGTTGTCTGCTTTCGCCGTTTCGCGCATTTCCAGCTTTCCAACGACCGCCCCTCGACACGACGGCGATGCTTCACTTGACCAACTCAAGTTCTGTGCTATAATTCAATAGATGTTGAACTGTTGAATTACTCACATGTTCGGTTTTGACAAGACATTACGAGCGATGGCTGACCCGACAAGGCGGCGCATTCTCGAGTCGCTTCGCGCCGGGCCGCTTAATGCCGGGGAGATCGCGCAGCGGCTCGCGATCGCGGCCAGTGCGCTGTCGTTTCATCTGCGAATTCTGAAAGAAGCCGACCTCGTGAGCGATCAGCGCCGCGGTCAGTTCGTGCGCTACACGCTCAACACCAGCGTGGTCGACGATGTGATTCGGTTCTTGATGCGGAACTTCGCAGGCGCAATCGCGGGCGACGCGACGCCGCCGGATCCGCCCCAGTCGCCGTCACCGCCGGAGGTTCAGTCATGATTCCGCGCTCATTCGCCGTCGCGATCGCAATCATCATCGGGCTGAGCCTGTGTGCCGGGCTTGGCGCGCTGCCGTTCATGCCGGAGCGCGTTCCGTCGCACTGGAATATCAGTGGCGAAGTCGATGCCTACGGCTCACCCTGGCAGGCGGCGCTGCTGATGCCGGGGACGGCACTTGGAATCGCGCTGCTAATGGCGGCGTTTCCGCTCATGGGGCCGTTCCGAGCGAATTTCGACCAGTTCCGCGTCACGTATGGCCGCCTGGCGCTCGTCACCACGCTGACGCTTGCGATGATTCACGCCGTGATTCTGCTCGCGGCGCTGGGCTGGCGGCTGCGCGTGGGCGCGGCGCTCAGTATCATCATCGGGGTTCAAATCGCGCTGCTGGGGAACTGGCTGGGAAAAATCCGCCGCAATTTCTACATCGGCATCCGCACGCCCTGGACAATCGCGAACGAGATCGTCTGGGAACGAACTCATCGCCTGGGCGGAAAGCTGTTCGTCGCGGCGGGCTGCATTTCGGTTCTGGCTGGCTTCGTCGCGCCCGATTGGGTCTGCTTCGTTGTGATGATGACGTCGCTGGGAATCGCGGCGCTGACGAGCGGCGTCTATTCGTACGCCGTGTATCGCGGCCTGGCGCACGCGGATGATTTGCCGTAGCGCCACGCGCGCGTGGTTGTCGCCGCCTTCAAATCCAATCGGGTGGCCAGGGTGCCTGGCACCCGTCATCTTCGGGTCGTCGCATCCGCCGGCGCAGCCTCCGGCGCCGCAATCACCGACGCGTACTCGAATCGACTGCTCCGCGCAATTCGCCCCATTTGCTGTGCGCACGCCCGTTGATGCTCGACCCACCCCACGAGACGACTTCTCCGAGCTTTGCGCACGTCGCAACCGGGCTCAGTTCAGGTCAAACAGAATGGCTTGGGTCGCTGCATCCGCGGCGAGCGCCAGCGCGCCGGGACGCTCGGTGCTGGCCCCGTCGCCGGTCGTCAGCGCGACGCCGTTGAGCGTCAGCGATCCCTCGGCGATTTGCAGCCACGCACCCCGTCCGGGCTTGAGGTCGTGCATGACCGTCTGTCCGGGCGCGAGCCGGATGCGATAGATGTCCACATCCTGGTGTATGGTGGCCGACCCGTCTCGACCATCCGCGGAGATCACGAGCACTTTAGGCTCGGCGCCTTGTTGAACTCTCGGATGCCACTCGGTGTAGCTCGGACGCAGACCGCGCTCCCGTGGCTGAATCCAGATCTGCAGGAAATGGACCGGTTCGGTCGTTGAAGGATTGAATTCGCTGTGCGTTACGCCCTGGCCGGCGCTCATGAGCTGAATCTGACCCGGCTTGAGCACGCGCCCGTTGCCCAGGCTGTCCTTGTGCTCAAGCGCGCCCTCCTGCACGTAGCTGAAGATCTCCATGTCGCGGTGTGGATGAGTCCCGAATCCCTGTCCGGGGGCGACCCGGTCGTCGTTAATGACGCGCAGGGCGCGGAACCCCATCTGCGACGGGTCGTGATAGTCACCGAACGAAAACGTGTGGAAAGACATCAACCAACCTAAGTCTGTACGGCCCCGGTCGTGGGCCTTGCGCACCTGGATCATGCCACTCACTCCCTTGGCCTTAGGCTCGCAGTTCATTGACACGCAAGGCAATCGTGAGACGTTCGGGACCTTGCCTGTCCGACGGCGGTCCCCGGGCTGAGTCACCATGCGCTGCCCTTCATCCCTCCGCCATCTCATCAATGGTCGCGACCAGATGCGGCCAGAGCGGGAGTCGTTCCATTATTTGCTTCGCCTCGGCGTGCGTGGGGCTGCGCAACACGAAACCGCCGCGCCGATTGTCAACGCTGATCCAGCCGTCGAGCACCAAGCCTTGTTGCCGCAATTGCTCCATTGCTCCATGCTCAGCCTGGCGCAGAGCGGCATCGAGATCGCTGACGTGGCGCAGCTGCCAGGTCACCATGAATCGCGGCCAGCGATCGACAAATCCGCTTTTCGAATCGAACGCGCTCGTTGGCAGGTGGGGAATCACGGGAAGCTCGTCGGCCCTGAGCAGGTGGGTGGCCCACTCGTCGAGCCGCGCGACGCGCGCCTCGGGCGTCATCCGCACCGGACCCCAGGTAATGAACGGGGCGATCGGCTGAAAACCATTAAACCAAAAGATGCCGTGCTGAATGGGCTTCAGGATGTCGCGCATCGCGGGATTCAGGCCGCGCCAACTGTACATCGGCTCGGGACCGCCTGTGGTCATGGAAAGCAGAGCGCGCTTGCCCGCCCCGATGCCGCTCTCATACCACCTGCCTCCACCATACACACGTCCCATCACCAGCACACGATCGCACCAACCCTTCAAGATGGCCGGCATGCCGAACCACCACAGCGGAAACTGGAAGACCAGCACGTCGCAACGCTCGACCTTCTGTATCTCAGAAAGCACCTCCGGCGCGAACCCATCATTCTTCGAGGCGTGCATCTCCTCCTGCTGCTGCTTCAAGTAGGCCGCATCGCCGACGGTGGTAAAGTTGCGGCGGTCGCTGACCGGGTCGAAGCGCATGGCGTAAAGATCAGAGACCTCGACCTCATGGCGGGCCGCCCGCAACGCTGCAACAGCCTTCTGTGTCTGGGCGCCATTGAAACTTCGGGGTTCATGGTGGGCGTGCACGATGAAATATCGCATGGTCAACTCCTCCGGCCGCGCGTCACCGCGACCGTGACAAGGTCTCGCAGCTTGAGTGCCTTGTCCGGGTTGTAAAACGTCACCCGCGCAATGCTGCCCGTCATTGCTTCGGCAGTGCCGCCCGTCGCAGTCATGGCGAAATCATACCTGGCCCGCGCGCCCTGCGCCGACCGCGCTTGCGATCAGCATCGTCGCCGCCAGCCGTCGATAGATCGACCGCCGGAAAAGACCATGGCGTCATCGCGTTGATGCTCGATCGGGTTGCGCTGCCGACAGGTCCACCACGTACACGGCGCCGGTATCGATGCCGCCAGCGTCGTGACGTGGTGCGCCGATCAGCAAATATTTGGTTGACAAAGCAGGCGGACCCAGGTCGTCCGAATACGCTGAATCAAACGGACCTATCGTACCTACGTGCCGCCACCGTGACTCCGATCGTTCAAACCAGTGAAACAGCCGGACGTTCTTGTGGGCATCAGATTCCGCCAGCGCGATACGATCGCCATCGAGCGCAACCGGGATACCGAGCCAGCGTCGATTTCCTCCGCGGACGTGGCCGCACAGCTCGGCCTCTTGTCGCCATTCACCCGTCATGTCACGGCGATAAACGAGTGCGGCCGTGGGAGAACCGACATAGGGGGCGGCCGTCGCTACGACAACATCGCCTCCGCGATCGCATGCAACCGCGTTCCAAACCGCGCCAGACCCAAGGTGGCCGGGCGGCCGAAGTTCCAGCTCGACTTGCCACTTCCCGCCGAGTCTGCGCCGGATGACCGACAACGTGTTCGTTCGCTGATCGCGGTCCTCCACGTCCCGCCATCCCGAAAGTAGCGCCAAAGTGCCGGCTCCAAAGGATGTCTGAGGCGGATGCGCGTCTGAGTCGACCGGACCGGCCCATGCCGTGTGCTCCAGAGTCCAAACTTGACCGCCATCATTGCCGCCAAGTAGGTGCGCGTGACGATCGCGGTCGCCACGGGTTATGACGCACATGTTGCGACCGCTCAACCCTACGGTCTCCAGGCTCTCACCGATCGGCGGCAGCTCAACGGCCCCTGCTTCTTTCCAATCGCCGGACGAACGGTCGCGACCGAATAGCTGAACGTAAGCTCGCTGTTCGGAGTCGGTGGGGTCCGCACCGAGCAGGGCAGCTACTCGGTTTCCATCAAGACAAACATCTCGCGCCCGCATCCCCGGAGGGATCGGGACCTCGGCACGCCCGCCGTTCGGACGATCGAGGTCGTAGGTCGCCAGCGATCGGGTTGAAAGCACGATCGCGATTTGCTTCTCCACGCCGACGACGCGCCCAAACGAGAGATCGTTCGCTGTTGTCGGAAGGAGCTTGAGATAGCCGGTCTGTGCGTTTGGCCGAGCCGCGCGGCGCCACTCCCGATATGCCTGTTCGACCGCGGCGGACTGCGATTCGGGATCGGCCGACTCCCACGCTTCGATCTGCCGCGCTCGCAACTCGGGCGGGTAGTTACGAAACTGCACCCAACGGTTCGCGTACTGAAGCCCGAGCCGGTCACGAATCGCGACGATCTGACTGTGGGCATTCGAGGCGAGAAGGGAATCGGTTGCGAGCGGCACTGGGGTCAGGGGATTGGCTTGTTCCGTGTGGAAACGAGCAATCCGTTCAAGGCATCGGTCGTAGTTGTCGAGAATCCGGTATAGAGATTCGAGTTCATCCGGCGACTCATCCAGTGCGCCGGCGATCACAGCGCGTCGTGCATCGTCGTCCGCGTCAGTCCACCAGCGCTGCGTCAGCTCGAGCAGCGTCGTCATGATCGGCGCTGGAACTGTGCGACTGCCCGGATTTCCGCCGCAGAACTCGCCCAGCACGGCCAGTGCGCGGCGTGATTGGCCCACCTGAAACAAATACTGAGCGTATTGCACCCGCAGAACGGGATTGTCGTGCTCCGCCGACTCGGCGAGCAACAGGTCCGCAGCCTGATCCTGGCCGGTCGCCAAAAGGTACCGCAGCCGCACGCGGCGCAGCGCTTCGAGCGGATCGAGTTGATCCAATCCGGCGGCGCGTTCGATCAGATTCGCGGCGACGGTGGTGTCACCGACGGCGACCGCGGCGTCCGCGAGATAGGTGCACAGGAATCCCAGGTCAGGATGCTGCCGGTACGCGCTCAACAAGCGCGGATACGCACGTTCAGGCTCGTCAATCGCGAGATAGAGCACGCCGAGCAGCGACTCGACCAGTGGGTCCGGCGCATAGTCGCCCACCCTCGACCACGCTCGTATTCCGTCGCGCGGGTTTCCGCAGAGAATCGCAAGCAGCCCTAGCGACCGCAGATCAGTCGGGCTCGCAGCTTCAAGTTGTGAATCAGTCACTTCCGGGATCACGCCGTCGCGGGCCCAGGTGGAGGCATACGCGCTCGTGAGCGGCGCTGCGCCCGCCAGGAAGCCCGAAATCTGAGACGGATCCGTCGCGCGCGAAATTGCGCCGGCCAGCCATACCGTATCGCGCTCCACCCGCACGCCAAAGAGACTGGCATCGTAGCGCAGGGCTTCATCGTACGCAGCAACGGCGATCGCGGCCGTTCCTTGCGGACAGTCTGGCGGACGATGGCGCGAGAACAGATCGCCGGTGTTGTTGAAGGTCAGCACCCAGATAGTGTTCGCGAGCTCCGGGGTCAGTAAACTACGCCGCGCGGCACGAACGCGCTCCTGCGCCCACTGTGGTGCCAGGAACCAATATCCCACCGTTACCGCTCCGACCGCCATGAGAGCCACGGCTAGGACGACCGCCGTGACTACCCGGCCACTGTGGCGTCGCGCCAAACGGGCGAGGTTCCCCAGCGGGCTCAAACCGCGGAAGAGCAGGGGAAGTCCCTCGCGCAGGCGGCGAACGTCTTCGCCAAGTTGCTCGACGGAGGCGTAGCGGTCGGTCGGCGACTTGGCCAACGCGCGGCCGACAACCAGGTCCAAATCGGCGCGAAACCGCCGTGACCATGGACCGCGCAGGTGGTGCACGGCAGGCACACTGGGTGCGGGGAGCGGCTCGTGCAGGACTGCCCGCTCGAGTTCTTCGCGGATGTTCAGGTGGCGATACGGTGAGTGGCCGGTGACCAACTCATAGAGCAGCACGCCAAGCCCGTAGATATCGCTCGAGGTCGTGAGGCGCGCTCCACGAATCTGCTCTGGGCTGGCGTAGCGCGGTGTCAACATCCGCTGGTCGAGCGTGACGGTCGCGGAGTCGCCCTGGTCATTCAGCAGTTTCGCAATGCCGAAATCGAGGAGTTTGACCGTTGAGTCGGGTGTGACCAGAACATTGGCGGGTTTGATGTCGCGGTGCAGCACCAGGTTGGAGTGCGCAAAGTGCACCGCGTCACAGACGTCGCCGAACAACGCTAGTACGCTCTCAATCGACGGCGATTGTTCGCGGCAGTATTGGTCGATGGGGACGCCATCGACATGCTCCATGACGAGGTAGGGTCGGCCATCCTCCGTCGCGCCACCGTCATACAGCCGGGCGATGTGCGGGTGCTCCAGCCGCGCGAGCACTTGGCGCTCCAGCCGAAATCGTCGCAGCACCTCATCCGTGTCTAGCCCGCGTTTGATCAGCTTGATCGCAACGGTGCGTTCGAACACGTTGTCCGCACGGTGAGCTCGCCAAACGGCCCCCATGCCCCCGGAACCGATCCGCTCAATGAGCCGATAGCCGCCGATGACCACCCCCGGGGCAGCCAGGGGATCGTCCTCGGAGTCCTGCCGCAGTCGCTCGGCGAGCCGCCGCGCTCGCCAGGACTCGTCATCGATGACGCCACCGCTGCCGCGATCGGCGCGCAGCATTTGCTCGACGGACGTGCGCAAACCCGCGTCGCTGCCGCACCGCTCGTCCAGATATGCGGCGCGGTGCTCCGGCGCTTGGTCAAGCACCGCGAAGAATAGCTCTTCGAGGCGCGCAAACTCGCATGCGTGGGTAGGTTTCCGGTAACTAGCCATCTCCGTCCAATTGCGACTTCAGCCAGGCTCGAGCGAAACGCCAATCTCGCTCGACCGTTGCGGTGGAAATTCCGAGCGCTTCGGCGGTCTCCTCGATCGTGCAACCACCGAATATCCGCAGTTCGACCACGCGCGCCTTCTCGGGGGATAACGCAAAAAGGCGCTGAAGTGCATCATCGACCGCGAGAATCTCCGCTTCTTTGTCGTCAAGCAGTATCGCCGTTTCGGTGAGCTTTAGGTTCGGCTCCCCTCCACCGCGCTTCTCGGCGACATACCGGCGGTAGTGGTCGATCAAGATGTGCCGCATGGTCTTGGCCGCGGCGCGGAGGAAATGGGCTCGATCCTTCCAGCCCTGCCCCGCGGAGCCGGCAAGCCGCAAGTACGCCTCGTGCACCAGCGCCGTCGCTTGGAGCGTGTGATTGGACCGCTCTCCCGCTAGACAGCCCGCGGCGATTCGCCTGAGCTCGGAGTACACGTCAGGTAGCAGGCGCGCCACGGCCGATTGGTCCGCGCCGCCGTCGGTCAGTTCGCTCAGAATCCGGTTGATCGGGTCTGCCTGCTGTCCCATGTTGTGCCGCTCTTGATGGGAAACTCGACCTCATCCCGTTCCTTATTTCAGGAACCGGAAACACCCGCGATTCCTGGAGTATGGCGAACCGCCCTGCCTGGGTGATCGCCTCTGATCACCCACGAACAGGACAATTGAGCCGGACCCGTCCGGCAATCAGGAGAATGCATATGGTCATCAAGTCCGGTCGCAGCGATTATCAGATCCTCATCGCGATTCTCGCCGCCCTCGTAACATCCGCCGCCGCGACCGCGGCCCCGATGGGAATCGCCTTTAGCTACCAGGGGCGATTGAAGCAGTCCGGCTCGCCAGCCAACGGCGCGTACGACATGCGTTTTCGCCTCTATGACGCTGCGATCGCGGGGAACCAGATCGGCGCCATGCAGATACACGACGGCGTTACCAACCCGACCATCAACGTCGTTGACGGCCTGTTCACTGTGAAGCTCGACTTCGGGTCAGTTTTTGACGGCGCGGCGCTCTGGCTTGAGATTGAAGTGCGCCCGGACGGCCCAACCGCGTACACGATCCTGCAGCCACGCCAGCCGCTCTGCCCGACACCCTATGCGCTGTACGCCGCGATTTCCGGCGGCCCGTGGCAATCGAACGGCGCCGACCTCTACTACGATCAGGGCAACGTGGGTATAGGAGTCAACAGCCCACAGGCGCCGCTGCACGTGGCTGGCGACGTTTTCAGTCGCGGCGGTGCTTCCAACGGCGTCCACGTCTACAACCCCAACAACGACGGCGCCAGCGTGCACCTAAGCTGGCTGAACGACGTGGCGCGACTCCGCTACGGCGGCAGCGGGGCCGGCTCGCAGAACGGGTTTGCCATCCAGGGCCAGGGCGACTCGACCAAGCTCCGCTTGCTGAACAACGGCGATCTGGGACTGGGAGACGAGGCTCCACAGGCCCGGCTGCATCTGCGGACAACCGACCTTGCGCTCAGCAGCGCCGCATTGGAGAATGACGAGTTAATCGTAGAAGCCGACGACGCAGTCATCGGCCTTTACAGCACAGCAAGCGGGAACTGGGCGTCTGCCATCGCACTGAAGGAAATCAGCAGCGGCAATGTGGTAGACACCTGGGGCATCGCGCGGCGCACGTCGACCGCGGCCGCTGGCCCGTCGGCGCTGCACTTCACGTATGGGCCCAGTGACAATTACGCGACTAATCCGGCCCAGATGGTCATCGAAAACGGCGGTCAGGTTGGCATCGGCACCGCAACGCCAACCGCACGCCTCGACGTTGCGGGTAATCTACCCAACGAAGTGACGGGCAGTTTCGTCAAGACGGGCTCGAGCAATACGAACGGCCTGTACGTGGAAATGGACGGCGCCTGTGCCGATTGCGGCGCAATCCGTGCGATTAATTACGGCACCGGTGCCGGTGTGTGGGCCCGGTCGGAGGACACCGGACTTCAGAGCGCTGCGCTCGTGGCTCAGCGGATGTCCGGCAGTACGGCCAACACGTCGATCGCCGAGTTCAAGGTCGGAACGCTGAATGTGGCTCGGATCGACGTCGATGGCGACCTCGAGCTCATCGGTGGAAATGTTGAACTCAACGGCGGCGGGATTCGGTTCAGCGATTCTTCCATGCAGACCACTGCTGCAAACATCTTGTCGTCGAGTGTCTCCGTCAATCCGCCGTCGCTGAGCGCTGGTTCGAACACCGTCATCACCGTGACCGTCACAGGAGCCCAGGTGGGAGACGCGGTCATCGTGAATCCCGGGGCCAACCTCTCGGCCTCCTACGCGATTTCCTTCGCCCGCGTGAGCGCCGCCAACACCGTGTCAATCGGACTCGTCAACCCCGGCTCCGTGACCGTGGATCCAGCCGGGTCTACCTGGCAGTTCCGTATTCTCAAGTAGGCCCGCCAGCGGCGACGAAACGCGGAAAAGCGGTGGGCGAGTGGTAAGCTCCTGATCGCGCCCGACCGGGCTACAAAGCCGTCAAGAACTGATACAGGGACGCGAAAACAGCGTCAAATAAGCCGTTTTCGCGACCCTGGCTTCTGACATCGGAGAGGGCGGGATTCGAACCCGCGGTAGGGTTACCCCTACTCACGCTTTCCAAGCGTGCCCGATCGGCCGCTCCGGCACCTCTCCAAGCAACGTTGCTACTGACTATACGGCGATCGCCGAAAACGTCCATCACCGGGACAACGCAGACTGCGAACACGCCGTCGAATCTTGACGTTCGACGTTACGAAACCAGCGCCGCGACCTCAGGTGCACGTGGAAAACAAAGCGGCTCGGGCGGGTTTCGAGCAGGCCCGAGCCGCGGAGGGGAAAGAGGCCGAAGCACGAACAGAAATCGCCGGGTGATGACGGACCGGCGTCATGGGGGAGCTGCCGAAGCGTACGAGACGACCGCCCCCCGGAGCGGCCGTCCCGCAAAGACGAACCAACCTCGCACACAGCTTGATTCGCCTCTATTTATTAAGAGCGTCGTTTGCCCGCGGCCCGCGCAAGTTTTTTCCGATTTTTTTTCGATCGCTCAGGATCGAGCCGCCCGGCCGAAGCCGCCGCGTTCGCATTGAACTTGAAACCACAATACCCCATGATCATGATCAAACTGAATCAGGCGATCGCCTGAGCGGCGCGGCAACCACGAATTGCGCACTCGAACCGCGACGCGACACGTGAATCCCATACACTACCTGGCGGCGCGACGCTGACCGAACAAACAGCGCTGGGCGATTCGGATGGCATTGACCGGACCATTACAGCGACTGATCGACGCGTTGAAAGCGCTTCCCGGCGTTGGTCCGCGCTCCGCCGAGCGAATTGCGTTCCACCTGCTTAAGGCGTCGTCCGACGAGGCGTTGGCGCTGGCCGACGCGATCCGGGCCACCAAGGAAGACATCCGCCCTTGCTCGCGCTGCTTCAATCTGGCCGAGGGCGAGCTTTGCCACATTTGCGCCGATCCCAGGCGCGACGCCGGCCAGATTGTGGTCGTCGAACAACCCAAAGACCTGCTCTCGCTTGAAGCGACAGGCCTGATCGGCGGCGTATACCACGTGTTGATGGGTCGAATTGCTCCACTGGACGGCATCGAACCGAAAGATCTGACAATTGACGCATTGGTCGAGCGCGTCCGTGGCGGCGGCGGCGTGCGCGAGGTGATTTTGGCCACGAATCCAACGCTCGAGGGCGACGCCACCGCCCTGCACATCACCAGCCTGCTCCAGGATCTTGGTGTTCAGGTTACGCGACTGGCGCGCGGCCTCGCGCCAGGCAGCGCGATCGAGTACGCCAATCGCTCGATGCTCGAAGAAGCCCTGCGCGGGCGGCGAGGCGTATAGAGCGTTTTCGGAATTGATCTGGCAGTCGAAAATGGGGAGCGCGGGCATCTTGCACGCGCGAAGCGGGCTGGAAGCCCGCACTCCCCGCCAAACATCAATTAGAAATGCTCAGTTATTTTCAATTTGCTGTTTCGCGCCGTCCGCTTCTACACTTTCGCCATGCTACCGGCGGTTAGGAAGAGCGCCGGCCAGCCCACCCAGGAGACCTTCAAATGCGCGTTAGACCGTTCTTGCATCTGGCGACGAGCGCGGCTGTCGTTCAATTAGCCGCGTTTGCGTTCGCGCAGGACAAGCCCGCCGCTCCGAGCGCCAAACCCAGCGCTCCGGCGACCAAGCCGGCCGGCATCACTAAGCCGGAGGGCAAGCCCGAAGGCAAGGAAACTCCGCCAACGGGCGAAGAGGCGGCCGCGATGCAGGCGGCCATGCCGGGACCGATGAACGAGCGCATGATGAAATTCGCCGGCGAGTGGTCGGTCGAGACGACGATGGAAATGGGCGAACAGCCTCCCAGCAAGAGCAGCGGCACGTACAAAATCTCCACCGCGCTCGGCGGACGTTTCGTTCAGGAAACCGGCGTGGGGGAGTTCATGGGCGGGCCCGTGAACTCGTTCAAGATGTGGGGCTACAACAACGGATCGCACAAATTCGAAGCGGTGTGGGCCTGGACGATGGCGACCGGCTTCCTGCACATGAGCGGCGAAAGCAAGGATGACGGCAAGTCGATCGACTGGCAATGCTGGTACGACAACGAGTCCGGCGCGCGCGAAGAATTCAAGGCCAAACATACGTTCGCCGATGACGACCACTTCACGGTGAAGCTCTACGGCGGCAAAATGCCGGACGGCTCGCCCGGTCCGACAATGACGAGCACGTATACGCGGAAGAAGTAGCCGCGTCGCGGAGATGTACCGCCGGCTCTTCAAGATGCCGCGCCGGCTATCAAGCTGTAGCGCGCGGTCTTCAAGCTGTGGCACCGCTTTTTCAGGTTGTGGCACCGGTTTTCAACCGGTGTGTGTTTCAACGGGTTTCGAACCCGTTGTTCCGCGCCGGCACTGGCCTCGAAGCGGGCGCGGTGGTTGGGCGCGAATCCGGAGCGGCTTTGACGCCGCGCGCCCAGCCCTGCGTCTCAGTTGCATCCGCGATCGCACGGCCGCGTGTCGCGTCGTTGCGCGCCTCCATGCGAGCCAGGAACAGGTAACGCGTCGGGCCTGAATAGCCGCCGAGCAATTGCGCAGCCTGGTGATTCGCGAGAATACGCGCGCTGACGCGTAGCGTTTCGCCCGCTTCGCTGTAGGCCGCGACAATCCCCATCACCGATGTCAGACGCGCTTCGCCGGGTCCCACACGGACCACCGCGCGCAGCGTCACCGCGTCGGCCGTGTAATTCCGCGCCGCGCCGGCCGGCGGCGGCCCCAGACGCAGCGAGAACTGCACGTCGCTCTGAAACTCGGGCATGAATGGCGGCGTCGCCCGCTTGCGACCGGCGATCCATACGTTCCCCTGCTCGTCGGTCCACCAGTAAGCCTCGTCTAATTCGAGCCTGTGAACCTGCGCTGAGGGCGGATCGATCGAGCGGTAGTCCAGCGCCGCGAGCTCCAGCGTGCCCGCGCGGCAACCGGTGAGAAACACGCAAAGCGCGGCAGCGGCGAGAAAGTACCGCGAGCCCAAGCGAGCGGCAACTGCCGCGCGTAGGGCCATGCAAACGCGAGCGTGGACCGCTGCCCTGTCTGCCGCTCGCTGGCGCGTGCGGTTCTTTGGCGCGGTCAACGTCGTGCCAGGGATCCGGCTCAATGCGGAACCGGGAACTGGGCGCACAGCTCGCGCACCTGCTCGCGAACGCGCAGGATTGCCGCTTCCTCGCCGTTGCTGGAGAGCACGCGGTGAATCAAGTCCGCGACCGTGGACATCTGCGCGGCGCGCAGGCCGCGCGTCGTCAGCGCCGGCGTGCCCAGGCGCAGGCCGCTGGTCTGCGTCGGCTTGCGCTCGTCGAATGGGATCATGTTCTTGTTGACGATGATGCCGGCAGTCTCGAGCCAGGCCTCCGCGTCTTTGCCAGTCAGGTTCGGATGCGCCGCCCGCAGATCGACCAGCATCAGGTGATTGTCCGTCCCGCCGGAGACCAGCCGGTAGCCGCGCGACTTGAGCGCTTCGGCCAGCGCCGCCGCGTTTTCGAGTATTCGCTGCTGATAGACCTTGAACTCCGGCTGCAGCGCCTCGCCGAAGGCAACCGCCTTGGCGGTGACAACGTGCATCAGAGGGCCGCCCTGCGTACCGGGGAAAACCCACTTGTCGATCAGCGGACCATCCGCCGCGCGGCACAGGATCAGCCCGCCGCGCGGGCCGCGCAGGGTCTTGTGCGTCGTGCTGGTGACGAAATCGGAGTGCGGCACAGGCGAAGGCGACAGGCCGACTGCGACTAAGCCGGCGATGTGCGCGATGTCGGACATCAGCCGCGCGCCGACCTCGCGCGCGATCTCTCCGAAGGCGGGGAAGTCGAGCGTGCGCGGATACGCCGAGAAGCCGGCGATGATCAGCTTGGGCTTGTGCTCGCGGGCCAGTCGCCGCACCTGCTCCATGTCGATCCGCTCGGTCTGACGATCGACGCCGTAGTGGACGATGTTGTACATCGCGCCGCTGAAATTGACTTTCAATCCATGCGAGAGATGCCCGCCGTGCGCCAGGTCGAGCGACAGCACAGTGTCTCCCGGCTTGAGCACGGCCATGTAGACAGCGGTGTTGGCCTGCGCGCCGGAATGCGGCTGGACGTTCGCGTGCTCGGCGTTGAAAAGCTGCTTGAGGCGCTGGCGGGCCAGTTCCTCGACCGAGTCCATATTCACGCAGCCGCCGTAGTAGCGCTTTCCCGGATATCCCTCGGCGTATTTGTTCGTGAAGACCGACCCGGCAGCGGCGCGCACCGCGGCGGAGACGTGATTCTCCGAAGCAATCAACTCGAGCGTGAATTGCTGGCGCTCTTCTTCGAGGCGAATGATCTCGGCGACCATTGGATCGGATTTCGCGAGCGCTTGCATCAGGCCATCATTCATCGAGGTTCCTCGTGGGCAAATGCGAATTCCGTGCGTGTCAGATTCGTCCAGATTCGATGCCGCGGCCGACCGCTCCCTCACGGTCGCGGCGCTGGCGGAGTCGTTTGCGTCGTCGGGCGACTAGCCACGGCCGCTTCCGCTGCGAATCGCGATTGAATGTCCTCGAGCAGCGCTCGTTCCAATTCACGATCGCGCCGCACGCGCACCCAAACTTCATTCTGCCGCTCGGTCGTCGCCGCGTCGCGCTCGATCGCCGACTGCGCCGGCGAATCAGACAGCCGCGCATCGGACGACTGAAACGCCGCGGCCTGCCGGCTCTCCTGCCGCTCGATATCCACGCGCAGCCGCGCGACCGTACGCTCGCCCTGCGGCGCGAGACTGAAAGTCGCGATGCGCCGCAGGCGCGACGGCGCGCCGACCAGGTCGCGCGCCGATCCGCTGGCGCTGCTGGCGCGATACTCAATCGGATCTGATGTGAGCGCGTCGCCGCCGCGCGACGCGGTCAGCCGCGGAAACTCGCGCCGCAGGACCACTTCGGCCTCTCTTCGAACGGCCGCCACGTCGGCCGTGTCGATCAGTCGCGACTGGTAGGCTGTCTCCAGATCGGTCGCCGCGCAGCCGCTCAGGCTCAGCGCGACCGCAAGAAGGACCAACACGCGCGCGGTCATGGCTGCTCCTGCGGTGCGCTCGGGACGTCGTGCGACGGAGGCGTTTGCATCTCTTTCTGGGCGGGCTCGAGGCCTTGCCGCAGGCGCGAAGCGTACAGCCGCAGCGTCGGGCTAAGCTGCGCGCTCTGCGCCGCGCGGCCGAGGTTTTCCAAGCCGCTGGTGCGGTTGCCGGTGTGAATTTCGATGTAACCCAGCAGAAAGCGAAGTTGGGGGTCGTCACGCGCCTCAAGGCGCTTCATGATATCGGCCCGGCGAATGTCCACCGCCTCGCCGCCGCCCAGCAACGCCTCGAGATCCAGCGCGAATCGCGAAAACTCAGGGTACCGTTCAAGGCCGCGTTCCAGGAAAACCGACGCGGAGAAATACTCGCCGGCCGCGAGCAGCGCGTGCGCGCGTCCGATCAGCGGCAACGGATTCGTCGGGTCCATCGCGCTCGCGCGGTCGAAGCGCGCCGCCGCGCCGTAGAAATCGCCGTCGTGCAGCGCCGCCTCGGCTTGAGCCAGGGCCGCGTTGATCGCGCTGGCGCCGGCGCCCACGAACGTGTGCAGCGGGTTCCGAAGCACTTCCAGCAACGCGGCCTTCGTATCCGACGCCGCGCCACTCGGCTGGTTCGGTTTCCCGACCTGCGCCGGCACGGTCACATCGGCGAGCCAGTCCGGGTTTTGATCGCGCTGCGCGGCAACCGCGAGTTGCATATCCGTAAACACATTCTCGCCGCCGCGCAGCGCCGAATCGCGCCTCGCCGGCGATTCAACCGGGGACGGCAGCCCGCCCGGCGCGCCCGCCTCGCGCGATTCATCGACGCGTGGACGGCGCCGATTGTCGGACAGCAGCCGGTTGGCGTCCTGCTGCAATACTGCGTCAAGGGGACTCTGTTGCGGAGTGAAACCCTCGCCCGTGGCGCGCAGATCAAGCGGTCCGAGATTCGTCGCACGTCGATCACTGGCGAGGTCTTCCATCCGCGGCGCCTGTGTGGGGGCGCTGCGCTGCGGCGCGGTGCTGAGCTGCATATCGACCGGTCCTGGCACGCTGCCACGCGGCCGGACGCCGAAGAGCATGCTCGACAGCTCGCCGCGTGAATCGACCGCCGACGGCACGCTCCACCGCGCGCCGGCATCCGCGTCATAGCGGCTGCCCACGGACGGACGATCGTAGTTCAACAGCCCCGGCACGCCGCGGGCGCGCTGCGAATCGAATTGCGACGCGCTCGTACCGTTGAGGTACCCAATCGTCGGCGCAGTTCGGGCCGGGTCGTAGAACGCGCCGCCGTACGCGCCGCGCCCCAGTGCGCGATCCGAGACGCTCACCGAATCGCGAATGAAATCGGACAGCGCGCCGCTTCCCAGGCCTCCGCGAAACGACAGCGGATCCTGAATCGGCGAAAAGCTTCGCAACGACTGTCCGGCACGAATGTTGCCGGTCGCCGAAAGATTTCCGCCCAGGGTCGGCGCGCTGGGCCGGGGCTGGTTGTAGCGCCCGGCGCCGAGTTGCGGGTTGGCGTCGAACAGGCGGCCCGAGTTGTCGACCTGTCGCTGCGACCAGGCCGCGGCGACCGGCAACATCACAAACGCCGCGACAATGGCGACTCGCGCAGCGCGCATGGCCTTCCTCCGTGAATGTGATTCGAGGACCGTTGAACGGTCCGCTGCGCGTATTCTATACGGCAGATTGGCCGCGTCGATGCGGCAGCTGCCGCGGCCCCTCATCGCCGCCGCGGCGGGCGCGCGTCGACCTGGCTGGGCGACGGCAGTCGATATTTTGAGAGCTCGCTCGCCCAAGTCACGCCGTTCAGCCACGACATGAAACCCTGCGGGTGATAGTGCCAGACGTTTGCGTTGGCCGGCAGCGCCGCGCCGGCAGGCAACCCGGCGTTTCCGTTCATCACCGGCACAACATCCTGCCACCACATGTATGGCTGGTAGGTGGACCAACCGCCCGACGGGAAATCGGCGGCGGTAAGCGACCATTCGCTTTTGAACTGAAGCGGCGCATGACTGAAGATCGCAGCGGCGAGCGCCGGGTTTCCTGTTCGTAGCGCGCGCAGCCATTGCACGCCGCCCTCCGCGTTGACCACCTGCGTGACCTGATCCTCGACGGCCCGATCATAGAACGGGCCGGCGGGGCTGACGGCTCGCCCCTGAAAGAACGCAGGGTCGAGATTTCGATCGGCCAGGACCTCGAAGTGGATGGCGAACTGGTTGGGCGCCAGGTGGCCGGCGTTGCCGAGAAAATCACCCAGCGAGACGGGAATCGCGCGATCGCCTTCCGGGAAGACGACCGTGTTGCCGGCCGCGAGTTGCGTGAGGAGGGGATCGAAGATCGTGCGCTCGGCCTGCCAACGAGTCGTCCACGGAACCCAAAGCGCCGCCGGGTTTGGATGCAGCGGCTGGAAAGCGAGTCCCGCGTCGTATTCTTTCTTGCGCGCGATGACCCGATTGAGCCAGTCTGGATTGGCGGCCACGACATTCTCAAAACTCATCCCGGTCGGCGCGCCCAGGTGCATGTACAGGCTGTAAACGTAGGACGGCTCATCGTTGTAATTGATCCGATTCCCGCCGGCCGCTTGGCGATGCCACACTTCGTGACGCAACAGCACAAAGCGCGTGCTTCCCAGGTGCGAGGCCGCGGCATCTCGGTCCTGGCCCGCGGGATACGTGACGGGAAAACGAGCGGCGACGATCTGTCCGCCCGCCGCCGCGTAGATCGGCGTGTCCGCTGCGAGCGCGAAGTGCATGCCGCCGTGCCAGTAGCCGGAGAAGTGGGCGGGGTCCAACACCACCGGGGCCATGGGCAGAATTTCGTCGCCGACGCCGAAGTATCCGCTGCCGGTGCGCGTCAGGAAGCGCGCCGGCACGGAATCCCAGTAATACTCGAGCACCTCGGGCTGGGTTCGACCGTAGTCGCGCCGCGCCGACACGAGCTGAACCGGATCGCCGGGATTGGGTCCCGCTTGCAGGTCGAACGGGAACCACCAGAAATCCCACAGCTCGCGGGCAAAGCGGTTGAAATCAAACAGAGCGCCGGGGCAATTGTGATCGTCGAGGTTCACCGACCCCGGATAGCCGTGGCTCACGAAGCCGCGGTACGTTTTGAACATGTTGCGCCAGAACCAATTCGCGCGGTGGCTCTTGGGATGGCCGTTTTCGGTCCACGATTCAGTGTAGATCTGCGCTGCGTATCGTCCCGCGAACGCCGCCTCCGCGTCGGTGTCGAAGGTGGTGCAATTGATCGGGGCGGCGGCCAACTGCGGCAGCAACAGCTCCTTCGACGCGTCGGCGTTCACCAGTTTGCGGTAGGTCTCGGAATGCGCGCGGGGCCACACTGCCTCCCGGCGAAGTTGCGGGCGCAGCGGGAGATTACGCGGGATGCGCCATACTTCGGCGAAGTACCGGGCCAGGAGCCGCCACGAGCGATATTGCGCCTCGCTGTACAGCATCATCCGGTCGCCCTCGGCTGCGGCATCGGGCGTCGCGGGGCGGGCGGTGGACCAGTAGCAGACGATCACCTGGTTGTTCGGATGGCACGCGAACAGCTTTGCCCCCGGGATGTCCTCCGCCTGCGCGGTCATCTGAATCCAATTCGTGGGTCCGTAAACCGCTTGATCCCAGTGCGCGGGTGGGTGTGGCGCTGTTGGGGGCGCCCCCGTCGCCATCAGGTTGCCTGTCTCCACGCCGATGGTCGTATAGCTCATCTGCACGCCGTGCCACACCAGCCGATTTTCCGGAAAGATGTGGAATACGCGCCCGTCGAGCGCGATATAGAAATGCGGCGAGATTCCGGGCTTGGCGGAGGCGCCGTTGATGCAGAAGTTCACGAACTCGTCGGCTTTGTCGTGCGTCGGCCAACCGGCGGTGCCGTGGATCATCACGCAGCGCACGTCGCTGATGTCCGCGCCGATGCCGTTCGGCCAGGTAGCCGCGCTGGCTTCGACGCGCGCCTTGGGCGCGGCATCAAGAAACGGGCTCAGTCGATTCAGCAGCGCGGTCGCCGATTCCGGCGCTTGTCGGGCCATTCGTTGTCCTTGTGTTCAAACCGAGAATCGGGGGCGGCCGACGAAGAGCCGCTGGCTCTCGCCGACCAGTCGATAGTTCTGGATTGTCGCCTCGAAGATCAGAATCGCGGCGTCGAGCGCCGCGTCGAAATCGCCTTCTTCAAGCTGAATTGTCTGATCGATCGCCAGCGCGTTGCTTGACACGCTTCCGCTGGTGCGGCCCAACTGCCGCGTGCGGCGGCCGGTCTTCGGATCAACCAGAAAGATCGCGAGATCCGACACGGCGCCATCGGCGACAAACTCGGTCTCGACGTGCATCTTCACCGTGACGCCGTTGTTGACGGACGTTTCCGACCAGTAGCAGCGGATCGAGCCCGGCAGGCGAATCCGGTGAACGCTCTCCGTCTCGCGCGTGTACGCCGGCATGGCCTACGCCTCCTGTGTGCCCGCCTCGCTGTCGCTGGGTGTCGCGGCCAGGCTGGCGAAGGCTCGTCCGGGCCGCGCACCCGGCACGCGGATTCTTCCGCCATCCTCCGTCACGCCCCATTTCTCGACGCCGTTGGGCATGCGAACGCAATATCGCGCGCCGGCCGCCGCGCCCTCCGGCGAGACCTCCAAGACTGGCCATACCTCCAACAGCGGCGAATAGCCCGTCATACCATCGAGCTCGACGACGAAGTAGTAATGGATGTAATCACTGCAACCGGTCTTTTCGTCGTCGGGTTTCCAGACCACCTTCCACTTCAGCGTAGCGCGACCCCCAGTAACGCTGGCGGTCAGCGCACCGCCGGTATCCAGAAGGTCATCACTGGTGATCCAATCCTTTTCATAGATGCGAAAAGTCGCCGTTGCGCCATCGGCGATGCCGTGCGTCTCGACCTGCAGCACAACCTCTTCGCCGTCGTGCGCACACGACGCCGACCAACGGGCGGATGCAATCCCTCGCGCCAACGTCAAGACGTTCGATTTCTTCCACTGCGATCCGACTTGTGCCTTGAAAATAAACTGCCCGTGCGCCGGTTCGGAGGCCGACGGCTGCCATTCGAGCGCTGCCTGACCGCTCTGGTCCAGCACGCCCGTGAGCGTGACGATCGCATCCCCCGTTTGCTCCTTGTACAAGCGAAAGACCTCGCACTGCACCTGCGTTCCGGCGTCGAATCCGTCCGCTTGAATCAGCAACTGCACCGAATCGCAGGCGCCGGCCGTTTCGACACCCCAGTTGGCGCGCTCGATGACGCCGATCCGGGCGGTGCAGCGCCCGGCAGGAATTGGTTCGCGGCGCAGCCGACCGTCCGGCGGCAACGTACCGCGCTCAATCGCACCGGTCGTTAGTTTCAGTTCGTAGACCAACCCGGAGATTGGCGCATCGGCGGCATCGACGAATTGGTATTCGATCCACGCCGGGCTTTCTGAGTTGACGCCCGAATTCGCCGAGTCCTCAGTCTTCGCGGCTCGCGGCGCGGGCGCGATCGCGCCGGCATAGGCCGGCGTATCGACGCGATGGAAAACGACCAAATGTCGCGACGCGATCAGCGCGACCAGGTTATCAAGACTGGCGCCGCCGGGATTTCCCGCGACCAGATGCGCCGCGGCGTCCGTAAGACGATGGCTGTTTCCGGCAAGCCAGCGGTAAACGGCGTCGGTCGAGCCGTCGGGGCGCAGAACCTCATGGAAATCCGGCGGCGCCTCTCCCGCGGCGCCCACGACCAGATCGAATCGCAGTCGCATCGCGTGCTCCTGATGAGGCGGCAGGCGCGCCGTACTCGATCATCCGTCGTTTGCAGGCCCGCCGTCGTAGCATGACGCGATAGCCCGGTTCCGCAACAGGACTAACGTCCCTATGTTCTCGCGCGTTCCATGTCTTGCCCGGGCCAATGGCTGCCACCACAGCAGCGATGTCGCTCGCACCGCGCAGATCGTTCCGCTTCTGATCTGTTCGCGGCTCACCTCGCAGCGCGAACGCCGCTCGGACGCGGGGCGGTCGGGTCCATCATCGTCAATCGATCCGCCGCGGCCCGACCCCAGAATGTCGATCCAAATCGCGAGACAAGCTCGCGCATGCGCGCCATACCGTCCGCGCGGCGCGCGGGGTTGTCAACACCGGTGGACTGAATCTCCAGGTCCGCCAGGCGGAATAGCGCTTCGGGCAGCGCATCCTCCTGATCAAAGTGTTCGATGCATTGCGCGAGTCGCTCGGCCCGCGCGCCGACGTCGGCCTGTGACGCCGCCCAGCGCACGAGCAGATTGCCGCGCAGCGTGCTGTCGGCATAGGCCTCCGCGAGTCGCAGGAGCTGCTCTTCATAGCCAGCGCGGCGCGGATCGAGCGATGCCAGCGCCTCCAGCGGCGCGTTTCCGAAGCGCGGGTCATCGCGATTCTCGGAAATCAGCTCAGCCAATCGTCCCGCTTCGAACAGATACGGTTCCGGCTCGAACTTGAGCGTGCTTTCCGGTGAAACGGCCGCCAGCACGCCGCCGCCAGGCTGCGTCGTGGGCGCGCGCGGCTCGGCCGACGCGCTGTGCGCGAGTGCCTTTTCGAGCAACTCGGCGGCGCGGTCCACATCGCCTCGGCGCAGTTTCAACTGCGCCAAACGGACGGCCGCCGCGACTGCCAGCGGCGAGCGCGGATAGTGCGTCAGCAGTGCCGACCAACTCTCCTCCGACTGCACGTGCGGGAAATCGCTGTACAGCTCGCGCCGCGGCGGGATCTGAGTCAAGCTGCGCTCATCCAGGCGCGTGTCGAGCGCGCTGGCCTGAATATAGAGCACGCAAGGCACGTAACGGCTCTTGGGGTGATCGGCGATGAAGCGGCTGCACGCGTCATAAGCCCGGTGCCGGTCGCGCAGAAAGTCGCACAACAGCCGCAGCCGAACGCGCGCTTTCAATCCCTCGACCCGCCCTCCCCACAGCGCCAGAAAATCCGGCCGATAGCCGTCCGCAACGCCATCGTCATTAGTCCAGCGGTGCACCAGATCGCGAATGCGATCGGTCGTCACGAGCGGATCTTCCATCGGCGCGAACCGCCGCGACTGCGGCCCGAATTCCGCTTCCAACATCCGATACGCCAATTCGTCAACGCCGACGCGGAAGTGGAACAGGATCACCGGCGTAGCGAACATCACCGCCAGCACCGGCACGACCGCGGTCGGCCGGTAGTTCACAACGCGAGCGAGCAGCAGGACCAGGCCCATCATCGCGCAGCCGGCGATAATCGCCAAGACCCAGGAAAACGTAAGCGCGAACCGCTGCGAGGGCGAGATTTGCGGCCCGTCGCCAGTGATCCCGGTCGCCAGATACAGATACAACACCACCGGCAGCATCCCCACCAGCGCCGAGCCGAATCGGAACGGCAGACGAAACGGCGGAAGCGACGCGACGATGCAACTGCCCAGTAGCGTCAGCGCCATCCACGGCATGTGTGCGAACACCAGCACCGCCAGGATGAACGGAATCGAGCTCCAGAATCGATACAGAATCGCGATCAGGATCGGCACGGCCACCGTCGCCGCCACCAATAGCCCCAGCACGATGCCGTGCGCCGGCACATTCTCAACGCTGATCGGGAACAGGATGAAGTCCGTCAGCGTTTGCGTACCTTCGCCAAAGACCTTTGCCGGCGCGATGTAGCTCTCGAACGAGAAATCGAACAGCTTAGCGACGTGCAGCCAGTGCGTGAAAACGCACAGACCGCAGAACAGCACGAGATTGACGATGAGCAGCAAGACGGCTTGACGGCGGTGACGGCGATCCGTCCGCGACCAGACATCGATGATCGGCGGCTTGGGCTGCGAGCGGGGCGATTGCAGTGCTGACGCATCGAGCGGCTGGCCCGACGCCTGCAAAACCGCTCCGGCGCGCGGCTCATCGCCCAGCGCGCCCGCCGGTTGAATTGCCATGAACCGGGATGCTACCGCGCATCGTCTCATGGCGCGAAGGGGCCGGGAGCGCTTTCGTGCGCGTCGGGTGAGCGCCGCACTAATCCGCAACCCTCCTCCGGACGCAACCCTGACAGAGCCGCTTACAAAATCCGCGGTTGAACGCGTCACGCCGGACCGCGAGAATTCGCCTGAGCCCTCAACAGCCGGTGAAATCCTTGGCGCGCGTCATGCTCTTTGGCGGATCGTTCGACCCGATCCATGTCGGCCACGTCGGCGTAGCGCGCAGCGCCGCGCAGCAGCTCGCCGCGCGGGTCGTGCTCATTCCCGCCGCCGTACCGCCGCACAAACGCGACAGGCGGCTGGCGTCGGCGGAGCATCGGCTGGCGATGTGCCGGCTGGCGGTTACGTCCGAGCCGCAGTTTGAAGTTTCGGATTGGGAGCTGCATCAACCCGGCCCGAATTACACGTTGCACACCGTCGCGGCGTTTCGCATTTCGTTGCCCGGCGACGAGCTCTACTGGCTGATCGGGATGGACAGCCTGGCCGAGCTCGCGACGTGGCACCGCGTCGCCGAGCTGGTCGATGCGTGCACGATCGTGACGGTTCGCCGGCCGGGACAGACGCTTCCGAACCTCGATGAGCAGTTGGGGCGAGTTCTCAGCCCGGCGCAGCGAGCGCGCCTCGCCACACATATCCTCGAGACGCCGGCCTACGACGTCAGCGCCACGCGGATTCGCGCCGCGATCCGCGCCGGCGAGGACATCAGCGCATGGGTCGCGCCGCGGGTCGCAGAGTACATCCGCCGGAATGGCCTGTACCGCCAATGAGCGAAGCCGGCGGCCGTTTGACGACGCCCGTTCCAGTGGTGCTTCACGGCGGCGCGCTGGGTGATCTGCTGCTGTTGCTCTCGACGCTGCTCCGCAATCCGGGCATCGCCCGCGGCGGCTGCGGCTTCGTTTCGCGCGTCGATCCCGGGTTGGAACGCTGTCGGCCGGCTGTGCTGCACCGCTCGTCCGAGGGCGTCGGACTGCATTGGCTGTTCGCGGAGTCGACGGGGCCGCCGTCTGCCGGACTTCGCGCGCTCCTGGCTGATCGAGTCGTCATCAACGCGCTCGGCGGCCCCGACTCGCTGGTGCATCAACGGCTTCTCGCGTTGTCGCCGAAGCGCGTCATGAGCATCGACGCGCGACCGGACACGCAATCCTCGCGCCACATCACCGAAGTGTGGGGTGACGCATTGCTGAGCGCCGGATTTGAGCTCGGCGACAGAGCGACGCTCTCTCCATCGGCAGAAATGACGGATGCAGGGCGGAATCTGGCATCCGCGGCGCGCGTGACGGGGGAGTTCGTTGCCATTCACCCCGGCAGCGGCGGACGCAGCAAATGCTGGCCGCTGGGGAATTTCATGGAGTTGGCTCGCGAGGTGGTTCGTCGCGGTCGCGCTCCGCTATTCGTCATCGGTCCGGCAGAGGTGGAGCGCTGGCATGATCGCCATTCGAACAGCGGCGCGATGACGGACGTCGAAGCGATTCAACAGAGCTATGCGACGATCGTCAATCCAACGGCGACGGCGCTCGCGGCGATTCTGGCGGCCGCGAGCAGCTATTTCGGCAACGACAGCGGGCCGACCCACCTTGCCGCCCTGCTCGGCACGCGCTGCACCGCGCTCTTCGGCCCGACCAACCCCGAAGTCTGGGCGCCGCGCGGTCCGCACGTTCGCGTAATCCGGAGCGAACCGCTGTTGGCGCCTGATTGGGGCATCCCCGTGTCGCACGTCGTCGACTGGCCGGCTGCGTGATCGGCGCGCCGCCGGGTCGCCGCCCGGGCGTTCAGCGAGCGCAATTCTCATAGGACAAGTAGTGGGTGCTGTGTACGATGAAGCAGCGGTTGAACTCAACCGACCAACCGCGGAGGAAGGAAGGATGAACCGAAAGCTGATCGCCTGCGCGTGCTGGCTCGTGTGCGCGATCGACGCCGCGCGTGCCGACGTGACGATCTTCGATTACATCCTCGATGAACCGGCCAATACGAATCAGCTTGAATGGGACTGGTCGTTCAAGGGCGTCGGCGGCACGTACTATGTCTGCGGCATGGAAATTAGCTCGCCGACGCCGATCAGTCTCAAGCGTTTGACCGTCATCGCCGGCGGCGCGGGGCCGGGGCAGGTCGGACCGGCAGATTTTTCCCACTATCCGTATTTCGCCGTCAACGTACGGCGCGGACTCGCCGAATGGGCGGCTCAACCGCTGTCGGGCACGGACGCGAGCTTTTCATTCAATCAGCCGAGCAGCGCGGTCGCCTGGGGAATCGACTACCTGGGCCAACCGACGTGGAAGTTCACGTTCGAATTCCCGTACTTGGTCGATCTCCGCCCGAATCAAACGTATCTGCTGAGCTGGCACACGGCGTTGGACATCCCGACCCAGGGCGCATTCGGCAACGTGCGAACGAACGTCCCGGGGCCGCTGGGCTATCAGGCCCGAAGCGACGCCGGTACGTTGGGATACCTGATTGCCGCGGACACTTGGGCCTGGAAACTCGAAGCCCAGACTCCCTGCCCCGGCGACCTCGATCGCGACCGCGACGTGGACGAAGGAGACCTCGGGATCCTGCTGTCGGCCTGGTTGCGGCTCGACGACGGAGACCTGAACGGCGACAACGTGACGGATGAGGCGGACCTCGGAATCCTGCTGGCGAACTGGCAGGCGACGTGTCCGTAAGCCGGAGCGCGCGGCTGGCCGCCAGCTCCGCGCGCTGTGCCAATTTCCGCTCTTGACGCCTTCCGCGTCGTACGCGAGAGTTCATGTGCGCGCCGCCGACGGAGGCGGCGTCAGCCGCAACGCGTGCGTGCGAGGCTGAGTTGGCGTCCGCCGCGCTGCGGCAAGCGAGACTGATCGACCTGCCGGCACAAGACACGGAAGTCTGAGCCCATGCGATCCAAGCACATTCATGTCACGATTGACCTAGACCGCGTTCGCGCTTCAGCGCTGGCGATTCGTACCCGCACTGGCACCGCGCTGATCGCGGTGGTGAAAGCCGATGCCTACGGACTTGGCGCGCGGCGGGTGGCCGACGCGCTGGACGACGTCGCCGACGAGTTCGCGTATTTCTCGATCGACGAAGCGCGCGAGATCGGCCGGCCGGGAGTCGTGCTCGGCCCGCTGGAAGCGGAGCCGTCGGCTTATAGCGAGCTGCGCCTGCGCCCGGCGTTGTCAAATCTCCGTGACGCGCAGCGCTTTTCCGACACGCCGTTCGTGCTGAGCGTCGACAGCGGCATGCAGCGCTTCGGCTGCAACGAAGTGGAGCTGGGCGAGATTTTGCGGCATTGCCGAGTCGCGGAGGCTTACACGCATGCCGCGGACGCGCGCGCCGTGGCGCGCTTCAAGTCGCTCTGCGCGGGGCGAATTCCGCGCTTGCACGCGGCCGCTACCTCGCTGATCGACGATCCCGCGACCTGGCTGGACGCCGTCCGCCCCGGTTACGCGCTCTATCGCGGCGCCGTACGCGTCCACACTCACCTGCACGCGATCCGTCACACCAGCGGCCCGATCGGCTATAGCGGCTTTCAACATCCGCAAGTCGGGATTCTGCTCGCCGGATATTCGAACGGTCTTGCGCCGGTGTCGGTGCGCGTCAACGGCCGGCCGCAACGGCTGATCGAAGCCGGGATGAATTCGTCATTCATCAGCATCGATCCGCGCGATCGGCCGGGCGACGAAGTGGTGCTCTGCGGCGAGGGGCTCGATGAAGCGGCGCTGGGCACGGAGCTGCGTTGCCGGCCGCACGAGATTCTCTGTCGCTATTGCGCGATGGGCGTGCGGGAGTACTTTGGGGGCCGGCGGTCGAATTCGACGAGCGGGGTGCAGACGCCGGAATTGGCGACCAGCCGGTAGAGCCTGGCCGAACGTCGATCCCACGCTTACTGCACGCCACGCGGCGCCAATCCGCATAACATTTCTACGGCCACTCGCGCGGGCCGATGCTCAGCAGCATCCCGTCGCCCGTGATTGGGAATCGCTCCAAATGCGACGCGATCAAGCGCGGCGTCAGCGCCTCGACTTCCGCCATGCAGCTTTCGACCGTGCGTACACGGCCATAAGTCTCGATGTCTTCGACCATCTGCATCAGGCGGCTGCGCGGGTTTTCAGCCTCCAGCGCGAGTTGCGTTCGCCGGCGATTGCGAACGCGGGCGACTTCGTCCGGGCGGAAGCCCTTCGCGCTCACCTCGCGCGCCTGCTGGTCCAGCGCTTTGAGCATCTCCTCGCAGCGCTCCGGCTCGCCATCGGCGTACAGCGCCATCAGACCGCAATCCGCATACGCAAGCCACGCCGCGCCGGCGTGCGAGCAAATGCCCTTCTGCACGATGTTCCAGTAGCAGCGTGAATTCGGACCGCCAAAGAGCGCCGTGAACGCCTCCACCACTTCGCCGTCGGCATGATCGAGCGGGATGGACGGAAACAGCCGTACGACGGCTTGTTGCTTGAACTGCCCCAGCTTCAGCCGCCTTACACCGGTGAGCTTCACCTCCGGCTTCATCGTCCGCGCAGCGCCGTGGGTCGAACGTCGCCATCCTTCGCAGGCCCGGCCAACGGCGGCGAACAATGCTTCCGGCTCGATCGCCCCCGCGCAGACCAGCACCGTGTTCTCCGCCGCATAGCGCCGGGATAGGTAGTCGAGCATGCCCTCGCGCGGCAGGCGTTCGATGGTCTCCTTTTCGCCGAGGATTTCGTGCGCCAGCGGATGCCCTTCGAATACGGCGGCGTGCAGGAAGTTCGAGACATGCCGATCGAAACTGTCATCGGACATGGCGATCTCTTCGAGGATCACCTTACGCTCGGTCTCGAAATCGTCCGGCGGAATCGCGGGCCTGATCATGTCGGCGAGCAGGTCGAGCTGCTCGCCGCTGCGCATCGCCGGCACCCAGCCGTAGTAAATCGTGTGCTCTTTGCCGGTGAACGCGTTGTAGATGCTGCCCAGCTCATCGAAGCGCACGTTGATGTCGTTAGAGCTGCGCGTAGCGGTGCCCTTGAAGCACATGTGTTCGAGAAAATGGCTGACGCCGTGCTCATGCGCGGCTTCGTGCCGCGAGCCGGTGCGCACCAGAAAGCCCAGCGCCACCGACCGCACCTGCGGCATGGACTCGCAGACGACGCGCAGGCCATTGGGAAGCGTGTGTTCGGCGTGAGTCACCAGCATGAAATCGGCTCCCGCGCGCGTAGCGATCCGTTGAGTTGCTTGCCTGTCTGAACCGCGACCGTCAGGGAGCGGGGAGAATGCGCGTTCTCCAGCGGCCTGTTCTCAATCCCCGCTCCCTCACGGTCGCGGTTCCGACAGACGTCAATTTTCGCCCGCCGCTCGATCATTCGACAAACTCGATCTCCCCGGCGTCCGGCACCAGTCCCGCCTGCGCGCCTTCGCGCAGCAGCCGGCGCACCGCCTCGCGGCCGCGCGGGCCGTAGTCGAGCGTCCATTCATTGACGTACATGCCGACAAAGCGATCCGCGAGTTTCAGATTCAGCCCGCGGCCGAAACGCAACGCGTATTTCACCGCCTCGTCGCGGTGCGAGAGACTATATCGGATGCTCTCGCGAATAATCGCGGCGATCCGCCGACACGCCTGGTCGCCCAGGTCACGCCGGATCGCGTTTCCGCCCAGCGGCAGCGGCAATCCGGTTTTCTCCAGCCACCATTTGCCGAGATCGACCACGACGCTGAGCCCCTGCGATGCATACGTAAGCTGCCCTTCGTGAATCACCAGCCCGGCGTCGGCTCGGCCTGCGGCCACCTCGTCGAGAATCTTGTCGAACATCACCACGCGCGGCGTGAATTCGCCTTTCCCGAGCAGGAGCGAGAGCGCCAGAAACGCGGTCGTCTTTAGGCCCGGCACGGCGATCGCCCTTCCGTGCAACTGTTCGATCGTCGTCGCGCCGCGCGTCACGACGATCGGTCCGTAGTTGTCGCCCATGCTCGATCCACAGGACGTGAGCGCGTAGCGGTGTCGCACGTACGGATAGGCATGAATGCTGATCGCCGTAACTTCGTATTCGCCGCGTTCGGCGCGCTCATTGAGCGTCTGAATGTCCTCCAAGATGTGCTCAAATTGATACGGCCCCGCATCGACCGCGCCGCACGAAAGGCCGTAGAACATGAAGGCGTCGTCGGGATCAGGACTGTGGGCCAGGCGGATCAGCATCGCGAAATCTCACTTTCCGGCTGCGCGAGTCGGCGTCGCGAATCGGTGCGCGACTTCAATACAAACAGCCGGGAAGTTGTACGGCGGCTGGGTCCGACGCCGCAAGCGGGAGGGAATCACTGGTAGTGGCTCAATTTCGCGAAGGAACTCCCCAGCCTAGCCCCGACCGTGACGGAGGTCTCTTGCGACCAGCAGAAGGCCGCTCCCTTACGGTCGGGCCTCGGTGTCGGGCGTTTTCCCGGCGTCGCATGCGAAACTGAGCCACTACCGAATCACTGGTACTGGTCAAGTCTGCCTGTCAGAACCGCGCCCGTCAGGAAGCGGGGGGTTGAAGAAGGCGGATTCTTGCATCCCCCGCCCCTGACGGTCGCGGTTCGGTTCAAACTTCACGGGTATCGATTCGATCGCGGGCGGCGACACCGGCTTACGCGCGTGTTGTGAATCAATTTGCGCCGGCGTTCCGCGCCTGCCCTTTCGGGTAGGCACCAGCTTCGTGCACAATCTGAGCCCAACCTGAGAATCACAACGCGAGTTCGGAGCGAACATGAACCGCGACGCGCCGCAGGGCTTGCCTGACTTCGAGATCGCGGGATTCCGCGTTTGCGTGTTCGGAAGGCAGTTCGAGCAAGCCCAAGACTACTGGGACGGAAACTGGCTGCTTTGCACACGCGCAGTGCAGCGCGGAGGGCGCTGAAGTGTGCGCTTCAGGGGCGATATTGCATCTCACCGAACTGCAACAATGGCACGACGACCTCGTCCGGTTGCACGGATATCTAAACGGAATCGCCAGGCTGGATTGCATGGAGCCGAATCTCCGCGCAAGGATCGAACTCAAGAACGGCCGCGGCGCGCTCGAAGTCGAACTTACGCCCGATCACATGGCGCAGTCGCACCGGTTCAGCTTTGAAGTCGATCAGTCCCACCTGCCGGCGCTGATCTCGGCGTTGGCGCGGATGTTGAAGACACACCCGATCCGCGCACGACCGGATTGACGATGACGCTCCGTTCATTCGCCCGGCCGGTCGCCTGCACTCGCATTTCGGATGCCGGCTGTCCGTGCATCAATCAAACAGCGTCGGCATCGAATCGCGCGCCGTCGGCGCGGGCAGGCCCAAGTGCTCGTACGCAGCCGGGCGGGCCACGCGGCCGCGCGGCGTGCGGATGACGAAGCCGAGTTGGAGCAGATACGGCTCGACCACGTCCTCGAGCGTGTCGCGCTCGTGGCCCATGCTGGCGGCGATGGCCTCGATCCCCGCCGGTCCGCCGTCGTAGTGCTCCATTAGCGCGCGCAAATACTCGCGATCCAGCCCATCCAGCCCCATCTTGTCGACTTGTAGGATTTCGAGCGCCGCATCGACCGTCTCGGCCCGCAGCGTGCCGTCGCCCCGAACCTCGGCGTAGTCGCGCACGCGCCGCAGCAGCCGATTCACGATCCGCGGCGTGCCGCGGGCGCGGGCGGCGAGTCGCTCCAGTGCCGCGGCGTCCGATTTCACGTTCAGGATCGACGCGCTGCGCCGCACGATCCGCACCAGCTCCGGCGCGGCGTAGAACTGGAGGTGGATCAGGTGGCCGAATCGCCCGCGCAGCGCCGGCGACAGCAGGCCCGAGCGCGTCGTCGCGCCGATCAGCGCGAAGCGATTGAGCTTGAAATTTACGGTGCGCCCGCCGATTCCACTCTCGGGCGTGTAATCAACGCGGAAGTCCTCCATCGCCGGATAGAGAAACTCCTCGACGACCTTACTGAGTCGGTGGATCTCGTCGACAAAAAGGATGTCGCCGGTCTCCATTTGCGTCAGCAGGCTCATCAGGTCGCCCTGCCGCGTGATTGCGGGGCCGCTGGTGACGCGGATGGTGGCCTTCATCTCGTTCGCGAGCACGTGCGCCAGCGTCGTCTTTCCCAAGCCCGGCGGTCCGTCGAGCAAGACGTGATCCAGCGGCTCGCCGCGCGCCTTGGCGGCGTCCAGCGCGATGCGAAGCTGCTCGCGGGCGGCATCCTGTCCGATGCACTCGTCGAGCAGGCGCGGACGAAGCGAGTTTAGAAAGCGATCATCGTCGGGCACGGGTTGCGAAAAGACGCGCTCGATGGGCATGAGCGGAGAATAGCGACGGATTTGCGAATAGCGAATAGTGAATGGCGAAGGACGAGCGACGATGTCGGCTCCCGGATTGCACGCCGCTGAATCCCGCCGGTTTTGCGAGGCGACGACAACGTGCTCAAAGCGTCTATCATTTCGGCATGAAGACAATCCGCCGAATTACGCAATTAGCCGGCGCGGTCCTGTTCGTGTCCTTCGCCGTCGCGCAGAAACCAGGCGAAAAACACACGACGACGGCCGGTGTGCCGGCCGCGCCAGCATCGCTGGACGAGCTGCTGACGCCGATTCGCGAGCAGTACAAGACGCCCGCGCTGGCCGCCGCCGTGACGCGCGGCGGCGGAATGCTGGCGATCGGCGCCGTCGGCGTGCGACGCGCGGGCGAGAACGAACCCGTCAGCGTGGGCGACTGTTTCCATATCGGCTCGTGCACCAAGGCGATGACTGCGACGCTCTGCGCTCGATTGGTCGACGAGGGCAATTTGCGCTGGGACACCACCCTCGGGGAGTCATTCGCCGACCTGAGAAACGACGTCCGCCCCGAGTATCTAAACGTCACGCTTGAGCAGCTCCTGCAACATCGCTCCGGGTTGCCGGACGATCGCCAGCCCGGCGCGTCGTTCATGGAAATCGCTGCGCTGAGCGGCGAAATGCGCGCCCGGCGGCACGAGCTGGTGCGGATCGCGCTGGACCAGACGCCGACCGACAAGCCGGGCAAGAAAATGAACTACTCGAACTTCGGCTATGCGATCGCGGGCGCGATGTGCGAGCAGGCCGCGGACGCGACTTGGGAAGACCTGATTCGAGCCAAGCTCTTCGTGCCGCTGGGTATGAAAAGCGCGGGCTTCGGCGCGCCCGGCGACGCCGAGCGTGTAGATCAGCCGTTCGGCCACACCGCCCGCCCCGGCGCGGAACCGACCCCGGTTCCGCCGGGACCTGCCGGCGATAACCCGGCCGTCATTGGTCCGGGCGGCACGGTGCACTGCTCGATCGGCGACTGGGCGCGATTCGCGGCCTTTCACCTTCGCGCCGACGGCCGGGAATTGGGCCTGAAACCAGAGACGATGAAGCGCTTGCACGCGGATGTCAGCAAACTGGAATACGCGATGGGCTGGGGGCTGGGGCCCAAGCAATGGCACGGCGAACCGGTATTTCAACACGCGGGAAGCAATTCGATGTGGTTCGCGATGATCCAGCTCTCACCAAAGCGCGATTTGGCGATCGTCGTGGCGACCAACTGTGGGACAGCTGAAGCGCAAAAAGCGTGCCGCGAGACGGCCGAGAAACTCGTCGCGCGATTTGACCCTTGAGCAATCAAGAACCGCGAACTTCCACGCGTAACTAGTTGCCGGCCTCCTCGTTTGTTCCGACCGCTACCAGGCGGACGAGTTGGGTGTCCCGGAGCGCGACGGTTTGGACAACGAATCCGGCGAATCTCGGTCCGGCCCCGACCCGCGAAGACACGCGCGCCCTGTTGTGGCGCGGACGGCGAGGGGAAAACCCGTTCGCGCTTGATTTGACCGTGGCGTGATTCACAGTTGACTGCGGCGGCGCAACCCGTTATCGATACATCGTTTAGCACGCCCTGGCCTTCTCGCCGCGGCGCGCCGGAGGATTTTATCGCTTGAAATCGTCATCGTCCGTAGCTCGCGAGGCCGAGGCCGCAAGTCCTGGCAGCATCGGTTTCGGGTCCCTGGGCGTCCTGCCCCGGTTCGCCGCCGCGCTCAAAACGCAGGGAATCGTCGAACCATCCGACATTCAGCGCGAACTCATTCCGCCGGCGTTGGCGGGGCGCGACGTGGTCGGACAGGCTCGCACCGGGACCGGCAAGACGCTCGCATTCGCGCTCCCGATCGTGCAGCGGCTCGAACCGAAGGCCGGGCTTCAATCGCTCGTGCTCGTTCCGACGCGCGAGTTGGCGACGCAGGTCGTGCAGGAGATCAAGCGCGTCGCCGAAGAGGCCAATCTGCGCGTCGTCGCGGTGTATGGCGGTCAGGAGGTTCGCAAGCAACTCGCGCTGCTGAAGCCCACCGCCGCCGGTGGGGTTCCCGAGATCGTGGTCGGCACGCCGGGGCGGGTGATGGATTTCATGCAGCGCGGCGCGCTGCCGCTCGTGGCGCTGCGCGTCGCGGTGCTCGACGAAGTCGATCGCATGCTCGACATAGGATTTCGCGACGACATTCGGCGGATCCTCTCCAAGATCGAAGCACCGCACCAGACGATCGTCGTATCGGCGACGATCGACAATGAAATTCGGCGGCTGATCGACAAGTACACGCAAGACGCCGTGCGCGTGGATGTTTCGCGCGACGTGTTGACGGTCGACCAGGTGGACCAGTTCTACGTGAGCGTGGCGCGGCCGGACAAGCCGCGCTTGCTCGAACACATCCTGCGCGAGTACGAGCGCGGCTCGACGATTGTATTCACGAACACCAAAGCCGCCGCGCGGCGTCTATGCTCGCGACTCAAGGCTGACGGCTACGACGCGATGGAGATCCACGGCGATCTGTTTCAGCGCAAGCGCGAGCGTGTGCTGGAGCGGTTTCGCAAGGGGCGCTTTCAGTTGCTGGTGGCGACCGACCTCGCGGCGCGCGGGCTCGACGTGAGCGGCATTACGCACATCATCAACTACGACATTCCCGAGAACGCGGAAGTCTACGTCCACCGCATCGGCCGAACGGCGCGGATGGGCCAATCGGGCACTGCGATCACGTTCGTCACATTCGAGGAAGGCAAGCAGATCACCGCCATCGAACACTTGATCAACAAGGAAATCCTGCCGCGGCGCGTGGAGGGCTTCGAGTCCAGCGTAGCACCGCCGCAGGCGCCGGTGGCCGACGAGCAGGCTGTCCCGAGCACGCCGCCAATCGCCGCGCGCTTCGTCCAGTCGGCCTACGCGGAAGGCGACGCGACGACGGCGGCTTCCAGCACGCCCCGGCGGACGCTGGGCGGCAAGTTCCGCCCGTCGCGGACGCGCCGATTGAGGTAGGCAGGCTCAGCAGCCGGCGTGACGCCGTGGGCACTGCCCCCGACCGTCAATCCCGGCCCGGGAGTTCTTCGACCGACGTTGATCCCGACTCCGTCGTCGCGGCTGCGATTTTGCCGGCCGGCGTTGCACCTTTTCCGCACATGTGTTAGTTGAGGCTCTCCAATTTCTCGGAGATCGAAAATGCGCGCACCGGCTTTTTCCGCGTCTCGACTCTCGCGCCGCGAAATGCTCTCCGGCCTGGCCGGCGGCGTCGTGGCGCTGGCGATGTTGCGCGAGGACGCGCTGGCGCGGGTGCAGGATTCGCAATCGCGGCACGCCGGGAAGCCAATTGACGAACTGGCGCGCGATGAAGACTTTTGGTTCGGGATTCAGCAGGCTTTCGCCGTCGATCGCAGCGTAATCAATCTCAACAACGGCGGCGTCAGCCCCTCGCCGCGCGTCGTGATGGAAGCACACCGCCGTCATCTGGAGTTCGCCAACGGCCTGCCGGCGCGAAATCTCTGGCAAATCCAGGACCCGCAGGTGGAATCGGTTCGAGCGCACCTGGCGGCCGCATTCGGCTGTCGACCGAGCGAAATGGCCATCACGCGCAACGCGAGCGAATCGCTAGAAACGTGCCTGTTCGGAATCGACTTGAAAGCCGGCGACGAGGTTCTCACCACCGAGCTCGATTACCCGCGCATGCTGAACACCTGCCGGCAGCGCGCGGCGCGCGAAGGTGTGGTGCTGAAAATGGTCCCCGCGCCCGCGCCGGCGGACGACCCGGCGCAGCTCGCGGCGGTGTTCGAAAAGAACATCAGCGAAAAAACCAAGCTGATGCTCTGCTCGCACGTTTGCTTCCTGACCGGGCAGATTTTCCCGGTGCGCGACATCTGCCGGATCGGCCGGCAGCACGGCATCCCCGTCATCGTCGACGGCGCGCACGCCTTCGGCCACCTGGTGTTCCGGCGCGACGACCTCGAGTGCGACTACTACGGCACCAGCCTGCACAAGTGGCTCACCGCGCCGCTCGGTTCGGGTTTCCTGAGCGTGCGTGAGTCGAAGATCGAGTCTCTCTGGCCGCTGATGGCCGCCCCGGAGGACAAGCGCAAGGACATCCGCAAGTTCGAGGAGATCGGGACGCACCCGGCCGCTAACCGGCTTGCGATTGCCGAAGCGCTGACGTTCTACGACGCGATCGGGCCGCAGCGCAAGGAAGCGCGCCTGCGGTATCTGCGCGACTATTGGGCCAAACCGCTGGCCGAGGATGGCCGGGTTCGCTTCTACACGAAACTCGATCACCTGCATTCGTGCGCGATTACGACGATCGCGATCGACGGCCTCGAACCGCCGAAACTGGTTGAGCATCTTTGGACCAAGCACCGGATTTTCGTCGTCGCGATTGACACCGTGAACGTCAAAGGCGTACGCGTGACGCCGAATGTGTACACGACGACAGAGGAGCTCGATACCTTCGTCGCCGCGATGAAAACGGTTCTGACGAGCGGCCTCTAATCGGCCGTTGAGAAACGCTCCTTACCGAGCCCCGACCGTGAGAGACGGTCGTAATACCTGCCTGACCGAGCCGCGACCGTAAGGGACTGAGAATTTTTGTAGCACAGCCGCCCTCGGCTGTGCTTTCCTTCCCAGCGAACCGCGCACGGAATTGCGTCTGGCCAATTATTTCTCAAACTCGTAAGGGAGCGGGGGCAGAGAATGGGCCATCTGGAAGCCGGGAACGCGTTTTTTCCCCCGCTCCCTCACGGTCGCGGCTCTGACAGGGTATTTCGACAGTCTCTGACGGTCGGGGCTCGGCTGGCTGAGTGCATCAACGGGGACTGCTAAGCCCGTGGCTTGTTCGCCTGCCCAGCATCTGTTACAAATAGTCTTCGTTCAGGCTTTACCCCGGGTTGGGGGAGCGCTAACGTCCGCAGAGCAACATTCTTGGCGAAACGGCGTCGATAGAGCAGGTCTAGCCAAACGCGCGCCGCGCAGCCGACGGGGACGGAGTCTGCGCATTTTTCGCCCAGCGCTCCGATAGAGGCGTAGGAATATGGCGATCCAAGCGACCGTAATCGGTGCCGGGCCGGCGGGACTCACCGCCGCCTACGAGCTCAACAAGCTCGGCATGAAGTCGACCGTGCTCGAGTCCGACGACATCGTCGGCGGCATCTCGCGCACGGTGAACTACAAGGGCTATCGTTTCGACATCGGCGGCCATCGCTTCTTCTCAAAGGTGCAGATGGTCAACGACCTGTGGAACGAAATCCTGGGGGAAGCATTCCTCCTGCGGCCGCGCATGTCGCGAATCCACTATCGCGGGCATTTTTTCGACTATCCGCTGAAGGCCATGAACGCGCTGGCGGGTCTAGGGCCGATCGAATCGGCGATGGTCTGCCTCAGCTACGCCAAGGCGAAGTTCTTCCCCAGCAAGCAGGAATCCACGTTCGAGCAGTGGGTGGCGAACCGCTTCGGCTACCGGCTCTACCAGATCTTCTTCAAGACCTACACCGAAAAAGTTTGGGGCATTCCCTGCACCGAGATTTCCGCCGACTGGGCCGCGCAGCGCATCAAGAACCTCTCGCTGAAAGAAGCGATCCGTAACGCGCTTTTTCCCACGAGCGGCGGCAAGACCGCCGACGGCAAGGTCATCACCACGCTGATCGACGAGTTCCACTATCCGCGTTTCGGCCCGGGCATGATGTGGGAGCGCTGCGAAGAGCTGCTCGCCAAAAGCGGAAACCCGACGCATCGCGGCATCCGCGTGGACAAAATCCGCCATCGCACCGGACGAGTCGAGGCCGTCTACGGCGAAAAGGACGGCGGCGAACGGGTCGAGGTCGGCGGCGACCACTTCATCTCCAGTATGCCGATGCGCGAGATGATCAACGCCATGGACCCGGCCCCGCCGGCGGAGGTGCTGAAGGCCGCCAATTCGCTGCGCTATCGCGACTATCTGACGGTGGTCCTGATCGCCGAGCGCGACGCGATTTTCCCGGACAACTGGATCTACATCCACTCTCCCGAAGTGAAAATGGGGCGGGTGCAGAACTACAAGAACTGGAGCCCGCACATGGTGCCCGACGCGAAGCGCACTTCGCTCGGACTCGAATACTTCCTGTGGGACAAGGACGACGAGTGGCGCTGGCCGAACGAGCGGCTGATCGAGCTGGGCGTCCGCGAGTGCGCCCAAATCGGCCTCGCGCAGCCGAACGAAATCGCCGACGGCACGGTGGTGCGCATGCCGAAGGCGTATCCGGTCTATGACCAAGAGTATCAGCATCACGTCGACGTGATCCGCCGTTGGCTGGAGACGCTGACGAACTTCCAGACCGTCGGCCGCAACGGGCTGCACCGCTACAACAACCAGGACCACTCGATGGTGACGGCGGTGTACGCGGCGCGGAACATCGTCGGCGAGCGGAACGACATCTGGGCTGTGAACACGGAGATGGAGTACCATGAGGAGGATCGCAAGCCCAAGTCCGCGGCCAAACCGACTCTGGGTGATCGCATGGTGCCCACGCGCGTGCTCGAAGAGACGCCGGAAGGCGAACCGACTCCTGATGACGTGATCGAGAAGGTCTTCGCCCGCCTCGATCCGGTGGCATTGGGTGTTTCAATCGGCACAGTACTGGGTGTCGGGCTATTCCTGATGACGATCACGCTTCTGATCCAGCACGGCCCCCAAATGGGCGCCACGCTGGGACTGCTGCGGCATTACCTGTTCGGTTACGAGGTGTCCTGGGGCGGCGCATTCCTGGGCTTGTTTCAGGCCGGCCTGGGAGGTTTCGTCATCGGATACGCGCTCGCTCACTTGCGAAACTGGGGCATGGCCGCGTACGCGTACCTGCTAAAACGCCGCGCCGAAGCCGAGGAAGAGCGGGATTTGCTGGACAAAGTCTAGCGGGCAGCCAGTCGGTCGATCGTGCGATGCGGTGCGGTAACGACACCGTCGAATGACGACTGACGAATACCACGGAAGGTCGGTCCACACATGACCACGCAAGCGGAACGCGAAGTCACCCGCGCAATCGCGCGGCTTCAGGCCGGTATTCTCGCGCTGGTGTTCGGCGCGACTGGCGGAATCGGGCTGTTCGTCATGACGGTTTGGCTCGTGATTCGCAGCGGACCGAAGATGGGGGAGCATCTGGGCCTGCTGCGGCACTACTTCCCGGGCTACAGCGTGAGTTGGCCGGGTGCGTTCGTCGGGCTGTTCTGGGGCGCGCTGGCTGGCGCGCTGGTCGGCTGGGTGATCGGGTGGATCTACAATCGGGTGGTGGGACTGAGGCGGTGAGGACATCCGAACCGCGAGCGCAAGCGACCGGCCAAGCGGCGCAGTGCTCGGCACCCCCAATCGTCTTACGCCGTTTCCGCCGGTCGCTTGCGCTCGCGGTTCGGATGCGTCGCCTATTTCGCCAGTTTCCTGGTCACTAACCACTAGCCACTCGCTTGCGGATCGGCATAGACGCCAGTAGCTGGTCGAACAAGCGCGGCTTCGGCCGGTTTACGCGCGAATTGCTGACCGCGCTGGCGCGAAACGCCGGCGACGACGAGATCGTGCTGCTCGTTGATCGCCAAACCGCCGACGCGTCGCAGTTTCCGGTCGGCTGGAAGCTGATCGTCGCCGACACGACCGTCGCGCCCACGCAGGCCGCCGCCGCAGATGGCCGGCGTTCGCTGCGCGACATGTGGGCGATGCGCCGCGCCGCGGCGCGCGAGCCGGTCGACGTGTTCTACTTCCCGGCGGTGTATACCTATTTTCCGCTGGCCGGCGACGTGCCGTGCATCGTGACGTTTCACGACGTGATCGCCGAAACGCTTCCGCGGCTGGTCTTTCACAATCGGCTGAGCCGCTTTTTCTGGAACGCCAAGTGCCGCCTGGCGCTGCGGCGATCGACGCTCGTGGCGACGGTCTCGCAGGCATCGAAGCGCGGTTTGATGGCGCACTTTCGCCTGCCGGAGCAGCGACTGCGCGTGCTTCCCGAGGCGTCGTCGGCCACGTTCGCCCCGGTGGACGAGCGCGACCCAGCCCATGACGCCGTCCTGCAAAAGCACGGCTTGCGGCGCGGCGAACGCTTCTTCGTCTACTTCGGCGGCATCAGCCCGCACAAGAACCTCGCCACGCTCATCGACGCCTTCGCCGCCATGCGCGTTCATGGCGGCGCCCGAAACGTCAAACTCGTGCTCGTTGGCGACTACGCCGGCGACGTGTTCCGCACCTGCCACGACGAATTGTGCCAGCAAGCGCGAACGCGCGGAGTGGAGGACGGCATCCGGTTTCCCGGCTGGGTCAGCGACGCGGACCTGTGTCACCTGCTGGCCGCGGCCGAGGCGTTTGTTTTTCCCTCGTTTCTTGAGGGATTCGGGTTGCCGGCGGTCGAGGCGATGGCTTGCGGCGCCGCGGTAATCGCCAGCGATCGCGGCTCCCTGCCCGAAGTCGTCGGCGACGCGGGCTTGCTCGTCAATCCCGATCGGCCGCTCGAGTTGGCGAACGCGATGAGCCGCGTGCTCGGCGACACAGGCCTACGCGCCAACCTACGCAGCCGAGGTCTGGCCCGCGCGTCGCAATTCTCGTGGGACCATTCGGCCCGCGCGCTGCGGAACGTGCTGCACGAGCTAGGGGACCGGCCAGTGGCCGGGTAGAACCGGTCCGGGCTCTTTGACCTTAGCGTCGGGCCTCAGTGCCCGACGCAGTTCGCGGCGTCGGACACAGACGCCCGACGCTACGAGACAAGACGACGCTGGATGAGTCTCCGCTTTTGCATCGTCAGCACGTTTTACCCGCCGTTCAATTTCGGCGGCGACGGCATCTATGCCCATCGACTCGCCAACGGATTGGCGCGGCTGGGGCATGCCGTCACCGTGCTGCACAGCCCCAGCGCGTACGAGATGCTCTCCGGCACGCGGCCGACGGTGGCGTACGACGATCACGCCTACGTCACCGTGCGGCCGATCCGTACGCCGCTCGGCGCGCTGGGCTTGCTGGCGACGCAGCAGCTCGGCCGGCCGTGTTTCCAAGGACGGCAGCTCCGCCAATGGCTCGATCGCGGGGAATACGATGTCATTCATTACAACAATGTCTCGCTGCTCGGCGGGCCGCACGTGTTCGGCTACGGCCGCGGGCTGAAGCTGTGTACGCTGATCGAGCACTGGCTAATCTGCCCGACGCACGTGCTGTGGAAATTCAATCGCGAGGTGTGCACCAAGCCCGAGTGCCTGCGCTGCCAGCTCATCCACCGCCGACCGCCGCAGCTTTGGCGTTACACCGGTCTGATGCGCCGCGCTACGCGGCACATCGACGCCTTCGTGGGTCCGAGCCTGTTCACGATGCGCATGCACCGCGAGCGCGGCATTCGCGGGCGCATGGTGCAGCTCCCGCTGTTCGACTCGCGGGCCGGCGTGCCCGACGCCGTCGCCGATCGCAGCAACGCCGGCCGCCCATTCTTCCTGTTCGTCGGACGCCTGGAACAGATCAAAGGCGTTCAGACGCTCATCCCGGTCTTCCGCGAGATGTCGCAGGTCGACCTGCTCATCGCGGGTAACGGGAATTACGAAGCCGAGCTACGGCGACAGGCCGGCGGAGCGGCGAACATCAAGTTCCTGGGCCGCGCCAGCCGGGCGCAGCTCGAAGCGCTGTACCGCGACGCGATCGCGACGCTCGTGCCGTCGCTGTGCTACGAGACATTCGGGATCATCGTCGCTGAGTCGTTCTGCGCCTCGACACCGGTGATTGTGTACGCCCAAAGCTCGCTCGAGGAAATAGTCGGCACGCACGGCGGTGGGCTGATGTATCGCACGCCCGACGAATTGCGCGCGGCGCTGGAGCGGCTGGCGGCGGACCGTCCGCAGCGCGACGAGTTGGGGCGCAAGGGCCGCGCAGCGTACGACGCGGAGTTCGGCGAAGCGCCGTTCTTGGCGCACTACCTGGCAGTGGTTCAGACTCTCCTGGCCGAAAAACGCGCCGGCGGCACCGTCGCCGCCGATCGCGGCGACGGTCTGCTGGCCGGAAGACCGGTGCTGGCATGACGCCCGTTTTCGCGACACGCGGAATCGCTCAAGGAACCGCGACGCACAAGCGAGCGGCAGCCGGAGCGCGCGACGCCCGCTGCGTCTCCGTCGGGCGTGGCGCGCGCGCGAGCAGGCCGGCGCGCCCCGGCATTGCCGTTCAGCGAGCGCCGTTCGCGCCAAGCTGCCGCGCGCCGGTGCGTCGCGGTTCCTTGGCGGACCCTGACGGTGGACATGTGAACATCCTGGGCCTCTCAGCCTTCTATCACGACAGCGCCGCCTGCCTGGTGCGCGACGGCGAGCTCGTCGCCGCCGCCCACCTCGCCGCCACTCAACCGGCGGCCACGGATGATCCGAGAACGAAGCCATGAGAGCCCCCGCCGCACAACCCGGCGCCGACGCCGCAACGGCTCAATCGACCGCCGCACTTTCGGTCATCGTGCCGTGTTACAACTCGAGCGCGATGTTGCGCCAGTGTTTGGAGGCGCTGGCGAAGTCGACCTACCGCGGCTTCGATGTGCTGGTGGTTGATGACGGCTCGAGCGAACCGCTCGAGCCGATCGTCCGCGAGCATGGCTTTCGCTACATGAAGATCGACGGTCCCAGCGGCCCGGCGCGGGCCCGCAACCTAGGCACGCAGCAGGTCGGCGGCGAGTACGTCGTGTTCATCGACGCCGACGTGTGCGTGCACCCCGACACGCTCGAGCGCTTCGCCGAGACGTTCGCTGATCCGAGCGTTGATGCGGTGATCGGCACGTACGATGAGGAACCGGCCGACCCCGGATTCCTGTCGCAATATCGAAATCTGTTCCACCATTACGTGCATCAGAGATTCGACGGCGACATTCCGACGTTCTGGAGCGGCTGCGGGGCGATGCGGCGGTCGCTATTCCTCGAATTCGGCGGATTTGACGAGCGACGCTATCGCCGGCCGGCGATCGAGGACATCGAGTTGGGTGCGTGGGTGCACAAAGCCGGTCATCGCATCGTGCTCAACAGCCGGGTCAAGTGCAAGCACCTGAAGCGCTGGACGTTGAAGGGCGTGGTGCGAACGGACATCTTCGACCGCGGCATTCCGTGGATGCGCTTGATGCTTCGCGTCGGCGAAATCCCGAACACCCTGAACGTCTCGACGACGCAGCGAATAAGCGTCTTACTCGCGTTCGTCACGGTGATCTCGTTGCTGCTGCTGCCGCTTCGGCCGGCGTTCTGGTTCGTGCCTCTCGGCGCGTTTGCGCTGACCACGTTGCTAAACCTGGATTTCTACCGCTACATGCTGGCGCACCGCGGGGTCGGCTTCACGCTGCGCGTACTGCCGATGCACTGGCTGTACTTTTTCTATTGCGGACTGTCGGCCGCCGTCGGAATCGCGCAGCATTACCTGTCTGGCGAGGGACGGTCGCAGCCTCCAGCGGCCGCGTCGCGGAATTAGCTCCGGAATCGCATGGGGAAGCGCGTGCCGTTCAAAGAACCGCGACGCGCCAGCGAGCGGCAGCCTGAATGACGCCGGGCCGGAATGCCCCGGGCAACGCACGTTCGCGTATAGTTGGCTTGGCGGTTGTCGGCCGGTTCGGTTCACCGACCGCCCGAACGCGCCGGGCTGCCAATCGCTGGCGCGTCGTGATTCTTACCTGAGTCGGCACTCGCACACTTGAGAGCCTGATGCCCCAACCCGCCCTCTCCGTCGTCATCGCGTCCTGTGTCGGACCGCCGTTCATCACCCGCTGCCTAGAGTCGCTAGAGCGTTGCACTGCCGCACTGGGCTCGCAAGGTCGCGATATCGAATTCATCATTGTCGATCGCGCCGGCGGCGCGACCGCGTCGCACATCGCCGAGCGTTTTCCTTGGGCCAGACTCTTCAATCGTCCCGCGGGCGCCAGCGTGCCTGATTTGCGTCGGGCCGGCATCGCCGAAGCCCGCGCCGATTACGTCGCCATCATCGAAGAGCACTGCGTGGCGCGCGGCGACTGGCTGGCGACCATCCTGCGCTGCCTGCCGGAACGCTACGCGGCCATCGGCGGGCCGATTCACGACGACGCATATCCGCGCATCATGGACTGGGCCGTGTATTTCACCGAGTACAACTCGTACATGCCGCCGTGGCAGCGCGGTCCGCTCTACAACGTCTGCGGCGCGAATTGCGTGTATCGCCGCGATCTGATGAATCAGCACCTGCCCGGCTGCAGCAACGGCTACTGGGAGGCCGAGCTTAATCACAAGCTGTTGGCGGCGGGCGAGAAATTCCTGAGCGAGCCGGAGCTGGTCGTCAAGCACACCGGGCCGTTCGGCTTTACGTACTATCTCGGTCAGCGATACCTGTTCAGCAAGGCGTTCGCCGGCATCCGCCGTCCGCACGTTTCGCCGGCGTTTCGCATTGCGTACATCTTCCTGGCGCCGATGATCGTGCCGCTGCTGATGTTCCGCACGGCGTCGCGCGTCTGGTCCAAGAGGCAGCACGTGGGCAAATTCATCGCGGCGCTGCCAATCCTGATCCCGGTGAACATTACGTACGTCTGGGGCGAGTGGATGGGCTACTTGTTCGGGCCGGGGGATGCGCTGACCAAGATCGAATGACGCAATCCGAACCGCGAGCGCCAGCGACCGGACACGCGGCGAACGCGGCCGGATACTGACGCGCGGTACAATCCAGCGGCCGTGCGGACCGGCGCAAACGGCGAGTCCCGCTGGGTCCCGACTCCGTGAACGGCGCGGTCGAATACGTTCGCGAGGGCCAGGATGTGCCCAAGTAGCGCAGGCACCGAATCAGAACCGCGAGCGCCAGCGACCGGCGTAAGCGGCGAACGCGGCTCGAATGACGACGTGCGCCCGCCTCAGTGACTGGCGACCTCTCGCGCTGAGTCGGGCCGTGTCCCGCGCTCGGCCGGTCGCTGGCGCTCGCGGTTCGGATACGACATGAATTCTCCCCCCATCTCCATCGTCGTCGCCCTCATCGCCGGCGGGCAGGAACCGACCGCAACCTGCCTGGCGGCGATTGAAGCCGGCGTGAAACAGCATGACGCCGAAGTGCTGGTGCCGTACGACCACCGCCTGGACGGCTTCGAGGAGTTGGCGCGGCGGTTTCCGTGGGCCCAGTTCATCGACTGCCGATCGCAAATCGATGCGAACCGCTACGGCCGCTTCAGCCGCGAGCATCACGACATTCTGCGCGCCATCGGCCTGAATCGCGCTCGCGGGAAGATCCTGGCGCTACTGGAGGACCACGGCACACCCGGACCGGATTGGATCTCGACCGCACTACGCGTGCATGAGAAGTCCTATGCGGGCGTCGGCGGAACGGTCGACAACGGCGTGAACAAGCTGTTGAACTGGGCCGTGTATTACTGCGATTTCGGGCGCTACCAGGCGCCGGTGAGCGACGGTCCAAGCGAATTCATCAGCGACAGCAACTGCGCTTACAAGCGTGAAGCGCTCGAGGCGGTGAAGGATTGCTGGCACGACGCGTTTCACGAGACGTTCGTAAACTGGAAGCTGCGCGAGATGGGCCGCGAGCTGCGGCTTGACCCCGGGATGGTCGTCTACCAGACGCGAACGGGACTGACGCTCGGCGCGGCTCTGACAGAGCGCTTCGTCTGGGGCCGCTCCTTCGCCGGTACGCGCGCCAAGGGGGTCTCGACGGCAAAGCGCCTGATCTACGCCGCATTCTCGTTTCTGCTGCCGTTCGTGCTTACGGGCCGAATTCTCGCGCGCGGTCTGGGTAAACGTCGTGCCGGAAAAGTACTAGCCTGCGCCCCGCTGATTTTCCTGCTGGAAACGATCTGGTCAGTGGGCGAGTTCGTGGGGTACGCGACGGGGCGGCCGCAGTAGGAACCATGAAGTGTGAATGGCGAAGCGCGAAGCGCGAATTTCAGATGGCCGCCGCGCGTACATGGTGCGCCGCAGCTCACACGCCTTCGCGTTTCGCCATCCAGCATCTGGGCTCCGTAGCTGCTGATGGCGGCCGATCGGTAATTCGCTCTTCGCAATTCGCTATTCGCACTTGTTACCCATCCTCGCCTATCACTCGCTCGACGACAGCGGCTCGGTGATTTCCGTGACGCCGGCGACGTTCGCGCGGCAAATGACGATTCTTGCGGAGTTCGGCTTTCGCGGGCTTGCGCTGCGCGAGGCGGTCGCCCTGCGAAAGCAACATGGCGTCTGGCCGGCGCGGGCCGCGGCGATCACATTCGACGACGGGTACAAAAACCTGCTCGAGCACGCGCTGCCGGTGCTTTCGCGGCACGGGTTTTCGGCCACGATCTTTCTGGTCAGCCAGTTCGTCGGCCGGCACAACGACTGGGAATCGCCGCCGGCAGGCTTCGGCCGACGTGCGACGCTGGATTGGACTGAGGTGCGCAAATTGGCAAATGCGGGCATCGAAATCGGCGCACACACCCGGACGCATCCGGATTTGCGGAGCGTCGATGACGAAACGCTGGAGCGCGAGCTCGCCGGCTCGCAGGGCGAACTGCAGGAGGGCCTCGGCGCGCCGGTCCGCAGCCTGGCCTATCCGTACGGCGGCGCCGGCGAGCGGGAATTTCGCGCCGCCGCACGCCTGTTTGACGCCGCGGTGACGACGGTGCTATCCCGCGCCGGCGATGAACCGCCGGAGCGATTGCCGCGTTTGGATGTGTATTACCTATCGGACGAAGCGCGATTTCGCCGCGCGATCGCGGGCAAGCTTGACTACTATCTTGCGCTGCGCCGCTGGGGACGAGCGTTGAAACGCCGTTTCGGGCAGGATCGGAAAGAGGCAATAGCGAGTGTCGAATAGCGAGTAGCGAATTCAAGCCGCCCGGCGGCGCCCGGATTCACTTCGCTATTTGCTCTTCGCAATTCGACATTCGGTAACGATCGCCGGTGTCTGGAGTCCGTGCAATGAATCTCGTCGGCCGCGTCGCGAAGCACGTTCGTCTGCAATGGCAGAACCTCGCCATTCCGGACGTGCCCAGCCCGCCGTTTGTCATTTTGTTCATCAACTCGCTGTGCAATATGAAGTGCGAGCACTGCTTTTACTGGCAACAGCTCAACAGCCCCGACGATCTCACGTTCGACGAAATGGTCAGTCTTTCAAAGCAGCTCGGCCCGATCGAGAATCTGAACCTGTCGGGCGGTGAGCCGTTCATGCGGCCCGAATTCGGCGCGATCTGCCGGCAATTCGTCAAGCAGAACGCGGTGAAGGAAATCTACGTCCCCAGCAACGGCTTCTACACGCAGAAGACGATCGAGCAGATTGCCGAGGCGTTGAAGGAGCCCAGCCTCAAGTTCTTTACGATCGAGCTCTCGCTCGACGGAATGCCCGAATTCCACGACACGTTTCGCGTCACCAAGAATTCGTTTCGCAAGGCGATGGAGACCTACGACGCGCTGGTGGAATTGCAGGACCGCGACCCGCGGCTGCAAATCCACTCGATCTCGACCGCCACCTCTACCAACATGGACGAAATTCGCAAGCTGACGACGTACCTGTTCGACCGCTGCCCGCGCATGACGCACCACAACTTGGCGATCATCCGCGGCGACCGCAAGAACCCCTCGCTTCAGGGCCCGCTGCTGGACCAGTACGTGGCGCTGGCCGATTACGTGCGCAAGCTCTGGGGGCCGCGCGAACACAGCCGCTACGGCAGCGTGGTCGAGCCGATGCTGCAATGGGCCAAGGTGAAGACCGCCAAGGAGCAGCGGCAGGTTGTCCCGTGCCGCGCGGGCGTGCTGAGCTGCGTGATTTATCACAACGGCGACGTAAGCATGTGCGAGTCGCACGCGCCGCTGGGCAGCATCCGCCAGAAGTCGTTCAAGGACATCTGGTATTCGGAGGAGGCCCGCCGCCTGCGGGCGTCGATCCGCGCCAAGGAGTGCTACTGCACGAACGAGATATTCCTCTGGCCCAGCATCACGTTCCAGCCGGTGCAACTCGCCCGCGCCATGACCGGCGCGCGGGTCTGGGAAAAGGCCCCACCGCTGCAACCCGGCGATCGCGCCGATTACCAGGACAAGCTGGCCGGGCTGCCGCTGCCGGTGATCCAAAAGCAATAGCGAACGGCGAAGAGCGAATAGCGAAGTTCGGCGCGCGCCGGCGGGAGAAGCGCGACCCGCAAGCGAGCGGCAGCCCGACCCGCGGGGATGGCTGGACATTGGAGAATCGTCGCCGACGAATCTGAGTTCGCTCTTTGCTATTCGCAACTCGCCATTCAAACTCCGTGTCTCTCCGCCTCCACATTCGCAACCTCGGAATTCTCGCGTTCGGCGAGTTGCTGACGCGCGCGCTTACCATCGTCGCGTTCGTGCACCTGGCCCGCGCGCTTCAGCCGGAGACGTATGGGCAGGTCGAACTGACGCTGGCGATCATGATGTTCGCCACGTTGATTGTCGATCAGGGTTTCGCCGTTCTGGGAGCGCGTGACGTGGCGCGCGAACCGGCGTGCGAGGCGGTACTCGCGGGTCGAATCGTCTCGATTCAGCTCGTGATGGCCCTGCTCGGCGTGGCGCTGCTTGCCGGCATGTCCGCGTTGCTGCCGATCGCGCGTTCTCTCCGAATACTTCTCATGGGCTATGCCGTCAGCTTGTTGGCATATCCGTTCCTCCTGGGTTGGTTGTTTCAGGGACGGCGCGAAATGGGCTGGTACGCACTTGGACAGGTCGCACGACAGGCCGTCTTTGCCGGGCTGGCGATTACGCTCGTTCGCGCGCCGCAAGACATAGCGCGCCTGCCGCCGGCCGAGATCGCCGCGGTTAGCGTCTCGGCAGCGCTGCTGACCGGCGCATATTTCGCGCGCGGCGGCCGATTGGCGATCCGGCCGCTGGCACGCGAGAATTGGAAAATCCTGCGGCACAATCTGCCGATCGCCGGCTCCAACCTCATCTGGGTGGCGCGAATGTTCGGGCCGATCGTGCTGGTGAGCGCGCTGCTCGGCAGCGCTGCGACGGGCTATTTCGGCGCCGCGCATCGCATCATGATGCTACTGCAGACATTGATGGCGGTGTACTTCATCAATTTGCTGCCGACACTAAGCCGGGCCGCTGTGTCCACCGAGCGCCTCGCCGGCGTGCTCGAATCTTCGCTGCCATTCCTGGCGTGGACGTGCGTGCTCGGGGCCATTTTCGCGGCGGTGGCCTCGAATCGTGCAATTGGCCTTCTCTACGGGCGGGCGTTTGTCGATGGCGGCGCCGCAATTACGTTCGCCACGCTGGTCTGGATCGTCCCAATCCTCGCCGTTCGCCGGCACCTGGTCAGCTCACTGGTCGCGCTGCACCGCCAGGTGGACGAATTTCGCTGTTCAATCTCGGGCCTTGTGTCGCTCGCGGCGCTGCTGATCGTGTTGACGCCGGTGTGGGGCGCGCTGGGCGCGGCGGCGGCGATGGTGCTCTCGGAACTGCTCGCAACGGCGCTCACCTGGCGAGCGCTGCGTCAATCGGTTCCGCAACTTTCGCTGTTGTCGATCGCGCTGCCGCCGCGAGCGCGGATTCTCGGCGCGGCGGCGGCGAAATCACCTTGAACGCGAGCGGACCGATTTTCATCGTAGGTGCGCCGCGCAGCGGCACAACGCTGCTGCGCAACATGCTGAATCGCCATCCGCAGGTCGCGATCTGCGACGAAACGTTCTACTTCTACTGGGTCTATCAGCGGCGCCGGGCGTTCGGCGACCTGCGCGACGACTCGCGACGCCGGCTGCTGGTCGAACGCTGGATGGCGACCAACCGCATCCGGCGACTCGAACTCGACGCCGCGCCGCTTCGCGAAGCGCTTCTCCGCGACGGTATCAGCTATCCGGCGCTGTTCGAAGCACTGATTCGGGAATACGCACGCCAACGCGGCCGCCCAGTCTGCGGCGAGAAGACCCCCGATCACGCGCTGGTCGCGGAAACGCTCTGCGATTGGTACCCGACCTGCCGGCTGATCCATATTGCGCGCGACCCGCGCGACGTGGCGGCCTCGCTCGGGCGCATGCCCTGGGGCGGCGGGCACACGCTGATCAACGCACGACGCTGGGTGGATTGCGTGGCGGCGGCAGAATGCCTCGCGGCGCGGCCGAACTTCATTCGCCTGCGCTACGAGAACTTGGTGGCACACCCGGAAGGCGAGCTTCGACGGTTGTGCACAGCGCTGGACCTAGACTTCGACGCTTCCATGCTGATTGCCGAGAAACCCAAGCAGGTGGATCAATGGTGGTTCGAACGTGCCCAGGGCGGCGTGACCACCGACCGCGTGAGTGCCTACAGGGTCCAACTCTCGCCGCGCGACGTGGCGTTGATCGAGTGGGTGTCGGGCGAATGGATGTCTCGGCTTGGCTATCCGAGATCCTCGCAGCCGCCGAATGCGCTGATACGCATCGCGGCGCGGATGGCCGAGACAGTTTCCTCCGTGCGCGGCAAGTTCGCGAACCTACCGACGATGTATCACTACTGGCTGCGCCCGACGCAACTCGCGGCGGAAGAGCGGGCCCGCGCGGTTCCGTGAGCGATGCGCCGCGCGCATCGTGTTGGGTGCTCCGGGCGTCTCGCCCGCCGTCCGGAACAGGCCGGATGCCCGGACCACCATGATGCACCGATTCTGACCAACCACGCTACCTGGATGATCCGCCTCGATGCGTGACGCGCCTGATGCCATACGTGCGTGTGCGTGGCGTCTATTTTTCACATGTTGGCTGGTGTACGCGCTGCATTTCGCGACCAACACCGTCCGCGAGCTGTTTCCCGCGATGAGCCTGGGCGATCGGCTCAGTTTCGACATCTCGGAATACGAGGGTCTGCACCCCGACATCTTCCGTCTCGAAGGCCGCGGCGTGTTCATCAACAACAACCCGGGCGGCTCAATGGTCGGCGCGCTGCCGTACGCCGCGTGTCGCCCGATCATCGATCGCATCGTGACGACGGTCCGCGAGCGCCGCGCGGCCGGCGGCGCGGAGCCGCCTAAGTACGATTCGCCCTGGCCGATGGCGCGCGAGTTCTATCGCAAGTCGTTCGAACTCGGCTTGGACGTGAAATTCGGCCTGGCGGCGGCGGCGACGCAGGCCCTGGGCATGGCGCCGCTCTCGGCGGCGTGCGTCGTCGCGATGTTCCACGCCCTGCGCGCCAGAATCGGCTCGCCGCGTCCGGCGCTGTGGCTCGCCGTCCTCTACGCGTTCGCAACGCCGGTTTTCTTTCGAACCGGGCAACTCAATCACAATCTGGTCGAGACGCACGCGGCGATGCTGGCGTTCCTGCTGCTCTGGCGGCCTTGGGACGCGCCCGAATCGCCGCGCCGCCCGGCGTACCTGGCGGCCGGACTGCTCACGGGCTTCACGGTCGTTTGCGACTACAGCGGTTTGGTCGCCGTGCTCGTGCTCTCGACATACGGATTGTCGCGCTGGCTCGCGACGCCTTCGGCGAGCCGACGCACGAGTGATCCTGCGTGGTTCGCCTTGGGCGTATGCCTGTCCGGCGCGCTGCTCGCCGGCTACCAGTGGGCGTGCTTTGGGAATCCTTGGTTGCCCGCGCAGCACTACATGCCGGCGGGCAACGAAAACGCGTATCGCGGCTATTCGGGGATGGACTGGCCCGCGCTGGACCTGATCGGATTGACGCTGGCGAGCCCGCGATATGGTTTGTTTGTGACCGCGCCGATCCTGGTCCTGGCACTGTGGCCCGCCGGCTGGCGCGCCGCGCGCGGGGCGGTGGTCGGGCATCGCGAGGCGTGGTGCATCGGCGCGATGACATTGCTGTTTGTGCTGTTCTGCGCGGCGAATCAGTTCACGCGCCTGCAGTTTAACAGCGGCCTGCGCCATGTATTGCCGGTCGCGCCATTCCTGTTCCTGATCGCCGCGGGAACACTCCGGCAAATGCCGCGCAGCGTCGCGATCGCGATCGGCATCGCCAGCGTGTACTGGTCATGGTGTCTCGCGCAGTACCGCGAAGTGGAATTGGGGCGCGGCGTACTCGATTCGGTGATCGTGATTTCGACGCAGGGCCCGCGCCTGCCGTGGCTGACGACGCTCGGTCGAATGAGCGGGATGTTCCCGCCTTGGGTCACAAACGCGAATCTGGCGACGCCGCTCCTGCTCGCAGCGGCGCTACTGATTCTGCTCATTTGGCGCGTCGGGCATCGCCGCGCGGCGCTGGGTGATAATTGTTTTGCGTGGCGATCGTGAATTTGATATGTTACGAGTCGCAGGCATGGGCGGCGGAAAATTCGCGGCAAAGCTCGGGCCTAATCGTTCCCTACGAGGAATAATCTGCGTACCGGCATCGCCGAGGTGATGCTGTGCGTGGGGAGAAAGCGAATGATCGGAGCGACGATGGTGCTGCTGGCCTATCTTGACCCCGGTTCGATGATGCCGATCGCGTCGGCTTTCGCTGCCATCGTCGGCGTGATGCTCATGCTTTGGAACAAGATCAAGAACTTCTTCGTCGGGCTGTTCCGCGGCGGCCAGCCCAAGTCGACGCTCGGCAACCCCGACGCACCGCCCGGCGGCGGCTCAAAGTAGCGTCCCGGAATGAGGTGTATCGATCAGTCCGGTAACCAAGTTGGCGCGTCGGCCGTATCGACGCACCGATTGTTTTCCGTTCTCCGCGATGTGGTGCGTCGATAAGGCCGACGCACCCTACACTTTGATTCACCCGCGGCCACCGTTCTCATCTTGAAGTTCCGCAAAGTCATCGTGGTCGGTCTCGACGGCTTGGAGCCCAAGCTCGTCGACGCGCTAATGGCGCGCAAGGAGCTTCCCAACCTCGCCAAACTGCGCGACGCAGGCGGCTACAGTCGCGTCGCGACGACCTATCCGGCGCAGACCCCTGTCGCCTGGTCCACGTTCGCCACCGGACTGAACCCCGGCGGGCACGGCATCTTCGATTTCCTGACCCGCGACCCGGCGACCTATCTGCCCACCTTGGCCCTGAATCGATTCGAGCAGAAAAATGCGTTTGTTCCTCCCAAGCCGGTCAACCTGCGACGCGGCACGCCGGTCTGGGACGTTCTGAAATCCGCCGGCATCGGATCGACCATCGTCCGCTGCCCGTGTTCGTTCCCGCCCGACTCGATGCACGGACGAATGCTCTGCGGCATGGGTGTGCCGGATCTTCGCGGCGGCCTGGGCACGTCGACGTTTTTCACGACTCACCAGGAACTGGAAGCCGAGGAGAGCGAGAAAGTGGTCACCGTGCGCGTCGACGGCGGCGTCGCGCGGACGCAGCTCGTCGGCCCGCGCAACCCCAAAGGCGGCGACTTCACGCTCGACATCACACTAAAGATTGATACCGCGGCCAGGTCATTGACAGTCATTTCCGATGGCCAGCCTGGGGCATTGCCGGTCGGCGAGGGAAAATGGAGCGACTGGCTCAAGGTCAAGTTCAAGCTCGGCATGTTGCAGTCGGCGCGGGGAATGGTGCGTTTTTTCCTGACGCGCCTTTCGCCGATGGAGCTCTACTGTTCCCCGGTGAATTACGACCCCAGCGCGCCGCTTTTCCCGATCAGTGCGCCGCCGGAGTACGCCGCCGAACTCGAAAAGCATCTCGGGACGTACTACACCACCGGCATGGTTGAGGATCACGGCGGGTTGAACAACGGGCGCTTTGACGAATACGCATATCTCGACCAGTGTCGCACGGTGTTGCGTGAACGCGAGCGCATGATGGTGGCGGAGCTCGGCCGCAAGGAAGACGGACTGTTCTTCTGCCTCTTCGACACGCCCGACCGCCTCGGGCACATGATGTGGCGCTTCCGCGAGCCGGATCATCCGGCCAACGCCGGCCGCCCCGTCCCTGACGACTTGCGCATCGCGATGGACACCCACTATCGCGCGTGCGATGAAATCGTGGGAAAGGCTTTGCAGTTCGCCGACGATCGAACGCTGCTGATCGTGCTCAGCGATCACGGCATGACGAGTTTTCGGCGCGGCGTGAATCTGAATACGTGGCTGCAGGCGAACGGCTTTCTGGCGCTCAAGGTAGGCGTGAAACGAGGCCACGAGGCGAGCGACTTTTTCAAAAATGTGGACTGGTCGCGGACGAAGGCGTACGCGCTCGGACTGGGCGGTGCATATCTGAATCTGAGCGGGCGCGAAGCGCACGGCAGCCTCTCGCCCGCGGACGCCGAACAAACCAAGGCGGCTATCGCGAATGGGCTGACGGGCCTGCGCGACGATCAGCGCGGTGGCGCGGTCGCGATCAACAGCGTCGTGACGCGTGAAGAGGTCTATCGCGGGCCGTGCGTCGGCGACGCGCCGGACCTGCTGGTGAATTTCAACGCCGGCTATCGTGTCTCGTGGTCCACGGCGCTGGGCGGCGTGCCGGACTGCCTGATCGAAGACAACACGAGAAAATGGGGCGGAGATCACATTATCGATCCGGCGCTCGTGCCGGGCGTGCTCTTCATGAATCATGCCTTCCGAGGCAACGGCGCCCGACTGCTTGATCTCGCTCCGACGATCTGCGCCGCGCTCGGCGCGCCGCCCGGCGCGGCGATGGAAGGCGTGGGCCTGCTCTAAATTCCCGGGCGTTGATGTCTCAGTTTCGCGAAGAGGCACCCGAACCAAGCCCCGGCTGAGAGAATTGATCGCTTGTGACGCGCAGCAAGCCACTCCCTAACGGTCGGGCCTCGGCCGCTAGTGTTTGCCTCGACGGGGCCCAACCGTCAGGGAGGGCACTCCTGTGACCTGCGGAAAGCCGCTCCCTTACGGTCGGGCCTCGGTGTCGAGCGTTCCACGCCGTCGAGTGCGAATCTGAGGCGCCGCCCGGATTCTGTCGCAATCGGCGAAGAACAGAGTAGAATGCGCCGGGAGTATCGCAAGGCGAAAATCGTCTTTTCAGCATGGGCCAATCGGGAATGGAGCGCCGCCGGGGGCGTGCAGGGGGAGAGGTTTGCGCTGCGCCGATATTCAAGCCGAGCTTGTTCGAGATACTTAGTCTCGCCATGTCTCTGGCTCTCGCCGCGGGCTTGCTCGAAGCCACGCTGGCCATTGCCCTTCGCAGCTACACGCCAACGCGAACCTGGAATATGCTCGTCGCGGATGTGACGCCGGACTTCGTTTGGGCTGCGCCGCTGACGTACGCCGTGTTGGCCGCACTGAGCGGGACGGTCATGCACGTTGCATTCGGGCTTGCCGCACGCTGGTCGCGCCTGACCAAGGAACATCGGGCGTCCGCCGCCGTGCTTCTGTTAACCGCATTGGCGGTCTACCCGCTCATCCGCGTGACCGATCGGCTGCACTGGTGGGCCGCGCTGTTACTGGCGATTGGGGTCGCGTGGCGCGTGCTGGCGGCGCTGCGCGGGCGCCTTGCGCCCGTGTTTCTCTACTCTCGCCATGCGGCGCCGCTTTTGGCGGCGCTGGTTGCCGCAATCTGGGCGCTGCGCTCGTGGCCGAACCCATCCGCGGCGCACGCACGAGTCGTTTCCAGAGCCGATTGCACCAACGTGCTGCTCGTCGTGCTCGACACGTGCCGCGCGGATCATTTGTCCGCCTATGGTTATGCGCGCCCAACGACGCCGCGGCTGGACGCGCTGGCTCGCCAAGGCGCGCTGTTCGAGTCGGCGTATGCCTCGAGCTGCTGGACGCCGGCCAGCCACGGCACACTGTTCACCAGCCGCTGGGTGCGCGAGCACGGCGCCGATGGGCCGCGACCGCAATTGGCCGCGCGCTGGCCCACGCTGGCCGAGCATCTGCGCGCGGCGGGGTACGCGACAGCCGCGTTCATTGCAAATTCGTTCTGGGTCACGTCGCGGGACGGGTTCGACCGCGGTTTCGAGCATTTTGAGGACTTCACGGCCGCGGACATGATTGTCCGCACCGTGTACGGAAAGGTGATTGTGCCACATCTGCCGTCAATCGGCCTGCGCGGCGAATTCTGGCGCAAGAACGCCGACGACGTGAATCGGTCCTTTCTGGACTGGCTCGACCACCAATCGAAACGGCCATTTTTTGCATTCTTGAACTACATGGACATTCACGGCCCGTATGTAACGCCCAACGAACATCACACTCTGTACATGGACGACGCACAGCGCGAAACGCAGAGTTCGCTGGATTTCGAGCCTCCGGTCCAAGGCAGCGCAAGCTCGCCGCGCGCCGCGATCTTGGCGGCTGCGTATGACGGCGCGTTGACTTATCTCGATGACCGACTCGGCGAGCTTTTCGATTCGCTCCAGCAGCGCGGCATCCTGGACAACACCCTCGTCATCGTCACATCGGATCACGGCGACGCTTTCGGCGAGCACGGCCTGTTTCGCCACGGTCACAGCCTAAGCCAAGAACTGACCCACGTGCCGTTGATCGCGCGCTTGCCGGGTCGCATCGAATCGGGGCAGCACTACAAGCGAGCCACCGGGTTGCATGATGTGGCGGCGACGATTTGCGCGGCGGTCCTGCCCGGGCGTCCGCACCCGTTTCAGGGTGTGTCGTTCTTGGACGGCTCTGACGACCAGCCGTCGCGGCCGATCCTTCAGGAAGTCGCGCGCCGGCCCGGCGTGTTCCCGTCCTGGCCGGTGAGCAGGGCGGACGGCGCCGGGGTGTACGCGGCTCCCTGGCATTTGATTGAATACGGATCGGATCGCGTGGAGCTCTACGACACGTCGACGGACCCGCAGGAGCGACACAACCTCGCCACGGACGATGCCGGTCGAGAGATCCTCCCGCGGCTGGATGCGCTGATCGATCAAATGCAGGACCGCGAACAAGTGGTCGCGAACTGAATCGCCGCAAGACGCGTCCCAACGCGCGAACGGTGTACACCGCCGCCGATTTCGCTCAACCTCAACGCCCCACGGAGCAATACCGATGCGATTGCTGGTCTTCGCGCTCGATGGCGCCCCGCCGGAGCGCCTAATGAGCGACGAGCGTTGCGCCTCCGTGCGCGGCTTGGCGGCCCGTGCCTGCTACGGCCCGTTGATCGATGCCCCGGTCGAAGCGGACGCCTTCTGGCGCGCCGCGGGGCTCGGAGAAACGCCCGAGCTTTGGCCGCTGGTGCGCGAGGTGGGCGGGAGCCTTCGTCAGTACGCGATCGCGGCCGACAATCTCGACGCCGCGCTGCTCGCCTTCGACGCAGAGTTAACGCGCGTGTTGGAGAATCTGGACGCCGAAACGCTGTTCGTGCTTCTCGCGCGCGGCGCTGGCGCCCCGTCGGCGCTGTTCGTAATCGCCGATGCGCACATGCGTGTAGCGGGCGAGGTGAGCGACGCCCGAGTTGCGGACTTGGCGCCCACGCTGATCGAACTCACCGGCGCCGCGCGCCGCGCATCGGCCGGGCAATCGCTCGTCGGGCGCGGCGGAGCAAGTGCTGGTTACTCGGCTGACGACGAAGCGGTCATTCGCGAGCGACTGAGTGGGCTCGGATACATCTAACTCATCATCCGCTGCGGGTCGGCCGCGATCGGGCGGCGCGGCGTTGGCGACCGTGCTTCTCGCACTCCTGCTGGGGGTGCGGACGTTCCTCAGCGTGACGTCGGCCGACGGTCAGTTCTGGGATTTTCACAACTTCTACAACGCCGGACTGCGAATCTATCACGGAAACTGGTCGGAGCTGTATCGACCCGCCGTCCCGGTCCGCGAAGTGCCGATGTACTACGTCGGTTTTCCGCTCTCGGCGTGGTATCTCGCGCCGTTTGGAGCGTTTTCCGGTGGCATCGCGGTGCGCGCCTTCAAACTCTCGTGCGCGATCTGCCTCGCGCTGGGCGCGGGGGTGCTGTACGGCCCGTTCCGCCACGCGGTTCGCGGAAGAATCGCCGCTGCCTGGGTGATGCCCGCGTATCTGACCGGACTGCTGCTGTTTGAGCCGTTGTGGTTCACGTTTCCGATCGGCGGACAGAGCACGGCGCACGCGTTTCCGTTCGTTGCGCTGTTCTTCGTGGCGTTTCGCGCCGAACGCGACGGCTGGGCCGCGCTGTGGCTCGCGCTCGCGATCCTGATCAAGCCGTTTCTCGTGCTCGCGACGCCGCTGCTGCTGGCACTGGGCTACTGGCGCCTCCTCGTGCGCGTCGCCGCGATCGGCGGCGCGGCCGCGCTGCTATCGGTGGCGATCTTCGGCGTCGGGCTGCATCGCGAGTGGGTGGAAATCGTGCGGCAGGAAGGCGAGCGCTGGGCGTCGCCCTGGACCAAGAACGCGTCGCTGATCGGAATCGCGTCAAACTGGTGGGTGCACGTCGAGAACATGGGCGTGGGCGTGCAACCCATGCCACCCGCGCTGGCGCGCATCGCGGTGGGGATCAAACTGGCGGTGCTAGGCGGGTTCGCATGGCTGACGCTGCGCGTTTGGCGAACCGAACTGACATCCGCAGCGAGGCGAGATCAAGCCGTTCTGCTGGCGCTCTCGTTTCCGCTTTTTTTCTCAACGATCGTCTGGGCGCACTACTTCCAGTTCCTTGCAATCCCGATTCTCGTCATGATCCCGCTCATCGCGCGCGGCCCGCGCGGGGCGATGATCCTGTTCTGGCTTATGCTCGCGGCGACACTCCGCGCTAATTGGCAACCCCTTTCCGCGTGGCTGAATCGAGCCGTCGAGGTGCACACGCCGGTAGCGTGGGCGCTAGCGTCGCTGTACAGCGCGGGCGTGCTGCTCTGCCTCGCAATGGTACTGGCCCTGCACCACGGCGCTTGGCTGCGAAGCGCGACCCACATCACGGACGTCAATGAAAACGCCATCTGACAAAACGTGGCCATCGCACGCGAATCCGTCCCGCTTCGCCTGGACGCGCCCGATCGAGCACGGGCTGTGGTTCGGCCTGCTGGCCGGACTGCTCGAAGGCGCAATCGTGAACAGCCTGCGCGGCGTGCCCGGCCTGGCGGTTCGCTGTTCGGAAGAGATTCTCTGGCAGGCGCCACTGTTCAACACGCTGTTCTATGCGCTGGTCGGCGTGCTCTTCGCGCTGCCGGCGAAGCTTGTTCGAAAGCAGGCGGTGATTTCGATGGCGCTGGCCGTGCTGGTCGCCATGCTGTGCTTCAACATGGAGCTCATTTGGGGACGAATGTACCAGTGGGCGGCGATCCTGCTCGGGCTGGGAGTGGGAGTTCAGGTTGTGCGCTGGACCACGCCGCGCGACGAAGCGTTTCGGCGATTCCAAGGGCGTTCGTTGGGCGTGTTACTGGCGGTCGCACTGCTGGTTGGCGTGTCCGCCAGCAACTGGGCGGCGGGGAACGAACGCCGCGCCTGGCAGCAACTTCCACCGCCGCTGCCGGGCTCGCCGAACGTCCTGCTGATCACGCTCGACACGCTGCGCGCCGACCATGTTTCGAGCCTCGGTTCTCCGCGGCAGACCACGCCGGCGCTCGACCAGTTCGCGCAGCGCGGCGTCCTGTTCGAATCGGCGATTGCGAACAGCTCGTGGACGTTGCCTTCGCACGCGGCGCTGCTCACCGGGCGCAGCCTGGCCCAGCACGGCGCCGACTGGCTGGACCCGATGTCGGCCGACGTAGTGACGCTCGGCGAGGCGCTGTCGAAACGCGGCTACGCGACCGCCGCGATCGCGGCCAATCGCGAGTATGTCGCGCCGGAGTGGGGTTTGGGCCGCGGGTTCGCGCGCTTTCAAATCTACGGCGGTGCGGTGATGGAGAACTTGTACCGCACGATCTACGGCCGCAAGTTCTGTAAGGTCGTGCTGCCGATGTTTCACTACTTCGACATTCCCGGGCGCAAGCGCGCCCCGCAGCTGAATCACGAATTTCTCGCGTGGCTGGATAGCGTGCACGACCGGCCGTTTTTCGCGCTGCTGAATTACTTCGACGCGCACGATCCGTACATCCCCCCGCCGGGGCACGTGCGGAAATTCGACGGCCCCGCGCCGACCGGCGACGTGATCAACTTTCAGACACAGGGCCGGCAGTTCCGGAGAAAGTCGCACCCCAGCGAGGCGGACATACAGGCCGAAATCAACGGCTACGATGAATGCGTCGCCTACCTGGACCAGCACGTGGGCGCGCTGCTGGCGGAACTCGATCGCCGAAAGCTGCTGAACAACACGCTCGTCATCATCACATCCGACCACGGCGAGGCGTTCGGGAATCACGATCTCTTCGGCCACGGCAACAGCCTGTACGTCGAAACGCTGCACGTGCCGCTGATCGTCTGCTGGCCGGGCAAAATCCCCGCCGGGCAGCGCGTCTCGAGCGTGGTTGGGCTGGATCGATTGCCGGCGACGATCATGGCGCTGCTGGGATTCGAAAAGCACGATTTCGCCGGCGCGCCGCTCTTTCCGTCGTCGACGTCAAGCGCCCCTTCAGCCGACGCCGGCGATTTCTCCAGCGCCGTGATGTCCGAGGCGACGCACGCGAAACGCGGGCGGGCCGGGTATCCGACCGCGAAGGGCAATCTGCGCAGTCTTGTCACCGATCGCTGGCATTGCATCGTTTCGGATGCCGGGTCGGTGCAGCTATTCGACTGGCGCGCCGACCCAACCGAGCAGAACGACCTCGGCGCATCGCCCGAGGGTAAGGATGTGCTTGCGACGATTCGCGCGGAACTGGACCGCCGGCCCGCCGGGAAGGCCAAGCGCGTCACGAGTGGCGAGATTTCGCCCGTCGAAGAGCGATTGGGCTTGGCTGCGCATGCACCATAGCGAGAATGGTGCGTCGATGAGACCGACGCGCCCTACATGTCTAACAGCGGAGCACGGCAGTTCGACATGCCTAGGCTGAACGAAAAACCTGTAAGCGCCGCGCGTGCCGTCGCGACCGCCGCGATCGGATCGCTGCTGCTGGTGCTGCTGATCTGGGGCATCCATCGCAACAGCCCTCGCACGCTGGTTTCGTTCCACGGTTTTCTTCACGCCGCAATCACGCAGCAGTTCGTGGATGGCGTGCCCCGCGGCGCGTCCTGGATTTCATCGTGGGGCGCGCCGGAGAATCGTTTCTACGCTGGACGACCCTTGCCTTACTACTGGTTTTTTCACTACGTCGCGGCGTTTCCGGCGCGGGCGCTGGAGCTGAATCCGTTTGTCGCGCTCGAAGGCGTCGTTCTTCTCGCGGCGGTTGCGCTCGTATGTGGCGCCGTGGCGATTGGCGTCAAGCTTTACCGCAGCGTCGCCGGCGGCGTGATGATCGCGTTTCTCATTTTGGCGGGCACAAATCCGCTCGGGTTCGTCTTTGCCGCAATCAAGCTGGCCCGCGAGCCGCAGCAGTGGCACAACTCGGACAAGCTCTGGGGCGTGGCGCATCCGCTCTACTCGCTGATGCGCTTCAACGACGACGGCGGCCTGTACGGGCCGCTGATGAATTTCTTCCTGAACACGACGTCGCGCCCGGTCGCGCTGGCCGGCATGTTGCTCACGCTGCTGTCGCTCGAACGAGCCGTACACGCGCGCGGCATCCTGGCGTGGGTCGGATTGTTCGTCTCAGCCGCGATCACCACGGCGATGAGCCCGGCGTTGGGTCTGGCCGCGTCAGGCGCCCTCGTTGTCGGCCTAGCGATCGCCGGTTCGCGGACAATGTCGAGACTTGAAGCGACTGGAACGGCAAACACCGGCGCGAGCCCCGTCGCTCCCCTGCTCGCTCCAGCCGGCGAACTCGCGACGTGGTCCATCCAGCGGACGCTGCTGGCCGGCGGCGTGATCGTTCTTGGCAGCCTGGTCGCGTGGCCGACGTACTCGCACCTGATCTTCGGTCCGAGCGCCAGCAAGGCGGAATTCTGGCTGTTCAGCCGGCCGGGCTTGGAACACGTCGCGACGGTCGCGTTAAGCGCCGCGCCCTTGATGGCACTGGCGTTTCTCGGGCGCGCGGCGATGCCCCCCAATCGGCGGAGACTCCTCTCAGCCGTGCTGATCGCGGCAGCGCTGCTGATCGGCGCTGACCTGGCGTTCAAACTGCCCGCGGCCAACCAATCCAACTGTTTTCATGCCGCGGTTGTGCTGCTCGCGGTCGTGGCGGCCGGCGCGACGGTGCTCCGTAATGGCGATGAATTGCCGTCAATGCGGTACGCCCGCATCCCAGTCGTGGTGGCCGTCTGCCTGCCGACATTGCTCGCGCTTCTAGGCAGCTACTTGAATCGTCCGCCGATCCCGGCTTCCTTCACGCTTGCCGGACTGGCGCGCTCGATGGAAGATCCCGTTGGGAGGCTGAGCGATTGGCTGGTTCACAACACGCCGCGTAACGCGGTGCTGGTCATCGATCCGGCTGAGTTTCCGCCGATGTGCGGCAACGCGTCGGAGTTACCGGTGCTAACGCGCCGCGCGCTCTTGACCGAAGATCCACGCCACTATCTGGTCGAGCCATTTCCGGATTCGCCGCAACGCCAGGAGATCGCTCGGCGGCTGCTAACCGGCCAGGCGCTGGCGGAGGCGGATCAGCGCTATCTCAGTTTGCTCAAGCGGCCGCTTTACATAATCCGCCGCCCGAGTATGGCGCAGTTGGAGACAGTGAAACGGGCGCTGGGACAGAGCGTGTTTGAGGATGATCGGATCGTTGTCGTCGCGGCGGCGAATGGACTGCCGTGAGGCTACCGCCGCCAATTGCGGTGCGGGCCGCGCAGTTTGAACTGCGCATTTCCGCGCAACCCGCTCGCCTTTGCCGGGGCGAGAGCTTCGAAGCCGGCGTTCGCCATTCGCTATTCGCAATTCACCGTTAGGCGCGCGGCCGACCGCTTCCTTACGGTCGCGGCTCTGACAGAATGAAACCACGCATGAGTTCAGTCCGTCGGGCGTTCTCCCCTGCCGCCGTTCCTGCCGCACTGGGCGGTATCGCGTTGCTCGCGCTGGCGCTCACCGACGCGGCGACGATCGAAGCGCTGCTGCGCGGTCGTGCGACCGGCGAACTGCGCTGGGGACCAGACCTGTTCCGCGCGCTGTGCGCGTTTCACGGCGTCGCCCTTCTGGGGCTTGGAATCGCGTTGCGTCGCACCAGCGATCCGGACATGCGGGACGCACGCCGGACGCCGCGCGCCGCCCTGCCGACGGCGCCGGCGCTCGACAACCTTCAGCATGCCTGGTGGATCGTCGGTGCGCTGATGCTCGTCGGCCTGGCGCTTCGGCTTTACAAACTCAACAGTTGCCTTTGGTTCGACGAGCTGCTGACGCTGGTCGACTTCGTGCGTCACCCGTGGGGCCTGGCGGTCAGCGAATTTCCCAACCAGAACCAGCACATGTTCTATACCGTGCTGGCGAAGGCTTGCTTCGCCATTTTCGGCGAGAGTTTCGCGGCACTGCGCCTGCCGTCGGTCGTGTTCGGCGTGTGGAGCATCCCGGCGCTGTACCTGCTTGGCCGGCGCACGATCGGCTCACGCGACGCGCTGCTGGCCTGCGGACTGATGACGCTCTCGTATCACCACGTCTGGTTCTCGCAGAATGCGCGCGGCTACATGATCCTGCTGTGCCTGACGATCGCGAATACCTGGATCTGGCTGGCGGCCCTGCAGCGTGGCTCGGCCCGGCTCTGGGCCGGATACGCGCTGACCGCGGCGCTGGGCATCTGGGGGCACATGACGATGGTCTTCGTGCTCGCCGCACACGGTCTCGTGTGGGCGCTGCTGCTGATCGCGCCGCCGCTGCGGAAGATACCCGCGACCGACGCCGGCTTCTGGTGGAAATGCCCGCTAGCATGGCTATTCGGGGCGACGCTCACGTTACAGCTTCACGCCGTCGCGCTGCCGGAGTTTTTCGGCAGCGCCCTGCATGAAGTCTCGCAGCCCTCCGAGTGGACCGATCCATGGTGGGTGGTTCGCGAGGCATGGAGCGCGTTCGCGCAAAAGGGCCCTGCCGGCCTGCTCCTGCTCGCCGGAGGAATGGCGACCGTCGGCGTGGGCGTGATCGGCATCTGGCGTCGCGACTGGCGCGCCGCGCTGGCCATGTTGCTGCCGGGGATCATCGGCGGCGCGGCGATGCTCTCCACCGGCCACAATCTTTGGCCGCGGTTCTTCTTCTTCTGCATGGGATATGGCGTGCTGTTCGCGATTCACGGCGCGGCACGGCTGCCGGAGTGGCTGGTCTGGCCATTCACAATCCGAGAGAGCGCGGAAGCCTCGGCGTCTGGCCGGCACGACGAACCAATCCGCACCGGCCCGAGGCCGATGGTCCCGATCATCGGCGTGGCGCTGGCTTTGCTCTTGATCGGAGCCTCAGCGGCGACGCTGCCGCGCAATTACGCTTTGCCACGTCAGGATTTCAGCGGCGCGCGCGATTTCGTCGAGCGGGAGCGCTCGCCGGACGACGGCGTGATCAGCGTCGGTCTGGCGGGCGTCGCATACAACCGCTACTTTGCGCCGCCGGCGCGATATCCGAATTGGGAAATTGCGCAGTCCGGTGACGAATTGATGCGCGCACGGCGCGGGTTTGCGCGCACCTGGCTGATCTACACGATTCCAACCGAAGTGAAGGCTTATCGCCCCGGCGTTTGGGAACAGGTTGAGCGGGACTATGAGAACGTCCGATTATTCCCTGGGACCCTCGGCGATGGGACTGTTTTCGTCTGCCGGGAGAAATCGCGCAACCCGGGCGCATTTTCGGCGCCCAGCGCCACAAGCACGGACAGCGTGATCCAGGCCGTCGATCGAGACTCGAAGGAACGAGATTAGCTGATGCAGAGCGTAAGCGTGGTGATTCCGGCCTACAACGAAGCCAAGGCGATCGCCGGCGTGCTGGATGAGCTGCGCGCCTGCCTGCGCGATGCCGGCGTAAACGCCGAGATCATCGTGGTTGACGACGGCTCGAAGGACGCCACGGCCGAGGCGGCTCGTTCGACCGGTGTGCGAGTGATCCGGCACCGCAATAACCGCGGGTACGGCGCGGCACTCAAGACCGGCATTTCCGCCGCGACGCATGACATCGTCGCCATCTCGGACGCCGACGGCACGTATCCCGCGCCGCATTTGCCGGAGTTGCTCAAGGCGCTGGGCGAATCGGATATGGTGGTTGGCGCGCGGATCGGAAAGAACGTGAACATCCCGCTGGTGCGCAAGCCGGCCAAGTGGGCGCTCAACCGCCTGGCGAACTACGTCTCAAAGGCGGACATCCCCGATCTCAACAGCGGCCTGCGCGTGTTTCGGCGCGACGTGGTGATGCAGTATTTCCCGATCTTGCCGGATCAGTTCAGTTGGACAACGACGATCACGCTGGCGATGCACTGCGACCGCTACGCCGTCTCGTACGTGCCGATCGACTACCGCCAGCGCACCGGCAAGTCCAAGATCGTGCCGTGGGACGCCTACTCGTTCGCGGTGCTCATCTTGCGGACCGCGATGCTGTTCCACCCGCTGCGCGTGTTCTTGCCGCTGGTCGGAGTAGCGCTCTCGTACGGCGTGCTCAAGTCGATCTGGGACTTGTTCTTCATCAAACAGGCGAATATCTCGGCGTCGGCGATTCTGGCGTTTCAGAGCGCGCTGCTGATTCTGTTGATCGGCATGCTGGGCGACGCCATCGCCACGCGCCTGGCGCGATTGAATTCCAATCTCGTCGCCGGCGTCAAGCCGCGACACGCTGTCGAACTGGGCGAAGCCGACTCGAACGCGAACGCGTGACGGCATGATCGAAATCCTGATCCGCGCCTACCTGCTGGGCGGAATGGTCGCACACAAGCTGCTTTGGGAAACGCTGAAGCGCCGCCAGGCGCACAGCGGCCCGGCGCAACCAACCGTCGTGTCTCCGTCGGTGCGGATCGTCAAGCTCGGCAAGCTGGCGTTTCTGGCGGCCCTGCTGCTGCTCACCGCGTATCCGTACGCCGTGATTCCGATCTCGAGCGCGCCGGCCGCGTTGCGCTGGATTGGCCTCGCGATCTACACGCTTGGGCTTCTGACGGCGATGTCGGCGCGCATCGCGCTGGGCGCGAACTGGTCGGACATCGAGCAGGCCGGCGTGCTGCGCGAACAGGGCGTCTCGCGCAACGGCGTGTACGGGTACATTCGCCACCCGATTTACGTCGGCGATTTGCTGCTCCTGGCCGGACTGTTCCTGGCGCTGAACACGTGGTTCGTGCTCCTGCTCGCGCCGCTCACGCCGTATGTTCTCTGGAAAGCGATGCGCGAGGAGCGTATGCTGGTTGAACAGTTGCCGGGGTACGCGGATTATTGCCGCCAGACGCGGCGATTCATTCCGTTCGTCGTGTAGCGGTCGCCTACCGGGCGGAGCGGCCGCGCCGTCGCGGTTCAACTCTCCGCTCACGAGCCTTCGATCGAACATCGCGATGCATCATTCGCACGATGACGCGTTATTGCAATTCCGCTCTGCCGCCGACGCGGCGCGCGCCGAGCGCGTTCTCTCGCGCCGCCTCGCGGGCGGACTCGTCGCGCTGGTGATCCTGCTGTACGGGCGAAACGTCTCCAACAGCGTCGGCGAGTACAACGACGCGTTCAATCACCTGATCAACAGCATTTTTATTTACGACGCCGCGTGCCATGTCGGCGACGTACTGACCGGCCCGGTGCGTTTCTATGTAAACTATTACTCACATTTCCCGGCCGTCAGCCTCGGTTACTACCCGCCCGTGTTTCCGATGGCCGCCGCCGGGTTCGTGGCGCTGTTCGGCGTCTCGCCCGTGAGCGTCCAGATCGCGGTGCTGGCGTTCGCGATCGCGTTGGCGCTATTCACGTACGCCTGGGCGCGACTGCGATTCGATCCCTGGTGGTCGGCGCTGACGGCGACGACAGTCGTCACGCTTCCCATGCTGGTGCGCTGGGGCCGGGACATCATGCTCGACGTTCCGGTTGCCGCGATGGTGGTCGGCGCGATGTGGGCCTTCGAGCGCATGATGCGCGCCGCGACAGTACGCTGGACCGATGCGCTGTTTTGGGCGGTGCTTGCCTCGCTGGCGATCTGGACCAAGCAGCACGCCGTGTTTCTCCTGCCGGTCTTCGCCGTCGCGCCATTTATCGAGGGCCGCATTCACCACTTGAAATCCGCTCCGCTTCTCGTGAGCGGCGCGCTGCTGACCCTCTCGCTGGCCGTGCTGGTCTACGTGACGCTCATGATCGGCGGCGCGGCGGTGGGTCACAGCATCGGCACTTCGAAGGGCGGCGTCCTGTCTAACCCCACACTTTGGATCTCATACTGGGCCTGGCTGCCGATCATCGTCGGCTGGCCGGTGCTGATCCTGGCGACGGTCGGCGTCGGCATCGCCGTGACGCGGCGCGAACCGTTCACGCTCACACTTGTGGCGTGGGTGGTTTGCTTCTACCTGATGCACTCCTACATGAAGGCGCAAAACCCGCGCTACGGCTGCCTGTGGATACCCGCGTTTGGAATGCTGGCGTCGATCGCGCTGCATCACGCGCGGCCCTGGATGGAAAGCCGGATGGCCAGGTCGAGCCGCGGCCGAATCCTGGCGCTGGCGGCTTTCGCCTTGCTTCCGGTCTACCACTTCGCATGGGGCGCCCAGCTTGCGCCGCCTTTTCCGCCGCGCTACGTGGCCGACGGGGCGCAGTTGACGAGCCGCCTGAATCCGGCGCCGACGGTGTATGAGCGGCCGCGCGTTCCGCCGTCCTATCTGCGCGCCGTCGAGAATCTGGCCGATCGCCTGGCCCCGTTCTACTGCCTGACGCATTTCCCGGATCGGCCCGGGCGCATCGCGACGAATTTCCGCATCGCGCTGCAAAGCCGGCTGCGCGGCAAATACGACATCTTCTCGTTCGGCGGCATCGCGCGGGCCGATCAAGTGGTCAGCGCCGCGGCGCCCGAAAAATGGACGCCGGCCGAATTCAGCGCAGCACTCAAACGCTGGAACGTGAGATTTATCATGACCGAGACGCCGCGCTCCTCGCTTATGAGCGAGAACAGCGAGCGGATCGAGTCGACCATCAGCGCTCTGTTGGAAACGGGCGACTACCAGGTCATCGCACGCTTCCCGATTCGTCTCGAACGAAAGCCCTTTGATCGCGAGGTTTTGCTCTACGAGCGCGTCGAAGCGATGCAACTTAATCCCGGCGCTCGACCGCCGGTCAAGCCGCGCCGCGTACCCATGAACCTGCGTGAGGCCGCCCAATCCGAACCGGCTACAGATCAGTGAACCCAACAACCATCGTAATCCTCGGAGGCGGCCCCACCGGCGTTGGCGCCGCCTGGCAGCTCCACCAGCAGCAGCGCGGACATGCCGTGCTAATCGAGCGGCAGGGCGACGTCGGCGGAAACTCCGGCGGGTTCGAACTGGAAAGCATTCCGTGCGACTTCGGCAGCCACCGGCTGCACCCGGCCTGCAAGCCGCGCATCATGGCCGACCTGCGCGCGCTCCTGGGCGAAGACCTGCTTGACCGCCCGCGGCACGGGCGCATTCGCCTGCGCGGCCGCTGGATTCACTTCCCGCTCAAACCGATTGACCTGATCGCGCATCTGCCGCCGTCATTCGCGCTGGGCGTCGCAGGAGATAGCGCGCGTAAGATGGTTTTTCGCGGCGCGAATCATACCGACGAAACATTCGCGAGCGTGCTGGAGCGCGGTCTGGGCCGGACCATCTGCCGCGATTTCTATTTTCCGTACGCCGTGAAGCTCTGGGGACTGCCGCCCGAGCAGCTCTCGCCGATTCAGGCGCGGCGACGCGTGGCGGCGGGGTCGCTGGGCAAGATGTTGCGAAAAGTGCTCAGCGCTGTGCCGGGATTGAAACCTCCCGGTGCGGGGCGCTTCTTCTACCCGCGCGGCGGTTTCGGGCAAATTTCGCGCCGCATCATGGACGCGGCGCGCCACGCGGGCGCGCAGATTCGGCTGAACTCGATAGTACGGAGCGTGACCCTCGGATCGCCGCACCACGTGGAGATCGAGGGGCCGGACGGCGTTCAGTCGATCGAGGCACGACACGTTTGGTCGACCATCCCAGTCACGCTGCTGGCGAAAATGCTCAACCCCGCGCCGCCGGCTGAAATTGTCGAGGCGGCTCGGCAGATGCACTATCGAGCGATGGTGCTCGTCTACCTGGTGCTCGGTGTCGATCAATACAGTGAGTTCGACGCCCACTATTTCCCCGAGGCAGAAGTATTCCTCTCGCGGATGTCCGAACCCAAGAACTACAGCGCCCGCCGCGAGCCGGTCAATCGCACGGTGCTGTGCGGCGAAGTGCCTTGCGAGGTTGGCGACGAAGTGTGGAACGCTGACGAAGCCGCGCTCGGCGAGCGCATGATGAACGCGCTGAAGCGCTGCGAACTGCCGACGCCGCCGCTTCTGAGAACAGTCGTCAAGCGCCTGCCGTCTGCCTACCCGATCTACCTGCGCGGCTATGAGCGGTTTTTCGAGCCACTGGACCAATGGCTGGATGCCGTGCCGAACGTGCTTTCGTTCGGCCGCCAGGGTCTCTTCGCCCACGACAACACGCACCACGCGCTTTCGATGGCTTACGCCGCCGCCGAATGCGTGGGCGGCGATGGCGAATTCGACCGTCAGCGCTGGCGCGCGTGGCGCGAGGAATTCAATACGCATGTAGTCGAGGACTGAAAGCGCGGGCTTCGCGTGCCATCCAGGTGCAATCGCGTCTTCTCGGTCCAAACCGCAACCGTAAGTGGTTGTCGAAATACCCGTCTGGCCGAACCGCGACCGTAAGGAAGCAGGAAATGCGAAAATTACGCCTGTTCTAACCCCCGCTCCCTTACGAGCCTGAGAAAAAATCGAACCGCGAAGACGATCGTGCCGCTCGGGGACGCCGATTTGAAATCTCAAATTCGGGTAGCGGCTCAGTTTCGTGAAGGAACTCCCCTGCCGAGCCCCGACCGTAAGGGAGGGGTCTCTTGCGACGAGCAGAAGGCCGCTCCCTTGCGGTCGGGCCTCGTTGTCGGGCGTTTTCCCGGCGACGCATGCGAAACTGAGCCGCTACCCAAATTTGAGAATTCTTCCCAGGCTCTTACGTCGCGTCTCAGTCAAGCGAGTAATTCGAGAGTCTCCTGTGTCCTTAGCGGTCGGTTGAAGTTCCCACCTGCAAACCGCGACCCTGAGGGAGCGGGGAGAATGGGCCTTCTCGGCATCCGAACCGCCCATTCGCTTTCCCAGCTCCCTCACGGTCGCGGTTCGGACAGACTTGTGAAATGGACTGTTGGGCCGCTACTTCTCCGGCTCCGGCGGCGGCACGATTTCGATCACGCGCTGTCCCCAGACAATCACCATTCGATCGCTGATCGCGACAAACTCCCGCAATTCCGGTTGATCGTCTAGCAGCTTGAAGTATTCGTCGCTGAAGGCGACGACCTTCCGCACTTCTTTCTTCCCGTCCCAATCGTTATCCACATAGCGGCCGTCCACGAGTGTGAAAGTCTTGTCGCGCACGTGGCGAACGAGCGCCCGCTCTCTCGCTTCGTCATCGTCCTTGGAAAATCCCGCGATCAACACGTCCGCCTGCTTGCCGACCGCGATCTGCCGCGACGCCTCGGGTGACGCCGCCGGCAGGCCGCCGCCCTTTCCGTCGCCCGCGAAGCCCGGCGACGCCATTCTTCCGCCGCCGCCCGCCGCGAGCGTTCCGCCGCCGCCCGCGCCCTTCCCGCCCCCCATCGGTATCGCTGCCGGCGTCACGGCTCGGCGAACGGCGTCCTGCGCCGGCGCCAGCGCGAGCGCCTCACCCTCCTCCACGATCAGCGACGACGTGTACGGCGTCACAATGCCGTGCCGCGTCGCCAAGCGCACCACTTCCGACACCAGCTCCTCGCTGCGGCCGTAGAGCCGAATCTGATCGACCAGGTAGGCGACTTTGCGCTGCGCCCAGAGTCGCGGCAGGAAGTCGTTTTCGCGATTGCGCTGCGGAAATTCGCCTTCATACTTCAGCGCGAGTCGATCGCCGCGAACCTGTCCCCGGAGCGTTACGGCGCGGTGTCCGCTGGTGGCGTAGCGGCCGAGCACGACAATCTCGCCGCCGCGGAAGAGGTCGGGGAGCTTCTGCGGATACACATCCTTGACGCCCAGATCCTCGATTTCGAGCACGATATCGGTCATGAGCGGATTGGCGAGCCGGCCGGCCAGGGCGCTAAGCTTGATCTCCAAATCCTCGCCTTCGACGCAGTAGTCGCGCGAGCCGCGGTTCATCTCGGCCAGCTTGTCGAGCAGCTCCGTCGAGACGTCATTGCCGACTCCCAGCACGTGGAATCGCACGCCGCGACTGTTGCGCTTGGCGACATTCTTGAGAATTTCCTCCGGAACGGTGAGCTCGACGGTCGGCTGCCCATCGGTCATGAATACGACCAGATACGGACGGGAATCGTCGCGCGGGTCGTTGTCCAGCGCCGCCGCCAGCGCGCCGTTGATGTTCGTGCCGCCGTTGGCTTGAAGCTCTTCCGCGAACTTGATCGCGGCGTCGCGCGTGTCCGTGTCAACCGCAACCAGCTTGTCGCGAAATGGCTGCACGCCGGTCGAAAACGGGTAGATATTGAACCGGTCGCGCGGGCCGAGGCTCTTGATGCAGAATTTCAGCGCCCGGCGGGCCTGCTCGATCTTCTCGCCTTTCATGCTGCCCGAAACGTCCACCACGAACGCGATGTCCTTGGGCAGCGTCTCATCCTTTTCGGCCTCAATGCGCGGCGACAGGCGCAGCAGGAAGTAGCCGTCTTCGCCCGGCTGGCGGTGCGTGAGCAGCGAGATGCCCATGCGGCTGTCTTTTCGCTGGTAGTAGAGCTGGAAATCACGATCCGGGCGGAATCGCGTGCGCTCGAAACTCAGCGACGCCTCGTGATCGCCGGGCCGCGAGATCGACACTTCATGCGTCGGACTGAAGACGCTCAGCAGCGGCAACTCGGATCTCACTTTCACGCTGACGACCAGCTCGCCGATGAGGTTGTCCGCGCCGGCGATCGGACGCAGCGGATGCTGATACAGCCCCAGGCCGGCCTGCTCGCGCAGCGTCTGCGAGTATTGCAGCTTCACCGCCAGTTCGCCGCCGGGACGGATCGGCGCGATGCTGGCGCGGAACAGACGTGTGCCGATGAGCTCCAGAAGACCCGGATCGCGCATCTGCCGGACGATCTGCTCGTACGTCCGGCGGGCCTGGTCCTTGTCGAGCACTTCGCCCGTCAACGTCTTGCCGTCCATCGTCATCGAGAAATCGCCGACGGCCACATCGTCGGGAAGGGGAAAGACGTACGTGCCCTCGACGGTCACGCCGAGCGGGTTCCTCAGCGTCTGCTCGACACGTGTGACCGCGACGCCGTCGGTAATCTCAACGTAGATACGCTGATACTTGAGCTCCAGCGGCGTGGTCGTGACGCGCGGCGGCGGCGGACGATGCGGCGGGACGGGTCTGGTAACGGGCGGTAAGGGGACCGGCTCGCGGGTCAAGACTGTGCCTTGTGCGAACGCCAGGCTTGATGCGACGCCGGCGAACAGCAGCGCGACAAAACCCAGGGGGCGACAGGATCGAGTCGTCATGACGGTCTCCCTAATCTCCGCGTTCGGCACGATGTTCCGCGCTGATTGGATGCGCAGGACCGGCGGGAGTTCCCAGCGCGGCGTCCGACCTGTAGCGTCCGACCTCCGAGATGGACGCTGCCGGGCATCGGAAGACCGCAATTACGGTAAGCCGTTTCCGGAAGCGCATGCCCCGCGCGGTATGATTTAGAGTGAGTCCGATCGCCTTGTGCGAAGTCGCGCGCTGTCGATCGGCACGCCGCCCAGATGCCAACGACCGCCAGCGCGGCTCAGGGGAAAAGACAATGTACACGCACGCCCAGAACTATCGCGCACTGAACTTCGTTCTTGTTTTGGCGGCCTGCCTGCCCGCGCACGCCGACGTGTTCGCGCCACTTTGCAGCTACGAACCTGCTGAATCCGATCTCACCGTCACTGCAAACGCCGGCGATCCCGGCTTGTCGATTGCGATCGTGCCTGGCGGCGTAAATGGCGCACCGCCGGCGACCGATGGCGCCTACCTGCTCAAGATCACGATCAGCAACGAATCCGATCGCAAAGTCGAGTTCCGCCACGACTGGAACTCCACTTGGTACGACCTGACCGGCGCAACGGAGCTCTTGGCCGACATCTACCTCGCCGGAAGCGGCGCGCGGCCCGGCGTCATGGGCGTCTACAGCGACAATTGGAGCCCGCCCAGCCCGTGGCAGCCGGTGAGCACCCTGCCGAGCGCGATCGGCGCCTGGACCACCGTCTCGTTCCCGCTGAACGGACGCATCGCCGCGAACCTGGACTACCTGCACGCGATCGTGCTCGAGAATCTGGCTGGAACTAGCGGCGTAGCGTATTTCGACAATTTGCGATTCCGCCGCCCGGGCGCGCCGCCCGCGCCGACCGGACTCGCGGCGAATGGTCATGCCGATCACAACCTGGTCGCGTGGAAACCCACGCGGCTTCAGCAGCTTGACGGCTACCACGTCTACCGCGCCGCTGCCGCCGCGGGACCATTCACGCGCGTCACCGCCGCGCCATTGAGTTCAGCCGCCTATCACGACACAACCGCGCCGGCGGCGGCACGCTCGTACTACCGCGTGACCGTACAGATCGCGGGCGTCGAGTCACCCCAATCGGCAATTGCATCGGCACAATTCGACGGCCTGTCGGACGAGCAGTTGATGGACCTAGCGCAGCAGTCGTCGCTGGGCTACTTCTGGGATGCGGCGCATCCGTACTGCGGCATGGCGCGCGAAGGAATCGGCTTCGGCCATCCCGCGGAAACGGTGACGGTCGGCGGCACCGGATTTGGCTTGATGACGATCGTGGTCGGCGCCGAACGCGGCTTCGTGACCCGCGCCGCCGCGGCCGTGCGGGTGCGCAAGATCCTGCGATTCCTCGACGGCGCGAATCCGTTTAACCCGGCTCTTTCCAGCAACGTGCAGCGCTATCACGGCGCCTGGGCGCACCACTATCACGGCACGAGCGGCGCTACGATTCCCTTCGCGGGAGCGGCCGACAACGGCGGCGATCTGGTCGAGACGGCGTTCCTGGTGCAGGGGCTGCTCACTGTCCGCCAATATTTCGACTCCCCCACCGACGCGGCGGAAATCGAAATTCGCAGCCGCGCCACGTCGATGTGGGAAGGCGTCGAGTGGGATTGGTACCGGCAGCATCCGGGCAGCAACTTGCTCTATTGGAACTGGTCACCGGACTACGGATGGCAGATCAATCTGGCGATCCAGGGCTTCAATGAGGCAAAGATCATCTACATCCTGGCGGCGGCTTCCCCGACGCACCCCATGCCGCCGGAGTCCTACCGGCTCGGTTGGGAGGGCTTGCCGTGGTTCGCGAATGGGCGAGTTTATTTCGGTCGCAAGCAGTGGCTGGGCGAGCCGATGGGCGGGCCGCTTTTCTTCACGCATTACTCCGATCTGGGCTTCGATCCGCGCTACCGGCATGACACGTTCTGCAATCACTTCCGAAACGCGCGCAACATCTCGCTGATTCAGCAGGCGTATTGCACCGAAAACCGCTATGCCTTCGCGGCATACTGCCCGCTGGTCTGGGGGCTCACCGCCAGCGCCGACGCGTCCGGTTACGCGGTGCACTCGCCGTTGGGCGACAACGGAACCCTTACGCCCACGGCGGCGCTGAGCGCGATGCCCTACACGCCGCGGGAATCTCTGGCGACACTCCGACATCTGTACGACGAATACGGCACGACGCTCTTCGGTCCGTACGGGTTCTATGACGCGTTCAACCCGACGCTGAACTGGACCGGCGCCGGCTATCTGGCGATCGATCAAGGCACGATCGCACCAATGATCGAAAACTGCCGCAGCGGCCTGTGCTGGCGCTTGTTCATGTCGAACGCCGAAATCCGCAGCGCGGTGCGCGCGATTGGGTTCGTGTCAGACGTCGATTTCGACGCCGACCAGGACGTCGACGCAACGGATTTGGGTGTTTTCCTCTCGTGCATTGCCGGCCCGGCGGTCATCACGCCCGCGCCGCCGGCGACGCCGGCGCAATTCGATGCCGCGGACTTGGATTACGACGGCGATGTCGATGTGGCGGATGCGGCGATCTTCCAGCGGCTGTATGGCGCCGAGTGAGCGGACGCTGGCGCGAGAGCGCCACCGGGCGCGCACTTAGGACGTGGTTCAAGTGTCGTCCATCGCCGGCATCGGCGAATCTTCGCGTTGGCTGACGCGCTCGATTGCGGATGCCCGCCCCGTCGACGGGTCCACATCAATCACCGCGCCCGACAGCCGAATGTCATCCTGCGCCACGTCGTACGGATGCGGCATACCGGAGACCAGCGAGGAGATGACGCGCTGCTTGTCGCGGCCCAAAACCGAGTCATGCGGGCCGGTCATGCCGACGTCGGTGATGAACGCCGTCCCGCCGGGCAGCACTCGCTCGTCGGCCGTCTGCACATGGGTGTGCGTGCCGACGACGGCCGAAACGCGGCCATCGAGATACCAGCCCATCGCGATCTTCTCGCTGGTGGTCTCGGCGTGCATATCGACCAGGACCACGCGCACGTCGCTCGGCATGCCGGCGAGCACGCGGTCGACGGTGTGGAACGGGCAATCGGCGCGGACGTTCATGTAAGTCTGACCTAGCAGCGAGATCACGCCGACCGGCACGCCGTTGCGGGCCTGCACGATGGTGAAAGGCCGGCCGAGCGCTTCATTGGGCAGATTCGCAGGGCGGACGATGTGGTCGGACGTCTCGAGCACCGAGTAGATGTCGCGGCGTTTGTAGATGTGGTCGCCCATTGTGCAGACATCGATGCCGTAGTGGCGCAGCTTGCCAAAGATGGCGGGCGTGAGGCCGCTGCCGGCGGCGGCGTTTTCCGAGTTGGCGATCACGCAGGCCAGCTCGCGTTGCCGGATCAGGCGCGGCACGAGTTGCGAGCAGGCGTGCTTGCCCGGGCGACCGACGATATCCCCAATGAACAACAGCCGCATACGGCCTTTCTTCGCCCCCCTCGAAGCGCGGGCAATACTATAGCGGCTGTACGCCGGCGTTGGGCGACACCGCGATCGCGCGCTCGCCGGCCGGCTACAGCATCATGGTCACGATCAACACGATCAGGACGATGACCACGCCGCCCAGAATCCAGACGGTGAACGGGAGCGAATGATCCTGACCCGTGCGGGGCATGGACGGAATTGTAGCTCGGCGCGGCGAGCGTTGTGTTCATTCTGTCAATTCCACGGCACGCCCGTTGCTACAGTGCGTCCGATCGGACGCGGATGAACTTGGCGACCGAGGGGCGCAGTCGGTTCTGACTGTCTTTCACCACCACGAAGAGCGTGTAGTAGCCAGGCGGGGCCTCGTTCCCGCTCGCCGGCGGGGAAACGGAAATTTGCGGCGGCGAGCCGGGCGGAACGTCGTTGAGAGCCCAATCGAGCTCAACGAGTCGCTGGTCGAAGTTCGTCGAGTGTGTGACCGAGCCTGGGCGAATCAACCAAACGTTCGTCAACGTCGTGCCGCTCGGAATCGTGAGATCGACGTTGAACGGGCTGTCGTAGATCACGTCCGAAGGCGCTGTGACGATTGTCGGACGCGGGCCGTAGAAGAAGTACGGCGGCTTGAAAATCAGGTAGGTGCACTGCTGCGAGGCGGAAAAGTAATTGAAGCTGTGCAAGTCGCCGAAGCGGTCGTAATCGAGATCGCCGGGGAAGTGCACGCCGTCGACATTGGTCAGCGCCACCGTCGGCTGCGCCGCGCCGTTGTCGAATTGGAGCACCTCCGATTGCCGGAAACGCGCCACGCGCAAATCGCTGCCGGGCGTGAAGACCGGCGAGTTCAGTCCCTCCTTGGCGGCGAACTGGTAGAACACGGAGTAGCTGCCAGTCAACGGATCAACTTCCAGTATCTGGTCCGCGGGCGAGGTCGGATTCTGCCGGTCGCCGGCATGCGTCACGTACAGCCGGCCGGGAACGAAGTCCGCGTTCGCGGACGTCGACAGCGCGCACAGCAACGCCGCGATGCCCAGTGCGAGCGCCAGAGGATGACGCTTACGTGCCATCGTGACCCCTTCCGGATTTCATTTCATCCGTCCGAGTCAGACTTGCTGCACCGATAAGTTCTATTCCGCGCCGACGCACAAAGTCAAAACCAGCACGCGTAACCTTGGAGCGGCAGCGGTGGCAGCCAGGAAATCCCGAATGTGACGAATCCGGCGGGCGTGGCGTCCGACAGCGGCTACACTTCCACCAGCGGGCCGCCGGCCGCGGCGCGCGGGAGATGATTCGTGGGAAAACTCGTCAAGTTGCTTCTGGTCGTCGCGGTGCTGGGCGCCGCCGCGTACTTTGCGCTGAATTACGCACAGGAATCCGGCAGCACGCCGGTAAAGGGAACCAAGGAAGAAAACAAGCCGCGCCTCGAAGAGAAGCACGGTTTCACTTCGGAGGGTGTCGGGAGCTGAGCGCCGTGTTGGCCGAAACCTGGGGAGCGCAGGCCTCTTGCGAGGAATCTTGCCCGCACGATCGAGCCCAACTCCGGCTTGAGCGGGACCTCTCGCCGTCACAAATGGCGGCCGCATGCCCGCAGGAGAGCGGGCTGGACGCCCGCTCTCCGCCCGAGCGCGCCTCTCGGCGCGCTTACGTCACCACCGTTTCGGCAACTACGGGAATCGCCGGCGAATCTCGTCGAGCAGCGTCTGCGGCGATGGCCGGCTCTGGGCGCGCGTGGCCACGTAGCGCCAGACGATTCGGCCCTCGCGATCGATCAGGAAATGGGCGGGGATCGCGATGTCCTGACCCTGCGGGCCGCCCTTCTCGTGCAGCACGCCGAATTCGCGCACCACGCGGCGCTGCTCATCGCTGAGAATCGAAAAGGGCAGGCGTTGTCGCGTCACCACATCGGCGTTCTGCTGCGGCGAATCAACACAAACAGTCAGCAGCCGGCCGCCCTTTCGCGCCAGCTCCTGGTGCACGGCTCCGAGCCCGCGGAGCTCTGACATGCAAAGCGGTCACCAGTGCCCACGATAGAAGACCAGCAGCAGCGGCCCGGACTGATACGCGCTCCGCAGTGAAACGAGTCGAGCATTCTCGTCGGGCAGCTCAAAATCCGGCGCCGCGGCGAGCGTCCGGCTCGCGGGCGCGTCGGGCAAGGCTAACCCGACATAAAACGAGAACAGAAAGAACGCCATCCATGCCGTCGCCACGAGTGCAAGCCCGCGCGGCCACCAGCGCCGATCGCGCAGCGCCGCGTAGATAGCCAAGCCGACGCCGAGCACAAGCGGCGCGACGACCGCCAGCCCGGTCGAGCGAAGAAACGGCACGTCGATCAGCGCGAAATAAGGCAACGGCGCCGCGAGTGCGAGCACAAACCCGATGATCGCGGTCCAACCCGCGCGTGCGGTTGATCGCGCCTGTTCCATTTCGAAGCTCTCGTGATCTGTCGATGCCGCGGCCGGCAACTACTTCGCCGAACACCTGCCGGGGATACTACCCGCGGAATGCTTTCCGCCAACCGCCCGCTTCGACAATTCTCGGCGTCACGCGGCGCGGAAAGTCGCGCGCCGGCGGCGTCTCCGTTTCGTTCGCAGAAACGCGTTCAACGGCAGGAAAACGCTCGACATCGAGGCCCGACCGTAAGGGAGCGGCTCTCCGCCCATCACAAGCGAGCCGGTTCCCTTTCAGTCGGAGTTGCCGAGCTTCTGTGCTAGCGGAGAGACTACGCGGGCGCTGGTCGCCGTCGTCCCGCCAATGTCTTGATCCGATCCCAATTCGCCAGCGTGATCGCCGCGACCAGTATGACGAGACTTATCGAGAGCCACGCGGAGATCGGTTCGTCGCGCCAGTAGTGAGCCGCAACAACCGCAACGAGCGGGCCGGTGTTGGCGCTGATCGAGATGCGGTTCACTTCCATGCGCGTCAGCGCGATGAAGTAGATCACGTAATTCAGATAGCCGGTCATCACCGAAATGAAGAGAAAGCCGCCCAGCGCCCGGGCGCTCAGACGCGCGAAATCCACCTGCCCGCCGTCGATCGCGAAAGCCGGCAAATACAGCAGCGCGCCGATTGTCATACAGATGGTCAGCGAGCGGATCGGGCCATAGGTCGCCGCGAGCGGGACGATGACGATCGAATACGCCGCCCAGCTCGAGACGGCGCAGAACAGGAGCGCGTCGCCGACCAGAAATCGAGTCGATCCGCCGGTGTGCAAGCCGTCGATGCCGATCACGGCCGTGCCGGCGAAGGCGAGCACGCACGCGGCAATCATGCGCGTCGACCAACGCGTCCATCCTATGGCGACCGTGAACAGGTACACCAGCACCGGGTTGACGGCGTAAAACAGCCCGCCGTGCGACGCGTTCGCGAAATGCAGGCCCAGCAGGTAGCACGGCTGATTGACGGGCACGCTGAGCAGGCCGGCCAGCAGAAAGCGCCAGTGGTCGCGCCGCTCGATCGGTCGCACCGCCGCCTCGGAACGCTCTCGCCAGAAGAGGCGCGTCAGCAGCAGGAGCGATGCGGCGATGCCGAAGCGCATCACGCCCGTTGCGATAGCCGGCAATTCCGACAGCGCGTCCTTGGCCGCCACGGGCGTGATTCCGCCGATCAGCACGTAGCCCGCCAGCAGCGCGGCATTGATCAGCGCGCCGCCCGCGCCGCGCCGCGAAATTGCCGTTCGTTCCGGACGCGAAGGGTCTGTTGCGATGCGGTTCGCCGTAGTCGTACTGACGCGCACGGCATCGATGACGGTGGGCGCGACGGGTGCGTCAGATGGCGTGCGCAAACTGCGTCTCGCAAAGAGCGACGTAGAACGGGCAGGTCGAGAGCAACTCGGCGTGTCTGCCGACGGCGATAATGCGGCCTTCGTTGAGCACTACGGTCACGTCCGCGCGGGCGATGGTGCTGAAGCGATGCGCGATGATGAACGTCGTCCGCCCGCGCGTGACATCGTCGAGCGCCTCCTGGATTTTCCGCTCCGACTCGGTGTCGATCTGGCTGGTGGCCTCATCGAGCACGAGAATCGGCGGATCGCGGAGTATGGCCCGCGCCAGCGCGATGCGTTGACGTTGACCGCCCGAAAGCGATCGGGCCGAAACGCGCGCGTCGTACGCCAGGCGCGGCGCGCCGTCGCCATTGTCGCGCAACGTCTGGATGAAGTCGTCGATGTGCGCCTGTCGCGCGGCGTTGACGATCAGGGCGTCGCTCACGCCATTGGCGCCGTAGGCGATGTTGTCGCGCACGGTGTCGGAAAAGACCACCGAATCCTGCGTCACGAGCGAGATCTGCGCGCGAAGCGATTCCAGCGTCACATCGGCGATGTTCACGCCATCGATCAGGATTTGCCCGTGCGTCGGTTCGAAGAACCGCATCAGCAGCGAAATCAGCGTCGTCTTACCCGATCCGTTTGGGCCGACGATCGCGATGACCTCCCCCTTGCGGACGCGCAGCGACGCGCCGCGCAGCACCTCGCGATCCGGCGCGCCGGGATACGCGAACGTGACGTCGCGGAACTCGATCGACTCGCGCAAAGGCGCCAACACGGTCGCCGGCGCGCCGGTCGGGGCGCCCGATTCGATCGGCAAATCCATCAAATCGAACAGACGCCTCGCGGACGCGTCCGCCGCCTGCACCCGGTTGTACACGTTGCCCATCTTGCGAACCGGGTCAAAAATGCCGCCCAGGCACACCACGGCGGCGAAGAACAGGTGCGGTTCGAGCTCGCGGTTGAAGACGCGGCTGGCGCCGTAGAGCACGAACATCGAAACCGCCATCATCGCCAGCAATTCCAGCGCGGGATTGGTGGCGGCGTCGACCAGTTCGATGTGCGTCTGGGCGCGCGTCAGCGTGCGGCCTTCGGTTTCGAACCGCCGGCTTTCCGCGCGCTCCATGCCGTACGCTTTTACCACGCGAATGCCCGCCAATTTCTCGCCCAGGTGGTCCAGCAGCCGGCCCCACGATTGAGAGGCGCGGCGCTGGGCGCGTTTGGTCAGATTTCCAAAATAGCGCATCACGATCGCGCCGATCGGCAACCCGATCAGCGCCACGGCCAGAAGTCGCCAGTCAATGAGAAGCGTCAAAGCCAATACGCTGATCGCCTTCAGCGGTTCGCGAATCGTCTTGCCGAAAAGTGTGTTGAGGCCGACTTCGACCTTTGAAAGATCCGTCGCGAAGCGGCTGAGCGTGTCCCCCTGCGGCTGCGCGCTGTGCCACGAAAGCGGCAGGCGCAGCACATGCTCGGCGAGCTGGCTCCTCAGATCGTGCAACGCGCGCTGCACCGCTGTCGCCACCAACCCTTCGTTCGCGAAACGACACAAGCCGCCAAGAAGCGACACGACCACCAGGCTTCCCATCACCAGTGCCAGCGTCGTAAGTCGGGCGTCCGCGCCGGCGCCGTGCGGCAGCCAGCCTGCCGCCGCGATCACCGCGCCCCACCACGCGCGGCGCGGCGCGAGCGGCAACTGAACCACGCATTGTGCACCGTCGTACGAAACGACATGCACGTCGCTGATGCCCGTGCTCGGCTCGGCAGCGACAAGCTCAATCAGGCGATAGGCGCCAGGCGCAAGCGCGCCGATACTCGCGATTCGGTCATCGTTGTGCAGAACGCCAGCCGTCGGACCCTCCGGGCGAACGTGGTTGATTATCAGGCCTTGCGGATTGTCGGGAACGTCGGCAGCTAATACACAACCGAGGCGGCGTTCCGCCTCGACCCGCTCGGCCCAATCGGCCAGCGACTCGTGATCGGCAAAGATGATCTTCAAGAGCGGGACGGTGGTGGACAAACTGAAGGTGTAGAAGAGCCCGACGCCGACTGCGGCCACCAGGCCGAGCACCAGTTCCTTCAGATGCCGCCGAAGATAACCGAAGCTTCTGCGGAACGAGGCGAGATATGGCTGCGAATCCGACGCGGGGTCCATTCGCCGCTATGATAATCGCTCTGGGTGCGGCGGGCATCCCGCTCGCCGTCCGAGCGCTTCGCGTGGGGCAGGCATCCTGCCCGCCATCCGAGCCGCAGTCAGAACGCGACGCGCAAGCGAGCGCGGCAGGAAATAGCCGCGCCTGAGTGTCGGCGCGCATTACGCGCGGCGGCGCGACCGGAAGTGTCTGGGCGGGCAAGATGCCTGCCCCACCCATGATCGGAGTGAATCGTGAAGCGCGAAATTGCCCTGTCCGGCCCTGACATCACCCAAGCCGAGATCGACGCCGTCGTCTCGGTGCTCAAGACCCCGCAACTCTCGCTTGGGCCGCGCGTGGGCGAATTTGAGCGCATGTTCACGCAGCGGCTCGGCGTGCGCCACGCGATTTCGTGCAACAGCGGAACGAGCGGGCTGCACCTATTGTGGCGGGCGATGGGCGTCGGTCCGGGCGACGAAGTGATAACGACGCCCTTCTCGTTCATCGCGTCCAGCAACAGCATCATGTTCGTCGGCGCCAAGCCGGTCTTCGTGGACATCGATCCGCGCACCTGGCAACTCGACGCGACGAAGGTCGAGGCGGCGATCACGCCGAGGACCAAGGCGCTCATGCCGGTCGACGTGTTCGGCTCGATCCCGGACATGGACGCGTTCCAAGCGATCGCGAAGCGGCGCGGCTTGCGAGTGCTCGAAGACTCCTGCGAGGCGCTGGGGGCTTCCTACAAAGGCCGCCCCGCCGGAACGCTGGCCGACGCGGGCGTGTTCGGCTTCTATCCCAATAAGCAAATCACGACCGGCGAAGGCGGAATGATCGTCACCAGCGACGACCAGATCGCGTTCATGTGCCGTTCGCTGCGAAACCAGGGCCGCGACCCGGACGCGGGCTGGCTGCAGCACGCACGGCTGGGCTTCAACTATCGCCTCTGCGACATCAACTGCGCTTTGGGCACGGTGCAGATGCAGCGCTGCGACGAGATTCTCGCCAAGCGGGCGCAGGTCGCCGAGTGGTATCGCCAGCGCCTCTCCGGCGAGCGGCGTCTGACGATGCAGCACATCCCGGCCGAAGTGAAGATCAGTTGGTTCGTTCTTGTGGTGCGATTGACCGACGACCACACACAGACGCGGCGCGATCAGATCCTGCAGCAACTTCGCGACGCCGGCGTCGGATGCAGCAACTACTTCACGCCGATCCACATGCAGCCGTTCTATGGCGCGCAATTCGGCTACAAGGCCGGCGATTTTCCGATCACCGAGGCGCTTTCAGCCCGCACGATCGCCCTGCCGTTCCACAATCAGCTGAGCGAAGCGGATGTCGACTACTCGGTGAGCGCGCTGAAGAAGCTGTTGTAGGATCGGGCCGCTGTGCCGAACGCCCTCCCCGACGGCGACCTGGCAGGAACCAATGCTGCCGACGCACGCTACTTGTCACTACGCGAAATCTGGTTGGAGCCCCGTGTGTTCATCGACGTGTCCGCCGGCCAATTGGACTGGCGCCGCCTGTACAAGTACTGCATCGGCTTCATCGCGCCTCGGCCGATTGCTCTAGTCTCGAGTATTTCGCCTGCCGGGCGGACGAATCTGGCCCCGTTCAGCTTCTTCAACATGTGCTCCGCCAATCCGCCGCTGGTGATGTTCTGCCCCGGCCTGCATCGCGACGGCCGGCGAAAAGACACGCTCATGAATGTCGAGGCGACCGGTCAATTCGTCATCGCCGCGGTCGATCGCGCGATCGCCAAGCCGATGGTCGCATGTGCCGCGGAACTGCCGTACGGCGATAGCGAATTTGAATACAGCGGGCTGACACCGGCGCCGGCGACGCGCGTTGCGCCGCCGCTGATCCGCGAAGCGAGCGTGAACATCGAGTGTGCGCTGCACCAAATCGTGTACAGCGGCGTCGGGCCGGGCAGTTCGGCGATTGTCTTCGGCCGGATCGTCGCGCTGCACGTCGATGATCGGGTGCTTGATGCGGACGGCATGATCGACCCGCACTCGTTGACACTCGTCGGACGCCTGGGCGGCGCGTACTACGCCGACGCGGACGAGCCGTATGAGATGAAGATACCCCCGTCGCCCGCGACGCGGGCACGCACGGATTAACGGTCCGTCGCGATCACCGCTCCTGCCACAGCAGCCACTCGACCGCGTCCTACAGAGGCTGATCGCGGCCGATCGGCATCGGCTGCCCGTTCGGCGGCGGCCAGAATTCGAACGACGAGTCCTGCGAAAGCTCGCGCGCCTGCAACACGCCGCCGGGGCGGTCGAACTCGAGGATTGCCGAGCCGGCCGGCGCCGCGGGCACGCCCGGCCGAGTCCGAGCTGCTGCAAGGACCGCGCGCCCTGTTCGCGCAGCGCGGCGACGCGCGCCTCGATCAAGGCGGACATCGACGGCGGGCTCGTGCCGTGCAGGTCAACCAGGCCAAAGAAGTCAACACCGTCTTGATATACGCTAAGAAGCACCAGCCGTGAGCAGCATCAGCGCCTTCACGACGTTCGTCTTTCCCCCCGCGTTCGGCCCAATCAGCACATTCAAATCGCCCGGCGTCCAGGTCACCGACTTCAGCGACCGGAACCCCTCGATTTGAAGCTCGGCGATCTTCATCGTTTCGTCCCGCTCTGGCGCGCATGCGTCAGAGCCGCGTCCGTCAGAGGATGGCGAAATACATCCGAACCGCGAGCGCAAGCGACCGGCCCGATGCATCGAAACCTAACCGCTACGCCGAAACCGCCGTCTACTCCCGCGCCGACCGCTTCCTTAGGGGCGCGGCGCTGTGTCGGCGCGATTCGTGGCAGCGGCGATCACGCCGTCTTCGCCACGCTCTGATTCCGGATCATATCCTGCAGCCGCATTAGCCCTTCCAGCAGCGCCTCCGGCCGCGGCGGGCAGCCGGGGACGTAGATATCCACCGGCACGACCAGGTCGACGCCCTTCACGACGTGGTAGCCGTGCTTGAAATACGGCCCGCCGCCGATGGTGCAGGCGCCCATCGCCATCACGTACTTGGGCTCGGGCATCTGGTTGTACAGACGCCGCACGCGCTCGGCCATTTTGTAAGTGACTGTGCCGGCGACGATCATCAGGTCGCTCTGGCGCGGCGTGGCGCGAAAGGCGCCCGCGCCGAAGCGGTCGAAATCAAAGCGGCTGGCGCCGGTCGCCATCATCTCGATGGCGCAGCAGGCGATGCCGAAGGTCATCGGCCAGATGCTGCTGGCGCGGGCCCAATTGATGGCCCAGTCGAGGCTGGTGATGATCAAGCCGTCTTCGAAGCGGTTTTCGATCCAGGACATGGTGGTAGTCGCTCGTCGTTAGGCGCTAGGTTCTAGCTAGTGTAGTGTGTCAGGATGCTCCATGTTATCGCGAAGGGGAGCATCGGCCTCCGGCCGGTGCGCGTCGTGATCCGCACCGGCCGGAGGCCAATTCTCCCCACATGATCCGCTATTTTCGCTGCCCCGCCGTCGATCGCACCCACTCCAGATACCCGAACCGCCACAGGTACACGAAACCGACGACCAGGATGGCGAAGAAGATCAGCATGTCGACCAGGCCCGCGAATCCGGCACGCTGGAAGACCACCGCCCACGGGTAGAACAGCACCACCTCCACCTCGAACACGATGAAAACGAGCGCGACGATGTAGAAGCGCAGGTCGTACTGCACCCAGCTCCCGTGAAACGGTTCCTCGCCGCATTCATACGACTCGGATTTCACCGGGTGCGAGTATCGCCGGCGGACGAGCGCTCCCAGCCCCAGCGCCACCAGCACCATCGCCATCCCCCCAGCCACGAACAGCAGCAGCGCCTGCATCATTTCGGCCGGCGACTCGCCGACGGCGCTGACTTGCGCGAGCAGTAAGGTGGGCGTCATGCGCTTTTCTCCGTCGGCGTTGAGGACGCCGATTTCGCGGGTGGCGTCGCCGGATTCGGAGGCGGCGAGGCCGTCGCCGACGACGACGCTGCGGTGGTCGAAGCCGGCGACGCGGCTGCGACCGCCGCCGCCGGGGTTTTCGGCGCAGCGGCGGCCGTTGCCGCGGAGGCGGGCGCGCTTGCGGCGCCTGCCGTCGACGGTGGAGCGGCGCTTGACGCCGCCGCCGGCGGCTTGGCCGGGGCGCTCTCGCGTAGCGCCTTGGTCATCTCGTCCTGTCGGTCACGGCCGTGCGTCAGCCAGTGCTGTTTGCGAGCCGCGGCCCACTCGGGAATGTCATCGCGCTGCATCCAGAGCGGAACGGGCGTGCGCAGACCTTCTTTGGCCAGATCGGTGAATTCGACGATCATGCTGTTGCGGTCATAGCCGGACAGGTCGTGAATATCGCCCATGTGGATGCACTCGGTCGGACACGGCTCGACGCACAGCGCGCAGAACATGCATTTCGAGTAATCAATCGCGAAGCGCTGCATCGCGCCGCCGCGGGCGATGTTGGTCGCTTTGTCGATCTTGCGCGCGCCGCTCTTTTCGATGTAAATGCAGTCAACCGGGCACGCCTTCGCGCACAGGTCGCAGCCGATGCACTCTTCGATCAGGAAGTAGTGGAAGCCGCGGTACTTTGGCGCGATCGGCGGCGCCGCATCGGGATATTGCACCGTGATCGGCTTGGCGAACGCGTAGCGCAGCGTGATGCGCAGGCCGATCAGGACCGTGTAGACCGAACGATACAAGTCACGAAAATAGCGCCGCATGCGCGCCTCCGCACGCGACCGCGCCGGCCCACCTGAGCAGGCGTCGATCTGCACGTTCGCATGCAATCAGCATACCGCGCGGGCGAAATTTCGCGCCGGCGGCCGTGCATCACGAGGTTGCCGCAATACCTGGTTGACCCAGCGGCGACGGTCGCGATTCAGACGCAATCGACCGACTCAATCGCTATGGCGTGGTGGTCGTTGACGACGAATCCGGCACGATCGCGTTGATCACGGTTCGCAGCACGCCGCTCAAGATCTGCTGGCCGACAATCTGGATCACCACCGGCAGGCACGAGCCCAATTGCAGGAGGACGCCGCTGGACGCCATGAGCAGCGCGACTTTCCACGACCGAGGGAGTTTCACGAGATCGACTCCAAACCGTATTTCCGGGTTTCAGCGATTCGCGTCGAATCGCGCCGCGCGGACTATACCGTCTGCGGGCGGCGCGCGACAGGGCCATCGCCGCGCGGGTAGTGGCTCCGTTTCGCATGCGACCCCGGGAAAACGCTCGGCACCGAGGCCCGACCGTAAGGGAGCGGCCTTCTGCTCGTCGCAAGAGACGCCTCCCTTACGAGGCCGTCGAAATACGCACCGCATCCGAACCGCGAGCGCCAGCGGCCGGCGGAAACGGCAAGAAAAGACCGGAAATCCGAGCACTGCGTCGCTTGGCCGGTCGCTTGCGCTCGCGGTTCGGATGTATTCCGACAGCCTCTTACGGTCGGGGCTCGGCTGGGGAGTTTCTTCGCGAAACTGAGCCACTACCGCCGCGCGGCTGAGTCCGCGGCGAATCCTGCTCTACAAACCGGCATGTGCCGCGCGTGCGGCGGTCAAACCGAACGGCGCACACCGAGCTTGGCCGCCAACTGGCGCAGGACGTGCGTCGTCACGCCCAGACGCTGCGCCGCGGACGTGAAATTCCAATTGTGCTCGAACAGCGCTCGCGCCACGATCAGCCGCTGCGCGTACGAAAGCGACGTAACCGCCTCGCCCGCGACCGGCGGCACGTATCCGGCGACGATTTCCGTCGGCAGGTGTGTCTCGAGAATCGGCTCGCCCATCGAAAGCAGCAGCCCCCGCTCGATGATGGACTGAAGTTGCCGCACGTTGCCGGGCCAGTGATAGCTGATCAGAAGCGCCATCGCCGCGTCGCTGATGCCCGACTGCCGGCTGCGATTCTGGCGCGCCACGGATTCCAGGAAGTGCGTCGCGAGCGGCGCGATCTCCTCGCGCCGTTCGCGCAATGGCGGCATGTGGATCGGAAACGCGTTGAGGCGGTAGACCAGGTCCTCGCGGAACTTCCCGTGGCCTGAAAGCGCCAGCAAGTCGCCGTGCGTCGTCGCGATGACGCGCACATCGGCGTCATGGCTTGCCGTTCCCCCCAGGCGGCTGAAGCGCCGCTCCTGCAAGACGCGCAGCAGCTTCGCCTGCGCGCCCAGCGGCATGTCGCCGACCTCGTCGAGCAGCAGCGAACCGCCGTCGGCGCGCTCGAATACGCCCGCGCGCGGCAGGATGGCGCCGGTGAACGCGCCGCGTTCATGACCGAACAGCTCGCTCTCGATCAGCGATTGCGCACCGCCGCCGCAGTTGAAGACGACCATCGGCCGGTCGCGGCGCGGACTGTGGCGGTGGATGTAGCGGGCCACGATTTCCTTGCCGGTGCCGGTTTCGCCGGTGATCAGCACGGTGGTGCGCGTCGGCGCCACGCGGCGGCAGAGCTCCAGCACGTGCCGCATCGCCCGGCTGTTGGCGATCAGCCGCGCACGAGGACTGAAATCGCCCGGATGATCGGCCACGCTGACACCCGTTGGGAGAAGAGCAAAAGCAGTGTGCGGCGCGTGGGTCGATTTGTCCAACCCGCCGCGAAAAATGCCGCCGGGAATCGCGATAATCGCCGTTCGCGAACGGCCTCATCCGTGCTACACTCCACGCATGGTGTAGCGTTTCCACCGTACAAATCACCCGCAGGATTGACTCAATGATCAACGTACGCCGCTTTGCCTCACTCGTTGCCCTGGCTCTGATTGTTTCGACCGCCGCGCAGGCCGGCAGCGGAAAGTCGCGCTTCACGGCCGAGGCCTATCTGTCGCACATCAGGGTCCTCGCCAGTGACGATTTGGGCGGTCGCGGCCCGGGCCAGCCGGGCATTGAGAAAGCCAAGGATTACATCGTCAATCACCTGCGCGAGCTGGGCCTAAAGCCCATGGGCGAAAACGGCACGTTCCTTCAGGAATTCGAAGTCACCAAGGGCCGCACGATCGATAGCGACGCGGCAGTGCTGAAGGTCGCCGGCGTCGACGCGACCTGGAAGGTCGGCGAAGACTGGACGCCCCTGACGCAGAGCGCCGACGAGAAAATCGAAGGCCCGCTCGCGTTCGCGGGCTACGGCATCGAGGCCAAGGACTTCGAGTGGAACGATTACGCCGATTTTGACGTGAAGGACAAGGTCGTCCTGATCTTCCGCTATGAGCCGCCGGCCGATGATCCGGAAGCCAAGTTCGGCGGCCGTCAGCCGAGCGAATTCGCCACGTTTCAGCGCAAGGTGCGCATCGCCGCGGACCACGACGCGAAGGCGGTGTTGATCGTCAATCCGCCCAGCCGCGAGCCGGAGAAGGACGAGCTGGTGCCGTTCGAGTCGGCCCGCGGTCCGCGCTGGCAAATCCCAGTCGCGCACGTGAAGCGCGGCGTCGCCGAGGCGATGCTGAAGGCCGCCGGCATGCCGAAGCTGGCCGAGCTGGAAGCGTCGCTCAACAAGGACCGTAAGCCGGCATCACGCGAACTCGGCGCGCTGAAGGCCGAGTTGAATACGGCCCTGAAGCCTAACAAGGTGAAGACCAACAACGTGCTGGCGCTGCTGCCTGGCGACGGCAGCACCGACGAGATCGTCGTCGTCGGCGCGCATTACGATCACCTGGGCACGACGACCAGCGCCGGCAAATCCGTCATCTACAACGGCGCCGACGACAACGCCAGCGGCACCGCCGGCGTGCTGGAGCTGGCGCGCGTGATTTCCACCGAGCCCAAGACGCACCGCAACATCGTGTTTATGCTCTTTTCAGGCGAGGAGCTGGGGCTGCTGGGCAGCAAGCACTTCGTCGAGCACCCGACGTTCGAACTCTCGCGCGTCAAGGCGATGTTCAACCTCGACATGATCGGGCGGTTCTCGCAGAACAAGTTCGTCATGCACGGCATCGAATCGGGCGAGGGCTTCAAGGAGCTGGTCGACAAAGCCGCGGATGAAGCCGGCGTGACGTACAAACCGTCGCACGATGTGTTCGGGCGCAGCGACCATGCGTCCTTCTACCGCAAAGACATTCCCGTTTTGTTCCCGTTTACGGGCACACACAAGGAATATCACCAGCCCGAAGACGACATCGAGCTGATCGACGGCGACGGCGCGACATCCGTGCTCTTCATGAGCCAGCGAATCCTCACCGAGTTGGCGAACATGAAAGAGGGGCCGGCGTTCAAGAAAGACACCGGCGAGGACAAGCCGGATGAGAAGGACGAGAAGGCCGACGCGCAGCGGACGATGCCCGGCGTGCGGCTGGGCGTCATGCCGGGCTACGAGGACGACGGCAAGCCGGGCTTCCTGGTCGAATCGCTCGTCACCGGCGGCGCCGCCGAAAAGGCCGGCATCCTGGCCGGCGACCGGATCATGCAAATCGACGACACCAAGATCAAGGACATCTACGGCTACATGGAGCTCCTGCGCTCCAAGAAGCCCGGCGACGTAATTGAGGTGTTGGTGGAGCGCAAGGGCGAGTCAAAGAGCATCAAAGTCACGCTCGAGGCTCCGCCGCGGAGAAACAACGACCGCTGAGCGGCGCGCAAGCCGAACGCCGCGCGTGGGACGGGACACGCGAACGCGCACGGTAGAACCCATCCCTGATCCGCTGGCAGTGGCCCTGGCCATTCTGGCGCGGATTATGGCGACGGCGCACGCTCGAAATATCAGTCGTCTTCGACTCAAGCACGGCGGCGATCTTGACGCCGATGGCGACACGGATTCGAGCATTCTGCACGCCGGCGTTGCGATTCAAGCCGCGCGGTGCACCACCATCAAAGTAACGTCATCCGCGCGCGGCGTCGCGCCACGGTGCGCGTCCACGTCCGCCAGGATCGCCGACGTCATGCGTCCCGGCGACTGATGTCCGTTCGCCTGAAGGGTCGTCATCAACCGATACTGGCCGTACAAACGCCCCTGCGCGTCGACGGCTTCGGTTACGCCGTCGGAGTAGAGCAGCAGCGTATCGCCTGGCGCAAGTGACACACGATGCGTCTCGTACTCGCCATGCTCCACCAGACCGACCGGAAAACCGGTCGAGTCCACCGCCGTCACGTGCCCGCCGTGCAGCAACAGCGGAGGGCAATGACCCGCGTTGCAAATTTCGAGTTCGCCGCGCGGCGTGGCTCGCGCGCACACCAAGGTCGCGTAATGCGAGTCGCCCGCACCCTCGGAGAACAGGCGATTGGCCCGCGCGACCAAGTCGTGCGGCGGGAGGCGCTGCTCCACCAGGCTGCGAACCAGCGCGTTCAGCCGCGCCATCACCAGCGACGCGGCCAGGCCCTTTCCGGATACGTCACCCAGCATGGCAAACAGGGCGGCGCTGTCGCCTTCGCCGACCAGATCGCAGTAGTCGCCGCTGACCACACCGGCCGGAATGTAGCGATGGTGAACGTGCCAACCGGCGGCGACGACGTCCTGCCGCGGCAGCAAGGAAAGCTGCACCCGCCGCGCGAGCGCCAAATCGTGCTCGAGCGCGGCGCGCTGCCGATCGCTCAGGCTGCACAGGCAATACTCGGCTAGCGGTGTAGCGCGGAGCACGTCGTCATCCACCGATTCGCCGCAGACCGCGCAGTGTGACCAGGCGGGCGTGTCGAGACGGCCCAGCGCCGAATCCACGGCGCCCAACAATTCGAGCAAGTCGGCCGCCGCTCCAGATTCTCGCAAAGCGCGTTCGAGTCGCGTGCGGCGGTCGAGAAGCTGGGCGCGAATGCCGGCGATCGCGGCGGTGCTCATGAACGTGGCTCCAAGCTGGTGCATTCGTCGTGATACCTAACATAAGCCGAATTGTAGCACGGGTTCGCCCGAACGCAAGCGCGATCGCGGGTTTCGAATTCGACCTATTGCCGCGACGCGGCCGCAGCCTCATCACAGCGCCGCCGAAGCTCCTGGAGCCGATCGGCAATCGACGATTGTGAGTCCAGGCAAGCCAGCGCGGTGTCGAGCAGCGCTGAGAACCCGAAAGCATCATTTCCAAGAGTCTGTCGCTCGACGGCGGATTCGACGACGCCCGCGACGATCTCGGCGATTTGCTCGCTCGCCAAGGCGAGCGTACTCGTCGGGTCTACGAGGGAGCGCTCCGTCAGCAGGTTCGCATCGATCCAACTTCTGCGGTTCGTCAACCACTCAAGAAAGACACGGAACGTCTCGGCCGGGGGCGCCTGCCCGTCTCGAATCGTCCGCCGCGCATCGTCCAGAATCGCCGTGACGCGCTCTTCGATCGTCACGTGCCGCAACGAAGCGAAGAACACGTTCAGCCTCTGCGGGACCAGCGCGCCGTTCGATGCCCGGCAGAGCGCGTCGGCCTGGCGGTACGCTTCGCGCGCCTCGAAGATGCGCTCCTGCATTTCCAGTTCCTGCCCCAATCCCACCAGCGGTTTCACCAGACGGGCGTCATGTGCGCCGTGAAGCGTCCGCATTGCGTCAAGCATCGCACGGATTTCCGCGTCCGAGTCCTGCCGCATCCCGAGGCGATTCAGCACTCGCACGCGCGCCAATCTGTGGTGAAACGTCTGCGGGTGGGTCTCGCCGTGCAGTTCATTGTCTATACCCAGCGCCTCCTCGATCAACAGCAACGCCTCTTCCGGCTGCTGCTCCGCCAGCAATTCCGCAAGCGTTCCGACATCGGCGGCCAGCTCGGCGCGTTGACGCGGATCGGTCGATTTCTGCGCGCGTCGCCGCGCCACGAGTTCGCGCAGCGTTGCGGTCGAGCGCTCGGGATCGTGCAGATTGAGGTACAGGCGGCTAATTTCCCGCAGCGCGGAGAGCGTCTCGTCCGCGCTTGCACCGAGGCGCGCTTCGTAGCAGCGCGCCGCGTGTTGCGCCAGCTCCATCAAGTCGCCGATCAACGCCAGGCGTTTCTCCCGGTCCTCTGAAACGCGTGTCGCGGGCGGCAAGGGCGTGACGTGGACGACGCTCATCATCGTCGCGACAGTCACAGGATGCTGGTCGCCGAGAGCGGCTCGGCAACGCGCGAGCAGCGCGCGCAAACGGGACGCGCCTTCCACCTGCAGCGCGCTTTCGGCCAGCGTTTGCAGGGCTTTGCGCTGCGCGTCAAGCGAATCCGGATGCGCTTCGCCGAGCGCCGTGCGGCGCAGCTCGGCGGCCTGCTCGAAATGGGGCCGCGCCGACTGCAGCAGCGTCAGCGCTTCGTACGCATCGCCCACGATGATGTGCAGATCGGCCAGCAGCGCGGGATCGCGCGCGGGTTCTCGTTCGAGCCGGGCGGCGGCGTCATCCAGCAATTGCCGCACGGTCAACTCGCGCCCGGCCAGTTCCGGGGCCGCAGCGCGAAACGCGTTCAGCAGGAATTCGTTGACGAATTCCTTGTCGTGCATCTGGCGAGTCGCCAAGTCGGCCGCAGCCTGGGCACGAAGCCACATCACCGTCGTCGAAATCACGCCGCCCAGCAGGCACAGCGCAGCCGTGGCTGTGGTCGCGCTTAGTACGGGATGCCGCCGCATGAACAGACGCAGTTGGTACCGCAGGCTGGGCGGACGGGCGAGAATCGGTTGTCCGCGCAGATAGCGCTCGAGATCGTCGCGCAGCGCCGCGGCGCCGCCGTAACGACGAGGCGGCTCTTTTTCGAGCGCCCTGCCCAGGATGATTTCCAGATCGCCTCGCAGCGCGCGGACCAGCGTTCCGGCCGCGCGCGGCGGCTGTTCGCAGATCACACGAGCGGCATCGGGAAGCGACAACCCGTCGATCGTGTACGGAAGCCGACCCGTGAGCAGTTCGAAGAGCAGCACGCCGAGCGAATACACGTCGCTGCGGACGTCCGCATCGGCGGATTGGCCGCGAACCTGCTCGGGGCTCATATACGCGGGCGTGCCGAGGAGCTGCCCCGGTTCGGTCTGCAACGTCGTACGGAAATCGCCGTCGAGCGAGCGCGCGATGCCGAAGTCGAGAGTTTTTGGCTGCCCCGCCTGGTCGACCAGGATATTGCCGGGTTTGAGATCGCGGTGAATCACGCCGCTCTGATGCGCGTGCGCGATCGCGTCGCAGACTTTGACGAACAGTTCGATCCGCGGGCGAATTGCGAGTCGGCGGGCGCGCGCGAAATCCGTAATCGGCTCGCCGCGGATCAGCTCCATCGCCAGAAACGGTTGCGGACCGATCGGCGTCGTCGTGGTGCCCGCCTCATAGATCCGCGCAATGCCCGGATGCGCGAGGCGGCCCAGCGCGTGTGCTTCGTGCGCGAAGCGGCGAATGATGGCGGGGGTCGCGAGTCCCGGGCGAATCAGTTTGAGCGCCACGATGCGGCGCGGGTCGTCCTGCTCGGCTTCGTAAACGACGCCCATACCGCCGCGATTGATGACGCGGCGCAGTTCGTAATTCGCGATGCGTTGACCTGGATCAAGTTGACCCGAATCGCCGCCGGCGGCCGCGATCGTCGGCAAGTCGAACGCCGGCGACTCAATGAAGCTCGACGAGCGCTCGTGCGCTACGAGCAGCGATTCGACCTCGGTCCGAAGATCCGAATCGTCGCCGCAAGCATTCGCAAGCAGGCGCTCACGGCGCGCCGGATCGCCGCCCAGTACGGCATTGAAGACTTCGTCGATCCGCCGCCAGCGCTCTGGGTCCATTTTTGCGGCCAGCCGAAACGGGTTCTCTACCATGATCTCGCGAGGCGTCACCGTTTGGGCTCAACCACGTCACAATTGCCGCCTAATTCTCGAAAGAGCCATGCCCGCGCCAGGGCCCACTCGCGTTTGACGCTCGCAGGCGAAAGCCGCAGCACCTCGCCGGTCTCTTCGACGGTGAGCCCGCCGAAGAAACGCAACTCGACAATTCGACTCTTCGTTTTGTCGAATGACGCGAGGCGGGCCAGGGCGTCGTCAAGCGCCAGCAAGTCGGGGCCATCCGGGGCGGCAAGAATCTCGTCATCCAAGCCGACTTCGCCCCGCGCGCCGCCGCGCTTGGCCGCGAATCGCCGCCGCGCCCGATCGATCAGGATGCGTCGCATGGCCTGCGCGGCCAGGCAAAGGAAATGGGAGCGGTTCTGGAACGCCAGTCCACGGTGCGCGAGGCGCACGTACGCGTCGTTTACCAGCGAGGTCGTGCGTCCGGCGTCGAGGCGGCGATGGCGCGACAGCACGGCCGCGGCCAACGCGTGCAACTCGTCGTGCACCAAGGGCAACAAGGTATCTACGCCGGAGAGCATGCTCGCGTCGGCGCCTTGCGCGGCGTCACTTCGCGCCTTTTGCTCCGGATAATCGCCCATGGTGCACCAACAGTCGAAAAGCCCTGAGCCCGCGCAGCGTCGGTTTGCGAGTGAAGAGATAGACGGCGTGCTTCGGGCCGTCTCCGACCTGCGCACGGAGCTTAGTGGCTGAACGAGCGGAACTCCAGCCGTGGCGGGTCGACAGACCAACCGTGATTCGAAGTGCTTTCTCAAGGAAAGGAGATCGACCATGCGGAAGTTCGAGCGAATGACATGTTGTCTGGCCTCGGTCCTCTTCACATTGTCAGCCGGCGCCGCCGACTGGATCGTCGACGACAACGCACCGGCGGACGTGGCCGCGGGCGGCGCTTTCAACCCGCTGATCAGCGATCCCCTCGAAGCGGGCACGCCCGGGCATCCGTTTGACTGCATTCAGGAGGCGATCAACGCGGCCGTCAGTGGTGACCGCGTAATCGTGCGGCCCGGAATTTACAACGGTCCGGCTGGCAGCAACTACAACACGAATCTCAGCTTCCACGGCAAGTCGATCACCGTCAGCGGACCGGCCGTCGCGGCCACGGTGCTGCCGTTCGACCCCACGGCTGCAACGATCGATTGCGGCGGAACGGATCGCGCGTTCATCTTCAACACCGGCGAAACGAATGCCGCGCGCGTGCTCGGCTTTCGCATCGTCAACGGCGCCAATGCGGCCGGCGGCGGCGCGGCGTATTGCGATCATGCGAGTCCCACGTTCGCCGGGTGTCGATTCGACACGAACACGACCACGTCTCGCGGCGGCGCGGCGTATCTAGTGCTGTCCGCGCCTCAGTTCAGCGATTGCCTGTTCGTCGGAAACAGTGCAACAAGCTTCGGCGGCGCGGTCTACGCGCTGACGTCCAATGCCGTGTTTACGGCTTGTCGCTTTGAGAGCAACACCGCCGACGCCGGCGGCGCAATCCACATGCTCTCGAACGCTGACTGTGTGCTGACGGACACCAATCTCGTGTCGAACCACGCTGCCAGCGGCGGCGGGGCGCTGTTCATCGACAATGGCAGCGATCCACGGCTGACCACCTGCACAATCAGCGGCAACACGTCTTCGGACAGCGGCGGCGGGCTGTACCTCGACCGCAGCAGCAGCGTGTTCCTTGACGAATGCACGTTGAATTCCAACACCGCCGAGGCGGACGGCGGCGCGGCGTACGTCACTGAAAGCGGATTGACCTTCAACAACTCAACCGCAACGGCCAATACCGCGCACATCGACGGCGGCGCGATCGCGGCCGTCCTGGGGAGTGAGTTGCAACTCCTGGGTGGCATCATCGGGCAGGGCCTGGCGATCGGCGACGGCGGCGGCGTGTACAGCGACGACAGCACCATCACCGTGATCGGCGTTTCGTTCAACACCAACACGGCGAACAACCGCGGCGGCGGAATGGCCCTGACCGGTGGCAGTCTTACCGCGGATAGCCTCAATTTCAACGACAATGTCAGCCCGGTCGGCGCGGGCCTGGCCAACAACGCCGGGACCATCGTCTACCGCACCGGCACGATCCGCGGGAATACCGCGACGACGCGCGGCGGCGGGATGCTCACGCTGGGAAGCACCAGCGTTTATCTCGGCGGCGTAAACTTTCTGCTGAACCAAGTGACAGCACCGGCGGGACGCGGCGGCGGACTATCCTGTGGGCTCTCCGTTGTCACACTCGACAACTGCGGCTTCGACACCAACAGCGCGGCTTTCGGCGGCGGAATTCACAACTTTGACAGCGACGTCACGGCGCTCTGGACCGCGATCGTCCGCAATACGAGCACCAACGCCGGCGGCGGCATCGTGAACGTCCAGTCGCGCGCCGCGCTGGTTCGCACCGATTTCTACCTCAACACCACCGGGGGCACCGGCGGCGCGGTGCACAGTGAGCAGCAGAATGGCCCGGCGGACATGGTATTCATGCAGAACTGCCACCTGGACGAGAACGCGGCCTTCACCGCCGGCGCCGCACTCTACTTCGCGCAGAACAGCGTCGCCGAGATTTCGAACTGCCGCTTCAGCCGCAACGCCATCGCCGTCGGCGGCGGAACGGGAGGCGCGATCCGCGCTGAGACGAGCCTGCTGCGCGTCATCAACGACTCGTTCAGCCGCAACCATGCCGAAACCACCGGCGGCGGCGTAAGCGCTGACTTGGGAGCGGTGGTCGATATTGACAACTCCATCTTGTGGGGCAACGACGACGCCGGCGGAGCGACGTTCACGGCGCAGGTCTGGTTGACGCCAGCCAGCGGTTCGACCGTGACGATGGATCACTCGTGCGTGATGAACTTGCCCGCGGTGCTGCCGCCCGGCGCAGGAATTGGGCTCATCAGCTTCGACCCGTTGTTCACCGATCCGGCAGCGGACGACCTGACGCTCAAGCCGGGTTCGCCGTGCATCGACGCGGGAAATAACGCCGCTGTGCTGACCGACCAGTTCGACCTGGACGAGGATCTGAACATGGCTGAGAAACTGCCGCTCGACGCCGCCAACGCAACGCGATTTCTCGACGATCCCGGCGTCGGCGATTGTGCGTATTCGCCGGGCACCTGTGGCGCTGCACCGATCGTGGACATGGGCGCCTACGAATTCGCGTCCGTCAGTTGCGCCGGCGATGCCGACCACGATGGCGATGTCGATTCATCCGACCTCGGAATCGTACTGGCCAATTGGCACACAACGGTCGTTGCTCGCACTAATGGCGATCTCGATGGCAGCGGATATGTCGATGAATCCGACCTCGGTATTCTGCTGGGTAGTTGGGGGTGTGTAACGCCGTAGCGACGGGGGGGCGCGAGCCCAACCAGGTCACCGCGGGCGACCGCGCCACGCCATCGGAACGCGAAGCGCAAGCGAGCGCAGCGGTAAGGCGCCTCGTTTGCGTTTGCGTTCCGATCGCGTGGCGCGGAGTCGCGCGCTGCTGTAGAATGCCGCGACGTTCATCACGAAAGGGATGCAATCAACATGAACACACGCGTTTCGCGCCGGATTTTGCGATGCCTGGTCCTCCAGTCCCTCGTTGCTGCGCCGCTTTTCGCGCAGGACTCCGGTAAGTCGCAGGACTCGCCGCAGCCTACGGCGCGCGAACGGAACATCCAACGAACCCCACGAAACCCCACCGGCGGCACGGCTGGCGAGTTGCGGCCGACTGACGGTACGCGCTCGGGGGAAGTGAATCGCGGCGGCGCGGCGCCGCAGGCCGGCGCGGTGGATCAACGCAGCGCGGTTCGCTGGTCGCTGGGCGCCGCCGTCGACTCGCTTGATACCGGCTGCCGCGTCAAGAGCGTGACGCCGCGCTCGCCGGCCGAGAAACTCGGCTTGCAGCGCGACGACGTGATCGTGGCGGTCGGCGGATTTCAGGTTGGCCGCGTGGACGGCGTGGAGTTCCCGCTGGATGACGAGCTGCAACGCCGCGCCGACGCATCGGGCCGCGTGCGATTGCTCGTGCTCGACCGGCGCGCGCGCGAGCTCAAGAGCCTCGAAGCGCGCCTGGATCGCGGCGGCAGCGCCGCGACGAACGCCGTCATTCGCGGCGAGGCGATCTATCGCGAGCGTATGGCGCTCCCCAGCGGCGCTGAGCTGCGCCTGCGGCTGGTGCGCAAGCAATTCGCGGCCAAGGAGACGATTGCCGAGCACACCGTCGCGAATATCAGCGGTTCCCCCATCCGATTTGAACTGCCGTATTCGGCGGACTCGGGCGATGCCAAAAAATCGTGCGAGCTGGAGGCCGAAATCTGGGCCGGCGGGAAGCGGCTGATGATCCAGGATTCCGCGGTCGAAATCCGCGCCGGACAGTCCGGCGACGTGCGAATCTCGCTGCGCCGCGCGTGAAACGACACGGCGCCAGACGGGCGGAACTCGACGTTCGAATTGCCGTCAATGCGCGCCGCCGCGATCGGGCCAGCGTTCATCGCGTGTTGCTGCGCGTGGCTCGACACGTTTTGCACGCTGAGGGTTTTCGCAGGGGCCGGTTGGACGTGGCGGTCGTCGGCGCACGGCGAATGTCGGCGCTTCACAAGCGTTACCTGAACGACCCGACGCCCACCGACGTGCTCACGTTCGATCTGAGCGCGCAGACCGACGCGCGCACCATCGATGGGCAGATCGTTATGTGCGCGGACGTGGCGATTCAGCGCAGTCGCCGGCGCGCGCCGACGCGTCGAGTCGACGAGCGAACCGATCCGGAATTTCTTGCTGAACTCGCGCTGTACCTCGCGCACGGCGTGCTGCATTTGGCGGGATATGACGATGGTTCGCCGGCTGAGTTTCGCCGCATGCACGCGCGCGAAGACCAGTTGCTCGCGCAACTGGGCTTCGGGCCGCGCTTTGCGGCGGGCGAGCAACTGAGGAGCCGGAAGGCGGCGCGGAAAACCTGACCGCATGCACGGAAGCAGAATCACCCGGCGTGTTGCGGCAGACGCAACTGCCCGACCAATTCATTCACACTGCGCAGCCCGCGATCTTGAAGATACGCCGCGATTCCGTCAGCGATTTTCAGCGGAATTGACGCGTCGACGAACAGCGCCGTCCCGACTGCGACCGCCGATGCGCCGGCCAGGAAAAACTCAACCGCGTCCGTGGCGCTTTGGATCCCGCCCATGCCGATGATCGGCACGCCCGCCGATCGCGCCACCTCGCGATACGCGCGGTGCACATTGAACAGCGCGAGCGGCTTGATCGCCGGCCCACTCAGTCCGCCGGTGACGTTCGCGAGCGTCGGCGTCCAGCGCTGCGCGTCGATGCTCATCCCGATGTACGTGTTGATCAGGCTGAGAATGTCCGCGCCGCCGTCGATCGCTGCTCGCGCCAGCGGTGCGATGTCGGTTACGTTCGGGGAGAGCTTCACGACCAGCTTCGCGCGCCGCACAACGCGGCGAACCTCGCGCACCAGGCCGCGCAGCAGCGTCTCGTCGGTGCCGAACATCAAGCCGTCTGACACATTCGGGCACGACACGTTCAACTCGATGCCGGCAATGCATTCAACCGCGTCCAGCGCCTCGGCCACCTTCACGTAATCCGCGACGCTGTATCCCGCCACGTTCACTAGCACCGTCGTCGGCATGCTGCGAATGAACGGGACCTTTTCAGCCAGGAAGCGCTGCAGTCCGACATTGGCCAGGCCGATCGCGTTCAACATCCCGGCCCGAACTTCGACCACGCGCTGCGGCTGGTTTCCCGGCCGCTCGTGCAGTGTTACCGCTTTGGTCGTGAAGCCGCCCAGGCGCTCGTAATCGAGCACATCCGCGTATTCAGGCCCGTACCCGCACGTGCCGGAAGCGGTCAGCACCGGCGTCCGCAGCCGAAGACCGGCCAGGTCAACGTCGAGTCGTGGTGCGGTCGAGTCTTGCGCGTCTGTCGCGGGCATCGCGCCAAGCATCGAGCGACCTCCATACCTTGTCAAACGATTAGCCCGCGCCGACTGCGCTCCGTGATTGCGCCTCGGCGCAATCCCGGCGCTGCGAAGGCCGCGTGTAACGAAAACCGCGATCTGCGGCATGTTTTCCCAACTCGGCTGCAGAACACGAGTTACGACGGTGTCTTGAGTCGTATGTTCGATTAGACCCGCCGCTGGCACGCGCGATGCCTTTCGCCAATCGTCGCACGCCCGGCACGGACGCCGGTCGCCGACCGCGCTTGGAGAGCGCCATGCGATCGATTCACAGACGCAAGCCACCTATTCGCGCATCGCGTACGACCCGGGACGAGGCGTCAAGTCGCGACGCCGGCGCGCCGCTCGGCGAATGGCCGGACATCGCGCAGCTCGGCCGTCGAGTATTGGCCGAAGCGCTAAGCCGAACTTCGTCGCATCTTCTCGAACGGTCGGGGGCGGCTGAAGCGCAATCGGAGAACCCGCGATGATCTATGGACTCTATCACTCCGCCGCGGGCATGCTGGTCAATGAGTACCGCCAAGACGTGCTCGCGAACAACATCGCGAACGCAGACACGGTCGGGTTCAAGCGCGACGTTCCCGTGTTTTCGGATCGCCTGAACGCCGTGCAATCAGGCGATCACGACGCAACGGCGAGCACCGCGCTGGGCTTGCTGTCCGGAGGAATTCAGCTCGGTCGAACGCAGACCGACTTTCGTGAAGGTGGGTTCGCCGCCTCAGACAATCCCCTGGATGTCGCCATCGAGGGGCCCGGCTTTCTGGTTGTCCGGCAGCAGGGAAAAGACGTTTTGACGCGCGATGGACGGATGCTGACAGACGCCGAGGGCGTTCTGCGTTCAGCCGCTGACGGCGCGGAGGTTCTCGGCGAAGGCGGCGCGTCCATCCGGCTGAATCCGCGCGGCGGCGATCCGGCGATCGATGAGCAAGGCCGGATTTCGCAGGACGGCGCGGTCGTAGCGCGCCTGGCGCTAACCGATGTCGCGGATCCGCTTTCGATGCGGAAAGTTGGCGCCGGGAGATGGGAATTGCCTGACGGGGCGTCGACTCAGCCGGCGGCGGCGCGCGTCTTCTCCAGATTTACAGAGAGTTCCGGCGTCGAGTCGGTGAAAGAGCTTGCGAGCATGATCACTGCGTCGCGCGCGTACCAGCTCAACGCGCAGATGCTGAGCATGCAGGACCAGTCTTTGGGACGCCTGATCAACGCTGTTGCGGCGTTCTAGTCGCGCGAATCGGAACCGCGAGCGCAAGCGACCGGCAGCCGGTGCGAGAGATTTGGGGTCAGTCGAAGGAGCAGGTCGATGGCGATAACGGCTCTTCACACCGCTGCAACCGGCATGCAGGCGCTGTCGACCAAAATCGACGTGATCGCGAACAACATCGCCAACGCTGAAACGCCCGGCTTCAAGGCCTCGCGGGCCAACTTTCAGGACTTGCTCTATCAGGTTCGCGCACAGCCCGGCGTACAAACGAGCAGCGACACGAGCACGCCGCTGGGCACACAGATCGGGCTTGGCGTCGCACTGTCGAATACGCAGATCCTGTTTCGCCAGGGATCGGCCATGCAAACCGGCCGAGGCCTGGATGCGATGATCCAAGGCGATGGTTTCTTCCAGATCGAGCTGCCGGACGGCGGCACGGCCTACACGCGGGCGGGCAATTTCGTGCGAAATCCGGACGGAATCCTCGTGCTCGGGCACAGTCAGGGCTTTCGTGTAAAGGATAGCCCGACCATTCCGGCCGAGGTCGCGGACGACCGCGTCAGCATCTCGAGCGACGGGCAAGTGATCGCCACGCTGGCCGATGGCACGGCGCAAAGCCTCGGCCAACTCAATCTGGCGCGATTCCCGAATCCATCGGGCCTGATTCAGTACGGCGGGAATCTGTTCCTGGCCAGCCCGGCGTCGGGCGATGCAGTGGAAGGCACTCCCGGGCAAACCGGGCTCGGCACCATCCTGCCGCAGAGTCTGGAGCTCAGCACCACTGAGGCGGTGACTGAGCTAGTGGAGCTGATCAAGACGCAGCGCGTGTTTCAGATGAACTCACAGACGATTCAGACCGCCGACGAGGCGCTGCAGGTCGTGGCGAACCTGAGACGGTAGGCAGCCGGGCCCACGCAGAGGCGCTGAGCGCGTAGCGTCGGGCCTCTGTGCCCGACGCAGGATTCGACGTGGACGGGCTCTCGGACCGAAAGCCGGCGTCGGGCACAGAGGCCCGGCGCTACGGGTTCGACGCGCCCGGCGTCACTGAATGGCATGCGGCTTGGAGATGATTGCATGAAAACGCATATGGCATGGATGCTGATTCTCGCGCTGAGCAGCACCGCGTCGGCGGATGAGCTCTTCGTCGCCGCCGACGTGAGCACGGTGCGAATTCGCGCCGACGCGGTCGCCGCCGGCTCGCGCGCAACGCTGGGCGACGTGCTGGACTTCTCGCAAGCCGATGTGCGATTGCGCGACGCGGTCGCCCAGAGCGCGCTGTTTGACGCGGCGGACGGCACAGTCCCGCCGTCAGCGATCACGCACGAGCAGGTAGTCGCCCGGCTCGAGGCGCTGGGCGTCAATCTTTCGCGTGTTTTGGTGTGTGGCGCTGCCACGTGTCGCGTTCGGCGTGAGCCCCAAGAGGATACGCCGGAAGATCGGCATGATTCTCGCCGAACACCGCCCAATGACGAGCTCCATGCACCTTCCCGAACGCCGACCGCCGCCGATGCGCAGCCCGTTTCCGGCGCGCCACAACCGATCGAAGCGCCGCTGTTGCGGCCCGGCCTGTATCAACCGCCGGCCGCTGAGCCGAGCGGCCCGCCGACGCTCGCCGACGTGATTCGCGATTACGTCGCTCGCGACTTGAGTGTTCCGTCGAGCGATGTGGCTCTGGAGTTCGAACGCGCCGGGCAGGACTTCCTCGCATTGACCGCGCCGCCCTGGGAATTTTCGATCCGCTCGCCCGCGGGCGAGAAGTTTGGCCTGCGCGAGTTCGTCGTCGCGATCCGCCGCGACGGTGTGACGCATCGCACGGCGCGCCTGATGGGTCGCGTCAAGGCGCTCCGCTCGGTCGTTGTCGCCAAGCGGCCGCTGGCAGTCGGCGCGTTCGTTCGGCCGGATGACGTAGCGCTGGAGCCGCGCCTGTTCGACTCCGAGGCGGAGTCCGCGCTCGGATCGGTAGACGCCGTGATTGGCCAAAACGTCAAGCGATTCGTGCAGTCGGGCGAAGTGCTGCGGCGATCGGACCTGAAGCCGGTCGAGCTCGTCAAACGATCGCGGCCGGTGACGGTGATCGGCGCGGACCGCAGCGTGCAGCTCCGTTTGAGTGGAACGGCGCTTGATTCCGGCGGCTTCGGCGACCGCGTGCGCGTCCGCCTGGGCGAGTCGCGGCGCGAGCAGCGCGAAGTACGCGGCGTGGTGACCGGAATGGGGACGGTGCAATTGGAGGAGGGCGCATGACAATCGTCGCCGCTGAATTCGCGCGCGTTGCGAGTACGGTCTCCGGCCGGTCTGGATTGACCGCATTCGCGAGATTCGAGGCGCTTGGCGCGATGCTCCTGTTCGTATTCGCAAGCGCACTTCCCGCCGTGGCGCAGAGCAACTCGCTGTTCCGTGTCGCGCGGCAAAACGCCACGAGCGCCGCCGCCGCGCGCGTGGATCCGCCTCGGCAAGGCGCGAATGCGCTACAAAACGAAGCCGGCGCAACCGGCCCGGCGCAGCCGCAGCGTCCCGGTGAGCCGCAACCTCTGACGCCGACCGCTTCGACCAGCCCCGGCATCACGCCGCTGGCGGAAGTCGCGCGGCCGGCGTCGGCTAACGGCGCGCGACCCGGTGCGACAGCCGTTTCGCGGAATTACCTGCCGACGCCGCCGGCGAACCCGGCGCTGGCCGGCATGTCGTTGATCGCGGTGCAAATCCCGCAACCCGAGAAGATCGGCGTGCACGACCTGGTGACGATCATCATTCGCGAGGACAAGCGCGCCACCAGTGACTCCAAACTTCAAAGCGACAAGGAGTGGAAGCTGGACGCGACGCTGGCGCAGTGGCTGCGCCTCGACACGCGCGACCATCTCGTGCCGCAGAACTTTCCCGGCGGCGCGCCCGGCGCTCAGTTCGACATCAACAACAAGTACGACGGGCAGGGAAAGATCGACCGCAAGGACTCGTTGATCACGCGCATCACGGCGACGGTGATCGACGTCAAACCCAACGGCAATCTCGTGCTCGAGGCCAAAAAGAGCATCAAGACGGATGAGGAAGTGCAACTCGTCACGCTGACCGGAGCCTGTCGCAGCCGCGACGTCACCGCCGAGAACACCGTGCTCAGCACGCAGGTGGCCGACATGCAGATCTCCGTCGAGCACACCGGCGCGGCCCGCGACGCGGCGCGGCGCGGATGGCTGATGAAGGCGTTTGATGCGCTGAGGCCGTTCTGAACGGCAATGCTGAAGGCGGAATGCTGAATGTCGAAGGTCAGAAGAACACCGATCGCCCTGACGCTAGCCGCCGCCGCGCTGTCGTTCGCGGTTCGCGCCGAGGTGCGCGTGCAGGACATCGCACGGCTGCAAGGCCAGCGAACCAACAAGCTGATGGGATTCGGGCTGGTGGTCGGGCTTTCCGGCACGGGCGACGGCGGGAAATACGCCAACACGACCCGCGCACTGATGGCGCTGCATCGCAAGTATGAGCAGCCGGTGGTTGAAGCCAACGAGCTGCGCGCGAACAACAATGTCGCCCTGGTGACCGTCGAGGTCGTGATCCCGGAATTCGGCGCGCGCGAGGGACAGGCGCTGGATGTGATCGTCGCGGCGGTCGGACCGGCGAAGTCGCTCAAGGGCGGGCAGCTGCTCACCACGCCGCTGCAGGAATCCACGCTCACGATTCCGGACGTGCTGGCGCTGGCCGGCGGACGGATCGAGCTGCCCGACGTCAGCGCGGCGACGCGCGGCTTCATTCGCGGCGGCGCGACGCTCGAGCAGGACTTTTTCTACACATTCGTCGAAGACGGATTTGTCACGTTTGTGCTCGACGAAAGCCACGCCGGCTACCCGTTCGCGCAAATGGTGGCGCGGGCGATCAACCACGAAATCGCCGGGCCGGCATCGGCGCGCGGATCGGGCGATGGCCGCGGTTTCGTGCCGGCGCCGGGCGAAGGGGCGGTGGCGATCGGACCGAAGCAGGTGCGAGTGCGGATTCCGGAAGCGGAGTTGGCGCAGCCGGCCGGATTCATCACCCGCGCCTTGCAGACGCCGCTGTTCATCATGCCGCAGCAGCCGGCGCGGGTGGTCATCAACCGCGCGAGCAAGCAAGTTTCCTGCACCGGCGCCGTGACGCTCTCGCCGACGGTGCTCCAGATACCCGGCCTGGGCACGCTGACGGTCGGAACGCCGACGACCAGCGCGCCATCTGAGTCGGAAGCGCCGCCGGCGGGCGTGGAGTTTCAGGCGCTGCTGGATGCGATGGCCAAGATCAAGCTGACGCCGGATCGAATCATCGAAACGGTAGAGCACCTGCACCGAACGGGCACGCTGCACGCGCAACTCGTCTATACGGAGTAAGCCGGTGGGAACGTGACTCTGACCGGTCTTTGTGGGACCGGTCTCCTGACCGGTCGCGGCTCGGCCCAAACGGAATGGATACTGAATGAGAATCCGACCAGCAAACACCACACCGCAGCCGCCCGCTCCGTCCGGCAAGGCTCGCGAAGCCGCCGCGCAGGCCGTTTCGCAGCTCTTCTTCGCCCCGCTGCTGGCGGAGATGCGCAAGCTTCCCTTCGGCACGAAATTCGGAAACGGCGGGCGCGGCGAGGAAGTGTTCGGCGAGCAGCTCGACCTGCGGCTGGCGGACCTGGCCTCGCGAAGCAGCGGAAACAACCTGACGGCGCTGCTGGCCCAGCGGCTCAGCCACACCGCGCAGCGCGCGGATGCGGAGGGTGCGTAATGAACCCGGCGTTTGTGAATCGGTCCCAAGAGCACTCTGTTTCTGAATCCGAATCGAAGACGGAAAGCCGGTCGGAAAGACCGGTCAGAAGTCCGATCCCACAACAGCCGGTCGGGAGACCGGCCCCACAACCGGTCCCACAACAACCGGTCCTGAGACCAGTTCCACAACCACCGGCCGCAAGTCTGGTTCCACAAGCCGACTTGGGCACATCCTGCTCGTCATTGCTCGCGGTGTTGGACCGCACGCAGGGTCTGCTGACGCGTTTGACGGAGCTGGCGGGGCACAAGCTCGATCGTCTGCGCAGCGCCGACGCGGACGGACTGCAGCGCGGCGCGGCCGCCGAGTCGGCGCTGCTTGACGAGCTGCTCGAATGCGGCCGTACGCGACACGCAGTTCTTACTCGCCTCGCGCAGCATCTGCATTGGCCGCAGATTGTCACGGCGCGCCTGTCGCAGATCGCGGACCGCGTTCCGCAACCGTTCGCCTCGCGAATTCATGCGAAAAACGCGGCGTTGCGCGCGATCGCGACGCAACTCGAAAAAAAGAACCGCCTGGCGGCCGCGGTGGCACGCGGACTGCATAAGCACGTTCGCGCGATCTTCGACGAGTTGACGAAGTCCGCGCGGGCGCCCGTCGGATACGGGCGCACCGGACGCGAGGAACAAGCCCAGACGCAGCTCTGGGTGGACGCGGTGGGTTAGGTCATGGCGCTTCTGGGTGCATCCTTCCAGATTGGTCGCAGCGCGCTGGCCGCGTATCAGGCCGCGCTCTCGATCGTCGGCCAGAACATCGCCAACGTCGGCAACCCGGACTACACGCGCCAAAGCGGCAGCCTCACGCCGCTGGTTGGCGGGCCGGCGGCCGACGGGATCAATCCCGGCGCGGGCGTTCGCATGTCGCAGTTGCGACGCCACATCGACGAAGCCGTCGAGTCGCGCCTGCGCTTGTCGATATCCGCCCGCAGCGCCGCGCAGACGCGCTACTCCGCGCTGTCGCAGGTTGAGGCGCTCTACAACGAACTGACGCAGCAAGACGTCTCCAGCCAGCTCAGCGACATGTTCGGCAGCTTCGGCGCGTTGCAGACCGAGCCGACCGAATCCGCCGCGCGCAGCCAGGTGATCGCGACCGCCGACGGGCTGGTTCGTTCGCTGCAACGCCAGCGATCCGGGCTGGTGCAGCAAGTGGGAGACCTGAACACCGACCTGGCGACCGCCACGCGCCGCGCCGGCGAAATCGCCGACGAAATCGCGGACTTGAATGGCCAGATCGTGGCGGCCGCCTCCGGCGCGTCCGACGCGTCGTCGCCGCTGCGCGATCGGCGCGATTCGCTGCTGCGCGAGCTGAGCGACTTGATGGACGTGCAGGTGCGCCACCAGGAGAACGGCTCCGCGAACGTTTACGTGGGCAGCGAGCCGCTAGTCGAGTTCGACCGCAGCCGCGGGCTGCGCGTGGAAGTCACGCAGCAGAACGGGCTGGAGATCGGCACCGTTCGATTTGCCGACAACAACGGCACCGTCATCGTGCGCGACGGCAAGCTGGCCGGGATCGTGACTGCGCGCGACCAGGGCGTCGTGCCGCAGCTCGACCGGCTGGACACGCTGGCGCGCGGCGTGATCTACGAAGTCAATCGCGTGCATTCGCAGGGCGTCGGACTGGTCGGCTACTCGTCGATCGCCGGGCTGTACGACGTCAACGACCCGAACGCGGCATTGAACACCACGGCGGCGGGGCTGACTTTTCCGGTGAAGAACGGCACGTTCGTGGTGAACGTGCGCGATCCTTCGAGCGGACAGGTCATCACGCGCCAGATCGAAGTCGATCTCGATGGACTGAACAACGACGACACGACGCTGAACTCGCTGGCGGCGGATCTCTCGGCCGTTCCGGGACTTTCCGCGATCGTCACCAGTGACAACCGCCTGCAAATCTCCGCCAGCGGCAGCGGGCAATTCTGGTTTTCCGACGACAGTTCCGGCGCGCTCGCCGCCTTGGGGGTCGGGGCGTTCTTCTCGGGAACGAGCGCGGCGGACATCGACGTCGTCGGCGCGATTCGGAACGACCCGCGCCTGATCGCGGCGTCCAAGAGCGGCGGCCCGAACGATGGCTCGAACGCCGGCGATTTGGCGTCGCTGATCGAGCAATCCAGCGCGCTGCTGAGCGGCGCGAGCATTCAGGGATATCACGCCGACACGATCAACGCATTGGCCGTCGCGACCGGCGCCGCGCAGACCGAGTCCGACGCCGGCGATTCGATCTACAACGGCCTCGTCGCGCAGCGCGAGGCGGTCAGCGGCGTGAGCCTGGACGAAGAGGCGATCAACCTGACGAAGTTCGAGAAAGCGTTTCAAGGGGCCACGCGATTCCTGAACGTGGTCGACGGACTGACCAGCGACGTGTTGTCGCTGGTGCGCTAGTGTGGGTGGGGCGGGCATCTTGCCCGCTCTGGTGACCGAACACGGGCGGGCAGGATGCCCGCCCCACCCCAGGACAGACGCAACCCGCGCGAAGAGCGCGTAACGAGCGAGTGACGTGATGGCGGTGACACCGGTGAACGTGGCGCGCGTCAGCCAGAACCTGCGGGCATTCAACCTGCTCAATACGGTTCGCGGCACGCAACTGGGTCTGTTCCGCACGCAGAACCAGCTCGCCACCGGCCTGCGCTTTCAGGCCCCCAGCGAAGACCCGCTGCGCGCCTCGGCCGCCGAGCGCCTCGACCGCCACATGGATGTGCTGGGGCAAGTCGACTCGAATCTGCGCACCGCGAAAGCCGTCCTGAGCGAAGGCGACCAGGCCATGTCGCAGGCGCTCGACCTGATGAACGAGGCGCACGGCATCGCGTCGCAGGCCGCCGGCGACATTCTCTCCGACGACGAGCGGCGCTCGCTGGCGCAGGTTATCTCCGGCATCGTCGACCAGACCATCGCGGTCGGAAATCGGCGCTACCTCAACAGCTATCTCTTCAGCGGACACAAGGGCAGCGCGCCCTTCGCGCTCGAGGCCGACGGCGTCGTCTATCGCGGCGACACCGGGCGGCGCGAGACGATCATCGACACCGATCTGTCGCAGGACCAATTCACGCTCTCGGGCGCGGAGTACTTCGGCGCGGTTTCGACCGGCGTGCACGGCGTGGTCGATCTCGACCCGACGCTGACGGCGGCGACGCGCGTCGCCGACCTGCGCGGCGCGAACGGCCTGGGCGTCACGCTCGGCCGCATTTCGGTCAGCGACGGCTCGCAGACCGCGGCGATCGATCTTTCCGGCGCGGCGACCGTGGGCGACATTCTCGACGCGCTCAACGCGGGCCTGCCGCCCACGCTTCAGGCGGTGTTGTCGTCCAACGCGATCAACATCATGCCGCAAAGCGGCGGCGTGCCGGCGATCACAGTGGATGACCTGGCCGGCAGCACCACCGCCGCCGACCTTGGAATTCTGCAGCAGACTCCGATCGTGGCGGTGCTGGGCCTAGACGTTGACGCGGTGGTGACGCCGCGCACGCCGATTAGCGCGCTGAACAAGGGCCTGGGGCTCGCGCTCGCCGCGCCGATCACGATCCGCAATGGCGCGCGGGCGATCTCGGTTGATCTGTCGACCGCGACCACCGTCGAGGATGTCCTGAACCGCATCAACGGCAGCGGCGCCGACGTGTGGGCGCGCATCGCCGACGACGGAAAAACGATCGAGGTGCTCAACCGCGTTTCAGGGGCGGACCTGCGCATCGAAGAGAACGGCGGACAGACGGCGACGGCGCTGGGAATTCGTTCGCTGCACGCGGGTTCGCTGCTATCGAGCCTGAATGACGGGCTGGGGATCGATAGCGTATCGGGCGCGGACATTCGAATCACGACCGCCTCCGGCGCGACGATCGACATCGACGTGGACTCGATCAATCTGGCCAGCGCCACGATGCAGGACGTGCTGAACCTGTTCAACAACGCCGGCGGCGGCGCCATTACGGCCTCGCTGGCGTCCAGCGGCAACGGCATTGTCATTACCGACAACACGATCGGACCCGGCTCAATCAGCGCGCAGCGATTGAACGTGTCACCGGCGCTGGACAGCCTGGGGCTGGACGTCTCGGGGACCGGCAACCGGCTGGTCGGGCGCGACATCAACCCGGTGCGCGTCGACAGCCCATTCACGGCGTTGCTCGAGTTGCGCAACGGTCTGGAGGCCGCGGACCAGCGTGCCATCACCGCCGCCGGCGAGCGATTGCAACGGGCGACGGAGAACATGCAGGCGGTGCACGGGCGCATGGCCTCGATGGCCAAATCGGCCGACGACCGGGCCGACCGCGTGGACGCCGAGACCTCCGCGACGCGTGTGATGATCAGCGACGTGCGCGACGTGGACCTGGCCGAGGCGGTGGTGCAGTTTCAACAGATGCAAACGGCTTTGCAGGCCAATCTCAGCACCGCATCGCGCGTGTTGGGGCTGTCGCTGCTGGATTACTTGCGCTGAGTCGTGGCGGCGGCGCCTCGCGCCGCCGACCGGGGACGAGGGAAGCATGCGCCGCGTAGCGCGGTCCGGCTCGGCCGGCCGCGGCGCACCGGCTCGCCCGCGGGATGCGGGCATCGGCGCCTGGATGGCGCAGTTCGGCAGTGCGCGATTGCGCGCCGCCGCACAGCCGGCAAGCAACGGGCCAGTGGAGCAAAAGGATGCTCATTCAGACGACGCGTTTCGGAACGATTGAAGTGGACGACACGCGAATCATCGAGTTCAAGGAGCCGCTATTGGGCTTCCCGGATCAGCGCCGCTTCGTGCTGATTCAAACCGCCCCGGATCCGGTGTTTTTCTGGCTGCAATCGATCGATGAGCCGGGGATCGCGTTTGTGGTTTGCGACCCATTGGCGTTCGTGCCGGACTATCAGGCCCCGATTCGCCTGGACGACATGCAGGCCCTGGGCCTGCGCGGAATTGACGATTGCCAGGTGCTGGTAATCGTGAACAAGGTGGACGGCTTCTTGACGGCCAACCTGATGGGCCCACTGGTCATTGGCGCCGGATCGCTGCTGGCCAAGCAACTGGTCTTGTCGGACCGGCGTTACGGAACACGGCACCGGCTGATGCGGGCCTCTTTGCCCGCACCGGTGGCCCGGACGGCGTAGTCGGTCATGGAGGCTCGGTACGCCATGAGCGGAAGATCGGATATACTCTGCCCAAGTGGGTTTCGAGTACGGGACGACGTGCGTTGCGCCGCTTGCGGCGCCGCGCGCGGCGCGACGAGGAATGTGCGCCACGTCCCAACCCCTTCCGCGCGATCGGCGAAGGACTGCAACAAGCTGCGCATCGGCATAACCCTGGAAGGAGCCGCGGATGTTGGTGCTGTCACGACAGCGGGACGAGTCGATCATGATCGGCGACAACGTGCAGATCACGGTGGTCGACATCCGGGGCGACAAGGTCCGTCTGGGCATTGTCGCGCCGTCGGAAGTCCCAGTGCATCGCAAGGAAGTGTACGACGCAATTCAACGCGAGAATCGCAAGGCGGCGGACGTCACGGTGGACGATCTGGCCGCTGCGCCCCCACCCCCCGTTCGCGACGTCGGCAAGCGCCGCTAGCGCCGCGCCGTCAGCGCGTTTCGGTTTCCCTGATTAAGTCCACTTTGCCAGCCACGAACCGTTCAAGGAGGATGGCCAATGGCTCGTATTAACACGAACGTCGGGGCGGTGGTCGCCCAGCGACACTTGAACACGTCGTATCGCATGCTGAACGACACGATCCAGCGCCTCAGCAGCGGTCTGAAGATCAATCGCGGGGCCGACGACCCCGCCGGCCTGATCGTGTCCGAACGGCTCAAGGCCGAAATCAGCGCCGTAGGTCAGGCGATCCAGAACTCGCAGCGCGCCAGCAACATCATCGCCACCACGGAAGGCGCGCTGGACGAGGTCTCGCGCCTGCTGGTCGATATCCAGGATCTGATCGTCGAGTCCGCCAACTCCGGCGCGCTCTCCGATGACGAAATTCGCGCCAACCAGCTCCAGGTCGACTCCGCGATCGCCAGCATCACGCGCATCGCGAACAGCACGACTTTCGCCGGTCGGCAGCTCCTCAACGGCTCGCTGGCCTACATCACCAGCGGCGTGAACAACTCGCAGATTGACGCGCTCAAGATCCACGGCGCGCAGTTCGGCACGCGCTCGTTCATTCCGGTGAACGTAAACGTCACCACGTCGGCTCAGCCGGGAATGCTCTTCTATACTCAGGCCACCGTGCCGACAAGCGTGACGATCGAAGTGCAGGGCAATTTGGGAGTCACCACGCTCTCATTTGTCTCCGGCACCACCGCCGCCTCGGTCGTTTCCGCCATCAACTCCGTCTCCGACGCGACCGGCGTCTCGGCCACGCTCTCGACCGGCACCGGTTTCCGGATCCTCAGCCGCGAGCTGGGCAGCCGGCAGTTCGTGTCCGTGCGGCCTCTGGCAGGCACGGGCACGTTCAACGTGCAGGACGTTGGCGGCAACACGACCAACCGCGACGTCGGACGCGACGCCGTCGCGATCATCAATGGCGCGCTGAGCACCGGCGACGGAAATCAACTGTCGCTCAAGACCGCGACGCTTGACATCGAGTTGGAACTTTCCAAGTCATTCGGCTTGGGATCCACGTCGTTCGCCATCACCGAGGGCGGCGCGCTGTTCCAGGTAGGACCCGAGGTCAACAGCAACCTGCAGGTCGGACTCGGCGTCGAGAGCGTTTCTTCGTCGCGGCTCGGAAACACCGCCATCGGCTTCCTGTCGCAGGTGCAGACCGGCGAACAATTCTCGCTCGTCGGCGGCAACGCGGGGCGCGCGCAGGAGATCATTGACGAAGCGATCCGCCAGGTGTCGGTGATGCGCGGGCGGTTTGGTGCGTTCGAAAAGAACGCGCTGGACACAAACGTGAACCAGCTCGGTATCACGATGGAAAACTTGATGGCCGCGAACTCGACCGTGCGCGACGCCGACTTCGCCGCCGAAACGGCCAACCTCGCCCGAAACCAGGTGCTGGTCCAGGCCGGGACGTCGGTTCTGGCGCTGGCCAACCAGACTCCACAAAGCGTGCTGGGTCTGTTGCGCTAGGCGGCTGAACGACGCCGTCGCGCCCCGACGCGAGCTTCGCCGTGGCGACTTGCCGCGAAGCTCGCGTCGCCGCATTGACCGGCTGATAAGAGCACCGCTCCGGCCGCGCCGAGTGCGTCACACGTTCATTCCGCGCCAAAAAACCGCGTCCGCTTGACTATCCCCCCTGCCATTTCCTAAAGCCTCACCGCTCACGCGACGATGCACCCACGTCGCGCGGCGGCAACACAGCCGTCGCGACGAAGTTCACGCCCGGCGATCAGCGTACCCCTGCGGGCCGCGGCCGGGGACTGCCCTCGGAGGCACGGTGCCATGAGTCGGATCAATACCAACATTCCATCGATGGTCGGTGCGCGGATCCTTGCCGCGCAGAATGCGTCGCTCAACCAGTCGCTGACGCGTCTGAGCACGGGACTGCGGATCAACAGCGGTCGCGACGACCCGGCCGGCCTGATCGCCTCCGAAGACCTGCGCGCCGAAAAGGTCGCGATCACTTCCGCGATCGACAACGCGCAGCGCGCCGCCAACATTGTCTCGGTCGCCGAAGGCGGTCTGGACGAAGTAAACAAGCTGCTGAACGAGCTGGAGGGCTTGATCGACCGTAGCTCCAACGACGCCGGCATCAGCTCCGAGGAGCGCGACGCGAACCAGCTCCAGATTGACGCGATCCTCGAGTCGATCAACCGCATCGCCAGCTCGACGGAGTTCCAGGGCCGCAAACTGCTGAGCGGCGAATTGGCCTACACAACCTCCGCCGTGAATACGACGAATCTCACCAGCCTGCAGATCACGTCGGCGCGGCTGCCCAACGGCGGCTATCGCAGCGTGGTGGTGCAGGTGACCGCGTCGGCGCAACTGGGCACGGTCACGTTCAGCGGCGCCGCCACCACCTCACCAGCCACAATCGAAGTCACCGGCAACATCGGCACCGACACGATCAGCGTGGCGTCCAGCACGAGTATCGCTTCCGTTGCGGCGGCGGTGAATCAGAGCAAGGAACTTACGGGCGTCTCCGCCGTCGTTGTGGGCGGCACCTCGCTGAGTTTCTACAGCACGCAATACGGCTCAGATCAGTTTGTGCAGGTGCGACCGCTCAGCGGAACGTTCGCCATCACCGGCGGCGACGCGAACGGGCGCGACTATGGCGTCGACGCTACGGTCAGCGTCAACGGCACCAGCGCCACCGTGCAGGGCCTGCACGCCAGTCTGCGCACCGCCACGCTCAGCCTGGATATCGATCTGGGCACGGCCTTCGGCGCGCAGACGTTGGGATCGACCACGTTCTACGTCACCGGCGGCGGGGCGGATTTCATGATCTCGCCGAAGGTCTCGCTGGCCGGCGTCACCAGTTTCGGGATTCAGAACACGGCGACCAGCAGTTTGGGCAACGGGGCGGTCGGATACCTCTCTTCGATTGGCAGCGGTCAGAACAACGCACTCATCACCGGCAATTACGCCAATGCGCAGCGCATCGTGCGCAAGGCGCAGGACCAGATTGCGGCGCTGCGCGGGAGACTGGGCGCGTTCGGCAAAGACACGCTCGAAACCAGCGCCAACGCCCTGCGCATCACGCTCGAAAACACGACCGCGGCCGAAAGCGCGATTCGCGACACGGATTTCGCGGGCGAAACGAGCAACCTGACGCGCTCGCAGATTCTGGTGCAGTCCGCCACCAATGTGCTGCGGCTCGCGAACGCCGCGCCGCAGCAGGTGCTGGCGCTGCTCGGATAACGCCGCGCGCTGGCGCGGAACATGACGGCAGGATCGGGGTCCACGCGGGCGAGTCGCAGGAGGCGGCGCGCCCGCGACAATTTCTGGATTGAATCGGCGTGGCCCGCCGGTGCGGAATCGTCCAAGACACCGTGCGCGAGTACGCGCCATTATCAGAACGCGCAGCGCCAGCAAGCGCGATTTGCAGCCGCGCTCGCTTGCGCGTCGCGTTCTGATGCGGCGTGGACTTGCGACGGTGATTTAGCGATTTTCAACCAGCGGGCGCAATTCCACAATCGCGTCGCCCGCTCCGTCCGGCCACGCGAGCTGTTCGTAGCCGTCCAACCGCAATCGTTGCGCACGATCGGAACTCGGATCTTCGGCGGCCCGGAAGAAGCGTGCCTCGTCGAGGCGCCGGGCGGATTCGGTTTCCCCGTTCGAATTTTCGTCGGTTTGACGCGGTTGCGGCGGCGCGGCGCTGGACGGCGTCGCCAGGCGCGCAGTGAGTGAGAGCCTCATTCCCTGGCGAATCACGCGTGTTCGCACGTTTCGTCGCGTTAGGCCTTCGCGCTCCAGCCCGCCAACGTCCACGAGCAGTGATTCGGCCGCACTGAGGCCGATCAGCTCGCCTCGCGCCAGGTCAACTTCTACGCACGCGTTCTCGCTCACGCCGATTCCCAGGCGCTTGCCGCTCTTTTCGAGCGCCGCGACCAGCCGCCCGAAGCGATGGCGCTCGAAGAAATGCGAATCCGCGATGGCCCACGGCAGAAAGCCCATCCCCCTGCCGATCTGCGGGCCAAGCACCGCCTCGCGCGCCGCGCCGGCAGGTTGATCTTCATCGGGAGTCGCGGCGCGCGATGCCGGCGTCGCCGTCGATCGAATTCCCAGCGCCGCGGCGCTGCGGCCGGTGAGAAACATCGGGTCGGACATCATCGCATCGCCGGCGCTGGTTCCGGCGATCACGCCGCCGCGCGCCAACAGTCGCCGCATCGCCGCGGCGTCGGGGGTGTTTCGATCGCCGTTCAGATACCGCTGCGTAATCCGCTTCTGGTCGCCGCCGGTGAAGAACAGCCCGTGTGCGGCCTCAACCAGCCGCACGGTGTCAGCCGCCGATGTTTCACGCAGAACCGCGTCGATCCCGCAGTCCGGGCAATACGCATGAAGCGACTCGCGCTTGCTCTTGATGCCGTTTTCTTGATTCAAGCTGGCGGCGGCGACGATGACGATTCGCGGCGCTGCCGCGCCCGCACACTCTCGCGCCAGCGCGACGAAGCGCTCGTAGACCGGCTTGTTGTCATCTTCCAATCCGCCGCCGATCAGCAGCAGATACCCGCGCAACGTCGCCGATGTCGCAAGCGGCGCGGCGCCTGGCGCAAAACACCCGCACAGGAAGAGAACCAACGCGAATAGTCCGACGCGAAGTGCTTGGGTTCGCATGCGAAGGAAGAATATCAGATCGAGCGCTAAGGGCGGCGCGCGGGCAAGCGCGTTCCGAACCGCGAGCGAAAGCGACCGGCTCGTCACCTGCGCGCGTGTCTAGCAAGAGGCGTGTCCAGGCGCACCTGCCTTCGCCGGCTCCGCGCGATCGAGTAGCGTCAGCACGTCCGACGCGATTGTGCCGGCTGCCTGCGGCCGCGCGCTGGCCAGCGCCGCCGCACGCATGTGATCGAGGCGCTCGGGGCAATCGAGTAGCCGGTCGATGCGATGCGCAAGCAGGCGCGGATGATTGACTTTGATCGCCACGCCGTGTTCGAGCAAAAAGTCGCTGTTTCGCGTCTCCTGTCCGGGAATCGGGCTCACGATCACCAGCGGAAGCCCGCAGGCCAGCGCTTCAGACGCCGTCAGGCCGCCGGGCTTGGTCACCGCCATGTCGGCCAGGCGCATCCACTCGTGCATGCAGTCGGTGTATCCCAGCACTCTGACGTCGCGTTTTTCGCCCCGCACCCGCGATTCCAGGCGCGACTTCAACGCAGGATTGCGCCCGGTGACGACGACGATTCCCAGGTCGCCGCGCGTCGTCAGCAGCGATGACAAAAGTTCCTCCGTCGGCCCCACCCCGAACCCGCCACACAGCAGCAGCACGTACCTTCGATCGGCCGCGATGCCGTGCGTGGCGCGCAGCGCGCCACGGTCGGCGTCAGCCGTGAACGCAGCTCGAACAGGAATGCCCGACACAACCACGCGCTCAGGCGGTACGCCGTACGTGCACAAATACGCGGCGCCCTCGGTCGTGGCGGTGTAGTAGCGCTCGGTCGGCTCCTGCACCCAGAGACGGTGCGTCTCGAAATCGGTGGTCACGGTCGCTTGCGGGCAAGCCAGCCGCCCGCCGCGGCGCAGGCCGGCGACCAGTTCGGCGGGAAGAAAGTGCGTGTTGACGATCAGGCGCGGGCGACGCTGCAAGAGAAAGCGAGTCGCGCGGCGCGAATTCGCGCTTTGAAAGGAACTGCGCAACCCGTCGCGCAGACGGCGATCGGCGCGATCCGTGGCCTCGTACAACATGCCCATCGCGGTCGGGGCATGGTTGACCAATCCCAGGTAACCCTGACTGTAGAGCGCGCGAAAGAAGCGATTTGTGAATTGCAGTACGTCGACAATTTCGACTTCGGCCGACGGCGCGCGCTCACGCAGCGCATCAGCCACGGCCTGCGCCGCGATCAGGTGGCCGGCGCCGGCGGACGCCGTCAGAACTAGGATCGGCCGGGCGGCGCTGTCGCCGTTGCTTGACGCGTCGAATGCCATTCGCCGGACGCTACCGCGCGGCGGCACGATCGGAAAGCCGCGCGACCGCGCTGCGCAGCGATTCCATCGCGTGTGGCAAGTCGAGGATCATCCCCGGGCGCGGCGAGCAGACCAAATCGAATCCGCCCGGCATCTCCGCCCGGCAAAGCCGAAACGCCTCGCGAATCACGCGTTTCAACCGGTTTCGCTGCACCGCGCCGCCGCAACGTCGCGTCACCATGATTCCCAGCCGTGTAACGGGCGAGTCGTTCCGCCGCATCCAGAATCGCATCCGATCGTCGCCGCCGCGCGCGCCTTCACTCAGGGCGCGCTCGAAATCCGCCTTGCGCGACAGGCGCGCGGCGCGCGGGAAGCGCAACCGCGGCGCGCCGCGTCTAGGCGCCGGCGGGTCGGAAGATGGCGATGCTGGCGGTGTGGCCATGCAGGAAATTTCGCCGGCCGATGGGCCCGATTTCGCCGGCGCAGAACAACCCGGCCAGCGGCGCACCGCCCAGGCGGTCGGAAACGGCCCGGGCGTCATGATGAGCGTGGGAATACAGCCGCGTCCCGCGCCCGTTGCAGTTAAACAGTAGCGCGCCCATTCCGCCTGGCGCGCTGGCGGCAAGCATCTCGGTCAGATCAGCGTCCGCGCTAGCTTCGTCCCGTACGTGAAACTGCACCGTTTGCCCGGTGCGCACCAGGTCGTTCACGGCCATCGCGCCGCTGGAAGGGTCGAAACCCAACGGATTGCGGATCAGGAAGTCGCCGCGCGAAAACGTCGGCTGATATTCGTTAATCACGCGCCCCACCAGCAATCCACGCGCGCGTGCCAGTTCGATCTCCTGCGGCGTGCACTGGCTCAGCATTTCGTTTACCGCGACCAATGCCGTCTTTCCGCCAAGCTGGTGAATGACGTTGCGCTCGGCGCGGGTGATGACCCACGGTCGGCCGATGGGCCGGCAACCCTGCGAGACGACGTGCTCGATCGCCACGCCGCCGCAGATCGCCACGCCGGCCGCCCCCTGCGCGAGCAACTGGCCGTCGCAGATGACGGCGTTCTGGCCGGGCGCCTCTCCCGCCGAGGCCATTCCGCCGACGGCCGGCCGGCCCTCGTACGCCGCCCCGAGCAGATCGAGCAGGCGCAGTACGTCGATGCTGAACGGATCGCCCAGCAGCACGAAATTCGGCTCACTCAGCGGCGGGATTTCGAGGTGGTCGGACAACTCCGCGGCGGACGACATGCCGCCGAGCTGATCCTGCGACAGGTGAAATGAACGCACTGTCGCGCCCGGCAGCGACGCAGCCCACAGCGCAACTGCCGGTTGATTCTCGTATTCGAACTCGCCGCAAATGACGGCTTCGCCGGTTGTGCCGATCATGGCCCGCGGCGCGAGGCGTTCCGCGACCACCGAGACGATCGATTGCAGCTCGTCTTCGAAATGCGCGCTGGCGAGCAGCACCGCGACGGTCGGCGTCGCGCCGGCCAGCCGTTCTTCAATGCCAGCGCAGAGCTGCCGCGACGCGTCAGCAAGCCCGGTCCGCGTCACGACGGCCGACGCAAATCGCATTTCCGCGCTGGGCGTGGTCACGCCGACCATCGTAGCGGATTTACTCGCGGGCGGCGGCGAATCGACGGCGGCAGCCAACGATCGGCCTGAGAATGACCGTGCGCAAGTACGCGCACGGTCATTATTAGAACAGCGAGGTCGGATTCACGAGCGTGACGATGAAGAACCCATTCTGGCCGCTATTCGCGGAAAACGTGCTGCCGTCCTGGTTGGCGGAGCCGCCGTCGCCGCCGTTACCGCCACACGCTCCGCCTGCACCGCCGCCGCTGCGAATTGCCGCGGTGAGCGATCCGGCCGGAGTGCCCGCGCCACCTGCGCCGCCGGCGACACTCACGCCCGCCCGAATAGGAACTGATGGACTGAGAAAGTGAACGATGCCGCCGCCGCCGCCGCCGCCCGGTCCAATGGCCGAACCGGCTGCCGAGCCCGCCCCGCCCTTCGCGTCGATCCGGCCCGATTGCGTGATCGATCCCGGCGAAGCCAGCACGACGATTCCTCCTCCGCCGCCGGCGGTGCCCGTGATTCCGGGCGCCTCGCCGTTGGCGCGGAAAATTCCGGTGCTCGCGTTTACGATCGCCTGCTCGGCGAGCACAACCAGCGTCCCACCGCCGCTTCCGCCGGCGGATGAGCCCATGCCGCCGCCGCCGCCCTTGGGGCCGGGATTCAGCAACAACAGAGCGGAACTTTGCCCGAGCCCCCGCCCACCATTGCCGCCGATGCGCTGCACGCTCGCGTCGCCGAATTCGCCCATGCCGGCTGGTGAAAGCGAAACGCCCGAGTCCGCCGGCTGAACGATCGGCACCGCATCGGCGGAATCGCAGTTGCCGTTGCAGCCCACGCGACCGCCACGCGCGGCGGCAAACACGTCAATGACCCCGTTGTTGGTAAACGTTCCGGTGCAACGAATCACCGCGCCGCTGGGCACACTGAGCGTGACGCCGGCGTTCACGGTGAAATCCGTGAATTGCAGGTTGCCGTCCGTTGCGATGCTGCCCAGAAGCACGGCGTTCGAGCTGACCGTCAGCGCGCCCGCCGAGCCATCGCCATAGATCCTCAGTTGGCCATCAGCGCCGTCGATTCCATTCGCGCCATCCGTGCCGTCCGCACCGTCCTTGCCGTCGGTCCCGTTCGTTCCGTTTGCACCGGGCGCGCCAGCCGGCCCTTGAAGCCCGCGTTCCCCTGGCGACCCAGCCGGACCCGGCAGACCGGATTCGCCCCGTGGACCGGCCGGACCTGCGGGTCCCTGCGCCCCAACAACATCCTTCGCGACACCTACGTCCGTTGCGGACGGGCAACCGCCCAGCGACGTCAGCAGCATCGACAGAGTCGTGAGCGCGGCGATCAAATGACTCGGACAAGTGCGGCGTTTCATTGCGAGGTCTCCTGTTGCGTCACACGCATTCAGCAGGCGCTTAAGCCAGCGCCGGCCGCCGGCTACAAATGTCGCGTGGAGCCGGTCGGCTGGCAGCGCGGAATGACGAAACTGCCCGCGCGTCTGGTGTGGGCGAAGCGATAGCCGCCCGCGTGGTTATGGGGCGGCCCGGCAATCAAAGATCGCTGGAGCGCGAATGATGTCGTTGTGCACTATCGCGAGATGCACCAGTCCCCGCGCACCTTTACCCACGTTTCGGGCGTGCGAGTCTGCGTCGGGTCATGCCCCGCCTGCGTCGTCCAGCACGGCTGGAACGCGGAAGAACGTTCGCTCTCGCTGCGGCGCGTTGACGAGCGCGGTTTCCACATCCAGCGATTCCGCCGGTCTGTCGTCGCGGAGCACGTCGCAGAGGGCAAGCGGGTGCGCGAGCGGTTCGATTCCCGTCGTCTCGGCGTCCTTCAGTTGGCTGATGTAGTCGACGATCACGGCGAGTTGGCGGGCGAACCGGCGCACCTCGTCGTCGCTCAGCGACAGCCGCGCCAGCTTGGCGACGTGGCGAACGAGAGCTTCATCAACGATTGCCGAGGAGGACATGTCAGTCGCACGAGGGCGTGCATACGCGTCCTGGTCCGCCGGCCAACCGGACGCGTCGCCGCCTAATTCTGTCCGCCGGCGTCTGCGGGCGCGGGGCGCTCGCGGCACAGCGGCTTGGTAATCAGACCCATCCGCATGGCCTTGGTGCTCACGCGAACGCGCGTGACCCGTCCATTGACGACCGCTCGAACCTTCTGGATGTTGGCCTTGAACCGGCGGCGCGAGACGCCGGTGACTTTGCGGCCGACTCCGCCAAGATACTTGGCTTTGCCGCGGCGCGTGATCGTATTGCCGAAAATCGTCTTCTTGCCGGTCAACGGGCACGCGCGAGCCATGTCAGAGTCCTCCGAGTCGGACCGAATTCCGAGCCAAGGAAGATACTCCGAGCGGAAAGTGCGGTCAATGGCGGCACGCCGAGAGGATAGTGGCGTAGTGGCTCGGTTCGCCTGCGACGCCGGAAAATCGCTCGACACCGATGCCCGACCGTAAGGGAGCGGCATTCTGCTGGTCGCAACGGACCCCTCCCTTTTGGGCCCCTTTCGGGCGGGGCTCGGTTGGGGAGCTCAGTCGTGAATCTGAGCCACCACCCGCTGACGCCGCTGACGCCGACCGCTTTCGCCAGCAAGCAAGTCAGGCTATGTTGCCCCGTTCGCTATTCCACGCGCAGCGGCGGTTGAAGCCCACCGTGGGAGAGGAGCGTAACAAACAGGAGCCGAGCAAATGGCCAAGAAGTCATACGACGTTTCAAACATCGGCCTCGCGTCAGAGGGCAAAAAACGCATCCTCTGGTCAGATCGCGACATGCCGGTGCTGACGCTGATCCGCGAACGCTTCGAGAAACAAAAACCCCTGCGCGGCGTGCGGATGGCTTGCTGCATGCACGTTACGTCCGAAACCGCCAATCTGATGCGAACGCTCAAGGCCGGCGGCGCCAACGTCGCGCTGTGCGCCTCTAACCCACTCAGCACGCAGGACGACACGGCCGCCTCGCTGGTGAAGGACTTCGGCATCCCCGTCTTCGCCCGGCGCGGAGAGAGTGTGCAGACATTCTACGACCACTTGAACGCCGTCATCGACACCAAGCCGCAGATCACAATGGACGACGGCGCGGACTTGGTGAATCTCCTGCACACCAAGCGGCAGGCCGAGGCCGACGCCCTGTTCGCCAGCATGGAAGAGACCACCACCGGCGTGATCCGGCTGCGGGCGATGGAGGAGAACGGCACGCTGCGCTTCCCCGTCATCGCCGTGAACGACGCCGACACCAAGCACATGTTCGACAACCGCTACGGCACCGGCCAGAGCACGCTCGACGGCGTAGTGCGCGCCACCGACACGCTGCTGGCGGGCAAGAAAGTAGTCGTCGCCGGCTACGGTTGGTGCGGGCGCGGCGTCGCGTCGCGGGCACGCGGGGCCGGGGCGCTGGTGACCGTGACGGAGATCGACCCGCTGCGGGCGCTCGAGGCCGTGATGGACGGTTTCGACGTGCGCCCAATGGGCGAAGCGGCGGCGGATGGCGAGGTTTTCATCACGGTGACGGGCAACAAACACGTGCTCCGCGAGGAGCACTTCAAGAAAATGCGCGACGGCGCGGTGGTCTGCAACAGCGGGCACTTCGATGTCGAAATCGACATCCCGGCGCTCAAGAAGCTGAGCAAGAAGGTCGTCAAGGACGTGCGCCGCAACGTCGACGAGTTCCAACTCGGCAACAAGCGCGTATACCTGCTCGCCGAGGGCCGACTGGTGAATCTGGCGGCCGCGACGGGGCATCCGGCCAGCGTGATGGACATGAGCTTCGCCACGCAGGCGCTGGCGGCCGAATTCTGCCAGAAGAACGCCGGCAAGCTGGACGTCAAGGTCCACGATGTGCCGACCGAGATCGAAGAACTCGTCTCGCGCCTCAAGCTCGATTCGATGAAAGTGAAAATCGACAAGCTGACGCCGGCCCAGGAAGAGTACCTGTCCAGCTCGCACGAGGGGACGTAGGCGAAAGACGAATTGCGAGTAGCGAACAGCGAATAACGAGTTCGGATTCGCGCCGATGCCGATCCGAAGCTGGGTATTCGCTGTTCTCAACTTTCAGTCCACACGATGACTTCCGTCGCCGCTCCCATCCTCCGTACGCCGCCGCGGGCCCTCGTAACGCGGCGGAATCTGCGTTACTGCGCCATCGACGGAATTGCATTCAGCGTCATGGTCGGCCTGGGCGAGGTGTATTTCGCCCGTTTCGGGCTTGCGGTCGGCGTCAGCGAAACGGCGGCCGGGCTGCTCGTCTCCGTTCCACTTCTGGTTGGGGCGCTGATACAACTCACGACGCCGGCGGGAGTAAATCTGCTTCGCTCCATGCGCGCCTGGGTCGTGCTCTGCGCCGGAACTCAAGCGCTCTCGTTCATTCCGCTTGCGATCGTTGCCGCCCGCGGCGCTGTGTCCACGGTGTTGCTGTTCGCGCTGGTCGCGCTGTATTGGGCCAGCGGAATGGCCACCGGTCCGGCGTGGATGACCTGGATCACGACTATCGTCCCCCGCCGCGTGCGCCTTCGCTATTTCAGCCGGCGAACGCCGATGCTGCAGGCCGGGCAAGTGCTGGCGATGCTCGGGGGCGGCGCGGCCATGGCGCTGTTCGAGCAACAGGGCCACCTGAACCGCGCGTTCGTCGTCATGTTCGTCTTCGCCGGCTTGAGTCGCGCGATCGGCACATTCTGCCTTTCCCGGCACACGCAGCCCATCGCCGTGCCACGCGACCAGCGCGACGTGAGCCCGGCGGCTTTGCGCGAGCTGCTGCTTCACTCGGCCGGCGGGCGGCTGCTGCTCTTTCAATTGCTGATGCAGGTCGCCTGCTATGCGTCCGGTCCGTATTTCACGCCGTACATGATCAAGCACCTGCACCTCGACAACACGTCGTTCACGATCCTGATCTCAACGACGTTCGTCGCGAAGGTCGCCCTCTTGCCGCTGATCGGACGCGCGGCGCGCCGTTTCGGCACTCGGGCCGTGCTGACGTTCGGTAGCGTGGGGATCGGGTTGCTCCCCGGATTGTGGATGATCTCGCCGGACTTCCGCTACCTGCTGTTCGTGCAGGTGTGCAGCGGCGCGACGTGGGCCGCGTTTGAATTGACCACCATGCTGCTGAGTCTCGAGCTGATCCCAGAAAACGTGCGGACGAGCATCCTCACCAGCTACAACCTCGCGAACGCGTGCTGCATGGTCGGCGGATCGATGATCGGCGCGGCGCTGCTCAGGACGTTGGGAGAGCTACCGTCGACATACATGGCCGTTTTCGCGGTTTCCACGGCGCTGAGATTGCTGACGCTGGTGCAGATGGCGCGGTTCACCGGCACGCACGGCCCGCCGCACGAACTCGCCGCGCGGATGGCGGAGTTGGCGGCGGGAACGAGCGGTCCTGCGGAAGAGCGGGCGGTGGAATCGTGAGGCGCGAAGAGCGAATGGCGAAGAACGAATTACAGACCGACCACCGGCGCAAGTACGTCTGAAATTCGCTCTTCGCTATTCGCCATTCGCTCTTGCGCGCTATCGCTCCGCTTTCCAGAAGCCCTCGTGAAACCGATATCCCTCGCGCACCTTCTCCCAGCGCGGGTTGACGTACACCTGCCGCGGGCGCGCCGTCTCGTAGCGACCGGGCGACCAGACGTAGCGGCGTCCGTCATGCCGCCAGCAGCCGTCGACCCACACCACGTCGCGCCCCGGGGCCCGCGGCCGAACCTCGCGAACCGCCGCCGGCGGGGCTTCCTTCACGATGACAACGCGCTCATTGCGCGGCTCGATCGGACGTTCAATCACCGTCACGCGCTTGGGCGCCGGCTCTCGCTCACGCACGTAAACAACGTCGCGATCGCCGTCATCATGGCCGCAGCCGACGACGACGAACCCGAGCAACGCGCCGGCGACGATGCAGAAGCTGAAATGGTTATGAACTCTCATGGTTTGCCTCAAGGCGTGAAATCAAAACTACGGCGAAAGCACCTGAGCCGAGTGGACACGATGGGAGTTGAACCCACGACCTCCGCATTGCGAACGCGGCGCTCTCCCAACTGAGCTACGTGCCCATTACGAGCTTCATTATACGGGACACAGGCGATGCGCCAACGGCGCGGCCAATGCCCGAGTCCGGCAACGCGCACGGCGATCGATCGACATTGCTACGGGCACGTCGCCTGCCAGGCGCCCAGCAGTACGCCCAGGTCGGCCTGGTTGGTCTGTGCGTCCCCGTTCAGGTCGCCGGCGGCCGTTGCGTTCCAAGCGCTGAGCAGAATTCCAAGATCGCCCGAGTCGACGGTGCGATCGCCATTCAGGTCGCCTGGGCATGGCGGCGCGCTGGCCGGATTGAACAGCGCCGCGAGCTGCCCGCCTTCGACGAGTTCGCCGGCGATCGAGTAGTGCGCCATGACCGTGAAGATGAACCAGCCGGGGCCGAGCGCGTCGCCGGCGTCGACGATGCCGCTGGTTTCCTCGTTGGTGGTCAGGAAATTCGCGCCGCCGGTGCTGAAGAAACGCGGATCGACTTCGGCGACCTGCGTCCGCACGCCGGTGGCGATGTCGTGCGACCAGATTCGCGAACGATAGGTTTGGTTGCCGGGATCTTCCTGGATCAGGATGTTCCCGCGTCGATCGATCGCGATGTTGTCGAACATTTGTCCGGGCACACCCGCCGCGCCGCCGTCGATGATGCAGGTAATCGTCCCTCCGGTTTCGGGCGTCGCAATGTCATCGAACCGCAGTCGATACACGCGCGTGGCGCCGCCTTGGCCGGCCGGTGTGCCGGCGTCCTTGAGCGTGTTGAAACGATCGGTGGTTGTGAAATAGAAATCGGTCGGCGTGCTTGGATCCCAGGCGCCGTCCTCGGGCCGCAGAAAGTCCGTCACGCCATTGGAACGGCTCAGCGAGTCCAGGAGCGTCCCCGACACGCTCGACACATTCCCGAGATTGACCAGATCGAATCTTGTTCCCGCGGCGGGCGGCGCGGCTCGGTTTTCGGTCGCGACGCCGCTGACGCGCACGCCGAAAAGCACGCCGTTGTTCAGTCCGGCCCGTTCGATGTCCGTACCGGCGGCGTTCTTAAAGCCGACATACAGGTACACCTGACCGGGCGTGCTGTCGTCGGTTGTGATGACGATCGTCTTTGCGCCGCCAACGGGACTGGCGACTACGTTTTCATGTGCGATCTTGCCCAATCGCGGCAATTCCCACGAGATTCCCGCGTCAGCGCCGGTCAGCATGTGCGCGAACGCGCGGCCGCTCGTTCCATTCTCCTCGCCATTGAGGAAGATGCGCTCAATTGATCCCTCCGCCCCGTTGGAAAACGCGGCAGGCGCTGCCAGGTCAGCGGAGCAGAATCGCGCGAACGATGTCGTGCCCGACTGGTACGCTCCGGCAGCCGGGCTCCAGAGTCGAACGCCGGTAATCACATCTGCGCCGTGAACGACTTGAAGCGTGGCGCGGTTGATTTGCCAGCGCGACACGAATGCTCCGTTCGCACCGTGTAGCCGCACGACGCCGGTGCCGGAGCTAAGCTCGTGATTCGCAAGTAATTCGAAAGTTTGCCCATCCGCGTTGAGGTACGCGCCCAGGCCGTCTGGCGCTCCGACCAGGCGATACGGTCCGCCGCCGGGGCCGTTGTTCACCGAATCGCCGACCGTCAGGATCGATCGCGTCACGACTCCGGGAGCGCTCGGAACGACGTATGCGTCAGCGGTACTGCTCGGACCGCGAAACTGAGCGAGAACGAGCGGCGGCGACAACAGAACCAGTGCGCAGACGCGCAGTTGCATGCGCGGCATGGCATTCTCCTTTCCCCGAATTCAGAGTGTATCGCGGACCCAGCGTGTTCGGTGGAGTCGAGCTACGCCCCGCCGTTGAGCGCCTTCACGACGTGTCCCACGACCGCCTTCGCGTCGCCGAAGAGCATCAGCGTGCGATCCATGTAGTACAGCTCGTTTTCCACGCCCGCGAAGCCCGGATTCATGCTGCGCTTGATGACCATCACCGTGCGGGCCTTGTCCACGTCAAGGATCGGCATGCCGAAGATCGGGCTGCTCTTGTCGTGACGGGCAGCGGGGTTGGTAACGTCGTTGGCGCCGATTACCAGCGCCACATCGGTCTGCGGAAATTCCGGATTGATCTCGTCCATCTCGATCAGGCGCTCGTATGGGATTTCCGCCTCGGCAAGTAGCACGTTCATGTGCCCCGGCATGCGCCCGGCGACCGGGTGAATCGCGAATTTCACCGTCACGCCGCGCTTGCTCAGCTCGTTGTAAAGCTCGCGCACCATGTGCTGCGCCTGCGCAACCGCCATGCCGTAGCCGGGAATGACCACGACCTGATTGGCGGCCTCCATGATCTGGGCGGCTTCTTCCGGGTTGGTGCTCTTGACCACTTTCTGCACGGCCGCTGCTGCGGATGCCTGCACTTGCCCAAACGCGCCGAACAGAACGTTGATGAACGAGCGGTTCATCGCCTTGCACATGATGATCGAGAGGATCAGGCCCGATGAGCCGTCCAGCGCGCCGGCGACGATCAGCAGGTTGTTTTCAAGCACGAATCCCATCGCGACCGCCGACAGACCGGCATACGAATTCAGCAGCGAGATCACGGTGGGCATGTCCGCGCCGCCGATGGGAATGATCAACAGCACGCCGAACGCGAGCGCCAGCAGGATCAGCAGCGGGAAAAGCAGGTGATACTCGGGCTTGAAAACCAGCACCGCGCCGGACAGCACCGCCAGTCCCAGCAGCGACAGGTTGATGATGTTCTGATTCGGATACGTGATCGGGCGCGTCGGAATCACTTCCTGCAGTTTCCCCGCCGCCATCAGACTGCCGGTGAACGTCAGAAATCCCAGAATTACCTCGAAGCCCAGCGCCGTCATGCGAAACGGCGTGAGCGCGCCTTCGTGGCCCAGCCCCAGGTAGAACTCGGCCGTTCCAACCAGGCCCGCCGCCAGGCCGCCGAAGGCGTGCGACAGCGCGGTTCGTTGCGGGACGGCGGTAAGCGGTACCCACGACAGCGGTACGCCGACCAGCGTGCCGACGATCATGGCCACGATCACCCAGTTGTAGCTGACGATGTGTGGATTGAGCGCCGTGCCGATGATCGACAGCGCCATCGCGCCGACGCCGGCAAACACGCCGTTTCGCGCCGTCTTCGGGTCGCTCATCCACTTGAGCGAGAGGACGAACAGGGCGGCGGCGATCAGGTAGGCGATCTGGATCGCGATACTCATTTTCGCGGCTCCGTCTCGCGCTTCTTGAACAGCCGCAGCATGCGGTCGGTGATAAGGAAGCCGCTGACGATGTTGGTCATCGACGCGAATACCGCCACCGCGCCCAGCACGGTGCTGAGCGTGGTCTTCTGCTCGCCGGCGATGATGATCGACCCGACGATCGCAATCGCCGAAATCGCGTTAGTAAGCGACATGAGCGGCGTATGCAGAAGGCGCGAAACGCGGCGAATGACCTCCAATCCCAGAAAACTGGCCAGGAGAAACACGAACATCGCCGAGACATGATCGAATTGCGGCACGTCAAGACTCCAATTCTCGCTTCGCCGCGAACACGCAACCGCAGTGAAAAGGTGATAACGTGAAAACGTGAGAACGGCGCGCCGAGCGGGGCCTTAGGTTTTCACGTTTTCACCCTATCACGTTTTCACGTCCGCGTTGAACGCCTCGCGCGTCGGCACGTGCAGGATCGCGCCCTGATGCGTGACCGTGCAGCCCTTGAGAATCTCATCCTCCAGGTTGAACGCGAACACGCCGTCCTTCGTAAACGCCGCGATCAGCGTCTCGATGTTCTTCGAATAGAGCGTGCTGGCGTGCAGCGGCATATCGGCCGGCAGGTTCGCCGGTCCACATATTTTCACGCCGTTCACCTCGATCGTCTTGCCCGGCTGCGTAAGTTCGCAATTTCCGCCGCGTTCGGCCGCCACATCGACGATGATCGAGCCAGGCTTCATGCCGTGCACCATGTCGGCCGTGATCAGCCTGGGCGCCTTGATGCCGCCGATCAGCGCGGTGGTGATGACCGCGTCGTTGGCGGCGCAGCGCTGGCCGATCAGCTCGGCCTGTTTGCGATAGAAATCGGCCGAGAGCTCCTTGGCGTATCCGCCGGCGTCCTGCGCGCTTTCCGCCGTCTCGACTCCCACCCAGCGCCCGCCAAGGCTCTCAATCTGCTCGCGAACCGCGGGCCGCGTGTCGGTCGCTTCGACGATCGCGCCGAGCCGCTTGGCCGTCGCGATCGCCTGCAAGCCCGCGACGCCGGCGCCGATGACGAACACCTTCGCGGCCAGCACGGTGCCGGCGGCGGTCATGAACATGGGGAAATATTTCGGAAGCTCCAATGCGGCGATCAGCACGGCGCGATAGCCGGCGATGTTGGCCATCGACGAGAGCGTGTCCATCGACTGGGCCCGCGTGATGCGCGGAATCAGGTCGGTGGAGAGCGCCGTCACGCCGCGCTGCATGAGCTTCTGCACCGCTTCGAGATTTCGTGTCGGCGCCAGCGTCGTGAGCAGAAACGCGCCCGACTTGAGCAGTTCGGCTTCATGCCGCGCCAGCGATGGATGCTGCATCGGCGGCTGGACCTTGACGACGAAATCGGCGGCGCCAAGCAAGGCGGCGACGTCGCGCTCGACCGTCGCGCCGGCGGACTGATACGCTTCGTCGGGCAGATACGCCGATTCTCCGGCGCCGCGTTCGATCGCAACCTGTACGCCGAGTTTGGTCAGTCGCTTGCAAGAGTCTGGCGTCAGCGCCACGCGCCGCTCGCCGACTTGGATTTCTCTTGGGACAGCCAGTTTCATTCGGCGGCGATCTTAAAGCGACGCGCGTCGAGGATCAAATGTCAGGCGGATCGTCGGCGCGCCGACGGCCCTTCTGGCCCGAAGCTGCACGCTCGCAGGCTATGGACACCCGGCGTTCCAATTCGCCAGCAGCACGCCCAGATCCGCCGGGTCCGTGTCGCCGTCATTGTCTAGGTCGCCGCCGGAACTCACCTGCCACGCGCCGAGCAGGATTCCCAGGTCGGCTGAGTTCACGCAACCGTCATGATTCAGGTCGCCCGCTTGGCCGATTGAGAACAAGACGTACTCGGCCGCGTCCACGTTTCCGTCGCCATTGATCGAAGCCGGGACCTGCAGCGACGAAAGCAGCGCGGTTCCGTCGTTTGTCGGATACGCCGCGAGCGCCAGCCAAATGCCGCTGGGCATTTGTCCCAGTTCGGCCGCCAGATCGATTGTGCCCTCGAGCCACCCGCCATTCGCACCGGTCGCGGAGCGCACAGTGACGCCGGCGCTCACGTCGAACCAGCCGGAGAAGGCGTTGTTGTTCTCGTCGGCCAGGAACACGGACCAGTTCGCGACTTGCCCGGCTTTAGCCCACGGCGCGGCGCGGAGCGCGCCGGGGGCGCCCGCGACGAAGATGAAGTGATCGTCTCCTTCGCCCGCGTCCGGCGCCGCGACATAGAGCTGCGTGCCCTTCACCCCGGCATATAGCGACGTCGCACCGCTTTGCGCCACGAGCAGCGCGTCCGCGTCGCGCAGGCCGTCCATCACCCAGACTGTCTGCGTGCCGGTCACGCTGACGTGCCAATCCTGGCCGTTGTTGTTATCCCACGTTCCCGCGCCATTGTTGAACGCGACGTCTGCCTGCGCCGCGGTGATCGGGACGGCGACGGAGACTTCCCAGCGATTGTTTGTCGCGTTGCGGGTCATCGTCAGATCGGGCGAGACAACGGTCGCCCAGGCGTTGAAGCCGACATGCGCTTTGACCACCGTCGCGCTCGCCAGCGGCCGCCCGGCCGAATCATACGAAATGAGCACATTCTGTCCGGCGACGGCCGGTGCGGGCGTCCACGTGACGACCGATCCGCCCGGATTGCCGCTGCCCGGACCGACGTAGACGTGTTGAATCGGCGAGCGCTTCACGAACCCGCGATTGTCGACCGCCTCGACGTAGTAATCGACGAGTTTGTCGCGAATGCCGATAAGCTGGATCGAGTACTGATCCGCGATGTATGTCGGCGATACGAAGAAATTGATCGAAGGGTCGTTGTAGACGTTACCCGCCGGAAACGCGCGGCGCGTCATCGCGCCGTCCTGCCACGCCGCGACGCCCGAACCGCCGGCGTAAATGCGATTCTCGTCAGCCATCGCGCCGTCGTTGTCGAGCCGATACTTCAGCGTTACCGACTGCACGCCCGACACGTCGTACACGAACGTCCAGACCCAGAAGTCGCCGTTGCTCTGGGACTGCTGGTAGCCGTACTGCGGGCCGAAATTCAGCCCGCCGGGGTTGTACGGGTGCCGCTGCGGAATCCAGATCGTCGGCGGCGTCGCGTCTGCCGCGCCGGAGCCGATCACGGAGTCGGCATTGCTGTTCGCCGCGTTCGATGCAACGGTCGGCTTCACCTCGTGGTCCAGCGGCGTGCCGTAATACATGAATCCGCTGTTTAGTCCGGCGAGAAAATAGTGCCAGGCCCGCTCCGCCGCCGACGTGTTGGCGTCGGGATTTAGAATTCTCGCCACATTGACGCCGCCGGCGATTTGTTCGGCCGTTTCGACGCGATTCTGCGCCGCCGTGATGATGGCCCAATTCCGTTCATCGATGTGCCACCCGGCGGCGATGTCGATTTGCCCGCTCGCGCTTAGCAGCGGCCAATTCCAATTGAGAAAGGTGGGCGAGCCGAAATCGCCGTCCGCATTCACCCACGCGCCATCTTCAACATGCACGATGTCGGCCGTCGGCGGCGGGTGATTCGTCAAATATTGCTCGATCGTGGTGCAGACATAACCCGCGCTGTTCGCGCTGGAGACGAAATTCGGCACCGCCTCCATGTAATAGCTGAAGCCGCCGCCCCAGGCGTTGTCGCCGTCGTGCGCGAGAACCACCAGCTCCGGGCGCGCCGGCGGATTCTGAGCGTTCAACGTATTGAAATCGCCCAGCCCGATCGGCGAATAGCCGTCCTGCCAGCCGAGCGCCTGGTCGGCAGGCACGATCACGATCTTCGACTCTACGCCGGTGGCGGGGTCGAGATAGCGCGCGTAATGCGGCGTATACGCGAACGGGTACGCATTCACGGGCGAGCAGCCGCGCGAAATCGACGTACGCAGCCAGTTGGTTTGCGCGGTATTGAGCTGATCGGCGCGGTTGGGCGGATCGCAATTCACGCCGCCCGAACCGAGCACCAGCGGAAAGTTCGTCACGGCGCGCGAGACGTGCTCATTTGAGACGATCACCCATCGGACGCCTTCCTGCGCCAAGGACGGAACAAGCCGCTCGGAGAACGCCATTTCCGGCGGAAATAGCCCGCCGCTCATCGCGGGGCTGGCGCCCCAGGTGGCGGCGTACGCCTGCTTGTAAAGCTGAACTTCTTTGCGAACCGTGTTTTCGTCGACGAGCGGCAGCAGCGGATGGTGAAACGGGAACAGCACAATGTCCATGCGCGGGACGCCGCCGGCGGTTTGCCACGAGCGCGCCGTGCGAAACGACTGGTACCAGGTCGGCCCGTATCCAAGTTGATTCGCGTTGCCAAGGCTGGTGACGTTTTCAATCAGCCCGCCGGAAAAACTGATCTGCACGCCGGCTTCGGCGGCCCAGCGGATAGCGTTCAGGCAGTCGTGCGGGCGGAACTGATACGCCGCGACGCGATCGGCCAGCGAGAAAATCGCCGTGAGATCATCGGCGGGATTCGCCGCGCCGGCGTTCTTGTGTTGTATCGACTCCCACGCTCGTTCGTAGCGGTCCGCACCGGCGATTTGGCGCGCCGGCCAGTAGATCGGCTGTTCGAGATGCCAGACGTACGTAAAGTGCAAATTCTCCGCGAATGTCGTCGGCGGCGACGCGATCACAAAGCAGGTGAGCGCGAGAAGCATGCGCGGCGTGCGTGAGCTCATTCCATCCTCCGCTTTTGAGTATAAGGCAGTCCGCATCGGCAGGTTGGTATCATCGACACGCAGATGATCAGCGTCTCACTCCAATCCGGCTCCAACGGCAACTCGACCTACGTCGAAGCCGGCGACACGCGCCTGCTATTTGATGCCGGCATCAGCGCCGGCGCCGCGTGGCGGCGGCTGGCGGATCTCGGCAAGAACGCCCGCGACTGCGACGCCGTCATCATCTCGCACGATCACTGGGATCATGTGTCATCTGTCGGCGCGTTTCATCGGCGGCTCGGCCTGCCGGTGTACATGTCGCCGCGCGTCTGGCGCGCGGTGCGGGCGCGTGTCGGCCCGATCGCCGATCTGCGTTCATTTTCCCCTGGCGAGACGATCTGCATTCGTGACGTGTGCGTGCAGACAATCCCCACGCCGCACGACGGCATCGACTCGGTCTGCTTCGTGATCGAGCATGATCGGCGGCGACTGGGGATTCTGACCGACCTCGGACGGCCGTCGCTGGCGCTGGCGGCGGCGCTTCGTGAGGTGGATGCGGCGTACCTGGAGAGCAATTACGACGTTGAGATGTTGCGGCGTGGTCCCTACTCACCTGCGCTCAAACGACGCATCGCCGGAGAAGGCGGGCATCTTTCGAACATCGAGGCGGCCGAACTCGTGCGGCAGAATCTGCAGGGCCGCCTGCGCTGGATTGCGCTCGCGCACCTCAGCCATGAAAACAACACACCCGAGTTGGCGCTCGAAACTCACCGCCGCCGCGTTGGTGCGGCGTTGCCGCTGGTGGTGTCACCGCGGCACAAAGCTGGGGCAGTAATGGAGTTATGATCGTCAATGTCGCGCCGCTCATTGCACTTGACGAATCGACTCGCCTTGATGATCCGCCCGTCCGCGTCTGCACGAGCTCGCGCCGTTCGGTACGCTTGATCCACGCGCGGCCCCGCACGCAGGGCATTATCAGCCGTTCGAGCGGGAAGGTTTTCGATGACACAACACAAGCATTGACAACATGTTATGCGATTCAGCGATTGCTGGATTGTGCCTGCGTATGAACTTGACGCTATACCCTACGCGTATAGACTGCGAGCGGCATGGGTAAGCGAGTCCTCGTAGCTCAACTGGACAGAGCGCTGGCCTCCGGAGCCAGAGGTTGTGGGTTCGAATCCCGCCGGGGACGTGGCGGAAACGAATGAATGACCGCCAAATGAGGTTTGCGTGGTGCGCGCCAACAAACTTGTCCGACACCTGCACGTTCTCGACCGGCGCGTCGCCGCCTCGCTCGGCCCGCGCGGCAAGCAGAACGGTGTCGGTCGGCGCGTTTATCTCGAACTGCTGGGTGTCCTGAACGGCACCGGCCGGTTTGAGACGATCCCCGCGACCATTCCCAACACGACCGGGCTGACGGAGAAGATCTACCGAATCGTCAGCAACGAGTCAGACTTTGCGCTGCCGAGGGCCGTGTATGAATCCGCTTACTACGACGCGTCGGTCGACTCGCTGATCAACCGCGGCCGCGTCCATCGCTCGGAATGGGCCTATCTGACTCAACTCGCGCGTGGCCTGCACGTGCAACCGAGCTACGGCCAGGATGACGTCGCGACACCTCCGCCCTGGATGGCCGATGTCGACGAATCGCGGCAGGAATTGCGCGTTTGGATTCGCGAGCTGTCGCTCCAAGACATGCTCCTGGCCGCGATGGAGTCGTACCTGGTGCCGGCCGGTTCTGGAAAGCCCTCGACCGAGGTGTATGGAATTGTGTTCGGGTCATTCCGCGAAGCCGAGCAATCACGCGGCCGCTTCCGCCGGATCACGCAACTCGATGTGAATGTCGAGCGCGTCTGTATCCAGCAGCGCGCCAAGGGCAGCCCGTCTGAGGTGATCGCGGACGCGCGCAGCGAGGCGACGCAGCTCGCGATGGGCGAGGAACTCTTCCCGTATTGGCAGGTGCTGGGCGATTTCCACACCCACGCGTATCGCACGCTCAGCGAGCTGATTCGCAGTGGCGGCTGGCGTTACAGCGACGCCGACGAGTGCGTGAATATCGAGTGGTGCGCGCAGCTCCGTGATCGCGGCCACAACCCGCGCGTCGCATTGATCCTGGCGATCGCGCGCGCCGGGCGCGGCGGTAACGGCTCGCGCGAGGAGTGGAACGGCCTGCCGCACGTCATGCGCACGCGAATCGGCAAATGCCACTGCTTCATCTCGGCGTATCGCATCCGCCAGGACGGGCGCTACAGCACCGAGGGCATTACGTTGAAATGCCCGAGCCTCGCGGGCCGGTAAGTCTCCTGATTGACCGTGCGCAGAGCGCGACGTTCGAGCGAGCGCGACTGGGAATCGCGCTTGCTGGCGCGGCGCGTTCTGATGGCGGTGCGTTACGGCACAAGCTCAGCTAGGGACAGACCGTGCCCCAGCGTGCGAGGAAGATCCCCAGGTCCGACTCGCTGGTCTGCCCGTCGCCGTCCAAGTCGCCGGCGGCGCTTGTGTTCCACGCCGATAGCAGGATGCCCAAGTCCGACTCGCCGATGCTGCCGTTGTGGTCCAGGTCGCCGACGCAGCCGGTGATGTCCATGTCGGTGAAGATCACGCCCAGCGGGTTGAACGGCCCGTCATCGACCGTGAAATTGAAGACCGTCAACCCGGTGTAGTCGTAATGCCCGAGCGCGTCGTGGATGTCCAGCGAGGGCAGCCGGGCGCCGCCATAGGTCACGTAGAAGTTGTCGCGGAACAGCCCGAAGCCGCCGTTGACGTTGAGCGGCACGCCAACCGGAAACTCGATGTTAGTCGAGAGTAAAAACCCATCGACCGCCGGGTCGTTGTTGCGGATGACGAACGCCGGCGTCTGCCCGACCGGCAACGGATTCGCCAGCCCGACGGCCAGTGTCGGAAACGTCATCGAGAACGACGCCGCGTTGATGATGTACCCGCGCGTCGGGAAATTCGGGCTGTTGACGAAGTTGCTCGAATCGACCGTGAACGACAGCGTCACGGACTGCCCCGCCGTGACGGCGGCCAGCGATCCAGACGTGATCTGGTTGTACTCCACCGTGCCGCGCACGCCGACGGTGATCGTCTCAGCGCTTGAGGCTGCAGCGCTCAGCGCGGCGGCCGCGAATGCAAACTTGCGAAGAAACGAACTCACGAATCTACTCCTTCCCGCGCCGTGGCGCGAGCAACAAGAGACCCAACACCAACCCAAGCGCGCTGGCCGGCTCCGGAATGTGAGCGACGTAGACGCCCGAGGCGCCGCCGCCAAAGTCCAGAGTGAACACCTCGAGATCGGTGGCGAAGATCGCGATTCCATTGCCGAGACCAGGGCTCACACACGTGCCGGTAAGCGTTGCGGCAAACGCGACCTGCCCCATGCTGTTTAGGTGGATGTTGGTCGTGCTCAGGAGGAACGCGTCGCTGCCGTTCGGCGCCCCGCTCGGGATCGCCACGTCGCCGTTGCGTTGCACCTTGAACAGGTTGCCGACCGCATCCATCGACAGGATCGCGCCGGTGTTGCCTGTCCCGCCGGTGTTCGTCAGCGTGGCGTTGAAGAGCAGACGGTCATTCTCGTTCATCGCCAGGTTGCTGAAGCTGGTTCCGCAGGTTACGCCGCTGAATTCGGTCAGCGGCGATCGGTTGGTACGTTAGCGGCGCAGCTAAGCTCGCCGCGCTAATTTCTCCTCCTCTCGTTTGCCGATCTGCGCGTCGCCCAAAACAAACGGCGATGGGCGAATTCGCATCATAGCGTGCACCCACAGGACTTCAACAATTTCTTTGGAGAAACACGTGGGGAATGTTGTGTCTCTCGCTGCGAATCATCTTTTTCGCCCTTCAGTCCAGGCATACACGCCGGGGCGTGCCGGTGATCGAGGCCGTCTCGAGAAGATTGCTCGCCAAAGTCTCTGTTGACTTGGCGAATCTAGCCGATAGATTGACGAATAGTCCCGTCGCACCCGCTGATTCGGCGTCGGGTCTGGTACAGGTGCGAATGCTTGCCAGGGTCCTCATCGTCGGCCGCCGCTGCCCCGCTCGCCCGGGCTGTCGGCACGTTCCGACGCACCTCCCCGCCACATGCGGTCGGGTCTGTCGCGCTCTATGACGTTTCAGACACCGGACTGCATCCTGTTTCCCCGTTCATGAGGACTCACCCAAGATGGTGAAAGTGCGTTTGCCCGACGGCAAAGTCGTCGAACATCCCGATGGCGTCCGCGCCATCGAAGTCTTGCGGGCCATCGGCCCGCGCCTGGCGCGCGACGCGGTCGGCGCGAAGATCAATGACCGCATCGTGGATCTAAATGCTTCGCTCGCCGGGGAGGTCGAATTCCGTGCCATTTTGCCCGGCGATCCCGATGGTCTCACCATGGCGCGCCATAGCGCGGCACACGTGATGGCCGAGGCGATCTGCGCGCTGTGGCCGCAAACGAAGCTGGTCTACGGCCCGCCGGTCGAAAACGGTTTCTATTACGACATCGATCTACCGCATGCGATCAAGCCCGAGGACTTCGCCAAGATCGAAGCCGGCATGGCCCAGATCGTGAAGGAAGACCGACCGTTCACGCGCTACGAATTGCCGCGCGGCGAGGCGATGCGGAAGCTGGCCGCAGAGAACAATCCGTACAAGGTCGACAACGCCGAGCGAGCCGACGGCGATTCGCTGAGCTTCTACGTCACCGGCGCGCGCGACTCGGGCTGCTGGGAGGACCTGTGCCGCGGGCCGCACGTGCCCAGCAGCGGCCGGATCGGCGCGTTTAGGATCATGCAGGTCGCCGGCGCCTACTGGCACGGCGACGCCAGCAAGCAAATGCTGCAACGCGTGTATGGCACCGCGTTCCCCTCGCAGAAAGAGCTGGACGCGCATCTGGCGCAGATCGACGAGGCCAAGCGCCGCGACCATCGTAAGATCGGCCCGGAACTCGGCCTGTTCACCACCGACAACCTGGTTGGCGCGGGGCTGATCCTGTGGAAGCCGCGCGGCGCGATCGTGCGCTACTCGCTCGAGAGCTTCATCCGCGAAGAGCTGCTGAAACGCGGCTACCAGCCGGTCTACACGCCGCATGTCGGCAAGCTGGAGCTCTACCGCACCAGCGGCCACTTCCCGTATTACCGCGACTCGCAGTATCCGCCGATCTACGAGACCGAAACGGCGCGCGTGCTCAACGAGCTGTGGGTTGCGATCTACGAAGGCGATCGGGCGGATTCGAAAAATCCCTGGTCGGCGGGTGTTCGCAAGTCGCTGGTCGATCTGAAGCGCGTCGCGCCGCAGCTCCACGATGAGTTGGTGGAGAATCCGACGACCCCCGCCGCGCTGCGTCTCAGAGACGAAGCCGGCGCCGCCGAGCATAACCTGCAACTGATCCGCCAGCATCTGCGCGAGTCGGACGGCTACCTGCTCAAGCCGATGAATTGCCCGCATCACTACCGCATCTACGGCTCCGAGGCCCGCAGCTACCGCGAGTTGCCGATTCGGCTGGCCGAATTCGGCACGGTATATCGCTACGAGCAGTCGGGCGAAGTCGGCGGCCTGACGCGCGTGCGCGGCCTGACGCAGGACGATGCACACATCTTCTGCACGCCCGAGCAGCTCGACGGCGAACTGAATAGTTGCATCGACCAGGCCAAGCACGCGCTCGACGTGGTCGGGCTCACCAATTACCGCGTGCGCGCGAGCCTGCGCGACGATAGCGACAAGTACGTCGGCGACCGGGAGCTGTGGGACCAGGCCGAGGCTGTGATTCTCGACGTGTGCAAGAAGAGCGGCATGGAGTGGTTCATCGGCCGCGGCGAGGCGGCGTTTTACGGCCCCAAGATCGACTTCCTGGTGAAAGACTGCATCGGCCGCGAGTGGCAGCTTGGAACGGTGCAGTGCGATTACAACGCGGCGAATCGCTTCGACTTGAGCTATATCGGCGACGACAATCGCGAACACCGGCCGATCATCGTGCACCGCGCGCCGCTCGGCAGCCTGGAGCGATTCACCGGAATTCTGATCGAACACTTTGCCGGTGCATTCCCGCTCTGGCTCTCGCCGGTGCAGGCGGCGGTTTGCGCCGTAAGCGAGAAATCCGAGGCCTATGCGCGGGTGGTGTTCGAAGTTTGTCAGAAAGCCGGACTGCGCGTCGAGCTCGACACCAGCAACGACCGCATCGGCGCCAAGATTCGCAGCGCCACGCTGATGAAGACGCCGTACATTCTGGTCGTCGGCGAGCAGGAACAGGCGACGCAACAAGTAAACGTCCGCACGCGCGAGAGCCAGCAACTCGGAAACTGCACGGTGCCCGAATTCCTGGCCGCCTGCGCGCTGGAAATCGCCAATCGCGCTGTCGCGCTGCGCCGCAGCGCCTCGGAAAAGCCGGCGACGGCGTCGGCATGAACCGGTCGATCGTGAGCTAATTTCCTGAACGAAAGGAGTCTGTACGACACCCAACCTTCGCTGCAACGAGCAGATCCGCATCTCTCCCATTCGTTTGATCGGGGAGGGTAACGAGCAAGTCGGCGTGATCGAAACCTACGAAGCCCTGCGCCGCGCCCGCGAGGCCGGTCTGGACCTGGTCGAGGTCGCGCCTAACGAACGCCCGCCGGTCTGCCGCATCATGGACTACGGGCGCTGGAAGTATCATCAAAAAAAGAACGTCAAGAAGCACCACGAGCAACAGCTCAAGGAAATCCGCCTCCGCCCGCGCACCGATACGCACGATCGCGTAATCAAAGTTCAGAAGGCGATCGGATTTCTACGCGAAGGTGACAAGGTGCAGTTCAGCATGATCTTCCGCGGGCGCGAACGGGCCCACCGTGAGATCGGCATCCAGACGTTTCACGACATCGTCGCCGAACTTGGCGACCTGATCAAAGTCGAGCGAACACCGATCATGGACGGGCGGGCGATGGTGATGATCGTCGCGCCGAACAAGGCCGCCCTCGACAAACTGCCGGTCAAGTCGGCCACTGCGCCTGCGGCGGAAGGCGCCCCACCGGCCGTTGCGAGCGGGGTCGCGCCGCGCCCGGCCGCCGCGCCCGTCGCCAACCCGGCGACCCAGAGCTAGCGCGATGGTGTGACGTCCATGACCGCATCAAAGGTCAACGTCGGCTTTGTCGGCCTGGGCATCATGGGCCTGCCCATGGCGACGCACATATATGCAGCCGGATATCCGCTTCGCGTCTTTTCGCGCACGCGATCGAAGGCCCAGTCGCTTCTATCGCGCGGCACGGAGTGGCGCGAAAGCGCCGCGGACGTCGCCGCCGACTGCGACGTGTTCATTACCTGCGTGACCGACACTCCCGAGGTCGAGGCGCTTCTTTTCGGCCCGCGCGGCGCGGCTGAGAGCCTGCCGTCCGGCGCGATCGTCGTCGATATGAGCACGATCCGCCCCGACGCGGCATGCGAATTCGCCCAGCGGCTGGCGGAGCGCGGCGTCGCGATGCTCGACGCACCAGTCACTGGCGGCGAAGTCGGCGCTCGCAACGCGACGCTGACGATCATGGTCGGCGGTGACCCGGCCGCGTTCCAGCGCGTACTTCCGCTGCTCCAAACGATGGGCAAGAAGGTCGCGCATGTCGGCCCCAGCGGCGCGGGACAGTCGTTGAAGGCGTGTAACCAGATCCTTTGCGCGGTGAACATGATCGGCGTGTGCGAGGCGCTTCAACTGGCGCGCGCCGCGGGGTTGGACCTGCATCAGGCGATCGACACGCTCGCGGCCGGCGCGGGCGGATCATGGGCCTGGAGCACACTTGGCGCCAAGATCGTGGCCGGCGATCTGAAGCCCGCGTTCATGATCCGGCTGATTCAGAAAGACCTGCGAATCGTGCAAGACGCGGCCGATGCATCCCACTTGCCAATGCCCGGTACCGCGCTTGCGCAACAGCTCTTTCGCGCGGTCGAGGCTTCAGCCGGCGGGGCAGAGCTCGGCACGCAGGCGATGATCCGAGCGTACGAATGCTTGATCGGGCGCGACGCTTAGCGCCGAGGAACCGCAAACGCAACCGACCGCCGGGCTAAGCCTAAATCAGCTAGATTGAGCCCGAGCCCGTGCAAGTCGCGCTCCATTCTGCGAGCGGTGCGAGTTGTGTTTCGGCTGCCGCGCGCTCGCGCTCGCGGTTCTTTAACGTCGGCCCCGCGCGTCGCCGTCGCGCGGATCGTCGCCTTCGGGCAAATCGTCCGGCGAAAGATCTCGGTCGACGGCGTATTCGCCGCGCAACCACTTGCCCAGATCAACGAGCTTACAGCGCTCGCTGCAAAACGGGTAAAGCGTGGGTAGGGATTCGTCGGTTGTGACCGGCTTGCCGCAGATGGAGCAACGGTACATCATGCAGGAACCGAAGGCGAAAGGTCGAAGGACGAATGCCGAAGCCGTCGGGTCGTCCCAACTGCAAAGGTTGACTACGGCCTTCGACCTTTGATTCTAGACGTACGTCTTCACGTAGTCTTCGAGCTTGCGTTTGGCCTCTTTCTCGATTTGCCGGACGCGCTCGCGCGTCAGTCCGACCGACTGGCCGATTTGCTTGAGCGTCATTCGCTTGCCGTTCTGCTCGCTCAATCCATAGCGCAGCTTCAGCACCAGCGCCTCGCGCTCCGTAATGCGCGAGAGCATCTGCACCACGAAGTCCGCGTCGGATTCATTGAAGCTCGCCTCGAAAGGCGCGGGCGTGCGCTTGTCTGGCAAGGCGTCGGTCACCGGCGAACCGTCCTCCGCCGCGCCCGCCTGCGTCGGGCATGCCGCCGCCCGGATGGCCTGCGCGACCGCGGCCGCCTTGCGCGATGAGAGGCCCATTTCCTGTCCGATTTCGTCAATCGTCGGCGGACGGCCGAGCTTCTCCTCCAGCGCGCGCACGGCCAGTCGCATGTGGCCGATCTGCTCCATCAGGTAACTGGGAATGTGGATCATCTGCGCCGAGTTCTGCACGGCGCGACGGATGGCCTGGTCGATCCAGTAACTGGCGTACGTGCTGAAGCGAGATCCGACGGCGGGATCGAAGCGATCGACCGCGTTCACCAACCCGACGTTGCCCTCGTTTACGAGGTCTTCCATCGGCAGCCCGCGATTGCGGAAGTTTTTCGCCACGCTGATCACCAGCCTCAGGTTGGCCTGGATCATGCGGTTCCGCGCGACAGCGGCTTCGCGCTGGATCGTTTCGTGCTGGGAGAGCGAAAGCTGGCCGGACGCCAGCTTGACCTCCGACTCGGAGGCCAAGCGGATTTTCGAGCCAAGCTCGCGCTCCTCCTCCGCAGTCAGCAACGGGTATTGCTTAATCTGCTTCAGGTAGTCGCCGAGAACGGAATCGAGCTTTGCAGCCATGCCGCTTTCCCACCTCACGCCGCGCGTTGCCGCGCTCGAAACGGAATCGTGTGCTGATGTCGTGCAGTCCGCGCAGGTGCTATCGGCTGCTCAAATGCATTCATCCACTCCGACCTGACTATATCGAAGGCCGCGCCGCGCGACCAGCCGTTATCAGCCGGCTCCGGCGCGTTCGCCATCGCGCGCCGTCGCCGCGCGCAACATCCGCGCGACGCAGCTCGTCGGCAAGCCCACGACGTTGTCGAAACCGCCTTCAATTCGCTCGACCAGCGCATCGCCGACGTCCTGAATTCCATACGCGCCGGCCTTGCCGCGCCAGTCGCCGCTCGCGAGATACGCATCGCGGAGGCGCTTGTCATCGCGCATGTACACGCGTGTTCGCTCGCTGCTGATGAACGTGTCCAGCGCCGGTTCGCGGTCGTTCGATGTGACCGAGGCGTTTTCGGCGCGGCGAACCTCGCCGCGGCGGAGCAGCGCAACACCGCTGACGACGTCGCTGGCGACACCTGCCTGCATCTCGAGCATGCGCCGCGCATCGTCGAGATCGCGCGGCTTTCCCAGCATGCGGCCGGCGCAGGCGACAACCGTGTCGGCGCCGAGCACCCATCGGCCGTTAACCCTTTCAGCGACAGCGCGAGCCTTGAAGTACGCCATCGCTTCCGCCCACTCCCGAATGGCGACATGCGTTGGGCGCGCGTTCGGTTCCGGAAACGGCGACGGTTCGACAACGAAATCGATGCCCAAACCGCGGAGCAGCTCCGCACGACGTGGACTCGCGGAAGCAAGCACGATCGGCGACGCGAACGCGATTGTCGGTGTCTTGGCCACGGCCAGGTCCGGTAACGTTTCAGACTCCCCTCGAACCGCGAAATGTGGCGCATTGTGACACGTACGTGCACACCATCTAGGCGGTTCAGGCAAGCCAGCCTACTACCGCAACTCTTTGCGATGAAAGCGCTTACGAGATATTCGCGCAAGAAGTCCCCATTATAGGACGGCTGTCCCCCGATTTTCTTCGAATTTGCGAGTTTTTTTCAGCCCCTGAGTGGAAATGTGTTTTTTTCGGTGCCTAGGATCGGGTGCAGGAAGGGGATCCATTCGTCGGGAGCCGAGCGGAACCCCTGATTACCGCTTGTCCCTTTCTTCTGGGGAGCCGAGGGAAGGAAGCCAGGACGAGTCGAGAGAGGATCGGCCCCACCGGTCGATCCTTTTTTTTTGGTGTGCCACCACGGCTCCCCCATTGGTGGCGGCCACCCCGCAAGCGGGCGCCGGGCCGACGGGCTCTGGCGCCCGCTGCATTTACGGCAAGTACGAATCGCGAGTAGCGAATCAGCCGCGCAGGGCCGCAAAGCGCCCTGAGCGAGTGCCACGCGATTGCGACGAGTCGCCTGTTGAACTTACCGGCGCGGCTTCTCAACTCGATATTTGTAACTCGCACTTCGATTCCCGCGGTTACCATCTCGCACCACCCGCAGCGGAGCTTCCGATGCCCTCACCCGTCGAGACCCGAATTCCCACCGACGACGACTTGGCCCAATACGGTGAAATCACGAGCAACGCGTTCCACTACCCCATCGAGCGCGCTCGGCCATACTTCGATTCCGTGGGCATCGACAATCTCCGCGTCGCGCGCCTCGACGGACGCGTCGCCGGCGGAATCGCGATGATCCCGATGGGCCAGTTCTTCGGCGGACGATCCGTGCCGATGGTCGGCGTCGCGGCCGTCGCCATCGCGCCTGAGTATCGATCGCGAAAAGTCGCCGGCACGCTGATGCGCGAAGCGATCTGCGACATGCACGCGCGCGGCGTGCCGATTTCGACGCTCTATCCTGCGACGCAGCCGGTGTATCGCCGCGTGGGCTACGAGATCGCCGGAGTGCAGTACGAAGCACAACTTGCGCCACAAGCGATCGACGTGCGCGACAATGACCTGCTGGTTCGCCGCCTGACCGATGCCGACGCGCCCGCAGTGCGAGCGCTGTACGCCGAGTTGGCCCGCGATCAGAACGGGCAGCTCGACCGTAACGACTTCATCTGGCGGCGCGTGGCGAATCTGCGGGGCGACGCCACCACGCCGTTCGTCGTCGAGAACAACGGCCGCATCGAAGGTTACATCTACTACTTTCTGAAAGCAGAGCCCTACAGCCATCAGCGCATGCGCATGACGGATATCGTCGCTTCGACGCGCGCGGCGGCGCGGCGTTTGCTGCGCTTCATTGCCGATCATCGCTCGATGGTGGATCGCTCCAATTGGTATACCGGCCCTTGCGATCCATTCGCCGCGCTGCTTGCGGAGCAGAAAATCGAGTTTCGCTCTGGCACATCGTGGATGGTCCGAATCACGCACGTCGAGCGCGCCTTGGCGCAGCGCGGATACGCGCCCGGGCTGACCGCCGAGCTTCACCTGAATGTGCGCGACGACATCATCGCCGGAAACGTCGGTCGCTATCTGCTTCGCGTGCGCGATGGCGTGGCGAGCGTGGATCGCGTCAGCGGAGCGGCCGACGCCAGCCGCGCGACGCCGGGCGGACTGGACATCGACGTGCGCGGGCTGGCCGCGCTCTACACGGGTTACGCCGATCCGCAGGCGTTGCGGCTCTGCGGCTATCTGGAAGCAAGCCCGCGCGAAATGGCAACGGCGCGCGCCATTTTCGCCGGCCCGACGCCGTGGATGCGCGATCCGTTCTAAGGGCAACGCGCGGCAGAGGTTGAGCGTCCCATTACAACTCCCGAGCGAGCGCGGCCACCAGCGCGCTCGCTTCGGAAGGCGTTCTCACCCCTTCGCCCGCTGACCCGCGAGCGTCGGCCCGCGTACCTTCGTATCGTGGAACGCGGCGGAGGCGGAACGCGCTACGGCTTCGAACTTGCCTGGGTGGCGGGATGGGTGGCCGCGCGCTGTGCGCGCGTGGGAAGTCGGTCAAGTCCGGGTTTCAAGCGATCAAAAAAGATGCGGTCAATCGGCTCGAGAAGCGTCCAAAGTCGCTGTCGCGCCGGGGCGCCGCGCTCTCCGCGCCGATCATCGACTGGCAGGGCATTCAACGCGCGATCGGCTTCATCGAGTTCGTCGGCCTTGGCCCGCAGATGGTCCTTCGCCTCTTTCTGGCAGTCCTTGAGTATCCGCCAAGCCCTCTGAGTCTGCTCCACGTCGAGTTTGTAGTCCTCAATGAACTCGCGCGTGTAGCGCTCCCAGAGTCCCGGCGCACGCCCCATCAACGGAACTCTGTTATCCGCGGACGGTTGCAGGTAGCTCGATGGAATACGGTCGGTTGGCTTGCCTTCGGCGCCGCCTTCCAGAGTCGCCTTGTTCAGCGCCGCGCGATTCGTTGGACCGCGCTCGACAACGCCACGGCGTTCGAGCCAAGCCCATTGCGTAAGCGTGACGGCTCCCGCGCCGTCCCACATCTCTGCTTCCGACCCCGGCTTGGCCCCGATTCGCTCCACGAAAAATCCCGGCTCGATTCCGATGTCCGACGGCAGAAGTCGCTTGGGGTGTTCTGGCCGGAGAAACTCCACCTTCGTGCTGCGAATCACCGATTCGGGCTTGGCGCCATCGGCATACTGTGAGTTGAAATACTCCACTTTTTCCGGATACCAGATTCCATCCTGCTGGCGCAGGCTGCTGCGAGCCTCCTGCATGACGTGCCCGTCGCGCTCAAACGTCACGCGCGTCGGCGACCAGCCCCGGGCAGGATCGAGTCGCCAGCGGACAATTCCTCCGCCACGCTCTTCCAAGACCTCGTATTCGTCGCCCACGCGCGTTTCGCTGAATCTTCGATCGCGCGGGCGCGCGGACTCCACGCCGCGTTCGAGCGTCGCGCCGATGTCCCTCACAGGCACGAAGGGCGTCACGCCCAGCGAGCGCGGCTGAACCGCTCCTTCGTGCCGTTGATCTCCATCGGACAAACGCATGTCAATTCCATCGTGATCGTGGCTATAGGTGGCATCCGGAGTAATCAGCGTGCTGTGGGGCCGGCCCGCGCGGGCAGGGTTCCCGCCTACCACGCCGCTTGGGTCGCCAAGGTTGTCCACCGCGAGGTCCGGTCCTGCCAGGCGAACGCGATAGGAGATGGTCGCGCCGTCATGTATCCGGGCGCTGGACTCCTCATACTCGATTACGGCGGTTTCAAGGCACGCGCGCGATTGATAGGCCGCTTCCAACGCAAACGGCAAGTCGCCGGCGGCCGCGTTGCGTTCGGCAGCCCAAATGCACTCCGCGAGCGCGACAAGACCGATGGTGCGCGTTACCGGTCCGGTCGGTACAAAGCCACAACGCCGGCGCTTGATTCCACGCATATTACACCACCCCGAGCGACAAAATCAGGGGACGCCTTCACTACACGTGGCCAGCGGCCGGAACACCTGAATCGTTTCGGATGAATCGCTCTCCCATTGTCCATCAACGCAGTTGTTGGTGAGGTCACAGGGCCATTGCGCGGCGCAGTAGATGATGGTATGGCACGGCTTGGTGAGAATCTGGTACTTGTAGCATTGATGGCCGCTGCACAGGTCGAGTTGCATCCCCAGCGTACAAATGCGTCTCGTGTTGTGTTCGCAGTAGTTGTTCTGCAAATCCAGGCACAGTCCGCACTGCGTATCGGCGCATCCAAGGCACGCCGACCCAAACACGCTCATCTTGTAACAGTTCGCATCGCCTGATGAAGCACCAACCGCGCCGATCAAACCGACCACGACAATGCCCACTCGTCGAGCTGCTGACATGGCTGACATGTTCGCTCTCCCCAAAAAAGGTGCAGTTTCCCGATGTGGGACCTACCATACCCCCCCCCGGGGGAGTCAATAGAATCCGCGACTAGTGTTCGTATTGGAAATACGTGAAACAGTGGGCACGTGCTGCTCGGCAAGTAACCGAGCGCAACTCAAGAGCGAGCGCGACTTACCGCGCGCTCGCTCCGCGTTGCGTTCTCACCGCCTTACGCCCCCGGCGTTCCCGCCGGCGCCGGCGCGACTCGCTCCAGCGTTTTCTCTGCGGCGGGCACGCCCAGATTCGAAATCATCGCGGCCGCAGACTGCACGACGCCCGGCTCCGGTCCGACCGGCTGGCCCATGTATTTGAGCTTCACGCCCTGGAAGCCGGAGTAACCGGTGCCGGCCGGAATCAGCCTGCCGAGAATGACATTTTCCTTCAATCCAACCAGCCGGTCTTCCTGACCCGCCAGCGCCGCCTGCGTCAGCACCTTGGTCGTCTCCTGGAACGACGCGGCGGAAATGAACGAGTCGCTCTGCAAGCTGGCCTTCGTGATGCCCAGGAGCAGCGTCTTGGCGGTCGATGGGCGCGGCTTGCGGCCCTTGGCCGGGTTGCCGCCCTTGGACTCGACTTCGTCGTTCTTGGCCGCGAAATCCTCCTTCGACACGACCTGCTCAATCGCCAGATCGGTGTCGCCGGCATCGACGACCTTGACGCTGCGCGCCAGGCGCGAGTTCTCGCCGCGGAAGCGGAACTTGTCGACCACCTCATTGGGCAGGAAGGGCGAATCGCCCTCGCCGTCGATCTTCACCTTGCGCAGCATCTGCGCCAGGATGATCTCGATGTGCTTGTCATTGATCGTCACGTTCTGCTGGCGATAAACGCCCTGCACCTCTTTGAGCAGGTAGCGGTGCAGGTCTTCCTCGCCGTTGATGCGCAGAATGTCGTGCGGAATGAGCGGTCCCTCGATCAGGGCCGTGCCGGCCTCGACGTAGTCGCCCGCGTGCACCAGGAGCTGCTTGTCCTGCGGCACGTGGTGCTCTTTCTCCATTCCCGACTCGGAGCGGATTATGATCGTCATCTTTCCGCGCCGCTTGTCGGTCTGCAGTTCGACCATGCCTGAGATTTCCGCCATCGTCGCCGGCTCTTTGGGCTTGCGGGCCTCGAAGATCTCCGTGACGCGCGGCAAACCGCCGGTGATGTCCTGCGTGCCGGCGATTTCGCGCGGCTGACGCGCGAGCAGCGCGCCGGCCGTGACCGAATCGCCCTCGCGAACTTCGATGCGCGCCTTAGCGGGCAGGTGGTGGAAGTCGAGGATTTTACCTTCCTTGTCCTCGATGATGATCCGCGGATTGCGATCGCCCTTGTGCTCGATCACGATCCACTTGCTCTCGCTCTTGCCTTCCTGCTCCGGCCGGACGGTCTCGCCCTCGATCACGTCCTCGAAACGGACGAAGCCGTCGGCCTCGGCCAACATCGCCGTGAAGTGCGGGTCCCACTTCACCAGCACCGTGCGGGCCGTCACCTTGTCCTGCTCGGCCACCAGCACCGCCGCGCCGTAGGGCACCTTGTAGCGTTCGAGCTCGCGACCCTTGTCGTCGTTGACGGCGATTTCGCCGTTACGCTTCAGCACGCGGTAGATGGACTTACCGCTTTCCTCGTCCTTCATCTGTACGGCGTTCAGGTTGTGATACACCACGACGCCGGGCTGACTGTTCGCGATCTCGTTCTCAACGACGGCGCGGCTGGCGACGCCGCCGGTGTGGAACGTACGCATCGTGAGCTGCGTGCCCGGCTCGCCGATCGACTGGGCGGCAATGATGCCGACGGCCAGCCCCTCCTCGACCAGCTTGCCGGTCGAAAGGTCCGCGCCGTAGCAGCGGGCGCAAATGCCCTGGTTACTCTCGCAGGTCAGCGGGCTTCGCACACGCACGCTTTCGAGACCCAGGCCGCCAGCCTCCGGCTTGCTCTCCAGCCGCCGCGCGATGGCGGGCGTGATGAGCTGGTTTTCGCGGACGATGATCTCGTCCGTGCGAATGTCGCGGATGGTGTCGCGCGCCACGCGGCCGATGATGAGCTGGCTGAGCTTGACGTCGACTTCCTCGCCCTTGTAGATCGTGCTCTTGCTGATGCCTTCGATCGTGCCGCAATCCAGCTCGTTGATGATCACGTTCTGGGCCACGTCGGCCAGCTTGCGCGTTAGATAGCCCGAGTCGGCGGTCTTGAGCGCCGTGTCGGCCAGACCCTTTCGCGCGCCGTGCGTCGAGCTGAAATACTCAAGCACCGTCAGGCCCTCGCGGAAGTTGGCCTTGATCGGCGCTTCGATGATTTCGCCGCTCGGCTTGGCCATCAGGGCTCGCATGCCGGCGAGCTGGCGGATCTGATCGACCGAGCCGCGCGCGCCCGAGTCGCTCATCAGGTAAATCGGGTTTACGTACGGCTTGGCGCCGCGCTCGCCGACCTTGGCTTCGGTTCCGTCCTCCCTGCGCCAGTCGCTCTTGAGCGCGTCCATCATCTCCTTGGTCACCTGTTCGCGCGCGTGCACCCACACGTCGATGAGTTGGTTGTGCCGCTCCATCGGCGTGATCACGCCGTTGGTGAAGTTGCGCTCGATCTTGTCGACCACGCGCTGCGCGGCCTCGAGAATCTTGGGCTTGGCCTCCGGCACGCGCAGATCGGCCAGTGCGAACGAAAGCCCGGCCAGCGTGCTGTGGCGGAAGCCCATTTCCTTCAGGCCGTCCAGCAGCTCGATCGTCGAACGCCGGCCCAGCCGCTCGTGGCAATCGGCGATGACGCGCGCCGCGCCCTTCTGGCTCAGCGGGAAGTTGTAGAACGGCATGCGCGTGTCGATCATGTCGTTGAAGATGCAGCGCCCGACCGTGGTGACGATCACGCCGCCGCGCGGCGTCTTCACGACCTTGTCGAGCCCCTCCACCACTTCGGCGCGGCGAATGCGCACGCGGATCGGCGTGTGGGTCCCGATCGCACGGCGATCCAGCGCCAGTAGCGCCTCCTCGGGCGAGCCGAACGACATTTCCTTGCCCGGCTCGCGCTCGCCGGGCTCGCCCGCGTGTTTGCAGGTCAGGTAGTAAAGCCCGAGCACGATGTCCTGCGTGGCGGGCGTGTTCGGCGCGCCGCTGGCCGGGCTGAAGATGTTGTGCGTGCTCATCATCAGCACGTGCGCTTCGGCCTGCGCTTCGATCGAGAGCGGCAGGTGCACGGCCATCTGGTCGCCGTCGAAGTCGGCGTTGAAGCCCTTGCACACCAGCGGATGGATCTTGATCGCGTTGCCCTCGACGAGCACCGGCTCGAAGGCCTGAATGCCCATGCGGTGCAGCGTCGGGGCGCGGTTCAAGAGCACCGGGTGCTGATAGATCACCTCTTCCAGAATGTCCCAGATCGGCTGGTCGCGACGCTCCAGCATCTTCTTGGCGCTCTTGATCGTGTCCGCCAGGCCGCGCTCGCGCAGCTTGCGAATGATGAACGGCTGGTAAAGCTCCAGCGCGATCTTCTTGGGCAGGCCGCACTGCCAGAGCTTCAGCTCCGGCCCGACGACCACGACGCTGCGGGCCGAATAGTCGACGCGCTTGCCCAGCAGGTTCTCGCGGAAGCGGCCCTGCTTGCCCTTAATCATGTCGGTCAGGCTCTTGAGCGGGCGATTGCTGCTGCCCAGCACCGGCCGGCGGCAGCGGTTGTTGTCGAACAGCGCGTCGACGGCCTGCTGCAGCATCCGCTTTTCGTTGCGGATGATGACCTCCGGCGCGTTCAGGTCGATCAGCTTCTTGAGCCGGTTGTTGCGGTTGATGATGCGGCGATACAGATCGTTCAGGTCGCTGGTCGCGAAGTTGCCGCTATCGAGCAGCACCAATGGGCGCAGGTCGGGCGGGATGACCGGAATCACCTCCAGCACCTGCCACTGCGCCTCGTTGCCGCTCTTGCGGATGGCCTCAACCAGCTTCAGCCGGCTCGAAAGGTCCTTGATTTTCTGCTTGCTGTTGGTCTTCCGCAGGGCGTCGTACAGCTCCGCGGAGAGCTTCGTCAGGTCGATCTGGCTGAGCAACTCGCGCACCGCCTCCGCACCCATCATTCCGCAGAAGCCGGTGTCGCCGTACTCCTCGACCGCGCGACGGTATTCCTCTTCGGTCAGAAGCTGCTTGAGCTCGAGCTTCGACGCGCCGGGGTTTACAACGACGTAGTCCTGGAAATAGATCACCTTCTCCAGGTCGCTGGTCTTCATGTCGAGCAGTGTGCCCAGTCGGCTTGGCATGCTCTTGAAGAACCAGATGTGCACCACCGGCGCGGCCAGGTTGATGTGGCCCATGCGCTTGCGGCGGACGCGGCTGTGCGTGACCTTTACGCCGCAGCGGTCGCAGATCATGCCCTTGTGCTTCGTCCCTTTGTATTTGCCGCAGAAGCACTCCCAGTCGCGCTCCGGGCCGAAGATGCGCTCGCAGAACAGCCCATCTTTCTCGGCGCGATAGGTGCGATAGTTGATCGTTTCGGGCTTTTTCACTTCGCCGAACGACCAGGCGCGGATGTCGTTGGGCGAGGCCAGCCCGATGCGGACCGCGGTGAAGTCATTGATCCGATCGTATACAGTATCTGCCATCGGCGATTCACCTCTGTAGGGTGGGCATTGCCCACCGCGTCTGTCTCAAATCGGAGGACTAAGCTCCGCGACGGCCATTGCCTAGTCTCTTACGGCCAGCGCGCACTTCGAGCGAGGTCACGAGCAGCAAATCGACCACATGGTGATCGTCCGGTCCCTCAAAAACGATCATTGTTCGGCCGCCCCCCGGATGCGCGAGCATCTCCGGATGGCGCACCGGAATCCGCGTTCCGTCCGCGAGTACGACCGTGAACGGTCGAAACGGACGCGCTTCGTGGTACTTTCGAATCGCTTCAATCGTCATTTCGCCGCTTCGTCACTCGCCTTGCTTCACCACCGTCACCACTTCGTCGTCCCCCAGCTTCATCAGCCGCCGCGAATCACGTCGTCGCCTCGGCCGGCTCGCGCTGGAACGCCGACGCCGGCGCGTTTCCCTGCCGCCAGGTCAATCCCACCAATCCGCCCACGCGCCGGAATCCCTGCTCTTCCAGGAAATCCACCTCGGTGCCGTACGCCAGCACGTCGATGCGCTGCGCGCCGGCCTGGCTGAGCTTCTCCAGCACGCGCCGCGCCATCTCGGCGGCGATGCCGTACTGATCATGCTCGATACGCCCGTCGGTCCGTGTGACCGCCGCGGGTCCCTGGTAACGCGGGTCGAGCTTGCACTCCGCGAAATAGCCGCGCACCCCGTCGCAGAGACCGCGCGCCACGCCGACGAGCTGGCCGTCGATGCGCGCGGTGACGAAAACGTCGCTATAGGCCATCATCTGCCGGATTCGCTCAACAGACGACGTCGTGTCGTGCTGAATAAGCCGGTAGAAATTCACCAGCTCGGCCGCCGTCAGGCCGTGATTGTCCGCATACGTCACGTCGAACATGGCTCGCTCCTCTTCGTTCGCGAGAAACTCGCCCCGCCGAGCCCCGACCGTAAGGGAGGGGTCCGCCAGGTCGTGAAATAACGCCGAGAACCCGGGCCGTTTCGCTCATCGAGCCAGCCCCCTCCCTTACGGTCGGGGCTCGGTGTCGGGCGTTTTTCCAACGCTCGCTAGCCCAGCTTTCGCTTCTCCAACTGGATGTTCAGACCCAGTCCGCGAATCTCGTTGCAAAGCACGTCGAACGACACCGGCGTGCCGGCGTCGAGCGTGTGCGTTCCCTTCACCATGCTCTCGTAGATCTTGGTGCGTCCTTCGACGTCGTCGCTCTTGACGGTCAACAGCTCCTGTAGCACGTACGCTGAGCCATACGCTTCGAGGCCCCAAACTTCCATCTCGCCGAATCGCTGACCGCCGGTGCGGGCCTTGCCGCCCAGCGGTTGTTGAGTGATGAGGCTGTATGGTCCGGTCGAGCGGGCGTGGATCTTGTCGTCGACCAGGTGGTGCAGCTTCAGCATGTAGATGTAGCCCACCGTGACCGGCTGATCGAACGCCTGCCCAGTGCGACCGTCGTAGAGCGTGACCTTGCCGCTGACCGGCATTTCGGCCAGCAGCTCCTCCGAATCGCCGGCCACCCGCACCGCAGAGATGTCCTCGCGCCGCTTGCGGACGTGCGCGTTCGCCGCGCGGACGGCGTCCTGAATCTGCCGCTCGGTCGCCCCGTCGAACACCGGCGTGATGGCCTGAAAACCGAGCACCGCCGCCGCCCAGCCCAGGTGCGTCTCGAGAATCTGGCCGACGTTCATACGGCTGGGCACGCCCAGCGGGTTGAGGCAGATCTCGACCGGCGTCCCGTCGTCGAGGAACGGCATGTCCTCTTCGGGCAGGATGCGGGCGATGACGCCCTTGTTACCGTGGCGGCCGGCCATCTTGTCGCCCACGCTCAGCGTGCGTTTCGTCGCGACGTAGACCTTCACCATCTCGAGCACGCCGCTGGGCAGCTCGTCGCCGCGTTTCATGTGGCCCAGTTTTCGCTCGGCCTCGGCCTTGACGGCTTCAATCTTAGGCCAGAACTGGTTGTAGACCTCCTCGGACTCGGCGCGCTTGTTGGCCGGCTTGACCCAGCTCAGCGAGAATGACTCGATCTGCTCGAGAATGACCTCCGGATTCTCGCTCTTGCCGACCTTCTGCCGCGTGCTGGGGTCGACCATCACCTGATCGGTGATCTTCTCGATCGTTTCACACATGCGGCGGAACAGCTTGACGCGCTTCTCGTCGCACTCGGTCTGGAACGCCTTCATCTGGCGATCCAGGTCCTTCTTCTGCTCGTCGCCGAGATGCGTGCGGCGGCTGAAATGCTTGGCGCCGATGACGATGCCTTCCTGTCCGGCCGGGAGCTCGAGCGAGTCGTTCTTCACGTCTTCTCCGGCGCGGCCGAAGATGGCGTGCAGCAGCTTTTCCTCCGGGCTCAGCTCGCTTTTGCTCTTGGGCGAGACTTTTCCGACCATGATGTCGCTCGGGCCGACGCGCGTGCCGACGCGAACGATGCCGCGCTCGTCGAGGTTGGCCAGGGCGCGCTCGGAAACGTTCGGGATGTCGCGCGTGAATTCTTCGCGACCCAGCTTGGTCTCGCGAATCTCGATCTCGTGCGATTCGATGTGGATACTGGTGAACGCGTCGTTCTTGACCAGCTTCTCCGAGATCAGGATGGCATCCTCGAAGTTGTAGCCGTCGTACGTCATGAACGCGACCAGCACGTTGCGACCCAGCGCCAACTCGCCGTCGTGCGTCGAGGCGCCGTCGGCGATGATCTGCCCGGTCTTGACCTTCGCGCCGAGCCGGACAATCGGCTTCTGGTTCAGGCAGGTGCGCTCGTTCAGCCCCACGAACTTGCGCAGCTCGTACTCGTCGGTGTCGTCGATCACGATTCGCATCGCATCGACGTACGTGACTGTGCCGTTCCGCCGCGCCTTCACGACCATGCCGCTATTTTCGGCCACCGGGCGTTCCATGCCGGTCGAGATGACCGGCGGATCGGTGCGCACCAGCGGCACGGCTTGGCGCTGCATGTTCGAGCCCATCAGCGCGCGGTTGGCGTCGTCGTGCTCCAGGAACGGAATCAGCGCCGCCGAGACGCCGACGGTCTGTTTCGGCGAAATGTCGACGAACTCGATGTCGCCGGCGGTCACCTGCTTCAAGTCGCCCCTTACGCGGCCCAGCAGCGCGCCGTCGAGCAGCTTGCTGGTGCGCCGATCGCCGGTCGACTTGCGCCGCGCGGCCGCGTAGGCGTCTTTCTCGACGCCTTCCGGAAGACGCGTGCCGTCGTTGTTGGGGGTCAGCGTGTCCGGCGGCGACAGCGTGGAGTTCATCTCCTCGTCGGCGCGCAGGTACACCACATCGCCGTTGACCTTGCCGCGTTCGACCTTGCGATAGGGCGTGATCAGGAAGCCGTACTCGTCAACCGAACTGTAGATGCCCAGCGACGCGATGAGGCCGATGTTCACGCCTTCGGGCGTTTCGATCGGGCAGACGCGGCCGTAGTGCGAAATATGCACGTCGCGCACTTCGAATCCGGCGCGTTTGCGGTTCAGGCCGCCCGGGCCCAGCGCCGACAGGCGGCGCTCGTGCGTGAGCTGGCTGAGCGGGTTGGTCTGATCGACCACCTGCGACAATTCACTGCGCCCGAAGAAGAAGTCGATGGCGCTGCTGATACTCTTTGTGTTCACCAGCTCGCCGATCTTGGTGATCGTCTCCGGGTCCTTCAGGCTCATGCGCTCCTGCACGGTGCGCCGCAGCTTGAGGAAACCCTTGCGCAGCTCGTCAGACGCCAACTCATCGATGGTGCGCAAGCGCCGGTTGCCCAGGTGGTCGATGTCGTCGACCGCGCCTTCGCCGGCGCGCAACGCGAGCAAATAGCGGATCGCGCTGACCACGTCTTCCGAGCGCAGGACCATTTCCGACTCGGGAATGCCCTGCTCGAATTTCCGGTTCAAGCGGAAACGGCCGACCTTGCCCAGCCGATATCGGTTTTCGTCGAAGAATTTCTCCTGAAAGAGTTTTCGGGCCTTGTCAAGCTGCACCGGGTTGCCCGGGCGCAAGCGCGCGTAAATTTTCAGCAGCGCCTCTTCGTGCGACGTGGCGCTGTCTTCCGCCAGCGTGTTCAGGATGATCGCATCGACGAGCTTGCCGATGACCTCCACCTGCTTGATCGACGAATCACGGATCTTGTTGAGCCCTTCGCCGATCTGGCAACCGGCCTTCACCAGCTCCTCGCCCGTGTCGGGGTCGATCACCGGGGCGGCGGTCCAGAATTCCGGTTTCAGATCGCGCGTCTTAACACTCTTGACCGGGTAGAACGCGCGAATGATCGCTTCGGACGTGCCGTATTTCTCGTCCATGGCGCGCAGGAACGTCGTGCCGGGGATCTTGCTAGACTGGTCGATGCGCATCGCCAGCAAGTCCTTGCGCGTCACGTTGATCTCGATCCACGAGCCGCGCTCGGGAATAATCCGGCAGGCGTGCAACGCGCGGTCGCCCTCGGCGGATTCCTTGACGAAATCGACGCCCGGAGAACGGTGGAGCTGCGAGACGATCACGCGCTCCGAGCCGTTCACGATGAACTCGCCGCCGCCGATCATGTGCGGCAGTTCGCCAAGGTAGATCGACTCCTCGGTGACCTCTTCCTTGTCCTTGCGGTGCAGGCGCACGCGGATGCGGAACGGCAGGCCGTACGTCAGGCCCAGTTCGCGGCACTCGTCGGGCGTGTAGCGCGGCTTGTCGAGGCCGTAATCGATATACTCGAGCCGCATGTTCCCGTCGTAGCTCTCGATCGGAAACACTTCGCGCAGCAGCGCTTCCAGCCCGATCGCGGCCCGCTTCTTGGGCTCCAAATCGATCTGAAGGAATCGCTGGTACGACTCGGTCTGAATCTGGATCAGGTCGGGGATCGCGACGGCGTCACCGATCCGGCTGAAATCCCAAACCGTGCGAATTTGCATTGATGAATGCCCTCTACACTAGTTAAAGACGAGCGAAATCAGATGACTGAGCTTGCCCCCGCCGGGCATGAGCATCTGGACGTAGAGAGACCTTGAGCCGCGACGCCGCGGGGGAAAAATGCGCGCATCGGCCGCTACGCCTTTCTGGTTAGTCACGTGTGTCTTTGCGACACGGTTCCTGTAAGCTTCCGCAATTTGTCGAGTATAATCGATACGCGTCGGTGGGCAAGTGGTTCGGCACGGAATTTGCTTGACGATATGATCCGCTGGATTGCCGTCGATTATGGGACTAAACGCATCGGCCTGGCCGTCGGGGACCAGATCTCCGCAGCGCCGGTCGAGCCGGTTGCCGCCTCCGGCCAGCCGGCCCGCGACGCCGCCACCGTTCGCGCTTCCGCGGACCACTACGACTCGACGGGATTCGTCGTCGGCCTGCCGTTGAATATGGACGGCACCAACGGCCCGCAGGCCGAACTGTCCCGCCGCTTTGCGGAACATCTGGTGCGAGGTGAATCGCGCCCGGTCGAAATGTGGGACGAACGCCTCAGCTCGTTTCAAGCCGACGAATGGATGCGCGAGGCGGACATTCCGGCGGCACGCCGCCGCGAGCTGCGCGACAGCCTCGCCGCGCTGGCGATTCTGCGAAGTTTCCTGGCGTCCAGGCGCGCCGATTGAGCGCCCACGTCATTGGATCGCGCGCGGAAAGACAACTCCTCGGATAATGGCGCAACTTCACGGGGAGGAGTCTCTTGCGACGCGCAGAAAGCCGCTTGCTTACGGTCGGGCCTCGGTGTCGAGCGTTTTCCGGCGTCGCACGCGCGAGGCAGGACACCCCCTGCGCGGTAGCCCGTATTATCCGCGTCATGGCACTGCCCGTAATTGTGCTGGTCGGCCGGCCGAATGTCGGCAAGAGCTCTTTGCTTAACGCGCTCGCCCGCCAGCGCATCAGCATCGTCGATCCGCGTCCGGGCATCACGCGCGACCGCGTCTCCGCGATCATTGAGCACCAGGAGCGCTACCTGGAGCTCGTCGACACCGGCGGCATCGGCATCGTCGACAGCGATCACCTCGAAGCGCACGTCGAAGGGCAGATCCAATTCGCACTGACGCGCGCCGAAGTGATCGTGTTCGTCGTTGACGTGAACGACGGCGTTGCGCCGTTGGACCAACGCGTCGCCGAGCTTTTGCGCCCGCTGAATCGCCCAGTAATCGTCGCGGCCAACAAGTGCGATGCGCCGTCGCACGACCCGCTGGCGGGCGAATTCAACCGCCTGGGTTTCGGCGCGCCGATCTGCACTTCCGCGCAACACGGTCTGGGCCGGGATGCACTGTTGGAGCGCATCCTGGCGGTTCTCGGTCCGCTCGACGTCGCCGCGCCAACCGAGCCGGTGATGAAACTTGCAATCGTCGGCAAGCGCAACGCCGGCAAGAGCACGCTGGTGAACGCGTTGGCCGGCGAGCCGCGCATGATCGTCAGCGAAGTTCCCGGTACGACGCGCGACGCGGTCGACGTGCGCTTTGAGCGCGACGGACGCGTCTTCGTGGCCATCGACACCGCCGGTGTTCGCAAGAAGAGCAGCATGCAGGATGTGGATTTCTATTCCTACGTCCGCGCGCTGGCGGCCCTTCGCCGGGCCGACGTGGTCATGCATCTCATCGACGCGACGGTCCCCGTCAGCGAGGTGGATTTGAAGCTCAGCGCCGCGGTGCTCGAAGAGCACAAGCCGCTGGTGCTGGTGATCAATAAGTGGGACCTGGCCGAGGGACGCTCAAGCTCCGCCGAATTCGGCGACTATCTCGCGAAGGTGATGCCGCACGTCTCGTACGCACCGATCGTGCTTGTCACCGCGAAGACGGGCAAGAACGTCGACGCGGCTGTAGATGTAGCGCTCTCGCTGCACCGCCAGTCGCGCACGCGCATTTCGACCGGCCAGCTCAACCAGACGCTGACAGAGATTCTGGAGCATCGCGCCCCGACACCCAAGCAGGGCGCCAAATCCGTTAAAATCTACTACGCGACGCAGATCAGCGTCGCCCCGCCGACGATCGTCTGCTTCTGCAACGATCCGGCGCGCGTGACGGAGAACTACCGGCGGTTCCTGGAAAACCGCCTGCGCGAGACGTTGCCGCTCGCGGAGGTGCCGATGCGGCTGCTGTTTCGACCGCGCGCCGGGCGACATGAGGCGCGCGTCAAGGCGTGACTGTGCGAGCAAAGGGAGTGCGGGCGTCTCGCCCGCACGAATTTGCGGCTGTGACGTGACGCCCGTGCCCGCGAGCAAGATGCCTGCGCTCCCCCGTGGGCGCAGAGAGCGAGGATCCGATGGCGATCGAATTTCACTGCAACCACTGCGGCAAGATGATCAAAACCAGCGACGAGCACGCCGGCAAGAACGGCCGCTGCCCGTCGTGTCATCAGACCGTTTACATCCCGACGCCGCCGGAACAGATCGAACTGCTGAAACTAGCGCCATTGGACGACCGCGCCGAGATCGAACGTGACAAGCTGCTGCGCGAGACACGCGACTTGCAGCACAAGCTGCTTCGCGAGCGCGAAGTGGCGGACGACGCGGGGAATCGCCCGCATTCGTCGCATCCGACGGCGATGGCGCCGAAGGTCGACGTGGAGACGCTGGTCATCGAATACGCGATCTCAATGGCCGACGGAAACCTGGCTGACGCGCAGGAGCTCGCCGCCGAGTTGCGCAAGCATATGAAACAGGCCGAGAACGTGATGCAGCGCATCACGGTGGACGAAATCCCGCCGCCGCAATTGGCGCGAATCCCGCGACCGGTGCTGGTGGGGTTTTTCAAGCAGTTGCGGGAAAAGAAGTAGTCACTCCCGGCGCGCCAGCGCCAAACGTTAAACGACCGGGCCGGCGCGCCCAACCACCCGCCGCCGGCGGTGTCAAGACACTCGCCGCAACTGGTAGTGGCTCAGTTTCGCGAAGGAACTCCCCAGCCGGGCCCCAACCGTAAGGGAGGGGTCTCTTGCGACGGGAAAAAAGCCGCTCCCTTACGGTCGGGCCTCGGTGTCGAGCGATTTCCCGGCGTCGTAAGCGAAACTGAGCCACTACCTCGCACCTGATGCGCGGACTTTGCGCACGCGACTGTTCGTTGCAATCGAAAGGAACCGCACGTGAACCGATTTTCCCCAGCTTGCGCCGGCGTTTGCGTGATTCTGCCGCTTCTTCTGCAAGGATGCCTCACCGCCATCACACCTGACGGCGGCCCGCAGGGTCCGCAAGGGCCTCAAGGCGCGACCGGACCGCAGGGTCCCGCTGGCACCGCGGGGCCGCAGGGCGTCGCTGGCCCCACCGGCGCGACGCGCATCTTCGGCGACGGGTCGGCAGGCGCGCGGACCGTCTCCGCCGACGTGAGAATCGGCGATCAGGGCGACGTGAATCTGCAATACACCGACTTCACTGTGAACGCCGGCGTAACGATGACCGTGCAAAGCGGCGGCGTCATTCGCTGCAGCGGCACGTTCACCAATAACGGCACGATCGTCGTGCTGACCGGCGCGGAAGGCGCCAAGCGCACCGGCTTCGACAGCACGTCGCTCGACGTTTCGACGCGCTCGGCCTCCGTCGGCATCGGCACGCTCGCGGCCGGCGACGGGGAAGTCGGAACCGACGTGGCCGAGCGATCCGCGGGTGCCGGCGGCAGCGGCCTGAGCGAGTTCGAATCGCGCGTCACGCTCATTGTCGGCGTGTCGGCGGGCGGCGGCGGCGGCGCGGGGTTATCGTCCGGCGGCGACGGCGGCGGCGCACTGACCGTGCTGGCTAAGGGCGAAATAGCGAATAACGGCACGATTCGCGCCAACGGCGCGGCGGCTGGGTCCGGCGGCGGTGGCGGCGGAGGAGGAGTCGTCATCCTCGCATCAGCGGCAAAGATCACCAACGCCGGCGGCGGCGTGATCGAGGCCAAGGGCGGCTCAGGCGGCGCCGCGGATGCCGGCCAGGCCGCGGGCGGCGGCGGCGGCGGCGGGATCATCCATCTGCTCGCTCCGACGATTGCCGCATCCGGCACAACCGATGTCTCCGGCGGCGCGGCGGGAACAGGCGGCGCTGCCGCATCCGTTACGGCCCCGATTCGCTCCGGCGGCGGCGGCGGCGGCCCATCAGCCGGCAGCGGCGGCAACGGCGGAAATGTCTCAGCCGGCGCCTCCGCCGACCCCAGCGCGGCAGAGGCCGGCCGATCGGGACAGTCGCTACAGACCACGGCGGATCCGACGGGGTTGATCTTGTAGATCGCGCCGCGTCATTGGTGCGGATTCAGTTGTTCTGTAGCGTCGGGCCTCTGTGCCCGGCGCAGAATTTGCCGTCGAACGCAGAGGTTCGACGCTAACTGAAAGGCAATCCGCTCTCGAACGACAGCGCTACATCGTAGGGTTGTGGCTCGGTTTCGCGGAAAAACTCCCCAACCGAACCCCGACCGTCAGGGAGGGGTCTCTTGCGACGGGCAGAAAGCCGCTCCCTCACGGCCGGGCCTCGGTGTCCAGGGTTTCCTTGGGGTCGCATGCGAAATTGAGCCACTACCCATCGTAGCGTCGCCGCTCGTGCAGCCAGCTTTCAGTCCCCCGCCGGGTCTCAGCCCCAAAGGGGCGGAAGATCGTAGCCCACGGCGTAAGCCGTGGGATTCGTGCGACCCGCGCCGATAGCCCCGGAGGAGGGGAAGAGCTCGGGAGCGGACGCGCGTTCGAATGCCGAGCACTCTGTCGCCCCGCCGGGGCTGTGAGACCGCCGAGCCGACGAATTCGGACGCCTGGGGCTACGATCATCAGGGACACGTCTGGAGCCAGTTCCGCAGCAACAAACCCAGATCCGACTCATCCGTATCACCGTCGCCGTCGACGTCGCCGCCTGCAGTGACCGACAACCACTGCCCAGTTTGCTTCGGCGCGCCAGTGAGTTCACGGACACGTCGTCTGCCACGCGCCGAGCAGAATCCCCAGATCTGACGAATCGGTCTGATTGTCGCCGTTCAGGTCGCCGCCGGCGTTGATCTGCCACGCGCCAAGCAGGATTCCCAGGTCCGCCGAGTCGACCACGCGATCGCCGTTCAGATCGCCAACGCAACCGCATTCGTCCGGAACGCCGTCGTGATTCGCGTCGAGCGATGTGCCGCCGACGATGTCGCACTCATCCGGCACGCCGTTGTGATTGCAGTCCAAGCTGGCGCCGAGCGCGATGTCGCAGGAATCGGGCCGGCCGTTCTGATTGCAGTCCGGCGTCACGTCGCACGCGTCCGGGATCCCGTTTTGATTGCAGTCGATGCGATCGTCTCCGCCGGGGCAGAGGTCGTCGCAATCCGGCACGCTATCGCCGTCGCTGTCGCCATCGACAACGCCGCAGCCGCAGCTTCCGGGCGCGGTCTTGTTTGGATCGTTCGGGCACAGGTCGTTGCAATCCGGCGTGCCGTCATCGTCGCTGTCGGTATCCGGCACACCGCAGCCACAGGCGCCCGGTGCGGTCTTCAACGAATCACTCGGGCACGAATCGTTGCAATCCGGTGTGCCGTCGTTGTCGCTGTCGGTATCCGGAGTACCGCATCCGCAGGCGCCCGGCGCGAGTTTCAGCGGATCATTCGGGCACGAATCGTTGCAATCCGGTGTGCCGTCGTTGTCGCTGTCGGTATCCGGAGTACCGCATCCGCAGGCGCCCGGCGCGAGTTTCAGCGGATCATTCGGGCACAGATCATTGCAATCCGGCGTGCCGTCGTTGTCGCTGTCGGTATCCGGCACACCGCAGCCACAGGCGCCCGGTGCAGTCTTCAACGAATCATTCGGGCACGAATCGTTGCAATCCGGTGTGCCGTCGTTGTCGCTGTCGGTATCCGGAGTACCGCATCCGCAGGCGCCCGGCGCGAGTTTCAGCGGATCATTCGGGCAAAGATCGTTGCAGTCAGGCGTCCCGTCGTTGTCACTGTCCGTGTCCGGCACGCCACAGCCGCAGACGCCGGGCGCGAGTTTCAACGGATCATTCGGGCAACCATCGCAGGCATCGATTCGGCCGTCGCCATCGGTATCCGGCTGGCACTCATCCGGCACACCGTCTTCGTCGCAATCCGCGCTGGTCTCGTTCGCGATATCCGCCTCGTCCGGCACGCTGTTGCCATTGCAGTCCGGACGGCCGACGCGAATCAGAACGGTGTCAAATACAGGCGGCGATGCGAATACCGTGAGTCGCAGAATGTAGTCGCCCGCGATCGAAAACGTCGCGCTGCTCGCCAGGCTCTTCGCATCCGCAAATGAAACGGAGCCCGGGCCGCTGTCGACCGTCCAGAGCACGTCCTCCGGCACCGAGTTGACCAACAGGCTGTGGGCCGAGAGTTCGACCATCGGCGGCCCGATGTCGCGAATCGCCTGCGTGTTGAAGTCAATCTCGCGCAGCTGTGCATACCAAATTGCACCGACCAGATAGCGATAGCAACCGTAGACGCGGCCATTCAGGTTTGAGAGCTCGTCATAGAAGCCGGGGTCCGCGACGGTGAACGCAAGCGAGACGGTCTTGGCGATCGGATCGATCGTGTAAAACGACTCCGCCGCGTCGTCGTAGACGCGAAGTCGATCGATGACCGAGTCATAGGCAAGCCCGGTGATGCCGATCATGTTCGCCGGCAACGTCATCACGTTGCTGCGCGAGCCGTCATTCTGATTGAAGATCGACAATCGGCGAGTCGCTGCGTCGATCCCGTACAGCCGATTTCGCGTCGGGTCGAACGCCAGGCAGGTCATGCTTTGAAGACTCGTCGGGCCGCCGACCGGCGTGCAGATGCCCGTCGTGTCATTCAGCGTATAGAGTTGTCGAAACGTGATGTCCCAGCCGAATACGGTCCCCTGCCCATTTCGACACACATCGCCCGGAAATCCAAAAATCGTGCCGCCGGCATTCCGAAGCGGTCCGACCGGAGTGACGCCGCTCAGGCTCGAGTACTTGAGGAGCTTGTTCTCAGTTGGGCCGTCCCCGTCGGCCATCCAGTAATCCAGCGGCGTCATGCCGCTGGCACCGCCCGTGAGCGTTACCGGCCCAAGCGAGACCAGCGATTGATCGGACCCCGCATCTACGGTGATGTCGCCCGATGCAACGCCCGAAATCAACAGCGCCAGCGCGGCGGCAATCGCGGCACACTTTGGCAAACGCTTCTCTCCCCTACCCGCAGGCGCGGCCCGAAACCGCATTGGTCTTTAGCGTATGCACGCCGAGACGGGATCGTCAACACCGAAGGCTCAGTTTCGCATGCGACGCCGGGAAAACGCCCGACACCGAGGCCCGACCGTAAGGGAGCGGCTTTCTGCCCGTCGCAAGAGACCCCTCCCTTACGGTCGGGGCTCGGCTGGGAAGTTCCTTCGCGAAACTGAGCCACTACCTGCGATCGAAACCATGAAACGCGGGTGGCCGTCGCACGCCGTGAGTCGGTATCGGCCAGCCTCCGGGCGCTTACCGATCAAACCAGCGAGATTGGCTGTCGCTCCGCGGTTTCCGCGGCCTGGATCGGGATTCGAACCCAGAACGTCGCGCCTTCGCCCGGCGTGCTCTCAACGCCGATTTGCCCGCCGAGCAATTGCGTCAGTTCCTTGGCGATCGCGAGTCCCAGGCCCGTTCCGTGGTGCTCGCGCGTGGCCGACTGATCGATCTGCCGGAATTTCTCGAAGATCATCGCGTGATGTTCAGAGGCGATGCCCGGACCGGTGTCGCGCACCGAAATCTGCAACTGACCCGATTCTTGCGGGCGCGCCGCGAGGATGACCGTGCCGCCGATCGGCGTGAACTTGATCGCGTTTGAAAGCAGGTTGTAGAGCACTTGCCGCAATCGTCCGCGGTCCGTCAACACGATTGGCAGGTCCGGAGCGACGTCGACGACCAGGTTGATCTGTCGCTGGTCAGCGAGCGGCCGCATGAAATCGGCAAGGCTGCCGCAGAGATCATGAACGCTGAGATTCTCGCGCCGCAATTCCACCCTGCCGGCCTCGATTTTCGCGAGGTCCAGCAGATCGTTGATGATCTCAAGCAGGATGCGCCCCGAAATCAAGATGTTCTCCGCGTAGCGCCACGTTCGGCCGTTCGAATCGGCGACCGGTCCTTCGCGAAGAAGCTCAGCGAATCCGATGATGCTTGTCAGCGGCGTTCGAAGCTCGTGCGAGACGTTGGCCAGGAATTCGCTCTTGAGCCGATTCGATTCGAACAACGCGACGTTCGTCTCGGCCATCTGACCGAGCTTCTCATCCAGCAAGCGATTTGCCCGGCGCAGGTCGAGCTGCGCCGCGCGAAGGCGCTCGAGCATCGTGTTCAGCGTTTCGGAGAGTTGCTCGAATTCGTCGCCCGTATCCAGGTTAGAGCGAACGTCGAGATCGCCGTCGGCGACGCGCAGCGCAACCTCTCGTAGCTCGTGAATCGGCGACAGGATGAACTTGCGCGTGATGACGTAAAAGACGAGGATCGCAAGGATTCCCGCCAGCGTGCCGGCGGCGATGAGCGCCAAACGATTGTAAATCACGTCGCGGTCGCTCAGGTCGAGCGGCACCGAGACCGTGATGACGCCGGCAAGCTCGCCATCACGATAGACGTTCCGCGCCGTCTTACCTTCATCGTGGCAGCCCAGGCAAGACTTTCCGACGCGAACGGCATGCGCATATTGAAATCGCCGCCCCGCGTCGTCCTGCTGAATCTCATACGTGAACTCCCGGCGGGCGTGCGCGACAAATGTCCGCAGCGCCCGAAACGCAAAGGCATCCTGCTCAGTTGGATCCGTCGATCGAGGCGCATCGGCGGCATCGGCGCGGAGCGGAACGTAACGCGGGGCGAAGATTCTCCCCGCCTCAAGCAGCGACGCCTCGCGACCGTGAACTACTCCCGGCGCGTTCGCCGGATCCCCAGAATGGGGAAGGACTTGTCGAAAGAAATCGTCGCAGACTCGTTCGGCCTCGCGGAATGGCTGGTCGAAAACCAGCTCTTCCATGCGCCGCCACGGCACATACAGCGTGGCGGCGATGATCAGAGCGACCGCTAACCCGAACAGAACTCGATACTTAAGCGCAAGCGAAAGATGCGGCAAACGCATAGTGCCGACCTGCCGATTCCGGATGCGGTGCGATTATACCGCTGGGTCGCAGGGGCCAGCGTGCCGAATCGGGCACGTGAGATCGAAACGTGCTGGCGGCTCTAGCGCGCGCCAGCGACGATGTCGTCGATTTCGCTGATAATCTCGATCATTGTTCGTCGCTCCGGCTAGAACCAGTTTGGAATCGCGCAGCAAATCTCGTCAATGAAGTCCGTTACGGTCTGGATGACCATGGCCAACATGCAGTTCTCCTCGCTCGATGACCGCACCATTTCAGGACATGCAGCGTGGCCGACTTGCTCTAACGCCAAAGCCTGTCTAGACTTAATGGCCCTGGAAATGCGCAGAACATCTCCGGGAACGAAGAACTGGGCTGCGAAAGCAGCGCTCTTCGTACGTCGTTGAGAATCGAACCTCGCTCTTATTGGAACTATACCGATAATGCTAATGTTGTCAAGATTCGTTCTGGAGATTGAGTGAGTCGGACCGGAGTTAACTTGGGCGACCTGCAAACCTGTCCGAACTGCCGCATCTCCGGTGCGGTCAAGCGGATCGATGCCGCGCTGCGCCGCTGCGCCGCGTGTGAGTTCGTCTATCCGATTCTCGAGCCGCACACCGTCGACATCCCCACCATGCCTGTGCTGCGCCTCGCCGCGCCGCAGGGCGTTCTCCGCGAGCGATACCAACTACGACACGCGCTCGGCCACGGCGCTCATGGCGTCACTTTCTTCGCCGAACATCGCTACCTCAATCACCCCTGCGTCGTGAAACTGATGCCTTGGCGCAGCGGCCTAGCCGAGGATTCAGCGGTTCGCCGCCTGCGAAACGAAGCCCGCGCGGGCTTTCAAGTGAACGATCCGTGCGTCGTTCGCGTGCTCGACTGCGACGTGATTAACGGCGTGTGGTTCTTCGTGATGGAGTACGTCGAAGGCGGCGATCTTGCGACGCTTGTCGAAGGCGGAGTGCGCGTGCCGTGGCAGCAGGCGGTCGCGATCGCCGCCGATGCGGCCCGTGGGCTGGCCGCAATCCACGAGCGCCAGCATATCCACCGCGACATCAAGCCCTCGAATCTGTTGCTGGGAGTAGACGGCCGCACGCGCGTCGCCGATCTGGGCGTTGCGGCGATCATCGGAGGCGCCGGCGGCGACGAATCGAATGAGCGCGCCGGCACGCTCGCCTACGCCTGTCCCGAGAGCTGGGAAGTCGGCGTCCATCTCGACGCGCGCGCGGACCTCTATTCGCTTGGCGCATCGCTCTTTCATTTAATGACCGGCCGGCATCCGTACGAAAGCTCCGGCGTGTTGGGCGCGCTGCTGCAAATGCAAAGCGCTCGCCCGGATTGGCCGGAAGATGCGCCGCCGACGCCCGGCTGGTTACGGGACGGCGTCCTGAAACTACTTTCGAACAATCGCGACGCGCGTTTCTCTTCCGCGCGCGAGTTCCTGCAATTCCTGGAGCATCCCGGCCAGTCCGCCACACCGGCGCCCGCCGCAGCCGCACACGCCACACCGCGCGGCGTCGCGATCCTGCCATTTGAAAACGACGGCGACGCGGCGGACGATTGGCTGGGCCAGGCGATCTCGGATCACGCGGCTCGCGGCGCCGCGCAGTGCCCGGGCGTGTTCGTCGTGAACGCGCAGCAGATTCTGGAACTGTTGGAACCCGGAGCACACGACCTCGACCCGCTGCGCGTAACAGAGGCCGGCCGCCTTACCGGCGCGGCACTGGTGGTCTCGGGCCGCGTGAAACGAGTCGGCGACCAGATTGAGGCACACGTGGTGGCCCATCGCGTCGGCGCCGATGACCCGTTTCCGCTGGCGATACTCGTGCAGCCCTTGTCGCGCTTCGTCGATCTGCAAGCGCGGGTCGTCGAGACCATTCTGAACGAGCTGCGCGGACCAGAGGTGCACGCGGCGTCGGGCGCGTCGCCGCCGGCGATTTCGCTGCAGGCGCAGGAGCGTCTGGTGAAGGCCAAACGCGCCTTCCTGCGCGGCGAATACGAAACTGCGGCGGATTACGCGGAGCAGGCAGTGACCATCGCGCCCGATTTCGTCGAGCCGATCTCGGTGCTGGGCGTTTGCTATGCGCGGCTGGGGCGCTATGAAGACGCGACGGCGCGGCACGTGCAATTACGTGAAACCGGCGTGCGCCTGGGCAATTCGCACATGCAGGTCGAGGCTGAAGCGAACTTGGGCGTCATGCACTATTTTAAGGGCGAGTACGACACGGCCGACCACCACTACCAGCGCGCCGCGGAACTCGCGGAACAGCATGGTCTGAAACCCGATCTGGCGCAGATTTACAACAATCTCGGGTTCATCCTGTATCGCCTCGGCCGGCCGGACGCGGCCGAGTCCGCGTTTCTGCGGTCGATCGAACTGCACCGCGAGTTCGGCGCCCTGGTTTCGCTGGTCGGTCCGTACAATGGCCTGGGAAATGTCCTGCTCGAACAGCAGCGCTACGACGAGAGCACGCAGTATTACCGCCGAGCGTTGGCGCTGGCGGTCGAGATCGGCGATCCGACCAAGATCGGCGTGAGTCACATGCACCTGGGCCGCTGCGCCGCGCTGGCCGGCCGCTTCGCAGACGCCAAGACCGAATTCGCGCTGGCTTGCAACGAGCTCGAGGAAACCAGCTTCTGGAACGGCTTGGCGCGGGTTTACGAGTACATGGCCGAGATGAACTTTCAACTCGCCGACTACGCGGAGGCGGCCCGCTGCGCCGAGCGTCGGCTCGAGCTGGCGATTCGCCACGCCAACCGTTCGATCGAGGAATCCGCCCGCCGGCAGCGAGACGAAGCGCTCCGCTTGGCCGCGGCGGCCCAACCTGGGAATGAACCAAAGAAAGCCGGCGCGCCGCGCCCGGCAGGAGCGACAGCGTGAACTGGGCGCTATGGACGCTGCTTTTCGCGAACCTGGCGGTGCTGGCCGCGCTGCTCTGGCTACTGCGCGTCATGCGGACCGCATTGCGTTCCGAACCCGATGCGACGGGAGAAGCCGGCCTGCGCTTGTCGCGGTTGGAGGCCGTGCTGTCGAGCCTGCCGGATCCGTTGTTGGTGGTCGACGCCGAAATGAACGTGTTCGAGGAGTTCGCACCGAGCTTTGGCCCGCTGACGCGCGGCCTCCTGCGCGAAATGCCGGAAGCGCACGCCGCGGAAGTGCGGCGTCGCGTGCATGCCGCGATCACCGAGCGCCATGCCGAGCATTACCGTTTCAGCGTCGGCGAGCGAAGTTACGAAGTCGCCGCGGCGCCGCTGTCGAGCGGACCGCTGGCGCCGGGCGCCGCATTGCTGGCCATCCGCGAGGTCACGTCGCAGGTGAATTCGGACGAAGCCCTGCGCCGCCTGGCCTCCCGCAATCACGCCGTGCTACGCAGCGCCATGGACGGATTCTTCGTCGTGGGCGAAGACCAGCGTTTCATCGAAGTCAACGACGCGTATTGCCGTATGACCGGATATTCCGCCGCGGAACTGCTGGAGCGAAAACTGTCGGATCTGGAAGTAACGGATCTCCCCGGGGCGCGCCTCGCGGCGCAGGCCCGCACGGGCCTGAACCACTTCATTACCGCCCACCGCCACAAGGACGGCCCGATCGTCCACCTCGAGAACAGCATCACCGTCTTGCGCGATCAGGGCCGCAAGATTCTGGTCGGATTCGTTCGCGATGTAACCGCGCGACGCCGCGCCGAAGAAACCCTCCGCGAAAGCGAGCAGCGCTATCGCGCGTTGTTCGAGGAGTCGCACGACGCGATCCTGATCGCCTCGCCCGACGGCATGGTCATCGACGTGAACCCGGCCCTCTTGCGCCTGACCGGCTGCGGCCGCGCGGAGGTGATCGCCAAGCACCTTCACGATCGGTTCGTCGACGTCGCCGATCGCGAACGCGTCACAAACGCCCTGGTCAAGGCCCAGGGACTTCGCGACATTCCCATCCGAGTTCGGCGTCGCGACGGAGGCGTCGTCGCCTGCGAGCTCAGCATCGCGATGCGCCACGGTCCCGCCGGGCAAACGCTCGGCGTTCAGGCGATCCTGCGCGACGTCAGCGAACAGCAGCGGGCCGACGACGAACGACGGCGGCTGGAGCATCAATTCCACATATCGCAAAAACGCGAGAGCCTAGGCATGCTCGCCGGTGGTGTAGCGCACGATTTCAACAATTTCCTCGTTGGCGTGCTGTGCAACGTGTCGCTGGCGATGGAGAAGATTCGGCAGGATCGTGAAGTTCGCCCGCATCTGCAGAAGGTCCTGAATGCCAGCCGTCGTGCGTCCGAGCTGGCGCGCCTCATGCTTGCGTATTCCGGCCAACCCAGCGTGGACGCCAAGCCGCTTGATCTGACCACGCTGGTGAACGACATGGCGGACTTTCTGCGCGCCGCGCTGCCGAAAACTGTTTCGCTTACGCTTCAGCTCACGGACGGACTGCCGCGCGTCCGCGCCGACGCCGGACAACTGCAACAGGTGATCATGAACCTGATCATCAACGGTGCCGAGGCGATTGGCGCCCAGCCGGGCACCGTGCGGCTGACCACGTCGCGACTGGACTTGACTGAACAGGCGGCAAAGACGGAGTTTGCAGACCAAAAGCTGGTCCCGGGGCACTACGTCGTGCTTCAGGTTGCCGACAGCGGCTGCGGCATGTCGCCCGAGACGCTGTCGCGCATTTTTGATCCGTTCTTCACGACCAAGTTCACCGGGCGCGGGCTCGGCCTGGCGGCGTTGCTCGGAATCGTGCGCGGCCACGACGGCGCCGTGCGCGTGGAGAGCCGCGTCAATGAGGGCACGACGTTCACCGTGCTCCTTCCCGCCATCGCCGTTGCGCCGGCCCCATCTCCGGCGCGCGACGCGCCGGCGCCGATCCCCGCCGGCTCGACCGTGCTTGTGATCGACGACGAAGCAGACATCCGCGAGGTGGTCGAGGCGATTCTGGGGCGACACGGCGTGAACGTGCTCGCGGCCGCGGGAGGCCGCGATGGAATCGACCTATTCCGCGCGCACCAGGGGGAAATCGACCTGGTGCTGCTTGATCTGACCATGCCGATCATGAGCGGCGAGCAGGTGCTTCACGAACTGCTTTCGATCGACCCGCAGGCGAGAGTCGTGCTGTCCACCGGCTACAGCGAGCGCGAAGCCGGGCAGCGGTTCGCATCCGAGCGGCTCGCCGGCTTCATGCAGAAGCCGTACACGGCCGAGATGCTGGTGGACAAGCTGGCGCGGGCCATGAACGGAACCGCGCCGCGCGAGCGCGGCGAAGCGCGATCGACGCCGGAAGCGGCGTCCGCGACGGCGGACTGAGTGGATCCCGACAATCAGTCGAGCGTTGCTTGAAGCTCGCGCGTAGACGTTTGTCCGGCCCGAGCAAAGCGCGCCGGGTCGCAGTTCTTGCCGAACGCGCCGTACGGCCGTCCGTAGCGCGCTTCGTAGACGTGCCGAAACACCATCACGGACATGTACGCCGGACTGTATCGCCCGCGCACCAGCCGCGCCTGTTGCAGCGCTGCGAGAAACGAAGCCGGCGAATCGAAATCGGGCATCAGTTGAAATGCCGGCCAGCGGAATCCGCGAATGTGCGAATCAGCGCCGGAGTATGCGGTGAGACCGTGACGCCGAATGAAGCCGCGCGTCTTCCAATCCTGCCAGAACAACGGGTTTTGCGCGTTGTGAATCTCGACCGCGTCGATCAGCGGCAGGATTCGCTGCACGGCGGACTGCAGGCTGAACTCGCATAGCGTCAGGAACGGATGCGGTGCGAGCACCAACCCACCCTGCCCCTTCACGCGCGCGGCGCTTTCTTCAACCGACAGCCACGGCGGGATTCGCTCATTAAGAAATAGCCCGATCAGGTGCCCGTCTGCCGTCGTGATCTCCTGCCCGACGATCACGCGCACGCCGCCAATTTGTTGTGCATCGAGAGCGCCCCGAATCTGGTCATGGTCGGTGATGCCCAGGCAATCCACGCCTTCGCGCCGCGCCTGCTCGACCAATTCCGCCGGCGAGATGTTGGAATCGTGTGAGTAGTTTGAGTGCACGTGCAGAATGGTCTTGATCTGGCCCATCGTGTCCCTTATCGGCGTAACAGCCCCCCGCCGGGCGTTGCCCATGCCTGACTATACGAACCCGGGAGCCTAACGTTCTGAAATCCGAGTGTCAAAACCGCTCCCGACAAGTGTCGCGGTCTCATAAGTCGTTCCGTGCCAGCACAGAAGGGCCAATTTGTCGTGCCATTTCGCCGCGCTCATCTACGCGCGTCGGCGACGCGTCCACCGCGCACCTCTGACTCGCGGGACCGCGCGGCCGACTCGTAAATCGTCCGCTACGATGTAGCAGAGGGGCAATCATTCGCAATCGGACATCGATCGCACTGCGGATTTCGCGCCGCGCAAGTCGTCCGTCCGTGCTGGATGACCGCGTGCGAGAACCACGTCCAATCCTCTCGCGGGACGAGGGGCATCAAATCTTGTTCGATGCGGACGGCGTCTTTGTCACCGCGCGCGGTCGAGAGCAGCCGTAAGCGAAGCGCGATTCGTCCGACATGCGTATCGACGACGAGGCCCTCGTTCTTGCCAAACCACGTGCCCAGCACGCAATTCGCCGTCTTTCTCGCCACGCCTGGCAAGCGCAGCAACGCGTCCATCGCGTCCGGCACGCGACCGGCGAATTCGTCGCGCAGCACGCGGCCCATACCGATCAAGTTGCGGGCCTTGTTGCGGAAGAATCCCGTGGAGCGAATCAGCGACTCGAGATCCGCAGTTTCCGCGGTCGCAAACGACGCCGCGTCGGGGTAGCGTGCGAAGAGCGCCGGTGTGACCAGATTGACGCGTTCGTCGGTGCATTGCGCGGAGAGGATCGTCGCGACGAGCAGCTCGAGCGCGCTGCGGTGGCGCAGCGCGCAGACCGCGTCCGGATGGGCTGTTTTCAGCGCCGCCAGGATTCGGCGGACCCGCGCCTGCCGCGCCGCGGCGGTTTCGCGCGAGCCCGTCGTGCGCGGGTGAGCGGGTCGCTGACTGGCGCGCGCTTTGGTCTTCTTCATCAGCCCATTGTCGCCAAGAAGAGCCGCGAGCGCAAGCGAGCGGCAGCCGGAACGAGCGCGTCTGATGCCCTGTGTCTTCTCTGCGTCTCCGCGCCTCTGCGCGAGCCGCCTTTCTTGCGGGTCAATCGATCCCTTCCGACTCCGCGGTCGCCGTATCGAGTGCCGGCGCGGCGACGGGTTGCGGATAGGCCGGCAACTCGTTCGCCAATCGCCGAAACAGCAGCGCCGCGCTGGCCGCGACAGCCGTCGCCAGTCCCAGCGACGGCCACCCCAGCAGCGTGTAGCAGCCCATTCCTACAAACGGCATGATGATTCCGCGCAGTCCGGTGAGCGCGACGTGAATCCCCATGTACAGCTCGGCCTGGTGCGGCGGAGCAAACTGCAGATGACCCAGATTCCAGGCGATCGCGCCGCCTCCCACGCCGACGCCTTTCGCCGCGCGCGAAAGCGCCAACAGCGCGATGACGAGCGCCGTCGGGGCAAATGCGGAGTGTGCCATCAGCCCGAGGCAGGCCAGCGCCGCCGAGGTGGTCCAAAGCGCGCCGTTTACGACGCGAAATCGCAGCACGCCGACGCGGTCGAAGTAGCGCGCCCAGAGGCGGATGGTCGAAAGCTGCAGAATGACCGGAACATGATCGAGCAGCACGCTCGTGAACAGGTAGCTGAGTTTCAGGCCCTTGGTGACGAACACCGTGAACACCGGCTCGACCATGAACGACGCCGAGCCGAGCAAGTATTGGGCGGAGCAATACCGCGCGAATGGTTTGTCATTGCGAAGAATACTCCAGGCTTCGGCCAATCCCGCCACGAGCGACTTGTCGCCCGCCCGAGCGGTCTCCGCATTTGCACGCGCCCGCGCGTGCGTAGCCCGCTCGCCGCGAATCCGCAGTCTGCGCAGCGGCAGGAGCGAGATTCCGCCAATCACCGCGATGATGGGGTAGATGTACACGTAGTAGTCGGCATTGCGATCAAACAGGGACCCGATGGTGGCGGACGTGATCAGCAGCGCGATGAATCCGAGCGTCTGCAGCTTGCCGGCGGCGCGGGCACGGTGTGTTTGCGGGTAGTTGGCCTGCCAGATCGACGAGCGCACATTCACGATGCCCGAGACGAAAATCCGCGCGCTGGTGATTTGCAGCGCGAACAGCCACGCAGCCCACGGCCCGGCGTGGCTGGGCGTCAGCGCGACCGAAAGCACGCTGGCCACGGCGCCGAGCGCCAACCAGCGATACATCGCGACGCGCGGCCGCCCGCGCGAAAGCACGCTCCAGATCAGGCTGAGCAGGTGCGCCAGCAGCGGCGATGTCCAGACAATCGTCACCAGCAGCGATGAGCCGCCGAAGGTCTTGGCGACTACGATGCTCGACGTGTTGCCATCGACCAGTCCGGCGAAAATGCCCCACAGCGCCATGTGGCGCAGCTCGACCAGATAATTCGGCCGGCAGCGCGGCGGCAAGTCGTCGATCCGCAGGAAATCCAGCAGGCGCAGCATTCACCCATTCCGCGAAACGCGGGATGGTAGCGGAAGCGGAGCGGCGACGCGTGGACGTCGGGCTGGAAGCCCGCTGTACAACATTACGGGCTGGAAGCCTATACCACACCCATAAGCCGAGGCCTCCGAATTGTGGTATGGGCGTCCAGCCCGTGCTGTTGTAAGCTGGGCCTCCGGCAGTCTTCGGTTCGCCAACAGGACCGCCGATAGAATCGTCGCAATGTCCGCGATCGCAGAGCCGGCAGCAGTAAGCGTCGCAATCGACGCGCCGCCCACTTCCCCGCCGGCGCTCTCTCGCCGCCGCTTTCTCAAACGCGCGCTGATCGGCGGACTTGGCGCGACGGCCGGGGCGGCGGCTTATGCGCGCTGGTGGGCGCCGTTTCAACTCGAGATCACGCAGCACGAGATGCCGCTGCCGAATCTCGGCGCCGATCTGTGCGGCAAACGGCTCGCGCACATTACGGATCTGCACGTCTCGGACATCGTGCCGCTGTCGTATCTGCGCGATTCGCTCGCCGCCTGCCGGGCGCGGAAACCCGACATCCTTGTCTTCACCGGCGACTACGTCACGAACGCCTCCCGCCGCTACCTCGCCGACCTCGATCGCCTCTTCGAGGGTGTCGCCGCGCCGCTGGGCGTCTACGCTTCGCTGGGTAACCACGACTATCACGAAGGCTGCAATCACCGCTTCGGCTGCGACGGCGGAAACGGCGAAGTCGCCGAGCTGATCACCGAGCTGCTCACGCGGCGCGGCGTGCGAGTGCTGCGAAACGGCCTGGCAGTTGTGCGGGTCGGCGCGGCCAGGCTGCAATTCGCCGGTGCGGAAGACCTCTGGAGTGGCTACTACGATCCCGACGCCACATTCGCCGGCGTCGATCCGAGCCTGCCCTGCATCGCGCTTTCGCACAACCCGGACACGATCGACGAGCTGCGCGACAAGCCCTGTCACTGGATTCTCAGCGGACACACGCACGGCGGGCAAGTCTCGCTGCCGCTGATCGGCCCGCCGATCCTGCCGGTGGCGCATCGCGAGCTGGCGTCAGGCCTGCACCGCGTGAACGGCCGGAATATCTACGTCAGCCGTGGCGTGGGGTACGTGCGCCCGGTGCGGTTCATGTGCCCGCCTGAAATCTCGGAGTTCACGCTGATGCGAACGGCGGGCGCGAGGAGTCGGTGACGGGGCGCGACGGTCCTGCGGTTGCTCTCGAAGAAACGGTACGCTTATGGGAAGTTTGGGGTCGGACCATGCGCAAATGCATCTCCGCGGTGCTGACGCCGAAACAACGCGAACTGGCATGCGCGTCCCAACGCAAGTTCTATCGCAAGATTCATGAGCTGAACTACCTATATGTCAAGATACTGTACTGGATGTATGAGCGCGGGATCGCGACGAGGGCCAAGCCGTTCGCAATTCGAGCAAAGCGGATTCTGAGACGTCACAAGTCAGACGATCCTGGCCTATTAGTGCGATTGGCGCGCTCGGTCTTAGCGGAACTTGACGGTAAGTTCGATGCGTCAATCGCCCAAATTCAGGCGATGCTCACCACGATTTATGAGATCGCGCCCAAGTTTTCGGCCCACGAAATGGGGCTCGTACTGGACCCGTACGTTGGGCCACAGAGTTTGGGCCGCCTGGTGTATTTGTTGCGCGCGCGTGGCAGGAGCGCCGAAGCCGATGCGGAATTAGACCGGGCGCGCGAATTCCTGAAATCAGTGAACCGCCCCGAATCCTGGCGTCTCCAACCGATCGAATTTGGCCGATCTGGCGCCGCAAAGGCAATCTCGCTACCGAGCATTTGAGGGGCTCCTCGGGCGCGGGGTATTCATTCTTTTCAAGCAAATCTGCGGATTGATCAGGCATCGTCAACGCCGTGGTCCGTCGACGCCCGGTCGCGCTTCGAGTTCACTCAAGATCGCGCGTGCTTCGGCGTGCTTGGGATCGATTGCCAGCACGCGGAGCGACCATTTTCGGGCTGCATCGCGCTGCGCGAGATCGCCATCGGACGCGCGCTCCCAAGCCAGACTCGCCAGGCGGCTCATTGCAAGCACGTCGTTCGGGCGTCGTCGCACGCACTCGATCAGCACTCGCTCCGCGTCGGCGAGGCGGCCGGCGCCGCGAAACGCCAGCGCCAGATTCAGCGCGAGCGCGTCGTCGTCCGGCGCTTGCCGCAACGCCGATTGGAAATCGTCGATCGCCGCCCGCCATTCGTGCAGATCCAGCAGCACCTCGCCGCGCCGTGCGCGAGCGTCGGAATCGTCTGGCGTAAGCACCAAAACGCGATCCCATGCCTGGCGCGCGTCGACCAGATGTCCGAGCGCCTGATGCACGACCGCGAGGTTGAACCAGACCCGCGTATCGCCGGGAGTGCGTGCGGCGATTTGGTCCAATTCAATGCGTGCATCGGTCCACTGCTCGGTCGCCATTAGAGCCGTGGCCAATTCCGCCCGCGCCGCGTCGTCGTCTGGCGATACCGCAACAAGTCGGCTTAGATATGAGAGCGCCTCACGTCGATGTCCCAGCCTGGAAAACGCCGCGGCGGCATCGCGCAAGGCCGTCGGATGCGAAGGGTCCGTTTTGAGTGCGGCCAGCGCGCTTGCGAGCGATTCTCGCGCGACGCTGTCGGACCTGTCGCTCGCCCAATGAACCGATCGCGGCTCGCCGCCGCGCACGACCGCGCCGCCGCCGCTGGACGCGGCTTGCGGGTCCGCCTCAAAGGCTTGCGACGCCGCGGAAGCAAGGCCCCCGTCAGATGAGCCGTTTTTTGGGCCGACGATGACCGCATCGATATCGTGCCGCGCGCGTCCGGGAAATGAGTTGGTTGGAATCAGGTCGGCGGCGAACCAAAATAATACCCCGACGAGCACCGCCAGCACTGCGCCGAAGATCGCGAGGGTTTTCATGCCGTTAGTTCGCGCATCGGCCGCCAATCGACGCCAGCTAGTGGTTCACGCCACGTGGAGCGCGTCGACGATGTTCGTCCGTGCCGCATGTCGAGCCGGCAGAATTCCAGCCAGCACGCACAATCCGACCGTCAGCCCGATCGCCAGACTCACGTAACCCCACGGCATCTCGATCGAAATTCGCATGCCCCACATGCGATCGACCATCACCGCCGTGTTTGCCGCCAGGTGCAGCCCCAGCGCCAGCCCCAACCCGCTTCCCAGCAGCCCCAGCACCAGCGCTTCGCCGACCACCAGACGCAGAACCAGCCCTTTTGTCGCACCGACGGCGCGCAGAACGGCCAGTTGCTTGGCTCGGCTGGTGACGTTCGCGGTCATGAGGTTCGCCACTCCGATCGCCGCGACGATCAATGCCACCGCCGGCACAGCCGTGAGCAGCCCGGTGACGCGCGAAAGCTGCACGTCGATTTCGTCCTTCAGTTCTCGCGCCGTGCCTGAAAAGGCGGTGACGGCGTTCAGGCGCGACTTTAGATCGCGCAGAACGAGCTCTTCGCGCCAGCGTTGCCAGCGCCGGGCCAACGCCAGTCGATCGTCGAACACGTCCGCCGGCATTCCGATCGCGTCGCGCGAATCGGCCTTGGGCGGCCAGTCCGTCGGCACGCGCTCCTGCGGCAAATCAAAATTGAGCAGCACCAGCTTGGTGCCGCGGATGTTGTAATATCGCTCCAGATCGCGAACTGTGCCGAGCACTGATCCGGTGGCAACCACGTTGGCTTCGCTCTGGGCCTGAAAATAGCCGGCGGCGATGTCGAGCGCCGGCGACTGCATGACGCCGGCGATGCGGAAATCGCGCGGCGGATTCTGCCCGACAAAGACGCGCACTGTGTCGCCCAGGTGTTTATTCCGCGCCCGCGCGAAGTCTTCGGCGATCACGACATGGTCGCCCTTCGCCAGCAGCTCGCGGGCGGCCTGTTCGCTGCCTTCCACAAACTCGACTTTCACCAGGTCGAAAAAGCTCTCCGGCTCGCAGGCCATGAACCACGTAACCGAGCGGAAGACCTGCTCCATGAAGAGCGGCTTCTCTTCGACAATTACGTTCTGCGCGTTGAAAACGGTGAACTCGCGCACGCCGGGCACGGCCGCGATCACGGCCCGCGCGTCGGGCGTCATCTGCTCGAAGTTCCAGATGTACGCTTCCGGGAATTGCTTGGGAAATTGCCAGCCGCGCGTGAAGCTCTCGTTGAACACCACAAGCCCGACGATGAGCGAAAGCCCGACCATCAACCCGCAGCAGATGCCCGACGAGCGCCAAACCGCGTGCCCGATCTGGTCTTGAAGCAAGCGCACCCGCACGCGGAGCAGCCACGCGACCACCACGACGCTCGCCGATCCGATCGCCCAGACCGCCAGCGGACTGGCGAGCGCGTATCCCAGGTAGAGCATCACGACCGCCGTCGACGCGCTCTGTGCGAACCACGTCGAGCGCGCCAGGCGTTCGACGAGTGTGGTGTGCTGAATGCCGAGCACGATGACCGCCAGAAGCAGCGCGACATACAGCCACACCACGCTGGCGCGCCGGGCGCGCGGCCGCGCCGCCTCCAACGGCGACACTCGCAGCGCCGCAAGCGCCGGAAGCGCCGCGGCTGCGAGCGTCGTGGCCATGCCGGCGATGGCGGCCAGGGCGATTCCGTCTCGGCTTACGGCCAGCTCACCCAGATACTCGGGAACCAGCCGGACGGTCAGCGCCGTCAGCCCCAGCCCAATCGGAATTCCCAGTGCGATGCCAGCCAGGCCCATCGGCACGACCTCAATCAGCACCAAGCTCGCGAGCTGCGCGCCGGTCACGCCGATGCAGCGCATCAACCCCAGTTGGCCGATGCGCTCGATCATTCCCATGCTCAGCGTGCTGAGGATGATGAACAGCGCCGTGAGCATGGCCACGCAGCTAAGCAAGATCAGCACGAATTCCTGCTGCTGTTGGGCCTGCTCGATCTGCCGCATGCGGATTTCCGCTGTGCGAATCGTGACATTGGGCCAGATTCGCCGCGCCGCCGTCAGCACCCGTGAAGCGCAGGTTTGAATTCTCGCCCGCGTGGCGTCGCGGACGACAACGTCGATCGAGGTGACGCTGCCCTGCTTCGAGTCGATTTTCTGAAGCACCGGCAGGAGCACGATCGCCAGGCCGCGCTGAAACCGCCCCACCTTCCGCCGATTCACCAAGCCCACGATTTCCAGTTCGTAGGGCTCGGCGCGCGAACCGCCCCAGACCAGCAATTTGTCACCCAACCCGACGTGCGCGTCTTCCGCAAAAGCGGCTTCGAGCACGCACGCGCTCTCGTCGGCGTCTTCGAGCATGCGCCCCGCAACGAGGTCCTGGCGGTGATCGCGGATCGCCAACTCGTTCGCCGGCTCGATGCCGTGAATGTCCAATTCCGCAAGCAGCTCGTGCGCCCGCATCTGGGACAACTCGTCGGGCGAGAACGCGTCACGGCCGACCGCCTCGCCGCGCAGGCGACGCACCAAGCGCACAACGACCCGCTCGACTTCGGGAACGGCGACGATCGGCCGGATCAGGCGCGACTGCGGAATCGTGTCGTATTTGCCGAGCGGGGATTCGAGCGTGATGTGGCTGGCGCCGACGTAGCGCCCGGCCCAGCCGAGCACCGTTTGGCGCACCGACTCGTAGCAGCACGTCACCCAAACGACCGCGCCGGTCCCCAGCGCAATCGCCAGGACGGCGCCGATCGTGCGGACGCGCTTAGCCCGCCAGTTCCTGGTAGCCAGTTGCGACCAGTGCCGCATCGCCTGCGCCTTTGGGTTCCAGCCGGCCGACCACGCGGCCGTCCTTGATGATGATCACGTCGTCGGCGAACGCCGCGCCTTGCGCCTCGTGCGTCACCATGATGATGGTCTTTTGCTGCTGCTCGACAATCCGGCGCATCAGCCGCCAGATGTCGACCGATTGCCGCGAGTCGAGATTTCCGGTCGGCTCGTCGGCCAGGATGATGGCCGGATCGTTCAGCAGCGCCCGCGCGATCGCGACGCGCTGCTGCTCGCCGCCGGAGAGTGCCTCGGGTCGGTGATCGACTCGGTGCTCCAGGTGTACGGCGGCCAGCAATTCGCGGACGCGCGAATCGACCGCCGTCAGCGCGTTCCCGTCCACCAGCCACGGCAACGCGACATTCTCGCTGGCCGTCAACGTCGGCAGCAGGTTGTACTCCTGAAAAATGATCCCCAGCCGGCGACGACGAAAGACGGTCCGCTGCCGGTCCGACATGCGGCCGAGGTTGTTGCCTTCAACCAGCACTTCGCCCGCGGTCGGTTCGGTCAGTCCGCCGATCAGGTGCAGCAAGGTGCTCTTGCCCGAACCGCTGGCGCCCATCACCGCCGTAAAGCGGCCCAGCGGAATCTCGAGATCGACGCCGTCCAGCGCCGTCACACGGTGCCCGGAGCTGTCGTAGACTTTCCGCAGCGCGCGACAGGCGACTACGACCTGCCGCGGCGAGTCGGCTGTTGGCGGACTTTCGGCGTCCATCGTGCCAGTGTATGCCGCGCCGCGAACGCGGACAACAAACGTAGCCGGTGCAGCTCGTGCCGGGGGCGCATCCCACGATCGGTCGCAATGACGCCGCCGGCTGGGCTGGGCCACCAACCCGCGTGTAATTGCGACTCGTCGTGAAATGCACCCTGGTTCAGCGCCTCAGAGGAGTGGCCGACAAAGGCCTGGCTATGCCGTGCGCTCTGATTCGCGGCCGCCGATCGCGCAAGGCCGTTCAAGAAGCAACTCGAATGCGCCAGTCCGCCGCGGATCGAACCTCGCCGACTTCCGCCGCGCATTCCGCGCCCGATCGTCGCAATCGCGCCGCGAGTTGATCGCAACAATCCGGGGCGATGCTGAACAACAGTCCGCCGGAGGTTTGCGCATCCATCAAGACTCCGGCCAGCGCGGGTTCCACGCCGGCATCGACTTGCAGCTTCGCCCCCAAATACTCGCGCGAGTTCTTGGCGGCGCGCGTCAGAATTCCCGCGCGGGCGAATTCGAGCGTGCGAGCCATCAGCGGAACCGCGGAAGCGCGAATCGCGATCGACACGCCGCTGCCTTCCGCCATTTCGGCGGCGTGCCCGATCAGGCCGAAGCCCGAGATGTCGGTGCAAGCGTGAATTTCAAACTCGCGCGCCGCGTCGCGCGCGAACTTGTTCAGACCTGCCATGACGCGAATCACTTCGCCAAGTTCCTCGGCCGCCATCTTGCCGGACTTCGCCGCGCTGCTGAGCACACCGCTGCCCAGCGGCTTGGTGAGCACGAGTCGGTCACCGGCGCGTGCGCCGGCGTTGGTCCAGATGCGCTTCGGATGCACGCGCCCGGTCACCGCGAGTCCGTATTTGACCTCCGCGTCGCGCACGCTGTGTCCGCCGACGATCACGGCGCCTGCTTCGCGCACTGCGTCGGCGCCGCCGCGCAGAATCTCGACTAAGACGTCGTAATCCAGCTCCTTGTCCGGGAAGCCGACCAGGTTCAGCGCGGTCAGCGGCTCGCCGCCCATGGCGTAAATATCGCTTAGAGCGTTGGCGGCGGCGATACGGCCAAACTGGTACGGGTCGTCCACCAGCGGCGGGAAGAAGTCGACCGTCTGCACCAGCGCCAGCTCGTCGCTGATGCGAAACACCCCCGCGTCGTCAAACGTCTCCGTTCCGACGAGTAGATCCGGATGCTGTTGCGGGGCCAGTTGGCGCAGCACCTGCGCCATGCCGGTTTGCGGCAGCTTGCCGGCTCAGCCGGCGCAGGAGGCATAATCGGTGAGGCGTTTTTTTCTGGACTCATTCATCCCAACAACCGCCCGCGACTCGCGTCACCCCTTCAGAACGCGAAGCGCAAGCGAGTGCATGTGAAACACCCTTGCCTACGCTGCGCATTCTGACGGACCGCCCGCTCACGCTCGCCACTACCACTTTTTCATCGGCTTCCACAATCCCAGGCAATTTCCCTCCGGATCCTTGAACCACGCGAACCAGCCCATGCCGGGCACCTCCTGCTTGGGCACGAGTGTGCTGCCGCCGAGCTTGGCGGCTTTCTCCAAGGTGGCCTCGATGTCCTCGACCTGCACATAAACCGTCACGTACTGATGCGGCGGATGGCCGAGCGAGTTGAGGTGGCCGCCAATCCCTTCGGTCTTGTTTGGCGCGAACGGCCCCAGATTCCCGATCATCGCCATGTTCGGCGCGCCGGGCATGTACTCCCAGCCGAACAGGTTGCCGTAGAATTGCCGCGTTGTTTGGATATTCTGACAGCCGATTTCGAAATGGACGACGGGCGCGGGCATCAGGCGCACTCCTCTTTGGAAATCCACGGATGCTCCGGGCGCGTGGCTCGCCGCGTTTCGCCGGAGTCGCACGGATTATAGCGGCCGAAGCGAATTCCGCTGGTGAATTGGACACGCTGTGCCAGGCCAAACGCTTTCGCAAATTCGTAGCCTGCTCGCCGCCGCCGGCCTCTCGCCGCGACACCGGTTCGGCCAGAATTTCCTGATCGACCTGAATTTGATGCGCAAACTCGTAGAGTTCGCGGCGGTGCGCGACGGCGATGTCGTTCTGGAGATTGGCCCAGGCACCGGGTCGCTGACGGAACTATTGCTCGAACGCGGCGCGCGGGTCATCGCGGTCGAAATCGACGTGGGATTGCAGGAGATCTTGCGATCGCGCCTTGGCGGCGAGCCGAATTTCACGCTTATCCGCGGCGACGCGCTGGCTGGAAAACACGCGATCAACGCCGAAGCGCTCGCGGCCCTCGCGGCTCACGTCCCGTCAACTGGCGCATCGCGAAAATTGGCGGCCAATCTCCCCTACCAGATCGCCACGCCGCTGCTGCTCGAAATGCTGCTTGCGCCGCTGCGCCTCGAGCGCCTCACGTGCACGATCCAGCGTGAAGTCGGCGAGCGGCTTGTCGCCGGGGCCGACACCGACGCGTACGGCCCCGCGTCGGTCATCGCGCAATCGCTAGCACGCGTTGAGATTCACGCGCACTTGCCGCCGACCGCATTCTGGCCGAAGCCAGGGGTCGATTCCGTGATGGTGTCGTTGATCCCACGACCAGCCGGCCAGATCGACGTGCCGAATGTCGCGGAGTTTGTCGCTTTCGTGCGCGCGGCGTTTCTGCATCGTCGAAAGACGCTGCGGCGAACTGCCCGGGATCTGCCGCACCCGGACGCAACTAGGAAAGCCCTTATCCGCGCTGGCGTCAGCGACTCGCAGCGGCCTGAAACGCTTTCACCGGACTCCTGGCGGGCGTTGTTTCGCGCGCTATGGACGGAGTCTCAAGAATGTGCTTCGAAACAAACTGGCGAATGAACGGCGCCCGGGTTGAGTCTACGTGTCCGCCGACGTACCCATAGCTCGCGAACTCCGGCCGCCACGAGATGTTCACGACGCGGTCTTTGCCGCTCGGCGGAGACAGCCCGACCGCGCCGGCGCCGTCTTCGCCGAAGACGCCGTCGATCGTGCCGAAGATCTTCATCGGCCCGGCCAGGATGATGTCGTTAGACGAGTAGTAGTTGTAAATCTTGCCCTTGATGTGCGGCAGCGCCTTGCTGATGTCTCGGCGATAGTAAATGCTGCCGCTAAGCAGGACGACGTTGTCGACCTGGTATCCCGGCGGCAGGTCTTCGAGCGCCCACAGCGCGATGCCCGTTCCGGCGGAGAGGCCGACCAGGTTCACCGGCTTGCCGGGGTAGCGATCGACGTACTGACGAATCGTCGACGAGAGCGTGGTGCCGGCCAGCCGCGCGTTGATCCGCAGGGCCTGGTCGATTGCCGGATTGAACGCGACCGTCCACAGAAAACTCGCCACCTCGCCGCGATAGCCGGCCTCGCGCAGACCCTCGCGGACGCCGGCGTCGCCGAAATCCAGATTTCCGGCGCCCGGGCAGTAGAACGTGATCCCGTTCACCGCGTTCGGGCCGAACGTGGCCTGGCAGCCGGTAAGCAATGTCGACGCCAGAATCAGCGCAGCGGCCGCGGATGAGCGGCCGCGCGTCCGCGCCGCGATCAGAACGCGAAGCGCAAGCGAGCGCGGCTGGAAACCGCGCTCGCTTGCGCTTCGCGCTATGATGATGCTCTCGCCAGCCATTCCCTTGCCCCGCATGACCCCTCGCATCCCTTGGCGCCTCGATTCCGCTGAGCCGTCGCGCCTCACTCGCGCTCCGTCGAAGCCGACCGAAAGCCCGGAATGCGAATGTTCTCCGGCGGGCGTTCGTCGGGATGGACCGCGAACACCTCGACGCGGGCGATGTCCTCGAACGGGGCGACAATAATGATCGCCCCGACCTTGTAGTTGTCATCCACCGGCACGCATTCGAACGCCAGCGCGCTACTCATGCCGAGGTCGGCCATTTCGCGCATTTCGTACGTCAGGCCGTCCTTCATGTACAGGATCGTGCGCGTCTCGAGCGCGTTGCGATAACTCGCGGCTTCCTTGCCGTTCTGACCGGGCTTCGCATCGGAGAATTTTCGGGTCGTGCAGCGGTCTTTGGCGTGCTCGATCATCCGCTGCAGTCCGCCGCCGCGGAACCAGTCGTAATTGAACATATACGTTCCTTGCGCCGGCGTATTGTCGGCCATGATTGAACTACCGTCGTCGGATTCCCTATCATCGACCAGCGTGACGCCGCTCGATACAGCCGCCCGCATCAAGTCGCTCGCGATCGAGATGGGCTTTCAGCGCGCTGGGATTGCGCCCGCCGCGCCGCTCGAGCACGGTTCGTATTATAGGAACTGGCTCGACGCGGGGCACGCGGGCACGATGGATTATCTGCGCCGCAGCGCCGCGGTCCGCGACGATCCGCGGCACCTTCTGCCCGGGGCGAAATCGGTCGTCTGTGTCGCGCTTCAGTATGCCGCCGGCGACGATCCGCCGGCTAGCGTGGGTACCCCCAGCGGGCGCGTGGCGCGCTATGCGCGCGGGCGCGACTATCACACGGTCATGCGTCGCATGCTCGATCGATTGGCGGCGCGGATGCGCGAAGTGATCGAAGCGCCGTTCAGGTCGCAGGCCTGCGTGGACACGATGCCGGTGCTGGAGAAAGAGCTCGCCCGAGTCGCGGGTTTGGGTTGGATGGGCAAGAATACGCTGCTGCTCAATCGCGAGTTGGGCTCGTACCTGTTCCTCGGCGAACTGGTCACGACGCTGGCGCTGCCGAGCGATCAGCCGGTCACGGATCATTGCGGCAGTTGTACGCGCTGCCTGGACGCGTGCCCGACGCGCGCGTTTCCGGCCCCCTACCAACTCGATGCGACGCGCTGCATCTCGTACTTGACCATCGAGCACCGCGGCGAGATTCCCTCCGCACTTCATGCCGGCATCGGCGATTGGGTGTTCGGCTGCGACATCTGCCAGGAAGTCTGTCCCTTCAACGCCGATCCGGCGTCAAGTTCCAACCCCGCGCTCGCCGCGTCACAAACGCCGGCGCGCATTCCGCTCGAGCAGCTCGCGCGCCTCACGTCCGGCGACTATCGCCGCCTGACGCGCGACAGCGCGCTGCGCCGCGCGAGCGTGAAAATGCTGCGCCGCAACGCCGCCATCGCGATTGTTAACGCCGCGCAAGACCCGGCCGCACACGCCGCGACGTGACGCGGGCGACGCAAGAAAAAGCTGGCCGTGACACCGGCAAGTGCGTAGACTGAACGCTTCGCGGACGTGCGTTGGGGCATCGTCTGGCGAGCCAAACACGTTTGCGTTGTGCGGTTGGGTCATCACTTCGGAAAGGAGCGTGTTCTCGTGCGTAACTGCTTTCGGTGCGCGGCGATATTGATCGCCATCACGGCATCCGCCGCAGCTCAGCTTGTCGCTGGGAACGATCAGACAGGAACGGCTACCCTTTGGCTCATCGACGTGACAGGCGCCACGCCGAACCGAGCGCTCTATAGCGCCACCGGCGGCGCCGCCGCCTCGTGGGGGTTGGCTGCCGACGAAGTGCATCAGATCCTGTACACCAACAACGGCTCAACACTGTACAAAGCCAGCTACGACCTCGTGAATCCACTCGTGCCGACGTTGATCGGTACGACAACCGGCACGGCGCCGACCGGATTGGCCTACGACAGCGTCGATCAGAAGCTCTATGCCCGGGGGTCGGGCGGCTTCTACGAATTGAACATCACCACCGGCGTCGCGACACTTGTTTTCGCGATCACCGCCCAGGATTTCGGTGGGTTCGACTATGACCCCGTCACCGACGCGTTCTACGGGTCAAATGACAGCACGTCGACAACGGTCCTGGCCGGCGGGCGCGGCATCTATCGCATCAACAAGCCGCTGAGCGCGCCAACGTTCACAGAGTTGGCCGACTATCCCGGCACCGACACGGACATTGATGGCCTTGCTGTCGGCAACGGGCGACTGTACCTGGTCAACGACAACTCAACCGCCGGCCAGGGAATCTACGTCTTTAACCTGTCAACGAACTCGTACGAAACGTCGCTGCCCAACCCGTTCAGTGCAACCACGGGCATCTTCTCCGGCGGCGCGTGGGCCCCGGGCCTTTTCATTCCGCCGACGGGCTCGAACATGGCCATCACGGTCAGTGACACCCCTGACCCGGTCGTTCCGCCGGGCGGAAACATCACGTACACGATCACGGTGACGAATACCGGCCCCGACCCGGCGACGGGCGTTGCGGTCAGTGACACGCTGCCGGGCAATGTGAACTTCGTCTCGGTTACGCCGCCCGGTTCGCACGCCGCGGGCGTAATTTCTGCCAACATTGGCGACATGGCGGCCAGCGCGTCGGTTTCATTCGACGTTGTGGTGCAGACCACCGGCGCGGGCACGGTCTCGAACACCGCGACGGTCAGCAGCACCTCGACCGACCCGGTCTCCGGCAATAACACCGCGACGGCGACAACCACCGTCCGCGATTTCCAGGCTGATCTTGCGCTCTCCGCAACCGCGCCGGCGGCGTGTGCTGTCGGGCCCGGCGGAATTGCCACGTTCGGCGTAACCGTCACTAACAACGGCCCTGAAACCGCGAACAACGTGGTCCTGATCGACTCGCTGCCGTTCAATGCGACGTTCATCAGCTCCACGCCGCCAGTGACGCCCGTCGCCGGGACTTTGACGTTCAACATTGGAACTCTCGCGCCGGCCGGCAGCGCCGCAGTGTCGATCAACGTTCAAGTGATCAACCCCGGCGATCTTGTGACCAACGGCGCGACGGCGAGCGCCAACGAGCAGGATCCGAACGCCGGCAACAACAACGCCAACGCCAGCACGACGGTCGCGCCGAGCGTACCGGCGGTCGCGAATGCCAAGGGCGTGCTCTCGACGCTCGTGGCGAGCTCGACTTCGCTGGTTCCGGGGTTGGGTACGGTTCGGTTCAGCTCGACGGGCGGCTTGGATCGGCCGTTCCGCAGCTCGAACGGGCAGCACTGGATCCTGCGCGCCGACACGGATGCCGCAACGACGTCTGATCAAGTGTTACTGGTCGGAGATAGTTCGACGTTCGCCGTAGCCGCACAAGAGGGCACGTTCCCGAGCCTGCCGACCAACGGCGGACCCTTCCCGCCGTTCAGCTTCGACATCGTGCAGGGAATCAATGACTCGGGCGACATCGCCTTCTCCGGTATTGACGCTCGCAGTGGCACAACCGATGACGGATTCCTCGTGAAGGTTGTCGGCTCTACCGTCACGCTCGTAGCTCAGGAAGCCACGACGCCTGTCCCCGGCATGGGTGGCGGCGTGTTCTTCGGAAGCACGCGCGGCTCGGTCAGCATCCAGAACGACGGGACAACGTCGTTCTACCACACGCTGGCCGGCACGGGCATTACCACGTCGAACGACACCGCTGTCTTCACCGATGACGGCAACACGCTGATCGCCCAGGAAAGCGTGACCACGCCGAGCGGTCAGGCATTCGGACCGTTCGCGTACTCTGTATTCGACACCGGCGCCACCCTGGGATTTGGCCTTTCGCTTGACACAACCGGCGCGAACTACGCGCTGACCGGGCAGGTCGGAACCGTTACGGCCAACGACAAGGTCGGTGTCGTGAACGGCGCCGTGCAGATTCAGGAAGGCGTCGTGCTGCCGGGCACGTCGTACGTTTCGCCGACCGAGGGCTCGACGCCGATCGAAGAAATGCTGATGGAGTCGAACGGCGTCTGGTACTCCTACGGCGGCAACGCCGACGGGCAGGATTGGGTACTGCGCAACGGCGCGGTCGTCGCGGAGCGCGGCGCGCCGGTCGTTCCGGCATCGGCCGAAGTCTGGGACGACGCCAGCTACACGCAGCTTTACTACTTCGCTTTCGGCAACAACAACTGCGATTACATCATCGGCGGCGTCACGAACGGCCCGGCGATCTCGAACGCGGTGCTCACGCTCAACGGCAAGAAGGTCGTGGTGCGCGAGAATGATCCGGTCGATCTCGACAACAACGGCCTGTTCGACGACGGCGTTTACATCCGCACGTTCCGCGATGATCAGGCCTTCCTCACCGACGACCGCGTGCTGTACGTCGTTGTACGTCTTCGCGACGCCAACGCGGCGCAGTGCGGCGCAACCGACACCGACATTGGTCAGGCGCTGCTGCGCATCCGGGTCGGCGTGCCGGGCGACATCGATCTTGACGGCTGCGTGAACGAAGTCGACCTGGGCATTCTGCTCGGCGCCTGGAACACCACCGCCGCGGGCGATCTGAACTGCGACGGTCAGACCTCCGAGCCGGATCTGGGCATCCTGCTCGCGAACTGGCAGCGTGGCTGCCAGTAACGGCAGCTCGCCGTAAGGCGAAGTAGCGTTTTCACGCGAACGCCCCACGCCCGTTCCGGCGTGAGGCGTTCGTTTTTTTGCGCGGGTGCGCCATCGCCGCAGCGCTTGAAATCGCACCGGGCGCGTCTATGCTTGGCGAACTTCTTCGGAGGCGCCAGCATGGCCCACATCGTTACCGAGCGTTGCGTCGACTGCCGTTACACGGACTGCTGCGCGGTCTGCCCGGTGAATTGCTTCTGGGAGGTGATGAACCCGCGCATGCTGGTGATCGATCCGGATACGTGCATCGATTGTCAGCTTTGCGTGCCGGAATGCCCGATTCACGCGATCTATGAAGAAGACGAACTGCCTGAGCCGTACAAGGAATGGACGCAGAAAAACCGCGAACTGTATTCACAGGGCGTGAACTTCACCACTAAGACCGAAAAGCTCCCCGGCGCGCTTTCGCTGGCTGAAATCCAAGCCAAGGAAAAAGCCAACGGCTGGAACGTCAGCGAGCCGCGGAACGCGTAGCGTCAAGACACGCACACGGCAACGTCCGGGCTATGTCGCGGGACGCGTTCGTCGGCTGGAAAATGCTCGACACCGCGGCCCGACCATAAGGGAGCGGCTCTCCGCGCGTCACATTGAGGGTCTTTTCTCGAAACCGCCTCGATTACACGCTGGGACGGCCTCACCCCCCTTCGCGCGGCAATTCCAGCAACTCAAATGTGTTGCCGTCCGGGTCGGCGATCGTGACGACGCGAATGCCGCCGTACGCTTCGATCTCGTCCGCCTGTTTGCCGCCGGCTTCGAGCAGCCGCACGAGCGTGGCGTCAAAGTCCGAGACTGTAACGTCGAACCGGATGGTCGGCCGCGTTCCCACGGCCGGTCGCGTGCTCTCCGGCCAAGCCTCGACCGAACCGAACAGCCGGATCGACGGCCCACCGTCCGGAAAATCAAGACGCGCAAAGGCGCTATGCGCTGACACTTCGCGCTCTGCGACCCTCAGGCTCAGCCCGTCGCGATAGAAACGCAGCGCAAGCTCGAAATCATGCACAAAGATGTGAATGTCGCCGATGGCGAGCATGGCAAACTCAACCGGGAATGGCGAATAGCGAACGACGAAGAGCGTATGGCTATCCGGAGCGCGATTAGACTTCGTTCTTCGTTCTTCGCTATTCGCTATTCGCTATCGCCGCTCCGATGTCCGTCCGAAACTGCGCTCCGTCGAACGCGATGCCGCGCACGCAATCATACGCCCGGGCGCGGGCCGCGGCGCGCGTCTCGCCGAGCGCCGTGACGCCAAGCACGCGCCCGCCGGAGGTGAAGATCGTGCCCCCGACGCGGCGCGTTCCCGCGTGGTAAACCACGCAGTCATCGGCCGGCTCGGGCAGATCGCGAATCGCCGCGCCGATCTTGACGCTCTCCGGATAGCCCGCGGCCGCCATGACGACACAGACGGCGTGCCGCGCGTCCCAGCGCAACGTGTTCTCGTCAAGCCGCCCGCTGACGCACGCATCGAACACATCCAGCAGGTCGCTCCGCAGCCGGCTCAGAATGACCTGCGCCTCCGGGTCGCCGAAGCGGCAGTTGAATTCAAGCACTTTCGGCCCGGCTGCAGTAAGCATCAACCCAGCATACAGAACGCCGCGGTATCGAATCCCCTCGCGGGCAAGCGCGTCGAGCGTCGGAACGAGAACAAGCTGTTCCACCTGACGCATCGTGTCCGGGTCGATCGCATCCGATGGGCAATACGCGCCCATTCCACCGGTGTTCGGTCCGTCATCGGCATCCCGAAGGCGTTTGTAGTCTTGCGCCGGCGGTAACACGTAGAGCGTCTGGCCGTCCACCAGCGCGAGCACCGAGACCTCGCGGCCTTCCAGGCGCTCTTCGACGACAATCCGGGCGCCGGCCTCCCCGAACGATCTCTTGACTAGCATTTGCTCCGCACTGAGCAGCGCTTCGGCCGGATCGCGGCAAACCACTACGCCCTTTCCCTTCGCCAGCCCAGCGGCCTTGATCACCAAAGCGTCATCGCGCGTCGCGATGTATTGCTCAGCTAGCGCAAAATCGTCGAACACGCGCGCCTCGCCGGTCGGAACGGCGGCCTGACGCATCAACTGCTTGGCCCAGGCTTTGTCCCACTCCAGGCGCGCCGCCGCGCGGGTGGGCCCAAATACGCGCAGACCGGCGGCCTCGAGCGCATCCACCAAACCGGCCGCCAGCGGATCCTCCGGGCCGACGATGGTCAGGTCGATCGATTCGCGCCTCGCGAACTCGACCACGCGCGCCGTATCGCACGGGTCGACGGCGATGTTTGTACCCAGCGCGCCGGTCCCGGCGTTTCCCGGCATGACGAAGAGGCGCGTCAACCGCGGGCTCGTCGCAAGGCTGCGACAGACAGCGTGCTCGCGCCCGCCGCCGCCGATGACCAGGATGTTCATTGCGCACCCTGCAAGTGCGCGAGGCGATAGCGGGCCCAATTCGACGGCCAACTGTCGCGGGCCAGGTCGATGCAGCGCTGGTAGCGCTCTCGGGCGTGCGCGAAATCGCCACGGCTGCGGGCCAATTCGCCGGCGAAGAAGTGCACATCGTCCTGGTAGTTCAACCAGCGCTCCTCAAAGATCGTCATCAGCGCCTTGATGCTCGCGGCCAACTGCGATTCGGCCTGGCTGCCGAGCAGGTAGTTGCCCAAAAGCAGCGTGGCCATTGAATCCAGCGTTTCCTCGCGCGAGTGATCGAAGACCTGTTGCGCTTGGACCTGGGACATTTCGACGCGCGCTTCGCGCAGCCGGCCTGACAGGCACAACGCCGCAACGCGCTCGAGGCGCACCATGCGCCGGTCGGCTGACGCCAGGCCGTTCGATCGCTCAAGCGAGGACAGGTCCGCCGCCGCCTGCTCGAGCCGGCCGAAGAGATAGTTGCACTCCGCCAACCGCCAGGCGGTGTAATCGTCGGTCTGCCCGCCGACGGCGTCGCTGGCGTGCGCCAACAGCTCGCGCGCCAGGTCGAAGCGCTCGCCGTCATACGCGGCGTGTCCGAGGCGCAGCCAGACGTCCGGCGGCGCGGTTTGCAGCAGCGCCCGCAGCGACGCCTCCGAAAACGTGTCCTGCCGGCGCAGGCGAGTTTCCAGCAGCGCGATCTGGAGCGGCATCGCCGCGGTGGGGTCCGCCGCGGCGACGCGCTCGCTTTCGTGCCAAGCCTGTTCCATGTCTCCGCGCGCCGTCTCACGCGCAGCCTGCACGTTGGCGGCATAAACGCGGTTTCTCAGAATCTGGCTGTCGAGCGCGGAAAAGTCTAATTCAATCAGCTCGTCATTCTGGCTCAGGAACAGCGAATCGCGCGAACCGACCCACGCCGCGATCGGCGAATCATCCTCCGCGCTGACGGGCCATTCGCCGATACGCTCGGCGGAGCGTGCGTCGAAGAGCGACACGCCGCCCTCGCGAACGCGCGACATCAGCACGTCGCCGGCGGCGCTGAACCCCATCGCGGCCACCGTCCCCGGGACGCGAATACGCGCCGTGAGTTTGCCGGTCGACAAATCCAGCAGGCGGATGTAGCCGTCTTCGCAAGCGAACGCCGCGCCGTGGCCCAAGCGATCGATCGCGACTCGAACCGCCGGCGATTCCAAGATCGTTAGCGGCTGGGGCGGTGTTCGCGTTGGTTGGGTCGTGCTTCCCGACGGCGGATCGACCCGCAAAACCGCGCCGCTCGAGCGTGTGGCGACAATCTGCCGCGACGCGGGCAAGAACTCGATCGTATTGACCGCGCTGCCCTCGAACGCAATGGGCGGATGGAGCGGGTCGCCGCCAATCGTCGTCATTCTGACGCCGCTGTCGACCTTCGTTAGATCGCAAAAGTGCAGTTCCTGCTCGTCACCTGCGGCGCTCTGCGCGTATAGCGCAAGCACGCTGCCATCCGCCGAAAGCGCGATCGCACGAAGCAACCCCACCCGAGCGTCGGCCCAGCGCAGCGCGAAGAAGCGGTTCTTGCGCCAATCGACGATCCAGACGCGGTTCCCGGCGCGCAGCGCGACGCGATCGCCGTCGCCGCTGACGCTCAGACCGCCGTCGGCGGCGCGCGCCGCGAGAATCTGAAGCAGTCGCGGCAATTGAATGGAATTCGCCACCCCGTCTCGCACGGCGGTCAGGCTGCCGCTGCCATTCACCAAGACCAGCGTCGAGCCGTCGCTCGATACCTCCCACGCGCTCTTGGACAAATCGGTGATCTTGCTGCGCGCCTGGTCGTCGTTGGTCGCCCAGCGCGTCACGGCGCCGCGCGCGTCGAGCGTCGTGAAGGACTCGCCGGACGGCGAGAGACGCACCGACAACAGGCCCTGCTGCGCGATGCGCCGCGACATGACGGCCCGCGCGTCGCGAAACAGCGCCACGCGGCCATCTCGCGCGCCAAGCAGCACGAGCTTTCCATCATCAGCCACCTGCAAAAAGTCCCACGGCTCGTTTGTTTCGACCAGCGCCGCCCAGGCCGGCGGCGCCTTTGCAGATTGTGCGTCGAACTCTGCGATCGCAGCGCTGTCGCCGACGACCGCCAACCGGCCGCCGACGAACTGCACGGCCCTTGGCGACGTGAACCCCGATAGATCTGTCGCGTGCTGCATCTTGCCGTCGGCGTCCATGGTCAGCACGTCGACGCCGGATCGCGTCGGCACTGCCAGCGCACGCGCATCGCGGGAGTAGTCCGGAACGCCGGCCGGCGCAGCGCGAAGCGGCGACGAGAATACTTGCATTCCATCCGAGGCGCGCAGGCAACGCGCCGATCTCTCGTCCACCAGCAGCACGAATCGCCGATCGTCGATCGCCAGCACGGCGCGCGGCGATGTCGACTCCGGAAGCGAGATTTCCACCAGCGGCGCGATGCCGGCGGGCGACCAGACGCGAGCCCACGACCGACCTGCCGCGGCGATCGCGCCGTCGTCGCTGACGCTCAGCGCCAACGTTTCTCCCGGCGAGCGCCACCAGCCGATCAGCGTTCCGCTTTCGGCCTCGTGCAAAGCCACGCCTTGCGGCGATTCGCACACCGCCGCCAGCCGGCCGTCGGGCGATAGCGCGATCGGGCCAAAGGCGCGCAGCGCCAGGAGCTGCGCGCCGCGATCGCCGCTGGTTGCGTAGTATTGTCGCAGCGCCCAGCGGGCGCTGACGTGGCTTTCGTCGTCGTCGAACGCGTCCCAGAAGCTGTCGCGCGCGTCGGTCAAGTCACCCCGCGCGCGGGCCAAATCGCCGCGTTGAATCTTCTGAAATACGAGCGACTGGCGCAGCGCCTCGGCCGCCGCCCGGGCGGTGGTTGTCGCATCTTCGGCGTCCTTGCGGGCGTCGCGCTCACGGTCGGCGGCGGCGCGGGCTTCGTCGGCCATGCGCGTGGAGCGGGCGCGAAGCAGCTCGGCTTCGGTGCGAAGGCGGGCTTCGCGGGTGTACAGCGCCGTCAACACCCCCAAAAAAACGAGCAACATCAGCAACAACACGCCGGCGGCCGCCGCCTGCAAGCGGTAGCGCTTCAGCGTCTTCTTGAAAATGTAGAAGCCGCTGGCGCGCTTGGCTTCGACCGGCTCGCCTGCCAGAAAGCGGCGCAGGTCGCGCCCCAGTTCGCCCGCGGTCTGGTAGCGTCGCGCCGGGTCCTTCTCCAGCGTTTTCAGCAGAATCGTCTCGAGCTCATCGTTGATTTGCCGGCCGTAGCGCGAGCGGATGCGGACCGAACGCGGCCGCTCAGGGTCGTCGCGCGCGATGCGCCCCAGTACGTCGCCCAACGGGCCGCTGACCGGATACGGCGTCTGCCCCAGCAGCGCCTCATAGAACACCACGCCCAGTGAATACACGTCGCTGCGCACGTCGACTTCGGTCGCGCCGGCGGCCTGTTCGGGCGACATGTACGCCAGCGTGCCCAGCACCTGGCCCGTGGTCGACAGCACCTGCACTGTCGTCTCGCGCGCATCGCCGCCGCGCTTGAGCTTGGCGAGCCCGAAATCCAGAATGCGCGGCCGCGCGTCGCTTTCGATCAGGATGTTCGAGGGTTTCAAGTCGCGGTGAATCACGCCGCGCTGGTGGGCGAAGTTGACGGCATCGCAAACCTCGGCGAATAGCGCCAAGGCGGCCTGCAGCGGCGGCTTGTGCTGCGCGAAATAGTGATCAAACCGCGGGCCGTCGATGTACTCCATGGCGAAGAAATAGCGACCATGGCTGATGCCCGAGTCGAGGATCGTGACGATGCTCGGATGTCGCAGCGACGCGGCCAACTCGATCTCGCGCTCGAACCGCCGCCGGGCGGTCTCCCCCGCGAAGGGACCCTCGAGCATCACCTTGAGCGCGACTTGCCGCTTGGTGCCGAGCTGTACGGCGCGATACACGACGCCCTGCCCGCCACGGTGGATTTCGCCCAGGAGCTCGTACCCCTCGATCAACGAGGGGATGAGCACTTCGACGGGACGCTCCGTGTCGATCGGGACTAAGTCGGAGACGCGCGTCGGCTCGTCGGCGTGGCTGCCGGAACCGCTGCGGCGGGCAGAGCCTTCGGAGGACGAGCCCGCGCGCACCGCCGGCGAGCGCGGTTCGAGAGGATCGCCGATCTGTTCCGGTTGCAGCATGCACAATCCGTTGTCGAGAACCTGCTTACGCGCGGATTCTATCCGCGCCGAGCGGCGCCCGCGACACGCGGATCGATGCGCGTGCTTGACGCGCGATTAACTCAGCGGCGCGGGCCCGCTCATGGTGTTGGCCATGATCGAAGACGGCGAACTCAGACAAAGATCGACAGTTTCGGACCTGCAATTTCTATCGCCCGATGGCACGGTTCGCCGGTCGTTGAGTCAGCGCGTCGTCTGATCATTAGATCCGTCCCGACTAGGTCAGCTTGGCGAACGCAGCGGCCGCCAGGAACCCGTTCGCGACCCGACGCGTCTAATCCTCACGGGCGCTGAATCGCCCGCAGTTCCGTGGCAGTCGCTTGGAGGCGGCTCGTGAGCGTGCGCGTGCGGTTAGCCGCGGTGGTTTGTCTGCTCTGCGTCGGCGGGGCGTACCTGAGCTGGCGGGTTGTCCGCCCGGCGGGGGCAGTTGCGTTTCCCTCACGGTCCGGATCGTACTCCTTCGGTGCCTGGCGTTACGACTACCTGGTCACCGCGACGGGAACCCGCTCGGAGCGTCGGATCGGCCGGCTCTTCGAACGTGGACGCGAACTGGCGGGTTCGCCGGGGGACGTTCGCGACACGCCTCTGGGTCGATTCGCGTACTTTGGCGTTGGCGACACTCGCTACAACATTGGATGGCTGAATACGCTTACCTATGACATGCCCGTATTCGACTCGGACGGCCGGCTTCTCCCGGAAGTCGCCAGCGGCCTCTTGAACGCCCGCGACGCACCCTAAGTCGCCCGTAGTTCGGGCGCAAATCACCAGAATGGCTTGCGCGAAGCCGCGCGGGCGATCTAGTGTGCTTATTCAGGCTGTTTGCGTCTTATGCTTGGGGGGGGGCGGGCATCTTGCCGGCATCTTGCGGCAAGATGCCCACCCATGATGCACCAATTCTGACCAACGACACTAAATCACCTTGCGCGAATACGCGCCGCATCAGAACGCGACGCGCAAGCGAGCGCGGCTGGGAATCGCGCTTGCTGGCGCTGCGCGTTCTGATGCGGCCCGTATTCGCGTACGGTCATTTAGCAGCAGTCATCGAAGAAGAAATCGAAGAAGAATCCACCACAGCAATCGTCCTCTTCGATCACGATAAGACGATCGTCATCATCGTCGAAGAATCGGCTGAAATCCGGCACGCGGCAAACTACTGTGTCGAACACGGCCGCGCCAGTAAGCAGTGTCGCAAGCAGGGCCATCTTCCGCCGTTGCATAGCCTGATCCTCGATTGTTGTGAAAACCGATACTGCGGTTTCAGACTAGACACGCAACGCTGGGCGGCGTTGGGGAAAAGCGCGCACGAGTGGCTTTTTCGGGCGACCGGAAGGCACTGCCGGCATGCCATTACGGTCGCGGCTCGGACAGAGCTGCGGCGCCCGCAACTTGTGCTACAGGGGTTGCACCTGAACTGGCATCTACTTTCCTCAGTGATGCCAGCACGAAGATTCCGGCCGCCGCGGCGTAGCTCACGGCGATCGCGAATCCGCGATAGGCGTACGCGTGCTCGCCGGTTGCTGCCTTCTGCCATATGAACAGCTCCATCACGTCGTTTCCGACCACCTGAAACGCGTGAATCAGGCCCAGCGCAGTTAGCACCGCGGCGCTGGCGGCCCAGATCGCGGCGGCGCGATAGCGCCGATCGATCAGCGCGACGCACAATGCCGTCACGATCAGCGTCATCACGAACCAACCCGAGTTCGCGCCCATTAGCGCCACCAGCCCCGGCAACTCGGGCAGCATCGACGGTGTCGGCGGGGTCGCCAGCAGATCGGCCAGGGTTCTGCCGGCGCTCGCGTCGGGCATCGCCAACGTGATCTTCACCACCAACAGCGCGGCGAGTGCCGGAAACAGCGCCACCGCAACCGCCGGCGCGTGCTCGCGCGGCGTGGCTTGAAACGCCTGCGCCGTAATCAGAACTCCGATGTAGACGACGATCGCCGCACCGGCTTCGATCGGAATCAGCGACGCCATCAACGGCCCCAGCCCATAGAAAAAGCACACGGTGAAGAACAGCCCGTTGAGAATCGAGTAGCCGGCCCGCGCGCCGAGCGCCTTCCAACCCGGATGGCCGATGTAGATCGTGGTCGGAAAACACGATCCGAAACACGCGGCGGCGATCGTGCCGAGCCCGTTGACGGCCAGCGATGGTGCGGTTCGAAAACGGTCGCCGCCGGCCTCGGCGGATTCGATATTCTGAAGCGAACCGAGCACGTTAATCAGCCCCATCGGCACCGAAATTGTCAGATAACGAACGAGCAAATCGGGTTGTGCGAGGATCGAATACAGCTCGTTTCCGGCAAAATAGGGTGTGATCAGACGAATCTGGCCCAATGCATCGCGCACCGCCGCGCCGCTGCGCGCCGGCGCGATCCCAAACCATTCGCCGACGCTGGGAATCGAAAGCAGCCACGCCGACGCCGTCCCGACGAGAATTGCGATCAACCCGCCCGGCAGCCCCAGTGGAAATCGATAATGCGCGAAATACGCCAGCAACAGGATGAAGAACGGAATCAGCGCGACCCACGGCTGCGTGAAAATCCTGAACGCGAAATCGGCGGCGATAAACGTGATGCCGATCGCCGCCAGGGCCCCGAGCAGCGCCGCGCGCGGCGTGACGCGTCGCAATACCTCGGCGAAGAACGCGCCGACGAACTCGATCACGCCGCTGACCAGGCACGCGATCAGACCGGCTTTGTAGGACACGTCGGCGGCGGCGGCGGGATCGGCGCCCGCGGAAATCGCGTGCCGATAGGCAGGCGCCATGACGAAAATCGCGAATGCGAACACGGAAGGCGTGTTGATGCCGAACGGCAACGCGGTGCACCTCGCATTGTTGTCGCGCCGCGCGACCCAGTGCGCCTGTAACCCGTAGAACAGGTTGCCGACCAGCAAGCTGATGGCCACGCCGGGCAGGATGCGCGCGTAAACCCAGTCGATCGGCAATCCGGCGACGAATGGCGACGCGCAGAGGCCCAGAATCAGCAGCACCTGCACGAGATTGTCGACCATCAGGCCGAAAAAGCCGTCCAGATCGCCGCGGGACCAGATGGGGTATTTGGCGCGGCTTGAATTCATTGGGAACTCCTCAGAATAACGAAGAACGAATTGCGGAAGGAGTTCGGCGGTTTCCGCCTATCCATCGGATTCTCCGCCGTTCGCCGCTCGCGCCCGGGCGTCCATCTCTCATTCGTTCTTCGTTCTTCGCTATTCGTTATTCGCACGTTACCGCGTTCGCGCCCCCGCGCGTATCATCCTCCCCCATGATCGACATCAAGCTCATTCGCGAGAATCCCGACCTGGTGCGCAAGGCCTCCGCCGACAAACGGATTCCCTGCGATATCGACGGCATTCTGGCGCGCGATGCGCGGCGGCGGGCGCTCGAGACCGAATACAACCAGCTCCGCCATCAGCAGAACGCGGCCGGCGAGAAAATCGCCAAGGCCCCCAAGGAAGAGAAGGCGGTCCTGAGCCAGGAATTGGGGCGGCACAAGGCGCGACTGAAGGAAATCGACGAAGAACGGGCGCGGGTCGAGAATGAGCTGGCGGAACTGATGCTCGCCGTGCCGCAGATTCCGGACCCCGCGGCGCCGATCGGCGCCAGTGCGAAGAATAACGTCGAGGTTCGATGTGTCGGGACGCCGCGGCGTGCCGAGGATTTCGGCTTCCGCTTCCGCGATCACGTCGAGCTGGGGCAAACGCTGGGCATCTTCGATTTCGAGCGCGGCGTGAAGCTGGCCGGCGCCAGGAATTACGTGCTGTGCGGCGCCGGCGCGATGCTGCACGAGGCGGTGCTGCGCCTGGCGTGGGACATGATGATGCAGCGCGGATTTGTGCCGCTTAACGTGCCGGTGCTGGTGCTCGAAAAACTCATGTACGGCACCGGATTCTTCCCGCTGCACCGCGACGAGGTGTACCTGGCCGAGCGCGACCAGCAATGCCTGGTCGGAACCGCCGAGGTTCCCGTCACCGGCCTGCACATGGACGAAGTGCTCGAAGATGCCGAGCTGCCCAAGCTCTACGTCGCGCGCAGCACATGTTTTCGGCGCGAGGCCGGCGCGGCGGGCAAGGATACGCGCGGGCTCTATCGCGTGCACTCGTTCGACAAACTCGAACAGGTGGTGATCTGCCGCGCCGACGCGACCGAGTCGGCGCAGCTTCACGAGTTCATCCTGCGGAACGCCGAAGAGGTGCTGACCGCGCTGGGGCTGGCGTATCGGGTGGTCGAATGCTGCACCGGCGACATGGGCCAGGGCAAAGTGCGGATGTACGACATCGAGACGTGGATGCCCGGCCGCGGCGCCTACAGCGAGACGCATTCGGCCAGCCGCTTCCACGATTTCCAGGCCCGCCGGCTAAACCTCCGCTACCGCGGCGCGGACGGCCGGCTGCACTTTTGCCACACGCTGAACAATACGGTCGTGGCGTCGCCTCGCGTTCTGATCCCGTTGCTGGAGTTGAACCAGCAGGAGGACGGGAGCGTGGTGGTGCCGCCGGTGCTGCGGCCGTACATGGGCGGGATGGAACGGGTCGCGAAATAACCCCGCCGTTGGCCACGACGGCGCCCACAACGCGCACGCCCCACGACTACGCTATCATTGGCCGCGACGGAGCCAGGACGTGTGCAGCGCGCTTCGCGAGCAACTGATGGAAGCCGACGAGCAGATGCGCCGGCGGGGCCTGGTGTGGGACACGCTCACGCGCCTGGCGCGAGCGCTCGACAAGCTGCAAGTGCGATACGCGGTCGGAGGCGGCATTGCGCTGCAGCACCACGGCGTCTTGCGATCGACGCAGGATGTGGATGTCATCGTCCCATCGGTCGAAGACTTGAATCGGATCCACACCGTGCTCGTCGGCCGCGGTTTCGAGCGAAAGTCGCCGACAAGCCGGCATTTGCGCGACGACGTGACGCGCGTGCGCGTGGAGTTTCTGATCAGCGGCGAATTTCCCGGCGACGGCAAGCCCAAGCCCGTGTCGTTCCCCGACCCTGCGGCGGAGTCCGAGAGATCCGACGACGGTTTCTGGTTCATCACGCTGCGCGGCCTGATCGAATTGAAGCTGGCCAGCGCGATTTCCGCCCCACATCGGATCAAGGATCGCGCCGACGTGCTCGAACTCCTGCATCGCCATTCGCTGCCGGCGGCGTACGCCGACAGCTTGAGTCCGTACGTGCGTGACGAGTTTCGCCGGTTGGCCGCGCTGCCGCCGCCGTTCGAGCCGGAGTGACCGGCAGCGTGTCGGCGAACGAATCTTGCCCCCCTGCCACCTCACTGCTGCGCGTGGAGAATTTGCATGTGCACTTCCAACTCGGCCGCGGTCATGTTCAGCGAGCCGTTGACGGCGTCTCGCTGGAATTGATGCGCGGCCGGACGCTGGCCCTGGTCGGCGAAAGCGGCTCCGGAAAATCAACGCTGGCGCGGGCGATCCTTCGGCTGAATCCGGCGACCAGCGGGCGTGCCTGGTTTGACGGCATCGATTGGTTCGCCGCGGACGCCGTACAGACGCGATCGCTTCGCCGAAGAATGCAGATCGTCTTTCAGGACCCGTACGGAAGTCTGAACCCGCGTCTTCCGATCGACCTCATCGTCGGCGAGGCGCTGGAGGTTCACGGATTGGTTCGCGGCCGCGAGCAGCGCCGCCGGCGCGTCGCGGAATTGCTCGCCCGCGTCGGAATTCCCGGCGAGGCGCTGGAGCGCTACCCGCACGAATTTTCCGGCGGGCAACGGCAGCGAATCGGCGTCGCGCGGGCGCTGGCGCTGGGGCCGGAATTGCTCGTGCTCGATGAGCCGGTGTCGGCATTGGACGTGTCGGTACAGGCACAGGTGCTGAATCTGCTGCTCGATCTGCAACGCGAGTTGGGCGTCGCGTACCTGTTCGTGACGCACAACCTGGCAGTCGCCGGCGCGATCGCGGACGACGTGGCTGTAATGCAGCATGGCAAGCTCGTCGAGTATGGTCCGATCGCCCAGGTGCTGCATTCGCCGCGGCATCCGTACACGCAGGCTCTGCGGGCGTCGGCGCCGGTGCTCGGGTCGATCGCGCCGGCGGAAGTCTAACCACAGTGAAGAAGCCGGTCGCGCCGGCTCCGAGGCCGCGCTTGCACCGCGAGCCGGAGATCGTCGCGGCGCGTAGGGAGGATTCGCCGATGCCGTTCGAGCGTGCGTTCTCCGGCGCGCCGTGGGAAGCGAAAGTCGGCTACTGCCGGGCGCTGCGCGCCGGCAATCTGGCGTTTGTCACCGGAACAGCGCCGCTCGCCGATGACGGCTCGGTTTTCGCACCGGGCGACGCGTACCGGCAGGCGGCGCGTTGTCTGGAGATCATCGGGCGGGCGCTGCGCCAGATTGGTTTCGGTCTGCAGGATGTCGTGCGAACGCGCCTGCTCGTGACCGACATTCGCCGCTGGGACGACTTCGCCCGGGCACATCACGAGCGCGTCGCCAAGCACCCACCATGCACGATGGTGGAGGTCAAGAGCCTGATCGACCCGGCGATGCTGATCGAGATCGAGGTTGACGCCGTGCGCCCGGACACACCTCAGTCGGGGTAACCATCCTCTGCATTGCAATCAAAATGCGTCGCGCAGGCGAACGCGGCGGGGAAGCCGCGCTTGCTGACGCCGTGCGTGCTAATTTCGATTCGGAATCGCGCTCGCTCCGTCCGATGCTTCGCTCTTGACCGACGCACGGCGACGCGACGAACGGAGCTTCGGGAGCGTAGGATTCCCGAAGCTTCGCTCCATCGCGAACCGCGCGCGATCGCGGCAGCCGGGCTGGCTAGCGCCGTGGCCAATGCCGCGGTTGCTCATCCTGCGCCGTCGGCGTCGCGGCGCGCATCCGGGCGGAAAGCTCGCCCGACAGGCCATTGCGAACCTCAAATATCGCGACATCGTCGGCATCAAACACGCCGTTCCCGTCGAGATCGACCGCCGTCGCGATCCGCGGCGGCAGCGCTTCTACCGGAACGCTCGTAATCGCCACTGCCGTGGGGATTGTGCCCAGCGGCTGATCGAAACCCGGCTGGAGGATCGACGCAGGACACTGGCAACCGCTGGACCGCAGCCAATTCGCCGAGAGGATCGAATAGTCCTCGATCCCGATCACGCCGTTGTCGGAGAAGTCCGCGTCGCGAATGCCCGTCCACGGACAGGCGTCCACGTCAGCAAGTTGGCCGAATCGGAACAAGAAGTAGGTGACATCATTGATGTCCACGTCGCCGTCGTTGTCGGTATCGCCGCCGTCAAGCACCGCCGGCGTCGCCGCGACGAAATTCGACCCGCTGGGGACCAGCGCGACGGTTGCGTTCAGCGTGTGTTGCTCGTCCTTGAGGCAAACCTGCGTCCAGGTCGGGCCGCAAGGCGCCGAGACTGTGACTAGCGCGGAGGCTGGATTGCCGGTAAACGTGGTCAATACGCTCACGGCCGGCACGCACGTCGTCGCGTCTTTCACAACCACGCGTATGCAGCGGCTGATCGGGCCACCGCTGGCGTCAACGCTGCCGAGCACGACCATCGCGCTGATCTGCGCGCTCGAGAACGTGACCACGAGCGAATCGCCGGCGGTCGCGCAGGGCGCATTGCCCGTTGCAGTCAGCGTCAGCGTGACGCTGCCGTTGGTCAGGTCGTTCGAGCCCGGCGTGTAAGTCGCGCTCAGCGACGCCGGCGCGTCAAATGTGCCGTCGCCGCTGGTCGACCAGAGCGTCGATGCGGCGTTGGAAGCTGTGCCGCTTACGCTCACGCCCGAACCGGCGCATACGGTCTGGTCGCCGCCGGCGTTCGCCGTTGGCGAGGCGACGATCGTGACATCCAGCGAATCGCCGGTATCTGCGCAGGGTGGATTTCCGAACGCCGTAAGCGTCAGCGTCACCGATCCACTGGAAACATCGCCGGGACCTGGCGTGTAGACCGCGGTCAGCGACGCCGGCGCGTCAAACGTGCCGTCGCCGGAGGTCGTCCAAGCCGTCGAGGCGGCGTTCGACGCGCTGCCGCTAACGCTGACGGTCGAGCCGGCGCAAATGGTTTGGTCACCGCCGGCATTTGCCGTCGGCTCGGGATTGATCGCGATCACGAGCGAATCGGCGGCACTCGTGCAAGGCGCGTTGCCGTTGGCTGTGAGCGTTAGAGTGACCGATCCGCCGGACACGTCGTTCGGTCCCGGCGTGTAGACCGCACTCAGCGACGCGGGGGTATCGAACGTTCCGTCGCCGCTGGTCGTCCAGAGCGTCGATGCGGCGTTCGTAGCACTGCCGCTGACGCTCGCCGTTGAGCCGGTGCAAATCGTCTGATCGACGCCAGCACCGGCGGTCGGAGCGGCGTTGATCGTTACGTCAAGAGCGTCACTGGCGACGCCGGTGCAGGGCGGCGAGGCCGTTGCGGTCAATGTGAACGTCACCGTGCCGCTCGTGAGGTCGTTTGGTCCCGGCGTGTAGACCGCATTCAACGACGCCGGAGTATCAAACGTGCCGTCGCCGCTGGTCGTCCACAACGTGGAAGCAGCGTTTGAGGCACTGCCGCTCACGCTAACGGTGGAACCTTCGCAGATCGTTTGATCGCTGCCGGCGGACGCAACCGGGGCGGTGCCAATCGTGACGTCCAGTGAATCGCTGGCAACTCCCGTACATGGCGGCGCGGCGGTCGCGGTGAGCGTGAGCGTCACGGACCCGCTCGTAACATCGTTTGGACCTGGCGTGTAGATCGCGCCAAGCGCCGCCGGCGTGTCAAACGTGCCGTCGCCGGACGTAGTCCACAACGTCGTGCCGGCGTTGCTGGCGCTGCCGCTAACGCTGACGGTCGAGCCGGCGCAGATGGTCTGATCGCTGCCGGCGCTGGCCGTCGGATCGGAACTGATCGTGACCAGCAGCGAGTCGGTCGCATTGGAGCACGGCGGGTTCGCGGTGGCCGTCAGCGTCAATGTCACGGATCCGCTTGAAACGTCGTTCGGACCCGGCGTGTAAACGGCGCTGAGCGAGGCGGGCGTGTCGAATGTTCCGTCACCGCTCGTCGTCCACAGCGTCGACGCGGCGTTTGACGCGCTGCCGCTCACGCTGACCGTCGAACCGATGCAGATCGATTGATCCGAGCCCGCGTCCACCGCCGGCGCGGCGGCAATAGTCACTACGAGCGAATCACTGGCGTTCGAGCACGGCGAATTGCCGGTCGCCGTGAACGTCAACGTGACAGTGCCCGCCGCCACATCATTCGGTCCCGGCGTGTAGATCGCGCTGAGCGCAGCCGGCGTGTCAAACGTACCGTCGCCGCTGGTCGTCCAGAGCGTCGAGGCGGCGTTGGCGGCGCTGCCGCTGACGCTCGCCGTTGAACCGGCGCAGATCGTCTGGTCGGCGCCGGCATTGGCCGACGAAGTTGCGTTGATCGTTACGACCAGCGAATCGGCCGCATTGGCGCAAGGCGAGTTGCCCGTCGCTGTCAGCGTCAAGGTGACTGTTCCCGTGGCGATGTCGTTGGCGCCCGGCGTATACACCGCGCTCAGTGACGTCGCCGTGTCAAACCCGCCGTCGCCAGACGTCGTCCACAAAGTCGAGGCGGCGTTCGACGCGGTTCCGCTCACGCTCGCCGTCGAACCGGCACAAATCGTCTGATCCAGTCCCGCATCCACACTCGGCGCGGCGACAATCGTCACCGCGAGCGAATCGACGGCGTCGGAACACGGCGAATTTCCGGTCGCCGTGAATGTCAACGTAACGCTGCCTGCGGCGACATCATTGGGCCCCGGCGTGTAGACAGCGCTGAGCGCCGCAGGCGTGTCGAACGTACCGTCGCCGCCCGTCGTCCAGAGCGTAGCCGCCGCGTTGGAGGCGCTGCCGCTGACGCTCACCGTCGAATCGGCACACACACTCTGATCCAACCCGGCGTTAGCCGTCGGCGCGGCGTTGATGGTGACCACCAGCGAATCAGCCGCGTTACCGCACGGCGAATTGCCGGTGGCGGTGAGTGTCAACGTGACCGTTCCGGCGGCGATGTCGCTCGCACCAGGCGTATAGACGGAACTGAGCGCCGCGGGCGTGTCGAACGTCCCGTCGCCGGAAGTCGTCCACAAGGTCGAGGCCGCGTTGGAAGCACTACCACTTACGCTAACCGTCGAGCCGGCGCAGACCGATTGATCCACACCGGCGTTGGCGGTCGGCGCGGCGACGATCGTGACCGTCATCGCATCGGCCGCGTTTCCGCAAGGCGCGTTGCCCATCGCGGTCAAGGTCAGCGTGACCGCTCCGTTGACAACATCATTCGGACCCGGCGTGTAGATCGCGCTTAGCGAAGCGGGCGTGTCGAAGGCTCCATCACCGCTTGTCGACCAGAGCGAAGACGCGAAATTGGTGACGCTGCCGCTCACGCTGACCGTCGAGCCGGCGCAGATCGACTGATCGGCGCCCGCGTTCGCGGTCGGCACGGCGACGATCGTCACGACCAGCGAATCGACGGCGTCCGTGCAAGGCGCGTTTCCGGTCGCAGTCAGCGTCAACGCGACCGATCCGCCCGAAACGTCGTTTGGCCCAGGCGTGTAGACCGCGCTCAGCGAAGCGGGCGTGTCGAACGATCCGTCGCCGCTGGTAGACCAGGCCGTCGAAACGGCATTCGAAGCACTGCCGTTCACGCTGACCGTCGAGCCAGCGCAAATTGTCTGATCGCTGCCGGCGCTCGCGGTCGGAGCGGCGACGATGGTCACGACCAATGAATCGACGGCGTCCGCGCACGGCACGTTTCCGGTCGCGGTCAACGTCAATGTCACGGAACCTCCGGAAAGGTCGTTCGGCCCCGGCGTGTAAATCGCGCTCAGGGAACCTGGAGTATCAAACGAACCATCGCCGCTCGTCGACCAGGCCGTCGAAACGGCATTCGAAGCGCTGCCGCTCACACTGACCGTCGCACCGGCGCACATTGCCTGATCCGCGCCCGCGTCCGCGGTCGGCGCGGCGACAATCGTCGCGACCAGCGAATCGACGGCGTCCGCGCACGGTGCATTCCCCGTGGCGGTCAGCGTCAAAGTGACCGATCCGCCGGCAACGTCATTCGGACCCGGCGTGTAGACGGCGCTCAGCGAAGCGGGCGTGTCGAACGAGCCGTCGCCGCTGGTAGACCAGGTCGTCGAAGCGGCATTCGAAGCACCGCCGCTCACGCTAACGGTCGAGCCGGCACATATCGTTTGATCGGCGCCGGCATTCGCGGTCGGCGCGGCGACGATCGTCACAACGAGTGAATCGACGGCATTCGCGCACGGCGCGTTTCCGGTGGCGGTAAAGGTCAGCGTGACCGAACCGTTGGCGACATCGTTGGGCCCCGGCGTGTACACGGCGCTCGGGGACGACGGGGTGTCGAAGCCGCCGTCGCCGCTGGTCGTCCAGGCCGTCGAGGCGGCATTGGTCGCGACACCGCTGACGCTGACCGGAGAGCCGGCACAGATCGACTGATCGGCGCCCGCGTTCGCAGTCGGCGCGGCAACGATCGTTACGATCAACCCGTCGCCCGCGTTCGCACACGGCGCGTTTCCGTTCGCGGTGAGCGTCAGCGTCACCGAGCCGCTCGAGACATCATTCGGCCCGGGCGTGTAGATGGCGCTCGGCGAGCCCGGCGTGTTGAACGCGCCGTCGCCGCTTGTAGACCAGAGCGTGGACGCCGCGTTGGTGACGCTGCCGCTCACGCTGACCGTCGAGCCGGCACAGATTGACTGATCAACGCCGGCGTTTGCGGTCGGGGCGGCGACAATCGTGACAATCAGGGCGTCGCCCGCATTCGCGCAGGGCGCGTTTCCGCTGGCCGTGAGCGTCAACGTGACCGATCCACCGGCCACGTCATTCGATCCCGGCGTGTAGATCGCGCTCAGGGCGCCGGGCGTGTTGAACGTGCCATCGCCGTTCGTCGACCAGACCGTTGAGGCGGCGTTCGTCGCGCTGCCGCTCACGCTGACCGTCGAACCGGCACAAATCGTCTGATCAACGCCTGCATTGGCTGTCGGCGCGGGCACGATGGTGAGCACGAGCGAATCAACAGCGGAGCCGGAGCACGGAAACGCCGCCGTCGCGGTCAGCGTGAGTGTCACGCTGCCGGCCGTGATGTCGCCGGCGCTCGGCGTGTATGTCGTGCTGAGCGACGACGGGCTGGAGAACGAGCCGGTGCCGCTGGTGGTCCAGGCGACAGTCCCGGCGTTCGAGGCCGTGCCCGTAAGTGACGCCGAAGTATTCGAGCAAATCGACTGATCGGAGCCGGCGTTGGCGGTCACGGGACCGACGACCGTTAGCGACGCATTGGCCGACACGCCGCTGCACGGGAAACTCGCGCTGGAGGTGAGAGTCAGCGTCACCGTCGTGCCGACGTCGCCGGCGCTGGGGATGTACGTCGCGTTCAGGCTGTTGGCATTCACGAACGTGCCGCTTCCGCTGCTGGTCCAGGTCACGCCGGTGCTCGTGCCGCTGACGACGCCGTTCAGCCAGACAAGTTGCTGACCGCAGACGCTGTAGGGGCCGCCGGCGCTGACCGTCGGCGAAGTCGCGCACTGCGTGACGAATTCGTCGTAGGCGGCGGTGTTCGCGCTGACGGTGCTGCCGGGATTGCCGCCTGAATTCAGCGGTCCGAACGGCGGAATGCTCTCGTTGGAGCAGAATTGCGCGTCCGTCGGAAACGTGGCCGGCCACGAGGTGTACATCATCAGGAAGCGCAGCGAGCCACCCGACGTCATCCCAAGCGTGCTCAGCGCCATCGAGAATTCGCGCGCCAGCGTGTTCTGGCCGGTTGTGGCGCCGCTGAAGCTGATGAAAGTCAGCGATCCGCCGGTCAACTCATAGAACGTCATTCCGCCGCGATCGATCGTCAGTGCAAAGTCGGGCAAGAAATCCGGGTCGAAGGCCGAATTGGCGCTGCCGACCAGTTGCGTGACGGCGCGGCGCTGCCGATCGGCGCCGTCGAACATCGTGTTGTCTGTAAAGCCGCCGGCGCGGGTATCCAGGTAAAGGACCGCAATATCGTTTAGAGTCGCGCCGGGCTGGAAGGCGACGTACAGGTTCGTGCTGTCGCTATTCATGTACAGCGTGCCGCTGCCGAGCACGCCGCCAAAGCCCGTTCCGCCGCCGGCGTAGCTGTAACTGTTGCCGGGGCCGTATTCACTGGCCGAAATCGTCTGATCGACGGTCGCTGAGGCACCATCGGAATCGATCCGAAGCGTCTGCGGCGTTGCCGTCGAACGAGTATCCGCGACGAACGTGTCGGCCGTCCCGTTGGTGTCGCCGCTGATCACGTCGGTCGCCGCGCTGGAGAACGAGACATAACGCCCGTCGCGCGACATCGCCGGCGCGTTGCTCGCGCCGCCGGTGACCTGCGCGCCGGCGGTCGTCACGCTGACGCGGCTGGTGAGGTTCCACAGCCGGTCGCGAACGAACGTGTCGGCCTGGGCGTTCGTATCGAGGTCAATCAGGTTGGTCGCCTGGCTGCTGAATACGACGTAGCGGCCGTCGGCTGAGATTGCCGGGAAAAATGCCCCCGCGCCGGTCGCCTGCGCGCCGGACGACGTCGGATTCGACGAGAGATTCACGCGCACGGTCGTGGCGAGGACTCGATCGCGGACGAAGATGTCAAACTGGCCGTTCGTGTCGCCGGTGACCAGGTTGGTGGCCAACGAGCAAAACGCCACATAGCGCCCGTCCGCCGAAATGTATGCGCGGTCGTCCACGCCGCCGCCGGTGGCCTGGGCGCCGCCCGTCGCGACACTCACGCGTTCAATCGCGCGCGTTTGGCGATCCTTCACGAACGCGTCGGCTAGGGCGTTGGTGTCGCCGGCAACCAGCGTCGTGGCGGTGGACACAAACGCGACGAATCGCCCATCCGCCGAAATAGTCGGGTATTGCAGGTAGCCGCCGGGCACTTGCGCGTCGGCGGATGTCGTGCTGACGCGATCGACCGCGCCGCTGGCGAGGTCTTTCACGAAGATGTCGGCCGTGCCGTTGGTGTCGCCGGCGACGAGTGTGGTGCCGAAGCTGCGGAACACGATGTAGCGCCCGTCGGGCGTGATCATCGGGTGCGTGCTGTCGCCATCGGTCTGTGCGCCGACCGAGCTGACGCTGACGCGCGTCGTGACGCCGTTGCCCTCGTCATAGATGCCGTTCAAATCCGGATCGCGGTCGTGCACAAAGATGTCGGCGGCGGCATTCGTGTCGCCAACGACCAGATTCGTCGCCGTGCTGTTGAACACGACCCAACGGCCATTCGGCGAGAGGAACGGCTGGGTGCTCGACCCGTTGGACTGGCCGCCGCCCGTGGCGACGCTGACGCGCACGGTCGCGTTCGTGGTGCGGTCTTTGACGAATACGTCCGTTGCGCCGTTCGTGTCACCGGCCACCAGCGTGGGCGACGAACTGGCGAACGCAACCCAGCGGCCGTTGTCGGAGATCGAACTGAGGTCAAGGAACGTGTTCGTGACCTGCCCGCCGGCGCTGGTGGTGCTCACGCGCGTCGTATCGCGGGCCAACGCGATTGCGGCCAGCAGGCTGGCGCCGACAACGATCCCGGTCGCTGTACGAATCGTGCTCATTTCCACACTCCAACCACAAAGTTGACGTCCCCGGACGGGGCGTCTTCGCCAACCCCATCACGCCGGCGAACGGGCCGGCGCAACCCAATCGCCCTTGCCGCCAGCGGTGCCAACGGCAAGGGCGATTCCGGCCGATCTTTCGAGACGACCAATCCTCGCGACTAGCGCGAACCCTTTCGTATCTTAACCGGTCCAGCGGCCGAATCGGCAGCTTTCATCGCACGCGACAGCTCACCCGAAAGGCCGTTGCGCTGCTCAAAGATCTGCACGTCTTTCACATCGAATACGCCGTTCCGGTCCAGGTCCAGTAACTGCGCCTGGTCAGGTGTCACATTTCCCATCGGGAGCGACACCACACGCGATGGCGTCAACTCCGCCGGGACCATTTGCGCGGGGTCCACGTCGTCGAGCCCCGGTCCTGGCCGCGGCGGCGTGCAGGCGCAGCTCGTGAATTGCAGCCAGTTCGTCGCCAGGAACGTGTAGTCGTCAGCGCCGCGCGAGCCGCTGAGGCTGAAGTCGCTGTCGCGCGTGCCGTTCCACGGGCAACCGCCGCTGGCGGAGAGCGTGCCGAACTGGAGCACCAACAAGGTCACGTCGTTGATATCCACGTCGCTATCGTTGTCGGTGTCGCCGCTGCGCAGCGAGATTGTGGACGCGGCCGAGTAGGTTGCGCCCGAATCGATCAAGCCGACGGTCGACCATAATGTGTGCTGCTCGTCCTTCGCGCAAAGCGATGTCCACGAGCCGCAAGGAATTTCAATCTCGACGTTCTGAGCCTGAACGCCGCCGCCCGTGACGACGTTGAAGTCCACACTCAGATGAACGTCGGTCGCGCTGCAACTGCCCGGCGTCGGCACGAATCGGACACAGCGTATGCCGGGATTGAACACCTGGTCGAGCTGCAACGTCGCGTAGACGACGTTGACCGCGTTCACCGTAACGCTGAAGACGCAGTTGGACTCGTTACCGCAACCATCCAGCGCTTGCGCCTTCACGCCCGTGGTGCCTTGCGGGAACGTGTATGGGTTCGTAATGGGCGTCTCGTAGCCATCGCCGAGGTTGTTGTTCAGGTCGGCGGCGTAGGTGATCGTCACCGGGCCGGGGCAGTTGTCGGTTGCGCTGGCGTTCAGCGTGACAAGCGCGTCACATCCGCCGGCATCCGCCGGCACCGTAATGTTGCTGCAGGTGAGCACCGGCGGCGTTCCGTCGATGCGCGTGTTGTACGTCAACGCGTTCGACACGTTTCCGCAGCCGTCGCTGAAAGTGACCGTCACGACCGCGCTGCACGTACCGGCCGTCGAAACGCTCGGCGTCAACACACCGGGGCAGTCGTCCGTCGCTGAAGAATTCGCCAGCGCGGCGGCCTCAGCGGACGCCACATCCGGATAGCAGGCCGCGATCGGACCGCTCGAACTCGCAACCGGGCCCGTGTTGTCGATGCGCGTGTTGTACGTCAACGCGTTCGACACGTTGCCGCAGCCGTCCGTGTACGTGACCGTCACAACCGCGCCGCACGTGCCGACCGTCGAGACGCTCGGAGTGAGCGCGCCGGGGCAATCATCCGTCGCCGACGAATTCGCCAGCGCGGCGGCCTCGGCTGAGGCGACATCGGGGTAACACGCAGCGATCGGTCCCGACGAACTCGCGACCGGGCCGGTGTTGTCGATCCGCGTGTTGTAAGTCAACGCGTTCGACACATTGCCGCAGCCGTCCGTGTACGTGACCGTCACAACCGCGCTGCACGTGCCGACCGTCGACGCGCTCGGCGTCAATGCGCCGGGGCAATTGTCCGTCGCCGACGAATTCGCCAGCGCGGCCGCTTCGGCAGACGCTGCATCCGGATAGCAAGCCGCGATCGGACCGGACGAACTGGCGACCGGGCCGCTGTTATCGATCCGCGTGCTGTACGTCAACGCGTTCGACACATTGCCGCAGCCGTCCGTGTACGTGACCGTCACAACGGCGCTGCACGTGCCGACCGTCGAGACGCTCGGCGTCAGCGCGCCGGGGCAGTTGTCCGTCGCCGACGAATTCGCCAGCGCGGCGGCCTCGGCGGACGCCACGTCGGGATAGCAGGCCGCAATCGGCCCAGACGAACTCGCGACCGGACCCGTGTTATCGATGCGCGTGTTGTAGATCAGCGAATTCGACGGGTTGCCGCAAGCGTCGCTGAAGATAACGGTGATTGTCGCGCTGCAGGTGCCGGCGGTGGAAACCGTCGGCGTCAGGGCGCCGGGACAATTGTCGAACGCCGACGAATTCGCCAACGCGGCGGCCTCTGCCGAGGCGGCGTCCGGATAGCACGCCGCAATCGGACCACTCGAGATCGCCAGCGGCGCGATCGTGTCGATCACATTCGCCGAGAGCACGAGCGGCATGGCCGGATTGCCGCAATTGTCACTGGCGTTGATTGTGATCTGCACCGTCGCCGGGCAGCTTGTCAGAGCCGAGACCGGCACGCTGCCGGAGACGAGCACCTGATTCCCGCCGTTCGGCGTCGCAGTGAAACTGACGGCTCCGAGAGTCGCATTGGCGGTGACCAGCGTTGCGGAAACCGACACGCCGCCTGGCGCGACGCCGCAGAAGTCGTCCACTTGCGCTGAGAAGGTTACGCTCGCGGTGCAGGCGTTGTTCACGGTGGCGTTATTCGCCGAGCCGGTGATGACCGGCGGCGTGGTGTCGATCACGTCGATCGAGTGTTTACACTCGTCGGAGTTTCCGCACCAATCCGTGACGCTGTAGGTGCGAACGATCGTAAGCGGATTGCCGACGCAACCCAGGCCGAAGCGAAGCTCGCGCACAAACGCGAACGTCAGCGGCGCGGCGCAGTTGTCGGTCGCCGTGCCGCCATCCAGCAGGAACGCCGCGAGCGACGGGTAAGGCGCGGGAACCGGCGTCGAGCAATCCAGAACTAGCGGCGGCGGGCAGTTGATGGACGGCGCGATCGTGTCCTGCACGGTGATGGTCTGCGTACAGGTTGAGAAGTTGCCCGCGGAGTCTTCGACTTTGTATGTGCGAGTGACGGTCTTCGGGCATGTGCCGACGGTTATGTCGCCTTCCCAGGTCACGGCCGGGTCACCGCAAAGCGCGGAACCCGCATCGCTGGCGCCAAGGCACTCCGGGCCGTCGATTACCAGCGTGTACGGGCCGACGATCACGGCGTTCGCGCCCGCGACGCGGATCAGATAGGTCTGACCGCCCGTCACCGGAACAACCAGTTCGTTCCCAACGCCGCACGCAGCGCCGCTGCAGCCGATTTCGTTCTGGAACGTGCCGGGGCACGCACTGTGCACCGAGACGACGGTGGGCGTTCCGCAGAGCGACAGCGAGAGATTGCCGGACAGTCCGGGCGTGAAGCGATACCACATATCGCGCCCGAACAGTGAGCAGGTTGACGAGCCGTCATTCGTGGAACCGGTTGTATCGCCGGCGTAGCTGCCGTTGCACACCGCCGGCGCATTGGAGCACGAATTCGACGCGGCCGGCGCCGGCCCCGGAGGCGGCGCGACCGGCGCTGGCACGTCTTCGATGCACTGCACCGAAACCGGCCCCGGGCAAGCCGCGATCGCGGGGAGATTCTGATCGATCGTGATCGTGCCGGAAGGCGTCAGGGCCGTAACGACCGGCGTGCCCTGGAAGCTGAGCTCGGAGATGAATGGGCCGAACGTGCGGAAACCGACGTTCGTCGACAGGCCGTCGTTACCGGGATTCACAACGAATTTCAGCGTCGCCAGAGTCGCCGGGACGTTTGTGCCCGGGCTGGGCGGCACGGGCGGGAACGAGCCGTCGAGGTTGATGTCGCCCGAGCCGGGCGCGGGAACCTCGGACGTCAGGATGTTCTGAACGTGCAATGTGAACGGCGCGGGCGTGTAAGACGACCCGCTCGCGTCATACGTGAGGAACGACGTGTTGTATTGCAGGAACGCCTGGAAGCCCGTGACGTTTTGCGTCAGGTTTGACATGTTCAGATCGATGAAGATCGTGTCGCCCGCTTTGTAGCACGTCTTGGGATTTTGAATGTCCAGACTGAGTGTCCCCGTCGCCAGGGCCGGCGCGGCGAGCATTCCGCAGGTTACGAAGGCGGCCACTATCCGCTTCACCGCGTGCGGCATCGATTCGCGATTCATTGACCTACTCCCACCATGAAGTTCGCCCGGCCGCGATTCGGCCGACGCACAATATCGAAAACCAGCCGCGCGGCGCTCCGAGGCACAGAAACGCCGCGCGGCAAACACAAACCATCTATCTAGCGGCCCAGCCGTTTGACTCGTGGCTGATCCGCCGGCGCGCCGCCGACGCTGCGCATCGCCGACGAGAGGCTGCCGTCGAAACCGTACTTGGCCTCGAACAGCTGCACATCCACCCAGTTCACGACGCCGTCGCGGTCCAGGTCCGCCATTGCGGCGACCTCGGCGGGCAATCCGGCGGTCGATCGCGAGGCGCCAGCCATCGTCGCTGGTAGCGGTTCGTCTTGCGTCAATCCGCCCCCGCGCGGCGGGCTGCAGGCGCAGGTGCTGAATTTCAGCCAGTTCGCAGGCGCCGACAGGATCGAGTAATCGCCGGCGCCGACGGCACCATTCAAGTCAAAGTCGGCGTCACGCGTGCCGTTCCACGGGCAGCCACCGCTGGCCGCGAGGTTGCCGAACGTGAACAGGAACCAGGTCACGTCGTTGATGTCCACGTCGCTGTCGTTGTCGGTGTCGCCGCTGCGCAGCGTCACCAGGTTGTCGGCGGCGTAGTCGACGCCCGTGTCGGTGATCGTGGTGGTGAACCAGAGCGTGTGCTGCTCGTCCTTGACGCATATCGCGGTCCACGCGCCGCACGGGATGTCGATTGGGACGTTGAGCGCCTGCACGCCGGGCACGCTGGGCGAATTGAAGTTCACGGACACGTGAACGTCGTCGCTGGAGCAGCCGCCCGGCAGAGGCACGACGCGGATGCAGCGCGAGCCGGTCGAGGCCACGCTATCCAGCCGCAGCGAGACAATCACGCGATTCACCGCCTGCACCGTCACGGTGAACGCGTACGTGCCAACATTGCCGCACGAATCCGTCGCGCTGGCCAGCACGCTGTTCACGCCGGTGTTGAACGCATATGGGTTCGTGATCGGCAGCTCGTAGCCGTTGCCGGTGTTGTTGTCGGTATCCAGCGCGTACGAGACCGCGACCGCGCCGTCGCAGTTGTCATTCGCGGTGATCGACAGCGAAACCAGCGCCGTGCAACCGCCGGCATCGGCGCGAACCGGGATGTCGTTACCGGAAACCGTGCTGAGCACGGGCGCCGTGTTGTCGATGCGCGTCGAATACGACTGGTCCGTGAAATTGCCGCAGCCGTCGGTTCCGCGGACAGTGACCGTCGCGCTGCAAGTGCCGACGGTCGAAACGCTGACACTCACCGCTCCGCAGTTGTCGCTGAATGACGTCGCGGCCTGCGCCGCGGCTTCGGCTGCCGCAACATTCGGATAGCACGACGCGATCGGTCCGGTCGAACTTGCGATCGGCGGCGTGACGTCGCGATTCACGAAGAGCGAGTTCACCAATCCGGTCTGAACCGGGATTCCCTGGAAGCTCAGCTCGGTCGGGAAGCCGCCGAACGTGTCGATGTAAGCAGCCAGAAGCGCCGGCGTGCACTCCGGGAAGCCGGCCGGCTGTACGTTGAATACCAGCGTGGCCAGATGCGAATCGGAACTCGTGCCCCCGCCGCCGAACGTGTCAGAGCCATTCAGCTGTAACACGCCGGGGCTGATTTCCGCGACGCCGATCGCCGGCGGCAGATGCAGCGGGAACGGGGCGGCGGTGTAGCTGCTCGTACCGCCGAAATAAGTCAGGCGGCCCGAATCAAACGCGACATGCGCGAAGAAGCCGGTGACATTGTGCGCCAATCCGCGCATCCAGACTTCGACCACCACCTGCGTCTCTCCGCCAGAGACGCACAAATCCGTGATCTCGAGCGTGAGCGAGCCTTCGCAACTTCCCAGCCAGGGGCAGTAGTCGACGTACAGGTCGCTGACTGCGTCGCCCGCGCCATCCGAATTGCGCATGACGGCCGGGGCGGCGCAGGTAAAGTAATCCGCCTCGACCGAGCCGAGCGGATCAAAGGGACCGAATCCGTTGGGGCCGCCCCAGTAGTTGTTTTCCGCGTTCTGCACGGTGGTGGTGCCGCCGGCGGTGTAGAAGCCGTAGCTGACGTTGCTGGTGATGCAATTCGCGTTGGCGGTGGTGTTGATCGTTCCGCCCTGCTCATCAATGTAGAAGCCGTAGTCCCAGTTGGTGACGGTGCTGTCGGAGACGCCCAACGTCAGCGTCGCGCCGTCGCTGTAGGCGTAGACGCCGGCCGTGTTCGCCGCGTCGTTGCCGTCGATCGAGCAGTTCGAGACCGAGACGATCATGTTGGGCGGCGTGCGGGACGCCGATCCGGCTTTTTCGTCGCCGGTGGGCTTGCCGTCGCGCTGATAGGGTTGAATCGGCCGGCCGGCACGTGCGGCGCCGCGCGCGACAGCGCCGGTATTGACGGCGTCGATGCCGTCGGAGGAGACGCCGGGGACGCCGGTCGTCAAAGACGAGTTCGAAATCGTGCCGTCGTAATCAAAGAGGTATGCACTGCTCTGATTGTCGGTCAGCGTGACGTTCGAGAGGATGACCGACGCGGGCGGGTCGCCGATGTCGTTAATAGCCAGCAGCCCGGTGGAATAGACCGTCGCCGGCGTGTACGTATGGCCGGCGATGGCGGTGTTCGTGACCGTCGCGTCTGCGCCGCAGCACACCTGCACGCCGTTCTGCGCGATGAAGCTCACGGCGCCGGCGCCGCTGATCGTGCAGCCCGACATATTCACCGTCAGGCCCGGACCGCCGAAGACGGTGCCGTTCTTCTGATAGTCCGCCAATGTGACGTTCGTGACGCCCAGCGTGTACGGACCAGCGAGATCGTTGAAGCACCACAGCGCCACGCCGTGCTGCGAGCCGTCGATCGGCGTGTTGCGAATGCCGGTAATGACGCAGTTCGAAACCGCGCCGTCGGACTCGCGATAAGCGACGCCGATGAAGCGATAGTTCAGGTTTCCATTACCGGCGCCGTCCACGCGCAGATTCTGAATCGCGACATCGTCGCTATTCATCACCGCGACGATCGGGAAATTCGAAGGGCCGGTGACGAACGAGAACGGCAGCGACGCCGGCGACTGAATGATCGTGTCGACGGCCGGGTTCGAACCGCTGCCGGACCCGATGAGCGTCAAATTGCTGGCGCCGCTAATGACGACCTGTTCGACGTACAGCCCTGGGCAGATCTTGATCGTGTCGCCCGGGCCGGCCGCGTTCACCGCGGCCTGTATCGTCGTAAACGCGGGCGTCGCGACGTCGTCGCAATCTGAGGGCCTCGCGAATCCGTCGTCGTCGACCACCCACGTCGTGCTCGCCAATGTTCCCGCGCTGCAAATGATCACGGCGCAGGCCGCGAACACACCGAATCTCGCCCGCATCTGCTTCTCCTCTCGGCCCGATCCCGAAGTGCCCAAGTAACAGTGCCGCGCGGACAGACGCCCGATCCCGGGCGACCGTCCGCGCGACTTCAAATGCGAGCCTAACGGCCCGCGCCGGTTTCCTGCTCTGACTGCACGCCGCCTTCGAACGGCGTCGCGCCGCCGCGCATGCGGATCGACAAGTCGTGCGGCAATCCCATGCGCGTCTCGAACTCCTGCACGTCGCGGTAGTCGATCACGCCGTCGAGCGTCAAATCCGCCCGCACCGCGATCGGCATCGGAACGTCGACCGATAGCACGTCGGCCCGCAGAACCGGCATCGCCGCCGCGGTCGTGCCGTCGGTGCGGATCTTGATCGGCCGCACCGTGCAGGCACAGCTCGTGAGCGAGAGCCAGTTCGTTGACAGGAACGTGTAGTCCTCGGCGCCGACGTTGCCGTTGTTGCTGTAGTCCGCGCCACGATGAGTCGGAAGCGTAAACGGCGCCAATGAGCAGTTGTACGAATTCTCCGGCCCGCCGAACGTTCCGATGAAGTACGTCACGTCGTTGATGTCGACGTCGCCATCGTTGTCGTTGTCTCCGCCGCGCAGGTCGTACGCACCGGTCACGACGTACTGCGTGCCAGAAATCGTCATCGGCCGCGTATCCCACAACGTGTGTTGCTCGTCCTTGGCGCACATGCCGGTGTACGAACCACACGGAATCCGCACGGTCACCGGCGAGGCGGTCTGCACCGGCGTGGTCGGATTGCTGTCGTGATCGACGAAGCTGATCGTGACGTTCACATCCGTCAGCGTGCAGCTACCCGGAATCGGAACCAGGCGGATGCAGCGGCTGGTCGGAACGAACACGCGATCCAGGATCGCGTCGAACACGACTTCGTTCTCCGCGTCGACCGTCACAGTGAAGTCGCACGTGCCGACGTTGCCGCACGTGTCCGTGGCGCTGGCGCGAACTCCGGTTACGCCGGTCGGGAACGCGTAAGGACTTGAAATCGGCGTTTCGTAGCCGTCGCCCAAGTTGTTGTTCAGGTCTGCGGCGTACGAAACCGGCAGCGCGCCGTCACAGTTGTCGTTCGCGGTCGCGCCGAGCGAGACAAGCGCCGTGCAGCCGCCGGCGTCCGCCGCACGGGCCGGCACGTTCGCACACGTCACGACCGGCGGCGTGCTGTCGACCCGCGTGTTGTACGTCACGGGCGTGCTGTTGCCGCACGAATCCGTGCCGGTCACCGTCACCACGGCGCTGCATGTGCCGCTGGTCGAAGCCGCGACGGTGACCGGCGGGCTGCACGCGTCGACAAAGCTCGTCGCCGCGATCGCCGCCGACTCAGCCGCCGCCGCACTCGCGTAGCACGTCGCGATCGAGCCGCTCGTGGACGCCGGGCCTGTGATGTCGCGCTTGATCGGCTGCGTCACCACCAGCGGCGTAACGATCGGCACGCCGTTCTTGCTGAGCTCGGAAATGAACGGCCCGAACGTGCGGAATCCGATGCTCGTGCTTGCGCAATCCGGCCAGGTGTCGACCTCGAACACGAGCGTGGCCAGGAGCGACGTGGCATTGGTCCCAATGCCGCCGAGCACGTCAGAGCCGTTCAGGTTGAGCTGACCCGTGCCGACCTGCGCCGATCCGATCAATCCGATGTGCAGCAGGAACGGAGAGTTCGTGTAAGAACTCAGGTCGCCGCGGTAATTGAGCTTGCCATCATCGAATTGCAGGAACGCCTGGAATCCAGTGACGTTCTGCGTCAGGTTGAACATATACAGCTCGACCGAGACGAGGTTTTCGCTCGCGCTCAGACAAGTGTCGGTGGCGACCAGAACTAGCGAGTCGTTCGGATAGCCGCCGGCCGTAATGGCCACAAACGTTGTCGTCGAACACTGGCAACCGTTGGCGTCCGTCACCGTGACGCTGATCGTCACCGTGCCCGAAGCGCCGGCGGTGTAGGTGATCGTGTCGGTTCCCTGGCCGCTGTCCAGCGAGCCGTTCGTGACGCTCCAGACGTAAGTCGCGCCGACGCCGGCGTTGCCGACGGAGGCGCTGTTGCTGGAGCCGCCGGCCACCGGACTCGCCGTGGTGATTACGCAAACGGGGTTCGAGTTCACCACGACGTTCGTGGACGCGCTCGCGCTGCAGCCGTTGCCATCCGTCACAGTCAGCGTGTAGAGGCCGGCAGCGGCTGCCGTCACGCTCGGAACGCTCGGGTTCTGCACGTTGGACGAGAAGCCGTTCGGCCCGGTCCAGCTATAGCTGGCCATGCCGTTCGGTCCGCCCAGGAGATTGAGCGTTCCGCCGTCGCAGACCGGGCTGTTGCTCGACGCGCTCGCAGCCGGGTTGGCGTTCACCACCACAGTTGTGCTGGCGGAAGCCATGCAGCCGTTGCCGTCGGTGACGGTGAGCGTGTAGAGGCCCGCATCGGCCGCCGTGACGCCCGCGATGCTCGGATTCTGCAGGTTCGACGAGAACCCGTTCGGGCCGGTCCAGCTATAGCTGGCCATGCCGTTCGGTCCGCCGAGCAGATTGAGCGTGCCGCCGTCGCAAACCGGGCTATTGCTGGATGCCGTCGCGACCGGATTGGCGTTCACCACGACGTTCGTGGTGTTCAATACATCACAACCATTCGCATCCGTAACGGTAAGCGTGTAGACGCCGGCGTCCAGAAGCGTGACGCTCGGGATGGACGGGTTCTGCAGGTTGGACGAGAAGCCGTTCGGCCCAGACCAGCTATAGTTGCTCATTCCGTTCGGCAAGCCGGTCAGATTCAGCGCGAGCAACTCGCAGACCGGGCTGTTGCTCGACGCCACCGGGAGCTGTGGACCCAGCAGCGGATCACACGCGTCGCCGATGCCGTCGTCGTCCGTGTCCGTCTGCAACGGGTTCGCGACGCTCGGACAGTTGTCCGCATCGTCACAAATACCGTCGTTGTCCGTGTCGCCGTTCGGGCAGATCTGCGCCGGCAGGACGCCGTGCGCCGCGAGCAACGCTTGCTCGTGCGTCATGCGTTTCTTGAACTGCGGCGGTTCGTTGCAATTCGGCGTGCAACGATGCGCCCGCAGGCCGGCGTGGAAATTGCTCGAGCCGATAAGCGGGCCGACGTCCAGCGTGCCGCCGTCGCAGTCATGATCGACCGAAAGGCCAGCCGCCGCGGTGATCAGTCCCAGCCCGCCTGGATCCTGCTCCAGCCAGTGACCGTCGGTCGTCTGGAAAACGATCGGCGGCAGGCTCATCTGGCCGAAGTCCAGCACGCGCTGCGCGTTGTCGCTTAAACGCGTGAACGTCAGCCGCGGCAAGACCGGCAGCGTGGCCGTAAACGTGCCGCCGACCGGCGTCGGGCAGTTGTCGCGGTTGATCGTCATTCCGCCGGGTTGCTGCGAGGACGGACCCGAAAGGCATCCGCGGACGTTCCACTGCTCGGGATTCAAACCGCCGTTGTAAGTCACCGTGATTGGCTGCACGCTCACCAAGCTCAGCGCGACGATCTCAATCGGGACGGTTGCCGTGTCGCCGGGGTTGGGCAGCGAGACCGACCCACCGCGTCGCACGATCGTGTCGGTTGGGCCAAGGGCGCTCGGCGGCGACGTGCTCAGCGGCTGGCCGCCAAAGACGACCGTGCCGCCAAACGGATCCGAGCCGGGGTCAAAGAAGCCCGGCGGCAGCGGGAAGCTGGAGAAGTCGTCGTACGTGCTTCCGCCAGACGGGCTGGTCCACAAATCGATGCCGGAGGCGATGCACGGCGCGGCGAGCACCACAACGGTCGTGGAGGCCGAGCCGGTGCAGCCGTTGCCGTCGGTCACCGTCAGCGTGTAGCTGCCGGCATCGAGCGGCGTCGCACTGGGAATGCTCGGGTTCTGCACACTGGACGTGAAGCCGTTCGGCCCGGTCCAGCTATACGCCGTCATTCCATTCGGACCGCCGCTCAGAGCGATCGACGTGCCCGGGCAAACGGGGCTGTTACTTGAGGCGGTTGCAGTCGCCGTCGCCGTGAGCGTCAACTGGAATGTGCCGGTTGTCGCGGCGCTGAACGGCGTCACGAGCACGAAATACAGCGCGCCAACGGTAGTCGTCGGCACTGGGACTGGGGATGCCGGGTTGGGCATCTTCACGATGGAGCGGGTCGTGCTGGCCGAGCACAGGGTGTTCGGCGGCGTTGCGGAATTGGCATCGTCGTTCGCCGCGAAGCAGACCAAACCACCGCATCCGCCAGTAAACACCGATATCTGCGTGTCAAAGGTGGTCGACGCGCTGCAGGTGCTCACCTCCACCGGGCCGCCGGTGCCGATGAACGAATACCACACGCCCTCACGCGCGTTGACCACCGTATTCGTTCCGCCTTCACCCGTATCGGGGCAGGGCGTCGCCGGCGCCGGCGGAACGTCGACCGTCGCCCCCACGTTGCTATGCAGCAATGGGACGCCGCAGAACAGCGGAATTGCGTTCGCGCAGTCGTCGTTGACAGGTGCGATCCGCGCGCGAACGTTGATCGCACCGCCGGTGAGCCCCTTATCCGAGACGCGCACCAAGTACGTCCCGGTGGCCAGGCTGCTGAAACTGAGGCACGAGCTGGTCGGTCCGCAAGGCGAACCGCCACACTCATCGTTGCAGGCCATTTCCGTCAGCCCGCCCGCGCACGTGCCGCTGTAGACGGTCACAACCGTATCGATGGCAGACGTGCACGTATCGACGCGGACGACTTGGTTGCCAGAAAGCGCGGAAGCCAGCGTGAAGCTATACCACACGTCGCGGCCCGACGCGTCGCAGCTCGACGAGCCATCGTTGGTGGCGAACGCCGTATTGCCGCCGGCGTAGGTGCCGAGCGTCAGCGCGACCGGCGTGGAGCAGCTGTCATTCGCCGGAGGAATCTCGGCGACGATGTTCAGCGTGATGGCGCCGCCGGCGCTGGCGCCCTTGCTGGCGACGCGCACGCGATATTGCGTGCTGGCCGCCAAGGTAACGACGACCTCAGATTGCGGCGAGCCGGAGCAGACGCCGCTGACCGCGTCGTCGTTGCAGACCATCTCGGTGCCGGGGCAGGCGCCGCTGTAGACGCTTAGCACGGTGTCAATTGCGCTGCCGCAAGTGTTGATGCGCCAGTTGCCGGCCTGCGAGGCGCTGGTGGTGAATGTCCACCACAGGTCCTTGCTCGTCGCGCCGCAGGACGGAACGATTCCGTCGTCCGTCGCACCGCAAGCGTTGTTGCCGGTAACGGTCGCGGATCCGCCGCTGACGCTGACAGTCGTCGCACCCGTACACGCATCATTCGCCGGTCCGGCGACACTCAATTTGAACTGATACGCCGCGGCGGGCGCCGTCGTGCCAAACATCCCGACGAGGATGTAATAAGTGGTTCCAGGCGAGGGCGTGAAGCTGGTCGATGCACCGGTCTCCGGATCAGCGCAGAATACCTGGGTCAGCCCCACGCAAGTGCCCGTGAACACCGCTCGAATAGTGTCGAGTGACGCGAGTTGCTCGACCAGCACCGGACAGCTATCGGTCGCCGTCCACTGATACCAAATGCCCGACTTTGTCAGCGTGGCGGACGAGCTGTTGCATGTCACGTCCAGATCGTCCGTCGCCGCCGCGCCATTGACCGTGCTGGTGAACGGCAGACTCGGCACGACAATCGCGCCCGCGCAGGTGTCGTTCGCCGGCGGACCGACGCAATCCATGTTGAAGACGTAGTTTCCGGTCGGGCTGCCCGTCGAGAACCAGTAGCTGATTTGAATGTAATACTGCACTCCGCCGGTCATCGCGAAGGACGACGTTTCCGGGTCCGAGCAATGGACCTGCGTGAATGAACCGCAAGTGCCCGTGTATACGGCGGTGGCAGTGTCGTTCGAAGACGTTTGCGAGAATGCCGCGGTGCAGCTTGTGGGCGGCGTGTAGGTGTACCAGACGCTAAAGCGCGCCTGCGTCGCCGAGGCGCTGTTGCACGAGGGATCGGGAAGATCGTCCGTCGCTGTGGCGGCGCTGACGGTGCTCGTAAACGGCAGGGAAGTGATGACCGTCGCGCTGGCGCAAGTATCATTGGACGGCGGGCTTGGTCGTACCACCAGATTGAACGCGCCCCCAGCGGGCGACGCGCCCTTGGACGCCACGCGAATTCGGTAGTTCGTCGCACTGGAGAGGCTGACAGAGAGAATCGACGATTGCAACCCACTGCCGCAACCGACCGCATCGTCGTTGCATGCCACGACCGAGCCGCCGCACGCGTCATAGATCTCGAGCACGGTGTCCTGCGTTGAGTTGAGGCATGTAAATACGTCGAAGAATCCGCTCGTCGTCGGCTGGAAGGCGTACCAAACGTCCTTGCCCACCGGCGTACCACAACCCGTGGCCGCGCCGTCAAGCGTTGCGAATTGATTGGTTCCGGTCACGCCACTCGGCCCGTTTCCGGCGCCGGCGATGACCGTTGCGCTCGCGCAGTTGTCGTTCGCCGGCGCGGACGCTTGCAAAATACTCAGGGCAATCGGCCCGCCAATCGGCGCGACACCCTTCGACGAAACACGCACGCGGTAAGTTGTGCTCGCCGCGAGCACAACGGTCACGCTGGACTGCGTTCCGTCTCCACAACCGGCCTGGTCGTCATTGCATGCCAGCGGCGAGGTATCGGTGCAAGCCGTGAACACATCGAGAACCGTGTCCTGGGGTGTACCGGTGCAGGTGCTGACGATCCAGCTTCCGGCGCCGGTCGCGCCGGTGTTAAACGAGAAATACAGGTCTTTGCCAGCCGAAACGCCGCCGCACACGCCAAATAATGATGCCGGATCAAGCCCCGCGACCCCATAGAAATTGTTCGTCGTCGCGGTGCCCACGCCGCCGGAAATCGTCACCGCCGTCGCGGTCGCACAGGTCTCATTCGCCGGCGAGGGCGGAATCGACACGGCGACCGTGAATGGTCCGCCGCCCGTCAACAGACCAGCTGCAGGTGACCCGGGTTCGGCTGAAACTCGAATCAAGTAGGTCGTGCCGCCCACCAGGCTCGCCGACACGCGGGAGCCGGGGTACCCGCACGACGTAGTCGTGTCCGTATCGCACTGGAGCTGCGTCAGGGAGGCGCAGCTTCCGCTGAAAACCGAGATCGTGGAGTCGAACGCACCGTTGGTTGAGCACGCGTAGATGACGTAGCTCGCAGTTCCGGACGCTACATTCGGCGTAAACGTGTACCAAACGTCGTTCGCGTCCGCCCCATCTCCGCACGAACTCACATCCGTCCCCGTCGCGCCTTCCGTCGTGCCGATCTGCGGTTGTCCCAGCGTGAGTGGAATTGCCGCGCTGCAAAGGTCGTTGCCAGGTGTCGCAAGCGGCGGCGGCGTCACGTCAAGAATGAACGTCCCGGTGCCTGCGTTGAAGCCGGAAACTCGCACGAGGTACTTGTTACCCGCCGTCAAATTCACGACGGCTTGCGCGCGAAGTGAACAGGAATCATCGCTACACGCCAGTTGAGCCGCGGTCGCACAACTCGTGCCGGAGTACACCGCGAGCACCGAGTCAGTCAACGTTGTTCCGGTCAGCCCCGATGCGCAAGTCGAAAACGTCCATGTTCCGGTGAAGCTTGGGTTGATCGTGTACCACACCGTGAGGTTTGATGTGCTGGTGTTGCTGCTAGCGCTTCCGCTGGAGTTTGTGCAGCTCGCGACGCCTGGCAAGTCATTTGTTGCGCCGGCGTTCGTGCCGAAGACGACGCCGCCCGTCGGCGGAATCTCATACGCCGGGTTGGTGTACGCACTCGTGCACACGTCGTTTCCAGGCGTGGCCGCGGCGGTAACGTTTACCGGAATCACGCCGCCGCCGGTGCGACCGGCCGGCGTTTCCGTAATGACGAACGGCACGCTCATTTGCGTAACCGCCTGCGCGGAAATGGTAAGCGTCGCTTCGTAGTTGCCGGCATTCAGCAGGAGCGGTAGTGCCGAAGATCCGCCGATCATTGTCGCGTCCGCGGTAACGGTGTTCACTGCTGGCGCCGCGCCGGTGCAGGCCGCGATCGAGACGGCCGGCACTTGAAGCGTGACAGAGGCACCTTGTGCCGCAGTGATCGGCAACCCACGCCCGGTTAGGCCATTGTTGATCGGGGCTCGAGAATTGCGCGGATTAGGCGTAGCGGCGACGAAGTTAGCGCTGTTCACGTTGGTATCCGAGCTACCACAGCCCGCCCGGATGACCGACGTAGTCACGCTCGGCGCCGGTGCGTTGTCCGCCGTGGTTCCAACTGGGAAGCCCGGCAGGCCGCCCGCCTCGCGGGCGTCCGCGGTCGTACCATAGCCGACAAAATCGATCAACGTCGACCCTGACGGCGCAGTGGCGAATTGCCCGGTGGCGGCGGCTGAAGCATTTCGAAAGAGCGCGACCTTTCCAGCGGTGGCGGACATGTCTGGGCTTGTGAAAGCGGCGTCTTGGGTCGGGAGCGTCGCACCCGTTGCGGAAATCGTAGTCGTGCGAATCAGATAATATCCGCCCGAGGCGATCGATCCAATCAGCGCCTGGCGCGTCCAGCTCGTTCCGGTGGCGGCCGCGTAGTGGATTGAGTACGTCGACAGGTCAACGGCACTGGGGCCGGCGTTGTACAGTTCAATGAAATCGGCGTTGTACGTAGCGCCGACGTTTCCGCCCGCTCCGTACACCTGGCTGATGACAATCTGCCCATTCGCCGCAACCGCCCCCAGCCCCAACGCGAAGAAGACCGCGGCGGCCGTGGTGCGGATGCTGCGCCGGGTGAACCAACCGCCGACCGATGTGTTGACGTTCGCCGTCACGTTCTGCTCCTTCGAACTTGTATGCGGACGTGCGTTCCTTGCTTTGCGCGTACGGACCCACCGGTCGCTGCAACGCGCGCGTTCAATTTATGCGACAACCAGCCGCCGAAGTGAGTCAACGCGGGGCGGCCGGACGACTCAACGAGTCAAGAACCACTCGCTCGAAAGCTCACTACCGCGCAAAAGCCGGCGCGGCAGCAAAGCTCATCACTCGACGGGCTGAAAGCCCGCCGTACACAAGAACGGGCTGGAAGCCCATCCTACAAATAGTCAAAACGGGCTAGAAGCCCGTACCCTTGCCTGAACGAACCAAGAGTCCATACCACGGCGTCCGAACGGGCCAACAGCCATACCACAGCGCCCAACAAATAACGCCCGACGCCTCACGACCAGCTGACGACCACTCTTACGGCACTCCGCAGTGCCAGTCTCCCAGCAGAATGCCCAAATCCGATTCATCCGTGTCGCCGTCGGCGTCCAGATCGCCGCGAGAATCAAACTGCCAGCCGGCGAGCAGAATACCGAGATCCGACTCATCCACGTCGCAATCGCAATCCAGATCGGCGATGCAGCTATTGCAAATTGCGGCTGACGCCTGGCTGGAAATGCTGCCGGTCACTTCGAGATTCGCGATGGCGCCGTCGAACACGCGCGTGCGGCCGAACGTGCCGGAGGAGGCGAGGAACTGAACCCGCGCGTCGCAGTTGACCGTCAGGGCCTGAAACTGGAACGTCGTCACAACCAGGCCGGCGCTGCTGCTGATCGGCGCGACCGCCGGCGAGCCGGGCTGCGCGAGTGCGGTGAACAGCGCGTTTCCGTCGGCGAAGGTCGTGTTGATGCCGTCCGGATCTGGAAGAAATCCGGTGACGAAGAAGCTGTATCCCGCGCCAACCTGCGTCGAGCCGATCAGTTGAAGTTGGCCCGGGTTCCAGCTCAGGATCGCCTCCAGCGCCGACACCGAGCGCGGCGTCGCGTCGGTCGACCGCATGATCAGCTTGTACGTCACGATGTTGCCGACCGTGACGTGCTTTTTCAGCGGGGCGGCGGGGCCAAACAGCAAGTCGACGTTGCCGGCGAACGCCGTGCCGCAAGTCGCCAGAAGTGTCAACGCTGCGAGACGCGCGAATCCGCGCACGGACGTGTTTCGGAACATGAAAATCGCCTCCAACCGCGAACGCGGCGGCCAATGTCACCCCGACAGCGATCTAGACGTAAAGACCGAACGGTGATTCGAACGGCAGGATCGGAGGTTACTTTCCCCGGACGCCTGAGCGCCCAAAGTCGGGAGCCCCGGACTCCCCGCCGGACACACATAAACTTACCGGTCCGTTCGAAATAATCAAGACAAATATGAATACGAAAGGTGAGAAGTGTTGTCATTCGTCGATCCAACCCCCGGCCATCGCGAATACTGCATTCGTTCGGCATCGCCGTGCGCCCTGGATTCGAGCGAAATCGGCCTGTCGGCGTGCTTAGCCCACCTGACCGCCGTGTTGCACGCGGTCATACCGGACGTGTTACAATCCGGGAGCAATCCGAAGTCCAGGAGACCGCCATGACGCTTCTCACTCGCGGCGCGCTGGTTTCGATCTTCGTCACGCTTGCTCCGATCGCCGCCTCCGCACTGCCCGATCCGCCGCCGACCGTTCGCCCTACTACCCCGGCCTCGCAACCCGATTCGCTCCATTTGACCCCGCTTCGCCCGACCGACGAGCCGCACGCGGCGCCCGCCGCCGCGCAGGCCGGTGACGATGAATTGACAGCCCAACGTTCGACGCACGGCAGAGGCACTTCTATCGACCGGCGTGCGCTGCGGCCGGCGGAGATCGACGAATACCGACGCGATGCAAGGAATTGGCGCTACTCGCCTTATCTGCGGTCGTATGGCGGATTTGGCGACCGCCGCTACTCGGGCTATGACTCCGGCGGCTTCTTCGACAGCTACCACCGCCAACTCGATCGCGCCTACGTCGAGGGCCGGCTTGACGAGCGCGACGATGAGCGAATTACCTACAACCAGAATGACATGGCGGCGCGTGCGCAGCGGGTGTTATCGGCGCATGACCGCGCGCAGCACGCCGGTCTCGAACGGCTGCGGCGCGGCGATTACGCGCAGGCGGTCGTGGCGCTGACGCTGGCGAGCGAGCTGGATCAGGGTGATCCGGCGTGTCGCATTCACCTCGCGCAGGCGCGCTTGGCGATGGGACACTATGCTGAAGCCGGCGCGGCGCTTCGCCGAGCGCTGCAGCTTCAGCCGGCGCTGGCATATATGAATCTGAATTGGGCGAGCGAGTACCCCGCAGGTGAACTCGCGACGTTCAGCACGGCGATCGGCCCGGCCGCGGCGAAGGCCAGCGCCGACACCGAGACCCGGTTTCTGTTCGCATATCTGCGTTTTCACGAGGGGAAGCTGACCGAGGCGTATCCGGTGTTCAGCCGTCTGGCGGGCGAATTGCCGAACGATCCGACGATTCAGGCGTACCTGAAGATTTCGAAGCCGCCGATGCGGTAGACGCAGCGCGCCTTTTGAGGGTCGAGGTGCTGACCGCGTTCAGGCGATACCGGTGACGTGGCCTGCGGTAACTACCGACTCTCCTGGTCCGGGTTGACAATCACGATTTCAACCGCACCCGGGCCATGCACACCGGTGACCAGAATTCCTTCGATGTCCGCCGTCTTGCTTGGTCCGGTGATGAGATTCACGTTCGCAGGCAGGTCGGCATCGTCAATCGTCGCGAAATAATCCACGAGATCCGCCACGATGCATGACGCGGGCAACAGCGCAATGTGCGTTGGCGGAAGCAGGGAGACGCCGCGCGGCAGTCGCGGGCCGCTCGTACAGACGATCGAGCCGGTCTCGGCGACGCCGGCGTCAGCAAGCGTGACGCACGCGTCGACCTCGAACAGCGATTCATCGCTCCAGTCGTTCGTCACCGAGACGTTCGCGGCGCGGAGCCCCGCTTCCGAGAACTGCAACAGCGCGCGTAATGCTTCCGTCGCGGAGGTTGACCGCGGCGGCGAAAGCGCAACATACGCTGCGCGAATGCCGCGCTCTCGCGCGACGGCTGTAATTTCGCGTTCGAGTTCCGACAACGCGGCGATGCGCACGTGACATCCGGCATCCGTCGCAGCGGACATGAATTTCGCGATCGTGTCCGGGCCGGCTTCGAGCTGCCGCACAACGTCGTTTGTCAGATCCGGCAACTGCGTGGGACGCGGGCGATCTCGCAATCGCGCATCGAGCGATGCGACAAACGAGCGCACCGCGGCGCGCCGCGCCGGCGCATCATCCAGCGTGCCGCGCGGTTCAGGAGTGTTCTGCGTCATCGCCTTCCAACTCGTCGCGTAATCGCTCGTCCCACAATTGACGAAAAGTCTTGCGCGGCACGGGCAAATCGCGAAACTCCGTCCACGCCGCCAGCGTCCCCCAGCCGCCGCGAATCCACCCGCCGCCGGCGCGGCCGCGCGCCAGAATCGCCGCCTGTGCCAGGCGATAGCGGCGCGCCGAACTCATCATCCACGCGAAGAACCGCATGCCGAACCGTTTCTTCAGCGGCTGCGCATCGCGCGCCCGCTCGCGCAGCCGCATGAGCGCCGCCGGAATGTCGATCTTCACCGGGCACGACTGCTGGCACGCACCGCAGAGACTCGATGCGCGCGGCAGCTCCGCGTGCCGCGGCGCGCCGTCGAGCAGTGGTGTGATAGCAGCGCCGATCGGACCGGGATACACGCCGCCGTACGCGTGTCCGCCGACGTTGCGATAGACCGGGCAGGCGTTCAGGCAGGCGCCGCAGCGGATGCAGCGCAGCAGTTCTGGCGAGTCGCCGCATAGGATCTCAGAGCGGCCTGCGTCGAGCAGAACGACATGAAGCTGCCGCGGACCATCGGCGTCGGCGGCGCGGCGCGGCCCGCTGACGATCGACGTATAGACCGTCAGCGGCTGGCCGGTGCTGGAGCGCGCCAGCAGTTTCAAGAACACCGGCAGGTCGCGCATGCGTGGAATCAGCTTTTCGATTCCCATCAGCGCCACGTGCACGCGCGGCCGCGTCAGCGTCATGCGGCCGTTGCCCTCGTTGGTGCAGATGCATAGCGAGCCGGTCTCGGCGATACCGAAATTCACGCCGGTGATACCAAGGTCGCAGCGGCGGAATATCTCGCGCAGGTGCCGCCGCGCGATGGCGGTCAACGCGGCGGGATCCTCCGTGTGCGCACAGCCCAACTCGCGCGACATCGCCACCGCGATCTGGCGACGATCCTTGTGAATGATCGGCGTGACGATGTGGCTGGGGCGATCGCGGTCAATCTGCACAATGAACTCGCCCAGGTCGGTCTCGACGGTCCGCACGCCGGCCCGCTCCAGCGCCGCGTTGAGGCGCACCTCCTCGCTGGTCATGCTCTTGGCCTTGACGGCCAGCTTCAGGCCGTTTTCCATCGCGATGCGACGAATGATCTCGCAGGCGGCGTCAGCGTCGGGCGCGATGTGCACGAAACCGCCGCGGCGTTCAACGTTTTCTGCGAACCGGGACAGGTAGCGCGGTAGGTATTCGAGCGCGTGTTGCTTGATTCTTGCCGCAAGGTCGCGGAGCGCCTCGGCGTCGCGGAGTTGCGCCAAGCCCGCAGCGCGCTGATCAACCTTGCGGAGCGTCGCAAGATGAACCGCGCGCAAGACGGCTTCATCGCGCAGGTGCACTGCGGCCGCGGAGCGAAAATCTCGCGCCGGGGGCGAAACGTCGACCTGCTCAACGGACGGCATTCACATCGGCTCCATCAGTCCGAGCGCTTCGGCCAGACATTCGGCGACATGCTTGAATCGCAGCGGGAGGTTCCTTCGCCGCGCTCCGCCGGCTAGGTGAAGCGTGCAGCCGGCTTCGTTGCTGATCACCGTTTCGGCGCCAGAGTCCAGCAGGTCTTGGAGCTTATCCCCCATCATTGCATTGCTGACGTCGGCGAATTCGACGCCGAACAGGCCGCCGAACCCGCAACACAGCGTCGCGCGGCGCGAAGCGCGAAAACGTTCGCCCAGCCCGCGCGCGAGCATTTCGGCCATCGCATCCGCCGCGTGGAGTTCGCGCGCGTGGCACGGAAAGTGGAACGTCGTGAGCGGAACGCTGTCCGCACTCGCACGCGATGCAAGTAGCTCGCCGATCTCGACACCCAGCACGTCGGTAATGAACGACGTGAATTCATGCACCCGCGCGGCCAGGCGCTCGGCAGCGGCGCGTTCGCCGGGACTGTCGCACAGCAGCTCGGGAAAGCGGTGTTTGACCATCGTCGCGCAGGACGCGGAAGGCGTCACGATCGGCTCCTCTCCGTCGAACACGTCGATCATGCGCCGCGCCAGGGTGATCGCCTCGGCGCGAAAACCGCTATTGAACGCCGGCTGGCCGCAGCAGGTCTGATCCGCCGCGAAACGAATCCGGCAACCCAGCCAGCGCAGGACCCGCACGGCCGCTTCGCCGACGCGCGGGAAGAACGTGTCAGTGAGGCAGGGAACAAACAGAGAGATAGTGCGCGCGTCGCCCACGATCGGAGCAACATCCTGTCCTGTAATCGCGTCTCCCATGCAATTCTCGGCACTTTTCGATTACTGTCAAATTGAGGGTTCGGTGCCGTCGTTCGGCTGGACGCGGCATTCGCTCGTTTGTCCGGACAAGCGGAATCGATGTCCAATCGCCGGCTTTTCTTCTGGATGTTTCGGTTTCTGCGGCCCGCGGCCGGCCATGCCGCCATCGCCGCGCTGTCGCTGGCCGCGTGGATCGGCGCCGAGATTCTCGCCGTCCGGCAAACCGCCGACGCGGTGAATCAGATCCGTCTCGTGCGCCTGGCGGGCAGCGCGGCGGGGCGCTCGGCGTTTGAGTGGCTGCGCTCCGGCGACACGCAGGTCGTCGCGCTGCGCGGCGCGGTGTGCTGGCTGGCGGTCTACATGCTCGCGCTGGCCGTGTTGTCGTATTGCCGCGAAGTGTCGCGTTCCAAGCTGAGCATGAATGTCGCGTATTACATGCGCGAAGCCGTCTACGACCGCCTGCAGCGCGTCGGGCAGGCCTTTCACGACCGTGTCTCCACCGGCGAACTTATCAACCGCGCGCTGTCGGATCTTCAGTACGTTCGCGAATTCTCATACGCCGCGATTCTCGTGCCGCTCGACATCGTGCTGGTCACGGGCGGTTACTTCGCGGTTCTGCTCGCGCGATCGCCGTGGGTGGCGACCCTGGCGCTGCTGCCCCTTCCAATTTGGACGATCTACATCCTTCGTTTCAGCCGCCGGATTCAGCCGGTGCAGAAGAGCGTCATGGAAAGCAGTGATCGCACGGTGTCGGTGCTGACCGAGAATCTCGCCGGCGTTCACGTGGTCAAGGCCTGCGCGACGCAGGAACTCGAGATCCGGAAATACGGGCGCGCCTGCGACGATTTCTTCGCGCACGTGATGCAGCGCGTGAAACTGTACGCGAACTTCACGCCCACCATCCGCGGCATCGCCACCGCCACGCACCTGACGCTCTTTCTCGCCGCCGGAATTCAAATCGCGCGCGGCGGAATGCTGGCGGGCGACCTGCTGCTGCTCGGCGCGGCGATGAGCGCCATCCTGGGACGCCTGCAGCAGATCGCCGTGGTAAACGAGCAGTTCCAAAGCGCGATGGTCTCTGCGCGCCGCTTGCAGGAGGTGCTCGAATCGGTCAGCACCACGCCCGAGCAACCCGCCGCCGCCTCGCTTCCGGATGGACCGGGCGAAGTGCGCTTCGACGGCGTCACATTCGGTTTTGACACGCGCAAGCCGGTGCTGCGAGATGTCAGCTTTCACGTCGCCGGCGGAAGTGTCGTCGCAATCGTCGGGCCAACCGGGGCGGGAAAGACGACGCTGGTCAGTCTGCTGGCGCGCTTCTACGACCCGCAACGCGGGCGCGTGCTGATCGACGGCGTCGATATTCGCGACGTCTCGCTGGACTCGCTTCGTCGCCAGATCGCGTACGTGTTTCAGGAGCCCTACCTCTTCAGCGAGTCGATCGAGGCGAACGTGGCGTATGGCCGGCCGCAAATCGAGCCGACGCAGATCGAGCACGCGGCGCAGCTCGCGCAGGCGCACGAATTCGTGGACGCACTGCCGCACCGTTACGAAACGCCGCTCGGCGAGCGCGGCGTCACGCTCTCCGGCGGCCAGCGTCAGCGCCTGACGATCGCCCGCGCGATTCTCTCGAACCCGCGGATCCTGGTGCTGGACGACGCCACCGCGTCGGTCGACTCCGAGACGGAGGAACTGATCGTGGCCGGAATGCGCTTCGCAATGAAGGGCCGCACGACGTTCCTGATCGCGCATCGCATCAGCACCGTAAAGCGAGCGGACGTTGTGATCGTGCTGGAAAACGGCGCGATCGCGCAGCAAGGCACGCACGACGCGCTCATGGCGACCGACGGCCACTATCGCGACATCGCCGCAGTGCAGCTTTATGGCGACGAACTGGCGGCAAATCGGGAGTAGCTGCGATGATTCGCGCTGCGTGGCAATTTATCCTACGCCGAAGCGCCAGGGTGTCCGATCGCGCCGTCTCCCGACCTGCCCCCGAAGCGGTCGCCATCGAGACTGACGAACCGCAGTACAAGCCGATCGATTGGCGGCTGGTCCGTCGATTGCTCGAGAAGTTGAGGCCGTACCGCGGCCGCTATGTGCTCGGCATCTCGCTGGGCGTGTTGCAGGTTCTGTTGGAACTGCAATCGCCGCGATTTGTGCAAGCAACCATCGACGCCGCCACGTCCGGACCGGACGTCAGCGCCGCCACGCGCGCGGTGGGTGCGGTCGTCGCGCTTTGGGCGTGCGTCGCGGCGGCGTCCATTGCGCTGCAGCGCGCCACGATCCTGATCATGGTCAACACTGGCGAACGGGTGCAATTCGATCTCCGCCGCGCGATATTCGCTCACTTGCAGCGCCTTTCGATGAGTTACTACGACCGAACCAAGCTCGGCCGGATCATCAGCCGCTGCACCAGCGACGTGAACAGCCTGCGTGACGTGAACGTCTGGGGTATCGACACGGTGGTGAAGAACGCGCTGATGATGTTCTTCGCCGCGGCGATGCTGCTTTGGACCGAGCCGCGCCTGTTTCTCGCGCTGGTGTGGCTGGCGCCAGTATTGTGGATCTGTCACGCGATCTATCGCCGGCAAATTGCGCTGTCCTGGCAGCGCGTCCGCGAAGGCTACACGCGCGTCGCGACCAACCTGGCGGAAAACATCTCCGGCGTTCGCGTTGTGGCCGCATTCAACCGCCAGCAGTGGAATCTCGCCGCGTTTGACACGCTTCAGGCCGCCAACACGGCCAACAACGTCGCCGCTGCGCGGATCAACGGTCTCTACCAGCCGCTGCTGCAACTGATCGGCTTCGTCGGCAAGGCGATCGTGCTGCTGTATGGCGGCTACCTGGTCGCTTCGGGTGCGATCGTCGGCGGCGTCGGAGCGGTCGTGGCGGCCTTTCTGTATTGGGATTGGTTCATGTCGCCGATTCTCACGTTCGGCAATTTTCACAACCAGCTAATGCAGGCGATGGCCGGCGGGGAACGCGTCCTGAACCTGCTCGACACGCCGGTCGAGGTCGCCGACGTGCCCGACGCCGTGCCGCTGCCGCCGATTCGAGGACACGTGCGATTCGAGCGCGTCACGTTCGGCTACAAGCCGGACCGGCCGGTGCTGCACGAGATCGACTTCGAGGCCCGGCCCGGACAGATGATTGCGCTGGTCGGCGCGACCGGCGGCGGGAAAAGCAGCATCATTTCGCTGCTGGCGCGGTTCTACCAACCGCAATCGGGGCGCGTGCTGATCGACGGACAAGACATTCGGCACGTGGTCGGCGAGTCGCTGCATCGCCAGATGGGGCTGGTGCTTCAGGCGAACTTTTTGTTCGAGGGTACTGTGCTGGAGAACATCCGGTATGCCCGCCCGGAGACCAGCGAAGAGAACGTGCTCGCCGCCGCCCGCGAAATCGGATCGTACGATGCGATTGTGGGACTCAAGGACGGCTTGCAGACGCAGGTCGGCGAGCGCGGGGCGAATGTCTCGCTAGGTGAACGTCAGCTCATCTGCTTCACCCGCGCACACGTCTTGAATCCGCGCATTTTCCTGCTCGACGAGGCCACCAGCGCCATCGACACCGCGACCGAGCTTCTCATCCACGGCTGTTTGATGCGCGTCCGTCGCGGCCGCACGACGTTTGTCGTCGCCCATCGCTTGAGCACGATCCTGCGGGCCGATTGCATCCTGGTTATCGACCACGGCCGGATCATCGAACGCGGAACGCACTCGGAACTTTTGGCGGCACAGGGGCGGTATGCACGTCTGTATCGGCAGTTTGTGCAGTGACGGCGGGTGACCGGGAACAAGGGTAGTGGCTCAGTTTCGCTTGCGACGCCGAGAAAACGCTCGACACCGAGGCCCGACCGTAAGGGAGCGGCCTTCTGCAGTCGCAAGAGACCCCTCCCTTATGGTCGGGGCTCGGCTGGGGAGTTCCTTCGCGAAACCGAGCCGCTACCGGAACAAGAGTGGCAGGTGACAACCGCACACCGGCAGACCTGTCCGAACCGCGACCGGTGGCGAGCCTAGGGTGCCCCGCCGGCGGAGCATCGGCGGGTCGTGGAATTGTCGCGCTGGATTGCCGACTCACCGCGGCGCGGAATATCCGGCCGGTAATTTCGAATTCGGTTCCGAAAACTCTTGCGTCGTTGGCGGCGGACGGGTAGGTTGAACAGTCATCTTGGAGAGGTGTGAGCGCCGCGAGGTTCTTTCGCGGCGAATTCGCAAGTCGCGAACCGGGATCCGATTCGTCGCGGGCCGCGAAAGTCTGTTTTGGATACGGCTGATTTCGAGCGGCGTCGGGCTGTTCTGGTTGTGAGCTCGTGCCGATGAAGTGTTTCCGTTCGTTGTTTGTCCGCCGTCAGCGGACCCCCCGGCCTCGTTGTTGATGCCGGACACATTCAGGCGTACCGAGAGGATCGTCTCATGCGTGGATCATTTCTGTCCCGCGCCTTTACGCTGATCGAGCTGCTGGTCGTGGTCGCGATCATCGCGCTGCTGATCTCGATCCTGCTGCCGTCGCTGCAAGGCGCCCGCGAGCAGGCCAAGCGGGTCAAGTGCGCGGCGAACGAAAAGGAGTTCGGCAACTTCGCGCATGTGAACGCGCAGGAAGACAAGAAGAAACGCCTGCATTCGCCGCATCCGGCGACGAACGAGGACATTGCGCCTTCCAATAGCGCTGCGTCGAACGGCAGCATGTACTGGATGGGATCCGGCGATTACTGCTGGGGCGGCGCCGACGGAGCGGATCCGGAGTACAACCCGACCGGCGGCGGCGGGCACGCGGGCAAGGCTGCTCAGGGCCGCTTCATGAATCGCCTTATGTTTGGCGGCGAAGTGTACGGCACCAATAAGAAAGAGTATCAACTGTTCCAGTGCCCGAGCGACGAGGGTTGGTATGCGGATGACACGGTCGCATCCGCGACCGGTGTTCGGCCTGGACGCCCAACCATCTGGGGCACGTCGGCATTCGAGGCGTCGGGAAACAGCTACATGGGAGACTTTTTCTACGCGAAGGACCACACCGCTCGCGATCCGATGCCTTACGTGCGTTTCGGCGCCTATCGCAGGCCGCTGGACAAGTTCAACGAGCCGTCGAAGAACATCCTGTTCTGGGAGTCGCGGTTCATCCAGGCCATGGCGAACGCGAAAGAACTCGCGAACATGGGAATTCCGTACAGTGGCGGAACGGCACTGGGCACGCACAGCATCGGCATCCCGGGCTGGCATAAGCAGGTGGGCAAGTTCAACGTGGTCTTCGTGGACGGTCACGCGGCTGTGATTACGCTCCGAGCACAGGGTGACATGTACAAGCCGAGCGATTTCCAGGCCCAGACCCGCCAGTGGCGGATCGCGTTCCGCGCCCCGCGCTGGCGCTACGACAACACGCCTTTGATCTCGCACAACTGGTTCGGCCCCTGGTTGGGCACGGATGACCGTCGCCTGTACGGATCCGGCTGGCTCCCGCAGTAACAAGCGACGACGACCAAGAGCGCTTTGAAGTTGCGAGCCCGACGGATGCCCGTCGGGCTCGTGTACTTTTTGAATCGCGGTCAGGCAGGCCGCCGCCCGCAGGGGTCGGGTCGAAACTCGCTTCACGAGATTGTGACACTACTCGCCGTCGCCACCGGACGCCCTGCCGACGGCCTTTCGCGCGTCGGCGGGGCGACGGGCGAGACCGACCCCGATTGCCGCTACCATGCGCCGCGAGGCGATCATGCCACGCACCATCCTGCATCTCGACATGGACGCCTTCTACGCCGCCGTCGAACAGCGCGACAACCCGGCGCTGCGCGGCAAGCCGGTGCTCGTAGGCGGCGACCCGACGGGCCGCGGAGTCGTCGCGACGGCCAGCTACGAAGCCCGCCCGTTCGGCTGCCACAGCGCCATGCCGATGTCACAGGCGCTGCGGCTCTGTCCGCAGGCAGCCATCGTCAAGCCGCGAATGGCGCACTACGTCGATGTGTCGCGCGCCGTCTTCTCCATCCTCGAGCGATACACGCCGCTGATCGAACCCCTGTCGATCGACGAGGCGTTCCTCGATGTGACGGGGTCGCAGCGGCTCTTCGGCGACGGCGAGACGATCGCGCGGCGGATCCGGGGCGAGATTCGCGACACGACCCGGCTGACGGCGTCCGTCGGCGTCGCGCCGAACAAGTTCGTGGCCAAGCTCGCCAGCGACGCTCGAAAACCGGACGGACTTGTGGTTGTTCCGCGTGCTGAAGTGCAGTCGTTTCTCGACGCGCTGCCCATCGGCCGGCTTTGGGGCGTCGGAAAAGCGACCTTGCCGCGTTTCCAGCGGCTCGGCGTGCGCACCTTCGGCGACGCGCGGCGCCTTTCGTTGGAGCGCATGCGGGAGTTGTTCGGCGAATCCGGCGAGCATTTTCACCAGTTGCTTCGCGGCGACGACGACCGCCCCGTCGTGCCGGATCGCGAGGCCAAGAGCATCAGCCACGAAACGACGTTCGCCGTGGATCTCGACGATCGCGAAGCGCTGCGCGGGGTGCTGCTTGATCAGATCGAGCACGTGGCCGAGCGCTTGCGACGACACGAACGGATGGCGCGATGCGTGGTGCTGAAGATCCGAACGCCGGACTTCTCCACTTACACGCGCCGCAAGACGCTGGACGCGGCCACCGACGTGACCGGCGAGCTGTGGCAGGCGCTCGCGCCGCTCTTCGAGGCGTTCACGACCGAGCACCCGTCGCCCGTGCGGCTGATCGGCACGGGCGTGACACAGCTCACGCTCACGAGCGGGCAGCAGCTTGGGCTGTTCGATCACCGGCAAAGCGAGCGCGGCCGTCAATTGGACCGCGCCGTCGATGAAATCCGCGAGCGGTTCGGCGGCGACGCGCTGGTCCGCGGCATAAATGCAACGCGGACGGAGCCGCATCAGCCGGAATAGCGCGTGTTGGGTGCGTCGCGTTCGCGGCCAATCGGCATTCGTCGCCGAGCGTTTCCCAGCCGTTGCATTCGCCCCGCGGACGAACGCGGCACGGGCGCTGGAATCGTCGTCCCGGCCGCTGGCGACGCGGCCCCGATCGCATTACTCTCGTTCATTGGCGTGCTTCTGCCCGCGTTGGCGATTTCCTCCGTCCATGAGCACCTTTCGCGGTGAAATCATGCTCCGAATACTCCTGTGCATCGCCTTTCTGCTGGTCGTGGCGCTTCCGATTTTCGCGTACGCCCAGCCCGCGATTCCGCTGATCACACATGACCCGTACATCAGTGTCTGGTCGCTTTCCGATGAGCTCACCGCCGACTGGCCGCGGCATTGGACCGGCGCCGTGATGGGCATGACCGGGATGGTGCGAATCGACGGCAAGGCGTTTCGCTGGTGCGGGCCGGCGCCGCGCGATGTACCGCCCGCCGAGCAGGTCGGCGTCGAAATCCTCCCGGCCGCGACGACGTATACCTTTCGTGCCGCCGGGGTCGAATTCAAAGTCGCGTTCGTGACGCCGGTCGGGCAGCCGGGCGACATGGCGCTCGTGTCGGAGAGCATCTCGACGATTACGATTTCAGCGCGGTCCATCGACTCGCGCGCACATCAGGCCCGCGCCTACCTCGATCTCACCGGCGAATGGTGCACGCACAATCCCGGAGACGCCGTCGGCTGGTCGCGGCATCGCGTCGCGGGGCTCGACGTGCTGAGCATGGGCAAGATCGAACAGCCGGTCCTTCAACACGCCGGCGATCATCGGCGCATCGACTGGGGCCGCGTGTACCTGGCCACGAAGGCCGCCAACGCAATGCACACGGCGATTGGCGGTCACGAGCGATCGCGCCGGCACTTCGCCGAAACGGGCGAGAGCCTCGAAAGCGACGATCTGCGCATGCCGCGCGCCGCGAGCGATGACTGGCCGGTTTTGGCCGCAACGGTCGACCTGGAAACACCGGACTCAGGGGCGGGTGGTCCGCGACCGCTGTTTGTCGGCTACGACGAAGGCCGCGCAATCGAATTGCACGAGCGGCGCCTGCGCCCGCTGTGGCAGGCGGCGCAGGGCGAGGATTTTGGGGACCGCTTGAAGGCGGCGCTCGCACGCACCGAGTCGCGCGACGCGGCGGCGGCCGAGCACGACGCGCAGCAGCAGCTCCTGTCCGCCGCCGAGCGTGTCGGCGGACGCGAATACGCGCGGCTGATCGCGCTGGCGTATCGGCAGGTTCTGGCCGGGCACAAGATCGTCGCCGACTGGGACGGCACGCCGCTGATGTTTTCGAAGGAAAACACGAGCAACGGCTGCATCGCGACCGTCGACGTGATCTATCCGGCGTGCCCGTTCTTTCTCTACCACAGCCCGGAGATGCTCCGGGCGCAGTTGCGCCCGCTGCTGCGATACGCCGCCAGCCCGCGCTGGAGGTTCCCTTTCGCGCCGCACGACCTGGGCACCTATCCTAAAGCCAACGGGCAGGTCTACGGCGGCGGCGAGACGAGCGAAGACGACCAGATGCCGGTGGAAGAATCCGGCAACATGCTCATCATGCTCGCGGCGCTGGCGCGGGTCGAGGGTCGGGCCGACTTCGCACAGCCGCACCTCGAGATGCTCGAGCGCTGGGCCGTGTATCTGCGCGAGCACGGGCTCGATCCGACGAATCAGCTCTGCACGGACGATTTCGCCGGACACCTGGCCCGCAACGCGAATCTCTCGGCCAAGACGTGCGTGGCGCTCGGCGCGTTCGCGCAGCTACTGAAAGCCGCGGGGCGGACGCAGGACGCCGAACGCTGGAGAGCGACCGCCGAGGAGTACGCGACGCGCTGGCGGGCGCTCGCTGCGGGGCCACGCGCGACCGTGCTGGCGTTCGACGTCGGCGAGTCCCCGTCCGGCGACGAGCAGCCGACCTGGAGCCAGAAGTACAACCTGATCTGGGATCGCGTGCTCGAGCTGCGCCTCTTTCCGGCAGAAGCGCTCGACCGCGAAATGGCCTGGTACCGCACGCGGCTGAATCGCTACGGACTGCCGCTCGATAGCCGCAAGAGCTACACGAAGACCGATTGGACAGTCTGGTCGGCCTGCCTGACCGGTCGGCGAGCCGATTTCGACGCGATCATGAAGCCAGTTTACGAATGGAGCGGCGCGTCACCGCCGCCCAGCCGCGTGCCGCTGACTGATTGGTATGAAACGACAGACGGAAAGACGATGGGCATGTACACGCGGACGGTCGTGGGCGGGATTTGGATGCCGCTGCTAATGGACAAGCTCGGCGTTGGTTGGCGCTAAGTCGTCGAATCGCGGCGAACGCCATTCGGCTCGTTGTTTCACATTCGCCAGAAAATTCTGTCTCTTTTTTCTCGCCACAAGTGTAAGGTCGGAGTTCCGTCGTTCGTAATCGCTCGTGTGGGCTGTGCGATCCCGCGGAGCGTTGACCGCGCGGGCAGTCCCGTTCTCAAGCGACAAAGGAGTAGAACATGAGCACTTGCGACCTGTTCGTCGGAGGGTTTCGACGATTAGCGCGAATTCGGCGCGGGTTTGCCGCGGTACTTCTGGCGGCAGCGGTCGCTGCCACCAATGCCGCGACGATCAGTTCCGTGCGCAGCGGAAGCTGGTTTGATGCGTCCACCTGGAGCGGCGGCGTTCCAGGCGCCAGTGACGACGTGGTCATCAACGCCGGGCACGTGGTGACGCAGAATTGGGGACCGTTTCCTACCTTCTAGGTTGTTCAGTCGTTGACCAACAACGGGACGCTCACCGCGCGGGACTTTTTGCCCCTCGGCGGAGGGCCGGTTCTGGTCACATCGCTGACCATCCTGAATAACGGGACGATTGTCGGCGAAAACGGACGCCTATTCGGCGGCGCGGTGCGCCTTCGGGCGCCGGGGCATCCAATCTACCTGCCGGGTACTTTCCAGAACAATGGCCAAATCAGTGGAGGCTGGGGCGCGATCCACGGCGGGTCGGTTCGCATCTCCTACTACAACGGCGTGGCGAGCAACGCGGGGATCATTTCCGGCGGAGGCTCCGACAACGGCGGCGGGGGCAATGCGACGATGGCGGCGTCCAGCGCTACGAACGAACCTGGAGCGACGATCGCCGGCGGAGTCTCGGCGAGGGGAACGGGGCGCGGCGGCGCGGCGACGCTGCTCGGCACGGATGCGGCGATCAACCGATCCGGCGCGTCCGTCACCGGCGGCGATTCGATTTCGGCGGCCGGCGGTGATGCGTCGGTGGAGTCGGAGGGACTGGCGCAGAACGATGGCCCCGAAGGCGTTTTCCCAGCAGCCGCAATCTTGGGCGGCGACGGCTGCCAGCCAGGCAAGGCCAATCTCTACGGCGGTCAGACTGTCAATCGCGGCGTCGTCGCCGCCGGTCAGAGCACTTGCGGCACCTTCGGTTCGGCGGGCCTGGATCCGCCGAATGGCCTGGTCACAGGGGCAACGCGGCTAACCGCAGATAACTTCTACATCGTGGCGGGCGACTCACTGACCATCGGCGGGTTCGACGCACCGTTGGCGGTCGACGCGGGCAACTGGCTGGAGATCATCGTCGCACCCGGCGGAACGCTCGATCTGCGGAACAATCCCCCGGGCACGACTTGGATGCACGCCACGAACGGAATTTTCATCGAGGCGGACAACATTCTGCTCGACCCCGGCGTCACGCTCGACCAGATCATGTCGCCGCCGCCGACGGTGCTCTCCGGCGGGCGTTTCGTGCGTCTGTATGTCTCGCCAACGACGGACATCCAGATGCATCCCGGTGAATCGCTCGACCTGGAAATCGTCGTCGGGAACAGCTCGAACATGCCCGATCAACTCCAATACACGCTGAGCCAATCGCTGCCTTGGGCGACATTGCCTCCCGACGAACCGCTCTGGAATGCAGCCGCCATCGAGATACGCGTGTTGCCGATCCAGATCAATGTGCCCCCGACCGCATTGCCGGGCGAGACGAACACAATCACGCTCACGGCCAATACCGTCGCCACTTTCGGCAGCGCTGTTAGCGAATTGCACCTCTCCGTTCCGCCGTCGCCGTGCCCCGGCGACGTGAACGGCGACCGGGTCGTCAGCGAATCAGATCTGGGGATCTTGCTGGGGAGTTGGCAGACCGCCGTAATCCCGTTCAGTGGCGCCGACTTGAACGGCGACGGGACGGTTACATCGTCGGACCTGGGAATCCTGCTGGCCAACTGGCACGTGAGCTGTCCCTGAGGTGGGCGGGCGCCTGCCTGCCGACGGATTCATGCGTCGGCGAGCTTGCGACGGGATAACGAAGCGCGGCGTCTGCGCAAGGCCGTGAGCAATTCCGCCCCTCCGCGACCCCTTCTACAAACGTCCTGCCGACGCGAACGGCCGTCGGCAGGACCCTTATTTGTCCGTTCGCGAGTGCTCGCTGGGGCCGGGCTGGTCGCGTGAGCGCAACGCCGCCCGGCGCGTTCATACGGTTGAATTCACGTGCGGCGCGAGCACTCTGAATCGCTGGGCTCCGCGTACTCCGCCCAGCCTTCGCGCCGCTTCGACCGCGACCAGGAAATGAATTGCACGCTGCACCCGCTTGGACCCGGCGGGCGGGCGGAGAGTCGCTGCGCCAGCTTTACGATCACCGGATTCCCGAGTAGGTTTCACGGTTCGCCGAGTCTCGGAATCGGCTGACGAGGAGCAAACTCATGCGGATTCGCAGGATCGCACAGTTGGCGAGCGGCGCGGTCGTTCTGGGACTTTTTCAGGCGACCGGCGCGATCGACTTCAACAACATTCTGGTGAATTTTCTGGCGCGGCTGCTGAGCCTGATCGTGGCGCTGCTGTTTGGCGCGGATTCCAGCCAGTTGCTCGGTTCGAGCAGCACGACCGGAGCTTAGGGGCGGCGCGGCCGGATCGGGGTTTGTTGGACGGACGGAGAGCGGAATGGACATTCCAGGACTTTCGGGCGTTACCGGCGAAGCGGAGCTGATGGACCGCGCCGAAAAAGAGGTCGAGCGGCTGCGCGAGGAGCTCAAGAAGGAAGTGCAGTGCAAGTCCGCGGACATCGGCACGCTGCGCAAGGAGCTCACCGTGACCGTGCCGGCGGGCGTGATCTCGAGCCATCTCGAGCACAACTACACCGAGATGCGCGGCGACGCGATCGTGCCCGGCTTCCGCAAGGGCCGCGCGCCCAAGCGGCTGATCCAGAAACGCTTCGGCGAGGACATTCGCGATTCGCTCAAGACATCAATCGTCGGCCAGTCATTCCTGGCGGCGGTCGAGAAAGAGAAACTCGATCCGCTGGGCGATCCGCTTTTCCGTGTCGCCAGCAAGGATGCCGTCAAGCTGGTCGATCTTTCGGAGGCCCTACAACACTTCAAGCTCTCCGAGAACGATGATTTTCAGTATGTTTGCGAGCTCGAGATCAAGCCGACCTTCGAGCTACCCGAACTCAAGGGAATCGCCATCAAGTCGCCGCAGATCAAGATCAGCGACGACGACGTGGCGAAACACATCGAGCGGCAGCGGAAAAACCGCGGCCGCTATGAGCTGACGGATCAGCCCGCCGGCGATAGCGACGATCTCGTGGTGGCCGACGTGGTGCTGACCAGCGAGGGCCAGGAGGTCAAACGCGAGGAAAACGTGCAGCTCGGCGTGCGCCCGACGCGGCTGGACGGCATCCCGCTCATGAAACTCGACGAAACACTGCGCGGCGTGCGCGCCGGTGACCAACGCAACACCGAGTGCGAGATTCCGGACGATTACGAACGCGCCGATCTGCGCGGCAAGAAGGGCGCTTTCGCGTTCACGATCCACGAGGTCAAGAAGCTGGCGCCGATCGAAGAAATGGCGCTATGCGAGGCGCTAGGTTGCAGCGACGGCGCCGACCTGCGCAAGTACGTGCGCGAGCAATTGGAATCCGAATTGGACGGCCTGGTTCGCCGCGCGCAGAAGGAGCAGGTACTGGCCTATTTGCTGGAACACACGACGCTCGACGTGCCCAGCGATCTATCGGCGCGGCAGACAGACCGTGCCGTGATGCGCAAGGTCATCGAGCTGCAGCAGTCGGGCTTGCCGCTGAGCGACATCGAAGCGCGGATCGACGAATTGCGGACTTCGGCCAAAGCCGATGTGGCCCGCGGACTGAAGTTGGAGTTCGTCCTGGCCAAGGTGGCGGAGAAGCTGGAAGTTGAAGTCACGGACGAAGAGGTGAATAGCGAAGTTCACCGCATCGCCCGCAGCTACAACCGCCGCTTCGACCGCATGCGCGATGAATTGCAGCAGCGCGGCCTGCTGCCGCAGCTCGCCGAGCAAATTCGGCAGGACAAATGCGTGCAACTGATCTTGGCTGATGCGAATGTCGTGGAAGTTCAGGGAAACGCGGGGGACAAGGACTGAAGAGCGATTAGGGATTGAGGGATTAAGGGATTGCGTGCTGCTCCACCTCAATCCCTTAATCCCTTAATCCCTTAATCCCTTAATCCCTTAGTCCCATTCCCCCCGATAGGACAATCGGCGAATAGAATCGCGGCGGCGGGACGGTTCGGCGCGGACCGCGCCGAGCCCGCCCTGGGTGCAAGGAGCGCACATGGCTTTCTGGCCGGAATTGGAGCGACCCCGCGTGCAGGGTTCGCAGTATCAGGCCTGGCGGCAGATGGGCCTGAACGAGATGCTTCTCGACAACCGCATCATCTTCCTGGACCTGCCGCTCGATCCGCGCATCACGATCAACAGCAGCACTGTCTGCTCGCACGTGATCAAGAGCATGCTCTATTTGCAGAGCGTGAAGCGCGACCAGGACATTCACCTGTACATCAACTGCCCCGGCGGCGACATCGACGACACGCTGGCGATCTACGACACGATGCAGTTCCTGAACTGCGATATTTCGACCTACTGCGTCGGCGCGGCCAGCAGCGGCGCGGCGATGATCCTGGCCGCGGGAACAAAGGGAAAGCGCTTCGCCCTGCCGCACGCGAAAGTGATGATTCACCAGCCCTGGGGCATGGTCGGCGGACAGGCCTCCGACATGCGCATTCAGGCCGAGGAAATCCTGAAGGTCAAAACCACGCTGATCGAGATCCTCTCGCGCCACACGGGCAAGCCCAAGGAGCAGATCGAGCAGGACACCGAGCGCGACCGCTACTTGGACGCCAAAGAAGCGCTCGCCTACGGGCTGATCGACGAGATTCTGGAAGAAACCCGCACTAAGAAGAGCAAATAGGACGCAGCCGATATGACCCGTTCACAACACCTGATTCCGATGGTCGTCGAGCGCGAGGGTCGCGCCGAGCGCGCCTACGACATTTACTCGCGCTTGCTCAAGGACCGCATTGTCTTCCTGGGCGACGAGATCGAGTCGCATCTGGCCAACGTCGTCGTGGCCCAGCTTCTGTTCCTCGCCAATGAAGACCCGAAGGCCGACATTCACCTGTACATCAACTCGCCCGGCGGGTCGGTCTACAGCGGCATGGGCATTTACGACACGATGCAGTATGTGCCCTGCGACGTGGCGACCTACACGATCGGCATGGCGGCCAGCATGGCGGCCGTCCTGCTGGCCGCCGGCGCCGCGGGCAAGCGCTATGTCCTGCCGCACAGCCGCGTGATGATCCACCAGCCGCTCAGCGGCGCGCGGGGTCCGGCCACCGATCTCAAGATCGAGCTCGACGAGACGCTTCGCACGCAGAAGCAGCTTTACGAGGTGCTGGCGCGGCACACCGGCAAGAACTACGACCAGATTCTCAAAGACTGCGATCGAAACAAGTGGCTCGACGCCGACCAAACCACCGAATACGGCCTGGCGGACAAGATTCTGGACGCCATGCCCGTGACGTCGCCCGCGCTGCGCCCGACAATGTAGGACATGCCTGCATCGTTCCGTCAGAGCCGCGCCCGTAAGGCAGCGGTTGGACCGCGACCTCGAAGCGCGCTGGACCCGGTCTGGCGTCGACGTCCCCGACCGCTCCCTTACGGTCGCGGCTCATACAAACGGGTTCCAGACCGCCCTGCCGGCTTCGGATTGCCGGCCGGCTTGGGCCTCTCGCTCGCGCTGCTCACACTCCTGCCCGGCTGCTGGACGCCGCCCGCCGCTCAGGATGAACGCCGCAAGATCGCGGAGCTGGAGCGCCGCGTCGAGCAGAAAGACGCGGAACTTGCAACGCAGAAAGTCGCGATCGAAAAGCTGGAAGAGCAACTCCGCACCGTCCGCGCCGTGAATTCCCAGGACCTTCGCAAACTCACATTCGCCGACCGAATCGCGATTGTGTCGCCGACCGGCGCCGAGGACTATGACGGCAAGCCGGGGACGGACGGCATCACGGTCTACATTCAGCCGATCGATGCCGAGGGCGACGTGGTGAAAACCGTGGGCGATGTGCGTGTGGAGCTTTACGACCTGGCCGCGCCGCCGGAGTCGAATCGCATCGGGCAGTGCGACTTTTCGTCAGACGAGCTGAAAAAGCTCTGGTTTGGCAAGTTGATGACGAATCATTTCAAGCTGAGGTGCCCGTGGCGCGACGAACGGCCTGCGCATCCCGAAATCACGGTTCGCGTGATCTTTACCGACTTTCTGACGCAGCGTGTGCTGACAGCGCAGACATTGTGCACGGTTCGCGGCACGGAGAAGTAATCAATCGGCAATCAGAGTAGGGTGCGTCGGCCTTATCGACGCATCGCCGCGCCGCTCGCAAATGGTGCGTCGATAAGGCCGACGCACCTACTTGCTAAGAGCCGACGATTCGCTATTCCTTCGGTCCCGCAGCCCGAATCGCGGCGTCGGCGTCGGGGAACTTCTCGAAATTCTTGACGAAGCGTTGCGCCAGGTCTTTCGCCTTCGCGTCGTAGGCCGCTTTGTCCTTCCAGGTGTCCCGCGGGTTGAGCACTTCCGCCGGCACATTCGGGCAGGTTCGCGGCACCTCCACGCCGAAGATGGGATGCGGGTCGCACCAGACTTCATCCAGGTCGCCCGAAAGCGCCGCTTGCACCATCGCCCGCGTGTGCGGCAGCTTCATGCGCTGCCCAACGCCGAACGGCCCACCGCTCCAGCCGGTGTTCACTCCCCAGACTCGTGTGTGATGGGAGGCCAGGCGCTTTCCGAGCATGTCGGCGTACACGCTGGGGCGCAGCACGAGAAACGGCGCGCCGAAGCAGGTCGAGAATGTGACCTGCGGCTCGTTGCCCATGCCGGCCTCGGTGCCCGCGACTTTGGCCGTATATCCCGACAGAAACTGATACATCGCCTGCTGCGACGTGAGCTTGAAGATCGGCGGCAAGACGCCGAACGCGTCGCAACTGAGGAAGACGATGTTTCGCGGGTGCCCGCCGACGGACGGCTCGACCGCGTTGTCGATGTAATTCAGTGGATACGCCGCGCGGGTGTTCTCGGTGATCGATCCGTCGGCGTATTTGCACGAATGGTCGGACGGCTCAAGCACGACGTTTTCAAGCACCGATCCGAAGCGGATGGCGTTGTAAATCTGCGGCTCGAACTGTTCGGACAGATTGATCGCCTTCGCGTAGCAACCGCCCTCGACATTGAACACGCCCTCGTCCGCCCAACCGTGCTCGTCGTCGCCGATCAGCCGGCGGTTCGGATCGGCCGAAAGCGTCGTCTTGCCGGTTCCGCTGAGTCCGAAAAACAGCGCGACGTCATTGTGGAGACCGACGTTCGCCGAGCAGTGCATCGACAGAATGCCGCGCATCGGCAACAGGTAGTTCATGATGGTGAAGACCGACTTCTTAATCTCTCCGGCATAGTGCGTACCGCCGAGGATCACCATCTTCCGCGCGAAGTTCAGCGCGATGAACGCCTCGCTGTTCGTGCCGTCGGTCTTGGGGTCGGCATGGCAGCCGGGGGCCGCGATGATCGTGAATTCGGGATTGTGCTCAACGGTCGCGTCACCCGGCGGGCGGACGAACAACTGCCGCGCGAAGAGGCTATGCCACGCGAATTCGGTGACGACGCGGACCCTTAGGCGGTAACTCGAATGCGCGCCGGCGTAGAGGTCCTGAACGAAAATGTCGCGGTCTTGCAGGTAGTGAAAGACCTTGGCGGCCAGCACGTCGAACTTGGCGGGATCCATCGGGCGGTTCACCTCGCCCCAGGCAACGTGCGCTTCGCTCGAAGGCTCGCGCACGACGAACTTGTCCTTGGGGGAGCGCCCCGTTCGCGAGCCGGTATACGCCACCAGCGCCCCGCGGTCGCAGAGCGTGCCTTCCTTGCGGCGCAGCGCTTCGGCCGTCAGCACGGCCGGCCGCTGGTTCCAGTAGGACTTGCCCGCATGACGAAATCCGATCGCGTCCAGCCCGTAGCGGCTGCGATGTAATTGTTCGACGATCAAGGCCCAGTCCTTTCTTGCGCCTGCTCGAACTCAGCTTCCATTCGCCAAGTTTACCAGCATAGCGATTCCCGGCATGCGAGCCAACGAAACCAAGACGCGCGCGGAAGGGTGGCTGGGCAGCGATTCGATTTGCCGCGGACAGAACGCCGGCAAGCGCGATACTCGCCAAGACTCGCGCGGCGTCAGCAATTCTCCGATGCCGGCCGCGGAATGTTCATCAGATGTCGCGGATTGGCGAGGAGCGTCTTCAACGCGATCGACTGCTGATACCCGGTCTCCATGTCCTTGATGCCGATTTCGCCGCGCGCCCGAAACTCATCGCCCACGATCACCGCCACCCGCGCCCCGCGCGAGGCGGCCTGCTTGAGCTGTTTGCCGATGTTCTGGCGCTTGTAAGAATAGTCGACCGACATCCCAAGCTGTCGAAGCTGGCTCGCGACTTCCAGCGCTTCGGTCCAAAGCGATTCGTCGGCGTCAATGACGAAGCAATCGAGCCACTCGCCGAACGTCGGCATCCGGTCGAGTTGGCGCAGCAACTCAACGACGACAACGTCGCCCATCCCGAAACCCACGCCAGACATGTTCGGCCCGTCCAGCAGGCTGATCAGGCTGTCGTAGCGTCCGCCGCCGGCGATGGCCCGCAGGCCGCCGGTCGACGCGTGAAATTCGAACACCGGCCCGGTGTAGTAGGCCAGCCCGCGCACGACGCGCAGGTCGAAGCGGCAAAAGTCGGCCACGCCCAGCGCCGCCAGATGGCCGGCCATGCGGGCCATCGTGTCGGCGGCCTGCAACGCAGCCTCGCCGCTGTCACCGGCCAGTCGCAGGCACTCGTTCAACGTCCTGGAGAGCAGATCGTCGATCTGTTCGGGCGCGACCGCCTCGCCGAAGTGCGATTTCCATCGCTCCGCGAACTCCGCCGGTTCCAGCTTCTCGCGCTGGTCGAGCAGATCGAACGCAACCGGCGCACGATCCGCCGCAACGCCCAACGTCGCCAGCAGCGCCGAAGCTAGCGGACGGCTGCTGTAGCGCACCAACACATCGTCCGGCGTCAGGCCGACGCGGCGCAGGAACTCGATGCCGACCGCCACCACCTCGGCGTCGGCAAGCGAGTCATCGCTGCCCAGCACGTCGACGTTCCACTGGAAGAATTCGCGCAGCCGGCCGCGCTGTGGACGCTCGGCGCGGCACATGCGCGGAATGCTGAACCACTTGATCGGGCGCGGCATGGATTCGGCCCGCGCGGCGACCATCCTGGCCAGCGTGGGCGTCATTTCGGGCCGGATCGCGAATCGCCGCTCGCCGCGGTCGGCGAAGTTGAACAGCTCTGAAACGATCCCTTCGCCGCTCTTGAGTTTGTACAGATCGAGCGACTCGAAAATCGGGCCTTCGTATTCGCAGAAACCGAATCCGCGCGCGACGCTGCGCCATTGCTCGAAGAGCCAATTCTGCAGGCGCATTTCGTCCGGGTAAAAATCGCGCATTCCGGGCGGGGTTTGAATCTTCACGCGTGCCCTCCGGACACGATACTCAGAACCGGTAACGGCACCCCGTGTAGATCGGTCGTTTCCGCCGCGTAATTGATCCGCGCCGGCCGTCGCCGCAGGCCCAAACGCGTTCTGGCGCGAGAGGAACGCGTCATTCGTCCGGATCGGCGTTTCTTGCGGCGTACGCGCGGCGGATGCGCAATCAGGTACTCGTCCAGGTGCTGCGGACAGGCGAAGTGATGCTCCCAGTTGTAATCGCCGGAGTGATAGTCGCAGTTGTCTGTCGTGTATTCACGGCAGATTCGGGGGCGCGTGGCGTAAATGCCGCAGCGGTTGTCGGCTTGAAGGTGCCGGCAGGTCGCGTAGACCGCCAGGTACCAGTCGCCGTCTTCGACGAACACGGCGATGCCTTCGTGCAGCAGGTACCAGCGAATGTCGTCAAAATCGCGGGCCGTCTCGGGCGGGTCGAGCGGCAGCGCAATGTAGCGGCAGCATAGCCCAGTGCAGTGCTCGCAAAGAATACCCGGCATCGACCAACCCGCTCCTTCAGTCACGAATGGTAACGGGGCGGACCGAACAGGAAAGCGCCCGACCACCCCGGTTGCGGCCGAGCCCCGGGAATCCGACAGGCTTCGAACGCGGCGCGGGTCATTCCTTCGGCGACGCCGCCGACGGCCTCATTTCGAGGCGCTTCCAGAAGGGCCGGTCCCTTTGAGAGACTCTCGCATTCACGCGCTCTTCGGCGCCCAGCCGGGTGAGCTTCGACCGGCACTTTGGGCGGCGGCGTATTTCTTCTTTGTCCTCGCATCGTGGTACGTGCTGCGCCCGCTCCGCGACGCAATGGGACTTGTCGGCGGTACGCGAAATCTGCCCTATCTTTTCGTCGGCACGCTGGTCATCACGGTCTTGCTGAACCCGCTTTTCTCGCAGCTCGTCTCGCGCTATTCGCGCCGCGTCTTCATCCCGGCGACCTATCGCTTTTTCTCGCTCAACCTGTTGATTTTCTTCGTGCTGATCCGCGCGTTGCCGCCGGATCGGCAGGTCTGGTTGGCGCGGGTTTTCTTCGTCTGGGCCAGCGCGTACACGCTGTTCGCCGTGGCCGTGTTCTGGGGACTGATGGCGGACCTGTTTGAAGGCGGCCGGGCCAAACGGCTCTTCCCGTTCATCGGCGTCGGCGGCACGCTCGGCGCGATCGCCGGATCGTCGATGACGACCGGATTGGCGGAGCGTATTGGTATGGCCCAGCTCATACTGGTCGCCATCGTGCTGCTCGAGTTGGCGCTACTGGCGATGCGGCAGGCGTGTCGATACTGCGATGAGTTGAGAAGCTTGCGCAGCTCGCCGCAAGAAGAAAGCGGCCAGTCCGAGCGGGCGCTGGATGCCGACGAGCGCCGCATCGGCGGTACGGCGTGGGACGGTCTGATACGAACGCTCAGGTCGCCCTACCTAATCGGGATCTCGCTCTACATTCTGGCGATGACGGTAACGTCCTCGTTGCTCTATTTCGAACAGGGGCGCGTGGTCGACGAAGCGATCACGGATCGTGCCGCGCGGGCTGCGTTTTTCGCCCGCATCGATCTGTTCGTCAATGTTTTGTGCCTGATTTCCCAAACGCTGATCGCGGGTCGCATCCTTACGTGGGCCGGGGTGGGCGCGAATCTGGCGCTGATGCCGCTGATCACGGCGTCCGGGTTCGCGGCACAGGGCGGCGGCGCCGCGCTGACGGCGATCTTCTGGTTCCAGGTCGCGCGGCGCGCCGGCGAATACGCGTTGGCGCGGCCCGGACGTGAAGTGCTGTTCACGGTTGTCTCGCGGGCCGACAAGTACAAGGCCAAGAGCCTCATAGACACGTTCGTCTATCGCGGCGGCGACGCGATGGGCGCAGGGCTGTACAGCCTTCTCAGCGCGAAAGACTCGTTCGACGCCGGACAACTGTTTCGGGTCGTGCTGGCGATCTCGGCGGCGTGGATGGTCGTCTGCGTTCTGCTCGACATCGGCTATCGCCTGCGCGCATCGCGGGTCGTGCGCGATGCAAGACCGGGGCGAGTGTTGCGCGCGTCGGCGCAATCGGCGGTCGACTAAGCAGCCGGAATATCGCGCCGGGAGAAGCACGCGAGTCCGGCAAACCACGACCCGACACCGATGCACACCAGGACCATCATCTCGTAGACCGGCCACACGCCGCGCGAGATGATCGGCAGCGGTTTGTAGTAACTCAACAGACCGAGAAAGGCGACGTCTTTCGCCGGCTGCCAGATCTGCGCCAGGAAATTCAGTAGAAACGACCCGAGCAGCAGCGCCAGCAGCACCGCGATCGGCGATCCGCGGCGGCTGCTCATCGCCGACGCCAGTAAAGTGATGCCGCAGATCGACAAGTTCAGCGCCGCCAGATTCGTGATCAAGAGCGACAAACGGCCCAGATCGATCGGCTCCCACAGCGGGAAGACGCGCGCGGCCAACGCAGCGCCGATCAGCGGGGCCACGGACGTAAGGGCGACCGCCGCCAGCATCACGATCGAGTGGCTCGCGTAGCTCGCCGCACGCGATACCGGCAGCGCGAATTGCAGGTCGGCGGTGCCGCGATCGATTTCGCCGGCGATGACGCGCGAACCAATTGTGAGCAAGAGAGTCCAGGTGGAGGCGTAGACGATCGGGTGCGCGAATCCCAGCGAGGCGACGCCGGTCGCGGTCAGATTCTCCAGCAGGTCAGCGCCGAGCAGCGTTTGCAAGAACCGTCGCACGAACGGAATTCTGACGAGATCCATCCCGCCCGAGCTGTCGTGAATTTCGCCGATGGCGCGAAAGAACAGCATCTCGAAAACGACGATCAGCAACGGCAGGCAGAGCAACTGCCAGCGCGAATCGCGAAGCGTCTTGTAGATCACGCCGAAATTCATGGAGGATCGTAGCGTGCGCGCAGCGGCAATCCGCGGGGCTTGATCCGCTCTCCTTGCCAAACACCTCGAAGCGATCCAAAGAGTCTGTCCGAGCCGCGACCGTCAGGGAGCGGGGGCTGAACAGTTCACTGCTTCGCGCATTCGCTCTCGTTCCATTCCGGTTTGGGACAGCTTCTACCGCGTTTCGACGTAATCACGGGAGAATTCGCGCTATTTCCCCTGCCGGCTCAGCCAGTTCTCGAGCACGTCGCGCCGAAACACGAGCGTGCCCGGCTTGGTCGTCCCATCGGCAAACCGATTGGATTGCGCGACGATCAGACGCACCAGATCATCGCCGCGCCCGGTGCCGAAGAATCCCTCCTGGCGGAGCTGTGGCAGGTTCAGCCCGCCCACCGGCGCGCCCTGTCCCAGTGCCGGAATCACGATGTTCGCGTTCCGCAAGGCCAGCGCGAACGCTGCGCGGGCTGAGTCGTCGTGCAGGTCGAGCACGACGGCGCGCCCGCCGCCCGGCGCCAGCACGCCCAGCCCGTCGTTATCCAGGCGATTGAAGGCGACCTCGTAATCTTCCTGGCCCAGGATGTCGGTGATCGGCACGTTTTCGCGCACTTGTGCCTCATCCAGCCAGCGCCGCATGACGTCGGTGACGATCTGACCCGGCAGGACGCTCCGCGACTCGCCAGTGGCTTTTTTCAACGCGTCGACCAGTCCGCGGTCGAGCAGGAAGATCCCGAAGTGATCCGTGGCGCGCTCGTATGACAGGCCGAAATTCCACGTGCCGCGCTTGGAGAGCGTCGCCACCGGGCTGTCGACCGTGAAGTTGCTCTTGAGCCCGCCCTCCGCCACGCCCGCGCGGATCTTTCCGTATCCCACGCCGACGCGGACGACTTTCGAATCCGGCGTCTTGTAGGCCTCGCTCAAGACGGTCAGCCCCACTGATTCGATCACCATCGCCGTGTAGGGCTCTTCATTGCCGATCTGGAGCTTTATCGACGCGCGCAGCCCGGTGCGGATCTTCGTCTCCGGCGGATACTCGTCATCGACCTTGCAGGCCGCCCACTCACGGCTCGCGAGGGCCGCGTGCTCAACCTCGCCTTTCAACTCGATCACTCTCGCGCGGATTGGCTGCCCGGGCGACACCGGCGCGCTCGTCGGCGGCGACGCGGGCTGAGACTGGGCGATTGCGGGATTGAATGGAGCGACGAGCAAAAGCAACCCGAACGCAGCGCGCGGGACAAATGGTCTCATGATCGGCTCCCGAGAGGTTCCTTGGTCCATTATCGGCTGGGGCGCTTCGCGGTCAAACGCCCGCTTCCGCGCGCGGGCCGATTGTGGTTCAGGATCCCCAAACCACACCCCGCGCGGACTGTAACGCAGGTCACCGTTCGGTAGCGTAATGCCATAGGTCGTTTTCCTATATCGAAGCGGTTTCATTCCGGCTCTACTGTTCGATGTTGAGGGCCGCTCGACATCGGTGCGGGCACCGCTGCCCCGCCGTCATGCAGAAGATTCGCGAGTTCGTTTCCGTCCCAGCGCGCGGGCTTGTCCCGCCGCCAAACAAGGAGGTCTCCATGCGAAGACGCAAAGCGGAACCCGGGGTTCACTGGCCGCGCGGCGCGACGACGCGCCCCCGCACATTTGCGCTCGCGATCGTCGCGGCGTGCGTGCTACTGCCGACGGCGTTTGCGCGGCCACCCAGCCTGCCGCCGACTTCGCGCATTTCGACGCCATACGTCGTGATTGGTTACAACGATCTCGGCATGCACTGCATGAACGCCGATTTTTCGGAGATCATGGTGCTGCCGCCGTTCAACACGCTGCACGCGCAGCTCATTCGCCGCGGCACGTCGCCGGACATTGAAACCAGCTCCGGCGATTTCGAAGTGCGCTACTTCCTGCCCAGCAACACGCACGGAGCGGACAAAAGCAATTTCTGGGCCTATCCGCAGCCGCTGCTGGGCCCGCCGCCGCCGCCGAACTTCGGCATCACCGGCAGCGGCATGAGCGGGACGATGGCGCCGACGCCGCAGCGCGATTGGATGGTCACGGGCATTCCGCTGGTGCCGATCGACGACAGCGGCCAGGAGAACGCGTATCCGTTGGCGACGATCGAGGTGCACCGGCGCGACACGGGCGCGCTGGCGGCACGAACGCAGGCCGTCGTTCCGGTCTCGACCGAGATGAGCTGCAACCTGTGCCACAATTCGCCCGGCGTATCAACCGCCACGGATCTGCTGCAAGCGCATGACGCTTTGCACGGCACCAACCTGATGAGTCAGCGACCAGTGCTGTGCGCGAGCTGCCATTCATCAAATGCCTTGGGGCTGCCCGGCCAGACCGGACTACCGAGCCTGTCGTCCGCGATGCACACGGCTCACGCGCCGCGCGTCGCTGGCTATCCGGCCGAGACGCAGTGCTATTTGTGTCACCCGGGTATCCGCACCAACTGTCAGCGCGACGTGCATGCGTCCAACGGCATCAACTGCACGGCGTGTCACGGCGACATGCTGGCGGTTGGAAACCCGACCCGGCAGCCCTGGCTCGACGAACCGCGCTGCAGCAACTGCCACGTGCGGCCGGGATTTAGTTTTGAGCAACCGGGCGTGCTCTATCGCAACTCGGTCGGCCACGGAAACGTTCATTGCGCCGCCTGCCACGGCAGCCCGCACGCGATGGGGCCGGCCGTGACGGAAGTCGACAACGCACAGGCGAACTGGTTGCAGGGACACTCGGGGAAGATCGACACCTGCACCGTTTGTCACACACCGGGCCCGCCGGGCTCGTTCTTCCACTCGCAAGACGACTAACCGCAGGGCGATTGAAAACAGACTGGAGATCGATGTGAAATCCTGTGAAATTCATCAGACGCCTTTGTTCCGCGGCGCCGCGGCGTTCGCGGCCGCGCTCGCCGTATCCGCCGCCGTCGCGCAGCAATACGCCATCACAGACCTGGGTACGCTCAGCGGCCCAGTGAGCGGCGCGTATTGCATCAACAGTTTCGGGCACGTCGGCGGAAGCTCGGTTCGCTCGGACGCCGACGTGAATGGTTTTGTCTGGTCCGGCTCGCTGATCGGCGTTCCGCCGCTGTCCGGCGACCGGCAGAGCCACGTCTTTGACTTGAACGATGCCGGTCAAGTCGTCGCGACGTCGTATGACCTGGGCGAATCGCACGTGCACGGGTTCTTGCTGCAGAACCAGGTCGCAGTCCCGCTGGGCGATTTCGCGCCGCACGGCGTGAATGCTTCGGGCGACGTCACCGGGTACGTCACGATCAATGACGCGTCCTACGGCTGGGTGGAGCATGCAGCGCGATGGCGCAGCGGCGCGATCACCGATCTGGGCACGCTGGGCGGGCATTTCAGCTACGCCTACGCGATCGCAAACGACGGGCGGATCGTCGGAGCGGCCGCGCTTTCGAACGAGTACACGCAACACGCCGCGATGTGGATTGGCGGCGCGCCGCATGACCTGGGAACGCTAGGCGGCACGGCGAGCCAGGCCTACGCTATGAACCAGGCCGGCGACGTGGTCGGCTGGGCCAACACCGCCGGCGGCGCGCCGCATGCGTTCCTGTTTCAGACCGACGAAAGCGGCGCTGTCACGCTTCGGCGAGATTTGGGCGACCTGGGCGGCGGATACAGCTATGCCTACGCGGTAAACTCGCATCAGCAGGTCGTCGGAACGTCGAGTGCGAAGGCGTTCATGTGGCAATCCGGCACGATGCTCAATTTGAATACCGCACTGCCGCCGTCGTCGGGCTGGATTCTGGATGCCGCCTGGGACATCAACGACGCAGGCCAGATCGTCGGCGTCGGTCGATATCAGGGCTATCCGCACGCTTTCCTGCTGTCGCCGCGAACGTGCCCGGACTTCGACGCCAACGGCGTGGTCGATGAATCCGATCTCGGCGTGCTGCTAGCGCATTTCGGCGTCACGAGCGGCGCGACGTTCGCGGACGGCGACGTCGACGGTGATGGCGCGGTGAACGAATCCGACCTGGGTGTGCTGCTCTCGCAGTGGCAGGCACACTGCTAGAAATGGCGTACGGGACCCCGGCCGCGTGCGACGACGCGTCACGCGCGGCCGAGGGTTTTCCGATTCTCGCACACGACGCCAAGCGCTTCTTACGGTGTTCGATGCGGCGCCGCGCAGTATCGTGACGATAAATCCTCGAGGATGTCGGATGCGCACCCAAACTCGGACGATTCGTGCCCTCTGGTTGCTGTTCGCGACGCGGACATCGCTCGCGGCGCCACCGTCATACAACGCGACGAACATTACCGGATGGAACGCACAGCAACTTGCGACGCTCCCCTTCTTCAAGCACTATCTGCCGGCGGCGCTCACGCCGGCCAACGCGCCGAGTGATTTTCATTTCGCGGCGCGAACGCAATCTGGGCTTGTCACCGGCAGCACATGGAACGTATTCAGCGGCCCCGACCAACGCGGCGTGCTTCTCTCCGCGTCCGGCGCCGCGATTATCGATTCGTTCGGAGACTTTCACTGGTGGGCGTGCTGCCCCTACCGCTCCGCGACATTTCGCGTGACGAACGCGTTCGACGTCAACTGGTCCGGCGCCGTCGTCGGCCTGGCGAACGTGCCCGGCACGAGCCAGACTTCCGGCGAGGAACCCGACCATCACGCCATCTCGTTCGACGTCTTGCACGACAAGGTCGATTTGCTGCCGGACGCTCGATACGGTTGGGCCACGTGCGTGAACAATCGCGGCGAGATCGCGGGATACGCGTGGGGCGGTGGAGCGATACAGACCGGCTTTCGCCGATCGTCGGACGGGGCGTTCACCGGTTTGAACGCGGTTCCACCGGGATACATGCCGCAGCCGCTGTGGATCAATGCTCAAGGGATAGTCATCGGAATGTCGGTTCCTGGCGCGTGGGTGTCGGAAGCCGGTTCGGCGGTCGCAAAACTAGCGACCAATTTCGGCATGCCGCTCGCGACGGTATTCGATGTCAACGATGCCGGCTGGATTGTCGGCACGAGCGAGCAGTGGGATCACACCGAGCAGTATGCCACGATCTGGGAGCCCGGCGGCGCCGGCAACTGGGTCCCACACGACCTCACCGAAAGCCTCAACACGCCGGGAATCCTGTTGGATCGCGCGATTGCCCTGAATAACGACGGCCGGATCATTGCCGTCGGACATTCGGATAGTGAACCGCCGGTCTACGGAACATTTCTGCTGACGCCAACATCCGGCGCGTCATCCTCCTGCGTGCCGGACATCGGAGAACAACCGCAGTCGGTGACTGCCTGCGCCAATGCGACATTGATCGTGCGCGTCGTGAATCCGAACGCCAGCACGTCGTACCAGTGGCGAAAAGACGGCGTCCCGATCGATGCAGCCAGCAACGCAAGCGCAGCTACCGCGAATCTCGTGATTTCAGTCGTCGGGATTCTCGACGCCGGAGACTACGACTGCGTCGTGACAAACGCGTGCGGCAGTACGGTGAGCAACGCCGCCGCTCTCACAATTTGTCTAGGCGACTTCAATTGCGACGGTATGGTGAGTGAGGCGGACCTCGGCGTCTTGCTCGCCGCATGGCAAGTCGACGCTGGCGGCGACCTGGACGGCGATGGGCAAACGGGCGAGTCTGACCTGGGAATTCTGCTGGGGCAATGGCGATCAATTTGTCCGTAATACCCAACAACGCGAAGGACGATCGAGCAATGAAGCGTCGAATAATCGCAAAGTTGGCCGCTCTCAGCGCGGGACTGTTGGTGCTCCGGGCATGGACCGCGGCGCAATGCACGACCGACTGGGCGACGGCGGCGACAACCGGCCCCACGATTCGCTCGTATCTCGGATTGAGTTACGACTCGGCACGGCAGGTGTGCCTCCTCTACGGCGGCGCCAACAACAACACGCTACGCTCCGACGTGTGGGAGTGGGACGGCAGCATCTGGACGCAGCGCCTGGCGTCGGGCGGCGCCGGGGCACGGCGCGCAATGGCGCTGGCCTATGACGCCGCGCATGGCCGCGTGCTCTCGTTCGGCGGGGTGACCAGCGGCGGTATCAACGGCGAGACTTGGGAATATGACGGCGTCGCGAATGCCTGGACTCAGCGCGCCATCGGCGCGACCGCGCCCAGCCCTCGCGGCTTCCTGGCCGCTGCGTACGATTCCGCGCACCAAAACGTCGTAATCGTCGGCGGCTGGGGTGGCGGCTTCAGCTATTACGGCGACACCTGGCTTTGGGATGGTTCGGCGTGGACCAACCCGCAGCCGTCCGCATCGCCGCCGCCGCGCGCGTTCCACGCCTGCGCCTACGACGCCTCCCGCGGCCGAGTGGTGCTGTTCGGCGGGTTGCTGAATAGCACGAGCGGCTCGACCTATTACGACGACACGTGGGAATGGGACGGGACGGCGTGGGAGTTCACCACGCCACTGACTCGCCCGCCCGCCCGTGCGTATCACGCGATGGCCTATGATGCCGACCGGCATCGCGTCGTGCTTTTCGGCGGCTTCGAGTTTTCCGCGGGCACGTTCAGCGACACATGGGAATGGGACGGTAACGATTGGACGCAGATCACGCCCACGCAGGCGCCCAGCCTGCGGCAGAATCACGCCATGACGTTTGACGCGGCGCGTCACGAAACGGTGCTCTTCGGAGGGCAACTGAACAGTACGACGCGCAACGACACGTGGACGTATGCCGGCTCGGGTCCGCTGGGCGATCTCACCGGCGACGGCGTGGTGAACGAGCCGGACCTGGGCGTGCTGCTCAGCGCCTGGTATCAGAGCGGCGCGGGCGATTTGGACGGCGACGGCCTGACGAGCGAGCCGGACCTGGGAATCCTGCTGGCGAATTGGGCGCAGACTTGTCCGTAAGCGAGACCGAGAAGACCGCCGCGGCGTTCGAGGCGCCCGCGGGCGTTTCGTCCGCGCGGAGCTGCAGTTAGCGCACGACTTTTCGTGGTCTTGTTCGGGCCACTGTTGATCAAAAACTCGAAGTGAAACAGCGGGTGCGCAGCCCCTCGGCGGCGGTGCGCACCAAAGGTGCGAGTGCACCGACCGATTCGCGATGTGTCGTGACTAGGCGCGGTGTTGGATCATATGGGAGTGACAAATGACTACGGCGTTCGCGCGATTCATAGCCTTGGTTTGCGTGGGCCTTGCGGCGTGGCCTGTGAATTCGCAGATTCAATGGCGAAGCGGCGCGACGCCGACGGTGCAACGCACCGCGGCCGACCGCGCACAGGCGCTGGCCGATGCAGTGCGAGCAGGCGAACGCCACGTCGTGATCCAATTCGCCGCACCGGTGACGGACGAGCTGCGCGCCAAGCTGAACGACGCGGGCGTCTCGTTACAGGCTTGGCTGAGCGACAACGCGTTCTTTGCGCGGCTGAACGACGGCGTTGACGCCGGCATGCTGGGCGACATTGACACGTTGACCGACCTACAGCGCGTGCACACGATCTGGAAACTTCATCCGACATTCGCGCGGCGCGAAGTCCCAACCTGGGCGATCGTTCCCGCGCCGCAAAACGCGCGGCCGATCGCAGTGGGCGAGCTGTGGGTGGCCGTGTACGTGCTTTTCCACGCCGACGTCACCGCCGCGGAATCGAGTGCGCTCGCCGCGGCTCACGACGCTTTGATCGCGTCCGACTTGTACACGGTCAACGGACTCGTGCTCGAGATGCCGCTCGCACAGGTTGAATTACTCGCCGGGTCTGACGCCGTGATGTACGTCGAGCCAGCGCTTCCGCCGCAAACCGTGACCAATGACGGGAATCGCGCGATCACGCAGGCGAACATCGTGCAGGCTGCGCCGTATGGTTTGAACGGCGCAGGCGTGAACGTGCTGGTCTACGACGGCGGCACCGCGCTGGCCTCGCACGTCGATTTTCAAGGACGCCTCACGCCGCGCGACAACTCCGGTCTCATCACGCACGCGACGCACGTGTGCGGCACAATCGGCGGCGCGGGCGTGGCCAACTCCCTCTATCGCGGAATGGCGCCCGCCGTGACGTTCCAGTCCTACGGGTACGAGCAGGCCGGCGGACTGCATCAAGGGTTTCTGTATACCGATCCGGGTGATCTCCAGAACGACTACAACCAGGCCATCAACGTCTACGGCGCAGATATCTCGAATAACTCCATCGGCACCAACACGGCCGCCAACGGGTTTCCCTGCGGGTGGGAGGGCGACTACGGCGTGACGGACACGGTGATCGACTCGATCGTCCGGGGCGGCCTGGGCGCACCGTTTCGCGTCATCTGGGCCAACGGCAATGAGCGCGGCAGCGCCCGCTGCGGATCGACGTACCACACCACGGCGCCGCCGGCCTGCGCGAAGAACCACATTGCGGTCGGCGCGCTGAACTCTAACGATGACTCGGTCTCGTACTTCACGAGCTGGGGGCCGGCCGACGATGGCCGCCTCAAGCCCGACATCTCCGCGCCGGGATGCCAGGTCGGCGGCGACGGCGGAGTCACCTCATGCGGCACGGCAAGCAACTCCGCTTACATCACGTACTGCGGCACATCGATGGCGTCGCCGACCGTATGCGGATTGGCGTCGCTGGTGCTCCAGGACTTCCGCGCTGCGCATCCCGGGCAGCCCGATCCGCGAAACTCAACGCTGAAAGTGCTTTTCGCTCACACGGCGCAGGACGTCGACGCGCCGGGACCGGATTACAAAACCGGATACGGTTCGGTGCGCGTGCAGCGCGCCATCGACTTTCTGCGAACGGGAAATTTCTTTGAAGCGTCTCTTTCGCAGGGGCAGGTGAATCGCGTGCTGGCGGTCGTGTCGCCGGGCTCGTCCGAGCTGAAGGTCACTTTGGCCTGGGACGATCCGCCCGGAACGCCCAACGTCACGCCCGCCCTGGTGAACGACCTCGACATCGTCGCGCTCGACCCCGCCGGCGTACAGCATTTCCCTTGGACGCTCGGCGGCGTCGCGAACCCCGCCGCGCCGGCCGTACAGACGGCGGCGGACCACGTCAACAACATCGAGCAGGTCTACGTCGCGTCGCCGGCGGCCGGCGTGTGGACGATCGAGATCCGCGGGTTCAACGTACCGGTTGGGCCTCAGCCCTTCTCGGCCTGCGTTTCGCCCAGCTACTCGGGGGATTGCAACAATAACGGCATTAACGATCTCACCGACATCGCGAACGGCACCAGCGTGGATTGCAATCTGAACAGCATTCCGGACGAATGTGAGCTGGGCGCCGACTGCAATCACAACGGCGTCCCCGACGCGTGCGACATCTCCGGCGGCTCAAGCCAGGACGTGAACGGAAACCGCATTCCCGACGAGTGTGAGCCGGATTGCAACGGGAATCAGATACCCGACGACTGGGATATCAGCACGGGCTTTAGCCAGGATTGCAATGGAAATTACCGACCCGACGAGTGCGATATTGCCAGCGGGAGCAGCGAGGATTGTGACCACAACGGCATTCCGGATGAGTGCGAGCCGGACTGCAATCAAAACGGCGCGCCCGATCTGTGCGACATCGCCGACGGCACAAGCCACGATTGCAATCAGGACGGCATCCCCGACGAATGCGAGCAGGACTGCAATCTGAACGGCGTCGCCGACGGCTGCGACATCGCCAACGGTACCAGCCTGGACCTCAACGGCGACGGCTACCCGGACGAGTGCGATCGATTGTTCGTCAACGAGCTCGCCGGCGGATCAGGCACCGGCTGGACGTGGCCGGACGCATTTCCCACGCTTGATGGGGCGCTGCAGTACTGCTCGCTCAACCGCGGCGTGCGCGAAATCTGGATTGCAACCGGATATTACTCCCCACCGACGAGCGGCACGTTCGTCATTCGAAGCGGCCTGACGCTCTACGGCGGGTTTGCGGGAACCGAAAGCGACCTGGGAGAGCGCGACATCTGGACCAACGCGACAACGCTCAGCGGCAGTTTCGGCGCGAACGTGGCGCACGTCGTCACGGCGACCAACGTCGTCGCGAGCACGATTCTCGACGGTCTGTTCATCGAAGGCGGTTCCGGCGGCCCATCCGGCGGCGGCCTGATCATTCAGGGCGGCTCGCCGACGATCCAAAACTGCTACTTCTACGGTAATACCGCCGATCGCGGCGGCGCCGTGTCAGTCGCCGGCGCGGCGGCGAGCTTCATCGACTGCATATTCGAAAGCAACGCCGCGGTCGCCGACGATGGCGGCGCGATTCGCAGCAGCGGCCCCGGCTCGCTGACGCTGACGCGCTGCTGGTTCTACCTCAACGCCGCCACGGAAGCCGAGGGATTCCGCGGTCGCGGCGGCGCTGTGTACAACGGCGCGGGCTGCGCACTGAACATCACCGGCTGCTATTTCGACACCAACTACGTGGACAACGTGGACCTGGAAAGCGAGGCCATGGGCGGCGCGCTGGCCAACGCCGCCGGCGGTGCATGGGTGCAGGACTCGGTCTTCTTCAACGGCAGTGCGAATCTTGGCGGCGGCGTATACAGCAGCGCTTCGATCACGCTCGCCAACTGCATGCTGGTCGGGAATCTCGCCACCGACCCGTTCGACGGCGTCGGCGGCGTAACCGCCGGTCTGGGCGGCGCGATCTATGGCGAAACCGCCGCTACGGTAACCCTCAAATCGTGCACCATCGCGGCAAACTGGGCGCACAAGAAGGCCGGCGGGGCGCAGATGAGCGGCGCGTTTCAGAACACCATTGTCTGGAACAACGTGACCTTGTCGCCGTCGCTCGGTGGCGATGATCTTGCGCCGATCGAGATGCAGTACCAGGGCAACGTGAGCGTCCGATACAGCGACGTTGAGGGGCTGCTGACTGGAATTCCCGGCGAGAATCCGCCCGACCCCGCCAGCTTCCCCGGATCAACCGAAGCCGAACCGCTGTTTGCGATAGCACCTGTGATGGACGGCAGCGGCTATCTGATTGATCCGGGCGATGAACACCTGTCGCCCGGGTCGCCGTGCATCGATGCCGGCGAGAACGCATCCGTCCCCGCGAGCGTGTTGTTCGATCTGGATGGATTGCCTCGCTTCTATGACGATCCCGGCGCGCCCAATACCGGCTCCGGCGCTCCGCCGATCGTCGACATGGGCGCCTTCGAATCGGTTCCATATGTCCCCTGCCCGGGCGATTTGGATGGTGACCGCGAGGTCGGCACGTCCGACCTGGGAATCCTGCTTGCGGCGTGGGACGTCGACGCCGGCGGCGATCTGGACGGCGATGGCGTCACCGGGGCGTCGGACCTGGGCATCCTGCTGGGTTACTGGGACGTCGTTTGCCCCTAGTGGAGTGTCTCAGAGATATTACGTCGTAATCACGCGCGGGGAGCATCACGCCGGTGCGTGTCACGATTCGCACCGGCCAGAGGCCGATGCTCCCCGCGTGAATGCGACCCGGTATTTTTGAGGCAATAAGATGGCCAGGAACCGATGAGAAACCTCGTCGATCCGGGTGCCTATTGAACCCAATGACTCCGGGCGAAAAGAGCGGTCGCGCAGGCTGATCGCTTGGAGAACCCATGGGTAGTGGCTTGGTTTCGCTTGCGACGCCGGGAAAACGCTCGACACCGAGCCCGACCGTAAGGGAGCGGCCTTCTGCTCGTCGCAACAGACCCCTCGCTTACGGTCGGGGCTCGGATGGGTAGTTCCTTCGTCGAAACTGAGCCACTACCCCATGCGTTTCAATCTCCCACCCGTTCGGGTACGATAAGAGTGGAGGGACGCCTCTCTGCGCCGGCGCGAATTGCGTCGCCGGAGCGGACGAGAAACGCATGGGGCGGCGCTGCACACCGCGCACGCGCGGCGCCTGGAGTGGTTCGCGATGAGGCTGATTCGCAACCTTCAACTCGTCCTGCTCGTCGGCGTATTCGCCCTCCTGCTCAACCCAGCGGCGGCGCGAGGCCAGGAACTGCAACTCTCGCTTGACCCCGGTCCAGCCGGCAAGACCGTCAGCCCGCTCGAACTGGAACTTGCTTCGATCGAATCCACGGTCGCTGAGATTCGCCGTGCTCGCGACGGCGCACGCGCCGATGAGGCGCCGATCGGACCGCTGCGCAGCGCCACCATTCGCGACGACGGGACGGACCCGGCGGTTGCGATCAGCACGCCGCTTTCGCTGAGCGAATTCAGCAGCGCCCGGCTCTCGCTGGTCGCGCGGCGCACAGACGACACCGGCTCTACCGCCTGGGTTGAATTTCTGGATCGCGACCAACACTGGGACAAACTCGGCGCGATTGCGCCGGAGTCTTCGCGGCAATCGTGGCCGATTCCCCAGGCCGGGCTGCATGCCGGGTTCCGCGCTCGCGTGCGCGTCGGCGAGGGCGGAGCGTGGGTCTTCCGCGACCTGCGCGTCGAGGCGCGCTGTCTCGTGTTGATCGAGAGCGCCAAAGATGTGGCGCTGCGAGTCGCCGCGGACGAAAAACCGGCCGAGACCGTGACCGGGATACGAGTGTTCGACCTGCCATACGGGACGCGACTGCGCATCGAGACACCGCTGCGAACCCCGGCGCAGGTGTTCACGGCGTGGAGCGCGGTTGGGATTGGCAATGGCGCGGCGCGGCTTGAAGAACCGTCGATTTCATTCGTGGTCGAGCGAAACACCCGGCTGCGCGGCGCCTACGCGGCGCTGGGCGACATGAACGGCGACGGTGTCGCGGACAAGCTTGACGTGGACGTGTTTGTGCTGGCCCTGCTCGACCCGGCGGAATACCAGCGACGATTTCCGGGTTTGAGCGCCGTGCGGCGCGGCGACGCCAACGGCGACGGCGTGCTGACCAACCGCGACATCGAGCCGTTTGTCGACGCCTTGCTGGAGCCGCCGCCGAAATAACGCGGTCGCCCGCCGGCGAATCGAGCCTGCCGCGGAATCGCGATCGATGATCCCCCCACGCGAGCATTTCACGCCTGCTGAAATCGCGGTGGTGCTGCGCGCCTACGACCTGGAGGCGCTCGAGAGCGCGCGCGAGCTGACGCGCGGCTCGCGGCGTTCGCCTAAGCTGCTGCTGCACACGCGGCGCGGACGATTTCTGCTGAAGCGTCGCGCGGCAGGCCGCGATCAACCCGATCGCGTCGCCTTCGCGCACGCGCTGGCGGAGCACCTGCGCGGCGCGGGGTTCCCGGTTCCGGCGCTGCGGCGCGTCGCGGGCGGCGAGGCCACGTTCGTCGAGCACGAGGGCCGGATCTACGAGTTGTTCGAGTACACGGAAGGCGCCGCGTACGACGGGTCGCTCGAAGAAACCACCCGCTCCGGGCAGGCGCTGGCGCGCTTTCATCGCGTCGCGCAGACGTTCCAATCGCTTTGGCAGCCGACGCGCGGCGGCTATCACGATTCGCCCGCCGTGCGGAGCGGGTTGAACGCGATTCCCAGCACCACCGCCGGGCACGATTCGGTGGTCGGCCACGAAGCCGAGCTGCTGGGCATGACGCAGGAGCTCTACGAGCGCTACGACGAGTCGGCCGAAGCCGTGCGCGGCATGCACGTCGATCGCTGGCCGCGCAGCGTGATTCACGGCGACTGGCACCCGGGAAACATGCTGTTTCGGGCGCACCGCGTCGCCGTGGTGCTCGATCTGGACTCGGTGCGCGTGCAGCCGCCGGTAGTCGACCTGGCCAACGGCATGCTGCAGTTCTCGATGCTGCGCGGCGCGAGCGAGCCCGGCGCCTGGCCCGAGTACTTCGACGAGACGCGCATGCGGCGGTTCTTTCTGGGCTACCGAATGGCCGGCGCCGCGACCAACTCGCAGCGCCGCGCGCTGCCGCACCTGATGATCGAATCGCTGATCGCCGAATCGGCCGTGCCGATCGCGGCCACGGGGTCGTTCGGGCCGATTCCGGGCTTCGGCGTGCTGCAGATGGTGCGGCGAAAAGTGCGCTGGATTCTGAACAATTTCGAAAGACTGCAGCGATGGATGATGGAATGAAGGCGGATGTCGCAAGGTAGTTTTCCGTCGTTCCCACAAGGAGGATTCGTTTCTCGGCTCGGGCTGGCGTTGCGGGCGGCGGACGTTACGATGTCGCCCAACTGGCGCGGTCGCAGTGGGTCTGATCTCATATCCGGAGCCGATCGAGTTTGAGCGCGCTCGCCTGGATTCAGGTTTTCAGCCGCAATTGGGCGGTCTTCGCGATCGCCTTCACGCTGATCACCATTTTCGTCGTACCGTCGCTGGTGTTGATGCGCTACATCCGCATCTCGCTCAACATCATGCGCAGCACTAAACCGCCGCTCTCGCGCAGCCCGCTGGATTTCGAGCCGCTGACAGGCGAACCGGTCGGTCTTACGGCGTTCGACGGACTGCGGCTGGCGGGCATGATCATCCGCGCCAGCCCGCGCGTCGCGCGGCGCGGGATGGTCATTTTCGCCCACGAGTTCACGTCGGACATGCGCTCTTGCGCCCGCTATTGCCGGCCGCTGCGCGAGGCGGGCTATGACATCTTCACGTTCGATTTTCGCGGACACGGCGAATCGCAATCGGAGCCGGACTATACGCCCCGACAATGGGTCACCAATCGCGACCTGAACGACATGCGCGGCGCGATCTCGTTCGCGGTTGATTGGCTCGAACAGCGCGGCCTCAGTCCGGAGGTCGGCCTGGTGGGCGTCTCGCGCGGAGCCTGCGCGGCGATTCTGGCGGCGGCGGAATATCCGCAGGTGCGCGCCATCATCGCCGACGGCGCTTTCAGCACCGACTCGGTGATCGAGTATTTCATGAAACGCTGGGCGTACATCTACGCCCGCGTGCGCGTGCTCTACGAGAACCATCATCCGCTCTTCTGGCGCTTTCTGCGCTGGGCGATGATCGCGTTCGCGCGGCGTGAATTTCGCTGCACGTTTCCTTCGGTCCGAAAGGCCATCCTGCGCATGTCGCCGCGTCCGATCCTGTTCATCCACGGCGAGAAGGACTCCTACCTGCCGGTGGAGCAGACGCGTCGGCTGTATGCGATCGCGGCACAGCCCAAGTACATGTGGATCGCGCCCGCGGCGCGGCACAACCAGGCGGTCGTGCTGCATCCGGAGCGCTACGCGAAGATGACAGTCGACTTTTTCGAGCAGTACCTTTCTGGCGCCGAACCGACGGATTCGCCCGTGGTGCTGCCGACCCCGCCGACAGTGCCCAGCGGCGTTTGAGCGGCGCGTCGCATCCGTCATCGCGGGGGCCTCGAATGAGACACTCCCCAAACCGCCCCTAGGCGACCCCTGATCGATCAAACGACGATTTCCTTGCCGCCTCCGAGTGCGATGTGTAGACTTGACCAAGCTTCATCAGATCATTCGCCGTTGGGAAGGCTCGCCATGCGAACAGTCACTCGGTCGGCCTCGAGGTTGGCGTCGCTGCTTGAGCGGCTCGACGCCTTCGACAAGCCAATCCCGCTCGACGAACTCAGCGAGATCGTCCGGCGATCCGGCCTGACGCTGGCCGACGTGCGCTCGCACGCGATCTTCGGCAACCGCTGTTACCAGCGCAACATCATTCACACCGGTCCGGCCTATCAGGCCCTGGCCCTGTGCTGGAAGAGCGGCCAACGCAGCCCGATACACGACCACCACGGTTCAGCCTGCGTCGTTCGGGTCCTGACCGGCGTCGCCACCGAGACGATTTTCGACCGAAGCGCCTGTGGATTGATTTACGCGACCACCACGCGGCGGCTCCAGAAAGGCGAGGTCATCGGCTCGCAGGACGCGGACATCCATCAGATGGGTAATCTCGAACCCGCCGGCGTCGGTCTGGTGACGCTGCATGTTTACTCCCCCCCGCTGCTGCATATGCAGACTTTCTCGCTCGGAAATGCGATCGACGGCGAACAGGACGCAGCGCTGCGGGCGGCGATTCGCTCCGACTCGCGCGCCAGCCGCAACGGCCATGCCGTACAAAACGGTCGGCGTCGAGCGGCGTCACGGTCGAAAAAGACCGCCGTCGATTCCCGCCGCTAAGCCGCACTCAGCAACCAGTGACCGCGCAGCGCGCCACACCGTCAGAACGCGAATCGCAAGCGAGCGCGCCTGCGAACGGCGCCTATTCGCGGGCTACCGCATCGAACGCCAGCCGGCGACACGCGGCGGTATCGGAGCGCCGTCGGCTGTATAATCCGCGCCGCCTATGATCCGCATTACGCTGAACGGTAAGGAGCACGAGGTCGCCGCCGCGACGACGGTGGCCGAGTTGCTGACCGAAGTGCGCGTGGACGCGCCGCGCGTCGCCGTGGAGCTCAACGAGCAGGTCGTTCGCCGGCGCGATTTCGATCAAACGCCTCTACAGGACGGCGACCGGGTCGAGATCGTCACGCTGGTCGGCGGCGGATGAGAATCGCGCCGCGCGGTCGCGCAATCTAGAGAGCCGATGGACCCGATACCCCTGAAATTGGCCGGCTTTTCGTTCCGCTCGCGCCTCTTTGTGGGCACGGGCAAGTACCTGCGCGGAGGCGAGCCTGATTATGAGCTGATGCGCCGCGCGCTGGACGCGTCGGGCTGCGAAGTGGTTACCGTCGCCGTGCGGCGTGAGCGCCTGGTCGATGCCGCCGGACGCAGCCTGCTGGATTTTCTCGACACGAAACGCTACACGATTCTGCCGAACACGGCCGGCTGTTTCAATGCCGATGACGCCATTCGCGCGGCGCGGCTCGGGCGCGAGCTGCTCGAAGGGCTGGGAAACCCGGGCGCTTGCTGGGTGAAGCTCGAAGTGCTGGGCGACCGCAAAACATTGCTGCCGGATCCGATCGAAACGCTCCGCGCGACCGAGACGTTAATTCGCGACGGTTTCGCCGTGCTGGCGTATTCGAACGACGACCCGATCCTGGCCCAGCGATTGAAAGGCGCCGGTGCGGCGAGCGTGATGCCGCTCGGGTCGCCGATCGGCAGCGGCCAGGGTGTACTGAATCCGAACAACATCCGGATCATTCTCGAGCAGCTCAAGGAGAACGACGCGGAATACCCGGTGATTGTCGACGCCGGCGTCGGCACGGCCTCCGACGTCACGATCGCGATGGAGCTGGGGGCCGACGGCGTGCTGCTGAACACGGGAATCGCCGGCGCGCGCGATCCGGTGATGATGGCGCACGCGATGCGCCAGGCGGTTGACGCGGGCTTTTGGGCGGCGCGGGCCGGGCGAATCGCGCGCAAGCTCTACGCCAACGCGAGTTCGCCGATGGAAGGTCGGATCGCGGGAAGAATGAGCTCCTGAGTTTCAACCGCAGCAGCGATACGACAAGCACATGAAATCGCCGATCGACAACGTGATCGTCCAGCAGATGCGCGAGCTGACCGAGGGCGGCGGAGGGCCGATCCCGGCCGTGCGCTCCACGAGACGCCGACGCAACCAGATTTGCATCGCCGTTCTGGCGATCGGCGCGATCAACCTGGTGCTCTACACGTTCATCTACGCGGCGGTCGGCGGCGATGCGTTCAACGGCTATCGCCGAGTCGTTCAAAACGCGGACGGGTCGAGCCGGGTTGAGTACGTCGTGCGCGGCCATCACTTGCGGTACCTGTCCGGTCTCGAAACGCATGTGAGCCGCGGGATGTGGATTTACAGCTACTCGCACTCGATCCTGCTCTTGCTCACTTCTGGGGCGATGATCATCAGTATGCTGTTCCTCGCACGGCCGCACATCCTAGCCACCATGCGCGACGGCTGGATCAACGGCCAGGTGTTTGTCACGGCTTTCGGGACGATTGTCGCGCTGCTCACGGCCGCCGCGGTGTTCCTCTTCACCTGGGATTTCATCACTCAACTCGCCGCGTGAGGCCCCCATGCTTGTCGCCGACTGGCTTGAGCCGGGCGGACGCGTTGCCGCGAATCTGTCCGGCTTTGAAGCCCGGCCGCAGCAGCGCGAGATGGCGGAGGCCGTCTCGCGAGCGTTCGAAGCGGAGCGGAATCTCGCCGTCGAGGCCGGAACGGGCGTCGGCAAGACGTTTGCCTACCTGCTGCCGGCGCTGGACCAGATCAGCCGTGCCGGTCGGCGCGTGGTCATCAGCACGCACACGATCGCGCTTCAGGAGCAGCTCGTAGGGCGCGATATCCCGTTTCTGCTCGCGGCGCTCGATCTGAAGATTCACGCCGAATTGGTGAAAGGCCGAAGCAATTACCTGGGATTGCGGCGGCTGAAGCTCGCCAGCGAGCGGCAGAAATCGCTCATCGGCGCCCCGGCCCTGCTGCGCGTGCTGCACGACATCGAAGACTGGGCCTACCGCACGCAAGACGGCTCGCTCAGCGATCTGGCCGAGCCGCCGACGCTTGAGATCTGGGAAAAGGTCCGCAGCGAACACGGCAATTGCCTCGGCCGCCGGTGTCCGACGTATCTGCCCTGCTTCTTCCAACGCGCCCGCCGCCGCGCGCACGAGGCGCAGCTCCTGATCGTGAATCACGCGCTGCTGGTCGCGGATCTGCTGCTGCGGCGCGAGGGCGCGAATGTCCTGCCGGATTACGACTTGATCGTCGTCGACGAAGCGCACACGCTCGAACAAGTTGCCGTCGACCATCTCGGCACGCGCGTCAGCAGCGCGCAGGTGCAGCACTTGCTCGCCGGGCTGTTCAACGAGCGCACCGGCAAGGGGCTGCTCGCGACCGTCGGCGGTGACCAGGACATCCAGGCGGTGTTGATCGCGCAGTCGGCGTGCGCGCGTTTCTTCTCTGAGTTGCACGACTGGCAACGGCGCGACGGCCGCTCGAACGGTCGGCTGATTCGGCCCAATCCGATCGCCAATTCGCTCACGCCGGCGTTGCGGGGGGCGGCGGAGCGTTTGTCGGCGTTGCAGAAGACGCTGCCGCGCGAGGAAGAGCAAATCGAGCTCGGCGCGGCGATCGAGCGATCCCTGACCGTCGCTCAATCGGTCGAGGCCGTCTTGGCGCAGGCGTACGACGCGCACGTGTACTGGGTGGAGCTCGATTCCGCGCCGGCGAGGCGCGTTTCGCTGTGCGCAGCGCCGCTGGACGCCGGGCCGATGCTTAAGACGCTGCTCTTCGACCGCGTGAGCAGCGCGGTGCTCACCAGCGCGACGCTCGCGGACAGCGCGGACGACGGCTTCGGCTATCTACTGGGCCGGCTCGGTGAAATTGACGCCGACACGCTGCGGCTCGGCTCGCCATTCGATTTCGAGCGCCAGGCGACGCTTTACGTTGAAGCCGGCATGCCCGACCCTTCTTTGGGCCAGTCATTCAACGACGCCGCGGCCCGCGCCGTCGCGTTCTACCTTCGCAAGACCGAAGGCCGCGCGTTCGTGCTTTTCACCAGCTATCAGATGCTCAATGACATCGCCGCGCGCGTGCGCGAAGACCTCTCGGCCGAGGATTACACGATCCTTGCACAAGGCGAATCGCTGCCGCGGTCAAAAATGCTCGAAAACTTCCGCACCACGCCGCGCGCGGCGATCTTCGGCACCGACAGCTTCTGGCAAGGCGTCGACGTGGTCGGCGAGGCGCTGTCAAACGTGACGATCGTGAAGCTGCCGTTCGCCGTGCCGGATCGGCCGACGGTGGAAGCGCGTATCGATCAGATCCGCCGAGCCGGCGGCAATCCGTTCAACGATTATCAGCTTCCGGAGGCGATCCTGAAGCTGCGCCAGGGGTTCGGGCGTCTAATTCGCAGCCAGGCCGACCGCGGCATCGTCGTAATCCTAGACCCGCGCGTGGTCACGAAGCCGTACGGCCGCCGATTTCTCGAAAGCCTGCCCAAGTGCCCGGTGGAAGTGCTTCGGCGGCGGTGGTGAGATGCGAATCACTCAGGCGGAACGCCGACAGGTTTTTCGCCATCACCCAGGCCGTGCCGTACTGACGTGGAAAGCGGATCGCCAAATTCACCCGCCGAAATTCGGCCAAGCGCACCAGCACCGCGTGCCGCGCGTGGCGGTGCGCGCGCCAGAATGCCGGCGACGCCGCAATCTCCCGGCCAAATCGCCTGCGCAGGCGCGCCAAGTCGCCGCGCCGCAGATCGCAGTGCTCGATTACTTCCGCCGCCAGCGCCGCGCCGATCAGGCCGCCGCCCACCAGTTTGAAGTAAATCAAGTCCGCGACGCCGACGCGTCCAAGCGGCGGGCGTCGCGTGCGCATCAGTCGGCACTCGATCGACTTTTCACCCGAACACAATCGGCGCGCCGGTCCCGCGGAAACGATGGCGACGTGGATGTTCTGCATCGCGATGCGTCCGGTTCGCGCCCTGACAGGCCTGCAATCAGCAGACTCGCCCCAGACCTTCGTCGTGCGAATCGGTATGATCCGGCTGCGCAATTCGTGCATCGACCGGATCGGACTCAGGTCAATGCCTGAATTGTTCCGTCACCGACCGGTTTGCCCGGGAGTTTGAGATGAGCACGACGCCCCCTGCTCGCACGATCCGTGCTCCGCGCGGCACGCAGCTTTCCTGCAAAGGCTGGCTGCAGGAAGCCGCCCTGCGCATGCTGATGAACAATCTCGATCCCGACGTGGCCGAAGTGCCCGAGCAGCTCATCGTCTACGGCGGACGCGGCAAGGCGGCCCGCTCGTGGGAGGACTTTGACCGCATCTGCGCGACGCTGCGGCGGCTCGAAAACGACGAGACGATTCTGGTGCAAAGCGGACGCGCGGTCGGCGTCCTGAAGACACACGCCGACGCGCCGCGCGCGCTGATCAGCAACAGCATGCTCGTCCCGAAGTGGGCCACCTGGGACGAATTTCGGCGTCTCGAAGACCTCGGCCTCACCATGTACGGCCAGATGACCGCCGGGAGTTGGATTTACATCGGCACACAGGGAATCCTGCAGGGCACCTACGAAACGTTCGGCGCGTGCGCGCAGCGACACTTCGGCGGCTCACTACGCGGGCGACTGATCGTCAGCGGCGGACTGGGCGGCATGGGAGGCGCGCAGCCGCTGGCCGCGACGATGAACGAAGCCGTGTTCCTCGGCGTCGACGTGGATCGCGGCCGAATCGAAAAACGCCTGCGGACGCGCTACTGCGACAAAATGACGGCGTCGCTGGACGAGGCGCTGCGCTGGGTGCTCGAGGCGCGCGAAAGAAAACAGGCCCTGTCGGTCGGCCTGGTGGCGAACATCGTCGACGTGCTCGCGGCGCTCATTGAGCGCGACATTACGCCGGACGTGCTGACCGATCAGACTTCCGCCCACGACCCGCTGAACGGCTACGTGCCCAACGGGGTTCTCGGCAGCGTCGGCACGCCTGTCGCCGGCGGGCTAGGACCGACCAAACCGCACAATCACGGCGGCGGGCCGTGGAGCGACGCACGATATGAGGCGATGCTGCGCCTGCGGCGCGATGACCCCAAGACTTACGTGCGTGAGTCATATCGCACAATGAACGAGCACGTGCGCTACATGCTCGAGTTGCAAAGGCGCGGCGCGGTTACGTTCGACTACGGCAACAATCTGCGCGGCCACGCCGTCGAGGCGCATGAGCGATATCGCGGCAGCGCCGTCGACGCGAACGATCGGCCGTTCGGCGTGCAGCCGGTGAATGCGTTCAGAATCCCCGGATTCGTACCGGAGTACATTCGACCGCTTTTTTGCGAGGGCAGCGGGCCGTTCCGCTGGGCGGCGCTGTCCGGCGAGGCGAACGATATCGCCGTCACGGACCGGGCTGTACTGGAGACGTTCCCTGAGCAGGAACACCTTTGTCGCTGGATTCGGCTGGCGGGCGAGCGTGTGGCGTTTCAGGGCCTGCCGGCGCGAATTTGCTGGCTGAATTACGGCCAGCGGGCAAGAATGGGCTTGATCTTCAACCGGCTGGTGCGCGAAGGGCGCGTCGCGGCGCCGCTGGTCATCGGGCGCGACCACCTCGATTGCGGCAGCGTCGCCAGCCCCAACCGCGAGACGGAAGGCATGAAGGACGGCTCGGACGCCATCGCGGATTGGCCGATCCTGAATGCCCTGGCGAACACCGCCTGTGGCGCGACTTGGGTCAGTGTCCACCACGGCGGCGGGGTGGGGATCGGCTACTCGATCCACGCCGGACAAGTGATCGTGTGCGACGGCACGGCGGAGGCGGATCGGCGCTTGGAACGCGTGCTGACGGCAGACCCGGCGCTGGGTGTGATCCGCCATGCGGATGCGGGATATGAAGAGGCGCGGGCGGTTGCGCGTGAGAGGGCGGTGGACTTGGCGACGGGCGTCGCGCCGCTAGAATGGAATCGCGGGAAGAATTGATGTGAATCCGAAGTGGCCGAACTTGCGTCGTGCGCCGATCGTTGAGGCGCTCATCGACATTCGAACGGACTTCGCGCACGGACCGAAAAGCGCGGATTTCGATACGTTTCACGAGCGAATCAAGATGAACTACGCGACGCGAAAGCCGCGAATTGAATGGCGAGCAAGAATTGCCTTCGGCGCTGATTCCCCGCCGGAGCAGAGTTCGGAAGGGGGACCGGTCGGATTCCTTTACGAATCCGAAGACGGAAAGCAGGTCGTTCAGGCACGTGTAAACGGCTTCACGTTCAGCAGACTTGCACCGTACGAAGATTGGCAAGGCCTTCGTCGCGAATCTGAGGCGCTTTGGGGCAAGTTCCGCGATTGTTTTCACCCTAGTCGCGTCGTTCGATTGGCGGTTCGGTTCATCAATCGCACCAGCTTGCCCCTACCGATCGACGATCTCGCCGACTGGCTCGCGACGCGCCCGGAGACGTCTGGAGTAGTTGGACGGACGAGCCCCAGCTTCTTTGTGCGACTTGCTTCGAGGATTCCAGACTCGAGCGCCGAATCAAACGTGGTGCTGTTCAGCGAGCCGGCGCAATCGGAAACCGAGCTGCCCGTCATGTTCGATATCGATGTATGGCGACGCCTGGAACTCGATCCGGCATCGCCCGAAGGCCGACGCTAGAGACGTTGAGAGGTCTGAAGAACGACATATTCTTCGAGGGAATCTCGACGCGACTTCTTAGTCGCTTGCAGCCGACTTGGCAGGAGCGTCACACGCCATGATTGACCAAGTGCCCATTTTGCCGTCGGCGTCGTCCGCCTATGTCCGAGAGGTGAGACACGTTTACGATGGGCCCGCGTTCTACCAAAACGAATCTCGCGACCAGTTTCACCGCCTCGTTCAAGCGGACCCGCGCTGGTTGATCGATCTCGTCGAGTCCGGAACGCTGCGACCGTCAAATTTGACTTTCGCGGCGGAGATTCTCGGCAGCGTCGATGACCGCGCGTTGGTCGATCCGGTCTTACTTGTCCTCCTGGGCCACGACTCGCCGCTCGTGCGCGAGGGCGCAGTGTATGGGCTCGCGTGCAGCGGCAGCGCCAAAGTGCGCGCCCAACTCCAATTCGTCGCAGACAACGACCCGAGCCCGGGCGTGCGGCGCGCGGCACAAGAGGTGCTCGACAACTAGGATCGCGATGCTGCTTCGAATTGCCAAGCGCAACACCAGCGCCGAACTGACGGACGTTGTTGAGTATGTTCAGGCTGAATTCTCGCGCGAAGATGGTTCGCTCGACTTGACTCTCTCCACGTATGAGATCAGCAGCGACCAGGCAATACGGGCGCATACCGAGCATTACGCCGGCCTCCTCGCGAATAGAGCCTCGGCGAAAATCGGCTTGGTCACGTGGCAGACTGCACTCGCGCATTCGGGCACGTCGGACAATGCTCGGCTCGGCGAATCGCGAGATCCGGATGCGGACCGACCCCAGTGGAGACGACGTGGCGAGACGAGATACATGTCGAAACTGACTTGTATCTTGCGAGAGTGAACTCGAACCGGTGTGCGGCATTACACCGAGCCAAGGCGCGCACACGGCACCCTCTGGCGACCGCGCGCAAGCAAGCGCCGACGACTCAAAGGCTAAGCGTGCACCTTTCCCATGATGGCCTACGGGCACACGTTCTGCCAGTTTTGCAGCAGAATCCCCAAGTCCGACTCATCCGTGTCGCCGTCGCCGTCCAGATCGCCGCCCGGACCGTTCATCCAGGACTGAAGCAGCAAGCCCAGGTCGCTTTCATTGACGGCGCGGTCGCCGTTCAGATCGCCGGGGCAAGGCGTCGAAGGATTCTCGACCGTGATCGTTCCGAACATGAACTGCCCCGGCGCGCCGTGCAGCGCGCAGTGATAGCCGAATACGCCGGTGGACGGGAAATTCACCGAGAAGGTGAACGGCGGGAAGTGGATGTTGCTATCAAAGAGGCCGTCGTCCGACGTCACCGAATGGAGCCCGGCAACCCATGTCCAGCGCACCGTATCGCCGGGGTGAATCGTGCATTGGTTGGTGCCGGCGCCGGGAACCGACGAGATCACGAGATAAATGTTGCTGTCCACGTCGATGTCGATGATGTCGGCCATCAGCGGCGCGGCCGACAATACGGCCACCGCAAACGCAGCCACTCTTCGCATCGATTGCTCCCTCCAGCTTGATTGAACTACGACGAAGTCCAACAATGCCCGAAAGCATAATCCGCGCATCGCCCGAGCGCCAACAAAATTCTGAAGGCGATTTCGGTCAACTACAGGCGATCGCCGGAGACGCGAGCCAGCGATATCGCGCGTGCATCGGGCGTTGCGGCGCACAACAGGCGCCTCGCTCGACCTGCGGCCTGCGGGCTTCGCGCCGGCGCTCGTGCGGGCGGGACGTCGGCGGCACTCCCCTGCTTCATCGCGGCGTGTTTTCAGGTCGCCTGTCAGCGCACGGCGGAAACCGGTGTTCCGCGCCCGACGGACGCAGCCTCGTCCTCGGCACGCACGCGCCCGTCGCTCGACATCTCGGGCTCGCGTCGCCGCCGGCCGCGAAGCCGCTCGAACACGACGTAAAACACCGGCGTCACATACAACGTCAATGACTGCGAGAATACCAATCCGCCCACCACCGCCACTCCCAGCGGCCGGCGCGATTCCGCCCCGGAGCCGGCGCCCAGTGCGATCGGCAGCGTCCCCATCAGCGCCGCGAGCGTCGTCATCATGATCGGACGAAAGCGAACCAGGCACGCCTGGTGAATCGCATCGCGCGGCGAGAGCCCCTGCTCACGCTGCGCCTCGAGCGCAAAGTCGATCATCATGATGCCGTTCTTCTTCACGAGACCGATCAACATGATCACGCCGACGAACGCGTACAGGTTCAGCTCGATGTTGAACCACATCAGTGTCAGGAGCGCGCCGAAGCCAGCCAGCGGAATGGCCGACAGAATCGTCAGCGGATGAAAGTAGCTCTCGTAGAGAATTCCGAGCACCAGATAGATCACGAGCAGCGCGAGGACCAGCAGCGTCATGAGCCCCTGCTGCGAGGATTGGAACGCCTGCGCGGTGCCCTGAAACGACCCGATCACCGAATCAGGAAGCGTCTGCCGCGCGGCCTCGTTCACCGCCTCGACCGCGCCGCCGAGCGCAACGCCGGGCGCGAGGTTGAATGACACCGTCACCGCGGCGAGTTGACCCAGGTGATTCACCGAAAGCGGTCCGAGCGACCGTTTCACGCTCGCCAATGCGTCGATCGGAATCAACCTGCCTGTCGAGGCGGAGCGAACGTGCAGCAGCGGCAAATCACCAGTCTCGCGCTGGTATTCGGGCAAGACCTGCAGAATGACCTGATACTGGTTGCTCGACGCGTAGATCGTCGAAACCTGCCGCGCGCTGTACGCGCTCGCCAGCGCCGTCTCGATCTGCTCCGCGCTGATTCCAAGTGCCGAACATTTGTCGCGATCGATCGCCACCTCAACCTGCGGATTGCGAAGCTGCAAGTCGCTGGTGACATCCTGGAAGCCCGGTTGGGCCCGCAAGCGCTCGACCAGCGCCGGGACGGCGGCATACAGCGCGTCGGTATCGAGCCCGGTCAGCGTGTACTGGTACTGACTCTTGGTGAGCGTGCCGGTCAGGCGGATCGGCGGCACGACCTGCATGTAAATCTGAATGCCGGGAACGACCGCCAGCTTCGGACGCAGGTCTTGAATGACCTCGTCGACCGATTGAGTCCGCTGGTTTCGCGGCTTGAGCACCATGAAGATCGTGCCCGTGTTGGACGTGGACGACGCGCCGCCGCGCTGACCGATCGACGACATGAACGAATCGATCCGCGGGTCGTTCTGGACGATCGCCGCCAACGCGCGCTGCTTCTGAACCATCGCCTCGAACGATACGCCTTCCGTCGCCTCCGTCTGTGCGATGATGCGCCCAGTGTCTTCGTTCGGCAGGAACCCCTTGGGGATTTTGACGTAAAGATACGCAGTCGCGCCGAGAATCGCCGCCGTGACCAGCAGCGTCAGAACCTGAAAACGCAGCACGCCGCGCAGCGTCACGTCATAGGCACGTAACGCGGCGCTAAACACCGCCTCGATCGCCTGAAACATCAGGCCGTGGTTCTGCGCATGTCCGCTGCCGCGGATGAATCGGCTGCACATCATCGGCGTGAGCGTCAACGAGACGAATCCGGAGATCAGGATCGCCAGGCCGATCGTGATCGCGAACTCGCCCAGCAGACGCCCAAGAATCCCGCCCATAAAGACAAACGGGATGAACACGGCGCTCAGCGAGAGCGTCATCGAAACGACGGTGAACACGATCTCGCGCGAACCGTCGAGCGCCGCGCGCATCGGCGGCGCGCCGCGCTCGCGATGGCGCACAACGTTTTCGAGCACGACGATCGCGTCATCGACCACGAATCCGACCGAAAGCGTCAGCGCCATCAGGGAAAGGTTGTCCAGGCTGAATCCCAGCAGGTACATCACCGCGAACGTCCCGACTAGCGACATCGGGATCGCGAGTGCCGGAATAAGCGTGGCCGAAAGATTCCGCAGGAAGAGAAAGATGACCAGCACGACCAGCCCCAGCGTCAGCCAGAGCGTGAACTGAACGTCGTGCACCGAAGCCCGGATCGACTCGGAGCGATCGAACAGAACGCCCAGATCCACCGAAGCCGGCAACTGTGCTCGAAACATCGGCAACAGCGCCCGCACGCGATCCACGACCTCCACCGTGTTCACGCCGGGTTGTTTCTGGACCTGCAACACGATCGCCCGTTGATCGACGCGCCAGGCCGCGACCTTGTCGTTCTCGACACTGTCGATCACGCGGCCGATTTGATGCAGCCGAACCGGATTCCCGTTTCGAAACGCGACCACCACCGGGTCGTAGTCATCCGCGCTGAGAAGCTGCCCATTGCTCTCGACCGTAAATGCCTGCGTCGCGCCATCGAGCCGGCCCAGCGGCAGGTTCACATTCGCGGTGCGGATCGCGTTGGCGACTTCATCGATGCCGATGCCGCGCGATGCAAGCAGGTCCGGATTTACTTGCACCCGCACGGCGTATTTCTGTGCTCCGGCGACGAGAACCTGCGACACTCCGGAAAGCGTCGAGATGCGCTGCGCGATCATCGTGTCGGCGTACTCGTTGAGGGCGTATGTCGGCAGCGCGTCGGACGTGAGCGAAAGGAACAGGATCGGCTGATCGGCCGGATTCACCTTGCGATACGAGGGCGGCGCGGGCATGTCGCGCGGCAGTCTTGTCTGGGCCCGCGCGATCGCCGCCTGCACGTCCTGCGCCGCGGCATCGATGTCACGCGACAGCGCGAATTGCAGCGTGATCTGCGTCGAGCCCAGGAAATTCGTCGACGACATCGAGTCCACGCCGGCGATGGTCGAGAACTCACGCTCCAGCGGCGTCGCGACCGACGAGGCCATCGTCTCTGGGCTGGCGCCGGGCAGCGCGGCGGAAACCTGCAGCGTGGGGAAATCGACGTTGGGAAGATCGTTCACCGGCAGCGCGCGATACGCCATCACGCCGAATACCGCGATGCCGAGCATCACCAGGCTGGTCATCACGGGCCGCTGAATGAAGATTGCTGAAGGGTTCATCGGCGTCGTTCGCGGCTATTTCACGGCGCCCTTCGCGCGCGGCGGTTCGATTGCCGCACCGGCCGCGCCGGCGGGCGGTTCACCCGGTTCGCGCTTGATGAATATCTGTGATCCGTTCGTCAGGCGCAGATGTCCGTCGGTCACGACCGTTTCGTCGCCGTTCAAACCGCTCGCGACGACCGTGCGACTATCGAATGTCTCGCCCGGCAGCACACTCCGCGACGACACTGTCTGGTCGGGGGAAACAACGTACACGAACGCCCCGCGCTGACCGGGTTGCACCGCCGACGACGGCACGACGACGACGTCATGCAGGGTCTGAATGGTCAACTTCGTACGCACGAATTGACCGGGCCACAGATGTCGTTGTCCGTTCTCGAACCGCGCTTTGAGCTTGATCATCGCCGTTGACGCATCGACTTGGTTGTCAATGAACGCCAGGACGCCAGTGTCGCCCCCTGCGACGGCGCCTTCGTCCGCGTCCGCCGAGACCGGCACTTCACCCGCCGCCATCGCCGCCTTGACGCGCGTCACGAATCGCTCGGGCAGCGAGAATGTGACGTAAATCGGGCTGAGCTGGTTAATAACCAGCAGTTCGGTCTCGTTCGCCTTGACGACATTGCCTCGATCAACCAGGAAACGGCCCGCCCGGCCCTCAATCGGCGCGCGGATTGTGCAGTACTCGAGATTCAGCTCCGCCTGGCGCACGTCCGCTTCGTCGGCCGCGACCTGCGCTGCCTTGGACTCGGCGATCAGGCGCGTTTGATCGCGCTGCCGCTCGGACTCCTGCCCCCTGCCGAAAAGATCGGCTGTCCGCTCGGCTTCCTGGCGCGCGTCTTCGGCCATCGCCGCGTCGCGACGAAGCGTCGCCCGCGCAAGTTGCAACGCCGCCTCAAATGGGCGGCGGTCGATCTCGAAGAGGACCTGTCCTGCTTTGAGTTCGTCGCCCTCGCGAAACGCCGCTTCCACGATCTGCCCCGAGACCTGCGGCTTGATCGTCACCACGGCCAGCGGCTCGACCCAGCCGATCGCGGCGGTCGTGAGCTTGAAATCCTCGCGCGTCGCGCGGCGGACCGCGACCGGCACAGCCGGCGCGGGACGAGTGGTCGCCGGTTGCGAAGCGGGCGTCGCGTTGCCGCCGCGCAATCGGTCGCAGCTGGCAACGCAAAGCGCTGCAACAAGCAGCGCCGCCCATCGCGCGGTCCGGCTGCGATGCGGTGTCGCGGTCATTTGCTCCTCCGCGCGCCGCCGCGCGCCGCCGTGCCGCTTCGGCGAAGCCGGGCGCGCTCCGTGTCCGACAGAATTCCGCGAAAGACGACGTCGATTAGCTCGGTTGCCTGCGTTTGCAGCGACTTTTTCCGCCCGGCGAAGAAGTTCACGAACATCGTGCCGTAAAGCGACCTGCTGATTACGTCCGTGATGGTCTCCGTGGGAAGCGCCCGAACGCGTCCCGCGGCGATCAGCTCGGCGAACAGCCGGCGCCACCGTCCGACGTTGCGTTCGCGATGCTGAAAGTACGTGGGCTGTTTGCGATCGCGGAACACGGCCCGCTCGATGATCAGCAGCTCGACGAATTCCGGATGCGCGTCGAAGAAACTCAGGTAGGCGGTCATGGCCCGCGCGATCTGGTCTAGCCCGTCGCGCGCACCGCCGCGCGCCGCGTCCACTCGCTCATGCAGCAGCCGCATGGCGCGATCGACCGCCGCCAGAAAGAGCGCTTCCTTGTTTCCGAAGTCGCGATAGAGCGTGCCCTTGCCCAGTTCGAGCTCATCGGCGAGGACCTGCAAGTCAGTCGCGTGAAAACCGCGCGCGGCGAAATGCCGCGTGGCGGCGGCAAGAACGCCCTCGCGCCGCGCATCCGCCGGCGCGGTGGCGGCGCCGCCGTCGGGATGCCGACGACGAACGGCCGTGACCGGGTTTGCCAGCGCTGGCATCACGACTCCGCCTGCGGACGGACGCGTCCGTCCGTACCGCTGGGATTCTACGGGCTTGGCGACGCGAGTCAACGAAGCGTGCCTTCTCGGCAACGCGCTTCGCCACTGCATGGGGGGAGTGCGGGCGTCTCGCCCGAGAGCGCGTTCCCCGTACGCACAGCCGAGGGCTGCTGTGTCACAAACGCGCACGTGCGGGCGCGACGCCGGCGAGACGCCCGCTCCCGCCACTTGTTGAACCTATTTCCCGCGCCTGCACCGTGGCACTATGCACCGGCCGGTAAGTCGAGGGCGATGTCCAGCCCCGGCGCCGAATGCGTAATGGCCCCCACGGAAATCCGTTCGACGCCCGTCGCGGCGATTTCCGCGATGGTGTCAAGCGTGACGCCGCCGCTGGCTTCCAGCTCGACCTTTCCACGAAGTCCGAGCGAATCGCGAAGCACGACCGCCGCGCGAAGCTGGTGCAAGTTGAAGTTGTCGAGCAGCACGTAATTCACGCCGACCACCCGGCACACTTCGCGCAGTTGCTCCAGTGAATCGACCTCGACTTCCACGAACGCCTGCAGTGCGGCAGATGCGCCCCCTGGTCGTTCCTGTTCCCTGTTCCCTGTTCCCTGTTCCCTGTGGTTCAACATCTCGCTCAGCGTCGCCGCCAGACGCGACGACGGCACGCCCGCCAGGTGGTTGTCTTTGATCAGAATCGCGTCGAAGAGCCCGAAGCGATGATTGGTCCCGCCGCCGCACCGCACAGCGTATTTGTCCAATTCGCGCCAGCCGGGGATGGTCTTACGCGTGTCGAGCACCTGCACCCGCGGATTCACGGCCCGGGCGGCGTCGACGTATCGCCGCGTCAGCGTCGCCACGCCGCTCATGCGCGTCAGGAAATTCAGCAGCGTCCGCTCGACGGCGAGCACCGCCGCGCGCGGACCGCGAATGGTCGCGATGTGTTCGCCGGCAACAATTGAAGAGCCATCTTCGATCGGTTTGCCGTTGCGGGGATCGGGGAGGCAGGCAACCACCCCGCCGCCGCGCTCCTCGAATGCGCGCAAGATCGTTGGAATCAGCACCAGGCCGCAAAGGACGCCTGCGCAGCGCGGCACGACTGCGGCGTCGATGACCTTCGTGCCATCCGGCAGTAGCGCGGCGGTGATGTCGCCCCGGTCGGCGAGATCCTCCGCCAGCGCGGCGGCGATCAGCGCATGCGTGTGCGGACCGAACATTCGTCGGCGTCTCCGTCGCGGATCCGCGAATCATAACCCTGCGCCGCACGCAACTCCGCGCCGCCGCTTCGCCGGTTCCTCTTGTCGACGCTATTCGTCCGCGGCCGACCCGTCCTGCCGTAACGCGGACGTCGGTGGAGCAGCGGGGGTCACGGCGTCAATCGCGCGCTGCACCTCCTCCAGCCGTGCTCGAAGCTCCTCAATCTGCCGCTGCGCTTCACGCAGCTCGCGCGCCATCCGCGCCGCGTCAGCCTCGCGCGCCGCGGCCTGCTCGGCGTCGATCTCCTGCGGCGTCAGGCCTGCGCGCGGCGCCGTGGACGGGTCTTCCTGCTCCGGCGATGCCGCGGCGGACGGACGCTGCGTCGTGCCGTAGGCGGTCGCGAGGTACACCAACGTTAATTCGATGTCCTGCGCGAGAAAGCCGGAGCAGACCGGGCCCGAGCAGACCGAGGTGGAGTTGCGCCGCCCGATGAAGTAGATCGTATTCGCACCGGCGGCCACCGGGATCAGCGCGTGAACCGTGACAGGCACAAAGTTGTCGCCGGTGGGCATCGATTGCCAGTATTGAAGATTGGTGTCGGCGCCGAGGATGAATGCAGATGGCGTCGCCGACACACCGAGCGTGGCGTCGGTCGCGGTCGTCGTGTTGTTTACGTGCGTCACGCGAACCTCGGTGGTGCCGATGGCAAGCACGTATCCGGCGGCCGGAACGGTGATCGTGCGCGAAGTCAACGTCGTAATCGAAGTGCCGAGCACGACTGCCCAATTGTTGTCCAGGAAATTCGCGACGCCCGGTTCGTCCAGCATCTCGAGCGAGCTAAGCGAGTCATTGGGCACAATCACCGATGTGTCGCCCGCAGCCGCGCTGACGTGGAATTTGCCAGCCGGTGACGTAGTGCCGATGCCGACATTACCGCTGTCGCGCGCGATCGCCAGGTGGGGACCGGACACGGTCGCGTTCGCCTTGCCAAAGACACGAAGTTGATTCAGGCCGCCGTCGTAATAGAGCGACATGCCGAAGTTATTTGCGACATCCTCCGAAAGCTGCAACTCGGAGTCATCGCCGTTGATGACTTCGTTCGGCGCGATGCGCACGCTGGCCAGCGTCGGCGAGCCGACCACGTGCAGGCTGGTCTGCGGCGACGCGGTGCCGATGCCCACCTGGCCGCCGTTCGCGCCACTCAGCGCAACCATCGTCGCACCGGCCGCGTCGGTGACGCGAACCTGTGCGCCGCCGGCGGCATACGGATCAAGCGTGACGGACTCGGTCGTCGCGTTTTTCAAGACGAGCTTGCCCGACCCGCCGTCGAAATCCGCGCCGCTGTACGACATCGATCCGCCGGCGCAATCCGAAACGATCAAACGACCGCCGCAGTCATAGCCTGCTTCGATGTCGGCGATTGGGTTGCCCAGCTCGTCGCGCACCACGAGAGCGCCCCCGTCGCCGCTCGGATGTCCGGCAATATTCCTCGCATAGAGCGAAACTGTGCTGCCGACATTCAGATGCATTCCGCCGATTGCCGCCGTGGCGAACTCCGCCTGCCCGAACGCGACGCCGTTCGTCACCGGCGCCCACGGCGCGGTCGAATACAGCGCGTACGGCGCGCCGGTAAGTTGCTGGCGCGGCGAAAGCGTCGTGTAGCCGCCGACGCCGGCCGGAAATCGCACTTGAATCTGAAGCCAGCGCGCGTTGCCGTCGAAGGCGGTCGAGCCGAACTGCCCAGACTGGTTGAGAAGCACCGTAAACAACCCGCTTGTCACGCTGACGCGCGGCGGATTCGCGCCGACACCGTCAAACGCGATCGCGCCACCCACTTGATTCGCGGGCACGGCGAGAACCGGGTCGTTCCACAGCGTGAAGATCATGTCCACGCTGCCCGTGACCGGCGCGCCGCTCTGAACCAGTCGACCCTGATATGCAAATGCCGCACCAAGCGGCGCCTGCGCCAACGAGGCGGCGGCGGAAGCGGTAACGAGCAAGAGCGCTGTGAGCGCGCGACGACAAATCATCGAAGTCTCCCGATTTTGATAGTTTACGAACTAGGCCCAACGAACTGCGCATCGCATGTTAGTCCGAACCGACCAACCAAACAACTGCAATCTCGCACGAGTTCACAGACGGGGTGGCGTCATGGACAATCGTTTGCCCGATGGCGGCGCACGTGGGGAGCACTTCGTCCGGTAGGGCGGACGAGCGTTGTCGGCGACTTCAGTCGCCGGTCTCGGGAACCCAATTCTTCCCGATTAGCCCAACCTCTAGGTTCGCTCGCCGGAGTAACGCCGCGTGCGACGAACCGCGCGCGGTGCCGAGAATACCCGCGCGCCGATCCGCCGCCGCCCTCACTCGCCGTATTTTCGCCGCATCCACTGCCGCCCGGCCTTGTGGATCGCCTTCCAGCGCGCCTTGTGCTCCGCCGCCGCGGCGGGGTTTTCGCGGCGGTCGAAATAGTCCAGCTCGCGCCGCTGCTTGTGGAAGGACGACAATCGCTCGGCGTCCAGTTCGCCGCCGTGCACCGCCGCCAGGACGGCGCAGCCCGGTTCATTCTCATGTCGGCAATCGCGAAAGCGGCACGCTTCCGCCAGTTCGCCGATGTCCGCAAACGCCGACTCGACGTCGGTCGCGGCGCCCCAGAATTGCAGCTCGCGCATGCCCGGCGTATCGATCACCACGCCGCCGCTCGGCAGCAGCAGCAACTGCCGGTGCGTGGTGGTGTGCCGGCCGCGCGAGTCGTGCGCGCGGACCGCGCCGGTGCGGAGCTCGTCGCGTCCCAGCAGTCGATTGATCAGCGTCGACTTGCCCACGCCCGAAGAGCCCAGCAGCGCGGCGGTTTCACCCGCGGCAATCGCGCTCCGGACTGCCTCAATACCAGCCCGGGCGCCCGCGAACTCTCCGTCGGTGTTGTTGCCTGATTGCGCATCATCCGTGCGGGCGCCGTCGAGCAGCGATAGCGTCACGATCGGCACGCCGATCGCGATGAACGAAACTTCGCGCACTCGGCCTTCGAGATCGCCGCACAAATCCGCCTTAGTCAAGAGCACCATCGGCGTCACACCACAGCCGAATGCCACGGAGAGGTACCGCTCAATGCGGCGCAGGTTGAAATCGCCGTCGAGCCCGCAGCAGATCAGCAAGCGATCGACATTCGCGGCAATCGGCTGCGGCGAGATTGCCTCGCCGGCGGATTTTCGCGCGATCGTGCTGCTGCGGTCCAGAACGGCCTCGACGACCGCGGTGCGGCGATTCTCTTCGAGATGCACCGCCACCCAATCTCCGACCACGGGCAGATCGTTCGCGCTCGCGGCGCGATGCCGCAACGACCCGCGAACGGATGCTCGGTGCGCCCGCCCGGCGGCGTAGATGACGTACGAGTCGCGATCCTGGCGTGCGACCCGGGCGGCGACGAGATTGCGACGTGCGAACGGCTCAAACGATGCGGCGCGGGCCGTGTTCCAGCCCATTTGTTCAAGATTCAATGTTGCGTCCTTTGTGTCGCGCGGGTGCGAGCCGACTTGGCGACCCCGCCTCCGCGCGCGGTTCATCAACGATCAAAGCCGTGCAAGGGGTTCGGTAGATCGGCCGAAGCAGGACGCGGCGAGATGGGCGTACTTCAGGCGCGCATCTTCCGACGTCACGGCGCAGCGGCCGCGCGGCGATGGCGTGCGTTAGTGCGGAACGACTGGCAGCCGGTAAGAGGAGGTTACGCCAGGCGACTAGCGACGATGCACGCCGGCCCAAACGGCAAGTTTTGCGTAGGTCGTCATAGGCGGCTCCTTTTGCGGCGTTGGCTGTCGAACAAACAGAAATCTAACATGCGCCGGCGGCGAGGTCAACGTAATTCCGGGACGCCTTGATTCCGTCCATGCACCTCCCTATCTTCTGACGGATGAGCGTTGCTGACGCACGCGCCGATGTAGCTCAATGGTAGAGCACGGCTTTCGTAAAGCCGGGGTTATGGGTTCAAGTCCCATCATCGGCTGTCGCCTTTCGGTCACGCCCGCATGACGCGCGCCTCGAACTCCACGCAACCCGTCTGGGACCGCGAGGCTCTCCGGAACCCACACCAGCGCGAAGACAAGGCCGGCCGCGTCCGCCGCATGTTCGACGCCATCGCCGGCAGCTACGAACGCGTCAATCGCGTGGCGAGTCTGGGGCAGGACGCGCGCTGGCGTCGGCGGACCATCGCGGCGGCCGAAGTCCGCGCCGGCGACGTCGTGCTCGATCTCTGTTGCGGCACGGGCGACATGCTGCGCGAGTTTGCGGCTGATTCGCCGACCCCGCGGCTAGCGATCGGCGTTGATTTCGCGCGGCAGATGCTTGCGCGCGGAAAGTATGACAGCGCCGCTCCAGCGCTGCTGCGCGGCGATGCGCTGCGCATCCCGCTTCGCGATGCGAGCGTCGACGTAATTACGTGCGCGTTCGGCGTGCGGAATTTCCAGTCGTTACAGGGCGGGTTGAACGAAATGGCCCGCGTGCTACGGCCCGGCGGACGGGTGTGCATTCTGGAATTTTGCGAGCCGGAGAACGCACTCTTGCGATGGGCACATCGCACATACTGCAATTCGGTTCTGCCGCGGATCGGAACCTGGCTCAGCGGCGATCGCAGCGGCGCGTATCGATACTTGCCCCAGTCGATCGCCACCTTTGAGCCAATCGCCGTACTGGTGCGTCGTCTGGAGGACGCCGGCTTTTCACAAGTCGGCGTCTCGCGAATGAACTTCGGCGGGGTGGCGCTGTATCGCGGTGTTCGCGCCGCTGGTCACTGACCTCGTCGAATAAGCTTGCCGATTGTTATTGGGCCTAACGCTTGTCTTCGGCCGGCGCGGCGACGTAATCCGGCAACATGCGGTCGCTGACGATCACCTCGACGCGCTGGTTGGTGCGGTGTTCGGCCAACTCGTACGCAGTCGGCACCAGCCGGTCGTTGTCCGCGCAGGCGACCAGCGATAGCGACTCCCAGCCGATGCCGGCCTTGACGAGCGCTTCCGCGACGGTCCGCGCGCGTTGATAGGAAAGAGAAGCCGCGCGATCGGGTTGTTGATAGGCCTCGGCGGCCGAAACGTGCCCGCGCACGTCGATGATGTAGCGCAGGCCGCGCAGCTTCTTGCTGATCGCCTCGATGTTGTCGCGTGCGGCGGGGTCCAGGTCCGCGGAGCGGTCGGCGAACTGAATGCGGCCGCCTTGCCCGAAGAACTCCGCCGGGCGAATGGTCTGCACGTCGCGATCGCGGCCTTTCATGCCGTCGTCCTGGGCCTCGCTGGTGCCTTTGAGCTGCTTGAGGCGCTGCACGAGCGGCAGGTCGTTCGGGTCACTGGAGTTCAAATCGACGGGGTTGTTGAAGGCCTCGCGGACGGCGATGGCGAAATCGAGCATGACCACCGAGGGCGTCGTGCCGCCCTGGCCCGAGCCGCCCTCGCCGGCGCGGACGGTGGTGGGAGTCGGCTTCATGTTCAGCGCCAGCAGAATGACGAAGAATCCCATCTGCAACATGACATTATCGGCGAACGAAATGAGCCACTCCGGCGCCCCTTCATGGCCTTCCTCGTGGCCTCCGCCGCCGTGTCCGTGACCGCCGCCATGCCCGCCCTTTGCGTGCCCGCCGCCGCCATCGCCATGTTTGTGTTCGTCGGCCATGGGAACTCAAGCACAAGTAACGAATAGCGAAGAACGAGTTTCAGGGTCGCGCCCCGCGGGTTCGCGGATTCCGGCGTTCTTCGCCCCGCGCTCGCTTGCGCTTCGGGTTCTGATTCGCCGTGACATCAGCTACGATCGCCGTGTTTTGCGACTCGCCAAGTGCGATTCTCCAATTCGTCATTCGCTCTTCGCCATTCGCAATTGCCTTTACGCCGCCGCCTTCAGCTTGTCGCGCGTCGGCACCGGCAGGAACGCAAGCATGCGATCGACCGTCAGGCGCGGGTTGTCGCCGGCCTGGATGCTGAGCACGCCCTGCAACATCATTTCGCGGCTGACGATTTCCTCCGAAGAGCGTAGCGCGAGCTTATCGCCCATCGGACCGGCCACCGCGTTCGCCAGGATCGTGCCGTACATCGTCGCCACCACCGCGACCTGTAGCATGTGACCCATCGTTTTGATGTCGCCGCCGAGCTGTCCGAACATGCCGATCTGGCCGATCAGCGTCGCGACCAGGCCGTAGCCCGGTGCGTAGAGCTTGATCAGGTCGAAGAACTTCTTGCCGGCCTTATGGCGGTCCTGCATCGCCATCAATTCGAGCCGCAGAGTCGTCTCAATCACATCCGGTGTCTGTCCGTCGATGACCATGCGCAGTCCGTTCGCCAGGAACGTGTCCTTGATCTTGCCGACTTCCTGCTCCAGGCCGAGCACGCCGTCGCGTCGCGCCTTCTCGCTGAGCTGAGAGACGAGCTTGATGCACTCGGCGGCGTGCATTCCCTTGTGGAACAGGAAACGCTTGAACCACCCGCCGACGTAGCGCAGCTTCTCCATCGGCATCGCCATGAAGATGACGCTTATGGTGCCGCCGAACACCATGATGATGCCTTTTTCGGAGTAGAAGATAGCCCATTCGCCGTGTGAGGCCATGTATCCGACCCACACGCAGGCAACCACGCCCATCAGCGACCCGATGAGACTCGCCAGATCCATGTTGCGTCCCACCTCCACGACTCGCGCCGGCAGCGGAGCGATTCCCCCGCTGCTTGCGCCGATCTCGGCCGCATGGTCGGGACCGACGGTGTGGCGCGGCGCGCCCATCAAACCTTACGATTCGTGTCTGCCCGATGCGAATTGGGAGCGATTACGAGCAGTGAATTTGCCCGCGCACGAACGGCTTGGTTGCACCGTCTGGTTGCTGCGCGGAACCCCGGGAAGGCATCGGCTTAATGTTGGCGAAGCTTCAGTAAGTTGACGCGAAGCGCGCCAGGTTGAGCGAAGTGCGAGATCGCGAGCGCGCGATGGCGTGCAGTGGCAAGATTCCGCTAAGACAGCCGGAGCCGCACCAGTCGACGGCTTCTATTATGGTCCCGTTCCCATGAGCCTTGCCTAAAGCATGGGAAGAAGTCTCACATCTGAGATTTGAAATCGGCGTCTCCGAACCCCGATCGTGCGCGGCCCATCTTCGCGGTTCGGTGCTTGGCGGGGAGTGCGGGCAAGATGCTCGCACTCCCCATTCTCGACAACAATCAATTCCGAAAATGCGCTGGAACCACGTTTGAACTGCATCGTGCCGGCCTTCGTCCTTGACCCTCGCGATGCCCGCGCCATAATGCCCCCCGGTATCGAGCGCGGTTCAATCTGACGTGGAATTCGAGTGCGCTCTCTTCGGCGGCGAACCAGCTGTTCGGGTAGTGTCTCGGTATCGCGAGGACACTCCCCAACCGAGCCCCGACCGTAAGGGAGGGGTCGCTTGCGACGAGCAGAAAGCCGCTCCCTTACGGTCGGGCCTCGGAGTCGAGCGTTTTTCGATGGTTAAGCGCGCGTTGCGAGCGAAACTGAGACAGTACCGGCGTTCCCTTTTCGCGCTTGGTCTGGCGCTCTGCGCGCCGCTGATGGCCCCTGGCCAGATCGAGGGGCCCGACGAGCCCATCCTCCCCGAAAGCGTCAGCCGGCAGGATGTCGAGATGCGCGGCCGCTACGCGCGGCAATGGAAGCTCGAAGACGGCACGCTCGTGGTGATGTTCACCGGCGGATTCCAGCTCGACATGGGCGAGCGGCGTCTGACGAGCAAGGACGCGGTCGTCTGGATCCGCGTTCGCCGCGACGAGCAGGACATCAAGTATTACGACTTGGAGGCTTACCTCTCGCAGAGCGCCGTGGTGCGCGAGGCGGCCGGCACGATCACCGAGGACTCGGTGCTGCTGGTCAGCAACCTGCGAACGCGCGGTAAGGTCGTGAAGTTCCACGATGCGCATTCGCCGGAGTCGATGGAGCAGTCGATGCTCTATCAGCAGGCGCTGGCCGACAAGGCGCGAATCGAGGAAGGCCGTGCGCTGGCCGGCGTCAGCAAGCCGACCGACGTCGTTAGCCCGACGGGAATCGCGCTGCCGCGGCCAAAGCCGCCGCGCGTCATTCGCTACCGCCTGCCGAACGTCGAACCGGCGGAGACGTCGGTCGGCGAGCAGGTTTTTGTCTCGACTGGCCGCGTGTACTTCTCGCAATCCGGCGACGCCGACTCGCCGGTCCTCGAAATTCAAGCCGACAACGCAGTCGTGTTCCCGAGCGCGACGGCCGCCGGGGCGCTGCTGGGCGCGGTGGGTGAAGAGCGGCGTCCGGCCGCCGAAACTCAACCGGCCGAGCGCCCGCTTCCGGGCGCCGAGCCGGAGAAGCTCGCGCAACCCGCGCCGCCCGAGGACTTGGCGCCCGCGGCTGATGCCGCCGGTCCGGGAATCCAGGGCATTCGCGGCGTGTATCTTGAAGGCGACGTGGTGCTCACGCTGGGCGAGCGTTTCGTCCGTGCGAATCGGCTGTATTACGACTTCGAACGCAGCCGGGCCTTGATTCTGGACGCCGTATTTCGCACCGACGTGCCGCAGCGCGGCATACCGCTTTATGTGCGGGCCGAAGAGATTCGGCAGCTTTCGGCGCGAGAGTTCCTGGCTGACGAAGCGATGGTCAGCACGAGCGAGTTCTACACGCCCAGCTACCACGTCGGCGCCGAAAAGATCTACATCCGCGACCGCACGCCGCGGGACACCAAGGGCCAGGCGAGCGGCGCATTGGCCGGCACGTACGAAATGCACAAGATGACGCTGAACGTCGGCGGCGTGCCGATCGCCTACTGGCCGTACAGCAAAGGAGACTTGGAGCAGAGCGAGACGCTCATCCGCCGGCTGCGAACCGGCTTCAGCGATGATTTCGGCGTTGAAGTCGAGACGGCCTGGGAATTGTTCAATCTGCTGGGCCTGGAGCGTCCGCCGGGGCACGACGCGCGCCTGAGGCTCGACTACTTCTCGAAGCGCGGCCCGGCGGTGGGCATCGACGACGATTACAAGCGCGACGATCAATTCGGCCACTTCCGCAGCTACTACATTCACGACACCGGAAAGGACAATCTCGGCCCGCTCCGCGACAATACGCCCGAAGACGCCAATCGCGGGCGCGTGCTCTGGCGGCATCGACACTTCCTGCCCAATGACTGGGAAGCCACGCTCGAGCTGAGCTACATCGGCGACCCGAATTTCCTCGAGGAGTACGAGCGGGCCGAATTCAACGAGGGCAAGGAGCAGGAGACGCTCGTCTATCTCAAGCGCGCCCGAGGCGTCGAGGCCATCAGTCTGCTGGCGAACTGGCGCATCCTCGATTTCGTCACGCAGACCGAGCACCTGCCGGATCTGAACTATCGCCGCATCGGCGATCTGGTCGGGCCGCTCGTGCTGTATCACGAGTCGCGCGTCGGCAGCGTTCGCTACCGACCCGATGATCGGCGTTTCTTCGATTCGCATCGGCTGGACAACACCGGCGAGACCGACGTGACGTTCCGCGCCGACGGGCGCCAGGAAGCCGAGTGGCCGATCAAGCTGCCGGGCGGAAACCTGGCGCCGTTCGCGACCGTCCGCGGCAGCTATTGGAGCAGCCAGCCGCTGGATTCCGGCGGATTGTGGCGCGGCATCGGCGTGTATGGCGTGCGCGGGGCGGCGACGATGGCGCGGGTGTACGACGAAATGCAATCCGAATTGCTCGATGTCGACCGCGTCCGACACATCGTCAAGCCGGAATTCGTCGCCTGGTGGGCGCACAGCAACACGCGCAGCGAGTTGATCACGCCGTTCGATACGGGCGTTGAGACGATCGACCCGTTCTACGGGGGCTCGCTCGCGTTGCGGCAGACGTGGCAGACCAAGCGCGGCAACGGCGACGGACGGCGGACGGTCGATCTGCTGACGTTCGACGTCGAGGCGGGCTTTTTCGGCGGACCGGGCTTGCGGCGCGATGAGCATTCGGTGGGCTACGTCAATCCGCTACGGCCCGAAGACAGCCGGTCGAGAAATTACGTCGCGGCCGACCTTTCGTATCGCCTGAGCGACTCGACCAGCTTTCTCTACGACGTGAATTACGACCTGAACGACGGGCGAACCGACCGGCATGACATTTCGCTGGCGGTCGAGCGCTCGCCGCGACTCTCGTACATTTTCGGGCATCGCTACATCGGCGACATCGACACGAACCTGGTCGGCGGCGGATACAACTACAAGCTGAGCGAAAAGCACATCACCGCGGCGCGCATCTGGTGGGACATCGATCGCGGCGACCTGGGCGAGGCCGCTTTCTCTTACATCTACAAGCTGCCGCGCTGGTATTTCGCCCTCAATTTCGAATACGACAACGTGGACGAGAATTTCTCGGTCTCGATGTCGCTCTGGCCCGAGGGCATCCCGGAATGGACGCTGGGCTCGCGGCGCTTTTCGCGCCTGAGCACATCGACGGGCATTCGCCCGTAGGACTTGTTGAAAGAACCCTCCAAGCCGAGCCCCGACCGTCAGGGAGGGGCCTGCCCGATTTTCACGTGCACCGGGATTCCAGGCAATTTCGGCCGTCGGCCCGACCCCTCCCGTGCGGCTCCGGACGGTCGGGGCTCGGCTGGAAGAGTCGTTCAGCGGTTTGGCAGAATTCTTATTGGCTGAATAACCGTGCGCGAGTGCGCGCCGCAATCAGAACGCGCAGCGCCAGCGAGCGCGATTCCCAGCCGCGCTCGCCGCGGCTTGTCGCGCACCGCGGCCGCCCCCCCCCCGCGAGAGTCGGGTTAACCGGACAATCAAGGCGATCAATCGCGTTTTCTTCCACTAGCGTAGCGCGCTCGCAGTACACGAAGTTTTCGCACAATCCGATATGCACGGCATGGGGGCCATCGGCATGAACACCACGCATAAAGCGCTTCCGACACTTCGCATCGACCAGGCCGCCGTCGCCAGGATTCTCGAGCAACTTGACAAACTCGCCGGCAGCTCGCCGCTACGGACCGGCCGGCGCTCGCAGCGCTACGACTATCGCGTCAGCGCCGTGGTTTCGTTCCCGCAGATCGAAGGCGCCTCGCGCGAGGCCGTGCCCTGCCGCAACATCAGCCGCGACGGGATCGGATTTCTCCTGGGCCGGTTCGTCTATCCCGGCACCACGTGCCAGATTCACCTGGTCAGCGAATACAACCACGGCCACAGCGTCGAGGGCGTCGTCCGCCGCTGCCGCTACCTGTCGGGCACCGCCGGCGTGCACGAGGTCGGGGTGCAATTCGCCAAGCCGATCGACATCGCCATGTTCCATCGCGGGGCGGCTTCGCTACGCGTGCTGCTGGTCGACTCCGACGCGACACAACGCGCGCTGTTTGAGAAAACGCTGGCCGCCAACAATGCGGAGGTTGTCTTGGTCAGCAGCGCGGAGCAGGCCGTCAACAAGGCGCTGCGTTCGCCGTTCGACCTGGTGCTGATGAACATGGATGACGCGAACTTGAAGTCCTGCGACGTGGTGAAGCTGCTGCGCGAAAAGGGCTATGTTCGGCCGATCAGCGCGATCACCGCGCGCGGGGAAGAAGACCTTGAGGCGCAATGCAACGCGCGGAAATGTCAGCACTGTCGGCCGGTCATGCTTGATCGCAAAGCACTGCCGGCGTTGATCACGCAGCTCAAGAACGAGCCGATCACCAGCTCGCTCGCCGGCAATGCCGAAGTAGCGCCGATGATCAACGAATTCGTGTTCGGACTGCAGCGCTGGGTGGGCGATCTTGAGACGGCGTTCGGCGCTAAGGAGTTCGAGAAGCTCACCGGACAGCTTCGCCGCATGGCCGTCTTTGCCGAAGGCTGCGGATTCGACATCATCGCCGACGCAACCGAGAATCTCGCCAAGGCCATCGCACAACGCGACGAACCGGCCAAGGCGCAGGAGCAGCTCAACGCGCTGGTTCGCTTTTGCCTGGCGGCGCGCCCGGCCAGCGCCGTCGATCCCGACGTTGGCGCGCACCGTGCGTAGACTCGTTCTAGAGCAGATCCAGTTGTTTCGTGGCGTCGGGCCTCTGTGCCCGACGCAGATTTCGCCGTCGGACGCAGCGGCCCGACTTTACGTGAAAAGTGAATTGCGTACCGAGCGCCGCGCGTTCTCCCGTGATCGATGCTCAAGCAATCACGCCGCTTTTTGCTCGGCTGTCGGAATTCGCTCGAGCGCGTCGGCCAGCACCTGATCGGTGCTCATGCCTTCGGCCTCGCCTTCGAAGTTCAGCAACAGGCGATGTCGCAGCGCCGGCAGGACCGCCTTCTTCACGTCGTCAAAGCCGACGTTGTAACGTCCGTCGAGCATCGCGTAGGTCTTCGACGCCAGCGTCAACGCCTGTGCGCCGCGCGGGCTGCTGCCCCAGCGCACGTAGCGGTTCACCATGTCGGTCGCGAAGGCGCCTTGCGGGTGCGTGGCGAGCACGACCCGAATTACGAAGTCCTGCACGTGCGGCGCGATGACGACGCGCCGCACCAGCTCCTGACCGGCCAGAATCCGCTCGCCGGAGAGCACTGGGCGAATCTCCGGCCGCACGCCCGCGGTGGTGCGATCGAGAATGGTCTTCAACTCGTCGCGGGCTGAGTAGCCCACCACCAGCTTGAAGAAGAAACGGTCGAGCTGCGCCTCGGGAAGCGGGTAGGTGCCTTCCTGCTCGATCGGGTTCTGCGTGGCCATGACGAAGAACGGCTCTTTGAGCTTGTAATGCGTGCCGCCCGACGTGACCGTATGCTCCTGCATGGCTTCGAGCAGCGCGGACTGCGTCTTGGGCGTGGCGCGGTTGATCTCGTCGGCCAGCACCATTTGGGCGAACAGCGGACCGCGCTGAAATTCAAATTGCCGTCGGCCGGTAGCCGGGTCTTCGTTGATGATGTTGGTGCCGATAATGTCGGCGGGCATCAGGTCGGGCGTGAATTGAATTCGCGAGAAATCGAGTTGCAGCGCGTCGGACAAAGTGCGGATCAGCAGTGTCTTGCCCAGTCCCGGCACGCCTTCGAGTAGCGCATGGCCGCTGGCGAACAGGCAGACCAAAACGCCGTCGACGATCTCCGAGTGTCCAACGATCATCTTGCCGACTTCATCGCGCAGCCGTTTGAACTCGTCGCGGAAGACCCCGACCTGCTCTTCGACGCGTGCCACGTCCGTCGCCGCCATGCCCGGTCTCCTGGCCGCCGGCCCTCGCGTTCGTCGCGGTTGGCGGGTTGGCGCGGATTCTATCCCGGATCGACGACGAGGGCTGCGGCGCGCGATTTTGGTTTTGTGGTTCGGCTCGCATCCCGTACGATATGCGCATTCGGTGGGGTTTCGCGGCCCCATACACGTTCAAACACGAGGGAGAAGCAAGATGATGAAGATTGTGAATCGCCGTCTCGCCTGGTGCGCCGCAGCCGCCTGCCTCACCGCCCTGAGCGGCGGGCTGGCGCTCGCGGACACAATCGCGCAGTGGACGTTCGAGGTCAGCATACCGGCGACCGCCGGGCCGCACGCGGCCGAGGTCGGCACGGGCACGGCCGTCGGGTTTCACGCCAATGGCGCGGCGGTCTACAGTAACCCGGTCGGGAACGGGTCGGTCGAGTCGTTCAGTTCGAACACATGGACCGTCGGCGACTACTACGAGTTCAATGTAAGCACGACCGGCTACAACACGATCACGCTGGACTGGGATCAGACCTCGAGCAACACCGGCCCGCGTGACTTCCAATTGTCGTACAGCACGGACGGCGTCAATTACTCGCCGATTGGCGGCGTCTATGTCGTTCTCGCAAACGCCACCCCGAATCCGGTCTGGTCCACCGCAACGCCGCAACCGATTTTCCACTTCGGGCCCATCGCGGCCCCGGCGGCGGTCGATAATCAGGCCACCGTCAGCTTTCGACTTGTCGATTCGAGCGCCATTTCCGCCAATGGGGGAGCGGTCGCCGCGGCCGGCACCGACCGTGTTGACAACTTCACGATCAACGGAACCGTGATCTCGACATCATGCCCCGGCGACCTCAATGGGGATCGCACCGTCGACTCGTCGGACCTGGGGATTCTGCTGTCGGCCTGGGAAACCACGAGCGCGGGCGACCTGGACGGCGACGGAATCACCAGCTCGTCGGACTTGGGAATTCTGCTCGCGGCGTGGCTGAGCGTTTGCCCGTAGTCGATTCGTCGATCCTAATCAGTGAACCCGATTGCGGGTCATCGGATTGCCAAGCTCGCCGGCGCGCATCCGGCGAGCTTTGGTCTTTCTGCCCGCCTTCGCATCGTGTAAAATTCGGGCTTGGTCCGACGGTTTTTGCGTTGTCTTAACACTGCCGGCGCAGAATCCGAGCGTCTTCCATCTAGCGTGTATTCGGCGAACGGCGCGTGTATCGCACCGTCGTACCGCCGATTGAGCGCCAACATGTCGGCCCCGGCGACGCCGCTCCCGCCGGAGCGCCTGCAAGCGGAGCGGTGTACAGGTCTGGAGGAGAACATGAGAGCATTCTTTTCAAAGGCGGCGCTGCGCGCCGCGGCGACGCTGACTGCCGGCTGGTGTGTGGCGTTTGCGAGCGCCTCGAATATCGCGACATGGACGTTTGAGACCACTATTCCGGCGACCGCCGGCCCGCACGCGGCGGAGCTGGGCAGCGGCTCGGCGACCGGATTCCACAGCGACGCGTCCTCGGTCTACAGCAATCCGTCTGGAAACGGTTCGGTCGAGTCTTTCAGCTCCAATTTCTGGAGTGTGGGCGACTACTATCAGTTCCAGGTCAGCACGACCGGCTACAACTCAATCACGATTGACTGGGACCAGACGTCGAGCAACACCGGCCCGCGCGACTTCCAGCTTTCCTACAGCACGGATGGCGCCACTTTTACGAATGTCGGCAGCGTCTACGCGGTGCTGGCGAACGCGGCGCCGAATCCGGTCTGGAGTGCCGGGACGCCGCAGCCGATCTTCCACTTCGGTCCGATTTCGCTTCCGGCCGGCGCGAACAACCAGGCCGCGGTCTATGTCCGCCTGTCCGACGCCAGCACGATTTCAGCAAACGGCGGAACGGTTGCCACGAGCGGAACCGATCGCGTGGACAACGTCGCGATCAACGGCGTTCCGGAGCCCGCGACGCTGACGCTGTTGGCGATCGGCGCGTTGGGTCTGATCCGTCGTCGCTAGTCGTTAGTCGCGAGTTCGAGAGCAAGAGCCAACATGCGCGGGCGCGGAGATGACTCTGCGCCCGCGTTCTTTACATGTCGGTCGGGAACCGTGCCGAAGTCGCCTGTGGGGGGTAATGGCGCGGGTCCAGACGCAATCCTGACGAACCGCCGTGTACGCCGTACGCAAGGTGGTTTGGGAGGGGTCGTACCGAAAGCCCATCCCTTTCCCAATCCGTTACCCGCCCCGCGGACGCATTTGGCAACAGCGTTCGCGCGAGATATCGTCCACTCACCGCCGGACGGCGGAGAATGTGAAAGGCGTTTGGCGATGTCGCGGATAATGCCTTGGTGTGTACTGGCGATGTGTATCGCTCCCGCCGCAAGCTTGCTCGCGCAACAGACGAAAAACACGCCTCCGCCGCCCGCCGCGGGCGAAGCGCCCATCGGAAAATATCTGCTCACGATCGCCGGTCTCGACGAGCCGATGGCGGCCGTCGTCGCGCCGGACGATTCGATCTACGTCGTCGACCGCGCGGTGTGCCGCGTTGTGGTCGCGGGTCCGGATGGAAAAATTCTGAGCTCTTTCGGGAAGCGCGGCGGCGGCGCTGGCGAATTGCTCGCGCCATGCGGGATCGCGATGCACCCGGACGGCGAACTCTACGTCGCCGACACCGGCAATCACCGCATTCAGGTCTTTAGCGCCGACGGCCACGCGGTTCGGACGATCGGCCGCCGCGGCGCTGCGGCGGGCGAGTTCTTCGCGCCGATCGGGCTTGCTTTTGATGGCAAAGACCACCTCCAAATCGCCGACAGCGGCAATGATCGCGTGCAGGTGATCACCTTGGACGGCAAGCCGATCCGCTCGTACGGCGCGCTCGCCGGCGGCGGCACGCTGCGCGCGCCGACCGGTGTGACTGTCGCCACCGATGGCGGGGCGTTCGTTGTCGATGCCAACACGCCGCGCGTTTTTCATTTTGACGCCGGCGGAAAACTCGCGGGCGCTTGGGGCGAATACGGTGTGCTACCCGCATTTCTCGGCACCCCGCTCGCGGTCGGGCCGCTCGGCGATCAACTGCTGTTGACCGACGTGAACAATCACCGCGTGCAGGTTTTTGACGCAAGCGGCAAAGTGCTCTACGACTGGGGCGTGCACGCGATCGAGCCGATGCAGGGCAAGGGCCGCGTTCACTATCCGAACTTCGCCGCCGCCGCGCCGAGCGGGCGATTCGTCGTCGTGTGCGAGGCGTGGGAGGGCCGCTGCCAGGTTTTTGGCCGCGTGACCGGCCCCGAGGATGACCTCTCGTATCTCCGTGTCGGCATGGAGCAGGCCGCCGCCCATTACGGCGAGCGCGTCAGTGCTTCCGGCGTTTTCATGGCGATGACCGAGCCGGAAACGCACCAGGTGCAGATCTTCAACACGACACAACCGACGCCGATCAACATCACCACGCTGGGCGGCTACGGCGAGAAGTTCGGCCAATTTGTGCATCCGTGCGACGTCGATCTCGACGCGAAGGCCGGCTCGCTATGGGTGATTGACTCAGGCAATCGCCGTCTCGTGTTGTATCGACTGAAGCTCGATCCGCAGGCGGAGATCGGGTATTCGCTGATGCTGACGAAGCTCGTCAAGTCGATCCCCTTCGACGTGCTGACGCGGCGCGTCATGCCGGGCAAGCTCGAATGGCCGGTGCAACTCGACGCGATTCAGCGCGGCCCTGACGGGCGGCTGTACGCCGTCGATTCGCGGAACGCCGTCGTTCTGATGTTCGGCGAGAAGATGGAAATCGAGCGAGTGATCGCCGGACCAGGCGGCGAGCCCGGTAAGTTTCGTCGCCCGGTCGACGTGGCAATTTCGTCGAAGGGCCGAATCGTGGTCGCCGACGCCGATGCCCAGCGCGTGGACGTGTTCGACTCGATCGGGCGGCACACGGCCGGATGGTCGGTGCGCGGCGAGGACGAGCCGACGAGCGAGCCATTCGGCGTGGGGATTTCAAAGGAAGACACGATCTATGTAACCGACCGCGGGCTGCATCGTGTCACGGCCTACGATTTGGCCGGAAAACAACTCGCGCGTTGGGGAAAGGCCGGCCTCGGCGCCGCGGAGTTTCGCCGCCCGGCGGGCGTGGTCTGCGATGATCGCGGTCGCGTGCTGGTGATCGACTTCGGCAATCACCGGGCGCAGTATTTCGACGCGAGCGGGAAATTCCTCGATGTTTTCGGCGCGCGATGGTTCAAGCTGCCGGCGCTGAAGCGGCAACAGCAGTGATTACGACAATGCAGAATGGCGAATGCAGATTGCGGAAGGCGGTTCGGACCGGCGGAGTAAGGCATGCCGGCCACCTCACGTTACTTGGGCTGGCGATGCTCGTCAGCGCGTGCGAGCGCAAAGTTGAGAACATGCCGACCGTCCGCGACGCCGGCGCCGGCGCGGCGCCTGCATCGCAGCCGCGCGCAATCGACGTTTCGAAGTATCCGTTGCAGGCCGAAAGCAACGACGGCGGCTATTTCGTCGCCGGACTACCGAACGTAAATCCGCCGCCGCTGAACGAGCCGTTCGAAATGGAAATCGCCGTCTTTCGCGCCGCCGACCGCATTCATCCATTGCGCGACATTCAGCTCTCCTTCGATGCCGACATGCCGGAACATCGGCACGGCATGAACACGGTGGCGACGGTGCGCGACAATGGCGACGGGACGTATTCGATCAGCGGCGTCCAACTGCACATGCCCGGATTCTGGGAGCTGTACGCGGACATTACCGAGAACGGCGTCACGGAGCGCGCCCAGTTCAACCTGACGCTGGAGTGAACGGACGCCGCAGCGCCGATGCAGCATTCACGGACGAGCGCAGCACCCACCAGATTGCCGTGGAGCATCGGCCGCTGGCCGGTGCGTCGCTGGTCCGCGTCGATGAACGGCGCTTGACCGAGCCGCGACGGTAAGGGATCTGGAACACATGAGCACGTTCGGTTTCGGTCCGGCTGGTTCCTGTCTCCCGCTTCCGCGCAGTCGCGGTTCGGAGAGATCAACACGCCGGACTGCGAACCTTCGCAACTCGGCTTCGCGCTTGCTTGCGCTGCGCGTCCTGATTCTTGCCGCCGGATGTCGATTGATCCTCGCGCCGGGCCGCGCCGCGGCGCAGGAGATTTCGCTCACGCCGCAAGAGCGCGCCCGGATTCTGACACACTCGCCGTTACCGGCGCCGCCGCCGGACCCGACGAACGCCGTCGCCGACAATACTGACGCGGCGACGCTAGGGCAGATGCTGTTCTTCGACGCGCGCTTGTCGTCGAACGGCGCGGTCTCCTGTTCGACCTGCCACGACCCGGCGAAAGCGTTCGCCGACGGGAAGTCGCTGGCGGAGGGGCTCGCGCGGGTGCAGCGGCATTCGCCGGCTTTGTGGAACGCGGCGTACAACCGCTGGTTGTTCTGGGACGGGCGAGCCGACACGCTCTGGTCTCAGGCGACCAAGCCGATCGAACACCCGGACGAGATGGGCGGATCGCGACTTCAAACCGCGCGACTAATCGCGAAAGATGCGGCGTTGCGCGCCGCGTACGAGCGCGTGTTCGCTCCCCTGCCCGATCTTTCCGACACGGCGCTATTTCCGGTTGCCGCCCGCCCCGTCACAGACAAGCCTTCTGATCCCCAAAACGCCGCCTGGCAGCGGATGGCCGCCGCCGATCAGGAGATCGCCAACCGCCTGTTCACCAATGCCTGCAAGGCGATCGAGGCATATGAGCGGCGCATTGTCAGCCGCCGCGCGCCTTTCGATGTGTTCGTCGAGGGACTGCGCGACGACGACACCGAGAAGTTGGCCGCGCTGTCGCCGGCGGCGCAACGCGGTGCGCGGATCTTCGTCGGTAAGGGAAACTGCCGACTGTGCCACATCGGTCCCAATTTCACCGACGGCGAGTTTCACAATGTGCGCGTGCCGCCGCTGGAGGGCGGCCTGCCGACTGACCCGGGGCGTTTTCGCGGCATCGAGCAGCTTCTGGCGGACCCGTTCAATGCCATCGGCATCTTCAGCGATGAGCGGAGCGGCGTCGCGGCCGAAAAGCTGCGCCATCTTTCTCGCAAACCTGCCGACGCCGAGCTATTCAAGACGCCGTCGCTTCGCAACGTCGCCTTGACGCCGCCGTACATGCATCAAGGTCAATTCGATTCGCTCGAACGCGTCATTCGGCACTACTCGACCTTCGACGGCGCGCTGCCGCCGGGACATCATCAGCAGGAGCCGTTCCTCAAACCGATCAACCTGAGCGCCGACGAGTCGACGGACCTGCTGGAATTCCTGCGATCGCTCAGCGACACGGCCATCGATCCGGCGCTACTGAAACGGCCGGCGGAAACGCCGGCGCCCAAGTCCTGAATCTCGGCGTCGTGCAGTGCTGGAGCGATTGCGTCGCGCTCCTGGCGTCGCGCCTCCTCTGCCCGACCTCGATTTCGACTTCGAACATGAGGTTCCAACGCTGCACGAGATGTGAATCCGCTCGAGTCGTGTCGACAGTTAGCGGGCGGGCAAGATGCCCGCCCCACCCTATTTTCGTATCTTTCCGCTCAGCGTCTCGGTACGATGAATTTCCCGCATCGCGTAACGGGGGTGACGGGCTTCATTCTCTTTCATTTAGGGAGTTTTCGATGAGGTCGTGGCGGTCGCTTTCGATTCTGGTGTTCGAACAGTTGTTCACCGTCAGCGCGCCGGCGTCCGAGTTCGCCGCCGTGAACATCACCCCGTCGCCGGACACCTTGATCCGTTTCGACACGCACTCGCCCGCGACCGCGTTCGAGAAAATGGCCGTGCTGGCGGGGAATTTCGTGCGCGGACTGGACTTGGTCAGCCGAACTGAAGGCTGGTACGTCTGCACATCATCGTCGGACGGAACGCCGACCGGGCTATTCCACCTGCTAAACGGCGTGTCCACGCTTGTGGCGCCGTTGCCGTTCAACGCCGGCGCTCCGGGCGGGATGACGCTGGATGCGGACAATGAAGCGCTTTACGTGGCGCTCGACCCACCCGGATCACAGGCGGTCACGCTCTACCTGGTGGATTTCAGCGGACATTTCACGGAGATCGGGCCCATCACGTTGGCGGGCGCGTCGCCGGAAATCTCGGGGCTGGCGGCAGACCCGATTTCGGGAAATCTCTACGCCATCGATAACACGACCGATTCGCTGCTGCTCATCAATCCGATGACCGGCGCGGCGACGCGCGTTGGCGCTGGCCTGGGCGTTCCGGCGGATGCCGTCGGCGGCGCGGATTTCGACGGCAACGGCGTGCTGGTCATCGCGACGGGCATCGGCAGCGTCTACGAAGTGAACACGACCAACGGCGTGGCCGGCCCGCTGCTGGGGCAGCTTCCGTTTCGCACCAGCTCGATCGCGTGGATCCCGTGCAACAACGTCTGCCTTGGCGACCTGAACGCCGATTTCTTCGTGAACGAGTCGGACCTGGGCATCCTCCTTCAAGCTTGGCAGCAAACCGCGGTCGGCGATCTGGATTGCGACGGCGCGACCGACGAGACGGATCTCGGGATTCTGCTGCAGCATTGGCTGACGAGCTGCGGCGAATGAGCGTAGCGGAACCGTAACGCGCCGATCCGGCGACAGGCGACGTGCCCCGCGACTGCGCCCGCGCGGTAGCATTCATGGCCCTTCGAAAGGAGCGTGCCGTGGCACGAAAGGCCGCCAATCCTGTACCGAAACCCTCGCGTTCGGCCGAACTGATCGTTCGTCAGGGTTTCGTAATCGACGCGACCGGCAAAGGCCCGCTGGCCACGCCGGAAGTCGTCATACTCGGAAATCGAGACGGGCTTCGCTATTTGTCCGCGCTGTTCGCGCACCTCGCGGAACGGGCCGGCGCGCGTGCCGCGGCGAGCGAGAACGACGACTCGATCCCGCTCGCCGGAGACGACCATCCGATCAACGGGCGTCTGAGTGACGACCTGCGGTTTCGATTCGCGGCCGTCGGCGCCGCCAACCGCGAGGCGCAATTCAAGCGATTCGGCATCACGATGAAGAGCAAGCAGAAGGGCAGCTTATTTGAACGCTACGAGGAAGTCGTATCGCAATTTGGCCGACTCGCGGAGCGGCTCAAGCGCGGCAGCGAACAAGGGAGCAAGGGAGCGAGGGATCAAGGGGTGACAGGATAAGTGCCGATTCAAAAACCACGCGTCTGACGTGGCGAAAAGTCCGCGCCTCTTGTTCGCGCGGAGGAGGCACATGCACCCCGGCCCACGGACCATTCTTGAGAGTGCTCCAGCCGCTTTCCCGCCTTCCAGCGGCGCTGTGCTAACCGTTTGCCCGCAGGCCCGCCACGCCCAGGATGATCGCGGCGATGCAGGCGATACGCAGCGCGGTTCGCGGCTCCTGAAACAGCAGGATGCCGGCGATCGCCGCGCCGGCCGCGCCGATGCCGGTCCACACCGCGTACGCCGTTCCGATCGGCAGCGTGCGCGTCGCGAGTCCCAGCAGCCACATGCTGGCAATCATCGCGAATACGGTCACGGCACTTGGAATTGGGCGCGTGAAGCCGTTGCTCAACTTAAGCCCGATCACCCAGGCGATCTCAAACAAGCCGGCGATTGTCAACCAGGTCCAGGCCATGGCAACTCCGAATTCGGCGCTCGGCAATGGCGAAATGTCGCAGTTTGTTGAAGCGCCGCCAAGCGCGCGTATCGCGACCCAGCGGGCCGGTGCGAGATTTCTATCTCGCAGCAGTAACTCATATCAACGCGCACGGGCACGCGCCGATTAGAATGCGCGGCGCGCGTCTCCTCGTCGCGCTCGCTTGCGCGTCGCGTTCTGATGGATCTCACTACCGAATCGCGCCGCCGATTTTGGACAAGTACGTCCGCAGCGCCGACGGCGACCAGCTCGTGACGATGAAACGATCGGTCGTGGTCCACGCCACGCCCGCGAACAGCCCGAATTGAATGTACCAGATGCCATCCGAGTCGTGCTGCAACGACGGGAAAGCCGGATCGGTGGTGTGCTCGGCGGCCTTGTCGAGCGCTTCTCGCCATCCCTCGCAGAAGGTGTCAATCGTCTTGCGCACGCGAGCCGGCTCGTCGCGCACCTCGATCAAGCTGGTCATTGCCAGCGGCAGATGAAGCGGATGCGTCGGAAAATTGTGCAGCACAATGTTGCTGCCCAGGTGCGAAAGCAGGTCGCGCTCGGCGTCGAATCCGAACTCCCTCTGCACGCGCTCCCATTCGGCGTCGACCACCTGTCGAACGTCGGCCCCGCGCGTCATGTAAATACTGGTGAACAGGCGCGTCAGGATTTGCCCGGCGGGAACGTGGTAGATCGCATAGCGAGCGCCTTCGGGGATAGCGGCGAGGAGACGCGCTTCACGGATCGCCGGATCGGCGTAAAGCCGCTCGACCGTCTGGTTGCCGTGCTGAAAGCGCGCCTCGCAGTAGAGCGCCCGGCCTTCGAATCCGAGTTGCCAGTGGGCGCGGTCGACGCCGTCGGCGTGCCAGGCCTTGAAGAATTCGCTGGCACGGCCCTGGACGAACGGATCCAAGCGCTCCTGAAAACCGGCGATGGAGACAATTACCTGAATAATCGCGTCTGCTCGTTTGGCCTGACCTTCGGCGATGAAGCGGTCGTCCGCCAGCGACGGTTTCGCGTTCGCCGCAACGGCGGCGATATCGGCCCAGACGCCCTCGCCGACCGTCAGCACGAAGAACTCGCCGATCTGGCCCCAGGCCACGTGACACCAGGACGGGATGCGCTCGTCGCGGAGCTCCTGATAGCTCCAGCGCTGGGCGCTGCGCCGCTGGAGCGACGCCTTTGATTGGTCGGTCTGCTCGTTGACGGTCTTCTGGATCAGCCGCCGAATTGGTTCGGCGTGCTCGCCGGTTCGTACGACCAGCGCAAAGCGCAATTGATCGACGCGGCGATCCTCAGGGTCGCTTTGCAGCGGCTTGGCTTTGGCATCGAGCAGCGCGATGGCGAACTCGTGCCGCACCACCAGCCCCAACATCTCCAGTGTCCGCAGGGCAAGCTGGGCCTGGCGATCGATCGGCCGCCCGGCGATTCGCGCGCTGACGTCAAAGAGCGTAGTCAACGGCGATGGCGCGTCGTCGTCGGTCGGCGGCGCGGCGTCCGGCATCGGTCGCGCGCTCCAGCAGAGCAATGCATCGGTCGGGATCAGGTCGGTGGGCTTGTCCGCAGCCGGGGCGCGCGACGCAGCGAGCACGCCGAACGCGACAGCGATGGCAAAATATGCACGCGCAGACCGCGCTGCGCCCCAGCGCGCTGCGGCAGCCTTGCCCATTGTTGGCGTGTTCAATTGACCGTTAGTCGCGAACGTTGACGCGCCTGCCGGCGCGGCGCTTGCGGCTGATGAGCTTACGCCCGTTCCGCGTGCGCATTCGCGTGAGGAAGCCGTGTTTCCTGCGGCGTTTGGTCTTGCTGATACGCGGGTATTCCATGCCCTGCTCCGTCGCGAGCCGGCATGTGCCGGCGGTGGACCGATTTTGAACGCTTACTCGGATTTTTGCAAACCGTCCGGCTGGTGCCGTAGTGTAGCGGTAACTCTGGTCCGGGGCATCGCTCTTGGCTCACAAATTCTCGCGCGCGTTACCGGGTTGTACGCAACGGGTGACGGGTTGGCAGGGTTGAGCGCCGAATTGACATTCACCGCAGTCGGCATTACTAGAAAGGGCCTTTTGCCGCTACGACTGACCCTCGCGCAGGGAGTTTTCGCTTGAAGCCGCCCATCCTCGTCGGAATCGTGCTTGCCGCGATCCTGCTGATCGCGATGTTCTTGCCGCGCAGCATGCCGGTTGCTTCCGCGACCTCCGTGGGAGCCACTCGGCAGGCGGAGGCCGCGCGGCGCATGGTCCACCGCTACAGCCCGATGCTGCCGCTGTCGGCGAGCCGCGTCGGAGAGCATGGGCTTCGCGAGGCCGATTTTGCCAAGCTCGCACAACTGGCTGAGGCGCCGCTGCAGTCTCTGAATCAGAGGCTCGGCGAACAGGCCCGCGCCGCGCAGGAACTGAATCGACGTGCCGGTATCGGCTCCGGCGGGGCGCAGGTATCCGTTCAGGCGACCGAGACGGCGTTGAAGTCGGCGTTGACCGGATTTGATAAGGCCGTCAGCGCAAACCAGCAGCTCCTGGCGGAGGCTGACAAGCTTGCAAAGGCCGCCTCGGCGAGCGACGCGCAGCAATCCTTTGTGCAGCAGGTGGCGGGAGAAGTGGCGTACGTGAAAGCCGCCGGCGCCGTCGCCGAGGCGATGGTGCTGCGCGACGCGCAGTCGCAGCGGATGGACGCCCTGCTCGAAAAAGTCGTGGAATGGAAGGCCGCCAGCGCCGAGGCCGATCATTACGCTTCGCTGGAAACCAGCGACGCGCTCGACGCGCTGCGGAAAGAGATCGCGGGCGTGCAAACGCAGCTCGAAGACGCGGCGCAGGTGGCGCAGCACGTCGACCAGGCCGTGGCGGCGCGGTCCGCGGAGCTCGACACCCTTCGCTCCACGCTGCAGTCGGCGCGCGAGGAGTTGGCCCGCGTCGAAGCGCAGAAATTCCGCATGGGCGACGACGCGTCGTTCCGCTCCTACTGCGAGGCGTTCGAGCGAATCTCGTCGCGGCTTCGCGACCTGCAGGAGCGCGAACAGGTGCTGGCGCAGGGAGGCCGGCCCGGGGCGCAGCTCGAAGGCGACGCACTCGATGAAGCCGCCGTCGTTGGCGGCGAGGCCGTCACCGGGCTCGAGACCCTGAAGCGGCAGCAGGCGCTGGCGGGCGAGAGGAGGCGGAAGCTCCAGGGCGCGATCGATGCCCTGCAAAAGCGCGTCACGCTGATTGAGCAGACGGGGCAGGCCGCCAAAACAGAGCGGGCCCGATTCGCCGAGCGTGCAAAGACGGCCCGGGCCCAGATCGACCAGCTCAAGGAGCAGGTCGAGAATCTCGGCAAAAGCGCGCTCGAAAAAGAAAACACGGCGATGAAAGTCGCCCGCGACGCGCACGGCGCGTTTCGCAACGCCGCTGCCGCCGCGGACGCCCGAAAGGCAGCCGCCGGTAGCGAACAATCCAAGTCGGACCCGAATCGGCTGAACGAGCGGCTCAAGAAAATCGCCGGCGATCACATCGGCCCGATGATCGGACAAAGCGGCGGCGCGGCGGCGCGGCTGCTGATCGGGCATGCTTGTGCCGAAGCGTCCGATGCGCTGGCGCGCTACCTGACGGTCACCGACGAGGTCAACAAGTCCGTTCGAGACATCACGTTTGATCGCAAGGCCGCGCAGGACGCGCTGCAGACAGTGCGTGATGAAGGCGTCAAGGCCTTGGGCGATGCACGCGACACGTATCAAGGCTTGGCCGGCGGCGGCGGTAACGCCGCCAGAATGGCCAACGGCTCGCTCTCCGCTTTGTACATGCTGCTGGCGCGGCTCGAACCGGCCGCCGCAACCGCCCATCGCACCAAGGCGGTCGAGGCGATCCAGGCGGCCGTCGATAAGGCCGAGCGACACCCGGCGACCGAAACGCTGGTGCAGTACCGCAACGCGATTCGCGGCGAAGGGCCGCCTCCGAAGGCCGACGAGCCGAAAAGCGACGAGAACAAGGACGAAAACGGCGCCAACGGCGGTTAGCCGCCCGTTGAGTAACACTCCTGACCGAGCCCCGACCGTTAGGGACCCTACCGGTCGCGGCTCGACTGGGTGAGTTTTTCAACGGACTGTCCGGATCATTCTGACATCCGGCCGACTGCGCTACCGAATCTCCAACGACATCTCCGCGCTAGCCGCGCGCGGCGACGCATAGCGAATCGTCGCCCGGCCGCTGCCGCGCACCAACCATTGAAACGTGCGGAATCCGTCGCCGGGCACGCCGTCGTCCACCCAGAGCCGCTGTGGCTGGTATTCGACGAACTCAAACGGGGCCGTGAAGCGGTCGCGGATCGTGCCGCCGGCGACGACGGTCAGCCCGGCGCCGGCAATTTCGACGAAATCGCGCGGGCCGTAATGCCGCGCCGCGCCCTGTCCGGTGACAGTCGGAACGCTCCGTGAGTTTCGCACGTCGGCGCGCACACGGGTCAATCCGCCGCCCAGCGACGTTGTTTCGACGCCCGCAATCTCAAGCAGCGGCATCTGCTCAGCGTGATACATCGTGAACGCGAAATTGCGGTGGCACAGTTCCTCAAGATGAAATGACGGCGGCACGCGTCCGGTCATCTTCACCCAGCCGCCCAGCTCGATGTCGCCGTAGGTCGGATGCTTGAATTTCTTCCACGGCACGAACGTCTGGCCGAACATGACGAAATCGTTGAACTCCAGCTCCTCTTTGTCGGTCGCGGGTTGCGGCTTGTCCGAGTAGTACTGCCGCTCGTTCCAGAGCTCGTTCGTGAAGCTGATGATGCCCAGGTCGTCGTACGTCCAGTTGATGAACCCGCCGTGGACGATGTACAGGTCCGACCAGATGACCATGTACTTGTAGAACGGCAGGATTTTCTCGCCGCGCCGGCCGATGCGGTCGTAAACGCGGATGTCAGCCTGCGGATATTCGACGTATTGTGCGCCGGGGCCGCGCAGGATCATTCCGCCGTTGTTGTGGTAAGCCTGGACGGCGGCGATGTTCGTGTGACTCAGAATGAAGCTTGCGATCGCCTGTGATTCAGGCAGGCTGAGCGGGTAGTCACCCGCGCCGAACTGAATGGAATTCGGCAGCCAATCCGCCGGCCAGTTGCGATTCGGGTCGTAGCCGCCCGGGCCGTCCTCGTTGATGCGTCCGTCGCCGTCATCGTCGATACCTTCCTCGCCCAGCAGCGTGTAGCGCTTGAATTCGCCCAGCGATTGCGGCTCGACCGGAATCATGATGCGCGGGTCCTCGGGCGACTCGCGAAAGCGTCCGTTCGGGTCTTCGCGCCGCATTTGCAGGATCTGGCCATCGCCATCGAGATCGTTCGGCGGGTCTTCGTCGAAGAGGCCGTCGCCGTCATTGTCGACCGGTTTCTTGCCGCTGCGCGACGAGTGCATCGTGTTGGGCGCGCTGAACCAATACGCGCGGCCGTCGGGATTCACCATCGGCAGGAAATAGAACGCGGTCCGATCGACCAGTTTCGTCAACGACTCCACTTTGCCGTAGCTCTTGGTGAGATACCAGATGCTGTACAGCACGACTTCGCTGGCCTGCACCTCGTTGCCGTGAATGTTGCCGTCGATGTACATCGCGGGCTTGGAGCTATCGGGGCCGGTCTTGGTGTTATTCAGCGTAAGCAGCCACATCTCGCGGCCTTCGACGCTCTTACCGATCGACTCGATCTTGAGCAATTCGGGATAGGCGGCGGCCAGGTCGTGCGCGATCTTGGATACCTGGTCATAGTCGTTGAGCTGGTTCCAGGCGACGGCCACCTTGCTGGGATATTGGTATCCATCCTGAGCATGCGCCGTGCCGGCGGCCGCGCAAAGAACCGCGAGCGCCAGCGAGCGACAGCTCGGACCTCGCGCCAATCGTTGAATCAGATCTTGTGCGGCTCGTCTCATTCGTTTTCCTCCCCAACCGGCGTTTCCTTCAGTTCCACCTGCGTTCGCTGCTCGCCGTACGTGCGGCTGAACAGCGTGAACTCGACTCGTTCGCCGGCCGCGCCGCGAATCAGCCAGCGACGCGTTTCGGCGCCGCCCGCACCGGGCAACCCGTCGATGAATTCCTGCCGGCGGCCGCCGAGCACGCGCGACGCGTCGATCTTCGGGCGCAGCACCAGCCCCGGATTCTGAATGTGCTTGGAGATCGCCAGGTGCGTCGGCAGCACGCCGTCGTTCACGATCCGTAGCTCAATATCCCACAGGTCGTCGCCGGCGCGGCGAACCTTGGCTTTTCCGAATCGAACCGCAGGGAGAAGGTCCGCGGTCTCCAGCAGCAGGCGATACTGCACATCCGCACATGCGTCGAGCGCTTCGGACTGCGGCGTGCTCTTGAAGTACGGACGAAAACCGCCCAGTTCGATTTGGCCAAGCTGAGGGTGCGTCGCTGCGTGCCACGCGATGAACCCAGACCCGCCGCGCTTTTCGTCGGAGTATTTGAGCCAGGCTTTGTTTGCGTCCGTCGATTCGACCCGCGCGGCGAGCGCGTCCGTGCCAGCGTCCGGCGTCGGGGCGGGTGGGCCGCCGGGCCCCGGTCCGGACGGCCCCCCTCCGCCGCGCCGGCCGCCGCCGCGCCCGGGTCGCGCCGGCGGGCGTTCGCGAGGCGGCAATGAAGGCGGTGCGGCCTCCTCGCCAGCCTCTCCTTCCGCGCCGCCGCCGGTAGCCGCAGGCGCCGCGCTTGGCGCGCCGCCGCCCGGTTGAGAGGCGGGACCGCCGGCCGGTTGCGAGGCGGGCTTTTCCTCGGGCAGCCACCAGACGGAATTCGCCAATGTCGGAATTCCGCGTTGCGAATACAACCAGGCGAACAACGCTCCTTCGGGCCGGGCTTCTCCGGCCTTGTCGCGGCCGCTGATTTTCTTGTAGCGCTCGGAAAGCGCCTCGAAGAGCTTCACGTCGTCTGGATGCAGCCCGCGATACGACTGGCCGTCGGGTCCGCGCTTGTCGTCTTTGCGAACGCTCACCAGATTGTCGTAACGTCCGAGCACCAGCGCCAGCACGATGTTCGGCCGGTCGACGACGAATTGCGCCAAGGCGCGAGTCTCCTGCTCGGATAGCTGGTGCGGTCCCGCGCCGCGCGTCGCCGGCTCGTAGAAATGCGGCCAATTGCGATCGTCGTCGACGCCGCCGAATCCGTCTTCGTTGATCAGTCCGTCGCCATCGACATCCTTGCCTTCGATCATCAGCTTGAAGACGCCGCGCTCGCCCCTGGCGCGATCAGTGCGCTTCATGAGCCGCGGCTCCTGCGGATCGACCATCCACTCGCCCTGCGGATCACGGACGCGCATGACCGAAATGACGCCGTCGCCGTCGAGGTCGTCCGGGCCGTCCTCGTCGGTTGCGCCGTCGCGGTCGTCATCTACCGGGCGCGCGTTGAGCAGCCCGTCCCGTTCCGGCGATCCAAAGAACTGCCGCTGACCATCAGTATTCAGTCGCGGAACGATGACGACGGCATACCGACTGAGCAATTTCGCCACAGGCGTGTCAGCGGTGGACGATTCGCGGCTCAGTCGCCGCGCCATCCGCAGCGCGACTTCGCTCGCGGCCGGGAAATCCGCGTCCACGCCGGCCACGATCAGGATTGCCGGTCGCTTCTCAGGCGCCGGCTCGCCGGCGGCCGCAAGTTCGAGCATCCAGACGTCCTCGCCGCCCGCGGTCTTGACGAGCGACGTTCGCTTCGCCCGCGCACCGGCCTCTACCGCAATCTCTTGCAGCGCGGCGGCTAGTCGTTCGTTCGAGAGATAACCCGTGTTAGCCCGCGCTGGCGCCGATGCAGCGGTCTGCGAAGCGGCGGGTGCGGATTGAGATGCGGCAGGTATGGGCGCGGACGTGGACGCCGCTGGGGGCTGCACGGTCGACGGCTTGGACTGTGCGGATGCTGCCACGTTTCCAAGTCCACCCGCACAGGACAATGCGATCGCGGCAAGCGACCAGCGGAGCGATCGATGAAGCATGGGAGTCCTCAACATAGTTCGGGCCGAAGATGCGGGCGGATTGTATCGAAAAGAGACTTGCGATGAGGTCAGGCGGGCCACGAAACACGAAACTCACACGCCGGCATAGACGATCGCCGGCGCGAGCGCCGCACCCCGTTCCCGAGCGGCCAAACGGCGGCGAAATGCGACATGGCGTCGACGGGTGAGCTCAACCAACGGTCGCCAGACGGTGTGCGTCAGCCGCCAGCGAATCAGCAGCCGCCAAAGCCAATTCGAGCGTTTGTACAGGTAGGACATCGCCAGGTATGGCAGGACCGCGCGCCGGTCGTCCGGTCTTCGCGCCCAGATCGACGCGTGCGAAAACAGTCGTCGATAACTCCACGCATAGCCGCGCGCCAGTTCCTCCGGCGACATGTGTCTGGGCTGGAACACGACATGCGCCGTGTCGTACCGCGACCAATCGGTATGCAGGATGCGGCCCTGCGACTGCAATTCCGAGAAGAGCGGCGTACCGGGATAGGGCGTCAGAATGTGAAACGTCGCACACTCGAGCCGGTTGGCCTCGATCCAATCCGTCGTTCGCTCGAACACGTCCGCATGATCGTGATCAAATCCGAGCACGAAGCTGCCATTCACCTGAATGCCGTGGTCGTGCAGAATCGCCACGCGCCGCGCGTAATCCTCGGTTCGCGGCGAGCGTTTTCTCGCGTCCGCGATATTGGCGTTCGAAAGTGACTCGAACCCAACGAATACGCCCGTGCAGCCGGCCAGCGCCATCTCCCGCACGAGCGACGGATCGTCGGTCACGTCGATCGAGACCGCCGCGCTCCAGATTTTTTCGAGCGGCCGCAGCGCGCCGCACAGGGCGCGGAGGTACTCGGGCCAGGAGCCCAGATTGTTATCCACAAACACCGCGTACGGCTGACCGTCCGCGACGAATTCGTCGACGACTTGTTGAGGGTCGCGCACCCGGTAGGGCATGTGGAGCCCGTTCGTCGACAGGTAACAGAATCCGCAGCGATTGTGACACCCGCGCGTGGCGATCAAGCTCGTCGTGGTCAGAAAACTGTCGCGCGGAAGCAATCGCCGGCGCGGCGGCGGATCGTCTCCGTACGCGGACGCGTAATCGGCGGCGTACGACGGCGCCAGGCAGCCGCGCTCGATGTCACGGAGAATCCGCGGCCAGAGCTGAACTCCATCGCCGATCGCCAGCGCGTCGCAATGCGGTCGCGCTTCGTCGGGGCACGAGAGCACATGAAGTCCGCCCAGCACCACTTTGGCGCCGCGGCGTCGATACCAGTTCGCGAGCTCATACGCCCGCCGCGCGAACGTGAGATGGACCGTGATTCCGACTGCTTCGGGAAACGGACCGCAAGGCGGCGGGCCTTGCAGCAAATTCTCATCCCAGTAATTGACGGTCCAATCCTCCGGCGTCGCGGCCGCGATGCTGGTCAACGCGAGCGACGGCGTCAGAACGTGCTTGCCGAAGCTGGCGTGGGCGTCTTTGCGGTAGAAAGGGTTGATTAGCAGTGCATATCGACGAGTGATTGGAGCCGTTTGCCGCGCTTCGTGCAGTCGCGGCGCGACTCTCATTTCGCGCGGCAGCCAGGAAGGGTCCATTGCACACCTCGATCACCGCGCGAGCTTTCGAAATCCGCCCGCCGCGCACCGCTCGTCGCAACGCCACTCCCAACCGCAATTCGATACGCATGGTCCTGGGCGGTTGTTCGCGCCCCGCCGTCATGCGCCAGCGAAAGGTACGGCCCGCGCCAGTACCAGGCGACTCGCGCTGTCGGCATGAACGGCGATAACCTGCTGTACGTCTATCCAGCAATCGCCGGCGACGGACAAGGACCGACCTTGCGCCCATGATGGTGCGGCAATAGAATGACCTTGTGAAGCCATTCGAAGACAAGATGCAATCGGGAGGCGCGGCGGCGATCGCCGAAGCGCAGAGGTTGTTCATGCGCAGCGATTCGGTGCATCAGACGTTGCAGGCGATCTGCGGGGAACTCGAGCGTCTGGGAGTGTCCTACGCCGTCGCCGACGGGATGGCGCTGGTTGCGCACGGCTACGATCGAACGACGGTCGACATAGATATTCTCGTGACGGCGGAGGGTTTGGGCGCTACACACGCCGCGCTGAACGGACTGGGGTATCTTCCCCCGTTCGACGGGAGCAGGAATCTGCGCGATACGAAAACCGGCGTGCGAATCGAATTCCTCGTTGCGGGCCAGTACCCCGGCGACGGCAAGCCCAAGCCGGTGGCATTCCCTGATCCGGCGCAGGCCGCGACGGAGATCGACGGCATTCGCTACGTGTCGCTGCCTGTTTTGATCGAGCTGAAATTGGCGTCGGGCATGTCGGAGCCGGGGCGATTGAAGGATCTCGCGGACGTGCAGGAGCTGATTCGCGCGCGGCGTCTGCCGGCCGAGTACGCCGCAAGTCTGCACCCCTCTCTGCGCGAGAAGTTTCGAGAATTGTGGCACGGCGTTCAGCAGTCGGGCTCGCACATGGACTAAGGCCGGCTTTGGGGCTCGAAGCGAGACCGCGATTCTCGCCCAGCGATTGAATGTCCCCTCAGATGGGCGACGTCTTCCCGCATCGCGCTCACCGACGTGTGCTCGATATGCCACAGAACAAGCATGACGGCGATAATGGTCGCCAAGACCACGGTCGATCGGCGGGTCGAGTCTCGACGCGCCGCGCCGGCCAGCACCGCCATCGCCCCCAGCGCCAGCGGGCAGACAACGACCAACCCCGATGCAAGCGTGATCCACGGCTCGTCTTTGCCATTCGCCCCAAGCGATGTGAAAAGCGCAAAAGCGGCGAGACACACTGCGATCGCGAAGATGCCGACGCAGGGACCATGAACGATTTCCCGGCGTGCCTTTCTTTCAGTGTCGCAGCAGTTCGCGCCCGATGACATGCCGCTGAATTTCGCTCGTGCCTTCGTAGATCGCCGTGATGCGTGCGTCGCGGTAAAGCTGTTCGACGCGGAATTCGTGCACGAATCCGTAGCCGCCGTGAGATTGCACCGCGCGGTACGCCACGCGATTCGCGGTCTCGCTGGCGTAGAGCTTGGCCATCGCGGCCTCGCGCGTGAACGGCTGGCCGGCCTCTTTCAGCTCCGCCGCCCGATCGACCAGCGCCTGCGCGGCGCGCAGTTCGGTCTCGCTGTCGGCGATCATCCATTGGATGGCCTGAAAATCCGCGATCTTGCGGCCGAATTGCTCGCGTTGCCGGGCGTAGGCGGCCATCTGGTCCAGCGCCGCGCGCCCGATGCCGATCGCCTGCGACGCGATTCCGATCCGCCCGCCGTCGAGCGCCGAAAGCGCCACCCGCAGCCCCCAGCCCGTCTGCCCCAGTCGGTGCGCACGCGGGACGCGCGCGCCGTCAAGGCTCATCTCGGCTGTCTCGGAAGCGCGAATGCCCATCTTCCCGTGAATGACCGTGCGCGAAACGCCGCTCTGCTGGGCGTCGAGCAGCATCATTTCCAGGCCCTTGCTGCCGCTGGGCGGCGCGTCGGCCGGCCGCGCGAGCACAACGAACCAGCGCCCGGTGATTCCGTTCGTCACCCACATTTTCGAACCGCTCAGTCGCCAGCCGTCGGCGGTCGCATCGGCGCGTGTGCGGGCCGAGCCGGGGTCGCTGCCGGAATTCGGTTCGCTGATCGCGAACGCCGCCAGGTTTCCGGGCTGACACAATCGCGGCAGGATGTCGGCCTGCACCTCAGTCGCGGCGAACGTCCGCACGATCTCCGCCACCATGTTGTGCACGCTGACCGTTACGCCGATCGACGGCGAGGCGTACGACAGCTCGCGGATGATGGCGGCGTACACCGGCATGGGGCAGGCCAGCCCGCCGTGCTCTTCCGGCACGCGCAGGCCCATCAGTCCCATTTCGTAGAGCGGGTCGAGCTCGGTGCAGCACGAACGCTCCTCGCGGTCCCACTGCGCGTCGCGCTCGGTCAGCTCGGCCCGCGCGAAGTCGCGGACGGCCTGCACCAAGGCGGCGTTTTCTTCCAACATCGCGGCGATCATGGCGTCCTCAACTCCGAAGTAGTGAGTAGCGAATAGCGAGTAACGAGTTACGGATCGCCGTTCCTTGTGCTCACGTATTTTAGACCGCGCTCCAGAATAAGCTCTTTGAATCCGTTACTCGCTACTCGCAATTCGACGCTCGCCCGTCGCAGCCTACTGGAACTCCGGAAAACCCCGCAGCGGCTTTGCCAGCCGTGGCTGAACGTCATTCTCCAGCGGCACGAACGCCGACCAGTCGTAACGGAGCATCAACATGCCGTGCCGGAAGCCGTCAAACGCGATCGGCGGCGGTTCGCCCAGATATTCCTGCATCAGCCACTGTGGAAAATCCGCGCCCGCCGCGATCGAGAGCGGCGCGCCGCCGCCGAAACGCGGGTTGATCTCGATGAAGCGGATTTGCCGCTCCGGCGTCACAATGCATTGCAGCGTGAATACGCCGCGGACCGATGGACCCAGCGCTTCGACGACCCGTCGCCCGGCCCGCATGATTTCGAGGTCCTTCACGACGACGCCTTTGCTCACCTCGCCGCCGCGAACCTGCCAGCGCGCCCGCGGCACGACGCACTGCACGCGCCCGCTCAGCCCGACATACACGTCGAGCGTGTGTTCCACGCCGCTGACGAACTCCTGCACGATCGGCTCGCGCACGCGCTGCAGGTGATACTCCAGGTCGGCGTCATCCAGAAGCTTGTGCACCGATTGGCTCGAGCTGCCGAATCGCGGCTTGAGCAGGTAGGGAAATTGCCGTCGTCCGAGACTGCGAATTTCGTCCGGCAGGAAGGTCTGCGGCGTGTCGACGCCGGACCGCGACAGAAAGTGAAACGTCTCGATCTTGTCGCGGCAGAGGCCGACGGTCGAATGGTCGGCGATCAGGGCCGTGCAGCCGTCGGCCGAAAACTCGTCGCGGTGACGGCTCAGAATCGGCAATTCCGTGTCGATGGTGGGCACGAGAAGCTGCACGCCGTGCTCGCGAACGGCCGCCCGCAGAGCGGCGATGTACCCGGCGTCAGAGATTGGCGGCAGAACGACCGGCGTGTCAGCACACGCAAGCCCGGGCGCGGTCGTCACCGAGTCGGCGGCCAGCAGGTGCAGCGAGACGCCGATACGGCGAGCCGCGGCACGAAACGCCTGCATCAGCTCGATGCGGCGTCCGGCGCAGCTCACGAGAACGGCGATCGTTCTGGCGCGTTGTGCGGCTGTGGACATTCAACCTCGACGGGGGAAACCGCCCGCGGGCAGCCACGCCGCCCGAAGAGTCGAGGATAATTGCCGAGCCGACGCGATTCCAGCCCCGAATGTGCGACGACGGCCGATCAGAGCCGCTAGCGTAAGTAAGAGACGGTCGAAATACGCACCACATCCGAACCGCGAGCGCCAACGACCGGCGACAACGGCGCGAAACGACCGGAAATCCGAGCGCTACGCCGAGTGGCCGGTCGCTGGCGCCCGCGGTTCGGATGTGCTTCGACGGCCTCGTGAGGGAGTGGTCGGGCTAACGCGTCGACGTGCGTGCCCCGAACTTCCCGCGCGGTACGCGCCTTGCTGGTGAATTGATGCTTGGGGGGCATTTCAGGAAAAGGGGACGAAAATGTGCACGATATCGTGTAACATGGACGTGGGGTTCGACGGGAATCAACGCGGGTCGCACCTGGCCAACTGGTGTGGCGGTCTATCAAGGCGGCCCGCTGTATGTCGCGTACATCTACGCGCCGCCGGCCTCGATCGCGGATGGATTCCGCATCGCGCGCGGTCTCGATAACCCGGATGGGACCGTTTCCTTCACCACGCTTGCGTTGCGGAACGTGGACGGCACGCCGCTCAGCTCGATCCCGCTGACATGCGAAGCTGTGAATGCCTTTCTGCCTCGTTTTGTACAGCAAGGGAGAGGGTTGGTATCCACAATCCCGCGTCTTGCCGCCGATCCGACCGACCCACAGCGATTGTTCCTGGTCTATCACGCACCGAACGTTGACTTGTACGGCGACAAAGAGTGCCCGCCGGTGAGCAACGATGTTAACGTTGACGTGTACTTGCGACGGCTCACCGTCGAGGGCGTCATCGTGACGGTCGGCGATCCCGTGCGCGTGAACGATCCCGACCCGGTCGGCGTGGAGTCGCCTGCCGATCAATTTCTGCCATCCATTCTCGTGGATTCGAGCGGTCGTATTCACGTAACGATCTACGACGATCGCGACTGGCCGGCGCAACAGGATAAGAATCTGGGGAACGAGAGATTCAACGTCTACTATGCTTTCAGCGACACAGGCGGAGCAAATTTTGCGCCTAACTTAAAACTCTTCCAGGTCTCCGGGTTGTCGGATCCGCCCGCGGGGGACCGTACCCTGATCCCACCAGGTAGCGAGTGGGAACTTGGTGAATACCAGGGCCTGAGCCTTTTCACTGATACCCAAACTGGCGCGGTCACAATCTGGTCCAGCTTCTCTGGCAGCAGCGTGCTGGACCTGAACGTCGACAAGTCCGTGATTTGGGCCAGCCGCGTGCTGTGGCAATAGCGTATTGGAAAACGCTTCGATGCGATGGGTCGTGGTGATCATTCTCGCTTGCTCGCCGCTCGCACGGGGTCAGTGCCTCATGCGCGAGTGGATTGGAACGCGCCAGCAAAGCGGGTTGGGTTACTCACTGGCGGCGCATAGCAACCGCTTTGCGTACGCAGAATTCCAACCCGGCGGGATGGTTCGTGTGCTTGAACGTGCGGGGCGTTCGTGGAATCTCGAAGTGACGCTCTCATCCGGGGAGGCGGGGTTTCCGTGGTCGATGGCGATGAGCGAGAACCGAGTCGTTGCGACCGCGCCTTATGCCGGGCTACCCGCGCTGCAGGAGGTCGGCAAGATTGTCGTCTTTCGGCGGATTGGAGACTCCTGGTTGCATGAATCGGAACTGGTCGCCGTCGATGCACATGAATACGTTCGGCTAGGCTGGTCGGTCGCTACCAGCGGCGACGTCATCGTCGCGGGTTCCGTGTACGATCTTGGCGAAGCGGGATCTGCCTACGTATTTCGTTTCGACGGATTGTCGTGGCATCAAGAAGCAAAGTTGACCGCGCTTGATGGAACGGTCGGCGACCGCTTTGGCCAGTCCGTCGCCATCGATGGCGGCGTCATTGTGGTGGGAGCGTTTTGGGATGGCGACGCCCCGACAGCCTCCGGATCTGCTTACATATTCGAACGCGATGCGGTTTCCGGTCTTTGGCAGCAGGTTGTGAAACTCGCACCGCCGAATCCGCGTGCGCTCGGTTATTTCGGGAAGAGCGTTGCTGTTTCTGGTACGCGAGTGCTTACCGGACAGCCCGGCGCCACCCACGTCGTTCCAAGCGCCGGCGAGGCTTACGTTTATGACCGCGACCCGAACGGCACGTGGCGCCTAACTGCGCGCTTTGGCGCCGACGATCCTGGGGTTTCCCATTGGTTCGGCACGTCCGTCGCCCTGGCGGGCGACTATGCCATGCTCGGGGCACCAGGCGATTTTGCACATGGGCCTTCGTCGGGGTCGGCTTACGTTTTTCGGCGCGAGTCTGACGGAACTTGGCGACAGGCGGGCAAGCTCGTGGCGCAGGATTCCGCGGCATACGATCAGTTCGCTTCCTCGGTTGCAATCGCAAGCCAAGTTGCGTTCGCGGGCGCATGGCAACACGACCTCGTAGGGATCGACTCCGGCGCGGCATACGCCTTCGCCATCAGCGGCGACCTGGACGGCGACGGCGTGATGGACGTGTGCGAGTGCCTGGGAGACCTGTTCCCCGACCGCACGATCAACGAATCCGACCTGGCGATCATGCTCTACTACTGGAACCAAGGCCCCGGCGGCGACATCGACCGCGACGGCGATACCGACGAAGCCGACCTTGGGCTGCTGCTGGCGAATTGGGGGACGAATTGCCCATGACTTGACCGACCGATTGCCGAGAACTCTGTCCGAACCGTGAGCGCAAAGGAGCGGGGGGATGGAAATCGGCTTTCGCGACACTGGGAACGGGCATTCGTCTCCGTTCCCTCACGCTCGCGGTTCGGGCTTGACGCTACTCCTCGCTTTTCGTTGCTCCCGCCGCGAAATCGATTTCGTAAAGATGATAGTCGGTCCGCGTCATGCCGAATCGCTCGTAGACGCGCTGCGCGCCCGCATTCTCGTAGTCGACATACAGCCGCAGGCCGATCACGCCCGCCGTGGCGCGGGCCAGGCGCTCGACATGCTCGTGCAACGCGCGATACACGCCCGCGCCGCGCGAATCCGGCCGCACGTAGACGCTTTGAATCCACCAGAATTGCCCGTTGCGCCAGTCGCTCCACTCCGTCGTAAGCATGATTTGCCCGACGACCGCTCCGCCGCGCCGGGCGACGTAGTACACGCCGCGGCGTTCGTCCGAGAGGATCGCCAGCACGCCGGCGCGGAGTGTGGAAGGGTCGAGCGCGCGGCCTTCGGATTCGGCGGCCAGCGCCTGGTTGAACGCGGCGATCACGTCGACGTCGGTCGGATCGGCGCAGCGAATCGCGATCGGCGAATGCGGATCAGTCAATCTGGATCAGCTCCAGCCCCATGATTCGCTCGCGTTCCGCGCGGATGCGGGAGACGACCGCCTCGCTGGGCGCGTGGCTGACGCGGATGTGGGCGCAGGCCGCCTTGCCGCCGTCGTAAATCACGTGCTCCATTTCCTCGACGTTGATGTCCTCCTGCGCGATGCATTGAAAGACATGCGCCAGTCCGCCCGGCTTGTTGACGAAACGGACCACCAGCATGACCGAACGCTGCGGCGAGGGTTGCAGGTTGATGCAGTTCAGCGCTTTGCCGGAATTCTTGTAGGCCGCGACGATCCGCACCGTCTCGGACGCGATCGCAAGCTGGGCCTGCTCGGTCGAGGCTCCGATGTGGTGCGTGACGTAGAGATTGGGGATGTCGCAGGCCGGCGAATCGACGCGCTCGGCGTCGGCGGGCGGCTCGTTCTCGAATACGTCGAGCGCCGCGGCGCGGATGCGCTTGCCGCGCAGCGCCGCGCGCAGCGCCTCTTCATCGAGCACGTCCGGACGGCTGGTGTTGATCAGCAGCGCGTTGGGACGCATGAAGCCGATGCGCCGTTCGTCGATCAGACGCCGCGTCGCCTCCCCGCCCGGCACGTGGATCGTCACCACGTCCGAATCGCGCAGCAGATCGTCGAGCTCGGCCCGTCGGCAATTGGCGTAGTCCGCCAGGCGCAGATTCCGGCCCAGGTGATAGAACAGCACCTGCATGTCCATCGCCAGCGCACGGCGAGCGACCTCGGTGCCGATTCGCCCCGCGCCGATGATTCCCAGCGCGCGACCCTTCAGCCCCAGGGCCTTGCTGTACTCCTTTTTGTTCCACTTATGCGCCCGGAAGTCGGCCACATTGTCCGGAATGCGGCGGTCGAGCGAGACCATCAGCCCGATCGTCAACTCGGCCACGGCGACGGCGTTCTGTCCAGGGCAGTTCGTCACCATCACGCCGCGCTGCGACGCGGCCGCCACGTCGATATTGTCCACGCCGGCCCCGGCCCGCAGGATCATCTTTAGGCGCGGCCCGGCATTGACAATCGGCGCGGGCACCTTCGTCGAGCGGACGATGAGCACGTCCGGGTCCAGCTCGCGCAGCCGCGCGGCGAGTGCGTCGCCCTTGAGCCCTGGTTCGTTAAACACGTCAGCCGGCAGCGCCCTTAGCTGGTCGATGCCGAATGCCTCGAACTTGTCCGCGATGAGGACCTTCACGAAAGGCTCCTTGGAAAATAACGAATTGCGAGTAGCGAGCAGCGAATTACGGATGGTCGCCGGCGATTGCGCGCGATCGGCGACGGCGTTGCCGGAATCAACCCGGCCTGCCGATTTCTAACTTGCTACTCGCAATTCGCAGTTCGCACGTTGCCGTTACGCCGGACTTGGCAGCGGGCCGGCCTCATCGGCGGGCGGCTGCTGCACCGGACGCGCCACCACTGCCACCGGCTGGCGGCGTTCCTGCTCGGCCGAAATCAGATCCGCGACGGTCGGCTTGTCCAGCTTTTCGCCGGCCATGATGCGGCGAACCTCGTCGCCGTCCAGCGTTTCGTACTTCAGCAGCGCCTGCGCCACGCCTTCGAGCTTCTCGCGATTCTCGTTCAGCAGTCGTCGCGTGTCGGCGTAGGCCGCGTCGATGATACGCTTGATTTCGCCGTCGATCAGCCGCGCGACTTCGTCGGACCGCTCGCTGTTTGGCATGAACTCGATCACGCGCTGTTGTGGGTCTTCGCCGTAATACACGAAGCCGAGCTGATCGCTCATGCCCCACTCGGTCACCATCCGCCGTGCGAAATCGGTCGCCTGCTTGATGTCCGCCGCCGCGCCCGAATTCGTGTCCTGTCCGATCGATTCTTCGGCGATGCGCCCGGCGCACAGCACGCGCAACGTCGATTCGACGTACGCGCGGCTGACGGTCATGCGGTCCTTCTCGGGCAGCGAGAACGTCACGCCGCCGAACGGCCCGCGCGGGATGATGCTCACCTTGTGCACCGGGTCGGCGTCCTTGAGCAGGCACTGCGCGACCGCGTGTCCGGCTTCGTGGTAGGCCGTCAGCGTGCGCTCGCGCTCGTCGATGGCGCGGCTGCGCCGGGCGCGGCCCCAGCGAATCTTGTCGCGGGCTTCCTCGAGGTCGTCCAGTTCGACGCCGTCTTTGCCGGCCATGGTGGCCAAGAGCGCCGCTTCGTTGATGATCGCCGCCAGGTCGGCGCCGCTGAACATCGGGGTGGCGCGGGCCAGGCGGTGCAGCTTGGGCTCGATCGGCGGGCTGAGCTTGATCTTCTTGGCGTGGACCTTCAGGATTTCGAAACGGCCCTTTACATCGGGCAAAGGCACGAACACCTGCCGGTCGAACCGCCCCGGCCGCACCAGCGCCGGGTCGAGCACGTCGGCGCGGTTCGTCGCCGCGATGACGATGACCTGGTCATTGCTGTCGAATCCGTCCATCTCGACCAGGATCGCGTTGAGCGTCTGCTCGCGCTCGTCGTGCCCGCCGCCGTTGTAGCCCAGGCCGCGGCGGCGTCCGACGGCGTCGATCTCATCGAGGAAGACGATGCACGGCGAATTTTCCTTGGCCTGGCGAAACAGGTCGCGGACGCGCGACGCGCCGACGCCGACGAACATCTCGACGAAATCCGATCCGCTGATCGAGAAGAATGGCACATCCGCCTCGCCGGCGATGGCTTTGGCCAGCATCGTCTTTCCGCAACCCGGCTCGCCGACCAGCAGCACGCCGCGCGGGATGCGCCCGCCGAGGCGCGCGAAGCGTTTGGGGTTCTTGAGAAATTCGACGATCTCGTAGACCTCTTCCTTGGCTTCGTCGATGCCGGCCACGTCGGCGAACGTGATCTGGCTGAGTTCCTTGGTGGTGACGCGGTGCCGGCTGCGGCCGAAACTGCCCAGCATGCCGGCGCCGGCGCCGGTTTGGCGAAGTTGGCGAAAAACCAGGAAATACGCCAGGAAGATGATCAGCAGCCACGGCGCGATCTGGATCAGAATCGTCAGCAGCATGTTGTTGCTGCGGTCGTCCTTGATATCGATGCGCTCGAGTTGCCGCGTTGCAACTTCTTTCTCGACGTCCTTTTGGAAGGTGTTGATGTCCTGCGCGACGTGCGGGTAGCGCACCTCGAATTTGTCCGAGCTTACGCCGCGCCGCGCGTCCGTCGGCGGCGGACGACGGTATGTGCCCTGAATGAGCTCGTTCTCCTTGATGACGATCTCTTTGATGTTGTCGCCTTTCAGCTCAGTCCAGAACGCCGTGATCGAAATCTCGGTCGGCCGCGACATGGTGCGATTGAGCAAGAGCAACAGCATCAGTGCCAAGCCGAAGATCATCACCCAGCTAAACAACCCGCGCGACATGCGAAACGGCGGGCGCGGCGGACCAGCGGGTCCGCGCGGCGGTTTGGACTGCGGGTCTTCCTGATTGGGCATCTCGAAGTCGGCCTTTCCGCTGACTAACACGCGGCGGACTGCTCGCCGCCGCTAATACAAGCTGCGATCCCAGGCATTCATTCGCTCGACCGGTCGCTTGCGCTCGCGGCTCTGTTCCCTGTTCCCCGTCACCGCCGAGCACTTACCAATCATCGTACATTTTCGCGACGATCCGGGCCGCGAGGCGGTCAGTTGCCTTCTGTTGAGCGTATTTCTCGGTCTCACCGGTCGGCGGTGAATAGTCCACCGCCTGCAACAGCACCGGTTGATCCAGCAGCACCTTCCCGCTTCGCACATCCTGCCACTGCACGCGCACCGCCAGCGTGAGCTGCTTGTCGCGCGGCAAGCGCGAACGGAAATCCGGCGCGAACGCCGCCTGGCGTTCCTCAAGCACCTCGCCCTTCAGTATGGTATCGGCCTTTTCGCGCGGTGCGAGACGATACGGCGTGTCGGTCGCGATGCGTTTCTTCACCGCCTCGGTCAAGCCGAACTCGAGGTCGCGCCGAAATTCCTTAGTCGTGAACATCTCGACGTACACCGTCTGCACGTCGCTGCGAAACAGCTTGTCGGTGCTGTAGCCGCAACCGCCGCACAGACACGCCACCGCGATCGTAGCCAGCGGCGCGCACGCGCGCACGCGAAGTGGTTCGCGCGGAATCGCGCGCCGAACATCAGAACGCGAAGCGCAAGCGAGCGCGGCTGAGAGTTGCACTGGCTGGCACTGTGCGTTCTGATTACCGGCGCGTCGTCCAGGGCCGATTTCGGCTGACAAATTCACTTGCCGCTCTCCTGTTGCTCCACCTCGACGCCCAGCGCTCGCAAGCGGCTCCGCGCCTCGGCAGCCGCCAGCGTATCGGGCCAGTCTTTCAAGATTCTGCGATAGTAAAACTCCGCCGCACCGCGCTGCTTGACGTGCTCGTACCACTTGGCGATCGAAAGATCGGCATCGGCCCGCTGCCGGCGAATGCCCTCGCGGCGTTCGTCGATGCGCTGACGATCGGCGTAAATCGGAAAGGCATCCTGGAGCTGCTTGTAGCGCTCGTCCGCCTCGACCAGCGGCTGATCGTTGAAACCGACGCCGGGGTACGACGCGTCGGCCGATTCGGCGCTGCGGAGCAGCGCCATCTGGATGTAGCGCCCGCTTGGATACTCGCGCGCCAGGCCGGCGTATTCATCCTGGGCCAGATCCATGTCGCCGTTGCCGAAGAAATAGTCGGCCTTCAGGCGCAGCGCCTGCTCGCCCATCCGCGTGCCGGGCACGCGTTCCCAGACGCGATCGAGAATCTTGATTCCGTCGTCATAGGCGGCGATGCGGAAGATGCCCCAGAAACGGCGCTTCTGGCCTGACAGAAACGCGCGCGCGACATCCATCTCGCGCGAAAGTGCGCGATAGAACAGATCGCCCGAACCGGCTTCCGCGGCGCGCTCGTAGCTTTCATACGCGGCATAAAAATCACCCAACTCGAAGAGCGCGTCGCCCATCAGGGCATGCGCCTCGACCGAACGCTCGTCGTCGCGATGTGCCGTCAGCCAGGCCTCCAGGAGCTTTCGCGCGTCGCCCGGCTTGCCTTCCGCGAGAAGTCTCCGCGCTTCGTCGAGTTCGGTTCGCTCAACAGGCTGGGTTGCGGCCTCGCGGGCCACCCAATCGTTCGAGTCGGGATCAAGCTCCTGGCGTTCGCGGAATGGCTCGGTCTGAGCAAATGTCGGCCGAGCGACCAGAAATACGGAAAGCGCCAAGACCGCGATTCGAATCACCATGAGCGGGATTATAGGAAGATGGGGCGAAAAACGGGGACCGGGAGTTGAGGAAACCGATTGCGGTTCCTCCGCGACCCGCCGTTGCAACGACGCGCCAGCCAGCGGCCCGTCTGGCGCGGCCGTTTCGTCAGCCGCTATCATGCGCCGCGATGAACGCACCGCACGAATCGACCGCCGGCTTGCCGAGTAAGATTTTCGCAGACGAAGCATCCGCGTTGCGTCTCGACGAGGCGGACGAGTTACGCGGTTTTCGCGAGCAATTCTGTTTGCCGCGCGCCGCGGACGGGCGGCCGCTGATCTATTTCTGCGGCAACTCGCTCGGGCTTCAGCCGCGCGGTACGCGAGAAATCGTGGAGCGGGAACTGCAGGATTGGGCCGAACTGGCGGTGGAGGGCCACTTTCACGCCAAACGGCCCTGGTATCCGTATCACGAACAGCTGCGCGAACCGGGCGCGCGGCTGGTGGGGGCCCTGCCCCACGAAGTCGTATTTATGAATGGCCTGACCGTGAATCTGCACCTGATGATGGCCACGTTCTACCGACCGACGGCCGAGCGTTACAAGATTCTGATCGAGGATTGTGCGTTTCCGTCGGACACTTACGCCGTTCGCACGCAGATACGCTGGCATGGGTTCGCGCCCTCCGACGCGTTATTGATCGCGCAGCCGCGCCCGGGCGAGCACGTGCTGCGAATGGAGGACATCGAAGCGTTGCTTGACCGCGAAGGCCGCCGCGTGGCGCTGGTGCTGATGGGCGGCGTCAACTACTACTCGGGTCAGGTGCTCGACATGCCGCGCATCGTCGCGGCCGGGCACCGCCACGGCTGCCACGTCGCGTTCGACCTGGCTCACGCGGCCGGCAATGTGCCGCTCGCGCTGCATGAGTGGAACGTCGATTTCGCGGCCTGGTGCAATTATAAGTATTTGAACAGCGGCCCCGGTGCGGTGGCCGGGTGTTTCGTGCACGAACGCCACGCCCGCGACACGAGTTTGCCGCGCTTCGGCGGCTGGTGGGGCAACGACCCGGCGACGCGATTCCAGATGCATCTGGAGCCGGAGTTCAACCCGACGCCCGGCGCCGACGCCTGGCAGCTCAGCAATCCACCCATTTTGTCGACGGCGCCGCTGATCGCGTCGCTGGAGCTTTTCGGCAAAGCCGGCATGGCGGCGCTGCGGCGAAAGTCGCTGCGCCAGACGGAATTCCTGCTGCGCTGCCTGGCCGAGGCGAGCGGACAGCGCGGAAGCCCAGGTTACGAGATCATCACGCCGCGCGATCCGCGTCAGCGCGGCTGCCAACTCTCGATCCTGGCGCACGACCGGCCGCGCGAAGTGCATCGATCGCTTCAGGACCGCGGCGTGATTTGCGATTTTCGCGAGCCGAACGTGGTGCGCGTCGCGCCGACACCGCTGTACAACACGTTTCATGAAATCTGGCGTCTCGCTGAGATATTGCGCGATCACATTCGCTAGGGTGGGGCGGGCATCCTTTCGGCCCGAAAACGACACATGGGCGGGCTGGAAGCCCGCCCCACCCGAGCTTCCACTGTGACGGAACACTGATATCGCCGTGCGCGAGTCTGCGCCGCAATCAGCACGCGACGCGCAAGCGAGCGCGGCTGGGAATCACGCTTGCTGGCGCTGCGCGTTCTCATTGCGGCGCGTACTCGCGCACTGTCAATTAGCTACGCTGGGAGGCCGCGAAGCGCTCAGCTGTCATCGCGGGCGTCAGGAAACCAAGGCGTCGGGGCGGCGTCTCGCGCGTCATCGTCCACGCGCCAGAATCGCACCGTACCGACTTGCACGTCGAGTGTCGCGACGGTGTATACCCGCGCTCGCTGAAGCGCGCCCGGATTGATGAGTCGCAGGTGACCGACGCGCAGGTCGGCCGCCTCGTGCGTGTGGCCATAGAGCACGTACTGCACCTCCGGCAAGATCTGCCTGGCGCGCTGGGTATCCATCGACGCGAAAATGCCGGCGATCGACGCGAACTCGCGCTCGTGGCCGTGATAGACGGCGATCGACGCGTCGCCGACGCGAATCCGCAGCGGCACGACCGCTGGCAGCGTGAACCCGCGCGCCGCGATTTCCGCCTCGATCGGCGCGTCGTGAATGTCCGTGTTTCCCCAGACGAATGAGAATCTGTCGCCGCGGAACTGCTCGAACACCGCGACGCCGCCCACGTCTCCGCAGTGAACGAACTCGCGCGCCCCGACGCGTTCGAGAACCCGCCGGGCGCGGGCCGCGCGTTGATGACGACCATGGGTGTCAGAGAGGATTCCGAGGATCAACGCGCACTCGACGTTCGAACTTCCCGCTTGGGCAATTCGACTAGATTCATTGTACCGCGCAGCACCGTACCGCGTCGCTCGTGCGGGACGAGTGCGGCAATCTGCGATTTGCCGGGATGGGGCACGGATTATGGCAAGCCGTCTTTGCCCGAAGGTTGCGCGATGCTCGCCAGGGACTTCGAGCCGGACTTAGGCTCGCTGTCCGCGCTTGGGCGCGCCTGCCCAATGGCGTTGACCCTGACGACGACCTGCGGCTACGACCCGAAAACGGGCGAGTTGCGGACGATCGATTACTCAGACACGCTCAATCCCCTCGATGTGACGCGCACCTACGACCGCCTTGGCCGGCTCAAGACCGTCGACGACGCCGTCGGTCATCGCGAGTTCACGTACAACGCGAACCTGCAACTGGAGAAAGAGAAGATCAACGACGAGGGAACGGCCGGCACGATCGGTTATGGCAGCAACTCGCTGAACCAATATCCGACCATGAGCGTGCTGGGCACGGCAGCGCAGCAGCGCTTCGAGTACGACGTGGACGGCAACCTGACGCGCGGGCTGGTCGCCGGGGACGCCAACGCCGACGGACAGATCAATGAAAGCGATTTGGGCATCCTGCTTTACCTGTGGGACAAACACTGCACGGGCGAATCGGAGCCGATGCGGACGTTCTGCCGGCGGCTGGATATCGACGGCAACGACCTGATCGATAGCGCGGATTTCGGGCTGCTGCTCTCGGCCTGGGGGCAACCGACAGGCAACATCCTGCAATTCGAGGCGCGCTGGGACGCCGAGAACCGCCTGACCTGGTGGGGGCCGATCACGCCGACCACGGGCGCCAGGACGGTGCAGTGCGTATATGATTATCTGGGCCGGCGGGTCGAGAAGAAAGTCGAGACCTGGACCGGCAATTCGTGGAGCGTGACGAGCGTGACGCGGTTCGTGTACGACGGCTGGCGGCTCTTGGAGGAGCTGGACTGTAGCACAGGCTCCCAGCCCGTGATTCTGCGCAAATACGCCTGGGGCCTCGATCTCGCCGGTTTGAACGGCTCCATCAGCGATCGCGACTCGGCCGGCGGCATTGGCGGGCTTCTGGTGTCACCGGGCGGGTTGAATCCAGCCAGACAAGGGCGGGTTGATGCCGGCCAGTAGTTTGCATCATGCTCACTTCTCGACGGGCTCGCAAGCGGTTTCTGTGGTTCTGTCGGTCTGGTTCGCGACGGCGCTTTTCCCGGCGCGCTCGCGCAACCGATAGCTGCGGCCGGTGATCGTGATCACTTCGGCGTTGTGCAGGACGCGGTCGAGGATCGCCGTGGCGGCGGGCACGTCGCCGATGAGTTTGCCCCAATCTTCGAGCGGGCGGTTGCTGGTCATCATCGTCGAACGGACCTGGTAGCGGCGCATGATGATCTCGAACAGGTACTCGCCGGAGCGCTTGGGGAGTTGCTTCATGCCCATGTCGTCGACAATGAGCAGGTCCGGGCGCAGGTAACGCTCGAGGGATTTGGTGGCGGCGGTGATGCCGGTCAGGCCGGTTCCCTGTCCGCCGAGGGCTTCGTCGGAGAGGAAGTCGCGCACCAGGTCAAAGATGGAACGATAGAGCACCGTGCCGCCGGACTTGATGACGGCGTGGCCGATGGCCTGGGCCAGGTGGCTCGTGGAAGAACGGGAAGCGATCGATGGGCAGCGGCAACAAGGGCATTGTGCTGGAGACGGTTCGTATCGGCGGAACGACCTACACGAGCCGGAAAGCACTTCAGCGTTTTTCCGAACGGCTCTGCTTCACGGCTTCCTTCGGACTGAAGAGATACGACTCGCCCGGCCGGCACAAGTATGGCGTGATGATTGCCCGCGCTCTCGGACCGAGATAGATGGCGCGCTCGATGCCGTGATGCTCCGTCTTGTGGCGGGCCGGTCGATAGACCCACGTCGCCTGATTTCGGTCGATGTCCACCGGCCGCATCGCCGTGACTTCATTGGGCCGCATGCCGGTCAATTGCTGAAGCTCAATCATCGCCCGCACCTGCGGCGTCACGTACGGCAGAATGGCGTTGACGGTTTCCTCAGTGACGGGCCGCACCGGACCGATCTCGCGAGCATCGCTTCGACCCGCTCGAAGCGGTGCCACGGCCTGGAGAGCATGAAGCACACCGGGCGGAACCAGCTCGTTTTCGACGCCCCATTTGAACACGCGGCGGATGCGATTGACGCGGAAGTTGACGACGCGCCGTGAGAGCTTTTTCCCGATCATTTTCTGACGCACGGTCTTGAGTGCCGTGGGGCCGAAGTCGGCGACGCGCGTCATGCCGTACAACTCCTGCAGCTGACGCGTCGCGTCCTTTACGTTCTTGGCCTCGCCGGTCGGCTCGCCGTCCTTGATGTAATAGCGCTCCGCGTATTCGAGACGCCGCGAGCAGCTCGCAGACTCTGAAGTCGGCGCCGCCGGCAGAAACCGTTGAGCTGGGAGCGGCCGCCGCAGGACCGGCGGCGGTCCACTCAGCAATCAGTCGCTTGTATGCGTCTACGCTTTCGGGAGAGTCGTGAGGACTGAGATAATGGTCGCGGCCGTTCAGCGTGACGACTGCGTTTCCCGAGACCTTGTGAAGTCGATACGAGGGGAGTTTCTTCGTGAGCTTGGGCATCGTGCAGCTCCTTCAGGCGGAGCCAAAACGGTATATACCGTTTTGCGCTCGAACCTTCGGGCTGCACTTTCCGACGCGGAAAGGCTCGCTAACTTGCGATCAGCCACAGACTTATGTTTCACAGCGGGCGATGGGATTCGAACCCACGACGTCCAGCTTGGGAACGCCAAGCCGCCCTGCCGGGAACGCGTAAACAACGCTACCAACGCGGTTTGCGGATTGCAAGCTCTGCGAGAGTTTGCGGCCTGTTAGCGGCGTTTTCGCCACGCCGCGCGGTGTACACCGCGCGCTGATCACCGATCGCTCACCGTACGCCATCGTCCCTCGGCCGCATTCCCGCTCTCTCTCCACGCACGATGATCGCAACCGCGCTGTACCGGTCGCGAGCCGCCGGAGCGCCGACAAGAAGGAGACGAGCGATGTCGTACGATCCAGCACGTGATGCGGTCGAGTCCACGTACGCCCGGACGTTGGTCCGCGTGAAGGCCCGCCAGTTGATCCGGAGGGCGGACTTCAAGCGCGAAGAGAAGGAGGACATCGAACAGACGCTCTGGACGATGGCGGTCCCAGCCCTGCGCCGGCACTTCGATCCGAAGCGTGCGTCGCTGCACACGTTCCTGAACTGCATCGTGAACAGGGCCGTCGCCCAGATCATCCGCGACAAACACACTCTGAAGCGTGGGCGCGGCACGACGACGACGACGTTCAACAGCGTCGAACTCGATGCCCTGGAATACAAACGCGATGACTTCGGACGCGCCGACGCCGCTCTCGACCTCACGCGAGTTCTTCCAACGCTCCCACGGCAACTCGCGGCCACGTGCCAACTGCTCATGCAGAGCGAGACGGAGGCGTCGGCGAGTCGTTTGCTCGGTGTATCGCGGGGGCGGGTGAGGTGCAGCGTGGCTGATTTGCGGGAGCGGTTCTCCGCGTAAACCGGCTCGACTACAGCGCTCAGGAATCGTCAGCAGCGTCCAGATCCCGATCGCGTTGCTGAAGCCGCCAGGCGTCGAAGCTCTGTTGCTCGATTCGGCGCTCGTCGCGTGCCTTCCCGTTTGTCGTGAGCTTCCTGCTTGAGGCGGCCTTCGACACTCGTGCCTTTGCCTTCGCCAGATCAATCGACGGCAGATCCTTGGCGAGCAGCTCGGCGCATTGGGTGACGGTGAGCCACTGCTCCGACGGTGTCGGCGGCCGAATCGACTGCAGCGCCGCCACGATCGCTGTCACGTCGGGCGTGGAGTCGCCATCGGGCCAGACGAGCAATTCGGCCAGGGACAGCGTCGGCGTTTCACGCCGTGCCAATGGCGTAGCAGGCAAAGTCGCCGGCACGAAAACGACTGCGCCGTTGGACGCAGCGATTCGCGGCGCAGCAGTGACTCGCGCCGTGGTTTCGGCATCACCGAGCCGGCGGGCGAGGAACACGTCCAGCGGACCGCCTGCGCTGAAGTGCTGCCCCAGCAACAGCAGCGTGTCGGGTACGAGTGACTCGACACGTCCAGCTAGCGCGAGGGACGAGGCCAGAAGCACGGCCAGGCCGTCGAAGCGGATATCCCAGAGCTGAAACCGCTCGGGCTCCAGTACGACGAGCCCACATCCGTGCGAGCAGCGGTGCGTCACCACAACGCGACCGTTTGGCAGCGTCTGCGGGTCGTAGTCGATGTCGCAGTGCTGCTCGCAGTCGTAGTAGATCGTCCCGTCCGCCATGCCGCCCGCGCGAACGAGGCCGAGCTCGACGAAGCGGTCGAGCTGCCCCTTCGGCCAGCGGCGCACCTCCTCGAAGGTGAACGCCGGGTGCTCGTAGTCGTCGAGCCGCCAAAGGACGCGCCGCATTGCGTCAGTCGCGGGCGATGCCCCAGGCGATGAGGCACTTGCGGGCGATCTGGTCATGCGGATCATCCTTGAGGGTGCAACGATCGGGATACGTGACTTCGAACGTCATCGCCTTGGGGCGGTGCCCGTTCTGCGGGCGAAAGGTCATACGCATCCGCGCCTGCGACGGGAAGAGATCGCCAGGCCTGAGGTTCGTGCTGAGAGCATCCGAGCGCAATCGCTGTAGAGCGTCGCCGGCGTTTCGACGCGTCGACACGGTGAGCATGATCCGCCTGCCGGCACCGGTCTTGGAGTCCTGAGGCAGGTCGTAACGGAGCGCGCGCAGCTCCACGCCTTCCACACCGAGAGCGGGGTCCAGCGGAAACGCGAAACCGGGCTGGTTCAGCACGCTTAGATCGTACGGCACCTTGCCACTGTCGTCGGGGAGTTCGACGAGGCCGAGGATGTTCGTGCAGAAGATCGTCTCAAGCTGAATGAGGTCGCGGTTGCACCCGCGCGCATGCACTTCGATCGTGCCTTCCTCCGGCCGGTACACGAAGATGATCTCGAAGGCCGACCGGCGTGCACGTTGCTGAAAGCGCCCGGCGGCGTCGTACCCGATCTCGGCGTTCGCGTAATCCTCGGGAAACGCGAAGAAACAGTGCCGCTGCGGTTCCTGCCGCAGGTAGTGGTCGATGTGGCAGTGCTTTCCGCGCCCCTGCTTTCGATAGAACAGTCGTAGCTTTGACGCGAAGGCCCGCAGCGCGTCCTCGTCCGTGCGTGCCTCCAACCGATAGCCGACAAACCGGCGGTGCCAGCCGCCGTAGCGATCCATCTCGTGGAATCGGCCGGCGGTGCGGAACAGCATCGGCTGGTTGAGAAACGTCCAGAAGGCTCGCTCGTAGGCGTTCCGCATGTCGTGAAAACTGGCCGCCACATCCTGCTCCCACAGCGTTGCCTGCTCGACGATCTGGAGCACGCCATCCTCACAAGCGAGGTCATAGACCATGCGGAAGTCGGCATCGATCTCACTGTGCGTACCGTCATCGAGTTTTTCGAACGCGACGAAGAGCGGCTCCACGTCGGTCTCGCTGAGGTACGACCAGTCAAAGCCGAGGTCGATCTTGCGGCGTTCGAAGTACTGCTTGAGGAGTTCGTTCGGCGTGTTGCGAAGAAACGTCTTCGCAGAGTACTGGCGTCCCATCAAATCCGCTCCCAAAGGTGCGACTCGCTCCCGCCAGGATCGAGTCGGACGTGTTCGGCGAAGCCCCGCGCCGCATCCGTGCGGCCCGATTCCGTGGCCTGCGGGGCAATCGCCCGATGGGAGGCATCGGCTTCCCGCCGATCTCCTCGCATCATAGTGTTCGGTGTATGTTTGGTCAACAGAATTCTGCTGTCATCCTTTCAAGGCGATGTTTCCGGGTCTCCCAATCAGGCAGGAGAAGGCTCAACAGCCGATAAAACTCTTGGCTGTGATTCGGCACACGTAGATGCGTGAGCTCATGGATGATGACGTAGTCGATGCAGTGCATCGGCGCGGTCACGAGTCGCGTGTTGAGGAGCATGCCGCTCTTCAAGTGGCAGCTTCCCCAGCGCCGCAGCATCCACCTGCGCCGCAGTATCGGCCTTTTAATCCCGTGTCGTCCGGCAAGCTTCATGCACTCGTCGAGCCTCGCGTTGAAAACGGCCAGGCTTCGCCTCCTGTACCACTCGCGAAGCAGGCGCTCGATTGCGGACGAATCGCGTGGATTCTCGACGGCTACGCGAAGGAAACCGGCGCTTAGCGTTGCCTGCGGCCGCCCCTTCGTCACCTTGAGTCGATACTGTCGACCGAGATAGCGGAACGATTCGCCGCTGACATACCGCTTCTCCTCGGGTCGCGGCAGAAACTCGCGGAAGTAGTCCTGCTGCCGGACTATCCATCCGGCGCGTCGGCTGGCCCATAGCAACGCGTCCTCTGCCGAGCAACCGCGCGGAACCTTCATCGTCACTTGAAGTTCGGGAGTGACGATCAGCCGAAGGCGGGTGGCGCTGGACCGCACCAGCTCACATTGAATCCGCTCGCTGCCGAATCGGATTTCGTGAGTTTCCTTGGTAGTCGGTACACCACGCTTCATCAGGCACACTGCCTTCGGGCGATGCTGAGACAACGCTCGATGATGGCGTCGATGTCCTCGAACGAGAACGTCAGATTCGCCCTCTCCTTTAATTCGAACAGGTAGTCCTCGATGTCTTGGCGCATGCGATTCTGTTGATCGGGATTGGTCGTCCAGTTCACGATTCGTCGGTTCATGATGATCCGGTCAACTTCGTTCGCAGCCTCAGCGCAGAGCGCACGGCGGTCCGTCGTCTCGTCCGAGCGGTCGAGCAGTTCGTGAAGGCAACCGTAGTACGCCTTGGCAGCGCTGCTCTTCGAGAGCGTAGCGGGCGTCTCGTCCCCGGTTCTGTTGATCACGCACTCCATAATGTGCCGGGTCTGCTTCAGATACTCAGCAGCGCGAATGCGTTCGGCCCGAAAGGCCTCGATCGCCGCGCGGAGCATCTCGGAGAACCGCTTGTAGAACGCAGGGTCTTCCTCCCACTTCTGCTCGATCACGCGCATCGTGTTGTGGGCGATCACGTCTGCCTTTGACGCCTCGCTCTGGGGCCGCTCGATTGCCTCGTTCCGCTGCTTCTTGTCAAACAGATCGATGGGCCCGACCACCTGTTCCACTTCGCCAGTGCCAACGTGCGTGTCGATCAGCTTCTGGATGCGAGGTTCGTACTCAGAGAAGTCAACGACTTCCGCGTAGCGCCGGCGCACTGCGTACCGAAGCTCCTTGAAGAACTTCAGGTCACGCGTGTACTGCTCGACCTTCTTCTGCGGCGTCTCCTCAATGAACGCCGCAGTCGACATGGACACGGCTAACGTTCGTGCGAAATCAGAGAACCGCTCGTAGAACCGCACGCGGAGGGCGTCGTCGGCCAGAAGGCGCTCGTAGGCCTCCGGATCGCGCGAGTTTCGCACATCGCGGAAGCAGTCCCACAGGACCGAGTGCTTCTGAGGCAGCGTGGCGATGATCGCACGCGCATCCGTCAGGATGCCTTCCAGATCGCGTTTGTCGAACTCGGACATGTGGCTGTAGAGGTCGAGCGCGCGGTCGAGATTCTCGAGCACGCCGCGATAGTCGAGAATGAACCCGAAGTCCTTCCCGTCGTGCAGTCGATTCACGCGCGCGATGGCCTGCAACAACGTGTGGTCCTTCAGATTCCGCGTCAGGTACAGGACCGTGTTCCGGGGTGCATCGAAACCGGTCAGGAGTTTGTCAACGACGATGACGATCTCCGGCGACTCCCCATGCTTGAACGCGTTGATGAGCTGCCGGTTGTACTCTTTCTCCGTGCCGTATTTGTCCATCATCCCCTTCCAAAAGCGGATGACCGGCTCAGAGTTCTCCTCATAGACGTCCGTTTCGCCCTCGCGCTCGTCCGGGCCGGAGATCAGCACTTCCGCGCTCACCATGCCGAACTCGTCGAGGTACTTCTTGTAGAGCAGCGCCGTTGCTTTGTCCTGCGCGACGAGCTGCCCCTTGAACGGCGTGCGGCCCTGGTAGTTCTCGCGAAAGTGCATGCTCACGTCAAACGCGACGCGCTTGACCTTCTGCTCGGCCTTGTTGAGCTGGTCCGTTGTCGTAAACCGCTTCTTCAGATCGGCGCGCTGCTCCTTGGTCAGGTTCCGCGTGACGATGTCGAACCAGCTATCGATTTGCGCGTCGTCCACGGTCTGCGGAACGTGTCGCCCTTCGTAGATCAGCGGCACGACCGCCTGGTCGGCCACGGCGTCGGTAATCGTGTAGGTGTCGATCATGCCGCCGAACTTCGTGACCGTGTTGCGGTCGCGCTTCATGACGGGCGTGCCGGTGAAGCCGATGTAGCACGCCTCGGGTAGCACCCGCCGCATCTTCGCGTGACGCGGGCCGTACTGCGTTCGGTGCCCTTCGTCGACCAGGACGAAGATGTTCGGGTTGTCGACTTGCAGCCCCTGCTTGCCGACGGCCGCCTCAAACTTGTCGATGACGGTCGCCAAGACCCGGTGTTTGCCACCACGCAGCATCTCGACCAGGTTCGCCCCGGTCGTTGCCTGCTCGAGCTCCACGCCGCAATGCCGGAACGTTTTGTAGATCTGGTCGTCCAGGTCGATGCGGTCCGTGACGAGGACAATCCGGTAGTCGTCGAGGCCCGAGCCCGGAGACTGAGCCTCCAACGCGATCGCCTTGGCCAGCATCACCATCGTGAGGCTCTTTCCGCTACCCTGCGTGTGCCAGACGACGCCGCCCGGCCGTTTCCCGCCCTCCAGCCGCCGGATGCGGTCCATGATCTTCTGCACGCAGAAGTACTGCTGGTAACGCGCGATCTTCTTCTCGCCGGCGTCGAACAAGATGAACCGATGGCCAAGCTCCAGGAGCCGCTCGGGCCGACACAGCGACCAGACGGCTCGGTCCTGCGCCGTGACTTCGCGCCCGCCCTCCGCTTCGAGCGCATCGAAGTACGCCCGCACGTACGCGAAGCGATCGCCGAACAGGTCGTTCTTCTGGGCCAGCGACAGTGGCCGGTTGATGAGCCCACGGATCACGCTCTCGTGGTCCCCGCGCTCCTTCCAGCTCGCCCAGAACTTCGCCGGCGTACCGGTCGTGGCGTATTTCGCCTCGTTGTGCGAGACAGCCAACAGAAGCTGGGGGTACGTGAACAGGGTCGGGATGCCATCGTCCTTTTGGTTCCGCAGATGCTGGCTGATCGCCTCGCGAATCGGGTCTTTGCCCGGACCGAGGTCGGCCTTCTTGCACTCGATGATCGCGATGGGGATGCCGTTCGCGAACAGCACGAGGTCCGGCCGGTACGTGTCCCGGCTGCCCGCACGCTCGACCGCAAACTCCTCGGTGACGTGATAGACATTGCGCTCCGGGTGCTCCCAGTCGATGTAGTGCAGCGTGAAGCTCTTCAGATCCCCGTCAATCGACTGCTGCAATGACTTCCCGAGGCATAGCAGGTCGTAGACCTTCTCGCTGGTGCGAACCAGTCCGTCGTACAGCACGTCCTTCAGCGCCTGCACCGCGGCGTGAATGTTGCCCTCGGTGAAAGGGTGCTCCTCGCCCTTGAACCGGATGCGGTTCATCCGTCGGAGTTGTCCTTCCAGGACGCCGTCAAGGATCACGCCGGCCAGCCGCCCGCCCCGCAGCCGCAGCGCCTCTGCCGGCGTCACGTACTGCCAGCCGAGGTTCTGAAGCAATTGCAGCGCCGGAACCTGCGAGATGTGATCTTCCTGCATCAGCGGCGGCTCGCGCACGTCCGAGCTTCGCAATTCTCTTCGCATTGCACTGCCTCTCAGTCTTACGCGTCATCCAGCAGCTCTTCCCGCAGCGACCGAATCGTCGCATGTAACTTGACCGCGGGAATCTGCTCGCACACGCCGCCGTACGCAGACCGCTGGCGCTCGAGCGCTTCGCGCACCGCCATAGCGTCGGCCTCGTCTTTCACGGCCGTCAGCATGGAATTCAACGTGCCCATGGCTGCGAAGCGATTCAGCCGCACGGCTGCAATGAGCGTTGCCTCTACGCACAGCGCCTTCACCTCCGGCGGGGCGCTGCTTGAACCGAAGATAGTCGCCATCTTCTTTGCGACGGTTTCGGCATATGCGAAGCCCCGCCCGCCAACCTCCTCTTCGACCGCACCGACGTAGATGCGCAAGAACTCGTCGAGCTGCTCCGCATGCGTTTCCGGCAGCACGGCCAGCACTTCGTGCGGAATGGTGTCGAACATGGCCAGCAGTTCGGACGCGGACTCACGAACGACTGGCAGCTGCAACAGCGCGAGAACCTGTCCAATCTCGTCGTCGCGGTACTCGCCGCGCTCCAGCCGGTCCTTGATCCGGTTGATCAGCGCCTCAAACGCGCTGGCCGGGTTTGCATTCGGGTCGCGCGCCTTCTGGTAGGTCTTCACGGCGTCGATGAGTTGGCCGATCGTCTGATACCGCTCCGTGGGGTTCTCGCGCGTCGCCTTACGGATCGCGAAGGCCAGGCCCGGCGGCACCTTGCTCATGTCCATGATGGCCGGCTCGAGGTTTGTCAGAAACTGATAGAGCGTCTTGCCAAGCTGGTAGATGTCGGTGCGACCATCCGCGTCCCGGCTGCCCCCGGAGAAACGCTGTTCGGGCGCGAGGTACATCTCGGTGCCGACGACCGCTTGGGTCTGCGTGAGGATCGTCGTGTCGCGATCGATAAACTTGGCCAAACCCAGGTCGGCGACCGTGACCCGCCCGTCGATGATCAGCGCGTTGTCGGGCTTGATGTCACGATGGACCATGCCGGCGGCGTGGATCGCCTGCACGCCTTCGCAGAGCTCGAGGAAGGCATCGATCGCCGCATTCTCATCCGCAGCAAACTCCTCGCATTTCCGGCCGCAACTGATTTCCGCAAAAGGCATCACGAAGTACGGCGGATTGTGCTCTGTTGACAGCCTGAGAATCGGAACCACGTGCGGGTGCTTGAGCTCCCGCATCAGTCGCACTTCGCGCTTGAAACGCCGAATGGAAGCCGGGTCCTGCAAATGGCAGTACTTGACGGCAACTGTCTCGCCGTCCGACACGCGACGCGCTCGCACGACGGTCCCCATGCCACCACGTCCCACGATCTGGAGCACCTCGTATCGCTTGTTAATGATCGTGCCTGCCTTCACACTCGCACTCCCTTCGCAGTGGGCCCGCGAGCTTGGTCAGTCAGTAGCCTCTGCATGAGGCCCCGTTTTAGCTTCTTCGTTCGGTTTACCATCCGACGCAGAAATGCAAGCTCATGGCTGGCGGTGTTCAGTGCGTCGCCTATCGCAATCTGCTCCGGCAACGAAGGAAGCCATACCGGAATGCGCTTCACATCCCGGAGGGTCAGGCCGAAACGCGTGACGCCGTTGGCGACGCGCGAGAATTCGTGTCGAATCGGCGAAAACATCAGCATTTGAGCCAAGAAGGTGCATGACACGCGTGGCATGGGCCGCAGAATGCCCAAGTGGTAGCCACACACCACATTCGTGAGCGGTTCAACGACCAAAGCAGGCTTGGCGATGTCCGACGCAATTTCCGAATCCTTGGTAATCACGATGTCGCCCTCTTGCAAGGCGAACTTGCGTATTTCGTTCGGAGCGGCAGTTGCAGGCATGTACGCCAAACGGTCAGTCAGAAACTCGTTCTTATACACGTCGAGGTAGTTGCACAGCCGAACGGGGACTTCACCAGGCGAAGCGTGTTTGTCGACATTACTGAAGATCACGTCGGCGACCTCTCCGAGCGCGAGCCGTGTCCAGTCGCTCGGAATGCGCCTATCTATCGCAGCAGGGCCGAACGACGAGAAGCGAGTCCGCCCGGTGAGTAGCTGTTGCATCAAGCCCCTCTTGAGTGCGCGCATTTGTGATTCGAGTTGGGACAGGTAAGCGATCATCGCATCGCAGGCCGACAATAGCGCGGCCGCGCGCTTCTGATGCTTAAGCGGTGGAAGTAGTGCCGGAATGCTCGCGAAATCCTTGTAGTAGAGTCGTAGGCGATCGCCGGTGAGGCCGTATGAGTACGCCCAAAAACGATAGAGCATTCGCGCGGACTTGAACCAGTACGACGCGAAGAGTGAATCTACACTCTCAGCCGGTTCAAGGACGACATATGCCGGGCTGACAATACCTTCGTGTCGAGCAACGCCCGAAGCGCCCTGCCACATGCGCATCATGTTGTAGGCAAGGTCACCTGGGCGTAGAAGGAGATGTTGGTCGGGGCACAGTTCCGAATCTGTTTTGCGATCAAGAGACTTACGCTCAACCAGTCCGTCGTTCATCGTAACCGACATAAGCGGCAGCCCGGGCCTGCCATGCTCGCGCCGATTGTGGAACAGCGTCCCGAGTCTTACTTGACCGTCACCGACCATAGCCGAGCTCCTGCATGTATCCGGCCATCTGCTTCCGCGTTCTTGCCAGTTCCTTCTCGACCTGTTCGATTTCCCGTTGCACGGCGGCGATGTCGATCTCTTTCTCCTCCTCGAACGTGTCCACGTAGCGCGGGATGTTCAGATTGCAGTCGTTCTCGCGAACCTCGTCGACCTTCGCCCGGTAGGCGTATTTCTTCACCGTGCGGAAGGCCTCGTAGGTCTTCACGATCTTGTCGATGTCCTGCTCGCGCAGGTGGTTCTGGTTCGTGCCGTCCTCGAACTCGCGGCTGGCGTCGATGAACAGGATGTCCTTGGTCCGCTTGGCTTTGTTCAGCAGCAGGATCGCCGCCGGGATGCCCGTGCCGTAGAACAGGTTCGGCGGCAGGCCGATGACCACCTCGATCAGATTCTCGTCGATGAGCTTTTGGCGGATGATGCCTTCCTGTCCGCCGCGGAAGAGCACACCGTGCGGGACGACAACGCCGACGCGCCCTTCGCCGTGGATGGCGATCTCGACCATGTGCGAGATGAAGGCGTAGTCGCCGCGGCTCTTGGGCGGCAGGCCGCGATGGAAGCGCTGGAAGCGATCATGCCCGGCGTAGTCCTGGCCCCACTTGTCCAGGCTGAACGGGGGATTCGCGACCACGATGTTGAATCGCTGCAGGTTGTCGTCCTCGATCAACTTTGGGTTCGTAATCGTGTCGCACCACTCGACCCGGGCGCTGTCCACGCCATGCAGGAACATGTTCATCTTGCACAGCGCCCAGGTGGAGCCGTTGGACTCCTGGCCGGCGAGGTGGAAGTCGTCGGAGCCGACCTGGCGACCGACCTTGATCAGCAGCGAGCCGGAGCCGCATGCGGGATCGCAGATACGGTCACCGGACTTGGGCTTGAGCAGGCGGGCCAGCAGCGTTGACACTTCCGGCGGCGTGTAGAACTCGCCGGCCTTCTTGCCCGCGCCGGCGGCGAAACGGCCGATGAGGTACTCGTACACGTCACCGATGACGTCGCGGCCTTCGAGGTGCGACGGCCGCAGGTCGAGCCCGGCGAAATCCTCCAGCAGCAGTTTCAGGCGGCGGTTGCGCTCACGCGTCTGCCCGAGGGCGGGCTCGGAGTTGAAGTCGATGTTGCGGAAGACGTTCTCGAGCTTGACCTTGTTCTCGTCCTCGATCTTCTCGAGCGCGACGTTGATCCGCTCGCCGATGTTGTTCGCGTCTCGCTGCGCGTACAGGTGGTCGAAGTCGCACTCGGGCGGCATGACGAACCGCTCGCGGCTCATGGCGCGTTCGACGCGCTGCGTGTCGCCCTTGTAACGCTCGGCGAACTCGGCCCGCTTCTCCTTGGCCAGGTCACTCAGGTACTTCACGAACAACATCGTGAGGATGTAGTTCTTGTATTCGGAGGGGTCGATCGCGCCGCGGAACGTGTCGCACGCCCGCCAAACGATGCCCTCGATTTCCTTCTTACTCAGCTTCTTCGACATGGGTTCTCCCATTCGTTGTGTCGCGCTTCTTTGCGGCCGCGAGGCACAACTCGGTGATCAGGTTCGATTTCAGTTCTGCAAGACGGCCGTACAGCGAGTGCTCGCGCCGCGCCAGGCGGTGCAGCTCGACGATTGCGCGCTGCCGGTCGAGTGAAGGCACGTCGATCTCCAGAGACTCGAACGCAGGTCGGGTGACGAAGGGCATTGCTGAGCCGCTCGCCACGGACTGCAAGAACGCCTGCGCCGGCGGCGCGTTGATCGCCCAGGCGAGGTAGTCGGAGCGGAGGTTGCCCGTTTGCGGCCGAAGAATGAAGAAGTACCCGGCCGCGATGGCAGGCACGCTGTCGCTCAGTTCCTCAACCAGCGTGGCCGAATTGCGCCGGCCCTTTGAGAGGAACAGCACGTCGCCATTCCGCACCACGTACTTTTCCGCGTCGCGCACCGGCGTGACCCGGTACAGGTTGCTCGGAACCAGCTGGTGGTCCGCGTACTGGTTGATGTCCTTCACCTGAATCACTTGGTGCGTACCGTCCGACGCCATTGTGAGGCGCTCGCGAAACTGGTATCCGAGTTGGATGTCGACGAGCTCGTCGATTCGTCGTCGCACCGGTCGCTCCCGCAGGCCCTGCGACGGGAGTCGGCCTGCGCCGACTCCCGTCGCTGACCCAACTGCCTACTGCCGCGTCAGCGGCGAGACCTTGTAAACGTACACGTACTTCGTGCGCCAATCGCCGCCGCCGCAAGCGCCGCGGCAGCCCTTATTGCAGAAGTGCTGCTCGATCACCCGAGCAGTGCTCTCGTCGCCGGCGTCCCAATAGCGAGCAGCGTTCGCGTTGCTCGTGGCGTTGTGGCCGTTGACGAGGCGGTCGTTCGCGTCGGCGGCGATGCCGACATACCAGGCGGAAAACGGCCCGCCGACCGACCGAATGTGCAGGTCGATCGCGGACGCAATCTGATTCGCAGTCGCAGAAACGGACATATCATCTCCAATCAGCACGGTCGAGTCCCGGTCGACGCCAACCCCGCGCGGGGTCGTGAGGCGTCACGATGTGGTTCGCAGCACCTCCGTTCGCAGCGACCGGGCTTGACGTGTGCGGATCGGCGGCATCAAATGCCTATGTGAGGCGTTCGGCACGAGTCGATTTCCGGCCTGTGTTGAGCGTCTGGGCGGCTCGGTGTTCGAGCACCGGGCCGCCTTGTCTCTGCCGCCGGAACCACCCGGCGGCCGCTGCGTCCACATTGCAGTAGGACGCATGCTTCAATGCGAATTGTAGCACAGGCGAAGCTGGTACGCAAATCAGTAGCGAAGTATTTTGATTACTGCACTGAGTATTGAATGAACGCCGATTCGTAAGCAGAATCGGGATAAGGGGTTAGGGTGTGAGCGGCCGCGGGAAAACGATCCGGATTTTTCTGGTGGAAGGAGCGCCGACAGGCACCTTGACCGCCGAGATCATGAACTGGACCGGCAAGGTCGTCGTGTTCTCGCGATCGCAGCTTGCGGATGCCGCGAAACGCCCCGAAGCCCACCGAACGGGCCTGTACTTCCTGATCGGCCCCGATCCCGACAATCCCACGCGCGAGTGGGTGTACATCGGCGAGGCGGACGACGTGCTCAAGCGGCTCGCGATCCACGACCGCGACGAGGCGCGGGACTTCTGGCAGCGCACCGTGTTCATCGTCAGCAAGGATGAAAACGTCACGAAGGCGCACGCCCGTTATCTGGAGAGCCGGCTGATTCAGTTGGCAAACGAGGCGAATCGTGCGCGCGTGATGAACGGTACTGCACCACCAACGCCGCCACTGCCCGAGGCCGACGTCGCGGACATGGAGTATTTCCTCGAGCAGGTCGTCATGATGATGCCAGTCCTCGGCTTCGGATTCTTGCAACCCAGCCCGCGCGTCGAACCTGCGCCGGTGGTAGTCCAGGAGTCACCGCTTTTTCGCCTGTCGGCGGCAGGCGTTCGGGCCGAGGCGCGGGTCATCAACGGCCAGTTCGTGGTTCTCAAGGGCGCGACGGCTCGCAAGCAGGGCGTCGAATCCTGGACGAGCTACCGCGGCCTCCGCGACGAGCTGGTTCAGAGCGGCCGCCTTGTCGAAGGATCAGACCCGCAGCTCCTCGTCTTCGCCGACAATGTCCCGTTCGACAGCCCGAGCGCGGCGGCGAGCGCTGTCCTGGCCGCAAATTCGAATGGCCGTACCGCATGGAAGGTCGCCGATACCGGGCGAAGTTACGCCGACTGGCAGGAGACCCAATTGAAGCTCGCCGGCGTCGACCCAACCACGGAAGACGAGTGATCATTTCCCGCAGGTCTTGCAGCCGGCTTTCGCGGGCGGTTCTCGCGTAAGTGCGCCGAGTGGTCCCTTGGCGATCGTCAGCAAGACTGCTGCGCCGGAGTACGCCGCCGCGGAAAAGAGTTCGGGTGCTATGCCCGCCACGCCCCTTGTAATCGCGAACACGGCGATCGCGACCCAAAATGCCTGACACGCGAAACAGCCCATGAAGTACGTGAACGCCCGCCACGCCAGCGACGACCGCGCGAGTTGCTGCAGCTCGGTGCGCCGCGACTCGACTTCTGCGTCCGTCAGTGCTTGCTTCGCTGCGTGCGGTGAGCGGCGGACGACATCCTCGTCCCATTTGGCGCGGTTGTTGATTTCCCAGTTCAGGCGGTTCATGCGCTGCCGCCGCGGCGCGTCGCGCAGCGAGAGGCGGTACTGGAGTTCTGCCGCCGGCAGCGAGCCGAACAGCGCCTTGGCGATGGCGCAGACCGCCAGTGTCCAGACGAAGAAGGATGCAACGTGCGACCAATCCGTGATCTCGAAAATGCTCGTCATGTGAAGGCCTCCGTGCCTCGATGTTTCTTGTGTCACAGCGCGCGGCGTCGGCCGGCGCTACCTTCCACATTGCTCCAGCCGCTCGCGCAGCAGGTGCCGAATGATCCGCGCCTCCGTCGGCGAATTGCTCGGGTCCACGGTGAGCTCGCCGTTCTTCGGCAGCCGCCAGCCGGCGTCGAGCTTGGCGAACAGCTCGGCGATGGCCGGATCGCGCTCGATCAGCCAGCGGCGCAGGTCGGCTTCGCGAGTGCCGTCAAGCGCCTCGGCCGCGCGGGCAAGCACGTAATCGCAGGCCAGCAAGCCCAGCTCGTCGTCGGGGCAGTAGGCCGTCAGGTGGACGCGTTTCGGACCGATATTGATCGATACAATCGGCATTGCCTTACTCCTTCGCACCGCCCGTGAACACCAGCCGGCGCTCCCACATCCAGCGGATCTCTGTCTGCCAGGACGTTGACGCGAACTCGACAAGCGCCTCGAGCTCCTCGAAGCGCGTCGCGCCCGGGTCGCGGTGTTCGATACCAATGTTGATCGAGCCGACGTTCGGCGCACTTGCCGCGAGCGCAAGCTCCTGGGCCAGGCGGCGGCAACGGCCGTAGACGTTGGCGTCCAGCATCATGTACACCATGCGGAAGAGCGGGATCGCCGCCGTGATGTACCCGAGCTGCGCGGCGGTCGGCAGCGAACCGAAGAACGCCGTGGCGACCGAGCCGTTTCCGGGCTGGATCGCGGCCGTGACCATCAAGGCATCGAACGGACCCTCGACGACGAAGAGTGTGTCGCCGCCGAGTTGGACGCGGTCAGCCTGGTAGACGGTCGTGCGGATCGCGCCTTCGACCGGCCAGTCGCGCCAGCGCTTGCGCACCTGCGGGTCGATCGAACGGGCCGCGTAGCCCACATCCTTGCCCGCCTCGCGAACGGGGAACACTACGCGGCGCTCCTCGTCGTCGAAGCGCAGGTCGAACTCTGAGACCAGCGCATCCAACGACTCCGCAGGCACACCACGATTGAGCAGGTACTCGTAGCCCGGCGCGGCGATGCCGGTCGGCGCTAGCGCAACAAGTTGGTTCAGATCACGCATAGCCCCGCCCCTGTCCAGGTCTCGCAGGGACAATCGTGCATCCATGTCGCCGGATCGATCGTCAGGTCGTAATCACGCAGGCGCGGGACACCGCGGCCGGTGTACGGCGGCGCGTCACCGTTGCGGCCGGGAAAGTTGCGGTATGGCCGGCCCGAGTCGTCGAGGTTCAGATCGACCGCGACCCAGGCCGCCTCACCCTTGCAAGCTGGGAAGTTGCCGAGCGAGCACTGGCAGGTATGGCCGGTGCAGCATGCGGACCCAGCCCACGCGGAGAAGCATCCGCTCTGCGAATCGACGTACTGCTCGCACAGCGGTTCGCCGCTCGCCCCGTGGTGACCGTAGCCCGGAATCTGCGGCGGCAGCGCGAGCGTGTCGCCGAACGAGCAGTCGGAACTGCAGCCGGGCATGCCATCGCAACCACCGTACCAATTGGGTACGAGCCCCTGCCAGTAAATGCCCGTTACCTCGTGGAACCAGAGGCCGTCATCCTCGCCGAGCGGGTACAGCGTGCCGCAGCCGAACATGTCGCCCAGGCAGTTGCCGGAGAACTCGTTGCCCGGCGGGCCGATCGCCTTGAAGTACAGCCCGCCGCAATTCCCGTCGTGACACCATTCGTGATCGAGGCGGTTTTTCTTGAACAACCCGCCGTGGTTCGCGTCCCAGCCGGCGTTGCACTGATCGGGCGTGCAGGCGAAATAGCTCAGCCCCTCGACGCGGCGGACGCAGTTGTAGCCGGCGTGCGGATCATCTTCGCACTGCTGCGTCTCCCAGTTCCACGAACGGCAACCCTGCTCATTGCGGTGATACCCGCAACCGAACGCACCTTCGTATCCGAACTGGCCGAGCGGATCGTAGCCGTCGCAGACGGTGTCCTCCCAGTACCCACGCTCGCACGGGCAGTCGGGGTTGCTCTCCGGCGAGTACTGCGAATAGCCGCTCTTGCGGGCCATCATGTGGCACTTGGCCGAGCCGCAATTCTGCGTGCACTCCTCCCAGGTCGGCGTGCCCCAAGGCTCGCATGTGTCGGGATATTCGGTGTACGAGTTCTCGTAGCCCGGTCCCCACTCGTGATACCAGAAGCCGAGCACGTGGTCGTACGGCCAGCAGGCGTCGCCGTTCGCGCAGCACTTCTGGCAGCCGACGCGCCACTCGGCTCCGCTCGTGCCGAAGCAGTCCGTGTAGTTGGTCGCGTAGTGGTAGCCGCAATCCTTGCCCATGAACTGGCCGGGCGTGCGCTTGCTGGTGCAGATGTTGATCGTGGACCAGACGCCGTAATCGATCAGGTAATCGACGGCGTCAACGATTTCCTTGATATGAACCGCCTCGATCACGTCGCCGGCGCGCAGGCCCCACGACGGGTATTTCGCGTAGACCTTTGCCAGCTCGTCGTAGTTCGGCTTGTACATCAGCACAAACGTGCCCGGCGCTGTGCCCCACGAGTAGCCGCCGCCGTAGAACGGGTTATCGAAGTGCGTGTCGTCGGTGTAGAGCATGTTGATGCCGCGCCAGGTCTTGCGCGCCGCCGCGCTTCCCCACGCCTCGCCCACCGGCGGCTCGTGATTCGGATGGTTGTGGAGTGGGCGCGGGTCCGGGGTCGCGCCGCCGACCAGCCCTTTGCCGCCGGTCATGTAGTGCGGGTGGACATTCGAGCCGCTCCAGCGGAAGCGAATCGGCATCGGGATGCAGCACAACCCCTCGTCGCCGCCACGGAAACGCGGGTTGTGATGAAACACGTCGCTGCGATCGTCGGTCTCGGCGCAGGTGTCGAACTCTCCGCCGCAGCAGTCGCCGCCGAACCAGGATAGAATCCAGCGGCACATGTTGATCAGTTCGGGCTGGATCGTCTCGCCGCCGTCGAACTGATAGAAGTCGGTTCCGTGCCGCACGTTGATGCCGCCGTAGTTCTCCAGCATCTCCGGCAGGCCGTAGATGTACGGGTTGAAGTGCGTGAACCACTGCAGGCAGTAGGCGTGCTCATCCGTCGGCGCGGCGTCGTCGCCGGGGTCGTACTTGGTGATGTCGGGATGGCCGGGATCGGGGTCGTTGAAGAAGTATTTGATGTACCAGCGGAACTCCGTGCCGTGCGGCTGCGCCTCCCAGGTCGCGCTGTACGTGTCGCCCGCGGGCGTCATCGTCATCGCATCCCAGCCGGACCACGAGCTGCCCGGCAGGCGGCGCTTCCACCAGAGTTGAATCGTCGTCGGCGTCGGCACGCCCGCGGGCTTGGTCCAGCGGAACGTGACCGACTGGCCGTCCTTCTCCTCGTACCCGACGCCGTCGGTGCGGCCGGGCTGGGTCGCGCCGAACCAGCCGTAGCCCTCCGGGTCGAACGGCTCGCTGGCGAAGTCGCGGCTAACGCTGCCGACCGGAAAGTACGTCCGATCGTGGATGCCCGTAGCGAACGCACCGTTCGGATCGCCGGAGCGCGAGCGGATCGGAACCTCGGGGCGCGGCATCGCGCAGCACGGCGGGTCGTCGCCCAGCGCCGCATACTCCTTTCCGTCTTCCTGATAGTCCCAGCACTGGCCCTGCTCGTGACAGCCGAGCGGTCCCATGAGCAGGCGCCGCTCCCACATCTCCGGTCCCCACAGGCAGCGCGGATGCTGGCGGTCGTACCACTGGCGCTTCGGATTGCCGTTCGGCCGTGAACCGAACACCGCGTACAGCAGGCCTTCCAGTTTCTCGATGGCCAGCGCGAACTTGCCGCCGAGCGTGTCCTCCCAGTTGATCTCGCCCGGACCGGCTGGCGGCGATCCCTTCGGCAGGACGCGCACGCCCGGCGGGTGCAGGTCCGACCACCTGAGCTGGCCCGGGTACGTCCCACCGCTCGTGGCGAAGCCTTCCTCGGCGTGCGAATGCGTGCCGTAAATCGCATGCTGGTCGCTGGTGATGTCAACGAACGGCATCGCTTACACCCCGTCCAGTTGGAATTTGACCTTGGCGGGCACGCGCAACGTGTCGCCGTTCGGCACGCTGACCGGCGGATCAATCATGGTCACCCACATCAACTCGTTCGCACCACCGACGTCGCCGTACACAGCCAGCCACGAGAACGGACCGACCGTGCCGCCGGTGGAATTGGTCCACTGCGGCGTGTTCGATGATTCCACGCGCGGCGGCGGGCCAACGACGTAGGTCCACGAGCTGAGCGCAACGGCCGCAAACTGCGCATGGAAATGGTCGTCGATGTCGTCGTAGGTCGTGCGCCGTGTCGGCTTCGGCTTGGGCGCGCCGGAAAGCAGTGGTCGGCAGTAGATCGTGTCGTAGCGGCTGCCGGTCTTCTGGAAGGCGTACTTGGCGAAACGCAGCGCGAAGTCGCGCGTGACGCGCGAGCCGAAGATGCGGGCCTTGTACTCGACGTGCAGCGCCGTACCCGGACGCAGCAGCACCGGGGCGGCAAACGTCGCGGCGGCGATCAGCTTGCTATGCGCGGTGTCGATCAGGAACGCCAGCGTGATGGGGAAGCCGCCGATCTTGCGGAAATCGCACAGCCAATCCAGCTCGCCGGTCGCGTCCCACTGGTGCATGTAGGAATGGATGCAGTCCAGCGGGTCAAACGGGTCGCACTCCTCGTAGCAGCGTTTGCGCGGCCACTGCCACGGGTAGCCGACTTCGGGCTCCCAGTCATGGCGATTGTTCCACTCCGGCGGCGCTTGCTCGATGACGTCCGGCGTCCAGGGCAGGTTCCACGCGGACGCCGCTTGCGGCGTCCATTCGTGTTCGTTCGGGAACTCCTTCTCCGGCGCGGCCAGTGCGCCGCCGTCGGCCTCCAGCGACGCCGTGAACGCGACCGTCTGTCGCGCGTAGCCGAACGAATTCCGCATGCCCGGCGTGTAGCAACCACCCTCGTTGGCGTTGGCGTCGGTGCATTGCACGAACGTCAGGTCCGGGCCGAAGCCCGCACCGCCGCCGGAATTCGGCCGGTTGAACGGAGAGCCCGCACTCGCGCCGGATACGCCGAGCTGGAACGTCATGGCGCTGTCGTACGGCGGGAAGATCTGGCGCAGCACGTACCGGACGCCCTCGTAGGCCAGCAGATTGGGCGCGACGAATCGCGCCAGCTCCGCGCCGGACTCGCGATCAACCTGTCGCACGCGGAACGCACCCATCAAAAAGTCCCCCGGTAGTGCGAACGCGTGCAGACGAAGGCGTCCACCTCGGAATCCGGCGCGGGGAAGATGACCACAACGTCGCCCACCACCAGCGGGTTGACCCACTGCCCGCCCGCGCCCTGCTCCTCGAGGTTGAAGACGTTGTTGTAGGCCGCGCCGCCGCCGACCTGGGACCAAGCGCCGTCCTCGTCCATCGTGGCTTCGGCCGCCGCGTACCGGAACGGCGGTGCGATGCCGGACTTGGATGTGATCATCGCGAACGATGCCGTTGCCGTTCCGCCCGCTCCACCGCCGCCGATGCGCGAAACTGTCCAGGCGATATCCGGGTCGGCGCGATCCTCGACCGGCTCGACCCACAGCAGGCGTGCCGTGCCGCTCTCTGCGCTCTTGAGCTGCGCCGCCTGCCCGACCTCCACGTCAGCGAACTCGTGGGCTTCGTCGTCCATACGCACGCGCGCGACGCAGACGCCGTCGAGGCAGGCCCGCACGATGGCCTGGGTCTTCGCGGGTTCGAGCAGGATGGCGAACTTCCCGGCGTGCGGGCTCGACGGCAGGACGCCCTTCAGCGCGACCCGCTGCCTGAATTCGTCGAGGTTATCCACCGGCTCGATGATCGGGCCGCTGATCCCGAGCACGTCGAAGCGCTCGCGGTCCGCGCCGCTCTCGTTGCGGATCAGGATGATGCCAGTATCGAGTTGGTCGCGCTGAGTGGTGCGTTGGGCGCTCCGCTGCCGCTGCTGGAAGTCACGGGCGGCATCGACAAACGTGTTGAACGTGCCCGCCGGGATCACCAGCGGGTCGCCGCGCTTCACTTTTTGCAGCACGCTCGCCATCGCTCAAATCCCCAGCGCGTTGAGGTCGCCGTACGGGTAAACCTGCTCGACGTAGGCCGCGACGGGTTTCTTCACCAGCGCCTTGGCGGCTGCATCCTCCGCGTCGGCGTAGCGCACCCACAGGTACTCCCAGCCCTTCTTGTTGATGCCCGTGATGTCGCCCACCGATAGTCCGGTGACGTTGGGGCTGGAGGCGAAGCGGTAGCCGATCTCCCAGTCACCGCTGCCGCGCTTCGTGCCGGCCGCGCCGAGGAAGAGGCATTCGCCGGCGGCGAAGCCCTTGAACGCGGCGTTATTCACGCGGCCGGTCAGCGCGAATAGCGTCAGCTTGTACGCCAGCGTGACCACCGCGTCGGCCAGATAATGCGTCTCAGCAAAGTGGTAGACGGGGACTGTGATGTCCACACCCTCGACACTGTCGGCCGTGACGCCGATCGCGCCCTTGAAGTTCGGCGCGGTCTGGCCCGCCGGTGCGTAGCGGGCGACGTTGGCGAGACTCTGCGTGATGTGCTGCGCGCCGCCGCCGGTATCGAACGAGAAGACGCTCTCGTTCGTCTGCGGGATCGTGCCGTAGCGGACGATGCCTTCCCACAGCAGGTCGCCGACCGGCTGGACGGAGACGCTCTCGCGCGGCAGGAAGATCAGCCCCGAACCCCACGGGTCGTACAGGCCCGGCGATGCAACGACCAGCGCGCTGCGGGCCTCGACGTCGTCGTTCGTGCCACGGATGGCGTAACGCAGCTCCACCGACGGGTTGGCGCTCGTCGTGATGAGCCGGCTCTCGAACTTTTCGACGACCTCGACGGGCAAGTGGACCTCCTACGCGAACTTCAAGCCGCCCGTCGCCGCCGCGTCGGCCAGGCGCTTCGTATGCTTGGCGGTCTGCTCCGTGGCCCGGGCGGTCCGCTCCTCAGCGTCGCCAGCGCCGAGCCCCTGCGCGCCGAGCGCGTTGAACGTGCCGGTGACGGAGATCTTCTGGGCCACGAGATTGCCCAAGCCGGCGAGCCGATCCTCCAGACCGTCGAGCGGGTCTTTGAGCTTGCGGCGCGGCGGTCCGCCGCCCGCGTCCGCGGCTTCACGCTTGGCCCGCGCGGCTGCGATCGCCTCGTCGAGTTGCTTGCGGGCTTCGGCCAGGGCGCGCTTCGTCTCGGCGACGCGGGAGTCGGTTGCGCTGTCGAGCGCGGCCTGGGCCTCATCAAACTGCTTGCCGATCTCAGCCAGCGTCGCCTCGTTGACGGCAGCGGACTGGTTGCGCTCGCTCTGGCGGCGCTGCTCGCGCTCCGTCAGCGCGCCGCTGCGGCGCTGCTCAATCCCCGCAGCCGTGTCGGCGAAGTCCTGGTCGGCCATCTGCTTGGCGGCCGCCGCCTGCTCGTCGGTGAGGTCGCCGAAGAGGTTCATCGCGTCGATCCAGCGCTTGGTCAGCCAGTTCTGCACGAGATGCCACGTCTCCTGCACGTCGCTGGTGAAGTTGGTCCAGGTCTTGGAGAGGAACGCGGTGGTCTCGATCCAGGCGACTTCGAGGGCGTGGAAAACCTGCTGCGCCGCAGCCAGCGCGCCGAACCACATGGCCTGGGCGGTGCCGATGAAGAAGCGCTTGGCTTCGAGCCATGCCCGGTTCAGGGCAGCGACGCCTTCCTGCCACGCTAACTTCAGCGCCAGCCAGAGGATCTGTGCCGCGAGCGTGATGTCGCCGGCGGCCAGGGCGTCGGTGATTCCCCCTATTACCTTAGATATGCTGTCGCGCAGCCAAGCGAACTGCTCACCGAGCCACGCCAGCGCGTCCGCCCCCGCACCCGTGTAAACGAGAATGGCCGTTCCCAGCGCCGCGACGGCGGTGATGGCCAGCCCGATCGGCGAGACCAGGGCGGCGATCAAACCGCCGATCACGCCGAAGGCGGTTCCGATGCCCGTCACAATTGTCGCGAGTCCGCCGAGCGCCGCGCCGAGGCCCGACACGAGGAACCCCAGCGCAACCAGCGCCACGCCGGCGGCGGCGACGCCGGCCGCAACCTGAAACACCGTGACTACGATCGCTTTGTTCTGCTTGATCCACTCGCTGAATGCGACGACCGCGCGGGTGACTTTGCCCGCCAACTCGGTGATTGTTGGCGCGAGCGCCGAACCGATCGAGAAGACTGCCTGCTTGATTACCTTCCACAGCGTGTCCAGCGCATCGGCCAGGACCGACGCGTCCTTCGCGGCCTGCGTTGAAATCGTCAGGCCCAGCGCCCGGGCCTGCTCCTGGAACTTCGCCAGCCCCTTCGCCCCGTCGGCGATCAGCGGCAGCAGCCGCGTGCCCGACTTGCCGAAGATTTCCATCGCCGCCGCCGCCCGTGCCGTCGGGTCTTCAATCTGGCTGATCCGGTCGGCGAGCAGTTTGAATTGCTGCTCCGGCGAGAGGCCTTTCAGATCGGCGACGGAGAGGCCGAGCTGGGCAAGCGCATCGGCGGCACTCTTCGATCCGCCGATCGCTTCCGAGACAGTCTTCTGCATCTTGCGGATGCCGGTCTCCAGCGTTTCCATGTCGGCGCCGGCAAGTTCGGCAGCGAAACCCAGCTCCGACAGCGTCTCGACGCTCACGCCCGTGCGCGCAGACATCTCGTCCAACGAATCGCCCATATCAGCGAACGTCTTCGCGGTGCCGAACAGCGCGGTGAGCGCCGTACCGCCGATCGCGGCCAGCTTCGTGCCGACAGAGCGCAGACCTTCGCCGAAGGCCTTGAGCCGCTTCTCGGCAGCCTGCAATCCCTTGGTCAGCTTGTCGGAGACGCCCAGCTCGACGAATGCCCGGCCGGCCCGGATTCCTTTCGTGTCCGCCATCGGTCATCCTCCACGCAGCGAGTTGGCCCAGCGGCTCGGCAGCTTGGGGCGTTCCTTCTCCAACGCCGGGCCCATGAACGGCCGCGAGTCGTAGGCAGCGCGCTCGCGCACGAGCTTGCCGCGCCGGCGGCGGACGAGCGTGGCCTTGCCGCCGAATTCCAGGACATTGGGCGCGATGCTGCGCTGAAATCCGACCGGCCCGACGACGACACTGTCGCTGGTCATGTCGTAGCCGAAGAGGATCAGTCGGCGCAGCGTGCCCTTGTGCGAGTGCGGCGGCTTGCCCGGCGGCGCGGAGCCTTTGCGCGTACGGATGCTGTGCTTGGCCGTGGTGCGGATGAAGGCACCGGCTTTCGACAACACGGCGCGTTTCGCCTTGTCCACGGCCCGCGTGACCGCACCGCGATCGAAGAACAGGTTCTTGATGTCGAACGTGATCACCGCCGCATCCTCGCGCGAAACAAAACAGCGCCCGCGGAGCGCACCGGAATCGGCGGCTCCGCGGGCGCATGACGTCAGGCGACTAGCCGCCGGTCGGAGGCGGCGTGGTCTGGGCCGTCTTGGCCCCGATCTGGCCGAAGCCCAGCGCCCCGATCAGGCTGCTGATCTTGCTGGCCACGTCGTCGCCGCTCATGAGCTTGTTGAGCGACACGGCCTCCTCGGCGTCGGCCTCGGTCAACGCCTTGACGATCTTGCCCACAGCGGCGGTCAGCACGGTGCCAAGCGCCTGCTGCTGCGCGATCGCGTTCTGCGCGGCCAGGTTCTGCTGGTTGGTCGCGTTGCTCATCGCCAGGTTGTGGTAGAACGACGGACCGTCGCCCAGCGACTTGAAGTTGGTGGACGCCACGCTCTGCACGACTTCTTCCGGAAGAGGCATACGCTTTCTCCTTGTGCTTGCCTCACTCGAACTCACCCGGGCCTCCATACCCGGGCATCTGCCGATCGATGAACACGTCCTTGAGGACGGTGATGTCAACCCGAATCGGTTTCTCCGGCTCGCGGAACGGATCGAAGTCCGTCGGCCGGTACGCCTTCGTCTTTTTGGGGTCGCGATGGCAATTGGCAGTCAGTGCCAGCAGTACCGACGTGCGCCGCCACTCGTCGCGCACTCGCCCTTCGGCCATAAGCAGCAGTTCGCGCAACGTCAGGGGTCCGGGATCGACGCCGGCGATTCCCGCGAGTTCCCAACAAAGCTGCCAAGGGCTTTCGTGATCACGTCCTCGAGGTCCAGCGTCTCCACCCGCTGCTCGATCGCCGCGACGGTCGCCTTCACCAGCGCCGCCTGCTTTTCGATCGCCCGCGCCGTGTCGGTCCGGCGCAGCTGGCGGAAAAAACCGTTGAGCTCCTCCCAGAAGGCGTCGTGGGCCGCGATGATTGCATCGCCACCCATCGCCTTGCCGAATTCCTCGTCCGAGACGCCCAACTGGTCAGCCTGCGGCTTGACCAGGGCGAAGATCACGTCGCAGAGCAGCACGATGTCCGTCTCCAACCGCGTGAGAAGCGGCGGGTCGCCGTGCGTCAGATTGGCCAGGTTCACCCCCTTGATCAGCCCTTCGACGCGCTTGATGGCGTCGACGTTGACGGCCAGCGTCCAGGTGCGACCGGCGTTGTCGTTGAACGTCTTCATGAGCCCTCCTTGGCTCGTTCGTGCTTCGTTACGCGCTGGTGTAGAGCGCTCCGACTTTCAGCGAAGCCGCTGCTGTCCCCGCCTGCGATGCGACGATGTGCGTCACAGTTGCAGCGGCGAGTGGGTTGGCCGCCGTTCCGCCGTTGACCCAGAACCACAACTCGTTCGCGGTGAGATCAAGCGACAACCGCAGAATCGCTGATTCGTAAAAGCTCAGATGCGCGCGCGCCGTACACAGTGCGCCAATGGCGACCAGCAGATTCCCGACGAAATCCGTGTCGATCGTCTGCTGCTTCGTCATCGTCAGGGCCGTGCCCTGCGTCGGCAGGTTGTCACCAGCGCCCCCTGAGAACGTGGCGTCGTTGGTTGCGACAGCCGTCACGTTGACGTTGTAGCGCCGCCCACCGGTCCAATAGAGGTCAACGACGCTCCCGCCTGTGATGCCGTGGCCGGCCTCGAGCGTCGCGATACCAGACGTGTTGTCCGTCCGCGTCGTCAGCGTGCCGGTCTTGGCGGCATTCAGCGTCACGTCGTGCGAGATCTGGCCCGTTGCCGTGCGGCTGAAACTCGAGTTCACGCCGACGCCGCCGATGTCGCCGCTGACTGTCAGGTTGCTGGTGGGCACGTACGGTCCTCCGGGCTATCAGATCCAACTCGGCGGCGTGGTCGAATAGGTCACCTTCGACGTCACCGAGACCGAGATTGCTTCCTCCAACGGTTCGCTGCGCGAGAACTGCGTGATCATGAAGTCGGCTTGAAGTCCCTGGCCGCCTACGCCGTCGCGCACCTGGAAGCCGATCGGGGCATTGGTCAGGTAGGCGTTCTTGATCGCGGTGAACCCCGCATCCGCCGTATCCCAGACCATCTCGAATTCGACCGATGCGTCTTTGAGCGTCGCGACCGTGGCCCGCCAGCCGGCGTTCGCGCGTGTGGTGACGTCGGCTTCGCCGGTCTCCAGCGAGAGCGTCACGTCGCGGACATTGGTCAGCTCGGTCCACGCGCCGCCGCCACCCTGGCCGCCGACCTTGTAGTAAATCTTGGCTTCCATGCCGAGCTTGATGGGCATCGCGCAGCCTCCTTACCGCGTGTAACCGACGACGAGCAGCAGGTGTCCCGCAGCTCCTTGTACCTCGAATTCCGTGATGTCCACGCCTTCGAACATCGCCGCCGCTCCAGGCGGCCACGAGACGGGTGTGCCGCCGCGGAACCGCACGTTGACGCTGCCTGAGTTCTTCGAACCGGCGATGATCGTCATGTTCATAACCGTCGATACGTCGGCGAGCTTCACGTAGGAGCCCGAACCGAGGTTGAACGACTTCATGTAGACGTTGGCTGGCATCGTTCATCCGATCTCGCCGCCGCCAGGTTCAACCCCGCCGCCGATCGGGGCGGGCTGTGACGGCACGAACATTCGTGACGAGTCCTCGCCTGCCTGGCCGCGCGGATCGCGGCCGGGCGCGAACCCGGCAATGTGCAGCGCATGGGCGGCGTTGCCTTGCACTTCGAGTTCCGCCATGTCGACCGACTCAAACGGCACGGCCGCTCCGGGCGGCCACTCCGCCGGCACGCCCTGACGGAATCGCAGGTTTATGTTGCCTGTGTTCTTCGGGTCGGCGATCAGCGTGAACTGGGCGACCGTCGACTTCCCCCCGAGGGGCGTCCACTGCGGGCTGCCAAGTGTAATCGTCTCGATGATGGCATTCGCGGGCATCGCCTATCTCCGCACTCGGTACGTCACCGTCAGTACGCTTGTGAAAACCCGCTGCTGGTCGAGATGCTCCGACGCAAACGCCGGCTCGTTCTCGATAGCAACCCACGCGGCCTGTTGCGCTTCGTCGAGCCGCTTCATCCGCAGGTGGTCGGCGATCTCCTCGACCAGGTTCATCAATTCGTCGAGCTCAGTCGGTTCGTCCGGGTTCACCTTCCTCTGCACGCCGACGTCGACCGCGCAGTCGAAGTAACTGCTCTCGCGCGTGGCGGTCGTGATCGCGACCGAACGTGGCACAACGCTGACGTGCAACGTCTGCATGTCCGGCAGCTCGAAGACCGGCTGATATTTCCGCTCGGCCTCGAACGGCTGACTGAACGTGCCGGCATTCAAGCTGGCGACGATCGCGTCGGCGATGTCGATGATGGTGCTCACGGGTGCCGCTCCAGCAGTCGGTCTAGCTTGGACTCAATCCGCCCGAGTGCCCGTTCCACGCCGTCGATCCGCGTTTCATGCACCGCGATCTTCGAGTCGTGACGCAGCAGCATGGCGCCCGAGCCGAGCACCAGGATCAGGATCACGGTCAGCAAGATGCCCAGAAGCCAGGCGAGCTTCTGACGGGCGCTGCCATTGATCGGTGGTGCATCGACCTTCACGTCATCACTCCGTGCTCACGTGCTTCGTGTGGACTCGCAGCGTCCTGCGATACGGATCGCTGTAGCGCCACGGCGGCTCGCCACCCGGGGCCATCACCTCGTACACAAACGTCTGCGCTCCGACCGTCTCTCGAATCCGATCGCCCGCCTTCGGCAGCGTCAGCTCGCTGTTCAGCACCAGATCCGCGGCCCGGATCAGGAAGTCCCGCGACTGCAGTTTGTGAACGATGCCGAACTCGTCGACCTGCTCGAACTCCGTCCGTCCGATCGTCGCCAGCAGCTCGACGATGTAGCTCGCGTTTTCGGTGTCGCGGACGTACAGCACTGTTTGCGTCGTGTGCGCGTGCCGCTGGTCGTCGAGCCATGCGAGGCCTTTCTGAATCAAGTCGGCCATCGCTCATGCGCCTTCCACTCACTGCGACATCCGAACCCGTACCGTCGCATCTGCGTCGGCGGCGGCTCGCACGCACTTGCCGATCAGCTTGTTGCCGGCGGCAGTGGTTGTCGCCTGCTGCGCGCCTGTGTTCCAGTACGTCAGCGCGCCGGTGGTAATGGCGGTACCGACTCCGGTTGCCTTGGGGAAATCGAAGACTCCGGCGACCGAGAGCGCTCCGAGCTTGTTTGCGGGAATGTCGACTTTCGCGACACCGACGAGTTCGCCCTGGATGACGACGTCGCCGCCAATGACAGCCGAGCCGGGCGTGTAATCCACGGACGTGCCGTCCTGTACAAAAATCGCTGGCATTCTGCAGACCTCCTTGTCTGGTCAGGTTTACGCCTCGCCCTTGAGCTTCACACCGCCGCGGAAGTCCTGGAGCGCGACGCCGAAATCGTGGTAGCCGCGAACCTGAATCCCGAGCACGTTGAAGTCCGCATCGGCCGATTCAACGGTCGGCTGCTCGCGGCCGTTCAGGAATGCGACTTCGATCACGGGCAGATCGTTCGCGTCCGCCAGCAGATACCACGCCTTCGTGCTGTTCCCCGTGTACTTCGTGTTGCTCAGATAGCTGGAGCGCGCCACGCGGAACTTGCCCGCGTGAGGATTGGACGTGGGGAACTTCTTCGCCACTCCGCCCGTGTCCTCGCGAATCTCCGTGCTGTTCATGAGCTGCGTCGCCGAGACAAAGAGCGCGTTGGGTACAAGCAGCAATGCAGGGTCTACGGCGAGCGGATAGCCGTCCGGGTCGGTCTGGTTGAAGAACAGCTCTTCGGCCTTGGAAAGACTGTCGATGCCCAGCGCCGTGTCAGCGCCGGAAGCGAAGTTCTTGTTGCCCGCGGTGAAAAACGCGGCGTTGTTCAGGAACGCGGTCCAGAACACGTCATTGAGCTTGAGGGCCGCTCCACGACCGAGTCGGCGCGGTACTGCGGTCAGCGCGCCGAGATCGTCGTTGATCATGTGCTCGCGCGTGATCGAGAACATGCGGCCGTACGTGCGCGCCTGATTCGTGAACGACTGCTCTCCAACGGTCGCATGCTTCAGCTCGCCGTCAGGTCCAACCTCGAGGTACTCGAAGCCGCCGGTCAGCCGATAGCTCGTGACAGCCTTGAAGTCCTGCACCGTACGGATGGCGGCGATCGCGCGCCAGCTCGCCTCGACGCCCTCAAAACCTTCGAGCAGGAATTTGTTCGCGGTGCTCGACAGGATGCCGGGCAGCGTGTTGGTGCTGAAGGCTGCCTGGAGCACGCCGCGCATGTCGGCCTTGAAGCTCCGACCCGAATAGCCGTTTGCCCACGCGGCTTCGAGCAGCAGTTCCTGCAGCCCGATTCGCCCATGGAAGCGCTGGTACGCTGCGTCGCGGACGCGGGCGTCGAACTGCTCGTTGCGCGCCTCCAATCGTCCGGCCTGATAGACGGCCGCTTCGAGCACCTGGAATGGTGCGACCTCGTGGCCGCCCGTGATGATGCCTGGGGCCTTCGGTCGGCCCGCGCGCAGCACCTCCAGTTCGGTCTTCTCGACCGTCCAGTTCTCCTCGATCGCCTTCGCGGCGATCTCGACGAATCGTTCGCCGCAGATCTTGCGGATCGCGGCCTGCCGGCGGAGCTCGTTCGCGGCGTCTCGCCGCGCGGCTTGAATGTCGGGACCAGCGTCGGCATCCGTTCCGGCGCTGGTCGTGGGCGCGGCCTCCGTGCCGGCGCTTTCCGTGGGTTTCGGGTTCTCGTGGTCGTCCATGACCTGCGTCTCCTTCTGGGCGGCAATCTGCACGGAGGTGTTTCCGTCAGCGCCGAGGTCAACAAAACTGATTTCGCCCAGTGATGCCTTGCGGGCGACGTACACCGGCCCTTCGAACGAGCGGCCGTTCACCGTGACAAACTTCCCTGGCCGGATCAGTTCCGACTGTTGCACCGTCGCACCGATCGAGGCCTGCCAGGGGAAGCCCCGCTTTCCGCTCACGACGACTTCTCGCGCCGCGGCTGTATCGCGACTGACCAAGCCCTCGGCCACGAGCCGGCCGCCATCGACGCCGATTCGCTCCGTGTGCCCGATGCCGGCGTGCATGTCGTGACCAAAGCGCACCGGTCGACGCTGCGACGGCACCGAGAGTCCGTCGAGGTCTACAACGACTGGGTGACGCCAGCCTTCCACACGCATTGCCTCGCCCGTGTACGCGACCATCGCGAAGCGCGGCATCGTCTCGGTCTCGCCCTCACCCTTGCGCGCCTCAATCGTGAGGTTCGTTTGACTGCATACGAGCGAGATGTGATTCGGCGTCGGGTCAGGCCGCGGCGCGGGCATTGGCTTCCTCCTCAGGATCGTCCTGGGGCTGCGCGGCCGACTTCGTGCCGCCGAACAGCGATTCCCGGAGCATGCGGCGATACTCGTCCAAAGAGACGCCGAGCGCTTCTGCCTGTTTGCGCTGCTCTTCCTCGAAGTCGAGACCGAGCATCGCGTACTCGCGCGGGAACGATGTCAGTCCACTGCGGAGCCGAACATCCTGCGCGTTGGCTTCCTTTGCAGGATCGACATGCTCGAAACCGTCCCAGAACCACTGGTGCGGCAAATCAACGTCGACGCTACGCGCGGCCTGTGGCAGATAGTTCTCGATCAGGACGCCTTCGCTCAGCCACGCTGTGAAGACGCGGTCGAGCACGACATCCGCCAGGAACGCCTGGTCGATGCGAATAGCCTTGAAGAACGCTTGATGATCGAGCCGCCCGGAGGCGTAGTTGTAGCCCGACGAGTTTCCGGCTGCGATGTTGAACGGCATGTTCAGGCAGCGGGCGATTTCGTTGATTATCTCGTGCTTGAAGTCGCGGTAGACGGTCGTGGGTTGCTCGGCTTTGACCTGTCCGATCTTCCAGCCGAACGGCATGGTCAGCCACGTTCCACGCTCCATCTCGACCGTGTCCATCGGCTCGACGCCGGCGGCTTCTGTGTCCGCTGGCGCGTCGGTGTAGATCACGCCGCTTGGTAGCGCCGCCTGCTCTGCTGACCCGAGCACCGCCAAGGTGTAGCGCCGCAGCATCGCGAACAGCGGGAGGGCCGGCGTAATCTCCGGCACGCCTCGGTTCTGTCCCGGACGCTCGGTGCGGTACAGGTGGATCACCGTATCGGCCGGCAGCAGCTCGAAGTCACTGCTGTCGAGTGTGAACGGACCGGCATCGCCCGGATGACGCCGCATCACGAAGTACGCGATCGGGTTGCGAAACTCGTCGAGCATGACTCCGTCGAGCACGTTGTCTTGTGCTCGCGCTGCACGGAGCGAAATCGGCGTCGCGACCTGGTCCGCCTCGACGAGCTTGAGATCGAGCTGCACGGGGGCTGGCACGCGCTGGTTTGTGGCCAGCACGCCGAACACCTCGCCGGACTCGGCCTGCGCGATTCGCATGGTACGCAGCTTGTGCGCGAGCCCAACGGCCCGAGCCCAGCGCATGAACTCGCGTTCGATGAACCGGTTGGCCTCAGGATCGTCCGTCAGCATCTGGAGACGCGGGCCGGTGCCGACGACATAGTGGGCGAGCGTCTGCACGATGCCCTTGGCGTAGCTGTTGTTGGCGACCTCGTAGCGCGCGCGGCTCCGCAGAACGCGCCGAACCTCGGCGCTGTTCGCCGCATTCGCCGAGAGGAAGTCCGCGTTGGCCCAGTGGCGGCGGTTTTCGTGCGTCGTCTGCGCCGCGTCGTACTTGGCGCGCACGCGCGCGATGCGTCGCGGCGTCGCAGTCGGCAGCACGAGTTGTCGCAACCACGTCAGCACGTCACACAGCTCCCGGTGGAACGACCTTCGTCATGCGGATGCCAAGGCCCTGCTTCGACGCTTCAGTCGACGCGAGATACCGATCCGCTTCGATCTGCTCGGGGATCGGGTGCTGCTCGACCGAGCCCGCGTCGCCTTGGGCCTTCTTCGGCCCGGCGGCGTTATCGCGGATGGCGTCTTGGATCGTCGTGTCGGGCATCGCGTGCTCCGGCCCGCGCAACGAAAACGCCGCGCGAGCACCTCTCGGTGTCCCGCACGGCGTCATGGCCGGTGGCTACGCCGCGCGATCGCAGCATGCCTCAGGGCGTGTTCAACTGTCGTGTTTCTATCACACGTACGGGAGGGTTACAATTCCGTTGAACGTGATTTGGAAAATCGTTACACCGGTAGACCTGTCGCGCCTCGATTTGCGTGCGGGTCTGCGGTCCTGCTCGGAGAACGCGGCTGTGAACCACTTGCGCGCCCTGCAAATATCCCTCATCGCAACGGCGATCACGCTTGCGGGGTGTGCTGGCCGTTCGCGCCAATTCGATTGCCGCGTTGACTGCTTTGCTGCTCAAGAGTCACAGCAACTCAGATCGTACGTGCTGCTGTCTGGAAAGAACGGCGTCGCGACGAACGATCTTGAGTTCCGTGAATATGCAGACATGGTCGAGCGATTGCTTCAGTCGCGTGGCTTCGCAAAGGCGGAACGCGAGCTAGACGCGAACCTCGTAGTTTTTCTGAACTACGGGATCAGTGACCCAAAGACCCAGGAGTACACCTACTCTGTCCCCATGTACGGGCAAATTGGTGGCGGTGGTTCCACCTACTACAGCGGGTCCGTGTACACATCCAAAGGCGGCTATGGCACCTACTCAGGCAGCGCGTATTCAACGCCGGTGTACGGCGTAACTGGCTATCGATCGGGAGTCGGATCGTACACCTACTTCGTCCGCTACGTGCGAATGGACGGCGTCAACCTTGAGAAATACCGACAGTCGGGCACGTTCGAGCCGGTCTGGAAAGCGACGGTTACGAGCGTCGGATCAAGCGGCGACCTGAGAGAGGTGTTTCCGTACATGCTCGTCGCATCCGCCGATCATATTGGCACGCGCACGGAGAAGGCGCTATCAATCACACTGAAGGAAAACGACGAGCGACTCGCGATGGTGCGGCCGCCTGTCTCCGATCAGTCGAACAGCACACCGAAATAGGCCTTCACTGCGCACGTTCGTAGGTCGTGATGCGCTTGCCGCACGCTCGACACTCTCGGCGGCGCACTATTCGATTCTGCCACGCCGCGCGCGTGTAGACCACGTGGAAGTGTTGGCAACCGCACTGCGGGCAGCGCAGTCCCCGCTGTTCCTCCGGTTTCTGTGCGCTGGGCTTCGGCGCAATCACCGGCCACCCCCTTGGAGCTCCGACAGCTTCACGCGCTGCCGCGACGCAGGCCGGATGTCTGTGCCGAACAGCACCGCTCCCTGCATCGACGCCGCGACAGCACATCCCACAAGGCAGTCGAACCAGTGGTTGTCGACGCCATCGGCGCGCAACTTCCATTCGTCGACGGTTCGCCCGCGGCCTTCTGTTTTCACGCGATACTCGGCGGTCAGGTGCTCAGCGATCAGGCGGTGCGCATCGGGCTTGCGACCGAACAATGAGAAGCACCCAGGATCGCCCGTCGCGACGGCCAAGCGTGCATGGACGAATGACTTCCAGAAATTCGTGTCGAACGTCACGTGGCGCACCGCGCGCTTGCCGGTAACGGTGGGCACACGCCAGTTCAATCCGACGCGGTCGCCGCGCCGCCGCTTGTATTCGGCGAATGGAATCGACGACGCGCCGACGTAGCGCCCGTGCGACGGCAGCAGAATGCTCGCGTTCTTCGACTGTCGGCAAAACTGGTAAACGACATCGGATGAGCTACCCCAGTTCGCGTCAACCAGACAGCGATCAAGCCGTACCATCGCCCCGTCATCGCGCCGCCATTCTCGATCGAGGAGCCGAGCTGCGAGGCGCTCGAGGCCGGCATAGATCGCGCCCTCGATACCGGCCCGGGGCGCGGCCAGCGCGAGCGTGTGCCGCAGGTCGCGCAGCGTGAAGTAACCCTCGTTCTGATCGGGTTCCGTGCCGTAGTCGACGACGTAGCCAGTGAAATCGTTCTCCCACGCGGCCACGACCCAGAACAGCGCCTTGGCCTGGACGTCGACGAACATCGTCAGGTGCGTACAGCCAATGGGGATTTCGCAACGCCGAAGTCCGCTGGTCTTGGCCGCAATCTGATCGGCCGTGAGCAGATCCGAATCCGCCTGCTCTTCTGGCAGCGGCTCGTTTTGGTACTCCGCCCAGAACGCGGCCTCGCCGCGATCGAGCTTCAAGTTCATCGCGTGCTGGATGGCCGACAACTCGTCGGGATGGTGGCGCTGCGGCCACGAGACATGGGCGCCGGCATCCATCGCGTCGCGATTCACGCGATAGAACTCGGTCGCCTCAGTTGCACCGCGATCGGCCCGCATGCCCTCGCGCCACAGCTCGGCGTAGCGCGCCCATAGTGCTTCGTTGGACGGGAACGCGTAGACCATCTTCGTGCGTTCGCCTTGCCACTGGGGGTGCTTCTCGCGGTCGAGGATGCGATCGGCGAGGTCATCCGGTCGCACGACCGTAAGCGTCATCAACCCCGCAATCTTCCGTCCCGGGCCGGCCAGACCCAAGATCGCGCCGGACAGAATCCGCTCGCGCGTTACGCACTGGGACGGCGACCGAGCCGATTCATCCGTCTGCGGGTCGTCGATCAACACAAGCGAAGGGCGAACGCTTGTCCCATCCACGCGCTTGTGTTTCATGCCGCGGATGCGGCCCGTAATACCGGCCACGCTCATGATGGACCCGCTGGCCCGACTGCCGGGCATGGTCGGCAGCACGATTTCCTTGGCGGTCCAGCCGATGTGCGTCTGCTTGCCCTGGTAGAGCTGACCGGCCGCGCGCTGGTGAATCCCTTCAAGCGCGCGGATCGGATACACCAGCTCGGGGAAGTCGTCGAGCAGCGCGTCGTTCGTCTCCAGTTCGACCTTGATCGAATCGAGCATGTTGGCGGCGTGCTCCTCGTCGCTGCCGATCAACGCCACGAACTCGCGGTGCCCGTAGACGAGCGCCCACAAACAGGCCGTCTCGCAGAGCGACGTCTTACCGCTGCCGCGCGGCATGGCCATCGCAAACAGCCCGCCCTCGAGTACCGCTTGCTCAATCTTCGAGATGACCTTCAGGTGATCCGGGGACCACGGCAGGTGGAATGTCTGCGGGAAATACTGCTCGCAGAAGAATCGAAAGTCCGTCGCCGACCGTTCCTTTCGATCCGCATGAACCACCGCCGGCAGCTCGCCGATGTCGCGGCCGAGCAGCGCCAACTCGCGATTGCGCTGCGCTGCCCGCTCCTTCATCGCCTCGTAGCCGGTCAGCCCCGCGGGCTCGGGGCGCGGACGATGACGCTCCAGTACCAGCCATGCGACATATCGCAGCAGATCGACACTGCGGTCATCGCCGATCCGAAACCCCGCGCGCGAGCGATGTCGGTGCAACTGCCGCTCGCTGAGCACCTCGCCAAGCGGCGTCGAGTTCAGCAGGCGGACCGCTTCGGTTGGTTTCAGTTTGCGCGGGTCAATCGCCACGGCCAGACATCTCCCGCACGAGCCACGCGGCGTAGTGGACGAGGTTCAGCGTGCCGTCCGTGTTGGCCGGCGCGCCGGCGGCGCGGTCCGCCTCCAGCATGTCAAGCGTGATCCGCTGGCCGCCCGCGGCGCTGAGCAACCGTGCGGCATCGGCCAATGGCAGTGCGCTCGGGTCCAGGCCTGCCTTCGCGCGAAAGTTAGGCGCGAGTTCGGACATTACGCCGCCTCCGGCCGAGTGACTCGGACCTGCCCGCGAGCGTCTGCAAGAATGTCTCGAAAATCTCGGAATGCGAGTGGATTTCCGGCCAAACCCATGGCTTCATGTGTCTGTACGCACGACGCGTACCGCAAGGAGAAACGCAGATGGCCGCGACGACGAAGAACGCGAACCGACGCCTGACGCCCGGAACGCAGGTGGTTTCCAAAACGGACGGCGAGCCGGGCCGGGTGGTTGGGGTCAGCACGTACCGCCGCAACGGGATCGACGCCTGGTCGTACTTGGTCGAGACCGCCTACGGGCGAGAGATCTGGGACGCCAGCGACCTGTTCGTACCGGAGGAGGACTGAACCATGACGAGCCAACCGAAACGCACCGCCGCCGAAACCTACGCTGCCCGACGAGCCGACATCGTCCGCTTGGTCGACGTGCTCGAGATGGAACTGGAGAAGTACGACCAGCGCGCTGCGGCAGAGCCGCAACGCTGGGACTTTCCCGGCACGCTCGACTACGTCCGTAGCACGCTCATCGACTTGGTCGAGGGCCTGTCGGGAATGGAACGCCAGCGGATCGAGGAATTCCTGGCCGAATAGCGACCCGAACGCGACGGCCCGCTTCCGCGGGCCCCAGCGCCCGGGCCGCATGGTGCGGACCGAGAACCAAGGAGAACAGCGATGAAGAAGAGCGAAGTCACGATCGGAAACGTCTACACCGCAAAGGTCAGCGGCAAGGTCGTCCGCGTCCGCCTCGACGGCGAAAACCGTCACGGCGGTTGGGACGCGACGAACCTGGAGACGAAGAAGAAGGTGCGCATCCGCAGCGCCGCACGCCTGCGGGCGGAAGTCGCGGCGAAGCGCGGCCGCCCCGCGAAGGTCGCGCCAGAGGACGCGCCCGTCGAGGCCGTCACCGACTCGCCCGCGACCAACGCGAAGCGCTCTGCCAAGGTCAAGCGCGTCAAGCAACCGACCAAGGCGGCGAGCGCCAAGCCGAAGCGCGTGAGCGCCCTGGACGCCGCGGCGCAGGTGTTGAAGGCCAGCGGGCAGGCGATGCGGTCGGGCGAGATGATCGCCGCGATGGCCGAGCAAGGTCTCTGGTCGAGCCCGAACGGCAAGACGCCCGAGGCCACGCTGTACGCCGCGATCCTCCGCGAGATCAACGCGAAGGGGAAGGACGCCCGGTTCCGCAAGACGGAACGCGGCAAGTTTGAGTACGCGGGCTGAAGCACCGCACATCACGACCCCTCCCCTGACGCCTCCGCGATGACGGGGGCGTCTCTTCGGCCTGAGAATCTCTCCGCCTTTCGCCCCGTGAACTTCTCCCAGCGCTGCACGATGACATCCGCGTAGAGCGGGTCCAGTTCCATGAGGAATGCCCGCCGCCCGGTCTGTTCCGCTGCAATAAGCGTCGAGCCACTACCGCCGAAGAGGTCCAGTACGTTCTCGCCGGGTCGAGACGAGTACTGCATCGCGCGCACCGCCAGTTCGACGGGCTTCTCGGTCAGATGGATCATGGATTGCGGGTTCACTTTCTTGATCGACCAGACATCGACCGCGTTGTTCGGACCGAGGAAGAGGTGCGCCGCGCCTTCGCGCCAGCCATAGAAGCACCACTCGTGGTTGCCCATGAAGTCTTTGCGGGTAAGGACGGGATGCTCTTTCACCCAGATCACTGCTTGCGAGAAATAGAGCTCGCAGGCCTTCAGCACGGGCGGGTAGTTTCCGCAGTTCGCGTACCCGCCCCAGATATAGAACCCGCGCCCGGGCAGCAGCACGCGGGCGATGTTGCCGAACCAGGCTGCCAGCATCTTGTCGAACGCCTCGTCGCTCACGAAGTCGTTCGCGAGCGGACGATCCTTCGGCCGCAGCTTCTTCGTCGTCCGCTTGGCCTTCTCGGGGTCGCGGGCCAGATCGAATTCCTGATGATGGGCGCGCTGCCACGCGATGTGGTCCTCGCGGCCCTTGGCGTAGTTGTAGTCCGACCTGGCTTTTCCCTCGGTTGCCTGGAACGACGACAGCCCCGCGGCGATCGCGTTGTTGCTGCGTGGCTCGACCTTCACGTTGTAGGGCGGGTCCGTGTTCACGAGATGAATGGGCGCACCGTCGAGCAGGCGGTCCACATCCACCGGCGAACCGCTGTCGCCGCAGAGCAGCCGGTGATCGCCGAGAATCCACAGGTCGCCCGGCTGCGTGATCGCTTCGTCCGGCGGTGCGGGAATGTCGTCGGGGTCTGTGAGCCCGGGCTTCACGCCGTCGGCCGCATCGAACAGCTTCGCCAAATCGTCGGCGTCGAAGCCGAGCAGCGACCAGTCGATGCCTGCGTCGCGAAGCTCCGCGACCTCCAGCGGCAACAGCTCCATGTTCCAGGTCGCCAGCTCGTTCGTCTTGTTGTCAGCGATGCGGTACGCGCGAATCTGCTCCGGCGTCAGGTCGCGCGCGACATGCACGGGCACTTTCTCCAGCCCGAGTTTCTGCGCCGCCTTCCAGCGCGTGTGCCCGCAGACGATGACGCCGTCGCCGTCCACGACGATCGGTTGGCGGAAACCGAATTGCCGAATCGACTGCGCGACGGCGTCAACGGCCGCATCGTTGTCGCGCGGGTTCTTCTCATACGGCTTGACCTCGGCCAGCGACCGTACCTCAATCCTCATCGATCGACCTCCATGTCAACGTGGCGGTGCGTCCGTGCGCCCGCCGACATTCAATTCCGCGTCTGCCCGAGTCGCCCGGGTTCGCCGCAACCACCGCCCGTTGCGGACGGGGCACGGGACGCCCCCCGCGTACCACCCGGCCCGCCCGGGTCGCCCACGTTGGCCCCAAACGCGGCACGTTGCGCCGTGGCGGCCGTTCGGACGGACCAAACAAACTCTGTCGCCAACGGCGGGCGTTCCCGCGTCGCCTCCGGGCGTTCTTCGCCCAGGGAGGAACCGTCGCGAGGTCCGCGTTGGCTGCCTGCGTGACCTGGCGCACTGGCGGGTTTTCGCCGCTCAACGTATGAGCGCGCGCAATGCGCCCGCACGTGCGTCGCCGCCGTGGCGGCGCACGCACGGGGGGTGTGGGGGGTGTGCGCGCACACACGTCCCGGGCTCGACCATGCGCCGTGCGGGCGCAAAGCGCGCTCATACGATGCGCGCTCACACGATCCGTGCGCACGCGTTGCGCGCGGCCACGATGTAATATCAAGCGTCGTCACGACCGCCTCCCTTCGCCGGCTTCGGCTTGGTCGCATAGGACGTCGGTCGATGGCTGCCGAAGCTCCAGCGGTGGATCAGTCCCAGCTCTTCGGCGGTATGGAGCAGCCGCTGCGCCACGCGACCCGACAGGCCGCTACCTGTTGCCGCTTGAAGGATGGTCGAGCGCGTTTGCGGTTCGTCGCCGATGAAACGGCTCACGAAGTCCTGCACTTGTTCGGCGCGCGGTACTTCGGCAGGATCGGCCGAGCGTCGCTTCTGCTTTTCCGCCCTCAGCCGTGTCGGGTCGAGCTCGATCGCCGGCGACCAGATCGGAAACGTCCAACGCAGCGCCAGCGGCTCGATCGGCGGCCACGACCGCACTGCCGCTTCGAGCACCACTGCGCCCGGCTCTTCATGTGGTCGCAGCACAAGGTGCGTGTCGGTCGCCCGGCTTTGGCTGCCCGCTCCGGCCCCGACGTCGGTGACCGCCTTGGCCGACTGATTGCCCTTAGTCGCGTGATGAATCAGCACGAACGAGCACGCGAGCCGGTCGGCCAGCGCGTCGATGTGGTTGTAAATGCCTGCCATCGTGCCGTTGTCGTTCTCGTCCATTTCGCGAGGCATGAACCGGTACATCGCATCGAGCACGACCAGGCCGAAGCGGCCGGGCTCCACGCCGTCGAAGTACTCGCGCAGCGCGAAGATGTCGCGGAGTTGACCGCGCAGGCTGTGCAGGTGGATCGTGTCAGCGATCTCGTCAAGACCAACGCGCAGCGCCTCGGCAACCTGCGGGATGCGGTGGGCGAGCGTCTGCAGGTGGAGCTCGTTGTCGATGATCAGGACGCCACCGGCGACGGTCTCGAACGCGCCAAGCCACTTGCGGCCGGTCGCGATCGCCATCGCCAGGCCCAACACGAGCCAACTCTTGCCCGTCTTTGGCGGCGCGATGATGTTCATCGTTTCGCCGCGGCGCAGCAGCCCTTGAATGATCGGCGCCCGCAGCTGTGTGTACGCGCGCAGCAGCTTCTGTACGCTCATCGGTTCGGTCGGCGGCTTGGGCGCGAAGTCCTGCCGCCAGAGCTCCTCGATTACGGCGACCGAAATCGAGTCGGGTTCGTAGCGCGCGATACTGGCCGCCGTGCGCTCCACCTCGCGGAGTGACAGCGGAGGTGCGCAGCGGTCGGAATTCACCTGTTGGAGTGCGGCGAAGATCTCTGCCCGCGACATGCCGACCCGTCGCATCGCACCGGCCAGCCGCGCGAGCGTGCCGTTCCGCTGACCCTCCGGAATCGCGTTGGATCGTGACGCGTCAACCACGGGGTCGACACCGTTCGAGGCCGCGAGTGCGTCAAGCAATTCGGCCAGCCACGCCGGCGGCTCCTCCAGGCGATTCGGTGAACCCGCAAGTTCGCGCTCCTCGGCCCACGCGTATCCACGCCCCTCGACGATCGACGGAGCGACGAGCACGTAACCGCCGTTCGCGCGCGTATCCACGTGCTCCGCGAGACGACCTGCCGTATTCCGCCAGGCGCGGTCAGCGGGTTGCCGGAAGAAGTACTGCCGCCCGCCGCGCGGCGTCTGTGACGTCGGCGCAAAGGCGATCGTCTTGCGCCGCTCGTCGTCATCACTCAGCCAGAAATTGTCTGCACCATCGACATCCACGACGAGCAAGCCGTCGGTGCGGATAGCGACGTTCGCCGACGGGTGTTCCTTCCACCACCGGCCGATCTGTTCGACATCGGTCGTCGCGTCGAGCAGACCATGTTCCGTCAGCGGCGATTTGCGGCCCGGCGCGCAGGGGAACACTGCGTAACCAAGGTCGGCATACCACAGTGCGGACTGAAGCATGGTCGGCGTTGCCATCAGAACGGCACCTCGTCCTCGCTGATGACCGCCGGCTCGGGTAACTGCTCCTCAGAATCCAATCGCGGCGGCTTCGGCCCGAGACGATGAGCGATGATCTGGTCGTATTCGCCCGTCTTACGGCGAACAGTTACCGCCAGTGTCTTGGCCAGCGCGCCCATCTCGGCTAGTTCCACCGCCTGTTCCGCAGAGTCAGGCACGGCGTCGTTCGAACGAGCGCGCCACCAGGCGACGGCCTTCTGCCGCGCATAGCCGTCGTGCTCCACGCAGACCCATTCCGAGACATAGGCATTGAAGCCGACGCGGTAGTCGACGCGCATCGTCCGCGGTGCGTCGGTTGGCGCGTTGCGCTTCGTGTGTACGCAGTAGAAGACGTCGCTGACCTCGTATTCGCTTCGCGTCACCTGATCGGAAAGGATGCCTTCATCGCTTGCGCTGGCATCGTGCTTGCGGCGCTCCGGCGGCGGAAAGACGTAGCCGCACTGCGGGCACGTGCCGAACGCGGCCGCAATGATCTCGTGGCACTCTGGGCATTCCTTCGCCGGCGCGACTCCGGTGCGCCCCTCGGGCGTCCAGAGGCAGATTTGATCAACAGGACCATGCCGCAGGACGTTGCCGCCGAAATCGAGTACGAGGCAGTCCCGCTTGCCTGGGTGCAGCCGGAAACCGCGTCCGACCATTTGGTAGTACAACCCCGGCGACATCGTCGGCCGTACCAGGGCGACGCAGTCGATGTTTGGTGCATCGAATCCGGTGGTCAGTACGTTGACGTTGCAGAGGTACTTGAGCTCGCCTGCGCGAAAACGTCGCAGCGCAGCGTCACGCTCGAACGGCAGCGTGTCGCCGCAGACGAAGCCGCACTCGACCTTGTGCCGCGTCCGCAACACTTCTACGACGTGCTCTCCGTGCTTGATGCCCGAAGCGAAGATCAGCACCGACCGGCGGTCCTTGCTGTGCTCGACAATCTCGCGGGAGGCCGACAGCACGAGGTTTTCGTTGTCCATCAACTCCTCGACCTCACTGGCGACGAACTCGCCGGCGCGAACGTGGAGTTGTTCGTAGTCCGGCCGCTGCGATCCGGCCTTCGTGCGCAGCTGCGACAGATAGCCCTGCACGATCAACTCGCGGACGCCGATTTCGAAGCAGACGTGGTTGAGAATGTTCTCCGGCGCGCAGATCAACCCGGACTTCATGCGGTACGGCGTGGCCGTCAGCCCGATGACACGCGTCAGCGGATTCGTATGTTTCAGCTCGGACAGAAACTGCCGGTACATGCCCTCGCCGTCCGGCGGAATCAGGTGCGCTTCGTCGACCATGACCAGATCGACAAGTCCGATGTCCGCCGCGCGCTGGTAGATCGACTGAATGCCGGCGATCGTGACGGCGTACCCGAGGTCACGTCGTCCGAGACCAGCGGAATAGATGCCGACCGGAACGTCGGGGGCGATCAACCGCAACTTTTCGGCTGACTGCTCGAGCAACTCCTTCACGTGAGCGAGGATCAGCACGCGGCCACACCAGCGCTGCACGGCGTCGCGGCACATCGTCGCAATCACCGGTGTCTTTCCCCCGCCCGTCGGTATCACGACGCATGGGTTGTCGTCGCGCGTGCGCAGGTGCTCATACACAGCGTCGATCGCTTCGTTCTGGTAGGTCCGCAGTTCCATTCAGCGTCCCTCTGTGATCGTGACAATGACCTTTCCACCGGGCACGACCGGTCCGCGCTCGACTTCGAGCCGATCGATCTGTGAGTCGTCGCGGTACACGCCGCCGTGTTGCATCGCGTCAAGCAAGGCCTTCTGCAGGTTGTCGAGATCGCGCCGGCGACGATCCGGAGGGCAGGCAATGACATGCACGCTCAACCGCCCCAACAGTGGCGCAACGCTTTGCGCGGCGAGTGCGCTGGCGACCCTGTCCCGGAAGCGCCGCCCTCCACGACTAATCAGCGTGCGCGGCCCAACCCGCCGCCAGTAGTGATTCACCGACGGCGGGAAGGGCAGTTCGTACGTCTGCGTCAGCGCTGCCACGGAGCTTTCCCGTTGCCTGCGGTGCTCGCACCGGTCGGCCGCGCGGCTGCCGATTCCTTCTTGGCGTAGCCCTTGATCACGTTGGACGGATCGCCGTTGTCCTTGCGCGGCTTCACGCCCACGCTGATCACCAACGGCAGGTTGTGCAGCTCGGCCGAGTCCTTCGGCGACATGACGCCCACCGCGCGACAGATGGCCGAAAGTTCGGCCCGCGCGATCTTCACGGTGGTCGCGTTCGGGTTGTCGAGATTGAGCCGCGCCCAGATGAGCCGGCCCTTGTACTCGCCCTCGATAATCTGAAACGTGAGCTGCAGATACTGCCCGCTCGCGCTCTTGGTCGCCTTCATCTCACTTTCGGTGATCGCAGCGAGGTACTTGCCCGCGGGGATCGGGTCATACCCGACAGCGGGGTCCACATCGGTCGCGTTGAAGTTCAAGTTCGCCATGTTCAAGCTCCTTGTTCGGCGGGTTCGTTGACGTCGGTCGCGAGCGGGTCTTCGCCGCGCACGAACGCGGCATAGATGCGGTAGTCGAGTGGGATTTCCTCGGGCAGGCCGAGGCGGTTCTTGGCGACGTGGGCGGGACGCTCAGTCGTGCGGACGATGCGCTCGCCGGTGCCGATGCCCTGAACACGCTTGCGGTCAAAGCCCTCGTTGACCGTCTTGGTGTGGACCTTGTAGGTCGCGAACAGGACTTCGTCGCACCACTCCTGCACCAGCGCTGACGCCTGCTTCTGCAAGCGCGGCGAGTAGCGGTCGTAGGTGTCCGTCTCGGGATTGGCGAAGCGCTCGATCTGAGCATGCGCGATCAGGACGATGTTCATGCCGCGCTCGTTACGAAGCGCGTCGAGCCCGGCCAGCACCTCGCGCCACTGCGTCAGCGCGAAGACGTACGACTTGCCGTACGGGATGTCCTCCATGCTCTCGACGCCGCGCTTCTCGCAGACGTCGGCCCAGATCAACCGCTCGAGCCAGTCCAGCGAGTCGAGCACGAGTGTGCGGTACTCGTGGGGCTGCGAGTACAGCTCGCCGAGCGCCGCGATCACGTCGGCGTAGCGCCGCGCGAGCGGGAAGCGCTCGCACTCGATCGCCGCCAGGCCGTCCTCGGTCTGGATGAAGATTGGTGCGTCGGCCATCGCGCCAAAGGTCGACTTGCCGATGCCGTGCGTTCCGTACACGAGCGTGCGGCGTGGGGCGCTCGCCCGGCCGCGTTGCACATCACTGAGTCTCATTCCGTTCTCCTTATTGCTGCGTCTTTCGTGACGATGAACACGGGCGCGGGGCCGGGTTGGGAAGCTGGCGGCCGCGTCGAGCGAGGGGCGGGCTTGCGACCGCGCACCCGGCCCCGTGCCCGGGCTCACAGCCGGTCGACGACGCGAAGTTCCTCGTAGCGCGTGAACCAGTTGCCCGTGTTGCGGCAGCGCCGCAACTCGTCCATCGCCTCGTCGTTCTGTGCCTGCGCCTGATCGAGTGCCGCTGGTGCGATCTGCCAGACGCCGCAGCGGAACGGCTCGCGTTTTTCGGCAGCGACGACATGAACCGGAAGCACATGGCCGCAAGCGACCGCGGCCAGCGTGCGGTAGAAGGCGAGTTGGTGGACGTAGCCGAGCGCGCGGAGTGCAAACTCGAATCCGTCGAGATCGTCAGCCGTTTTCAGGTCGACAATGCCGGCCCGCGTGTTGTACGAAACCCAGTCGATGCGGGCTTGGCACGGGTGTTCGCGATAACGACAGCGGACCACGCCCTCGGCCACGCCATCACGCAGCATGTCACGCGCGAGTGGGTTGCCGCCGACGGCTGCTGCCATCTGCTCTACTAGGGCGGCGTGCGTGTCGCTGAGCACCGGCTTGCTCTGCTGCGCGGCCCATTCCGCAAACGCCTTCGTCTGCGATCCGAATGGCTGACCGGTCTTCGGGTTGATCGGGCCGCCGACGGCGTACTCGCGGGCATATCGCTCCCGACCTTCGAGAATCAGCGTGTGCGCAGCGCGGCCGATGACGTATGCGGTCGTGTCGCGTTCCGGAACGAGGCCCATCTCCCGCTTGCGATACAGCAGCGGGCAGCGGCGGAACTCGTTCAGCGCATGGGACGTCAGGTGTTCCGCGCTCTTGGCGTGATAGACGTCCGCAGGCTCGCGGATCAGGAAGCGAAGGTTCAACGAATCGACAGGCGTGGCTTTCATGCCCAGATCCTCGGGGCGGTAGTCGCGACGGAAGTCGCCCTGGCCGATGGAGACGAGCGGTGTGTGGTTCATCGCAGCCCCGCCTTGTCGAGCTCGCGCTCCGCGTCCTCGATCTCGCGACGTCGGCGATCGGTGACGGGAGAGGCAGGTCGGCCACGCGTGGAAACGCGTCGATCGGCCGGCGCAAGGGCCTGGCTCAGTTCGAAGTACTTCGCGTCCTCGCTTGCCAACCGCCGGCCGAATTCCTCGAGCCACGCGCGGGTGGTGAAGATCTTGCCGCCGATACGGATATGCTCGAGCCGGATGCGTTCGCCGTTGCGGGCCAACACGCCGCGTCGGCACCAGCGCCACACGCAGTTCACCGAAGGCCGGCCCGGTACGAGCTTGGCGACCTCCGTGAGCGGCAGGCGTTCATCTGTCAGGGTCTGTTCGTGCATGCGAACCTCCACAGCGTTTGGTTCCATGCACGGCGTTTTACGAGGCGTTTTGTTGTGGTAACTCGGTAACTGGAGTTACCACCGGATGTGCGCGGCAGAGCCGCCGCGGATGCGTGCAGAAGGTGATTCTGCCGCGAAAAATGTTCAGAAAAAAAGCCGAGCTACCCTTCGCGGTAACTCGGCTCGTTGGACTGCGCTCCGGCGACTGTCAGCCGGCAAGGTCAATCAAGTCGGGGTGAATCGGGTATCGCGACGGCGGATACGTCCGGGTCAGCCGACTCTCCTCCCACGCCTCGATGTCGCACATGCGCGCGTATTGAATCCGTCCGCGCTGTTCGTAGGGGAGGTCACCGTTCATCATCGCGTGCAGGACCGTTTCGCGTCGAACGCGCTGCTGCTTCCGAATCTGGTTCACCGTCAGCCACCTTTGCTCCATTGCAGTACCTCGTCGAGGGGGCTCGCCTGCCGCAGGTCGATCCTGCCGGCGATGGCGACGCTATCCGATCTTCCGCATGATCTCGATCACCTTCGCGCGGTCGCGTTCCGCGTAGATCGCGTCCGTGATCTGCGCGCTGGCGTGGCCGAGCGTGAGTTGCGCCGCCTCGAGGCCGAACGCCTTCCGCAGCTCGGTCGCCGCGTTGTGGCGAAGCTGGTGCGGGTGGAAGCGGTGCGCCTTCCGCCAAGCGACGACCTCGTCCCACAGATCCTCGACCTCGAGCCGGTCGCGCCATGCGTCGATCGTCTCGTCGTCGCGCTGGGCCAGGTGCTGCGGCAGCGGGAACGCGCGGTCGCAGACATACTGGATCGCGCGGTGGTACGCGTTGGTTGTGAACCGAACGCCGGGCTTGCGCTTCGGATTCTCCTTCCGGTTCGTGCCCGGCTCGTTGCCCTGGCCGTCGGGCGTCTTGCGTTCCGCGTGCTGCCGCTCGCGGCGCTCCGTGTCCGACTCGGCCGGACTGAACAGGAAGGCGTTCGTGGCCCGATCGCGCAGAAACGGGCGAACGACCTCCTGCGCCTGCGGCCCGAAGTAGATCACGCGCTCGTGCTCGCGGTACGCGTTCTTGTGCTCCTCGGGTTTGTAGGACCAGACGCCGAGCTTGTCGTCCATCTCGATGTCGCACGGCCGCATGCCCAGCAATTCGCCGGCCCGCGCACCACTCAGACGCTGGAGCTTCACGAGCGCGGCGACGGGCTTCGTGAGAATCGGCAGCACGACGTCCAGCAGAGGCTGCGGCACCGGCACGACCTTCTTCCCCTCGCGCGCATCGCAACGCCCGCGGCGCAAAGCCTCGAGCGTGCAGAGCGATTGATGCACCGCGACCGGAACGAGCTCGTGACCGGCCGCCCACTTGAACATGTGGCGGATGCGCTGCACCTGCGAGTTGATGTACTTGCGCGACCAGGGCATCCGCCGCGAACCGTCGCCGCGGATCATGTGGTCGCGCAGCAACCGGAGCTTCTTTGGGCCGAAGTCGATCGCGGCCGTGCGGCCGTAGAACTGCCGGAGGATCGTGAGCGCCCCGTCGAGCGCCTGCGCGTGCTTCGGGCGGTAGTAGTCGGCCGCCCAGCGCCAGTACTCGCGGATGACCTCGACGATCGTGATCTCGTCGGCACGGCGGGCCGGCGGGGCGTCGAAGTCGGGCGGCGGCAGGCGTCGCCCGCGGCGCTCCCACTCCGCGATGACGCGGTGATAGCGCTCGCGGCTCTCGGGCTGGTCGAACTCGCCGAGCCAGTAGTCGCGGCGTTGCCGCGTCTCGGCGTCGGTGAGCGTGACGATCGCCTTCGAGTAGCCCGCGCGTTGGCGATACGCGGGCGCGGCCGGTTTCGGGTTGCGGGGAATGGACGGACTTTTCGTTTCTTGCGTCGGCATGCGTGGCTCCGTGACGCTTGCGCGGTGTAACACCGCGCGTTTTCGCGTCCCAGGCCGCGCTGCCGACCATCGGCAGGTCACCGCAAGTCTGCGGGGCGGCTACGTTTACAACTATAGCGGGCGAAGGGATTCGAACCCTCGACGTCCAGCTTGGGAAGCTGGCATTCTACCACTGAATTACGCCCGCAAGCGCGGTTTTGCACTACATTTTGCCGATTTCTTGCACTACAATTCGGTCGCTCGGCGTGGCTTGCGGTACCGTAAACCGCGCGCCTGACCGGGCATTCTATCATCGGTTTTGCGCGTGGCAAAGCACGTCAACCGTCGCATCGCGAAACTGACAAACCTGCGCGACATCGGTTGGCACGTCGCCTACCGGGATCGCAAGACCGGCATTCTCCACAGGCACCGTTCAATAGCCGCTGTGAGGCGGTATCACCCACTTTGACTGATCCGGCTCGCGCGTGAGCGCGAGTTTGTCCCGGTCGCCCATTTTCAATATGCAAAGAATGAGGCGAACGCTTCCGACGAGCCGTTGCCTGGCGGACGAACCGCAGCGCGGCCACATGCGAGCGAATCGCCCATGACGTGTATGGGATCGAACGGCTGGATTATTCCAAAGAGCTTGGGATTACTCAGCCGAGCCTCCCTCGCACTCGACGAGCGCGTCTCCGCGCAACCCAGCGCTACGAGCCTCGAACATGGCGGTGATGAAGTCCGCCTCCTTAGCCTGATTGGTGGTCAGGTTTACCGGTTGTCCGATCCCACGATTCAGACGCCAGGCCACGCGTTTGCATGATTCTGACTACTGCGAATCAAACGCTGTTTGATTCACGGGTCGAGATTTGCGCATTTCGCGGCGCAAGTCACGCCCCCGCCATGGAGGCAAACACGACATCCATTCGCAATCGACCCAGCCACAATTCTCTGACGACTACACCCAGCTTAATGACGGCGGCAGCGAGACGCTCGCTCAGACGCTCAACTTCGTCCAGGCGACTTATCGCCGCCATCACGCACGAGGAGGAGGCTCTCACGGCCTGTCGAGCTTCGACTCTTTGAGCCGACTGCTTCCGGTCGGCTCTTTTCATGTTCGCTTCGCAGGAAGCGGGAACATCCGATCTGCAGCGCTTAGATCTTTCGCTCAGGTCGTCACGTGGGGCGAACGCCGAGTCGGGCCGTCCTCAGCTCGGCCGGACCGGTGGTCGCGCAAAGTGCGACTCCGTGGATAGGCCGATTCACTCGCCGGGACGCTCACCAATCGCGGTCTACCGGCCTCTGCCGCTGGAGTTCGCGCTGCAGCAACCTCATGCGGCGAGCCTTTTCCGCGTCCCGGATCATCTGCAGCAATCGCTCGGCTTCCTCCTTAGTGAGCTTCAATTCACGCGGCTGCCCTTGGGATTGCCCTTCCTCGCTTGGCTGCGATTCGGGCATTTGATCCGGCGCGGGCTGGCTTTCGGCCGGCTGCGACCGCGGCTCGGACGGTTGCGATTGCGGCGTCGGCTGGGACTGCGGCTCCCGCTGCTCGTCGTCTTGCTCGTCGCTCTGGTCCTGCGGCTGCGATTGGGGAGATTGCCGATTCTGCTTCGAATCGCCCTTCTGTGAGTCCTTGGACGGCTGCGATTGCGGTTGCGAACTGGGCTGACTCGACGGTTGCGAAGTCGAGTCTTTCTTATCCTGGTTTTCCGACGGCTGTGACTGCGGCTGCGACTGTGGCTGAGATTGCGGCTGCGAGCTGGCCGCCTGCTTGAGCTTGAGCCGCAGTTGCTCCGCGAGTTCGAGGTTCGCTCGTGCGTGCGTCAACCCACCGTCCAGCCGAAGCGCATCGCGGTACTGCTCCGTCGCCTTGTCGAGGAACGGCATGGCCGCCTGCGGCTGCTGCGCGTCGATGGCGTGCAGCGCCTCGGCATAGTGGACGTTTCCGAGGTTGTAGCGCACCGCTGCCTCGAACGCGGGGTCGCGCAGCGCCGCGGCGCGGACCCATAGCTCGCGCGCCTCGTCTAACTTTCCCAGCTTGAATTGGGCCGCGGCGCGATCGTGCAGCAGCTCCGCCTCGAACTCCGGCGGCGCGTTCTCGGCCGCCGAGTCGTAGGATTTCAGCGCGTCTTCGAACCTCCCGGCCGTGTAATGTTCGTTGCCGCGCTGGATCAGTTGGCGCGGAGAATCGGCGAGAGCGCGAATGCAGAATGAAGAATGCAGAATGCAGAAGAGGGCAAGGGTTCGCCGCCAGCGCGTTTGTACCCCATTCTTCATTCTGAATTCTGCATTCATGATTGGCTCCCGGCACCGGCCTGTGCGAGCACACGTCCGCGTTGCCGAACTTCTCGTTCTGCATTCTTCATTCTGAATTCCGCATTCTCCCTCATCGGCCGCGGGCCGTCGCGCAGCAGCGAGTCCAGTGCCAGCAGGCACAGCGCCGCTACGGCGAACACGTGCATGCGCGACGGTTGGCGGATTCGCTGCTGCTCGCGGCGTTCGCTGAATTCGATCGCCGGCACGACGCGCTCGCGGAAGATCTTTCCAAGGTCGAAATTCCGCGTGCCCGCCGGGATGAATGCGTTGAAGTCCGACGCCGCCGCAACGGCGCGCAGGATCGGGAAATTCGCCTTGCTCCAGACCGTTTCGCCCTTGTATTCGACGTAATTGTCGCCGCCGCGGACCGGAATCCGGGCGCCTTCGCGATCGTCGCCGAGCGCGATTGCAATAACCGGGACTTTCTGATCCTCCCAAAGCGCCTTGGCCGCCTCCACCGGGTAGCTTTCCTGATCCTCGCCGTCGGTGAGTAGCAAAACGACTTTGTGCGTGTCGATCGGGCTGTGAAAGCTCTTGCCGGCCAAACGCAGCGCGTCGCCGATCGCCGTGCCGCCGCGCGGGACCGCGTCAGGCGAGAGCTCATCCAGCGCCAGTCGGAAAAATCCGTAATCGCTGGTCAGCGGACACTTGAGCTTGGCCACGCCTGCGAATCCGATCAGGCCGATTCGATCTCCGCCGAGCACGGGCAGCAAATCGTCGCGAATCGAGAGCTTGGCGCGCTCTAGGCGATTCGGCGCGATGTCGCGCGCCAGCATCGAACGCGACAAGTCCAGCACGACCATCACGTCGATGCCGCGCCGCACGACGGTCCGCTCCACGTCGCCCCAGCGCGGCCCGACCGCCCCGGCGGTCAGCACCACCAGGCACGCCGCAACCAGCGCCAGCCGCACGAGGGGCCGCGTCCAGCCCCAGCGCGGCGCGAGCCGCGCCAGCAGCGGCGCTTCGGCAAAGCGGCGAAGCGCACAGCGGCGCTGCCAGATGCCGTAAGCCCCGATCGCCGCGACGGCGAGCGCGCCCCACAGCAGGTTGAGCCAGCGAAGGTCGTCGAACGCTACGCTCTTCATGAGGCCATCCACGATTCTCGCGTCGCGCGTCGCCGAACGGCGCGTTCCGCCTCCCCCGGATTTCGAGTCGGGAATCTCATGGAATTTTCCTCAACCACGTCGCGTTGAGAAGCGTTTGCATTCCAAGCGCCGCAAACGCGGCCGCCAACCACGGCAGGATGTACGGCGCATCATCCCAATTCAGATACCGACGTTCTTCGGTCTTGGTGCGCTCCAGCCGGTCGATCTCGGCATAGACGTCGTTCAGCGCCTGCGGATCCTGCGCGCGGTAGTGCTTGCCGCCGGTAGTCTCGGCGATTTTTCTCAAATCGGTGTCATCGACCGGCAGTCGCACGATTCCCTGGTTTCGGCCGGTGCCGGCCGCGATCGTGTAGACCTTGATGCCGTAACGCGCCGCCAGGTCGCCGGCCTGCTGCGGCGCGATGACGCCGTAGTTGTTCTCGCCGTCGGTGAGCAGTATGACAATGCGGCTCTTGATCTTAATCTGCTCGCCGGAACCGCTGGAGCGCTGTAGATCGTGCAGCCGCTCGACCGCCAGCGCCAGACCGTCTCCGATTGCCGTGCCGTCCTCGTTCTCGCGTCCCGGCTGCGGCGGCGGGACGACTTCCGTCGCCGCCAGCGAGTCGAGCAGCACTTCGTGATCGAGCGTGAGCGGACAAACGCTGTCGGCGTAGCGGGCGAAGCGGATCATGCCGATCAGGTCGTTCGGCCTGCCTTGCAGCTTGCCATCGCCGGTGACGAACCGCCGGAAGACGGATTTCACGACATCCAGGCGGCTGTCATTTCTGCCCGGCGGCGAGAGATCGCTATCACGCATGGAACCGGAGATATCGACGACCATCTGAATCGCGATTCCCTCGGCGTAAACGGCGGTGGATTCGTCGGGCCGCATCGGCCGCGCCGCGGCGACGATCAGCGCGGCCAGCGCTGCGATCCGCAGTACGGGCAGAATCACCCGCTTTCTCGAGGCGCGCGTGACGCCGGAGGCTTCGAGCGATTGAAGACTGGAATAGCGAATCGCCGGCCGCATGGCGCGCCGTCGCCAGTACAGCCATAGCAGTGGGAGCGCCAGGAGCGCCAGCAGCACCCAGGGGTACCCAAGGTGCAGCCAGGCGGGCGTCAGCGGCAGGTGCAACGGCGTCATTGGCTCGCTCGCAAGGAACGGAGTTCACGCAGAGCCGCAGAGGCGCAGAGTGGAAAGAAGAACTCATCGCTCATGAACGCACCTCGGAGTTCGAACCGATGCGCGACAAATCCGCGGTACGGATTCGGACATCACGTCAGATGCGCGTTTCTTACTCACACACACTCTCTCTCTCGCTGCGTCCAGTGCCGTGCGCCTCGCACACCAATTTCGCGCGCCCACACTACGCTTCTTATCCGCGCCTCTGCGCCTCTGCGTGAGCACTCTTCGCCGTCGCCTCCACGAATGTCCGCGCGGCGCCGTGCGCGGCTTGCGCGGCCTCCATATCCGGCACATACGCCGCGTATTTCACGACGTCGCAGGCCGTCATGAACTCCCGTAACCTGTCTGCGTTGTACGGAACCGCGCCCCGATCGCGCGCCAGGGCCGCCAGGAATTCCTCGGTCGTCATCTCCGGCGCCGCGAGCGCGAACTTGCGCTCGATGTACTGCCGAACGACCTCGCTCAGACGATAGTACAACTGCTGCACACGCCCGGAGCCGCACCACTCCAGCACGCGCAACTCCGACAACGCCGCCATCGCCCATTCCTCCGGCGAGAGCGGCGGCGGCGGCCGAGCGGCGCGGGCCCGCATGAATCGATACACCCCGTACCCGAGCGCAAGAAGCGCGACCGCCCCGCCGGCCAGCGCGAGGCGCTGCCACCACGGCATCGGCAGCGGATTGGGAAGCAGCGTGCCGGTAATCTCGCGCGGCTGCATCATGCTGTCTTGCGAAGTCAGCACGCCGCGCACCTGCAGCTTGACCGGATCAGTGAGCAGCTCGTTCGCCAACTCGGCGCCGCGCGGTCCGTATTTCATCGTCGCCGGCGGAATTTCGAGCTCGCCCGACGTGACCGGCGAAATCGCCACCGTCTGGCGCCACTGCGACTGGCCAGGCTGCGCCGGACGCGCATCCACCGGAGACGTGATCTTCGCCCGCAGATCGTCGGGAAATTTCAAAGGCTCAAACGCGACTGCGGCCTCGTCGGGAGCCGTCGCGCTCAACTCGATGCGGACTTCGTCGCCGACCCACGGCTCCGCGGGCGACACGCTGACCTGCAGGTGGTATGGGCCTCGCATCGCATCGATGCTCGCGCTGCGCGGCGCCGGCGGCGGCGCGGGGCGACAGGCGGTCAGGAGCAGCGCCATCGTCGCCAGGAGTTTCACGCGACCGGAACAACCGAACCGCGAACGCAAGCGACCGGCGGCACCGTGCGAAGCGCCGGATGAGCGCATGAAGTTCGCAAGCGCACCGCGTTGGAAACCCGGCGCACACGAACCGGTCGAAAACCGGTTCCACTCGACCGCGCTCTCGCCCGCACGTCGCCGGCCTGGCATCAGCGTCTCCGCCCGCGCATGCGGAAGAAACGCCGCAGCGGGTCGACGAACGACTCGCCGGTCGCAATGCGAATCACGTCGATTCCGAGGCGCCGAAAGTCGGTCACCAGCGCTTCGCCGCGCTGCCGGCGCGCCTGCTCGTACCGTTGCCGGACGCGGCGCGGCCCCGTGTCCAGCAGCGCCTGCTCTCCGGTCTCCGGGTCGAACAGCTCGATGAACCGAACATTCGGCAGAGCACGCTCGCGCTCGTCGCCGACCCAGATCGGGATCAGATCGTGCCGATGACGCACGATCCGCAGCGCCTTCGAGAAATCCGGCGATTCGAAGTCGCTGATTAGAAACACCACGCAACGCCGGCTCAGCACGCGGTCGAGGTATTCCAGCGCCGCCTCGATGTCGGTCCGCCGTCCGGCCGGCTTGTGGTACAGCAGCTCGCGCACCACGCGAAGCACATGCCGCGTGCCCTTGCCTGGTGGGACGAAACGCTCGACGCGGTCGGTGAAGAGCACCATGCCGACTTTGTCGTTGTTACGAATGGCCGAAAACGCCAGCGTCGCGCCGATCTCGGCCGATAGCTCGCTTTTGAGCTGCACCCGCGTACCGAATTCCTGCGAACGGCTCACGTCGACCAGCAACACGACCGTCAACTCGCGCTCTTCGCGAAAGCTCTTTACGAACGGCCGACCGGTGCGGGCGGTGACGTTCCAGTCGATGGTGCGCACATCGTCGCCGGGCTGGTACTCGCGCACTTCCTCGAACTCCATGCCGCGGCCTTTGAAGGCGGAGTGATACTGCCCGGCGAAAAAGTCGTTCACCATCGCCGAAGTGACGATCTGGATGCGGCGGACCTTTTTGAGAATCTCAACCGGAACCAAGCGATTTCGCCTATTTCTCGTCGGCTGGTCGAGTTTCGACGCCCGCCGGCCGACGCGAATTGTATAGACGGACGGACGGGGTTGGGGCGGTCAGGAATGGGGGGACTGGAGCCGGTTGTCGCGCTAGGACCCCGCGTGCCGAACGATCCGCCGATCTCAACGACGATCGTGTCAAGCTGCCAAGATATTCTTCGAGATTATCGTGTACGCGAGTGCGGGCGTCGTAGTCTAGCGTGCCCAGAATTCCAGGGTGGCATGCCGTCCCACGTTTCGCCGCGGCCTCTTGCGACGAAACGCGGGTCGGCATGCGTCCGGTGCGGCATGCTTACGCCTGCGGCGAAAGTATGCCACCCGGATTCGGCGAATGACGCTGAACAAACATACCGGGCGTCTCGGCCGCACTCAGCCGCACTCGGCCGCACTCGGCCGCACAAACAGCGGGCTGGAAGTCCGCACTCCCCGCGATACAAATCCTGAAACGGCTCTGCTAGTCGTCGAACGACAGGTTGAAATACCCGCCCTGCCGCTGCGCGATGATCTGCGGTAGATCGCCGGAGGCGGATTTGACGGCCGTGTAAACAACGTTGCCCAGCACGCGCCGTCCGCTATCGGTCGGAATCGGCCAGTCGGGTACGCCGTCGCCATTCGTATCCCGCATCACGACGCGCGGCAGCGTGTTGCTGCGGTCAACAGTAACCTGCGAATAAACGCTGCGCTGGGCGTCCTGGCGGTCCATCACGCTGGTGTAGATTGTGAACGTATTGCTGCGCGTCGTCAGATAGTGCGTGTCGAGCAGCGCCAGGAGCGCAACCGAACGCATGAAATCACCTTGGCCGACGACCGTGGTCGTCGGGCCGATCTGGTTGAGGGACGCCGTGTTATCCAGCCCCTCCACATTGACAAGTTCACCCAGCGTGAGCAGGCCGCCGCGGCCAACTCCGCGCCGAATTGCATTGTAAACCGTTTCGTCTCGATACTGCCGCGGCGAACCGGCCGCATTGCGGAACTGCGCGTTGTCATACGCCGCATACGGGCCGCCGGTCGCGGCGATTTGCACCTCGTCGCGATAGGCCGCGATCGCCGTCGCCATCGCCATGCCGAGTTGCATCGGCACGCCGGCGGATGCGGTGGGGAGCATGCCGGCGTGGGCGCGCGCGAAGCGCGAATTGGCCGCCGGCGTGTTGGAATTCCAAGTGCCATCGATCAACACGCCTTGGTTGAAGTCGCGGAACGATCGCGACATGGCACCCGACAACCAATCCGGACGCAGCACCGGCAGCTTCGCCAGCACAAACCACGGCGCGTTGTTCAGGTTGATCCGCCCAGCCACGCGCAGCGGGTCAAGCTGGTCGGACGTGTTCCCGTCAAGGTCCGGGTCAAACACATTCAGAGTCGTAAAGTAGTCGAACACCAGCGTGCCCCAGGGCAAGAGCGCGTTGTTGCCCGTGCCATCCAGGAGCGTGCCGCTGCGTGACTTCTGCGTGCTGTCGAAAATCGGCATGTGGCCGAAGTCGACCAGCGTAGTCGGCGTTCCGGTGTGCCCGCGATAGTCGTCGTCGAGGTACTCGCCCGCCGTCTTGGGCGTCGCAGGCAGCATCGAAGGAACGACATGCGCATAGCGCGGCACGAACAGCAGGAATCCGGGCGTCGGGAACGACGCCGGCCGGAAAGACGGCGCGGTGCCCGCGGTCGAAGGATTCGCGTTCCACCTTCCGGCGCCGGCGTTGGCCAGATAAAGCGGGGCGGCCGGACGCTGCTCACTTGTGCTGCTCACGGCCGGCCCGCTGGCGCCAAGGTTGTAGGGGGCGGAGGCTGTATCTGGAGTCTGGGTAGTGTTGGTGGTGATGGTTCGGTTCGGGTACGCGACCATACTCCAGGTCACAAGACCGCCGCCCGCCAGGTTCGGGTCCAGGCGCGTGTCCCGACAGACTTCGGACCACTTGAGCTCGCCGCTGTTTGCAGCGGTCTGAATGTCGACCCACATCCAGTCAACCAAAAAGAACGCCGAACCACCCACCGCCGCCCGAGAACGACTGTGGCGCCAGAGCCCAACGGCTGCGCGCCCGCCGGCGGCCGGGATGGACAGGCCTGCCACCGTCGGTGCCGAGTACTTGGAGTTCGGGTCCGCGATTTCCAAGACATTCCAACTCCGCGCCAGCAACGATACGCCGCCCAGATTCGGCGCTGCCGGCGCAAACGACGAGTTCGGGGCCGGAGTTGGCGACGACACCTGCGTCGGAGACACGGTCACCGCGAATTGCGTCGGATCAAGGTCTTCGTCGTACGGGTTGTACAGCTCGATCGCCATCCCGCGCTGCCCCGTGTCGTTCGTATACGCCACAACCTCGGTGACGAACGGCTGCGGGCTGAAGCCGACGAAGAGCGTGTCGGTCACCGGATCACGAAGCACAACCGTGTCCGGGTTGAGCGTGGTGCTCGCCGTCGTGCGCGGCGCCGCGAACGCCAGCGTATTGGCCGCCAGCATCCACGCCTGCGTCTCGCGCCCTGGCCCGTTCGTGAACGCCGGCCACTGATGCGCGGCCAGCATGTCGTAATACATGCACGCGAGCCGGCGTCCGATCTCGTCGCCGCGACCATCGAACACGGCGGTGGTCGCGAAGTCCGCGCCGCTGAACGCCTGCGAAAGCTGGTTCAGGTCGAAGCGCAGTTGACTGTGATACGTGCCCAGGCCGTTTCCGACCGGCTCGCCGCCGAGCTTGAGCGCGATGTCGTCGCTGTGACTGATCGAAGTCAGCAAATGTCGTCGGTCGTACGTCGAGTTCGAAGCCGTGAACGACGCCGGGTTGAGCTGGTTCGCGGCCGTCGAATCGCGAATGATGGCCCAATCGCCGCCGCCGCTGACGCCCATCGTCGAGAGGTTGTAACGATTAACCCACGGACCGGCGGTTCCGTGCGTGGGGCGCATCGTGTTGCCGTAGGTGTTTTCCAAGGTTTCGAGCGCCTGGGGAACACGCGCGACAGAAGGCCCGGGCCCGGAGAACGCCGAGCCGTTTACGCCGGGGCTGGCGAGCGTTCCGCCGCGCCGGCGGAGCAGCGGCTCCACCGCCGACGCCTGCGAATAGAGGGCGTTGGCGAGGTTGTCGTTACCAACCGTCAACGCCAAGCCCGTCAGCGTCGTGTCGCTGGGGTGCTTGATCTGCCTGAACATGCCCTGAAGGAACGCAAAGTTCCACGTCGTGTTCGTGTTCTGAACCGGCGCGCCGACCGAGACCATGCCGCCATGCGGAACGACGCGCGTGGCGACTTCGTAGCGCCGGATCGTGTCGTAGCGCGACCAGGCGGCAATCTGAGCCGCCGTCACGTTCATCGAGGTCGCGTTCAGAACGCGCCCCGGAACCGCAACCGCGCCGCGCGCGATGCCGTTCGCCAGATCGTTCAACACCGTCATTGCGGAGAAGATGCTGTCCGGCACACCGTCACCGTCCGCGTCCATGAACGGCTCGCGTGCCACGCTGTTTGTTGCGAGGTACATCGCGGTCTGGTAAGCCGCTGAGCTTGCCTGCAACGAATCCAACTCGGCCATCTGGCCGAACTTGATGTTTCGCGAATTGCCGCCTGAGAAATTCGACGCGCCGGCGTAGCCGCATTTGAACATTTCATCGTACGGAGGCGGCGCACTGCCGGTAGAAGCACCAAAATCCCAAACCGGCTCAATTGGCGAAACCCACGCCGAGCCGCCCTGACCGGGCACTTCGACCGGCGAGAATTCCTTTCGAATCGTGGTCCCAGTCAATCCGGTCGCCGTGGCGCCGGCGCCGTTGGGTCCGCCCAGGACGTTGCCAAAGTCATCCTCGAGCGATTCGCGCATGCGGCTGCGGACCACGTCGTTCACTGAATCGACAATGCGATCGATCGCCGCCCCTTCCTGCGAGACATTGAACGCGATCCGGTCAAAACGCGCAAGGCTCAGATAACCCGCGACGATGACGAACAACAGCGCGAGCAGCGTAACCACCATCAGGAGGATCGTCGCCCGACGCCGATTGTTGTAAGTCCGCTTCATTGCAGTACCTATCACTTCGCAGCCCCTCCGCTTTCGACTCCATTATGCCGGAGGAGTCAAATCCCCCAAGTATCCTTCAAGCCCTTGGGAGGCAAGGGATTAAGGGATTGAGGGATTAAGGGATTGAGGGATTGAGGTTTGGACTTGCCGCCTTTCCTCAATCCCTTAATCCCTCAATCCCTTAATGCCTGCTAGTCAAACCGATGCACCAGGCTGCGAACCAGCGGTTCGTTCAGCCGACCTTTGGGATCGATCAGGCGAATGGTGATTCGGACGGCGTAGGGCCAGAGCCGCACGGCGCGATTTTCCGGTGAGTTCGCGTTGCCGCCCATGTTCGCCGACGAGCGAACTTCCGCGAAATCGGCGAGGCGCGTTCCGGCGTTTACCTGACCGGCCGCGTTCACCCCGTTGGCGAGAATCGCCTGCCGGTTCGCCGCGGAATCGGGCAGGAACACGTACGTATCGCCCGGCGGAACTTCCACCCAGCGCGGCATGTCGTCGCGCTGCGAGGCATCCGGATGCTCCAGGCCGTTGCGCGGATCCTCTGGCATCAGAAATTCAACCTGGAACCACACGCAGCCGGGCGCGAATTGCACGCCCAGGTTGTAGCGCAAGTCGGTCGGCGGCCGCTCGACGATCGTGGCGATGTGATGATTCGCCTCTTGCCCGTTCGCGTACAGAATGTTCCGAACCGATGCAGGCGGGTTGCTACCCGCGTATCGGCCCAGGTTGTACGCCTGAAGCGTGTTATTGAAGAACTGCGACAGGTCGAAACCGGCGACGTCTCCGGCACGGAACGCATTCGGCTCGCAGCGGAGCAGCCAACTATTCGCACCGGCAGGGCTTCCCAACCCATTCGATCCCTGAAAACTGGTCTGCGCGGTTGCTGATGGCTCCAGGATCGTCAAACGCCGCGCCAGGTGCCAGCGATTAAGCGGCAGACGGCTGATGCCATTGGCATCGATTGAGATTGGACTGCCCGCGAACGCGTACCCGCCCGATGCACCAGGCGCAAGGCTGTCGACACTCGCGTGACCGTAAACGACCAGGTTCGGTGCGAATCGCCCACCTTCGGCGTAGTTATTTTGCAGCGCCGTTGACGGCGACGTTGGCGGAGCGGCTGAAGCGCAAAGGCGCTCAGTGACAAACGCGAAAATGTCGGCGCGCGGGTCGCTGTAGTTGTTGTTCGGATAGGGAAAATCGAGCGCGGTCGCGTAGCGCGGGTCGTAGTTCGCGGGCACGAGCGTCGGGTTGCCGGTCAGCACGCGAAATCGCACGTTGGCGGCCCGTTCCGCTTCGGTCAGCGCCGCCTGCTGCGTGCGACCGGCGATCACGAGCACGCTCTGGGCCGGGTTGCAGAACTTCAGGTCCTCGCCAATCTGGTAGAGCACGTTGCGGGCCAGCGACTGCATCTCGACCGTGGCGGCGGATTGCGACGCGGTCGTGGTGGTGATGCTGAAGACGCTGGTAACGATCCCCAGCGCCACGACCAGCACCGCCAGCGCGACCAGCATTTCGATCAGCGTAAAGCCGCGCGGCGGCGTGAAAACGTGAAAACGTGAAAACGTGAAAACGCCGCGCGGCCCCGCGACACCCACGTTTTCACGTTTGCACGTTTTCACGTTTTCACGCATCACGGTATCTCCCGCAGCCGCACAAACCGCCGTGAAACGGCCAGCACCGACGTGCGCTTCTCGAAGATCGGCTGGCCGACGCTGCTGCGCTGCGTAAACGTCGGCGGGATGACCCACACCGGCCAATTGGCGGATGATCCGCCCGCCGGGATGAACGGGTAGAAGCCGTTGTTCTTCACGACCACCGTCGTCGCATCCGGCCGGGCCGTTACTTCGTAAATCGGCAGCGCCGTGGGTGAGTGCGGCGTGAAGCCCGGCACGGTTGAGTTGAAGCCATTGACTCCGATCGTGCGCCCGTCGTTTACCGCGGGAAGGAAGATGCTTCCGACTGGGAGCAACCTGTCGGGTGAACCCATCGCGTTCGACGCCGCGAGCGTGAAGTACATCGGCAGGTCGCTGCCGCCGGGAATTTCTCGGTTCGCACCATTGAGCACAAACGCGCTGTTGGGCGGCTGAGGAAGTCCGACGAACGTGAGCAGCCACGGCACGGGCGCCACGAGATTGACCTGATTGTTGGAAAACTCCACGGGCTGGGCAAAACCGCCGGTCGGATCCTGCTGCGCGAATCGGTGTTGCCCGCTCGGGCGACCGCAAACGACGACGATGATCTCGTACAGCAGCGGATCGCTGTTCGAACCATACGCGACGCGTCGATAGAACGCGGTCCAGCTGGTACGCGAGTCAACCGCCTTGTTCTCCTCCACCGACGTGATTCCGGGCTGTCCGATCGTCGGCGTAAACCGCGGGCCGTAGGCCGGGTAATTGTTGTTGCTGCCGAAGTCCGCCACGAGGAACGGCCGCTGCGGCGACACCGGCGGATAAACGCGCGACAGCGATGCCAGAGTCGGGTTGGATGCCGCGGAAAGCACGTTTGCAGCCGGGTAGTCAGCTTGGTCGAGCGTCGTCGGCAAACCGATTGCCCCCAACCAAACGCCGGCCAACTCCTCGCCGTTATCCGAGACCGAACCAAGCGGCGCGAACTTCAAGTTCTCGGCGATCAGCGGGCGAACCTTGATTGCCGGACCGCCGCCCGTCGCCAGCAACGGATCGGATTCGGGCAGCAGATCCCCCGGCTGCACCGTGCCGATCGCGTTCGTGGCGCGCGGGCGCACGACGTTGTCGCGACGGATTTGCGAGTTCTGCACCGAGCCGCCGTAAACCGGGTCCGGCGTGACCAGTCGCTGCCGCGACGTGCGCACCTGCGTCGAGATCATGTCCAGTGCATACTCGCCGGCGCTCTCCGCCGTGGCGCGGTCGATCGTTTCGCGCGTGTATGACAACCCGACCGGCAAAGCCGCGGCGATGAAGAGCAAGCCCAGGCCCAGGATGATCAGCGCGATCATCATTTCGGGCAGACTGAAGCCGCGGCGAGCCGTGGCGCAAACGTCCCAACCGAGCCCCGACCGTAAGGGAGGGGTCTGCTCATCGGACGGGGAGACGCCGACGGGGCGCCGGTATTCAGAGCCGCGACCGTATGGAAGCGGTCGGGCTGATGCGTCGAGGTTCGTGCGGCTTGTCCAGGTGGCATCGTTGCCCAAGTCGACCACTCCCTGACGGTCGCGGCTCTGACAGACGACGCCGACCGCTCCCTTACGGTCGCGGCTCTGACAGAAAAGGCGGACCCCTCCCTGACGGTCGGGGCTCGGATACGAGCGTTTTGCGGGTGGATTGGCGCATTTTGCCGCGTTCATGGCTGCCCCTGCACCAATTGTCCACCCACGCGCGTCACCGTGTACGGCTTGGCGCTGCGCTTCAACACGAGCTGCCGCTCGGCCGCCGTGGCGCTGGGCCCCAGCGTGACCAGCGGCTCGCGCTCGTACATGAAAAGCCCGGTGAACGCATAGCGATCGCCGACGTTTTCGAACGCCGCCGTAGTCGGCCAGTTGGTGTAATCGGACATGCGCAGCGGATACGCCCGAAGCTGCGGCAGGACCGCGCCCTGCGGACCCAGCACGATCATAAAGTCATCCAGGTCGCATAACTGCGTCCCCGTGCGACTGGCCTGAATGTCAAACCGGGCGAGCGTACCGGCGAGCACGTTCGCCGCCAACGACGTGGGCGTCGCCGGATTGCCGGTCGATTCCAGCCCCTCGATCGGCGCGAACCATGTGTTTTCCGGCATGAGTTGCGGCGTCGTGCCTTCGAGCAACTGGAACCGCTCGCTGAACGAAAACGAACTCGCCGGATCGAGCACACCGCCGTTCCAGCGATACAGCAGCACCGCCTGACGCTTGTCGAGTCCGGGCTGCTGAGGCTGTGCCGGATCGCCGGGAATGACCCAGTCGGCACGCACGAAACGCACCGCGATCATGCTGCGCTCGCCGACGGCGGCGACATAGGCCCGCGAGAGAATGCCGGACAGCGACTGCTCGGCGGCGGTGACGCGGTTCTGGCCGGTCATGGCGTTGAAGGCGGGGATGCCGATGCCCAGGATCAGTGCGATGATCGCGATCACCGAGAGCAGCTCGACGATGGTGAACGCGCGGCGGGCGGCGCAGCCGCGCGCCGGCCTCACGCGAGGCGGCCGAGTTTCAATCAGAGCCGCGACCGTAAGGGAGCGGTCTGGCCGATCCATCGAAGTCCGCTGTTGTACCGGCGCGCCTTCGCAGCCCAAGCCGACCGCTCCCTCACGGTCGCGGCTCTGACAGAACGAACGGTCGCTAGCCGAGCCCCGACCGTAAGGGAGGAGTCGGGCCGATGCACGAACACGCGCGCGGCTCGTCGAAACGCCTTGACACCCCCGCGCGGACCCCTCCCTTACGGTCGGGGCTCGGCGGGGCACGCGTTTCGGCAACTCAGAATGGCATTCAGCCTTCGACATTCGACCTTAGACCTTCATCCTTCCAAGTTCCGCGCACGACGCAAACGCCGTACGTGTTCAATTCTACGGCGATGCTACTTGTCCCGGGCAAGCGTCGCGGTGCGATGTGCCCGTCCCTGCGCTCAATTCTCGTCCAGCGAGAGATCGGGGTAATAGCCGTAGCGGTCCCCTTCCGATCGCAGGCGCGCCCAGCCGTTCGATGAAGCGGGATTTGCCGCTGCCGGTTGAACAAGCTGTCCGCCCCAGAGGCCGACCTGCCCGGCGACAAAACGCGCCGTCGGCGACGGGAAATCGGCGCTGAAAATCCACTTCTTGGGGTCGGTCTTCGGCGTCGGCACCGCGAACGCCACGTCATATTCTTCGCGCGTTATGCCCAGCGAGCGCAACACCGGCACGCGATCCACGATCACCCACTTACCCTGCCACTCCACGCGGACGTACATCATGTACTCCATCGGGACGCCCCAGGCGTCGTGGAAACCGAGCACGTCAAACGTGCCGGCAACCCCCGCCGCGGCGACATTACTCGCATTGGCGTTGATAAGTTCCGGGCTACCGGAGCGAAGTGGCTTGAGGCTCGACTCGGGCACCTGCTTCAGCGATTCGGGCGCGAACAACTTCAAATACGTGTAGAGCGCGCGGTTGTCGTCGTTGCGGTCCGCCGGCGCAAGCTTGATGTTCGTCGCGGCCTGCGCGGCGTTCAGGCCCATGTCCCGCGCCAGGCGTAGCTGCAACGAACTGGGATACGAGACGCCCAGGGCGTTGCCCTCGACGATGACCGGAAGGTGATCGCTTGTGGTTCCCTGATGGCGAATCTGATACGGCGGCAGCGGCCCGAAGCTCGCGTTGTTGCGCTGGTCGTAAATCAGGCGCAGCGGATTCTCGATGCGAAACTCGTCGAGCGCCAGCGTGATCGCGCGCATGGTGCTGGCCGTCGACGATCGGCGGTGCGACGAAATCGCGCTGCCGCCGACCACCGTGATCATCGAGATCAGCAACGCGATGACCGCGATGACGATCAGCAGCTCGATGATCGTCATCGCGCGCGGCCGGCGCGCCGACGATGCGCCATCAGAACGCGCAGCGCAAGCAAGCGCGGCGACGCATGGCGCGCGGTTTCCGAGACCGTTCTGCCGCCTCGCTCGCTCGCGCTTCGCTTTCTGATTCATGATCGGCCCTTCCCTCGGCGACTCAGTTTGATCCGTTGGGGTTGAAGTTCGTGATGTCGTCTGTCGTGCCAAATCTCCCATCAGGCCCGGCGCTGATCAGCAGGAACGAATCGGGTTTCTGCGGCGTGCCCTTGGCAGTGACGCTTTTGTTGTGAATGAAGTACTGAAACATGCCTTGGCGATTGGGCACGTTCAGAATCGTCCCAGGTCCGGTCAATGTCGCGTCAAACTCCAGGCGGTGAGGTTTCCCGGAATCATTCATCTTGAGCGTGTTCGGCGTGATGCCTCCCATCGGAGAACCGCCGACGAGTTCGTTGTTGTCGATGTAGTGGTAAATCCCGCGCTGCGGCGGGTTCTGCGAAATCGTGCTGGAAAACGGGTTGTCATCCGCGAGTCGAGAGCCGGCCGGGTCGGCGCGGTAATAGAGAATCGGCTGTCCGAAGGGGTCGAGAAACATCGGATAGTTGCGCGGCAGCGTCGCGCCGGACGAGATCGCTTTTTCCGCCGGTACGTCGTACGAGCCGCTCGCGTTCTTCGGCGTGACGGGCACTTTGCTCAGATCAACCAGCGGCCCGGTTCGTCCGTACTTGGGCTGACCCGTGCTCGTGTCAATGTAGTACGAACCGCCGCCATTCGTTGCGGCGGAGTCGGTATCCTGGGCCCAGAAGCGCGAACCCGACCGCACTTTGCGAAAGCCCGGCGAGCCGATTTGATCCGCGCCAGCGAGCGCCCACACCAGCAATCCGGCGCCGCTTACGTGCATCGTCCCGTTGCCATACGGGTTGCTGACGTACCCGATCGCGGGCGCGCCGCCGCTGCCATCGCTATCCGAAAACGACGGCGGATACGCTCCGCCAATCGTCGCGTCGGTGCGGAAAGTCTCCAGACCGGTCGAGATCGCCTGCAGCGTGCTCGCGCAGGCCGCCTTCTTCGCCGCCAGACGCACATGGCCCACCGCCGGCACCAGGATCGTGATCAGCAGCGCCAGGATCGCGATGACGGTCAATAGCTCGACCAGCGTAAAGCCCGCCCGCGCGGCCGGCGTGAGGACACGCCGGCTATCGTTGTGGCCCGTTCGGATTCTCATGTAACTGACTCCCTTGCGGTTGTCTCGTCGTCGGGCACGGAGACCCGACGCTACGGCAATACGGTGGCGGGCACTGCGGCCCGACGCTACGGCATCCGTGGCGCACGCACCGTAGCGTCGGACCTCTGCGTCCGACGCCGGATTTCGGCGCCTTGTTCGATTCCGGCGTCGGGCAAGCAGGCCCGGCGCTTCGCTACTTCGACGTCAGTCCCTGGATCAGGTGAATCATCGGCAGATACAGCGACACCACGATGAACCCGACGATGGCGCCGAGCACGACCACCAGCACCGGTTCGAGCAGGCTCACCAGCGAGGCCACCAGCGTGTCGACCTCGTCGTCGTAGTTGTCCGCGACCTTGTAGAGCATCTTGTCGAGCTCGCCGGTCTCTTCGCCGACGTCGACCATGTTCACCACGATCGAGTCGACGCACTTGGACGCCCGCAACGGGTTGGCGAACGAATCGCCCTCGCGGATCGAGTCGTGCACCTTGCCCAGCATGGCCGCGTAAATCTCGTTGCCGGTCGTGTCGCGCGTGATCTTCAGCGCCTCGAGAATCGGCACGCCGGCCGAGATCAGCGTGCCCAGCGTGCGCGTGAAGCGCGCGATGCCGGACTTGGCGATGATCTGACCGATGACCGGGATCTTCAGCGTGATCGTGTCCAGGATCATGCGGCCGATCTGCGACATGCGGATCAGCTTCAGCATGAACATGATGATCAGCGGCGAGAGAATGATGACGAACCAGCCGGGGGGCGAGCCGCTGATGAGCCAGTTCGACGTGGCGATGAGCATTTCGGTCATCGCCGGCAGCGTCGTCACGCCGAAGTCCTTGAAGATGTCGCGGAACTTCGGCACGAGAAGGATCACGATCGCCAGCGTGATGCTCAGCGCGATGCTGATGACGACGATCGGGTAGATCATCGCGCCGATTACCTTGCGCTTGAGCTTCTGGGCCTTCTCCAGGAAGTCCGCCAGGCGCTGCAGGATCACGTCGAGCACGCCGCCCGCCTCGCCGGCGGCTACCATGTTGCTATACAGGCGGTCGAACGCCTTCGGGTGACGGGCGAAGGCCTCGGAGAGCGTCGCGCCCCCTTCCACGTCCTCGCTGACCTGCTTCAGGCAGTTCTTGAGCATCCCCGGCTTCTGCTGCTGCTCGAGAATGCGGATGCTCCGCAGGATCGGCAGGCCGGCGTCCTGGAGCGTCGAAAGCTGACGCGTGAACTGCGTCAGCAGCTTTGTTTTGACCTTGCCCCAGCCCGTGCCGGCGGCCTTTTTCTTTGCGCCGGCGACTTCTTTCTTGACGCCGACCTTCTTCCTGGCGGCCTTCTCGACCACCTTGGTCGGGAAGTAGCCCAGGCTGCGGACTTTGGCGACCGCCTCTTCCTTGGTCGGGGCCTCGACCTCGGCCTTGATTTCCTGCCCGGATGGATTCAGCGCTTCATAGACGAATAAGGCCATCGACCAGACTCCGACTTGGACGCTCGCGGCGAACCCGGCGCGTGGCGGCACACCGCCCCGCTCATTCGCCGGTCAGATTATTCACAAACCCAAGTGAGACGACAACGACGGGGATCAAGGGATCCAAGGACCAAGGGATGAAGGTACACCAACGGACAACCGGAACTCAACTTCGCCTTGGTCCCTCGGTCCCTTGATCCCCGCCGTTATCAGACCTCCTCGCTCAGCGTTTCACGAACCACTTCCTCGATCGACGTGACGCCGTCATAGATCGCCAGTAGGCCGCTCTCGCGAAGCGTGCGCATGCCGCGTTTGCGGGATTCCACGCGCAGGGCGGCGGTGGATGCGTGCTTCATCACCATGTCGCGTATCTCGTCGTCCATGACCATGATCTCGAAAATCGCAAGGCGGCCCTTGTAGCCGGTGTTGTTGCAGTAGTCGCAGCCCTTGCCGTAAAAGAATCGCCGGCCGCGCACATCATCCGGGGTCAGACTCAACTCCAGGAGCTGCCGCTCGGTCGGCTCGTACTGTTCCTTGCAGTTTGTGCAGATTTTCCGCACCAGCCGCTGTGCAACCACGCCTTCAAGCGTCGCGGTAAGCAGGAACGGCTCCAAGCCAAGGTCCAACAAGCGGGCAATCGAACTGGGCGCGTCGTTGGTGTGCAGCGTCGAGAACACCAGGTGGCCCGTGAGCGAAGCCTGCACGGAGATTTGCGCCGTCTCAAGATCGCGAATCTCGCCGACCAGGATGATGTCCGGGTCCTGTCGCAGGAAGCTCCTCAGCAGACGGGCGAAAGTAAGGCCGATGTCGGGCTTCACCTGGCACTGGATCAGGCCGTCGATGTCGTACTCGACTGGATCTTCGGATGTCAGGATCTTCGACTCGGGCGAGTTCAGTTCGCGCAGCGCGGAATACAGCGTCGTGGTCTTGCCCGAGCCAGTCGGGCCCGTGACGACGAGAATGCCGTGCGGCTTCTCGATCAACTGCCGGAAGATGTTCGCTTCTTCTTCGCGCAGACCGATCTGGTCCAGGTCGAGGTTCACCTGCGTACGGTCAAGCACGCGAAGCACGACGCTCTCACCGAACAGCGTTGGCAGCACGCTGACGCGCAAATCGACGGGGCGGCGCTCGACCAGCAGCTCGATACGGCCGTCCTGCGGCAAACGCCGCTCGGCAATGTCTAGGCTGGCCATGACCTTGATGCGCGACGAAATGGCCATCGCGACGTACTTGGGCGGCGGAACCATTTCGAAGAGCACGCCGTCGATGCGGTAGCGCATCTTGAATTCATCTTCGAACGGCTCGAAGTGCACGTCCGAAGCTTTGTCGCGAATCGCCTGCAGCAAGACCAGGTTTACGAGCTTCTTGACCGGGTTGCTCTCCGCCATCTCCTTGAGCGATTCGAGATCGATGCTCTCGCCCCGGCCCTCGTACTTGCTTAGCGCATCGTCGGCGCCGAGTTCGGCGATCAGCTCGTTGATCGTCTCGGCCTGCTCTTCCGGATAGAAGCGGTTGAGCGCCTCGGTCATGTCCTGCGGCGTGGTGATGCGGGCGACGACGTTGTAGCCCATCAGCGTCTTGAGGTCGTCGGTGGCCTGGAAGTTGTCTGGGCTGGCCAGCGCCACGCCGAGCGTGTTGGTCTCGCGATCGTACTCAGTGGGAATGATGCGATAGGCGTGCGCCATCTGGGCCGGGATCAGGCCGATCACGGCCTGATCGATGTCGATCTGCGCCACGGCGATCGACTCCATGCCGACCTGCGCCGCCAGGGCGCGGTGGATGTCCTTCTCGTCGGCGTAGCCCATCTCGATCAGTAACTGTCCGAGCGGGCCGCGCTTCTTCTTCTGCAACTCCAGTGCTTCGGAGACCTGGGCGCGGGTGAGCTTGCCCATCTTGATCAGAATGCGGCCCAGCGGCCGGCCTTTGAGCTGGTCGAGCGGCGGCATATCACTGGCGGCGGGCATCCAGTCTCCTCGCGCGTGCGTCTTTTTCGCGGGCCGATTATACGGCGGGGTGAACGGCGCACAAACGGCGGTTCCGCGCCGGTGAGTCTGAGTGGATCGGGCTGCGACGCTTCACCTACTCCGCCGGCCACGACGCCGCCAGCACGCCGCGCTCCAGCGACCCCTGCTGCCGCTCGATCATTTCGCGATAGCGCGATGCCGAGCCGTTGCCGGACATGAGTTCGGCGTGCGTGCCGGTTTCGATGACGCGGCCGTTCTCCAGCACGACGATCAGATCAGCGTGGACGATCGTCGATAACCGATGGGCGATGACGAAGGTGGTGCGATTGGCCAGCAGCGTTTCCAGCGAGGCCTGTATGAGTTGCTCGCTCTGCGTGTCGAGGTTGCTGGTCGCTTCGTCGAGAATCAGGATCCGCGGATCGGCCAGAAGCGCCCGTGCGATCGCGATTCGCTGCGCCTGCCCGCCCGACAGGCGAACGCCGCGCTCGCCGACCAGCGTTTCGTAGCCGTCCTTGAGTTCGAGGATGAACTCGTGCGCGTTGGCCTGACGCGCCGCGTGCTCAATCTGCTCCGGCGTGGCGTCGCGCCGCGCATAGGCGATGTTTTCTGAGACTGTGCCGTCAAACAAGAACACGTCCTGCTGGACCAATCCGAGCAGCGTGCGAAAACTGTCCAGCTTCAGGTCGCGCAAGTCAACGCCGTTCAGCCGAATCGCTCCCGAGTCGGGATCGTAGAAGCGGGCTACCAGGTTGGTGAGCGTGGTCTTCCCCGAACCGCTCGATCCCACCAGCGCGACCGTCATGCCGCCGGCGACGCGCAGCGACACATCATGCAGCACAGGGTCGCCCGCGGAGTAGCCAAAGCTCACGCGATCCAGCACGATTTCGCGCACGTCGGGCGGCGCGGGACGGGCGCCCGGGCGATCCGGCTTGTCGATCGGCCGGCGGAGGATGTCGAAGACGCGCTCCATCGCCGCCAGTGATTGCTGCGTCTGTCCGTAGGACTGCACGATCGACGACACCGGCGAGAGCAGCATCAGCATGTACATCTGAAACGCAAGAATGCCGCCGACGGTCGTCTGGCCGCGCAGCACCAGGACGCCGCCAGCCCAGATGATGAATAGCGCCGTGAGCGGGATCAGGAACCCCCACCCGGACCAAACCGCGGCCTCCAGCCACTCGGCCCGCAGCTTCTTGCGGACGACGGTGTGCTGACCGACGGCGAAGCGTCGCGCCTCGCTCGTCTCGCGCGCGAACGCGCGCACCACGCGAATGCCGCCGAACGTCTCCACCACCCGTGCGTCGATTTCGCCGCGGTCCTTGCGGATGCTGCGATAGATCGGGCGAATTCGGCGAATGTAGAGCAAATTCAGCAGAATCACCGGCGGCAGGAGAATCAGCGCCGCGAGCGACAGACGCCAGTTGATCAGCACCAGCATCAGCAGCGTGACGAAAATCTTGAAGCCGGCGACCGCCGGCGTGATGAGCGCCATTTGCAGGATGCCGGTCACCGAATCCACGTCGCCGGAAAGCCGCGACGTCACGCCGCCGGTTTTCAAGTTCGCCAGCTCGTGCAGCGGCAGCCGCAGCAGATGCTCGAACATCCGCTGCCGCAGGCGAAAGAGCATCCGCGCGTTCACCTGGGTCGTTCGCCAATGCCGCAGTAGATCGAGAAACTGCTGAATCAGGATCAGCACGAGCAGCGACGCACCGAGCAAATGCAGTGATTTCCAGTCGCCGGCCGGCAGCACGTGATCCACGATGTGCATCGTCACGGCCGGCATGACCATCGCGGTCATCGCCGTGAGCACCGCCACCGCCAGGATCAGCGCGATCGAACCGGCGTAGGGCCGCAGCCAGGCGCGATACTCGCGCCAGGTGGCCGGCTGCGGGCGCGGTGCGCGGCCATCGCCGGCCGCCGTCGGTGGCGGCGTCGGATGCGCGGAATCATCCCGTGCGTCACCGTCGCGGCGCGACTTGAGGAACTCGCGAAAGCGAATTTTTGATGATTTCATGCGCTGCGGGACCGGCCCCCGGCCGGTCTGTTTGGGCTTTGGTGAGCGATCGGTGCACGCTCTTCCTCGACACCGAGGCCCGACCGTAAGCGAGCGGCTTTCTGCTGGTGGTAAGAGACCGCTCCCTTACGGGGCTGTCGAAAAACTCCACCCTCCGAGCCCCAACCGTCAGGGAGGGGTTTGGCCGGCTCGAGAATCGCTGAGATTTCGAGCCTTTTCGATCGTCGAAGAGACCCCACCCTGACGGTCGGGGCTCTGCTAGGAGCGTATTTCGACAGCCTCTTACGGTCGGGGCTCGGCTGGGCAGTGTCACGCCAAGCTGAGGCACTACCCGCTTTCTCGATGGTCGTGTATCGCGACTGCATTATGGATACAGTGTATCGGCGAATTAGAACGGGAATCGGGTATTAATAATGAGTGACCGAACCGCGACCGTACGCAAGTGGGCAACGAAGAAGCCGGCGATTCCGGGCTCCCGCCCGCTTACCGTCGCGGTTGCCACGCCGAACTTGGCCTGCGCCTAGAATTACGACCAGGGAGTCCTTGCTGCGCCTGCCCGATGCGGCGGCGGCACGCCCACAGGGGAGTTGCTCAATGCCAAACGAGTCTCTGCCATCCCAGCGCACCGCCGAAGAAACCTGGCGCGTGTTTCGCATCATGGCCGAGTTCGTGGAAGGCTTCGAGGTCATGTCGCGCGTTGGGCCCGCCGTCACCGTGTTCGGCTCGTCGCGCACGCGCGCCGGCGACCCGTATTACGAGCAAGCGCGGCGAATGGCGCGGCTGTTCGCGCAACGCGGCTTGGCGGTGATCACCGGCGGCGGCCCGGGGATCATGGAGGCCGCCAATCGCGGCGCCGCGGAAGCCAACGGGACCAGCGTCGGACTCAACATCAGCTTGCCGCAGGAGCAGGCGCCGAACGGGTATCAGAATGTGCCGCTCGATTTCCGCTACTTCTTCGTGCGCAAGGTGATGTTCCTCAAGTATTCGCTGGCGCTGGTGTGTTTCCCGGGCGGATTCGGAACACTCGACGAGTTCTTCGAGTCAATCACGCTGATTCAGACCGGCAAGGTCGTTCCAACGCGCTTGCTCCTGATCGGCACGCGCTTCTGGTCGCCGCTGTCCACCTGGATTCGCGACACCCTCGCCGCCGAGCATTCGTACATTTCGGCGGAGGACGCGAATCTGTTCACCATGACGGACGACGTTGAAGAAGGCGTTCGTCTCGTGTGCGAACACATCGACCGCTCTCGTGCGGCGTCGATCACTCCGGCCAGCGCCGTCGGTTTCACCGGCACGCCAATGACGGCGCGCCGCACGTCCGAGCGATGAACGAGTCCGCGCCACGGCCGCGCCGGCCGCCGGTCGATTCACGTCTGCCGATCCACTATGATAATCGCGCCTGAAACGCACGAACACGCCGGCAATCGCGCGTCGCAGCCGGCGTCTTGAGAGCGGGCGCCGCAACACCAGTCTAGCACCCGCGCGGCAATGAAGGAGTCGCCATCATGAAGATCAGAACCGAGATCCGCACCGTCGCCGTCCTGGGCGCCGGCACGATGGGCGCCGGAATCGCACAAACATTCGCCCAGGGCGGACGTAACGTGCTCATGCACGACACGCGCGCCGGGGTGGTCGATCACGCCGTGATCGGCATCGAAAAATCGCTCGAAAAATTCGTCGCCAGAGAAAAGATCTCCAAGGACGACGCCGCGAAAGCCCGCGAGCGCCTGCGCCCGTGCTCGATGAGCGATCTGGCGCGGGCTGACCTGGTGATCGAGGCCATCATCGAAGATCCGGCGGCAAAAGCCGAACTCTGGCGCGAGATCAACACGATCGCAGGCCCGGATGTGATCTTCGCCAGCAACACCAGCAGCATCTCGATCAGCGAGCTCGGCGCCGCCAGCAGCCGGCCGGCCCAGTTCATTGGCATGCACTTCTTCAACCCGGTGCCGCTGATGAAGCTGGTGGAGGTCGTGGTCGGGCTTGAGACCTCCGAAGCAGTTACCAACACGATCATCGACCTGGCGCGCCAACTCGGCAAGACGCCCCACCGCGTCAAGGACTATCCGGGCTTCGTCAGCAATCGCGTGCTGATGCCCATGATCAACGAGGCGATCGCGTGTTACAGCGACGGCGTGGCCGATGCGGACACGATCGACAACGTGATGATGCTGGGCTGCAATCACCCGATGGGGCCGTTGAAGCTGGCGGACATGATCGGGCTGGACGTGTGCCTGGCGATCATGGAAGTGCTGCATCGCGACCTGGGCGAGGATCGCTATCGCCCGACGCCGCTGCTGCGGATCATGGTGCGCTCGGGCAAATTGGGCAATAAATCCGGGAAGGGGTTCTATTCGTATGACCACTGAACAGGTCGCGACCACGCTCGAGCTGACGCGTGCCGGTCACGTCGCCACGCTGCGCTTCAACTCCCCTACCGGCGTGATCACGTTTCACTCCGGCGTGCTGGGCGAGCTGGGCATGCACGTCAAGGAGCTTTCGGAGGACGCGTCGATACGGTTCGTGGTGCTGCGCGGCGTGGGCAAGACCTTTGTCGCCGGGGCCGACATTCAGCAGATGTCGCATTTCACCGAGGCCGAGGGGCAGATCTTCAGCAAGAACGGCCACAACGTCTTCAACGCCATCGAGGCCATGCCGCAGGTCACGTTCGCCGCGCTCAACGGCCACACGCTCGGCGGCGGCTGCGAGCTGGCGATGGCGTGCGATTTTCGCATCGCTGTGACCGGCATCAAGATCGGCCAGCCGGAGAGCCGCCTCGGGCTCATGCCCGGCTGGGGCGGCACGCAGCGCTTGGCGTGCCTGGTGGGCCTGGCCGCCGCGCGGAAGCTGATGTTCAGCGGCGACTCGATTTCGGCGGAGGAGGCGCAGCGGCTCGGTTTGGTGGATGAGGTCGTGGCCAATCCGGAGCATCTCGACGAGGCATTGGCGCGCTGGTTCAAGACGCTCAGCGCCGGCTCGCCGGCGGCGGTGCGGCGGATCAAGCACGCGCTGCTGCACCGCGACGAAACGAATCAGTTCGGCCTGTGCTTCTCATGCTCCGACGCGCGCGAGGGGATCGCGGCGTTCATCGAGAAGCGCCAGCCGACGTGGACGGGCAAGGCGTAGCGCACCGCGTTTTCGCCCTTGCATCCGAATCGCGAGCGCAAGCGACCGGCCGCGCGGTGTCCGGCCGAGTTTCGCGCATCGCATCGGGCGTCTGGTCCGTCAGAGCCGCGACCGTAAGGGAGCGGTCGGGTCGGACAACGACGCGACGAGAGTGCGCCGAGCGGGCTTCTACACCGGGCCCGACCGCTCCCTTACGGTCGCGGCTCTGATTGGCGGGCCACCGCGGCGCGCCGGGCACCTGTGGCTTTGATGCGCCATGGGCACAGCGAACTCCAGAGTCCTCGACATTCCGACTGATGCGCGCTGCCGCTCATGCGGGTACGCGCTCGTCGGCTTGACCGTCGCGCGCTGCCCCGAATGCGGATTGCCCTTCGATCCGGATGACCCTACGACGTATCGCTCCGCGTCAGGGCGAGCTCTCAAGCCGCTTGAGTACGTCTCGGCGGTCGGGCTCGCGCTGATCATGGCGCTCACCGGCATCTCTATCGTCCGTTCGATGTTCTTGGAGGTGTCCTTCGACTGGATTGCATTGGTGCGCGAATGCTGGACCGTGTGGCTTCCGCCGTGGATCGTTGCGATCTCGGCGATCTGCTGGCGCGAGCGGCATACCGGCGGTTGAAACGCGGTGGAAAGCGCGCCCTCATTCGCGACTTTGAACAGCACATGCTGCGGTGGAGAACGCTGAAACTGTGCGTGTTGCTCGTGTTGCTGGCCGATCTGGTCCCGGTCCGCGCCGCGCTGACCTTCTACGCGAATTGGCCGTTCTTCGCGGTCGCCGCCGATCGTTACCTCGCCAATCCCGCGGCCCCGATCGCGGATCAATGGGTCGGACTCGTGCCGGTCGAGCGCGTGTGGGGTCGCGAGCAAGGTTTCGTCTGGTTTCAACTCGCGAACGATGGGCAGAACCGGTACGGCGTCGCGCGCTACAGCGTAAGTGCCGACAACGTAAAAACCAGCGCGAACCGCATTCGCATCTGGCTTGCCCTTGACTGGTGCATCGAGCGCTGGTGACGATTGAATCGGCGACCGTCTTCGAAACCGGCCGGTCGCTTGCGCTCGCGATTCGAACTATTCCCCGGTTCGCTGGTGAGGCGACGCCCTACTCCTCCAGCACGATCGCGTACCGCGTAAACGCTTCGCTGAAGTCATACACGTCGTCGAAATCCTCGATGCGGTCTTCGTCCTGCTTGCCGAGGAACCCCACGCTCACCAGCAGGAACACCATCTCGCCGAAGTCGCGCGTCCGCCGGACGCCCCAGCGTTGCAGCACGTCCAGCGCGAGCGGGCCCCACTGCCGGATCGCCAGATCGCGCAGGCCCTGGCAGAGCTGCGCTCCGCTGACGTGCCGCGCGCCCTCGGGCGGTTGTTCGCCGTAGACCATCTGCGTCGAGTGCATCAGGCCGCGATGGAGGAACTCGTACGCCTCCGGCGCGTAGCGCCCGTCGCAGCGAATGGTCTCTTCGAGTTTTTCTGGCGTCAGTTCCGGCATTGTTCAAGCGAACCGGCGCACGGGCGCCGCACCCTCCCCCACGCACATGCAACATCTTAGCCGGGATTTCGCCGATCGCGACGGAAAGCGCGGGCCGCGCGGCCGCGCGTTACGCTACCCAGCCATGAGAACCAACATTCCTCGCGCCTTGGCGGCCGCGATATGCGGCGGCGGCCTTGCCGCGTCGCTGCCGGCGCAGCAGCGAACATTCTGCAACCCGCTGAACATCGATTACGGCTACAGCCCGATCCCGCAGGCGAACGCGCAGGCCCGGCATCGCGCGACGGCGGACCCGGCCATCGTTCGGTTTCGCGACGACTATTACCTATTCTCAACCAACCAGTGGGGCTATTGGCACAGCCCAGACTTGCTGGAATGGACCTTCGTCCCGCGCCGCTTCCTCAAACCCGAGCACAAGGTGCACGACGATCTTTGCGCCCCGGCGCCGTGGGTGATGAACGACGCGCTGTACGTCATCGGTTCGACACACGAGCCGAATTTCCCGATCTGGATGAGCCGCGAACCGAAACGCGACGACTGGACCGAGGCAAAAAGCCCCTTCCCGCTCGCCGCCTGGGACCCGGCCTTCTTCCTCGACGACGACGGGCGGCTCTATCTCTACTTCGGGTCGAGCAACCAGACACCGATCTACGGCGTCGAGGTGAAGCCCGACGCGCTGACGCCGATCGGCGAGCCGGTCGCGCTGATCAGCCTGGACCCCGCGCGGCACGGCTGGGAGCGATTCGGCGAGTATCACGACAACACATTTCTGGCGCCGTTCATCGAAGGCGCCTGGATGAACAAGCACGCCGGCCGCTATTACCTGCAATACGCCGCGCCGGGCACCGAGTTTTCCGGCTACGCCGACGGCGTGTACGTCAGCGACAAGCCGCTCGGCCCGTTCACGTATCAGCGGCACAACCCGTTTTCGCTCAATCCCGGGGGCTTCGCGCGCGGCGCGGGACACGGCTCGACGATTGAGGACAAATTCGGCAACTGGTGGCACACGTCGACGCTCGCCATCAGCGTCAAGAACAACTTCGAGCGCCGCATCGGCCTCTGGCCCGCCGGTTTTGACGACGACGGCGTGCTGTTCTGCAACACGGCGTACGGGCTGCTGCCGCAGCGCATTCCCGAAGGCCGTTTCGACGCGCGGAAGGGTCTCTGGACCGCCTGGGCGCTCTTGAACTACGCCAAGCCGGTCTTGGTTTCGTCGACATTGGGCGGTCACGGACCGAATTTCGCCGTGGACGAGGACATTCGGACGTACTGGAGCGCGGCGACCGGCGACGCGGGCGAGTGGCTGCAAAGCGACCTCGGCGCGGTGAGCACGATCCACGCCGTTCAGGTGAACTACGCGGATCAGGATGCGACGATCGTCGGCAAGGTCCCCGGATTGTCCCATCAGAACGTCGTGTCGGCATCCCAGGACGGGCGCGAGTGGAAAGTCATCATCGACCGCCGCGAGGGCCGGCGCGACACGCCGCATGATTACGTCGAGCTACCCGAGCCGGTCGAGGCGCGTTTTGTGAAGATCGAAAACGTGCACGTACCGACTGGCAAGTTCGCGCTCAGCGGTCTTCGCGTCTTCGGCAAAGGCCACGGCCCAACGCCGGACGCCGTCTCGAATTTCGTCGCGCTGCGCGGCGACAGCGAGCGGCGCAGCGCCTGGCTGAAATGGAAGGCGTCGGACCTGGCGACCGGCTACGTGATCTACGCCGGTCCGAGCGCGGAGAAGCTCTACACGAGTGTGACGGTGCTGGGTTCAAGTGAGTACTACTTCCGCTTTCTCCATCGTGACGAAGTGCATTTCTTTCAGATCGAGGCGTTCAACGAGAATGGGGTGTCGGAGCGCTCGGCGGTCGTGCGCGTTGAGTGAAAGGAAGCGTGCCGCGGCGCTTCAGTCATTCTGTAGCCAGTTGTAGGGTGCGTCAGCCGTATCGACGCACCGTCCTCGAATTTCGAATTGATGCGTCGATACGGCCGACGCACCCTACTTGGGCCTGCCCGGGCGGGTGGCATGCTTTCGCGGTACTCCGCGTAAGCATGCTCTTCGTCGGGCAACCGAGCTAGGAACAACTCCAAAAGCGCCAATGCGCCGGTGGCGATGGAATCGAGTCCACGTCAGGTTTCAGAGGCGCTGCGCCCGTGCCGGCAAAATACGCAGCGCTGGACCAGCGCCACAGTTCCGGGCGCTGGATCAACCCCGCACGCACCGGGTTTGCGTGAATGTAGTCAATTGTCGCGTGGATCGTGCCCGGGTCGTGCAAGTCGCGGTCATAGCCGCCGCCGCGCTGCCAAAAGCGATGCGACAGTTGGCCGTTGGGCTGGAGGTCGCGCATTTCGGCCAGGAAGTGCGGCGCATTCTGCGTGACGAACGCGATGGCGCGGCGGCTGACGGGAAGTTTGATGGCCGCCAGCAGCGCGCGGAGACAAGACAACGGGCCGCGCGGCAGGAGGACAAGGTGCACGTGTTCGGGCATGAAGACATATGCCCATAAGTCGAGCGGATCATCGCGGCGCGCGCGTTCCAGCGCCTCGACCAGCCAGCGGCAGGTCCGCTCGCGGCTCAGAAACGGGCGGCGGCGAAAGCAGGAGAATGTAAGCGCGTGGGCGGCCGCCGCGTCGTCGGAACTGCGGCGCAACTTGCGAATGCGGCCGTCGGAAAGACGCATGCAGCCATCATAGCCTGCAGCGCATCAGCGGTGAGGGCGCGCTTCGAACGCTCAACGCATGCTTACGCGGAGTACCGCGAAAGCATGCCACCCGCCCGTGCTTCTGCAGAACTGGATCGCGACCGTACCGCCAAATACGCTCGGCGACGTGACCGGCGACGGGCTGATCGACGAATCCGATCTGGGCGTGGTGCTCCAGAACTGGCGGGCGACCTGTCAGTGGCGCGGCAGCCTCGTCGCCCCCCCCGTCGACGAGCGCCACCTCAACGGCGGACTTACCGCACCCAATGAGGTTGGGTCCGCGCTCCCCTACGGGCCACGGCGAAGCGTGGGCGTAAGGCGCACCTCGATAGATACCACAGCCGCGGTGCCAACGCGCATTCCGCTGCCCTACACCTGAAACACCCCCACCTTCAACTCCGCCAACTCCCCCACATACGCCACCGCCTCCAGCGCCAGCGCCAGCACGTCGCGCGTCCGCGCGGGCTCGATGATCGCGTCCACCCAGCCGCGCGACGCTCCGTAGCGGATGTCCATGCTCGTCTCGTAGTGCTGCGTGATGCGCCGCTCCAGGTCGGCCAGCTCCTTCTCGTCCGGCTCGTGGCCCTTCTTCTTTAGATTGGCGACTTCGAGCTGCAGCAGCGTCTTGGCGGCGGAGGCGGCGCCCATCACGGCGTACTTGGCGGTCGGCCAGGCGAAGATGAAGCGCGGGTCGTACGCCTTGCCGCACATGGCGTAGTTGCCCGCGCCGAAGCTGCCGCCGGTGATGAGCGTCAGCTTGGGCACGGTGCAGTTGCTGACCGCGCTGACCAGCTTCGCGCCGCTGCGGATGATGCCCTCCTGCTCGCTGTCGCGCCCGACCATGAAGCCGTTCACGTCCTGGATGAAAACGATCGGCGTCTTCATCTGGCAGCAGTCGAGGATGAAACGGGCGGCCTTGTCGGCGCTGTCGGCGTAGATCACCGAGCCGAATTGCAGCGCGCCTTTCGCGGGTTTGACCTGCTTTTTCTGATTCGCGACCACGCCGACCGCCCAGCCGTCGAGCCGCGCGAAGCCGCACACCAGCGATTGGCCGTACTCGGCCTTGTATTCGTCGAAGCTGTCCGCGTCGAGCAGGTGTTCGAGCAGGTCACGCACGTCATAATCGCCGCGCTTGGCCGCCGCCACCGGGTCATACGCGCGCTCCGGCGGGCGCTTCGGCGGGCGAGCGGCGACGCGATTGAACGGCGTGTGCGGCGGCGGACCGAGCTTGCCGACCAGGCGCCGCAGCCGTTCGATGCACAGCTCGTCATTCGGCTCGCGAAAATCGATCGTTCCGCTGATCGAGGCGTGCATCTTGGCGCCGCCGATCTCCTCGGAGGTCTGCGTCTGGCCGATGGCGGCTTTCACCAGCGCCGGCCCGGCGAGGTAAAGGCCGGAACCTTCGGTCATCAGCAGTTTGTCGCACATGACGGGCAGATAGCCGCCGCCGGCGACGCAGTTGCCCATGATCGCGGAGAACTGCGGGATGCCCATCGCGGAAATGACGGCGTTGTTGCGGAAGATGCGGCCGAAGTCGTCTTCGTCGGGGAAAATCTCGTCCTGCATCGGCAAGAAGACGCCCGCGGAGTCGACCAGGTAGAGAATCGGCAGCTTGTTGTCCATGCAGAAGCGTTGTGCGCGGAGCACTTTCTTGCACGTGGCGGGAAAGAAGGCCCCGGCCTTCACCGTCGCGTCATTCGCGACAATGACGCACAGACGCCCGATCACATGGCCAAGCCCCACAATCACACCTGCGGCCGGTACGTCGCCGACGTCGGGATACATGCCGTCGGCGGCCCAGAGGCCGAGTTCGAAGAACGGCGGGGATTGAGGGATTAAGGGATTAAGGGATTGAGGTTTGGCGGCGACGCTTTGCCTAATCCCTAAATCCCTCAATCCCTTGATCCCTGCTGCTGAGTCGCAGAGTAACGCGATTCGTTCGCGCGCCGTCAGTCGACCGAGCTTGTGTTGGCGTTCGATGCCGGCTCTCCCGCCGCCCTGCCGAATTACGGCCTCGCGGGCGTGCAGCTCAGCGAGCAGTTTTTCGAGCGGCTCACTCGGACGGTTCGCGATGGATGCGGCGCTGGGGTTACTCATGGCGCGGCGATTATTGCGAACGGCGCGCGGCGCGGCAACGCCGCAATGATCACGCGCGAGTTCCCCAGAGTGTCAGAACGCGAAGCGCAAGCGAGCGCGGGATCCACGCTGGCTGCACCAGCCCATGCGCTACTCGGGATGCAGGAAGCTCAGGTGCAGCTCGGCGTGGCGCAACTGGAGCGCGATCCGCTCGTCCTCGGTCAGCTTTCCGAAAGCCGGGCTGTCGAAACGGGGCGCTTCGCCGCGCTGGAGGCGACCGAGCGCCTTTTTCAGCTTCGCCGCGGCGTCGACGGCGCTCATCGGCTCCGTGGCATAGGTGCCCTCAGCGGCGCCGGGAATGCGTACGCCGGACGGCATGCCTTGCCGCAGGTACTTGTTTTTCATGAAGCGGAGAATGATCCGAACAAACCAGGGCGGCGGGGGGAATGGAAAACCCTCATAGCCGTACTCGATCCACGAACCGAGGTGATTCATCGCCTGACCGGCGGTCCAGTTGCCGGTTCGGCGGATCCTTCCGGCCGCGTCGGCGGCGACGATCCGGTCAATCTCAGCGATCAGCTCGTTGATCGAGTTGAATCGCAACGCCCGACGCTGCGCAGTGGTGGGGGCACTCATGTGATTCTCCGCTCGCCGTCAAGATCATAGATCAAATCGCCTTCTATGGCAGTCGCGCAAACCTGTGCCGGCCGAGCAACAGCCGAGCGCGGCGCGATCCGAACGGGACCCGCGGGCGATTATTCCCGCGCGACGCCGACCAGCAACCACCCACGACCCAGGCGTTTTAGCTTCGCGTCGCGGATGTTGCGTGCGTCCCCGACTCTTGCGACACCCAGTCCGCCGACCGCCGGCGTGGCAAGTTGTCCGCCGATGATCGTCGGCGACAAGTACACGTGGAATTCGTCGCCCAGGTTCGCGTCGACGAAGCTGCCGAGCACCTGCCCGCCCCCTTCCACCTGAACGCTCGAAATGCCGAGGCGGCCAAGCGCAACAAGCGTGTCCGGCAGGCGCACTCCCCGGCCGTCGCTCGCGACGCGGATCACGCGGCAACCCGCAGTTTCAAGCGAGATTTGGCGCGACTTGTTCGCCCTGCGCCCGCAGACCACAATCGTCGGCACGCGCCGCGCGGTGCGAACCAATCGCGCGCTCAGCGACGTGCGGAGCCTGGAATCGAGCACGACGCGCGAAGCGACTCGCAACGGCCGCGCCAGGCGACACGTCAGCTCGGGATCATCCTTCAACACGGTGCCGACGCCGACCAGAATCGCATCGACGCGTCCGCGAAGCTGGTGCGCGTCGCCGCGCATGCGCTCGTCGCTGATCCAGCGCGAATCGCCGCCGCGCGTGGCGATCCGGCCGTCAAGGCTCTGCGCCCACTTCAAAATCACCCACGGCGTTTGCGTTCGAATCCATTTCTTGAACGGGGCGATCAGCCGTCGGGCGTCGGCTTCACATACGCCGCAGGTGACCTGAATTCCCGCCCGGCGCAGCGCCGCCAGTCCATTGCCCGACACGCGCGGATTCGGGTCGCGCGTGGCCGCGACGACGCGCGCCAGGCCGGCGGCGATCAGCGCAGCGGTGCAAGGCGGCGTCTTGCCCTGGATGCAGCAGGGCTCGAGCGTCACGTACGCCGTGGCGCCACGCGGCGAGGTGCGGCACGCGCGCAGCGCCTCGATCTCGGCATGCGGTCCGCCGAAGCGCCGATGCCAACCTTCGCCAATGATGCACCCGTCTTTGAGCAGCACGCAGCCGACCATCGGATTCGGCTCAACACGCCCACGGCCGCGCGGCGCCAGCGCCAGGGCGCGCAGCATGTAGAGCTTGTCCTGCGTCGCGGCGTCGATCACGTGCTTCATTTCGGATTCAATCGTTGTTGACGCTCACTGCGTGCGCGCCGCCGGCAGTTCCATCGATGCCGGGCGGCTTGCCTGCCGCTCGCCGTCCATCACAAAGTCGTCGTCGCCAAGCGTCACGTTGAGTTCGAGCTGGTCATAGGTGTAGATCGAATCGACACGTCCGTCCGCGAGTTTCAGAATCGAGCCGGCCGGAAGGTCGGTCCGCGGATCGATCAGCAGCTCCTGCACCGGCGCGGCATAACGCTCCGACGGATACGCGAGCTCGACGGCGTGAACACGATTGTCCGCATACGGCAGATCGCGCAGCCCCAGGTAGCGAACGCGGCCGGCGTCGCCGTTCTCGGCCAGCGTCGCCAGCGTGCGCTCCATCATCCGCTCCAGCCCGAATTCGGAGATCGGACGCTTGGCCACGCCCCAGATCACCGGCGTCTGCACATCGACCACGAACACCCGCGGCGACAGTCCCAGGAACCCGAAACGCGGGATGAAACGCACCCGATTGCGGTCGCGACCCTCGACGTAGACGGTCTCGCCGTTGTTCGTGTCGTCATCCAGCCATTTCATGCGGACGCTGAACGGCGCGCGCCGAAACCAGCACGCGATGCGCTCCGGCGGCCGCAGCGAGCTGATCAGCCCGCGCCGCTCCTGGCGCACCATGAGCAGCTTGTACTGCTGCAATTGCCGCGTTTTCTCAAGCACCGAACGCAGATATGCGACGGGGTCGCGTTCGATCGACGATGGGCCCGCGGTCGCCGACTCCGCATGCGCCGCCGCCGGTTCGGCGCCGGCGTCAATCGGGACGAGGACGCCGGGTGACGCGGCTGGAGGTGCGATGTCCGTCTCGCGAATTGGCGCGGACGCCGTACGAGCGGTGGTTGTGCAGCCGACGAGCAGTGCGGCCACGCCCGCGGCGACAAGACTCCGAATCCACGGACGACAAGTCATGCGCTCGGAATCATAAAGGCGATGCGAACGCACGAAAACTCGGCGCGGCCCGCCCTCGCGCGCAACGAGCCGGCGCGGGCAAGCCGAGTCAGCTGGCCCGCGCCAATTACGGACTAAGCGCCTCGCGCGGTCCGCGCGGCCGCCTCCGACCGCACTCCGCGCGCTAAGGACACGTCCCGCGATTCCAGTTCGAAAGGAAAATGCCCAGATCCGGCGGCCCGACGCAGCGATCGCTATTCAGGTCGCCATAGAAGACGTCAAAGAAGCTCATCGCCTGTTCCGATCCATCCATCACCATCACCGGTTCGGTGCGCGGCACGGCGCCCATTCCCATCATCGTGGCGATGTATTGCCCGTCCGGCGCGTCGGCTTCGACCTCAAACGTGCCATCCATGTTCGGCATGATCGGCTGGCGCTCGATCAGGTTTCCCGCCGAATCACGCAGTTCCAGGCCGAAGATCGGGAACCCAATCACCGGGTTGGCGCCGACAATCACGCCGATCAGCGTCTTCGAGTACAGCGCGAACGCGAGGTCGTCTGCAACCGGCGGATTGCAGTCGTCGACGATCGGCTGCAAGAACGCCCCGCTCGCGAGCTGCTGCGCCGCCGGGCAGTTCACGATCTCCAGGTGACCCGACCAGCGAAAATCCTCCTGGCCGACGCGCGCGCTGCTCGCGTCTTCCTCTGACACCTGCAGCCAGTAATGCTGCCCCTGTGTCTGCACGAAATAGGGCTGCGGCAGAGCGGCGGTGAATTCATACACCGTGCGATTGCGGCAATCAGTTCCAATCGGCTTAACGCTCGGCGATACGCAGGCTTGGTAAAGCTTCTGTCCCGGTAGACAGGCTGCGGCGAGATTGTTCCAGATCGCCACATAGTAGCGCCGTGCCACACCGGCGACCGGCAGTTGATTGGGCACCAGCACCACGCCGGACCAGCGCACCCGGACCAGCGGCCCCGACTTGGGGCAGATCCAGTCATCCATGGCGACACGTCCGCCCGCCGCGCCGGTCAGAGGCACCGGATTCGCGCAGCTCACGACAACGGATTGATGAGCACCGCGCGGCGGCGTCCAGCGCTGGATCGTCTTCTGCGCGAGTGCGGACGAGACGGTGGCCGCGACGGCCACGAACGCTGCGAGGCGTAGGACCTGACGAAACATCTCTTTGACCTCCGTGAAGAGAAATGACGGCGCCGTCGTCGAACGGACGGCTGACGGCCCGAACTGAAACGGAATCGTACATCCGGAACGCCGCCGGTGACACTGAAATCCGGCCTGTGCGTCTTGTCGGCGCACTGGTCCGATATTCGCGACGCTCCCCGCCTCCGCACAACGCAGGTGCCTCAGTCCATCGCATCGAACATTCATCCCGCGCCGCATCGTTGCTGATGCCCCGCCGTTCTAGGACCGATGACACGGAAACGACCACTCCGCCGCGCGCGCGAATCGCGCCGACGGGCGGCCACGGAAGAACACCGATGCCCCTGGTGGACAAGCTCTACGACTGGCTGGCGGCCGGCTCGGACGCCGAGTGTGATCGAACGTTGGGGGCCGCGCTCGAATCAGCGGAGCCCGACTTCGCCGAGCGCATCATGTCGATCCTTTATTCGCGCGACACGGACGCATCCTGGGCCGGTCTGGTGGGCTGCTACAGCGCGCTGCCCGACGAGTTACTCGAGGAAATGCGCGCGAATCGCGAGCGCCTGCGCGCGGCGATCGCACAGGCGATCCGCCTATCGACTCCCACGCAGCGGCTGAACGCCTTGTCCGCCTACGACGACGATCCGACGCCGACGCTCGCGTACGTGCTTCCCGCGGCACTACGCGACCCGACCAATCAGGTTCGTTCTGCCGCGGCGTGCACGTTGCGCGCCGTGGTCGAGCACATGATTGACCGGCAGCCGGGAATGGACGCCGGCGACGAGGAACTGGCCGACTACACCGCGGCGCGCCGCCGCGTGGTGCAGGCGGTGAACGAAGGTTTGCGCACGTTCGATCTGCATTTTCGGATCGAAGTCCTCGAAGCAGGCTTGTGGCTGGCCACCGATCTGGGCGATGCGCTCTGGGAATACCTCGAGAACCGCCGCTCGCGCGCCGGCAACGCCGTTAACGAAAAATTGGATCAGTGGAACAATCCAAAGCTGGCCGGTTTCCTGCTGTCGGCGCTGGCAAAGCCGAATTGGCATCGCGCCGCATCGCGGTTGCTGCGAACCTGGTCCGGCCGCGCCGAGGTGGCCGCGCTGCTCGCGCAGACACCGCTCCTGGCGGACCCCGAAATCCGCAAGCAGCTTCCGAGCATGCGCAACCGCGGCTGGCTGGATGCGGCCGAGGCCGCGCTGGGCGCAATTCCCGCGCCGCTGCGCACCACGCTGCCGAAATGGCTGCTGGCGCTAGGATACTCCGATCAGGAGAAGGTCGGCACGCTCTCGCGCTGGAGCCAATCGCGCTATCATGAGTTGTCGCGTGCGGCGACGTACGCGCTGGCCGACGTGCAGCACCCCGGCGCAGTAGAAGTATTGACCGACATCGCCGAATCCGGCTCGCCGGCCGCCAGCTTTGCGCGCTGGTTCCTGTTCGCGCGGCAAGTCACAGTCACCAAGCAGGAGGGAACCGACGCGCCGCCGCCGGAACGCGAGCAACCCGGCCGGGCGACCGATTTCGCCGGCTTGTGGCAGGTCTGCCGCCGAAAGCGGCCCAGCGAGCGCGTCGAGCTGATCGAGCTGATTCGCGAAAACGCGAGCGTCTGGCGAACTCAACTTTTGCAGCACCTCCAATCGCCGGACCCGCGCGACCGCGTGATGGTGCTTCAGGTTATTTCGACCGACGCGCTGCTGCGGGCTTTTGCCGAGCAGATTACGGCGCTAGCGAATGACCCGGTCGAGCCGATTCGCAAACTCGCCGAGAGCCTGTTGCTCGCGGCGCAGGACCTGCCGCGCACCAGCGAGCGCGCGACTCCGCAGCTTCCCGCGGACGAAGATGAAGGCAGCACGGAAGAGCAGGTCACGCTGCGGCGCGAGCTGGATGATGTTCTTCGCCAGTTGCTCACCGATCGGGCCGACCCGTCGGACCCGATGCTGGTGCGCCGCGTTCGAATGATGCTCCGTAAGCTCTACGGCCATCTCCTACCGGCAAACTACGATCCTGTCGGAGCCGCTCGATGATCCCGCTGCTGCTGGCCGACGAGAACGCGCCGTATGTCCAGGCGATCGATTCGATTCGCAACGCGTTCACCTCCGGCCCCAGCCGCCAGGATTCGACCATCCTGGTCATTGTGCTGTTGGTACTGGCGCTGGCCACGTTCGGCGCGATGTGGGTATTTCGACGGCGCGAGAACTCCGCCACGCCCGAAGTGCCCGACCTGCTTACGACCGCGATCGATCTCCTTGGCTTGAGCGAGCAGGAACGCCGCGATCTGCGCACGCTGGCGAGTGCGACGCGCCCCGCACAGCCCGCCGCGATGCTGCTTTCGCCGCGCAACCTGGCCGGCGTGCTCGCCGCCGTCACGCCCACGGCGGACCCCGAGCTGGTGGGCCGCATCAAGCAACTCTCCAAGCGGCTGTTCGAGATGCCGTTGCCGGAGGTCCTGCCGGCGACGGAGCCGGCGCAGCCGAATTCATAGTCTTCGCCAATTGCACCTCGCAGCCCGTTGAGAAATGCTCCTAGCCGAGCCTCGACCGTAAGGGCGGGGTCGGGCCGATGGCCGAAATCGCTGGGAATCACAGTGTTTTCGAGGTCCGAGCGGACCCCTCCCTGACGGTCGGGGCTCGGCGGGGTGAGTTCTTCAACGGACTGCTAGAACGGGCCCCGTGCCCGATTCGCGCGAAAGCCGACGATCTTCGGTTCCACGGTCGCGAGAGCAATGAAAGCGCGCGTAATGCGCGTCTACGCGAACGGGTGCACTTCCAATCTGACAGCCGCCGCGACCAGTGCGGTTCGGGCTAAAGTCGCCCCGCCGGCATATCCAATAGGAAGGGTGTTCCATTGCAAGGACGCGCTGTCAATGCCAAACACACGGACAATTCGGGTCCTGATTGTCGATGATTCGGTGTTCATGCGGGCGATGCTGCGCGACGCGCTCAGCTCTCAGAAAGAAATCGAGATCATCGGCACGGCCCAGAATGGCGACGACGGGCTTCAAAAGATCCTGTGCCAGAAGCCGGATGTCGTGACGCTCGACATCGAGATGCCCGGCCTGTCGGGACTGGAAGTCCTCGAACGCCTGAAAGACCAGAAGACGCCTTGCGTGGTGGTCTCGACCAAGACGCAAGCCGGCGCGCAGATCACGCTCGAGGCGCTCAAGCGCGGCGCCGTGGATTACGTTCCCAAACCGCTGGGCGAGAAAGGCGCCACGCTGGAGGGTTTCCGCGAGCGCGTCGTGCAAGCCGTGCTCGCCGCCGCCGCCAGCAATCGATCTAATTTGCGCCCACTGCACGCGGTGCCGAAGACCAAAGCGCAGGATTTGCCGACTGACGCCATCATCGCGATCGGCATCAGCGCCGGCGGCCCCGCCTCGCTGCACCAAATGTTGCCGTCAGTGCCCGCAAATTTTCCGCCCATTCTGATCACGCAGCACATGCCGGCGGGTTTCACGGCGGCGTTCGCAGACCGGTTGAACAAAGAGTGCCAGATCGCCGTGAAGGAAGCCGCCAACCACGATGAGTTGCTGCCGGGGCGAGCGCTGATCGCACCGGGCGACCTGCACCTGCGCGTCGTGGAGCGGGGCACGAAACTGGCCGCCACGCTCTCGAACGGGCCCAAGGTGTCGGGCTTCCGCCCGTCGGTGGATGCGTTGTTTGACTCATTGGCGCAGACCGCGCCGGAGCGGACGGTCGCGATCGTGATGACGGGCATGGGCTGTGACGGATCGGCCGGGATCAAGATGCTCAAGCAGCGCGGGGCCTACACCATCGCGCAGGATGAAGAAACCAGCGTGGTGTACGGAATGCCGAAAGCCGCGGCGGACACCGGCTGCATCGACCGCGTCGCCGCCTTGCAGGACATTCCGGAAGCGATTGTTGAAGGCGTGAAAGCGCTGCTGGCGAAGGCGAATGAAGAATGAAGAATGCAGAAGCCGCTCGTCCGAGCGTTCTTCTGCATTCCGCATTCTGCATTCTGCATTCTGAATTCTCTCTTCACCCCGCCGTCGCCCGGCCGATTGCTTCCACGACCCGGTCCTTCTCGAACGGCTTCACGAGATAGTCAGTGGCCCCCAGCTTCAGGGCATCCATCAGCGGCTGGCGCTGTTCGACGGCGGAAATGACGACGACGCGGGCCTTGGGGTGCTTCTGGCGGATGTCGCGCAGCGCGTCCAAGCCGCTCTTTTTGGGCATGATCAGATCCAGCGTCACCAGGTCGGGTTGCAGCGAATCGTACATGGCGCAGGCCTGTTCGCCGTCGCCCGCCTCGCCAACGACCTGATGCCCGAGCTTCACCAGGATGTCCTTGATCAGAAACCGCATGAAGGCGGCGTCATCGACGATCAGCACTCGAAGCGACATGACGATTGCTCCTCGCGATTGCGCCCGTCAAATAACGCGCGGATCCTGTCCGATGAACTGGACCTCGACGTTACCCGTCGCCGGGTCGAGCAACATCTTGCGGCCCTTTTCGCCGCCTGTGTCCTCGGCCACCAGCGACACTCCTTGATGGTGGAGGCGTTCTTTGACCGCCGCCACGTTTCGCTCGCCTAGGCCATTTGTCGTGTTTGGGCCGAACATGCGTGCTCCGCCGGCGATCTTCGCCTGAATGCGGCCGCGCAAGCCGCCGGCCCGGACGACCTCGTCCAGCAGCCAATCGACGGCGGTGTCCGCGAATTTGCCGCGGTCGCCGGCGCCTTCGGCCGAGCTGGGCAGGATGATGTGCGCCAGCCCGCCGACGTGCGCGGCTCGGTCGAACAGCGCAATGCCCACGCAGGAGCCGAGCACGGTGCGGACCGTGTCAGGCTGCGTGACCACGCGCAAGCCGGCGATTCCGATGCTGTGCGAAACGGACATTCGGCGATCCTGGTTCCTATCCCCAGCGAACGGCGAAAATCACCACGGAGACACGGAGAAGAAACAGTCGGTTCAAGTTCTCTCCGTGCCTCCGTGTCTCCGTGGTGACACCCGTCTTCAGCGACAGAACGTCTCGATCATTCGGAACGACTGCGGAGTCGGCACAATGTACAGATCGCAGTCGAGCCACTGCCCATCGAGCCGGAACACCGCCTTGGACAACAGCACCTCATCGCTCACCGCCGCCTGATCGGCCAGCACGGCGCCGAACGCGGCCTCCGGCATGTCAATCCGCAGTTCCGGCGTCGACGGCTGCGTCTGCAAGTCCAGCCACTTCGCGACGCTGTTGGCGAACGCGGTGGCGACGATGTTCGCCGTCTCCTGCAAGCACGAGCACGCCATTTCATCCAGTTCGCTCGCAGCGTCGCCGCGCTCCGGCATCAACCGGCGCACCAGTTCGGTCGCCGTGTCGCGCCGCAGAACCAGCAGAATGTGTCCGTGCAGTTGATTCTCCAGGTCCATATGCAACATGACGACTGGCTCGTCGGGGTTGCATTGCGTGTGAATCTCCCGCAGCGGAATGCGCACGAAGCCCTCGGTCGTCAGGCGAACGCCCTTCTTGAGCCACTTGCTCATCGCCTGCGAGGCGTGGAACGCCGCGTTCACCGCGACGGCGTGCAAGGCGTGTTGGCGAACCGAGTCGGCCCGGCAACGCTCGCGGAGCACGTCAACCGTCTGAGGCGTCATCAGCAGCAACATCGCCCATTCGAGCCGCCGCTCGTCGAGTTCGAACTCCGTGTTCGCCATCCAGGCCGCGTCGCCCACCGCGGCGGCTTGCACCAGCAGCGGCTCGACGATGGCGCAGGCCATGTCGTGCAGGAACGTCGGCGCCGCCGGGACGACCTCGATGTCCAGCCATTGCGCCAGACTGTTGGCGAACGAAGTGCCCACGATGTTCGCGGTTTCCTGCGTGCAGGATCGCTCCAACTCTCCGAACGACTTGCCGCTTCCCTTGGGCTGCCCGGTCAGGATGTCGGCCAGCTCCAGCGCCACCTCTTCCGGCATCGCCAGCAGAATGTCCCCCTCGACGCACCCGGTCAGCGGCATGTGCACGGCGGCCAGCACACTCTCGGCCGATCCGGCCGCGTGCGCCGCTTCGTCCAGCGGTTTCTGCACGAAGCCGTCGGCGTGCAGACGGACTCCGCGCTTGAACCACTTCGATAACGCGCGCGAGGCATTGTGGCTGCTGTTAACCGCGACGGCGCGCAGGGCGTCGTCGAGATCGGTCGACGGGAGTTCGAGCGTCTGCGGCATTCGAGTCCTTTCCGAGAACGTAGCATGAAGAATGCGTCATAGCTGCAATAACCGTTACGACACCGTCGAGGCCGCCATGGGCTCCACATTCGGCGCGGCGCCTTCTGCTTTTTGCAATTCGCATTCTTCATTCTGCATTGCGCCCACTCCGCGTTTGGCGGAATTGCGAATCAGTTCGGAAACGTCGAGAATCAGCGCGACCGTTCCGTCGCCCATGATCGACGCGCCGGCAATGCCGTCCACGTTGCGATAGTTCGCGGCGACGTCCTTGATCACAATGTCTTCCTGCCCGATCAGCTCGTCGACGACCAGACCCAAGCGGTCGTTCTTGATTCCGAGGATCATGACCGTCAGCCGCGCTTCGCCGCGCGAGGCGGTGTATTGAGTTTGGTGGACCGGACGGACCAACTGCTCCAGCAGCGTGAGCGGAACCACGCGGTCGCGGACGCGGATCACCGCCTGTTTGGAGACGTGTTGAATTTGGTCGCGCGAGACGGTGAGAATCTCCGTTACGGTTTCGAGCGGCAACGCGTACGCACATTCGCCGATGCGCGTCATCATGGCGTTGATGATCGCCAGCGTAAGCGGCAGGTGGATCTGCACCGTCGCGCCGAGGCCCGGCTGACTGCTCAACTCGACCGCGCCGCCCAGCGCGTCGATCCGCGTCTTGACGATGTCCATGCCCATGCCGCGGCCCGAAAGGTCGGTCACCTTCTCGGCGGTGGAAACTCCGGGCTGGAAGATGAACTGGATCGCCTCCGAATCGCTCATCTGCTCGACCTGCGCCGCGTTGACCAAGCCGCGTTCGACCAGCTTCTTCTTCACGGCGGCGACGTTGATGCCTTTACCGTCGTCGCGGATCTCGACGCAGATGTGCCGCCCGCGGTGATAGGCGTCGAGAATCACCTGCCCGACTTCGGGCTTGCCCGCCGCGCGGCGCTGCTCCGGCGATTCGACGCCGTGATCGACGCTGTTGCGAACCATGTGCGTGAGCGGATCGACCAGCTCATCGATCATGCGCTTGTCGAGCTCGGTCGCTTCGCCGCGCAGCACCAGATCCACTTTCTTTCCGGTGGCCTTGCAGATGTCGCGCACCACGCGCTTAAAGCGCTGGAACAGCGGCCCGATCGGCACCATGCGCGTCTGCATGATCCGTTTCTGCATGCCTTCGGAAATCCGATTCAGGCTGTGCACGGCCTCGCTGAATTCGTTCATCACCGGGCGGAGCTGCTGCACGCGCCGCACCAACCCGCGCACCGTGTCGAAATCGGCGCACAGGTGCAACGCGGAATCAGCCAGCTCGCCGGTGACACGCGCGTCGCTCGGGCAGTTTTGCAGCGTACCGATCTCGGTGCGCAGCTGCGCCAGACGGTCCGAGATGTCGTCCACCAGGTAGCCCAGATTGCGGTGCGAGAACAGCGTCGAGAGCTTGCGCGACATTTGAGCGAAGCGGGCCTTGGTGATCACCAGCTCGCCGCCCAGGTTCATGAGTTGATCGAGGCGCTCCAGGTCGACGCGCAGCGTCTCGCCGGCCTTGGCGCCGCCGCCGCCGCCTTCGCGCGGCGCATCCGCGTCGGCGCGGCGCGCGGGCGCCGCCGTGGGCGTCGCCGATGCCTCGCACGGCACGGCGGTCGCGGCGGTTTGCGGATCCGATTGCGACGCGCCGGCGGCCTCCGGCCGTTCCGGCATCACCACGTCGACCGATTCGACAGGATAGGCGCGCACGATGCGCTCGATCTTGGCGGCATCCGAATCGGTCCGAAGCCGAAATGTCACGCGGTCGACATTCGAGTCGTTGCCCAGCGAAAACACGTCCGGATCGGACGAGACCACCGCCCCCAGATCCGCAAGCCGGTTGTAGAGAATGCAGGCCTGAATCGGCGCCTCGGCGTAGCCCTTCGGGAAACGCACGTGAATCGCGACCGCGTCCGTCGCGTCGTCCTGGTGCGCGGCGACCGGTTCGGCGGGCGCTGGCGCGGGCGGCTGCCGCTGGCCGATCCAATGCGCGAACAGATCGTCAAAACCCGCGTTGCTGAGCGCTTCGAAGCGACCCTCGCGTATGGCGGTCACGCCGCTGCGCAAGTGATCGACGCCGCAGAACAAGGCATTCATGAACGCCGACTCGACGGCGATCGCACCACTGCGCAGCCGGTCGAGCGCGGTCTCCATGTCGTGCGTCAGGCGCTGCAGGCTCTCGCAGCGCACCGCGCCGCTGGCGCCCTTGATGTTGTGCGCGCACCGGAAGATCGTGTTGATCGTCTCGGAGTCGCTCGGTGACGATTCGAGCTTCAGCAGGCTGATGTTCAGCTCGTCGATCGTTTCCAGCGTCGACTCGACGTAACGCTGCAACAGCTCCGGATCGGCCGTGGCCAGCGCCGCCGCGTCGCTCGCGGCAGGGCCTGATCCGGAGCTCGCGTTGACCGTCGCGCCCGCACTCTGCGGAACGGCTGCGCTCGCGGCGGAAGCGGCGCCCTTCTGCGACAGGATCGATTCCAGCACGCCGGTGGCGTGCTCGATCGGCGTGTTCTGCTCCGTGCCTGACGAAAGCTCGTCGACCAGCTTCCGCAGCGTATCGACCGTGGAAAACAGCGCCTCGACGTCCGCGCCGCCGAGCGTGCGCTGGCGATTGCGAAGCTGGTCGAAGAGCGACTCCATCAGGTGCGTCACGTCGCGGATTTTCTGGAAGCCCAGCGACGCGGAGATGCCTTTCAGGCTGTGTGCGGCGCGGAAGACCTCGTTCATGCGCTCGTCGTCTTCGGCGCTGCGCAGCTCGATCGCGCCGTCCTTGGCCTGCGCTTCGAACGCCAGCAGGCCCTCTTCGAGCGCAGTCAAGTACGCCGGCGCTTCGTCCAGAAAACCGGCCAGAAGATCGGGCGTCACTTCGATGTGGTCGCTCATGATGCGGTGCTCGCTAGTGCTGGCGTCTGGACAGGCCGGCGGTACAACCCCGGCGGACCGATTTCAAGTTTCATGCGCGACATCAGCTCTGGCGAGGTGCGCGTTGGATCGACGTCGCCGATGAACAGGTATCCGCCGGGCGCGACGGCCTGGCTGGTCACCTCGATGGCCTGCTGCTTCATCGCCGTGTCGAAGTACATCAACACGTTTCGCAGCAACACCAGGTCGTATCCACCGGTCGGAAGCGGGTCGCGCAGGTTGTGGAACTCGAAGCGAACCAGCTTGCGGATTTCGTCTTTGACGCGGAACTTGTCGCCTTCGACGGTCAATAAGCGCTCACGCCGCTCGTCGGACATCTTCGCGACGGCGTACTCGTTGTAGATTCCGGCGCGGGCCTTCTCGAGCACCTTCTTGCTGATGTCGGTGCCGATTACCGAGATGCGCCAGCGGTCGAAGTCCGGCACGCGCTCGCGAAGGAGAATCGCGGCCGTGTAAGCTTCCTCGCCGCTGCTGCTGGCCGCGCTCCAGACCTTGATCGACCGGCTGCGCGCGCCGTTTCGCTGCACGAACTCGGGTATCAACTTCTCGCCGACGAGTTCCCAGAGTCGTTCGTTACGGAAGAAGTACGTCTCGTTGGTCGTAACCGCCGAGAGAAAATTTGGCAGCTCCTCGTCCGCGAACTGGTCGTCGCGAAAGCGGTCGTAGTAGGCGCGGAACGAATCCAGGCTCAGCGCCTTGAGTCGCTGGCGCAGCCGATTGCTCAGCAGCGTCCGCTTTTCCGGGGCCAGGTAGATTCCGGCCCAGTCGTACACGAACTTCGCGAACAGCGCGAACTCGCTTTCCGTCAGCGTTGCAAGTTGCACGACTGGTCCTCCGCTCCGGTCCACCTGGCGACGAACGGACAGTTCACGGCCCCGCTACGCTTTCGCGGCCAGCGCGGGCTTCGTGTTCTGCGAGGTCTTCGACGAAGGAGAAGGCTTCGATGACGCCGGCTTGCCGGTCGCTGGGCGACGGGTTGCGCCGCTCAGGTCGGGCGTTCCGGTCGAGTCGGTGCTGACCTTGAACGCGCTGACCAGCTCGCGGAGCTGCTGCGCCTGGCCGGAGAGCTCCTCGGCCGAGCCCGACATTTCCTCCGCCGCCGACGCGTTGTTTTCCGTAACCGAGGCGACATTCTGTATCGCGGTCGAGACTTCCTTGGCGGTGACGGACTGCTCGTCGGTCGCGCTGGCGATCTCGCCGATGCCCTTGGCGGTCGATTCGACGCCCTCGATGATCTTCTTGAGCGCCTGCCCGGTCTGTTCGCTGAGCGACGCGCCTTCCTTGACCCGCTGCGTCGATTCCTTGATCAGCCCGGCGATTTCCTTGGCCGCTTCGCTCGAGCGCTCCGCCAGCTTGCGGACTTCGTCGGCCACGACCGCGAAGCCCAGACCGTGCTCGCCGGCGCGAGCCGCTTCGATCGCCGCGTTGAGCGCCAGCAGGTTGGTCTGACTGGCGATCTCGCTGATGACGCCGATGATCTCGCCGATCTGCTCGCTGGACTTGTCGATCAGCTTCATCGCCTCGACGTTCTTCTGCACGGCGGCGCCGCCGTTCTCGGCGCGTTTCGAGGTCTCCACGGCCAGCGAGTTCGCCTGTTTGGCGTTCTCCGCGACGGACTGGATCATCTGGTTGAGCGATTGGATCGAGGCCGACATTTCCTCGACGTTGGCCGACTGCGTCTGGGCGCCTTCGGCTAGCGAAGTGGCGCCCTCAGAAACCACGCGGGCGCCGTCCTGGAATTGATTGGCCGCTTCGCGCACCGAAAACATTGCCTGTTGCAGCGTATCGGCGACGCAGTTGATGCTGCTCGCCATGTGCGCATGCTCACCGTGGAATTCCTCGGTTACCCGCGCGGTCAAATCATGCTTGGCAATTCGTTCGAGCACCTGCGACCCGCACAGCAGCGGGCGCGCCGAAGCATCCATCATCTCGTTCAGCACGCGCGTCAAGTCGCCGTAGGCGCCGGGCGGCAAATCGCCGGTCAGGCGCTCGTTCAGACGACCGTCGCGGGCCGCCTCCGCCAGTCGACGCACGTCGGCGAGCAACGATCGCACGCGGCACTGCACGGCGCGAACCGAGTCGCACAGCCGCATTAGCTCGATATCCGACGCCGTTGGCGGTGAGACGTCGATCGCGCCGTCGGCGAGATGCGTTGCGGCGTTGACGACGGCGTTGATCGGGCGCGTAATTCGGCGCGTCGTCCAGATCAGGAATAGCAGCAGCGCCGTCAATCCAATCGTGCCCAGCAGCATCTGTGCGCTGCGGGCTTGCGACGCTTGCTCGCCAGCGGACTTGTTGGCTTCGTCCACCGCGGCCTGTACGTCGTCGCTCACGCCCTCGAGCTGCGCCTCCAGGCGCGAAAACGCCTCCTGGAACACAGGCAGTTTTTCGCGCGCGGCGGCGGCGTCGCTGCGCGCCTGCTCGGTCAGCGCGCGAGCCGCGCCGATGTAGCCCTCCAATTCGTGTTCGGCAGCGGCGAATTTCTCGCGCATCGCGTCGGAGGTGCAGAGCTTCTTATTCGATTCAAGGCGCTCCTGGATCTTGGCGCTGTGCCCGGCCAGGTCGTTGCGCACCGTGTTGTGCGCCGCCTCTCCCTCCGCCGTCAACGAAGCCAGCACGTCGCCGCGGATGGCATCGTGCATCATGTCCGACTCGAGGTGGTGGCGCAGCATGTCGGCGGCGACCTGCATGGCCTGCGCGCCACGCTGCACCTTGACCAGGCCCAGGTAGCCGGTGACGCCCACCGCCGTGCACACCGCCACCGCCACCACGCCCAGCATTATTAGGCGCAGGCGCAGGCTCCAGCTCGGCATGGCGAATCCGCCGCGCGATGGAAGCGACGAGGCGGTTTCGGGCGCTGAATTGTTCGCATTTGTCATGACGATCCTCGCTGTTCCTCTCGCGTCAGCCCGAATCACCACACCCGCCAAGTACCCGCGCCCCCCGCAGGGAGAATCGGTCGTCGACCGGTGCGTCGCTGAACCACACCGGCCAAGTCCGATGCTGCCAGCGCACCAAAACGCCGTACTAGGCGGCGCTACCGCTGCCGGTCCGAAACGCGCCGACCAGCTCCTTAAGCTGCTGCGCCTGGCCGGAGAGTTCCTCGGCCGAACCTGACATTTCCTCGGCCGCCGAGGCGTTGTTTTCGGTGACCGAGGCGACGTTTTGAATGCCGGTTGCGACTTCCTTGGCGGTGACGGACTGTTCGTCAGTCGCTTTGGCGATCTCGGCGATGCCGTTCGCAGTTGATTCCACGCCTTCGATGATCTTCTTGAGCGCCTGCCCGGTCTGCTCGCTGAGCGATGCGCCCTCCTTCACGCGTTGCGTCGACTCTCTGATCAGACCGGCGATCTCATTGGCTGCTTCGCTGGACCGTTCGGCGAGCTTGCGAACTTCGTCGGCCACCACCGCGAAACCCAGCCCGTGCTCGCCGGCGCGGGCCGCTTCGATCGCGGCGTTCAGCGCCAGCAAGTTCGTCTGCGCGGCGATCTCGCCAATTACGCTGATGATTTCGCCGATCTGCTCGCTGGACTTGTCGATCAGCTTCATAGCCTCGATGTTCTTTTGCATCGCGTGGCCGCCTTCTTCGGCCTTCGTGCTGGTCTCTTTGGCGAGCTGGTTGGCATTACGGGCGTTCTCGGCGACAGTCTGGATCATCTTGTTCAGCGATTGGATCGATCCGGACATTTCCTCGACGTTCGCGGACTGCGTCTGCGCGCCTTCAGACAACGAAGTCGAGCCTTCCGACACGACCCGCGCACCTTCGGCGAACTGGTCGGCGGCTTCCTTGATCTGCATGACGACGCGCGACAGGGCTTCGATCATGCGCTCGAGCCCTTCGCCGAGTTGGCCCACCGCGTCCGAGCCGTTCACGGTCACCTTCGTCGTCAGGTCGCCGCCAGCGGCCGCCTGCACGTTCTCCAGCAGTCGATCGACCTTGTCGGACAGTTCCTGGGCCGCGTGATCGGCCTGGGTCTGCAACTCGCGGCCGGTGCGCAGCTTGGGCACCATCTGGCGAAAGCCTTCAGCCAGGTCGCCGATCTCGTCGTGCGAGTGGTGCGAGATTTCGACATCGTAATCGCCGGCGGAGACGCGCTTGGTGACTTCCGCCAGACCGCGAATGGGCCGTACGAAGCGCCTCCCGACCAGGATGCTGACAAGGACAATCGCCGCAACCGAAATCGCCACGGCCACCATCAGACTGCGCTGAAGCGCGGCGATGCCCATGGCAGATGAAATTTGCGATTCATCGACGCGCGCCAGGTAGCTCCAACCGGTTCCGGGGTACCCCAACGCTCCAATCGACGGGGCGAACCCGCAAACCTCCGGCTGACCGTCAACGTGGCGCGTCTGCCCGAAGCCGCGCTCGCCGGCGACGGCGCGCTTGGCCGCTTCAACGCCGTCGTCGACTAGGTTGTGTTTCAGCAAAACGTTCATGTCGTGCTGAAACTGTTCGCCGCCGCGCGAGGGGTCGTACATCGCTAGCACGCGTCCGGCAGCGTCCAGGATCCAGAGATTGGTGTCCGGATACTGGTTCTTCAAGTCCCGATACGCGGTCTGAAGGATGGTCTCAACCGTGGCAAACTTGAACCGGTTCGACCAGTACGCGATCACCGTTCCGTCGGCGTCGCGAACCGGCGCGGAAAACGTCATCGTCAACCCGCTGTCGCCCGGATAGATCTTCTTGACGTCCTCGTCGAGGTACACGTCCTCAACAAACGTGCCGCCCGAGCTGTCGTTCCCGGCCGCCGTGTGCGCCAGTTTCGTCGTGAACCTGCCCGCCGCGCATTCCCGGAACCAAGCGGCGTCCTTGAAATTCCGCTCGTAGAGAAACGCCGTGTCGATCGCGGCGCCGTTGGCGTCATGGTCGTTGACCGCGATCACGCGACCGTCGGTGTCCGCCAGGACCGTAAGCGAATAGATGTCGTACGCGTCGACGTATTGATTCATCGCCGTCACGATCGGGTTCTCGTTCGCGCCGACCTTGTGCCAGATCGAGCGGTCGCGCACCACCGTGTTAAATCCGAAGGCCTGCACGTCGCCGTAGCGTTCGAACAGGCAGCGGTCCACCGTGTCGGCGATCTGCGCCGCGACGTTCACAAATTGAGCGGCCGCCTTGTCGTGCAGCGACAGCGTGGCCGAATAGGCGATCGCGGCCACGATCGCCATCGGGAGGACGCCGAAGCACAAACACAGCGCGACGAATCGGGCGGTGAATTTCATGTGACTCAGCAGTTTCATCGGAGTGTTCCTGTGCAAGGTTAGCCCTGGGACTCGACGGCGGAGTGCGTTCCGTCAGCGATCGCGGCCTGATCGGAAGCGGACAGAACGTGTCCAATATCCAGAAGCGTCACGATCCGATTTTCGAGCTTGAGTAAGCCGCGGATATATTCATGGTCGATCCCCGCGACGCTCGACGGCGGCGGCTCGATCTGCTCGGCGCTGATCCGCAGCACTTCCGTCACCGCATCGACCACGATACCGATCGTCTTGCTTTCCACGTTGACGACGATGATGCGCGTCTGCTCGTCGTCATCCTTCACCGCCAAGTTGAAGCGTCGTCGAAGGTCCAAGATGGGAATCACGTGACCGCGCAGATTGATCAGCCCGCGAATGAAATCCGGCACTTCCGGCATGCGCGTAATCTGGCCCAGCATGATGATCTCCTGGGCCCGCATGATGTCGACGCCGTATTCCTCGTTGGCCAGCCGGAAGCTTACAATCTGCGAGACGTCGCCCAGGCCGCCCGCGGCTCGCGACGGAGAGCCGGTGCCGCCAGACGTGGACGGGGTTCGATCAACGAGAGTCGCGCTCATCTGGTTCCTCACATCGCGCTTCTGGGTCGATAAACAGCGCCGCCCGATCCTTTGGGCGCGGCGCGCCATGGGCTGTATCGATTCCCCCCCATGTGTGCTTTAAGTGCGGCGATTCCTCCGACGGACATGACAGCGCCGCAACGTCCTCAATTGGCATGCGCAGTCTCGGCGCGTCCGAATCGAGCGATGCGGTGTCAGGGACGACTTCGGGCGATAGCACGAATGGCCGGCTCGCGCGGCGAACGGAGACCTCACATGCAAGCGGAACTAAAGAGCCTGATCGAACGGTCCGACGCGATTCCGTCCGCGCCACAGCTTGTGACGCGGCTGCTCGAAATCACCAATGATCCGAATTTCAAGCAGCCCGAACTCGTGAAGCTGCTTTCCAGCGACGCCGGCATCGCCACCGACATGCTGCGCCTGGCGAACTCGGCCCTGTTCTCGGGCGGTCGAAAGGTCGCGACGCTCTCGGAGGCCATTACGCGCCTGGGGACGCGCCGCATCCGCACGCTGGTGATCGGCCGCAGCATGGTCGACCAGCTCAACACAAAGGGCTCGAAATTGCTCGACGCCAGCTATTACTGGCGGCGATCGCTTGGCGCCGCCGTTCTGGCGGCTCGCTTTGCCGACTTGAACTCCGAATTGCAGCGCGAGCTTTCATTTATGGGCGGCCTGCTCTGTGACCTGGGAGTGCCGGTTCTCGCGCGTGCGATGCCGCAGAAATACGCGCCCGCTGCCGCCGCCTATGGGCCGTTGCACGGCGAGCATCTGCTCGAAAAAGAGCTCGCGTGCGTCGGCGTAACGCATCCCGAGGTGAGCGCGATGGCGCTCGAGCGCTGGTCGCTGCCGACCGCCCTGGTCGCCGCGGTTCGACACCATCACGCCGAGCCGATCCCGGACGATCTGCCGGAATCCGCCGCGGCGCTGGCGGCGGTGATCGGGGCGAGTTCGGAAATCGCGCGATTCCTGTGCGAATCCCCCAACAAGCAGCAGATCCGCGCCGCGTGCATTTGGGCAACCGCCCGCGTCGGCATCGATCTGTCGGCGCTGGGCGAGGTGTTGAAGCTGGTCGAAAGCGATATCAACGAGCTGGCCGCGTGCCTGCGCGTCGACGTCGTCCCCAGCCGCATCTACGCCATCATCGCCGAGTCGATCCGCGAGGCGATTAGCGAGCCGGTCGGCGCGTAGCCAGCGGGGCGCTGGGAATTCGCAATCTCGAACGCCGATGTCTCGTGCCTGCGCGCTTTCAGCCGCGCAGGATGTCGCCCGAGTAGATCGCGTTGGGCATCACTTCGCATTCCGCCCAACATCCCGGACATGCATCGACCCACTGGCGCGACGCGCGAGTCTCCGGCCGGCGATGCCACACTTCTTCGAACGAATCGCGCACAAGATTTCCGACGGTCTGCGTGTTGAACTGGCAGACCGGCACGCTGCCATCGGGCAGCAGACGAATGTGGCTGCGCAGGGCCACGCAGGGCGGGCGCGGACGGGCGCCGCCGCCGCCATTCAGGCGGGCTTGCAGCCCGCGCAGGTAGTAGCGCTTGCCCCAGCGCAGCATCCGGCTGCCGAACGCATCCACTCGCGACAGTTCCCGCGCCACGAAGCCCTTCACGTCCGCCCCGTTCAAATCCGGATGCAGCGGATAGCCGTCTGCGACAATCAGGTCCTCCGCCCGCGTGCCGCGACGCTTCGCGCCGTACATCGCCGAGTCAGCGTAGGCCAGCACCATGTGCACATCGACGCCCAGCGCGCCAAGCCGCTCGCGCAGACCTTCGTTGTCCTCGAGCGAGCGCGGCGAAATTACGGTGTGATTCGCGCTGACCTCCAGTCCGGTTCGCGCGCGCAGCGACACCAGCCGCCGCACGGTTTCCATCGCCAGCGCAAACGTCACCTCTTCGCCGCGGTTGCGATCGTGTTCGGCTTCCTGGCCGTCGAATGAGACCATGAACCGCAGCCGATCCCGGCGGCTGAATCGCGCCACGAAATCGACCACGCGATCCGGAAACGAGCCGTTGGTGGTGATGTGAATTACGCCCGGCCGCGATTGGCGCAGCACGGCTTCAGCGATCTCTACCATATCGCCGCGCAGAAAAGGTTCGCCGCCCGTGAGGCGGACAACATCCAGCCGCCCGAGCTTGCCGAAGACCAGATCGACCTGCTCGGGCGTCATCTCATCACCGGGGCGCACGCGCCACGAGTCGCACATCTGGCAGCGCGCGTTGCAGCGATAGCAGACCAGGTAGGTGCACCAGCCCGGGCGCGGCGTCGCGCCGATGCGGTTTTGCAGAATGGAAAGCGCCAGCGAGACCGGCCTCATGACGCGACCGGGCGGCGCGCGGGCGATGGCGCTGCGGAAGTCGGCGACGCAGACAATTCGCGCAGACATTGCTCGATGGCGTCGATCGCCTCGCGGCGGCCGTCGCGTCGCTGCCGCGCTATGCTCTCGACGAATCGCTGCTCGTCTTTCAGAAAGCGGCGGATGAAATCAGGCGTCAGGCGCAAAAAATCAACCCGCCGACCGATCCCCATCCGCTCCACAGCCGCCGCGTTCAAACGCTGTTCGACGCAATCCTCCGGCATCACCAGGATCGGCTTTCCCAAGTGCATCGTCTCGCCGACGAGTTGGTTGCCGGCTGTGCTGATGACCGCTCGGCAGCCCGCCATATCTTCAATAAACGGCAGATTGCTCGCCGGGCGAAAATCGAGGCACCCGTCCGAACCCTGCCGCTGAACGCCGTAGACCAGCACGCGGCAATCGAGCTGACGCAGCGTTCGCTCCAGGCGCGGCGTGAACTGGTGCAGGCCGTTGTTGAAATACGCCAGCAAGTGCCTGCCGGCGCGCGGTTGAGAGTTGCGCACCGCCTCGCGCAGCAACGGACCCACCACGCGCACGCTGCGGCGGCGCGGCGGTGCGGGATAGAAGCTGGAGACGATGACGCGCTGCGGATCGCCCATCAGGGCGCGATAGACCAGCACGTCGCGCCGGGCGCTGGGCATATCACGGATCGGCAGAGGCGGTTTGCAGTGCGCCATGATCCCGAAATGATCGAACCCGATGCGCGGAATGCGCAGCAGCCGCGCCACGCGGTGCGTGTACGGCTCGGCGTCGGATATGACCACGTCGGGGCGAAAATCGCGAACGGTGTCGAGCACCATCTGGAACGCCGGCCCGCGCAGCAGAAGGTCGAGCACGGCGGGCAAATTGCGCTTGAACGTCTGGTAGTTCGAGCGGCGGCCGTGTCGGTCGTAGTAGTAGCCGAGCGTAGGGATGCGGAAGACCGGAAAATCGGGCCAGATCGCAGAATAGGCCTCGCCGCCGGCCAGAATCAGGAGTTCGTGCCGGCCGGCGAGCTCCGGCAGCACCGACAGCGCCCGCGTGGCGTGCCCGCGTCCGTAGCCGTGTACGCCGTAAGCGATTCGCACGCCGCATGCTCCCGAGTTGCGAACAGCGAATAGCGATCGGAAAAAAACGGTTTCAGAAGCCCACGAGAGGTCGTTGCTGCTTTCGTTATTCGCTATTCGCGATTCGCGATTGCGAATCCCTCTCCCGCAACTGTGACGGTCTCCCGATTGCGGCCAACATTCCCGCCGCCATTCCGAGGAATAATACACCGGAACCGCCCGCCGAAACGAACGGCAATGAGATGCCTTTGGTGGGAATGCTGTCGGTGACCACGGCGAGGTTGAAGGCGGCCTGCAGGCAGATCAGCAGCGTGAAACCGATCGCCAGCAGTCGGCCAAAAGCGTCCTCGGCGCAATGCGCGATCCGCGCGCCGCGCCAGAGCAGCGCCAGGAACAGCGCCACGATCACCAGCCCGCCGACAATCCCAAGCTCTTCGCAGACAATTGCGTAAATGAAGTCATTGTCGGCCTGCGGGAGATAGTCGAACTTCTGCACGCCCTGCCCCAGGCCAACGCCCCACAGGCCGCCCGATCCGATCGCGTACAGCGACTGCGTAACCTGGTACCCCTCGTTCGCGGCGTCCGGCGCGTCCGCGAAGAACGTGTGAATGCGCTCGAGGCGGTATGGCTTGTCGTATACGAGATACGCGCCAGCGGCGGCGCCAAGCGCGGCCAGCCCCACTAGGTGCGTCCAACGCACTCCGCCGCAAAGCAACAAACTCATCAACACAACGCCCATCAGCGCCGCCGTGCCGAAATCCTCAAGGCCCGTCAACCCGATCAAGAGGCCTGCGCTGGCCAGCGCGGGTAGGAATGTGCGCGTCAACGAGCGCGAATCGACGCCCGGCCGAGTCAGTAACGCCGACGTCCAGACGATGAGCAAGACTTTCGCGAATTCGGCCGGCTGAAAGGTCAGCCCCAGCACGCCCAGCGGCAGAGCGCGCCGGGCGCCGCCGCCGCCCACGCTCAAGCTGGGAACTTGCAGCGCCAGCAGCGCCGCGGCCGTCACGCCGAGCAAAACGCCGAGAAACAGACCGTCGCCGGAACGCTCCCACGCAAACACGCGGTGCGGAATCTGCGAAGCCAGCAGCATGACCGCGAAGCCAACCGCCGCGAACGCGCATTGTTTGAGCGGCGAGCGCCACCAGGTGCTCCAGTCGAGCGGCGGAGCGTCCGGCGAGATCGAGGCCGAATACACCATCACCACGCCGATGACCATCAGCGCGCCGACCAGGTACAGAATCGCGGCGTCGTAGCGCGTTCGCACCAGCGCCAGGTTGAACGCCGGCGCGTCCGCGGCATGAACTTGCGGCATCGCGGTCATCTGGATCAGGTTCCTCTATCGCATACGGGGAGCATCGTCCTCCGGCTATTGCGCCGCGCGAATCGCGCCGACAAGGCGCCGCTGCTCGCTATCGAACGCACTCTCTGTGCCTCACCTCAGCTTCAGCGTCGCAATGCCGAACGCGGCGAACAGCGCGCCCAGCAGCCAGAATCGCATCACCGTCTGCGTCTCAGTCCATCCGCCCAGGTGAAAATGATGATGCAGCGGCGCGCAGCGGAAAAACCGCTTTCCGCCGGTGGACTTGTAATAGAAAATCTGGATCAGCACGGACAGCCCTTCGATGACGAACACGCCGCCGACGATCAGCAGCATCAACTCCAATCGCGTGACGATTGCGACGTAGCCGATTATTCCACCCAGCGGCAGCGCGCCGGTGTCGCCCATGAAGACCTGCGCGGGATACGCGTTGTACCAGAGAAACCCGAGGCACGCCCCGACCAATGCGCCGCACAGCACCGACAACTCGCTCGCCGAGGGGATCGGATACAGTTGCAGATGCGCCGCCAGCTCCGTGTTCCCCACCACGTCAGCCAGCACCATGAACGCGAACGCCGCCATCACGATGCACCCGCTGGCCAGCCCGTCCATGCCGTCGGTCAGGTTCACCGCGTTCGACGTGCCGGCGATGGCCAGCACGGCCACGATGGCGAAGAGCGGCGCGCTCAGCGCCACGCCATGAAAAAAAAACTCGCGCCCGCTCTGGTCGACGAACGGGCCGAATCGCTCGCCCTTGTAGAACGGCACGCTCAGGACGTTGTAGAGCGGACGATGCGGCGCCTCGATGTCGGTGAATCGGGCTTGATCGATGTTGGCCGAGCCGGTCCGCAGCACGAAAATCGCCAGCAACGCGCCGAGCGCCACCTGAAACACCAGTTTTTCCCACATCCGCAATCCGTCGCGCGTGCCGGCGCGCCGGCTGGCGGTCAGCTTGAGCCAGTCGTCGATCGCGCCGACCGACGCCAGCCAGATCAGGCAGAACAGCCCCATCAGGACGTAGAAGTTCTGCAAATCCGCCAGCAGCAACACCGTCAGCAGAATCGCCACGACGATCAGCAATCCGCCCATGGTCGGCGTGTTCTTCTTGCCTTGCGTGAGGCGGTTCAGCGTTTCGTGGTCGAATTCGGCCTGATCGCCGACCTTCAGGCGGACCAGCGTGCGGATGACGCGCGGCCCGAGCGCCCACACGATGGCAAACGCGAGCATCACCGCGATCACGCCGCGGAACATCGGGCTCTTATAGGCGTACGGCGCGCCGCCGGTCATGTAGTAGAACAGGTAGTACAACATGCCTACGCCCGCGCCGCGCATTTCCGCCGCAGCGGCTCGACGACCTGATCCAACCCCACTGCGCGCGAAGCCTTCAGCAGCACGACATCGCCCTCGCGGACGATCTGCGAGAGCCGATCGGCGCAGCGCTCGACCGATTCGCAGCGCTCGACCGCCGGTCCGAACAGCCCGCGATCCGCGAACACGTCGTGCATGTGATCCGCGGCCGGTCCGACCAGGAGCACGTGGTCGACGCGCCCGCCGCGCAGCCGCTCGGCGACTTTGCGATGCAATTCCGGGCCGCGCGGACCCAGCTCGCGCATCTCGCCGAAAACGACGATCCGCCGACCGCGCGCGGGCAGGAGCTCCAGGGCCTCCACGGCGGCCACGGCACTGTGCGGATTCGAATTGTAGGCGTCGTTCATCACCGTCACGCCGTCAAGCTGCACCATCTCCGTACGCATCGGCGGCAGCGCGAACGACTTCAACCGTTCGGCGATTTCCTCGTACGTGAAACCGAGTCGCCGCGCGATCGCGCAGGCGCCGGCGGCATTCATGGCGTTATGCGCACCGGGAGACTGCAATTCAAACTTGAAACGCCCATTCACCACGAACCGCAGCCAGGGCGAGTCGTAAGACACGTCGCTGACGCGCACATCGGCGCGCGCGTCGCGCCCGAACGTCGCAAGTTTTACCGAGAGATCGGCCAGGTGCGGCTCGATCTCGGGCGCGTCACGATTGACAGCCGCGAAACCGCCATTGCGAATGCAGCCCAGGATTGAACACTCTTCGACGGCGACGCCCTCGAGCGAGCCAAGCTTCTCGAGATGCTCCTCCCCGAGACAGGTGATCACCGCCAGGTCTGGCTGGACGATATCCCCGAGCTGATTGATCTCACCCGGCGAATTCGTGCCGATTTCGACGACCAGGTATTCGTCCAGCGCGTCAGCGGAAAGCAGCGTGAGCGGCACGCCGATCTCGTTGTTAAAGCTCTTGGGCGAACACCGGCCGCGCAGCCGCGCGCCGAGCACGTGATCGATCATGAACTTCGTCGTCGTCTTGCCGTTGCTGCCGACAACCGCGATCACCTCGCAGGAAAGCTGCCGGCGGTGAAACGACGCCAAGCGCGCCAGCGCGGCCTTCACATCGCTGACCAGGACAAGTTTCTCCGCCAGCGCCGGCGTGCCGTTCAGCGCGCTTCGCACGGCGTCCACCCGATCCCCCGCAATTACGGCGGCGGTGGCGCCGCGCGCGAGCGCCTCGGGCACGAATGCGTGTCCGTCGAAACGCGGCCCTCCCAATGCGAAAAACAGCTCTCCCGCGCCGACGCTGCGCGTGTCGGTCGAAACGCCGCGAACATTCCCGGCCGGCGCCTCGCCGAGAGTTCGCCCGCCCATCGCGGTGACGACTTCGCTCAGCATCAGGGGAATCACGCCGTCGCCGCTCCACTGCTCGCGGTCTGGGCGGCGGCTTGGATCGCGACTTCCACGTCGTCGAAGTGCGACTTCTCGCGGCCGAGAATCTGGTAGTTCTCATGGCCCTTTCCGGCGATCAACACGCAGTCGCCCGGCTGGGCGCAGGCCAGCGCGACGTGAATGGCCGCGCGCCGGTCGGGTTCGATCGTCGCGCGGCGTCGGCCGCCGTCGTCGAATCCCGCGACAATTTCGCGAATGATGTCGCGCGGGTCCTCGGTGCGCGGGTTGTCGCTGGTGACAATGATTGCGTCGGCATATTCGGCCGCCACGCGGGCCATCCGCGGGCGCTTGGTGCGATCCCGATCGCCGCCGCAGCCGAAAACCGTGATCAGCCGTCGCTTGGTCAGCGGTTTGAGCACGCCCAGCACATTTCTCAGGGCATCGTCGGTATGCGCGTAATCGACGAACACATCCACGCCCGAACACGGCACGCGCTGCAGGCGGCCCGGGATATTCCGCACCGACGACAGGCCGCGCTCGATGGCATCGATCGGCAGCCCGCAGCCCAGCGCCAGCCCCGCCGCCGCCAGCGCGTTGTACACGTTGTGCTTGCCGACGATCGCGTTTTCGAGCACCAGGTCGTGTCCGCCGATCTTCATGCGATACAAGGTGCCACGGATCGAATCGCGCGTGATTCGCGCCGTGACGTCCGCGGGCTGGTCGATCGCGTAGGTCAGAACACGCGCCTTGCAGTCGCGCGTCATTCGATCGTGCCACGGCGCGTCGCGGTTGATCAGCGCGCACGCGTCCGCGTCGAGATTGGCGAATAATCGCGCCTTCGCGTCGGCGTAGGCCTCCATCGTACCGTGATAGTCGAGGTGGTCGCCGGTGAGGTTCGTGAAGCCGGCGGCGACGAAACGCAAACCGGCCGTCCGGCGCTGATCCAGCGCGTGGCTGGATACTTCCATGACCGCCAGCGACGCGCCGGCGTCGCGGCATTCGCTCAAATAGCCGCACAGCGAGAGCGGCCCGGGCGTGGTCATGTCCGCGGTAACCGTCCGCGCGCAGAGGTCGTATTGCACGGTGCCCAGCATGCCGCAGCGCTGCCCGGCGGCGCGCGCGATCGCGGCGGTCATGAAGACGGTGGTGCTCTTGCCGTTCGTTCCAGTGACGCCGATTAGGCGCGGCGTCGCGCCGCGATCCAATCCATGCCAGCGGGCGGCCAGCCGCGCCAGCGCCAGCCGCGCATCCGGCACAGTGAGCGTCGGCACGGATTGCGGGTCGAGCGTTTCGCCGACGATCGAGGCCGCGCCGCGCTCGATCGCCTGCGCGATGAATCGCCGGCCGTCGTCGGCGCTGCCCTGCAACGCAACGAACACGCCGCCCGGCTCCACGCGGCGCGAATCGTCGAATACGCCGGACACGCGATGCGCGGCGAGAGACGCCTCGAGCCGCGTTTCGATAATGTCGTGGAAGAGTTCCGCCAGCGTCACGTCATCCTCCCTGATCCGAATTCGGCCCGGCCTCCGCCGAGCCGCTGCTTTCACAGCCTCAGCCGCGCTGCCAATACGCCGCGCATACTACCAGCCGCCCACCGATCCCGCTCCGCGGCTGGCGCGTTTGTGCGGCTCAGGTGGAACGCCCAGGTAGCGCAGCGTGTCGGCGAGGATGTTTGCGACAGACGGAGCGGCCACCGTGCCGCCATAGTATCCACCCGAGCGCGGCCAATAGATCGAGACGATCACCACGACACGCGGCTCTTCAGCCGGCGCGCCGCCGATAAACGAACCCACGTACGCGTGCTCGGCGTATCCCCGGCCGCCCGCATGTGCGATCTGCGCCGTGCCTGTTTTTCCAAAAACCTGATAGGGCTCGATGTCGGCGTTTTTTCCAGTTCCTTCCTGCACGACTTCCACGAGCGCCTCAAGCCGGAACTTTCGCGCCACCTGGGCATCCAGCACCCGCCGAATCGGGATCGGCGTTGAGTGATCCTCGATCACGCCGCCGTCGGCGTCGATGATGCCGCGCACGACGCGCGGCCGATAGAGCACGCCCCCATTCGCAAACGCGCTGAACGCCGTCAATAGCTGGATCGGCGTGACGCCGACTTCCTGACCGATTGGGATCGATTGCGTCGAAAAGCTCGTCCAGGAATCAAAGTCGTTGACCAGGCCGGAGTGCTCGCCCGGAAGCGTGATTCCGGTAACATCGCCGAACCCGAATCGTCGCACGAATTCATGCAGCCGGGCATTTCCGATTCGGCTGCCCAGCATTCCCATGCCGATGTTGCTCGATTTGCTGATCACTTCGCGCAGCGACAGCGTGCCGTAGGTGTGCGTGTCGTGGATGATGCGCGAACCGAAGCTGTGCTGCGGCCCGTTCACCGCGAAGTTCTCCTCCAGCCGCGCGATGCCGGCCTCGACAGCCGGGCAGGCCATGAACGGCTTGAATATGCTTCCCGGCTCGTACGCGTCCGCGATGGCGCGATTTCGGGTGCGCTCGATTTCTTCCTTCGACGGCGTTCCGCTCACGCCCGGAAACGGAACGTTGGGGTCGAAATCCGGGTAGCTGGCCATTGCCAGCACTTCCCCTGAATGCGGGTGCATCACGACCGCCGTGCCCCAGAGCGCCTTGTACTGCTCGACCGCCTCCCGCAGATTGCGCTCCGCGATCTGCTGAATGTGCGACTCGATCGTGAGCACGACGGTGGCACCGTCGCGCGGCGCGACGTATTCATCCGCGCGCTCGCGCACCGGTCGACGGCGCGCGTCGACGGTGGAAGTTTGCCTGCCGTCTTTGCCGGTCAGGATCGCGTCGAATTCCTGTTCGATTCCGGCCAGACCGTGCTGCTCGGCCCCGACGAAGCCGATCACCGACGACGCCATGCGCCCGAGTGGATAGCGGCGCTGCGGCTCGTACACGACGCCGAACGCATTCAGGTGGCGCAGCCGGCGAACCTCCTGAAAAGCGCGCAACTCTTCGTCGCTGATTTCGCGCTTGACCCACACGAAGGCGCGCTGCCGCTTCTCGAGCAGCAATTTTTCGAGGTCCGCCGCTTTCAAGCCCAGGACCGGCGCAATCGAATGCGCGGCGTAGCGCGCATCGTCTTCCTGCGTGGCGTCAACGTAAATCGACGGCCGCCGCAGGCTCCCCGCCAGGACGCGCCCCGCCGCGTCGAAAATCTCGCCGCGCTGCGCGGGGATCGTCATCTCTCCGGTCTGCTGCTTTTCAGCCCGGCGGCGCATCTCCGGACCCTGAGCCTGTTCCAGGTAGACCAGGCGTCCGCCCGTTCCGAGCAACGTCCCGGCGGCGAGTATGAAAAGAGCGACCGCGGCGCGCATTAGGGAGCGTCCTTCGACTTGCGGTTCGACTTGACGTCGCGCGCCGGCTTCTTTTCGGCCGGGGGCCTGGCTTCGCGCGCCGCTCGGCCCTCGCGCGCCGGCTGTGAAGCGGCGCGCGGATCGGTGATGCCTTCGAGCTTCAAGTCCAGAATGCGTTCGTAAATTACAGCCGGGTTTCGCAGCCGCGCCAGCTCAAGCTCCTGCTCGCGAATCTCGCGAACGCGGACCTGGGCCCGACGCTCCATCTCGGCGACCTCGCGATGCAGCCGCACGCTCTCGGCGCGCAGCGTCACGGTCGCCAGCAGCACCGCCAGCGCCAAGCCCAACACGATCACCAGTCGCGCCAGCGACATTGACTCGCGCCGCTTTTCCCTTCCAACGTCGCGCCAGCCCGGTCCGCATTCGCCACGACTAGCTGCGCTTCTTGGCGTCCTCGCGGGTCTTCTTCACCGGTACGGCGGACTTTTCGCTCGCCTTGGCCGTGGTCGCGCGCGCTGTGTCCGTAGCGGCGCGCTTCGCGGTCGGCGCGGTTGGCTTTGACGACTTTGCCGCGGCTTCCTTCTTCGTTGCCGCTTGCCGATCACGTGCCAGCGGAGTCGGTTTCGGCGGTTCTGTCTTCGACGACAACGCCGCGCCGCCGCTGCCGGTCTTCGCGCCGACGCTGCTCTTGGGTTCGTTTCTCGCCGTGGCGATCGCGAGCGTCGGCGCGCTCGGCACGCGCAGCGATTCGCCCGCCAGCACGTGGCCCTTGCGCTTCTTCACCGCCGGATTCGCTTCAATCAATGCGCGGATCCACTTCGGATCGTTCGACGAATAGGCGCTTCGCGCGATCCGCGTCAGATTGTCGCCGGCCTTCACGACGTACGTGGTGTCGCGTCGCTCCGCAGGCGCTCCGTTCGATTCCGGCGGCACCACTGGGGGCGTCGAGCCGGCAGACATCGCCGGTGAGGCGTTCGAGCCCGCCTTCTCTCGCGCGCCAGACCCGAGCGGCGAAATCGTCGCGCCGCCGGCAGGCGTCACACTCGCCGGCGAGCCGTCGCCAGGGGCGGAAGCCAACGTCGCCGAGTGACCGTCGCCGCGAATTTCAAGCGGCTCCGCGTGCGGCCCGGACGCCGCGGCGCCGATCGGCGTCTCGCTAACCGTCAGCGCTGGCGCACGAGGCGCCACGTGTAGCGGCGGAAGCTCCTCGCGGACTGTCTCCGGCTGGGCCGGACCGGCATCCGAAGCCGCCATCGTCGGACGCGGCGCATCGACATGCGGCGCGGACATAACGCCGGCACTGGGCCGCGCGAAACGTCGCAGCGCCGCATCGCCCAGCCCGACGCCGCGCGGCGATCCGCCCAGCGGCGACGACTGCGCCAGCAACGCGCCCGGCACTTCGACGACCGGGCGCGACACCTGGTTCACCAGCCAGCAAATTCCGCCGATGAACATCAGGCAAATCAATGAAGCGAGTTTCACATTCAATCCCATCGGCGCCTCCTTGCACTCACGTTTCCATCCTGCGCCGCGCCACGCGCAGCTTTGCGCTGCGGCTGCGCGGATTTTGCGACCGCTCCGGCTCCTCCGCAACCACCGGACGCCGGGTTAGCTCCTCGGCCCGGCCGGTCGCGACGGCCTCGCGCATCGCCTGTTTGACTAATCCATCTTCGAGACTGTGAAAACTGATCACCGCCAGGCGTCCGCCCGGCCGCAGCAGATCGAACGCCTGGCCGAGAAACCGCCGCAGGTTGTCGAACTCGCCGTTGACGGCGACGCGCAGCGCCTGGAACACGCGTGTGGCGGGGTGGATCTTGCCGCCGGCATCGCCTGCGGAGGCGAGCGCCGACTCGACGGCGCGCGCCAGCACCAGCGTGGTCGTGATTCGGCCGCCATGCCGAACCTGGCAGATGCGTTTGGCGATCTTGCGCGAGAGCCCCTCCTGTCCAAATTCGTAGAACATGTCCGCCAACTCGCGCTCGGAAAGGCGATTGATCAGGTCGAGCGCCCGCGTCGCCGCTGAGCGATCAAACCGCATGTCGAGCGGACCATCGCGATCGAACGAAAAGCCGCGGCCGGCGTCGTCGAGTTGGGCTGAGTTGACGCCCAGGTCCAGCAGCAGAACGTCGACCGCGTCGATCCCCTGCTCACCCAGGATCGCGCGCGCATCGGCGAAATTCCCCGCGATGAGCCGAACGCGATCGCCGTATTCCGCCAGCCGCTCGCGCGCTGTGGTCAGCATGTCCCCGTCGAGGTCTACGCCGATGTAGCTCCCGTCCGGCCGTATGCGAGGAACGATCGCCGATGCGTGTCCGCCGAGTCCGACCGTTCCGTCAAAAACCCACTCCCCCGCTGCGGGCGCCACGATCCGAAGCAGGGGTTCGACAAGAACCGGCTCATGTTCGTACGCCGGGTGCGTCACAGAAGAGAATCTATCGCCGAATTGCAGCGCGCAACATGCTGCGCGGAATCTAGCGGCCCGAAGCAAGTCCTGAGCGCGGCCCAATACCAATACCGCGGCGGGCTCGCCTTGAGCGCGCGAAAGCCGACCGTGCCGACGCACAGCCAACCCGTAGACAGCCGCCGAACTGTCCGCTATACAGACGCCACCGCTGCGATCCGTCGCAGAGGTGGGAGGCCGCTGCTGCTCATCCATGAGCCGCAAGCGGCCAGCGATCGGGCGGCATCCACTTCCGCCCCGAATCGGCGAACACATCCATGCTTGTGAACGGGGACCCTCGGCGAAAAGGTCCCGTTCGCCGACTCACTGCTTGCTAGGTTGGGGCGACGACGCCTGCCCGGCGTCGTCGCCCAAACCCGGCCCACTCGCACAAACCCAAACCCAAGTTCGAGTCAGTTCGCGCCGCCGGCCGCACCTGTCGGGGCCTGGTCACGCGCGATCTTCAGTTCCTCGGCCGTACGCGCCCGCTGCGCGGGATAGTTCTTCCAGCCTGCGTCCTCGAATTTCTCGAATTCCGCCTTAGACCAGAGCTCCAGGTGATCGCGAACGCCGATCATCACGACTTCGCGCTCGATGCCCGTTCGTTTCATCAGCCGAGCCGGAATCAAAACCCGACCCTGATCATCCGGATCGAGTAGCCAAGCTTGCGAATACTCGAATTGCTGTTGCGCGAGGCCTTCGTCGGACAGGCGGTCCGTGTCAACCAACGGCTCGCGCGACTTCTCGAACTGCAGATCCGGGTAAAGCGCCAACGTGCCGAGCCTTCGGCCGGGCGCGACATAGAACGACCGCCCCTGCCGCTCCGGACTCAGCTTCGTGCGCACGGCAAATGGAATGGAGATGCGATTCTTGGCGTCGATCGTCAGCTCGTACGTCCCAACGAACATCGCGGACCGCCGGTCGGCAAACCCATTTCATCCCACTTGCTTCCCTACATAGGACAAATCTACCACAGAATGGGAGACTTGCAAGCTTGTTCTCGATATCGGGCAGTTTTTTTTTGCTTCGCGCGTTTTTGGTCTCGGGCTTTAGTTTGAAGTCCCCCGCGGCAAGACGTCCATCGGGCCAGGACGCTGTCGAACGCACGCGTTCCGCCCGAATTTTGGGCTACTGCATTCGCGCGAACAAAATTGTCCCGGCGTGACGGTTTCTTCGCGTTTCTGGCGCTTCATTCTGTGCAACGTCGTCCTCTGGCGTTGACGCGCGCGTGCGCGGCAGAGGCAGACGACCACTTCTCTTAGGAAGGAGTTCGGGAATGAACTGTCTTCGCACATTCCGTTCCTTGTCGCTGCTGGCCGCGATGTTCGGCGCAGCACCGATACTCGCACAAGTGCCTCTAGACTCAGAGGTTACGTATCAGGGGCGATTGAAGATCGGCAACAGCCTACCAAACGTCCCAACGAACGTTCGCTTTCGCCTCTATGATGCGGCGGTCGGCGGGGCATTGCTGGGACAGAACATCATCCTGGTGACGCCGTCCAACGGCCTCTTCACGGCGACGTTGGATTTCGGCTTTCCGCCTTTTACACCCGTACCCGACGAGCGCTGGCTTGAGTTGGCGGTCTTCGACGGCGTCGGATTCGTTACGCTGACGCCGCGCCAGCCGCTGACTGCGGCGCCCTTCGCACTGCGCGCCGTTCAGGCGGCGTCGGCCACGTCCGCCGGAGACGCGAGCACGCTGGACGGCGTGGACTCCACGCAGTTTCTTCGTAGCGACACAAACGACCAGTACACCGCCGGCACGCTGACGTTCAACGCCGGAACGAGTCTTGACGTGATCGGCGGTTTTCGGGCGCGATCGATGGTGGATGGAGACAACGCCAGCTTTTTTGTCGACCCGTCAAACACTGGCACCGCGATCGACATCGCCGGCAGCATCGCGATGCAGCCCGGCGAGGGAGTCATCGTGAACAACGGCACGTTCACGCTCGGCGGTGCGAATGTGATCATCAACCTCGGCGACAGCACGGCCGACCAGGTGATCGTTCCCGCCGGCGAGTTCTTCATCCGCACGTCCGAGGGCACCTCGAGCATTTTCTTCTTCGAAGATGGGCTGGCCAACGGCGAGAGCTTCTCGTGGAACGACACGACCGACTCGTTCACGCTCTCGGATGATCTGTCAATCACCGGCCTGCTGACGATCTCGAGCAATCTCGCGGTGTCGAACGGAACCGGCGTCAACGTTGGAAGTGCGGCGATCAACGCCGCCGGCGCGTGGACGATCGGCGGTGCGAACATCGTTATTCGCCTTGGCGATTCGAGCGCGGACCAGCTCGTCGTACCGGCGAAAGACCTGTTCATGAGCGACACCACGACGGTCACCGATGGCGATCAGACGATCTGGTTCACCGACAATTCCGTCGCGACGACGAATTTCCTGCGCTGGGACGATGTGACCGCCGTCGCCTGCGCCGACAACATCGGCAACATCGATTCGGCGTTCGATTGGCACATCGAGGACAACGTCAACTCGAACTGGAATTTCACCAGCGCCGGCGCCGACATCGAATGCACGATCGATGAAAACGGCAACATGAACATCGACGGCACGCTGTTGACCTCCAACGGCTGCGACCTGGCCGAATCGTTCCTCGGCGCCGCGAGCTTGGCGCCGGGAACGATTGTGGTCCTCGATCCGACGCGCCCGGAAGCCGTGGTGGCTTCGAGCGCCGCGTACCAGACCGGCATCGCGGGCGTGATCTCGACGCAACCCGGCGTAGTCATGCGCGGCGCGACGGCCGATGTGTATCCGCTCTACCAGGAGATGCTGGCCGCGGAATCGGCCGCGTCGCGCACCAGCGAGGAGCGGGCGCTGCTCGAACAGCTCGCCACCGTCGAAGCGAGCGACGACACGGACGAGACCAACGCCGCAAACTCGGCGGCGCTGCGCGAGGATCTGAAGACCCAGATCGCGGCGCTGGTCGCCGCCCGCAAGCCGGCCGCGGACCTCAAGACCGAGCTCGAACGCCGCATCGACGGCTGGACGCGCGGCAATGTCGACGTCGCGCTGGCCGGTCGCGTGCCGGTTCGCGTCGTCGGTCCGGTTCAGCCCGGCCAATACCTCACCACCAGCAGCACGCCGGGCGTCGCGATGGCGATGACGCAGTCGGGACCGACCATCGGCCCGGCGCTGAGCGCCTTCGACGGCAACGGCGAGGGCACGGTGCTCGTGCTGATCCAGCCCGGCTGGCACGGCGGCGCCGCCGCGCCAGCGCAGGCGGGCGGCTCTTCAGCGGAGCTCGACGCGGTGCGTGCTGAGAACGCGCAGCTCAAGGCGCGTCTCGACGCGCTGGAGCAGGCTGTGTCCCAGTTGGTCAACCCGCGCTAAGGAGGTGACCCATGAGGATTGAATCACACATTCTCATTCGCGCGACAACCGCGCTGCTCGCGGCGAGCATCCTCGGCACGTCGAGCGCCGCGGCACAGTACGCGGTCGACTGGTTCACCGTCGATGGCGGCGGCGGAATGTTCAGCACGGCAGCCGCCGGTTTCTACGAGATCGGCGGCACGATCGGCCAGCCGGACGCCGGCGTACTCACCGGACCCGCCGGCGTCATCGAAGTACAGGGCGGATTCTGGGTGCCGAATGTCGCGGTGCCTTGTCCGGGAGACTTGAACGGCGATCGCGTCGTGAACGAGTCTGACCTGGGAATCTTGCTCGCAAGCTGGCTGTCTGGCCCCGGCGGTGACGCCGATGGCGATCTGGATACCGACGAGAGCGACCTGGGCATCTTGCTGGCCAATTGGCTGATCACCTGCCCCTAGGAGAGAGGGCTGGGTGACTCCGCGCGGGAGTGCGGGCAGCGGCCCGCACTCCCGCGGCGGCGGACCGAGGGTCCACGGGACCGAGGGACCAAGGGATTGAGAGGCTCCGGATCCGACCCCTCGGTCCCTTGCCTCTTCCCTACCCGGCTTTGCGCCAGCATTCACGCACGCGATTCAGCCCGTGCACGCAGCATTCGAACTCCTGACTGAGCTGTTTGAGGAGCGCGCCGCTGGGGCTCGCCTGGTTGTCACTCAACTCGCTGGCGATGCCGTACGAGCGCTTGCCCACGAGCATGTATTCGGTGAGCCGGCTGCCCGCGCGCGGGCAAACGCGCAGCCCTTCGGGATATACGCCGACCCAGAACAGGGTGAAGTCGCCGATGTAGCGATTGATCAGGCGCGTGCGCAGCGAGCCGTCGATTGACGCGCCGAGCTGTGCATCAGCCTCCATACGCGACAGTTCGCGGATCGTGTCGCCGCTGGCATCGTGCAGCCGGTAGATCCGGTCGATGTGCACAAAGTCAACCATTAACTCGGTCAGATACTCGGTCACCGCCGGATCGCACAGCCCCAGATCGACATGGAACACCTGCTCGATCAGACCACGGAACAGACGCCGCAGCGGATGCTCGCCGTTGATTTGGTGGTTGATCGTCATCGCTCGCTCACGGCGTACTGACGCGGGGCGCTGTCCGGGTATTCAGTAAACCTCGCTCACACGTACCCTTAGCATTGTATTTGCTATCCGAATTGGAAAAGTCCAGCGAATTCGGCGTGAAATTGCCCAATCACAGGAATCCGGTCCGATATCTCAGCGTCACACGGGGACCCTTGCCTGGACTGCGCTGCAATCGCGGCCGACGCGGCTGGCCCCGCGTTAATCTTCGATGACCCGACGCGAAAGAGCATTCAACCAACGCAATAGGCGTGCGAACTCTCGCGTTCCCTGCTATTATTGGGTCGGTTTCGGCGAGGCCCTCGTTAGTTCACGTAAGGGCAATCGCGACACAGATTTCACTTTCCCTGGTCACCGGAGGATGAAGGAATGCAGCGCACTCTCATCAGAAGCACCGCCATCGGACTCGCGAGTCTGTGCGGCGTAGCGGCGTTTGCCGCCGATTTCGACCCGACCGGCAAGGCGGGTCGCGTCATGGATATCCGGCCATCAGTCGTGATCTATGGCGCGGATAGCCCCGTTCCGGTCCGTCGTTGGACGCCATGGGTCCTCGATGACGCCAGTTCCGCGCTAAACCACGCCGTCGTTCAGGTTGTTCGCGGTCGAATCTTCGGCGGGGCCAGCAGCTTCAGCTCGACGGGCGGCCCCAAGCTGCTCTTCAGCTTCGGAACCGCGGATCAGCTGGACGCCGCCAGCACCTTCTCAAGTAACGACGTGTTGGTCGCCGAATCGGTCGGCAATCAATCCGATACCGTCGGCGACATGCTGCCGGATGGCTCGATCGTCTTTCGCTCGAATTTCGCGGGCGGAGTCCCGATCGCGCAAAACAACCTGGAGTGGGTGCCGGCGCTACCGAACGCACAAAACATCCCGGTCGCCATCGGGAACGAAATTCTGACCGGGCCGGGACTGAGCGGCGCGGCGGCGGGCAGCGCGTTTCTCGGGATTCCCGGCGCGCTGGCGATCAACAACACGCGATTCTGGGTCGGCAACACGAATTTCTCCGCCACAGTCCCGGCGGACGTGCCGATCGGCTGCAACATTTGGCTCTACATTGTAGGCGGCGGCCCGCTCGCGGTGGGTGCACCGACGTATACGTACACGCAGGCCGGCGCCGAGTTGCTCGCCGGCATCGCGGCGGGTAACGGCCGCCAGACGCAGCCGAAGCTCAATCGCGTGAACGGCGTGAACTACGTGATCTTCGGAATCGGCGACGGAGCGGTTGGCGCCGGCGGATCGGCGCGCCCGCTGATGATGGTCGTGGATGCGTACGAAGACGCCGACGCATTCACCGGCGCGGTGACGTTCACTCCCCCAGCCGGCTATCGATTCGTCGATCACCAGGCCACCGGCGGTACGCAGAGTCCATTCCAGAACGCCCGGTTCTCGATGAATGACCGCGGCCAGATCGCCATTGCAGCCGAGTCGATCGCCACGCCGCCGGGCGACCTGCTGCTGCGCTACGATCCGATTTTCGGCGTCACGGGCCGCATCATCGGCTACAACCCGCCAGTCACGATCGCGGACGCGGTCGCGCCGGGTTCGGCCATTCCGGACACGATTGCCGACGGCTTCATCGTGGCGAACAACGGCGCGATCCCGCCGGTCTACTTCCTCACGTTCAGCGGCATCGGCATCAACAACGCAGGCAACATCGCGTTCACCGGCAACTACGACGCGGCCGGCGTCGGGCGCACGGCGGTGTACATGTATCGCAATGCCGGCGCGTCGCTGCACCAGATCACGGCTCAGTTAGACGTGATCACGTTCGGCCCGAATTCGCTGACCATGAACGTCTTCCCGCAAGACGCGAGCGACGCGTTCTTCGGCCCCAGCCTCGCCGCGGCCGCGAACGTCATGGCCATGCCGTTCCGCGATGACTCTCTGGTCGTCGGCGATTTCCGCGGCGTGCTGGTGCTCGCGTTCGGCCACATCGGCGACGTGAATTTTGACGGCCACGTGGGCGAGTCCGACCTGGGCGTGCTGCTCGGCTCCTGGCAGGCGCAGATCGGCGACAACAATTACGATCCGCAGGCCGACTTCAACAACGACGGCCGGATCGACGAGGCTGACCTCGGCGCGCTGCTGGGCAACTGGAACCCGTAACGCGCGGCCGCCAATCGACATCCACGAAAGACGAAACGCACGGCGGCCGGAGCAATCCGTCCGCCGTGCGTTTCTGTTTGCGTTCGCTTTTTCAGCGGGCACCTTGCCCGCACGAAGCGGGCTGGAAGCCCGCTCCCCGGCAGACCGAAATCGAGGTTGCTCTAGCCCGCTGACTCTGCGGCTTCCTGCTGCTGATGGTTTGCGTCGAACTGATCGAAGATTGCCTGCTGATCCGAGGTCAGAATGGCGCGAAACTCGTCGTGCGCCTGCTGATGGCGCGTTTGGATCGCCGTCCGCAGGTTCGTGCGGATCTCATCGATCTTGGTTTGTTGATCGGCGGTGAGATTCAGCGCCGAAGCCAGTCGGGGTCCAAAGCCGAGTCCCTCACCGGGGCCGAAACCGCCGTGCCGGCCGCGCCCGTATGGCATTCCCAGTGTCATCTGATCGGGCTTGAGCGACTGGAGAGTCGCCTGCTGTTCCGGCGTCAGCACGGCGAGGATGTCCTGATGCGCCTGGTCGCGCAGGGCCGTGATGTCGTCGTGCAGTTTCTTGAAGATGTCCTGCGCCTGCTGTTTCTGTGCGTCGGTCAGGTTCAACGCGTCGGCCATTGCGCCGTGGCCGCCCCCGAACGGACCGTGGAAGCCCGGTCCGCCAAACGCGCCCACGTGCAGCCCCGTACCGACGATGTCGCCGACCTGGGATTCGAAGTCGGCCGCGGTGATCGCGCCGCTGTCGAGTTGCTGCTGCAACGCCTCGATCTGCGCCTGCTGATCCGCGGTCAGGCCGGCGTTGGCCGTGCCAGCCTGGCTCGCGAACTGAAGAAACCCGTTCGCGAGATCGCCGACCGTGAGCTGGTTCAGAGCCGGGATCGATTGCGCGGTCTGCGCCAGTTGGCTCAGCGCGTCGGCCACGGTCTGGTTCGGATCCAGCGTCAGCGGGCAACCGCCCGTTGTCGCCAGCCCCGCGCCGACAACCGCCGCTGCAATCGTACGATGGAGTTTGGTCATTGCGATTTCCTTTCCGGGCGGCTTGTGCAAGCCAGCCCACGCGCCGCGATTGACCGCCGCCGGGCGGCGACCGCATTGCGCGACGCCACGCCTCCCCGCTAAACGAGATAACGATTGTACGATCGGTTCATTCGCCGGTTGCCGGGATAAGCGGAATTTAAGCTCTCAACTTGCCAGCCGCTCCGCGCACGCGTATTCCATTGCTCGACTTACGATTCGGAAGATCGGAGCGACGCATGGAGCAAGCGCAATTCGGGCTTGAAGTTTTTCCCAATCCCGCGCCGTCTCGTGACTATGTCGTTCGGCACGAGGCGCCGGAGTTCACCAGCCGCTGTCCCAAGACGGGCCAACCCGATTTCGGCGCCGTGATCATCGAATACGTGCCGGATCGGCTGTGCGTGGAACTCAAGAGCCTGAAGCTCTACCTGCAGGCGTTTCGTGAGCAGGGCATCTACTACGAAGCCGTAACAAACCGGATCTGCGACGAACTCACGCAAGTTCTGCGCCCGCGACGAATGCGCATCGAGACGCGCTGGAATCCGCGCGGCGGAATGACGTCGGTCATCGTTGCGGAGACCACGGGAGAGCGAGCCGTGAAACGCGCGGCGCGGCGCGGGCGAGGCTGAAGCGCCCGTTTCCAGCGCCCCGTTCGATTCAAGCGCCGCCGCTTGTGGCACGTCGCACGCTGGGGACCTATTATTCCGATCCGCCGTCGCGCGGCGGCGACGCCGGGCTTCGAGTTCGCGATCAGCATTGGATCAGTTTCCAGGTGGACGTTTTCCTTCCGACACTCCTGAATGGGATCGCCGTCGGCAGCCTCTATGCGCTGATCGCGCTGGGCTACACGATGGTGTATGGCATTTTGACCTTCATCAATTTCGCACACAGCGACGTTTTCGTGCTCGGGGCCTGGAGTTCGTACGCGATCACGGCCTGGGCGCTGCTGCATTTCTGGCCCGACGCCGCCATTCCCTGGTGGGGAGGGCTGATGGTGCTGCCGGCGGCGATGATCTTCTGCGGCTGCGTGGGCTTTACGATTGAGCGCCTGGCCTATCGGCCGCTGCGGCGGGCGCCGCGTTTGAACGTGCTGATCACGGCGATCGGCGTATCGTTGTTTCTTCAGAACTTCGGCCAACTCGACTTCATGTTCGGCACGCGGCCCAAGTCGATGCCCGCCCTGCTTCCGAATGCCGCGCCGTGGATCAAACTCGGACAGGTGGACGTCTGGCCGGTCGACGTGCTCGGCGCAGGCACGGCGGTGTTGCTGATGATCGCGCTGGATTGGCTGGTGTTTCACACCAAGATCGGGCGTGCGATGCGCGCGGTCAGCTTCAGCCCGCAAAATGCGGCGCTGATGGGCATTCCGGTTGACCGCGTAATCTCGATCACCTTCGTCATCGGCGCGACGCTCGCCGCCGCTGCAGGTTTCCTTTTCGCACAGAAGTACCCGGGGTTGAACCAGCCGGCCGCGGCGATCTGGGTGCTGCTGGGGCTCAAGGCGTTCGTGGCGGCGGTGGTGGGCGGGATCGGCAACATTCGCGGTGCGATGCTGGGCGGCGTGCTGATCGGCCTAATCGAGTTCTTCGGGACAACCTATCTCAACGACCGCCTGCGCGACGTATACGTCTTTTCACTGCTGATCCTGGTGCTGCTAGTGCGCCCATCGGGCATTCTGGGCCGCGCGGCGGCCGACAAGGTGTAGGACAGGGAGGCCCGACGCGGTGAGCAAACTCCGCGAACAGTCGCGCGCTTTGCGACCCGGCGTCTGGCCGGCGGCGCTACGCTCCGCGTGGCCGGCGGCGCTCGGGGCGGTGCTGGCGTTCCTCGCGCAGCACTACGCGACGCACTTTGTTTCCGATTTTCAGGCTAAAGTCCTGCTCGACGTCGGGATCAACATCGTTCTGGCGGTGTCGTTGACGATCGTTAACGGCTTCACAGGCCAGTTCTCCATCGGACACGGCGCGTTCATGGCGGTCGGCGGCTACTCAGCCGCCGCGATCGTCTACTACGGATCGATGCTGACGTACGGCGACGCGAACGTGCACGGCGGCCTGATCAGCATGATGCTCACCGGGCGCGAAGCGGCATGGGTGACGCCGGCGGACGGCCTCTTCGCGGCGGCGCTCCTGATCGGCGGCCTGGCTGCCGGCGTGTGCGGCTATCTGGTGGGCCTGCCGTCGTTGCGATTGAAGGGCGACTACCTGGCGATCGTGACGCTCGGCTTCGGCGAGATCGTTCGCGTGCTTTTTCAGCAAACCACCGACGTTCTTTACACACCCGAAGACGTCCGCGCGACGTCCTGGTATCTGCTGCCGACGAAAGTCGGCGGCGCGCTGGGGTTCTCCGGCTTACCCTTCTACACGAGCCTGTTCTGGGTCTATCTCTTCGCATCGATCATGCTGATCGTCGCGTACCGCCTGAAATACAGCACCTATGGCCGGGCGTTTCTCTCCATCCGCGAAGACGAGATCGCCGCCGAGGCGATGGGCGTCAATACGACGCGCTACAAAGTCTGGGCGTTCGTCATCGCGGCGTTCTTCGCGGGCATCGGCGGCGGACTCTTCGCGCACACCGTCGGCGTGCAGCTCAATCCGCAGGAACTCGGGTTTCAGAAGAGCTTCGACATCATCATCATGGTGGTGCTCGGGGGACTGGGTTCAATCTCCGGCGCGGCGATCGCCGCCGTGATCGTCACGATCCTGCCCGAAGTGTTGCGCGACCCGACGCCTTTCCTGCGGCTCTGGCCGATTCTGCTGGTCGTCGCGGCGGTGGGCTGGGCCGCCTGGGGGGCGCTGCGTCATCGCGTTCGCCCGCTGGCGGGCGCGCTGCTCGGCATCGCCTCGATCGCCACGGTCCTGCTCGCACTTGCCTTCGTCGCCGAGCGACTTATCGCCGGCGGAAAGAACCCCGGCGATTATCGAATGATTGTCTTCGCGCTCGCGCTGATCGTGATGATGATCGCCCGACCACAGGGCCTGTTCGGCGTGCGCGAGTTATGGGAGAGGGCGCTCTGGCGCAATGTCGATCGTCGGCGCGGATTTCCGGTGCGGCGCGTTGGGCGGGGTACGTGAGATGAGCGACTCGCCCGTCCTGACCGTGACTGGCGTCAGCAAGGCCTTTGGCGGCCTGAAGGCGGTGAGCGACTTCTCGATTTCTTTGCGGCGGGGGAATCTGTTCGGCCTGATCGGTCCCAACGGCGCGGGCAAGACGACCGTCTTTAATCTACTCACAGGCGTCTATCGCCCCGACGCCGGCGGCGTGTTGCTCTGCGGCCGGCGCGTCGACGGCCAACGTCCTTATCGCATCGCCGAAGCCGGCCTGGCGCGCACGTTTCAGAACATCCGCCTTTTCGGCGAACTCAGCGTGCTCGACAACGTGATGCTCGCCTGCCACGTTCGCGCGAGACACTCGATCGTTTCCGCGATCCTGCGCTCCGCCGGCCATCTCGGCGAGGAGCGTGCCATGGCGGCCCGGGCCCGCGAGCTGCTGGCGCTCTTCGAGCTCGCCGAGCGCGAGGACGAGCAAGCCAAGAACCTGCCGTACGGCGACCAGCGGCGGCTGGAGATCGCCCGCGCACTGGCCACCTCGCCGCAAGTGCTGCTGCTCGACGAGCCCGCCGCCGGCATGAACCCGCAGGAAAAGGCCGAGCTCCGCAAGCTGATTCAGCGGCTGCGGAGCGAGCTGGGCGTGACGATCCTGCTCATCGAGCACGACATGGGCGTGGTGATGGACATTTGCGAGCGAATTACGGTGCTGGACTACGGCGTCATCATCGCCGAGGGTTCGCCGGAGCAGATCCAACGCGACCCGAAGGTAATCGAGGCGTATCTCGGTGCGCCGAGCGCCGAGTCCTAACGAATCAGTCAGTAGCCGCGACCGTAAGGGAGCGGTCGGCGCGGGTGTCGAAACGATTCGGACGGCCGAGACGCCCCAGTGCATCCGACTGACCGCTCCCTTACGGTCGCGGCTCTGACAGCGGAGTTGTGACGCCATCAGGCGTTGCGGAGGATCGAGCTTGGCGATGCTGGAAGTCAACTCGCTGCACGTGAACTACGGTGCGATCCGCGCGCTGCACGGCGTCAGCCTGCGTGTCGAGCGCGGCCAGATCGTCACGCTGATCGGCTGCAACGGCGCCGGCAAGAGCACCACGCTGCGCACCATCTCCGGCCTGCTTCGACCCGCGTCGGGCTCGATCGTGTTCGAGGGAGTATCACTTTCGCGCCTCGCGCCGCACAAGATCGTGGAGCTGGGCGTCGCGCAGGCGCCAGAGGGCCGCGGAATCTTCGCCAACCTGACGGTCGATGAAAACCTCGACATGGGCGCCTATCCGCGCCGCGATCACGCTCAAATCGCCGCCGACCGCGAACGGGCGCTGACGCTGTTCCCGCGCATCCGCGAGCGCCTGCGCCAGAACGCGGGCACGCTCTCAGGCGGCGAGCAGCAGATGCTGGCGATCGCCCGCGCGCTGATGGCCCGCCCGCGCTTGATGCTGCTGGACGAGCCGTCGCTGGGACTGGCACCGCAGATCGTGCAGACCATTTTCCGCATCATCAAGGAAATTAACGCCGGCGGGACGACCATCCTCTTGGTCGAACAGAACGCCCACATGGCGCTCAAGATCGCACACTATGCATACGTAATTGAAGTCGGCAGCGTCGCGATGGAAGGCCCGGCGGCGGAGCTGGCCAAGAGCGACGAGGTGCGGAAGGCGTATCTGGGGGTGGGGTAGCGGCGAATGCAATTACTAATCGCGAATAGCGAAGAACGAATTACAGATTGGATTCCGGCGTCTATGCGATTCGGCCTGTAAGTCGTTCTTCGCCATCGCTCTTCCGAATTCCGCTACGCCCCCGCCATCTGCGGCTCGCGCTTCTTGCCGGCGCCGCGTGCGGTCTCGATCGTTTCCTGCGCCTCGGCCTGCGCCCGCGCACGGGCCGCGCGAGCTTCTTCGGTCGCCTTGCGGGCCTCCGCCGTCACGCGCCGCTCGCGAAGCTTGCGGGCTTTGCCCACGCGGTCGCGCAGGTAGTAGAGCTTCGAGCGGCGGACCTGGCCGCTGCGCAGGCTCTTGATCGCGGCGATGCGCGGCGAATGCAACGGAAAGACGCGCTCGACGCCTTCATTGCCGACCAGACGCCGAACGGTGAACATTGCGTCCAGGCCCGCGCCCTTGCGGGCGATCACGGTGCCCTCGAAGTCCTGCAGGCGCTCCTTGTCACCTTCCGCAATTCGCAGCGTCACCACCACCGTATCGCCGATATCGAACGCTTCATTCTTCGTCTCGCGGCGGTATTTCTTTTCGACCGCGTCAATCAGCGGATTTTTCATGCCTCGCCTGCCTTTCTCAACTAACGGCGTCTGCAAGTACAGCCGGGCGCCCGGCGCTTTGCGTCGCGCGGACTACCGGATCGTCATCAAGATCAATATGTGCGACTTCGCACTGCGGGGCGGAACACGCCGCGCGAGAGGACGCGGTTATCAATCGCGATCGGTCGCGCGTCGCGTTATTCACCGCGGCCGCGCCCGATCGAAGCGCGCCGCAACCGTCCGAACCGCGAGCGTCAGGGAGCGCGGACCTCGAGCCCGCGGGATCCGCCGCGTTGCCGGCTCGCTTGCGGTCGCGGCTCGGGGAGATGTTTTCGGTGGAATCGGGGGGCAAAAGGTCGGGTCGGCGGGTGCGCGTGCGGGCGTCAGATTGTTCTCGTCGCCACGCTTGAATCCGCGCGTGATCGCCGGACAGCAGCACGTCAGGCGCGGCCAATCCGCGGAATTCGCGCGGCCGTGTGTAATGCGGGCAATCGAGCCCGCCCGCCTGAAACGACTCCTGCGCCGCGGCCTCATCATGTCCCAACACGCCAGGGATCAGCCGCACGACCGCATCAATCACCGCCAGGGCCGCGATTTCGCCGCCGGTCATGACGAAGTCGCCAACGCTGAGCTCGATCGGCTTGAGGATATCGAGGATTCGCTCGTCAAATCCTTCGTAGTGTCCGCAAATCAGGAGCACACGCTTAACGCCCGCGAGCGCGCCGGCCTGCGCCTGATCAAACTTCCGGCCCTGCGGGCTCATCAGAATCCGCAGGGCCGGGCGAGAATCAAGGGCCTCAACGGCCGCGACGGCATCGACGACCGGCTGGCACATCAGCAACATGCCCGGACCGCCGCCGAACGGCCGATCGTCAACCTTCCTATGTGAATCTTTCGAGTAGTCGCGGAGTTGATGGAGGTGAAACTCAGCCAGGCCGGCGTGCTGTGCGCGGAGCATCATGCTGGCCGCGAGATACGGCTGCATCACCTCCGGAAACAGCGTAAGCACGTCGATACGCATGGCTTTGCCGTGGCATAAGTCGCCGAGTAGGCCTCATTTCCTGCCGATTCCGGCTTTGTCGAGAAGCTGTCGCACCGTGTCGCTGGGTTGCGCGCCGACGCCCAGCCAATATTGCACCCGCTCGGACGCGAGCTGCACCTGCCGGTCTTTCTGCGGATTGGCCGGGTCGTAGACCCCCAGCTCCTCTAACACCGTGCCGTCACGCGGGTTGCGTGAATCGACGGCGGTGAGGCGGTAGTACGGAACGTGCCGTCGCCCAAGGCGCTTCAGGCGCAACTTCACCATCAGAGGCTCCTGGCGCTGCGCGATAACTCAATCGGCAGCAGAGAGTCGCGTACTATAAGCGGTCCGTAAGCGTTTGCCAAGCAGACGGTCACGAATTGTCAGAACGGGCCAGCCTGCGCCCATCCGCCTCGGCGGTACGTCCGACGACGGCACCGATCGGGCCCGCCGGGCATCCCGGCATGCCATCTACCGATCGTCGCTTCGCGCCGCTATGCTAAGAGTCGGCTTGAAGGAAGCCGCCGGGTCCGCGGGAAGGGTTTAGCCCACCTCACGTTTTCAAAAACTCGACAAACATCGCACGTTCTTCGTGCCGCCTGTCTGCGGATCCGGGCGAAACGCATGGAGAACTGTCGTGCAAAAGTACCTTCCTGCCCGTCCAAATCTGGATCACCTGAGGCGTCAGGCGAAGTCGCTGCTCGCTGCGCTGGCGGCGGGCGAGCGCGATGCGGTCGCGACGTTTCAGCAGTTCCTGCCCGCCGGGAGCAAAATGAGCGAGAAGCAGGTTCGCGCCGCAGGCTTCCGGCTGGCCGACGCGCAGTCCGCAGTCGCGCGCAAGAGCGGGTTTGCGAGCTGGCCGCAGCTCGCACGACACATCGAAACGCTTCGCGCCATGGAAGGCGTCTGGTCGTTCGCACGGCTGGAGATCGACGGCCAGGTCGTCCCGCCGGCAGGATTGGGCGCGTCGCGCCTGCTGATCGATGGCGATCGATTCCGCATGGAATCACCCGGATCGAACTATGAGGGCGTGTTCAACGTCGACGTCGAGGCCCAGCCGCCGACGATCGACATCGAGTTCGTGGAGGGACCCGAAGCCGGCAATCACAATCACGGCATCTTCAAGCTGCACGGTGACCAGCTCGAAATCTGCCTGGACATGACTGGAAAACCCGCCCCGGCGGAATTTCGCACCAGTCCCGGCAGCAGCCGCGCCTACGAAACGCTCAAACGGATCTCAAATGCGCGACCGGAAGCGGTCACCGGCGGTACGCCGGCGTCGGGCGAGCCGGCGAGCGTTGTTGCGGCCGTTCCCGCGGGTTTCGAATTTGCGCCCTGCGAGACGCTCACGCGGCTGGAAGGCGAATGGTCGGCCCGCAGACTGGTGCTAGGCGGCCAGGAGCTGCCGGCGATGATCTGCCGCGGAGCACGCCGAACTGGCCGAAAGAATGAAGTAAGGGTGATGGTCGGAGGCAAACTGACGGTTCACGCGCTGGTCCGCGTGAACGAGACCGTGACGCCGGTTCAGATCGATTACTTCAATCTCGCCGGAATGGCGCCTGGAACCACTCAGCAGGGAATCATGGAGTGGCGCGGCGACGAAGCGTGGTTCTGCATGGCGGCGCCAGGGCAGGCCCGGCCGATCGAATTCGCCAGCAAGTCAGGAAGTGGAAATACGCTGAGTAGTTGGGTTAGGTAACCGCGACTTCAACCGGACTCAAGTTGGTGATCGACGCCATGCTTGGAGTGCGGGCGAGACGCCCACAAGCGTTAACTTTGTGTCGCTGCGGATGGTGTCGGCGAGACGCCCGCACTCCCCGTACTTGCGCGGTCCATTTCCGAGACCGGCGCATTCGAATGCCTACTTGCTGAACGCCTCCATCAGCCGGATCGCCGCCGGACCGGCCAGCACCACGCCCATCGCCGGGAAGATGAACAGCACCAGCGGGATCATTAGCTTGACGGCCGTCTTCTGAGCGCGCTCCTCGGCCTGCTGACGGCGCTTGGTGCGCATCGCTTCGCCCTGGTTACGCAACGCCTTGGCGACACTGGTTCCAAAGCGCTCGGCCTGAGAGATGGTGCTGACGAGCGAGCGCAACTCGTCGATTCCGCAGCGCACCGCCAGATTCTCGAGCGCTTCGCTTCGCGGAAGGCCCATCTGGCTTTCCATCGTCGCGATGCGGAATTCCTCGGAGATGTCCGGGTGCACCATCGCCATTTCTTCGCCGACGCGCTTGATGGCCGAATCCAAGGCCAAGCCGGACTCAACAGATACGACCAGCAGGTCGAGCACGTCCGGCAAGCCGCGGCGGATCTTGTCCTGGCGGCCCTTCACCGCCATGCCCAGCCAAAGCCCCGGCGCCAGGAACCCGAAACCCGCGCCGAGGATCGCGCAGGCGACCATCCACACCGGCGGATAGTGCATGCTGATCGCGAAGACCGCGCCGCCGATCAATCCGGCGGCCATGAACGCGGTCTTGCTGGCCAGGAAGACCGTCTGGGCCGAGCGATGCCGAAAGCCGGCCGTGGCCAGCTTGAGGCGCATCTGCGTCTGCTCCTCGGCGCTGACCGGCATGATGATGCGCGTCAGCATCGGCGTGGCCTTCTTCACCAGCGCCTCGGTCGCGCGGCTGCGCGCTTCTTTCGTGATCGCGGAGGCGCTTTCCTCGACCGTCCGTTGTCCGGACAAGCGCCGCTTGACGGCGTCGCGCGAGTCGGACTTGCGCGGCATCACGCTGTAGATCAAGAGCGCCGCGGCGCCACCGACCAACAATGCAAGGGTAATGATTTCCATGGTTCACTCACAGCGAGTCGCAGCGGCGCGACGCCGATGCTCCCCATTTGTCGTTCTCGTTTCCCGATTCCGGTTCCTGTTCCCTATTACCTGTTCCCTGTTCCCTGTCTTCCTACACCTTGATATTGATGATCTTCTTGATCATCACCCAACCCATGAGCTGCATCACCAAGGCGAAGGTCGCCATCATTTGCCCGGTCGGGTGCGTAAAAAGCGTCATCGCATACTCGTAGTTGATCTTCAGCATCGCCAGGTAACACACCACTGGCAGCGCCAGCAGCACGTATCCTGAAAGGCGGCCTTCGGCGGTGAGCGCCTGAACGGTGCCGAAGAGCTTGATCCGCTCGCGGATGACGCCGCTGATGCGGTCGAGCACTTCGGCCAGATCGCCGCCCGTCTGGCGCTGGATCAGCACCGCCGTCACAAAGAAGCGCACGTCCAGCACGTCCATGCGATTGGCGAGGTTGGTCAACGCGTCTTCGATCCGCACGCCCAGGTTCTGTTCGTGAAAAACGCGTCCGAATTCCGTCCCGGCCGGCTCGGGCAGTTCGTTCGCGATGAGCTGCATGCCGCTGGCCAGCGAGTGACCGGCCCGCAGCGCCTGGCTGAGCAGCTCGAACACGTCCGGCAATTGCTGCACGAGCTTGTTGATTCGCGATTTGCGCTTGCGCATCAGCCACAGCAGCGGCAGGAAAAAGACGGCCAGGGCGATCCCGAACGCGTTCAGGAAGCTGATCTTGACCAGCATCAGCACCGCCAGCGTGATGCTGGCGCCGGCGGTCAGGTTCACGAGCAGCGTCGAGGCGACCCAGGGGATGTTGGCCTGGTCGAGCATCGCCTGGAGCTTCTGCGTGACGTTCAGCCGCGCGAACGATTTGGCCAGTGCACCTTCGCCGACCTTCACCGTCTTGCGCAGCTCCTCGACCGACAGCGTCGCGGTCGCGCTGCGCCCGGGCGCCGCGTGACCCTTCAGTCGCTCTTTCAGGCGCTTTTTCGAAGCGCCCTTCAGGTCGGCCACGAGCTGCAACACGCCGTAGGTCACCAGCAGCGGACCGGCGCCGAGCAGGATCCACAGCAGCATGTCGCCGGGCCCCATCGCCAGCATGGGTACGAAACCAAGAGTACTCATGACAACGCCCTCGTGCGGTAGTTCGTTCGCTTCACGACTCGGTATCCGAAACCAGCGAGCGCGGCGTAAACAGCTCCGGGCCGACCTTGCAACCGGCCGCGAGCAGTCGCTCCATGAACAACGGCCGAACGCCGGTCGAAACAATCCGCCCGAACGCGCGGCCGTCGGAGTCCACGCCTTCCTGCTCGAACTTGAACAAGTCCTGCATCACCACCACGTCGCCTTCCATGCCCTGCACTTCGGTCACGGCGATGATCTTGCGGCGTCCGCCGGTCAGGCGGGCGGCCTGAACAATGAGCTGCACGGCCGAGGCGAATTGCTGGCGGATGGCTTTCTGCGGCAGTTCGAATCCGGCCATCATCACCATCGTTTCGACGCGCTGCACCGCGTCGCGGGTCGAGTTGGCGTGGATCGTGGTCATCGAGCCTTCGTGACCGGTGTTCATGGCCTGCAACATGTCGAGCGTTTCGCCGCCGCGGCACTCGCCGACCACGATGCGGTCGGGGCGCATGCGCAACGCGTTGACCAGCAGGTCGCGGATCGTGATGCGGCCCTTGCCTTCGAGGTTCGGCGGACGCGTTTCGAGTCGCACCACGTGCGGCTGGCGGAGCTGCAATTCCGCGGCGTCTTCGATGGTCACGATGCGCTCGTCCTGCGGGATGAAACCCGACAGGTTGTTCAGCAGCGTCGTTTTTCCCGAGCCCGTGCCGCCGGCGATCAGGATGTTCAGGCCCGAGTGCACGCAGGCCTTAAAAAACTCCACCATCTCGTTCGAGCAGGTCTTGAAATTCACGTAATCCGGCCAGCAGATCGTGTCCTTGCCAAAGCGGCGGATGGACATCGACGGGCCGTCGATGGCCAGCGGCGGAATGATGGCGTTCACGCGGCTGCCGTCTTTCAAGCGCGCGTCCACCATCGGGCAGACTTCGTCGCAGCGCCGCCCGAGCGGCGAGACGATCTTGTCGATGATGTGCAGCAGGTGCGCGTTGTCCTTGAAGCGCACGTCGGTCAATTCCAACCGGCCGCCGCGCTCGATGTAAACTTGGTGCGGGCCGTTGATCAGAATGTCGGAGATCTTCGCGTCCTTGAGCAGCGTCTCGAGCGGCCCCAAGCCGAAGGTTTCGTCCAGAATCTCCTGGGCCAGGCGCTGCCGCTCCGCGCCATTGAGCAGCGTGTTCTCTTCCTCGCAAAGCGCGACGACGACCTGCTTGACCTGCTCGCGCAGCTCTTCGGAGGCGTCCCGCGCCAGCTTGTTCATGTCGAGCTGTTCGACCAGCTTGCGGTGAATGATGCCCTTGAGCTCGTGGAATCGCTTGGTTCGCTCGTCCACCGGCGGCGCCTTTTGAGCAGCGGGGGCGGCTTCCGTTTTCGGCGGCGTTGGCGGCGCGGCGTGGCTCGTCGCGGCGGCCGCCGGACGGGGCTGCGGCACCGTCTTGACCGCTTCCGCGGCGGACGTTGGCGCCTCAACCGGTTTTTTCGTGAACAGACCCATGTAAACCTTCCCCCGTATTAGGACTTCGCGCCGGCGAAGAACTTGAACAGACCCTTTCGGCTTTCGTCGTTGGCGTCGGCCGGCGCGGCGATCGGACGGTCTTCGCCGCAGGCGAGCGTGTGCGCGATTTTCTGGATCGCGGAACGCAATTTGGACTTGGGCGCGTGCGTTAAGAGCGGCGCGCCCATGTTTACCGCCATGCTGGCCACCTTCCACTCGTCGGGCACCAGGAAATCGAGCTTTCGCCGCAGTGTGGCTTCGACATCGCCCTGCTCGAGGATTCCCGAGTCCCGTCCATATCGATTGCAGATCAGGCGAACGCGGTCGAGCGCGAAACCGCCGCGCCCGATCTCGCGAATCATGCGATCCGCGTTTCTCACCGCCGGCACGAGTAGTTGCAGCACGAGCAGATACAGGTCCGCCATGTCGAGCACGGACTTGGCGCTGGCGTCGAAACGGACCGGCATGTCGGCGACGACGAAGTCAAAATGCTCCTGAAGCGTGGCCAGCGCGCTGGCGGACTGGGCCGGACTGATGCGATCGGCCTGCTCGAATTCGGCCGGCCGCGCGAGCACGTTGAGTCCCGTGTTGTGCTTGCACATCGCCCGCTCAATCATCTGCGGATCGATTTGTTCGGTCGTGTCGCACAGCTCGGCGATCGTATATGCGGGCTGGCAATCCAGGTGCATTGCGACCTGGCCGAAGCGGAAGTCCATGTCGACCACCGCGACGCGCGGCCGGGCCGATGCCGACGGGGCGCCGACCCAACCTTCGATCTGCGCCAGCTCGACCGCCAGATTCGTCGCGATCGTCGTCGCGCCGACGCCGCCGCACATGCCGATTACGGGGATCAGCCTTCCCAATTTTCGATTCTTGCCCGGCGAATCCGCGGCGACGCGCTGAATCATCGCCGCGAGCTGTTCGGGCGGAAACGGCTTCCAGAGAAACTCCTTCATGCCGGCCCGCATGGCGCGCACGACCAGTTCGGCGTCGCGATTCTCGGTCATGCCGATCGCCGCTAGTTGCCCCTTGCGGGCTTCCAGCAGCGGGGCCACGACTTCCATCGTCGCGGCCGCGTTCGGATCGAGGTGAACCAGCAGAATCTCGGCCGGAAACTGATCGAGCGCCCGCCCCAGCATCGCCGGCTCGTCCAGCTCGGCAACAATGCGGATGCCCGGCACGCCGAGCAGAACGGCGCGCAGGTCGGCGGCGACCTCCTCATCGGTGTTGACAACGATGACTCGAACGGTTTGAGCCAAGCGTGTCCCTTCGAAACGCGTCCTTCGCCGCCGGCCGTCGCGCGGGCGAGTCGGGGCCCGCGCTCGGGCGTCCCGACTCGCCGTGGCTCGCGTGTGCCGACGGCCGACGCCGCGTCACCGCGGCGGTCGGTCCGGAGGCTGATGGCGCGGTCGCCCGCGCCGCCGCCGGCTATTCGATCAACACCACCGGGTGAACGCCGCCAAGCTGACGGAAGATGCTGTCAAGCTGGGCGGTGTACTCTTCGGGCGTACCCGAGGCGTAGAACTCCTGTCCGTAGGCGATCGCGGCGATTTGCTGCATCACGCTGCGATCAACCCCGGCGCCGACGCTGACGCAGTAGATGCGCATGTTGTCGTTCGCGCAAAGCTGCGCCTGCTGCAAGGCGTAGTTCACGGCCTGCGGCGCGCCGTCGTAGTAATAGGTTCCCGACGCGTCGCAGTTCGGGACGCCGTCGGACATCAGCACGATCACCTTCGTCGCGCCCTGGCGAGCGCGTGAACTCTTGAGCTCCGCTCGTGCCAATTGCAGGCCCGCGCCGATGTTGGTCGCGCGGTCATAGTGGCCCGACTGCCGGCCGTAGAGCGTGTTCGGGACGTTCTGGACCGTACTGGTGAGCTGCACTTCGTTCCGCGCGGTCTGCGCGAAGACGTGCAGCGACATCTGGTCCAGGCTCTGGCCGTTGGCCACCACGTTCGACATCACCTGCACGGCGTCCTTTAGCGCGCGCAGCGGCTGCTGCGGCGTATCCCACAGGTTGTTGGTTTCGTTGTACTGCGGCCGCTGATCGAGCAGGAAGTCGATGTACGTTTTTAGCCCGTAGCGATTCGAGAACACCGGCACGTCAGTGGCCAGGTGGCTGGAGCTGAATCCCGCCACGAACTGTACGTACTCACGCCAGGTCCAATTCACCTTGTACGACGGATACGCGATCCAGGTCAGCTCCGTGCTATCGACCTTCGTATCGCCGTTGCCGCCGGCACGTCCGCCCGGCCGACCGCTCTTCCAGGTCGCCAGGCCGAGCATGACCGCGACGCGGTTCTCGAAACGCGTCTGGTTGCTGTCGTTTGCGCTGCTGAAGAGTTGCGTAATCTCATCGTTGCTGCATCCGCTGGTAACCAGCTTGGAACGAATCGTCGAATTCGACGTGGTCGTGTAGCGCTGGATCTTCCAAAGACCCGGATCCGTCGACGGGTCGTAGCCGCCCGGGATCAGCGGGTCGCCCCAATTGCTCATGAAACCGATCGTCGGTCCGTTATCGCCGGCGTACTCGCTGTTCTGCTCGTCGGCCGGCGAATACGGGCGCGACGGCGACGGACCGTTGAGGGCCGCCCAGATGTCGCGCGTGTTGGCGTAGCCGCCGTCCGTGCGGTCCCAGAAGCGAAGCTGGCTGTCCCAGTTCATTGAGTTCGAAATGTCGATCACCACCGCAATGTCGCGCGGGATCAGCATCGCCGCCGCCGAGGCGGTCATGTCGCGATCCGGAACGCCCATCAGCCGCGCGAACGTCAATGGAATACGCCCGCCGGCCGAGCCTTGCGTGCGATTCACGGTGACCTTGACGGCGTTGTAAGTCGAGCCTCCGGCTTGGAAGGTCGAGCGGCCGGTCGAGGCGTGATAGACGGACTGGCCAAGCTGAACGTCGCTCGAGCTCAGCTGCTGGGAAAGGCCCATCACCTTGTTTGCCCGCGCGGCCGCGTCCGCGCTGCTGAAGGCCAGTCCCTGGATGCCGCTGTGCGTGTTGGTGGCCATCTGTGACGCCGCGGCCAGCGCGGCCGCGTCGGCGGCCTTCTGCAATTCGGACTTTGCGGTGTAAAGTGTGCTGAGGTCGACCGTCAGCGCGCCGATGCCGAGCATCATCATGCTCGAAATCGCCACCTGCACGACGACCGCGCCTCGCCGGGCGTTGCGTCCCATCGCTTTCCATTTATTGCGCATCTTTCCAGCCTCCGTTAGCTGCGTTCCCCAGACCCGATCACAAAGCTCGAAAACGCCGCCCGAGCCGCTGGCCGCGGTACTCGGGCGGCGATCTTGTCTGCTGTCGGCGCCGGCGTTTCTTGCGCCGTCGCCTCGCACTCCTCGGCGGTCGTTCGCCGCCGCTATTCTCCGCCTTCGCCGCCGGACGGACCGAGCGGCCCACGAACGCGCATCGTTCCCCCAGGGCCGTACAACTCGCTGGGCTTCACGGGCCAGCGGTTGTTCACCGCCGGGCGCTGTGTCGGCGTATTGCGGCTCTCTTCGCCTTCTATCTCGCCCAGGAGGAATAGTTCATAATCATTTGGCTGAACGAAAGCGGCGCCCGGAACATGCGTGACCTGGTCCGAAGAAATCGGTTCAACCAGCTCCGGCGTGACCAGGACCACTAATTCGGACTCGTCCTGCTGAAAATCGACGCTGCGGAAAAGCGCCCCGATGATCGGAATATCGCCCAGGGCCGGCACCTTGCGGCTGACCGCGCGGGTGCGCTCGCTGAGCAATCCACCGACGGCGAACGTCTGTCCCGAGCCGAGCTCGACGGTTGTGTCGACGCGCCGCTGCGACAAACCGGGAACCGTCGTACCGAGCACCGTGACGGCGGTGCTGAAGTCCGGCTCGCTCACTTCCGGCGCGATGTGTAGGCGGATGTTGTTCTCATTCAGAACTGCGGGCGTGAAGCGCAGCTTCACGCCAAACTCGCGATACGAGATCGTGATGCCGTCCGCGTTCGGAACTGGAACCGGGAACTCGCCGCCTGCCAGAAAGTTTGCTTCCTGCCCGCTGACGGTGACCAGATTCGGCTCCGCCAATACGCGCAACAAACCGTTCTCGCGCAGGGCCTGAATGAAGACCTGCATCTGCACGTTCGGGAAGCCGAAACTGAGCGTCGGCCTCGCCGTAACGGGGATGCCTTTTTCACCGACCAGGAATGGAATCCGCGCGTTGACGACCGCCGCCTCGGGCGCGCCCATGTTCGACGGATTGATCTGGTCCAGGTTGTTGATGACGAACATGTCTTTGAAGTTGTCGCCGGCCATCCAGCCGTTAAAGCCCATCTGGCGGATCGAGCGGCGATTCACCTCCGCGACCGTGCAGCGCAACAGCACCTGCTGCACGCCGGCGACTTTCAGGTGATTCAGCACCTGGCGCGAAAAGACGGCCGCGATGTCGGCCACGCGCCGCGCGGTGTCCGCATCGGGCACGGTGCCGCTCAGCACGACACTGTCGAGCAGCGCGTGAACCTTGACGTTCGATCGCGGCGCCGCGGCGCGGATGCTGGCTTCGATGCGGTCAAGTTGCAGCTCGACCGCGATGTCGAACACGCGCTGGTGATTCTCGTTGAACCACACGATGAGCTGCGTCGAACCGAAACTCTTGCCGGTAACCAGGATCTGCTTGGGCGACGTCGCGTTGACTTCAGCAATGTCCGGCTTGGCCAGCCGCATCTCGCGCACCGGCTGGCTGAATTCGACCAGCACGGCTTTGTTCACCGGCACGCGAATCAGCCGTCCCTCGCCGGACACGTCGCTGACCTTGATCTGCAGGTCTGGCGCGGCGGCCGACGGAGGCGTGATGGCGGGCATGCTTGTGGGCGCGCCCTGTCCCTTCGCCGGTGTCGCAGGTCCCAGAACGATCCACAGCGCAATGGCTGCGCTGACGAGAGCCGCACCGGTCCGGCGGCGCGGCACAGGGGGGTTCACGAAGTTCATCCGGGCTGCTCCTCAGGCGTAGTTGGGGGTTCGCTTTGCGGTTCGGGGCTCGACGGCTTGGCTTCGTTGCCGTTTGACGAGGGCGTCGGATTCGCGGGAGACGGATCCGCGAGCGCCGGCAGGGCCGCGCCGCGCGCCGCGTCCGGCGCGACCGTCGAAAGCGTTTCCATCGAGTCCAGGCTCTTCCAGTTCAGAATGCTGCGGCTCGCGCCATTCCAAACGACGGTGGTCCAGGCCGGCTTGGGCGGCGGCGCCGGCTTGGGAGGCTCAGTCTGCGCCGGCGTGGGCTGGCGCATCTTTCCCCAGGCCGTCATTACTTTTTCGAGCGGATTGTCAGCCGGCGACTCGTCCTTGGGCTGCGCCTTCTTGCCGAACAGCTCGTTTTCCGCCGCCGACGCCAACTCGCCGTCGCTGGTTGCCTCGTCGCCGCGCATGCTCAGCTTCAGCGCGCCGCGTTGCTCCGCCAGGTGCAGCAGCGGAACGGTCTCGGGCTTCACAAAAAGCACGACGGCCCGCGCGGGCTTGTCGCTGTTGATGTTCTTCGAGGCGTTGCCGGGACTGCCGTTGGAGGGATCCGCCGTGGTCGGACTGATTCGCTGACCGACGGCCGCGACTTCGACATTCTCGATCAGCGTCCGCGCGATCGTCTCGTTGCCGTTTTTGCCGCGAATAGTGAAGAAGCCCACCACATCGACGAACGCACCCGGTTGAAGGTGGTTGTCGACTCCCGAACTCTCGTCGATCTTCACTGCGACGGCGCGGAAGCCGGCCTTCACGTGCAGGCCGGGCCGCGCGCCCGGTTCGAGCAGCAGTGAGTCCGTCAGCGGCACGCCGGCCGGGATCACGCCGCGCGCCACGCGGCCGATGACTTTCTCTTTCTCCAGGATCGCGCCGGCGGGCGTCAGATCCTTCGGAAAGGCGAGCTGTGAGATCAAATTTCCATCGACTTCCGAGCCGCCGGGCACGTCCTCTTTCGAGGCCCACAGCATGACTAACTGCGGCTGGGCGCCTTTGGCCCGCTGGACGTAGTCGAATCCCAGCTTCGCGGCCAGGCCGGCCAATCCAAGACCGGCGATCAAGGGAATCAATGCCTTCGTGTTCATGCCTTCTTGCTCCTGGGTCGCCGGCGCACGCGCGGACGACCGCGGCCCGTGATCGGACCCTTGCACCCTTCGCGCGGCCGGTGACGCCGTCGCGGCGTGCGGCCCGTACCCCCGAAGATCGGCGACTCTGATACTTCACTGGACGCGCAAAACACGCGGACGGCGTCCGCGATGCCGCAGCCGCCGTTCGCAGCGCACATCTCGCGCCGGCTCCATCCGCTCCTGCCGCGCGCCGCCTCGCGGCGCGCGCGGCTACATGCCTTCCTTGCGCATCGAGCAGGTCGCGTTCAGATTGCCGCTGGTGAAACCAAAGAAGTTGCCCACCAGCGAAACCTGGTTGCGCGGCACCGTCAGCGCGACGGTCACGTTCGGGTTTGCGACGGTCGCATCCGTGATCGTGACGGTGGTCTTGCTTTGCAAGTGCATCGGCGTCAGCAACTGCGTCACGCGCGTCTGGATATCGGTCTGCGTCATGCCCTGCAGGCAGCCCGTCCGAGCGCCCTCGCGGGCCGCGTTCAGCAGCGTGTTCTGCACCGTGAATAACCAGCCGAATTCGATGATTCCGAACAACAGCGCGAATAGCAGCGGCGAGACGATCGCCATTTCGACAACTGCCGCGCCACGACGTTGCTTCTTCCCCACTCGAGTAATCACGACAACCACCCTCCCGCGTAGTACGTCACCAAGACGCCGATCGTGCCCACCGTCAGTGGGACGCCGTACGGCAGAAGCTGGCTGGTCTTCCCGAACGAACGAGCCGACCCGTACTCCCCGAACGCCGTGTCGGCACGGCGCATCTTCACCATGATCGTTTGCATGTTCGCCAGCGCGTGTGCCGTGCGGCCGCTGCCGGCGATCATGACCACCGCCGCGAGGCCGCCTAGAAGCGCCCCGACGGCGAAGCTCCACAGCGTCAACCACGGGCCAAGCCAGGCGCCGATGGCGGCCATCAATTTCACGTCACCCGCGCCCATGCCGTGCATGAGCCACGGAATGATCAGCACGCCGAAGCCCAGCAGCAGCCCCAATCCGCCCACGCTCAGGCCCTGAAGCCCGAAGAATGCGCCCTGCATCACCAGACCGCTGGCCGCGATCGACGCGGTCAGCCAATTCGGCACGCGGTGCTGCGCGTAGTCGATCCAGGCGGCGTAGAGAATCGCCGGCACCATCAGCACCAGCGTCCATTCCCAGTATCCCAGCCCCATCGCGAAATCCTTCGTCTTGTCCCGGTCGCGCGGCGCTGCGTTGCGCCGCGCAGGTTCGACAAGCTGTCATCGGACGCTCGGCACGGTCGCAACAACAACGAAGTCGAGCGAATCGTGCGGCGATGCGCAGAGTTTGCGCGCGGGCCGACGGCGCGGCCGGTCGAGCGACCGGCCGGCGCCTGTCCGAAACTTGCGAAACGGCTGCGCTAGCTTCCGAACGCCTGCGAGTTCACGCTGGCGAACGTGCTGTTGACGTTCGTGCCCAGCGCCGTGATGGCGGCGATTGCGACGACGATGATCAGCGCCAGCATCACCGCGTACTCAGTCGCGGTCGGACCGCTCTCGTCCCTTAGAAACGCACGGATACGTGACAACATCGAACATCCTCCTCGAAACAACCCGGCAAGCAGAATGGACGGCGACGCTCCGCAGTCGCGAACGCCGCCGTCCACCGTTTGGGTCCCGCGCCGTAGCGCGGGATTCGTCTCGGTTAGCTGCCGAACGCCTGCGAATTCACGCTGGCGAACGTGCTGTTAACGTTCGTGCCCAGCGCGGTAATCGCCGCGATGGCGACGACGATGATCAGCGCCAACATGACCGCGTATTCGGTCGCCGTCGGGCCGTCTTCGTTGACCAGGAACGCACGCACTCGGTTCACAAAGGCCTTCATGTTTGCTCCCTCTCTTGCGCGGCGGGACAGGTCCGCCGACCCAACCATCCCTGACGATCGTCGCCGGCCATCCAGGCCGGAAGTTGGGCAGGAACGTCCTGCCACCTGTGGATCCGGGCGCCAACCCAGCGTCCGCTCCGCCGCGCCCGCCGAGCGAGTGCGGCACAACGCAACGATTCAAAACGAACATGGCGCGGGCAAACGCCGTTCGGAAAAACGGCGGCGCAGGTCCTTGGATGAAGCGGCGTGCTGGAGCGGGAAGTCATTAGCGGACACCGTTTGCACCTCTAAACCGCTAGCTCTTTCACGCACGGCGGCGCGCGATCTACAACGCGGACGACTTCGGCGCACTGGCGGCGAGATTCAGGCGGGGTTGCGGCACGCACGCAATGCTTACGACTCCAGTCGTAACATTCTGCGATTACATAAGTTAGAACGTTCGGCGAACGGCTGACACGGGTCAATCGTTATTCGAAACAAGTCTGAAATACGCGCTTCTCGGAACCGCGACTCTTCCGATCTGACAAAGCGCTCGATTTTCGACGCGTGACCCGCCGCGTGGCCTTCAATCCTGCTCACTTTGCAGTACACTGCCCCGTCCCTGATTTAGGCACGATCGGGGCTCGCGCGGTCTTTTCACGAACGAGCTAGAGTCGGACTAACGGGTGGTCGCTTGGCGGCGCCGCCGACGGCGAACGAGTCTTCGGAGATTACGTCTATGCAAACACTTGGAACACTGCGGCACGCCGCGATCGGAACCGCGTTGCTGCTGGGTATGGCGCTCACACTCAGCCCCGCCGCCTACTCGCAACACGCCGGCGATCCGCCGCCGCAGGGCGTTCATCCGGCGGGCGCGACGACGCATATGAAGGCCGGCGGCGAAAGCAGCCTGGTCCTACCCGATCTGACCAACACGGCGGTCAGAGCAGAGTTCCTGGGCATGAGCGGTCACAACCTGCTGATGGTCGGGCTGGTGATCTGCGCGCTGGGGCTGCTCTTTGGCTTCATGACCTACACGCAGCTCAAGAACATGGCCGTGCATCAATCGATGCGCGACATCTCGGACCTGATTTACGAAACCTGCAAGGCCTACCTGTTTCAGCAGGGCAAGTTCCTGCTGATCCTGTGGGTCTTCATTACCGCGGCTGTCCTGGCATACTACGGCTGGCTGGCGCCGCACCAAAACGCCGATGGCAGCATGACCACCGGCTTCCCGGTCTACAAACTCGCGATCATCGTCTTCTTCAGCCTGATCGGCATGGCCGGCAGCTACGGCGTGGCGTGGTTCGGCATCCGCGTGAACACTTTCGCCAACAGCCGCACCGCCTTCGCCAGCCTGAAGGGCAAGCCGTTTCCCTGCTACGCGATTCCGCTGAAGGCCGGCATGTCGATCGGCATGGCGCTGATCAGCGTCGAGTTGCTGATCATGCTGATCATTCTGCTGTTCGTGCCGGGGAACCTGGCCGGGCCGTGCTTCATCGGCTTCGCCATCGGCGAGTCGCTCGGCGCCGCGGCGCTGCGTATCGCCGGCGGCATCTTCACCAAGATCGCCGACATCGGCAGCGACCTGATGAAGATTGTCTTCAAGATCAAGGAAGACGACGCCCGCAATCCGGGCGTGATCGCCGATTGCACCGGCGACAACGCCGGCGATTCGGTCGGTCCGTCGGCCGACGGCTTCGAGACCTACGGCGTAACGGGCGTGGCGCTGATCAGCTTCATCCTGCTGGCGGTCGCGAACCCGGTAGTGCAGGTGCAGCTTCTGGTCTGGATTTTCGTGATGCGCGTGATCATGGTGATCGCCAGCGGGGCGTCGTATCAGATCAACGAGTGGCTGGCGATCGCCCGCTATCGCGACGCCGCCAAGATGAACTTTGAGGCCCCGCTGACGCAACTCGTCTGGCTGACCTCGTTCATCTCGATCGGGCTAACTTACGCCGCTTCATTCGCGCTGATCCCCAACGTCGGCGGCGACACGACGCTGTGGTGGAAGCTCTCGACGGTCATCACCTGCGGCACGCTGGCGGGCGCGATCATTCCGGAACTGGTAAAGGTCTTCACGTCGGTCGAATCAGGACACGTTCGCGAAGTGTTGATCAGCTCGAAGGAAGGCGGCGCGTCGCTGAACATCCTGTCCGGCTTTGTGGCCGGGAATTTCAGCTCCTATTGGCTGGGCATCACGATCATCATTCTGATGTCGATCGCGTACTACGTAAGCATGCAGGGAATGGCCGCCTTCATGGTGGCCCCGGCGGTGTTCGCGTTTGGCCTGGTGGCGTTCGGCTTCCTGGGCATGGGACCCGTGACGATCGCGGTCGATTCGTACGGACCGGTGACCGACAACGCCCAGTCGGTTTACGAATTGTCGACCATCGAGGAAATCCACGGTATCAAGGACGACGTGAAAAAGAGCTTCGGATTCACGCCGGACTTCGAGCGATCAAAGGCGTTCCTCGAGGAAAACGACGGCGCGGGCAACACGTTCAAGGCGACCGCCAAGCCGGTGCTGATCGGGACGGCGGTGGTCGGCGCGACGACCATGATCTTCTCGATCATCATGGTTCTGACCGAGGGCTTGCAGCCGGTATTTCTCAAGAATCTGTCGATCATGCACGCGCCGTTCCTTTTGGGCCTGATCGCCGGCGGTGCGATGATCTACTGGTTCACCGGCGCTTCGACGCAGGCCGTGACCACGGGCGCGTATCGCGCGGTGGAGTTCATCAAGGCCAACATCAAGCTCGAGGGCGCGACCAAGGCCAGCGTCGAGGACAGCCGCAAGGTCGTCACGATCTGCACCGAGTACGCCCAGAAGGGCATGTTCAACATCTTCCTGAGCGTGTTCTTCGGCACGCTGGCGTTCGCGTTTGTCGAACCGTTCTTCTTCATCGGCTACCTGGTTTCGATCGCGCTCTTTGGCTTGTTCCAGGCGATCTTCATGGCCAACGCCGGCGGGGCGTGGGACAACGCCAAGAAGATCGTCGAGACCGAGTTGAAGGCCAAGGGCACAGACCTGCACGCGGCAACGGTGGTGGGCGACACGGTCGGCGACCCGTTCAAAGACACCAGCTCGGTGGCGATGAACCCGGTGATCAAGTTCACGACGCTGTTCGGCTTGTTGGCGGTCGAGCTGGCGATTCACCTGAAGGACAAGGACGTTACGACCGGAACCTACTCACACACCAACCTGACCATCGCCCTGGCGCTGTTGTTCTTCCTGGTGTCAGTGACCTTCGTATGGCGGAGCTTCTACGGCATGCGGATCGGGCGCGGGGCAGAGTAGTCGGAGGAGGTCGGTACGCGGGCGCGTTGCATCTACGCACACGACAGCCATTTCGCGTGCGCCGGTGAAAGTCCGCGCCGGAGGCCGAGCCTATCGCTCCGTCGCACGAGCGGGTACGATGCCCTCGGTTGGCTCGCTAATCTGGCCGTACGCGACGACCGCGTCCCGCACCACCTGGATCGCCCGCCCACCTTGCGGCCGGAAGCGCGGTCGCCGTCAGCGTCAAGCTGATCTGGCCGCCGCCGCCCGGATTGATGCCTCTGACTCGAACGCAAAGGTCATTTGCATGCCGATACCCCCACGCCCGCCAATTCTCTGGCGTATTCGCGGCCGAGCCCCCGATGGGCTGGTTGTCACGCTGGGGCGATACGAGACCGAGCCGGAGGCGCAGGCGGATTTGAGCCGCTTCAAGCGCGAAGGGCGCTATCGCGAACTCGACCTGCAGGCCTTGCCGCCGCCGCCGCCGCAAACGCCGGTCTGAGAATTGAACTCCGGATCAGCCGGTGGCTTCGCGCCCCGGATCCTGAAGGCGATACACCAGCGCCGCCAATACCCCGCCGGCCAGCGGCCCCACCACGTAGATCCAGATCGGGTTCAGCCCGTCTGCAGCGCCGTTTAAGTAGCGCACCAGGTTCGGGCCGACGCCGACCGCCGGGTTGAACGCACCGCCGGATATGGGTCCACCGGCAAACGCGGCGAAGGCGACGGTCATGCCGATGGCCAGGCCATAGAATGAGTTGTTGGCCACCTTGGGGTGAGTGGCCGTCTGCAGCACCACCAGCGCGAGCGCAAACGTGAAGAGCAGTTCCACGATGATGGCATGCGAGGCCTCCAGCCCCTCGCGCGGCGCGACGGTCAAATTCTGACCGGTCAGAAGTTGGACCATATACGCCGCGGCGACGGCGCCGGCGAGCTGCGCAATCCAGTAAATCGGCAAATCCAGCGCCGTGCACTTCCGCCGCAGGAAGACCGCGAGCGTCACCGCCGGGTTGAAATGCCCGCCCGACACGTGGCCGCCCATGTAGACCATGCACATCAGTGACAGCCCGATCGCCAGCGGCGCGAGCGGCACATTGCCGATGACGGTCAACCCGATGGTCAGGACCAGAAAAAACGTGCCCACAAATTCGGTGACAAAGCTCTTCATGACTTGAACTCCATTGCGGCGCCTCGTTTCGATCGTCGCAAGCTCGCTTGTCGCCGGATCGGCGGCGTTCACCGCCCGATCGAACTGCGCAGCGAATGCTAGGCGCCCCGCAGCAAGGCTTCAAACTCCGCCTCAGTCAACACGCGCACGCCGAGCGAGCGGGCTTTGTCCAGCTTGCCGCCGGCTTCCGCGCCGGCGAGAACGTAATCCGTCTTCTTGCTGACGCTCCCGGAGACCTTACCGCCATGCTGCTTGATGAGCTCTTCGATCCGGCCTCGTGAATAGCGCTCCAGCGTGCCGGTCACGACAATCGTCTTTCCCCGTAGCGGTGAATTCGCCGAAGTCTCGCGTTTGGGCTGCGTCATGTTCAGGCCCACGCTCTTCAAATCGGCGATGACGTGCCGGCCCGCCGCGCTATCGAACCAGTTGCGCAGCGAAGTTGCGACCTGCTCGCCGACGCCCTCGACCTCGCAAAGCTGTTCGACGTTCGCCGCCGCGATCGCATCCATCATGCCAAAATGGTTGGCCAAATCCTCCGCGGTGGATGCGCCGACGTGGCGGACGTTCAAAGCGGCGAGCAATCGCGCCAGGGGGCGCGAGCGGCTGGTCTCAATGCCGGAAAGCAACGCGTCCACGCTCTTCTCGCCCATTCGCTCGAGCTTCAGCAACTCGTCACGCCGGCTCGCCAGTCGATACAGGTCGGCGTACGTGCGGACCAGCCCGGCGGCATAGGCCGTCTCGATGAACTTCTCGCCGGCGCCCTCGATGTCCATCTGGTCGCGGCCGCAGAAGAATTTCAGCCGCTCGACAATCTGCGCTGAACACTCCGGATTGTTGCAGCGCAGGTACACGCCGCCTTCATCCTTTTCGATCGGCGCATCGCACGCCGGGCACCTTTGCGGCGGGCGGATCGGCTGGGCGCCGGCCGGGCGCTTCTCGGGCAAGACGGCAACCACCTGCGGAATGATCTCGCCGGCCTTCTCGATCAGCACCGCGTCGCCTTCGTGCAGGCCCAGTCGCTCGATCTGGTCGAAGTTGTGCAGCGTCGCGTGTTGAACGGTCGTGCCGGCGAGAAAGACGGGCGTCATCGCCGCGCGCGGCGTGATGGTGCCCTGCTTGCCGACCTGAAAGTCCACGCGAATCAGGCGCGTCTCAGCCCGCTCGGCTGCGTACTTGTACGCGATGCACCAGCGCGGCGATTTGCTGGTCTGGCCCAGCTCGGCCCGCTGCGCCAGGTCGTCAACCTTGACCACCAGGCCGTCGGTGTCGTACTCCAATTCCCGGCGTTTGCTCTCCCACTCCTGCACGAAAGCGGCCACCGCTTCGATGCTCGTGAAACGGCGCGAATGCGGATTGGTCGGCAATCCCCACTCGCGGAATCGCGAGAACAGTTCGCTGTGCAGCCTGACCGGCGGCATCGGCTCGATCACGCCGTGGCCGTGAGCCACAAATGCCAGCCCGCGATCGGCGACCATCCGCGCGTCGAGTTGCTTGAGCGTGCCGGTGGTCGCGTTGCGCGGATTGGCGAAAGTCGCTTCGCCGGCCGCGGCGCGGGTCGCGTTAAAGCGATCGAACTGCGGCCGCGGCCAGTAGGCCTCTCCGCGCACTTCCAGCACCGCCGGCCATTCCTTGCCGCGCAACCGCAGCGGAATGCCGCGAATGGCGCGGAGATTTTGCGTGATGTCATCGCCGGTTTCGCCGTCGCCGCGCGTCGCGCCCAGCGCCAGCCTGCCGTCCTCGTAGCGCAGGGCGATTGCGACTCCGTCGACTTTCGGGTCGACGACATAGTCGACCTGCTCAGCGCCCAGCAGCTTCCGCACCCGCGCGTCGAACTCGCGCAGCTCTTCCGGCGAGTACGTATTGTCGATCGACAGCATCGGCAATGCGTGCTGGACGTGCGCGAAACCCTCAAGCGGCCGCTCGCCGACGCGCTGCGTGGGTGAGTCGGACGCGACGAGTTCGGGATGCGCCGCCTCGAGCTCGCGAAGTTCTCGCATCAGCTCGTCATAGGCCTGATCGCTGATTTCGGGCGTGTTTTCGACGAAATACAGATGATCGTGGCGGCGAATCTCGTCGCGCAGCCACGCAATGCGATTCGACGTTTCGGGGGGCTTGCCTTTCGCCATCGGGTGCTCGTCTTGGAGGCCGGGCGCGGGGCGTTTCACCGATCGGCGTCCTGGGCGAAACGCGGCGTCACGCCGAAATGCGAGTCTACTTGTTTCCACCCGCCGGCGCCGAGGTCGGCGGCGCCGGGTGCGACTCGAATTCCATCTTCAGCCCGGACAAGTTCAGGCTCGCTGATGCAGATTGCGCCATCGTCGTGTTCGCTTCCGCGCTCCCGGCCAGAAAAACGCTCGCCGCGTCGCCGGGCGAAAGCGTGAGCGTGATTCGCAGGTCCTTTTCGACCTCGCTGCTGGCGTCACCCTGGTCGGTTCCGTGCACCAGCAGGTCGATGGCGCGAAGCTGGCGATTGCGTTGATCTCGGGCGAAAAGCCGCAGCGCGACAGAGGCATCGCGCTTACCGGTCGCCGGCGCGGATTTGGCGTCGTAGGCATACTTGGCGTGAATGTGGCAATTCAAGTCGATCTGGCTGGCGCTCTCGTTCTTGACGACGTGCCCGAGTTGGAACGTGCCTGAGGCACTTCCGCTGCGAGCGACGCGGGCCCGCGCCTCAGCATTCCCGCTGTCGCTCGCGATCGCCGACGCCTCGGCTTCGCCGTCCAGACCCGGGGCGCGCTGGGAAGGCGAAAAGACGATCGAGAACTTCTCGTCCGCCGGCAGGCGCAACGGCCGCGCGGCGTTCGCCGGCAGCGCGCGAGCCGTGGGAGTCGCGCTCAACTCGGCGCCCATTCCGGAGCTGCTGCACGCCGGCGTCGCGGCCAGGATCGCAGCCAACAGTGTGGCCGTCGCCAGCATCTTGGCGGCTGATGTGGACATGTTTTGCGATGGGTATCTCATCACGACCTCCACTCGTCACGCCAGCCGGGCGCCAGGTCCGCAACCTGCGACGCGAGCCGGGTCATTGAATCCGTCCGCAGTCTCGACGGCAAGGGGGCAAACGGTTCTCGAAGCGACGGAGCGACGTTCGAGGTGCGGATCAACGCGTACATCGGGGCCAAGTCGACGCAGCGACCCGGATTTCGTGACGGCAAACCTCCATGCCAACGTCTACGATTCATCGCGCGAGCCCGCGCCGCCGATCCGTTCGTGTAACACGCTTTTGGGCCGCTCGCCGGCGTATCGCATTGTCACACACAAGGTGCAATCATGCAGAAGACCACGCGTCGAGACTTTCTGCGTCACACAGCCGTCGCCGGCGCCGCCGCGATGTTGCCGGGTCAGTCCCTGGCGAAGAGCATGCTCATGCAGCAGGCCGCCACCCCGAAAAAGCTGCTGATCCTCGGCGGGACGAGCTTTCTGGGGCCCGCCGTCGTCCGGGCCGCTCTCGCGCGCGGCCACACGCTGACCCTCTTCAATCGCGGCAAGACGCGCCCCGGGCTGTTCCCGGACATCGAGCAGCTCCATGGCGACCGCGACGGCGATCTGAAGTCGCTCGAAGGCCGCAAGTGGGACTGTGTGCTCGACACCTCCGGCTACGTGCCGCGAATCGTGAAGTTGTCGGCCGAACTGCTCAAAGACGCCGTCAAGCACTACATTTTCATCTCGACCATTTCCGTCTACGCCGACACCAGCAAGCCGATCGACGAATCCTCGCCGCTGGCGAAGATGGAGGACGAATCATCCGAGAGCGTGAAGGAGTACTACGGGGCGCTCAAGGCTCTGTGCGAGCAGGCCGCCGAGAAGATCATGCCCGGCCGCGTCACCAACATCCGCCCGGGTCTGATCGTCGGTCCTGAAGATCCCAGCGACCGGTTCACATATTGGCCGGTGCGCATCGACCGCGGCGGCGATGTGCTGGCGCCGGGCTCGGCGGACGACCAGGTGCAGGTGATCGACGTGCGTGACCTGGGCGAGTGGATCGTCAAGGTGATGGAGGACGGGACCACCGGACTTTTCAACACCACCGGTCCCGACAAGCCGCTTTCGATGGGTAGAATGCTCGAGGCCTGTCAGCATGCGACCAAGTCCGAGTCAAAGCTGATTTGGGCCGACGCGGATTTTCTTGAAGCGAACAAGGTGCAGGGCTGGTCGGACATGCCCGTCTGGCTGCCGCCGCGCGGCGAGACGGCGTGCTTTGCCAAGGTGGATTGCCGCAAGGCGATCGCCAAGGGGCTGAAATTCCGGCCGATCGACGAGATCGCCAAGGATACGCTCGCGTGGTTCAAGACGTTGCCCGAAGAACGCCGCGCCAAACTCCGCGCCGGCATCAAGCCGGAGCGCGAGGTGGAGGTGCTGGCGGAGTTGAAGAAGCGCGGGGGCAAGTCGGGCTAGTTGTCGAGTCCGCTGTTGCCGGCGCTCGGTGCTTGCGTTGGTTCGCGTTCGCGATCGCAGTCTTGCTGACGCAGTCCGCGATCGCCCAGGAGACCGCGCGGCACACCTTCGTGATCGGCGACACCGACTTCCTGCTCGACGGCAAACCGCTCGTGATCCGCTCCGGCGAGATGCACGCCGCGCGAATCCCGCACGAATATTGGCGTCATCGGCTCCGCATGGTTCGCGCGATGGGCTGCAATGCCGTTTGCGCGTACCTGTTCTGGAACCAGCACGAGCCCAAGCCAGGCAAGTTCGACTTCACCGGACAGGCCGACGCGGCCGAGTATTGCCGCATCGCGCAGCAGGAAGGGCTGTGGGTGATTCTGCGCCCCGGACCCTACGCCTGTGCCGAATGGGATTTCGGCGGGTTCCCCTACTGGCTGCTCAAGACGCCCGATTTGAAGCTCCGCACACGCGACCCGCGTTTCCTCGAGCCGGCGACTCGCTACATCCGCCGCGTCGGACAGGAGCTCGCGCCGCTACAAATCACGCGCGGCGGTCCGATCCTAATGGTGCAGGTCGAGAACGAGTACGGCAGCTACGGCGACGATAAGGAGTACATCGGCTTGCTGCGCGACGCGCTGCGCGGCGCGGGCTTCGACGTGCCGCTCTTCACCTGCGATGGTCCCTCGCTGCTCAAGAATGACGTGCGCGACGACCTGTTCTGCGTGGTGAACTTCGGCGGCGATCCGACCGGCGCATTCGAGGCGCTCCGCGCGATTCGGCCGAAGGGACCGCTCATGTGCGGCGAGTACTACCCCGGTTGGTTCGATAGCTGGGGCAAGCCGCACCATACCGGCGACCCGAAGAGAGTCGTCGCCGACTTGGCGTACATGCTTGAGAACCGCCAGTCGTTCAGCATCTACATGGTGCACGGCGGCACGTCATTCGGCTTCTCCGCCGGCGCGAACAGTCCTCCGTTTCGCCCGCAGACAACCAGTTACGACTACGACGCGCCGATCGACGAAGCCGGCCGCGCGACGCCGAAATTTCACGCGATCCGCGAGCTGTTCAGCAAGCACCTGACGCCGGGCGAGACGCTGCCGCAAGTGCCGACGCCGCCGATGCCGATCATCGCAATTCCCGAAATCCGACTCACGCACTGTTCGCCGCTATTCGCAAACACCGGCGAATCACGACCCGCCGATCCGAACCGCGAGCGCCAGCGACCGGCGTCAAAAGGGAATGGCGACCGCATGGCGCAGCAACCGCCCTCACAGCCGGTCGGCGGCGTTCGCGGTCCTGATGACGCAACGCCGGTCGCTGGCGCTCGCGGTTCGGATTCCGGCGCCGCACCCAAGACGATGGAAGCGCTCGACCAGCCGTACGGCATGCTGCTTTATCGCACGCAGCTCGCCGCGGGGCCGGCGGGGCAGCTGCGAGTCACACAGGCGCACGACATTGCGACCGCGTTTCTCGACGGTCAGAGAGTCGGTGCGATCGACCGGCGCTGGCCGCGGCAGGGCGTGATCGACCTTTGCGCGCGCGAGCAGCCGCAACGGCTGGACATTCTGGTGGAAGCGTTCGGGCGCGTGAACTACGGTCCGCACATCTTCGACAACAAGGGCCTCACGCAGCGCGTCGAGATCGTCGCCGACGGCGCCGTGCGCGAGATCGCCGATTGGCAGGTCTTCGGCCTTCCACTGGACGCCGCGCACCTGGCCCGGCTGCAATTCGCGGAAACGCACGCGCTGATCGGCGCGCCGGCGTTCTATCGCGGCGAATTCGATCTCTCGGAAATCGGCGATACGTTTCTTGACCTTCGCCGCTGGCCGCGCGGCATGGTGTGGGTCAACAGTCGAAATCTGGGGCGCTACTGGAACATCGGGCCGCAGCAAACGCTTTATCTGCCGGGATGCTGGCTGAATCGCGGGAAGAATGAGATCGTGGTGCTCGACGCAGCCGGGCAGGCGGACACGCTCGCCATCGCCGGCCTTCGCGAACCGATCCTCGACGAACTGCATCCGGAAGCGAACGCGCCGCGCCCGCTGCGCCAACCTGGACAATCCGTCGACCTGCGGGGCGTCGCGCCGATCCATGAAGGCGCCTGGCCGGCGTCGGATGAATGTCAACAAGCGAATTTCGCCGCCACGCGCGGCCGATACGTGATTTTCGAAACGCTCTCATCGCAGCGCGGCGACGCGTTCGCCTCATGCGCGGAGCTGCGCGTGCTGGATGACGCCGGCACGGAAGTACCGCCGGACGCGTGCAAGGTGATTTTCGCCGACAGCGAGGAACTCGACGCGGAAGATGGAGCGGCAACGAACGTGCTCGACAATGACCCGGCGACCATCTGGCATACGCAATGGGAAACCAAACCGCCGCCGCATCCGCATGTGCTGGTAATCGACCTGGGTCAGGAGCGACTCGTGAGCGGCATTCGCTACCTGCCGCGACGCGCGAGTCCAAACGGACGCGTCCGCGAGTTTCGCGTGTATCTCAGCTCGACTCCTCTGCAAAAGCCGGGGCCCTAAGCTGAGGGTCCATTGAAAACTCACCCAACCGAGACCCGACCGTCAGGGAGGGGTCGGGCCGACGTCTGGGATTGCTTGGGCTACCGGTGCTTTCGAAAACCGGGCGGACCCCTCCCTGACGGTCGGGGCTCGGCTGGGTGCACGAGCGACTGGACCGCTACGCACTGGGCGGCGCGTTGATGATCGGCAGCGAGGCGCCCTTGGCGATATCCGCCGCCGTCGCGGTGGGCGCCTCTTCTTCGTATTCCTCGTAATACACTTCCTCGAAATCGACGCCGTCGACTTCGTGCCGTAATAGCAAATACATCTGCGTCGCGCCGGCGAAGTAGAACGAGACCACGAATGCGCCGACACCCGCGACAACCAGAAACACCCATGCCGCGATCAGCCACATGCCGAGCGTCTCGACGCCGCTGAGCGGCGCGTTGCCGAAGCTGCCCCAGAATGCCGGCCCGCTGACCGTCGGCAGGACCGAAAGGTCTGACCACGACGGAATATGCCACATGGCGCTGAGTTGCGGGAAAGTGTCCATTCGCGCGCCCGAGACGGCGCCGAAGAACCCCATCCCGACAGAAAGGGCCGAATGCGTGAGTTTCAGCAGCAGCATCGCCAGCCCGCGCACGGCGACAAACCCAACCCCACCGTACGCCAGCAACAGCGCTGCGTAAAACGCCAGCGACCACCCGCGCTGGAACACGTACCCGAACGCGCGCTGGATCGCGTCGAACGCATCGGAACCCTCGACCGCAATGGTCGGCCAAAGGAGCTGCGACCCGAACACCATCCCGATGAATATGGCCACCAGCGCCGCGCCTAACAGCAGCGCCAGGCCGAACGTAAGGCCCGAAAGCACCGGTCCGATCCCGGGAATCGCGCCGACCAAACCGCCAACAATGAGCAGCGCCGCGAACCCGACGAAGGTCAGCAGCGGGATCGCCACCGCCATCACGCTTGCCGGATATTTCTCTCGCACGAATTGCGAAACGGCGTTAAACGCGAGCGCCTCGTCGCGCGCGGCACGAATCGCCGTGGCACGGCAGATCGCCACGCCGAAGTAGGCGAAAATCACCAGCAACGCCACGCCGTAAACCAGCGTGAACCAGGGCCGTTGCGTCACCATCCACAACACGCCTGCGCCGGATGAGACCAGGCTGGCGGCCATCGCCGGCTGATCGTTGAGGACGCCGCCGCCGCTGAACCCGAATCGCCCCGCGCACACGCCGCGGATCGCCGCCGCGAAGCAGCGCGACTGAAAATCGAGCGACTCGATGAACGGACCGCGCGGCGTTCGCTTCAACCCGTCAGCGAGCTGCCGCTGCTGCGCGGCGACGCGCGCCAACTCAGCCGCGTCCTCGGCCTGGCCGGCTTTCGTGACCGATTCGTCCGCGGCCGCCAGCCGCTCGAATGCCTTCGCGCGAAACGCGTCGTCCGCCATGCGCGAGACGTCGTAGCCCGCGAGCTGCATGCGGATGATGTCGGCCGACAGCTCCAATTCGTGCAGCGCCTGACGCCGAGCGCCGGCGTCGCGCTTGGCATCACCGGCGATCGCCTTGCGCCCGGCCTGGACGCGCGCTTCGACCAGGCTGCGGGCGTGGTCAAGCTGCTCGCGATGCGCCGAGTCGTCGAGTTGCCCGCGCGTGGCCTGGAATTCGGTCCACTGTCGCACCGTTTGGCGACGCCAGCGGTCAAACTCCGGCGCGCTTAGGCCCACGTATGCTTCGATCTCGTTGCGGAGCGCGCCGCCGGGCAGGCGCGAGACCCCCGCGCCGGCCGCCGTCCACGCGCCGTCGAGCGCGCGTCCGGCGACGTACGCGCAGATCACCGCCGCCAGGCCGAAGCACAGGTTCTTGAAATCCCGCGCTCGCTGGAACGTGGAGAACAAACGCGTAAATGGAAGAACACGCGTCCAGCAGATGCGGCGCAGTTCCCCGGCTTCGTCAGACATGGTGAGGCTCCCAACTCGCTGCGCCGTGGAGTCCGGCGTCGCCGCGATTTGCGCCGACCGCGCAACCGAAGCCCACGCGCACCGCATTATAGATTCGTGGTTATTGGCCACAAGCGGCGCGAGCCGGCTCCGCTGGGCGAGTTTCGTCGCGGCGGTCGAGTGGGGCGACCCCGCGCTAACCCAAGAAACCGTCGGAACACACTTCCGAGTCCTGACGATCTGAAAACGGGGGCGTCGCTCCTACGGTTGAATCAGAGCGAAACAATCAGCCGCTGACGCTGACGGAACGTAGCGGTCGCCCACCCACCCGCTCTGCCAGAATTCCCGCCCGAGCACGTCGGGAGGCAGTCCGCTGCGTTTGAACGAATTCCATGCCCGCTGCTGGTTGATCGGCGCGACAACCGTCGGACCGGCTTCCTGAAATCCGAGTGTTTTTCCGCTTGCTAGTCCGGCATTCAAGATCATCTGCGCGCGCCCGCCGCTCCCGGCCAGCGTGGGCACGCACCAGATCGCCGCGCGGCGGTACGTCAAATCACCGGCGCCCTTCTGCTCCGGCTTGAGCACGTCCCGTAGCGACGAGACGCTTCCGGGGGCGGGCGTGTCGTTCAGGCGCAGATTCCCGATCGGGCGAGGTTGAAAGCGCACTTGCTCCCAGCGCTGGTCCCAGAGCGATCGATCCGGCGCCAACATCAGTCCGAAAGAGCCGTTCGCGGTCTCGATCGGATTGCCGAGAAACGGTCCCAGCAGGCCATCGCCCAGGCTTGCGGGCGTGCCGCGAAGCACGGCCGGCGCCGTGACGCCGGTGATCGAATCGCCCGATGTCGTGGCGCGCCAGCCCAACGCGTACACGCCCTGCGGTCCGACGAAATACTCGATGAAGACATTCGGGAACGGCGGGTTCGCGTCACGCGCTCCGGTCGTCGTGAGCTGCGCCAAGCGCTGGCTCAGACGCGTTAATTGCGCCGCGGGATCGCCGCCGGCGAAATCCGCTGCGACGACGTAGCCGGGTGGCTTCGAGTTGAATTGCTTCACCTTCGACGCCGCCACTTCCGCGAGCGCCGTGACAAAATCCGGCAACGCGACCGGCCCCGCCGCGGCCAGGCGATCCAGGCGCTGCTCGAGCGTCTCGGCCTGCGGCTCGGTCGGCTTATCTGGATGTTCCGTCGGCTTGGTCGGTTCGATCACACGCTCTTTTCGATCCGCGAACGCCAGCGCCTTCGGATTCCAGGTCCAGTCGTAGATCGTCTGTTTTCCGTCGATCGTCGCCTCGACACTCAATTTTTGGCCGTCACGCGTGGGGGGCGGCGCCGACGGCAGTTTCAACTCGGCGATCGCCGCGTCGGCCTGCGCGGCGACGAATTCCGAATTCGCAGCCAATGCCTGCAATCCCGACGAGACGGAGTTCTTCAGCGCGTCGTCGACCAGCAGCGAGAACTTCCCGTCGCCGAAACGCAGCACTGCATCGAACGTCAGCCCCCCCACCGGCGGCGCGCCGGGCGGCGCAACTTGCAGCGTGATCGGCGCGTCGAACGGGCTTGCGATCGAGCGATCCGACGGCCGCAGTGACGAAACATCGCAGGTCGCGAAGTACTCGCATCCGGGGTTCGCCGCCGGGCATAGCCCTCCGCGCATTTGCGGCCAGGCGGCACGCAACTCAGCCGCGACGCCGTCGCCGGCGGCTCGACGCCGCAGTTCGCGCGAAACGCCGTCGACCAGCTCGGCCGGGTTGACGCGATACCTGAGCGCTTCCGGCGTCCACTCGGCTTTCACATTCGCCAGCACGTCCGCACCACTGACGGCGCTGAGCGCAAGCTCATTTCCACCCGCAAAATTGGGAGGAACGGCGACCGCGATTCCTCCGGACAATTTCGCAGCCTTCGCCGCCTCATCACGCGCGGCGGCGGCTTGGGCCACCTGCAACCCGGCCAGATACTCGGCGAACGCCCGCTGCGAGTCGGCATCCGCGGTCAACGACGTCCCGTCGAACGTGCCGCGCAGCGAAAAACGCGACTGCGCTCGAGGATCGGCGGATAGGCGAGCGGCGGCGGAAACGACGATTGTCTTTCCCGCCGGGTTCGCACTTTCTACGCGCAGCGATTGTTCCGGCGTCACGAGCGTCATACCGGTGTCATAGGCCGACGACACGCGCAGGGACGGCGGCGGAGAGCCGAGCAGTTTCCCGAGCGCGTCGGCTTGAGCTCGATAATGCTCCGCCACCTGCGCCGGCGGCGGGCTCAACTCGCCCTTGCTTGCATCGAAAGCGACCGCGGACGCCGGGATGAGTGCGATGCCGCGCGCCGTGGCCGGGATGACCACGCCAGTGTCCGAGAGCGACGCGTCGGCGAACTGCACGCCCGACGCGGCCCCGCGAAGTGCGGCCATGTACGCCGCCGCTGCTTCGGCAAACCCCGGGATGCGCGGCGCTTCGGGGAACAGCGTGTCGCGCTGCGCGCTGATCGGGTTGACGCTATCCAAGTCCTCGGCACGTGCGACGACGCCCAACGAGATCACCGTGCCGCTCGTCGTCTCGGTCGCGATTAGGTCGGCCGGCAGCGCGTTCTGTTTGAACGAAATGCGATATTGGCGCGGCACGCGGCCGCGTCCCGGCGCCGCGGCGGCTTCGCGCTCCAGAATGCCCGTCAGCCGCTCCAGCGCCGATTGCATTCGCTCCGCGAGCGTCGGACCGGTATCGATCGGCGGCTCGTCCGGCTGCTTCACAATCGGACCCGTGCTCGGCTGCGTCTGCGTCGGCGGATTCGAATCGCGCACCAGCGGGCGGTTGTCGTTCGTGTTGGCGTTACTGTTCGTGTTGGTGATCGGTGGCGGAATCGGCGGGTTGCCTCCGCCGAAAAGGAAGAAGCCGCCCGCCGCCAACGTGACGATTCCCAGCGTCGCGCCAACCAGCAGCGGCGCGCGGTTCGGCTTGGGCACGGGGAGCGCGTTGAACTGCTGCAGCAGCGCCGCGCAGCGCTCCTTGTGCTCCTTGGTGTTCAGCGGGTCGGCGCGCAGCGATTCCAGCTTCGCCGGCACGGTCTTGGCCTTTCGGCCGCGTTGCGCGATCTCGGCCGAGACCGCTTCCAACTCCGCGCTAATTTGCTTACGCCGCTCCGTGATGCGTTGCTTGGCGCGCTCGACGATTTCGACCACGCGCTTCGCGGCCGGCGGCGGCAACGCCGGGTCCTTGCCCAGCGCCGTCGCGTCTCGAAAGGCCGCCGCAACGTCGCCGCGATCCAGCGCCGACGCCAGCGCGTCCACTTTCGCCATCGCGGCGCTGAGCGCTTCGACCCGCGCGGCCAGTTCCTTCGCGCGCTTGATCGCGGGTGCGTCATTTCCGGCGAGCGATTGGGCCGCGGCGATCTGCTGTTTGGCTTCCGCCACGTCGCCGGCGTCGATCGCCGCATGGGCCGATTTCCATGCCTGCTCAAGCGCCTGCTCGCGATCGCGCTGCCGCTGTTGGACGATCGCCTCGGCGCGACGGCGCAGGCGGGACTGCCGCTCAGCAGCCCACTCCGGCAGCGGCGCGGGCAGCGCGGCGAGCCGCGTCTCGGCCTTGCCGGCGTCGGCGTCGGGCGTCGCCAGTGATGCCTCGATCGCACGCAGCTCCTCATCGAGGGCCGTGGCCGTCGCGAGTTGCTTGCGCAAGGCGGTGACACGCGGACGAAGCTCGGGATCAGATGCGCCGGCGACGGCCTTCTCGGCCTCCAACGCCTCGCCCAGCCGACCGGCCTTCAGCAAAGCTTCGGCTTCCGTCAGCCGCGCCGCCAGCCGCTCCCGTTCGCGAGCCTGCTTCTGGGCGCGCCCTTCCTCGGCTTTGGCACGCAGCGCGCGGGCCGCCTCGAGCGTAGAGGTCGGCAATCCGTCCTCGCCGACACTGGACATTTCGTTCAGCGCCGCGTCGAACTCGCCCGCCGAAAGCTGCTTGCGCACCCGATCCAGCGTCGCGCCGACGTTTTCGAGCGCGCGACAGCGCTTGGCGAGCGCCTCGGCGCTGGCGCGCGTCTTGTCGTCCAGCCGCGGCCTGGAGAGCACCTGCGTTTCGAGCAATTGCCGCGCCGGTCCGCCCTCGCCGGCGTCGTAGCGCTGCTGCGCGCTCTCGAGCGCGGCGCGCAGCGCTTCCGTCTCCTGTTTCGCCGCGGCGGCCAGTTTCTGCTCGCACTCCGCCAGCAGGCCGTCCAGGCGTTCTTTCACCACCGTCGGCAGGTCGGCGACGCTGCGCGCCCGTTGCAGCAACGGGCGCGCGGCGTCCGTCGCGCCGGCCTTCAGTTTCTCGGCCGCGCTCCGCTCGGCATCCAGCGCCAAGCGCAGCTCTTCCGCGCGCAGCGATAAATCAGCCCGCGCTTCCGCAATTTCGCGGTCCGGTTCGTCCGCGGGAACTTTCGCCAGCGCGGCTTCGAGCGGCTCTAGATCGCCGCGTTCCCACGACTCGCGACCGGCTTCGAGCTGCGCCGCCAACTTGCCTCGCCGCGCCCGCGCGGCGTCGATCAGTTCGATCAATTCCGCGACGCGCTTACGCTTGTCGGGGCGCAACGTCGCGTCGGCAGCCAGCGCGTCTAATCGTTGGCGCGCCGCGGCGTAATTTCCGGCCCGGCGCTCGTGTTCGGCAGCGTCCAGTTCGTTGGCCTGCTGTTCGGCGCGCGTTTCCGCGGCACTGACTTGAACCGCCAGCTCGCGCGCCTCGCCCGCGCGTGGGCCGGGCGTGGCGGGGTCTCTTAGAATCTGCTCGATGATGTGCTGCGCTTCGGACAGATCGGCGCGATCCAGCGCCGCGCGCGCCGATTCCAGGTACGCCGTCGCGACCTGGTCGGCGGCGGTTTGTTTGAAGTGCGCCTGCTCGTCCGCAAGGCGCAGCAGGTCTTCCGCCTCGCGCCGCAGCAGCTCGTCGGCCTCCGGCGCGGCGAGCACTTCTTTGGCCAGCCTGGTCGCGCGGTCGGATTCCAGCGCGTCCAGCGCTTGCTCCGCCTGCTTGAGGCGCGATTCGATCTGCTTGCGGCGGGCGATCAGTTCCTTTTCGGCGGCCAGGCGCTTCAGCCAGGACGCCAGCGTCTCGCGCCACAACGCCGGCAACGATTCGTCCTTCGCGAACGGCTGCACGCGCTGCGCCGCGGCGTCGGCGCGGCCGGCCTCGATTTCGCGCTCCGCCTCGCCGATCGCGGCGCACGCCTGCGACCACGACGTCGCGGCGTGTTCGGCTAGCGTGTCGTCGAGCGTTGGCAGGTTGGCCACGCGTTCGCCCGGATCGCTCGCCAGCAGCCGCGTGACCAGCTCGCTCCACACCAGAATCCGCTTGTCGGCCGCGGTCGCGAGCTGCTTCTCAGCCCGCTCAAACGTCGCCTTCCAGTCTTTTCGCTCCTCAGACGGCGAGAATGGCTCGAGGTGGAAGTAGAAATTCAGCGTGGGATCGGCCAGCGACGCCCCGTACGGGTGTGCGCCAGTCGCCGTCAGGAAGAGCAGCGCTCCCGCGGCAAATTGGTCGCTCTTGAGATTGAGGCGAATCTGGCCTTCCAGCAGCTCGTGCGCGAAAAACGGCACGATCCAGCCGTCGTCACGGGATTCGCTCTCGTCGGCCAGGCGCCACGTGCCGGCCAGCGCGCGGCCCTGCCCATCTTTGTTCGACTGCGCTTCGCACAGCACGTGTCGGCAGGCCTCGACGCCGCAAACGGCCTCGAACACCGGCGCAATTCCGAAATCCGTGAGCTTGACGCGGCCCGTTTCGTCCAGCACCAGACTGGCCGGCTGTATTCCGCCGTGCAGCACGCTGCGGGCTGCCGCCGCCTTGAGCGCGCGAAGCACCGACTGCGTGATCCACCAGATTGTCGCGATGTCCGGCCGCGCGTCGGCCGCGGTGAGGTTTGCCGGAAGCGCGGCTGCCGCCGGTTCGTGCGGGATTACGAGCAGTTCGCCTTCATCGATCAGCTCGCCGCGCGGATGCAAAATCGCGTCGCATTCCTGCGCCAGCGCCAGTTGCTGGCGCACGGCGGCGGCGATGCGCGTGACGAAGCGTTGGCGCTCCGCCTCCGCAAGGTGCGCGGGCACCCGAACGACGCGATAATGTGACCACGCGTTGTCGAACGGCCGAAAAGACACGCACGCTCCGCAGGGCAACGACGGTTCGCGGCGTCCGGTGCGACCGTCGCCAATGTGGGTTATCGAACGGGAAACCCGGTCTGTCAAATCACTTAGCGCCGATCGCGGGAGCGTTCAGAGCGACGTGATTCTCTGGGACGAGCGCGCCCGCAACGCTGCGGCCGCATCACCCGTCACGAAACAGATTCGGACCGGGAGCGTGACCGGGCGAGCCAGCCGCGAACCAGCATGACGATTCCGACCGCGACAGCAACCAGAAATGGACCGACGCCGCGCAGGTACTGCGCGGCCGAAATGTAGCTCATTTCAATCGTGATCGCACCCGAAACGACGGCGGCGGCGAGCGAGTTGACGCGCACACCGTTCCAATCACGTAATAGCATCAGTGTGAGGATCAACCAGCATGCCGCGCCGACGATTCCTACCGTGCTCGAAACGGTCCACGCGGCGAGCAGCGCCTCGACGACGCCGATGGCGATCGCCGCGTAAGCCGTAATCCGCATGGTTGGAATCAACCGGCCGGTGGTCGTCCAAGCCACGCCATCTAGTAACTGTTGTCGCCAGAATCGCGCCAGCCAGAGCGAAAAACCGGCGGCGATCGCGATTCCCGCGAGGATTCCCTGCGGTGTGGCGCCGAACAGCGAAACGCAGATCGTATACGCCGTGATCGCGAGCATCGCGCCGGCGACCTGATCCGACCAGCGGCTTTGTCGTCGATGAACCACCGTGCAGGTGGCACACGTGGCCACGAACTGCGACAGGAAGAACAGCCAATGTCCGGCCAGGGAGACGTGAATCAGCCCCAACGCAAGGCTGACGACGAGCACGGGTCCGTCGATCAGCGCAGTTTGATGAGGCTTGCCGAGTGTCTCGGCAGCGGAGCGCCACGCGGCGCGCCGGCGATGCCAGTGCACAATCGTCGGCGTGAGCGCAACAATTAGCAGAACGGCGCTCGTCGCCGCCGCCAGCAGCGGTGGCAGCGCGGGGATGATTGCGTCGCCTGCCAATAAACCGGCCGAGTACGCCATAGGCCGCGACGTTATAGCGTCCCGAGACGACGCGCGATAGCGTGGAGTGAGGAGTGAAGGGCGCGTGGCGAATTCGCGGCACGCACAAGACGAGGCATTCCGCGCTTTTCTGCAGCGCGTTTGGCTTCAAGACGTCAAGCCCCTGCTGCAAGACAACCGGAGTCAACAGCGCGCCAAGGCGGCCCGCATGGGCGGGAAAGCGGCGGCGGCGGGCGGATTGCTCATTGACGGACTGTTCCAACTGCGCGGCAAGCCGTTTACGCGTTTCATGACGGTCATGGGCGCCAGCCTCGGGGCCATGTTGCCGGACGCGTGGGACTGGTCATGGGTCCGGGCGCTTTCGGCGGACGGACGCGAGGCACTGAACGACGCGGTCTCGAAGCGAGCAGCAGCGCTCAAGAGCGTCGACGGGTTGGCGCTGTTCGGGCTGACGCCGAACGCGTCGCGCGAGGAGCTCAAGTCCGCGTGGCGCGAGGCGTCGCTGCGATGGCATCCCGATCGGGCCCGAACGGACGCGGAGCGCGACGAGCATCACGCGCGGTTCGTCGCCTATCGAGCGGCGTACGACCGGCTGATCGAGGAGTTTGACGCAGGCCGGCTGCCCGAAGCGCGCGATTGATAATCAACAAGTTCAATGTAGGAAACGGCGGATCGGCCACGGCAGAGAGCCACTCCCTTACGGTCGGGCCCCTCGGTGTAGGGCGTTTTCTTACAGCGGAAGCAGTCTTGCGAGCGAAACGAAGGACACATCCGCTTGCCCGGCCCGAATTGACGCCAATTCGACGCCGAGATAGCGTGGCGGTTCATCCGAAATCTGCGCGCACGGGCGAATCGCTCGGCGAGTCGAGAGATTGAATGCGGCCAACCAGACTGCGACAGGCAATCCGCGAATTCGCGCATGCCCAGCCCGACGCGCGGGCCGCGCTCCTGCCCCAGCGCCTGGCGGCATGGCCCGCGTGCCCGGTGACGCATTACCTGCTGGGTTGTCAGCAGCTTGATCGCGGCCGCGTCGCGCACGGCGTTCGCCATATGATGATGGCGCATCGCTTCGAGCCGCAGTTTGAGTCGGCGGCGCTGCTAGTCTTCTCGGGGCTGGAGTGGATCGGCCGTCGCGGCGAAAACCTCTTGCCGGTTCTGCTCGCAACGTGGGAGGAATTTCGGCGGCCGGAATTCGATCGTCGGCCGCTGGAGCGGTTTCTTCTCGACGCGTTCGCCGAGCCCGACGCAAACCTCACCGCAGCCCCGGCGCTCGCGCGGCGCATCTGGCGACTGCCGATCGCGACGCTTCGTTACCAGATCCGCGAAGCGCTCGAGCAGCGCGACGCCGCGCGGTTTCCGCTACTGCTCGCGCCGACGTGAATTCCCGAACGATGACGGCTACGGGCGAGCGACAATTAGATTCCCGAGCGACTCATTCTCGTACGCAAGACCGCGCGCCCCGGACCACGACGAATACTCGCCGCGTCGCGCGTCCAGGCGCGTGACGTTGACGCCCCAGATCCCGCCGCGCGATGCGTCCTTGCCGAGCGATTCGATCGGGATCGCCAGCTCGACAATCCACGCGTCGCGCCCGACGCGGGCCGCGACACGCGCCCGCGCGGGCCAATCGACGCTCGCCGCGATCGGCGGATCGGTGCGCGGCCCGCGCCGCGCCACAACCACGCCGCTGGGTTTCACTTGCAGGCAGTAGATCTCGGCCGGGTTGCCTTCGGGCGTGTTCCGCGGATTGATCAGCAGCTCGACGACCTCCTGGCCCCACGGGATCGCCCCGTCGACCGGTATCACGTTGTCGGCTTTCCACAGCGGCGCCGCGCCCGACAGTTCGCAGCGCACGCCCACGTAGAGCGACTCGCGATCCATGCAGAAGTACGCCGTCGTCGCCGCCGTCGGGCGCGATTGCGACGGACCATCTTCATTCGCCCGGCCGCGCACGAGCTGAAAGTCGCCGGCGGTGTTGGTCGCGGTGCGCGGCCACTCATCGAGCGCGCCGTCGATCGTGGGCCCCTGTGTGACGAGCGGGCAGGTCGTCACCGCCAACCGCCCGGTCGCGCTGAACGTCTCGCCGGAAGTCTGCGACGACAGCGCGAATTTGAGCGGCACGAATCCGGCGTCGTCGAACAACAGGCGTTCCGTCGCCAGGTCGAGCTGAACGCGCTGACGCGTATTGGACGCAACGCGGGTGGTCGGCGCGCCGACGATCGACCAATCGGCCGAATCCGCCAGCGACCAACCTCCGTTGACCGGTTCGTCGCTGCGATCATCGACCGTCGCCAACGCACTCGCGCGCAATCGTCCCTCGCGGCTGGTCAGACGCACGCCGCGGATCACGATCTGGACCTGGGTGGCGCTGTTCATCAGGCGCTCCCAGTCGGCCAATTGAGCCAAGCGTTCGCCGGCATCGGCGTCTGCGGCCGCCCCGGCGATTTCGCGCGCCACGAGAACGCGCGCCAAAGCCAGTGTGGCCGGATCGCGCGTCCACCCGGTATCGCGAACGCTGAGCAAACTGCGATCGCAGGCCTCGAGGCAGGCGTAGCGTACGACCTGCTCGATCGTCCGGCGGGCCAATAGCGACTTGCCGGATTGGTCGAGCATTCGCAGCAACTCGAAATCCTGCTGGCCGCGACGAAGGCGTTTCAGCCGCACGGTCGGGACCGGCGTGTCGCGCAAACCGTACAGCGTGCCGGGCGCCAGCAACGATCCGGCCGGCTCCAGGCCACCGCGGCGCGCGAATTCCGCGGCGTGTTCGATCCACACGCCGCCGAGTTGATAGCGGGCCGCAATCCACGCGATCAGCGCGGCGTCGACCGCCGGCGAATAGGGCGCCAGTGCGGGCGCGAAGGGCGGATGATCGGGCATCAACCATCCGGCATGCCCCAAGGCGCGTTGCTGGGCGATGGCGGACGGCTCCAGCCAACCCGCCGGCGGGGCCCAGATGCCCGCCTCGACGCCTTGAACGTCTGGCGCGTTGTGCCAGCCAAGTCCGCGCAGCGAGCGCGCCGGAAGATGGGCGACAAACGGCATGGACACCCCGACATCGTGGATCAGCGCACTGATGCGCCGTGATGCGTCGACGGCGTCGGCGGTCAGCGCGCCGGGCGGCAGTGGACGAATGAGGCTGCGCGGGCTCCAGCCGCGCTCGTCGAAATGCTCACTCACGGCCCGCGCATACGCGGCAAACAATCTCGCGTACGCGGCAGACGCCACGCCGCCGTTCTGCTGGGCGCTCGGATATTCGACACCCAACGGCGTCAGCCAGCGCCCCGCGATCGGCGGCTGACCCTCGGCTCCGTCGAGCCAGCGCCGCACGAGCGCGTCATACTCGGTCCAATCGATCTCGACTTCATCGGGACCGACAACACGATAGCGCGGGAAAGACCCCCATAGCACAGGGGTCATCCGATGCGCCGCCATCATTCGCATCGTGTTGTCCAAGACGCGGATCGCGGCGGCCTGCGACGGATCGCTGGGAATCAGGCGGGTCTGTTCGCTCGGCAAGTCGGGGAAGCGGACTTGTTCCGCGAGCAAGTCGCGTGGATCGATGCGGCACACGATCGGCAGCGACGGTTGGCTCGGCAGCGCAAACGGCCACACCGTCAACGTTACGTCGAAACGCAGCGGCGCGCCGATCCCGCCGCCGACTTCAAGCGTCCCGCGGTATTGGCCGGCGGCGGCCTGCGGCGGAATCGCGATATCAATCCAGACCACGCCGGCTTTCGACGGACCGCGCGGTGCATCCCACGGGACGAGCGCGTCGGCGAAGCGGCGCGCCAGCGGCGGGCGCTGCGCGTGATCCGAGTACCACGACGGAAATTGGTCGATCGTCGTGTAGTCCACGCGATACAGCCGCACCGCGTCGCTCGCGGTGATTCGACCCGCGTCGCCCACCAAATCGCTCAGGCTCACTTGTTGCGGAACGCCCAGCGACGCCGAACGGATGCCGACTTGCAGCGCGATGGTCTCGTTCGCCGCGCCAGTCAGTCGCACGCGCCGCGCGGCGGCGCTGAAAATCGGATTTTCCTGATCGGGCGCGGCGTCCGGAGTCAGATCGAACGTGTCTGGCGCGACCCAGGCGTCCAGTGCCGCCCCGCCGCCCGGCAACACGCAGCCGCTCAGCATCAGCAGCGCGCAAAGGCCCAATCGAATCACGTCGATCGCACGGCCGCGACGCCGATCGATCAGCGCGTGGGTTCGGGCCATTTCTGCACCTCGTAGAGACGTCGCGGCGATTCCGGGGTGCCGGTGCGGGATGACAGCGCGATCGACTCGATCAGCGACGAGACCGCCAGGTGGCGCTCGAGCGCCGCAGTCGTCGCCTCCGACTCGAGCCCGCCGTGCACGGCCTGTGCAAACAGGCGCAGGTCCGCGGTGAGCCAGTCGCACGGAAGCTCACGAGAGTCTATTGGCTCGCCAGCGGCTGCAACGATCTCGATCTCGGATTCACCCAGCTTCACCGACGATTCCGCGCCATGATGAGACACAACGATTTCGTAAGGCGGTACGTCCCAGGAAGCACGAATCATCCCAATTCCACCGCCCTCGTAGCGCAGCACCGCGACAGCGACATCCTCTGTTTCGCGCGCCAACTCCGCGGCGCGCTTTCGGCAGCGCCCCAGCAGGCCGAACACGCTCTCCGGCAAGCCGCGCACCGCAACCAGCGACTCGAGCGCCGCATAGCCGGAACTCATCAAGACGCCGCCGCCTGCGTCGGACTCGCTGGAGCGCCACGACTGCACTTGCGGTCCTTCGGCGGCGAGGCTCACCTCGGTGAACAGCGGCCGAAACCCGGTCGACTGCCGCAGCGCCCAGCGCAGCGTTTCGCGAATGTGATCCACCCAACTCGCCACGCGCAACACCACCTGTCCATCGCGCGCCCGGCGGCAGGCATCCACCGCCTCCGCGAAGTCGCGCGCGATCGGCGGAGCGTGCCAGACGTGAATGCCGCGCGAGACGGCGTTATTCGTAATCTCCACCGCGGCCCGCGTCGGCAACGCCACGATCAGCCCGCGCACGCCGGCCTGCGCCAGCAGGACGCGCGTGTCGTCGACCCAAGGCGCCCCAGGGGCCGCCGTGCTCTGCGGCATGCCCGACTGCGCGACGAGCCGCATTTCTGAGCACGACGCGATTGTCGCCGCCAGCGGGCGCGTTTCGTCGGCGTCGGCGATGAGCCCGACCGGCAGCGCTTCGCGTTCGTTGTTGGCCGCGGTCATTCTTCTATAATGCTCATGATTTCCTGGCGGACTTTTCCATGCTCTCGCGAGCGATAGCCCTGCTTCTCATCGCGGCGTCGCCGATCCAGGCCGACATTTTGCGGCTTCGCGACGGTTCACGCCACCACGGCCAGATCGTCGCGCGGGATGACCGCGTAGTGCTGTTTCGCGAGCGCTCCGCGGATGGCGGCTTGGCGGTTCGGCGATTCGCGGTAGAAGAAGTCGTCGGGCTCGAACGGACCGAGACGCTCGAACCCGAGCCGCAGGCCGAAACCCCGGCCGAGCGCGCCACGGACGCCGATTTTCCGCAGATGTTGCGCGAGGCATTTGAATTGCTCAACGATGGCGAATCGCCCAGCGCGATGCGCGTGCTGCAGCGGGTTGTTGAGCGCGTTGACCCGACCACACTGCCCGAACTGGACGCGCTCACGGTGAAATCGCGGGGCATGCCGCTGGCCGAACTGATGGCCCACACGCGTATGTCGCTGGCGCTGGTCGATGAAGACCGGGGCAAGCTGCGAATCCCCTACGTAACCCAGTACGAGGCCGAGGCGCTTGGCCGACGGCTGGAGGAGCGCCGACAAATCCTGATTGAGACTACCTACGCCGGCCGCACGCTGGACGCGTGGTGCGTCGATCCGCAGGCGTTCGAAAAACTCCACCCGTCCGCCGCCCCGCTGGTGCGCGACGCACGGCTGGCGGCGGCGATCATCGGCGCGCGGCTCAAGCACGATCCGCGGCTGGAACGCGATGCACCGCAGCGCCGAAAGCTGTACGACCAGCAAGCCGCGCTGATGCGCTTGTCGGCGCACGTCGCGGCGCTGCCCGGTTTCACGCGCTTGTCGGCGCGAGAGGATGCGGACGACCCAGCCGCCCGCGAAGCCGAGCGGCTGCGGGCCGTCGAGCGCGATCGGCTCGAGCGCGAGCAACGCGAAACGCCGCCGGCGACGTCTCAAGCGAGCGACTCGCAACCCAGCGCGCCGCGACCCGGCGAAGCCGATGCGGGCGACGCTCCAACGCCGCGTAAGCGAGCGCTTCCGCCAGAGGGCGACCGATGAACGCCGTCGAAACAGTCCGGCAACTGGAACTGCCTGGTTGCATCGCGCGCGGCAAGGTGCGCGAGCTCTACGACCTGGGCGAGCGTCTGATGATCGTCGCCACCGACCGCGTCTCCGCGTTCGACGTTGTGATGCGCGACCCGATTCCGGGCAAGGGCGTGCTGCTGACCGGCATGTCGCTTTTCTGGCTCGAGACGCTTCACGCGTGCTGCCCGCATCATCTCGATTATGCCGTCACACGAGATCATTGCCCGCCGCAATACGCGAGTCATGCCGCACAGCTCGCCGGGCGGGCGATGGTTGTGCGCCGGGCGCGCGTGCTGCCGATCGAGTGCGTGGCGCGCGGCTATCTCGTCGGCGGCGGCTGGAAAGAGTACCAGTCCGGCCGGCGCGTGAGCGGCGTGTCGCTGCCGGCCGGGCTGACGCTCGCGTCGCGCCTGCCGACGCCGATCTTCACGCCCAGCACAAAGGCCGCAGCCGGTCATGACGAACCGATCGATTTCGAGCGTGCCTGCGACCTGGCCGCAGCGGCATTGCCCGGCGGGCGCGAACTGATGCACCAGGCGCGCGATCGCACGTTGCAGATTTACGCGGAAGCGGCCGCGCACGCCGAACGGCGCGGCATCATCCTGGCGGATACGAAGTTCGAGTTCGGGCTTTGCGACGGCGAGCTGATTCTGGTCGACGAAGTGCTCACGCCGGACTCATCGCGATTCTGGCCGCGCGAGCATTGGACGCCCGGACTCAATCCGCCGAGCTTCGACAAGCAGTATCTACGTGACTATCTCGAAACGCTGGACTGGGACAAGCGCAGCGCCCCGCCGGTGCCGCCGGAAGTGATCGAGCAAACCCGCAGGCGATACGAGCAGGCGTATTCGGTTCTGACGGCGGCGGGCGAAGGAGTCGTCGGTCGCGGGCGAGGCGCATCGCGATTGGGTGAATGACGACTTCGCCGACAATGACACCGCAGGCTGGGCCGTAGCGGATCTGAACAGCGGCGGAAGCGACGGGACGTGGGCCGCGTCGAGCGGGGCGCTGGCGTGCAGCGGCATCACCACCACGCTCAGCGGGCATTCCGGCGTGCCGGATGTGGCGCAGGGCAGCATTCTGTTGATCGACAAGGCGGCGTTGCAGACGGTCTGGCTGGATTGCACCGCCACGCTCAGTAGCGGCTGCGACAACGCCGGGCTGGTGTTCGCGTACGTCGATCATTTGAACTTCTGGGTGCGAATCTACAGCAAGGCGCAGCAGAAGATCCTCGATTACCAGGTCGTCAACGGGGCCTGGACGCAGAAGAATTCGTCGAACACGACCATCACCGCCGGCGTGGCGTTTGGGATGGCGACGCAGGTGCGGGCCGGGCAGGGTTCGTGGGTCAGCGGGACGTGTCCGGCCGGCCAGGTGGGTTTGTGGTCCAGCCACGGCACTGCCAACAGCTTCGACAATTTCAAGGTTCGCGATCGGGCCGGGCCGTACGAGGTGGATGGCAAGTGGTTCGCGGACGTGGGCGACGTGCGCGTCGATAACGCCGACAACAATGTTCTGGAAACGTTCGGTAGTGATTACCAGGAGCGCTGCGTCGTCCGCCGCGGCTTCCGCGGCGAGAAATTCGTGGCCACATTCAAGTTCAAGTGGAACGGGTCGAGCTCCACGTCGCCCGGCTTCCTGGTGCGCTGGCTGAATCCGGGCGATTGGGTGGCGGTGTGCGTGAAGTCGAGCGACGGCAAGGCGCGGCTGGACCGGCGGAAGGATGATGGCGTGGTCACGAATCTCGCCACGGCCGCAAATGCCCTTTCGCTGACGAGCGGGACGTGGTACGCTGCGAAGGTGGTCGTCGATGACGATCCGAATAATTCGGCGCTCCAGCGATTGAGGCTCTACGTGGACGCCAACGCCAACGGCTTCGGGGACGACGCGGCGTCGCTCGACACGACGGCGGTCGATGACGACTTCTCGGCCGGCTACTGCGGCCTGTTCCGCTCCAATCTTTACGCCGACACGCAGCAGTTCGACGATTTCAAGCTGGGGATCGACAGCAACGCCGATGGTGACTTCGACGACGCCGGCGACGAATTGGTAATCGACGACAATTTCAACTCGACGACGACAAACCTCACGTACGACGACAACGGCAACCTGACCGATGATGGTGTGTTCAAGTACGTGTATGACGCTTGGAATCGCCTCGTGCGCGTCACGTGGCGCATAAAGGCGTCGCCAAGCGCCATCGCGACGTATGCCTATGATGGCGCCAACCGCCGAGTGAGCAAGGTCGTCTCGAATTCCGGCGTCGAATTGGTGGCCAACGACGGCGGGAATACGACGCTGCACCACTTCTATGACAACCAGTGGCGACTTGTGGAGGAACGCGCTGGTTCAAGCCACACTGCTCGCCAGTACGCCTGGGGTACTCGGTACGTCGACGAGATCCTCTGGGTGGACACGAACGGCGAGCCCATGGTTTCTAACGACGCCGACCCTGACACGACCGGCGCTGGCGAAAGCGCCTACGCGGACAAACGCTACTTCTTCGCCCAGGACCGCAACTGGAACGTCGTTGCCCTCACGGAATATGACCCCAACGAGACTACTAATGGGCGTCTAGTCGAAAGATACACGCTGGTTACACCTTACGGCGCGTTTCTTGCCCTCGCAGGGGACGCCGGTTTAGGTGAAACATCGTCACCTCAGTCGCTATCGACGCTGGGCAACGTGCACGTATTCCAAGGCTTGGCGATCGACGCGGAATCACTGGCGTACGACAATCGAAATCGGCGGATACCTGTCCTCCTGATGCGATTTTCCACGCGCGACCCGTTTGGGGATTGGCCCAATGCGAGCGTCGCATATGCCGACGGTGCTGACTTATATCTTCAAGTAACAAATCGTCCGACGCTTGAGCTTGACCCGCGCGGTACGTGCGTAATCGGAGCGGTTCGAACCGTGGGGCCGACGTTCTTCACGTGTGGCCTGTGCGGATACAAAGCCTGTAACGACTGCCAGCGCTGCAAGTTGATGATTCCATTCTCACCTCCTGTGTGCCCAATCGGATGGGTCACGGAGTCCCAGGTGTGCTCGAATTGCGTAGGGTATTGGAATCCGCCTCCGGTTGCACCCGCCTGCACAATCACGGCTTGGCCAATAACCGGGGCAGACTTCGAGTGCAACCGACTATGCCAACACCCGTCGTTCTTAAACTGCCAAGGGTGCTGCGACAAGATGGCAGCCGGTGCACCGCCGGGAGTCCCATTCCCGCACGCGGCATGCTTGGCGGCCTGCAGCATTTACCCGACGAAGTGATCGGCGCGCATGCAGAGGAACTTGCGACGAGTCTATATGTCGTCTATTCCGCTAGCCTGCGCTGTGGGCATTTGGGGTTGCAGCGCGGTAATCCCGCTGACATACTATCACACGCCGACAGGCGCGCTGCTGCCTTGGCGCTTTGACCTCAAGTCGTCACGCGTGTGGGTAGGTTGGTCGCCAGGACAGCTGTGCGTTGAGTGGGGCGAGACAGCGCTCTGCCAGTTTTCCCTTCCGAACTCCCGATCGCGGTCATTTGTACTCGTTGACGTCACGACTTCTAGCTTTATGGTACCCAGTCAGAGCATGCACGTCAGCACGCGCGTAGGCGTCCCCACTTGGCTCATCATGCTGATTGTCAGTCTTTGGCCGCTTGCGCGCATTGTTTGGCTGCGGGCATTGACGTCGGCTGAAGCATGCCCAGCGTGTGGCTACTCCCTGTGCGGGCTCACGCCGAGCAGTGCCCGCTGCCCTGAATGCGGGGAGCCAATTGCGTGGAAGGCGCTGAATGAGCTCCGTGTGCGCGAGTGAACGGCGATCCGGACTTGGCGCAGGGCAGCATTCTCCGGGCGGGCTGGATCAGCGGGACGTGCCCGGCGGGGCAGGTCGGATTGTGGGCCAGCCACGGGACTGCGAACAGCTTCGACAACTTCAAGTGCCGCGATCGGGCCGGGCCGTACGAGGTCGATGGCAAGTGGTTCGCGGATGTCGGCGACGTGCGCGTCGATAACGCCGACAACAATGTTCTGGAAGTTGACCGGTTGGAAACCGATCCCCCAGCCACTCATTGGAGCGCTGCGTCGTGCGGCGGGGCTTCCGCGGCGAGAAATTCGTCGCGACGTTCAAGTTCAAGTGGAACGGGAGCAGCTCGACGAGTCCGGGCTTCCTGGTCCGCTGGCTGAATCCCGGCGATTGGGTGGCGGTGTACGTGAAGTCGTCCGACGGCAAGGCGCGGCTGGATCGGCGGAAGGATGACGGGGTCGTCACGAATCTTGCCACGGCCGCAAATGCCCTTTCGCTGACGAGCGGGACGTGGTATGGTGCGAAGGTGGTCGTCGATGACGACCTCGGGAATTCGGCGCTCCAGCGATTGAGGCTGTACGTGGACGCCAACGCCAACGGCTTCGGGGACGACGCGGCGTCGCTCGACACGACCGCGGTCGATGACGACTTCTCGGCCGGCTATTGCGGCCTGTTCCGCTCGAATCTCTACGCCGACACGCAGCAGTTCGACGATTTCAAGCTGGGGATCGACAACTCGTCGCCGCGCGATGGCGACTTTGACGACGCCGGCGATGAAATCGTAATAGACGACAATTTCAACTCGACGACGACAAACCTCGCCTACGACGACAACGGCAACCTGACCGACGACGGTGTCTTCAAGTACGTGTACGACGCGTGGAATCGGCTGGTGAAGGTGACTTGGCGCATCAAGTCGTCGCCGTCGAATGTCGCTGTGTATTCGTACGACGGCGCCAATCGCCGCGTGAGCAAGGTCGTCAGCAACTCCGGCGTCGAATACGTCGCCAACGACGGCGGGAATACGACCATCAACTTCTTCTACGGCGATTCGCTCGGTGGAGCTTCGGCCACCCGCTTTGGGATGACCACGCCTTGGTCGATCTACGAGGAGCGCAACGGATCTAACCAGAGCGTGCGCCAGTACGCCTGGGGCACGCAATACGTCGACGAAATCCTCTGGATAGACCTGAACGCCGAGCCGGCGGTCTCGAACGACTCCGATCCGGACACGACCGGTGGAGGCGAAAGCGCATACGCGGACAAGCGCTTTTTCTGCTCCCAGGATCGGAATTGGAACGTCGTGGCCCTCACGGAGTACGTGCCGAGTGGTGCAAGCGGGGCAAGTGGCCGTGTCGTCGAGCGATGCCTTGTTATTGCTTCCAGCGGTAGCACATTCGCACTCGATGGTGACAACGGGACCGGTGAGTTGACTCGCGTGCAGCAGTGTTCGGGTTCCGGTAATGCAATGTGCTACCAAGGGCTTGCAGAGAACTCAGAGAGCGCGACGCGCGCGAATCGTCGGCGCGTTATCTCAACGCTGACCGGGCGATTTATGCAACCAGACCCGTTTCACGCGAACGCTGAGCAACCAATTGACCTACTGCTTGGCGACGGAGCGAATTACTATGGACTCGCGCGAAACAACCCCATGCTATGGGTTGATCCGGCGGGGCTGTGGAGTCAGCTCATGGTAGTTGGGTGCAATGGAAAAGAATTGTGTATTAAACCCGAGGACCCTCCGGGCGCCGCTTGGATATGCAGTACAGTGAATGGCGTTACCGAAACGCACACAGACCTAGATTTTGTTTACATTGGTGGACAACTATGGAAAGTTCCTAATAAATGTATACTGACGGTAACGTGTCTGCCTAGAACCTATCCCTAAACTTGCATCTTGTTGTCTTGTCATGTATACTACACAACATGTTGCGACTCACGGACGATGTTCTGCACTGGCTTTTGAAGCGAATCCCGGATCCACCAGTCAAGCCCAAAGGCGGCCGCCCGCCGCTGGACAAGGCCAAGGCGCGCGGCATCTTCTGGATACTCGACAACGGCGCCAAGTGGAAGGACTTGCCGCGCGAGTTCGGCGCCAAGAGCGCCGTGCATCGGTACTTCCAACGCTGGGTGCGCGATGGCATATTTGAACGCATCCTGCGCCAGGCCGGCCGCGTGGCTGAGGAGCGCGACGGCTTCAAGCTGTACGAGTGCTTCATCGACGGAACGTTCGCCAAGGCCCGCGGCGGCGGTGACGGCGTGGGGCTGACGAAGGCCGGAAAAGGCGTGAAAATCATGATTCTGGTCGATGCCCAGGGCTTGCCGGTGGCGATCGACACCATGGCGGCGTCGCCGCACGAAAGCAAATTGGTGCAACGGTTGTTTGACTTCATGCTGACCAGCGCCGTCCCGGAGCGCGTCGTCGGCGACAAGGCGTATGACGACGACGGGCTGGCGGCTGAATTGGACAAACGCGGCGTGGAATTGATCGCGCGCACCGCGCGAACCGCGTCAACACCACTCAGGATGGTCGACCGTTGCGAAGGTACCGGCGCGCTGGACGGTAGAGCGAACGATCGCCTGGATACAACACTTTCGGCGCCTGTGTATCCGGTGGGAGAAGTCTACCACGTTGTTTCGAGGCTTTTTGCATCTGGCTTGCGCCATTCTGTTGATTCGAACGGTTTAGGGATAGGTTCTAGCCAGTTTGGCTCATTTACTACGTTTCGCTGTTGGTGTCCGTTGCCGGACTGGTGCTACCCAAATGGTCCGTGCCGTCAGGGTTCGCCAGGCGTCGGCGGTTTTCCCAAGCTTCCCAAAAAACCTACAACTGTCCCCAGTGCCCCGAATACTAACTAGAACCTATCCCTAAACTTGCATCTTGTTGTCTTGTCATGTATACTACACAACATGTTGCGACTCACGGACGATGTTCTGCACTGGCTTTTGAAGCGAATCCCGGATCCACCAGTCAAGCCCAAAGGCGGCCGCCCGCCGCTGGACAAGGCCAAGGCGGCGCGCGGCATCTTCTGGATACTCGACAACGGCGCCAAGTGGAAGGACTTGCCGCGCGAGTTCGGCGCCAAGAGCGCCGTGCATCGGTACTTCCAACGCTGGGTGCGCGATGGCATATTTGAACGCATCCTGCGCCAGGCCGGCCGCGTGGCTGAGGAGCGCGACGGCTTCAAGCTGTACGAGTGCTTCATCGACGGAACGTTCGCCAAGGCCCGCGGCGGCGGTGACGGCGTGGGGCTGACGAAGGCCGGAAAAGGCGTGAAAATCATGATTCTGGTCGATGCCCAGGGCTTGCCGGTGGCGATCGACACCATGGCGGCGTCGCCGCACGAAAGCAAATTGGTGCAACGGTTGTTTGACTTCATGCTGACCAGCGCCGTCCCGGAGCCGCGTCGTCGGCGACAAGGCGTATGACGACGACGGGCTGGCGGCTGAATTGGACAAACGCGGCGTGGAATTGATCGCGCGCACCGCGCGAACCGCGTCAACACCACTCAGGATGGTCGACCGTTGCGAAGGTACCGGCGCGCTGGACGGTAGAGCGAACGATCGCCTGGATACAACACTTTCGGCGCCTGTGTATCCGGTGGGAGAAGTCTACCACGTTGTTTCGAGGCTTTTTGCATCTGGCTTGCGCCATTCTGTTGATTCGAACGGTTTAGGGATAGGTTCTAACACGGTTGAGTTGGCCGCACCGTTTGTACTTCAGACGGTGGTCGCGATAGCAGCCGCCAGCGCCGCCGCCCTAATGCGACTGAACTGGGGCTTCGCGATGATGACTGGGCTTGGTGGGCCCTCTTCTTGGTTACGCGTCGTGTGACATCGGCAATCCCCAACGACGACGAATTGCCCCGCGGAGCCATTCGGTGTCGGGCATGTTCGTACATAGTGATTGCCGGCAGCCACCGATGTCCAGAGTGCGGTTCCGTTCGCAGTTCTGAGCGTGCCCAGGCTCCCGTCTTGCGCATTGTGCTCAATCTTGTTTGTGTTGTCCTTCTATGGGTTTCCACTGTGTCGACGGCAATCGTCGCGTCGCTGTTGGTCAAGCTTGCTTGGATACGTAACGTTCCGTCATACGCCGCCGTTGTCCAGGACGACCTCGCGTACTTCGGCTCCGTGCGCGACCTGCCATTCGCGCTGCGATACTGACAATCGCGAGCTGGCTGTGGTCGGCAAGGTCGCATGGTGCATGGTAGCGCGCTGGTGTTGGGCGGATTGTTGTTCGTCACAACAGCGGTGTTTCTGCACATGGTCCTGGACATTATCGCGCGTTGGGACTGACTCGGGTAGTTGTCGCGCTCCCTTTCAACTGGAGGAGCAACGACACCCGGTTCAGTTACGACCTTGCAGAGAGTGCGTTGGAGTTCAAGTGGAACACGAACACAGCCCGGGTTTTATGGTACGTGAAGTCGAGCGACGGCAAGGCGCGCTGGATCGGCGCAAGGATGACGGCGTGGTCACGAATCTGGCGACCGGTGCAAATGCTCTTTCGCTGGCGAGCGGGACGTGGTATTCTGCGAAGGTGGTCGTCGATGACGATCCGAATAACTCGGCGGCTCCAGCGATTGAGGCTGTACGTGGACGCCAACGCCAACGGCTTCGGCGACGACGCGGCGGGTGGCATGCTTTCGCGGTACTCCGCGTAAGCATGCGTTGAGCGTTCGAAGCGCGCCCTCACCGCTGATGCGCTGCAGGCTATGATGGCTGCATGCGTCTTTCCGACGGCCGCATTCGCAAGTTGCGCCGCAGTTCCGACGACGCGGCGGCCGCCCACGCTTACATTCTCCTGCTTTCGCCGCCGCCCGTTTCTGAGCCGCGAGCGGACCTGCCTCTGGCTGGCCGAGGCGCTGGAACGCGCGCGCCGCGATCATCCGCTCGACTTATGGGCATATGTCTTCATGCCCGAACACGTGCACCTCGTCCTCCTACCGCGCGGCCCGTTGTCTTGTCTCCGCGCGCTGCTGGCGGCCATCAAACTTCCCGTCAGCCGCCGCGCCCTCGCATTCGTCACGCAGAATGCGCCGCACTTCCTGGCCGAAATGCGCGACCTCCAGCCCAACGGCCGACTGTCGCATCGCTTTTGGCAGCGCGGCGGCGGCTATGACCGCGACTTGCACGACGCCGGCACGTTCCACGCGACAATTGACTACATTCACGCAAACCCGGTGCGCGCGGGGTTGGTCCAGCGCCCGGAACTGTGGCGCTGGTCCAGCGCTGCGTATTTCGCCGGCACGGGCGCAGCGCCTCTGAAACCTGACGTGGACTCGATTCCATCGCCGCCGGCGCATTGGCGCTTTTGGAGTTGTTCCTAGACCGGCGCGCCCCACGGAGAGCATGCTTACGCGGAGTACCGCGAAAGCATGCCACCACGCCGCGAAAGCATGCCACCACGCCGCGAAAGCATGCGACCACGCCGCGAAAGCATGCCACCGCCGGTGCCACACACCCCGATCGAAAACCGGCGCCACATTTCACCGGTTGGAACCGGTGCCACAAGCGCTTCCGACCGCAGTACCCACGTCGGCCGAATCCGCACTTGGCCGCTACACTCCCGCGACGCCGCTGCGCTCCCGCTCGGCGCCGGCTGTCCCTGGAGTCGTCATTGAACAAGCGCATCCTGGCGTACCATCTGGTCGCGGCGATGCTTCAGTCAACCGGCGTCGCCGTGCTGACGCTAATGCCGGTCATTGCGCGGCTGCGCTTCAACGCCGGCGACTGGCAGACGACGCTGATCACGGCCGCCGGTCCGACGCTGCTGATCTCGTCGATTTTCTGGAACGCGTTGCTGGCGCGCACGTCGGCGCGGCAATATCTGGCGATTCACTGGCTGACGGCGATCCTGCCGGTTGCGCTGATCGGTTTGGCGACGCAGTATTGGCACCTGCTCGCATGGCACTTGGTCGGGGCGGTCGGCTTGGCCGGCTGGAACCCGCTCAACGGCCGATTGATGAACCGCTTCTACGCCGACCGGTTGCGCGGACGCGCCTTTGGACTGGTCTCCGTCGCCACACAGCTCGGCAGCATGGCGACCGCATACGTGGCCGGCGCGTGGCTCAAACGCGACGGGGAAGCGTTTCGCGTGATTCTCCCGGCGTGCGCCGTGCTTCAAGGGGCCGGCCTGGTAATTCTCGCGATTCTGACGCGTTCGCATGGCCAGCCGACAGCCAGGGCCGCCGCGCCGACGAGGCTGTCCGATCTGCTCGCGCCCGTAGTCCACATGAACCGGATTCTGCGGGCCGACGCCGTCTTTCGGCGCTACGAGCAGGCGTTCATGACCTACGGCGTGGGCTGGATGATCGGCAACGCATTGCTGCCAGTGCTGGTCACGACCGGATTGCACCTGAACTACGAACAGATCGCCGTGACGACGGTCGTCGCGTACCAGATCGCGCTGACGCTGATGGTCATTCCGATGGGCTGGCTGATCGACCGCGTCGGCGCGGCGCGCACCAGCGCGATTTCGTTCGCCGGCCTGGCGCTGTATCCGCTCGGGCTGCTGGTCAGCGGCGACCCGCTGACGCTGGCGGCGGTGAGCGGCTTCTACGGCGTCGCGATGGCCGGCGTACAACAGGGTTGGCTGATCGGGCCGGTCACGCTTGCGCCGAGCGCGGAACGCGTCGCGGACTACGTCGCGGTGCACACGACGCTGGTCGGCATTCGCGGGACACTGGCGCAGGCGCTGGGAATGTGGCTCTATCGCGCCACGGGCGGGTTCTTCTGGCCGCTGATCATCGCGTCAGTCGCGTTCGCCTGGGCCGCCTGGCAGATGCGCTCGCTGCACGCGTTCATGTCGTCTGGCCCGAAGCCGCGCTCGGTCGACGAATCTCGCGCGCAATCGGCTGAGTTGGTCGTCACGGGGTCGGGCCCGCCGCCTTAGGCAGACGTCGCAATCAAAATGCGAAGCGCCGGCGCACTCGCGTGAGGCCGCTCGAAGTCGGACCTCGAACGGGGTGGGCGTGTATTGGGTTGATTCTCACCCGTGTCTGCGCTACGATCCGACGGGGCGAGCAACCGCTTTACGGTCCGAGAATCTTCACGAAGGAGCCTGGCATGCGTATGCTCATTCGATCCGTTCCCCCATTGTTCCTGCTTGCCGCGGTTTCGTTTGCCGGCGGCCTCTCGCAGCGAACGCCCCACTCCGCCGGCAACATCATCGAAATCGGAACCTTCGCGGAGTTGCGCGGACCGGCGGTCGTCGTGTACGACAACACGCCGATTCCAGGTGGTTCCGTGTTCTCAGATGCTCTGAACGCCGCTGGTATTCTTGAAGATGCAACGCTCTTCTGCGGCCCGGGCGAGCCTGGTCCGGTCTCGGTCTCGGCGATGCAATTCGGGATCGTCGTGCTTGGAACGACGCCGCAAACGTTCGACGCGCTGATCTCGTTCTACAACACGTGGAATCCTGCGGCGACGCCGGTAAACAGCGGGCTGATTCGCACCGTTCGCGTGCCGTTTAGCGCCGTCGCGCCGGGCACGTATCTCGTGAACACCGATCTCTCCGCGAACCCATTTACGCTGCCGGACGTCGATTTCATGTTCGCGATGCAAATCGTCGCTACGGGCACGAGCACGTACGCCAGCGGTAAGGCCACGCCGCTCTTTCACGGCGGCGGAGTTTCGGTGGGCACGAGCGACGACTCGTCGTATTTCGACGACGATATGAACTCCGCTTTCACACCCGCTGAGCAGTTCTACTTCGGCGGGCCGCCGGATTTGTCGAACATCATACTCAAGCTGACCGGCACGCCGCTCGGTCCGCCGCCGCCGCCGCCGGTGATGCCGACTTCCAAGTGCCTGGGCGCGCTGACGGATGACGATTCAGCTTCTCAGCCGGGGCCGCTGGTGATTTCGGCGCCGCTGATCGCCGGGCAGGTCGTGTGGTATCAGATCGTGCTGACGCAGGACGTGCCGGCGTCATCTGCCGGAGTGCCATCGAGCGACACGCTTGATATTCACACCGACGGCTCGTCGCTGACCGGGGCGCTGCCGACCGATACCGTCTTGTCGCTCTATCGCGCCGCGGGCGGCTCGCTGGTCACGTTCAACGACGATGCACCCAACGGTACGACGGGTCAGAATCAGAGCGTGCTGAGTTTCGGTGACGACACTCCGCGACTGACGAGCCCGAATCTGATCCCGATGGGCGGCGAAGACGGCGCGCTCTCGGCAGGTACGTATCTAATCGCGGTTTCCGCGTACCCGGCGACCGCGCTGCCCTGCAATTGGCGCCACGCGTCAACGTCGACCGAAACCGGCACAGTGGTGCTGAATATCGTCGCGAATCTGAACAACCAATGTCCTGGCGACCTCAACGCGGATCGCCGTGTGGACGAAGCCGACCTGGGCATCCTGCTGAGCGCCTGGCAAACCAACGCGTGCGGCGACGTGAATCGCGACGGCCAGACGAGCGAGCCGGACCTGGGAATCTTGCTGGCGAATTGGCAGGCGGTTTGTCCGTAACAATCCGACGCGGACGTCTCGAGCCAGAAGAGCAACGTCGTAGCGGCCGGCCTTCGGGTCGGCCGCTACCGTTTGCAGGTCTTCTGCGGGACCCTACGGCGTGGTGCACTGCCAGTTGCCGAGCAGCGTGCCCAGATCGGGCTCTGAAACAACGCCGTCGCCGTTGAGGTCGCCGCTGGTGTTGGGGGCAACCGAAAGCCCCCAATTCGCGAGCAGGATGCCAAGATCGACCTCGTTGACGCCGAAGTCGCCATCAACGTCACCCGCGCAGAGCGGGATGAACTCAACGTCATCCATCGCGAAGTCATTGCCAATGACGGCACCCACCGTGTTGATCAGCGTGAGTTGCGCGCGAGTCGCCGTGTCGCTGTTCCAGACGAACTGAATCGAGCGCCACACGCAATCCGCTGCCGGATTCAACGGGGCGACTGGGAAGTCCTGATGCGTTACGGGCGTGGGCAGCAAGTGAAACACACGAACCACAAGCGCGGGGGTGTTGGGAGGCGCAAGCGCCGTGAGCGTCACGGTCCAGAGCCGAATCCCGTACCTCGTGTGCGGTTGAACATCGAATTGCTCTTGCCAGAAAAGATTGTTTGCCCCGCCGTATCCGTCGATCACCATCATGCGACGATTGCCGACGAACGAGTGGTCGCGGCACGCGGCGAACTGACTGTTCCAACCCTCGGGATCCGGACGCAGGTCGTACTTTCCTGATCCCCCGAGCCCCGGGGAGTATGTCAAGGTCGACGCGAAAAACCCGGGACCCTGCTCAAAGTCGCTATTGAGCACCAGATTCTGCGCAAGCGCCGGCGAAACAATCGAGAAAATCGTAATTGCGGCGCGTTGTACGATACGCGTCGCGTTGGACTTTGGGCGCATGATTTGCCTCCGAGAGCCCTTGGACAGACGCGGCACACGGCCCGACCTGTGTGCCGCACATCCAAGGATATCCGCGACGCGGAACGATCGTTAGCTTTTGTGAGTGTCGCCCAACTGGCCGACGATGCCGAGCGGCGGCCGCGTTTTCCAGGCGCCGCGCGTAAAATCCGGAATATCGATGGCCTTGCTGCGCGCGGCGACCGAGCGCTGCGTCGCCTCGCAGATGCTGCTCCACGCCGCCGCGTCGTACACGTCCATGTCGAGCGGCTCTCCGCGCCGCAGACACTCGATCAACCTGTAGCTTTCCAGGAAATCCATGCCGCCGTGGCCGCCGCTGGCTTTTTTCACGTCGTCCGAGCGCCACAGCGGGTGATCGAATTCGGCGAAATATTCGCCGTCGGGCTGCCACTGATGCGGCTTGCTGCGCCCCTCGATGTGCACACGCGGCGGGTAACCCTGAAAGAGCCCGCGCGTGCCCTGCAGCATGTGAATGCGACTGTAGGGGCGCGGCAGATTGGTGTCGTGAACCAGGTAGATCGTGCGGCCCTTGGCCGTCTTGATCAGGCTGAGGTTCACATCGCCCAGCACATATTGTTCGCCGCGTCGCGCGTCGCTCGCCTCCAGCTTTTCTTGTTGCCAGAGTTGCAACCCGCGCGACGGGCCGCTCATCGAGACCAGGTAGTCGAACCGGTCGCCGCGGTTGATATCCATGCACTGCGCGATCGGGCCCAATCCGTGCGTGGGATAGAGATTGCCGTTGCGCTGCGTCGCGTGCGCGCGGCGCCAGAGTCCCTCGCCCTCGCGGCTGAACTTGATGTCGCGCAGATCGTGCAGATAGCCGCATTCGCCGTGCAGCACCTCGCCCAAGAGGCCCTTGCGCACCAGGTTCAGAACCAGCATTTCGTCCCGGTCGTAGCAGCAATTTTCGAGCATCACGCAGTGTCGCCGCGTTCGCTCGGCGGTTTCGACCAGTTTCCAGCAATCCTCGATCGTGTACGCCGCCGGAACCTCCGTTGCGGCGTGCTTGCCCGCGTTCATCGCCGCCACGCATACGGGCACATGCCATTCCCACGGCGTTGCCGTGTAGACGATGTCGAGATCCTCGTTCTGACAGAGCCGTTCAAAATCGCGCGGCCCGCGGTCGTAGCCGGTTGGCCGCGCCTGCCCGGATTTCTCGACCATGTCCTGCGCACGCGTCACCTTCTCGGCGACGATGTCGCAAATGGCCTTGATCTGCACGCCGCTGATTTTCAGAAGCTGCGCGACGTGATTCGACCCCATCCCTCCCACGCCGACGACACCGACGCGCACAACGTCAATCGGCGGCGTGCGAAAGAGTTCGCCCGCCTGTGCGTGCGGGTCCGCACGCATGCCGGCGCGGCCTTGACCAGCCGCGCAACCCAGCAACTGCGCGCCGGCGAGCGCGCCCAGACCGGTGAGGCTGGTGGATTTCAGGAAGTCGCGGCGATTCAATGAGGAACTCAAATTGACCTCAGTTCTAGCTTTTTCCGATTCACCGTCAAGTGTCCGAAACTCCTGCCGCAGCAGCCAGCGACATCGTTCGCCGTCGCGGCTAATCGCACACCAGTTCGCCCTCGGTCGCTGTAAGCTGCCGATACAACTCGGACAGTCGCCGCGTCACGAGGCCCACCGCGCCGGCGCCGATCGCGCGACCATCGACGCGCGTCACGGCGGCCAACTCGCCCATGGTGCCCGTGCAGAACACCTCGTCCGCGCGATACACATCCGTCAGCGTCAGGTCGCATTCGCGGGCCGGAATGGCGTTCGTGCGACACAGCTCCAGCACGGTCGCGCGCGTGATGCCCTCCGGGCACGCGATCAACCTGCTGGTCATCAGCTCGCCGCGCGAAACCAGGAAGACGTGCGTCGCGTTGGTTTCGGCCACGAAACCGCGCGAGTCGAGCATCAACGCATCGTCCGCGCCGGCGGCGTTGGCCTCGATCTTCGCGAGGATCGACGGGATCAGGTTGCAGTGGTGGATCTTCGGGTCAAGAAAATCCGGCGAAGAGCGACGCACACTGCTGGTGATCAGCGTGAGGCCGCCCGTGTCGTACACCGGCGGCTTATGCTCGGCCAGCACGATCAGCGTCGGACCCGTGTTGTTCAATCGCGGGTCCATCCCGCTGGTGCATTTGACGCCGCGCGTCAGCGTCAGCCGGATATGCACGCCGTCGCGCATCTGATTGGCGGCGAGCGTGCGGCGAATTTCGTCGGTGATCTCCGCATGCGACGGGACATGCGAGAACGCCAGCGCCAGGGCCGAGCTTCGCAGCCGGTCGAGATGCCCATTGAGCTTGAAGATGCGGCGGTCGTAGAGCCGCAGCCCTTCCCAGACTGCGTCGCCGCCCTGCACCGCGGAGTCAAACGGGCTGACGCCGGCCTGATCGCGGTGGATCAAAGCGCCGTTGATATTGACGATCAGATCGCGATTTCGCTCGTCGAATTTCTGCAGCATGACATACTACTGAACATGTGGGACCGGTCTCCGGACCGATCTCACCGGTCACGGGTCTCCCTGGCTCCTGCAAACGCCTCCACGCGATCAAGCTCCACACCCAGCACGCGTTTCGCGATCTCGTTCAACGCCGCGCGCGGACCTTCGAAGTGCATCGTGCGATGCGTGTGCTCCGCCGACGCGCCCGGCGCGAGCGCCAGCGCCGGCGACGAGGTTTCGAGCTCGTAGAACGGGCCGAACGGCTTTCCGCCTGGTTTCGACGGTCCGTCGTTGTAGCTGTTCACGGCATCGCCGGCGTACGGCTCCTTCTGCAATTCCCACATGGAATTGACGTATTCGCTCGCGCCTTCCGGCAACGTGAATTGCACGATCGTCAACACGCCGCGCTGTACGTCATAGCTTCCAACCACGGGTTTCGCTCGCTTCGGGCTGATGCCGATCTTGCTGCGAAGCTGCCCGTCGCCGCGAAAGAGCAGAAAATCTCGATTGACGTGCAGGCGATCAGCCGGCACCTTGCCGAAATACGCGTCATTCACGATCGGGCCGCGCTCGCGCTCGTCGCCCGCGTTGAACGGCGCGACCACCACCGCCGCCGGCGACGGCTTGAACATCCCCAGAATCCAGATCGAGAGCAGCCCGGTCTCCTTGGTCCACGCCGTTGAGCCGGTATTCGTGATGCGGTTCCATGATTCATATGCGACCACGCTCACTCCGACCGGCGGTGCGGAGCCGAGTTCCCGCGCGATCCGATCGCGCGTAAGCAGGCGCACGGCGCGGTGAATCTTCACCTCCAGCGCAGCCCCGCTGCAGTTCACCAGGCTGGTTTGATGTTCAAACTCAACCTGCCGCTCTTTTTCCGCGATGATCGCATAGGCGTCGCTGTCGATCGCGGCCGGCGTTTGCCAATGATCCAGGTCGAACGGATCGCCTTTCTTGAAGAAAATCGCGTACTGGCCGCCTTCCGGGCCCATCCAGAAGCGATCTTCGCCGCCCCAGACGCAAATGTGCGGCGTGGGCTTACCTGACGCGATCAACTCGTCGTTGATCCAGCCATAGCCGGGGGCGCCTGCTCCGCGGGCGGTGCTGGTCATGACGCGGCCCTGATACTTCGGGCAAACCGCGATCTGCGCGTCGCCGTCGGTGAGCACGACCACATCGGTGTGCTTTCGCATGAATTCGACGTCGCCGCCGAATGAACGCTCCGGCGTCGGCGCGCTGGCGTTCTGTGCGAAGGCGACGATTGCGAGCATCGTAAGAACCCCGGTCACCCTGAAGAACTCACACATATGCGGTCCTTGGCGAGAAGACTCGTGCGCGACGATTGAATCGAAACGCCGGCACATGTACGACAGGCGGCAGTCCGCCGCGCTTAGGCCACTTGCTCAATCGGTGCGTTTCTCGGGCGCTGACGGTTCAGCAAGACGAGCGCCGTAAGCACCAGTCCGGCCGCCAGCCCGATCAGTAGCGGGCGAAGCTGGGTATTGAGCAGGAGACCCAGTGCCGGATAGCGCTGCAGCGCCACCCGCACGGTGACGCTGATTTCATCATCATCGACCGACAGCGCGGACTCTGCTGGCGACTCTTCGGGCACAATCTCATCGCTAGCCGGCGGCAGCAACACGATCGTCTGAACCTGCCCGGCGTCGATTCCAAGCTCCCGGCGGGCCAGACGATCGACATACGCCGGATCGCTCCGCAAGTGCTCGATCTGGTTGGACAATATGGTCTGGCGAAGTTCGTGCTCGGTCTCGCGCTCGAGCGCCTGCCGGTGTCGAGCGCGCGCGGCCTCGTAATCCAGCCAAGCCGGCAGCAGCAGCGCGGCCGCCAGGATCGCGCCGCCGCCGAGGAACATGAACCAGAACAGTAGGAACGAGAAGAATCGCTTCACGGGCGCCTCGTCGCCGCGGGGGACAGATCGGGCAGCGTTGGTGGGCCGATGGGCTTCGTCACGTATGCGTAGGTGACGACGATCGTGTCCAGGCGTGCGGATCGATCGCGATAGCCGATGATCTCCAACTGATCGCCGACCGAGAGTGCATCGATCCCACCGGCTCGGTCGTTGATGTAGATTTCCGAGTGAGAATTCATCAGGCACGACACGCTGTCGGCAGCGCGACCCAGTTCGTCGCGCGCACGCAGCGTCAGTTCGTGCGTCTCAGCCGACAACGCCGTTAGTTCGCCTTTCACGCTGACGAATTGCGGAACGCGCGCCTCCCCGCCGCAGCCTCCGACGGCGCACAACAAGCCGATCATGCAGCGAATTTCGAATCGAACCCGTCGCGGCTGTTTCACGAGCGGCGATGCTACTCCGATCGCGGCGTTTGGCAACCAGTTCCCGGCGTCTTCGGTACGTTCGTTGGCTATTTGTCAGCCGGATAGGTGAACGGATACTCGTCGAACAGCGTCTCCCCCAGCGGCGACACCAGCCGCGCGGACAGCACGTACTTTCCCGGCGGCAACTTGGCGGGCAGCTCTAGCGGAAAGCGGTAGTAACCCGAGAGTCGGTCCCAGCTCTCGCGAAGCGCCTTTTCGGAATCGACGGCCGACTGCCAGGTCGCGAGGCGCTGATCGAGCTTGTCGCTGCTCGCCAGACGCATCGTGTAGAGCTCGAAATGGAACGTGCCCAGTGCCTTCACCGCGTCGCCCATTCCGTCGCGGACGGCAAGAACGACGGAGAGATGGTCAGGGTCGACGCCGCCAGCCAGCGCCTCGGGACGCGTCAGGAATTTCTGAATCTCGATCTTCCGCGGTCCGACGGCCTGCATGTAAGCCGCGACATCTGGCGCGTTCGGGTCAATTCGCGGCGTGGATTCGCATGCCGTTGCCGACACCAGCCCCAGGATCGCGACCGAAATCCGGACTTGCCGCAGATCGACGAAACATCGCATACGTTCACCTCGCCGCGCAGTGTAGCGGGCTGCGAAAGCCCGGCTAGTGCTTGCCCGGGGCTCGCCAACCCGCCGCCGCCGCCATCAGCAACAACCCCGCACCGATCGAGACGAGCGCGCCCGGCCAAAGGCCCGGCGGCTCATAGCGAAACTCGACGCTTATCGCCCGCTGTGCCGGTAGCTCGATTGACAGCAATGCGTTGTGGGCCGCTTGAATCGGCAGCCCGCGCCCGCCGGCGGTGGCGCGCCATCCGGCCAGCGCCGCGCGCGAGACGACCAACCGGGGTGGTCCGTTCGCCGCGCCGGCGTCGTCGCCGCGCGAGGCGGGGGTCGCAACGTCGACCATGACATCAAATGAGTGGGGGGAATGCTCGATCACACGCACCGACGCCGGCGTTTCGCTCGGCTCGACGAATGCCCGACCCAGCGTGGCCGGGTTTTGGAACAGGCGCTGCCCAGCGGGCATTTCCTCAACCAGCACGCATCCGGCCGGCGGCGGAAGCGACGGATCGCACACCAGCACCCATCCGACATCGAACCACTGCATCCAAAGCGAGTCTTCCAGCAGGTTGGCGGCACGTTCAGTGACACCCCAGGGTTTGAAGGCGAAAATCTCGTCCAGGCACACCGGCTGCAATGGGCCGTAGTCGTTGAGCGTCTGCACGCCGGCGAGCACGTTCGCATTCGCCGCGAGAATTCCGAGTGGATCGGCATACACGTCGGTCGTGTTAGCGACAATCCAGATTCGCTGCCCGGACGCGCGCACCCGCTGGACCCAGTCCGGAGTCCGCGCGAGCAGTTCGTCGGCGTCGCGCGCCCCGGAAGGCACGTCAATCGTCCAGCCGATCACACTCAGATCCGCGACGATCACCAGATGTGCGAGCCACAGCAGAGCGGGGCGTTTCCACTGCCGCGCCATCAGGCCGACGACAAGTACGCTTAGAACCAGCGCGACCAGCGCGGTCCAAATTGCCGGGTTCCAAGGGCGAAGCGCCTGCCATAGCGCGGGCATTCCCAACGCCGGCGCGGCGGCGACGAACGGCACGAGCAGCCCCAGCGCGACAATCATCCACAGCCACGGCCGCGCCGTCATCGCGATTAGTGCCGCCCGCAATCGCGCCCGCTGCGGCGTACGACGGGATCGCCGCCGCTTTCGCCGGGGCGGAGCCCCAGCTTCGTCAGTCTGATTGTGAGTCCGCGGCGCTCGCACTCGCGTAGCCGTTCCGCCCAAGTCGTGCAGCGTTCGCGCCGCCAGCGCGGCCAGCGCGAGATTGACCAGCAGCATGGCGCGAGCCGGCACGCGAAACACGCTTGCGCCGGGAAGCCAATAGAGCAGCGGGCAAACGGGTCCGAATTGCCCGAGCGCGGTCAGTGCGCCCAGCGCCAGCACGACTACCCACGCTCTCCGGGTACGGTCGGTGCGCCACGCCGTTCGCGCCGTTGCCAGCGCCAGAATCAGCACAATCCACCCGGAATACGCGAATTGCTCGCACTGGTGCGAAGGACCCCAGTAGCGCTGATCGAAGAAATTCGGCGTGCGCTGTCCGAAGAACATGGGAAGGGCCAGTCCGATCAGCGAAAGCGGATTCCAGCTATTTTCGACGAACATCCAGTACTCGCGCGTCGCGCGGGTGCATTCGCGCAGGTAGGCGAATGTGGGGGCAAGCTGCACGGCGCAGAGCGCCGCGCCGGCGGCCCACGTCGCGCCCCACGCGCGCAGCGCCCTGCCGCGCAGCCCAAACTCCGCCAGCAGAAATGCGGCACTGCCGAGCGCTGTGATCGCAGCGATCTGCACATGCCCGGCGAAGATCTGCATCGCCGCCACGAGCGCACACCACAGCCAGCGCGGCCCGCTCGGCGCAACGGTCATTCGGCGTATCCGCCAGAACACCCAGGGCGCCCAGGCGGCGGCATGTTGAATGGAAAAATGCGCGCGGTGCGCCAGCAGAAAACCGCAAAACGCAAACGCCAACCCGCCAAACAGCGCAGCGCGCCGATCGAGCGCCTGCGACCGCAGCAGGCGATACGCCCCCAGCAGCGCGATCGTGTAATGCAGCCACAGCGAGCCGGCGTACGCGAACTGCGCCGGCATCGCGGCGAAGAGCCAGGTCGTTGGGTAGAACACCGCCGATTGCGGATCTGCGAGGAAAGGCCGGCCCAGCCCGGTCCACGGGCTGAGCCACGGTGCTTGGCCCGCGGCGATGGACCCGGCGAAGATCGTGCGAGACGGCAGATAGTAGAGAACGTCGTCCTCACCCGCGCCCAGGCCGCTCAGCCGCCAAACCGGCGCAAGCACCAGCGCCGGCGCAATGGCGGCGATTGCGATCACAAGCACGCGGACCCACATCGTGGCGGCGAATGGTACACCACTACCAACCGACGTTCATTGCGCGCGGGCGAGCCGCGTCGACCGCGCCCGGCATCCGTGCGCAACTTCGCGCGCGCAGGCTAAACTCAGGTTTGCCAGCTCTTGCTCTCGTATTCCAGATGCTCGGCGGCTTTCAGCGCCTCGTCGCGGCCAAAGTAGCGCTCCAGCACGTGCAGCGCCAGGTCGATGCCGGCCGTGAGCCCGGCCGCGGTGGAGATCCCGATTTCCTCTACGAAACGCACGCCGGTCACCCAATTGACGCGCGGGAATTCCTCAGCGAGTTGATCGATCGCGCCGTGGTGGCTCGTCGCCGATTTGCCGTCGAGCAGGCCGGCCCTGGCCAGGTGCCGCGCGCCGACGCAGACGGACATCGTCACGTCCGTCTTCGGTGCGAACTTGCGAAGCCAATCGAGCAGCTCCTTCGACCCGCGCTGCGCGGGAACCACGACGACGTGCGGCGGCGGCGCGGATTCGAAGGTGTGATCCGCGATGCGCCCATCGATCGGGTCGCGCGTGTGTGAAACCGTGTAGAGCTCGAATCGCGGTGCGTGCTTCTTCGTTTCCGGGTCCTGGCCCCAAACTTCAAACACCGCCCGTGGCCCGATGTAGTCGATTTCGGTCGTGCCGCGCGAGATTGCGAACGCCGCGCGAATCAAGCCCCGCTCCGGGCGCGGCAGCGGCCGTGAGGAGCGGCTCTTCTGCGTCGCCTGTTCATCGCTTGCGGCCAGCACGTCGCGCGACGCGGCCCACAAGCCGGCCGCTGCGCCCGACATCAGGAATTGCCGTCGTTTCACTCGGAACTCCGCTGCAGTTGCAGAATCGGCTCGCGGGCGCAGAATACCGGTGCGTGATCGAAAGTTTCCCGACGATGTGTAGCACAACGTCGCAGCGCGGCACCACGACGGTCGCTCGTGCCCGAGGAGAGCAGAATCCGCGAATCTTGGTATAGTTCGCGCGTCGCCCGCGGGTGTGGGCGGTGTGGCCGGTTCCCTCTGGATGGAGATTCGCGATGCCTGGTTCGCTCTTCGCGCTGCTTAATCAGCGTTTTGGCCGACCGATCGACCCGCTTACGCGGCGCGGGTTTCTGCGCGCCACGCTCGCCGCCTCCGCCGGAGTACTGCTCAGCGATCGCCTTGGCGCCGCGCAGGCGCAGCCCGCGGGAAAACGCAAGCGCGTGGTGGTTGTCGGTGCGGGTTTCGCCGGATTGGCCTGTGCGCACGAACTCAAGAGCGCCGGCTACGACGTGACCGTCATCGAAGCGCGAAATCGCGTCGGCGGACGCGTACTGAGCTTTGGCGATTTCATCGCCGGCAAGAACGTCGAAGGCGGCGCGGAATTGATCGGCTCCAATCACCCGACCTGGGTCGCGTATAAGGAGAAATTCAACCTCGAGTTCCTTGACGTGGCAGACAATCCGGAACTCGAGTACCCGATCATGGTCGGCGGCAACGTGCTGAGCACCGATGAGGCCGCGAAGGTGTGGGAGGAGCTGGAAGCCGGTCTGAACGCGATGAACAAGGACGCCGAGCCGATCGACGCCGATGAGCCGTGGAAGAGCCCGGACGCATCGACGCTCGACAAGCGTTCGGTCGCCGACTGGATCAAGGACCAGAAGTTCAGCGACCAGACCAAGGCCGCCGTAATGGCGCAGCTCACGGGCGACAACGGCGTCTCGTGCGACAAGCAGAGCTACCTGGGCATGCTGGCGGCGGTGAAGGGCGGCGGGCTGGAGAAATACTGGACCGAGACCGAGGTGTATCGCTGCAAGGGCGGCAATCAGCAACTCGCGACGAAGCTGGCCGACGAGATCGGCAAGGACCGTATCGCGCTTCAACTGGCGGTCAAGTCGATCGCGGTCAAGGGTGACAATCTCGTCGTCACCTGCTCCGACGGCCGCACGCTGGAGGTCGACGACGTGGTGCTGGCCGTGCCGCCGCCGACGTGGAACAAGATCGCGATGTCGCCCGATCTGCCCGCGGCGATCAAGCCGCAAATGGGCAGCAACGTAAAGTACCTCACGTCGATCAAGACGCGCTTCTGGAAAGGCAGCAAAGTCTCGCCGACAAGCTTGAGCGACAGCGACATCGCGTGGACCTGGGAAAGCACCGAAGGACAGGCCGACGAAGGTCCGGCCGGCCTCACCGCCTTCTCCGGCGGCCCGGGCGCGGAGAATTGCCGGCGTTATCCGAAGGAAAAGCGCGACGAGCTCTATCGCAAGCAGATCGAGAAAATGTACCCGGCGTTCGCGGAGAATTTCGTCGCGTCGCGATTCATGGATTGGCCCGCTGAGCCGTTGACCGGCGCCTCGTACTCATTCCCCGCGCCCGGCGAGGTAACCACGGTCGGCCCGCTGCTCAGAAAAGGTCTCGGCAAAGTGCACTTCGCCGGCGAGCATTGTTGCTACAAGTTCGTGGGATACATGGAAGGCGCGCTGAATTCCGGCGTCGCGCTCGCCAAGCGCCTTGCCGTTCGCGACGGCGTGACAAAGTAGCCAACCGCGCGGACCACACGCGCTGCCGATTTTCAGCCCCGAACGGGCGAAAGATCGTAGCCCACGGCGCAAGCCGTGGGATTCGTGCGTCCCGCGCCGCCAGCCCCAGCGGGGCGACAGATCGCTCGCGCGCCGGCTCGCGCACGAATGACGAGCAGTCTGTCGCCCCGCCGGGGCTTTGAGGTCGCGGCACCGACAACCCCGGGCTGACGCCCGGGGCTACGATCTGCCGCCCCTCCGGGGCTGAAAATGGCAGCGCTGGCAAGCTATGCAGGCCGTCGCGGCGGGGACGACGAGCCGGTTACCGGCCCTATCGTCCGCCAGGCGACGCTGTCAAACTCACCACACGCTAGCTTCGAACCGAAAAATAGGAGTGAGCGTCAATCTTGCGCGGCATCGCCGCGCGCCCGCGTTCGCGCGGGTTGGCGGTGTAGATTTGCGGCGGAGGCGACACGTGATAGTCAGGCGATTCAATCGCGAATTGGCGTCTGCGGCCCTACTCGTCGCGCTCGCTACGCCGGCCGGCGCACAAAATCCGGCCGATTCGCAGCCGCCGCCAAACCTGGACCAGATGCAGGAGGCGTTTCAGCAGATCGTGCGACAGGTTTCGCCCAGCGTGGTAGGCATTCGCGTAAAGCGTCGGCAGGCCGCCCTGCCGCTGCCGCCCGGCGCGGCCGGCGGGCGCACGGATGCGCTGATCATCGTGAACGGCAGCGGCGCGGTGATTCGTCGCGAAGGGTTGATCCTTACGAATGAACATGTTGTGCAATCCGCGTCGCAGATCGAAGTAGTCCTGAATGACGGGCGCGCACTCGAAGCAACGGTGCACGCCAGTGACCCGCGCGGCGACCTGGCGATCCTGAAAATCGCCCGTGACGACCTCGTGCCGGTGCGGCTCTGCGACTGGTCCGCAATCGCGCGCGGCCAATGGACGCTGGCGCTGGGAAATCCGTTCGGCCTCGGCGGCGACGGTAAGCCGAGCGTATCGGTCGGCGTGATCGCGAATCTCGGGCGGCGCCTGCCCGGCCTGGGCGAGGTTGACGACCGCCTTTACGACGACATGATTCAAACCACCGCCGTCATCAACCCCGGCAACTCCGGCGGACCACTCTTCAACATTCGCGGTGAAATGATCGGGATCGTGACCGCGATGCATACGCGAAACGCGGCCGATGACGGCGTGGGCTTTGCGATCCCGCTGACGCCGGCGCGCCGCGAACAGATCGAGAAGCTCGTCGCCGGGCAGCGCGTCGAGTACGGCTACCTGGGCCTCACCGCGCGCACGCCGGAGCAGACCGAGCGCGCCGCGGCGGGCGTGAACGAACCGATCGGGGCCCTGGTAGTCGAGGTCGAGGCGGACGGACCGGCGGCGGAAGCCGGCATCAAGCCGGGCGACCTGCTGTTGCGGTTCGACTCACGAACGGTGGACTCGACGCAGTCGCTGGTCGAGTGGGTCGGCCTAACGCCGATCGGCAAGCGCGTGGCGGTGAACTATTTTCGAGAGGGCAGGCACGGCGCGCTCGACGTAACGATCCAGCGCCGGCAGGTCAATCGTGTGAGCTGGCTGCGCTCGGGCGCATTTCTGTGGCGCGGGCTGCGCGTGACCGACCTAACGCCCGAAGCCCGCGAACGGCTGCTGGTCGACGGCGACGCAGTCGGCGTGGTCATACTCGAAGTCGAGAACGACAGCCCCATCGCCCGCCAGATTCAAATCGGCGACGTGATCGAGCGTGTCGAGCAGGCGCGCGTCCGCGACGTCCACGGGTTCCGCCAGGCGGTGCAGAGCCAGAACGGGCCGGTAGAGGTAACGGTACGCGGTCGCGGCAAAGTCCGCGTATCGCCCTAGCCGATCCGCATCCAGCCACTCGCCGAACCGGCCAAACCCACGCGGAACAGCCGCCGCATTGGAGTCACCGGCGTTACGCCGCACCAATCCCATGTTCAGATTTCTGCCCGGACACTCCGTTGCCCCGGTCACTTCGCCATGACCGTAGATCTGCCCGGCCCGAATTCCGGTTTCGCCGCAGATGAACCGAGTCAGCGCCTTGAGCGAGGCGAGCTGCGCCGGCGTGGCACGGCCGGTCTGAAAATTGCCGATCAGGCAAATACCGACGCCGCGTTCGTTGAAGAAGTTGCTCGGCCGAAATACGCCGAAGAACATTCCCGAGCCGCTCTTGCAGTGCGCGCCGGTCTGCTGTTTGCGCCAGCGCGGGCCGACGTAGACTTCGCCATCGCCGTAGTTCACGCCGTTGCCGATGACGAAATGGTACCCCAGTCCGTTTTCCCAGCCGCGTTGCTTGTGCCAGTCGTTCATGCCTTGCGGCGTTGCGGTGGCGCTGGCGGCGTGATGCACCACGATTGTGCGCCACTTGCCGCGGTTGATGCCGCCGGGCGGCGTCCAGTCGGCACTGCTGGGCGCCACCGGCATCGGCGCGGGTTTCGGCTGCGGTCGAATCGCGATCATCGGCTGTTGACGTGGCGGCGGCGGCGGCGGACGAATCTGCACGAGCGGCTCGGGAATCGGGCGCGGGCGCGCGGTCTTCTCCTGCGACGCGCAGCCGGTCAGCCAAAGCGCGATCAGCACGCCGGCTATGAATGCAATCCGTTGCATTTCGCGGTTCCTTCCAGGAATGATAGCGTTACGCAAGCCGGGTACTATAACGGACTTGCGCCGCTCGTCCAACGGGCGTTACCACCCCCGACGATCATCCGGGCCGAACGCGTCGATGAAGTGTTCGATCTTCGGGCGCGGCGCTTCGGCCGACCAGAGCACGTCGACCACGTCGAAGCGACACGGCGCATCCTCGCAGTGCTGCGAACGCAAGTACCACCGCGCGGCCGAAAGCAGGCGGCGGCGCTTTTCGCGGTTCACGGCCTCGTGCGGCGCCGCAAGCGCGGCGCTTGAGCGCGTCTTCACCTCGACGAACACAATCGCCTGGCCGTCCTGCATCACCAGGTCCAGCTCCCCGGCGCGCGTGTTGAACCGCTGCGCGAGCAGGCGATAGCGCAACCCGCGCAGAAACGCCAGCGCCTCGCGTTCGCCGCGCTCGCCGAGCTCAAGATGTCGCGCGATGTCCCGCCTCCGGCTCAGATCGTCACGCCAAAGTAACTCAAGATTTGCCGGCTTCCGGCGACAAGCATGTCCCAGAACTTGACGACGAACACAATCTGGTAGACCGAGATGGTGAAGGAGACCAGCATCAGCAAGCCGTCGGATTCGAGCAACGCGATCGCGTACAACACGATCGGCAGTGCGAAAAATGAATTCGACCACGGAATCGGAAGCGGTAGCGCCAGACCCAGGCCCTGGATCAGCACGGCCAAACCGCACAGCGACCAGAAAAACCCACGCGTCATGAATGTGAAACGCGGGCGCACCAGCACCTCCAGCCATGCCGTCCAGCGCGGCACGCGCACGCTGATCCAATCGAGCGTCTTCACGGAGATGCGGCGGTTTCGCACGACGCGCGGCACCCACGGCTTGTGCATGCCGATCACCATCTGCGACGCACCGACCGCGATCACCAGTCCAAACAGCACTGAGACGCCGGGAATCGGGAGCGCTGCGATCGCCAGGAACGCCAGCAAAACGCCGAATCCGGCTTCGCGCGTGCGATCGACGATCTCGCCGATGGTGACGTGCGACCGCGCACGAAGGCGCTTGCGCGGCGCGGAACTCGGCTGTTGGTCGCGCGGCGTCTCGCGATCGGGACCCTCCGAACGGAAGTCGGTCGCGCCCGACAGACGCCGCGGCGCCGGTTCTTGCGAGTTCGTGGCCGTCTCGGCGCAAACCGAAGACGCGCCCGAGTCGGCCGGACTCTCGGGAGTTTCTTCTCCGATCGCCTCGTCACGTAGCTGCGTCAGAATGATCGAGAGTCTCAGGCGTCGCCCGGGCCTGGTGGGCGGCCGATCCGGCTGCGGAGGCGGCGCGCTCGAAATGCTCGGCATGGCGACGCCCATCCTCACGCTCCCCCTTGCAGTGGATTGTACGGCGAATCGCGGCGCACGTCGCAGGGAACGACGTTGATTCGCAGATTGAGATGCGCTGGTTGAATGTCGTGCGATCACAGCCCGCGAACGGAACGTCATCGCGGAGCGCCGGAGTCAAGCGCGCATACGCGATATCGCGTGCTCACGTCTCGTTTGACGAGTTTTCCGAGTCGCGCGTTTCAGTGCCGCAAATGCGTCGCGACTTCATTGCGTCGCGCCGAGCAGCTTCGACCCGCCCGTGCGAAGATCGCCCTGTTGCAGGTTCAGTTGGCAGGAATAGTTCATGACTCCGAGCATGAAGAGCACGGTCGGGATCATCATTCCGAGCCGTTCGGACCAGCGCACGAAGGTCGTGCCCAGGTCCGGCGCGATGCGGTTGGTCGCGATGACGTACGCCACGATCATCAACGTCGCACCATAGAACGTGGTCAGCACGATCGGCAGATTCCTTCCGCGAATCCACGCTTGTGCGAGACCGCCGCACATGCCCAGAAACGCGAACGTGAAGGCCGCGAAATCGGGCAACCCGGCTTGGAACGAGAAGTAGTAGCCGATAAAGCCGTAGGTCGTCGCGGCGGCCGTGACGCGCGCGGCCTTCGGGTTGGCGACCGTCACGAACCCGATCACCGCCGCGCACAGCACGGCCGTCATCGAGATCGGCAGGTGAAGCGACTCGGCCGTCACGATGCCGGCGTGAAACGCCATAAGCATGCACCAAATCGGCATCAGCATGCGGGCAAAGCGGAAGCCCTGCAGGCCACACAGCAGCCCGAGCGCCATGACGACGGCGGCGGTCAGTGAGCTTTGCGTTGACGCCCAGTCGAACACGAGATGCTGATAATCGATCACGCCGGTAAGCTCCGACAGCGTCGCGAGAGTGCGAGTCGCTTACTCCTATTCTTCGTAATGCGCGCGTCGGCGGGTTAACGAATTGCACGAAAAATCCCGGCGTCAGGACCGCCCCAACCGCGCCGCCGAACGCGTGTCTGTAAGTGGTGGAGACAGCGCCAGGGCCGCGCGGACCGGCGATCCTGGGTAGCTGTTCGGCGCGGTTCCAGAGAGGTCGATGACTCGCCTGGCGGGATTTTCGCCGCGGACGAGCGACTACACGGAGAATGTCATGCGCACGGCGTTGGCGTGTTTGGCGATTTGCGCGGCCGTTCAGCCGGCAATGGCCGGCGATCATCATCATCGCCGCGCTTCGGAGGTGGATTTCGACTCGCTCAAGGCGGAAGTGCATCCATTCGGGCGCGAGTGGGAAATTCGCGTCTCATATTGCGTGCAGGTCGAGCACCCGGCGCCCGGTGAGCGCTTGACCCTGCAACTGACGCCGGTCGAATGCGGCGCGCCGCTCTTGGATGACAAGGATCGCCCGGTCACGATCGAAGTGCCGCTGGACCGGCCCACGGACGTGGACGACGATGAACTCGAGTTCAAGGGTGGTCTGCGAATCGCGCTGCCGATCGAATCGATCCGTTTCCCCGACGAAATCGAGCTGCGCGGCGATGTGGTTGACGCCGACAACGGCATCATCCGCGACACGCGCGACACGCACGCAAAATTCTGCGGACGCATCGTCGTTCGCCGACCGGCAACCGTTGTCGAGGTGCGGCGGCCGACGACGATCGTCGAAGTCCGCCGCCCGGCCGTTCACGTACGTGTCTATGGCCGCTGGTGACGCGGGGCAACAATCGCCGCAAGATTGCGCCGCCTACGGCTCCGCCGGGGCGCGGCGAATAAAGCCCATTCGCACGCGGAACCAGGGCCCTTGCGTATCCTGCCAGTGCCCGGCGGAAACGACCTTTCCGTTGGTCAGCTCGTAGTACAGGCGCCAGGCGCTGAAGTAGATGTTGCCGCGCTGGAACTTGTATCCGGCGACGTGTCCGTCGATGAAGCCCATGTGGCCCTTGCCGCGGTGGCGATCCGTGATTGTGTCGGCGTTGCCCCAGCCGCTGTCGCGCACATATTCCAGATAGAATCGCGTGTCTTCTTCCATCAGCATCGGCGCGACGAAGGTCACCTCGGAATTCCGCCAGTTTCGCACGGGCGACGTGATATTCACCTCCATCATGCCGCGCTTCAGCAGCGCGGTCGGCGCGCCGGACATGACCGAGGGCATCGTGTAGCTGTAGCGCCGCAGTTGCGAAGAATAATCCTCGGGAAAATTCTCGTGATTCGGGCAGAAGTAGATCTTCACGCTCTGCCCGACGTACGGGAAGATCGTGCCCTTGTCGGGCGCGTACTGCACATAGTCCGAGACGTTCAGCGCATAGTTGCCGGGTCCAAGCCAATCGCGGAAATAGTCGAACCCGCCGCCGGGCAAGTGGCCGTTCCACTCCGACGAATACGACCCGAAGCCGGTCGCGAGCTGGCGCAGGTTCGACTGACAGACTTTTTCGCGCGATTGGTCGCGGGCCAATTGCAGCGACGGCAGCAGGATCGAAATGAGCAAAGCGATGATGGCGACGACCACCAGCAATTCGATCAATGTGAATGCGCGTCGCATGCGATACTCCCGTGAACGCCGAAGTCACGGACTCGGCCCATGATTGGAGGTGACCAATTTCAGTTTAGGCTATCGGCGATTCAGGCGAAAGGAAATTTCGCCGGCGAAACTGGATTAGTCCACGCGGTGACTACGGTCCGAGCCGAAGGTCGCGGTACTCCTCGAGCGTTTCCGGGTTCGCCAGCGCGTCGCGATTCAGCACCGCCTCGCCGCGCAGAAGCTGCGTCACCGCCAGTTCGACTTTCTTGCCGCTGATCGTGCGCGGGATATCGCGAACCTGGCGAATGTGACGCGGCACGTGACGCTTCGTCGCGCCGGCTGCCACCGCCTCGCGAATCCGCTTCTCCAGCGCGAAATCGAGCGAGAGCCCGGCGCGCAACACGACGAATAGAATGATGTCCACATCCTGATCCGCCGTTTCGCGCGCGACGGCGATGCTGTCCACCACTTCCGGCAGGCCTTCGACGATGCGGTAGATTTCTGCCGTGCCGATGCGCACGCCGCCGGGGTTCAGCGTGGCGTCGGAACGCCCGAAGACGCGTACGCCGCCGCTGTCGGTGATTTCGATGAAGTCGCCGTGCCGCCAGACGCCGGAGAAATGCTCAAAATACGCCCCACGGTATTTCTTCTGATCCGGGTCGTTCCAGAAACACACCGGCTGCGACGGGAAGGGCGACGCACAAACCAACTCGCTCTTCTCGCCAATCACCGATCGGCCGGCGTCATTCCATGCGTGCACGTCCATCGCCAGGCCGCGACACTGAATCTCGCCCGCATGAACCGGCAGCAGCGGGTTGCCGAGCATGAAGCACGAGATGATGTCCGTGCCGCCGCTGATTGACGAAAGTTGCAGGTCGGATTTCACCTCGCGATAGACCCACTCGAACAACTCCTCGCTCAGCGGCGAGCCGGTGGAAAGCACGCAGCGCAGCGCCGAGAGGTCGTGCGATCGCCCCGGGTGAAGTCCTGCTTTCTCGCACGCGCCCAGGAACTTCGGGCTGGTCCCAAAGACGCTCACCTTCTGCCGCGCGGCTATTTCCCACAGTCGATCGACAGTCGGATGCGCGGGATTCCCCTCGTACAACACGACGGTTGCGCCAACCCCCAGCCCGCTGACGAGCCAATTCCACATCATCCAGCCGCAGGTGGTGAAGTAGAAAATGCGCTCGCCGTCGCGCAGGTCGCTGTGCAGCATCAACTCCTTCATGTGCTGCACGAGCGTGCCGCCGTGGCCGTGAACGATGCACTTGGGCACGCCGGTGGTGCCCGATGAGTACATGATGAACAGCGGATGGTCGAACGCGACTTCCTCGAACCAAAGCGCCGGCGCGGGCCGATTGGGCGGACCGAGATAGTCGCCCCAGGCGATCGCGTTCGTCGCGCCACCGGATTTCAGCCGCGCCACGGCCGGCTCCGCGGCGTCCACGAACGGCGCGACCACCAGCCGCCGCACGCTCGGCAATCGCGGCAGCATTTCGCGCACGCGATCGATCAGATCGATTCGTTTCCCGGCGTACGAATAGCCATCCGCGACGACCAGCACGCTCGGTTCGATCTGTCCAAAACGGTCCAACACGCCGCCGACGCCGAAATCGGGCGAGCAGGAGGACCACACCGCTCCGAGACTTGCCGCGCCGAGCATTGCGATCAGCGTCTCGGGGATGTTGGGCATGAAGCCCACCACGCGCTCGCCGCTGCGCACGCCGTCGGCGCGCAGCGCGGCGGCGAATCGCGCCACCTGATCGCGAAGTTGGTCGCGCGACAGCATTCGCGTGCGCCCGGACTCGTCTTCCGCGATTACGGCATCCTGCGGACCGACGTGGCGCAGCATGTGCCGAGCGTAATTCAGGCGCATGCCGGGAAACCACCTGCTGTTGAGCATGCCGTCTCCGACGCGGACGGCGTTCGCCGGTGCGCTCGGCCGAATATCGGCGAACTCGAGGAGCGCCGACCAAAACGACTCCTTGCAGCGGATCGACCACTCGCGCAGCGATTCCCAAGTCGCCGCGACGCCGTGGCGCTGTGCGATGCGTTGCATGAACGCGTGCATCTGCGAAGCGGCGGCGCGCCGCGGCGAAGGGGCCCAGAGCGGTGTTCGAGTCGCCATGGCGTTCGTCCTATTGCTCGGTGGCGACATTTTGGCCGCGAATGCGCGCGTCGGGTAGCCGACTGACACATCTTCGCGTGCCGGCGAATCACGTCAGCAGCGCGTTGAGAAACGCTCCTAACCGAGCCCCGACCGTAAGGGAGGGGTCAGGCCGATGTCCGAAGTTGCTCGGAATCTCGGTGTTTTCGAGGACCGAGCGGACCGCTCCCTGACGGTCGGTGCTCGGCTGGGTGAGTCCTTCAACGGACTGTTAGGCGGCGGCCGGCGAGGTCGCTAGCGTTCCGGCTCGTCGAATACTTCGGTCTCAAACAACATCGTTTCGGTTTCCGCGTCTCGCCAGGCCTGGTCCGATCGGTGCATCTTCTCGCTGCAACAGCGCGACAGAAACTCCTCGCGGTCGCGGCAGTGTGCCGCCACCTCCGGCAGGAACAGCCCGCGCGCGTCTGCCGTGCGCACGACGATGCCCGTCCGGCCCATCACGATCTCGTCAAGCGATTTCATTGGACGCAGGGGCGTCAGGATCGACAGGCGTATGCGGATTTGCGCCAGTTCGTCGGAGCGGACCGGCGAGAAACGCGGGTCGCGAAGGGCCGCGCCCTCGGCCGCGTCCCGAATCGCCTCGGCCAGCGATATGGAAGTGTCGAGATTTCCGATGCAACCGCGCAGGCGGCCAAGTTTGTGGAGCGTCACGAACACCCCGCCGCGCGGCTGCGGATTGTCCGGCAGCGGCGTATCGGGCGGCGGCGCGTTGCGGACGACGTGCTCGATCACGTCGCGGGCGAATGCAAGCCAGCGTTCGTCGGCGAGCGGCGTGGACATGCAGCGCCTCGCTTCGGCCCTCCGGATATTGTATCTCCGCGCGCCTCGTGCCGTGTAGCGGCGTGCTCGGCGGATCATCGCGCTTCGCTTCTCAGGCGTCCGAGCATACGATCTGTCCGGCGCAACTCGCCGCGGCTACATGCCTGCGCGAGCGCGACAGGCGCGACGGACCGGGGCAGCGATGAGTTTCCTCAACTGGTGGGCGTTCTGGATCGCCGCACTCGTCGTTCCGGCCCTGCTGATCCTCTACTTTCTGAAACTTCGGCGGCGCGAAGAACGCGTGCCGTCCACGCTGCTGTGGAAGCGGGCGGTCCAGGACCTGCAGGTCAACGCGCCATTTCAGCGATTGCGCAAGAACCTGCTCCTGTTTCTTCAATTGCTGCTACTTCTGGCCGGCATCGTGGCGCTGGCGCGGCCGATCGTGAAGAGCGACGTAGCCGACGAGCGCAGCCTGGTGCTGCTGATCGACCGCTCGGCTTCGATGAACGCGCTGGAGGGCCAGAAGACGCGCCTGGAGCTGGCGAAAGAGCAGGCCAAGCGTCTGGTGCAGACGTTGAATCGCCGCAGCCGGAGTTGGTTCTCATTTGCCGGCCCGGAAGAAAAGACGCGCTGCATGCTGATCGCGTTGGCGGATCGCGCCAGCGTGGTTTCGCCGTTCACAACCAACACCACCGAACTGATCGATTTGATTGACGGCATTAAGTCCAGCGACGCCCGGACCACGCTGCGCGAGGCGCTCGAGTTGGCCGAAGCGTACATCATGCCGACGCGCGGCGACGTTTTGAGCGTGCAGAACCCGGTTACGACCGAGGTCGCATCGAAGCTCGTGTTGATCTCCGACGGCCGTGTTTCCGATGTTTCCGAACTGACGCTGCGCTACGGAAGCCTGGAGCTGCTGAAGATCGGCGAAACCGACGACAACGCCGGCATCATCGCGATGCGCGCCCAGCGAAAATACGAACAGCCGCAAATGCTCGACGTCTTCGTGCAGGTTCAGAATTTCTGCGCCGCGCCGGTGAAGACGGATGTTTCGCTGCTGGTGGATGGCGCGATCGTCGACGTGCAAAGCCTGTCCCTGGCGGCCGCGGCGCGAAGACCGGATCCCGGCGCGCAGCCCGCGGACGCGGCCGCAGACGCTCCGGCGACACAGCCGGCCTCCGCGGACGGCGGAGAGGGTCCGGCATCGGCGTCGATCAGCTTTTCGCTGACTTTGGATCGTGCGGCGGTGGTCGAAGCGCGCCTTTCCCGCGCCGACGCGCTGCTCGCCGACAACAACGCCAGCGCCGTCGTCGCCGCGCCGCGAAAGCTGAGCGTATTATTCGTGCGCAAAGCGAACATCTTTCTCGACAGCCTGCTGAAGCCGATGGCGCTGGCGCGCTTGGAGCGCTGGACACCGGAGCAGTACGAATCCGCCCCCGCCGGCGAGATCGAGGCCGAAGGACGATCGATTTTTGACGTGGTCGTCTTCGATCAACACGACACGAAGCGCCTGCCGGCGGGGAATTACTTTTTTGTCGCCGCGACGCCGGAGATTCCGGAGATCGTGCGCGACGGCGAGATCGCCGAGCACGCGATGCTTTGGTGGGATGAGACGCACGCGCTGCTGCGGCACGTTGCGCTGGATCACGTGTATGCGGCCAAGGGGCTGGTCGTGAAACCGCCGCGCGAGGCGGAGACGTTGGTCGAGGGCCCGCGCGGGCCGGTGCTATTCCGCTACGCGGCGGACGGCCGCCAGTACGTCGTGCTCACATTTCCGATCGAGATGAGCAATTGGTGGCAGAAAACGAGCTTTCCCGTTTTCCTTCAGAATGTCGTCCGCTACCTGGGCAGCGGCGACGAGAGCGGCGAATCCGGCGGGGCGCACCCCGGCGACACGCTGCGGATTCCGCTGCCCGCCGGCGCCGCGTCGGCTCAGCTCATTCGCCCGGACAGCGTCGCCGTGCCGCTACGCGGCGATTCGCAGGGCGTCGCGCGCTATGCCCAGACCGATCGCGTGGGCGTGTATCAGTGCAAGCCGGGCATTCCCGATCGTGACCGCTTCGCCGTCAACCTGGAAGACGCTTGGGAAAGCGACATCCGCCCGGCGCAGACGCTGCGATTGGGCGCCGAAGCAGTGAAGGAAACGCAGGCCCTGCACACCGGCACGCCGGAAATCTGGCGCTGGTTCATCGGCGCGGCGCTGGCGCTGGCGCTGATTGAATGGTACATCTATAACCGGCGGGTGATGATCTGACACACGCGCCGATTGCCTTCGGCGCGGTGTCGGCCTATCTTCCAGCGTCCGGACCTGAGGAGCCTTCTGAACCATGCTCGCCGCCGCCGACTATGGCGTGATCGTCGTCCTGATCGCGATTCTGATCGCCGTCGTCGTCGGCATCATGCTGCTGACGCACCTGATCGGCCCCAAACGGTTCGGCGAGATCAAGGACAGCACGTACGAATCCGGCGTGACGCCATTCGGCGACACGCGGCGGCGCTTCAATGTCCGCTTCTACGTCGTGGCGATTCTGTTCATGGTATTCGACGTGGAAATCGTATTCTTTTACCCGTGGGCGACGGTGTTTCCGCAACTGACCGACCCCAACGCCGGCGAGGCGCAGCGAGCCTGGCGACAGGATATGATCTCGCAAGGCTTCGGGCCGGGCTATTTTCTGGGCAGCATCCTGATCTTCACGGCGCTGCTGTTGGTCGGCTTCGCCTACGAATGGAAAAAGGGCATCTTCAAATGGGACTCCCCGGCGGTATGAGCACCATCGACACCGGCGGCGGCGAGTTCGGCGTGACGCGGCTCGACTACGCCGTCGACATGATCAAGAAATACGGCATCAACTGGGCCCGCAAGAACAGCTTGTGGCCGATGCCGTTCGCCACGGCCTGCTGCGGCATTGAACTGATGGCCACCGCCGCCAGCCGCTACGACATCGCCCGCTTCGGCTCGGAGGCGATGCGCTTCAGCCCGCGTCAGTGCGATCTGCTGATCGTAGCCGGCCGCGTGGTGATGAAGACGCTGCCAGTGCTTCAGAAGACCTACATTCAGATGACCGAGCCAAAGTGGGTAATCTCGATGGGCGCTTGCGCCTCCAGCGGCGGCGTTTTCGATACGTACGCCGTGGTGCAGGGCATCGACCAGTTTCTGCCGGTCGATGTGTATGTACCGGGCTGCCCGCCGCGGCCGGAGACGCTGCTCGAAGGCTTCATGGCGATTCAGCGGATCGTGATGAACGACGGCGTGAAGAGCAGCCGCGAACGCGGCAAGGGGCTGGGCCTGGTGGCCACGCCGCCGCGGCAGACGGCGGAGCTGGGGCCTGGGTTGGCGGGCGCATCGCGGAACTGAACCGAAGCGCGAATTTGATCGCGCAGGAGAACGAGCAGATGCCCGTCGGCGATGTGATCGCGGCGTTGCAAGCGCGGTTTCCCGATCCGAAACTCGAGCTCAGGCCGTTGTGCACATACCTCGACGGCCGCGATTCGGGCCAGTTCGCGGTGCGCGTACCGGCGGATCGCCTTAAGGAAGTGATGGGCTTCTTGCGCGACGATCCGCGCTGCCGATTTGAGCAGCTCTCCGACGTGACCTGCGTGGACTATTTGAACTATCCCGACGCCGAAGACCGCTTCGGCGTGACGTATTCGCTGCTGAGCCTGTCGCACAATCACCGCCTGTGGGTGAAGTGCTTCGTCAACGACCCAGCCCCGACGGTACCGTCGATGTGTCCGCTTTGGCCTGGTGCGGAGTGGACCGAGCGCGAAGCGTTCGACATGTTCGGCATCCGCTTCGAGGGACACCCCGACCTGCGGAAAATCCTCACGCCTGAAAACTTCGCCGATCACCCGCTGCGAAAGGACTACCCGCTTCGCGGCAAAGGCGAGCGCGAGCAGTTCGAGATCGTCACGCGCGAATCGGCCTGAATCGCTTGTGGAACCGCCTCCCCCAGGGGCCTCAAGCGCAGTGTGAACCAAAAAAGGAGGCCCGGCGTCGTCTTTGAACGACGCCGGGCCATAAAGCCGGCAATCACCTACTCTCGCCCGATCAGGACTACCATCGGCCGTGTGAGCTTTACTTCTGAGTTCGGAATGGGATCAGGTGTTTCCCCACACGTATTGTCACCGGCAATTCGGGTGACCGAGCCGCCGGTTGGCGCGGCTCGGAGTTCACTCAGGAAGTCGGCGAAGATCAAACGCACCGAACGAATACGACGTACGGTGAAATCGAGAGTGGTCAGCATGACCACAGCGATTCATAAATGCGGCCAAGCCATCGGCCGTTAGGACCGGTAAGCTCAAGGCATCTCTGCCCTTGCACACCCGGCCTATCAACCTGGTGGTCTACCAGGGGCCTCTCGCTCACAAGGAGCCGCGAGTCCTGATCTTGAGGACGGCTTCACGCTTAGATGCTTTCAGCGTTTATCCATTCCATGCTTAGCTACCCTGCCGTGCCGCTAGCGCGACAACAGGTACACCAGAGGCATGTGCCACTCAATCCTCTCGTACTAGAGTGACGGCCTCTCAAGACTCATACGCCCACAGCAGATAGGGACCGACCTGGCTCGCGCCGGTCTGAACCCAGCTCGCGTACCACTTTAATCGGCGAACAGCCGAACCCTTGGGACCGCCTTCAGCCCCAGGATGTGATGGGCCGACATCGAGGTGCCAAACGACTCCGCCGCTATGGACGCTCGGGAGTCATCAGCCTGTTATCCCCGGAGTACCTTTTGTCAGATGAGCGATGACCCTTCCACACGGGATCACCGGATCACTAGGACCTACTTTCGTATCTGCTTGAGCTTTCGCTCTCACAGTTAAGCCGGCTTGTGCCCTTGCACTCGACGCACGATTGCCAACCGTGCTGAGCCGACCTTTGTACTCCTCCGTTACTCTTTGGGAGGAGACCGCCCCAGTCAAACTGCCCACCTAGAACTGTTCCGCGCCCGGCTTCACGGGTCGCGGTTAGGCAACGAATAGCACAAGGGTGGTATTTCACCGTTGGCTCCCCGCCGGCCGAAACCGGCGGATCAAAGCCTCCCACCTATCCTACGCATGCGATATCCGTTACCAATACCAGGCTACAGTAAAGGTTCACGGGGTCTTTCCGTCTTGCTGCGGGTACACGGTATCTTCACCGCGATTTCAATTTCACCGAGTCGGTCCTTGAGACACTGCTCCAGTGATTACGCCGTTCATGCACGTCGGAACTTACCCGACAAGGAACTTCGCTACCTTAGGACCGTCATAGTTACGGCCGCCGTTTACCGGTGCTTCGGTCGCCAGCTTCGCCTTGCGGCTGACCGACTCCCTTAACATTCCGGCACCGAGCAGGCGTCAGTCTGTATACGTCCTCTTTACGAGTTTGCACAGACCTGTGTTTTTGGTAAACAGTTCCCAGAGCCGTTTCTCTGCGCCCTCTCCCGAAGGAGGAGGGACCCCTTATCCCGAAGTTACGGGGTAAAATTGCCTAGTTCCTTAAGGACCGTTCTCTCGAGCGCCGTGAGGATACGCTCCTCGCCCACCTGTGTCAGTTTTGGTACGGATCGGCGCAGCGTCCACGTCGGTTTTTCTCGGTCGCCACTTTGCGTGCTTCGGCAACAGATCGGCCTCGCCCTTTCGGGCGCCCTCTATTCTCGTAGTGGGCCACGCTCCATGACGACGTCCCCGACGCTTCGACCGCTACACCGAGTGCAGGAATATTAACCTGCCGTCCATCGTCTACGCCTTTCGGCCTCGACTAAGGGTCCGACTAACCCTGGGCGGATTTACCTTGCCCAGGAATCCTTGGGCTTACGGCGACAGGGATTCTCACCCTGTTTATCGTTACTCATACCGGCATTCGCACTGCCACAGGCCGACACCGCTTCTTGTCGATGCGGCTTGTATCTCCTGTGGTACGCTCCCCTACCGATCCTTGCGGATCCCGTAGCTTCGGCGCCATGCTTAGTCCCGATCATTATCGGCGCCCATTTTCTCGACCAGTAAGCTATTACGCACTTTTTAAATGGTGGCTGCTTCTAAGCCAACATCCTGGCTGTCTCGGAAAACGGACATCCTTAGTCACTGAGCATGACTTTGGGGCCTTAGCTGACGATCAGGGTTGTTTCCCTTTTGTGCGTGAACATTAGCGCCCACACACTCACTCCCGGAGTAGTCATCGCGGTATTCGGAGTTTGATTGAGGGAGGTAACCGGGTAGGTCCCTCGTCTCATTCGGTAGCTCTACCCCCGCGACGAAGTGTTCCGAGGCTGTCCCAAAAGACATTTCGGGGAGAACCAGATATCTCCACGTTTGATTAGACTTTTACTCCTCCCCACAGCTCATGCCATAACTTTTCAACGTTAACGGCTTCAGTCCTCCAGGAGGTTTTACCCTCCCTTCAACCTGGCCATGGGTAGATCACGTGGGTTCGGGTCTAATGCGCGCGACTAATTCGCCCTATTCAGACTCGCTTTCGCTGCGGCTCCACGCCGGAGGCGCTTAGCCTTGCCGCGCACAATAAGTCGCCGGTCCATTATGCAAAAGGTACGCAGTCAGCCGGGCCGCAAAGCGGCATCGGCCTCCTACAGCTTGTAGGTACATGGTTTCAGGTACTTTTCACTCCCCTAGAAGGGGTGCTTTTCACCTTTCAGTCGCCTTACTGGTTCACTATCGGTCGTGCAGGAGTACTTAGCCTTGCAGGGTGGTCCCCGCACGTTCAGTCAGGGTTTCACGAGCCCCGACCTACTCAATCGCCGCCGCTTGCGTCCGGCTACAGGACTGTCACCTTCTGTGGTCGCCCTTTCCAGAACGTTCGCCTCTGCGCCCGACGGCTCGTGGGCTGATCCGCCTTCGCTCGCCGCTACTGACGGAGTCTCGGTTGATTTCCTTTCCTCCGGGTACTGAGATGTTTCAGTTCCCCGGGTTCGCTCCGCCCGGCCTATACATTCAGCCGGGGGTGACGCTGTCTGGTTACCCAGCAGCGACGGGTTTCCCCATTCAGAGATCTCCGAATCAAAGCCTGTTTGGCGGCTCCTCGGAGCTTATCGCAGCCTACCGCGTCTTTCATCGCCTCTGCACGCCTAGGCATCCACCATGCACCCTTAGTAGCTTGACCACATTTATGAATGGCTGTGTTCAAGCCGTACCTCGTATTCGAGAGAACCTTTCTGGACATCGCCGCGCAAGCATGCCGCGACGACGCCGAAAAGCACTCTTTGGTGCGGTTCGATACCTCGTCAACTTCCCTATGAACTTGTCAAAAAACAACCGGCAACGCGTTTCCACGCCGCCGACCTGCGTTTCGCAGGCCTGCGACCACCGTTTCAGTGGCCGCGGGCGCACGCCCCGCAAATTCCGGCCCCACCGCAGTGGAGCCGACCGGGATCGAACCGGCAACCTCTGCCTTGCAAAGGCAGCGCTCTCCCAGTTGAGCTACGGCCCCGATCGATCACTCCGCCAGGTCACGCCTAGCCCATTCGGTCAGGCCCTCAGCACCCCCCGCCACCCTTGGTCGCGTTCCAAACCAGGAACGCCGCCACGATCGCGAGAGCCACCAGAGCCGAAACCATCCTGCCCTCTATCGGCGTCCGTCCGGCACGGCCGCCCCTGATTGGGCCCGAGTAGATTCGAACTACTGACCTCGTCCTTATCAGGGACGCGCTCTAACCAACTGAGCTACGAGCCCGCTTTTTGCAACCACCTGCCGGCGGAAACGCTCAGTTGCCGGCGCCTGCCGCCCTGCCTTCGCCTGGGCCGCTTTTCGCTCGCCGCGTCGAACGCTGCAAGCGATGCGCAGAGGGGTAATGTACCACGAACGCCTCGACCGTCAAGACCCCGCCAAGAAAACGAGTTGAAACGGCAGCAGCCCGTAATTGTTTGTGCCGCCATAGGTTACACGATGGTCGGCTAGAACGACGCGCCGATCGAGAAATTGAAAATCCGGTCGTCGTCGTCCTTGTCCTTCGCAATCGGGAAGCCGAAATCAAACACCAGCGGTACCGGACCGAAGAACGAGAGGTTCACGCGGATCCCGAAGCCCACCGATGCCCGCCAACTCGTGATTTCCGCCCCTTCTTCGACCGTTCCCATATCCAGAAAGGCCACGCCACGCACATTGTCCGCGTACAGCGGGAATGAATATTCCCCACCCGCAAGCAGGATCAAATCGCCGCCGATGCGGTCATTCTTGATACCGCCGCGCGGCGATACGCCGCGAAAATCGAAGCCACGAATCGAGCCGAATCCGCCCGCGTAATAGCGCTCGAACACCGGCGCGTCGCCGACGATGTACGCCGCGTCGGCGCGAAGCGCCAGCACGCTCTTGCGGTCAAAGATGTCCGTTCGCAAAGCCTTGTACCATGTATATCCGGCGGCCGGCTTGCCGAAGTGATAGTCGCCGCCGATCGCGCCAACCTGCTCCCACCCAATGTTGAACCGATAGCCCCTGCTCGGCACGATTCGGCTGTCGGTCGTGTCGCGAACCAGGGTCACTTTGGCGCTCGTCAGCGTGCTCGATCCGCGAACGTCGCGTATGTCGCTGGCCGCGAACGAATCCACGTTGCTGATATCGACGCCTTCGACGCGCAGCGCGCCTTCAATCGCCCATTGATCGAGCAATCCGCCTTCGAAACGCCGACTCAGACTGGGAACGAACCCGATGCGCTGTTCGGAATACGGACCGCGGTCGCGCTGGAACAAATAGGCCGACAAGTCCAGGCGCAGCGGCAAATCGAGCAGATACGGCTCGGTGAAATCGATGCGAAAGCGCGTCACCTCGGTTCCCGGCTCGAATTGCAGCCGCAACCGCTGCCCGTCGCCGCGAAACGCGCGTCCGCGGAAGAGCTCGCCCCAGGTTCGCGGCCAGTCGAACAGGTCAAAATTGCGATTCTCGATCGTGAACGTTCCGAGCACGCCGCTGTCGGTGCTGACGCCCACGCCGGCCAGGAATTGGATCGAATCCGCTTCCTCGACCTCCACGATCGCCTCGCGTTCGCCGTCCGCATCCGCCAGCGGCGTGATCGTGGCTTTGCTGAACAGGCCCGTCTCGCGCAGCCTCTGCTCGGCGTTTCGCGCCCGAACGGTGTCGTAATCCTCGCCGGGATAAAAACGCAGCTCGCGCCGAACGACTTCGTCCTTCGTCAGCGTATTGCCGCGAACGGTGATTCGCCCGAAGCGGGAACGCTTGCCTTCGTCGATCTGGTACGAGAGATTTGCGACTCCGGGCTCTTCGACGAATCGCTGGCGTGGGTCGATGCGCGCGTCGACATAGCCGATCTGGCCGTACAAGTCCTGGAGGCGTTTGACGTCCTCTCGCAACGCTTCCTCGCGCAGCATGTCGCCCGGCATCAGCCTCAGCGGTTCGCGCAGGCGCTCTTCCGTAAACGCCTCGGCGCCCTTGAATTTCACTTCGCCCAGGCGATAGCGGACGCCTTCCTGCACGACGAACACAAGCGTCAGGCGCGTGCGGTCGACGGAATCGAAGTCCAACCGATATCCGACCCGCGCGTCGAGAAATCCTTCGCCGCGATAGAACGTCTGCAGCTCCGCCGCGTCGCGCTCGGCCTGCTCATCATCGAGCGCGCCGGCGCGGAAAATCCAAAGGTATGTTTGGGTGTGGATCTTGGTGCGAAGCTGCGGCTCGGGCAGCGAACTCACGCCTTCGAATCGGATGTCGCGCACCCGCACCAGCGGACCTTCTGTGACTCGGTAGAGCACGCGCGATTCGGCCTCCAGCGCGATCTCGTCGAGCGTCACTTCCGCGTAGTAATAGCCCTTTTCTTTGTATTTCCGCAGAATGTTCTCACGACCGCGATCCACCTCGTAGCGATCCAGCACGCTGCCGGCGGCGAACGCGAGCTCCTTGAACAGATCCTCATCGCTGAAGGCCTTGTTCCCGTCGATTTCCACGGTCGCGACGGTCGGTTTTTCGCGCACCCGAAACACGACGACGGCCTGGCTTTCGTCCAGGAACGTATCGCCCGTGACGTTCAGGAATTTTCGCGAGCGCAACAGCTCGCGCACGTCTTCCTGCACGCGCGCGATCTCCAGGTTCTGCCCGGCGCGGGTCTTGATGATCCGGCGAACGAATCCTTCGCTGAGGGACTGAAGACCTTCGATGTCCACGCGCCGAATCAACGTGCCCTCGGCCGGCCGGTCCTGCGAAAACCCGGAGGGAACCGCCAGCAGCACGCCGAGCGACAGCAAGCGCGCCACCACGCGCCGCATCCGCGAACCGGACAAGCCGGCTGAGAGTCGATTGTGCACGCGACACCAGATCGGTTTTCGAAAAAGATGCGTCGCCGAGCGCGCCCGCGCCAGGACGCGCCAACCCAAGCCGCGCGTACTATACTGCTCGCGTGCCGGGATTCAACGACGCCGGGCGCGCGAGCGGCACGGCGGTGCTCAGTCAGAGGCGCAACCGTCAGAGAGCGGTCGGCGCGGGCGTCTCAAAGCGCTTTCGTCGCGCCGGCGTGGCAGCGGTTCATCGGCCCGACCGCTCCCTTACGGTCGCGGCTCTGACAGAGTAGCCCAGCGGGCCCCCCAGGGCTCGACGGAGATACACCGCACTATGCGTCCCGTCATCGGCATCACCTCCAGTTACGAAAAGACCGACGGCGTCGCGCCGCGCGAGCGCTCGACGATCAACGCCGCGTACACCGACGCCGTTTATGCGGCCGGCGGCCTGCCGTTTCCCATCGCGTTGCCGCCGCAGGTCGATGTCCCCCTGCTGACCGAACTCCTGGGGCGCTGTGACGGGCTGATTTTCTCCGGCGGGCCGGACCTTGACCCGCGCCACTACGGCCAGACGCCCCATCCGAAGACGCACCTGATGCACGCGCGGCGCGACGCGTTCGATCTGCCGTTGTTCCGCGTTTCCGCCGCCCGCGACGTGCCGACGCTTTCGATCTGCCTCGGCTGTCAGCTCGCCAACGTCGCCTGCGGCGGCAAGCTGATTCAGCATGTGGACGACGTTCGGCGCGACAATGCGGTGCGGCACTACCAGGACGACGGCACGGCGGCGTTTCATCCCGTCAGCGTCGAGCCGGAATCGCTCGTCGCGCGAATCGTCGGCCGCCGCGAGTTCGAGGTGAACAGCCGTCATCATCAGCTTGTCGATCGCGAGCAGATCGGCTCGCCGCTGCGGGCCGTGGCGTTCGCGCCGGACGGCGTGGTCGAGGCGGTCGAGGACTCGACGCGGAAATTCATGCTGGCCGTGCAATGGCACCCGGAAGACATGATCGACCGGCCGGAACACCTGGCCCTGTTTCGTGCGCTGGTCGACGTGGCGCGGCGATAGTGAGTCAGCGCTAGGCGCAGAGAGGATGGGTGGTACGGGCGTCTCGCCCGTCCCCGCCTTCGACGTATGCAACGCCCGGTACGGGCCAGAGGCCCGTACCACCCTGGTGCGGAGACGCGGATTGAACCAAGACCTGACGGCTATCGTCGAACGCGTCGAAAACCGCCGCGTGCTGCTGGTCGGCGATTTCATGCTCGATCGCTACACCTTCGGCGACGCGGAGCGGATCAGCCCCGAAGCGCCGGTTCCGGTACTCCGGATCGTCGAGCGCCAGGATCGCGTGGGCGGCGCGGGATCTGTGGCGCTGAACGTCGTCGCCTTGGGCGCGCACGTGCATTGTCTCGGACTACTCGGCCGCGACGAAACGGGCGAGCGCGTGCTGTCACTGCTGAACGAAGCCGGATGCGACACGCGCTGCCTGCTGCGCGCCGCCGATCGCCCGACCATCACCAAGGAGCGGCTGGTCGGCCTGGCCGAGCACCGCCACCGCCAGCAGCTCATCCGCGTCGACGACGAAATCGTGCGCCCGCCAACCGAAGCCGACGCGCGAGCGATCCTCCGCGAAGTCGCCGGCCTGATGCCAACCATCGACGTAGTGTGCCTCGAAGATTATGCCAAGGGACTTCTTTCACCCGAGATTTGCGCCGCCATCATCGCCACCGCCCGCCAGCACGACAAACCCGTTCTGGTTGATCCGCCGCGACGGTTCGGCTGGGAGAAATTCCGCGGTGCGACGCTGCTTACGCCGAATCGGGCGGAATTGGAAATCGGCGTCGCGCGATCGCTCGCCGATGATGATCTGAATTCGGCGGCTCGCGACGTTGCTCAGTCTCTGGGGCTCGATTGCATCATCATCACGCTGGGGCGCGACGGGGCGCGGCTGGTTTTGCGCGACGGAACGGCGGAGCACTTCCCGACCACGCCGCGCGCGGTGTACGACAACACCGGCGCCGGCGACGCGGTGTTGGCGATGCTCGCCGTCGCGCGGGCGGCGGGCGCGACGCTGTCGCAAGCCGTCCGGTTGGCGAACATTGCCGGAGGGCTGGAGGTCAGCAAGTTCGGCTGCGTTCCGATCACGCGCCAGGAAGTGCTCGACGATCTGCATCGGCGAAACGCCAGCGGGCGAGGGAAAATCCGCCTGGCCGCGGAGTTGGCGGCGGAACTCGCGGCCCGGCGGCAGCGCGGCGAGAGCATCGTCTTCACCAACGGCTGCTTCGACATCCTGCACCCCGGACATGTGGATCTGCTGGAGCGCGCCAAGCAGCAAGGCGCGATCCTGGTCGTAGGTTTGAACAGCGACCAATCCGTGCGCGGACTCGGCAAGGGCGACGATCGCCCGATCCGCTCCCAGCAGGACCGCGCCAAAATGCTCGCCGCGCTCGAGGCCGTCGACTACGTCGTCATCTTCGACGAACCCGATCCCGCGCGTCTGATCGAGCTGCTCCGGCCCGACGTTCTGGCAAAAGGCGCCGACTGGGCCGGCAAGGGCGTGATCGGACAAAAGTCAGTCGAAGCCCGCGGCGGACGCGTGGTCCTCCTCGATCTGGTCGAGGGATTTTCCACGACGACCGAGCTCGAACGTATTCGGGCCGGAAAACGCGATTGAGTCTGCGTTAGAAATTCCTCGCCAGCAACGCCGCCCCGATGCACCCCGCGCGATCCGAATCCAACTCCGCTCGCACGATGCGCAAGTCGCGCGGCGTCAGGTCCCCAGGAAGCTCGCGCATCCGTTCGTGTGCTCGATCCGGCATCTCATGATCGTGGTCAATCACGCCGCCGCCCAGCGCAATCACGCCCGGAGCATAGATGTGCGTGACTTGAATCAGCGCGATCGAAAGCGCCCGCATCCAGCTTAGGTTTTCGTGCAACACCACGGACGCCCTCGTGTCGCATTGCGAGAGCGGCACTGCCGTGCGCGGCTCCGCCGACTGTCCGCGCTGCGCGTGCAATACCGCTTCCAGGCATCCGCGTGCTCCGCACTTGCAGCGCGGCGCGGCGTCGGACGTGTCCACGATCAGATGCCCCAGGCGACCCGCCCCGCCGTTCGTGTGACGAACGATCTCCCCGCCGAGAATCACGCAGCCGCCGATACCGGTGCCGATCGACAGATACGCAAACCGCGCCGGGGGCGGCGTGACGGCGCGGTGCTGCGCGACGCCCGCCGCGATCACGTCAGTCTCGATCCGGATCGGTCGCTGAAGGCGCGTCTCGAGCAGACGCCGAATCTCGAATCCTTCCAGGTGCGGAAGATTGACCGCGCGCCGCACCACTCCAGTCGCCGGATCGAGCACGCCCGGAAGCGCCACGCCGACCACGCGCTCCTCGGCGGCGCGCCGAAAGTCGAGTTCGAGCGCGAGATTCTCGACCGTTTCCATCAACGCCTGCGGCTCACCGCTTAACGCGGTCGGCGCGACGACGAGCCGCGCGATTCGCCCGTCGCCATCGACCAGCGCCGCGCGCGTCGTCGTTCCGCCAATATCCAGGGCAAGTGCGAGCGGCATGGGCTTGCGATCCTGTCTGTAAGGCAAATCCCTATCAGGCCGGCGTTCGAACGCGTCAATACTATGGCGAATGAGATCAGGCGTACATTTTGCCTGGTTTTCGCCCGTCGGCTCAGGCCGCCGAATCGGGGCAGCTTATGCACTCGTCCCGTGTCGTTGCTCACGCGGCGCGGCGGCACGCCGCTTGCCGGGGAAACACGTGCGGCGTCAATATCTCAAGGAGACCATCATGTCATTTCCGCCTTTTATGAAAGCGATCGCAGTTACAATCGGGGCGCTCGCGGCAAGCACGATTGCGTCGGCGCAGACGATTCAAACTCTCGGCCCGGGTTCCGCCGTAAGCAAGATCGACCGAACCGCGACATTCGACGCGCTGGCTGCGAATGGAACGCCACTCAGCGACTACACCGAGGGCGGCCTGTTCATCGCCACCGATGGCGACAGTTGGGTCGGCGGATCCCCCGGCACGCCGTTCGATCCGTTCCACGATGCGAATGACCCCGATCGCGCGTTCTACTTCCCCTTCGGCGGCAGCTACGGCTGGACGGAATTTCGGACGACGGATGGGCAGCCGATCTATGCGTTGGAGTTCATGTACGGTAACGGCTGGACGACTGGAGACATCTATGGCCCGTTTCCGTGGGGAAATCATGACGCGGTCGTTACCTGGCAGACCTGGCGCGGCGGCGTGCCGGCGTCGACCGGCTTGATTGGCAACGGGCCACTGCTCGAAATGGGCACGGTCGTAGGCTTTTTCGACTCCGCGGGCTTTGACCAGCTGCTGGTCAAGTGCACGATCGCCAACAGCTTCGATCCCAATCTGCAAGCGCTCGCCCTCGACACGCTGCATGCGCAGCTGCAAGTCTGTACGGCGGACATCAACGGCGACTTTGTAGTCGACGAGGCGGACCTCGGCATCCTGCTGGCCAACTGGAACCAACCCGTCCCGCTGATTCGCGACGGCGATCTCAACGGCGACGGCTTCGTGGATGAATCCGATCTCGGCATTCTGTTGTCGAACTGGCGAAACGTGTGCCCGTAGACGCAGTCTGACGCCACCGTCATCAGCGCGACTTGCCGACGAACGCGCCTTGCCCGCACAATGGCGTCGTGAGCAGTCTCTCCGCACCTATGCGACGTCTGTCGGCGCTCCTCCTGGCCGTTCCGCTGCTCGGCTGCGCGACGACGCTTTCGCCGGAGCAGCGCCAATGGCTTCAGGACGGCCGCGCCGCGTACGCCGACGGGAAATACAACCGCGCGATCGAGATCTACACGCGCTTGATCGACCAGGCGAGCAAGACGCCCGAAGCCGGCGAGGCCTACTACGTTCGCGGCATGTCGCTGGCGAAGGTCAACAATCGGGCAGCGGCGTACTCCGATCTTCGGCAGGCCGCCTCGCGGACCGAGGACGCCGAAATTCACTGGAAGTCGAACGTCGTCCTCGGCACGCTGGCGTACGAGGACGAGCGCTGGCCGGAAGCAGCCCGCGCGCTGGGAGCCGCCGCGCAGGCGATGCCCGCCGCACCGCCGCTGGATCTGGTGCTGTTCAGGCTCGGAAGTAGTTTGGAACGTATGGGCAATTGGCGCGCTGCACGAGCGGCGTTCGAACGGCTTGCCCAGACGTTCCAGAACGGCGATTACGCGGCCGCCGCGCGCCGACGACTGAAATCGGGCGCGAACGCGTTTTCGATACAGTGCGGGGCATTCTCTCGCCGCGAGAACGCCGACCGCTTGGCGGCCGATTTGCGATCGAGAGGTTTCGCGCCAGCGCTGCGCGCCGAATCGAGCGGCGGGAGCGGTTCGCTGATTCTCGTGTTGGTCGGCCAATATTCGAGCTATGCCGAAGCGGGGAGGGCGCTGAGTCAAATCCAGCGCGTTGTGCCAGACGCCAAGATCTGGCCTTGAGGCGCCGGCCACCGGCCGCGACGCGGGAGCGCTTGGCTTTGTCTCGACTACTGCTCGCTTGCGTGTCGCGGTTCTTTGGCGCGTCCCGGCTGTCTCGCCAGCTACTTCGCGAACAACCCCGGCGTCTCGACAAGTCGCGGCTCGTTCGCGTCCGCGACGGCCATTTTTTCGCCGGACCACGCTGCCGCCGAGCCGAAGAGCCCGTCTTTCCGAACCGCGCAGAATTTCAATTGGAATTTCGGACGCCCATTTTCATCGAGCAACCGCTTTTCCGTGTGCGCGAGGGCTCGCTTCAGGGCCGCCATGCACGCGTCCGCCGGCGTCGCTCCGCCGCGCATGAGTTCGACGATCAGAAACGACGTGAGGTTCTGTAGATTCACTTCGCCGCGGCCGGTTGACGCGGCTGCGCCGATCTCATTGTCGACATACATGCCCGCGCCAATGATCGGCGAATCGCCGACGCGGCCGGGGATCTTCCACGAAAGGCCGGAGGTCGATACGCAGCCGGCCAGATCGCCGGCCTCCGTCAGCGCCAGACAGTTGACGGTCCCGTAGGTGAAGTTCCGGCTATCGAAGATCTGCCCGCGCTTCGAGGGGTCCTTCTGCGTCTCGGGACTGAGCCAAGCGTCGTTGTCGGAATGCGTTTCCTTCCACTGCAGCCAGGCCTTTCGCGATTCGTCGGTCAGCAGGTCTTCTTCCTTGAATCCGTGCGCTCGCGCGAAACGCAGCGCGCCTTCGCCGACCAGCAGCACGTGATCAGTGCGTCGCAGCACGAGTTTCGCGACGCTGGACGGGTTGCGAATGCGCTGCAGCGACGCAACCGCGCCGGCCTTGTGCGTCGCTCCGTGCATGACGCTGGCGTCCAGCTCGACCACGCCGTCTTCGTTCGGCAAGCCGCCCAAACCGACCGACGTGTCATTCGGGTCGTCCTCCACGGTGTTCACGCCGGCAACGACCGCATCGAGCGGATCGACGCCGCCTCGGATTCTCTCCAGCGCCAGTTTCGCCGCGTTCAATCCGTTTCCGCTGGCGATGACGATCGGGCGACCGCCGGCCGCCGCGGCGCCGCGTTTTTCTTGTTCACCTTTTTCAGTCCAGCCTCCCAGCAATCCGACCATCGCCACACCCGCGGTCGATTCCAGAAACGTCCGACGATCCAGCGACATGTTCGTTCTCCACGTTGTGTGCCGAAACTGCTGCACTAACACGTCCGCCGCAATGATACGCGCCAAATGACCAAGCGCGAGTACGTTTCGTGATCAGAACGCGACGCGTACGCGAGCGTAACTGGGAATCGCGCTCGCTGGCGCTGCGCGTTCTGATTGCGGCGCGTACTCGCGGACGCTCGTTCGGTTCGGGATCCGATTCGGAACGCGAAGCGCCGGCGAGCGCGGGTGGGAAAACCGCGCGTGATTTTGCTGACGCTTGCAGCCTCGGACCGCTATCCCTCGTTTCCGATATCGTTAGCTGGGAAACCGCTCAAATTTGGCCAGCACCGGGTCGCGCTTGCTTGCGCTGCGCGTTCCGATGTCAGTTCAGTCCGCCGCTGCACTTACACAACCGCCATTCAGTCCGTCAGCACATCCTGCATCGAATACAGCCCCGGACGACGACCCAGGATCCAGCGCGCCGCGCGCAGCGCGCCGGCGGCGAAGATGTCGCGCGAGATGGCGCGGTGCGAAAGCGTCAATTCCTCGCCTTCGATCGCGAATCGCACTTCGTGCTCGCCGACAATCCCTCCCAGCCGCAGGGCGTGAACGCCGATTTCGCATTCCCGCCGCTGCCGAGCGCCGTTTCGCCCGTAAACCAGTTCGTCCGGCGTGCCGGAGCGCGCGCCCTGGATCGCGTCGATCAGCATTCTGGCCGTACCGCTCGGCGCATCAATCTTGTTGCGATGATGCGACTCGACAACCTCAATGTCCCAACCGACGCCCAGCCTCGCCGCCGCGTCGGCCACCAGCCGCCGCAGCAGCGCCACGCCGATGCTCATGTTTGGCGACCAAAGAATGGGGCACTCGCTCGCCGCGGCGCCGAGCGCGTCGCGGTCGCGATTGGAAAGGCCGGTCGTTCCGCTAACCATCGCGATGCCGCGCGCCGCGCACCACTGCGCCCACGCCACGCATCCAGCCGGCGATGAAAACTCGATCAGTACGTCGATGTTCGCGTCGGTTGACGTCATTGACGTGACGCCAATCGGACCGATTCCGGCGAGCTCTCCGAGGTCGCGGCCCAGGACGGCGTCGTCGCTGCGTTCCAATCCCGCGACGATCCGCAGCGCGGCGTCGGCAGCCGCCAAGCGCACGACGCTGCTCCCCATTTTTCCGCCGCAGCCGGCGACAGCAATTCGGATCGGCGTCATGCGAGGGAGTCCAGCAGGTCCTGCATTTCCGAGTCGGTGTGCCAATCTCCGGCGGCGCGGGCGACGATCTTGCCCGCCTCGAGCGTGGCGCGGGCGTCGTCGTGTCGGCCGGCGCTGATGAGTGCGCGGGCTTTGTGATAGTAAGCGGCAGAATACTTCGCATCGACCCGAATCGCCGCTTCGAAGGCCTGCGCGGCTTCGTCCCAGCGCTCGAGATTGATGTATTCCAGCCCCAACCCGTAATGCGGCATAGGATCGTCGGGCTGACTGGCGACGAGTTTCTTGAGTTGTTCGAGGCGCGACATGCAATGTCCTCTCGTCGCGAGCGACTCGCCGCCGCCGTCGCCGTGCTGAAGGCCGTGCAGTTCGATGAGAAAGTCACCCAGCCGAGCCCCGACCATAAGGGAGGGGGCCGCCAGATTCTCACGAATGCCGCGTCGCCAAGCGAGTTCCACCAGTGTCCCGACCCCTCCCTTACGGTCGGGGCTCGGATTGCATCGTTTTTGAACGGACTGCTAAAACGGCTGCGGATAACATCGATCGAAGTTGTAACCGTTCGACTTTCCGAACTCCTTGCCGAGATTCAGCACCTTCGTTCGAAGCTGGTCAAGCCGCTGCTGATCGCGCTTTCGCGCCGCGGGGTCGCGTGTGTCGAGGGCGAATCCCTCCGTGGCGACCAGCCGAATCCCCGGCGGAACGAGGCCGCACGGCACGCCGTTGGCCTGCAGAAACGCCGCCGCGGCGTCCGCGGCCTTCTGTTCGCCCTTCTTAAAGTGCTGAATTACGAGGTACGTGCGGCCCTTCTCGAGTTGGACTGTCGCCGGCTCGTCTTTCTTGTCCTCACCAGCCGGCGCCGGGTGGAGCGCTTCGGTTTCTTTCGCCGGCGGTGCGGCATCCGGCACGCGCGGGGCGACCGCGACGCGCGGCGTCGGCACGGCGGGCGGCGGCTGGTTCGTGGCTGCTTTGGATTGAGACTTCTGGTTCGAGTCGTTGGAGGGCGAATTCGTCGCACGCGCGGCGTCGAAGTTCATCACCGCCAAATCGTCCGGCGCTGCGCGGCGCCCGCCGGACAACGCTCCGCCAGTTGCGAATGCAATCCAGAGCAGAACCAGCAGCACCACGCCCATCAGCGCAAGCGCCGGCCAAGCCGCCGCGAGAATCAGCCGGCCATCGTGGAATTCGACCTGCGGCAGAACGCCGGAATCGCGAATGCGATCGAGCAACGAGGCCGGCGCTTGAATCCGCGCGCCCGAATTCTCGGGAATCTCGCGCTGCGGCGACTCGGACTGGCTGGACAAATCGGCTGACGGAGGCGCGGCGACCGGACGGCGCGGCGCTGCGCCGCGCGGAGAAGGGCTGCGCCGAAGGACTTCGTAGAGAACGGGTCTGGTTCTGCGTGTCGACACGCCGCTCCTCCCTGATGTCGTGCGATCGCCCGGATTGTACGAGCAATGCGGCGCGGAACAACGGCGCGACTCCGCGTGGCGCCGGCTGCGCGCTCGCGGTACGCCACGTAGGGCCGGATAACGCGATTTTGTCGTAAACCCCGCTGGGGACACGATTTTGCGTTGAAGTCGTTGTCGCGACTTGGCTAGAATCCGCGACGACAGCGAGGGCGGGGAAAGAAGCACAGCTCGTCGATCTCCCTTCTGACGTGCTGTTTTCCCGCGATCGGAACCGCTGCCGCCAAGGGTCGCCGCGCGCTCGCGCGGCGGGAGCGAGGATCTTCATCGCCGGAGTCCGCGGCATGGTCGATCTGGCCAAGTCTGATGTTTTTGTAGACTATTGTGTCCAATGGGACTACCTGGCGGCGGAACGCGTCGGCTGCGCGGTGAACAGCCGAGACGTGTTGCCGAATCTCCGCAGCTTGATGGAGCACGCGTCCTGGGCCGGCACGCCGGTGATCTCGTGCGTCGATCTGCGGCGCGCGAACGAAGTCGATCAGGACCTGCACCTGGCGCGGCGTTACCTCGACCTCTCGGCCGAGAAGCCGAAATTCTCGCTGCTTCGCGACCGCGTGATGGTGGAGAACGACAACTGCCTCGGCCTTCAACTCGATTTGCTGGCCACCCGTCAGCAGGCCGTTTTCGCCAAGTATCACCGCGATCCGTTCACCAATCCCAAGCTTGACCGGCTGCTGACCGAGATGCCCGCGCGGCGATTCGTCGTCTTCGGCGCGGCGCTGGAGGTTTCGCTGCGCATGCTCGTGCTCGGGCTACTGCGGCGAAGCCGGCGCGTGGCGCTGATCGAGGACGCCTGCGCGTATGGGCGGGAAGACGAAGCGCAACTCGTATTGCGGCAACTCGCGGTCAAAGGCTGCGAGATGCTGGCCACCGGGGCGGTGCTGCAAGCGGCCGTTCAGCGGCGCAGCAGTGTTCGCGTCCGCGCGACGCGGCGGTCAGTGGCATAGCGGCGCCGATTTCGAGAGGCGCACAGGTTGCTACGACCCGAATTCAGTGAATGCTCGTCAGCTTCGCGGCGGCTATTTCGCCGCCGGGCGCGGCGCGGCCGGTTTCGGCGCGTCCGCGGCGTCCTTCAGTAGCTGCATCGACGACACGTCCTGGAGCTTCGACAAGTCCGTCCAGAATGTGCCCTCTCCGGCGAAGATCAGGCGAATGCTCTCGGGTTCGAATTTCTCGGCGAACGTGTAGAGATTGAAGGCGCGTCCGCCGCCGAAGGCCTCCACCAGCATCCGCCGACCGTCGGCTTCAGCCTGCTTGTCGAGCCGCTGCACGTCGGCGGTGGCGCGGCCGAGAACGCGCGTCGTCTCGGCTTCCAAATCGGCGATCTGGCGCTCGAGCTTGGCCACCTCCAGATCGCGCTGCGCGGCGATTTCCTCGGATTGCTTGCGCGCCTTGGCCTTGATATCGGCCACCTTCAGGCGCGTCTCGGCGCTGATTCGTTCGCGCGCGATGTCGATCTCGACCTTCGAGGTCTCGAGTTCGGCCCGCTTTTGTGCCGCCTTCTGCTGCGACTGCTTGGTCAGGTCCTGCTCGCGGGCGATGAAGCCGCGCTGAATGGTCTTCTTCAGGTCTGCGCTCTCGGCATCTTGCACTGCGCCGCCCGGATGCACCTCGATGTTGTGAATCAGTGCGATCAGGATGTCGATGTCCTTCTCGCGGCAGACGCGTTTCAGCGTGTCGGTGACGGCGCGTTGGTAAAGCTCGCGTTTTTCGCCGCGAATGAAGTCGGTGCTCTCGTACTCCGAGCCGATGTTGCGGCAGATGCTGCGCGTCTGGCTGAGAATGATCTGATGAATCCGCTCGATCGCGCCCAGGCGATTGATCATGTCGGCCGCGTGTTCCGGATCGCGGCCCCAGACGACGGTGACTTCCACGTCGATGTTGAAGCCGTCCTTGGAAGGGAACGTGATCGAGTCGCTGGCGCTGGCGCCCTTGAGTTGCGAGATCTCGTTGTAGCCGACTTGGACGAGCTGCACCTTGTGCACGTACGGATTCAGGTAGTACACGCCGGGCTGAAGCACGTTCTTGAGAACGCCGCGCTGGCCTTCGGCGGCCAGCTTCTGCACGACCTTGGGCTGGTCCTTGATCGGCTTGCCGTCGGGCCCGATCGCCGCTTCCTCGACCATCTCGACGCCCGGCATTTCGCCCAATTGCGAGGTAACTACGCCGCAGTAGCCGATCGGCACAATCACCGCCGGCACGCGGCGCACTTCGTAGACATAGGGGTTTATTCGATACGTTCCGGGCGTGAGCACGTCGCGCTGGATGCCTTTGAAGCCGGCGTCGACGACTTCCTGACCGGCGGGCGCGGGCTTACCGGTGCGGTTGACGAGAACTCCGACTTCGGGCAGCTTTCCGATGATCTTCGGCGGCATGTAATCGGGCGCGTCGTCGGGAAAAACGACCTTCCACGAATTGGGGTCGCCGGCCGAAATCTCCTCAAGATCGACCAGCTTGGTGTCATACGTGTACGGATTGATGAAATAGCGTCCGGGGCCTAGCGTGTCCGCGAGAATGCCCTTCTGGCCCTCGCCGGCGACGCTCTGTCCGGCGGGCAGCTCCGCGCCGCTCTTGCGGATCAACACCAAGCACTTGTCGAAGGGCACATAGACGCGGAACACCATCCACGTGATCAATAGTCCGCCGCCGATCGCGACCAATGCGCCGCCGGTAAGCGCCACAATCAACCTGGAGAGTCTCATTGTCCACCTCCCGTCGTCGAGGATTCGGCCGCGGTCGACTTTCGATTGGAGCGCTCGGGCGCGCTGAGCGGCGGCCCGCCCTTGTGCTCGACCAGCGAGCGGAACACATCCGAGAACGGCCCGTCGGTGCTGGCCAGCACGCTCTTGAGCGCCGGACCGAGCTTTTGGAAGAAGAAGAATTGTGCGTACGACTCGCCGTCGCCGAACGCGGCGACCGCCGCGCGCAGCGGCTCGGCCTGAGCTTCAAACGTCAGGCGCTTGACCTCCGCGTCGGCCCGGCCGCGGGCGAGCTTGGCTTCGGCGGTCTGCGACGCGGCTTCGAGCGCGAGTCGCGAGACTTCCAGGCGCTTGTTTGCATCGGTCAGCGCGACGGTCTTCGCCTGTTCGGCCTCTTTGACCATCGTAACGACCTCGCGGTTTGCGCCGCCGATGGCCTGATTCTGCTTCTGCATCTCCTCCTGCTCGACCAGCCGCGCTTCGGACTGCGCCAGCTTAATCTCGTTTTCGTATTGGCTGATCTGCTGACCGGCGACCTGGCGTTCGCTGATCGGCCCGGCGATTTCCTGCGGCGGGACGATGCGGCGGATGAGCGTGGCGCGGATTTCGATGCCCTGCGCGTAGCACTGCGTCCGAAGGCCCTCGAAGATGCGTTGCTGAAAGGCCTCGCGCGTCTCGCCGGTGATGAACTCGCGCGCGTCGAGCTTGGACCCCTCGATCCGGCTGAGCGACTTGGCCTGCGGCAGGATCAGCTTGTTCTTGATGTCGGCGTGGTCGCCGATCGCGACCATCACGTACGGCGCGAGGTCCTGGCGAATGGCGTATTCGACCGTGCAGTCGACCGTGATCTGGAAGCTGTCGTTGCTCGGGAAGCGGATCGCGTCGTCATTGTGCAGGTCGAGTACTTGACTGCGAACGTCAATCACGTCGATGGCGCGCTCGTACGGGTTGTTGTAATACATGCCCGGCGGCAATACGTCGGGCTGCACGCCGGCCTCGCCGGATGCGACGACGTAGCGATTCGGGCTGGCGGGAACCTTGCCGGAATACAGTGTTTGCACGCCGACGTGGCCTTCCTTCACGAATACCGGCTTCACCTTGATTACATCGAAGGCCAGCGGATTGAGGTCGTAACGCGCCGGCTTGAGGACGCCCGCGACCGGGCCGCGCTCATCGGGAGCTGTCGCGACGAGCTTGCCCGGCGCCAACGGCTTGCCGTACTTGCGGATCAGGACGCCCACTTCGTCCTGGTTGATGACGGTGGTTGGGAAGCGGCGTCGATCCCAGAAGAACGGGTCGTAGAAATAGCGTCCGGTCTTGAGCACCTCGAACTTCACGCCCTTGTAGCGCGTCGAGTTCTCGTCAACTCCCAGGCTGCGAAGCAACTCGGGATAAAGCACCACTTGATCGGACGCGGCGGAAGGAAGCTCGCTTCCGACCTTTCGAACGAGGACGAGGACTTCGTTCGCGCCAACCTCCACGCGCTGGATGAACCACCAATAGCCGAATCCAAGCACCAGCAGCAGGACCAGTAGGCCCGGCAATATGCCGGCCCACGGCAGCGACGGCAGCGGGAACGGCTCGCGCGGCGCGCCGGGGCCGTCCCATCCACCCGGTGTTGTGTTCTTTTGCGACACAGCAGGCTCCTTTCAATCGACCGTCACGGCACGAGCGCGCGGCCGCAGCGGGCGCAGTACGCGGACCCGGCGGGATTACGATGCCCACAGCCGGGCGTGCGACAAGTGAGATTGGGAGTACGCCGAAGAGCGCCAAGTGTCAAAACAATACCGAGCAGGATCGCGAGAACGGCCAGGAAGAGCGTTACTACAGTCGCCGGATAGAGCATTCACCTCGCCCCTGCAGACTCTCTCCATGGGTAAGGATAGCACGGTTTTTGAGAGTTGCCGTTACAAACCGGGCCGTTTTCTCGATTGGCGGTGGACCTTATGACGGTTCTCAATAGGGGTTTCGACATGGTCGTTCGCGCTATTTCCATCGCGCTTCTCTCAGTTATGGTTTCAGCGACAGTCGTGCAAGTCGCCTCGACGCAGTCGTCGAGCGATCGGTATCTGCTTCGCTTCGTCGTTTCGACGCCGCCAGGCGCCGCAGGCGATGAAATCTCGATCGCGCTGTCGCTCGACGGCTGGAACGAAGCCGGCCGCCCGCTCAAGCGCGTCGCCGGCGATCTCTACGTTGGCGAATGGACTTTCGAATCGCCGCCGTCGTTTGAATACAAGTTCCGTCGCGGGCGCTCCTGGGCCGGCGTCGAGAAATCCGCCGCCGGCGCCGAAATTCCCAATCGCGAATTCAAGCCCAGCACCAGCGTTCGCCGGCAGGTCGTGTTTCATCAGGTTGAACGCTGGGCGGATCAATCAGACGCCCCGCCGATTGTCGCCGCGACGCTTTCGGCCTTGCCGACCACACCTCCGCTCCGCGTGCCCTCGCGAACCGGCGACATTCGTGTGCTCGAAGAATTCGAGTCGCCGCAGCTCCATAATCGCCGCACGGTCCTGATCTATCTCCCTCTCGGCTACGAAAAAAGCACGAATCAGCGGTTTCCCGTGCTCTACATGCACGATGGTCAGAACGTCTTCGACGCATCGACTTCGTTCACGTGTGTCGAATGGGGCGTCGATGAGGCCTGCGAGCGCTTGATTGCCGCTGGTGAGCTGCCGCCGATCATCGTCGTTGCGATTTACAACAACGCCGCTCGCATGAACGAGTACACGCAGGCCGTGGACGCCGAGCGCGGCGGCGGGCACGGCGATGCGTACGTCGATTTCATCGCCGACACGCTGAAGCCGTACATGGATCGAACCTATCGCACGCGGGCGGAGCGCGAGCACACCGCCATCGCCGGATCGTCGCTGGGCGGACTGATCTCGCTCTACGCCATTCAGCGCCGACCGGAAGTCTTCGGCGCGGCGGGCGTGGTGTCGCCGGCCCTCTTTTGGGCCGATCACCAGATTTTCAAGCTGCTGCGAGAGAAGCCGCTGCCGGCGGAGGCTCGGATTTGGCTCGACATCGGCACGGAGGAGGGCCGAGAGGGCGGAAGCCTGGAACGCTTCTCGCGCGCGGTTCAGGACTGCCGGGATCTGGTCGCACTGTTCGAATCGCAGGGCCGCAAGCCAGAACGCGATTTTCATTATGAGCAGGTCGAAGGCGGCCGGCACAATGAGGCCGCCTGGGCGGCCCGCATCGACCTGATTCTGAAGTTCCTCTTTACGAAAGCTGCGCCATCGCCGCGCCCCTGATTCCGCGACGCGGGCGCCGTCGCCGCGCACGACTACTTGCGTTCGATGCGGAAAGTAGGCCCGACGACTAAGTTGACCGTGCGCGAGTACGCGCCGCAATCAGGACGCGCAGCGCCAGCAAGCGCGATTCCCAACCGCGCTCGCTTGCGCGTCGCGTTCTGTTCGCGGCGCGTACTCACGCACGGTCATTGGCGCGCGCTTTTCTCCGGATAATCCGTCCAGCGCCGTCTTGTCCTCTTTCAGAAACGCGTCCGCCGCGTGTGGCGGGGCCGTAATAGTGCGCCGAAACCTCCGACAATCTCTACCAAGCCGGCGCGGACGATCCGGCGGAACCGGCGATTGGCCGTCGAATCAGCATTGCACCTGCCAATTCTGCAGCAGAATTCCCAGGTCCGACTCGTCGGTATCGCCGTCGCCGTCCGCGTCGCCGCCGGCGGTTTGTTGCCATGCTTGCAGCAAGAGTCCCAGATCGGACTCGTTCACGACACGGTCGCCATTCAGGTCGCCCGGGCAAGGAGCGGTCGCGGGCAGGTTGATCGACAGGATCGACGAGAGCCGCACGGTCTGGGACGCCGCGACCGTCACGTTCCATTGCCAGGCACCGGTGCCGTCGATGTTCGTGGCCGGCACGCCGGTGTTGTTCAAGTCGGTCACGCTGGTGTCGTCCAGCGCGGTGCGGAGCGTGGCGAAGGGCGAGACCTGATACGCGACGGCGCTCGCACACGAAAACTCGCAGAAGCGGTTGGGCGTCTGGTCCTCGAATCGCAGGCGCCCCGGCGCGGCGAGCGAGACATCGTCACTGGCGGCGCCGGACGTGCCGTACACATCGAAGTCCGCGTAGTTGAATACCGCGAGTTGCAGGGGCGAGCCGGTCGTGTTTGTGAGCGACAGCGATTCGCTCAGCGTCGCTTCGCCCACGTTCAGGCCGTCGCGAACGCGCAGCGTCCAGATCGCGTCGAATGAACTTCCCAGCCCGGTCCAGCTCAACGTCGCGAGATTGCCGGTGTAATTCTGCGAAGGCGGCGGCCAGGTAAAGCGCGCCTCGGCCGTCCCGACGCCGACGATGCGATACCAGAGCCAGTGTTGAAACAGCACGTCGTCGGTGGTCGCCGTGGTATCCGGCGCATAGTTGCACAGCCCTGGCGTGGTGCTGGTCGAGAATTCAAAACGAGCGGTGCCGTCGGTGATGACGCCTTGCGCCATCGCCGCGGCGGCCGCGAGCGTTGACGCCAACAACGCAAGGGCATTTTGTATCGCGCGCATTCGATCGTCCTCCGAGATTCGATGACATGGCCCGAAATTGCCGCCACGCCCTAGCAATCGTTCAGGATGCCAGGGGCGAGCTCCGCGCGGCAAACGCCGCACGAATGAGGCGGACGTAAATCATATCGAATCGGGTCGGGGGACGACTGACGATTTGCGATTTTCGCGATGCCGCCTTCATGCGGCGGAGGTTCAACGCGGCAAGTCGTTGATCGCACTGCAACTACCGCAGGCGTAATGTAATTCCAGATCCGTCAGACGCCGAATCAACGCGTGCATCGGCGTCTTGGCGGCTCGGGAGGTGGCGAGGCGTTTCGTCGCGTCGGACCGCAAACCGAGCGTCTGCGTCAGCAACGTGGGGCAATTCTCGTAGCCGCTGGGAAAGACGGACTGCTCGAGCAGCGCGCGCGAGAATGCCTGATCCTCCGCAAGGTCCCAGGCCGTTCCGGTCGTGTCCATCAGGTCGTTCGGATCGCGGGTGTGATACAAACCCAGCAGGTGCCCGAGTTCGTGGCTTGCCACGTTGGCGATCATCAAGCCCATCTGCTCGGGCGTGAGCTGCATCGTCTCGTACAGTGCGAACGTGTCGACGTACACGATCGCGCTCTGGCCGTCCGCCTGGTTGTAGCTATCCACCGTATCGGCTAGGCCCAGCAAGCTGGGGTCGTAACCGCCAAAATACACCGTCGAATACGCCCCGCTCGGCGGCGGGCCCTCGTCCGAAGTGCGGATTTCCATCTGATAGGCCGTGTAATCGGCGCGCATCGCCGAGACGATCGAACTCTTGATCCGCTGCGTCGTCCCGGCGTAGCTGCTTCCCAGTTTCGCGCCGTCGAAGGCCGTGAACGAAACGCCGGCGCGGTGTTGAATGCGAACGTCGCTGCCGGCGCCGAAATTCAGCCACACAACTTGCGCGTGAGCGGCCGGAATCGCCTGCGCCGCGTTGCGCGCGATCTGAAAGCGAAAATCTCCACCGCCTGAGCCGGGCAGCGGCGTAAGGCCCAGCCGGGCATTGTTCGTCGCGGCACGCATCACGTGCCGCAGCGGCGCGCCGGGAACCACGACCTGGCGCATCAGCATGTCGTCATTCTCGTCAAACAAGACCAGCACGAACGCACTGCTGGTCAGCCCGGTCCCGACGTCGCTGACGACCCACTCATCACCCGCCGCCGACGCCCCCAGGTCAAACAGGCGCACGGCTGCCGAGCCGGTCAGACGCCCGGAAATCGTCTGGTTGTCCGCGGCCGGCGAGGACGGCGTCGCGCTCGCGCCGTTACTCGTGCCGCCAGAGGTCGGCGTGGTGTTTTGCGGCGTAGACGGCGTCGTGGAGTTTTGTGAGATTCCAAGAACAACGCCGGTTGGATCGTCCGGGGTGCTCTGCGGCGCGCAGCCGGAAGCCCACGCGACGACGATTGTCGACAAAAGCGAAACCCGTCTTGGAAGCACGCAGTCCTCTTTCCCATCCACCGCGCCGACGCGAGTCCGCACAAGCGAAGACCGGCGTCAGCTTGTGGCAGCCTCCGCCGAAGACCGTGCGGGCCGTATCAGCACTGGATAGGGAAGAATTCGATTCGGCCGCCGCGCCGGACAAGTCGGGCCGTGAAATGCCGATATTGTCAGCAGCGGTTGGAGACCGACGGAACGTGGCAATCAACGCTGAACAGCCCGAAAACCCGTCAAGCGGCGCTTCGCCGCGCTCGTACGTCGGCATTCACTTTGAGTGTTGCAACGTCTATGTGCGCGTGTATCGCCGGCCGGATCAAACCGAGTACGTCGGGCGCTGTCCTCGCTGTGCGCGCAGCGTGCGCCTGAAAGTCGGCCCCGGCGGCACCGACGCGCGCATCTTCCGCGCGACGTAACGCACGATCATCACGCCGCGGCGCTGTACGATCTGAGTCGTGCCCACGTCCCAGAATACGCCGATCGTCGCATTCGAGATTTCGATCCGCGGCATCGTGCAGGGCGTCGGATTTCGTCCATTCGTGCATCGCATCGCCGAGCATTACGGCGTCAGCGGGTGGGTTCGAAACGACGGCGCCGGCGTCAAGATTCACGCCGAAGGACCGGCCGATCGAGTCGCTGCGTTCGTCGATGCGATCCGGCGCGATGCGCCGCCCGCGGCCATGATTTCCGGCCTGGAAACTCATGCCGCGCAGATTGAGCAGCTCCAATCCTTCGAGATTCGTGCCAGTGATCGGCGCGGCGCGCCGACCGTGGGCATCTCGCCGGATCTGCCGGTTTGCGACGACTGCCTGCACGAAATGAGTGATATCCAGAATCGCCGACGCGGCTATCCCTACATCAACTGCACACACTGCGGCCCGCGATATTCGATCGTTCGCAGTCTGCCCTACGATCGGCGAAATACGACCATGGCCGCCTGGCCGATGTGCCCCGCGTGCGAAGCCGAGTATCGCGATCCGCGCGATCGTCGCTTTCACGCTCAACCGACGGCCTGCCCGGCGTGCGGACCGACGTTCGTGCTGCGCGACGCCGATGCTTCAAATCCGCACGCAGCGACCGGCGACGAGGCAATACGCGACGCGGCGCGACGGCTGTCGGTCGGGCAGATCGTCGCGCTGAAAGGAGTCGGCGGGTTTCACTTGGCCTGCGACGCGCGAAACGCGGAAGCGGTTGAGGCGCTGCGAACCCGGAAATTTCGCAAGGAACGCCCGCTGGCGGTGCTCGCGCGCGACCTCGACGACGCGCGCCGCATTGCAGAGCTGACAGCGGAACATGAGCGCTTGCTAACCAGTCCGTCACGGCCGATCGTGCTGGCGCGGGCGATTATGCAGCTACGCGGCGTCGCGCCGGATACCCGGCAACTGGGCGTCATGTTGCCGTACGCCCCGCTGCATCATTTGCTGCTGGACGCCGGCGCGCCGACGCCGCTGGTGCTCACCAGCGGCAACCGCTCCAGCGAACCGATCGCGTATCGCGATGACGATGCGCTACAGCGACTCAGCGGCATTGCCGACGCGATGTTGGTCGGCGAGCGCGAGATCGCGCGACGGGTCGATGATTCGGTCGTCGCCGTCGTCCGCGGCGAACCGCTCATGCTGCGGCGGTCGCGCGGGTATTCACCCGGCGTCGTCACCTCGCTTCCGACCGCGACTCCGATCCTGGCGCTCGGCGCGGACCTGAAGAACACGATCACGCTGGTCGTGAACGGCGAAGCGTTCGTCAGTCAGCATGTCGGTGATCTGGACGACTACGACACGCAATGCGCGTTTCGCGAGACGGTGGAGGATCTGCTGCGGATGTACGAAGTCGATCGCGATCGCATGGTGATCGTGCACGACTTGCATCCGGAGTTCGTGTCCACGCGGCTGGCGCGTGAGCTGTGGGACCGGCGAGCGAGTGCCGGCGGGCAACCGATCGCAATTCAACATCATCACGCGCACATCGCGAGCGTTCTCGCCGAACATGGACGGTTCGATCAACTCGTCGTCGGCGTCGCGTTCGATGGAACAGGATACGGCGATGACGGCGCGATCTGGGGCGGGGAGTATTTCATCGGTTCGCTGCGAGACGGATTTGTGCGGCGTGCCGCGCTGCGCAGCGTCCAGATGCCCGGCGGCGACGGCGCTGCGATGTTCCCGCAGCAAGCCGCGGCGGGCTTTCTGGCTGAACTCGAGTATCCAGCGGATCTGTCATCGTCGCCGTTCGAGTTCGGTAATCGGTATTTCGACGCGCGGCGGCTTGTTGCGACGGGATTGCGCTGCTTTCCATCGTCCTCGATGGGGCGTCTGTTCGACACGGTCGCGGCGCTATGCGGGTTTACTCGCGCATGCACGTACGAAGGGCAAGCGGCGGCATGGCTTGAGGCGCGCGCGACCGACGCCGGCGGAGAAGCGAGCGCGTTCGCCCCCTATCCATTCGACGGCATCGACCCGCGACCGATGCTCGCGGCCATCATCGCGGATCGCCGAGCACGGCGACGGATCGAAGAAATCGCGGCGTCGTTTCACTCGGCGATCGCGACCGGGGCGTCGACACTCGCCACCAGGCTGGCGCGGGAACAAGGCACAAATACGGTCGCCCTTTCGGGCGGGTGTTTTCAGAACGAGTTGCTGCTAATGCAACTGGAACAGCGGCTGCTGGCGGAAAACCTGACCCCGATTCGAAATCGCGATGTCCCACCCAATGACGGCGGGATCAGCCTGGGCCAGGCGGCGCTGGCTGCGTTGCAGTCAGCGCATTGAACAAACAGGTCCACGCTCAATACGGCGGGAGCATCTCGTACAACACTCTTCCGTCGCCGTCATCCGGCGGCTCGATGCCCAGGATCGCCGCCACGCTCGGTGCGATGTCCAGGGGATCAACCGGCATGAGGTAGCGCCCGGGTCGAACGCCGCCGCCAACGAACCCGATCGGAACGTGCCGATCGTAGCTCGTGCCGACCGAATGTCCGGCGAGTTCGTCGCCCTGTACGTACCAGAAACGCTCGAGTTGGACGTACAGACCGCCCGATCGCCCCGGATAGAAACAGCGCGAAGCGCGCACCCGCCGCTCGTCGCTCGCCGACGGCGATGGTTCGGACAGGTCGGATTCGGTGAAGACTTCCGCGATCCCGTCGACCCGTCGCAGAAACGCGGCCGCGTGAACCAGCACGGCTTGCCGATCCGCGACCGGAAGCTCATTCACGCGTTGATCGAAGTAGACCCACGGCAGATTGAATCCGATCACCGGCGTCCATGACGCCTCCGATTCGACTCGATTCGATTCCGCCGTTCCAGGGGGCGTCGTGGTCGTGCCGCTCGTTTCGTCGAGCGTTGGGGCGCGCTCGTTTGCGACTGGCCGAGAGTCCGAGATGAACTTTCGCAGGTCGGCGTTGAGCTCGCCGACGATTTTGCTCAGCTCCACGCGACCGCCCGCGAGATTGAGCTGTCGCGCGACGCTCCCGATCGTGGTGACGCCGTGGTCCGCGGTGAGGACTAAAAGCGTGCGTTCGGCACCGACGAACGAATCGAGCCAGGCAAAGAACTCGGCGAGCTGGCGGTCGGTGCGCACCGTCATGTCGAGTACTTCCGGGCTCTCCGGGCCGAACAAGTGTCCCATGATGTCGTTTGACGACAGCGCCACCATCAGCAGATCGCAGGCCGGGCCCTTGCCGAGCCGCTCTGCCTCCACCAGCCGTCGCGCCATGCCGAGTATCACGTCGTTTCCAAACGGCGTGGTCGAGACGGCGTCATAGAAACGCTCGTCCGGCTTACCGGCCGGCGCGAGCAGCTTATGCGGGAAAGTCGCGCCGATCGGCAGATATTGCGGCAGCCAAGCCGAGCGGAGCGAATAGCAGCCGGCGTACGCCTCGTCGGAAAGGAGCTTTTCCCACGCCCGACCCAAGAACCGATCCGCCGGCGACGGCTCGTTCATCTCGCGCACGGCGTCGGGCAATGCGTCGCGGTAGTACGTACTCGTAATAAAGCATCCGGTCTTCGTGTCCCACCAATACACGCCGTCCGGATGCTTACCGCCCAGGAAAATCGCGCTGCGCTCCTTCAGGCCCACGGAAATGACGCGCGACCGAGCGTCGGCGAGCTTGAGTTGATCGCCGATCGTCGGGCCGATCAACGCGGCGGCCGACAAGCCGGTGCGCGCGTCATCCGAAGCGACACCGACGAGCCGCGAGTTGGTATCGGTGGCGGATTTCACGGCTTTTTTCGAGCCCGGCACGAACCACTCATTCGCGACAATCCCGTGTTTTCGCGGTAGGCGGCCGGTCGCGATCGTGGCGTGCCCGGCCGCTGTCGCAGTCGCGCCGTATGAGTAACTGGCGTTGGCGAAGTAGGCGCCGCGGTCCAGGAAAAGCCGGAAGCCGTCTTCGACGAAAAGCGGCGACCAGCGCGTCAGGTAGTCGCCGCGAAGCTGATCGACGACGACAATCACGACGAGTTTCGTTCGCTCCGATTTGGCCGCCTGCGCGGCCGCGATCGGTGCGATTCCGAGCAGGGTGAAAATGAGACCGACACAAATTCGACAAGTCGAACTCGTCACAAACACCTCCAACTCAACCAGCGTGAATGGCGCGGGCGTTTCGGAATGCTAACGACAAGTTAGGCGCGTATGGCTACTCCGCCCACGGCTCAAGACTGAGGATGTTGCAATGAGAATGGACCGCAAACTGAACGAACGATTTGTTTGAGTTGCGTCGCCGGCGGGTAGATTTCGCGTGACTGTTGATTCGAAAAACCCGATCGACCTAGCGCAAAGGAGCCGGAGATGGTGACTCAACTTGCCCGTCGCGGCATCGTGATCGCGCATTCGCTGTTGGCGGCGTGCGTGCTGTTGGCGCAAGTACCTAACGACACGCGATTTACGTATCAGGGCCGCGTGTTGGAAAACGGGGTAGCGCCCAGCGGCCTCTTCGATCTCCAGTTCAGGCTCTTTGAAGTCGGCGGCGGCGCCATCGGACCGACCCTCTGTCGCGATGACGTGACTGTGACCACCGGCCTGTTCACCGTCGAACTCGATTTTGGGCAGCAGTTCCACGCCGGACAGCGCGAGCTTGAAATCGGCGTTCGTCACAGCTCGGCCACGGGAGACTGTGCGAGCGGCGCGTACACGATCCTATCGCCGCGCCAGCCGTTGCGCGCTGCACCACTGGCCCAACGCGTGCTCGATCCATGCATCTACCGGCCGGAAGACTTTGGCGCGAAGGTCAACGACCTGGTTGACGACACGAGCGCATTCGAGGCGGCCTTGGCGGCGATCGCGGCCAACGCGCCGAACTGCGGCGTTCTGGAGCTCTCCGCCGGCACCTACAACTTGTCCCGGACGTTGCGGCCCACGTCGAAATTGGTTGTGCGCGGACCGATTGAGCGCCAAGCCGCCGCACCGACGGCCATCCTCAGTTTCGCGGCCGGTGTCACAGGGCTCAAGCTTGATTTTCCAAACACTTGCACGATCGACAGCGCCTACTTTCGGATGGCGGGCGGTCCGTGCACCGCGACGCTCGCGCACGGCATTGACGCCGGCGCCCAAGTGCGATTGCTGAATGTCTGGGCGCAGGCGTTTTCCGGCGATGGATTTCACCTGGTCGGGAATGCCGCCGGATCGCCCGCTACGAACGTCAGCGAATGGTATATCGAGGGCGGGCGCGCCGATTTCAATGGTGGAAATGGCCTGTTTCTCGACGGCCCGGATTCGAACGCGGGTGTCGCGATTGGTCTCAGCGTAACGGTAAACCGGCAGTGGGGCATCTACGACAGTAGTTTTCTGGGAAACACGTTCATCGCGTGTCACGCGGATGGAAACGGCAACAACGTCTCGTGCCCGAGCGCCGGCGGCAGCTACAAAGTCGACAACCTCAATGCGCGAAGTGTGTTCCTGGGCTGTTACGCCGAACAAAATCAGACGCCCGCGCAAATTGATTTTCCGTCGCGTTGGATCGGCGGTCTTGGCAACGCGACCGGAACGGGCATTATCCTGACGACCGGGGTCGGCGCGAGCTCGTATTCGATCGGAAAATTCGCCAATCCGATCGGCATCGCCAACGCCGGCGAGGGCGGCGGGCAAGTCGAGTTCGTCGGCGGCGGCGCGACGGGATCGCTGTTCGAATTGTGGTCAGAGAATGACAGCGCGATCTACCCGTGGCGAATGAAATACCGTGGAACGACGGGGCAACTGGACAAGGGCTGGTACCGGCTGGATCACGCGAACCTCGACTCGCGAATCGCGCTGCGCCTCAGCGGCGAGCAGGCCGATGTCGGCGCCGGGCACCTCTGGCTGAACAACCACTTCATCGGCGGCACGAACTCGAGCCCACTGAATCGCGTCCGCGTCGGCGTGGGAACGACGCCGCCCGCGACGCAATCCGCGACCGATCCGTGGCCGGTTGGTTCGATCTTCTGGAACAAGTCGCCGACGGCGGGCGGATGGTCCGGTTGGCGGTGTACGTCAGTCGCCGGGGATGGCGTGACGCTGACCTGGAAGCGATTTGGCCAGCTTGAACCGTAGCGACAGGGATTCGTGCTTGCATGCCGGCCTCGACCGCGCAGGGGTGCGCGAATCGGGATTCCGGTTCGCGCTGGTCAACACGAAGGGCGCCAGCAGCACCGGCAGAAATGACAAAGGGCACAACACGCCCGCTCCTGGGCGTGCGTCGAGCTGAATCTCGGCGAACGTCTCGACTTCCGCGGGAGTGACGTTGCTAGCTCCGGGTGGCGCGCCGCGATACGTGACGTTCGCCGCCCCGTCCTCGTCGACGTCGATGACGACGTAAGCGACGCGATCGGTCTGGATCATCGTGAGTCCGTTCGCGAAGCGCAAGCGAAATTCCAGGAAGTCGAGTGCCCGCTCCAGTAATCCCGGCAACGATCGCGCCAGGAAGCGCAACGGTCCGGGGGTTGTTTCCACCGCGCCCGCCGAGGCGGCGAATTCGCCGAAGCCGCGCACCGACTCGCGCATGGTCGCGTTGCCGAGCGGACCTGCGATCACTTCGACGATCGGCACGCTGCCGCGCAGGCCGTAGTCTGGCCTAGCGCGCCGGAAGTAGCGTGCCAGATCGGGATTGAATGCGTTGGCGTGAATGTCCGTGGTCAGGAATACGACGCCGGGAATCGCGTTGTCGTCGATGAAGCGAAGCAGATCGCGGCGCTGCGCGTCGTATCCGTCCCAGCGGTCGTACGGCAACACGCCGATGTAGGTCAGCGGCACATTGTTGATTACGAACTTCCAGCGCGCGGTTGACTCGAGCAGCCCCTGCTTGAGCCATTCAAATTGCGCCGCGCCGAACATCTCCCTCGGTCGGCGCAGCGCATCGACGCAATTGCGATCGGCGGTCAGCGGCCCCAACAGGAACCCATCCGGATCCGGATTGGAACCGCACTCCTCTCGCGCCGACACATCTCGATATTGGCGTTCGTCCAGCATGAAGAACTCGACATTTGCGCCATGGCGCACGCGCCGATACGTGCGGAACGGGTCGGCGGCGTCACCAAGGTCACGAATCGGCATGTACTCGAAGAACGCGCGATACGCGTCCTCACGTCGGGCGGCGGAAAGCTCGGGATCGCGGCCGGCGTAGTCGTTTGTCACTTCGTGGTCATCCCAGCCGACCAGCACCGCGCTCGCGGCGGCGGCGGCCTGCACACCGGCGTCGCCTCGAATCTGGCGATATTTGGCGCGGTAGTCCGCGCGCGTCGCCGCCACGCCCAGGTCGCCCGCCGGCACGTCGGAGTAGATCGTGTCGCCAAACCACACCGTCAGGTCTTGCCCCTCGTTTGCGGCTGCGGAAAAGACGCCGAACGGCGCGAATGCAAAATTCGTATCGCCGGAGAAGACGAATCGCAGCTCGGCTGCGGTGTCGGGCGCCGGCGCGGTGCGGAATCGTCCGACCGCGCTGACCGCGCCGTCGTCGAGCCGGACGAAGCGATAGAAGTACGTCGTCGCCGGATGCAACGCGTCTAGCGTGACCTTGATCGTGAAATCAGAGTCGCCCGCGGCGTCCTGTCGAACGAATCGCTCGGGAGCGGAAAAATCCTCGCCGGCGCCGATCTCGGCGCGGACCGGCCCGCCGCGATCGGCGCGCGTCCAGAGGATCGCCGATTGATCGGTCACGTCACCGGCGGTAACTCCGAGCGAGAATTGCGCGCGACCAAGCGGCTCGAGCGCGAGCACGCTCAGAAAAAACGCTACTTTCAGAGCTGCGACCGTAAGGGAACGGTCGGGCCGGAATCCGAAGCCACTTCGAATCGTCGAAGGGCGTTCGACGCACTCGCCTGACCGCTCCCTCACGGTCGCGGCCCTGACGGCGGAGCTTCTCGCCGCGTATTTCTCGATTATGGGGCGATTGGCACTCATGTCGTGCGATAATCCTCGCGATTGGCCCGTAACGCGAGGGCGCGACCGACAAAAGCGCTCGCGTATGCCATGCTTTACCCGGGCCGCTACCGGGACCGACGCCGCGCCACGCGATCACCGGCGGGGCAATACGCGCCGGAGGCGAGCGTTTCGCAGGACAGGGCGCGGCGATCGATGGATCGCAAGGCAACCGGGGGGCGGCAATCGAGAGGAGCAACGAATGAGTCGTCGAATCGGCATCTGGTCACTCTTGGTGGGCGCGGCGCTCATGCCGGCGATGGTCGGCGGATGCCCGGAAGGGCAGAGCCTGCTCGGACAACTCGGTCTCGATCCGAGTTCGGTGCAAGGACAGCTCCAGAATCTGCTCAGCGACGAAGCGGTGTTCAAGGTCCTCGCCGACGTCGTCGAGTCCGAGCTGCCGGGCGAAGGGCAGCCCGCGGGGCAGGACGAGCCCGTTTCCACGGGCGACGAACCGCAGAATTTCGGCGAAGACGGCACGCTGTTCAGCCCGGTCTCCGGCGCAGCCAATCCGTCGCTGCCCGCGCAATCGGTGCTCGACGACGCCGCGCCGCTCGGCGGCCAGGTCGCCGTCGGAACGCTGGCGGGGACGTTCCTGAACGACATTCCAGACAGCGATTCGACCAAGAGCGGTGGCGTGTTTCGCGGCTCGTGGATGGACGACCAGAAGAATGTGCTGGGACTCGTGCGCGGCGAGTACCGGCCGCTTTCATCCGACCGACTGCCTGAGGGCCTGGCCGGCGGCGGCGTGTTCTGGGGCAAGTACATTGGCAACGACGGCAAGTTCCGCGGCATCCTGCGCGGCCGATACGGCCAATCCTCGGCCGGCAAGTCGCTTTTCGTCGGGCGCTGGATGGACCGCAAGGAACGCCGGCTTGGATTACTCAAGGGCGAATGGCTCGACGATGCATCGAAGAACGGCGGCACGTTCGCCGGCCGCTGGGCGGCGTACAGCCTGTGCAATGAAGTTGACCAGATCGCGTTGAACGAGACTGGCGAGACGATCTCAAGCACCGAGGTCGCATTGCTCGCCACGCCGCCGGCACAAGCCGCCGCCGTCGCCGACGGCGAGGCCGTCGCTACCGAGGACCCGGCCGCGCAGGCCAGCGGCACGCCCTGCATCGATCTGGGCCTGATTCACGGATACATGCGCGGCCGCTGGACGCCGCTCGATCCGAACCTCGCCGGCGACGGTCGCCGTGAGTTCAACGACGGCACGATCAGCGGCGAGTGGCGCGACGCGGACAACAATCGCGTCGGCACGTTCGCCGGCTTCTACGAAAACAAGCCCGCCGAGGATGGAAACGACGACCAGAGCGGCGACGACGATTCGGACGACGCCAACAGCAATAGCAATGACAACGCCGGATCGGGCGACTCGCAGGCTACGCACGACATGCCTGGCGACGGTCATCACGAACGCCGCATCGACGGCCGCTTCATCGCAACGGTCACGAACGACGCCGGCGAGACCATCGGCTACATCCGCGGTCTCTACGGCAAGAGCGTGAACAACGTCGGCATCTATCGCGGACGCTTCTTCAACACCGACCTCAAGCTGCGCGGCAAGATCGGCGGACGTTGGGCGCCGTCGCCGGATCAACCCGGCGGCACGCTGGTCGGCATGTGGGGAGCGCTGACCGCGCAGCTTGCGCCGCCGCCGGCACGCCCAGGTGGCCAGGTGAACGGCTCAGACGGGCCGGCGGCGAGTCAGCCGTAGCGGGCGAACTTCCGGACAATGAACGCAATGGCTCAGCCCGCGACTACCTGTTGCGGGCTGAGCCATTTTGTTGTCGCTTCCGGTTAGCGGCGTCCCCGACGCGACGCGCTACGGCTTCTCCGCGGCGTGAACTTCGATTGTCACATCGTCATCGCCGTCGCTGGTTGCCTCATGTGTAACGATCATTGCGCGTCCATTAGACGCCGCGCCGTGCATCGACTTGAAGTGAGCCTTGATCTCGTCCGGCGACAGTTCGCCGTCGCCGTTCAGGTCGGCGGCCGGGAATTTCTCGAGCAGGCGGCGGTGCATCGCCGTCATCTTTTCCTTGAGGAACGCGCTGCGTTCCTCGGCCGTCAGCTTGCCGTCGCCGTTGGTGTCCGCCTTCGGGTTTTGCTCAAGGAACGCCGCCAGCGGCGCATCGCTGACGAGCGAAACCATCTTGGCGACGTCCGCGGCGGTAGGATTACCGTTCACGTTCTTCGTAATCCAACTCACCGGTGTGGGCGTCGCTTCGACGTTGAACTCAGTCGGTGCGGCGCCGTTTTCGACGATCGTCTCTTCCTTGCCGTTGCGGTTGATCTTCATGACGCGCACGCCGGCCGCGGGAGTATCGCCGGCCTGTGCCGACGCGCCGCTTTCGCCGTTGAGGATGATCTCGCGGTGCTCGCCGGTGGTTGCACCGGCATCTGCGCCACCGGCGCCAAGGATTTTCGTGCGGAAACGTGGAGCGATCGACGGAATCGGCGGCATCGTTACTAGCCGGGCAGCCTCCGCGGCTGAGAGAATGCCATCGTTGTCGCGGTCGGCCTTCGGGAACTGCGCCAATACGGCCGCCGGATCGGTCAGCGCCAGCGCCGCGATGTACGCGTCGTGCTCTGCGCGTGTGACCTTGCCGTCGTGGTCCGCGTCTGCGGTGGGATGTGCAGCGGCGAATTTCGCGAGCGCCTCGGCCCCAGGACCTCGCGCCAGCGACATCGTGACCTTCTTTTGCTTAAGCCCGGTCGAGTCGTCGGCCGAATCTTCGGAGATGAACTCGACGGCATCGGCGCCGTCGAACGGCAGCGCCATGAAAATCGGCGCGCCGGCCGCGGCGTCCGTGCTGTCAACATCATCGTTCTCGACATGCAGGATGACCATCTCTTGCTGGCAGTCGCCGTCATCAGCCACCTTCGGTGCTGAATTGGGTCCAGCGAGTACGAACGCGGACCATCCGCCCAGCGCGGCGGCGCTCACCGGCAGCAGCCAACTTCGCCGACTCGACTTATCCGACATCAGAATCATCTCGATTCTCCTTTCGACATGAGAAGGGTTGGCGGCCATCGCCGCCGCGAACAGCCCGACCGGCGCGGCGCGGGCGGGCGCCGCCGCGCGGAGCAGGCAACGAGCGTATTGCCCGGCCGAGATCGTGCTGTGACGAAGGGCCCATTCGTCGCAAGCCATCTCCCGCACCAGGTCAATCCGCCGGTTCACCCACGCCACGACCGGCCAGAAAAACAAGAGCGCCGCGGCAAACCATTGCAGGCAACGCACCAGCAAGTCTCCGCGGCGAATATGCGCCAATTCATGAACCGCGATCGCTTCGATTTCGCGCGCATCGCCGATATCTCGGCACGACAGCACCAGCATCGGGCGAAGAATGCCGCAAACCAGCGGCGAAAGCGGCTCGGCGCTTATCCGCACGCGCGGGACGCGGCTCAAACCAAGCCGATCGCACACCCGCGCCACGATTTGGTGCACATTCTCTGGCGCTTCGGGCAGTGCGTTTAGCTGCCGCACGAATCGTCGATAGGTCCGCAGGCGCAGCGTGCCGATCAGGGCGACGCCGAGCACGTATGCGCCCGCCAGCCACACGCTCACCGACACGACCGGAGACTCGATCGTGTGCGAAACGGGACCGGACTCGTTCGCGATCGCCCGGTCAGTAGTCAGGAGGATCGCCGGCCCGCCGGGCTGAGTCGGCTTGGGCGTCTCGATCCGCGCCATGTCCGCAATGGAGTGAACGCCGCTCGCCAGCGACCACGACCATTCTGGGCCGACCGGCGTCAGGAATTTCAAGAGCACAACGAGCCACAATGCGCCGTGAATTACCGGTGCGGCTCGGCGAAGCGGCCAACGCAGCAGCGCCCAGGTGAAGACCGCCAACACCGTGCCGCCGAGCAATCCCCACGAAACCCAGGCGAGGAGCGAACCGGAGCAGCCATTAGCCCATTCGATGAACGGGGTCATCGTCCTTCCTCCGCTTGCGTCCGCAGTTTCGAATTGGCGCCGCGCGCAGGTTTCTCGAACGCGTCCTGGCGCTCGCGGGCTTCGATCCGCTGCTCGATGCGCTTCAGGTCGTCGTCACTCAATTTCGCCTCGTCAACCAGGCGCAAAACCAGCTCTCCGGCCTGATCATCAAAAACTGTCCGCACGAACTGGCGCAGGCGGTCGCCCAGCACCTGATCGCGGCGAAGCTGCGTCCGGTAAATGAACGGCTGCCGAGCGCGGTCCACTTCCAGCCCTCCCTTCGCGGCGAGCTGGTTCATCAGCGTCATGACGGTGGTGTAGGCCGGGCTTTCGTCACCGGCCGCCTCCAGCTCGTCTTTCACAGCCCGCACGCTGGCCGGACCGATCCGCCAAAGCACCTTGAGGATTTTGAGCTCGGCTGCGGTGATGTTCGGCAGGGGCTTTTGAGGCATCAGCGGCCCTTTCTACTAGATATATCGGAAGACTACTACGAACATAGTAGCCGGTCAAGAAATTTTCCGGAATTCTTTCAGGGATCGAACAACCAACTTCCCGCGCGAGACTGTAACCGGCTGGAGATGGTGAGAACACTCGACACCGACGTATGGCAAACCTCACCAGCGCCAAATTCTTGCCCCCTGGCCACGGGGGGCCTTGAAAACCCGATAAGCTTGGTTCACAGTATGTCCGGCGCGGTTATCCGTGATCGTTGGGTCGCACTTCGTGCATTCGTCGTAAGGTCGCCGCAGGGATTGGTTTAGGAGACCTTCATGCCTCGAAATCTGAATCGCATCTGCCTTATTGGCGCCGCGTCAGCGTGGCTGTCGACGGGCGTCGCGCTGGGCGAGGACACGACGTCCGAGTCCGAGACGCAGGACAGCAAGATCGCCCGGCTGGAAGCACTGCTTGAAGCGCAGCAACGAAGAATCGATTCGCTGGCGCGCCAGGTCGGCTCGAGCGAGCAGCAGCAGATGGACGCCGCTCGCGTCGAGGAAATGAAACGCCAGATACGCGAGGTTCTCAGCGAGCGCGAGTTCCGCGAGAGCCTGATGCCGTCCACGCTGCTGGCCGGCTACGACAACGGCTTCTACATCGGCAGCAGCGACGAAAAGTTCATGTTGAAGCTCAACGGCGACATGCAGGTTCGTTGGACGTACTACCACTCACGCGACACGAATCGCTACCTGCTGCCGGGCGTGAAGCGCGATGATCGAAGCGGATTCGATCTTCAGCGGTTGCGACTGAACATCGGCGGGTACGCGTACAACAAGGACCTGACGTACGACATCCAGATTCGCGCCGACGCACCGGATAACTACGACGCCGTCATCCAGTACGCCTGGGTGAACTATCGCGTCGCCGACGAGTTCAACATCCAGGCCGGCATCTTTCAGACCGCCGATCGACGTTCGCAGCAGCTTGCCGACAACGGCTTGCTGCAGTTCGTCGATCGCGGGCTGGTCGATGCCACGTTTGGATTCGGCAACGGCCTGGGCATTCGCCTGTGGGGACACCTGTTCGACAAGCGTTTCTGCTACTTCGTCGATGTCGTGAACTCGCTGGGCGGACACAACAATCGCACGATTACCACCGATCCGGCCGAGCGCGACAGCAATCCGGCCATCATCGGCCGCGCCGTGTGGCACATTCTCGGCGATCCCGGCAAGGACGGCTGCGCATTGTGCGCCGAATTCTCGGGCGAGGGCGACCTGCGCAAGGACAAAAGTCAGCCGCTGTGGGACTTCGGATTTGATTACGCCTTCGACGAAAACTCGGGCGACAATTTGAATCGCTTTGCGGTGCCGCTGAGCGGTTGGCACCCGGGCGTCGGCGGGTTCGGGCTGGTTTCGTCGCGCGGCACGCAGATGAACCAGTTCGGATTCGACACCGGGCTCAAGTGGATGGGCTTCTCGATGCAGGGCGAATACGTCATTCGCCTGGTCGATCCCCGCGCGACTGGAAATTTCCCGTTCGCACCCTGGTGGGTCGCCAGCGGCGACGAATCGACCACCGCGCAGCACGGCGGTTATGTGCAACTGGGGTACATGCTGCCGATCCCGGGTTTTGAGGACAAAATCGAGCTGGTGGCGCGCGTCGGCGGCGTTTCGGCGCTGGCCGAGCATCAGGAAGGCACCTGGGAATACGCCGGCGGCGTGAACTACTACATCGAAGGCCACAAAGTCAAGCTGCAGGCCGATGTCGTGAAAGTGTCCGAGGTCCCGATCTCCAGCAGCTACTCCAGTCTGGCGAATGTGAACGACGACGCTCTGATTTTCAGAATGCAGTTGCAGTTCTCGTTCTAGAAATGTCCGAATCCTGGGTGCGGTGCGGCGGCATGGATGTCCGCCGGTAGCTGGGAAAACAGTGCCAATTCGACCTTCGCACCCGGCACGGTGCGCGCGGGTCAGGGAGCCAATGATGAACAACATGAAGCGCTTCGCTCTTCGTATTTCCTGCGGCGGATTGGTGATGGCCTGGTATGTGGGGCTTGGCGGCCCCGGTACCTGCGTTCGCAACGCCAATGTCGAGCAGCTGATCCGTGAATCCGGCGATGGCGTGATCGAGAGTTTCACCGACAGCGCCGGCCAGATCGGCTCGGATTTCAACGCCATCGTCGCCCAGCCGGTGAACAATTTCCTTCAGAATCTGTGGGGCAACTACGTGTTCTTCGGATTCCCGCATGACCCGCCGGAAGGGTCGCTGTTCGTCGAGTAGCGCGGTGCGGCAGATCTGATTCTTCGAACCGGGCGGCTCGAAATGGGTCGCCCGGTTGCATTTCGGCGACGCTAGTTCGTGCATCATGGGCGGTCCGGTCGCCGGGCGAGACGCCCGGACCACCCATAAGAGCGGATTTGTTCACGTAGCGTCGGACCTCTGTGTCCGACAGCGAACTCTGCGTCGGGCACAGAGGCGCGACGCTACGGAACAACTGGATCTGCTCAAAGATGCAATCAGAGGGCCGAAACCGACTTGCCTTTACGTCGCGGAGTTCGTACGCGTTCGGTTCATGCAGAACCGCTCGAACGCCGCCAGCGTCTGCTGGCTGACGTGATGCTCGATTCCCTCGGCGTCGGCGTGTGCCACGGCGTCATCCACGCCAAGCGCCAGCAGGAATCGCAGCACCAGCGCGTGCCGCTTGCGCGATTCGGTCGCCAGGTGTCGCCCGGCGTCGGTCAGGAAGATCGACCGGTACGGGCGCGACGTGACCAGCCCCTCGCGCGCCAGTCGCGCCACCGTCTTGACCACCGTCACATGCGTAACTCCCAGACGCCGCGCGATGTCGGTGGCCCGCGCTTCGCCGGTCGTATCGATCAAGTCGGCGATCACTTCCACGTAATCTTCGGCGATCTCGGTCAAATGCGCGCGGCGCGTGCGGCGGTGATTCTCCGCTTCGCGCTGGATCGGCTCGTTGCTTGCGGCGCGCTCCGTGCGGCGCGCAGTGCGTTGCGGCATCAGCGGCTCCGTTTCGACAGTATCAGGCCGCCTCGAGCTTGCGGCAACTTCACCGAGCGCGGGGTCAGTGTGCGGTCTAAGAAATTCGCATCGCCACTGGTATCGGGAGTGCGGGCGTCTCGCCCGCCCGTGCGGGCGCCCTCACTCCCCTGCTAACCTATCCGAAATAGCGCACTCGCGGACCGATCGCACGACTCGTGGATCGCTCGGGTACTATTTGCGCATGGCCCACGTCACTCTTTGCGAAATGTCGCCGCGCGACGGATTGCAATTCCTCGGCGGCGAAAAGACTGCGTCGCCGCGCCTGATCCCGCTGGAATTCAAGCTGCGCCTGATCGAGGCGCTCCGCGCGGCGCGACTGCCGTACATCGAGGTCGGCGCGTTCGTTTCGCCCAAGGTCACGCCGCAGATGGCCGACAGCGATGTGCTGGGGCCGCGCCTAACGGCGCGCCCCGACGAGCGGCTCGCGGCGCTGGTGCCCAACGCGCGTCATTACGCGCGTTTTCGCGCCAGCGGGTTGAACACGGTCGCGCTCTTCGTCTCGGCTTCGGAGGCATATGCACAGGCCAATACGCGGTCGAGCGTGGAGGACTTGATGACCTGGGCCGGCGAAGTCGCGGCGCTGGCCCGCGCCGAGGGCAAGTCGCTCCGCGCGCACGTCTCCGCGGCCTTTCAGGAACTCACCGCGGGCGCGACGTTCGACCCGAAGCGCGTCGTCGACCTGACGCGACGGCTGATCGAATTGGGCTGCGCGTGCGTGGCGCTGGCGGATACGAACGGCGAGACCAACCCCCGCCGCATCCGCGAGCTGCTCGCGATCGTCGAACGCGAGGTCGGACTGGAGCACGTCGGCGTGCACCTGCACGACCGTAACGGCGCCGGGCTGGCCAACGCGCTGGCGGCGCTCGACGCGGGTGTGCGGACTTTCGACGCGTCGCTGGGCGGCATCGGCGGCAGCGCGACAGCCGCCGGTCTGAAATCAGGCGCGGCCCGCGCCGCCGGCAACATTGCGACGGAAGAGTTGGCCGACATGCTGGAGCGAATGGGCGTGCAGACCGGCGTCGATCTCGACGCGCTCGCTCGCGCAGGCGAGCTCCTGTTCGAAATTACGCGTCAGACGGGCGACTTCGCGCCGCCGAGCCGACTGCTGCGCGAACGACTGGGTTATGGCGTGATCTGGGCACGCGAGCCGGCCGGCTGACGCAAGCGCGGGGTTCGCGATCGAGCGGACGCCGCGATCTCGAATCTGAGCTTTCCGTTGCGGCTTCGGATACGAGCGCACATGAGCGATAGCACTGCGCCTGTCGACGAATTCAATGGCCATCCCGCCCGCGCGACCTTCTCGCGGCGGTCGGCGCTCGCGGCGGCTTGGCGTGGTCGAGCGCCGCGAGCAGGTCGCGCAGCTTCGCCGCCCTTGCGTAATCCTCGCCGGCCACGGCCCGCTCGAGTTCATGCCGCAATCGCGGCGGAGAATCCGGCGGCATGCGCTGGATCACCTCGTCGCGCAGCTCGTGAAGCACGCGCAGCTCGGGCCGCTCCCCGGCCGGCGCCTCGCTCTCATCATCGAGCGATTCGAGCTCGCGAATCCCGTCATCCGTCAATTCCAGCGCCGTGTCGTAGCTCATCGCCTGCATGGCGCCATAGACGCGACCGCGCACGTTCATCATCCGCACGTACGCGAGCTGCGATAGGAACGCCTCGCGCTCGCGCGCCGCGCCGGCGTACAGGCGGGCCAGGTCGATCGCGCGCAGATTGCGGGACGTGTCGCGCTCGACGCCGTCGAAGTCTTCGAGCACGAACAACGACAGGTAGCGCTGGTAATACAAGTGCGACTCGTAGAGCAGCTCGCGGCAATCCTCGACCGACAGGCGGAATCCGGCGTCGCTTCCGCGCCGCCGCTGGTGGGTGCGCAAACGATGCTCGCAATGCTCCAGGTACGATTCGTGGCCCATCGGGCGCGTGCCGTCCGGGCGTCCGCCGGCCTCGAGCTGCAGCAGTCCGAGATCGACGCGGGTCTGGATTTTCTCGCGGCCGTCGCGCCCAATAATCTTGCGAACGGAGATTTTTCCGGGCTCGAATTCCCAGCCTTCGAGGATGGTGCGCAGATCGTGTATCATCGATCGGATCATCGGCTTGTGCTGGAAACAGAATGATTGTCGCGATCCGGTCCGATGACGCCTAGCGGTCGGCCAAAAACGCCGATTCGCGGCGGCGGATCGCGAGGTTCAGTCCGTCCCGCGCTTTTGCCGAGACCGGCCGTGCCGATGATTCAGAAAGCAGCCGGCCGATGCGCGTGATCGCCGGCGCGCATCGCGGTGCTCTGCTGGATGCGCCGCCCGGCCGGAACACCCGCCCGATCACCGACCGCGTCAAGGAATCCCTGTTCAGCATTCTGGGCGTGCGTTTCGGTACCTTGGCGGACTTGCCCGCTTTCGACGTGCTGGACGTCTTCGCCGGCAGCGGCGCACTGGGGCTCGAGGCGCTGTCGCGCGGAGCGCGGAGCTGCACGTTCGTCGAGCGCGATCCGGCGGCGCTGCGGACCCTGCGCGGCAACATCCAGCGCCTGCGGGTGGAGGGTGAAGCGCGCGTCGCACCGCTGGACGTCTGGAAGATGCGCCTCGCCCCGCACGCGCCCGACGGATTCGGGCTCATCTTCTGCGATCCGCCGTATCAGGATTCCACCGACCCGGCGCGCGTCGCGAAATTGCTCGAGCGATTGGCGGCGAGCCTTTCGCGCGCGGGAATCCTGGTCTTTCGGCACGACGGCCGGCGCGAAGATCACGGCATGCCGCCGCCGTCGCTGACGCGCATAGACCAGCGCGAATACGGCGGAATGCACGTGCTGCTGTTCATGCCATCAACGCTCAATCCGCCGTCGGCAGAATGATTCGCACACCGCGAAGCGGCGCGCCGCCGCCGCCATTTCCCGCACGTGGCGACGCGTCGCGACTTCTACTCCTCCCCAGCATTTCCGGAGTTGATTTGTTGTCGAGAATGGGGAGTGCGGGCATCTTGCCCGCACGAAGCGGGCTGAAAGCCCGCACTCCGCGCCAGACCAAGATCGACGGTGCTCAGTTAGACTAATCCAATATGCCGCGCGTGTTCCCGCCGTCCCCTTCGGCTACAATGACCCTGCAATTCAAGCCGTTTCGCATTGGGTCAAGGAGCGCGTCATGTCGAGCGATGTCGATCTGAAAGTCTGCCAGGTCTGCGGCGCGACGGTGTACCCCGAGATGATCCAACGACACACCGCCGACTACCTGGGTGGAAAGCTGCTTTGCCCGCATTGCCTGCATGAAAAACAGGCCGCGGCGACGCCGGAGAATGAGCCGGCCGCGGCCGACGCGACCGCGGCGCCGGCGGAATCCGCGGCTAAACGCGTCTACGGCGGCGGCGGAATCACGTTCGAACGCGCCGGTGCGTTCAACGAAAGCTACAAGCGGCCGCTACTGAAGAACGGCAACGCGACGCGCTGCCGCACATTTCATTGCCGGCTGAACGACACATCGATCAACCACCTGAACCAGCAGATCAACGAATACGTCGACGCACACGAGGACGTCGAGATCAAGTTCGTGAGCACTACGATCGGGGTCGTGGAGGGCAAGCACAGCGAGCAGCACTTGTTCGTTACGATTTTCTACTAGCGGACAGTCCGCCGCCGAAGTCGCCGTTTCTGAACCACTGACGTTTCCGACCGGAATAGACCTGCACTCGCAACCCCAAGCCGGGCGTTACGGGCAGGCCGTGCTCCAATTTCCGAGCAATACGCCCAGATCGGCCGGGTCGGTCATTCCGTCACCGGTCAGGTCGCCGCCGGGGCCGGACATCCACGCCCCGAGCAGAATTCCCAAATCGCGCTCGTCCACCAGGCGGTCGAGATTCAGATCACCCGGACAGGGCGTGTTGTTGAGCGTCAGAACCGCGTTCACGAACGTGGGACCCGGATCCAGCACATTATTGCAGCGGATGTATAGCCGGGTAGTCACCGGGAAGCTGACGTAGCCGTTGCCCAGGTCGGTGACCGGGATGATCGTCCCGCCATAGTTGCGAACTTCGATGTCGCCCGCCGCGATTCCGGGCACGTAGAGCGTTTCCGTGCCGTTCAGCGCCGTGGGCCAGAGACTCACGTAGCGGGCGCCGGCGATCAGTCCGTCGCTCACAAATCCGCGGACCTGATACGCGTTGTGGGCGAGGTCGACGTGCGTGACGCGTTCGAGGTGATACGCCCCGCTCGGATCGCTCAAGAGCATGAAATCGACGCCCGGCGCCTGGGCCGCCTGCTTGACAGCGGTCGGAAAGTAGTGCCCGCGGCGCAGGATCTCGTACGCGTTCATCAGAAACAAGTTTGAATCGCGGTTGGGCCACACATCCACGCGCTGCGGCCAAAGTTGCAACACGACCGCCGCGTCGTGCGCGATGCTCTTCGCCAGCAAGTACTCGAATTCGTCCGGCGTGGCGTGATTCACATCGTCGCAAGACGGCCGCGGCCAGCCGAGCTGGCGGACGTCGAACTGGAAAGCGGGATTCAACATCCAGGTGATATTTCGATCAACTTCGGATACGAACGTTCGCGTGCAGTCGTAGTCGATTTGCCCGCCGACGGCCATCAGCGGCCATGAGAAGCAGCCGTCGGGCGAAGATGACTCCATCCAAAGCGGCGGCGGCGACAGGCGCGCGTAGAGTTCGTACGGAAAGATGCTCGTGACGTACCAGGGCGGCGGCTCGGCGTCCTCCAGATTATCGTTGTAGATGAAGTCGAAGCCGACTGCGTTCACCGACGCTGCGATGTCGGAACATTGCCGCGCGGCGCCGCCGGAGGCCAAGTCCCACACGAAAAAACCCTGTTCAGGAATTGTCATCATCAAGCCGATCGTCGCGCCGGCCTGGTGGCTCTGCGGGCCGAGAATCGGCTGCGCCGACGCGCGTCGGAACGGGCCCGAAAAGCCATACGGCGGCGCGTCGGTCTGAATTCCGCAATACGTGATGATCTCCTGATCGATCACGATCGTCGTCGCGTCCGTCGTCGGCGGGAGCACGCAGTCGGGCTGAACCGGCCAGCCGATCGGCGGCGTGGTAGTCTCGATCATGGTGATCGATCCTGACGCCGGCAGGTCCGCCGCGAGCGTGATCGTGCGCTCGCGCCGCAAGCGCGAATCGCAGCCGGCGCTGACGTACGTGTCGGCGTCGGACGGAAGGATGCTGGGATAGACGTGAGCGCCGAATTTGAAACCGGCGGCGCGGTTTTGCGCGGCGAACGCGCGCAGATTCGCCAGCCGCTCGGCCGGTGTGGCGCCCCAGCTACCGGCGATTTCATACGCCTTTCGGATGTTGGCCCAGATCGGCGCCCAGATGATCACCTTTCCGACGCCGGCTTGTTGTGCGATTGAGACCGCGTCATTCAAGCGACTCAGCGGCAGGCTCATCCAGAAAATCGCCGACCGATCGATATCCGGCAGACCGCGCGACGCGACGCCCAGCGGAATTCCGTTATCTGTCTCGATCGGAGACAATGCCGCGAAGAGCGAGGCCTTGTCCGCGTTGCAGGCGAACAGCGCGACGCCGCGCCCGACCAAGCCGATCGGCGAGGGGCTGGCCAGCCCGCCATAAGCGCTCGCCCACAAGTAGCCGCCGGCGCCCGCCGCGCCGACTTCGCTGCGCGTGTACGGATCCAGCGCATCCAGCCCCACGTAGCGGTGCGTTGCGCCATCAACGTATTCAAGCAAGCGCAAGATCGCCGCGTTCACCGAGCCGGACGTGTTGCTCAGATTCACAAAACGCAGTTCGTCGATCTGCGACGCGTCACTGACGCCGACGACGCGGATCCGCAGATAGGTCGCAAGACTCTCGATGCGAAGCGTGATGACCGGCGCGGAGGAGAGCGTGCCGAACGTGAAGCTCAGCAGATCGCCGTTTCGCGAGAAAGCGGTCGGTGAATGCAGAACGCCGCCGCTCGTGACGCGGCACAGGTGCTGCTGCGACGCGGGCACGGTCGTAATCCGCGGCGTGCCGGTCACGGTGTCGAGCAACCCGGAGACGCGCCCGTCGGCCGCGAGTTGAAGCGTCAGACCGCCGGTTGTGAACGTGTGCGTCTGGGCGTAGGCGCCGGCCGAAACAAGACCCAGCCAGCACAACAGCGCCAATTGGTGCACCACCACTCCCGCTTGGTTCACGAAACTCTCCCCGTTCAATGCGTTGCGCCAAACAGACCCATACCGGCTGATCGGGCCCGACGCTAAGGCAGTGGAAAACTCCGACCCCGGCCGCCATAAAGATAAGCGTCGGCGGCGTGCGAAATGCGCAGAAAAACTGCATGAATTTCGAAAACCGGCGGCCGCGCGGTCAAACCGGACGAGTTTGCCGAATTTCAACGATGTTGCCGGAAGGGTCGGCCAGGCGGATGTGGCAATCGCTCCAGAAAAACCCGCGCCGCTGCTCGAACGGCCAGCCGCGCTCGCGCAGCCGCGCGGCGACCCGTTCCAGCGAGTTCGACAGCACGCACAGGCGCGTGCGGAGCGGGTCGATGCGCGGATCGTGCCGGAACTGGAAAAACACGCCGCTTCGCCCATCGCCGGCGCCCCAGCCGCCGGGAATCTGCCTCGACGCGGACCAGGCGGCCAGGCCTAGCAGGTCGACGTAGAAATCGGCCAGCACGGCGCGGCGTTCATAGTGAACATCCACGCGCACTTCGCGGACAGCCAGCACACTGGACGGGCGATCGAGTTCGCCGAGCGACAGGAGCACGCAGTGTGTTATACCCGCTCACACGGTTGGGCGGCTGAACTGTCTTGAACCGGGCGACGGCGGACGGTAAACCCCTGTTCAGTCAGGAGATTCCGCGATGCCGCGATGTCCCGCTTGTAAGACTCAAGCGCTGCCGATCGAGTATGAGGGAATGCGCATCTATCACTGCGGTGACTGCGGCGGACACTGGCTCTCGCCGGGGCGGCTCGACGTAATCCTCGCTCGCCGAAACGTCGAGATGCCGGAGGCGGTGCGTCAGGCGTTCATGGACTTGGCGGAACGCTTGAATCGACCGCAAAAGCTTTGGTGCATGACGTGCGGTGTCGAAATGCTCAAGGAGCCGTTTCGGTTCTGGGACGACATCCAGATCGATCGCTGCCCCAAGTGCAACGGGGTGTGGCTGGACTGCGGCGAGCTGGAGAAATGCCAGATTTACTGGGAGTACATGATCGACCACCCGGACGAGTGGACGCGCCAGGACGCGTATGTACGCAAGGCGCTGCTCGAAACGCAGCTCGACATGCGCAAACCGACGCCGAAGTCGAACGCGTCGATCGCAATGTTCGCCCGGATGTTGCGGCCGCTCTGACACGAGTCGCGCTGCAAATGCGGCGGGGCTACGGCGTCTCAACGAATACTTCGCCGCCTTCCACGCTCACGCGATAGCTCTTCACGCCCACCGTCGCCGGCGGCCCGGTCACCGCGCCCGACTTCAGATCGAACGTCGCCGCGTGCCAGGGGCAGGCGACCGTGTGGCCGTCGACCTCGCCTTCCGAAAGCGGACCGCCTCGGTGCGGACATGTGTCATCAATGGCGTAGAAGCCGTCAGAAAGGTTGAACATGGCAATTTTCGTGGCGCCGATCGAAACGGCAATGCAGCGCCCCGGGGCAAGTTCAGAAATGTCGGCGACGCGTGTGCGCGTGGGCATGGTCAGCTCTTCCGTTTCGGCCTACGCCGATTCCAAGAGCGCGGACGAGACGTCCGCACTCCCCATTTCGGGTCGCGGGTGAATCTCCGAGACGGCGAACTAGAACCCGATCAGCGCCGTGGTGGTGGCCGCGTTTTCCTGCCCGAGTTGCACAAGGGCCTGCAAGATCGCCGCAAACAGGCTGTTCGCGGCACTGATGATGCCGTTTTCGACGGTTGTTTGTAGCGTCGGGTCGCAGTCGCCCAGAATGAGCGTCGTGCCGAGCAGCGGAACGAACGTGCGGATCAGCCGCAGCTTCCATTTGCCGTTCATGATCGCCTTTCGAAGTTGTCGAGATCGGCCCGTTCGCGACCCCGGCCGCGCGAGCGCCCGATGATTCAAGTGACGAATGCTACGATCACCCGGCTGACATTTCCATGCCGACGACGATAGCGTCAGCGCGCGGCCGCGCCCGCTTCTGTAGTCGCCCAGTTTCGCGAAGTAACTGCCCAGCCGAGCCCGACCGTAAGGGGACCGTAAGGGAGGGGTCATTTTCGACGTGCAGAAACCGCTCCCTTACGGTCGGGCTTCGGTGTCGAGCATTTTCCCGGCGTCGCATGCGAAACTGAGCCACCACCCCAGTTTCTCACTGTCCCATCGCGACCAGCACGCCTGGATCCGCTTGCTGGCTCGCCAGATACAGGCCGATCGCCAGCGCCAGCCCGATCCAATAGTCGCGCGGCGCCAGCCACCACCACGCCTTGCCGTGCCAGGGAATGTACTGCGGCCGGAAGCGCCGCAGCCCGAAATGCGGGTTGAGCGCGAACCACAGAAAATCCTCGATCACCCAGAAGAACAGCACGAATGCGATCGAGCGCAGCTCGCGCGCCGCGGTCCAGAGCAGGCCAAACGAAAACGGCAGGTGCGCGACGATCACGGTGAAGACCATCAGCCAGAGGTGATACCCGGTCAGCGGTCGCCCGGGAAACAGGCGCGACAGCAGCACGCTTTTCACGCGCCACGTCGGCAGGTTCGCCGCCCAACCGGCCGGGCCCTCAATGTGAATTTCCAGCAGCGCAAAGGTTGCGGCTGCCGCGAGCAGGCCGGCAAAGAATATTGCATGCGCGGACCAATCGAACATCGCGATCCCGATCCATCCGGCGCGGCGCCGCCGATCGCTCGCCGCCCTTCGACACTAACGCAATCTGGTCCGGGGGCCGGCATTCCGCCCAATGGCTCTGCCCGGAATGACGAACCGTCCGCCAGCCGTGATAATAACGAGAAGAGGTGCGCATGCGAGGATCGATTCCAGAAGCGCCGGGCCGAAGATCTGCTCGATTTGGCGGATTGCGCCGGGCCGGGCTGGCGATTGCGCCGCTCGCCGCGCTTGCGGCCCTGTGGTGGGCGGTCGATACGTTCGTCCTCGCGCCGCCGATACCCGGGCGCACCGCAACGCCGCTCGACGTCGTGTCGTTCGTCGCCAGTCCGCGCGGCTTGCCGCGATTGACCTCGGAAGGTCGCCAGGGGTTTCTACACGAGCAAATCGACCGGCTTCGCGGCGACTCGAACTATCGCGACTATCTCATCGCTGCACTGCGGCAAGCTTCGCCGGACGACCAGGCCGCGTTTCGCCGCAACCTCTTCGATGCGTTCAAGCCGATCGTTCTGACGGACGTACAGCGGTTCCACGATCTGCCCGATCGCGATCGCCAGGCGTTTCTGGACGATCGCATCATCGAATACAACCGCCAAGCGGCTCTGATCGCAACGGTGAAGCCGGACAAAGCGGCGTTCGGCGGCGCGCTGCCGACGCCGGACGATTGGATCGGCCTGCTGTTCGAGCGCACCAGCGAACACGAGCGGGCGGACGGAGCGGCGTTCCTGCGCGCGCTCAGCGCGAGGATTCAGGAGATTCTCGCCAATCCGCAGCTCACAGTTGACTTTCAGCGCCGAATAGCCGAAGCGGGGCCGTAACGCCGAATCGGTCAAAGCAACGTGCCGTGCAATACCATCGCCGCGACGCCGAAGTAGATCACCAGGCCCGTCACATCCACCAACGTCGCGACGAAAGGCGCAGAGCTGGTAGCAGGGTCGAAACCAAGACGACGAAGCAGGAATGGCAGCATGCTGCCGGTGATCGTGCCGAAGCACACCACCCCAATCAAGCTCGCCCAAACGGTGGTCGCGACGAGCAAATAGTGCGATCCGTAATCGAAGAGACCGAGGTGTTGCCAAAGGATTACGCGCACAAAGCCGATCAGGCCCAGCCATGACCCGAGCGCCACGCCTGAAAGCAGTTCGCGCCCCAGCACGCGTATCCAGTCGCGCAGGGACATCTCGTTCAGCGCCAGCGCGCGGACGATCAAAGTCGCGGCCTGCGAACCCGAGTTTCCGCCGCTGCTGATGATGAGCGGGACGAAGATCGCCAGCACGACCGCGCGTTCGATCTCGTTCTGAAACCGGCCCATGGCGGTGGCGGTCAGCATCTCCCCCAGGAACAGCGCGGACAGCCAGCCGGCCCGCTTGCGCAGCATCTGCACGAAACCGACGTGCATATAGGGGGCTTCCAGCGCCTGCACGCCGCCCAGCTTCTGAATGTCTTCGGTGGCCTCTTCTTGCACCACGTCGACGATGTCGTCGAGCGTGATCAAGCCGACCATGCGGTCTTCCGCGTCCAGCACCGGCACGGCCAGCAGGTTCTCCGCCGCGATCACCCGCGCCACGGTTTCCTGGTCGGCGTCTTCACGCACCGAGACCAGCTTCGTCTGCATGATCTCGTCGATCCGCGCGTCGCCGCGGGCCGCGAACAACTCGCGAAACGAGACCACGCCGCAGAGGCGCTGCCGCGCATCGAGCACGTACGCGTAATAGAACGTCGCGAGCTTGTTTTGCGTCTGCCGCCGCAGGTAACGGATCGCCACGTCGACGGTGACATCTGGGCGCACACGGGCGAAGCGCGGGTTCATCAGTCCGCCGGCCTCGTCCTCGGCGTACGCCAGCAGCGCGCGGATTTCCTCCAGTGTGGCGGCGTCCAGCAGGGCCTCGAAGCGCGGTCGCTCCTCGACGGCGATGGATTGAATCAGGTCCGCGGCGTCGTCGGGCGGCAGGAAGCGCATCCATACCGCGCCTTTGCCGGGAGACAAGCCGCGGATGATCATCGCCTGGTCGGCCGGTGCGATCGAGACGAAGAAATCCTGCGCTTCGTCGGTCGCCAGGATCTGAAACGCCTCGACGCGTTCCTCGTCCGTGAGCGCGCTCCACGAATCGCGAAGCGATTGCGCGTCCAGACCGGTGTCTGCAGGCGTCGACATGCTCGAACTCCGATGCGCAGGCTAGTGCGGGTCCGCGCGGATGCGGCTGCGGAAACGGGGAAGTTACCGTCGCTGCGCGATCGGCTCAACGGTGGCGGCAATTGGGGATGAGTTCCGGGGTACGCGACTGATCGGGAACTCCGCGTGTTTAGGCCCGGCGCGTCGGTCTGTGTCGTGGTAGTTAGTCTTCCGCGCCGGTCGAGACGTCCGTGGCCCGCTGATTGCGCCGATCGAGCATGTCGCGCAGCCGTGACGCCTCCTCGAAATCCTCGCGCTCGACGGCGTCGTCCAAACGTTCGTACAGCGTGCGCGGAATGTTTTTCTCCTCGCGCAGGCGCCGTTCGAGTTGCCGCAGATATTCCACGCCGGCGTCACGATCGTGAGACGCCTCGTCGCCGACGAATCGGCTGAGCACGTCTTCCAGCTCCTGCGCGCCGTTCTTGGCGACCTCGATCGCGTCGTCAAACTGCTGCTCCACGATGTGCAGCCGGCAGCGCAGGCGTGCGCGGTTGAAAACCAGCGTGGGCACCATCGTCTGGCGCAGGTTCGATTCCCGCCCGTCTCGTTCCAGCAGGCGCAGCGAGGCAACGCACAGGTCAACGTCGCGCAAGGCCCGCGTTAGTTGCTGCCGCGCGGCGTCGCCGTCGCCCTCGGCGATGGCGGACTCGGCCATCGAGGTCAACGCCAATCTCCGATAATTGGTCTGATGCAGTTCGCGCACCAATTCGGCCCAATCGGCCTCTTCAAGCGGCTGCTGACGCCGTAGCTGGCGACGCACGTACTCGCTGGCGCTGGGCAGTCCGCGAAAACGCTGCCCATCGGGCCGATCGTCCGGGAACATCTGTAACACGCCCAGTTCGATGCGGAGTTGAATCAGCGCCTCGCCGGCCTGGCCCTGGATCATGCGGGCCGAGATTTCCTCGCGCGAAGCCGGCCAGTCCGAGATCAAGTCATTCAAATCGAGTGTCATGAGGTGCCCCGCCTGCTCGGTTTGAGCCGACGTGCTATCGACCAGACCGCGGAGGAGCTTTTGATCGTCCGCGTGGTAAATTCGGCTGGGCGTGTAGCCATTGCGCGTGCCGCTTGCGGCTTGTCGCCGCCGGTTCGCGGTTGGGCGGCACGCGGTTCACCGGCGGTGTGTTGGCGTTAAGATTGCTTTATGGCGCCGCGCCTCCTCCGCGGCCGTTCGCCGGGGCGGATTTGTAGAAGTCCGCTGCCGCGTGGTGACGCCTGTTGCGTCGCGAATTGAGGAAGAACAAGGCAAATACGCATGCCGGCCGCTGATTTTCTGCCCATTCGTGGCTTCGATCACGTCGAGCTTTACGTTGGCAACGCCAAGCAGGCGGCCCATTTCTACGACAAGACCTTCGGCTTCGAGCCCATCGCAAAGATGGGTCTGGAAACCGGCTGCCGCGACCGCGCCAGCTACGTATTGCAGCAGGGCAAGGTGCGCTTCGTGCTTACGAGCGCTTACTCGCCCGACCACGAGATCACGCGGCACTGCGCGCTGCACGGCGACGGCGTGAAGGTGATCGCGCTCGAAGTCGGCGATTGCGACGCCGCCATGCGCGAGGCGAAGTCCCGCGGGGCGACGGTGCTTCAGAAATCGACCGCGTTCGAGGACGAGCACGGCGTCGCCAAGACGTGCATCCTGAAATACGCCGGCGACACCGTGTTCAAGCTGGTGGAACGCGGCAACTATCGCGGGCCGTTTCTGCCCGGCTATCGCGGCTTGCAGACCGTCGGGCGGCATGAGGCCGTCGGCCTGGCGGCGATCGATCACATGGTGACGAACGTTTTTCTGGGCGAGATGAATTACTGGGTGGATTGGTTCTCGCGCGTGCTGGGATTTACGCAGCTCAAGCACTTCTCCGACAAGGACATCAGCACCGAATACAGCGCGCTGATGAGCAAGGTGATGGAGAACGGCACCGGCAAGTGCAAATTCCCGATCAACGAGCCGGCCGAGGGCAAGAAAAAGAGCCAGATCGACGAGTACCTCGACTTCTACTACGGCCCCGGCGTGCAGCACATCGCCATGAACGTGCCCGACATCTGCGCCAGCGTGCGCGAGCTGCGGCGGCGCGACATCGACTTCCTGCGCGTGCCGGACGCGTATTACGAGGATTTGCGGCAGCGGGTGGGCGAGATCGAGGAGGACTACGCGGAGCTGAAGGACCTGGGCATCCTGGTGGATCGCGACGAGGACGGCTACCTGCTCCAGATCTTCACCGCCCCGATGCAGGACCGCCCGACGCTGTTCTTCGAGCTGATCGAGCGGCACGGCTGCCGCGGATTCGGGCAGGGGAATTTCAAGGCGCTGTTTGTGAGTTTGGAGCGGGAGCAGGCCAGGCGGGGGAATCTGTAAGCGGTTGGTCGTTGCATGCCGCGGGAGACCGTCGGTACGACAAGCCAGGGCATGGCTGCAAGAAGCTGCAGCCACGACACGCCTCCGAGCCTTTCAATGAAATCACTGGCTCGATGACGCGACGATTCCAATGAACGGCACCCGCTCGAAGAAGAAGACGAGCCATGCTGACCGCATGCCGGGCTCGTCGAGTGCTTCGTACCAGTACTGCACAATCCGCGGGTCGCGGTGACCATGCGTCGCCCGCGCCAGCAGTAACTCCGGTACGCGGAATCGCATGACGTCGGCCCAGACGTTGGACTCAGGCACAGCCGATTGAATTCTGTGGTGATGAGATAGGCCTCGCACGACCTTCTTGACGACCCGAAGCACCCGATTGTCTTTTCCGGGATATACCTTGAATCGCGCCTCCTCGTCATTCCCGATCCGGTGCATTGCGCTTCGAATATCTTGTAGGCGACGGCCTCCGTCGACTTGATCAAGGCTGCGAACGACTGTTGGCCAGAGTTCCTGCCGACTGTGATTCGGCTCTCCCGAGACTGCCAGAACATTTCGAAAGTGCACCTCATCGTCCGACCACCCGTTGTTGCACGCGTCGCAGGCAGGAACGGTCAGAAGCTGTGCTCCTTCGGCATGCGACGGAGGATACAAGCACCTAGGAACCACGTGATCCCTCCCAGTTGCCTCGCGCGTCCCACAATATGCACACCGCGCCCGACGCAATCGTTCCTCCTTTGCCGATTCGCCAGCAATTCAGAGTGCACAAGTATCCATGTGCTAGTTGCGTGTCAATCTCCCAGCCGCTCAACAACTCCACGGCTCTGCCCGTGCTGGATACTGACTGACGAAACCAGTAGCCCCGGAGGGGCGACAGGGCATTTGGGCTGTGCGGGCTCGTCGAACAGCCGAGGACTCCGCCGCCCCGCCGGGGCTAATCTCGTCACGAGTCGTGTCCCCGGGCTGGGCGACCCGGGGCTACAATCTGCCGCCGCTCGAGGTCTGAAGACACGATCGAACAAATCTAAAGCGGGCAGGTTCGCGCCGAAGTCCTAACAGTCCGTTGAAGTACTTGGCCGACCGAACCGCGACCGTAAGGGAGCGGGGAAGCTCGTTCTCGGCCTCGAACGAGGCCATTTCCAGTCCCCGCTCCCTTACGGTCGCGGTTCGGAGAGCGTTTTGCGACGGACTGCTAAACGGCACATTTTCCGCGCAACGTGCTCGCCCGATCCGTCATTATGTATGAAGCCGCCGGCGGCGTTGGCGCTGGCGGCTGAGGTGGATCGTGGCTGAGGCGTCGCCGCCGATCGATTGGGCGAGCTTCTACCTCGCGCATCGCCGCGCGCTGACGGCGTACGCCGTGGCGCTGGCGGGCAACGCCGCCGACGCGGCGGATTTGATTCAGGACGTGCTGCTGCGGGTCATCGCCGAGCAACGCGCGCCGGATGACGCGATCGCGTACGTCATGCGCTGCCTGCGCAACCGCGCGATCGATCTGCGGCGACGCCACGGACTCGCGGCGGCGGAACTCGACGTCGCCGTGCCGATCGACGATGGACGCGGCGACGCGAGGCGCGCCGAGAGTCCTGAGACCGCGCGCCGCGACATCATGGCACTGGATGCCCACACGCGCGAAATCGCGGCCTTGGCGAAGCGAGCGCTCGAGGCGCTGCCCGCGACGCAGCGCGAGGTGTTGGTGCTGCGGATTTACGGCGAGCGCACGTTCGCCGAAATCGCCTCCATTCTGGAGCGGCCCTTGGGAACAGTGGCGAGCCTGTATTCGCGCGGCATTGATGAAATTCGCGGCGTCCTGGCAATGGAGAACGAAGGTGTCTGCGACTGATTTGCCGCCCGACAGCCGGCTGACTGAGGTCGAGCGACTGCTCGCTTCGCTGAGCATTCGCGAACTTCCAGCGACGCGCGAAGCGCGCCTGCTCGCCGCGCTAACCGCCGCCTCGGCGTACGCATCGCCGCCGCGCTGGTGGAGTCGACGCATCCCGGTCTGGCAGGCATTGGCGGCCTGCGCGGTGATCCTGGCGGCGGCACTGCTGTTGCCGCGGCAACGCGACTCCGCCGCCGATCGGCCGCAGGCTCCGGCGTCGGCGCTGCCGTCTCGCCCGGATTCGTCGCGTGAAATCGTCGTCGTGCGTGTCGATGCGCCGTTGTTTTCCGAATCGCGTTCGCCGGAAGCGCTCGATCTTTCGCGCTGGCGGGCGCTTCCATGAGAGAGTCCGTTGTTGAACTCTGCCCGAACCGCGACCGGGAGGGAGCGGGGGCTGGATGAGGGCCAGTCGTAAGCCGAAACCGGGTTTTTCTCCGCCCTTTTGCGGTTGCTGCTTGGTGCAGCGACTAATTCGACGGTTTCATACGGGAGATTCGCAATGATGGATGCGTGGCGGATTCGTGTTTCAGCTCGATCGGCTGTCGCCGTGTGCCTGGCGCTGAGCGGCGCGGGGCTTGTGCGCGGCGGCGCGGATGCCGTCGCCGAGCAGGATGCCGGTCAACGCGTGCAGTCCACGAAGATCAGCGGTGCGCGCGAAGGCTCGTCGGTCGAGGCCCGGCTTTGGTTCGTCGGCTTCGACCGTTCGGTCGCGCGGGATGCGCTGCCCTTCGACCCGCTCGAAGCGGGTCATATTCTGCACGACGCGCGCCCGGACGCTAAGGGGCGCATACCGACGTGGGGGCTGGCGATGCAACTGCCGAAGAACAAGTTAGCAGTCGAATCGAGCCGATATCGCCTCACCATGCGCGATGATGCGCTGGAAACCAAGAAGGATGAGGGCGCAGGCGACGCGCCGCCGTGGCAGATCTACGCCGCGCCGCGCTTGATTCTGCACTTCGGGCAGCAGGGTGCGGTCTCGGTCGGCCGGCCGGTGTCGTACCTGGTTCGTGACGAGAATGGCTGTCTGAAGGTGCAAGAATCCGAGGAAATCTCCGAAGGGGTCGTCGTCACGCTGACCGCCAAGCACTTCAAGGACGGCGAGATCCGCTTCGAGGACATCCACTTGACTTCGCGCCGCGTGACGAGTCGTCAGCCGATCGATGGCGTGCCGCTGGACGTCGGCGCGCCGGTGATCGACTCGCGTGAGACGATTCTGAACATTTCGATCAAGCCCGAAAGCGTGGGCATCATCCCCCTGCCGCAGGGCCCGGACGAGCCGGCGATCCTGGTGTTCATCACGGCGAAGATTGTCGACGGCGATGGTAAATAGGTGGTGGCCCGGTCCGGCGAAGTGGCTCCTCGACCGCGCCCCGACCGTGACGGAGGGGTCTTTTGTGACCTGCGAAAAGCCGCTCCCTTACGGTCTGGCCTCGGTGTCGAGCGCTCCACGGGGCTGTATCCGGGCATTCCGCGCAACGCACCAGACGAGTATTTGTATGACGATGACGGCCATTGGTACCGCACCGGCGAGCCACGCGACCTGTTCATCATGTTGAAGCTCGACCCCCATACGCCGGGCACCGACGAGGGCTGGGGTTACGCCGCCGTATCGCCGGACGGCGAGACGATCCGCGGTGCCGGGCGGCTTCAGAATTGCATGGAAGATCGGGCCGCCCTCAGCAGATTCGTCCCCAATTCGCCAGCAAGATCCCCAGATCCGACGAATCCGTATCGCCGTCGCCGTCCAGGTCTCCCGCGCCGCTGCTCATCCATGCGCTGAGCAGGATTCCGAGGTCCGACGAATCAACGTCACGATCGCCATCCAGATCACCCGGGCAGGGCTGTCCGCTGGGAATGAGATGGTTTTCGATCCGGTCGAAGAACACGTCGCCGCGCGGATCTGTTACGGACGACGTGAATCCGACATACGCCATCGAAGCGTCCACCACCAGCGCAAGATACTCGCCCATCCAGGGCTGTCCCCACGGCGTGGCCGGCGACGCGAAAGGCACGTCGCTGATCGGGATCGGCTTGCCGAATGTCAGACCGCGATCGATGCTGCGGGTGATCATGACGGACCACCGGGGGCCCAGAGGCGTCGGCGGCGATTCGTACCACGCCACGTCGATCGTGCCGTCAGGCTTGACGGCGATCCACGGCTCGAATTCGTGCCCGCCGACGAATTGGTTGAGGCGCAGCGGCGGCGTCCACGTGAAACCACCGTCCAGAGACTTGATAAAGAAAACGTCCGTTTGATCGCCGACGAACGGACCGTCGGGATCTTCGGCGTAGACGACATACAGCTCCAAACGGTTCGTCGGAGAGATCGCCATTGAGGGATAGCTGCGCGCCACGACGTCAGCGCCGCCGCGGAAGTCGCTCAAGGCGTTGGGCAGCGTGAGAATCGTGCGCACAGGCCGATCGACGCCCCACGTAACGCCGCCGTCGATGGATTGATCCAGCCAGAGCGTGCCCGGGACCTGCCCGCCGCTGGTGACCGGGAAATCCAGCCAGATGACGTAGACCGTGCCGTCGAGCGCGACGGCGACGTTCGGGCCGTTCGCCATTGCGACTCCCGGCGGCGCGTCGTTGATTCGCTGCGGCGGCGCGACATTCACGCCGGCCCCCGTCACGTAGGTCGCGTAAATGTCGCTGAACGGCCCGGTCAGCGCGAAGTCGCGAATCCACGCACAATGCAGGCGATCGCGATACGGGCTAAACGAATTCCGGTCCGCGGTCATGTGCGGCTTGTCGCGCAGGTTGCCGAACCCCCAATCGATCGGGCTGGGCATCAGCACCCAACTGTTGCCGCCGTCGTTGGAGCGGTGCAGGAACAGTCCGCTGGCGCCGCCGGCAATTCCGTCGGTGTTGATGTTCGCCGCGAACGCGATGCCAATCGAATCGAAGGCGGCGACCGGGTCAAACGCATCGACCAAACCCGGAGGCGGCAGAAGCTGACGGTCCTGCCAGGTCGCGCCGAAGTTGGTGGTGAAGCTGATGCCCAAACCCGGCCCGCCGGCGTACGGCTGGTCGTTGTAGGCCATGAAGAGATTGCCCGGCATGACCGGGTTGAGGGCCAGGCTGGTCTCGTTTGTGATCAAGCCCGGCGGATCCTGATTGACGCGGACATCCTGCGCGAAAGCGGCCGGCAAGACGGCGCTGACGGCGATCCAGAACATGAACGGCGATTGAAACGATTGGAAGCGCATGGCGTTCCCTCCCGAGGCGGCGCGCACTTCGCCCCAATGCGGACCGACGCCCGGCGAGGAACGTGACGCCGTCCCCGCGGCGTCCGGCGCGAAGCAGTGCGCCTGTTGGATTGGACTTCCTATTCAAATGATGCGCGCGCTTGGTGAGAAAGGCAAGTGAACCAGCGCAGCGCAACCGAGCACGGCTCGCACCAAGCCGCGCTCGGAAGCGCATTCTGGGTTGATCGGTTCGGACGATCGTCAGCAGATGCGACCCCAATTCGCCAGCAGGATGCCGAGATCGGCCGAATCCGTGTCGCCGTCGCCGTCCAGGTCGCCGCCGGCGCCGGCCATCCACGAGCCGAGCAGAATTCCAAGGTCCGCGGAATCGACGACACGGTCGCCGTTCAGGTCGCCGGGGCAAGGCGGCAGCGCGGCGCCATCCGACTGCATCACGCGGAAGCCGACGTCGCCCGAGAGCGTGCCCAGGTTTCGCGCCAAGCGCATCGTCGTGGGCAGAAAGAGCGGCGATCCCGACCAGGAGCCGGTACGGACTGAGCGCTGCGTCGTGCTGGTCACGTGATCCTGGCCCCACTCCCACACATTGCCGCTCATGTCGTAGAGCCGGTAGGGATTGTTCGTGTCGCGCGTCGAGATTCCGGTCGTGAGCGTCGTCACGCCGTCAAACAAGCCCACCGGCGCATCGTCGTTGTCGAACGGATCGGCGCTGTTGCGATAGTTCGCGTCCGGCTGGCCGACCGTGTCGCGCCCGAAGCCGTAGAGCCAGTGGAACGGCTCGACCGTCGCGCCCGCCGGTCCGCGCGTGGAATTCGGCGCCGCCGGATCGTAGGCCGCGGCCTTGTGCCACTCGTTGTACACGTTCGATTGATTGGCAACCGGGCCGGCGGTGAGGCCGAGGTTGTCCATCGGCAGCCGGAAGCCGCGGTAGTTGTTCACCAGCGCGGCGCGCTCTCCGTTGCTCAAATCGCGCGTGACCCAGTCGGCGGTCGAAATCGTCACCGGGTGCCATTCGACCGCGGAAAAGCCCTCCGAATAGCAGCGCTGCGCCGGCGACATTCCTTCCGAGAGCGTCAGCCAGTTGCAGAATTTCACCGCGCCCAGCCAGCTCACGCATACGACCGGGTGATCCTCGAAACCGTCTTCGACCTCGTAGCGCGTGCCGATCGGCGCCAGCGGCTCATAGAGCAGCCGCGATTCCGCGTTTGTCGGCTGCATCACTACCAGCACGTCGCCATTGGGCGTCGTGACGCTGCCGTCGGATAGAAACGTCATGTTGCTGCTCAGGCCGGAAAGGCCGGCGTCGAATTCGGCGTCGTTGAGAAAATCCGAATACTCGGCGTTCGTGATCTCGTACTGGCCGACCCGGTAGTCGTAGAGCGGCCCGGCGCTGCCGCCGCTGGGGCTCACGCCGCCGGGAATCAAACGCATGTACTGGCTCATGTCGCGGTTGAAATAGCGCAGAATCAGATTGAGCTTCAGCGTGTAGAACATGTTGCTGAGCGAGTCTTCCTGCAGATTGCCCATTCCGTTTCCCGGCCATGCCATCGACATCGACGTGGACGCCACGCCGATCAACGAAATCGGCACGTTGGCCGGCGGCGTCGGCAGACTCACGACCCCGAAGCTGTTCTGCCCGAAGATGAGCCCCGGGAAGCCGGCGTCGGAATTCGCGATCACGCCGTTGATCACATTTCCAGGCGTGCCGCTGGTATTGATGTCGACGATCAGGTCGCCGTAGGAGAACTCGGGATCCTCAAATCCGCCGGGCGGCACCCAGGGCGAGCCGGGACAGGCCGGGTCGCCCGGGCATTCGTGATAGGTCTGACCATCGGCGGAGAGGAAGGTCTTGTAGCGAATGAAAATTGGCTTGCCGGGCCGGAGATTCTTGATCGAAGCGGATACGGACGAACTCACGTCGACGCAGCCGCGCGTGAAATAGCCCTCGCTGAAGGCGTCGCCGGATGCGTACGCGTTCCAGGCGGCGAAGAGCGAACGCTTGCCGGTATCGATGCCTAGCGCGCCGGTGAAATTCTCGCGCGCATCGGCGGGAATGAGCAGGTCGGTATCGACCGTCTGAGCGCCGGCCAGATTGCCGAAATCAAACGTCCGAAGGCCGTCAAAGAAGCCGGGGACCAGTCCGATCGCGCGACTGGCCCGCGCGCTGCACGACGGCGGCGGCGGGAGCGGAAGCGGCGGAATCGGGCAGAGCGCGTTAGCTGGAATCGGAAGGCAGAATGGCGGCATGCCCATCGGCGCCGCGCTGTCGGCAAGCACTTCGCCGGCCGCGTTGAACGACGACGCGGTGGGATCGACGTCGAATTTCTGCGCTTCTGCCGGCAAGCAGGCGGCCAGCGAGACGATGATCGCGAGAATTGGGGTTGGAGCGTTGCGCATCGGAAGGTCTCCTGACTGAGGGCTTTGGAACGACAGCCAACGAATCCGAACGTCGGCCCGATACTCGTTTTCGCGGAGACGGAGGGGGCAACTCACGCGGCAAGGTGGGAAAAATCCGCGCGCGCGGCGGCAGCGGCGTTGAGTAGCGGTAGCGGTAGTAGCGGTAGGGTGCGTCGGCCGTATCGACGCACCATTCCCAAATGACCGTGCGCGAGTACGCGCCATTATCAGAACGCGCAGCGCCAGCAAGCGCGATTCCCAGCCGCGCTCGCTTGCGCGTCGCGTTCTGATGCGGCGCGTACTTGCGCACGGTGATTTAGGATTGGCACGGTGCGTCGGCCGTATCGACGCACCATTCGTAGATTGGCACGGTGCGTCGATAATGCCGACGCACCCTACTTCTTCTTCTCTCCGTGCGGGCAAGATGCCGGCAAGATGCCGGCACGCCCCATTTTCGGCAACAGATCAACCCGAAAATGCTCTGGCCGGCCGGCCGGCGTCAGGCGGCATGCAGCTTCCGCCAGCGGCGTGCCTGGTACCAGTTGAAGATCACCGGCAGCAGCAGGTCGATCACCTCGTCTGCGATCAGCAGGCCGCCGAGCACCGGCGCGGCCATCGGCTTCATTACTTCCGCGCCGACGCCGGTGGCCCAGAGCATCGGCATCAGACCGATGATGGCCACGCCTTCGGTCATGAGTTTTGGGCGCAGGCGATGGACGGCGCCGCTGATGATCGCTTCACGCAGTTCCGGAAGCGACCCGATTTTCGCCAGTCCGCCGCGGTGGTTGATCGCGTCGTGCAGATAGACCAGCATCACGATGCCGGTCTGCGTGGCCATGCCGAAGCAGGCGATGTAGCCCACCCAGACCGCCACGCTGAAGTGAAACCTGAACAGGCTCTGAAAAATAACGCCTCCGACGAGCGCGCCGGGGACCGCGAGAATGATGAGCAGCGCGTCGCGGAAGTCGTTGAACGTCATGTAGAGGATGACGAAGATCAGCAGCACCACCAGCGGAAAGATGATCTGGAGCGTTTTTTTCGCCCGGACCTGGTGCTCAAACTGGCCGCTCCACTGGATGAAGAACCCCGGCGGCAGCTTCACCTGTGCGGCGACCGCCCGCTGCGCCTCCTCCACGAAGCCGACAATGTCGCGGTCGCGCACGTTGAGCTGTACGTAGGCGCGCAGCATGCCGTTCTCGCTCTTGATGACGCTCGGGCCCTCCACGACGCGAATGTCTGCGACTTCGCTGAGCGGAATCTGGATCTCATCCCCGCTGCCCATGCCGCCGTCTGCCGCCATCGCGGAAGGTTCGCTCATGCCGGACCGGTTTTCCGACGCGGCGGGTTGCGCCCGGCGGCCGGTGACCAGCGTCCGCCGCAGCTCGTCTTCGGTCTGCCAGAAATCCCGGGCGTAGCGAACACGGACTGGAAACCGCTGGCGACCCTCGACGGTGGTCGTAATCGCTTTGCCGCCCATCGCGACTTCGATGGTCTCCTGAATGTCGGCCACGTTGACGCCGTAGCGGGCAGCCTTCTCGCGGACGATGTCGATTTGCAGATAGCCGCGGCCGACGATCTGGTCGGGAAACACATCCACGGCGCCCTTGACGCCACGGAGGACGGAGGCGACCTGGTTTGAGATCGTTTGGATGCCCGCTTGCTTTACGACGGTCTTCTTCTCGCCATTTTCGATGACTTCCTCGGTTACGTCCTCCTGGCGCGGGCCGAACACCTTGACGCCGATCATCGTGCGAACGCCGGTGGCGAGCATGTCCACGCGGTTGATGATCGGCTGCGTCCAGATGTTGCCCCAGCCGGGCATCTGCAGCTCGGTGTCCATTTCCTTGACGATGTCGGCTTTGGACTTGTGCCAGAGGTACACCCGGCGTCCGAATTCACCCGAGTGCTGGGCGCGGATGGCCTGGAATTCCTCATCGCCGGGAGGCTTGGCGAGCAGCTTGCCTTCAGCCGCGTGATCCCGCAGCGCGGTCAGGAGCGACCAGACCATCGTGCCGGCGGCCTGATCCTCCAACTCCCAATTGAGCATGCGAGTTCGCGCGACCCACGCCTCGTCGAGCCGCTTCTGAAAACGGTCGAACAGCACGCCGACCAGCGTGGCCTGCTCGCCTCCCACGGCCGTCGCGACAAAGTCCTTGAGCTCCAGCAGCACGGACGGCGGCAGCGCCAACAGATCTTCGGACGCTTCAACGAATCCTTCATCGACCAGCGTCCGGCTCAATGCGGCGAGCATCCGCGCCATTTCTTCCCGCCGCGGACTTTCGACCAGCCGGAGACCGTGGTCCCCGAGCAGCGCTTCGGCGAACTGCTCGCGCTGCAATGAACTCGGCTCATTCCTGAGTAAGTGTCTCTCGCCCAGACTATTCAGCAGGTCGTCGACGCTGGACAGCGTGAGCTTTCGGGCGAGTTCCGGTAGGAACTCGCGTTGCCGGCGCTGCGCAAGTTCTCGCATCGTGCGGTCAAAGCTCGCCATCGCGCTCATCGCGGCGGCGTTGACCAGCTCGCGGCTGTCCGCATCGATCATCTGATCGAAGACCTGAGTCATGTCGAGCTGCAACGCCTGCAACGCGAAGCGGTAAGCCTCCGCGCGCGTCGGCGAGCCCCCTGGCGCCGGCGCGCGTCGCAACGCGTCGGCGTAGGCCGACAGCGCCACGTTTCGCGCGAGTTTCGAATCCGCCTCGTCGGCCTGTCCGCTCGGATCATGATGCGGATTCAGGTCTTGCCAGAGTCCGAACGCGTCTTTGAGGGCATCGGCGTATTCGATCGTTCCCGGCTCGAGCGATGAAGTCGATTCGAGCAGTTGCTCCAGCGTCTGACGCGCCTGCTCCACCCATGCTTGAAGCTGCTCGCGGCGCTGATCGCGCGAGCGAACGATGCCCGCGTCCGCAAGCACTTCAAACAACCGAACCGCTTCAGGGAGCACGTCCTCGTCGAATCGCAATTTGCGTTTCGGCCACCACTCCTTCGGCCGCAGCGTCACCACCGTTTCGACCATGTCGATGCCCGATGGGTCGGTGGGCGTGTCGGCGCGGCCGACCTTGCCCACGACCTGGTCCACCTCGGGAAAACCCCTCATGATCATGTCACGCAGGCGAATGTCGTCGGACGCCTGCGTGACCGAGACGCGCGGGACGGTGACCGGCATGTCGAGGATGCTGCCTTCGTCCAGCGGCGGCATGTAGTCGTAGCCCAGTTTCGAAAAATGCCACGCCCAGGTCGCGGCCGCGAGCAACAGTGCGAACGCGAACCCCTTCGACAACAGCCTGCGAAAGAACAGGCAGCCGAAAAACAGCGCGGCCGCGAGCACCGCGATGAAAAAGACCCGCGAGCCGACGAATCCCGCGCCCAGCACGAACAGGAACGACATAAACCAGATGCCGGCGGCCGGTACGTTCATCAGCCACGTCAGCACCGGCTTGTAAATGTTGATGAAGCTGCGGACGATCCAGTTTTCTTCTTCGCTCCGCAGCCGGCCGCGAATCAGGACCGGGATCATCGCCGGCACGAACGTCACCGCCAGGCACGCCACGCCGACCATCGCAAAAGTCTTCGTGAACGCCAGCGGGTGGAACATCTTGCCTTCCTGCCCGGTCAGGACAAACACCGGCAGGAACGAAATCAGCATGATGATGACGGCGAAGAAGATCGGCTTGCCGACCAGCCGGCAGGCGTTGACGACGATTTCGGTCGTGTCGCCGCGCACGCGCTCGTGGCCGAATTTCCGCGACAACTCGTGCGTGGCGTTCTCGACCATCACCACCGCCGCGTCCACCAGGATACCGATCGAGATGGCGATGCCCGACAGCGACATGATGTTGCTGGGAATGCCGAGGTAGTACATGAGGATGAACGACACGAGCACCGCCAGCGGGAGCGTCAGGCAGACCAGCAGCGCGCTTCGAACGTGCGTGAGAATCAGCAGGATCGCGATCGACGCGACGATCATTTCCTCGGTCAGCGTTCGATTTAGCGTGTGTATCGCGCCTTCGATCAGGCGCGTGCGGTCATAGAACGGAATGATGCGGACGCCGGGCGGCAGACCGGGTTGCAGCTCCTCGATGCGCCGCTTGATGTTCTTCGTGACTTCCAGGGGGTTCTCGCCGTAGCGCATCATCACCACGCCGCCGACCGCTTCCTGATTATTCTTCTCCAGCATGCTGCGGCGATATTCGGGACCCAGTTGAACGGTCGCGACATTCCGCAAGTAAATCGGCACGCCGTCGCGCTCGGCGACGACGATGTTCTCCAGGTCGCGTACGCCGCGAATCCAGCCCACCCCGCGGATCAGGTACTCAGCCCGCGCCGCGACGAACACCTTTCCGCCGACGGCGACGTTGCTGCGAGCGACGGCGTTGTAGAGCGCGCCGAGCGAGAGGCTGTAGGCCCGCAGTTTCTCCGGATCGGCATCGACCTGATACTCGCGGACGAAACCGCCGACGCTGGCGACCTCGGCCACGCCCTTGACGTAGAGCTGGTAGCGCACGTACCAATCCTGGATCGCGCGCAACTCATCCAGGCTGTGGTCGTCTCCTTCCACCGTGTACCAGAACACCTGCCCCAGCGCTGTCGCGTCTGGCGCCAGGTAGGGCACGACGCCCGGCGGCAGAAACGTGCCGGCGACGTTCAGGCGTTCGAGCACGCGCGTGCGCGCGAAGTAGAAATCGGTTCCCTCGTTGAAGATGATCGTGATCATCGAGAAGTTGAACTCGCTGGCGGCGCGGATCACCTTCACGCCGGCCAGTCCCTGCAGGTTCACCGACAGCGGGTAAGTAATCTGGTCATCGATTTCCTGCGGCGATCGCCCCATCCAGTCGGTGAAGACGATGACCTGGTTCTCGGACAGGTCGGGAATGGCATCGATCGGCGTGCGCAGCACGCACCAGACTCCCCACACGGCCACCACCGCCGTCAGCAGGATGACGATGAAGCGGTTGCGAATGGCGAATTCAATCAGTCGCGGGATCATTCTCGCCCCGAGCGGCTGGCGTCACCACGGAGGCACGGAGAAGAAAAGAAATCCGTTATTGCGGGCGCGCGTTGTTTCCATAGTCACAGAACGAGTCGAACGATGCCGTCACGGAGCACGGCGACATTGAAATTCAGAAGCAACCCGACCGGGCAGTCCGCGAGTTTCAGATACGTTAGTAATTGTGCTTCATGAACGGCCGTCAGTTCATCAACAGCCTTCAACTCGAGGAGGACGCATGACTCAACCATGACATCGACGCGGTATCCGCAATCCAGTCGAACGCCCTTGTAGGTGACGGGCAACGGAATCTGTCGCCGGAAGGACAGCCCGCGTAGCCCCAGTTCGTGGCAAAGACTCTCTTCGTAGGCTGATTTCAGCAAACCTGGCCCGAGTGCGCGGTGTACGTCGATCGCCGCGCCAATAACCTGCTCGGTGATCTCGCCATGTTTCAGGATAATGTTTCCCTTCATGGGCGCCTCGCCTGCGTCGCCTGGTTGGGCCTTGCGTTCCCCAACTGAATTCGGAAGGTACGCGCTCTCGATCCCGCGATTTGTTCTTCTCTGTGTCTCCGTGCCTCCGTGGTAATCACTTCTGCCGAGAAGCGCCGAAATACGTCGCCCCCGCCGCCGGATTCAGGCGGTTCTCGGCGTCGACCAGAAACGCGCCGCGGGCCGCGACCTTGTCGCTGGCGTACAGCCCGTCGAGAACGGGAAAATAATCACCCGCGCGCGGGCCAAGCCTGACCTCGACCATGTCGAAGACGCCGGGCACGGTTTCGCGGTAGACGACTTGCCGCGTGCCGGTGTTGACTACCGCAAGCTCCGGCACGGCCAGGACTTTCTCGACCTTGGCCCGTTTCAGCGGAAACTTGTCGATCGGGCAATGTTGCGGCTGATCGAACAGCCGATCGGGATAGACCGGACAGAAGAAACCGGTCGCGAATCGCTCGTCCTCCTGCACCGCGCGCGGTTCGAGCTTCCCGGTCACGCTGCCGCATTCCAACATTTCGGAGCCGTAGTACGGATTGCGCACGTCCGCGCCGACTGCGAGCCAGTCCGCCTTCGCCATCGGGCAGTGGAACGTCGAGAGCGTGAGACCGCGCGGCGTATTCTCCTTGAGCATCGCGATACTGAGGGCGCTCACATTCTTGAACAGCTTGCGCTGCTCCTTCAGCTCCTTTCCCTTCAGCTCTTGAAGTGCCGAGAAGATGTCGCGCGCGTTGACTTGCACCGATTTTGCGGAGGCTTTCGCGAATTCCTCCGCTTGACGCGCGAGTTCGCCGAGCGCGGCATCATCGGTCTTGTCAGCGGCGAACGCCGTCGTGAGCTTGAGGTACGCATCTGCGTACGGGCGCGTGTCGATTACAGCTTGCGACGCCGCTTGCGACGCGGCGTCCACGTACTCGACATGTCCCACCGGAAGGCGAATTGCGGCCCGCACGTACATGCCGGGCCGCAGGCGCAGGTCCGGGTTGTCGATTTCCACGCGCGCGGAAACAGTTCGCGTACCCGGGTCCACCGTGTAGGCGACGAACGTGATTCGGCCGGCGAACACTTCATCCGGAAACGCGACGCTGGTGACCTCCACCGCCGTGCCGATCGAAACGCCGGCGAGATCATTCTCAAAAACCTTGGCCTGCAGCCAGACCGTTCGGAGATCCGCGATTGTGTACAAGTCGTCGCCCTCGTTGACGTAGTGGCCTTCGAGGACTTTCTTTTCGGTCACGATCCCGGCGATCGGCGAGAAGATCGTCAGGTGCGTCTCGGGCGTTCCGCGATCCAGGATGGCCTGCACCTGCTCATTCGTCACGCCCCAGAGAAGCAGCTTGCGTTTGGCGGCCTCGAGCAGGTTTTCCGCTCCCTCGCGCAGCACCGGCGCCAGCGACTGCGAATCGCGCACGCGCTGGCCGGCGGAAATCAACTCCTCCTGCGCGATGAGCAGATCCGGGCTGTAAATCCAAACCAGCGGAGCGCCTTGTTCCACCTGCTGGCCGGTGAAGTTGACGAAAAGCCTGTCGATGCGCCCCTTGATCCGGGCGGGAATGAAGGCGCGCCGCGTCTCGTCGTAGTCGATGATCCCCACCGTGCGGATGTCGCGCGACAGCAAACGATATTCGACCGACGTGCTTCCGATGCGGCCCATCTGGACCTTGTACGGACTGAGCTGGACTCGCGCGAGCGCATCCAGCGGCATTTCGGCCTGCCCGGTCTTGGCGCGCTTCGAGAGCGGCATACCGCAAATCGGGCAATTTCCCGGCTCGCCGCGAATGATGTTGGGGTGCATCGGACAGTAGAACTCGATCGCCTCACCGGTGACCAGGTCCGGCGGACCTGCGGGACGGCGCCAGCGGTCGTAGCGGTTCATCAGGCTTTCCCAGTTGGCCGAGACGACGCCGACCAGGACCATCAGGAGTATGAAACGCAAACGGACGTTCAGGATACGGATGAACGCCCACACGCGTCCGAAGACCGATGGGCGATTCGCGGCGGCCGGGGATCGGTTCACGATCGATACCTCGCGTACGTCCGAAAGCAAAGCCTTGTCGCTTGGCAGTCCGTTCAGAAACTCACCCAGCCGAGCCCCGACCGTAAGGGAGGGGTCCGCCAGGCTCAAGAGTGCCAAAATTCCATTCGATTTCGACCATCCGCGCGACCCCAACCGCACGCTCGGGGCTCGGATTGGAACATCGGACTGTTAGATGCACACGCGCGACGGGTTCTTCCACAGCGCCGGGTTCAGATCAGGTATGCGGCAAGGATGTTGCGCAGAAAATCCGTGACGAACATCCCGAACTGGTCAGCGGCGGCGACGGCGGATTGATCGCTCAGGTCGCATCCAAAGAGAAACTGCAGCACGCCGCCGCCCAAGAGCGCGCCTGGAAAAATGTGCCTCATGATTCGCTCGCCACGCCTTTCGTTGGTTGCGTCGCCGGCGTCAAGCTCCCCGCCGGTTGTGTTGTGGGCGTCATCTCCTCGCGGCTCGGAAGTCTTCCGCCAAGCTCGCGTTCCAGGTTTGCGGTCGCGGTCAACTGGTCGCGAATCGCGCCAACGAGCCCGATTTGGGCTTGGATGAGGTCCTGCTGCGCGAGCAGCACCGTGAGGATCGACTCCTGGCCGGATTGGTAGGCCGTCTCGGCGACCTGCAGGTTCGATTGCTGGACTGGCAAGAGCGATGCCTGGTAAATCTCGCGTCGCCTCGCCGCGGTCTGGCGCGTCGCGATCGCGGCCCGCATCTGTTCGACGGTCCGCTGCTCAAGCTCACAATACCGTTCGTGCAGTTCGCGCGCCCGATACTGCGCCTTGGCAATCTGAGCCTGGTTCTGGTCGAAGATCGGCAGCGGCACTTCGATCACCGGCCCGAGGACGAAGTCAATCTCCTGCCTGCGCGCCGCGCGCCGCGCGCTCCGCGGTTCGAATTCCGGCGCCGTGAGTCGCCCGCTGGCAAGCGAGGCTCGTGCCGTATCCGCCGCGATGTTGCGGCCTGGAATGCCGCGACGCGCCGTACGCTCGCCGGAAACGCCGACTCCGAAGCTTTGGATGAGCCGCAGTTTTTGCTGGTCGAATTCCGCGAGTGCGGCGTCGACCTCCCAGCCGGCGGCTTGAATATCCAACCGCCGTTGCAGGCCCCAATCGATCAAGGCGTCCTCGTCCGCATTTCGGTCGAATTCCGCGGGCGGCAACGGCGCGGGACGCCATGCGGCAGACTCCCGCGAGACTCCCAAGAGGCGCAGCAGGTTGAACTGCGTCGTGGCGCGCTCGTTCCGCATCTGCAACAGGTCCAGCTCGGCCTGCAGGCGCCGCGCTTCGAGCAGGTTCACGTCCAGTTGCGTGGTGCTGCCCGACCGAAGCCTGGCTTGTGCGACTTCGATCGCCTGTCGCAGGACTTCGAGATTCTCGTTCTGCAATTCGATCGTTCGGTCCAGGTACTGCAGCATCACGAAAGTCGTGGTGACGTCACGCACCAGCCCGACGGCGTTGTCCGTAAACGACAGGAGCCGCTGCTGCAGCATCGACTGCGCGGCGCGCTTCCGCGAGGGGATCAACCACAAGTCCGCGAAGTCTTTGGCCAGACCGAATTCCAGGCTTGCGCGTCCGCCGCCGTCAGGAAACCGCATCATGAGCGAAAGCATCGGGTTGGAGAGCAAGCCGGCCTGCACCAGCTCCGCGTTCGATTCTCCGATCACCTCGATATCCGCCCGCAAAGCGCGGTTATTGGTGAGAGCCAGGTCAATCGCCGCGTCTTGCGTCAGCTCGCCGCTGGGAGGCAAAGCCAGTCTGCCCAGCGCCGTGTCGACGGCCCAGGCTGGACGACGCCCCGTCGCCTCGTCCATCCACTGCCGCGCCTCTTGTAATTCGCGGCCATGTTCGATTGCCGCACACGATGCGAGGGTCAAACAGAGCAGGCCAACCACGAACATCCGGATGTGCGAGTAATCCATCTCAGACGCCTCGCGTTGCGGCCGGTATGGGCCGCACGTGATTTGGCGAACATTGCGCCGGTAACGTATGCGACCCGCAGTGCAAGCTCAACGAACGGCACGCGACCCCACGCCGATCGGGTCAGGACGCAACGAGGCGCGCGGCGTTGGTGTTCGATGCATGGCGGTCCGTGTTTCTTCCTTGCCGGACGGCAAGATTCGGGATCCGCGCGGCGCTGGAAATCGGCGCCCGACTTGGACGGAGTTGCACTGGCGGATAGCCTCTTGGCGTGGAGATTCGCGATCCGGCCGCTGCGATGACCGAGCCCGAGCTGATCGCCGGCTGCAAACGGGGCGATCGGATGGCGCAGCACGCACTCTACGAGCGCACCAGCGAGCGCGTGTTTCGCCTTCTGGTGCGCATGACACATTCCAAGGAACACGCCGAAGACCTCGCGCAGGAGACCTACCTGAAGGCGTTCGCGGCGATCGCGACGTTTGACGAACGCGCCGCGCTGAATACCTGGCTCTACCGCATCGCGGTGAACGAAGCGCTTCAGTGGCTGCGACGCAAGAAGCCGGCGCAGCTCGATCCGGAGCTCGCCGCGGCGCGGCCGGACCCGCGCGACAACGGTCATTCATCCGCGATGCGCCTCGATATTGAGAATGCGATGGCGGCGCTTGAACCGCTCGATCGAGCGATGCTCTTGCTGCGGCACCAGGAGGGACTCGATTACCGGGCGATTGCTGACGTTACGAACTCCGCGATCGGGACGGTCGCTTCGCGCCTAAGCCGCGCTCGCGCCAGACTCCGCGGGTTGCTTCGTGATTTTGCGGCGCCGCGGGAAGAAATCCGCCCGCAGACTCATCGAATCGATTACGGGCGGGAGCGCGCCGCCCCGCCCGTCGAGGAACGTGCGCCGTGAATCCCTGCGACGCAATGCGCGAGTTACTCGGCCCGTACGTGGATGGCGAGGGATCGCCGGAAACGCGCGCCGCGATCGAGGCGCACGTGTGCGCCTGCGCGGAGTGTCGCCGCGAAGTCGAAGGCATACGCGAGTTGGGCGACCGAATCGCCGCGGGAGCCCAGTCTCGTGTGCCGCCGGGACTTTGGGGTCGAATCGAGTCGCGACTCTCCGCGGCCGCGCCGCGCCGCCCGCTGGTGCGGATCTTCCGACTTCGTTCGGTTCTGGTGGCCGCCGCATGTCTCGTATTGTCGGTCGGCGCGTACTTCGCGGTCTTGGAGAGCCTTTCGTCCAGAGCCGAAGCGGCCACGGTGAATTTCGCGGCGCTTCTCGACGGACTCCCGGTCGATGCCGAAAGGGCCTTTCGGCAGTTCGTAGCGCTGTACCGCGGCCGGCGGGTATCCGCGATCGAAGCCCGGCGGCACGCCGCGCAGTTGAATTTCGCGCTTCCGCCGGCGCTGCCGGGCGGGTTTGAGCTAAGAGAGGCCTTCGCACTTCAAATCGGCGATAATCCCGCGGCGGCCGCAGTCTATCGACGCAACGGCGAATTCGTGGGCACGATCTTCCATCGCGCGATTCACCCCGAAGAGTACGGCACGTACCGCGATCACCCGTGCGTCGTCGGCGAACACCGCGGCCATCGCGTCGAGGTCGGGGCGTGGCGCCTGGTGCACGTTACGGATGCGACGACTTGCCATTGCGTGCTCAGCCGGCTGGACGGTGAGTCCGAGTTGCCTCCCATTCTGGATGCAGTCGCGCCGCATTGGGATGAAGTGACTGACCCCCCAGCCGGCCACGAGCACCGCTGATTGGGGGCATCGTTGAAATATTCGCTGGACCGAGCCGCAACCGTTAGGGAACGCGGGAGAAGAGGCGGATTCGGCTGCACATGGTCACTTCCAGCCCCCGCTCCCTGCCGGTCGCCGCTCGGACAGAGTTCTGCAACGAGCCGTCAGCCAGGCGCATGCGTCGCCGCGACGCGCGATCATCGCCGAAACATCTGGCGTATCGGCTCCGTGATGGTGTGCAAGGGCTGGGCCGTGACGCGCGGCGAGCGGGCCGGGCCCTGGACGCGGTATTGAACGAGCTCGCTCTGGGCCGCTTCGAGCAATTCCGATACGCCGATGATCCGCCCGGCGCGCGGTCCGGCGCCGACCAGCGTCATGTCCATCTCGTCGCTTTCCAGATCCCAGCTTCCCTCGCCCACCATCCGCGCATCGCCGACCAGCAACTCCACGCGATCGAAATGCAGCGTCGTGCCGCGCCAAGTGAAGCGGAGCTCTGCCTGATCGAGCTGCTCTGCAAACTTCTGGCTGGCGCCGCGGCCTGCCGCGGCCAGCGCGCGCATGACCGGGTCGCTGACCAGCGTCACGCCGCGCACGCGCACGTCTCCGCCGCCGACGCACGAGCTCATCTCGTCGCCGCGCCCGCGCAGGAAAACGCGCCCGTCCAGACGCCCGCGCCCGACCGCGCCGGCGTCGTCGCGACGAAGAAACTGCGCCAGCGAGAGGCCTGAAAGGGTGAGCGACATCTCGTATTCGCCGCTTTCCACGTCGATTCCCAGCGAGCCGACCGCCTCGCCATCGCAGAATCGCCCGTGCAGATCGTCCAGCCGCGTCCAGCGATCGCCCGCTCCGCGCCGCAGCCGCCCTGTCAGTCCGGAGAGGGGCCGGCCGGCCAGCGCGCCGCGCGAAACACTGAAATCCGCTTCCAGCTTCGCCGCGCCGGCGCGATCGACGACACACTGGCCGTCCAGCGCGCCGTCAAAGTCCGACAGCGGAACGCCCAAACGCAAATCGGCCGCGCGGAACGCGATGTTGCCCACAAACTGCCACGGCTCCGCGCCTCCCTCGTCGTAGCGCACGCGCGCCAAGCGCAGATCGACGCGCCCGCGCGGCTTCATGCGCGCCAGCAATCCGCCCAGCGGCGACGGCAGCGCTGCGACCAGCGCGTCGGAGAGCGGCAATCCGCTCGCCTCGCCGCTCAGTTCAATCCAGTTCGACGGCGACCACCCGCCGCGCCCGCGGCAGGAAACCGTTGACGAATCCCCGTACTCGGCCGTCGCGCGGGCGATCTCGTACGCGTCTCCGGAGACGGCGATCTCGGCCCGGACGTTTGTCAGCGGCAACGGAAACGGCTTGGGCTGCATGTTTGCGGCGCTGACGCGCAGCTCGATCCGCTGCCGATTGCGGTCCGGCATCGGCGAAAGACGCGCCGCCACCTCTCCCGCGCCGGAAAGCCCGAGCGCCTCGCGGAGCTCGCGCCAGTATTGCGGCATGACGCGCGGCAGCAGTCGCGCGACATCCCCGGCGCCGGTGGCAATGTCGAGCGAGAGCGCTTCGCCGGGCGCGGCACCACCCGGAATGTCTCCCGACAGCTGGATCCATGCGTCGTCGGCGCGAGCCGAGCAGTTCAGGAGCCGCGCGCGATCCCCATCAACCGCAACCCACGCGCTCACGTTCGTGAACGGCCGCTGCGGATCAAAGCCGCTGAGCGCCCCATCGCGGACTTGCAGCACATAGCTCGAACGCGATATTCCGTCCGCGCCGCGGATCACATGCCCGCTGACGTCTCCGATCCCGGCGAACTGCACCGTCCCCAGCGCTTCGCCATGCGAGTCGACGATCTGGCTGGCGCGCTCAACGCCGACTCTTGCGCCGAGCACGCGCATCGCCATCGGCGCCGCGCCGCACTCGGGAAGTTCGATTGTCCCGTCGAGTTGCAGCGTTCCCTCGCGAAACGCGCCGACCAGGTCCTCAATCTCCACGCCGTTGTCGGTGATGCGGACAACGCCGTCCGCCTCGCGCAGGCGCTCGTCGCCGATGTTCAGCTCGGCCGATTGCAGATGTGCGACGATGTCGACAATCGGGTCCAGCGCGCCGCTTTGGCGCGAACCGTGCGGCCGCGTGATCCGCACCGCCGCCCGCGACTGCCCTTGCGGCTGCGCCTCGCGCCACAGCGCCTGATATGATGCGGGAATCGCCGCGTACAGGTCGTCGTCCAGCCGCAGCGGATCGCCCATGAAGTCCAATTCGAATCCGGTCCAATCCGAGCTGTCGACGCACCAGCCCTCGGCCGTGACGCGGCTGGAACCATGCCAACCACTCAGGCCTTCGAGGTAGATGCGCTCGGGCGTGATGCGGACCTTGCCGGTCACGTCGTTCAGGTCGTACAGGAATCGTTTATAGCGGCAGCTCGCGCTGAGCGGCTCGAATTCGCCCTCCACGCGCGGCTCGGACTCGCCCTCCTTCCGCGTTGCCCGCAGCGATAGGGTGAAATTCCCGCGCGGCGAGTAATCGTGCACGAAAGAACGCAGCGGCTCGGGCATGCGCGGGGCGTCATAAAACGGGGCGCCGAGCAGCAGGTCGGGGAACGCGGCGCGGTTGAGCCGCACAGAAATGTCGTACGCCAGCCGATCGGGGTCTACCGCGACGAGTGCCTCGCGCTGCCCGTCCGCTCGCGCCGCAAGATCGAGCGTGCCGCCGAGGGTGGCGGCTTGCAGGTTCAGGCTCACGTGCGCCGCATCGGTGGGCGACGACCCGAACTCGCAATCGACGATCGCCTCGGCATCTGAGAGCTGCATGCAGCGTGCGCCCGGCGTCACGCCGCTTTCGGGCGATTCGATCGGCACTGACAGCGCTCCGTTCGCGAAGCGCAATCGACACGCGCGGACGCGCCCGTGCTCGAGCACTGCCCGATCGAGCGCCACGACGCCGCCCAGGCGTGCGTCGATCAGCGATTCGGCCAGCGGTGCGTCCAGGAAACTCAGCACGTTTGCGACGTCGACCCAGCCCGACGTAGCGACCACGCCATTGGGCGAAAATTCCAATCCGACGAGCGAATCGCGCGCGTCCCGCGCCGGACGTCGAGCCGCCGAGCCGCCGATCTGCGCCAGGCGCAGGCGGTAGGTCGTGGCATCGTCGGAGGTCGGCGTGGCGTGTTGCCCGTCGGCGGACGCGATCCAGCGGCGTTGCAGATGCGCCGTCCCGCCGACGACCGCAAAAAGCTGGATGTCTGCCTGCTCTACGCGCAGGCGCGGCCAGCCGCTGGTCTTCTGCTGCGAATCGGCGCGCGGGTCGATTTTCGCCAGACGCCAATTGAGTCCGCCGCGCTCGTCGCGCTCGATTCGCACCTGCACGCCGGTCAGCCGCGCGTCGGTGGGTCGAAAACTCCCCGTGAGAAGCGAGAGCAGGTCGAATCCGATCGCGGCGTCCGCGACGCGCAGCATCGGCTCGCGCGGCCCGCCGGACGAGGCGAATACCTCCAGGTTCACCAGCCGCAGCCCACTGAAGATCGAAAAGTTGCTGTAACCTACGCGAACCTCGCCGACATCCAAAGAGGCGAGCAGCGATTGGAGTTGGGCCTGAATGCGGGTGGGCTGGGTCAGGTAGAGCTGCGCGGCTCCGGCCAACGTCATCAGGACCACGAGCGTGGCCAGCGCGCGAATACGCCACTTGCGCTTGGGCTTGCGCATGCGATCATTCTCGCCGGGCGGTCGTTCAGGCGAAAGGGACAACGGTGGCCCGGATTGGGGCGGGCGCGGTGCTTGTGGTTCGAGCGGTGCTTTCTGCCTGCTTGAACGAAAAATAGCCTTGATTGTCAGTTCGGGATTGCTAGCATGCTGCACGAACTGTTCGGGCCCTCCTTTGCGGGTGGTCGTTCGACCCTCGCGCGTGTCCCGACTGAAAACTTGACCAGCGTTTCGCCGCCGTGGCCGCATCGTTGCGCCCCGTCGGCTGGTGTTGGGAATTGCGGCGTGACGGGTTCCGGTGGGAGCCTGGGCGCAGCACACTGGAAAGGAAAACGAACGCATGAAGGCGGCTGGAAAATTCATCGCGGCGGGCGCTAAGGTGCGGGTCGTCAATTCGGGGCCGGTGCCGAAGGAATCCTATTGGGACGACGACAAGCAGCGCACCTCCACGTCCGTCAAGCGCCGCCTTCAGTCGCTCTTCTTCCAGGGCGACAAGCGCATCCGCGCCGAGGTTGTCTACATCGTCAGCGATTCCGAGCGGAACAAGCTGCGTTCGATGGAAATGGTGAAGCTCTCGGTCCGCGATGCCGCTGGCAGCCTAATCGTCATCACCGCGCCGACGGCGAACCTCCAAGCGAGCTGATGCCCCCGAATGCGGGCGTCTCGCGTGCAAGTGTCGCAGCGACGCCCGCACGCCGGTGTTCCGTGACGCCCGATCGATCGGCGTGCGCCGGTCGCTTCAGGTTCCAGGCGCGGTGACCGCTCAGCCGGTCATCCGCTCGACACGGACCGGCCTCTGACGGGGGACGCGGTCGCCGATTCACCAACTCAGCACGCTTTGGGTACTCCGTTCTCACACCGATGCCCAATACTGGGCACTCGGTGCCCGGCAAACACCCGATCCTGACGCGCGACCCGCGAAATCGGCCGAAAAACCACGTTCTGTTCGTCCGATTCCGTCCGCGCGCCGTGCGGCACGGGCCTTGCTTACCCGCGATTTGTCTTTCGCGTGATGTGCTTCTCCGGGACCGGCGCGGCGAGCCTCCTCCGCCGCGCCAAACCCGGAACGCCGGCCCGAGGATCACGCCGCCGCGCGGCGCTAGGGGGGAGCGCCGCGGCGGGCAAGCATACCGAAACTTCGGGTAGTGGCTCAGTTTCGCGAAGGAACTCCCCAGCCGAGCCCCGACCGTAAGGGAGGGGTCTCTTGCGACGAGTAGAAAGCCGCTCCCTTACGGTCGGGCCTCGGTGTCGAGCGTTTTCCCGGCGTCGAAAGCGAAACCGAGCCACTACCTAACTCTGACCCCCGCGATCGGCTCGCTGGGCGGCGATGCCCAATGACCGAATTCGATCGGCATTGAACACGCGAACCAGCGGTCCCTTCAGTCCCAACTCCCCGCCGGTCGCGGACAGGGTGCTTGGCGTGGCGACTATTCATCCGGCTCTGCGGTCACCGACAGCTTGAACGTCGCGAATTGCTCGACGTACAGCTCCGCCCGCTCCTTGGTCGTCACCAGCAACAGCGCGCAGCCGCGCTCGTGCGCCTCGATCGTCTTCTCGATCGCCTCGGGCTCCTTCAGCGGCGTGAGCTTGAGGATCGTCAGGATCACGTGCTCAAACGTGTTCACGTCGTCGTTGTGCAGGATCACTTTGAACGGCGGCAAGAGGCGCGCCTTGCGCGATGTCTCCGGCACGACGGCGGCGGCGGGTGTCGGCATGCGCGAAACACTCCGGGACGGCGCGACCCATTCAGAGTCTATCCTCCGCGCCACGCTACCGACAATGCGAATGCGTGGCCAGCGATCCGGTCGAACGCTAGTGTTCCGTCAACGTCGAACGATCGGTTCGCCAATCCGAGCCGGCGTCTCCTCACGCCGGTTCGCGAACCGGGCTGAGGATAGCCCGGCTCGGATAATTCGAACCCGAAAGTTCGAGAGTGACCGAACATTAGGCTGCTTCCGCCGATCCAACGCGGATCGCCGCCGGAGTGCCGCATGGGCCGCAAACTCTGTCCGCACATCATCCTCGAAGGCACGCGCCTGACGCACAAGACCGACATCGCCTTCGCGCTCAACGAGCATCCGCGCATCGTCGGCCCGCGCAAGTACCGCTACCACTCGCCGCTGATCTCGGCCGAGTGGTGCGCGTTCACGAACGTGCCCTGGGGTCGCGGACTGATCAATTTCGAGCCGGCTGAGGAGCGGCGGGCGCTCGAAGCGTACGAGGCTTGGGCCCGTCTGTTTGAGCTGCTGCCGTACTACTCGTGGATCATCGACCGCTTTCACGTTTCGACGCGGACGTTTCAGCTCGCCGCGCGCGGGAAGGACCACGATTTCGCCTGGCTCGAGGAAAGACTCAAGCCGCTCGGGTTTCATCTCGTATACTGCTTCCGCTCGCCGGATTCGTTCGCGTCGGCCCGCGCGGCGCGGCTCAAGGTCTCCGGCAATCCCGGCCAATATGATGATCTGGACGCGTTCGTCCGCGAACAGGAGCGGATGCGCGCGCTGGTGCGGCAAACGAAACTGCCGCTGCTGGAGCTGGACGTGTCCGACGGCGACGTATCGCGGGCGTGCGAACGGATCGCGGATTGGATGGAGAAGACGGGCGGGTTGTGGGCGGGGTAGATTCTGTTACGATCGCCGACGGAAGACAATTAGAATGATCACCCATGCGGAAGTTCGCGGATTCCGGTGTCTGCGCGAGGTGTCGGTTCCGATACGTCCGCTCACGGTTCTGATCGGACCAAACGACTCGGGTAAGTCGGCGTTTCTTTCCGCGTTGCGCATGGCGGATACGGCGAAATACCACGGGATCGGATTAGCTGACAACTGGAGGCTCGCCCGGGAGCCCTTTGCGGTGGAGCTTACCACGGCATCCGGCCACGCGTTTCGCCGCGGTCCCGAATCTCATCCGGACTGGGAACGATTGGTGCAGCCGCTGCAGCCAGTTGTCCTGATTCGGCCGCCATCAAGCGGTTTCGAATTTTCGGGACCGGGATTCAGCGATTCCGCCGAGCCGCCAATACTAGACGAGCAAGGGACTCTGCTTCCGGCGCTGTTGGACTACGTGCTGCGCCGACATCGAACGCGATTCGACGACATTGTCGAGGCTGCGCGAGCGCGCATTCCTGGGTGTAACGACATTGACATCGGTACGCCGTTGAAAGAGACACGGAGCATCGAGTTCAAGATCGAGAACGGACTCCTGTTGCCTTGCGACGGTATCTCTGTCGGTGTAAGACATTTGATCTTTTATCTCGCGTTGGCATATCACCCCAATCCTCCAAACCTCATTCTGCTTGAGGAACCGGAGAACGGTCTGCACGCCCACCGCCTCGGCGAAGTGATGTCGATCCTGCGCGGCATCACCAAGGGCGAGCACTGCGGTCACGCGGCGCAGATCATCATGAGCACCCACTCTCCGCACCTGCTCGATCACGTCAACCTCGACGAAGATCAGGTTCTCGTCTTCCGCCGCGAAGACGACGGCTCGCGCACCGCGCAACCGGTCGACAAAGATCGCCTGAAGCACTTCCTGCACGAGTTCATGCTGGGTGAAATCTGGTTCAACGAGGAAGAAGCCGGACTCGTGAGTCCGAAGCAATGATTCGCGTCCGGTTTGTCGGCGAAGGACCGCGCGATGAGGCCATCGTTCCGCCGCTGGTCTCAGGGTGGCTCGGCAAACCCACGTGGCAGCCATCGTTCGTGACGTGGAGCAAGCTCGTCGTGCGCAAGAGCGGCAGGACGCGAACACTGCGTGGACTGGCGCGCAAGCTGGAATACGCCGTCTCTCAGGCGCTCACCGACAGGCAGCACGCGTTGGTCGCCACGATCGATCGCGACCGGGCGCCGCCGTCCGAGCGCCTGAGCCAGATGCGCTCTGGGATCACGGCGCCGTCGCGACTTCCCGCCGCGCTCGGCGAAGCCGATCCACACGCCGAAGCCTGGCTACTCGACGACCCGCGGGCGGTGCGCGACGGGCTGGATCTTCCTGCGGACACACCGCTCAACAACGTGCGAAAGTGCGTACCCAAAGCTGAACTAAACGCGCTCTGCGAACCGGTGGCGCGTGAACGCGGCTGCACGCACCTACAACTTCTCAAGGAAATCGCGCGACGCGTACAGATAAACCGCTGCAACCACCCCTCCGAAACCGGCCTCCAGGCCTTTCACAATGAAGTCCGCTCGAACCTCGGCTCGCTCGCCGGCGTAGTTCCCGCATGATCTACGTCCGCCCGCGGCCCTGGTGGGCGATTGCTCTTCTCTACGTTCTCGGCGCCGTCGCGATCGGGCTGGCCGTGCCGGCGATGAAGGCCTACGCCGCGGCGCGGTTTGGGCGGGCCGGCGTCGCAGTCGCGTTTGTCGTCAATATCGCGATGCCGCTGCTGATCGTCGTGTTGTCGGTGGCGTATCCGCGGCTTTGGGTGGCGCTGGTTGGCACGCTCGCCGCGTCGCTGGCGTTCTTGCTTACTGTCGGACTGACGCCGCGCATCTCCAGTGACTGGCTGAACAGCCTGGTCGCGCAGATGGGGCCGATTCTGACCGTGGCGATCATCGCGTATCACGGGCTGGCGGCGGTGGCGGTCGGCGTTCAGCGGCCGTTTCGGCGCGTCGGCATTCGGCCGCCCGCGGACGCGTGCCGCTCGTGCGGGTACCGCCTCACGGGCCTCGGCGCCGCTGGGCGCTGCCCCGAGTGCGGGCAAGCGTTCTCAGCGATCGGCACCGCCAACGCGAGCGACCCGAGCATCGGAACCGCGAGCGCCAGCGACCGGCGGGCGGCGGAGTGAATCCGGAGGCGTTGATCACCTTGAGGAATAGCGGCACTGGCGCTACGCGCGTTGCCCCGCCCGCAGGAACGCGATCACGTCATCCACAACCGCGCACATGCGACGGAGTCCCTCGTGTGTCCGCGCGGCGACGTGCGGCGTGACGATGCAGCGCGGCGACGCCAGCAGCGGATGGCCGACCGGCAGCGGCTCGGGGTCGGTCACGTCCAGTGCTGCGCCGCCGATACGCCCGCTCGCCAGCGCGTTCACGAGCGCCTGCGTGTCGATTACGGCGCCGCGGGCCGTGTTGATGAGGTGTGCGGATTGGCGGAGTTGAACGAACACGTTGTCGTCGAGCATGCCGCGCGTCGAATCGGTCAGCGGCACGTGCAGCGTCAAGACGTCGCTTTCACGCCAGATTTGCTGCTTGTCCGCCGGGGCCGCCGCGAAATCAAACGGCCCGACGTCAACGATGTCGTTGTAGAGCACCCGCGCGCCGAAGCCCGCCGCACAGATGCGCCCGACGCGCGAGCCGATGCGCCCCATGCCGACGATGCCGATCGTCAGCCCGCGCAGCTCGACGCCGTGCGCCTCGCGCCGCGCCGCGTCAAATCGGCCAGCCTGATACTCAGCGGCCATTCGCCGGATCGGCCGCAGCAGCTCCAATATCAGCGCCACCGTGAACTCCGCGACGGCATCGGAAGCCGCCGTCGGCGTGCTCAGCACTTCGACGCCGAATTCGCGCGCCGCTTCGAGATCGACGCGCTCCACGCCCACGCCCGCGACGCCCACGCAGCGCAGGCGCTTGCCGGATCGTAGTAATTCACGAGAGACCGGCGTGTTCGTGCGCGCGACCAGCGCATCGCAATCGCCGATCAGCGATCGGAGCGTCGCCTCGTCGGGGCTGGCGGCGCGGACCACTTCCGAAGCGGCGTCCAAGGCGGCGTCAGCGGCGGCGTCCAAGGGCGCGGCGACGAGGATTCGCGGTCGACTCGAACAATCCATGCCGACATCTTAGCCCTACAACGCTTGGGGATGCCTTGCAGTTAGCCCTGAAAGGGCGGCAGAACATGGGCGGCAGATGTAACGTTGTAGCAGGAGCAGATTGCCGGACGAGTCCGCTGGCGTGCCGCCGCCCCGCGGTTGCGTGACTACGGCGCAAATCCCGCGCCGGCTTGCTTCACGGTCAGCACCGGGCACGGCGCGTGCTGCACGATCCGTTCGGCGGTGCTTCCGATCAGGGCATGCCGGATGCCGGTGTGTCCGTGCGTGCCGATGACAATGAGCTGGATTCCGCTGTTCTGCGCGTACTCGCAGATCGCCGTCCACGGGTTGCCGCAAAGCACGTGTCGAACGATCGCCGCGTCGGCGTCGAAGTGGGCATCGATCAGGGCGTTGATGGCCTTCTTTCCCGCGTCAATCAGGTCCGGCTCGGAAACGGCCAACGGCACGTCCATCGGCAGCATGACCGTGAGGTCCGTGTTCAGCGGCGGCGTGATCACGTGCACGATGTGGAGCTCGCCGCCAAAGGTGTCGCGAAATCCGCGCGCGTAGCGGCCGGCGAGCAGAGACAGCTCGGAAAAATCGGTCGGCCAGAGGATTCGTTGCGGTTTGATTGGCATGGTCCGACTCCTCGTAGCGAGGGCACGCCGGCACGCCGTGATCGCCCCCGCGACCGCAGCGCGCCCGTCACGATAGATTCTATGCAACTGGCGTGCCAGCAGCGTCGCGACGCGGATTGGTTCAGACGGACTGCTTGAAGTTAGAGCGTTTTCGATTTTGGTCTGGCGGGGGAGTTCGAGCTTTCCAGCTTGCTTGGTGCGGGCAATGTGCCCGCACTCCCCATTTTCGATAACAGACCGATTTCGAAAATGCGTTAGAACTACACGGGCGGCGCCCGGCTGGGAGCATCTCACATCGCGCCGCTACCGGCCCTGAAAAAACTGCGGAAAGTAGCGCATCACGCCCGCCACCACGACAATCGCGGCGTACAGCCCGAGCAGCACTTGAAACGTGCCGGCCGGCATTTCACGGCGTTTCTCGCCTGAGCGGCCGCTGAGCACCAGCATCGTTGCTTGGTGAAATACCGCCAGCGCAAGGAGCAATTTCAATCCGAAGAGCATGTGGTACATGCCGGCGTTGGGTGCGCCGCGATAGGCCGGGACTTTGAACAGCACGAAGTTCAGCAAGCCGGTGATCAGCAACACGGCGATCGCCGCGAAGACCCACGGCCGCCAGCGCGATGCGAGGGATTCTCGCAGCTCCGACCGCTGCGCGTCGGGCAGCGTTCGAAGCGACGGCAGGACTGCGAAATACTGGAAGATCGCCGCGCCGATGACGGTGGCCGCAAAACCAATATGAAGCACGCGCAGCAGCAGCTCGAGAGTGTGCATTCCCGGAGTCTACGTGGTGATGACGCTCCCGTCACGAGTCGGCGGGGTGTGACGGGCGCGTAGCGTCCGACCTCAGAGTCGGACGCTGCCTGATGACCTACCTGGCGGTCGGGTTTTATGCCGCCCGCCGGCGCGTCAGATCGCGCACCCGCGGGCCGTCCGGCGTCTCGTCCAGCGCGACAAAGGACGAGCGGTAGATTCGATTTCCGCCGGGCGAGACGCTCTCGTGCCACACGTTCACCCGACAGAAGTGCGTGCCATCTCGCGACCAGAGAATTCGAATATCAAGGCGCTCGGGCAGCTCGTACAGGTACGCCGCCACCAGGTCCTTCCACTCCTCGACCGTCAGAAAGCTCTCGCCGAGCGCGTCGCTGGATTCCGAATCGTAGCCGGCCGCGTCAAAGCCGGCTGACCGCACGTCGAACGGTTGCTGGGTGTCGCGTTTCATGGCCCGACTCCTCATAGTTCGCGGCCCACACGGGGCCGAGTGCCGATGGAGGCAAAGGCCGTGCCAATCCGAAAAACCGCTGCGCGAGGCTCCGGCAGGCCCGAAAACCGCGATTTCGGTGAAAACTGGGGAGACCGTGCTGCCCAGTGCGCAGTACGGTTTCACCAGTCGTGCGCGTGCGTTTTGAACCCCGTTCGCAAGATCTGCTACTGGCCGTACGTGAAATTTACGTGCTGCACGCCGTGGCAGGTGAGCGTGCAACTCCCGGCCCGGCGGCCCTGATCGACGAATTGCCGCTGACCGCTGACGATCGCCAGGTCGAAATTGATCAGGTGGCTGTGCTCGCGCGGGCTGCCGGCGACGCCGTGCGGCGCATGGCAGGCGCTGCAAGGCGCTCGGCCGCGGACGATATGTTGGCTGTGAAGCGGGAAACTTTGGTCGCCCAGGATCGAGTTTCGATCATGACAGCGGTAACAAAGCGCGTATGACTGCGCCGTTTCGATCGTCAGATCGGCGGTGTCATAGCGATCGACGAGCAGTTTCTCGAACGGCGAGCCGTGCGGGCCGTTCGGCCCGGATCCGCCAAGCTGCCGCGCATCGGGATTGTTATGGCAGTCCTGGCAGCTCAGGTAGGGCTGGGCGCGCACCGCCGGCAGCAGGCTGGGCGTCTCCGCGACCAGGCGCGCCGCGAACGTGACCGGATGCGCCGACGCCGCGGTCGGCTGGAATTGGCGGCGAATATTCCCGCCCTCGTCGCGATCACGTATGACCCGCCGCGGCAGCGGCACGGGATTGTCGGCGTGACAGCGGAAACAAACCTCGTAGTAAGCGGTTGCATCCGGCTTCGGCAGGCCGGTGAGAGAAACGCCGGGAACGGATTCGAGCGTCGGCATATAGCCAGGACCCTGGGCGCGAACCAGCATCGCCGACTGGCCGGTCGGATTTCCCTGCGCGGCATGCGGATTGTGGCAATCCACGCACTCGACGTGCGCCGGCATCGTGCGGGGGTCCTCGGTCGGGTCGTGCGGCGTGACGACGCGCCGGGGTTTGTGGCCGCTGCGTCGGCCGATTACCGAGGCGACGTTTCGGCCGGTCATTCCGTCGTGGCAACTGATGCACAGGTCGAAGGCCCGCGCGCGGAGCAAGCGCTCCGATTGCGCCGCGCCGTGCGGCACGTGGCACGTCGCGCAGGCATTCTCGGCCATCGATGCAAACGGCATCGGCTGACCCCCGGTGAGCACGATCGGGACCGGCTTGGCGGAGGTCGCATGCGATGAGCTGCGCCAACCGTCGAGCGCGTGACAGGTGTTACACAGCGCGCCGTCGCGCGTCGGAATGCGCAGGAAATTGCCTAACTCGTTGTTGTGCGGATCGTGACAGGCGATGCAATCCAGCTCGCCGCGCGGGCCAAGCTTGACGCGATGGTCGATCAGTTCTGGCGCGCGGAGCTCGCGATCGCGATTGGCGAGTTGACGGTCGTAGCGCAGGCCGATCGGATGATCGTCGGAAAGGTCGTTGGTCAGGTCGCGTTGACCTGGGATGAACGAGTGCGACATCGGGATCTGCGTTTCGCGGCTCATCACCAGGCCCAGCGCGATGCTGCCGTCGTGGCAGCTTAGGCACAATTTGCTCGATCCCGTCGGCTGGTCGATCCGCGCGTCGGTCGTGCTGCTGGAGTAGATGCGATAGTGCGTGCGCGGGCTGGCGCGGTTCCAGAGCGGCGCGGCGGGGCTGGCGTTGTGCGGCGTGTGGCAGAAGATGCAGACTTGGTTCTCGTTCACGGCTCGCACCGGGCCGGGGCCGCTGGTCGACAGGTCATGCTTGGAGTTGACGACACTGTCGTCGGCGCGGGCGGCTGCGAAGCCGACGAGAAGCACGAATAATACGAGAGGCCGCTGGACGCTTTTGTCGGTGCGGCAGTTCCTCTTGCGGCGCCCGCTCACGTCGGCTCCCTTCGCAGATATTGAAACACCTGCACGCGGCGATTGTGCGTGTCGGCGATCCAGATTCGATCGCGATCGTCGATCGTGATTCCCGAAGGCAGATTGAACTGCCCAGGGCCGGCGCCCTCTTCTCCCCACGCCAGAAGCAGTCGGCCTTCGCTGTCGAACACTTGCACATTCTCAAACTGATTGTCGAGCACGTACAAGTGGCCGTCGCTGTCGAACGCCACATCGCGCGGCATCGAAAAATCGCCCGCCGCGTCGCCTTTCTTGCCGATCGTCAGGCGCGATGCACCGAGCGTGTCGAGCAACTGCACGCGGAAGTTCATCGCGTCCGCGACGGCGATTTCAGTGTCGGCGACGCGCGCGTTGCGCGCGATGTCGACGATGCGCGGGTCGGGGGCCTGTTCGCCAGAGCCGCGACCGTAAGAGAGCGGGGGCTGCGAGCCGGCGCGCTGGTCAACGAGGTCCGCTTGCCGTCCGCGCTCCCCGATGATCGCGGCTCGGACAGGCAAATGCTCCACCGCGATCCCCGCCGGATAGTTGAATTGCCCAGGGGCCGCGCCGCGCGTTCCCAGACGCGCGCTCAAACCGGCGCTGGCGTCAAACGCCAGGATTTGGTGCGCCGCCGCATCACACGCCCAAATCGAACCTGTCAGCGCATCGACGGCCAGCGCCGCCGGCCGGCTCAAGACGCCAGTGACTTCACGTTGAAATTCGCCATCGCGGTCAAACACGAGCAACGCCGCCCGCCGCGAGTCGGCCACGACGACTCGATTTTGGGTCGCGACGACGTCAACCGGCGCTTGGAGCGCCGCGCTGCCGGACTGCGTCACGGACGTCATTCGGCGAGTCGTCAGATCGATGACGTGAAGCGCCGCCGCCTTTAGAAATGCCGTGTCGGTGACGTAAACGCGCTCGCCCGAGACCGCGACTGCGCTCGGGTTGCCGAAGTCCCGCGCCGGCGGCGGACCGGCGAGCAGGTCGCGAATCGCTTCGGTCCCGCGCGCCTGGCGACCCAGCGTGGACTCGCCGCGCAGCTCTCCGAGATAGCGAATTCGAGGCGAATCCGGCGGCGCAGGCCAGACCGGGCCGCTGGCGGAAAAGAGCGGCCGATTCGCGGGAGATTCGCACGCGGTAAGCGCGAATAGACAGAGCAGCGCCGCGGCGACGGGTGCGACCGCGAGGACGTAGTGACGTTTGCGAGTCGCGCTGAAGGGGCGGCAGATCTCAGCCCACGGCGTCAGCCGTGGGTTTGTCTGATCGAGTTTCATGGCTTCGCGCTCTCGATCACCGGAATTTCGCGCCGCAGCTTGATCCAGGCCGAAAAATCGCCGTCGCTGGAGCCCGGCAAGTCGAGCTGGTCGTATTCCGCCTCTAGGAGCAGCGTAAATCGCCCGATCCGCCAGTTCACGGCGCCCGATACATCCACGCCGTGCGTAATGCCCGAAAGCGAATCACCCTCATAGCGATAGGCGGCGACGGCGGTGGCGTCGAGCGTCGGGCCCAGCCGCCAATCGTAGTTCAAGCCCAGGTCCAGCAGCGACGTGTGCCTGCCGCGCAAGTCGCGCATGCCGCCGAAATCGAAGTAGGAGTACGAGGCCCGTGCGCCGAGGGTGTGCGGAGATTTGTCGAGGATCGCCGCGTCGGCGCTGAGATGCAGCGCATCGTACGGATCGATGGAGTCGTCGTTGTACTCGTACTCCACATTGCCCGACCAGCGCGGACGGCGATAGTTCACGCCGATCCGATGCCGCTCCACGTCGCGCGGCAGATACGACAGGAATCGGGAACGATTCACGCCTTCGGCCTGCATCGACCCGGCGTAATACGGCGCCAGGCCGTTCTTAAATTCGTGCTGCACGCGCAGGTCCCCGCGGTCGCGCACCGAGCGGAAGCCGCTGCCGACGCGATAGCGATAGCCGACGAGAACGGTCTGTCCGTTGGCGATGTCGCCGTTCTGCACGCGCGTCAGCGCTATGTAGCGCCCGACGCGGATCACGTTGTAATCGCGCCCGCTTTGGAATACCCGCCGCCGCGCCGCGTCCGTGACCACAATCGTCACGATCCGCACGTCGACGTGGTTCAGGTAGACCGGAAGCGGATCGCGAAAGGTCGCGTTTTCAGAAATCACCACGCCGTCGCCGGCGTCGCCGTCGACATCGGTTTGATTGTGCGTGTAACCGACGTTCGCCGAGAAGCGGCCCAGCCCGGTCTCGCGATGGAACGCCACGTCGGCCGAGGCGCCCCATTCATGTCCGTCTCCGGCGGCGTCCGCGCTGCGCGTCAGACCCCAAAGATTGAGCGACGTATCGAGCGATTCGCCGAGGCGATGCGACAAGCCTACGTCGCCGCGGACCAGGTCGGTGTCGAACGCCTCGAACGACTCTTTCAGGTATTGCACGCGATACGTCGTCGCCAGCGCGTCGCTGTGCTGCAGCCGGAGATTGCTCGAAATCTCGTATTGGTCGCGCGCCAGGTCGCCGGACTCGTTCTGAATCCGGGCCAGCGTTTCGAGCCGGCTGCGGTCGCCAGGCCCGAAAAGCAGCGTGTGGTCGAGCGTCAGGTAGTTGCGAATGGTGCTGAAATCGGTCGGCGTACCGGAGTAGCGGTCGCGCAGATCGGCATGCTCGTAATTCAGCCGAAGCTGCTGATTGGCGCTCGGCAGCCACGCCGCTTCGTACCGCAAGTTCGTCTCGTGGTTTCGCTCTTCGTCGAGTTCTTCGCGCGTCGGCGTTGAAAGCGCCTGATACAGGCGTTCGAAACTCAGCCGCATCGGCAGGATCGCGTCACTGTAGACCAATTCGGCGCCGTAGCGCTCGCGACGCCGGTCGAGGCTCGGCAGGAAGGCGCGCGGCACGCGGTCGTCGAGCTGCGAAGCGAACAGATTCGCGCTCAACTTGCCGGCCGGAAAGAGCGTCGTTCTTACGTCGTACTCGAGCAAGTCGCCGTGCGGCGTGCTCGACAGGTCGCGGCCGAGGCGCGACTCGTCGTAGCGCTCTTGCGACAAACCGTAGCGCAGGTCGAACGCATAGCGCATGAAGCGATCGTTGATCACGCTCCCCGCGCCGCGCGAGCCGAGGGTCTCTTCGAAGCGGCTGAATGAATTCGTCTGCCGATAGCGATACGGCGCGCTGCCCGAGTCCTGCTCCGTCTTGCGTCGACGCCATTCGGCGTCGAACCCGACGTCGAACAGCAATTCGTCAAATCGAAACGCGCGCGGCGGCTGCGACGCGAGCGGAATTTGCGTGCCGTCGGATGGTTCAGAAGCGGGCGCCGATTCGGGCGCGTTGCCGTCTGCTGATGCCGGTTCAGTCGTCGGCGACGCTGGAGCTTGCGGAGGCAACGAAAGTTCCGCCGCAACCGGCGCGGCGGCCCGTTGCTCGGCCGGCTGCGAGGCAGCGGATGGCGCGGCGGGAGGTGCGATCGGCTCAAGCCGGTACTGTGCGCGCGCAGCGGCCGATGTCGCGAAGATGACGGTCAACGCAAACTGAATGACGCGTGCTTGAAGAATCGGGATACTCACCATTCGACCGCGCCGGCACTGGTGCGACGTGCTGCGAGGCAAAACGTATGCCGCGCGATGGCGCGTGTCCAGCGACTAATTCGGACCGAATCGGTGCGACTACCCGGCTTGATGTCGGAGCGGAAAGCCGGATGCTCAACTGTCCCGACAGTCTTGCGCCTGGACTGGCACGCTACAATGTCCGCGGGCTTTGGATGCCGCCGGATGGTCGGCGGAACTCAGCGCAGGAGGCGTCATGATCCGTCGAATTTCGATCAGCCGATCGCGAGAATGGTTGTGGGGCTTGGCCTTCGTCACGATGATCGCCGGTCCGGGCGGCTGCCCGAATCAGTCCTCGGACAACACGGGCGATTCCAGCGATCCGAATCGCGCCGGGTTGTTCATCAACGACAAGTCCGGTGATCCGCTATTGCTGTTTGGCCGGGCCGAGCCGGGCGAGTTCTTTGTGTTCGGCACGCGCACGGCGAGCGGGAACCTGGACGAGATCGAGTCGATCCTGATCCAGGCCAAGAACGGCGAGAAGTCGTTCATCACGTTCGAATCGGGCCGGCCGGTACACGTGCAGGGTCCCGACGGCAGTTACGCCCATGTGACCTACACGGAAATCTCGCAGCAGCGCTTCACCGCCACGGTCGACGTGTTCATCGCCTCCAGCGGCGAGAAGCAGCAGTATGTGGTGGACATCGATCTGCAGAAAACCGCGCAGCAGATCGCGACGCTGGTCAGCCAGGCCACCGGTCAGCAACTCACCGCGCCGAGCACCGCCGGCGCGGCGACGGCGAAAGGCGATTCGCGCTCGTTGCGGATCACCGTGTTCAGCCCGCTGTTCTCCGTGTTTGTCGCGCCGCTGGCGGCGATCGTCGGACTGACGACAATCGTGCTGGGACAGATTCTGACGGAAGTGTATGCCGTCGTGATCGCGAGCTTGCAGGTCGCGCTACTGGTGATCTTCTCGCCGCTATTTCTGCTGACGTCGCTGTTCACCGGGTCGGTCGTGAACATCGAGCTGGTGCCGATCAACGAGGTGCTGCGTTCGACTCCGCTGGCGCCGTTTGTCGAGCTGCGCTGAGAACGCGCGAGTCATGGAAATCCGCGCGTTTCAGCAACTGATCGATCGCATGTACTCGCACCGCGACCGCGAACGTGGCGCGGCCAAGACGTTCCTCTGGTTCGCGGAGGAAGTCGGCGAGCTCGCGAGCGCGATCGCGGAAGGTGACGACCGCAAGAACCTGGCGGGCGAGTTCGCCGACGTGTTTGCGTGGCTGGCGACGCTGGCGAACGTCGAGGGAATCGACCTCGAAACCGCGATCTCCAAGTTCAGCGGCGGCTGCCCCGGTTGCGGGCTGACCGTTTGCACGTGCACCGAGAAGATGACCTAGTGGGAACCGCCGCCAGGCAGATCATCCTGGGTATCAGCGGCGCCAGCGGGGCGGCGTACGCGCGGCGATTGGCGCAGTGCATCCTCGAGAGCGGCGCGCATCTGCACGTGGTCATGACGCCGCTGGGCAGGCGCGTGCTGGCGGAAGAACTGGACATTCGCCGGCCCGATATCGCCGCGCTGACGGGGCGCGCCGCGCTGAACGCGACCGTTTACGCCCACAAAGACCTCGGCGCCAAAATCGCGAGCGGCTCGTTTCTGAGCGACGGAATGGTGATCTGTCCATGCAGCAGCAACACGCTCGGCGCGCTGGCCAACGGGCTGGGCAGCAACCTGCTGACGCGCGCCGCCGGCGTGGTGCTCAAGGAGCGGCGGCGGCTGGTGATCGTTCACCGCGAGATGCCGGTTGGCGCGATTGAAATCGAGAACATGCTCAAGCTCTCGCGGGCCGGCGCGGTCATTTGCCCAGCGTCGCCGGGGTTCTATATGCTGCCGCGCAGCGTGGAAGACCTCGTGGATTTCGTCGTCGGGCGCGTGATGGACCTGCTGGGGATCGAGCATTCGCTGAACACGCGCTGGGATCCGGCGCGCGCCGCGGAGCGAGACGGGGCGGCCGACGACGAATAAGCGATTGTCGTGCGATCACGCGGCGCAATCACAACGCGCCTATTTCATTTGGGGGGTGGTGGCATGCTTTCGCCGACAGGCGTAAGCATGCTTGCCGTGGGCGCATGCCGACACGCGTTTCGTCGCAAACGGCTGCGCCGAACCGCGTGACGGCATGCCACCCCCTCAATGCCACGATCCGGCCGGGGGTCGATACGCCCCATTCGCTTACACTTCACGAACCGATGACCTCGCTCTACGACAGCGCCAAGACCTGGGCCGAGATGATCAAGCTCAGCCACTCCGTCTTCGCGCTGCCGTTTGCGCTGTTGGCGACGTTTCTGGCGGCGTCGCCGGCGCTGCCGCAGGTCGGCCAGTTCGCGCTGATCGTGATCTGCATGGTCGCGGCGCGTAGCGCGGCGATGACGTTCAACCGCATCGTCGACGCCGACGTCGACGCCGCCAACCCGCGCACGTCGACGCGTCCGATTCCGCGCGGCAAGATTGGTATGCGCGCGGCGTGGGCCTTTCTTGCCGTTTCGGGAGCGATATTCGGGCTCGGGGCGGCGGGGTTTTGGATTGGATACCGCAATCCGTGGCCGCTATGGCTGAGCGCGCCGGTTCTGGCGTGGCTGTGCGGGTATTCGTACACAAAGCGATTCACGGCCTGGTCGCATGTTGTGCTTGGCGCGGGGATCGCGCTGGCGCCCGTCGCCGCGTGGATCTCAATTTCGCCGCGGACGCTTGGCCCGCCGGCCTGGCTGCTGATGCTGACCGTGACGACCTGGATCGCGGGCTTTGACCTGATCTACGCCTGCCAGGACGCGGGCTTTGACCGCTCGGCGGGGCTGTTCAGCGTACCGGCGCGATTCGGCGTGGCGACGGCGTTGTGGCTGGCGCGCGGGCTGCACGTGGTGACAGTCTTGGCGCTAGTCGGTGTCGGGTGGACGTCGGGATTGGGTGCGATCTATTACGTCGGCGTGGCGTCCGTCGCGGCGCTGCTGACGATCGAAAACGCGATTGTGAGTCCCCGTGATCTGACGCGCGTAAATCTCGCGTTCTTCACCCTGAACGGCGTGGTCGGCGTGCTGTTGGGCGCGTTGGGTATTCTGGACGTCGTTCTGCGGAATCAAGGGATGAAAGCCTAATGGACCGAGTGTTCAGGGGAGATCCCTTCGTCCCTCAATCCCCCCATTCGGAACTCTCCCGCTGCGTGTAATCGACAAACGGACCGCGCTGGCGTGTAATTCCAGCTCGGCGTCGGCGGGCTGGCCGATCGTCGCAGGAGGTAGTCTCAATGATCCGTGTAGTAGTTGGAGTCGTACTGTTCAGTCTGGCGGTAAGCGCGGCGCTCGCCCAATCCGCCGTGGAAACCGCGCTCAAGCAGATTCCGGACGATGCGGCGATGGTCTTTGTCATCCCGAATGTCGAGAAGCTGGTTACCGACGCCGGCGCTTTCGCGAAGGCGGCCGGCGGAAATATTTCGGGCAAGCTGCAACCGGCAGAGCTTATCTCCGAGCTGCATTTGCTGCCGAATGCGACCGGCGTGGACTTCGGTGCTCCGCTCGTCGTCGCGATGAACCCGACCCTGCTTTTGCCGACGACGATCTGCGGCCTGAAGGACGCGGCGGCATGGAAAGAGGCGGCCGGCGCCAAGCCCGGCGCGGGCGAGTCCCTGACGCTGGGCGAGAAGGGATCGGAGTCGTACGCGTCGCTGCGCGGGTCGCTGCTGATTCACGCCATGGATGAAGGCGCGGTGGAAGACGCCGCCAAGTCGAGCGGGAAAATCGGTGCGCGAATCGCCAAACTGGCCGGCGATCAACTGCGCGAGTGCGACGCGCTGCTGTTCATCGATACGCCCGCGTGGCAGCTCCAGGTGAACCAGGGGCTGGCGATGGCCGAAGGCTTCATGAGCATGGCCTCGCTCTCGAACCCGAGCAGCGCCGGTTCGTCGGCCATCTTCACCTGGGCGTTGCACGGCGTTCGGGCCGTCGTCGGCGACGCACGCTCGACACTGGTCACGTTGAGCGTCGGCGCGGATGCGGTTCGGTTGCGACATTTCAGCGAATTCCCCACCGAAACGAAGGTCGGCGCTTTCTTGAAGGGAATCCGCCGCGGCGATCGTGACCTGTTGCGCGGGTTACCGGCCGGCAGGGCTGTGCTCTGCTTCGCCAACGAGTGGGAGCAATCGGCGGACGCGCTTTCGATTCAGGAAGATGCGACGCGGGCGATGCTGTCCGGTTTGCCGCCGAATGAAGAGACCGAAAAGCTCAAGGGCGAATTCGCGCAGCTCCGCGAAACGTTTCGGTCGTTGAACGGGTTCGCAGCCAGCATTGCGCTGAGCGAAGACGGCAAGTCATTGGTGATCGCCGGGACCTACCTCACGCGCCAGGGGCGCGCGCTGCTCGAGAAGTTTCCCGCCATGTGGCGCACCGGATTCCAGGTCGCCTCTTCCGCCGCCGCGCCGCTGCACGCCGATCTGGACGCCCAGCGCGAGAAGATCGGCGACGCCGACGCTTTGCGCATGAAGTTCAATATCACGGGCGAACAAACCGAGATGTTGGACACGCTCAAGCGCATCTACGGCGAAGACTCCACGATCTACGCCACGACGTTCGACGACGGCGTCAGATACGCGTTGGGGCCGGGGGAAGCGGCACGACGGAAGTTCGAGCACATGACCGCGGCCGACGCCGCCGCTCTGGACACCGACGAGCGCGTACGAGCCGCGCTCAAGACGATCTCGCCCAAACCGCAACTGCTCGTGCTGATCGACCTTATGAAAGCTGCGGAAGCGGCGACTGTTCTGGCGCGCGGCGCCGGCGCTCCAATGCCCGAATTCAAGGCGACCGGCGAGCCGCCCGAACTAGCTGCCGCGGCGATTTACCTGGATGAGCAAGCGATTCGAACCGAGTTGCGCGTGCCAACCAAGCCGATTCGGACGCTGATCGACGCCCAGCGGGCCGCGGCGGAGACCGGGCCCGGGTATTAGATTGACGCCCTGGCGACGAACCGCGCCAATTGGGAATCCCGTCCAGTGCGCGAGAGCCGTGCCGGATGTTAGCCCCGGGCTATCACCCCGGGGCTGATTCTTGCCCCGTCGCCTGTCCGTAACGGGATGACCCCGGCAAATGGCGGTCGCAGCGGAACGCGAACGATCCATAACGGAAGATTCCGCCGATAGGTAAATCGGGAAGCGGCACAGTTTCGCATGCGACGCCGGGAAAACGCCGACACCGATTCCCGACCGTAAGCGAGCGGCATTCTGCTCGTCGCAAGAGACCTCTCCTTCGCGGTCGGGGCTCGGCTGGGGAGTTTCTTCGGGAAACTGAGCTACAACGTAAATCGTCTCGCCGGATGTCGCTCAGGTAACTCGTTGGCGGCAGCGCCTCGCCGCGGCGTGGTACTCGCGACTGCCATCGGTGAGCAGAATTCGGCATCGCACAGCGCCGCACGCTGGACCTTGCCCGATTTTGAGTTAGAATAGAGGCGTCAACCCTGCGGAAGCATCTCTCTAGCCGCACCTGAGCAATACGGAGATCCCTCATGGCCGCTGGCCCAGAGGAAATGGCCGCTTATTACAACGACTATCCCCCGCCGCCGTCCGACCCCCATACGGATGAGGAGCAGGCGCAGTGGGAAGACGCCAAGGATGACTACGAGGCGGCCAATGGCGCTCCGCCGACTCCGGCGCCGGTGACGCCTCCCGCGCCGCCCGGCGGGGGCTCCGGAAAGCCGGCCGCTCGAATGGGCGACATGACCGCGCACGGCGGCTCGATTGTTTTGGGAGAGCCGACGGTGCTGATCGGAAACAAGCCCGCCGCGCGAGTTGGTGATAATCACGTCTGCCCAATGGTCTCCGGCGTGGTTCCGCACGTTGGCGGACCGGTGTTGCCGCCCGGCGGGCCGACCGTACTGATCGGAAACATGCCCGCGGCGCGCATGGGCGACATGGCGACGTGCGCCGGCGGACCGGACACGATCGCCCAGGGCGAACCTACGGTAATGATCGGGTAGCGTTTCGCGTATTGTGGCGCCGAAAGTGACGCGGGCGGTTCGTATCGCCGGGAGAGAATGACGTGGCTGACACACCAACGACCATTCGCGAGGCGAGCGTCGCCGACTTCACGTTCCACGTCGGGGACCTCACGCCGCAGGACTTGAAGATCACGGGTTTCACGGGCAGCGAAGGCATCAGCGAGCTGTTCTTGTTCCGCGTGGAGCTGTGCAGCGACGACGCTAACATCGACTTCGCGCGCGTCATCGGCAAGCCGTGCTTCATCGAGATCGCCGGAAAGTACGGCACGCGTTACGTGAACGGAATCGTGCGGCGGTTTGAGCGCACCGGCGAAGGTTCCAGCCTGTCGTACTACGCGGCCGAAGTCGTGCCGATGCATTGGCTGCTGACCAAGCGAATCAAGTCGCGCATCTTCCAATCGACCAATTGCAGCGACATGTCGATCCCGGGCATCGTGAAGAAGGTGCTGACGGACGCGGGAATTCCCGAGGATCGCTTCCGCTTCGCGATCCAGGGCACGCACGACGCGCACGAGTACATCGTGCAGTATCGCGAGTCGGATTTTGCGTTCATCTCGCGGCTGATGGAGCACGAAGGAATTTTCTATTTCTTCGAGCACACCGCCGACGGCCACAAGATGGTGATCGGCGATACGCCCACGGCGCACGTGAACACGCCCGACGCGCACGAGTTTCCCTATCGCGATCCGACCGGTCTCGTAGCGGCGGAGGACAAGGAGTACATCTACCACGCGCGCGATCACCAGGAAATCCAGATCGGCGCCATCTGCCTGGAGGATTTCAACTTCAAGCAGCCGGCCACCGAGCTGCGCGCCACGGCCAAGGCCCAGGAATACACGTCGCTCGAATACGCCGACTATCCGGGCAAGTATCTGGAGAAAGCCGTCGGCGACCGCTATGCGCAGCTTCGCCTCGAAGAGCAGCAATGCGCGAAACGCGTCACGCAATTCGCGAACCTCGTGCGGGCGCTGATCTCCGGCTACAAGTTCACGCTGCAGGAGCACCCCAGCGAGGCGCTCAATCGCGAGTATCTCGTCACGCACATGACGCATCGCGCCACGCAAAAGCAGAGCACGCAGGAAGAGGCGATCCCGGGCGGACGCACGATCCTCGAATCGGACGTGCGCGCCATCCCCGCCGACGTGCCCTTCCGCCCGCCGCGAACCACGCCCCGGCCGCTGGTTTCCGGCATCCAGACCGCGCTGGTGGTCGGACCGTCGGGCGAGGAGATTTACACCGACGATGACGGCTACGGGCGCGTGAAGGTGCAGTTCCACTGGGACCTCGAAGGCACGCAGAACGAAAACAGCTCGATGTGGATCCGCGTCAGCCAGGGACTGGCGGGCGGAAACTATGGCATGATCTTCCTGCCGCGCGTCGGGCAGGAAGTAATCGTCGACTTTTTGGAAGGCGATCCGGATCAGCCGGTCATCGTTGGGCGCGTCTACAACAACGACAACATGCCGCCCTACAAGTTGCCGGATGAGAAGACCAAGTCCACCATGAAGACCCGCAGCAGCAAGGGCGGCGGGGGATTTAACGAGCTGCGCTTCGAGGACAAGAAGGGCAGCGAGCAGATCTTCATGCATGGCGAGAAAGACCTCGACATCCGCATCAAGAACGACGAGAAGGATTGGATCGGCCGCAACAAGCACGAAATCATCAAGGGCAACCAGGCCAAGAGCATCGGCGGGGCCGAGGGTCGCAGCGTCGGCGGCGACCAGAGCACCAAGGTCAAGGGGAACCGCAGCGTCGACATTGACGGAAACAACGTCTGCTACTCGGGGGGGAACAACTCCCTCGCCGCCGACGGAGATGCCTACGTCGTCGGAAAGAACTCGCAGGTTGCAGCGGATTCCGGACTCAAACTCAACGGCGTGAACGTCCTCGTCGACGCCGGCACGCAGCTCACGCTCAAGGGGCCCGGCGGATTCGTGACGATCGATGCCAGCGGCGTCACGATCCAAGGGGCGATCGTTAAGATAAACTCGGGTGGAGCGGCGGGCGCCGTTCCCGACGCTGCCATCGCGAACTGTTTCGCGCCGGCCGGCCCGGAAGAAGCGGCCACCGGCGATCCGGGCAAGGACTTCACGTATCAGAGCCAGCCGCACGAATTCGAGCCGCTCGAAAACGCGCCGCTGCACGACGAGAACGACACGCCCGAGAAGAAGCACTGGATCGGCATTCGCCTTTGGGACGACAACGGAATGCCGCTGGCGGGCGAACGGTACATTGTCGTGCTGCCGGATGGAACGAAGGTGGCGCGCGGGCAAACGAACAAGAAGGGCGAAGCCGAAATTCGCGGCATCGACCCCGGAAGCTGCGAAGTCAAGTTCCCCGATTTGGACGGCGCGACGTGGGAAGCGGGACCGTCCACCGGATCGCCGGGTGCAAACGGAAGTGGTGCAGCGGGTGGCGGGGCTGGCGGCGGCGCTGGTGCGCCAGGCGCTGGGGGCGCGGGTAGTCCCGCCGGCGGAGCGCCGAGTGCCGGAGGTGTTCCGGGAGGCGGCGCATCCGGCGGTGCCCCCGGCGGCGGTGGCAGCGGTGGCAGCGGTGGTGGCGGTGGCGCACCGGGAGGCGCCAAACCGGGCAGCGGTGGCGGTGCACCGGGTGGATCCAAGCCAACCGGCGGCGGTGGAGGAACAACAGACAGCGGGTCGCAGTACTCCGGCGGTGGCGGCGCTCCTGGAGGAGCGAAAGGTAGCGCTCCAGGTGGCGCGCCAGGCAGCGCGCCAGGCGGCCCGAAAAGCATGGGCGGCGGCGCGGGCGGCGGCGGCGGTGGTGGCGGTGGTGGCGGTGGCGGCGCGGGCGGCGGCCAGGGTCTGTAAGCGGAGCGAATGCGATGTCATATGGCGCACTCAAGCGGCCCAAGGACGGTATCCATAAGTCGGTCGAGGGCGACACGATCAGCTCGATCGGCGCGCTCTACGGCTTCACGGACTGGGAAAACAAGCTCTGGAACGCTGGCGAGAACTCGCAGCTCAAGACCGAGCGCGTCAATCCAAATACGCTCGTCCCCGGCGACCAGGTCACCATTCCGGAGAAAGAGCAAAAAACCGAGCCGCGACCGACCGACGACTGGCACGACTTCCACGTCGTTCGCAACAAGCGGTTTCTGCGGCTGAAGCTGCAGACCGAAGACGGCAAACCGATGGCCAATCGGCCGTACAAGATCGAGGCGCGTCCGACCTTCCGCGGCACATTTGTCCAGCAGGGCGCCGCGACCACCGCCGAGGGCGTGATCGAAGAAGAGATTCCGCACACGCTGCTTGAGGCTGATCTGGTGCTGCCGGAAGACAACCTCCGCTGCCACCTTCAAATCGGCTACTTGCGGCCGCTGCCGATGACTGACCCAATCAAGTCACCCGAGCTCAACGTCGGCGGTGCGGCCAGCGGCGTCCTCGATGCGGTCAAAGGCGGCGCGGGCGGTCTGCTCGACGCGGCCAAAGGTGCTGCCGGCGGACTAATGGGTTCGGCCACAGGCGCGTTCAGCGGGGCGGCATCCGGAGGGTTCAGCGCCAGCACCAGCGGCGGCGGCATGAGCGCCGGCGGCGGACTCAGCGGCGCGGCGAATGCCGCGGGCGGTTTGGCCGGCGCCGCCAAAGGCGCGGCGGGCGGGTTGGCAAAAGCGGCGCTCGCGTCGGCGTCGGGCGTCGCCGGCGCCGCGGTGAAGGCGGTCGCGGGAATCTTCGGAGACGGCGCGTTTCCGAGCGACACGGACCCGAACGTGTATCCATCGGCGCAGCGCCTGAACAGCATGGGATTTGACCCCGGCGAGCCCAAGAACAACAAGAAGACGCCGCAATTTAACGCGGCGGTGATGGCATTCCAGGCGTGGTGCAAAGAGCAGGGATCGATGCCACCAGACGCCGGCGGCCCGCTGGGAGGACTGACATCGCCGGGCGGTTTGCTGAGCGGCGGCGCGGGTCCCTTGGGAGACATTGCCGGCGCGGTGATCGGGCCGGTTTTGGCGGGCGTCGGCCTGACCGGACAACTCGATCAGCCGACGATCGACGCGATTAAGAAGATGCATGGGTGCTAGAGGCGAAGGGACCGAGGGACCGAGCCGGATGAGGTGATCGATGGCCGACAAACCGATGGACGAACGAGCCGTCCAGGCGATGTTGCAGAAGCTCAAGGCGTACACGAGCTACAAGACGCACCAGATGCAATCCGCCGGCGCGGCGATGAATCTGGACACCGACTTGCAGACGATCGACATCTGGTCTGATGACTTGGACGATTCGGGCAAGGCCTGGGGGCAGCAGCGCCAAGCCGATGCGGATCAGAAACTGGCCGACGCGCAGCAGGCGCGCGCGCAGGTCAAGGCCGATCAGGAACAGGCCGCCAAGGACGCCGAGTTTCGCAACAAGCTGGACATGAACCAGGTGAAGGCGGATCTCAAGAAACAGCTCGCCGATCACCAGGAGATCATGAAGCAGCTCGCCGATGCGAATCAGCCGGGCTTCAAGGGCAAGCTGGTCGAAGTGAAATCGGAGGTCGCCGAGGCGAACGAATTCATCGACAAGGACCTGGAGAAGTCGATGGACCTCGTGGCCCAGAAGCAAGCCGAACAGCGCAAGCGGCGTGAGCTGATCTCGCAGAAACTCGACGAGCGCGCCCTGGCCGCCAAGCAGTGGAAACAGGAATACGCCACGTCGCCCGAGAAATACCCGGCCGGGCAGCAGGCCGACGTGCTCAAGGCGCTCGAGAACATCGAGAAATGGGCCGACGCCAAGGCCAACGAGCTTCAGCCTTATGCCGCCCGGGCGGCGTCGGTAATTGACTCGCTGAAGAAGGACCAGGCCTGGGCGGGCGGCTTCAAGGCCCAGGTCAGCGCTCAGGGCCCTTCGCTGCGCGCGGCGAAGGCGTCCGCAAAGCCCGCAGTCGCGCACGTTCGAACCAGTATCGCGCAGGCCGAGAGTTTCCAGGGCACGATCGAGAGCGAGGCCAACGAGGCCTCGGAGATGTACGCGAAGTGGACCGATCGAAACAACGAAATGGCCAAGCAGTGGATCAATAGCGACAACCCCAAGCTGCGCGAGTGGGCGCAGGAGTGGATCCAGACGCAGGAAGCGTGAATTGGCCGTGGCGATGCCTTCTTCGCCCTGCGGAGCCGATTCACCGTCCGGGACGGGCGCGGGCCGGTAGCCCGCGCCCCAACCGGCGACGAGACGGGAGCACGACTGAATGAGCTCGATTCCGACGATTCCCGGCGTGCCGAGCGCGGACGTCTCCGGCAGCATCAGTCCGAACGGCATCAGCTTCAGCGCCAAGCTGACGCTGGACAAATGCAACGCCCGGCCGATTTTCGTTTACGTCGTCGCCAAGGAAGGCCGCATTTGGCGGATCATCGACCCGCTTAGCCCCAGCGAGAAGCTCCCGATCTTCAAGGAGTGGACCGAGGAAGAGGAGATTCCCCAGGGGCATTGGGAGAAGGAGCCGATCCCCACCGAGCCGCCGCAGCAGCCGCCGAAACCGCCCGACAAGCCCGGCACGCTGCACGGCGAGGTGATCGAATACGTCATCCCCGGCACGCTCTTCAAGTTCGACGAGCCCGGCAAGAACTTCACGGTCAACGATTCGCGCGCGTTCGCGGATTCGTCGCAGGCGGGCACCATCGGCTCGGATGTCGACAACGCGCTGAACGCGCCCAGCCAGGACGGCCACCCGATTCCCGCCGGCATCGAACGCAAGATCGTCATGTTCTCGCACGCCGACATGTGCGCGCCGTTCTCGTACAACAAGGGCCTGAGCGATCGGCGTTCGCAGGCGGTGAACAATCTGCTCTCGGCCCGCGCCAAGGGCGTGTTGTTGTCGCGCGGGGCCTGTGCGGATTTCAATCCCAAGGACGGACCGAACACGCACGAGCAGGCCGCCGAGAATAGCAACTCCGGCACGGCGACGAACCCCAATCCCGGTTCTCCGGACGGCAATCTGACGAACCGCCGCGTCGAGCTGTTCGTGCTGCCCGATTACGTCGATCGCTCGCAGAGCGTCATCAGACAGCTCCTGGAGCAGATTCACGACGAGTTGGTCAGCGCCCGCGCCGCGGATTCGCGCCGCAGCATCTCATCATCCGAGTGGGCCCGCGGCGGATTCCCATGCCAGTCCGGCATTCGCGTCTGTCACAAGCTGATGAACCCCTTCGATTCGACCGGCGAGCCGGCGAACATCGGCCTGGAGCAGCGGCATCATCGCAATGCCGACGCCAGCGGGAACCCGCTGGGAACTGGCGAGAGCTACCGCGTTTGCGAGTTCTACCAGCGCTTCAAGGCCGGCATTCACAATTTGACGGTAACGGTTCAGACGCCTCCGCAGCCGCAACCCCAGCCGCCGCCGCCCCCGACCCCGGAACAGCAATATCGCGAGAAGTGGGTTGAGGACCCGCCGCTGAAGAAGGCGAAGGGCGAGTATCACCCGCCGCCTGGCGAGCACTACGGCTACTACATGGACGAGATGGTCCAGGAAGGCGTGGTGTGCGGCCCGCAGTTCGCGCCGCAGGTGCAGGTCGCCCCGAACCAGAAAGTGAATCCGGACGATTTCAACCTGATCAAGGCCGGGCCGATCCGCGTCGTGAAGATGGACATCGGCTTCTGGGGCGATCAGCGCACGTCGGATGCCAGCCGCAAGGCCGGCTTCCGGCGCGTGCCGGCCCGCTATTTCGGCATGATCGAGGGCCAGTTCGTTTTCCTGTGCTATTTCGAGACGCCGGAGAACGCGGGATTCGTCAAGCCCTGCTCCGACCAGTTCGACAAGGACATCACTCCGCTCTGCGCTCAGCTTCAGCAGGCCGTACGCGACGCGGGCTTCCGCATTCTGATCATGGCGAAGGCGGTGGCCGAGGATGGACCCGACCCCAAGACGCTAAAGGTGTTCTTCCCCGACATGCACATGCCGCGGAAGTTCGACGACAAGGACCCGGAATACGCGACGGACGAGTGCGTGTTTCGCGTGCAGATGGTCAAGAGCATGATCCTGCACCAGCTCAAGCGCGACTATCGCCTGCCCGCGATCCAGACGCCCTGGCTGGCCTACCGCGATCGCCAACTGCTGCGCGATTTCTTCGAGAACAACGCGCCCACGCTGAAGCTGCCGCACTGGAACACGGGCCGCAAATTCAGCAATCCGTTCGACGCGCAGGGCGAGAGCGCGCTGGACACCGCGATGGACGCCGCGAAAAAGACGATCCAGGCCATCCTGCAGGTGGGATACTACGCCTTCGAATTCACGCAAGATGATTATCGCCGCATGGTGCGTCGCTACGACAAGAGCTTTCCCGAGAAGGGTTACGGACGCACCAAGGACGCGCTGTTCAATTGGTTCTACGGCTTTGAAACCGACAAGAACACGCCCCCGCCGCAGCGCACCGGCGTGCAGGAAGAGTTGAAGTCGATGATTCCGGGCATCGTGTCGGAAGTGGCCGACACGAACTTCGGCACCAAGCTTGGCCCCGACCCGGGCACGCCGCCGGCGACTGAGTCGTTCGACCGCATCGACGCCGCGCCGGCTCGCGACCTGCTGCGCTTTCTGAACGTCGTCAATCAGCAGAAGCGCCAGCAGCGCGCCCAGATCGACGTGTTCCACACCGGCGACCTGTTCGAATTGTGGGTCAATCGGCGATTCCTTTTCGAGGACTTCGCCTTCGCCGAGCGCCCCACGCCGCAACGCCCCAAGATGGTCACCAAGCTCGATCCGAGCAGCAGTGGCGGCGGCGGCTTCATGGAAACCGCCGGGAATGTGCTCAAGACCATCGGCGGCGGCTTCCTGAAGCTCATACTCGGCGGCGTGAACGCGACCGCGACCGATCTTTGGTTCCGCCGCAACAGCGAAAAGGACAAGCCCGACGGTCAGCCCGATCTGTCTCAACCCGAGGAGAGTTGGAACTTCGGCCTGCCCGACACGGATTGGCAGGTGCCCAAGTTCACCGGACCGACCGGCGGCGGCGTGGGCATGGGAATGTCGGGCCCGCTCAAGACGGCGAATCTGCCTTATGAATACATGCCGCCGACGCGCTTCGGCTGGGACGCCAATCGAGGCAGCGGCTACCTGGTGACCGAGACGCAGCGCCGCATCAACCAGGTGCTGGCGTTCGAGGCGCCGCTGCGCACCGACTCGCAAGGCAGGCAGGAGGATACGCGCCTCTTGGGCGGTCGCATCGCGGGCCGCAATCGGGACCAGGGCTTGTGGAATCGCGCCGTGGCGGATGCGTTCGCCCGCGTCGGCGCGACGCACGTCTACGGCAACCACGACTGCTATCGCGGACTGCCGCGCGAGGACGGCCTGGCGGCGGCAAAGCCGTTCCACTCGGAGTCCGGATTGTGGGTCGAGCACGGCCACCGTTATGAAGACAGCAACGTCGACGGGCAACCGTTCGGCTCGTTCATCACCAACCTGGCGTTCGAGATTCAGGAATTGGCGTTCGGCGAGGGCATCCTCGACGAATACATGATGCACCGCGAGCAGGACCTGTTTCAGCCGGGCATCATGCAGTGGTTCCTGCTGACCGAATTCGGCCTGGAGAAACTCGACCAGTTCAAGAATCCGCCGCAGCGCGTGCCGCCGGTCAATCGCTTCCGCATCTCGGTGAACAGCCATACGCACGTTCCCGATCTGGTGGTGGCGAACATCATCTTCAAGGAGCGCGAGGTCACGAAGGTCGAGTTACCGCTTTTGGGCAGCGTCAGCGCCGAGACGCTGATCAACACCGGCGGGGCGCTGCTGAAGGGCGTGCTGCTGATCAAGAAGCTGATCGAGTGGTTCAAGAAGTGGGACGAGCGGCACGGCTTCGAAAAGTGGTGGGAGGACATCAAGGGCAATACCATCAACTGGGGCGCGGATTTCGGCGGCTTGGCGGCGTGCGCAGATCGCGCCGCGGATTTCGCCAAGAAATACGGCGAAGGCCACTACAACGCCCTGAAGAAGCAGTTCTCCGACAGCGGCGACAGCTTCAAGAGCGCGGTAGATCAGAACAAGAAGAATCTGGGGCTGTAAGAACATCGACGTCGCTCGCCCAGACAGGGACGCGGACCCATGGCGCAGTCTGAGATTGCCGCTTCGCCGGAGCGCCTGCTGCTGTTGGGCCGCGCGTGGGTCGAGGCACAGCGGTTCGAATCCGAGGATCGCCAGGCGCTGACCGACGCTTGGCGGCCGATGGCGGCCACGCTCGAATCGTCGGTGCGCGCCGGCGCGCGACAGGCGCTCGAGGCCATCACGGCCCGCCCGACGGCGCCGAAAGCGGCCACAGCCGAGGCGCCGGTCGTGCTCGGGTCCGGCGATGCGGTGCGCCAGAAGGCGGCCTTGGAGCTCAAGCTGCAGACCGAATCGCAACGGTCTGTCGAGCTGGAGAAGCAGCTTGCCGCGGCGCGCGAGGAGTTTCGCCAGGCTACGGATTCGCTCGGCGTCCAGCAGAAGAAACTCCGCGAGATGGGCGAGGAGCGCTCTAAGCTGCTGGCTGAAATCGCGCGGCAGGAGAACCTGGTCCGCGTTTCGCAGAACGAGACGGAACAGGCCAAGCTGCAGATCGAGAAGCTCAAGTCGTCGCGGCAACTCGTCGGCGATCAGGCCACGCAGGCCGCCGAGCAAATCAACGCCCTGAAAGCCGAGAACGAGACGCTTCGCATCCGCGTCGAGGCCGCGCTGCAGGAGCGCGACGCGCGGGCGCATAAGGCGGCCGCCGAAGTGCAGGCCGCCGAGGGCCAGACGGCCGACACCGCGTTCGGAGCGCTGTGGGCGCGCATGCGCGCGGAGATTCCGGAAGTTTTCGTCGAGACGCACGTGCCGACGCAACGCACGTTCGAGCAGCTTTGCGACGCGGTGGTGGAATTCGTCCGCGTCTGCGCGGTGATGGAGCTGCACGTGCAGCACATGCTGCGCGACTTGCGGCAGGTCACCGAGAAAAATGACCGGTTGGCGCACTTTTACATGCTGTTCACCAAGAGCGCCGGATTGGTCGACACGATGCGCGAACAACTCGTCAGCGGGCGAAAATCGATGAATCTCGCGAATCTGCTGCGGGCGCACCAGGCCTGGGCGCGGGCCTTCGGCAGCGGGTTGTACAAGGTCATCGTGCGCTCGCCGGTCATCATCGGCGACGAGATGAATCCGAAAAACTGGCCGATCAAGAAGGGCTTCACGCAATCCGAAGAGGCGGCCTTGGGCTCGTATTACAAGGAAACCGCGCAGAAGGAACTACCCGAAAAGCTGGGCACCGCGCTTCGCAAGCACGCCGGCGACATGGCGTACGATGACTACAACGCGCTGATGAAGCGCACCAGATGAAGTCCGGCCGCACATCAGAACGCGAAGCGCAAGCGAGCGCGGCGAGAACGCGTGTTCGGTGGCGGTGTGCGTCACGGCGTGTGGTCACGCGAGTATCATTTGTCGTCGTCTCGCTCCTTACCCCAATCCGGACGTTGAACGCCGCACCGCAGGACAGCCGGCCCGCCGTCGGTGAAAGCGAGGAACTCTCGACGATTGAAGACGCGCGGATCGTCGAAGCGTCGGGCATTGCCGCCAGCGAGCGATTCCCCGGCTGCGCGTGGATTCACAACGATTCAGGCGATGAAGCGCGGGTCTTCTTGGTCGACGTGCGAAGCGGCAAGACGCGCTCCACAGTTAAGCTGGCCGGCGCGACGAACGTCGACTGGGAAGACATCTGTCTCGCCCGCGGCGACGCGCCGGATCGCTTCGACGTGTGCGTCGCCGACATCGGCGACAATAACGCGAAGCGCGAATCGCTCGCGATCTATCGATTTGCTGAGGCCGACATTCCGCGCCCGCCGCCGCCGACAATCGAGGTCACGCCGCGGCGTTTCGCGATCCGCTACGCCGATGGCCCGTGCGACGCCGAGAGCTACGCGGTTCATCCGAAGACCGGCGTGGGCTACGTCTTTACGAAACGCCGCAGCGGCGGCGCGGCGATCTATCGAATGGACCGCTGGGAGACCGCCGGCGTGTACGTCTGCCCGCGCGTCGGCGAGCTCCGCTTTCCGCCGACCGTGCCGCTCGAAACGATTCTCACGGCGGCCGATTTTTCGCCGGACGGTCGTCGCCTGGCGGCGCGAAGCTACGTCTGCGGCTGGGAATGGCGAATCCCGAGCAAGTCGCCCGTGCCGGCCGCCAACGAGGCCGTCGAATCGCTCTTCTCGCTGACGCCAGAGCGCTTGCCGCTCACGGCGGAATCGCAGGGCGAGGGGCTGGGCTATGAGCGCGACGGGCGAGCCCTGCTGACGGTCAGCGAGCTGCCGCACCCGGCGATCAACCGCTTCTTCGTCTCGCGCGATTAGTGAATCGAAACGCTTGACTCGTCGGGCGATCCATCCGAGCCGGGCTGTCCTCAGCCGGTCGAGGCACGCTCGCCAGCGGGTCGACCGGCTTGAGGACACGCCGGCTCGGTTGCCATAGACTTCGCTCGTCGACAGCGAGACCGCCATCGAAACCGCGAATCCCCAGACCGAGCGCGCCTGGATCATCGCGCCGCCGCACGCTGAGCGCGACCGGCTCAGCCGCGACGCGCGCGTTTCGCCGCTGGTCGCTCAGATCCTCCTGAATCGCGGCGTCGCGTCGGCGCAGGACACGCAGCGTTTCCTGCAACCCGAGTTTCGCCAGTTGCTTCAGCCCGATTCGCTGCCCGGCGCTACGCAGGCCGCGCGGCGCCTGGTGGACGCGGCCCGCGCCGGCCGCCGAATCGTGATCTACGGCGATTACGACGTGGACGGCGTGACGGCAACCGCGATCCTCTGGCACACGCTGACGCGCATCGGGGCGCGGGTCGAGTTCTACATTCCCAGCCGGCTCGACGAAGGCTACGGGCTGAATGCCGGCGCGCTCGAGAAGATCGCGGCCGACGGCGCGGCGACCGTCGTCTCCGTCGATTGCGGCATCACGGCGGTCGAGCCGGTCCGCAGAGCGCGTGACTTGGGCCTGGAAGTGATCCTCACCGATCACCATCAGCCGCAAGCGCGGCTGCCAGACGCCGACGTGATCGTACATCCGACCGCGCTCGGAAACTCCGCGAATCCCGATCTTTCCGGGGCCGGGGTGGCGCTGAAAGTCGCATGGGCGCTCGCGCAGGCGTGGGCCGGCACACCGCGTGTCCCGGTGGCGCTGCGCGATTGCCTGGTCGAGGGCACGGCGCTGGCGGCGCTGGGGTTGGTGGCGGACGTCGTGCCGCTGACCGGCGAGAATCGGATCATCGCGTCGTTCGGCCTGAAGCAGCTCTGCCACACGAGCAACGTCGGATTACAGGCGCTGATCGAAGTCTCCGGCCTGACCGGAAAAACCCGCTACGACGATTACGACGTCGGGTTCATGCTGGCGCCGCGGCTCAACGCCGTCGGACGCATGGGCCACGCGCGCCTGGCGGTCGAACTCTTCACCCGCGCCGACGCCGGCCGCGCACGCGAGATCGCCGAAATCCTCGACGCGCACAACCGCGAGCGCCAGAGCGTGGAGCGCCAAATCGTCCGGCGGGCCGAAGAGATGGTCCGCGAGCAGGGATTCGATCGCGAAAGCTGCCGCGCGATTGTGCTGGCGAATCGCGAATGGCACGTGGGCGTAATCGGCATCGTCGCGTCGCGCCTGGTCGAGCGCTTTGGCCGGCCCACGGTGTTGATCGCGCTCGAAAACGGCTTGGGCCAGGGCTCCGGCCGCAGCGTGCGGCACTTTCCGCTGCACGAAGTGCTCGCCGCGTGCGGGCCGCACCTGCTCAGCCACGGCGGGCACGCGATGGCCGCCGGCGTGAAACTGCGGGCTGAACAGATCGAGCCGTTCACGAACGCGTTCCTGGCGGAGGCGTCGCAGCGACTGACACCGGCCGACCTGGCGCCGAAGCTCTTCCTCGATGACGAGGCGCCGCTGCACGCGCTGGATGTCGAATCGATCGCGAGCATTCAGGGCATGGCGCCGTTCGGATTGGGCAACGCGCGCCCGCGCCTGGCGACCGCTGAAGTCGAACTATTCGGCGAGCCGCGCGCCGTCGGCAGCGCTGGGCAGCATCTGCAATTCACCGTTCGCGAGGGACGTGAATACCGCCGCGCAATCGCGTTCAACCAGGGCAAGCGCGCCGCGGAATTGGCCGACCGACGCCGGCTCCGCGTGGCATTTGAGCCGATTTTGAACGAGTGGAACGGCCGCCGCAGCGTGGAGATGAAGATCGTGGATTGGAAGTACTGTTGTTGAGACGGTATCGAAATGGGTGGTCCGGGCGTCCCGCCCGGCGCTTCGGGACCGGCGGGATGCTGTACCACCGGCCGGAACGGGCGGGACGCCCGTATCGGGTGCGTGACACATTGGGCGGCCTCGCAAGGGGCCGACGACTGTAGCCACGGGTGCAGCGAGGGCCAGCGGCCCGAGCGGAACCCGTGGATGCGACACACGCGCTCCGGCCGGCCCCGGCAGGGGCCGAGGAATCCCGCGCGCGGGCGGCCCCTTGACGCACACGGCGTCGCCCTCGCCCCTCCGGAGCGAGAATCCGCGCACGCTCGTTGTCCACGGGTTCGCCACCTGCGGCGGCTTCACCCGTGGCTACACTCCGACGCCCCTACCGGGGCGAGAGTCCACTCGCCAACTGTATCGCGCACCCGCCCGTACCACCCACTTGATACCACCCAAGTTGCACTGGCCCTGACAGGCTACACTAAACTAGTGCGACCGGCCGCTGAACAACCGCGCGGGCGAACATGAAAAGCATTTGCGTATTCTGCGGCTCGGTGATTGGCGACGATCCGGCGTACGTCGAGGCCGCGGCGCAGTTTGGGCGGGCGCTCGCCGCGCGACGCCTGCGGCTGATTTATGGCGGCGGAAGCGTCGGGTTGATGGGCGTTTTGGCTGATGCGGCGCTGGGGGCCGGCGGCGAAGTCGTCGGCGTCATTCCGCGGGCGCTGTGGGATCGCGAAGTCGGGCATCGCGGGCTGACCGACTGCCGCATCGTCGACACCATGCACGAGCGCAAGGCCCTGCTCGCGTCGATGTCGGACGCTTTCGTCGCGCTTCCGGGCGGCGTCGGCACGCTCGACGAGCTGTTCGAGACCTGGACCGGCGCGCAGCTCGGCATTCACGCCAAGCCGTTCGGCTTGCTCAATGTGCGCGGATATTACGACCTGCTGATGCGATTTCTCGACGATGTGACCGCGCACGGGTTCGTGCAGCCGGAGTATCGTGTGCTGCTGATGGCCGATGACAAACCCGAGGCGCTGCTGGATCGACTGGCAAAGTTTCGCCCGGTGCACGCCGCGCGGTGGACATTGGCCAAGCAATCGACGTGAGTAGGCCCGTGACGAGGCGCCGGCGGCTGCCGAAAATCGTGTACGTAACGGAAGCAATCCCCCTCCTCATGGCGGTTGCCCTTCGCGCGGTGTGCAGCTTCGGACCCACGTTCCTGGAACCCTGGGCACTGCCGTACTTTGTTGAGGACAGAATTTCCGGTGTCGGGCGCCTTTCGCCTGCAATATGGTCAGCGTTCGTCTCCCCGGAACGGCCGCATGAGTTCGAATTGTTATTTTTCGACCTCGACGAGCCGATTACGGCCGTTGCGATCGGCCCGGAAGGCGTGGCGTTCGCGCGGCTGGACCCGAGGGGAGTGCTCAAGTCGGTTCTCGTGTTTCCGCATTGGGGTGTATTCGTACTTGGCGCGCTGATGTCGCATTGCGTCGGGGCGACAGTCGCATTCTTGTGGAGTTTGCGGCTGCGTGCTCGATTGCGAGCGACCCGACGCCGGCATAAGTGTCCAGCTTGCGGATACTGCCTGTGGCATCTTCCGAGTCCGCGGTGCCCAGAGTGCGGCACAAATTGTCCGCGAATGCAACGGACTCTTCGGCAACGGGCGGCTTGCAGATGACGCGCAGAATCGGCAAGGGATTGACTCTCCCGGTACCGCGCGCGAAAGGCAATCGCAGATTCCGACTTGGAACCGATTGATCGAAACGCGGTCGCCTCGCTATTTCGGCATCAAGTCCTCCGGCTCCACCAGCGCCACATGCCGATGCGCCGCGCCGGCTAGCAGGCACTTCATTTCGCGCACCGCCTCGCGCATGCCCACCAGCACCGCCCTTGAGACGATCGTGTGCCCGATGTTGAACTCGCCCCAGCCCGCCACGCTCGCCAGTTCGCGCACATTCCGATACGTCAACCCGTGGCCGGCGTGCACGTCCAGACCATAGTCGTGTCCCAGCTCCAGCGCGTGCGTCAACTCGTCCAGCGCCTTGTCGCGCGCCGACGTGCTTCTGGCATGTGCGTAGCGACCCGTCCACAGCTCGACAGCGTGAAATCCGCAGCGTTTCGACGCCGCGATCTGTTCCTCCAGCGGCTCGATGAACGCGCTGGTCTCGATCCCCGCCGCGCGGAGCTTCTTCACCGCCGGCGCAATGCGCTTCGCGAGCCGCTTCACGTCCAGGCCGCCCTCGGTAGTGATTTCCTCGCGCCGCTCGGGAACCAGCGTGCATTGACCCGGCCGCAGCCGCAGCGCGATCTTCACGATCGGCGCGGCGATGGACATTTCCATGTTGAGCTTCACCGCGACGGTGCGACGCAGGACCTCGGCATCGCGGTCGCTGATGTGCCGGCGGTCCTCGCGCAGGTGAAACGTGATCGAATCCGCACCGCCCAGCTCGGCCTCGACCGCGGCCCAAACCGGGTCCGGCTCATCGGCGCGGCGGGCTTGGCGAATCGTGGCGACGTGATCGATGTTGACGCCGAGCTTTACCATGCGGTCGTTCCTCCGGATTTGAGGGGCGGACGAATGCTAGCACGCTCAGGCTGGATTCGCAGCCGGGCGACCAGCCGCCGCTTCCGATCGCCGCGGCCGTCAACCCGCGATGCCGCGACATGCGAAGTCACGCGTCGTGGTCCAGGGCGGCGCGAAACCGAGTTCCCATTGTCAACAGAGTTGAGGGAGCTTCGTTACTCGCGCGGGCGGGTCGCGATCACGAACGCTGTCAGCGCCCCGAGCTGAAACGCAATGGTGAACGACAGTTTGGCGAAGAGGGCCGCAAAAGGCCGCTCCAGCGTCCAATCCGCCAGCGCCAGCACCAGAAACACAATCGCCAAGACCTGTGCGATCGCTCCGACCAGGCGCGCGGCGGAAAAGTCCTTGTGTCGCGCTAATCGCGACGACGCATCCACAGCGCTGCGAATTTCCTCCAGCGCGCGTTCGATGCGATCCATCCGCGATCCCTCGCGATGAACCGTCAATCCTATCTTCGCCGCCGGCCGTTCCGTTTCGTCCGGCGAATCCGGTTCAGGAGGAAGCAAACTCATGGCTAGGCCTCCAGCGCATCGATAATCGCCTGGCGCAATAGCGGCAACAGAATCTCATGTTGCCCGACCAGCGAATGCCCGTGGCCCGGCGCGACTGGACGCGAAAGCACGTTCTGCGACGGGCGATAGTGGCGCAGCATATCGAAATTGGCGGTGTGCATCGCGTCGAGGTTGTGGCCCAGATTCCGCGCCACGGAGACGGCCTTCAGAAAAACCTCCGGCAATACGACCGCCGAGCCGATGTTCAGCCAGACGCCGCCCGCGCCGCCGGCAGTTACGCCATTCGACGCGCCAAGATCCGCGACCACGCCGCACAGAGTGCGGAAATCGATCATGCTGGCCGCGCCGATCGCCGCGCCGTCGGCGTCCGGGTGCATGTGCACCGTGTCCGTTCCGACGCCGACGTGCACCGTCGCGGGTAAACCGAGCCGCGCCGCGGCGGCGAAGACGCTCAACTCGCGATGGGCCGCATTGCCGCTCTGAAGCAGGTCTCCCAGCGCCCGGCCGAGCCCGACGCCGGCCGCGCCGCGCCGCGCCGCTTCGTTCATGCGCTCGCATGTTTCGGCCACCATGCCGAAGCTTCCGTCGCGGATCGTGTCGGCGACGTCCTCGCTGGTGGCGCCAGTCTCCGCGAGTTCCAGGTCGTGAATCGCGCCGGAGCCGTTCGTCGCGATCGCGGTGACGACGCCGCGCTGCATCAGGTCGATCAGCAGCGGCGAACAGCCGGTCTTGATGACGTGACCGCCGATAGCCAGCACCACCGGCCGGGCCGCGCGGCGGGCGGCGACGATGGCGGCGACGACACGGCGCAATTCATCCGCGCCGAGAAATTGCGGCAGGCCGGCGAACCAGTCGCGAAACGACGCGCCCGGCGGCGGGAGGCGGCCCAGCGCGCCGACCTCGACGCGGTGGGAGCGCTGTGCGCGCGACTTGAAGCGGAGCTGATTGAAATCGAGGTTCGCCAGTGCGCGGTTCCTTCGACAAATTGCGTTCGGCTAGTGTCGTGTCTCAGAAAAACCCGGAAAAGAACTGCCGTTGGAGTAGTGCGGGCGTCGCGCCCGCACGCGCAGGCAAGATGCCCGCACTCCCCCAATTAGACCCTTGCGAATTTCCGAGACAGCACACTAGCGCAACCTCTCGAGTCGGCGTGTCAATTCGCCATCCGGGTCAGCGATCGTCGCCCGAACGCGCAGGCACGCAAAGCGCGCCGCGGCCTTATCCGCCGCCGATGCGAGACGGCGTAGTTTGACCCAATCCTTGCCGGTTGTCACGATCAGTTCGGCGCCGCCCGTTGCCGCCGCGCGCTGGATGCGGTCCCAATCTCGCGGAGAGTAGGAATGATGATCCGGAAATCGCATCGCCGGTGCGACCCTTGTGGCCACCGATCGCAGCGCAAGCTCGAACGTCGCGGGGTTTCCCAAACCGCACACCGGCAAAATAGAGTGACCGGCGATCGAATCGAGCGCCACCGGCTTGTCACGATCGTCGATCAACGCAGTGACCTCCGTGATCGCGCGCAGAATCGGAACCTGCGGCGCGATTCGACGGATCTCGGATTCGATCGACGCGAGTTGTGAAGCGTTGATCTGGTTGCGGCGCGAGAGGATCGCCAGCGACGCGCGGCGCAGCCCGCTGCGCGGTTCGCGCAGCCGCCCAGCCGGCAACACCCAGCCGCCGCCCCAGGGATCGAGCGCGTCGATGACGACGATGTCGAGGTCGCGCGCCAAACGACGATGTTGAAAGCCGTCGTCGAGAATCACGCAATCGACGGAATGCCGCTCCCGCGCCTCGCTTGCCCCGGCTACACGATCGGGATTCACAACCACCGGCACGTCGGGAAGGGTCTCGCGATATTCGAGCACCTCGTCGGCTTCCTGCCCAGGCGGCGCCGCGTAGCCGCGTGTCAGAATCGCCGGCCGCCGGCCCAGCGCTATCAAGCGCCGAGCGATTTCCGCGACCAGCGGGGTCTTGCCGCTTCCGCCGACGGTGAGATTGCCGACGCTGACGACGGCGATCGCCGCCTGCCGCGCCGCCGACCGGTTCAGGCGGAAATAAGCGTTTCGGGCACTCGTCGCCGCACGGTAAAGCGCGGCGAGTGGAGCGAGAAGTGTCGTGAGCGAATCGTTCGTGCGAGACTGGGCCACGGACAAGATGGTAACGCGGTCGCGATTGAATCGGGCGGTGGTGAACAACTCTCAGACGTCGGCGACAGTACTCTCCGCTTGCGGTCATTCGCGACGCGGGCAGCCGCCGAGAGCACCGCCCACGTCCGCAAACGTCGGGACGATTGAATTCGGTGCATGCCGCGGATGCCAGCTTGGCAGCATCGCCCGTAGTGTTGCTTGGCCCCTGGACGCGAAAACGCCGGGCGCGCTGCGTTTGGCCGTTCGGCATGCATCTTGCCGTTTGCCGCATGAGGGTACTGACGCCATGCAACAAGACCGTTTCACCATCAAGGCCGCGCAAGCGATTCAATCCGCGCTGCAGCACGCCCAGTCGCTCCAGCACCCGGCGCTCACGCCGCTGCACCTGCTCTGGGCGCTGGTCAACAACGGCGGCGGCGAAGGCGGAGTCGCGGCGCCGCTCTTGGAGAAGGCCGGCGCAAACCTGGCGAACATCCGCTCCATGACCGACAGCGAGCTGAGTCGATTGCCGACCGTCAGCGGCGGCACGCTTGCGCCCGATCGCGCCATGAGCGACGTGCTGAACGCCGCGCAGCGCGAGGCTGAGCGGCTCAAGGATCAATACGTATCGAGCGAGCATCTGCTGCTGGCGCTGTGCGAGGTGCGCAGCGAGGCGCGCGAAATCCTGACGCTTTGCGGCGTTCGGCGCGACGATCTGCTCGCCGCGCTGCGCAGTGTGCGCGGGTCGGCGACCGTTGATTCGCCCAGCGCCGAGGACACCTACGAGCCGCTGAAGCGCTACGGACGCGACTTGGTCGAAATGGCCCGGCAAGGCAAGCTCGACCCGGTCATCGGGCGCGACGAGGAAATCCGGCGCTGCATGCAGGTGCTGGCGCGGCGGACCAAGAACAACCCGGTGCTGATCGGCGAAGCGGGCGTCGGAAAGACCGCGATCGTGGAGGGACTGGCGCAGCGCATCCTTGCCGGCGACGTGCCCGAGGCGCTAAAGGACAAGAGGCTGGTCGCGCTCGACATGGGCGCATTGATCGCCGGCGCGAAGTATCGCGGCGAGTTCGAGGAGCGCCTCAAGGCGGTCGTTCGCGCGGTCGTGGATTCAAACGGGCAGGTGATCCTGTTCATCGACGAGTTGCACACGATCGTCGGCGCGGGCAAGACCGAGGGTTCGCCCGACGCCGGCAATCTGCTCAAGCCGGCGCTGGCCCGCGGCGAGCTGCGCTGCATCGGCGCAACCACGCTCGACGAATACCGTAAGAACCTCGAGAAGGACAAGGCGCTGGAACGCCGCTTTCAGCCGATCTACGTCGGCGAGCCGAGCGTCGAGGACACTATCGCCATCCTGCGCGGGCTCAAGCCGCGCTACGACGCGCACCACGGCGTTCGCATTCAGGATGCGGCCCTCGTTTCCGCCGCGACGCTCTCGCAGCGCTACATCCCCGACCGTCACCTGCCCGACAAAGCGATCGACCTGATCGACGAGGCCGCCAGCCGCCTGCGGATCGAGAACGATTCGATGCCGGCGGAACTGGACGAGCTGCGCCGCCGGATCATGCAGCTTGAGATCGAACGCGAAGCGCTGAAGAAGGAGCGCGACGACGCCAGCCGCCGTCAATTGGCGCTGAACGAGCGCGAATTGGCCGAGTTGAAGGAGAAAAATAACGGCCTGACGGCGCAATGGGAGAACGAAAAACGCGCCATCGACGGCATTAAGTCGCTCAAACAGCAGCTCGACGCCAAAAAGCGCGAATTGGACGAGATGCAGCGCCGCGGAAACCTCGAAGGCGCGGCTCGCATTCGCTACGGCGAGCTGCCGGCGCTCGAAAAGGAGCTGGGGCAGCGCGAGCAGAAACTGACGGAGCTGCACAAGACCGGCGGCGGATTGCTGCGCGAAGAGGTGACCGCCGAGGAGGTCGCCGAGGTCGTCGCCAAGTGGTCCGGCGTGCCGGTGTCGCGATTGATGGAGGGCGAACGAGAGAAGTTGATGAAGATGGAGGAGCGGCTGCACGAGCGCGTGGTCGGGCAAGACTCGGCCATCGCGGCCGTGTCCGACGCCGTGCGGCGCGCCCGCGCCGGCCTCAGCGACCCGAATCGGCCGATCGGCTCGTTCCTATTCCTCGGTCCGACTGGCGTGGGCAAGACGGAGCTCTGCAAGGCGCTGGCCGAGTTCCTATTCGACGACGAGGCGGCGTTCGTCCGCATCGACATGAGCGAGTTCATGGAGCAGCACTCCGTGGCGCGGTTGATCGGCGCGCCGCCGGGATACGTGGGTTACGAGGAAGGCGGCCGGCTGACGGAGGCCGTGCATCGCCGCCCGTACTGCGTCATCCTGCTCGACGAGATTGAGAAAGCGCATCGCGACGTGTTCAACGTGCTGCTACAGGTGCTCGACGACGGTCGTTTGACCGACGGCCACGGTCGCACGGTCGATTTCCGCAGTACGCTGATCGCGATGACCAGCAATATCGGTAGCGAGTACATCGCCGCCGCGGGAGAAAGGGCAGGGATTAAGGGATCGAGGGACCAAGGGAATAAGGGATTAAGAGAAAAAGGAATTGAGGACGAGCAGGCCGACGTTGAGATTGAGATGAAGGTCAGGGAAGAACTCAAGCGGCACTTTCGGCCGGAGTTCCTCAATCGCATCGACGAGACGATCATTTTTCATCGCCTGGGACGCGAGCATCTGCGCGGAATCGTCGACCGACAGGTCGCGATCCTGCAACGCCGACTCGCCGGCGGCGCGATCGGAGCGCGCGGCGGGAAGGACGCCCACGCCGGCGGAATGCGCCTGACGCTCACCGACGCCGCCAAGGACAAGCTGGCCAAGGACGGCTATGACCCGGTCTACGGCGCCCGTCCGCTGAAGCGCCTGATCCAGCAGCAGATCGAAAACCCGCTGGCGCGGCGGATCCTCAGCGGCCAGATTTCGGCGGGAGATGAGATTGTGGTCGATGCGCGAGGTGAGGGGTTTGTCTTCGAAACCGCCGCGAAGGGTGCGTCAGGGTAGAATGGACCGAAGTAGTTTACGTGCGCTCGTCAGTTCGACGGCCCTGACTCAGCGCTTGCCGCCCACTCGAATTCACTGCTTCAGAGCGGCTGGGTGATGAAAGACAACGCGGCCACGCTGCTCCAGATCGCGACCGGGCCAGAGCGAATTGACATCAGTAAGTCCACCGGCGAAGTCAGCCGACAGCTTGCGCTTTATTTGGAACCGCTTTCAAGTGCCGTCGGCGCAGCGCTTCGCGATCTGGAGTGGGCTCGACAATAGCGCGGCTGGATCTACGTTTGTTGGGCGCGACGAACCCTGTCCCACACCGCCCCTGTCGCCGCGCCCTGCGCAAACTCAATCATCCCCACCAGCGCATAGCTCCAGCCGGCGAAGCCGACCCAGCGAGTCGGGGCATAGAGCGCGATCGCGATCGATCCGCCCGCCAGCGCCGCCGTCGCTACATCGCCGAGGATGCGATTGCGCGTGTCGCAGCGTTCGGGCGGCGTCAATTCCAACTGGGCGGACATTCGCAGCGCGTGCATGTGCAGCAGCGCGAAAATCACGAACACCGCCGCGTAGCCCACGCCGAAGATGACGAAAATCTGGCGCACCTGGTCGGGCGTCATCGCCCGCGTCGCCGCCGCATGCGAAGGATCGTCCTGCGCGCCCAGCCACGCCCAGAACACGTAGCGCAGCGGATATACGTAGAGCAGCAGAACGAACAGCAGCAACGTATTCAGCGCCATCACCGTCGGCGTGGTGAGTCCGTAACGCCGAAAGAACGCCCAATGCCGGAACCAAATCTGCATGAAGATGCCGAAACAGACCGCGAACGGCAGCGCGTCGCGCATCTTCAGCAGCATCTCCGCCGGGTCTTTGGGAACCTCGAGCGAGATGACCAGCAGTGTCAACGCGAACGCCATCACGCAGTCGCTGAACGCCTCGAGGCGCGAGACCTCGACGCCGCGGCGGCGAAACTCGGTATGCGGTGAATTCGAGTGCGGTGACATGCGCGGCGAAGCCTATACGAAGCGAATCGCCGGTGCGAATGCGGTCTGAAGCACGCTTGCACGCCCGTGCTTCGCGGAAGTGAACGGCCAGACGGTCTGTCGGAGCCGCGCCCGCAGGGAAGAGGCGGACGCGTCGTTCAGCGCATCCCTCGCTCTTATGGTCGCGGCTCGGAACGAGAGCGGATTCACTTCTCGCGTAGCGTCGGACCTCTGCGTCCGAGGGAGAAATCGGCGTCGGGCGCAGAGACCCGACGCCACGGAACAACTGGATCCGCTCTAACTGCACCAGTACGCAACGACGCCAAATCCCGGATACCCTCCCATGAAACTGCATGGACGGCCTGCTGAATCTCTACAAACCCGTCGGCATCACGAGCGCCAAAGCGCTCTACCGAGTGCGCAGGCTGATAGAGCAACGGAAGAGCGGCCATGCAGGCACGCTCGACCCGGCGGCGGAGGGTGTGCTGGTGCTGTGCCTGGGCCGGGCGACCAAGCTCGTCGAGCGAATCATGTCCCTGCCGAAGCGCTATCTGGCGCAGGCGCGGCTCGACGTGACCAGCGCGAGCTTCGACAGCGATCGCCCTTTAGTGCCGGTGCCGGTCGCGACGCCGCCCACGATGGCCGAAGTCCGCGCGGCTCTGTCGCGGTTTCAGGGTGTGATTCAGCAAACGCCGCCCGTGGTAAGCGCGATCAAGGTCGGCGGTAGGCCGGCGTATCGCCTGGAACGCGCAGGCAAGCCCCCGGTGCTGTCGCCGCGGCCGGCTCGCGTCGATCACATCAAACTGTTGCAATACGAGTGGCCGCGAATTGAATTCGAGGTGGCCTGCGGCCGGGGGTTCTACGTCCGCGCGCTGATTCGCGATATCGGCGCGGCGCTGAACACCGGGGGCTGCCTGACGCGGCTTGTGCGTACAGCGATCGGGCCGTTCGAGATCGCGAGTGCGTGGCGGCTTGAGGCGCTTACGGAAAGCGACGCACCCGGCAAGGCCGTCATTCCGATTCAAGCCGCGATCGAGATGTTCGAGCGCGACGCCGGAATCTGAATTCAGAATTCAGAATGCAGAAGCACCTTTTCTGCATTCATCATTGCATTCCAGACTAGCGATCGTCGTCCGTCGGCCGGCTCGAACTGCCCCACTCGTCGCCCATGCCGTGCCAGTCTTCGCCATTCTGAATGCGCTGCATGCCCGCCTCGATCCGAGCCGCACGGCGCTCCGCGAGATGCTGCACGTGCTCTTGCATACGCTCGAGCTGCTGTGCGTAGCGTTGGCTGACCGCCGTGCGGAATGCGGATTCCAGCGCCTCGCGTTCCGCGTCGTCCGTCGCCGACCGGATGCGCTCGATTCGCTCGCGGATCTCGTCCGCGTCCGGCGGCAGGCGATCTGGATTCGCCAGCAACTGATCTGCGATTGCGGCGGCGCGCTGCTCGCGTTCCTGGGACAGGATTTCCAGGCCCTGGCGACCGATTTGCTCCTGTGCGTCAAGCCGCGCGGCGATGCGCTGCCGCAGCAGCGTTTCGGCCGGTTGCCGCTGCGGCGAGTTCTGGGGTGCGCGTCGAAAATCACCCACTGCCTGCGCCAGCGCCTGGTCCGATTCGACGCCTCCGACCAGCGCCCGCGCAAAATCAGGATACTGCCCGCTGATGCGCTCGAAATGCCGCAGCCGCGGCGCAATCATCTGCAAACGCCGTTCGAACATCTGCGGATTTCGCTGCTGAGCTTGCGTCAGGAGCGAGTACGCGCCGGGCATGTTGCGGCGAGCGAATTCCATCAGCCTTTGCTCTTCGCCGGGGCGAATCGGGCCCCATTCGTCCGGCGCAGGCCGCAGCAACCCGGCGCCGGCGAGATCGGCCCAGTTCATCAGCCTGCGACGTGCGTCGGGCATGGCCCCCGGTTCGCCGCGCGGCCGCGGCGGAGCATCGCCGTGACGCGGGTGGCCGCGGTCACGAAATCCTTCTGGCGGATCGGGCCGCTCGCGACTTGACGCCGGACGATCCTGGGCGATCGCGTTCGCAACGGCGGAAATCGTCAGCAGGCACACAATCGCCATGTGAGTTCGATTCGACATGCGGCGTCTCGATTGTAACGTGGTGCTCACGCTAGGCCCCCAGGTCGGTCGCGCCTTCGATACTCCGAATCAGCTGGTCGAGCTGGTTCTCAAGCCGAATCTCGGCGTCGAACTCGCGCAAACCGTCATCCGAAATCAGCGACACCAGCGGCCGACCCACGCGTTCGAACGCGCGCGCCCAGGACTGGAACAATCGCTCATCATCGGAGACCGGCGGAACGGGTCCGGTGCGGAGCGACCACAACGCCAGCACGGCGGCCGCGGCGATGGTCGGCCAGCGCCGCGCCCGACGCCAATGCGCCCGACGCCGAACGCCGGCAGCCTCGGCCGAGACGGCCGCGCGAATGCGTCGCGCTGAATCCGCGGACAGGCTCTCGGACGGCAGCCGACCGAGAATTCGCATCTCGTGATCGACGGTTTGTTCGAGTTGTCGCATCATGCCGTCTCTCGCCATCACCCGCCGCGCCGCGTAACGACGCTGATCGCCAACAAACTCATACCAAACGCGAACGCCGCGAAGCAAGGCTCATAAGAGAAGCCATCACATTTCGGCCGCACCGAACTCGGCCTTCAGTCGTTGCAACGCCCGATGCGCCCGCGCCAATGCCGTGCCGAGCGGGATGCGCAGCATTTGAGCGATCTCGCGGAACGACAGATCCGAGTGATGACGCAGCATCAGAATTTCCCGGTCCAGGTCGCCCAGCCGGGCGAGCGCGGCTTCGAGCCGGGCCCCATCTTCGGCTCGCTCCAGCCGCACGTCCGGCGGGTTGTATTGTCGCGCGTCGCTGATCGCCTCGGGAAAGTCGCAACTCTGACCATCCGCATCCAATGCGGACATCAGCCCCCGACGGCGTTGGCGACGAACATGGTCCCGCGCCAGATTTGCGGCGATGCGAAACAGCCAGGCCTCGAACTTGCCGCCATGCTCGTACGCCTCGAGCGTGCGGACGACGCGGAGGAACGTCTCCTGGACCAGTTCCTCCGCTGTGTCCCTCGAGCCAGTCAGGCGAAGCACCATGCCGAAGACGCGGGGACTGTAGCGATCCACCAACTCGCCGAGCGCCTCGCCATCGCCACGCCGACCGCGCTCCAGGAGCTCGTTCAGTCGGCCGTGATCCACCGCGTCCTCTCAACTGGGCTAAACGTCTGAATCAGCCGGAGATTGCAGTCCGGTGGGTTCCGAATGCCCGATCCACCGCGTCCCAATCCCCTAACAGTCCGTCACCCAGCCGAGCCCCGACCGCCAGGAAGGGGTCCGTCGCGTGCTCGAAAATGCTGAGATTCCAAGAAATTTCGGCCATCGGTCCGACCCCTCACTCGGTCGGCGCTCGGTGTAGGGCGTTTCTTAACGGGCTGCTTCCCAAGCTCAATCGCTGGATTTGATATCGGACGAAGTGCCGCGAAGGAAATCCGTTTCCGCGAAGAGCGTTTCGGCGAAGTAGCTGCTTCGCACGAACGGACCACTGGCGACCGCCGAGAAACCCATCCCGCGCGCCAACGCGCCCAATTCGTCCATCTCCGCCGGCGTGTAGTAGCGCTCGACCGGCGCGTAACCCTCGCCGGGGCGCAGATACTGGCCGATTGTCAGCATTTCGCAGCCCGCGGCATGCAGGTCGCGCAGCGCCTGAAGCAGTTCGTCGCGCGTTTCGCCCAGCCCAACCATGATCCCGCTCTTGGTCTTCATGCCGGGCGCCAGCTCACGCACGATTCGCAAAACGTCCAGCGATCGCTCATAGCGTGCCGCCGGGCGGGCGTATTTCTGCAACCGCCGAACGGTTTCCAGATTGTGGTTGTACACCTCGGGCCGCGCCTGCGTGACGGTTTCGATCAGCTCGCGCCGACCGTGAAAATCGGGTACGAGCACTTCGACCGTCGCCTGCGGCACGCGCTTGCGCACGGCCTCGATGCAGCGGGCGAAATGCCCGGCGCCCTCGTCGGTCAGGTCGTCGCGAGCGACTGACGTAATGACGACGTGCCGCAAATTCAGATGCGCCGCCGCCTGGGCCATGCGCTCCGGCTCGTCGGCCTCCGGCGGGAGCGGCTTGGCCGTGTCGACGGCGCAGAAGCTGCAACGCCGCGTGCAGCGGTCGCCGAGCACCATGAACGTCGCGGTGCCGCGCGTCCAGCATTCGGTCAAATTCGGGCAGCGGGCTTCGACGCAGACCGTGTTCAGCTTCAGCCCGTCGAGCAGCCCGCGCGTGCGCAACATCGCATCGCCGGGCGGCAGCGGCCGCTTCAGCCAAGGCGGCAAACGCCGGCGCGGAGGTTCAGGGGCATGCACGGGGAGGGGGATGGTCATTCGGTACCGTTTCTCCGCTGGCACGGTAATTTCCCAAAGCCTGCGGCCTTACGGGAATCACTCCAGCAGCGCCTTCATAAACTGCACAATTCCGCTGAAGGGCTCGCTCGTCACAAGCTCTTCGGACATCCACTCTGCGCGCTCTTGTAGCGCCGACGCGAGGGATCCTCCAGCTCTCCAGAGCTGCCCGAGCGAACCGAGCAACGCCTTGTCGCGATGTCTGCCCCAATCATGGTTGGCTTCGGTCGTGAGATCCACGATGAATCTCTCAGCAACCGGTAGTAGCGTTGGGTGTAACGATTGCGCGGCTTGTCGGATAACGCAGTCGAGGCTGCCCGCGTCACGGCAGTTCGGCGCCACCCAAAGGCCGAATTGCCGTTTGTCGGACACGCTGGTCGATGCCTTTACGATAGTTCCCGTTACGGCGGCGGTGGCCGCATCCAGCACTGGCCCGAAATACCGGCGCGCGTCGGCTTGGCGAGCTTCTACTCCCTCTGAGTCCGCATCAAGCATCAAACCGACGGATCTCGCGCCCCTTGCGATTGCCGCCAATTCGCGGCCCTCGCTTCCGAGGAGTGGATCCACTCCGCCCACGTGCGCAACAACCAAACAGCGCTGGTCGTACACGAGGAATCGGTACTTGTCGGACGCAAAGGTGGCAGGGACGCTCGACGGTCTCAATCTAGATTTCTGCCAACCTCGCGCGAACGTCGCAAGCGTGCACAGAAACTCCTGGTCATGCGGCCCCTCGCATAGCAGGAGCGACCACACACTCACGCTGGCACGCGTATGTCGAGCGCCAAATCGCGCCAGACGGAGAGTAGCCGTTCGCCGCTGAATTTCTGAACGCGAATTTCACCGGACTCAAGCCTGGTCTGGTAGACGCGCAGGCCATCCCAACCGTTTTCGACCAACTCCACGAACGCGCCGAGCGTATCCGCGCGATGGGTTGTCAGGAATAGTTGCACGGGTGACGGATCGCTCGTCACTCCGGCCGCGCTGACGCCACTCGCCTCCCCGACGGCGATAGACCGCGCGAATTCGGCGAGCTCGCGAATGGCGGACACATGCAACGATCGATCGAATTCGTCAATCATTGCCATGGACGAATCAGGGTCACTGACGCTTAACGCGAAAGCGAGCGCTGCGGTGAATCCCTCGCCCAGGACAGTCAAAGGGCACACTCCCAGCCGCTTGTGATCGACGCGCACGACCGGCTTGCCGCTGGTCCCCGACTTTGCGGAAGTTGCAACGCCAATTCGAAGTTGGGATACGTCAGCGTCGAATCCGCGCAGCAAGTCCTCGATCCGGGCAATGCGCCCGCTGGACTGCGCGTTGTCCAAATCGCCGGCCAGCGCCTCCGCGTTTCCGTGTCCGTAGAGGTAGGTCGCGAGCAGGCGCGGCTGCCGCGGTGGTCGTTCGGGAAATACGCCGAAGGCATGCGATACGAACAACCGCGACGTAAGCAGCTCGTCGCCCTGCTCCTTCGATTGCAGTTCGAGGATCGTGTTGGACAGTTCGAGCAACCGAATATCCGGACTGACGCCTTGCGCGCCGCCGATCGCAAGTGGCCGGTCGAAGTTTCCGATCGTTCGCTGAGCGATTGTCGGCATCGCGCGTTTCACGGAAACTTTGCGCTCTCGGCCACCGAGTCGGCCCGAAATCGACACCTCCGCGCTCGACTCTGCATCGGAAAAAAGCCACGACAGCGCGTCGTCGACCGCTCGTGCATCGGGGTCGTTCGTTTCGGTCGGCGATAGCGCGATTAGCTTGGTAACGTCGGACTCGACTGAGAACAGAAAGGCTGCTTGCAGGAGCGTGGTCTTGCCGCTGCCATTCGGACCGATGAACAGGTTAATCGCGCCGAGATCGTCCAGCACGACCGATCGGGCCGCCTTGAGCCCTAGAATGTGAAGCGATTCGATCATTCACGCATCATACATGTATGCACGAGATTGAACGAGCGTACTCCAATGCGAATCAGAGCGCTCTACGGACACACGCCCCGCCAATTCCCCAGCAGAATACCCAGATCCGACTCCGCCGTGATCAGGTCGCCGTCCAGGTCGCCGCACGCATCCGGGCCCCAGCAACCCAGCAGGATCCCCAGGTCGGCTTCGTCAACGACGCAATCGCTGTTCAGATCGCCCGGGTGCCAGATGACCATCAGCCGCACCCGATCCGGGAACTGAAACACGCGCCAGCTCAGGTTCGGACCGATCGGCGGCAACGCGTACGACGTGAACGTGCCGAAGATGAAGGGTGACGTAAGAACGTCAAAGAACTCGCCCAGGAACGGCACGAACCCGTGAATGAGTGAAACGCGCAGCAGGCCGTCAAGTTGCGCCGACGAGTCGCATTGCAGCACGTCGTAGTCGCTTACCGGGATCGGGCCGCCGAGTTCGATGCGCAGCTCGCCGGTGTGTTGCTGCGTGTACGTCTGGGAGATCGTCAGCAGTCCGGCCCCGCCCGTGCCGCCCGGAACGACGCGCCCACCGTTGAACACGGGGGCGAAGACGATTCCGCTGCCGCGCAGCTCGCCGTTGGGGCAGATCTGCACGAAATTGGCGAAAACAAACGTGCCGCCCTGCACGTCCACTTCGGCGATCGCGCCGGGCGCGATCAGATCGGGACAGATCGTGAGCGGACCGAAGATGTTCACGTTGGCGGCGTTCTTGATCGTCAGCGTGCCGCCGGTGACGAGCACGGAGTTCGTCGTGACCACCGAGCCGTCGATGTCGAAGGTCGTCAGGCTGCCGGGCAGCACCTCGATGCCGCCCAGCGACGCGCTGCCGCTGCGGATTTTGACGACCGATCCGACCGCGCGGAGCAACCCAGCTACACCGAACGACGGGCCGAAAACATCGAGCGAGCCGCGACAATCTACGCTGGCGACGTTTGCGCTGGTCGGCAGCGAGACGGCCGGGGTTCCGCTTGGAATGAGCACCGAATCCGCCGAATTCGGCACGCGGTTCTGGTTCCAGTTCCCCGGGTTGTTCCACTGCCCGTCGCCTGCGGCGCCGGTCCAGATGATGGTCTGGGCCTGCGCCAGGCACGCCAGTGATGCTACGAGCCAGAGGACCAAACACGACCGAAACATCGAATTAGCCGCCCCGAACATGGTCGTACTCCTGACTTTCCCGAGCTTCAATCTTACTACGGCGCGGCGAAAAAGCGCAAGAAACCTGTCGCACAACCGGTCTCGGTTGTGCATTTATTGCGTCGCCAGGAAGCACGGCCGAGGGCGCCCGTGCCACAAGAATCCTGAGATCCGATCGGCTCACGGCCGGCGGCTGTTCTTACTTTGCCACCCACCAAGCCCGCGCTCCCGGGTAGAAGCCAACTGGCCCGCGCGGACTGAACTCCAAGCCGCGGATTCGCTTCGAAAACGCCCACAGCGCCGGCTTACGCCACAGGAACAGGCACGGCTGCGCGTCGAGGATCCGCGCTTCGATCTCGCGGCAGGCGGCGGACTCGGTCGCCAGATCGGTCGCCTTCCGCGCGCGCGCAAACAGTGCGTCGATGCGCGGGTCGGAAATCCCGGTGATATTGCGCGGTCCGTCGCTGCCCCAGCGCGTCCACTCTTCCGTCGGCGTCGGTGCGACGATCAGCGAACCGGCGTAGGCATCGAACTCTCGCGCGTCGATGCGCTCATGCAGCTCAGAGAACGGCGTCAACTCGATATCGACCTGCACGCCGAGCGCGGCCCAGGCCTGTTTCAGCTCAGCCGCGACGGGATAGAAGCTCCGCGCCTCGCGCGGAACCGACAGTCGAACTCGAAGCGGTTCCCCGTCGCGTTTGCGCAATCCGTCGGCATCGCGACGATAGCCAGCTTCGTCCAACATCGCCGCGGCGCGGGGCATGTCGAAGTCACCGGCCGGCGTCGATGTCGGCGCGTCGCCGCGCGCCCACGGTGCTCCGGCCCAGATGCCGTCGAATTCGGTGAACAGACCGCCGAACCGCTGCTCACGCAGTGCGCTCAGGTTGACGGCGGCGGCCAGCGCGCGCCGGACGCGCACGTCATCCAGCGGCGGCTCGCGTGTGTTCCACGCGATGTAGTCGTACTGACTTCGCGGCACGGCGAACTTGCGCACCTGCGCGAACGTGGGGCCGTTCACATCCCACCGAAATTGATTCGCATTCAGCTCCGCTTCATCCGCCTGACCGGCGGCGAGCAGTTCGTTTCGGCGAGTTTGAACAGGGACGTACTCGAACACAACGCGCGCGATGTGCGGCTTGCGCCCGCGATAGCCGTCCCAACGCTCCAATACCACGCGTTGCTCGTCCTGCTGCGAAATGCGATACGGACCGTTCCCGATCGGTGATTTCTGGAAATCACCGCCGCCTTGCTCGGCATCGAGCAGATGCCGCGGCAGGATTGGGAACGTCGCCATCTCGCGCAGCGGCGCTGCACAACGCGCCGCGAGCCGGAAGACGACCGTCCGCGCGTCGCGCGCCGCGACGGACTCCAGCAGCACGTTATCGCGACTGCTGGGAGGCAAACCATGCCACGAAAACTCGACATCCCGCGCATCGAGCGGTTCGTCGTCGTGCCAGCGAAGCCCGTCTCGAAGACGGATCGTCCATTCGCGGCGATCGGAATCGGGTTCGCATGACTCGACGACGCTCGGATTTGCGACAACTTCCAGCGCCTGGTTCGCGACGAATAGCGGATCGAAGAGCAATTCGACCACGTAGTAGTCGTACGAAGGCGGATCGCCCGGATGAAGCGAGCCGCGGCGCGTCGGCAGCACGCGCACGATCGACGCCGACTCATCCGCGGCGAGCCGCGCCGTGTCCGGCGTGTCGCGCGTCGGCGTCGGCGCCAGCAATGGATCGCGATCCAGGCGATAAATCGGCTGCGGCCAGGTCGGGCTGGCATCTTGCGCTTCAACGGCCGGCGCACCGGCGGAGGCCAGAAGACGCCGCGCCAGCTCATCGCGCCCATCCAGCACGGCCAGGTCGAGCGCTGAGTAGAGCGCCGGCGACGTGCCCAGATCGCCGGTCGTGTCGTTGGTCAGGAACCCGCGGCCGCCCGCCAGTTGATGCGCCATTTCGAACGCAGTGAGCGAAGCTTCGACCCAGCGCGGTCGCTCGTCGAGCGGCGCTTCGACCGCCCGCGCCGCGCTGACCAATCCGCGCATCGATTGCAAAGGCGCGGATTTCGGCGCGACAGTGGCGGCCGCATCCAGCAAGGACGCCGCGCGTTCCAAGTGCTGCCGCTCTCCCAGTAGACGCGACGCTTCGGTCAGGCTGCGCTCCACCGCGGCCGCGATGCGGCCCATGCGCAGCGCCTGCCACCACCAGCCCGCGCCGGTCGCCCCGATCGCCAGCAGGGCCGCCGCGCCGAGCCAGCGCACGCGGTGTCGCGCGAGTGACTTGCGCACTGCGTAACCGAGCTGGCCGCGCCTCGCCGCCACCGCTTCGCCGCGAAGGTAGCGCTCCAGATCGCCGGCCAGCGCGCCCGCCGTTGGATAGCGAGCGCGCGGGTCTTTCCGCAGACACATCAGGACGATGCCGTCGAGCTCGCGCGGAATGCGCGGCGATTGGCGATCTGACCGCGCGGCAAAGACGTTTCGCATCCCCGCGCTCGAACTCCTGCTTCCTTCGGGCAAGCGAATCGTCTGTTCCGCGTCCGCCGCGCCGAGGCTGCTTGATCGCCGAACGCGGCTTGGCGGCGTCGGTTCATCATTCAGAATGTGCTGCAATACTTCATGCGCATTGCCGGCGACGTTGTACGGAAAGACGCCGGTGAGCAATCGATAGGCGATGACCCCCAGCGCGTACACGTCGCTGCGCGTATCGATGCGATCGGTTTGCCCGGCGGCCTGCTCGGGGCTCATGTAGGCGAGGGTGCCCATCACCTGACCGCTCAACGAAACCGCGGTGGCGTCCGATTCGGCCGGCGGCTTGGCCAGGCCGAAATCCAGCACGCGCGGCGTCCGATCCGCCTCAACCAGGATATTCGACGGCTTCAGATCGCGATGGACCACGCCGCGCTGATGGGCGTGATCGACCGCACGGCACGTCGTCGCAAGCAGCGCGGCGATCTCACGCGGCGAGAGCTGGGAATCCCGGGCGAAGCGGTCGAGCGGCTCGCCGCGGATGAAGTCCATCACGCAGAACCGCCGCCCGTCGCGCGTCAGACCGGAATCGAAGACGGTGACGATGTTTGGATGGCGAAACTGCGCCACGAGCTGGATTTCACGCTCGAAACGCCGACGTAGCGGCTCGGCGGCGTCGGCGCCCTCGAGCAGAACCTTGATCGCGACCTGTCGCCCCGTGGAGTTCTGCAGCGCGTGATACACGACGCCCTGCCCTCCCCGGCTCGCTTCGCCCAGGATCCGGTAGCCGGGGAAATCGTCGGCCGCGCCGCTGACCGCACTGTCGGCGATCTCGCGCGCCTCGCGCGCCGCCGCAAGAATCAGCTCGTTGTCGCGCGCGGCGTCGCGATGCTCGGCTCGATCGCTCGCATCGCGCGTTTCGCGGGACATGCATCGCACCTCGGCAATCAACCACCGGATCAAGTGCTCGCAATCCGGCGCTTGGACCAAAAGGCCGTCGCATACTCTGACCGAGCCGCGACCATGAGGGAGCGGGGGCGCGAAAATCCGCCCTGGAAGCCGAAACCGTGTTTCCTTCCCCGCTCTTACGGCTGCGGCTCGAAGATACTCTCAACGTACCCAGCCGCGCTCCACTGCATAATTACGCGGACAATTCCCCGCAGTCTCACGCGCCATCGCTCAAGAACTTCGACGCTCGGCCCATCAACTCCGCGAGGCGTTGGTGCGCGCGGGCCCGCAGCATGTACATCGCCCCGACGCTGCGGCCGATTTCGCGCGCTACGTCCTCCGCCGCGCGATCCTGGAGGTCGTAGAGCCGCACCACGTCGCGCTGCACCGGCGCGAGCTTTCCCAGCGCGGCTTCCAGCGCGACGCGTGCTTCGGCATGCCGCACGGCGCGGCTGGGGGCGTCGCCGGCGGTCAGTCGCTCGTACAGGGCGGTGCACGATTGATCGTAATCGTGCTGCCCAATCGGCCGCCGCCCCCCACCGCGTTTCTCGGCATCGAGCATTCGCACGGCGTCGATGAGATTTCGCCGCGCCAGTGTGGCGAGCCAGGCGCGGAACTCGCCGCTGGCATGCGGGTCGAAGCTGCGGATTCCCAGAAACACGTCAACAAACGTCTGTTGCAGAACGTCGTCTTCGCTGAGCAGGGACTTCCAGCGGGCCGGAATCTCGGCGGACATTGCCGAGCGGAGTTGTGGCGCGTGCAGTTCGAGCAGGCGCGTCAACGCCGCCTCGTCGCCGCCGGCCGCTCTCCGAAGCTGGTCCGTTTCCGCATCGAGCATCGCTGTTGGTCCGAATCAGAAAGGCCGGTTACATGATACCCGGGCGAGGCCGGAGAGCTCGCAGCGTCCGATCTTGTCATCCGAAAGGGCGGCGCAGGTTCGAACGTTCGCCTCCCGCAACGGCAGTTCCGTCCCGATTCGGCCGAAATGGAGACTAGTCGAATCAGGAAGAACTTATGCCAAGCCTGCTGGGCGTCAGCCTGCTTTCCGAACTGGAGCGACTCATCGACCTGGAGCCGGCCCTCGCGGCGGACGAGGCCCGTGAGGAGTTGCTCGAGCCGACCGAAGTGGTCGAGGTCGAGCTGCGGCGGGACTGCGGCGCGGTGACGACGGCGCTGCTGATCGACATCAACACGCAACGAATGCGCGTTCTGGCGGACTCGCCTTTGCCCACGAACACGCGCGTTCGGCTGATTGTGCGGATTGCAAACGAGATCATCGCAACGTGCGGTTACGTGGTGGTGGTCGAAGACGACGGCGTCGCGGCATACCTCACGCTCGCGTTCGGTGATCCGGAACCAACGAATGCGCCTGTGCCGATAAGAACCGCGGCCATCATGACGCCGTGGCCATCGAGCGATTGACCCGCAAGGCAGACGAAAACTGGACGAAATGACTTTCGCGGATCGGGATCGCCAGGCGCCTGCCGCCTCGGGAGAGAACAGCTCGTGGACGTGAAACTGATTAATCCGTTCGTCGAAAGCGTTGACACCGTCTTTCGCACGATGGTCGGCGCCACGCCGGTGCGCAAACCCGTCCGCATCGCCGACGGATTTGGCAATCGACCCTGCCTGACGTCGATTGTAGGCATCAGCGGAAGGATGAGCGGGGTCGTCGTGCTGCGTTTCCCTCCGCCGACCGCCAAGTCGCTCGCCGGGCGCATGCTCGGCGCCGATCCGCCCGCCGGCGGCCCGGAAGTGGTCGATGCCGTGGCGGAGGTGGTGAATATGGTGGCCGGGGCGGCCAAGGCGAAGTTCGAGTCGGACCCGCCGTTGCAACTTGGATTACCAACGGTGGTGGAAGGCGCTGAGTACCGCGTGAAATATCCCAGCAAGTCGGTTTGGCTGGAAGTGCCGTTCGACAGCGAGCTTGGCGAGTTTTCGCTGGAAATCACGTTCGAATCGAACGGAGGAGGCGCGAAATGAAAGCGCTCGTCGTCGATGATTCGATGACAATCCGCCGAATCGTCATCAAGGCCCTGCAACTCGTCGGCATCAACGAGACCGCCGAGGCCGCCGACGGCACCGAGGCCGTGACGGCGATGAGCGGCGGCGAATTCGACATCGTGCTGATGGATTGGAACATGCCGAAGATGAGCGGCATTGACGCGCTCAAGGCGATTCGCGCCACCGGCAAACGCACGCCGATCATCATGGTCACGACGGAAGCCGAAAAGACGCGCGTGATCGAAGCAATCAAGTCCGGCGCCAACGACTATTTGATCAAACCTTTCTCCCCCGAACAACTCGCGGCGAAAGTGAAAAACGCCCTGGGGGTGGCGGTGTAGCTGGAGGAAGGGAACAGGGCGCAGGGAGCAGAACCGGCGGGCCCGCTTGGCTGTTCCCTGTTCCCTGCTTTTCTAGAGCCCCTTATCCACTGCCTCGCTATGCAGCCGAATCGTCTTGCGCGTCAGGTCGTGGAACGCGGTGATGTAGCGCACCGTACGCGAGCGCGAGCGCATGACGACGGAGTGGGTGCGGGCCAGCTTGCCATCGAGGCGAACGCCGCGGAGCATCGCGTTGTCGGTGATGCCCGTCGCGGCGAACACGATTCCGTCGCCCTTGGCCATGTCTTCCGACGTATAGACGCGTGAAAGCTGCTCGTCCGTCACGCCGGCGTCGCGAAGGTGTTTCAATTCCTCAGGGTCGCGCGGCCACATACGGGCCAGGATTTCGCCGCCCAGGCACTTGATCGCCGCCGCCGCCAACACGGCCTCCGGCGAGCCGCCGATGCCCATGTAAACGTCGACGCCGCTGTCGGGCATCGAAGGCGCGATCGCACCGGCCACGTCGCCGTCTCCGATCAAGCGGATCGCGGCGCCGGTTCTTCGAACGGACGAGATCAGCTTTTCATGGCGCGGCCGGTCGAGGATGCAGACCACCAGGTCGCGAACGCGTTTGCTGACTTTCAGCGCGATGACCTCAAGGTTCTGTTCGACCGTCGCGTCCATGCGGATCGTGCCTGTTCCCTCCTTCACCTTGTGCCCGACGGCAATCTTGTCCATGTACACGCTGGGCACCGCGAGCAGCGCGTGGTCGTTCGCGGAATCCGTCTTCGCCGCCGCGATCACCGCCAGCGCGCCGTTCAAGCCCTTTGACGTCAACGTCGTGCCGTCGATCGGGTCCAGGGCCAGACTGATGTGCGGCGCGCCGGGCTTCCAGGTGCCCAGCTTCTCGCCGACGAAAATGCCCGGCGCCTTGTCCTTGATTCCCTCGCCAATCGTGCAGGTGCCGCAGATGTCCATCAGGTTCAACATGCCGCGGAATGCGTCCGTGGCGGCGGCGTCGGCGGAGATCTTGTCGCCCTTGCCGATCCACTGAAACGTGTTCAGGGCGGCGGCCTCGCACGCGCGGACCAGGTCCATCCCGATCAGTTTCTCCGGCTCAAATGTGGTGCCGTAGGCACGTCGCTCGTCCGCCATCGGTAACGCTCCTGCCAGCTCGTCCGGCATTTCAAGACGGGTCCACACACCCCTGACGCGATTCCTACGATACTCCGCGCGACAGCGCAGGACAATGCAACTGGCCGTGCGGGCGACGCGATCGCGTTCGAATTGCAATACGTTCGATACTCTGACGCCCGGGCCCGGATGATTCTCGGCCCGCTCGCCGCTCGCCTCGCGCCAACGCATCTATCGGCCGCGTGTCGAAGCAGGAATGCCGCGTTATCGTGGTGTCGGCTGAAGGAGTACCCGGTTGCCACGGAAGGCCCAAGAGGTTCGCGATATCGACACCTGGCGCGATTGGCTCGACGCGACCTGGCCCTACGCGCTTTCGGCGCTGCTGGGCGGGCTTGCGGTGGCCGGGATCGTATGGCTGCGCGGGCCGACGCCGACGCCGAAAGTCGAAGCGGCGCGGACCATCCCGGACGCATTGCGCGCCGACCCTTCATCGTTTTCCTGGACGCAACTTCCCGAGCCGTCGTTTCCGATTCCACCCTACGCGCGTTTCCTCAAGGATGTGACAATCGTCATCGATCCCGGGCACGTTGGGCAGCGCGACCGGGGCGGCACTTGGAAGCGTGGGCCCACCGGTTTGCGCGAAGCCTACGTAAACCTGAACGTCGCGCGTTTCCTGCGAGAGTTTCTGGACGAAGCCGGGGCGCGCGTCGCACTAACGCGCGAGGAAGACCGCGGCCTGGACCTGGACGACGACGAAGATCTTGACCAGCGCGCCGACGTGGCCAATCGCATGCAGGCCGATTTGCTGATCTCCGTCCATCACAACGCCGCCGACAGCCCGAAAGCCAATTACACGACGGTCTGGTACCACCGCTCGGCCGATCACAGCCCGGCCAGTCTCGACGTGGCGAAAAGCGTGCTGTACGGCTTGCATGATGCGCTGCGCCTCGAACAACAGATCGAATGCGGAATTCAGGACGATCATTTGGTCTACGCAAATGGCGGATTCCGGCTGCTGCGGTCGGCTCGCGTGCCGGCCGTGTTGTGCGAATCCTCGTTTCACACAAATCCGGATGAAGAAAGCCGCCTGCGCGACCCGCTCTACAACCGGCGCGAGGCGTACGGCCTGTTCCTAGGCTTGGCGCGATGGGCGAACGCCGGCCTGCCCCGTCTGCGGCTGGTTGATCCGCCGGACGGCAAGCCCCAACGCGGTAAGCCGCTCACGTTCGCGCTCGACGACGGACTTTCAAACCGTGGCGGGATGGGAAAGGACACACCCAAGATTATCGAGGAAACCGTGCGCGTCGAAATTGACGGAAAGGCCGCGGCGTTCGAATTCGACGCACGCAAGCACGTCGTGCGTGTGACTCCGCAGGGGACGGGGGACCGACCATTCACCGTAAGCGTCGACTTCGAGAATGTGTTTGGACAACACGTTCTTCAGCCGCGCATCACTCTCCCGCTCGGTGCATCGGAATCCCAGCAGCCGCCCGCACCCGCCGCTCCACGCCGCTTGGAGTCGCTACGGCGTCGCGGGAAATAGGGCGTGACGGAAATTCGTCCAGACTGATAAGCCGGTAACACACACTTCATGATTGACGGAATATCGTCCGATGATTTAGTTGAAATCCAGCTCGCCGCTTGATAACGTCATATGGAGCGGGCGAAAGGCTGGGCGCCTGCGATGATAAAACGCACTCATCTTGTTCATTCGCGATTCGTACCGACTCAGCCGACGTGTGAGGTCTGTTCGGTCATGCTCGACATTCGAGCAGGGATTCGCGTTGCGCCGATCGGGCGGGAGGCGCAGAGCACGAGGTGAGCTGTGTCTGAGGACACGATCCGCTGCGAGTGCCCCAAGTGTGGGGCCAAGTACCGGCTTCCCCTGGAAGCCGCCGGGCGAACAGCGCGTTGCAAGAAATGCGGCGACGCGTTCGCGGTGCCCAAGCTCGACAAGAGCCTGGAAGACAGCGTGATGGACTGGCTCATGGAGAGCGATCCGGAGGAGGCGGTCGACTCGCCGCGGGTAATCAACATGCCCGCGTCGACGCCTGCCGATCCGGAGGCGCTAAAGCGCTCTCGCGGTCCGATCCGCATGAAGACCGGCGCGGCGCCTCAGAAGTAGCACCGGCGGTGAGGTCTGCCCGTCGCCCAAGAGCCCGGCCGCCCGGTCGGCGTGGGTAGTGGCGTCGCTGCAATTGGCGGTTGCGGCGCTTGCACCCGGCGTCCACGCCGCCGATTTCGTCCGCGCGCCCTTGCCTGCGGCCGAATCCGGAACGACCATTCTGGCGATGTGGGTCACCGTCGGAGCAGTCAGCGGATTCATCGGCGTCGTTGCCGGCGCGTTCGCGGCGCACGCGCTGAAGTCGCGGCTGACGCCCGACCTGCTCGCGGTTTTTGAAACCGGCGCGCGGTACCAGCTCGTTCACGCGGTCGCGCTTCTCGCGCTGGGGGTCAGTGCGCAGCGGTCCAGATTCGCGCTGCCGTGCCTCTTGTTTGCCGTCGGAACGATCCTCTTCTCCGGCAGCCTTTACCTGCTTTCACTGACCGGCGAGCGCTTTTGGGGTCTGGTCACGCCGTTTGGCGGTGTCGCGTTTCTGGCGGGATGGTTGCTCACGGCAATTCGCTCCCGGAGCGCGTGATTGTCACCCACCCGATCTCCCGCGACGGTGGCGCACGTTTGGTGTGGGGCACTTTCGCCGGCCAAACGCCAGATGCTGCCCGCGGTCCGAACATTCACCTTGCGCGATTCACCTACTTCGATGATCCGCCTCGGCGCCCGCTCGACGCGCGTCGACGGGCTCGAATTCGTCACGCTGCACTCGCGTCCATTCTCGTTCGGGGGCCAGGCGCTTCGAACGGCGCTGATGCCGCGGATTTCGGACACATCGCTGCGCCAGACCATTCTGTTCGCGTGGACCACTGACGCGCTGCCGCACGGCATGCCACTGGCCGGCGACCTGGCAATGCTATTTGTGATGGTCGACGGCGATGACGACCCGAATGCGTGCGCGCGATGGTATGCGGCCCGCCCGCGCGCCGCGCGATTGCACTATCTTTGCTCGACGCAGCAGGGTCGAAGGCGCCTGCTGAATGCCGGTTTGCCCGCGGACGCGTGCAGCGTGCTGCGGCCGGCAGTCGACTTCGCAGCGCTGGACCGCGCGCGGCGGGGCGAGATTCGCGAATCGCTCTCGATCGCGCGGGATGAGCTGGCGTGGCTCGCGTTGCCGGGCGACGCAGGCGCTGACGCGGACATGAACGCCGCCTGGGCGACGATGCTGATCGAGAAGATCGAACGCCGGGTGCGCTTGCTGCTTCCGCTCTACGGCGTCGTAGAACGGCGAGTCGTGAATTGGATGCGCGCGTGCCGGCAAATCGGCATGCTGCGCGTCGCGCCGGCGTCCCTCTCGCTTGAAACGCTGCTGATCGCGGCTGACGGCGTCGTATTTACGCCGCGCTACGAGGCCTCGACCGGCGCGCTGGCGCTGGCGATGGCCGCCGGTGCTCCGATCGTCGCGTCCTCCACGCCTGCGACGACCGAGTACTTGCAATCCGACCGCACAGCGCTCCTATGCGCGCCGGCGCAGCCGCATGACGCGGCTCGGCGGATGCTGGAAGTGCTGGACCAGCCCGACGCGGCCCAGCTGCGCGCGTCGCTGGCGCGCTCGCAAGCCTACGAGTGGTTCAGCAGGCTGCGGGTGCGCGATCAGTTCGCGCGACTGATTGAGAATGTGCGGCTCGGACGAAACCCAGCCGACGCGGCGCCTGATTCGAATACCGTCTAGAGCATAATTGGAATTGATCTGTCGCCGAAAATGGGGAGTGTGGGCATCTTGCCCGCACGAAGCGGGCGTGGAAGCCCGCATCCACGCTCGTCGCCTCGGCCGCGCGCCGGCTACCGACTCGCCGCCTGTTTGGCCTTGCGGGCTTTCTCGACGACTTCTTCCTGCACGTCGCGCGGGGCCTGCTTGTAACTCGCAAACTCCATCGAAAACGTGCCGCGACCCTGCGTGGCAGAGCGCAGCTCGGTCGAGTATCCGAACATGTTCGCCAGCGGCACCTCGCCGACTATGATCGTCACGCCGCCCTTGGCGTCGGTGCTCAGGATCAGGCCGCGGCGCGAGGTCAAATCGCCGACGATCGGGCCTTGATACTCGGTCGGCGCTTCGATCTCGACCTTCATGATCGGCTCGAGAATCGCCGGTCCGGCTTTCAGATACGCTTCTTTGAACGCGTCGCGTGCGGCCAGCTGGAACGCGATGTCGGACGAATCGACCGAGTGCGACGATCCGTCTTCGAGCACCACCTTCACCCGCACTACTTCGTAGCCGGCCAGCGGACCGCTCATCCGCGCCGCCTGAAATCCCTTGTCGCACGAGGGGATGTACTCGGTCGGGATGCGGCCGCCGAAGACCGCGTTCTCAAACACGTAATCCTGGCCCTCCGCCTCTTCCGGCGGCAGCGGCATCAGCTTGCCGATGACGTGGCCGTATTGGCCCGATCCGCCGGTCTGCTTCTTGTGCTTGTAGTTGAACTCGGCGACTTTGGTCGGGGCTTCGCGGTAATTCACTTTCGGCGCGCCGACCGCCACCGTGCAGTTGTACTCGCGGCGGATGCGTTCGACGTAAATCTCCAGGTGCAGCTCGCCCAGCCCGGAAATGATCGTTTCGCCGCTCTCACGGTCGGTGCGCACGTGGAATGTCGGATCTTCGCGCACGAAGCGCGCCAGGGCCTTGGCCAGTTTGTCGCGGTCGGCTGTCTTGGCCGGCTGAATCGCCAGCGAGATCACCGGCTCCGGAGCATAGATGCTCTCCAGCGAGTAGTTGAGCGCCTCGTCGCAGAATGTGTCGCCCGAAGCGCAATCGACGCCGATCAGCGCCACGATGTCGCCCGGCCCGACTTCCGCCACGTCCTCGCGATCGTTGGCGTGCATGCGCACCATGCGCGCCACGCGCTGCGTGCGACGGACGCGCGTGTTCATCAGCGTGGTGGCCTTCTTCAGCGTGCCCTGATAGACGCGCGTATACGTGAGCTGCCCGAACGACTCGTCCACCAGCTTGAACGCCATCGCCACCACCGGCGCCGCGGGGTCGGCCGTGATCGCCACCTCCGCCGAATCGTTGTCGTTATCGCGGGCGTAATAAATGCGATCCAGCGGCGAGGGCAGATAGCGCACAATGGCGTCGAGCAACGGCTGCACGCCTTTGTTCTTGAAGGCCGAACCCATCATCACCGGCACGATTTCGCGCGCGATGGTCAAACGGCGAATCACGGTGCCCAGCTCGTCGACGGTCGGCGCGTGTCCCTCGAGCAGCTTCTCCATCAGCTCGTCGTCATAGAGCGACAGAGCGTCGAGCATCCCTTGCCGGGCGCGCTCGGCTTCTTCTTTCATTTCCGCCGGAATGTCGACGTACTTGACCTGCTCGCCTTTCGAACCTTCGAAGTTCACCGCCTGCATGCGCACCAAGTCGATGACGCCCTTCAGATCCGCCTCAACGCCGATCGGTAGCTGGATCGGCACCGGCACGAGATTGAGTTTCTCTTCGATCTCGCGGATCACTCGCGCCGGGTCGGCGCCGACTCGATCAAGCTTGTTGATGAACGCGATACGCGGCACGTTGTAGCGTTTCATCTGGCGATCGACAGTGAGCGATTGCGACTGAACGCCGCCCACGCCACAGAGAACCAGGATCGCGCCGTCGAGCACGCGCAAGGATCGCTCGACCTCGATCGTGAAATCGACGTGACCGGGCGTGTCGATCAGGTTGATCTGGTGATCAAGCCAATCGACCGTCGTCGCGGCGGCGGTGATGGTGATGCCGCGCTCCTTCTCCAGCTCCATGTGGTCCATCGTGGCGCCGTCGCCCTTGATCTCGCCCATCTTGTGGATGCGCCCGCTGTAGAACAGGATGCGCTCGCTGAGCGTGGTCTTGCCGGAATCAATGTGGGCGGAGATGCCGATGTTTCGAATCTGCTGGATCGGGTTCATAACTCGGTCCGTAAGGCTTTGCTGAGAAAGCGGTTAACGTTGTTCGCATCCCGGCGCGTGGATGCGTTTGAACATTTTTCCCGCCCCGCATCTTTCGGCGGGCTCGGCGAAGAGGCCAGACTCGTCGCCCAGGAAATTTCGCGGCCGCAGATTACGCCGGCGACCGTGCCCCGCGTGTCATTCGAAGGTCAGCAGCAATTGCTGCCCTCGAATGCACTTATCAGGATCTAGCGCGGCGGGGCGCTGCGCCAAAGCACTCTCGCCGGACGCAGGTCCACGAGCGTGTAGCACTCTATCCGTATCGGCATGCAAATTCAAGCCACACAAGCGCATGCCGATACGGAATTTGCGCGAGCTTTGCGCAACGGCCGGTAGCCTGGCGAAGCGCGGCCCGCAATCAGGGTGCCAGCGGGCCGACAGCCTGCGCCTGCCAAATCAGCGCGCGCGTGCGTGCCGCAATCCGAACGCGGTGCGCAAGCGAGCGCGGCTGGGAATCGCGCTTGCTGGCGCTGATTGTGGCGCTTGGTCGCGCGCGGTCCCTCAGTAGCGCGGCACGCTCGGGTCGACGTCCTCCGCCCAAGCCTCGATTCCACCGCGCATGCTTTTCACGTCGGCAAAGCCCTGCTCGCGCAGAAAGGCGGCGGTGTGCAGACTGCGCATGCCGTGATGGCAGAAGACGACGATCTCGCGCTGCCGCGGCAGTTCGGCAAGGCGATCGGGGATATCGCTCATCGGAATGTGCATCGCGCCGCGAATCGCGGAGATGCCGACCTCGTCATGCTCGCGGCAATCCAACAACATCGCGTCGTGATCGGCCACGCGCCGCCGCGCGTCGATGGCGGAGATTTCGGGAACGCTCATGCGGCGGTTTGTAGACGAGCGCCGGCGTGCTTGCCAGAGCAATGTATGGCCTCGGTCCAAGCTTCTATCTTCAGCCCTGTCGCCCGGCGCTTGACGCTTCCGGTCCCGCGCGTGATGCTCCCGACGCTACTCACGTTCCTCGCAAAGGATGAACCATGTCGCAGACGCCCTCCGCCGGCCCGATCACCAGCACCCCCGAAATCGTCCGCCGGCCGTATCACATTCTGTTCGTCGGCGATCTGGGAGTGGGCGACGGCATCGCCCGGCCAATTGACGTGGACAAAGACGAGTTCGCGCCGCTGTTGGCGCGGCTGCGACCGACCCGCGCGCTGGCGATTCCTTCGCCGCTGGGCAGCGGATCGGATTGGGAATTCAAGCTGACGTTCGACTCGCTGAAGGCGTTTGAGCCGAGTGCGATCGTAGCGCTGATCAGCGACGCTTCATGGCGCGTCGGCCTGCGAAAAAAAGTCGTGGAGCGCCGCGCCGGCCGAATTCCACGCGAGGAGTTTGACCGCGCGCTCTCCAGCGCCGCCGCGGCCGACAAGACGCTCGCCTGGGTGACGCAATCGTCCGCCGCCGCTGGGACAAGCGCCGCCGCGCCGGCCGGCGAGAGCGTGCTGGATATGGTCGACGACCCCAGCGCCGGCACGCGCGTCTCGGCGGATGTCGAGCGACTGGCGGCGGCCGCGGGCGACGCGGAAAAACGCCTATCGGGCAATGAGACGCAGCAGCTCGACGCGCTGTCGAATCGCCTGGACGCCGAATTGGGAAAAATCGCCGACGCGGTGCTCAAGCATCCCGAGGTCCGCGCCTTGGAGTCGGCGTGGCGCGGATTGAAATTCCTCGTTGACAAGATCGATTTCCGCAGCGGTGCAAAGCTGAGCGTGCTTTCGTCGCCGCGCGACGCGGCCGTGGCGCGCTTCGCCGAGCAAGTCGTCACGCCGTCCTTTGAAGGCCTGGCGCCGACGCCGGGCCTGGTCGTCTTCGACTACCCGTTCGCGAACACGCCGGTGGACATGGAGTTTCTCGATTCATTGGCGCAGCAGGCGGCCAGCCTGCCGGCTCCGGTGATCGTGCCGGTTGACGCGAAATTCTTCAACGTCAAATCGCTGGGGCTTCTGAAGAGCCTTCCGAACCTGGTCGGCTTGACGGATGGCTTTCAGTTCGCCAAGTGGAAGTCGCTGCGCGACAAGCCGCATTCGCGCTGGATTGCGCCCGTGCTTGGGCGTTTCGTGCTGCGCGCCCCGCACCAGATCGCCGGCAGCGAGCAGGTCTTCGCGTTTCAAGAAGCCGTCGCCGGCGAGAAGGACCTGCTCTGGGGCGGCGGACATCTTGCGCTGACCGCCTGTGCCGCGCGGGCCTTCGCCAATCACGGTTGGCCGACGCGGATGTTCGGCGCGGAGGCCGGGAAAATTGCCGACCTGCCGGTGATCGCCAATCCGGCGGACCCGAAGGGCGGCTGGGGCCCGGGAGACCTGCTGTTGCCGGACGAGCGCATCGACGAAGTGGCGAACATCGGCATGAACCTGCTGCTGGCGTACCGCGGACAGGATAAGTGCATCCTAATGGGCGGCGTCACGATCGCCCGGCCGGTGAAATCCGCCGAGCGCAGCGAACGCCAGGCCGCGCTGGAGATCAGCCTGGCCTACCAGCAATTCAGCGCCGCGATCAGCGCCTATCTGGTTGATCTCTTGCCGTCGCTGCGCGGCGTTGCATCGGAAGAAATCCAGAAGCGCCTGCTTTACGGCCTGCGCGAGGCGATGACCCTGAAGGACGACGATCCGGAGGATTCGGTGCTGATCGGCATCGGCGCCGCGCCGGACGACCCGACCCGCACGCTCGTGCAAGCCCGCCTGACGCCGCCGTCGCGAATCGTCCCCGGCGGACTGCATGTGGACTTCGGGTTTGTGGTGTAAAGGCGATTTAGTTCAGATTCACCGCTTCGACTGACAATCTAAACTAAGTCACCGTGCGCGAGTACGCGCCGCATCAGAACGCGACGCGCAAGCGAGCGCGGCTGGGAATCGCGCTTGCTGGCGCTGCGCGTTCTGATGCGGCGCGTGCTCGCGCGCAGTCGTTTTAGCGAAGCGCTTTGTAGAAAATGACCGTGTCGTGCGGCGTTTGGCCGTCGGTGTCGAGCGCGTAACGCGGAATCGTGCCGACGAAGTTCCATCCCATCTTGCGATACAACCTCTCGGCCGCGCCGCCGCGCTTGGCATCGAGCGTCAGCAGGCTCAATCCCGCCGCCAGCGCGTGCTCTTCGATCGCTTCCATCAACCGGCGGCCCAGACCGGCGCCCCGGAATCGCCGGTGGACAATCACCTTCGCGACCTCAGCGCGGTGCGGTTGGTTGGGCGCCCAGGCGGGATGAAGCTGCGCCGTGCCGACAATTCCGCCGGGCCGGCCGTCGCTCGCCGCCTCGCGCGCCACGAGGAAGGCGGCCTTGGGGTGCGCACTTGCGATCGTGCGCCGCCACCAGTCTTCGGCGTGCGCGAGCGTCAGCGGCGCGAGAAAGCTCACCGCGGCGCCGGAGTCGACGGCGTCGACCAACAGCCCGGCCAGCGCGCCCAGGTCCGCATCGCACACGGGCGGCGCGAGGCGCTCAATCGTGGCTGTGTGTGCAGGCATCAGGCCCTCGTTCGAATTCGTCCCAGCGGCACACAGGTCTTACGTCGCTGAAGGTGATTGGTGCGGGTGTGGCATGCTCGCGGCCGTCGGCGAGCATGCTCCAGCACGGGATTGCGTTAGCACTAGAGCGCTGCTTGTTTTCAGCCCCGGACGGGCGTCAGAGCATCGCCCCGGGCGTCAGTCCGGGGTTTCGGGATCGTGAAACCCACGCAGCCCCGGCAAGGGCGGAAGTGTCGTTCGCGCGTTCGACGCGTCTTCGAATGCCCACGGCTCCATCGCCCCTGCCAGGGCTAAGATCTACGTCGCTCGAACCGCCGGCGGAACGAAGTAGCGTTGTAATATTAGCATCCCGGAGCTTCGATCCGTATGAATGCTGAGTAGATCATTCAGCTTGTTTGAAAAGACGAGCGGGGCGGGCAAGATGCCCGCCCCACCCCTTGAGATCGCTTACGACAGCGTCCGCTTCCTACGGTTCACATCGAGATGACCGTAGGCGGCTGACCTGCGCGAACTAGCCGCCGATCGCCGCCTTGAACGTGTCCGTCTCCGACGGGAACGTGGTGGTATTGGCGTCGATCGACCGGATGAATTCGAGCAGGTTTGCCCGATCCGTCGCGTTGATCGTGGTCTCGATCGTGCCCGCACCCAGAACGTGCGTGCTGAACATGGCTTCCAGCGTCGCGGCCGAGCCGTGGTGGAAGTACGGGGGCGTGAAACCGACGCCCAGCAACGACGGGACGTTGAATCCGGCGGCGCCGAGCGCCGTCGTCGCGTTATTGCGGATCTCGATCGGGTCCGCGGCGCCCGCGAACGTGCCGACCAGGTCCATGAAGCGCACCGTCGCCGCGCCGACCGTGTACGAGACGATCTGGCCTCCGGCGCGGGTGATTCCCGCGTCGCGCGGCACGCCGCCGGCGTTGGGGTCTTTGTCGAACGCCGGGTTATCGAGGTAGATGACCTGGCTCTTGGTCCACTTGCTGCCGCCGTGGCAGGACGCGCAATTGGCGCTAAAGACCACGGCGCCGGCCGCCTCGACCGCCGCGGCGGGCTTGGGCATGTTCAGCGTGCGTACAGTCTGTATCCACAGCGTCTGCGCGTCGAGCGCGTCGCTGGCGCCCTGCACCAGGCCATGGTTGTACACATCCTTGCTCGGCGGGGTGCCGGCAAAGCCGCTGCCGCCCTGCGTGCCGATCGAATTCTCGTTGAAGTCGGTCACGCTGCCGCGAACGGCGCTCCAATTCGAGATGCGCTGATCGCTGGGCGTCTGTTTTGAGAAGAACGAGTCGAGCGGGATCGTCTGCCGCGGGCCGGTCGCGAAGATCCAGGTCACGCGGTCAGTCAGGCCGTCGGGATGGCACGAAGCGCACGAGCTCCAGGCGTTGTTCGACATCTTGCCGCGCGAGGCCAGCGTGTCCAGATCGCGAATCGGCTTGAGGAAGATGCCGTTGTCCGGCACACCCAGCGCCGAGAAGAACGTCAGTTTACCCACCAGCACGGCGTGATCGAACGAACCCGGATCCGGCGGAGTCGACGAATCGATGTCGCGCGTCAGCGTCGTGTTGTTCGTCAAGTCCAGCGCGCTGACGGAATAGCCGGCTTCGTTGTTGGTGTAGGCGCGTTTCCCGTCGGCGCTGATCACGACGCCGGTCGGCAGGTGGCCGGTGCGGAAGCGCACGACATTCGGGGCGTTCAGCGTCAGCTTGCCCTGCGCGCTCGGATTGGCGCGGAAGACAAAATCGCCGCCGCGGCTGACGATCAGGAAATCGCTGCCGGCGGCGTTGGCGTCGATGGCGACGATGTCATTGCCGAAGAGCTTCTGAAGCGTCTGCGTCGGGTTGGCCGGATCGGCCTCCTGCGACACTTCGACGTTCAGGTTCACGTGCTCGGCGGTCGCCTGCGTCAGCGCGGCGGTGTCGACGATGTGCATCAGCGCCTGCACGTTGGTGTTGAAACGGATCGGCGGCTCGGGCTGCGCGCCGATGTTCGGCAGGAACAAACGCGAGTTGCGCAGCAGCGCCGACCCGAGCTGATTCGGAAACACGTTGGTCTTGAACTTGACCAGTGTGTCGCTTCCGGCGGCGGCCGTTGTGTCCGGGCAGAAAACCGCGTTATGCAGCGTGACGGTCGTCGTCTGCGGGCAGAACGCCGAGCGATCGGACGTAAAGCCGCTGGCGATCGGCGAGAGCTTGATCGTCGTCTGGTTGGACGTATTGCTGAGCGGGAAGGCAATGACAACGCCTTCGCGGCCGCTGTCGTTGGCCTCGCGCGCTCCGGCGATGTTTTCGCCGAAGAAACGCGTGACGAAGACGGTCTCATCCTGGTCGTCGGTGTCATTGTCGTTCGTGATTGCGATCGCGAACGGATTGCCGCCGACGGCCACCGTGCTGATCACCTGTCGCGTGGCCGTATTGATGATCGAGACTGTCCCGGCAGTGTGGTTGCAAACTAGCAGGCGCGAGCCGTTGGGCGTCAGCGCACAGCCGCGCGGCTCGATGCCGACCGCGATCTTGGCGAGAACCTGGTAGATCGACGCGCCGGCGAGCGAAACCACGGAGACAGCATTGTCCTGCCCGCTGACCACGTACGCCTCGTCATTCTCGGGGCTGACGGCCAGGGATCGCGGCTCCGTGCCGACGCCGATTTCCGCCAGTTTGACCGACGTGTCGGCGCCGCCGCTGTCGCGCACCTGAATGACCGAAAGCGTGCCCGCGTCGCGGTTGGCGACCAGGAGGCGCTTGTCATCGGTGGTCAGCGCGATGTTCGTGGAGCGCGACGCGTTGGCGAATCGATCGCACACGTCGCCCACGCCGTCGCCGTCGGCATCCGCCTGATCGGGATTGGCGACGCTCGGGCAATTGTCGCACACGTCGCCAATGCCGTCGCCGTCGCTATCGGCTTGATCGGGATTGGCGGCGTTCGGGCAATTGTCCTCCGAATCGACGATGCCGTCCTTGTCAGAATCGGCTTCGGGCGTCGCCGTTGGCGGGCAGCCCGGAAGGCACAGAAAGCAGGTTGTGAGCAGTGATGCGAAACCAAGACGTAAAGACAGTGTGCGCATGCATCTCTCCTTGTGAGAATCGACCGCGCGACGTGGAAATGAGCCCTTAAGGTTGCCGGCGTCCGCAGCGCCGACCCGAAACACCGGCGGGAATCATACCCGTTTGCGTGCTGCGCGGTGCGTGAGCTCCGAGAATCGCGTCATCTTTTTCTAGAAAACCACTAGCGATCCGTGCAACCGGTTTCAGCGGCGGCCGCCGACTGCCGAACACTTCCGGCTTCTGAGCGAACCGCAACCCGGTCGCCGGAGTACATTGCTATGTCCCTTCCTGGAGATCGTCATGCATGCGGAATTGATCGATCGTTATCTGGCGGGCGCCGATCTTCCGGCCCGCGGAATCGCCGGACTCTCGCGCCAGGAGTTGACCGGCTTTCCGGTCGCCGGCACCTGGAGTATCCAGCAGGTCGTCCTGCACCTGATGGACAGCGATCTGATCGCGTCGGATCGCATGAAGCGCGTCATCGCCGAGGACCATCCGCTCATCATCGGCTACGACGAGACGCGGTTCTCTCAGCGGCTGGGTTACCAGCAGGCGGATGCCGCGACGGCGTGCGAAGTGTTTCGCCTGAATCGGAAAATGACGGCGGACATGCTGCGGCGGCTGCCGGCGGCGGATTACGAGCGCTTCGGCATCCATAACGAGCGCGGCAAGGTGACGCTGCAAGAATTTGTCGAGACGTATGCGGATCATGTGCACCACCATATGAAGTTCGTGATGGAGAAACGCCGGGTGTTGGGCAAGCCGATGTAGCGATGCCGATGGCTTCCAGCCCGATGGTCGGGGCGCCATGACGCCGGACGAAGCGAGCCAAGCGCCGCTGCGTTGGGTCTGGTCGCCGCTACGTCGCGCGGCGATCACCGGGCTGTTCGTCGCGATGTCGGCGACGCCCGGTTTCTTCCTTGCGCATCAGTACTTCGATCTGTCGGGGATGCTACTGGTCGTCCTGTTCTTCTGGGGCGCGTATTTCTGGTTCTGCTCGACGGATTGGTTCGAACGCTGGCCAAGCGATCCGGGGGCGGCGCGCGCATTGCAGATCGTGTTGGTTACGCGCGTGACCCTGACATTCATCCCGGTGTGTTGGTTGCCGGAGATCCTGATCGGGAGCTTCAGCCTCGCGATATCGCAGGTCAGCTTCATGGACGACAGTTGGCCCCGCTCCGACGTCGACTTCCTCGTCAGCGAGCGGGGGGGGGGCGAAAACGTGCCGTTTGAGTGACAAACGACGCGCGCTCGCAAATACCCTCTCAGTCTTCGGACGCCTCATCGACGACGATTCGAATTTCCGCCGGCGAGACGATCAACGGAACCGCGGACCCGCCGACGAGAATTGCCGGCGGCGGGACCAGGGCAGCGCCGGGGCGGACCGTGCAGAGCACAATCTCGCTGGTGTGCCGCCCACGATCGAGCTTGGGAATCTCGACCGTCAGCGAATCGAGCGTCTTGGTCTCTCGTCCGCGCAGCGGCTTGAAAACGCCGAGTTCCGTGACGATCGTGTGGCAGGTGGCCGGTGCGTGCTGTGTCCACTTCAAATCCGAGACGGCCGATGGGGCTTCGAATTCGTCGCGAATCAAGATCAACTGCCCGGGACCTACGTGGTCGCCGTCGCGCAGAATCGTCCGCGTGAAACGCCGCGCCAGCGGGTTGGCGGCGGGCGGCGCGAGATCGTCCGTCGGCGGCAAGCCGCGTTCCGGCGTCAGCAGGATCACCTCGCGCTGAACGCGCCACGCGTCGCGCTGCGTCGAGTTCTGAGCCGGAAGATCCAGAACGGAGAACCGCCCGGATCGCTGTATCACCGAATCGCCCGATCGAGCTTCGAACGTGATTCCGCACTCCCCGGCCCGCGCGGCCTCGATTTGTGCCTGCACAATCACGTCCGAACGCGGCGGCACGGTCACGCGCGGAATGTCGCCCGCGGTCGCACCGCCCGCGAGCCGCACTGAGTCGACGCGCACACCGTCCGCCGCATGAACCGCAACGTCCGCTTGGGCCGCCGTGTCGGCGCCGTTCCTCAGCGTCAGACTCGCCAGCAATCGATCGCCCAGATAACTGGTGCTCGGCACGCTGACTGACGCCGACAACCCGCCGCGGGTGTCGATCGATAGGGCACGGGCACTGGATACGCCGCCGGCGGACCAGCGCGTCACAAGCAGACGATAGGGACCCGGTTCCGCCGGTAGGGGAACGTCGAATTCCGGCAAGACGTCGGCGCTCGACGAGATAGCGATCCACTCCGCAGCGCCTTCGTACATGGCGGAAATCATGCCGACGTCGGGCGCGACGCCGTACAGCGCGAGCGGACTCGATTGCCGGGCCGGGTCACTCAACGATACCCAGAGCGCGGCGGGCGGCGTCTCCACACGCGGTTGCCCCGAGGCCCAGTTAATGCTCCCGATTTCGCGGGCTTCCAGCAGTCGCGCCAGATACACATCGCCAGGCGCGTCGGCGACGCGCACCCGGATCTGCGAACCGGCGCGCGGCGGGCCTTCGCTGACGATCCGCAGCTCCCCCGGCGGTGGTGGCGCGACACGAGCCACGGCCTGATCGTCGATCTGGAATTGGCCGTCGCGAAACGAGAGCACGGCGCCTTGCGTGAACCGGGTCGCCGACGGCGGCAGCGCGACGACGGCGTCTTGCGTAGAGTCCGCGGATTGAACGGCGATGCCGGCGATCGGCTCCGTGCCCAGCGCGATCGCCAGGAGCGGCGAGCTCGCGACACCGTCCAGCGCGATGCGGAGCTGCGAATCCGCACGCTCGATCTCGCGAATTCGCACCGCCGCGTGCGCCGATTGGCGGCCGGATACGAGGAACGCCGTTGTCGCGCGGGCTACGCCGTCGATCAGCAGGTCGGCTTCGTACTGCCCCGCGTCGCGCGGAAACCACGCGGCGCTCTGGAGCCCCGTGCTCGAGGGATACACGGATAGCGCAGCCACCTGCGTGTCCCCGCGGCGCACGCGCAGCTCGCGCCGCTCGGCCGCGACGCGGAACGCCGGGTCATACCAACCGCCATGAAACGTCAGCGCGGCGTCGACGCGCGGTTCGGTCGGCGAATACTGAATCCAGAAATACGGCGATGCGCCGCCGGCGATTGTCGGTTGAAAGGCGCGTGTTTCCCGGCCATCCGGGAGGATCGTCTGAAACCAGAAGCCGACGGCGCAGGGCGCCGCCGGCAGCTCCAGTTGCGACTGCATGATGTGTGCGATCGCCCGCCCTGGCTGAGTGAACTCGACGTGCCCGGCGGCGAATTTGGGCATCGCCCACGGCATGAGCGGGCCGGATGCCGGCAGCTCCAGGATGCGCGCGTTCCACTCCGCGTGCCCGCCGCTGACCGGCGCGCCCCAGTCGTATGCGACCGACACCGGCACGTGCAATTCGAAACCGCCGATCTTTAGGTCCGCCGACATGTCGGGCGTCATCCTCGTCGGCGGGTCCAGACTGCCGGGAACGCTCAACGTCAGGCTGCCGCCGCACGTCGCCAAGGGTCGGTTGTCGATGCGTGGGACTGCGTGCAGGACTTTGCCGGCCATGGCGGGTTCGATCTCGAATTCGGCGAGAAATGTGCCGGCCGCGGAGACCGCCGCGGGTCGGGATTGAAGGGGCTTGTCGAGCGCATCCAGCAGGTCGATATCCAGGGTCTTTGGGCTTTTGTCGAGCACGGTCCCGAAGACGCGATAGCGTTCGCCGACTCGCGGTCGCGGCGGGGCGCCCAGCGTCGCCACGCGCCCCGCCGTTGTGGCGCTTTGTTCGGCTGCGATCGAACCGCGGCAAACCGCGACGCGCGAACCGCTGGTCACAACGCAGATCCAGCGTCGATCGCGCATCACGCGCGCCTCGGGCGGCAGCGAGAACGCGGCGACTCCCGATTCGAACTTCACACTCGTCGGGACGAAGCTGCCGTGCATCCAGAACTTCGCGCTGGCCGCTTGGGCGTCCGGGTTTGCGATCCAGAGCATGGCCCGTTCCTGACCGACAATCGCGGCGACGGAAAGGTCCGAGCGCACCAGTAGCCGCCTTTGGCTGAGCGGATTAGCCGGGTCGGTCGATTCGGCGCTGACGACGTACGTGCCGGGCGCGAGCGCGTCGAGTTCGATATCCGCACGATTTCCCCAGTCAAAGGGCCGCTCCGCGGGCTTGGAGTGCTGCGCGGAATGAACAACCGCGCCGCTCGTCGGTAGCTGCGACTCGACGAACTGCCCTTGGCGGCTGGACAGCCAGGACTCGAGATCCACGCGCCGCACTTCCAGGCGCACGCCGGCGAGGTTGCGAGATCGAATCGAAACCCGGCATACCTCGTTGAGCGCGGAAACGCCGGGGGCAACTAGCTCAATCGCCGCGCGGCGAATGGCTGCCGCCTGAGTGCGAGCCGCGTCGGCCTGCCGCGCGCCCGCGGCGGCTAGCGCGTCGTAGCGACGCAGCGCCGATTCAAAATCGCCGGTCGCTTCGTCGCGTTGCGCGAGCAGCAAGCGTGCGGATTCGACGCTCTCCGACGACAGGTCGCCGCCGGCCACCCGTTCGAGCAACTCCGCGGCGCGCTGCGATTCCGGATCGTCGTCGAGCAGTGTCTTAGCCAGAATCAAGTCCAGGTCGCGCAGCGCCGCCGTCGCGTCGGGCAGCGCGGCTGTTTTCTCCTGCACGGTCGCCATGCGCGATTCGCGGAGCCGGAGCGCTTCGGTCTCCGATCCCGGCCGCGCGACGCCCAGTTCCAGCGGCAGCGCTTCCCACTCGCGACAAGCGCGCCAGCCCTCGGCCATTGCCCGGTACACCGCCGCCAGTCGCTGGCGGCCGCCTTCGCGTTCGAACGCCGTCTCGGCCTGCTCAAGCACGCCGAGCGCCGCGGCATGCTCATTGGACGCCAGGCGATCCTCGGCCAGCGCGAGCAGAGTCTCACCCCGGCGCAGCAGGCTGGGGTCTTCGAGCGCGAGTTGCTGCAGCGCGGCTTCCGCCTGGCGACGATCCGCGCGGGCGTCGGAATGCAGCATGGCGAGCGCCGCGATCGCCGACGCGTCCCGCCGCACGGCCGGGTCGCCCGCGCCTTCGGCGAACGCGCGGGCATTTGCTTGAACAGCGGCGTAGTCGCAGTTGCGGTACGTATTGAGCAACGGCTGCACCTGCGGCCGCCACGGGTCGTTATCGGCCGCCGTCGTCGGCGGAATCGCAAGGAAAAGTGCGGAAAGGAGGCACGCCTCGGTTGCCCGGCGGATGAAGCGACGCCCCTTCGTCTTGTCGATTCGCATGCGGGCATTCTACGGAGGCCGGCAACTACCGGCACATCGGTCCCGATCGTCGATGGCGCACTTGGCAATCCCGTCACGCGTCGTTACGATTCGCAAAGTCGCGGTAGATGCTCTGCGCGGCGTTGTTTGCGCGGAGTCTCAGGCTGGTTACGGGACGAAATCGCGCGAGGGCGCCGCGCTCTCGCCGGATCAGGCGCGTCGCCGCGGGGCTGGGCGCGCGCGGGTGCGAGCAGAGGAGTATCCAGTGGTGGAAATCGCGGAAGTCGAAACCAAGGTCAAAAAGATCGTCAGCGAGCAGATGGGCGTCGCCGAGGCGGAAATCTCGCGCGAAACCTCGTTCGTGAACGACCTGAACGCCGACTCGCTTGACACGGTCGAACTGGTGATGGAATTCGAAGAGGAATTCGAGCTGAACATCCCGGACGAGGAGGCCGAGAAAATCCAGACCGTCGGCCAGGCGATCGACTACATCCACAAACACATCAGCGACAACAACAAGTAGCTCCGCATGGCTGAACGTCGCGTCGTCGTTACGGGATTGGGCGCCGTCACTCCGCTCGGTTGCTCAGTCGCAGCGTTCTGGGATGGGCTGCTTACCGGCCGCTCCGGCGTCCGCGCGGTGCGTCGCTTTGACGCCTCCGCCATGGACGTGCGTTTCGGCGGCGAATGCGCCGATTTCGATCCCGCGCAACATCTCGACCACCGCCAAATCAAACGGATGGACCGCTTCGCGCAGCTCGCGATCGTTGCGACCAAAGAAGCGTTCGCGGACGCGGGTCTCCCCGCCGAGAAGTTCGACGCCACGCGCGCCGGCGTGATCATCGGCACCGGCATCGGGGGGCTGACCGAACTGGAAGAGCAGCACAAGCGGCTGCTGGAAAAAGGGCCCAGCAAGGTCTCGGCGTTTACGATTCCCAAGCTGATGGCCAACGCCAGTTCGGGGCACATTTCGATTGAGTTCGGGCTACAGGGCGTGAACACGACCGTGGCGACCGCCTGTGCTTCCGCCGGCAACGCCATGGCCGACGCGTTCAACTGCATTCGGCGCGGTTTGGCCGACATTATCGTCACGGGCGGCACCGAGGCAGCGCTGACGCCGCTCGGACTGGCGGCGTTCGCGGCGATGAAGGCGCTGAGCATGCGCAACGATGATCCGCTTCGCGCCTCGCGTCCGTTCGATAAGGGCCGCGATGGATTCGTGCTCAGCGAAGGCTCCGGCGTGCTGGTGTTTGAGGAGTACGAGCACGCGCGCAAACGCGGCGCGAGGATTTACGCCGAAGTGCTTGGCTGCGGTGCGACTGCCGACGCGGGCGACATGGTGCAGCCCGACCCGGTCGGCAGAGGCGCCGGGCGAGCGATGGTCGCGGCGCTGGCCGACGCGCATCTGAACCCGGATCAGATCGACTACATCAACGCCCACGGCACCAGCACGCCGCTGGGCGACGTGGCTGAGACCAAAGCGATCAAGGCGGTGTTTGGGGCGGCCGCTCGCAAGCTCGCGGTCAGCAGCACCAAGAGCGCCACCGGCCACCTGCTGGGCGCCAGCGGCGGCATCGAGGCGATCGCGTGCCTGAAGGCGATTCAGCACAACACGCTGCCGCCCACCATCAACCTCGACACGCCCGATCCCGAGTGTGATCTGGATTACGTCCCCAACACCGCCCGCGACGCGCGGGTGCGGATCGCGATGAGCAATTCGTTCGGCTTCGGCGGGCACAACGCCTGCGTGGTGCTCGCGCGCGTTTGATCGCGAAGCGGTCGTTGCGGCGATTCTTCGTGTGGTCGCCTCCGCGCGCCGACTCGACATGCCCTCTTCGGTCGCGGCTTGGAGGGAGGCGCGCGACGAACCGCCGGCGTACGAACGCATTTTCGTCTTCGCGCCGCGAGCACGGTTCGATACGATCTGGTTGTTGGGCCCGCGATCACGCGCAAGTTGTTAAGTAACCGCGCGAGCCTCGCTGCCCAAGCAATTATCTAACCCGTTCCTGCCTGAAAACTGGAGAAGAGAATGCGGCGCACGCCTTCCGACAACACGATCCGCGTCTTGATCGCCACGGGGACAACCATCGCGCTGACACTCACCGCCCTCGCGCTTGGGACCGGACGATCGCAACAAGCGGCGTCCGATTCCGCCGCATCCGCCGCCGCACCGCAGGTCGAACCCGCGTACGACGCAATTCCGTTCAAGACCGCCCCGGTTGTCAGTGCGTTTCAAGCCGCCGACTCGGTTGCAGCCGACGTCGCCCGCGCCGCGACCGGCGGCGCGCACTTCGTCCTGCATCTCGAGCGCCCGCTCGACGATGCGCTGCGGGCGCAGTTCAGCGGCGCCGGAATTAAGTTCCTCGATTACTTGAGCCACAACGCGTTCTTTGCGGTCGCGCCGAGCGGTATCGATGCTGCCGCGCTGGCGGGCGTGCACGCGCGGCTCGCCGTCCACAGTGTGAACAACGCCTGGAAAGTCCATTCGCTGCTCGCCGACCAAATCGCCGCCCTTCCGCCGACGGCGTCCTCCGATGACGAGTCGACGATCGACGCGCAATCCAGCCAATCCGTTCCGGTGTATGTGATGTTCCACGCCGATGTGCCGGCCGGAACGGCGGGGCGCGCTGCCGCGGCCGCTCAATCCGCGAAAGTCATTAGGCAGTTGCAGAGCGTGAATGCGTTGGTGATGGAAATCCCGCTCTCGAAAATAATGCCGCTCGCCGCGAATGACGGCGTGATGTGGATCGAGGCGGCGTTGCCGCCCCTGGAGGAGCAAAACGACAGCAACCGCGCCCGCGTCGGCGCGAACACGCTCACCGCGTCGCCCTACAACCTCAACGGCGCGGGTGTTGCGGTGCTGGTCTATGACGGCGGACAGGTCCGCGCCACGCACCAGGATTTGGCCGGGCGCGTCACGATCGGACCGACCGACACCTCGGCGCAGTCAAATCACTCCACGCACGTCGCCGGAACGATCGCCGGCACCGGCGCGTCGACCGCCGGCCTGCGCCGCGGCATGGCGCCGGCGGCCACGATCATCTCGTACGGCTTCCAGCAAGCTGTGAGCAACAACGGATTTCTGTACACCGATCCGGGCGACATGGAAGCTGACTACGGCGCGGCGATCAACTCGTTCGGCGCAGACATTTCCAACAACTCGATCGGAAACAACACGGCGCCGAACGGCTACGACTGTGCTCGCGAAGGCGACTACGGCGTTACCGACACTGTCATCGACTCGATCGTGCGCGGCAGCCTCAGCAGCGGCACACCCTTCCGGATCGTCTGGTCCAACGGAAACGAGCGACAGGGCACGGCCCGTTGCGGCGCGACGTTCCACACCACCGGGCCGCCGGCGTGCGCCAAGAACCACATTACTGTCGGCGCGCTGAATTCCAACGACGACAGCATGACGACGTTTTCGAGCTGGGGTCCCGCCGACGACGGCCGCATGAAGCCCGATGTCAGCGGTCCGGGCTGCGAAGTCGGCAGCGACAACGGCGTAACATCGTGCGGCAATGCCAGCGACACGGCCACGGCGACGCTGTGCGGCACGTCAATGTCCGGGCCAACAGTGGTCGGCGTCGCCGCCCTGCTGCTGCAGGATTTCCGCGCGTCGCACCCGGGCGCCCCGGACTTTCGCAACTCGACGCTCAAAGTGTTGCTGGCGCACAGCGCCCAGGACCTGGGCAATCCCGGACCGGATAACCAGTTCGGGTACGGCTCGGTTCGCGGAGTCGCGGCGGTGGACCTGATGCGAACCGGCAATTTCCTCGAGAATTCCGTCTCGCAGGGTCAGTTGTATCAGTTCCTGGTCATGGTGGGCCCGACCGACACGCAGTTGAAGGTGACGCTGGCCTGGGATGATCCGGCTGGTACGCCACTGGTTTCGCCGGCGCTGGTGAACAATCTCGATTTGCGCGTCTTCGATCCGTCAAACACCCAGCTCTTCCCATGGACGCTTGACTCGATCAACCCCGGCAACCCGGCCGTTCGCACGCAGGCCGACAACGTCGACAACATCGAGCAGGTCTTCCTGGCCAACCCGCCGCCGGGCGTGTATCGCGTCGAAATCGCCGGCACGAGCGTTCCGGTGGGTCCGCAGGCGTTCTCCGTCGTCGCCACGCCGCAACTGGTCAATTGCTCGCGTCAGGGCGTGCTCTTGCTCGATGCAGCGCAGTATCAATGCGGCGCGAGCGTTCAGCTTCGCGTCATCGATTGCGACTTGAACACCGACAACGGTGTGGTTGAGACGCTGGCGCTGACCGTTACGTCGAATACCGAGCCGACGGGCGAGGTCGTCACGTTGACCGAAACCGCCGCGAACACCGCGGCGTTCATCGGCACTCTGCCGCTGAGCGTGACGAACGGCGCGGGCGTGCTGCAGGTCGCCTCGGGCGACACGATCTCCGTCACGTACACGGATGCGGACGACGGCCTGGGCGGGACGAACGTGCCAGTAACGCGCACCGCGACGGCAGATTGCGACGCGCCGATCATCTCAAATGTGCAGATCACAAATGTCACCGCTCATGGCGCGACGATCACGTTTGACACGAATGAAACGGCGCGCGGAACGGTCCGCTATGGCACGGCTTGCGGCAGCTTGTCGAGCAGCGCCGCGGAAACGAACGCGGTCACGGCACACAGCATCGTCCTGAGCGGGCTGGTCGACGAGACGCCCTACTTCTTCGCGATCGACGCGGCGGATGCGGCCGGCAACACGGCAACCGACGACAACGGCGGCCAGTGCTTGACGTTCACCACACCGGTCGAACCGCGCATCGTTCCGCCGTTCTTTGACGACTTCGCGACGACCACGTTCGATCCAGCGCGCTGGTCGTACGTGGAAAACGCCACCATCGACACGGTCGGCCTGGCCGAGCCGTCGGCGCCGAATTCCGCGCGTTTCAATGGAAACCCGGACGGCGGCGACGAGATTCAGACCTTCTTGCTCGATCTGTCCGGCGTGACTACGGCGCGGCTTTCGTACTACCTCCAGGTTCGCGGAGGCGGCGAGAGCCCCGACGCCGGCGACGACCTGTTCGTCGAGTACCTGAACGCCTCCGGCACGTGGGTGCAACTCGTGCGGCACCTGGGCAGCAGCCCGGACACCACCACGTACGCGCAGCAAACGATCGCGCTGCCGACTGGCGCGCTGCATCGCAACGCGAAGATCCGGTTCCGCAATCTCGCCACCGTCGGCGCGTTCGATGACTGGTTCGTCGACGACGTTCGAATCACCGGGCTGAAAGGCGACCTGAACGGCGACTGTGTCGTCAACGAAACTGACCTGGGCCTGTTGCTCGCGGCGTGGAATAGCACCGCCGGCGGAGACGTCGATCACGACGGCGACACGGACGAGGCCGATCTCGGTGCGATCCTGGCGGCGTGGCAGGCCGTCTGCCCGTAGTTAGACGAATTGCGAACGGCGAATAGCGAATAGCGAGATCCAGACTGGGTTTCGCTATCGTCAGCGGTTCGCGACGTGCCATGTTGGGGAGCGTCGGCTTCCAGCCGGTGCGCGCCGGCGAGACGCCGATGCTCCCCAAAATCCCGATCGTAACGGTGCACGACTCGCCGCCATCCTGGCGACGATTTCTCCGCAACGGCGGTTTGAGTCAGCTGCCGGTCGCGGTGGAACCGGAGGACGAGTCGCTCGCGCCCAGGTCGAATACCGCAAAAGCGCCCGAGACGATTCCGTCCACCACCGACGTGAGGCCGGTCTTGAGCTGGCTGCTGGCGGCTTGACGAAACGCGCGCTGTGCTTCGTCGTCATTGCAACCGGCCGACGCCACGATCGCGGCCAGCGCGACGATTGCGCCCGCCGTGCCGATCTTGCGGGCGATTTTCGCGCTCGATGATGCCTTTCGCGCCCCAGAGTGCATTCGAATCTCCCTGCTTCTTAGGCAAATCGCGATTTCGACTAGCCTTGTTCCTGTCGCGCAACCGTAAACTGCAATTTGCGCGCCAACGGATCGCCGTCAGGTTTTTCGGCAAGCGGTTGCCGAATGGCGGCAAGCGCGGCGAGCATTCCGCCTGGCAGGGCGCACGAGGCCCGTCGCGCAACCGTTCCTACAATCTGGCATGAACTCGGATCACGACACCATGCGGCGCTGCGAGCGGTGCCAGACGTACGTCGCCCCACGGAACGCCGGCGAGCCGCGCTTCTGCCCGCAGTGCGGCGCGCCGCTGATCGAAACGCCGCCCGCAACCCGCGTGACTACTTACGCATTCGCATCGATAGTCTGCGGCGTTTTCCTGGTTCTCGGACCGCTCGGACCGGTGGCGGCGCTCATCGGGGTCATCTCCGGCATCATCGCCCACGGCCGCATCGCGGAGTCCGGCGGGCGCCTGACCGGCCGCGGAATCGCGACCGCCGGCATTCTTCTCAATCTCATCGGCGCGTCAATCAAGCTGCTCATGCGGCACACGGCGTTTTTCTAGGGCGATTTTAGAAATACTGTAGCGGCGGGCGTCTCTGCCCGACGCCGATTTCGGCGTCGGCCGCAGAGGGCCGACGCTACAGAAAAAGTGACTTCGCCCTGGAACGCAGCGCGGCAGACCCTGGATATTCGTGCGCGATGGCGTGCGGCAATCCGAACGCGACGCGCAAGCAAGCGCGGCTGCGAATCTCGCTTGCGGTGCTGCGCGTTCTGACTGCGATGCGTGCTTGCGCACCGTCGACCAGCGTCTCCGTCGCGCTGGAGTCTTCTGGGAGCGTCGGTGTCCCGCTCGCGCGTTCTGGCGAGGCGCCCCCCAACGCTCTCGCACATGCGGGTTTCCGGGACAGCATTGTAGTGGCTCCGTTTCGCATGCGACGCCGGGAAAACGCTCGACACCGAGGCGCGACCGTAAGGGAGCGGCCTTCTGCGGTCGCAAGAGACCCCTCCCTGACGGTCGGGGCTCGGCTGGGGAGTTCCTTCGCGAAACTGAGCCACTACGCGCAATGCGAATGCGGGCGGCTGATTACCGCCTCCGCGGCTATACTGCCGGTCGTCCCGCTCCCGGGTCGGCGGCGACAAGGAGCCAAAGTCATGCGTATCGGAAACCTCATTGCAACGGCGGTGTTGGCGACATTTCTGGGCGGATGCGCCGCCCCGATGGCGAAGTTCGGCGAGACGATGAAACTCACCGAAAGCGACACCGTCCCGCTCGCGAAGGTCCTCGCCTCGCCGGATCAATACAACGGCAAGCTGGTCCGCGTTTCAGGCACGGTCAGCGAAGTGTGCGAATCGATGGGCTGCTGGTTGCGCCTCAAGGACCCGGCGGCCAGCGACACGCTGTTCGTGAAATTCACCTGCCCGACCGAAGGCCGACTGATTCCGCTGGAGGCGATCGGCCGCCGCGCGACGGTCGAAGGCACGCTGAAGGTCGAAACCATCACACAGGAAGAGGCGCGGCACCACAAGGAAGAATCCGGCGCCAGCGAGGCCGAAATCGCCAAGATCGTCGGGCCGCAGAGGCTGCTGCGCATGAGCGCGCCGGCGGCGCTAGTTGAAGGGATCGCGCAGCCCAAACCAGTGCAGTAACCGCACGTCGCGGGCGCCGAGCCGCACCTGCGGCAGGCAGCCCGAGGTTTTGACACAACAGCGATACTTCGTAGCGTCGCTGCACGCGCTGGCGGCTTTGAGCCCCGAAGGGGCGGAAGATCGTTGCCCACGGCGTAAGGCGTGGGATTCGCGCGGCCAGCGTCGCTAGCCCCGTAGGGGCGGAAGAGTGCTCCGGAGTCGGCACGCGCTCGAATGCCGAGCACTCTGTCGCCCCGCTGGGGCTGCGAGGCCGCCGTGCCAACGACTCCGGGCTGACGCCCGGGGCCACGATCTACCGCCCCGTGCTGCACACTTCGACCGGCGCAACGATGCCCGATTTGGCGCGACGAAGCGCCTGTCGGCGTTTCCGAGTTTCTTCACACTTCTTTTGACCCCCACTGGTCCCTTTTTCGCGGTACGCACGAAGGGATGCGGGCGCGACGGCGACGCCATCGTAGTGCGTCGCCGAGGCCCAAGAGACTGTCGAAAACTCTGCCAGAGCCGCGATCGTAACGGAGCGGGAGCCAAACCGGGCCGTGTGTAGGCCAAGAACGCACGTTCTTGTCCGGCTCGCGTACGGTCACGGCTCCAACAGGCAGGAATTTCGACAGGCTCCCAGGCGTGCGGCGCGGTTGCCGCGCGTGCGACCACCAATGCCGCGCTCCGTCGGACCCAAGATCGAGAAAAGGAGATCGCCATGCTTCTTCGGAAATTCGCAGTCTGCTCGGTCGCCGCGCTGGCCTTGGCGCTGGCCGCCCCGTCAATAGCCGACGTGCCGCGCCAGTTCAGCTATCAGGGCCGCCTGGTCGGACAAGGGAATGCCACAGTCTCGCTGACGGTGAACCTGTACGACGCGGCGACCGCCGGAACGTTGCTGTTCTCGGAAACTCACAACTCCGTCACGCTGAATGACGGCGTATTCTCGATCATCATCGGCGGGGGCACCGCCGGCGGCGTGCCCACCACCGCGGTCGGCGCCTTGCCGGTTTGGATGGGCGTTTCGGTCAACGGCGCGGCGGAATTGACACCGCGGACGAAGCTGCAGAGCGTGCCGTTTGCATTCAAGGCGCTCGGTGCCGAGCAACTCATCATTCCGGGCTCGTTCACGCCGGCCGCAACCGTGCAACAAGACGGGCACGTGCTGATCGAAAACCGTGTCGAGATCGGCGACACGGTGGGCACCGGCGGCGGCCTGGTGCAAATTCGCAACGGCTCGAACGCGCAGACGGTCAAGCTCGACGGCCACGACGCGAGCGCCGGAGGCCGAATCGATTTGTACAACGGCGCGAGTTCGAACATATCGACCGTCCGCATCGACGGAAACGACGGCGACGACGGGCGCATCGACCTCTACGACGCGAACGACTTCCAGTCGGTCCGCATTCACTCGGATTGGCAGAACGATGCGGCGGAACTGTCGCTGTTCGCCGGCGCGCAGAGCGGCTCGATCAAGGAGACCGTCCAGCTCGCGGCGAACAAAGACGCCGGCAGCGCCGGATCGGGGGAGCTGCGCCTGCGCCGCGTAGACACGAATCAGACCGCGATCACCACCGTGCAGCTCAGCGCCAGCTCGAACAACGCGCTTGATCAGCCTCTGGATGGCGGCCTGCTGGCGTTGAACTACAGCGACGGCAGCCCAGTGTTCACCTTCCACGCCGGATCGACCAGCGCCATCTCGCCGGCATTCATGGAGATTCGCGCGCCGGGCAGCTCCAACCAGCGCCGGCTCTACGCCACGCCGAACGTGCTTTATTTCTACGACAGCAACAACACGCAGACCGTCTCGATCGCCAACTCCGGCGACGCCACGTTCGCCGGCACCGCGACGGTGGGCGTGCTGACGATCACCGGCGGCTCGGACTTGTCTGAGCAGTTCGATATCCGCGCGGCAAGCGATGTCAGCGAGCCAGAGCCGGGCATGGTCGTCTCGATCGACCCGAAAATCCCCGGCAATCTGGTCGTCTGCGCGAAGGCGTATGACCGCGCCGTCGCGGGCGTGATCAGCGGCGCGGGCGGCGTGAAGACCGGCATGACGATGAGCCAATCCGGCACGATTGCCGACGGGAAACATCCGGTGGCGCTCACCGGGCGCGTTTGGGTGCAGTGCGACGCCGGCGGCGCGGCGATTGAGCCGGGCGACCTGCTCACGTCGTCCGACACGCCGGGCCATGCGATGAAGGCGATCGACGCGTCGCGCGCCTCGGGCGCGATGCTCGGCAAGGCCATGACACCGCTGGCCAAAGGCGAGCGCGGCCTGGTCCTGGTCCTCGTGAACCTGCAATAAGAACGGAGCAGAGAGCAATGACCACGAAATTCCTTGCGACGCTCGCCTCGGCGGCACTGGCGATCGAAACGCTTGCCGGCGGGCAGCAGCCGGCGGAGACCAAACGCCCGCTGGCGATCGCGGCCATGCCCGCCCGCACCGCCGCTATGGTGCTCCGCAACGCGACGCCCGTGAGCGTCGACTTCGCGATGCTCGCGGCGCTTCAACCGGCCGAACGGCTGGCGCTGACCGTTTCGCCGACGGTGGAGTTAGCCGGCGTAGTGCAGCGGATCGAATCGCGCGGTAACGGGCGCTTCAGCGTCTTCGGCCGCATCGACGACGATCCGGACGGCTACTTCATTCTCACGGTCGAAGATGGCGTCTGCGCGGCGATCTTCGATGCGCCCCGCCGCGGCGAAGTACACGAACTGCGATATCTGGACGACGGACTCAGCCAGATCGCACGGGTCGAGCGGCGCGGCGCGCCGGAATGCGGCCTGCGTCCCGACAACGCCGGCAAACCGGCCGCGGCCGCGCACGAGAAGTCCCCCTTCGACGGCGTTGACGTCCGTTCGTATCCGCACGCCGCGCTGCGCGGCGTCTGCGCCGATCCCGGCGAGCGTTTGGACGTGATCATCGCGTACACGCAACTCGCGAAGGCGCAGGCAGGCGGGACGACCGCCGCGATTCAGGCGGTCGCGCAGAACGCGGTGGATACGGCCAACCAGACCTACCAGGCCAGCGGCATCAACCCGCGCCTCTTCCTGCTGTTTACCAAGCAGGTGCCGTACAACGAGAGCGCCAACATGATTGATGACCGGGACGCGTTGGCCGATCCGAACGACAACCAAATGGACCAGCTTCACGCCGACCGCGACGAGTTCGGCGCGGACGTGGTGTGCCTGTTCGTTGGCCAAGTCTCCAGCGATGCCGGCATCTCATTCTGCACGCCGAACGGCGCGACGGAGGGTTTCTGCGTCGTGCGGCAGGACCAAGCCGTCAGCAATTTCAGCTTCGCGCACGAAATCGGGCATCTGCAAGGCTGCGCCCACGATTTCGCCAACGCGGGCATCGGCTGCAACGAGACCTGCTACGCGTATGGCTGGCGTTTCTTCGGCAACAGCGGGCAGGGTTGGCGGACCGTGATGGCCTACGACAACAATGCCGGCGACTACACGCGCATCGGCAAGTTCTCAAGCCCGAACGTCTTCTTTGACGGGCAGCCGACCGGCAACGACAACAGTCCGTGCATCATCAACGAGAACAACGTACGCAACATCAACAACACCGCGCTCAGCCGCGAATCGTGGCGCATGCCGAAATTCGACGTCTGGGTCGAGTCCGGCGCGCCGGCGCCCTGGGGCGGAACGTGGCGTTTTCCGCTGCCGACCGTGGCGCTGGGTGTTGCGAACGTGTACGCGGGCACGCGAACGCCGATATTGCAGCCGACGCTCAACGTCAAGGCCGGCACGTACAACGAGACCATGACGATCAGCACGCCGATGACGATCCGCTCCTGCGGCGGCGCGGCGACGATCGGCGGGTGATGGCACGGTCGAATGGCGAGTGTCGAGTAACGAGTGGAGATTGTGCCAAGGGCTCCCAGTCCGAGTGCTGTACGCTGGGCTTCCAGCCCGACGTTTCCCCGAAGCCGACTCGAGCTTTCGAGCTTCGGACTTCACAAGGAGATTCAGATGAAACGGCAGCGATTCGCGGCAGCAGCATTCGCCGCGACAATACTGGCGATCGACAGCGCCGCGGCGCAGATTGACTGCCCGGTCCTCAGCAGCGGCGGCGACGTTCGCGGCGACGGAACGATCCTGATCCTGGGTCAGTTCGCGATCGGGGCCATCAGCAGCGGCACGACCGAGTTGGACCAGGGCGTCATACCGTGCTGGGATCAAACCTGCCCCGGCGACGCTACCGGCGACAACATCGTCGATGAATCGGACCTGGGTTTGCTCTTGTCGCAGTGGCTGCAAACCGTGCCGCCGAACACGCTCGGTGACGTTACCGGGGACGGCCTGGTCAACGAGCAGGATTTGGGGCTGATGCTGTCGGCCTGGCAGACGACTTGCCAGTAGTGAAGTTCGAGCAGCGAGTCGCGAGTAACGAGCTCAGGCGCGCCACGGCGCGCCGGGCTCGTTGCTCTCGGAATTGATCTGTGATCCAAGATGGGGAGTCCGGGTATCTTGCGCGCACGAAGCGGGCTGGAAGCCCGCACCCCCCGCCAGTCCGAAATCGAAAATGCTCGAGAGCAGACTCAGTTGTTCCGTAGCGTCGGGCCTCCGCGCCCGACGCAGAATTTGGCGTCGGACGCAGAGGTCCGACGCTGAAATGAATCCCCTCTAGTGCTGAGGGTCCGCCGCGCCGACGGCTTCGGGGACCTCCTTCTTGTCGCGCAGCGCGTCAAGCAGTTCCGCCTGCCAGGGATGCGGACCCAGCCACTCGACCTTCCCGGTCGAGATATCGCAAATCGCGCCGACGACGCGCAGCTCATCGTGCCGCACCATCTCCAGCACCGTCGGGCTCGCCTTATACAAGTCGAACACGGTCTGCCAGACGTTTTCCTTTACGGCGAGCGCGGCGACTTGCTTTTCGTCCACGCCGGGGTTGTTCCGCCGCGCGCGATCGACCGCCGGCGCGATTGACGCCAGCAGCCGGGCGAGGTTGCCGTGCACGGCCGCGCCGGACGCGGCCGCCGCGACAGCGCCGCACTTGGTGTGACCCATGATGACGAGCAGCGGCGTCTTCAGGTGCTCGACGCCGTATTCGATCGTGCTCACCTCGCTCGGACCGGCGACGTTTCCGGCTACGCGCACCACAAAAAGATCACCCACGCCGCGATCGAAGATGCGCTCGACCGGCAGGCGCGAATCCGCGCAGGTCAGGATGGTCACGAACGGCTTCTGACCCTGCTCGGCGACGGCGCGGCGCCGCGCGGCCTCGATATTCGGGTTGGCCGGGGCGCCGCTCGTCCAGTGCTCGTTGCCTTCAGCCAGCAGAATCAACGCCTTGTCAGCATCGACCATTCCGGCATCGGCAACCGCGGACGGCGTTGGCTTGGCGCTCTCGGCGTCCGGTGCGCTCGCCTCGGCTTTCGGCGCGTGCGGGTTGACGGGACGGCGATCGTCGGATCTCGGCGTGACGTGCGGGTTAACCGGCCGGTCGTCGTCCGCCGCGGGCGCCGGCTTTATCGGCGCGGGCTTGCGCGGTTCGTCGGCAAGAGCAGCCGGCGTCCACGTCAAGATGCTCAGCGCCGCCAGCGTACGAAGACCGGCTGCAAAAACCAACGCCAACGCCGCGCGAATTGATCTTGAACCCATGCTGCTCTCCGTGCCAGGCCTCACTTTCACTCGTCGCGCTTATCGGAGAGTGTGACGCGCCGCGTGAGTAGCGGAGCGCGGCTGATAAGGAACGAAGTCGCGGGTCGTCCGCGGCGCTTCGCAATCGCGCGTCGGAGCGTTACAACTCCAACATGAACAACAACGGAACCCGTTTCGAATTCGTACGCGCGCCGCGCTCGTCCCGCGAGCGCGTCCTGATCGTTCCGCTCGCGAGCAAACCCAAGCCACCGATGCAGCTCGTCGCCAAGGTGGACGACTTGTGCGGCGGGGAGTTGGCGCAGCTTCTAGATCTCGACGCACTCGGCGACGAGGTCGGGCATCTGAGCGCTTCCGCCAGCGCCGGGCCGTTTCGCCGCGTGGTGCTGGTCAGCCTGGGCGAGTCCGAGAAGCTCAACATCCAGAAAATCCGCACCGCCGCGGCCGCCGCGGCGCGTTGGTTGATCACGGAGCGTCATGCGAGTGCCTCGCTATGGTGCGACGGATTGTTCGCCACCGGACAGGCCAGCGCCTTGAGTGACTGGGTCGGCGGAATGCACGCCGCCGGCTTTCGATTCGATGAATTGCGCGAGCCCGACGCCAAACGTCCGGCGCACTGCCGCGTCCTGTTGCACAGCGCCGAGCCGGATCAGGTCAAGTCCGCCCTGCCCCGCATCGCCGAAGCGACCGTCGTCGCGGCGGCGGCGAACTACACGCGCCGCCTGGCGCACTTGCCGCCGAACGTAATCCACCCGCAATCGCTGGCGGCCGAGGCGCGCGCCCTGGCGCGATCGGCAAATCTCAAGTTCACGCTGCTCGACGAGGCGAGGTTGCGAAAACGCCGAATGAACGGCCTGCTCGCGGTCGGCTGCGGCGCCGCGCATGGACCCTGCCTGATCCGGCTGGACTACCGCGCCGCGCCGCGCGCGAAGGCGACCACCGTCCTGGTCGGCAAGGCCGTCACGTTCGACACCGGCGGATACTCGATCAAGCCCGCCGAGAACATGGACGCGATGAAATTCGACAAGTGCGGCGGATGCACGGTGCTGGGAGTGATGAAGGCGCTGGCGGAGCTTGGGCTCAAGTGCAACGTGACCGGCCTCATCGCGGCCGCCGAGAACGCGATCTCCGGCCGGGCATATCGCCCGGGCGACATTCTCACCATGATGAGCGGCAAAACGGTCGAAGTCACCAACACCGACGCCGAGGGCCGACTGATTCTGGCCGACGCGCTGACCTACGCGCAGCGCGACTGCGCGCCGACAACGATCATCGACTTGGCGACGCTCACCGGCGGCGTGCGGGTGGCGCTGGGCGGCGCGGCGGCGGGCTTGATGAGCAACAACGACGACCTGGCCGAGCAGCTCGAGGAATGCGGGCGCGTCACGCACGAGCGAATGTGGCGGCTGCCGCTGTGGGACGATTACCGCGAGCTAATCCGCGGGGCCGACGCGGACATCAAGAACAGCTCCGGCAAACGCGACGCGCACGCGATCGTCGGAGGGATGTTCCTGCGCGAGTTCATCGACGACAAGACGCCCTGGGCGCATCTCGACATCGCCGGGGTCGCGACGCAGGAAAACACGAGCAACGGCTTGAGCAAGGGTGCGACGGGCTTCGGCGTGCGGCTGCTGGTGGAGTTCTTGACGCGCGGGGCGATCTGAGAAAGGCAAGGAGCGAATGCAATTGCGAATAGCGATTAGCGAAGAACGAACTGAAAGCGCCGGCGGCGTCCCAAGGAACCGCGACGCGCAAGCGAGCGGTTCTTTCGCGCGTCGGGCGCGTTCGCCCGTCGCGGTGCTTTGAGAAATACACTCGACGCCGGCTTGACTAATTCGTTCTTCGCTATTCGATATTCGCAATTCTCAATGGGAGCCTGCCATCTCCGCCGATGAAAGACAACCCGTTGACCTGCCGCGCATCGAGCGCGCCGTGCGCGAAATCCTGGCCGCTGTCGGCGAGGATCCGGAACGCGATGGGCTGCGCGAGACGCCGCGGCGCGTGGCGCGGATGTACGCGGAGCTTTTCAGCGGCCTGCGCGAGAACCCCGAGCGCTTCCTGAAGACGTCGTTTGACGAGGACCACCACGAGATGGTCGTCCTGCGCGACATCCCCTTCAACAGCATGTGCGAGCATCACCTGATGCCCTTCGAGGGCAAGGCGCACATCGCGTATATCCCCGGCGGAAAGATCCTCGGCCTGTCGAAGCTCGCCCGCATTGTCGAGGTCTTCTCGCGCCGCCCGCAGGTGCAGGAGCGACTGACCTCGCAAGTCGCGGACCTGTTGAACGATCGCGTGCCCGTGAATGGATGTGCCGTGGTGATCGAGGCCGTGCACACTTGCATGACCTGCCGCGGCGTCCGCAAGCCGGGCGCGGTGATGGTGACATCCGCCATGCGCGGCGTCATGCGCACCAGCGAGGCGACGCGCGGCGAGGCGCTGGCGCTGCTTCAACGCAGGTAAGCGCGCGCGTGCGCTGCCTGTCAGCTCCTGCCGCCCCCGCGTCGCGGGGCCGCGCGTTGAGTGGATTCAATGTCATGAGGTGGGCTGCGCTGGGTCTGACGCTTCTGCTTTGGCTGCTCACGTGGCCGCAAGTCATCCCCCGCGAGGCGGATCTGCCGCCATGTCACATGATGTTGCTCATTGCGCTTGCGGGTGCATGGACGCTCGTTGAGTTCAGGAAGGCACGCCGCGCAAGATAGCAGCCGAACATGGAGCTTCGAACCGGTCGCGGCTTGATCGAGCCGCGACCGCAAGGAAAAGACGCGGTTTCGGCTTCCGATTGGATATTTCCGCGCCCCCGCTCCCTCACGGTCGCGGCTCGGACAGAGTCTTGCGTCGGCCGCTCACGCCTTCGCGCGCTGCTCCAGCGCGTCGAGCGCTTCCAATATCTTCGGCACGTACACGTATCCCGGGCCGCCCTGCATTGTGACGACTACGCCCGCCATCTCGATGATCTGCGCCCGGGTAGCCCCGGAGTGCATCGCCTTTTCCAGGTGCGAATAGATGCACGGCTCGCACCGAAGCGCCATGCCGATGCCCAGCGCGATCAGCTCCTTCTCGCGCACGCTCAGCGCGCCCTCACCCATCAGTTTTTGGAACATCCCGCCGAAGGCCCGGCCGATCTCCGGCGCGGCTTCCTTCATGGCGATCATCTTGGCGGACCAGTGTTCGTAGTGCTCTTGTGCGTTGGTCATGAATACCTCCTCGGTCCCGCCCAGACCATCGATGACTCCGATGGACCTGCGGGACGCCGTTCCTGTATGCAATTTTGATGCCGTATGCCCCGTGGCGGGAGTGTGGTCAGACGCTTATTTCCGGCGGTGAAATGGCCAATTTCCCTAGGCGACGGAGAACCGGTCGCGCGTGTTCGCGCAGAAAGCGTCGCGTCTGCTGCGGCGCCAGGCCGACGAATCGATCCGCCGCCAGCGCCTTGGCGAGATCGACCTTCTCGAACGACGGGTCGCTCCGAAGCCGGTCCAGTAAGTCGTTCGGCCGGCCGTGCCGCTTGACCTGCTCGCCGGCGGCCTGGGCGTGCGTGCGAATCCGCTCATGAAGCGCCTGCCGGTCGCCGCCTGCCTTCACCGCCGCCATCAGAATTTCTTCGCTCGCGATGAACGGCAACTCCGCAGCGACATGGGCGGCGATCGTCGCCGGGTAGACCACCAGCCCCTCAAAGATGTGCGCCAGCAGCGTTGAGACGGCGTCCGCCGCGAGAAACGCCTGCGGCACGACCAGGCGTTTGTTGCTCGAATCGTCCAGCGTTCGTTCGAGAAACTGCGCACCGGCGGTCATTGCCGGAGATGAGCTCAGACTGACGAGGAATCGGGCCAAACCGGTGCAGCGTTCGCACAACGCCGGATTCCGCTTGTACGGCATGGCCGAGCTTCCGACCTGTGTCCGCTCGAAAGGCTCTTCGATTTCCTTCAGCATCGCCAGCACGCGAATATCGTTGCAGGCTTTCTGAGCGGTGACCGCCAGTGAGACGAGCCGCGAGAGGATCTCGAGATCGATCTTGCGCGAGTACGTCTGGCCGCAGACCGGATAGCAGCCCGAGAAACCCAGCTTGGCGGCGAATCGCCGCTCCAGTTCGTCTACGCGCGACGTGGAGCCCAGCAGTTGCAGAAACGACGCCTGCGTGCCGGTCGCGCCGCGCAGCCCGCGGCAGCGCAGTCCGGAAGCGGCGGACTCGATCGATGTGATGTCGATCAGCAGATCGGCCAACCACAGGCTGGCGCGTTTGCCGACCGTGGTGAGCTGCGCCGGTTGCAGGTGCGTGAAGCCGAGCGTGGGCACGTCGGCGTACCGTTCGCAGAACGCGGCCAACACCCTGGCCGCCGCGACGACCCGCCCGAGCAGCACGTTTAGCGCGTCGCGCATCAGCAGCAGGTCGGCATTGTCCACCACGTCCATGCTCGTGGCGCCCAAATGAATCTTGCCGCGCGCCGACGGGGCGGCGTCGCCGAAGGCGTGAATGTGGGCCATCACGTCATGACGGGTCTGCTTTTCGTAGCGCGCCACGCGCCGAAAATCGATTTGGTCGACGGCGCGGCGCATCGCGGCCAGCGCGGCGCGCGAGATCGGCAAGCCGAGCTCCGCCTGCGATTCGGCGAGCGACACCCAGATTCGTCGCCAGGTTGAATAGCGATGCTGTGCGCTGAAGACGCTTGCCATCTCGGGCGTGGCGTAGCGCGACGCGAGCGGATTGTCGAACTCGCTTCGTGGCATGCGCGGCGAGTCCGGCTTTTTCGCGCGACGCGTCACGCTTCGAGCGCCTGCTTCAGATCAGCGATCAGGTCATCCGCCGACTCCAGCCCGCAACTCAGCCGGATCAGCCACGTCGGCGGCGCATCGGGACGCTCCGCGAGCTTCGCGCCCAGCGCCAGACTCTCAAACCCGCCCCAACTCACGCCCTGGCGGAATAACTTCAGGCGATCAAGCAAATTGCCAACAGCCTCGCGCGAAGCGTCGTGCAGCTCGAAACTAAACAGCCCCGAAGCGCCGCGAAGCTGCGTTCGTGCGACGGCGTTGGGCTCAAGTCCGGGATGACGCACGCGCGCGACGCGGGGATGCGACGACAGCATCTTCGCAATCGCCAGACCCGACCGCTGGTGATACTCCATTCGTTGCGGCAGCGTGCGGAGCCCGCGCAAGAGCAGCCAGGCCGCGAACGGATCCAGCGTCGCGCCGCACAATTCGACCTCGCGCCACAGGCGCTTTCGCAGCTCCTGGTCGCGCCCGATCACCGCCCCCGCGACGACGTCGCTGTGCCCGCCCAGATACTTGGTCGCGCTGTGAAGCGACAGATCCACGCCCAGTTCGAGCGGCGTCTGGAAGTACGGGCTGGCCCACGAATTATCGAACGCGGTGACGATCCCGCGCCGCCGGCACTCCTCCGCGATCGGGCCGATTTCGATGCATTCGAACCACCAGCTCGTCGGACTCTCGAGATAGACCAGCGACGTGTTCTCGCGCAGCGCGGCGATGAAATCGGTCGCGACTAAGCCGCTGACAAAAGTCGTTTCGACGCCGAAACGCGCGATGTGCGTCAGATACGCCTGCGTCGGGCCATACGCGTGTCCGACGCAGACGACGTGCGCCCCCTGCTTCACGCAGGCGTTGACGACGGCGCTGATCGCGCCCATGCCGGAGCCGAAAAATTCGGCCCATCCGCCTTTCTCAAGCCGCGCCAGTTTGGCTTCCAGAATTGTCGTGGTCGGGTTGCCGCCGCGCGTATAGTCGTAATGCTCGTGCGCTTTCAGCCGCCGGGAAAACGCTTCGAAATCCGGGTAGATGAACGTCGAACTCTGGTAAATCGGCGGCGACGCCGCGCCAGCGCGTTGCGCGGGCGCTTCGGCGAAATGCGAACAGAGCGTCTCGAAGCCCGGAGCCGGGACCGGATCCTCGAAGCGTGGCAGCGGCTTCATGGCGAATTTCCCGGCCGACGCGGCGAATCGATGAGCTTCAATTCTTCGGGCGGCGCGGCGCTGGACGGCGTCGTGGCAGGCGCCGGCGCGCGGGCCGGCGCTGGAGTGCTCGGCGTCGCTGGGCGACTCGACGACGGCAGCGGCGTCATCGGGATCATGCCGTCGCCGCGCGGCGGCGGTGGCGGCGCGGCCTGCGGCGCGCGGGAAGGCGGCGACGGCGCGGCCGCTCGCGGCGTGGGCGTCAAACTTGGATTCGACGGTTGCATCGACGGGGGGGTAGTGGGCGCATTTGTCGGCGCGGGCTCGGGCGGAACTGTCCGCCCCTCCGCCGCGATCGCCACAAGCTTGTCGAGCAGGTTTTGCTCCATCGCCTCATCGCGTCCCAGCGGCGTCCAATACGCCGCTTCACCTCGAATCGCCCGCAGTCCTTCCTCGGTCGGCATGCGTTCGGAGTAGATCGCCAGCGCGCCGGATGCGGTGGTCACCTGCCGCGACGGCGCGTTGAGGCGCTCCTTCTGCACTTCGACGCTCACGCGATGGCTTCCCGGCTGCGGCTGCGGCTCGAGGTGGATTGTGACGGTGCGCCGGATTGTGTGCAGGCTGGATTCGAGCAGTTGATAGCCGCCGGGCGCATCGCAGCGCCAGAATTCGAACCACTGCGCGCTGGTGGTCGGCTGCGAGACCACCAATCCGGCCGGGCGATCGATCCGCCGCGGCGGCACGTCGATCTGCCGCAACAGCGTCAGCGCGTCGTCGAGAAAGAGCTCGCGATCTGCGAGGTGAACATCGGCGATTGTCGGACCGATCGGCGCGCCGGGCGCGTTGCAGCCGGCCAGTCCGATTACCAAGAGCGCGGGCGAGATGAGCAGCGTGGATCGAAACATCGCCGCATGATAGGAACGCGGGATGGGTTATGGGAAGGCGCGCCGCGGTCGGGGAAATCTGGGCAAGACGCCGATTTCGTCCAGATTACCGCGCAACTTGAGAAAAAGTTTTGCACCATTTCACTTGGAAGCTGTCGTGTCCCCCTTCACGACCCTGTGTCGGCTGTGGCGCCGGCACAGGGTCCTTTTCATTCGACGCGAGCGTGCGTGACAGCTTGCCGCGCCGCCGCTACGCTACGGAGAATTCACTTTGGACGTTATGGCGCTCGAACCACTCGAAACGGCCGAAGGTAACGAGTACCCCTTCTGTCGCCAAATCTCTGTGTTCCTGGAAAACCGCGTAGGACAGCTCCTGCGCCTGACGCGCCTCTTCGATTCGTCCGAAATCCGAATCCTGGCGATATCGGTCGAGGGCTCGATCGATTGCTCGATCGTGCGGCTGCTGGTCGACGATCCGGACTTGGCGACGCAGATGCTCCGCGAGGCGAAGTTCGCACTGGCGGAAACGGAGCTGCTGGTGGTCGAATTACCCGCCGGAAAGCGCGGCATGATGACTGTCTGCGCTGCGCTTATCTCGGCCGAGGTCAATATCAACTACGTCTATCCGCTGCTGCCCACGCAGGAGCGCGGCGCGTGCCTGGCGATCCAGGTGGACAACCTGGCGCTGGCGGCACAGGCGCTGCGCGCGAAGCGATTCAACGTAATCGATCAGCCTGAGCTGTAAGCCCCCCGGCCTGCTACTGTTAAGCATGACGCGACCGCCTTCTTCGGGCCGTTACCGCATGCGAACGTAACTCTCGCTTGCGAGTCCGGATTCCGCCGCGATCGGCGCGATGTCGCCCAGGAAGCGCTTCGCGTCCAGATAGTATCCCGCCGTCGGTCGCAGGCCCGGCATGCGATCAATCCAATACTCGTTGAACGCCAGCATGAACAGCTCGCGCACGTATTTGGCGAGCATACTGGCCAGCGCGACTGGAAGGTGATTCGTGTCCGCGTCGACGACGAATTCGACCGTCATATCCGCCGGCGAACCAACCAAGCGATACGCGCTGCGCTGGGGCCCGACTTCGATCTCCTGCAGCGCGCGATCGGGGAATGCATCGAGCAGCAACCGCCGGTATTCCGCGCGGCCGCCGAGCCGATCGACGATCACGTGCGTTTCGAGCGCCGGCGTCATACTGGCGGCGGTGTCGATGAGGCGCAGCACTTGCTCAACCAGCACGGCCGACTTGTTGCGCGTGGCCGTCAGGCGTTGATTGAAATGCGTCGGCGTGACCAACCGAAGCCCCAGACGCTCATAACGAACCGGCCCGGCCAACATCGCCTCGCGAAGCGCGGCGGACGCGCCTGCGAATCCGGATCGCAGCGGGTCAACCGGCAGCGCCCGATCCAACCGCTCGCTCCAGGGCGAGCGGGCTGTTTCACCGCGTGCCTCAACCCCAAGCGCCGCGAGAAGCGCCGCAACGCCATCGCACGGCAGCCCGCACGCGGCGGCAAACGCCAGAACCGGCCGCTCCAGGTCGCAAACGCCGCGCTGTCGATCAAAGACCGCCTTGGAATCGCCGACCACCAGCCGCGAGCCGGCGTCCTTTCCGGGTCGTGCAACCAGGTCGGAAAGCGCCTGCCAGAAATCGCCTTCGAATGAATCAGCGACCAACCACGACGTGCAGCCGACCGTGAGCGGGCCGATCAGCGGGCCGTAACCGGCTTCGTCGATCCCGACCACGCGCCGCATCTCACCACCCGATGACGTAGAAGACCGCCGCGAAGATCGTGTCGGCGGCGATCAGCGCCACGATGCTCTTGACGACCGTTGTCGTCGTTGCGCGACCGACGCCCTCCGCCCCGCCGCGCACGTTCAGTCCCTCGTAGCACGCCAGGCTGGCGATGATCAGGCCGAAAACGGCGGCTTTCGACAAACCCGTGAAATAGTCGTCAAACGAGATCGATGCGCGGGTCAGGTCGAGGTACGTGCCGGCGTCCAGCCGCAGGATCGTCACAGCCGTGAACATCCCGCCCAGCACGCCGACGACGTCGGCCATCGCCGACAGCCCCAGCATCATCACGGTCGTGGCGATGACGCGCGGCGCGACCAGGAAACGGATCGGGTCGAGCGCGTGTGCGCGGAGCGCCTTGATCTCCTCGCCCTCGACCATCGCCCCCAGCTCCGCCGCGATCGACGCACCGGCAAATCCGCTCAGCAGAATGGCGGTGATCAACGGACCCAGCTCGCGCACCACCGCGATCGCAACCACGTCGGCGACGCGCTCGATCTGGCCGTAGGACTCGAGCACCGGCGCCAGGTTCAGCGCCAGGATGATTCCGATGAAAAGCTGCACCAGCGCGATGATCGGAATGCTTCGCACGCCGAAGCGAATGCTCTGCTGCACGAGCGATTCGTAGCGAATCCGCTGAGCGCGCGGCGACAGGCCGCGCAGCACGCGCACGCCGACGGCGCGGATCAAGTCGGTTACCCCGCCGACGTATTCGACGCCCTCGGCCAGGCGCTGGCCGGCGTTCGCCACGGCGCGCCCGACGGCCTCCGGTCCGCGACGCCATAGCGGCGAATCGGCCTGATCGCTCATGCCCGCCGCGCCTCGTCCAGCGTATCGACGATTTTGAAGAAACGGTCCAAGCGCGTAATTTCGAACACGTTTCGCACGCGCGGCTGCGGCGCGACCAGTGCGACGCCGCCGCCGACGCGCTCGACGCGCCGTTTCAGGTCGACCAGCGTTCCGACGCCGGACGAATCCATGTATCCGACGCCGGCGAGGTCAATGATCAGCCGCTTGATGCCGCTCTCGAGCAGCTCTAGCAGCTCTTCGCGCAGCATGGGCGACGATTGCAGGTCGATGTCTCCGCGCAGCGTGGCCACGGAGACACCCGGCTCGGGCGCGGTGACGGTGCAGACGAATTCCTCGCTCATCTCTCTCAACCGGTGCGGCGCGGTCTAGCCGCTGGCCGCTGCCAGGCTAAGACGCTACCCGCGCGCGGTCGGAGAAAAAAGGGGTAAGCGCGAAGGCGAGCTCAAAGCGCCGTGGCGAGACGCTGCGACGGCGCGCCTATCGGGACGACAACTCGGCCGATCCGAGAGGCGTTTTCGCGGCGTCTTCGGCTGCCTTGGCCGGCCTGCTCGTTGGACGAAGCGCCACTTGTCCGTCGCGAATCGCCTGTCGCCAGCGCTCAATGGCGGCCGCGCGCTGCCCTTCATCCGCGTAATATAAGTACCCGTGCGTTTGTCCGGTCAGCCGTTCCAACGCCACGATCGTGTACAACCGGACGCCGCGATCGGAATCATCGAGCAGGGCGACCAGGCTTTGAATCGCGTCGCGTTCGCCGGCTTCGGCCAGCGCGACGGCGGCCTTCGCGCGGTCGAGCGGATAGAGCGAGCGGAGCTGCGAGCGCTGGCCCTGGTTTGAGTCACATCCAGGCGCCATCGCCGCGAGCAGCCCCGTCAGCAGCGCGCAACGGAGAACGCGGCGTCGGCGCGGCGGTCTGTGGCCCGTGAATGCGGCGCGCTGGCGGATGCACTCGCTCATTTCGCCGATTATACGCGCCGAAATCCGCGCCAGCGCCCTTGCGGCCGCGTGGAATGTGGGTGTCGGACGTGTCTGGGACCGTACAAGTCGCCGGGCGCGGGCGCGGCTCCGCAATAAGCCGCGCCCTCTAGCCCGAATCTTCGCTCGCCTTGCGATCTACTGTCCGGCAACCGGCGGCTGCACGGTCGGGATCAGCAAATCAGGAACCGAGAGTCTCAGGCTGTTCTCGATCGCATTGCGGAAGCTATTCCCGCCGTTGGTTCCGTTGCTGCGACGATTGTCATTGCGAAAGCGTTGAATGTTGTATTGCGCCAGAGGGTCATAGCGCGTGCTGAGCGAGAACGGCCCGATGCGGATGTTCTGCAGAATCCAATCGCGCATTCGCGTCTCCAGCGTGTGCGGGATTTCGAGAATGTCGCCGCCGCGCAGCGCGATGTCCGGCTCCTCGCCGGCCAGAATCTTCGCGACCGGCACTTTCACGCGCACTTGCCGGCCGTCGGCGAATTGCCGCCACAGCGTGCCTTCCTTCGGTTCGAGGAAGTCCGTCAGGCCGCCGGCTGACGCGACGGCCCGCGCGAGCGACAGCTCGGACGCCGGCGGAATTTGTACCGGCCCAGGATTGGTGACCAGACCGAGCATGTAAATCGAATTCGGCGGCTGGCCTTCAACCAGGACCATGTCGCCGGATTCGAGCGGCGCCGCGATCATCGCGCGGCGCAGATCGTTCATGTCATTCAAGTCGTAGGCGACTTCCTGCCGTTCCGGACGGATCGGCCGCACGCGCACGCGTCCGGACCCGTTCCAACCCTGCGATCCGGCCAGCGCATAGAGCACGTTGCGTTGGTCCGATTGCAGCGTCACCAGGCCGCGCTGACCGGCGGCGCCCTGCACCACCACGGTCGTCGTCTTCGGCCCGGCAATGTCGACGTTGCACGACATCGATTGCACTACGGACGGGACATGTGCCTTGATGATCGCCTGTTCGACCGCGTCAAAGTCCTTTCCCGCCACCTGCACGTCGCCGACCGACGGAAGCGCGATGTTGCCGTCGGCGCGGACGCGCGCCCTCATCGTCACTGGCGTGTAGGGATCGATGCTGTTCACGCCGATCATGTTGATGCTCAGCACGTCCCCGGCCCGCACGACAAACGGCTTAACTTCCGGCACGTTCAGGTCTTCGGCCTTGGCGACCACCGCCGGTGCGGCGCGCAGCTCGTCCTCAATCTGGTCCAGCCGGTGAAGATCGATGCGGTCGTCCGCGCCACAGCCCCAGGCGCCCGCCAAGACGCCGCACGCGAGAACGCCGACTATGTTCGCGACGATACGCCAATGCCCAAATCGTGTGGAAGTCACGAGCAATCCTCGGTCAACGAATGTAAACCGACGCCGCGCCGGCATCGGAGTGAGGCTCGTTCGAATTTGTCACACGGCCTAGTTGTTGAAGACCGCGTTGTCGATCGCAATACCCAGCAGATTGACCAGCAGGCTGCGGATCGCGAGTGCCGCGCGATACGCGAGCAGGCTCGTATCGCAAGAAGGCGCCTGAAGCAGCGTCACTCCCGCGACTACGATCCAGGCCGCCACACGCCGCTTCAGCGAATTTCGCAACAACCCGTTGCGATTCGACGACCGTTCAGAGTTTTCGATCATTTTATGGGCGACTCCTGCGAGCCCCGGTCCCTCCCGAGGGGCCGCCGCATATTATCGGCACGGAGCGACCCATTTCTACAGTCTATGTACGGAGTTGCCGCTCCCAGCCGTCACTCTAGCGTCGAATTGGTCGTATTATCGTCCGCGCATTGGGCCGAGACTCCCGTCTCTTACTCACGGAGCCATGCATGAGATTCGCACGTCGCGTGAACCTCGCGATTCGTACCGCACAGCCAAGTGTCCTGTTTGCCGCTTTGCTAACCAGCACGCTGGCCAGCCCGGCGGCGGCCGACACCCAGCCCCATGGCGGCATGGTGCGGTTTCCCGATGTCAGCGCGACTCAGATCGCGTTCGTGTACGGCGGCGACATCTGGCTCGTGCCGCGCGAAGGCGGCGTCGCAACCCCGCTTGCCAGCCCGCCTGGCGAAGAGCTCTTCCCGCGCTTCAGCGCGGACGGCAGGACGATCGCATTTGTCGGGAATTACGACGGTAACCGCGACATTTACACGCTGCCGGTCGAGGGCGGCGTGCCGACGCGCGTCACGCACCACCCGTCGCAGGACACGCTCTGCGATTGGACCCCCGACGGTCGGCTCCTTTTCTACAGCAACGGCATGGGAGACATGGCCCGCCAATCGCAACTCTTCACCGTCGCCGCCGGCGGCGGCTTGCCCGAGCGAATTCCGGTTCCGTACGGCACGACAGGCGCGTTCAGCCCCGACGGCGTATGGCTGGCCTACACGCCACACACAGCGGACTTCCGCACCTGGAAGCGATATCGCGGTGGGCTGGCGACCGACATCTGGCTCTTCAACCTCAAGGACAAGAGCGCCAAGCGGATCACCGACTGGGAAGGAACCGACACGCTGCCGATGTGGAACGGCGTCAGCCTTTACTACCTCAGCGACAATGGGCCGGAACACCGGCTGAATGTCTGGATGGTCGATCCGCAAAGCGGGAAGCGCGAACAGGTCACGAAGTTCACGGATTTCGACGTCAAGTGGCCGGCGATGGGACCTGGGCCGGCGGGAAAGGGCGAAATCGTCTTTCAGTGCGGGCCGCGCGTGTTTCTGCTCGATCTTAGCGCGCCCGGCGTCAGTCCGAAGCCGGTGGACATTCGCGTGCCGGGCGACCGGCCGAAGATCAAACCGCGCCAGGTCGATGCGTCGGAGTTCATCACCGCCGGCTCGATCTCGCCGTCCGGCAAGCGCGTCGCGTTTGCGGCGCGCGGCGATATCTGGTCGCTGCCGGCGGAGAAGGGCGCCGTCCGCAACCTAACGCGCAGCAGCGGTGTCGCGGAGCGCGACCCATCGTGGAGCCCGGACGGGCGCTGGATCGCCTACTTCTCCGACGCGACGGGAGATTACGAGTTGTACATCACGCAGTCGGACGGGCTGGGCGAAACGCGTCAGCTCACCCGCGACGGTAAGGCGTTTCGCCACCAGCCGATCTGGTCACCCGACTCCAAGTACATCGCGTTTCTGGAAAAGGACTCGGCGCTCTTTCTTCATTCGGTCGACACTGGCGTGACTACGCCGATCGACAGCGACCCGTGGGGCAGTCCGATTGTCCCGAGTTGGTCGAGCGATTCGAAGTGGTTCGCCTACGGCAAGAACAACGTGAACCACCTGTCGGCAGTTTGGCTCTACAACGTCGAGTCGCGCCAGGCCAAGCAGGTCACCGCAGGCGTGTTCAACGATTCGTGGCCGACGTTTGACCGCAAGGGCGACTATCTGTTTCTCGCCAGTCAACGCGACGTATCGGAACCGATCTACGAGGACATCGGGCAATCGTTCATCTACGCGCAGACCGATGGCCTGTACGTCGTGCCGCTGCGGAAGGACGTCAAATCGCCGCTGTTGGCCAAGAGCGATGAGGAGAAATGGGGCGACGATGGTAAGGACAAAGACGAAAAGGGCAGTGAGGCCGCCTCGAAGCCGGCCGACGCGACAAGCAAGCCCGCCGACTCTGTGACGACGGCCGCCGGCGCTGCAGCGAAACCCGCCGACGAGTCCGGGACGGACTCCGACAAGAAAAAGGACAAGAAGGAGCCGCCCAAGCCGGTGAAGATCGACCTGGACGCGTTCGAATCGCGCCTTGAGCGCCTGCCGGTGAAACGCGGGGCATTTACGCATCTCGCGGTGAACGCCAAGGGCCACTTGATCTATGTGCGTTCCACGCTGAGCGGCGTCGAGCGCGAGTCGTCCATCCGCATCTTCGATCTGGAGGACGAAAAGCGCGAGGAGAAGACCGTTCTGGACTCCGCCGAGAATTTCGATCTCTCGGCCGACGGCGAGAAATTGCTGGTCAACACTTCGGGCAAGTACGCCGTCGTCTCTGCCGCTGCCGGGCAGAAGATCGAGAAAACCGTTCCGGTCGGCGAGATGCAGGTGATGGTCGAACCGCGCGAGGAATGGCGCGAGGTCTTCACCGACGCCTGGCGGATGGAACGCGATTTCTTTTACGACCCGAACATGCACGGCGTAAACTGGGCCGCGATCCGCGATCAATACGGCGCGATGCTCGCCGACTGCGTCTCGCGCGACGACGTGGGATTCATCATTTCCGAGATGATCTCGGAGCTGAACGTCGGGCACGCGTACTACCGTCCGCCGCCGCCGGACAAGAACGTGCCGGCGCTTAATGTCGGCATGCTGGGCTGCGATTACGAGCTGCACAACGGCCAGTATCGCATCGCGAAGATCTACGAAGGCGCGCCGTGGGACACCGACGCGCGAAACCCGCTGACTCGCCCAGGCGTAGATGTGAAAGTCGGCGACTACCTGCTGGCTGCGAACGGCGTAGCGCTCGACGTTAAGCAGGATCCTTGGGCCGCGTTTCAGGGCATGGCCGATCGCGTCGTCACGCTCACCATCCGCGACGGCGCGCCCAGCACTCAGCCGGCGACCGCGGCGAGCACGCAGCCGGCGCGCTTCCCCGGCTCGCGCGATGTGGTCGTCAAGCTGCTTGGCTCGGAGGCGGATCTGCGCTACCGGGCCTGGATCGAACACAACCGCGCGCGCGTGGCCGAAAAATCCGGCGGTCGCGTCGGCTACCTGCACGTGCCCGACACCGGCACGAATGGTCAGAACAACCTCTTTCGCCAGTTCTACGGACAGATCGACAAGGCCGCGCTGATCGTCGACGAGCGCTGGAACGGCGGCGGACAGATTCCGACTCGCTTCATCGAATTGCTGAACCGACCGCGCACCAACTACTGGGCGCGGCGCGACGGATTCGACCAGCCCTGGCCGCCTGATTCGCATCAGGGACCCAAGTGCATGCTCATCAACGGACTGGCCGGATCCGGCGGCGACCTCTTCCCGTGGTACTTCCGACAATCCGGACTGGGCAAGCTCATCGGCACGCGCACCTGGGGCGGACTGGTCGGCATCTCCGGCGGCCCGGGGCTGATCGATGGCGCGGAAGTGACAATTCCCGACTTCGCGTTCTATGAGAAGGACGGAACGTGGGGCGTCGAGGGCCACGGCGTCGATGCGGACATCGAGGTGATCCAGGATCCGTCGAAGATGCAAAATGGCGAAGATCCGCAACTTGACGCCGCGATCACGCTCATGCTCAGCGAGATCGAAAGGAACCCCTATCGCCCGCCGAGCCGGCCTGCGTATCCCGATCGACATGGAATGGGGATCAGGCCGGAGGATAAGTAGGGAAAGAGAACCGGGAACAGGGAACAGATGTAGGTGCCCAGCCCGGCGCGCTCGATGCCGTGGTATGCTGTCTCGCGTGATCGAGCCGCCCCAAGCACCGCCGGAGCCCGCGAAGCGCGAGGCGTGGCATGCCGAGCTGGTCGCGCGCATTCGTCGGCACCTCGAGATCGTCCGCGACCTGCCCGGGCTGGGCGAGTTTCGGCAGACTCGCACGCTGCCGGCGGAGTTCTTTGAGCATTTCAACGCGGCTCTGGCCGTGTATGACGAGCTGATCGATCGAGCGCTGGCGGTTGACGAGCGCGGCGCGGAGGTGAAGTGCACCAAGGGATGCTGCAACTGCTGCATCGACCTGGTGCGCGGCATGACCACGCCCGAGGTGATCAACATCTATCACCACGTGCGAACGTGGCCCGACGTACGGCAGCTATTCGAATATCACCGCGATTCGGCCGAGCAGTTCATGGAGATTCTGGCAAGCAAAATACGCACCGGCGAAGCGCCGCCCGACGGACGCGATCCGCGGATCGCCGAAGCGCACGTTGAGTTCAATCGCCTGAATCGTCGCTGCGGTTTTCTTGATCCGCAGACCGGTTGTTGCCGAATCTACGCGGTGCGCCCGCTGGCATGCCGCTACTTCTTCAGCCTGGATCCGCCGGAAACCTGCTCGCCGCTTCACGTGCTGTATCTGCAACGACGAACGCGAACGGTGCACCTGCCCGAGGAAATTCACGCGCTGATCCGCGAGATCGACCACAAATTCGGCTTCCGGCCGTTGAACTACTTGTCGGGCGCGTTCTGCCAGTTCGCGGCTGAAGTCATGCGCACGCAGCCGATACGCGTCACGCCAGGTACGTCCTGAACGCGGACGGGGCGGTCTCGTCTCATCGCTTCGCGCGCTCGCGCGATGGAGCATGCGACTCCGCGGCGTCTTCATACTCGCTCAATCGCTTGCGCAGTTCGTCGCGACTGTCCGCCCGCGTGCAAAGCTCCAGCGCCTTCTTCTGCAAGTCGACGGCCCGATCGACCTTTCCGCGCTTGAATTCCGCCAATGCCAGCGTGTCGAGGAACGCCCAGTTCTTTTGCTTGGTCAACTCGTTGCTTCGAAGCGCGAATCGGTGCGCCAGGTCGACATACGCGTCTCCGTAATGGTCTTGGGTCAGCAGTTCCCACGCGAAATTGTTCAACTCCGTCGCGTTCTCCGCGATCGCCTGAAACAGAAGGTCGGCCGCGGCGCGCGCCTCCTCGTTATCGCCTTTGCCCACCGCCAACAGGTCGAATTTGAGTTTCAACGCCTCGACGTCGTCCGGATGCTCGGCCAGGCGCTGTTCGACCTTCGGAAGCCCCTCTTCCCACGTATTGCGCCGTACGCTCGACCAGAATCGATCGTCTTCCTGTCGATCATCACCGCGTTTTTCGCGAATTAGCTGAGTTAACATGGGGCTGACGTTCGGCAGTCCTGAAACCGTGGCCCGCAACCGAATCGCCGCCGGCCCCTGCTCCAGCGAAACTGCCGCGACGGTGTCGGCCAGCATGGCGGCGATCGGCTCGATTTCTTTCAAATCGTGCCCCTTCATGTACGGTCGCGCGACCGCCAGGCAGCGCCCCGCGTGCACGCCGAGCGCCAGCGTCGTGTCCGGGGTCATGTCGGCGAACACGCGTGAAAACTGCGTATCGCCGGCAAGCGAGCCTTGCTTGGGTCCCGCGCCGATTACCCGCGCCAGCACCGATCGGCTCGGCGAGACGACCAACTGGTTCCCGAGCGTCGCCAGGTGAATGGCGATGCCGCCCTCGAACTGGAACGTGCGGACGCGCGTTCCTTCGATCTCGCCGGCGACGCCCTCCATCGCTCCCTGACCGGTTGCGACTGCGGCGACGCCCAGCATTTGCGTCCACAGTGCGGACGACTTGGCCGGGTCTCGAACAGACATGATCAGGCCCGCGTCGGGGATTTCTCCGCGCTGGCGATCGCGAGAATCCCTCTCAGGCGGCAGCACAAACGCCGTCAGGCCGCACAGGTTCCCGAATACTTCGCGCGGGATGTCGAGCGCCGAAATAACGCGCGCTTCCTCGTCGCTGCTGGGAGTCACGCGGGCGTCGGGCTTGTTCAGCGCCAACGCCACGAAGCCCGCCGCACCGGCAGGAATCCGCTTCAGCGTCTCCGGATCGACTGGCGCCAGGCGCAGCAGGTTGTAGGCCAAGCTGTGATGCCCCTCGCTCAATTCGAGTGCGACGTTCAGGTGCACGTCACTCTCGCCGACACCCAATCGGCCGCTGATCGAGCGCAGTGTCCGGATGTCCAGCAGCGCCTGTGCGACCGCCAGTTCGCGCCGCTCCGCGCCCGCCGCCCGCAGGCCCATGTCGATCAGCGGGAGGATCGGCTTGACGTTGACGCAGAAAAACAGCAGGTCGTCGCGACGCCCTTTCATGACGTCCGCGATGTCCGGATTGGACGCCAGCGATTCGCCGCCATCGGTAAGCCGATCGATCACGTCTTCGATTTCGGAGCGGGTTGCGCTCGCGATCACCAGCCGCGCCGTTAGCGTCACGAAGGCCTCATCCTCGATCTGATAGGTCGGGAATCCGGCGATTGGCGCGGTCGGCTTACCGCCGACCGGCAGCGCGGTTTCGATCAGGCCGCGGATCGCGGCGACGTTTCCCGGATGTAGGATGAACACTCCTGTCGGTCGTTCGTGCTCGGAATCGAAACCGGTTACGGCGGCCGCCGCCCCGCGCAAGCCGAGCATGGCGTCGATGAGGGCGGGGCTGATCGCAATCTTCTCGGCGGCGTGTTTAGAAGCGTCACCCGCCGCGCGCAGCAGGCCAAGCTGCCCGAGCAGCCGGCGCACCTGCTCGCCCGGTCGGTTGATCTCGGCGTACGCGAGCGAAGTGGAGGGCATCAGCCGGGCGAGGTCGGATGTCGCGAGCTCCTCTTTACAGCCGGCGAGGCGCTCCTTGGCCTCCGCGCGCAGGTCATCGCTGACGCGTTTGCCGGCGATCACCTCTTCGTACAGCTTCGCCGCACCCTCGTAGTCGCCCTGGGCGGTTTCGAGGTAGTACGCGTGATGAAACGCATCTAACGGGCCGGAATTCTGAGCCAGCAAAGGCGGCGTGAAGGCGAGCAGGGCGACAAGACCGCGTAGCGTGCGAAGTGAAGTCTTCATGATCGTCCTCCGAGCTGACAGATGAACCTGAATCGGATCGGCCGGGCTGCCGGTGTAGGGTATTCGGCCGGCTCGCGCTGATATTTTGGGGTGATGTGGAGGCAACCAGACCCGGGGCGATCAGCGATTCTGACAAAGCGGCGGGGCGGGCAAGATGCCCGCCCCACCCTCATACTCGGTAGCCGACTTGGCAGCCGCCCAACTTGATCCCGGCTACGGACACGTCGACAGCCAGGCGCTCAGGAGCACCCCCAAGTCGGACGAATCGACCACGCCGTCCCGTGTGATGTCGCCTGGGCAGCCGACCTGGATCGACGTATCGAATTCGGTGCTGTTCGATCCGCGGTCACAATTCACCGACGCAAGATCACTGGCGATCACGCGAACCGTGTAGTCGCAGCGCGGCAGGCCGACGGTATTCCAATTCGCGAGCGTGCCGGCGAGCGGCGCGCTGCCGCTCGCGATCGTCACCCAGCCATTCACCGATCCGCCGGTGTACTGCACGACCCAGCCGGACAGATGTGCGTCGCTGACGGTTCCCACGATCGGGACGACGCCGCTGCGCGTCTGGCAGTTGGTCGGCGAACTGATGGTGGCGACCGGTGCGGTGTTGTCGATCGTCACGCGAACCTGCTGCGATGCGACCAGGCCGCAGGTGGTGACGCCGGTCAGGCGGATGTCGTAATCGCCGTCGGGCAGGAGCGAGCTGTTGAGCGTGGCCAGCGTATCGTTGATGACGGCGGAAGTGCTGGTTGCGAGCACAGTGAAGCTTAATGCACCGGCAGCTTTGTACTCGACTCGGTAGTTGTCAAAGCAGTCGTCGGTGGCCGTGCCCTTGACGCAGACGCTGCCTCCCACGATGGCGTTATTCGCGGGATACGTGATGACGGCGCTGCCGAAATTGGCGTCCGGCCGCAGCACGGTGACGAACTGGCTGGAAAGGTTGAGGCTGTTGATGACTGTGAGCCTCACGAAGTAGTAGCCCGATAGGCCGGTCGTGTTCCAAGTTCCGAGCACGCCATTGGTTACTGATGCGAAGCTACTTGCTATCAGCGTCCATGGACCGGCCGGATTGGACGCGTACTCAAGCGAGTAGCCCACATATGTGCCATTGGGGTCGTTCGCGCTGCCAATGATCTGTGTCGGATTGCAGGCGCACGAAAACGGCGCTGGCGCCGTGATTTCGGCGAACGGCTGCTGGATCGGAACGCCGTTGATGTAGACGCCGAAATACCGGATCGAGCCGGTGTCGACCGCGGCGTTGTCGGACACCGTTAGCGTCCAGGTCCCGACCTTGGACTCGCCTTTGAACGTCGAAAGCGGCTGCGTTGGTTTGAACGTGTAGAACGCCGGGTTGGGAATTCCGCAGCAGGGGTAGGGCGTGTACGCGTTTCCGGGGGCGCTGACATATGGCAGGTCGTACGGCGTGGCCGCGAAATCGGCGAGTTCGAAGGGGGCAAAATACCAGGTCGGTCCCAGGTCAAACGTGAATCCGCCGAAGTCGTCGGCCGAGAAACCGCCGCCTCCCGGCCGATCCTGAATCACGATCGTCGTTCCCGCCGGGCTGGTGAGCGTCATTCGCAAATCACCCTGATAGGTGTGTTGAATCCAGACCTGAACGGTGATGAGATCGACGATGTCATCGCCGTTGCCGGGAACGAACACGGTCGCGCTGGCTGAACCAAGGTCCGGGATCGGCACCGAGCCGCAACCGGCGGGGCTCGTCGGCGGCGGATTGCAGATCGGGGAATTGTAGGTCAGCCCCGTGGCGGCGGCGGCCGGCAGCGAGAGCGCGAATGGCATGCATGCCGGGACGAGCAGCCGGCTCAAGAATCGAGTGCGCATGGTCTACTCCTACGATTCGAATCGGTTTGCGACCGGCGTCCGCCGTCACGTGCGGCTCGCGGGCCGTATAATTCAGACAGCGTTCGGGCCCGACCGACTGTCACGCCGACAGGCGATGTTGATCGTCTGCGCTCCGAGCGCGCTATGTGGTCCCGGCCGTGTTGAACAACCACGCCGAACTCATCGAGCAGGCAACGCGCGGGGATCAGGAGGCCCTATCTGATCTGCTCGCAGCAAACAGCCCCGCCCTGCGCCAATACCTGCAGCACGAGCTGGCGGACCGCTGGCGCGGCGTCGTCGAAGTGGACGACGTATTGCAGGTTACATTCCTGGAGGCGTTTCTCGGCATCGCCGAGTTCGTACCCGCCGGGCCGAGTGCGTTCGCCAATTGGCTGCGCCGAATCGCGGACAACAATCTGCGCGACGCGGTCCGCAAGGGCGAGCGCGAGGGTCGGCGGCGTCGCGAACTCCCCGAGTCGTACGAGGAATCTTGCGCGGCGCTCCTGGTCGATCTGTTCGCGACCAGCACCACCCCCAGCCGCGCCGCGCAGCGCGGCGAGGCGGGACAGCTCGTGCGCCACGCGTTGGAGCGACTTCCGGACGATTATGCACAGGTGATTCGGCTGTCTGACTTGGAAGGGCGCAACGGACCCGAAGTCGCGCAGCACATGCATCGTTCGCCAGGCGCTGTGCGGATGCTGCTGGCACGGGCGCGCGAGCGGCTGAGGCAATTGCTCGTCGATGCCTGAGTCGGGCGGCGTTGGAACGGCGCGCGAAAAGCGCGTGACACGCTCGGCCGAACGATCGCTTTCACCATTGTGCGGCGGGAGCGCTTGCCGTGTCGACTGGATCAAGTTCCGACATCGCCGTTCGCGACCGGCTGCTGATTGAGTCCGCACGGCGACAAGTGCGCATTGCGCCGCTCGGCGCGGGAATCATCGCGCAGCGTGGGTTACGGATCGACGCAGCGCCCCTCGCGACAATCACGGCGCACGTCGATCCCGGCGCGGCGCTTCACCTGGCCGCCGAACTTCCCGGATACGAAGTTATCGCGGCGATTCGCGCCGGCGGGCAAGGCGTCGTCTATCGGGCCGTTCAGCGCGCTACCGGGCGCGTGGTGGCGCTCAAGGTGCTGCGGCCGGGCACACTGGCCACCGATGGCGAGCGGGTGCGCTTCGAGCGCGAGATCCGCGTGCTCGGGGCCTTGCGCCACCCGAACATCGTCACCATCCACGACAGCGGCAGCGCGGCGGGGCAGCCCTATTTCGCGATGGACTTCATCGATGGTCTGCCGCTGGACCAGTTCGTGCAGCGCGAGCGACCGGCGCCGCGCGAGGTCGCCGCGCTGTTCGCGACCATCGCCGATGCCGTGCAGGCGGCGCATCTTCGCGGCGTGATTCACCGCGATTTGAAGCCTTCGAACGTACGCATCGACTCGCAGGGCCGGCCGCTGGTGTTGGATTTCGGCTTGGCCAAGGAATTGTCCGAATCGAGCACCCCGGACATGACGGCCACCGGCCAGTTCGTCGGCAGCTTGCCGTGGTCATCGCCGGAGCAGGCTCGCGGGCTGGTTCACCAGGTCGACGTACGCACGGACGTGTATTCGCTCGGCGTGATGCTCTATCACGCGCTGACCGGCGAATTCCCCTATCGCGTCAGCGGCGAGCCGCGCGCCGTTCTTGAGGACATCGCGCACAAGACTCCGGCTCGCCCACGCAGCGTCAACCCGGCGATCGACGATGAAATCGAGACGGTCGTGCTGAAGTGTCTGGCGAAGGAACCGGAGCGGCGTTACCAGAGCGCGGCGGCGCTGGCCGACGACCTGCGGCGATACATGACCGGCGAGCCGATTGAGGCCAAGCGTGATTCGTTCTCCTACATGCTCCGCAAGCAATTCGCCCGCCACCGCTGGGCAGTGATCGCTTCGCTTGCCTTGGTCGTTCTCGTGACGGTCGGTCTCGGCGTTTCGTTGACGCTATGGCGGCAGGCCGTCGCGTCAGAACGCGACGCAGTAGCAGCCCAGAACAGCGCTGAGCAGGCAAACGCGGTCGCCGAGGCGGCGCGAGACCGCGCCCAAGAGGCGCAGACGCGCGCGGAGCTGGCCGCCGCCGTGTCGAAGTCCAGATCGCAGCGACTTTCGGCGGTGAATCGGTTTCTGAATGAAGATCTGCTTGCAGTCGCGCGGCCCGACGCGCTTGGCAAAGACGTTTCGTTGCGCGAGGCGATCGATGCCGCCAGCGCCAAGCTCGCCGCGGCCCGCGACCTGTCCGCCGACGCGGAGGCCGAAATCCGCCACACGCTGGGCGTGACGTATCGGCACCTGGGCGCGTTCGAACTGGCCGAACACCATTTGACGCGCGCGGTCGCGTTGCGGCGTTCGAGCCTCGCCGACGAGTTCGACGCGCGGCTGTGCGACGATCTGAACAGCCTGGCGGTATTGCTGCACGAGCGCGGTCGGTTCGCAGAGGCGGCCCAGATTCAGGAACAAGTCATCGCGGTCGTGGAGCGGATCTGCGGCCACTGCTGCAGCGACATGGCCGTGGCGCTGAACAACCGCGCCAGCACGCTTGAGGCGCTCGGCCAGCGCGAAGCCGCGATCGCCGCCAATCGCGAGGCGCTCGCAATCCGGCAAACCGTGCTGGGCGTGCATCACGACACCGCGATTTCGCTCAACAATCTGGGAAACTTGCTGGTGAACGTCGGGCAGTTCGACGAAGGACACGCGTATCTGACGCAGGCGCTGGACATGGCGCGGCAAGCGGCAGGCGGCGACCGGCGATTCGTCGCGGTGGTGCTGATCAACCTGGGCGAGTCGGCCATGCAGCGCGCCGGCATCGACGAGGCGGCAGCGCAATTCGGCGAGGCGCTGAGCATCCTGTCGCAGGAAGTGGGTGAAGACGATCCCCGCGTAGCGATCGTGCAAAACGATCTGGGGCTGATCGCACGCGCGCGCGGCGATTTGCCGACCGCGGTCGCGCACTTGCAGGAAGCCGCGCGCATCGCGCGGAAACTGTTGGGTGACGCCCATCGAGACGTGGGACGCTACCTGAATAATCTGGGAGCATCGCTAATTGAACTGGGCGACTTCGCCGCCGCCGAGACGCCGTGCCGAGAAGCGATCGCAGTCTGGACGCAGGCGCCGCCGGCGTTGCCGTGGCATTTGTCAGTTGCAAAGATGCGGCTGGGGCGCGTGCTGACGGAGCTCGGGCGATTCGTCGATGCGGAGCCGCTGTTGCTGGCCGCGAATCGCGAGCTGACGAATACGCCGAGCGTCCCGCCGGATCGCGTTCGACAGTCCGTCGAGCGACTGATCGAGCTGTATGAGCGCTGGAGCGCCCGCGAACCAACGCCGGAGCGCGCGGTCGGGCTGATGTACTGGCGGACAGCGCTCGAAGGCAAGCCTGATTAGCGCATTTTCGATTCTTGTCTGGCGGGGAGTGCGGGCTTCCAGCCCGCGCGCAAGATGCCGCATATCGCGCAGCGCGGCGGCCGCGCGCTGATCAGACCGGGTGCAATCCCATCATGCGCCGCCACGCGCTCACCTGCCCGAGGTGCATCTGCGTGTGCCCGGAGATGTAGAATCCCAGCATGCCGCCGAGCATCGGAAAGCGTTCGCGCATTCGTTGTTCAGGCGCGTTGTTGGGCGCCGCCAGAGTGGCGTCCGTTGCTTCCGCCAGGGCCGCGAGTGCGTGTTTCATCGACGCGAAGAAAAACTGCGAGACGGTTTCGAAAGCCGGGTAGATTCGCTGCTGCGGATCGTCCTGACATTGCACGCCCGCTTTGAACACCGCTTCCCAGCCGGCCGGAATCGCCGCCGCCCCGGCCGGAAGCCGCAGATGTTCGAGCACCTTGGCCGGATAGAGGGAAAGGTGCCCGAATACGAACGTGGGGTGGTTTGAGATTACTTGCAGGCCGCCTGGCCGTGCGAATCGCGGCGCATCTTCCGCGCGAATTCCCGAGAGCAGGCGCTCGGCGTAGGCCATCGGAGGCGAAGCCGTGTGTGAGAGAATTTGACCGATCTGTCCCATGTTCGTCTCCTGAGTTGGGGCATTGTAGCGGGTACTCACGTCGAAACGCCGGATAACCGATGCGCACGCGGCGCGAGCGGCGGCGTCGCTCGCGCGGTTCCCCGTCCCGTTATGGTCCCGGTTCCGCTCGGAGTTCGCGGCTATGAGCGGTTTGCCTGGTGCAAGGCGGTTTTAGAGAGTCATGTCGCTCAGTCGCACAATCCCAGACCTGATTCCCGCGCGGCGGTCGCTTGCGCTTCTAACGCGCGATCGGCTCTGGCGCTATCCGCCGCTGCTCCTGCTCGCGACAATCGCGGTATACGCGCTCACGCTCGCCCGTGCTCGGCCGATCGACACTTCGCTCGGCGCGGCATCCGGCGCCTCGAACGCGGGCACGATCTACGTCGAGCCGGACGGACGCGTTGTGGGGCATGACTTCCTGGCGTTCTTCATGGCCGGCGACTTCGTCGCACGGGGCCGCGCGAATGAGCTGTACGACCTTGCGGCACAGTCGACGTATCAGAAATCGCTGATGGCCGGCGCGAACCCGAATTGGGCCGGCACCTGCCTCTACCTCAATCCGCCGCATTACGCACTGGCGGTGTCATGGTTGTCGCGGCTCGGCTACGGCGGTGCGCTGGTTGCCTGGTGGCTGCTCAGCCTGGCCGCATTTGGCGCCACGGCTTGGATCTGGAAGAGCTGGCTGCCTCGTGAACGATTCGCACTTGTGATCACGCTGGTGATTTGTTCGCCGCCGTTCTTCCAGGCGCTAGCCGGCGGGCAGAATTCGTTATTTTCTCTGCTGATACTCAGTGGCGCGGCGAGCCTGCTCCTGCGCGGGCGAGACCTAAGCGCCGGGTTGGTTCTGTCGCTCTTGGCGTTCAAGTTTCAATTGCTGATCGTGCCGCTGATCCTGCTGGTTTGGCTCCGCCGGCTCTGGACGATTACCGGCGTGGTCGTCGGGCTGCTCGGTACGATCCTGTTGTCCGACGTCTGGCTCGGTGACGACGTGTGGCCGCGTTACTTCGCGTTCGCGTCCGGACTGGGCGAGTTGATGCAGCTTTCCGGTTTCGACGTCGCCAAACAGCATTCGTGGCACGGGTTTTTCAGCCTGCTATTGGCGAACCGCGCCCCGTTGGTATGGATTCGGATTCTGACTGGCGCGGCGAGCATCGCGACGGTCATGGTCGCGCTTCGCGCGTGTCGTGGCGGCAAACGAGAGAATCGCGCGTCGCTCGCGATCTCGCTCAGCGCGATGATCCTGGCCGCGCTGCTCGTCAGCCCACACCTCTTCCACTACGACATGCTGCTGGCGGCGTTGCCGGCCGTGCTGCTCGTGCGGCGAGAGTCGGTGCACGACTCGGAGGCGGCAGAAGGCGCGCTTGTACCGGCGCTGCTGTTCGTCTGGCTTGCGATCGCACCGCTGACGGCGAGCTGGCTGCCGCTTCAGCTCACTCCGCTCATCATGTTCGCATGGTTGTTTCGCGTCAGTTCGTGCGGCGCAGGCGCGCCTGACGCGCGGCCTCCAGCCGTCGCCGTTCGCGCGGTGTGAGAGAGGCCAGTCCCTCGCGACTAATTTTGGCGAGGATGTCGTCAATGTCGTCCAATTCGCGCGTCTTGCTCGCCCGTTCTCGCCGCGCGGGCTCGGCCCTCCGCCGTGCGCCGCGGCGGGGCAGCGAAACGAGTACCTGTGCCCCCAGGCCAGCGACGGCGCCGCCGCCGAACCACGCGGCAGCGCCGCCGCCGCCGCTCATCGCGATCCAGAGCGCCGATATACCACCCAATACCGCGGCCAGCCGCGCGGTGGGCCAGGCAGCACCGAATATCGCCGTCATCTCGCCGGGCAGCTGAGTCCAACCCCACACGATCGCCGCCACCGCCGCGCCGAGCGGCACCGTAAGCGGATACGTCGCCCAGGCGGGCCGGAGAATCGCGATTGCGAAATAGGCCGCGCCGGCAAGAAGGTTGGCCGCGAAATACCAGAGCACGAGGCGCGCGCCGCCGATCCGCGATTCGATGGGCCGCCCAAGCACCCAGATCAGCCAGCACACGAAAACCGTGGTCCAGAAACTGTTGGTCGCCCACGCGTGAGTCAGTATCGCTGCCGGCGTCGCTGTTTCGGCCGACAGGCGCATCGCGTCGGCGGCGGCTTGCCCGGCATCAAATCGCATCATGGATACGAACAGCAGTGCCGCCGCGTGCGCCGTGAGCAGCGCCAGCGACGCCGGCGCGTCACCCAGCGCGGCCCACGACCGCGCCGGAGCGCTGTCGCGCATGTATTCTCGGTCCGACCAGCCCATGCCGAGTTCCTCGACCAGTCGCTACGGATATTTTAGCCTTCGACTTTGGCGGTTGAGCGGGTTTTGACTCGGTGCGTTTCGGCCGACCCGGCATTCAGAGCCGAACGGACCGAGTTCCGAAGTTTGAAACCGGGGACGTTGGAGCAGTTTAGAGTCGATCTGTTGTCGAAAATGGGGAGTGCGGGCATCTTGCCGGCATCCCGCACGAAGCGGGGTGGAAGCCCGCATTCCCCGCCAGACCGAAATCGAAATGCCCCGGGTTAGCCCCTTCCGCGCAGGGTGCTTTGACGGAGCATCGAATTCGTGAAGAATCCGCTTCCATGAGGCCGCCGCTGGCTCCGCCTGAGCGTCTCGAAATCCAACATGGCGACGGCTATCGCGCGAAGGCGCGATTCTGGCGGTCGAGCAAGTCGCGCCGCGCGGCCCTCTACCTACACGGCATCCAGTCGCACGGCGGTTGGTACGAGTGGTCGGCGTCGGTGCTGGCGGATTGCGGTCACAGCGTGCTGATGCCCGATCGGCGCGGTAGCGGGCTGAATATGGCCGAGCGCGGCGACGTGCGGAGCGGCAAGCGCTGGGTGGCGGATGTTGGCGAATGGGCCGACATTCTCGCCGGCGAGTGTGGCCCGCGCGCGGTTGACGTCGTCGGCGTAAGCTGGGGCGGAAAGCTCGCGTGCGAGTGGGCGCGTCACGCGGACGATCGTTGCGGCCGCTTGCTGTTGATCTGCCCCGGCATTTTCCCGGCGGTGGGCGTGACTCGCGGCGAGCAAGTTTCCATCGGGCTGTCGGCGCTGCTCGCGCCGCGTCGTTCATACGAAATTCCCCTAGGCGATCCGGCGCTCTTCACTCGGAGTCCGGAAGGGCGGGCTTTCATCGCCGCCGACCAGTTGAAGCTCACGCACGCGACGGCGCGCATGCTCGTCGCGTCGACGGCGATGAGCGCATCGGTGGGAAGGATGAAGCGCGCCTCGCTGCACCCGAAAACGACGCTGTTCCTGGCCGAAAACGACCGCATTATTCGGAACGCGCCGACGCGGGCCTGGCTGGAGCGCGTCGCCGCCACGCCGCCGAATGTGCGCGTTTTCCCGGACGCCGATCACACGCTCGAATTCGAGCCCGACCCGACCCATTTTGAACGCGCGCTGCAGGAGTGGGCGGAGGGGAATTGAACACTGAAATGTGGGGGGAGGGTCGCAACTGCGGATTGTGCCGACGATATAAGGTCGATAGAATCCGCGCCCGCTGTGCCGGGGGCCGATTTGCGGTCTGATTCGGTCAAGGAGAGCCGCGAAGCTTGACGATCTCTGTGTAAATAGGGGACGGTCTGTTTCGCGGCGGCCGACACGGCCACCAGGGAGCCCTGCCTTGAGTACCAGGATGGTCCACGCCGATTTGCTGCGCGCGTTCGCTGTCGCTCTTTCGGCTTCTCTCGCGGCAAGCGCCTTGGCGCAGAATGCCGTTCCGACGGCGCTAGCCACTGTCAGCGGCGCGGATACAGCGATTGTCGCGCCGGCCGCGAGCGTGAGCGTGCGCCCGATGACCGATCCAATCGCGCTGGAGCGCGAAGGTGTCGACCGGTATCACAAGAACATCCGCGACTATCGATGCGTGCTGGTCAAGCAGGAGCGCATTGAGGGCACGCTGCGGCCGATCGAGGAAATCGAAGTTCGTTACCGCGAAAGTCCCAAAAGCGTCTACATGATCTGGCGTCAAAACCCCGATCAGGCCCGCCGCGCGCTGTTTATCGATGCACCCGAATTCGTGGACGACAAGGGCCGCAAGACGGCGCGCGTCGAACCCAATGGCGCGCTGGTGCGACTCGTGATCAGCGACATCATGATGCCGATTCACGGCGAGCGCGCCACCAAGGCCAGCCGCCGGACCATCGACGAATTCGGATTTCTGTCGACGTGGGAGATCTTCGAGCGCTACAACGATGTGGCGCGGCGGAACGGCGTGCTGGATCTGCAATACGCCGGCGAGGGCCAGGTCGATGGCCGCCCGACGCATGTGCTCGTCCGCCGTTTGCCGTACAACGGCCCCAACAGCGGCTATCCCGAACGGCGTCTTGTGCTGCATGTGGACAAGGAGTGGATGGTTCCAACCGCGGTATTCGCGTACGCCGACGACGCCGGCAAGGAACTACTGGGCAGCTATCAGTTCACGCAGGTGCAAATCAACCCGGGCCTGACGGACGCGGATTTTCGTTTCTAGTGCGGGGCCCCGAATAACCCGATACCTCGTCGCGCAAGCGAGCGCGGTTGGGAATCGCGCTTTCTGGCGCTGCGCGCTCTGATTGGAGCGCGTACTCGCGCACTGTCATTTAGCGGCTGACAATCAGCTCCACGCTCGCGTCGCCCGCGTTTTCCGCCGTGTCGAACACCCTCGCCTGCAAAGCGTGAGATCCAACCGCCACACTGGCCGCGCCTGCGTTCCAGGAGAAGGCCAGACGCGCATCCGTGCCGCTGATGGCGATCGTCTGCGCCAGCGCACCGTCGACCCACAGCTCGCCGCGCGACAACGCCTCGCCATCCCGCGCGTCGGCGACGATGGTCACGACGCCGCGCACCAGCGTGCGAGGCGCCGGGCTCTCGATCGTCACGGTCGGCGCGGCATTATCGTCCGCCTTGGCGAAATCGAGATTCAGCGAAGCTTGCCCCACATTGCCGAACGCATCGGTCGCCGCGGCGGTCACGCGATGAACACCAGCCACGAACACCCCGGTGTTCAGACGAAACGCGTACGGTCGAATGGTGTCCAGCGCGACTTCCGTTCCGTCAACGAGCAGCGCAACGTCCGCCAGATCGCTGTCGTCGTCGACGACCGCTTCGACGACGACGTCGCCGTTGACGTTGACGCCGTCGGCCGGCCGCCGAATCGAAACGCTCGGCGCGGTTTTATCATCCAGTTCGATGAAGCCGCGCGCCAACTCGACCGCGGCTTTCGCGTCCACGACTCCGACGCCGGAGCGGATGTCATCGCCGGGCGGGTCGATGTCCTGCGCAGTTTGCAGGAGGATCGTCCGCACGGTTGTGGGGCGTAAGCGCGGATTGATGGACCAAACGAGCGCCGCCACGCCCGAGACGACCGGCGCCGCGAGGGACGTGCCATTCTGCGAGCCGTAAGTTCCGCCGAGTTGCGTCGTGTAAATGCCGACGCCCGGTGCGGCGAGATCGACAAAATCACCGTAGGTCGAAAAGCTCGCGACCTGGAGGTCCTGTGCGACGGCGCCGACAAAGAGCGCCGCGTCGCTTCCTCCGCCGGCAACCTGCAGGCCGGTATTGCCGCTCGAAAACACGACCAGCGCACCGCCGCGCCGCGCAAGCTCGGTTTGACGCAGCACGATCGAGTCGTCCTGCATGGAGTCGATCGAGACATTGACGACCTTCGCACCGGCGTTCACGGCGAAAGCAATTCCGCCCGCGATCGCCCAACTCGACGCGTGATTCTCGGCGCCCGTGACGCGAATCGGCAGCAACGGGCTGCCGGGCGCCACGCCGGCGATGCCGGACTGATTGTTGGTTGCCGCGGCCGCCACACCCGCGACACTGGTTCCGTGCCCGACGGCATCTTCCCAACCGGCGGCCCCGTCGGCGGTGTTCGCGCCGCTGCGCAGCTTGCTCTGCAAATCGGGGTGATCCGTGTCGACACCGGTATCGAGGATGGCGATTACGATTTGCGGACTGCCGGTGGTGATGTCCCACGCCTGCTGCGCGTGAATTGCCGCCAGATGCCACTGTACCGCCAGCGCGGGGTCGGCCGGCGGCTGGCCGACCTCAAACAAACGATTCTCCGCGACCTGCTCGATCAACGGCGAGGAGCCAAGCCGCGAGCGCACCTGCTCGCGCTGCTCCGGCGGCATTTCCAACAACGTCGCCGACAGCGCTTCGAATCGCTCGCGTATCGTCGCGCCGCTGTCGTCGAAGAGCGACGCAAGTTCGGCGTCGGTCGCGCCGGGTGTCCCGATGGCGATGAGTTGGTTCAGCACGCTCGGTCCGTTTGACGCGGACGCGACGCTTCCGGACGCGGGGTTGGCCTGCGTGTCGCCCGATTCGCCGCCTGGGACCGCGCCGCCGCAACCGCCGAGCTGCAGCGCTGTCAGCACCGCGATAGCGCAACACCGTGGGCGATACAGATGGCGACCGGTTCTCGCGTGGTTATCGATCACCAGGTGGGATTTCATTCGCGCTCACCTGCGTTTTGCAAGCGGTCGAAACGCAGTGTGCTTATCGGAGCGCGCGCGGCGCGACTTCAACAAGCGATCGGCGGCGGGGTGCTGGTCAGGTTTGCCTGTCGGGCTCGGCCGTGTGGCGGGCCCAATTGGGTTCAGCATTCCCCGCCCATAGCGGTCGTGGTTCGGTCAAGACTTACCGGCGCCCAGATTTGCCATTCGGACCTTCAGGGCGATCGCAGCAGGCCGCGCAGGCGTTCGCCGACGATATCGACCGCTTGCGAACGGTCCTCGTCTGCGAGTCGCGGCGCCTCAGCACCGGACTGCGCGAGAAACTCGTGCAAGAACGTTCCAGAACGAATATCGCTCAACGCCTCGCGCATTTTCGCTCGCGCGTGTTCGTCGATGATGCGCGGGCCCCGAGTCAGGTCGCCGAATCGAGCGGTCGTCGAAATTCGCTCGCGCATGCCGCTGATGCCAAGCTCGTAAATCAGGTCGACGATGAGTTTCAGCTCGTGGCAGCACTCCAGGTACGCAAGTTCTTCGGGATACCCGGCTTCGACCAGCGTGTCGAAACCGGCCCGAACGAGCGCCGTCAGTCCGCCGCAGAGGACCGCTTGCTCGCCGAAGAGATCGGTCTCGGTTTCCTGAGCGAAAGTGGTTTCGAAGATCGCCGCGCGGGCCGCGCCGATCCCCGCCGCCCAGGCAAGAGCGATTTCCCGCGCGTGGCCGGTGGCGTTCTGCGCCACCGCGATCAACGCGAGCACGCCGCGGCCGGCGACGAACTCGCTTCGCACGGCGCGACCCTGGCCCTTCGGCGCGACGAGGACCACATCCGCCGTCGTCGGGACGTCAAGTAATTTGTAGTGAACGCAAAAGCCGTGCAGGAATCCAAACGCCTGTCCGGAGCGCTGATGTGGAAGGATCTCGGACTTGTATATGGCCGGCGTCGCATCGTCGGGCAACGCGAAAATGAGCAGGTCGGCCTGCTCCGCGGCCTGCGCAATCGAGATCGGCGAAAAGCCGGCGTCGACCGCCTGGTCCCAGCGCGGCGAACCTTGGCGCTGCGCCACCACGACCGTTACGCCGCCATCGCGGAGGTTCAGTGCGTGCGCCGCGCCCTGCGCGCCATATCCCAGTACGGCGACCGTCTTGCCGCGCAGCGCATCCAGCGATGCGCCGGAAATCGGGTTGAGCATGGTTGCAGATCATAGCCCGATCGTCCTGAGCGAGCTGTTATTGTCGCCGTTATCGCTCAAGCAAGCCGCGCGACGCCGTCCTGCGCGTGCTCCTCTCCCAGTTCGCGAATTCGCTGCATGATCAGCGCGCTCGCCGCGTCCATCGCCGCTCGATCGCGGTCCGCCGCGGAGAACGCCGAGAGATCAATCGGCTTCCCGAAGACCACCCGCGCCTGATGGCGCGTCAGGAACGCGCCGAAAGCGCCTTCCGAGTAGCGCGTGCCGCTGATGTGCGCCGGGATCACCGTCGCGCCGCTGCGCAGGGCGATTAGCCCGATGCCCGCCTTGGGCCCCAGCGGGTCGGCATCGGGCGCTTCGAACGTGCCCTGCGGGAAGATCGCCAGGCAGCCGCCGTCCTTCAGGATCCGCAGCGCTGAGGAAAATACGCTCTTGCCCGGGCTCGTCCGGTTGACCGGGATGCAATCCACCAGCCGCATGAAGTACCCCGCAAAGCGCGTGCGATAGTGCTCCTGAGCAACGATGAAGCTCATCAATCGATAAGGCGACGCGGCCAGAAGCAGAATTGGATCGATCCCGGTGGTGTGATTGGCGGCCACGATCACCGGACCGCGGACTGGCACGCTGCAGCGCCCGATGCGTTTCAGCCCGCACCAATAGCGCGTGTAGAAGCGAATGCAATGCATCGTGACGCTGACGACCGCGCCGCAGGTTTCCGGCCGGCGATAGACACGCCAGGCGATCGCCAGCGTCGCCGCGAATCCGGTCGCACAGAATGCCAGGAGATACGGGATGTACTGATCGAGTTTCGGAATGTTCGGCAGGCCGATCGCGCCCGTGGCGATCACCATCGCCGCCATCGTGCTCATATCCGACACGCCGAAGATGCGGCCGCGGCGCGAGTCGGGCACAAAACGCTGCATGGTCGCCATGCACGTGACCAGCAGCGCCGCGCCGGCCCCGCCGATGCCGAACAGGCTCACGCCGGTCGGGATCGGACCGAGCTTGAAGATGTACGTCACGGTCAGAAGCAGCAGCCAGATCATCGCGCCCAGCAGCGCCGCCATGATCGCAAGCTGAACCGGCATGAACGCGCCGAAGATACTCATCACGGCGGCGCCGGTCGCCAGGCCAATGCCGATGATGCCGCGGTACATGCCCGCGTCGGAGATTCTTCCGCCGAAAACCTCTCGTACGATCGCCGGCACGCACGAAATGACGATGCCCGCCGCCGCCCAGAATACCGTGAGCAGCAGAATCATCTGCAAGACGCGCCGATGCCCCCGCACGTACCGAAAACCGGCGATTACCGGCGTCAACACGCCCTCCAGCGGCGGATGGGGCACGGCACGCGTGCGGCGCATGCTGATAAGGAAGACAAACGTGGCGCTCAGCATGAAGGTCAGCGCGTTTAGATGGAAATTCCACGTCGCGCCGGCATGCTCGGCAAGCCAGCCGCCGATGACTGCGCTCAGAATCGCGCCGATCGTGCCGAGCGCATTGATCATTGCGTTCGCGCGCACCAGCTGATCGTCACGAATCAGCGTGGGCAACATCGCCTGCCGCGCGGGCGAGAAAAACGCCGCCAGAATGCCCACCAGCGTCAACGGGATGACAATCGCAAAGTCGCCCACGCCGGGGCTGGGAGGACCTAGCGCTTGCGGCGGACGAGAGATACTGACAATCATCGGCGTGCCGGGAAATCGCTCCGGCTCCAGCCAGCGCTCGAGCTGCAAGACCACGAACGACAGGTTGAACACGATGATCGCCCGAACCACGTCGGCGACGATCATCGTCGTGCGGCGGCTGAAACGGTCGGACCACCAGCCCGCCAGCGGGCCGAGCAGCACAAAAGGCAGAAAAAACCCGAATGTGATCAGGGCCTGAATGCGCGTCGCGTCCGGGCGGTCCAGCCCGCCGCGCTCCTTTAGCAGCGCCATTTCGCTGAGGTGGTCGCCGATCGCCGCGACGCCGTAGCCGGCCCAGAGCAGCACGAAATTCCGGTTGCGGACCAGCCAGTCCGGCAGTGCGCGAGTTGGTTTTTCAGCCGCAGCAGTCGCTTGGGTGGTCATGCGATTCAGGAGGCCACGATTGGATCAATGAGCTCAAACCGCTCCACATCGACCAACCCCTGGTCGGTCACTTTCAGCGTGCCGATCACTGAAAGCGTCAGGAAGCTGAGCGCCATGAACGGCCGGCGGAGGCGCGGCGCGATTTGCCGCGCCGCCTCGTGCAGAATTCGGAGTTGATTGCTCAATGTCCGCGCGTCGGCGTCGCTCATCAGGCCGCCGATCGGCAACGGCACGTCCGCCAGCACCTTTCCGTCCTGCACGGCGCAGAAACCGCCGCGCATCTTCACGATGTGCTCCGCCGCGACCAGCAACTCCTCGTCGCTGGTGCCGACCACCACCAGGTTGTGCGAATCGTGTCCGACGCTGGAGCCCAAGGCGCCGCGCAGAAATCCAAATCCGCGAACAAAGCCCTTGCCGACGCGGCCGCTGGCCTGATGCCGCTCGACCACTGCAATCTTGGCGATGTCGCGCGCCGGGTCAGGCTGTAACGCCCCCCTGCTCACCGGCAGAACTTCGATCGAACGGCGGGTGTCGATCCGGTCTTCCATCACTTCAATGACATGTGTCGCCAACTCACCTGCGCCATCCGCGGCAATCGCGAATTGCCGCACCGACAGCGCCGGCACGTTCACGCTGCTGCGCAGCACCGGCAGCCGCCGATCCGTGGGCGGCCGATCGATGCAGACGCCCTCGTCGACGACCAGCCGCCCGGCGTGATAGACGCGCCAGGTGCGGAAACTCAGCAAGTCGTCGAAAATCGCGATTGACGCCAGTTTTCCCGGCGAAATTTCGCCCAGTTGATGCAACCGGAAATATCGCGCCGCGTTCACCGAGGCCATTCGCACGGCGTGAACCGGATTCATTCCCGCGGCGACAGCGCGGCGAAGCATGTGGTCGATGTGGCCTTCGCGCAGCAGGTCATCGACGTCCTTGTCGTCGGTGACGAACATGAAACGATCCAGCGTCTCGGGCCGCACCAGCGGCAGCAGGGCATCCAGATTCCTGGCCTGGCTGCCTTCGCGAATCATGATGTGCATGCCCAATCGCAATTTTTCGCGCGCTTCTTCGAGCGTGGTGCACTCATGATCGCTGGCGATGCCCGCCGCGGCGTACGCGCACAGATCGCGGCCGCTCAGGCCCGGCGCATGTCCGTCGATCGGCCGGCCGTCGGCCAGCGCGAGCTTTTCCAGGCACTGCGCGTCTCCCGCGACGACGCCCGGATAGTTCATCATCTCCGCCAGGCCGACCACCCAGCGATCCGCCAACAGCGGCGTAATATCTTCGGCGGTCAATTCGGCGCCGGCGCTTTCGAATCGCGACGCCGGGACGCACGAGCTGACCATCACGAAGACGTGAATCGGACAATATTTGCTGGCCGAGAGGATGTAGCGCAACCCTTCGGCGCCCATCACGTTCGCGATCTCGTGCGGGTCAGCGATAACGGCGGTCGTGCCGTGTGCGGCGACGGTGCGCGCGAACTGCGGCACGTTTAGCAGCGAAGATTCGATGTGCACGTGGCCGTCGATCAATCCGGGACAGATGTATCGGCCGCGAACGTCAACGACCTGCGCGCCCTCATAGGCGCCGATGCCGACAATGCGGTCGCCCAGAATCGCCACGTCGCCGTCGTGAATCTCGCCTGAACAGACGTTCACGATCCGGCCGCCGCGTAGCACCAGGTCTGCCGGCTTTCGGCCGGCAGCGACGTCGATTCGATCTCTTAGATCCACGCATAGCTCCACGGTCGGTCGCCAGTCTAGCGGCCCGACGCGGCACTCTCCAAAGCGGCAGGCCGGTTGGACACGCCCGCGCGGCGTACGCTCTCATCTTAAATAACTGTGCGCGACTGCGCGCCGCACATAAGTATAGTATGTGCAATATGTTGTGACTGTAGAATTCGATGCAAGATGGCAAAACCCTGTGATTCACGGCGAACTCAGCACAGTTCGGCGAGCCTCAAGGACGCTCGTCGGTACTCAGCGGCGAATACCGGCGCGTAGTCGCGCACGGTGATCTAAGAGCCCGGGGACCGGCCACCGTCGCCGCCGGTCGGTCAGGCGAGCGTCCGCGGGGATACGCGTTCCAAACCGTCGCGCTCCCGACCACGAAACTCGCCGACCCCGGCTGGAGTGGTCAGAGCCGGAGGCGGAAACCAAGCCCCGGGGCCGCGAAACCGCGCCGCCGGCGGGGTCTGGTGACAATCACGCGGCCACTTCGGGGCGAACGGCGGTCGCCAAAATCGTCAGGCACCCGCCGTCAGCGTCTTCAGCCCTTCAGCCCTTCAGCCCTTCAACCGCTTCCGCCGCTTCCGCCAACTTTGTTTGACTTTGAATAATTGCGCGGCTACTTTGTGAGTCTGGCGGTTGGGGCGCAAGATTTTCGAAGCAACGTTTGTTTCCGCCCGGCTCGCCAGAATCTAGGTAGAGGTTGTCCGCAATGGCTAAGGGCACAGTGAAGTGGTTCAACGACACGAAGGGTTACGGGTTCATCAAGGCCGAGGACGGGCAGGAAGTCTTCGTGCACCAAACCGAAATCAAGGTTGAAGGGTACCGTACCCTCGCCGAGGGGGTCCGTGTCGAATTCGAAACCACGCAAGGTCCGAAGGGTCCGAAGGCGACGAACGTTCGACCTGCGACTTAATCAGAACAAAAGGAAAACGCCGCAACGACGCCGCGGGTCGAAAAGCCCGCGGCGTTTTTCTTTGCGCAAGGGCGACTCCCGACGGGGGGCGCGCCGAGGGCCCAATCCAGAAAAGAAAATTGGGCGGAAGCCGGAGGGCGCCGGGGGGAAACGCCGCTGCCGAGCAAGCCGCCCGTAGACCTACCAGTATTTTCGATCAGAGCTCGGCGAAGTGCTCGCCTCACTCTTATCTAATTTACCGCGCTTATCGGCTGCTGGCAAGTCAATCGCGCAAGATTTGTTTCAACTCGCTAAGCAATAATGAGTTGCGACTATTCTCGATACTCTCGACGACGTCCGAGTTCCCAAGTGTCCCACAAATCATGCGAACCGAGCAACTGGTCCATAAGCGCTACGCGCGCTCGCCGAGGCCGGCCGATTGACAATTGCCGCAGTTCGAATAAATGTGTTCATGTGTGCTCGCGAGAGGACTACAGCGGGCGCCAGTACCGGGCGTGTGTCCGAGCGGCCAAAGGAGACGGGCTGTAAACCCGTTGGCGTAAAGCCTACGTAGGTTCAAATCCTACCGCGCCCAATATTTTCCTACTCTTGGAATCCCGCGAAAACCCCTTGTTTTCAAGCCTTTCCGAGCATTCCGAGCGCCCGTCAGTAGCGCACCGAATTGAACGATTTTGCACCGAAACGCCTGCTATTTGGTCGTGTATTTGGTCGAGCCGATCCGTGCTCACCGGAACGTCGTCCGAGCCGGTCCGGCGTGCCGTCTCCGGACCCGCCGGCTCGCCGTACGTCGGTAGCCGCCCGATCGCCCCGTGCGTGTCGATAACGGCCAGGTCCGTGTAAACCGTTGCCGTCAGCTTGTAGTCGCGATGCCGCATCAATTCCGCGATGGTTCTCGGCGAGACGCCCGCCCGCTCCAGTTCCGACGCGAACGTGACCCGCAGCGAATGGAAACCGACCGTCAGCACTTCGCCGTCATGGTGTTCGATTCCGGCCCGGTCCACGTCACGAATCCACGTTGGCGAACGCGTCACCGTTCGAAACACCGTCGCCGCCGGCGCGACGTTCACCGGGCGAGCAGCCCGCAGCCGTGCCGCCAGGTCGAGCGACAGCGGTAGCGTGTCCGCGCGCCGGCTCTTGGTCGCTTCGGCGCGAAGCTCCAGGCGCGGCCGCGTCGTCGTATCGATCCGAACGTCCCGCCATTGCAACCGGCGAAGCTCACGGAGCCGTAAGCCGGTCCCGAGCGCCACGCGGTAAACCAGTTCGCGCGGGCCCGCGACTTTCAGCAACCGCCCGACTTCATCGGGCGTAAGCGCGCGACGTTGCCGCCGCCGGTCACTCTTGTCGTCAATCGCACGAATGCGGCCGAGTGGATTCGCGTCCAGCCGCTTCGCCTCGATCGCCCACAAAACGAATGCCGTCACAGTCGCCACGATGTTCTTCACGGTTCGCGGCGCGGCGTTGTCGGCGCGGCGCTTGGCCAGGTGTTCCATCAACGCATCGCGCGAAATATCGCGGAGCGAATTCCACTTGCACGCTTCCGCAACCGCCGTCAGGCAGTGCTTGGCGTTGCGGATGTACTTCGCATCGCGGCCCGCCGTCTCAAGCTCGCGGATGTAATCGCCCACGTTGTCCGCAAACGAGCCGCGCCGACGCTGCGCGGTCTGTGACGGCAACAGTGCGAAACTCTGAAGCAATCGCGGCGGGAGTGCCTTGAGCGTCTCGGGCTTGGGCGGTTCGCCGCTGCGAGCACGGTCTACCGCACTTTGCAGCAGCAGCCGCCAGCGCTCGGACGTTTCCTTGTCGGCACAGAATCGCGCCGGCTTGTGGCGATACGGGCCGAGCCGAATCTTGGCGTGCCAGTCGTCCGAGTTCGCGATTTTGAACATGGTTCACCGTACCTTTCGATTCGCGCGGCGTGCTCGGCGCAACTCCAACCCGAGCACAGCCGCGATTGCCGACGCGCGTTCGCTTCCCAGGTCGTACGTTTCGGAGAAATAGGATTGCACAGTCCGAATCGAAAGCCCGGCAAGTTTCGCGACGCGATACGCGCTCAACCCTTGCCGCCGCGCCTCTCGCACGATCGTCTCTCGAATCGACATGCTCCACCTACGAGCAGTATAGCGCAGAATAAGGCGTCACGCAAGCCCCTCGCGCCGCATCGCTTCGACCGTCTCGCGCAGCGCTTCGGCTTCGGCGTACTCGCGCGGCTGGCGACCGTCGAATTCGCGGATCGCGGCGCGCTCTTCGTACCATTCGCGCCACGCCGGCGGGAGCGTTTCGGGCGTCAGGTAGCCGCGCGGCGACTCGACCAGCGGCCCGAGCGCCGGCCAGGTGATTTCGATAAGCTCGCCGTCAACCGTCGCGCGCGCCGCCAGCACGTCGCGAATCCAGTCCGCCGGCGGGTTCGCGTTCGGCGGGAATAGCTGTCGCTCGGCGTCGGTCAATCGCGCCCGCCAGTCAGTGCGGCCAGCGTCGTCGGGGTCCGTCAACAGTCGCAAAAGCTCCGGCTTGTTCTGTGCCAGCGCCTCGCGCAGCTCCGGCGTGACGGCCGACGCGGGGGCGAACCGCAGCCGATCGCCCACAGCGACCAGCCTGATGCCGCGCCGACAGACTTGAGCCAGGACCGCCGCCGCGCTCACAGCTCGCCCACGTCCGTTTCGGCGTGGCGCTCGGCGAGCGAGCGCGGGTCGCCGTCGTTCGGATACTCGCCGCGATCCGGCCCGGCGTCCGCACTGCCACGAAGAGCGCCACATACTTCGACTTGGCGCTCTTCGGTGTTTTTCTCGGGAAATTCGCGAAGAGCGCCACTATTCTGAATACTGGCGCTCTTCGGCGTGTGCCACTGCCAGCCGTCGTCGAATCCGGCCTTACGCGCGTAGATGCGCAGCTCCTCTTTCGCGCGCTGCACGGTTCGCCACGAAATCCCGGCGTCGCGTGCTTCCTTGCGAATCTCATTGACTTGACGCGCACCGTCGGCCAGCACGCCGCGCAGGAATTCGACCGCCTCGTCCGTGCGCTCAGGCGCTCGACCGCGCGGCGTGCGATTTGCCCCGAGTACGTCGTCGGCAGTCACCGATACGGGGTCCGCGCTCCACGCGATGACCGCTTGATCGGCGGCAACCGAGCGAAGCTCGTAGGCCAGCCCGGTCGGGTCCGCCGACAGGTTGTGCTTGACGGGCAGGAAGAGTCGGCGTCGTCCGGTCGGATCATCGGTGTCTCGCGCAACCGCAATTACCGCCCGCGCCGCGGCGACGAACGCAAGCGAACCCATCGCTCGATACATCGCCGGCCCTTCACCCTTGCGCAGGTGCGTCACGGCAACGACGGCGACGCCAAGCCGCCCGGCAAGGTCTGCCAGCGGTGCGAGTATGGCGCGCACGTCGCTGTTGCGGTGCGAGTCGAAACGCGGACCGCCGCCCAGGTACGCGCTGATGGGATCGATGATGATCAGCCGACAATCGGCGACGCTGCGCACCGCTTCCTCGAGCGCATCCATATCGCTGGCGAGCGTGAACGGCAGCGAACGCGTGCCGCCCGTGTCCGGGTCCGGCGTCCGCACAGCTTGCAGCAGCGCGACACGCGAAACGTCCGCGCCCGCCGCGTCCAAGCGCGGACGGATCGTATCCGCAGGATCATCTTCGGCGCTCAAAATGACCGCCCCGCCGATCGGCGCGCCGGCTTGCGAATTGTCAGGCCAGCGTGCGCCGCGCGTCACGCGCGCTACAAGGTCCAGCGTTACGAATGACTTGCCAAGTCCAGGATCGCCGGCAACGAGCGTGAGCTTGCCGAGCGGAATGCGGCCCGGCCAAAGCCAGCGCAGCTCCGTCGGCTCGACTTCCGACATGCGAACGATGACCGCGCGGCTCTCCGCGTTCGCGTCGTCGCCGCAATCCGGCGCGGTCGCTGGCGTCCACTCCGGCGCGGCGTCGGCGAGTGCGTGTAGATCAGCGAGCGTGCCGCCGGCTTCGAAAAACTCTGTCGCATCCTTGCCGCGCGGCACCTCGATGACGCGAAGCGACTTCACGCGACCGTGCAGCGTCCGCGCCACGTCCTGCGCGTGCTTGCGGCCCGGCGTGTCCGCGTCGGCGACGATGCTGACGCGCCGGCCCTCAAGTACCTTGTCATCGACCTTCCGCCACTTGCCCGCGCCCATTGGGTTGCACGTCGCGACGCCGCCGGCGTTCGCGATGGTGTCGGCGTCTTTCTCGCCCTCGACGACAAAAACCAAGGCGTCAGCCGGCGCGCTCAGCAACTCGGGCAGGCGATACAAAACGCGCCGCACTTCACCGAGCGACCAAACCCAGCCGCCGTTGCTGTCGGGCTTGCGTTGGCGAAAGTCTTTCGGATCGAATCGGACAGTCTGGAAAAGCAACGCGCCGGATTCGTTGCGGTAGTCATACGTGGCGACGATGCGGCCGCGCGGCGAGCCGTTTCCGCTCAGGTCGCTACGATCGGGCGCGAGGTCGCGCATCGTCAACCCGAGCGCCGCAACGACGGCGGTCGTCTCGCAGCCAGCGTGACACTTCAGGACGATTCCGCCGTTGCGGCCTTTGCCGACGGACAGGCTCGCGCGCCCGTCGTCATGCGCCGGGCATCGGTACTGCCAGCCGCCGCCGACGCGTTTGGCGTCGCCAAGTCGCGCCAGGAATTCGTCAATCGTCATGCGCGCACCGCCGACGTGGCGAGCCAAGACATATCGCAGCCGGCGGCCAGGAACGCGGCCAGGTCGCTTTCGCGCCAGCGCACTGACCGCCCGAGCCGCACCGGCACGGGCAGACGTCCGGACGCGACCAATTTGTAGACTTGTCGGCATGAAATGTTGAGAAGCTTCGCAACTTGTTGAACCGTCAAGAGTGAATCGACTGGCATCGAAGTATCTCCGTGCGAATGAGTCCGCATGGAGTAGAGCCTATCCCATAACCGGGACACTTGTAGAAGTTCTATAATGCGGCATGTTGACATTCACCGACGAACAACTGGACTGGCTGGTCGCGCGGCTTCCGATCTCCGAGCGCAACCCCAAGGGCGGGCGGCCGGAGGCGGACCGGCGGCGCACGTTGCAGGGGATCTTCTGGATTCTGGACAACGGCGAAATGGAAAGACCTCCCGCGCCAGTTCGGAAGCAAAAGCACCGTTCATCGCTGGTTCCAAATCTGGACCACGGCCGGCGTGTTCGAGCGCATCCTGCAAGAGGCCGGCCAGTGCGTCGAGCGCGCGGCGGCTACAAGTTGTATGAATGCTACATTGACGCCACGTTCGCCAAGGCCAAGGGCGGCGGCGACGGCATCGGTTGCACGAAGGCCGGAAAAGGCGTGAAAATCATGGTTTTGGTCGATGCCCGGGGGCTGCCGGTGGCGGTCGAGACGATGTCGGCCGCGCCGCACGAGAGCCGGCTCGCCCAAGGGCTGTTCGATTTCATGTTGACCACGCAGATGCCGCTGCGCGTCATCGGCGACAAGGCCTACGACAGCGACGCGTTGGACCAAGCGGCACGCGCAGGAAGGTGTGGAATTGATCGCGCGCACCGCTCGAATCGCAAGTCGGAGAATATCACCCAAGACGGCCGGCCCCTGCGGCGTTACAAGCGGCGCTGGATCGCCGAGCGGACGATTTCGTGGATCCAGAATTTCCGCCGCTTGTGCATTCGCTGGGAAAAGACCACGCCGCTGTTTCAAGGCTTCTTGCACCTGGGATGCACACTGTTATTGCTAAGAGTGGTTTTGGGATAGGCTCTATTCATGCGCCAGCGATTCAGGTCGAAGCGTGGATTGACGGTGTTGACGATTTTATTGACGGTTTCGAGCGAACCGCAACGACGGAGCGAAGTAGTAGACGTGCGAATTCTTCGATTGCTTTGCCCAATGGCGACCGTGCAGGTCAGTACCAGACAGCCCGCCCGCCGCTGCGTTCCCAGCAGAGCGATACGTTCTCAGTGATTCGACGGTGACGACCTCGCGGTCCGCCGCGTCGCTTGCCTTGATCCACTTCGGCGAAGCGGGATCGAACGGCTCGTGTGGAATTGTCGGCCGGGTACGCGGCAGCGCTTGCTCGACCGTCTCAATCGCCAGCGACAGGTCGTCCGATGAAACGCGCGGGCGCTTCAGCGCCAGAATCGGCTGCTCGTCAACGCCAGCTTCGCGAACGTGAAATGCGGCCTTGTTCAGGATGTTCTGCCATTCGCAGTCATTGGTGTTTGGCGCGACGATTTGTCCGAGCAGCGCGTCGCCGGCGACCGGCCCGCCGTGCGCTTCGCAAGCCGCGCGCAGCCGGGTCAAATCGCCAACCAGCAGCCCAAGACACGAATCCGGATCGGCGAGCGTCGCGTCGGTCGCATTCGGCCAGACGGAGAGTGCCGGGACAAACGGTCGTCGCGCGAGGGCGTCGCGCCCGGCATTGTTGATACAGAGATTCGGTCGCATGTTGTGACGATCGAAAAAGGCATCGGTGAACGGCTCGCCGTCAATGGTCACTCGATAGGTCTGACCATCGCCCCACGTCACGCTTATCCACTTGCCGGCGACGCGCCACGAAGTTCCGTCGCACTGGCGGATCAATGCGGTTCGCGCAACCTCGCTCTGAATCCGTCCAATTTCCGCCGCGAATTCCGGCGTCTCTGGGCCGCGCCTGAGCGCGATGATGGTACGCGTGCCGCTCGTTGGGAGTGGATTTGCAACCTCCTCGATGAGTCCGCTCGCTCTCAGGTTCGTCACTGCGATCGCGAATTCTCCGCCGACGCCCGCGCAGTTCGCTGCCGCGTGCAATATTGGCTCGGGAACGAACGGCATGGGCACGCCCGCGCGCCCCGGATCGCGTTTCGGCTTGCCATCGGATTCGCGGCAAGTCGGGAACGCGCCGTCGGCAAAGCCGCGAAGCGTTTCGAGAATTTTGTCTTGGGCGATTGCGATTGTGGGATCGCGGACGGGTCGCATCATTGCACAATCCTCGTACCGCCGGCGGCCCGGCGCGGGATTGTGCGGTCGCGCCGGTCCGAACGGCGGAATCAGGCGGTCATGACTCCGCCCTATCGAATCCTACCAGACTCGACCCGCGTCGCAAGACGGAACGTACCGCTTCGACTTTCCGTCTTGGCGAGATTGCTATTTCTCGATCTGGATTGCGGTCGCTTCCAGCCGCGCGATTGCGGTCGATTTCTCGCGCAGAGTCCTTCCAGAGTCAGGCGACCCAACTGTCACTCCCGAAAAACGGAATCCGAGCGCGGTCGCATTTATCTCGTCGTTCAGGTACACCTGCGCGACCTTGATCGCAGCTCGCAGTCGCTTGCGGTTCGCTTCGATTACTTGCCCGCGCGCTGTTACTTCGACTTCGATCAATTCCATTGCGTCCTTCCGGCGCTTCGCTTCGTCTAACACTGCCTTTCGCCCTCGCGCGCCGGCCGCCCACTCCCGTTCGCGTTCGGCGCGCCAAGCTCGCGCATCGGAAACATGTTTTGGCATTGGTTCCGCGCGTTCCCTCGATTCCTTTTCCTGCGATTGACGAAGATTCAGGCGTTCTTCTTCGTTGAGGTAACTCATCAACGGTTGGTCGTCGATGCGAACGCAGCAGGTGATAGTCGCAGAGTCCTTCGTAACTAGGTCGATTGTCTCAACGTCGGCGACGAGCAACAGCGGCTCAGCGAAAATTCCCGCGCTCTCCGCTTCTTCCGCATCGTGCGATTTGACAATGATCTTGTTTGCCTCGCGCACCGCCGCGGCAACGGTGCGCGTAGGTAACAACGTTGCTTGCTTTGTGGTCTGCGCGTGCGCGACCCCACGAGTCCCAAGGAATGACGCGGCCAGCGCAAACGTCAGAGCCGGATACGCCGAGCGCTTATTCGCCATGCGGCTCATTGTGATTCCCCGTAAGCTTCAATTCGATTGTCCCAAATCGTACGATCCGAGTGTCCGGCAACTTCGTCAGCGCTGCGGGTTTGACAGCGCCCGCTCCAGCCGTTCGAGTCGAGCGCGAACGTCGTCAAGCTCGGCGCGTTGCTCCGCAATGCACGCGTCGCGTGCAGCGAGTTCGGCATCCTTCTCGGCCCGCAGTTCGCGCAGCGCTTCCGCCGTCAGCGCCTCGAATCCTGAAACGGTCATCGTCAGATAGCCGCGCGAATTGGGACGAATCCAGTGCGGGAACACGCGTTGCACTTCGTCGGCGATCAGTCCGGTTTCCGTGAAGCCGCGCCCGCCTTGCTCGCTCGGGTTCCGCCAACGGAACGTGACTCCGCGTAGGCCGAGCAGTTTGTCGAGCGCGCCCGTCAGCGGCGCAATCTCCGTTTTGAGCCGGCGATCGGAGAGAATCGTCCACGTGTTGCTGCCGGGCTTGGCCGCCGCGTCGTTCGCAAGCTTCAGCGCATACTGCACCGGTCCGGCTTGCGTTCGGATGGCCACGCAGTGAAAGCCGCTGGTCGAAACCGCAGAGAATGTCCCTGATGGCACGTTCAATTGGCCGGTCGAATTGTCGCCCCACGCCGCGAGCGTCCCGTCGGCGCGAATCGCGACACTCAGCCGTCCGCCCGCCGCAATAGCGGAATAAGTGCCGTCCGGTACGAGTGTCTGTCCGTACGCGTTGTCCCCCCACGCCGCGACGGTACCGTCGGGTCGCAACGCCAATCCATGAGCGCCGCCCGCCGCAATTGCGATGAACGGGCCGGTTGGCACTTGCAGTTGACCGCTGCTGTTGTTTCCCCACGCGACCAGTTCGCCGTCAGGGTCAAGCGCTATGGCAAAATTCCCGCCACTCGCGACCTTCGTGAACACGCCTGACGGCGTTGGGGCGGGCGCTCCCCCCCATCCGAGTAACGTGCCGTCGCTTCGCAGTGCCGTCGCGTATTGGTCTGTGACGGAGAGCGCGCTGAATCGTCCAGTCGGAATTCCGGTAACCGCGCCGACCGGGTTTCCCCACCCAACCAGCGAACCGTCGCCGCGCAGAGCGATGGCGAAAGTTCCGCTCGAATAGCCGCCGCCTATGGCAACAAACGAACCGAAAGGGACATCGCTTACCGGGAAAATTGTGCTCGATTCGCCCCATTGTGCAATTGAACCGTCAGTTCGGATCGCTAGCGATTGATTCGGAGACGCGCTAACAATCGCGAAAGAGCCAGCAGGTGCATTGGCCTGACCCCACGTATTCAGCCCCCAGGCGACGACGGGTGCATCGAGCGGCGTCCCGCCAGTAATCTCCAGCGTGGTCATTTGTCCGCCCCCCGCCACGTCCAGCGTCGCGCTGGGCGTCGTCGTCCCGATCCCCACGTTTCCGGCGTTGTCCACGAACACAGCGTCGCTAGGCGAGCCGTCCGCCGCATCGAGCGAATGCCCGTCCACGCCCGCGACATTTGCCGCGTACAGCGCGTACGGCGTCGCCGTGACGGCTTGGCGCGGCGAAAGCGTGACGAACGGCTCGGATTCGTCACCCCGCCGCACGGCGATTTCAAGCCAGCGCGCGCTGCCATCGAACGCTGCTGCGCCAAAGTCGAGCGGCACGGTGAACAGCCCGGCGTTGAGCGGCAAATCGTCTACCGCGATCGGCCCGGCGACCAAAGTGCCTGCCGTCGGAGAATCGAACAGCGAGAATTGGAAGTCGATCGGGACGTTGACCAGCGCCCCGCCAAGTCGTAGCCGGCCTTGAAAGGTGATTTCGGACGAAACCGGCGTTTGCGCGCTGGCAGTGACGGCGACGAGCGATGCGAGTGAAACGACGAGCAGACGCAACGGGCGCGTCGGGTCCATTCGGTTCATCGTGATTCCCCTTGGAGCGAAAAGAGACGGAAATGGATCGTACCGCGCGCAGCGCGTTCGCGGCAAGGTGAACGGGCGCGCCGCGATCCGTTACCCGTTTCGGAGCGACGCCGTTAGCTGTCCGATTGCGGCCCGAACACGTCTTCCGGCACGCCTCGAATGATCTTCACGAACGGCCCGGTTTCGAAGGACCCGACGAGTTCGTGCGGGACACGGCCGAGTGTACGCTCGAAGAGCAGCTTGGCCGCCGCCACGTCGCCACGCTTGGCGGACTCGACAAGCGCCTCGACGATCGCCTGCAAATCGGCGTCGCTCAGGGCGGAAAGCAGCGCCGACCGAAGCTCCTGCACGCGCTGGGCGTGCGGGTTGCCCCGACCGAATTGATTGCCGGGCCTGAATCGTCCATCCGCGCCGCGCTCGTAGCGGTCACCAACGGCGGCTAACGGTTCGGAGTCCATTCGCGATTCTCCGTTCGGGTTCCCGAAATTCAGTCAAGCCGCTCGATACGTTCACCGCGCGGGGTCGATGCTCGGGAAGGACCCAAAGCGCCGCCGGCATCGCCCGGACGGCTCGGCAGCCCCGATCGGACGGTTGCGGACGACGTTCGGACGGTCTGCGGACGATGCGCGCTTTGCGACCGTCCGCAGTTCACGGGGAGTCCGTGCAACGCAATACGCGGCGATGCGTCGCCGTTCACGCCGTCCGGCGAGCGTCGGACGGTGCGGACGGTTCGGACGGTCATTTGCCTCTCTTCTCTGGTCGTCATCGTGCTACGCTCCGAACCAGCGTCAGCACCGCCGCCTTGACGTGCTCGGGGAGCGTCGGCCAGAATGTCACCACGTCCCGCAAGCGCTGGTCGTCTAGCGTCGTCTTTTCGCCCGATTTGGTCGCGTATTGGGTGGAGTCGCTTTCGGGTGGATTCGTAAGTGTTGAAGAGACAAGCGGTTCTGACGGGGCGGGAGTAGGTTCAAATCCTACCGCGCCCATTTCTCGCAGCCGGTCGGAAAGGGGAAGCGAATGCGGCTCGTCGCAGCCTCCGTATTCGCCATCGCGACGCTCCAGTGCGGCGCAGAGGCATCCCAGCCGCGCACTTTGGCCGCGGCCGTTCGACAAGCAAACGCATTAGCGCAGCGGTCCGGTGACGCAGAGACGGCGATCTCCAACGACAGGTGCCTTTCGGGCGCCTTCGGTTTCACGGCGGACGTGACCGGAATCGGCCGGTCCGACGAAGGCCGGCGATTCGTGGCCGCCTCGATTCGGATCGGCGACGAGCCGCTCGTACGCTATTTGTCCGAGGCGGAGCGCGATGAGCTGCGGCGAATCGAGCAGCAGTATCAGGATGCGCTGCGGGCGATTCGCGATGAGACGGCGCGCGCCAATGCGATGAGAAAGGCCGGCAGCCAGCCGCACGAAGTCCTGATCGGCCGAAATCCCGATCGCGCGGCGCAAGACGCCGCGACCACGCGAGACCGAGCGCGGCGCGAGATCAACGAGCGCGGCAAGGCTCGAAAAGACGAATACGAGACGGTCATGCTCACGATCGAAATCGACGACGACCGGGCCGGGAAGATCGCGAGGTCGAAGAAACTCCGCGGCGTGCTTCGCGTTCAGTCATTCGCCGTGCATGATGCAAAATGGACCGGCGCGGTGCAATCCGCGTTTCTCGTCGCGGAATCGCCGCTTCCGCCGCCGTCGGCGTCGACTACGATCGAAATGCCCACGCGCATCGTATCCCTCGAGTGCGAGCTCGTTTCGCAAGACTAGCCCTGGCCGGTTTGAGCACGCATGCCACAACGATGCGCCGGCCCAGCGGCCTAGCGGTGCGGCACAGCGCGCTCCGTTGCGACATTATGCGAATTGCGCGACAATTCTCTCTCTTCGCCCCACGTAGCGGCGGATTTGGCGCCCAATGGCGCGGCGGGTGGAAACGGAGCGAAACATGGCGACAGTGGCGGAGCGCATCGCGGATTGGGCTCAAGCGGCAAGCCACGAAGCACTCGGAAAATCGACGGTGCACGAGGTCAAGCGGCGCGTGCTTGACTCCATCGGCTGCGCCCTCGGCGCTTGGACGAGTCGTCCCGCGCGCGTCACGCGCCAGGTGGCGATGAGCGTGCCGCTGCCGGGCGGCGCCGGCCTGCTCGGGTCAAAACACCGCACGACGCCCGATCTGGCCGCGTTCAGCAACGGAGCGCTGGTCCGCTACCTGGATTTCAACGACACGTATCTGAGCAAGGAGCCGGCTCACCCCAGCGACAACATCCCCGCGGCGCTGGCGGTCGGACAGGTCTCGCGCTGCAGCGGCAAGCAGATCATCGCGGCGATCGCGCTGGGCTACGAGCTGCAATGCCGCCTGTGCGACGCCGCATCGCTTCGAAAGCACGGCTGGGACCACGTCTACTACGGCGCGCTATCGACCGCGCTGTTGGCCGGCAAGCTTTACGGTCTTTCGCGCGAACAGATGGTGCACGCCCTGGGGCTGGCCGGCGTGTGCAACTTCGCCACGCGACAAACGCGAACGGGTCAAATCTCGGACTGGAAGGCGTGTGCATTCTCGAACGCCGGCCGAAACGGGGTTTTCGCGGCGAATCTGGCCAAACAAGGCGTGACCGGTCCGAACGAAATCTTCGAAGGGCCAAAGGGGCTGTTCAAGATGGTCACCGGACCGTTCGAGCTGGCGTGGTCTCGCAGCCCGGACGACTGGATGATCAACAAGACGTACATCAAGTTCTGGCCCGCCGAGTATCACTCGCAGTCGGCGATCGACGCGGCCTTGCAGCTACGCCGCGAGATCGGCGATGCGGCCCAGATCGAGAGCATTCTGATCGAGAGCTTCGAGGCGGCCGTCAGCATCATTGGCAGCGAGCCGGAAAAGTGGCGTCCGACCAGCCGAGAGACCGCCGATCACAGCATGGGCTACTGCGTGGCGGTGGCGCTGATCGACGGCGATGTAACGCGGGCATCGTTCAAGGACGAGCGGCTGCGCGACGCGGCCGTGCTCGGCCTTCTCGACAAGATCAAGATCGTCGAGACGCCGGAGTGCAACGCGAACTATCCGAAGGGAATCCCGAATAACCTGATCGTCAAACTCAAGAACGGGAAGACCGTGGCGAAGCGCGTCGACTATCCCCGCGGCCACGCCGGGAATCCGATGAGCGATGACGAAGTGATCGCCAAGTTCAAGCGCCAGGCGTCCGGCGTAGTCAGCGAATCGACCGCCGAGCGAATCGTGCAAATTAGCATGTCGCTTGAGACGATGAACGACGTTGCGGCGTTGCTGGAGTTTGAAACCGCTGGATCGGCCGGATAGCGGCACGAATTGCGGCGATCGCTCATGCGCGCGGATGCGGTTTGTCGGAGTGGATCGTCGTGCGCCCCACCGATGAGCTGTTGAATGACCTCTTTGCGACGTTATCCGAGCCGGAGCCGGCGCTTGAGCGCGTTCTGGCCTCGGCGCGGCGATTGTTGGCGTGGCTGATGTCGGACGCCGCGTATGCCGCCGAGTTTGCCATGCCGGCCTGAGGATCTTGCTCAGGGAGGGCGAAGATCCGGCGGTGGCGCGCGGGATCAAAGCCCTGCCTGACAATGCCCAGTTGATTATTCGAGACATGGGCATGTTCCTGGACGACGCAATCGATGCGCCGGATATCGCCGCCAATTTCAACAGCATGCCCGCGCAGCTTCTACGCCGCATTGATGGCGAACTGAGCGCGCTCGGGGCCCAGCCGCCCGGTCCACATTCTTGAGAGGTTGAAAGGTGGGTTGCTGCCGCCTGCCCGAGTCCACGAATCTCCCCGAACTTTTCACCCAAATTAGCTTCCGTGACCGCGTACGGCGTTGTACTCTGGGTCATTCCTCACGCCTCGGCGAATCTGCACGAAGGAGCGGGAAGTGACTCGACGCCGGATTATCATCGCGCTGTCATCGCTGTTTCTCGGCACGGCCGCCTTTGCGCAGAATCATCCGCCACAGGCGCCGACGATCACTGAGCCGGCATTCGACGGCCGGATCGTCAACGCCGAAGACGTGCACATGGAAACCGCGCCGTTTTCCGACCCGGATGCGGGCCAAACGCATTTCTGCAGCGACTGGGAGATTTGGACCGTCACGCCGGTGGAACGGGTTTGGTCGCGCTTGTGCGCGACGGGCCTGGAGCGCGTGCACATTCACCTGGGCGACGGGACGTTCGAGAACTCGCACCTGGGCCGGCTAAGCCTGCTGCCGGACACCGACTATCGCCTTCGCGTGCGCCACCGCGATGACAGCGGGGATCCGCTGACGCAATGGAGCGCGTGGTCCGAGCGATTTTTCCGCACGGGTCCGCCTTCGACCGTCTTTCCTCTCGAAATGGTTGACGTGGCCACGACGCCGACCCCGGATTGGGTCGACGCGTTCGGATTCGCGATCGATCTGCCGTTCAGCACTCCCGCGGCATCGCTACGACTGGAGGCGCCTGACTCGAGCCTGCTGGTGGAGTGGTCGGCCAGTGTGGCGCCCGGGAATGTGCTGTCCAACGCCGGGCCGCTTGCGGCGCATGTGGCGGTGCGCGTGCGGGTCACCGCCGGTGCAAGTGGTTTGGCGCTGCCGGAGTCCGAGGTGCGCCTCACCGACGACGACGGCCTGAGCCACTCGATCTACTTGCCATCGATCGGCTTGCCGGCGCAACAGGAAATCGTATTTTGGGTGTCCAGCAACGGCAGCACTTATTACGGTTTGCCGACGCAGACTCAGCCGGCGTTCACGGTGCTGGCGCGGAGCGCGCCCGCGCCGTGGGCTGTCGCGCCGGGCTTTCGTGTCGACGTGGTCGCGACGGGCTTCCAGCTCCCGGTCAACATCGCATTCGTTCCAAACCCGGACCCCGGCCCCGCCGCTCCGATTTATTACGTCAGCGAGCTCTACGGAAAGATCAAGGTCGTTCGTCGCGACGGCGTGATCGGCACATACGCCTCCAACCTGCTGGATTTCAATCCGACCGGCGCGTTTCCCGGTTCGGGCGAGCAGGGGCTGACCGGACTGGCCGTCGAACCCAACAGCGGCGATTTGTTTGCGGCTCTCTTGTACGATGCCGCGCCTCCCAACGGTCCGCATTTTCCGAAGGTCGTGCGCTTCAGCAGCCTCGACGGCGGGCTGACGGCCGCGGCTCAATCGCCCGTGCTCGACATGGTCAATGAGCCGCAGGGCCAGTCGCACCAAATTTCGAATCTGACGATCGGTCCGGACGGCAAGCTTTACGTGCATATGGGCGACGGCTTTGCGACCTCAACCGCGCAGGACCTGTCGTCATTTCGCGGCAAGATTCTGCGCTTGAACTTCGATGGCAGCCCGGCGGCCGGCAATCCGTTCTACAACCTGGGTGACGGGATTACGGCCCGCGACTACGTCTTTTGTTACGGCCTGCGCAATCCGTTCGGCGGCGCCTGGCGCGACGCCGACGCGGGGCACTACATCGTCGAAAACGGCCCCAGCATCGATCGCTTCGCGCGCGCGCCGTCCGGTCGCAATTTCCTCTGGGACGGCAGCGACGCAAGCATGTTGAACTTCGCGCTGTTCAACTGGTCACCGGCCGTCGCGCCCGTCAATCTCGTTTTTGTGCAAGCCAGCCAATTCGCCGGCAGCGGATTCCCCAGCGGACGGATGGGAAACGCGTTTGTCTCCGAATCGGGCCCGACCTGGGCCAGCGGGCCGCAATCGCTGGGTAAGAGAATCACCGAGATCACTCTGAGTCCCGGCGGTTCGGTTCTCGTCGGACCGACGCCGCTGGTGACGTACAACGGCTCCGGCAAGGCGACTTGCGCCGGGCTGGCCGCGGGCCCGGACGGCCTGTACTTCACCGATCTCTACAAGGATCAGAATTACACGTCACCCATCGACGTCGGCGCGAATGTGCTGCGCCTGCGATATGTCGGCGAGGCCAATTTCACGGCGAATGTGGTCGCCGGTCAGGCGCCGCTGAACGTTCAATTCACCGACACTTCAACGGTGCCCGGCGCGACGGCGTGGAATTGGGATTTTGGCGACAGCGCCACGAGCGCGTCACAGCATCCCGCGCACACCTACGCAGCCGACGGCGTATACAACGTGCGCCTCGCGGTCACCGGCGCCGGAGGCGTGGTAGCCGTGCAGAAAAACGCGTTCATCCGGGTCGGCACGATTCGCCGCATCGGATTCATTACCAGCATCAATCCGCCGAGCGGCACGGACGCGCAGATCGCGGACTATCTCCGGCTGCGCGGTTTCGATGTGACAACCTACGACGATGATCCCGGATCGCGTCCCTCCGCCGTCGTGATCGCGTCAGCGGTCGACGTGGTCTTGATTTCGTCGACCATCACATCCGGCAACGTCGGCGCCGAATTTAACGGCGTCAACGTGCCGCTGATCTTCTGGGAACAGGGACTGCTGCGACTGGGGCGCGAGGCGCTCGCCAACGACGGCTACGTCGCCGCGAACCAGACCACCATCCGCATCGTGAACTCGACTCACCCGATCACGCGCGGCCTGGCCGGAGACGTGTCGGTCTTCAGCACGCCGGCGAATATGAGTCTGGCGCGCGGCGCGATCGCCGGAGATGCTGCGGTGCTCGCGACGCGTCCCGGCGCGCCCGGCGAGCCGGCGATTCTCGTCGTCGAACCCGGCGCGCTGCTGCTCGACGGCCAGGTCGCGCCGGCCAAGCGCGTGTTTCTGTTCCTGGAAGACGCGAGCTGGCTGAACACAACGCCGGAAGGTCGAATGCTGTTCGAGCGCTCGATCGACTGGATGTTCCCCAGCACGGCGTGCCCGGGCGACCTGACGGGCGACCGGACGGTAAACGAGTCGGATCTCGGACTGCTGCTATCGGGCTGGCAGCTCAACGGCTCAGGCGACCTGGACGGCGACAACGACACGGACGAGTCGGACCTGGGTATCCTGCTGGCGAATTGGCAGGTGAGTTGCCCGTAAGCGAGCCGCAGCGCGGGATGCACGCGCCGGACACGGGGTGCCGCGCCGAACGGGGACCTGCCTCCTCGCTCGCATTTCCCGGCCAGTGCCCGCAGCCGCTGCGTCGTAGCGGCGAACCGCGCGGCGTCATACGATTCGGGCGAACTCACCGGAATCGCGAATGCCGCTCGTCGAAATTCGAGACCTCATCAAGCGTTATCGAACGCCGGTCGGCGAAATTCACACCGTGCTGGATGTCCCGCGCCTGGTGCTGGAGGCGCGCGAACAGGTGGCGCTCAGCGGCGTCAGCGGCGCGGGAAAGACCACGCTGCTGCACATCGTCGCAGGCATTCTCCGCGCGGATTCGGGGACGGTCAGGATCGCCGACCGGGAATTGTCGTCTCTGTCCGAGTCGCAACGCGACCGGCACCGCGCGGCGCACATCGGCTACGTATTTCAGACGTTCAACCTGCTGCAAGGCTACACGGCGATCGAAAATGTGCTGCTGGGGATGATGTTCGCCGGGGTCTCGGACCGCGAATGGGCTCGGCAGCTACTGGCGCGGGTCGGCCTCGCGGATCGGCTGCACTACCGCCCGCGCCAGCTTTCGGTCGGGCAGCAACAGCGCGTCGCGGTCGCGCGGGCGCTGGCCAATCGTCCGCGGCTGGTGCTCGCCGATGAGCCGACCGGCAATCTCGACCCGAACAGCGCACAGGAGGCAATGGCACTGATCCGCGAAACGTGCCGCGAAAACGACGCGGCACTGCTGCTGGTCAGTCATGACCCGCGAGCGTTAGCGCAGTTCGAACGCGTCGAACCGTTGGAGCAGATCAACCGCGCTCGGCAGCGCGGCGGCGAGGAAAGCGAGTCTGGAGCATGACCTCGCCTGCGGCCATCGCGCTGCTGGTTCGTCGCAGCCTGCGCCAGCACGCCCTATCGAGCGCCGTTACGGTCTTCGCGACAGCCCTGGCCAGCGGCCTGGTCATGGCGGTGTTCGCGATCGACGCACAGGCGCGACAGGCCTTCATCGGCGCCCCGGTCGGGTTCGATGCCGTGCTCGGCGCGCGCGGCAGCCAGCTCCAACTCGTTCTGAACACCGTTTTTCACTTGGAAACGTCGCCGGGCAACATTCCGTGGTCGCTGTATCAAGCACTGCGCGACGATCCTCGCGTTCAGCTCGCCCTACCGTACGCGGTAGGCGACAACTTCCGCGGATTCCGCATCGTCGGCACGACTGAAGAACTGTTCACGCGATTCGAACCGACGCCGGGAACGAGACTTGAAATCGAGCCGGGTGGCGATCGCTTCGACCCGACCCGCCGCGAGGCGGTGGTTGGCGGTTTCGCGGCAGCGCAGACCGGCTTAAGAGTCGGCTCGCGCTTGCATCCTTCGCACGGACTCTCACCCGCCGAACACGAAGAGCATGACGAAGAGTATGTGGTCGTCGGTGTGCTGCGGCCGACCGGCGGCCCGATCGATCGCGTCATCTGGATCCCGATTGAAGGCGTCTTCCGCATGGGCGGGCACGAGCTTCGCGGCGGCGGCGAGACATACGTGCCGCAACCGGGCGTGGAAATCCCGGACGAACGTAAGCAAGTCAGCGCCGTCATGCTTTCGCTGCGCGGCCCGACCGCGGGGCTGGCGCTGTTCGAAGAATTCAATCGTCGCCGCAACGACGCGACGCTCGCCTGGCCGATCAGCACGGTTATCGGCGATTTGTTCAACAAGATCGGCTGGGTTAATCGTGTCTTGACGTTGGTCGCCTACCTGACCGTCGTCGTGAGCGCCGGTGCAATCCTGGCCGCGATCTACAACACCATCAACGAGCGCCGGCGGGAGTTCGCAATCCTGCGCGCGCTCGGCGCACGCCGCGGCACGCTCTGGACCGCGATCGTGCTCGAATCGGCGGCCATCGCGGCGCTCGGCGCGATCTGCGGGCTTCTCATCTACGCCGCGATCATGATGGTCGCGGCGGAAGTGATCCGGGCGCAGACCGGCGTCATGATCGAAATCTGGAAGTCGGGCTGGGTGCTTCTGATCGTGCCGATCGGAATGACCGCGGTCGGCGCGCTCGCGGGGCTGCTGCCGGCGTGGAAGGCGTATGCGACCGACGTATCGACAAACTTGTCGCCGACGACATAGCGTCCCCACTCGGAAACCGCTTGCGGAAGCCCTGTTTCGTCTGGCGGGTTTTTCAAGACACCCTGAGGCTGTGTTGACTCATAATATGTGCGTTGCGCGGTCTGATGTGAGATCACCAAAATGATGCGGGCGCGACGCGCCAGATTGGCTTGCCAGTCGAAAAAGTGCCTACCTACAATCGAGCGATCGGGTCTGAGCGAGCGATTGCGAACAATCAGAACTCGGCGACCGGCCCGCGAGGCAAGCGAGACGCGCCATGGACGAAAACGCCTTTCAGAAAAAACTCGGCGAGCTGATGTCTCAGATCGAAACGCTCCCCGAGAGCGAGCGCGAGCGCCTCAAGGCCTTGGCCAACGAGACCCGCGCCCGACACGAGGACATCAAGCGCAGCGTCGGCTCGATACAGGAGAGCATCGATTTCCTGCGGCTGTGGATCAAGTATCTGCTGTTCGACCTCGAGGCGACGCGGCGCGAGAACACGTATCTGCGAAAGATGCTCGAACAGGACCCCGGAACGAACAAGCAATAGCAAACGCCGATATCAGCAAAGCGCCTTCGCCGCGAACTCTCCGTCACTTCCGCAGCGGGAAGGGCCGTACCCGCGGTCCTTCCTGTTTTTCACCTTGGATCGGGCCCCGGCATGATCATCGCCATCGTGGAAGACCTGTTCTTCGCATCGAAGATCGACGCGACCGCCCACGCGCTGGGCGTGACAGTGCGCATGGCGCGACGCCAAGATGAGCTATGCGACGCCACGCACGCAACGGTTGGCGCAATCGTCGATCTCACGCTTACCAGCACCGATCCGATCGCGCTCATTTCGTCGTTGCGCCAGGCGCACGCCACGTTGCCGATCGTCGGCTTCGTGCCGCACGTGCAGGCGGAGACGGCCCGCGCTGCCCGGGCCGCCGGCGCGAGCACCGTTCTGCCGCGCTCGAAATTCGCCGAAACGCTGCCGCAGATTCTCAGAGCGCTTGCCGCCGGCGAATCGCCGTAAGAATCGACGACGTTCGGCGCGTTTCCCAATTCGTTCCTCGCTGTTCGTTATTCGCGAATCGCTCGTCCCGACTGCCACTCGCTGGCGCGTCGCGGTTCTTTGGCGCTGTTTAGCCCCCGGCGGACGAATTGAATAACCCGCCCAGTTCGCCCGTCGAATCCTGCGACGCCCGGCGACAGCCGGGCGAAACTGGAGAACCACGATGAAACGCATGATCCTTTCAACGTCGATACTGGCGGCCGCGATTCAGCTTGCCGGCGTTTCGCTGGCCTCGGACGCGGCCACCTCGGCCACCGTCGGCAGCGGTCCGGGCGGCGGGGCGGCCGGCGCTACGGCGCGCTATGAAGGCGATCGCGGATTTGCTCGCACTGACACGCGCACGGGCCGCGTGAACGAGGCCCGCGGCGTAGCAGTCGGCGTCGACGAGAACGGCCTGTCGCTCTCGATCAGCAATGCCATCACGGCCCCGAATGGCGTGGCGCTCGCCACGAATTTCAACCTGAGCATCGACCGCGACGGCGACGTGTCGCACAGCGGCGGAATTGCCCTTGCCGCCGGTCCGATCGAGCGCAGCGCCTCCGCCGGCGGCAGCGCCGGCAACGGCCGGGCGGCGGTCTCGCAGGCATCGGGACGAACTGACCCGCGCGGCATCGTCCGCGCGGTGACGCGTGCGGAGAGCACCCGCCGGCCGGTCGACGTGCGGCGCGTGATCCGGGTGCGGTAGAGCGCATAGGAATTTGTTCCGGCGGTTTACATCTTGTAATGGGGGGGGCGGGCATCTTGCCCGCCCTTTTTTCGCTGCGGTGTGCCCGAATCTGGGTGGCATGCTTTCGCTGCAGGCGTAAGCATGCCGCGCCGGAACGCATGCCGACCCGCGATTCGACGCAAAAATGCCGCGGCGAAACGCGGGACGGCATGCCACCCTGTCGCGTGTCCAACGGATTCGACGCGAGTCACCACAAGAAACGGGCCGTGCGCCGGCGAGCCATCGCCGAGCGCGGCCTGTGAGGTGCCTCGCTCACAACATTGGCAGGACGCCGCGTCGGCTTGGCGCCATCGGCCACTCCACTGGCGTCATAGTTCGGATGCGTGTCCGCCGGCGCCGGATTTTGCCCTACCGCTCGATCGCCTTCCACTTCAGCCGTTCTACCGCGCGCTTGGCCATCTCGCTCTGCATGAACAGCCGCCAGATCAGGCCGGTGCGGGCGTTTTCGATCGCCAGGATCATCGGCCCCTGGTCGATGCCGGTGTAGTCCTCTTCCGCGTAGTTCTGATCCAGGCAGAACGAATCGCAGAATCCGAAGCCGCCTTCCTTCGGGTCGCGCCAGACGTAGGGCTTGCCGTCGTCGCGTTGGAGCTCGCGAATCTTGCGAAGCGTGGCCATCGATTCCTTTGGCGCGAACATCAGCGAGCACGCGACGGCGTACGGCGCGACCGTGCCTTCGTGCCATTCGTCCGTGTCGGCGATATTGGGCTTCACCATCGGCACGATGTAGCCTTCCTTCGCCGCCGCCGGGGCCGAACCCCAGAATCCGGCCTTAAACGTCTTGAACTGGTCGCCCGCCTCGGCGCTGCGCCGAATCTGCGTCAGAACCGCGCGGCGCGAATTCTCGAACCAATCGACCGCCGGCTCTTTCGAGCCGAACGCGCCCGGGTCGTCGGCGCCGAACGCGCGATAGTCGATCCAGCAGTGCGCGAAGAAATACGTGAACAGCGCGCCGGGCCAGGACATGACGAACGGCTGCATGTTGTCATGCCTGCCGATCGGCCGCTTTAGCTTGTAGTACAACTCCGGGCCGACCGCGTGTTCGGGATTGGTCGCGCCGACCGCGAGGAAGTACACCAGACGCTCCTCGTCGGCCGCGTTCCACCAGTGGGACTTCAGGAACTCGCCGGGACCATCGATCCGGTTCTTGTCCTTTGAATCCCAGCCCATCGAGATGTAGCCGTTCTCCGCGACGGCGAAGACCTTCCAGTTCGTGTTCGACTCGATCTCGTCGGCCAGTTTCTTGACCTCGCCGCCGAAGTACTGCCCCGCCGTGATGACGCCGGCAAGGAAAAGCGAGTGATCGACCGTGCTGGCGCAGATTTCGAAGCCGTGATGCGAGATGCCGCCGCTGTCGAGATCGGGAAAGTGCAGGTAGACGCCGAACTTCTTGTTGTCGTCGCGCGCCATTTGTCCGCGCAGGATGACCAGCGCTCGCTCCGTCGCCTGATCTCTCGTGATCCAGCCGCGCTCGACGGCGATCGGCAGCGCGGAGAGCTGGAACCCGACTGCGGCGATGCTGGAGACGGGCGACTTCATGCGGTCCTTGGCCAGCATCGACGGGGAGCCGACCTGGTCCCAGAAATAGCGGTGGCAGGCGTATTGGACCTCGTCCAATAGCTTTTCGTCGGCTTCGGAGAAGCGATACGTCATCGCCGCGCGGGTGTCGTCGCTGCGGACGACCGGCCCGGCGGGTTGAGCGGCGGGTCGGGTCGCCGCCGGCTGTGCGTGGCAGGCCGCGCAGAGGAAACTAATCGCTACGGCAGGAAACGCGATTCGGTAGGCGGAAGGATCGCCGACGCCGAGCCCGGACCGTAAGGTAGGGGTCAATCCGCGCGAGGAGCGGCGAACGTGCGAGATCCGGACATTCGCAGCCGTCACCCGGCGCGAACCATCGCAATCAGCGGGAGGCGGCCCCTCCCTTACGGTCGGGGCTTGGTTTTGACAATCGTTCGGCAAACTCATCGCAACTGCTTTGATGTTCGGTAGTTGACACATAGTGGCCGCGACGGTACCTTGTATTGAAAGCGTTGTCAAAGCCCGGGAGGTCCCGGATATGGCCGTTTCAATTGACGATGTCGCGCGGGCTGCGCAGGTCTCGATCAGCACGGTATCCCGAGTCATCAACAACCGCCTCGACCTGGTCAACATCCGCACGCGCGAGCGCGTCGAATCCGCCATCCAGCGCCTCGGATATCGCCCGAACGCCTTCGCTCGCGGCCTGATGCTCCGCCGCAGTGAGATTGTCGGGCTGGTTCTGCCCGATCTGCACGGCGAGTTCTATTCCGAGATCATTCGCGGCGCGAACCAGAAAGCCCGCGAAATGGGCTACAGCCTGGTCGTCTCGTCCACTCGCGAAAGCGACGAAAGTCACTCGATCCTGGCCGCCATGCAGCGCCGCACGCTGTTCGACGGCGTGGCGGTGATGTTCTCAGAACTGACCGACGGCATTCAGGCGGTTCTCGGTTCGTTTCCCGTGCCCTTCGTTGTTCTCGATGACGACATCAGCGGCACGCTGCACGACAGCGTCATCATCGATCAGCACTCCGGCACGGCGGCGCTGGTGCGCCACCTGCTCGACAAGCGCGGCGTGAAGCGACTGATTTTCGTGGGCGGGCCGGCGACTAACGTGGACAGCCGGGCGCGACTGGATGTCTGCCGCGCCGTGCTCGCGGAGCGCGGCTATTTGCTGTCGAGCAACGACGTGTTCCATCTGGACTATCAGTACGAAACTGCGCTCGCACTTGCCGGCCGAAAGCTCGAATCGTGGGTCGGGCCCAATACATGCGTATTTGCCGCCAATGACGAGATGGCCGCCGGCGTGCTGGCCGCGGCGGCGGGAAGAGGCGTTGTCGTTCCGCGGCAGTTCGCGGTCGTCGGCTTCGACGACACGCGCGTGGCGCGGATGACGCATCCATCGCTCACGACCGTGCGCGTGCCGATGTCCGAAATGGGCGCGCAAGCAATCGATTTACTCTGTCAGCGCATCGCCACGCCGGAGCGCGATCCGATCCGCGTTTCGCTCAAGCCGGAACTGGTGGTCCGCGAGTCGTGCGGCAACGGCGCTGCGTAGCGGTCGACCTCGCGGCGCGCGGTAATCGTCTGACCATGAAACGTTGCGTGAATCCGGCTGCCGCTCGCTTGCGCGTCGCGGTTGGGTGGCGGACTTCGCAATCCGGAATGGGTGGTGGCAACCATGCGCATGTTCGTTGGTGTGCTTCTTGCCGGCCTTGGCGCCGCCGGCCTTCAAGCGGATATCCGAATCCTGGACAACTTCGACTCGGCGGACGCCTGGCGGGTCCTTCCGGCGGACGGCGTCGAGGCGCGGCTCAGCGTTGAGCCCGGCGTCGATGGACCCGCGCTGAGACTCGATTTCGACTTCACGCGCGGCTCGGGGTTTGTCGTCGTTCGGCGCGAGCTGGACCTCGATCTGCCCGAGAATTATCGTTTCACGTTCGACGTGCGCGGCGAGTCGCCGCCGAACAATCTCGAATTCAAGCTGGTCGACGGCGACAACGTGTGGTGGGTGAACCGCCGGGCCTTCGAATTCCCGCGCAACTGGGATCGCATTCGCTACAAGCGCCGGCATGTGCAGTTCGCCTGGGGACCGTCGGGCAGCAAGCCGCTCACACACATCAACGCGATCGAACTGGCCGTCGCAAGCTCCAGCGGCGGGCGTGGATACGTCGTGTTCGACCGGCTGACGTTTGAGCCGCTGCCGACGCCCAAGACCGGACCATTCGTTCTGAAAGCGGCGACCTCCGGCATCCCAACACCTGTGCAAGTTGCCGATGACGGAGCGTTTTCGTGGCGTAGCGCGCCAGGCGAGCAGGACTCGTTCGTCCGCCTGGACCTTGGCGAGTCGCGCGAGTTCGGCGGGCTGTTCCTGAACTGGGGCGAGGACTTCGCGCGCGACTACGACGTGACGGTCTCGACAAACGGACGCGACTGGGAGCGCGTCGCCGAGGTGCGCGGCTCGAACGGCGGCGGCGATTACGTTCGCCTGCCGGACGCCGAGGCGTCGCAGATTCGCATCGAGTCGCTGGCCCCGGCGCGCGGTGAAACGGTCTCGCTGCGCGGCGTGCGCGTGTTGCCGGCGACGTTTGGCGAATCCTGGAACAAGACGTTCGCTGCGATCGCGGCAGAGTCGCCGCGTGGGCGCTATCCGCGCTATTTCTCTAATGAGCAGCAGCCGTGGACAGTTGTGGGCGTCGACGGCGACGACAAGGAAGGTCTGTTCGACGTAGCCGGCGCGCTCGAGCTTGACAGGCTGGGCGTCCGCGTGGAGCCGTTCATCTTCGTGGGCGACAAGCTCTCGACCTGGGCCGACGCGAAACTCACGCAGTCGCTCGACGGCGAATGCCTGCCGATTCCAAGCGTCGAGTGGAACGCTGACGGAGTTCGACTCGGAATAACAGCCGTCGGTGACGGCGACTCCGGCGATTCGCGCCTGGTCGCCCGCTATCGCGTGAAGAACACCTCGAGCGCGGCGAAGCGCGGCGCGCTGTATCTGGCGATCCGCCCGTTTCAAGTGCTGCCGCCGTGGCAAGAGCTGAACATCACGGGCGGCGCGTCGAAGCTGTCGATGATTCAGTACGCCGACGGCGTCGCACGTTGCGACGACCACTGCGTCGTTGCCTGGACCCGGCCGGACGCGTTCGGCGCATCGACATTTGATGGCGGCGAAATCGTGGAGTGTATTTCGGCCGGCAAGCTGCCAACCGATACGCATGTCGAAGACCCGCACCGAATGGCGTCGGCCGCGATGCGCTTTGATTTCGATTTGGCGCCCGGTGCGGAAAAGTCGATTGTGATTTCTTCGCCGCTCACGTCGAAAACAGAGGCGGCCTCGGCGGCGGAGAAGGCCGACCCCGCCGCCGCATTCGCGGGCATCGTGGAGCACGCCCGAAAGCGCTGGAAAGGCGAGATCGAGCGCGTCGAGTTGGTCGCGCCGCCGAGCGCGACCCGCATCGTCAACACGTTCAAAAGCCAGCAGGCGTACATCTTGATCAACGCCGACGGACCGGCGATTCAGCCCGGCTCGCGGACCTACGAGCGAAGCTGGATTCGCGACGGCTCGCTTACCTCGACCGCCTTGCTGTTCACGGGGCATGCGGAGCGCGTCAAGGCGTTCATCGAGTGGTACGCCAAGAACCAGTATCCGAGCGGCAAGATCCCCTGCGTCGTCGATCGCCGCGGTCCGGACCCGGTGCCCGAGAACGACAGCACCGGCCAATTCATCTACCTGGTCTGGACCTATTACCAATTCACGCATGATCGCACCGCGCTCGAGCAGTACCTGCCGCGGGTCGTGTCCGCGGTGGAGTTCATCGAAGCGCAGCGCGCCGAGCGCATGACGCCCGAGTATCGCGACGGTCCGCCGGAGAAACGCGTGCTCTACGGCCTGGTGCCCGAGTCGATCAGCCACGAGGGCTATTCGGCCAAGCCGATGCACTCCTACTGGGACGGCTTCTTCACGCTGCGCGGCCTCGGCGACGCATCCAGCATCGCCGCCACGCTGGGCCGCTCCGAGCTGGAGCAGCGTTTCGCCAGGCTGCGCGACGACTACCGCACGTGCATGTACGATTCGATGCGTCTGGCGATGAAGAATCGCGGCATTGACTTCATCCCCGGCTGCGCGGAGCTGGGCGACTTCGACGCCACCTCCACCGCCGTCGGCGTGTATCCGTGCGGCGAACTCGGCCTGATCCCCGAGCCGCAGCTCGGCAATACGTTCGCCCGCTACCTGAAGTTCTTCCGCGACCGCCGTGATGGCCGGATCGAGTGGCGCGACTATACGCCGTACGAGGTGCGTCTGATCAACACGTTCGTGCGGCTCGGACAACCAGAAACCGCGCATGAACTGGCCGGTTTTTTCCTTGCCGACCAGCGCCCGCCGGGATGGAACCAGTGGGGCGAGGTGGTGTGGCGCGATCCCGATGCCCCGCGTTATGTGGGCGACATGCCGCATACCTGGGTCGGATCGGATTTCGTCAGTGCCGTGCGGACGATGTTTGTGTACGAGGACGAGCATGCGAGCCGGCTTTTCCTGGGCGCGGGCTTGAAGCCTGAATGGCTCGCCTCGCAGACCGGCGCCGGCGTGCGCCGCGCGCCGACGCGCTTCGGCGAGTTGTCATACCTGGCGCGCGCCGACGATGGCGGCATTTCCGTCGAAATCGACTGCCCGCCGGAAACGCCGGAGGGCGGGATCGTGTTCGTGCACTCGCCGGAGCGGGCGCTCCCCACGGTCAAAGCCGACGGAGCGACGGCGGAGCGGCTGGATGAGCGGCGCCTGCTAATTCGGCCGGCGCAGAGATCGATCCGCGTGCGATTGACGCCGTAAATTAGCGCAGCCGCGCAGGCGCGTTCAGTCAGAGCCGCGCCCGTCAGGAAGCGCTCGGGCCGACGAGCCGAATCCGATTCAATTTCCCAACCGGCTTCGACGCCCACGCCGACCGCTCCCTTACGGTCGCGGCTCTGACCGAGCCGACGGGCGCTGACCGGGTGGGCGGGCTCTGGCCAAGCCGGCGGGCTCTGACTGACTTCCGCGGCGCCGCGCCGCGCGCACTTGCCCGCGCCGCACGCGCTGCTCGATAATCGGCCCACGCATGATCGTCACCATTGATGGCCCGGCCGGATCGGGAAAAAGCACCGCCGCTCGAAAGCTCGCCGCCCGGCTTGAGATCGCCTATCTCGACACCGGCGCGATGTACCGCGTCGTCACGCTGGCCGCGCTCGATGACGGTGTCGACCTGCGCGACGAGGCGGCCCTGACGCGGCTGGCCGCGTCCGACGACTATCATCTCGACCTGGGCCCCACGCACATCCGCGTCACGCTGCGCGGACACGACGTGACCGAGAAGCTCCGCCAAATGCGCGTCAACGATCACACGCGCTTCATCGCCGCTTCGCCCGGCGTACGCCGCACTTTGGTTGAAAAGCAGCGCGAAATCGGGCGACGTCTGGGCAGCCTGGTGACCGAGGGTCGTGACCAGGGCAGCGTCGCCTTTCCCGACGCCGACATGAAGTTCTTCCTCGACGCCGCGGTCGATAAGCGCGCCGAACGCCGCTTTCACGAACTGCAGGCCGACGGCGACCAGGTCACGTTCGAGGAAGTGCTCGCCAACGTCCGCGAGCGCGACCGCACCGACACCCAGCGCGCCGTCGCCCCGCTGGTCGTGCCGGCGGGCGCCGTGCGACTGGATACATCCACCCTCTCGATCGCGGAGGTTGTCGAGCGAATGCTCGTTCATTTGCGCGAAAAAGGGCTGACGAAAATAAACGGCGGCGGCGCGTAGCGCATCGTCCGCGGACTCGGTTGCGCGCACAGTAAACTCAGCACCCGAATGGTGGGCCAGCCTTGCCGCTCCGGCTTCGGCCGCCGTGAGGAACGCAATTGAGTGAATTTCCCACGCCCGACGCCAACGACACGACTCAGGCAAGCGCTTTGCCACATCTCCAATGCGCCGCGGCTGTGTCACACCTGCAACGCGCGGCTTTGCCGGCGGTCCAATGCCGCGCCGCGGCGCCAATGCGCTCGTGGTACCGCTTCTGCCGCTTTCTATGCCAGCTCTCTTTCCTGGCATTGTTTCGCGGGCGCACCTTCGGCGTGCGGTACGTTCCGCGCACCGGAGGCGTGCTACTGGTCTGCAATCACCAGAGCTTTCTCGATCCCGTGCTGGCGACGTTGGCGCTGCCGCGCGAATGCCACTACATGGCCCGCGACACGCTGTTCGCCAATCCGCGCTTCCGCAAGCTGATCGAGTCGCTGAACGCGTTCCCGGTCAAACGCGGGACGGCGGACGTCGGTGCAATCAAGGAAACGCTGAAACGCCTGAAGTCCGGCGGGCTGGTGACCGTGTTCCCGGAGGCGACGCGCACGCCCGACGGCAGCGTACAGCCGATGCAGCCGGGCGTAGTGCTGCTGGCGCGAAAGGCGCGGGTGCCGATCGTGCCAACGATGATCCTGGGGGCGTTCGAAGCGTGGCCGCGGCAGGCGAAGCTGCCGCACCCGGCGCGCGTGATTGTCGCGTATGACGAGCCGATCCCGGTCGAGCGGCTGGAGCAAATGGACGAGATGGCGTGCATCGAGCTGGTGCGCGCGCGGATCGTCGAGATGATGCGTCGACGGCGGGATCGGGAATAGGGAACAGGGAACAGGGAACAAGGACCGCGCCGCCCGCAGGGCGCACGAACGTAGCCAGGGTCTTCAGGCCCTCGATCGGCCTCCCGCGCCATCGATCGTTCCCCGATTGACCAATTCGCCGTGCGCGAGCACGGGCCACAGCAGAACGCGCAGCGCCAGCAAGCGCGATTCCCAGCCGCGCTCGCTTGCGCGTCGCGTTCTGATTGCGGCGCATACTCGCGCAATGTCATTTAGCAGTATTTTTCCGTCCACCGGCGCGTGCTGGCACGCGGCTGGCCCGGAAATCCTCGTCGGCGTCGCGCCTCGTGGCGGCCTATGATCCTGTGACACCCCAGGAGAACGGCATGAAAAACCTACTTGCGACCGTGGCGCTTGCGGCGAGCACCGCCGTCGGACGGGCTGACCGCTATTGGATCGCGTACGACGGCGATGACTTTCCGGAGAATCAGGGCTGGACGCACCTTTGGAACAACCCGCTGGCGCTGCGCTCGATAGACGACGGCGCGCTAAGGATCGACGCCTCCGCGAGCCTCAGTACGACTGACTACTACCAGATTACGCGCCCGGGTGCGTTGGACCCCGGCCCTGGCGAGGCTTTTGTCATGCAATGGGGGCTCGAGGTAATTCAACATGTCGGTTTCTCGGACCTGAGCGTCGGCGTCTTCTCTGACGCGAGTGGCTTTCTCGGTTTCGGAATCTCCGACTCATTCATCTTTGAACGCCCGGGCGTAATGGCTTTTTTCGCGCCGGGGTCCCACATCATTTCGAATTGCGCTCCACAGACATGCGAATTTACACGCTCAGCATCGATGGCATGCCCGTCATCGCCGACAGATTTACACCGGTCGGCGGCGGGTCGCGTGTCGTCTGGGGCCCCGACGTTCAAGGCGCGGCGAGCATTTCGCGCTGGGACTACTTCAGATTTGGCGTTGTCCCCGAACCCAACTGCGCGATTCTGTTTGGTGCCGCGTTCTTTCTACGTACCACTGGGAGAAAGTCATGACAACAACAGTCAGACGTAGTCTACGGCACGCAACCCTGTTCGTTACTATTGGAACGACGGCTGTTTCAGGGCAAACGCGAAACCAGGTATACCAGTGGAATCAAGGGCTTGTGGAGGGTACTCACTATAGCGTCGCCCAAGGAACAGGCATTGTCACGATTCTGAGTGGTATTGCAAATTCCGCGTCGCGGTTCAAATTTGAGGCCCGCACCGAGCAGTTCGTTGGCGGCGCGTGGGTCGACGCGGGGCTGGGCGACATCGCGCGAATTCAATCGATCGCCGGCGATCCCGGAACGGTTCGAATTGAGATCAGCGGCAATCCGCAGCTCGGCCGAGTCTACGGCGCGCGCGACGTGCGGGCCATTCAGCTTCCGACCGGACAGACTGCAGGCTCGCACATCTGGTCCATGCTGATCACGGGCAACCTCGGCCAGGACGGAATGTCGGACTTCGATACGATCGGGACAATCAATGTCGCCGGAAACCTCTACAACGGCCTGTATTCGCTGGGCGGGCTCGTCGATGTCAACATCGCCGGGGACCTGGTCGGCGTCATCAACGTCGCCTCAATCTCGAACAACATCGTGATCGGCCGCGACGTTCTCGGGTCAATCACGACGTCATCGCTCGCCGGCTCCCTGACGGTTGGGCGGCACCTGTTGGGCCCCGCCAGCGTCGGCGTGATGAGTGGACCCATTACGATCAATGGTAACAAGCAGTCCAGCATCAGCGCCACGATCTGCGGCAGCCTCTATTGCAACGGCTCGGGTCCGCACATCGGAGGGATGGTCATTCAGAACGACTATGGCGGCGAGCTGATCTTCAACGGCGACCTCGCCGGGCTGGACTTCTTCAACAGCAACTTCAACGGACGCTACCGCGTGCACGGCAACTGGGGCGGGCGCGTGACCGTGGGCGGGAATCTCAACGGGACGATCTCTTCGATCGCGACATGTTGAACAGCGACGGCGCCACGCCGGAAGTGATCGTCAACGGAGCGATGGGCGCAGGCGGCGCGGTGGTTGTTGACTACGACGGCTGGAATCCGTTGGATGATTGGATTTTTGGTGCAACGGTCAAGATCGGTTCGACCGTGTACGGCGGGAATTCGCCCGCGGCGCACCTGTGGGAGATCACGAGCTGCCGCGGCGACATGAACAACGACGGCGACGTGAACACTTTGGACTACGTGCCATTCGGCCTGGCGCTCGTCGATCCAGCCGCGTACGCGGCGCAGTATCCGGGACTCGATGGAAGCCGCGTGTATCACGGCGACTGCAACTGCGACGGCGTATTCAACGCCGCGGACACGAATCGGCTGGTCGAGTTGGTCGCGGGTTTGTGTTGCACCGTCACGCCGGACTGCCTGGCGCTGGAATGCGACGACGTGCCCGCGCTGCTGGAGCTGGGTCCGCAGCGCGTGGCGGCAATGCTGGGCGAGACGCCCGCGCGGCGCATCGTGGCGCTGCGAATACTCGATGACGTGATCGCGGCGCAGAATACCGCCGCGCTGGCCGGATTCTGGAGCGACGTTCGAACGCTGCTGGTTCCGTAGCGTCGACGCCGAGCGGGGCGGCGCGTTCGCGAAAGCGCGCATGCGGTTCGCGTGGCGATGACTTGGCGTCGCTGCGCCGTCCTGCAACCGGAACAACGCCGGAACCGCGCGTCGTCGCCGCGCGGCTCCGAATCGATGTCGTCGCAGCATTTCGCAAACCGACTCAGCCGGTCAGGTTCATACTCGTCAGGTACCGATCCCCCAGTTCGCGAGCAGAATTCCCAGATCGCCGGAGTCAACGTCCCCGTCGCCATCGATGTCGCCTTGAGCGTACGTCGCGCCGGCGGCCAATCCGAATCCCGACAGCAGCGCGCCGAGGTCGGACGAATCCACCTTGCCGTCGGCGTCCAGGTCGCCCGGCGTCACGTCGCGCGCCACGTACGAGATCACGTTCGTCGTGCCGTCGAACGCCGTGCCGCAAAGGTAGATGTGATTGACGTTTGAGAACACGTTGGCTGTCGCGTCGTAGACGCGGGCCAGGCGTGGGTCGGTCGCGTCGGTCTTCCGCAGGTTGAGATCGCCGATGCCCTGCGGCGCGCCGCCCGCGACGCGCCAGCCGAACACGTAGTCCGGCAGCGCCGCGTCCGTTGCCGTGCCAAGTAAATACACGATTCCGTTTAGTTCGATCACGGTGTCGACTCGTCCTTCGGTGAATCCCGCGCTCAGCGGCAGCCCGGTCGAGACGCCCGTGGCGGGGTTCCACGTCACCGGCTGTTCCAGGCCGCCGGCATCCGGCGCCGAACCGGCGATCACCGTCAGCGGAATCAGCGATGCCTCAGCCGCGCCCCCGACGCCGCCGCCGGCGTTCGCGAGGACAATCGGCGCGCCCCAGGCGGCCGGCACACCCCAATGCACCGCGCGCGTGTTACCGGCGCCGTCGACGGCACTGCCCACGATTCGAAGGGCCCCGCCGGGGGCACGGGTCAAAGCGTTGCCGTCCGAATTCTGCCCAGCCGCCAACGGAATCATCGGAACCATGACGAACCCAGCAGCCGGGTTGCCCTGCCAATATGCGCCGAACTGAACTCCCGCGCCGTTGATCGTGTATCCGCACATCACGAAATCGCCGGTGTTCGCGTCGAAGCTCAGGTCGTGCACGCGACCGCCGCCGGCGAGCGTCGGCAACAGCGTCAGATTCGCCGGCGTGAACCAGAACGCCGGCACGTCGTCGCCGGCGGCGTTCACGACGTAGCCCGCGCCGCGCAGATCGCTAAACGGACCGTTGACGATTACGGTCTCGATGCGTCCACCAAGGCCAAGAGTGACCACCGGCAACGGCGGCGCGCCCAGCCCGGTCCAGTACACCGGATTCCAGACTCCGCCGGAGAAAATCTCGCCGCCCACCGCGACCTCGCCGGCCGTGGTCGGGGCGGGGACGATTGACCACGCGCGCGCCTCCGCCGCGCCGCCGCGATCAAGCGTAAAGACCGCCACTCGCTGCAACTGCTGTGCGTTTGCGACGACGGTCGACAGGCCGAGCGACGCGACCGACAGTCTTTTCGCCCAGTACCGGACGATTCCCGAATTCGAGTGCCAGGTTTGCATGCCCATCTCCCGCGTTCGATTGCCCACGTCCGCAAGCGCTCGCCGACACCGGCGACCAGGCTCCTCGGACATTCGAAACGCGAAGAAACGGCGCCGCCGGGACAATGCAAATCCTGAATTCTCGCGCCTCGGCCGTAATCTCCTCCGGCTCTCCCGTTGAAGCCGACACCCGTTGGCGGCATCCTACGCCGCGGCAGCGTGACCCAACGCCGGCCGCGTTCAGATCCAATCGGAGAGGAGGCATGTCGTGCGACACGCTCTGCCGCTGGTGGGAATCGCGATGACACTCGCAGGCTGTGCTGAAAATCCGTTTCGCATTTCGCCCGGCTCGCCGGAGCTGCACGGCCCGGTCGGCGACTGGCCGCGGCCGATCCCGCTGCGTCTCAAACCCGACGGGCGCGATGAATTGCTCGTTTTGACGCTCGGCGACGTGCAAACGCCGCTCGCGCAGGGAACATTCGACCCGGTCGCGGATCGCGTGACGCTCGCCGATGGACGCACCATTGAGAATTACTACAAGTCTGTGCTGAAAGTTCCGCACTTCCGGCCGCTCGACAAGTCAGTCTTCCCGGTCCCACCCAGCGGCTGGTGCTCCTGGTACTACTACTACCAGGAGGTGACGCCGGAGGAAGTGCTCGTCAACGCGCGCTGGATCGCCGCGAATCTGGCCGAGCATGGGGCGCGCTACGTGCAGCTTGACGACGGCTGGCAGGGAACCGGGCACGGCCTGGGCGACAATCGCGACTGGTCCACGATCGACGAGCGCTTTCGCGGCAGGACGATGGCGGGACTGGCGACGCAAATTCGCGCGCTCGGACTGGAGGCAGGCATCTGGATCGCGCCGCACGGACAGAGCAACGAAGCGGTCGCGCGCGGCAGCGACGCGTTCCTGTTCACGCGCGACGGAAAAAGCGCCTCGGACACATGGGAAGGGACGTTTCTGCTCGATCCGACAGCCGCGCGCGCCGCCGAGTATCTGCGCGATCTGTTCGGGCGCATTCGTTCCTGGGGATTTTCGTACTTCAAGATCGACGGCCAGCCGATCGTGATCGACGAATACTCGAAGCGCGCCGCCGCCATGCGCGGCCCGCTCGACTCCGCCGAACCCGACGACGCCCGAGCCGAACGCCTCTATCGCCAGACGCTGACGACGATTCGCGAAAGCATCGGGCGCGATTCGTACCTGCTGGGATGTTGGGGCATCCCGCTGCCCGGCATCGGAATCATGAACGGTTCGCGCACCGCCGGCGACGTGGTGCTGGGCTGGGACGGCTTTCTGGTCGCCAACGACGCGGTGCAGCGCTGGAATTTCCTGCACAACGTGGCCTGGTATTGCGATCCAGACGTCATGACGCTGCGTCCGCCGCTCTCGGCCGGCGTGGCGCGAGCCTGGGCGACGATTCAGGGTCTCAGCGGTCAGGCGCTGATGACCAGCGACCGCTTGCCGGACCTGCCGGCGTCGAGACTGGCGATGTTGCACCGCGTCTACCCGGCGGTGGACGTGCGGCCGCTGGACCTCTATCGCCCGGACAACGTGCGCAAGCCGATTTGGGACCTGAAGGTCAGCCACCTCGGCCGGCAATACGACGTGCTGGCGGCGTTCAACTACGATGAGAAAACCGCACAGACGCGCCTGGTCACCTGGCAATCGCTGGGGCTCGACCCGGCGAAGGCGTACCACGTTTACGACTTCTGGAACGATGCGTATCTGGGCGCTTGGCCGCAGGGCGTCTTCATCGAGACACCGCCGGCGGACGTGCGCGTGCTCACGCTGGTGCCTGAATCCGATCGCCCGGTGCTCATCGGCACAAGCCGCCACATCACGCAGGGCTGGGTTGAGCTGCTGGCGCTGACAGAAAATGGTACGAGTGGCGCGCCGCGGCTCGAGGGGCGCAGCCGCGTAATTCCGGGCGAGCCGTACCGCCTGGTTTTGGGCTTGCCGCGAAGCAAGCACAGCTTCCGCGTGTCACGCGTTCGGGTCGGACCGGGCGGCGCACTACGTGGCGCGCCGGAGATTCAAAACGGAACCGGCTTCGCGACGGTGACGCTCGATCTTGCCGGCCCAGCGCCGCGCGAGCTGCGATGGACGATCGAGCTCGAGCGCAGCGAGGCGTATGTGTTCCCGGTCCACTCACCGAGTTCGATTCAGGCGCGATCAATCGGCCTCGGCGCGGTCGAACTTACGTGGGAGGAGCAGTATCACGCGCGGGTGGGATACCAGGTTTCGATCGACCGGCAGGCGCTGGGCGTAGCGTTTGAGAATCGAGCCGTGTTACGAGATCTCCGGCCCGGGCAGAATTACAAGATCGCCGTCGCGTCAACCTGGTTCGATGGCTCGGTCAGCGAAAAGCCGGCTGAAGCGCAAGTCAAGATCGATCAACCCAGTGTGGTCGAGCTCTCCGATCTCACGCCGGAGCATCAACGCCAGGACTGGGGAAAATTGGGCCGGGATCGCTCGGTGAGCGGCGGGCCGCTGACAGTCGCGAAGGAAACTTTCACGCGCGGCCTGGGAACGCACACGGAATCGGTGCTGGCGTTCCGCGTTTATGGAGCGTACGAACGATTTACAGGCCGCGTCGGCGTCGATGACGGCGCGAAGTCGCCCAAGCCCGGCGAAGTGATCTTCCAAATTTCGGGCGATCGGCGGATGCTGTGGGACAGTGGCGTCACAACGTTCGATTCCGCCGCCAGGCCGTTCGACGTTTCCATTCGCGGCGTGCAGTTGTTGGAGCTGCGCGCCCTACCCGGCGTCGACGGCATCGACTACGGCCACGCCGACTGGCTCGAGCCGCGACTGTCCGCCGCGAACCCGTAACGACGCCTGCCGGCCACGCCTTTCGGGTGCGAATTCGAGCCCCCACGCGCCTTGACAACCCGCTCAATCGCGTCGATACTAAATATATGGATATGCATATCCATAACTATAGCATAGGCGCCCCGTGATTTCAAAGACCGCGGAACATGCCGTTCGCGCCTGTGTCTGGCTGGCCGAGCACCCGGGTCATGCCTGGACGGTTCAGCGCATCGCCTCCGCCACAAATGTGCCCGCCAAGTACCTCGGCAAGGTGCTGCAGTTGCTCGGACGGGCCCAACTCGTCCGGGCCCAGCCCGGACCCGGAGGCGGGTTCGCGCTCAACAAGGAAGCGTCTCAAATCTGCGTGCTGGAGATTATTGAAGCCGTTGATCCACCGCCGCGCGGCCGGACGGATTCCCATCCGGATGCCGACGGATTGCGTCCGCTTCACGCTCGACTCCGCCAAGCCCGAGCCAGAGTGGAAGCCTCGCTGCGGCGCTGCACACTCGCGGACCTGCTCCGCGAGGCGACATTTCCAATTCCAAAAGAAGGGAGCGACTTGTGAATCGCACGTCCAGGATCTGGCCTTGGCTGCCGTTGGCAGCCGCAGCGCTCGTTGCCGTCGGCTGCGAGCGGAAAGTGGCGGATGAAGACGACTCACCGCGACCGGCCGCCAAGACGACCGCCGCGACATCGACCGGCGGCGGCGGAAGCGTCGCCGACCAGATCGCCAAGGAGCGCGGCCTCTCGCCCGATGACGTCGCCGCCGCGCTGAAGACATTCATGCCCAGCGGCAAGCTCGATGAATATGTGCTGTTCGCGTCCGGCGGCCACAGCGGCCAGGTCTTCGCCATCGGCGTGCCGTCGATGCGGCTGCTCAAGACCATCGCCGTCTTCACGCCTGAGCCGTGGCAGGGCTACGGCTTTGGAACCGGCGAAGAGGTCCTAAAGGGCGGCGACGTGAACGGAATCGCGAATCGCTGGGCCGACACGCACCACCCCGGGATCAGCGAGACGAACGCCGACTACGACGGACAGTTCCTGTTCATCGGCGACAAGTCGAATTCGCGCGTCGCGGTAATCGACCTGCGCGACTTCGAGACCAAGCAGATTGTGAAGAACCCGGTCGCGATCAGCGACCACGGCGGCTGCTTCGTCACGCCCAACACTGAATATGTCGTCGAAGGCGGCCAGTACGGGACGCCCAAGGGCTGGAAGTACGCCAGCATCGAGCAATACGAAAAGGAGTATCGCGGCTTCGTTACGTTCTGGAAATTCGACCGCGCCAAGGGCCGCATCGACAAGAAACAGTCCTTCGCGCTTGAGCTGCCGCCCTACTGGCAGGACCTGTTCGACTGCGGCAAGTTCGACAGCGACGGCTGGTGCTTCGGCAACTCGATCAACACCGAGCTGGCCACCGGCGGCATCGAAGAGGGCAAGCCGCCGTTCGAAGCCGGCGTCAGCCAGAACGACAACGACTACCTGCACATCATCAACTGGAAAAAGGCCGAGGAGGTCTTCAAGGCCGGCAAGGCTGAGAAGGTGAACGACTTCGCGGTTTTGTCGCTCAAGACGCTGATCAGCGAAGGCATTCTGTTCTTCGCGCCCGAGCCCAAGAGCCCGCACGGCGTCGACGTGACGCCCAAGGGCGACTTCCTCGTCGTCTCCGGGAAATTGGACCCGCACGTCTCGGTCTACAGCTTCGCCAAGATCAAGCAGGCCATCGCCAACGAGAAGTGGAAGCCGGACAAGTACGGCGTGCCGATCCTGGACTACGACGCGGTAAAAGAGGCGCAGGTGGAGTTGGGGCTTGGACCTCTGCACACGCAGTATGACGACAAGGGTTACGCGTACACGTCCCTGTTCCTGGACAGCGCCGTAGCGCGCTGGACACTAGGAGGACAGTACCAGTCGCTGCACAAGGAGCCGGCCTGGACGCTCGTGAAGAAGCTGAATGTGCAATACAACATCGGCCACATCGCGGCGGCCGAAGGCGACGTGACCAACCCCGACGGCAAGTACCTGGTGGCGCTGAATAAGTGGTCGATCGACCGCTTCCTGCACCCCGGGCCGCTCTACCCGCAGAACCTGCAACTGATCGATATCAGCCAGCCGGGCGACAAGATGCAGGTGATCTACGACATGCCGCTGGGCGTCGGCGAGCCGCATTACGCGCAGATGATCAAGGCCGACAAGCTCAAGCCCTGGACGATCTATCCCGAGGTCGGCTGGGACCCTCACAAGCAAGCGGTCGATCCCACGGCGCCAAAGGCCGGCCAGGAGAAGGTCGCTCGCGACGGCAACAAGGTCACCGTCATGATGACCGCCTCGCGCAGCCACTTCGTCCCCGAGCATGTGAAGATCAAGCAGGGCGATCACGTCGTCTGGCGCATCACCAACACCGAGCGCACCGAGGACGCCACGCACGGATTCTGCCTGCCGGGATACAACGTAAACCTGAGCCTCGAGCCGGGGGAAACGGCGACATTTGAGTTCGATGCCGTGAATTCGGGCGTGTACACCTGGTACTGCACCGAGTTCTGTTCGGCGTTGCACTTGGAAATGATGGGCTACTTCCTGGTTGAGCCGACCGACGCCGCCAGCGCCGCCGAAAGCGACGCCGCGCGGGCGGAAGCGGGGACCAAGTAGCCATCATGCGAATGCTGGGGAGCATCGGCCTCTGTCCGGTGCGACCGGTCGCGGCGCACCGGCCAGAGGCCGATGCTCCCCAGACGCTGTGGCACCGGTTTTCAAACCGGTGATCGCTGTGGCGCCGGTTTTCGACCGGTGATGTTTCGACGGGTTTTCAACCCGTCGAGCCCGACACGCAACGCCGTGCGCTGCGAGCAACGAAGGACGTGTGAATCATGACCACCGCCGCCGAAAAACTCCTCGGACCGCGCGTGCCGACGGCCGAGCGTCGCGCTCATCGCCTTCGCTACCGGTTGCCGACGATTCTGCTGCTGGTTGCGGGAACGATGCTGGGTGCTTCGTACACGCAGCCGTACTGGAAGATGACGCTGCACGCGCCTCAATACCCGAAGGGGCTGCACGTACAGGCGTATCTGAATCGGCTGGTCGGCGACGTGAAGGAAATCGACGGGCTGAATCACTACATCGGCATGCGCCCGTTGAATGACGCCGCCCAATTCGAGCGCGCCACCTCGGCCATGTTGATCGGCGCCGTGGCGCTGCTGCTGGTCGGCGCCATCCTAATCCACAATTGGTGGGCGGCGCTGCTGGCCTTGCCGGCGCTGCTCCTGCCGCTGGGATTTCTGGCGGACCTGCAGTACTGGCTGGCGACCTTCGGCACCAATCTGGATCCGAAAGCGGCGCTATCGAGCTCGATCAAGCCGTTCGTCCCGCCGGTGCTCGGCGTGGGTGTGATCGGGCAGTTCAAGACGGTGGCTTCCGCGGGAATCGGATTGTGGATCGCCATCGCCTCGTCGCTCGTCGTTTTGATCGCGTTGTGGTTCCATCGTCGCGCATACAAGCCGTTGGTGGACGCTCGCCGCGCCGCGCGGATCAGCGAGAAAGGACCGGCGCGCCATGCGCACGCGTGAGCAAACAAGGAGCCGTGAGCGCCAGCGAGCGGCAGGGTGGCACGCCGTCCCGCGTTCCGCCGCGGCCTTTTGCGGCGAAACGCGGGTCGGCATGCGGCCGGGCGAGGCATGCTTACGCCTACGGCGAAAGCATGCCACCCGGTCCAGGCGACCCATGCCGGACACGTTCCCTACCGGAGGCTGGTCACCTGCACTGTTCGCCGGTCCGCGCACACTTCGGTCCGGCTGCCGCTCGCTGGCGCTCGCGGTTCTTTGCGCGGTATGCGCGCCGCGCTGACCACGAAGCCCCTCCTCGCCGGCGATCATGACCCGCCGGCGTCGCGGGCCGCGCTCACCGCCCAGCAACCGCCCGCGGCGCGTTCAGCTTTGGTCGAGCAACAGGCCGACTCGCCGCTGAACGAACTCGTGGCCGCGGCGGCGACAGGTTCAACGATCACGGTCCCCGCCGGCACGTATCACGGGCTGCTCCTGATCGACAAGCCGCTCACGCTCATCGCCGGCGGCGACGTGACGATCGACGCCGGCGGCGCGGGCGACGCCGTTCGCATCGTCGCGCCGGATGTCACGTTCCGCGGCTTTCACGTGTGCGGCACGGGCGTCAGCCTGGACGAGCAGAACACGGGAATTTCGGCTCTCGCACCGCGCGGCGTGATCGAGCACAACGTCCTTGACGATGTGCTGCTCGGAATCACGCTCAACAGCGCCCCAGGCACGATCGTCCGCGACAACCGCATCGCCGGCAAGCCGCTCGCGCTGCCGCGCCGCGGCGACGGCATCCGCCTCTGGAACAGCCCCGGCGCGATCATCGAGCGCAACCTCGTCGACGGCGTGCGCGACCTGGTGGTTTGGTATTCGACCGGCGTCCGGCTTCGCGACAACGTCGTCTCGAACAGCCGCTACGGCATGCATTTCATGTACGCGAGCGACAGCGTGATGGAGCGCAACCAGCTCCGCGACAACTCGGTCGGCGCGTTCCTGATGTACACGCGCGACATCACGCTGCGCCAAAACGTGCTCGAACTAAACCGCGGCCCCAGCGGTTACGGCGTGGGCCTGAAGGACGTGGATGGCTTCACGATGGAGGAGAATTACGTCGTACTCAACCGCGTCGGCATGTACATCGACAACAGCCCCTCGCGAGCGGACATCGACCACGAGATCCACCGCAACGTCATCGCGTTCAATGACGTCGCGCTGTCGCTGCTGCCCGCGGTCCAGCACAACCGCTTTCGCGAGAACAACTTCATCGACAATGTCGAGCAGATCTCGATCTGCGGCGGCGGGCAGCTCCGCAGCAACGAGTTTTCATACGGCGGACGTGGGAATTTCTGGAGCGACTACGTCGGTTACGACGCGAACGGCGACGGCGTAGGCGACGTGCCGTATCGCGCGATGAGCCTGTTCGAGAACCTCATGGATCGCGATCCGCAGATGCGCTTGTTTCTCTACAGCCCCGCTCAACAAGCGATCGAGCTGGCCGCCAAGGCGTTTCCCATCATGCAACCCGAACCCAAGATCACGGACGCCGCGCCGCTGACGCGACCGATCGGGCTAGCGTTCGCCCCCGCGCAGGCCGGCAGTCTTGGCGGCGCGAATTGGTGGCCGGCGGCAGTGCTTGGCGTCGCCGCGCTGCTCGGCGCGGCTTTTCGTCGATTTGGTCGAAGCCGCGTTCGGAGCGAAGACCGTCGCATCGGGCCTCCGTGCCCGACGGCCACGGCGGCCCGACGCGACGGCGCGCGCGACCGGCGCGAATGCGCGGATTCGATTCTCACGACTCGAAACCTGCGCAAGCGCTTCGGCCGCCATGTGGCCGTCGACGGCCTGAATCTCGATGTGTGCGGCGGAGACGCGGTCGCGCTGTGGGGCGGCAATGGCGCGGGCAAAACCACGATCATCAAGTGCCTGCTCGGGCTGCACCGCTGGCAGGGCGAAATCCGCATCGGCGGCTTCGACGCACGCCGTCACGGCAAGTCGGCCCGGCGTCTGGTCGGCTACGTATCGCAAGAACTCGCGTTCCACGACGACTTGAGCGCTCGCGAAACCGCGCGCTTCTACGCACAACTCAAGCACGTCGCGGTTTCGCGCGCCGACGAGGTCTTGCGGCAAGTCGGACTCGCCGAGCACGCACGGAAGCGCGTCGCGGCGCTTTCCGGCGGCATGAAGCAGCGTCTCGCGCTGGCGGTCGCGCTGCTGGCCGATCCGCCCTTGCTTCTGCTCGACGAGCCGACCTCCAATCTCGATTCCGCGGCGCGCCGCTCGTTCCTCGACTTGCTTCGCGACCTCAAGCGCACAGGCAAAACAATCGTGTTCACCACGCACCGGCCCGAAGAAGTCAGCTTCCTGGCCGACCGCGTCGTGCTGCTGGAGCGCGGCCGAGCGATCGGGCACGGCGATTCGGCGGTGCTGGCGACGGCGACGGGTGCGCGGATGGTCGTGCGAATCCAGCTGGCGCGCGAGCTGCACGAGCAAGCCGTCGTGCTGCTGACCAGCGACGGCTTCGACGCCTCGCGTAATCACTCGGCGGTGTTGGTCCGCGTGCCGCACGACCGCAAGGCAGCGCCGATCGCAGCCCTCACCAAGGCCGGCATCGCCGTGAGCGACTTCGAAATCGAAAGCGAGGGCGACCATGACCGCTAGTGAATTGTCAAACCGGTCTCCCAGCCGAGTCCCGACCTTCAGGGAGGGGTCCGCCCCGCTCGGGGACGCCCGGATTTCGAACCAATGCGATCATCTGGCTGACCCCTCCCTTACGGTCGGGGCTCGGTTGGGAGAGCCTTCTCGACCAGCCGCGGGTGCAATCAACCGGCCCGAGCCGCGGTTGATCCTGATCCTGGCCCGCAAGGAATTCCGCGACGCGCTGCGAAACCGCTGGTTCATTCTCTACGCGGTCTGCTTCGCGGCGCTCTCGCTGGGCCTCTCGTCGGTCGCGCTCGCCGGCACCGGCCGCTTCGGGCTGGCCGGATTCGGGCGCACCGCCGCCAGCTTGATCAACCTGGCGCTGCTCATTGTGCCGCTGATGGGACTCACGCTCGGCGCGGTGGCGCTAGCGGGCGAACGCGAGCGCGGCACGCTGGAAACGCTGTTGTCGCAGCCGATTCGGCGCAGCGAAGTGCTGCTGGGCAAGTTCGTGGGGCTGGCCGCGGCGCTGGCGGGCGCGCTGGCCAGCGGATTCGGTGTCACGGGCGCGGTGCTCGGCGCATACGGGGCGTCGGCGCACGCCGCACAGTTCGTCGGCCTCTTTGCGTTAAGCGTCGCGCTGGGCTGGTCCATGCTCAGCGTGGGGTTTCTGATCTCCGCGCTCGCTCGAAAGACGACGCTGGCGCTGGGCATGGCGGTCTTCGTCTGGCTCGGGCTCGTGTTCCTGGGCGACCTCGGACTCATCGGCGGCGCCATGGCGATGCAAATGACCCCGGGAGAACTGCTCGCCTGCGCTTTGGTCAATCCCCTTACTGTCTTCAAAATCTTCGCCATCAGCGGCATGCACCGTTCGCTCGACTTGCTCGGTCCGGCGGGACTCTATGCGTCGCAGACGCTCGGCGCGGCGCTGACGCCTCTGTTGGCGGGCATCCTCGCGGCTTGGATTGCACTGCCGCTCGTGCTCACGTCAGGCGTCTTCGCCCGCAGGAGCGCGCGATGAATATGCGTCGTATCGTGGCGCTGCTCGCCGCTGCCGGGCCGCTGCTGTCGCCGGTCGGCTGCCGGCGAACGCAGGACGCCGGTCCACCCAAGATTGACTACGGCCAGACCGAGTGCGAACGCTGCAAGATGATCATCAGCGAGGTGCCGTACGCAGCGGCGCTGGTTCACGTTGTCAGCGGGCGAATGCAAAAGACCGCTTACGACGACATCGGCTGTCTACTCAGGCAACTGGCTGCGCGCGATCACGTTGAAATGCCGAAAGTGTACGTCCACGACTTCTCCACGCGCCGCTGGATCGCCGCGGACGCGGCGACTTTCCTGCATTGCGACGATCTGCAGACGCCGATGGGTTCCGGGATCGTCGCGTTCGAGGATGCCGCCTCTGCCGAGTCATTCCGCAAGTCGCACAAGGGCGCGATCCGTACATTCGGCGAGCTGCTCCAACTCCCGGATCCGACGCCACAGACCAACTCTGATTCCAACGAAAGGAGCGCGCCGTGAAAACGACTTTGGATGCTCCACAGCCGTCAGCCGAAACGGAACCCTCCGTCACACTAGTCCCCCCGCGTGCAGCGGGTGAACACGCGCGCGACGAACATGCCTCCGCATCGTCGCAGCCGCACACGGAGTCGGTTATGTCCCGTGGCGAAGTCGTCGGGGCGATTGGCCTATACGTCTTGGTGGTCGCGGCGATCCTGGGGACGATTCTGGCTTTGCGCGTTTCGAATCCGGCAGCCTTTGCGTGGGGCGCCCAACTCACCAACCTTCCCATGGCGGCGATCGGAACCGCGCTGCTGCTGGTCGCCAGCCTTGCCGCCACCATGTCGCTTCGCAGCACTCGCCGGCCGATCCTTCTCGCGACCCTGACCGTCGCGGCCGCCGGCTGCATGGGATTCGCCGCCACGATCCTCGTCGATCAGGACGCCAAGGCGCACTACGGCATTCGCGCCGGCTCGGCGTTCGCGCCCAATGAGCGCTACGTGGCGAGCCGCTTCGGCGTGAAACTGCCGCGCCGCTCGGAAACGACCGACGCGTCTGCGCCACCGCCGCTGATCCGCGCGGTCAGCGCCTCAAACGGGCGCAAACTCTTTCTGGGCACATGCGCGAGTTGCCACGGCGTGGGCGGCGAAGGCATGCCCGGCCAGGGCAAGCCATTCACTTCCAGCGAGTTCATCGCGCAGCGCGACGACGCCGCGATGCTCGCGTTCCTGAAGGTTGGCCGCCAACCTTGGGACCCGCTCAATACGACAAAGGTGCAAATGCCGCCGCGCGGCGGAAATCCGATGCTAACAGACGACGACTTGCGCGATGTCCTGGCCTTTGTTCGAACGCTGAATCACCCCGCCGGCGCGGCCAAATCAGCGGCGTCGACCGGCGAATCGTCGGGTGCCGCGCCTGCGGCCGTCGCGCAATTCGACGACTTCGACATCGCCATTCTCGCGCAGCGCTGGGTCGTGCCGAGTCCGCCGAAGGGTCCGGCCGGGCTGTCGCCGCTGGCGCTCGATGCGATCTCGCGTAGTCGCTGGCAGCCGCCGGACACGGCATCGTCTTTTGCGACCGCATACGTTTTGGGCGGACAGTTCGCAAGCCTGCATGCCGCGGTCGTCGGACTGGTGTTGCTCGGATTGATGGCGCGCGCGGCGCGACGGTCCGCGATTGCCGCCGACAGCCGGCCGCTGGCGCTGACCGCGCTGGGCTGCTGGTGTTCGACGGTGCTATGGTTGGTCGTTTTCGCCGTCGTGTACGTGTAGCGAATCGATACGCCAATTCGCTACTTCGATCTGCGCGTTCGCCTGATGTCGCGTCGCTTCTCTCCGCGTTTGTCCACCGTAGCGGCGCCGCGCGGAGCGTTCCGACGCAGCTCCGCGGCCGGAGTCGAACATAGCGGGTGCTCGGAGCGCGTATCCGAGAGGAATTCGGCGATCATCGACGCCGCAAACGCACGCTCCACGCCCGCCATCGCGTCATCCAGCCGCTGATGCAACGCGCACAACCGAATGGAGTGCGAATTCAGTCCAAGCGGGCAACTGCGAATCCGCTGCAGTGGATCGACCGCGTTGACCACGTCCAGAACACTCAGCGATTTTGCGTCACGCATCAGAACAAACCCCCCGCCCAATCCGCGCTGCGACCGGATGATTTCCCCTTCGACCAGCGTCTGAAGCACCTTGGACAGGTAGTTGCTCGGCACGCGCGTGGCGTGCGCGACCTCGCGCGTCGTCCGCGGCTCGCCCGATTGCGACGCCAGCCACACGATCGCGCGCAGCGCGTACTCAACTGTTCGTGAGATCATGCGCGTTGCGCTCGCCGGGTCGCCTCATCCAGAGCCTCCTTGGCCCAACTTTGTCGGCCGACGCAGCGTCGGGCCTCTGTGTCCCGCGCCGCGCGCGCCATCGCGCGCCAGTGGTCCGACTCGCGCGCTCGTACTACCACACCCGCGCGACGCCCAAGCGCGCCCAGGCGACGGGCGTGATTCCAAATGCGGTGGGCGCATTATAGGGGAGTGCTGCGGCTGTCAGTGTCGCCGCCAAGCCGTCCGTATGGTGCGCGGGGTTACTGGACACAGGCTCGGCGAGACACGCGAGTCCCGTGAATCGTCACGACCGCCGCGCCGAACGCCTCCCCTCGCTTACGCGACGAGTCGTCACCAGAATCGGCAGCGCCGTTACGAGCGCGGCGAACAGCCCGGCAATCAATGCCGAAAACGCGGAGCCGAAGACGATCTCGATCCAGCCGACGGTCTGACCCTCGGCGAATCGCTGATAGGCAAGGTACAGGATCTGCACCGGCCAGGCCGCGACGAACGCGATCAACCAGCGCGCCCACCAGAGGCTGAGATTCACCGCCGCGCGCAGGTTGGTCAGCAGGATCGCCGCCAGACCCAGCAGCAACGCGTGGATCCCCAGCGCGTCCTGGCTTCCCAGCCCCTGCACCAGCCCGATGGCCCAGGCGGCGATGCGCCCATCGTAAATCGGCATCACCAGCCCGCACAGCAGCGCGAGCGAGAGGAACAAATCCGCATAGTGCAAGCCCATGAGCGAGACGACCGCCGTCTGCAGTACGAACGTCACGACAAGCAGCAGCGCCACCACGCTCCACGGCATCAGGGCGTCCTCGGAGAGCCGGCGGCGGTCTGATCGCCCGCGGGGCGCGCGGCAGGATGGCGCGCCGCGGGCATGGGGCGCGGCGGAACGGGTGCGACATCGTCCGGCGAGGGAACGCGGCCGCGCCACGGCTGGCCGCGAATCATCTTCCCGTCGGCGCGTTGATAGCCGAATTGGATTTCGACGCTGTGCCCGCCCAGGTCCATTTCGCGCGGCCAGTTCAGGAAAAACCCATAGCCGTAGCCGGTGATGGTCTGCTTGCGAGCGCGGAAGTTCATCGCCTCGCTCTCGGTCATCACCCATTCGTGCAGCGGTTTGCGCTCCAGTTCGCCGCTCTCGGCGCGCGAAAGTTCGCTCAGCCAGACGTGAATCGCGCCGGAAACGAAGGCGCCGCGCTCCGTTTCGGCCGACGCGAAGTACGTCGGCACGCCGAAGCCGACCACTTTTCCGCTGGACCCATCATGACGCCAAGGAAACTGCTGCCAGAAGTGGTGGATCGAAACGATGTCGTCGCGCTCGGCGACCTTCGTCGGGTCGATCGTGCTTTTGGGCGGCTCCTGCGGCGTCGTGTTCACGATTTTCTGCGGCGGCGGCGAGAGAACGGACTTGGGCGACTGCTTGGGCGGATTCTCGCAGCCCACGAGCATCGCCAACAACAGCACGCAGCTTGGCGGCAGGCCCGATCGCCTGCGGCGCGTGGTCTGAAACTCGCCGGACATCCGCGTCATTTCACGGCGTCTTTCGCGTGATCGGAACCAGGTATGAATCCGCCGGCGGCTTCACGTCGCGCGGCTTGGGCGGCAGCGGGTTGAGCTGCTGCGCCGGGGGCGCGGGGCGAAGCGGGCTCTCGCCCGGCGCCAACGCCGGATCCGCATCGCGCGGACGGAACTCCTCCGGCGTGACGCGCAGCTTGTTCATCAACGGATTTCCGAGCAGCCCCGGCGAGATGTCATGCGTCTTGTCGCGTTCCTCGCTCGACAGCTCGCGGAAGTCCTCGACCGTGCGAATCACGCGCGGCGTCAGGATCACCAGCAGCTCGTTGCGGCGGGTTTCGTTGGTCTGCGAGCGAAACGCCGTGCCCAGCACCGGGATATCGCCCAAGAGCGGCACTTTCGTCTCGCGCTGCTCCTCGCGGCTGGTAATCAGGCCGCCCAGCACGACCGTCTCGTTGTCTTTCGCGGTCACAACGGTTTGCGCCTCGCGGCGGAAGAAGACCGGCGCCGTCACGCCGGCGCCGACATCGACCGTCGAGCCGGTGAAGTCGGACACTTCCTGGTGAATCTCCATTCGCACGTAGCCGTCCGGATTAATCTGCGGCGTGACTTCGAGCCGGATGCCGATGCGCTCGCGGGCGACCTGCGTGGTGACCTGGCCGGCGATGCTGGTGCTGGAGCCGGTGACGTAGGGCACGTCGTTGCTGATGTCGATCACCGCCTGCTGATTGTCCATTGCGACGATCTGCGGGCGGCTGAGCACGTTCAGGCTTCCCTGGCTCTGCAGCGCACGGAACAGGAAGTTGAAATCAGCGCCGGTGATCGTGAACGAGAACCCGCCCAGGCCGGAGCCGGAGGCGCCGATGTCGGTGCCGCCGACATAATCGAACGTCGTCGTGTCGTTCGGGCCGGCCTTGGCGAATTGCAGGTCCTGAAACGCGAATTCGACGCCCAGGTCGAGCGAGTTGTCCATCGTCACTTCGAGAATCAGGACTTCGATCTTCACCTGCGGCGGCGGCTGATCGAGGTCTTTCACCAAATCCATGACTTCCTGCTCGCGGCGCGGGCTGAGACCGATCAGCAGCGTGTTCTGATCCTCATTCGCGATCACGTTCATCTCGCGCTCGTACTTGCGCTGCGCGGAAACCTCGTCGCCCAGCGCGTCGAGACTGGATTTCTCGGCGTCGCTGAACGCCTTGAGCGTGTCGGCGATGCTGGTGGCCTTGTTGTGGCTCGGAATCTGCGCCAGGAACTTGCGCTCGCCGATGTCGCGCGAGTCCAGCTCGCGGATGAGCTGCTCGACCTGGTCGAGATAGCCTTCCGTGCCGGCGGCAATGACCGAGTTGGTGCGCAGGTCGGTTGTAAAGCGGATTTCCTGCCGTCCGCCGACCGCGCCTTCGCCGAAGCTCAGCACGCGTTGTTCGGTGTTCGCGCCCGCGGCGGAGCTTCCGCCGCCGGTCGAGCTGGAGCTGCTTCCGGGGAACAGCTTCTCGAGCATTTGAACCATCTTGTCCGCGTCCGCGTTTTTCAACGGGAAAACGCGAATCTTGGCCGTGTCCGGCGGAACGTCCATCGACTTGATCAGCGATTCCATCAGATTCATGCTCTCTGGCGGCGCGAGCACGACCAGCGAATTCGTGCGCAGATCGGAAATGACGGTGATCTCGGTGCGCATGCCGCGCAGCAGCGCTTCGCCTTCCTGGCGGAAGATCATCACCTGCCGAGCGATCTCGTCTTGCGTGCCGCCGGCGCCGCCGCCGCTGGTTCGCGTCGCGCCGGTTCCGCCGACGCTGCCGCCGCGGCCTTCAAGAATGTTGTTCAGCAGGTCGCCCACGACCTGTGCGTCGGCCTGCTCGAGCTTGAACGTCCGCACCACGCGCCCGGCCCGCGGATCCACGGAGTCCAATCGCGTCGCGATCTCTTCCAGATCATTCAAGATCGCCGGCGGGCCGACGGCGATGATGGAGTTCGTCGTCTCGTCGTGCGTAACGGTTACATCCTGAGACGCGGCGCTATCGCCGCCGCCTTTGGACTTGAAGAGCTCATCGAGACTCTGGGCGATGGTCTCGGCTTTGCCGCGGCGCAGCGGAATGATCTTGGTCGTGCGCCCGATTTCCGCCGGCCGGTCGAGCACGTCGATCCAGCGGTCGAGCATCGCCAGGTCCTCGGCCGCCGCCGCCAATAGCAGACTGTTCGAACGCGCATCCGCCGCGACGTGGATCGGCGTGCCGGTGAGTTTCTGGTCCTGGCCCTGGCGGCTCTTTTCGATCATGTCTTTCAGCAGCGCGGCGATGTTCACGGCGCTGTTGAGCTTCACGCCGCGCAGCTTGAACGTAACGGTCGGATCGAAACGCTGATCCAGGTTCTTGATCAGTCCGTCGGCCTCCTCCAGGTAGTCGCGCGTTCCGGTGAGCATCAGTGAGTTGCTGCGCGGGTCGGCGACGACGAAGAGCGCTTCCTTGTTGTCCTGCGACGGATTGGCCTGCTTCTTTTTGTCGAACACGTCCGTCAGCAGGCCGGCCAGTTTGGCCGCGTCCGCGTTCTGCATGCGGAGAAAACGAGTGTCGACCTGACGGAAGGCCGCGGCGGTGTCGAGCTGCCGGGCGAGGTCTTCGATAATGCCGTGCATCTCGGCCGAGGCCATCACGATCAGCGAGTTCGAGCGATCGTCGGTCGCGAGGATCGCGGAATCGCGGGCCTTGTTCTTGTCGCCGCCCATCGCAGTGACGCGCGCGTCGAGCAGTTCCTTGATGCGGTCTTTCAACACCGTGGCCTGCATGTTCTCCAGCTTGATGACATACGGCTGAAGGCTTAGATCGCCGGTGGGACGATCCAACTCGGCCACCAATCCGGCCGCCAGCAGTACCGCATCCTTGCGCCCGATGACGAACACGCTGTTGATCCGCACATCGTGCTGAATCGTCAGTTGATAGGGTAATCCCTTGGCGGCCAGCCCCGGCGGCAACGGCGGCAGTACGCCCTTTTCGGCGCCGGTGGTTGTGCCGGCCCCAGGCGGCTTGATCGCCTTCTTGGCCTCGTCGAACACCTTCGTCAGCACGTCGGCGACCGTTTCGGCCGCCGCATACTTGAGCGCGAACGACTTCACGTCGATGTCCGCGCCTTCGGGGAGGGTGTCGAACACCGACACGATCTCGCGCAGCGATTCGTTGTTCTTCTTGCTCGAATAAATCAGCACCGAGTTCGTGCCCTTGTCGGCGAAAACGCCGATCGGGCGATCCAGATCGATGTCCGGAAGCGGCGTGCCGTCGGGCTTGAACAATCGCAGCTTTCGCACCTGCGGCGGACCGGTCCGCCCCGCGCCGCCGCTGGTCCCTCCGCCGGCCGCCGCGCGCTGCGCGCCGACGATGTTGTTCAGTACGGTGACGATGTCCTCGGCGACGCCGTTCTTGATGTTGACGATCATCACCTCGCCAACGGTGAATGGTGTCGTCTTCTGCGCCTGATCTTCGGTTAGCTCAACGTCGATATCGCGGAGCAGCGCCTCGGCATGTTCGAAGTCCGCGGGCGTGCCGGTCACGATCAGGGCGTTGGTCTTCTCAACGGCGGTAACGGACGGCCGCGACGCCTGCGGCACCTCGCGCATGGCGTTCAGCTTGTCGAACGTGTCCGTGAGAATCCGGGCGGCCTCGGCGGCCGGCATGTAGTTCAGCGGGAAGATGCGCGGCGCAGGTTCGCCGGTGTCTTTCGCGATGTCCAGCTTTCCGATGAGCTGTGCGATCATCTCCATGTTGCTGTCCGACGCCGAGACGATCACGGCGTTGCTGCTGGCTTCGGCCACGATGTTGATGCGGTCCCGAGCGCCCGCGCCGCGCTGCTGAATCATCGCGGTTACGGCCTGCTGAATCGCGGGGGCCAGCGCGGCCGCCTTGCGATACTTCAGCGGGAACACGTCCACCCGCGCACCCGGCGCCTGGCGCTCCATCGCCACGAGCACCTGCTCGAAGAAATCCACATCCTGCGGATCGCCGGTGACGATGATCGTCTGGCTGTCGAGGCCGGAAACCGCGACCGGGCTGCGCAGCGAGCCGGTGACGCTGATCGGTTGATCGCCCTGCGTGGTTGGCGCCGGTTGCGTCGTCGCGCCGACGACCATCGGCGGCGGCCTCTGTTCGGGTTGGTCAACCGTCGGCTTCGCGTCCTGCGCGGCCTCGTCGGTCGCCGAATCCGCCGCGACTTCGTCGAGAAGCGCAAGCGTGACGACAGGCGAAAGCAGCATCGTGCCGACGAATACACCGCCGGCGGTGTTAGCGTCGCGCGCGTCCGCGACCTTCGCCCCATCCTGCCAGTTCGCCGATCCGCGCGGCGAAGGCGGAGGCTGCTGCGGGCGCGGCTGCGCGCCGCCGCCGCCCCGCGGTTGAAACCCGCCGCCGGGTTGGAACCCGCCGCCTCCGGGCCGGAATCCGCCTTGGAATCCGCCGCCGGGCTGGAAGCCACCCTGCATTCCGCCGGGCTGGAAACCCGCCGGCTGCGCGCCGCTACGGGGTCGGTCCGAACCGCCGCGCGAACCCCCGCGTTGCTGCATGCTGACGCTGATGTTCTGGGCGTCTTCCGCCGTCAGGTTTCGCAGTTGTATGACGCGCGTGACCATTCCGCCGGTGCGGATGCCGGCCAATTGGGTGACAACCGAGTCAACCAGGCCGAAGGCGGTCGGATCGCCGCCGACGATGAGCGCGTTTGTGTACGCGTTCGATCCGACCGTGATGCGGCGTGCGGCGCGCCCGTCGCGGTCGGCGAGAATCTCCTCGCTCGTGTTGACGACCGTCTCCACTTCACGCGCCAGCTCGGTCGCGTCCTGCCCGGGAGAGATCGGGATGATCTTCACATTGCTCGCAACGAGATCCGCCGAGTCGAATTCCGTAACCAGATGCGTAACTTCCTCAATCTCCGAGCGCGAGCCGTAGACCAGAATGATCTTGGCCGCGTCGTTCGGCGTAATGCGCGGACCGCTCCGTGCACCTGCCGCTGCGCCGCCGCGCGGCGTTCGTCCACCCGTGCCGCTGCGCGTTTCGCTGGCGCTGAGATAGCCGGAAATTACGCTGGCGACCTGGGACGGCTGCGCGTTCTTCACCGGTACGCGCGCGAATTGATTCGAATCCAGGATCGCCGATTCCAATGCTCGAATCACCGACTCTTCGACGGTCTGAATATCCTCGAGCTTGCCGAACACCATCACCGAATTGCTGGTCGCATCGCCGACGGCGTGAACGTTCAACGTCGGCGCAGCGCTCAGGCCGCCGCCACCGCCGCCGCTCATGCCGCCCATCCGCCCGCCGCGACCGCCGCCGCCCGGCTGCGCGCCGCCGCGGCTCACGCCCTCGACCGCCGCCCCGGCGGCGAAGCGGTTGATCGCATCGGCGACGGTCTCGGCCTCGGCGCGGTCAAGCACGAAAACGCGGAATTGAGACTTCATGTCCTTTGGCGTCGCGACATCCGCCGACGCCAGCACGCTGGCGACAAACGCAAACGTCTGCGGCGAGCCGACCACGATGACGCTGTTGGTGCGCGGGTCGGCGACGGCGGTGAACGGATCGAACGGCAGGTCGCGCCCGCCGCCGGCCATCTGGCTCATCTGCACATATTTCGTGAGTCCTTCTTCGACTGTGGCGAGCACCGCCTGCGCGTCGGCGTACTTCAGCGCGTAGGCGCGGATTTGCAGGCCCGGGTCGATCTGATCCAACGCGACGACCAGCTCTTCCATCTGCTTGAAAACCGCGTCCGGCGCGCGGACGAAGAGCTTCTTGGCGATGTCGTCGCCGACGATCACGATGTGACCGGCCGTCGCCGCCGCCGCCGCCCCGCCGCGCCGGGGCCCGCGACCCTGCCCCGCACCGCTGTCCGCGCCGACCGCGGTGCCGCCGAATATCTGCGCCAAGCGCTCGGCGAGTTTCTCGGCCTTCGCGTTCACGACCGGAATTTCGCGAATGTCGCGCTTGGCGAGTTGATCGAGCTCGCGAATCTTGCCGAAGATCAGCTCGCGCTGCGCCTTGGGCGCCAGCACGAGGATCGTGTTGGTGATCGTCTCAGCCGTGATGCGCACGGTCTCGGCCGCCGACGCCGCCGGCGCCCCGCCGCCGCGGCCCGGGCGTGCCCCGCCGCCGCCGCCGCCGTAGATGGTCGACACGGAGTCCGCGATCTGCTGCGCGTCGCCGTACTGGCAGGTGAACGTCTCGGCCTCCGCCACGCGGCCCGGAATGTCGAGCATGCGAATCTGCGCTTCGACGATCGGCAGGTCCTTGGTCTCGGCGCTGAAGATCAGCGTGTTGCTGCGCGGATCGCCGGAAATCTGCACCGGACCGAGATTGGCCGGATGCCCGCCGCGGCCGCCCGCCGCTCCGGGCCCGCCCGCGCCGCGTCCGCCGCCCCCGCCGCCGCCGGCGAAAACTTCCTGCAGCAGCGGCAGCACGTCGTCGACCTGCGCCTCCTTCAGCGGATAGTGGCGGATGACGATCACGTCGCGCGTTTCGAGGTTCTCCAGGTCGGTGATGACCTTTTCGATCACGCTCAGCACCTCGACCGGCGCTGAGACCATCAACGAATTCGTGACCACGTTGGGCACGATCTCGACCGATTCGATCGGCACAGCGCCCAAGTCGCCTCCCTGCGCCATGACCAGCATCTGTTGCTGCATCTGCTGCTGAAGCTGCTGCATGAATTGCTGCTGCTGCGGACCGCCGCCGCCGGGCATCTGCGGTCCGCCGCCGCGCCGCCCGCCGCCGCTGCCGCGGTTGATGCCGAGCACCTGACGGATGTTGTCGGCCGTCGCCTGCGCGTCCAGATTCTTGAGCTGAATGACGCGGACATCGACTTCGTCCGGTGGCACATCGAGCTCGCGGAGCAATTGCCGGATATCGGGCAAGTCGGATTCGTCGCATTTGACGATCAGGTAGCTTTGCCCCGGATCGGTGGCGATGCGCAGGCGCTCGGTCTGCGCGGCGCCGCCGCGCCGGCCGGGTTGCTGGCCGCGCTGACCCATCATGGCGCGTAGTTGCGACATCATGTCGCCACCGCCGCCGCCCTTCTCATCGCCGCCTTCGCGGCCGCCGCGCTGCTGCTGCTGCTGCTGCTGAGGCTGTTGCGGCTGCGGCATCTGGATCATCTGCCGGCCGTTGAACATGCGATCGAGGATCGTCGCGGCGGTGTTCACGTCGCCGTACTTGAAGCGGAAAACGCGAATGACTTCGCCGACCGCGAGATCCTCTTCCAGGAGGTCAAGCGTGTCTTCCAGATCGCTGACCGACTCTTTCGGCCCGCTGATCACGACGCGGCCATCAGGCAGGATGCGCAAAGTCGCCTTCTCGCGCTTTGGACGGTCCGGTTGCGTCGTAGGCGGCGCAGTTGACGCCTTTGGCGTGTCCGCCGGCGGTGTTTGTTGCCCATCCTCAAGAAGCTCCGCCATCCACTCGGGGATATTAAGCATGTAGGGGTGAATCGGCGTCGCCTGCGCGCCGACATTGGTCCGCGCGCGGCTTTTGACCTTCTTGGGCGGCGCTTCGCCCTCGCCCCACAGCTCCTCGACGATCGTCTCGCGCTTGGCGGCCCCTTCGGTCACCTTTTCGATCGCCAGATCGGGCTGCTGGGCTTGCAAGTACTGAATGACACGCGCCTGGTCGCCCTTCAGCTTGCGGAGAACGACTTTGTTCTCGACACGGGCGCGGGTTTCGTACTCGCGAATCAGCTTTTCGATTTTGGGGAACTCGTTCGGCCGGCACTTGACCGTGATGTACTCGCCGAAGAAGTCCGAATCGATCGACGGACCGCCCTTGTCCTCGTCCGGCAGCAACCGGCTCACGTCATACGCGATGTCGTAGGGATCGCCGCGCGCGATATCGACGAAATGCAGCTCGCGTCCGCCGGCCAGCAGGTCGCTGTCCTCCGGCGGCGTATCGAGCTTGGCAATGACCGCTTCAATCTGCCGCATCTTGCGGCGATTGGCGGTGACGAGCAGTCGATTGTTGTAATCGTCTTCGGTGACGGTGACCGAGTCGGCCGGGTTGCGCGACGTGGGGAACATGGCCGTGATCGCGTCGATCAGGTCGGCCGTCGAACTGTACCTGAGTTTGAAAATCTGAAGCTCTGGGATCTGCGAGCCGCTGGTTTCCAGATCGCCGATGAGTTTCTCCGCCGCGGCGACATCCTTTGGCAAGCCCAGGATCAGCAGCGAGTTGCTGCCCTCGTCGGGCGTGATCTTCACTTTCGCGTCGCCGCCGGCGCGGCCGGTCTGCATGCTGTTGGTGAGCGTCTGCGCGAGTTGGCGCGCCTCGGCTTGTTCGAGCTTCACGATGTGAATGATCTCGCCGGTGTCGACCTCCTGGTCGATCATCTTGATCAGGTCGCCGGCCAGGTCCTGGTAGTCCTCCGGTGCAAAGACGACCAGGCGATTCGTGCGGTTCTCCGCGAAGACCTGCGTCTGCACGGTCTGCTTGCGTACGGCGCCTTCCTTCTCTGCGACTTTGGCCTTCAGCATTGCGTCCAGATTCTGCCAGACCTGGTCGGCCCGCGCGAAGCGCAGCGCGTAAGTGCGCGGCTCGCCGACGGGCATCTGCGTCGACTCGAGCTTCGTAATCATCAGCTCGATGAACGGCATCTGCGTTTTCTCGGCGAAGACGACCAGCGTATTCGTGGTCGGCTCGGGGAACGCACCCGGCTTCATCTGACCGGGCTTGGCCTGCACGCCGGCGGAAGCCAGAAAGGCCTGCACGCTGGCGGCGACCATGGTCGCGTTCAGCACCTTCAATTGGAACGTGCGGATGTCGAGACCCTCGGACTCGGCGTCAACCTTGGCGATCAGCGCGCGGACGGCCTCGACCTTCTTCTCCGGACCGCGCACGATCAGCTTGTTGCCGCTGATGGCGACGCTCAACTCCTGCTGCGTGTTGGCGCCGCGCGTGCCGCCGGCGCGGCCCTGGCCGAACATCTGGTTGACCATTTGCAACGCCTGGTTCGAATCGATGTACTTCAGCTCGATCGTGACCGGGCTGAGATCAAACGGGCTGGGCTTGTCCAACTCGGCAATCAGGCTCTCCGCGTCAGCCATGACCGCCCGCGGACCGTCGACGATGACCTGGTTTTGGCGCGGATCGAACGAGACGCTGATCCGCTGCGCGTATTCCGGGCCCTTGATCCTGGCGACCTGTGCTGGAAGCAGGTTTCGCAGCTGCTCCGCGGCGAAGCTGGCGTCCGCGTTGCTGACAGGGAAAAAGCGTCGATCCGGTTTCAAGTCTTCGGTTTCGGCGACGAACTTGGCGATGATCGTGTCGATTTCGGCCATCGCGTCCTTGGGCGCCGAGATAATCAACGTCTCCGTCAGGCGGTCGGCGGTGAATTGCACCTTCAGCTTGTCGGGACGCTGCGGCCGCGACTGCCAAATTTGGTTTAGCTGATTGGCGAGGTTGCTGACATCGAGCCCGGGCACCTTGCGCGTGTCGACGGTGACCGGCACGACTGACCCTTGCGCCTCCTGCGGCACGTCGAACTGTTCCAGCAGCGCGATTCCCTGGCGAACGGCGACCTGCGGGCCGCTGATGATGACGCGATTTGTGCGCGGATCGGTGCTGACCGATATCTTGGCCGTCGCGGCCAGATTGATGAAGTTCTTCTCCAGTAGCTCGCGAAGCGCGTTGGCGACATCCTGCGCCGTCGCGTGCTGAAGCGCGCGGAATTGCGTTTCAAGCGGCAGGCCGCGCGTCAGTTCGCGATATTCCATCAGCAGCGACTCGCACTCGTCCAGCAAATCCCGGCTGCACGTCAGCAGGATCGACTCGCTCGACGGATCGGCGTCGAATCGCGCAACTTGTCCGACGCGCTGAGCCTTTTGCCCCACCGCCGCGCTAAGACGCTGCGCGACGTTGTTTACGTTCACTCCGGGGAGCGAGATGGTCTTGATGACGATCTCGGTTCCGGTCGGCGAGTCAAGCTGCGCAACGAGTTGCTCGATCTGCGGCATGCGCTCTTCCGGCGCTTCGACGACCACCTGGCCCGCCGTCACGAACGCCTTCACCGCCGGTCCTGCCGCAGCGCCGCCGCGCCGCGCCACGCCGCTGCCGCCCGGCTGTAGCTGCTGAATCGCGTCGGCGATTTCGCGCGGCTGCGCGTTCCGCACCGCGAAGATTCGCCGCACCGGCGTCTGTTCGACGTGCCGCGCCTCGATGTCGCGCACGAATTCCTTGATCTTCGCCAACGTCGGCTCATCAACGCGCACGACCAGCGAGTTCGTCGCCGCGTCGCCCACCGCCGACATCGCCGTCGCCCGACCGCGCTGCGCAGGCGGCAGGATCGGCTGCACGAGCTGCGCCACCGCCGACGCGTCGGCGTTTTCCAGCGGCAGGATCGTCAGCGGAAAACCCGCCGGCGCAACGTCCATCGTCGTCAGCAGCGAGCCGATTTCGTCCAGCGCCGGCTTGATCGCCTGCACGTAGATCGTGCGCGCGTCGATCGCGATCGCCACCGGCTGGCGGCCCAGCGTCGGGTGCACATAGTTGCGATAGAGCGTGTTGAGCGTCTCGAAGATGGAATCCGGGTTGCCGTGCTCGATCGCGTACGTGCGCATCTCGGGCGTATCGCTGATGGCGGCGGCGTCCCAGACGCGGACCGTCTCCTCGATCTTCTTCCAGTCGCGTTCGTCGCAATAGACGATCAGCATCTTGGCGTCGTCGAGCGCGATCACCTGATTGGACTGCGGCGCGCCGCGGGACGGACCGGGCCGGCCCGGCGTCGCGCGCGGACCGCCTGTGCTCAGACCGGCCAGCATCGCCTGCACGGTGCTCGACATCTGGCTGGGCTTGAGATTCTGAAGCAGCACGACGTGGCGCTGGTCGTCGCTGGGCGGCACGTCGAGCTGCGTGATCAGCGGCTCGATGCGGCGCATGTCCTCTCGCTCCGCCACCACCATTAGCGAGTTGTTCGTCGCGTCCATGACGATCGACGGCGCGCGGCCGCCACGACCCGGCGTCGACGACGTGATGTTCCGCGCCAGCTGCTCGATCGTCGGATACACATCCTCGACCTTCGCCTGCTGCAGCTTGAAGGCGCGGAAGTTCGTCGGCACCGGCTTGTCGATGATCTCCAGCATCTTCTGCACGCGCTCGAGCCCCTTGGCATTGGCGTAGACGATCAGCGAGTTGGTGCGCGAGTCGGCCACCAGCCGGATCGTCTTGTTGGCGCGCTCGAAAATGTCCTCCACGAAAATGTCGCTCGGGGCGGCGGTGCCGATCGCCGCCGGCTGCGGTACCGGCTGCGGCGGCTGGCCGGGCTGCGGCGGCTGGCCGGGCATCGGCTGGGGTCGAAATGCCCCGGTGCTGCGGAAACGTCCCTGCTCCTGCTGGAAGATCTGGTTCAGCAGGTTTGCGATCTCGCTGGCGTTGCCGTGTTGCACTTCGACCACGGTCGTGTTGAATTCGCCGATGTCGGGCAGCTTGTCGATCTCTTCCAGGAAGCGGGCGATGATGTTCTGATCATCCTGCGTGGCGCGCACGATCAACGAGTTCGTTCGATCGTCGACCGTCATGCGCACGTCGCGCTGTGCGCCGGCCTGCTCCGGGCCGGCGGGAACAAAGCGACGCTGATTCGGATCCCAGACCTGTTGCGGCTGGCCGACGCCGCGCTGTCCCAACCCCAGCAAGACGCGAACCTGCTGTTCGATATCTCGGGCGCTGGTTTTGCACGTGTAGATGCGGGTCTCTTTCGGGTCGTACGGCTCCGTGCGGATCACATCCAGCAGCCGAAGGAACCGGCGGATGTCGCGCGCCAAGCCGACCACCTTCACGCGGTTGCTGCTCTCGAGCGCCACGGGCAGCGCCGAGTCGGGCATGTTCGGGCTGAAGAGTTGCACCACGTCCGCCGCCGGCATGTTATTGATTTCGATCGACAGCGACGCGAACTCCATGTCGCGCAGCTTGGCGGACTCGAAGTCGGCCTCGGATTGGAACAGCCGTTCCACCGGCAGCAGTTTGGCCAGCTCGGACATCGGGGCGACGTAGACGAACTCGTCGGTCTCCGCCATGAAGTACCCCTGCTCGGAGAGCAGGAAGTTGAGCTGGTCGATCGCCTCCTGTTTCGTCATCTTGTGCGGGTTCTCGTAGGTCAACTCGCCGCCCACCGACGAGGACGTCGTCGACAGCGGCTTTCCGAGCCGCTGCGCGAACTGCGTAATTACGTCTTCCCACGGAATGCCCTTGAAGCTGAACCACTCGTCGCGCCCGTCCGGCGAAGCCGGCGCGCGCGTCGGCGCACTGCTGGGATGCGTCGGCCGAGTCTGCGGCGGTGTCGGCTGCGTTTGATTCGGTCTCGCCGGCGCAGTCGGCGTCGTACGCGGCGGCTGCGCGACGCCCGGGCGCGTGGGCTGCGCGGCCGGCGGCTGATTCGGTTGAACGTTCGGCGGCGTGGTCGGCGTCGGCGGCACTTGCCCCGGCGGAACTTGCGCCGGCGGCTGACCGTCCGGCTGCGCGCCGGGCTGCACTTCCGTTTCCTGCGGCGGCGGCTCCGCTTGCGAGTCTCCCGGCGCCGGCGGCTGTCCCGGCTGAACGTTCGGCTGAACCGGCTGTGGCGGCGTCTGCCCGGGCGCTTGCATCAACTGACCGGGTTGCGCCTGACCCGGAACAGCGGGCGGCAGCCCATTCGGTAGAGGCCGCGCGGGTTCATTCGTCGGCGTCGGCGGGCGAACGATCGGGCGCGTCATCGGCGCAGGCGGCGTAGCCGGCTGCTGCCGGTTCGCTGCGCCAGTCGCTACGGACGAATCTACCGGAACGCGGATGTCACGCCCCTGCTCGGCGGGCTGAATCGTTCGGCCGGGATCAACGCGCGGCGTGACCGGTGGCGCGGCAGGCGTCGTGATTGTTCCGCCCGGCACAGCAGCCGGCGCGCCGGGCGCTACGGTCGGAGCGCCGGGTAAACTCACGGGAGCATTCGCGCCGTTCGCCGGCGCGCTCGTCGGCTGCGCGGGGCGACTCGTGGCGCGCTCCATCAGTTCGCGGCGTCGGCGCTCGCGCGCCTGTTCGAGTTCGGCCACGCGTTGCTCGGGGGTCATCGGCGCGCTGCTCGCGGCGTCTGCCGGGCGCGTGCTGGCGGGGCGAGTCGTCGGGCGCGCGGGTTGTGTCGTCGGAGTCGCCGCGGGCGGAGTTTGCTCCGGCGCGGGTTTGGACTCTTGCGGCCGCGCCCACGCGCTGCTCCCCAGAATCACCGCACCGATCGTCAGCGTCTGAACCAGAAACCGCCGAGCGTTGCAAAGCGGCATCGCAGCACCTTTCCGAATCGTTGACCGAAGCGTCCTCGCGCGAACCTAGAAGCGCAGCGGCGTCGGACCGGCCGTCGGCCGCCGCTGTGCTCCAAGTTATACCCGCAGCGGAGTAAAAGGTGACAGACCCGGACGTGACGGAAAACTGATTTGCGACAGGCGCTTACGGCGCGCCGCGAGGGGCTCGGCCACCCATGGCTGGCTCAGCGGACTCAACACTGCCGAAGGCGCTGCTACACGTTTTCGCGCCAGCCGGACTTCACCCAATGCGTCTCCACGCCCTGTCGCCGCAGGAACGCGCTGAGCTGTCCGGCGTGGTGCTGGATATGGCGGATGTTGTAGACGTGCGCCTCAGCCCGCGAGAACGCCAGCCACGGAAACCCGGACGGCCCCTCGAGCGTCTCACGCGTCTCGCTGGTCAGGACGTCGCGCGCCTTCTGGCGGCAGAGCGCGGAATACTCCAGCAGCTCGCACTGCTCGAAACGCCGGCTGGGGTACTCCTCCTCGAGCTCCACCCGCCCGAGCGGATGCAGCCCGCCGCCCGGCCCGCCCTGCCGCGGCTGCCACGCCTCGTCGCTGGGCGAGAGATAGACGTCGATGAAGCAGAGCGTGTGATACGCGACGTGCCAGAACGGATACTTGCCGATCGGGCTGTCCCAGTGCTGTGCCGGGCACTTGCGGATGCACTCGTCGAGCATGCACACGGAGGCTTCGAGCTGAGACAGAACGAGTTGCCGAAGAAGATCAAGCATGGAATGCTCTCCTGCGCGCCGTCGCGCGCACCCGCCGCCACGGCCGCGTCGCGGCGTTCGCAGGCTCGCCTGCGCTGCCTACTTCATTCGCATCGCTTGGGCGACCATGACCAGCGGCATGAACAGCGTATACCTGCCCAGCACGATCATTGCGGAAACGTAGACGATTCTGCCCACGCCCGAAGTCCAAAAGCAAAGTACGCACAGCAAGAAATCCGCCTCAAGGAAAAGAAGCAGCGCGCTCGCGGCAAATTCGCTCCGCAACCAAATGGGCTCAGCCGGTCCCGGCATCTGATAACAGGAGAACAGCACGAGCAGCAGGCTTAATGACCAAAACAGCTCTCTGCAATAGTCTGCCATCCAACGATCCGACCAATGGACTCGGCCTCACTCACCGGCGTATCGCGCGCCGGCAGCACCATTAGGGCCAAGTAGAACACACCGGCGGCAAAACCGACACCCAGGATCGTGCCGCCGATCCGGCTCGGCCCAGCGACTTCGTTTAGTGTACTCGTGGTTGGCTCCTAACCCCGCCAGACTTGACGAAGCAGCCGAACGCAGGCCGCTCAATCGGGCCCAATTCAAATTCCGAACTCACTCGCGCAAGGCGAGCGGAATCTTCGCAGGGTCCTCATCGTCGACCTCTCCGCGCAGCGACGCGAGCCGCTGTGCAAGCCGGGAAATGGCGGCCTCGTCGCGCGGCGCCGCTGAGCAGAGCAACTCGATTGTCTGTTCGAACAAGGCGACGGCTTCGGCGATCTCCCCTTTCCGCGCGCACACTTCCGCCAACGCTTCCCATGCCAGGATCCGATGCGTCAACGCGCTGCGCTGCTCCGGTTGCTCTTGGAACAGCGCCACGCACTCGCGGAGCATCGCTTCGGCCGATAGATCGTCGCCGCGCTGAGCGAAGAACCGCCCGGCCAACGCCAAGGTCGGCGGCAGGTTCGAGTCCGTACGGCGGGCGGCGGCGACCGCATCGAGGTAGCATCCAGCTGCCGCATCAAGATCGCCCTTGGCTTCCAGCACGCGGGCTAGGTTGTTCAGCGCCAACGGTACATATTGCGGCTGAATCCTGCGCAGCACGGTAAGTCCTTGGCGGAGGTTTGCTTCGGCGGACTCGAAATCGTGTCGTGCCGCCTGCAGCAGTCCCAAATTGTTGTAGGCCCTGCTGGTGTTGAACGATTCCGGCCCGTTTCGGCTGATGCTGAGCTCAAGGCTCTCGTGCAGTAACGGCTCAGCCTCGTCCAACCGCCCGAGTGCGCGATAAACCTCACCCAGATTATTGACCAGCGTGGTGTAGAACTCGTCATGCTCGCGCCCCTGCCAGCTCTCGTAGGCCTCGCGATAATGCGCCGCCGCGGCAGCCTTGTTTCCGAGCGAGCTGGCGAGGAAGCCCCAATCATTAAGCGTGATTGCGGCGTGCTCGCGTCCCTCTCCCGTCGGCAGGTTGCGGAACAGCACTAGCGCCATCTGGAACTGTGCCTCGGCGTCCGCAGTGCGACCGACGGCCGCGAAGGAGTTGCCGATCGTGCGGCGCAACAAACCCTCGGCCAAAGGCTGGTCGTGAAACTCGCCGTTTCCAAGTTCCAGCGCCGCCTGATCGATCACAGCGCTGATCTTCGGGTCGCCGCGGTTGGGCTGCGTGATCAGCCGGTCGAGAAAAGCCCAGATCGCGTTGCTGATCTGCTGCTTCTGCGTGGCGGTCGTAAGTGCCTGCTGTGCGGCGCGGCGCTGCTCGCTCTCGGATTGTTGCGCCAACACGGCGATCTCGCGCGCGGACGCGGCTCGAACATACATGATCGTGCTGAAAATCGCCCCACCGACGATCGCGGCCGCGCCGGCTACCAACCAGGGATTGCGACTCGCGAACTTTGCGGTGCGATAGCGCCACGTGTCCGGGCGGGCGCGCACGGGCAAGCCGTCGAGTTGTCGCCGAATGTCATCGGCAAGCTGTTCGGCAGATTGATATCGGCGCGCGGGTTCCTTTCGCATCGCCTTAAGCACGATTGTATCCAGATCGCCTGCCATTCGTTTTCGCAGCGCGCGGTCCGTTACGACCGTGCTGGGCCGGGGCGGCGTTTGATCGCAGATCGCGCGCTCGTACGCCTCCGGGGACTGCGTCGCCACCTGGTACGGCGCGCAGCCGCTAAGCAGCTCGTAGAGGATCACGCCTTGGGCGTAAACGTCGCTTACGGTCGTGATTCGTTCGCCGCGGACTTGTTCGGGACTGGCGTAGCGCGGTGTCATCGGGCGTGCATCGGCGCGTGTTACCGCCAGGCCGTCGTCCTCGCGCAGCACTTTCGCGATGCCGAAATCGAGCAGCTTCGGGCGGCCGGCCCCGTCCACCAGGATATTTCCGGGCTTCAGATCACGATGCACCACCAGGCTTTGATGCGCGTACTGAACCGCGGCGCAAACCCCGCAGAACAATTCAAGCCGGTCGCGAAGTGGAAGCATTCGCTGTTTGCAATAGTGGTCGATCGGCGCGCCGTCAACGTGCTCCATTACCAAATACGGCCGGCCGTCGCTCGACAGGCCGCCGTCGAGCAAACGCGCGATGTTCGGATGCTCCAATGCTGCGAGCAGCTGCCGCTCGGCGCGGAAGCGCCGCACGATCTCGTCGGACTCCATGCCCCGCCGGACGAGCTTGATCGCGACGCGCTGGTCGAAGTGCCCGTCGACGCGTTCCCCCAGGTAAACCGCGCCCATCCCTCCGACGCCCAGCAGCCGCGAAAGCTGGTATGCCCCCACTACGCGCCCGCATTCCATGCTCGCCGCCAGCGCCGTGTCGAAGGCCGCAGCCGCCGCCGGCAGCGGCTGGGCTAGCATGTCTGAGCCATCGCCGCTATCAGCGCGCAGCAACTGCTCGAGCTCGGCGCGCAGCGCTGCTCTCCCGAGGGACAATCGCTCTAGCTCTGCCGCCCGCCGTTCTTGCGGTTGCGCCAGCAACTCGTGGAACGCGCGCTGCACTCGTTCCCAGTGATGGTCGGTTGCCCCGGATGTTTCGTCCATACGATCAGTCCCCGTTCGGCGTTCCGCAGAGATGAGCGTTTCAAGCCGGGCAATCAGACCGCTCCGCGCGGCTCGCCCAGTGCTGCGCGCAACCAAGCCCGCGCGAACCGCCATTCGCGCTCCACCGTGGTCGTGCCGATGCCCAGCGCATCGGCGGTCTCCTCGATCGAGCAGCCGGCAAAGTAGCGAAGCTCGACGATCTCCGCCTTCTGCCGGTCGCGCTGCGACAGTTGTTCCAGCGCGACACTTAGGTCAAGCAGGTCCGACAACGACTCGTCATCCATCGCGATCGTGTCGCCAACGTCGACGCTGCGCCAGCGGCCGCCGCGTTTTTGCGCGCGGTGCGCGCGCGCGTAGTTGATCACAACATGCCGCATTACTTTGGCGGCGATTCGAAGGAAATGCCCTCGCGACTCCCAGCGCAACCCCGGGCTTCGCGCCAGCTTGACATAAGCCTCGTGTACGAGCGCTGTGGTCCGAAGTGTCGCCGGACCGGCCTGCTGGTAGAGCACGCGGTGCGCAATTTCACGCAGCTCGCTGTAGGTGGCCTCGACGAGCGACCGTAGTACCTCGGCCGGGCTCGCGCCGGCGCTCAACTCGGCCAAGACCGATTCCCGTACGTCAGTGCTTGGCATGATATCAATGCTCCCGCCGGAAAAACTCGAACGGCCTCGGTGGTCACTCGCCGAGAAAGTTGTAATTGAGAATGAAGCCCGAGGTCGCAACTGCAATTGTATCGATTTCGTGCAGCGGCCGCAATGAGAACCATCAAAACCCCTAGAGAGGACTGATCATGCAAAGAAACCTGGTCGCAATCTGGGGCGCTGCAGCCCTATCGTTCGTCGTGCAGTCCGCGGTGGCGCAAGCGCCGCTCACGTCGGCGTTCTCCTACCAAGGCCGCTTGCTGCAGAATGGAACTCCGGTCACGACGCCCGTTTCCGTCACATTCGCCCTTTTTAGTGTTTCGTCCGGCGGCTCGGCCCTTGGAACACAGACACTATCGGTGGATCCAGACAATGACGGCCTGTTCACCGTGCTGCTCAATAACGCGGGCCAGTTCGGCGCGACGGCATTTGATGGTCAACAGCGCTGGCTGCAGCTCACGGTCGCCGGCAACGTGTTGACGCCGCGCGAGGAGTTGACGCAAACTCCCTACGCGGCGTACGCGACTTTCGCCGGCGCGCCGTGGGTCACTTCTGGCACGAACGTGAGCTACGCGGGAGGAAACGTCGGCATCGGTACGGCCAGCCCGCAACGGACGCTTGACATCAACATGGGCGTCGCAGGCTACGTGCGTTTCGGTTTCGACATGGAGTACAACGGCGGAAGCGACGGTATTTTCAAGCTCATTAATAACAGCACGGCCGCCGGGGCCGCGACCTCGATCACCGACAGCGCCGGGATCGACCGATTGACAATTCTGAGCAACGGAAACGTCGGCATCGGAACGAGTACCCCGGCGGCGCCGCTTCAAGTCAACCTCGGCGGCAGGGTCTTGCAAATCCGCAATGACGGGGGCCTCGTACCCGGAATCAACCTGACTGGCACCGGCGGCAACCTCGGCATCTTGCGCATCCGCAACCAGCTCGAGATGTGGCCCAATGATGCCGGCACGGCCGCCGCCCGCATCGACGTTCGCTCGACCACGGGAGCCCCCACGATCGTTCTGGACGGGTCCAACGGAAGCGTCGTGGTCGACGAGGCCAACCAGAACGCGGGCAGCGTGAGCACGGCGGCGCTGCGCTTCGGCGGCAATAGCGGCGAAGGGATCGGTTCCAAGCGCGACGCTGGTGGAAACCAGTATGGCTTGGATCTTTACACACACTCACTTAGCCGCGTTACCGTCACGCTTGGTGGGAACGTCGGCATCAACACATCGACGCCCGCTACGACCCTCGATGTGAATGGCACGACGCGTACGCGAGTACTGGAAATAACTGGCGCGGACTTGGCGGAGAAGTTCCCGAACCTATCCCTAAACCGTTCGAATCAACAGAATGGCGCAAGCCAGATGCAAAAGCCTCGAAACAACGTGGTAGACTTCTCCCACCGGATACACAGGCGGCGAAAGTGTTGTATCCAGGCGATCGTTCGCTCTACCGTCCAGCGGCGCCCAGGTACCTTCGCAACGGTCGACCATCCTGAGTGGTGTTGACGCGGTTCGCGCGGTGCGGCGCGATCAATTCCACGCCGCGTTTGTCCAATTCAGCCGCCAGCCCGTCGTCGTCATACGCCTTGTCGCCGACGACGCGGCTCCGGGACGGCGGCTGGTCAGCATGAAGTCAAACAACCGTTGCACCAATTTGCTTTCGTGCGGCGACGCCGCCATGGTGTCGATCGCCACCGGCAAGCCCTGGGCATCGACCAGAATCATGATTTTCACGCCTTTTCCGGCCTTCGTCAGCCCCACGCCGTCACCGCCGCCGCGGGCCTTGGCGAACGTTCCGTCGATGAAGCACTCGTACAGCTTGAAGCCGTCGCGGCTCCTCAGCCACGCGGCCGGCCTGGCGCAGGATGCGTTCAAATATGCCATCGCGCACCCAGCGTTGGAAGTACCGATGCACGGCGGCTCTTGGCGCCCGAACTCGCGCGGCAAGTCCTTCCACTTGGCGCCGTTGTCGAGTATCCAGAAGATGCCGCGCAGCGCTTGCCAGCCTTGTCCAGCGGCGGGCGGCCGCCTTTGGGCTTGACTGGTGGATCCGGGATTCGCTTCAAAAGCCAGTGCAGAACATCGTCCGTGAGTCGCAACATGTTGTGTAGTATACATGACAAGACAACAAGATGCAAGTTTAGGGATAGGTTCGAGTGAGGCGGTCGAACCCGGCTACGTCGTTGAGATTGATCCTGATTACCCCGGGAAGCTCCGGTGTTCGCGCGAGGCTTACAGCCGCCGTGTCGCCGGCGTCGTGAGCGGCGCCCAATGACTTTTCAGCCGGCGCTTGTGTTGGGAAATCTGCCTGGAAACGCGGATGCGCCGCCTGTGGCGCTTTCGGGCAGAGTATATGTCTGGTGCGACGCGACGTCCACGGCAATTGCTCCCGGTGACCTGCTGACCACTTCCCGCCGACGCGGCCACGCGATGAAAGCGGTTGATGAGCAGCGTGCACATGGCGCCGTTCTGGGAAAAGCGATGACCGAATTGAAACCGGGAACCGGCATGGTGCTCGTGCTTGTGAATCTCCAATAGTCGGACCTTCAAAACCGCTTGCCTGGAGACCTTCACATGGTTCGCACACCTCACCTGAAACTAATGCTTGCGGCGGAGAGGCGCTGGTTGCGATTCGGCGCGCGATCCCAGTGCTCCTGACATTGCTCGTTCGCACAGCGATCGCGCAGGCGCCAAACAAAGTCCGCGCAACGATGGACGCACTCGCTCTGCAGGATCTCTTTCCCCACCCCGTCTTCACTGGCGTGATTGACGGCTCTGGCGATAAGCCGTCGCTTGCCTTTTACGACAAACTCCAGGCCCCGGGCGCGCAATGGACGCGCTGTATTTGTTTCCGACTGCAATCTGGGACGCGAGAGTTACATACTTCTTACTTCAAGCGCCGACGGAGCCACACAGCGTCTCGACGCCAAGAACGTTGCCGACTGGCGGGGCTGGTCGGCGTTTTTCAACGGTGACACTATCGAGTTCGAGCTGTACGTGGCCGCAAAAGATTCCAAAGTATTCGTTACTTGTCCAGGGCTGATGGCCGGCCATTTCGCGCGCCGTCGCCGGTGGCAGCGTCCGAGCCGCAGCTTCGCAGCCTCTGCGGACTTGATGATCGCGACGCCTCGAGCGATTCGCGCGTTTGTCGAGTCAGTTTTCAGAGCGGTTCGACCCTCGCGCCGGGATGTACGGGCTGGCTGGCCTCGAACGGCTGCGTGCTGACGGCTGGCCACTGCGTCGACTTCGATCCCGACGGCTCCGGCCCTCAAATTCCCGACGGTACGATCGAAGCGGTGTTCTTGAACGGCATCGTAGAATTTCACGTGCCGCTGTCGCTGGCCGACGGGACGCCAATTCTCGCCGCTCCGCAGAACCAATTTCCGGTGAACGCGGTCAGCGCTTTGGTTACGGCGGCGAGGATTCGACCATCGGCGACGATTACTCGCTCTTTACCATCGACGCGAACCCCACAACCGGCGAGAACGCACATCTGACCAAGGGCTTTTTCCGCGTCTCGCGCGAAACGCCGACGGGCGTGACGACGGTTCGAATCACTGGCTTTGGGATCGACAACACACCGGCGGGCACGACGGGCGGCGAAAATGCACAAACGCTCACGAACCAGACAGCGACCGGGCTCTATCTGGGCGAGTCGCCCGGTCCGTTGTTCTGGCACAAATACATTGTCGACACCACCAGCGGCAACTCCGGCAGCCCAATTATTTGGGATGCGCAAGGCGTCGCCATCGGCATTCATACGAATTCCGGCTGCGCGCTGTTCGGTGGTTCCAATACAGGCACGTCGTTCGAAACCGACGCACTTGAGAACGCGATGAACGCGTTTGCCGGGCCTGCGGCGGTTCATGTGGATGCGGGCATGCCGGCGCTCGCGACAGAAGACGGAACGGCGTTTCGCCCGTTCGACCGCGTTCCGGACGGCGTCGCCGCGGTGAGTGACGGCGGAACACTCGTGATCGTTCTCGGCAATTACACAAGCTTGGCCGGCAACGTCGCGACGATGGGTGCCGACGGCAAGGCGTTCCGGGTTATCGCGCCGGTGGGCACAGTTGTGATCGGAAACTAGGAAGCAGCCGGAGCAATGACTATGTCGACCCGATCCGCAAGATCATCAACGCGCGGCGTTGTTGTCCTGCTCATCGTTCTCGCCTTGGTACCCGCGAGCTTCGCGCAACGGCTGCCGGTGGCAGATGCCTTGCGGTCCCCAATTAGCTGCAACCTGTCCCCGCGTGGCAAGCCGCGAAGTGTCGAGATCCCGGGGCTGCTGCTCGCCACCGAGCCCATGCACTCCAGGGCCGACGTCGACGCACTGCTCGCCGAAGACGCCACGAGCGGACCGGGGCCTCTCAGAATGGGCGTGGTTCAGGACATTGAGTATGACGCCCGCGGCGAGCAATGGACCGCGCTGCCCGGCGGCTGGCTTTGCACGCTACGAATTCTCGCCGGCGGCGCCCGTGCCGTGCGCGTTCGCATTCCCGCGGCTCGGGCTGCCGCCGGACTCAGAGTTGACCGTATTCAGCGCGAGCGATCCAGCGAACAGCCGCGGCCCATTCAGCGGCGCGTTCGTAGCGAGCTTCGGCGAATTCTGGACTCCGACGATCTACACCGATGACATCTATCTGGAGTATTTTCTTCCGGAACGCCATGACCACCAAGATGCGGCGTTCGCGTTGCATCCGACCGGCGTTCTCAACCAGTATCGCTCGCGATTCACCAACCCATCCGGCGCGGAGGAGACGGTTTCGTGTCATTTGGACGCGATGTGTTATCCCGGGGTCAGCGGGCTGCGCGACGGCGTCGGCGCGTTGGCTTTTGTCGATAACCTTCTTCCATACGGGTTCTTTTGCTCGGGCGCTATGCTAAATCGCTCCCCGGCTGACTTCACGCGACTTTTCATGACCGCGACCCATTGCGGCGTTTCGGCCGCGGTCGCGAATACCGTGGAAGTCACGTGGCTCTGGCAGACTGATTATTGTGCCGGCACAGTACCTGACCCGAACACATTGCCCCAATCGCTCGGCGCTACGGTACTCGTGCGTGACGTGACGACGGATTGGACGTTGATGGGTCTTCAAAACGGCGAGCCCGCGCAAACCCTGTTCGAGGGATGGGATGCCAATCACTGGACCAACATGTCCGGCGCGGTCAGCATCAGCCACCCGCAGGGATCGTACAAGCGCGTCGCATTTGGGATTGTGTTAGACGATCATGGTGCGCGGCCCAACCCCGCAGGAGGAAACGCGTGCATCGCCGGAAACGCTTACTCGGTTGAATTCTGGAGTGGCAACGGTCTTACAGAGCCCGGGTCTTCGGGCCACCCATCTTTGACGGGTTGGGGCGAGTGCACGGTGCGGAAAGTTGCGCAACAGCGGCAACTTGTGTGACGGGTGAATCAAACTTTGCGTACTATGGGGCGTTTGACCTGGCTTTCCCGATGCTGGCGCCATTCATGACGCCGGTCGACCCCGTCTATGTGAATTACGCATACGGCGGACCCGAGATCGGAAGTGTTGGTCAACCATTCAACACGCTGGTGGAAGGCATTTACGCCGTTATTGGCGGAAGCGATCTAAATATCGATGCCGGGCAGTATCAGGGTCGGCTGAGGATTGAGAAACCGATGACGTTGCTTGCCCGGAATGGCCAGGTCCGAATTGGTCAGTAGACAGGCGCGCGAGGCTGCAGGCCCGGCAACCCTCGGCGCATTCGCCGTGCGCTGTTCGATCGCTACGGCTCATTGGGGTGCTCCAGACGGTGTCGCGCGCCGAAAACAATCGTCGTCGCAGTGGGTACAACGCCATTTCAGTTCGCCCTCAGGCATAGGGAGCATCGCCGACGCGCCGGAATCGGAGGTAATCCTCTCAGTTCGTCAGCGTGCGTGTTCATGGGCATCATCACGACGCCTGCAATGTGGGCCATGAATCGTTCCATCGTTCAGTTTCCGGTCCGCGCATGCGCAACGCGCCGACAAGCGTGGTCAAGGTCTGGCTCGACCGGCATTTCCTCGGATGTTGTGGATCGCCAGACTGGAGAGCACCGCATCGAAGCTGCTGTCTTTGAAGGGCAGGGCCGTCATGTCCGCAGTGTGCAATTCGACACGATCCACGACGCTTGTTCGCACCGTGAATCACGCCGGCGTACCGACGCCAATCCTCACTCCGGTCGACAGCACGCCCTGGAGCGTACACCCGTGATGGCGGCTCCGCCGGGTGCTCAGCCGTATGGAAGATCACAGAGGTCGGCTTCGCCCACCTCCCAATCGCGGTTCGCGTCGCCAGCGATCGGCGGACCGCTCGGATGCCAGCAGGCCCAGAACGCGGAGGCGTACGGGCCAGCGGTCTTGATTCCGCCACCGACGAACAGGTCGCCCTGAAACGCGGCCAACACGTGAACGCCAGGCGGCTCGAACCCGTGGCTGGCGCCGGTACTCGTACAGGTTGTACGAATCCCCGAACTCGGCCGGGTCGCGCTGAGAGAGCCGCGCGCACCAAGACCTAATCGAGTTGCGGACCGTCGCATCGCCGATGGTCCTGGCGGAGGTTCAGGAGTCGCTGGGGCGGATCGAAGCTTCCCGGGACCAACGGACTCGGCGTTAGAAGGCTCCGCCGGCAACCTGACCGCCGACGGGCTGCATTTGTTCCGCTACGACGCCTGGAACCGCCTGGCCGGCGTGTGGTATGCTGACGCCGGCGGGACGGGCGACGCCGGGCAGCGCGTGGCGGCGTATGCCTACGACGCCCTTTTCCGCCGCGTAGGTAAGACGGTGAGCAACCAGGGCCTCGGCTGCGTGTACGGCTCGGACGCCGGCGGAATGGCCGGCATCCAGGCCGGCGACCGCGCGGAGCATTATTTCTACTCCGGCTGGCGGCTGATCGAGGAGCGCGACGGCTCGGACCGCACGCTGGCGCAGACCGTCTTCGGCACGCAGTACATCGACGAGCCGATCTGCCGCGACCGCAACACGGACCCGCTCGCGGGCGGAAGCGCGGACAATGACTGCCTCGACGCCGGCGGGTCGCAGCGCTATTTCTATCACCAGGACGCCAATTACCGCGTCACGCTGCTCACGGGCGAATCCGGCGGCGTGGTCGAACGCTACGACTATTCCGCGTATGGCGAGCCGGCGGTTTTCGGCGGCGCGATCAGCGGCGGACTGGGCGAAAGCGGCGCGGCGCTGACGGTCTCCAGCGTCGGCAATCCGCTGATGCACCAGGGGCTCTACAGAGATGGGGAGAGCGGGAGTTACCAGAATCGGTATCGGCAGTATGGGAGCGGGGTGGGAAGATGGATGCAGGTGGATCCGCTGGGGTACAGCGACTCGCTTAGCCTGCTTGAATACCTATTCTCAGCACCCGTTTCGGCCGCAGATCCCCTCGGGCAACAGGTGCCCCGCGTCGTTCCACCAAGACCGTACTCCCCACCTCGGCCAATCAGCATACCCCGGCCTCGGCATCCGGGAATGCCAGAGCCTTTGCCCGAGCCAGTCCTTGGGCCCATCGGCAACCCGTTTGAACCACCCTATAGTCAGCCCGTGATCCGCGATCCGACACATCCGCGCCCGCGCGCGTTTGTGCCGCGCCCGTACAGAAAGGACCGTAGCGGTACTCCATACAGCGGGAGGCGATGCGATCAGCTTCACGACGCATACAAGAGCGCGTGTGCGCAATGCACCGCAGGCGACATTCCGAACCAGAACGACGACAAGTACAAGAGTTGCAAAGACATGCTTCCTCCGCTTTGCGAAGACCTGCTTCAGAAGTACCAAGCCTGCCGTGATTGTGCGAACAAGAGGCGGGAGTTCGACGATCAGTGCCTGGGAAGCACGAAGTACGCCGGGCGCAAGTACGTGACAGAGGATGATTTTCAGCGCGATTTCAAGAACCATGAGCGCGAAGCGGATAATGCTGCAGACCGGGCCAATGCTATTGCCGGTCAAATGAATGACTTAGGCTGTGCGGGAGCCGCCACCACCTCCAGACGTTCCCCCGCCGCGACCAATGCCGGGCGAGCGATATCCGGGTGATCCCCTGAGGTTCCTCCGATAGTGGACACCAACTATGCCATCTCGTCGCTGCTGCGGTCGATAGCGGATGAGAACGCCATTCTGCGCAGCCTGATGCGCGGCTTGTCGCGTGACGACTTTCGCGACATGCTCTGTTGGGAGTGCGATCGTATCGGCATGCCGCATCACGCTCCACTGAGCACCCCGTTTGAGTGCCTGTTTGGCCATCCCCCGTTTTTCCGACTCTTGATCCGGCGATTATGCCTGCGGTTTACGATGGCATTCACATGTACAACGAGTACTGTGAGTCTACGGATGAGCGAACTGTGCGCCTGAAGTTGCTGGGTGATGCGGTGTTGCTGCATCAGGCAGGTTACGACAAGTCCCTGTCCCGCTTCACGCGTCATGCACAACGGTTCGACGAACGCGTACAGCTCGACGCGCTACGTTACGTCGCGTGGCTTTGCAATACGAATGTTGCCGAGACGCAATTCGAGCAGCTCTGCCTTTCGGTCATCGTTCTGACCGCGGGTCTGGCGCGGCGCGTCGCGGTGGCGGTCAAGATGGACTTGACCGCACGTTCGGAAAGGGGACGTGCATTGATCGACCGGACGCAAAAATTGCATCCGGATTTGCAGTTGGTTGAATCGAGCGCCCGGCACCAGGCCGAGCGCCGGGAGAGACACAGCGTTGAATGGGGCCCGATGTGGAGTGTTGCCGTATTGCTACGCGCCGGCTTGCTTGACATCGCGCGCGACGTATTGGGCGAATTGGGACTTCCTGTCGATCCGCCGTCGATGGGACGTGACCGCGGAGCCGCCGACGCCGCCTCTGACGATTCGCCGCCGGCGGGAATCTGACCGCCGACGGGCTGCATTTGTACCGCTATGACGCCTGGAACCGCCTGGTCGGCGTGTGGTATGCTGACGCCGGCGGGACGGGCGACGCCTACGCCGGGCAGCGCGTGGCGGCGTATGCGTACGACGCCCTCTTCCGCCGCGTGAGCAAGACGGTGAGCAACCAGGGCCTCGGCTGCGTGCATGGCTCGGACGCCGGCGGAATGGCCGGCATTCAGGCCGGCGACCGCGCGGAGCACTACTTCTACAGTGGCTGGCGCTTGATCGAGGAGCGCGACGGCTCGGACCGCACGCTGGCGCAGACCGTCTTCGGCACCCAGTACATCGACGAGCCGGTGTGCCGCGACCGCAACACGGACCCCGTCGCCGGCGGAAGCGCGGACAATGACTGCCTCGATTCGGGCGGGTCGCAGCGCTATTTCTATCACCAGGACGCCAATTACCGCGTCACGCTGCTGACCGGCGAAACCGGCGGCGTGGTCGAACGGTACGACTATTCCGCCTATGGCGAGCCGGCGGTGTTTGGCGGGGCGATCCGCGCCCCACGGCGTGGTCGCTGCGCAGGCCCATCTCGTCTTCCCAGTAAATCTAGCCGTTTTCGCGCTGGGCCTGGGCCGCGATGGCCAGATACTCCTCGGCCAACCAACGCCGCACCGCCGCCGCGTCCTGTTCCAGCGCCCGCCGCGCAGGCTTCTGCGGCGTGAAGCCCCAGTCGCGCAGGTGGCGTCCCACGGTCCAGATCGAGAGCGTCGCGCCGCACTCGCGCGCCAGGAGTTGCTGCACCGCCTCGCGCGTCCACAACGCAAATGGCAGCTTGAGTTGTTCCGGATGACGATCGGTGATCAGGCGGCGAATCCGCGCCGCCTGGGCCGCCGGCAGCGCCTTGCCGGGCCGTCGCCCGCGCCGCCGCGCCGCCAACGCCCGCGCGCCGCCGGCGGCGTATTGTTGACACCATTTGTTGACCGTGGGCCGCGCCACGCCAAAGAGCCGCGCCACCTCGCCCTGCGTCCTGCGCTCGCGAACCGCCTGCACCGCCTTGCGTCGCAAGTCTTCCTGCCCCGCCGCCGGCAAGGACTTGGGCGGCGGACGGCGGGCGATTCAATTCACGGCCGCCGACGGATTCAAACGCCTGACCGTGCGACTCGGCAAGATGACCAAATCCGACGCCGGCGGCACATCGAGCGCCGGTCGTCGCCGCGACCACGAACACGTCATACTGCGACGACACGGCCCGCTGGGTTGCGTCGCTGCCGGAGCGCTTCTACCGCCGGCTCGTGCGCGTCAATCTGCTCGCGGATCGCGGCTCGGGCGACGGCTCGCCGCGCCCGACGCTGGGCGAGTGGCTTGACCACTGGAGCGGGAAGCGCGGCGACGTGAAGCCCGCGACGATGATCTTCTACGGGAACGTGCTGCGGAATCTCCGCGCGGACTTCGGCCAGACGCGAACGCTCGACAGCATCAGCGCCGGCGACGCGGACGACTTCCGGCTCTACCTGATCGACCAGAAACTCGCGGACGGTCCGCCGGCGGCTGGGCGCTGCCAAGACGATCTTCCGCTCGGCGGTCCGCCGACGGCTGATCGGCGAAAACCCATTCGAGGTCGCGGCGCATCCCGATCTTCCCCGAGCTTCGTGCTCCGCTCTTGGAAGTGTTCGAGCAAGCCGAGCCGGGCGAGTCGCACGTCATTACGCGCTACCGCGACGCCGGGCAGAATCTCCGGACGACGTTCACCAAAATCATCGGGCGGGCCGGGCTGATGCCCTGGCCGAAGCTATTTCACAACTTGCGAGCGACGCGGCAGACCGAGCTTGCTCAGACCTATCCGGCTCACGTCGTCTACGCCTGGCTGGGAATACCGAGAGCGTGGCAAGGGAGCACTACCTGCGCGTGACCGATGCGGACTTTGAGCGGGCGACCAGCGCCCCGAACGCGCTGCAAAAAGCAATGCGAAAAGCAATGCAGAAAAACGATGAATCGACGCGCACGGCGATGAACGCTCACCAAGCCGATTCCGCAAACCCCTGTTTTTCTGCGGGAATTCACGATGATTCGCGAGTGTGCATCGTAGGGCAGGATAGGCAAGTGGGCGTTGCAGGACTCGAACCTGCGACCTCATCCGTGTGAAGGATGCGCTCTAGCCAACTGAGCTAAACGCCCGCGCGCCGCGGCCGCCGCGGAGAAGCGTCCTCCGGGCGCGAACTTCCAAGGCCGAATTCTCACCCCGCCGGCGGAGCGGCGTCAAGTCCGCGGCCGGGCGGTATCATTCGCATGCCACGAAGGGCAGTACGACGCGCGCGAAATCGCAGGGCGCGGGCCAGCGGCCGCCGCGCGATTACAAGAGGCATCTGGACATGGCTATCGATCGCTTCGGATCGGACGAGGGCGTCGAACGATGGACGCGCAACGTCAGCGAGATCATGGACGAGATGCTCAAACGCAGCTTCGTCCAGTTTCGCCAGGAGGGCGCCTGGAAGCCGCCCACCAACGTCTACGAAACACCCGAGGCCTACTTCGTCTGTGTGGAACTCGCCGGAATGATCATTGACGAGATTCAGGTCGAGTGCATCGGGTCGGACCGCCTGATCATCAGCGGACAGCGCGCCCAGCCGCGGCCGAATGCAAATTGCGAAGAACTGAGCATTCACGTTCTGGAAATCGACGAGGGACGCTTTCGCCGCGAAGTCGAACTGCCCGAGCCGTTGCGTGTCGACGATGTGCAGGCCACCTACGACAAGGGATACCTATGGATCACGCTGCCCCGGACCCGCGCGGAATAATGGCCCGTTTGGCGGCTGAGTCCGCCAGCGCCGAGGCCGCGGCCGGCGAGATGACGCCGCGCGGCGACGACGTGCGCGAGACGGACATCCCGCGCGAGTTGCCGATCCTGCCGGTGCGCAACGTGGTCGTCTTCCCGGGCACGGTCGTTCCCCTGAGCGTGGGCCGTGAAAAATCCAAGCGGCTCATCGACGCGGTGCTGGCGGGCAGCAAGCTGTTGGGCGTCTGCGCGCAGCGGCGCGAGGACGTCGAGGACCCCGGCATCAACGACGTCTATCGCGTCGGCACTGCGGCGCAGGTGCTGAAGCTGCTGCGCATGCCCGACGGCACGCACACGCTGCTCGTTCACGGCCTGTGCCGCGTCGGGCTAGAGCAATTCATCAGCACCGATCCGTACTGGGTGGCGCTGGTCAACGCGCTGGTCGATTCGCCGCAAAAGTCGATCGAACTCGAAGCGCTCGTGCACACCGCGCGCCTCACGGCCGAGAAAGTGATCGAGCTGAGCCCGAACGTACCCGATGAGGTGCAGCAGATCCTCTCCGGCCTTGATCAGCCCGGCGCACTGACGGACTTTCTGGCGGCAAACCTCTCGCTCGGATTGGTGCAGCGCCAGGAGTTGCTCGAGACGTTTGACGTGCTCGACCGCCTGCGCAAGGTCAACGCCACGCTCCAGAATCAGCTCGAAGTGCTCGAGCTCTCGGCCAAGATCCAGTCCGACGTTCGCACACAGATCGACAAGACGCAGCGAAATTACTACCTCCAGGAGCAGATGAAGGCCATCCAGCGCGAGCTGGGCGAGACCGATCCGCGCGGCGTCGAAGTCGCGGAGCTGCGGGCCAAGATCCAGGACGCACACATGCCTTCGGCGGCGGCGCAGGAAGCCGCGCGCGAGCTGATGCGCCTGGAGCGCATCCCGCAAGGCGCCGCCGAGTACGGCGTCATCCGCGATCACCTCGATTGGCTGATTGAAATGCCCTGGGACATCGAGACGACCGACAATCTCGATCTGGAGCAGGCCGAAAAGGTGCTCGAAACCGACCACTACGGCCTTGAGAAGATCAAACGCCGCATCGTGGAGTACTTGGCGGTTCGCAAACTAAATCCGGAGGGCAAGGGACCGATTCTGTGCTTCCTCGGGCCGCCGGGCGTGGGTAAGACTTCGCTCGGGCAGAGCATCGCCCGCGCGCTGGGCCGAAAATTCGTGCGCATCGCGCTCGGCGGCTGTCGCGACGAGGCCGACATTCGCGGCCACCGCCGCACATACATCGGCGCGATCCCCGGCCGAATTGTGCAGGAGCTGCGCAAATGCGGATCCCGCAATCCGGTGATGATGCTCGACGAATTGGACAAGCTGGGCGCGGATTTCCGCGGCGATCCGGCGTCGGCGCTGCTCGAAGTGCTCGATCCCGAGCAGAACAGCACATTCACCGATCACTACCTCGACGTGCCCTTTGATCTTTCGAAGGTGATGTTCATCGCCACGGCCAACTACGTCGATCCGATCCCCGCGCCGCTCAAGGACCGCATGGAGGTCATCGAGCTGGCCAGCTACACCACTGCCGAGAAGCTCAAGATCGCCGAGCGCTATCTCGTTCCGCGACAAAAAGAGCGCAACGGCCTGGCGCGAGCCGACTTCAAATTCGACTCCGAAACGCTGCAAACGCTGATCGAGCGCTACACGGCCGAAGCCGGCGTCCGAAACCTCGAGCGCCAGATCGGCACCGTCTGCCGCGGCATCGCCGCCAAAACCGCGCGCGGCAAGACCCCGGCCGAGCGCGTGCGCCCGGCCGACCTGGACGAGTACCTCGGTCAGCCGCGCTTTGAGCATGACGAAGCGCTTGCCAGCGCGTCGGCGGGCGTCGTCACCGGCCTGGCGTACACGCCGGTGGGCGGCGAGATCATCATCGTCGAGGCCGCGCAGATGCCCGGGCGCGGCGGATTCTCGCTGACCGGGCAGATCGGCGACGTGATGCGCGAGTCGGCGCAGGCCGCGCTATCGTTGTTGCGCGCGCGGTCTGACGCGTGGCGGATCAATTTCGACGGACTGCCGAATACGGACGTGCACGTGCACGTGCCCGCCGGCGCAATTCCCAAGGACGGCCCGTCCGCCGGCGTGGCCATGTTCACGGCACTCTACTCGCTTTTCACCGACCGACCCGCGAATCCGAGCGTGGGCATGACCGGCGAAATCACGCTGCGTGGCGTAGTGCTGCCGGTCGGGGGAATCAAGGAAAAGGTTCTGGCCGGACACCGTGCCGGACTCAAGACCATCGTGCTGCCCGCGAAGAACAAGCCGGACCTGACTGAAATCCCCGCCGATGTGCAGCGCGACCTGAAGTTCGTGTTCGCCGAACGAGTCGAAGATGTCGTGAACGCCGCAATCGGACCACTCGGGCGCGCCGAGCGCGGCGAACGCGACCGCCGCCCCAAACTCCGCCGCGCCAGCGCCGGCCGCACCCGTCCGGCGCGCTAAGGCGGCCTTGCCCGCGGTGTGCGCAAGACAGAACGCGGCGCGTTCGCGCGGCTGGGAAGGCTGGGAATGGTGATCCCGGCGCGGCTTGTCAGTCGCCGCGGAACTAAATGACCGTGCGCGAGTACGCAACGCGCAGCGCCAGCAAGCGCGATTCCCAACCGCGCTCGGCTTGCGTGCCGCGTTTTGATCGCGTTGCGTACTCGCGCACGTTCATTTAGATTCCCCGCATCGGCGCTCGCGCGGAAAACGCCGACAATTTGCCGCCACTGTTCGAAGTTACGATCCTCACGCAAGGAAGCGCGATGCTCAGTTCCCACGTGTGGAATCGCGAGACCAATCGAGCGCTCGCGATCGTTTTCACTGGCGCCGCCTGCGCGATCGCACTGTGCCAGACTCCGCAAGACGTCGCGCCGCGCGACGCGCGGCTCGAACGGCTCGAGGCCGCAGCCGCGCGGCAATCCGAGCGCATCGCGCAGCTCGAAACGCAGCTCGCCGCGCAGGCCAACCCGGTCCTCGACGCGGCGCGCCTCGACGTGATGCGCGAGCAGATTAGCGCCATCCTGGCCGATCAGGAATTTCGCCAGAAGCTGCTGCCCGCGACGCTGCTGGCCGGGTACGAGCACGGATTCTACCTGCAAAGCGCGGACGAGAGGTTCCGCATGGTCGCCAGCGGAATGATGCAGTTCCGCTGGTCGCATGCCGCAATCAACCGCGAGAACCGCTACACGCGCCCAGGCGTGCGGCGCGACGACCGCGACGGATTCGACATCGCGCGCCTGCGATTGAAACTGGCGGGATACGCGCACTCAAAAGACCTCAGCTATCAGATCGAAGCGCGGGCGGAGAGCTCAGAGGAATACGACGCCACCGTCGAATCTGCGTACGTGAACTATCGCCTGATGGACGAGCTTCAATTCCGCATGGGAATGTTCCCGTTCGTGTCCACGCGCGGCGTTGTTCTATCTTCATCGAATCAGCAGTTCGCGGATCGCACGCTGCTCGATGCGGTTTTCGGCCTCGGCCGCGGCATCGGCTTTCGCGCCTGGGGGCAGCTTGCGCACAAACGCGTCGAGTATTACGTCGACGTCGCGAATGCGCTGAGAGACGGCCGCTCGCTCGCCGGGGGACGCACGATTACGCCTGACCCGCCCGAACTCGACAACAACCCGGCTATTCTGGCGCGGCTGGTGTGGCACGCGCTCGGCGACAACCCGACGCGCGACTTCGCGCACGCCAGCGACATCACGTTTCACGAAACGCCGGCGCTCGACCTCGCGATGCACTACGCGTTTAACGATGACGCCGGCGACCGGCGGACGGTGCGCCTGCCGTTCGCGCGCAGCGACCGCAGCGGCGGCGGCTTCGCGCTGACGACTACAAACGGCACGCAAATGCACCAGTTCGGCTTCGATTCGGCGTTCAAACTGCGTGGATTCTCAGTTACCGGCGAATACGTGCTGCGCTTGATCGATCCGCGCCGCGCCGCGCACGGCCCGTTCACGCCGCTGTGGCAGCTCAGCGGCGAAGGCTCAACCACCGCGCAGCACGGCGGCCAGCTTCAGGTCGGCTACTTCCTTCCGATCGCCGGGTTCGAGAAGAAGATCGAGCTGATCGGCCGCGTCGGCGGTATCTCGGTGAACGCCGGCGGGACCGAGGGCGTCTGGGAATACGCCGGCGGCGTGAACTACTTCATCGTCGACGACCGCGTGCGCCTGACCGGCGACGTGACGAAGATCTACGAACTGCCCATTTCGGGCGCGAAATTCGGCTATCCCAACGTAAACGACGACTTACTGCTATTTCGCCTGCAGCTCCAGGTCGCATTCTGACGAACTCGACTTCGCCCGGCTGAGACCGTGTCAGACCACACGCCGCCACGCACGCGTGTCGGTACGGCCCAATCGCTACTTCTTAACCGGCCGCGGCGGCTTTTCGTCGTCGTCGAGGTCGCGCGTGTCAGAGCCTTCCTCGTCCAGATCGAAATCGAGGTCGTCGAGGTCCAGCTCGAATACCTCCTCCTCCTTCGGCGCCGGCATCTTCGGCGGGGCGGCGGGGGGCTTCGCGGGGACGGCAGGCGCTGGTTTTGGAACAGCCGGCTGGGAGGCTGATTCGGTCGTCTGCTGGGGGGCGCCGGGCGCCTTTGGCGATGCGGGCATTCCGTCGATCTGCACTACAAACGTCACCGGACCGACGGACAGTTGGTCGCCGGGCTTCAGCGGGCTTTCGGCGACGCGTTTCCCATTCACGTACGTGCCGTTCGTGCTTCCCAGATCGCGGACCGTCAGCTTGTCCTTGGTTGTGATCAATTCGCAATGCTGCCGGGACACGTCGCGCAGCGGCACGCGCAGATCGCATTGGTGATCGCGACCGAGCACAATGCGATCGCCGGGCAGCCTGAACTTGCGCGGCTTGCCATCGCGAAACATGAACAGGGCCACATCCATCGGCGGGTCCTTGGTGTTTCTTCAGAGCCGCGACCGTAGGGAGCGGTCGGCAAATGCGATGAAGCAAACCGGCCGGCTGGATGAGCCAAAACACGCCGGCACTTCCGCTTCCCGATCGTCGCGGCTGACTGACGGTCCTCGCGAAACATGCGTCGTACGATGCGCGGCCTATAATGCCGTCGTGGACAAGCGATCATGCTACGCGCGCCCGCGCCCCATGACAACGCCGATCGCCAGCATTTACGTTCACGTACCCTTCTGCCAGACGATTTGCGGCTATTGCGACTTCTATTCGACGCTCCTGGACCGCTCCGCCGTCTCGCCGCTGGTCGACGCGCTCATTCGCGAACTCGACGAGTACGGGCAACGGCACGCGATTCGCGCGTCGACGATCTTCGTGGGCGGCGGCACGCCCACCACTCTCCCGCCGCGCGAACTGGCGCGGCTGCTCGCCGCGCTGCGGGCGATGGCGGATGACGGCCAGGCGCTCGAATTCACCGTCGAGGCCAACCCGGCGACCGTCTCATCGGAAACCGCGCAAACGCTCGCCGCCGGCGGCGTGACGCGCGTCTCGATCGGCGCGCAGTCGTTCCAACTCGGCGAGTTGCGCGTGCTTGAGCGGATTCATCAGCCGCCACAGGTCGAGCAGACGCTGCGAATCTGCCGCGAAGCGGGAATCCGCAGCGCAAACCTGGACCTTATCTTCGGCGTGCCGGGTCAGTCGCTCGAATCGTGGCGTTCGAACCTGCACGCGGCCCTGGCGCTCTCGCCGGATCATCTGTCGTGCTACGCGCTGACGTACGAGCGCGGCACGCCGTTATTCGAGCAATTGCAGGCCCGGCAAGTTCAGCGGGTTGACGGCGAGTTGGAAGCGCAAATGTACGAGGCCGCGATCGACGACCTGGCCGCGGCGGGATTCGAGCAGTACGAGATCAGCAATTTCTCCCGGCCCGGGGCCGAGTGTCGCCACAATCTCACCTATTGGCGCAATGAGCCGTACGTCGGCATCGGCCCTTCCGCGGCCGGGTTGGTCGATGGAGCGCGTTACAAGAACGTGCCCGACACGGCGGAATATGTGCGCTGCATTCGCGAGGCGCGCAGCCCGCGAATCCAGGAGGAAACTCGCACGCGCGATCAGCGTTCACGCGAGACCATGATGCTGGGTCTACGGCTGAACTCCGGCGTCAATCGCGCACGCTTCGCGGAGCGCTTCGGCATCGACCCTGCCGGTCAATTCGCCGACACGATCGCCCGGCACGCCGAGATCGGCCTGCTTGAAGTGACGCCGACCGCCGTGCGGCTGACGCGCCGCGGGCGGATGGTGGCGGACTCGGTCGCCGCGGATTTTCTGGCCTAAGCGAGGTGCTGGCGCGATGCGCGTGGGCGAGATTCGCCGGCTGCCGCTCGCTCGCGCTCGCGGTTCTCTGCCGGTGTTACTCGCGTTCCAACAGCCAATCGACAACCTGCTGCGTCGGCTGATCGAACGTATAGTCCCGCAACTGCCCGGCGATGACCCAGCGCAGCTCCGCGCAGGCGCGCGCCTGCGGCTGCCCGCTTCGAATACTGCACTGGTAGTAGCGGTACGTGACCGAATGCGAGCCGAAATTGTGCACGAACGGCGGTTGGCCGACATGGAATTCGATCTCCACGCCGATCAGGTCGCGAAGCACTCGCCGCAACCCATGTTCGGGCGACTCATGACGCGTGATGCGCCCGCCGGGGAAAGCCCACGGCGTTTCGGGCGAGGCGTCGGGAAGAATGATGAGATACGCCTGCGCCCCCTGAATGAGCGCGCGTGATTCGGTCCAGTTATTGTCGCGAGGCGAGGGCATTTGTGCAGCATAGCGTGGGAAGTCCGCATCCTTTCCGAACCGCGAGCGCAAGTGACGGGGCGGAGGCGTGGCGAGAGGTTCGGAAAATCGAGCATTCCCGCATTTCGCCGGTCGCTGGCGCTCGCGGTTCGGATGGGAACCGGAAACTCGAGACGGCGTTGCCGTCGACCGCTTCTGGCCGGTGCGAATCGTGACACGCACCGGCCAGTGGCCGATGTTCCCCATCGCGCCACGGTCGGGTATTCGTGAGGCAGAACACTAGCGACTCTTCTCGACCAGCGTCCACCACGCGAAGAGGTCATGCGCCAGGTCCATCGGCCGCTCGCCGGCGTCCCAGCCCAGCGCGTGGCCCATCCGCCGAACGGCTTCGTCGTCGATCACGTCAAACTCGATCACTGTGAATCCCGCCGATGTCCACATCTCGCGCGGGAACGGGCAGCGGCCGTCGGCCCAGGGTTTGTACGGCTCCTCCGGCTTGCTCGGCGCCGGGCAGATGTTGTAGATCATCACCCGCCCACCCGGGCGCAGCGACGCGTGCAGCGTCTTCACGTATATCTGCGCATCGACTCCCAGATCCACCAGCATCCGCTTGTCGACCGGGCGCTCCGGGTTGATGTAGCCGTTCTTGAGCGTGTTCTTTGAAAGAATCAGGTCGAAATCGCCGCCGACGGCGGCTTTGGCGTCCTCCTCCGCCGGCCAGCGCCCGCAGACGAGCTTGACGCTGCCGTCGCGCCCGTGTCGGCCGGCGACGCGGCCCTGGTCGCTCGGCTCGCTGTAAAGCTCGAGCAGATTCGGGTCAACGTCCACGCCGACCATGTCTGCGCCGAGGCTGGCCATTAGCTTCAGTTGGCCGATGTTGCCGTAACCGAAATCGAGCACGCGTTTTCCGGCCAGGTCCGTGAAACCGTGCTCGGCGAGCAAATCGAGCGCGCGCGAGTACGCGAGCGGCGTGCCGTAGCGCGTGGTGTAGTAGTACGACTCGTCCAGCACGTCGGGCCTCAGCCGGGTTTGCGTTTCCTCGGGCAGCGCCGCGACGCTCGCTTTCGCGTAGAACCGCCGCGTTTGCGGGTCGCGCAGGAACTCGCGCGGCGCGATCGCGGGCAGCGACTCAACCGAAGCCACGAAACGCCGCGCCAGTTCGGACTTTAGAAGCGGTGCGAGTTCGTTCGCCTCGGCGCGAATGGCGGCGAGGCCTTCGAGTTCGGGTTGCGAAGCGGGGATTGAGGCGGGCCGGGTCTGCGCGGGGCTCAGCGCGGCGATGTACAAGGCTGTTGCGAGTGCGAACCTGCGCATCGGAGGGCTCCAGAAATATCCGTTGACGCCGGGCGAATCAGAATAGACGTTCGCACGGGGTCGTGCCTGTCGAATTTGCCGACGCTTCGAGCGGGATTCGCCGTCGCGTCGAAAATTGCTCCGGATTCTGAAGATTTTCTTGACGCACTCCGACAACTGTAGTAAGCTCCCCGTATCTCCGACAGCGGTAGTAGGTTCGCGACCCGCGGGCCGGCGGGAAAGGCGATGGGCGTGGCGATCGAACACGATCTGGGACAAGCCGAACTCGAAGTGCTCAAGGCCCTTTGGGATGAGGGCCCGGGCACGGTTCGCAGCGTGCTGGAGACGCTGCACCAAAAGGGCCGGCGCGTCGCCTACACCACCGTGCAGACCATGCTCACGCGGCTGGAGCAGAAGGGCTTCGTTCGCTCCGACCGCGCTTCGCTGGCGTTCGTCTATCGCCCCACCGTGACGCGCTCGCAGCTCACGCGCTCCCGGCTCCAGCAGCTTCTCGACCAGTTGTACGAAGGCGCCGCCGGGCCGCTCGTGCTCCAGCTCCTGCGCACGCAGCGCCTGCGTCCGGAAGAGCTCCAGGAACTACAAAAGTTGATCGATCGCCTCGACACGAAAACCGACACGGCCGATCGGCGGCGCTAAGTGATGAACTTCAATCCAGCGGCGGAACTCGTAACGCGACGCGCGCCGGAACGCGCGGCGGCTCGCCACGCGCGTGCGTGGCGCGCCCGGTGGTTCACGCCGGAGTTGCGACGCCTGACCTAGTCCCCGAGGGTGGAGACGCTCCCATGGAATGGGCGGAATCCGCGGGATACTTGTTGTGGCAAAACGCCTGGACCGTGCTGCTGCCGGCGCTGGCGGTCGCCATGTTGACGCGCTTTCTACCGTGTCGACCCGCGACGCGACACAGCCTGTGGGTGGTTGTGCTGGTGTGGTTTGTCGCGCCGCTGATGCTGCCGCGCGTGCCGGAAGTCACCGTCGACCGCCATCTTCGTTCGGTGCAGGTCCCTGAACCGAATCGCCCGTCGGCGGCGCTTGAGGCTCCGACGACAACCCTGCCGCGACCGATCGCTCGGAGGGATGACGCAACAACCACATCAGACCAGCCGATCCGCATGCACGTCGCGCCACGCGCAGCGGCGCCTCGGCTGTCCACGATTCACCGAACTACCCCGGTGTTGTCCGATCCCGCGGCATTGGGCCCGGCTGGCGATTCATCGCCGCTCGGTTTGGTCGCCGCTGCGAGGCCGATCGAAGCGGCGTCCGACACTGCGGAGGCCTGCGAGGCGACTGTACCCCCCGTAGGGACTGTCACCTCGTCGGTCGAAATCTCGTCGAGTGAGTCGTCGGTGACGTCTTCGCCATCCGTTGTGTTGCTACAGCCGACGTGGCGGTGGTCGACGATGCTGACCGGGATTCAGCGGCAGGCGGCGGAAGCACTTTCGACCACGGCGACAGTCTGGGCGGCCTGGGTCGCCGGGCTGGAGTCGGTTCGCGAGGCCGTGCTGCGCCTGCCGACGATCCCCGGATCGGTCTGGCTGACGGGTAGTGCCCTGCTCGCGACAGTGATGTTCTTACGAATCTGGTGGTTCCGCCGCGTCACGTCGCGCGCGTTGCCCGCGCCGCGCTGGGTAGTTCGCGAGGCCGCGCGTGTCGCGCGCGGGATCGGCCTTCGCCGCGCGCCGACCGTGTTGATGGTCGAAACCCGGGTTTCTCCGCTTGTTTCAAGCGGCGTTACTCCGACGCTCGTGCTTCCGGTGGGCTTGTGGACCGCGCTGGACCGCGCGGGAAGACGCGCGATCCTGTGTCACGAGTTGGCGCACCTGCTGCGCCGCGATCACTGGGTTCGCTGGATTGAGCTGCTCGTGACGGCGCTTTACTGGTGGCATCCGCTGACCTGGTGGGTGCGGCGGCGCATCCGCGATGAAGCCGACCTGTGCTGCGACGCCTGGGTGACCTGGCTGATGCCGCAGGGACGCCGGGCGTACGCCGAAGCTTTGCTTCACACGAACGAATACTGCAGTGGCAATTCGGTGCCGACAGTCGGGATGGCCGTGGCGACGCCCGGCGCCCGCAATCTTTCAAGGAGACTGACGATGGTCATGACGCAGACGATCCGCCCGCGCGTGTCGCTGGGCGGGACGGCGCTGGTTTTGGCGGTAATGCTGGGCGGCTGGATGACGACGCCCGCGCTTTCATGTCCGCCAAAAGACGACGAAGCGGCCGGTTTGACCAAGGCCGGCCACGCACAAGGGCACAGCGAGGGGCATGGCGCCTCGCACGCGATCGGGATCAGCGGCACGTCGCCGGCGGTCCTGACGATCACGACGTCCGCCGGCGGTGACGACGATGACGATGACGCGAAAGCCGCGAGCAAAGATCGCCCCCGCGCACAGCGCCGCAGCCCGGAAGCGCGCGCCGAAAGCGATGACGCGCGCGGCGGCGAAGAGATCGTGCGCACGTACGCAATCCCGGAAGGAAAACGAGATCTGCTGGTCAAGCTGATGATCCGCGACGATGTGCCGATTCGCGTCGCCGCCACGCCGGATGGTATCGAAGTCCACGCCACGGCCCGCCAGCACGCGACCTTCAAGGCCTTCGTGGACGTGATCCGACCCGAGTTCGGCTACGACTCGTTCCGCATCGGCGGCGAGAAGGGCGAAGCGCTGCAAGGGTTGCTCAGCCTCGACGACGTGCAGGTAATCGTGTCCGGTGAAGACGATGGCATGCAGATTCGCGGAACAAAGGAAGAGCGCGACGCGATCGGCGCGTTCATCCGCATGATCGATCCGGACGGCGATCATGGTCCGCGTCGAACGCCGCGCCCCGATCGGCGCGAGCGCACGCAGGCAGCTCCGACGCCGTTCGCCGTGCCGACGCCGGGCACGCCCGCCCCCGCACTGGCGCCGACCGCTCCGCGAGCGCCGAAGCCGCCGAGAGCCGCCAAAGCGCCGCGCGGCGGAGGTATCGCGGGCGTTCCCTTTGCTCCAGACATGCCCGAACTTCACAAACTCGAACTGCCGAAAGTCGCGATCCCGAGATTGGCGGTCATTCCCAAGGATGCCGAGGAGAGTCTGGCCGCGGTAGACGAACACCTGGCCAAGATGCTCAAGGACACCAACGGGGACTTGAACGCCGAGTTTCACGAGAGCATCGCGAAGGCGCTCGAACAAGCGGGCGTCAACAACGAGCAGATCCGCAGCAAAGTTCAGCGCGCGCTCGAAGCGGCGCGAATCCAGGCGCAGCAGTCGGTGCGCAACGCCGGCAACCAGGCCCGCCAAGCGCGGCGTCAGGCCGAGAACTTGCAGCGTCAAGCGGAACGCTTGCAGCAGCAGGCCGAGCGGCTCCGCGAACAGGCCGACCGGCTTCGTGAGCAGGCGGACCAAGAGAGCAACCAGGAGCGAAGCGATTCGATGCGCAGACGCTCGTCCGACCTGGAGACGAGAATGACTGACCTGGAGCAGCATGTCCGCACGCTGGAAGTCCAGTCCGATGAGTTGGAGGCGCACGCCGACCAGATAGAGTCCGAAGCTGAGAATCAAGCTGACCTGGTCCTCGCGCAGCTTGACTCGCACGAAAATGAATTGGCCGAGCAACTCGACGCCGCCGATGCCGACGTGCAGTTCGGTGATTGCGACGATGACGAGGACAATGCGGACGATTCTGATCAGGCCGCCGACAGCGACGAAGACAACACGAGCATCTGGACACCTGCGCCGGAAACCGCGAGCAGCTGGTCGCCCGCGACCTTCGGCGTCGCGAACGAGCGGGCCATGGAATCCGATTGGCGCGCCGCGTACGAAGCGGCCAAGCAGTCCGCAGGATCCATCTGGGAACGTAACGGCATCGAGTACTAGGATTGGGAAGTGCCGGCCGCGTCGGGCGTTCGTGCCCGACGCGCCCGCAACTGTCGCCGCGCTTTGATCTCACCCAAGCTGGAAGAAGCCGCGCCTGGAATCCGCCTCGACCGTCGCCGGCCTCGCCGGAAGGGTCGTCGCACCGGGAATTCACCATGATTTCAAGTACTTCCGCGCCGCGCATTCGGCGTTCCGGGGCGGCGATTTGCTCCGCCGCGATCGTGTTGGCGCTCTTCGGCGCTGCTGCACTCCGCGCTGACGACCCCAAGCAGCCGGACGATTCGGCGCTTCGAGAATTCCAGGCCGCCAGCGGCCTGCTGCAGCGCGGGCTGCATGAGCTGGCGGAAGCCGAGTATCGCAAGTTTCTTGCGGCGCACGACGATCACCCGATGGCGCCCGCGGCGCGTTACGCGCTGGCGGTGTGTCTGCAACGTCGCGGCCAGGCGGCCGAGGCGATCAAGGTGCTGACGCCGATCGCGAAACGCGACGATTTCGAGTTCGCCGCCGAATCGCGCCTGCTGTTGGCTCAGTGTCAGTCCAAGCAGGGACAATTCGCTGACGCCGCGAAGACCTGCGAGAGCCTGATTCGCGGATTTCCAAAACACGAGTTGGCGGACGACGCCGCGGCGCTGCGCATCGAGGCGCTGCAGCGCGACGGCAAACCCGAGGCCGCCGTGGAAAGCGCCCTGGCGTTCACGCGTCAATTCGCCGACAGCCCGCTCGCAGCACGCGTGGCGCTGCTGGCCGCGATGGCGGAGATGGAGCAGGAAAACTGGTCGGTGGCTGCCGCGCGACTGGAGAGGCTCCTATCTTCCGGCGTCAGCGACGAATTGGAGTTACAGGCGGCGTTCCTCGCGGCGCGCTGCTACGACGAGCTCGACAACCTGCCGCGCGCCGCGGAGCGGTATCAGCAGGCGCTCCGCGGCGAGACAAACCGCGTCACGCCGGACGCGCTGCTGGGTCTGGCCGGCATCCGTCATCGACAGAAGGACGGCGCGGCCACGGCGGAACTGATCGAGCGCTTGTTGAAAGAACAACCGGACGGACCGCTGACGTCGCAGGCGCTGCTGCTCGGCGCGCTGGCCGCGTTTGACGCCGACGAGTTTGATCAGGCCGACACGTTGCTTGCCAAACTCGCCAAGCGCGACGACGCGCCGCGCGACCATGTCGCCTACTGGCAAGCCAAGTGTGCCCTGCGGCGCGGCGACTCGCAGCCGGCGGCAGACGCGCTGGGCGCGACGATCCGCGAATTCCCGCAAAGCAAGCTGCTGCCCGAGATGCGCTACGACCGCGCGGCGGCTCTGGCGCAGGCCGGCGCGAACGACGACGCCGTTGCGGTGCTTCAGGAGTTCCTCGACGCGCACGAGCAACACGCGCTGCGGCCCGAAGCGCTGCACCTGCTGGCGGCGCTGGAGCATCGACGCCGCGACTTTGCCCGCAGCCGCGAGCATTGCGACGCGTTCCTGCGCGCGTTCGCCAAGCACCCCCTCGCGGCTGCGGTTTCATTCCTGGCCGCCGAGAATGCGTTTTTGGCAGGAGACGACTACGACGCGCTGGCCGGGTTCCGCGCGTTCCTGGCCACCTATCCCGATGACGCGCAGGCCGCCAAAGCGCGCTACCGCCTGGGCATGACGCTGCTCCGCGCCGGAAAGAACGACGAGGCGCTGAGCTTGCTCATCACGGCGGCCGCGGATGCGCGACGCGACGAGGCCCTGCGCCCGGCGCTGCTGGCGCTCGGCGATCTAAGGCTGCGCCGTAGCGAGTGGGATGACGCCGAAAAGACGCTCTCGGAGTTTCTCGCCGCCGCGGGCGATTCGGCGAGCGCCGACGAGGCGCTGCTGAAGCGCGGCGTGGCGCGGCAGCGCCTCGACCGGCATGAAGACGCGCTGCGCGACTTCGATCAGCTTCTGGAGCGTTTCGCCGAATCGCCCCACGCCGCGCACGCGCTCTTCGAGCGCGGTCAGTCGCTGCTGGCGCTGCAGCGCTATGAGCCGGCGGCGGAGGCGTTCCGGGCGGTCCTGCAGCGCAAGGATGCCGAGCGGTTTCAATCGCCGGCCCGCATGCACCTGGGCGCGCTGGCGCTACGCGCGGATGACCCCGGCGGTGCGATCAAACAATTCGCAGCGGTTGTACGCGACAACCCGGATTCCGATACGACGCCGCAGGCGCGACTGCAACTGGCGATCGCACAACTCGCGGCGCGCGAGTTCGCCGACGCGGAGAAGTCGCTGCGGACCTACCTGAAGGCCAGGCATGACGACGCACAAACCGCGAACGCGCGGGCCTACCTGGCGATCGCCGTCGCGCGCCAGGATCGCGCCGCAGACGCGATCGAAATCATGGATCAGGTCGGCGGCATCACAAAGACCGGCGTCGATCCGGCGCTGCGCGTTCGCCTCGGTGTCGAAAGGGCCTGGTGCCTGCGCTCGTTGAAGCGCAGCAAGGAGGCCAGCGAAGCCTATCGCGAAATCGCGGAGAACGCGGAAGTCGACGGCGCGACACGCTCGCAAGCCGCGCTCGACCTGGCGGAGATCGAGGCACAGGACGGGCAGCTCGACGCGGCGACGGCGCGGCTTCGAGCACTGAATGACGCCGCTGAGCGCGAGAAACGCCCGTGGGACGACTTCCGCGGGCGGGTCGCCTATCGCCTCGGCGCGTGCGAATTCCAACGAGAGAAATTTGAAGCCGCGGTTGAGTTGCTCGAGCCGCTGATCAAGGAAAAGCCCGATCACGCGCTGGTTGCGTCCGCCAGCGCGTTCTGCGGCGAGGCTTGTCTGCGGCTGGGCCGCCATCGGCAGGCAGTCGAGCATCTGGGCCGCGTGGTCGAATCGCATCGGGACGACCCGTCGTACGCGACGTGTCTACTGCGCCTGGGAGACGCGCTGGCGGGAGTTCAGCAGTGGGAGCGCAGCGAGCTGAGCTTCGCGCGCTACCTGCGCGAATTCGCCGACTCGGAGCAGGCGTATCGGGCGCAATTCGGGCTTGGTTGGGCGCGCGAGAACCTGGGGCGACAAGACGAAGCGATCGAGGCCTATCGCGCGGTCGTGGAGAAGCACAAGGGACCGACCGCCGCCCGCGCGCAGTTTCAGATCGGCGAGTGCCTGTTCGCCAAGAAAAAACTCGACGACGCGGTTCGCGAACTGCTGAAGGTCGACATTCTGTATGCGTATCCGGAGTGGAGCGCGGCGGCGTTGTTCGAGGCCGGCCGCTGCTTCGCGGAGATGGGGAAATCGGCGGAAGCCAGGACGCAGTTCGCCGCCGTGGTCGACAAGTATGCCGACACGAAATGGGCCGAGATGGCCCGCAAGCGAATGGCCGACCTAGGCGGCGGAGCGCTGCCGGGACACGCGACGCAGAGATGATGGGCATCGCGGCGACTGGTCCGAACCGCGAGCTTCAGAGACGCTCGAAATACTCCGTCAGAGCCGCGACCGTGAGGGAGCGGGGATTGGGAATGGGCCATCCGGAAGCCGGGAACGCGTTTTCTCCCCCGCTCCCTAACGGTCGCGGCTCGGTCAGACCAGTATATCGACAATCTCTTCAGCAACCGGCGCAGCGGCGCCGGCTCGGTTTGCGCAGGCTGTACGCCGCGGTGGCCGGTCGCTGGCGCTCGCGGTTCTGAAAGTGTGAAGGGAGAATCGCCTTGTTACCTGACATGTTTCTGCTCGCGCAGGCCGCCAACCCGACCGTCGTCGCCGGAGGGCAACTCGACTCAGTCTGGGACTTCGTGGTCAAGGGCGGCCCGACCATGGTGGTCACCATTCTGTGCTCGCTGCTGGCGCTCACAATCATCGTCGAGCGGCTGATCGTGCTTCGGCGGCGCGCGGTCATGCCGCCGCCGTATCTGGAGCGCTTGAACGCGGCGCAGCATGAGCCGCAGCGCGCTTTGGAGATGTCGCGCGACGACGGCAGCCCGATCGCCAACATCGTGGTCGCCGGCCTGATGCGCCGCGCCGACGGCGTGCAGGCGGTCGAGAAGGCGGTCGAGGACGCCGGAAGGCGCGAGCTGGTGCGCTTGCGGCAGCGCATGCGCGTACTTGGCGCGTTGCCGCAGGTCGCCACGATGCTGGGACTGTTGGGCACCATCTTCGGCATGATCAAGACGTTCCAGGCGGTGGCCGCGTCAGGGCAGTCGTTGGGCAAGACCGAGATGCTGGCGCGCGGCATCTTCGAAGCGTGGACCAACACGGCCGCCGGGCTGCTGGTCGCGATTCCGGTGCTGGTGGCATATCACGCGCTGCTCGGGCGCATCGACATGCGAATCGTGGAGATGGACCGCTTCGTGGTCGACTGGATCGAGCAGAACGTTCGCCGCACGCCGGTTCGACCGCGCGTCGCGGAGGCGTCGCGCGAGGCGGTGTCTGCGCCGCCCCCGGTTGTGGCGCATGCGCAGTCCATCGCTCCAATTCCCGAACCGGCCGGCGTGTAAGGACAACGTCATGCTGATACGCGACGCGGAATTCGAACAGTCGATTCACATTGACTTCGTGCCGATGGCCGACGTGCTGTTCAACCTGCTGATCTTTTTCCTCCTTGCGACCACGATTGCGCAGGTGGAGCGCGAGATCAACGTCGCGCTGCCCTTCGCCAGCTCCGCCGCGCCGATCAGCCAGGCGCTTCGCGAGATGATCGTGAATGTCGACGAGCAGGGGCGCATCCTGCTCTCTGGAACGGCCATCGAGCCGGACGAGTTACACCGCCAGCTCGAAGAAGCTGTGAAGGTGAACCGGGAGCAGAAGGTTTCCGTTCGCGGCGATCGCCGGACGGCGTACGCAAACGTGGTGCGCGTGCTGGACATCTGCAAGGCGGCCGGCGTGCAGGAGCCGTATCTGGATACGGTGATGGAGTAGACGCCAATCGCCCGGAAACCGTCCAACCCGATTCCGCCGCCTGAGAGTCGCATGTCGCGCTGGGTCGCGCTTGGCGCCGTGACGGCTACTGCGATCGCGCTCGGCGCGACGGCGTTCTCGCTCTGGCCGCGAGCGGCGTGGTACTACACCGACGCGGACAGCATCCGCCAGCCCGTCTCGGCTGCTTCGCCGCGCGATGTGCTCTGGCAGCCGCCGCAGCGCCTGAGCGAAGTGCTGAATACGCGCGATCAGGACTACGAGCCGCGCCCGAGCTGGGACGGACTGACGATGTTCTTCGTCCGCGGGAAGGCCGGCGAGAACGCGGACATTTTCGTTTCGCAGCGCACTCCCGGCGGGTGGACTCCGGCGGCGCGGCTCGACGCGGTGAACAGCGACGCCGACGATCTGGGTCCCGCGCCAACGATGGACGGGCAGTCGCTCTACTTCTACTCAAATCGCGACGGCGGCGCCGGCGGCTACGACTTGTGGGTTTCGCGGCGCGAAGGCGACGGATGGCAAGCGCCGACCAACCTCGGGGCGGCGGTCAACTCGCCCTTCAACGACTACAGCCCCGCGCCTTCCGCCGACGGCCGGACGCTCTATTTCGCGTCCAATCGCCCGCCGATCAGCGGCGGAGAAATGCAGACGCCGAGCGCCTGGCCGGCGACGGTGCGCGAAGACCTTCAGCATCGCACGTATGACATCTACGAGGCGCGGCACACCGACGCCGGTTTCGCGCCGCCGCGCCCGATCGCGGCGCTCAACACGCCGGCGAACGAAGGCGCCGTCTGCGTATCGCCGCTGGGCGATTTTCTTTACTTCAGCTCCGACCGGCCGGGCGGGCGCGGCGGCTTCGACCTGTATCGCGCCCGGCGCGTAGGCGATGACTTTCGCACGCCCGAGAACCTCGGTGCGCCGATCAACACGGCCGCGAACGAGCTGGACCCGGGACTGACCGCACTGGGCTACGCGCTGGTCTTCAGCTCGGATCGCCCGCTGATGCAAGAGGACAGCGCTTCGCCGATTGGCGCACCCGATGTCGAATCGCAGCGTCGCAGCGCCCCACCGCCGGATTACGATTTGTACTACAGCGCCTCGCGCGAGGTCTTTCGCGAGTCGGAATCGCGGCCGATCGAGTGGTCCGCGTTGCTGCGGGCCATCGGACCGAGTCTGGCGTGGCTCTTGCTCGGGTTGCTCGCATTGTTGCTCTTGCTGCGGTTCATGGGCGATGTGCGGCGCGGGAAGCTGAGCCTGCTGGCGCGATGCCTGCTCGCATCGCTGATCGTGCACTTGCTCTTGCTCATCGGAACCAGCTTTTGGCGCGTGACGGCGGGCGTGGTTGGCGCACTTCGCGAAGGCGGCGGACGCGAAATCCGCGTGTCGGTCGGCGGCGGCGCGGATGGTATCGCCGCACAGATTCGCGGCCAGGCGACTGACCGCGTGCAACTCGCGGCGGACTTCACGCCGGTCTCCGCCGATTTGCAGGTCGCTGTGCCTGGTATGACGCCGCAGTCGGTCGAGTTGGCGTCCTATCAGGTTCGGCCCGAGCCCCTTCCGGCACATGTGACGCCAAGCGACGCGCCGGCAGATGCGCAAGTCCGGCCGACATTCCAGCCCGTCGCGCTTGAATCGTCGGCAAGCGCGACTTGGCGCGTCCCCAGTGCGGCGCCGCTGGCAACGGAAACCGAATCGCCGACTCCTGAGCCGGCGGCGATGAATGCACCCGCCCGTGCGACGCAGATCGCGGTGTCGGACGCGGCCGCGAGCGTAGCACTCCGCAGCATTGACGTCGCAAGCGAAACGCGCGATCCGAGCGTGGAGCGCGCCGCCGGCTCACTGGCATCGAACGAACCGTTCCACGACGCCGCGACCGCCGCCGGTCCGCCGCGCCCGGCGTTCGCGACCGGCGCCCGCTCGCTGGCCGCCGATTCATCCGTTTCAGCGACATCGCCGAACTTGCGGCTGCCGACGCCCGGCGATCCCACGGCGGTTGGCTCGGCGGAGACCGCGGCCGGCCCCATCATGCAAGCTGCATCCGGCGCGCCGCCAGAATCGTTGACACCATCTGCGCCGCCGGGTTCGCCGATGGTGGCAATGGACATCGCCGGCGACTCAGGCGCTCCGACGCTCGCATCCCAAACGAGCCTTTCGAACGCGTCGGCGATCGGCGCCTCCAGTGGCTCCGCGAATTCGAGCGCAGGTAGCGCCGGACGCCGTCCGCTGCGCGGCTTGCTGGAAGACATCGGCTCGAACGCAACGAGCGCGACGATAACGACGACGCGGCTGCCGGCGGCCCCGATCAGCGGAACAAACGGAAATAGTCCGGTCGGAGAAGCCTCCGTCGCGCCAATGCCCGTGGCCGCGGGTGGTTCGGCGACGCCCCCGGAATTTGCGGCGGCTGGTTCGCCTGGCGCTCATTCGCCCAGATTCGACGCGCCGGTGATCGAGCCGTCCGAGGCAGCGGGAGCCGGCGCGGCGATCAAGTCGTTGGCGGATTCGAACCTCAGCTCGATCGGTAGCGACGTCGGCGTTTCGTCCGCGCCGCGTGTGGCGCAGGCCGATCGGCGCTCGCTCGATCGCGTGCTCGACGATCTGCCCGTCGACTTGAAGTTGCCGCTGGGCGCCGGGGCCGCCGCTGGATCGACGCCGCAGGAAATCGTCGGCTCGTCCGACGGCGACGCCGCGCGCGGCGATGTGTCGTTCGGCGGCGTGTTGCGCGGGCGCGTGGTTGACGCGCGCAGCAAGGAACCGATCGGCGGCGCGACGGTTCGACTGGACCGGCTCGATGGCCCTGACGTCGCGGCGACCAGCGACATCGACGGCCGATACGAGCTGCCGATTTCGGATGTGCCGGATTTCTTCGCCGTGACGGCGGTCGCACGGGGCTACCTGCCGCGCAGCGAAAACGTCTCGGCTGCGACGCTGCGCCGCCACGACGCGACGCTCGATTTCGGGCTGTCGAAGCGTTCGGCAAACGTGATCGCCGTCGAGGCGCAGCCCGAGGTGCATCACCTCGGAAACGACCGCTTCGAGGGTCGGATCAACAGCCAGTTTCAGAAACGCAGCGAAGGGCGCGTGTATCTCGCCGAGTTCACAGTCTTGGCGACGCATCAACTCGACCAGGCGCGCGGGGCCGAGTTGTCGCTCCTGGTCAAAGGCGCCCAGTGTCCGCAGGAAGTCCGCATCAACGGCGAACCGATCGACATTCGGCTGGATCAGGCGCCGCCGGACGGCAGTTTCGGGCGTGTCCGCGGCCGATTCCCGTCGCAATTGCTTGTCGAAGGCGTCAACCGAATTGAAATCGAAACTACCGAGTGCCACGGCGACCTGGACGATTTCGAATTCGTGAATGTGCAAGTAAGGCTGATTCGGCGCTAAACGGGGACGGGGCTAGAGCGATTTCGGAAGTACCGTAGCGTCGGGCGTCTCTGCCCGACGCCGTCTTCGGCGTCGGCCGCAGAGGGCCGACGCTACAGAAAAAGTGAGTTCGCCCGAACAACAGGGAACAGGGAACAGAAACCGAGAGAAGCGTTCCCTGGTCCCCGATTCCTTCATTTGCTCTGCAGCATCCCCGCTGTCACGCTTGCCGTCCGCGCATGCTGTTCGACGATGCCCTTCCAGGTCTTCTCAAACTCTTCCACGAGTTGATCGAACGCCTCTCCCTCGGCACGCTGCCGAGCCTGGTCGATCGCTGCCGGAGTTGACCAGGAACTGGCGATCTGGGCCTCCTTGGCGGTCGTTTCCGCCAAGCCGTAGATGTACCCGGTTCGCACGTCGAAGATCGCCGCCGATGCGGTCGCGGTCACGTTGGCGGTCTTGGTCGGCAGCATGCCGAGGCTGATGAGCGTGAGCGGGCCGACGTCGACGTCATCTACGCGAAATCCCGTGTCGAACGTGTAGATCAGGAGCAGATCGCATTTCATGGACGCCGCCGCGAGGCGCAGGTCTTCGTCAGAGCTGAGCTGCGGCTGCAACAACAGGCGATTCAGCGGCGCGAGACCGGCGATCATCGGTAATTTGGCGATCCGCTGGATCGATTCTTCCTTTTCGACGTCGCGCGTCGTGACAACCGAGTAACGACCGCTTCCATAGGAGCTCGTGGTTCGAGTGAAGTACTCTGGGCTTTGCACGCGCACGACGGCCATTCGAGCCGGAAACTGCGCGGCCGGCTCGCGCGCCAGGCGCTCGCGGATGTCCCCTTGGGCACCTTGGAGCGAAACCGGCGTGACGCCCCTTCCGGGCGTGGTGTAGTGCATGCAGCCGGCCAGCGCCAGCGGCAGCATCGCAAGGGCGGCAATACGTGACGCGAACACGAGCAGGTTTGAGGTATGCGCGGTCATGCCGTGGCTCCCGCGTAGGTGGCGATCCCCCAATGGGGCGAATCATACACGGAAGCTGGCGACATGCGCGAAGCGGTGTTCGAACGCGTCATTCCGTGGCCGTCGGCAGCGAAGCGATGTCGCGGAGCGAGCGAGCCGGCGCCTGTTCCAGATGAGTAAGCGCGTGTTCGTGGAGAAACTTCCCAACCGAGCCCCGACCGTCAGGGGACCGTAAGGGAGGGGTCTTGCGACGGCCAGAAAGCCGCTCCCTTACGGTCGGGCCTCGGTGTCGAGGCCTACCCCGAGGTCGCATGCGAAATTGAGCCACTACCCGCTGTTCAGACCGACGTGATTTCCTTGCCCTTGGTTTCGACCATCGAATCGACCTGCGTGCAGTAATCATCGGTCAGCTTCTGCGCGCGCTCGTCGCCGCGCTTGGCGTCGTCTTCGGTCAACGTCTTGGCCTTCTTCTCGGCCTCGATCGCCTTCATGGCGTCGCGGCGGGCGTTGCGGATGGCCACTTTCTGTTGCTCCGCGAGCTGCTTGACGCGCGCCACGAGCTGATTGCGCCGATCCGACGACAATGCCGGCACCGGCAAGCGGATCAGCTTGCCGTCGTTCTGCGGATTGATGCCCAGGTCGCTCTTCTCGATGGCGCGCTGGATGTCCTTAAGCGTGCTCGGGTCGAACGGCTTGATGACGATCACGTTTCCCTCGGCGACGGCGATGTTCGCCAGTTCCTTGAGGCCCATCGTCGAGCCGTACGACTCCACATCCACACGGAGCGAATCAACCAGCCCGGTCGACGCGCGGCCCGTGCGTACTCCGCGGAATTCCTGCTTGAGGAACTCCACGCACTTGTCCATCGTCTCTTCCGCGGCAAACAACACGTCATCGAGCGCCATCGTCCAGTCTCCCAATCTCCCGGCAGTGTCAAGATAACCCAAAAGCGCTCCGGGCGCAAATCGCCCCCACTCTCAGCCAGGCGGGCGCGACGGGTTCGCGAGACGCGCAGGCCGAGAAACGGCGCGCGTGAATGCCCTCCCAACGCTACCGCACGCAACCGGCGGCGCTCTGCGGACTTACGGCTCGCTCGGCGGCCCGATCCGTCGTCCATTTTTGCTTTTGACAAGGTGAGCGACCTTTATACAATGCTCAATCCGGCTTTTTGGCCGGGCCGTTCGCATGCGCTCAAGCACGCGAAATGCGCGTCAGAGCTTCGCCGCCGTGCCTGCTGCTGTAGCTCAGTGGTAGAGCGCGTCCTTGGTAAGGACGAGGTCATGGGTTCAACCCCCATCAGCAGCTTTACCGGCGTCGCGGACGGTGTGCAGTACGCAGCGTAGCGAAACGAACTGGGCGAACTTTCGGTTTCTGGCGAGTGGTGGCCCGCGCGGTCACTCCCGGCACGGCATTCGCCGCCGGTGAGAATCGGAGAGCACAGGCTATGGCAAAGGGCGTATTCGAACGGAACAAGCCGCACGTCAACGTCGGCACGATCGGCCACATCGACCACGGCAAGACCACGCTGACGGCCGCGATGACGGCGGTCTGCGCGGCGCGCGGCATGGGTGAATTCAAGTCGTACGATCAGATCGCCAAGGCCTCCGAGAAGGACGGCCGCCGCGATCCGACCAAGATTGTCACCATCGCCACTTCGCACGTGGAATACCAGACCGAGAAGCGGCACTACGCCCACATCGACTGTCCCGGGCACGCCGACTATGTGAAGAACATGATCACCGGCGCGGCACAGATGGACGGCGCCATCCTGGTCGTCAGCGCGGCCGACGGCCCGATGCCGCAGACGCGCGAGCACGTGCTGCTAGCGCGGCAGGTGAACGTGCCCAAGCTGGTCGTGTACCTGAACAAGGTCGACCTGATCGACGACGCCGAACTGCTCGACCTGGTCGAGATGGAAGTGCGCGAGCTGCTCAACAAGTACGACTTCAAGGGCGACGACGCGACGGTCATCCGCGGCTCTGCCACCGTGGCGCTGCAGGGCGCGGCTGAGAAAAACATGGATAAGATGAAGTCCGTGGTCGAGCTGATGGACGCGCTCGACAAGGACGTGCCCGAGCCGATCCGCGAACAGGACAAGCCTTTCATCATGCCGGTCGAGGACGTGTTCAGCATCAAGGGCCGCGGAACGGTCGGCACCGGCCGAATCGAAGCCGGCGTGGTCAAGGTCGGCGACGAAGTGCAGGTCATCGGCCTGCACAGTAAGAAAGACTGGAAGACGATCGTCACCGGCGTCGAGATGTTCAACAAGACGCTCGACACCGGCATGGCCGGCGACAACGTCGGCCTGCTGCTGCGCGGCGTCGAGAAGACCGAGCTCGAACGCGGCATGGTGCTCGCCAAGCCCGGCAGCATCACGCCGCACACCAAGTTCCTGGGCGAGGTGTACGTGCTCAGCAAGGAGGAAGGCGGCCGCGCGACGCCGTTCTTCCCCGGATATCGCCCGCAGTTCTACTTCCGCACGACCGACGTAACGGGCCAAATCAAGGAGCTTCAGGCCCGCGACGGCGGCAAGGCGGACATGTGCATGCCGGGCGACAACATCCAGATGCTGGTGGAGATCATCAGCCCGATCGCGATGGTCGAAGGCCTGCGCTTCGCGATCCGCGAAGGCGGGCGCACGGTCGGTTCCGGCGTGGTGACGAAGATCCTGGAATAATTGCGAATGGCGAATAGCGAAGAGTGAATGGCGCATCGGCCGCGGGCGCGTCGTTTCTGAACTTCGCTATTCGTAATTCGCCATTCGACATGGGTGTCCCATGGCTAAGGCCCAGAAACGCGAAATGGTGTGGCTGCAATGCTCCGAGACGGGCGATTTGAACTATCGCACGTCGATCAACGTGCAGGGCGGAGCGCCCAAGCTGCAACTGATGAAGTACAGCCCGCGGTTGCGGAAGCGGACGCTCCACAAGATCAAACGCAAATAGGCGCGGCATTGTCGTTGACCGGCCGCGCGCCGGTCGTTTCCGCGGCGGCGCACTGAAGGAGCGTAGCTCAATTTGGCAGAGCAGCTGATTCCAAATCAGCAGGTTGGGGGTTCAAGTCCCTCCGCTCCTGCTTGAGCCCGTGCACGGCCCTCAGCCGTGCAGTTTGATGTGGCACGGCCGGCCTCGGCCGCGCTTTTTGGCTGGCGATCGACCAGTAGGCCGGTCCGACGAGAGTGCTGATGTCCAAGCGTGACAGACAGGGAGGCGCGGCGGTGAGCACCGATCGCGACCGCGACGAAGACGAAACGGACGCCGCCAACGGTCAGCCGGCCGCGGTCCCCGCGTCGTTTCCTGCCCCCGAGCGCAAGCCGGCTACGCCTCCGTTTCAAATCTTCAAGGCCGGACAGGGCGTTACGACGCGCTGGGCGACGGCGGCCGGGGCCGGCCTGATCGCGCTCTCGGCTGCGAATTTCCTGTACGAGCAGCTCGGTCGGTTCAAGTTCGTGGCCGAGAATCTGTGGGTGCGCACGCTGGCGCCGGTGGCGCTGCTGGCGGGCCTGGCATATCTGATTTTCCGGCTGATCGGGCAGCATCGCGGCACGGTCGACTTCCTGATCGCGACCGAACTCGAGATGAAGAAGGTCAACTGGTCCAGCCGCCGCGAGGTCTTTGGCGCCACGCGCGTCGTGATCGTCACCGTGCTGATGCTGGGATTCATCCTGTTCGCGGTCGACCTCGCGTTCATGGTCTTCTTCAACCTGATCGGCGTGCTGCGGGTCGGAAGCGTCCTGCAGGGCATGTTCGGCGGCGGAGCCCAGGGATGAGCGCCACCGAAAACATGCCGGACCTCACCACGCGCGCCGGGATGCACTGGTACGTGCTCCGCGTTGCCTCCAACCGCGAAGACCAGGTCCGCGACGCGCTCGAACGCAAGATCAAGATCGAGAACCTGGAGGAGCGCGTCGGCCGGATTCTCGTGCCGACCCAGCGCGAAAAGCGAATGCGCGGCGGCACGGCCCGCGTCTACATGCGCAAGCTCTATCCGGGCTACGTGTTCGTCGAGATGGCGACGGAGCCGGACGGGTCGATCCGCGAAGACGTGTGGTTCGTCATCAAGGAAACCAGCGGCGTCGGCGATTTCATTGGTTCGGGCGGCAAGCCGTCGCCGATGAAGCCGATCGACGTCGAAAAGATGCTCGCGGCGGCCGTCAAGCCGGAGGAAACGCCCACGCTGGCGAACGTGAATTTCAAGAAGGGCGACAAGGTCAAGGTCCGCGAAGGTCCGTTCGAGAATTTCGAGGGCGTCGTCGACGAGATTAACAGCCAGAAGGGCATGGTCCGCGTCATCGTCACCATCTTTGGCCGCGCCACGCCGATCGAAATCGAATACTGGCAGGTCGAGCTGATCTGATCCAACTGAGATGGTGCGTCGATACGGCTGACGCACTCTACCGCAGGCAGGTCGAGCTGATCTGATTGTGGTACGGGCTGCCAGCCCATGCGCTTACGGCGGGCTTCCAGCCTGACGGACGGCGGCTTTCGATGTCCGATCGCAACCAGCTCACGAATTTCCTGCTCGCTCGCCACCGCTGCATTTCGATCGTCACGGTTGAGGAAGAGGAAGCGCTCGCGCTCGTGCGTCATGTCGCGCTGGAGCTCAATCGGCCGTTGTGGATCTGGGCGGCGCACGGCGGCGTGCGCGAAGGGCTGCTTGCGGATTCGGCGTCGGTTTCAAATACGGAAGATCCCGTCGCCGGCCTGGCGTACCTGGCGTCGCTCGATCAGCAGCCGCTGCTGGTTCCACTTGATCTGTCCGGCCATCTGCGAAACGAGAAACCGCTGCGCGCGTTTCGAAACCTCCTGATGCGCGCGGAACGGACGCAGGCACAGATCATTCTGCTGAATCCCTCCGACGATCTGCCCGACGTGGTCCGCGCGCATTCGACGCCGCTGGAGCTCAGCCTGCCCGACGATGTCGAGCTCGAGGCGACGGTGCGCGCGACGCTGCGTCGGGTGAACGAAAACACGCCGCTGGACATCGACATCACGCGCCACGGCTTGCAGACTCTGCTTCGGAATCTGCGCGGGCTGTCGACGCGCGTGGCCGAGCAGGTCATCCGCGACGCGCTGCTCGATCGACGATTCGACGACGCGGACATCAATCACGTGCTGGCCGGCAAGCGCCGCGCACTGCAGGGCGGCGGACTGCTCGAGTTCATCGAATCGCCCGTCGACCTGGGCGAGATCGGCGGCCTGGCGACGCTGAAGCGCTGGCTGGCGCAGCGGCAGCGCTCCTTCACGCCCGAAGCGGTCGAATACGGCCTGCCCGCGCCGCGCGGCGTGTTGATGCTGGGCGTGCAGGGCGCCGGCAAGAGCCTGTGCGCCAAGGCGATCGCGACGGCCTGGCAGCGCCCGCTGTTGCGTTTGGACGTGGGGGCGCTATACGACAAATACGTGGGCGAGTCGGAGCGCCGCCTGCGCGATGCGCTGCGCCAGGCCCAGCGCATGGCGCCGATCGTGCTCTGGATCGACGAGATCGAGAAAGCGTTCGCCTCGGCCGCCAGCCGCAGCACCGATGGCGGCCTGTCGCAGCGCATGTTCGGCGAATTGTTGACGTGGATGCAGGAGCATCGCGAGCCGGTGTTCCTCGTCGCAACGGCCAATGACATCGAGGCGCTGCCGTCGGAACTGCTGCGCAAGGGGCGTTTCGACGAGATCTTCTTCGTCGATCTGCCGGATGAGTCGACGCGCCGCGAGATTCTGGCGATTCACCTGCGGAAACGCCGCCGCGACCCGAAGCTGTTCGACCTGGCCGCGCTTGCGGCGGCCGGCGACGGGTTCAGCGGCGCCGAGATCGAGCAGGCCATAGTCGCGGCGGCGCACGCGGCATTCTCAGAACGTCGTGCGTTCACCACGGCCGACATCCTCGCGGCGCTCCGCGCGTCGCCGCCGCTGGCGGTCACGATGCGCGAGCACGTCACGGCGCTCCGCGAGTGGGCGCAGGGGCGTTGCGTGCGGGCGGATTGAAAAACGGCGCTCGCGCGGCCGCGCCTGCGAATTGACGGCGAGTGTCTCAGTTTCGTTCGTAACACGCCTTCGATCATCGGAAGACCCTCAGCACCGAGGCTCGACCGTAAGGGAGCGGCTTTCTGCTCGTCTTCAGGGACCCCTCCCTTACGAGGCTGTCGAAATACATCCGAACCGCGAGCGCAAGCGACCGGCCAAGCGGCGCGATGCTCGGATTTCCGGGCGTTTCTCGCCGTTTCCGCGGGTCGCTTGCGCTCGCGGTTCGGATGCCGTGCGTATTTCGACAGCCTCTTACGGTCGGGGCTCGGTTGGGGGGGTCATCGCGACACCGAGACACTACCGACGGCCGATTCAAACGCGAGCGCGTTTCCAGCCGCCCTGCATGAATCTCCCGGTCGCCAGCGCGCACTTGGCGACGTTGTCGGCCCACATTCCGCACCAGGCGCCGATCAATCCGCCGTGCAGCACGATCCCGCCCAGATACGCGCCGGGCACGCGCAGCATCAAGCCGCCGACGATCGACATCGCCAGCGTCGAGCGCGTGTCGCCCGCCCCGCGCAGCGCGGTGATGTAGATGATGGCCGCGCACAGGAACGGCTGCGCGAAACCCAGCAGCCGCATCGCCGGCGCGCCGACCGCTCGCACCGTCGGCTCGGCCGTCATGAGCGAGAAGATCGACTCGGCGAAAAACCAGAAGGTCAGCCCGGCGCATACCCCGATGCAGACGCCCTGCATCGCGGCCGCGTGCCCGGCCTGCTGGGCGCGGTGCTCCTGCCTCGCGCCGAGGTACTGCCCGACCATCGTCGCCGCCGCCGTTCCCCAAGCCAGCGCCGGCAGGTAGCTGAGCGCCTCGATTTGCATGGCGATGACGTGCGCGGCGTAATTGGCGGTACCGGCGTCGCCCTCCGCGGTCCGCGAAATGATTCGAACGAACGCGAGCTGGGCGACGGTCATGATGCCGGTGTCCGCCGCCGCCGGAATTCCCACACGCAGAATGCGTCTAAGCGTCTGCCAATGCGGCGCGAGCAGCGCCGCGCGCATCCGCAGCGGCCCCAGCCCGCGCGCCAGCACCAGCAACATCAGCAATCCGCCGGCGCTGCGCGCAGTGAGCGCGCCGATCGCGATGCCGGTTACGCCCATCCGCAGACCGAACCAGCCGTAGACCAGCCCGGCGGCGACCACGATGTTGATGATGTTTACCAGCGTCATGATTCGCAGCGGGGTGCGCGTGTCGCCGGCGGATCGCAGCACGCTGCTTCCAACCAGGTTAACGCTCGCCAGGACGTAGCAGAGCGAAATGATCTGCAAGTAGTGCGTTGTGAGGGCCGCGGCCTCATCGGTTCGCGTCAGGAAGCCGGCCAGCAGCGGCGCGCAGGAATAAGAGGCCACGCTAACAGCGATTCCGGTTGCCAGCGCCAGTAGCAGCGATTGATTGAGCCCCATATTGGCCGTAGCCCGGTCTGCCGCACCCAGGGCGCGGCTTACAAGCGCCGCGGCGCCGACGCCGACCAGCGTAAAGGCCAGCATGACGAACCAGCCCAGGTAGCTGGCCGTTCCGACGGCGACCGTGGCCTCTTTGCTGACATGGCCGGCCAAGTAGGTGTCAACCAGCCCGACCAGGAAGCTTAGGAGCTGCTCGCTCAGCATCGGCGTGCCGAGTACGACAATCTGCCAATTCAGCGATCCGGCCGGCAGCGACCCGACGCGCGGCGCCGCCGCGGAATCGGGCAGCGATTCCGCTGCGAGTTCCGATTCGGGCTGCGCGCCGATGGCGATGGCGTCGTCGCGATCGTGAATCGGAGTCCTCCGTCCCGTCGAATCGCAGGTAGCTTACAGTCGCGCAAAAACAGTGGTTGGTTCCAGCGGCGACGGCGGCCGACCCGCTCCGGAGCGATCGCCGTTGGCGCGCAGTCCCGCAGACCGCCGCGGAATTGCCGCAGACGCCGATAAATTGTATTCAGCCGCGCGAACGCCGGCGGACCCAGCGTGTCAAACGTAAGCGGACGCCGAAAAATAGTGGCGGCGGAAGCGACAGGACTTGCCGCGAATGCGAGAATTTTCATAGCGATACGACATACAATGGTCGTCGCCGCGGAGCGAGGGAACGAGCGTGAGACCGCTGGACGAAATTCGCAGCCAGTTCCCCATCACTCGGAATTACAATTTCCAGAATCACGCCGCCGTTGCGCCGCTGTCCGGTCCCGCCGCCGACGCGATGGCCGGCTACGCGCGCGAGTTGGCCGAGACCGCCTATCTGAGCGGGGCCTACTACCGCGCTGCCGACCGCGTGCGGCAAGCCATCGCCCGCCTGATCAACGCCGACGTCAGCGAGATCACGTTCACGAAAAACACGTCGGAAGGCGTTAACTACGTCGCGAACGGCATTCAGTGGCTCAGCGGCGACAACGTCGTCACCACCGGCATGGAATTCGCCGCGAATTTCTATCCCTGGCTGAACCTCGAATCGCGCGGCGTCTCGCTCAAGACCGTCGCCGAGGATGAAGGCCGCGTGCCCTTTGACCGTATCGCGGCGGCGATCGATCGTCGAACGCGCGTCGTTGCCGTGTCGGCGGTGCAATGGTCGAATGGCTTTCGCATGGATTTGGCACGGCTAGGGGAGCTGTGCCAGGAAAAAGGCGTCTTGCTGTTCGTGGACGCGATCCAGGCGCTGGGCGTTCACCCGATCGACGTCCGCGCGATGAACATCGACTTCCTGGCCGCCGGCGCGCACAAGTGGCTGCTGGGCCCGGAAGGCGTCGGGCTGTTTTGTTGCAAGCGTGAGCTTGTCGGGCATTTGCGGCCATCGGAGCCGGGCTACATGTGCATGCGGCAGGGCTTCGAGCCGGCCGAACGCCGGTTGGATTTCCTGGACGACGCCAGGCGGTTCGACAGCGGTGTTTACAACCTGGCGGGTATCTGCGCGCTGGGCGCCTCGCTCCACTTGTTGCTCGAATTTGGAATCGACGAAATCCAGGTGCGCGTGAAGCATCTAACCGACACGCTGGTCGAGGGTCTGCGGCAGAAGGGCTGGAAGGTGCACAGCCCGCGGACCGCCAGCGAATGGAGCGGCATCGTGTCTTTTTCGTCGGACCGGCACGACATGGACGCGTTACGAAAGCATTTGCGGACGGAGTTCAAGATCGTGGTCGCGAACCGGCTCGGTCGCCTGCGGGCCAGCCCGCACTTCTACAACGCGGAGGAAGAAGTGCGGCAGCTCGTAGACGCACTGCCGGGGAAGTAAAGGCTGTAAGGGCGCTGCGGCGAAGTGCTTGGTGTGGACTTGGCCGCACAGGTATAATCCGACGTGGCGGCGCGGTTGACGCCGCGAGGACTGGGAACGATGAAGCGCACTCTAACCAGCGTACGTTGCGTCCCGCGATTCGGGTATCACTTCACCGACGTGCGCACGATTGATCTGGGCTTGGACGAGGATGCGTCGGACCAGGAGCTGCTCGATCTGCTTCGCGAGTGGTTCCAGCGCCGCGGCATCGAGGACGCCGTGTTTGACGTGGGTTACGACGACAACGGCGTCTTCGCGATCGTCAATGACGAAGCTTACGAACACGCCTGGGGCGAGCCGCTGATCTGATCGACTTCCTCCGCGCCGCCGCGACCACTTGGCACGCTCAGGTTGGCCGGTCGCTCGCGCTCGCGGTTCGGGTACGTGGTTTCCCATCCGCCAATCTCGACGCCACGACCCGAATAATTTGCTCCCGATTGCGTTTCCTTTGGCAGCCGGCCCGCCGATCGGGTTGCTCGGCGTCGAACCGGGTCCAACGCCTCGCAAGGATCGTCACATGCCGACCACACCGCGCCGCCGCGCCGCCGCGCTCTGCGCCGCCGCGCTCGTCCCGTTCTCCGCGGTCGCCCAGACCGGCTTCGTTCACTGGGAAACGCCGCACGTCAATCCGATCGCGCTGACGCCCTCCGGCGCGACGCTGCTGGCGGTCAACACCGCTGACAATCGGCTGGAAATATTCGATCTGTCGCGCGGCGGAATTCCGGAATCGGCCGGCTCCGTGCCGGTCGGGCTGGACCCGGTTTCGGTGCGAGCGCGGAGCGAGACGGAAGTGTGGGTCGTCAACCACGTGTCCGATTCGATCAGCGTTGTCGATCTGGCGACGCGCCGCGTTGTGAGAACGCTGCCCGTCGGCGACGAGCCGTGCGACGTGGTCTTCGCGGGCACGCCGCAGCGCGCGTTCGTGTCCGTTTCGCAGCTTAACCAGGTCCGCGTATTCAATCCGCTGAACCTCGCCGCCGCGCCGGTCATCCTCTCGATCCAGGGCGAAGACCCGCGAGCGCTCGCGATCTCGCCGGACGGCTCGCGCGTATACGCGGCGATCTTCGAATCGGGGAACAAGACGACCAGCCTGCCGATCCCGGTGGTCAGCCAGGCCGGCAGCCCGTACAACGGCCAGAATCCACCGCCCAACTTCGGCCTTCAGTTCTCACCGCCGATCGACCCGCTGCTGCCGGCGCCGCCTGCCGTTTCGCTGATTGTGCGAAAAAACGCCTCCAATCGCTGGATGGACGATAACAGCCACGACTGGACGACGTTTGTTCCCTGGGACCTGCACGATCACGATGTGGCGATTATCGACACCGCGAGTCTGGCAGTGACATACGCCAGCGGACTGATGACCTCCGTCATGAACCTGTCCGTGCGGCCCGATGGCGTAGTCACCGCGATCGGCACCGAGGCGCTGAATGAGGTCCGCTTTGAACCCGTCATTCAGGCTGTGTTCCTGCGCGTAACGATGTCGTCATTCGATCCCGCCGCGCCGGCAAACGTCTCGACCATCGATCTGAATCCGCACTTGGACTACGCCGCGCACACCGCCCCGCAAGCAACGCGCGACCTGTCGATCGGCGATCCGCGCGGCGTGGTGTGGTCCGCCGGCGGCGACCGGGCATTCGTCAGCGGTATGGGTTCGAATAACGTGATCGTGCTCGATGCCGCCGGCAATCGAATCACGCAAATCGATTGCGGCGAAGGCCCGACCGGTCTGGCGCTCGGTGCGTCCGGCGCGTTGCTCTACGTGCTCAACAAATTCGAAGCCACAATCAGCGTGATCGACACGGCATCGAACGCGGAAATCGCCCGAACGCCGATGTTCGACCCGACTCCAGGCGCGATCAAGCAGGGTCGTCCGTTTCTGTATGACACGCATCGCACGTCCGGTCTGGGCCACATCTCGTGCGCGTCTTGCCATATCGACGGGCGCAATGACGGTCTGGCCTGGGACCTCGGAAATCCCGACGGCGCGCTCAAGACGGTGAATCAGGTTTGCCGGCAAGGGCCCAACAACTGCCGCCCCTGGCATCCGATGAAGGGCCCGATGATCACGCAGACGCTCGTCAGCATCGTCGGCGTTGAGCCGTTGCACTGGCGCGGCGACCGCGAGAGTCTGGCCGCGTTCTCCGGCGCGTTCACCGGCCTGCAGGGAATGGACGCTGAGCCGACGCCGGCGGAATTGCAGGAGATGACCGATTTTCTCGCGACGGTGCGCTATTCACCCAGTCCGAATCGAAACCTCGACGATTCACTGCCGACCGCGTTGCCGGTCAGCGGCGGCACGGGCAACGCGGCAAACGGCCTGACTCTTTATCAAACCGCGCCGCTCTTCGGCGGCGCGCTGCGCTGCACGGCGTGCCATCCCCTGCCGACCGGCACTGACCGGGCGATCGACTCACCGGGCGTCGGACCGGCCGTGCCGCAGAGCCTGAAAGACGCGCAGCTCCGCGCGCTGAATGAAAAGGTTGGTTTCAGCCGCGCCTCGCTCACCAACAATCGCGGCTTTGGTTACGACCACGACAGCGATCGCGACAACCTCGGCACGCTGCTGACGCAGCCGCCCTTCACCTTCCCGCCCGGGCCGCCGGGCGTTCAGCAGCGCCGCGACATGGAAGCCCTGCTGCTGAGCTTCACGGACGACACGCACGCCGCAGTCGGCCAGCAGGTCACGTTCGACGGCGCGAACAACGGCGACGCGGTGCTCCTGGCGCGCCTGAACACGTTCATCGCGCAGGCGAACGTCAACCGCATCGGACTGGTAGCGCGTCAACGGCGGGGCGGATTGCCGCGCGGCTTCGTTTACGTCGGTGCGAACGTGTTCCTCTCCGATCGTGTCAGCGAAACTTCGACCGCCGCCGCCCTGCTGGCGTCGGCCGCTCCGGGCGGCGAAGTCACCTATACCGCGGTTCCGATCGGCACGCAGGTGCGCATCGGCGTCGACCGCGACGCGGATGGATTCTTCGATCGCGACGAGCTGGATGCCGGCGCCGATCCGGCCAACCCGGCCTCCAACCCGACGAACGTCTGCCTGGGCGACTTCACCGGCGATCGAACGGTGAACGAATCCGACTTGGGAGTCCTGCTGGCGCACTTTGGCGCGACGGTCAGCGGCACGCCCGCGACCGGCGACGTGAACGGCGACGGCGCGGTGGATAGCGCCGATCTGGGGATTCTGCTGGCCCGATTTGGAGCCGTTTGCCCGTAGGAGCCGTTCGAACTGCCGTACTCGACAACGAATTTCTCCAAGCCGTGGCCGACGGCCGGCGTCGCCCGCGACCGGCCGCGCGGCCTTCCGCCGCCCGTGCGATTATGATCCCGCTCCGGTCAATCGGAGTACGTGTTTAGCGTACCCAGAATTCCAGGGTGGCATGCCGTCCCGCGTTTCGCCGCGGCCTCTTGCGACGAAACGCGGGTCGGCATGCGTTCCGGCGCGGCATGCTTACGCCTGCGGCGAAAGCATGCCACCCGGATTCGGCGAATGACGCCGAACACATGCCGATCGGAGCGGGACTTGCTTTTGACCCTGACGACAACCCGCGCGCCGGCCACGGACCTCGGCTGGCTGCTCCACAAGCACCCCGCGAAAGTGCAGGCATTCGAGCTGTCGATTGGACGCGCGCATGTCTTCTATCCCGAGGCGAATGAGCAGCGCTGCACCGCCGCGCTGTTGCTCGACGTGGATCCGATCGGGCTGGTGCGGCGGCGTGGCGGGCCGGCGGGAGAGGCGTTCTCGCTTCAGCAATACGTAAATGACCGGCCCTACGTGGCGAGCAGTTTCATGAGCGTCGCCATTGCGCAGGTGTACGGTTCGGCGCTCGGCGGGCGCTGCAACGATCGCCCCGAGCTGGTGCAGGAATCGCTGCCACTGGAAGCGCGGATTGCGGTGTTGCCGTGTCGCGGCGGCGACGCCTTCCTGCGAAGCCTGTTCGAGCCGCTCGGATACGAAGTGACCGCCCAATGCCACGCCCTCGATTCCAACTTCCGCGATTGGGGCGACAGCAGCTACTACACGGTGACGCTGCGCGGCACGCTGCGACTCTGCGACCTGCTGACGCATCTCTACGTGCTGATTCCGGTGCTCGACAACGACAAGCACTACTGGGTCGGCGACGATGAAGTCGACAAGTTGCTGCGCAAGGGGGAGGGCTGGCTCGCGTCGCACCCCGAGCGCCATGCCATCGCCCGACGATACCTCCGCCATCAAGCGAGCCTGGCGCGCGAGGCGCTGGCCCGACTCGCGGAGGAAGACCATCCCGATCCGGATGCCGAGCAGACCGAACATGCGCTCGGGGAAGAAGCGCTGGAGGCCCAGATCGCGGTGAATGCTCCGGCGACCGCCGTCGCCGCCGCGCCGCCGGAGGCTGATGAGCCCTTGCGGCAGTCGGATGTGGCCTCGTTCGACGCCCCCGCCACGGCGGAGCGCGGCCCCACGCTCAACACGCAGCGTCTGGTGACGGTACTCGCGACCCTGCGCGGTTGCCAGGCAGCGTCCATCGTGGACGTTGGTTGCGGCGAAGGTAAGCTGCTGCGCCTGCTGCTGGACGACAAGCAGTTCGAGCGCATTGTCGGAATGGACGTTTCCCTGCGGTCGCTGAATATCGCGGCGCAGCGATTGCGTCTCGACCGGCTCCCGCCGCTGAAACGGCAGCGAATCGAGCTCATTCACGGTTCACTGATGTACCGCGATGCGCGCCTGGCCGGCTTCGACGCGGCCGCGTGCGTGGAGGTGATCGAACATCTGGACCCGCCGCGACTGGCGGCTTTCGAGCGCGTCCTGTTCGAATTCGCCCGGCCGCGGACGGTGATCATTACGACGCCCAATCGCGAATACAACGTGAAGTGGGAAACGCTCCCGGCCGGTCACTTGCGGCACCGCGATCATCGCTTCGAGTGGACGCGCGCGGAATTCGAAGGCTGGGCGCGCGGCGTCAGCGAGCGATTTGGTTACGCAGCGCGGTTCCTGCCGGTCGGGCCGGAAGACGCGATCGTCGGCGCGCCGACGCAGATGGGGGTGTTCCAGCTTTGACCATCGCGATCCCCGACCTCTCGCTGGTCGTCCTCATCGGCCCCTCCGGCGCCGGCAAGTCCACCTTCGCGCGCCGGCAATTTAGGCCGACTGAGGTCCTCAGCAGCGACTTTTACCGGGCGTTGATCAGCGACAACGAGAACGACCTCGCCGCGACGCGCGACGCATTCGACGTGCTGCACTTTGTCGCCGGAAAACGGCTCGCCGCCGGCAAGTTCACCGTCGTCGACGCGACCAGCGTCAAGCCCGAGGATCGCAAGCCGCTCGTGCAGCTCGCGCGCCAGCACCACTGCCTGCCGGTCGCCATCGTGTTCGATGTCGGCGCTCGCATCTGCACCGAGCGGAACGCGCAGCGGCAGGATCGCAACAACATGCGAAGTGAAGTGATCCGTAATCAGCAGGGCGCCATGCGGCGCGGGCTTCGCTTCCTGCGCAAGGAGGGCTTCCGGCACGTATTCGTCTTCAAAACGCCCGGCGAGGCTGACGCTGCCGTGATCGAGCGCACGCCGCTCTGGAACAACAAGAAGAACGAGCACGGACCATTCGACATCATCGGCGACGTGCACGGCTGCTTTGACGAATTGAGCGAGTTGCTGGAGAAGCTGGGATACGAGATTCGCGAGGATTCAGGCGACGAGTCAGCGCACACAAGGCCGCTCGCTGCCGGCGTCGCCGCTGGCTCAGCCGAATCCGCAGAGGCCGTGGCCGCCGACGGAGACACAGCGCCGGAGAGCAGTGGAGATCGCAACGAAACGCCGGCTTCGCGCTGGAAGCCGGCCCGGCGCTTCGGTTACCGAATCTCCCATCCCGGCGGGCGAAAGCTCGTGTTCCTGGGCGACCTCGTCGATCGCGGTCCCAGGATTCCGCACGTCTTGCGCCTGGTCATGAGCGCCGTCGCGGATAGTGTCGCGTTGTGCGTTCCCGGCAACCACGACATAAAGCTGATGCGCAAGCTGGTCGGCAAGGACGTTCGAATTACGCACGGACTGGCCGAGAGCCTGGCGCAGCTTGAGCCCGAATCCGCCGAATTCCGCGCGGAGGTCGCCGAGTTCCTCGACAGCCTCGTCAGTCATTACGTGCTCGACAACGGCAATCTGGTCGTCGCGCATGCCGGCATGAAGGCCGAGATGCAGGGGCGCGGCTCGGGGAAGGTGCGCGAATTCGCGTTGTTTGGCGAGACGACGGGCGAGACGGATGATTTCGGCCTGCCGGTTCGGCATAGCTGGGCGGCCGAGTATCGCGGCCGCGCGATGGTCGTGTACGGGCACACGCCGACCCCCGAGCCGGAATGGCTCAATCGCACCATCAACATCGACACCGGTTGCGTCTTCGGAGGCCGACTTACGGCGCTGCGCTATCCGGAGCGCGAACTGGTCTCGGTCGCGGCGCGCGCCGTATACGCCGAGCCGGCCAAGCCGTTTGCGCCCGCGGACACGCCGGCCGCTTCCGCGCTCACGGCGCAACACGCATACGACGACGTGCTCGACATCGCCGACCTGACTGGAAAGCGGATCATTTCGACCCGCCTGCAGGGCAACGTGATCATCGGCGAAGAGCAAAGCGCGGCGGCGCTCGAGGTCATGAGTCGTTTTGCCGCCAACCCGAAGTGGCTGATCTACCTACCACCGACGATGTCGCCGTGCGAAACGGCGCAGGATGGCGATTTGCTGGAGCACCCGAAAGAGGCGTTTGCGTACTATCGAAACCAGGGCCTGCCGCAGGTCGTGTGCGAGGAAAAACACATGGGCTCGCGGGCGGTGGTCATCGTCTGCCGCGACGAAGGCGTCGCGCGGCGGCGCTTTGGCGTTATCGAAGAGGCACGGGGCATCATTTACACGCGCGCCGGGCGGCGATTCTTTGATGATGCGACGCGAGAAGATGAGCTGCTGCGGCGAGTCGCTAGCGCGCTCGGATCAGCCGGGTTCTGGGACGCGCTCAGTACCGACTGGGTGTGCCTCGATTGCGAACTCATGCCGTGGTCGGCCAAGGCCAGGGCACTGCTGCAGGGACAGTACGCGGCCGTCGGTGCCGCGGCGCGCGCGTCTCTCGCCGAATCGACGGCTCAGATTCGCCAAGCCGTCACCCGCGGAAATGACGCCGGCGCGCTGCTCGATCGCTTCCAACAGCGCGCCGACCTCGTGGACCGATACGTATGCGCCTACCGGCAATACTGCTGGGACGTCAATTCGATCGAGGATCTGAAGCTCGCGCCGTTTCACGTTCTGGCGACGGAGAACCGCGTGCACGTCGACCGCGACCATACCTGGCACATGGACCTGCTCGCGAGCCTCTGCGCCGCCGATCCGGGCGTACTTCTGACGACGCCGCATCGCGTGGTCGACGTGACCGACGCCGCGAGCCAGGATGCCGCCGCGTTGTGGTGGACGAATCTCACCGCCCAGGGCGGCGAAGGCATGGTGGTCAAGCCGCATGCGTTCGTCGCCCGTGGCCGCGGCGGACTCGCACAGCCGGCGGTGAAATGTCGTGGCCGCGAGTATCTACGGATCATCTATGGCCCAGAATACACGCTGCCCGAGCATCTCGAGCGGCTTCGCGCGCGGGGCCTGAATCGCAAGCGGGCGCTCGCGCTGCGCGAGTTCGCGCTGGGAATCGAGGGGCTCGAGCGCTTCGCCCGCGGCGAGCCGCTGCGCCGCACGCATGAATGCGTCTTCGGCGTACTCGCGCTGGAGAGCGAGCCAGTTGACCCACGGCTGTGATCGGCGGCAGGAGCCTGCGGGTGCGTGACACAGCGGGCGGCCCCGCAAGGGGCCGACGACTGTAGCCACGGGTGCAGCGAGGGCCAGCGGCCCGAGCCCGCGGATGCGACGCACGCGCGCCGGCCGGCCCCGGCAGGGGCCATTCGCCACCTGCGGCGGCTTCACCCGTGGCTACACTCCGACGCCCCTACCGGGGCGAGAATCCACCCGCCAAATGTGTCACGCACCCGGAGCCGGCCACCTTCCGTACCCGACATGAGCCAGCCCCGAGAAACCGGTATTGTTCGCTGATTCTTTTCGCTCGAGCGCCCGCATGTCGCGCGCACGGCGATGAAATGCGCGGCGCGAATCGAAAAAAGGGATACTACGCATCATGTGCGGGATCGCGGGGGCGTTCGACCTGACCGGCCAGCGCTTGTTTCCGCCGCAGCGGCTGCAGGCCATGCTCGCGGCGCTCGTTCATCGCGGTCCCGACGATCGGCACGTGCACTTCGAGCCGGGCTTGGCCGTTGGTTCCAATCGGCTGGCGATCGTCGATCCACCCAGCGGCCGGCAGCCTATCGGCAACGAGCGCGGCGACGTATGGGTGGCGTTCAATGGCGAGCTTTTCGATTACCCGGAGCTGCGCGCGGATCTGGCCGCTCGCGGCCACCGACTCGCCACGCACTGCGACACCGAACTCTGGGTCCATCTGTACGAAGAGCACGGCGAAGATGTGTTCCGGCGGGCGGTCGGGCAATTTGCGGTGGCGCTGTGGGATCGCGAGCGTCGAGTGCTCTTCCTGGCGCGCGACCGAATCGGAATCTGTCCGCTGCACTACGCCGAGCACGATGGATGGCTATTGTGGGGATCGGAGATCAAGGCGCTGCTGGCCAGCGGCCTGATCGCGCCCAAGCCGGACGTGCGCGCGATCAACCACTTCTTCACGCTCATTCACCCGCCCACCGCGCGTACGTGCTTCGAAAACGTCACATCACTTGCGCCCGGAAATTACGTCAAAATTCGCGACGGACGAATCGAGCGCCGGCAGTATTGGGATCTCGAGTTTCCCGACGCCGGTCAGGAGCAGCACTACGGCGATCCTCGCGCCGCCACGGACGAACTTGAGCAGCGCCTGCGCCTCGCGGTTCGACGTCGATTGCGAGGAGACGTTCCGGTCGCCGCATACCTCAGCGGCGGACTTGATTCCGCGGTCGTTACGGCGCTGGTCCGACAGGAACTTGGACGGCCGCCGGCGGTGTTTACGGTCGGACTCGATCGCGCCGGCCCTGACGAACGGTCGGAAGCCGCCGAATCCGCGGCGGCGTGCGGCGCTGCGCTGACGACAGTCGCCATAAGTCGCGGGGAGATCAGCGCGACGTATCCGGAGCTCATTCGCGCCGCCGAGGCGCCGGTGCTCGACACGTCTTGCGCCTGCCTGCTGCGCCTGAGCGAGGCCGTGCGCGACGCGGGATACAAGGTCGTCTTGACGGGCGAAGGCGCGGACGAAGCGCTGGCGGGGTATTTGTGGTTCCGCACACAGCGCTGGGGCGATCGCGTGGCGCGCTGGTGCGGACGAACCGTACCGCGACTGATCCACCGGATGATCCTGGCCGCGATCGGCGGCGGCGGCGCACATCGGCCAGCCTGGAGGGCGATGGGACCGGTGCGCACGGTGCAGCAGGAACTCTCCGAGCTCTTCGCGCAGACCCGTGAACGGCTCTTTACGCCGTCGATGTGGGACCGGCTCGACGGCCATTCGCCATACGCTGAGCTGGAGCTAAACCCCGGCATTGCTCGCTGGCATCCGCTGAATCGCTCGCTCTACGTCGGCTACAAAACGATGCTTCCCGGCCTGCTGCTGGCGTCCAAGGGTGATCGCGTCGCGATGCACAATTCGGTCGAGACGCGCTACCCGTTTCTCGACGAGGAGGTCATCGCGTTCTGCGCCGCGATCGACCCGGAGTACAAACTCAAGCGCATGACGGAGAAGTGGCTTCTGCGGCAGGTCGCGCAGCGATTGCTGCCGCGGAAAATCGCCGCGAGACCGAAGACGATGTTTCGCGCGACAATGTCGCGAACGTTTCTCGCCGCAGACCGGCCCGCTTGGGTCGATCAACTGCTGAGTCCGGAATCACTTCGACGAACCGAGTATTTCGATGTTCGCGCCGTCGAGGCCGTGCGGGAGTGGCAGACGCGCGAGCCGCGCTGGACGACCGTTCGGAGTTTCGTATTCGACATGGCCCTAACCGCGGTGATCGCGACACAATTGTGGCTTCACACCTACTGCGGCGGCGGGCTGGCGGACCTGCCAACGTGGGACGCGCCGCCGATGCCGCACGCTGTCGGGCGTACGAAGTTCCATCCGTCGTGAATCGCGCCGTGGATGGATGACCGTGCGCGAGTACGCGCCGCGAACAGAACGCGACGCGCGAGCGAGCGCGGTTGTGAATCGCGCCTGCTGGCGCTGCGCGTTCTGATTGCGGCGCGTACTCGCGCACTGTCATTAGGTGGACTTGGATTCGACGATCAGATCGTACCCGTCCGCCGCAACGCAGCGGACGGTCACGAATTCACCCGCTTCGAAACTGCCGCCGCGAAGACGACAAACGCCGTCCACCTCCGGCGCCTGGCCGGCGTGGCGCGCGATGAACTCGGTCGGCAGCGAACCGACGGTTGCGCGGCGAGCCCTGCCGGACGCGCCGCGCTGCTCCTCTTTCACCGGTTGCCGCGCTTCATCAATCAAGGTTTCGAACTCGCGCCCGATCCAACGCCGTGCCGCGGCGATCGCGACTTCCTGCTGCGCCAGCATGAATCGCTCGTAGCGCTCGGCTTTCAGCGACTCGTCAAGCTGGTCCTTCATTCGTCCCGCCGGCGTTTCGCGCTCCAGCGAAAACTTGAACGCGCCGGCGGCGTCGAAGCCGGCTTCACGCGCGAACGAGAGCAACTCCTCGAACTCCTCTTCGGTTTCGCCGGGAAAACCGACGATAAACGTGGTGCGGATCGTCACGCCAGGGATGCGGCGGCGGAGCTTTTCGAGCAACTCCAGGGTCTGTGCGCGCGTCACGCGGCGATACATCGCGCGCAGCACGCGGTCGCTGATGTGCTGAAGCGGAATGTCGATGTATTTCACGACCCGCTCGCATTCGGCGATCGCATCGATCATCTCGTCGGTCATCACCGACGGATACACGTACATCAGACGAATCCAGCGCGCCGCATCGCACTCGGAATCCAGCCGCCGCAGCAAGCCGGCCAATCCGCCGGACGCCTGAACATCCCGCCCGTAACTGGTCGTGTCCTGACCGATCAGGATCAGCTCCCGCGCGCCGTCGTCCGTCAGTTCGCGGCACTCGGCGACGATTTCGTCCGGCGTCTTGCTGTGCATCGGCCCGCGGATCGAGGGGATGGTGCAGAACGTGCACTTCTGGTCGCAGCCTTCGCTGATCCGGACATACGCGTAATGCCGCGGCGTCAAGCGCAAGCGGCCCTGGTCGTTCCAGCGTCGCGGCGAATCGAGCGCGACGGCGTGATAGTCGCCCAGATAGCGGTCCAGCGCGGCGTCGCGATCCATGCGCCACACGGCGCGCACCACGTCGTCGCGGTTGTTCACGCCGACCAGCGCGTCGATCTCCGGCACCTCGCGCTGCAATTCGCCGCCGTCGCGCTGCACCAGGCAGCCGGCGACGACGATTCGTTTGAGCTTGCCGCGGCGTTTGCGCTCCGCCAGCTCGACGAGAATGTCGAGTGCTTCGCGGCGCGAAGATTCGAGGAAGCCGCACGTGTTCACGACGATCGTGTCGGCCAGCGACTCGTCGCCGCTGATCGTGCAGCCGGACTCGACCAGTTGACCGAGCATCTTTTCCGAATCGACGAGGTTCTTCGCGCAGCCGAGCGAAACAAACGAGACGACGGGCGGCTTCGGCGGCGCCGCGCGACGCCGAGCGCGGCCGCCGCCGGCAGGGCGCTCCGCGCCGAGCACCGGCAGCTCAATCGAGTCGCCGCGGCGGCGTCCGGCGGTGTCGGGTCGAGATTCGTGAGTCAATCGATCTACGCTTTCCGTTGAGGTTGCGACCACCGGTCGCTTGGCCAGTTGCTGAGTCTATTGTAGTGAATCAAGACTGCGAATCATGGGCTGGACGGGCAACTGACCGGAAACCTGTCCGCCCGCGATCAGCGTCGATCGACTTCAAGTAAGCCCGCGCGGCGTCGCGCACGAACTTGCGGAAGCCCGGCGTATCGATTTCGGCCCGATCGTGCACGTAAACCGCGACCGCATCGAGCGGACCCAGTCGCTCGCGAAGCGCCACGCGCGGCCAGTCGCCGTAGGTCTGCAAGTCTTCGCGCTGATCGAGCGTCTTCAGGCCGATCTGCCTGGTCAGCGCGCGCTCGCTGAATGTGCCGCGCGGGACGCGGAAGTAGCATTCCAGCAGCCACTCGCCGCCGGTCAGCACGTGCATGAACCAGACGTCCGTGTCCGGTGCCGAAATCTCGACGTGAGCCCGGTCGCTCCATGCGGTCGGCGCGAACCCCCCTGCCTCCTGCACCAGTTCCTCGATCAGCAGCATCGCCGCGCGCTCCCAGCGCAAGGGCGAGCCGTCGCGGCTGGTCCGCTGCTCGAGATGCCACTTGCGGCCGTCGATCTGCCACGGCATGCGCACTTCGCGCCCGATCTTGCCCAGGCCGACCCGTTCGTCCGCCTCCACCTGAGCCGCGTGCCGCGCCGCGTCATAGATCGGCCGTTCGGCGTACGGACCGGCGGCGAGAATGGGGGCCAGAGCGTAGGCAGTGTGAGAGGTGAATGCAGAATGAAGAATGCAGAATGCAGAAGGGAGCTTCGGAGCTTCAGCGGCTCCGGATACGGCTCGTTCTGCATTCTTCGTTCTGCATTCTCCATTCGCCTTGACGACTTCCTCCGGCGTTCCGGCCGCGACCACGTATCCGCCCCCATCGCCGGCCTCGGGGCCGAGTTCGATGATCCAGTCGGCGCACTTGATCACGTCCAGATTGTGCTCGACGACCAGCACGCTGTTGCCCAGATCGACCAGCCGCTGCAGAACGTCCAGCAGCTTGCGCACGTCTTCGAAGTGCAAGCCGGTGGTCGGCTCGTCGAGGATGTAAAGCGTCTGACCGGTGTCGGGCTTTCCGAGTTCGGTCGCCAGCTTGACGCGCTGCGCCTCGCCGCCGGAGAGCGTCGGCGCCGGCTGGCCGAGCTGCACATAGTCGAGCCCGACGTCCGCGAGCGTCTGAAGCATGCGCCGGATGCGCGGGACGTTCGCGAACAGCTCCAGCGCCTCCGCGATGCGCATGTCGAGCACGTCGGCGATGTTCTTGCCCTTGAAACGAATGTCGAGCGTTTCGCGTTCGTAGCGCTTCCCGCCGCAGGTCTCGCACTCAATCCACACATCGGGCATGAAGTGCATCTCGATGCGTTTCTGGCCGTAGCCTTCGCAGGCCTCGCAGCGGCCGCCGGGGCGATTGAAGCTGAAGCGGTTGGCGTTGTAGCCGCGCAGCTTGCTGTCGGGCAGCCGCGCGAAAAGCTCGCGGATCCAGTCGAAGACACCGGTGTAAGTGGCGGGATTGCTGGACGGGGTCGTGCCGATGGGGGCTTGATCCACGTTGATAACCGCGACTAAGTGCTCGCCGCCCAGGAGTGCGTCGTGTTCGCCGACCGGTGCGTTCGAGACGTAGAATTTCCGCGCCAGCGCCGGCCAAAGGATGTCGTTGACCAGCGAGCTCTTTCCCGAGCCGGAGACGCCGGCAAGGCAAACCAGCCGGCCGAGCGGGATCGGCACGTCGATGTTCTTCAGGTTGTGCTGCCGCGCGCCGCGTGTGACCAGCCAACGCAGCTCGTCTTCGCGCGGCTGGCCTGCGCCGCCGCGCCGCGGGCCCACAACGGCGCGCGCTCGGGTAGCCCGCGTCGCGCGCGCCGCCTTTTTCCCGGCGTTTTCGGCCGAATCCGGCGGCGCGACCCACGGAACGACGACGCGGCGGTTAATCGGGATCGGGACGGCGCGCTGACCGCCGAGGTAGTCCCGCGTCAGCGATGTCGGCCCGGCCACGCCCGGCACAACCGCACCGGGTTCGGACGGCGCGTGGGCCGGGTCGAATAGCTCGGCCGGCGGGCCGCTGGCGACGATCTCTCCCCCATAGGCCCCCGCACGCGGGCCGAAGTCGAGCACGTTGTCGGCGGTGCGGATCACGTCGCGGTCGTGCTCGACCAGCAGCAGCGTGTTGCCCAGCCGCTTGAGTTTCTGAATCGCGGAGATGAGGCGCTGCGTGTCGCGCGGGTGCAGGCCGATGGTCGGCTCGTCGAGCACATAGAGCACGCCCGACAATCCGCTGCCGATCTGGCTGGCCAGGCGGATGCGCTGCGCTTCGCCGCCGGAAAGCGTCGGCGCGGCGCGGTGCAGCGTGAGGTATTCGAGTCCGACGTCAACGAGGAACTGCACGCGATTGGAGATTTCGTGCAACAACTCGCCGGCAACGCGGAGCTGCGCGCGGCTGAGCTTCAACCCGGCGAAATACTCCGCGACGCGCGACAGCGGCCACTGGCAGACGTCGACCAGCGTCGGGCCAAGCTCGGCATCATACAATCGGTCCGAGCCGCGCCCGTCAGGAAGCGGGGACGTCGAAAACGCCGCGTCGATTCCCTCCCCCGCTCCCTTACGGTCGCGGCTCGATTCGTTCGCCCTCCGGCCTTCGGCATTCGACCTTGGCCCTTCGGCATTCATCGGCTGGCCCTCGGCATTGGGCCTTTGGCCTTCGGCCTTCGGCGTCAGCCGCACCGCCGCCGCGTCCGGGCGCAGCCGCCCACCGCGGCAGCTCACGCACGGAATATCGGTGACCGTGTCGTGCAGTTTGCGGGCCATTTCACGGCTATGACGCGTGGCGGCGTCGATGGTGGGAAAGAAGCCGCGCCACTGGAAACGGAACTCGCCGCGCTCGCCTGCGACGCCGCGCGGGTTCATCTGGCCCTCGATCCAAGTATCGACGCCGAACATCAGCGCGTTTCGCTGCGCGGCGGACCACTTGTTCAACGGAGTTTTCGCCTCGACGCCCAGCGCGCGGCATAACGCCGAGATCATGCCGGCGAATGGCGATCCTGGGTCGATGCGCCACCAGCCGGCAATGGCGCCGTCGAGAATCGAGCGGCCGGGATGCTTGATGATCGCCGCCGCCGGCGCGCCGCGCTGTACGCCCAGCCCCTCGCACGTCTCGCACCAGCCGGTCTGGCTGTTGAAGCTGAAATGGTGCGGAGAAAGCGGCTCGTAGCTCTCGCCGCAGCGCGTGCAGGCGAAATTCTGCGAGAAGCGAATCTCGCGCGGCGTCGTGCGCGGACCGCTCGATTCCGCGCCGCCTGTGCCGCCGGTCGGCGAGACGCCGGGCGAACCCTCCTCTGAGTGCTCCGCGATCTCCAGCGGCTCGACAACCAGCACCATCACGCCATCGCCCAGCGAGAGCGCATGCTCAACGCTCTCGGCGATGCGCGAACGCGCGGAAGGCTTTAAGACGAGCCGATCGACGACCACTTCGACGCGGTGTCGACGCCGGGCGTCCAGCGTGGTGGCCTGCGCGCTGGGCTGGATCGCGCCGTCGATGCGGACGCGCGTGTAGCCGGAATTCTTCAGTCGCGTGAAGAGTTGGCCGTAGTTCTCCCCATCGCCCAGGCTCACCGGCGCGACGATCGTCAGCGGCGATCCGACTTGCAGCGCCAGCACGCGATCGACGATCTCGTCGGCGGTCTGGCTGCCGATCGGAATCTGGCAGCGCGGGCAGTACGGCGTGCCGACGCGCGCCCACAGCACGCGCATGTAATCGTAAATCTCGGTGATCGTGCCGACGGTCGAGCGCGGGCTCTTGCTGGCGGCCTTCTGCTCGATGCAGATCGCGGGCGAGAGTCCTTCGACGTGGTCGACGCGCGGCTTTTGCAATTGGCCCAGGAATTGCCGCGCGTATGCCGAAAGCGATTCGACGTAGCGCCGATAGCCCTCGGTGAAAACGGTGTCGATGGCGAAACTAGTTTTACCCGATCCAGATACGCCGGTGCAGACCGTTACGCGGTCGCGCGGCACCGCGACCGTGACGTCCTTGAGATTGTGCTGCCGCGCGCCGCGGACGACGATCGAGTCAAGAGCGAATTGCGAATTGCGAAGAGCGAATGAAGACGAATCATCCCCGGCTGGTCGGTCAAATCTCGTTGTTTCAATTCGGCTCGGCTTCAATTCGCTCTTCGCTCTTAGCAATTCGACACTCTGCCCCAGCACCTCCCGCAGCGCCACCCCGGTATGTGATTCTTTGCACGCCGCCACGAACTCCGGCGTTCCCTCGACCACGATCCGCCCGCCGGCCGCGCCGCCCTCCGGGCCCAGGTCGATGACCCAGTCTGCGGTCTTGATCACGTCGAGGTTGTGCTCAATGACGATCACGGTGTTGCCGGCGTCGACAAAGCTGTGCAACACCGCCAGCAGTTTGCGAATGTCCTCGAAATGCAGGCCAGTCGTCGGTTCGTCGAGCACGTAGATCGTGCGGCCGGTGGCTTTCTTCACCAGTTCGCGCGCCAGCTTGATGCGCTGCGCCTCGCCGCCGGAGAGCGTGTTGCTGGGTTGACCGATCTTGATGTAGTCCAGCCCCACGTCGTGCAGCGTCTGGAGCATGTCGCGTATGCGCGGCACGTTTTCGAAATGCGCGATCGCTTCCTGCACGTCCATTTCGAGTACGTCGGAGATGCTCTTGTGCTTGTATTGGATTTGCAGCGTCTCGCGGCTGAACCGTTTTCCGCCACAGACCGGGCAGGTGACCCACACGTCGGCCAGAAAATCCATCTCGATGCGATTCGAGCCGTTGCCTTCGCACGCTTCGCAGCGACCGCCGCCGCGCGGCCCGGCCGAAACATTGAAGCTGAAACGGCCGGACTTGTAGCCGCGCAGCTTGGCGTCGGGCAGCTTGGCGAACAGGTCGCGAATCTCGTCGAAAACCTTGATGTACGTGGCCGGGTTACTGCGCGGCGTGCGTCCGATCGGCGATTGATCAATCTCGATGATCTTGTCGAGCTGCTCGATGCCGTCGATGCCGCCGTGCGCGCCCGGCTCCGCGGTATAGGCATTGTTCAGCCGCCGCGCCAACGCGGGATACAACACGTCATTAAGCAGCGAGCTCTTTCCCGAACCCGAGACGCCGGTGACGCAGGTGAAGCGGCCGAGCGGGAACGCGACATCCACATGCGCGAGGTTGTTGTGCGCGGCATCGCGAACGACTAGCCACTTCACCGCACCGTTCTCAGCCGCGCGCGGCGTCGGCGCCGGTACGCTGTGCTGCGCCGCTGAGCGGCGAGGCTTGGCGGTCGTAGTTCGAGGCATCTTTCCCGAGTCCCAGCTTCAGTCTATACGAACCGCGACCGAACAGCGCGGCCCAAGTCGGCCGTGGCAACGCGTTGGCCCGGCAGCCAGACCGGGAGTGTAGCGGGTATTCTCTCCGGGCGCGCTTACGGCGAATCTAGCGTAAATCGCCGCTGTTTTCCACAAACTCCGTTGTTCGAACAAGGTCGATGCGATAATCTCACTAGTTGACACCGGTGGGGAAGGAAGATCCCGTCAGGCCTCGGAGGCAGCATGCCGCATAGTATCCGTGCGCTCATTTGGACAATCTCGTTCTGCGCGCTTTCGACCCACACATTCGCACAAACAATTGACTGGCAGCGGACGTTCGCCAACGGCGCGTCCGCGGGCACGTCGCTCGCGACCGATCTAACTGGCAACCTGTTCGTCGCCGGCTACACTGCCGCCGATTCGGCGGTTACCGTGCTCAAGCTCGGCAACACGAATGGCCTGACGCTTTGGACGCGCGCACTTCCGTTCAGCGGTTTCAACGGCGGGCAGGATCCGCCGCAGATCGGCGTTGACGAGGCCGGCGATGCATACGTGCTTTGCACGTCGCCGTCCGGCTCATCGACCGCGATGACGACCGTCAAGCTCAGCGGTGTAGATGGTTTCGAGTTGTGGCGCGACACGCACGCGCCGGCGCCCAGCGGTGCGCGCGGCCGCGCGATCGCGGTACGCAGCGACCGCATCGTCGTGCTGGGCGACAACGGCGCACGTTTCGACGTAATTCAATACGCGCCGAACGGAGCGCGACGCTGGCTCTCGCAGACGCCCGTTTCATCCACATCCGCCGTCGGCGGAAACCTGATTGTCGATTCGGTCGGGCAGGTCTACTTCTGCGGTTCGCTGGGCGCGGGCCCGCAGCCGTTCTTCGTCGCGGCGCTGTCCGCGAGCGGCGCGACGCGCTGGAGCGACGCGCTGCCGGCGGCGGGCGTGTTGAGCACGAGCCAGCCGCAGATTGCCCTCGACGAAACGATGGGGTTGGCGCTGGGCGGCGAGTATCGCACGTCCGCCAATGCGCTGAACGCGGTCACGATCTCATACGACCCGAACGGTCTTCCGCGGCGCTGGGTGCGCTCGTCGACCTCCGACGGTGCGAGCCAAGTGGCCATCGATCCGGTATCCGGCGACATCTACGTTGGCGGTAACCGCGCTACGGGCGGCCCGGTCGCCCGCCGCCTGGCCGCAGTCGGAGGAACGCAGGTCTGGCGTCGCACGTTCGGCACCACGACCAGCCGGATGGTCTCGATGATTCGAGACGCGCGGAACACGCTCTGGTTCGTGTCGGCGACCGCCTCCACCAATTCAAACTACTCGATCACCTCAGTTAACGGCGGCAACGGCGTCGCTGGTTCGAGCTTCACCGCCAGCATCGCCAACGATCAACCTGCCGCGATGACGCTGGACCACCTGCGCAACGTATTGGTCACCGGCGGCACCGGCTCGCAGTACCTCACCGTCAAGCTGGCACAAGATTCGACGGCCTACGATCTCAGCGGGCCGGCGATTTTCGCGCGCCCGCCCGCCGACGCGCCGGCCGACCTGGTCGACGGTACGCAGCGTGTCCGAATGACCGGGCGCTGGCGCTCGTCGATCGTGACGCAGGATGGTTTGCTCGATGATTCAAACTTCACGGGCTACTTGTCGCTCGTGCTCTATCCGATCGGTTTCCGTTACTACGACCAGATCCTGGTGCACCTTGGACAGGGTTATGCCGGCGGATTGCTGGATAATCTCGCCGACGAGAATTTGCCGCGTATCGCAATCAGCGCTGCCACGCGCTGGGACGAGCCTGCCTGGGGCCAATCGCTCGCCGGCGCCGGCGGAGTCGCGCCCGATTGGCCGCGGAGCTTCTTCAGCTATGCGTGGAATCAGTCCATTTCGGCCAGTTCGACGGTCGGCATGCTGGCCGGCTATAACAGTTCACTGACACAGTCGAGTTTTCCTGTCGTCGTGCGCGATCAGCAGGCGCCCGAGTATTTCTGCCGCACGCGCGCGATCGACACGGCCCGCCTCCACGGCTCGCCGGACCGCAACTACGCGCTGCTGATCGTCGGCAGCGATCTCGATTCGTATGCCAACGGTGCGACGTTCCGCAGCAGCCGCTTCTACTTCGACGCTTGGCGTGCGTATCTGGCGCTGCGAAATACCTACGGCTATCCGGCGTCTGACATCTATGTGCTCTATGCCGACGGGACTCCGCCGCCCGGCGCTGGCACGCTGCCGGATTCACCCGCGGCTGCGCCGATGCCAATCGATGGCCCGGCCACCACGGCTACCATAAATGCTTACTTTGGCACGGGACCGGCGGCCAATATCCTTGGGCAGGACGATCAGCTCTTCATCTGGGTCGGCGGCAACGGAGCGCGCAGCTATGTTGCCATGGGCGTGGTTGACCTTCAGACAACGACCACCAATACAGCCGAGGCGGAAGTCGAACTCGATCTGGGCGTTTCGATCACCGGCACACTCGCGCAGCATCACCTCACCGCGCCGCTGCGCGTCACGATCAGTGACGTATACGTCCCGGCCGGCGCGAGCCCACCGGCGGTATATCTGAACGGCACGCAGATTGCGGCGTCGGTTTCCGGTCTCAGCACTTCTTTCGTGGTTCCGGCGAGTCTCTTCGTAAGCGGCGCGAATTCGTTCCGCTTCGTGAGCAACGGCGCGAACGCGTCCGCGACTGAGATCGGCGGAATTCGTATTGACCTGCAGGCCGAGGGTGGCCCGGCCGTGCCGATCGCCTGCCTCGGAGATCTGAACGGCGACGGGGTTGTCGATTCGGCCGATCTCGGCGTTCTTCTGGGCGCCTGGCAGACATCCGCCGCCGGCGATCTCGATGGCGACGGCGACACGGACCAGGCCGATCTGGGCGTGCTGCTCGCGAATTGGCAGAGCGCGTGCCAGTGATGACAGGGAACAGGCCCGGTCGCGAGCGCTCGCGGTTCGGATTCCTGACACCGGCCAACTAGCCGCCTGCCGGTTTGGAGGCCGGCGCTTCCGACTCCCACGCGGATATGTCCACGTTGAAACTGTCCGTAACAGGCACTGGCGCTTCCAGCGTCAGTGCCTGATCGCCGCGTCGAACCTTGAAGCGGACGATATTGCCGTCGAATTCCCGCAGCGCGCCACGAATTTCGGCCGCCGATTTCACGGCCTTCCCGTTCACGTCCAGGATCTCGTCTCCTTCGCGTACGCCGATGCGATAGGCGAGCCCCTCTGGATCCATCGCGGTCACGCGCAGGTCATTGAAGTTCGCCCGCGCGTCGAGCGGCATCGGCCCGCGCTGCTTTTCAACGCGAACTTCGACACTCGCGAAGAGTGCGACCGGATCGACGGCAAACGGTTTGGCCACAAGTGTCGCGAGTTCGCCGCGCACCTCAGCACCGGCGTACTCCTCGACGCTGGAAAGGAAATCGGCCCTGACGGGTTGGCTACCCGCGCGCCAGCGCGGCTGATTCATGAACGAGCGCATCAGTCCATCGAGAGACTTCTCGCCGGGCAAGCGCCGCAGGCGACGATCGAGCCACGCCGCGACCACCGCGCCGCCGTCGTAGATCAGGTTGTACGCGTCATGTTCCCTGAAGAACGCCTCGCCGCCGGCGTCGGCGAGCGACGACGCGCCCCGCAGCGGACTGCCGGCGCACGCGCGCATTTTTTTGCTGAGCGCCTCGCCGAATTCAGTCCAGGTGATCAGGCCGAGCTGCGCCGGCACGAGATATCCGTAGTAGTCCGTCACGCCTTCGCCGGCCCAGCGAAGTTCGCCCTCCAATTCCACCGGCCGGCCGCCCCAGGTGTGGTAGAACTCGTGCGCAATCAGGTGCCCGAGCTGCATCGCGCCGCGCTCCGCCAAGTCCGCGCTCACCATCAGCGTCATGGAACACGTCTTGGGCGATCCGGCCATGCTGCCGAGCCGGTTTGAGGGCTTGCCGAAGAGGAATAAGTACTCGCCGCGCGGCTCGGCCCCGAAAAGCGCCAACTCCGCCTCGACAATTCGACGAATCGGCTGAGCGACGGATCGCCGGAGCGCGTCCTGCCCCGGCGCCACGGCAATTACGCAACGAAACTGCCCAACGCGAAGTTCTTCGGAGCGCCAGTCCCCGATTGCAATCAGGTCGTTTAGAAGGCTTTCGCGGCGATCCACGCGGTAGAGGTTCTCGCGGACTCGTTCCCACGGCGTGATCGCCGCCCACTTCTCCGGCAGCTTCAGCTCGACCTGAATCTCGTCCAGCGCGACGTCCTGGGGTTCGACCACCAGTACCGCGGTCACGAGCAGTCCGTGATCCACGTCAACATACGGGTATTCGTATTCGTCGTGCCCGCGAACTTCCGGCGCGCTGCGATGCGTGAGCGGAACGGCATATTCGATTCGCAGCGAATCGCTGTCGCCGATCGGCAGGCTCCATTCGTATGGCTGGACCGCCGTCGCGTTCTGCCGCGCGCCGCCGTCCGTCCGAACCGGGGGCTCGTCGAGAATCGGCGCCGGCAGGCGCGCGAACGCGAAGCCCTGCGGCATGGTCAGGCGCAGCGATTGCCGCACGCGATCCAGCCCGGTCAATTCGAGCGTGACGAGCACTCGCGCCGGTTCGCCCGGCCGCACGTCGAACGTGTATCGCGCCGAGGCTGCAATCGCGTGCGGCATTCCGAGCGTGCCTAAGGCGGCAAGTACCGGCAAAATGGCGTTGCGGATCATGGTCGCTCCCGGCGCGTACCGTTGAGACGGACGCGCGCGAGCATACCCGTCAGAAACGCTGCGCGAGTCCTCGCCGCAATCAGAACGCGACGCGCAAGCGAGCGCGGCTGAGAATCGCGCTTGCGGGCGCTGCGCGTTCTGATTGCCGCGCATGCTCGCGCAATGTCATCTATCGCCGTCTGACGCTGCGCATCGCCGCGATTGTGGCAATCGCAAGCGTGAACATGCCCGGCTCGGGAATCAGCGTACCCAACGCCTGCGTATTCAGCGTTCCCTGGATCCCGCCGGAGATCGAGTCGAGCGTCAGGTTCATCAACACGTTCGCCGGCGTGCTCAGCGTCGGGAGCGCCAGCGGGAATTGCGGCAGCGCTACGCCGGGAGCAGCCGAGTTCGTCAGATCGATCGGCTGAACGGACGTCAGCGTGGCCGTGTTGCCGCTCAGCAGAATCTCGCCGGAGAGTGGTAACGGCAGCGGCGCGCCGGGGACGCTCAGCGGATTGCCGAGCACGTCTACGCTCGCCGTGATCAGCACGATCGGCGTCACAGTGAACGAATATCGATTCGGGCCGATCTTCGTGAGCGTTCCGGGCAGGCTGGCACCGGCGACCTGCGCCGCGGACAGCGACGTGATACTGGCGTTGCCCAGCGGCAACGTGATCGGAATGCCGCCCAGGTACAGGAAGTCCGGCGACCGCGTGCGGAACGACTCGGTCTGCAGCGTCACGCTAAGCGGCAGGTCGAAGGGGCCCGAATGCAGGAGATCCACCGAGTAATCGGAGATGGACACCGTCCCGGCTGCCGCGTCGAGGGCGAGCTGAAACGTACCGGCGGAGCTCGTGGTTTGCTGCCCGCCCACGTTTCCACCCAGCGACACGTTCACCGGCAGATTCTCCGTCGCACCAAACGACCCGAAAAGGCCGGGCTTGGTGCGGGTGCCGGCGGGATTGTTCGTGGCGTCGTAATCGCCGATCAGCGTGCCGGTCGTTGACACGGTCGTGCTGATCGTGCCATTCAAGCCGCTGGCGGCCGAGTTCAGTGTGAATGAGTAAGAATCGGCGGCTGCGACACCGACTAAGGCCAGCGCGGCGAACGAGGCGGACAGGAATCGGGCGAACATGCGCATCTCCGTCAGATTGTGGTGGGTGAACTGACGAGAACGCAGCCCCGGCGCATCCGATCTACGCCGCGCTTGCACCCTCGCTCAGGAGATCGCGATAAGAGAGGATCTCAATGATGCTAGAACCGCTCACGCCCAAAAATCAAGTGCGAGGTCATTAACCAACGAACGGCGAGCCGGAGACTCCGCCGGTCGTGCCCTTGGGACTCGCAAAGGACAACGTCCGAGGCCGCCGCAAGTAGCCCGTGCCGCGCTCGTTTTCTCATCTCGCGCTCGCTCGTACAATCCGGGTCCGAGGCGCGCGGTGCATCGCGTTGGGACCGAATCGCGAATGGGCATTCGAACGCTCAAATACAGGGACGCCGGCGTCGATTTGGACGCCGCGGACACGCTGGTCGACCGCATCGGTCCGCTGGTGCGGCAGACGTATGGCCCGCGGGTGCTGGCGGCGCACGGCGGTTTTGCCGGCGCGTTTCGCCTGGATTACGACGAGCGCCTCTTCGCGCGCAATTATCGCGATCCGGTGCTCGTCTCCTGCACGGATGGTGTGGGCAGCAAAGTGCTCATCGCCGCCCAGGCCCGCGTGTTCGACACCGTCGGCATCGATCTGGTCGCGATGAGCGTGAATGACATGATCACTTGCGGCGCCGAGCCGCTTTTCTTTCTCGACTACGTCGCGGTAAACAAGCTCGATCCGGGCGTTGTGGAGCAGATTGTCGCCGGCGTGGTCAGCGGATGTCAGGAGGCCGGCTGCGCGCTGCTGGGCGGCGAGACGGCGGAGATGCCCGACCTGTATCAGCCGGGTCACTTCGACCTGGCGGGTTTCGCGGTCGGGATCGTCGAGCGCAAGCGGATGCTCGCGCCCAAACGCGTTCGGCCGGGCGACGAATTGATCGGCCTGGCATCGAGCGGAATTCATTCGAACGGCTATGCGCTGGTTCGCCGCGTGCTCCTCGGCGATGCGGCGTTGCCGCTGCACGAGTCGGTGCGCGGGCTGACCGAGCCGCTGGTCGACGCGCTTCTGAGACCGACGCGAATCTATGTGCGGTCCGTGCTCGCGGCGCTGCGCCGCTATCGCGCCAGAATCATGATCACCGGCCTGGCGCACATCACGGGCAGCGGGCTACCCGGAAACGTGCCGCGAATGCTCCCGCCGGATTGCGACGCGGTGATCCGTCGGGGAAGCTGGCCGATCCCTCCGATCTTCGGGCTGCTGGAGCATTACGGCGTTGACGAGGCGGAGATGTACAACGTATTCAACATGGGAATCGGTTTCGTTCTGGCGGTGCGGCCGAAATCGACGGCGGTCGTGATGCGCGATTTGGAGCGGGACGGCGAGCGGCCGTTCGTGATCGGGCGCGTGAAACGCGGCCGTGGGCGCGTGGAGCTGCGGTGAATGTGCGGCGTCGGCGATCGCCGAGAATTAGCACGGCGATCCCAACGGCCAAACCGTGTAACGAACCTGCCGCGATGGTTGTTGGCGTTAGCTCGAAAGGAAGGATGATGCCGACGGGCCCAACAAATCGGCGATGGCGGACGTTGCCGCCGATCTTGGCGCCGCTGCTGATCGCCGGTTGTGTTGGCGGAGGCAAGCCGCTCTTCGGCAACGCTCCGACCGCGCCGCAAATCAGCGAGTGGAGCTATCGCGGGCGGCCGGGTGCGCAACTCGTGACCGAGCATTACGAGCTCCACACCACACTGCGGGATGCGGAGCTGATCGACGCCGTGGCGCGAATGCTGGAGGTCGCCTTCGCCCACTATCAATCGCTCGTGCCGCAGGCGCACACGCCGGAAGCGCGGATGAAGGTCTACCTCTTCGCAACGCGCAGCGACTGGGCCGATTTCACTGGCCGGCTCACCGGCCCGCGCGCACCGACGTTTCTGCAAATCCGTAACGGCGGCTACGTCGAGAACGGCATCGCGGTGATGGAATTCGCCGCGCATCACACGACGTTTCCGCTGCTGGCGCACGAGGGGTTTCATCAGTATCTCTTTCACTGCGTGCGTGGTAATGCGCCGGCTTGGCTGAATGAGGGATTGGCGGTGAGCTGCGAGGGGCAGCGCTGGGGGCGCTTTGATCTTCTGGAATTCACGCCCTGGGAAAACCCGTTGCGACACAACGCCCTGGCCGAGGCGATCGTGCGCAACGAGATGACGCCGTTGCCTCAACTGCTCCGCATCGACGCCGGCGACGTGATCGGCGGCGGCACGCGCCGCGTGGGCGAATATTACGCGCAGCTCTGGGGGCTGATGTGGTTTCTGCGCGACTCGGCCAGCGGCGCATACGGCGAGGGATTCAGCCGGCTGCTGGCGAAGCTCGGCAGCGAGGACCTGGAGCAGTACGCCGAGGCGGCGCACATCTGGTCGGGCAAGTCCGACTTCAGCTTCGGCGAATCGCTGTTTCGCAGCTTCGTTACGACCGATTTCGACGAATTCGAACGCAAGTGGCACGCATTTCTGAAAGAAAAAGTCCTCAGCAGCAAGCGCTGAGCTGGAGAGACTCCGATGGACACGTCGCCCGGCCCGAACACGATTTCATTCGACGACTTCGCCAAAGTGGACCTGCGCGTGGCGACGGTGGTATCCGCCGAGCCGCACCCCTCGGCCGACAAGCTGATCGTGTTGCAGGTCGATCTGGGCGCTGAGAAGCGGCAGATACTCGCTGGTTTGCGGCAATTCTACGAGCCGGCGGCGCTGGTCGGGCGGCAGATCATCGTTGTCGCCAACCTGGCGCCGCGCGTGATGCGAGGCCTCGAAAGCCAGGGAATGCTGCTAGCGGCCAGCAGCGCCGACCGCTCGGCCGTGATCGTCCTGACGCCCGATCGCCCGATCGAAGCGGGAGCCAAGGTGTCCTGACTTGCGGATTTCGATCCGCGCTGTATGCTCGTCAATCGGAAACTTGGGGGTAGCGCCGGGTGTCTGCCGGCGCTCTGCTTTTGGTTGATGCGGTGTGTGCTGCCGGGGGACCCACGGTAGCGCCAATTCACTGTGCTTCAGGTCGCCCGCAGCCGCCCACCCGCGGGAGGACTGCACCATGTCGCAAGAAAGCACCGTTCTTGTCAAACACAAGCATCGAGATCGCCCTGCCGTAGCTCCGAACTCAATTCACATGCAAACCGCGGTCGCTGCGATGTTCGCTCTATTGCCGATTGCGCCGCTCGCGGCGCAGCCCGTGGCGACCTGGACCCTAATGCCCGTGAATTCACCGCGGCCGCTGGTTAACAACGCGATGGCCTACGATTCCCGCTTCCAGCGGATCGTCATGTTCGGCGGCGGCGAACATCGCACCAACGGGGAGAACGGCGACACATGGATCTGGAACGGGGCCAACTGGACCCAGAGTCTCGTCAGTCCTGCGCCTGCGCATCGCCTCGGACACGCCATGGCATGCGACTCGCGGCGGCAAGTCATCGTGCTCTTCGGTGGATTCGATAGTCCGTACTCGTTCAAGAAAGGCGACACCTGGGAGTGGAACGGCTCGGCGTGGGCGGAGCGCGCGCCGGCACACGCGCCGTCCCCGCGTTGGGGCCATGCCATGACGTATGACCCATTGCGCCAGCGCGTCCTGCTCTTCGGCGGATTCACCGACTCGACCCCGGCGTACAACGCGGAAACCTGGGAGTGGGATGGCGTCGACTGGACGCAGCGCAGCCCGCCGCAACACCCGTCCGCGCGAATCGAGCACGCGATGGCGTATTACCCGGCCCAGAGCGCCGTTGTGCTCTTCGGCGGTCACACCAGCGCCGCAAGCCTTGGCGATACGTGGGCGTGGAACGGCACGACCTGGACCGAGATTCCGGTCAGCGGGCCCAGCGCACGCTACGGGCACTCGCTGACGTACGACTCGACGCGCCAGCGGCTCGTCCTGTTCGGCGGCGAGGACGCCGCCGGGCTGGACGGCGAGACGTGGGAGTGGGACCCGCCCGCGTCGGATTGGATTCGCGTGAGCACGACCGGACCGTCGCCGCGCACGCGCCACGCGGCGGCATTCGACGCCCACATTCAGCGAGTCGTGGTCTATGGCGGCGCGCCGTACAACGCCGGAACGGACGGATGCGACGAAACCTGGCTACGCGGCACAAGCTGGTCGCAAGTGCCTCGAATCGCCCCCGCGGCGCGGTATGAACATGGCTTGGTCTACGATCCGGTTCGACACGTCACGCTGCTGTTTGGCGGCAGCGGTGTAAACGGGGACAGCGATGAGACTTGGACGTGGAATGGGACGACCTGGACGCTGCGCGCGCCGGCGCATCGGCCGTCGGCGAGGCGCTACGCCAACATGGCGTTCGACACGACCCGCGGCGTGGCGGTCGTCGCCGGGGGCTACGGCGCCGACGCGAACACCTGGGAGTGGAGCGGGACGGACTGGATCGCCGCCGGCGCCAATGGAACTTGCGCCAACGGCGGCGCGGCGTACTTTCCGACGCTCGGAGCGACCTGGGTGTACGGCGGAGACCGTGGCTCGTCCTTGTCGGATGACACGTACCGGTGGGACGGCACGCATTGGTCCTACTACCCAAACGGCGCGCCAGGAGAACTGGAAGGTGTTCGGCTCGCATATCACGCGCCGCGCGACTACATGCTCCTGTTTGGCGGCCTGGGCGGGGGGTACATCTGGCTGGACACGTACACGGCCCGCTCGCCGTCGAATTGGGTCTGGCGCAACGCTGGCGGTCCGCCGGCGCGAACGAGTCACGCGATGGCGCACGTCGCGTCCGAAGCTGTAACCCTTATGTTCGGCGGCAGCGGCGTGGATGGATACCTGAACGATTTGTGGGTTTGGGACTGCTACGGAAGCGAGGGCTGGACGCAGGGAACGCACGCGACCAACCCGCCTGCGGCGCGCTTCGGCCACGCGATGGCGTACGACTCCGACAGGGACGTGCTGGTGCTGTTCGGTGGCTGGAACGGCGCGCGGATGAGTGATACTTGGGAAATGGCCTTGGCGCGAACGGCACACATCACGACCGAGCCGACGCCGGTCAGCGTCTGCGCCGGCGCCTCGGCGTCGTTCACGGTCGTCGCCGCCGGCACTGCGCCGCTTTCGTATCAGTGGCGCAAAGGCACAACGAACCTGGTCAACGGCGGCCGCATCAGCGGCGCGATGAGCGCGACGCTGACCATCAACCCGGTTCAGAGCGGCGACGCGGCGACCAACTACAACTGCGTCGTCACCAACGCCGCCGGCTCGGATACCAGCATCGACGTGGCGCTAGCCGTGTCTGTCGCGCCGGCGATCATCGGGCAACCCACCAGCCGCACCGTTTGTACCGGCGGATCCACGGTGTTCACGATCACTGTGACCGGCTCGCTGCCGATGACGTTCGACTGGCGGCGCAATGCAGTCTCGTTCGGCGCATCCAGCACCCCGAACCTGCAACTGAACAACATCACGCCGGCGCAGGCCGGCAATTACGACTGCGTCGTTTCGAATGCTTGCGGCAGCGTCACCAGCAACCCGGCCGCGCTTACCGTGAATACCGTGCCCGTCATCACGGCCCAGCCGACGAATCAGGCCGCCTGTGTCGGCGGCAGCGTGACCTTCAGCGTCACCGCGACGGGCGGCGCGCTGCTCTATCAGTGGCGCAAGGAAGGCAGCCCGATCAGCGGCGCGACGGGTCCGACGTATCACATCGCGTCAGCACTGCCGGGCCATGGCGGCAATTACCGAGTCTGGATCGCCAACTCGTGCGGAAACGTGGAAAGCCAGGTGGTTACGCTTCGCGTGCCGGGCGTGCTTGGTGATTTGAGCCTGGACGGCGTGGTGAGCTCCGCCGATCTCGGCATCGTGCTCGCGAACTGGCAAAGCGGTTCAGGCGGCGACATCAACGGCGACGGCGCGACTGACAGCGCTGACCTCGGCATCCTGCTGGGTAACTGGGGTCTGCACTGCCCGTGAGGGGATCACGGCGGTAGACGCGGCGTAAGCGCGCGAGATCGCGGTCGGTGCGCTTCTCGCCGTCGCAGCCGCGGCGCGTTCCGCGTTACAATTCGGCTGTCGTCTTCGCGAGGACTCGATGCGCATCGCCCGATTCGTCACCGCCGACGGACGCGTCTGCACCGGCCGCCTGATCGATGAACGCACCGCCCAGGCGCTCGTCGGCGACCTGTTCTCCAACCCGCGTTTCGAGGGACCGCCGCTGACGATCGCGCGCTGGCTGGCGCCCGTGCAGCCGCCGAACATCTTCGCCATCGGCCGCAATTACCGCGCGCACGCCGCGGAAACCGGGTCGGCTGTGCCCGAGAAGCCGATGATCTTCGGCAAGCCGACGACGGCGGTGATCGCGACCGGCGAAACGATCTTCATTCCGGCCTGCGCCCCGAACGAGATCGACTTCGAGGCGGAGCTGGCGATCGTCATCGGGCATACAACGCGGCGCGTCGCTCCCCCGGCGGCGATTCAGCACGTGTTCGGATACACGTGCGCGAACGACGTTTCGGCGCGCGACTGCCAGAAAAGCGACAAGCAGTGGACGCGAGCGAAGGGCTTTGACACGTTCTGCCCGCTTGGGCCGTGGCTGGTCACGGCGGATGAGATTTCGCCCCAGTCGCTGTCCGTTCGCTCGCGCCTGAACGGCCAGGTGATGCAGAACGCGAGCACGCGCGACATGATTCACTCGTGCGCGGAGCTAATCAGCTACCTCTCGCATCAATTCACGCTGCTTCCCGGCACGCTGATTCTGACCGGCACGCCCGAAGGCGTCGGAATGGCCCGCACGCCGCCGGTGTTTCTGAAACCGGGCGACCGGATCGAGATTGAGATTGAGGGGATTGGCGTGTTGTCGAATCCGGTTGCGGGCGAGTCCGCGCTCGACTAGATCACCGTGCGCGAGTACGCGCCTTAATCAGAACGCGCAGCGCCAGCAAGCGCGATTCCCAGCCGCGCTCGCTTGCGCGTCGCGTTCTGATGCGGCGCGTACTCACGCCTGGTCAATTAGAGCGGTTTCGCTTTTCACGTAGCGTCGGACCTCTGCGTCCAACAGCGAATTTTGCGTCCTACGGCGAATTCTGCGTCGGGCACAGAGGCCCGACGCTACTGGATCGTCACAGCCGGGGGCGGCTGTGCCACATCGGTCACGCGCCGCGGCGGAGCCGACCCACCATCGCTAATCCAACCGCGCCCAGCGCGAACGCCGCCGGCGCCGGGACTGGAACGGTCATGCCAATCTGGTCATTGCCGCAGCTCGCGGCGGTGTGCAGACTGACGGCGAAGGTCGAATCGTGCGTGATCCGGCCGAGATTGAACGTCCAGGTTTGCAGGTACCAGTTCTGCCCGTAATCAAAGACCTGACCATGCGACAGGCTTGCACTGCCCAGGTCGTTACCGCCCTTTGCGAACGCGCGAACATCCAGACCCGCCGGCGCGTTGGAGGTGGTGTACGCCCCTGGTCCGCCGGTGATCTGAACCTGGTTGTCGCGGGACAGCGCGACCAGGTGACCTTCGAGGCTTGAGTGTCCAGCGCCGCCACTCAGGTGAAACTGCTGCGACGCGTTGAAGTTGCCCTTGCCGAGGTTGATGGCGTTGCCGTTGCGATCACGCGCCCAGCTCGAAAGCAGCGCGAACTGGCGAACGCCGCTGCCGTCCTGCAGCGAGAGGAACATGTCGCCTGCTCCGTACCAGGTCTGAAACGCCTGGCTGTAGACGCCGGCATGCGGGTCGATGCGCGATGCGACGCGGACCGTCATCTGGCCGCCCTGCACCTTCACGCCGAGCATCCCGAAATCAAACTGCTGCCCGAACGCGCCGCCGGGGCTAGGAACGCTCCCGACGCCACCCGGATAGCTCACGCGATTGGTGCCGAAGACAGCCAGCGAGTGCGCGATCGTTGAGCCTGTCACGGACCGGTTGGCCTTCGAGTCGCCGTGATAGCTCGATTGAAGCCCGGAAACGCCGATTTCGTTAATCGACGTGAAACCTGAAAACTGACTCGCCAACCCCGCCATCGCGGGCACGACGGCGATCATCACGGTCAGAATGGCAAGAAAACGATTGCGCATTGCCCCAACCCTTTCCAATATGCGCCTTTGGGAGTCGTTGCTCGATCCCCCCGGACAGCGGTTACGGAACCGCTTACGAAAGATTAGGCGGTGAGCACTGACGAATCAAGCTCAAAATGATCCGATTTAAGTGCTCTCGCTCGAATTCTCTTATCAGGACGCCAAATCATCGACATTATCAGAATAAAGGCGGCGGTTCGCCCGATGGACTGTCCACGCCGATCCATGCCCAGCGTTGAGATCGCCGTGGCGCGCGTTCGCGAGCGCGTCTTGCGCGGCGGCCACGATGTGCGGGCGGACACGGTTCGCCGGCGATTTGGGCGCAGTTTGCGAAACCTGCTCGCGCTGCACGCTCCGCTTATGACCGCTTGGCGCGTGTGCGACAATTCCCGCGCGGGCAGCCCGCGTCGAGTCGCCGAAGGCGGAGCAGGACGCCCCATGCGAGTCATTCGCAAGGCCGTGTGGCGACGGACGTTTTTTGCGGATGTGAAGGACTTGCAGGGCGCCGGTGTTTGCGAATCTCGGCTTTCAGCCCGTGCTACGGTGAATCCAGCCCGAACGCCTGATGCACCACCGCCAGCGCCCGCTCCGCGTCCGCGCCGCCGACGAGAACGCTGATCACGATCTCGCTGGTCGAGATATTCTCGATATTGATCTGTGCCTCGGCGAGAGCGTCGAACATCCGCGCTGCAACGCCGCTATGCGAGCGCATGCCGACGCCGACCACGCTCAATCGCGCCATTCCCTCGGCCACCTCGACCTCGGCGGCGTGGAAGCGCTGCGCGATCAGTTCGGCGACGGCGCGGGCCTCTTGGATCGACTCGCCCTGCACCGTGAACGCGATGCTGACGCGCCGGCCCGCGTCGAAGACATTCTGAATGATGTCGTCGACGAGGATGCGCTGTTTGGCGATCTGGTTAAACACGTCGGCGGCGATCCCGGCGCGATTCGGCAAGCCGACGAACGTCACGCGGCCGATCTCGCGTTTGAGCGTGACGCCGCGCACGACGACGTCTTCCATTCCAGGCGGCTGGTTCATGATTCGCGTCCCCGGGTTGTCGGTGAAACTGCTGCGGACGTGGATCTCGACGCCGAATTTCTTGGCCAGCTCGATCGAGCGCGCGTGCATTACGCCCGCGCCGAGGCTGGCGAGCTCCAGCATCTCGTCGTAGCTGATCGTTTCGATCCGCCGCGCCCGCGGGACGAGCCGCGGGTCGGCGGTGAAAACGCCTTCGACGTCGGTGTAAATCTCGCAGATCGGCGCGCGCAGCGCCGCGGCCAGCGCGACGGCGGTCGTGTCGCTGCCGCCGCGGCCCAGCGTGGTGATGTCGAATTCGGTCGTGACGCCCTGGAAGCCGGCGACGATGACGATCCTGCCCTGGTCCAGATGGCCGCGAATCCGGTCGGCGTTGATCGAGCGGATCCGCGCGCCGGTGTGGCGATCGTCGGTGATCAGCCCGACCTGCGCGCCGGTCAGGCTGATCGCCTCGTGTCCGGTCTCATGAATGGCCATCGCCATCAGCGCGATGCTGACCTGCTCCCCGGTAGAGATGAGCATGTCCAGCTCGCGCCGCGCTGGCCGCGCGGTGACCTGGTACGCGAGTTCGATCAGCCGGTCGGTGGTGTGCCCCATCGCCGACAGGACCAGCACGATCTGATTGCCGTCGAGCTTGGCCCGCAGCGCGCGGCGTGCGGCGAGATGAATGCGGTGTGCGTCAGCAACGCTGGTGCCGCCGAACTTCTGGACCAGGACGGGCATGCGCGGATCCTACCGTGCATCCAGACCACAAGCGCGGAGGCGCCACGGCCCAATCAGAACGCGCAGTGCCCGCGAGCGCGATTCCCCGCCGCGCTCGCTCGCGCGTCGTGTTCTGGTAGCGGTGCGCACTCACGCGCATTTGGCGAAGTTCCGATTTTCGCCCGACGCGTCGCTCGGGCATCCAACTCACCGCCCGCGCAGCAGCCTTGTCACCACGCGCTGCGCGGCCTGCGCTTCGGCGGCGGACGCGAAGGCGATGTAGCAGACGCTGCGTTTGCCGATCGCGGCGGCGGAGAGTCCGCGAAGATTGAGGTTTGAGTCGGCGATCTTTCGAGTGATTTCGGCGCCGACACCGGGACGATCGGGGCCTTCGATCCGCAGGACGTGCATACCCGCGGCTTTGTTCAGGCCCAGGTCGCGGGCCATTCGAAGTTGAGCCGCTCCCTTCAGTGGCGCGACGAACGCCCGCGCGGTGTTCTCGGTCACCCGCCGTGCGACGACGAACTCGATGTTCACCTTCGCACTTGCGAGTCCCTCGAGCACACGCGCCAACATCCCCGGCCGATTGTGCAGATCAACGGCCCACACGTCCACCTTGCTGATCTTGAAGGCCATCGCCAATCCTCCGAGCAGGCACCGAGCTGCGGCAGCGTAGCAGGTGTCGGCATCGCGGAACAGCGCGACTCCGGCCAAGTCGCACGGTCGGCACGAATCGCACCCGGCGGCCACCGGCGCGCACGCGATGCCGGCCCACGACGCTGGAAGCGCCGGCCACACGCGGGTATCACATCTCGCATGTCGGCTGCCAAACGCTCGAGTCCGCCCGTCGTCGTGATCTACGGCGACGAGGCATATCAGAAGTCGCGCACGCTTCAACAGGTCCTCGCGTCCTTGCTTCCGCCGCACGTCGATCGGGCGCTGGCGTTGTGCGAGTACGACTGCACACGGACCGAGGAGCAAGGCGGTCCGTCGCTGGCGGCGGTGATGGACGACCTGAACACGCTGCCGTTCCTGGCCGATCGGCGCGTGGTTCTGCTGCGCGACGCGGAGAAATTCGTCAGCGCCCACCGCGAGAAACTCGAGCGTTACCTGGAATCTCCGGCGCCGACGGCCACGCTCGTGCTCGAATGCCGCTCGTTTCCGAAAACCACCCGGCTCTACAAATCGACCGCGGCGCGCGGCGGTCAGATTCACGAATGCAAGCGGCTGATGGGGCGCGCACTGGCGGATTTTGTCGTTCAGCAGGCGACCGAATGCGGCAAGCGGCTTGAGGCCGGCGTCGCGGATTCGCTGGTGAATCGCATCGGACAGGAGCAGGGTGTGTTGGCCGGCGAGATCGAGAAGCTCGCCCTCTACGTGGACAAACGTTCCGCGATCACGCTCGCGGACGTGGACGAGCTTGTCGGCCTGAGCCGGGAAGAGAAGGTCTTCGCCGTGATGGACGCCGCCGGGCAGGGCGACGCCGCGCGGGCCCTGTCATTATGGAACCAGGCGGTCGCCAGCGACTCCGCCGCGCCATTCAAGGCCGTCGGCGGCATCGCGTTCGTGCTTCGGAAATGGCTGGCGGCCCGGCGAATGTTGCGCGACGGGCTTTCGATCCCCGCCATCGCGCCGAAAGTAATGATGTGGGGCCGCGAACGCGAACTGCAAACCTTGCTTGCTCGCCTCAGCGAACGCCGTCTGCACACGCTGTTATCCCACCTGGCTCAACTTGACGCCCAAGCCAAGATCGGCGTCAGGTCGATAGAGATGGGCGTCGAAGCGCTGCTGCTGGAGTTGGCGGCATAACGGTCCGTCGAAACGCTCCACGCCGCGACTCGCATGGAGCTCTTACGCATGGATGCGTTCCCTCCGCGCCGAATTGTCGGCTGCATGATGCTCGCTTGCTGCGGCGGTTGCACGCTTTTTCAGCCGACGCAGAAACCCACGCCGTCCAAGCCATCCGGCGCATCCGAGCCGGTAGTGGTGAAAAACGCACCGAGCAGCGCAATCGACCAACAGCCCACGTCCGCCGCTCCCGACCCGGCCGAACGGCAGGTTCAGGAGTACATCGAGCGGATGAGCCGCGCCGGCAAGCGCGCGCCGCAATCACCGATTCGCCCGGCGGGCAATCCCGACGCCTCACCAGTGGCGGGCGACGAAATGGCGGACTCGCAGCGAGCTGAAATGTCGCCGATCGGTTTCGGCCCCGCCGCTTCGGACGATTCGCCGCGCGTAACGGCCGCGAACGGCGTCGAGTCCGCGCAGGCCGCGCCGATTCCGATCGTCCGGCTCGACGCTGCGGCAGCGAACCCGCGTGAACCGACCGCAGCGCCGACGGCGGCTGCGACAACACACCAAGCGCCGGCCACAAATCTCAACACGGCGGCTCAACGTCCTAGCGCCTCGCCTGCGAAGGCCCCGGCTCTGCTCGGCGTGAATGCCCAAGCCGAAACGCCGCGCTTGGCCGCATCGACGTCGGCCTCCAGCGTCTCGCCGCCGCCGAATGCGCCGTCAGACCCGGCACTGCGCACCGCCGCGCTGGACGAGTTGTTGAAGCGATTGACCGCCGGCAGCGACGGCTCTCCGTTCCGCAGACAACTCGACGAGCGCCTGCTTCGCGCCGCGACCGGAGACTACGCCGCGGCGCGCCGCCCGCTGGAATTGGTCAGCAGCGAGCAGGCGGAGTTGGCATCGCGCTACGTCGAGGCGTTCATCGCCATTCGCGACGGACATGGCGGTGATTCGGAGGCCTCGGCGCGTCGCGCCGCGGCGGAGCTCGACCGCCTCAGTGACTCCCTGCGCGGCACGAGCGAAATCACGATCTCAGCGGTCGAAATCTGCGGCAAGGTGAGCGGATTCGGCCAGTACACGCCCATCCAGCCGGCCCGCTTCCCGACCGGCAGCGCCATCGAATTCGCCCTCTACTGCGAATTGCGGGATTTCGCGAGCCAGGCGGCCGACGACGGGTCTTTCGTCTCGCGCTTTGACTTGCGTGTCAGCGTGCTCAGCCGGGCCGGCGAGGTGATCACGCAGCTCGACAATCGCGACCTGACCGATCGCTGCCGAACACGCCGACACGACTGTTTCATCGCGCCGGTGTTGCGACTTCCGGCGACAATGGCGCCTGGCGACTATGTGGTGAAGGTGACGGCGGCGGATAGAATAGGCGGCAGCGTGGCCGAACGCCGGGCCACGTTCGCGGTGACGGCGCGGCCCTGAGGCAGGCGACGGCGCGACGCCGGGCCGCCCGCGCGAGTGGAAGGCTCTGAGAGGCTGTCGGCGTGAATGTTCCGCGCTGGTTGAGGCGCTTATTCCGCGCCCCGTACGACGGACTGCGCCATTTCGGCGTCGTCTCGGAGGGGGTGCTGTATCGTTGCGGCCAACCCACACCCGCGCAGCTCGAAGATCTCATCACGCGACTGAGTTTGAAATCCGTCGTAAGCCTGCGCGGCACGCGCGAGGCCGACGATCCGGACGGCTGGGAGCAGGGCGAGCGCGCGGTCTGCGAGCGGCGCGGCGTCGAGTTCGTGCCGATTCCGTGCAACCACAAGAATCCGCCGACGGCCGACCAGGTCGAGCGATTCCTCGATCTCACGCGCCGCGCGGACAAACGGCCGGTGCTGGTCCATTGCCGGCTCGGGCAGCAGCGAACGATGCTTTTTTGCGGGCTGTATCGCGTGCGGGTCGAAGGTATGTCGACCGCGGACGCGTTGCACGAGATGGACGCCGGCGGTTTCGGCACGCACGTGCGCCGCCATCGGCTGCTGCTGAGCTCGTTTCACGAGCATTCGAAGGCGGCGCGACCGGTCGCGTAGTGCGCGTCGTACAGGGGGGGCCCGGGTCGAGTGCGATCGCACTCGCGCCGGTGCTGGCGAAGCGAGCGCCGCGCGGCCCGATAGGTCAACCGCCTAGGCTGTTTTCCACACTTGTATTTCCATCCACCGGCGGCAGACTCCACTCACTCGAACGCCATCGAGGCGGTCATTCGCGGTGGCTGGCGCCCAGCGGCTGCTCGCACCCGACACGCCGGCCGAAGCGATGCTCGGGGTTGCGCATAGGTCGTACCACCCTCCGCGGGTTGTGTTTTGTTCGCGGAATCTCACCGAAGGAGTCTCGCCCGTGACTTATTGGATTCGACGTTCGCCCGGCATCGTGCTCGGTCTTGTCACGTGTCCCTTGGCGACGGCCGCAGTCATCGTCGACGATTCCGGATCCACCCGCGACGGAAAGGTCGGCGGATGGAGCTCGATCGTCGCCCGCAACGGCAGCGCCGCCATCAGCTACTACTGCGAAAGCGATCCGTTCGGCCCCAATGCCGACATGTACATGCTGCGCTTCGCCTGGAACGACGGCCTCGGCTGGCAGTGGACCACCGTGGACTCCGGCGGCAGCGACACCAGCATGGCTCGCGGAACGGACGGCGTCTATCGCGTCGTCTACGCCTCGTGGTCCGGGATCGGCTACGCCGCCGGCGTGGGCACGACCTGGACACTCTCGTCGGTTCCGATCCCCGGCGGCGTCGGCCCGGCGAACATGTCGATGGTGCTGGATGCGAACAACTATCCCCACGTGGCGTACATGAACTTCGCCAACGGCGGCGACCGCGCGCTGCGCTACACGTACTACGACGGCACGCAGTGGGTCAAGGGCGGCGCGAACGAAGGCATTATCGACATCGACCTCTGGACGCCGACGATCGGCTTCCCGAGTGCCTACCTCGCGCTCGATTCCAGCAGCACGCCGCACATCGCCTTCGCCCAGCCCAGCGATCCGATCAACGCCTACGGCGACATGCGTTACGCCACGCTGGTTGGCGGCGCGGGCGGCACGTGGCAGCAGGAGTCGTTGAGCGTGATGGGGGCCGACCCGGCGCTGGCGATCGGCCACGACGACGTGCCGCGCATCCTGTTCAACGGCGCCGCCGGGATCGTCTACGCGTACAAGTCCGGCGGAACCTGGACCTATGAGACGATCGTCGCGAACGAGTGGGGCAGCTCGCCGTCGCTGGCGCTGAGCGACGCGGATGTGCCATTCGCCTCGTTCGGCATGACCGCCAACGAAGACCTGTACGTCGCGCGGCGCGAGGCCGGCGGCTGGGTGGTAACGCGCGTGGACGGCGACGGAACTTCCGACCCACACGTAATCCTGGGCCGCTACGGCACCAGCATCAACGTAGACGAGACCGGCGCAGCCCACGTCAGCTATCAGGCGATCGACATCTACGGGATGACGCATCGCGCCGATCTCAAATACGATGGCACGATCGCACCGGCGTGCGTGGTCTTCAACAACGCGCCGCAGTCGCAGAGCCCGTGCCCCGGCGGCTCGGCGACGTTTTTCGCAGCCGCGAGCGCAGCCGGACCGCTGACGTACTCGTGGCAAAAGGACGGGCAGCCGCTGACCGACGGCCCGACCCCGTCCGGCTCGACAATCGCCGGCGCGAGCACGGCGGACTTGACGATCAGCAACATCTCGAGCTCGGATGTCGGCGCCTACTCGTGCGTCGCCAGCACCGGCTGCGGAAGCGCCACCAGCGCGGCGGCCGCACTCACGCTGGGATTGCCCGTGATCGTGTCGTCGCCGGCATCAACGAGCGCTTGCACCAGCGCGGCGGCCTCGTTCTCTGTCTCCGTGTCCGGCGTTGTGTCGACCTACGAATGGCGACGCGACGGCGTCGCGCTTGTTGACGGTCCAACCGGCAGCGGCTCACTCGTCTCCGGCGCCGCGACCTCGTCGCTCACGATCACCGGCGTCAGCTCCGCCGACGCGGGCTGGTACGAGTGCGTCGCTTCAAACGCGTGCGGCAGCGCCGGCAGCGCGGCGGCGACATTGACCGTCACGACCTGCGGCGGCGGTTGTTTGGGAGATCTGAACGAAGACCACGTCGTGAACGAGGCCGACTTGGGCGCCCTGCTCGCGCACTGGGCCGAAACCGGCGTCGCGCCGGATGATGGCGATATCGATCAAGACGGCGACGTGGACGAGAGCGATCTGGGCATCCTGCTGGCGAATTGGCTGGCGACGTGCCCATAGCGCCAGTCGGCGCTGCCTAATACCAACTCTGAAATCCGCCACGACCGTAGCCGAGCGCTGCGGTCGTGGCGCAACAAGCGATCTCAGACCGGTTGCCGCTCGACGCGTTGACGCGCTCCAGCTAAGCGTCACCGCCCCATCGGACCTCGGGCCGCAAATTCCCTTGTAGCGCGGGCGGACGCGCATCACAATCCACGTCACGGGCCCCTCCATATGCGGCCCGGTCCCAATCCTGCAGGGACCGGCGAATGAGCGATGTCACGCGACTGCTGACCGACCTCAAGAACGGCCGCGCGTCGGCCTTCGGGCAGGCCTTTGAGATCGTCTACGACGACCTGCGTCGCGCCGCCGAGCGCCTGCTGCGGGCGGAACGCCCAGGCCACATGCTTCAGGCCACCGCGCTGGTGCACGAGGCCTATCGCCGCCTGGCCAATCGCGAGCCCCAATTCTCGGACCGTGCCCACTTTCTGGCAGTCGCGGCAAAGGCAATGCGGAAAGTGCTGATCGATCACGCCCGGGCGGCGCGGCGCGTGAAACGCGGCGGCGGAGTTGAAGGGATTTCACTGGATACGGCGCTATTAGGGGGGAAGCCGGCGCGCTCCAGCGACGTCTTGGCCGTCGACGACGCCCTGACGCGCCTGGCCCAGATCGACGCGCGGGCCGCCGAAGTCACGCAGATGCGTTTTTTCGGCGGCATGACCGCGCGCGAAGTGTCCGCCGTGCTGAGCGTGTCCGTGCCGACCGTGGAGCGCGATTGGCGCTACGCGCGGGCGTGGCTGCGCGAAGAGCTGGGCGGCGTGGAACAGACCGACGAGACGACCGGCTGAAAGGGAATTCCGGTGCGAGCGGAAATCGACGCGCAGGCAAAACCCGAATTCGCGCTCGAACGCCGAGCCGCGGCGATATTCAAGGCCGCTCTCGACGCCCCGCCGGCGCAGCGCGCGGAACTGATTGAGCGCGAGTCGGCCGGCGACGGCGCGCTGCGCGAGCGGGTGATGCGCCTCCTCGCGCAGGACGATTCCGGGCCGCGCTCCGCCGCGGACGAAATCACCCGCGACGGCGGGTCGTCGTGCGCGGCGCGGATCGAGCTGCCGCTGGACTTTCCCGGCTACCGCGTCGTCGACGAAGTCCACCGCGGCGGGCAAGGCGTCGTCTATCAGGCGATTCAGCTCTCCACGAAAAAACGCGTGGCGATCAAGGTCATTCGCGACGGCGTCTTCGCGCGGGCCGACGAGCGGGCCCGGCTGGAACGCGAAGCAAGAATTCTCGGCCAGCTCGACCACCGCAATATCGTCGCGATCCGCGATACCGGCGAGTGCGGCGGTTGTCCGTTTCTGGTGATGGATTTCGTCGAAGGACACGCGCTCGACGCGTTCCTGGCGCGACATCGTCGCCCGCTAGCGGACACGCTGCGTTTGTTCGCCGAAATCTGCGAGGCGGTGCAGGCGGCGCACCTGCGCGGCATTCTGCACCGCGACCTGAAGCCGGCGAACATCCGCGTCGATCCGCAGGGCGTGCCGCACGTGCTGGATTTCGGGCTGGCCAAGGCGCTTTCGACGCCGGCGCACGACGCGGCGCTCACGGAAACCGGCCAATTCATGGGCAGCTTGCCGTGGTCCAGCCCGGAGCAGGTGCGCGGCGCGATCGCGCTGCTCGACACGCGCACCGACGTGTACTCGCTGGGCGTGATCCTGTTCCAGATGATCACGGGGTCGTTTCCGTATGACGTAACCGGGACGCTCAGCGACGTCGTACGCCGCATTCTCGACGTAGAGCCGATCCGCCCGCGCCAGTTCCGGCGCAGCCTCGACGACGACTTGGAGACGATCGCTCTCAAATGCCTGGCCAAGGACCGCGAGCGGCGCTACGCAACCGCCGGTGAGCTCGCGCAGGACGTGCGGCGCTACTTGGCGGGCGAGGCGATCGAGGCCAAACGCGACTCGGCGCTCTACGTATTGCGAAAAAGCCTGAAGCGAAATCGGACGCTGGTCGGCGTCGTCGCGGCGTTCGCCGTGCTGATCAGCGCGGGGCTGGCAATTTCGCTTTTTCTCTGGCGGCGCGCCGAGACCAACGCCGTGCGCGCCACGCAGCAGGCCGAGGCTGCGTATGTCATGCGCAATTTCCTAGAGCGCATGCTCGAGCAGATCGAACCGGGCAAGGCGCGCGATCCGGACCTGACGGTGGCGGCCGTGCTGGAGGCCAGCGCCGCGGCGCTCGACGCCGGCGAATTGAAGGCCAGCCCGCCGGCGGAAGCGAACTCGCGGCGCGTCGTCGGCGCGCTGTACGCCTCGATGGGGCGAATGGATGAGGCGGTTGCGCAATTTCGCGCCGGGCTGGCGGCGCTCTCGCGCGATCCGCACGCCGAGCCGCTGCAACGCGCTCAACTGGCCGAACGACTCGCGGACGTGCTGCGGCAGCTCGCGCGGCTCGACGAGGCGGAGATGCTGGCGCGCGAGTCATTGGCGCAGTACGCCAAGGCTTACGACGATGACTCGGTCGAGGTTGCGCTCAGCCGCCACAATCTGGCGATGATCCTCGCGCAGCGCAGCCAGGGCCGCGTGGAGGCGGAGGAGCTGTTCCGCGCGGCGCTGCGCGTGCTCGATCGCGCGACCGAGGCGCAGCCGCTGGACCGGGCGCGCTGTCGCGATGGCCTGGCGCTGCTGCTGGAGGCGGATGGCCGGCTGATCGAAGCGGCGAAGCTGCAGCGCGACGCGCTAGCGGCCCGCATCGAGGCGCTCGGCCCGCGCCACCCGGAGACGCTCAAGGGTCGCAAGAATCTCGCCTTTTCATTGCACCGCCTGGGCGAGGACGCCGACGCCGAGCTGCTGCTGCGCGACGTGCTGGCGCTGGAGCGCGATCTCTATTCGGCGAACCCCAACCATCCCAGCCTGGCCACCACGCTCTCGGCTTTGTCGATCTCGCTCGAATCGCTTGATCGAGCCGCCGAAGCGGAGCCGCTGCTGCGCGAGTGCCTGCAAATCCGTGAGGCGGCGCTGCCGCACGATCACCCGCTCACGGCGTACGCCCGCGGCGTGCTGGGCGGCGTGCTGGCCCGCATGGGTCGCTTCGACGAAGCCGAGTCGGCGCTGCGCGCCGCGTGGAATACGCTTTCGTCCAACGCCGATTTTCCGTCCGAGCGCAAGCGCGAGACTTTGGCGCGAATGGTGCGCCTGTACGAGTTGTGGGGCCGCGAAACGGACGCCGACGAATGGCGTCGGCGACTGGAGGCGATGAAATCACCATAGGCGCGTACTAATCGAGGACAGGCGGGCCGATTTTTCTTCGCCGGCCGCCGCGTTTGAGCTACGCTGGGAAGTCGGCCGCGTGTTCGGGTGTGTTGGATTCGCTGAGCTACATGAACTTGAAGCGAAGGGGTGTGTCATGCGCAAGGTTGGAAATCCGTGTACGGCTGGTTATTCGCTGCTGCTGCTGGTCGCGGCCTGTGTCACGGCCCGCGCCGCGGCCGTCGGCAATTCGGCGATTTGCGGCAGCGGCAATCATAACTGCGACGAGAGATTCGTCGCGGTGGGCGAGATCGGAGTCGTTCCGCCGGAGACATGGACCAGCGCGACGCTGCAGGTCGTAATCGATGCGGACGAAGTCGGCGGTGTGATTTTCAACCCGGTCCAGGCCGGCGGATTCCCGCCGTCGCCGATTCTGCCAGGCTTCGGTGCCGACCAGATCTACAGTACGTTCGTCACCTCCGCCAATTGCTATCCGACGTCGCAACTCCAGGGTTGCTCGATCGGGATTTCCAGTTTCACCGTCACCGCCAGCGCGCTGAACGCCACGTGGCAGCCCGCCACACCGACCCCCGGTCCGATCGATTTCGAGTTCTACCGCGTTGCGCTGGAGCAAGCGAGTTCGAGCGCCGCGCCGCTGACGCTCGAAGCGACGCCCGATCACGTCGCCACCGTCTCGGGCACCGCGTTCTTCGGCGGTCACGCGCCGGTCAGTTTCAACTACAGCATCTACCGTAAGATCGTCGGCGGCAGCCCCGCCACCTCGTCGTTCAAGTACCAGGGACGTCTTCTCTCGTCGGGCGTCCCGGGAAACGGTACGTACAACATGCAGTTCAAGCTCTATTCGCAATCAAACGGCGCAAGCGGCCTGGTCGCGCTGGATCCGCTAACCGGCACGCGGCCGATCAGCGTCGCCGAGGGGCTGTTCACAGCTGACATCAACTTTGGAACTGTCGCGTTCCCGGGCGAGCGGCGCTGGCTCGAGATCATCGTGAACGGAACGACGCTCGCGCCGCGCCAGGAAATCACGCCCACGCCCTATTCGCTCTTCGCACAGGACACGGCGCGGATCGGCGGGATCGACGCCGCCGAAATCGTGACCACCGGCGGCGCGCAGGCGCTCGATGGCTCAAAGGTGTTTCAAGGCGGCTTGGAGACGTCGTCGCTGCGCGTCTACAACGCGATCACGGCGGGACAGTATCTGAGATCGGACGCGCTCGGTAACGCCACCTGGGACTCGCTCGACGCTGCCGACATCGGCGACGAGCCGGGCGTGGCAAGCGCGATCGACACCACGCCCGACACCGTATCGACTTCGATTACTACGCTGCTCACGCGTTCGATCACCATTCCGACCGCCGGATACGTGCTGGTGTGGGCGAGCGGCGAAGCGAACGTCACGCACTCCGCCGGCGTCAGCAGCACTGCGACGTTCGGCGTGACGGACAGCACCGCGGCGTTTCCGGCCAACCAGGTCGGACGGCTCACGCTTCCCGCCGGCGCGGCGGCCGGGACGTACCGCTTCCAGATCGCGCCGCATGGATTGTTCAGTGTCGCCTCGGGCGTGCACACGTTCTCGCTCATCGGCCAGACCGCCACGGGAACCTGGACGGCTGACTCAATGCAGCTTTCGCTGCTGTTCGTGCCGACGGCGTATGGCACGGTGACGAGCACGGCGCGCGGGTCGTCTTCGGACGAATCGGAAGGCGGCGGGCCGAGATTTGACGCCGGACCTGAAAAGATCGACCAACAACCACTTCGGGTCGCCGCCGACGCGCGCGACGCCGAACTGTCCGAGCTGCGCTCGCGCGTGGAGGCGCTCGAGCGCTTGGTGAGCGAGCTAATGGGAGAGAAGCGCTGACGCGGCACACCGGTCGTCGAGCGCGGCTTGAGATTGAGTCCGCTCGCGAGCGAGAATTCGGTCGGATCGCTGGATCGTGCTGGAGCAGTTTCGGAATTGATCTGTTGCCGAAAATGGGGAGTGCGGACATCTTGCCCGCACGAAGCGGGCTGGAAACCGGCATTCCCGTGAGACCGGAATCGAAAACGCCCTAGGGTTGCACGTTGTCCTGAATCACGGCGAAGTCGATCCGGAATCCGCCGGGCGCCGTCGCGTCCTGCTCAAACGTGAAGATCAGTCGATCTTCGCACGTGTAATCCACGCCCAGTCGTACTCCGCGTCCGGCGGACGTGCCCGCGGTCGGCAGTCCCTCCGCGTCCGAGCCGATCGGCGCCAGCGAAAATCGCACTACGGTGTCGAACGCTTCGGCGTCGAAGTTGGCCGTCTCGTCGCCCTTCACTGCGATGACGCGATCGATGAAGTCCTTCGTCCCGACCGCCATGTTCCGCCGGCAGGGAATCTGGACCGGCGCGCTCGAATTGAACGCGCCCAGCCGCGACTGTTGCAGCGTCGCCGGACCGGGCGGGTCCAGATCCAGGGCGTCGTACGTGCCGAACGAAAAAATGGCTCGCGCGGTGGTGTTGTTAATGAACACGACGTTGATATTGCCGGTCCGCTGCTGCGTCTGATTCGCGATGAACTCGGGCGAACAGCCGCAAGAGGCAAGCAATCCTGCGGCCACAAAGCGGGCGACAATCGAAACCGTGCGTCTCATCCAACGACCTTTCTCGTTGCCGCCGGCGGCGGCCGGCGCATCCTATCTTGGCGCGGGCATGGCGGCCAAGCACGTCGGCATCGCGCGGCGCGATGCCGGCTTATCGAGACCCGGCCGTCATTTTCCGCGATACTCGCAGCGGCTGTCGCAAGTCTCGTGCACAACAACCGCCGAGAGATTCGGCAGCGCGGGGCGCACGCGGTCCCAGATCCAGCGGGCGATCATCTCGGACGTGGGATTCTCGAGCCCTTCGATTTCGTTAAGCAGATAGTGATCAAGCCGCTTGCGCAGCGGTTCGCATGCCACCTTGATCTCGCCGTAGTCGATCAGATACCCTTTGCCCGGCTCGACCATGCCGGCGACGCACACATCAATGCGAAAGCTATGCCCGTGCAAGCGTCGGCACTTGTGCCCGTCGGGGAAGGTGGGCAGGAAGTGCGCGGCTTCGAATGTGAACGAGCGAGTCAATTCCGCGCGCATGCCGCCATCTCTCGGAATAACGCCTAAGCAATCCCTGTCTGCCCGAGCGGCGAATTGTATCGCGATGCCGGCGCGCGGGTGCGCGCGTGACCATGTCGGCATTAATAATCGTGATGCTCGAACGGGGGATTGGCGATCAGCATCGGGCGGCGCTGCGCGACGTTGACCAGCAGGCCCAGTGCGATGAAATTCGCCCAGATGCTGCTTCCGCCGTAGCTGACAAACGGCAGCGTCATGCCGGTGATCGGGGCCAGCCCGATCGTCATCCCGATATTGATGAACGCTTGCGTGACGATCATGACGACGACGCCGACGGCCAGCAGCCGGCCGAACGGATCATTCGTGGAGGTTGCGATTTCCATGCCGTAAACCACGATCAGGCCGTACGCCAGCACGATCAGCAGCGCGCCGACGAATCCCCATTGGTGCCCGATGATGGCGAAGATGAAGTCGTTGTGCTCCTCAGGCAGGAGGCCGTGCTCGATGAACGCGCCGCGGCCGTAGCCCTCGCCCCACAGCCCGCCCGTGCCCAGCGCCACTTTCGACTGGCGAAGTTGAAATCCCGGACCCTGGCGGTGCCATTTTTCGTCCGCGGTCTCCTGCTTCAGCACGACCTGCACGCGAACTTTCTGGTAATCCTGCATGCCATAAAAGTAAAACGCCGGCAGGATCGCGGCCCCGGCGATGATGATCGTGCCGATGTGCCGCATGCGTGCCCCGGCGACGAAGAGCATGCTGAACAGCACCGGCAGCAGCATCAGCAGCGTGCCGAGGTCCGGCTGAAGCAGGATCAGCACCATCGGCAAGAGCGTCAGCGCGAACGGCGGCAGCAATCCGATCCAGCGGCGATAGGAGTCTCGAAAACGCAGATACCTCGCCAGCGCAAGGATCAGCGCGACCTTCACAAACTCCGAAGGCTGGATGGAAAACGGCCCCAGTTCGACCCAGCGGCGGGTGAAGCGTTTGACGGGAATCAGCGGTAGATCGATGTATCGATCGATCACCAGCAGGAGCAGCAGCCCAATGACGATCCAGTACGCCCAGTACGCCGATCGCCCCAGTTTCTGGTAGCTGGGCGCCAGGACCAGCAGCATCAACCCCAGCCCGGTGACCAGAAACAAGCCCTGACGAAGGGTGTTACTGCCGATCAGCGTCTGCAACTGTTCGAGCGTATGCGCCGCCCCTGAGGCGCTCGCCGTTTCAGCCGCCGTTGCTTCACTGCGCTCAGTAACGTGAATGCACGCTAGACCCACGGCGCAGAGAAACAGCACGGGCAGGGCAAGGCCCCAGCCCAGGCGCGTCAACCGCCATGGGCGGCTGATCGCCAGCGCTCCGTCCGATGCCCGCGATAGCAGCGCCGACGCCATCATCCCACGCCATCTTCCAATTGCGACAGGACCATCTCGACGATCTTTTTGGCCACCGGACCCGCATTGCGCCCGCCGCTGGTGCCGTACTCGATCAGCACGCTGATCGCCAGGCTACGCCCGCGCGGCGGCGCTCCGCGCGGCGTGTCGGCGCGCTGCACATAACCCACGAACCAAGCGTGCGAAGGAAGCTTGTCCTCCGGTCCCTTCGCCGGGAATAGTTCGGCCGCGGTGCGTTCCACCAATCGTGGCGGGTCGCCCGGCGGAAGCTGCGCCAGCGCCTCCTCGCGCGAATCGGCGAGAACGGTCATGCGCCGCCCACCCGGCCATTCATACGTGAATCGCCAGTTCAGCACGCGCGGGCTGGCCTGCGCGGATCCGGTCTTGCCGCAGAGGTGGTAGTCGCGCCGGTCGAGGCGCGCGACGTACGCCGTTCCACCCGGCTCGTTCACCACGCGCCACATCCCGGCGCGCAGCACCCGCAGCGTGCTCTCGTCGAAGTGTTGCTCGGGCGGCAATCGCTGCTCCAGCGCTTCGCGCACGTCGCCGCGGAGAATTCGCACCGGCGACCAGCGTCCGGTGGCAACGCTGGCCGCGACGTTGGCGGCTTGCAGCGGCGTGGCCGTCACTTCGCCCTGGCCGATCGAGAAGTTCCAGGCGTCGGCCTTTTCAAACCGCCGCCCGCGATTCACCAGCAGCCAGTCCGCGCTGGGCAGGATGCCGGTGCTTTCCTCGATCAGGCCGGTGCCCTGCAGCTTGCCCAATCCGAAGCGGTCGAACCACGCGCACAGCCGCTCCGCGCCGAGCCGATCGCCGAGCGTGAAGAAATAGATGTTGCACGAGTTACGGATCGCGTCCTCGGCGTTCTGGCCGGCCGGATTGCCGCGCAGGTCGTGCGTGACGCCGGGATATTCGTTGTAGATCCAGCAGCGGAACGAATCGGGCGTGCGGAAATAGCCGGTGCAGTGGATGCGCGTGTTTTCGTCGGTCACGCCCTCGGCGAATCCCGCCACCATCGTCGCGATCTTGCAGGTCGAACCGGGTGGATACGCCGCCGAAACCGCCCGAAAACGCAAGGGCAGGCGTCGCGCGTCGTTTCGGAGTGTTTCGTACTCTTGCGCGGTCGGCTCAAACGGATAGACCGGGTAACTGGCCAGCACCAGCACCTCGCGCGTTTCCGGATCGATCACCACCGCCGACGCGCCGGCCGGATTCGGGCTTGTTTCGACGGCGTCATGCAGGATTTCGAGCGTGCGGCGCTGCAAGTCCGCATCGATGGTCAGGTACACATCCCGGCCTTGAAGCGGCTCGACGCGTTCAAGTTGCGTGCGGCTGATGTCCTCGACGATTTTGCCGCGCGTCCCGCGCAAAAGCGGCTCGGCCAGGCGCTCGACGCCAGAGATTCCGCAGGCATCTCCCGGGCGCAGGGCGCGCAGCTCGTCGTCGCGAAACGGGTCGTCGGCCAGGTGCTCGGGCGTGACGCCGCCGATGCGGCCCAGCACGTGCACCAGCGGTTCCGCGTCCCGCGCCACGCGTCGTGTTGAGGGCACGACGCGCAGCCAGGGCAAGCGCCCGAGCGTCTCGCGAATTCGAAGCGCGACCTCGTCGGGCACATCCGACAAGAGCGAATGAAACCAGCCCTCTTCCTTGATCGCGCCGCGATTGCCGCGCCGCGCCTGGTCCTCACGGATCGCACTCACGCGGTCATCGATCCGTTGGGCGCGTTCAAGCAGCGCTGATCGCGGTTCGCCGCTGATCTCGGAGATCTGGTCCCACATCGCGTCAATCTCGAGGCGAAGCTGGTTGGTGACCTCGATCAACGTCGCGTCGCGCGCGGTCTTTCCGCCCTGCATCATCGCGCGCCCCACTGCTTCGAGGTAATCATCGCGGCCTGCGATCACGCCGTAGTGAAGGCAGATATTGGCGGTGGGTACGTCGCTGATCAGCACGCGGCCCTGGCGGTCGAGGATTCCGCCGCGCGGGGCGCTGAGGAACACTTCCGGGCGAATGACCATTCGTGTCGCGAGCGAGTCGAAACTCGCGGCGCGCACGATCTGGATTTCGAACAGGCGCGCGACGAGCCCGGTCGCCAGCAGCCCGACGAGAATCGAGAACCACTTCAAGCGCGTGCGGAACATCAGGCGTCCTACGACCAACGGGAAAAAAGGAACGAGGAAAACCAGGGAAATAGCGCCGACGGCTTCAACGCGTCCGGCGACGAGCGGGTTGTCCTATTGTTCCCTTGGCTCTTGGTTCCCTGGGCCGTGCCCTGTGCCCTTCGTCTAATAATTTCGGCAGAGTCGGCCTGTAAGCCGAATTCTGTTCCCGATATTTCGGGCGGCGACCATTCCTCTGGGCCCGTCGTCGCCGACGGGCTCAAGCGCCCTACCCGGGGCTGATAGCGAGCCGGGCCGGCTCTCGCCCCCTATTTGGGCTTGCTGGCGGTGGGGTTTGCCCTGCCGCGGCTGTCACCAGCCGCGCGGTGCGCTCTTACCGCACCATTTCACCCTTACCGACGAGACCGTGGGAACTTGAAATCGTGAAAACGTCAAACGACGCATACGCCAACACGTTTTCACGTCATTAACGTTTCCACGTTCCCACGGCCTCGCCGGCGGTATCGTTTCTGTGGCACTTTCCCGGTTCTCGCGAACGGTGGCCGTTAGCCACCACCGTGCCCTGTCCAGTTCGGACTTTCCTCCGCCGCGCTCGCGCGCCGCGGCGGCCGCCCAGCCGACTCTGCCGAGCCGATTGTACCGCGGGGCGGCTCGTCAAGGAGCGAACGCACGTCCGCTAGCTCCAAGCTGCCTGGTCCGAGTGCGCGAGTTGAACGTAACGCTGCCCAGCAGCCCGTTGAGAATCGCTCCTAACCGAGCCCCGACCGTAAGGGAGGGTCGGGCCGATGTCCGAAATTGCTTGGAATTTCGGTGTTCTCGAGGACCGAGCGGCCCCCCTCCCTGACCGTCGGGGATCGGCTGGGTGAGTTCTTCAGCAGTCTGCTCGGCCGTGCGCGCTTTTCTTGCCGCGAGATTGCAACAATTCGTATGCTTACGTCTGTGCGGACGAGGCTCTGAGCAAGGAGCGAAACATGGCTGCATGGATTCAGGCGCGACTGCGAGGTTTCGCGTACAGCGACGACGGTCCGACGGCGACCGAGTACGCCGTCATGTTGGCGTTGATCGTCGTCGTTTGTTTGGCCACGCTATCGCAGTTCGGCCAGGGCTTGCTCTCGCTGAACACGATCAACAACGCGATGATGTTCGCCGGCTCCTAGGGGGCCGAAGCACGCGGATGGGGACCGGCCCGATGCATCTGTCACTGCTCGTGATTGCCGCCTGCGCGCTCAGCGGCTGGTGGCTGGCGGTCCGCCCGAACGCTTCCTACCGCGGCGTGTCGGGCTCGATCTCATTTCTAATTGTCTTCATGGCCGTGCTGCTTTGTTTCCTGGCCCTCAGCGGCCAGTCGGCTCGCGCACACGTCTCTGCGCCGCAACCGAGCCCCACGAACAATGCTGCGCCGCCTACGGCATCCGAAATGTGATGTCCGCGATCAGCGGCAGGTGGTCGAAATCCCGCCCCACGTCGTCCTTGGCGATGTCGAATTTCTCCAGCCCCGCCGCCTTCAGATCCGCCTCGCTCATCAGCGTCGTGTCCAAAACGAACGTTTTGGCTATTTCCAACACGCTGTCGCTGAAGATGATGTAATCCAGCCGGCCGGGCTTGAATTCGGAGCGGTCGTCGCGCCAAGTCCAATCATCCGGGCCGGCCACGTTGTGCAGCGGGTGCGCATCTGCCAGTGACGTGTCGTCCCAGTCGGGCGGGGAATCCGGGCCGTAGCGCTTTTCGTCGCCGATGTCTCCCGTGATGAGCGTGTTCAGCGGACGCTGGCCGCCGACGATGTTGAAATCGCCCAGCACGATCATCGCTGAGCGCGGCGGTAACTCGATCCAGCCGCCGGGATTGCGAGCGTCGCGCAGCCAGTTCACGATCCCGTCAGACTGCTGCTGCCGCAACCCGTCATTCTCCGCCCCGCCGCAGCATTTGTGATGCGAATTCACGAGGTACAAGTCGCCCGCGTACAACTCGCGCGGCAGCTCGATGTACGCCATCGCCAGCCCGCGCTGCGCCGGCGGCTGCGTGGCGTCACGCGTGAGCTGAAGCGGGTACTTGGAGGCGATGACGTTCGAGCCGCCCTCGAAGATGTGCCATTTCATGCCGCCCGGCAGCGTCGCGACCCGCGCCAGCAATTCGGACACATCGTCAGCGCCTCTGCGCCGCGCATTGGGCTTGTCTCGATCCTGCGGGTTCGTGCCGATTTCCTGCAGCGCCAGAACATCGGGGTCGATCGCTTTCAGCACGCGCGCGAATCGCGCCGCGCCCTTCTCGCTGACGTCGGGAAAGATGCTGTTCCACATGATGTTGTACGTCATCACCCGCAGCACACCCGGCGCGGAACGGTCGATGAACGTGCCGGTGGGAGCGCGCGGCGCCGCGGCGGCGATCGATCCGGACAACGCCGGTCGCGCCGTCTCGGCTGCGGGTGGCTGATGTTGCCAGTCCGCACCGGAATCGGCCGCCGCAGTCGCGGGGGCGGTTGCGGCGCTGAGCTTGGTGGAAACGGGCCGCTTTTCAGCGGGTTGACTCTGCGAGGGGCGATTGTCACAGCTCGCGCTCAGCGCCAGCAATGCGATGAACGGCATGATTGGCAAGCCCAATTTCAGTTCCACCAATGTCGATTTTCGCATGCGTAATCCTCGCTCTTTTGCGACCTTCCGAGCGGAATGATATCCGGGACCCTCGACGCCCGCCGGTTTTCCGCGTCCCGGGCCCGACGAGCCCGGCGTTTGCTATGTTTACTATGGACAAGTTTGTCGCGCTTCGATGGGGGACGTCCGGTATGAACTGCAGCTCGTGCGGCGCCGCGATGCGCATGGTCGACGGCCGAAATTACTTCGTGTGCGATTACTGCTCGTCGTTTCACTTCCTCGAATCGCCGTCGGAGTTGACGGTCCTCGACGACGCCAGGGGTCCGGATTGCCCGATTTGCCGCCAGCCGCTCGCTGGCGGCGCGTTGCTCGGACAGCGTGTGCAAACTTGCCGGAAATGCCGCGGCGTGCTGATTCCCAATGCCGTATTCGGCGGCGTGATCAAGACGCTCCGGGCGAAGTACGCCGGCGAGCGCGAGACGCCCCGGCCGATCGCCCCGAGCGAGTTCGAGCGGCGTATCGACTGCCCGCGCTGCGCGCGTACGATGGAAACGCACCCTTATTACGGTCCGGGCGGCGTCGTAATCGATACCTGCGCGTCCTGCGGCCTGATTTGGCTGGATACCGGCGAGATCGGGGCGATCGAGCGCGCCGAGGGCGCGGTCTGGCGGTAGTTCCGGGCGGAGCAGCCCGATTTCTCACATTTTCTTACGTTCCATCCCCGCTTTTTCAGTTGCTCCTGCACGACCTCGTTCTGCAGGACCATCTTTCTGGATTCAGGTGTTTGCCTAGTAGGCGAATGCCCGCTTGAAGTTAAGCTGCTGTTCGTATTGTGATATTGTGCGGACTTGAGACGGACGTGGAGGCGACATGGACGATGCCCGCGCCGACGACTCAACCGGCCTCGTGCTAGCTCAGGGAAGCATCTGCCTGCTGGCCGCCACGGAGCTGGACCGCGCCGCGTACCGCGCGCTGCTGGCGGGGTCGATGGGCCTCACGGCCCGCCTGGCCGAAAGCAGTCTCGCGCCGGTCCAGGTTTGGAAGCTGCTGCGCGAGAAGCCCGGCTTGATGATCGCGATTTCCGACGTCGCAACATCCGAAGTGCGGGACGTGCTGCAGATGGTGCCGCGCCTCAGCCGCGGAACGCGCGTGCTGGCCGTCGCCGGGGCGGAAGATCCGATGTCGATGCAGGCCTGGGGACAATGCCCGTTGGACGGCTTGGTCGTCAAGAACTCGCCGCCGGAGGAGCTGAGCAGCGCGGTCGCCGCGCTGCTCCGCGGGGGGACGTTCTATTCGCGCGGCGTGCGTGAGACGCTCAACGGCTGTCGTGATCGCGGTTCGGTGCAGCTTTCGGCGCGCGAGACCGAGCTGCTGCCGCTATTGGCCCGAGGATTGACCTTGCGCGAGGCGGCGGCGCGCATGGCGATCGGCTACAAGACCGCCGACTCATACCGCACGAGCATGCTGCGGAAACTGGGCCTGCGCGATCGCGTCAGCCTGACGCGCTACGCGATCCGGGAGGGGATTATTGACGCGTAACCGCATGGCGTAGCGCAATTGAACGCAGCAATACGCTCGACACCGCGGCCCGACCGAAACGGAGCGGCTTTCTGCCCGTCTCAAAGACCCCGCCCGTAAGCGTCGCCGCGTTGGGGCTCGTGCTCCCCATACGTTCCGTTGCGACTCGTGAGCGGCGCGCGTACACGTTCCACGCGCACGCGATTAAGCCGGCGGAACAGGGCGATCTTGGAATCGGGCGCGTGGCATGCTTTCGCGGTACTCCGCGTAAGCATGCATTGGCGCGCGTCGATCACGGATTTGGCGGTATGATATTGCGGACAGGCGGAACCATGCTCACGCTAAGTACAGCGAGAGCATGCCACCCGCCGCGTAAGCATGCATCGGCACGCATCTATCACGGATTTGGCGGGCGGGTGGCGGGTGGCATGCTTTCGCGGTACTCCGCGTAAGCATGCATTGGCGCGCATCGATCACGGATTTGGCGGCACAATATTGCGGCCAGGCGCAAGCATGCTCACGCTGCGTACAGCGAGAGCATGCCACCCGCCACCCGCCCGATTTCGGAAACCGGGATGGACAACGCGCCGGTACTCGACATCGTGCCTGGTCGCTACGCCCTGCACCGGGTATTCAGCAACATGATCGGCATCATTCGCCCCGCCAGCATCGCCAGCATCAACCAGCTCATTCCGATTGGGTATAGATTCGCCTGATCCGCGCCGCCGCTCTGGCGCATGCCGCTGACTAGGTTGCGGTCCGTCACGCTGTCCGCCAATCCGCCCGAGAGCCCCGCCCCGCCGACCGCCGACGCCGCGTCGAGCAGCGCCGCGGCGAACGTGGGCCGCGCGGCGAATGGCGACGCGACGCGATTCTCGAGCGCCAGCAGCCCGATCGCGACCACCAGCGTCAGCAGCGCCGCCGCGCCCGCCAGGCGCAGCGCCACAAACTGTCGTGCGCGGCCGGCGTCCGGATCGCTCTCGCCGCGCAGGCGTGAAAAACCGGCCGCGGCAAGCACAATCGCGATCGACACGCCGCCGGCGGGCGAGAGCGCGGCGCCTCCGATCAGCACCAGAATCGCCAGCAGCGCCAGCGTGCCGTCGTGCAGGCCGGCGTCGCGCGGGTCGATCGTGGACATCCCCGCGCCGCCGGCGCCGCCCGCCGCCATCAGCAGCGACGTTCGGCTGTTCGCTTCCGCCGTGAATCGACCCGGCGTCGCCGCGCCGCGCGGCGATTCGAGTGCCGCCATCAACATGCCGGCGATGCAGACGAGCGCGAGCTGCGCGGCGATCCAGGTCGCCAGGCGCGCCGGCGGTGTCACGCGCCGCGCGGCGGGTAGCGCGAGCAGCCACAGCGGCCAACCCGCCGCCCCGATCCAGCCGACGACGCACAGCGCCAGCGGGGCGGCTCGCGCCAAGTCGCCGCGCACGCCCAGACCGCAGAAGCTCGTGACGCCGAGAACGGCCACATCCAAGGTCGCATCCGAACCGAAAACCGGAATCAGCGCGGCGCAAACGAGCGCTTGCACGACGAGCATCCCGCCGACGCATGCCAACGGATGCGGCGCGCCGAAGAGCGGACCGAAAGCACCCGTCTGCCGCGCCGCCTGCGCCGCGGCGGCGACAAACAGCCCCGCGCCGACGAGCGCCGCGCCGGCGAGTGCCGCGCGACCGATCGGCGTGTAGTCGGCGTCGAATCGGAAGGTCAGCAGACCGCAGCCCGACGCGGCGCACAAACCGTCGAACGCGGCTTGCCACGCGTGTCGCGCGGCAAAGCGCGGATCGCGCGACTCCTCGCGCACGCACGCGTCCAGGCTGAGCACGACCGCGGCCGCGGCCCACAGCGCCAGCAGCCCCGCCGGAAACCACCATCGCGGATGAGTGAATCGCGTCATCGGGAATCGGATTTCGCCGCGGCAGACGGCGTCATGGGCGCCCCGAGCATCGCCCGCCAGGCGCGGATCTGTTCCATGGCCCGCGTCGGGTCGAGTTTTTCGAGCGGCATTTCGCGCAACGCGCGGACGACGGCCTCTTCCGGCTCCTCAAATAGGCGAAGCTGTCGCTGCCGGCGGCGCTGCGTCGCGGCCAGCACCGGCCGCTGACTCTCGCGCGAGAAGCCGCGCTCCAATTCGCTGAGAACGGCGTTGGCGCGTTCCAGCACCGGCGGCGGCAACCCGGCCAGCGCCGCCACGTGCAGCCCGTAACTGCGGTCAGCCGCACCGGGCACGATGCGGTGCAGGAACACGATCTGGTCCTCAAATTCGCGCACGGCGACGTTCAGGTTGAACACCGGGTCGAGCAGCGATTCCAGCTCGGTCAGTTCGTGGTAGTGCGTGGCCAGCAGCGTGCGGCAGCCGGCGTGCGTCGCCAGGTTTTCGGCGATCGCCCACGCCAGCGCCAGGCCGTCAAACGTGCTGGTGCCGCGCCCGATTTCGTCGAGGATAACCAGGCTGGCGGGTGTCGCATTGTGCAGGATGTTTGAGGCTTCCAGCATTTCGACCATGAATGTCGATTGTCCGCGGGCAAGCTCGTCGCTGGCGCCGATGCGCGTGAAGATGCGATCGACCAGGCCCAGGCGCATGCGCACCGCCGGCGTCCAGCAACCGCAGTGCGCCAGCAGCGTCAGCAGCGCCACCTGGCGGATATATGTGCTCTTGCCGGCCATGTTGGGGCCGGTGATCAGCGCCAGCGATTTTTCGCCGGCGACCAGTGCGGCGTCGTTGGGAACGAAACGCTCAGCGAGCGATTGTTCGACGACCGGATGACGCCCCGCTTCGATTTGAAGCAGCGGCGCGTCGACAAACTCCGGCTGGCAATAGCCCCGCTCGCGGGCCAATTCCGCCCAACCCGCCAAAACGTCCAGCTCAGCCAGCGCCGCGGCGGATCGTTGCAGCGCCGGAATGTGCTGCATCAGCTCGTCGCGCAGCTCGCAAAACAGCGCATACTCCAGTTCGTTGGCGCGCGATTCGGCGGACAGCACGTCGGCCTCGTGGCGCTTGAGCTCGTCGGTGATGTAGCGTTCGGCGTTCTTGACGGTCTGCTTGCGAACGTATTCGGCCGGCGTGCGCTCGCGATGCGCGTTGCTGATCTCGATGTAGAAGCCGAAGACCTTGTTGAATCCGACCTTCAGCGACGAGATGCCGGTGCGCGCGATCTCGCGCGCCTGGAGCTCGCCCAGGTAGCGCTGACCGTCGCTGCCGATGGCCCGCAGGCGGTCCAGCTCGGCGTGCTGGCCCGCGGCAAAGATGCCGCCTTCGCGCAGCGTCGTCGGCGCGTCGGGCTTCAGCGCCGCGCGAATCCGCTCCGCGAGTTCGTCCAATCCGTCGAGACGCGCCGCCAGGTCATCCGCCTGTTCGCAGCGCAGACTGCGCAGCGCGTCGCGAAATACGGCTAGTCGCGCCAATCCGTCGCCCAGTGCGCGCAGATCGCGCGGATGAATGCGCTGCACGCCGATGCGGCCGACGAACCGCTCCAGGTCGCCGGTCAGGCGCAGCGCATCGCGGATCGCGCCGCGGATGCGCGCGTCCTCGCGCAGCAATCCGACGACGCGCTGCCGGGCGCGGATGGCGTCGAGGTCGCGCAGCGGATAGCAAAGCCAGTTTCGCAGCAGACGCGCGCCCATCGGGTTGCAGGTGCGGTCTACCGCCGCCAGCAGCGCCGCCTCGCGCGCGTTGCCGCGCACCGTGCGCTCGATCTCGAGCGAACGCAGTGTGGCGGGATCCAGTTCGACGAACGGTTGATCGTCGCGGCGGCGCGGCGGCTGAATGTGACGCGCCGATTGCCGCTGCGTCTCATTGACGTACGCCAGTAGCGCCCCGGCGGCGCGCAGCGATTCATCAACCGCCCGAAATCCGAATCCCTCCAGATTCTGGGTATGAAACTGTTCCAGCAGCAGGCGCTCGGCGCGGCCGGCTGAGAATTCCGACGCGGCGCGGTGCGTCACCGCCGCCCCACAGCGCTCGCGAATTTCCTCGCCGCGCGCGGGTTGACGGACCTCGTCCGACAGCAGGACTTCCGCCGGCGCGAGACGGCACAACTCGTCCAGCACGTGTTCACGGCGGCAGCGAAAGACGCTGAAATGGCCAGTCGAAAGCTCCAGCGCCGCGACGCCGGCCTGCTGCTCGCCCTCGGCGACCGCGGCCAGCACGTTGTTTCGGTTGCGATCAAGCAGGGCTTCGTCGGTGAGCGTTCCGGGCGTGACGACGCGCGCGATGGCGCGCTTCACGACGCCCTTGGCGATGCGCGGGTCTTCGATCTGCTCGCTGATCGCCACCTTGTAGCCTGCGTGCACGAGCTTCAGCAGGTAGCTCTCGAGCGCGTGATGCGGGATGCCCGCCAGCGGCGTGCGCCCGCCGTCGCGGCTGGTCAGCGCGATGCCCAGCACGCGCGCCGCGAGCTTCGCATCGTCGTAGAACAGCTCGTAGAAGTCGCCCATGCGAAACAGCAGAATCGCCTCGCCGGCTTCGCGCTTCTGCTGGGCGTATTGGCGCATTGCGGGCGTGAGCGCGGCGTCGGCGGGCTGTGCCGTCGCCGGTTGCTGAATGGATTCCCGCTCCGTCGCCTCGGAGTGCGTCACGTGGGGGAATGTAGCCGCGCGGCGCGGGGGATCGCAATCTGAGTTCAGAGTGGCCCGTAACGAGTAACGAGTTTCGAGTGCGCTTCCGGTCGGATTTCGTTCAACGCGCGACCGTGACCGGGTACGATGATTCGGGCTTGGAACCGGTATCCGACAAGACGCATCTGGACCGGGTTGGCACTGCTCTCAATAACGCTAGGCCCACCGAGCGACATTGAGCGAATCGACATCCGCCCCATATGCTTGCCTGGTCCGCCGTGGTTGGTTGATTACTCGGCCAACAGAGGGTTCATTCACGTGCCACCCACGACGCCGACCCCCTCAGCCACGAACGTCTCGGGCTTGTTTTGTCCCCGCGAACCAGCGACACTTCTCGGCTCATTGGGCCGATCGGAGCGGATTTCATGCATGCTCGCTTGTCCGTGTGCATTGTGTTGGGAGCTCTTGTTTCGGCATACTGCGGCGTCGTACTGGCGCAGCCGGTCGCTGTCGCCGTGCCGCCGACGCCGACGACGCTGCCGGGGCTGACCTACGACGTGCCTTTTTTCCCGGGCGCGAATTACGACGCCAACGTGCCGACGCCCGACAGCGTGCTGGGCTTCCCGGTGGGCTCAAGACCCGCGCGGCACCGTGAGATCGAGGCGGTCATCAAGGCGATTGCGGCGAAGAGCGCGCGAACAAGGCTCTTCGAATACGCCAAGACGCATGAAGGGCGGACGCTTTATTACTTGGCAGTCAGCTCCGAACAGAACATACAGCGCCTCGATCAGATCAAGGCCGACGCCGCCAAACTGGCCGACCCGCGTGTCGGCGCGGCCGCCGATGCCGACAAACTGATTGACACGCTGCCGGCAATCGCCTGGATGGCCTATTGCATTCATGGCGACGAGATGTCCGGCTCGGACGCGTCGTTGGCGCTGGCGTATCACCTGGCCGCCTGCGCTGACGAACCAGTTCGCAAGATGCTCGAGCAACTGGTGGTCCTGATCGATCCGTTGATGAATCCCGACGGCCGCGACCGGCGAATCACGACGATCGCCGAAGCGCGAACCAGCCAGCCGAACGTCGACGACCAATCGCTGCTCCACAGCGGCATCTGGCCGTCGGGTCGCATGAATCACTACCTGTTCGACATGAATCGCGACTGGATTTTCGGCACGCAGCCCGAGTCGCGCGGCCGAATCGCGGCCGCCGGCGCGTGGAACCCGCACTATTTCCTCGAAAGCCACGAGATGGGCTCGCAGGACACGTTCCTGTTTCAGCCGCCGCGCGAGCCGCTGAATCCGAATACGCCGGCCAACGTCAAGAAGTGGACGGCGCTGTTCGCGAAGGACCAGGCGGCGGCGTTTGACCGGCGCGGCTGGCGCTATTACACCGGCGAGTGGAATGAAGAGTGGTACCCCGGCTACTCCGGCGCGTGGGGTGCGATGCGCAACGCGGTCGAAAATCTGTACGAGCAGGCGAACATCCAGAGCGACGCCGTTCGGCGGCAGGAAGGCACGCTTGAGACCTATCGCGAGTCCGTGCATCATCAGCTCGAAAGCTCGTGGGTGAACCTCAGTACGCTGGCGGCCAACCGCAAGACGATCCTCGCCGACTATGTGTCCGAGCGCCGCCGCAATGTCTCGGCCAACTCGCCCTGGGCGAATCGATATTTCGCCATCGTGTCGAACGCCAACGCGGGTCGCATGCAGGAGTTCGTCGAACTGATGCTTTTGCAAGGATTCGAGGTCTTTTCCGCCGCCGGCGAATTCACGGCCGATGGCCGCGATCGGCTTGGACGCGCGCTCAAGGACCGAAAGTTCCCAGCCGGAACGCTGCTGATCCCGAATCGCCAGCCGCTGGCGCCGCTGATCGCCGCGATGCTGGAATTCGACCCGCACCTGACGCCGGCGTTCCTGCAGGAGGAGCGCCGCGAGCTGCTGCGGTTCGGTCGCAGCAGGTTGTATGACGTCACGGCATGGAATATCACCATGCTGTTCGACGTGGACGGCTATGAGCTGCGCGGCGCGCCGCCCGCCGGCGCGACGCGCATCGACCGCCCGCCGACGCTCACCGGCGCCGTCACGCAGCCCGACTCCAAAGTCGCATTCGTCCTCGACGGCGCGGATGACCGCTCGGTGATCGCCGCCGGCCGTTTAATGGAGCGCGGCGTGCACGTTCGCGTGGCCGAAAAGCCCTTTGAATTCGATGGCAAGACCTTTGCGCGCGGTTCGGTGCTGGTCGTCATGAAGGACAATCTGCTCGTCGCCGGCGTCAGCGAGGCATTGCAGTCGGTGGCGACCGAGTTGAAGGTCACCTTCACCGGCATCCGCTCCGGCTGGGGCGAGGGCGACCTGCCCGACCTCGGCGGCGGGTATTTCCAATTGCTCGAGACGCCGCGAATCGCCGTGATCGGGCGGGAGCCGTTCGATCCATATAGCTATGGCGAGACCTGGCATCTGATCGACGACGTGCTGGGGCTGCGCGCGTCATACCTCGACGCGCAACAGCTCGATGGCATGGATCTACGGCGATACAACGTTCTGATCCTGCCTGATGGCGGCGGCGACGCCGTCAAGGCGAAAGCGGCGGCGCTGAAGAGCTGGGTGGAGGCGGGCGGGACGCTGATCGCCGTCGGCGGCAGCGCCGCGGCGCTGTCGGTTGAGAAAGACGGCATCGGCGCGGCGCGATCGATCGGCGATGCGCTCGGCAAGCTCGACGAGCACCGGCTGGCGATCGTGCGTGAATGGGAAGGCCGCAACGGCGTCGTCGAACCGGAAGCGGTGTGGTCGATGACGCCGCCGACAACCATGCCGTATCCATGGGCGATCGCCGAGGGCGACTCGCCCAGCGACGACGAGCGCAAACGCCGTGACGCGTGGCGCGAGATTTTCATGCCGCAAGGCGCGCTACTCGCGGCGCGCGTGGATGATCGAAGCTGGCTGACCGCCGGGTGCGGAGAGTTCCTGCCCGTGCTCTACGGCGGCGGTACGACGCTTCTCGCTTGGGGTGAGGTTGAAGCGCCGCTGCGACTGGGGCACTATCTTCCGGCGGCGCACGCCGTTTCGAAACCGACCTCCGCACCGGCGACGCAGTCGGGAACGGCCAACGACGGTGACGACGGCAAGGAAAAATCCGAGAAACCGGGCTGGGTCCTCGCGCCGCCGGGTTACGAACTGCGCCTTCGCATCAGCGGTCTGCTTTGGCCCGAGGCGGCGGACCGCCTGGCGCACGCCGCGTACGTAACGCGCGAGCGAGTCGGCAGCGGACAGCTGATCCAGTTCGCGTCCAACCCGACCTTCCGCGCGGCGGCCCGCGGCACAACGCGCGTGATGGCGAACGCGATCGTCTACGGCCCCGGCATCGGAGCGCGGACGCCGATCAGGCCGTAGGCCGCACGCCAGCGCGGCGACTGACCGGCCGATGCACGCGCACGTCGATCGGCTGCAATCTAGGAGCGATATCGACCTTGGTCTGGCTGGGAGTAGGTTCTTCCAGCCCGCTTCGTGCGGGCAAGATGCACGCACTCTCCATGCCCGACAACAGTTTGATTCTGAATACGCGCTAGCTACTCTGGCACGTCTGCATCCATTGGCTCAGCAGAATTCCCAGGTCAGAGTCGCCCACGACTCCGTCCCCATCCAAGTCGCCGCGCGTTCCAGCAGGCACCGCCTGCTCCCAATGCGCGAGCAGGATTCCCAGATCGCTCGGACCAACCAGCACATCGCCGTCGATGTCGCCTTGCAGCGGCGAACTCGGCCCCCAACACGCCCAGTAGGCCGAAACCGCGCCGCCGGCGGTGACCGTGTTGCCGACGTACAGGTTGCTGCCGACCACGCCGAGGAAAACCTCGCTGAGCCCGGTTGGACAGGCCCGGATTCCGGCCCCAAGCGGTGCCCAACGGCTTCCGTTCCAGCGCGCAACACCCGCCGCCGGCACGCCGCCCGCGGTCATGAATCGCCCGCCGGCGATCAATTCACCGGCGTACGAGACAAGCGCAGTCGGCGGCGCATCCAATTCCGCGATCGGCGTCCAGGTCGCACCGTTCCAACTCGCAATGCTGCCGAGGCTCGAGAAATCGCCCACAGCGACCAATTCGCCGTAGTAGTCTCCCAACGTGTACACGAAGCCGTCATTGGGTCGTGGTATGTCGCGCCAAATTGCGCCGTCCCAACGCCGCAGGTACGTCCCGTTGTTAAGGGAATAGCCGCACACAACCAGCTCGCCGTTGTACACCAACATGGCGTGATGATCGGCTGGTTCGCGAGTGCCGAGCGACTGCCATGCGACGCCATCCCAGCGGCGGTAATCCAGCTCGTTTGTGGCAAAGATCACCCACGCCGCGACAATCGAGTCGCGGTAACGGACCATCTCGAGCACGATGCCGGGCTCGCCATCGCCGACCGGTGACCATGCAGCGCCATCCCAGCGCGCCACCCCCCATCCGGGAATGCCGTCGGCGCTGCTGAAGTACCCACCGGCGTAAAGCCCGTCATCCATCGGCAGCAGCGACACCACGTAACCGTGATCCGTGCCCGCGCTCAATCCCGCGCCGAGCGGCGTCCAGTTCGAGCCGGTGCGTTGCGCGACGGCGCCCGCCGGAACTCCGTCTGCCGTGTCGAAGAAGCCGCCGACAACCAGATGTCCCTGGTACTCGGCGAACGCCGCCACCGGGCCGTTGAAGCCGACCGGCGGTTGCTCTTCCATCGAATGCCAAGCGCCGTCCCAGATGGCGACGTTCGACGCGCTCATTGATCCGATCGCGTCGAAGTAGCCGCCGACAAAGGCCCCGCCCTTGAAAGTCTCGAGCTCCTGTACGTTGATCGCGCCGTCCGTATTCCAGGCAAACTGCCAGTCCGCGCCATCCCACGCCAAGACGCCGCGGCCACTCAGCGCCGAAAACAGCTCGCCGTTGTACGACAGCAAGTCCACGATCGCATCGCCGAGGTACTGCCCGAGCGGCTGCCACAGACCGCCGGTGAGGCGAACGGCGCTGCTGTAGGTCCATCCCGGCAGAAATAGGAAATAGGACCCGCCGGCGATGAGCTCGCCCTGATGAACGGTGAAACTGTGCACCTCGCCGATGAACGCGCCGTGAACGATCCGCCACGTCGAGCCGTTCCAGACGCCGGAGAAGTCGAAGCCGCAGTCGGTCGCGCCACCGACATAGAGCTCGCCATTGAACTCAATCAACGCGCGCGGCAGGTAGTTGTAGCATCCGCCCGGCAGCGGGTAGTCAGGCAAAGCCCGCCAGTTCGCGCCGTCCCAGGCTGCGATTCCGTGAGCGCTCACGCCGCCCGCCAGCGCGAACGCGCCGGCAACAACGAGCTCTCCGTTGTACACGGCCATTGCCTCCACCCACGTGCCGTTGGTTCCGCCGGAAAAGCCCGAACCTAGCGGCTGCCATGCCGCGCCATCCCAGCGCGCGATGCAATTGAGCGGGACGCCATTCGCGGACGCGAAATACCCGGCGGCGTACAGCTCGCCGTTGAAAACCGTCAGGGCGTAAACGGCGACCGGATCCGGGGGCGTGTAGGACTCAAATCCGCGTCCCAGCGGCTCCCATCGAACGCCGTCCCAAGCGGCGATCCCATTCACCATTTCGTCGCCAGCGACGAAGAAGTCCCCGCCGATGATCAACTTCTCTGGCGCGGGCCCGCCGCCATCCGGATCCCAAAGCGCCGCGGCGGTGACTCCGCCGTCAACTGCTTTCCACGGCTCACCGGGCGTCCAATCGAGCGTGCACGGTTGCGCCGCGGTCGCGCGCGCCAGAAACACAACGAGAGCCACTCCGATTCCGAGTTGGATGTTGCGTGTCATTGAAATGCCTCCACGCCCGAACACCCGCTGCTTCGACGAGATACAGGCCGCGAATATGCGCCGCGCCAGCGTGATTTCGCGCATCACCGTGGGGTCTCGGCTTTCGCGCCAGTGAACCATTGCCGTGAAAGCCGCCAGTTTCCCCGCTCAGGCTGGCGATGTGCTCTAGTAAGTTCCTTCGTGGCAAGATTCGTGCCAGACTTCATTCCGCGACAACTGTTCTATTTGGCAAACGCGAGAAAATCTCTCCGCCGTGTGCTAGGATTGTGTGGGGGGTGAAACTGCAACCGCCATAAGGAAACGCTATGCGCCGACCCGTGACGCGTTTTGCTCGCGCCAGCTTTGTCATTATTTCACCGGTTTTTCTTCTCGTGGCTTCCCTGCCGGCGTCCGCCGCGGCAAACCCGAAAATCACCCCCGAGCTCGAGCGGCGAATCCAACAAAGCGAAAAGCCCGTCGCGGCTTGGGTTTTCCTGACCGATAAGGGCGTAACCGACGCCGCCGCGCGCGATGTCGCGTTGCAGGAACTTGCGAGAAACTACAACCCGCGCGCGATTCAGCGTCGCCTGCTTCGACGTACCGATTCCGGCTTGTTCGACGAGCGCGATCTGCCGATTGCGGGTTCCTACATCGACGCAGTCAGCGCGACCGGCGCGCATCTGCGCGTGACAAGCACATGGCTGAACGCGATCAGCGTCATGGCGACTGCGGATCAAGCGCAGGCCATCGCCGCCCTGCCCTTCGTCGCGCGGCTTGAGCCTGTGCTGGGCGGGAAACGGGTCGAACCGTCGTTGCTCGACGATCCAGTGAACGCGGGCGACTTCGATCTCCGCGGCCCGGGATATGGCGTTTCGTTCGCGCAGCTCGACCAGATCAATGTCGTCGCGCTGCACACGCTGGGCTACACCGGCCAGGGCGTAATCGTCGGAATTCTCGACACCGGCTTCAACCGCACGCACCAGGCGTTCAACGAACCCGGACACCCGGTGCAGATCGTGGCGGAGCACGATTTCATCAATAATGACAACGACACGACCCAGACTGCGGCCGATCCGAGCGGCCAATCGCAGCATGGCACGTACGTGCTGGGCGTCCTGGGCGGCTACAAGCCCGGCTCGTTCCTGGGCGGCGCGTACAACGCCAGCTTCATCATCTGCAAAACCGAGGACATTTCGAGCGAAACGCCGATCGAGGAAGACAATTACGTCGCCGGCCTGCAATTCATCGAGGCGCACGGCGGCGACATGGCGACCGCGTCTCTGGGCTACATCGACTGGTACACGCAGGCGCAGCTCAACGGCCTGACCGCCGTGACGACCGTGGCCGTCAATGTCGCGAGCAGCAACGGCTTGATCTGTCTGAACGCCGCCGGAAACAACGGGCACGACTCCAATCCGACGACTTCGAATCTCATCGCGCCGGCGGATGCCTTCAAAGTGATTACATGTGGCGCGGTCGACTCGTCTGGTGTAATCGCCGGATTCAGTTCAGACGGCCCCACCGCCGACGGCCGCGTGAAGCCGGAAGTGCTCGCCCAGGGCGTATCCGTTCGCTCGGTCAGTTTTACGAACAACACCAACTATTCGAGTGTCAGCGGCACGTCGTTCTCGACTCCGCTGACCGCATGCGCCGTGGCGTGCTTGATTCAAGCCCGGCCGACGTGGACCGTCGACCAAATGCGGACCGCGCTGTTCACAACCGCCGGCGACTTTGTCGCCAACGGCACGACCGATCCGCTTTTCATTCGAGGCTACGGCATCATCGACGCCGCCGCGGCCCTCAACGCCATCTGCTCCGGCGATCTGAATGGCGATCGCACTGTGAACGAGGCGGACCTTGGGATCCTGCTCGGCGCCTGGCAAACGAGCAATGCCGGCGACCTGAACGGCGACGGTTTGACGAACGAAGCGGATCTCGGCGTGCTGCTCGGGAACTGGCACAATTCCTGCACGCCGTAAGGGCGATGCATTTCGAGATGCAGTTGGGGCAGTACGGGTGTCTCGCCCGTACCGCCGGCCAGGCGCTAAGCGCACATGACCCATCGAGCGCGTACGGCTTGACCAGCCGCGCTCACTGCATGAACGCACGTCTTCTCGCCACACATCAGAACGCGCAAGCGAGCGCGACGACCAACCGCGCTCGCTTGCGCTGCGCGGTCTGATTGGTGCATACTCGCGCGCGGGCGTGTTAGTTCGGCGGCTCGCGCCAGGGAGGCTCAATGGGCGGCGCCGGTTCCTCCGGCGCCGGCTGCGTCGCAGGCGGTTCAGGCGGCGGTTGCGGTCGACCGGGTCGAACGCGGGGAGACCGAGTCGGCGCGGCGGGGCGTCGCGCGGCCGTCGTACGTGGCGGTGCTTGTTCCGGCGGCGCGACAGTCGACTCGTCGTCGACTGGTTCGGGCGGCGGCGGCGGGAAGCGCGGATCCGGATCTTCGCGCGAGCGCGGACGCGCGGCGCGCTCGTCGGTCGGCGTCCGCGCGTCTTGCTCGTCGTCGCGCGGCGAAGGAGCGCGTCCCGCCGCTCGGGTGCGGGATTCGGTTGACGCATCGTCCGGAACGCCGTGCATCCGCGTCATCAACTGACCCCAGCGCGAATACGTCTCCTCGTACGACAGCTCGGGCGATTGCCACAATTGATCCAGCCGCGTCAGCAGCGATTCCAGCGCCATGTCGCTGAGCGACTCCATTCGCGCGCGGCGCGCGTCGTAACCCGGCGTCAGCCGAAACACCATTCCCGCCGCATACGGCATTCGTCCAGGCTGCGGACCCGCCGCGGCCTGCGCCGTCGGCCAGGCGGTCTCGGTCGGGCTGATGCCGCGCGTGCCGCGCCGATCGGCCGTCGGCCGCGCGCCGCGGCTGGGGGCAGCCGGCGCGCGCGCTGCGCTATCGGAATCCTCGCGCAGCCCGCTGTCGTACACCAGCACGACATCGCCGCCTTCATCCGCCGCGCGGCGAGCCAGCGCCGATTTCAAGGCCGCCAGCGAAAGCTGGTCGTCCCCGCCGCCGGCCACTTCGCCGATCAACACGTAATCCGGACCGCCCAGTTGCTCGCCGAGCACCAGCTCAGCGCGGCGTTCGAGCTCAAAGCGATCGCGCGCCAGGCTGTTGGGCATTCGCGAGCGCTCGGCGATCGCGCGGGCGGCCTCGATGCTGCCCTCGACCATCGCGGCCCGCGAACGCGGCACGAACGAATTCGCGATAATCGGGCGGTACTCGATCGAATATTGCATACACCCGGACAGCAGCGCCGCGCAAGAGATGACGAGACGCGAGGCGATGGATCGCACTTGCATATGTATCCTCAATCTGGCGCCGTTGCGGACGTTCGTTTTCAGGGAGTCAAAGATACTCGCCGCACAAACGAAGCGGTACGGGCGAATCGCCCGTACCACACTCGAATATCTTCGCAAAGGCGGCCGGCTGGAGCGGCTATTTCAGGAACAGCAGCTCGCGATATGACGGCAGCGGCCACAGCGCCGCCGGAATCACGCCTTCGAGCGCGTCGCCCGCGCCCCTCAATTCGTCCATCAGCGGACAGACCCGGGTCTTCAGGTGTTTGGCGTGCTTGAGCGCGTCGCCGTCATGATCGCCGAGGGCGCTTTCGAGCTTGTCGGTGGCCGCGACGAACTTGTTCACCAGCGTTACGAACTCGGCCAGCAGGCGCTTGACCGTCTTGGCGTCGCCGCCGGCGTCGTCCGTCTCGCTGACCAATTGCGCCAGCGTCGTCTGCTGACGCAGCGCCGCCGGCAGGATCATCGTCCGCGCGATCAGCACCATCTGCTCGCCTTCGATCAGGATCTGTTTGATGTACTTCTCGGTGAACGCGTGAACGCGACTCTCGACCTCGGCCTTGGTCAACACGCCGTACTTCTTGAACAGGTCGATCGCGCGCGACGAACCGAGAATCGGCAGCGCTTCGACCGTGTTGCGCAGGTGCGGCAGGCCGCGCTTCTCGGCTTCGGCATGCCAGGCCTTCGAGTAGTTGTCGCCGTTGAAGATGACCCGTTTGTGCTCTTTGATCACCTTCTTGAGAATCATCTTCACCGCCGACTCGAGCTTGGCCTTGTTCGGGTCCTTACCGGCGGCCTTCTCCAGCTCGGTCGCCAGCGCGTCCAGCGAATCCGCCGCCATCGTGTTCAACACCGTATTCGGCCAGGCCGATGACGCCGACGAGCCCACCGCGCGAAACTCGAACTTGTTGCCGGTGAACGCGAACGGCGACGTGCGATTGCGGTCGCCGGCGTGGCGCGGCAACTGCGGCAGCGAGCTGGCGCCCAGATCGATCGACCCGCCTTTGAGCGTGCGGCTCGGAGTGCCTTTTTCAAGCTGCTCGATGATGTCGGTCAACATGTCGCCCAGGAAGATCGAGATGATCGCCGGCGGCGCTTCATTCGCGCCGAGGCGATGATCATTGGCCGCCGAGGCGATCGACGCACGCAGCACGTCGGCGTACTTGTCGACGGCGCGGATTACGCCGCACAAGAACACCAGGAACTGCATATTCGTGTGCGTCTCGTCCTGGGGATCGAGCAAGTTGACGCCGGTGTTGGTGCACATCGACCAGTTGTTGTGCTTGCCCGAGCCGTTGATGCCGGCGAAGGGTTTCTCGTGCAGAAGCGCCTGCAAACCGTAGCGCGGCGCGACGCGCTTCAGCGTCTCCATGACCAGCATTTGGTGGTCACATGCGACATTGGCGTTCTCGAATACCGGCGCGATTTCGTACTGCCCGGGCGCGACTTCGTTATGGCGCGTCTTCACCGGCACGCCGACGCGATAGAGCTCGCGCTCCACGTCGGCCATGCAGTTCAGCACGCGCGTCGGGATCGAACCGAAATAGTGGTCCTCGAGCTGCTGACCCTTCGGCGGACGCGCGCCAAAGAGCGTGCGGTCGCAGGTAACCAAGTCCGGACGCGCGAAGTACAGATTGCGGTCGATCAGGAAATACTCCTGCTCGGCGCCGACGGTCGTGTAGACGCGCGAAACGCCGGCGTCGGTGCCGAAGATCTTCAGGATTCGCAGCGCGTGCTTCGAAAGCGCGTCCATCGAGCGCAGCAGCGGCGTTTTCTTGTCCAGCGCCTCGCCGTTCCACGACACGAACGCGGTCGGAATGCACAGCGTGACGCAGTTGTCCGTCCGCATCAGAAACGCCGGGCTGGTCGCATCCCAGGCGGTATAGCCGCGGGCTTCGAATGTCGCCCGTAGTCCACCCGAGGGAAAACTCGACGCGTCCGGCTCGCCCTGCACCAGGTCGGCCCCGCTGAACGAAAACAGCATGCCGCCCTTGCCGTCGGGCACGATCAGCGAGTCGTGCTTCTCGGCGGTCAGGCCGGTCAACGGCTGAAACCAGTGCGTGTAGTGCGTCGCGCCGCGCTCGATGGCCCAGTCTTTCATGGCGGCGGCGACCACGTCCGCGACGTGCGGGTCCAGCGGCTCGCCCAGTTCGAGCGTGCGCGCCAGCGCCTTGTAGATGTTTCGCGGCAGGCGCTGCTGCATCACGCGCTGATTGAACACGTCCGACCCGAATACCGTGTCGATGCGCGGGATGGTCTGCGTTTCGCCGTTGCTGGCGCCCTCGTTCCAAGACGTGGCGGCCAGGACGGCGTCAATCCGTGGGTTGGTCGTAGTGTCCATGATGCTTCAGCTCCTGAAAGAAAATGCGCCGCACCGCCCGAGCCGGCAAATTCTGCGCGGCGTCCGCGCGGGCGCGGACCGGCCACCTGCATTATCGCCGAATTGCGCGGGCAAACTGTGGCCAAACGGAAACAAGCACGTAGTATCGCGTTGATTCGGCCGAACGCAAGCCGGCGCGGCGATCGGGTAGTGGCTCAGTTTCGCGAAGGAACTCCCCAGCCGAGCCCCGACCGTAAGGGAGGGGTCTCTTGCGACGAGCAGAAGGCCGCTCCCTTACGGTCGGGCCTCGGTGTCGGGCGTTTTCCCGGCGTCGCATGCGAAACTGGGCCACTACCGGCGACTCGGAATCGATCTCGACTCTGCCTTCGCTTGGTTTATTCAAGTTTCGTGCAGAACTCGGCTGCGGAAAAGCTGCCGGCGCCCGGTCGCGATCCCATCGCGCCGGGCAACTCTGTGCCTACGTCCGACCCAAGCGCAAGTTCACCCGAATTGCCGAAAACGACAAAGTCATCGCCGACGCGTGCAACTGCCGTACGTGACGCCGCGCGTTCGGAATCCATTCCATCCAGCTTCGATTCCGCCGGTACACTGGCATCGAAATCCGCGCCCGGAATCGGGCGACGCGGCGGCATCCGGAAATGAGCGAGTCCGAAGCCAACCTACTGCGTAGCGCCCAGGCGGGCAACCGCGACGCCCTCGGCGCGCTGCTCGAAATCCACACGCCGCTGCTGCACGCCGACCTGATGGCGAAAATGCCGGAGCGCTGGCGATCGCTGTTGGCGGTCGAAGACGTTCTGCAGGAGACCTTCACCGACGCGTTTCTCGGCATCCGCGCCTTCGTCTCGCGCGGCGATGGCGCGCTGCGCCTCTGGCTCAGGAAGCTCGCCCGAAACAACCTGATCGAGGCGATTCGCGGCCTGGAAGCCGACAAGCGCGGCGGCGGGCTGCGACGGGTCGAATTCGACTCGCATACCGATGCCCGAACAACATTCTTGCAGCGCCTGCTGGTCGCCGGTGCTCCAACCACGCCTTCTCAGAATTTCGCGCGCCGCGAAGCGCACGCCATGCTCGCGCATGCGATGGCGTCACTGCCGGAGCGCTACCGGCTTGCGATTCAGCGCTACGACCTCGAGGGCAAGACGATTCAGGAAACCGCCGCCGAGCTGGGGTGCAGCCACGGCGGGACACACCTGGTGCGGAATCGCGCATTGCAACGCCTGCGGGCGCTTTTGGCGCGAAACGTCAGCACGATTCGCCCGCAGGCGTAAATACCACGCGGCGATTTCGCTTGGGTGAGTGAGAGCGCGTAGCAGCCCGTTGAGAAACGCTCCTAACCGAGCCCCGACCGTAAGGGAGGGGTCGGGCCGATGTCCGAAATTGCTTGGAAACTCGGTGTTTTCGAGGACCGAGCGGACCCCTCCCTGACGGTCGGGGCTCGGCTGGGTGAGTTCTTCAGCAGACTGGTAGCGGCGACCCGGTTGCCCGCCGCTTCGAGCGGCTGGACGCCGGTCGGCAAACGAACCCCTTTGGCCCAGCGCGCGGGAACTCGACTGTGAGCGAATCAACGCGACAGCCCGACGCAATGACGATCGGCCGCCTTCTGGCCGCCGCGCGGCTCGACGCCGAGCAGCTCGCCGAACCGGGCGGTGTCGAACTCGCCAGCTCCGAAGACGGTTCCTCAGTCGCGGCGGGCCAAGCGCCGGAAACGCCGCCGATCTTCCCCGATTACCTGGTCGTCCGTGAAATCCACCGTGGCGGGCAGGGCGTCGTCTGGCAGGCCGTCCGGGAATCGACCGGCGACGATTTCGCCATCAAAGTCCTGCACGACCGCTCGATCGCCCGCCCGCGCGAGCGCGACCGCTTCGAGCGCGAAGCCGAAATCCTCCGCGAACTCGACCATCCGAACATCATCGCCGTGCAGGAACTCGGCGTTGTCGACGGGCGGCCCTACCTGGTCATGCCCTATGTTGCCGGCTGGCCGCTGGACGACTACGTCAGCCGCAACGGGCTGGACGTACGCGCGACGCTCGAGCTGTTCGCCCAGGTGTGCGAGGCCGTGATGGCCGCGCACCTGAACGGCGTGATTCACCGCGACCTGAAACCGAGCAACATCCTCGTCGACGACTTCGGCGTGCCGCGAGTGTTGGACTTTGGCCTGGCCAAATCCGGCCGACCGACCGCCGCCGGCCACTCGCTCACCGAAACGGGCGAGTTTCTCGGCACATTGTGCTGGGCCAGCCCGGAACAGGCCGAATCCCGCCCCGGCGGCGTCGATGTGCGCACCGACGTCTATTCGCTGGGCGTGATTCTGTACCAGATGCTGACCGGGCACATGCCATACGACGTGAGCGGCTCAATGCGCGAGGTGCTGAACCGCATCGTCGCCGCCGAGCCGCTCCGCCCGCGACTCGTTCCAAATCCGCGCGCCGGGGCCCTCGACGACGAGGTCGAAACGATTACGCTCAAGTGCCTGAGCAAGGAACGCGAACGGCGATACCAGAATGCCGGCGACCTGGCGGCAGACATACGGCGCTATCTGGCGGGCGAGGCGATCGAGGCCAAGCGGGATTCGGCGTTGTACGTGTTCGGAAAGTTCCTCGGCCGGAACCGTGTGACGGCGTCGCTGGTGGCCGGAATCGCGCTGTTGACGATCTTCAGCGGCGGGCTGCTGCTGCGGCTTTGGCAGATCAGTCAGGTGGAGGCGGCGCAACTTGAGGCGCGGGAGTCCGCGGAAATCGCAACCACCTTCGCCGAACTGACCGCGCAAACGCTGGAAGCAAACAAAGGTCGACTTGCCGGCCCGTACAACCCTGCTGTTGAGCAAATGCTCGCCGCCACCGCGGGCAAGCTCGATGCGCATGCGCTCGAGCAGCCCGCGGAGGAGTTCAACCTGCGCAACGCGATTGCGGACGCATTCCGCGTGATGGAGCTCTATCAGCAGGCCTGCGAACAGCGCGCTGCCGCGCTGCGCGCGGCGCGCGCGGCATACGGCGATCAGGATGAGCACTGTGCCAGTGCGCTGTGCGACTACGGTAGCGCCCTGCAAGCGCTGGGCGAATACGCGAACGCCGTGAAGGCCTTTCAGGAATCGCTGGAAATCCGCCGCCGCCTGTTCAGCCCGGAGAGCGACGAGGTCACCCGGTCGCTTAGCGCGGTCGCCGATGGCCTGGCGCTCGCCGGCGACCCGGTTGCGGCGGAGCCGTACGCGCGCGAGTTGTTCGCGAACCGGCGGAAGTGGTATGGCGAGAATAATCCGGAATTGCCGAAATTGATGAAGGGCTTCGCTGAAGTGCTGATCAACGTCGCGAAGCACGACCCGACCAAGTATGAGGAAGCCGATCACCTGCAGCGCGACGCACTCGCGCTCGTGCGCCAGCACGACCTGGGCAGCGAACTGGTGTCACACCACTTGCACAGCTACGCGGTTTTGCTGCGCGAAATGAGCCGACTTGACGAGTCAGAGGCGATGCTGCGCGAAGCGATCGCGATTCGCCGCGTTGTCTATCCTGTCGGCACTCCGCTGCACTATTACGTGTATGTCTCGATGCAATCGCTCGGCGAGACACTGAGGCTTCAGCAGCGTTTCTCCGAGGCTGAGCAACTGCTGCTCGACGCGGACCAAAACTACGACCCGTCCCGGTCGGCGATGCTGCTCGCAATTCGCTGCGAGATTCGCGAACGTCTCGCGCAACTCTACCAGGACTGGGACGCCGCCGAGCCGGGGCAGGGGCACGACCATGAGGCGGAACTGTGGCGCAACAAGTTGAACGATGCGCCCGAGGGGCCATAAGTCTCGCGGTGTTAGTTGGGTAGCGCGTTCCGCGAAAACGAGTTCGATCCGCCATGCTGCGCCGGGTTGAGTTGTTGATTAGAACCTATCCCTAAACCGTTCGAATCAACAGAATGGCGCAAGCCAGATGCAAAAAGCCTCGAAACAACGTGGTAGACTTCTCCCACCGGATACACAGGCGCCGAAAGTGTTGTATCCAGGCGATCGTTCGCTCTACCGTCCAGCGGCGCCGGTACCTTCGCAACGGTCGACCATCCTGAGTGGTGTTGACGCGGTTCGCGCGGTGCGGCGCGATCAATTCCACGCCGCGTTTGTCCAATTCAGCCGCCAGCCCGTCGTCGTCATACGCCTTGTCGCCGACGACGCGCTCCGGGACGGCGCTGGTCAGCATGAAGTCAAACAACCGTTGCACCAATTTGCTTTCGTGCGGCGACGCCGCCATGGTGTCGATCGCCACCGGCAAGCCCTGGGCATCGACCAGAATCATGATTTTCACGCCTTTTCCGGCCTTCGTCAGCCCCACGCCGTCACCGCCGCCGCGGGCCTTGGCGAACGTTCCGTCGATGAAGCACTCGTACAGCTTGAAGCCGTCGCGCTCCTCAGCCACGCGGCCGGCCTGGCGCAGGATGCGTTCAAATATGCCATCGCGCACCCAGCGTTGGAAGTACCGATGCACGGCGCTCTTGGCGCCGAACTCGCGCGGCAAGTCCTTCCACTTGGCGCCGTTGTCGAGTATCCAGAAGATGCCGCGCAGCGCCTTGGCCTTGTCCAGCGGCGGGCGGCCGCCTTTGGGCTTGACTGGTGGATCCGGGATTCGCTTCAAAAGCCAGTGCAGAACATCGTCCGTGAGTCGCAACATGTTGTGTAGTATACATGACAAGACAACAAGATGCAAGTTTAGGGATAGGTTCTAGGGGGTTCCTTGTGCAATGCAGAATCACGAATAGGAGAGAGAGTATGAAGCGCGTCGAAGTCAATGTCGCAATCGGTGTTCTCGTACCACCACCACGCACACACACGCGTTGTGTGTGTTGCACTCTTATCGCATTCGCCGGCGCGTTCGGGGGGGCACTGACGGCGCATGGCCAATGCATGGGTGTGTGGGTGCAGGTTGCGAACACTGGTCCCTCGCCAAGGGACGCCCACGCGATGGCGTACGACGCCGCCGCGCAACGCGTAATCCTGTTTGGTGGATATGCCGGCGGCGCGTCGTCGCAAAATGACACGTGGACGTGGAACGGAATCAACTGGACCCTGCTCACAACGCCCGTGTCCCCGGAACCCTACTTCTACCACTCCCTGGCCTACGACAGCGTGCACCATACGACCGTTCTCTACGGCGCGTATCCGCCGCCTCGACAAAACACCTGGGAACTCTCCGGAACCACCTGGAGCCATTCCTCATCTCTGGGGCCATCTTCACGCGTGGGCGCGGCGATGGCTTTCGACGCCGAACGGAATGAAATCGTGCTTTTCGGCGGCGGATCGGCCGCGTTTCCAAACCCGCCACTCGGCGACACGTGGACGTGGAACGGCGTGACGTGGAGCCAAAAGTCCGTAACTGCTCCGCCGGCGCGCGTCAGTCCCGGAATGGTCTTCGACAGCGCTCGGGGAAAGATCGTCCTGTTTGGCGGCGCCACGAACGACAGCGGAACCACCTGTTACGGTGACACGTGGGAATGGGACGGCCAGCAATGGACGCCGATTGCCACGTCGGGGCCCGCGCCGCGGCTCGAGCCGGCCATGACGTACGACTCAGTGGTAAACCGAATCGTGCTTTTCGGTGGCAGGGTCAACAATACTACGGGTTACCTGGGCGACACCTGGGAACTCACCGGCGCGGCTTGGACACTGGTTGCGAATACCGGCCCCGCTGGCCGCGGCTATCACGCGATGGCGTTCGACGCGTCACGCGGCGCAAGCGTTCTGTTCGGCGGCTTCAACGGCACGCGGCTGGGTGACACGTGGGTCTGGAGCTACTTGCCGCTATTTGTCGCACAGCCGGAGGGACGCACGATCTGTCCGGGAGGTGCCGCGTCGCTTGCTGTGGCGCTGGCGCCCAACGGTCCCTTCACCTACGCGTGGCGAAGGGACGCCGTACCGCTCGATTCGTCCGCAAATCCCTCGGCCGCGACGCCGACGCTAGTGCTCGCGCCCATTACGATTGCCGACGCCGGCGCCTACGACTGCGTGGTCTCGAACGGATGCGGCAGCCGAACCAGCGCGGCCGCTGTTCTGTCTGTCTGCGACCATGCCGGCGATACGGATTGCGATGGCGCCGTCGGGCCCGCTGACCTGGGCATTGTCCTCGCAAATTGGTACCTAACCGTGCCGGCGCATTCGCTCGGCGACCTGGATGGCGACGGATTCGTCAGCGAAGCCGACCTCGGAATCCTGCTGGGCGGATGGGGCGCGGCGTGCCCGTAGCGGGCCCGTAGCGGGGCGTCGGACCACGGCGTCCGACGGCGAACAGAACGCGGAAGACGGCGTCGGACGCGGAGGTCCGACGCTACGGGTCCGGTCCGGCGGCCCGCCGCTGGTGCGAGATTCCTATCTCGCACCCCGCCCGCGCGAATCCGTTCCCGCGCCTCTCGCGCGCGGGATGGGAATCCCGCCGGAGCTCGTGCGAGAGAGGAATCTCGCACGAGCAGGCGGTCAGAGCCGCGACCGTGAGGAAGCGGTCGGCGCGGGCAACGAAGCTGCTTCGACAAACCGAGCATCCCCGACGCTTGGACCCGACCGCTCCCTTGCGGTCGCGGCTCTGACAGACCGGCTCGCGCGAGATGGGAATCCATCGGAGTGCGCGCGGGACGGGAATCTCGCACAAGCAGCCTTCCGCGTGCGGGATGGGAAATCCCGCCGCGAACCGCTTTCACGCTTCGCGCAGGAGCACGCGAAAGCCGGCTTGCGCGAAATGCAGATCGGCCGTTAGCGCCTCCGTGCAGCCTTCATCCTGCATGACCACGAACGAGAGGCAATCGGTCAACGACCAGGATTTGTCCATTCGCGCGGCGTAGAGAACCACGCCGCGATCGAGCAGCGCCCGAGACTGCGCGACGATTTGCACGTGCGGATTGGATTGCAGCGCGGAACGAATGCGCAAGAACACCGCCCGCCATTCCGGTCGTGCCAGCCCGTCCGCCAATTCGAGGATGACATAGTCCGTCGTAATCAGCGGCGGCGTAGCGCGAGCGGTCCAGCGGCGGGCTGCCTGGTGCCACTGGTCGTTCCGCATGAACAGCGCGGCGAGGTAGGACGTGTCCAGAAACGTCATTGCTTCGGCGCTGCGTGAATGTAGTGATCATGCTGTTCGGACCAGTCCGCCGGCGAATCGGTGATCGGATGCCGCTCGGCCAATTCCGCAAGATCGCTTAGCACGCCATCCGCAGGAACGACCGTCAGCCGCACCGAGGCGCCGTTCGGCAGGCTCACGGGCTCATCGGGCACGAACGCCTTGCCGTCAAAATGTGCGCGGACAGTCATGCTTGAAATCTACGGTGCCGACTTTCGCGACGCAACCCCCAAGTCTCGAATGGCGGTCGCCCTGCCCGCGTTACGGACAAATCGCGTCCCAATTCCCCAAGACGATCCCCAAGTCCGCCTCGGTCGTTTGCCCATCGCCGTTCAGGTCGCCGGCGGCGGTGCTTTGCCAGGCGCTCAACAGGATTCCAAGGTCCGCCGAATTCACCAATCGGTCGCCGTTCAGGTCGCCGGGGCAGACGACCGGATCGGGCGGATCGTTGTAGCGGAAGACCAGCAGCCCCATCTGCGGGATGGTGATCCAGGCCGAGTGCGGCATGCCGTCCTGCGGCGTCGGGCTGGTGTCGATGAAGCCGTTGTTGCCCCAGTTGTTGCCGTCATACAGCGACGACTGGCTGTTGAGCAGCTCGTACCAGCGGCCGGCCTGCGGGAAGCCGATTTGATAGTTCGTGTAGTTCGTGTTGCTGAAATTCGCGATGACGATCAGATCGTTGCCGGCCAGGTCCCAGCGATGCTGCGCGACGACGTTTCCACTGTCATTCACGTGATGCACGAAGCTCGGCGAATTCGCGCGCAGCGCGCCGTTGGTCTTGCGCACGCGAATCACGTCGCGGAAAAAGCGGTGGATGTTCGCGTAGGTCGTCTTTTTCGACCAATCGATGCGATCGACGCCGGTCGGGTCGCCGGGGCCGAAGTTCGTGTCTTCCAGCCACTCCGCGCCCTGTAGAAACAGCGGAATTCCCGGGGCCAGGATCGCCAGGCCGTGTGCCAGCTTGTGGCGGCCCTTGGCCCACATGTCGTCGTACGGCGCGGTCGTGTCGATTGACCGCACGAGCCGCTGCCCGCCGCTGGAGGGCCACGCCTCGTCGTGACTTTCGACGTAGTTCACCACGTATGGGCCGTAAAGGTACGGTCCGCCGCCGATCAGCGCGCCGGCCACCGCGTTCATGTTCGGGTCGCCGAAGGCGGCATCGAAAATCGCACCGCGCACGCTGTCGTTGAACGCATCAAACCACTGCGCGTCGAAGCCGGCGCCGCCCAGGCCGGTCGGCCGCGTCACCCAGGGATCATTGGGCAGGTGCTCGGCGGTGCTGATCTTGTCGACCCAGCGGCGGTCCATCTCGTCGTTGCGGCGCTGCATCAATCCCCAGCCCCAGCCCTGGTAGATCGCCATGAACGCGGTGCCGTCGGCGCGAAAACCGTCGATGTGGAAGTCTTGAAGCCAGTATTGCGCGCTGTCGGCGAAATAATCTCGCACTTCGGGCCGGTCAAAGTCCGCCTGCGCGCCCCACGGCGTCTGCGGCGGCGACGCATCGAAGTAAATCTGCCCGCCGTCATAATTCCACAGAAAATTGTCGGTGCCCGAGAAGTGATTCCACACCACGTCGAGCAACACCGCGATTCCGTGCGCGTGCAGCGTGTTAATCATGTACTTCAGATCGTCTGGCGTGCCGTGCTTCGATTCAGCCGCGAACATGCTGATCGGGTTGTACCCGGCGGAAAAATCCCACGGAAATTCGGTGATCGGCATCAGCTCGACCGCGTTCGCGCCGAGTTCGACAAGGTCCATCACGTGCGCGGCGACGTCGCGATACGTTCCGGGAATCGAACCAGAGGCGAGCGGGTCGTTTCGTCCGGAGAATGTCCCGACGTGCAGTTCGTAGATGACCAAGTCTTCGAATTTCGGCGTCACGAAATTCGCGTCGGTCCAGGCGAAGCCGTCGGGATCGACCAGCAGCGAGTCGTAGCCGGTCGAGCCGGGAAGCAGCGCCGCGCCGCGCGGATCGGGTTGCCAGAGGCTGCCGGGGATGAAGAAGAACTTGTAGCGCTGACCGGCGTGCGCGCTGGGCACGTATGCCGCGAAATAGCTCCCGGTCTTGAGCATTTGATCGTTACCGCCCCAATTGTTGAACTCGCCGCGCACGTATGCGACCGAGGCGCTCGGCGCCCAGACGCGAAACACGGCGCCCTGGTTGTTCGGCAGCACCGTCGCGCCGAGCGGTGCGTGCGACAATGTGGCATAGTCGATCAAAAACCCGCCGTCGGTCGGTGGATCGTCCCACATGCCCGAGGCGCTGTAGTAGTCGGTGTCGGTCCCATCATTGAGCTCGAAGTAATAGCGCAGCGTGGTTGACGCGGTGGCTGGCAGGTCGGCTTTCCAGACCGCATACGGACCGCGATCCTTCAGCCATGACGCGTTCACCCACGCAACAGTTCCGTCGTCGACACGGACGCGAACCGACGTGACGTCGAAACGGTACGTTTGAATGAAAACGGAGAATGCTTGGCCGTTGACCGGGCAGCGCGGGGCGCGGTCCTGCCACCAGATGTGCGAAACGCCGTTCCATTCGACATTGTTGTCGTTTCCGGCGAGCAGAAGCACCAGCGCGCCGGTCAGTAACGAGGACATTCAGAGCCTCCAAGAAAACCAGCGCGGCGATGCCGCCGGCCGCGCGTGCAACCGATCGTACCAGATTCTTGGGAGTTTTCCGCGCGACAGGTTGAATGGTAGTCCTGAGGCGCCGGCGATTTCAGGTCGTCGCGGTGACTCGAGCGACCAGCGCCGCGAGCTTCTCGTGCTGCGCCGGCTTGGCGTTCCAGCGATACCCCAAGCCGTCTCCGGCGCGGCGCGGGATAATGTGGAAGTGAACGTGCGGCACGACCTGGCCGGCGACCGGGCCGTTGTTCTGGAGGATGTTGTACCCCTCCGCGCCAACCGAGGCGACGATACGGCGGGCCAGGTCGCCCAACACACGCCCGATCTCTGCGGCCTGTTCGGGCGCGAGCTGATCCAGCCGCTCGGCGTGTGCCTTCGGAATTACGACAGAATGCCCGTCCGTAAGCGGATTGATGTCAAGAAACGCGAGAACAGATGCATTGTCCAACAATCGATGGCAGGGAATCGCGCCCGACACGATCTTGCAGAACACGCAATCGGCTTGAGCAGCGGACATGGCGGCTCCGACGAGTGTCCGACAAGACAGGCAGAGCCTCGACCGTAACGGCGCGGACTGGCAAGCGCGGCCTGGCTTTCGGCTACGTCGAATCAGCCGGCGAATCAGCCGCCGGCGCTGCGCCTGTGCCGGATTGCGCGGCGGCGCTGGTCGCCGCCGGAGCACCCTTCTCGCCGCGCCGGCCGCGGCGCGGCATCGGCTTGCCGGCGTAGAACGCGTACTTCTTCTTGATCCGCTGCTTTCGCGGCGACTTGTCGGAACCCTTGACGCGCGGCTTGTCGTTCTCGCCGACGAATTGCAGAATCGCCAGCGGCGAACCGTCGCCGACGCGGCGATCGGGCAGCTTGATGATCCGCGTGTAGCCGCCACCCTTGCTGTTGAGCTTCTGGTTTCGCCGCACCATCGCCGGCGCGATCTCGTTGAACAGCTTCGCCACCACCGACGCGGCGGTGAACGCGACGCCGGGTCGGGCGGTGGTCTTGCGATAGCGGCGGCCGGACCGCGAGCGCAGCACGCGGGCGCGCTTGGCGTCGGTCATCTTGTCATAGTCGGCGCGCTTTTCCTTGGGAATGATCGCGCGGTCGGTCAGGATCGCTTCGGCGAGCTGCCGCGAGGAGGCTTTTTTCTCGGCCAACTGGCCGCGAATCGCGATCGTGACCAGCCGCTCCGCCAGACGCCGGACTTCCTTGGCTTTCACGACCGTGGTGCGCAGCGAGCCGTGCTCGATCAGGTTCTGCACCAGGTTGCGGCGCAGCGCCAGACGGTGCGACGAGGTTCGCGCGAGTTTTCGACCGAGAACAGCGTGACGCATGACTTCTCCTACCGCCGACCGGGCACAGCCGCGGGCGGCTGTGCCGCAACTCCGACCGCTAGATGCGGCTCATATCCGGGTCCGCGCCGGCATGGGCGGGGCCGTTGTCGTTCAAATTCATCCCCAGCGACAGACCCCACTCGCCCAACTTGCGCTTCACTTCCATCAGCGAGGTCTTGCCGAAACTGCGCAATTGCAGCAACGACGCTTCGTCCATGCGGACCAGATCGCCGACCGTCACGATCCGCGCCGCCTCCAGGCAATTCATTGCGCGAACCGACAGGTCCAGGTCCGCGATCGAGCGCTCCAGCTTGCGACGCACCTGGTCGTCGATTCCGGCGGTCTCTCCCTCTTCGCGCTGCTCAGCCGCCGCCACGTCCGCTCCCAGTTCGTAGTACTGCACGAACGGGTTCAGGTGCTTGCGGAGGATCTTGGCGGATTCGACCAGCGCGTCCTCAGGCTTGATGGTGCCCTTGGTCCAGATCTCCATGACCAGCCGGTCGTAATTGGTCTTCTGGCCGACGCGCGTGTCCTGCGTCTGGTAGCGGACGCGCGTGACGGGCGAGAAGATCGAATCGATCGGAATGACGCCCAGCTCCTGCTCTTCTCCCAGGTGCTCGACCGCGGGCACGTAGCCGCGGCCGCGCCGCGCCGTGAGTTCGATCGAGAAGGGCACGTCGTCGGTGAGCGTCGCGATCAGGCGATCCGGATTGTGGACCGTGACGCCGGGCTCGCCGACGAAATCGCCCGCCGTGACCTCGCCCTTCTGACGCCGCTCGACGCGCAGCTTGCGATCGGACTCGCCCTCAACATCAACAATGATCGACTTGAGGTTGAGCACGATTTCGGTCACATCTTCCATCACGCCCGGCAGCGAGCAGAACTCGTGGTCGGCGCCGGCGATGCGCGCTTGCGTGATCGCCGAGCCTTCGAGGCTGGAGAGCAGAATCCTCCGCAGGCTGTTGCCGACGGTGATTCCGAAGCCGCGCTCGAACGGCTCAATGATGAACCGCCCGAATTTGTCGGTGCTGACGGAATCGTCGCGCACCACGCGCGACGGTAATTCAAGACCTCGCCATCTGATCCGCATCTTGGCTATTTCCTCGAGAGGACGTTCAACGATCCGTGTCCGTTACGTCTGTCCGAGCCGCGCCCGTAAGGAAGCGGGGATGGCGACAGGCGCTCGACCTTCGCGACGCTCATTCACGACCCCCGCTCCCTTACGGCCGAGGCTCGGTCAGAAACGTCGATCGACTCCTACCGCGAGCAGAACTCGACGATGAGCTGCTCCTCGACCGGGATCTGCACGTCGTCGCGCGTCGGCAGCGAAATCACCACCGCCTCCGGTTTCTTGGCGTCGACCTGCAGCCAGTTCTGAACCTGGCGCGGGCCTTCTTCTCCCGCTTGCGACCGGATCAGCTTCTGGCTCTTCTCCGCGCCGCGCACGCAAATGCGATCTCCGATCCGCACCGGGTAACCGGGCCGATCGACCTTACGGCCGTTCACCACGATGTGCCCGTGCGCGATGGCCTGCCGCGCGGCGCGACGCGACAGCGTCAGCCCAGCTTTGAACACCGCATTGTCGAGGCGGCGTTCCAGCAGTTGCAGCAGCGCCATGCCGGTGTTTTCCTGCGATTTCTCGGCCAGGGCGAAGATGCGGCGGAACTGCCGCTCCGCCAGGCCGTAGAAGCGCTTCACCTTCTGTTTCTCGCGCAGCCGAACGCCGTAGTCCGACGTCTTGCCGCGCCGCCAGGCGTGCATGCCGGGCGGGCTTTGCTTGTACTCGCGCTCAAGCGGACATTTGCTTTCGCAGCGCGGCCCTTTCAGGAACAGCTTCAGGCCTTCGCGCCGACAGAAACGGCAGACTGGAGCAACCAAACGCATGCGCTACACCCTCCGCTTCTTGCGCGGACGACAGCCGTTGTGCGGGATCGGCGTCACGTCCTCGATGGACTGAATTCGAAGCCCGGCCGCCTGCAACGCCGTGATGGCCGACTCGCGCCCCGCGCCCGGGCCCTTCACCTTCACGTCGACCTCCATCACGCCGCTCTTCTTCGCCTCGTTCGCGCACCACTGCGCGGCGCGCTGCGCGGCGTACGGCGTGCCCTTGCGGGCGCCGGTCAGCTTTTTCTCACCACCGCCCAGCGGAACCGCACCGGCGGACGACCAGGCAAGCACCTCGCCGTTGCCGTCGGTAATGGTGATCATGGTGTTGTTGAACGTCGCCTTGATGTGCGCGATCGCCTTGGCGACGTTGCGCTTCGTGCGGCGTTTTCCGGCTGCCTTGGCCAAGCTCAAGCTCCTTTGGTAGCGAGGGGCAATCCCGCCGCGACTGCTAGCGGTGCATTTCCTTCACGCCCTTCTTCCCGGCGACGGTCTTGCGCGGTCCCTTGCGCGTCCGCGCGTTCGTTCGCGTGCGCTGCCCGCGAACCGGCAACCCGCGCATGTGGCGCAGGCCGCGATAGCAGCGGATGTCGCGCAGGCGGGCGATATTCTGTTGAATCTGACGCCGAAGCTGACCCTCGACGATGAAATTCGTCTCGATGATCCCGGCGATGCGGCTGACCTCGTCTTCGCTCAGCTTGTTGGCGCGAACGGCGGGGTTGATTCCCGCCTTCTCGCAAATCTCGGTCGCGCGAGTCGGGCCGACGCCGTAAATGTAGCGCAGCGACACGTCGATGCGCTTGTTGGGCGGAATATCAACGCCGGAAATACGTGGCATTCGAAGAGTCCTTTGTTAGCCCTGACGCTGCTTGTGACGCGAATTCGAGCAGATCACGCGCACGACGCCGCGCCGCCGCACGATCTTGCAATTCTCGCAAATCCGCTTGACGCTGCTCCGCACTTTCATACGCACACTCTCCCAATCGGCCACACCCGATATCGCGCGGCCTATCGTCCGTCCGTCAACACATCGACACCGTCCGCGGTGACCGCGATCGTGTGCTCAAAGTGCGCCGCCAGCGAACGGTCCTTGGTTACGACCGTCCACCGCGCGCCGTCTTTGAACTCCACGTCCGGGCGCCCGACCGTGACCATCGGCTCCACCGCCAGCGTCATGCCCGGCACCAACTGAAAATCGCCATTACGCTCGGCGTAGTTCGGCACCTTCGGCTCTTCGTGCATCTCGCGGCCGATTCCATGGCCGACAAACTCGCGCACCACTCCGAAGCCCGCGTCTTCCACGATCTTCTGCATGCCGGACGCGATCCGGCTCCAGCGCACGAACGGCCGCACTTCCGCGACCGCGTAATCCAGCGCTGCGCGCGTCACGCTCAGCAGGCGCTGCACTTTCGGCGATGTCGACCCGACCACGAACGTGTACGCCGAGTCGCCGCAATAGCCCTTCATCCGCACGCCGCAGTCGACCTTGACGATGTCGCCTTCGGCCAGCGGCCGATCGTTCGGAATTCCGTGCACCACTTCGTCGTTCACCGAGGAGCAGATGCTCGCCGGAAACGGGAATTTCGCCTGCGGATTTCGCACACCCAGAAACAGCGCCGTCGCGCCCGCCTCGCGGATCAGCCGACTGGCGGTTTCGTTCAGCATCGCCGTCGTGGCGCCGGGCCGCACCAACTCCTGCAAGGCTTGCAGCACCTGAAACACCAGCCGCCCGGAGGCCCGCATCAGCTCGATTTCGCGCGGGCTCTTGATGACAATCCGGGACGTCGCGGTGCTCATCTTCGATCCAGCGACTCCAAAATTGCCGCCACGCGCGACTCGACGTCGTCCGCAGCCATCGCCGCGTCGACCGCGCGCAGCAGGCCGCGGTGCGAGTAGTACTCGACCAGCGGCGCCGTTTGCCGTCGATACGTTACCAGCCGCGTAAGGACAACGTCCTCGCGGTCGTCCACGCGCTGCTCCAGCCGGCCGCCGCAGCGATCGCACACGCCGGGCTTGCGCGGCGGCAGGAATTCCACATTATACGACGAGTCGCAGACACTGCAAACGCGCCGCGAGGCGATTCGGCGGCTGATGGTCTCGTCAGCCATCTGGAAATCGAGCACGACGCCGATAGACGAATTCCGCTCCGTCAGCCCCCGGCCCAGCGCTTCGGCCTGCGGCACGGTTCGCGGGAACCCGTCGAGGATGAATCCGCTCCCGCCCGCTCCGTCAATCGCCGATAGCATGACGCCGGTAATCACCTCGTCCGGCACGAGCGCCCCGGAGCTCACGAACTCCTCGGCCTTGACGCCGATCGGGGTCCGAGCTCGGATTTGCCGCCGTAGCGTGTCGCCGCTGGAAAGGGCGACCAGCCCGAACCGTTTGGCGGCCCGCTGCGCTTGCGTTCCCTTTCCCGTACCCGGAGGTCCAAGGAAAACGACGCGCGCGGGCATGGTCTAGCGCCCCTTCACGGGACCCTCGCCCCCCAGGAACCCTTCATAGTTTCGCATGATCAGGTTCGCTTCCAGGCGATGAACCAGATCCAGCGCAACGCTGACGACGATCAGCAAGCCGGTGCCGCCCAGGAAGGCCGAAATCCGCCAGGGAATCTCAAGCTGCACGGCCGCGATCGACGGGATCACCGCGATCACCGACAGGAAGCCCGCGCCGACGAACGTGATCCGCTCCATCACCGCTTCGAGGTAGTCAGCCGTGCGCTTGCCCGGCCGCAGACCGGGAATGAAACTCCCGCTGTCGCGAAGGTTGTTCGCCAGCTCCTTGGGCTGGAACTGGACCGAGATCCAGAAGTACGAGAACACGAACACCATCGCGATGTAGAGCACTTCGTACACGAATCGCCCGGGCTGGAATTCCTCCCACAGAAACGCCCAAAACGCATACGGCGGAATGCCGCCGCTTTGGAGCATGCCGAACAGCCAGCCCGGCAGGAGCAGGAACGAACTCGCGAAGATGATCGGCATCACACCGCCGTGATTCACCTTCAGCGGCAGGTAGTGCCGCGCGCCGCCGACGATACGCCGCCCGCGCGTTTGCTTGGCCTGCTGAATCGGAATCCGGCGCTGCGCCTGGGTAATCAGGATCGCGCCGGCCACGACGCACACGAAACATACGATCAGGAAGATCACCTTTTCGGGCGTCATCGTTCCGGCCGATGCGCCGCCGCGGCTGAAATTCAGCCCCTGGAAGACATCAAAGAAGACGTTCGGCAAGCGGGCGATGATGCCCGCCATGATGATCAGGCTGATGCCGTTGCCGACACCGTACTCGTCAATCTGCTCGCCGACCCACATCAGCAGCAGCGTGCCGGACATGAGGCCGGTGATGGCGACCAGCGTGAAGCTGAAGGTTCCCGTGAAGTCGGGATAGACGAGATTGCTGCGATTCAGGTAGTTCAACCAAAAAACGCTTTGCACGAAACACAACGCCACCGTGCCGTAGCGCGTGTATTCGTTGATCTTGCGTCTGCCGCTCTCGCCCTCTTTCGCCAGCTTTTCCAGCGCCGGAACGAGTGTGACGAGAATCTGCAGGATGATCGATGCGCTGATATAGGGCATGATCCCCAGGCCGAACATGGTGCTTTGGCCCAGGTCGCCGCCGGTGAACATGGCGAAGAACTGCGCCATCTGCTCGGCGCCGCCGCCGCCGGTGCGCTGAAAATGCTGCTCGAGCGCTTCCTGGTTGATGCCGGGCAGCGGCACGTAAAACCCGACGCGGTAGACCGTCAGCATGAGCAAGGTGAACAGCACCTTGTTCCGCAGGTCGGGAATGCGAAAGACGTTGATGAAGGCTCGAATCATCTCAGCGGCGTCCTGCGTTTGAGTCCGTTACGGCGCGGGCTTCGGACGAGGTTTGCCTTTGGCCGAGTTGCGCTTGGCCTTCGCGAGCGCGGCGGCGTCGGAGCGCTGCGCCAGCGTGAGCGAGCCGCCGGCCTTCTCGATCGCGGACTTGGCCGAAGCGCTCGCGGCGTCGGCGTGGACGTTCAGTTTCTTGTCCAGCGCGCCGCGGCCGAGGATCTTGATCGGGCGCGTCCCGCCGAGCAGCCCGCGCGCCTTCAGCGCTTCGGCGTCGACCTTGGCGCCGTTTTCGAACGACTCGGCCAGCGTGTCGAGGTTGACCACGTCGTACTCGACGCGGAAGTTGAAGTTGTTGAAGCCGCGCTTGGGTGTCCGCCGAAAAAGCGGAAACGCGCCGCCCTCGTGCAGCGGATGCGGGCCGTGTCCGGCGCGCGATTGCATGCCCTTGTTGCCGCGTCCGCCGGTCTTGCCTAGGCCGCTGCTCTGGCCGCGCCCGACGCGCTTGCGGCGACGCCGTGCGCCGGCCTGCGTGGTGATGTCGTGGTTCATCATGGGGTCGGATTCTCCGGCGCGGGCGATTCAACCGCCGGCGCTTGGGTCGGCGCCTCGACCGGCTCGCTGTGACGCGGGGCGCCGCGGTCTTCGCCCGGTCGACCGCCTCGGCGGCCACCGCCGCGACCTTCACGCCGCGGGGCGCGCGTCTCGCGGCGCGGGGCGCGCGGCGGACGCTCCGGGTCGGGCGGCAGATCGAGCTGCACGCCGCGCAGTCCCTCGACAACGGCGCGCGTCCGCAGTCGTGTCAGTCCGTCGATGGTCGCCTTGACGAGGTTCTTGGGGCTGGTCGAGCCGTAGCACTTTGTGAGCACGTCGCGCACGCCGGCCAATTCGAGCACCGCACGGGGCGCGGCGCCGGCGATCACTCCCGTTCCCGGGCTGGCGGGCACCATCACGACGCGGCTGGCGCCGAATTTCCCGATCACGCGATGCGGAATGCTCGTGCCGCGCAGGGGCACGTCCAGCATCTTGCGCTTCGCGAGCTTGATGCTCTTCTCGACGGCGGCGGGGACCTCGTTGGCCTTGCCGTAGCCGAAGCCGACCTTGCCGTCGCGGTCGCCGACGACCACCAGCGCGCCAAACGAGAACCGCCGGCCGCCCTTCACGACAGTGGCGCAGCGATAGAGCTTGACGAGCACGTCGTCGATGCCGCCGCGGTCGTCGCCGCCCTCGGCGTGTTGTCTGTCACGCGATCTTGGTGCTGATGACATTCCGATTCCAACCCTGTTACGGGTGGAGCGGGCATCCTGCCCGCTCATGGTCTCAAACACGGGCGGGCAAGATGCCCGCCCCACCCTAGAACTTCAAACCCGCCTCGCGGGCCGCGTCGGCCAGCGCCTTGATGCGGCCGTGAAAGCGCCGTCCGCGCCGGTCAAAGCACGCCGACTCGATTCCCATCGATTTGGCCTTCTGGCCGATGGCCTTGCCGGCCAGGGCCGCCGCCTGCTTGTTGGCGCCGCTCTTGGACGCGCCGCGCAGCTCCTTGCACATCGTACTGATGGCGCAAAGCGTGCGGCCGGAGGTGTCGTCGATGAGTTGCACGTAGATGTTGCGGTTCGAGCGCGACACGGCCATGCGCGGCCGCTCCGGCGTGCCGACCACTTTCTTGCGCACGCGGAGAATTCGCCGCGAAAGCCGTCTCTGCTTGGTACCCTGCGCGACCATCGCCAATGCTCCCGTAAGTCCGGCCTATCCGGCGCCGCCGCCCGCGAAGACCTTGCCGGCCTTGCGCTTGACGCGCTCAGCCGCGTATCGAATGCCCTTGCCCTTGTACGGCTCGGGCTTGCGAAGCTTCCGCAACTCGGCGGCAAACTGCCCGACCAACTGCTTGTCGATGCCCTTGACGGTGAACTTCGCCGGCTCGTTTTCGCCGCGTGCCGCGGGCACTTCGATGTCGACCTGGATCCCTTCCGGGATGTCGATCATGAATTGGGCCGGTCGACCGACGCCGCGCCCCATGAAGCCGATGTTCAGCAAGAGCTGCTTGCCCTGCAGCTTGCAGTTGTAGCCCGTGCCGTGCACCTCGAGTTTTTCCTGGTAGCCGCTCACGACGCCGATGACCATATTTTGAATCAGGGCGCGCGACAGGCCGTGCAGGGCCCGGCTCTGCGCCGCGTCATCGCCGCGCGTCAGGCTGACGCGGCCGTCGGCCACCGCGGCGCGCACGCCGGCCGGCAGCGACCAGCTTAGCTTGCCCTTGGGGCCCTGAACGTTCACCGTTTGACCGGCGACGTCGACCTTGACGCCGGCGGGAAGCGGAATCGGTTGTTTGCCTATTCGCGACATCAGATCACCACACTGTGCAAAGCACTTCGCCGCCGACTTTTTCCATTCGACAACGCCGGTCGCTCATCACTCCGCGATTGGTGGAGACGATCGCGATCCCCAGGCCGTCGAGCACGCGCGGCAGTTCGCGCACCGAGCGGTAGACGCGGCAGCCGGGCTTGCTCTCGCGGACGATCGACTGCAGCACGTGTTCGCCGCGCTCGCCGCGCTTCAGGTGGATGCGGATTTCGCCTTGGTTGGCGTCGTCGATCTGGTCGAAACCGTCGATGTATCCCTCTTCCTGAAGCACCTTGGCGATGCCCACGCAGACGCGGTTGCGCTTGATGTTCACGGTCTTGCGGCCGACGCGCGCGGCGTTGCGCACGCGGGTCAGCATGTCGGCAATCGGATCGGAAGTCGCCATAATCGTGTTACCAGCTCGCCTTTCGAACGCCGGGGATGCGCCCTTCGCTGGCCAGCTTGCGGAAGCAGAGCCGGCAGATTTTGAACTTGCGGTACACCGCCCGCGAACGCCCGCAAAGCTGGCAGCGCGAATAGCCGCGCACCTTGTACTTGGGTGTCTGTCGTTGTTTCAGCCGCAGCGCCAAGCGTGCCATAGACGTCCTAGCTCCGGAACGGCATGCCCAGCGCGGTCAGGAGCGCGCGGGCCTCCTGGTCGTTGCGGGCGGTTGTGCACATCGAGATGTTCATGCCCTGCTGGTAGGTGATCTTGTCCGGATTCACCTCCGGAAAGACGCCGTACTCGCTGAGGCCCATGTTGTAGTTGCCGCGCCCGTCGAAGCTGCCGGGATTCAGCCCGCGGAAATCGCGGACGCGCGGGATGGCCAGCGCCACCAGGCGATCCAGGAATTCGTACATGCGCTTGCCGCGCAACGTGACCTGCAAGCCGACGTCGTAGCCGGCGCGAACTTTGAAGTTTGACACGCTCACGCGCGCCTTCGTGATCAGCGGCTTCTGCCCGGTGATCGTCGTCACGCACTCCACGGCCTCGGTGAACCGCTTGTTCTCGCGGGCCTTGGTCGTCGATTCGGCGACCGCCTTGCCCAACCCCATCGAGACGACGATCTTGGTCAGCTTCGGCAGCGAAAGCGGATTGTCGCGCCCCAGCTCCTTGGCCAGGCGCGGCCGAACGTCGCTACGGTATTTTTCAAGCAGGCGGGCCATCAGCGCTTCTCCGTCCGCGCGCCGCGCGTCGCCGCGCCGCGCGTCACTTCGCTCAGCAGCGTGCCGGTGACCGACACGCGCCGCTTGGCGACGATCTTGCCGGCCGCGTCGCGCTCCGCCTGAAACCGCACCCGCGTCGGCTTGCCGGTCTTCGGGTCGATCGGCATCACTTTCGACAGCGGAATCGGCGCTTCCTTCTGCACGCGTCCGCCCTGCGGCTGGCGGCGATTACGGCGCATGTGGCGGTAAACCATGTTCACGCCTTCGATCACCACGCGATCGTCCTTCGGGATCACGCGCAGCACCTTGCCGCGGGCGCCCCTGTGGTCGCCGCTGATGACCAGCACGATGTCGTCCTTCCTCACACGCGCGGCCATGGCTACCAGACCTCCTCCGCCAGCGAGATGATCTTGCCGAAATTCTTGTCGCGCAGCTCGCGGGCCACCGGGCCGAAAACGCGCGTGCCCTTCGGATTTCCCTCGGCGTCGATGATCACCGCCGCGTTGGTGTCGAACCGGACGTACGTTCCGTCGGCACGGCGCGTCGGATACTTGGTGCGGACGACCACGCAGCGGACCTTTTCGCCCTTCTTGAGCTCCGAGGCCGGCAGCGCCTGCTTCACCGAGCCAATGAAGATGTCGCCCACGCCTCCGCGACGCAGGCGCCGTTTGCCGACGCCGCTGGCGCCGCCTTTCATCACCTGCACGCACATCACTTGCTTGGCGCCGGTGTTGTCCGCCACGTCGAGCCAGGTGTATTGCGTAATCACGGGCGCGCCTCCGCCCCGCCGACCGTTCGCAGCACGCGCAGCAGCCGCCAACACTTGGTCTTGGAGATCGGGCGGCACTCCGACACTTCGACGGTGTCGCCGAGCTTCGCTTCGTTCTTCTCGTCGTGCGCGTGGAGAACGGTTGAACGCTTCAGCAGCTTGCCGTACTTGGCGTGCCGCGTGCTCCAGGAAATGGTGACGGCGATGGTCTTGTCGCGCTTGTCGGAGGTCACCAATCCGATACGCGTGGCCCGTCGCCCGCGTGTCGCCGTCGCGTCCGGGGCCGTCATACTGGTCGTCGTTTCCGCCATAATCCTACTCATTCCGCCGTTTTCGAGCTGAGCGGGCAAGATGCCCGCCCCACCCGGTTTACCCGCGACGCGCGCCCACCGCCGACAAATGCGCCTGCCGTTGCTCGATGTTCTGTTCGCCGCGCCGGCTGAGCGCGGTCAGCACGCGGGCGATATCGCGCCGCGCCTTGCCGAGCTGCGTCGGGTCTTCCAGTTTCTCCGTGACCGCCTGCGCCCGTAGATCGAACAGGTGCTTTCGCAGCCGCTCGAGTTCGTTGTGCAGCTCGTCGGTCTTCATCGCCTGCATCTGCTCGAACTTCATTCGTGCCTCACAGACTGTGCCGCCGCGACACGAACCGGCAGCGCACCGGCATCTTGTGCGCCACGCGGAGCAAAGCCGACTTGGCCAGGTCCAACGAGACGCCGCTCACTTCGTACATCACCGTTCCGGGCTTGACCACGGCGGTCCAGATCGCCACGTCGCCCTTGCCCTTGCCCATGCGCGTCTCAAGCGGCTTGGCCGAGATCGGCTTGTGCGGAAAGATCCGCACGTACACGCGTCCCTCGCGCTGCAGATAGTGCGAGATCGCCACGCGCCCGGCCTCGATGTGCTTGGAGTTCACCCGACCCGCGTCGAGCGACTGCAAGCCGTAGTCTCCGAACGACACCGTGTTGCCGCGCGTCGCATTGCCGCGGATGCGGCCCTTCTGGGCTTTCCGCCACTTCACGCGCTTCGGCATGTTCGCGGCCATCGCGAATCTCCCTCAACACTGACTAGCGGCGCGTCCGGCGGCGGAAACGGCCCGCCTCCGGGCGCGGCTCGACCGGCTCGTCGCCGTACATGCCGCGATAGATCCAAACCTTGATGCCCAGAACGCCGTACGTCGTCGTACAGTGCGTCACGGCGAAATCGACATCGGCCTGCAACGTCTGCAGCGGGATCGAACCCAGCATCTGCGTCTCGGTCCGCGCCAACTCAGCGCCGCCCAGTCGCCCGGAGCAAATGATCTTCACGCCCTTGGCGCCGGCGGTGATCGCCGCTTCGCATTTCATCTTCATCACGCGGCGGAAACTGGTGCGTTTCTTCAACTGCTCCGCCACACCTGCGCCGACCAGCCGCGCGTCCAGATCGGGGTTCTTGATTTCGACGATCGAGATGTTCACCTTACGCAGGATCAGGTCTTCGATCCGCTCGCGGAGCTTGTCGACCTCGGCGCCCTTTGCCCCAATCACAACGCCCGGCCGCGCCGTATGCAGGATCACCTTCACTTCATCGCGCGTGCGCTCGATCTCGACCTTCGACACGCCGGCGAACGGCGGCTTGTTGTTCAGCTCGTCGTCGATGAAACGGCGGACTCGCTCGTCTTCGATCAGGAACTCGCCGAAGGCCGCCTTGGGCGCGTACCAGCGCGACTTCCACCCTTCGGTGACTCCGACGCGAAAGCCGATCGGATTACATTTCTGCCCCACGGCCTATCCTCTCTCATCCACCGCCACGACGATGTGGCTGGTCCGCTTCTGAATCGGGTGCGCCCGCCCGCGATCCTTGGGTCGAAATCGCTTGATGATCGGCCCCGGATCGGCGTGCGCGTCGGCCACGAACAAGCGGTTCATGGCCGCCTCCTGTTCGTTGGCATTGGCCATCGCCGAACGCAGCACCTTGTCCACCATCTTGGCGGCGCGCTTGTTGGTGAAGCGCAGCAGCTCCAGCGCGTCGTCGCAACGCCGGCCGCGAATCAGGTCCGCGACCAGGCGCACCTTGCGTTCCGAAACGCGTGCGTATCGATGAATCGCTCTCCAGGCCATCGCCGCTGCTCCGTCCTACTCGCCTATTCCGTCCCGGCGGCCTTCACCTGCCGCGTCGTGTGTCCCTTGAACTGCCGCGTCGGGCTGAACTCGCCGAGCTTGTGCCCGACCATGTCCTCCGTCACGTACACCTTTGCGAAGCCCTTGCCGTTGTGCACTTCGAAGTGCATCCCGACGAACTCGGGCACGATGGTGCACGCTCGGTTCCAGACTTTCAGTGGCGCGTGCGAACCGGCGTCGCGGGCGCGGACCGCCCTCTGAAACAGCACTTCGTCTACGTACGGACCCTTCTTCAGACTGCGCGCCATAGCCGTCTCACTCCCCTACCACTTCCGCTTGAGTTTGGCTTCGCCGAAGCTCTTCGTAATTCGCCGCCGCAAAATTCGGCGATTCGAAATCTTGCGCGGGTTGCGCGTGCGGCCGCCCTTGGCAAGTCGTCCCCACGGCGAGCACGGATGCCGCCCGCCGTTGCTGCGGCCTTCGCCGCCGCCCAGCGGATGGGCGACCGGGTTCATCGCCTTGCCGCGCACATGCGGCCGCCAGCCCAGATGCCGATTGCGGCCCGCCTTGCCGATCGTGACGTTCTGATGGTCGATGTTGCCGAGCTGTCCGATCGTCGCGCGGCAGGCGCTGCGCACCTGTCGCATTTCGCCGGAGGGCAGCGAGATCGTCGCCCAGGCGCCTTCGCGCGCCAGCAGCCGCGCCACGTTGCCCGCCGAGCGGCACAGCTTACCGCCCTGTCCGGGCGTCATCTCGATATTGTGGATTTCCATGCCGACCGGGATCGAGGAAAGCGGCATGGCGTTGCCGAGCTTGGGCTCGACTTTGTCGCCGCTCTCGACGTTGTCGCCGGCTTTGAGTCCGAGTGGCGCCAGAATGTATCGTTTCTGCTTGTCGGCGTATTCAATCAGGGCGATGTGGCAGGAGCGATTCGGGTCGTACTGGATTTCGAGCACTTTTCCGGCCTGACCGTCCATGTTCCGCTTGAAATCAATCAGGCGGTACATGCGCTTGTTGCCGCCGCCGCGCCACCACGATGTGATCACGCCGTGGTGATTCCGGCCGCCGGTCTTCTTGCGCGGCTCGAGTAGCGACTTGACCGGCCGGTTCTCGTGCTTGTGCGTGATCTCGGCGTAGTCGTTGACGCTCGAGTTCCGCCGGCCGGCCGAAGTTCGCTTGTAATATTTCACGCCCATCGCATCACCTCGTCAATCAGAACGCGCGGCGCGAACAAGCGCGAATTCGAGCCGCTTTCGCCGCCGCGCTCGCTTGCGCTTCGCGTTCTGATGGGGGTCTCTCGCTTCGCGCGTTTCATTAGAACAGCTCAATGTGGCTGGTCGGGTCGAGCATCACAATCGCCTTCTTCGTATCCCGCGCCTGCCCAAGCCGCAGCCGAAATCGCCGAGACTTGCCCTGCCGAAGCATCGTTCGCACGCCGACCACCTTGACGCCGTAAATCTTCTCGACGGCGTCTTTGATCTCCGCCTTGTTCGCGTGCGGATGCACCTCGAAACTGTACGCGCCGCCGCGCTGATCGCTCTTGGCGTGCGCCAGATGCGTGCTTTTCTCGGTGACGAGCGGGCGGATGATCGTGTGGTAAATGTCCATGCCTACTCGCCCTTCCCAGCCGCGGCCAGCGCCTGACGAAATGCGTCGAAAGCCTCGCGGGTGAAGATCAGTTTCCGGCGCGACAGGATGTCGTGCGCGTTGAGCTGCGCCACGTCGACAATCTGCGTTCGCGGAATGTTCCGCCCGCTGCGGTAGACCATCGAATCCACGCCGCGCGTCGCCAGCACGCATCCCTTGGTCGCATTGACGGCCTTCAACATCGCCGCCAGACGCTTGGTCTTGGGCGCTTCGAAGGGCTTGGGCGTCACGATCAACGCGTCTTGGGATTGAATCTTGGAGAGGACGGCTTGATTGCGGGCCAGTCGGCGCATCTTGCGGGGCAGTTCGAGCGAAAAATCCCGCGGCTTTCGCGGAAACGCCCGGCCGCCGCCGCGCTTGATCGGGTTTCGCAGATTACCCGTTCGCGCTCGGCCGGTGCCCTTCTGCTTGTAGAGCTTGCGGCTCGAGCCTTCGACTTCGCCGCGCGTCTTCTGGGCTACCGTGCCCTGGCGGCGATTGGCGGCGTAGGCGACGATGGCCTGCTTGAGCAGGCTGGCGTTCACTTCGCCACCCAGAACGCCCGGCTCGATGGACTCGCTGCCCACCTGCTGCCCGGCTTCGTCATAAACAGGAACGCTCAACATGACTCTTGTTCCGTTATCCGCGTGTCTTGGCTTTGCGGACGATTACGTAGCCGCCGGTCGGTCCCGGAATGCTGCCCTTGATCAGCAGCGTGTTGTTCGCCGCGTCGATGCCCACCAGCGCCTGGCAGCGCGTCGTGCAGCGCACATCGCCCATGTGACCGGCCATGCGCTTGCCCTTCTTGATCGCGCCGCTGGTGCCGCGGTTCTGGCAGTTGCTGCTGATGCTGCCCGGCGAGCGGTGCTTGCGCTCGGTGCCGTGCGATCCCGGCTGTCCGCCGAAACCGTGGCGTTTCATCGCGCCCTGAAAACCCTTGCCCTTGGTCGTGCCGCGCACGTCGACGAACTTCACGTCGTTGAACAGCTCGACTGTAATCGTGTCGCCGACGGCTTTTTCCGTCGGGTCCGCCAACCGGATCTCACGAACAAACTTCTTGGGCGGCGTCTTGGCTGTTCGAGCGTGGCCGATTTCGGCGAGCGTGGACCGGTGCGGCTTCAGATCTTGATAGCCGAGCTGCACGGCGTTGTAGCGGTCCGTTCCATCGCCGCGCTTCACCTGAAGCACGACACACGGACCGGCCTGCACGACCGTGACCGGCACGCGGCGGCCGCCCGGTTCGAAAACCTGGGTCATGCCGACCTTCTTTCCCAGGATCGCTGGGATCATCGGACACCGCTCCTTCATTTCGCGCTGGTTCGCGAAGGACGCCTGGGTGGCTTGGGCACCGTGCCCGTCGCGTGGCTGTTGCAGGCATCCTGCCTGTCGCAACCGCGCGGGCGGGCCGGATGCCCGCCCCACCCGTTCCTAGGCCTTGATCTTCACGAAAACGCCCGCCGGAACGACCAGCCGGTTCAATGCCTCGACCGTCCTGGCCGTCGGCTCGAAGATGTCGATCACGCGTTTGTGCGTTCGCATCTCAAACTGCTCGCGCGACTTCTTGTCAATGTGCGGCGAGCGAAGCACCGTGTAGCGCTCGATTCTCGTCGGCAACGGGATCGGCCCGCACACCCGCGCACTGCTGCGCTTGGCCTGCTCGACGATCTCGAGCGCCGAGGCGTCGAGCGCGCGATGGTCATACGCCTCCATCCGAATCCTAATCCGTTCGCCGGCCATCGTTCACCGTCCGCCTGATTACGGCGCAAGCGCCCTCTCGACGACAAATGTCGAGACGCGTCAGTGTAGCGGAGCCTGCCGGATCGTCAAGCGCGTGGGCCTGGTGCACTGAGTTATAGAGAAGACCCGGGGGGAGCTGCGTGCGCCGAGGGGGGGGGGCGGCGCCAGAATTGCGGGCCGGCGCCGCGCCGCAAGCGCAACTACGCACTCAAGCAAGCGTCGCCCGAAGAACGCACGATCGTTGCCCACGGGCGTCAGGCACCCTGACCGCGGTGCTCCGTTAGCTAGTGCTCAGAGCGGGGCCATGCACGATAACGTCGCGAGCGTCATGTCGGTTAAGTTATTCAAGCCTTGCCGGCGCAACCCGATCTTCATAAGGGCGACTGGTGCAAAGCCTGATCGCGTTCGGAGATCGCGCGCGATCGTGGACGGGGCCTAGCGATGTCAAACAACTACGCCGGCGTTCGCGTGCTGCGGATCCCCGAGTCTGCCGCCCGCTCGGTTTTTGAACGCCTCGAACAGCTCGAAGCGGCCGACGCCGCCAGCCGTGCGCACGAGCGATACGCCTACGTCATCCCAGACGGAATCACCGTCACGTTCGACCACCCGGGCGGCTCGACCGTCAAGGTCGTCGTCGCACCGCGCAATCTCAGCGCCAGCGGGATGAGCATGCTGCACGGCGGATTTGTATATCCGAACACGCCTTGCAGCGTCCGCTTGCATCGTCTTGACGGCGGTTTCGAAACGGTGAACGGGTCCGTCACCCGCTGCCGCGTGCTCGCCGGGCGCGTGCACGAAATCGGCGTGAAGTTTGCGCGACCGATCGAGCCTGAGCACTTCGTGCCGCCGGAACCAAACCGCTAGCGCATTGCCGCCGCGCGTGGTTGGACCAGGAGTCCCTGCACGGGCATTCGCGCCCGATATTTGTATCGCCAAGACATTCCGGAGGTTGGATCACCTGCACGTACTGAATCGCCGATCGCCTCGCCCGACGATTACTTCGGGAGACCGCTGTGGCGACAGTCGATGCCGGCGATCCGGTACTGAGAATTCCAGACACGAGTCTGCGCGAAGCCACGCAGCGCGTCGCGCCGACCGATTCGACCAACGCCCGCCGGCGAAAATTTCCCCGCTATCCGTTTCAGGTTCCCGAAGGAGTGGTCGCGGAATTTGCCCACCCGGGCGGCACGCGATCGACGGTGGTCGTCGCCGCGCGGGACCTCAGCGCCGGGGGAATCGGGTTGTTTCACGGCGGCTTCGTGTACGAGGGCACGCCGTGCACCATCAAGCTCAAGGCGCTCGACGGCGAATTCGTGCTCGCTCGCGGCGTGGTGGTCCGCAGTCGGCAGGTTCACTCGCGGATTCACGATATCGGCGTGAAATTCAGCGCGCCAATCGAAATCGAGCTGTTCGTGCACGCGCCGCATCGATCCGCGCCGGCCGCGAATGATGCGGCGCTTCATAGTCCGGACACTGGTGCGGAAAAGCTTGACTGATTGCGGTCGCGGCTCGAACAGGCGCGCGTCTGCCCGTTGGTTCGCGCTACGGTAGGACCAGCGGCGCGACTGCTTCGATCAGCCGGTCCAATCCATTTACCGTGTCATCAAGCAGCACCGGCGTCACCAACCGCAGAATTGTCTGTCCGCAAGAGAATGGGATGAGTTGAAATACGATACCGGCGGCGAGCAGCGCCCACCAGCGGCAAGCGCTGCGAGTCGACAGCAAGTTTCTCATGATCTTCGGCTCCGAGAGGTTGGTCTCAATTTCGATCGCAAGCGGCCTACCAGGTCAACGACACATCCGCCGTTACGCGCGAGCCCATGATGTCATTGTCCGGATCACTCAGCGGGAATTCCCAGACCGATCCGACCGACAGGTGCGGCGTCAGCTTCCAGCGGAATCCGATCCCGGCCGAATAGACGCTGTTCCCCGCGACGTGCTCCGATCCGAGATTCGTGTAATCCAACCCACCGACGCCGAGCGGCAGGCGATCGCCGTCGCTCAGGTAGTGAACGCCGTGAAACTCGAGCATCGGCGCGAAGCCGGGCAGGGCCTCGGGGGCCACTTCGTAGTCCAGGTGCAAGTCCCAATGCAGGATGTAATTACCGTCATTTCCGTCCATCGGGAATCGCCCGGCCAGGTTGCCAAGCAGGTGGAATTGATCCCAGCCCTTGGCGAAACTGAGCGACGGGGCGAGCTCCTGATCCTGCCCCTGAAGGACGGAGCGGCCGCCGTTTTCCCATTCCCAGCGAATCGCCGGCGTCAGCACGAAGTCGCTTTCGCGATCCACGATCGCCGCGTACTTGAACCCGACCGCCGCGTCATTCCAGCCGTGCGAGGGCGGGAGGATGCCGGCGTTCAACACGCTGTACCCGTCCTTGGTGGCGATGAAGGCCAGGCGATCGGTCAGCGCGATGCGGGCCTGCAACGCGAAGACGCTCAAGTCGCCGCCGCCGATCTGTGACCCGCGCGGGAACTTGTGCCACAGGTACAGAATCTTTGCCTGCGTATTGATGAAGGGGGATTCGAAGTAGAGCGGATTGCCCACTGGCTCGTAAAAGTGTTCAAATCCGCGCATCCCGTTCAGGAAGCCCGGCCAGAGAATATCGCCTTCCGGCAGCACGCGCTCGCGCGAAAACGCGAACGTAGCCTTGTCCGACATGAAGCTCATCTGCGGCAAATTCCCCGAAGCTGCGGGAGTTGACGCAGGCTGCGCCGCGGGCTTGGCCGCCGGGCTGGTCGCCGGTGCCGCCGGCTTAGCCGCGGGCTGGGCAGCGGGTGCCGGCTGGGTGGCCTGCTGCCCCGCGACCGCCGAATCGATCGGCCGAAGGGGCTGCATCGGCTCGTCCGCGAGTGCCGGTAGCGCGGCAAGCAACACGAACAGCGTGGTCAATCGGCGCACAGGTAATCTCCTAAGTGTAGTTGCGCAAACGATTAACGACTGTGCCGGCCGGATCCAACCGGGGCGCGACACGTAAGAGCGAGGCGACAGAATTCCCGAACAACGATTTGCAAATCGAACACCCGGCGCTCGACCGCGTGCGCCGGTGCACCATCGTTCACGTGCAGCCCGCGCCCACCACGCCAATTGCCCGAATCGCAGACGCGGGCCGCCTGCACGTCGAGCGATAATTGCAAGCAAGTAGCATGCCAGGTGAACAGCCGTGGAGAGCGCGCCTGCGACTGGCGTGCGCTCGACAAAATCCGCGGCCACACAAACGACGCGCAATCGCGCCGCAGCCATGCCGTGCCGGACGCGCGCCACGTCGGTATATTGTGCGGCTCGACCGATGACGCCGGAGTCTCCTCGAATGTTCAAGCCGCTGCCCGCCAAGTTCGATTTTCCCGCCGCCGAGAAGGATGTTCAGGCTTTTTGGGATCGGCACAGCGTATTCCGGCAGTCGCTGCAGATTCGCAGCGGCGCGCCGCGGTTTGTTTTCTATGAGGGGCCGCCGACCGCCAACGGTCTTCCGCACCCGGGGCACTGCCTGACGCGGGCGATGAAGGACTTGTTCCCGCGCTATCGCACGATGTGCGGGTTCCTGGTCGAGCGCAAGGCCGGCTGGGACACGCACGGGCTGCCGGTCGAACGCGAGGTGTGCAAGGAGCTGACGGCGGAGCTGGGCCGTCCGATGCACACCAAGCAGGACATCGAGGCGTACGGCGTCGAGAAATTCAATCTGCGCTGCATCCAAAGCGTGTTCCGCTATACGCGCGAATGGGAGGAGCTGACGCGGCGGCTGGGCTTCTGGGTGAACCTGGATGACGCGTATGTGACGTTTCATCAGCAGTATGTGGAAAGCGTTTGGTGGTCGCTCAAGACGCTGTTCGATCACAAAGACGCGCAGGGCCGCCCCGATCCGCTGCTCTACCAGGGGCACAAAGTCGTCTGGTGGTGGTGCCAGGGGGGCACTGCACTCTCAGCCGGGGAGGTGGGAGAGGGGTATCGCACGGTCGATGATCCGAGCGTGTTTGTGAAGTTTCCGATCATCGGGATGCCTTCCCAAACGGGGGCGGGCCCCCAACCCAAGGGTGGGGCGGGCATCCTGCCCGCCCGTGAAGAAGATTCTGCCGCTGTAGAGGTTCACCCGCACCCCAGCAAACTGGGTGGACCGGGCGTCTCGCCTGCCCGGGAGAGAACGGGGGCGGCGAGCATTCTGCCCGCCCCCGCAAGCCAGCGACGCGATGTGGGAGCTCAGCTCGAGGTTCGCCGGCGGCGCCTGCCGCACTGGGAGGCGGGCGGCAGCACCTATTTTGTCACATTCCGAACTACCGGCGTGTACAAGCTTCCCGACGGGTCCGTTCGATCGTCAGTGCTGTCCCCGGACGAGCGGCAGCTCGCGCTAGACGCCTGCCTGCATTTCGACGCGGAGCGGATGCTCGTCCACGCCGCGGTCGTCATGCCGGACCACGTGCACCTACTCATCACGCCGCTCGAGAAGTCGCCGCGTTCGTGGTGGCCGCTTCAGGAGTTGCTGCACAGCATCAAGAGCTACTCGGCGAACCAGATCGCCGACCTGCGGCGAAAGCAGAACCCGGATTGGCAGGGCTGGGTTTGGCTGGATGAGTACTTCGACCGGGTGATTCGGACCGAATCGGATTTTGAGGAGAAGCGCGCCTACATTCTCGGCAATCCGTTGAAGCGTGGATTGGGTCAGGACTACGCGTGGCTGTGGGAGGAATCCGCCGCCCAGACCAGGCTGGCGCCATCGAAGAGCGGGTGGGGCGGGCATCCTGCCCGCCCTGCGCAAGAAGCACGCACGACGGGCGGGCAGGATGCCCGCCCCACCCCCTCTCAGAACGCCAGCCCACTCCCGTCTCAGGCGGCCGCTCCTTCTGCGGCCCCGGATCACCGCGCCCGCGTGTCTCTGCTGGTCTGGACCACCACCCCCTGGACGCTGGTCAGCAACCATTTCGCGGCGGTGCATCCGGACCTTGAATACGCGCTCGTGCATGACCCGGTTGACGACGAGCACCTCTACATCGCCGGGGCGCTGGTCGGGACGATCGCGAAGAAGGTCAAGCGAGAACTCCGCGTCGTATCGACGTGCAAGGGCGCGGATCTACTGGACATGCTCTATGTCCCGCCGTTCGACTCGTATCGTAAGCGACGCGCCGAGCTACTCTCTCCATGTCGCGAACTCTATCCCGACGAGGGGTTTGGCGGAGGCGGGCTTCAGATTGACGAACAGTTGCAGGCTGAGATCGACCGCGCACTGGAGCGGGCAGCACGGAAGGGACGTGGCGTTAGCGTTGATCTAGACCTTAGTCCCTGGAAGATGGCCCGACCAGACTGGCGTGTCATCAAGGCTGACTTCGTGACTATCGACAGCGGGACTGGCGTAGTGCATATCGCTCCGCCGTTTGGAGAGGCCGATTTTGACTCGCTTGAAACACAGCAACTGCGATTCATTGACCCGATGCCAGAGCTCCTCTGCGCCGTCAACCCCGACGGCACTTTCAACAACGAAGCCCCCGAGCGCTATCGCGGCCGTTGGGTGAAGGACTGCGACAAGGACATCATCCGCGAGCTGCGCGACGAGCGGAAGACACCCTGGGGCACGCCGCTGCTGTATCACCAGGAGCAATACCGCCACGACTACCCGTTCTGCCCGCAGGCGCCCGACGATCCGCTCATCCAGTACGCCCGAAAGAGCTGGTTCGTCCGCACTTCGCAGTTCAGAGAAGAACTGCTCAAGAACAACGCCGCCGTCAATTGGCTGCCGGAGCACATCAAGGAAGGCCGCTTCGGCAACTTCCTGCGCGAGAATGTCGATTGGGCGCTGTCGCGCGAACGCTACTGGGGCACGCCGCTGCCGATCTGGGTGTGCGAATCGTGCGGCCGGATGGAGGCCATCGGCGCCTTCGCGGAGCTGCAAGCCAAACCGGGCGCGACGGACGGCGGCTATTGGGAGCGAAAGAAACAGGAGCATCGCGGAGAGAATTTCCCCGACCACCTTCGCGTGCACAAGCCGTACATCGACGAGTGGACGTATCGGTGCGAGCGCTGCGAGGGAACAGGTAATACGGAACAGAGAACAGGAGAGGCAGGGACCGAGGGACCGAGGGATCGAGGGACCGAGGGGCAGACGGTTAAGGATTCATACGGGCGCATGCGGCGCGTGCCGGAGGTGATCGATTGCTGGTGGGACGCCGGCAGCATGCCGTTCGCGCAGTGGGGATTTCCGCATGTTGACGGAAGCCGCCAACTAGTGCGCGATCGGTGGCCGGCCGATTTCATCAGCGAGGCCCAGGATCAGACCCGCGGTTGGTTCTACGGCCTGCTGGCCATCAGCACGCTGCTTCAGCACGAAATTCGGGCCGAGAGCCGTAGGGTGGGCATTGCCCACCACTCCAGGGCGAGCACCACGCCGGCGGCGGCGGTGGGCGATGCCCACCCTGCCGGATCGCCGGCCGCATACCCCGTGCCCTACCGCAACGTCGTCTGCCTGGGCCTGATCGCCGGCGAAGACGGCGAGAAGATGTCCAAGAAGCTTCGCAACTACAAGGAGCCGACGTACATCTTCGATGCGTTCGGCGCCGACGCGATGCGCTGGTACTTCTTCAGCGCCCAGGCGCCCTGGACCAGCGTGCGCTTCCAGGAAGCCGCGATCCGCGACGCGCAGCGCGAGTTTCTCGTGAAGCTCTACAACGTCCTGAGCTTCTTCACGATCTACGCCAGCATCGACGGTTTCGACCCGCGGCGGCGCGACGAGCCGGGCAACCCGATGGCCTGGCGGCCGACGGGCGAGCGCTCCGAGCTGGATCGATGGATCGTCACCGAGCTGCATCAGACGGTCCGCGCCGTCCGCGACGCGATGGACCGCTTCGAGAATTTCCCCGCGACGCAGCGGCTGGTTGAGTTCGTCGACGCGCTGTCAAACTGGTACGTAAGACGCAGCCGCGATCGGTTCTGGCGCGCCGTGGACGCGAACGCAGAATGCAGAATGCAGGATGCAGAAAGAAATCCGCCTTCCGCGGCGGACGATCAGACCCCAGAAACTCGTTCTGCATTCTGCATTCAGCATTCTGCATTCTCGTCCTCCGACCAGGAAAAATGGGACGCTTACCACACCCTCTACGGCTGCCTGCGCACGCTGGGTCGGCTGATTGCGCCCTTCACACCGTTCTTCGCCGAGACGATGCATCAGCACTTGCGCATGCCCGACGATCCGATCTCGGTTCACCTTTGCGACTACCCGCAGCCGGACGACATTCGTTTTTGCGATGAATCGCTGGCGGCGACGATGGACACGGTTCGCGAATTGGTCGCGCTCGGCCGATCGGCGCGGACCGCCGCGAAGCTCAAGGTGCGCCAGCCGATTTCGCTCGTCGAAATCATCCTGGCGCGGACGGAGCTGACCGACTCGATCCGCGATCACGCCGCGCTCATCGTCGAAGAGTTGAACGTCAAACGCGTCGATTTCGTCAGCGATGCGGACAAATACGTCTCGTACAAGGTCGTGCCGAACTTCAAGGCCATCGGAGCGAAGTTCCGCGAGTTGGTGCCGCGCCTGAAGGACGCGCTCGGCAAGCTGACCGACCCGGCGGCCGAGCGGCGGACATTGATCGAAACCGGCTCGCTGCCGATCGTGGTTGACGGCAAGCCCGTCAGCCTGACGCCGGAGGAAGTGGAAATCCGCCTCGAAGCCAAGCCCGGCTGGTCGGCGGCGCAGGGCAGGGCCGGCGTGGTGGTCATCGGCACCGAGATCACGCCGGAGCTTCGCGAAGAGGGTCTGATCCGCGAGTTGATCCATTACGTGCAGTCCGAGCGCAAAGAGCAGGACCTGGCGTATCAGGCGCGGATTACCATCGGAATCGATGGGCCGGCGGAGTTCTTGAACATCGTCCGGCGATTCGAGCCGCTGGTCGCTTCCGAGTGCCTGGCGTCGCGGTTTGAGTACGGCCCGCCGCCGACGGCGAAAGATGTGAGTGTCGAGGGCGCCGCGCTGCGTCTCGCGGTTATTGCGGATTGACGTCGTGAGCGGACTTCGCGATAGTGCGGTCGTCGTCGCACGTGCCGGTGTCGGTGACGCCAAGCGAACGAGTACCGGTGAGTCTCGGGGCAAGCTAGTAACGCCTTCCTGTAGCGTGTTCGGTATGGATCGCGAACGACGGATGGTGGAATTCGCGGCGGTTCTTGTCACAGAATGCGCAAGACATTCACGCATTGTTGACAAAGACACGCGATAAGAGATACGTGGGTTCGATGGCGTCACACGACCTGCTCAGCCCGGCCTCGGAATTGCTCGCATCGATCGATGCGGCGGGGCAGGTGCACTTGCGCAAGGCGCCGGGCACGCGGATCGACCTTCATTGCCACACCACCTTCTCCGACGAAACGCTGAAATACCTGCCGGGCATGGTGTATCACCCGCTGCTTGAGCCGGAACAGGTTTACGATCTGGCCAAGTCGCGTGGCATGAATTTCGTCACCATCACCGACCACGATACGATCGACGGCTGCCTGGCGCTGCTGGAACGGCGCGGGCCGCTGGACGATTTCATCATCGGGGAAGAAGTTTCCGTCGCTTTTCCGCAGGACGGCACGGTCGTTCACGTGAACGTGTTCGGCCACGACGAAGCCCAGCACGCCGAACTGCAGCGGCTGCGGAGCAACGTCTACGAATTCGCGGCGTACGCCAAGTCGATCGACAAGCTCTTTGTGCTCAATCACCTGACCTGGACTGAGCAGCACCGCGTCTTGCAGACCTGGCAGCTCGAAGCCCTCTTGGAACACTTCGCCGTCTTCGAGGGTCTCAATGGCACGCGCAGCTACGCCCACAACGCGTTCGCCTGGTACGCCACGCAAGGCCGCGGAAAGGTGCTGGTCGGCGGAAGCGACTCGCACACGCATCGCGTCGGCACGACCTACACGCTCACAAGCGGCGAGACGCGCGACGAAATGATCGCGGCCATTCGCGGCGGCGACGCAGCGCCGTGCGGCGCATTCGGCACGCCTGAGAAGCTACGCGAGGATGTGTGGTTGGTGCTGTCAAAAGACGTAGAGCGGCGCATCGCGGACACGCACAGCGCCTGGATGCGCCTGGCCTGCCGGGTCTTCCGTCGGGTCAGCGCCGCGCTCTATCCGCTGGCCTGCCTGGGGTATCACGCCCGCCAGAACGTGCTCATCCGCGACTTCGAGCGCGCCATGCCGGCGCCAGTCGCCTAGCGGGTCGCTAAGCAACGCCACTTTCGCGCCAGGTCTCATCCGTCTTTGATTTTCGCGCATGGCGCGGTAGTTCCGGCGGCATGCGGCGAAGCGAGTTCTCGATCGCCGCTTTCTTACGTCCGCGTCGCACGGCGCGATATGTCGTGGTCTTCATGCGCCGCAGCGCCCGCCGGCGTGCGCCTGCTGCGGCGCGCTGGGCCGTGTTGTTGGAGTCAGCGCCCCGGATCGGTGAGCCCGCCTGCTGCGGCAGCCGCGGCTGACGGCTCGGTCGTTGCAATGGGCGGATGTTAGTGGGAATCGTTCGCCGCGAAACCAGGCAAGTGCCTGAGTGCGGCATACCTCACACGGGCGAGCAGCGCGTTGAGAAACTCTCCTAACCGGGCGCCCGACCGTGGCAAGTTTCGCGCGGGAGCGCACACGCTCGCACTCCGAAAGGCAGCGGCGCGAACTTTATGCGAAAGCTTGCAACGCCCAGGGTTGCGTAGTCCCGCCCTTCCGGGACCTAAGAACGCCCGTTCGGGACCGAACGCGGAGGTTGGCGCATGCCGGCGTGAGGGAGTGGCTCATCGCGGCATGCGCGGAATCCAGCGCGGCACCCGCCTTAGATACTCCTCGTACGCCCCGCCGAAGCGCTTCCGTAGTAGCGGCTCCTCGAGCAGCACGACCTGCGCGTGCGCGATTGGAACCGAGATCGCCGCCAGCGCGATCACACTCATGGAGGATAGCGCCAGCCCCTCCGCCGCAAGCATACCTACCACGCACGCGGCGATCGGATTGCGGCACCAACGGAACGGCCCGACCACCACAAACTCCTTGGGCGGGTCGAATTCGACATATGCACCGCGCCCGCGCGAAGTCAGGACGTACGACGAGCTTACGTAGATCGCCAGAAACGCGACGAACGCACCGCCCCCGAAAACACGCACGACCGTCGGCAGCGCGATTCGATACCCCGGCGGCAGTACGTCATCAAGTCGCGATGCGCACCACGGCAGCAACACGAGGATCGCGGCGAGGAACGAAACGCCATATACCACCATGCGGATCGGCAGTGGAATCGCATCGAAGACTCCGGCTCGCGGAGGCGCGGGCGCGGCGTGCGGCGGGCGATTCATTGAGTCCATGCTTGTCGCCAATGCAGCGAGGCGTCGCGGCGAATTCCGGCGACCGCCGTGGCCCGGAGGGCGCAGACGATCGATCGGGCGACGTCGGTATGACCGGATCGGCGCCCCACACTGTTCGATCGTACGCGAATCACGCAACGCACGGGGGGAGGCCGGTACCGCCCTACCAGCGCACCACAAACCCGCCGGACATCCACTTGCTCGACTCGACCGAGTGCAGCACCACTGTTTGCCCGTCTTGGATCTCGCCAGAGCGGGCCATCTCATCAAAGTGAATCAGAACCGCCGCGCCGCCGCAATAGCCGGTCTTCGCCGCGCGAAAGCGCATGCGGTCGGTGCTGACGCCGAGTTGAGTTGTAAACCGCTCGGCGTTTTCGTGGTAAAGCTGCATGGTGGGGATCGACCAGATGAAGTGGTCGACCGTTCTTGGATCGAGCGACAGCGACGTCAGCATGCGCTTGACGCCTTCGAGCAGCAGCGGGCCGGCGTCGCGATTCACGGCGGCGAAATCCTGATCGAGGTGGTGCGTCGCCTGTTCAAAGACCGCCGCGGGATTGACGACTCCGACGAGGTCCGCAACGCCGCCGCCGGCGGTCATTCCCGGCGCTCGCAGCCCGCCCACCGATTCGATGTAAGTGCCCAGCAATTCGCGCTGCGGCGCGGCATTACCCGACGGCACGGCCGACAGCAGCACGGCACCGGCGCCGTCGGCGAGGATGTAGCGCAGCGCGGCTTGCGTTTTTGTGGCGTGCGCCTGGTGAAAGTAGCAGCTTCTGAGGTAGACGCTCGAAAGTTGCGAATAGACAACCAGCGCCGTGCGATAACGGCCAACGCGCAGCGAGTCGTACGCGATCTGCATCGCCTTGCCAACGCCGGCGCAGTTCGAGTGCACTTCGATCTCGGCGCAGCGCTCCAGCCCGAGGCGCTCCTGAAGGACCGTCGTCGTAGGCGGCGTGCTGTGGTCGAAGTTAGGGCTCGAGAGCAGCAGCAGATCGACATCCTGGGGTTTGCATCCGCCCATGTCGAGCGCTGCGCGGCAGGCCGGCTCCGCCAGGCCGGCGACGGTGTGCGTCAGCTTGTGTGTTTCCGGATCGACCGCGAAATGCCGCGACTTCACGCCGCCGGCTTCCAACATCCGTTGGCCGACCGACTTGACGAAGGACTGTACGCGCGGGGCGGCCTGGCTGAGCGGGCCGAGCACGTCGTCGATGCGGTCGTTTGGCACGGGCTCGTTCGGCAGGAACGAACCCGTTCCGCGCACGACCACTCGCTGCAGCTCCGCCATCCGCGGCTTCCTCTCGCTCGCCAATCCCCGGCTGATAGCGCCCGCGTATCTGACTCGCAGGCGCGCGGCGTGTCAATTACCGCACGCGGCCGTCAGTGTCTCGGTGGTATGGTTGGTTTGTCAGAATCGCGCTTGTGAGGAAGCGGGGATTGGGGAAGACGTCGTTCCCCGCATCCTCCGCTCCCGCACGGCAACGGTTCAGATCAAACCGGACCAGCACCACCGTCACCTGGCCCCAACGACAAGCGTGCGCTTTCTGCATGTGACAAGGGCCCCCTCCCGAACGGTCGCTTACGATCCGGGCTTGGCTGGGCGCGTCATTCGCGAGACGGAGACGAGCGCCCTGGAAACACCGCCGCCGAAACGGAGACACCACGCCGCGGTTGGGGCGAGCGCGACACTTGCGTGTGGTTTCACCGGTTGCCGGAAGCCAACTGCGATGACGTGAACCACAATTTTTGCGGATAACCCGACACTTTGTTAGTATGCGTGCTATACTATGTGATACATAGTATCGCGGTGTGCCTTCTTGGTTGACCGTCGATATTCACGCGGAGACCTGGCATGAGAATCGAACGTGAGTTGATGCGCGGTGCGGGGCCAGTGGCAGTATTGAAGCTCCTCGAGCGCGGCGAGATGTATGGATACGAGCTGGTCGATGCGCTCGCCAAGCGGTCGGACCAGGTGCTCGCGATGGGGCAATCGACGCTCTATCCGCTGCTCTACAACCTCGAAGCCAAGGGGCTGATCGAGGCCGATTGGCGCAGCGGTCCCGGCGGGCGCGATCGCAAGTACTACCGCATTACGGCCCGCGGCAAGGCCCGCTTGACGGAACAGACCGCGCAGTGGAACGCCGTCGCCGGCGCGATGCAGGCGCTGGGAATCGTCTCCGCGCCGCGGGCCGCCGCGGTATCAAGCTTCGCGAATGTATCCGCCCCGGTCATGGAGGGCGGCGCATGAGCCCGGACGCGATTCTACCATCGCTCCCGCCGTCGCTCTGGCGACGCCTGCGCTACACGCCATTGCGCGACGTGCTGCGCGGACGCCTCAGCGGCCGCCTCGATATCGATACCGTGATGGCGCAGGCCGCGCTGCCGGCGAACCTGGAAAGCGTGGTGCGTCGCACCGTACGCGGGACGCGGCTCTCGCGCATCGAAAAGTCCGACGTGGCGCGTGAGCTGGTCGCGCACTTTCGCGACGGGCTCGCCGACGGCGCCTCGTCCGACAAGCTGGCGACGAGCTTCGGCGACACGGGCCTGGCCGCCGCGCTGATCCGGCGCGGCAAGTTGCGGAGTCGCCCGGCGGCGTGGAAGTTGCTGACGTTTACTACGCGGATGCTGGGCTGGTTGCTGCTCCTGCTCATAGTCGCGTATGGCTACCTCGCGCTGCGCTTGTGGACGGCGCGGCCGGTGCTTTCGCGCAATCACCTGGCGGAGCTGAACGCGCCGGCGCTGGCGGTGCCGGAGCAGGATCGCGCTTGGCCCGCGATCGAGGCCGCGACGCGCAAACTGGAGCGATTGCCGAACTGGGCGACGACTGATCACTGGCAGCCGACGTCGCCGCGCTGGCCGGAGCTGGTCGCGTTCGCGCATCAGAACGCGGTCGCATTGGACGAGATTTGCGCCGCCCTCCACAAGCCGCACTTGGGCGTCATCTTGGGATCTCGAACGGACTCTGAGACCTCGAATCCGATGCTCGTCGCGGTGGAAATCCCCCAATTGGGAGAACTCCGTGATATCTCGGGCGTGCTGCGACTCGACGCGCTGGTTGCGGGCGCGAACAACGACGGCGTCGCTGCGCTGCGCGACGTGCTCGCGCTGGCTCAAATGGGTCGGTTCTGCCGGGAGTTGCCGTTCATCATCTCCGATCTGGTCGGCGACTCGATCATGACGCGCGGATGCGCGGCGATCGGCGAGTTGCTTGATCGCTATCCGTCCCTATGGTCGAACGAGCAATTGATCGCGCTTTCGCATGCGTATGCGGGCCTCGATGTGCGCGTTCGGGTTGCGACGGAACGCCGAGTTGTCGATGATCTGATTCAGCGCCTTTATAGCGACGACGGGCGGGGCGATGGGCGCCTCAGCGCGGCCGGGCTACATTTGGTGACGCAATCGCTCTCGAGCGGATTCGGTACACCTCTGACGTTCACGCCGGCGCCGCTTGCGCCGCTTGCGAGTGCCGTCATCGCCAACCGCGCCGAGATGCAGGCAAAGTCCGACCAGATGTATGCGATGGCGGAGGTGGAGGCGGCGCTTCCGCTTTGGGAGCGCGGCCAATCCCGGGCCGATCAGGCATTGCTGCAATTGAAGCAATCGCCGCTGGACCAGGTGCGTTTTCTGCCCCTCACCATCATGATCCCGGTGCTTTCAAACGCCTCTGCCGCGGCGGAACGAGACGGGCAGTTTCGCGACGCCACGCTGGTCGCGATCGCGCTCGAGCTGTACCAGCGCGAGCACCGGACTTGGCCGGCGTCATTGGACGAGTTGACGCCGCTGTGGATGCCGGTCGTTCCGCCGGATCGCTTTGACGGCCATCCGCTGCGATACATTCTCGTGGACGGCAAGCCGCGGATTTATTCGACCGGAGTCGATCGCGATGATGACGGTGGTCGCCCGCCGGTGGGTGAAACGGGCAATCGGCGGGCCGCACAATGGCAAGCGGACGTGCCACCGCGTGGGCAAGCGCCCGGCTCGGCGCAGGATTTCGACGGAGATTGGGTGCTCTGGCCGCCAATTTACGAAACGCCGTGCCCCCGCGAATCATCGGAGAAGTGAGCGGGATCGGGGAGACTCGCCCGCGATCCGAGCCGGCGTGCCCCCCACGCCGGTACGGCCGGGCAGCCGTGGCGCCGACCGGGCTGAGGACAGCCCGGCTCAGATGACGCTACTGGCTGCGGCGTGATTGCGACGCGCTGCGAACGGGCGGGCAAGATGCCCGCCCCACCCGATTGTCAAAGCACGCAATCGTTGTGGGAGCCTGCAACTTGTTTCGAAGCGCTTCAGTCCTAGTCTTCTCGGCGGCGTGGCTCTCCCTTGCGGCGTCCGCCGACGATCGCAGGTCCAGCGGCGATCACCAGCCGCTGCGCGAGGCGCGATCCGAGAACGGGCGATTCTCGCTGTTGATCGAACCGGGTCGCGGGAAATTGACCGCGGCGGCGACGCAGCCGACGCGCGGCGGGGCGTCGGCCCGGCTGATCGAAGGAAGGCCCGGGTCGGCGGATGCTCGGCCGATCTGGCGCGGGCCGCTGGTCAACCCAGTCGCGCCGCGCATCGCGGTGATCCGTGACGACGGCGAATACGTTGTCACGCTCGACGATTTTCGCATCGGCGGCGCGCGGAACGCGCTCGTCATCTACGGCGACGACGGCCGCCTTCTTAAGCAGCTCTCGCTGCGAGATCTGCTTCGCGCCGCCGATTGGCGCGAAGTTCGGGCGCGAGGCAAATCGATCGAATGGCTGCAGGGCGCGCGGTTTGAATTCACCACCAGCCCGGAGCAGTTCGTCGTGCGCCTACGGTGGGGCCGCCGCCTGGCGATCGATTTGACGCGGCTGGAGGTCGCCGACGCGGCGGATTCCGGCGACACGGCGCGAATCCCGCCAGAAATTGCCGCCTTGCTGGATGGCGATGCTTCAGATCAACGCGACGACGCGACGAACGCCGGGGCAGCCCTGGAGCTCAGTGACGAGGACGCGCAGCGCCTGGCCCAGATCATTCAAGGCATGGGACTCGATCTATCGCCCGAGGAGATCGCGTTCCTGGAGCAGCTCGGCGTCATGCGCGACGCCGTCGCCGAAATGATCTCCGGCGACGAGAGCGACGATGCGGTGAGCGGCGAAAACGCCGGCGCGACGACTGCTCCGGCGGTCGCCGACGCAACCGAAATCCAGGTCGACCGTGCAGGTCACTGGGCGCTTAACTGGGATGTCCGCGCTGAGTCCGCCGGCGACAGCCCCTCCGTCGGCCTGCCCGTCCCCCCGCCGCCCAACGCGAAGGACCGCACGGACTACATCGCGTGGGTCAACCAGACGATGGGCGAGCACAACGAGGGCGCGGCAGCAATTCAGTCCGCGATTTCGAACGTGGTCTCGTTCAGCGGCGACGAGGAGCTCTTCAACCGCGCGTCGAGCGGCGATCCACAGGCGCTGCACTCGCCTGAGATGCAGCAGTGGCTCATCGCCAACTCCGACGCGCTCAGTCAGCTCCGCGCCGCAACGGACCTTCCGTACCACGGGATGCCGGCGGTCAGCGAAGACGGCGAACTGATCGCCATCCTGCTTCCGCATCTGGCGCCGCTGCGCGAGCTCGCCAAGGCCAACGTACTGACGGGCCGGCAACTCGCGAGCGACGGCCGGCCGCAGGACGCCATCGACCGCATGCTGGATACGGCCCGGTCCGGCGCGCAGACCAGCCAGGGATACACGCTGATCGAGAAGCTGGTGGGCGTCGCGGTGCAGAGACTGGCGTCAGACGCGATCCTGGACACGATCGCGAGTGACAGTAGCGGAACGCTCGACTACGCGGCCACTGCCAAGCAGATCGAATCGCGCTATGGACCGACTCGCCCCATGGCCGAGCATATTCAGTACGAGCGCGCCATGGTGCTGGACTCGCTGCAGCGAATGTATCACTACGACGAGGAGCTCGGACAGTACGCTGTCGACCCGGCCGCATTCAGCAAATTCACCTCACTCACCAGCAGCCCGGAGTCCACGGCGCAGTCGCTCCTGGCGGTGTATTCGCTGGCAACGACCGGATTCGATGAGCAGGTGCGGCGCGTCAACCAGCACTATGACGAGCTGACGCGCGGCACTTCGCTGCCATTCCCCGAAGGCCGCCAGGTGATGAGCGGGCTGGATCGTCAATTGGAAAGCCCGGAGTTTCGAGCCACAAATCCGCTGCTGTCGATGATGTTGCCCGCGCTGTCGCGCGCGCATCAGCTCTCCACCGCCAGCGAAACCGCCCGCCGCGCTACGCAGCTCGTCGCCGAGTTGAAGGCCTATCAACAACGCACCGGCAGCTTGCCGGATTCGCTCGACGTGCTCGGCGAGCGGCCCAGCGCGATCGACCCGTTCACCGGCCAACATCTCGTCTATCGCCGCAACGGCAGCGACTTCACGCTCTATTCGGTGGGTGTAAATGGCACCGACGAAGGCGGCGTCGAAGGCGGAACGCGCGACAACGACATGGTCTTCTGGCCGCGGCCGGCGAAGAACTAGGCGCCACACCAAGACTTCACATTTGCCCGCTATACTTCGGCGACGTTCGCGAAACGATCCGGAGGTCCCACATGCTTGCGATGCGTCGCGTCGTCGTTGCCGGTTTCTTGTTTCTGACGGCGGCGCTGCCGGCCGTAGCCGATCCGCCCGCCAAGCGCCAGATAGGCCAGATGGTGCTCGACGGCATCCCCGAATGGGACCCGGCGATGCGCGAACGCATGCTGCAATACCTGGAGAATCGCCGCACCGGCCTGCGCAGCGTCAGCGACGACGGCTCGTCGATTCTGATCACAACGCGTTTCGGCGGCGCGAACCAGATTCATCTGCTCACCATGCCGATGGGAATGCGCAGACAGATCACATTCTTCGACGAACCGGTGGGCAGCGCCTCGTTCATTCCAAACGCCGGCGGCCGGGAAATTCTGTTTGGTCGCGACGTGGGCGGCAACGAAAAGACGCAGTACTACCGGCTGGATCTGAAAACCGGCACGGCGGCGCTGCAAACCGACGGCACGTCGCGGCACGCCGGCGCGACGTTGTCGCGAAACGGGCGCTATTTGGCATTTTCAGGCACGGCGCGAAACGAGAAGGACTTCGACGTCTACCTGATCGACAACAACGCGCCGCCGGACGCGCGCAAGCCGAAGATGATCTGGCAGGTGGAAGGCAGCTACTACGTCGGCGGCTTCAGTCCGGACGAAAGCCGGCTGATCGTGCAGCACTATCTGTCCGAGCGCGACACGCAGTGGCACATGGTCGACATCGCCAGCGGCCAGCATGCGCTCGTAACGCCCGAGTCGCCGCCGGCGTTCTACGGCGGCGGCGATTGGTCGCACGACGGCAAGGCCGTGTTCTTCACCAGCGACCGCGACGGCGAATTCCGCAAGATTTATCGCCTCGATCTTGAGTTCGGCAAATGGCAGTGTCTCACTTCCGACATTAACTGGGACGTGGATGAAGTCGCGGTGGACCCGGCCGGCAAGGGCATCGCGTTCGTGGCAAATGAAGACGGCTACTCGAAGCTCTATTTCGCCGACGAATGGGGCAACAACCGCAAGCCGGTCGCCGACTTGCCGCCGGGCGTCATCGGCGGACTGACATTCGCCCGCAACGGCGGCGTGCTGGGCTTCACGCTGCAATCCTCGCGCTCACCGTCGGATGCGTACACGACCACGTTTCCCGAAGGGCGCGTCACGCGCTGGACCGAGAGCGAGATCGGCGGCCTGAATCCCGAGCAGTTTGTCGAGCCGACGCTGATTCGCTACCCGACGTTTGACAGCATCGATGGCAAGCCGCGCCAGATTTCAGCCTTGTATTACAAGGGGCGCGGCGACTGGCCGCGCCCGGTGGTGATCTACTGCCACGGCGGCCCGGAGGGGCAGACGCAACCGACGTTCTCCAGCATCTTTCAATACTGGGTCACGGAACTGGGAATCAGCGTCATCTGCCCGAACATTCGCGGCTCGACCGGCTATGGCCGCTCGTTCCATCAGCTCGACAACGGCGTCAAGCGCATGGACTCGGTGCGCGACGTCGGGGCGCTGCTCGACTGGATCGCCAAGCAGCCGGAAATGGACGCCAAGCGCGTCGGCATCTACGGCGGCTCGTACGGCGGCTACATGGTGCTCGCATCGCTGGTCACATACCCGGAGCGCTTCAAGGCCGGCATCGATGTGGTCGGCATCGCCAGTCTCGTAAGCTTCTTGGAGACCACGCCGGAGTATCGCCGCGATCTACGCCGCGCCGAGTACGGCGACGAGCGCGATCCGGCCGTGCGAGCGGAACTGGAGAAGGCGTCGGCATTGCCGCAGGCGGAGACGATCAAGGCGGCCCTGCTGGTCGCGCACGGCAAGAACGACCCGCGCGTGCCGGTGACCGAGGCCGAGCAGATCGTCGCGAAGGTGCGCGGCCTGGGCCGGCCGGTCTGGTTCGCGCTCGCGCTCGACGAAGGACACGGCTTTCAGAAGAAGGCGAACACGGATCTCATCGCGGTGATCTATTCGCTCTTCTGGCAGAAGCAGTTGCTCGAGTAGTCGCCGGCTGCCGGCTGTCGGTAGCAGTCATGACAACCGTCGCCCCGTTCGCGCTTCCGCGGTGGCGCTCGGCCTTGTTGCCTGGCGCGATCTCGAATTGGCTGACGCGCCTCGGCGAGCGCGCCCTGGCCTTTCCGACGCTGAACTCGATCTACGCGCAGACAAACGCCCCACACGATGGGCATTCGTTCTGCGAGCGCGTGCTGCACGCGCTGCGCATCACGGTCCACGTCGCCGACGCTGACATGCGGCGTATACCGCGCAGCGGCGGCGTGGTCATCGTCGCGAACCACCCGTTCGGCGGACTCGACGGCATCGTTTTAGCGGCGCTCCTGGGGCGCGTGCGCGCAGACACGCGGGTGCTGGCGAATTTTCTGCTGGCGCGCATCCCGGAGATGCGCGAGAGCTGCCTCTTTGTGGATCCGTTCGGCGGGCCGCAAGCCGCCGAGCGCAGCCGATCCGCGATGCGCGCCGCGGTGCGTTGGGTGCGCGATGGCGGCGCGCTGGTGGTCTTTCCCGCGGGCGAGGTGTCGCACCTGTCGCTGGCGCGGCGCGACATAAGCGACCCGGCTTGGAGCCAGTCGGTGGCGCGGTTGATCCGCGCGGCTCGCTGCGCGGTCGTGCCGATCTATTTCGAGGGACGCAACCGCGCGGTGTTTCAGCTCGCCGGTCTGATTCACCCGCGTCTGCGCACTGTGCTATTGCCGCATGAGCTGCTCGCCAAGCGCGGACGCTGCATTCATCTGCGTGTCGGACTCCCGATTCAACATCCGCGCCTCGAACGTTTTTTCGCGGGTGGCGACGCCGACGCCGCGTCGAAGTTGACCGACTATCTGCGCCTGCGCACGTACATCCTGAGCGGCCGATCCGGCGACGGCGCCTCGAACCGGCGTTTGCCGAACGTCGAATTGCACCAGTCGCCGATCGTCGCGCCGATTCCGTCGGACGTCCTGGATTACGAAATCCGTCAATTGCCGGCGTCGCAACGCCTCGTCGGGTCCGGCGATCTCTCAGTGTACTACGGCTCCGCCGCGCAGCTTCCGAAGACGCTGCTCGAAATCGGCCGCTTGCGCGAGGAGACGTTTCGGCTCGTCGGCGAAGGCACGGGCAAGGAAATCGACCTGGATCGCTTCGATCAGCATTACCTGCATCTATTCGCCTGGGATCAGGGAGAACGTCGGATTGTCGGCGCGTATCGACTGGGCCGGACCGACGAGTTGCTCGCTCGATTCGGCCCCCGCGGTCTGTACACCAGCACGCTGTTCGACTTTCACCCGCGGTTGTTCGAGCAGATCAGTCCCGCGCTGGAAATGGGGCGCTCGTTCGTCGTGCCGGAGCACCAGCGCGACTTTGCGCCGCTGATGCTCTTGTGGAAGGGCATCGGCCGATTCGTCACGGCCCATCCGCGCTATCGCCGGATTTTCGGCGCGGTCAGCATCAGCGACGAGTTCCAGTCGATGACCAAGCAGCTCCTGGTGTCGTTCCTGACCGCGCACAACTTCAATCACGAACTCGCCGCGCTGGCCCGGCCGCGGCGGCCGCTGCGCCGGCGGAGCGTCGTCGGCGTCGATCAGCGCCGGCTGGCGACGCTGGTTTCGGACGTGGCGGATGTCGAGGAACTGGTGCGCGACCTCGAAGACGATCGCCGGACCATGCCTGTGTTGCTCCGTCAGTACCTGCGCCTGAACGCACGCTTGCTGGGTTTCAACATCGACCCGGATTTCGGCGACGTGCTGGACGGCCTGATCCTGATCGACCTGCCGCAAATCGCGCGCCCGATCCTGGATCGCTACTTCGGCCGCGACGGGGCCGCCGCATTTCTGGCGTTACACGCTCGTTGAGCGTCGCGTCCAGTGGCTTTTGCGTAACATGGAAGCTATAAAGATTTGTTTGCCGAGCGGCCGGGATCGGGCCGTTTCACCCGGCGCCAAAGAGACCGCAGCGATGGAACTTTCTCGCATCCTGACGCCGGACCGCATTCGCGTTCCGCTCGCCGCGACTGAGAAATCGGCGGCGATCGCCGAACTGGTCGACGTGCTGGTTAGCGGAAAAGCGATCATCGATCGCGATGCGGCCCTGAAGGCCGTTCTGAAACGCGAGTCCGAACGAAGCACCGGGATCGGCTACGGCCTGGCGATTCCGCACGGCAAGAGCGAAGCGTGCGTCAATCTGGCGATGGCGGCCGGAAAGCCGGCCGAGCCGATCGCGTTTCAAAGCCTGGACGGGCGACCGGTGACGCTGATCGTGATGCTGGTGAGCCCGCCGGATCAAACCGGGCCGCACATCCAGGCGCTGGCGAAAATCAGCCGCTTGATGAACATCGAGGATTTCCGCAACGCGATGGCGAAGGCCGCCACGCCGCAGGAATTGCACGCCGCGATCGTGGCCTACGAATCGCGCGATAGCTGACGAATCCCAGCCGAATGCCGGCGCGTTTTGGACGGCGAAATTCCGTCATTTCGCGCGGTTTCTCCGCCTTCCGCGCTCAGACGCAACTTTTCCGTCACAGCGTCCGATCAGTGGAGCAGCAGCACACGCCGCGCGTTGTCCGGATGACCGGGAAAGATGGCACACCACATCCAAATGACTGCCGACGACGCAGCGGCCGCGGCGGATGTCCGCGCCGCCGACCACGCAAGCCTGGCGCAAGCCGGCCAGGTGCACCCGCAATTGGAGGTTGATCCGTGCGGCGCGCTGTTCGTTCACCTGCCGGGCTTTGATCGCCGGCGCATGACGCTGCCGGCCCGGCTCCCGATCTCCTTCGTTCAAAGTCACGACGAAAGCGAGCTTGCAGCGGGCCTAGGCGTCATGCCGGACCTGCGCTGTTCGCCGGTTGCGATGTCCTCTTCGGTTCGCGCAGCGCGGCCCCACGCGATTCAGAGACTCGATCGTGAATTGCGTCTGGCGGCACAAGTGCAACGCGATTTTCTGCCGTCCATCCCGCAACTGTCCGGAGTTGCGATTGACGTGCTGTATCACCCGGCCGAGTATGTGTCAGGCGACTTCTACGACTTTCGCCGGCTCGACGCCGACCACCTGGGAATTGCACTGGTAGACGCGGTCGGGCACGGTATCCCCGCGGCGCTGCTGACCGTGTTTGTCAAACGTGCGCTGCACGCGGCGGAAACGTGCGATTTTCGTCCGATCCCCGGGCGTTCGCAGGGTTTTGAAAGCGGGCCGATTCCGCCGCGCGAGGTGCTCTCGCGCTTGAACCGGGAATTGCTTCAAGTCGATCTGCCCGAGTGCCGTTTCGTCGCCGTCGCGTACGCGGTGCTGAACTTGCCCACGGGCCAGCTTCAAATCGCGCGCGGCGGCGCGCCGTATCCGCTGATTCGACGAGCGGATGGCGAAATCGAAGTGCTTCGGACCGAAGGGGCGCTGGTGGGAGTTCTGGCGGATGCGAACTTCGAGGAGTGGGAAACGCGGCTGGACCCCGGCGATTGTCTGCTGCTGCATTCCGACGGGTTGGACGAGCTTGTTGCGCACGAGCGCCGCACGCACGAAACGCACGACGGTCCTCAACAATCCCCCGATCACGCCGCGCCGACGTGCGACGACTCTTCCGTCTTCGCGGCCTTGGCCTGCCAATCGGCGATTTCCGCGGACCGCATCTCGAACGGCGACTGGTCTTACGCGCCGGCCTGGTGCACGCGTCTGTCACGCATCGGGCTGGCCGAAACGCTGGCCTGGCTGGAGCAGCGCCGCCACACGATGGCGTGCTCCGGCGTCCCAATGGACGACCTGTCCGTTCTGGCCTTGTCGATTCCGGGTTGAACGATCGGCCCTGCGCTTCGCATCGGCGTCCAGCAAATTACACCCATGCGCGATTCGGGCGAACGTGCGTACCACGTCGGTTAGCATATGTGCATCAGTCGACGCTGATACTCAAACGCACGATTCGTTCGCCAATAGACATGGGGCGCCGCATGCCGCTTTCGTTCACCAAGATGCACGGTCTCGGCAACGACTACGTGTATGTCGATGCATTCACGCAGCCGGCCATACAGGACGACGCGGCGCCGAAGCTGGCCCGCGAACTCAGCGACCGGCATCGCGGAGTGGGTGGCGACGGGCTGATCCTGGTCACGCCGCCTCAGCGGCCCGGCGTCGACGCGCGCATGATCATGTTCAACGCCGACGGCTCGCGGGCCCAGATGTGCGGCAACGGCATCCGCTGCGTGGCGAAGCTGGTGCATGACCGGGGCTGGTCGGCCGCCAATCCGCTTCGCATCGAGACTGACGCCGGCGTGCTGGCGCTGGAATTGGCGTTCGATGCGGCGGGCAAACTGTCGACCGTCCGCGTCGACATGGGCGAGCCGATTCTGGACCCCAAGCGCATTCCGGTGGCGCTGGGCGGTGCGCGCGTCGTCGCAACGCTGATGCCGCTGATGGACAAGATGCTGTCGATGACCTGCGTCTCGATGGGCAACCCGCATGCGGTCTTTTTCGCCGAGCAACTGGCGCGCGTGCCGCTGCGGGAGTGGGGTCCGCAACTCGAACGCCACCCGCTGTTTCCAGAGCGGATGAACGTGCATTTCGTGCAGGTGTTGACCCGCTCGCGGCTGAAAATGATCACCTGGGAGCGCGGCGCTGGAATGACACAGGCCTGCGGAACCGGCGCCTGCGCGGTGTGCGTGGCGGCGGTGCTGAATCGCCTGGCCGATCGCAGCGTGAGCGTCGCGCTGCCCGGCGGAGAGCTGCAAATCGAATGGCGCGAGGATGGCAATCACGTCTTCATGACTGGGCCGGCGGTGGAACTGTTCACGGGCGTCTGGGCAGGACCTGAACTCAAGCACGCATGAATGTCGTTGCCGGCGTATCCGGCGACCGTTCAATGCGTGAAGAACGCGCGCACCACCAGCTTGTAGATCAGCGAAATGATTGCAACCAGCACCGCGAACGCCAACGTCAGGTTTAGCAGCCGCAGCCGATGGCGCACTTCCTGATCGCGAAGCACGCGGAACTGTTCGTGCAGCGACTGCAATTTCTGATCCACGCGCGATTCGATGTGATCGAGCTTGGCATCCACCCGGGCTTCGATTTCGTCCAGTTTCGCCGCGATGTACTCATCGGCAACGCCGCGCAATTTGTCAGCCACGCGCTGCAGAACCGCAAGCTGCGGCGGGTCGCGGCGCCGCTCGATTGTCGTTTCCGCCGGCGGTTCGTTGGGAGGTTGCTCGCCGGGAATCTCGCCCAGCCAGCGGCCGACGGTGATCGACGCCGCGTCACGCCCAAGCTTGCGAACCTGCTCCAGCAGGCCGGAGAAAAATCCAGGCCGGGCCGGCTCCATAGGCGGACCGGACCGGTTTTCGTCGTCCCGCGCATCGCGCGCCGCATCGGCGTCCGGCGTGCGCGAGGGACTCGCAGCTTGGAGCGGAGATTTCGCTTGCGGATTGGACGGATCCGGCACGGTTACTCCAGGCTGTAATGCGCCCAGTAAAGCAGCCCGAGTGCGATGGTCCAGGCCGCCATTTGGACGAGCTCGGGCGCGAATCGTCTGATTCGAATCGACAGAAGCTGATAGCCCAGGTAGACGCGCAAGAAGCGCCTCGCCTGGTCGTTTCCGCGGAGCAGAAGCGCCACCTGCCACGCTGACGCGACGGTTACGATCGCGTAGTAGATCGTGAGCGCCAGGAACAGCGCGGTGCGGTAGACCTCAAATACGTCGGCCGTGAGCATCAGGCGGGCTCCGCGACAACGTCGTGAAAAATCCCTTCGAACAGCGCCGATCCGATCCGCACGATCGTCGCGCCCTCTTCCACCGCGACCTCGTAATCCTGCGTCATTCCCATTGACAATTCGCGACACCACTCGGGCAGCCGCTCTGCACGCCGCAGCGCTTGGAAAAACTCGCACAGACCGCGAAACATCGGCCGCGAAGCCTGCGGATCGGGTCCGATCGGAGCCATCGTCATTACGCCGCAAAGGCGTATCCCCGGGAGCGCGGTCACGCGCCGGCAAATCTCGGTCGCGTCGGCCGGCTGAGCGCCGGTTTTGTTCGCCTCGCCCGCGACGTTTACCTCGACAAGCACATCAACCGTGACGCTGAGTCGTTGAGCCTGGTTCGATATCTCATCGGCCAGACGCACGGAATCCAACGAGTGGATGATGCGGCAGGCGGCGAGCAGGGCGCGGACTTTGTTGCGCTGCAAGTGGCCGATCATGTGCCAGCGCGGCGCGGCGGCGGGCGGGTCGAGCAGGCCGGCCGCGTCGCGCCCACATAATTCGGCCCGCCGAACGAGCTGCTGAACGCGATTCTCGCCCAAGTTCGTCAAGCCGAGGCGGCGTAGTTCCGCGACGACATCCAGGTCGACGTACTTGGTGACCGGCAGCAGCAGGACTTCCGCGGCGTCTCTTCCGGCGCGCCGACAGGCCTGATCGATGCGGCCGCGGACCGCGGAGAGGTTCGCCGCCAGCCGTTCCTGCCAGGAGGTAACCTTCTTTGCCGATATCGTGTTCACGCGTCGTTTGTCCGGGTCCAGCCGCCACGCGCGCCAGCGCCGCGACGCCCGCGTACGAAAGCTCGCGGCCGCGCGGGGCGTCGATTTGGCATTCGGCGCGAGTTCATGCGTCGCGGTATGATTCCGTGCCGCGCCGCCGTTGCAGCGCACCGGTTACGCCTAAATTCTATACTGGACCGCGATGCTCGACACGCTGCGACAATTTGCGCTGCGCTGGTACAACGACGCCTATGATCCGTTCGCGCTGACCTTCGAGCTGTTGCTGATCGGGGTATGCGTCAACTGGTGCGCCGGCGTGCTGCGCGGCACGCGCGGGACGCGCATGCTGCGCGGCCTGCTGATCGTGCTGATTCTGGCCACGCTCATCGTCCGCGTCATCTCGGTGCAAATGGGCTGGGTGCGGCTGGAGCTGCTCTATCGCTACTTCATCATCGGCCTGGGTTTCATCGCGCTGGTCGCCTTTCAACCCGAGCTGAGACGCGCGTTTCTGCGCGCCGGCGACGTGAGCTTTCTGCGCCGCGGCGCGCCGCAGGAGCGCGTCGTCCCGGCGCTGGTCGAGGCCGCCGGCCGGCTTTCACGCGCTCGCCACGGCGCGCTGGTCGCCATTCAGCGCGACGTGGCCCTGGGAAACTGGGTTGAGCATGGGGCGTGGATCGACGCGGAGGTCACGGCGGACCTGCTGACGCAGATCTTCTACCCGAACTCGCCGCTCCACGACCTGGGCGTGGTGATCCAAAACTCCCGTATTGCCGCGGCGAATTGCCAGTTCCCGCAAGCCGACCCCGGCGAAGCCGACCCGGCGCTGGGCAGCCGGCACCGCGCCGCGATTGCGCTCAGCAACGAATCGGACGCGCTGGTGCTGATCGTGTCGGAGGAAACCGGCTCGATCTCGATCGCGGATCGCGGCGAACTCGTGCGGCACCTTTCGCTAACCGATCTGGACCGCGAGCTGCGCGCGCGTCTGACCGGGCCGCAGGGCGGCGCGCGAGTCCAGCAGATCCCGTTGCGGACGCGGCTGATTCGCGGATTGCGGCGCGCGGCGGCGGTCGTCCCGGTCACCTTGGTCATCTGGTTCGTGACCGATCAGGCCAGCCAGATCCAGGCCGATGGCGTGAAGGTCGCCATCTCGATCGCCTCGGACCCGGACGTCGCGGCGGATTTCGAACGCGCCGGCGCGGAATTGGTGAACGTCTCGTTTCGCGGGCCGACCCGCGCGATCGATCGGTTGCGGCTCGATGCGGCGGCTGGGCCGATTCGCGCGAACTGGACGCTGCCAAGTTCCTGCGAGCGCCCCGGTCATTACGATTTCTCGACGTTCTCGATTCTGGAACAGTCAACGGCGATTCGGACCCGAGGATTAACGGTGCAACGCGTGGCGCCGGAGAGCGTCGCGTTCAACGTCGATCGGGTGATTGTCGTGTCGCTTCCGGTGCGCGCAGGCAGCGGCGCGATCCGCGTCGAGGATGTGCGCTGCGAGCCGGCGCAGGCGCGCGCCTGGGTCCGCGAGCGCGACCTGAAACGCGTTCCCGAGGAGCAGCGCTTCGTCTCGGCGCGCGTGGCGGAGCGCCTGGCCGGTATCGCCACCGGCCAATCGCGGGAATTCGAGCATGTTCCGCTGGAGCGGCAATTGGGCGCCGTCAGCGCGCTGAGGGTTGAGCCGGAAGAGGTCGGCATCGCGCTGCGCGTCGTCGGTCAAAACATCGAGCAGCGAATAGCCGGCGTGGTCGTGCAGTGCAACGCCAGCCCGCAAGTCTGGCAACGGTTCGACATCGAGCTGAGCGACCCGAACGAGTGGGTCATCGACGTGATGGTCGAAGGCGAGCGCGGCGTGATCGACCAGCTCAAGCCGACCGACGTTCGCGCATTCATCGCCATCGCCGCGGACGCGGTGGCAACGTCCGACTTCCGCGCCGCGCTGGTGCAATTCACGCTGCCCGCGGGGGTGCGCGTGACGGGGGCGCAGCGGCAGGTGCGATACCGGCTGGTGGTGCGGGCCGCTGGCGCCGCGCCATGAGTCGGTCCGGCCCGCCGCGCCCGCCGCCGCCGGAGATTCTGCTCGTTGACGACCACATTGTGGCGGTGGACAAACCTGCGGGCGTGAAATCCGTGGCCGGTCGCGGCAAGCATCCGAACCTGCCGGCGCTGCTTCGCGACAGATCGCTCGGGGCGGTGCGGATCGTGCATCGGCTCGATCAGGACGCCAGCGGCGTGATCATCTACGCGCGCACGCTGGCGGCGCAGCAGAATCTGGCAGCTCAGTTCGCCGAGCGGCGCGTGGAGAAAATCTACCTCGCGCTGGCGTCGGGATATGTCGAGCAGGACGGCGCGATCAACCTGCGGCTGCTGATCGATCGACGCGAAGGTCGCGTAGTAGTGTCGCGGCGCGGCAAGCCGTCATTGACGCACTATCGAATTCTCGAGCGCGTCGCGGGCAACACCTGGCTCGAATGCAAGCCGGTGACCGGGCGGTTGCATCAAATTCGCGCCCACCTGGCCGCGATCGGGCACCCGCTGGCGATCGATCCGCGCTACGGCGGCGCGGCCGAGCTGATGCTGTCACGCTTCAAGTCCGGCTATCGCGCAAGCGCGCGGCACGAGGAGCGGCCGCTCTGCAATCGATTGACGCTCCACGCCGCGATGCTGCGCCTGACGCACCCGGCGAGCGGTGAGCCGCTGGTGATCGAAGCTCCGCTGCCGAAGGACCTGCGGGCGACGTTGAACCAGCTTCGCCGAGTGGCCATTCCCAAACGCCGCGCGTAAGCTCCGCGTATGCTCGATTTGACCGGAAAGCGAGCGTTGGTCTGCGGCAGTACGCAGGGCATTGGGCGGGCGTGCGCGGAAGCGCTGGCCCGCATCGGCGCCGACGTGACGCTCGTCGCGCGCGACGAGGCGGCGCTGGCGCGAGTCCGCGACGGTCTGTCGCGCGACGCCGGGCAGCGGCATGCCTGCCTCGCCGCGGATTTTCGCCGGCCGGCGGAGCTTCGGGCCCGCGTCGCCGCACACGTCGATCAAAGCGGGCCGATCGTGATCCTGGTGAACAACACCGGCGGTCCGCCCGCTGGGCCGATCGCGGAGGCGACGCCCGACGCGTTTCTCGACGCGTTCCAGATGCATGTGGTGTGTAATCAACTTCTCGTGCAGACGCTTGTGCCGGGCATGAAATCGAGCGGCTACGGGCGCATTGTCAACATCATCTCGACCTCGGTTCGCCAGCCGATCCCGGGATTGGGAGTGTCGAACACGACTCGCGCCGCGGTCGCGAGTTGGGCCAAGACGCTCGCCGGCGAGTTGGGACCCTTCGGCATCACGGTCAACAACGTGCTGCCCGGCTACACCGAGACGGCCCGTTTGCGCTCGCTAATCGCCGCCCGCGCGCAGCGCGAGGGCCAAACGCCCGAGCAGATCGAGGCCCGCATGCGCGGCGACATCCCGCTGGGCCGCTTCGGAAGTTCCGGCGAAATCGCGGCAGCCGTCGCGTTCCTGGCGTCGCCGGCGGCGTCGTACATCAGCGGCGTGAGCCTGCCGGTGGACGGCGGGCGGATTAGCGCGGTGTAGGACGCGCTTCGTTCATTGGCCGCGCGGCACTCGCGGTCGGGGCCGGCGTCATGAGCGCGATTGTCTACACGATTGGCCACTCCACGCATTCCTTCGAAGCGTTCATTGCGCTGCTGGAGCGACACAAGATCACCGCTGTCGCCGACGTGCGCTCGCAGCCGTACAGCCGGTTCAATCCGCAGTTCGATCGCCCGGCGCTCGCGGCGGCGCTCAAGCGCTGCGGCGTCGAGTACGTATTTCTGGGTGAGGAGTTGGGCGCGCGACCCAAGGATCGGAGCTGCTACGTCGCCGGCCGAGTCAGCTATCAGGCGATTGCGAGCAGCGCGGCGTTTCAACGCGGGATCGAGCGGATCGAGCAAGGAAGGCTGCGGCATCGAATCACACTCATGTGCGCGGAGAAGGATCCGCTTGCGTGCCACCGCACGATCCTGGTCGCGCGGCAATTGACGCTACGCGGAATCAGCGTCGCCCACATTCTCGACGACGGCTCACTGGAAACCCACGCAGCGGCGACTTCGCGCCTCTTGGCTGAACTCGGGCTGCCGGAGCGCGACCTGTTTGGAACCCGCGATGACGTGATCGCGGACGCATTCACCCTTCGCGAGCGCGAGGTCGCGCACGAGGACGAGCGGGCCGATGGCGCGGCAGCGCCGGCGACCGAGGTGACCCGATGAGGCTCCTCACGATCGGATTCACGGGCCAAATGGCACGACGTCGAGATCGTTCACCTCTAATGCGCGCCGTTCCGCTCAGGCCTTACCCCTTCGCTTCCTCCGCCAGCGCGTCCGGCTTCGCGAAGACGCCGCCCGGGCCGGCCTGGCCGCGGGCCTTGGCTTCCATTTTTGCCTGAAAGTCGCCGGGGAAGCGGCTCTTCTCCAAACACTCGTCGCCTGCGACGGTGCCGTCGTCATACAGCCGCCACAGGTGGTCGTCGAGCAGCTGCATTCCGTACTTCTTGCCGGTCTGGATGCTCGAGTCGATTCGGTAGGTCTTGTTTTCGCGGATCAGGTTCGAAATCGCCGGCGTTGTAAGCAGGAATTCGTACGCCGCCACGCGGCCGCCCGTGCCGTGCTTGGGCAGGAGCGACTGGCTCAGGATTGCGATCAGGTTGGTCGAGAGCTGGACGCGGATCTGTTCCTGCTGTGCAACTGGGAAGGCGTCGATGATTCGGTTGATGGTGCCCTGCGCGCCGGTGGTGTGCAGCGTGGCGAAAACCAAGTGACCGGTCTCGGCGGCGCGGATGGCGGCTTCCATCGTCTCCAGGTCGCGCATTTCGCCGACCAGGATCACGTCCGGGTCGGAGCGCAAGACGCGGCGCAGCGCTTCGGAGAAGCTGGGCACGTCGACGCCGACCTCGCGCTGCGAAAGCACGGACTTGTGGTGCGGGTGGTAGTACTCGATCGGATCCTCGACCGTCACGATGTGCCGGTCGAAGTTGCGGTTGATGTAGTCGATCATCGTCGCCAGCGTGGTCGTCTTACCCGAGCCGGTCGGCCCGGTCACCAGGAACAGACCACGCGGCCGGCGGCACAGCGCCCGAATCACCGGCGGCAAACCGATCTCATCGAAGGTGAGGATTCGGCTGGGGATCAGCCGCAGCACCATCGAGATATTGCCGCGCTGCCGGAAGATCGAGACGCGGAATCGGGCCTTGTCGCCGAAGGCAAAGCCGAAGTCCGTGCCGCCTTCCTCCTGGAGCTCCTGCTGATTTCGCTCGGGCGTGACGGACTTCATGAGCGCGACGCAATCGTCGGGCTCGAGCGTCTTGGTTTCCAGGTTCCGCAAGCGGCCGTCCATCCGCAGCACCGGCGGCCGGCCGACGTGCAGATGAATATCGGAAGCCCCGGTTCGAACGCATGTTTCGAGCAGGCGGTCAATGTGGACGGTGGCCATGCAAGCCTCAACGGATGTTCGTGGCGGACCGCCGAATTCTCAATGCGGGCGACCTATTCCCGCCCGCGCTTGCCTCGGCGCGCCGCACTCAACTGTGTGGATGATATCCGGCGGCGGGCAGTTTCTCCGCCACAATCCCGGACGCCGGCGAATCCGCAAAAATCGCGGCAAATTCACCCCGCTGCCGATCCAGGTCATTCAGCGACGAAGCCGGGGGCGTCTGCCCCGTGCCGTCATTTGTCGCCGGGGCGGCCGGCTCTTCGACATTCGCACGGAGCGGAACAAACCAATAGTTCATGAAAATCGCGACCAGCAGGAAAATCGACGCCAGCACGACCGTGATCCAGGTCAATGCGTCGCCGGTCTTGGCGCCGAATGCGGTGTTTCCGCCCGCTCCGCCGAAAGCGCCCGAAAGGCCCACACCTTTGCCGCGCTGCAGCAGGATGACGCCCATCAACAGGATCGCGAGAAACGCGAAGAAAAACGCCATTAATACGTGATACCACAAAGCCAGCATGCGTCGTCGTCCCAGTTTGGCTCAGCCGCGCTCAGCGGAGGATTGCAATTCGGCCGTACGGGCCGACCGGCTCACCTCGCGCGCGGCGAACCAAGGACTTTACACGGCCCAGCGTTTAGCGGCTAGCGTCGCTCGCACAATCCCGACGAACGATTCCGCCTTCAGGCTCGCCCCGCCGATCAGCCCGCCGTCCACGTCCGGCTGGGCCATGATCGCCCCGGCGTTTTCGGGCTTGACGCTGCCGCCGTAGAGAATTTGGATTGCGTCCGCCGGCGGCCCGAAGAGTCGGCGCAGCTCAGCCCGAATATGGGCGTGCGCCTCCTGCGCCTGTTCGGGCGTCGCGTTTAGCCCGGTTCCAATCGCCCAGACCGGCTCGTACGCGATCACCAGCGAATTCGCCATCGTGGCATTCACCCCCACAAGCCCGGCGACGATCTGATACGTGAGTACGTCCAGCGTTCGGCCGGCCTTACGCTGGTCGAGCGTCTCGCCGATGCACAAGATGGGCGTGAGCGCGGCCGCCCGCGTCGCGCGGAGCTTCTGATTGGCCATCAGGTCATCTTCATGGTGCCCGATCGTGTGGCGGCGTTCGCTGTGGCCGATGATGACGTAGCGAACGCCGCAATCGGCGAGCATCAGCGGCGAGACTTCGCCGGTGAACGCGCCGCCAGGCTCGGGATGCACGTTCTGGGCACCGAGCCGGATCCCGCTGGCATCCAGGGCCTTGGACATCGGCAGCAAGTAGGGGAACGGCGGACAGACCGCGAGGTCGATGTCGTTCGCCGTCTTCAACTCCGCTCGGATCGCTGAGACCAGCGTCCGCGCTGCGGCGAGGTCGAGGTTCATCTTCCAGTTTCCGGCGACGAATGGGCGACGCATGTGAGGCCTTTCGGTGTTCGGTGATGAAATCCTCGCCGCGCGGCCCGCGATTCGGAAGATCGGCCCGGTCCGCTTACACCGCCGGGCTGCTCGGCGCCGCGGTTCGCGTGGAGACCAGCAGCGACCGCTCGATGAAATTCGTATCCACGTCGCCGCGAACGAATTCCGCATGCTCGAAAATCTGCTTGTGCAGCGGAATGGTGCTCTTGATCGGGCGGATGATGAATTCATCCAGCGCCCGGCGCATGGCGCGGATCGCCAGGTCGCGGGTCGGGCGGTGAACCAATAGCTTGGCGATCATCGAGTCGTAGTAGGGGCTGACCACGTAGCCCGCGTACGCGTGCGTGTCGAGCCGCACGCCGGGGCCGCCGGGCGCCACCCACTGCTGGATCGGTCCGGGGCAGGGGCGGAAATTGTCGTCGGGCGATTCGGCGTTAATGCGGCACTCGATCGCCGAGCCGCGCTGCTGCACGTCTTCCTGCTTGATGCTCAGCGCCTCGCCGGCGGCGATGCGGATCTGCCACTGCACCAGGTCTACGCCGGTCACCAATTCGGTTACCGGGTGCTCGACCTGGATGCGCGCATTCACCTCCATGAAATAGAAATTCTCTTCCTGGTCGACCAGAAACTCGCAGGTTCCGGCAGAGTGGTATCCGGCGGCTTTCGCCATGCGCACCGCCGCCGAACAGAGTTTCTCGCGCGTGCGGGCGGAAATGTGCGGTGATGGCGACTCTTCGACCAGCTTCTGGTGGCGTCGCTGCAAGGAACAATCGCGCTCCCAGAGGTGGATCGTGTGGCCCTTGCGATCGCCCAGTAGCTGAACTTCAACGTGGCGCGGGCGCTCGACGAGCCTTTCGACGTAGAGCGAGCCGTCCTTGAAAGCGGCTTCGGCCTCGGCGCGGGCATTACGGAAATTGGATCGCAAGGCGGCTTCGTTGTGCGCGGCGCGCATGCCGCGTCCGCCGCCGCCGGCCGCGGCTTTGATCATCACCGGGTAGCCGATTTTCTCCGCGACGACGACCGCTTCATCCTCGTCGGCCACGGCGCCGCCGCTGCCGGGCACCTGCGGCACTTTGGCGTGCTTGGCGAGTTTCTTGGCTTCGACCTTGTTTCCCAGGGCGCGCATGGACTCGGCACTGGGGCCGATGAATTCGATGCGGCAGTCGCGGCACATCTGCGCAAAGACCGGATTCTCGGACAGGAAGCCGTATCCGGGGTGAATCGCCTCCACGTCGGCGATCTCGGCCGCGGAGATGATGGCGGCGGGGTTCAGGTACGACTGGGAGGGCGTCTCACCGCCGATGCAGATTGCGTCGTTGGCGAGATTGAGATACGCCGCGTCGCGATCGGCGCGGCTGAAGACGGCGACCGACTCGATGCCCAAATCGCGGCAGGCGCGGATGACCCGCAGCGCGATCTCACCGCGATTGGCGATCAGGATTCTGCTGAACATCGGGGCCTTTCGAGCGCTTGGTCAGAGCCGCGACCACTGGTCTAAGAGAGCCGCGACCGTAAGGAAATGGTCGGCGCGAACGTCCAGGCCGCTAAAGCGCGCCGAAGTGGCTTCGGCGCATCGGCCCGACCGCTCCTTGACAGTCGCGGCTCTGTCGGAATCACGCCGCCGCCACCGCGAACAGCGGCTGATCGAACTCGACCGCCTGCGCGTTCTTCACGAGCACCTTCGTGATCCGCCCCGAGACTTCGGCCTTGATCTCGTTGAAGACCTTCATCGCCTCGACCAAGCAAACCACCGACTCGGGCGAAACGACGCTGCCGGGATTCACGAACGCGGGAGACTCGGGATCGGGCGAGGCATAATACGTCCCCACCATCGGAGACCGGATGAAGACCTCATTCTCCGTTGCCGGCGCGTTCGGCGCAGTCGCGGCGACCGCCGGCGTCGGCATCGGCGCCACGCTCGGCGTCGCGACGGGCGCCGCTGCCAGCGAGCCCACGCTGACGGGCGCGGCGACCAGCGCCTGCCCGCGTCGCAGCAGGATGTGCGCCTCGCCCTCGCGCAACTCGATTCGCGACAAGTCGTTCGCGGCCATCAGTTCGACCAGCGAACGAATCTGCTCAATGCTCATGTCCATTACAGATCTCGATTTGCGGAAACCACTCGATCAGGGCACGTCCAGCGGCAGCGTCGAGAGTACCTCCGGGCCGTTCGCGGTTACGAGAACGTCGCTCTCGACTCTGACACCGCCGATGCCGGGGAGGTAAATTCCGGGTTCGATCGTGACCACCATGCCGGCCTTCAGCACGTCTTTGCTGAGTTTCCGTAAGCCGGGCGCTTCGTGGACGTTCAGGCCGATCGCATGGCCCACTGAATGCGTAAACTGCTTGCCAAATCCGGCTTTATGAATGTGCTGGCGCGCCGCTCGATCCACCGCGGACGCCCTTGCGCCAGCCCTGACGGCCGCAACCGCCCGGTCGTGCGCCTCCTTGACGATGCGGTGGACTTTACCCAACTCGGCCGGGATGCTACCGGTCCAGATAACACGGGTCAAGTCGCTTACGTACCAGTCGCAACGAGCGCCCCAATCGACCAGCACGCAATCATTGTCCGCGATTTTGCGATCACCGGCGCGATAGTGCGGCAGCGACCCGTTGGGGCCGCAGGCGACGATCGTCCCGAACGCCGCTTCGTCTGCCCCAAGGCGGCGCATCTCGAATTCCAGCAGGGCCGCGATCGATCGCTCGGTTTCGCCGGGCTTGATGGCGCTACGCGTCGCATGCAGGGCGCGCTGCGCCACATCGATGGCGTGCCGGATTACTTCGATCTCGCCGGCGTCCTTGAGTTGCCGCATCGCGGAGACAACGCCACTGACGGCTTTGAACGTCATTCCGTTGCCGAGTTTTCGCAGTTCGGCGAACGCCCCGACATTTAGGTGCGCGGGCTCGAATCCGACCCGCCTGGCGCGCAGGCGTCGCAGCTCCGCGACCGTTTCCTCAACGCTGCGTTTCTTGCGCAGGACCTTGCGCGCGTAGGGCGCCTCGGTGTCGGCGTTCTCGCCGAAGCGCCCGTCGGTGAGCAGAACCACCTGGTCCGCGGTGACGATGACGCCGCCGTCTTCACCTGTGAAGCCGGTGAGCCAGTACTGGTCCATTCGATCGAGAACAAGAAACGCGTCGACGCGCGCGTCGGCAATCGCCGACCGCATTCGAGACAGGCGGTCGGCGTGCGCCGCGCCGGGCTGGCGGCGTGCGGATTTGGTGTTCATTCGCGTATCGTGGCCGGAGAAGTCCGCACCGGAAAGGGCCGATATGATCGAAAATGGAGGCGGACGCGCGATTACTCGGCGCGCAACCGACGCGACTTCACTTTGACGCGATTAGGAACGCTTTCGCCACGATTCGCGTATTCGAATCTGGGCGTTCGCATGAAATCAACCGCCAGTCCACGCAATACGAGAATTCGTCGCTCAGATCTATCTTTCGAGAGTCGAACGGAAACCCCGGTGGCGCTTCCGTCCCCCCAGGCCAATCAGTTAATCACCGGCGGGTCGTCATCGCGCCCGGTTCCGTCGAACAGGTGATTCGTCGCTTGCGGACCCATATCTGCGATGCTGCCGTCCGGGTTGACGACGTAACCCAGGTTCACGTAACTGCCGCGGGAGACGTGGCCGTCGACCCACAGCACGTTCGCCGACTCGCGATGTCGCATTTCGGGCGCCGAGCGGTGCTGCGGGGCGCGGTTGTTGTCGTCGCAGAAATCGCCCAGCGGCGTCAAACGCGGCGGGTCGAGCGACCAGGCGTGATTGCCGATCGCGAAGAGATCCGAGACGCCGTCATTGCGATAGTCGGTGCGCGCCGCGGCGGGTTTGCCGGCCGCGGTTCCCATGGCGTCGGCGGCCATGACCGTTCCCGCCGCGCGGATTGACTCGATCTTCACCGGAAAGTGTATGAACCCGTTGGTTTCGACACCGCCGCGAAAACGGGTGTTGCCGAGGAACTGGTAGTTGTAGCCGTAGGCGTAGTTGCGATTGTTCTGTCGATCGAGAACTTCGGGACACAGGAACACCTTGTTGCCGTCGATGAGCTTCGTGTTGTCGTCGGCGGGGTTGGTGCTTGGTTGCTCGAAGGCGAAAAAGCCCGACTCGGCACCCATGCGCACGAACCAGCGCGGGCGGAAGTGATAGCCGTTCCCGACCCAGTAGATATTCTGCGCCGCGTTGAGGAATTTCCCGGGTCGGCCTGGAACCAGCACGCCGCGATTCGCGTCGGCGTAGATCGTGCAGCCAATTCCGACGTTGTGCAGGTTTGATGCGCAGACCGCGGTGCGTGCCGCTTGACGCGCCCCGGCCAAACTGGGCAGGAGAATTGAAATCAACAACCCAATGATCGCGACGACGACAAGTAGTTCGATGAGCGTAAATCCGGTACTCGATTGCCGCATGATTGCTCTCCTGGTCGAACATAAGCAGCTCGTCAGCCCTGGCCCGTGTTCGCGTACGATCACCCACCTCGGTTGAGCGGAGTAGTGTAGGCCGCGCGTGCGCAGCGCAACAGCCTGACGCGGCGGGTTCGTCAATGCGCGGAATCCGCCGGTTCGCGCGCCGTCGGCTTCCCCGTAGCGAAGTTGGTGTCGCCGATGTCATCGCCGGTCTCGTCCGCGGCGACGCCGGCGGCGCGAAAACGAGCCAGAACAAGGGTTGACGACAGCACGAATCCCGCCGCGACGCTGTAGCACACCGACACGCCGCCGTGGTGATAGAGCCCGCCGCCCATTGCGTTTCCGCCGGCGCGGCCGATCGCGAGCGCGGATTGGCTGAGTCCGTTGATCCCGCCTTGATCAGCCTTTCCGACGCAGCGCGACAGGAGCGACGAGAGGCACGGCACGGCCAGCGCACTTCCCAATCCGACAAGGCTGGCCGCGAGCCAGAACGACCAGGCCGGCGCCTGCATCGCGACAAGCAGCAGTCCGACCGCCAGAATCGCGAGCCCCGCTTGCGCGACGGCGCGCTCGCCGAACCGCGCCGACATCGGGCGAATCAGTCCGCCCTGCACGATGATGCCGACCAATCCGAGCGTGCCGAACGCGTAGCCGGACATTTCGACGGAAAACGCGTAGCAGTCGCGACCGACGAGAGAAAACGTCGAGATCAGATGGGATGTTCCGAGCGTCATCGCCGCGGTCACGATCAAGAGCACAAGCACGTTGGGCTCGCCGAATAACTCCCGCGCGGATCGGTTCGCCCCCGATTGCGCGTGCGCCAGCCGCTCCTCGCGCGGCCGCGATTCGGGCAGCACGAACGCGATGACGCACAGCGAGATGATCTGCATCGACGCGCAGATCCAACCGACCGTGGCGTTCGAATAGTGATGCGCGACCCATCCGCCCACCGCCGGCCCGAGCGAAAATGCGATTCCGAACGCGGCCCCCAGCATGCCCATCGCCGCCGCGCGGCGCTGCGGCGAGGTTTTGTCGGCGACGATCGCCTGCGCCAATCCGGCTTGGGCGCTGAATACGCCCGTGACCAGGCGGCTGATCGCGAGCATCGACAGATTTCGCGAAGCTGCCCAGGCGATGGAACCCGCCAGCGTGCCGAGCGTATTGATGGCCAGAACGGGTCGGCGGCCGATGCGGTCTGAGAGCCCGCCGAACATCGGGTTCGTGAACACTTTCGGTCCGCTGACGAGCGCGAAGAGCAGTCCGGCGGTCGAGGCCGTGCCGCCCAGCGCGGTGCAGAACTCCGGCAGCACCGGCAACGTCAGCCCGAACGAAAGCCCTTCGAGCAAGACGATCATGGCGGCCAGCAGCGTCGGCGGCATGCGGCGACTATAGCGGAGCGCCGCCCAATGAACAGCGCACTCGCCGGACGCACGCCATGAAGTAACCCAGCGACTCGGAGTTTGTTTGGGCCGGGGTTATTCGAATCGCCTCCCAAAACGCGCCTCGCGCGCCGTCTGCAAATCCTTGATCGCCTGAACATGATCCTTGTGGCACACCAGCGTCGCGTCCGGCGAATGCACAACCACCAGATCGCTCACGCCCAATGCGACCAAGAGGTGATCATCCTCGGCAACCAGCACGTTGCCGCGCGCGTCGACATTCAGCGCATTGCGGGCCACCGCCACGTTGCCCGCCGCATCGGCCGTGCGCGTCGCGGCGATCGCGGTCCACGAGCCAAGGTCCAGCCAGCGGCAGTTCATCTCGACCATGATCACGCCGGCGGCCCTTTCCATCACCCCGAAGTCGATTGAGATCTTTCGCAGCGCCTCGAACTCGCGCGCCAGCGCCGGCGACGCCGCCTCGCCCGCCCAGCGCCGCGCCAAGTCCGCCAGCACGTGATCGTTCTCCGGCAAGTTCCGCCGCAACTCAGCCAGGATCGCCGACGCGCGCCACGCGAACATGCCGCTGTTCCAGAAATACTCGCCCGAAGCGACGTAGCGCTCGGCCGTCTCGCGAGTCGGCTTTTCCTTGAATTCCGCGACCTGGAACACGCCGGGCGAGCACGCGACGCCGCGGCGAACGTAGCCGTAGCCGGTCTGCGGCGAATCGGGCCTGATTCCAAACGTAATGAGGCTCGTTGCATGGGTCTCCGCGGCGTCGAGACCGCGGCGAATGGCTTGCGCGAACGCGTCCTGCGGCGAAATCAGATGGTCGGCGGTAAAGACGGCCATCGTGGCGTCGGAATCGCGCTGCGAGATCAGGTGCGCCGCGAGACCGATCGCATTGGCGGTGTCGCGGCCGATCGGCTCGCCGACCAGGTTGTGACGGGGAATTTGCGGCGCGACCTGCGCGACAAGGTCCAGGTAGTTCGCCGAGGTGATGACCCAGACGTGAGCCGGTTCGAAGATGCCTTCCAGCCGGCGCAGCGCGTGTTCGAGCAGCGACGCCCCGTCAAACAGGCGCATCAACTGCTTGGGTCGCTGCAGCCGACTCAGCGGCCACAGTCGCGTTCCGGCGCCGCCGGCCATGATGACCGCGTGTCGCATTCAGGCTCCTCATCTCGATGATCGCACGAAGGCGTTCGAGCTGCGAGAGTGTCACGGGCGATTCGTTCGAGTGCAACAATCCAGGCCGCAGCGGCAGTGCCGTAAGAGGCTGTCGCAATACGTCCGAACCGCGAGCGCGAGCGACCGGCCAGTCGGAACGTGTTCGGACTTCGGGTCGTTTCGCCAGGTTCCTCTGGTCGATGGCGCGCAGGCGGGCAGCGACGGGGCCGCGCCTCGACGGCCGAGCCTTCAGATTACGGCGGTGTGTTCCACGCGGCGACGCTGAGTTCGCCGCCCTTACCGATGCGCACGCAGATCGCCCCATGCTCCAGCGTGGTCCATACGCGCGGGCCGCCGTCCGGAAGGTTCGCCGCCAGTTCCGCCAGCGCCGGACGCGCGCGGCCCGTTGACGCGATTACATCCCGCGGCGCGACAGCCTCGAATAGCGCCGGCGAGTCGCGCGGAATCACGCTGCCATGATGCGGCGCGACGAGCACGTCGCAGCGCAAGTTCGCGCGCCCGGCGTCGCGCTCCTCAATCAGGCCGCGAATGCCGTCTTGCTCGATATCGCCGGGTAGCAGAATATCGCGCCCCGCCACTCGAACGCGAAGCACCAGCGACGAGTCGTTGGCGGCGGTCGTCGCCGGCAAGTCGGAACGCGGCCAGAGAACTTCGATCGTCGCCGCGCCTAGCTGAAGCGTGTCGCCTGCCGAGAGCGACTCGGCCCGCGTCTCCGCCGGCAATCGCGCGAAAAGGCGGTCCGTGCCGCGCTCGTCGGACGCGCGAAACAGCGGGCCGACCACCAGGCGCGGCGGCGAAGGGGCTTGAGTGCCGAGCGCGCCTGCCAATAGCGTCGGTACGCCGCTGTAGTGATCGAAATTCGCGTGCGAGACGGCAACGAGCGCGATTCGCCGGACTCCCAGCGCCCGCGCCGCATGAACCACGGTTTCGCCGGCGTCGAAATTCGCGTTTGTGCCGGCGTCGATCACCGCCGCTTCGCCGTTCGGCGCGACGAGCACGGCCGCACTGCCGCCACCGACCGCGAGCACGTATAGCCGGTAGGCGTCATCTCGCGCCGGCGGGAAAACCGCCCAGGCGCTCCAGGCGATGAGCAGAATCACGCCGCAGGCGACGCTTGACCGCACGCGTATTGCGACCGCCGGTGGGCGATCCCGCTTCGCGGACCAGCGCCACACGGCCCAAAGTGCCGCGAGCGCGGCGTACGATCCCCAGACCAGGGTCGTGGGCGGCGCGACGACTTGCAGGAGCGATCCGGGCATGACTTGACCGACCCAATCGACGAGCCGGAGCAGCCCGGTCGCAAACCAACTGAGCCAATCCGCCGAGAGTGCCCCCAGCGGCGGGAGAACCGCCGACAACAGCACGGTCACAAATCCCCAGACGATCGCCATCGAGAAAAGCGGCGTCAGCAGCAGCGATTGCAATGCCGCCCACGGCGTGACGACCTGAAAATGCAGCATCACGAGCGGAATGGAAACGATCCACGCCACGGAGGTGACGAGTGAGGCTCCCAGTGCGATGCGGGCGAGCCAGGGCCTCAGCCACCGTTCGCGCGCCGGCCGCAAGGGTTGAATCGGCGAATCTACTGGCGGTCTGCGAAACCAATAACCCGCAGTCGGCGCCACGACCAACAGCAGCGCCAAAACCTGAATGAACGACAACTGGAATCCCGGGCGAAGGATTTCGAGCGGATTGACCAGCAGAATGCAGATTGCTGACAGGCTCAGCCAGTTCACGCTGGCGGTCGCGCGGTTGAGCAGCGTCGCCGTCATCGCCAGCACTCCCATGATCGCCGAGCGCAGAATCGGGGCGTTGGGTTCCGCTGTTATCGAGTAGAGCGCGATGGCCAGCGTTGTGACCGCAGCCGCGGTCCGTCGTCCGCGCAGCAGGATCCTGCGACAGGCAAACCAAGTCACGAAGGCGAGCGCGGCGACGTGAAACCCGCTCACCGACAGGATGTGCACGGTCCCCGTGCGGACGAAAGCCTCGTCCATTTTGCGATCGACCGACGAGCGTTGGCCGAGAATCAAGGCGCTGAGCAATCGCTCGCCCGGTTCGTCGGCGGATTTCGCCAAGCTGTCGAACAGCAGCGCCCGTGCGGCGGCCCGCAGCCGCCCGATCATCGCCGTCATGCCGCGCGGCGCGTCGGTGCGTTGGACGTACTGCGGTCCGTCGACCGACAGGCCCGCGAAAATACCCTGAACGCGATTGATCGCGGCCCAATCGGCTTCGCCGGGATTGCGCGGTCCGCGCGGGCGATAAAGCCGCCCGGTCAGCGTCACTTCGTCGCCGAGCGCGAGTTGCGGCAGCGCGCCGTCGACCGAGACGCGGACGTATCCGCGCGTCGGCATCGGCGGATCGGTGGACTCAAAGCGCGATGCGCTAAGCACGAATGACGTGCGCGGCGGAGGGTCGAAGGGCAGAAAGGGGTTTCGACGGGCGGATGGGGCGATCGTCGGAGCCGTGGAAATGGTGCCGTGCAAGCGCGCGAGAACCGGCTCGACGGCCAGAAACCTCGCAACGTGGTGCTCGGGAAGGCGGATCGCCGCGCCGTAGCGCGCGAAGCCGATCAGCGCGGCGACTACAGCGACGCCGGCGTTGAACGCGGGGCGCGACGCGCGTGTCCGCGTCAAGCCGAGCGCGATCAGGCCGATGAGCGCGCCGCCGATGGCCCACAAGGCGACGCGTTCCGCGCCGTGCAGTCCGTGCGCGGCGACAATGCCCGCCAAAAAGCCGGCCGCCGGCGCGAGCAAAGGAGTCGGCGCGGGCGGCGGTTGCAAGTCATCGCGAAGCAACGCGGAATCAGCAGCCCGGGGTTGGCCTCGCGCTTCGGTCACGTGGAGTCCGGATCTTGTGTCGGCGGCGAGCTACGGCTTCTCCGGTTCTTCGGACTTCTTCGCGTCTTCCGCCAGCTTCGACATGTCCTGCACCGTCACGCCCTCCGGCGCCTTGAACACGAAACGGTCGGCGGGAATGGTGACGTTCATCTTCACGTCGGACAGCTCGGTCACCGTGATGTCCTTGCCGGCCTTGTCCTTGCCGATCGTCTTCAGCCCGATTCCGGTCTCTTTCTGGAAGTAGTAGACGAATTTCTCGATCATCTCGGGCTTCTTGGGCACAGCCTGCACCACCCAGCAATCCTTGCCGTCGATCTTCTCGTCGGGCATGAGCGTGAGATCGTGGTCTTTCTTGAGCATCGAGAGGAACTGCTTGTCGACGAACACGCTCATCTTCGGATCGCTTTTCATCTTGAAGGCCATTTTCTGGCCCATCGCTTCGTTGTAGGTGTAGGCGTATTCGCCGTCGCAGACGACCATCGTGTTGCCGTCCATCTTCTGCGGCTCGGCGCCTTTCATCTCGATTACGCCGGAGGTCTTGGCTTCCATTCGATAAAGCGCCTTGCCGTCCTTGCGCACGTATTCGTACTGGCCCTCGATGCGCGACTTGTTCGTCACTTCGCCCATCGCCATGTCCTGCACCGAACGCATCTTGGCCTGGAAGCTGGTCAGCTTTTCGGCGGCGGCGACCAATTTCTTTTCCACGTCTTCGAGCGTGTCAGCCCAGCAAACCGAGACGCCCAACGCGAGAATCGCGGCGGCGGGAAATGCTCTGCGCACGGGAAACTCCTGCAAGATTCGAGGAAATGCAACCCAGCCGGACCGCGCCCGGCTTAAGCGCCGGATTCTACGCGAACGCGGTCCGGGCGTGGAGTGGCGCTGCGCACCGCGAAACAGCGTATTCCTTCAACAACTCGTCCCGGCGGGTTTCGGTTTTCTTGTGTCCCGCTGACTTCCTCGCCTAAGATGCCGCGATGCGCCGGCGGCAGGGTCGCGCCGTGCTGGCTGCGGCGCGCCCGTCGCTCGCGGAGGTCGGCCCGGCGTGCATCGCTTCGAGTTCTTCCTAAACAACGACGAGGGCTTTCCGACGCTCAGCGGCGCGTATCTCGTCGGCGCCGACGGCGTGCCGTCGCGCGGCGAGGTGCGGCTGTCCGGCAAGCAGATCGTTTGCGAAAGCCGCAACACGGATCCGCTCGGGCTGTCGTTGCTCTGGCCGGTACAGGGACTCGGGGCGCTGCAGCTCGAAACCACGCGACTCGTGGCGCGCGACAAGCCGTATCACCTGCACGTGGAGCTGGCCCGCCATCGTCTGCTGCGCATCTCACTGAAGCGCGAGGAGTGGGGGCTGTTCGACTACAGCGGCGTCGAGTCGATCGCCGGCGAAATAGAGCGCGCCCAGGAGCTGTTCATCGCGGCGCTGCAACACATCGACAAGCCGCGCGAGGCGGCCCGCCTGGCCGACGAGTCGCTCGCGGCCAGCGTTGCTGCCTCGGAGAAATTGTGTCAGTTTCACGCCGGCGTGTTTCTCTCGCGGCGTCAGCAGAGTGGTGGATTCAGTCGTGGATTCATGGGCGCGGCGATGCCGCCGGCCAAGAGTGCTCCACCGCGACTCAAGGAGCTGCTCGATTTTGTCCGCGTGCCATTCGTGTGGCGCGAGATTCAGCAGAAAGAGCAGGGCGCCGCGTATGAGCCACTGGACGCGTGGATCAAGACGCTGGCGAAAGCCGGCGTCACCATTCGCGGCGGTCCGCTGCTTAATTTCGGCGTGCAATTCGTGCCGGATTGGATGTACATCTGGGAGAATGACTACGAGGCGATCGTCGATTTCGCGCGTGAGCACGTGCGCCGAACCGCCGCTCGATACGCGAACGTCTGCCCGCATTGGCTGATCGCGAGCGGGCTGCACGCCGACAGCGTCTTTCCGTTCACGTTCGAGCAGATCGTCGATTTGACGCGAATGGCCGCCACGACGACGCGCCAAGTGGCCCCCAAGGCGCAGCTCGTCATCGACCTGACGCAGCCCTGGGGCGAGTACTTCGCCCGCAATCAGCGCGCCGTGCCGCCCTTGCTGTACGCCGAAATGGTGGTGCAGGCGGGAATCAGCTTCGACGCCTTCGGCATCCAGATTCAGTTTGGCCTGGACAGCGAGGGCTTCCACGTCCGCGACCTGCTCCAGGTAAGCACGCTGATCGATCGTCTCGCGAATCTGGGAAAGCCGTTGCACGTCACAGCCCTCGCTGCGCCGTCGGAGGCGCCGGCCGGAAAACGCCGCGCCGCAACCGGCGGCGAGTGGCGCGGTCCGTGGTCCGAGCAGGTGCAGGCGGACTGGCTGGCGCAGTGTGCGGAGGTGGTCTTGTCGCGCCCGTTCGTCGAGAGCGTGTGCCTTCAGACGGTAATGGACGGCCCGCATGCGGCCGTTCCCGGCTGCGGGTTGTTGACCGAGGCGCTCAAACCCAAGGCGGCGTATGCGCGGCTCGTGGCGCTGCGGGCCAAGCTGCAATCGGAAGGCAAGAAATGACTCGGTCCGACCAGCGCGAGTATGCGCCCCGCGCCGGGCTGCTGGCGCTGCTGGGACTGGCCGTTGCGAGCATCGCGCCGTTGGCCGCTTCGCACGACGCCGCGCCGAACTCCGCGGCACGCGCTGGATCGGTGACACTTCGCATCGACCCGAACGTTGCGTCGGCGGATGACCTGATGCTGCTCCCCGGAATCGGAGCGCGCACCGCCGAGCAGATCATTGCTCGCCGCGCGGCCGGCGATCATCCGTTCCGAGCGCTCGCCGACCTCGACGCCGTCCCGCGGATCGGCCCGGCTACGCTTGCGCGCCTGCAAGGAAATCTGGCGCTGCCCGGCCGGGACTCCAGCGACGCTGAGGACCGGCCTTGAGCGTTCCGCCGATTCCGGTTCGATTCGTGCCTCGATTCAAGGTCAAACCCTGGGGCGGGCGGCGTCTGGAATCTGTGCTGGGCAAGCGGCTCCCCGCTGATTCGCCGATTGGCGAGTCGTGGGAGATCGTCAGCTTACCAAACGATGAGTCCGTGGTGCGCGACGGTCCGCTCGCCGGGCGGTTGTTGAGCGAACTGGTGTCCGATTGGGGGCGCGGGCTGCTCGGCAGCGCCACTTTGGTGGAGGGTCGCTTTCCGCTTCTCATCAAATTCCTCGACGCGCGGGAACATCTGAGCGTTCAAAATCACCCGCGCCCGACCGCGACGCACGAAGGTCCCCCCAGCGGTCCGATCAAACACGAAGCGTGGTACGTCGTCGCCGCTGACCCAAACGCGGTGATCTTCGTCGGCTTTCGTCCGGGCGTCGGCGAGCACGAGGTCACGCGGGCCGCCGGCACGCCGGCCATCGCATCGTTGCTGCTTCCACGGCGGGTGAAGGCCGGCGACTGCTTCTACCTCCCCAGCGGCACGCCACATGCGCTCGGCGCGGGGGTACTGGTGGCCGAAGTGCAGACGCCGTCAGACGTGACCTATCGCCTATACGACTGGGACCGCGTCGACCTGGACGGCAAGCCGCGCGCGCTGCACTCGGAAGCCGGTCTGCGAAATCTGCGCTACGATGTGCGTGAAACCGAAATCCGTCAGCCGCGCTCGCACATCGCCGGCGCGTTTGCGACTGTGACGCGCCTGGTGTCCAGCGAGGCGTTTCTCATTGAGAAAGTGCGCCTGACGGCCGGGATGTCGCAGACGCTGCCGCACGCCGAGATGACGATCTGGATGGTGCTCTCGGGCGGCGGGGAATTTGTTCGCGGCGCGCTTCGCACGCCGTTCGAACGCGGCGACGTGCTGCTGATACCGGCGGATTCAGCGGAGACCCGCGCCACGATCCACGCCGATACGCAGCTTCTGGAGGTGAAGATCCCAGTTCCCAGCGCGCTGCCGAGCTTGCCGGATCGCGATCACGGTTCGTCTGGTCTCGATGTACAGCGCCTGATCCCGCTCGGACGGCCGCCCCAATGACCCCGCGCGAAGCCGGAGTTGGCGGGCGGACGATCAAATTGCTGGGAATTCAGGCCGGCAAGGGTGGTCGCACGCCCGGCGCGGAGCGCGGACCGGCGGAGCTGCGGCGTCGCGGACTGGTGAAGCGACTCGAGTCCGGCGGGCACCACGTCGAGGACCTGGGCGACATCCCCGGTGTGTACGAAACGCGCTACCTGATCGATCGCGCGCAGTCGCTGAACTACCTGGCGAACATCGTGCAGGTAAACCGGCACACGCACGCCTGCGTTCTTGGCACACGCCGAAAATCGCCAACGGCGTTCCTGCTCTGCATCGGCGGCGATCACAGTCTGGCGATCGGCACGCTGGCCGGCCTGTCGGATGCCTGCAAGCGGCTTGGACTGGTATGGATCGACGCGCACGCCGACCTCAACACGCCGGGATCGAGTCCGTCGGGCAACATCCACGGGATGTCGCTGGCGGTGGCTTGCGGACATGGGCACGTTGATCTGCGGCGAATCGCGGAGCTGGACCCGATGGTGCGCGAAGCGGACGTGCTGCTGGCGGGCTGCCGCGACCTGGACCCCGGCGAGCGGGCCGCGATCACGCGCGGCAAGTTGTGGATGCGAACGACCGACGATCTGCGTGCGGGCGGCGCGGCGATCCTGACCGACCCGATCGCCGAGCTGGCGCGGCGTTGCGATCACATTCACCTGAGTTTCGACATCGACGTGCTCGAACCCGTGGCCGTACCCGGAACCGGAACGCCCGTTCCGGGCGGACTCAGCGCGGACGAGGCGATTACTTTGCTGCGCGCGCTGGGCCGCCAGCGGTTGATCCACTCGGCGGAGTTCGTCGAATACAACGCGCGGCTTGACGAGCACGGGAAAACGGCGGACCTGACCATCGCGCTGATCGAGGCGCTGCTCTCGCCGGAGACCCCCGATCCGCCTGCGACGGGTTAGTGGCGACGGACTTCGTTCAAGCGCCGCGGCGGCAGAGGATTTCGAATCGATCTGTCTGAACCGCGACCGTCAGGGAGCGGGGGTTGGGAATGGTCCCTGGAAGCGCCGCTCCGAACCGCGAGCGCAAGCTAGCGGCGGAAACGGCAAGAAGTGACGGCAATTCGAGCAGCACGCCGCTTGGCCGGTCGCTCCCGGGTGCGTTTGGCGGCCCCGCAAGGGGCCAACGACTGTAGCCACGGGTGCAGCGAGGGCCAGCGGCCCGAGCGGAACCCGTGGATACCACGCACGCGCGCCGGCCGGCCCCGGCAGGGGCCGAGGAATCCCGCGCGGGCGGCCCGTAACGCACACGGCGTTGCCTTCGCCCTTCCGGGGCGAGAATCCGCGCACGCTCGTTGTCCACGGGTTTGCCGCCTGCGGCTGCTTCACCCGTGGCTACACTCCGACGCCCCTACCGGGGCGAGAATCCACCCTCCAAATGTGTCACGCACCCGTCGCTTGCGCTCGCGGTTCGGATGTATGTCCTTGACGGTCGCGGCGCGGTCAGAGCGACAGACTCTCACGGTCCGATCAAACTTCCGGCCGCTGTGGCGTCACTTCCCGACAAACCGCGCCAGCACGGACCTCCGCATCAATCGCGCCTGCTGCTCCTTCGGGTCGGGCCGCGTCTTGCTTCGATCGCCGGCGGTCTCCATCAGCGATTCGTACGAGAATAGCGCGAAATCGCCGCCGCGCTCGGCGCAGGCCTGCAATTGCTCGCCCATCTTCGCCGCGACGCTGTGCTTGTAGATTCCCAGGCCGGGGACGATGCGGCGATTGCCGCCCTGGGCGCGATACGCGTCGACGTCGTGCTCGAATTTCGCCGCATCCTCGGTGTACGCCATCGGAACCAGCGCGTCGACCAGCCCGGCCCGCAGCCATTGCCCGCCGTTCTGAAGCGCCTCGCGATACGCCCGCGCCGGATCGACCCACACGGCCGCGGTCAGCGTCGCGCCTGGGCGGCGCTGATCGAGCATGGCGCGAATTTCGCCCACCAGGCGCGAAATCTGGTTTGCCCGCCACGAATCCCACGCGTCCGGGTCGGCGTCGGGATTCTTGCCGGTCTGGCGCTGGAACATCGCCAGCGTGGCCGCGTCGCGCGGATATTGATTTCGCATGTTCATCATCGTGTCGAACGCGTAGCGGATGTAGTCGAGATGCAGGCCGTCCACGTCGTAGCGGCTGACGATCTCCGCCAACACGCTCACGATGTGCCGCCGCGCGTCGGGCAGGCAGGGATTCAGACTGACATAGAAATCGCCCAGCGGTTGACGCCGGCCCGCCGCGTCATACCAGAACCACGCCGGATGGGCGTTGTAGAGCTGCTCGGCGACCGGCGGCGGGCGCTTGCCGCGCCAGCCCGGCATCACGTTTACCCAGGCCTCGATGCGCAGGCCGTTGGCATGCGCTTCGTGCACGGCGACGGCGAGCGGATCGAAACCCGGGTCGTGAAACTCGAATTCTTCGAGCCACGGCTCGAGTCGCGAGCGGAAAGCGACCGTGCCGTTTCCACGCACCTGCCAGAAGATGGTGTTGAATCCGAGATCGGCGCAATTGCGGATGATGGTGCGCACGTCGTCTTCGTAGCGGTAGTGCATGCGGGCGACCCACACCGCGCGCACCGGCGTCGGCATCGGACGCGGTCGCGAGCGCAGCACCGCCGGCGCGGGCATCGGCACATCGGCGTCGGCGGTGACACGGACGTTCGCGTCGCCGGCGGGCAGGGCGGGCTTGGGGCCAACCTGGCAACCAACGAGGCCGAGGACCATGAATTGCGCAAGTCGGGCGGTGCTCCGCGAGAATTGGCGCGAGGATTTCAACGGTTTCAGATAGAGCATGACCATCCTTGGCGCGTGCATGAGAAGCGATGCGCGGCGGGAGTCTACCCGGAGGCCGCGCGCTGAAAAAGCCGGGCAGACTCTCAGTTTCGTTTACAACACGCACTCGACCTGCGGAAAACGCTCGACACCGAGGCCCGACCGTAAGGGAGCCGCCTTCTGCACGTCGCAAGTGACCCCTCCCTGACGGTCGGGGCTCGGCTGGGGAGTTACTTCGCGAAACTGAGCCACTACCCACGCGATTGAAAGCGCTTGTTCGCCCGCTCGCCGTTGCTACAATAGTTTTTGGCGGTTCTGAAACTTCGGAGCACGTTATGACGATCCTGGATGAGTCCAAGAACCTGCTGGTTCAACGCTGGGGCGAAATGGGCGGCTATTGGGGGATCAACCGCACCATGGCCGAGATTCACGCCTTGCTTTTCGTGACGCGTGAACCGCTCTGCACGGACGACATCATGGCGCAGCTTCAAATCTCGCGCGGCAATGCGAGCATGAATCTGCGCGCGCTGGTGGATTGGGCCCTGATTCAGCGCGTCCACAAGCTGGGCGATCGCAAGGAATACTTCGTCGCCGACACCGACGTCTGGCGCATGTTCGAGACGATCATGCGCGAGCGCCGGCGGCGCGAAGTCGAACCGATCCTGGATACGATCGATCGCTGCCTCGAAACGGTCGATTCGCCCGAGAGTTCTGACGGCGTGGCGGCGGAAGACGTGGCGGAATTCAGACGACGCCTCGAGGACCTGCGCAACTTCCTTTCGACGATGGGACGCCTGTTCGAACTGGTGCTGAAAATCGGCGGCGATGGGTTGGAAAAACTCGCCAAATCGATCGGCGGACCGCCGAACGGCAAGAACAAGAGCCGGCCGGAGCTGCGGGCGAAGGGGGCTTGAGCGAATGCAGAATGAAGAATGCAGAATGCAGAAGTTCGGATCGCTGCTCGGCCGGTGAGGCGAGTGCGGAACGAAGCACCCAATATGCGGAATGAGAATCGGGCCCAGGCGTCGATCCGACGTTCTGCATTCTGCATTCTTCATTCTGCATTCGGCTGGGAATTTTGGTCATGACCCAGCCCGAACTCGCTGAAGCGCTCCGTGCCGCCGCGTATCTGGAAGGCGATTTCACGCTTCGCTCGGGCCGCAAGAGCAAGTACTACCTCGACAAATACTATTTCGAGACGCAGCCGGCGCTGCTGCGCGAGCTGGGGCGGCGCTTCGCCGCCTTCGTCACGCCGGAATTTCAGCGCATCGCCGGCGCGGAACTCGGCGCGGTCGCGCTGGCGGCGGCGGTTTCGCTCGAGACCGGCAAGCCGTTCGTGATCGTGCGAAATTCCAAGAAGGCCGACTACGGAACCGGCAAGCTGGTGGAGGGTCGCTTGGAGGCCGGCGATCGCGTGCTGCTGGTTGAAGACATCGCCACCAGCGGTGGCCAGGCGCTCGAGGCGGCGAAGACCCTGCAGGCCGCGGGCGCGATCGTCGATCGCGTCGTCGCGGTGATCGATCGGCAGGAGGGCGCACGCCCGACGATCGAGTCCGCCGGACTGCGCTTTGATGCGATCTTCACGAGCACGGACCTGGGGATTGAGCCGACGAAGTAGCCGCGGGTGACGGAAAACCGCGCGTCGGCGGGCTTTACCCGTCAGAAAGCGGTAGAGTTCACCTGGGGGCGGGGCGGAATGGCGGCGGTCAAGTGAACGGTATCCCGACGCCCTTCCCGGGAAGCAAGGCACGGCGCCCGTAACTGTTTCACTCTTCCCTGCGTATTCGGCGGCGATGACGTTTAGATGGGCGCGCCCGGCCCCTTGCCAACGTACCCGAACGACCAGCCGAGCTCCGACGGCGGCTTGGCGCTGCGGCCGACCGCCACCTTCGCCCAGTGCATGAACCCACGGCTCAACGAACGCAGCTGCGACAGGATGCCATGATGGCTCATCGAGCGTGTTCTGTGAGGTCGCTAGCAATGCCCATGAGCATAGACGCTAGGCCACTGCTGTTGGCGAAAGCGAATGCGCGAAGTGCACTCTCATCGAGAATGGGATAGTTGAAGGACGCAGTCGCGACTTGGCGCTCGGGCGGGATGTTCTTTACTTCGATGCATCCCTCGGCCGCCAGCTCACTCAGAAGATCCGATACGTCCACGACGCAAGAGAATGTCAATTGGCGCGTCTTGCTGCTCCATTGGAGCGTGAAGCCAAGGTCAGGCTTGTCCGCCGGACCAACGCGAATTGACGTTGTGTACTGATTCAGTGGGCTATTCATGAGGGCAACCTCTCCGCAGTCTGTCGGCTGCGGTTAGCGTCTTGGTTCGGCGCCTGACCGACCACGCCAATCCGACAAGGCGCCGCCTGGCGGCATGGCGTAGCCAGGGCCATCGCTCGACGATTCGCGCCGCGTGAGGGCCCACCGCATCGTAACATCTAATCGCCAAGCGCCCGAGGGTTCGGTGGCGTAGCACGCCATCGCGATATGCGCGCAACGCATTGACGCACGGGTGCGCCGGGTCACCGAACGCCGCGCTCGCGATGAAGCAACCTCCGCTTTTGCCACGGCGTCCCCGGGCGAATCCGACGCCGTAACCCTTGCGGGACCCCTCGCGTTTGCCGGCCTTAAAGGCAACTTGGTAGATGGCGGCGGCTATGAACAGAAGCACGATTAGACCGATGATCCCATCCATCGCAGTAGTCTCGCTGTCACTTCCGGAACTTGTGCCACCCTGAGCCGCCGCATTTCCGGCACGTCACCGTGAAACTTCCACTTCCGCCGCACTTCCGGCAAGACTCCGTCCGGTGTCCAGCACCGTTGCACTTGTGGCACGACTCGACCAGTGCGGGCTTGAACGTGCCCGTGCCGTTGCACTTGCGGCACTGACCGCGCGGATGGCGGCCCGTCCCCATGCACGCGTTGCAGGACAAGGCCTCGCGCCGGTACTCGCCGGTACCGTGACACGCTCGACATTCCCACCGATGCGTCCCTTGCCCATCGCACGCGCGGCATTCAAGCGTGCGCGAACCAGTGCCTTCGCAGGCGAAACAGGTGCCGTAATCGTTGATGGGGCTGATGAGGTTCTTGCCGATGACGCTTGGGCGCCACTGGTCGCGCTGCGCACGATCCCGGTTCGAGCTTCCGAAAAAGAACTTAAGGAATCCCACTGCATGAGCTCCCAACGAGCCTCTGGCCGTAAAAGCTGCGGACTATCACGCGGTTGCCGATGGATCCCAGGTTACACCCAGCAAAGCGTGACACCGGCCACAACGCGCCGTAGCCGGTTCCGCGGCGCTCGGGACACGGTTGCCTTGGCTGCAGAGCCAGCATTTCGCAACACCGTTCGGGCGGTTCGCGGCGTGGTAGCTCGCGCCGTCTGTACCTTGGAAGTAGAGCGTCGGTTCCTGATGCGGGCCGTCCATCAGGCGACTGTACGCCTGATTGACAGCCATCATCTTCGCCTCGGCGAGCGCCTTGATCTGTGGTGGCACGTTCCCCAGACGGTCTGGGTGGTAGTCCAGCGCTAGCTTGCGGTACCAGTGCTTGATGTCATCCGTCGTCGCGTCGGGCGGCAATCCCAATTCGCTTAAGCATTTCTGCCGGTCGTCCTCGCAGGACGCATATTTCCGCGTATACACGTGCAACAGGCTCGTGTCCTCGATACCCGAGGTCGCCAAGAAGCCCAAAATCCACTCTTCGGTCTTGGCGTTAAGGTCGCCGCTGGAGAATAAAACTCGGCACACATCGGCAAACACCGCTCGCTGGAGGTCGCCGGAGAGCGTGCCGACATACCCGCCAGCGGCTTGGGCGCTTACTTGGCTGTCGACGGCAGCGCCAATCGCCCGGGTGATCATGTCGTCATCATCGAAACCAAAAGTCGCGAACAGCCGTCGGCAGGTGTCGGCTATTTCGGCGCGCTCGGCATCGGTCACAACGCCGTCGGCTTGAGCGGCGGACACAACGACGGCGGCATAGGCGAAGAGCACCTCCATCCCGGCGCTCACGCACTCTGATGACCAACGAAGTTGTCGCGTAACGTACGCGCCGATCCACTGGCCGATCCACCAGCCCGCGATCGAGCCCAATATTATCGGGCCGGGGCCAAAGATCGCGGCGACGATGCCCGCACCGATGAACATCGTCACAGCCGCGATCGAGAATCCGACGATGTCGCCGCGGTTTCGGAGGAAGAAGCCGTGGAGATTACGCTTGGTGCTCAGTTGCTCGTCTAGGAAAAGCAGTACGGTGAATGCGGCGACGCCCAGTGTCAGCGACAACGCGATGCCGCCCGCTATCCCCGCATAGCTGTCGCCGACGAAGTAGCCAAAAATGAAACCCGCGAGCGGAAGCGCCCAGTAGAGAAACCCCCTCACGCCTGAACTCTCGGCCTCCTCAGCCATACCCGTTTTCCCCGAAGACTGCGCTTACTGAAAGCAGTGCCTGCATTTGTTGAGTTTGTACGTTCCGATGATCTCGCCGGTCAGAATGTTGTAGACCGGGACCTGCGCCCCGTCCGGCAGGGCGTCAACGCGGACCAGTCCGACGTTGGTCAAGCCGACGAAATTCGCGAGGTCCGCGATCGCAAGATTGTGCGAGCCGAAGAAATTACCGAAGGCCACCCGATGGAGTTCACCGGTGTCGGGATTCAGAATGTAGTCGAACCCGATCTCGTTCCAGTCGCTGTAGATCTTGAGGTTCCGCAAGAGTGTGCCAAGAAGTCGAGGTTCCATGCCGCACTCCATTCTCCTGCGATTCGATTCGAGGCCGCTATCCTCGCGCTTGCCGTCTTGCTCCGCGGTCAGTTTTCGCCTGGCGTGCTGACCGGGCGCACCACATAATGCGCCGCCTTGCCCACGTCCGCTTCCCGAGCCGGAGTTCGCGCGGCACTGAGCGCCCGCGCGGGCACCGATCCTGCGTTGCAGTCCATTTTGCATCGTGTCAGGGCGCCTGTCCAGCTGTCCCCAAGCCCTGTACCGAGCGGGCTGGGATTTGTCCGGACCGTTGGGCCAGCTTCCAGGATGTCCGGAGGGCATGAACTGGTTAATCCGGAACTGGGACGACGCATGGCGCGGGAGCAGCAGCTCGTCGGGCTCCAGCGGCATGTCCGCGTGACCGCGCGCAACTCACTGCGGCGACGATGGTTAGCGACTGACCGTCGCGGTTCACGGAAAACGCTTCGACCCAGCTTTACGAATCGCCCATGCGCCGGGAAATAAGTGGATGTGGGCGTTGGTGCCCCACGACACCGGTAAGGAGAAGATGATGGAACGGATTGGGCTGACCTTCGACGAGTACGTGGACCTCAAGATCAAGCCGTGGTCTGGCGCGGACCGGGCCTTTCACGAGGCGGCGGAGATGGAGCGGCGGGAGATGTTCCCGATGGCGCTGACCGTCGCGTCCAGTCACCTGCGGTCGCGCGGCTACGACTGCCGGCCGGAGATGTTGGAGTTGCTGGTCAAGAACGGCGTTGTGACGCCCGCCAACGCAGACGCCTGGACGCAGGCGGACGTGGACGCCGCCGCCGAGCACTTCGAGGAATGCGGCATCCTGACCCCCTACGCGGCGATGTGCCAGACGCTCGGGTGCCGCTACGCGGATTTTCGCTCGAGACCGGCAAGCCGTTCGTGATCGTGAGAAATTCGAAGAAGGCCGACTACGGCACGGGCAAGTTGGTGGAGGGTCGCCTCGAAGCCGGCGATCGCGTGCTGCTGGTCGAAGACATCGCCACCAGCGGCGGCCAGGCTCTAGAGGCGGCGAAGACGCTGCAAGCCGCGGGCGCGATCGTCGATCGCATCGTCGCGGTGATCGATCGGCAGGAGGGCGCACGCCAGACGATCGAGTCCGCCGGGTTGCGCTTTGATGCGATCTACACGAGCACGGACCTGGGGATTCAGCCGACGAAGTAGCCGCGAGTGCTACGCGGGGATCCCGTCAATCAACAAATACGCCGCCGCGTAGGAAGCGAAGATTCCGAGGCCGCAGAGCGCGCCCAGCGCCAACGCCAACGCCAGACGTTCACGCCGCAGCAGCGGCGCCACGGCGGCGATCAGCGCGCAGACCGCGAACTCGCCCGCGATGATGTAGTACGGAGTGTGCAGGAACATTCGGCAGTGATCGTACAGCCACCAGTGCGTTCGGCGGGCCATTTCTTCATAAAAGGGGATGTTCAGCGCGCCGAGAAACCCGGTGAGCAGAATGCCGCGCCAGCCGAAGCGCTCCCCGAGCCGCAAGCCGACATATCCGAACTGAACGGCGACGATTTCCCAAGCGAACGGCATCCAGATCGGCGAGCGCCACAGCATCGGCCCGCCGCCGATCGAGTAATCCAGCGTTCTCGTCACGTCAACGAGCCACGCATCCGCCGCCAACTCGACAAAACCCAGCGCGAGTCCGAAGGCAATCAGTTGCGGCATCAGACGATCGCGATGCCGGACGATGTGCACGATGAGAATCAGATGATCGAGCAGATTGAGCAGCACTCCGGTCCGCCAATCCGACCAGGGCGCGAGCGAGAAGCCCGCGACGGCCAGGACGTTGATTCCGATCGTCGCCAGGACCGTTCGCAGCCGAGCACGCTCCAGCGCGGCGGCGCTCAAGCCAGGCGATACATCAATCGGGCCTACCGTCGCCATCGGTTGCTCTCTTGTTCCGTCAATATTGCGCAGCCCGGTCATGTCGGCCATCAGACCGCTCTCAGAATACACGCTGGCCGCGTTCGGGTTGTGTCGGCGTGGTGCGCAGGCCCGCGCTGGTACTGGTCGGGTTTGGACCACCGAGCCGCGACCGTAAGGGAGCGGGGGATAGAACAGGCGTGATTTTCGCATTCCCCGCTCCCTTACGGTCGCGGTTCGGTCAAAACTCACCAGTGCCCCCGCGCTCGCACCGCGCAATGGGCATTCCAAAGACACCTGACGGGGGCGACAATTCCAGTTGCGGGGCTCGGCGCCCGTGTTGTTTCTACGCTGGCTCGGTGCAGTCAGACGGGCGTGCGGGGTCGCGTCACTTCGGAGGATCCGACATGTTCAAAAACGTGCTCGCATTGTTCGCATGCACCGTGCTCGTGTCGCTAATGCTCCCGTGGAAGGGCGGCGGGTCGGCTACCGCGGCGCAAGACGCATCGGCGCCCGGCGTCGCCGCCGCGGTTCAAGAGAGACCCGACGACTCCGCCGAGCGAACGCCGCCTACGCTTGCGCCGACACGCGGCGCGTGCCTGATCGGCGTCAGCAAGAACCTGTGCCAGGGCATCTTGATGAACGGCGTCTGGCATGTGAACGCGTGCGGAAACGCCGGAACGGTCGCCTGCCGGACGCTGGAAGGCACTGGCGCGATCCTATCGGTTCAAGTGCTGAATAACGGCGATGGGTGCCTGAATGTCACGCCGCTAAACGTGCCTTGCGATGAGTCGCCGACGTTGAGCGGCCCGATGGTCGCGCTGGTGGACATGAAGCTGCGATTGGGCACGCCTTGTCAGACGCGCGGCTTCTGGAACGGCGCGTTCAACCTGTCCGGCAGCGTGCTGCCGGTCGTGATCGCCAGCGGAACGATGGAGGGCACTGCCGGCGTGGGAACGGACCGCCCGGTGCGGTGTCTGTCGACGACGCCGACTCCCACATGCGGAAGCGCCTGCGAAACGTGCGCCGCGTCGCGATTTGACGCGACGAACGGGCGTTGGTCGATTCCGGTGGAGGGCGTCGTGCGCGGCCGCGTCATGGTCGGCCCGCACGCCGGCTGCATGCTTCGCCTGACGCTCAGCGGCACGCTCGACGCGCCCGTCGCGGCGACCGGTCCAATTCCGCCGGACCAGCTCAACACCGGCTGGTTCTTCTGCGGTGCGATGGACGGGATGCTAGAGTGCGCTTGCACGCCGTGATTCGAGCGGCGTCGGACACGTTGGCGCGCCGGCTAAAACGCCACACCAGTCCGGCCTTTCGCATGATCTTGGATGCGGGCGCACGAGGGTGCGTTTCGCGCGGGTCTGTGCCGAGAATTACACCACCCGGCAAGCCGCCGATGCTCCCCCGTCAACCTCACGCTGAACACGCGCCGGGCGCCACTCGACTCCCGGCGCGCGATCAGCACGATTCGTTCAGCACGGCGACGCCGCGCGATCACGGAGCCTGCGGCGGCACGTAGCCGTCGGAGAGAGTCCGGAGAAACGCAACGATCGCGGCCTCCTCCTCGGGCGTCAATCCCAGATCGCCCAGCTCATCGCGGTTCACGTTGTCGGGCACTTCGGGCGGCGGCCAACTGAGCACGTCGCGCGTATTGTAAAAGTGGACAATCTGCTCCAGGCTCTTGAAGAAGCCGTTATGGCCAAACGCCTTCACGAATCCGATTTTCGGCCGGCGGGCCACGTTGCGAAGCGTCGGCACCTTCTGCTTACCAATCTCCGGCCCATAGACGTCGGGCGAGTAACCCGCGCTTTGCAGGAATCCGCCCAGCCCGTGGTCGACCCAGTTGGGCCCATTCGGATTCCAGTCGCTCGACATCGTATAGAACGGGTTCTCCGGATTCCGCGGTACGCCCAGGTTGTCGTACGTGAAGTCCGTGAACAGCGGCCGTTCGCCGCTAGGGCCCACCGAGCTCGGGTGGCATTGCGAACACATCGCGACGCCGTTGAATAGCGAGAACCCCTGCATTTCCTGTGCGGTCAGCTGAACTACCCCGGCCAGGTAGAAATCGTACTTTGACGTAAACGGGCTGACCTCGCGCGAGCGTTCAAACGCCGCGATTGACCGGGCGATGCGCTCGTAAGCCAGTGAGAAGTCAAACCCGCCTCTGCTGAGCGCGGGCGCGTCGGGGTCCCACGGGAGCGAGTCCGGTCCCCACACTTGGCGGAAAAGCGGAGCATAGCTCGAAAGCGCGACTTTCCACACCACGGCCGTTTTGCTCGGATTGTTCTGTTCGAGCGGATTTAGAAATGGCCCCATGGCCTGCTCGACCAGCGGGTCCCCCAGCATCCAGCCCGTCGCCCGCCCATCCCAGAACATACCGCCCACCCACGTGCCCCCGTCGGCGTCGTAGTGCAGCACCGGGCTGTCGCCGGCGTATGCGGCGGTCGGCGGCTTACGGTTTCCGAATCGGCGGTGAATTGCGCCAGGATACACAGCGCCGTGCGCGTTAATGCTCGATGACGGACCCGTGTAACCGGCAGACGCGCCGTGGCAAGCCACACAGGACTGGCCTGCTGGCGCGGAGAGCTTGTTGTCGGTCAGGAGCGATCGGCCCAATTGCTCGATCGGGCTGACCTGCGCAAGCGCGCCCGCGGCAGCAAGAAACGCAACCCCCATCGCGAATCCCATTCTGCTTAGATACGTGTTCATTTCGGTTTCCTCCATCGGCAAAGACATGAGAATCAGTCACGTACGCCGGTGCTTTATGCGATCGCTTTCCCAACGCCCCGTCCAAGGTCCAGAAGCGAAACGCGCGCGTTGCGTTCACTGCGTTCGCAATTCTTCGAAACTTGACGCAATTGGCGTGCCGCCCGTACCAGGCGCGCCGCAAAATGTGATTGTCCTCACAGAACGTACAAGCAAGCGATGTGCCAACAAGAAAGGCGTGTTGAGTGAGGCGCGACGTAGGCTCCCGCTCTCGCGAAACGCCCGTGTTTGAGCACCAGCGGCAAAGAGGCTTGCAATCGGTCTTGTTACGCTTTCGGCGGCCCGTGGCCCTCGCGCGAGAGGTTGCGGTTCCAGTTCGGGACTTCGATGACCACGTCTTTCGTGCCGTCCGGCACGCATTGGCAGGCCAGGCGCGACTTGCTCGTCAGCCCGTACGCCTCTTCGAGCTGATCTTCCTCGTCCTCGGTTGAGTCGTTGCAGGTGTCCAACCCCTCGCGCACTACCACATGGCAAGTGCTGCACGCGCACACACCGCCGCAGGCGTGGTCGATCTCGATGCCGCAGCCCATCGCGATGTCGAGGATGCTGCCGGGCAGGCCGTGATCCTCATAGGGGATCTTGCCCGGATCGACCTCGATCACGTGCTCCTTGCGCTGCTCGTCGATGATCGTGAGCTTGTATTTCCGCGTCGGCAGGCGGACGTTTGATTCCTGGATGTAGGGGTTCTGGCCGGGCATGAATGCTCCAATTCAAATGCAGAATGCAGAATGAAGAATGCAGAACGCGGAAGCGCCAGGCGGCGATCGTCGCCCAGTGGGCGCCAAGGCGGCTTGTTCGTTATTCTGCGTTCTGCATTCTGCATTCATCATTCTGCATTCCTCGTTAGCGCTTCCTTGATCCCGATTTCCGCCAGGCGAAGCGTGCTCTTGCCGAAGGCGTCCAGCGCGCGGTGCAGCGCATCGAGGTCGTCGGTTTCGTCCGCCAATCGCCGAAGCCCGGCAATCTCCTCACGCAGCCGGCCGCCCTCAGCCGGGTCGAGCGCGTCGCCGTAGCGCTCCAACATCTGCTCGGTTTTGTGCGTATCGAAGGCGACCTGGTTGCGCAGGTCGACGCGGCGATGAGCGTCCAAGTCCTGCTTGGCGTGCGCGATGCTCTCGCGCGCCACGCGCTGCACCTCGTCGCGTGTCAGGCCGTAGTTCGGAACCACCTGAATCCCCGCCTGCGTGCCGCTGCGCTGCTCGCACGCCGTGACGCTCAGGATTCCATTCGCGTCGATCAGGAACTCGACCAGCACCTTCGGCAGGCCGGCCGGCATCGGCGGAATGCCGCGCAGCGTGAACTCGCCCAGTTTGCGGCAGTCGGCGGCCAGCTCGCGCTCGCCTTGCAGCACATTGAGCTGAATCGCGGCCTGTCCATCGACGAAAGTCGTAAACATTTCCGTTGCACGGCATGGGATGGTCGTGTTGCGCAGGATGAGCTTGCCCATCGCGCCGCCCATCGTCTCAATGCCCAGCGAAAGCGGGATCACGTCGAGCAGCAGCATGTCTTGTGCGCTGCCGCTGCCGCTGAGCAGCCGCGCCTGCACCGCCGCGCCCAACGCGACAACCTCATCCGGATTCAGCGCCGTATACGGTGGTTTGCCGGCGGCCCGTTCGACGCGGTGGCGGACGAGCGGGATTCGCGTCGAGCCACCGACGAGCACAACCTGGTCCAGGTCCGCGGCCGTCAGATCCGCGTCGCGCACGGCAGACTCGAACAGCGCGATGGTGCGATCAACGAATGTTTCGATCCGCGACTCGAACTCGTCGCGCTTCAACGCGCGGCGATAAACGCGCCCGCCGCCTAGGTCCAGTTCGATCTGCGCCTGCGACTCGTCGCTCAGGCGGATTTTCACTGCCTCCGACAGGCCGCGCAGCGCTTGGCGCGCCGCGGGCGCCTGAATGTCGAGTTGAAACTGCTCGCGAACCTCGTGCGTGACGAGCTTGATGATCTCGCGATCGAAATCGTCGCCGCCCAGGTGCGTGTCGCCGGCGGTCGCGAGCACCTGGAAGACGTCGCCCTCGATCCGCAGCACCGAAATGTCAAACGTCCCGCCGCCCAGGTCGTAGACCGCGACGTTTGCGCCAGCGGTTTGCGCTGGCGGATCGGCCTCTGGCCGGTTTCCGCAGTCTGTCGATTCCGTTTGGTTCAAGAGACCCGCCGGAGGCTGCTCCGCCAAGCCCTTCTCCGACCGGACCGCATCGCCCGCGTCGCCACATTTCGGCAGCGGCAGCGGCGTCTGACCAGCGCGATCCGAATGCGCCGCGATGAACGTGCGACCCGCCGAGCGCGCCGCCAAGGCGCGGGCCCCGATGCCGTACGCCAGGGCGGCGGCGGTCGGTTCGTTGATGATCCGCACCACCTCCAACCCGGCGGCCTGGCCGGCGTCGCGCGTCGCCTGGCGCTGCGCGTCGTCGAAATACGCCGGGACCGTGATGACCGCTCTTCGAACCGGCCGGCCTAGCTCGCGCTCGGCCCGCTCGCGCAAAGCACGCAGCACAAGCGCCGATAGCTCTTCCGGCGAGTACTGCCGACCGTCGATCTCGATGCGCAGGCTTTGGCGCGGGCCGGCCGCGACGTGATAGGTCAGGAACGGCAACTCGCTTCGGATGTCGTCCGGTCCTTTGCCGACCAGACGCTTGACCGAATAGACCGTGCCGCGCGGATTTTCGACGGCATGACGCCGGGCCTCCCAGCCGATCATCATGCGCGGATGGCCGTCATCGCCGGGCGAGACGCCGATCACCGAGGGCAGTCGCCCGTCGCCGTTCTCGTCGCGGAGGATGCGCGGGCCGCGCTCGTCAGCCACGGCCACGAGCGAAAAGGTCGTGCCCAGGTCGATTCCGACGATGATGTCGCGCTCGGTCGGCATATCGCTACTTTGAAATCCGCGGCCCGCCGCGAACCAGAACGCACAGCGCAAGCAAGCGCGGCGTGAGGTTGCGCTCGCTTGCGTTTCGCGTTCTGATTTGTGATCTGTCGGCGTGGGCGGTCACCTATGGCTGCTCCAGCATCTTGGCGTCGTACTTGATCGCGTTGAGCTCCAGACGCAGGCCGTCGCGGAGCGCTTCATCGCCCGGCAGACGCCGCGCCAACTCGGCGATGCGATGCAGGCGCTGGTCGCGCCGAGCGCGCGCTTGCTCTCGGATGCGAGTTCTCGCGAACGCGTCGGAGGCCTGCCGCGCTTCCTCCAGCTCCTCGCGAACCATGAGCGATTCGCTCAGCACCTCCGGCGGCACGCGCTTGTCCTGCGACGAAGGCTTTCCGCCGGCCAGCTCGAGCAAGTACTCAGCCCGCGAGACCGGATCGCTCAGCACCGCGAAGGCCTGATTCAAGCGGGCGCTGTTGTGGATGCTGAGCTGCTGCGTGTGCGGGTCGGCGTCGGGGAATCGATCGGGATGCATCGCTCGGGCGCGCTCCAGAAAGCGCGTTCGCAGCGCGGCGGTGTCAAGATCGAAACGCGCATCAACGCCCAATAGCTCAAAGTAACCCAGGTCGTCCGCCGGCAGCAGCGCGTGGCAGTTCGAGCAGAATAGCGGTGCATCGAGCGGGCGATTGCAGGTTCCGCACTTTGCCGGGGCGACCTTCAATGAGGTTAGGGCCATCATTCGGTTCTTCGGCTGCCAGGTCCGGATCGCACCGTCACGTCGAGACGGCGCGGCCCGCACAAGGCATCGGCGCGAATGCCGCCGGTCGCCGCTGCGGGCCGCGAGTGTCGCATCGATCGATCCGCTACGGCGAGTAGCTGCTGCCGCAGCCGCACGAATGCTTGGCGTTGGGGTTATTGAACGTAAACCCCGCGCCCATCATGCTTTCCTGGTAGTCGATCAGCGTGCCGGTCAGATTGCCGGCGACGTAGCTCTTGAGATCGCAGACGACCGTGATGCCCTGCGACTCGAAGACCTCGTCGGTGTCGGCGACCGGGGCATGCGCCTCGTCGCGCAGGTCGAGCACGTACTGCAGCCCGCTGCACCCGCCGCCCTTCACGCCCACGAAGAGGTACATCGTGTCGGGATAGTTGTCCTTCTTCAGGATCGCCTTGATCGAGTTGGCGGCTTTTTCGCTCAAGTGAATGCCCTCGCCGGGCTGCGAAGGCCGCGCGCGGCCCTTGGCGGTCAGCTTGTTCTCAGCGGGGGGCGTCGTCGTGTTCGTGGCTACGCTCATCGGTTTACCTTTCTGCCTTTCTCTGGGTGGTACGGGCGTCTGGCCCGTCGCTTGGTACGGGCGCGACGCCCGCACCACCCAGTACGATCGTGCTACCGTGCCGCGACGGTCCTGTTCGTGCGCTGCGAGATTTTGTGCTTGGCGTCCGCGACCGCGGCACGCACGGCGTCTTCCGCGAGCACGCTACAGTGAATCTTCACCGGCGGGAGCGCGAGCTCCTTGACGATTTCCGTGTTCTTGAGTTCGAGCGCCTCATCGAGCGTGCGGCCCTTGACCCACTCGGTGGCCAGAGAGCTGGACGCGATCGCCGAGCCGCAGCCGAAGGTCTTGAACTTGGCGTCGACGATGCGCTCATTCTCGTCGAACTGGATCTGGAGCTTCATGACATCGCCGCATTCGGGCGCGCCAACGATTCCGGTGCCGACGAACGAGCTGCTCTTGTCCAGCGAACCGACATTCCGCGGCCGCTCGTAGTGCTCGATGATCTTTTCGCTATAGGACATTCCTGTTCCCTGTTGTCTGTTGGCCGGTCCCTTTGGTCCCTTGATCCCTCGGTCCCCGCAGTCCTAGTGATGCGCCCACTGTACCTGTTTCAGATCGACGCCTTCCTGCGCCATCTCGTATAGCGGGCTCATCTCCCGCAGGCGTCGGACCGCCGTCACGACGCGGTCGGCCGCGTAGTCGATCTCTTCATCCGTATTGAAGCGCCCCACTGAATATCGGATGCTGCTGTGCGCCAATTCATCGCCCACGCCCAGCGCCTTCAACACGTAGCTGGGTTCCAGCGACGCGCTCGTGCAGGCCGAGCCGCTCGAGACCGCAATTTCACTGAAGCCCATCATCAGGCTTTCGCCTTCGACATATGCGAATGACACGTTCAGATTCGACGGCGTGCGCTGCGTCGGATGCCCGTTCAGGTAGACCTCGTCGAGACCATCCATGATCCGGTTCCTGAGCCGGTCGCGCATTGCGGCCAGGTGCCTCGGCTCGCTGTCGCGATGCTCCCAGCAAAGCTGGGCCGCCTTGCCCAGTCCGACGATGCCCGGCACGTTCAGCGTACCGCTGCGCATGCCGCGCTCGTGCCCGCCGCCGTGCAGAACCGCTTCGCAGCGGACGCGCGGCTTCTTCCGGCGGACGTAGAGCGCGCCGACGCCCTTGGGTCCGTGAATTTTGTGCCCGCTCAGGCTCAGCAGGTCGATGCCCATCGCGTTCACGTCGATCGGGACCTTGCCGAAGGTCTGGCAGCAGTCGGTGTGGAAAAGGACGTCGCGCTCTTTGCAGAGCTTGCCGATCTGCTCGACCGGCTGGAGCGTGCCGATCTCATTGTTTCCGTGCATGAGCGAGACCAGGATCGTGTCCGGCGTCATGGCGTCTTTGAGCCGATCCAGGTCCACCAATCCGAATCGATCGACCGGCAAGATCGTCACGCGGAAGCCGTGCTGCTCCAGGTATTTGCACGGATCGATAACCGCTTTGTGCTCGGTCACCTGCGTGATGATGTGCTTGCCCTTGTCGGCATACATCGCGGCGACGCCTTTGATGGCGATGTTGTTGCTCTCGGTGGCGCCGCTGGTGAAGATGATCTCCTTCGCATCTGCGCCGATTACCTGCGCCACCTGCCCCCGGCCGGTCTCCACGCCCTCCTCGGCTTCCCAGCCAAACGAGTGATTGCGCGAGGCGGCGTTGCCGAAGCGCTCGGTGAAAAACGGGAGCATCGCTTCGACCACGCGCGGATCGACGCGCGTCGTGGCGTTGTTGTCGAGATAAACGCGGCGAGTCTGTGTCATCGTGCCAACACCCTAAGGGAGCTATCGGGAACGTCGGGGCGTCCAAAGCCAGCGTCAAAGGCGACGTCGGCGACCGTGGTTTCGCCCAGGAACGACTGCAATTTTCGATGAATGCCGTGCAGCGGCGCCCGCACCGGGCAGCAGCCGACCAGCTCACAGTGACGATCGCTCTTTTCGACCGGCGGCGCGCAGTGCACCAGCCGGGCCGGACCCTCGACCGCCTCGAACAGATCGGCCAGCGACACGCGGTCCGCCGCGGCGGCGAGCTGATACCCACCGTTCGCGCCGCGAATCGACCGCAGCAGCCCGCGCTGATTGAGTGTCTTCATCACGTTCATCATCAGCGGCAGGCGGACCGAATACCGCGTGGCGATGTCGCGAGCGCTGACAATCTGGCCGCTTTCTCGCGCCAGGTGACACAGCGCGATCAGCGCATATTCGGTCTTTTTCGTGAGTGCCAGCATCTGGCAATAATATAGAAGAGATTTGGTGCCATTTCAAGCGCGGTGGTGAATGGTCGAGTTCGGAGCTTGGCCGGGACGCGTCGGTCGGCGTGGATTGTCGGCCCGCACGGGAGACGGTAGATTGCGATGTCGTCCCGGGTCCGCACCGTTTTTCACCGCAAAGCCGATGGGCCGCTCCGGAGGTTGAACATGTCCGCCGTCACGACGCCGCTGAATCTCAAGGCCTGGATCGACGAGAATCGCCACCTGCTCAAGCCGCCGGTGGGCAACCAGGTGGTCTGGAAAGACCGCGATTTCATCATCATGATCGTGGGCGGGCCGAACGCGCGCAAAGACTATCACGTCAACCAGACCGAAGAGTTCTATTACCAGGTCGAGGGCGACATCACCGTCAAGATCATCGAGAACGGCCAGCCGCGCGACGTGCGAATCCGCCAGGGTGAGATTTTCCTGTTGCCGCCGGGCATCCCGCATTCGCCGCAGCGCCCCGCGGGCACGGTCGGCATGGTGGTCGAGCGTCAGCGCCCGGCCGGAATGAAAGACTACCTCCGTTTCTACTGCGACAAATGCGGCGCAGTGGTTTACGAGCCCGAGTTCGACCTGAAGGACATCGTCAATCAACTCAAGAAAGTGATGGACGAGTTCTGGGCGCCTGCGAACGCCGCGATGCGCACCTGCAAGAAATGCGGCGTTGAGATGTCGGTGCCGACTCAGGCGAGATAGGCCAAGGATGAGAATGCCAGGTCGCCACATCGGGAGCGCCGCCCAGGCGCGATAGTTCGGATGTCGGCGGCACAGCCGCGTTGCGTTTCCCGGACTGTTTGCAGTTCAATCAGGCGCTGACGGAATTTCGTGCGCGATTCCGAATATCGCTTTCCCCGCCCGCATTGATATTCCATGCTCACTCTTGGTTCGCGGCCAACTGACACCGCCGATGCGAGCGGTTCAGGCCGTCGCCAAGGGAGTTGAAGCATGTTGTCAGGCAGAGCTTTGAAAAGCGCGAGCTTCAAGCGTTTTGCCGGCGTGGCGGTCGGCTCGTTGCTTTCCGCTAGCGCACTGGCCGAAGACGGCAAGGACCATCGCATCGTCCGCGTAGAGGAAGACTGGGGACTGGTCCTGAACGATCCGGAGAGCGAACTCTATTCGCCGCAGTTCCACACGATCATGTCTCCGACCGAGGGGCTCGATTCGTTGTACGGCCAGGTGCTCTGGAACTACAGCGAGTCACCGGACTTCTCGCCCGGCGGCTTACAGCTATCGTTCTGGAACGACAATGACCTGCTTCTTGATCGTACCGCTTCGGCAGCGCCGCTCAGCCAGCGGGCCGAGGTGATTATCTGGACGCAGGTCATGGAGCTCAGCGGGTCAACCGTCACGTTCTCGATCCAGGACGGAAACTCGGAGAGCTGGGGGCAGTTTGGCGGCAGCGAGATGACCGTTTCATACGACTCGCACGAATCCGACTTGAACCGCTATTCAACCGGCGCGTCGGTTTCGAACTCGTGCATCACGTATGGCGGAAATCGCGTTGCGCTGCTGGCGATCCTCCAGGTGCGGCGCTTCGACGAGCACGGCAACGTGGACGTCGACTCGACTCCGCACGTCGTGGCGGCGGCGGCGTCCGGCCAGGGAGAATAGCGATATGACTCGATCCACGCTGTTTCGCTTGGCGCGCGCCCGCTTCGGCGCTCGCCGTGCAGCGGTTTCGATCTACACGATGATCTGCGCGATTCCGATCATCGGCATCGCGGCAATGGCCGCCGACCTGGGTCTGCTCTACTCGACCAAGAACCAGTTACAGGCCTCCGCGGACGCAGCCGCGATGGCGGCCGCCTGGCGGTTGATCGACGAGGGCCGCGTCTGGGGAAACACGAGCGGCGTGATCTCCGCGTCGCGTTCCGAGGCTGCGCGAGTTGCCGGACTGAACGTCGTGCTGCGCAGCGTGCCATTGATCAATCAGAACTCCGGTAACAGCGCCAGCGGAGACCTGGTGCTCGGTTACCTGAGCGATCCGACGAACAAAACCGCGTCGTTCGACTTTTCGACGCCGTCGCAATTCAACACGGTGCAGCTCAAGGTGCGGCGCGACAGCGTGCTGAACGGCTCGATCGCGCTGAGTTTCGCGCGCTTGCTGGGTCTGCCGCAGACGACCATGTCTGCGACCGGCACGGCCTCATTCCAGGACCACGTTCGCGGCTGGGAAGTCACGGGCAATTCCGGAAACGCGGGCCTGCTGCCGTTGGCGCTGCACGTGAACTACTGGAACCAACTCATCGCCGGCACGCGAACCGCGGGCGACAACTATCGCTACGACCCGACTACCAAGACGGTCGTCGCGGGTAGCGACGGTGTGCCGGAGCTCAATCTTTACCCGGGTTCGGGCGGCACGCAGCTTCCGCCCGGCAACTTCGGCACGGTTGACATCGGCTCGCCGAACAACAGCACGGCCGACATCTCGCGCCAAATTCGCGACGGCGTGAATGAAAACGACTTGTCGTACTTCGGCGGCACGTTCGAACTGGGTCCGAACGGTACGATCGATGTCAACGGCGACACCGGGCTGAGCGCGGGCATCAAGGACGACCTCGAGTCCATCAAGGGGCAGCCGCGCACGATCCCGCTGTTCAACATGGTGCAGGGTCCCGGCAACAACTCCCAGTTTACGGTCGTGGGGTTCGCCGGCATCCGCATCGTCAACGTGCGCCTGACTGGCTCGATGAAGACCAAAGAAGTCATGATCCAGCCGGCGATGGTGGTCGATGATGCCGCCGTCGCGACCAACGGCTCCGGCGTGAGCTACTACGTCTACAAGCCTGTGATGCTCGTGCGGTAGGTCGCTCGTTCCAGCCGGTTTTTCGTGTTAGCGCGTGAATGAGCGACAATGTCCGCTCATCGATAATCGGCACGCCTGATCGAACGCCGGGCCGGCGTACGATCAGGCGTGTCTAAGTCGGTTGGGCAACCCGCGGCGCGCCGGGCGCGAACACAATCGGTTCGCCAGGACACGCAACCAGGCGCGGAATCGTCGCTCGACCCGCCGGCGCTTCGCTGGGCGCAACGGTTCCTTCCGCACTACTTCAGCGACGCCGCGGCGGATTTCCATCGCGAACTTCTGGCTGATTTGGAGGACGGGGACAAGCGGCTCATCGCCCGCGTCGCGCCGCGCGGCCACGCCAAGAGCACCTGCGCGGCGCTGGCGTTTCCGCTCTACTGCATCTGCCTGGGGTTGCGGCGCAACATCGTCATCCTCACGCACGAAAGCTCGCTCGCCGTTCAATTCGTTCGCGACATTCGGCACGAGCTGGAGACAAACGACCAAATCCGGGCCGCTTACGGCGACCTGACCGCCAGCGGTGTCGCGCCGGCGGCGGCGAGGCCGCGGGCGCGCCGCAAGGCCGATGTGCACGACAGTCCCAAGCGAAAGGCCGCGGCGGCGCATCCGCGCGTTTCCAAGAGCGAACCGCCAAACTCCGCCCGAGCGCGCCGTACAAACCGGTCACCGACTCGCGCGGCGCGCGCGACCATTAACGGAGAGTCGACTCGCGACGCGTTGCGCGAGGCCGGCGAATCGATTCCGGCCGCCGCCCCGCGGCGACGCTGGCGGGAAGCGTACTTCACGACCTCAACCGGCATCACCGTGCAGGCCAAAGGCAGCGGCGCCGGCTTTCGCGGCACGCGCGTCGGTCCGAATCGGCCCGACCTGATCATCTGTGACGACATCGAAAAGGACGCGTTGGTCGACTCATCCGAGGCGCGGGCGAAGCTGGAGCGCTGGTTGCGGCGCGTGGTGATGCCGGCGCTGGCGCCCGATGGCCGGCTGCTGGTGTTGGGGTCGATGCTGCACTACGACTCGCTGTTGGCGAATCTGCGCGACAAGCAGCGCTTCCCGCGCTGGGACTATCGCGTCTACCGCGCACTCGACGCCCAGCCGACGCGCGACGGGGCGTTCGCGCTGACCGCGCTGTGGCCGGCGCGCTGGCCGGTGGAGCGCCTGCAAGCCGAGCGCGAGCGCATCGGAACGCTGGCGTTCGAGCAGGAGTACCAGGCCAACCCGGTCGACGACCATGTCCGCGTGTTTCGGCCGGAGTGGCTGCGGAAAACGGAGATATTTTCCGCGTCTGAACCGCGAGCGCCAGCGACCGGCGTGAACGAAAGCGGCCCGAGTGGCGACAAGGAACCGCGCGCGCAAGCGAGCGGCGGAGGCGATGTCGCGACGCTCGACGCACCGAACAGCCCGGGCGGAGTCGTCGCCTCTGCTGCGCTCATCGCGCTCATGGCCGTCGATCCAGCCACCGGCGTCAGCGGCGGCGATTTCTTCGCGCTGTGGGGCGGCGGCGTGGACCCGCGCGACGGCCGGATTCATTCGCGCGAGCTGCTTCTGCGCCGCGTCGGAATTGTCGAGCAGGTGCGCCTGATCGTCGAAGCGTTCGAACGCCATCGCCCGGTCAAGATCGGGATTGAAACCACCGCGTATCAAGTCGCGCTCAAGGACGTGCTGGACGAATACGGCCGGCGAAACGGGATTTATCTGCCGATCGTGGCGATCCGCGCTTCGACCAATAAGCGCGCCCGCATCGAGGGCAGCGCCCCGTTTTTCGAGAATGGCACGTTCCTGCTGCCGGCGGCGCTCGACCCGGAGGTCGAGTCACAATTCCTGCACTTTCCCAAGGCCAGGCACGACGATGCGCCGGATGTGTGCGCGATGGCGATCGAACTGGCGCGGTCGCTACGCAGCGTGGGGTCGGTCGAGGGCGAGACACGGGGTGCGCGGCTCTTCACGCGCCGCGGCGGATGGTGAACGCGAACGAAGGATTCAGGTGCGCTGCGCCGCAAGCGACTCCGGTGACGGCAGGCGTACGCGCCAAGCCAGCCCAACCAGCGAAAGCGCCCGGATGACAATGTAGGTCACGTCAAACTGCCACCAAAGCAATCCGTGTCGGGCCGAAGTCGGAAAGGCGTGGTGGTTGTTGTGCCAACCCTCGCCGAAGGCCAGCAAGCCCATCAGGAAGTTGTTGCGGCTTTCATCGGAACTGTTGAAATGGCGCTGACCCCAGAGGTGACAAACCGAATTCACGCTCCAGGTGAGGTGGTGCACCAGGAACATCCGCACCAGCCCGCCCCAGATGAAGCCCGTCAATGCCCCGAACCACGACTGTGAGATCAGCCCGCCGATCAAGGCCGGAAGCGCGAAACCGAGCATCACCCAGACGGGGAACAGGTTGCTGATGCGACGAAACGTTTTTTCGCGATTCAGATCAGGCGCGTAGCGATCGAGGTCGGGGTGTTCGAGCTTCATCATCCAGCCCACGTGCGCATGCAGAAATCCGCGAATGATCGCGGCGATTCCCGTGCCGTAGGCGTGCGGCGAGTGTGGATCGAGCTCCTCGTCGCTGTGCTGATGATGCTGGCGATGCACGGCGACCCAGATCAGCGGCGGCCCCTGCGCGGCCATGGCCCCGCAGATTTCCAGCAGGTAGCGAATCGGCCGCACGGTCTCGAATCCGCGGTGCGTGAACAGGCGATGAAAGCCCAGCGTTACGCCCAATCCGGTCAGCACGTAGAAGGTCGCGAGCAGCGCCAGATCGAGCGCCGTGACCCAGCGACCCCAGAGCAGGAAACCCGCCGCGATCGCTCCGAGAAACGGAATAATCACGAGCCCTGCGACGACGAATCGCTGTGCGGAAGACACCGGTTTGTGAACGGCGGCCGGTCGAGACGGATGCGGTGCGATCGCCGGTTCGGCGACGAATTCGAGCACTGCCATGTGTGCGCCAATACCCAGAAAGGAAGGAGCGGGGAGGCCGCAACGGCCTCCCCGTGCTGCAAATCGAGCTTGCTACCAGCGGCGTCCGCCGCCGTAGCCGCCGCGTCCGCCGCCCCCGCCGCCGCCGGAGCGACCGCCGCCGCTGCTTTCCTTGGGCTTGGCCTCGTTCACGGTCAGGGCGCGGCCTTGATGCTGCTGCCCATTCAGCGCCGTGATTGCGGCCTGCGCCTCTTCAGGCGAGCCCATTTCCACGAACCCGAAGCCCTTGCTGCGGCCGGTGTCGCGGTCGGTGATGACCTGAGCCGATTGCACCGTGCCGTGCGCACCGAAAAGCTGCTCGAGGTCCGCGCCGGTCACCGAGAAAGCCAGGTTCCCGACATACAGTTTCTTGCCCATGCAGAATTCTCCTGTTCAGGGCGTTTCGACCCATACTTCAAGTTCAAGGGTCGCCTTGAATGGGCCAACTGCGGCCCCCGCGGTAGGAACAGGCGAAGAAAGGAAGGTCAGGGCTTTTCAGCTCGGCTGGGCTTCGATCGATCGTCAGGTCCACCTGCGATGATGCGTACTCTATCGGAGAAATGGCACAAGGCAAGTCCGAATTGGCGGTTGTGGCTTATAATTCGCACAATGAACGGCTTAACCCACGCCACATTGGCCATTCGCCGCGCAAATCAGGTGTATTTCGAGCAGGTCGGCGCGCGCACGACGCTGAACTGCTGCTACGCATATGTTAACGAAACGCACCCGAACCTGCCGACGTGCAACTTCGTGGGCGAAGTCGCGCTGCGCGGCGACGGAGCGGCCTGTTGGGACGAGGTGCAGCGGTTTTTCGCGGAGCGACAGGCTACCTGCTCCCGATGGATCCCTTCTGCGGAGCAGCTTCCGGAGGAGCTGGACGCCCTGCTTGCACCGCACGGCTTCGTTCGGCGCGAATCGGTCGCCAACATCCTGCATCGCGAAGCCGCGCCGCCCGACCCGCGCATCCGCGTGCTCGCGGCGCGGGCCATGCGGCGGGCCTACACGCAGATCGCATCCCGCCGCGCTTTGGAGCATCCGCGCTGGTCAGACGCGCTCACCAGCGTGCAGCTCGAGCGCCTGAACGACGCGCAGTACGACGCGTTTGTCGCGCTTCGCGGAGACGAGCCGCTGGCGATGGCGGCGCTGCTTCAGGTTGGCGAAATCGGCCGACTGTGCGACATGTACGTCATTCCGGAAGCGCGGCGTCAAGGCATCGGCGCGGCGATGGTGAGCTACCTGATCGCCACCGCCAAGCGCTGGCGGCTGCGGCCGATCGTGGTCGACGCCGACGCGACAAACACGGCCGGGCGGCGCTTGCTAGCGCAGCGCGGTTTCACGGAAGATGGCACGATCGTGTCGCTCTGCCGTGCCGACGTCGCCGAGGTGTTCGCATGACAGCCGCCGAGCTGCTGGTCGAACCGATCATCGGCATGGAAATTCACGTACAGCTCGCAACGCGGACGAAAATGTTTTGCGGCTGCGCAGTGGCCTTCGGCGACGAGCCCAACACGCATGTCTGCCCGGTGTGCCTCGGGCTTCCGGGTGCGCTGCCGCGCATCAATCGCCAGGCGGTCGAGCTGGCCGTGCGGGTCGGGCTGGCGCTGAATTGCCGCATCGCGACGGTGACGCGCTGGGATCGCAAGAGCTACTACTATCCCGATTTGCCGAAGAACTACCAGATTTCGCAGTACGACCTGCCGCTGGCGGTCGACGGGCATTTCGAATTCGCCGTCGATGGGCAACACCGCCGCGTGCGCATCCGGCGGGCGCACCTGGAAGAGGACGCCGGCAAGAACGTGCATGATTTCCCCGGCTGCACGGCCGTCGATCTGAACCGCGCCGGCACCCCGCTGCTGGAAATCGTCACCGAGCCGGAACTGCACTCGGCTGAGGAAGTGCGCGAGCTGGCGGTTCAACTTCAGCGGCTGGTGCGCTACTTGGGCGTCAGCGAAGCGAACATGCAGAAGGGCCAGATGCGTTTCGAGCCCAATATCAATCTGCGCATCGCGGAGCACGGGCGCGACGTTCGAACTCCAATCGTCGAAGTGAAGAACCTGAACTCGTTTCGATCGCTGCACGGCGCCGTCGAGTTCGAGATTTCGCGCCAGGAGCAGGCCTGGCGCGGCGACAAGGTCGTCGCCACGAGCGGAAACAAGTCCAATCGCGGCTGGGATGACCAGAGAATGGCCACACTGCCGCAGCGCGAGAAGGAAGACGAGCACGACTACCGCTATTTCCCCGATCCCGATCTTCCGCCGCTGAATCTCGATCCGGAACGCGTGCGCGAGTTGCGCGAGGAGATGCCCGAGCTGCCGCTGCCGCGCAGCGAGCGATTTGTAAGCGAGTATCGCGTTCCCGCGGCGGACGCGCCGGCGCTGGTCGATGACCGCGCGACGGCCGATTTGCTCGACGCGGCCGCCGACGCCGCTGGCGACAAGTTGACGCTCGCCAAACAGTTCCTGGGGTTCTGGGCGATGCACGCGAATCAGCGCGGATCGACGATCGCCGGGCTGGGCATCTCTGCCGAGCGCGCCGCGGAGTTGTCGCGGCTCGTGGCGGACGGCCGAATCAACGCGACCGCCGCGGCGCAGATCGCCGAGCACATGCTGGCGCGTCCGGCCGATGCGCCGGGCAAGCTGGCCGAGGAGCTCGGCCTGCTGCAAACGCACGACGAGAACGCGCTGGCCGAGTGGGTGCGACAAGTGATCGCTGCAAACGAAAAAGCCGTTCGCGACGCGACGAGCAACCCGAAGAAGCTCCAGGCGGCGCGCGGATTCCTGCTCGGGCAGGTGATGAAAGTGTCGGGCGGAAAGGCGGCCCCGGCCGCGGCGGGAGAGCTGATCGACCGCGCGCTGCGCGAGACCGCGGGGTAGCGCGTGCGGCCAACCGAACCGCGCGCGCAAGCGACCGGCCGCAGCGCCGCATCCGGCACGGATCGGGTCACCTCCGCCGCCTGGCCGATCGCTTGCGCTCACACGGTTCGGACAAGATAAACCGCTGAACATGCGGTTTTGTGGCCTATTCTCCCGCCGCTAAGATTGGACCATGGCAGCCGCCGCGTTCACGCTCAATCGGGCCGAGGTCATCGATCGCAATTTTCTCGCCTTCTGCCGCGAGGCGTCGGAGGTTGGTCTGCGCCTGCGCCGCGCGCTGGATGAGCCCATCTACGCTGACACGCCGCGGATCACGGGGCGCGTCCTGCGCGAGTTGTTCGAGTCGCAGATCGCCAGCCGGCATCTGGACCTGATGGCACGCGAGCTCCGCAAACAGAACCGCGGGTTCTACACGATCGGCAGCAGCGGGCATGAGGGCAACGCCGTCGTCGGCCGCCTGACGCGCTTCAGCGACCCCGCGTTCCTGCACTATCGCAGCGGCGGCTTCATGGCCGAGCGCGCCAGGCAACGCCCGCAGCAGAACTACGTTCGCGACACGCTGCTGTCGTTCATGGCCGCGCGGAACGAGCCAATCTCCGGCGGCCGGCACAAGGTCTGGGGCAGCGTGCCGCTGTGCGTGCCGCCGCAGACGAGCACGATCGCCAGCCACCTGCCGCGCGCCATGGGCGCCGCGCTTTCACTGGAGCGAGGCAAGCGCCTGGGCCAGCGGCCGGTGTTCGGCAAGCACGGCGAAATCCCCGCTGACAGCATCGTGGTCTGTTCGTTCGGCGACGCGTCCACCAATCACAGCGTGGCGCAGGGCGCCTTCAACACCGCCTGCTACGCGGCGTTTCAGAATCTGCCCGCACCGATCCTGTGGGTCTGCGAAGACAACGGCATCGGCATCTCGGTGCACAGCGCGCCCGGCTGGGTGGAGCAGAATTTCAGCCATCGCCCGGCGATGCGCTATTTCCAATGCGACGGGCTGGACCTGGTCGACGCAAGCCGCGTTGTCGAAGACGCGTTGGCGTATGTGCGCTCGGCGCGGCGGCCGGCGTTCCTGCACATGCGCGTGGTGCGCTTGCTCGGTCACGCCGGCACCGACCCGGAGACCGAGTATCACACGATTCAACAGATCGAGGCGGGCGAGGCGCGCGACCCGCTGTTGGCGTCGGCGCGGATTCTGCTCGACGCCGGATTCATGACCGCGGACGACATCGCCGCCTTGTACGAAGAGACGCGCCAGCGCGTGAAGCACGAGGCGGAGTCGCTTGGAGCGCAGGAGAAGCTGCGCAGCGCCGCCGAAATCGTCGCGCCGCTGGCGCCGCTGCATCGGAATGCCGTTAGCAGCGAGGCGCGCCGCGCGCCGGCCGAGGAGGCGCGGCTGCACGCCTTCGCGCTGGACAGCACGCCCGGATTTCTAAAGGCGAACGACCGCGCCCGACTGCCGGAACATCAGCCGCCGCGGCATCTGGCCGTGCTGATCAACTGGGCGCTGCGCGACCTGTTCGCGAAGTACCCGGAAATGGCGATTTTCGGCGAGGACGTGGCGGCGCGCGGCGGCGTGTATTACGTCACCGCTGGGCTGAGCGCGCGATTCGGCCTGGGTCGCGTGTTCAACACGCTGCTGGACGAAACGAGCATCCTGGGCATGGCGATCGGCGCGGGGCACCTGGGCATGCTGCCGGTGCCGGAGATTCAGTACCTGGCGTACGTGCACAACGCGATCGACCAGCTTCGCGGCGAGGCGTGCTCATCGCAATTCTTCTCCAACGACCAGTTCCGCAACCCGATGGTGGTGCGGATCCAGTCATGGGCGTATCAGAAGGGCTTCGGCGGGCATTTCCACAACGACAATAGCTGCGCGGCGCTGCGCGATATCCCGGGCTTGATCGTCTGCACGCCGGCGCGCGGCGACGACGCGGCGAGAATGCTGCGAACGTGCCTGGCGCTGGCGAAGGTGGACGGGCGCGTGGTCGCGTTTCTTGAGCCGATCGCGCTCTACATGACCAAGGACCTCCACGCCGCCGGCGACGGTCTGTGGCTGAGCCAGTATCCCGCGGTCGACGAGGCGATCGAGTTCGGCGAAGGCAAGGTCTATCACGAAGATGCGCGCGACCTCACGATTCTGACTTTCGCGAACGGCCTTTACATGTCGCTGCGCGCGGCCAAGACTCTGCGCGAGCAGCACGGCGTCGCCGTGCGCGTGGTCGATCTACGCTGGCTTTCGCCGCTGAACGAGGAATTCATCATTGAGCAAAGCCTCGCCAGCGGGCGCGTCCTGGTAGTCGATGAAGGGCGCCAAAGCGGCGGCGTGTCTGAGGCGATTCTGGCGATCCTGATGCAGCGCTGCGGGGGACAGGTCGTTGCCGACCGGCTGACCGGCCGCGACACGTATATCCCGCTTGGCCCGGCTGCCGACTTGGTGCTGCCGACGGAGGCGGACGTGGTCACGGCGGCGCTGGCGCTGGCTGAAGCGCGCGCCGGGCGCGCGGCATTGACTGGTTGAGACGCGAGCTGCCGGATGGCGCGCGGGAGCGCTGCATTTGACGCCCGACGAATTGCAAGCTGATACGCGCCTTCGGGGAAGTCAGATGGCTGACAACGCTGATCCGTCGTTTGCCGATCCATCCACGGTCATCGATTCTGACATCGCGTGTCGGAAATGCGGGTACAACCTGCGCGGGTTGAACGCGCTGACGCGCTGCCCGGAGTGCGGCGTCGCGGTCGGGCTGTCGCTGCGCGGCGATTTGCTGCGATTCGCGAACCCGGCGTGGGTGGAATTGCTGGGGCGTGGAATTTCGTTAATTCTATGGGGAATTGTCGTCAGCGCCATCGCCGGGCTCGTCTCCGCCATGCTCTCCAGGCTGGTCGGCGGCGCGATCCCGGCCCTGCTCGCGACCGCGTCGAGCCTGGTCGGACTGTGGGGCGCGTGGCTCGTCACGACGCCCGACCCCAGCCGCGTCGGCGAAGACGTGTACGGCGGATATCGGCGGACGGTGCGCGTCTGCCTCGCACTCGGGCTGGTTGGATCGACGTTCGCGCTGTTCGAGCACATCTCGTTGCCGCCGCCCCTTGGCGCGCTGTGTTTCGTCGCGGCGTTCGTGGCGGGACTCGCGACGGTGCCGGGCGAGTTCGCCAAGTACTCGTATTTCGCCAAGCTGGCCGAACGGATTCCCGACCCGGCGCTGGTCAAGCGTGCCCGCTTGCTGCGCTGGGCGTTGTCTTCGACGCTCGGAGGGACCATGGTCTTCGGCGCGTTGGCGGCATTGGCGGCGATTCTCACGATGGTGGCTATTACGCCGACCGGACCATCGCCGGCCGCGAAAGGAGCTGCATTCAGCACGCCCGCGGCCGGGATGGGATCGGTGGCAGCGCTGGCCTGCATCGTTCCGCTGTTGATGCTGATGATGCTCGTTTTTTGGGCCATGGCGATTCTGTTTCAGCGTCGTCTGGGCAAGGCGCTGCGCGAGCAGGCGGAGTTCGCGCACGATACGTGGGCGCGCAGCGCAACGCCGCCGGTCTAGTTAAGTTCGACGCTTACGAGTTTGCCTGGTCTCAAGACCTGACTGGCCGTGCCGCGAAGCCCTGGAGGGGCGCCAGATTGTAGCCTCGGGCGTTAGCCCGGCGGCGGCATCGCAACGGGCTCCGGCTCCGGAGGGCGACAGAGTCCTTAGCGGTCGTTACTTTTGCCGCTTGGTCCCTCTGATGCTTGGCCGGTTCACTCACGCATACGTATCCGCCGTCGACTGCTGAATCTCGGCCGCTTCCTGGACCACGCCGTCCAGCAGCGTGAGAACGCTTTTTTGCTGTTCGTTGGCCATCTTCAGGACCTTGATCGCCACTTCCTGGGCGACTTGCTGCTGGTTCACCGCGACCGAAGCGGATGCGATCGAACTTACGTCACTCATCTCGTTCCCCTTTTGAGCAGCGCATCAGCGCGCTTCGGCCAAAATCGCGCGCGACTTGGATATCATCTTGCCGCGACTGATAAGCCGTTCGCCCGGGATTCAAAAAGGACGCGACCGTGGCCGATCCGCAACTCGACATCCTCTTCGTGATGCCGCATCCCGACGACGTGGAAATTACCTGCGGCGGGGCCATCGCCAAGCTGGTCAAACTCGGCCACAAGGTCGGAATCATCCACATGACCAACGGCGAGCCCACGCCGCGCGGCTCGCCGGAGGTACGCGCCGCCGAGTTGGCCGAGGCGGCGAAGATCCTCGGCGTGAGCCTGGTGCAGACGCTGCCGCTCACGAATCGCGAATTGATGGACGGGCCGCCGGCGCGCTATGCGGTGGCGACCACGTTTCGTCGCTATCGCCCCAAGTTCGTCGCCGGCATGGCCGGGCGCACGCCCGGCGCGTCGCCGGACCACTATCAGGCGCAGCTCATTCTGGAGGCGTCGCGTTTCTACTCGCAGCTTACCAAGTGGGACGACCGCTTCGCCGGAACGCCGCCGCACCGCGTCGATTGGCTCTGGTACCGCCCGGTGCACATCGCGGCCGAGATTCATCATTGGCCGGCGATGTTCGTGATCGACACGAGCGACGTGATCGAGCAGAAAATGGCCGCGATAGCGTGTTACCGCTCGCAGTTTGACGAAAATCGCCTGGCGCGGCTGTTGCATCGAATCCGCGCCTTCGACGCGGCGGAAGGGGCGCGCTGCGGGTTCGAATACGGCGAGCAGTTCGCGCTGCCGCATCCGCTGCCGATCGTCGACCCGCTTTCGCATTTCGCCAAGCTGTCGTCGCCGATGGGCCCGCCGCCATTCAAGCCGGCGTAGCACCCTGTGGATCGTCCTCCGGCCGGTCATTTTGCTCGCGCGTGCGCGTGTTATTCGCCCCATGATGGGTCAACTCTTTACGCAACCCTCCCGGAGCGCGGGCCGATACCACGTTGTCAAGCTGGAGTACCTGGGGAATCCGGGGGACCCGGATTTTCACGCGTACGGACGCTGTTGTCCCCGATGGAGGCAGTCTTGTGAAGACGATCTTTGTCACCGGTGCCGAGGGTTTCTGCGGTCGCCACACCGTCACCTTTCTCAAACAAAAGGGCTACGACGTCGTCGGCGGCGTGCGAAACCGCGCGCGGAAGCTGGCCTACGAACGTCGGCACGGCAAGGCCCTGGTCTGTGATGTCAGCGACGCCATCAGCTCGGCCCGCGCGATCGCCAGCGTCAAGCCCGACGCGGTGATTCACCTGGCCAGCACGTCACGCGCCGGCGAGGCCGCATCCGATCCGTTGACCGCCTACCAGACGATCGTGTCGGGATGGGCCAACGTGCTGGACGGCGTGCGTCGAGCCGTGCCGCGCGCCCGCGTGGTGCTGGCGAGCGCGTGGGAGGTCTACGGCTCGTCATTCCAGGCCGACCAGCCGATCGACGAATCCGCGACCTGCCGCCCGGTCGCGACGTTCGGCGAGATGAAATGCTCCGCGGAGGCAATCGCGGCTACGTACTTCAAGAACTACCACCTGAACCTCTCAATCGTTCGTCCGTTCAACATGGTCGGCGCCGGCCAGAGCGAGCAGTTCTTCTTCGGCGCCGTCGCCAAACGCGTGGTTGAATGGGACGCGGCGACCGGGGGCAACGAGTTGCGGCTTCCGGACCTGGCGTTTCGCCGCGACGTACTGCACGTGGCCGATGTCGTGACGGCGCTGGAGAAGGTAACCCAGTCGGGCAAGCCAAACGAGACGTACAACATCTGCTCGGGTCTGGCGCGCACGGTCCGCGACCTGGTGCAGGGCATCGCCAATGCCGCCGGCCGCTCGCTGACGCTGAGCGATCTCCAGCCCGCCACGCCGGGAACCACGCCGTTCAGTTGCGGTCGAAATCAGAAACTGCGCGAGCTGGGCTGGCAACCGACGAACTCGGTCGATCAGGGCATCCAGGAGCTGGTCAGCGGCTACGCGACGCCGGCGAATTCGCCCGCGGCTACGACCGCGTAAGCGTTGTCGACTGAATTGGACGGTCGTGCCGCCATTGGTAGTCTCACCGCGGCGTGCTGCGGATGCGACTTGAGCGAGATCGCGTTGCCCCGAACGCGGAGCACCGCGCGGTTTCAGAGTCGGCGAACAAGTTTGGCGCCAGCGAGGGTGAGTTGCCGGCAGCCGCGTGACCACTGCGCAGATCAGCCATCCCACGCGGACTACCTCCCCGTATGCCCAAATCCTCCCGCGCCGCGCTGCGTTTCGCTGAGCTCGTGCGTCTCTTCGATCGCGACGTGCTCGACCTTCTGAATCACGAGCTGCGCGAAACGCATGCCGCGCGTGATCGTGAACGGCTCGCGCGAGCAGTTGCCGACGATGACCTGCAACTCGCCGCGGTAATCGGCGTCGATCGTGCCCGGTGCATTGGGCAGCATCAGACCATGTTTGAGCGCCAGGCCGCTGCGGGCGCGGACCTGGCCTTCGTAACCGACCGGAATCTCGACAAACAGCCCGGTCGAGACCAGTTTCACCTGCCCCGGCTCGATCGTCACCGGCTGCTCCACTGCCGCCACCAGATCCAACCCGGCGCTATGCTCGGTCTGATAGCGCGGCAGCGGAAGGTCGTCGGTTCCGGGTTTGCGCCGCACGCGAACGGTTAAAGGCATTTCGCGATTCCAAGTGGGTCTCGAAGCGCGCACATTCTATGCGAACCGCGGTGAACGAGTAGTCGCGCCCGATGCTGCACCGCGGCGCGCACCAGTGCCGCGCGCCGCTTTTCGACCGGCCCACCAAGTGCGCGTCGTCTGTAGAATGTCCGCCGCGGGCTCCGCGGGGACCCGTTCTGAATCTCGGGCCGGCTCTACTGGGTGCTGAAATGCCAGGGTATGACTCGTTGTCGGCGGTTCTCCATCGCAACTCGGCGACACTTGTCTTCATCTCGCTGCTCGCGAGCCCCGGCGCGGCTGCTCGCGCTGACGAGGGCATGTGGCTCTTCAATCGGCCGCCGACGGCGATCCTGAAGCAGCGCTATCACTTCGAGCCGACGCCGGAGTGGCTGGAGCACGTGCAGAAATCGGCCATCCGCTTCAACGACGGCGGCTCGGGGTCTTTCGTGTCGGTCGATGGGCTGGTGATGACGAATCACCACGTCGCGTCCGACGCGATCGCCAAGCTGAGCAAGCCTGGAACGGACCTGCTGGAGGCCGGATTCATCGCCCATACGCGCGACGAAGAGCTCAAGTGTCCGGACATCGAGCTGAACGTCTTGTGGTCGATCGAGGACGTGACGGCGGAGGTCGTCGGCGCCGCGACGCCGCTAATGTCGCCGGCGGAGGCGTTCCTGGCGCGGCGCAAGAAGATGACCGAGATCGAGCAGCGCTCCGAGGACCAGACCAAACTCGACAGCCAGATCGTCACGCTCTATCAGGGCGCCCGCTATCACCTGTATCGCTACAAGCGCTTCACCGACGTTCGCCTGGTCTTCGCGCCGGAGCAGCAGATCGCCTTCCTGGGCGGCGATCACGACAATTTCGAATACCCGCGTTACAACCTCGACTGCGCGTTCCTGCGCGTATACGAAGACGACAAGCCCTATCACCCCGAGCACTACCTGCGCTGGAGCGCGAGCGGGACTGCCGCGGGAGACCTGGTGTTCGTCGCCGGCCATCCGGGCGCCACGCGGCGCCTCTTCACCGTCGACCACCTGAAATTCCAGCGCGACGCGCAGGTTCCGATGACGCTTTCGGCGATGTGGCGCGGCGAGATCAAGTTGCAGACGTTCTCCGCGCGCAGCGATGAAAACGAACGCATATCCAAGGAGGACGTGGCCGGCGTCGCGAACGGGCGGAAGGCGCTCACCGGCCAGCTGGCGCAGCTTCAGGACCCCGAGTTCATGCGCCGCCGGCAGCAGCAGGAAGACGAGCTGATTCGGCGGATTCGCGAAAACCCCGAAGCTCCGCGCGAGTGGCTGGAAGCCTGGCCGGCGATCGCGGCGGCCAAGCGCGTGCATCGCGAGCTGCTGCCGCGCCAGCAGGCGCTGCAATTCCGCTCGCGGCTGTTCGACATCGCACAAGACATTGTGCGAGTCGTCGAGGAGCGCACCAAGCCCAACGTGGAGCGCCTGCGCGAATTTTCCGACGCCGCGCTCGACACGCTGTTTCTGGAGCTCTATTCCCCCGCGCCGATTTACGCCGAGCACGAACGGATGGCGATGGAAAATGCGCTGTCGCGCATGGCGGAACTGCTCGGCGGCGATGATCCGCTTGTGGTCAAGGCGCTTGCGGGCAAGTCGCCGCGGGCGCGGGCCCTCGAGCTGGTCGGCAAGACCAAGCTCGCCGATCCGGCGTATCGCAAGCAACTTGTCGAAGGCGGAAAACAGGCCGTGAGCGCGAGTGACGACGCCATGATCCAATTTGCGTCACTGCTCGATCCGGACACGCGCGCCATTCGCAAGCGGATGGAAGACGAAGTGCAGGCGATCGAGCGCGACAGTTATGCGAAAATCGCCGCCGCGAAGTTCTCGGTTGAGGGCGAATCAGCGCCGCCCGACGCCACGTTCACGCTTCGCCTGGCGTTCGGGCAGGTGAAGGGCTTCGAGGACGAAGGGCGGACGATTCCGCCGTTCACGAATTTCGGCGGATTGTACGAGTTGGTGAAATCGCGTCATGGAAAGCCGCCGTTCGACTTGCCGCAGCGCTGGATCGATCGCCAGGGCAAGCTCGATCCGGCAACGCCGTTCAATTTCATCTGCACCGGCGACATCATCGGCGGCAACTCGGGCAGCCCGGTCGTCGATCGCAAGGGCGAAGTTGTGGGATTGATCTTCGACGGGAACCTGTACTCGCTCGGCTGGGACGCGATGTTCAACGACGAGAAGGGCCGCGCGGTCGCGGTCGATTGCCGCGCCATTCCGGCGGCGCTGCGCGTGGTTTACGATCTGGGCGCGCTGGCGGACGAATTGACGGGGGCCGCCAAACGCTGACGCGGCCAGTCGTTGGCGGAACACACGCGATCCCCGGCCAGACAAGACTGGTATGATGTTCCCATGAAACCGTCTTTCCCACGCGAGCAGATTGCATCTTTCTGTCGACGCTGGGCGATCCGCGAACTTGCGGTCTTTGGGTCGGCGCTGCGCGTGGATTTTGGCCCCGAGAGCGATATCGACGTGCTGGTCACGTTCTTGCCGGAAGCAGCGTGGAGTTTGCTCGATGCGGTGCAGATGCAGAATGAGCTAAGTCGTTTGCTGGGCCGGTCAGTCGATCTGGTTAGCCGCCGAGCCGTCGAGGCCAGCGCCAATCCCATCCGCCGTCGTGAGATTCTCGCAACCGCGGAGACGGTTTATGCCGCGTGACGATGCGACCTTACTCGACATCGCACGAGCGGCCGGCCTGGTGCTTCAATTCACCGCCGACATGAATAGCGACGCGTTCCTGCAAGACGTCAAGACGCAATCTGCAGCCATTCATCAACTCATGGTCATCGGCGAGGCCGCCAAGCGGCTGTCCACTCCCTTTCGAGAGTCACATTCCGACGTGCCTTGGATGCTGATCGCGGGAATGCGCGATCGCTTGATCCACGGCTACGACGCGGTTGATTTGGTCGAGGTTTGGCGGACCGTTGAGAAGGACGTGCCGGACCTGCTGCGGCGCGTTCGACCGTGGCTGCCTGACTCCGCGACATCGTGAGAATTCGAGCAAGCAGCGTGTTCTCGCGAGAATTGCGAGGTCCCTGACGCGTAACCGGCGTGCGCGTCGGCGATCCAGCGAGGAGAGCCTGTCCAATGCGCAAGTTCGGCGTAACCGATGTTTCGTCACGATTCATTATCTTGGGACTTCTTAGTCTTGGCTCTCCCGCTCTCGCCGCCGGCGGCTTGCGCCTGCCCGCGCTATTCGCAGATCACATGATCCTGCAGCGCGCGACCGACGCGCCGATCTGGGGCTGGGCCGATCCCGGGCAACCGGTCGCGATCGACGCGAGCTGGGGCGCGAAGGTCGAAACCAAGGCCGCTGCCGACGGTACGTGGAAGGCCGCGCTGCACACGCCGCCGGCCGGCGGACCGTTTCGCATCACGATCACGAGCGGCGGCGAGAAACGCGAGATCTCCGACGTGCTGAGCGGCGAAGTCTGGCTCTGCTCCGGACAATCGAACATGGAGATGACGGTCGGCCCGAAATTCTACGGCGTTGAGAACGCCGCCGCCGAGATCGCCCAGGCCGACCATCCGACCATTCGCATCTTTGACGTGGCGAACGTCGTCGCCGCCGCGCCGCAGCGCGATTGCAGCGGCCAGTGGATGGTTTGTACGCCGCAGACGGCCGCCAAATTCAGCGCGACCGCGTATTTCTTCGCCCAGGAGCTCCAGCGGCACGTCGACGTGCCGATCGGCCTGGTCGAGAGCGACTGGGGCGGCACGCCGGCTGAAGCGTGGACGCGGCTCGATGTTGTCGCGTCGTTCGACGAATACAAGGATGCCGTGGCGGCGGTGCGCAAGTTTGCCGCCGATCCGGAGGGAGCGAAACGCGAGCAGGAAGCGGCGTTCGAGGCGTGGTATCGACGGATCGACGAAAAGGACCCCGGGGTTTCCGCGGGCTGGATGAACCCGCCGCTCGACGATCAAGATTGGAAAGCGCTCAACGTGCCCGGATTGTGGCGCGGCGATCTCACGGAGTTCGACGGCGTTGTCTGGCAGCGGCGCGAGGTCGAAATCCCGCCGGCGTGGGAGCACCGCGCGCTGCGCCTGGATCTCGGCCTGATCGACGACTACGACACGACCTGGTTCAACGGCGTCAAAATCGGCCAGACGGCCATGGAAGGCGCGCACACGAAGACGCGCGGCTATGAAGTGCCGGCGGAGCTAGTGAAGCCCGGCCGGGCGACCATAGCCGTGCGCGTGGTTGACATCATGGGGCCCGGCGGCTTCGCAAGTGAGTCCAAAGCAATCCGGCTGCACCCGACGGAAGGCAACGAAAGCATCTCGCTGGCGGGCGAATGGAAATTCCAGCGCGGCGCGGCGCTCTCGGCGTTCGGCTTACCGCCGCTGTCCGGAGTGCTCGGGCCAAACTCGCCGGCGGCGCTGTACAACGGCATGATCGCGCCGCTGATTCCGTACGCCATTCGCGGCGCGATCTGGTATCAGGGCGAATCGAATCGCGATCACGCCGACGTGTACCGAGGCCTGTTCGGCGCGATGATCGAGGATTGGCGCGGGCGCTGGGGTCGCGGCGATTTCCCGTTCTACTTCGTGCAGATCGCGCCGTTTCGCTACGGCGATCGTGTCGGCCGGGCAGCCGACATTCGCCAGGCACAGCTCGAGACGCTCGGCGTACCGAATACCGGAATGGCCGTGACGCTCGACATCGGCAATCTCGATGACATCCATCCGAAGAACAAACGCGACGTCGGGCGGCGCTTGGCGCTGTGGGCGGCGGCGAAGACGTACGGCAAATCGAACGTCGTGTGCTCCGGGCCGATCTTCAGGTCGCTGGAGATCGAGGGCGTCGCGGCGCGCGTCAATTTCGATTACGCGGACGGACTGACTTCGCGCGGCAAGCCGCTGGACGGCTTCGAAATCGCCGGCGCGGACGGGAAATTCGTAGCGGCGACGGCTCGCATCGAGCGCGAGACGGTCGTCGTGAGCAGTCCGCAGGTCACGGCGCCGAAGTTCGTTCGATACGCGTACAGCGACACGAGTTCGGCGAGCCTGTGGAATGCAGCCGAGCTGCCGGCCTCGCCGTTTCGCACGGACCGCGACTGACCGTTTGCATTGATCCCCCGGCCCGGCATCGGTACCGTCAGAGTAGCCAAACGACACTAGGGAGTTTACGGATGCACGCGCGCTCGCTTCTCCGCACGTTTCTCGCCCTCGGTTTGTTCGTTGCCGCATCAGCGACCGGGGTCCTTGCGCAGCTCCAGTATCCGGAAGGAGCCGCGACGCCGCGCTATCTGACGGACGAGGAACGCGCCTGGATGGCCGCGAATCCGACCTGGAATCTGCGCGGCTCGACGCCGCCGCCGACCGGGCCGGTTCGCTGCGTGGCGGAGTATGAGCCGATGGACGGGCTGTTGATCGCGTGGGAGGGTCCGACGGCGCATCTGAACATCCTGGCGCAGATTGCCCGTTACGCCACGACGACCGGCGCGGCCAACATGTACTGTGTGCTCGACACGACCAGCGAGCAGACTTCGGCCAGCGCGACCATCTCGGCCGCCGGCGCGGACATGAGTCGCGTGAAATTCCTGGTCCGCACCACCGACACGATCTGGATTCGCGATTACGGCCCGCGCTACATCCTCGAAGGAAATTGCCGCGCGATCGTCGATCATATTTACAACCGCGTGCGTCCCAATGACGACATCTTTTCGGCGTTCTTTGCAACCTACAAAGGGCACACGCTCTACGAGATTCCGCTCACGCATGGCGGCGGGAATTTTCACCTCGATGCGCTGGGGCGTTCGAACGCGACGCGCCTGGTGGTCAACGAGAATCCGGGGCTCTCGGAAACGCAGATTCACAACTTGTGGCAGAGCTACCAGAACGTGGATACGACGCTCTATGACGGTTTTCCCACCACGATCGATTCGACGCAGCACATCGACATGTGGATGCAGGTCGCGGCCGATAACGTCGTCTTGATCAGCGACTTCGGCACGCCGACGCCCGGCACCGCCCTCGCGACCGCCGACACAATCTGCGAAGGCGCGGCGACGCTGCTCGGCAGCCGCGGATACACGGTTCACCGTCTGCCCGCTCTCTCATCGGGCGGCACGCACTACACGTTCACGAATTCGGTGATGTGCAACAACGTGGTGATGATTCCGTCTTATGCGAGTTTCACCACTCAGAGCACGCAGGCGCTGAACACCTGGCGCGCGGCCGTGCCCGGCAAAACGGTTGTGCAGATCAACTGCGACGGGATCATCGCGTCGGCCGGCGCCTTGCACTGCATTGTGATGCACGTTCCGCTGGCGCCGGGCGGCGCGGTTCCGACGGCGTATCTGAAGACGCCGCCCGGGGGACAGACGTATGCACCCGCCGCACCGATCGACGTGATGTGGAACGCGGACGACGACGTGGCGGTGACCGGCATCGATATCGCGCTCTCGCTCGACGGCGGGCTGACGTTCCCGGTCACGCTCGCGTCAAACATCGCGCACGACGGCGCGGAACTGGTCAGCGCGCCGAATGTCGCCACGACGCGTGGCCGAATCCGCGTTACGGCCCGCGACGCGGCGGGCAACGTCGGCTCGGACATGAGCGCGACGAATATCACCATCACCGGCACGCCCTGCCCCGGCGACCTAAACGCCGATCGGGCGGTGGACGAATCCGACCTGGGGATTCTGCTCACCGGCTGGCAGCAGGACGGCCGCGGCGACACGGACGGCGACGACGACACCGACGAGGCCGATCTGGGGACGCTGCTGGCTAACTGGCAGGCGACGTGCCCGTGACGGCCCGTTGATGCGCGGAATGGAGGCTGCGCGGCCCGCGTGGCGTGCTCGCGGCCGTTGGCGAGCATGTGGGATCGAGTTCCAACGCATGGCTGCCAACAGCCGCAGTCATGCCACGCACCCGCATCCGCGGACGGCCAGGGTTGACACCCTAACATAATCCGAATATCTATTGCGGCATGTCCATCCGCCGCGTGGCAAATCCGCCGAATCCATACGTCGCCGCGCATCGCGAGTGGCTAGACGAGCCGCCGCGCGTCGAGATCGAGTTGTACGAGGAGCGCGCCCGCTCGATTCTTTCGCACAATGACAGCCCTGACCTGCCGTTTCGCCACAGCCTGAATCCCTATCGCGGCTGCCAGCATGCGTGCGGATATTGTTACGCGCGGCCGACGCACGAATACCTCGGGCTCGGCGCGGGCACCGACTTCGACAGCAAGATCACCGTCAAAATCAACGCCCCCGAGCTGCTGCGGGCCGAACTCGCCCGGCCGTCGTGGCGTCACGAAGGCATCGCCTTCTCCGGCGTGACCGATTGCTACCAGCCGCTGGAGGTCGTCTATCGCCTGACGCGGCGCTGCCTCGAAATCTGCGGCGAGTTCGAAACGCCGTTCTCGATTGTCACGAAGTCATTCCTCGTCGCGCGCGACGCGGAGCTGTTGGCGAGCGTGCGGCGAAGCAGCGGCGTGCACGTGTACATGAGCATCGCCTTTGCGGACGACGCGCTGGCGCGGCGCGTCGAGCCCGGCGCGCCGCCGCCCTCGCGGCGTTTCGAGGCGATGAGACGCCTGCGCGACGCCGGTGTGCCGGTGTCGGTGTTCGTCGCGCCGATTATCCCGGGGTTGAACGATCGCGAAATCGCAAAGGTCCTGGCGAAGGCGGCCGCCTGCGGCGCCGAGTCGGCGGGGTACACCGCGCTGCGCCTGCCGGGGAGCGTGCGCGACGTTTTTCTCGCCCGCCTTCGCGAGGCCCTGCCGCATCACGCCGCGCGCGTCGAAGCGCGCATCCGCGACATTCACGGCGGCAAATTGAACGAATGGCGATTCGGCAAGCGAATGAACGGCGAGGGGACGTACTGGCGCAGCGTCAAGCAGCTTTTCGAGCAGTCGGCGCGCCGCGCCGGGCTGCGTGTCGCCGGCGCGCGGGAAACCGGGCAGGAGTCCGGCGAATCGGCGGCCTGCCCGCGCGCGGACGCGGGTTGCGGGAGCGTGCAACTTCCGCTGTTTTCAGAGTGAGCCGCGCGCAGGCGCTGAGAAAGTCGCGCGAGCGTCGTCCAGACGGTGGTATACTGCGCGGCGGTCGAACTTGTGTGGGGAAGGGAGCACAAGGAGCACACCATGTCAGGCAAGCGATTCCACACGCCGTTGCGTTCTCGGCGCGCATTCTCGATCACCGACCTCTTGTGGCTGCTCTTCCTCCTGGCGCTGGCCATTTCGATCCTGCTTCCATCGTTGTCGCGCGCCCGCGAACTGGCCAAGCGCGCCGTCTGTGCGTCAAACCTCCGCGGCATCGCCCAAGGCGCGCTGATCTACGCCAACGACAACGTGGAGTGTTTCCCGCAGCATTACTTCGAAGCGACGCCCGACGGCTTGGCGGCGCGGCCGACGCACGGCGTCGATTGGGTCGGATCAATGGGTTCACAGGCGGGGCTGAAGATCTCGCAGCAGACGTCAAAATCCGTCAGCCCGAAGCGCAGCCATCCCAGCCGCTCTTTGTTCCTCCTGATCATTTCGGGCTCCGTGGGGCCGAACCTCTTCATCTGCCCGTCCACGGCTGACCTGGCGGACAACCTGCGCAATTACGGTCCGGACGCAGGCGACAAACGCGACGACGCGGCCGGGCTGCCGGGCGTGAGTCGTTTCGACTTTCCCGGCTACGATCGGCTGAGTTACGGCTACCAATTGCCGTTTGGTCCGCTGGCCCAGCCGCGCGCGGCGCTCGACGCGCGAATGGTCATCGCCGCGGACAAGGGGCCGTACTATCAACGCGGGCCCGCGGGGTTGGCGGGGACGAAGACCGTCACGGACTCGCGCTCTCCGCGAAACCCGCCCGACGAGTGGGCGTCGCTCAGCGCCAAGGAGCTGCGCGACAAAGGCCCGGGCGCTTGGCGCACGTACAACTCGCCCAATCACGACGGCGAGGGTCAGAACGTGGTCTTCGTCGACGGCCACGTCGATTTCGGCAAGACGCCGCTGCTCGGCTTAAACCACGACAACGTGTTCACGGTGCAGTCGGCACAGACGGAAACGGGCCGAATGATCGGCTTGGCGATCGACGCCGGTCAGACGATCGGAGCGTTGACGAATACGGATTCCGTCGTCGTGCCGTGATTGCCCGCACGACTTGGACCATAACGCGGCCTGACTGCATCGCACCACGGACCGGCGCGAGGTCATTCTATTGGTGGGTCGTGTCTCGATTTCGCGAAAACGCTCGCCAGCTGAGCCCCAACTGACCACACTCTGTCAGAGCCGCGACCGTAAGGGAGCGGGGATTGAGGATGCGCCGTTTGGAAGCAGAAGACGCGGACCACGCGCCGGCCCGCCCCCCCCGCAGGGGCCGAGGAATCTCCCATCGGCGGCACGCCGCGGCGCGGCGTCCGATCGCCCCGTTCGGGGCGAGAACCCGCGTGTGCTCGTTGTCCACGGGTTCGCCGCCTACGGTGGCTTCACCCGTGGCTACATTCCTTCGCCCCTCTTGGGGCGAAGATCAGGACCGCCAATGTGTCACGCACCCGCGGCGGCGCGGCAGCACCGTCTGCGCCGCCCGGCTTTTCCGCGCCGGCCGGCGCGCGTATCATGCGCGGTCTTCGCCGGAGACCGCCGCATGGCCGCTGACGCCGCGTTCATGGAGAAGCTCGTCGCGCTGTGCAAGCGGCGCGGGTTCATCTTTCAATCCAGCGAGATTTACGGCGGGATCGGGGGCTTCTGGGATTACGGCCCGCTGGGGGTGGAGCTGAAGCGCAACATCAAGAACGCCTGGTGGCACGACTACGTCACCTGCCCGCCCGACGGCCCGGACGGCAAGCCCTTGCAGATGCTGGGGCTGGACAGCTCGATCATCATGAACCCGAAGGTGTGGGAGGCCAGCGGGCACGCGACGGGGTTCGCGGATCCGATGCAATCCTGCCGTCACTGCCGCAAACTGTATCGCGCGGATCAGGTGGAGGGCATGCTGAGTCAGTCAGAATGGTACATCTCGCTTGCAGAAGAGTTCGAGCTTGGGCTCGATGATCGACGTCTAAGTGAGTGGATCAGACGGATAGGGAGGAAGAAATCCCCCGGATTGGCGATCGTCAGGGACCAAAGCAACGTGCATCCAAGGGTGGGAGAAGTTCTCAGGGGCCTGGGTGCGACAAGAGGCCAGTTCAGCCATTTTGTTGGTCTTGTCGCGAGTCCGATGGACCGCGTAGCTTCGACGGAAACAAGGCCTTGCCCTAGCTGCGGCGGCGATCTCACGGAACCGCGCCAATTCAATCTCATGTTCGATTCACATGCTGGTGCTGTGAAGGGTGACGAGAACAAGGTTTACCTCCGTCCCGAGACTGCCCAAGGAATCTTCGTCAACTTCAAGAACGTCCTCGACACCAGTCGCGTCAAGATTCCCTTCGGTATCGCGCAGGTCGGCAAAGCGTTCCGCAACGAGATTAACCCGCGGAATTTCACGTTTCGCTCGCGCGAGTTCGAGCAGATGGAGATCGAGTTTTTCTGCCGCGGGGCGGAGGAAGCCGCCGCCGGGCAGCCCAGCGACATGGATTGGTACCAGTTCTGGCGGAAAAACCGCTATGACTGGTACGTGCGCCACGGCCTCAAGAGCGAAAAGCTCCGCCTGCGCGATCAGGCGAAAGAAGAGCTGGCGCACTATTCCCGCGCCTGCGCGGACATCGAGTATCTGTTCCCCTTCTCCGACGAGCACCAGGAGCTCGAAGGCTGTGCCCATCGCGGCTGCTTCGACCTCTCGCAGCACGAGAAGCACAGCGGCGTCGATCTGCACTACTTCGACGAAGAGGCCTGGGCCCGCTGCTTGGCGGAGCGAAAAGCCTGCGGCGAGCCAGAGCTGACCAAGGACCAGAAGCAGGAAATCGCCGGCAAGCCGCCGTACCGCTTCGTGCCGACAGTCATCGAGCCCTCCGCCGGCGCGGATCGGGCCACGCTGGCGTTCCTGTGCGAGGCCTACACCGAGGACAGCAAGCCCGACGCCAAGGGCGTGATGCAGACGCGCGTGTACCTGCGCTTTCATCCGCGCCTGGCGCCGATCAAGGCCGCGTTCCTGCCGCTGGTGAACAAGGAGGGCATGCCGGAGGTCGCGGAGGCGCTCTATCGCGAGGCGCGGCGGCACTTCAACGCCTTCTTCGACGACGGCGGCTCAATCGGGCGGCGCTACGCGCGCATGGACGAAGCCGGCACGCCGTACTGCATCACGATCGACGGCGATACGGTGAAAACCGGCGGCGAGAATGCGGGCACGGTGACGATCCGCGACCGCGACACGCTGGAGCAGGTGCGCGTCAGCCGCGAGCACGTCGTGGCGTGGCTGCGCGAGCGGATCGGTTGAGCCGACATCCGTCCGGCGGCCCCAAAATTGGGTTTCCGGCCACCGATTGGCGCCCCTTCGCTCAGATACAGCGACGCGAAGAGCAGCCGGCGGCCGCCGCGCGATTCCAGCAGGTTCATTCGTTGAGGCATGCGCGCTCCGATTCGGAATCAACCCGTAAACCCGGCGCGCCCATTGAATCGTGCGTCGCGCGATGCGACCGCCGGCCCGCGCAAGGGCGAATGCGGATCAGACGTCCAACTCGGTGCCGTCGGGTTCGCGGTAACGCACGCGGTACAGGTCCAGCCGCCGGTCGCGCCAGGTCGTCACCGTTCCTCCGTCGCGCTGGCGGCGGAGAACTTCGAGGTCGACGTCGTTGAACACCAGCGTCTCGACGTTTTCTCCGCTTTCGGCGGCGATCGCGTCGCGCGCGAAAGGAAAATCCGAGGGCGTGTAGATGCCTGACTGCGCGTAGTGCACGTCGGCGTTCTCCACGAAGGGCAGGTTTCCGGTGCAGCCGGCCGTTGCGACGTAGACCTCGTTCTCGATCGCGCGGGCCGCGGCGCAATGCCGGATACGCAAATGGCCGAAGCGTTCGTTGGTGTTGTACGGCACGAAGATGATCCGCGCGCCCTTCGCAACGGCCACGCGAGCCAGTTCCGGGAATTCGATGTCGTAGCAGATCAGGATCGCGACCTTGCCTCGGTCGGTGTCAAAGACTTCCACCTTGCCGCCCGGCGAGACGCCCCACCACTTGCGTTCGCTGGGCGTGATGTGCAGCTTGTACTGCTTGCCCACGCTGCCGTCGCGGCGGAAGAGAAACGAGACGTTGAACAACCGATCGTCTTCGACGACGAACTGCGAGCCGGCCACGATGTTGACGCTGTATTTCATGGCCAGTTTTGCGAAGAGCTCCAGGTACGGCGGCGTGAACTCGGCCACCTTGCGGGCGGCCAGGCCCGGGCGGTCCTTGGGGATGATCGACAGGAGCTGCGTCGTGAACAGCTCGGGGAAGACCAGGAAGTCGGACTTGTTGTCCGAAGCCGTGTCGATGAAGAACTCGCACTGGGTCGCGAAATCATCGAACGAGCGGATGGTCCGCATGCCGTACTGCACCAGGCAGATCCGCACCATCGAGACGGCGCGAAAGCGGCGGCGGCGGTCCTTGACGTAATCGAGGTTGATCCATTCCAGAAACGTGGCGTAACCCCGCGAATCCTGATCGGACGGCAGATAGTCCGGAATCAGCCGGCGGAGCGTAAAGCCGTTCGCGAGCTGCACCGTCAGCACCTGGTCGAACAATTCCTTGCGCATGACGCGTTCGACATACTCGCGGGCTGACATCTGATCGGACTGTGATCCATAGCCCGGAATTCGGCCGCCCATGATGATCGACCGTAGGTTCCGCTGGCGGCACATCTCCTTGCGCACGTCGTAGAGCCGGCGGGCCAGCTTCATCCCGCGAAACTCGGGGTCGACCATGATCTCGATCGCGTAGAGCGTGTCGCCGACGGGGTTGTGATTGCGGATATACCCTGCGTCTGAAATTTCTTTCCAATTCTGCCACTCGTCGTAATCGTCGAAGTCGACGATCAGGTTGCTCGATGAAGCGACGATGCGGCCATCCAGCTCGATGCAGAATTGCCCTTCCGGGAAAACCCTGAGCTGACTCTCGATCTGCTCGCGCTTCCACGGCGTCTGGCCGGGGAAACTGCGGAGCGCCATGTCGCGGATCGCGTCGTAGTCCTCGATCCGAATCTGACGCACAACGATTCGCGGTTCCGCGTGCTCGCCACTGTTTGGCATGAATCACCTTATGGAAAGTGAGCGAACATCATAGAACGGTCGCGTGGGGCACGTCCGCCTGGCCTGGGCGCATAGGTTTGTTCGCAACCGCCCGTCTTGGGTGTCGCCACGAAATGGGCCGGTTGAGTATCATGCTTGAATCGTTCCGCGAACGCCAGCGGAGAGGAGCGTTCCGACTTGTCGAACTACCAGCGAATTCTCGTGCCGACCGACTTCTCGCCCTTGTCGGTCCACGCGGCAGCTTATGCGCGCGGCCTGGCCGAGAAGCACGGAGCCGAGATTCACGTCGTGCACGTCGTTGTTCCGGCCGACGTCGCCGGCACGCTGCCGCTGGCGCCCGGCGCCGAGCCGGTGACCGCGCTTCCGACCGTCGACGTACTGCTCGATACCGCGCGGGCCGGCGTGGCGAACTTCGCCCGCGATCACTTCAGCGCTTCGCCCACGAAGGCGGACGTGCTGGTGGGCGCCGCGCACGCGCAAATCTGCCAATACGCACTGGATCACGCGATCGACCTGATCGTGATTGGGTCGCACGCCCGCGGAGTCGTGCACCGAATCTTCCTCGGCTCGGTCAGCAAGGCGGTCCTCGAACATTCGCCTTGCCCCGTGCTGATGGTTCCGCTGAGCGCCGTCGAACCGCAGGCCTCCTGATGCCGGCTGCCGAATCGCCAGACGGTCAGCCTCGAATCGCCGTAATCGCGGAGGCCGCGAGAAACCCGATGTACGAAGCGACGAGCAGCGCGCCCTCCACGCGTGCGACGGTCTTCCCGAACGTTCGGCTGATCGGAATCAGGGCCAGCGCCAGAACGGCCATGTAGCTCAAGGGCAATGCGAAAGCGGAATTCTGCGCGGGCGGCGCGATCAAGCCGGTGAGGCCGAAGATCGCGCCGGCATTGAACAAGCACGAGCCGAGTACGTTGCCGACGGCGAGATCCGTTTGGCCTTTGCGCACGGCCAGAACGCTCGTGATCATCTCCGGCAGCGTTGTACCGATCGAGACGATCGTCACTCCCACGATCGCCGACGGCACGCCGAGCGCCAGCGCCATTCCGGACGCGCCATCGCTCGCGAACGATCCGCCGAGAGAAAGCAGCGCCAGGCCGCCCGCGAAGCAGCTCGCGATCATGAACCAGGACATCGGCGGCCCGGAGCCGGTGGGGTCCGGGCCCAGCACCTCCGCGGCCTCCCTGGCGGAAAGCTCGCGCGACTCGCGGCTCGCGGCGATGATCGTCCAGGCGCTGTACGCCCCGAACGTGCACAGCATCAGGCCCGCCTCCCAGCGCTGGAAGCCCGAGGATATTCCAAGCGCGGCCATGACGAAGAGAAACGCCGCGTTCAACCAGATTTCAACGCGAATCAGGCGCTCCTGCACCTGAAGCGGCCGAACCAACGCGCAGACGCCCAGCACCATGCCGATGTTGCAGATGTTTGCGCCGACCACGTTACCGAGCGCCAGGTCGCCGCGCTGTTTCCACGCGGAGACAAGATTCAGCGCGAGCTCGGGCGCCGAAGTACCCCAGGCGACGAGCGTCAGCCCGACGACGAGCGCGGATACGGACAGCCGACGCGCCGCGTCGACCGACGCCGAGACCAGCAGGCGGCCGCCGATCAGAAGAAACGCCAGACCGCCGAGAAACGAGAGCGTAAAAGTCATCAGGCACTCCGCCGAAACGCGGCAGTCCGCGATCGCACTGTGGTCGCCGCGAGCGCGAAAGCAGATTAGCCGACTGCGGCGTCCATTCCACCGGCGCGATGTGCGTCGATCGCGCAAATCTCCTCTGGGCGTCAAACGACGAGATGCCGCAGCCACACGGAGGCCAAGCTGAGCACGAGAAAGAACCCGCACATGTCCGTGATGGTGGTTAGAATCGGCCCGGACGCCAGGGCCGGGTCCATCTTCAGCCGCTTGAGAAACAAGGGCACCAGTCCCCCGACGGACACCGCGACCAGCGTATTGCACGCCAGCGCCAGACCGACGACCAGGCCGAGCACGGGGTTGCCCTTCCACCACCAGGCCACCGCGGCGATGAGCGCGCCGAGCGCCGCGCCGTTGCACACGCCCACGACGAGCTCGCTCACCCAGACTCGCAGCAACTCGGTCGGCCGCACGAGTCCGAGCGTCAGCTCGCGAATGCTCACGGCCACGGCCTGATTGCCGGAGCAGCCGCTCATGTCCGAAATGATCGGCAGGAACACCGCCAGCGCGATGACCGCCGCCAGCGTGTCCTGATAGAACGCGATCACGCTCGCGGCGAGGATGTTGAGCAGCACATTCACGCTCAACCACGACAGGCGGCGACGCACGCGCGTCAACACCGGCATCGTCCGCAGCTCGTCGCCGCCGATGATGCCCTGCGATTTGCGGAAATCGCTATCGCCGCGCTCGCGCAGCGCCTCTTCGACATCCGCAGCACGAACCAGACCCAGAAGCCGCCGGTCCGAATCTACGACCGGCACGGCCATGAAGTTGTGCCGGTCGAACAGGTCGCGCAGTTCGTCGACGCTGGCGGTCTCGCGAACGGAGATCGGCTCGCGGACCATGACGTTGCTCACCGGAGTGTGCTCGCTGGACATGAATAGCTGCCGCATGTTGAGCACGCCGGCCAGCACGCCGCGCGGGCCGGTCACGTAGGCGTACTGCACGTCGAAGTCGCGATACTTGTCGACATTTGCGCGAATGTCGTGCACGACGCCGCCCACGGTCTGCTCTTGCGGATAGTTGAGATACTCCGTGATCATCAGCCCGCCGGCACAATCGTCCGGGTACTCGGTCAGCGCGCGGGCCTCGCGCTCGGTCGAGATCGGCAAGCGAGACAGGATTTCTTCGGCGTCCTGCTCTTCGACGTCGCGCAGGATGTCGGCCCGTTCGTCGCTGGGCAGCTCCTCGACAATCGCCGCCGCTTCGGTGGGCTCGATTGACTCCAGCAGGTCCGCGGCTTCGGATTCGGGAATTTGCTCCAAGACCTGCGCGGCGGATTCGGGCGGCAGCGCCTGCAGGATTTGGGCGCGAACCTCCTCCGACAAGCGCAGCAGGCTTCGCCCGACCTCGCCCGCCGGAAGCGCTTCGAGAAACGCCTCGATTTCGGCGGGCGTGGCGCTATTGGCGAGCGCTTCGAGCTGCAGCCACGGAGACTCGCTTACCTGATCGGCCATTCGTCAATCCCGAAGAGGGACAAGTGAACTCCCGCGCGCTCAGACTTCCTGGCACATTCTGACCACGATGAGCGTCATGCGCGGATGGCTGCCGGGCGTCAGCACTGTGATGTGGTCACCCGCCATCAGCGCCAATTCGGCATCCGGAAGCAGCTCGCGTCCGCCGCGCTCGACGCCCACAACCAGGCAGCCGCGCGGGAGCCCGGCGTCGCGGATCCGCTTTCCGTCGACTTCCGACCCGGGCGAGACGCTGATCACGGTGAGGTTTGGCTCCGGGCGGCTTTCGACTGCGCCGGAGCGCAACAGGTCCAGCTCCAGAAGCGCCTCGTATATGGGGCGATCCCGGAACCGCTCGGCGACCAGATACGCCACCATGCACGCGACGCACAATGCGAATAACTGCTCCTGCTTGGCCGTCATCTCCAGAATCAGCACGATCCCCGTCAGCGGCGCGCGCACGGACGCCGAAAAGAACGCGGCCATTCCCAACACCGCGAACGCGGCCTGATGCGCGGCCATCGCAGGAAAAATCCCGGCGACGAGACGGCCGAAGATTGCGCCCAGCACGGCGCCCAGCAAGAGCATCGGCGCGAAAATGCCGCCTGGCGCGCCCGATGCGTAGCTCACGACGGTGAACGCAAGCTTAGCGGCGAACAGCAGCGCCAGCGCCCCGATCGTGGCCGACAGGTGCCCGCTTAGCAGGCGTTCAGCGACGGCGTGGCCGCCGCCGATCGCGTCGGGAATCCACCACGCCGCGAGGCCGACCGCGATTCCGGCGATGCCGGGCAGCAGCCACAGCGCCCGAAAGCGCAGACGATGGACGGCGCTCAGAGTCCGGAGCAAACACTGGTTAAAGAACACGCCGACCAACCCGCCGACCGCGCCGAGAATCGCGATCAGCGGCAGCGAAACCAGCGGCAAGGATGCGTAAGAGCGGACCGAGAATGACGGCGCTTGCCCCGAGATCACCTCGGTGACGATCGTCGCGCAGACGGCGGCGATCAGCGCGCCGCCGTATGTCAGCGCCGAAAGCTCGCGGTGCATTTCTTCCAACACGAAGATGAAGCCGGCCAGCGGGGCGTTGAAAGCCGCCGCGAGTCCGGCGCCCGCGCCGCAAGAAATTAGTTGCGGCAAAGTGCGCTTGGGCACGCGAAGCCAATCGCCCAGCGCGTTCCCGATCGCCGCGCCAAGCTGCACGGTGGGCCCTTCGCGTCCCAGCGACAGTCCCGCGCCGATGCCGAGTACGCCTCCCAGGAACTTGACGGGAATAAGCGTGCGCCAGCCCATGCGCCGCACGCGGACGAGTACGCCTTTCACGTGCGGAATGCCGCTGCCCGGCGCGTCAGGAGCGTATCGCCGCACCGCCCAGCCCACCGCGCTGCCGGCAACCAGGCCGACGATCGGGAGGACTGCCCATCCCCAATACGGGTGCAAATGCAGCCAGGTCAGGAGCTGTCCGCGCCCCAGTTCCGCCCGGTAGAGAGATTCGCGAAACGCAACGCCGACCAGGCCGGCCACCAGCCCGACGATTGCCGCCCGAACAAAGTGCTTGGCGCGACGCGCCAGGATGTACGGCGCGCGCTGCTCGCGGCCCGATCCTTCCTCCGATTCGTGCGGCCGCGCGCCGGCGCCGGCGTCCGACGACTTTCGGTGGCCGTGTGCACCGGCCTCACGGCCAGACGCCACTGTCTTGCTGCGTAGGTCCATGTCAACCTATTGATTGCTCGCGACTGTTTGAGTCGAGGCACAGCGCGGCGTTGATCAGCCCCAAGTGCGAGTATGCCTGAGGAAAGTTCCCAAGCGCACGGCGTTCCGCCGGATCAAACTGCTCGGCCAGCAGCCCGGTCGGGCCGACCTGGCTGATGTACGCCTCGAAAAGACGAGCGGCTTCCTCGCGTCGACCAATGCGCGCAAAGGCCTCGATCAGCCACGAGGTGCACAACGCAAATCCGCCCTCCGTGCCCGCAAGCCCATCGTCATAGCGGTAGCGGTAGACCGTCGCACCGTCGCGCAGCGTGCGCTCGACAAACGCTACCGTCGATGCGAATCGCTCGTCGTCCGCTGCGAGCAACCCGCTCAACCCGACGCTTAACGCCGCGGCGTCCGGTTCTCCGTCACCGTAGGTCGCGCAGAACGACTTATTTGCTTCGTTCCAACCATTCCGCAACACATCCGCCGCGATTACATCGCGCAGTTCCGTCCAGTCCGGCCGCTTTCGTCCGACATACCGCGCAACCCTCAGCGCGCGGTCGACGGTCTGCCAGCACATCACTTTGGAGTGGACGTGGTGCTGCCGCGGCCGGCGCACTTCCCAGATTCCGTGGTCCGGCTCGCGCCAGCGCCGCTCCACGGCGCTCACCATCGCGTCCACCAGCCGCCAGTGCTCCGCCGAGAGCGCGGCGCCGCTCTCAGCGAGCAGCGCGATGAGTTCCGCGATCGGCCCAAACACGTCCAACTGAACCTGCTGTGCCGCGGCGTTGCCGACGCGCACCGGCCGGCTGCCGCGATAACCCGGCAGATCGCCGATTTCTCCTTCCGAACCAACATGCCCGCCGGTCACTGTGTAAAGCGGGCACAGCAGCGATCCCGGTTCGCATTGATCGAGAATCCCAAGTATCCAATCCAGAAGTTTGATTCCTGGTCCCGGGGCGCCGAGGCGCAAGAGCGACGTGGCCGCCATGGCCGCATCGCGCGGCCAGCAGAAGCGATAATCCCAGTTGCGCACGCCACCGACGTGCTCCGGCAGACTGGTCGTGCCCGCCGCGGCGATCGCGCCGCTGGGGCCGTACGTCAGCGCCCGGAGCACAAGCGCGCTGCGCAAAACCTGCTGCGTCGCGAGCGAGGGCAGCGTGAGCGTCGACGCCCACGCGGCCCAAAATCGCTCCGTACGCAGACGCCGCGCGGGTTCGGCCTGCGGACCGGGTTCGAGACTCGCGGTGCCGTACCGCAATTCCAACACCGTCGGCTCGTCGGCGAGTTCGAACTCGGCGACCGCCAATTGATGCCGGCCTTCGCCGAGCAGCTTCCAGGCCACGCGAGGCGCGCGCAAGACGAGCGAATCGACGGTCCCTTCCACGACTACGCCGCCTTCCGCGACCACCAGCCGCGTTTCCATTCGACCGAAATCGAGGCGCGGCGCGAACGTCACGCGCACGCACCCGGCGCCTTCAATCACGCGGATCAGATCGGTGCGTCCGGCGCGCTGAAATGCCCGCCCGCCGCCGCAGTCGAGGTAGTCCGTGACTCGCAAGGTCGGCCACCAGGTCTCCAGCACGAACGAACGCCCGATGTAGCGCTGCTTCGTCGCCGACGGTCCCGACGCCGGGCACACTTCGAAATATCCAGCCGTTGGACCGCCGAGCAGTTCGGCGAACGCGGCCGGAGAATCGACTCGCGGCAGGCACATCCAGACAACGCGGCCGTTCGGGTCGACCAGCGCGACCGTTCGTTGATCGGAGAGCAGCGTGTGGTGGTCGATCGGCGTTGCGTGAGACCCGGCGACCCAATCGGCGCGGCGCTCGGCCAACCGCGCCAGGATGCGCGCCACGTGCTCGGTGTCTTCGGCGCGGAATCGTGCGCTGCTGTCGCCCGGACCAACCTTGACGCCAACGTCCGGACCGCCGAGCGTTGCAAACGCGTCCTCGTCGGTTACATCATCGCCTAGAAAGACGACGGCCGAAGCCCCGACGCGTTGACGGATGCGACGCAGCGCCATTCCCTTGTTCGTCTCGACGACGCTGAGTTCGAGCACCTTCTTCCCGTGGCGCACGTGCACGCCCGGCCAGGTCGCGGGGCCCGCGAGGATCTGCTCAACGACCCGCCGCGCGACGTCCGGATCGGCGTTGCGATAATGGAAGGCCAGCGACGCAGGCTTCGCTTCAACGAGCAGGCCCGCGTCCGTGGCGGTCAACTCGTCTAGTCGACCGGCCAGGCGATCGCGCAGATCGATTGCCTCGGGCGACAATGGCGTCGCGAATCCCACCTCGAACTCGCTTCCGTGGCTGCCGACGAAGTGCGCATCCTCCACTTCGCCAACCCGCTTGGCGAGATCCTTCAGCGACCGACCGGAGATGAGGGCCACGTGCGTCTGCGGCATGGCCGCCAGGGCCTTGAGCGCGACGATCGCCTCCCGATCGGCTTCCGCCGCCGCCGGATCGGGCACGATCGGGGCGATCGTCCCGTCGAAATCGCTCGCGACGAGCAGCAAGGATGCGCGAGCGATTTCGTCAATGCGCGAAATCAGCGCGTCATCGAGAACGTGGGAAGCGGACTCGCATTCGCTCATACCAGCGCTCCGGCATTCCGCGGCGTCGGAGCTTGCGCCGCAGAGGGCGTCAAACCGTCTTCGATTGACACACCGCATGCGGCGAGGAACTGCCGGACCCACCAGAACACGTCCTGTCGCCCGACAATGCCGCGAAGGCGGCGCATGGCGGGGCGGCGCTCCTTTCGAGTTCGCATCACCCCGGTGTGGATGGCGTCCGCGACGCCGTTCAGGTCGTACGGATTGACCAGAATCGCATCGTGCTTGAGCTGCACCGCGGCGCCGGCGAACTCGCTCAGAATGAGCACGCCGTCGCCCTCGACCTGGCACGCGCAATACTCCTTCGCCACCAGGTTCATGCCGTCTTTGAGCGGCGTGACGAGCGCGACGTCGGCCGTTCGGTAGTAGGTCAGAAGCTCGCTCCAATCCAGGCTGCGGAACAGATAGTGGATCGGCACCCATCCGGGCTTCGTGAATTCGCCGTTGATCTGCGCGACGAGCCGCTCGATTCGCCCCTTCAGGTCCTGGTACTCGGGCACGGCCTCTCGACTCGGCACCACGATCTGAATCAGCGCCATCTTGCGGTGCAGTTCCGGATAGCGCTTGAGCGCCAAGTGAAAAGCGCGCAAACGGTCCGGGATGCCCTTCGTGTAGTCCAGACGGTCGATTCCGAGCACGATTTGCTGCCCGGGAATGTCGCGGCGGAGCTGTTCGACGCGCCCCGTGATCGCCTCTCCGGCTGCATCGCGCGCGAAACGAGCGTAGTCGATTCCAATCGGGAAATCGCCGAAGTCGGTGGCCCGTTTGCCGACAATGCACCGAAACACGCCGCGCCGCTGCTGACGTCGGACGTCGGGCAGCAGCTTGCGAATGCAGTCGAGGAAGTTCTCCAGGTCGCGCGGCGTCTGAAACCCGACGATGTCATTCTGAAGCAGGCCCTCCAGCAATTCGGTTCGCCAAGGTAGTTTGCAGAAGATATCCGGCGGCGGAAACGGGATGTGCAGAAAGAACCCGATGCGGTTCGCCACGCCCAGCTCGCGCAACCGCCGACCCAGGCCCAGCAGGTGATAGTCATGAATCCACACGAAATCGTCGGGCTGAACATGGCGACAGACCACGTCGGCGAATTTCCGCTTCACCGAAACGTAATTGGTCCAGTAATCCGGCACGAAATTGCAGCGCGACTGCAGGTCGTGGAAGAGCGGCCAAATGATCTCGTTGCAGAAGCCCTGATAGAAGCCTTCGATCTCCGCCTGCGACATCGGGACGGGTTTCAGTTCGTAACCGACGCGCCGACTGTGATCGTCCAGCAGTCGCGTCAGCTCCGCTTCGTCGGTGCACCCGGCGCCCGGCCAGCCGATCCACACGCCACCCAGCTTCTGAAGCACCGGCGTCATCGCCGTGACCAATCCGCCCGACCCGGAGCGAGCCGCCCAAGCCTCCTCGCATCGTTCGAGCACGACCGGCAGGCGATTCGAGATAATCACGAGGCGCATCGGATTCTCCCATCGTTGCCGCGCGAATCAGGCATCGCCCAGCGGGCTCGCCGCGCCGGTCCCCTGGATTACGATTTCATTCCGGACCGACACGAACCGAAACTGCCCGGCAACAGACGCGGCGAGCCGTCTCTGCCACGGGTGACTGACGGCGCCGGACAGCACAGCCGCGCCGTTGGCGACCGCGGCGCGGATCGCCGCGTCGCGCAGGCCGCCGGTCAAACCGATTGCCGTCTCGAGGTCTCTCGCGCGCGAGGCGTCCTCAAGCTGCTCGCGATCGTTCACGAACAGGAGGTTGTAGCTGTGCCGGATTCCGGGCACTGCAATGGCAACGTCTTCGGCGATGAGCCGCTCATGCGCCGCCGCGACGTTGCCGCGCAATGTGACCACGCCGGACGCGATTTCAACCGTAATGGCCGCCTTGACGACACCGCCGCAGGCTTCGAGCGCGCGGCGAACCTGCTCGGCGAGTTCCTGGTCGGAATGCGGGTGCGCGGGAACCACTTCGATTTCGTCGCACACCGCCCGAACGCCATCGATTGCTCCCGCAATCTCCAGCGCGGCGCGCTTGCGCCCGAAGGACTGAACCGCGCCGCTCAGCGTGACGACGCCGCCAACCGCGTTCACGTCGATCGGCTGCGAGGAAAGCCGGCCGTCCATCAACATGGCCTGCTTGAGCCGCTCCGACAACTGGGCGTCAGCCTTCATGCACGGTCTCCTGTCGTACAGATTCGAGCGTTTCTTGCGTTTGTCGCGCGTCCGCGCCGTCGTGGCGGTGGTAGAGCGTTCGATGCGGGAACGGAATCTCGATCCCCAACTCGTCGAAACGCTTCTTGATCCGCCGCAGTAGCTCGCGCTTCACGATCCACTGCTTGAGCGGCCGGGTCTTGATCAGGAACTTGATGATGACGGCCGAGTCGGCGAACTCGTCGACGCCGAGCATCTCGGGCATTTCCATGATCAGTCCGCGGAACTCCGGATCGCGGCGCAGTTCCTTGGCCAGCTCGACCAGTTCATGCATCACGCGATCGACGTTCTCCTTGTACGCGACCGGAATGTCGAAAAGCGCGCGGGACCACTCGTGCGTCAGGTTACTGACGCGCGTGATTTCGCCGTTCGGCACGAAATGCGCCGTCCCGTCCAGGCCGCGCAGCGTCGTGACGCGCAGCGTGATGCGTTCAACCTGACCCGCCACGTCGCCGATCTTCACCACGTCGTTGATCGTGTACTGGTTTTCCAACAGGATCATGAAGCCATAGAAATAGTCGCGAATGAGATTCTGAGCGCCGAACGCGACCGCCAAGCCAAACACCGCCGCGCCTCCCATCAGCGGAACAATGTTGATGCCGACTTCGGTGAGAATCATCAGTCCGCCGCCGGCGTAGACCGCGACCGTGGCGGCGCTGTGAACGACGCCGACGAGCGTCTTGGCCCGGTTCTCGCGATCCTCCTCCGTGCCCGGACCGCCGCGCCCGGCCATTAGTTTGACCAGCCGACCCTCCACCATGCGCGAGAACCACAGGAGCACGGCCATCGCCAGGATGATCCCGCCCACTTTCGGGCCGCGTTCCAGCAACCAGCGCCACAGATTGTGAGGTGAGAGGGGACTCTCCAGGCGTTCGACGCGCCTTTGCGCTTGTTCAGCCAAATTGCTTCTGCGTTGTGCTTCCTCGATCGCCGCGATGTGCTCGGTCTGCAGCTCCGACAGTTCCGACTGGTATCGGTTCAATCGTTCCGTGCGGTCGCGGATTTCGTTCTGCGCATCGCGCAGACGTTCACGCGCGCCCGCGATGTTGTCGCGCAGCTCGTTCAACTCATTCTGCGGGCTTCCCTCCTGCCACTTTTTCTGAAGCGTCTCATACAGCGTCCGTTCCGTCGCCTGCGCATTCTCGACTTTCTTGCGGCTGGTTTCGTAGAGCTGCCGCTCCAGCTCGATGTTCTTCCGCAGCGCGTTGATCCGCTCCGTAACGGACGCAACCTCGGCTTTTGCGCTTTGCGCTTCGGCGACCTTGGTCGCGGCCTGCTCCCGAGCCTCAACCACCTCGGGCGCGGGTTTTTCGGGCGCGGCACGAGGCGCCTCCGACGTCGCCTTGTCGTTCGGTGCGGCGTCCGGCGTCGCCGCGGGCGCCTTCGCGGGTGACTGGGATTCTGGCGTTGGGACGGGTTGCGGCGGCACGGCCGGCTTAGCCGCATCAGCGGGCGTGGGTACGCCGGGCGGACCTTGCGGCGTTTGGGTCGCCGGCTGCGTCGCGGGCGGCTGCTCGCCCTTTAACTTCTTAAGCGCGTCCGTGTCTTGCGCGACCTTGCGCTGAAGCGTCTTGATCTGCTCCTGCAACGTCTTGCGCTCGCGGATCGCCAGATCGAAACGATCCTTCGCGAGCTTGTGCTTGGCTTCCAACTCACCCAGCTTCTCCAGAAGCTCCTGCCTGCTAGCCGCGTCGCCATCGCCGGCCTGTTCGGCGGCCGCTTTCGCCTCGGTCAATTGCCGATCCAGCTCGGTGAAGGCGGCCTCGGCCTGCGCGAACTCGGATGCGGGGTCGTTCAGCGTCGCGTTCAGTTCGGTCACCTGGCGCGTCGATTCGTCGATCGAGCGCTGGAGACGCGCGATCTTCTCGGCGTCAGTCGGCACGGCGTCAGATTCCGAACTCTTTGCGCCGTTGCGGGGGGCGATCTGACCAGGCGCGTCGCCACCGGTCGGGCGGGAACTGGGCTGTTGCCCAAAAGCGGTTGATGCGCCGATGAGCAGCGCGGCAAGACGACCCACGGTACTGGAGGTGATCTTCACCGTGCGCGCTCCGCGAAAGCGCCGGGGTCCAAGTCTCACGCCCGGCCCGCGAGAAGATGATTGCCGAGCACATTCGCGGCAATCCACACACCCCCCGCGATGGGGAGCAGCCATGCCACATACTGGCGGAAGTGCGACCAGTTGGCGGGGTCGCCTTCGGCGGTCGTCGCGCTCCCCGAGCGCATCTCGATCCAGCGTCCGAGGACCATCAATCCCACCAACAGAACAAAGAATGCGTCGACGAACGTCAACCAGCCTCCGCCGTATCGGATAATGCCAACCGTCGTCAACAGCAACAGCATCGGGCCGAGCGCCACCCAGGTCACTCGCGCTCCAAGCAGCGAAAAACTCCTGATCGCGCCGCGCTCGACGTTTTGTTTGGCCGGTTCCATCGGCATTGCTCCTTTTTGTTGCGCCGCCGCCGGTAGTTGCCGCGCGTGGCACACGTTCCACCTGAAGCCGGTCGGAAATGCGAGATCAATCTCGCGCCGGTGGAGGCGGCTTCCGATCTCCGCCGGCCACGCCGCTGTGTGCGAACCGATTGCCCGCTACGGGACCGCGCCGACCTGATTCTCGGCGTTTGCGGCGACCGCTCCGCCCTGCAGCGATGCGATCGGCACCATTAGAACGGGGCGCGCCACATGCTCGAGAACGGCCTTGCTCGTCGATCCAAGCAGGATTCGCTTCATCACGCCGCGCGCGTGGGAACCGATGACGATCAGGTCAATCGCGGCCTCATCGGCATAGCGGGCGATTTGCTCCCAGGCGACGCCGTTTCGAACCACCGCGATCGGCGCGATCGGCAGCTCGCCGCTGAATTCCGCGACGTGGGCCTGCAGTTGTCGCGCCCTGCGGGCCGCGTCCTCGACCACGGATTCCATGAGGGCCGTGCTCGCCACGCCGTCGCCGACGCCGATGCCGGCTTCCATCGCGACCGGCGCTTCCTTGGCCAGCGATACGACGTGGAGAACGTGCAACTCGGCGCGATAGGTGCGGGCCAGGTCGCAGGCGTAGCCCAGCGCGTGTCGCGCGAGCTCCGAGAAGTCGGTCGGTATGAGTACGCGATTCATGTGGATCATGTTCGTGCTCCTTCCGATGCGCCGAGCTTCGCAACAGCGGCGCGCTGCGCGAACGGTCGCTGCCGGCAGCGACCGCGACCCGCGATTACGCGGCGTCTCGCGAGGCCGTGCTCCCGCCGACATCGCGCCGCGCGAGCGCCGCCTTGTACTTGCGTCCCCGATCCTGCGCCTGACGCTGGTGCGCCGCATGAGCGTGCTGAACTTCCTCCGCAACCTGGTAGTGCCGACGCTGCCATCCCCAGGCATCGCGCGAGTGCATCAACGAGGCGCATCCGAGCAGCCCGAAACTCGACACGAATACGATTCCTGCCGCTGCATTCCCGTGCGAGTAGACGCAGAGGAACACGCCGAACATCAGACCCAGGCCGCTGATTACAACACTCCCGTAAATCGCCAAGGCGTTCATGCGTGCAACCTCCTTTCCACCGACCGTCGGCAGGCTGCCACGGCCACTAAATCTACATAATGATACTTCACATAAAACTTTGTGTCAAGTGTCTTGACATAGATATTGTCACCTGCTTATCATCGTGCGTATCCTGATATTTCCGCGCGGCTGATCGTTTGCCGCGCCCCCGTCGAGAGCCCGCGCCATGAATCGAGATGCAGTGGACCTGTTCGTAGATCAGTGGAACAGCGAACGCCCGGATTTGGATCCTTCGCCGCTCGGCGTTGTGAGTCGCGTTTTGATGCTGGAAAAACTCCTGGAGCAAAGCGCGGATCGGGCACTGGCTCGTTTCGGGCTGAGCTTGTGGCAATTCGACGTCTTGGCGGCGCTACGCCGCTCGGGGCCGCCGTTCAAACTCTCACCGACGCATTTGATGCAGCTCGTGACGCTGACATCCGGTGCGATGACGAACCGAATCGATCGCCTGGAGGCGTTGAAGCTGGTGATGCGAGAATCCGACCCCGACGATCGCCGGGGAGTGTTAATCGCGCTGACGCCGGAAGGTCGGAAACTGGTCGATGAAGCGATCGCGGGGCGTCTCGACGCGGCGCGCCGCGACATCGCCGAGCTTTCGAGCGATGAGGCCGCGACGCTGGCCGCGCTGCTTCGAAAGGTGTTGATCGCCCACGCCGGGCCGATCACGACTCAACGCCGGAACCGACGACGCCAGGAGACGGTTGCGGCGGGCGGAGCCGACGCGTGACCTGGCGTATTACCGCCGCGTTGAATTGTGCCAACGCCATAACAGCAAGACGGCAACGACAACGATCAATATCGCCGTCCAGAGCGGACGGGGAACAATGACTAATTTCGCCAGCATCGCCGTCCATTCGGCACGTTGGAGCAGACTCACTTGTTCCGTAGCGTCGGGCCTCCGGGTAGTGGCTCAGTTTCGCGAAGGAACTCCCTAGCCGAGCCCCGACCCTAAGGGAGGGGTCTCTTGCGACGGGCAGAAAGCCGCTCCCTTACGGTCGGACCTCGGTATCGGGCGTTTTCCCGGCGTCGCATGCGAAACTGAGCCACGACCGGCCTCCGTGCCCAACGCAGAATTGGGCGTCGGACGCAGAGGTTCGACGCTACGCGAGAAACGAATCCGCGCTAGGGTGTGTCCGAGAATAGAACTTTGTAGTAAGACGGGTCGCCATCGATGAACGTGATCCGCGGGTCCTTCCCGGCCGCGACTTCGTCGGACTGCAGCAGTCTGCCGGCGGTAAGTTCGCCTAAGCGCTTCATCAGGGAGTTCTTGGGCATTTCCTTCCAGCCCTTCTTCTCGTGCGCGATTTTCTCCTCCACCGGCACGAACGCGATCCGTTCGTCGCTGGTCATCAGCTCCAGCCCTTTGTCCTTGAGCGTGGCGTTGTGGCTGCCGTGGTGGCCGACCTTGCAGAAGACGGTGCGCTTCAGCAGGTCAGTCGCCGTGACCGCCCTGCCGTCTACCTGGAGCGGCTTGTCGTGCCACGATAGCCAGTTGCCGACCTGCGCGTCGCCGACGAACAGTAGCACCTTGCGGCTTCTCACCAGTTCGAACGCGAGGACGAGACTCGTGTTGTTCGTATAGCTGTCCAATTGCAGCGCCAGCGGTCCAGCGAACCCGAGCCAATCGTCGTCGATTCGCCGCCAATCGGCCGCATGCTTGGCGCGCGGCGGCGACTTCTTCGCCGCGGCCTGCAGGACGGGTCCGCCGTAGCGTTCCTCGAAAAAAGGCCAGGTCGGCGCCATCGAGTTCGTCGGCGTGAAGCTTTGCGGCGCCCTTGTCGCCCGGCCACTTTCGTCGAAAACGCGGGTCAAAAGGCATGGCCCGCGCTGCGGTTGTCTCTGAATCCGTCATTGCGTCGCCGTCGGGCAGCGCCGCCATGAATGCTCCTTCGTAGCTTGGGGCAAGTTCGTAGACCTTTCCTTCGAATCGGCAGGAGGCTGTACATGCCCCGCACATCAAAGTGCAGGCTCAGCTCCTGGATGAGCGATTGAGGCTCCGCCGCAGGCAGGTTCGCGTCCGCGCCTCTTCCGGCCAGCGTACGATCAAGCCGTCAATTTCCAGATGCCCCGCATCCCTACGGTCGCCGTTCGGATCAGTCTCTTTCAGTACCCGAATCTGCCCCCCCCCAGCGACGCTACGTTGATTAAGCTCTACACATGATTCTTGTCACGGGCTCCGCAGGGCTGCTCGGGCGCGAGCTGGTTTCGCAGCTCGCCGAAGAAGGGCCGACCGTTCGCGGCGTCGATCTGGCGGAGCCGCCCGGTCCGCCCTGCGAAAGCATGCGTGGGGACTTGCGCGATGCGGCGGTTTGTCGCAGCGCGTGCGACGGCGTCGAAGCCATCGTTCACGCCGCGGCGCTCCAGCACCACAGCGACGTCCCGCGGTTCGGCTGCGAGCGTTTCTTCGCCGCCAACGTCTCGATGACCCGGACTCTTCTGGACGCGGCGCTCGCGGCGGGCGTCGCGCGTATTGTGCTTGTCTCCAGCGACATGGTCTACGGCATGCCCGCCGCGTGCCCGCTCGATGAATCGCATGCCCCGCGGCCGATCGGCCCCTATGGCCGGAGCAAGCTAGAGTCCGAGCGGATCTGCGAAGCGGCCCGCGCACGTGGCATGCGCGTGACGATCCTGCGTCCGCGCCTGATCATCGGTCCCGGCCGCCTGGGCGTGCTACGCCGGCTGTTCGACCGAATCCGAGCCGGCGCGCCGGTTCCGGTCCTGGGCAGCGGCGTCAATCGCTATCAAATGGTCGCGGTTTCCGACGTTGCCGCGGCCTGCCGGCTTGCGTTGCGCTGCGAGGCGCAGGGTGTATTCAATCTCGGCTCGTCTGACCCGCCTGCGGTGCGAGACCTGCTGAGCGAGCTAATTCGGCGCGCCGGGTCGCGCTCGCGCCTTCTGACGATGCCGGCGGCGGCCGCCAACGCGGCGCTGTGGACGCTGCACGCGATTCGCATGGCGCCGCTGGTCCCCGAACAATTCCGCATCGCGAGCGTCGATTACGTGCTCGATACGGCGCGCGCCGCGCGGCTACTCGGGTGGACGCCAAAGCAAAACGACGTCGAGATGCTCTGGCAGGCATTTCAGACCTATGCGCGCCACGCGTGATCGATTGGCGTGATTGCGGTCCGAACGACGTGATTCAACGGAGGGAATGACCGCGCATCGGGCGTCCGATGCGCGTCCGGACTGCAAAATGGGCGGCAACCGTGGCCCGCCGGAACTTGCATTTCTCGCGGACACGCCGATACTGACCCCTGCTGCGACAAGAAGTTGCGCTCGGGTCCGCAATCGCGCGGCTTGGTTCGCGGAGTCGGTGATCCGGCGTGGGTGCGGCCTGTCGGCGCGTCGCCGTCGGGCGAGCGGCATTTCTCGAGTTTCGCGGTGAATTCAGCACGCCGGCGCATTGGGCGCGGCGCGTCACAGAGAAAGGGAATCGGACATGATGATGCGAGCGATCCTACGCGGCGCGGCCGGGGCCCTGTTGCTCGCGGGGCTGGTTGGCTGCGGTAATTACACGATCGTTTTCGAAATGCAGGATGTAATCAACGCCCCGGGAGACGATCTAAGCCGCGACCAGCTCGACGTGGATATCGTCGCGCTGGACGGCAAGAACGCCGACCGCTATCCCGAACTCGCCAATCTCTCGGTGCGATCCAAGCAGTGGTTCCAGATTCGCGACAGCGACGATCCCAAGTACAACAACATTCCCAAGGAACAAATCTACGCCCTGCGCCGCGGCGGCGCGGGCGACAAGCGCGACACGCTGGTCGGCGAGCCGCTCGTTTCCGGGCGCGACATGCCCGCCGGCGGCACGCGAACCGTCAGCGTCAACGTCAAGCACCCGGATGGCTGGAAGGGCCGCTTCCTGATCTTCGGGCGCTTCAGCGACGGACGCGGCGTGGCGGCGGTCGAGCCGACGTCGATCGCTTCCGGCGCGAAGGAAATTTACGTTCAGGTCGGGCGCAAGAGCATGCAGTGGATTCAAAAATAGCGCACTGGCGCCCGATCGCGTATAGTTCGCCGATCTCTATGACCCCCGTCAGGATGATGACATGAGGTTCTGGCCCGAGGTCCATTGGTCGGAGGGCCAGTTTCTCCGCCCCCACCATTTGCAGGCCGCCTTTCGGCAGCTCGAAACGCTGCGCGGCGGCGCCTTGCTGGCGGCGCATCCGTACGGCTGGGGTTTTCAGGGCCTGGACCTGGCGGAAGACGCCATTACGAATCACATCGTCGACATCCGCGCCTGCGAACTAATCCTGCGCGACGGCACGTTCGTCAAGATCCCTGAGAACTGCTCGCTCGACCCGCGCGACTTCAAGAAGGCGTTCGAGGCGTCCGCAGGCGCGCTGGATCTGTACTTCGGCGTGCCGCAGGTTCAGCCGGTGCGGGCCAACGTGCAGGCGCCCGGCGACCTGACGCCGCGCGCCACGCGCTACCTGATCGACGTGGTCGAGCGCTACGACGAAAACACCGGTGAGAATCCGCAGCAGCTCGAAATCCGGCGTTTGCGCGGCGCGGTGTTTCTGGGAAACGAGGATCGAACGGGATTCGAGTGCGTTTGCCTGGGGCAGCTCGAACGCTCCGCCGCCGGACCGAAGCTGGTTCGCACACGCATCCCGCCGCTGCTGCGAAACCGCGCCTGGGCGCCGCTTTGCGCCGCGGTCGATGCGCTCTGGAACGACATCCGCGCCCGCTGCGAGCAGCTCGGCAGCGACGCGCAGGAGCGGGCGCTGACGTATGCGACCGCGTCGCCGGGCGACATGGAGCAGATGATCAAGCTCCAGGCGCTGAACGAGTTGACGGTGCGCTTCGGCGCGCTGGCCGGCGCGCCGGAGCTGCATCCGCATGTTTTGTATCGCGAGCTTTGCGATGGTATCGGCCGCATCGCCCTGTGGGACGACACGCGCCGCCCGCGCGAGCTGCCGCTCTACAACCACGACGATCCGGGGCCCGTCTTTGACGAACTGATTCGCTACCTGCGGGCGCTGGTCAACGGCATGCTGCCGCGCGACTACATCGAGCGCCCGTTCGAGCAGCGCGAAGGCGGCTACGGCGTGACGCTCGATCACGAGTGGTTCACGCCCAAGCACGAGCTCTTCCTGGGCATTCGCGGTCCGATGTCGATGGAAGACATTCTGGCGCTGTTCCGCACGATCAACTTCAAGCTGGCCTCGCCGCGCGACGCCGAGACGGTTTACAACCGGCGCTTGCCGGGCCTGGAGTTCCGCAGCGCCGGGACGGTTCCAAATCTGCCCAAGAGCGCCGACCAGCACTATTTCCGCATTTCGCGAACACCAACGTACTGGGAGCATTGCGAGAGCGAGCGCGGCATCTTTATCCGCATGCCGCCGGCTGACATGCCGAAGTTGGCGGCGCTGAAGATTTCGCTGTTCGTCATCAAGCTCAAGTAGATCGGAGGAAGCCCGCGTGGCGCTGTCGGTTTACGATCTGGCGGTCGAAGCGGTGCTCTACCTGGTCGCGTTTCAGCGCCGCGTGGCGGATAGCGCGGAAGTCTCGTACGAAGACACCCGCGCCGAATCGCTGGTGCTGCTGAATGATCTCGACCAGCGTAGCCATACCGAGCCGGGCCTGTGGGATCAGTGGACGCTGGCGCGCGTGCCGGTGGTCTACCTGATCGACGAAGTGATGATCCTGAACTGTCCGTGGAATTATCGCCACGAATGGGCCAACGAGCCGCTGGAGGTGGCGCTGCTGGGACATCCCGAAGCGCTGGGCGGCGAGAAGTTCTACCAGTCCTGCGACGAAGCGATGAAGGAAATGGAGGCCGCGGAACACCATCAGCGACACGACATTCGGCAGAAAGTCGAGATCGTGATGGTCTTTTACGTCGCCATGCAGTGCGGTTTTAAGGGGAAATTCGCGCTCGATCTGGATGCCTGGCGTGAATACAAAACTCGCATTTTCTCCAAACTGCCGGCGTACGCCCAGACGCGCACGAAAGAGCTGTTTCCCGAAGCGGACGACCACACGATCCGGCTGGATGCGAATTATGAGCCGGTGACGCGCCTGCTGTATGTGCTGATCGCATTCGCCGCCCTGCTGACGATCTACCTGGGCGGAAGCTGGGGCATGTGGGGCCAGCTCATGGATGAGCTGCGCGGGTTCGCCAAGGCGGCCTACATCCAGCCCGACGAAAAATTGTCGACGTCCGTTTCACTTCCGGCGGCCGCACCGACCAGTCTGCCAACCAGCTTGCCGGCAAGCCTGCCAAGCGGGTCGTAGCGGATGCCGGTGAAAGCGGCTGCTGCAGGAGTTGATTAGCGATGAACATCAACCAGGTGTTGATGACGTTCTTCAAGCTGCCGCCGGCGGCGCGCATGCTGCTTGCGGTGGCGGGATTCGGCTCGCTGGCGTCGATTCTCTTCGCGCTGCTGCCGGCCTTGCGCACGCGGCGCGGCCAGATGATCGTACTGATCGTCGGCGCAATCGCGCTGGCGATTTACGGCGTAATCTGGCTGATCCGCCGCTCGCTGGGCGGCAAGCGGGCCAAGACGCTGGGCGGCGCGCTGTCGGCGCAAGGCCCTTCGCGCGGCGACATCGCCGAGCAGGAAGGCATCTACCGCGAGAAGTTCCGCGGCAAGCTGAACGAGCTGCGCACCAATGGTCTGTCGGTCTACAAGCTGCCCTGGTTCGTGCTGATGGGAGAGCCGGGCTGCGGCAAAACGGCCAGCCTGATCCATTCGGGACTGGATTTCCCGCTGGGCAAGGACGAAGTGCCCGGGTTCGGCGGCACGCGTAATTACAACTGGTGGTTCACCAACGAGGCCGTGATTCTCGACACCGCCGGCCGCATCGCGTTTCACGAAGAGGGCACGACCGACAAAGTCGAGTGGGAGTATTTCCTCAAGCTGCTGCGCAACAATCGCCCGCGCTGCCCGATCAACGGCGTGGTCATCGCGCTGCCGGCGGATCGGCTGCTGCGCGACACGGCCGAGGAGCGCAACCAGAAAGCCTCGATCCTCCGCGAACGCCTGCGCCAGGTTCACCAGCTCCTGGGCGTGCGATTCCCGACCTTTGTGCTGGTCACAAAGATGGACCTGGTCGGCGGTTTCAACGAATTCTTCGAGGAAGTCCGCGTCGACCTGCAACAGCGCAATCAAATGGTGGGTTGGTCGCGCCCCGGCGCCGAGTTTCAAACCCCCTACGACCCGGCTGATTTCTCGCCGGCCTTCGACGGCTGCTACCGCCGCATACGCGACTGGGCGATGCGCTATCTGCAGCGCAAGGCCACCGACGACGAGCTGGGGATGGTGGTCACGTTCCCGGAGTCCTATCGGGCCCTCGGTCAGCCGCTCCAGGACTACATCGGAACGATTTTCCAGAAGAGCCCGCTGCTGGAGCCGCCGTTTTTCCGCGGTTTCTACTTCACGTCGGCGATGCAGGAAGGCGCGCCGATCTTCGACATCTTCGCGCGCTCGTCGCGCGGCATGCGGCTGGTCGAGTCGCACGCCAAGGCGGTCGATTCGAAGGCGTTCTTCATCCACGACTTTTACGACAAGAAAGTCTTCCCCGAGCAGGGACTGGTCTTCCGCTCGGCCAAGCACGTCACCGTAAATCGCCGCATGCGGCGCGTCGTTTGGGCCGGCTCGGGCATCATGGCCGCGGCGCTGGCCTGCTTCGTGCTCTTCGGCTACTTCCAAATCGCCGACCTGATTCGCAATCCGCGCAACGACTGCCAAGCGGCGATGAAAGTGGTGACGGACAAGTCCGCCACGCTCGCGCAACTGGGCGACAACCTGAAGTTGGCGCAGAAGCTCCGCGGGCACATCGAGTCGTACAACCGCCCGCTGGCCGGACTGTATGCGCGCATGCTGTTCCTGGGCGCGAGCGTGTCGGAGCCGCGCGAAGCGGTGCGCACGGTCCACGCGCGTTTCGCGCTCGAGTCGCTGCTGCGGCCGCTGCTGGCCGAAGCACAGACGCGCCTTGCGTCGCGCGACGTCCCGCTCACGCTGCCGGCGGAAGCGCGCAAGCGGCACCTCGACGCGCTCCGCACGTATGTGCTCTGGTACGGACAGATCGTCGGCAAGGCCGACCTCGGCGCGCTGGCCGAGTCCGAGGTCTCGCAGCGCGCCGGCGAGATTGAATCGCTGGCGCTTTTCGACGAGCTGAACGCCGAACAGGCCAAGGCGATCGGGGCCGAGATGGACCTCGGCCTGCGCTCGCTGACCGAAGAGAAACGCTCTTTCGCGATTCAACTGCTCAATGACACGCTTGGCTACGACAGCAAGCTGGCGACGCAGACGATCGTGACGGCGGTGGGCAAGCTGGCCGATAGCTGGCGGCCGATCACGCAGGTGAAAGCCGACCAGGCGCATCCGTTCGTGCGCTATTGGGGCGCCTTCGTCGATCGCGTGCTCGAACTTCGTAAACGCTACGGCGAGATGCTCGCGCAAGCCGACGGCCTGCGCAAGACGGACGGCTTCGCCGCGGCCGCCAAACGCGTCGTCGAGTTGGGCGCGTCGGCCGAGTCCATGGGCGACCTGAAAGCCACGCCCGCGCCCGGCTCGGTCGCCGAAGCCTACGCCGCGCTGATGCGTTTCCTCACCGAGACCAAGGCCCCGCAGATCGACCGCCGGATCGTCCGGCTGAGCGACTTGGCGAGCGTATTCGCCAAGAGCTGGAACGACGAACTGGCGCCGATCGAATTGGCGCTGCGGCGCGGCGCGCCGCAGGATTCCGTCGCGCCGCAGTCCGAGGCCTACGCGGCAATCTCCGGCGCGCGCAAGTCGCTCGAAGACTCGCTCAACGCCAGCCTGGTCGCCGTTCGCGAGGCGCTCAGCCTGGATGAGAAACAGGATCCGCTGAACTTCCTGGTCGAGCAGAAGGTGCTGGAAATCAACGACGTCACCACGCCCGGCTTCAGCGACCCGGAGGCCACCATTCGCCTGGCGCGCGGCGCATTGGGCGCGAATGAACACGTGAAGCACTACCTGGCCGAGATTCGCGAAATCGCCCGCTCTGGCGGCGACGATTCCGCCGCGCTGAACGACGTACGCGAATGGCCCAAACTTTTGTCCGGCGTCGGCGGCGCCGCGCCAGGCGGCGAGTATCTCTCGGTCTGGTTCCGCGATGCGAAGACCGACAACCCCGGCGAGCGCGACGCGCTGGTGGTCAGCAAGAGCGGCTTTTCGGATCGACCGTTCTGGCGGCCGCGCGAGTTGTACGGCCTGGCCGACGCAGCCTGGGGCGGCCAGCTCACGACGCGCGTCGGGCGTCTGCTGTTGCAGATGGCGGCGCGAGCCGACGCGGCGGCGCAGGAACGCGAAATGCCGGGATTGGCGCGGCTGATTCCAGAGTACGACCGCGAGTTGCCGACGGAATTGCCGTTTCCGCTGCCCGGCGGAATGGCCCGCGCGCCCGAGCCGGCAAAGATTGAAAAGGTCGAGCCCGAGCCCGCCAAGCCGGCGGAGCCGGCGAAACCCGCGGACACGGATGATCTGCGCCGCAAGCGCGCGCAGCCCGACGCCGCTCCGCAGCCCGCGACGCCGACGACCCAGCCGGCGGCGACGCAGCCGGCGCCGGCGCGCGAACGCACGCTTCGTCTGACGCGTTATCACACGCGCGATTTCCTGGCCGATGCGCTGCGCGCCCAGTACGACTGCGGCGTCGCGCTGGGCAAGCAGCCGAGCGGCAAGCCCGTGCTGGAAGCGCTCGACCGCGCCGCCAATGCGTACGTCGATCGCTATTTCACCGACTGGTCGGCGCTCTATGGCGACTACCCGGGCCTGCTGGACACGGCGACGCTTGACGTGCTGCGACAATGTCGCGAGGGCGTGAGCTGGAAACAGTTGCACGAACTCGTGTCGACAAAGCGCGCGGAGATCACGGACGGGATCGCGAGGCGGTTTGAAGGGTTGTTGCGCCACGCGTTGACATACGATTTCCCCTTGGCGGTGAACGACCGAGACGATTCCGTCGTCGCGGAGATCAAGGCCCGCCGCACGGAACTGGCGCGAACCGATCGAAGCCTCCCCGACCGCCTGAGCGGTATTCGCAGCGCGCTCAAGATCGACCAGAAGGACCCGGAGCGCGAGATGCGCGGCCAGGTCGCTCGCGGACTGGGCGATCTGCTGGCGCGGATCGAGGCGCCCGGGCCGCTGCTGAAGGACGCGCCGCCGCCCGATCGCGCCGCGATCACAAAGGAAATGGACGCACTGCTGAACTGGAGCAAGCCGCGGCCCGCCGAGTTTGCGCTCTTGGCGCCGTACTTTGACCTGGTCGACTACAGCCGCGAAGTCGCCAATCACGCCATGATGGCGCGACTGGCGGAGATCTTTCAGCCGGTCGCCAACCGCTACCCGGTCGGCGAGGGCGGCGGCGGTTCGGGCGCCGAGGTTGTGCAGTTTCTTCTGAACATCATTCAGTTCAAACGCGAGTACGCAACACAGCTTGAAGCGCTGCCGACCGACGCGCCGGTTCGCCGCACGCTCGCGCAATGCGATGAATGGGTGCGTTTCTTGTTCGGCGAGAGCGCGAGCACGGAGGATCGCTCGCCGCGGTTGCGCGTCGAACTGGCGATCGTGCAGCCGGCGTCCGGCGCCCTGAACGCCGGTGCGGCGTATAACAAGATTCGCATCAAGCTGCCGCTGATTGACGCCAACACCGGCGCGCCGGCGGCCGAGATCGTGAAGGATGCGTCCGTCTCCGGCCTGCCGACGCTCGACGAGTGGACGCGCGAGAAACGCGAATTCCTCTGGTCTGGCGGCGGGGGTGGTTCGACGACCTTCACCGCGGTCGTCGAGGACAAGAACTCCCGTGCCAAGGCGGATTACCCCAAGGAGGTGAGCCTTGGCGGTGTGCCGACTGACCCGTGGTCGCTCCTGCTGCGCGTCAGCGCGGACTCGAAAACGGCCGGCGTATCACGCCTAGCGCTGCGCGGTACGGCCGGCGGAGAGCAGATCGGCATCGACATTGCACTGCGATTCGTCGATAGAAAGATACCGGGCAGCACGATTTCGCCGCTCGGGTCGGCCGGACCGCCGCCCAAGATGGATACGGCGGCCAAGTACCTGGATCGTCACTAGCGGTGTGTCGCCGCTGATTCCTCGGTTTTTTCGAAACCCGAGCCGGCGCGTGGCGCGCGAATTCGGCCTGAACGCGAGCGCGCGTGAACCGGGCCAAACGACGGCCCGGCCTGGACTGGATCGGGCCGCATGAACGGTTTTTTCGCGGCCTGCTTCCGGGTAGTGTAAGGAGCCGCGAAGTGCGGGGCCCGGCGCCCGCGCTCTCCGCGCCCGCGCGAAATCGCCCTGCGGAGGGATCGAAGGATCGCGAGGGCAGCATGGGAGTAGGCGAGTTTCTCGGCAAGCTCTTCGCCGCGCCGTCCGGCAACGGCGGCGAGTTGGTGCTGCGCGCATACGGAAAGCTGCCGTTCTACGCCGAGTATCGCCGCCTCGAGCTCGCGCCGGGATTGCCCACCGTTTTCTCGCAGTGGATGGACGCCGGCCGCCTGGCGTGGGCCAAGGCGCCTTCGCGACAGGCATCCGGCGTAACACGCACGGCGCGGTTGATGCTGGCGCTGCCTGAGGCGCGCGAATTCGTCCTGGCCAGCGTCTGGGACAGCCGCGACAGTCTGGGCCGCGCGTTTCCATTCTCGTTTTTCATTACGTGCCCGGTCGAAGCGCTGGGCGCGGATCCGCTCGCGCGTTTTGTCGCCGCCGGCGCGCTTCAGAAGGCGTTCAGCAGCTTTCATGCCGAGCTCAGCTCGCTCGGTCGCGGCGGGGACTTCTACAAGCACTACCAACGCCGCATTCTGACCGTGAAACCCGACGGCGCCGCGCCCGCCCAGGCGCGCGAGCAGGCCGTCAAGCTCGACGCCGCCGGTTGGATGGCGGCGCTGGGGCTGACGCCTGCTGCGGCCGAAGCATGGCGCGCATCACTCGCGCGAAAACGCGCCCGCTGGATCAGCCAACCCGAAACGTTTGCCGAGACGGCGATTTCGCTGCCGCTTGCGCCGGGCCTGTCGCTGGAAGCGCAAGCTGCAGTCTGGCTCATGTGGCTCGAGTCGCCGCTGATGAAGCTGTCGCACCCGTTCTCGCTTGTGCTTCCCGACGAATCGCGTCCGCCGCTTCGTTTGCACCTGCTGGCGCGCAAACTCCTGCCGGATGACTTCCAGCTCGTCACGACGGATGACGCCAGTTATGGCTACGTTGAGAATCTGACGCCGCAGCCGGGCGCCGGAGCATCCGGCGACCCCGTGCCAACCGCCCCCGCGCCGGCGGTTACTGCGACACCGTCCGGATCGTTACTCGACTGGTTGCTGCGGCCGGTGTAGGCGCGGACAGGATCGGAAGGTCACACCGCGGGCGCCGCGGCGGTTGAGACCGGCGTCGCGATGGACTGGAAATCGGGGCGGCTGATCGAAATCGATGCCGGCGGGGCCTCGAGATAAAACTCCGGCACAATTTCCTTGATTCGCAGGCGCAGCTCATCGCGGCTCAGATCATCGCAGCTCGCGACCAGGCGTTCGATCGCGCCCAGCAGTTCCTGCCAATTCGCCGCGCGTTTTTTCCAGATGCCGATCTTGGGATGAGCGGTGCGCGACACGTCTTCGCCCTGAATCGAAAGCTCTTCGTACAACTTCTCCCCCGGGCGGATGCCGACGAACTCGATCTTGATGTCTACGTCGGGCCGGAAGCCCGAAAGCGTGATCAAGTCGCGGGCCAGGTCGACGATCTTCACCGGCTGGCCCATGTCGAGCAGGAAAATCTCGCCCCCGCGGCCCATCGACGCGGATTGCAAGACGAGCTGCGCGGCCTCGGGAATGGTCATGAAATAGCGCACCATGTCCGGGTGCGTCACGGTGACCGGCCCGCCTCGAGCAATCTGCTCCTTGAATATCGGCACCACGCTGCCGCTGCTGCCCAGAACATTTCCGAACCGTACAGTAACAAACTGCGTGTTGCTGCGCTCGTTGAGTCCTTGAATGTAGAGTTCGGCCACGCGCTTGCTGGCGCCCATGATGCTGGTCGGGTTCACCGCCTTGTCGGTCGAGATCATCACGAACTTCTCGCAGCCGTAGCGCGTCGCGACATCCGCCACGGTGCGCGTGCCGACCACGTTGTTCTTGATCGCTTCGCCTGGATTGTGCTCCATCATCGGCACATGCTTGTGCGCCGCGGCGTGGAACACGGCGGTCGGTCGATGTTTGGCGAATAGGCGGTCCAGCCGGCGTTCGTCAGCGATATCGGCGATGGATGGAACCACGTCGATCCGCGGATAGCGCGCCCGCAATTCGCGATCGATTTCGAACAGATTCTGCTCCGCTTGCTCGACCAGCACCAGACGCCGCGGATTGAAGACCACGATCTGCCGGCACATCTCGGAGCCGATCGAGCCGCCGGCGCCGGTCACCATCACGACGCGGTCGTTGATGAAGCGCCCGATCTCGGCCGCGTCGAGCGTGACCGGGTCGCGGCCGAGCAGGTCGTTGATGTCGACGTCGCGAATCTGCTGCACTTGCGCCCGGCCGGCGATGATGTCCGCCATTGCCGGCAGCGTTTTGAAGCGCAGGTTCGTATCGCGGCAAAGCTCAACCACGCGACGGATTTGAGCCTGGGTGGCCGACGGCATCGCGATCAGAATTTCGTCGACGCTGTGCTGCGCGCAGATCTGTTTGACGCGATCGATTCCGGCCAGCACTTCGATGCCGTGAATCATCGCTCCGTGCTTGGCTTTGTCGTCATCGAGGAAGCCGACGATGTTGTACGCCAGCACCGGCATGCGCTGAATCTCGCGCACCACCGTCTCAGCCGAGTTGCCGGCGCCCAGGATGATCAGCTTGGGCATCGCGCCGACCGCGACCGGGCGAATCTCCTCGTGATAGAGGCGCACCGCGATCCGCGCTCCGCACACCAGCGCAACCGTTCCGGCGAAGTCGAGCAGCAGGGCCGAATCCGGAAAATCATGTCCGCCGAAAGGTTCGAAATGAAACCCCGCCGCGCCGAAGAAATGCACGATCGGCTCGAAATTCACGAGCAGGTAGTACAGCGCGAAGATCCACACGAAGCTGAGCCACGACGCAAACGTGGCCTGCAGCACGTCGCGCATGCCGACATAGCGCCACCAGCCGCGGTGCATGCCCAGCGAACCGAACACCACCAGCTTGATGAGTACGACAACCGGCAGCAGCGGAACGAAGAACGTGGTGAACCAAAGGTCGAAGCGGCGGAAATTGTAGGCCAGCCCGAACGCCAGCAGCCAAGAGAGCGCAAAGAGAAGCGCGTGCCCGGCGATGCTGAGCCATACGCGATGGGCGCGGGCCCATCCAATCCAAGATGTCTGTCCCTGTCCGGGCGAGGCTATCGGCATACCCTATCCGCAGTCCGCAATCCGACCTTATCGGTCGAAAAGAGACTGTGCTTCACCGCTCCTGCCCCCGGATCGGCGCGATCTCGGTTCTTCCCGCGGCCGTGCGGCCACAGTCAACTTGCCCCGGAAACGCCCAGGCGACTGTCAGTCTACCGCGCGGCGCGCAGCGCGCCGATGACGGCGTAGATGCGATCACGACGCGGGTCGTTGCGGCCGGTGCGCTCCGCGCCGGCGATCGCCAGGTCGTAACGCACCGTGTCATTGGCCATCCGCGCGCAATACGCCGCCAGCAGATACGGCTCCGCGTTCGTCGAGGTCTCGTCCGCCAGGCGCGCGTAGCGGCGCATTTGCTCGTCAAACCGTCCCGGATCGCCGTAGTAGCCGCGGATGTCGGTGTGCGAAGCCAGGAAGAACGGATCGCGCGACACGAATTCGAACAGGCAGTCCAGCGCGTGCAGCAACTGGTCTTTCTCGAGCGACGTGTGCATAAGCAGAACGACCGGTAGCGCGGCACTGCGGTCCTGGTCGCGGAGCGTCTGAAGCTGGCGATTTGCGGACGCCAGACGCTCGCCGCGACCGTCTTCCTCGGCGCCGGTCGCCGCCTTAAAAGCGGCGATCGCCCGCATTGTCAGCGACTTGATCGCGGCGTCGTTCTCACGTTCCACCAGCGTCGCCAGACTCTCGACTTCCGCCGCCGGCGGCTTCACCGACTGCGCCGGAGTCAGGCCGAAATAGTCGTGAAATGCGGTGCGGGCCGGATCGGACCGGGGCGTCGGCGGCAGGATCGAATCGCGAAGCGAGCCGGGATGCTCGAGCTTCCAACCGCCGATCGGGCCGCTCACGTCGGTGGCGGTCATGAAATCGGTCGCCTGGAGCAGCGACGAGTGCCGCAGCGCGCCGAAATCGATCATCTCCGGGCCGGCGAGCCGGCGCGAGAAACCGGGCCGGAACGGCGTGAATGCGTCCGGAAGCGGCTCGCCCGATCCCTGGCGACGGAAACCGAAACGCCCGTTCTTGGCCATGGGGTCGAGCGTTTGACTCTCAGACGCGGTGCCGAATGAGCGAATACGCGAAACGTCGTCGCGAGTGAAATACCCGCCTATCAGGCCCAGCCGGCCCGACGGACTATTGATCGAGGGACGCGTCACGTCAGCCGGTCGACTGAAGAACTGCGCCGGCGCCGGCGCGGCGCAGCAGCACAGGAAGGCAGCGAGTGCGAGGCTTCGCATGCGATCCTCCACGTTGCGGACGAAATACGCCCATTTCAATAATATCATCGGCATTGTCGGTTCGTCACGTCGAATCGCAACCGGCCGTAGAATATAGGCCTAGGGCATTCGGCGACCGCATCGGCCCCGGTGGGTGCGTCAGTCGCAATCCGGGCTGATCGGGCACATAATTCCCATACGCGGCGAGCGGGCCGCGGTTCTGCCGGCCATTCAGGACGCTCGGGAAGAGAATGTTGATCGTGATGAAAAACACCGCCGACGCGCGCCAGATCGAGGGCGTTACCCGAAAGGTGCGCGATCTGGGTTGCGCGCCGCACGTGCTTTCGAGCCTCGAACAGACGCTCATCGGCGTCGGCGTCGTAAACGGCGGGCTCGACGCGTGCTCGCTCGGCACGCTGCCGGGCGTGGAGCGCGTCGTAGAGACCAACGGACCCTACCGCCTCGCGGCGCGCGGCGTTCATCCTGCGACGACCGTCGTGTGCGCGGCCGGCGCGCGGATCGGGCGAGATTTTACGCTCATCGCCGGGCCGTGCTCGGTCGAGTCGGAACGCCGAACGCTCGATACCGCCGAGTTTCTGGTGCAACGAGGCGTGAAACTGATGCGCGGCGGCGCCTTCAAGCCGCGCACCAGCCCGTACAGCTTCCAGGGGCTGGGCGTCGAGGGGTTGGCGCATCTTGCCAAAGCCCGCGAGCGCAGCGGCATCGGGATCGTGACGGAGGTGCTCGACGTCGAGAACGTCGCGCGGGTCCAGGACGTGGCCGACGTGATTCAGGTCGGCGCGCGCAGCATGCAGAACTATCCGCTCCTGAAGCGCGTAGGCAAATCCCCGCGCCCGGTGCTCCTCAAGCGCGGCATGGCCGCCACGATCGAGGAATGGCTGTTGGCCGCCGAGTACGTCATGACCGGCGGGAACGGGAATGTGATTCTGTGCGAGCGCGGCGTACGCTCGTTCTGCGACCACTCGCGCAATGTGCTCGACCTGGCGGCGGTGCCGAGCGTTCGCGCCCTGTCGCATCTGCCGATCATCGTCGATCCCAGTCACGGCACCGGCAACGCGCGGCTGGTTCCGCCGATGTCGCTGGCGGCGCTGGCGGCGGGCGCGGACGGTCTGCTGATCGAAGTGCACCCCTGCCCCGCCGAGGCGCTGTGCGACGGAGCGCAGGCGCTGGAGTTTGCGGCATTCGAGCGGCTATTGGAGCAACTGAACGCAATCGCCGGCGCGATGGGCACGTCGGTGCGGTAGCCGTCGCCGGGCATCACCATTCGGCGCGGCGAATTTCTCGGTGTTCGGGCAGGCGGGCCGTCTGAACGTTCCGGAACCGGAGTTAGCATGAACCGCGAGAACGAGTCCACGTCCGTACTCGAATCGTCATCGAACGCGCCGGCGGACTCACCCGCCGCCGCGCACTCCACCAGCTTCGACGACGTGAAGCAACTCGGGTTTTTCGCCGCCATCGGCAGCCTCAGCTATGTCTTCTGGATCGTCGGCGGCATGGAAATGGTCGAGCGGCTGGCGTTCTACGGCGTGAAGGCCGTCGCGACGCTGTACGCGAAAGACCCCGTCTCTTCCGGCGGCCTGGGCGTGAACATGACCGCTTTCGGCGTGATCACCGCCACGTGGGCGTTCGTCCAGTGTTTCGTGCCGATCTTCACGGGCGGACTCTCGGACCGCTACGGCTACAAGGAGACGATCTTCGCTTCGACGATCGTCAAAATCCTGGGCTACCTGATCATGGCGTGGTTCCCGACCTACTGGGGCTTCTTCGCCGGCGTGATCGTGCTGGCGATCGGCACGGCCATCTTCAAGCCCGGGATTCAGGGCACGCTGATCAAATCCACCGACCGGCGGAACAGCTCGATCGCGTGGGGCATTTTCTACCAGACCGTGAACATCGGCGGCTTCCTGGGCCCGCTCGTCGCCGGCTACATGCGAAAGATGGAGTGGACCTACGTCTTTTACTCCTGTGCCGTAATCATCAGCCTGAACTTCCTGCTTCTGCTCACCTATCGCGAAGTGGGCAAGGAGGAACGATTGGCGCGGCAGCGCGCCGAGGCCACCGGCGGAATCGCGCGGCGGAGCCTGTTCTCGGAGTCGCTGACCGAGCTCGCCAAGCCGCACGTTTGGACGTATCTGCTGCTGTTCTCGGGCTTCTGGTTCATGTTCAACTCGCTGTTCGACGTGTTGCCGGCGCACATTGACGACTGGGTGGACAGTTCGGACGTGGTCCGCGCGCTGAACCCGTCGGGCCAGTCCGGAAATCCGATCGTGAACTTCTTCGTCATCGTCAGCGAAGACGGCACGCACGTTCAGCCTGAGGGCATGGTGAACGTGAACGCCGGTCTGATCATGACGACGTGCTTTATTTTCGCGGGCTTGTCAGCGTGCATGCGCGCGACGACCAGCATGTTCGTCGGCACCCTGCTGGCGGCGATCGGGCTGTTCGGATGCGGCTACGCGACGCTGGGCTGGATGTCGCTGGGCGCGATCGCGATTTTCAGCGTGGGCGAGATGCTCTCCAGTCCGAAATTCAGCGAATTCATCGGCAATTTCGCGCCGCACGACAAGAAGGCGATGTACATCGGTTTCTCGCAGATTCCGATCGCGATCGGCTGGACGCTCGAGGGCCAGCTCGGGCTGACGATGTACGAGCACATGGCCTCGAAAGACCGCTTCTCGCGCGATCTGATGGTCGACTGGATCCGCGGCGGAAAGATCGAACTGCCGACGCTAGACGCGCTGACCACGCTCGCCGGTTCGCACGCCGCCCAGAACCCGCCCGAGAAACTGGCCGAGTGGTTCCGGCTCGACCCGGGCCAGTTCGCGTCCGCGATTCCGCAGGGCGAGGCATTCCAATGGCTGGTGACGATCTCGCACCAGACGCCGCAGGCGTTGACCTCGCTGCTTTACTCCACCCACAACGTGGGGTTGCTCTGGTACATCATGGGCGGGATCGGCGTGGCGTCGGCGATCGGAATCTGGATCTACGGTCAGTGGATTCGGACGCTCAAGCCGGCCGCATGACGCGCCGGGCCGGCTACAGCAGGGCGAACGTGATCACCAGCAGCAGCGGAATCAGAATCAGCCCTGAGTAGGCCATGAAGCCGAAGAAGCTCGGCATTCGCACGCCGGCCTGCTCGGCGATCGAGCGAACCATGAAATTCGGGCCGTTGCCGATGTAGGTGTTCGCGCCCATGAACACTGCCCCATAGCTGATCGCGACCAGGTGATCGGCGCGCACCAGATCGCCGTCCGTGAGCGCGACCAGCACCGCGCCTTCCGGTGGCGCGATGCGACAGGCGGTCTCGAAGAACACGACGTACGTCGGCGCGTTGTCCAGAAAACTGCTTAGCATGCCGGAGGCCCAGAAGAATTGCCACGGATGCGTGTAGCCGGCGCGCGCCAACGCCGGTCCGGCCGCGTGCAGCAGCTCGATCGGCGTCTGCATGGTGACGAAGATGCCCAGGAACAGGCAGGCCACTTCGCCGATCGCCACGTAGTTGAAATCGTTGTCCGCGCGGGCCGCGCGCGGCGTAGTCAGCAGCGACAGACCGGCCGCGGCAAGCTGAATGCCCTCGCGCAGGTACGGCGGCGGCGTCCAGCCGGTTCCGATGATCGGCCGCGACGGATCGACCAGCGCCGTCGCCAACACAATCACCGCCAACCAGGCGAAATTCACGCCGCCGATCAGGCTCAACGGAATGATCTCGGTCTCATCGCGTTCGATGTCACGCGTCAATTCGCGCCGATGAGCGAGCACGTCCCAGGCCCAGTACACCGCCAGCAGCGCTCCCAGCATCAGCGCCCAGCCTGGCCAGAGCGCCAGTGTCCAGAAGTAGGGCACCCCGCGCAGATATCCCAGAAAAAGCGGCGGATCTCCCAACGGCAGCAGGCTGCCGCCGACATTGCAGACGATGAAGATGAAGAAGATGACCGTATGTGCTACGTGCTTGCGCTCGCGATTGATGCGCAGCAGCGGCCGAATGAGCACCATCGCCGCGCCGGTCGTGCCGATCAGGCTGGCGACCAAACCGCCGATCGCCAGCAGCGTCGTATTGGCGGCGGGCGTGGCCGGAATGTCGCCGCGCAGCGAAAGTCCGCCAGCGACGACATACAGGCTCAGCAGCAGGGCCAGAAACGGGACGTATTCGCCGAGAATCGCGTGTTCGAGCAGATGCAGCACGGCCGACAGACCGCTAAGCCCGCCTTCGCCCGGGCCGCGCGTGGCCGTGTAGGCGAGCGTCACGCCCGCCAGCGCGAGCGAAACCAGCAGTTTGTTTCGATTGTGCTCCCACCAGTGCGCCGTGCGGCGCAGCAGCGGCAGCAGTGCGATGCACAGCAGCAGCGCGACGAAGGGCGCGATCCAGATCGGATGCGCGGTCGAACCGGAATCAGCCAGCGCGACGAGGAGCATCGTCAATCAGGCGTCCGCAGGCTGCAACAGGCCGTTCGAAATCGCGCTAATCTCGAACTCCGCTTCGCCACCGTCGAGCGCCAGCGCGACGCGCTGCCCGATCGTCAATCCCATGAGCTTGAGGCTCATCGGCGCACGGTAGTTGTAAACACCGCGGTCCACGTCGGCGTCGAAGGGTCCGAGGAACGTGATGACGCGCTCCGCGCCGTCCGCGACGCGCCGCAGACCGACACGCGAGCCGATGCCCACGTGTTCGGTCGGAACGTCCAGCGGCTCGATGACCCGCGCCAACGAAAGGTCTTCGTTCATCTTCGCCAATCGCGCCCGAAGCAGATCGCGCTCTTCGAGCGCGAACTTGTATTCGCTGTTCTCGCTCAGGTCGCCTTTCTCCGCCGCCTCGCCGATCCGCCGCGCGTTGTCGCGCATCGTGACGTTCACATGCTGATCGCGTTCCATGGTTTTCCGGTCCAGGCCCGCTTTGGTGGTCCACACCGTGCCGGCGTCCTCCCAGGGCGGAATCTGGCGGCGTGGAGCGGCGTACCAGAGCGCGGGGTGGGCCTCGCGCAGCAGATCAAGCATCCGCGAGCGCGAGTTGTCGCCCAGGCCGTCCAGACGATCGAGCTGTTGTCGCATCGTGATGGCGCGCGCATCGGGCGCGGCTTGCAGACACGCCTTTACGGCGGCGTAGTCGCGCAGGCCCAAGGCCGACTTCATTCGGGCGCGGAAGCGTTTCATCTGCTCGGCGGGTGGATTCAGCGTTCGGCCCAGCGCGCTGAGCGTGTCAAGAATCTTCGTGAACTGCTCGGCTGCCGACGGGATTCGCAGTCCCTGCGCGGCGCTCGGGCCTTTCCACATCCAGTACAGGATTTCCGGCAGTGCCACCGGCGAAGCCAACGCCGCCTCGATGTGGGACTGTATCGCGTCAGCCTGGCCGGCGGCCAGCCCGGATTCGACCAATCGATCGAGCAGCCCCGCGCTGGCGCGGGGAATGAGCCGCACCGCTTGAACGCCGGCGTCCTGACGAGCCGTCGCCAGCACGTCCAGCGCCAATTCCCACAAGCTATCGTCTTCGAGTCCGGCGATGAGCGCCGCAGGATCCTTCGCCGCTTCGAGCGTGTGCGCCGCGAGCGCCTTGGATTCGGCCTGGTTCAAGCCGGTCTCGGCGTCCAGCTTTTCGAGCACCAGCGTGCAGGCGAGCGCCTCCGCCGGGCGTTTTGACTCGATTTTCTTCACATAGTCCACGATGTGCCGATGGCAACGTTCCAGGAACGCCTTGTCTGTCGTCTCCTTGTTCTGCGACTTCTCGCGCAGATAGCCCTCGATCACCTTCAGCCAGTCGTGCGGGTCCTTCTTGGACTTGAAGGCGGCCCACGTTTCATCTTCGAGCGTCGTTGCGGCGGTGGTGAAACGCAGCATCATCGGCGAGCGGCCTTCGAGGATGACGTGCGGGTCTTTCTTCAGCAGCGCGCGGGTCTTAGTCCACCAGCCGCTCCAATCCTTCTGGCCGATCGTCGCCGGCACCAGCTCGTCGCGCAGCACTTCGGCGTCGATCACGTCGCCATGCGCGCGAATCAGGCCGATGACCAGCCGCACCGGGTCGGCACTGACCAGTTCCGCCAAGCGCGCGGGATAGAGCTGCCTCAGCACGCGGAAATCGTCGGGGTGGATCGGATCGTAGGCGCGCGCCAGCTCGGCCAGCGGCTGCGTCTGGGTGCGCCCGGAGCGGCGGAAGGTCACCAGCCCGCGCTCCAGCGCCAACTCCGTAATCTCGATCACTGCGTCTTCAGAGCGACTGATGTAGACACTGCCGACCTTGACCGTCAGCGCCATGTCGAGCACGCGCATGGCGGCTCGCGGCGGGCGGCCGGTGAGCAGGCCGCTGGCCTCCAGAATCGTGTCTCGGGCAGGATTTTCGCCGACGGCCTTCTTGAACAGCTCGGCGACGCGCTTGCGAAGTTCAACGCTATCCGGGCTGGCGACTAGCGCCACGCGCGCGATCGACAGCGCCGCCAGGGGATCGCAGGCCGCGTCGGCGTTTTCGAGCACCATCTGCCCGAGTGTGCCGAGCCGCGCGACCTGCGCCTGCGGAAGCTGTTCCAATTGTGCGAATGGCGCGACGAGCTCGGACAGCCGCATGCCGCCGCTGCCCAGCGACTCCAGGCAAGCCGCCTCGAATCGCTCCAAGTTCCCGGATTTGGCCAGTTCCAACAGTTGACTGCTCGGCATTCGTTACCTCAGTTAGATAATGGGTGGGGCGGGCAACTGCCCGCCCGCATCCCTGCCGCGGCGGGCAAAGCGCCCGCCCCACCCAAGTTACGCCCGGTAGCTTACTGCTTTTCGCGCTCGATGTCGTCCTGTGCCCGGCGCTTGGCTTTCAGCAAGCGCGACGCATATTCGCCCTCCGATATCGCGGGCTTCTTCCCCGTGGGCCGGGCAACCACCGGTGCGTCGGTCTCCGAGGCACCGCCTAGCGCCTTGCTCAGGTCCTGTGTCGCGCCTGCTTCCGTCTGCCGCGCCTCGTATCGTGCCGAGCGCGTTGGCGCCGGGCCGGCGTCAGGAGGCGGCGTCGCCTCCCGGAGCTTGTCGCGCGTGCCTTTCAGCGTCGATAGAACCGCGGCGCTTTGCTCGGCGGGTTGTCGTCCGCCGGCGATTTCGCCGATGAAACGCCGCAGCCTGCGGACCAGCTCCAGCGGGTGGATCGCGATGCGGCGAATCGCCACGTCGATCAGGAACAGCAGCAGCATCCAGCGAACCAGGTCCTCCCAGATCGCGCTGCGATTCTCGGCCCGCGGCAAATTCGCGAAATCGAACGTCCGCGCTACTTCGTTCGGCGTCAGGATGCGCCCACCGCTGCGGCTGGCGAGTTCGGCCAGAAACGCCTCGTTCGCGCTCAGTTCCTTGTACTCGGGCGAAAACGCGACCGAGACGCCGGTCTGAAGATTGCCGCTGACGGTGTCCTTGCCGGTCCCCATGCGGTAGGCCAGATTGATGACGTAGCTCCCCGCCTCGCGCGCGTCGAACGACGCCTCATAGCGCCCCGGACCGGTCTGCGTGAGCTGCAAGCGCCGTGAGTCGTATCGCGGCGGCGGCGTAACCAGGCTGCCTTCAATATTCATGAAGTTGATCGCGTCGGCGTTCTTGTCGAGTGCGTCGATCCGCAGCTTTGCGACGCCGCCCTGAACGCTGGTGCTCACGTCGAAGGCGGCCGACGGCGTTTGGCGAGATGCCCAGCGCGCAATCTGGGCCCAGACCTTGCTGAAGCGCGGCCACGCGGCCCAGTCAGTCCCCCAGCGATTCCACATTCCGCTGGTGAACACGACGGTCTTCCCCAGACCGGCCTGCCAGTGCGCCAAGATCGGGTCGTTCCCGTCTTCGGTCGGGCGGATCAGCGGCACGCTCGCCAGCGGCTTGGCGGTGCTCAGGACGTAGCCTCCCAATGGCGGCGTCGCCTCGCCGGCCATGCCCGGGATCACCGGCGACAGCGCGTCAAAAACGCGCGGGACGAAGGGCGTTTCGTTGATCAACGCGCGGCGGACGATTCGCGACTCCTTGATGAAGATCTGCGGTAATTGGCTGTAATCCTGGGTGGTGTAGAACTTCCCGCCGGTGTAGTCGGCAACGTGGCGCGCCTTGTTCACGTCGATCGCGTGCCCGCCGTAGCCGATCGCCACCGTGGAGCAGGAGATGTTGTTGGCCTTCATTTTCGCAAGGAGCGAATCGGTCGGGCCGGCGGGGTCGAAGTCGGAAATGACGATCATGTGCCTGGCGGCGGCGTCCTTGCGCGCCGCCAGCGCGTCAACGCCGGGCGACATGACGGCGTCGAAATCGGGCATGTCGCCCATGTTCATCCTGATGATCTGCTGAATGATCGCGGTCTTGGTGCCGACTTCCTGAAGCGGCGCGACCCAGTAGGTGCTTTCCGCACCCTGCCACTGATACGAGAGAATTCCCGCCAGATCGCGGCTGCTGAGCGTCTTTACGGCGGCGACGGCGACGCGCTCGCCCCAGTAATTGCCTTCGGGAATCTCGGAGGCGTGCATGACGAGCACGAGCGCGCCTTTGGGAATCTGCTTCTTGCTCTTTACATCGAAACTGACGGGCATGACCTCTTCGACCGGGCTGCCCAGCCAGCCGCCGGCGCCAAACGACTCATCTCCGCCGACCATCGCCAGTCCGCCGCCCAGGTCGCGCACGTACAGCGCCAGGCCGCGTTGTGCTTCCTCGGTCAGATCGCTGGCCGGAACGTTCGACAGGATCACCAGCGAATATTCGATGAGGCGAACTTGATCGAGCGAGTTGCTGCCGGCGATTTCGACGTCGCAGACCAGCTTCTCCGACTCCAGCGCGCGGGCCAGCAAATGCGCCGAGGCTTCGTCGCGTTCGGTGGTCAGGATCAGGATGCGCCCCTGGCCCGAAACGACCGTGAACGCCCGGCCCTCGTTGTTGGCCGTGACCGTGTCCTCGGCGGCGTTGTCAGGCTCGAAGACCGCCCTGAAGCGGTGAGCGCCGGCTACCCGCAGCGGCACTGGAATCGTGAACGAGTTCGGGCCGGCGTCGAGCGTGACCGGGTATCCGGCGCCCGGGCCGTTCGGATCCAGGTCGACAATCTGGTCGTTGTGATAGAGCGTGATCTTGCCGCCGACCGCCTTGCGCGACCGCAGCACCATCCGCAGGTTGATCGTTTCCTCGGCGCTGGCCGTCGGCGGCGCCGAAAGCCGATCGAACAGCACTTCATTCTCGAAGTGATATCGGAGCGGCACGATGTCGATCGGCACGTTGGCCGCGGCGCAGCGATCCGCTTCCTCCAGCGCCTCGCCGGCGTTTTCGTTGCCATCGGACACGACCACGATCCGCCGCGCCGAGTCGTCGGTGAACAGCGCCAGGGCCGTCCGCAGCGCGGCGGCGAGATTGGTCTGGTCCTGGAGCGGCGGGTCGCTGAGCCGATCGATCGCCAGCGCGCCCATGGGAAGCTGCTCGATGGCCGATACGCCGTTGAACCCGATCACGCCAACGCGGTCCTTGGTGGCGCGAAGTTTCTCGATGCCGCGTTTGAGCAGGTCGAATTCGCCGGACTGCAGGTCGCGCGGAATGCTGGCGGAGCGATCGATGAGATAGACGACGGAAAGCGCGTCCGTTCGCTTCACGCGCTGTGCGCCGGCTAGCGCCAGGATCATCGCCACGACGACCGCGCAGCGCATCAGAATCGCCAGAATCCGCCGCGCCCGCCCCAGCCCGGCCAGCGAGCGAAACGAGAGCACGATCAACAGCGGGACCAGCGCCAGCAGGACGAGATATCCCGGATATTCGAACTTGAGGAATGCCAGAAGCGGCGGCGGCATGCGAATAGGATATCCGCAAGCCCCGCCCGGCGGCAGGCAGTCCTTCCGGACCCGTTCGCAACGGAGAAGGCAGCTGATGCGTGAACAAAAATGCCTGGCGACGCCACGAACGATGCCAGCGCGAGAATTCGCACCGCGATCGGAGCTCGGAGTTCGACGCATCGACCTGTGACAAGCCCAACCCGGCTATGGACTCACACCGCAGCCGAAATCCGCCAGCAGGATTCCCAGATCGGATTCGTCAACGCATCCGTTTCGGTTGTAGTCGCACGCAGCGCACCAGTTCGCGTCGCCGCCGCAGGAATTCCAGGCCGCGAAGAACAAGCCCAGGTCGGCTTCATCGGTTCGGCCGTCGGCTGTCAGGTCGGTGACACAGCCTTCGCACGAGTCCGGGATGCCGTTGGCGTTCAGGTCCCGCGCGACGCCCTGCGCGATGTCGCACGCGTCGCCGATGCCGTTGTTGTTGCAATCGATCGCGCCGCAGCCGATGAAATGAGCGGAAGCGGCGTTTGGATTGACCTGTGCGGTCGTGAACAGCGCGCCGTCTGGCGCGCCGAACGTCGTCACTGCGGACACATTTGCAAGCGTGATCGTCAGATCGCCCCCGGTCAGAATGCGCAAATGGAGCCGTTCGAGCAGCACGCCGGCATTCGGCGTGGCGCCGTCAGTTGGGCCGCCCGGAACACCATCGAACGAGTCATCAAAGATGACCTCGCGCATGGGGCCCGCGTTGGATTGGTGCGGCAGCGTATCGACGAACGGCATCTGAGAAACGCCCGCAAGGACCGCCAGGCCGTCGGTCGCGATCGGACCGATCGTCCGTGATTCAACGTTAGCCAGCGCCCGCCCGCTGAATTGCAGCTCAAACGCGACCGACGCGAGCGGCTGATCGAATGTCGCCAACACGTCTACATAGGCCATGTCCGCCGGGGCGACATAGGTCGCGCTGGAGGCGGCGAGCGAGAACGTGATGTTGTCCGCTTGAGCGTTGACGTAGGTCATAGCGAATAGCGCGATGCCCACCAAGTGGCGGCGTTGTCGTGTCATGGAGAAGCTCCTTCGATTGACCCGGCGGCGGCCTCGCCGCCCGTCGCGCCGGAATCCGGCTCCGGCGGGAGAGCGGCGCGTAAGTAGCCGATCGCGGCTCGGAATACATCGGGTTCGTTCTTGGGGTACGGCATCGCTCTGCCCGGGTCTACTTGATTGAAGTAAACGCACACGGACGAGTCGGACGGCTGAGAAACGCGCCATCCGGGCGAACGCAGGAAGACCTGCTTGCCGTATTGCGCAACGTACGGCACGCCGATGAACAGGGACTTCAGCAGGAACCACTCGTGGTGCAGCAGGCGACCGAGAGAGAGCTCGCCGTCATGTACGCATTGCGCGAACCAATAGCGATAGCACCACTCGTGCGCGTACTCCTTTCCAAAATACGCCGAGAAACCCAAATGGAATCCAGGCAGCGCGCACAACCTCTCCATGAATCGAACAACGGCGTCCCGTTTTTGCGCGCCGTAGACGCTGCTATCGAAAAAGCCGCGCTCGGTGAAGGGGGGCGCACCAAACTGAACCTCGATATCGCGCGAGCGGAGATCCTCCAACTGTCGGCACTCGAGGAATGCGTCTAGCACCGGTGAACCCAATTCGCAGGGCGCGAACTGGCCTCCCGCCGCGACCGGCAGCAACTCGGTTCGCAAGTCGCGCCCGGCGGCGGTCAGATCAAGTTGTTCCAGGCCACCGCCGACTGCCTCCGAAATCGCGCCCAGTTCCCAACGCTCCCGCGAAAAGAAAAGGACAAACGCGAACACGTCGATGTCCGCCACATCGTAGACGACCATGATCAGGGAATCTCCACAACTTCGATGGTGATACCCCTTCCCGCACCAAGCGACTGGATCAGCGAAACGCTGAGCGTCGCGAATAGTGCAGTCGGGATGTTCGGACGTACTTGTCCCCCGTGCATTGGAACTTCCTCCAAACGTCACTTCTGTCGATTGTCAGCGGCGTCAACCGGAAATGCGGCTCGCAAGTGCTGAAGCGCCCGCCGACAGGGTTCGATACGGTCCTCGGCCGCAAACGCGCCGGACGGATCAAGGTTGTTGAAGAACACGCAAATGGACGACTCCGTCGGACAACGCACCCGCCACGCAGGGCATGAGAGGAAGCTCGAACGACCATACTGCTCCAAATAGGACTGTCCGGCATGTAAAGAGTATACGATGAGCCAGTCGTGACGCAGAAGCCGGCCAATGTTTACTCGCCCATCGTCAATGCACTCGCCCAGCCAGTACCGACACATCCCCTCACTCGCCTGGTCCTTCCCACAAAAGAGCGACAAACCGATTTCGAAGCCGGGGCACGCGCAAAGGGATTCAATCGCGTCAAGAAGGGCCGCGCGGCGCGCGGTAGTGTATTGCTTCCGTTCAAAGTACCACTCGGTTGCCATTACGGCGCCAAACTGTAACTCAATTGACTCCACATCATAGGAATCGAGTCTCTGGCATTCCAAGAAGGACCCCTTGGCCGACTCGGATTCCAACCAGCGGGGAACAAACCTGTCGCCGATCGCCACGTTGCGCAACTCTTCGGCAACGCAGGAAGCGCCTAATTGAAAACCGAGCTTCTGAAACGCAGACGTAATCCGGCGCGGGATGTCGTTCTCCACCCACGCGTGTCGCTCAAACGTCCAAAAGAACACAAGTGCAGTTGCGCCCGTGCCATCGAGAATGAACATTATGGCGCGACCTCCGCTACTTCGACGGTTATTCCCCTAGCAGTGCCGAGCGCCTGTAGCTTATCGACGAAAGCTGGCGGAAACGGAAGGTCGCCAAAGTGTTCAATGCGCACAACTGCTCCGAAAAGCGCATTCGAGGGATCGGCAGCGATGGCGACGCGCGCCTGAACAGCGCGAATCAAATCGGCCTGCTGCTTGTCAATGATTGGCGGGTACAGGCCGGAAGCTGGATTCCAGCTCACACCATACTTTGCTTCGAGAATGTACTTGTGCCCGGATTCGTAAACGGCATCAAGCTCGGTCACGCTTCCCGCTGTCGGCAGGCGGATCCAAGTTACAGATTGACTTTCGGCAAGTTCGGAAATGCGACTTATTTCGAATAGAACTCCACGCAAGTTATTGAGGGCGCCGGTGTTCGGAGTCGTGACAACTGCGTCAAGCGCAGCGTTCAGGCGGGTCAGAAGCACGTCGGCGTTCTCGGCGCCCTTTTCGGAGATGCGTCCCAGGCGCTCGACGACAAGGTCGAAATTCGCATGTGGCCAGTACTGCTCGATGGTGCTAATGTTCTCCTTGGTAACAAGTTCAACGAGCTTCGCTTCGTCGAGCGCTCCGGCGATACGATTGGCCCCAATTACCTTACCCCGGGCCTTTGCCAGTGCCGCTACGAGCCGTTCTTGGCGGTGCGGGAGCCAGCCGAGCAGCAACTGCTTGGTAGCATCATCGACCCGGTCGATGATGCGGACCGACATTGCCGCGCCATTGGCCGATGTTCGCGCGGCGGCGGCGACGAAGTGGCCGCCCCAGGCGTCGCCGAGACGCTTCAGAACGCGGGCGGACGCGTCGAGCGTAGCGCGCTCGAAACGGCCAATGAGCTTGACGAAGTCGCTGTTTGCGATTGCGACACGGAAAAACGGACGCCACTCTTCAAACAACTGCAGAAACGCGGTCGGGTTGTGGACTCGCCCCATGAAGTCCCTGAATAGCCGTCCGAAGAGTTTGTTAACCACAGATCCTGGGATGAACTGCCCAAACCGCTTGATGACCGATTTGATTACTCCTACTGCCGGATCAAGCTCCGGCGCCAGCGTCGTCGCCACACCCACCAGCGCGAGATCGAACGTTAGCTCGCTGCGGTCCGGATTCCACGGATTATTTACGGCCACGTCGCGCAGGTCGCCGATCAGGAAGAAGGAGACGATCGTGTCGCCCGCGATCGCCGCGACCCCCGTCCCGCCGCCCCAGACCACGCCGGCGAAGAAATTGTAGGCGGCACTGTAGTCCTCTTTCGGCGCAAGTATGAATGCAACATCGTCGTCGTCGCCATCGGGTCCCGGACCGCGCAGCACGCGCGACGCCGAGAGAATCACGGTCGCCCGCGCGCCGCTCAACCCTCCGGTCGATTGAAGCGTGAGCGACGCGCTTCCACTCGCGTCCAGCGTGACTTGACCGCCGCCACCCAGCCCGACGATCGTCACGAGGGCAGGATCGGAGACGGAAACGGAAACGACTTCGTGTGGGACGCCGCTGATTGTGACGGCGGACGTGGCAAAGTAAGGCGCTGTGGGCGGGGGCGGCCCGGCGTTGTTTCGGGCCCGAATCAGGTCCAGCAGCGTGATCAGGCCGTCCCCGTCAAGATCGCACGATGGACACGCGGACGCGGATTTCCCCAGCTCGCTCGCGATCAGGATCATCAGGTCGTATCGCGGCAGGTAGTCGACGGCGTCAACCGGCAAGACGCCGTCGGTCGTCGTATCGCCCGCCAGCGCGCGATGCTCGGCTGACAGGCGCAGCGGAATCGGCGCGCGAGTCGCCGGCGGATCAAAAGCAATGCTGGTTTGCGCGGTTGACATCCCGATACCGGCGATGATGTGTGCCGTCCCGGGTCGATCCGTTCCGGCAATCGGACTGCCGACGCCGTCGGCGAGCGCGGTATGCAGGCGAATGCGGCTGCGACCGCCGGTCACGGTCGTTCCCGCCACTGGCGCGCTTCGTTGGCCGTTTACCGAGAAACTCCCGAGGCTCGTGATCCACTGCACCGTCGTGCCGTCCGCGACGGCTTCACCCTGCGCGCCGACGACCACGGCATCAATATCAACAAACGCGTCGCTTCCGGTCGTCAGTGTTGTGGCTGTCGGCTGGAACGAGATGTTGATCGACGACTGCGGGATATCAAGCGAGCTTTCCTGCTCGCCGACGTGAACGGTGAGCGTTTCCGTTCCCGGCGTGTATCCGGCGATGGTCTGGAATGTTGCGCTGCCGGCGTTAAGCGTCAGCGTCGAGCCTGGAGGATCGATCGCGCCCGTGCCGGCGAGCGTCACAGTGGCCGTAGTGCCATCGGGCAGCGCGTTTCCAAATTGATCGCGGGCGCTGACGGTCCAGGTCTGCCGGTTAGTGTCGGAGGCGGGGTAGCTGAAGGGATACGTTGGCGGCGAGATCGCGACCACGGCGGGCCGCCCCGGAACGATCCGGACTACTTCGCTACGCGGGTAAGATGGTTGTTGAAACGAGACGCTGACGCCGCCAATCGCCAAGGATGGGACCCGATCTACGATGCCAAACAGGTTTTCTGCGACGGGGGTGGCGATGACATTCGTGGTTGCAAAGCCGTTAACGGTCAGCCGGCTTGGGCTTACGACGTGCACGCCTGGGCTCGCCGAGTATTGGCTGATCAGTGTTCCGTCGTCGACCGCGTAGGGGGTTCCCGTTTCGTCCGCGAGTTCAATGCTCGTGATCAGTACCGTCGAGAATTCATCGGCGGCGAGTTCGTGCTGCTGCGAGATTGTGGCGGGAGTGACAACCTCGCCGTCAGGAAAAAACGACTCGATCCTGACGACGTTGAATTTCAGCGTGTCGGGTGGTGGTTCGCCGATGATTGTTCCGTTCGAGGATAGTACGAGCCGGGCAGTCCCTCTCTTTACACCCTCAATCCGAAGGTAGGCACCGGTGACATTGTAACTGGGCGAATAGGGCAGATTCAGAGTCGTTTGTACCAGCGGCGGACCAAGCGGGGCGCCGTTCGCGTCGAGGTCCGAAGCGCCAAGCAAGCGCTGATCGGCCGTGGTTCGGACTCGAATGAACTCAGCGGCCCCAGGCGGGTCAATCGACAATTGCAGCTGGTCCCGAATGCCCATCAACGCTGACACAAAGATCCAGAGCGAGTCGCCTTCTGGAACAAAAAAGCCGGCGGATCGCTGCGGTCCATCCTCATGGGACGAATTCGCACAGTCCCAGAAGTCGTCCGCCGAGCCGGTGAAAATGCCGGCGTCAAATGGACGCTCCGGAAAAAACGTCGCAGGATATTGATAGAAGTAGAGCGCTCCAGGTGCGTCGCACGCGCTCGGTCCGGGGTAGACAAAAGTCGGTCCACTGGCGAAGGAGAGTGAAGCGTGAGTTTGGCAGTAGAGGCGAGTTCCGCGGAAATAGATGTTGTTAATAGGAGCAGTAAGGTAAAAGCTCATCGCGTCTGCGGGCTGGCCGCAGGGTTTCCAGAAGTCGATAGCCGCAACGCACCATGGGTCGGTTGAGAGGGGAGAGAGCGTTCCAGGGTAGCCGCACAGGCACACATCCGACATTTGATCCTCGGAAGCCGCGATGACCCAGTCTGGATCGACGGAACTGGCCCAATCCCAACCTGGCGGGGGACCGGTCCCCTGTGCCGCTGCGGAAGCGACAACCATGGTCTGCGCAACAACGGTTACCCACGTCAGCAGGCGATTCATTTGCGCTCCCCATTTTGCATGCGTGCCCCCGTCTTGCGGGCGCGAGAATATCTAGCGTGCACGCTCAGATCAATGCGGCACCTACATGGTGATGGCCACAACCGCTCCGACCCCTTTGCGTATCGCACTGATCGCCGGTGGCATCCGACTTCGAGTTTTGTGCGCCGTCGCCAGTTGGCGCACGCATCGCAGTTACCTTCACGATTCGCTCATCGGCCGATACTCCGGATACCACATCGCCTCGCGCACGCGCTCCGGAATCTCGTCGTCGGTGAACATCCGCCCGACGCGCTGTTCGCGCGCCGCGCGCACCACGCCGATGGCGATCTTCCGGCTCACTTCGCGCAGCTCGTGCTGATCCGGGTAGATCGTGCCCATCGCCAGGCGCTCGGGCGTCACAGCCTCCGCCAGCGATTGGGCCGCGAGCATGAACAGCGAGTCGTCGACCTGGCTGATCTCGGCGACGATGCAGCCCAGCCCGACGCCCGGGAAAATGAACGAGTTGTTGCCCTGGCCGATGTGATAAGTCTTTCCGCCGTACTCGACCGGCGCAAACGGGCTGCCGGTGGCGACGATGGCGCGACCGTCGGTCCAGCGCAGGGCCTCGGCCGGCGTGCACTCGCACTTGGATGTCGGATTGCTGAAGGCGAAGATGATCGGGCGCTCCACGTGTTTGGCCATTTCGCGCACGATCGCCTCACTGAACTCGCCCGGGTGCGCCGTGGTGCCGATCAGGATGTTTGGCTTCACGGCCCGCACGACGTCGAGCAGCGTGCAGGGGGCGTCCGTGCGCACCCCGTATTCGTCGCATTCCTCGCGCGTCAGAGCGAACGGGCGCTTGTGGGCGTCGTCGATCTGGCGGCCCGCGTGCAGCAGGCCCGTGGTGTCGACGAAGACCTGGCGCTTGTGCACTTGCGCGGGCGTGCCGCCGGCGCGGCGCATGCCGACCGCGACCAGCCGCCCGATTCCGACGCCGGCGGCGCCTGCGCCGGCATAGACGATGCGCTGTTCAGAAAGGTCGCCGCCCGTGATGCGAAGGGCTGAGTAGATTCCACCCAGCGCCACGCCGGCCGTTCCCTGGATATCGTCATTGAAGCATGGCAGGCGTTTCTGGTATCGATCCAGAAGTGCGAACGCGTTCTCCTTTCGAAAATCCTCCCATTGCAGCAGCGCGCGTGGAAACACCGCCTTCACGCCGTCGACGAACGCCTCGACGAACTTTTCGTACGCCGGCCCGCGCAAACGCCGTTTGCGATATCCAAGGTAGAGCGGGTCGTCGAGCAACTGCGCGTTGTCGGTCCCCACGTCGAGACTGATGGGCAGGCATTGATCGGGCGGAATCCCCGCTCCGGCGCAGTAGAGCGCGATCTTGCCGATCGGAATGCCCATGCCCCCCGCGCCCTGGTCGCCCAGCCCCAGGATGCGCTCATTGTCGGTCACGACGATCAATCGAATGTCCGGATTGGGCGAGTTCCGCAGCACGTCCGGAATGCACTCGATGTCATCCGGCGTCAGCCAGATACCGCGCGCCTGGCGAAAGATGTGGCTGTAGCGCTGACAAGCCTGCCCGACCACCGGCGTGTACACAATTGGCATCAATTCGGGCAGGTTCTCGACCAGCACGCGATAGAACAGCGTTTCGTTGCGGTCCTGAAGCGCTGCCAATCCGATGAATCGCTCCAGGTCGTCCGACTTGCAGCGAATGTGCTCCATCTCGAGCGCCACCTGCTGCTCGATCCGCAGCGGCGTCGGCGGAAGCAGGCCGCGCAGATGAAGCCGAGCGCGCTCCTCGAGCGTGAATGCGGCGCCGCGGTTTCGCAGCGGGTCATGAAGCAGGCGCACGCCGGTGTCGCCGACTTTCGTCGCGCGACGGGCGGCGGGTTCGGATGTCAGGGTTGCCATCTTGCGGGCCCTCTCAACAGCCAGAGTTCCGAGGCGCGCAGCGCGCGGCGCTCGTCCGTTTTCGCGGCATTCACGATGAATCAGGCGCGATCCGCGAACGGTCTTCCAGTTTCATAGCAAGAGCGATGCCACAAGCGATGTTTCGCTCGAAAAATGGGCTGGTCAACCCGGCAGATGCGCGCGCCAGTCACCTCGTTTGGCCCGGAATTTGCATCGCAAGTTATTCGGCTGGGGACGCAGACCCGCCCAAAGGCGCACACCATGCTAGACGCGATTCTCGACACCAACGAGCTTGCTGCGGCGATCCGTGAAATGGCGCGGACGCATCGGATCATCGGCCCGGTCGCCATGCGCGCGCCGCGCGCGGACCCGCCGGTTCGCCATTTCTATCGGGAGGTCGCGACGCCTGAGCAACTCGACCTGGACTTCGCCTATTGCGTGTATGGCCCGAAGCGCTTCCTGCTTCCGCCGCACGAGACGCTCTTCACGTTTCGTCGCGATCGAGCGTCATTCGTCGCGACGCCGATGATCGATTCGACGCCGCAAGCGCTGATCGGCGTGCACCCGTGCGACATTCATGCCATCCGCACGCTCGACGCGGTCTTTCGCCGCGACGTGCCGGACGAACACTACGCGGCCCGCCGCGCCGCCACATTCATCGTCGGCATGGACTGCGGGCGAGAGTGTCACGACGGCGTGTTCTGCGAGGACATGCGCTGCAACCGCGCGGAGAGCGGATTCGACGTCATGCTCTATCCGCTCGAGCGCGAAACGCCGCGGCGGCGATACGGCGTGACGTTCGGCTCGTCCGCGGGGCGCGAATGGTTCGGCGGGCGTTGCAGAGGCGTCCGCGTCGACGACGAGCGCGCCATGCAGCGCTTTCTGCGCGACAAGGCGCTCGCGTTTCGTCGTCGGCTGCGTACGACTGTCGAGCGGTTGCCGGACCTGCTGCGGCGCTCGTACGACTCGCTGTTATGGGAGGCCACGGCGCGGCGCTGCTACTCCTGCGGAAGCTGCAACCTCGCGTGCCCAACGTGCTACTGCTTCAACATCGCCGACCAGAACGACCTCGCGGCCGATTCGGGGCAGCGCATCCGCGAGTGGGACGGCTGCCATCTGCGCGAATTCGCGCTGGTCGCCGGCGGCCACAATTTCCGACCCAAGTCATCCTCCCGACTGCGGCATCGCATGCTTCGAAAAGCGGTTTGGATCGGCGAGCGCAGCGGCGCCCCCGGCTGCGTCGGCTGCGCGCGCTGCGATCGCGCCTGCACCGCGAAAATCAACTCGATCGACATCTACAACCAGCTTGCGGAGGAGGATTAGGATGACGGCGCTTGACGATCCTCTCGCCGCAAGCGAGGTCTCGCTCTATGTGCCGCGGCCGGCGCTCGTGCGGCGCGTTACGCCGCTGACCGCGCTCGAGACGCTTTTCGAGCTGGCCATGCTCGATGGGCATCCGCTTGGTCATCAGCCGGGGCAGTTCGTGCAATTTTCGATTCTGGGCATCGGCGAGTGCCCGATTTCCGTGAGTTCATCGCCGACGCGGCCGAACACGTTCGAATTATGCATCCGCCGCGCCGGCGAAGTGACGGCGCACATTCACCGGCTTGCGCCCGGACAGATCGTCGGTATCCGCGGCCCGCTGGGTCATGGCTTCGAGGTCGCGGAGCTGCGCGGCAAGGACCTGCTGGTCGTCGCCGGCGGTTGCGGTATGGCCCCGACGCGTTCGCTGGTTCAATACGTTCTCGATCGCCGCGACGACTTCGGCGAATTCACGTTGCTCTATGGCAGCCGCTCGCCGAAGGAAATCCTCTTTGTCGACGAGCTGCGCCAGTGGCGGGCGCGATGCGACGCAAACGTGCACCTGATCGTCGAGCATCGCGACGAGAGCTGGACCGGCGACGTGGGAGTAGTGACGCGCTTGTTTCGAAAGCTGCCGCCGTTGAGACCGGGGCGCACGGCGGTCGTCATCGTGGGGCCGCCGGTGATGTTCCGATTCGTCGTCATGGAGGTTCTCTCTCGGCGCATTCCGCAGGACGACATTTACCTGTCGCTGGAACGCCGAATGAAGTGCGGCGTGGGCAAGTGCGGGCATTGCCAGGCGAACAACCTGTACGTTTGCATGGATGGGCCGGTTTTCTGCTACCGGCAACTGCACGCGTTGCGTGAGGCGCTCGAATGAATACCCCCGAGATCACCGTTTGCCCGCCGGGAGCGGATGTTTCAGGTACGCCGGCCGAGCGCGCCGGCGTCAAGCCGACTGTGGCGGTGTTCAGTCTGACTAGTTGCGAGGGCTGTTCGCTCTCGATTCTCGAACTCGAAGACGAGTTGCTCGACATCCTGGGGCGTTTCGAGATCGTCAATTTTCGAGAAGCGATGAGCGAACGGAGCTGGGAGATCGACGTAGGTTTCGTGGACGGCGCTGTCTCGACGCCCGACGACGAGAATGAGATCCGGCATTTCCGCGAATGCTGCAAGACGCTGGTCGCGATCGGCGCCTGCGCATGCCTGGGCGGCGTGAACTCGCTGAAACACCATCAGCCGGCGGACGAATACCCGCGCTACGTGTATGGCGAGCGGGCTGACTGGTTTCCGACCGGCGACGCGCGGCCACTTTCGTCGCTGGTGAAAGTGGACTACGAAATCCCCGGATGCCCGATCAACCGCGCCGAGTTTTTGCGGTTTCTGAAGTGCCTCCTGGCCGGGCGGCCGTTTCGATTGCCCACTGATCCGGTCTGTGTCGAGTGCAAAGCCAGGGGAAATCTGTGTCTCTACGAGCAGGGCGAAATCTGCCTGGGCCCAGTCACGCGGGCCGGCTGTGAGGCGATTTGCCCCAGCTTCGGCGCGCCGTGTGAGGCCTGCCGCGGGACGTTGGGCGACGAAAGCCTCACCGCCGCGGCAGTGAACATGCGGCAGAACTATCAGGTTCCGATGGATGAAGTGCTGCGGCGCTTTCGCACCTACGGCGCGTTTCAGGGCAAGCACCTGCCCGGAGATGCCTAGCGGCGCGGTGAGAAACGCTCCTACCCGAGCCCCGACCGCCAGGGAGGGGTCGGGCCGATCGGCGGAACGGCTTGGAATCTCGGTGCGTTCGAGAACCGGACCCCTCCCTGACGGTCGGGGCTCGGCTGGGTGAGTTGCTCGACGGGCCGCTGGCATCGCCGCCGGCGAGTTGCGCGGCCGAGGAGCGGCAGGATGAGCGAAGTTACGATTGACGTTCGGCACGTCACGCGCGTCGAAGGCCACGGCAACATCAAGGTGAATCTCCGCGCTGGCGAGATCACGCACCTGGAGCTCTCGATCGTCGAGAGCCCGCGATTCTTCGAGGCCTTTCTGCGCGGGCGGCGCTACGACGAAGCGCCGCATATCACCTGCCGCATCTGCGGCATCTGCTCCATCGGCCACACCACCGCCAGCCTGAAGGGAGTCGAGGCGGCCTGCGGAATCACGCCCAGCCCGCAGACGATCCGGCTGCGCAAACTGGCATTTTATGGTGAGCAGCTCCAGAGCCACATTCTGCACCTGTATTTCCTGGCCGTTCCCGACTACCTGGGCGTCGGTTCGGTCATTCCGCTGGCGGCGACGCACGGCGACGTGGTGCGCCGCGCGCTGCGGCTCAAGCGCCTGGCGAATGACATTTGCGCCGTGGTGGCCGGGCGGCACATCCACCCGATCGCCATGCAGGCGGGTGGTTTCACGCACGTGCCGACTTGCGGCGAGCTGCGCGATCTGAAGCGGCGTCTGGAGGCAGCGCGCGAAGACTGGGCGCAAACAGCCGAGTTGTTCGCGACGCTGGATGTGCCGCGATTCGACCGCGTCGACACCGACTACGTGGCGCTCAGCAACGGTGAATATGCCTTCTATGACGGGCAGATCGTCTCGACGCGGCATCCGCGGCCGACGCCGGTCGCCGAGTATCGGCAACGCGTGGTGGAAGTAGTCGTCAAGCACTCCGCATCGAAGCATTGCCATACGCCGAGCGGCGACACGTACGCCGTCGGCGCGCTGGCGCGATTCAACAACAATCACGACCGCCTGCACCCGGCAGCGAAGGCGGCCGCCAGGCGCTTGGGACTGGTCGCGCCCTGCCGAAATCCGTTCCACAACAACACCGCACAGCTTGTCGAAGTCGTGCACTGCGGCGAAGCGGCGATCGAGCTGATCGACCAGCTCCTGGTCGACGAGCCGCGCCTCGAGCCGCTTGAGAAGCCGACGCGCTTCGGCGTCGGGGTCGGTGCGGCGGAAGTGCCGCGCGGGCTGTTATTCCACGAATATGGTGTCGATTCCGAGGGGCGGATCGAGTCCGTGAACCTGATCATCCCCACCGGGCAGAACCTGGCCAACATCGAAGCCGACATGCGGGCGCTGGTCCCCCAGATGCTTGACGCGGGAATGAACCAGGCCCAGATGACGCAGAGACTCGAGATGCTGGTGCGGTCCTATGACCCGTGCATCTCGTGCGCGACGCACTTTCTCGACATCGATTGGGCGGGGGACTAAGCAACCGTCCTGGCCTCCGCGCCGCCCCATCAGAATGCGAAGCGCAAGCGAGCGCAACCGCGAAACGCGCTTGCTTGCGCGCGGTCTGGCGTGCTGCCACAAGCTGCAATGGATCGGCGTGCCCGGGCACGCGCTTCCCGTCGAAGGCGACGCGCGAGCAAGCGCATTTCCATCCGCGCTCGCTTGCGCTTCGCGTTCTGATTCTGGCGCGAGTTCTCGCGGGACTATCTTGTTCAGGGCGCCGGAGTATCCAGCGCCACTTTCGGCCGGACCGGCGCGGCGTACCAGCGAAGCACGCGGTCGTAGCAGAAAAAGTTGTTGATCGTCATGGTGATGTCGATGAAGGGGAAGTTCGAGCCCCCGATCACCAGTTGACTGTCGAAGTTGTCCACGCGCCCAAAGCTGTCGGCCAGCGTGAGCTTCATCTGGTGCGTCACCGCCACTTCACCGCCGACCCGATACGATCCGCCTCCCATCAAGCGCAGCGAAGGCGCCGCGGGCCAAATCACGAACGTGTCCACGCCGATGACGGCGTATTCCGTGAACAGCGGTCCGTCTGCGAGCTTGACGAGCGTGAGCTTGCCGCGCATGGGCTGTTCGCCGCTGAGCGGGCATGCGCAGGGAGCGAAGCAGCCTTCTTGATATGTGCTTCCCAGCCCCAGGTTGTAGTGTCGCACGTCAGCCGCCGGCGCCGGCCGAGCCACCACGTTGAACGCAGTGTCCCAGCAGAAAAAACCGTTGATCGACACGCCGATGTCAATGCTCGGAAACCCGCCGACCAGCGGCTGAAGCCGGCTGTCGAATCTCTCCGGCGACGCTTTGTCGATCGACAGGTCGAGGATCAACTGGTGCTGCGGCGCCGTTGCGCCGCCGATCAGGTACTTTCCGCTGCCGGTGACGAGCGACTCGCCGCTCGGCCGCGCGAGCAGCCACACGATGTCGCGCACCTCGAAAACGTCGAAGTCATTCTGCACACCGACGCGCGTGAGCGTGAACGCGCCGCGCCCCGGGCTGGTTTCGAGGTATGGGCACATACACGGCGGGAAACAGCCTTGTTGAAATGTGGATGTCGAATCGAGACGGTAGACGGTCTGGCCGCTCGCGGTCATCGACCCCAATGCGCTGATCGCGATCACGCCGACGAAAAGACGCACGCAACGCATGGTCACACCTCCAACTTGTCGACTCATGGCCGGATGTGGGCTCGCTGATCGCCCACGAATTGCTCTGATGGAAGTCTACGGAGCGCGGCGAGTTTACTTGGTGTCCATTCGCAAGGCTCGAGCGGCGGCGCGCGACTAGCGCGTCACCACCAGTGCCTGCTTAACTTCAGCGAGAATGGGTATTTGCGATCGGGGCGACGCACCCAACAAGCGGGATTCAACCTCGCCCACATCGGCCAGAAAATCGCGTGTCGAACGATCAAACCGGGCAGCTGCTCCCAACTGTCGCAGCCGGTCCGGGGATGTAGTCAATTCCATGAACGTGCGCGCCCACTCGTCCGCATCGCCCGGCGGAATCAACAAGCCGTTCACCCCCGGACGAATGAGGTGACGAATGCCGGGCTGGTTGGATGCGACCACCGGCGTGCCGCAGGCCAGCGACTCGAGAATCACGAACGGCGAGTTCTCGTGGCAGATCGAGGGAACCAGGATCGCGTCGAACTCCGCGTGTGCGTGCGCCAAGTTCGCGCCGAAAAGCGGCGGGCAAACCCGCACATAGCGCCGCGCGCCGGCGGTTGCGCGGGACAGCGCACGTTGCAGGCTGTCGCCGCCCAGCGCGCGAATTTCCAGCGCCAGTCCATCGCGCAGTCGGGCTGCCGCTTCCAGCAGCACGTGCAGCCCCTTTACTCGCTCGACGCCGCCCAGATACGCCAGCCGCGCAACGCCGGCCGCTGTTTTTGCGGGTCGCGCGATCTTCTCGGGCGACACGCCGTAGAGCACCTGATGCACGCCGTGCGCTCCGCCGCGCCAGCGCGTCAGCACTTCGGCGAGCGCCGGACTGGGCGCGACGATGGCATCAAGCCGACCCAGAATCTCCAACATCAGGTCCCGCAATTCGCCAAGCGTCTGGACCTGGTCCATCCGTACGAATCGCGGCCAGATCGCCCGCGTCAGCCCGCGCGGCAGGATTCTGCTCAACGCCCGCGGCGTCGCCGGCATGGTCGCTTGCACGCAACGGCGGCACTTGTCGGCCGACTCCGGCCCGTTGCATGCAACGGTGCTCCCGTCGTGGAGACAGTGATTCAGGCAGATCAAGCCGAAATCGAGCGCCGTCAGGATCGTCGGTGCCTTTGAATCCAACGCGGCGCGAACGGCCGACAGAACGCCTTGCGTGTTGTGAACGTGCACGATCTCCGGCTCGAATCGTTCGATGATCCGCGCCGCCGCGGCGCCGACGTCGGGATGCGCATGATGGGTGAAGCGGACGTGCTCCTCGTCGGCGATCGTGTGCAGCGTCAACTGCCCGCGATCGACATAGCGCTGAAGGTCTCCCCGCGCTCGGTCGCGCCGCGCGCACAAGACCGCCACTCGCCGCCCGTCGCGAAGCCACTCGCGCGCGACGTCGATTGAGAGCAGCACACCGCCGCTCGGTAAGGCGGCGTCGAAGAACGGCGTAATCAGCAACGTGCGCGGCGTGAACGCCATCGAGAGCCTCACGAAAACGGGTGCGTGCAGCAGCGCACGCGGTCAAAACCCAGTACCGGCCCGAGCGCCAAGAGCGCCGCCGTTCGGGCCGCGTCGCTGGCGGCCCGGCACAGCCAGCGCGGCCGTTGCATTCGCAGCCGTTTCAGCGGCCAAAGCACGCGGTACCCGATTTCCGTCCGCAGGCGGTGCTGCGGCGAATGGCGCAAAAGTAGCTCGTACATCTCGCGGTTGCGTCGCGCGCCGCCGACGCTAGTCTTGTTTACGCCGGTGACGCGATAGACGCTGAGCACGTTCGTGATGCAGCGGAATCGCGCGCCGGCGCGGCGCAAACGCAGCCACAGATCCCAATCCATGCCGAAGGAGAGCCGCGTGTTCAATCCGCCGATGCGCTCGAACCAGTCGCGGCGGAAAAAACAGCTTGGTTGGTGGATGGGGTCGTAGACATCCAGGTGCTCCAGATCGGCGTCGCCGACGTGCAGCGTGGCGACGCGACCGCCGGGCGATTCGTATCGACACGCCCCGCAGAGCACGTCAACGTCGCCCTTGGCGAATTCCTGGCGTACGAGCGTCAGCGCGCCGGGCAGCAGTCGGTCGTCCGCGTTCAGCCAGCCCAGCACTTTGCCGCGTGCGAGGCGAAAGCCCTTGTTGAGCGCGTCGCTCTGGCCGCCGTCCGGCTCGCTGATCAAGCGCGTCAGGCGCGGCGCGAAAGGCTGGATCGCCGCCAGCGATCCGTCGCGCGACGCGCCGTCGATGACAATGTACTCATCCGGCGGCGTGGATTGATCGAGCACCGAGCGCAGCGCATCGGCGACGTACTTGACCTGGTCGAGGCAGGCGGTGACCATCGAGATGTGGAGTCGCTGCGTCGCCGCGGTCATAAATGAGTGATCGATCCTCTTTGGGTTCCTATCGGACGCGCGACGTGACCGCTGCTGCCTGTGAGCGTGTCGCTGAATCCGCATCGGGAGTTGTTCCTATGGCTCGCGCAAAGAATGCCGCTTCGGAACCGGCGACGGGCAAGGCCGCCCGCGAGTATGACGTTCATCCCGGCGTCGAACTGGTCCGGAAGTGGATCACGGAGCTGCCGCAGAAGACCGGCCGCTCGCTGGATCAGTGGCTCATTCTGATTCGGAAACAGGGCCCCGCGAACGAAGCCGAGCGCGTCGCGTGGCTGAAGGGCGAGCATGGGCTGGGAACAAACTCCGCCTGGTGGCTGGCGCAGCGGGCCGAGGGCAAAGGCGCGGAGGAGAGCGACCCGAAGGCGTACCTCAAGGCGGCGACGGGTTGGGTGGAGCAAATGTACGCCGGCGCGAAAGCAGGGCTGCGCCCGATTCACGACGCGCTGCTGGCGCTCGCCCGCCGGCTCGGGCCAGACATCCGCGTGTGTCCGTGCCAGACGATCATCCCGATCTACCGCGAGAACGTCATCGCGCAGATCAAGCCTTCGGCGCGGACGCGGATCGATTTCGGCCTGGCGCTCAAAGGCGTCGCGGACCGAATACCGGCGCGCCTGATCGACACCGGCGGCCTGAAGAAGAACGACCGCATCACGCATCGATTTGAGATCGCCCGCCCCGAGCAAGTAGATGACGTTGTGCAGCGTTGGTTGCGAATCGCTTACGACTTGAATGCTCCGCGCAGCGAGTAGAGGATTGCCTTCATGGCCCGACCAACCGCCTTGCCGAAATCCCTGCGCCAGTTGTTGACGCTGCCGACCGCGCCGTTCGCCGAAGGCGCTGTGCTCGACTACCTGCAACGCGCCTGCGAACGTCTGCCCGGCGTTCGAGTAACTGCGCATCGACACGGGAACCTGGTGGTGCGCTATCAGCGCCGCGTGAAACGCACCGCGCCGCTGGTCTTCACGGCGCACACCGATCATCCCGGATTCGTGGCGCAGCGCATGATCGACGGTCGCACGCTGCTGGCCGCCTTCCGCGGCTGGGTCGAGCCCGAGTACTTCCGCCGCGAGCGCGTACGCTTCTGGAGCTCCGGCGCGTGGACGCTTGGGCGCGTCTCGAATATCACGAAAACCGCGCCGGTCTACGGAATGATCGGGCGCACCGGCCGGCCGGAGGAAGTCGAGATTTCGGTGAAACGCCCGATCGAGGCCGGCGCGCCCGGAATGTGGGATCTGACCGACCCGCTGCTGCGCGGCGGCCTGCTGCACGCGCGCGGCTGCGACGACATCGCCGGCGCGGCGGCTCTGCTGGCGATGCTCGAACGTCTGTCAAAACGCGACGCGGCGGCGGACGTGATCGTCCTGTTCACGCGGGCCGAAGAGGTGGGCTTCGTCGGCGCCATTGCCGCGGCGCGCGACGGGACGATTCCCAAGCGCTCGCCGGTGATCGCGATCGAGACCAGCAAGGCCCTGCCCAATGCGCGGCAAGGCGAAGGGCCGATCCTGCGCGTCGGCGACAAATCGAGCGTATTCACGCCGACGTTGACCGCGTTCTGCGATCGAGTCGCCAAGGACCTCGCGGCGCGCCGAAAAGGCTTCAAGTACCAGCGCCGGCTGATGGACGGCGGGACGTGCGAATCGACGGCCTACCTGGCCTACGGCTACGCGGCGACCGGGATCTGTGTCGCGCTGGGCAACTATCACAACATGAACGTCGACCGGCAGCGCATCGCCGCCGAGACGATCGACATCGACGACTGGCGCTGGATGGTCGATTGGTTTGAGGCACTGGCGCTCGCGAAAGGCGATTGGCGCGAGGGAGATGCCGGGTTGAGGTCGACAATGGACGCGCGGTTTGAGACATACCGGGAGCTATTGGGGCGGGGCGTGTCGCCGTGAGAACTCGTGTCGGTGATGCGCGCGGGCCGAGCAAAGGAGCCCGCGCCGCCCGAAGATAAAAATCCGTTCCACTAGAAAGCCGGGCCGCGACAGTCAGCTCCCGATCGCCGGCGGCAACGGTCTGAGCTTGGCTGACGCCGGCGCGCGGGCGCGCACGAGGTAGGCTTCCAGCCAGCCGCGATTCCGATCCGGGTGTTGCATGCAATGCATGATCGACTCGTGGTCCAGCGAGTCGATGCGCTCGTTCGCGGCGCGAATGGCGTCCATGCTGATTCGCAGCGCGGTCTCGACCAGCATGCGCTCCGGATTGATGTCGATGCCGAAGTAGCCGCGATAGCCGTAGAGCTTCAGCGTGTAAAGCAGCGCTTCGAGCTGCTCGGGTGAGACGACGCCGACGTTCAGGTCCTGATCGTAATTTCCCAGCGGCTGGCTGTTCCAGTGCGAATGCGCCAGACGCCCCTCGCCCAGCGGCCAACTGAATGCGTACGCCAGATCCTCAAACCCCATCAGCACATGGCCGACCTCGGGATTCAGGCACAACAGCGCTTGCCCGTCCGCGAGCAGCCGGCGGTTCTCGGCATTCCGCAGCTTCGCCTCCACGTCGCGCGCCAGCAGAACGCCCTCGGCTGTCGTGCCGAACAGAATCCGCCCGCGCGGCTCGTACGGCTTGGGTTCGAACGCGACCCGCACGCCGGGAACGGCGTCGAGCGCCTCGGCCAAACCGTCGATGAAACGATCTCGCGCAGCGACAAAATCGACGCCGAACGGATTTTCGTACCCGTCGATCCCCGGCCAGACGACGGCGAAATCCGTATCCAACTGACGATTGATCTCAAACGCCCGCTTCGTGCGCTCGATCGCGGCATTTCGCGGGACGGGCAGCGGATTCGACAGCGAGCCCCATTCGAATTGTTCATCCCAGAACAAAAGCGGCACGACGGTCAGCACGCGCATGCCGGTGTCGCGGCAGAAGGACTGCCACAGCGGGAGGTTCTGCTCGTTGATCTCGTTGGGATAGTGCGCCTCGAGCGCGGCGAGCCCTTCATTCTTCAAGCCGGCCGCGATTTCGAGGCGCTGCTCGATCGTCCGTTCGGTCTGGTAACGGGCATGAAAGCGGCTGGCAGGCGGCGAGAAATACCAGATGCCGGCCGAGAACTTCAGCTCGAGCGAGAATGAACGCAGATGGGCAAGCTGCTGCGCCGGCGTTCGACGCATCGCCTGCGGACGCAGGTCTTGCAGTGGCAAAGGGAACTCCTGAGTTCAATGTTGCGCCGGAGGATCGGCTCGCGGCCAGTCTACCGCCGCTCGTAGACTCTCCAGATTCTCGCTCCGCCAAGCCGCGAGCGTAAGGGAGTGTTGAAATAGCGTGACAGAGCCGCGACCGTAAGGGATCGGTCGGGCCGATGCATCGACGCCACCTCGGCGCGCGTCATTGGCGCCAGCGCCATGCCGGTCCGAACCGCGAGCGCCAGCGACCGGCATCTGCGGCGCGAAGAGACCGGCGTCGTCCAATCAGAACGCGAAGCGCCAGCGAGCGCGGCGGAAATGCCGCGCGGGGCTGGCGCAATCGCGTGCGTCGCTCGTGCCGTTTCTGAACGCGTTACTCGCTACCCGACACACGCACTTTCTACGGACAAGTCTGCCCCCAATTCGCCAGCAGAATCCCCAGGTCCGCCGAGTCCGTGTCGCTGTCGCCGTCCAGATCGCCGGCGGGGCCGGCTTGCCAGGCGCTGAGCAGGATGCCGAGGTCGCTGGAGTCGACGGCGCGGTCGGCGTTGAGGTCGCCGGGGCAACAGATTCGCAGCTCCCACGTGTCACCGAAGTAGGAACCCGCGTCTCCGCCAAACACGACGGTCACACCGCGCGCCCTGTCGTAGGCCGCGGCTTGGAGATACCGCGCGGCGGGTCCGTTTGGCGACATCGACGCCCAGTTCCCGTTCTTTTGGAGCCACGTGTCATTCAGAAACGACGCCGATCCGTAGCCACCGAACAGTCCGAAACCTCCGAGTGACTCGTCGTACACGAACGTGTGCCCCAATCGAGTCGCCGGGAGGGAACTCGCCGCCAAGCGCGTCCAAGTGCGGGTGTCTCCGTCCCAACTCCACAGGTCGTTCGCGTAAACGCCACCGGGCGTGGTCTGACCGCCGAAGAGCATCGTTTTTCTCGTCGATCGGTCGTATGCGAGCCCTACTGACTCGCGCGCCAGCGGAGCGACAACGCCGAGCGGATCGCCCAGGTGAACGCGAGTCCACGCAGAGCCGTTCCATTCCCACGTATCGTTCAGGAACGTGGTAGTCGCCCCGTCTGAATAGTAGCCTCCAAAGAGCACGATTACGCCCCGATCGCTGTCATACGCCATGCCGCCGGGACGGCGAGCGGCGGGTGCGTTCGTCGTAGAGCGCTGTGTCCAACTTGATCCATTCCACGCCCAGGTATCCCCGAGATAGCCGGTCGGCCCCCATCCGCCGAATAGAACCACTTCGTGCCGGAGTTCGTCATAGGCCATCTTGTGCATGTATCGGGCCGACGGGCCGACCGCGCCTCTCGGAGTCCAGGTGCCCGCCGCGCCGTCCCACTCCCAGGTCTCGCTCGAAGCCGAGCCAACGACCCATCCTCCAAACAGAACCAGAACGGAACGCTGATCGTCGAATGCCAAACCCGGGCCGTATCGCGGCGACGGCGAGATCAACGGATGTCGTTGTGTCCATCCGCAAGTCTGCGCCGTGACTTCGCGCGTGAGTGCGCCGATCGCGAGCACGCTTGCCGCCGCGATCAACCATTTTTCGCTCGCAGATGCAGTGACCATGGCGATTAGCTCCCTTACCGCGGCGTACGCCGCGGCGACGCGGTCGCCGGCGACTCCAACGGGCACCTCCAATCGGTCCCGCAACTGAGGCAGAGTCAACCGTTCAAGCGAGGAAGCGAAGAACCGCCTTGCAGATGCTGCGAATTCTGGGATTCCGGCTTCGTTGGCCCAGTCGAGCAACGAGAGGGAAGTTGCCGTCAATGCAGTGCCGTTGCGTTCGGACTCTGCGTCCCGCGCCGCGGTCCGCAGTCGCGGGGTGGTTGGTCGCAGCGGTTTGTCGCTGCGCTGCGGGTTTCGGGCGCCCTGGTGCGGTACTGTCGGCGTGCTCACGACCCCGACACACTCGACGTAGAGTCTCAGAAGCTGCACGAGCGACTCCGGCGTGAACGGCGACTCGTCCAGGCTGGCGCGGATCGTGGCGTAGCGCCGGCCGGCGTCCAGCGACGCCCACCAGGCGTCCAACGTGGATACGAACTTCTCGCGATATCGCCGCACGGTGGGACGCAGGTGAACGATTTCGGAATAGACGACCGCCGCCTCGCGCATTCGGCCGCGGCGGATCAAGAATTGGGCGTAATGATCGCGGGCGGGCGGGTTCTCGCGGCAATTGTGGAAAAACTCGTAGCCCTTCGGCTCGCCGGATTCCACACCGAGCGGGCGGCCGAGTTCGCCCATGCCGACGGCGCGGGCGTCGAAGGTCTTGGCGCGCGCTTCCCACTCGCGGGCGCGCGCTTCGGCGGTAAGGGCGCCGCTCTCGGCGGCGGCGCGGGCTTCGATCCGAGCCGGCGTGTCCTCACGCCGGTCCGACCGGGCTGAGGCCAGCCCGGCTCGGATGGCGTCTGCTTCCAGCCATGCTTGGTAGCCCATCTCGGCGTAGTAGTCCGCCTCGACGCGCTCCAGCGAGAGCATCGCGTCCAGCCGTGGCATGCCACGCGCGTCGTCGAGAATTCGCCGCGCCTCGGCGGCGTATTCGCGGCCGCCAATCTGCACCGCCGCATCCGCCAAGTTGACCCACAGGAATCCGACGTCGCGATACGCCCGGCAGGCGCTGAGCAGGCGCGGATACGCCCGGCTGGGCTGTTCGGTGCACAGGAACAGCTCGCCCAGCGACGCCTCGATCAGCGGGTCCGGGTTGGCGATCAGATTCAGACGCGACCAAACGTCGATCGCGGCAACCACGTCGTGACACAAAAACGCCAGCAGCCCGAGGCAGCGCAGGTCTTCGGCACTTGCGGCGGCGAGTGCGGCGTCGTCGATTGGCGGCGCGCCGCGGAGCGAACTTGCAGTACGGCCTCCCTCGGCTGGATTGGAAGCACGCCCGCCACGGGCAGCGCCGGACATTGCTTGATTCTCAGGCGCGCCAGGGCCGTCACCGCCATTCGCAACTGACGAAGCGCGCCACCATTCTTGCCACTCCAGCGCGTACCGGCGCGCCTGCGGACAATCCGCAAGCGCGTCCGCTGGTAGCATCTCGCCGCGCGCCAGTGCCGAGGCGAGCCTAACGGCGTCGCGCTCCTGGCAGGCGGCGATCCCACGGCGCGAAGCGCAGCGCCGCCGCGTACTCGCCCAGCGCAGCATCGAGCGTCTGCGTTGCCGCCGGCGGCTGCGCCAGTCTTTCCTGAGAGAACACCATCGCCAACACGCGATCGTCCTGATCCGGATCGAGCAGCGCGACGTGCGCGGCGGTGCGATGCTCCGCCGCCCAAGTCGGGAATGCCAGACAGTAGACCGCGGCGAACATCGCGAGCAACGCCGCGGCCAGTCCGCCCAGCAGCGCCCCGGCGACCGCACCGCGATTCCGCCGCATCAGCTTGATCGTCCGTGAGATCGGTCCCGCCGGCTTGGCTCTGATCGGCTGCAGCGCCAGCACGCGCTCCAGCTCCTCCGCCACCTCATCCGCCGTCGCATACCGCCGCGCCGCCTCCGGCTCCATTGCCTTTGCGATGATCGTCTCCAGGTCGCGCGGCAGGCGCGGATTGGCGCGGCGCAGCGGCGTCGCCGCGCCGGTTTCGATCTGCCGAAGCAGCGCGGCGGGCGTCGCGCCGGTGAACGGCAGCCGGCGGGCCAGGGCGTGGTAGAGCGTGACGCCGAGCGAGTACACGTCGGCCCGCGCGTCGAGGCGGGCGTCGGCGCGGAGCTGCTCGGGCGGGGCGTAGGCAGCGGTGCCGGCGAAATGTCCCGGCTCGGTCAGCGCGGTCGAGTCGATCTCGCGCACCAGGCCGAAATCCGACAGCGCCGGCGAGCCGTCGCGGCGGATCAGGATGTTCGAGGGCTTCACGTCGCGATGAAGCAGCCCGGCCCGATGCACTTCGCCCAGCGCGCGGGCGACGGCGATGCCCAGCCGGCAAATGGTGACGACGTCAAGCGCGGATTGGCGGCCGCCGGGGTGATTCGCCGCGACGCCAGGAATCGCAGTGGGCGGGACGCCCGAACCACCCTCGGCAGCAGGCGAGACGCCCGCAGGGCGCCAATCGGGCGAGACGCCGGTGCCACCCTGAACAGCCGCACCACCCTCAAGATCGCACGGCACGGCCGCAATACTCTCAGTCGCGGAAGAGACGCCCAAACCATCCTCGACTGCGGGAGGAACACCCGCACGTCCTTCCGGGGGAACTTGGCCCGCGGTGCGCTCCGCGGCGTCGCGGTCGAACGTGTTCTGGGAGCCCCCTCCCTCACGGTCGGGGCTCGGCGTCGGCGACCGTCCGCCCAGCCGAGCCCCGACCGTCAGGAAGGGGTCAGTCCGCTCGCTGGACGCTCCGATCAGCGACGCCAGCGTCGGGCCGTCGATCCACTCCATTGCGTACGCCAGCCCGCCGTCGAGTTGCACGACGTCGTAGATCGCGACGATGTTCGGATGCCGGATTCGCGCCAGCGCCTGAACCTCCTGCACGAATCGCTCGCGCGAGCGCGGCGAAAGCACCAGCCCCGGCGACAGCACCTTCAACGCCACCAGCCGGCTCGCCAACCGCTCCTGCCGCGCCAGGTAGACCGTACCCAAGCCGCCACGGCCAATCTCACGCAGAATTAAGTAGTCCGGCAGCTCGGGAAAACGCGCCGGGGCGGCGACGGCGATCTCGTGCGCAGCGCGCGCGACCTCGTCGAGGCGCGACCGCAAATCCGGGCGCCGCCGGGCGAATCCCGACAGATCGACTTCGCCGCCGTTCTCGAGCTGCGAGACGGCGCGGTCCAGCGCCGCGTCCAGCAGCTCCAGATCGGCCGCGGGTAGCTCGCGCGAATCCGAGGACTTGTCGGAGACGAACATGACTCTCGCTACGAAGCGGAATCGCGCGGCGGAAACGCTGTTGATTCCCGCGGTCGTCCCGCGGCCGGTTGCGTTGACTGATGGGCACGCAGCAGCCGGCGATACGCGTCCGCGCCGCGGCCGAAGCGGTAGCGCACCGCCGCCAGCGTGAGGCCCAGTCGCTCCGCGATCTGCTCCAGCGTCATTTGCTCAAACAGCCGCAACCGGACGACTTCGCGAAACTCCCCCGGCACGGCGTCGAGTGCCGCGCGCATCGCCGCCGCCTGCTCGTGGCGGATCGCCACGCGACTTGGCGTGGTGCTTGCAACGAGTTCAGGCGGAAGCGCGATTCCGGCGGCGGTCCCGTCGCCGCCGGGGGCGAGTTGCATGCCGACCGCACCGCCGCCGCGCTTCAGGGCGGCGGCATGGGATGCCGCGTCGCGGATGCGGTGATCGATGAGCGTTAGCAGCCAGGTGCGAAAGCTCTTGACGCCGCGCCATTCAAATCGATCCCGATCGCGCCAGGCCTGAAGCAGCACGTCTTGCCAGACGTCTTCCGCGGCAAAGGCGGACCTGAGCCGATCGGACATGCGCGAATCAATCACGACGAGCATTGATGCCGGCCCGATCGACTCGATCAGGTTGACCCAGGCACTCGGCGAGTCGGATCGCAACGGGTTGTGCATGGCCCTCGGCTCCCATGGGACGTGATGAGGCGAGACCATTGTACCAGCCGCGCATCGCAGCGCGATTCGTAACGCGCGCCAAAGAACCGCGACGCGCAAGCGAGCGGAAGCCGGGCGCGAAGCGCCCCCGGGGAGAAAAACGCCGCGGGCGGCGTCGCCCTGAGTGCGATCGCCGCCCGCGCGAGAGATCAATTCGGGACAGAAAAAAAGACCGGACTAGTGGCCGGCCTTCTTCTCCTCTTTCTTCTCTTCCTTCTTGTCCTTGTCGCCAGCGCTCTTCTCGTGAGCCGGCGGCATCGCGACCGCGTCAACGACGTGAATCACGCCGTTGGTGCAGGCGACGTCGGCCATCGTGACGGTGGCGGCATCGAACATGACCTTGCCGTCTTTGACCGCGATCTTGGCCTCGGCGCCGTTGACGGTCTTCGCCATTTTGCCGTCCATCTTCTTGGCGTCGGCGGCCATGACCTTGCTGCCCAGAACATGGTAAGTCAGAACGCCCTTGAGCGCGTCCTTGTTCTCGGGCTTCATCCACTCTTCGACCGTGCCCTTGGGCAGCTTGGCGAACGCCTCATCGGTCGGCGCGAAGACCGTGAACGGGCCCTTGCCCTTCAGCGTGTCGACCAGGCCGGCGGCCTTCAGCAGGCTGCACAGCGTGTTGTGCTTGCCGGTGCCCATGGCCGTGTCGACAATGTCCTTTTCCTTCTTCTCGTCGGCCTTCTTGGGCTCTTCCTTCTTCGGCTCGTCCTTCTTGGTTTCCTGGGCGGGCTTAGCGGCGGGCGCCATGCCCGGCTTTCCGCCCTTGCCGCCTTCCTGCGCGTAGCTGATCTGTGTGAGACCAGCGAACGCCACCGCCGCCACGACGCAGGAGCGCAGCCACATCGAACGCTTCATACAAACAACCCTTTCGTGTAACGTGCGAGGCGATTGTGTCGATTCGACCCAATGTCGTCGACGCCGCCGTCTCGCGTGCGGCCCGGAGATATGCTCCGGACACAAGCGCGGTACTTTGACGTATTCACGCAGGAAAGCAATGGGTTGCGGCTGCCATGCATGCCGCGTGCCGTTTGCGACAAACTCGCAGATTGACCACAACTTGCGCAATGACAATATCTTATGGCGAGTTCGAGCGACTCGTAGCTTTGCCGCGCGATCCCGACTTCGGGCTTTGCTCTGCCTTGGCGTCAATTTGACGGCGCTGCTTGAGCATTCGCTTTCGCGCGCCACCTGTGGTCGATGCGGCGTTCCGGCTACGCTCTGCGCAGTATGACACTGCGAATCGCCGCGTGGTCAGGACCGCGGAACATTTCCACCGCCATGCTCCGCGCCTGGGGCAATCGCCCCGACACGTTCGTCACAGATGAACCGCTCTACGCGCATTACCTGCTGAACACAGGCGTCCAACATCCCGGCCGAGATGATGTGCTCGCCGCGCAAGACAACGACTGGCGGCGCGTGGTAGCGTGGCTCCGTGGCCCAATCCCCGGCGGACGCACGATCTGGTATCAGAAGCACATGGCGCACCACCTGCTTGGGCATATCGACCGCGTCTGGTTGGACACGTTCACGCACTGCTTTCTGATTCGCGAGCCACGTGAGATGCTCACCTCGCTGGTCAAGAATCTGCCCAACCCGACGATCTACGACACCGGTTTGCCGCAACAACTCGAGTTGGTCCGGCTCGTCAGAACAAAGACCGGCCAGACGCCGCCGATCGTGGACGCGCGCGACGTACTGGAGAACCCGCGCGGCATGCTGACCGCCCTGTGCCAGGCGATCGGCGTTTCGTTCACCGAAGCGATGCTGTCGTGGCCGCCGGGGCAGCGCGAAACGGATGGCGTGTGGGCGCCGCACTGGTACGCCGCAGTGGAGCGATCGACCGGTTTCGAACCGTACCGCGCGAAGGGCGAGGCCGTGCCCAACGGACTGATCCCGCTGCTGGCGGAGTGCGAGCGGCTGTATCGCGAACTCGCGGCGCAGAAATTAACGCCGTAGTCTCGGGTTTCCTTGTGGCACCGGTTTGTAACCGGTGATTGTTTCCACGGGTTTCCAACCCGTGAATCACACTTTCGGGGCTGTAAACCCGGCAACGGGTTGGAAACCCGTTGAAACACTCACCGGTTGAAAACCGGTTCCACAGGAATCACCCGAGACTCTTTGAATTACAACCCTATCGGAGTCACGCGATGAAACTCGGTGTCATGGGCGCAGGCCTGGCGGCGATGGGCTGGGACAAGGCGCTCGACTACTGCAAACACATCGGCCTCGAAGCGATCGAGCTGCCCTGCGGGGCGTATCCGGGCACGCCGTTCTTCAATCCCGCCGACGTGCTCGAAGACGAGAAGCTGCAGCAGAAGATCAAGAATGACGTGAAGAAACGCGGGCTGGAGATCATCGGGCTGGCCGTTCACGGCAACCCAATCTCGCCGGTCGAGAAGGAGCGCCGGGCACACTTGCGGGCGCACAATGTCGCCGTCCGCCTGGCGCCAAAGCTCGGCACGAACGTCGTGATCAACTTCAGCGGCTGTCCCGGCGGTTCGGACAAGGACAAGACGCCGAATTGGGTCACCTGCGCGTGGCCGCCGGATTACGGCAAGATTCTCGATTACCAGTGGAACGAGGTGCTGCTCCCGTTCTGGACCAAGAAGGCCAAGGAGGCCGCCGCCGAGGGCGTAAAGATCGCGTTCGAGGCGCATCCCGGCTTCAGCGTCTACAACCCCGAGACACTGCTGCGGCTGCGGGCGTGCGGCAGCCGCCTGGGCGACGATTGCCCGTCGAACCTCGGCGCGAACCTCGACCCGTCACACTTCTTCTGGCAGGGCATCGAACCGGTCGAGTCAGCCCGCTCGCTCGGCGACGCCGGCGCGATCTTTCACGTACACGGCAAAGACTGCGGCCTCGATCCACACAACACCCGCCGCAATGGCGTGCTGGACACGAAGAGCTACGGCGACTTGCACAATCGAAGCTGGGTCTTCCGCGCCTGCGGCTACGGCCACGGCGACGAGTTCTGGAAGCCGTTCGTGAGCATGCTGCGTGCGAAGGGCTACGACGGCGTGATCTCAATCGAGCACGAGGATTCGTACATGAGCATGCAGGAGGGGTTCGAGAAGGCGGTGAGCTACCTGCGCGGGGTAATGATCAAGGAGAAGGCGGGCGGGGCGTGGTGGTTCTGAACGATGGCGAAAACAGAGAGAACAACCGCCGGATAGATCGGTACCCCGGCTTCAGAACTGGATTGCAGGTAGTGCGGCCTTCTGACCCCTTATACCGGACGCCGGCGCTATGCGCGCAAGAACTCCGCGCGGGCGAGACGCTACGCACTCCAGGGCGCGACGTGCCATTCTTGAAACTGCTCCAAACCCGGAGCGAGACAGGGTTCAGACGCGCGCCGCAAGCAAGCGCGATTGGTGAACGCACTCGGTTGTGCTTCGTGTTTGGAACCGCCGGCGCGAAGTCGCGCAGGGTTTTTGGAGCGATAGGGCACTTTTGAAGTAGACAAGAAAGAAACGAGCGCCGTTCACGGGGAACGGCGCTCGCATATCGATCACTCGAAGACGATTCCGGACAGCGGTCTAGCGGCGGCGCAGAAACGCCAGGCCCGCCAAGCCCAGACCCAGCAGCGTGGTCGGCTCGGGAACGATCGTGCCGCCCAGGCGGAGCACGAAGTTCGCGCGGTTCGGCGCCGCGAAATTGCGGGCCTCGTCGGCGGTAATCGTGTCGTTGGCGTTGGCGTCGCGCCAGTAGAGTTCGGTCGCCGCGGTGCCGTCGCCACCCACCAGCGGGTCGGCGAACGTGCGGCCCACATTCACGCCCGTGCCGTCGAACAGGAACGTGACTCCGTTTGCCGGGACCAGCGTGTGCGTACCCGTCTGGTAGAACGATAGCTGCACATAGACGTCAGTCAGATTCGGGACGCCGAGGGTCGTTGGGTTCGACGTAACCGACACGCCGCCGCCCGGCAGACCGGTCAGATTGATGGTGCTGGTGATAAACGCACCGGCGGTCTGACCCGTGAAGGCGAGCGTGAAGTCCGCGACCTGGTTGAGGAACTGCGGGCCGGTCGTCGTAACCGCGTCGATGTCGTCAAACATGCGCACGCGCACATCGAACGCCGCCGGACCACCGGCGGCAACCGAGTAGCCGAACTGCATGTCCGTGATCAACGCGCCAGCGCCGTCGAAAAGCGCTTCATCGGCGCCGCTGGTCCTTGGCGAACTGCCGCTGGTGAAGACCGTTTCACCAGTCCCAGGTGTGTTGTTGTAAAGATCTGTCGCGAACGCGCTACCGGTCAGCGCGGATGCGCAGAGTGCCCCTAGAAATGCTTTGCGAATCATCCTCGATTCTCCTCCTGCCTGTACGGCTGCCACGCAACGCAGCAGCGCTAGTTCAAAATCCTAGTCGACGGCTCAGGAAACATCAACGCATTTTCACTGGCGCGCGCACGGATTTTCATGAAAACCTCGCCGCGGCATAGACGGCGGGCAACCGAGCGGCGATTTTGGATTGGTTTGAGCGAATTTCCGGACGTTCGACGGCTTACTAGGCACCGGTCATCGCAGTGCTGCGCGAACCGGCATCTGGAGCGGCACCGCTGGCGGCGAGAAGTCGCGCCTTCATCAAACGCCCGACTTTGAATTTGACCGTGCGCTTGCTGGGAACGCGCACTTTTTCCATCGTCTTGGGATTCTGGGCCACGCGGGCCGCCCGGCTACGAAGCTCGAACACGCCGAAGTCGCGAAACTCGAGGCGATTGCCGTCGCCCAGTTCCGAGACGATTTCGTCCAGGAAGTCCTGAACGATGCGCTTCACAATCACCCGCTTGATGGCGGATTTCTCGGCAATGCGATCGACCAGCTCTTTCTTGGTAATCGTCTTCATCGCAGTCCCCAGCTCGTGCGCCGGACGCAAGCAATGCGCCGAGATGTCGAGGTCGCCGTTTTCGCCCAATCGATCGAAGATCGACAGGCAGTCATCGTAACGGCGGGGTTCCGACAGTTCAAGGCGGAATTCTTGCCTGTTAAACGAGTTATGTGCGATGCGGTACGATCGCGGCGCGCCTGCGAATGACCGGAACGCGATACGCCGGCCGGCCGGTCACTTCGATCGGGCGCAATGCTGGCGTAAACTCCGCGCGATTCGCGCAATCGGAGCACCAATGCCGTTCAAGCCGCCCAGTCGCCTTACGGCGTTGCCGTCGTATTTGTTCGTCGAAATCGATCGCCGCAAGCGAGCCGCGATTGAAGCCGGGAAGGACGTGATCAACTTCGGCGTCGGCGATCCGGATCGACCTACTTTTGAATACATCGTCGACGCAATGCGCCGCGCCGTTGGCGTTCCGAGTTACCATCGTTATCCCGCCGGCGCCGGCAGCGTGGAATTCCGCGCCAGCATCGCCGCGTTTTTCGAAAAACGCTACCGCGTACGCCTCGATCCCGAATCCGAAGTGCTGGCGCTCATCGGCAGCAAGGAGGGGCTCGGACATCTGCCGCTCGCCGTGCTCGAACCCGGTGATCAGGCGATCATTCCGGACCCGGCTTACCCCGTGTATCAGGCCGGCACACTTTTCGCGGGCGGCGTGCCCTGGACGCTCACGCTGCGCGAAGACGCCGCGTGGATCCCGGACCTGGACGCGATTCCGCTCGACGTAGCGCGTGCCGCCAAGCTCCTGTTCCTGAATTACCCGAACAATCCGACTGGCGCTGTGTGCTCGCGGGAATTTCTGGAACGCGCGGTCGCGTTCTGCAAGCGGCACGACATCATCTTGGCGCAGGACGCGGCGTACAACGAAATGTACTTCGACACGCCCGCCCCCAGCGTGCTCGAAATCGGCGACGCCCACGACGTGGCGATCGAGTTTCACTCGCTTTCGAAGACCTTCGGCATGACCGGCTGGCGAATCGGCTTCGCGGTCGGACGAGCGGATGTGCTCGCGGCGCTGGCCAAAATCAAGAACAATCTCGACAGCGGCCCGTTCACCGCGATCCAGGAGGCGGCCCAGGAGGCCTACGCGGGAATGGACCGGCCCGAGCACGTGGAACTGCGTCGCATGTACCGCGAGCGAAGTGAAGTGATGTCCGACGGGCTGCGCGAGATCGGCTTCCGCGTCGCGCCGCCGCGCGCGACGTTTTACGTTTGGGCCGGCGTACCGCATGGCCACGACGCCATGGGCGTCGCGACACGATTGCTCGAAGAAGCCGCCGTCGTTTGCATTCCGGGCGCCGGTTTCGGCGTGGCGGGCGAGGGATACGTGCGTTTCGCGATGACGGTGGAGATCAGCCGCGTACGCGAAGCGCTGCGCCGAATGCGGAGCCTGAAGTGGTGAGTCCCAGCAGCGAGATCGGCATCTACATCGCGCTGGGCGCCAATCTCGGACCGCGCGCCGCTGCGCTCAGCGGCGCGTTGCAGCGCCTGGCCGCTGACGGCGATATCCGCGTGGCGGCGTGCTCGTCGTTTCACGAGACGGACGCGGTCGTCGATGATGAACACGATGCGTGCGGGTCTTGCGCGCCGCCGAGGTTCCTGAATGCCGCGGCGCGACTGGAAACGGCGTTGCCGCCTCGCGAGTTGTTGTCACGTTTGGCGGCGATCGAGTCGGAATTCGGGCGCGACCGGGCGGCGTCCGGGGTCTCGCGCTCGCTGGACCTCGATCTGCTGATTCACCACGATCGCCAAATCGACGAACCCGGCCTTTGCGTGCCGCATCCGCGGATGTGGGCGCGCGCCTTCGTGCTCACACCGCTTTCAGAGATTGCTGATCTGGATCGTCTGCGCCGGTTCCAGGCGTCGCTGTCAAATCGGACCTACCCGACTTAACGATTTCCGTCGTCGTGGAACCGTTCTTGCCATGAAACTCGTTACGGGAATCGCGGGCCGACGGAGGCGGCGTCATGCCCACATGCATACTCATTTCGCTCGCGTTGCTCGCACCTCTGGCCGCGCTCTCGCCTGCCGGGCGAGCCGGCGATGATTGCGATAACGACGGCTACATCAACGCCGACGAGATTCTGGCCGGCGCGCCGGACTGCAATCAGAACGGCATCCCCGACGAATGCGACCTGATCACGCAGCCGCTGGCATTTCTGGCGGAAACCAGCATCCCGACCGGCGCCGCGCCGATCGGCGTTGCGGCGGCCGATTTCGATCTTGACGGCGACGCCGACCTCGCCGTTGCAAACGAGCTCGATGACAACGTCTGGATTCTCTACAACGACGGGCGCGGCGGATTCTCCACGCCGCATGTGATCGAGCCGCTGGCCGGATTCCCGAGCACCAATCCGACCACCTTCGCCGTCGGCGACTGGGATCGCGACGGCGATGCCGATCTCGCGGTCGCCTACACAGTCACCGGCGACGTGGGAATACTCGACAACCGCGGCGGCGAGCTCGTCTTTGCGGCGCGCGTGCTGGTCGGCGGATTGCTGCAGTCGATTCAGATCGCCGATTTCGACCGCGACGGCGATCCGGACATGGTGATCCATCGCAATCGGCCCGACGGGCTGCGCGTTCTGCTCAACGACGGCGGCGGCGGCTTCTCGATAGGAGCTGATGTGCCGCTGACGATGGCAATCGACGGCTTCACCATCGCCGACTTCACGGACGACGGCGCTCCGGACGTGCTCGTCGCAGGATACGACCGCTTTCGCGTATTTCGAAATGCCGGCGATGCGACGTTTGTCGACGCCGGCGATGGCGGCCTGCCGGTGCATCCGACTCCATACGGCCAGCGTCTATTGCCGCTCGCAAGCGACGTGGACGACGACGGGCGGGCCGAGCTGATCGTACTGCGAACGGAGTGGGCGCGGCGCGTGTTTCTGGCGATGGCATACGTCTACCGCTGCACGGGCCGGGGCACGTTTGAAACGCCGGGACAGACTATCCCGCTGCTGATGATGTTCACGCCCAGCGCGGTGATCCGCGACGTCGATCATGACGGCGTGAAGGACATCATCGCGATCGCCGATGGCGGCGTGTTCGTCCTGCCCGGGCTGGGCGGCGCGCAGTTCGGCGCGCCGGCATTTTCGCGCGGCTCCAGTCCGGCCAGCGGCAGCGCCGTCGCGGATTTCGACCTGGACGGCAAGTACGACGTGGCGGCGAGCGACCGCTGGATGGGGCGCGTCGTCATTCAGTGGGGAACGCCGACGACGCCGTTATCGGCCGACTGCAACGTGAACGGCATTCCGGATGAATGCGACATTGCCGGCGGCACAAGCGTGGACACGGATGGAAACGGCGTTCCGGATGAATGTGAGGGGGCAGGTAATTCGTCAGATCAAGACTCGAATACAAACGCCAACACGAATTCGTACGAAAACGAGAACAATAACGCGAGTGATTCCGACGCATCGAGCGGCGACCCCGCGGGCGATTCGACGTGGTCGAATTCGGCCGCGGATGCCGTCGGGTCCGGCGTTGTCGCGCGGTGGCTGTGCCCGGCGGCCGCCACGCTCATGATCGTGCTCGCGGGAGCGGGAGGACTGCGCCTGACTGCTCGCCGACCCCCGCCTCTGCCTTAGCAGCCCGCTAACAAAGCTCGAAACCGCGCCCCGACCGCAAGAAGCTATGAAGCCGGGTCTCCTGGCGGCTAACAGCCCGTTGAGAAATGCGGCCAGCCGAGCCCCGACCGTAAGGGAGGGGTCCGCTCGGCTCTCGAAGGTGTCGAGATTCCAGGCAATCAAGAGCATCGGCGCGACCCCTCCCTTACGGTCGGGGCTCGGTTTCGAGCTTTTTTTTGACGGGCTCCTAATCTCCGCCGGACGGGCTCGGCCCCGCCACGCGCTGCGCGTGGAGAAGTCAGCATCCCCCGGCGGCAGTTCGAGCAACAGGTGCAGATGATCCGGCAGTTCACGTAGGCTCGGCTGAGTCTGCGCCCGCGACGGGGTCCGTGTTGCGGTCGCGGCAGACCGGCTCGTCGATGTACTGCGTGCCGAAGAGGGTCTGCGGTCGCGCGGGGAAGGACCGGCGTGAAACGCTCCCATCAGAGGCCCGACCGTAAGGGAGCGGCTCTCCCAGGTCGGCGGAAGACCCCTCCCTGACGGTCGGGGCTCGGCTGGCGGCGAATTCGATGGGCGGGCAGGATGCCCGCCCCACCCAGCCGTGTACACAGCCGAGGCCCTGGTTGCTCACCGTCTTGCTCACGCGGCGGAAGAGGGCGTCATAGGCGTACGCCGCCACGCGCTGCCCGGCGTAGTCGGGCCCCGTCCCGCCGGCGTCAGCACACCACACGCCGGTGAGCCACGTAGCTCTATCGGTGAAGGAATGGTACGTCGATACGGCTGACGCGCCCTACCGTGTTCGCCGCTACCGTGTTCGCCGCTTATCGCGATGCACCGCGCGCGCGTTCGCGACCGTTGGGCCGCGGCTTCAGGCTGGTAACAAGGAGCCAATCGAGTATCTCGATCGTGCCGTCGCGAAGGCCCACGCCGATGGTTCGCCCTGGCGGTGCGATGGCCAGGCATTCGGGATGATCGATCGGAAGGGCGCGCCCGTCCGCAAAGTGAATCTCGAACGGCTGAAATGGCTGCACGCGATGCATTCGGCGCAATCGCTCGATTGTCATGCTCGAACGATAGACACCCGCAGCACCCCGTTCAAGCCGTAAGCCCGTCGATCGGTCGCCCTACACGACGATCCGGGCGGATCCGAATTGCTCGGACCCGCCCGGAGGAATTGAGCTACGATTTGACGTACTCGTCGCCGCGGGCGTCTTGCCTAGCGACGGCGAATCAGGCCGAACAACCCGCCGAGACCCAGCAGCACCATCGTCGCGGGCTCCGGAATCGCGGCCGCCACGTCGAACGGGAAAAGCGTGCCGGCGCCGTTACGCGTGGTGTGAACGCCGACCACGTGCAGCACCGTGTTGGGGCCGATCTGGTTGGCCAGGGCCTTGACCGTGAAGCGCGCCACGCGAAGCGTGCCCGCCCCGCCGTTCGGCGGGGTGCTGAACCACGTCGCGCGACGCAGGGTCGGCGAAACCGTCGCCGTACCGGCGTAGCTGGGGGTCGTGCCGTCCGAAGCCTGGTAGTACGAGTCGTACGCCAGCGACGGGACCAGCGGCAGCAGGCCGGCGTTTGGCGGATTGTCGCCCGAGGCGGTGCCCAGGTTCAGCGGGTGATCAAAGAACGAAGCGCCGGCGATCGTGGCGCCGCCGGTGGCGCCAAGACTCGACTGCGTCCAGTCATCGCCGGCATCGACGGTGACCATCAGGTCGAACGAGTAATACGTGCCGTCATTGATGTCGAAGCCCTGAGGCAGCACATCGGCGGCGACGCCCGAGACCGGGTTGGGCACGTGCGTGACGGCGTTGTTGCCGAACACGGGGACCAGCGCGGTGGTGATGGTGGCATTGGCCATCGCGGCGAGCGAAAGCGCCGCGGCCGCAGCAAGAAACTTCTTAAGCATCCTTCCTCTCCTGTCCAGGTTGTAAGTCTCCGAGCTGCGGGAACCATTCGCCGCATCTCGACGGGTACTCATGCTTCGCAGGTAGATGGGGGAAGTCAACGTGTGGCCGCATCTGCTTGCGCGACGCCCATAAGCGGTCGGATTTCGCGCCGCGCGGGAGTGGAATTATGGGGTCAGGTCAAAAATCCCGCCGGGAATCCGAACCGTGAGCGCCGGCGACCGGCCACACGGCAGTCTGTCGCTGGGTTACCAACGAGCGCGAAGGTCAGGCCGGTCGCTTGCGCGCGCGGTTCACATCGTGTCTCAGCGCGGTGTTTTGCGACGGAATAGCAGCGTATTCGCCGCCGCGACCTCTTCTTCGAACGCGTAGTTTTCGTCGATCCACGCCCGCATTCGCGTGTCGAGCGCCTCGCTCGAATTCGGATTTGCGCGCCCCACCTCCGCCAATTCGCCCATCCAGTGCCAATCGGTGGCCGACATGACCAGCATCGTCGGCCGGCGCTCGATCAGCGTTTCGAGGATCTCGCGTTTCATCCAGTCGGCGTTGCCGCGAACCTGGCCGAGCTTTTCCATCGTCGTGTAGCGCGTCGCGTTCAAGCGTCGCGAGCGCAGGTACACTCCGGGCGCGAAGCCCCAACACTGAATTGTGTCGCTGGGCGTCGTCAGCGCGGCGACGCGATCGCCGACGATCTCCCACTCGGCGGCGACGAATCCCTTTTTTGCATCCGGCTGCACGCGATCAATCCAGACCCGCCCGACCTCGCCGATGTGGAAATACGCCGCTTCCCACGTCAGGTAGCCCAGCAGCACCAGCGAGGCCGTGATCCAGCCGCGGCGCTGCATGCTGCGAAGCAGGTTGAACTCGCCGCGCAGCACGTTGATCAGATACGCGGCCACCAGCAGCAGCGGCGGCAGGCTCGGAATGATGTAATGCCGAAACGCGTGCGGACTGATGAACGCGCCGTACAGGGCAATGCCGAACCAGAGGCCGAAGAATGCCATGTAACGCGGACAAGTGGGCTGAAGCGCGCGGAGCTGGCCCTCGATCTCTGGCGGGCGATATTGCGGCCGCAGCCACCACAGGAACGAGTGAATCCCCGCGGCCAGCGCCGCGAGCAACGGCATTTTCAACACCGGCCACAACTCATACTGCAACCGCCAGCGATTCGCGAAGGTGTTGGTCAGATTCGTGTCGCCGGTGGCCATGTACGCGCGGTTGAACGTGAAAACCGCGAAAATTGCGGCGTCGAGCGCGCCCCGCGACGCCAATACCAGCGCCGCCAGGCCCACCGGCGTCGCGGCCCCGATCAGTAGGAGCACGCAGCGCCGCAGGCCGGCGAGAATTCCGATGTCGCGAAAGAGCACCAGCAGGATCGTGTGCAGCCCCATCGCGCCCCACGCCGCCAGGCCGACCTGCTTGAACAGGAACGCGCAGCCCGCGCAGAGACCCGCCAGGTACCAGCGCCACCAGCGATCGCGCGGAAACGCGCGAACGTAGAGGAGCGCCGCAGCGAGCTCGAAGGCGACCAGAAACGTCTCGGTGCGATTGGTCCCGGCCTGATAGTAGGCGTTGCTAAGGAAAAACCCGGCCAGGATGGTCGCGAGGGCGGCGACGTCGCGGTGATAGACCGACGCGCAGACGCAGAAGTAGAAAACGTGCGTGAGCAGCAGCGCCACAACGCACAGCGCGACCACGCCGGCGTAGCTGTCGTCTCCGAGAATCATCCCCAGCGCGTTCATCCAGTAGACGCCGGGCGGCTTGTTATCCCAAATGTCCAGATACGGCCGCGCGCCGTGCGCAATTCGCCAGCCGAAGTAACCGAACATCTGGTCGTCGACGACGTCGACGCGCCAGTGCGCCGCGATCTGCGAAATGACCATCGTGGGCAGGATGAAGACCGCCATCGCGAGGATCAGCGCGGCCAGCGGCGTTTTCTGGGGCGGTAGTTCGGCGCCGTGCGGCGCGTATCGAACGGGTCCCGCGAATTGGCTCATCGCTTCAGACTAATCGAGAGCCGCCGGGGATTGAAGTTTGCGCTGCCGACGTGGATCGCGGCAATTCAGGACCTTCCGAGCGCACTTTCGAAATCAAGCTGAAAGTTCGCGATGCCTGGCGTGGGCGACTGAAGCCGGCACGCGGTCATTCCGATACGCCTCGTGAAGCGCGCTGGCGAAATCAGGACGTTTCGACGCCAGTGCCTCCGATTTCGACGCGGAGACGTACCAGGAGCTTCGGATGGCGCTGCGACGGCCGCATCTGACCGGCGTTGAACGCACCTTCGGTCAGGACGAGATTATTGTCAGCAAAACCGACCCGACCGGACACATCACATACGCCAACCAAGTGTTCCTGCGCATCGCGCAGTTCACCGAAGACGAGGTGCTGGGTAAGCCGCACAGTATCGTACGCCACCCGGACATGCCGCGCTGCGTGTTCAAACTGCTGTGGGACACGATCCAGGCCGGCAGCGAGATCTTCGCGTACGTGCTGAACCGCGCAAAAAACGGCGATCATTATTGGGTGTTCGCGCACGTCACGCCGACGCTCAACGAGCAGGGCAAGATTATCGCATATCACTCCAATCGCAGGTCGCCCAACCGCGCCGTGCTGCCCAAGGTCAAGGAGCTTTACGACTGGCTACTGCGAGAAGAGAGCCGCTTCGGCAATCCGAAAGAAGCCATGGCCGCCTCGATTCCGAAACTGCTCGGCGTGCTGCAGCAGCGCGGCGTTTCGTACGAAGAGTTTGTTTTCTCCCTGTGAGATGCACACATGACGATGCCCTCAGCGAATTCGGTCGCGGAGATGCGCGACGACGTGGCGCGTGACGCACCGGACGCCGCTCAACAGCACTGGATTCGCGAGGCGGCCCGCGTCTGTCAGGCCGCGGCGGCGGGCGATCTTGAGGCGCGGATTCTGCGCCTCGACGCGGACGGCGACCTCCGCGATCTGCTGCTGGGCGTCAATCACCTGCTCGACATGACCGACGCGTTCGTGCGCGAGGCGACGGCGTCGTTGCACTATGCCAGTCAGGGAAAGTTTTTCCGCCGCGTGCTGCCCAACGGCATGCTCGGTTCGTTCCGCGCCGCCGCCAAAACGATCAACCTGGCAACGGAGGGCATGCATCGCAAGACCGACGAGCTGGCCGCGGCGGATCGCCGGCGCGCGGAGCTGGCGGGCGAGTTCGAGACCACCCGCAAGGTCGTCGACGGGCTGTCGCGCGCGTCGAACGAGATCGCCGACATTTCTCGCGTCATCGGCGCCATCGCCGGGCAGACCAATCTCCTCGCGCTGAACGCCACCATCGAAGCGGCCCGAGTCGGCGAAGCCGGTCGCGGCTTCGCGGTGGTCGCTTCCGAGGTGAAGAAGCTCGCCACCCGAACGGCCGACGCGACGCGGCAGATCGAGGGACAACTGACCGCCATTCGCAAGTCCGTGGCCGAGACCGCGAGTTCGATCGACCTCATTGCGTCGACACTGTGTTCGCGGACCGACGCCAGGTGAGCCGCGCGTAGCTCGGGAAGCCTCCCGACGATCGGCAAAGCCAGTCCGTAACCATCCGATGCCTCGCGCTCCCCGCAAGCCCAAAACCGCCCTGACAACTGGTACTGGGAAAGTCTGGCTGAACGCACCCGCGCGAAGGTCGCGGCGGTCTATTGCGACGAGCAGAAAGCCGCTCCCTTACGGTCGGGCCTCGGTGTCGAGCGTTTTTTCGTCGCCGGATGCGCAATGATTTTTAGATGGTGCATCTGGCGAGCGTCGGTTAGGATTTGTCGGCGACTCGCCAGGTTCGCCGCTCCCGCACAACCAATCGCGTCAATCGCGGCGGCCCGTTGGCGATCTAAATCCCGGGAGGATTCGAGAATGAACGCGTACGTTCGATGCAGACGCATCGGGATTCCTTTGCTTTGCCTCATCGTCGCCCAGGGCGCGCTCAGCCTTGGCGTGCCTCGTTCGGCCTTCGGCCAGGCGATCATCGCAACGGGACCCCAATCGGAGCCCGCTCAGGAGGCGACTCGGGGCGTGCCCGCTGAATCGCCGCGCGAAGGCGTGATCGAGGCCGATCCGCAGCTTATGCCGGCGGTGCTTGACGATGATGCGATTCCGCTGCCGGACCCGGCCCAGGTCGAAGCTCGCGATTCCGGTGACGTTCAAATCGCCGGCCCAAGCGGCAATCCGTTCTTCCTGGGTTTTGTCGGCGGACGGCTGTATCCGCGCGATGGCGAGCGAATCGACCCGCGGTTGGATGCACTGATGTCCGGCGCCGGTACGCGGGATTTGGAACGCGACACGTATGTGTTCGTCATGTTTCAAAAACGCATCAACGCGGAGCGAATGGCGGAGCTTGGCAGCCTTGGTGCGCGCGTGCTGGGATTCCACCCGCACTATTGCTTGAAAGCCGCGCTGCCGCTCAAGGCGGTAGCGGCCGTCGCGGCGCTGCCGTATGTGCGCTGGGTCGGCTTTGCAACGCCGCAGCAGAAGATCGAGCCGCTGCTGGCCGCTCGGCTGGCGAGCGCCGGGCCGGATGAACTGATCGACGCGTACATCAGTGTGTTTGAGTCGGACCTGTGCGCGCGATCGAAAGTCGCTCCCGACACGGCCCCGGAAGCAGCCGATGCGGGCCAAGCCGCGCGGAGTGCGCCAGCCGCCGCCGTCGGCGGCGATTGGATGTCCAACGGCTGGCAGCAGGCTGAACTTGAGAAAGTCGGCGTGCAGGTAGTGTCGTATGCCGATCGGATCCGGTGTTTTCGCGTCCGTCTTTCGGCGCCGGCCGTCACCGCGTCAGCCGCGCTGGATTTCGTGCAGTACATCGAACTCTACCGCATTCCTCAAATGCACCACGATGAGTCCGCGCCGATGGTGCACGCCGATTCCACGCGTGCGTCGTATGACGGCGGCACGAATTCGGTCATTGTCTCTGGACAGATGGACACCGGCCTCGACCACGCTCATAGCGGACTGAATCACATCTTCGCCGTCGGATGGGACGAGAGCGGCTCAGGAACAGGCGCGTTCCACGACGGCGAGGGGCATGGCTCGCACGTGGCGGGCACGATCCTGGGGGACGGGGCCGGAACCGCAAGCTATCGCGGCATGGCGCCCGGATTGGGGTGGGGTGGAACGGGGCGCGTATACATTGTGAAGATCTTCGACGACCTCGGCGCATATGGCGGAGCATCGCTCTCGACGTTGGTTGGGCACATGCACACGCCGGTCACAATCAGCGGCTCGACGACGCCGATTCCGCACGTGATCAACAACTCGTGGGGCACATCAGGTTCCTGGACCGGAACGGACTCGGATTCGCGGACCGTCGACGCCGATGTGTGGGACTTCAACCAATTCTACGTATTCTCAGCGGGCAATGACGGCCCCACCGGCGGCACGATCGGCACTCCGGGAGTTGCCAAAAACGTGTTCACGGTCGGCAGCGTTGTGGACTTCAATGACGCGCTCTCCGGCGGCGATCCCGGGATCGTGGCAAATACGTCGAGCCGCGGACCGACGGCCGACAATCGCTGGAAGCCCAACATCTGCGCGCCAGGCCGCTGGATCCGGTCGGTGGCGGCGAATACGGGCAACGGCTTCATCAACAAGTCGGGCACCAGCATGGCGGCGCCGCACGTGACCGGCATCGCGGCCGAGGTCATGGATCATATTTCGATCTTTCGATACGCACCCCAAAGGCTTGCTTCCTTGCTGATGGCAACCGCGATCACGAAGGACAATGCGACGCTGACGACGCCGAGCACTTCATCGACAAACCACTTGAACGTCTATGGTACAGGGCGGATCGAGGCCTATCGCGCCCACTGGGGCACGAGCCAGTTCAGCTGGACGAATTGGGCCTTCACGCAGACCAGTTCGGGATTTGTCTCTGGTGATTTCACGGTGAATACCGGCGCGACGCGGCTCGTCGTCTGCATGTTCTACATTGAGGATGCAGCCTCGTCAGGCGCGTCGCAGGCGCTGGTAAACGACATTGACCTGTGGATCGATCATGAGCCGATCGATCCGGCCGGGAATACCGGGGAGTACTTCGCGCAGCAGAGCCCGCGCGACAACACGGAGATCCGAATCATCGATAGCCCGCCCACCGGCCAGTGGCGCTGGAAAGCCTGGCCGACCAGCGTGACCGGCAGCGCCCGGGTTTCCGTCACGGTCAGCGTGATTTACGGCGACACGACGCCGGATGGATCGCAGACTCTGACGGCTCCGGACACCACCATTCAACCACTGGAAGACGTGCAGGTCACGTCGACCGTGACGAACCCGAGCTATATCGCGTCCGCGGTGTATCTGGATTCGACGCTGCCCGCGGGCACGACGCTCGTGGCGTCGACCACCACGCTCAAGGACGGAGCAGTCACGGACTTGCTAATCAACCCGCAGGGCGGCGATGATCTGCTGCTGGGCGACATCATCCACGGCGATCAGCGCTCCGCCACCTGGACGCTGCACTGGGCGACCGAAGGCACCAAGACCATCAGCGTCGCGGCGCGCTCGGACAACTGGGTCGACGAAACAAGCTCAATCAACATCATCGTGGACGGAACGGCACCGGCGCTGCCCACGAACCTGGGCTCGTCCACGCACACGGTGAACGTCTGGTCGGCGAACCCGAACATTACATTCACCTGGACGGCCGCGACGGACAGTCTTTCGGGCGTGGACGGCTATGGCGTCTTTGAATCGACCGCGCCCGGACTTCCCAGCACAGTAAAGGACATCGAGGAGGTCACGTCGTACAGCGCGACGTACGCCAGCAGCGCATCAGGTCGCTACCTGAACCTTCGAACCGTCGACAATTCCGGCAATTGGAATGCCAGCTACGCGAACACCGGACCGTATCTGATCGACACGGTCGCACCGACCAGCCCGGCCGTGCGCATCAACGCCGGCGCTGCTCGCACGCCGTCGCTTCTCGTCGCGCTGGACAGCCTGAGCGCCGTTGACGCTCACAGCGGCGTTTTCCGAATGCAATTCTCGAACAACGGGCTGGTGTGGTCGGCCCTCGAACCCTTCGCGGCCACGCGCAGCGGCTGGAATTTGTCCACCTTCGGCGGCAACGCCAGCGCGGGCACGAAAACGGTTTACGCCCGATTCACCGACCGCGCCGGAAATGTGAGCGCGGCGGCCACCGACACGATCATCTACGCGCCGGGAGACATCAACGGCGACGGACGCGTCGATTCGTCCGACCTGGGAACGCTGCTCGGCAGCTATGGCCTTTGCACCGGAATGCCCGGCTTCGCCCCGGCCGCGGACTTCGACGGAAACGGCTGCGTTGATTCGAGTGATCTGGGAGTGTTGCTGGGCGCGTGGACCGGCTGATTCCGATCGGCCGAGCCTGTTCGGCCCGACAGAGGCTGTCGACGTGGCCGCTCTCACGGCGTCCAATCGCTCGAGCTTCGGGCACGCCGACAGCCTCAACGCGTTTCGAGAAAAACGCCGCGACGGCGGCGATGGCGTGAACCGCGCCGATCCGGGCCGATAGTATGAATTAGGCATGATCGTCAACGGCGTCGACTTTCCGGAACACAAGATCGCCGAGTTCTGTCGCCGCCATGGCGTACAGAAACTCTCGCTCTTCGGCAGCATCCTGCGCGAGCCCAGCCCTGAGGGTGGCTGAAGCTTCCGCCCCACCAGCGACGTGGACATCCTGGTTGTTTCTCCCCGGCCGTACGCCAGGCCTGTTCTACTTCGGCGGAATGCTGATGGAACTGCAGGAGATGCTCGGGCGCAGGGACGACCTAAAGACTCCGCAGGATCTGTCGCGCTACTTCCGTGACGAAGTACTGCGCGAAGCGAGATTGGTGCACGCCGCGTGATCCACGCACAAGCCCACTCGACGACCGCATCCGCGCCCAGCATATGCTAGAAGCGGCGCGCGACGTGGCGCTCCTCGCCGGGGGCCGCACTGGCGAGGGCGGCGAGGCCATGCCCAACCAATGCTCGCAAGCCAAGCTGGGTAGATTAGGTCATAGTAGCCGCGCACCACGCAACCATGCCCGCGACTGATCCCGGCGGCGCTAAGATACCACGTCACGCCGCCAGTCTGGGGAATCCTCAAATCGAGACACGCTCCGATTGCCATCATCGCCGGATTCGCGACGGTGACGAGCGGCAGCACCGTTAACAACAACTTGGACCGCCGTGACACAGCCAATTGTCCCGCGCGACCGAGAGTCCCGCGCAGCTACCCAGGCAGGGAGCCGCCTACGCCCTCCCCGCGTAAACATCCATGATCCTCTTCAACAACCCCAGCGCCTCGCGCTTGGGCCGCTGGAAAGCGTTGCGGCCGATGATCGAGCCGAAGCCGCCGCCGGCGTGGATGGCGCGGATTTCGTCCAGGATCGCCGCTTCGTCCTTCGCCGCGCCGCCGCTGAAGATCACGATTCGCCGGCCGTCGAAGGCGCTCTGCACGGCGTGCCGGATGCGCTCGGCCAGCGTCTTGATCGGGATTTGCTGCTTTTCGTAGACCTTTTTGGCCTCGGCCTGCTCGAGGAAATCGGTCGGCGGTTTGATCTTGATGATGTGCGCCCCGAGCTGCGCGGCGATCTGGGCCGCGTAGCAGCACACGTCGATGCCGGTCTCGCCTTCCTTGCTCAGCCCCTCGCCGCGCGGGTACGACCAGACCACCACCGCCAGCCCGGCCCGCTTGGCGTCTTCCGAGAGGCGGTTGAGCTGCTCGTACTGGTGCTGCGAGTTGGTCGAGCCGGGGTAGATCGTGAAGCCGATCGCGGCGCAGCCCAGCCGCAGCGCGTGGTCGATCGACGCCGTGATGGCCTGATTCGGATTCTTGGTCGAGTACAGCGAATCGTTGTTGTTGAGCTTGAGAATCAGCGGCAGCTCGCCCGCGAAGGTCCGCGCGCCGGCCTCGATGAATCCCAGCGGCGCCGCGTAGGCGTTGCAGCCGGCTTCCAGCGCCAGCTCAAAGTGATAGTGCGGGTTGTAGCCGGGCGGGTTGGCGGCGAAGCTGCGGGCCGGGCCGTGCTCAAAGCCCTGGTCCACCGGCAGGATCACCATTTTGCCCGTGTCGCGCAGCGTTCCGGTGCCCAGCATGCGGCGCAGGTTCGCCAGCGTGCCGGCGTTGTCTGACTCGTACCAGCTCAATATCTGCTTCACGCGATCCGACATCATGTTGGAACCCCTTAACAGAGGATGGCGACGATTCTCCGCCGCGCGCCAGACGTCCGTCTCAACAACACCCACAGACTGACGCGGCGCGACGATGCGACGCATCAGCATGCTTTCTTATCGTACTGATTGTTGTTTTGTCCGCAATCGGCTGACGGTGTCTGGGTACGGTCGAGGGTGCATCTCATGCAGGGGTGCAATCACGCGCCGCGATTCTGAAGGGGTGGGGCAGGCATCTTGCCCGCCTTCGGTTTTGGGACGATCGCGGAACCGCGGACGCCCCATCAACCAACGTCTAGCCCATGCCCCGCCTTCGCGTTTCGCGGCGGCTGCTGCACACGCTGCGTTTCTCGGACGAATCCACGCCGACCCGCCGCCGCAAGCCCCACGGTGTGCTGGGGGCGGAGGTGTGGGTGGCGCTGGCCGCGCCGCACGAGCCGCCGCCGCTGCTGACGTTCGCCGGCGAAAATCCCGCCGGTGCGTTCCGCTTCCTGTCGGTGAACGCGCGCGGCACGCTGCAAACCGACTTCACGACCGCAGAAGCGGGCCAGACGGCGTACTACGCCCTGCGCTGGCTCAGCACGCGCGGCGAAACGGGTCCGTGGAGCGAAATCGCGGCGGCGACGGTGGCGGCTTGATGAGCGCACATTACTGTATGGCGGCGGTCCGCGTGAACGCCTTTCCATCGAAGCTCGAACGCTACCGTGACTCGGTGTTCCGCGGCTGCAGCCCGCTTGATCGGGTCCGCATCGACTATTATCGTGAACGCGGTCAGGGGCCGCGCGATGAAGGTCTACGAAGTCCGTCACGAATCCAACAAGTACAAGACTCTGCTCTTCGAAGAGGGCATCGTCGAGTTCAAGCACCCGCTGCTGAAGTTCGACGGCGAGCCCGTGGCCGACCGCTGGTCGCCGCCGGGCGTGGGGTGCCACTCTCCCAAGAAGAAAGCAGGAGACTTCTGGGGAATCGGTTCGTGCTGCGTGCCCGCCGTCACGCGCGCGGCGTATCCGCTCGTGCAGACGCACGCCGAGATGGGCGGTGAGATCCTGCCGCTCACATTCGAGGGTGTTGAGTTGCTCATCCTCAACGTAACCGAGGTGATCAACTGCCTCGATCACGAAAAGTGCAAGTGGCACGACGACGGCGTCACTAGGCGACTCAACATCGATGCCGGGTACCACTTCCGCCCGGAGCGATTCTCCGAGTCCTCATTGTTCAGGCTCCCCGAGACGTGCCGATCAACGCGGTTGTATTGCGTCGAGCGTTCGGGCGACCCGGAGGAGGACTTCAAGGCCGCGGTCGAATCCGCCAATCTCAAGGGGCTTCAGTTCAAGCTGATCTGGCAGGGGTAGAGACGTCACACGGGCGGCCGGGGGATCCGATCGGAAGTCGCGGCGGCGACGGTGTCGGCGTAACCCTCGTCGCTTGGTCGCACCGAGCCACGTCTTCGCCCCGAAAGGGCGCTGGAATGTATGCACGGGTGGAGCGGGTGCGCGGCGCAGCCCGCACACGCGGAACGCGTGGAAGATGGACGTGTCCCCCGGTCCTGCCCCGGAGAGGCAGAGGAGGCGCGCGTGTCAGGAGGCGCAATGCACGCGCGCAAGGCGGACTTCCTCCGCCCCTCCGGGGCGGGCCGCGCGGTGCGACCGGCGTCCACGGGTTCCGGTCGCCTGCGGCGACATCCACCCGTGGCTACAACCCTTCGCCCCATCGGGGCAAACGCGCGCGCATACTCGTGACGTGACTGTCGCAGCACAGATTCTGGCCCCGAAGGGGTCGCGGGATGTAGCCGCGGGTGGAGCGGCGGCGCAGCCCGACGACGCGGAACCCGTAGCGTCTCAGAAACGGTGTGTTCTTGGCCGTCCCCGGCGAGCTTGAGCAGCGGTAGCATGAAACGCTTGGTAACCTGGAACCGCCATCGCAACCTCCTAATCGGCCATCATACCGCGCTCCGCTGGGCCCCTCCGGGCCACGGAATGTAGCCACGGGTGGAGCGCAGCACGGCGGCAGCCGGGCGGAGCGCAACCCGTGGAACGAAGATTTGTTTTTCGATTCTGCCCCGGAGGGGCAGAGGAAACGCGCGGGCGCGTGCTGGCTCAATCGAAAACGTAGCGCTCGTCGAACTCGATTTCATGCGCGCGGAGAAACCGGAGAAGCTCCGTTTTGAAATCCTCATGCTTGTGATGCTCGTGCTGTCCAGCGATGTACTTCTTCAAAGCCGCCTCCTGCGACTTGCTGACCGAGAACGCGCTGCAACCCTCCTGCCAAGCGAATGCGGCTAGTTGCGGGAATGTCTGATGCACCCAGAGCGACGAGCGCGACTTCACGGTTTTGAGCAGGTTCGAGATGGTCTCGTCGGGTCGCGAGCGAACATAGAGATGAACGTGATCGGCGACGCCGCCGAAGTCGTAGAGCACGCCGCGTTCGGCGCGGATGATGCCACCGATGTACGGATAGAGACGTTCGGCGAGGTCGGGTGTGACTCACGGTTCGCGGTGTTTGGTGGAGTAGACGATGTACAGAAGAATCTGAGTGTACGTGCCGGGCATGGAGCCTCCTCTGCCCCTTCGGGGCAGCAAAACAGGGGGATAATAATCCGGCATCCACGGGTTCCGCTCGGCCCTATCGGGCCTCGCTCCACCCGTGGCTACATTCCGACGCCCCTTCGGGGCTAAGAAGCGCGCCTGAACGGCGAACACGCGCGCTAATCAGATCGAGTCATTATCAAGCCGGTCGCCGCGCAAGCCGATGCCCCTTCCAGTTTCCCCCGCGTGCCGGTTGATGGCTCGGGTAGCGCGGGCGCGCTTGTCCGGCGTGGGCGGCGCGAATCGCGAGCGGGCCAGCGAATCCGAAAGGCGGTACCACCTCTTATGGCCGACTATTTGCCCGGCCCCGACGCCGACTATCAGGCGTGGGTCACCAACTTCGTCACGTACGCCAACGCGAACCTGGCCGCGCTCGGGCTGGTCGCGGCCACGACCGGCCAGACCGCGTTCAACACCGGCTTCTCCGCGCACATCGCCGCCGACAGCGCCTCGGCCTAACCGCAAGTCCGCCTCAGAGCGCCGCGATCCGGCGCGATACGTACTTCCTTCACAATGACTCGCAATTTCCGCGACGCCCTGCCAACGGCGGGCTGCCGCTATCGCGGCGAGGGCAGCGTCTGCGACCTGCTGCGCCCGTGCTGCTCGGGCGACCTCGACGGCGATTTCGACACGGACAGCGCCGATCTCGGGCTCTTGCTGCAATCGTGGCAGACGTCGGCTTTGGGCGATCTGGACGGCGATGGCGACACGGACGAATCCGACTTGGGGTTGCTATTGCAAGACTGGGGATGCGCGCTGCCGCGAGGCCGGCTACGCGAGCGCAGCCAATGCCGCAGTGATCTCCGCATCCTGCGCATCCGCCGAGCGCTGCGTCTGCCCCAGTCCGGTCAGCAGGACGAAGCGCACACGCCCGCCCGCGTTCTTTTTGTCCATGCGGCAGGCGCGCAAAACCGCGTCAGCGTCGACGCCGCGATCCAGGCGCGTCGGCAGTCCCAAGCGGGTCAGCAGGACTCGAATGCGCTGCGCGACGTCCGCGTCCAGAAGCCCACGCCGGCGCGAAAGCTCGTTCTCGACGAGCATCCCCAGCGCAACACACTCGCCGTGCCGCAGCGCGTAGCCAAAGACGTGCTCCAGTGCGTGCCCGATCGTATGCCCGTGATTGAGCACCTGGCGCGGGCCGTCATCGCGCTCGTCCGTAGCGACGACCGCCGCCTTGATGCGACAGTTCCACGCGATCAAGTGGGCCAGCGCCGCCGGCTCGCGCGCCAGGATGGCGTCCGCGTTCTGCTCGTGCCAGGCCAGAAATTCCGAATCCCGCGTTACGGCGTGCTTGACGCTCTCGGCCAGGCCGGCGCGAAAATCGCGCTCCGGCAGCGTGTCGAGGAACTCGGTGTCGATCACGACCGCGATCGGCTGATGGAACGCGCCGATCAGGTTCTTCCCGGCGGCGTGATTGACTGCCGTCTTTCCGCCGACACTCGCATCAATCGCGGCCTCGGTCGTCGTCGGAATCTGGATGAATCGAATGCCGCGCATCCACGTTGCCGCGACGAAGCCGGCCAGGTCGCCGACCATCCCGCCGCCCAGCGCGACGATCAGGTCGCCGCGCCGGATCTCAGCCCGCGCGAGTTCGTCGTAGAGCCGCTGAGCGGATGCGAGCGATTTGTTCTGCTCCCCAGGCGGAACCGTCAGCACGATCGCATTGCCTGAAAGGACACCCTTCAATCGCTCGCCATGCAACTCGTAAACTCGTGCGTCTGCGATGACGCAGATGCGCGGCGCGGCTCCGAACTCGGCGATTATTTCCGGCCAGCGCGACCTCGCGCCGCGCGCGACCATAATCGGGTATTCGCGCCCGAGAATCGGGACGCGCACGTGAATGGCGGCGTTCGCGGATCCGCCATCTGAAACTTCAGTATCTAACTCATTGTCATTACTATACATATGTTCTGCAAGCTAGGCGACGGCGAACCGTCGCGCGTGCGTTGACGCTTTCAACAATTTCTGGTATCCTATTTGCCCTATGGGAAAGACCTTAACCCGCCGGGCGGGTTCACGGAAGCCTCCCCGTAAAGCAGTTTCACGCCGAGTCGTACGCACGCGTTCCACGCCCTCGACCGCGATACGTACCTATCGCGCTGCTCTGACATTTCTGAACAGTCAGACGAACTACGAGACGATGGCGCGCGTCGGCTACAACCAATCTAACTTCAATCTCAGCAGGATGTTGCGTATCCTGAACGGGATCGGCAACCCGCATAAGAAATTCAAATCCGCTCACGTCGCCGGCACAAAGGGCAAAGGCTCGACCTGCCACATGCTGGCGTCAATGCTTCAACATGCGAATTATCGGACCGGTCTTTACGTTTCGCCGCACGTCGTTGACATTCGCGAGCGAATCTCGATCGACGGCCGTCTGGTCAGCGAGGCCGATTTCACGCGCCTGATCGCGCGGATCGCCCCGGTCATCCGTCGCATGGCCGACGAGCGGCCGACCTTCTTCGAAATCATCACCGCCGCCGCGTTCCTGCACTTCGCGAACGAGGCGGTCGATATCGCCGTCATCGAAACCGGCCTGGGCGGACGCCTCGACTCGACGAACGTCATTCGCCCGGAAGTCTGCGGCATCACCAGCATCAGCTACGACCACATGGCGCAGCTCGGCAACAAGCTAGAGCAGATCGCCGCCGAGAAGGCCGGCATCTTCAAGTCCGGCGTGCCGGTGATTGTCGCGCCGCAGCCGACCAGCGTAAAGCGCGTGTTGGTGGATACGGCACAGCGCGTCGGCAGCCCGATTCGCGTTCTGGGCGACGATTTGGAGTTCAGTTTCCGTTTTGAGAGCTCGCGCCTCAGCGGGCCGCAGACGCGCGTCTGCATGTCCACGCCGATGAGCCGCTTTGATCACGTGCACGTGCCGCTGCTGGGCGAGCACCAGGCCTACAACTGCGGCGTTGCGCTGGGCATGATCGACGCCTTGCGTCAGCGCGGCTTCACCATTACCGAGCAGCACGCGATGGAGGGCCTGGCGCGCGTGCGGATCGAAGGCCGCCTGGAGATCATCCGCGACCAGCCGCGCACACTGGTCGACGGCGCACACAACGCCGCCAGCATCGCCGCGCTGATGCGCGCCATCGGGCAGAACATCAGCTACGACTCGATGGTGGTGATTTTCGGCTGCGCCGCGGACAAGGACATCGACGGCATGCTGGCGCAGATCCAGCTCGGGGCCGACAAGGTCATCTTCACCACCAACGGCACCGGGCGCTCGGCAATCCCGCAGGAGCTGCTGGCGCGGTTCATGGAAAAGTCGCAGAAAATGGCCCAGGTCGCGCCGACGCTGCAGGATGCCTATCGCATCGCCTGCAACTGCGTGACGCGCGACGACCTGATTTGCATCACCGGGTCGTTCTACCTGGTCGGCGAAGCCAAGCGGCTGCTGCGGGCGGGGGCGCTGGGCTAGCAGCGCCTTTCAGAGGATTGCCCGAACCGCGACCGGACGAAAATTGCGCTCGGAACGTAGGGTGGGCAGTGCCCACCCTACCAAGTTACAAAGTCGGGCCGGGAATCGGCGGCAAGCGCGGCACTGATCAGACGCCGCTCGCTTCTGCTTTCGCTGGGCTGAGAAACCAACAATTGCGAAGATGGCGGCGACGGCCGCAGTGATCCAGAGCGGGAGAACCGCATGTTGGATGCCAAAGCGCGAGTCGAACTTCCATTGCGGTAGCGCATCAATCCTCGCCCGCTCGTTGTCCAAGACCCAAGAACCCCTCCCTTGCCAGGGAGGTGACTGCGCGAACCCTACGCCCACGCATCCACCACTTGCGCCAATGAGGACCCGCAACCAAGCGTAAACCAATGCAATTCGAGCCGAGATTGCTGTCGTGAGCACGGATAGGACGGCGATTCCCAGCGAAACGAAGCGGGCGCGCCGCACGAAGTCCTCAAACGGCGCACCCACAATCCGTGCTCCATCCCGTCGGCGCGACTGCGCACCGTTCGACGTTGCGGCCGCGGCCACGCAATGTCGCATAGCAGTCCGTTGACGGACTCACCCAGCCGAGCCCCGACCATCAGGGAGGGGTCCGTCCGGTTCTCGAAAGTACCGAGAAACGAGCAACTTCGGGCATCGGCCCGACCCCTCCCTTACGGTCGGGGCTCGGTTAGGAGCGTTCCCAGCGGGCGGTTAGTTCACCGCCCCGTTCATCCCCAGCGCCCGCACCAGGAACGCCCAGCGGTCCGCAGCTTCGTCGATCAGCTTGGCCGTCGGCTTGCCCGCGCCGTGGCCGGCGCGCGTTTCGATTCGGATCAGGATCGGACTGTCGCCCTTCTGAGCGGCTTGCAGCGTCGCGGCGTATTTGAAGCTGTGCGACGGCACGACCCGGTCGTCGTGGTCGCCGGTCAGGATCATGACCGACGGATACTTCGTGCCGGGCTTGATGTTGTGCAGCGGGCTGTACTTGTAGACCACCGCGAAATCCTCGGGCTTGTCCGGGTCGCCGTAGTCGCTGCGCCAAGCGTGTCCGATCGTGAATTTGTGGAAACGCAGCATGTCCATCACGCCCACTTCCGGTAACGCCGCGCCGAACAAGTCCGGGCGCTGGTTGAGCACCGCCCCGACCAGGAGGCCGCCGTTGCTTCCACCCCGAATCGCCAGCTTGGGCGTGCTGGTGTACTTGTTCGCGATCAGCCACTCACCGGCGGCGATGAAGTCGTCGAACACGTTCTGCTTGTTCTTGAGCCGGCCGGCGTCGTGCCAATCCTTGCCGTATTCGCCGCCGCCGCGCAGACATGCGACCGCGAACACGCCGCCCATCTCGGTCCAGACCAGGTTCGCGACGGAGAATGACGGCGTGATCGGGATGTTGAATCCGCCGTAGCCATAGAGCAGCGTCGGATTGCTGCCGTCGAGCTTGACGCCCTTGCGGTGCGTGATGAACATCGGCACGCGCGTGCCGTCCTTGCTGTTGTAGAAGACCTGCTTCACTTCGTAATCATCGGCGTTGAAGGCGACGTTGGGCTTCTTGAAGATCGTGCTCTCGCCGGTCAGCAGGTCGTAGCGGAAAATCGTCGGCGGGTAGTTGAAGCTGGTAAACGAGTAGAAGGTCTCCTTGTCCTTGCGCTTGCCGCCGAAGCCGGCCGCCGAACCAATGCCCGGCAGCGCCACGTCGCGCAGGTGCTTGCCAGTCATGTCGAACACCTTGACCTGCGTCGCCGCGTCTTTGAGATAGGTGGCGACGAACATGTCGTTCACTAGGCTTACGCCCTGAAGCGTGTCGGCGCTTTGCGGAATGACTTCTTTCCAGCTTTCCGGCTCGGGGTGATTCGTGTTGATCGCGATCACGCGGCCGCGCGGCGCGTTGTTGTCAGTGAAGAAGTAGAACGTCGGCCCGTCGTTGTCGATGAAGTTGTACGCCGCGTCGAATTTGTCGAGCATCTTCACGACGGCTGTCGCGGCCGACTCGTAGGACGGAATTCCCGCGCTCAGGTCGCTGACGTAGACGCGGTTTTTCCGCTCCGTGCCCTGCGAGACGCTGATCAGCAGGTACTTGCCGTCGTCGGTCACGCCGCCGCCAAAGCCCCAGTCCTTCTTGGCCTCTTCCGGCGCGTGGTAGACGAGCGCGTCCTGGCTCTGCGGGCTGCCGAGGCGGTGATAGTAGAGCTTCTGATAGTAGTTGCTGGTTTCGAGCTTGTTTTCGCCGCTCTTGGGCTCGTCGAAGCGGCTGTAGAAGAAGCCCTGGTTGTCTTTTGTCCAAGCCGCGCCGGAGAATTTCGTCCATTTGACTTCGTCGTCGAGGTCCTTGGCGGTGCGAACGTCACGAACCTTGTACGTGACCCAATCGGAGCCGGCCTCGGACAGGCCGTAGGCCATCAGGTTGCCGTCGTCGCTGATCGCCATGCCGTTCAGGGCGACGGTGCCGTCTTTCGACAATGCGTTGGGGTCGAGCAACTCGCGCGGCTGGGCGTCGAGCGCGTCGGCGGTGAGAATGACGCTCTGATTCTGCAATCCCGAATTGCGCGAGTAGAAGTAATGCCCGCCTTCCTTCGACGGCGTGCCGAATTTCTCGTAGTCCCAGAGCTTGGTGAGCCGCTGGCGGATCGCGTCGCGCTGCGGGATCTGCCGCAGGTAGCCAAACGTGACCTCATTCTGGGCCGCGACCCAGGCCGCCGTCTCTTGCGAGTCGAGATCCTCCAGCCAGCGATACGGATCGGGGACTTTCGTGCCGTGAAGGTCGTCGACCTGATCGACGCTGCGGGTCTGCGGATAGGCGAGCTTGGCGGCGGGCTGCTGCGCGAACGCGACGACTGCAAGGTTGGCGGCCAGGCACCATGTCAGCGCGCGGCGAAACTGCGATTGAAGCAAGTGTGTCACGATGACCCTCTCTGTAGCGAGCGGTTGTGGACCTCTTCGCCCCGTCGACTCGCCGTGGGGCGCTGAGTGCGGGATTGTAACGTGGCCCTGTCCCCCAGCGCAAGTCTGTTCGGGATCGTCGTATTGGCAAGGCTTCAGAACCGCGACCAGAAGGGAGCTAGGGATGCGAGGTTGCCGTGTTCGTCAGCCCCTCGCTACCTCATTCGCGATCGTATGGATCATGCCGTCGGTACGCCCAGGGCATTGTGCCGCTTGCGGTTACGACCTGACCGGGAACGTATCCGGGCGCTGACCGGAGTGCGGGACATCCGCGGTCGGGCCGCTCGCGTGAACGTATGATGACCGCAAGGAGTCCGACCCGATGCGCCCGGATGACCTTCTCGAGCTTCTCCGCGCCGCGCCGTTCAAGCCGTTTCGCATTCACCTGTCGGACGGCGCGTCATTCGAGATCAGGCATCCGGACATGGCGATTGTTCAGCGATCGAAAGTGACCGTCGCCGTTCCCGGTCCCGAGGGGCCCGATGGCCCGGCGGAGCGGACGGTCAATTGCGCGCTCGTGCACATTACGCGCACCGAATCGCTGAACGGGGCTTCAAAGCGACACGCCTAACTCAGTTGCCGTCCGTCCGTGCGATGAACCCTTATCTTGTCCAAGCGCTCTCGCCCTTTGCCAGTCCGGCAAGCGATTGTGTATAACCACCCGCATGCCCGCTGTGCCGGGGCGCGATTCCGGCGCGGCGCGAGTTTCGATCTCTTGATCACCTCTCGCGAGGATTCCGATGTCGTCGGAGAAATACGCGCATCTCGTCGCACTAGGCAAGGATCCGATTCGCCCCGATAGCCCGGCCGGCGAGGTCGTGCGCTATGACGACGTGTTCACGCAACTTCAAGCGCAGATCGACCGGTTGCAGAACCTGACCGGGCAGGAGCCAGATTGGGGCGTGGTCGTTTCGCTCGCCAGCGAGATCCTGAAGAGCAAGTCCAAGGACCTGCTGGTTCTCAGTTACCTGGGCGTCGGCGTCTTCGAAACGGACGGCTACGCCGGCTTCGAGGCGGTGCTCGAAGCGCTGCGAGAATACCTCGGTGCGTTCTGGGAGTCCGGATTTCCCAAGATCAAGCCGCCGATGGGACGCGTGAACGCGGTCCAATTCCTCGCCGATCGAATATTGCCCTCGGTGGAGCTCAAGGGCGGCTCGTGCAAGCGCCAGCCGCGGCCGGCGGAAAAAGAGGCCGTGCACCAGTGCGCAGCGCTGCTGGACGAGTTGAATCAGAAGCTCGACCCGCTTTTCGCACCGCTCGGCGCCTCGCCCAACATCGCGCCGCTGGTCCGCGCGTTTCGCGAGCTCAAGGCGAAAGTCGGCCCGCTGGGGCAGGAAACACCGCCCGCCGCGCCGAGCGCGGCGGCGGAAGGCGGCGTGGCGACGCCGTCGGCCGGCCCGGCGCTGGGCGCCGGCCCGGAGTCGTTCGCGACGGCGACGCAGGCGGTGCAGACGATCGTCAAGGTCGCCAAGTACCTCTGGTCGCAGGATCAGAAGGACGCCCGCGCCTACAAGCTGCTTCGCGCGGCGCATTTTGGGGCGTTGGCCGAAGCGCCGAAGGACAAGCTGCTGCCGGGGCCGCCGGCGCCGCGCCGCGAATTCCTGAACAAGACCGCCGCTTCCGGGAACTGGCCATCATTGCTGAACGAAGCCGAAGGCCAATTCGCCTCGATGCCGCTGTGGCTCGATTTGCAGCGCTTCGTCGCGCTGGCGTTGCAGGGGTTCGGGCCCGCCTACGCCGCGGCGTATCAGGCGGTAGCGTTCGAGGCGGTGGCGCTCAACGCGCGCCTGCCGGAGTTGTTCGAGCTGAGCTTCAAAGACAACTCGCCGTTCGCCGACGGCGCCACGCGCGCCTGGCTGGATGAAATCCGCGGGCAATTCGGCGGCGGCGGAACTGGTGGCGGCGCGTCGGGCGCCAGCGGCGACGCGCTGGGGGCGGCGATCGCCGAGGCGCGCAAGCTGCTCGGCCAATCGAAAGGCGCGGAGGCGGTGGCGCGACTGATGGAGCGGATGGACGGCACGGCCGGCCGCCGCGAGCGATTCCGGGCCCAGCTCGTGCTGGCCGAGTTTTGCATGGACATGAACAAGCTGGCGCTGGCGACTTCGCTGCTTGAGGGGCTGGAATCGTCGATCGATCAATATCGACTCGAGGAGTGGGAGCCGCAGCTCGCCGCGAAGGTCATGGCGAATCTGCACGAGAGCCTGCGAAAGTCCAAACCCAAGCCGACCGCGGATGACGTGCGCCGCGGCGGCGAAGTTTATGCCCGTCTGGCGCGACTCGATCCGGCAACGGCGCTCGAAATCGAGCCGATGAAGGTCGTCTGAGCCAATTGAAGACCGCCGGCGGGCGGGCGCGTATTACCGCACGCAGACCCACTCGCAGACTTCGTCCAGTCCTTCGCCGCGCAGGGCGCTGACGGTCCAGATCGGGCGATCGTCGTCGAGCGTGTTGCGAAGCTCGCGAATCGTGATGTCAGCGCCAGCCAGGTCGGACTTGTTGACGACGAATCCGCTCGCGATTTCGACCACGCCGGCTTTCGCGAACTGCACTTCATCGCCGCTGCCGGGCATGAGCACGAGCAGCACACGCTGAGCGACATTGCGGATTTCCACGTCATTCTGTCCAGCGCCGACCGTTTCGATCAGCACGACTTCGTATCCTGCCGCCGACAGGAGCGTCGCGATCTCGCGCGTGTGCGGCGCCAGCCCGCCCGGCGCGTCGGCGGAGGACAGGCTGCGCACGAAGAGCCCCTCGTCGGGCTCGGCGGACATCATTCGCAACCGATCGCCAAGCACCGAGCCGCCCGTCAGCGGGCTGGTTGGATCGACGGCGATGACGGCGACGCGCTTGCCGCGGGCGCGCAGGTTTTTCGCCAGGCGACCGATGAACGTGCTCTTTCCGACGCCCGGAGCGCCGGTAACGCCGATGCAGACGCCTCCGGCGCCCGCCGAACTCGGCGTGGAGTCGTGTCGCTGCTGAACGATCGCGGTGATCGCGCGGGCCAGTCCGCTTGGCGTGCGAATGTCGGGCGGCGCTCCGCCGGATTGCACGCGCGTGCGGCGCGTTTCGCCGAGCTTGCGGATCGACACGATCACCGTCGCCATCGATGTTCCCGGCGTGAACACGCCGTGCACGCCGGCGTCGATCAGCGGCTGCTTGTCCTGCTCGGGGATGATCCCGCCGACGACGAGCCCCGTGTGTTGCAACCCGTAACTCCGGCAGAGCCGCACCAGTTCGGGCATGATGGTCATGTGCGCGGCCGACAGCAGGCTGACGCCCAGCACGTCGACGTCTTCCTGCATCGCCGCGTGAACGGTGGCGGCCGGCGTCTGCCAAAGACCGGTGTAGATCACTTCCATGCCCGCGTCGCGCAGGTTTCGGACGATCAGCTTGGCGCCGCGGTCGTGCCCGTCGAGGCCGATTTTGGCGATTAGTACGCGAATGGGGTGATTCATCGGGGGTTTCCGTTTTGCAGTGCGTCCGAACCGCGAGCGCGAGCGACCGGCCGGGCGGATTCAGAGTTTCGACGTTGCGACGGCGTCTCGCCGACCGGACCGGTCGCTTGCGCTCACGGTTCGGAATGCAAGATGTCAGCTTACTGTCCTATGGCGTATTGACAACCGAGCCAGATGCACCGATCCTGTGGTTCGTGCTTGCGGCCGGGGGGTCGGCCGACCACCACTTCTGTCCGCCTCCGATTGCGCCGATAGAAGCGAAGCACAACTTGATGCGAGATGCTCCAAAGATGTCGCAGCGTAAGCCGGTGCTTGGACTTTGCGGAGGCATCGGCGCCGGTAAATCCAGCGTGGCAAAGGAGTTCGAGCGCCTTGGCTGCCTGGTGGTCGACTCGGACGAGTTGAATCACCAGGTGCTCAGGCGTCCGGAGATTCTGCGTCAGCTTCAGGAGTGGTGGGGATCGGATGTCGCCCTGAAGAGCGGCGAGCCGAACCGAACCCGGATCGCCGAACGAATCTTCGGCGACGAATCCGCGAAACGCCGCCTGGAGGACCTGGTTTATCCCTTGATTGCCGAATTGCGAGAGCATATGATCCGGATTGGCAACCAGGATTCGGCGGTCAAAGTAATCATCCTTGACTCCCCGCTACTTTTCGAGAGTAACCTGGATCGGCTGTGCGACTGCGTCGTATTTGTGGATGCCAGCGAGGCGGTCCGTTTGGAACGCCTGCAGCGCGACCGCGGATGGGATCGACAACAATTACGGCGTCGCGAAACCTGGCAGTTGCCGCCGGACGACAAGCGCGCCCGAAGCGAATTTGTGATAAACAACGAGGACGCGCCCGAGCGGCTGACGCCGCAGGTCGAGGCGGTTCTGAACAACGTGATTGACCGACAATCGACAAGACGCTGATCCTCAGCGCCAGATCGGCCGGCAGTTCGGCCGTTGGCGCGGGGTGCGACATTTCGACGTTCTGATTACCCCTGGAGTTTCTGCAATGGCCAGAGCCCCGTCGCGTGCGCGCGGCAAGAAGAAGCATCAAGACGAGAACATGCCCGAAGACGTCCATCCGACGGACGCGCCGACCGAAGACGAAGGCGAGTCGCACTTCGTCGAACAGTCCGCGGGCGCGCCGAGCGAGCCGAGCGTGGCGCTGGCGACGCCGGAGGCCGAGAGCCCGGAGCCGCGCGACACGGGCGACAAGGGCTTCCGCCGCAGACCCGACGATGGCGGCGCCATCGACCGCGAGACCCACGAGAAATACGAGCGCGTCAAGCGCGGCGAGCTGCACATCACAGAGTTGCAGAAGATGAACGTGCAGGAGCTGCACGAGCTGGCGAAGGCCGAGAACATCGAGGACTACGTCGGCCTGCCCAAGCAGGACCTGATCTTCCAGATTCTGAAGCGGCGCATTAATCAAAACGGGCTGCTCTACGGCGAGGGCGTGCTGGAGATCCTGCCGGACGGCTTCGGCTTCCTGCGCAGCCCGGAATACAACTATCTGCCCTGCCCGGACGACATTTACGTCAGCCCGTCGCAGATTCGGCGTTTCGGCCTGCGCAACGGGCACATCGTCGCCGGCCAGATTCGACCTCCCAAGGAGAGCGAACGCTACTTCGCGCTGCTGCGCGTCGAGGCGATCAACTTCCAGAGCCCCGAAGTCGTCGGCGAGAAGACCAATTTCGAGGACCTCACTCCGCTGCATCCCAACCGGCGGATTTTCCTCGAAACCGGCAAGGCCGAGCACAACATGCGGATCGTCGACATCGTCACGCCGCTGGGCTTCGGCCAGCGCATGCTGATCGTCGCGCCGCCGCGCACCGGCAAGACGGTGCTATTACAGAAGATGGCCAACGCCGTCTCGGCCAATCACGTCGACGCCAAGGTGATCATCCTGCTGATCGACGAGCGGCCGGAAGAAGTGACCGAGATGCAGCGCAACACGAAGGCCGAGGTAATCAGCAGCACGTTTGACGAGCCGGCCAGCCGGCACGTGCAGGTGGCCGAGATGGTGATCGACAAGGCCAAGCGGCTGGTCGAATACGGCCACGACGTGGTGATCTTCCTTGACTCGATCACGCGCCTGGCGCGGGCCTACAACACGGAGGTGCCGCACTCGGGCAAAATCCTGACCGGCGGCGTGGACGCCAACGCGCTGCAGAAGCCCAAGCGTTTTTTCGGCGCCGCGCGCAACATCGAAGAAGGCGGCAGCCTGACGATCGTCGGCACGGCGCTGGTCGACACCGGCTCGAAGATGGACGAAGTGATCTTCGAGGAGTTCAAGGGCACCGGCAATGCCGAACTGCACCTGGATCGCCGCCTGGTCGACAAGCGCGTCTGGCCGGCGATCAACCTGAACGCCAGCGGCACGCGCAAGATGGAGCTGCTGCTGCACCCGCAGGAGCTCGAGAAGGTCTACATGCTCTTCCGCGTGCTGAGCGACATGAACCCGGTCGAGGCGGTGGAGCTGCTGCGCAACCGGCTGGACAAGACTGAGAACAATCGGCTGTTCCTGATGACCATGAACTTGGCGTAGGCGTTGCGCGATCCGCTTCGCGCGACAGCTACTTCGGGGCGATAGAATCCCGGGAGCGCGGCCAGGCCTTGGAGGTGCGGCTGATGCACGATGTGCTCACGCCCCCGATCGACGCGCGCGTGCCGCGCTATGATGGACTGCGCGCCACCGCGGACGAGTACTTCGAACTGGCTGACGACGACTTCCGCTACGAGCTGATCGACGGAGTCATCATCATGTTTCCGAGTCCGACGCCGAGCCATCAACGCGTCGCGATGGAAATCGCGTTTCAGCTCGAGAGTTTCCTGCGCGGCAAGCCGATTGGAATGCTGTTCCATGAAGTGGATGTGGAGCTCGATCGCAAGCTCGTCTATCGGCCCAAACTCGTGTTCGTACGGCGCGAGAACCTGCCGCGGATTCAGCCGCGGATTCGATTCGCGCCGGACGTCGTCGTCGAAGTCGTCTCGCCCGAGTCACGCGCCCGCGACACACGGACCAAATTCGCCGACTATCAGCGCTTCGGCGTAAGCGAGTATTGGCTGGTGGACCCGGCTGAGAAGACGATTCGCCTCTTCCGCATGGAAGAGGGCGCGTACGTCGACGTTACGCCACAGGCGGCCACGTTCGTAAGCTCCACGATCGGCGGATTTTCGCTTGACCTGGACGCCGTTCGGCGGGCGTTTCGGGCGTTGGGATAGACCGAGCGTGAGACGACGAACCGCGCACGCGGACTCAACTCGCTCTTCGACAAGTGATGCGCCGACCCGGCGCAGGAAGACGCCGGCGAATTCTCTCGCCGTCCGGCGCTCCCTGCCCCGCCTGATCGATACCATCCGCCTTGATCGAAGCGTCATCACAGTCCGCGACGTGCACGACTCGCCGGAGGACTTTGAGGAGTGGAACCGCACGACGATCCAGGAGCGGCTCACGGCGCTGGAGTTCCTTCGACAGGTAGCGTACGGCTATGACGCCTGTGCCTCCCGACTTCAGAGAGTTCTTGAGATTGCTACACGACGTGGGGGTGCGCTATCTGCTGATCGGCGGGTACGCGGTCAACATCCACGGGTACGCGCGGCGCACCGACGACCTTGACGTGTGGATCGCGTGCGACCCGCAAAACGCGGACGCCATGAGGGATGCCTTGCGTCGTTTCGGCGCTTCCCGCTCCGCGCACGCGCAGCTACGACCGCGGCGATAAGCTCGACGCCTACAAAGCCGGCTGCGCGAGCGTGGCCGAGGCTGATTACGGACGAGTCATCGCTTCCGCCAATCGCTTCCGCAGCACTGCGGCGTCCTCCGCGCGGCCTGAGTTCTCATAAAACTCTATCAGCGGCTCCAGCGCGGCGCGCGTGCGGCGATGGCCGATGCCCAGGCTCGCCGCCATGCTTTCAAATCCGGCCCGCAGCAGCGGCTCGCCCTCGTCCGATCTTCCCAGCTTGATCAGGCAATCGCCCAGCGATGCGCGCACCGATTCGATCAGCACGTGACCAGCCGGCAGCACGCGCTCGCGAACGTCCAGCGATTGTCGCAGCAGCGGCTCCGCTTCCGCGGCGCGGCCCATCCGCATCAGCGCCGCGCCCAGGCTGTGGCGCGTGGACGCCGTTCTGGGGTGGTCCGCCGGCAACTGCTCCTCTCGAATCCGCAACGCTTCGCGAAACCAGGGCTCGGCGTCCGGCGAGCGGCCGCTGCGCGACAGCACCACCCCGTAGTTGTGCAGTAATTCCGCAAGCTCGTTGGGGCCGTCGCGTCCCTGCCCGCGCAGAATGCCGATTCCGCGCTGCAGCAGCGATTCGGCCTCCGCATAGCGCTCCTGATACAGCAGACAGCGGGCCCAGGTGTCAAGCGTGTAAGCCAGCTCCGGATCGCCGGGCGTCGTGTGCGCTTCGAAGTATCGCGCCGCGCGCGCGATGTGCTGATCGGCCTCGTCGTAGCGTTCGAGCGAGATCAGGCATTCGCCGGCCAACCGATCGGCGCGCGCCCGATCCGCGTGGTCCGGCGAAGGCACGTGCGTGCGAAGATCCAAACATTGCAGCGCGCACTCAAACCCGCCGTTGTAGTCCCCCAGTTTTCGGTAGACCTCAGCCAGCGCATAGAGCAGAGACGCTTGCACTTCCGGATCGACGCCACCGCGTTGACGAAGCGCCTGCGCCGCGCGGTTCACGATCTCGCCGACCGGCACGTCGAACGCCCGCACACCTGCCGTCGCGTGCGAGCTGTATGGGTTCGCTTCGTCGAATATGCTCAATAGAAACTCGGTGACGCGCTGCACGCGCTCCGCCTGCGCGCGGGCCTCGCGCTCGGCCGATTCGGCCCGTCGCAGGTTCTCTTCCGCTTGTCGCCGGGCTTCCTGCTCGGCGGTCAACAGCCCTTGCGCCTGGTTTCGCGCCTCGACCGCAATCTGCGCGCTGCGCGTCGCCGCCGCCAGCCCGCTGATCAGCGCCGCCAGGGCGACCGCCGCGGCGCCGGCCACCACCGAATGTCGCCCCAGAAACTTGCGCACGCGATAACCCAGCGCCGCGCCGCGCGCCCGCACCGGCAGACCGTGCAGGTAGCTCTCCACGTCGGCGCAGAACTGCTCCACCGACGCATAACGCGATTGCGGCTCCTTGCGCAGCGCCGTCAACAGGATCGAGTCTAGATCGCCGTGTAACGTCCGCCGCAAGCGCGAGGGATTCGTTCGACGAAGCGCCGTCAATTCCGGCCGGATGGCGTTGAACTCGCTCGATCCCGTGCGTGTCGCGCCTCGATGCGACCTTTCGACGACCGAGCTGGGCGGCGTCACCGGGCGTTCGCGCACGTCACGCGCAAACTCCATGGCCGAGCGGCTTGGATCACCGCTGGGGTGTTGGCCCGTAAGCAATTCGTAGAGCATCACACCCAACGAATAGACGTCGCTGGCGGTTGTGATCGGTCCGCCGGTGAGCTGCTCCGGACTGGCGTAGCGCGGCGTCATGACGGCGGCGGTTTCGGTCTCCGGCCGCTCGCCGTCGCGCAGCAGCTTGGCGATGCCGAAGTCGAGCAGTTTGGGCATGCCGTCGGCGGTCACGAGCACGTTGCTGGGCTTCAGATCGCGGTGGACGACCAGATTGCGATGGGCGTACTGCACGGCCGCCCCGACTTGCAGGAAGAGCAGCAGGCGCTGCGCGATCGTCAATCGCTCCTGGTCGCAGAATTCGTCGATCGGGCGGCCGTCGACGAACTCCATTACGATGTACGGCGAGCCGTCGCTCGCGGCGCCGCCGTCGAGCAGCCGGGCGATGTTCGGGTGGTCGAGCGCCGCCAGGGTCTGACGCTCCTGGCGAAAACGGCGCAGCGCGTCGTCCTGACGGCGTCCGTCGAACTCCGGCTTCTGGCGGATCAGCTTGACGGCGACGCGCTTCTGATAAGCGTCGTCGTCGCGCGCCGCGAGATAGACGACCCCCATGCCGCCGGCGGCGATCTCTCGCTCCAGGCGATACGGACCGATCCGCTCAGGGGCCGCCGATCCGCACGGCGCGCCGTCTTTGGCCGCGGCGCCAATTCGGAAATCAGGGGGTACGAGTCCCTCGGGCCGAATTTCGGACTGGTCGAGGTAGTCCGGCGCAGCGTCGTGCGACGCGAGGAGTGACTCGGCTTCCGATCGCAATTCGCCGTCACCGCCGCAGACAGATGATAGATACGACGCGCGTTCCTTCGCCGGCCGGCGCAGCGCCTCTTCGAAGATCAGCTTAAGTCGTTGCCACTGTTGCGCGGTCATCATGATTCACCGCGGCGAGAGTTGCCCGGCGTCGCACATCTGCGTCGCGCGGATTACCTACCAGATTATCGCGAGAGTTGACGCCACGGAGGGTCAAAGTTTCTGCGAATCCGGTGCTGGTAAAGTCTGACCACCGGAGCCGCGACCCGAAAAGACCAGGAGCGTCTAAGTGGTGCGACGCCATGGCTGGCGCAGTACCATGTGGATTCACGGGAATCTGTGGGGATGACCGCGCCGCGGCCCTCGCGCCGGATCGGCTGGATGTTCGGATCGAGCTGGCGCACAAGAACGCGATCGTCAACCAGGATTGGGCGAATGCGGCGGAAACCTTGACAGCGCTCGGTTCGGAGCCCGGCGCCGCGGACAGCTTGAGCTACTGGTCGACGCTCGGATACGCCCGCGAACAGTCCCGTGACTATCCAGGCGCCGCCACGGCGTACCGCGCCGCGCTGCGGCTGGATCCGGACCAGCCCGGCGTGCGGCTGCGCCTGGCATGCGCGCTGGACAACAGCGGAAAATCTGACGAGGCCAGCGCGCTGCTGGAGGGCGAGCTCGGGATGTCGCAATCGTCGCTTTTCGCGGCGAACAATCGCGGCATCGCACTGTCGCACGCGGGAAAACTGCCGGAGCTCGCGCCGGACAGCCCGTACGCGGCGTTTCTGCACTGGAGCCTGCTGCGCGAGGCTGGAGACGTCGTTGGGGCCGAGTCGCTCCTTCGCGCGGCCCTGAAACACACGGAAAAACGGGCCTGGCCGTCGCAGATTGTGCGGCACTTGCTGAACGAGACGGACGCGGACGCACTGCTGAAGGAAGCCGGCACGCGGCAGTTTCAATGCGAGGCCCATTACTACATCGCCGAGCGGCTGCGGCACAAATCGAATTCGCCGGCGGCCCGCGAGGAGTACGAGAAAAGCGTCGAGACCGATGCGCAGGAAATGTGGGAATACGCGGCAGCGCGCTGGCGGCTGTCTCGGCGCTGACGGCGGCGGGCAGGGCCGAGCGTGTCTCTCAGGTCGCTCTCCGCCGCGGGCGGCTCTTTACGGGCGCGGTCAGCGGCGCGCTGAGGTGCTGATAGAGGTCAAACAGATACTCGACGCGGTGCCGCTCGCTCGCGAACGGCGCGGCGCGATAGCACTTGTCGACGGCGCGATCGAGGAGCTTGTGGGCGTCACGCAGTGCCTTGGGCATCGCCAGCGGGTCGTACAAGTCGGCCAATGTCTGACCCTTGAAGCGATCACGGGTGTCCAGAACGGCCCGCGCGGCGGCCTCCACGGCGGCTTTCTGTTTCTCGCTGCCGTTCCGCGGCCAGGGGAAATTGTTGTAGACCAGCTTGTTGGAATAGCGGAAGTCGGACTTGAGCCGCCCGCACACTTGTCGCACCCAGGCCATGTGCATCGCGCTGGTCAGCACGCCGAAGTGGAACATCGTCGCGCCCGGAACAACCAAAGCGAGGTTGCTCGCGATGATGTCCGGCCTGCAAAACCCAATCGGGATGTAGCGCCGATCCTCAGAAGAGACCGACGGAATAAGCAGGTACCTGGTCGCCGGCTGTCGAATCTCGCCGAACAATGCTGGAGTTTCAGCGAGTCCTTGCGTCGTTGGGCGGCGGCTCGCCAGCCGGTGCTTCTTGACCGCCGCCACGCGTTTCATCACCTCCGGCATCCGGCGCAGCTCCGCCGCTGGGCAATCGACCAGCCAGAGACACCAACGCCGGATCCCGTTGATAAACTCCTCCGAACCAAAGATTCGGCGAAGATACGCTCGCGCGGCAGGTTCGGTCCGGAGCAGCTCGGCGCGCTCCTCGTCGGAGAGCAGCAGGTGGCCCCCGTCGTTTGGCATGCTGCCGAACACAATCGGCGGCACATGGCATATTGGGGTGGTCCTCGGCGTGACGACCACGTTGGGGCCTTCGACCAGATAAGGATTGATTCGAGAGACTGGGGTCGTCGTCGGGTGCGTTTCGTCATCCCCGTAATCAACAATCGTTTTGCCGCGTCCGTTTCGTGTCGCAAACCCAACGATCACCACGTGGACATGGGCCTTCCCACGCACTTCGCTCATCCAGGCGAATGTCCGATGAGCGAAGTGGATCTGCACGCCGGACTTCAATAGCTCCGGCCAAATAACGGCAGCTTGCTCGCCTTGACAAATCGAGTTTGTCGAAACGAACGCCGCGCGGGCGGCCGAGCTCTTCAAATACCTAGCTCCGGTCACATACCAAGCGGTCACATAGTCCAGCAACCCGTAGCCCTTGATGTGGCCACAGACGTCCGTCATGTCGCGTTCTTGGTCGGCGGCCATGAACTGCTTTCCAACGAACGGCGGATTGCCCATGACGTAGGAGCACTTCTTGACGGGAAGCACGTCATTCCAGTCGATTCGCAGCGCGTTTCCGTGAACGATTTTGGCGCTCTTCCTGAGCGGCAATCGCAGCACCGGCTGACCGAAAGCCGCCCCGACCCGCTGGTTCATTTGATGGTCGACGAGCCACATCGCGACTTCGGCGATTCGCGCGGGCCACTCTTCGATCTCGATGCCGTGCATCTGATCCACGTCGAGCTTCAGCCACGCATCCAGGTTGAAGCGCTCCTGTCGCCCCGCGGGCGGGTGGAGCCGCTGGACGATCTCGAGCTCCAACAAGCGAAGCTCACGGTAGGCGACGACTAGAAAGTTGCCGCAGCCGCAGGCGGGGTCCAGGAAGCGCAGACCGGCGAGCTTCGCGTGAAACGCCTCGAGCTTGCGCTTGTCGTCCGCGCACGCCTTGAACTCGGCGTTCAGATCATCAAGGAACAGCGACCGCACCAGCTTAAGAATGTCGCGCTCGCTGGTGTAGTGCGCGCCGATCTGGCGGCGTTTCTTTCGCCCGGCTTCTCCGGCCAGGATTGACTGGAAGAGCGACCCGAACACGGCCGGGCTGATGTGCGACCAGCGAAAGCGACAGCACTCCAGCAGCGCGTCGCGCATGGCCGCGTGGAAGTCCGCGAAGCCGAGACGCTCGGCGAACAGCGCGCCGTTGACCCACGGCAGCTCACGCAGCTCCTCCGGCAGCCCCGCCGGACGGGCGTCCGGCGATCTGTCGAGCACGTCGAACAGCCGCGCCAGCATCGGGCCGAGGTCGCTGCCATCGCGGCGCGTCGATTCGACCATGTTCTTGAACGCGTCCGGTTCAAAGATGCCGGTGTCGTCGGCGAACAGGCAGAAGAGCACACGAACCAGGAAGCGCTCCAACTCGTGGCCGCAATAGCCGCCCTGCTCCAGCTCGTCATGCAAGACTCCGAGGATTTCGACGGCCTCGATGTTGACCGGGTCTTCCGGATCGACGGGCTTGGTGCTGTAGCCCGATAGGAAACCGAAGTGTGCGATGTTTTCGTGGAGCTGGTCGGTGTGGAATAGCGCGAGCGGACGCGCGGCGTCCACGCTCTCGGAGTCGTGAATCGCGACGCGCGCGAAATCCGACACGACGATGTAGCGCGGGATTTCGACGTCCCGGCCCTCGCGCGTGAGCGATTGCACGTAATCGAAGGCCTGCGAGGCGGCCAGCGAGAGGTCTTCGCCGCGCGACTTGTGCTCACCCAGCATCACGCCGGAGTAGAAAACGTCGATGCGGTCATAACGCCCCTTGAGATTGCGGACGCGTTCCTCAAAGCTCGCGACGCTACGGCGGTGAATGCCGAAAACCTGAAAGAGCTCGTTCCAGAACGTCTGCGCCTCGGCGCGTTCGCTGCCGGCGTCGCGCCACTCGGCGGCGAAGCGCATCGCGTTGGCGCGGATTTCGGAGAGGGACAGTCTCATTGATGATGGTAGTGTAACGATTTCGCTCCGGCGCGCTGGCGGCTGTCTCGGCGCTGACGGCGGTCTGTCAGTGCCGCCATTCGGCGGACAGTGTCGTAGCGGCCGCTATGTTCGACGTTCATTTTCAATCGAACACTTCCCTTTTTCGACATCAGTCAAAGCCGAAAATGCTCTAGCGCGGCGATCGAACGAGCTTCAAGATCAGCCAAGCCGGCGTTGTGGTTTTCGAAGGCTGGCTTCGAATTCGCTACTCGCGATTCGCGCTGCGACCCGTCTTGAAAACCGCCTGCACGCGATTCCGCCCGACGTCGTAGAACCATCGCTCCAGTGTCGGGCAATCGAGCACCAACAAATCCGCGTCGAAGCCGATCGCGATCGCGCCGATTCGCCGCTGCTCGCCGATTGCCGCCGCGGCGTTGGCCGTGCAGGCCGTCAGCACTTCGGCCGGCGTCATGCGGAGCTGACAGCACGCGATGTTCATCACCAGCGGCAGCGACTCGATCATCGCCGAGCCGGGATTGCAGTCGGTGGCCAGCGCGACCGGAAGGCCGGCTGAGATCATGCGCCGCGCGTCCGCGTGCGGGATTCCGAGGAAAAACGAGGTGCCCGGCAATACCACCGCAATCGTGCCGGAGCGCAACATTGCGGCAATGCCGGCGTCGTCAAGATGCTCCAGGTGATCGGCGGAAACGGCCGCCAGCTCCCCCGCCAAGCGCGACGCGCCGATCTGCGCCAATTCGTCCGCGTGCAGCTTCAGGCGCAGGCCGGCCGCCGCGGCGCGCTCCAGGTAACGCCGGCTTTGCGGTACGTCGAACGCGCCGCGGTCGCAGAACACGTCGCAGAATCGCGCCAGCTTCTCGCGCGCGATGCGGTCGAACAGCGCGGCGTCGCCGATGACATCCAAGAACTCGTCCGGACAGCCGTCGAATTCGCGCGGCAGCGCGTGCGCGCCGAGGTACGTGGGAATCAGGTCTTGCGGCGTCAGCGATGCGAGCGCCCGAGTCGCGCGAAGCTGCTTGAGCTCGGCCTCCGGCGACAACCCGTATCCGCTTTTGCACTCGACGGTCGTGACGCCGTGCGAGAGCATGCGTTGCAAGCGCGGCAGATTTTCATCGACCAGTTGTTGCTCGCTGGCCAGCCTCACGGCGTCGGTCGTGACGCGAATCCCGCCGCCGGACTGCATGATCGACAAATAGGACTCGCCCGCGACGCGGCGAACAAACTCGCCCGAGCGTTCGCCGGCGAACGGGATGTGCGTGTGACAATCGATCAATCCCGGCACAACCAGGCCGCCGACGCAGGAGATGCGCTGGGCGTCGCCGACTGCCGGCGCGTCGCGACGCGCTCCGAACCAGGCGATGCGGCCGTTTTCGATGAGCAAAGCGGCGTCGGCGATGATCGGCACGTCCCGCATCTGCGGGCCAGCGATCGGCCCGGGCGACACGACCGCCAGCGCGGCGATGTCGGTCAGGTATGACCGTGAGGCAAGCTCAGGCACCGTTACGCTCCGAAACTCGGAACTGGATTGGCCACTTGGTGCGCACGATAATAGGCTGCAACCGTTCCGCAGCGTTAATCGGCACGGAGGCCGTATCCTCGGAGGACATAAATGCGCATGACACGAATTCTCGGCCTGCTCGCCGCGGCCACGCTGATCGCATTCGCGACCGGCGCCGGCTGCGTCGTCACGATTTCGCCGGACGGAAACACGAACGCAAACGGAAACGACAATGGCGCCGGCGGCAAAATCACGATCCGTCTTGTAAACACCGCCAGTTCGACACTCGATCCCGAATTCTACGTCTCCGCCGATCCGGTCACGACCGATCAGCTTTTCGACGCTTCGCACAAGTTCACGGCGTACGGCGTGGGCACGATCGGGCTGCTGGCGGATCGAGACGACGCCACGTTTGAGCTGGACTGCGCGGCGGCGCGCGTCTTTGGCACCAAGGGCGGGCGCTTCGGCAACAACTTGAACAGCCCCGACGGCGTCAGTCAGCAGGTGGTGCTGACGCAGGACGTAAGCGTTCGCTGCGGCCAGACGGTCACGTTGACGTACAGCCGATCCGGCAATTCGTTCACCACCAGCCTGAGCGTGCGATGAGTGCGCCGCGATTCTTATCGTTGCTCCTGGCGGCCGCAGCACTCGCGCCCGCCGGCTGCGTGGTCGTGTCCACTCCGCCGCCGCCGCCGGAGCCGATCAAGATCGAGCTGTACAATCCGACTTCCGGCGACGTGCGCCCGAACTTGTTCGTCAGCGCGACCGCGCTCGACGAAACCGGGTTGTTCGTCGGCGGCAATCAGGTCACCAACTTCACCACGCGCCCGTTTCCCGAGTTGCGCGCGGGAGAGACCGCCACGGTGACGGTGGATTGCGATACCGCCGCCTCGATCGGCGTCGACAAGCCCGTGCTGTTCATCGCTTCCACGCTGGCGGTGACCAACTCGGCTGATCGCATCTTTCTGCTGCGCGATACGGATGTCACCTGCGGGCGGACGGTGCGTTTCGTCTACTTCACCGAAGACGCCGCGTTTCGCGTGCGCCGCGAGTAGCTTGCACTCGAAGCTGGATTCCCGCACCTCGTCGAATCACGAGCGCGCCGCCTGACTGCGCGCCGGTTTCTCCGCGCTCGCCTGACCCGCGAATGAAGCTTGACAAGCGGCCTGTCGCGTAGCTACGGTCGCGCGCATGGAAATCCGGATGGACCTCGCGCAGATCGTCATCTGCGAGACGCGCGATCACCAGCTCATCCTGCTCCGCGAACGCAACGGACCGCGCAAACTGCCGATCCTGATCGGGCTGACCGAGGCGCTGGCGATCGACCGGCGTTTGAAGGGCGTGCAGCCGTTGCGGCCGATGACGCACGACCTGCTGGCCAGCACGATCGAGTCGCTGTCGTGCGAGCTCGAGAAGATCGTCATCAACGACCTGCAGGACCACACCTTCTACGCCAAGCTCGTAATCCGGCGAAATGGCGAGCTGATCGAAGTCGACAGCCGGCCCAGCGACGCGATCGCACTGGGAGTGGCTGCGGAGCACTCGGTTCCGATCTACGTCGAGGAGCACGTGCTCAAGGAAGTCGCCCGCGACTCGGGGTGACCGTCGACTGCGCAGCGCGGCTCAATCCGGCGCGAGGACCCGGCGCACGGGGGATTGGGACCAACCTATGCGAATTCCGCCCGAGGCAACCGGCGGCCGGCGCCGCTAACCGCGGAGGGCGCATTGCAAGCAAGCCTGTTTCGCGGCCGCAATCACATGCGCTTCGCGTTCTGGTGGCGCGGCGTCACCCGGCACGAAATCTGAAATTAGTTCTTCGCTCGTCGCAATTCGCAGTTCGGCACTGATCGATTCTCACCAGCCCGATTAGCTCTTTGGTTGGAAGAGCGAGCTTATTTCTAAGGACAAGTCTCGCAAGGTGTCGGCATCCAAGCTCCCCAATCTTCGCCTAATGATGATCTTGGAAAGGGCCATCACCTTGGTGAATTTCACGTACGAGTCGGTCTTTAGGCCACTGACCCGAAACGCCCGGTGCTGCTGCGGAATCGGGTAGACGTAAGGATCGTTGGCTTCGGGCGATGAACTGACAGGGACGAACACCAAATCCTCGCCTCTATTAAATGCATCGTTTGAGACGACGATTGCCGGCCGTACTTTTGAGCCCGTCATGTCTGTGAACGGGTACAGCACCAGCACGACATCGCCGCAGTTCATTGGACGGACTCACCATCCTCAAGGGTGTAAATGTCCTCTTCTGCTCGGTTCCAGAAGTCGAGCGATCCGGAAAGTTCAATGATCCTCATCCGCTGCATGGACGTAGGTTCTTCCGGCGCGGCATTGCTGAGGTGAATGACTTCTGCGGCATTGGTGGTTGTCGGCTCTTCTCGAATGAGCTTGTCCGCGAGCTCAAGGGTTTCATGCTCGCCGTTGCGGTATTCATTTTCCTCTGCCTCCCCTGTGCCTGGTTGCATCTTCAGCAGATGGAGCATGAGCGGGCGCTGAAGCAGAAGGCGCTCCCCCATCCAGAACCGCACGTAATAGAGTCCGGCGGATGGGAATAGCAATCCGTCCAGCTGGAACGTCATGTCGCAAACGTGAACCGGCGTCACTTCTCTGGGAACTTCTCCATCTACCGAGACAATTTGCTGATCGGATTCCGAGTTCACGACGTCAAGCCTAAATCGTGCCTTTGCGCGGGCTTCTGTTACGGACACGTACACCCACATCTGCGGATGCAGGGCCGGGAACTTAAGCGCGTTAACGCCGCTAAAGACCCCGACCAGCGCGGCCTTACCAGTACTGCGATCGTGGTAGATGCTGTCGCAAATCACCATCGCTACGGGTACTGGCGCAACCACTCATTGCCCTTTTTTCAGACAAGCCAACGCGAACGTAAGTGTAGCATCCAAAACGACTTGTGTCAACCTGGTTTGCGCGCCAAGGCGCAAGCGAGGAGCAATTCAGGAGTTACGCCATCGTTTCTTGCCGCCTTCTTGCGATGATCGCCGTTTGTTAGCAGTCAGCGAAGCTGCCCGTGCGCTCCTGCTCTCGTTCGCGCCGAGCTGCTAAGCGCCACGCCGTGCGGGTGCGGCTGTCCGGCTTCTGCTCGCTCGGCGGGCGGTGCGGGCGGCTCGCCGCCCGTGAGCTAGCCCACCAGCTTCTCCACGACGCGCGACCTGTGAGAGGTCCCGTTTCTTCTTTGCTAATCTCAGAGCGCATCGTCGCCCGGCTTGCCCGGGCAACACTAATTTCAAAACCGACCACTCCCTGCTGTTCGAATTGCTATCTCGGTTCGCCGAATTCCTGCACCCAATACACGCCGTAATCGCCGCCGGTGCGGATGCCGATTCCCAGCTCCGTGAAGCGCGAATCAAGGATATTGGAGCGGTGTCCGGCGCTGTTCATCCAGTCGGTGAAGGCCTGCTCCGGCGTCGGCTGACCGGCGGCCAGGTTTTCGCCGATGACCTGAAAGCTGTAGCCGAATTCCTGCGCCCGGTCGCGCAGCGTCGAGCCGGTGACCGGGTTCACGTGGTCGAAGAAATCGTCATGGATCATCTCGCAAGCGTACGCCTCGGCCTGCGCCTCAAGCGTCGCATTGCGGGTCAGCTTTCCCAGCCCGCGCGAGCCGCGCTCTCGGTTCACCAGCGTCAGGATCGTGTCGCGCCATTCGGCGGCGCGGCGCGGCGACACGCATTCGGGGAATTGCTGACTGATCGAGTCGCTGCCGCTGGCGGGGGCCCCACTGGCCGAACTGCCGCTGGCGACCGGCGTCGACGTGAGCGACGGTGAGACCTCGATCGGGCTGGTGGCGGTCAGTGGACAGCCGGCCAGCGAACCCAATACGGCGGAAACGAGCGATAAGACGGACCAGCGCGACCTCATCTCGAGCTCCGCGAGAATTCCTTAACCCACGCTCATTCTAGTCGCGATTCCGGCCGGTCAACGTGCGACTTTTGAGCGCCGTCCTTAATAACGTCGATGCGGACGCGGACATCCTGTCGCCGGTCAGTTACCCGCCTACCAAGTCCACCGATTGCCTTGTGCCCAGGCCACCGCGTTCATCAGGCAAAAACACGGTCGCCGATTGATCGCGACCTCGATTCTCACCGCCTTTTTCACCCCGCGCCGCGCCAGTACAATTCCGCTCTCGGACCGCAGCCAGACGCGGTTCGCTGCCTGTTCACGAGGAGCGCCAATGACCGTTGCCGTTGACGATTATCGATCGCGCCTGGTTCGCGACGAGCTGGGCGGCGACGACCGCTGGACGCTCAACTTCGGCCCGCAGCACCCCGCCACGCACACCACGCTGCGGCTGGTGCTCGAGCTGGATGGCGAGCGCGTCGTCCGCTGCACGCCCGACATCGGCTATCTGCACAGCGGCTTCGAGAAGCTCGGCGAGCACCTGAACTACAACCAGTACGTGGTCGTAACCGACCGCATGAACTACGTCTCGCCGATCGTCAACAACGTCGCCTGGCATCATGTCGTCGAGAAGCTCTTCGGCATCGAGATCACGCCGCGCTGCAAGGCCATCCGCACGATCTGCTGCGAGCTGGGCCGCATACAGGACCACCTGCTGTGCATCGGCGCGGCGGGGCTGGACCTGGGCGCCATCACGGCGTTTCTCTACGGCTTCAACGAGCGCGAGATCATCTACGATCTCCTTGAAGAGCTATGCGGGGCGCGATTCACCGTCAGCTACACGCGCGTAGGCGGCCTGATGCAGGACATGCCGCCGGGTTGGACGGACAAGCTGCTCGATTTCATCCGCACGCGCCTGCCGGCGGCGATCGCCGACATCGAAAACCTGCTGATCCGCAACCGCATCTTCATCGAGCGCTGCAAAGGCATCGGCGTCATCAGCCACGACGACGCCGTAGCCTGGTCGCTCACAGGACCGTGCGCCCGCGCCAGCGGCGTTCGACGCGACCTGCGCAAAGACGAGCCGTACTTGTGCTACGCCGACAATTGGGACGGCAAAGGCGCGCCGGCAGCGAAATTCAAGGTGCCGATCGCGTACGGCGGCGACGTGCTGGCGCGTTTCCTGGTGCGAGTGGAAGAGATCAAGCAATCGATCGCGATTCTCGAGCAGGTGATCGCGATGATGCCCGACGGCCCAATCAACATCATGACGGACAGCAACGTCGCGATGCCGGACAAACGGGAAATCTATTTCTCGATCGAGGGGCTGATTCACCATTTCGAAAAGGTGATGACCAATCGCGGCCTCAAGCCGCCGATCGGCGAAGCCTACGGAGCGATCGAGAGCCCGACCGGCGAACTGGGCTTTTACCTGGTCAGCGACGGCGGTAACGCGGCCTATCGCGCCCGCTGCCGCCCGCCGAGCTACATCAACTACCAGTGTTTCCCGAAGCTGATCGAGGGGCACCAGATCAGCGACGTGGTGGCGGTGCTGGGCAGCATGCAGATCATCGCGGCGGAGCTGGATCGATAGGCCGCTTGCGAGCACACGGCACAATGGTCGTTCGGTCACCCAACTTTGGATGGCAGGTGTTGGAAGTGGAGCGCGTCGCGCGACTGCTGAAAACGTTCGCGGGCGCGCTCGACGCGCACAACATCCCTTATGCCGTGATCGGTGGCAATGCGGTCGCCGCGTGGGTCGCGCGGCGCGACGCCGGTGCGGTCCGCGCCACCAAGGACGTCGACGTGTTGCTGCGTCGAAGCGATCTTGCGCGCGCTGCAGAAGCCCTCTCGCCGCTGGGTTACGACTTGGACGAGGTGATTGGAATCCCAGTGTTCTTGGATCGCGCCGATCCATTGCCCAGCCAAGGCGTCCACGTAATTTTCGCCGGCGAGAGGATCCGACCGCGCGATGACCTCGCGGCGCCCGACGTTGACGGTGCGATTCGCGCCGAATCCGGTTTTCTCGTGATCGACTTGCCCTCACTCGTGCGCATGAAATTGATGGCGTACCGGCGCGTCGATCAGGTGCATCTGGAAGACCTGCTGCGCGTCGGCCTGATCGACGCCGATCTGGCGCGCGGCCTGCCGCCTGATTTGCTGGCGCGGCTGCGCGAAATCCGCGACACGATGGAGTGGTTCACGCCGCCGCCGCGGTTCTGACCAGCTCGAACTGATCGCCGCGCAATTTCTGCGCCAGACCGCACTACGCACGCTGATAGCAGCGAGACTCGGCGATGAAATGACGGCATGCTTGCCGTCGCCGAGCCGCCCTCTGCCGCGTCTATCGCCGATGCGCGGGCGCGATACCTCGCCAATCTCGCGGCGCTGTTTGCGCGCGATCCGGAGCTCGCAGCGCGCGTGGATGCGCTGCCGTTCACCCAACTCCCCACGATCCAACGCGCCCGGGATGGACGAGCCACGCTGAACCTGCCGGCTGACGACGGGCCGCTCATCGCCGTCCACTCGCGCTACGAGCCGGCCGTCGAGGCGCGGCGTTTCGTGGACGCGCTGCCGGAAGCCGAGAATCACACGTTTCTCATCGCCGGAATGGGGCTGGGCTACATCCTTCCCGAGTTGGAACGCCGCTTCGAGCAGCCATTTCTGATCGTCGTGGAAGACGATCTGTCGCTGCTGAAAGCCGCGCTGTGCGCGATCGACCTGGAACCGCAGCTCCGCGCCGGCCGGCTGGTCTTTATCGCCTCCGCCGATCGCGCGGAGATTCACGCCAAGCTCACCTCGTGCAACGCCGACGTGATGCTGGGAATGCAATTCGTGCAGACGCCGTACGCGCGCCGCCGGCACGCCGCGTTTCAGGAGCGCGCCCGATCCGCGATCCTCGATTACGTCTCGTACGGCCGGCTGCAGATGGTCACGCTGCTGCGCAACGCGCGGGTCACGTTCCGTAACGTGGCGATGAACGCGCCGCATTACGCGCGGCACGTCGGCATCGAGGCGCTGCGCGGCAAGGCCGCCGGCTATCCGGCGATTCTCGTCGCCGCGGGGCCGTCGCTGGCGCGGAATGTCGCACAGCTCGGAGCGCTGCGCGAACGGGCGGTGATCATCGGCGTGCAAACGGTCTACAAGCTGCTGCTCGCGCTCGATTGTCCGCCACACTTTGTGACCAGCCTGGATTACCACGAGATCTCGGCCGAATTCTTCGAGGGACTGCGCGACGCGCGCGGCACGCGGCTGGTGGCTGAGCCGAAGGCGACGCACCGTGTGCTGGATCTATTCCCCGGCGCGATGCACGTGCTGCATCACTTGTTCTACGACGCGCTCTTCGGACCCGCCGCCCCGCAGCGCGGCGGACTGAAAGCCGGAAGCACGGTCGCGCACCTGGCGCTGTATCTGGCGGAGCACCTGGGTTGCGACCCGATCATCATGATCGGGCAGGATTTGTGCTACGCGGAAGGGCTGTACTACCCGCCGGGCATGCCGATCGAGCAAATCTGGCGTCCGGAGCTGGGGCGCTTCTGCACCGTCGAAATGAAGCAGTGGGAGCGCATCGCCCGCAATCGCCAGATCCTACGGCGTGTCGAGGATCAGCAAAGTCGCGCAACCTACACCGACGACCAGCTCTTCACGTACGCGGAGCAGTTCCAATCTGATTTTCCGTCGCTTCGAGCGCGCGTGATCCAGGCCAGCGAAGGCGGCCTGCGGCTGGACGGCGCCGGCGTCATGACGCTGCGCGAGGCGGCGGAGCGCTACTGCACCCGCCGGCTGCCGCCGGACATTATCGCCCTGCCCCAGCCGTTCGAAGCGCAGTCGTTGGCTGCGCTCCGGGACGCACTCGTGTCGAGACTGGAGGAGATCCGCCAGACGCGCGACATCGCCGAGCGAGTCTCCGAGTTGCTCGCGCGACTCGAAGGCTTGCTCGACCGGCCGCAGGAATTCAACCGCCTGGTCGGCCGCGTCGACGAATTGCGCTTGCAGATGCAGCGCTTTGAGCACGTCTATCGGCTGGTTGTTGAAGTCTCGCAATTGGCCGAACTGCGCCGCTATCAGGCCGATCGCCGAATGGGCGATCCGCAGCACGAGACCGTTGAGACCGCGCGGCGACGACTGCGGCGCGACCGGGAGTTCGTCGCCGATTTTCTCGACGGTTGCGAATTTTTGGAGGACACGCTGCCCGAAGCGCTGCGGCGGCTGGAGGACGACGCGGGATGAAGACGATTGTCGCCATCTTCGCCGATTTCGAGCGGACGTTTTGGGGTGGGCGCTCACGCCTGTGCGACGAGCTGGCCGGGACTCCGGTCGTTCATCGAACGCTTCGTCGCGCGGCGCAAGTAAGCCGCGCGGCGGCTTGCTGCCTTTTGGTTCAGCCGCGCGATGAGCAAATCGCTCGCCGCGCGGTCGGTGAAATTGCCCAGAACGAGCGTCTGGAGGTGCTCCCTGCCGACGATGGCGTTCGCGCGCGGCGCGAGCTCATCCGCTCGGCTCGAAAGTGGAATCTTGACAGCTGGCGCGGCGGGCCGCTGTGCGCGACCTGGTTTGACGAATTCATCGAGCCGCGCTGCGCGGCGCAGGTGCTCGACGTGTACGCCGCCGACGCAGTCTTGTGCCTCGAAGCCGCGCAGGCCGTGCTGGACGTGGACCTGGCGGACGCGATGATCGCGCACGCGGAGCGATACGCCGGCGAGGCGCCGCTGGTGTTCACGCAGGCGCCTCCCGGACTCGCGGGCATCGTATTGACGCGCGAGCAGACGCAGGAGCTGCTGGCGCAGAATATTCCGGTCGGGATTCTGCTCGGCTACCGGCCGGAGCTGGCGCGGCCGGACCCGATCACGCGGCCGGATTGCATGCGCGTCGCATCGGCCGTCGCGCAGACGCAGGCGCGTTTCGTGGCCGACACGCAATCGGCGTTCGAACGATTGGGCGCGCTCCTGGCGCGAGGCAACGAACCGCGCGACGCCGGCGAGCTCTGTCGCGACATTGCGGAGCGCGGCGACGGTCGATCTGTGCGCTTGCCGGTGGAAGTGGAAATCGAACTGACGACGAGCGACCCGCTGCCGCTGACCTGTCTCCGGCCGCGCGGCGAGCACGCACCAACCCGGCAGCCGGCAGACGTTCAAGCGATCGCGCGCGTCGCGCGCGAGCTGGCCGCGCAGGATGATCGACTGATCTTTCTAGGCGGGCACGGCGACCCGCTCACGCATCCGCATTTCGCCGCCGTCTGCCAGGCGATCCGGCGCGAAAACGTGCTGGGCTTGGCGGCGGCGACCACGCTCGTCGAGCTGAGCGATGAGAATCTCGAGGCACTGCTTCAATCCCGCGTTGACTTGCTCGAAGTGCAAATCGACGCGGCGACACCGAAGGGCTACGCGCGCCTGCATGGTCGCGACGCATTCGAGCAGGTGCTTGCAAACATCGAGCGAATTCAGTCCCTGCGCCAGCAGCGCGCGTGCCCGCAGCCGATCGTCGTTCCGAGCATCACGCGCTGCGCCGCGACGCTGCCCGAGATCGAGGAATTCTACGATCGGTGGATTCGCGTCACCGGCGCGGCGTTGATCCGGACATACGACACCTATTGCGGAGCGCTGCCGGCGGACGCGGTCTCCGGCGTTGCGCCGCCGGTGCGCGGGCCGTGCCGACGGCTGGATCGCCGCATGATGCTGCTGGCCGATGGGCGGGCGACGTTGTGCGCGGAAGATGTCGTCGGGGCGGCATCGATCGGGTCGTGGGTCGAGCAGCCGATTGAACGCCTGTGGCGCGGGGCGGCGCTGGAATCGGCAAGAACGCGGCATGCGACGAAAAGCTGGTCCGAATTGCCTGCGATTTGCGGCAAGTGCAACGAGTGGTTTCGGCCCTGAGATCCGCGCCGCGACCGTAAGGGAGCGGGGGCTGGGAAGGGGCCATTTGGAAACCCAAACGTGAACTTCGCCCCGCTCCCTCACGGTCGCGGCTCGGTGAGACCGGTTTTCGGCAGCCTCGCCGCAGAGAGGAAGCGGGATGACGCGCCGCCGCCATCTCACGTCACGACGGCGACGGCTCGTTCAGTCGGAGGCGCTGGTTTCCGGACTGCCGCTCGCTAGCGCTCGCGGTTCTTTGAATCCCAAAATCGGCTGCGTCGCCACCGGCGTCTCCGGCGCATCGGCTTTGAACGCCGAATCCGCGGGCGCCGCTTCGCCGGTGAGTCCGGCGATGCGCGTGCGATAGCGGCTCAGGTGTCCGGAGGCCGTGCTGTAGGCCTCGGTTGCCTTCTCGAGGCTGGCGCCCACGTCGCGGAACTTGTTCTCGAAGAACTCGAAGCTCTTGATGGCGCGGGCCAGCTCTTCGCGCGATTTCTCGAACCCCGCCGCGACCTGATACCACTTGAACGTGAGCGAGATGGCGTGCAGCGCGGGTAGCAGCGTGTTGGGCGAAACGGGGAACACGCGCAGCTTGGCGAGTTGCTCATACAAATCGCGGTTGCGGATGACTTCGAACCAGAGCGTCTCCGAAGGCAAGTACAGCAGAGCGGCGTCGGTGGTGCCGTCCTGCGGGCGGATGTAGTTGGCCACCTTGCGGGCCTGATCGCTGATCACGCGCCGCAGTTCCTGCCGCGCCTGCTCCAGTTGCACCGGGTCGTCGGTTTCGAACAGCGCCAGCACCGTCTCGCGCGGGAATTTGCTGTCGATCGGCAGCTTGCGCTCGGGGAATTTGATCAGCGCATCCGGGCGATAGCGGCTGTCGCCCGGCAATGTCGCCTGCAGCTCGTACATCGTCGCCGGCAGAAAATCCGCCAGCAGCCGCTCCAGCGTCGTCTCGCCGAAGCGCCCGCGCAGATGCGGCAGCTTCAGCAGGTTGTTGAGATCGTTGATCGACGAACCGACGACGCCGACGTTGCGAAGCTGCTCCTCGGCGTTGCGCAGGTGCGTCTGCACGCGTTCGAACTGCGCCATGCCGGCCTGGATGTTCTCGTCCAGTTTGCGCTGCACGCGCTCGGTGATCGCCAGCAGCCGCTCGTCCACCTTGCCGCGGATGGTCTCAAAGCTGGCGTTCAGCCGGCTTTCCAGCGCGGCGAACTTCTCTTCGAGCGTGCGGGTCGATTGCGCCAGCACGCCCGATAGTTCCTGCCGCGAGTCGGTGAGGTTTCGTCCCTGGCGCTCGCTCAGCAATTCGAATTTGGTCTCCAGGCGCGAGACGGTGTCGCCCAGGCGATTGTCCTGTTCCTGCCGGCCGATGTAGAGCTGCCCTTCAACAGCGTCTTTCACGTCGGACAAGCCGCGCGCGATTCGATCCGACATTTCGCCCGAGAGCAGGCCTTTGAGCCGCTCAACGCGTTCCGCCGAATCCGATGCGTTGGCGACGAACTGCCGGCCGAGCTGCTGCTCCATCTGGTCCAGCCGCGGGCGGAGCGCTTCGGCGGGGTCGGCGCGTCGCAGCAGGACGACCAGCAGCGCGACGATGGCGATCAGCAACAGGAAGACCAGCGTAAGCAGCAATGCGTTCATCGCGGAACCCCGAATAGCGCCGGTTGCGGCGTCGGTCGCCGTGCCGAGGCGCAATTCTCGCGCTCGACCGTCCGCGCGGATGGTCGGCAAGGCAAGCCGGCGCGGCAATCTCGCACTTCGCATCGACGCGCGACCGACACAGCTTCAATTACCAGACGAGCGTGCGCGAGAACGGCTCGCGATGCAAGCGAGCGGGCTCGCGATCCGGTTCCGATCGCGAGCCCGTGAGCGTGCTACGTCAATCTCGGCCGTTTGCTAGTCGCCGCGGCCGTAGAGGATGTAAATCTCGCCCGCGTCCGTGCGGCCGAGCGGGTCGGCCAGCATGGCGCTAATCGCGTAATCGGCGCGGCCGTCGCCGTCGATGTCGCCGATGTGCGACACGCCGCGCGAGTAGACCGTCACGCTGCCGTTGGCCGGATCGATGCCGCTGACGACCTTGCGCCCGCCGCCGAGTTGATCGCCGACGTTGCGGCCGACGAAGCGCGCCCCGGGCAGATCGACCGTGCCGATCTTCCCAAGGTCGACGTCACGGGCCGTCGCGGAAGCGAGGTTGTACTTGTCGGTGCCATAGATGAGGTACGCGACGCCCTTGCCGCCCATCGCGCCCGGAGCGCTGATCAGCACGTCGTCGAATCCGTCGCGGTCAACATCGCCGGCCGGGGCGACGTTCGCGCCAACCAGGTCGCCCGGCGCCGCGCCGCGGAACCGGAGGGCCTTGCCGGCGGCGACGATTTCGCTGACGGTCCAGCCCTTGATCGGGCTGAGCAAAGTCGGCGAACCGAGCATGATGATCGCCTCGCCGGAGTTGTTGTTGTTGCCTTCGTTACCCACGATCACATCCGCGTAGCCGTCGCCGTTGAAATCGCCGGCGCTGTCGAACGTGCGCGCGAGCGTCTCGCCGGCGCTATTGCCGCGGAGCAGCACGCCGTTGAGACGGCCGGGATCGGCCGCATCCAGCGCCAGGCGTTCGAGCAGGTAATCGCCCTCCAATCCGGTCGGGCGTCCGTACACGATGAAGACGCCGCCAACTTGCGGACCCGTTCCGCTGACGACGTTGTTCCGAACCTTGTCAGAGCCGACCGCGAAGTCGCGCACGCCGTCGCCGTTCACATCGCCCAGCGTTCGGACGAACGAAATCTCGGCGTCCGCGTGCGGACCGACGATCTGCGGCGTTCGATCGGTGTAGTAAGCGGCGGTACCCACGAAGTACGAACCCGTGCCTGGGAAGTAGACCGCGTCAGCCTGCAGACCGCCTTGTGGCGTGTAGCTCAGGTTGAAGCAGCCCGACTGCGGCGTCGGGTATTGCGCGATGTTATTCGGTGTATTCGCCGGCGGTTGCGGCGTCACTTGCGTGCCAGCCATTCCAGCGAGCCAGCGATCGCGAATGCGGAACGAACCGACGTCCTCGATCACATACTGGTGCGGAACCGGCATCGTCCAGTCTTCGCGGTTCGGAAGCTGGGCGTCGATGTTCGGGAACACCTGGCCCGGCTCGATCCAGAGCTGCGTCTGCGTGACCGGCGAGCTGAACGGCTTGCTGTTCGTGCGAAGCTGGTAGATCACGCCGGAGTTCGGACGATCCGCGGCCAGGTCGGGCACGTTGTCGCCGGCTTTTAGCGCCGTGCGCTTCGGTGCGCTGATGTATAGCCAGTCGTCATCTGCGGCGAGGGTGGTGCCGAATTGGTCTCCAACGCGCTGCCCGAGGATTCGGCAACCGACCGGGTCGGCGAACGGAGAGGCCGCATTGTCAGTGCCGCCGTAGAAGCCGGACCAGATGCTGGCCTGACTTTCGTCGCCGCCCGTGAGCGACCCGGAGGTGTGCCACGACGGATTGCCGGCGGTGATAGTCGCCGGGAACACGCCGTAGATACTGCTCCAGTCGAACCACTGGTAGATCCACTCGCAGCTCGCGCCGCAGTGGTCGTTGATCGGCACGAATTGACCCTGCAAGCTTGGAATCGTGTAGGGGATGAAGTTGTAGTTGCACAACGGCGGCGACTGCGTCGAGTCGTCGAATGGTGACGCGCCGTGGAATCCGCCCGTGTAGGCGTTGAGGAATCCACCCGGTCCCTGGTTCGTGAACACCACGTCCCATTCGATCAGTTCATCATCGTACAGGTGCTCTTTGCCGTCACCTGGCTGCCCACAGTCGTCCTGTTCGGTTTGACCAGGCTGCGGCTGCGTGCAGTCTTCGCAAGCGTCGCCCGGAATCGCGCTCGCCCGCTTAACGTACGGCACGAAGCCCGGGTAGCCCATCGCCGAGAACAATTGCCCAACTTCATGCAGGTCGATTAAGCGGTCGCCCTTGCGGTTCAATCGCGTCTTGTTGCCCAAAATCGGCGCCGAGCTCGAGACGATCACGATGCCGCCGCGGGTGAACTGCGCTTCATTTGGCCGCCAGCCGGTGAACGGGCTGTAGGCGTCGTATTCCATCGCACCCATCGCGCCCACGTCGGGGAACAGGTCAGGGTGCTGAATGCCGGCGGTCGAATTCGAGAGGCTGACTGATTCCACGCGCGGGAAGCCGAACACCAACTCCGGCTTTCCATCGCCATCCATATCCGGGATCACGGCGACATCGCTCATACCTTCGGTCCAGCTTGTGCTGACCGGCGAGCGAATGCCGGGGAACGTCAGACCGGTGATCGTGTTGCCTACGGCATTCAGTGGGCTGGAACCCTTCAAGCGCCGCGTGCGATCGCCGTAGATCAGGTACGACTCGCCAAAGCCGATGCCCGTCGCGGCCTGTGCCGGGCTCATGATGTATGGCTTGCCGAAGCGCGAGCTGAAGAGCGTCTCGGGCACGCCATCGCCATCCAGATCAGGCACCGGCTCCATCGCGCTGCCGGCCAGGTCGTTGAAGTTAAAGCCCTGCATGATCGCGCCGCGATCGCTGTTCGTGAGCTGCGAAAGATCGAAGTCGCCGATGATGCGGCTGGTGACCGCCAGGCGGATGTCTGCGCCGGCCGTGCTGCGAGCATAGAGGCCGACCGGCGGCTGCACGCCGTCGGAGACGATCGCGTAGTAGTAATACGTGTTCGCCGGCACGACTTGCAGTGAGATATTGCTAAACGTGCTCGTGAGCGTCCCGGGCGTCGTAATCGTCGAAGTCGGGATCAGCTCAAATTCGTTTCCGCTGAGCGGGTTCTGATCCGGGTCAAGCAGAATGCGGACCGTGCGTGAAGACGTGTCGTTCGTCTGGATCGAAATCTGCCAGGCGTTGTCGCGGCCGACCAGCGCGTCGGCCTGCGGCGTAAGCCACTGGGCCGTCGGAATCTGGTTGTCGATTCGCAGCGTCGACGGTGCGTACGCGACCGACGTCGTGCCGTTGACCTGCCGATAACGGACGCCGGGCAGGAACGTGCTGGCGCCGTTCTGAATCAGGGAGGCCACTTTGGACGTGCTGAACGTGATTCCATTGTCGCCGACCAGGAACGAGACGTTCTCGGCGAAAATCGGCGAGCCGTCGGGCTTCACGTCGGCGTTGTCGTCGCGAGCGAGCACGAATTCGACGCCGGTCAGCGCGCCCTGCTGATCGCGGACGCGAAAGTTCATCGTGTAATTGTCGCCGACGCGCAGGACGGTGTTGGTGATCGGCGACGTGACGGTCGCGTTCGCACCGCTGCTCGTATTGTTGCTGCCGCTGCCTCCGGCCCCAGAGCTGCCGGACCCGCTTTGACCACTCGAATCCGTGCCGCTTCCGGTGTTGTCGGTCGGCGGCGGCGTGATCGGTCGCGGCAGGGTGGTGGTATTCTGCTGGTCGGTGGTGGTGGTCGAAGAATTGTCGTTGGCGTTGTCATTCGTTTGACGGGGGACTTGCGCCACCGGACAGCCGCCGATCGCCAAAATCGACAACAGACCGGCAACGGCCAATGTGCTTCGGCTTGAGAAACCGAGACGCGTATTCATCGACGACTACCTCCGCCGGGTAGAGTTTGGATGTGCAGGGTGAACAGGCTCGCGACGGGCGACTCCCCTGCGCAGCGTTCCCGACAGCTAACTTTAGTGACCCCAAGGTGTCGAGTCAACGCGATCGTCGCGTCGCCCCTTTCGCCGTATGCGCCTCAGTTCAAGCGACTTATAATCGTGGCCCGCGTCATGCCGGTGCGCGGCAATCTCGCCACGGAGGAAGCAGAATGAGCACAATTCGCCCGCTCGCGGCGATTCGTTACAACACGAACGCCTCGGCCGACCTGTCGTCCCGCATCGCCCCGCCGTATGACGTGCTCGATGCGCGCGATAAGCAATCGCTGCTCTCGCGCGACGCCCGGAATTTCGTCGCGGTCGATCTGCCGCACGTTCCGGCCAAGCAGCTCGGTCCGCCGGAAGCCTACGCCGCCGCCGCGCGGACGCTGAAGGGCTGGCTGGCCGATGGTGCGCTGGTTCGGGACGAACGACCGGCGATCTACGTCTACTCGCAGCGCTACACGCACGCCGGGCGCCAGTATCACCGTCGCAAATTCTTCGCCCGACTGCGTCTTGAGCCTTTCGGAAAGGGCAGCGTGTTCCCGCACGAACGGACGTTTGGCGGGCCAAAAGAGGATCGGCTTGCGCTGATGAAGGCGACGGCGGCGAACCTGAGTCCAATCTTTGGGCTGTACGAGGACCCCGATAACGCGGTCGCCGAGCACCTCGGTGGCGCGATCGGCGTGAAGCCGCTGATGCATGGCACGCTCGAGGGCGTCGAGAGCTGTGTTTGGGCTGTCACCGACCCGGCCATAATCGAAGCCTGCCAGCGCATTATGGCGACCAAATCGACCTACATCGCGGATGGTCACCACCGATATGGCACAGCCCTGAATTATCGAGACGCGCTGATCGCGGTGCGCGGCGCGCTCCCCGATGAACACCCGGCGAACTACGTGCTGTGCGTGTTCTGTGCGATGGAGGACGCCGGGCTGCTCATCCTTCCAACGCACCGAGTGTTGCCGGGAGTGAACCTGACGCCGCAGGGATCCCCTTCACGCGAACTCACCGCCGACCCCGCGCTGGCGGTCGAGCCGCTCGCGGCCGGCAACCCGGCGGATGTGGTCGTGCGCTTGTCGGCGCTCGGTCCGCAGGCCATTGCGCTGAGTGATGGGCGGTCATTCTGGTCGATTCGGCCCAAACGGGTCGACGTGCTCGACGCGCTCGAACCTGGGCGCAGCGCTGCCTGGCGTCGTCTGGGCCTGGCGTTTCTGCATGCATATGTACTGGAGCGGGTAGTAGCGCCGCGCGTGTTAGCCGGGCGTGAGCCCGAGATTCACTACGTCAAATCCGCCGCCGATGCGGTCGCGGAAGCCGCACAGACAAGCGGCAGTGTGTTCCTGGTGCAGCCGACGACGATGACCGAACTGCGAGATGTCTGCCGCGCGGCCGACCTCATGCCGCAGAAGAGCACGTATTTCTTCCCGAAGCTGGCGAGCGGGTTGATCGTGAATCCGCTGGAATGAGCGGACGACGCGGCGGGGCAGGCTCGGAAAAGTCCAACAGGTGCTGACCGGGGAGTGTGGGCGTCTCGTCCGCACGTGTGTGCGCGACGCGGGCAAAAAGCGGGCGAGACGCCGGCACTGCCCTGGACCGCGCGGTGCGAGCGGCTACTTCGCGACCTCCGCCACCAGCACCGTCACATCGTCCGCCGGATGCAGCGAACCTTCCTGGTGGTCCAGGTGATTGCGCACCGCATCGACGAATTCCTGCCCGCTGAGCTTCGTCCAGGCCGTGAGCTGCGGCGTGTAGATTGTGCGGCGGCTGTCGTCTTCTCGCCCGGCGATGAACAGCTCTTCAACGCCGTCGGTGTAATAGATCAGCTTCTCGCCGGGGCGCAGCGTCACGGTCTGCTCTTCAAAGTCGGCCACCAGGTCCGCGATTCCGAGCAGTCCGCCCACAGGCGAAATTTCCGTCGGCGTTCCGTCGGCGGCGACCAGCAGCGGATATGGATGTCCGCCGCGGGCGACCGTGAACGACAGCGTGTCCAGGTCGATGATGCCGTAGGCGGCCGTCACAAACTGGCAATCTGGCAACTTCTGCCGCGCAATGCACTCGTTGAAGCCGCCAATCGCCTCCATCGGCGACAGGAGCTTCGACTGGGCGCTGACGCCGGCGCGCGTCTTCAGCGATTGCCGCAGGAACATCGTCATCAGCGCGGCGGCGGTGCCGTGGCCCATCGCGTCGGCGATGAACAACGCCACGCGCCTCGGATCGAGCAGGATGATGTCGTAGATATCGCCGCTGACCCAGCTCGCCGGGCGAAACAGCGTCGCGAACGTCAGCGGCGGCGCCTTGGGAATGACGCGCGGCATGAAATCGCGCTGCAGCCGCCCGGCCAGGCGCATTTCTTGATCCACCTCGCCGAAATAGCGGTCGAGCTGGCGGCTCAGGCGCGTCAGGTCGCGAATTTCGGAGTCCATTTCGCGGAACAGCGGCGCGATGTGCGTCAGGGCGGCCAAGCGCCCGGCGATTTCGTCCAATGAGGCGTCAGGCTTTACGGCCTGAACGAACGGATTGGCCGCCAGGCGCGAGTTGGGGTCCAGTCCCCATACCAGCGTGGCCACTTTCGATTCGGTGAGCCGATGAAGCGCCGATTTCACCTGGTCGATCTGCCGCGAGCAATCGTCCAATACGCACAGCGCCGCCGTGGCGGTCGCGAATGCGCCCTCGTTCATCGCCGGGCCCGGCTGCACACGAATGGTCTTGACGCCGCGGCGGTCGAGCAGATCGGCGACTTCTTGCGTGCGGGCGGGAGCGGCATCCAGGAGCACGACTTGCGGCGAAGCGGCTGGCGTCATCGGTCGAGTCTCCGCGGCAGGCCGCGCAGCTTGTGCGCTGCCGAGCGCGGCTCGGCAAGGGCGCGCGGCCCCGCACAAACGACAGCCCGTGTCACTTCTGTTCAACGGGTTGCGCGGCTATGCGCTTGAATACGCGGACGGGACAGCCGCAAGGGGCGAAAAGAACCGCGAGCGCAAGCGAGCGACCGCCCCGGCGCGGGCAACGCGAGTGTTCGGTCGTTACTCCGTCTCACCCTTCGCCGGCGCGCTGGACGTACTTGGCGCGCTCGCGCTGGGCAATGTCGCCCCCGCTTTTGCGGCGAGTTCGCGCAGCTTGTCGCCCCACGGCGGACCGCCCAGTTCGGGATTCCAGACCGAGTCCTGCCGAATGGCGGCGGCGACATCGGCTGAGCGACCCTCGCGCAGCGTCAGCGTCAGCCAGTAGTAGCGCGCCTCCCAATAACGCTGCGGCGCTGCGGTGCGAATTCCCGGATCGCGCAGCATCGCCTCCCAGCGCTGCTTGGCGGCGGAAATGGCGTCCGGCGTCGGTGAATCGCCGAGCGATTCGGTCGAGATGAGCGCCAGCAGCCGGATCGCGGCGCCGTTTCGCGAATCAGCCTCCAGCAGACTGTCGGACTGTCGCCGTGCGTCGTCCAGGCGTCCGGCCAGATACAGCATTCTAGCCAAACCGAGTTTGACCGCCGTCGCGCCGGACGCGCGGCGCGGATCGGCGGTTACCCAGCGTTCCAGTTGCTCGAATGTGCCGACGGACTCGCCGGCGAGCTTGCGCAGCGCCTCATGGTCGCCCTTCTGCTCAAGCCGGTCGACTTCGTCCTGCATTCCTCGCGCGAGCGCCAGCAGAATGGAGCCGGCCTTCTCTACCGGCACGGTTTTCAGGTATTCGTCGACAACCGCCGACGCCTGCTCAAACTGACGCAGACCGCGATAGGCGCGGATGCGCGCCGCCAGCACGCGCCCGGCCTGCGTGCTGTCGGAGAATCGCGATTCGAAGTTCTGCAGCGTCTGAAGCGATGATTCGAAGCGGTCCAGTCCCTCGGTCGCCCAGATTTCGGCGGATTCGATCGCGGCGCTTGCCGCGCATTCGAGCACGCGCGTGCGGCGCTCCTTCGCGCCGCGCGCAAATGCCTGTTCCGAGTAGCGCTGCAACTCCTCGGCGATACGGCGTCCGCGCGTCAGCGCCTCGGCGGGCGAAATGCCGCCGCGCTGCGCGTCCCACTCCTGGCGCTGACACAGCAGCCGTCGAAGCTGCGCTTCTTCCCAATGCGGGGCGTTCTCGGGGATCTTCGCAAACTGCTCAGCGGCGGCGGCGTAGCGCCCGCCGGCCTGGAGCGCGACGGGCAGCCACCACATCGCCTCTTCGCGTTTTTCGTGCTCGGGGAAGCTCTCGAGCAACACCAGGAGCGTGTCAGCCAGGCGCGCATAGTCGGCCTGCTGCTTGCTGTCTTCGGCAAGCTTTGCCCAGAGCTGATACGCGTACGTGACGGCGGTACGCGCCAGCGGATTGGATCGATAGTCCGATGCGACGCGCGAAAAAGCCTCCGCGGCGCGGCGCAGCTCGTCGTGCCGATAGGCGATCAGCCCGAATTCGTTCCAGATCTCGGCCTGCGTGTCCTTGCTGGCGTCCTCGCGCCGCGTCGCTTCCTGGAGTCGCGCGAGCGCGTCGTCGAACTGCCTTGCGTCCGCAAGCGCGCGAGCGGAGAACAACAACTCCAGCGGCGAGAGCGTCCGCAGATCGGCCTTCAGGTCGATCGCTCGCAGCGCGAACGGCTGCACGATCGCCGGCCAGGGGCCGCCGCGCTGCGAAAGGCGATTCAGCAAAACCAGGCCGGTCTCGCGGGCGCGCGAGGTCCGGATTCGGGCCGCCTGGCGCGCGACCGGGTCGGCGGTCTTTAGCAGGCTTTCGCTTTCGAGCAGGTAGCTATTCGCCTCCCACAGGTGCGCGAGATTCACGTGCAGGCGGGCGGCGCGGAGCGCGTCGGGCAGCTTCTCCGGGTCGCTTTCGAGCAAGGGCCGCAGCACATCCCGCGCTTCGTCGAATTTCGCCTGCTTGATTCGCAAACGGGCCGTTTCATAACGCACCTGGGCTTCGAGCGCCGGCTCGACGCCCGGCTCGGCCGCGGCCGCCAGCGCGCGATCGGATTCCGCCAGCCGCCCCAGTTCGCGCAGCGCGATACCCAACCCGAGTTGGCAGCGATAGATCGTGACGCCGACGGCGCCGCCCTCGATCAGCGAATTGAACTTGGTCTCCGCCGCGTGCAACGCCAGGTCGCGCGGCTCGCCGGGCGGAAGCACCATCGCCAGGTAGATGTGCGTCCAACCCAGGCTGAATTCGGCATCCAGCTGCAATCTGCGGATACTCTCGAACACGCCCAGCGCCAGCAGGCGCTCCTCCGCCTCGTAGCCGCCGTCTTCGAGCTGCTTTTGCAATGGCGCGAGCGTCTTGCGCGATAGCTCGAATTCGTTTCGCGCGGCTTCGAGCACTTTTCGCACGCGATCGCGGTCGCCGCTGGCGCCGTCGGTGATCTCGAGCTCGTCGAGGTCCGGACCGGCCCATTGCGCCAGCATCATTCCGGCCAGCGCGCTTCTGGCCTCGGTTTGCCCGACCAGGCGCTGTGCTTCTTCCAGGACCGGATCTTTGCCGACCGCGTCGATCCACTTGCGATATCGCTGCTCGGCGGCAGCGAAGGCCTTTTGTCGATCATCAGCGTTGCGCGTCCGGGCGGCCTTGTTGGTCTGCGCGACCGCAAGCAGGCGAAGCTGATCGGTGCTGGGAATGCCGAGGAAACGACCCTCGAGCGCCTCGACGTTTCCCTCGCGTGCCAGCCGTTCTTCGGGTGAATCCGCGGGCGGCTTGGTGTCCGGCGCTTTCTGCGCCACAGGCGGGGCAGGTTCAACGGGCTTGTTCGCGGGCCTGTTCTGCGCGGGGCAGAACGCCGCGAGCGCGGCGACAAGGCAAGATGAGATTGCGGCGCGTGACCGCCTCACGAGCGTTTTCCTTCGCCGCCCAGCGAGACCGCGAACTGCACGTTCTTGAATCCGGCTTGAATCGCCGCGTCCATCGCGCTGACCACGAATTTCCAGCGCACGCCGCCCTGCGCGGCGATGACGACCGGGTTGCTCACATCCGCACCGGCTGCGGCGCGCTGCTCCATGAATCGTTGCAAGCCGGCGAAACTGTTGGCGGGAAGCGGTTGCGCATTGACGACGATGTTGACGCCCTTGCCGTCATCCACGTTTTCCAGTGCGATCTTCACAGCCGGGATCAGCTCGACGGCCGTCCCGGCGCCCGGGCCGCTGCGCGGGTCGAGCTCGGTCTCCAGCACGCCCTCGGCCAGCAGCTTGGCCCCGAGCATGAAGAAGATCAGGATCACCATGATGATGTCGACCATCGGCGCGAGATTCGGGATGCGCTCTCCGGCCGGCTCCGGCGGTCCGCGTCTCATCGGCCCGCTCCTCGCGACGCTTCGTGATTCGCGCCGAAGACCACCTTGGCGATCTTGGCCAGCCCGCAGCCGCGCAGCACAACCTCAATGTCGCGGTACGAAACCTCCTGTTCGGCACGGATCAGGCAGCGAATGGGTGAATCGGGGGTGGCCTCGGCCGCGCGTGCCCGCAGAAAGTCGGCGATCTGCTCGGGCGGGAGCAGGCGTTCGACAATGTTCTGCCCGTCCCAGCCGGCCACGACGTATTCGGCAGGCAAGCCGTCCTTAGCGCCTGGCGCTCGTCGCACGTTAATCGTCACGCGCGTGCCAAGCGCGCTGCGCTCCACCGGCTCGGCGGAGACGGCGAAGGGCAACTCGATCGCCTGATGTTCGGCATCCACCAGCGAACCCGCGAGCAGGAAGAAGATGATCAGGCACATCATGACGTCGACCATCGGCGCCAGGTTCAGCGTCATCTCGGTCGGCTTGGGCGGGCGGAAGATCAACGGGCAACCTCATGAACGGAGAATGCAGAATGAAGAATGCAGAACGCAGAAAGAGCACCGCGCCGCCCGAACAGGCTGTCGGAATGCGCTCGCAGCCGAGCCCCGACCGTCAGGGAGGGGTCGTTTGTGCGATGGAAAAGGCCTGAAATCTCGGCAATTCCGCGAGCCAAACGAACCCCTCCCTGACGGTCGGGGCTCGGATGGTGAAGCATCTCGGCAGTTCTCTAAGGCTCGCGTGGCGCGACTCCGCGGCGGGCGTTCGTGCCGCGCCGTTTCCTTTCTGTATTCTGCATTCGTCATTCTGCATCACCCCTGCACCGGCTGCTCGGCGGCTGCCGTCGCGGGCGTTGCGCGTCTTGCGGCGGAGGCGGCTTGAGCGCCTTCGCTCGACGTTTTCGCCGCGGCAGGACGGAAATACTCCAGCAGATCCAGCACCTGCACCGTCGCCGCGGTCGTCAGACTGTCCACCCGATTTCGGCATACGCTGAAGAAACCCAGCCCGACCACCGCGAGCATCAGCCCCAGCATCGTATTGACCAGCGCCAGGCTGATGCCGCGCGTAAGGCGGCTGGGATCCGCGGCGCCGCCGCCGCCGGAGATTTCGCTGAACGCGACGATCATGCCGTAGACGGTGCCGAGCAATCCCATCAGCGGGCCGAGGTTGCCAATCATGCTCAAATACTCGACCTTGCGGAACATTTTTCCGCTTAGCTCGCCGGACTTTTCGATCGCGGCTTCGTGCATGGCGTCAAAGCCGTGCCGGGCGTGTCCGAGCGCCGCGGCCATCAGTCGGGCGAAGAAGGTGCTGCTGCCGCGCATGGTGTCGAAGCATTCGCGGAAGCTGCGGGCTTCGATCAGCAGCTTGGCGCGATTGAACTGCTCCGCCGGCGCGATCGCCGCGCCGCGGATGGTGATGAAGTGCTCGGCGATCAGGGCGATCACCACCACCGAGCCGATGACGATGAAGTAGGCCGGCCATTCGATGCCCTGCCAGACGATGCTCAGCAGCGACGCCGATTTGCCGGCCGGGGCGGGCGGCGCACCGGTCTGCGCCGCGACGACCGAGGCCGCGACGATCGCCGCGGCGAACAGGAATGCGAACCGAACAGACCGCGTCATCTCTTGCACCTTTCTGCCATTCACGGCGGGGAGCGCGGGCGTCTCGCCCCACGAGCGTGCGGGCAAGATGCCGGCAAGATGCCCGCACTCCCCAGCCTGCAGCGCCGCGCGGCGCGCGTCAGCGCTTCCGCAAATCCAACCCGGTCACGACTTTCACACGCCCGCCGTTCTGCTCCGCGATGCGCTGCAGGCGTTTGGCGCCGTCCGTCAGACGCGGCAATCCGCTGGTGTCGCTAAGCATCAGCTCGTCGAACACCAGGCAGTGTATGCGGCAGCCGGACGAGCGATTGCCGCGCGTGATCTCATCGACGATCATTTCGTCGAACAGCCCGTCGGAGAAGAAGAACACGACCTCGGGCCGCAGCGCCAGCGAGCGCTTCATCGCCGCCAGCGGTTCGGTCGAGCCGCTGGGCTTCTTCGCATCGAGCCAACGAAAGAGATTCGCTTTGTTCTCGGCGCTGGCTGATTGAAGCGAATCGGCGAACGACTCGGTCACGAGCTGCTGGGCGCCGACGCGGCCGTAGAACACGGTGACGTTGAATGTCTGCTTGGGCTTCAAGCTTCCGATCGAGCGTTTCAACTCGCGCTTCAGATCATCCACCGCGTTCACAATCGAGCCGGAAAAGTCGACGACATACGCAAACGAATTTCCGCTGACGCGCAGGTCCCAGACACCCGCGCCGAACGTCCGGTCTGCGCCCAGGCCGGCGCCGAGCCCCGCGCCTCCGCCCTCGCCGGCGCCGCTGCCGATTCCCAGCACGCCGGACCGGCCTTCCGTTCCGACGCCAAAGCCGCCGGAGGAGATATCCGGGGTTACGCCCGGCTCGGGAACATCGAGCTTCGCCAGGTCGCGAAGCGTCGCCAGGTCGGCGGCTTCCGGCGCCGGCACGCTTGGGTCGCCGATGTCGAGCGTTTGCTCGCCGGGCCAGGTGAGCGAGCCGAGATCGTCACCTGCGGTCGAGATGCCGGCTTCCACATCTTCCATCGTGCGCGGTTGGCGAGCGAGAATATTCCAGGTTTGCAACGCAAGCACGCCGAACAGCACGAGGTGCACGACCAGGCTCGCCGCGGCGGGCAGGCCCAGGTGAATCAGCCAGCGGAAGTAGGGATTGTGCCGCTCGCGATCCGCCAACGGTTCATGCGCGGGCGTCTTGACGAGCGGAGCCTTGCTGTCGGCGGGTAGTTCTGTCATGTCCCAAGCCGCGCATTTTCGAGCGTGAGAATCGCGGCGAACCGCCCATATCACGGATGGTCAGTCACCGAACCGTCGAAGCTCACATCGCTCGCCGAGGGCCCGCACCGCCCGAGGCCATTTGCACATACCGCATGCGCATCTCGTAAGTCACCTCATCGAGCAGGCGTTTTTCTTCGGGTGTCAGATTGTTCCGGGTCTTTTCGTCCAGCACCTGAAGCATGTCGATGAAATGCTTGGCGACCTGGAGATTCGGCGGGATGCGTTCGCCGCCGGGCCCGCCCATGGCGCCGAGTCCGACCAGCGCCTGCATGGCGATCAGGTTGACCAGTTCAGCAAAAGCGGCGTCCGGCAACGCCTCCGGCGCGCCGGCTTCCGTCGCCAGGCGCTCCTTCTCGCGCTGCGCCTCGGCCTTCCAGTCGTTGTCGACGATGATCTTCTTCTCGTCCGCCATTCGACGCTCCGTGCTTGATCGGAGGAGTCTAGCGAAGCGATCTGCGCCGGTCCATTCCGGTTTGTTCCGCCGCAGGAAAAAACGCCGCATCTTCCCGCCCTAAGCCCCACATGCCGCCGCGCGACAATCTCCCCACCATCAATGCCCATTGCCATCCCGTCCACCGCTGCTACGCTATTTGCGCGAACACGCTCTGCCTTGCCGTTGAAGGCGGATCGGGAGGGACGCGTGAGCACATCACGTGAAGACCTGAAGAATCTGCGTGCGCTCGAATCACTGAGTGCCGCCGCGCCGCACGAGGAAGCGCCCTGGCCCAAGCAGGCGCGCGTGCCGCCATTGCCGCAGCACGGCCCCGCGCCGACGATCGAGCGGCAGCCGCCCATCGTCGAAACACCGCCGCAGATTCACGCCCCGCCGAGCGGCTCGGGCATGCCGCTTTCGGCATCCGCGAAGGCGCCAGCCGGGCCGTCGTCTCGGCATTATCGCTGTCTCTCGTGCGGATACCGCTTAATCTGGGAATCCGGATTGCAATGTTCCGAGTGCGGAAAGCACTGGGACCGCGCTGCGCTCGAACGCTGGTTCGACGGCGTCGAGAAACTCCGCTTCGAGCGGATTGCGTGGCTTGTGAAGGTGGTGCTCGTCGCGCTGGGCGTGAGCCTGCTCGCGCTGTTCGACGAGCGATTCGCGTCGCTCGGACTGGTCTGGCCGCTGGTGGCGGCCTATGCGATGTGGGTAGCGGTGCGCGGTCGACTCGATCGGCAATCGTCGGACTTCGCATCAGTCGGGCTTGTTTGTGCGCTGATCGCGGCAGGCAACTACCTTCGCCCGACTGCTTCTCTTCTTAATTACTCCGAACATTTTCAGGTCAACTGGCTCTTCGCGATCGTGATCGGATACCTCATGCTCCTCGCGATGACCGGTGACCGCGAATTGGTCGGCGCTTCGGCATCGCGCCTCGTCGGACTCGTCGTGCTCTGCATGGCCGCGATTCCGATTGTGTTCGATCTCGCGCCGATCTCTCTTTCCGCGATGGGAAGCCGCACGGTTTCCGCCCTGGCGCTCAGCATCTTCACGCTCCTGCTCTCGGCCGCGATGTGGGGCCTGGTGTGGCTGCGCGTCGCTCGCGTGCATTTCCTGTTGTTTGGCGAGTCCCGCGCTTAGATCGCTGTGAGATTGATCTGCCGCTTGGGGTGTGCTGACATGGTGCCCCCCGACGAACGGGTGTCCGCCGCGCCCGAAGAGCGGGCTGGAAGCCCGTACTCCCCGGTGCACATTCCGACGACCGGCCGTCGTCGGCGCTTGAGAGACGGTCGTTCCGCCGGTCTAGCGGCGCGGCGACAGGACCGATATAAGAAAGCTAGGCGAACGTCGGCCCGAATCCGGCGTAACTCTCAGTATCGCATGAACTTGAATCGCGGCGAGACGCGCGCGCGACGGGGACGGAGTCTGCCCGCCCCGGAAGATCCGCCCTTGAGCGACTCGCACGATTTTGGCGACTGATCGGGTGTGCGCTTTAGTCGACTAATGAGGGAAAGCGGGCATCTTGCCCGCACGAAGGGAGCTCGAAGCCCGCGTTTTTCACGCGTAGGCCGAAATCGAAAACGCCGTACGTTTGCCCGCGTGATGCTGCGAACCGAACGCCGATAGATCACTCATCACGGCGGTTCGCCGACCTCGAAGAGCCACAATGTCCAAGATCATCAACATCTGCGGCGCTCGACCCAATTTCATGAAGATCGCGCCGCTGATGCGCGCCTACCAGCGCCATCCGGCGATCCAAGCGTTGCTGGTGCACACGGGCCAGCATTACGACGCGAATATGTCGGAGCTGTTCTTCAAGCAACTCCACATTCCCGAGCCGGATATCAACCTCGAAGTCGGCTCGGGCTCGCACGCGCGCCAGACCGCCGACGTAATGACGCGCTTCGAGCCGATTGTCATCGAGCACAAACCCGATTGGGTCGTCGTGGTCGGCGACGTGAACAGCACGATCGCCTGCGCGCTGGTGGCGACGAAGCTGGGCGTGAAAGTCGCACACGTCGAGGCCGGCCTGCGCAGCTTCGATCGCTCGATGCCCGAGGAAATTAACCGTCTGCTCACCGACGCCATCTCCGACTTGCTTTTTGTCAGCGAGCCGAGCGGCGTCGAAAACCTGCGAAAGGAAGGCGTCGCCGACGCGAAAATTCACTTCGTCGGCAACGTGATGATCGACACGCTGAAGGCCAATCTCGAAGCCGCCGAGCGCTCGGCGATTCTCGAAAAGCTCGGCGTTCGCCCGCGCGAGTACAACGTCGCCACGCTGCATCGTCCCAGCAACGTGGACGACAAGCCGACATTCAGCCGCATCGTCGACGCATTGGAGACGATTCAGCGCGACCTGCCGATCGTGTTCCCCATGCATCCGCGCACCGTCGCGAACCTCGGAAAGCTCGGTTTCGCCGATCGATTCAAGGCGTTGCCGCGCATCCGAATCATCGAGCCGCTGGGCTATCTCGACTTTCTGAAGCTGACCGGACGGGCGGCTTGCGTGTTGACCGATTCCGGCGGCATTCAGGAAGAGACGACCATACTCGGTGTCCGCTGTCTCACGCTGCGCGAAAACACCGAAAGACCGGTGACGCTAACGCACGGCACGAACGAACTGGTCGGCACCGGCACCGAATCGATCGTGGAGGCGTACCGCCGCGCGCGGGCGTCCAAACAGGGATCAGCACCGGTGCCTGAAAAGTGGGACGGGCTCGCGGCGGAGCGTATCGCCGAGATCCTGGCGCGCGAGTGACGCGCGGTTCGTGAGGTTAGTTGAGGGGGGCCAGCCCGCCGGCGGGTCTCGCGTCGGCGGCCGAACGGCGCGGCGACACGCACTTTCGCACTCCCCCCGTTCGCCCTGAATTCCGCATGCTGATAGAGACGTCATCGCGACGCCTGGCGCTGCTGGCCCGGCTGTGTCGCTGGTTTCCGCCCGGATTCTCCGGCGTTTTTCTGCGCCTGTATCCGCATAAGACGCCGGAGGGCCAGGCTGTTTCGTTCACAGCGCGGTCCAGCATCGCGGATGTGACGCTCAGCGCGCCGCGCATCGATTGGGTCTCTTTGTGTTTCGCGGTGCGCGGGTTCTGGGAGTGGCAGAACGTCGTCATTGCAAACTTGGCGTGCCGCCCCGGCGATTCGATCGTCGAAGTCGGCGCGAACATCGGCACCGAATCCGTGCTGTACGCCCGAATCGTCGGTTCGCGCGGCAGGCTGACCTGCTTTGAGCCGTTGCCGGCGAACGCCGAGCTGCTCGAATCCAACCTGCGCCGCAACCGGCTTTCGCAAGCGGTCGTGCTGCGCAATGCCGTCTCCGATCGCGCCGGCACGCTACGATTCGCGCCCCCGGCTGGCGACGACAACTCCGGCATGGGCCGGCTGGTGGACGGAGTTCAAGCCGACACAGCCTCGATCGAGGTCCAATGCGTCACGCTCGACGCGCTGCGCGCCGTCGGCGACCTGGCGGCGCCGCGCCTGCTGGTGATCGACGTGCAAGGCGCCGAGCTCGCCGTGCTGCGCGGCGCAGAACGCATGTTGCGCGAAGATCGCCCGATCGTTGTGGTCGAGGCGGAGGCGGGGCTGCTGGCCGAACACGGCGACGCCCCGTCGGATGTCTTTTCGCACATGAAGCGGCTGGACTACCAGACCTGGCAAATCACCAAGTGGGGTCTGACGCGCGACGTGCCCACCAGCGGCAAGAGCATCAACTGCGTTTGCTTTCCCGGCCGCGGCAACGAGGGCGGCGCGACACTGGCGCGCCGAATTCACGGCGCGATTCGCCGTGCCGCGCTCTTGCCGCTGATTTCGGGGCTGAATCCGCTGATGATCGCGAAATGCGATTGAAGTAGCAGCCGATGCACCGTGATTAGCGCCCGATCGCTTTCTCTGATTTCGAGTCTGCTCGGGCTCGCCGCCGCGCTGGCGCAATCACCGGCCGCGCTGCGGCTGACCGTCGGCGGCGACGGAATGCTGCGCGGCATTCGCGACGTGCCGCTCGGCGTCGAGCGGCTGCGGACGCCGCGGCCGCTGTGCACCGCCTCGCTCGGCGATCGCGAATTCGCCGCCACCGCGATGAGCGGAACGGACGGCCCGATGCGCATCGCGTTCGGCGATTCGGGTGTCCGCTGCGCGATCGGCGTGGAGGCCAAGCCCGACTACGCGATCCTGCGCGTCGAGCAAGCGGACGAGCGCATCGACGCGCTGCGGATTCTCGACCTCGAGCTTGCCGAGCCGGACCAGATTCTGGCCAACCGCATCTTCGTCTTTCGCAACCGCTGCCTCGGCGTCATCGCCGGCTCGCCTGAAATCGAGCTGATGATCGATCCCGCGAAACGAGTCGTCCGCGCCACCGCCCAATCCCGGCTGCCGGGCTCAACCGAGGGTTTACGTCACGCCGCGGTCGCGATTTTCGCGTGCGAAATGCCGCGCTTGAACGAAGTCATTTCCGACATCGAGCGCGAGTTCGAAATACCGATTGGAATCCGCGGCAAACTCGACGCCGCGAATCGGCGGTCGTATCTGTTTGCGACCGAATACGACGCGGCGTCCCTCGATGCGCTGATCCGCTTCGCGCGAGACGGCGGCTTCGGGTCGATTCTGCTGCTGGAGGACAACTGGCCGGAGTACCTTCGCGGCCAGGGCCGCCGGCTGGGCGGCAACGTGGAGAAGCTGCGCGAGGCGATCGATCGCATTCACGCCGCTGGTCTGCGCGCGGGAATGCACGTGAAGACGACCGTCATTTCCAAGCAAGACCGTCGCGTCGCGCCGACGCCGGATCCGCGACTGGCTACGCACGGTACGCTCACGCTTGCCAAGGAAATTTCGGCTAGCGCCGATTTCATCGAATTGCGCGAGTCGCCGTCGGGCTGGCCCCGCCAGGTCGGCCATCGCGACGCGCGCATCGGCGACGAGATCCTGTCGTACGCGGAGCTTTCGGACAAACCGCCGTACGGGCTGCGCGGCTGTCAGCGCGGCCAGTACGGCACGCGCGCCGCGGCGCATGCCGCCGGCCAGCCGGTCGCCGGACTGCGGGCCGACTTCGTCGGCGCCTTGTTCGTTGTGGACCCGGCGACGCCGATGCAGGATGAACTCAGCGGCGAGTTGGCGCGCGTCTACGACGGCGCGGCGTTCGATTGGGTCTACTTCGACCACGCCGAGGACACGCCGCCGCCGCTGTGGTACAACGCGACCCTTGGTCAACTTTCGATGCTGCGGCAATTACGCCGAACGCCGGCGATCGTGCAGGCGTCGACGGAGACAATGTTCTCCTGGCATTTCACGACGCGCACCGGGCAGCGCGACTACTTCAAGCTGTCGATGGACGCGCGCGACGAGATTGACGACGCCCTGGCGCGCTCCGTGCCGCGCGCTCGCGAGGACCTGATGTCGCCGGAGATCGGCTGGTTTCCGTTGCGCCTTCCGACCGATCGGCTGCCGGGCACGAGCATCGCCGACATCGAGTACCTGTACACGAAGGCGCTGGCGGCGGACGCGGCGGTCTCGATGCAGGCCACGCCCGCCGCCTGTGAGCGCCTGCCGCACCGCGCCGCGATCCTGGCGCTGATGCGCTCGATGGAGCAACTTCGGCTGGAAGGGTATTTCCCCCGCGAAGTCCGCGAGCCATTGAGCGCGCCGCGCTCCGAATTCATGCTGATCAAGGACGATCAGAATCGCTTTCACTTGTCGCCGGCGCGGGAGATCCCGTTCGTCGCCGGCACCAGCCTCGACGTGCGGGCGTATCTGGCCGAGCCGGTAGGGGCGCTGCGCGTCATTTCGCTCTGGAATGTGAGCACGCCGCAGTGGCTGGAGCTGTCAATTGCGCCGGACCAGGTGGAGGTCGTCGATTTTCTCGGCAAGCCGGTTTCGGTCGAGGCGCTTGCCGGCGGCGCGCTGCGCATGGCGGTCAGTTCGCGGCTGTACTTGCGAATGCACGGCAATTGGGAGCCGTGGTGGGTGTTCCGCCAGGCGCGCGTTCGCGCGATGAATTGAGAACGCTGCGTCGCAATTGGGTAGAGTGCGTCGGCCTTATCGCCGCACGACCCGGTTGTGTGATCCAACGTTGCGTCGATACGTCTAACGCACCCTACATTTTTGCTTCGGGCGACACTTAGTTCGTGACTCAAACACTCAAACAAGTCGTCAGCAAACGCCAATTCGCGCTGAACGTCGCGATGAACTGGACCTATCTCGCCAGCAACGTCGTCGCGCAGCTCGTGCTCGCACCGTTCCTGATCGAGCGGCTGCACCAGGCGCGCTACGGCGTTTGGGCCACGATCGGATCGCTGCTGAATTACCTGATGCTGCTCGATCTGGGCGTCACGAGCGCCGTGAACCGCTTTGTGGCGCGCTATCGCATGCTCGACGACCATCAGCGCATGAACCAAGTGGTCAGCGGCGCGGCGGCGATCTTCGCCGTGGTCGCGTTGACGCTCGCCGCGGCGTCGCTGCTGATCGCCAAGCCGTTCCTGGCGTTCTTCCCGCTGATTCCGCCGGAAGCCCGCGCCGAATCGGCGCTGGCGCTGCAGCTCGTGTGCGTCGGCGCCGGCGTGCGGCTCTTGCATGTGCCGTTTCTGGGGCTGTTCCAGGGCTGGCAGCTTCACGCCATCAACAATGCGGTGCTGATCGCCATGGTCGTGATTCGTCTGGGCCTGACGATCGGTCTGTGCATCGGTTGGCGGGCGACGGTGGACGTTCCGGCGTTGACGTTCGTGATCGCCAGCGCCGTCGGGCTGCTTTCCCATGTCGTCATCTCGCGCTGGCGATTTCCGTGGCTCCGGTTCTGGCCGACGCACACCAGCGCCGCCGCGGTACGCGAGCTGATGGGGCTGGGAAGTCATGTGTTCCTGATCGCGATCGGCGGAATGACGATTTACCAAGGCTCCAATTTCATCCTGACGCGCATGGTGGGGCCGGAAGCGGTGACGCCGTTCTCGCTGGGCATGTTGGTGATCGTCACCTGTCAGCAGGCGCTGGATGGAATCTCCACTTTGTTCACGCCGCTGATCAGCTCGATGGAAGCCGCAAGTCCGAGCCGATCGCTGGGGCCGATGATCGTGCGCGGCTGTCAGGTGCTCGGCGTGCTGGCGTGGGGCATCTGCATGGCGCTGCTGGTGGCGGGTAAGCCGTTCATGCATTTGTGGCTCGTTCCGCGGACCAGCAGCGATGAAATCGCGCTGACACAGGCCCTCCGCACAGCGGGCGAAGCATATGTCGTACTCGCGATCTTGCTCGGCGCCATGTGCGTGACCTGGCCGAACATGGCCATTCACAACGCGCTGCTGGGCGTGAATCGGGCCGGGTGGCTGGCAATCGGCTACATCGCGGCGGCCGTGGGAATCGTGTTTACGGTTGTGATCCTGGTTCGATCGACCGGCCTGGCCGGCGTCGCCGCGGCCGCGGGAATCGCCGGGCCTTTCCTGCTGCTGCAACTGTTCTGGTTGCCGTCGCTGCTGCGGCGGTTCTTTCAAGAACCGCTCGGGCCGTTCGCCTGGCGCGCCCACCTGCGGCCGATGCTGGTAGCGGCGGCGGTCGGGCTGCCGGCGCTTTGGATTCGCGAGCATCTGGCGATCGATTCGTGGTTCTCGCTGGTGGTTTTTTGCGCCGCAATGTGCGCCGCCTACGCGGCGGCGGCGTTTTGGATTTCGGTCGACAGCGCGACGCGCGGCATGTTGCTGGGCGCGCTGCGGCCCGGAGCTGTGAGGTCCTGACGTGTCGCAGCAATTGCCGACCGGTTTCATTCCCGTTGTGCCGATGAACCCAGCCGCGCGCCGCACGGCCGTGAACTGGTTCACCCGGCCGGTCTTTTTCGTGCTTGTCATTCTGCCGATCGCCATCGCGTTCGGCGCCGCGGACGACCATCGCACGACCGCGCTGCTGGCGTACCTGAACTGCCTGGTGGCGGGCGTGGCGGCGATGTACTTCGTTCGGCAGCGCTCGCTTCAGGCGATGATTCCGGTCCTGTTTCTGACCTGGCAGACGATGAGTTGGCCGATCGCGTGCACGTTTTTCGCCATTTTCGCGCCCGATGCGTCATACCTGACGATGCATTACGTTCGCCATTTTCTCGACGGCGGCGAGCGACTTCAGCTCGCGCTGCTGGTGTTCATGATCTGCTACCTGCTGATGTGCCGCTGGATCATCCGCAAGACGCCCGAGTTGCCGGCCGCCCCGCCCGCGAACTCCCGCCGCATGGCGTCGCTGATTCTTGCGGTGGTGATGGTCGTGATCGGCCTGAATGCCATCGGCAAGGTCAAAGAGCTGCCCTTCGCCGTGCAATACCTCGCGGACGGGCTGTTCATCTACCTGAACGGATTGATGCTGGTGGTGGGGGCGCTGTTGCGCCAATTGCCGGTGCGCACCATCCTGATCACGATGGTGTTCCTGGCGTTCTGCGGCGTGTTCTACGCACTCGGCAACGCGCGCGGCATGGCGCTGCTGCCATTCTCGCTGTTCGTGTTCGGACTGCTGTTTCACAGCACGCTGACGCCGCGGATGAAGTTCAACCTGGTTGTCGCGGCGGCAGTCTCCCTGCCGCTCTACCTCGCGATTGCCGACTCGACGCGGCGTTTGCTGGGCGGCATCGGCTTCGAGAACCTGGAACGCCGCGCCGAGGCCCTGAGCCGCGGCGTCACCGAGTTTCTCGATGTGAACTCGGTCTTCGTTCGTTCACTTGGGCGGCTCTTCTCGACCGGCGGACACTCGATCATCACGCTGACGCCGGAATCGCGGCCTTACATGGACTTCTCGCCGCAGCTCTACTTCACCGAACTGTTCACGCGGCTGTTGCCCGGCGTCATCTATTACGCGCCGCACTATTCCTGGACCACGATCCTCACCGACTACGACATCCGCATCACAGACAAGACATCGGTCGAGCTTTCGACCGTCGGGTCGTTCTGGATTCTCGGCGGTTGGACGGCCGTCGCGATCGGCGGCCTGGCCCTGGGGTTGACGCACGCGCTGCTGGCGAATCTGATCGCCGGCGCCGCGCGGCGCTCCTATCTGAAGGGGCTGTTCTACCTAGCGATGGTCGGCCCACACGTATTGTGGTGCCAGAATCTAGACTACATCTCGCATTTTCGTCTGCTGGTCTACGCGCTCATCGGCGCGGTGCTGATTTACCAGCTTGTGCTGGCGCCGGCGATTGGATCCGGCGCGCCGCAGCCGCTGCGGGCCGTTGCAATCGCGTTCCCGCCGCGCGGCGGCGCGGCGTTCGGCGCGCCCCCGCGCTGAACAACGTCGGCGGGCTTGAACCGCGCGGCCAAAGCGGGTACGAGAGTTCGTGCCCGGCGCGGGCGCCGGATCAGGCCATGTCCGGCGCGCGATGACCGCTGGATCTTCTTGATGAACTATTTGACCGCGGTCGACGACGGGTTCATGGACATTCCCGGCGGCATGGGGCGTGTCGCATGGGACGTTGCGCTGATGATGCGCGACCGCGGCCACCGCGTCGCGATGTTCTGCACCAAGCGGCTCGACCAATCGCCGCTCCGCGAGACGGTGGAGGGCGTCGAGATCCTGCGCTACGAGCGGCCGCGCCTGCCTTCCTGGCATCCCCAGCGCGATGAGCGCGCCATCGCCGCCGCGGCCGAACTGGCGCGGCGTGAACTCGGCCGCGAACGCTGGGATGTCGTTCACATGCATTCGCCGCTGACGGGCGCCGGCGCGATCGACGCGCTCGGATCCGGACCGCGTTACGTTTACACGATGCACTCTCCCGCCGTTCTCGAACAGCGGATCAACTGGGCCGCGGCCGGACCGATCGGCTGGCTGAAACTCGCGCTGGGGCTCGGCCGTCTGCGCCGACTCGAGGAGCGCGTGCTCCGTCCGTGCGCCGCGATTCAGACGCTGTCGCAGTACACGCGCGAGGAGATCGGGCGGCAGCACGGCGCGGAGATGCAATCTCGAGTCGTAGTTGTGCCGCATTGGCGTCGCTCGGAGCTGAAGCGACAACACGACATGGCCGCCGCGCGGCGCCTGCTCGGGCTGCCGACCGACGAAAAGGTCTTCGTCACCGTGCGCCGCCACGGCCCGCGATATGGAATCGATGATGCGATCCGGGCCATTGGTCCGCTGACGACCGCGCACCGCTGCCGATTCGTCGTCGGTGGAGACGGGCCGATGCGCCCGCAGCTCGAAGCGCTCGCCCGCGACCTGGGCGTGGCGGAGCGCGTCACGTTCACCGGCCGCCTGACCGACGAACGACTCGCGCTGGCTTATGAGGCGGCCGATTTATTCGTGTTGCCGACCCGCGCGCTGGAGTGCTTCGGGCTGATCATTCAGGAAGCGTTTGCGTACGGCTGCCCGGTGCTCAGCTCCGACTCGAGCGCGATTCCCGAGCTGATGCGGCCGATCCTGCCCGATTTCATGTATCCCGCCGGCGACGTCGCGGCGCTGCGCGCCAAGGCCGAGGCGTTCCTACAAGGCCGGCTCGTCGCGCCGAACGGCGACACGCTCGTGCGGCACGTGGATTCGCTGCACGGCCGGGACGTAGTGACGCCGAAGCTGGCGGCGCTGCTCGAAGCACGAAACTGACTTGCGAATTGCAGTCCTGGCTCACAGTCTGCGACACGGCGGAGGGTTGTCCGTCGGGCGCAACATGCTCGCGGCGTTGGCGCGCGTCGCGCCGCGAGAGCAATACCTGCTGCTGCAACCGGCGGGACTCGGGTACGAGGAGATCAGCGGGTTCGCCGCCGCCGAGTCGATCTTCCACCGGCAGCGAACGTATCCCGAGCGCTGGGCGTTCGACCATCTCCGCCTGCCGGGGTTGGTCAAGCGTTTTCGGCCCGATGTCATCCTGGCCCTGAATGGCCGCGGGCTGTTGCGACCGCCCTGTCCGCAGATCGCCTTTCCGCAGCATCCGCACCTGTTGTATCCGACGCGTCACTACGGGCCGGTGCTGCCCTGGTACCACCTGGGAATGGTGTTTCGCCGGCGGTTCATGCGCCGTCAGCTCCGCGTGACGCAGGCGTTAATGGTTCAAACCGCGGTTGTCGAGCGGCGTTTTCGCGAGCACTATGGCTACGCTGGCCGCACGATTCGCTGCGCCACCGGCGTTTCACCCGAGTTGCTCGAATCGGCCCAGCGCGCGCATTCGCCGCCGGCGTACGAATCGCTGCGCGGCAAGCTGAAGCTGCTCTATCCGACGCGCTACTACCCGCACAAGAACATCGAAGGGCTGGTCCGCGTTTTCGATCGTTTCCGGCGCGAGCTCGTCGGCGTTGTACTGATTTTGACGCTGCGGCCCAATGAGCACCCGCGCTGCCCGGCGCTGTTTCGCTCGATTCGACGGTTGCGGCTGGAAGATCGCGTCGTAAACGTCGGTCCGATCCCGTTCGATCAGATGGCGGCGTATTACCGCTTCAGCGACGCGCTGTGCATGCCGACGCTGCTCGAGACGTTCGGCCTTCCGTATGTCGAGGCGATGGCGCTGGAGTTGTCGATCCTCACCAGCGATCTGGATTTCGCGCGCGAAGTCTGTGGCGACGCGGCCGCTTATTTCGATCCCTGGAATCCGGAAGCGATCCGCGATGCGATCATCGCGTTTCGCGACGACACGGGCTTGCGCGAGCGGCTGCGCGCCGCCGGCCGACAACAGCATCAGCGCGGATTTTCGTCGTGGGATGACATCGCCCTCAGCGTTATTGACTGCTGCCACCAGCTTGCCTGAGACGCCCAACGCACTCGAAGTCCCGGCGCAGCCCAGCGAAACGCGCCCGGCCCAGCGGCGGCTGCGCATCCTGCATGTCATTTACATGCTCGCTGAAGATCTCGGCGGGCCGCCGCGGGCGCTGGCCACGCTGGCCCGCGCGCAGGCCGAGCGCGGCGATGAGGTGCTCGTGCTGCCGGCGCGCGGCAGCCCCGGGCCGCAGACGCTCGAGCCGGGGCGACGCGGGAATCTTTCGGTTCACGCGGCGCCGACGACGGCGCGCCTAATGTGGTACAACGGGGCGTTAAAACGGGCGACGTTCGACCTGGCGCAAACCGCCGACTTGGTGCACATTCACGGCACCTGGCGCTATCACCTGCTGGCGGGGGCCGGCGCGGCGCGGCGATACAAGATTCCGTTCATCGTTCGGCCGGCGGGCAACCTGGGCCGCGTGGCGCGCGAGCACAAGGCGTATCTCAAGCGGCCCTATCTGGAGATTTTCGAACGTCCAGTGCTCAATCGCGCCGCGGCGATCCACTGCTGCAGCAACAAGGAACTCGCCGAACTCAGCGACCTGCGCCTGACCGCGCCGACGTTCATCGTGCCGCAGCCGGTCGAAAGCGATCTGCTCGACGTCGCCGAGAACCCTGAAGCGCTGCTGGCGCTGTGTCCGCAACTCGAAAGCGGCGCGCCGGCGATCGCATACCTGGGCCGCATTTCGTTCATCAAGAATTGCGACGTGCTGCTCGAATGCTTCGTGCGCCTGGCGCGCGAATATCCAGAATGGGTGCTCGTAATGGCCGGCCCCTATGAGGACGCCAAACTCGTCGAAGCGTTGAAAGCAACTATCAAAGCCAACAAGCTCGAAGAGCGCGTCGCATTGCCGGGAACGCTGCGCGGCGGGATCAAGGCGGCGCTGCTGCGTCGTGCGGCGGTCTTCGCACAGCCCTCGCGGCACGAAAATTTCGGCATCTCCGTGGCCGAGGCGCTGCTGTTCGGGCTGCCGTGCGTGGTGTCGAGCGGAGTGGCGCTGGCGACGGACATTCGCGCCGGAGACGCGGGCGTCGTCAGCGCGCCGACGATCGACGAGTTCGGCGCGGCGCTGCGCGGCATGCTCTCCGACGCGGCCCTGCGCCGCCGGTCCGCGATTGGCGCGCTGCGGCTAGCCGAGCGCTACAAGCCGGCGGGCGTGGCTGCGGCGCTGGACGCGGAATATCGCCGCGTGATTGGGGAGGGACGGTGAGCGGCAGCACCAAGCGGCATAAGGCGGCGGGCCCTGTTGGTTCTGTGGCGCTGGTTTCCAACCGGCGTCTTGGGACGGGTTTTCAGCCCGTCCACCGCCTTCACTACGACGTTTGTGCATCGACGACGGCACAGGTTGGAAAACCTGTGCCACAAAACCGGTTGGAAACTGGTGCCACAACGCCGGTTGAAAACCGGTGCCACCAGATCCCGTGTTCATACTAGGCAAAACCTGGACCGACGGTTTTCTCGACCACGCCCGTGCGCCCGGTGAACTGCGCATCCGGGCCTGGGCCTGGTGGCCGCTCGAACGATTGGTCGATGTTTACCTGGCTCAGCCGCGCAGCCTGCGCCGGCTGTGGAACTACCTGCGCGAAGTGGGCGCGAAGGAACTGTTGCTGAAGGTGCGGTCGCGATTGGCCGAGTCGCTGCGCGATCGAAAGTTCATCTCAGCCGGTTTCGGCGAGGTGCTCGAAGCGGACGCTGACGCCGTGCATCCAGTCGGGGCGGCGGTGGCCTTTGTCGCACCTTGGCATCCGGAGTGCATGCAGCGCGTCTGCCTCCCGCCGGCGTTTGTGACGCCGATCGATGACGCGCTGGCGCAGCGCTGGCGTCGCGACGAGGCGCTGCTTCTGATCCGAAACAAACCCAATCCGCAAAGCCCGGACTGGTCGCCGCTCGCCGGCTGGAGCCGCTTTTCCGGCGCGCCGATCGACCAAGCTTCCGGCGTCGTGCTGGGCTGGGCGACGGAGCAGCTCCGCCGAATCGACCCCGCGTCGTGCGAATCGCTTGCCTCGCCGCGCGCCGCCGTCGCGGCGGAGCGCACACCCTCCGTCTCGCCGCAATCCGGCCGAATGTCGGCCGTGCTGTTCGGGCTGGGCAATTACGCCAAGACCTGCATCATTCCCAAGCTCGACCCGCGCATTCAGCTCACCTGTATCCACGAAATCGATCCGACGCAGATCGGCGTGAATCGACTGCCGGGAGTCTCGTACGACACGAGCGGCGCGGTTCGCCCCGACGAGAAATACGACGTGTACCTGATCGCCGGCTATCACCATACGCACGCGGACCTGGCGGTTCACGCGCTGCGAAGCGGCGCGTGGGCGGTGGTCGAGAAGCCGATTGTCACCACGCGCGAACAGCTTGACGCGTTGCTTGCGACGATGAAGGATCATCCGGGGCGATTTTTCGCCGGATTGAACAAACGCTACGACCCGCTGTGGGGGCTGGCGCGCCAGGATCTTCAACTCGCACCCGGCGAGCCGGTGAATTACCACTGCATCGTCTTCGAAGTGCCGCTCGTCCGGCGGCACTGGTACAACTGGCCCAACTCGGGCAGCCGCATCGTCAGCAACGGCACTCACTGGCTCGATCATTTCCAGTTCATGAACGGATTCGCCGCCCCGTGCCGCGCTGACCTCTGGAAAGCCCGCAACGGCGATATTCACGCCAGTGTCGAGCTGGACAACGGCGCGACGTTCAACATGTCGCTTACGGACCACGGCAGCGCCCGGCTCGGATTGCAGGATCACATACAGCTCCGCGCCAAGGGCGTGACGGTGACGGTCGAGAACGCCAGTCGCTATCGCGCCGAAGACCGCTTTCGCGTGCTGCGGCGAAAGCACGTCAACCGGCTGACGGCGTTTCGGGTGATGTACGAGACGATTTCGCGCAAGATCGTCGCCGGCGAGCCGGGGGATTCGGTCGATTCCGTGCGGCGGAGCAGCGAGTTGATGCTGGCCCTGGAAGCGCAAGTGCAAAGAGCGAATAGCGAGTAGCGAATTAAGGAACCGCGAGCGCAAGCGACCGGCGGAAAGGAACGATGCGATGGACGAAGAATTCCTTGACTTGTACTCGCGCAACGGCGTGCTGCCGTCGGGCGACGGGAACCGCGTGGTGTGGCTGCACGCAGCTTGCCCCGACCGTGAGGCGTGCTGGGGTCTCGACTGAACCAGGCGCAATCGGCAAGTTGGAACGGAATCTGCCTTCCTCACGTCGGATCGCGATACGGAGTGAACCGTCCGAGGCTGGTTGCCATCGGGCTGAACTACGTCAAGTCCGGCGGCCTGTCCCGAAATCGCGAGCTCGTCGTGCTGGCCGCGCAGGCGTTGGCTGCCGGGCAGAAGAAGATCGATTTCGACGCCCCGGATTACGGTGGCACGTTTTACTGGCACCGACTCGCTGCGTACGTCTGGGTTCTAGTGTCGTCGTCATGGGAACTCGCTGGCGAGCGCGTATTCGTCACCGGCGCCGACCTGCTCGACGACGCTCCAACGTTGGGCGCCGCGTTTGACTCGATTGCCTATCTCGAGGCGGTCAAGTGTTCGCCACCGTGGGCGAAGTCTGAACCAACACCCGACATGCGAGCCAATTGCCCGCGGCGTTTCTTGGAGACTGAACTCCGCGTGCTTCGACCAGAATTGTTGTTGGTGCTCGGCCTGACAACACCGATTGGGTTGTGCGATAGCGGCGCTCCGTTCGAACCAAAACCCATGCGTGCAAGCTGGGGAACCGTAACCGTTGTTCGCGTTCCTCATCCGTCAGGGTTCGGTGACAACAAGAAAGCGTACGTCGCCAAGCTTGCTCAGAACGTCCGATTGTGGCGCGGTGCGTCGGGGTAGGCGCGCCCAGCCAGAAGCACGTCTCTATGCGGTCAATGTCACCGGGGTTAGCCGGTACACTCGCGCGAGTCGTCCAGCGGTCAAGAGGTCACCCCGCCGCAAGGCCGCGCGAACCTCGTCGAGTTTCCGCGCGTCGTCCAGCGAAAGATATGGCCCCCATCCCTCTGGCCAGTCGGTCGACTCGACTTCGACTTCGGCCACGTATTCGTGCTCGCGGATCAGCTTCGTCGTTTACCGTCAACTTGTCGGCGACCAGCTCGTCATAGCCATGCTCCGATATCTTGACCTCTCCCGCCGCGATCAACTCGCGAACACGATCGAGAGTCGCGCTCATTCGCGCATTCTACACGATCGTGTGGCGCGAATACGAGAACCGTTTGCTCCGAAGTCGCGCGAAGAACGGGGCAACCCGATCCGAGCCGGGCTGCCCTCAGCCCGGCATGCGTGGCGTGTCCGGGGCCGTTGGCGGCCACGCCTGCCACGGCATGCCTGCCAACAGCGCAGGCATGCCACCCTCCGATCCTTCGGCCTAGAGTAGGTAGTAGTAGTAGGTAGGGTGCGTCAGCCTTATCGACGCACCACCTTGCATCGTGCCGCAGAGGTGCGTCGATACGGCATGGGTGGCATGGCTGCGGCCGTTGGCGGCCATGCTGGCGGCAAATCGCTCGCGGCGCGCCGATGGTCAGCCGCGCCCACGGTCGACTGCCTGCCAACAGCCGCAGGCATGCCACCAACCGAGATTCTTCGGGCCCGAGCTTGGTTTCCTTCTTTGGCGCGGCGCGCCCGATGCCGCCGGTCCCTTGCGCTCGTGGTTCCGGCGTTGGTTATGCCGCTAGAAAACCAAGAGAATGAAGCGAGCAGGTAGCGAGCAGGTAGGGTGCGTCAGCCTCATCGACGCACCATCTTGCTGCCGCGGAGGTGCGTCGATACGGCTGACGCACCCTACAGAAGCTGACACACCCTACAGAAAGCCTCCGAGATGAAGCAGGTTCTGCAAAGCCTCCGCAACGGCCAGATCGAAATCGCCGACGTGCCCTGTCCGGCCGTGCGCGCCGGACATTTGCTGATCCAGACGTCGCGCTCGCTCATCTCCGCCGGCACAGAGCGCATGCTGGTCGAGTTCGGCCAGGCCGGATTGATAGCAAAGGCCCGCTCGCAGCCGGACAAAGTGCGGCAGGTACTCACGAAGATCAAAACCGACGGCTTGATGCCGACGTTGGAGGCTGTTTTCGCGCGCCTCGACGAGCCGCTGCCGCTGGGATACTGCAACGTCGGGCGCGTGGTCGAGGTCGGTCGCGACGTGGAAGGCTTCGCAGTCGGCGACCGCGTCGCGTCCAACGGCGCGCACGCCGAGATGGTTTGCGTGCCGGAGACGCTGGCGGCCCGCGTGCCGGACGCGCTGGACGACGACTCGGCCAGCTTCACGGTGCTCGGCTCGATCGCGCTGCACGGCGTGCGGCTGCTACAACCCGAGCTGGGCGAGCGCTTCGTCGTCGTGGGCTTGGGCTTGCTCGGATTGGTCGGCGCGCAATTGCTCCGCGCGCACGGCTGCGAAGTGCTCGGCGTCGACGTCAACGCCGCACGCTGCGACCTCGCGCGCACGATGGGCTGCGAAGCCGTTTGCGTCGGGCAAGGCGCCGATCCGGTTCAGGCGGCGCTGGCCTTCAGCCGCGGCGGCGGCGTCGATGGTGTGCTCATCACCGCCTCCGCGAAGACCGACGAGATCATTCACCAGGCGGCGCAGATTTGCCGCAAGCGCGGCCGCATTGTGCTGGTCGGCGTGATCGGATTGAACCTTCGCCGAGCCGATTTTTACGAGAAAGAGCTGTCGTTTCAGGTCTCGTGCTCGTACGGGCCGGGCCGCTACGACCCGGCGTACGAAGGCCAGGCGCGCGACTATCCGCGGCCGTACGTGCGCTGGACTGTGGCGCGGAATTTCGAGGCCATGCTCGAAGCGATGGCAGGCAAACGCCTCGACGCGCGCCCGCTGATTTCCAAGCACTTCGCGCACGCCGACGCCGCGAGGGCCTACGAGACAATTCTTCAAGACGGCAGCGCGCTGGGCGTTCTGCTCGACTATCCCGAGCAGCCGGCGCCGCTGCAACGCGTGATTCGGCTCCCCGGTCCGGCGATGCGCGGCGCGCCGGGCGCCACCCCGAGTTATTCCGGCGGCGGCGCGGCCAATCCCGTCGTCGCCGTAATCGGCGCCGGAAATTTCACAAAGCTAATGCTTCTGCCGGCGATCAAGGCCAGCGGCGCGGTGCTGCACAGCGTGGCCAGCGCCGGCGGCGTGACAGGACTTCACGCGGCGCGCAAGTTCGACGCGCAGGAAGCCTCGACCGACTATCGCGACATTCTGAAAAACCCCGCCGTGCAGGCCGTCTTTATCACCACGCGCCACAGCTCGCACCCGGCGATGGTGTGCGAGGCGCTCGAAGCCGGAAAGCACGTTTTCGTCGAGAAGCCGCTGGCGATCGACCAGGAGGGGCTGGAGCGCGTCCGCGCGGCGCATGCGAAACACCCGCATTTGCAGCTCCTGGTCGGCTTCAATCGCCGATTCGCGCCACACGCGGTGAAGATAAAGGAGTTGCTCTCCGGCCGCTCGCAGCCGCTGGCGCTGAGCTTCCTTGTCAACGCCGGCGAGATCCCGCGCGAGAACTGGAACCAGGATCACAGCGTCGGCGGCGGACGGATCATCGGCGAAGGCTGCCATTTCATCGACTTGCTGCTGTTCCTGGTCGGGCATCCGATCGTCAGCGTGCAGGCGGCGATGTTCGGCCCGCAGACCGCGACGCGCGATGACAAGATGAGCATCACGCTCACGTTCGCCGACGGCTCGATCGGCACGGTGCACTACTGGGCCAACGGGCCGAAGAGTTTCCCGAAGGAGCGGCTGGAGGTGTTCAGCGAGAACCGCGTGCTGGTGATCGACAACTGGCGGCGGCTGCTCACCTTCGACTGGCGCGGCGCGCCGCGCATGAACTTGCGACAGGACAAAGGCCACAAGGCCGAAGTGGCGGCGTTCGTCGAGCGCATCGCCCGCGGCGGCCCGCCGCTGATTCCATTCAGCGAGCTGGAGCAGGTGACGCGCGCGACGTTCGCGGCGATGGAGGCGGCAAGGGACAGCGTGGTCGTCAGACTCGAGAAACAACCGAGGGTAGCGAATGGCGAATAGCGAAGAGCGAATTACTGAGGAACCCATCGATCCCGGCCGAACGGCGAGATGGGCCTTGGTCGCAGCTCCGTCATTCGCGCTTCGCTATTCGCAATTCGCCATGGAGCCCGCTTCTGTAATTCTCGCTTCGCTATTCGCAATTCGCTATTCCAACCGTCGTCTCCCCAGCAGCAGCCCCGCCGCCAGCATCGCCCCCGTCGCCGGTTCGGGGATGTAGTCGAACTCGATCCGCGATCCGGGCAGGATTGAGCCGGAGAACATGTCCGCCGGCGACGCCGCGCCGTAGCGCGGCCGAGACGAACACGCCGTTGAACTCGGTAGTCTGCAGGAAGTAGTTGAACGTGCCCGAGCCGATCCAGCCGAGGTCCGCGCCGGTCAGCACCAGCGCATTCGTGTTGCTCGGCAGCGGGTCGATCGGGAACGCAATGTCGGTGTAGAAATTCGCCGCGTCCGAGCCGGGCAGCGACTCGACGTTCAGGTAGATGCGGGCGGAGACGATCTGCTGGCCCACCAGCGCGTCGTCCGGCGGTAGGAACGCCGAGTACGACTGATTGACGGCGGCGAAGTTGAACGTCGCGACCTGCGCGGCAGCGTGATCGGCAATGGCCGGCAACAGCGCGGCCAGCGTGCAGACGATTCCTCGGGTCAGCATGAGCGTCCTCCGGTCGCCGTTGGATGATAGGCAACCGGCGGCGATTACCGAGCGTGTTTCCTAGTGGAACCGCAACAGAAGGAAGCGCGACGCGCCAGCGAACGGCAGCCCGACCCGAGCGGATCTGGGTTGGGCGACGGTTTGTGTCGGGAGCGAGTATGCACGGCGTCACCGTACCTAGTCCGACCCGCAATCGAAATCGGCTCGCGTAGGGCTGCCGTTCGCTGGCGCGTCGCGGTTTCTTGTGTCGCGGTTGAGGCAGCGCGTCGCTCCGCATGCTTGACTGCCTGCGTACGCATTCATACAGTGTAGGCATGAAGACCGCGAAGCGCCCGAAACGGCAGTACACCATTCGCTCCATTCCCGAAGACCTGGATCGCGCCCTGCGCGAATACGCACGCCGCGCCGCGCAGAGCCTCAATCAAGCCGCGCTCGACGCGCTGCGCCGCGGATTGTCGCTGCCTGATTCGACGCCGCGCCGAAACGACCTCGACGACCTGGCCGGCTTGTGGATCGAAGACCCGGCGTTCGAGGAAACCCGCGCCGAATTCGAGCGCATCGACGAAGACGCTTGGCGATGAACATCGCGATCGACGTGAATCGCTACGTCGACTTTGCGCGCGGGCTGCGCGAAGCGATTGAAGTGTTCGCCCACGCCGCCGCGATCCACGTTCCGTTTATCGTGCTCGCGGAGCTGCGCGTCGGGTTTCGCGTCGGCTCGCGCAACGCGCAGAACGAGCGGCGGCTCGCGCAGTTCATGTCGCGCCCGGGCGTTGGCCCGCTCTGGCCCGACGAGGCCACCACGCACATTTACGCCGACCTATTCGCGCACCTGCGCCGCGCAGGGACCCCGATTCCGCTCCCCGATGTGTGGATTGCCTCGCTTTGCGTGCAGCACGGCTTGCCAATCTACAGCCGCGACGCGCACTTCGACCGCATTCCGCGCTTGGCGAGAATCTGACGCGGTACCCGTGACCCGCCTCCAAAAAGCCTACTACGTCCTCCGCCACCTCGGCCCCGGCTTCGTCCTGCAACGCGTTGGGATGGCCGTCGCGAACAAGCTCGGAACGTCGCGGCGGACGTATCGCCCGCGCGAGTGGGGCGAGATCGAGCTGCGCGAGATTCTGTCGCCCGGGTTACCCGCGGATGACGCCGGCTACGCGCGCTTCAAGCGCGACACTGCGCCGCCATTCCTGTTTCCGTTCGGCCAACCGCCGACGATTCCCGCGTCGATCCGTGAAGCGCCGACCGAACGCACGCCGGCGCTGCGTGAGCGGCTCGAGCTTGCGCGGCGCATGCGGCCGGTGTACCTCTTTCACTGGCCTTCGCCAGAGCCGATCGACTGGAGCGCGAACGCGCTTCAGCAGACGCGCTGCGAGCGGGGGCGATCGTGGTTTGAGTATCCCGACTTCCTCGCGGCACAGGGGGACGCGCGCACCTTTTGGGATCCCGGGCGGGCCGCGTGGGCCATCGACCTGGCCCGGGCGCGTTCGCACGGCGTAGACATTCCCGCCAACGAGGTTTTCTGGCGCTGGTTCGATTCGTTCATGACGGCCTGCCCGCCTTATCGCGGGTTTCACTGGAAATGCGGCCAGGAAAGCTCTGTTCGCTTCATCGCGCTGGCGATCGCGTTCTGGGCGCTGGCCGACGACTCCGCCACTACGCCGGAGCGATTCACGCAGTTCGCGCGGCTGGCGTGGGCGACCGGCTACCGCGTCTTTCATCACATCGACTACGCCGTCTCGCAGAAGAACAACCACGCCATCTCGGAGGCGTGCGGACTGATTGTCGTGAGCCACCTGTTCCCCGAATTTCGCGAATCGCCGCGCTGGCAGGCGACGGGCCGGCGCGTGCTGGAGCAGGAAGTGAGGCGCCAGTTCTATTCCGACGGTAGCTACATCCAGCATTCGATGAACTACCAGCGCGTCGCGCTGCACGGCGTGCTGCTGTCGCTGCGCCTGGCGGAGCTGGCCGGCAAACCGCTCAACCGCGACCTGTACGACGCGCTCGGGCGCGCGGCGGAATTTCTGTTTCAGATGATGGAGCCCGCCACCGGCCGATTGCCTCAATACGGCAACAACGACGGCGCGAACGTCCTGCCGCTCTCCGAATGCGACTTCAACGACTTTCGCCCCGCGATTCAGGCGGCGCATTTCCTGGCGACGCGGCGGAAGTTGCTGCCACCTGGAGCGTGGGACGAGGAGTTGTTGTGGCTGTGCGGCGCGGACGCCCTCGAAGCACCGCACGAGACGGCGCGGCGTCCGGCGCGATCGACGGCCGCGCTCGGTGGCGCTACGCGTTCTGATTCGGGGGGCGCCGCCTGCCCGGATTACGTTGCGCCCGTGTCGAGCGCCTTTGATGCCGGGGGCTATTACACGCTGCGCGGCGGCGAAAGCTGGGCGATGATCCGCTGCCACGCGTATCGCGATCGCCCGGCGCATGTCGATCCGTTGCATGTTGATCTTTGGTGGCGCGGGCTGAATGTGCTGCGCGACTGCGGCACGTTTCGCTACTACACGCCGGAAAATCCGCGCGTCGAGATGTATTTCAAGTCGATCGCGGCGCACAACACGGTCGAGATCGACAACGCGGAGCCGCTGGAGCTGGCGTCGCGGTTCCTCTGGTTCCCCTGGCCTGCCGCGACGAGGCGGGCGTTCGAACCGAGCCGCAACCGTCAGGGAGCGGGGATTTCGGAAACGCCGGCGCCGCGTACGCCCCCGCTCCCTGACGGTCGCGGCTCGGACAGAGCGCACAGTTATTCCGGCGCGGCACGGCTGTATTTCGAAGGCGAGCACGCGGCATACGATCGCGCGCCGTGGCGCGTGCTGCATCGGCGCGCCGTCATCGGCTTGGCGGGCGAAGTCTGGATTGTCGTCGACGATCTGCTGGGCGCCGGCGAGCACGCTGCAACGCTGCGCTGGCACATGCTCGACGGCGCGACAACGCTGGATCAAGACAAGGGCCACCTGACGCTACAAACGCCGGCCGGCGACGTCCATTTGTCGTTAACCGCATCGTCGCCGCTCGCCCTCTCACTCTCGCGCGGCGTCGATACGCCCCAGCGCGTGCAAGGTTGGGAATCGCCGTATTATGGCGAACGCCGGACGATCCCGGTGCTGGAAGCCACCTGCCGCGCGGCGCTGCCGATGCGAATGATCACCGTCTTTTCCCCGCTCGCGCCGCTCATACCCTGTCTGACGCAAGACACGCCCGTTGAGCAACTATTGACGCTCGTCGGCGACGCAGGCGAACGCCAACTCTCGTTGTGCCTTTCCGGGCGAACGGCACGCTCGATTCTCGAATGAACCCGCGGCAGGCAGGCTCACACATGTGACGGGCGGATGGTCTATGCCGGCGGCAGGCAGGTAGAAGCCCAATTGGCAAGAAGGATCGCCAGGTCGGCCTCATTGACAATCGCGTCTTCGTTCAGGTCACCGAGTGTGTTGGCTGCGACGGTGCGTCCCCAATTCGCCAGCATCAGACCAAGGTCAAGCTCATTGACCTGCTCGTCGCCGTTTGCGTCCCCCGGGCAGAAGACCCCAAATTCCCACGTCTCCGCTGCGCCGCCTCCGCCGAAAAGCACGATTCTGGCTCGGTCCTGGTCGTATGCCATTCCGAAGTTGGCGCGGGCGCCGGGCCCAGCGGCGTGGCGCTGCGTCCAAGTTTCTCCATCCCACTCCCACATCTCGTCGACTCGAACAAAATCGTCCACTCCGCCGTAGAGGATGGTCCGCTGGCGGGCCGCGTCATAGACCATTGCGTGATCGGTCTTGGCGCGCGGGCCGCTCGCCGCGCGGAGCGTCCAGGCGCTGCCGTCCCATTCCCAGGTTTCGCACGGGCGGCTGACATCACCGTCGTAGCCGCCAAACAAGATGACGCGGGCGCGCGCCGCATCGTAGGCCATTGAATGTCCAAATCTCGCCGATGGGCCGGTGGTTGACCGCAGGACCCAGCCGACGCCCCAGATCAGCTCCCAAGTTTCGCCATTAAAGAATCCGTCATTGCCTCCAAACAACACGACGCGCTGTCGAGCACTGTCGTAGGCCATCGCGTGGTCATATCGAGCGCTGGGGCCGCTAAGCGGCCACGAGTACCAGATGTCACCCCTCCACTGCCAGGTATCCCCCAGTCGAGATCCAAGGGTGCTGCCTCCGAACAGAATCAGTTGCCCGACATGGGTGGCGTCGACGATCGCGTGGTCCCACCGTTCGTACGGCGAACTCGGGGACAATAATTGCCACGTTCGGCCATCCCAAGCCCAAGTTTCAGCTTCTCGGAAGCCGCCTGAGAAGACGGTGCGGCGGGCGCCAAGGTGGTAAACCATCGCCAGCCCCCACCGTTCTTCCGGCCCGGTCGTGGCGCAAAGCCGCCACGCGCTTCCATCCCACTCCCATAAATCGCCAAGATCACGAGAGGGTGCAACGCTTTGGCCCCCGTGCAACACGACACGACCGCTCGTCTCGTCATACGCCATGGCGTGAGCGGCGCGCGCGACGGGGCCGGCGCTCAGCCGCCGTATCCAACTCGCGCCATCCCATTCCCACAATTCGTCGTCGAACCCCGCGTCAGTCGATCTGCCGAAGAGTACCACTCGGCCGTGTGCGGCGTCATACGCCATGGCGTGCTGATATCTCGGGCTGGGACCCGCGGTAGAACGCATTGTCCATGAATTGCCATCCCACTCCCATGTTTCAGAGTTGCGGCCGCCCGCGCTGAAACCGCCGAATAGAACCAGACGCCCGCGCGCCGAATCGAACGCGACGGCGTGCAGGTACCGGGGGCTTGGGCCGTTCGCGGTCCGAAACGTCCAATCGCTTCCGTTCCATTCCCACGTCTCGCCGTCGAACCCCGCAAGAGTCAGGCCGCCGAAGAGCACGGTCCGCCCGCGCGCGCTATCGTGGGCCGTGCTATGCCCGTAGCGTGCGCTGGGCCCAGTCACCGCCACACGGGACCAGCTTTGGCCGTCGCGCTCCCATGTGTCGCCCCAAAGAGCTTGGTCCCATCCGCCAAACAGCACGGTTCGTCCGCGAACGCGGTCAAAAGCCAGTGAATGAAAAACCCGGCCGCCGGGACCGGCGGAAGAAGTCTTCGACCATACACGCCCGTCCCACTCCCAAGTTTGGTTGTCGAACGCGGCGCCGAATAGCACCACGCGTTGGCGAAGAGAGTCGAACACGATCGCGTGTCTGGATCGCTCGCTGGGACCACGCCGAGCGACAACGCGCCACTCCGGCGCCTGCGCGCGGGTTTCTGCGTTCGCCGCTAGCAACACAAGCACTGCGCAACTTAATGCACGCAGCCGCTGGAGGCTCGCGGTGACTTCGCGCTTACGCGCCCTCCGCGCAAGCCGTGCGGTGGTTTGAGACATCGGCAGACCCCCAAGACGACCGTATGACACAATGGCCGCACGTCAGCACCGCTCGATCATAGCGCGCGCGGCTGACTGTAACAACGGCAGTCCGGGTTGTAAGTGTTTCGCGCGAACAGCGCTTTGTGAGACTCTACATGCCGCCCGCACCAGCTCCCGGCGGAGACACCCGCGCGTCCGGTGCGTCACTCGCCGGCTCGCCGCCCCGCCTTCGGCGAACCGACTCGCGCAGCAGGTATTCGATTTGCGCATTGAGGCTGCGCAACTCGTCCCGCGCCCAGCGGTTGAGATCCTCCATCAAATCCGGAGGAAGGCGCAGCAGGAATGATTTTCGATCCGCCATGATCGCAAGCTCGCGGCCGCTTCGCCGCGCGCCGGGCCCGCGATTACGCGGGCCGGCGCGCGGCGTGCGAGATTAGGTGTAGAGCGTTCCGGCGTGAACGACCGGGTGGGCCGCCTTCTCGCCGCAGAGCACCACCAGCAGGTTGTTCACCATCGCCGCCTTGCGCTCGTCGTCGAGCTTGATCAGCGAGTGCTTCTCGAGCTTCTCCAGCGCCATCTCGACGATGCCCACCGCGCCGTCGACGATCCGTGTCCGCGCCGCGACGACCGCCTCGGCCTGTTGGCGCTGCAGCATCGCGCCGGCGATCTCGGGCGCGTAGGCCAGGTGACTGAGGCGCGCGTCTTCGATCGCGACGCCGGCCTTGGCGACGCGCTCCATCAGCTCCTTCTTCAGCGCAACCGAGACTTCGTCCATGCTGCCGCGCAGCGAAAGCGTGTGCTCCTCGGTCGTGTCGTATGGATACGCGCTGGTCAGGTGCCGCAGCGCCGCCTCGCTCTGCACCGAGACATAGTGCTCGTAGTTATCCACGTCGAACGACGCCTGCGCCGTGTCCTCGACACGCCACACGACGACCGCCGCGATCTCAATCGGATTGCCGCGCTGGTCGTTCACCTTGATCGTCTGCATGTTCAAATTGCGAGCACGCAGCGACAGCTTGTTCTTGGTGAGGAACGGATTCGCCCACCGAAAGCCGGGAGTGCGCTCCGTGCCGACATAACGGCCGAAGAGCATCAGCACGGCGGCCTGGTTTGGCTGAAGCGTGAAGAAGCCATTCATCATGATGGCCCACGCCAGCGCCGCCAGCGCCCAGGCGACGAACAACAGCGGCGAAGGCGCCCTGGTCAGCGCGAACATCGCCGCCGCCATCGCGATCGCCCACGTGATCTGCACGAAGAGCATCGCCAGGCCGTTCCCAACACGGACATTGATTTCACGATTCTGCATTTTCGGTCCTCCCGAGACCAAGTATCTATCCAGATGATATCACATATATTGCACGATGCAAGCAAGTCATCCGATTTCTCGTAATGCCATGTATTAAATGCACTTACGGTTGTGATGGAGTTGGTTCTCGCGTTATCGGCATCAAATCAAGTCGGAAGGCGATACCATGAACGCATGTCAATCCAGGTTGTGCTGCTCCGCGGGATCAACGTTGGCGGGCATAACCTGATCGCCATGCCGGCGCTACGCGAGTTGCTCAGCGAAATGGGATTTGCCGACGTGCAGACGCTTCTTCAGAGCGGCAACGTCGTTTTTCGGAGTAAGAAGCTGAGCGGCGCGGGGCTGGAACGGCGCCTCGAGAGTGAATCCACCGAACGCCTCGGCGTCACGATCGATTACATGGTTCGCAGCGCGGCTGAGTGGGCGCAAGTCGTCGCGCGCAACCCCTTCGAACGTGAAGCGGAGGACGATCCGGGGCATCTCCTGGTCATGTGCCTGAAATCCGTGCCGCCGGTGAAGTTGGAAGGCGAGCTGCGTGAGAAGATCCGCGGTCCGGAGTCTGTCCATCTCGACGGGAGGCAACTTTACATCATGTATCCCGCGGGAGTCGGGCGCTCGAAACTAACCGGGGCGCTGATCGAGCGAACCCTCGACACGCGCGGCACGGCCCGCAACTGGAACACGGTTCTCAAGCTCGCCGCGCTTTGCAACTCGGGGTGCCGGGACTGAAATGGGTGTGATTTCAGCTACGCTTGATATTCATCCGGCGTATGACCGATTTCTATGATCGAGCACGCCAGGATTGGCTCCAGTCCCAGTCTCGCCGCGGCGGCCAGGAGTTCGTCGCTTTCGGCGCCCGGATTCACGAAGAATTCAGCTGGCTTGATGGCTGCGATGTCGCCAAGAACGTGGATTCCGACCGCCGGCGGTAGATAGGTCGTGACTCGTTGGATCGGGTCGGGTATTTCACGCAGCGACCGGAACACCGGCAATCGTTCGATCTGCCCGCCGCGCGGATTCACGGGAAAAACGCGCCAGCCGGCGCGCAGATAGGCGCGGACGGCCTTGTTTCCGTACTTGCTGCGATCAGCCGACGCACCAAGGACCGCGACGGTGTTGGGCTCGCTCGCTGCCAAGCCGGCTCCTTGATTCACTTGTTCGCTTCTTCCTTGCTCGCTGTGCTGTCTGGCCGCATCGGACCGACGCCGATCGTCTTCGCGGAGAATCGCAGTGCTGGATAGTATTCGCACCCCAGCCGACGCGCGACGAGCCACACCGCGATCAACCCGAATCCGACGCCCGCGATCACGTCCGACACGAAATGCCGATCCTGCGCCACGCGCCCCAGACAAACCAGCACCACCAGCGGGATCAGCGCGCGGCGGAGCATCGGGAAGTAAAGCCCAAGCAGCGCGGTCAGAATCATGGCGAACGCGGCATGCGCCGAGGGAAACGAGTCAAACTCCATGCGCGGATCGCCGTGCAGGAAGTGAAAGTCAAACGGCGTCCCGCCGTCCGTCGGGCGCGCCCGGCCGACGAGAAATTTCACGAGATGGACGGCCGCACCCACTCCCATCGGCAACCCGAACCCGATCAGCAGCCGCCATCGGTCGCGAAACAACAGCAGCATCGCTGGAACGATCACGAACCCCCACTTGGCGAAGAAGTGATTCGGCAGCTTCACCACGCGTCGCGCGATCGTGTCCTCGGGGATGAACCGCGAAACGATGTCAGCCGTTACCGCATCCAGCGGTATCGTCAGCAATCCGAGGCCGATCAGCGCGCAGCCGAGCAGACCCCAGCGCGAAATTCGTCGTCGAAACGCTGCGTCGGAACCAACGTTGGGCGCGCCGGCGCTTACTGATTGGTCGGCGGCGTTTGGGTTCGCTTGCACGGTTTGCCTACGCGGATTCCACCCGATTGAAGACAACGCGGGCCCGATCGGGTGCGTGTCGGCGTCGCTCGCGCATCGCGCGCATTGTCGTCGGCCTCTCCGCACACGTCGAGTAGCGGGACGCGTGCGCCCTGCCGCCGTTCGCGCCCCCTTTGCGCCAAATTTCGCGTATTGCGCTGGAACTCGAGCCGCGACGTTGTTACGCTCTGAACCTGGGTTCGAACGAGGAGCCGCTTGTCATGGATGACAACATCACGTCTGTTTCCCCAATTGACGCGCGTCCAGAGAATGAGTTCGTCGACGATGCCGCGCCGAGCGCGGATGCCGAGGCGGGTCCGGTTCTGACTCTCGCCGCGCCGCCCGCGCCGATCGCCGCCGCACCGGAGCAGATCGTCGAGGCGCTGCTTTTTGCGTCTGACACTCCGCTGAGCAGCGCGCGGCTGGGCGAACTCGCCGGCGTGAGTGCATCGCAGATCGCGGGGCTCGTGGCGGCGCTGAACGACAAGTACGTCGCGGTCGGGCTGTCGTTCCGCATTCAGCCGATCGCGAAGGGCTACCAGATGCTCACGCTGCCCGCGTATCAGCCTTGGCTGGCGCGGCTGGACAAGCAGCGCGCCCATTCTCGCCTGAGCGACGCGGCGCTCGAGACGCTCGCGATCGTCGCCTACAAGCAGCCCATCATCCGCGCCGACGTCGAGGCCATTCGCGGCGTGGCGTGCGGCGACGCGCTCAGCCGGCTGCGCGAAGTCGGGCTGATCAAGGTGGTCGGCCGAGCCGAGATCGTCGGCCGCCCGATGCTCTACGGCACGACGCGCTTGTTCCTCGACACGTTCGGCCTGGCCGATCTTGAAGATTTGCCGGCGATGGAGTCGCTGACGCTTCGCGGCGCGGCGGTGCGATCGCCCGGCGGGTCGTCGCGCAGCGTGGCGGTGGCCGGCGCGTGACAACCGCGCCTTCGATCGACCGCCAGTCCTGAACTCTAAGTTGCCATGCGCGAGCACGCGCCGCAATCAGAACGACGCGCAAGCGAGCGCGGCTGCGTATCGCGTTTGATGGCGCCGCGCGTTCTGTTTGCGGCGCTGGATCGCGTACGATCACCTAGTTTGCGTTCCCCTCGCCGTTCCCCATCTTGTCGAGGAAGCCTTCGAGCTTGCGGGCGCGGACCGGGTGCTGGAGCTTGCGGATGGCCTTGGCCTCGACCTGCCGCACGCGCTCGCGCGTCACCTTGAAGATGCGGCCGACCTCTTCGAGCGTATACGTGTATCCGTCGCCGATGCCGTAGCGCAGCTTGATGATCTCGCGCTCGCGATACGTCAGCGTCTTGAGCACCGCCTCGATGCGGTCCTTGAGCATCTCGCCGGCCGCCGACGTCACCGGGCTCTCCGCCTTCTCGTCCTCGATGAAGTCGCCGAAGTAGCTGTCCTCGCTCTCGCCGACCGGGCGGTCGAGCGAAATCGGGTGGCGGCTGATCTTCATCACGCGCCGCGCCTCGGAGACCGGCATCTTGGCGACGTCGGCGATCTCCTCGATGGTCGGCTCGCGGTTCAGCTCCTGGAGCAGCTTCTTGCTGATGTTCCGAAGCTTGCTCATCGTCTCGATCATGTGGACGGGAATGCGAATCGTGCGGGCGTGGTCGGCGATGGCGCGGGTGATGGCCTGGCGGATCCACCATGTCGCGTATGTGCTGAACTTGTACCCGCGGCGATACTCGTATTTGTCCACCGCCCGCATCAGGCCCGTGTTGCCTTCCTGGATGATGTCCAGGAACGACAGGCCGCGGTTGCGGTACTTCTTGGCGATCGAGACCACCAGCCGAAGATTGCCGCCGGCCAGCTTGCGCTTCGCTTCCTCATACTCGCCGAAGACCTTCTTGGCCTCGTCAACGCGATAGCGCAGGTCCTCCATCGGCTCCATGACCAGGTCGATCATGCCGCTGACTTCGTCCTTCATCGCCTCGACTTCGTCCGGCGGAAGCAGCTTGCCGCGCAGCTCGAGCTCGCGCTGTATCCCCTCCATCTTGGTGACCATCGCCGCGACTTTGCGCATCATCGGCACGATGCGGCTGGTGCGCAGCGGCAGCTCTTCGAGCAGCGTCACCGCGCGGCGGCGGCGCTGCACGACGCGCTCGTATGAGCCCTTGCGCGTCGCGCCGGGCGTACGGGTGTCGCGGAACACGTTCCAATCGTTCTGATTCAACTCGAGCAGCTTGCGGACCGTCGCCAGATTCGCCGGCAGGCGTTTGACGATCGTCGCCTTGGCCAGGCTCTCGGTGGTCGAGATCTTCATGGTGCGGTCGAACGGCATGCGTCCGTCAGCAACTGCTTGCATCAGGTCCACCGCCTGATGCATGCAGAAGTCGTTTTCGAGAACGCGACGCCGGAACGCCATGCGCGTCAGCTCGATTTTCTTGGCCAGCGCGATTTCCTGCTCGCGCGTCAGCAGTGGGATTTCGCCCATCTGCGTCAGATACATGCGGACCGGGTCGTCGATTCGCCGCGCGGTCACCTCGGCCAGGTCAGTCTCGGTGACTTCGTCGAGCGCTTCGCCGCCTTCGAGCGTGGGCGTCTTCTTGCGGTCGGCTTCACGCAGGCGTTCAGCCTCGATTTCGTCGATCATCTCGACGCCGGCCTGCTCGATCCGGTTCAGCACGCTCTCGAGCTTCTCCGGCGAGATGGCCTCGTCGGGCAGGCTCTCGTTGAGGGCTTCCCACGTCAGGTAGCCGCGTTTCCTGCCGGATTCGATCAGTGTGTTTACGCATTGCTCGATCGGATCGAGTTCCAGATGCGGCGCTGTAACTGTCCCGGCCATTCAATCAACTCCCTCTTGGGGATCGCTCCACAACAAATCGCCTCGACGCCAGCGGTCGCGCTACAAGCGGCGCGCCGCGCCCGGCGCCAAGCTGTCATGCCGACGCCGCGAAACGTTCAACAACGCGGCAAACGCGTCGTGCTGCTGTTCGGGCTCCTCCGCGGCGCCGCCCAGACGCGCGGACAAATCGCGCATGCGCAGGTTGTCCAGTTCCAAACCAAGCCGACCACATAGCGTGCCGCAGGGATCGTCGCCGGTTGTGTTCGACGCCGCTTCGCTCGCGCGTCCGATCAGCTCACACAGCGCGGAATCGTCGGCATTCGCCATAACGTCGGCCCGCGAAAAGCCGCCACGGTCCTCGAACAGGTGATCGCAAATCTCGAACAGGCGACGCCAAGTGGGACACCACTCGGTGGCGGTCGCAAGTTGCTCGCGCGCGCGATCGAAAATTCGAGAATCGGAAATCAAGAGCCCAAAAAGGCCCTCCACGGCGGCCACCACTCCCGACGGCACCTCCCCCAGCGATTCGACGTACGCCGACCGTTCAGACGTGTCCGGCGTAGAAGACGTTGCGGATCGCTTGATCGCCGCCCGGGCGGAAGCGAGCATTTCATGCACGCTTCCCGCAGGCAAGTTCAGCACTTCGCTGAGCCGCCCAACCAGGAACCCCTGGTCCAGCGGATCCATCCCGCCGCTCAGGCTCGCACGCCCGATAAACTGCAAGAACGCTTCCGCAGCCGAGCGGCGCGCCGCGGGACTCTGCGCACCGCCGCCCTTTCGTGACAGAAGCGACCACTTGAATTCTAGCGCATCTACGGACGATTGCAACTTTTCGTAAAAAGCGTCTCTGCCTTGCGCTATGGCAAAATCGGACGGATCCTGACCCGCCGGCAGGCACACGACGCGCACCGCGAGCCGACTGCTGAGAGCGGTTTCAACGGCGCGGTCGGCGGCGCGCGAACCCGCGTCATCCGGGTCGAAGCACAGGTACACCGTCTCAGCCATTCGCGATAGCGACTTCGCGTGCGAATCCGTCATCGCCGTGCCCAGCGTCGCGACAACGTTCGTGACGCCAGTTTGGTGCAGCGAGACGGCGTCCATGTACCCCTCAACCACGATCGCCGCGCGCGCCTTGCGAATCCCGGCCGCGGCCGCATCTAACGCAAATAGCACGCGAGACTTACTGAAGAGCGGCGTCTCGGGTGAGTTTAGGTACTTCGCCGCGTCGTCGGCCAACGTCCGACCGCCGAACGCGATCGGCCGGCCCTGTGCGTCGTGAATTGGGAAGATCAACCGGTTGCGAAAGCGATCGTAATAGCGGCCGCTCTCGTGTCGCGCGACGAGGCCGGCGGCTTCGAGCTGCTCCGGCGAAATCTTCGCCCGGCTGGCCGCGCGGACCAGATCGTCCCACGTATCGGCCGCAAAGCCCAGCTTGAACGACGCGATCGTGTCATCGCTCAGGCCGCGTTTGCGTGCGTATCCGAATGCCCCTGGGCCGCCCGGATCGTTCGTCAGATTGCGGCAAAAATGCCCGCGAGCCCATTCGATTACGCGCCGTACCTCGTCGCGCTGCCCTGAATCCGCGTCGGACTCGGTCGAGCGCCGAAGCTCGATCCCGGCGCGGCGTGCCAGGATCGCGAGCGCCTCCTTGAATTCGAGGCGCTCGCTCAATTGCACAAAGCGGATCACGTCTCCGCCCACGCCGCAGGACCAGCACTTGAAAATCTGTTTGCTGGGGCTGACGGCCATGGAGGGTTTATGGTCGTCGTGAAAGGGACATAATCCCATGAAGTCCTTGCCGCGGCGGGTCAACGAAACGCGCTCGCCGACGACCTCGACGATATCGATCGCCTCTAAGACTTTGTCTTTTAAAGAGTTCTGCATGAACCGCCGCGTCGCCGCCGCCGACCATCCGGCCGAGTGCGCGCAGGGCTCCCTCGCGCCGAGCCAGGACACTGATTGTTAGGTGATTCTATAGAGGAAAAATAACTCGGATTTGGACGCGGGTCAAATTTCGCCGCACTTACCCTGTCATGAAGTCGGATTCTCAGCAAGTCGCCGAATCGAATCCGCGCCGCCGCGGCGCTACGCCTGAATATCCAGTTCGCTCTGCTCCCCGGATCGTTGCTCGTCGTGCGCAGGCTCGGATTCGGGTCCTGCATCCCCTCGACTGCGACCCTGACCGCCGGCGCCTTCGGCGTCTGAGTACACCTGGCTGTCGCGGTCGGCGCTCTCGATCATGTCGCGCACGGCATGCGCGAACGGTGTCTCGCGCGCCTGCTTGTCGGCATCGGCGCGTTGCTTGGTGTCGGCATTCCTCGCCGCGGCAGCCTGGGATTGCGCGATGGAGGTGACGGAGTTCGGCGGGATCGCGGACATCGAATGCGCTTATCGGCGAAGACGCGCGGCGAGTTGAGTCCGCAGGCGCCGTCTGCTGTGGCATGGGTTTGCAACCCGTGTCCGACTGCGGTCAGCCAGTCGCCCTCTACGCCCGTATAATCTGGCTTCGATCTTGCTCGCCAAGTTGCGCATCGAGATCGACTTACATTGAGGAAATCAGATGCCCACGATTCAGGCCGACGTCGCCGGTTCGACTCTTCCTGTCCCGCCGCTCAATCTGGCCGGCAATTTCCATCGCGTGCGCGAAGAGGTGCTGGCCGAAATCGCCGCCATCTGCGACTCGGGCTACTACGTGCTGGGGCCAAAGGTGGCCGAGTTCGAGGCGGCCCTGGCGACGTATTGCGGCAGCCGCTTCGCACTGGGCCTGTCGTCCGGCACCGACGCGCTGCTGGTCGCGATGATGGCGCTCGAAATCGGCCCGGGCGACGAGGTCATCGTCCCGACATTTACATTCTTCGCCTCAGCCGGCACCGTCGCGCGGCTCGGCGCGCGGCCGGTATTCGTCGACGTCGAGCCGGATACGTTCAACATCGACGTGTCGCAGGTTGAATCGCGGATCACGCCGCGCACCAAGGCCATCATGCCGGTGCACCTGTACGGCCAACTCGCCAATCTGATGCCACTAATGGAAATCAGCCGGCGGCGTGGCGTGCCGATCATCGAAGATGCCGCGCAGGCGATCGGGGCGCGCCCGGACGAGCGCACCGCGGCCGCTCTGGGCGTCGCCGGGAAATCGGGCGGTGCGATCGGCCTGTGTGGGGCGCTGAGTTTCTACCCGACCAAGAATCTGGGCGCGATCGGCGACGCCGGCGCGTTGCTGACCGACGACGAGCGGCTGTTCGAGCTGACCAAGAAGCTCCGCATTCACGGCAGCGGACACACATACTATCACGAGCGAATCGGCGGCAATTTTCGCATCGACGCCCTGCAAGCGGCCATTCTGCGGATCAAGCTGGCGCACCTGGAGCAATGGACCGAAGCTCGGCGAGCCCGCGCGGCGCGCTACACCGCATTGATCGAGCAGGCCGGACTTGCGCCGGAGTTCGTCCGTCCGCCGCGCGAAGCCCGCGGCCGGCACGTGTATCACCAGTACGTGATCCGGGCGGCGCGGCGAGATGACCTGGCGAAGTTCCTGACCGCCCGGAAAATCGGCTGCGGCGTGTATTACCCGCTGCCGCTGCACGAGCAGACCTGCTTCGCGAATTTGGGATACAAGCCGGACGAGTTCCCACATGCGCGGAAGGCGGCGGCTGAAGTGCTGGCGCTGCCGATTTATCCCGAGCTGACGGACATCCAGCAGGAAGCGGTGGTCAGCGCAATTCGAGCATTTTATCGATCGAATTAGCCTTTGCGTGCCCCGCGGCGCGTGACGTTCGCAGACCGGGACGCAATAATCCGCGCATGCCTGGCAAAGGAAAGCTGATCGTCATCAGCGGGCCGTCCGGCGCTGGAAAGACTTCCATCTGCAAGGGCGTTCTGGCTCGTCTGCCCGATTCAGTCTGGTCCGTCTCAGTCACGACGCGCCCGCTGCGCGGCGCAGAGGCGGACGGCGCGGACTATCACTTCGTGTCGCAGGCGGAGTTCGAGCGGATGGTCGCCGCCGACGAATTGCTCGAGCACGCGCTCTATGCCGGCCACTGGTACGGCACGCCGCTTCGGCCCGTGCAGCAAGCGACGGCCGCCGGCCGCCACATGGTGCTGGAGATTGACGTTCAGGGCGGGGCGCAAGTAAAGGCGAAGGTGGAAGACGCGGTCTTGGTGTTCGTCCTGCCGCCGACGATGGAGACGCTCAAGGCCCGCCTGGAAGGCCGAAAAACCGAGTCCGAGGCGATCCAGCAGCGGAGGCTGGCGCAGGCCGACGGCGAGATCGCCTTCGCCCGCACCGCGGGGGTCTACCGCTACTTCATCACCAACGATATACTGGAGGATTCGGTGCAGCAGGTCCTGGACATTGTCCGGCAGGAGATGCAACGCGCATGATCGAGGCCCTCAAGAGCGACGAGATCATTAACAAGGTCGGCGGACGTTTCCGGCTCACGTCATTGATCCAAAAGCGATGGTTGGAGCTGCTGCAAGGCTCCCGACCGATGGTCGATCCGGCCGGCAAGACCCAGATGGAAATCGTCATCGAAGAAATCCTGCAGGGCAAGGTGGCGATTGACCACGAAACGTCGGGCATCCAGGGCACGCAAGAGTCCTGAACGATCCTCGCGCATTGCCGCGCCAGTCCGATCGGCGCAACCGCCGACGTCGCGAGATCCCTTGGCCGGCCGCGAGATTGTGCTGTGCGTCGGCGGCGGAATCGCGGCGTACAAAGCCGCGGCGCTCACGTCCATACTGACGCAGCGCGGCGCTGGCGTTACCGTCGCCATGACGCGCAACGCGCGCCGCTTCGTCGGGCCCATCACGTTCGAGGCGCTCTCGGGTCGACCGGTTTTCCTGTCACAATGGCGCGCCGGACGTAGCGGCGACGTTCAACACCTCGCGCTGAGCTCACGCGCCGACCTGATCGTGCTCGCCCCGGCGACCGCCGACCTCATCGGCAAACTCGCCGGCGGCCTGGCGGATGACCATGTCAGCGCGCTGCTGCTCGGCGCCGCCTGCCCGATTCTGCTGGCGCCGGCGATGAACGCACGTATGTGGGCGCATCCGGCCGTCCGACGAAACGTCGCCTTTCTGCGAGCGCATGGTTTCGCCCAAGTCGGCCCGGACGCCGGCTGGCAGGCCTGCCGCGACATCGGCCCCGGCCGAATGAGCGAACCGGAAGCGATCGTCGCCGCGATGGTCGAATTGCTGACGCGTCCCGCGAGTCGAGACGGCCGCCCCGCGATGTCCGCGCCGGCGCGATGATGATCCGTCAGAGCCGCGACCGTAAGGGAGCGATCGGGATGGTGCATCGACGCCCCGTCGGGATGGCTTCGTCGACCAAGGCCGACCGCTCCCTTACGGTCGCGGCTCTGACGGATGGTGCGGATACCGTGCGATGAGCTCCGTGCTTCGAATCCTGATCACCGCCGGGCCGACGCGCGAATACCTGGACTCGGTCCGATACATTTCCAACGATTCATCAGGCAAGATGGGTTTCGCGCTGGCGCGGGCCGCCGCGGCGCGCGGCCATCGTGTCACGGTGGTTCACGGCCCGGTGGCGCTCGACCCGCCCGCCGGCGTGCGCTGCGTTGGTGTTGTCTCGGCTGACCAGATGCTCCGAGCGTGTCGGCGCGCCTGGCCGCGACACGACGTGTTGATCATGGCGGCGGCGGTAGCGGATTACGCGCCGGCGAAATTGAGCAAGCACAAGTTGAAGAAACGCGACACACAGATGGTGCTGGCGCTGCGTCCGACGGTGGACGTGCTAGCCACGCTGTCGAAGCGTCGCCACGCGGGTCAGATCGTCATCGGCTTTGCGCTGGAAGACCGCGCGCCGCGCCGGCACGCGGCGGAGAAGCTCGATCGCAAACGTCTCGACGCGATCATTCTGAACAGCCCGCGCGCGATCGGCGCGGACGGCGCGACGCAGCACGTCCTGGTCCGCGGCGAGCGATGGCGTCGCCTGTCGCGCGGCGACAAGTTCGCGAGTGCGGTGCGAATCATCGCGCTGGTGGGACGCCTGGCCGACGAAGCGACCCGGCGCCAATCGGCGTCAAAGAACCGCGACGCGCCAGCGAGCGGCAACCGAAGCGCAGCGGACCCGAGTTAGTCCGCCACGCGCTGATGCCCAGACCAGTCGCATGCACGCGGCGCTAGCCGGTCTCTCCGTAGACGCTCAAAACTGGGCTTCCGCTCGCCTCGCGGGTCCTTGTCGCCTAGGCACGAAGCTCCAGCAGCCGCGCCAGCGTCCCCGAGAGCTGCTCCAACGCCGCCGGATCGGGCAAGGTCAGCGTGAGCTTCGCCCGGCCGGTCGGATCGACTTCGATGCAGTCGGCCAGTCGCTGCTTGATCACCGGCGTCAGGGCAGGCGCGGGCTGACCATCGCTTCGCGGCGGCAGCATCTGATCGACGAACGCGAACGCCGCCGCCAGGAGTTGCCCGCCCGCCAGGCCGACGCGCTCGCGCTGCGCCAGCCGTTCGACCTCGGCGGTCTGTCGCGCCTGCTCGCTCTCGTCGCGCGGCGCTTCGGGCTTGGCGCCCAGCAGGACTTCGAGCCGGCCCTTCAACTCGTCGATGCCGCTGCTGAGATCGACCGCGTCGACGTCGGAATCGGCGTCCAGCGCCGCCTGCGCCAGTTCGTGCTTGGCGGAGAGCGTCTTGAGCAGGCCCTCCTCGATCGTGTTCTCGGTGATCAGCACGTACACCTGCACCGGGTTCTTCTGGCCCATGCGATGTGCCCGCGCGATGCGCTGCTCCAGCACGGCCGGGTTCCACGGCAGGTCCACATTCACCACAGTGTTCGCGGCCTGGAGGTTCAAACCGCTCGCGCCGGCGTTGGTGGCGAGGAACAGCCGGCAACGCGGGTCCTTCTGGAACTGCTGCACCAGTAGCGCCCGCCGCTGCTGCGGCACGGAACCGTCCAGTCGTACGTACTGCGCATCGCGGCGCTTCTTCAGCAGCGGCTCGATCAGCCCAAGCATCGTAGTCCACTCGCTGAAGACGATGATTTTACGGTCCTGTTCCGCCAACAGCGACCCGAGCAGCTCGTCCAGCGCCGCCAGCTTGGTCGAATATCCAGGCGGCTGCTTGTCCACCAAATACGTGCTGTCCGCCGCCATGCGGCACATCAGCAGCGCCTTGCGCAACCGCAGCAGATCCATCTCGTTGATAAACGGCTTGCGGACGATCGAGCTGACCACGCGGAGATGCGCGCCGTGCAAGTCGCGCTGCTCCTGCGTCGGCGCGATGCGCACGATCTCCGTCGTCCGCGGCGGCAGGTCGCGCATCACCCTCGCCCGCGTGCGGCGGAGCAGCAGCGGCGCCAGCCGGCGGCGCAGCGCAGCCAGGTTCTTGTAACTCAGCGCGCGGCCCTTCTCATCGACCACGCGATGCTGATGGAAGAAGCGGAACGCCGGACCCAGCCGCCGGTCGTCGATGAACTCTACCACGCTGAACAGGTCTTCGAGGCGGTTCTCCAGCGGCGTGCCGGAGAGCACCAGCGCGAAGCGCGAGCGCAGCCCCTTGATGACGCGGCTGGTGAGCGCCTCCCAATTCTTGATGCGCTGGCCCTCATCCAGAATGATGAGGTCCCACGTGACGCGCTCGATGGCCAGGATGTCGCGCAGCACCTGCTCGTAGTTGCAGATCGTTAGGAAGCAGTCGTTGCCATACTGCCCGGCGCGCTCCGCCGCGCCGCCCTGCACCAACTGGCAGCCGGCATCGGAGAAGCGCTGAATTTCGCTGCGCCACTGCGACTTCAGCGATGCCGGGCAGACCACCAGCACGCGCCGAATGCCGGCTTCGCGCCGCAGCAGCTCCGCCACGCCGATGCCCTGGATCGTCTTGCCCAGCCCCATGTCGTCCGCCAGGATGGCGCGGCCCGCCCCGACGGCGAAGGCGATGCCGTCGAGCTGGTAGGGCAGCAGCTCCGCCTTCAACAGCGTTTTTCGGAGCGGATGCGATCGCGGGTCATTGCGAATCTGCGCCACCTTCGCCGCGATGTGCTTCTCGAACAGCCGCTGACTGATGAACTCCTCGGCGTCGGGGTAGATCGTGTATTCCTCGCCGTGCTGCTCGGCGCGTTTCAGGCGTTCGAGCAAGTCGCGCACATCCACGATCGCCTTTCCGCGCAGCGGCGAGAGGACGGCCGCCGCCGCCGGAATCGTGTCGTCCGGCAAGATCACGCGCAGCTCGACCTGGCCGCCGTAGCGCAGGTGCACCGCGACGCTGGTCGGCTTGTACGGGCGCTTCCGCTGCGCCTCGGAGAATTTCCGCTTCACGCGGCGCTGCACCGCCAGCACGTGCTTGCACAGCCCCAGCGTGTTCTTGCGGAAATCCGGACAGGAGCAGAACGAGTCGCCCGGCGTCCAGCCGCGCAGCGCCACGCGGTGTGTCTTGCCCGATTCGGCGCTGGTGACCAGGTAGTCGCTCCACAGCTTTCCCGGCGTGGTCGATTGCACGCTCATGCGCTCCGTCCGCGCACGCTCTTGGCGCTGGGCAATGGCGCGGGCCAGCAGCGCCGTTTCGCTCAGGCTCTCCGCGGGCACGCGCTCCGGCGGCAACGCGGCCAGGCCCAGGGCGGTCTTTTCCTCCAGGATCAACGAAAACGCGGCCCCGACGTGCTCGCAGGCCGAATCGCATTGCGTGCAATTCCAGTGCAGCCGTTGCGGCATTTCGCTCAGCAGCGTAATCGTCACCACCGCGCCGTCGAGTCGCAGCCGGAACAAGTCGTCGCCCAGGTGCACGTCCTCCGCCAGCTCAATCTCCCATTTGCCGCCCGAGCGCAAGAGCCGGTCGGCGTCGGGCCCGATGAGTTTGCAGGCTTGCACATAATTGAGCCGTGAAAGTCGATCGCGCAGCGTGAGCTCCCGCGCGGTTGATTTCGTTTCACCGATCACGTGTTCTCCAGAGTTGAGTGCGCGCCGACCAGAACGCGAAACGCCAGCGAGCGCGGCGGAAATCGCACCTGTCCGCGACGGCGCTTCCGGCGTCGCGCGTCGCCGTAAGATCAAAACGGCGCGCTTGGCGCCGGCGCGGCCTGCGCCTCGCGATAGTCGGCGTAGCGCCCGCCGACCTGTGGATTGTCGAATCGCGTCAGGCTGCGGTTGAAGTGCAGCTCCACGTCGCCCACCGGGCCGTTGCGCTGTTTGGCGATGATCAGCAGCGCCTGCGCGGCCTCGTCGTCACTGACCTCTTCGGCCGCCTTGTAGTACGACTCGCGGTGCAGCAGCATGATCATGTCCGCGTCCTGCTCGATCGCGCCGGACTCGCGCAGGTCGCTCATCCGCGGGCGGTTGCCGGAGCGGTCTTCGGGATTGCGGTTGAGCTGCGCCATCGCAACCACCGGTATCTCGAGTTCCTTGGCCAGCGCCTTCAGGCCGCGCGAAATCTCGGCCACTTCGACCTGCCGGCTTTCGGCGCCGGGCGCGCGGGCGAGCTGCAGGTAGTCCACCAGGACCGCGCGAATGCCGAGCTTGCGATACGCCATCCGCGCCCGGGCCCGCAGCTCCAGCACGCTCAGCGATCCCGCGTCGTCGACATACAGCGGCTTGCCGGCGATCTCGTCGGCGGCCTGTTTGAGCAAATCCAGCTCGCGGTCGGAAATTCGCCCACGCCGCAGGCGATGCGAATCGACCCGCGCCCGGCTGCACAGAATCCGCTGCGCCACCTGCTGGCGGCTCATTTCGAGCGAGAAGAACAGCACCGGCCGGTTGGCGTCCAGCGCCATGTGCTCGGCCAGATTCAGCCCGAAAGCCGTCTTTCCCATGCTCGGCCGGCCGGCGACGATGATCAGCTCGCTGCGCTGCAACCCGCAGGTCATTTCGTCGAGGGCGAAATAGCCGGTCGGCTCGCCAGTCAGCACGTCCTCGCCGCGCTGTTCGATGCGCGTGAATTCTTCGCGCACCAGCTCGGGCAGCGCGATCGGCCCGCCGCTGACGCGCCGCTCGGTGACGTTGAAGATCTCACGCTCGGCTTCGTCGAGGATCGCCTGCGCCGGCGATTTCTCGTCGAAGGCGATTTCCATGACGCGGTGCGTGGCGCGGATCAATTCGCGCAAGACGTGTTTTTCGCGCACGATGCGGGCGTACTCGCGCACGCGCAGCGAGCTGGGCACGCTGTTGATCAGCTCGGCCAGAAACTCGTAGCCGCCCAGCGATTCGAACTGGCCCTTGCGGATCAGCTCGTCCTTGATGACCACGCCGTCGATTGGCCGCGCGTCGTCATAGAGCGAGACGATGTGGTCATAGAGCTTCTGGTGGCGTTCGAAGAAAAACGCCGACCGCGCCGCGTCGCCCAGCGCCGCGATCGCTTCGCCGATCGCGGCGTGCTCCTGGAGCATCGAGCCCAGCAGGGCCCGCTCGGCGTCGGGCGAATGCGGCAGGACGCGGTCGAACGCGCTACTGCGGTCCGTCGCTCTGCTGCTGGGCCGCGGCGTCTCCCGATTCTCCGGACTCGGCGCCTTCGACATCGCCCGCGCCTCCTTCGCGCACCACCCAGACCTTCACCGGCAGCGTAACGTCCTCGGTGAACTCGAGCGTGACCATGCGATTATCGAGCGTGCGAATCGGGCGATCAAGCATGACGTGCTCGGGCAGCACGGCGTGGCCCATCGCCTGCAGCGCGGCGGCGATTTCCTTCGCGCCAACCGAGCCGTAGAGCGTGCCTTCGGGGTTGGCGGCGGCTTCGATCGTGACCTGCACGTCCTTGAGCCGCGCGGCCATGTCGCCGAACTCCTGCTTCTTGCGGGCGCGCTCCTCGGCCGCTTTCTTCTTGAGCGACTCGATCGAGCGCAGGTTTTCCTCGCTCGGCTCGACCGCCACCCGCTGCGGCAGGAGATAGTTGCGCGCGTATCCCAACTTCACTTCGACCACGTCGCCGACATGGCCGAGCTTGCGAACGTCTCTAACGAGTAGCAACTTCATCGAAGGTTCCTTTTGGGCGGGGCGGGCATCGTGCCGACATCTCGCCAGCCCTACGTCGTCTTGGGTAGGGCGGGCATCCTGCCCGCCAGTTTCTCTGGACCGGGCGGGCTGGAAGCCCGCCCCACCCAGAGCTAACTCACAAACGGCATCAGGGCCAGGAAGCGCGCCCGCTTCACCGCCAGCGCGGCGGCGCGCTGGCACGGCGCGTCGAGGCCGCTGCGCTTGCGCGAGAAGAGCTTTCCCTGCGCGCTGGTGAGCCGTTGCAGCAGCGGAATGTCCTTGTAATCGATCTCTTCGATCTTCACCTTCGGGCCGCGCATTTTGGCGGCTTCGCCCTGCCGTTTGGCGCGTTTCTTTTTCTTCTTGGCCGCGGCGCTGTTGCCGCCTCCGCCGCGTGGTCCGTACATTCTCATTCAACCGTCCTCCAGGCAGCCGCGAAGGCTGCGAATCCTTGCGAGGCCATCAATCAAAACGGAATTTCGTCGCCGCTGGGCGGCGGAGCATCGTCCGACATCGGCGCGGGCATCGGCTCGCGCGGCGGCGGCGCGGACTGGCGCGGCGGCGCGGCGCGCGGCGCATAGCGTTGTTGCGGCGGCCCTTCCGAATCCATCGGCGCGCCGCCTCCACCTTCGCGCGAGCCGACGAACGCGAAGCTGTCCGCGACGACGCTGAGCTTGGAGCGTTTCTGGCCGTCCTGCCCGGTCCAGCTATCGAACTTCAGCCGGCCCTCGATCAGGATCGGCTTGCCCTTGTTCATGTACTGATTGATCATCTCGCCGGTCCGCCCGAAGGCCGAGATGTCGACGAAACACACCTCGTCGCGCTGATTGCCGTCTTTGTCTTTCCAGCGGCGGTTCATCGCCATGCCGAACTCACAGACGGCGATATTGCTCGGAAGGTACTTGAGCTCCGGGTCGCGCGTCAGATTTCCCATCAGTATCACGCGGTTGAAGCCGGACATTGTTGGCTCCTCTCAACTCCCCGCCGGAGCGCGGCTGATCCGAACCGCGAACGTAACCGAGCGGGAATGAAGGTTACCTCTCGACATATGAATCCCCGCTCCCTTGCGGTCGCGGTTCAGTCGAACTACGTCAACGGTCGCTGCTGCGAAACCCACTACTGCGTCACCTCGGCCGGCTCCTGGTCCGACCAGGCGCCTTCCTCGCCACCGCCCCGCGCCTCACGATCCTCGCGCGGCGGACGGCTGTCGCGCTGACCGTAGTCGTCCTGACGGCGGCCGTCGCCGGCCAGCGGCGAGAGCGGCGTGTCGGCCTTGTGCGCGCGAAGCTGGGCCAGTCGCTCTTCGGTCAGGTTCTCGGTTCGCAGCACCAACAGTCGCAGCACCGACTCGGTCAGTCGCGCGTCGCGCTCCAGGTCGCCGATGCGATCGCCGTCGACTTCGAAATAGGTCAACACATACGTGCCGCGCTTGCGGCCGCGAATCTCGTAGGCCAGCTTGCGCTCGTCGAACTTCACGCACGCCAGCACGTTGGCGCCGATGCGCTCCATCAGCCGGCGGACCTCTTGCTCGATCGCCGCCCATTCGTGCGCGACCGTGTTGTCGAACAGGAACATGCCTTCATAGCGCTTCACTGCGGTTCTCCTTGCGGCGGTCCCGCGCCGGCGGCGCCGCCTTCGCCTCGTCGTGGCGCTCGCTCGCGCCGCGGGTTGAACTTGTTCATCGCCGCGTCGATTCCCTCGCGCACCCAGCATTCGGCCGCGGCGTCGGCCGTCTGAATCGCCTGCGCCACGGCGTCGCGCTCGTCCGGAGCGAATCCGCCGAGCACATGCTCGACCGTGCCCGCACGATGCACCTTCCCGATGCCGATCCGAATCCGCGGCACGTCCAGCGTCCCCAGATGCCGCAGCACATCTTCCATTCCCTTGTGCCCGCCGGCCGAGCCTGATGCCCGGATGCGTACGCCGCCGACCGGCAGATCCAACTCGTCATACACCACCAGCACGTCGCACGGCTCGATCTTGTAGAAGCGCGCCGCGGCGGCGACGCTTCGCCCGCTCAGGTTCATGTACGTCGCCGGCTTGAGCAGCAGCACCCGCTGCTCGCCCGCTTGCGCCTCACCGAGCAGGCCCTCGAACCGCTCGACGAAGCGCGTCATGTCGACCCGCCAACGGCGCGCCAGCGCGTCCAGCACCTCGAACCCGAGATTGTGCCGCGAACCCTGGTACTGCCGGCCCGGATTGCCCAGCCCGGCGATCAGTTTCACGACACGCCATCCTCAACTCGAGTCAGACCAAACCGCGCCCGGCCGGGGAGCGTCGGTCTCCGGCAAGTGCGGAACACCCGGGCGCACCGGGCCGAGGCCGATGCTCCCCAATTCGCGACCAGTCGCCGCCCCCGCTCCCTTACGTTCGCGAGTCGGACCAGTCTCGTGCGCGGCGTTACTCCTTCGCCTCGCCCTCGCCTTCGCCCTCGCGGTCCTTCGCGATGCGGCCGATGACCTCAGGCTCCTTCGCCGCTTCATCGCCCGCCGCGATTTCGGCCACCGGCGTTTCCGGTCCCTTCGGCAGGCGCACGACGGCCACGATGTCCTCGCCCGGGGTCACCGCGGTGACGCCCGCGGGCAGCTCGATTTCCCGCACATGCAGCGATTGACCCAGCTTCATCTCGGTGATGTTCGCGCGGATCGCCTCGGGGATCTCGATCAGGCGGCACTCGACTTCAATGTCCGCCAGCACGTGCAGCACTACGCCGCCTTCCTTCGCGCCGGCGGGCGTGCCTTTGAGCTCCAGCGGCACCTTCACGCGCACGCGCTCGTTCGGATCGACGCGCATCAGGTCCACGTGCAGCGGTTCGCGCTGCAGGTGGTCGTACTGCACGTCCTTGATCAGATACTGCGTCTCCTTGCCGCCGAGCGCGAGCTTGACGACGTGCTGATTCTCCTCGAGCGCATTGACCAAGTCGCGCTTCGACACAGCGACCGCCTCCGGCGCTTCACCGTGCCCATAGATCACGCCCGGCACATAGCCCGACCGTCGCACGCGCTCGTTCGCGTGTCGTCCGCCGGGCGTCCGCGTCTTTCCGTCCAAATTCACAATTTGCATGGCAAATCCAGTGGTTAGTGGTTCGTGGCTCGGCGCCGCCTAGTCACAGTTGTCAGTTCCGTAGCGTCGGGTCTCTATGCCCGACGCCCGATTCCTCCGTCGGGCACAGAGACCCGAAGCTACGGTCCTGTTCCCAATCTCCCTGTTCCCTACTTCATAAACAAGCTGCTGACCGACTCATTGCGATGAATCCGCCGAATCGCTTCGCCCAGGAGCTCGCTGACCGACAGCACGCTCACATTCCCCAACCGGCGCTTCGCGTCCGGCGAAAGCGGAATCGTGTCCGTGACCGCCAGGTGGTCGAGCTGGCATTTACTCAGACGATCGATTGCCGGGCCGCACAACACACCGTGCGTGGCGCACACGACGATCCGCCGCGCGCCACGTTCGCGCACCAGGCTGACCGCTTGGACGACCGTGCCGGCGGTGGCGATCATGTCGTCGACCATCACCGCCGTGCGGCCCTTCACCTCGCCGATGATCGAGTAGCTGACGGCTTCGCTGCCGCTGATGCGGCGCTTGTCGATGATCGCCAGCTCGCCGCCAAGGCGATCGGCGTAGACACGGGCGCGCTTGGCGTTTCCGACGTCCGGGCTGACGAGCGTGATCGGTCCATCGTCGATCGATTCGAAGAACGCGGTGATCACCGGCTCGGCCGAAAGATGGTCGACCGGGATGTCGAAGAAACCCTGGATCTGGGCCGCGTGCAGGTCGATCGTCAGCACGCGATTGCAGCCGGCGACGGTCAGCAGGTTCGCGACGAGCTTGGCCGTGATCGGAACGCGGCCCTCATCCTTGCGGTCCTGGCGCGCGTAGCCGAAATAGGGGATCACCGCCGTGATGCGAGCCGCCGATGCGCGCTTGAGGCAGTCCATGAAAACGAGCAACTCCATCAGGGTCTCGTTCACGGGCGTGCAGGTGGATTGGATCACGAAGGCGTCGCTGCCGCGCACGTCTTCGAACAACTTCAGCGAGATTTCGCCGTCGGGGAAATTCTCGAGCTGCGCGCGACCCAGGGGGATGCCCAGGTAGCGCGCAATCTTCTCCGCCAGGGCGGGATTTCCGCGGCCGGAGAATATCCGCAGCTCGTTCATCGCGCGGCCTCCCACGCCGGGCCGAGCACCGCTCCGTCGGCGACCGCGCCGCCACTCAGCCGCGCAAACGGGCCGATGACGCAATTGCGGCCGATCGCCGCGGGGCCGATGTGCGAGAACGGATGAATCACGGTGTCCTGGCCGATGGTCGCCCGCGCGTCGATCCAGGTCGACTGCGGATCGACGATCGTCACGCCCATGTCCATCACGGCGGCGTTGATGCGGTCGCGCATGACGCGATTGACCATCGCCAGCTCGGCCCGCGAGTTGATGCCGAAGACGTCCTCGGGCGGCACGGCCGTGATGGCAGCCGCGCGCTTCCCGGCGTTGATTAGGATCGCCAGCGCGTCGGTCAGGTAGTACTCGTTCTTGGCGTTGTTGGGTGTGATATTCTCAAGCGCCCCGAACAAGTCGCGCGTGTTGAAGCAGTAGTAACTCGGATTGATCTCGCGAATCTGCCGCTGCTCGGGTGTGCAGTCGTTCTGCTCGACGATCCCGCGCAGGCGGCCCTCCGAATCGCGCAGGATTCGCCCATAGCCGGTCGGATCGGGAAGAACGGCGGTCGCGAGCGTCGCGGCAGCGCCATCGGTCAGGTGTCGCTCGACCAGCTGAGTGATCGTTTCCGCGCGAATGAGTGGAGCGTCGCCGCAGAGCACCACCACGTGATCAAACTTGTCGGCTACCTGCTCTCGCGCGCACAAGACGGCGTGTCCGGTGCCGCGCTGCTCGCGCTGCTCGACGAAACCGACCTGCGCATCGCCCGAGAACGCGGAAATCACCTGGTCCTTGCCGTAGCCGACAATGACGAAATACCGCTGGACGCCCGCTCGCCGGCAAGCATCGATCACGTACGCCAGCATCGGCCGGCCGCAGATCGGGTGCAGCACCTTGCACAGCTCGGTGCGCATGCGGGTGCTCTTCCCGGCGGCGAGGATGACGGCGGCGACGTTTGCGTGGCTCATTCGCACAACTGACGACAAGAAACAGGCGTCTAACTCGACAGAACTACCCGGCCTGGACTCGAACCAGGAATACCAGGACCAAAACCTGGTGTGTTACCATTACACCACCGGGTAAACGCCGCCACACAGGCAGTTACGCCCCGCGCGCCGATGCGTTCCGGTCTTTCGCCACGGAATTCGGGAGTCGCGGTCGAGAGACCCGCTCGGAGGCTTGCGCCGGCGGCCGCGAAGACGCCGACCCACTGTGGACGCTTGCCCACGTGCCCCGTGCGAACGGGCACAACAGCCTGAACGTGGCGCATTCAGGCACGGGAACAGTACGTGAATCTCGCGCCGCGGTCAAGCGCATTCTAAGTCACGCTCCAACGCCGGAATTCGGCCCCGTGCGCGGGTTTGACAGGCGTTTGCGGCGAAGATAGCTTCGCGCGCCAGGAGGTTGTGTCATGCCCAGGAAAGGATTCTGGCGCCCTGTCTGGCGCACGGGAGGGGCAGCGCTGGCGCTCGTGGCGATCACCCTGCCGAGTCAGACGTTCGCACAAATCATCACGCGGCTCAACGATCGATCCGACAGTCCGCCGCCCAGCTCGATGCCTTCGCCCGCGGCGCCGACGCCGATGGTCCACACACCGGCACCGCAGCTCGCGAGCGCGCCGGCCGGTGTCGCGCCGTCCGAAGCGCCCTATTGGGTCCGCATCACGACCGACAAGGTGAATATCCGCACGCGGCCGGACACAAACTCGCTGCCGGTGGCGCGCGTCGACAAAGGCGCCATGCTGCGCGCCACGGGCACGGAGTACGGCTGGCATCGCGTGCTCGCGCCGCAGGGTGTCTATTGCCTGGTTTCGGCTGAGTTCGTGCAGATGCAATCCGAGTCGCTGGGGCTGATCAAGACCGCGACAGGAAACCTGCGCGTCCGCGCCGGCAGCCTGCTGCAACCGATTGACCCGCTACGAACCGAAGTGCTGACGCTGATTGCCCCTGGAACGCCGGTGCGCGTCATGGGCCGCGAAGGCGAATGGGTGAAAATCGCGCCGCCGGACGGCGTGCACTACTACGTATTCGGCGAGTACGTGGAACGCGTCGATTCTGGCACGGCCGAGCGCTTGTCGGCGACGAGCGGGCAACCTGTTTCGGCCACGCCTCCGAAGCTTGCAATTCACACGGCGTCACCCGCGACGGCCCCGGCGACAAGCGCGACAACGCGTCCATCCTCCGATATCCCCGGATTCCAGCCATTGACGCCGGTCAGCGAACCGCTCGTCGTGACGAACCCGCCCACGACGCGTCCGAGCACCTGGGAAGCGATTCCGATGTCGCCGGTATCGCCCCCTCCGTCGGAACCGGCGCTTCCGCCGGTCGCCGCGCCGCAACCGAGCGCGACGGGAGAAGCACCGCCGGCAATCGCGCCGCCCGTCGCCGAAACCTCGCAACCGGCGACAACCGCGCGGCCCAGTCCGCCGGCTCCGGAGCAGCAGCCGCCTCGACAGCCTTGGCCGCCGCACATTGAGCCGCCGGTGCGCGAGGAGCGTGAGCCGGTACCGTCCGATCCGGATCGAACGGGTTTTGACGCGCGTGGCGTGCTGTTGCCGAGCTTCGCGGTGGACGTGGGGGATTACGGGCTGCGGTACAAGCTTCAGGATCCGCTGACGCGAAAAATCTCGGCGTACGTCGAGTTTCCGCGCGAACTGAACTTCGACGCGCACAAGGCGATCGGGCGCTATTGCGGCGTGCGCGGCGATCGCTATCGCGTGGCCGGCGTGGGCGTGGATATTATTCGCGTGACGCAGGTGACGGTCGTTTCGGCGCCGGCCCCGCAGCCGCGCTTGCCGGCTCGCGACGAGCGTTAGTCACGGTTACCATTCTCGTGGTCGGCTCGCGTGCGAGATGTGGCCCGCTCGCCAAATGCGACCGGCGTGCGGACAGACGGGCCGAGAGTTCCCCAATACGAAGCCCCTAGAGGGTCGATCATGAAGCTGATTTCACGCCTGGGTCTAGTTCGCGTGCTGCTGCCATCGGGGACCTTGCTGGCGGTCGGCGGATGCCTGACTGATCAGCAGCTCACGCAGATTCTGCAAAGCGTGATCACTACCGGACTCACGACCGCGGTTACGCAGTTTATTACCGCGCTGGTCAGCGTCACGGCGACCGGGGCGTGAGGATTAGGGATTGAGGGATTAAGGCCGGTCGCCTCGATCTCGCTTCATCCACCTAATCCCTCAATCCCTTCGTCACTCGATCCCCATCGCCCGGCGCTTCGCCGATAAGATGTATTGATCCGCGGACTCGCCGCGGCGGATGCGCTGAATGGGGCCGACTTTCTATCGCCGCCTGTCTGTCGTTGCGCTTGCCGCGGCGCTTGCGGCGTCGTCGTCGGCTCAGCCCGGCCCGCCGCGCGGCCTGGATCGCTCCGTTCCGACCGCCGCGACGCTGCCCGAAAGCAACGAAGCCACCCTCCTTACCAGCCGCATCGAAGAGGCGATCTCGCACGGCGACTATCGCCTGGGCATCGAGCTGGTCGAGCAGATGCTGCGGCTGCCGGGCGAGCTGGTCGCCGCACCCGGCAGCCGCACGTATTACCCGGTTTGGCGTCACGCGCTGCGCCTGCTAGCGCAACTTCCGGACGCCGGCGTGCAGACATTTCGCCAGCTTCGCGATGCAGAGATCGCTTCGCGGCTGACGGAGGCGGCGCGAAGCGGCGACGACACGACTTTGTCGGATCTATTCCGCACCTCGCGCCTGAGCACAAGCTGGGAGGATGCCGGTCGCACGCTCGCGTCGCTGCAACTCGAGCGCGGCGCATACGGGGCGGCGGTGGAAACGCTGCGCGAATTGACCGCCTCGACGCCCCCGAGCTTCGACCGCTCGGCACAGCTCGTCGTCGCGATGGCCGGGCTGGACGCCTGGCGATCCGCGGAGGACCTGCTGGCGCGCCTCGCGTCGGACGTTGCGAACGCTCCGGATCCCCGGCTGCGCGCGCGGGTAGAATCGCTCAGCGCGTGGCTGCGCGCAGAACGCGAGTCGCGCCGCGTGGCCGCGGCCGAACTCGATCCGATTCTCGCGCCCCCGAGTTGGACGCTGCAGCTCACGCTGCGCGAATTCGACAGCTCGGCCGCGACTTCCGAAATCGACCTGGCGGTGAACGCGCTGCGGCGACTGCCGCTGCATCGGCCGGTCGTCGCCGAGGGCGCGCTGGTCGTGCGGCTGGGCGGCAACGTGATGGCGTTTGACGCGCTGGCGCTGATCCCGCGCTGGCAGGTCCGCGAGATCGACGCCAGCGGCGAAACGCGCGATCTGGAAATGGCCGCCAAGATCGCCTGGATGCAGGCGGAGCAGCCTGCGACGCGCGAGTTCTCGCAGCCGACGCGCACGCTGTTGACGCACGCGCTGCGTCACGCGGTCTCCGTCGGGGGCGGGCTGGTCTTTTCCGTGGAGGGGCTGACGCTGCCCGACCAGGACCCCGGCGACGCGCTTCCACCGGCCCTGCGCGGCGCCGAGCGCGTGTATTCCAATGAACTCGTAGCGCGTGACCTGCGCACCGGACAACTTCGTTGGCGCACCGGCGAGGACGTGGGTGGTAAGCTGTTCGGCGTCGCGTTTCAAGACGCGCCGCTCACGATCGGGTCGCGCCTACTGGCCGCCTATCAACGCCGTGACGAGCTATGGCTCGGTGAGATCGATCCGCGCAGCGGCGCGCTGCTCCGCGAAGTCTCGATCGTCGGCGCGCCGACGCATTTCACCCCGCAAGGTGGCCGCTGCCAGCTTGCATGCGACGAAACTTCGGTCTTCGTCGCCACCGGGAATGGAGTGATTGCCGCCGTCGCCCGCGACGACCTGCGCTGGAAGTGGGCGACCGTCTATCCCAGCACGCTGGCCGAGCACATCGGACGGCTGTGGTGGCAGCCCGATATTCCGCCGCTCGAATCAGGCGTCGACGGGCTCGTGATCTGCGACGACCTGCTGATCGCCGCGCCGATGGATACGCAGGACGTCATCGCGCTTGACCGCTTCAGCGGGCGTGAGCGCTGGCGTCGACCGCGCGGAGTGAACTACTACATGGTCGGCGCAGTGGGGCGCGGGCTGATCGTCGGTGGAGAGACGCTTGTCTGCGTGAATTTGAGTGACGGCGAAACGGTGCTGTGGCGCTCGGTTCCGCTCGACGTGATCGGCGGTCCTGTGCTTCGCGATCAGACGATCTATGTGCCGACGGGCGTCGGCATCGTCGCGCTCGACGCCGTGACCGGCAAAGTCACTCGCGACGCGGCGATCGCGGAACCGGCGCCGGGCGACAGCCCGTTGTCGAATTCCGCGTCCGAGGCCGAAAGCCTGGTTGTAACGGGCGATGCGATCTTCGGCGTTACACCGCGGCGCGTCACCAAGTATCCAGACGTTTCGGCGACCCGCGCGCAATGCTCAACAATCCTGTCCGGTACCGGCGGCGACTTCGCGGGGGCGCAAATCGCGCTGGCCTGGCTGGATGTTCTAAGCGGCAAGGATCAGGACGCTTTCCACCGCCTGGAGCGCCTGGCGGACGCCGACCCGGCGCACGCCGCCGCGCGAGATCGCCTGCTCGCAACGGTCTTCGTCTCGCTGGCGCGCAGCGGCGGGGACGTGGATGAGAAACTGCGCTGGCTTCGCGAGGCAGCCAAGCTCACCAACGCGCCTGAAGCGGCGATGCGGGTTGGGCTGATGGTCGCCGCGGCGCTGCAGGAAGCGGGGCGCTCGGGCGAGGCGCTTACTCAATATCTGAAGCTGGTTGCCGACCGACGTGGCGCGGCACTGGTCGATCGCGCCACCGGATCGCGGCAGGCGGCCTGGTTGGCGGCGCTGCGACCCGCACGGGCGCTCTTGATCCGACTTTCGCCCGACGAAGTGTCGGTCGCGCTGGACTCCGCACTGGCGACGCTGCGCGGAGCGGCGGCGGATGAAACCGCCGCCGCGCTGCAGCGCCTGAGGCTGTTGTGCGGCGAGGCGCCCGGCACGCAAACGCTGCTGACCGCGCTAGCGACACAGACGCGCCTGGCGCCCGAACTGCTGGTGCACTATCTGCCTTCGCGCAACGACCCGACCAAGCACGACGCGAACCTGGCGCTTCGAATCTGGGACACGCACGTCGCGCTGGGGTTGCTCGATCAAGCTCGGCTTGACGCGGAAGTCTGGCGCGCGGCGGCCGGCACCGCGCTCGACGCGGACACGCGCGAGCGCGTGGAGCAGATCGAACTGGCGATGCGCAAGCTCGAGCAGCATTCCGGCCCGCCGCTCGCGCGCTCAATCACGCGTCAATGGCGCACCGCCGATGCCGAAATGCTGGTCGATCGGCGCGCAATCAGCGCGGGAGTGGAGACCGCGCTGCTGCGACGCCTCGAAGACCGACAAATCTCGCTCACAAACGTGCTCACCGGCGGCGCGCTGCGCGACACGCCGGACACGCTCAGTCTCGGCGCCGCGGGCGAAGCCGCGGTGCGCGATGCGGCGGCGGCGGCCGTGGGACTGCGCCGCGAGAACGCCGCGGCCGAGCGTGACGTCTGGCCGATGGTCAGGCACGAATCACTGGCGGCCGTGCCGGTGCGCGGCGGTCTGGTTTGCGTGGGTCTCGGCCCGGAGCGCGGCGGCGGGCAGCGCCTGTGGGAAACGCCGCTGCCCGAGTGGCAGACGATCCCCGGACTCGCGGCGCAACGACTCGCGGCTGGTGCATACGGCGCCTACGTGTCGACGCGCGAGACGCGCATCGACTGCTACGGCTGGATTGACGGCAAGCCGCTGTGGCAATTCGATTCGCCGGGAACCTCAATCGGCCAGATCGTCGTGGCCGGCGAGGACTTGGTCGTCGTCACGGCGGATCACGAGGTGCTGGTGCTCGATGCGTTCACCGGCGAACACGCGCGGCGCATTCCGCCGGAACTGGGAACGCCGCGGCGCGTGGAAGTCGTCAGCGACACGCTGATCATCTGCGGCGCGGACTTCGTGTGCGGACTGGACCCCCACGATTTCTCGCGGCGCTGGTCGCGCCCATCGAGCGGCGTGACTGAGGCGTACGCCTCCACGTTGAACGGTCTATTCAGTTATTCGGAGCTGTCGGGCGTCGGCTGGACGGTTGTCGACGCGCGCAGCGGAGCGACGGTCGGGCCAAACATCACGCAGGGTGACTTGTTGGAGGCAATTGGGCGCAACGGCGATCAGATAGTCCTGGCTTTTCGAGCGCGCTCCGAGCAGCGGAACGCCGCCAGCGCCGAACTGGTCGCATTTGGTTCAAGCGCGAGCGACGTGTCGTGGACGCGCGACGTGCCCAACGCGGGACCGATCAACGACGAGCAGCTCTCCGTAAATCCCGAATTCCTGCCGATCCTTCTGGTGGCCGGGCCCGACATTTCGCCAGAAAGCGAACATAGCGCGCTGGCGATCGGCTTCGTCGAGCGGCGTGACGGCGCAATGGACGACCCCACGCCGATCGGCCGGCACTTCCGCAAACACGCCGCGTTTTGCGGACCATATCTGCACGTCACGCCGACGCGATTGGTGGTGCAGGCGGTGGGCAACGTGATCGCCTTCGGCGCGGTAACCGCAGAGACGCAGCCATGATTTGCCGACGCTCCACCGGAATGACCCGACGAGTCGCGAGCGTCGTCGCGGCGCTGATCTCGATCGGCACCGCGTTCGCGCAGGGGCAGGGCAGCGCGGCTGCCGAATCGGCGCTGCGCGGCGGCGCGCCGCCGACCGATCCGCCCGAGATCACGAGCGCGGCGCGCGAGGCGATCGCCAAGGGCGCCCGTTACCTGGCGGCGACGCAGAATCGCGACGGAAGCTGGCGCAGCAACGGATCGACCGGCAGCTATCCGGTCGCGATGACCTCCCTGGCCGGCATGGCCCTGCTGGCAGGCGGAAGCACGCCCACACAGGGTCCCTACGCCAAGAACGTCAGCAGCGCGGTGACTTTCCTGATCAAGAGCGCGCGGCGCGACGGGCTGATCGCCCAGCCGGAAGAAGAGAGCCACTGCATGCACGGGCATGGCTTCGCGCTGCTTTTCCTGGCGCAGTGTTTCGGCGTCGAAGAGGACCCGCAGCGTCAAGCGCAGATCAAACTCGTGCTGCAGCGCGCCGTCGAACTCACCGGCCGCAGCCAAAGCGCCGCCGGCGGCTGGCTGTACACGCCGGATTCCGGCGGCGACGAGGGTTCCGTGACGGTGACGCAGGTCCAGGCGCTTCGCGCCTGCCGCAACGCCGGCATCGCGGTGCCCAAGAAGGTGATCGACAACGCGATGACCTATTTAGAGCGCTCGACCAACGACGACGGCGGCATCCGCTACCAAGTGAGCGACAACGGCCCCAGCCGCCCGGCCATCACGGCGGCGGCGGTGGCCTGTTGGTACAACGGCGGGCACTACGACGATCCGCGCGCCCTCCGCGCGCTGGATTTTGCCGAGCGGAACTTGATGCCCAGCCGCGCCCAGTCGTCGCGCGCCTTCGGGCATTATTACTACGCGCACCTGTACATGTCGCAGGTGATGTACATGACCAGCGAGGAGAAATGGCAGAGCTATTTCCCCGCTATGCGCGACATCCTGATCTCCCACCAACTCGAAGACGGCTCCTGGATCGGCGACCACGTCGGCTCGACCTACGGCACGGCGGTGGCGCTGATCGTGTTGCAATTGCCGTACAAGAATCTGCCGATCATGCTGCGGTAGGCCGACGCAACGCAAACGCAATCGCAAATTCGTCGTCCACCAACCGCATTTCGAAACGGCGGGAGTATCATTCCGAGCACTGAACGAACCTAGTGTAGGGAGAACCACCATGCCGCTCGAACTCTCGCGACGCGAATGGCTCAAGACCACCGGATCGATCGCCTTGGCCGGAATGCTCGGCTCGGCCGCCGCAAACGCCCAGGACGCGCCCGCCGCCAGGCCGGCCAGGCGGAACCGCGCGCTGCGGCTGGCCCATCTGACCGACATTCACGTGCAGCCGGAGCGACGCGCCGACCAGGGCATGATCGCCTGCATCAAGCACATGATGAGTCTGAAGGATCGTCCGGAGGTCGTGCTCACCGGCGGCGACTTGGTGATGGACTCGTTCGACGCCACGTTCGACCGCACCAAGACGCAGTGGGACATCTTCACGCGCGTGCTGAAGGACGAATGCGGCGTGCCGATTGAACACTGCCTGGGAAATCACGACATCTGGGGCTGGAACAAGTCCAAGAGCGGCGCGACCGGCGAAGAGCCGCAATACGGCAAGAAGTGGGCGCTGGAGCTGCTGGGCCTGGCCAAGCCCTACCGCAGTTTCGACCGCGCCGGCTGGCATTTCATCGTGCTCGACAGCGTCGCGCCGGGACCCAAGGGCGGCTACATCGGAAAACTCGATGACGAGCAGATGGAGTGGCTCAAGGCGGACCTGGCCAAGACGCCGGAGAAAACGCCCACGCTGGTGCTTTCGCACATCCCGATCCTCGCCGCGTGCGCGTACTTCGACACGCAGCGCGAGGAGGAAACCAGCGGTGAATGGCACGTCACCCCGGCCGAGATGCACATCGATTGCCGCAAGCTGGTCGAGTTGTTCGGCAAGCACCCGAATGTCAAGCTCTGCCTGAGCGGCCACATTCACCAGATCGATCGCGTCGAATTCAACGGCGTCACGTACATCTGCGACGGCGCGGTTTGCGGCGCGTGGTGGCGCGGCAAGAACCAGGGATTCCCCGAAGGCTACGGCGTGCTCGATCTATTCGACGACGGCACATTTACGCACGATTACATGACGTATGGATGGATCGCCGCGAGCTAGCCTGTGTAGTGCCAAACACTTACCGCGTCGGTTCGGATAGGCGGCTGTCCGGCTGCGGTCTCAAGAGCGATGTTCTGCGACAGACATTGGTAGGCCGCGAAGGCCACGTCCTTTACCAGCGCCTATTCTCTGCGGCTTCCGCCCTTGCCTGTGCGTCGGTGAGGCCTAGCAAAGCACTCTTTCGCTCGGTTTCGAGATCTCCCACAAGCGCGCAGTACAGCGCAGCGGGAACGAATCTGACGATCACGTTGCCAAACGGTCGCGAGACAACACGCGTCCGCGTTGTCACTGTCACGTGATCCAGTCCATGTCGCTTCGCGAACGTCAATAGGGCTTCGAGCTTTTCTGGATGATCGACGACTCGATCGGACCACTTTATCTCAGTGGCCGACCTTGGTCCCCTGGCGCCTCGAGACACGATGTCGACTTCGCCTTTCGGCCAACGAGCGTAGTTCAGTTCGTCGAACACGTGAAAAAGTTGGCAAAAGATGGCGGTTTCGATCACTGGCCCCATGGGCGGATCGTCGGCCGAAACGGGGGAAAACAGTGCCGCGCGCATTGACGGATTCGTGAGGTAGACCTTGAATTGCCGGGCGCGCTGGAATCGCCGGCCATCGCGGTCGAGGCGGTGGACGACGCGAATCAGGAACGCCGCTTCGAGGTACTCGATGTATCGCTTGATCGTGTTCTTGGCGACGCCGGAACGTTTCGACAGCTCGTCGAGCGACACCTCTTCGCCGGTGTTGTACGCCAGCGTCGAGAACAAGTAATTCAGCTCCTGCACGTCCGAGATGCCGTAGAGGCTGGGCAGGTCGCGTAGCAGCACCTTGTCGATCACATCGTTCTTGACGAAACGCTGCGGATCGCGCCGAACCGCCTCCGAAAGCACGAGTTCGGGGTAGCCCCCGAAGTTGATGTACTCGATTAGGTTTTCGTTGAGCGCCGTGAGGTCGCATTTCGCGGCATCACGCTCCGGCACGAGTTTCTCGCGTCCGCGCAGCATGAGAAACTCGGCGAACGTGAGCGGCGGCAGCAGGAAGTCGGTGAACCGCCCCGCGCCGCTCTCGGCGCTCTTCAGCCGCAGCGCCGCGGCCGCGGAACCGAGACGACGAACTTGATTCGCGATTCGCGATCGACCAGAAGCTTCAAATAGCGCTCCCAGCCTCGCAGATACTGAATCTCGTCGAAGAACAGGTATGCGCGCGTCTTGCCGTCCTAGCCGCTCGCGTCCTCGAACAGCTTCACCAGCGCGTCGAGGCTCAGCCCGGTGTAGATCGGATGATCTACGCTGAAATACCCGACCGCCTTCGACGCCACGCCCTCTTCGAGCAGGTCGGCCATCGCCTGTTGGATCAGAACGGTCTTCCCAACCCGGCGCGGGCCAAGCAGCACGACCGCCCGCCGCGGATCAACCTGCCGAACGAGTTCGGCGAACGCCGCGTATTACGCGCGTTTCTTGAACTCACGAAGGAACCCAGACCCGGCCGTTGGATCGCGCCACCAAGGGTTATCGGCGGCGAGTCGGGCGGCCACATCCTCGATCGAAAACGGCTTCACGCGGCGGAGTGTAGCTGCGAAGCCGAATAAGATCAATCGATTGATCTTATTTGTAATTATTGCGTAACAAGCTTAGCACAAATAACTTATGTGCGATCGATTCGCCGAAAGCCGAGGCCATGACGGCCGATTTGTCGCGTTGAGCCACCTGCAAACCAGAGCTGCCGTCGCCCCGTGAACCGATTCTCGCGGCGTCGCTTAGCAAGCTGTTCCAGTCGCCGTGTCCGTCGCGGCAGTGTCGAGTTTTTCGAATCGAGGATGTCAAATGTCGAGCGAAACGATGTGTTCTTCGCGCTGCCCCGCACGATCAGGTGTTCCCATCGGCAGCATCGCATGTGCCCTGATCGCGCTGCTCACTTGCGGCTGCCCGCAGGCGGTTCAGTCTCCACTCGACGCGCAGATTGACGCGAACGGCGCAACCACGCCGGCGACTGATCCAGCCGCGCCGGCAGGAGGTGACGTCGTGACACCATCACCCGGGTCGTCGTCAGCGACGTCTACACCCGGCGGGTCGAGCAGTGACACTACTACGGGTACGACGCCGACGACGCCCACAGCGCCGAGCAATCCGCAACCACCGCCGCCCCCGCCTGCGCCGCCGCCTGCTCCTCCGCCGGCGCCGCCGCAGATCGTCGCTTCGGCGAACAGCATCACCGCGATCGCTGACGGCGTGCGGTCGGATCCCGAGGGCGTCGCATTCCCGGCGAACACGACGCGCGTGACTTGGCGTGACGCGCGCGGCGCGCCTCGCGCGCTTGTGCTTGGCGGCTACCTCTATCAGTACGACTTCAGCTTCGACGACAACACACAGATCGTCTCGCGCAGCGCGAATGACGACGCCTACGGCCATCCCGGATTCGGATACGTCGTTTCACACAACACGCAGACCGGCAACTCGCCGCTGGGCAAGGCCAACGTCCCGACGAACGTGCAGACGCGCGTCCTTCTCGGCGGGCATCACGCGATTCACCGCGTCGAACTGACGTACGACCGCGATCTTGAAGGCGGCGGCTACGGCATCAAGATTCCGGTCGTGATCGAATGGATGGTCGCCACGGGACGCGATCACCCGGTCTGGGCAGTGACTTGGAAAGCCGGACAGATCGTCAACCCGCAAAACGTCGACTTCAACGCATATCGCATGGACGTGCGCGGACCGTACGGCTCGCTGAACTTCGACGGCGCTGCCGCCCGAAACCTGGGAGACGCCATCGGCGGCGTGGGGTGGGGCGATTTCGGGCTGAAGTTCGCCACGACCGACGCGCAGCTGACGCTGAATTCGCCGTGGACCTACAACACGCCCAACAGCGTGAATTTCACGCAGGCGTGGGCCGCCAATACGAACGCCGAGATGGGAATCGTGCAGACGCGCCCGGGTGACAAGGAATTCGGCAATCCGGATCGCGTTTACGGCCGCGAGCGCGGCGCCATTTCGTCCGGCAATTACCCCGGCAAGGGCAACTGCACGTTGCTGGGCGACAATCGGGCCTATGGGATGCCGTGCGTCAACGGCTGGCCGTATCAGCTCATGAACTTCGATTGGGACCCCTCGACGCTCAAGCCGGCCAACGAAGCCACCGGCACCAAGCTGATTGCATGGGGCTCGCCCTACGGCTGGCTCGGCGCGTCCGCGTTCGACTTGTTCGACTATTCCGCCACCGCCGACGGCCGGGGCGACCGCTCGTATGCGACATTCGTCGTGCTCGGCCCGGCGGGGCGTTACAACGCCGGCGCGCTGGATCGCCAGCAGGGTGACGTGGCGCGGACGATTCGAGAGGTCGAGACGCTCGCCGCGGCGTCCGTCACAAACGTCACCGTCGGCGCGCTCGCCACGCAGGCGCCCAAGGGCCCCGCCGCCACGCAACTCAAGACGCTTTCCGGCGGTTACAACGACACCTATGCGGCACACTTCGTCGAGGCCGCCGGTAATCGGGCGGCGTTCACGCTCGCGGTGACGCCGGGCTCGACGATGCGCAATCCGATCTTCGTTATCCGCAATTACGCGACGCAGAATCTACCCACGATTCGTGTGAACGGCGTCGCAGTCAGCGTAAACACCGGCGCGGCGGACAGTGGCGCGTTCGTGTCGCTCGATACGGCGAGTAATGAACTGTGGGTGACGCTGAATCGGACCGTGACGGCGGCGATAACAATGGAAATTGAGTAGGCGCGCCACGCCGTCATCGACTTGTGGCGATTCGGAGGCGCCGGCGATTGAATCGCCGGCGCCTCGATGCACGACAATTCAAATTCAGCGTTTCTCGGCGTCGCCGACCTTCGTGGTCGTGTTCGCCGCCAGACGGTGCGGCCACGGCAGGTTGGCGGCGAGCTTCACGCGCAACTGTAAGAGGGCGGTCTCAAGCTGCGGATCGAAATCCGGGGCCTTGAACGGATCGGCCCGCAGCGCCTGCACGTCGTCATCACTCAGCAGCGGCGACGAGTCTTCGTCCTTGGGTGAGTCCTTTAGATCGTCGAGTTCCTTCTTTCGCGCATCGGCGTCGACCATCTTCTCGTTCTTCTTCTCCTTGTGAATCACGGCCGCGTTGCGTTGATGTTCGAGAATCTTCGCCACTTCCTTGGGCGTCAGTTTCACGTGCACGTCGGGATCGACGCCCCAGTTCTCGGCGTTCAGCGCCTTGTGCGGCGAGCGCCCGTTGGGCAGATAGTAAAGCGCCGTCGTCAGCTTCAGCCGCGCGTCTTCGCCGATCGGCAGCACACGCTGCACGCTGCCCTTGCCGAACGAGCGATCGCCGAGGATTAGGGCGCGACCGTGATCCTGAAGTGCGCCGGCCAGGATCTCCGAGGCGCTGGCGCTATGCTCGTTGATCATCACCACCAACGGCAGGTCGGGAAACTCGGACTTGTCCGCCGTATCGAGTTTCTGCCGCTCCTCGCGGCGGCCCTTGGTCTCAACAACGCGCTCGCCGGCCAGGAAGGCGCCGACCGTCTCGACCGCGACATCGAGCAGGCCGCCGGGGTTGTTCCGCAGATCGAGAACCAAGCCCTTCATGCCCTGGTCGTTGGCTTGCTTTAGCGCGTCTTTCAATTCGTGGCCCGACTCGGGATTGAACCCCGTGAGCTGGACGTAGGCCACGCCGGCCGCCGGATCGAGCATGTAGTTCCACTTGTCCGCCGAGCCGGGCATGCGTTCGATCCCGCGCACGGACCGAAGCTGAATTCGGCGGCGCGTGAGCGTGTAGCTGGCGTGTTCGCCGGTGCTGGGGCGGAACATCTTGAGCGTGACCTTGGTGCCTTCGGGGCCGGTGATCTGGCGAATGGCGTCTTCGGTGCTCCAGCCCTTGGTGCTCTGGTCGTCGACGCCGACGATCAGATCCTCCGGCTCGATGCCCGCATCGAGCGCGGGCGAGCCTTCGAGCGGCGTGACGACCTGCAGGCGGCTGGTGGTCTCGTCGATGCCGAGTTGGATGCCGACGCCCGAGAAGCCGCCGACCATCATCTTGTCGAATTCGTTCGAGTCCGCCGGCCAGACGACGGAGGTGAAATCGTCGAGCTTGGAGAGCGCGCCTTCGAGGAACTCGATGATCAGCAAGGGCTCGGGCAGCTCGATCGTGAGGCGATTGGCCTCCTTCATCGAGCGATAGAGCGCCAAAAGCGTCTTGCGGTCGAACTTGTCGGCTTTCTGGAGGTTCTGCCGCTCGAGCTCGATCTTGCTCAGAAAATGCTCGCGGGTGGCGGGATTGGCGACGCCGTCAAACACGTCATTCAGCTTGTGCGTTTCGCACAGCGCCATCAGATTGAGTAGCGCCCCTTCGGCCATGACCTTGAAATCGGGCTTCTCGTAGTAGTTCTCATCCACGCGCCGCAGGGATTCGAATAGCAGGTTGGCGTCGACGTCCTTGGTGCGGCGCTTCACCGCGTCCTTGCTGTCGTACAGGGCTTCGAGCCGCGCGTGCCGTTCGGCGTTCTGGCGCAGCGTCTTGAGCTGCTCGTCGTGGGGGAAAATGCGCGTCAGCAGGAAATAGATCGAATGCGCCTTGGACCATAACTCCTGGTCCTGGAAGCGCTTTGCCTCGCGCATGGCCGCGTCGCGAAGCTCCGGCGCCAGCGACTCGCCGGCAAGCTGGTCGTCATCCGCCGCGTACGCCGTCGCCTGGGCGGCGAAGCTTAGCGCCAGGTAGGTCTGGTCCCCGGCCAACGCGTGTCGCGCCTGGTCGACGTTCCAAGCGTAAGTCTTGTCGCGCAGCTCGTCGCGCGATTCGGTCTTTTCGTGGAATTGCGATAGCCACGACTTGGCTTGCAGGGCCTGCTGATTTGAGCCCGAAGCGAGGACTCGCTCGACCTCGGTCTTTCCGCCGGCAATGTCGCCTTGCAGAATTGCGGAGTAAGCCTGCGAGAGCTTGTCGTCGGCCGGCGCAGCGTATGCCAGGCCCAGAAACGCGATCGCCGCAATCGTCGTGCGTGACACAAGACGCATCCGAACACACCCTTTCCAAGTCGAGGCCGCCGCGCAAGAAAACGCTCGCCCGCGCGTCCGGGCCTGACGGATCATGCAATTATATGACACGCCAGGCTACCGTCGCACCTCAGAATCTCATCGGCCGGTTTTGCGGGGTGGCATCATTGCGCGGCGGGAGCCACTGCATGCGGGGGTACTGTCGGGGGCTTGCCGCAGGCGGCGGGAGCATGGTTTGAAGGTATCGGGCGTTGAGCTGGGTGAGGGTGCGACGCCGCGATCGGGGTACCCGCGGAGCGGTGATGCACCCGCGGTTTGTCATGGGCGCGCCAAACCGCCCAGGGGTTGCGAAATTGCCCACACCCCAACTGCGCATCGCATCCGCCGATCGCGTCATCCATCCGCCCCTTCCGTGTCGATCGGACCATCGGACGAGTGGTCGGAATGGCGAGCTTGGCCGGCCAAACCGCAACCGCGACGTAGCGTGGATGGAATGGCCGTGGTTTCCGCCTTCCCCACTCGCTTCCGATCTCTTGCGAACGCCGTTTCAGCCAGTCTTACGAGTATGTAGCGGCCCAAGTCGTAATTATTGGCACGCCACTTGCATGGAGTCCGTCTGGGTTCGATTCTGACGCCGCCGTGGGCGTCCTGTGCGTCGCGTGAAGGTGAGTTATGACGCCCGTTCGCGTTGAGACGGAGCGATGCAAGGGCTGTTCGCTGTGCATCGAGTTCTGCCCGCAGCATTGCCTGACGCTGTCGGAAGGCCACAACGCCATGGGATATCACGTCGCCGAGCTGCACAACCCCAGCAAGTGCACCGCGTGCACGCTGTGCGCCGAAATGTGTCCGGAATCGGGCATGACGGTGTATCGAAAGAAAAGGAAAGCTCGTGATAGCAAGTCCGCCGGCGGTTGAACGACCCCTCTCTCCGCCGGCGGACTCGTTTGCCTCTCGTCGAGTCACGCGGCGGCTGGTCAGAGGAAACGAAGCACTCGCGCTCGGCGCGGTTGCGGCCGGCGCCGAAGCGTTTTTCGGCTACCCCATCACTCCCCAAAACGAGATCCCCGAGATCATGAGCGGCGTCATGCCGCGCCTGGGGCGCGTGTTCATTCAGGCCGAGAGTGAAATCGCATCGATCAACATGGTCTACGGCGGAGCGTCGGCCGGACATCGTGTCGTGACCAGCAGCTCCAGCCCCGGAATCAGCCTGATGATGGAAGGCCTGAGCTATATCGCCGGTGCGCGGTTGCCGTGCCTGGTCATGAACGTGATGCGCGGCGGGCCGGGCCTGGGCAACATCGCCCCGTCGCAATCGGACTATTTCCAAGCCTGCAAAGGCGGCGGGCACGGCGATTATCACAGCATCGTCCTGGCGCCGTGGAACGTGCAGGAGATGTTCGACCTGCCGGCGCTGGGGTTTGAACTGGCCGAGAAATACCGCATGCCGGCGATGATCCTGGCCGACGCGGTGCTGGGATCGATGCTGGAGCCGGCGCTCGTCCCGGACGAATTCCTGCTTCCGCCGCCGCCGGCGCGGCCGTGGGCCACGGGCGGACGCGGCACGCGCGCCAAACCGAACGTGGTGCACTCGCTCTATCTCGATCCCGACGTGCTCCACGCGCACAACGAGCTGCTACAGTCCGCGTATCGCGCGGCGCAGTGCGAGGTTCGGGTTGACGAGCGATTTACGGACGACGCGGATGTGCTGCTGGTCGCGTTCGGCGTCTGTGCGCGCGTCGGTCTCTCCGCGGCAACCGAGTTGCGTCGAAACGGCGCGCGCGTCGGTTTGCTCCGGCCGATCACGCTGTACCCGTTCCCTTCACAGCGAATTCGCGAGCTGGCGCGGCGAGCGCGGGTCGTGCTGACGTTCGAGCTGAACAGCGGCCAGATGCTGGAAGACGTGCGCTTGGCCGTCGGCGATACGTGCCGGGTCGAGTTTTTCGGCAAGATGGGCGGAGTCATCCCGTCGCCGGAGGAGCTGGCAGCGGTGATTGAACGCGTCGCGCAGGGCGAGCGAGGTCGTCCATGATCGAGACACCCTCAGCCATAGGAACGCCGGACGACGCGTGCGACTGCGTATTCGAGCGGCCGGACGCGATGAGCGACAAGGTGATGCACTATTGCCCGGGCTGCGGGCATGGCATCATCCATCGCATCGTCGCCGAGATGGTCGACGAATTCGGCCTGATCGACCGGACGGTGGGCGTCTGCCCGGTCGGCTGCGCGGTGTTCGCGTACGAGTACTTCAACTTCGACTCGATCGAGGCCAGCCACGGCCGCGCCTGCGCGGTCGCGACGGCCGTGAAGCGGCTTGATCCAAAGCGATTCGTCTTCACGTACCAGGGCGATGGCGACTTGGCCGCGATCGGCTTGGCCGAGACGGTGCACGCCGCGGCGCGCGGCGAGCGATTCACGGTTTTCTTCGTGAACAATGGCATCTACGGCATGACCGGTGGGCAGATGGCGCCGACCTCGCTCCTAGGCCAAAAGACCACAACCTCGCCCAGCGGCCGGGTGGAGCGACAAACCGGCTGCCCGCTGGGCGTCTGCGAAATGCTCGCAACGCTGCCGGACGTGGCGTTCTTGGCGCGAGTCTCGATCAGTTCGCCCAAGAATGTGATCGCGGCGCGCAAGCTGGCTCGCAAGGCTGTCCGCGCGCAGCTCGAAGACAAGGGGTTCGCGCTAATCGAGTTCCTGTCGACCTGCCCGGTGCAATGGGGGCTGACGCCGATCGCCGCGATGAAACATGTGGACGCGGATGTCGTGAAGCAGTTTCCGCTCGGCGTATTTGTCGATCGCGTCGGCGATCCTGAGCCCCGGCAGACGCCTCCCGCCCCGACGAGCGGCGCCGGCGCGCCGGCGGCCGGCGGGTCGGCCGCAGCCAGCGCGAATTCGAACGGGGGCGGATTATGAAACACGAGGTTTTGATCGCCGGGTTCGGCGGGCAGGGGATTCTACTCATGGGGCGGATGCTCGCGGAGGCCGCGATGGACGAGGGTCTCTTCGCCACCTGGTTCCCCTCGTACGGGCCGGAGATGCGCGGCGGAACGGCCAATTGCACGACGATGTTCTCCAGCGAGGAGATCGGCTCGCCGGTCGCCGCGAGTTACAGCGAAGTAATCGTAATGAACGAGCCGTCGCTGGAGCGGTTCGCGCCGCGCGTGCGGCCCGGCGGCCTTTTGCTGGTGAACGCGTCGTTGGTGCAGGGCCGATGTGATCGCACCGATATCCACCAACACGCCCTGCCGGCCGGCGCAATCGCGCGCGACAGCGGCGTGGAACGGGCGTCGAACGTGGTGATGCTCGGCGCGCTGCTGGGCGTCACCGCGGCGCTTTCAAGCGCATCGGTCGAGGGCGCCGTCGCAAGGCTGATCGGGGCCAAGCGGCCTGACCTGATCGAGGCAAACATACGCGCGCTGCACGCCGGTATTGCCGCGGTCGGCGTAGGTGCGGTGCAGGCGGATCGCGCCAGCGCGACAAGCGTCGCACCGGTCGTCTAGTACGACAGCGCCACTTCGTAGCGTCACCGCACGCGCTGTCTGACTTCAGCCACGGAGTGGCGAAAGAACTTAGCCCACAGCGAAAGCCGTGGGATTCGTGCGGCCCGCGCCGTTAGCCCCGCAGGGGCGGAAGAGTGCTCGGGAACCGGCATGCTCGAACACCGAGCACTCTGTCGCCCGACTTGGGCTGTGAGGCTGGCGCGGCGACGACCCCGGGGCTGACAACCGGGGCTACGATCCGCCGCCCCTCCGGGGCTGAGAATGGTGGCGCTGTCACTGCGTCACTGCCGGCGACTCCCAAGGACCGGTGTTTGAGGAAAGTATGGGACCTTCGGGGGAATTCCCCGAGAAATCAGCGAATCGCGATTGGATTCCTGGAGGCACGAATGACTGCGAATGAGGAATTGGCCATGACCCGCGAGTGGCTTCAGACGCATTGCCACCGCCCGCAGGTGCGCGACGTTTTGGAGCGCGGCTTGGCGTACGTTCAGGCCATGGAACGCGCGGGCCTGACGCCCGAAACCATCGACGGCGACGACCTGTACGCGTTTCTTTGCGATGCCGAAGTCGAAGGCGCGCGCGGACGCGCGTTCATGCAGTCGACGATGTAGCCTCGGGGGGGGGGCGGCGCGGCGCCAACGCCGCAGTGCTTCGGAATCCGGTAGTGGCTCAGTTTCGCTTGCGACGCCGGGAGAACGCTCGACACCGAGGCTCGAACGTAAGGGAGCGGCCTTCTGCGGTCGCAAGAGACCCCTCCCTTACGGTCGGGGCTCGGCTGGGGAGTTCTTTCGCGAAACTGAGTCACTACCAGGAATCCCTCAACCGTTGACCGCATCCGATCGGCGGGGGTATTCTCCGCTCTCGACGGAGCGCCACAGCCCGTCCGGGTCAGGCCGATCTGCCGTTGCGTTTCGCTCTCCCTCCGCGCGGAATGGTCCGCGTTCGCGAAGCGACTCCGGCTCGGCAGCCGCAGCGGAGATGCATCAGTGAAACGTTTGTACGTAGGTAATCTGCCGTACCAGGCCACCGAGGCGGAGCTCCAAAGCGCTTTTTCCGTGTACGGACCGGTGAAAAGCTGCACCATTGTCCGCGACCGCGAGACCGGCCAGGCACGTGGCTTCGGGTTCGTCGAAATGGAGAATGACGACCACGCCGCCGCCGCAATCACTGGCTTGAACGGCCAGGATTTCAACGGCCGCGCCTTGACCGTCAATGAAGCCCGCCCGCCGCAGCGTACCGGCGGCGGCGGCGGTGGTGGATTCCGAAGCGGCGGAGGAGGCGGCGGCGGCTATCGCGGCGGCGGTGGTGGCGGAGGTGGTGGCGGAGGAGGCGGCGGTTATCGCGATCGCGGAGATCGCGGCGACCGAGGCGGCCGCGGACGCGGACGAGACGACGCGGGCAATTCGCGCTGGTAGGCCGCGCCGTTCGATCCGGTGTGCGCGTGGCGCTCGGCGCTGACCGCGACGGGTCGGCATCATCCGGCGTGGTGCGGCGGTTAGCGTCGTCGTGCTGGAATCGCGGCTCTGCTCGGTTGGGCGCCGGCGCAGACAAACGCACGTGACTCTTGGCCAGTGCAACAATGCCGGCACCGACGGAATCACCTGCGGAATTGGCAGCGCCGGCCGAACCGCGCCTTGCGCCGCAGTGGCACGTCGTGCTGCTCGACGACGACGAGCACACCTACGAGTACGTGGTTGAGATGTTGTGCAAGATTTTCAATCACGACCGGGACAAGGCGTACAAGATGGCCTGTGAAGTGGACCGCACGGGACGCGCCATCGTCGATACGACGGCGCTGGAGCGCGCCGAGCTGAAACGCGACCAGATCCACGCGTACGGGCCCGACCAGCGCATCGCGCGCTGCAAGGGGTCGATGCGGGCGGTGCTGGAGCCTGCGCCGCAGTGAGCCGCGCCGCCCACCCAGCTTGAGGAGATTGCGTGAACAAGAAAACGCGCCGTGTGAGTCAGAAACATCGCAAGAACCGTCAACGCCTCAAACGTCGCGCCCGCGAACGGCGCTCCGCCGCCAAGCGAGCGTGAGGCCGCAAGACATCCCGCACATGCGCGGAACCCGAGCCGGATTCCTTTGCGTGCTGCTGGCGGGCATCGCCTGCTGCGCCCCCGCCGTGGCGGATTCCGCGTATCCCACGGCCCGCCTCTTGGTCGATTTGGCGCGCGACTACGGGCTGAACCGCGGCGGCGAGCAGACCGAAGCCGACGTAGAGCACATCCGCGTGCTGCTAAACGCGGCGGTGCGCCTCGATCCGGCGAATTCCGACGCGCACTACTACCTCTACGAGCTCGCGCAGCTCGGCGGAGATCCGACGGCTTCGGCGAGCGCGCTGGAGCGCCTGGTCCGCGCAGATCCAACGCACCTGACCGCGCTGGCGCGCTGGGCCGCCGCGGGCCCCCTGCGTGTCACGCGCGTCGAAGATCGTGTGAGCTTTCTGCGCGACCTGCTCGACAAGGCCTCCGGCGACGACGCGCGCGCAATTGTGCTCTTTGAACAGGTGCGGCTCGAACTTTCCCGCATGGACCGAGAAACGGCGCGCCGCGCGCTGGACGAGGCCGAGCGCCTGACGCCCGACAACCAGGACGCGGCGATACTGCGGTTGATGTTGCTCGCGCCCGACGCGCCGGCCGCGCAGCGCATCGACGCCATGCTGCGCGTGGCGCGCTGCCACCCACTGGATGCTGACCTTTTCTGGGGCATCGGCAATCTGCTCGATCAGGAGCGATTATTCGAACCCGCCGCCGAATTCTATGCCTACGCGCAGCGTGTGAACGAAGCGCTGCGCGCCGCGCCGCCGCCGGATCAGCTTCTCGCCCTGTCTCTCAACGCCGCCGCGCGCGGGGATCTGGAATCCGCGATTCGCAGCGCCCGCGCGGCGATGCTGGCCGGCGAACTGGACGCAACGGTCGTGCTGGATTGGCTGCTGCGGCAGGCCCACCGGACGGGCGAATCCGATGCGCTGCGCGCCGAACTGGGCGATCGCTACGCGGCGATCAAGGACGCCGACGTCGCCGGCCTGGACGAATTGATACCCGCCGCTTGGTTCTACTGCACGCTGGACCTTCAACCGCAGCGCGCATTGATGCTGGCCTCGTCGGCGGCGCGCCGCGCAGCCGGCGATTCGCGCGCGCGACGGATCCTCGGCGTAGCGCAGCTCCACAACGATCAATTGGAGGCGGCGGCGCAAACGCTGACGCCGTTGCTGGAAACGGACGAGTGGGCCGCCGCCAGCCTGGCGTCAGTGCGCTTCGACGCGGGCGAAGCGGCCGCGGCGAGGCGAATCCTCGGCGGACTCCGGCGCGTTCCGGCCAGTGGCCCCATCGCCGCGCGCATCAGAGAAATCGCCGGCGCGACCTCTCGCCCCGCGGATTCTCGCTTGGCCGAGCTGATTCGGGATTTCGATCGCCGGCTGTTTTCCGTGATTGACGACGCATCCGGCCTGATCACCGCCGAGATCGTGCCCGACACGCTGACGCCGACGCCGGGCGAGCCGTGGTGGGCGACGTTCACGCTGACCAATCGGGCCGATTTTCCGGTCACGCTCGGCCAGGATGGGATGATCAACCCGGTGTTCCTGCTTTCATTCGAGATTTCAGGAGAGAAGACGCGCTCGTACCCGGACCTCATGACCGTGCAACTCAATCGCGTGCGCGTGCTGCCGCCCGGGAAATCGACCAGCGTTCGCCAGACGCTCGACGTCGGTCCGCCGCGGCGCGCGGCGCGCATCGCACCGACGCAGATGCTCAGAGTCAGCATCTCAGCGATGTTGGACCCGCAACCCGACGGCCAGGGCGGATGGCGGCCGAGCCTGACCGGACAGCGGCTTCGTCCGGTCTATTTCAATCGCATACCGATGATCGGCGACGCCGAGACAATCGGCGCGATTTTCGAGGGTGTGTCCGATCCGTCGGAAGCCACGCGATTCCGCTCGCTGGAGTCGATGGCGGAGATGCTCGGCGCGGCGCAACGCGGCGCCGGACGCAGCGCGTCGTTCCCGCAAGCGCGGGCGATCAAGGCGTTGGTCGCTTGCCTGGAGAGCAGCACCTGGGAAACGCGGGCTCGCGCGCTGGATGCGTTGCAGGCCGCGGGTCTGGATGAGAGACTGATTCGCGCCGCCGACGCCGCCGCGCAAGACCCGCACTGGCTGGTGCGTTTGCTGGCGGTGCGGTTGCGGGCGCGGGCCGGGGCCGCTTACCTTGAGTCGGCTCGCGGCGTCGCGGTGAAGGATGCCGATGAGCTGGTTCGCGCTTTGGCGCGAAGTTACGTCGAATTGTGGACCGCGCCCCAGCCGACATCGTCGCCTGCATCGGCGCCGGCGCGCGAGTAGTCCGGCGTACAAGCAGCGTCACGTTTTTCCGAGGTTCGCGTATGAGGCGAGCGGCGTTTTGGGGCGCACACGCGCTTGCGGTCACGGCGCCGGGCGGCGCCCGGTTGACGCCTGCCGCTCGCTCGCGCTCGCGGTTTTTTGCGTGTACCAACGTACTCGCGGTCGTCGCGACACTGGCGGGCGGCTGCGAGGCGATCTCACAGGGCCAGGCGCGGTCGCACCTGGATCGCGGCAAGTCGGTGCTGGCGGCGAATCAAGTTGATGCCGCGCTGGTCGAATTCCGCGAGGCGATTCGGCTCGACCCGTTCCTGGCCGAGGCACATTGCGAACTCGGTTACGCCTACAAGCAGGCCGGGCAGCTCGAACAGGCCGCGACCGCGCTGGAGGAAGGCGTACGCCTCGATCCGTTCGATCACAAACCGGTGTTTGAGCTGGGCGAGGTGTATCGGCTCCTGAATCGGCTGACCGAGGCGATCCGAGCCTATCGCATCGCGGCCAAGCTCGACCCGCGGCATTTCGAATCGCAGGTGCGCCTGGCGACGTGCTATCACCAGAGCGGCGACTTCGCGGCGGCCGTTTCCGCGTACGACACGGCGCTGAAGATCGACCCGGACAACGCGTTCGCCTGGAGCAATCTCGGCGCCGCGTACGATGCGCAAGGGCAGTTCTACGAGGCCATTCACGCCTACAAGCGCTCGCTGGAGCTCGAGACCGACCAGCCGCTGATCCTCGTGAATCTCGCGACCGTGTATCTGAACCAAGAGCGCTGGGCGGCGGCTCGCCGGACATTGGAGACGTCGCTCAAGCTCGATCCCAAGCTGGCGGCCGGTCACGAGCGCCTGGGCTATTGCCATTGGCGCGAATCGCGGCTTGATGAAGCGGCCGCGGAGTACCAGCGTGCGATCGAGCTGGATCCCAAGAGCGCGCGGGCGCTGGCCGGGCTGGGCGTGGTGAAGATGACGCAGCATCTGGCCGCGCCGGCGAACGTCGCGCTGCGCGACGAGGCGCTGAACGCATGGCACGCCAGTTTGGAGATCGACTCACAGCAGCCGCGGCTGCGCGAGCTGATCGAGAAATACCGTGTCCGCTCCAGCACGCCGCCGGTAACGCTCGAAGCGAAGTAGCCGCACCGCGCGCCGCGGCTATCGACGAAATCCGACCGGCTAACTACAGTTCCTTTCATGGACGCCGGTGCTGGCCGGCCGGGCTTTACCTCGGGGAATCGGAGCATTGCATGATCTTCGGCGAAGAGAATTCGCAGCCGCAGAACCCGCAGCAGCAACAGCGGCTGCGCTTCGACATTTCGCAGATGGAAACCGTGTACGCGAACTTCTTCGCGCTGGCCGGCTCGGCGGATGAAGTGACATTTTATCTGGGCGCGAATTCACCCCTGCCCGAGATGCGCGAACCGATGGTGCGCGTCTCGCATCGGCTGATTCTCTTGCCGCAGAACGCCAAGCGCCTGATGATCGCGCTGCAACAAACGATCAAGGCGCACGAGGATCGTTTCGGCCCGATCGAGATCGCCATGCCCAAGCCGCCGGAGACACGGGGTTAGCGGCGCATGTTGATTCGCACGCTGCTTTCGCGAGAGTTGATTGCACTGGGCATCCACAACCTGCGGATGCACAAATTGCGCTCGCTGCTGACGGCGCTGGGCATCATTTTCGGCGTCGGCGCGGTGATCTGCATGCTCAGCATCGGCGAAGGCGCCTCGGCCGAGCAGCTCGAGAGCATCCGGCTGCTGGGCAGCCGCAACATCATCGTCCGCAGCGTCGAACCGCAGACGCAGCAGCAATCCCGCGACACGACCGCGATGGTCAAGCAGTATGGCCTGACCAAGGCGGACATCGAGCGCCTGACCGCCCTGCCGCACGTGCATGACGTTGTTCGCATCCGCGACGTGGCGGACACCATGGTGTACGGGTCGAACAAGGTAATCGGCACCGTGCTGGGCACGACGGAGAATTTCTTCGACGTCGTGAACGTCGAGATCGGGCGCGGGCGCGGCTTGACGGCCGCTGACGCGGAGTCGGCGCACAAGGTCTGCGTGATCGGCGCCGATGTGGCGCGGCAACTGTTCGCGCTCGAAGACCCGATCGGCATGCATGTGACGGTGGTCAGCCCCTCGACCGGGCCGATTCCTTACATGGTGGTCGGCGTTCTGGCCGACGTGCGCACCGCCGGCAGCCCCGCCAAGGGCAAGGGCATGCGCGACGCCAATCGCGACATGTACATCCCGCTCTCCACCGCCGACCTGCGCTATGGCGATCTGAAAGTGCGCCGCTCGGCCGGCTCACGCGAGATGAAGCAGGTCGAATACAGCGACGTATACGTCAATATGGACGCGGAAGAGAACGTGATCGCGGTCTCGAAACTCGCCGAGCGCGCCTTGTCGTCGTTTCACAAGAACCAGGACTACCAGATCACCGTCCCGCTCGAACTGCTGATCCAGGCCGAGGAGACCAAACGCCTCTGGCAGACCGTGCTCGGCAGCATCGCCGGCATTTCGCTGCTGGTCGGCGGAATCGGCATCATGAACATCATGCTCGCGTCGGTGACCGAGCGCACGCGAGAGATCGGCATCCGCCGCGCGCTGGGCGCGAAACGCTATCACATCACGGCCCAGTTCCTGATCGAGACGGTGATTCTGAGCGTGAGCGGCGGGATCATCGGCATCGTGCTGGGCGTCGGGTTTGCGTGGATCGTCACGTGGTACGCGAATTTCCAGACCATCGTGCCGTGGTGGGCGGCCGCTTTGAGTTTTGTCGTCTCGGCGATGATCGGAATCGGATTTGGGCTCTATCCCGCGCGGGCTGCCGCTAGACTCGATCCGATTGAGGCGCTACGATATGAGTGAAGGCCCGAAAATCGTTCTGTGTTAAGAAAACGCAGAAAATGCATCTTTCTGCGCTTGACTCACCTTGCCCGGCCACTCCGCATAGGTTATACTGAACGCGTAACGGCTCCCCGATAGGTGCCGACGACTGGCGTGCATTACTGGAACGCTCCCCTCCAGATGCCGGTCTTCGGTTTCACCGCTTACTTGTAACGCTGAATCGTGTGCCGGCATTTCCGCGCGCTTTCTTCGGCGCGGCGTGCCGACGCCAGCAGGATCGTTGCGTCCGAAACAGCCGCACAGGAAGGCACAGGAAGGGGAAGCTGAATGTCGCCTACGCTTGAAGCTGGCCCAAGGCCCGAATCGTCCGTCATCAAGCTCGAACCTCGCGCCCGGCTGCCCGTCGGCTCCGTGCTGCGCGCGATGGAACACTCCGACGCGCGCTCGTTGAAGCGCCGCCTGCTCGATCCGATCGAGTGTGTCTATCACCCCGAGTTCGATCAGCCGCGCGCGGAAGAGATTTTTCTGGTCGAGATGCCGCGGCTCGAAGAATCACGCCCAAAGAAGAAGTCGAAACGAGAGGAAAACGACGACAGCGGAGCGGACCTTTTTGCCCGTGTGGGCGCGGTCGCGCTCTCGGCTGAGGCCGAGCGCGCCATCTTTCTGCGACTCAATTACTGCCGCTACCGCGCGATCCAGATTCTGCGCCAGTTCGACGAAAAACGCCTGACGTCCGAGGCGGCCGCCGAGTTGCTGCTGTGGGCGCAGCGCGCGAATGAAACACGGGCCGAGATCGTCCGCGCCAATGTGAACCTGGTGCTGGCGATGGTCAAACGCACCAAGATCACCGCGGTCGATCAATCCGAGCTGGTCAGCGAAGGCAATCTGGCCCTGCTGCGCGCCGTCGACAAGTTCGACTGCTCGCGCGGCTTCAAGTTCAGCACCTACGCCTGCCGCGCGATCCTGAAGGGCTTCTCGCGCGTCGCGACGCGCACGGCGCGCTATCGCGGGCACTTCCCAACCGAATTCGACCCGACGCTCGAACGCGGCGACGACGCCGGCAACCGGCGTCAGAAGCTCGAAGGCGAGTGCGTGGAAGAGCTCAAGTCGATCCTGGGCGACAACCTCGCGAATCTCAGCGACGTCGAGCAGCGCGTCATTCGGGCGCGCTTCGCGCTCGACGAGGCGGCGGCCCCCGAAACGCAAAACGCCGCCCGCACGCTCGAAGAGGTGGGCGAGTTGATCGGCGTGACGAAAGAACGCGTCCGGCAAATCCAGAACAAGGCGCTCGGCAAGCTGCGCTCTGTGCTGGAGGGAACGCTGTTGGCGGGCTAAGTGACCGTGCGCGATTTCGCGCCGCAATCAGAACGCGACGCGTAAGCGAGCGCGGCCGGGAATCGCGCGTGCCGGCGGTGCGCGTTCTGATTCGGCCCGTGTCAATTCACAACCTGACGCCACTCGGCCGGCGTGACGCCGTCCGTGAGCGTGAGTTGCACCTTTCGCGTCGCGCCGCCCACGACACCAACACCCAGCAGCACCCAGTCATCGTTGTACAAATCTGCGTCGGCGTCCGTGACGCGCGTGACCGTCAAGGAGCATGTTCCATTCCCGACCGCCAGATTCGTGATCCAGTTGCCCGCGCCGAGCGTGGTGCGCCAGTTCGCATCATTGCGGATCTTGAAAAGCCCGAGCTCAACGGCCGACTGGGCGCACCAGCGCGCCGCCATGCCCTCGTTGTCGCCGCCGGCGGTGTTGAACTGTGACCGCGCCGCGAGCAATCCGCCCAGCCCGATGATCGTCACCAGCATGGCGGTGGTCAGGACCGCGATGTAGAGCGTGCCGCGGCGCGGCGTTGGCGCCATCCGCGCGCGCGGCACAAACGCACCGGCGCGCCGCCTGTCAATCCGCCTGTCAGAGCCGCGACCGTCAGGGAGCGGTCGGCGCGGGCGTCGAATTCGGCTCACGTCATCGATACCGCCCGTCGTAACAGCGCGAAAGCTCGGCTGCGCCGCTCGTTCAGCGAACCGGCTTCGATCCATCGGCCCGACCGCTCCCTGACGGTCGCGGCTCTGAGAGAGTCTCTCCGCGGTTTCGGTGGCGGGATTGGTCATGGCGAGGCCGTCCCGTTGTAGATGTCCAGGATTTCTGTGTCGGTCAGGGCGCGTTTGTACAGACGCACCTCGTCCATGTAACCGTCAAAGTAATTCGGCGATGTGCAGCGGCCCAGGAGAATCGCCTCATTGTTGGAGACGATCGAGACGTTACAGGTGACGGTGCTCAGGAGTTGAGCATTTCTGTAGAACTTCACCTGGTTGGTCGCATCGTTGTAAGTTACTGCGAGAAAGTACCAAGTGGTCTTATTGATGTTAAACGTGGCGAAAATGTCGTTGAACACGCCGGTGTAGATCGTGAACACGGGTGTCGAGTCGCTCATGTGAAACGCGTACGCGTGGTTGTTGCCTGTTTCTCCTTTGCTTAGGATCTCGTCCCATCCGTTGTTTGATTTCTTGTAAATCCAGGCCGTGATGGTGAGTTCACCTGTGATGTTAAGATCTGCCTGGTGCGGGATCCGCACGTAATCACTACTACCGTCGAAATTGAGTGCCTTGCCGCTATGCCCGTTCACCCAAGTCGGTCCGCTCACAGTTGTGCCGGTGTGCGTGCCGACGCTGTCACTGACCGTTGTGCCGCTGCCTTCGTCGAATTTCCAGTACGCCACCAGATCGGTGTTACAGGTGTACGTCCAGCAGTTCGTGCCCGCGCTGCCGGCCATTCCGCCGCGCGCGGCGCACTCGGCGATCGGAATCGTCTTGCACACGTTGCCGGCAAGGCAGCATGCGGCCAGAGCAGAGAGTCCCCGCGTGCGGATCAGCGTCAGCTCCGCCTGCGGCGCGTTCTGGTAGCTCAGGCTGACCTTGACGCACGCCACGCCCGTGTCGGTGTTCGTGCCGGTCGGCGCGTATGTGGCGGCGTTGAGATAGGCGATCGTGACGGACTCGCTCCAGTCCGTCGTCGATGGGATCGGCGTGCCGTCTTTGCGTTGCGGCGGCGAGGCTGTCCAGCCCGTGTAGTCGTTCATGTCGTTGAAGAGCGCGCGGCTTGCGCCGACCTCGCCTGGCGATGGCCCCGGCGGGCCGGGTGAGTCGGCCGCGTCTTCATATGGAAGCGCTGCAATCTCCGCCAGCAGCGCCTCGGCCAGCAAATGCCCCTGCTGGCGCTGTCCCCCGATCTGCTGCGCGCGCCGCGCGCCGGCGACGCTGTTCAGCGCGGCGACAAGCAGCACCCCGACCACGACCGTCGAAACAACCACTTCGACGAGTGTCAGGGCGCGATGCCGAGCCGGGCTGTCCTCAACCCGGTCGCTCGGAACGCGGCCCGGTCCATCCGCCCCGCAAGCTGGGAAGAACACACCCGCGCGAGGCAAAAGCGACGCAGCCCCGCAAGGTCGGGATATCACAGCCCGGAAGGGGCGACAGCACATAGCCCACGGCGCGAGCCGTGGGGAACTCGGCGGGCAACAATTCAGCCCCGAAGGGGCGACAGAGCCCTGGGCCAAGAGTGTCGCGTCGTTCAGCTCTTTCGCCCCTTCGGGGCTGGTCGATCGTGGGGCGGAGCGATCCCACGACTCGCGCCGTGGGCTTCGATCTGTCGCCGCTACGCGGCTGGAGGCGCGCCATCGCCGGTTCCAACCGTCGCAATGGGTCATCTTCATGGCCGTGGATCCCGCGGATTGTTCGGCATCACGATTGCGGTCTCCAGTGCCGCCGCGCCACTCTCGCCGGTCTGCAAGCGCACGCGCACGCTCGGAATCACCAAGGGCTGCGCAGCCCAATCCAGCGAGCGCTGCAACACGATCAATCCGCCGGTGACCATCTGGCCGGTGAAATTGAATGGCGTGAGGATGGTCCCGCCCCACGGCAGCGCTACGCGCCGACCCAGCGACGCCTGGCTGTCGATCCGCATCGCACCGTAGTCGAGCACGGCCAGCCGTACGTGACTTTGGCTGCCGCCGCTGTTCGCGGCGCCCAGGATGCGGGCGCCCCCGGCCAGGTTTCCGTTTTCGTTGAGTGTCTGGTTGCTGGCGCACACATTCACATCCGCGCTCGCCGAGAAAACCGAGGTGATCGGGTGCGTGTTGTCGAGAACGGTGAATGCCTTGGCGGAAACCGACGACGCGCTGGAAACAAATCCAAACGTGGAGAGCGCTGCGTCTTCCTCGATCACGACGCCGCGCGTCGTGTTGTAGAACAGCGATCCGTTGAGCAGCGTGTTGATTTCCTCCGAGACATAGAGCACGTCGTTCGAAGCGAGCGCGGATTGCAGGCTGGCCTGCGATGCGTTGTCGAACACGACCTGCACCGTCATGCCCCACGATTCGAGCAGCGTTTTTTTCGTTTGATCGTCCGTGCTTAGCGTGGAACCACCCAGCAGTGGTGCGCTCGCCAGCAGAGCGACTTTCGGCACACCAGCCAACGTGCCGATCTTCGGCGTCCAGGTGAGGGCGAAGCTCGCGAGATTGGTTACGAGCACCGAGGCCGTATTGCCGTTGTATCGGCGATACAGAGGATCGCCGGCGACACCGGACCAGTAGTAGCGAACCGTCTCGGGCCCGGCGGCCCCGTGTCCGCGATCGGGAATGACGACCGTGACATCGGTCGCCGACAGCGCGGTGATCGACGTGGCCCAGGCCAGGTCGCGCTGCATGGACGCCAGCGCGTAGGCGGCGGCCTGCGACTGCGCTCGGGCGGGGTCCTTGCCGGGAATGGCCTGGCTGGCGATCAGAATCGCCGAGGTCATGGCGCCCATCAGGATCGCCATCGCGATCATGCTGACCACCATTTCGGCCAGCGTGAACGCCGAGCGACGGAAAGACGGGCTCGCGCAGAGGCGCAGCGGCGCGGAGAACTGCTCGTAGCGTCGGGCCTCTGTGCCCGACGGAGTATCCGGCGTCGGGCACTCAGGCCCGACGCCACGGCACACACTCGTCCGAGTCGCAGCACGCCTCGCTTCTCTGCGCCGTTGCGCCTCTGCGTGAGCCAGTCTTTGAAGCAGTGGACTCATCGGATCAGTTCCAGGTTGGCGGGCCGGGCAGGCCCGTCTGCGAGTCGACCGCGACCGTCACCGTGCGGCCACCCAGACCGAGCGTCAGGCTTCCGCCGCTGTCGGGGACGCCATAGCCGTCGAACACCAGTTGTGCGTCGCCGCCGAAGTCGGCGGCCACCGACGCGAGCTCATACGGCGCATCGGCCAGCGACACGCGGGAAACGGTGGCCCCCAGCGCCGCTGGCGTGCCGCGATTGAGGGTGTAGCTCATTCCGGCCGTATTCACGACGAGCGTCTGACTTTCGCCGCGCGCCCTGGCCTGAGCCTGCATTTGGCGGATGTCGGCGTCGAAACGCCGCGCCGCGGCGTCGAGGCGTTGAATCGCCATCGATTGCAGGAAACGCGGAACCGCGACGGCGGCGATCAGGGCGATGATGGCGATGACCGCGGTCAGCTCGACGAGCGTGACGCCGCGCGGCCGACGCGACTGTCTTGGGAACGCGCGCCACGCGGGTTGCATTGAATGGTGCATGGCCAGATTTGCCGACCGCCGGCGAACGCTTGTGTCGATCGACTCGCAGCTCGAAAACGGCGGCACAGCCGAGGCGGCTGTGCCAGAAGATCAACTGAGATCGAGACTCATGTGCGGCACGGCGCGCGACTCACGGCAAGGCCTGCGTTCCGGTCTTAGGTTTGCCCAGAGCTTGTGCTGCCGCTTCGTCCCCTCAATACGTGTTGTACGCCTTGCCGGAAGTGTCAGTCTGCGCGGTATTGGCGACGAATTCGCCGGTGCTGGGGTTGTAGACCCAGCCCTGACCGCCGGCGGTGTTGACGGCCGGCGGCGAATTGGCGGAGTCGATCAACACCGCCGCGCTGCCGGCGTTTTCGCCGACCGGGCAGACCGGAACGGCATACAGATACGGGCCATAGATCGCCGTCGCGGTGCGCGTGGCGCTGGTCGTACCGCCAGCGTTCGAAAACTTGGTCAGCTTGTCGGCGAAACCGGCGGCGTCCGGTCCGGGGTAGGCGTTCTTATGCTCAGTCGCATAGAGCGCGACGGCGTTGCGCACCGTCGTCAGACTGGCGGACAGCGCCGAATCGGCCGCTCCGCCGGCGCCGCGGCTGAGACGCGGGATGGCGATGGCGGCGAGGATGCCGATGATCACGATCACGACCACCAGTTCGACGAGCGAGAACGCGCGGCGAGTGTTCCCCAGTTGCATTTGTGCTTTCCTTTACCGTTTGCCGGTATCGCGAGTTGGGCTGAACTTCACAGCCCAAGCCGACTGAACTTGTGATCGGTCGATTCGCCGAGCATCTCGCGTAACGCAGCGAAAACGCAAAAACTCGGTGGCGTGAAAATTGCGCGGCCGCGGATGTTATCGCGGCTCCGCGAATCTAATTTGGCTTCTGCCAGGGCAACTGAAGCAGCAAGACGACCTCGCGCTCGCCGTCGCGCAAGACGACCTCGTCGCGTCGAATTTCGGTCAGGGTGAAGCCGTCGATCATGGCGTTGAGTGAATACAGACGCCCGTCAATCGACGCCAGCGGCGTGGGGCCAAGCACAACGCCGTCCAGCTTGCGTTTAACGGCCGGCGGGACGGCTTCGGTGGCCGGCGATTGATGCGAGTGCTCGTGCTCCGGCTCGAGCGGCAACGTCGGTAATGCGAACAAGTCGCGCATCGTGAGCGGAAGCTGAAACTGCTCGGGCGGCATGCGCTGGGATCGGTAATTGCGCAAGAACGGCGCGATGTCTTCCACGTTTGTGAGCGCGGGAGCGAGCGTTGTGGACGGCAGCGCGGCGCGGGCGCTGCGCGGCGGCGGCTTCAAGCTCCAGCCCACCAGCGACGTCGCAAGTGCGGTTCCCAGCAACACCCAGGTGCGGCGTGAAATGAAGGTCATGGCGTCGCACCCCCGCCGGTCGGCGCGGCCGACGACTTTGCGCCGCCAGTTTCAGCGGGCTGCGCCAGCCAGCGAATGGTGCACGCGAACTGGCACGCGCCGCCGCCGGATTCACTGGACTCGAGTGAGAACGCCTCAAATGTAAGCCAGGGGTACTGCGTTCGCATTCGTTCGAGCAGTCGCATGCAATCCGCGGCGCTGCCCTTGGCGGCCAGGCGGATTTCGACCGCCACGAGCGGTCCGTCCGGCTTGGCCGGCTGTGGTGCGAGCTGTGTCAGCTCGATGCCCAGCGCGCGCGCGATCTCCGCGAACCCCGCCAGCGCGTCGGCCAGGCTGCTGACGGGCGCTATGCTGGCGCGTTCCTGATCGGCGACCGTTTTCAAATCGGTCAGTTGATGGCGCAATGCGGTCAGCGCGCTCGCCGTGCGACGCTCCTCTTCCTGTGCTGCCGCCAGCAAGCCTCGCAATCGCTGCGATTCGCCGCTGCGAGACAGCATCGGCAGCGCGATGGCGAGTAGCGCGCCGCAGAGTGCCGCCGCGGCGGCGACGCCCACGATATCGACGTCAAACAGCGTGATGGGGCGTCGCAGGACGATCACGGCGCGCCCTCCTCGCTGAATCCGCTGCACTCAAAGCGAACGGCGTATTGGGGGAAGTGCGTGTCCGCGGCAGCGCCGATCAGCTCAACGTCGCGGCAGCCGGGAAGACGCTGGAGCGCCGACACGAGCGACATGACTTGCCCGTGGTCGGTGGCCCAGCCGAGGATGCGAAAACGCGACGGCGAGGCGGCGGGGGCGCTTACCGCCGCGGCGCTGCCCGCAGCGCCCTTCGCGGCCGGTGCGGGCTGCGTCGCGGCCTGAGGCCCGGGCTGGATCGACAGTTCCTTGAGCACCACGCCCTCCGGGGCGGTCGCCGCCAACAGGGCGTAGCGCGAGGTCCAGCGATCCGGCCGACTGAGGCGCGCCAGCTCTTCGAGGTCGCCCTTGAGCTGCGCCAAGCGCGTTCGTACTTGCACGGCCTCTGCCGCGGCATCGGCGCACTTCTTCTGCGTTTCGATTGTCTTCCGAAAAGCCTGGTCGTCCGAACGCTCGGTGAACAGGCGCAGCGTCCAGGTGCCGCCGCAAGCGGCGGCGATCGTGGCGCAGACCGCGATCCAGCGCCGCGAGCGCGTCGAGCGGCGGCGCGACTGGCTGATTGACTCGGGCAGCAGATTGACGTCGAAATTCATTCGTGCTCCACGTCCAGCAGCGCGCCGCCCAGCGCCGCCGCCGACTCCGGGTCAAACGTCAATCCGTGGCAGACGGATACAAACTCCTCCGACTGACTGCTCAGCAGCGACACAGGCATGCCTCCGACGGTCTGCAGATAGTCCGCGAGCCCGACGAGCTTCGCGCCGCCGCCGGCCAGAAACAGATGGCTGCTGGCGAGCTGCGGTGCGCCGCGATATGCGTATGAGAAACAATCGATGATCTCGCGCGACAGGGCATCCAGCGACTCACGGAGCAGGTTGAAAATCACGCGCGGCAATTCGCGGTCGGAAAGGTCCATGACGCCGCCGGCTCGCGCGGCGTGCTCGCTGGGCTGGATGCCCACCCGCCGCTTCACCGATTCGGCCATTTCTTCGCTGATGTCCAGCGCACCGGCGATGGCGCGCGTCCAGGCCGGTCCGCAGAGCGGCAGCTCGCGCACGTAAATCGGCACGTTCGAGATGAGCATCGTCAGCGTCGTGTGCCGCGCTCCAAGATCCAGCACGGCGCAGAGCTCGTCAGCGGGTTGCTCGCGCAGCGCCAGCACGCGCGCCAGGGCACACGGCGTCACGTCGATCCGCCGCAAGCGCGCTCCGGCCGAGGACAGACGGCTGTGGCAGTCGCGCGCCACGGCGACAGACGTAGCGACGGCCATAATATTTGGCGTCTGGGCGCTCGCGGACGGCAGCAGCCAATGGCGAATCTCGAGCGACTCCGCCGGCTCGCGCACGCCGCGCGACACTTCCCAGCGAATCGCTGTTTCCAAACGCTCCGGCGGCTGCGCGAGCACCTGGCGCGGCAATTGCAGCGGGAAAAAGCTGACCGCCGGCGGCGAGAGCAGCAAACTCACATCGTGTCCGGAGAATCGCCCCTGTCCGACGGCGCGCGCCACGCGTGCCGCGTCGAAGACGGGGCCGGATTCGCTGGGCTGCGCGACTGGCGTGGTCCAATCGCCGCGCAGCGCGTCAATCAACCCGATGCGCGTGCCGCGCCGCCGCAGCTGGCAGGCGCGCAATCCGCCCGCGCCCACGTCAAAGGCGATGGCGGAACGCGTCGCTTTGGACATCAACAGCACGATCGGGACTCCCGCACCCGGGCGGCGCGTTACCGCGCCGCGCTGGCCACGTCGAATAACGGAATAAACAGCGACGCCGCGACGCTGCCGACAATCAGCCCCATCCCCAGCAACATCGCCGGCTCGATCACCTGCGTCAGACGCTGAATCCGGCGCGTGATGTCTTCGTCCAGCCATTTCGATACGAACGAGACGGCCTCCGCCAGCCGCGCGTTTTCCTCCGCCGTCGCGATGGCGGACGCCACGATCGGCGGCACGTGCGGCGAATTGGCCAGCACCGCTCCCATTCGCCCGCCCGAGGAAAGCGCTTCGCTTACTTCTTCGGTCAGATTCGACAACGACGAATGACGCACGGCGTCGGAGGACTGTCGAATGGCGTCCAGCAGCGGAACGTGACTGTTCAGCAGCGCCGACCAGAGCCGCAGCAGCCGCGCCAGGATCGCGTGCGACACGATCGGGCCGGCGAAGGGCACTTGCGCGAGCGCCCGCCCCAGCCAGGCCCGTAGCCGGCGGGATCGGGCCGCCCAGGCCGAGCCGATCATTACGGCGGCCGCGGCGGCGATAAGAAACGGCCAGGCGCCGCGCATCCAGTCGGAAATCACCAGCAACACTTGCGTCGAGGCCGGCGTCGGCGCCCGCAGCGTGTCGAACAACACGCGAAAGCGCGGCACGACGAAAAGCAGGATGGTCAGGATCGCGCCGCAAATCATCGTGAACAGGATCGCCGGATACGTCAGCGCGCCGATGACGGCTTTTTTCACGCGAAATTGCTCTTCGAGCAGCTCGCTCAGCCGCGCGAACGACTGCGGCAGTGTCGCGGTCGCCTCGCCGGCGGCGACCATGGAACGCGTCGTCTCGCGAAAAATATCCGGCGCGTTTTCCATCGCCGCCGCCAGGCCGCCGCCCTGCTCGACCGTTTCGCGCAGCGCGCGGACCACGAGCCGAAACGGCCCGGACGACTGCCGCTCAACGGCGCTGAGACTCACGACCAACGGCGCGCCGGATTCGAGCAGCATCTTCATCTGCCGTGCGAACAGCACCAGCTCGGCGCCGGAACCGCAGCGGCCCAATCGCGGCAAGCGAAAGCCGGCTGCTTTCTCCGCCACGTCCGCGGCGGCGCGCAGGGGGCGCAGCTCGAGCACCAGCAAGCCTTGCCGTCTCAGGGAGTCGGCGGCTTCGGCCAGATTTGCGGCCTCGAGCGTCTCGGCCCGCACCTGTCCGTCGCTGTTCAGCGCTTCATATGCGACTTGCATCGCGCACCTAATTCACTTCGACCGGCGTCGGTCGCGTCGACCGTTCGGCGCGGGTTGTCTCCGTCGTCTCGACGTGCGTCACGCGCAGCACTTCCTCCAGCGTCGAGACTCCGGATTCGACCAGGCGAAGCCCCTCTTCCCGCAGCGAACACCATCCTTCGCGCCGCGCGACCTGTTTGATTTCCTTCTCGTCGCAACCGCCGTGCAGCGCTCGGCGGAGGTCGTCGCTGACTTCGAGCATCTCGAAAATCCCCGTGCGTCCGCGGAAGCCGCTGTCGTGGCACTGCTTGCAGCCTTCGCCCTTGAAGAAAACGCGGTCGGACTGGCCCTGCCAGCCGGCGTCTTCCAGGGCGCGGTCCGATGGGTAGTACGAGGTGCGGCAGTACTTGCAGATGGTCCGCGCCAGGCGCTGGGCGATGACGCCGTTGAACGCGGAGGCCATCAGGTATGGCTCGATCCCCATCTGGGCCAGCCGAACAAACGCGCCCGGCGAGTCGTTGGTGTGGAGCGTCGAAAGCACCAGGTGGCCGGTGAGCGCCGCCTGGATCGCGACGCGGGCCGTCTCCGCATCGCGAATTTCGCCCACCATGATCACGTCGGGGTCCTGGCGCAGCACGCTTCGCAGGGCCCGGGCGAACGACATGCCGACCGCCTCGTGCACCTGAATCTGGTTGACCTGGTCAAGTTGGTATTCGACCGGGTCTTCGATGGTGATGCTGTTGCGTTCGGTGGATGAGATCAGGTCGAGAACCGAGTAGAGCGTCGTCGTCTTGCCGCTGCCCGTCGGACCGGTGACCAGCGCGATGCCGTGCGGGCGACCGGAAATGCGCCGCAGCGCTTCGACTTGCTCCTCGCGCAAACCCAGACGATCTAGCGCCAGATTCAGATTGGCGCGGTCGAGAATGCGGATGACAATCTTTTCGCCCAGCAACGTCGGCATCGACGAGACGCGCAGGTCGATCTCGCGGCCCTCCGCCACCACGTGCACGCGGCCTTCCTGCGGAAGGCGGCGCTCGGCGATGTCCATCTTGCCGATCACCTTGATGCGCGAGACGATCGCCGCGTGCATTCCGGGCGGCGGCGACATTAGCGGGCGCAGGCGACCGTCGATGCGATAGCGAATCTGCGTGGCGGTCTTCGTGGGCTCGACATGAATGTCGCTCGCGCCGTCGCGCGCCGCGGTCAGAATGGCGATATTGACCAGGTTCACGATCGGACTGCCGTCGATCATGCGCCCGATTTCCTCGGGCGGGTTGTCGGCGGCCTGCTCCGACTCGATCACCTTGACGTCGCTGTCGTGCAGATCGACCAGGAACGAGTTGATATCCGCGTGTTCGCTCAGGTATTTCTCGCGAAACTCGCGCAGATTGCCTTCCAGCGCCAGCACCGGGTTGATCCGCAGCCCGGTCAGCGTGCGCAGCCGGTCGATCACCGGCAACGACTGCGGTTCGACCATCGCGACCGTCAGCGTGTCGCCCACCTTGAACAACGGCAACACGTTCAGGCGCTGCGCTTCCTCGCGATCAAGCAGCCGCGCCGCCGCGGGATCGACCAGCCCGTGTCGCACGTGAACGGCCTTGATCCGCAGTTGGCGGCTAAGCGCGCTGAGCAGCGCCGTGGGCGAGAGGATCTGAAGGTCGACGAGCGTCTCGCCGAGCCGCTTGTTGTCCTTGGATTGCGCCGCCAGCGCGCGGAGCAGGTCCTGCTCCTTCACGAGGCCTTGCTCGAGCAACACCTGCCCGAGTTTGCTGGTGGGTCTCAGGTTCATCGTTTGCAACTTCGAATCGCGTCATCCACGCTGTTGAACGCTTCCAGCTTGCCCAGCACGTCGGTGACGTCGAGCGCTTCGCGGCAGCAGTCGAGCAATCCCGCCAGCTTCACGCGCTTGAGCGGCAGCACCTGCGATCCGCAGTAGTTCAGCAGCGACTCGATCCCGGCGCTGTCGACGTACGGGACGTCCGACATGTCCAGCACCGTCCGCGTGGCGCGCGCCGCGGTCGCACGCTCGACGGCGTTGCGGAAATCCGCCAGCTCTTCGGAGATCATCGGCCCATGCGGCGTCAGCACGGTGACTGGGCCATGCAATTGTTCCGAGATCTTCATGCCGCCGGCTCCGCGGCCGTTTCCTGCGACCGAACGCAAAGCGTCAGCTTTTCTCGCCGCGCCTGATCGGCCGCCTGAAAAGCGGACAACAGCAGCCCCCGCAACGGCTGCGGCTCAACCGATCCGCCCGCCAAGCCGACGCGAAACGCCAGCGTGTGCGCCGGCCCGAGCACGCCGCTCGCGGCCGCCTCCGCCGCGGCGCGAATTTTCTCGGCCACAAGCTTGCCGAGTGCGATGTCCATGCGACGCAGCAGGATGACGAAGCGATCGTCGGAGAATCGCCCCACCACGTCGTCGCGCCGCGTACGGTGCGATATCGCCTGCCCGATTTGCGGCACCAGCGCGTCGCGCTCGCGCCATTTGCCTTCGTCATCCAGCCGCCGCAGCCCTTCGATCACCAGCGTCGCCGCCACCACCGGTTCGTGTTCCGTGCCGGCTCGCGCGGCGGCCTGTTCGGCGGCTTCGAAGAAGTCGGACCGCGCCATCACGCCCGAAGATTTGTCCGTTCGCGAAACCAGCCGAAGCTGGTCCAGCGCCGCGACGTGACGCCATTGCAGATCGACCAGCCTTGCAATCACGCCCCGGACGGAGCGCTCGGGCAATTGACGCCCGTCGGGCATCGCGACGGCAATCACGCCGAGCGGGGCGCCGGCGTCGTGAATGCGCCAGACCCAATCCCAGCGCTCGCGGTCGTTCTTCGCCAGTTCCTCGACCATCGGGCCGCTTTGCCCCTCGGCCGACACGAACGCATTCCCGGTCGAAGCGACGTGACCCAGCAGCGGCATATCGTTCGCCGCGAGGATCGCCGCGCTTCCGCCGCCGCGCGTCAGAGGTCGCAGCGCGGCGCCATCCGGCGGGCAGCGAAAACAGCGAACTCGCGCCGCGCCCAGGTGCTCATTCAAGGCCTCGCGCACGCGTTGGTCGAACGCCGTCCAGAGACTCTCATCATCGCCATGCGCAACGAGCCATTCGTCAAATTCAGCCAACATCCGGTGCGCCAGCGGCTCGTGCGGCGCGGCGTCACGCGCGCGGAGCGGCGCGAGCGGCATCGCCGGCGCCAGCGCGATCGGCGCGGCGGGCAGAGCGGTCGGGGGCGGAAGATGCGCGGAGAGCCGCTCGACGCGCGCGTTCGACGTCGAGAAGTGAAAATACATGCCGACGGCGACGATTCCGTAGCCGACCGCGATGCCGACCGTCTCCATGTACGAATTCTTCGCCGCGCTCCCGTTGAAAGAAAGCAAGTGCGACGCGGCCAGCAGCATGACGCCGGCCGGCGCGACGAGCTTCAGCGAGTAGCGGTCATTGTGTCGCGACATGACTCGCCTCCATCGGCTGGGCGAAGATGTGGTCGAACATCTCCGGCTGCGTGCGGGCCAGCTCGGCGGCCACGTCGATGAACGCGGCCGCGACGGTCGCATCGAGCTTGGTCCCGGCGTCGTTTCGGATGATCTGCACCGCTTTCTCGAATGGAAACGCGCCGCGGTAGGAGCGCGTTGAGGTCAGCGCGTCGAAAACGTCGGCGACGTGAACGATCCGCGCGTGCAGCGGGACTTCGGTGTTTTTCAATCCGTCCGGGTATCCGCGGCCGTCGGGCTGCTCGTGATGGTGCAGCACGGCCTCGAGCACGCGGTCGAAGCTGGTGATCGGGCGCAGGATTTCGAAACCCATCCGCGGATGGCGCTTGATGACGTCGAACTCCTCGGGCGTCAGCGCGCCGGGTTTTTGCAGGATCGTCTCGGGCACGCCGATCTTGCCGATGTCGTGAAGCAGGCCGGCCCACTCGAGAGTCTGTTGTTCTTCGTTGGACAGCCCCAACTGTTCGCCGATGCACCGCGAGAGCATTGCGACGCGCTCCGAGTGGCCGCGGGTATAGCGATCCTTGTGATCGATCGCCGCGACCAGCGCGCGCGTGACTTCCAGCGACATGCGCCCGATGCGCTGGTACGCCTCGGTGTTCGAAATCATGCGTCCGCCGAAGCTGAGCGCCGACTCGAGCATCAGCATGTCGCCTGAAGTGAACGACGCGGCGCCCGCCGCGCGGACGACGAACGCCACGTCCACCCGGTCGTCGAGCCGCACCAACGGACCGCAAATGACCTGCCGATCGCGAAGAGCGGCGACCACGACACGACGTTGCGCGCGAACGCGCTCGGCTCGCACGCGCAGCGCGTCGGCGTCCAGGCTGGCTGTGACTTGCGATGCGCCGGACGGCACAATGCGAAGCCAGTCGACGGCGTGATTGGCGCGCACCAGACAGATCGCCTCGCCGCGCAGCAGCGGCCCGACGCGCCGAAACAGCCGTCGCTCGATCTCCGGGCAATCGTTGACGCCGGCCAGCTCCACGGTCAGGTCGAAGATCAGATTGAGCTGCTCGTACGACAGCAGTACTTCGTCGGCCAGGCGCGCGTTCTCTTCGACCGCGCTGGCCACGCGTTCCAGCAGCTTGCCTGCGTGCGGGTCCGATTCGGCCGCGGCACCGAGCGCCCCGGCCAGGCCCGCGACGAGTGAATCCGTTTGTGATTGAACCGCAATCACTCGCCGATCTCCTGCCGGGCCGTTTCGACAACCGTGCCTTCGCCGCTCGTGATCGACGCGACCAGCGCAGCGAGGCGGGCCGGACTAAAGGGCTTGGGCGACACGTGCACGCCGGTCCGCTCCAGTCGCTGGCCGATTTCAGTGTGATCCCAGCGGTTGGTGAGGACGATAATGCCCTTCACGTCGCGCCCCTGGGTCCGGAGTGCGTCGATCAGCGTCAGGCCGTCCATCTCCGGCATGTTTACGTCCGTAATCAGGACGGTGGGCCTAACGCAGTCGAACAGTTCAAGCGCCTCCCGTCCGTTTTGCGCTGCGTGAACTTCGTAGCCTTGGCGCGTAAGCCAGAGCGAGATCACGCGGCGGATTCCGGCGTCGTCTTCCGCGACAAGAACGCGAGTCATCGCACCACCTCCGCGCGTGGGGCCGTGGCTAGCGGCAGAGTGAGAGTGAAGGTGGAGCCCTTGCCAAGCTCGCTCGTGAGCGCGATATCGCCGCCGTGCATGCGGGCGATTTCGCGCGCAATGGCCAGCCCCAAGCCGGTGCCCGTGACCGACTGCACGGCGCTGTTCGCGGCGCGATAGAATTTGTCGAATACGCGCGGCTGATCCGCCTGGTCGATTCCGATGCCGGTATCCGTGACGCCGATCCGCACTGCGCCGTCTTCAACGTCGAGCGCCACGTTCACGCGCCCGCCGGCGGGTGTGTACTTGACCGCGTTGCCGACCAGGTTGCTCAACAACACCGTCAGTCGCTGCTTGTCGGCTCGCAGCTTGGGCGTCTTGGGCGGAAGCCGCAGCGTCAGGTTCAGTTGCTTCTCGTCCGCCGCGCCGAGGTTGTCCTGCACAACTTGTCGCAGCAGGCGGGCCAGGTCGACCTCGCCCAGTTCGAGGCGGAGCGAGCCGACTTCAAGCTGCGAGTGGCTGAGCACGTCTTCGATCAGCCGCGACAAACGCTGCGTCTCGCTGACGATGACGTTGTAGCACTCCTTGCGCGTCTGCTCGTCGTCGAAATCGGGTTTCGTCAGTGTCTCAACGTACGCGCGGATATTCGTCAGCGGCGTGCGCAGCTCGTGCGTGATGTGATAGAGGAAATTGTCGCGCGTCCGCTCGAGTTCGCGAAGCGGCCCGAGATCCTCGACCAGCAAGAGCGTCTCGCCGTCGGCGCCGTCTTGTGCCGGTAGAATCTGGAACCGGAGAGACGACTCGCGCTCGCCTTCTCGGAAACTGCGGTCAAACGATTGTCCGCCGTGCGTGCCCTCGGCCGCCCCAATTAGCGACTGGCGGATGGCGTCGTCCTTGATCACGTCGTTCACATCGGCGTCCGGAAGCGATCCGCCGGCCGGGACCAGCAACGCCCCGGCGGCGGCGTTCGCGTAGCGAACACGGCCTTCCTTTGCGACTCGAATCACGCCCAATGGCAATCGGTCCAGCAACTTGCGGAAAACGGCCGAGTCGAATCGGCCCAGGATCGCGCCGGTCTTCTCCATCTCCTTGCGCATCTGGATTTCCTGGCGCAGCCCGACCGTTTCCGAGAGAATCTGGTTCCAGCCGGTGGCCGCGTCGCCAAGTGCGTCGCTTACGGTGAGCGAGAGCAACTCGCTTTCCACGCCGCGGGCGTATTCGGCGAGGCCGCGTTCGATGGCGCGCGACGCGCGCAGCAGTCGGCGAAGTGTAAGCGTCGCGAACAGCGCGCAGATGGCGCCCGTGAACAGTGCACCGAACGCCGCCAGCCAGAGCGCCGCCCATTGGTTGCTGGATGACGGGCCTTTGAGAAAGACGCGCACCGCGCCGACGCGTTCGCCGGCCTCCGTAAGCACGTTGGCCTCGTGAACGACCGGAGAGGCGGCCCGAATCCGGTCGCCCGCCTCAGCCGTCGGCCATGCGCAGCGAACCCGGCCTTCGCTGTCGCGCACCTCGACCGCGCGGAGGTCGGCATATCGCGCGAACCGAGCGATGCTCGCATCCAACTCCCGAGATTCGGAATTCCACAACGGGGCGATTCCGACGCCGATGGCGCCGGCGATGTGCTCCGCGGCGGCGTTGTTTTCCTCGCACGCGTCGGCGCTCCCCGCGTCCACGGCCAACCAGCCGGTTGCAGCGGCGCCGATACCAGCAAGCAACGCAATCGACAGAGACAGCAACGCGGTCGCGGCGATCCGAAATCGGCGCGGCGGCGGATGGGCCGGGTTCGGCTTCGCGATGGCGGCCTCACTCACGGTAATCAAGCTGTCATTCATGGCGTTTCCGGGGCGAGCGCGCGACTCAGCGCTGGAGACGCGTCGCGCCCGCATCGATGTGATCGGAACACGTCCGCGCGGGCTTCACTTCGGATCGCCACGCGCATTAGCGGACCGCTGGACCTGCAGCGGCTATTGCGCCGCAGCGGCGACCCCTGACTGCCGAAGTCTCGCCAGAACCGGGCTGTCACCGCCGTGCGCGTGCTTGGCGATTCGTCGCGCGAAGTCCTCCATCGCCCGCACGTCACCGGCGCGATGCGCAATCGCCGCGCCTAATTCGAGCGTGGGCAGGTCCTGCGCGTCGGTGTTGAGGATCTCGCGCACAATTCGGAGCGCTTCGCCCCAATGTCCCTGATGCGCGGCGACCAGCGCGGCGCGTCGTTTCACGCACGCGTCGCACGGATCCGATTCGAGCAACGGCGACAGCGCACAGGCAGCCTGATCCACACGGCGCGACGCAATCAGGCAATCCACGTCGGCGATTCGCTCGGCCATGCTTACGCCGCCGTCGGCGGACTCGACCCGTGCGCGCAACTTGGGCCCCGCTTCAGAAAGTCGATTCGCGCGATACAGCGCCATCGCGGCGCGGCTGTCGGACACTGATCCGGACGAGTCGCCGTCGACCGCCGCCGCCCACTCCCGCGCGGCCTCGTCGCGCTGGCCGGTCAAATCGTGGCAGCGCGCCATCGCGGCGTGCAGCGCCAGCGTCCAGCCGCCGGCGGCGGCCCGGGCGCGGATGCGCGCCGCCGCTTCGTCCGGCTGTCCGGCCAGCAGCAGCGCGTCGATGAGCGCGAATGCGTATTCATCCGAATCCGGCGCTAACTCAGTCGCTCGCCGCAGCAGCGGCAGCGAAGCGTCCCAGCCCTGTTGGGCGAGATACGACACGCCCATCAGATATTGCGCCTCCGCGCCGTCGGGCCCGAAGTCCGGCACGCGCGACAGGTGCTCGCGGGCCTTGAGTTGATTGCCGCGCGACAGTTCCAGCTTTCCTTCCAGCAGGTCCAGCCCCATCTCGTTCGGCGTCAGGCGTCGCGCCTCGGTGATCGCGTCGCCCGCCGCGGCGAGATTGCCGGACGCGAGTTGCTCGCTCGCCAATTGGGCCTTCACGCTGCTTCGCGCCGCGTTCCAGCGTTGCGTCGCCTGCTGCTTGTCGGCTTGCGGGCTTTGACATCCGGGCAGGCAAGCGAGGAGCGCCAGCGTGGCGGCCAACGCCGCCAGGTTGCCCGATGAGCGGCGGATCCGCGTGTTGCGCGTGCCATCAAACGCGAGAATCATCGTTTACGTTCCACCCTTCCCGGGCGCGGCGTCTTGCGGCGCGGGCGTCGGCTCGATCGGTTTCAGGGGCTGCATCGTCGGCGGTCCCGGCGGCCGCGCGCCGGAATTCTCCGGCGTCGAGCCGCGGCCGGCTTCGTCGGCCTCCGCGCCGATCAACTCCATCGCGAAGCCGCGCATCCGCGAGCCCTCGAAATCCCGCATCTGCTCGTCGAGCAACTTCTCGCGCAGACGAATCGCCTGTTGATGCCGCGGATGGTTGTGCAGCGCGATCTCGACGCTCGTGATGGCCTTGTCGATCTCGCCCGCTTCGGATTGGCGGAGCGCCTCTTGATAGAACGCCTGCGCGAGGCGCTCGCGCCCCGTGCCCAGCAGCCCGCGCCGCGCGCCGACGCGCCCGCGTTCGACGTCGCCCAGCAGCCCTTCGTGCGCCCGCGATTCCGCGTCCGTCTCTTTCAGCACGTGCACCGTGAGCAGGATGATGACCTCTTCGCGCACGGTCTGATCGGTGCGGTTTTGAAAGAGCAACCCGGCGATCGGGATGCTCCCGATCAGCGGAACGCGCTCGCTCGACGAGATGGTGCGCTCGCGGAACAGGCCGCCAATGAGCACCGTGAATCCGTCGCGCAGCAAGATGTCGGCGTGCGCCTCGGTCGTCTCTTCGAACGGCAGGTTCGCCGAGGTCAGCCCGCCGCTGGAGTCTTTCGGGTGCACCTCAAGCCGCACGGCGCCGTCGCCGACGACGGTCGGCCGAAAGCGAATCTGCGTGCCGGTCTCCAGGAACTCGACGGATTGGATGGCGGCGGTCTGCGTGACGGTGGTCGTCAGGTAGCCGTCGCGGCGGCCGACAATTACTTCACCTTCCTGCCGATTCAGCGCGACAACCTTGGGATTCGCAACCACGGTGACATCGGTAACGCCTTCGAGCGCGCGGATGAACGCAGCGATATTGTTGTGAATAAGGCCGAATCGAAAACCGCCGCCCTGCACGGCCCCGCTGAAATCAGTGCCGACGTTCAGGGTCGTGTCCTGAAGCTGGGGCCGCGGCAAAGCGCCGGTTCGCAAATCCGCGCCGGCGTTGCTGATGCTGGCGACATTCTCGAAATCCACGCCGCCCAGCAGCGAGAAATCGACGCCGTAGCGGTTGTCCTCGTTCAGCGTGGCGCGCAGCATGGTGGCTTCGATGAGCACCTGCTGCGGGCGCGTGTCGAGTTGCCCCAGCAGCCTCTCGCACTCGACCAGTCGCGGCCGCGTGTCGGTCACGATCACGTACTCGCCGCTGGTCGGTCCGGCTTCGCTTTCGCGCCGGCCGGACGAGGACTGCCCCGCCGGAACTGCCGGGGCTGCCGTCGTGCCGCCTCCGCCGCCGATGCTTCCCGACGGCACGACCTTGGCCGTGTCGCCCAGCAAGGCCTTCAACGCCCCGACCGCCTCGGACGCCGAAACGTATTTCAGCCGGAACACGCGCGTCTCAAGCTCGGCGCGCTGAACCGCAATCTCGTCCTTGGTCCCCACGAAAATGGTCTTGCCGTCGGTGCGGAAGGCGAAATTCCCCGGCGTCAAGATGGCTCGCAGCGCCTCCTGCAACGTGACGCCGTAAAGGTTCGCGGACGTCGTGCCCGTGACGCCCGGACCGCAGACAATGTTCGTCTTCGCTTGATAGCTGAGCATGGCCAGCGCGGCGGAGATTTCCAGATCGCGAACGTGCACGTCGAACAGCCCGCCCGCCGACGTACGGACCTCATTGTCCGAGACGGCGGCGCTGGGTGGCGACGAGGGCGGTTCGTCGCCGGCGGGGAGCGGCGTGGCCAGGCAGACCACCAATGCCAGTCCGACGACGCCGAACCGGCCGTGCGAACCTCCATGTTCGCCACGATCTTCGAGTCGCAAACCAGACTTGCGCGATTTCATCGTGTATTCCGGCGCTGTGCGGTCGACGGCGTCCGCGAACGCGAGCATTGGACCGGTCGATCCATCGACCGGTGCGGCGGCCGGTTCCGCGGGCGCAGTTTCAACTCGGGCCGGTCATCGTGCCGTTATCGACGCCGCAATTCCCGGACTTGATCGGGCAGCACGTTCCATGCGCGGCGGCGCGTGAACGCGCGAAAATCGCGCTCAAGCCGCCCCGGCAAGGAGCGCGCCGGCCGGCGAACCGAAAGTATGGCTGTAATGACGACGCCCCCGCGGTGTCGCCGATATGAATCCGCGCCAGGAGCCTTCTCATGCGCGCCCGCACGCAACGCCGCCAACCATTTCCGTTTCGACTCGCGGTAATTGCCGCAGCCTCACTGCTTGCGATCGGCTGCACCAATGACCCGTCGCTGACGACGTTTCGCGACACGTTCGCAACCGGGCTGAGCGACGGGCTGAAGGCAATCTTCGCGGCGTTTGTCGACGCCAGCGTTGCATCCGTCACCCAAAGCTCGAGTGCAAGTACGAACGCGGCGCAGACCACACCCTGATTCAGTAATCGGAATCGCCAACGGAACATCGGACACCGCCCGCCGCGGCACACCCACCGATGCTCACCGGGCCGATCGCGCGCCAAAGCGCGCGTATCGGCCATTGTTTATGATGGGTGGCGAATCCGACCAGGCCCGAACCAGAACAGCTCCAGTTGTTCCGTTGCGTCGGGCCTCAGTGCCCGACGCAGAATTCGCCGTCGGACGCAGAGGTCCGACGCTCCGCGAGAAGTGAATCCGCCCTAGCTTCTGCGACTTGCGCCAGGCGTCACTCCAGCGGCAATTTCGCCATCCGTTCCCACAGCTCGATCGCGCTAGCCGCCGCCGCCGCGCGGTCGTCCTGTTCGTTCCGCCCGACGACTGCGCGGTCGCGCAAGCGCCACTGCCCATCGATGATCACATGGCGCACGTGATTCGCGGCCAACCCAAAAAGCAGATGCCCCGGCAGATTGTTGAATGAAATCGGCGTGAACGGGACGTAATCGGTGACCAGCACGTCGGCGGCCGCGCCGATCTCCAGTTTGCCCACGGTCACGCCCAGCGCCGCCGACGCGCGCCGCGCGGACGCGGCGAGCATCTCGACAATCCGCGTCGGCGTCAGGCCGGCGTGTTGGTGCTGAGCGATCAGCCAGGCGGCGCGGGCCTCGGTGAACATGTCCGCGCCGATGCCGTCCGTGCCGACCATCACCGGTCCGCGGAAGGCCGCGATCGGCGCGTAGCCGACGGCGTTGTTCATGTTCGAACGCGGGTTGTGGGCGATCGTGCATCCGGCGGCGTTGACGCGTTCGACGGCCGCGGCGTCGAGGTGAGTGCCGTGAGCAAGGACGCTCTCGGGTCGCAACAGGTTGTGCCGCGAAAACCGCTCGATCAGGGCAATCTGGTGCTTTTCACGACAATGCGCCTCATCGCACGGATCCTCGGCGACATGGATGTGTACGCCGCTGCGCTGCTCGAACGCCAGCGCCGCAAGCTGGTCGAGTGCCTCGTCATCCAGCGTAAACGAGGCGTGCGCGCCGACCAGGGCGGCAAATTGGCCGTCGCGGCGCGCCGCGCACGCCTGCAAGTAGCGCCGGTTCTCCTCGATGCCGGCCTTCCGGCCGTCCGGGCCGTGGCGATCCGTGACCTCATAGCAAAGCACGCCGCGCAGTCCGACCTCGGCGATGCCATTCTGCAGCAAGTCGAGCGAGCCGGGGATGCAGTTGGGCGAAGCGTGGTGGTCGATCAACGTCGTCGTGCCGCAGCGCAGCGCCTCGAGCGCCCCGATCCGACCGGAATGTTCGATCGCCGCCGCGTCCAACGCCTGGTCCAGCCGCCACCAGATGTACTTGAGCACCTCGTGGAAATTCCGCGGCATGCGCGGCGGCGGCGGAATGCCGACCGCCAATGCGGAGTACAGGTGTGTGTGGCCGTTGACCAATCCCGGCAGCACCACGGCCCCGCCGCAGTTAATCACGTCATCGCCCACCTGCGGCGCGACCGCCGCGCCGCGGGCGGCGATTCGCCCGCCGTCGAGCCGCAGCTCGGCCGCTTCGACGCGCGGGGGATCAAGATCGACCAGCAGGGCGTTTTTCAGGATCATGCTCATCGAGACTGGTCCGCTGTTGAGCAGTTCGTTGAAAAAAAACTCACCCAGCCGAGCCCCGACCGTAAGGGAGGGGTCGGCCGCGTTCTCAACAACGCCGAGATCCAAAGCGATTGCGGCCATCGGCCCAACCCCTCCCTGACGGTCAGGGCTCGGTGAGGAGCGTCTCTCAACGGGCTGATTGCCGTGCGCGTGCCGAGCGACATCATTATTCACGCGGTCGCCGTGACGACCTGCTCCACCTGGCCAAGATTCGGCGCGACTTCGTGCGGCTTTCCAACCGCAAGCATCGCGCCGGCGGTGTCCTTCAGCCCGTTGCCCGTAATCATGGCGACGACGTTTGACTTCGTTCCCAACAGGCCGCGCCGCACGGCCTCGCCGATTCCCGCCACCGCCGCCGCGGCGGCCGGCTCGGCGAATACGCCGCTCAATCGCCCCGTCAGCCGCACGGCTTCCATGATCTGCTCGTCCGTAACCGTGACATACGAACCGTCGCTGTCGGTGATAGCCCGCACGGCTTTTCGCCAGTTGCGCGGCAGCGGACAGTTGATGCTGTCGGCGTATGTGTCGCCGCGTCCGCTGCGGTCGAGCCGCCCGGTAGTCACGGCGGTCACAATTGGGGCGCAACCGGCGGCCTGCACGCCGAGCATTCGCGTCGACCAGCCGACGAAGCTGATCGCCCGCATCTCAGTCAGGCCCTTGTGCATACCGGCGATTGAGCAGCCATCGCCAACGCCGGCCGCCACCCAATCGGGCGGGTCATCGATACACTGCTCCGCCAACTCCAATCCGCCCGTTTTCTTGCCCTCAACCAGGTACGGGTTGATCGCACAATTGCGGTTGTACCAGCCGAGATTCGCGCACGCCTGGGTGCACAACTGGTACGCCTGGTCGTACGTGCCGGCGACGCGGAAAACGCACGCGCCGTACGCCAGTAACTGGGCCATCTTTCCGTCCGGACAACTGCGCGGCACAAAGATGAAGGCAGGCAGGCCGACCGCGGCCGCTGAATGGGCCAGGCTGCTGGCGGCGTTGCCGGTCGATGCGCAGGCGATCGCCCGGGCCTTGGCTTGTAATGCTAGCGCGACGCCCAGCGAGCTCGGGCGGTCCTTGAACGAGCCGGATGCGCCGCGGCCTTCGTCCTTGAGGCGCAGCCGGCCCACGCCCAGCGCCTGCGCCAAACGCGGCGCCTCGATCAACGGCGTCCAGCCGATATGCGCCAACCCGGCCGGCGGCGGTCCATCGAGCGGGAGCAATTCGGCGTATCGCCAGTGCGAAAGCGAGCGCGTGCGTAATGCGGCCGGCGTCAACGATTTCGCCGCCCGCGCAAGGTCGAAGCGCACGTCCAGAATTCCCTCGTCGGGGCCGCATTGCGGACACGTCCAAGGTCCGCCGGGCGGATATTCCGCGCTGCACCGCACGCATCTCAGCATCGAAACAAAAGACATTCGCACACCTTCCTACGGCCGGCGAGGGTGATCTGTCGCGGCGTTAGTGTATCCCGCTTACCACTTTCCTTGACAGGATCGACGCACACGGCGAACGTGGACGCTTCGAGATTCGACCGCTCGCGGAAGGGCAGATCGACATGGCCGAACCGGCAATGAATGAACAGGTGCTAGACCGCGCGGCGCGCCATTGCCATGCGCGACAGATCGTGATCCCCACCTTCGCCCAGCAGAAGAATCCGCGCACGATTCCGGCTCCGCAGGCCGCGCGGCTCAAGACAGTCGGATTGTGGGACGTTGACCCGGCCAACCTCTGGCGCATCACCTGGAAGAACGAGCCGGTCGCGCGCGGCGGCGGCTTCAATGACGGCAACTGGATCGAATTCCCGGGCAGCCTGACGGGCGTGCCGGCTCGCATCGTCGGCCTGGTCGGCAAGCACTTTCCCACCGGGGCGCACAAGGTCGGCGCGGCGTTCGGCTGCCTGATTCCGCGGCTGGTCACCGGCCGCTTCGACCCAACCACGCAGAAAGCCGTGTGGCCCAGCACCGGGAACTACTGCCGCGGCGGCGCATTCGACTGCGCGCTGCTGGGCTGCACCGCGGTGGCGATCCTGCCCGAGGGCATGTCGCGCGAGCGCTTCGAGTGGCTTAAGAGCATCGGCGCCGAAGTGATCGCCACGCCCGGCTGCGAATCCAACGTCAAGGAAATCTACGACAAATGCTGGGAAATCCGCCGCACCCGGGCTGATTGCGTGATCTTCAACCAGTTCGAGGAGTTTGGAAACGCGATCTGGCACTACCACGTCACGGCCGGCGTCATCGACGAGATTTTCCGGAGCATCGGCGGACCGCGCGGCCGGCTGGCGGCGTATGTCTCCGCAACCGGCAGCGCCGGGACAATCGCCGCGGGTGATTTTCTGCGCACCAGGCACCCGCACCTGCGCGTGACGGCGGTCGAGGCGCTGCAGTGTCCGACGCTGCTGGCGTGCGGATTCGGGGATCACCGCATCGAGGGTATCGGCGACAAGCACATCCCCTGGATCCACAACGTACGCAACACCGATTTCATCGCCGCGATCGACGACGAACAGTGCATCGCGCTGATGCGCCTGTTCAATGAGGACGCGGGGCGGAGCGAGTTGGAGCGCCAGGGCGTGCCGCGCGAGCTGCTGGTGAAATTGCCCGAAATCGGCATTTCCGGCATCTGCAATCTGGTCGCCGCGATCAAGACCGCGCGACATTTTGAGCTGGATGCGCGCGACCTGATCTTTCTGCCGCTGACGGATTCGATGGGTCTCTACGCTTCGCGCATCGCCGAGTATCGTCAGCAGCGCGGCGGCTACACGGCGGCCCAGGCGATTGCGGATTTCGCCCGCTACCTGGCGGGCGTCGGCACGGATCACTGCCACGAGCTGAGTTACGCCGACCGCAAGGCGCTGCACAACTTCAAATACTTTACCTGGGTCGAGCAACAGCAAAAGGACGTGAACGACCTGCGACGGTTGTGGGACCCCGATTTCTGGACCGAGACCTTCGCGCAGGTGGATGAATGGGATCGCCTGATTGAGCAGTTCAATCAACGCGTCGAACAGTCATGATTGCTGAGTGAGGAGCGAGCGGTGTCGGCAACTTTGGCGGCCGGGCTGGCCGAGCGATTGGGCGGACTGAGCATCAACTTGTTCAATCAGGACTTCCTGCTGAGCTGGGAGCGCTCGGCCGCCGAAATCACGGCCGTGCTGACGGCGGCCGAGGCGTTGCACGAGCTCTATCGCGCGAACATCTCCACCCGCGTCTTCGACGGCGGGCTGGCGGTCTCGAATTTTCGCGATCAATCGACGCGCACGCGTTTTTCGTTCGCCAGCGCCGCGGCGCTGCTGGGTCTGCAGCTCCAGGAGCTCGACGAAGGCAAGAGCCAGATCGCGCACGGCGAGACCGTCCGCGAGACCGCCACGATGATCTCCTTCGCCGCCGAGGCGATCGGCATCCGTGACGACATCTTCCTGGGCGAAGGCCACAAGTACATGACCGAGGTCGCAGCCGCGGTCGACGAGAGCTTCCGCGAGGGCGTGCTGCCGCAGCGCCCGGCGGTGGTCAATTTGCAATGCGACCTCGACCACCCGACGCAGTCGCTGGCCGACCTGATGCACCTGAGTACCACGTTCGGCGGCGCGGAGAAGCTGCGCGGCAAAAAGCTCGCCATGACGTGGGCGTATTCGCCGTCCTATGGCAAGCCGCTGTCCGTGCCGCAGGGCGTGATCACGCTCATGACGCGCTTCGGAATGAACGTCGTGCTGGCCAATCCGGAGGGTTACGATTTGGTGCCGGAGACGCTGGCGATCTCCGATAAGCATGCGAATGCATCTGGCGGCTCGTTCCGGCAGGTCCACAGCATGGAAGAGGCGTTTAAGGACGCCGATATCGTTTATCCGAAGAGCTGGGCGCCGTTCCGCGTCATGCAGGAGCGCACGCGAATTCTGCGGGCGCGCGAAAACGACAAGCTGGCGGCCTTGGAAAAAGAGGCCTTGTCCAACAACGCCCGATTCAAGAGCTGGGAGACGACCGAAAAGATGATGTCGCTGACCCGCGACGGCAAGGCGCTCTACATGCACTGCCTGCCGGCCGACATCACCGGCGTCAGTTGCAAGGAAGGCGAGGTCGTGGCGTCCGTCTTTGAGCGCTATCGGCTGGCGACCTATCGCGAGGCGTCATGGAAGCCGTTTGTGATCGCGGCCATGATCCTGCTTTGCCGCTTTGAAAACCCGGCGCGAGTATTGAAAAAACTGATCGATCGCGCGCGGCCGCGCCGCAACGACTAGCCACCCGTCGAAAAACTGACCCAGCCCAGTCTCAACCGTCAGGGGCGCGTGATTCCACTGGGCCCCGCTCTCGAGCGCCGCCCGATCCTTCAGCACCGCAAACCGTACTCCGCGAAATCGAACTCCCAGCCTCAGCCCCTGTTCCTGCCCCACACGGTTCGCGCTCGATTGGACGGTCGCTCGCCCGGGTAGTTGCTCAGTTTCGGCTGCGACGCCGGGAAAACGCTCGACACTGAGGCCCGACCGTAAGGGAGCGGCCTTCTGCGGTCGCAAGAGACCCCTCCCTTACGAAGCTGTCGAAATACTCGCCTGCCCCGAACCGCGACCGTCAGGGAGCGGGGACGAATGCGCGTTCCCGGTGGCGCGAAGGCCGATTCTCATCCCCCGCTCCCTTACGGTCGCGGTTCGGGCTGAGTATTTCGACGATCTCTTACGGTCGGGGCTCGGCTGGGGAGTTCCTTCGCGAAACTAAGCCACTACCCTCGCCCGCCGCGCACTTGAACTTGTCGGCGTATGCCCGATGATGCAGCAGGCGCGGAGAGTGGAATGCCAGATAACTCGGTCCGACTCGCATCGATCGTGATCCCCGTTTACAACGAGGCGGCCTCAGTGCGGCGCGTGCTCGACCGGGTCTGCGCCTTGCGCATTCCGGGGGCGGAGCTCGAAATCATCGTCGTGAACGACGGCTCGACCGATCAAACCGCCGAGATCCTCGACGCCTACGAGTTTCCGCCGCGGGTGTGCGGCCGCGTGCATCACGCTCCGGCGAATCTCGGCAAGGGCGCCGCGATGCGCACCGGAATCGCGCTCGCGGCCGGCGATGCGATTGCGTTTCAGGATGGCGACCTGGAACTGGATCCGGATGACCTGCCGGCGTTGCTCGAACCCGTGATCTCGGGCAAGGCGCCGGTCGTCTTCGGCTCGCGCTTCCTGGCGGGTTACTCGCGCGGCGTCCCGCTTCAGACGCGTTGGGGTAATTGGTTTCTGACGCTCGCGACTAACGTGCTGTTCGGCGCGCGCCTGACCGACATGGCGTGCGGTTACAAAGTGCTGAGCCGCGCAACCGCCCAGAGCGTTCGATTGCGAACAGTCGGTTTCGAGATTGAGCCGGAAATCACAGCCAAGCTCTGCCGCCTGGGCATCCCGATCCACGAGCTGCCGGTCCGCTACCAGCCGCGAACGGTCGCGGAAGGAAAGAAAATCCGGGCCCGCGACGGCTTGCAGTACCTGCGCACGCTGATCGCCATTCGCTTCGCGTCGCGCACGGCGTGTGAGCGGCCGCCGGCGCCGCCGCGCCAACGGGAAATTCGGCGCGCATCGATGCCGACGCACGCGCTGCCAACTTTCAACAGCGACTCGCGAGAAGCCGTCGCGGCGCGACACGTTGACGCCATTCCGCGTTCGCGCGCTTGACGGTTACCTTGCTCGAGCTCGCACTGGCGCTCGCCGCTCTCGCTTTCTCATCCGCCGTATTTGCGCGGCAGCTCGCGCTGCGCCGCGGAGCGCCGCGTCTGCTGGGGATCGCGGTTCTGGCTTACGCGCAGGCGATTCTCGTCGCGCAGGGACTCTCGATCCGGCCGTGGATGACCGCGGACTCGCTGGTCGTTGCGCACCTGCTGATTGCGGTCATTGCGGGAGTCATGTGGCACGCTCGGAAACGAAAGCAACCCGCCGCCGCGCTCGCTGGCGCTTCGCGTTCTGATGCGCGTGGATACGCTTCAAGTCGTGCATCGGCGCTCGCGCCGCTTCACGCCGCGCAGCTCCGCCGCGTCTGGCAGCTGATTCGCGGCTATCCGCCGCTCCTGATCGCTTCGCTGGCGTGCCTCGTTTCGCTGGCGACGGCCGTTTTCCTGGTGCTCTTTGTCCCGCCGAACACCTGGGACGCGATGACGTGTCACCTGGCGCGGGCGGCGTTCTGGATTCAGTATCGCCAGGTGGCCGACTTCCCCTCTCACAACGTGCTGCACAACGCCTATCCGCGCGGCGCGTCGATTCTTCAGATGTACGCTCTGATCTTTATCCGCGGCGATTACCTGGCGGGCTTCGTACAGCTTCTGGCGTGGGTCGGTTCGATCGTGGCGATGTACGCGCTGGGGCGCGAATTGCGATTTCGACCGTCCGCCGCGCTGCTTGCCGCGTTGATCGCCGCGCTCACGCCGCAATTCGTGCTTCAATCCACCAGCACGCAGATCGACCTGCTGTTCGCGTTCACGCTCGTCGCGGCGCTGTACTTCATGCTGCGCGCGGCGCGCGGCGGCGACTGGGGGTCGATCGTCCTGGCCGGCTGCGGCGTGGGCGTGATGCTGGCGACCAAGAGCACGGCGCTGCTGTACGGGCCGCTATTTTTGGTTTTGTCGCTCGTCGCGCTGGCTGGGCGCGCGCGGAAGGGTGGCATGCTTTCGCCGTCAGGCGTAAGCATGCCGGTCGAGAACACTCCTGAGGACGCATGCCGATCCGCATTTCGACACAAACGGCTGCGTCGAAACGCGGGACGGCATGCCACTCGGGCGCATGGAACACCCCGGATCGTCCTGCGTTTCGCCCTCGTCGGCGCGCCGCTGGCCGCGCTGCTCGGCGCGGAGTCGTACATCGACAACATTCTCCATCCCGTCGGGCGGATTGAAGACGTGACCCCGCTGTCGCTGAAGCGCGATCCGATGCAGGCGCGCTGCAATCTGATCCGCTGCGGCGTCGATGCGTTCGAGCTGCCGTTCGAGACCTGCGATCTGACGCCAGACAAACGCCGTATCCCGCTGATCCGCACGCTGGGCCGCTGGCTGCACGCGGACGTGGACGACACCAGCGAGCGCCGGGCGTTCGAGCTGCGGGACGTGCTCTACCGCACCGTACAGGAAGACGTGTCCTGGTACGGCCTGGCAGGTTTTGTACTGCTGCCAGCGGCCACGCTCGGAACATTGGCCCGCGGCGCGCGCCGCGGCCCGCGCCGATGGGCGATCGCGGCGCTGTGCGCCGCGGCGTTCTATTGCACCGTCGCGGTTGGCTTCATGTCGGCCGCCGCAGCGGGCGCGCTCGCGGCGCTGCTGGCCTGGCTGTGGCGCGAGCGTGCCGCGAAGGAGCGCGCGCTGCGCTGGTTTCTCGCGACAAACGTACTGGCGATCGTCCTGGTCAGCATGGCGATCTTCACGTACTTGAACTCGATTCAACGCTACCTGCTGCCTCCCGCGGCGTTGGCGGCGCCGCTGGCCGCGATGTTCCTGACGCGTTCGCGGTGGGCTGGTCGGCTGGCCGGATTCCTGGCTGCCGCAGTGTCGAGCGTACAGATGGTCGACGTACATCTTCACAATGAGCGCAAACCGCTGGTTGCTTCGATCGTCGTCGCGCGCATCGAGCCTGCATACCACAGCGTCCTCGACCTGCCGCGTGAGCGGCGTCGCGCGATCGTACGCGCCTATCAGTGCGACATGGCCCGCGCGCTGGATCGCATCGACCCACCCGTTACTCGGATCGCGTACGTGTCGCGCGACGGCGATAGCTGGGACTTTCCGTTCTTTGGCGAGCATTTGCAGCGCGAACTCGTGCTGCTTGATTGGCGCGGCGACTGGCTGGGCGAGGCGCGGCGGCGCGGTCTTGACTATGTCGTCCTGATGAACGTGCCTTACGCGGTCCCACCGGATTATTCGATTCTGGTTGAATACATCCCGAATCAATACGCCATCCTGGTGCGGCGGTCGAAGTAGCCGCTTATCGATAACGCTTCCATTAATTCGCCCAATCCGTGCGTTTCGCACACCGCTACGAAATCGGGCTGTAGCGGCCCGCCGGCGCCAGCCGAAATAGTGTTGTGAATGGGCCCGCGACTGGCTCCCGCGGCGGACGAGTTTTGAGAACCTCACGCTCATCTTTTCGACGCCATGCGTCTGCTCTGGCGGCGCTGCTCGCGTCGCTCGGCGGCTGCCAGTCGGTCCGGCCCGCCTTGCGATATTCGACACCGACCGGTGATCCGCCGGCGCTGGAAGCGGTGGATCGCGCCGAAGATTCGCTGCAGCAATCGCTAGACAACCTCGACCTACTGGCCGAGAATGCCGTTTATTGATTGGCGCAAGCGCGAATTGGGGAAGTCAGTTCTTGAGTACGCGCTGAAAAATGCGAATCTGCTTCACCAGCGACCTGCACGGGCGCGTCGCGTTGTACGACCATCTCGAGCGCCTTGTCAGCGCCGAAAAACCCGATTTGCTCATCCTCGGCGGCGATCTCTTTCCGGATGGCAGTGGCGTCGATCCCGCCGCTTCACAGGCGGCGTACATCGAAGACGTGTTCGCCGCCCGGTTGCGCGCGTGGAGGTCCGCGGCGCCGCAAATGACAATTGCGTGCATCAGCGGCAATCACGACTGGCGCTACTCAAAACGAGTCCTTTCGCGCCTGAACGAGTCGGGGCTGATGGTGCTGCTCGGCGACAGTGCGTGGTCGGCGGGCGGGCTTCAGTTCTTCGGGTATTCTCGCACGCCGCCGACGCCGCACTGGGTGAAGGACTTCGAGGGGCTGGACCTGCCCGGCGATCCGCTGCCGCAAACGGGCGGCTCGATCTGGGACGAAGGCGCGGGGCGAATTCGTGAAGTGAGCGCCGAAGAGCACTTCAAGCGACCGGAGGCCATCGCCGTCGACCTTCAGCTCTACCCGCGCGCCGCGGCGCCTTGGGTATTCGTGTGCCACGCGCCGCCGTACGCCAGCAAGCTCGATCGCCTGCCGCACATCGAAGCGCCGATCGGTTCGCGCGCCGTTCGCAAGTTCATCGAGAGCCGCGCGCCGCTGCTTTCGTTGCATGGCCACTTCCACGAATCGCCCAGCGTCACCGGGGCGTTTCATGACTGGGTCGGCAAAACGCTGTCCATCAATCCCGGCCAGACCGACGAGCGACTGTGCGCAGTCCTGCTCGACAGCACCCGTCTGGCGGAGTCGATGCGGCACACGGTGTATGCGTGAATGCCGGCAACGGCCGCGAGCCGACCGACAGCGATCCGGAAACCAAGCGTCATCTCGTGCTGATCGGGCCGCGCGGCGCCGGAAAGACATCCGTCGCCCGGATCGTCGCGGCGCGCCTCGGTCGACCGCCGCGCGATACGGACGAGTCGATCCAACTCAGCGGCGTCGACACGATCGCCGAAATCTTCAAACGCGCCGGCGAGCCGGCGTTTCGACTCCGCGAGCGGGACGCTCTGCTGGGCGCGCTGCAACCCCCGCCCGCGGTCGTCAGCGTCGGCGGCGGCGCCGTACTGCTGGCGCAAAACCGAGCCGCCATTCGCGCCGCGGGCGCGTGCGTCTGGCTCACGGCGCGTCCGGATGTCCTGGTAGACCGCGTTGCCGGCGACCCGTTTACGGCGGACCAGCGACCGCCGCTCACTTTGCATTCACCTTCCGCCGAGATGACGCAGCTTCTGAATCAGCGCGGCCCGATCTATGCTGAACTGGCGCAATTGCGAATCGACACCTCCGACCTGACGCTCGAGCAGGTCGCCGATCGCGTGCTCGATTGGCTGCAAACGATGGAACGGCGACCATGACCGTGGCAGTCGGCGCGGCGATCTGGATCCTGGGCCTGTGCGTCGGCAGCTTCCTGAATGTCGTGGCGTACCGACTGCCGGCGGGCATGTCGATCGCGCAGCCGGCACGCTCCTTCTGCCCCAGTTGCCGCACGCCGATCGCTGCACGCGACAATATTCCGCTGCTCAGTTGGTTTCTGCTGCGCGGGCGCTGCCGATCCTGTCGCCGGCCGATATCGGCGGCGTATCCGCTGGTCGAAGCGCTGTGCGGCCTGGCGTTCGTGCTGGTGTACGCGATGTTGTTCGTCGAGCGAACGCGCTACGGTCTCGATGATCCGACGCTGGCGCGAGATTGGCCCGTGTTGGCTTCGTGGCTGACGTTGACAGCGGCGTTGATCGCGTGCTCCGTGATGGATTTGCGCTGGTACACCGTCGACGTGCGCGTGACGAACGCGGCGCTTGTGGCGGGAATCGTTCTTGCGGCGCTCTGGCCCGGTTCATCGCGCCAGACGGGCGAAAACAGTGCGCCATTGATCGCCGGCGCGGCCGCGGCGCTGCTCGTTTGCGCGGCGCAACTCGTGCGCTTTCAAGGCTCGGAACCGGAAGCCGCGGATCACTTGCCCGAGGAAAGGTCGCTCGGCGGGAACACGGAATCGGGCGTTTCCGGTGCGCCGATCGGCGCCCTCTTGTTGGCGGCGATGGCTCCGGCCGCGCTTGCGTGGTTGGCGTTCCCGCAGTCCTGGGTCATACCCGCCGCGCTGGTGCTGATCTTTCTGATCACGTCGCTGGCCGGCGGTCAGGCGCGCGAGTCGGATCAGGAAGTTGAAGCGGCGGTGGAAGAGGAGAGCGTCACCGCGCGGCGCGTGGCGCTGGGGGAACTGCTCTGGCTTGCGCCCGCCATCGTCGCGGGGCTGATCGTCGGGCTGTCGGTCGCGTATGTTCCGTCCATCGGCGCCGCCTGGAGCGCGGCCACCAACTGGTCGGTCGCCGGCGCGCCGCTATTGGGTGGGGCGGTGCGAGCCGCCGCGGGTGCGACCTTCGCCGCGTCGGCGGGCTGGATTCTGCGAATCGTCTTCACGCTCGTGTTCGGTCGTGAGGCGTTCGGCGCGGGCGACATTTACATCCTTGCCGCGGCCGGCGCGGCTGCCGGCGGCGACATCGCGTTGCCCGGCCTGTTGATCTCAGTCGGACTCGCGATGGTCGGCTGGACGATCAGCCTGTTCGTCAAACGCAGCGTGATGATCCCGTTCGGGCCCTGGATGGCGATCGGCTTCGTCGCGGCCTTGTGGCTGAATCGCCCGGTGCACGCGCTGTTCGGGGCGTATCGAGATGCGATCATGCAAGCCGCGCACGAGCGACCGGATGTGCTGATGATGGGCGTGGGGCTCTTGCTGGTTGGCAGCGTCTTGTCGGTCGTCGTGGCCAAGCTGGTTCGACGGCTTGCAGAAGGCGGTCGCTGAAACGTGCGAGCGGCTAATCGCCCGCGTGTTGCCATAGATGACAGAAAAGTCATCGGTTTTCGGTCTTCGCTCTTGACTCCGCCGATGACATATGCAATACTTGATTTAGATATCAATCAACCGCCGAGTCTCTTTGCGGCTGATTGTCGAACTGCTGGAAGGTTGCGAATGTCATTGGCCATTACGCCGCTCGCAAAGACCGTTCGAGTTCGCCGCGTTCGCTCGCAAGGCCCGCTTTCATACAGACTTATGGAACTTGGGCTCGTCGAAGGCGCGCAAGTGCAGGTAGTCGGGCGCGCCCCGCTTGGCGATCCGCTGCGCGTCCGGTTGGGCGACTATGAGCTCTCACTGCGAGCAGGCGAGGCGGAACTGGTTGACGTCGCTTAGCACCGCGCTCGCCCGCGTTGCACGAACGCGATCGGATGATCCTGTCCGAACCCGCCCCGACTGACACAATCGACAACGCCCCGCGAGTTTCGCCGGAGCAGCGTCGGATCATCGCGCTGCTTGGCAACCCCAATACCGGCAAGACCACGCTTTTCAATGCGCTGACCGGCTTTTCGCGGCATGTCGCCAATTATCCGGGCGTGACGGTCGAAATCGCGCGCGGCCGTCTCGCGCGAAGCAATCACGCGATTGACGTTCTCGATCTGCCCGGAACATACAGCCTCGCCGCGATGTCGCCTGACGAGCAGGTGGTCAGCGATCTGCTCTGCGGCCGAATGCCGGATCAACGCCGTCCCGGCGCGATCATCGCGATCGTCGACGCGTCGAACCTGCAGCGCAATCTGTATCTGGTCAGCCAGCTTCTCGAACTGGGGTTACCGCTGATCATCGCGCTGAACATGACCGATGTCGCCCGCCAACGCGGCATCGAAATCGACGCCGCGGAGCTGTCGCAGCGACTCGGTGTACCGGTTGTTCCGATCATCGCCCGCGACGACAAGACCATCGGGCCATTGATGCGAGCCATCGAATCGATGGCGACAAACACGGAGACGGCGGATTGCGGCGCGCCGCAACGAGCCGCGGTTCGCGCGCCGCTGCCGGCGGCGGTCGTGCGCGAAGTCGCGGCGTTGAGCGCAACCTCAGCGCTCCTGCCGACCGAAGCGCTGCGCGTGCTGGTCGACGTCGACGGCCACGCGGAAAGCTGCTTCTACGCCGCCGGCGGTGACCGCGCGCGCATCGAGGCGGCGCGAACCCGCTGGCGCGATCAGGGACTCGACCCGGCTGCCGCCGAAGTGACGGCGCGCTACGCCTGGATTCGCGGCCTCCTCGACGGCGTTGTTCATCGCAGCGGCGCCGCCGGAACGAGCGTCACGCAGCGCGTCGATCGAGTCATGATGCACCCGCTCCTCGGTATTCCGATCCTGATCGCAGTTCTCTTCCTGGTGTTCCAGGCGATTTTTGCCTTTGCCACACCGCTGATGGCGGGCATCGAGTGGACGTTTGGCCGGCTGGGTCAGGTCGTCGGCCCACTGCTGCCGGAAGGCATCCTTCGAAGCATGGTGACGGATGGCATCATCGCCGGCGTGGGCGGGGTGATCGTGTTCCTGCCGCAGATCATGATCCTCTTCGCGCTGATCGCGGTGCTCGAAGACTGCGGCTATCTGCCGCGGGCGGCATTCATGATGGATCGCGTCATGCGCGCCGCCGGCTTGAGCGGGCGTTCGCTGATCCCGCTGCTCTCATCGTTCGCGTGTGCGGTGCCGGCGATCATGGGCACACGCGTCATCGCCGACCGGCGCGAACGATTCGTCACGATCCTGATCGCGCCGTTCATGAGCTGCTCGGCGAGATTGCCGGTGTATGCGCTGATGATCGGCGCGTTCGTGCCGGCAAGCGCCTATCTGGGCGGCTGGGTCAGTCTTCGCGGCGTGGTGATGCTCGCGATGTACCTGGTGGGCGTGCTGGTGGCGCTGCCGTTGGCTTGGCTGCTGAAACGAACCGTATTTCGCGGGCCGCCGCCGGCGTTTCTGCTCGAATTGCCGAGTTACAAGTGGCCGGCGGTACGGACGGTATGGATCCGCGTGCGCCAGTCGGCGACGAGCTTCCTGGCTCGCGCGGGAACCGTGATCCTCGCGGTGAACCTGGTCGTCTGGGCGTTGGGGTACCTGCCGCGCTCGAGCAGCACGGCGGAGCACGTCCTGGCGCGGGCGCAGCTCCAAGGCTGGAACGCGGAACAAACTCAGCACGCGGTGGATGGCGCGTATCTGCGCGAGAGCTACCTGGGCCAGATGGGCCACTTGCTCGAGCCGGCAATTCGGCCGCTGGGATGGGACTGGCGGATCGGCGTGGCTGTGATCGCGTCGTTTCCGGCTCGGGAGGTGGTCGTCGCAACGCTGAGCACTATCTTCAACTTGGGAGGCGCGGACGACGAAACTTCGCAATCGCTCAGCGGCGCGCTGGCGACCGCAACCTGGCTCGACACGGGCCGACCGCTCTTCACGTTGCCCGTCGCGCTCTCGATCATGGTGTTTTTCGCATTGTGCGCGCAATGCGCCAGCACATTGACGGTGATCGGCCGCGAGACGCGTTCGTGGCGCTGGCCGATTATGTCTTTCTTGGGAATGACAACGCTGGCGTACCTGGCGGCACTGGCCGTTTCGAAGATCGGCGTTGCGCTTGCGAATTTCTAATTCGAAATACGCTAGCGACCCCACCAAACGATCATCGTCAGGAAGGCCGCCAGCGCCAATACGGCCGCCGACGCGAAGCGGGCGGCGATGCGACAATCCTGCGTGCCACGCCGCGCTCCAGCGCCGCGCGGCGGCGCGACCACGTCTCCATCGCCAAACTGCACCTGCACGATCAGAAGCTGCGTCTGAAAGTCGGAGAAACCCAGTCGGCGGCCTTCAGTCAGAATTTCCTGGCGGCGCGAGTAGCGCAGCAGGCCGTCTTCCAGGCAGGCGGCGATCAGGCGGCGCATCTGCCCGATGCGGTCGTCGGTGCTTTCGACCGGAGCGACGTGCGCGGCCTGAAGCTGCGGATCGCGCAGCGCGGCGTAGGCGATGTGCAGATCCTCGAGCAGGCGGTGCGTCTCCGCGCGGCGCGCCAGATCATCGAGCTGCCGCATCAGGCGCTCGCGGGCGCTAAAGAAGCGGCGGGTGATTTCGGCCGGGTCGTACCGACCGGGCGCCAGACCGAGGATGGAAAAGTAGTCGCGGGGCATTTTGGATTCCTGCGCTACTTTAACCGTAGGCGCGAGAAATCCAAAAGCAAGTCGGCGTCCGATAGCGTCAGCCCTCTCGCGCCAGCAGCATGTAATCGAGCCCCGGAACTTCCGCGCAATTTCGGCGCAGCATGTTGAGCGCCTGGGCGCGGTGGTGTGTCCCGTGCACCGCGCTGGATCAGGGGTCACTCGGAGAGTTTCGTAGACGCTACTTCTCCGGCGGCGCTTCGCCGTTCCCACCCGGCAGCGCGGCGCCATTCTCGGCCGTGTAGTCGTAGTAATCGCGGTACTGGCGGCGGAAGTAGCCGCCGGCGCGCGCCTGCACGCCGTTGAGCACGGCGCCGATGATGCGGGCGTTGATTCGCTCGAGTTGCTCGCGCGCCCGGCGCAGCGCGCCGCGCGAATTGGCGACGGCGCGCGACACCATCACCACGCCGTCGACCAGCACCGCCAGGATCAGCGCGTCGGTCACCAGCAGCGACGGCGGGCCGTCGAGAATCACGCGATCGTACTTGCGCTTGGCCTGGTCGATCAGATCGCGCATGTACACCGAGCCGAGCAATTCGGACGGATTGGGCGGCATCGGCCCGGAAGAGAGAATGTCGAGCCCCGAGATCGAGCTGCGCGTCGCAAGCTGCTCCCAGGGCGCCTGACCGGTCAGCGTGTTGCTCAGGCCGTCGGCCGCCGCTTCGGGGAAATTCTCACGGATCATCGGTCGGCGGAAGTTGCAGTCGATCAGCAACACGCGCTGGCCGCTTTGTGCCAGCGTGACGGCCAGGTTGATCGCGATCGTCGTCTTGCCGTCTCCCGGTCCGGGGCTGGTGATCAGCAGCGCGCGCTGCGACTCGGCCGGCCCGCTGAAGAGCAGGTTGGTGCGCACTTGCCGGAATGCCTCGGCGACCAGCGATTGCGGCTGGCGGCTGGAGGCGTGCTCGATGTGATCGACGTCCGCCTCCTCATCGTCGAGCAGCGGAACGCTGCCGAGCACGGAGAACTGTCCGTGCCGCGCCACGTCGATCGGCGTGCGGACCGCCTTGTCGGTAAATTCCCGCAGGAACGCCAGCCCCACACCGGCCAGCAGCGCCAGCACGGCGCCGCCGCCCAGGTAGGTCGGGAAATCAGGGCGGCTGGGCTTGACGGCTTCCTGCGGGCGCTGCACGACGCTCAGTCGCACGCGGCTGCGGTCGGTGCGCATGTGGTCGGCGGCCATGACCTGTTCCTGCAGTTTCTCCGCCGCGCGCGCCAGGCTTTCTTCGTCCTTGACCATTTCCTGATAGCGCGAGATGTTTCGGTTCAGGTCGCGCTGCCGCGCTTCGGCCTGCTCGAGCTGGTCCGCCAGGCGCGCCTGCACACTGCGCGCGTTGGCCAATTTCTGGCGCAGGTCTTCAAGCTGCTGGTCGCGGAACTGGTTGATCAGCTCCTCGCGCTTGGCGGTCTCTTTCTCCATGTACCCTTCACGGCGCGTCTCCATCGTCTTGACCTGCCGATGGTTCTCGCCCAGCAGTGATTTGGCGGTCTGGATTTCCACTTCGATCGTCTCGACCTGCGAGCGATAGAAGCGCAGCACCGGGTCATTTTCGATCAGCAGCTGCATCTCGGCGGTGATCGGCAGCTTGCTCGGATCGATGCCGCGCAGGCCGGCAAGCTGCGCGTCGTAGTTGGCCGCCTCGGCCTCCAGCAGGCTCATCTGCTCGGTGAGGTTCGTGATCGAGCTGGAATTCACGGTGCGATCCGATTCCAGCGCCGGCACGTCGCGCTGCTCGCGAAACGCCGCCAGCTCGCGGCGCTTGGAATCCAGGTCCTGAAGGTGCTTGGTGAGCGATTCGTTGAGCTGTTGATAGCGAACGCGCATCGCCTCCATGGATTCTTCAGAGTACTTGGCGTAGTACTTGTCGACGATGCGATCGACGATGAGTTTGGCGTCGCGCTTGTTCTTGCAGGCCAGCGCGACGCGGATGAGCTGCGTCTCGGGGATCGGCGCGGCGCTCAGGTGCTTGAGCTGGAGTTCGACCGCGCACTTGCCGGCGTCGCCGTAATACTTGTAAAAGTCGGTATCCTTGATCTCGGGCAGGCTGGCCACTTCGAGCAGCAGCGAGAGCTGACGCAGCTTGCGGGCCTCGGTTTCGAGCTGCTGGCGCATCATTTCCGGCTGCACAAGCTGCTGGTTTAGGCCGTACACGTCCTGCGGCGGCGGTTCGAGCTCGAGCACCGCCTCGGACATCCACAACGGCGCGAATCGAAAAGTCAGAAACGTCGCCGCGACCACCAGAACGTAGACGACCAACGTGGTGACGATCACCGTCACCTTGCGCTGCTTGAGCACGCGCATCGCGTCCGCGAACCCAAAACCGGCGTCTCCCGCGCCGGACGCCGGAGCCGCGACCGCGATCGTGGGCATCACCGGCGCAGGCGCCGGCATCATCGGTTGCGTGTGGGCCAGAGTGCTCATGTACGACTCCTGTTGCGCGTCGGCGGGCCGCCTGCGCGCGGGTTACAGCTTCGAGAGCTCCGACTGCGCCAGGCGCTGGTCGTCGGCGTTCTTGGATTTCTGCGCGGCCTCCAGCATGCGCTGGAACTCGCGCTTGGCTTCGGCGTTGCGATTGAGTTTCAGCAGTGTCTTGCCAAGGTGATATCTCATCGTCGCGTTGTCCGGCGCGCCCTGAACCGCCTCGCTCAACGCGGTTTCCGCCTTGGGGAATTGGTCGTTTTGGTAGTACACCCAGCCGATCGTGTCGTACACGTCCGGCGTGCGTTTTTCGGGCTGATTCTGAAGCACGCGCTGGATGCGGTCGGCGTAGGGCAGGGCTTCGCGCTCGCGTGCGTTCTCCGCCAGCGTAAACGCGATGTTGTTGAGCGCCTGGATGTTTTCGGGCGCGCCTTTCAGAATTTCTTCGTACGCCGAGATGGCGCCTGGAGCGTCGCGATTGCGGTCACAGACCAGCGCTCGCGTCATCAGCAGATCGTTGTACTCAATCGAATTTGGCGCGGCGCGCGGCAGCGTGACCTCGACCAGCTTGGCGCCCTCGGCGACCTGCGCGCTGTCCCCTTGCACCAAGAGTCGCGATAGCGCCAAGTTGAAACGCACGGCCTGCTGATCGCTGAGGTTGCCGCTGGTCAGCGCGCCGCGCAGCATGACGACGCACTCGTCGCGGCCCAGCAGCGCGCCGGTCCGCGACACCAGCGTCGACATGATGCCGGCCGAATCCTGGTTGGTGCCGGCCGCGGCGTCGATCAGCGCCAGGCGCAGCTGCTCCTTGGCCTGCGGCATCTGGCGCGTGGCGGCGTAGGCTTCCGCGGCGGCGCCGCGCACCAGCGGCCCCATTTGGTCCGGTCGCAATGTCTGGAATGCGTTGACGGCGTCCTGTGGGCGGTTCGCCCGCAGGAACGTCGCCAGATACTCGGAAACAAACAGCGGCCGCTTCCCGTCGGTCAGATCGATCGCTTTCTTGAACGGCTCCAGCGCGGCGACGAATTCACGTCGCTCCACCAGCAGCCGCCCGGCCTGAAATCGCCAGAAACCCTCGTTCGGCCAGCGCGCGGTCATCTCGGCGACGAATTCCTGCGCCTTGGGCAATTGGTTGGCCTCGCGCAGCAGGGCGATCAGCGCCTGCGGAAACTCCGGACGATTCGGGGCCGCCTTCACCAACTCGCGCAGCTCCGCCTCGGCCAGCGGAATCTGCTGCATGGCCTTGTACGTGCGGACCAATTCCTGGCGGTGCACCAGATTGAAGCCGTTCGGCGCGATGCGCTTGGCCTGCAGCAGGTCGTCGCGCGCCTCGGGGTAGCGCCCGAGCTGCAGGTTGAGCTGGCCGCGCACGAAGTACGCCCAGGCGTTGTCCTTGTTTTCGCCGAGCACCTTCGTCAGCGTCTCCCGCGCGCCGGAATAGTCATTGCGGCCGATCTGCACCTGCGCCAGCGCGGACGAGCCGCGCGGATCGGACGGATAATCGGCGGCGAACGCGCGGGCCTCTTTCTCCGCGTCGTCGAGTTTCGCGGCGGCCTGCTTTTCGTCCGCGACCGCGGAAGATTGGCGCAGCAGCGACTGGATCATGATCATGCGGGCGCGCTGCTGCTGCGCCACTTCCGTCGGAACCAGGAGCGCCCTTGCATCCTGGGCCGATTTCTGCATGTTCTCCCATTTGCCCAGACGCTCGTAGTGGTCGGCAAGTTCGAACGCGATCGAGGCGGCGGCGCGGCGGCGGGTGTCCTTCTCCTTTTCCTTGTCGTCATCCTGGATCAGTTCTTCGATCCGTTTCCCGGCGTTGACGAATGCGGCTTCAGCGCCGGCGTCGTCGCCGGTGCGGGCCAGAAAGCGGCCGATCAACAGTTCAGCCGCCAGCCGCTCGGCGCCCTGCAGCGCATCACGATAGCGCGACAGGAAGGCGACGCCTTTGGCGCGCCACTGCTCGGCGGTCTGCGCGTTCCCGTCTTCCGCTTCGCGGCGGGCGTTATTCGAGAAATACTCGGCGGCGACGCTGCCGAGTTCGCGGTTGTTCGGCTCGGCCGCGAGCGCCGCGTCGAATGCCGAGCCCGCCTTGTCAAGATCTCCGACCCGCCCATAGAGCTGCGCCAGACGGCGCAGATTGGCGGCGTCATCCGGCTTGGCGGCGCGCTGCTTCTCGCGCCGCTCGATTCCAAGTTGCGGGTTTTCTTCCTCATCCAGGAACTGGGAGCGCTGTGCGATCAGCGGGTCGCCGGGCATGATCTCGCGCGCGATTTTCAGGTACGGCACGCCCTCGGATTGCCGGCCGGTCGCTTCATAGATGCCATAAATCAGCTTGTTCGCCATGAAGTGCCGCGGCTCGACCTCCACCACCTGCTTGAGCACCTCGAGCGCTTCCTCATACCGCCGCGGCTCCTGGGCCAGGAGAACCTGCGCGATGTTGAGCTTGAGATTCGTGTCCAGCGGCAGGTCCGCCTGCGCCGCGCGATATTCCTGCAGCGCCGCGGCCAGATCGCCCTTGGTTGCCGCGAGTTGTCCGCGCATCACGGCGCCCTTGGCGCGGTCGGCATTCATCGGCGCGAGCTTGGCGAGGTAGCGCTCGGCCTTGGCGATGTCCTTCAGCGCGATGGCGCTCGAGAATTGCTGCTTGAGCACGTCGATGTCGTCGGGCTTGGCCTTTTCCAGCTCGTCCAGGTACGGCTGGGCCTTGTCGAATTGCTGGCGCAATCCGTAGAAACTGAACAGCTCTTTCGCGCGTCGCTGCGGATCCTCGATCTTCTCCAGGCGCGCGACGAGCTTCTGCTCGCGCACCGCAGGGTCAGTCTCCGAAAGGGAGATTTCGGTCATTTCGTACGCAAGCTGCACGTCTGGCGAAGTCGCCTTGGCGTGCTGCGCGCGTACGAACGCCAGCGCCGCTTCCTGCCGCTTGGATACGCTCATCACCTGCAGATACATGCTGAGCGCTTCGGCGTTGCCCGCATTGGCCTCCAGTACGCGCTGCAGGGCCGCCTCGGCGCCGGGCAGGTCGTTCGAATACACGGCGATTCGCGCCACCTGCATCTGCGCTTCGGGCGAGTCGGCCTTCACCAGTTCGCGCGCTTCTTCGGGCCGGCCCAGCAACGTCAGCGCCGCCACGCGCAGCCCGTCCAGCTCAGGCTTTTCGCCAAACTGGCGCTTGAGCACGTCGGCCCAGTCGAGCGCTTCCTGCCCGCGCTTCAGACGGATCAACAACTCGCCCAGGTTCAGGCAGAGCGGCAGCGGCGGCGCTTCGCCCGCGGTGGCGTACATCTCGACCGCCTGTTGCCCATACTTGCGAGCCAGCTCGTCCTTGCCGTCCTGGCGACAGAGGTACGACAGCCGCTCCTTGGCCATGCGGTTGTAGCGACCCAGCGCGGGCTCGGCGTTGATGTCGGAAACGCGCGTCTTCTCTTCGCCCCGGATATATGCCGCTACGGCCGAGGGAATGTCGTTGTCCAGCACGGCCATCTGGCCCTGCATGAACGCCGTTACGTATAGCTCGGGATACTTGGTCATCGCGTCGGCCAGGAACTGCCGCACGTGGTCGAGCGCGATTTTCTTGTCCTCGGGCCGCGTGGATTTCTGGAAGAACTCGACCGCCGTATCAAAGCCCTGCGCGATGAGCTGAATGCGATAACCCGCGCCCAGCACGGCGCGGATCGATTCGATACTCACGGTGCGGCGCAGGCCGTCGCGCAGGATTTCCAGCGCTTCGCCGTAGCCTTTGGCGCGGGCGTCCGGATCTTCGTTGTCACGTGTCAGTAGCAGGCGGAACTGCGAGCGCACGTTGTAGGCTTCGTAGAGCGAAGGATCGCGCTCCAGGGCTTTGAGCAGGATCGCATCCGCCTGCCCGGCCGCTTCGGCGGTCTGCTCGGGGCCGGGCTTCTGCTCGTCGCGCGTCACCTTCGCCAGCATGGTCGCGGCCAGCCCGACCTGCAGCTCCAGATCGTCCGGCTTGGCCGACAGCCCGCGCTGGAGAATGGCCTCCGCGTCGGCCTGCCGGCCGAATTCCACCAGCACACGCGCCGCGTAGCGCACCAGTTCCGGGGAATCCGGCTTGGCGTCGACCGCGGAGGTCAGGAGCGCCGCGACGGCCTGTTTGCCGTCGTTGATCCTCTTCTCCATCTCCTGCAGGTTGCGGCCCGGCTGGCGCGCTTCGCGCGAGATGTCGGAAAGCTCGCGAAGCGCGAGCTGCGCGCGAATCTGCGCCAGGCGCGGATCGTTCGGCCCCACTTCCAGCGCCGTTTTCAGCGCCTCCTCGGCCAGCTTCGCGTTCTCGGGGCTGCCGGTCCGCATCTCATCCAGCGCCCGGGCGCGGCAGGCCAGTCCGTCGACATTCTTGGGCTCGATCTCGAGCAGCTTGTCGGCGTGCTCGCGCATCTCGGACCACACGTCCCAGCCGTTGTCGGCCAGCCGCCAGTAGTAACTCAGCAGCGTCCGCAGGACGTCCGTGTCACGCGGCTCCTGGGCGTTCGCGCGTTTCAGGCCGTCGAGCGCGTTGCCGACGTCGCCCAGCTCGAAGCGCACGCGGGAGGATTCGATCTTGTACTTAACCTGCCGCTCCTGGTCGTAGGCGCGGTCATAAAGCATCGCGGCCCGCTTCATGTCGCCGGCCTTTTCCATGCCCGCCGCCTCGCGCGCGTACACCTCCGGCGGCTTTTTGGCCAGGCTGAATGTGGCCACCGCCACGCTGCTGACGGCCAGAAAGACTCCGCCGATCGTGAGCCATCCGATCACGTTCTTGTTCAGTCGCTGTCGAGCCATTCGTCAACCCTCCGCCGCGGCCGGCGCCTTCGCGCCCGATTTCAGTTTGTCCCAGTCCGGCAAGTGCTCGGTCATCAAAATCGGCCACAGCCGCCGCAACAACCTCTCGGCGGCCGCGCCGGACACGTCACGTCCGGCGAACTGGGTCATGTCGTACGAGGAGAACCGAATCTCGACCTTCGCATAGTACGCATAGCGGTCGAAGATGTTCGCCTGGGCGAAACGCACCTCGTCGCGCGTGGTGCAATAGCGCCCGTTCACGCGGAAGAAATACAGGACGTTGAATTTCCGCGGATCGTTTCCGGGCAGATCGAACAGCAGCGAGCTGATGGGGATCTGGTCGCGCGGAGCGCCGACCCCGGGAACGTTGACCGCGACTAACATCGAACTGTTCAGCGTCAGGCCGGAGGCGACGATGCACTCCTCGGGCCGGTGAGGCACCATGTCGGGCTTACCGGTGAAATAGGTGATGAAGATGTCCGCCAGGCTGGTTGGGTCAGTTCGCGCGACCGTGGCATCGACCAGCCGCAAGTTGACGAATTCTCGCGTCCCGAGCGTCTGAATCGTGTCCTCGGATAGCGTCGGCACCGGCACGGGATGCGGGACGTACGTTGGCGCCAATTTCGTCAGGTCAATCAGGTAGAGCGGCTTTCGAAGCGGTACTGCTTCCTTGCGGAAATAGACCGACAACCAGCTCGCCGATGCCTGCATCGCGATCGCCGCGCCGGCCAGGACCGCCAGGCAGACGAAGTAGCGCGTGCTGGCCCATCTTCGCGCCGCGGCCGGCGCTGAAGAGGGCGCCTGCGGCGCGGCGCGCAGCGGCGCCGTCGCGGCGTCGTTGGCGGCGCGGGCGACGGTCGCGACTGGTTTAGCCGGCTCGATCGGTCGAACCTCTCTGTCGTCGGATCCCAATCTCTGAGAGCCGCGACCGTAAGGGAGCGGTCGGGCCTCCGGGCGAAGTCCATTCGGTCTCGAAGCGATCCCTTTCGGTCACGGCTCGGCCGGGAGCCTGCTTCGGCCGCCGGTCACGGTCGCGACTCGGTCCGTAGATCGGCTCCATCCTCTTCCTCGACGGTCAGGTTGCTGAGTATCCATCCAAGCCCGAGGAAAATCCCGAACGCCAGCAGCAGCGTCACCATTCCAAGCGCCATGTGGTACGTGCCCGTGGCATAGGTCTCGCCCACGAAAATATACAGAAGGCACGTCACGCTGACGCGGATGAAATTCGAGAAAACCGCGATCGGCACGCACGACGCCAGCATGATCAGGCGCTGCCACCACGGGCGGGGCTGCACGAACGCGATCGCCACGCCCAGCGCGCAAAGCGTGATCGTGCTGCGCATGCCGCTGCACGCGTCGGCGACGCCCAGCGACCCAACGTTTCCCAGATACTGATAGTGAATCACAGACCCGCTGGGCTGAATGTCGAGGTTCGGGATCAGCGATAGCACACCGGTCGCCACCCACGCGGCCAGCCGTCGAAGCGGGTCGGTCAGGGCGAAGTAGAGTCCCTTGGGCAACGGAACCGCGAAAAACAAATATGCCCACGGTAGAAACGCGTATCGGAGCACCGGTCTGCCGCACAGGAAGATAATCACGCCCAGGAGGCAGAGCAGCATCGTCAGCGGCTTGATGTAGCCGAACTGCGCGCCGAACAGGAAGTACACGTACATCGCCAGCGACAGCAAGACCAACGCCAGCCCCACGCCCGTGCCGCGGATTTCGCAGCGGCGAATTTCATCCCAGCGCAGGTGGACCAGGTAAGCCGCAAACAGCGGCACAATCCAGCCGTGCGACCAGTCCGGATCGAGCTGCCAGATCGATTGCAGGTCCATCAGCGTGTTGTAGAACACGCCGATGAACGCGATGCCGATCAACCCCGCCTTGATCTGCGCGGCGCGGTCGAATTCGATCCGCCAGGCAGGTGAGCTAGTTACAGCGCCGGTCATCGTCGTGTGAGACCTTTGCTAGAGCGGCCAGTCTGCGGCCGTACGGCAGCGAAAATACGGGGCACAATCGAACCGCGAGCGCCAGCGACCGGCCAGTCGGCGTAGTGCTCGGCATTCCCGTCATTTCTCTCCGTTATCGCCGGTCGCTTGCGCTCGCGGTTCGGTGCCGGCGCGCCGTCGCCGATCGCCGCTCGGCTGAATCTTCGACCCGCGCCCGCCATGACAATATCGGCTGTCGCGGCCCCCCGGTCGCTGTCGGTCGTCAGAACGGCAGGCCCCGCTGTTGGCGTCTCAGGTCGCGCCGCGTTTCCGGATTCGACTTGGCCCCATACGAATCCTGGTCGGCGAAGTTGCGGTCGTACACGAACCCGAAGCCGTACGTGAAGCGGAATGAATTACGAATCACGAATAGGAACGGCGCCAGCGTGCTCGAACCCACATTCACGATGTCCTCGTCGCGCAGCAGCAGGTCCGGCTCCAGCCCGGCGAAGATCGCGTCGAGGTTAACCGGAATCGTGATCTGTTTGTCCGTCCCCTGCTCACGCCGCACGATCTCAACCCGCTGCGGCCAGGCGAGCGTGGATAGCCCGCCGAAAATCGCCACCGCCTGCTTGATGGTGATCTCGCGCCCATTGAACGAGTAAACGCCGGGGCGATTGACCTCTCCCATGGCGTAGAACACGCCGATGTCCTGCGGAACCATGATCACGTCGCGATTGCGGACCGCAATGTTGTAGCGTGGATCTCCCGAACGCAGCGACGTCACGTCGATCTCGATCACGCGCTGCGCCGCTTCGTATTCCGGCACCTCGTCCCACGGAAATACGCTGGTCGGCTCGGGATTGGCGCTCGGCTTGTCCGGCGCGCGAGGTGGAATCTCGCGCGACGACGGCGGCGGCGCCGCGCCGACGTTCTGACCGGTCTTCGGGTCGAGAATCAGGGGTTCGAACTCGCGTTTGTGTGTCGGAGCGGACTGGGTCGGCTGAGACTGCGTGGGCCGCAGCAAGTCGTCCATTTCCATGCGATCAGCTGGCCGCGACTGTTGCGAACCGGACGCCAGAACCGCCGGCGCCGAAAAGCTGCGACTCGAACCGCTCAGACCTTCCTCTCCTGGCGGTGGGATTACCAGATCGTTCTTTCGCGGCGGCTGCGTCGGCACGCTCGGCTGCGGGGCGCGAACGCCGCCCTGATTTGTGTTGCTGCGGCGAATGACGTACAGGCGTTTCACCTCGGGGCCGATGTCGCGCGCGAGGCCGATTGCATCCAGCAGACGCAAGTCAGGCTGCGTGAGCTGATACGGACCGGCGGCGGCGACGGACCCAATGATGGTGAAGAATTGCTGGCGCTTCAGCAGCACGGTGACCTGCACGACCGGGTTCGGCAAGACGCCGGTTTCCTTGGCGCGGGTCTTGATTTCGTTTTCGATCTCTTCCTCGGTCAGATCGGTCACGCGGACCGAGCCGAGGTCGGGGATGCGAACGTAGCCGGCCGGACTGACCTCAAGGTCGGCCTCGAATGGCACACTCTGCACCAGCAGATCGTTGATTTGAATTCGAAGCTGGTCGAGCGGGCCGACGCGATAGTCCGATAGCTCGGGCACCAAATCTTCGGCGGTCGGCTCGGTCGCGTTCGCGAGACCGGGAGGCGTGTCGCGCGGCGTCAACACGCGGCGGATGGCGCTGTCCTTGAATTCCAGCGGGAATTGGCCTACCTGGGTCGGATCGAGAAAGCTGTTCGGCGGCAGCGCGGCGCAACCACAAAGGCCGGCGGGAAACGCCAGAACACACGCGGCCGCTCGACGAACGAATGTCGAACTACCGCCCATCGAAACCGCCCGAATCAATCGCCATTGAATAATCCACGTGCTCTCGGCACCCCGCGCGGGGTGGGCCTCAGATTCGCCGCCAGTCAAAGCGAAATCACTCTACCCAGCGTGCTCCGAGCCTGTCAAATTGCAAGCGGCCGACGATGCGCGGGGGTGGTCGCGGATCACCGATCCGGGGCAGCAACACCGTCGACACCCGGACTGAGTCGGCTTTGCCCGCCCGCTGACCGGTCGCTTGCCCTCGCGGTTTCGGACGGCGCGCAGCCCTATCCCAGCACCGTCGACGCAAGGTAATTACGCCGTCCAGCGCTGGCCAGTTCGCCGCCAACCGCAATCATTCGTTATCGGCCGAAACGCGCAAAAACCTGCGGTTGAAATGTGCCGGGACGCGGTCGGTCAGCGCGTGATTCGGCAGTCTCGGCGCGTCGCTGGGTTCAGTCGGCCGGTCCGCCGATACCGACAAGCGTGGCGGACTGCGCACCACAAAACGTGCTCATCATCGGCGCCGGCGGGCATGGGCGCGTCGTGCTCGACATCCTGCTCCAGGCACGCGCATGTCGGGTTGCCGGATTCCTCGACAACAACCAGAAGTTGCGTGGACGGCGTATCGACGGTCTGCCGATCCTCGGTGGGATCGACGACCTCGCGGTTGTCGCAACGCAACTCGGCATCGACGGCATCCTCATCGCGATCGGCGACAACGGCCTGCGCCGCGGTTTCGCGAGGCAAGCTCAACACCTTGCAATTCCGCTGATCAGCGCGATTCACCCGACCGCGACGCTGGCTCACAACGCAACGCTGGGTCGCAACTGCGTGGTGGCCGCAGGCGCCGTGGTCTGTGCGAACTGCCAAATCGGCGATTCGGTGATCCTGAACACCGGCTGCATCATTGACCATCAGACGATGATCGGAGAGGGCAGCCACGTCTGCCCGGGCGTGCGAATTGCCGGGCGCGTTAAGGTCGAGTCGGGGGCTTTCATAGGCATCGGCGCGACGATCACGCCACGCGTGACCGTCGGGTGCGAATCGATCGTCGGCGCCGGCGCGGTGGTGATCGAGGACGTTGCCGCGTTGACGACGGTCGTCGGTGTCCCGGCCCGCGAGATCAAGTCCGCCGACGCGGACGACGACATACGCGCCATGCTGCTCCCCGCGCGCCTATAGTCGTCACCCCACGAATTCGACGCTACTTTTCAAAGCCATGTCATCGGCGCGCTTCCTTTTCGCCGTTCGTTGCGTGCGTTAGCATCGCCGCATCTCGCTGGAAGGAGCGCGCCGCATGGACTGGGGAATGCAGAATCGTTTTTCAGCCGTGTTGAACCCAAAGACGCGACGATGCGTCATGTTGGCTGTCGATCACGGCTATTTTCAGGGACCCACCAGTGGCCTGGAACAGCCGGAAACGACCGTCGCGCCGCTGTTGCCGTACGCCGACTCGCTCATGCTCACGCGCGGCGTGCTGCGAAATTGCGTCGATCCGAACGCGCGGATTCCGATCGTGCTGCGCGTCTCCGGCGGGACGAGCGTGCTGAAGGAGGATTTGTCGGACGAGGATTTGACGGTCTCGATCGAAGACGCGATCCGGCTCAACGCGTCGATGATCACGATGTCGGTATTCGTCGGCTCAGCGCATGAGAAGCAGACATTGGCGAACCTGTCGCGGCTGTGCGACGAGGGGCAAAAGTACGGCATCCCGGTGCTGGCGGTGACGGCGGTGGGAAAGGAAATGGTGCGCGATGCGCGCTATCTGGGCCTGGCCTGCCGCATTTGCGCCGAGCTCGGGGCACACATGGTCAAGACGTACTACTGCGAGGGCTTCGAGAAGGTGGTGGGCGGCTGCCCGGTGCCGGTCGTGATCGCCGGCGGAAAGAAAATCGAGGAGCGCGACGCGCTGCGCCTGGCGGCCAGCGCGGTTCGCGACGGCGCGTCGGGCGTGGACATGGGCCGCAACATCTTCCAATCGAAATGGCCTGTGCCGATGATCCGGGCGGTGCGAAGCATCGTGCACGAAAACCGAGGCGAGGCGGAAGCGTGGAGCGCCGTCGCGGACCAAGTGCGGCAAGGATAGAGGGCGAAGGCTGAATGCCGGCAACGCCCGGCGCCGGACCGGCATTCGACCTTAGTCCTTTGACTTTCGCCTCTTGTTGAACATTCGATAATGGAGCGCCCCGCGTGCCTCTCTTTGCCATGATCGGCCACGACGTACCCGATAGCGCCGCCCGGCGGGCGGCGAACCGAGATGCGCACGTGTCGCACGTGCAGGTGCTGCACGATGCCGGACGGATCGCGCTCGCCGGTCCGATGCGCGACGACCAGGACCAGTGCTCGATCGGCGCGGTCATCGTCTTTGAAGCGGCCTCGCTCGCCGAGGCGCGCGAAATCGCCGCACGCGACCCGTACGTTCGCGGCGGCGTGTTCGAGAAGCTGGTCGTCGCGCCGTTCCATCAGGCATATCCCGCGCACCCATGATCAATCGTTGGGACGAGCGCGCCGCAGATGAAGCGTACCAAAGTTGGGCGCCGCGCTTTGGCGAAGCGCTCGCGCTGCGCATCTACAGCGCCCGGCTGCTCGGCGCGGATACGGCGCTGGTGCTGCACGGCGGCGGCAACGTCTCGCTGAAGGGGGAATTCCGCGATCTGCTTGGCGAGTCGCGCGAGGCGATCTGGGTGAAAGGATCGGGCCATGACCTTGCGACGCTCGAACCGACTGGCCTGACGCCGCTGGATCTCGCGTACGTTCGTCGCCTTCGCGCGCTCGCATCGCTCGACGACGCAGCGATGGTCGAGGCGTTTCGCACGCACCTGCTGAGCGCCGACGCGCCGACGCCGTCGATCGAAACGCTGATGCACGCGTTCCTGCCGGCGAGTTTCGTCGATCATTCGCACGCCGACGCGCTCTTGGCGATCACGAATCAGCCCGATGGCGCCGCCCGCGTGCGCGAGGCGCTAGGCCCGCGCGCGGCGGTGCTGGAATACGTGCCGCCGGGGTTCGAACTGGCAAAGGCCGTCGTCGCGCTGCACGAACGGCAACCTGCCGTGCACGGAATTGTGCTGCTTCAGCATGGATTGGTGACATTCGGCGACACGGCTCGCGAGTCGTATGACCTGCACATCGAACTGGTCGATGCGTGCGAGCGATTCCTGGCGAAGGCGGCGAGACGGGGGCTTACAGTCGCGTTTCAGTCGAACGAGCCGCCGCCGCGGCTTGCCGCGCTCGCCGCGCCGTTGATTCGCGGCACACTGGCAAGAACCGACGACGACGCGCCGCCATCTCGTTCGATCTGTGAATGGCGCGGCTCGGCTACCGTGCTGGAGTTCGCGAACAGCGCCGAAGCGAAGGCGCTGTCCGCCACCGGACCGCTGACTTCGGACCATCTCATCCGCACCAAGACGCACCCGCTCTATGTGCCCCAACCGGCGTGGTCAGACGCCGTCGAGCTGGATCGGCAGCTGCGCGACGCCGTCACGGAGTTTCGCGTTGAGTATGGCCGCTACGTGGCCGCGCACGGCGGTGACGCGGCCAAGCTCGACCTGTCGCCGCGCGTGGTTCTGCTGCCGGGGGCCGGGCTATTGGCGTACGGCCGCACACGGCGCGAGGCCCGCATCGCCGCCGACGTGATGGAGCACACGCTGGCGGTCAAACGCGCCACGCACGCGATCGGCGAGTATCGGTCGCTGGCCGCGGCGCATCTGTACGACATGGAATTCCGGCGTTTGCAACTCGCCAAGCTGGCGCGCGACGCCGGCCGGCCGCTGGAGCGGATGATCGTCGCCATCAGCGGCGGTGGCGGCGCGATCGGCGCGGCGATCGCGGAGAAGTGCGCGCTGGCCGGCGCACACGTGCTCATCGTCGACTTGAACGCCGAGCGGCTCGAACTCGTCGCGCGGCGGATCGAGTCGTTGTGCGGCGCGGGCGTGGTTGAGACCGCGGTCGCGGACGTGACGGATGAAGCGAGCGTTTGTGCGAGTTTCGAGCAGGCCTGCCGAACGCTCGGCGGCGTGGACGTGATCGTGCCGAATGCCGGCGCGGCGCACGTAAGCTCGCTCGAAAATCTATCGCTGGACGACTTTCGCCGCATCATGCGCGTGAACGCGGACGGATGCCTCTTATTCTTGCGCGAGGGCGCGCGCGTGCTTCGCCGGCAGGGGATCGGCGGGCAGATCGTCATTATCTCCAGCAAGAACGTCATGGGACCGGGCAAGGACTTCGGGGCGTACAGCGCCTCGAAGGCCGCGGCGCATCAGCTCGGCAAGATCGCGGCGATCGAGCTGGCGCCGTTCGATATCCGCGTAAACATGGTCACGCCGGACGCCGTGTTCTCGCACGAGGGCATTTCGTCGGGCCTGTGGGACCAGATCGGCCCTTCGCGCGCGGCCTCGCGCGGCATGTCGATGCAGGAATTACCGGAGTTCTATCGCCAGCGGAATCTGCTGCGGGCGCGGGTGCTGGCCGAGCACGTCGGCAACGCGGTGGTTTTCTTCGCCAGCGGCGCGACGCCGACCACCGGTGCGACGCTTCCGGTCGACGGCGGCGTGGTCGACGCATTTCCGCGCTGATTTCCGACAAAAGATTCGTGTGTCAGCCAAAGAACGCGACGCGCGCGCGAGCGGCAGCCGGAGCCGTCGCGTCCCGAATCACAAGTGCAATTCGGGCTGTGCGCTTTATCTCTCGCTCAGCCGAGTGCCCTGGCGCTGGCTTTCTGCCGGGCGCCCCGCCCCGACGTTACCCGATCTCTGACACGACCGACGGCCGATCCCAGAAGATGTAGTCCGTGTCAACTGCGTCGCCGCCAAGATCCTTGACCAGCATCGCGATCTGGCCGCGATGATACCAGGCATGACCGAACACCTGCGTCAGCAGATCGATCAGCCGCCAGCGGTAGCGTTTCCCATCGCCGCCCGCGCACGTGAAGTCCGCCGCGAGGTCGGCGTCCGAGAGCGCGGCGAGGTAGTCTGTCCAGCGGCGTTGAATGGCGTCGACCAGCGCCGGAAGCTGCTCGAGCGTGGTCGGCGGAAACCAGCTCTCGGGCCGATCCGCAACGGCACCCAGGCGGTGTAGCCACATGTGCCGCGCCGCGATGAGGTGCGCCAGTTTGCCGACGGCCCGCGCGAACTGAGGCGACGCGCGGGATTCATCCGGCACGGATTGCAGCATCTGAAGCGATTTGGCGTTGCAGTCTCGCTCGTAGTCGTACCAGTGACGAAAACGCTCGATGAACGACGGCGACGCGGAAGAGTCCATCGCGGCGCTCCTGATTTTCGCTCTAACAGTCGGTTGCAGCGCACCGTGAAAAGGCGCGAGTTCCCGGTGGGAGTTTAGCACACCCGGCGATTTCGCGCCAGGTTACGCATTCATTTAGAATCGATGGTCGCTGGCCGGTTGCTTTCGGGTGTGAATCCGGACGGACAACCTCTCGGCTGCCGCTCGCTTGCGCGTCGCGATTCTTTGGGCGCTGCCGATTCGAATTGCGTCGTCGACGATGTCGCCGATTTTCACCGCTCGCCTTGACATCGGGTATTACCCGGTAATACTCACTCCCAGGAACTTGGCGTTGGAGGATCGCCGTGCCGCGCGCCGCTCGTTCGTCGGAGATCGTCACCTTCAAGGCCGATCGGTCGCTGCTCGACGCGCTGGCCGGCGTGCCGAACCGCTCCGAGTTCATTCGCAACGCGGTCCTGGCCGCGCTTCAGAGCGTCTGCCCGCTTTGCAATGGCACAGGGATCATGACGCCTGATCAACGGCGGCACTGGGACGCGTTTGCCCGCGACCACGCTGTTCGCGAGTGCCGCGATTGTCATGAACGCTACCTGGTATGCGGAACGGGGCCCGCGCATGCGGTTCATCGGCGCTGAATCACCGTGCGCGACAACCAGTATGGCATGGGCTTCCAGCCCGATCGGTGTGGTATGGGCTTCCAGCCCGTTCCATGTACGGCGGGCTTCTAGCCCGCTGTCTCCGGCAGAAGCACATTGTCGCCCGGCGTCAAGCCGTAAACCCGTCTCGCCGCGCGCCGCTGTCGCGGTGCTGTTGGTCTCCGCGATCGCCGGTTGCGGCCAACAGCCGGCTGAGTCGCGAGCCGATTCGGCGGTCATTCGCGCATTCGTCAGCATTCCGCCGCAGGCGTACTTCGTCGAGCGCATCGGCGGGTCGCGCGTGCATGTCGAGTCGCTCGTCGGCCCCGGCCAATCGCCGCACGTGTTCGAGCCGACGCCGCGTCAGGCGGCTGAATTGGCCCAGGCGCGGATCTACTTCACGATCGGCCTGCCGTTTGAGCAGCGGATGATCGAGAAGCTCTGCGACACGTTTCGCAACCTGCGATTTGTCGACAGCGGCGCCGGCGTTCCACGGCGATTGCTCGAAAGCGGCGAACTCTGCGCGCACGATGAACACAGCGAGCATGAGCACGCGCATTCGGCCGATCAGAGCGATCCGCACATCTGGATGAGTCCGCGGCTTGCGAAGACGCTGGCCACCAATATCTGCGACGGGCTAAGTGCGATCGACCCTCCGGGCGCCGAAGAATATCGCGCGAATCGGGCGTCGCTGCTGCGCGACCTCGACGACCTGCACGCCGAGCTTTCCGCCGCGCTGGCGCCGCTGCGCGGGCGCGAGATATTTGTTTACCACGCCGCCTTCGGGTACTTCACCGCCGAATATGGCCTGCGGCAGGTCGCGGTCGAGATCGGCGGACGCGAACCGACGCCGCAGCAGCTCGCCGATCTGATCGCGCACGCCCGCGCCGCCGGCGTTCGCGTGGTGTTCGTGCTGCCGCAGTTTTCGAAAAAGAGCGCCGAGGCTCTCGCGCACGAGATCGGGGCGGCGGTTGTGCCGATCGACGATCTTTCGCGCGACTACGTGAGCAATCTGCGCGACGTGGCGCGGAAAATCGCGCGCGCGCTGTCCGAGGGCCCGCCATCGTGAGCCCGCACAAATCGTCATCGCCGAGCGACTCGACCGCCGGCCACGCCGGCTGCAACCACTCCGGAAACACGGCCAACCTGACGGCCGAGGCGGCCGTCGAATTCGACGGCGTGGATTTCACCTACGATGGCCCGCCGGTGATTGAAGGCGTCACGTTCTCAATCCGCCGTCGTGAATTCGTTTGCCTGATCGGCCCCAACGGCGGCGGAAAGACGACGCTGCTCAAACTCATGCTGGGATTGCTGCAACCGGGGCGCGGCGTGGTGCGGATGTGCGGGGTGTCGCCCAGCGCGGCGCGGGCGCGGATCGGGTACATGCCGCAGCACGCCGCCCTGGATCCGCACTTTCCGGTCACCGCGCTCGACGTCGTGTTGATGGGGAGATTGGGAAGGGGACGCGGCTTTGGGCCGTATTCGGCGGCCGATCGGCGTGCGGCGGAAGATGCACTGCGATGCGTGAATCTCCAGGGCGTTCGCCGGCGTTCGTTCTCGGCGCTGTCGGGCGGTCAGCGGCAGCGCGTTTTGATCGCGCGGGCGCTGGCGTGCGAGCCGGAGTTGCTCTTGCTGGACGAGCCGACCGCGAACGTCGATCCGCGGGCGCAGGACGAGCTGTACGGGCTTTTCCGCGCGTTGAACGAGCGCTTGACGCTGATCCTGGTCTCGCATGACGTCGGGTTTGTCTCGCAGTACGTGCATCGCGTGTTGTGCGTGAATCGCAGCGTCGTCGCGCACGACGCGGCGCGCATCACAGGCGAGGCGATCCGCGATATCTACGGACACGACGTGCACATGGTGCAGCATGGGCAGGATCACGCGCATTCGTAAGCGCGTTCGCGCTTCAAGGCTGAAGGTGGAAGGCGGAATGCCAACGGCAGGCACACCAGCAACGCGCACGTCAGGCCGTGCGCCCGGCATTCAACCTTCAACCTTCGGCCTTCCTCCCATCGAATCGCAACGGACCTTGCAATGAGCGCTTTCCTCCACGCCGTCGCGACGATGCCCTTCCTGCAGTACGCCTTGCTGACCGGCGTGCTGGCGAGCGTCGCTTGCGGCGTCGTGGGCACCTACGTCGTCGTGCGGCGGATCACGTACATTGCCGGCGGCGTGTCGCATTGCGTGCTCGGCGGCATGGGCGCGGCGAAGTATCTGAATGTCGTGCACGGCTGGACGTGGCTTACGCCGCTGCACGGCGCGATCGTCGCGGCGCTGCTGGCGGCGGTGATCATCGGCCTGGTCAGTCTGCGCGCCAAACAGCGCGAAGACACCGTCATCGGCGCGATCTGGGCGATCGGCATGGCCATCGGCGTGCTCTTCATCTCGCGCACGCCGGGCTACAACGAAGACCTGATGAGCTATTTGTTCGGCAACATTCTGTTCGTGCGCCCGGCTGATTTGTGGCTGATTGCCGCACTCGACGGGCTAATCCTGGTGCTGGGCCTGGCGTTTTACAACCAGTTTCTGGCGGTTTGTTTCGACGAGCAGTTCGCGCGCTTGCGTGGCGTGCCAGTCGAGTTTTTCTACTTGCTGCTGTTGTGCCTGACGGCGCTGACGGTCGTCGTGCTCGTAACAGTCGTCGGGATCGTGCTGGTCATCGCGCTGCTGACGCTTCCGGTCGCGTTGGCCGGCTTTTTCGCCCGCTCGCTGTGGCAGATGATGATCCTGGCCACGATCGCGAGCGCCCTGCTCACGACGAGCGGCCTGGCGCTCAGCTACGGCCCCGATCTGCCGGCCGGCGCGACGACGATCGTGCTCTCCGCGGCGGCGTATTTGCTGTTGCTGCTGTTTGCGCCGCGACGGCGACAGCGTCCCGCGTAATCACTGCCTTTTTTCACGGCGTTGATCCCGCGCGAGAGGCGGGTTGGGTTATGGCCGACCATCATCCGTCTGCCCGGCATCCAGAACGCGAGCGATGTTGGGGTGGTCCATGAGCGCTAACGCGTGCCGCTCCGCCTCAAAACGCGCGATTACTTCGCGTGAGTCCATGCCGCGCTTGATGACCTTGAGCGCCACGCGCCGCGCCACGGGTTCAGTCTGCTGTGCCAGATAGACAGTGCCGAATCCGCCTTCACCGATCTGTTCGAGGATCTTGTATGGTCCGATCGAACGCGGCGAGAAAGGCGGCGCGACCGCCTCGCTGGTCGAGGTGGCCGCGACGAGATTCTGCGGCCCGAATCCGATGCCGCGAAGCGCCGATCCCAACACCGGAGACGAAAGGAACGAGTCCGCCGATTGAGCGTCGGCAAGCAGTGCTTCGACGTCGGACCGCAACTGTGGATCGGCGCCGCACTCTCGCGCCAAGTACCGCGCCCGCTCCGCCGGCGACGCGTCGCGCAGATCGAGAAACATGCGCCGAATGCGCTCATAACGTTCGGGCGTCATCGACATCCCCGAGAGATGGCGTCAGCCGAGCCCAAACCGAAAACATACGAAGATTCTGCGCGAAATTCGCGTCCGCGTGTGCGACCCAATTCCGGCGCGGCGATTTCGAGACGCAGACACAGACGCCCCAGGAAAACGTGCTCGTCGCGGGCTCCGCTGGCGATAAGCTCCGGCGACTCCCGCGGCGACATGCCGGGCGCGGTGGGCGCCCTGCGGAGGACTTCTTGGCGTCGGGCGCGACGACGATCGTGCTATCCGCGGCGGCATATCTGCTGTTGCTGCTATTTGCGCCGCGCGCGGCGCGACGACTGGCGTGAGTTGCGGCGCAACACTGCTTGCTTCCGAGGCAGTTGAAAAAGTCGCTTGCCCGCATGACCGGGAGATTACGGGGGAAACATCACAGTTTCGGTTTCCAAACGGCCTTTTCCCGGCCCCGCTCGCCCACCGTCGCGGCTCGGACTGCGCTCCGCAGCGGTCGTTTACGGTCGAGGCTCGGCTGTCGGCGTTGAAACCTGTGCCGCTGCACGCTCGTCGATCCATCCGCCGCCGACGATGACGTCCGAGTCGTAAAGCACGACGGCTTGTCCCGGTGTCACAGCCTTCTGCGGCGTCTGAAATCGAAGCGCGAGCCGGCCGTCCGCAAGTAGCTGCGCGCGAGCCGGCGCGGCGGCGTGCTGATGACGAATTTGCGCGTGAACGGCGAATTCCGCGTCAATGGGTGGCGGATCAGCGTGCCAGATCACCTGCCCGGCGATCAAGCCCGACGAGAGCAATGCCTCACGCGGCCCCAGCGTCACGGTGTTCGACAGCACGTCAAGGCGCGTCACGTAGGCCGGCGCGCCCAGCGCCACCCCCAGGCCGCGACGCTGCCCGATCGTGAACGCCGCCACGCCTTCATGCTCGCCGATGACTCGACCGTCCTGCGTCACGAGTCGCCCCGGGCGAAGCGACTCCGGCCGCCGCCGCGCCAGCAACTCGCGATAATTGCCGCCCGGCACAAAGCAGATCTCCTGGCTGTCGGGCTTGTCGTGCACCGCCAAGTCAAGGTTGGCGGCCATCCGCCGCACCTGCGCCTTGTCAGCGATCTCGCCGATCGGAAACAGGCAGCGCGCGAGTTGATCGCGCGGGATGCCGAAGAGCACGTACGACTGGTCTTTCGCGCGATTTACGCCACGAGCTAATCGCTCCACGCCGCCAGGTCGGACGATTCGGGCGTAGTGCCCGGTTGCGATGAACTCCGCGCCCGCCGCGTCGGCGTAGCGCAGCAATCGGCCGAATTTCAGATCGATATTGCACTGCACGCAGGGGTTGGGCGTCCGGGCGCGGACGTATTCATCGACGAAATACTCGATGATGCCGTCGAACTCGCGCTCGAAATTCAGCGCGTAGAACGGAATTCCCAGCCGCAGCGCGACCGCCCGTGCATCCGCCGCATCGCTCGCCGAGCAGCACCCGTGGCGCAGGCGGCGCGGCGGCGCCGCGCCGTGCTCCGTGACGCAACCCGTCGCGCACGCGGTCGCCGCATCAGCGGGCTGGCTCGTGGCTGTTTCCGGCGGCGGCGCGCCGACGCGCAAGAAAACGCCGATGCAGTCGTACCCCTGCTCCTTCAAGAGCAGGGCAGCGACCGACGAATCCACGCCGCCGGACATGGCGACGATGACCTTGCCGTTTCGCGACATGGCGGGATTGTAGTGCGGCGTCTGTGGCAGCGCGGACGAGCCAGCCCGCCGCGATCACCGCGATTGGACGACTACCCAGCCCGCCGATCGCGTGCTACGCTCGCGTTTGCTGATGAGGAAACTGACATGATCCATGTGCCCGCCGCGCCGACAAGAACCAGAAACCTATTGACCACCGCCATGACCACGCTGATCGCCGCTTCGCTCACTGCCGCGCCGCTCATCGCGGACATACCCGAAGGATCGCCCGTCGCCGACGCGCTGAAACGCGCTGAGTCCGCGGCGGCCGCGATCGTGGCTGTGCCGCCGGACAAGCGCACGTTCGAGAACACCGTCGTCGCGCTGGACGACGTAGTGACGCGCCTGCAGACCGAGACCGGCCTGACGCAGTTCATGGCGCACGTTTCAACCGACGCGAAGGAACGCGAGGCCGGCCAAACCGCCGAGGAGCACGTTTCGAACTGGCTGATCGAATTGGGCAAGCGCGAGGACGTGTATCACGCGGTAAAGGCCTTCGCGGATACCAAGCCGAAGCTCGAGGGCGAGGCGGCGCGCCTGCTGGCGCACACGATGCGCGACTATCGCCGCGCCGGAATGGACCTTGCCGCCGAGCAGCGCGAGAAGCTCAAGCAGATCGAGAAGGAAATCGTGCGCCTGGGACTGGAATTCGAGAAGAACATCCGCCAGGACGAGACGCGCGTGCCGCTGACGGTCGACGAACTGCGGGGTGCGTCGGCGGAGCTCTTGGCGACGATTCCGCGCAGCGGCGATCTGTACCTAGTTGGAATGGACTATCCAACATTCAACCCGCTGCTGGAGCAGGCGGAGAACGAGATCACGCGCCAGAAAGTCTGGACGGCCTACAAACGCCGCGGCGGGAAAGTCAACGTCGCGATTCTCGAAAACGTGCTGGCCCTGCGGGCCGAAGCGGCCAAGCTGCTCAATTACGCGAGCGCCGCGGATTTCGAGACCGAAGTGCGAATGTCGAAGAGCGCCGCCGCGGTGCGGAAGTTCTACGACCAGCTTCGTCCGCTGGTCCGCAAGAAAGCCCAGCTCGACCTGGACGAGCTGACCGCCGCCAAGCGCGAACACACCGGCGACGCGAAAGCGACGCTTCGCCCCTGGGACCAGCCGTTCTACGAGCAGTACCTGATGAAGAAGCGTTATGCCGTCGATTCGGAGAAGGTGCGCGAGTATTTCCCGATGCAGCGCGTCGTCGACGGGTTGTTCTCGATCACGCAGTCGCTCTACGGGCTGGAATATCGCGACGTGACGGCCCGTGCCGGCACGAAGGACCGCCCGCTTTGGCACCCGGATGTGAAGCTCTACGAAGTGTGGGACAAGGCGACGAACCAGTTGCTCGGGGAGTTCTACCTTGATCTATACCCGCGCCCGAACAAGTACAGCCACGCGGCGCAGTGGGGACTGATCGAACACAAGGTCTACGCCGACGGCACTTCGCAGCGCCCGCTGGCGGCGCTGGTGTGCAATTTCACGAAGCCGACGCCCGACAAGCCTTCGCTGCTGACGCACGAGGAAGTCGAGACGTTTTTCCACGAATTCGGGCATTGCCTGCACACGATCGTAAGCGAAGCGCGCTACGGCCGGTTCTCCGGCACGTCGGTGGCGCGAGATTTCGTCGAGGCCCCGTCGCAGATGTTCGAAAACTGGGTCTGGGACGCCGACGTGCTCCGCACGTTCGCGCGGCACTACCAGACCGGCGAGCCGTTTCCGGACGCGTTGCTCGACGGAATGCTGAAGGCGCGCTATCTGGCCAGCGGACTGAAAGCCGAGCACCAGTTCTACTACGGCCTGGTCGATCTGACGTACCACTCATCCGCGGATGGGAAACTCGACACGACGAAGACGCAGAACGATCTGTTCGCCCAGACGGAGCTCTTCGCCCCGGTCAGCGAGACCTATTTTCAGGCCTCATTCGGGCATTTGATGGGCTACCAGGCCGGCTATTACGGCTACATGTGGTCGCTAGTGTACGCACAGGACATCTTCAGCCGCTTCAAGGAGCTGGGAATGCTCAGCCCGGAGGCGGGCATGTACTACCGCAAGAAAATCCTGGCCCGCGGCGGCACGGTCGACGAGATCGACCTGGTGCGCGATTACCTTGGCCGCGAGCCGGACATGAAACCCTTCCTGGAGCACCTGGGGCTCAAAGCGCCGTAGTCCGCAATAGATCACGACTCGTCGCCGCGCCGCACGCCGTTTATTTTGGATCCGCGCGCGTCAGTCGTCTTCCGCCGGCTTCTTCCGCGCCGCTCGCGATTGCTCGTACGCGGCTCGAAGCTCCGGATAGCGACCGCTGATCCACGCGCGATCGGAGACGAACATCTTCACCATCTCGAACATCTCGGGGTGCACGTTGCGGAAATGGCCGTACAACACCGACAGCTCCACGCCGGCGGCCTCGGCGTTTTCGCCGAGCTGAATGCGACGCCACAATCCGGCGGCCATGCCGGTGCGGTCAGCGCCGCTTTTGCAGTGCATCAGGATCGGCTCGTCCGCGGTGCGGAGCGCTTCGTAGAGTTTCAGCAGTTCCTCCGGTGACGGAAGCGCCGACGCCGAGAGGCGCACGTCGACCAACTTCAGCCCCAATTCGCGGCAGGCGGTCGCCTCGGCGTCGTACCAGCCGCTGCCGGCATTCGCGCCGCGCAGGTTGATGACCGTGCGGATACCGTCCTCGCGCTGATATCGCGCCAGCGTATCCGGGCGCACCTGTGCCGCGCGATACGCCCGCCCGGCGACAATCGGGTGAAAATTCTCGAGCAGCCGCGCCGCGGGCGAATCAGCGTTCGCGAGCGCCGACTCTTCAGAGTCGTCGTCACCTTCGACGCCGGACAATCGCGACGCCGGGGCCGCGACGGGGGCCGCCGCGGCCACGGGGGCGGCGAAAGTCGCGGCACTGTGCGCGGCGGGGCTCGTGTGTGGCGGTGAAAACACGGAGGCGGTGCCGTTGGGTATCTCCGGCGTGTCCGTGGCGATGACGCTTGCGGCAGTTGTCGGAACTGGCGCCGCGGCGCGCTTCGCAGCCGAGGAATCAGGAGCCGGGGTCGGGAGCGCCGGCGTGGCTTGCGAACTCGCGCGCTCGTCCGCGGCGCTACGCGCATTGCGAGAACACCCGGCCGCGACCCCGACGATCAGTGCGACGCCGGCGGCGAGCGTCAATTTCAGACTCACCACCGCGAGGCGGCGAAGCGGCGGCGTCCTTTGCAACGAGAAGTCTATTTCCCACCTCGCCGAATGCTATTGATCCGCGCCGCCGACCGCGCCGCCGCGCGCCCAACGCAATTCCGAGAGCACTTCGGAATCTTCGACCTCGCTGATCGGCTGGCGCTCCTTGAAATTCGTTCCCAAGGCGTAGAAGTACTCGCTCACCGAGGACGGCGGGGGCGTCGCGTCGCCGCTTTCGTTCGAGGTGACGGCGGCAGCCGCTTCGACGCGCACCACGATGCCGCGCGGGTGGACAAGCACGAGCGCGCCATCGTCGATCGGGTCGTTCGGCCGGAACGACTGCAACGGCTGCTCGCGATGCGCCATGTCCTGCACGAACGCAATCAACTCGCCCTGCATCGACGTTGTGCCGACCAGCATCATCTTGTCTGCGCCCGCGCGCGGATCGACAGCCGGCGGAGGCCGGGGCGCTTCCGTCGTCGGGCGCGTTTCGGGCGTCTTCACCACGACCGGCGGCGGAGTCGGCGGAACGTACTTCTTGAACATGTTGATCGCGACGATCGGCTCGTACGCCGGCGCCTCGCGGATTACCGGGGGCGTGCGCGTGGGCTGGTCCGGATCTGGGCTGCGGTGCGGCGCGGAAGAGAGCGCCGGCAGGCACAGCGTGGTCGCCACGAACGAAAGATCGAGCCGATCGGAATTCGCGCCGCGCGCACCGCCGCGTCCGCCGCGGTTGCCCTGATCCTCCGCGCGGATGCTGAGCGATTCGAGTCGCACCATGTATGGCCGCTGATAGAAGTCCTTCAGGAAACCGACCACGCCGGCGAGGTTTCCGTACACGCGCACTTGCAGCGGCACTTCGATCAGGCCCGTCTTGCGGTCGGTGCGCGCCGAACGCGGGCTGATGGAGCGCTGCTCAACCAAGTGGTGCTGGTCCAGCAGTGACGCGACGTCCCCGAGAAAGCGAAGTTGCGTTTCTTCCGGTTCGCGCGCCATCGTCATCGCGGTTCGCGACTGCCAGCGCTCCTTGTAGGCCTTGTTAGCGGCGATCAGGTCCTGCAAGTCGACGCGCCGCGTCTGGGCCGTGCGGATTCCGTCGCGCAGCGTTTGAAACGGCGTGATCACGGTGACTTGCAGCACCTGCCAGACCAGGAACGCCGCCACCACGCCGCCCACGCCGTACGCCAGCGATTTTTCGCGTCCGCTCATATCTTCAGCCGCTCCTTGCGTTCCTTCGCGCGCAGCGGCGCGGCCTGATAGAAATCCTGAAGCGGCAGGATGTCGACGCTCACCTCGACGCTGCCTTTGAACGCCGCGTCGGCCCCCAGGGTCTCGCGCCACGGCCCGAGCTTGGCCTCATAGACCGGCTTCTCGTTTACGCGGACCAGGTTGAGCTTGGTGACGAAATCGCGCGCCACGGTCCACTCGCTGCATTGCAGCTCGAGCGAGATGCGCCCCATGCGCTCATTGGCGGTCAGTCCGCGCACCAGCGATTGCTTGCCCGGCGCGACCAGCTCCTGCGTGATCGCCAGCGTATGATCCAGCCACAGCGATTGCAGCGACGCCTTGTCCCAGTCGTCGACCTCCTCGGTCTGGTTGCGCAGCTCCGCCAGACGCCGCGCTTCCTTTTCCAGCGACGAAACTTCATTCGATAACGCCGCGTAGCGGCCGTGCTGCTGGTAATAGGTGTACGCCGCGCTGCCGATTCCGATCGCCGCCACGACGCCGGCCGCGATCGCCGTCGATCGGACGCGCCGCCGCAGCGTGTCTTGCGTCGAGACGATGCGCTTGGGATGCAGGAAGTCGATCTCGCGCAGACCCTCGCGCGAGAGGCTCCACGCCGCGCCCAGCGCCGCCGAGAACGAGCGCAGCTTGCCGGCGTCGGCCAGATTGATGCGCAGCGGCCCGGTCGGGTCGAACAGCTCGGTCGTCAGGCCGAAACGCTGCTCCACCAGCCGCGCCAGCTCGCTCTCGATCCCGCTGGCGCCGGCGACGACGATGCGATCGATGGTCGACTTGCTCTCCGTGGCGCGATACGCCTGCAGCGTGCGCGTAATCTCGACCAGCAGCTCATTGACGGCGGCGTCCTCGGCTTCCTGCGAGAACTCCACCACCGCCAACTCGCCCTTGGCCGAGACGCGGCTGTCTTCGCCCCACTCGCTCGATGCGGTCGAGACGGTCACGTTGGCGGAGCGCGAGAAAGCCAGCACGCCGTCGCGGAATACGTCGATTTCCGTAGTCGCGGGACCAACCTCGACAAACAGCACGCGGCTTTCGCGCAATTCGTCGATTCGCGTCAGGCCGATCAGGTTCGAATGCGGACGCAGGCCCACGCTTTCGACACTCAGCCCCGCCGCGCTGCACGTGGCCGTAAGACGCTCCAGCACGTCGCGCCGCACGGCGGCCAGCAGCACCTCCGTGACCATGCCGCGTTCGTCGCGCCGCATGACGGCAAAGTCAATCTGCGCCTCGTCCAGGGGAAACGGCAGCTCTTTCATCGCCTGAAAACGCACGGCCGCCGGCAGTTCGCCGATCGGCGTGGGCGGGACGATCAGTCGGTTGATAACGGCCCGTTCGCGCGGCACGTCGATGTGGCAGGACTTGAAGCGCATCCGATGCCGCTTGAGGCACTCGGCGATGAACGGCCCGAGCGACGGCGCGCTCTCGATATCCGTGCCGGCGGGGATGCGGTTCGAGTGCGCGTCGTCGAGCGCCACGCCGCCGCTGCCGACGCGCGCCGCCACCATCCGCAGCGAGCGCTTGTCCCAGTCGAGGCACAGGTGTCTTCGCGACAAGCCGAACATTCGAACGCCTTCCTACTCGCTGACGCGGCGCGACTCAAGCCTTGGGTGGAGCCGGCATCACTGCCCGCCCCGATCCTGCTTGGCCAGGCGGGCCGGACGCCCGTCGGACCCTAATTTCCCGTCACGACCACCGACTCGCTGTCGATCGGCCATCCGCGGCCCAGCGACGTCAGGTCGCGATAGTACTTCACCTGCGGCATCGGGCCGATCATCTCCACGATCCACTCGAACCGCCGCATCGCTTTCACATGATCGGCATACCCGATCGTCTCCACGTGAAATTGATACGACTTGGTGGTGATCCAGGGTGCAATGCGTTTGAAAACGCCCGGCGGCACCGCGCCGCTCGCCAGCGGCCAGGCCGTCGTCTGCAGCGATTCGGGCGTCAGGCGCGTGCGGCTGTCGACGATCGCCGCCACGGCCTCCGGAGTGATGTCGGGAATCAGCGCCAACACGCGCGCCGGGGCGGTGTTAATGTTGATCAGTCCCAGGATCGGCGCGTTGGCCTGCTGCACCGGCCGCACGCTGAAACGATCCATGATGAACGGCATTTCCTCGGGCGTGATCGGGCTGGTTTGTAGCACGCTGCGGTCGGGGCCACCCTGGCCGCCCGGGCCGCGACCGCCGCGCGGCTGTCGGGGAGTGCCGCTCGGTCGCCCGCTGGGCTGCGTCGACGGCGAAACACCCGGCGGCAGCGTGACGCCAGGCGGTAGGTTCACGCCGGGCGGCAGTTTCACGCCCGGCGGCAACGTCACGCCCGGCGGAAGCTGGGGCGCGCCCGGGGTACCGCCCGTTGGCGGCTGGCGCTGATCGCGCGGCGTGCCGGTCGGGCCGCGGTCACCCGGCGTGCGCGTACCAGGTTGTTGCTGCGTGCCGCCGCCGCCCTTGTCGTCCTTGGGCGGGTCGCGCCGATCGGGGTCGTCCTTCTTTGGCTCGTCCTGACGCTGCTGCATGCGCGGACCGCCCTTGCCTCCCGGGTCGTCCTTGCCGCCGTCGTCCTTCTTGCCGTCACTTCCGTTCGGAGTTTCTCCACTTCCGCCGTTCTCGCCTTCAAGCAGTTGCTGCCCGGACTTGTCGCCTCCGAGTTCTTCGCCGGCGGGCGGCTGCTCAATCTGCTGGCCCTCTTCCGCGCCCTCGTTCGACGCGAAGAGCTCGGCCGGGCTGCCGAGCTGCGAGAAGTCGAAATTCTGCGACTTCAGGCTCAGGATAAACTGAATCGACGCGTCGCTGAGCTGTCCCTCGGCGAACTGCTTGCCGATCTGATCCTGAATGTACGCGGCAGCGCCGTTCAAGTTGATTCGTGGTTTGTTGTCGAGCGCCGTGTCGACATCGCGGGCCCAAACGGTGATGAAAGGCGCGATGCCGCGGTTCAGCACGCCGTCGGCGTTGTCATAGATGGGCGGCGTGGCGTCGCCGTCGTCTTCGTTCGGATCGAGGATGCCATTTCGGTTCGTGTCTTCGCCATAAAGGATCGCGGCGTTGAATCCCTTCACCAGCAGCAGCTCTTCGATCGTGTCCAGCGGGGCATTCTTGGCGTTGTACGGCGGTTTGAGCGTGTTGTAGTAGGAGTTCTCCGCGCCGCCTTCGCGCGGATCGGTGTCCGCGTCGCGCCAGTCGAGCAGCGCCGCGATGAGCTCCGGTGCGTTCTGGATGTTCAACTCGGTCAGCAGCGGCAGCAGCAATTGCGTAATCTGTTCGTCGGTGGCGACGTTGATGTTCAGTTTGCCCGATTCCGGCGTGATGCCGAAGCGCAGCGCGCCCTCCGGACCATCGAGCCGATCCGCGACAACCGTGAAGCGCCAGGCCGCAGGCGGCGTCTGCCCGTGCTTCTCGAGCTCCTTGCGCGAGCCGAGTTTCTTGACCGGGTCACCCTCGCGATCAAACGCGTCTGAGTACACCAGGCCGTAGCGCCAGCGCTGCGGCTGATCCCACCAGGCGCCCACGTCGTGCTTCGACACGCGCAGCGTCGCGATGACCTCTTCATAGCCCGATTCCGCCGCCAGCCGCGCCTGTTGCGCGTCGGCGTACGCGACCATGCCGGACGTCTCGGCGCGCACGAAGAATACGAACCCCGCCATCGCCAGCGCGAGCAGGCCGATCAAGACCAGCACAACGGGGAGCACGACCGCTCGGCGGATGAATGCAGAATGCCGAATGCAGAATGCAGAACCACGCGCCCGCATCGCGCGCGATGCTCGCGCTGCTCTCTTTGTTCCGGAATACGCGCTGGTAAGGGGCAGTACTCGAATCGAGCCATCCGGCCTCTGGATCGCCGCGGCGCTTCGTTCTGCATTCTGCATTCGGCATTCTGCATTCATTTCGCCCCCTCCTCCACGCCGAGCTGCTCGGAGAACTGCTTGCCGACGCGCTGCACCCGCGAGCCGAAGAAGCGGTCCGCCGCCGGGATGCGGACGATCACGCTGTAGCGATCCAGCGGATCAGGAACCTCGGCGCCGAGCGGATAGTCGCTGATCGGATACTGCTCCAGGTCGCGGTCGTCGAGCTCATCGGCAGTCGCCGCGCGGTAGCCGACCGTGATCTGCACCAATTGCGGCAGCGAGTTTCCCTCGGTAATGTCCCACTTGGTGTCCCACTCGACGCCGTCGAAGTAACGGAATTCGAGATACTTCAGCTCCGGCGACCAAATGTCCGTGCGGACCTCGAGCGGGTCATCCTCCTTGACCACGTATTGATTCAGCGTCGATTTCTGCACGCGCAGAATGCCGTTGACGATCGGCTGGCCTTCTTCCGTCTGCTCATCCTGGTTCACTGAGAGCTGGTAAGTGACCTGCTGCAGGTCGTGATGCGCCGGCGGCAGCTCCTCCGACTCGCGGTAGAAGCGATACTGCTCCTCGCCCGGCATGACGCTCGTCAGAAACGTCAGCGAACGCCGATCGCCCTGCAGGCGCTGCTCGACCGGAAAGCCGATCTGCTCCATTCCAACGCAGCCGCGAACCTCGCCGGCCAGCTTCTCAAGCACCTGCCGCGCGAGCTGCATTCGCTCGGCCCGCTGCGCCGCCTGGTCTCGCGCGGCGATGGTCTGCCAATAGAACGTCAGCGCCGCGGCGAGCAGGACGACCGTGAGCGTGAGCGAGATCAGGACTTCGAGCAATGTCAGCGCGGGACGCGGACTGCGAATGCAGAATGAAGAATGCAGAATGCAGAACTCGGATCTACGCCCATGGACGAATCCGCGTTCTGCATTCTGCATTCTGCATTCTGCATTCGACGTCATGGTCCGCCGCCCGGGCTCCGCGTGCCGCCCGCGCCGCTTCCGGCTCCGCGCGATCCGCCGGCTCGGGAACCGCCCGAACCGCCCGCGCCGCCGGTTCCGGTGCGGTCTCCGCGCGTGCCGCCAGTTTCAGAACCGGCTTGATTTCCGCGCGACCCGCCTGTTCCTCCACCGGCCTGATTGCCGCGCGGGGCACGTCCGCCGCCCTGCCCAGCGCCGGGTTGTCCGCCACGGTCACCGCGCGAGCCGCCGACGCCGGTCGGCGTGTTTCGGGATCCACCCGGTTGCGGCGTGCGCGGGCCGGTTCCATCGCCGATTTTCGGTTGATCGCCGCCGCGGCCCGGTCCGCCGGCGGCGGGGCTGCCGCCGTTCGGCGCTCCCGCGCCGGGAAATCCGCCGCGCCCCGGCCCGCCAGGTGCGCCGCCGCCGCCGTCGGGCGTAGCTCCGCTCAGGCGCTGGCGCAGCAACTCCTGAATCTGCTCCGGCGACGGCGGACCGCCGGCGAGCAGGCCCTCCAAACCCGGCGGCGCCTGGCCGCCGAATTGCTGCAACAGCGGCAGAAGCTGAGGCAATAACTCGAGCAATTGAGTCGGGTCGAGCGAAACGATCGCCTGCGGATCGAGTTGCTTGGGATCGAAACCCGGAATCGGGACCATCTGTGTGATCTGCTCGATCTGCTCGGAGTCCACGCCGAAGTCGTTCTCGAGATCCACGCGGCCCGGCGCCGACTTCAGCAGGTGCACGCTTCGAACAACGCGCGCCGCTTCGATGTCCGATGTCTTGCTGCCGGATGCGTCGTAGAGGATTTCCACGGTCACCAGCCCCAGCCCGGCGACGTCGGTGATCGGCTCGATCGTCGTTCGCCAGAGGAAGCCGGGATATTGCGTGCCGAAGTCGCCCTCGGCGTGCGTTTCGGTGGCGAGTTGCTGGATTTTCTCGGGGTCGAGTTCCAGCAGCGCGAGTATGCGGTCAGTGAGTTGGTTGGCGCGGGCCTGCTGCTCGGCGTAGCCGGTGAGCTTCAGCCCTCCGACGAGCTGCGCTCCGAGAATGCCCATTGCAGCGACCAGGATCGTCAGCGCGACGACGACTTCGAGCAGCAGCGCGGCGCGCAAGTGGGTCGGGCTTCCAGCCCGCGCAGACATTCCGAGCGGAGCGAAGAATCTAAGGCGACTCGCGTTCCGGCTCGTTGCGCGCAGCGTCCTGGTTCCGCGCTCGACTTCGAATGACAATGTGGCCGGAACCATGCGTTCTCCGAACCTGGCGGGCTGGAAGCCCGCCCCACCCCGCACTTCGGTTAGCCCCGCTTCGTCGCCGTCACCGGCTTGGGCCGCACGATTTCGCTCGCCGGCAGCGCCGGCACATCGGCGATTTCCAGCCGCCCGATGCGCCCATCGAGCGTCATTTGCACGCCTACGCCGCGCGAATCGCGCAGAACCCAGCGCGCCGATGCGCTCGAGCCATCCGGCTCAAAGTCGAGATTCAGCGGCGCTTCGAGATCCGTCACTGCGACGAGCGTGACCTCGTATGTATCCAGATCGGCGATCTCGAATTCAGTCTGATCCTTGTCGGCAATCACCGGCGGCGGGCCGCCCGGCAATAGCGCCACCGACTCAACCCACGCGTGCTGCAGTTCCGACGGCAACGCCGCCCAATCGGCGGTCACGGGCACATACGTATCCGGCGATTCGATCGGGTCCTGCTGGCGCAGCACATCCAATCGCCCGTCCTGGCGGATCGAAAGCCGATATCGCGCCGCCTGGTTCATCGCCTCGGCGCGCGCCATGGCCAGCACGCTGCGGAATCGACGCTCGGTCTCGTCGAGCTGCCCGCCGCGATTCTCGGTGTCGAACGTCGGCGCGATCAGCGCGTACAACAGCCCGATCAGAACGATGACGATCAACACTTCGATCAGCGTGAAGCCGTGATGAGCAGCGGACGTTCGCATGTCGGTTTCGCTCGGGCGTCGGCCGTAACGTCGGGACTCCGTGCCCGACGCCGAATTTCTTGATCGTTCCCGCGCGCCGGGTCACGGCGCCCAAGTTCGGCGTCGGACAAAGAGGCCCGACGCTACGGCCTCGCCCGGTCGGTCTACGTCTTTTCCCAATTCGTGATGTCGTCGTCGTCGCCGAACTGCTTGTTGGGTCCGGGGCTCGACAGGTCGTACGAGTCCTGGTTGTACTCGCCCGGCGCGGCGTATTTCAAGTCGCTGCCGAAGGCGTCCTTGAGCTGGTCGCGCTTGACGTACGGCCCGGCCCACTTGGCCGCGATGTCTTCGTTGCTCGGCTTTTCGAGCAGCACCATCAGGCCTTCTTCCGAAGTCGGATAGCGGCCGCAGTGCATCTTGAACGTTTCGAGCGGCGAGGCCAAACCCGACTTGATCAGCGCGATGGTCAGGTCCTTGCGCGCCCGCGTATCCGTCCCGCCGAACTGCGGGATGATCAGCGCCGCCAGCACGCCCAGAATGACGATCACCATCAACACTTCCAGCAGCGTAAACGCGCGACGCCGCGCGCTGCGACGAATCCGAGTTGCAGCCATGTGCTTACTCCCTGTTTGACCTAGTTCGAAGACCTATCCCTATCCCGCACGTCGCGCGATCGCGGCCCGTACCCGCGCAGTGCGACTCAGCGTGTTCGAGCGACCGACGCTCGCAAGTGTTCTCATGACGGACGCAACCCGCTCGAGGCCATGCTCAGGATCGGCAGCAACAGCGCCACCGCGATCGTCATGACCATCAATCCCATGAACAGCAACATCAGCGGCTCGATCAGCCGCACCGCCAACTCGATCTGCCGCGCCGTCCGCTCTTCCTGCGTGTCGGCGATCTCCACCAGCACCTTCTCCAGCGTGTTGCTCTCCTCCGCGACGGCGATCATGTCGATCATCGCCGGCGGAAAGACGCGGCTGGCGGCCAGCGGCACTGTCAGCGACTCGCCGCCGCGGACGCTCTCGGCGGCGCGTTCGATGCTGTCGGACAGAATTTCGTTTCCGGTCGAATCCTTCGAAATCTTCAGCGCCTGAAGGATCGGAATGCCGTTCGCCAATAGCGTGCCGAAGATGCGGCAGAATCGGCACAGCGCGATCATCGTGAACACGCGCCCCACCACCGGCGCGCGGAGCTGCGCCTGGGACAGCAGCGTCTTGCCGGCACGGCTTTGCACGAAGCCGACGACCGCGACGATCAGAACCGTCAAGCCGCCGAGCAGCTCCAGATAGTGATTCGAAATTACATCGCTGATCGCGAACACGATGTGCGTGACGATCGGCAGTTGCCGCTGTTCGAGCAGGCCGCGGATCTTCGGCACGACGTACGCCATCAGCGTGGTGATCGCGCTCAATCCGCCCAAGAGCAGGATGCACGGATACACCATTGCGCCGATGAACTTGTTCTTGAGTGCGTCCTGGCGGGCGACGAATTCGGACAGCCGCGTCAGCACGTCCTCGAGAAAGCCGCCCTTCTCCCCGGCGCGGATCATCGACACGTGCAGCGAAGGAAACGCTTCCGGGTGCTTGTCCATCGCGTCGGCCAGCGTGTCGCCGCCCGAGACGCTCTCGTGTACTTCGCGCAGCACGCGCGTCAGGCCGGCCGTCGACTGCTTGGCCAGCACGCTGAGCGCCCGCAGTACCGGCACGCCGGCTTTCAAGAGATCCGCGAGTTGCTCGTAGATGATGCCGACTTTCGAGAGGCTGATGCGACGCGTTCCGCCGGTCAGGAACGAGCGCTGCTGCGTCTTGAGTTCCGAGAGTTCGATCGGCAGCAGGGCGCGTTCGTCGAGCATGCGCGCCGCGGCGATCTGCGTGTCGGCCACCAACGTGCCGTTCACGGATTCTCCGCCGGAGTTGCGAGCGCGATAGACGAAAGTCGGCATTCTCGTTCCTGGCCGTGATCGCGGGGCCGGCGCGGCGATTCCGCGGGGCTCGACACGCACTTTATACGAGCGACGGGCCGATTGGATGCGGGGCGGCGCGTAACTTATCGGGCGTCGGGAGCAGGGAACCGCGTCGGCTGCCACTCGCCTGCGCGTCGCGGTTCCTAAAGTGGCCCGCGGCGCGGCTAAATAAGCGGTGCGCGAGCAGCGCCGCATCAGGACGCGCAGCGCCAGCAAGCGCGATTCCCAGCCGCGCTGCCTTGCGCTGCGCGTTCTGATGCGGCGCGTACTCGCGCACCGTTATTCAGTGATGAAATGCGAACGCCACGGCGATATGCCGTGGCGTTCGTGAGAAGACGTGCATTCAGGCAATTCGAACCCTTAGTTCGGTCCGCAAACGTTCTGCCAATTGGCCAGCAGAATGCCCAGATCGGCCTCGGCCGACTGGCCATCGCGATTCAGGTCGCCGCAGCGGCCCGATTGCCACGCACCGAGCAGAATGCCCAGATCGGACTCATTGACGACTTTGTCGCCGTTGAGGTCGCCCGCGCAGGCATTGACGAGATGAGCGCTCAGATTGAGCACCATCGTGCCGTGATCCAGCGAAGTCGAGGAGTACTGCCAGCGGCAGGCGCCCGCCGAGTGCGGGAAGCCCGACGCCGCCAAGTACAGTTCGCCCTTGGAAAGCGGACCGTCCTGACCGCCGGCGATCAGCGTGTCGTAGCCGACCGGCGGGTTGATGACCGGGTACGCACGAACAACGTCGCTTCCAAAACTCAGCAGGCTCTTGTGGTGCCCGGCCGGTGAGCCGACCGTGGCATCCGCGTCGTCATTCACGGCGACGATGAATCCATTCACGGTTCCGACCTGTTTCGAGTCGTACACGGCGATCACCGTGTCGTCCTCGACGGTCGGGTCATTCACAGGCACCAGGTCGGAGCCCTCGGTGTGAATGTCAAGGTACTCGCCGGTGGTCACCGGAGGTCCGTCAATATTCTCGGTGAGCACCATCTTGAACCAGCGTACCTCGCCCGCGGCGAGCGGGAACGTGATTACCAGCGTCCCCGGATTTCCCACGCCGTTCGCGTTGTCGTCCACCAGCACTCCCAGGCAGGCGGCGGCCGGCGCGGTGCCCGGCGGCAGCGTGGCCGGCAGCGGCGGCTGCGCGTAGATGCGGAACGGGCAGTACAGCCCGAAGTTGATGTAGTCGCACGGCGCCCAGACGTTGTCGATCACGTCACAGGGCGCAGGCTGCCCGCAGATCTGCTCCAGGTATACAAATCCGTCGGCGTTACCCGCGCTCGGCGGATCGGCGTTCATCGAGGCCGTCGGGCCGAAGCCGCCCAGCGTCGCCGAGCACGTGGCGTTCTGGTTCGGGAACGTGTCCGTCGCCGAACCGCCCGGAGTGACGTGCAGCAGCTCGATCACGAAATCCGGATCATCCAGCGAGATTCCCGCGCCCGCGAGATTGATCGTCGCGTAGTAGCGCCCGTTGTTCAATGCGTAGCCGACGACCGAGTGACGGATGGTCGTTCCGACCTGGCTCGTGATGGCCGGCGTCGCGCTCGGATTGTGATTGTCGTAGAACGAAATCAGAATGTCCCATGTGAACGGGCCGTTACCCACCGTGCGTACGACGATGTCCATGCTCGACAGCGTGAGCGGGTTTCCTGCCGAGGCGCCCTCGGCCGGTCCGCATTGGAGCGACACGGGGTAGGCCGTGCGAGCCGGATTATCGCCGCTGCGGAAGAGGTTGTACGGATTTGTGGGGTCCGGCGTCGTACCGACGGGCACCGGATAGCCGTCGTAAACGATGACGCCGGGGCCGCGCAGATCAACTTGAGGTGCGATCTGCACGGGCGGCCCGACGTAGGGCTCGTCGCGCACCGCCTGGTGTCTGGGGTGATTCTCGGCCGCATAGGCGACGAGCGACATCGCGACTAGCGCGGCCAACGCTGCGAACTTCCTCATGCTGGCTCTCCTTGAAGAATTTGGACCATTGCGAATTGCACGAATAACTGGTCGGATTCGTGCCGCTCTCCCGCGTTCGTTTGTGACCTGAGGAATAGGAACGCAAACGGGACAGCCCGGCCTGTATTTTACCGGGCCGAGACGGTAGGAACAAGGAAAAACTGGTAGTGGCTCAGTTTCGCATGCGACGCCGGGAAAACGCCCGACACCGAGGCCCGACCGTAAGGGAGCCTCTTTCTGCTCGTCGCAAGAGACCCCTCCCTTACGGTCGGGGCTCGGCTGGGAAGTTCCTTCGCGAAACTGAGCCACTACCGAAAAACTAACGATTGTCGCGCTTGCACGAGCAAGCGCGGCGCGCGCTCCGCGAAGTCGCGTGGCGCGCGCGATCGAGCGCTCGGCCGACGACTGACCGACTGTGGGCCCGCTGAAACTCCGGATCGTTATCGGGCCTCAACCACGTCGCCGGGCTGCGGCGCGTCGCCGTCACGTAGCGCCGCCAACGCCAGCGGACGCCCGGTGTAGCGTTGAATCACGCTCATTTGCGCGATGTTGTGGCCTTCGCGGGTCACAACGATCAGCAGGCCGACGTACGCGCCTTCGATATCCATCGTCGCAACGCGCGCAGCCGTGTCGTACACGCGAATGACGCCGCGCGGCGGCGTGCGAGCCTCGATTTCCTCGATCGTCCGCAGCGCGCGATCCGACAAGGCCCGCTCCGATTCGGGCAACGCCGATCGTCGCGACGTCAGCACGCTCTTGCCCATCGGCGACCCCAAATCCGCCAGGGCCCGCGCCGCCGCGGACGCGATCGCCGCAGACGAGTCCGCCAGCATCTCCACCAGCACCGGCTCCGAGATTTCGGCGCGGCATTCGCGCAGACAGCGCACCGCGTCGCCGCGCTCGCGCAATCCCGCATCGCGCAGAACCGCACGCCAATCGCCCGGACCGAGCACCGGCTCGTCAATCAGATACGCCGGCGGATGACGATAGTAGATTTCGAGCGTCAGCACGCAGATCGCGGTGGCGTACACGCGCCCGCCGATGCGCCCCCAGCGCCCCCAGCCCGGTCCGTACGGCTGCCAGCTTCCGTAGCCGTGTTTCTTGCGACCATCGGCGGTCTTGTCGCGATTTTGCAGCGGAAGGATCGCGTCGCGAAGCGCGGCGTTCCAGCGCTCCCACGATTCACCGCCGGATTGAAACATCGCGACGGTGCCGTAGTACCAGTAGTACTCATCGTGAAGTTGCGAGTTGTCGCCGCCGCGCGCCAGCGTCGCCGAAGGGAGCTGCGCCGCGGCGAGCGCCGCTTGTCGGCGGCGCAGCGGGCTTTCGAGCCGCCATCCCAGGAGCGGCTCGCACGCCATCGCCACGCCGATCATCGCCGGTCCGTAGCGATATTGCAGCCCGTTTGGCCCGGGAGAAACGCCGGTGCCCGCGTCGGCGTAACGCACGCGGCCGTCGTCCTCCGTGGCGCGCATGAAGTGCATCGACGCGTACACCAACGACTCAGGCGGGACATGAATGCCAGCGGCCGCACACGCCAGCAGCGCTTGCGTCATCCAGCCGGTGATCGAAGTGTCGTTACGGCCGACGTCCGGCCGGGGCAAATAGTCCCAGCCGCCGAGCGATTGCTGGCTGCCGGTAAGGCGATCCACGGCGCGCTCGAGCGCCACGCGGACGCGCGCATCGCCGCTGACGGCGTAATATTCAGCAAGGGCGAACGTGGCGAGCGAGTTGTCGTAGCCCGCCATCGCCGGACCGGACGAAAACGCGCCGTCGGGCCGCTGCATCGCCAGCAATGCCTCGGCGGAGTTCGAGATCACCCGTGCATACGGACCATCAGAGTGTGAATATCCAGCGCCCAGAAACGCCAGCAGGCACAAGCCAGTGATTCCGGCGCGAATGCGATGATCCTCGCGGGCGATGCCGGGCCCGGGGCATACGGCGTCTTTCGGGCAGCGTTTCTGAAACTCGACGCGATCCCACGAGCCGTCCGGGGACTGATGCTCCGCCAGCCACGACAGGCCCGCTTCGACAGTGTTCTCGGTGTCGGCGTTGCCGCCGAATTGCTGGACGCGCGCCCGGCGCATCTCGGCCGAGCGCTCGGCGATGGGGCGCGACGCGCTGCGCGTCGGCGCGCGCGGCATCACGAGTGCCGGCGGCGGCTCGATGAACACGCGCCGCTCCTCGGCGAACGGAATGCTGGGATCAATCCCGCGCGCAGCCGCGTCGCGCGGTGCGTCATCGCGCGACAGCTCGTGCAATCTCGCGCGTGCATCGGCGCCGGGGTTTTCGTCGGCCGGCCGCTCATTCGTTCCTTGCGCGGTCGAAGTTCCCGGTGCGGGCAGTGCCGCTGGCGTTGGCGGCGTCAAGAGTGGGATCGCGATTATCGATGCCGCCAGACCGACCAGGCAGGCCAACGCCAGCAGCCGCGCGGCGGATGGGCCCAAGCTCGATGAATGCTCGTTCGCCATGTGCTTTGATTGTAGGGACGGTCAATCGCTCGCGGCGGCGTCTGCCGGGATTCGAGAATACCCGACGCGCTGGCGCATGGCCGGTCGCTTGCGCTCGCGGTTCGGATTGCCGGATCGTGGGTGATCCGAACCGCGAGCGCAAGCGACCGGCTATCTTCCGAGCAGGCCAATTCTCCGACGGTCGCTGCGATCAGGCCTTCTGAAATGGGCTCGCAAACACCGCCGCACGCCCGAGCTCGGCCTCGATTTCCAGCAGCCGGTTGTACTTGGCGATCCGCTCACTGCGGCAAGCCGAGCCGGTCTTGATCTGGCCGCCGCCCATCGCGACCGCGAAGTCCGCCATGAACGTGTCCTCGGTTTCGCCCGAGCGGTGCGAGATGATGAAGCCCCAGCCGGCTCGGCGGCACATCTCGATCGAAGCGATCGTCTCACTGACCGTGCCGATCTGGTTCAGCTTCATCAGCACGGCGTTGCCGGCCTTCTCGCGGATGCCGCGGGCGATGAACTGCGTGTTGGTGACGAACAGATCGTCGCCGACAATCTGCACGCGCGAGCCGATGGCGCTGGTGAGCTGCTGAAAACCGGCCCAGTCATGTTCGTTTAGGCCGTCCTCGATCGACACGATCGGGTATTTCTCGGCCCACGTTCGCCAGAGCGAAACCATCTCCGCGGTGTTCTTCTTTCCTTGCTTGCTTTTCGCGAATTCGTACGCGCCGTTTTCGAAGAACGAGCTGGCCGCCGGATCGAGCGCCAGCGCGATGTCCTTTCCGGGCTGATAGCCGACGGCGGCGATGGCCTCCAGGATCACATCGCACGCTTCCTCGTTGCTCTTCAGGTCGGGCGCGAAGCCGCCTTCGTCGCCGACGCCGGTTGAATAGTGCTTCTTGTGCAGGATGTTCTTGAGGGCGTGAAACGTCTCCGCGCCCCAGCGCAGCCCCTCGGCGAAGCTCGCCGCGCCGACCGGCATCACCATGAATTCCTGGAAATCGACGCTGTTGTCGGCGTGTTTGCCGCCGTTCAGGATGTTCATCATCGGCACCGGCAGGCGCGTCGCGCCCGGGCCGCCGAGATATGCGTACAGCGGCAGGTCGGCCGCCATCGCCGCGGCGCGGGCCACCGCCATCGACACGCCCAGGATCGCGTTGGCGCCCAGGCGGCTCTTGGTGGGCGTGGCGTCGAGTTCGAGCATGGTGCGGTCGATCTCGGCCTGGCGGGCCGGGTCCATGCCGATCAGCTTGGGCGCGATCAGGCGCTCTACGTTCTCGCACGCCTTGCGCACGCCCTTGCCGCCGAAGCGTTTCTTGTCGCCGTCGCGCAGCTCGACGGCCTCATTCTCGCCGGTGGACGCGCCCGACGGCACCGACGCGGACGCGACCGAGCCGTCATCGAGCGTCACGAGCACGCGGACGGTCGGATTGCCGCGCGAGTCGAGGATTTCGAGGGCGCGAATCGAGGCAATGCAGGCGTTCATGGCGCGTCTCCGATGGGTGCGAATTCAAGCTCGTTCACGATAGCGAGCAATCCGCCCGGACTCCAGCGGCGCGGATCGTCGGCACGCGTCGCAAGGCGGCATGAATCGTCGGCTCGTTTGTGGCGGCCTGGCGACCGTTGAAGCGAAAATTCCCTTGACAATTCAAGGGGGGGGCACACTATTCGGCGTTGTGACGGTGTTCGGGTGGACGCCGCAAACTCAATTCAATGGGGAGAATCGAATGACCTCGTTACGACACCTTGTGTGCGGAATCGGGATCCTGTTTGTGCTGGGCAACAGCGCAACGGCAGACGAGAACTGTTACAAGTTTACCGAAATCACCGCATGCGCGTGCACGAACACATCATGTGGAACATGCTGGAACGACGATGTGTGCGACAACGAAACGATGATCCAGTGCACCATGGGCAATTCGATCTCCGCTCCGTGCTTCGGCGATGATTGCTATAAGTACCGAATCGATACGGTCACCTGTTACATCATCTACGATTGCGACACATTTCCCCAATGCGCCGGACTTCCGTGCCGACGAGGCCAGGCGGTGGCCTACTCAGAGAATTTTGTCAACGTTTTTAGGCAGAATGGTAGCTGTGCCAGCGGGGTTCCTTAGGAGGACGCCATGCACGCTCGTGATCGCGCCATTCGCGCACTCGCCGTGGTCCTCCTGCTGAGTGCTGGGGTGAACGCAGCGCAGGCGCGAGGAGGCGAGTTGCCCGACGCGCTGGAACACGTCTTCCAGTACCGTGCGCTGCTGGAGACTGCGGAGATCGAATTCACGTATTCGAATGTCAAGAACCTGGGCGGCACGGATATTCACTTTCGCGAGCGACTCGCCGGTCCAGATGTCGCGATCGAGAATCTGGGCGATGATCGAGGTTGGGTGCTTGGAAGCGCCGCCCAGGCCGGCAAACCGCACGTCCTGCTTGCAACGCCCGACGGCACATATTCGCACGAGAGTACCTTCACCTGGATGACGATGTCCGCGCGCGACGAAACGCGGCACGAGAATCCGCTCCAGCTCCGCAGCCTCGGTATTGTCCCAAGTTTGCCCTACGACGACGTCGGCGTCGCACTCGAACGAGGATCCGAAGCGCGCGCACTTCGCGAGCGGCGATTCGAAGAGGTTCGCGAGGGGAAGCAGGTTCAGGTGCGCGAGCACCTACCGACCGGCGTCATTACCTGGAGTCTCGATCCCGATCGTGATTGGTCTCCAACGCGCGTGACATACGAGCGGGATGGACGCGTTCAGCAGGAAGCACGAATCACTTTGGATCGATTTGACAACCTCTGGTTTCCCAAAGTTGTCGAGTTCTTCAGGGCGAACTACCGCGACGGAACGCAGCCGGCCGCGGTAATCAAAGTAACCAAAGCCGAGTTCCTTCGGCCCGAGCACCCCAAGCGCCTGACACCCGCGGATGTGGGCATTGAGCCGGGCATGGAGGTCTCGCGACCCGGCGTCGGTCCGGGCGGCGAGGTGCATGTATGGGATGGCGCGCGCGCGATTCCGCTCTCCGAATGGTCGCGCCTTGAGCGACGCGGGCTCGTGGATCGTGGACCTCGAAACCGCGCCGCGCTCGATGCGCTTCCCATGGAGATTGGACAAACCGGCCCTCCGCGCATTCCGCGTGCTGATCTGGAACCGAGCGCGTCAAATCGTGTGCCTCTGATCGGTCGGGCGCCGGGTCTCTGGGAGCAGTACACGCGCGAGTTCATCGCGGACTTTCAGCTTGATGCGGAGCAGACACAGCGTGCGTGGCGAATACTACGGGAATGCCAAGATTCCGCGAAGCGACATCTCAAAGCCAAGGCCGACGAGATCGAGCAAGCCAGCGACGCGTTGAACGCCCTTCCTGCCGAAGATCGCGGTGGCGAGCGGGGTGCGCCTGCGCGAGTAAGACTCTGGAAGTTAGTGGAACCGGTTAATCGGATTTTTGTTGAGCGCCTCAAGCCCGGCTTGGACCGACTCCCAACGCGTTCGCAGCGAGCCGCCGCCGAGGCCGCCACGACGCAATCCACCAAGCCATAAAGCTAGCGCGCGATGGCGTCGTTTGCGCGATACCGAATCACCCGCACGTTCTCCAGCGTCACCAGCCCTTCGCTCACCATCGGGTCAATCTGGTTCAGAAACGCGTCGATCTTCTCCGCCGTGTCGACAATTTCTATCACGATCGGAAGGTCCTGCGACAAACGCAGCACCTTGGTCGTGTGCATGCGGCTGTGAGCGCCGAAACCCATCGGCCCGCGCAGCACGGTAGCTCCGGCCAGGTGCATTTCGCGCGCTTTCAGCACCAGCGCTTCGTAAAGCGGTTTGCCGTGCCAGCGATCGCTCTCGCCGATGAAAACGCGCAGCAGCCGCGCTTCGGTCAGTTCCTTCATCGGACCCTCCGCAAGCAGGGTGGTACGGGTACCAGGCCATAAAAGAGCGGTACGGGCGTCTCGCGAAAAGGGTGGTACGGGCGTCTCGCCCGTGTCTTGGTGTTGAGATGCGAGATTCGAACCGTGGGTTCGGGCGAGACGCCCGTACCACCCTTGTGAATTCTCCTCATCCGCCGCCACCCAGCCAGGTCGTCGCCAGCCGCGCGCCCAGCCAGACCGCCGCCAGCCCCGCGAACACGCTGACGAGCACATTCCCCACCGCCGCCAAGTGCTGCCCGCCGCGCAGCAGTTCCAGAGTCTCCCAGCCGAACGCGGTAAACGTCGTAAACCCACCCAGCACGCCGACAACAAGCGCGAGACGCTGCTCCTCGCGAATCAGCAGCGGACCGGTCAACGCCGTATTCAATAACCCGATGAAAAAGCACCCCGCCAGATTGACGCTAAGCGTCCCCAGCGGCAGCGCCGCGGCGCTGAATTGCTGCACCCAGCCGCTGAGCAGGTAGCGCGCCATGGATCCGGCCGCGCCCCCTAATCCGATCAGCAGCAGCGTCACCACGCGGACGCTCATGATTGCGCATGCTCCTCTTCGTCGCCGATCGCCGCCGTGACCAGGAGCACGCAACCGCGCTCGGTGTGAGACTCCGGGTGCGTCGATCCGGCCGCCGCACGCAGATAATCCCCCTCGCGAAGCACCGTGCCGAACGTGTGCAGTTCGCCCTGGACGACGTAGCACTCCTCGGCTTCGTGGTGCGCGTGGACGGGGATCTTCGATCCCGCGGCGCAGCGCATCAGAAACGTGTGCACATTCCGCGAACGATCGAGATAGAGCGTCTTGAGTTGCACGCCGCTGACGCCGGTCTCGCTCCAATGGCCGAAGCTCTCCCGCAGCAGCACCCAATCGGACATGCCGCCGACCATTTCGGCGGTCGCCATCAGGCGCTCCTTCACGCGCGGCGGCGGTTCGTGGGGCGGCGTCGAGTCGATCAACGCGCCGATTGCCGGCGATAGCTCGCGAAGCGTCTGCACCGCGATTGGTTCGCCGGCCGCCAGCAGCGCTTCGAACGCGGCGGTCTCCAGCTCGGTGCCGGCGCCACTGACGTAGAGCTCGGCCAGCTCGATGACGTCATCATGCGCATTCATGCCGCGCCAGCCTCCATCGTCAGCAGCTCGCGCAGCTTGCGCATGCCCAGTCGAATGCGGGTCTTGATCGTACCGAGCGAGATTCCCTCGCGCTCGGCGATGGTGGTGTGCGAGAGTCCCTCAAAGAACGCCAGCTCGATCGCCTGCCGCTGTTCAGGCGGAAGCTGCGCCAGCGCGTTTCGAGCCCGTCCCGCCTGCTCCCGCGTATCGATTGCATAGTCATCTCGCGGCGCAGCCGGATCGGATTCGCCAACCGGCGTAACCGGCCGGGACGCGTCGCGCGCCAGCTTGCGAAGCCGGTCGAGGGCGCGCGAACGGGCGATCATCAGCAGCCAGATTTCGGGATTTCCGCGGTTGGAGTCGTACTGCGCGGCGCGCTCCCAGACGTGCCAGAACACGTCTTGCAACGCGTCCTCGGCCTCGCGTCGATCGCGGAGCATCCGCAGCAAGATGCCGAAAACGCGCGCGGAATGCCGGTCGTAGAACGCCCCAAATGCCTGCCGGTCGCGCGACGCGGTGCGTTGGAGCAATATCTCGTCGGACGCCTCCATCAGCTCACTCAAACTCTCCACATTCATCGCCCGCGGGCGGCGGCGCCGAACGCGGCGAGTCTACGGGAGGGCCCGGTGAATGGCAATTCTCAGCCTCTCCCGACAAACAGCCAAACCGGTCCGGCGTCAACGCAATCGTTCGAGCGCCGCGTTCTCCCTACAGGGCGCATGACAGACGCCAGGAGCATTCGCCCCCGGACGCGGTCATCGGGGCGAGCAGAATGGTTCGCCTATTGCTTATGCGCGCCTGCGTTTTGCCCCGCTCGCCGCCCGGCGTGCCGCCTTCGCCGCGCCCGCGCGTTTCCGCGATTTCGCCGGTTTCTTCGGCTTCGTCGCCTGCTTGGCGTTGGCCGGCGCACGCTTGCCGATCGCGGCTTCGCAGATTTCGACCCACTTCCTGGCCGGCATGCGCCGGACTGACTCGCCGATCACGTCGAGCGGCAGGTCGTCGAGCCTCTTGAAGCGGATGCAGGCTTTGCCCATGTCGAGTTTCTTGCCGACGCGGGCGAATCCGTCTTGCAGGAACTTCTTTTCCGCACCGTCACCGTACGCGCACATGAGGTACAGCGCCATGTGGTTTTTCTGCGATGCCAGATTCGCGAACGGCAGCGGTTGGCGCGGATCGCAGTGATAGCCGGCGGGAAAGACGCGATGCGGCACGTAATAGCCGATCATGCCATACTGAATGCCCTCTTCGTAGTCGCGGTCGAGGTTCTTCAGAATGACTTGGCGCAGCGCCTGAATCGCGTCGCGCCGATCCGGCGGAAGGGCGGCCAGGTATTGTTCGACGGTGGCGGCGTGAAGTTTCATAGGTCGCACATCATACCTTCGGGTCGCGGTTCGGGCCGTTCCAACTAGATTGCGGGTAGTGGCTCAATTTCGCATGCGACCCCGGGAAAACGCCCGACACCGAGGCCCGCCCGTAAGAAGCTATGAAAGCCGGGTCTCCTGGCGGTTAATCTCCGCCGGACGGGCTCGGCCGTGTGGCCGGCCCAAAGATGAATTCAGCATCTTGAGGAGACCCGGCGATGTCGATTCTCGCGATTGATCTGGGGCAGAGCAAGTCGGTTTTCGCGTTCCGCGACGCGCGTCAGGAAGAGCAGGTGGGCAGCTTCAACACCAATCGCGAGACGATCCGCAAAGTGCTGATCCGCCTGGCGCCGAAGCTGGTGGTGGTCGAGGTTGATTCAGGCCCGCGAAGCGATCGTGGTGGCGCAGACGCGCTGGAAGGTCCAGATCCGGGCGCTGCTGCTGCGTGCGGACAGCGGTCTGAAACGCGGCAAGAGCGGTTGGACGCAGGGCAGCCTGGAAGCCCTGCGGCAATGCACGCGACCGCTGCGGGAAAGGTTGATGCGCAGGGTTACGACGAAAGCTCGACCGCTCCCGTGGGCGCAGCCGGACCGCAATCGGCCGCAGCCCGTCCGTAAGAATGGGCCTCGTCGCATAAGCCGAATGGGACGCCAAGTGTCAACGTCGATTGACCGGCGCAAACCCGAATAGAAGGCTGACCCCCTCTTGTCGCAAAAGACCCAGCCCGCTTGACAGACCCGGCTTCATAGAAGGGAGCGGCCTTCTACTCGTCGCAAGAGACCCCTCCCTTACCGTCGGGGCTCGGTTGGGGAGTTCCTTCGTGATACTGAGCCACTATCAGATTCCGGGTGCTGGTACCGTTTGATCCGAGCCGCGACCGTGTGCGAGCGGGGGATGCGGAGAACGACGCCTCCCCCGATCCCAGGGTCGCCCTCCGGTGCCTTGCCCATCCCGACGCCGGCGATAGGATGCCGAATTCGGCTCAACGCATCGAGATGGTGCCAACGTCATGATCAGCAGAGCTAGTTCTCGCACCGAAATCGACAAGCTAACCGTCAAACTCGGACACGAGCTCTTTGACCGCATCCGCGGCAGCAATCCGACCATCCTGCAACCCGAATGGTGGGAAGAGCGCCTGATGGCGCAGTGCATGCGGAATGAGTGGTTCAAGGTGCAGGCGTTTCGCTTCATCGACGCATTGCCGATGATCGCCGATTCCGGCGACGTCGCCCGTCACCTGCGCGAGTACTTCGTGCTGCCCGACGGCGCCGCGTCGCAAGGGGCCGCCCGGCCGCGCGGCGACGACGCCGGTTCGCGCGTCGGACACGCGCACTACGCCGGGCATGGAAACGGGGCGGATCGCGCCCTCGACGAACTGACGCCCGCCGGCGCGGATGCGTTCGTCCGCTGGATTTCGCGCACGATGAACTTCGACCGGCTGGATTCAGCGCGGGCGCAGTTCCTGGCCTGGGCGGCGCGCAAGGGTTCGGTCGCCATGGCGCAGCGCTTCATCGCCGGCTCGAATCCACGTGAGGCGATTCGCGCCGTTCGCCGCATGCGCGCGCAGCGCCAGGCGTTCACGATCGACGTGCTGGGCGAAGCGGCGATGTCCGAAGCGGAGTCGGAGACGTATCAGCAGATCTACCTGAACCTGATCCGCGAATTGAATCGCGACGCGCCGAGTTGGGCGACGGTCCCGCAGATTGATCAGGCCGACGGCAAGCCGATTCCGCGCGTCAACGTCTCGGTCAAGCTCAGCTCGCTGTACTCCCAGTTTGACCCGATCGATCCTTCCAAGTCGATGGCCGTCGCCAAGGAGCGCCTGCGGCCGCTATTGCGCGAGGCGATGGCCGGCGGGGCGCATCTGCACATCGACATGGAGCACTACGGGTTCAAGGACCTGACGCTGGCGCTGTGCCGCGACATGTTCATGGAACCCGAGTTCCGCGACTACCCGCACTTCGGCATCGTACTGCAGGCGTATCTGCGCGAGTGCGAGCGCGACGCGCGGGATCTGATCGACTGGGTCGCGCAGCGCGGCGCGCCGATCTGGGTGCGGCTGGTGAAAGGCGCGTATTGGGACACCGAGACCGTCCTGGCCGACCAGAACCACTGGCCCTGCCCGGTCTGGCGGCAGAAATGGCAATCTGACGCGTGCTTCGAGCGCGTCACGCGCATGCTGCTCGAAAACCACAAGCACATTCACACCGCGTTCGCCAGCCACAACATTCGCAGCCTGGCGCACGCCATCGCCCTGAAGCGCCTGTGGAACGTCCCAGGCGATGCCTTCGAACTGCAAATGCTGTACGGCATGGGCAACCCGATCAAACGCGGCGCGGTGGAGATGGGCGAGCGCGTCCGCGTGTACACGCCCTATGGCGAGCTGCTGCCGGGGATGGCGTACCTGATTCGGCGACTGCTCGAAAACACCGCCAACGAGTCGTTCCTGCGCCACTCGGTGGACGAGAATACGCCCGAAGACGAGTTGCTGCGCGACCCGGAGGAGCTCGGACGCGAGGCGCCGCCGCTATCGCTGCCGCGCACACGACGATTCGAGTTCGAGGAAGAGCTGATGGACCCGTTTGCAAACGTGCCGAACACCGATTTCACGCACGAGACCAGCCGCAGAAACATGGCCGACGCGCTTGCGCACGTCCGTACGCGCCTGGGCCGCGAGTATCCGCTGATCGTCGGCGGCAAACGGATCGCCACGAAGGAGTGGGACGATTCGGTCAACCCCTCGCGGCCCGGCGAGGTCGTCGGCCGCATTGCGCAGGCGGATCGCGCCGCCTCAGAGAACGCCGCCGAAGTCGCGTACGACGCCTTTCGCCAATGGCGTCGCGTCAAGCCGCACGAGCGGGCGGCGTGCTTGTTCCGGGCCGCCGAGATCATGGAGCGGCGGCGGTTCGATCTTTCGGCGGTCATGTCGCTGGAGTGCGGCAAGCCCTGGCGGGAAGCCGACGCCGACACATCCGAGGCGATCGATTTCTGCAACTACTACGGCAACGAAATGATCCGCATGTCGGATCACACCCGCCGCCGCGACCTGCCCGGCGAAACGAACGAATACCACTACACGCCGCGCGGCGTGGTCGCCGTGATCTCGCCGTGGAACTTCCCGCTGGCGATATTGACGGGCATGGCGACTGCGGCGCTGGTCACCGGCAACGCGGTGATCATGAAGCCTGCGCACCCGGCCAGCGTCATCGCGGCGGAATTGATGTCGGTGATGGAAGAGGCCGGCCTGCCGCCGGGCGTGTTGAACTACCTGCCCGGACCGGGCTCGGTAATCGGCGAGGTGCTGGTGAAGCACCCAAAGGTGGCGATGATCGCTTTCACCGGCTCGCAAGCGGTCGGCTGCCGGATCAACCGGCTGGCGGCCGAGTCGCCGACCGTGCAACCGGCGCTGAAAAAGGTCATCGCCGAGATGGGCGGCAAGAACGCCGTGATCGTCGACAGCGACGCCGACCTGGACGAAGCGATCAAGGGCGTGACGTACTCGGCGTTCGGCTACGCCGGCCAGAAATGCTCGGCTTGCTCGCGCTGCATCGTGCTCGAGCCGGTGTATGACCGCTTCGTCTCGCGGCTGATCGAGGCTTCGCGGGCGCTGCAGGTCGGGCCGGCGGACGAGCCGGGCACCTACGTGCCGCCGGTGATCGACAGACGCGCGTATCAGTCGATCGTCGAGTACGTCGAAATCGGCAAGAAGGAGTGCAAGGTCGGCCTGGCCGTTGACACGACCGATCTGGTCGCCAAGACCGGCGGCGGCTACTACGTCGGCCCGCACATCTTCGTTGACGTGAAGCCCACCGACCGCATCGCGCGCGAGGAAATCTTCGGACCGGTGCTCGCGGTGATCAAAGCCCGCGACATGGACGAAGCGATCAGCATTTTCAACGGCGTTGATTTCGCGCTGACCGGCGGAATCTTCTCGCGTAGCCCGGCCAACCTGGAGCGTGCCCGAGTCGAGTGCGAATGCGGAAATCTCTATATCAATCGCAAGATCACCGGCGCGCTGGTGGATGTGCAGCCCTTCGGCGGATTCAAGATGTCGGGCCTGGGCAGCAAGGCCGGTGGGCCGGATTACCTGATCCAATTCTGCGAGCCGCGCACCGTCACCGAAAATACGCTCCGCCGCGGATTCGCGCCGAGCGAGGAGCTGGTGGATTCGTTGGGATAGCGAAGTAGAGGAGTTCGACGCGCGTGAGAAGTGAATGCGCTGCAGGCATCCATTGATAGCGCCGAAGCCTGCCTATTCGTCCCGCGGAATTGCCTCCATAATGCGATAATGAATCGACCGTCGCCGCGCGATGTTGGCGACATCCTGACTCTCGGCTTCGCCATCACCGTGGCCATGTGGATCGTGGCCTACCTGAGCCACCTACCCGGATTGGGCGCGCCGGCGCCGGTCGTGTTCGCGCTGCTCATGGCGTGTCTTCTGGGAGGCGGATGGATCGCGGGTCGCGCCAGCTCCCGCGGCGTCCGCGCCGGCTGGCTCGCGGGTGGGTTGTGCGGGCTGCTGAATCTGCTGGTTCTCGGCGGGGCGCTGCGCCGCGCGGATGGAACCATGCTGCCGTGGGCGACGCTGTGGGCGCCGGCGTCGATCCTGATCGCCGCCGCCGTCGCCGGTGTCGGCGCTGCGTTGGGCGGGCGTGAAGCCAATCGGAATGGTGTCCACGGTCATACACCGGCCATGGAGGCTCGCAATTGGCCCGCCGCGTTTTGCACGGTCGCGCTGGTCGTGACGCTCGCGTTGCTCAGCGTCGGCGGCGTTGTCACGGGTTACCAGGCCGGGCTGGCGGTGCCGGACTGGCCCAATTCATACGGCTACGGCATGTTCCTTTATCCACTCTCGCGCATGACCGGAGGAATCTATTACGAGCACGCGCATCGACTATTCGGCTCGCTGCTCGGGCTCACGACGCTGACGCTTTGCGCGTATCTGCTACTGGCCGAGCGTCGTGGCTACGTGAAGCTGCTGGGCGTCGCCGCGCTCGTTCTTGTGATCGGGCAGGGCGTGCTGGGCGGGCTGCGCGTGACCGGCAAGCTCACGCTCAGTCAGGACGCGCGGCAGCTTGCGCCCAATCTTGCACTCGCGGCGGTTCATGGCGTGACTGCGCAGGTCTTCTTTTCGTTGCTGGCGGCGCTTCGGGTGGTCTTGGGAAGAACCTGGCGCGAATTCGAGCTCGATCGGAACGCCGGCCCGCGCGCCGCCGCGGACCTCGCGCTCGGCCTCGCGAGTTCGGTGCTGGTGCTTTCGCAGATCACATTCGGCGCGTTGCTACGGCATTTTGACTGGGGCCTGCACCTTCACATCACGCTGGCGGTAGTCGTTCTGATCGCGGTCGGCGCGTTCGCGATCCGGACCAGCGCCGCGGCCGACGATTTTCCGGCCCTGCGGCGGATCGGTCGCGCGTTGACGATCGCGCTTGGCGCGCAGTTCATGCTCGGGTTCGCGTCGCTGGGTGTGACTTCGCTGGATCCCTCGCGCGAGTCGCCCGGGCCGCTCCGCGTGCTGGTGACGACGCTACATCAATCGACCGGCGCCGTGCTTCTGGCGACGACGGTGGCGACGCTGGTGCTGCGTTCCCGGCTGCGGCCCCGCCCGGTGCGAAGCAATGCGAAAAGCGAGTTCGCGGGCAGCGCGTCGCTCGGCGTAGGCGGATAAGCGGTATGCGCCGATGCGCCACCTCACAGCCCGTTGAGAAACGCGGCCAGCCGAGCCCCGACCGTAAGGGAGGGGTCCGCTCGGCTCTCGAAAGTGTCGAGATTCCAGGCAATCTCGAGCATCGGCGCGACCCCTCCCTTACGGTCGGGGCTCGGTGTCGAGCTTTTTCAACGGGCTGCTAACGCGAGCCGCGCGACGACTCCGCCGAAGTGACCGACGCTCGCCAGGTCGAAAGAAGCGCCGCTTCGTCGAGTCCGACGATCGACAGGATTTGCTGCGGCGTTGTGCACGCCAGCAGTTCGCGAGTCTTGGCGCGGCCGACGCGTCGATCCACGAATTCGACCAGCGACCCAGACACCGCGTAGCGCGCTGGACCTGACCAGGCGTCGGCCAAGCGCGCCGGCTCACCGCGCTGCGCCGCTTCGCGGGCCTGCGCTCGGCGATGCTCGTCAAGTTGGCCCGACACCACGACCGCCAGCCCCTCCACGAACCAGCCGACGTCGTCGAGCCCGTCGAATTCCGGCTGCGGGTTGTGCTGGCCGTGAAACACGTGCGTCAGTTCATGCGTGACGATTTGCTGGACGTGCTGCTCGTCGGCCGGATTGTGCTCGCAGGCGTCGCTGCGCCAGCAATCCGGCGAAAGCAGGACGAACGTCGAGGCCACACCCATGGCGACCATCCAGCACTCGGTCTTGTGCATCTTCCAGCGGGCGGCGGCGAACTCGTCCAGCTCGGACCGCCGCGCAAACGTGCGGACCTCGAAATCGCGAGGGAATCGCTTGGCGAAAAACGACTCGACCCGCGCGCGGCCGAGCGCGATTCGTTCGTCGAGCGATTGGGCCGAGGCCGCCGGTCGCGTCGCCGCCGAAGACGGGGCCGCGTCGCGCGTCATTCGCGCGGAAGCCGAAGGGCGAGTTGAGCACCCGCAGAGCGGTGTGAGCGCGGCGGCCGCCAGCGCAACCCAACGCAGCGCGGGATCGTGTCGTGTATTCCGCATGGAGACGAATTCGCCGCGGTTTGAAGACTATTTCACGGGTTCTGCAATTCAGCAATGCGTGATCGGCGTCGCATCGGGCAGCACGCGTTCCACATTCCAGATTCTCTCCGCGTACTCGCGAACGGCGCGATCGCTGGAAAAGCGTCCGACGTGCGCGACGTTCAGGATGGCCGAGCGCGCCCAGCGGGCCGGCTCGCGCCACAGCGCATCGACGCGCCGCTGCGCCGCGACGTAGCTCTCGATATCCGCCAGCAACATGAAGTAATCGTCGCGCCCCAGCAGCCAGTCGCGCACCGGCCGATGCAGCGACGGCTCGTCGGCGTTGAACTCGCCTTCGGCGATCGCGTCGAGCGCGCGGCGCACCGCCGCGTTCGAGTCGTACACGCCGCGCGGATCGAATCGCCCGCGCTCGGCGGCGACCTGCTCGGCGGTGAGGCCGAAGAGAAAGAAGTGCTCGGCGCCAACCGCGTCGCGGATTTCGACGTTCGCACCGTCCAGCGTGCCGATCGTCAGCGCGCCGTTCAGGGCGAACTTCATGTTGCCGGTGCCGGAAGCCTCCATTCCCGCCGTGGAGATCTGCTCCGACAGGTCGGCGGCCGGAATGACGAGTTCGGCCAGCGAGACGCGATAATTGGGCAGGAAGGCGACGTGCAGGCGGTCGTTGACGCGCGCGTCGCGGTTGATCGTGCGGGCTACGTCGTCGATGAGCTTGATGATGTGCTTGGCGCGGTAATACGAAGGGGCCGCCTTCGCGCCGAACAACACCACCCGCGGCACGCGCGCCGCGCCGGCGGAGTCGATCATCTCGTGGTACAGCATCACGACGTGCACGAGGTTCAAAAGCTGGCGCTTGTATTCGTGCAGGCGCTTCACGTGCACGTCGAACAGCGCCGCCGGGTCAATCTCCAATCCCGCCGCGCGGGCCAGCGCGCTCGCGACGCGCTGCTTGTTGGCCAGCTTGATTTGGCGAAACTCGCGCTGAAACGCGGCGTCGTCGGCCAGCGGCACAAGCCGCGAAAGCTGATCCAGGTCGCGCACCCAGCCGTCGCCAAGGCGGCCCGTGATCGCGTCGGCCAGCCCCGGATTGCACGCCCGCAGCCAGCGGCGCGGCGTGACGCCGTTGGTGACGTTGGTGAAACGCTCCGGCCACAGGGCCGCGAAATCCGGCATGACGCTGGTCTTCAGCAGTCGCGAGTGCAGCTCGGCCACGCCGTTCACGGCGTGCGACCCGACGACCGCCAGGTGCGCCATGCGGACGGCGCGCGGAGCGTCTTCGCGGATCAGCGACATGCGGCGTCGGCGGCTGGCGTCGCCGGGCCAGCGGCGCTCGACTTCACCCAGAAAGCGGTGATTGATCTCGTAGATGATCTGCAGGTGTCGCGGCAGCAGCGTTTCAAACAGCGGCACCGGCCAGCATTCGAGCGCTTCGGGCAGCAGCGTGTGATTCGTATACGCACAGATCGTGCGGGTCATTTCCCACGCGCGGTCCCACGCCACGCCGCGATCGTCGACCAGCAGCCGCATCAGCTCGGCGATGGCCAGCGCGGGATGCGTGTCGTTGAGCTGAATCGCGATCTTGTCGGGTAGATCGCTGATGTCGTCGTTCTCGCGCTCGAAACGCCGCAGCGCATCGGCCAGTGTGCAGGCGACGAAGAAATACTGCTGTTCGAGTCGTAGCTGCCGCCCGCGCTCCGTCTCGTCAGGCGGATAGAGCACTTTCGAGATCGTCTCGCTGGTCATCTTTTCCTGCACGGCTTCGACAAAACCGCCGCGTTTAAACGCCTGCATGTCGAAGCTGTTTGAGGCGCGCGACGACCACAGCCTCAGGATGTTCACCGTGCCGCTGCGGTGCCCGAGGATCGGCACGTCGTATGGCAAGCCGACCACCGTCGCGCAATCGACCCACGTGGGCCGAAAACGGCCGGCGGCATCGACGCGCGGCTCGACGCGCCCGCGCAGGCGAATCACGGTCGCGAACTCGGGACGCACGATCTCCCAGGGCGAGCCATAGAGCAGCCATTGCTCGGGATATTCGACTTGCCAGCCGTTTTCGATGCGCTGCTCAAAAATGCCGTGCTCGTAGCGGATGCCGTAGCCATACACCGGGTAATTCAGCGTGGCGGCGGAGTCGAGGTAACAAGCGGCAAGGCGTCCGAGGCCGCCGTTGCCCAGGCCGGCGTCGGGTTCCATTTCGAAGACGTCGTCGAACTCGCCGCCGACCGCCGCCAGCGCGTCGCGGACGGTTTCGTACAAACCCAGGTTCACCAAATTGTCGCGCAGCAGACGTCCCAGCAGGAATTCGAGCGAAAGGTAATAGACGCGCTTGGGCTTTCGCTGCACGTAGACCGTCTGTGTTGCGACGAGCTGCTCGACCGCAAGGTCGCGCACGGCCATCGCGAGGCTGACGTATTTGTCGTACGGCGCCGCGCCTTCCCAGGGTTTGCCGCGCGTGTAGAGCAGGTGATTTAACGCCCGCGCCAGTACGGGCACACGGGAAAGCGTCTCAACGGGCGAGCGACGAGGGGCCAGGGCCGCCGTTCGTGATTTGGACATGGCGCAGTGCAGCGTACTGCGGCCGGCGCGCTTCGTCGATCGGCGGCGGAAGATGCGCCACCTCGGGTCGGCGTCAGGCTTGTGGGTTGAATAATTTCCGGATGGTGGCAAGTGTGGCGAGCATTCTCCCGGCAGGGGGCACGATCCGGAGCTGCAAGAAGGGGACCATGCTCCCGGCCGTGCGGCTGCGGACGCCCAGCGTCTTTCAAAGCGTACGCAACCAAGACAGTGATCGCGCTGGCGGCGACGTTCGCATCGCGCGCCGCTATTACAAATGCCGGCATTGCGGGGACACGCACACGCCGTGAGATGAAGGGGCGTGATTGGGGACGATCATCTAGGTTCCGATGTGCGGCGGTTGGCGGTCTTGGCCGGCAGCAGTTGGTCGTCTGGCCAGGCCCGTCGGCGGCTGGCGGAGTTTGGCCGCCCGCTAACGGGGGGTCGGTTTGACGGGCACGCCACGCCGCATACAATCGCCGCTCTTTCGCTGGGAGTCTTCGCGATGTACGGATGCCGACGACGCTGGCGTCAGGCGGGATGGATGGTGGCCTCGGCCGCAGTGGGGCTGTTTCTGCCGGCGTGCGACAACGCCGGCAGGGAGGGCGTTGCCGCCTCGCCGCGGCAACATCCGACGCTTGAGGGAGTGCCTTTGCCCAACGGGTTCCGGCTCGTCGACGACCGCAGCGTCGGACGCGCCACCGGGCCGACGCGGATCGGCAAGTTCGAATTCGTCGGCGACGCGGAGCGCTCGGCGGTGATGCGGTTTTACAAGGAATACATGCCCTCGGGCGGCTGGAAGCTGCTTGCGGAGGATTTTGACCGCGGCGTGTACGACCTGCATTTTGAAAGCCAGACCGAGGAATGCAACGTGCGCATCCGGCCGGAAACGGCGCGGCGTTCGACGATCGTGATTAACATTGGGCCGCGCCCTCAGGGCGCGATCGAGCGCGGCGGCGCGCCGCCGGCGCCTGCGTCGCACGACGGGATGATCCCGATTCGGCGCGTGCGCGAAGGGCAGTAAACCCGGCCACTTTGGACATGGCCGCGCGAGCGGCGGAGTTTTCATGGACGCAGATACCAGGCACGAACTGAAGCAAAACGAACTCGCCGAAACGCTGCTAAAGATCCGCCTGGTGGCGGAAAGGCAGTGGAAGGCGTGGGTGGCGATTGTCGTTGTCGCCATCGGCGCCCTTGCGGCGTACTACTTCTGGCGAAGCAGCGCCGACACGGCGCGCGACAGCGCCTGGTCGGCGGTAATGAGCGATCAGCCGGGCGAGAAGTCCGAGGCCGACACGTTGGCCCGGCTACGCGCGCTGATCGCAGAGCAGTCGGATCCGGCGATCCTGGCGGCGGCGCGCCTTCGAGCGGCTCGAACGCTCATCGATCAGGAAACCCCCGACGCCGCGCAGCGCGCGGCGAATGAACGCGAAGCTTTGCAGCTATTCAAGCAAACGGCCGAGGACGAGAGCGCGCCGACCTTGATTCGCGCCGCGGCTTGGTTCGGCGCCGGCTCGCTCAACGAGACGCTCCGTGATTTCGAGGCGGCGAAGAAGGCTTTTCAACTGCTGGTAAGCGATTCGCGCTATGCGGCCTCGCCTTTCAAGGCCCTGGCCGCGACGCGACTCGGTTCGATGGACTTGATCCGTTCGACCATCGCATTCACGCCGGGCATGCCGCCGCCGCCCGAACCTCCGCCGACACAACCGAGCGCGACCGAGCCAACGACGAAGTGGTCGCAGAGTCAGCCCGCCGCGGCCGAGAATACAAAACCGCGCCCGGAGAATGCCGAGGCCGACAAGCCCGCGGAACCCGCGAAGCCGGCCGAACCCGAGAATAAGGAACAGCCGCCAGCCGAACCGCCGCCCAAGCCCTCGTCGCCGTGAATCACGACGAAGAGATCCTCGACCAACCCATTCCGATCGACGAGGATTCCGCCCAGCGCGTGCGACTGCGAATCCGGCGTCGCCTGCCCGGGCGTCGCCTCGACAAATACCTGCACGGCCGCTTTCCGCACCTATCGCGCACCGCCGTCCAGCGCCTGATCAAGCAGGGCGCCATCACCGTCAACGGCGAAATCAGCAAACCGAGCTACGAGATGTGCGGCGGCGACATCGTTGAACTGGTGATCCCCGCGCCGGAGCCGATGGAGGTCATCCCACAGGAGATGCCGCTCGAAATCCTGTACGAGGATGACGCGCTCATCGCGCTGAACAAACCGGCCGGCGTAATCTGCCATCCGGCGCACGGTCAGCAAACCGGCACGCTCGTGAACGGTCTGGTGCACTACGCCGCCGCGCTCAGCCACGGCAGCGACCCGTTTCGACCGGGCATCGTGCATCGTCTGGACAAGAACACCACCGGCGTCATCCTGGTCGCCAAGACCGACGAGGCGCATTGGCGGCTGGCGCTGCAATTCGAACGCCGAACCGTGCAGAAGACCTACCTCGCGGTCGTCGAGGGCGAGATGCAGCTCGACGGCGACATGATCGACGCGCCGATCGGCGTACACCCGATCGTGCGCGAGAAGTTCGCCGTCATGATCCAGGCCAACAAGATCGACGTAGCGAAGAACGCCGTCACGTATTACGAGGTCGCCGAGCGCTTCCGTGGATTCACGCTGGTGCGGCTGTTTCCGAAGACCGGCCGCACGCACCAGCTCCGCGTGCACATGGCGCACATTCGGCATCCAATCGTCGGCGACGCGATGTACGGCGGACGCGCCGTCAGCGCGCATGACCTCGCCGGCGTCGGCGACCCGACGCCGATTCTCGCGCACCAGGCGTTGCACGCCTGGCGAATTCAGTTCAAACACCCGATTCGCGAGGAGCCGATGGAGATCGAGGCGCCGTTTCCTCCGCCGATACGAAAACTGGTGACGCTGCTGCGGAGTGCGCGACGTGCGTAGCAACCGAATGCGCAGCGTCGCCGCGAGGTATTTCAGTTGGAGTCGCGACCGTCAGGGAGCGGTCGGGGAAATGCATCGAAGCCCCTTTGTCAGCTTTGAGTGGCTTCGATCCCCATGCCGACCGCTCCCTGACGATCGCGGCTCTGACGGATCCGACTTTCCGGTCGCGCGACCCCCCCGCCTCACCCGCTCCGCCATTGTTGCTTGCGCAGCGATCTATCTTGCCGCACGACTACTCGCGCAGCCGCCGGACGTCGCTGGACGCCTTTCCGCACTCGTTGATCGCGACAACGGCAGAAAAACCGCGGTGTTCGTGCGCGATTTGCGCTCCGGCGACGTCTGGTTCGACCACAACGCGGACCGGCCGCTCAAGCCCGCCAGCGTGCAGAAGCTGTTCACGACCGCCGCCGCGCTAGAGCGATTCGGGCCGGCCTTTCGATTCGAGACGCGGCTTTACGTCATCGGCGACGAGCTGGTCGTGATCGGCGCGGGTGATCCCTCGATCGGCGATGACCGCCTACTAGCCCGCGCCGGCCGCTCGCTCGATCAGCTTTGGGATGACTGGTCCGCGGCGCTGCGCGCGCGCGGCGTTAGTTCGCTGCGCGGGATCGCGCTGGACGACAGCGTTTTCGATCGCCAATGGACGCATCCCGATTGGCCGGCCGATCAGGCGTTGGAGTGGTATCAGGCGCCGGTCGGCGCGTTCAACTTGAACGACAATTGCCTCGACGTGCGCATCGAGCGTTCCAAGAGCGGAATTCAACTGCGGCTCCTGCCCATGCTGCCGGACGATCTGATCGTCAATCAACTCTCGCCCGGCGGAAGGCACGCTCCGACGCTTCGGCGACGGCTCGACAGCGACGTGTTCGTGCTCGCCGGCCCGGTCTCGCGCTCGCACACGTTCGAGCCGATGTCGGTCGGCGATCCGACGGTCTTCTTCGCCCACGCGCTCCAGGCGGCCTTTCGCAAACGCGGCATCGCGCTGGGCGACTCGCTGGTCCGGAAGCAATTCGACGCTGCCGAACTGCCCGCGGCGTCGCTGGTTGCGCGGCATCACACGCCCTTGGCCGACGTGATGTGGCGCAGCAACACGTTCAGCCAGAATCTCTTCGCTGAATGCGTGAGCAAGTCGTTGGCCGCCTATGAGCCGGACGGCCGGCGGACGGGGACGCCTGGAAGCTGGGAGCAGGGCCGCAGTGTGATGATTTCGACGCTCGGCCGCATCGGCGTTCATCTCGATGGCGCGACGTTTCGCGACGGGAGCGGCCTCAGCCACAACAATCGCGTCACGGCGCGGCAGATCGTCGACGTACTCACCGCGATGGACCGGCACGCGGCGCGCGACGTGTTCTATGAGAGCCTTGCGGCCGCGGGCGAGCTGGGGTCAATGAAGAACCGCTACGCGGCGCTGCGCGGACGCGTTCGCGGAAAGACCGGGACGCTTCGCGACGTTCACGCGCTGGCGGGTTACGTCACGCGCGACGACGGCACGCGCCTGGCGTTCGCCGTGCTGGTCAACGGATCATCGTGGGAAGTCACGGAGCGCGTCGGACGCGTCTTGGCAGGCGTGCCGTAGTTCCCACGAGCGATGTGCCACACGCCGCGCTAGCGCGATTTCAGAAATACTGTAGCGTCGTGCGTCTCTGCCCGACGCCGTCGGCCGCAGAGGGCCGACGCTACAGAAGAAGTGACTCCGTGCGCGAGTACGCGCGCATCAGAACGCGACGCGCAAGCTGCGCGGCTGGGAATCGCGCTTGCTGGCGCGGCGCGTTCTGATTAAGGCGCGTACGCGCACTTAGCTTCCAAAGTACGCCAACAGCAGCCCCAAATCCGCCTCGTCCGTGTCGCCGTCGCCGTCGATGTCACCGCCCGGGCCAAGCTGCCATGACGCAAGCAGCAACCCGAGGTCCGACTCATCGACATGACCGTCGTTGTTGAGATCGCCGGGAACGCGAAGCGTGAGAACGCCCGTGTCCATCAGCGTCGGCGCGCTCTTGCCAAATTGCACCCACAGGTTGTACGCGTTCTGCCCCGCGCCGTTGGTGGTGTTTGCGTCGCGCAGGAATTCCACGTACTCGCGCGTGGTCGTCTGGTGATACACGTTCACCTCGACGCTCCGCGCGCCGCGCGGGATCGAGAACTGCGTGTCATCCCAGTGCTGGCCGTCGGCGTAGCTGTAGCCGACCGGTGCGGCCTGCGCCCGCTCGAACGCGGCATTCGTAAATCCCATCGGCGGGATGCGGTTGTCGTATTCCCAGTGATTGTTGATCGCGAAGTGAAACGACGGACCCTGCGGCAAACCGGTCGCCGCCGCCACGTCCGGCCCGATCCCCATCACGCCCTCGTACACCTTGGTGTCCGCGGCGCTGAGCGTCGCCGTCACCGGGTCATACCCACCGTGTTCCGCCAGCAGCGCGCCGGCGGCATCCAGGAATCGTACGTTGATCCACATGCGGCGTCCCTCGGCGTAGCCGCTGGGTAGTTTGTGTCCGGACTGGTTAATGATGCGGACATTGACGGAAGATGCGTCCTGCGTCAGCTCCATGTCGGAGGCCAGCGCCATCATCTCGGCGTTTCGCGCCTTGGCGGCTGCGACGGAAGCGGCCGAAAGCCCGGTCTCGCTGTCGGGATACGTGGCGCGGACCGCATCCAGCACCCAGCTATTCGCGCCGTTGAAATTGTGAATCGGCAGGTCGTCGCGATACGCCCCGCCCAGGCTCGGCGCGCAAGCCGTTCCCGAGCCGCGCGGCATGTGGCAATCCTGGCAGGCGCTGACCAGGCGCTGATTACCGCCAAAGCGCCCGCCCATATCGACCGGGCCGACGCCGAACGTGCTGTTTTTCCATTCGCTGTAGGTTCGTTCAATCGGGAACTGCTCGTACTTGTCGCCCGGATTTCGTTCGTCGAGAGGTCCAAGCGCATACGTGCCGTCGATTTGCTTGGAGAACGCCGGATTGCTCACGTCGTGGCAGGTGCCGCACAGCGCGGCGTTGCGATGGAACGGCGATTGCGCCCAGTCGTGAATGTAGAAATCCGGACCAAGGTCGAATGGACCCCGCCGGCGATCCCAAACATCCATCACGTACTCGCCGGTGTGCGGCTCAGTCGGCGCATTCGGAAGCGCGGCCAGAATGTCCCAGTCGATCGCCGGGCTGAGGCCGGGCCGGTATTTCGGGTCAACCAGGCGATGGCAGAAGTTGCACGTCACGCCGTCGAAGTCGCGATCGATGAAGCCGGACATGTCGGTCGGCGTGCTGCGACCCTCGAGCCAGGCGCCTGGCGCGTGGCAGCGGAGGCACAAATCGCCGGATTCGGCCGCATCCTGGTTGGCGATCGCAAGGCCTGCCTGGAAGATCGCGTCGCGACCGGCCTGAGCCATCAGCGAGGTCACCCAGCGATCGTATGGCGGCGTGGGCACGTTGAAGAACCCGTGACAAAAGCTGCACGCCTGCGACGGGATGATGATGTCGTTGATTACGTTGGGCTGCGTTCCGGGCTCGAAGAAATCGACGCGCGTCGTCGGCACCAATGATGCGATCGCCCAATATCCCAACGGACCGGCGACAACGAGTGTGATCAGAATCACCGCCGAATTTCGACGAACGGTGCGCATGGATTCTCCCATCCGACGGCCGCAACATCCCCAAAACGGAATTCCCCGCCCAATTATAGCCACCGGCACGGTGCGGCGCGCGATGCGATTGCGCCGTATCTGACCCTGCTTGCGAAATGCGCGATGTTCCACGCACCGAACCGCCCCGGCGCTCTGCCAGGGCTGCCGTAACACCATCTATTACAGCCGATTACGTAAATCTCGGCGCCGCGTTTCGCTTGGCATCGATCGTGCTATGTGAACGCCGGTCCGATCGTGTTCGACGCGCCAGAACGCGAGCGCGAGCATGCGCGAGTTTGTTACCGGTAATCAAGCGGTCGTGCGCGGCGCGCTGCGCGCCGGGTGCGATTTCTTCGCCGGCTACCCCATCACGCCGGCGAGCTCCGTCCTGACCGAGTTCATTCGCGCCTTCGCGGATGGGGCCGGCATCGCCGTTCAAACGGAGGACGAGATCGCCGCCATCGGGCAGTGCATCGGCGCGGCGATGGCCGGCGCCCGGGCATTGACCGCCTCATCCGGCCCCGGTCTGAGCCTTTACAGCGAAAACATCGGACTGGCTCAGATGGGGGAAGTGCCGCTCGTCATCGTTGATTGCCAGCGCATGGCGCCGGCCACCGGCGGAGCGACCGCGACCGGCGAAGGCGACGTACTGTTCGCGCGACACGTCACCGCCGGCAGCTTTCCGATTCCCGTGCTCGCGGCGACTGACGCGGACAGCGCGTACCGCGTGACCTACCGCGCATTTCAGATCGCCGAGCGGCTTCGTACGCCGGTCATCGTGCTCAGCTCGAAGGACATCGCGCTCACGCGTCAAACGGCGGATTTCGACGCCATCGCGCTCACGCCGATCGAGCCGCGGACGATCGCCGACAACCCGCGCGAATTCCGACCCTACGCGGTCGCGAACCCCACGGACGTCCCGGCGTTCCTGCCGATCGGCGGTGCGCATCGCGTGCGATTCACCGGGTCGATTCACGATGAGGACGGCCTTCTGACGATCGACCGCGCGAAGATCGAGCGGAAGCTGACGCACCTTCGAGACAAGATCAACGGCAACGCGGCCGTGATCGAAGACGTGCGCGCCGACCCTGACCTCGATGCCGACACGCTGATCGTGTCGTATGGAATGGCCGACGGCGCCGCGCGTCACGCGGTGCGCGAGATGCGGGCGAGCGGCCGCGCCGTGGCGCACCTGACGCTTTACAGCCTCTGGCCGATGCCGGAGCGGGCGCTGCGCGCGGCGATCGGCAGGAACGTGCGGCGCGTGATCGTGCCCGAGCTGAACATTGGGCTGTATGCCGACGAGCTTCGGCGTCTGATGCCCACGATGCCGATCGAGTCGATCACGCGCTACGACGGCGGCTTGATCGCGCCGGCGACGATTCGCGCCGCCTGTGATTCTGGGGACAAGGACGAAGCGCGGCATCAATCTGAGCGCGAACCGCAAGCGAGCGCGGCCGCGGCGGGCCATCCCAGCGCCGCTGGGACGCGTGCTTGCTTGCGCTGCGCGTCCTGAAGTTTGGCGTTCTGATGCCGAGCGTTCTGTAGATGCGCGTTCGATCGGTCGTGGCGGCGCTATCTGAGGAGCATCGATGTCGCTCCTGACTGTCGTCAAAGATGAAATGTGCTACTGCCCCGGCTGCTCGCACGGGCTGGTGCTGGAGCGCCTTGCCGCCGCGATGCAGCAGCTCAACCTCCCGCCAGACAAAGTTTGCCTGGTTTCCGACATCGGCTGCATCGGCACCGCGGATCGGTATTTCACCTGCCATACGTTTCACGGCCTGCACGGACGCTCGTTTACATACGCGGAGGGAATCCGCCGAATGCGGCCGGACCTGACGGTCATCGTGCTGGTCGGAGACGGCGGCTGCGGGATCGGGACGGCGCACCTGGTGCATGCCGCGCGGCGCGGCGTCGAGATCAAGGTCCTGGTGTGCAACAACTTCAACTTCGGCATGACCGGCGGCCAGCATTCGCCCACCACGCCGCTGGACGGCAAGACACCGACCACGCCGGACGGATTTCACGAGCAGCCCTTCGACATCTGCCGTACGGCGATCGCAAGCGGGGCGTCGTTCGTCGGACGATGCAGCGCGCTTGACGCCGGCGCGACGGAAATGATCGTCGCGGCGATTCAGTCGCCGGGATTCGCATTGCTGGATATTTGGGAACTTTGCACCGCGTATTACGCGCCGACCAACAAGCTCACGCCGCGCGTGCTGAGCGAGGCCTCGACGCGCTTCGAGATGCCGATGGGGGTGCTGTGGAACCGGCCCCGCCAGCGCGCGGACTCACAGCCCGCCGCCGCGAAGCCGGCACGCGAATCCCGCGCGAACCTGCCCGCGCTTCCCTGGACGCGGCGGGTCGAGATCTGCGTGGCTGGCTCGGCCGGGCAGCACATTCGCTCGGCGGCGGGAATCATCGGCGAGATTGCGGTCTTGGGCGGCCTGTGGGTCGCGCAGCAGGATGATTTTCCGATCACGGTGCGAAAAGGGCACTCGATTTCGAACCTGATCATCGATCGCGAGCCGATCGAATACCCCGGCCTGGATTCGCCGGACATTGTGCTGGTCCTGAGCGATGACGGCCTGGCGCGGCTGGGCGGGCTGCGAGACGCGCCGCCGAAGTGTCGCGTTTTCGTGGAGCGCGGGTGCGACTGGTCGGCGGGCGAGGCGCCTCCGCCGCACGCTATGCGGCGGGAAACCGCGATGCGCATCGACCTGAATGACTTTGGCCGCGGCGGGGGCCGCGCGTCGGCCGCGCTCGCGGCGCTGACGTTTGCAATCGCGCGGTCCGCCCTGACCGACCCTGTCGTGTTATGCCACGTCGCCCAAGCGACGCTGCGCGGCGTACATCGTGATGAGAACCTGGCAGCGATTCGCTTTGGCGTGGCGCGCGCCGCCGATTCCCCGAACTCATCTACCCCCTCACTCGCTGGGAGCAATTCATGATTCGTCAGACGGTCATCGACGCGGCAATGAACCGGCTCATGGCGCGCTTCGGCAAGCGGCTGATTCTCCAGCCGCCGGCGACGATGTCGGATCTGGCGCAGCTCGAAGAGCGCGTCGGGCCGTTGCCGCGCGACTTGGTGATTTTCCTGGCGACGTGTAACGGCCTGAAGCTCAAATTGTCTCGCCGAAACGCCGAGACGAACTTCTGTTGCACACACACGATCCTGCAGCAGCTCGAGACGCAGCGCGCCGCGCCGCCCGGCTTGGTGCCGCTGCGCCAGAACGCGGACGGGCGTTGGGATTGGCTGGTGCTGGAAGAAGGCGCCTTGCACGGCGCGGTGCTGCGCTACGAGACCGGCACGCCGGGCGTGGAGCTGGTGGCTACTTCGTTCGGGCAGTATTTCGACGGCTGGACCAAGTACCTGGCGGATTGGTTCACCGACAAAGGCGCGCCGCGCGCCCGGCGCGTGCCGGTGTTCGACCAGCGCGTAACCGCGCGGATCGACAAAGAGCTCAGGCCGTTGATGCGTTCGTCGAAAGTGCGCAGCGAGCTGCGCGAGATGGAGCTCCAGATCGCCGGCGGCGCGGATTACGACTGACGCCCGGTTCTCGCGCGAATCGCGCGCGAGTTCGCACTGCGATCAGAACGCGCAGCGCCGGCAAGCGCGAATCTCGAACGCGCTCGCTTGCGCGTCGCGTTCTGATCGCGGCGCGGATTCGCGCAGGGCCATTTAGAGCATTTCAATTTGGGTCTGGCTGGTGGTGCGGGCTTCCAGCCCGCTTCGTGCGGGCAGATGCCCGCACTCCCCATTTTCGGCAACAGATCAATTCCGAAAATGCACTGGTCTAAATTAGTTCCGCGCGGTGCGCTCCGCCGTACCGGCGATCAAACCCCCGCCGCGGCGTTGTGCGTCGTGGAAGTACAGGAACCGGCGCATTCCATCGGCGCCGTGACAGGTCGTGCAGACATTTGGCGCACTGAACGGACGCAATTGCAGCCGCGACCCCGGCATCGCGTCAGCTCCACCCGATGTCGCCGCATCAGACGCCGGCCCGGCGATTTCGCGGCCGTGCGGCAGGTGACACGTTCGGCAGCGAATGAACCCTTCCGCGTCCTGGTGTCCGGATTTCGAGAAAAGCGGCAGCGCGTCGGGCGCGGACCCCAGCGCGTTGAACATCTGCACCACCGGGTGCGTCGCCGCCCCCGGCCAAGGCGCCGCACCGCCCTCACGGTGACAGCCCAGACACAATACGTCGCCGACGCTTTCCGCCGAATCGGGCATTCCGCCGGCGGCGAGCAACGTCCGCGGCCAGAGGCGCTCCGGCATCACGGCGTCGGGATTTCCGTGCAACGCGTGGCACGGCTTGCAGCCGCCGCCCTCCAGTCCGGCCGACGCAAGTGAGGCGGGGCTATGTCGCGTCTGCGAGATCATGTTGACTTCGCGGTGACACTGGCCGCAAAGCTGTGATTCCTGCCCGCGCGGTGCGCGCAGCAACGCAACGCCTGACGCAGGTCCGGCGTGCGGATTGTGGCACGTGCGACACGCGAGTTGCATCCGGCCGTCGGCATCAAGCCGCACGGACACGGCCGTGCCGGTCGAGGTAGGCGGCAAACCGGCGGCAGCGTAATCCGGGAGGCGTCCTTCGCGCGGGTGCAGTGCAGCGTGGTTCGAATCGGACCGCCAGCGCGCATCGGCATGGCACCCGAGGCACGGCGCGTCTTCGAGGCTGGCCTCGGCATCCGGCGCAACGCGCCAGAGCTGATGTTCCTCGTCACCATGTGGGCGATGGCAGGCCAGGCAGCGATCGGCCTCGAGCGCGTTGCGAGCGGCGAATGGTTCGATTCGAACGCACGCGTCGTGGCTGCCGCCGCGCACGCCCGCCTTGTCGGCGTGACAGCCGAGGCATAGTCCGTCCGGGCCGGAGCGCAGGAATTTCCCCGTGTCGTGCCGATGCGGATTATGGCAGTTCACGCAGCCCAGCGTTGGATGATTCCAGGCCGTCAGTTGCTTTTTCTCCGCGATCTGTCCGGCACTGTGGCAGCTCACGCATTCGCCGGTCGGGTCCACGGCACTGGGGCGGGTATCGCGCGCGAAACGATGAAACAAGTGGCAGGCGCTGCAAACGCCGGTCTGAGCTACGGTGGCGCCCAGACGATTGCGCTCGTCGGGCGCGCTGCCGCGCAAGTCGTGCGGCGTGTCGAGGACGGTGGTCTTGTCCGCGTGGCAGCGCAGGCAAAGCCGACCTTCTTTCAGGTCTTCCGCCAGCAGAAAACGCTCGCCCTTTCCGTGATGCAGCTTATGGCACGAGAGGCAGACCAGCGTGCCGCCCGTCCCCAACCGCGTCCCTAGATCGTTGATCGCGGCGGCCTGCGCGGCGTTCACTTTCGGCCTGAGCGGGTGCTCGGCGCCGCCTTCGCGGAACATCCCGGGCCGCATCTGCTCGTGGCACGTCAGGCAGAGCTGATTGCTGCCGGTGCCCATGACCAGCAGATGGTCGAACGCCGCGCCGTGCGGAGAGTGACAGACCTGGCAGGTCAATTCGCGCGGGTCGCGCCCCATCTTTGCGCCGGCGTCAAGCAGCGCTTGCGGCACCGACCACGGCATTCCGCCGGTCGGATGCGTGCCGAATCGCGGCCCGCCCAGTTTGTCGGTGTGGCAACTCTTGCACAGTTCTGAGTTCGTGTTCGGCATGCGCAATACGATGGCGCGACGAATATCGGCGTCGGGCACGGCCTGACCATGTGCCGAATGGCACGTGCGGCACGCCAGCTTTCCATCGACCAGCGGCAAGTTCGCCGGAACCCGAATGTTGTCCGGCGGTTCAACGCCGGTGCGATGTCCGTGCTGCAGCCATACGCGGCGGCGCGCGTCTCCCACGCTGCCGTCATGGCACGACAAACACGACGTTTGCAACGACACTGCCGGCTGATCCGGCGTGCTCTTGGGCGGCACGATTAGTTCGGTCGAGCGACCTTCGGCCAAAGGCTGGAGCCACTCCATGTGACATACGGTGCAGGTGCGCCCCTGGCGCTCCGTGCCGCCGATGCGCGGCTGCGGAAGCGCCTTCAGCGGCAGACGCGGCGGCGCCGCGATGCTCAGCACCTGAACGCGATTCAGCAACTGCTCGACGATGTAGAGCGACCCTGACGAGTCGATCGCCAACCCTACCGGCGTCTCAAAGTGAAGCGGCTTGCCGTCCTCCCCGCGAAGCGCGTCGCCGAACGAACCATCCGCGCCGAACACCTGCACAACGCCGGTGACGCTGTCCGACACCCAGACGTTGCCGGCCGGATCGAACGCGATTCCCTTCGGGCGATACAACTCGCCGCGCTCGACGCCGAACTGGCCGATCGCCCGGATTACGCGTTCCGTCCGGTCGAGCAGTTGCACGCGGCCATTGATGACGTCCGTCACGGCCACGTCTCCGTTCGCCGCGACGGAAAGCAAGAACGGAAACGTGAACTGACCCAGGCTCTCGCCGCCACGACCGACGATTCGCCAGGCGCCCGAGTCGAGGTCGTACACACCCAGGCGGTCGCTGTCGTTGTCGGCGATCCAGATGGTTTTGCCGTCGATTTCTTCGACGGCGTCGGTGATGTCCGGTGAATTGCGGCCCGGCTCGGGCGCGGGAATGGCGCGCTCAAACGCGCCGTCCGCGGCAAAGACGACCACGCGCTGGTTTCCCGTATCGGCGACGAGGAGCCGACCGCTCAATCCGCAGTGCACGCCGACCGGGCGATGCAGCGATCGGTCGCCGGCGCTTCGAATCTCTTGTTGCAGCGCGCCGGACGGGCTAAACACGACTACGCGGTCATTGACGCCGTCAGCGACGTACACCGCGCCATCGCGCGAAACGGCGACGTCGGTCGGCAGGTGCATCGCCCCCTCGCCTTCGATGCAAATCGTTTGGCGCGGCGTGCCGACAAAGATGTCCTCTGCGATCGCCGGATTCGTCATCGCGAATGCGAGCACGGCGAGGAACCAGCGATGCGTCACGACGCAATGCTTGGCAATCCGTTGAAAAACGCTGCAATCCGAGCCCCGACCGTAAGGGAGGGGTCGGGCCGATGGTCGAATCGCTTGGAATCCCGGCATTCGTGAGAACCACGCGGCCCACTCCCTTGCGGTCGGGGCTCGGCTGGGCGATTTTCTCAACGGACTGTTAGCGCCTCGACCGTAACCTGGCGAGGCGGCCGATGCGCCGAAGGCACGGCACGCGGGCGAAGTGATCGGGACGGCGAAACCGACCAGTCCGCTACGGTCACGGCGCCGAGAGAGCGCGCCTTCACAGCGCTGTGACATTCGCGATCCTTGCAGGCAATGAGCGCACGCCGCGATTCTTCAAGAGCTTCGGCGCCTGTATTTCCTCGTATCTTGTCGATATAAGCACACGCTGTCCACAGCTTGAGGATCGAGCGAATGACGAAAGAGGCGTCTCACCAGCATCCGAAACAAGGCAACCCAGGCTTGACCGATTTTACCGGCAAACCCAAGCGTTCCGGGCTGCGGCGATTTCTGCGCGTCGGCGGCATCACGCTGCTCGCGGTCGTCATCGTCGGCGGCGTGGCGCTGGGCAGCGCCGAGCACTATACCGCACAGCCGACGTTTTGCCGTTCCTGCCACGTGATGGAGCCGTATTTCACCTCCTGGAGCCACGATTTGCATGGCAACAAGCTCCATGTGCGGTGCGTCGATTGTCATTACGCGCCGGGCGAGCGGCTCACGTTCCGCGCCAAGTTCAAAGGCCTCTCGCAGGTCGCCAGCTACTTCTCCGGCCGCTACGGCACCGGACGTCCGCGCGCGCACGTCTCGAACGAGAGCTGCATGACCGCGGCCTGCCACGGCGACAAGGCCTTCATGAAAAAGCGCCTGGAGGTCGGCGAAGCGCGCAGCGAAACACGGATGGTCGCCGGCGTGGCGACCACGATTCAGCGCCAGCCCACGGTGCACTACTTCCACGAAAAGCACCTGGATGATCCCGGCAAGCTGGGTGATGTGACCAAGGAGCTGGAGGCGCTGCGCACGACCGTTCGCGGCGCAATCACCAGTGAACAGTTCGAGCGTTTGGCGAAGGCCGCCACCTCCGTCAAATCGCCGGACGAACGCGAAGCCGATCTGCGGCATCTGCTTGAAGAGCTGGCGCCGCCCGAATCCGTGCAGAAGTCCGCGGTTCAATGGATGTTGCTCGAGCATCGCGTCGTGCGCCTCAAGCAGCTCGCCGGACTGAGCTGCGCGTCGTGTCACAACTTCGACGCGACCGGCACCGGCCACATCTCCGTCAACCGCAACGTGTGCTTCACCTGCCACTTCACCAACGAGCAGTTCAACCAGCGCACCGGCGAGTGCCTCAAGTGTCACGAGCCGCAGACGCGCGAGATCGCCGTTCACCAGACCGCCGGGAATGCCCCGGTGATGATGGACCACGGCGACATCATCCGGCGAAACATCAACTGCGTGAGCTGCCACCGTGACGTGGTTCGCGGCAGCTCGAACGTATCCGCTCGCGAATGCACGCATTGCCACGACCAGGAGAAGTTCCTGGCCGAATTCGAGAATCGCAACACGGCGACGGTCGCGGAATATCACCGCGTGCACGTCGTGCCGCAGCGGGCGCGCTGCCAGGACTGCCACCAGATCGTGACTCACGGCCTGATCGATCCACAGCGCATCGCCAGCGGCGCCGGCTACCTGGAGCCGGTGCTGAACGACTGCCAGCACTGCCACCCGAGCCACCATTCCGAGCAGGTCAGCTTGCTGATGGGCACCGGCGGCGCGGGAATCACGCAGGCGATGCCCAACGCGATGATGGGATCGCGCATCAATTGCAGCGGCTGCCACGTGCAGTCGGCCAACGACTTCAAGGGCGACGCGCTGGTCAAGGCCACCGCCCAGGCGTGCGTAAACTGCCACAGCAGCGAATACGCTCCGATGTTCGAGCAGTGGAAGGCCGAGACGTCGACGTATCTCACCGAGGTGGAAACGCAGCTAAAGCAGGTGGACGAGCTGCTCGGCGGACGCCCGGCGCCGGATAGCCTCCGCAAGCTGATCGAACAGGCGCGACAAAACGTGCACCTGGTGAAGACCGGCGGCGCGCTGCATAACAAGCCGTTCGCGCTGCAACTACTGGACCACGCGCGGCGCAATCTCGACCAGGCGCACGAGACGCTCACGGCGCAGCAGTAACATTCAGAACGCGAAGCGCACGCGAGCGCGGCTGGAAAGGCGCCGACGGCGTACGGCCGATGCCCGCCGCGATCGCCAATTCGGGAACCGCGCCTTAGTTGAGCGCGGCGATCGCGGCCTGGAGCCGCTCGAAGTTCCGCTGGACTGCGGCTCGTTCTTCGTCCGTCGATTGCCGCCGCAGCGATTCGGCCAGGCAAGCCTGTGCGCCGCGCACGTTTCCCATGCGAAACAGCAGGTCGGCCAGCTCGAGCAGATGCCGGCCATTCCCCGGCTCGGCGGCGTCGAGCCGGCGCAGCACGTCGGCGAGACGTGAGCCATCGTGCTTGATCGAGTAGATCGTCCGCAGGTTGTTGAGCAGCCGAACAAGCGTTCCGCGCGTATCGGTCGCTTCGAGAAACGCGCCGGTGAACGTCAGCTTGCCTTCAAACTGCTGCTGAAGCAGCTTCTTGCAGTCGTCGATCGAGAGCGACCGCCCGCCGCCGTGCGCGTCGACGATCACAAATCGCTCCGGGTCGTCGATGCGCACCAGGTAGTGCCCGGGGAATCCGACGCCGGCCACGGGCCAGTTCAGCCGTCGCCCGACCTCGACCCAGACGATCGCCAGGCTGATCGGAATGCCCAGGCGCGTATCGAGAACGCGGTTCAGGTAGCTGTTCTCGGGGTTGTAGTAGTCGTCCTGGTTGCCGCGAAACTGCGCTTTCTCGACCAGCACTTCGCGCAGCGCCTGGTAGCGCGCCGCGGCCGACAGCCCGGCCCGAAGCTGCGAAACGTCGTCGGCCAGCGCGTCGAGTTGTTCGAGGTACGCCTCGAATACGAGGTTGGGGTACGTGTCGCGCGCGATGTGCAGCGCAGCGCAATCGAGGCGGATGTCCTCCGTCTCGAGCTCCATCAACAGATCAAACGGATGCTGCGTCACAACGCCCTCGACGACCCAACGCCGCGCGAAGCGGCCGCCATCAACGATACGCACGCAGACACGCGCGCGTCGCGTTGGTTACTTCGAGTTTTCCATCCAAACCCACCCAAACAGAGTCAGTCCGTAATCGACATGTGGATATCGGACGTCCATGAGAATCGCGACGCGCCATCGAGCGGCAGCCGGGCAAAGACGACGCCCGTGCAACGACAAATCCTGACCGGTCATTCTTGGAAAAAAGATCAAGAGCGGAGTTCGCAGGCGATCTTTGTCACGTTCGCGTCGGGCTGCCGCTCGCTTGCGCGTCGCGGTTCTCTGCTGCGCGGCTTATTGCTTTTCCTGGTTCGCGCCGACGCGATCTTCCTGGCGCGGCTCGGCCTGGCTCGGCGGACGAAGCTGCGGCGGGTCCTTCTTGTCGCTGTCGTCCTTGCTGAGTTCGTCCTGCACGTCGCGCAGGCCCTTCTTGAACTCGGAGATGCCCCGCCCCAGCGAACGACCCACCTCGGGGAGGCGCTTTCCAAAAAGCAGCAGCGCCACGATCCCGATCACGAGCAGGTGCATCGGATCGAACGGCGACCAGGCGAGCATGAACATACTCACGAGTGTTCCTAACGCGTCGGCCAGGACGCAACGCGGCGTCGCTAGATATTGTTTTCGGTCCGGGGGGTAATGTCAAAGGCGATTGGGTGGGCGTAAAGCCTGACCGGACCGCGACCGTCAGGGAGCGGGGGATGGAAGAGCCGCGGTTTCCGCATCCCCCGCTCCCTTACGGTCGCGGTTCGGTACGTCGGACTTTAGCAGTACCGGGCTTCACCGCCGTTTGAACTGCCGCTCAAGATCCGACAAAGAGAAGCGCAGCGTGGTCGGCCGGCCGTGCGGACAGTTGCTGCTGCGCTCCGCCAGCTCGCGCTGCGACAGAAGCGCGTCGATCTCGTCCGGCGTCAGCGGATCGCCGGCCTTCACCGCCGCCTTGCAGGCCATCATGTCCAGCAATTCGTGCAGCAACGAGTCGCGCTCCGGCCGCGCGCCGCGCTCGGCCAGCTTGTCCAGAAGGTCGCTTACGAATTGCACGCGGTCGAGCCGTTCCAGGAACGAAGGAAACGCGTGCAGCGTGACGCTATTGGGCCCGCTGACAGTCAGCTCGATCCCGAGCCGCAGCAGGGTTTCCGCGTGCAGTTCGAGCGCCTCGTGCCGGTCGGACGGAACGGGGATTGCTTCCGGCAGCAGCATTCGCTGCGACTCCAGCGGGCGCTGCGCGACGCGCCGCGCGATCTGCTCGTACAGGATGCGCTCGTGCAACGCGTGCTGATCGATCACCAGCAGGCCGTCTTCGGATTCGACGACCAGATACGCTCGATGAAGCTGGATCGCCCGTGGCTTGGCGACGGGGAACTCGATCGATGACTCGTTGATCCGCGCCGCGCGCCAGCGCGCATCGTCCGAGGCAACGGCGTCATCGGACGTTGCGCTCGAGTTGCCGCGTTCCGGCGGCAAAGAATCGTCGTCACGGGGTGCGCTGCGGGCCGAACGCGCCACATCCCATGCGTGGTCGGACATCGCGGGCGGAGTGGGGAAAGACTCAGCCTCTTGCGATTCGAAACGCGCTGGCGCCCCCGCGCGGCCGGCTCGCGCCTGGTCAGACCGAGTCCACGCCGGTGTCGGCGGCGCTTGAGACTCAGCCAGATTCCGCCCTCGCCCGGTGAAAAAGTCCACCATCGCGGCGCGGACCTGCTCGCGATGCTCATCTTCGGCGGCCGGCGCCCTCAGCCGCCGGTCGAGATTTGTTTGCAGGAATTTCTCGCGCAGCGCCGCCAGCACCTGGCCGTGCACGAAATTCGAGTCGCGCCAGCGAACCTCGATCTTGCTGGGGTGCACATTCACGTCCACGGCCGCCGGGTCGATGTCGATATGCAGAAAGACGACCGGGTAGCGCGAGGGATCGATCAGACTGCGATAGGCTTCCTTGATGGCGTGCGAGACGAACTTGTCGCGCACGTAGCGGCCGTTGACGAACACGTACTCCCATTTCCCCGAACCGCGCCCTTCGGCCGGCGGCGCGACCAGCCCGCGCACGCGCACGCCGCCGCTCTCGCGCGAGATGGGCAGCAGAACGGCGGCCAGTTCCTGTCCGAACAGGTCCGCGATCCGCGTGCGCGGGTCGGACGTGGCCTCCAGGCGCTGCGAAACGCGCTTCTGATGGCTCAGCGTGAACGCAGCGTTCGTCGCCGCGAGCGCGATCCGCGCCAGCTGCTCGCCGACGTGTCCCATCTCGGTCGGATTGGTCCGCAGAAATTTCCGCCGCGCCGGAACGCAGTAGAACAAGTCGCGAACGGCGACGCAGGTGCCCGGCGGCGCGGCGCAGGGCGCCGGACCATCGACTACGCCGGCGTCAACGCGAATGCGATGGCCGATGTCGCTGTCGCGCGGGCGCGAGACGATCTCCAGACGCGCGACGGAGCCGATGCTGGCCAGCGCCTCGCCGCGGAAACCCAGCGAACGAATGTTGTACAAGTCTTCGTCGTCGCGGATTTTACTGGTCGCGTGCGGCTCGATGCTCAGTCGCAGGTCGTCGGGACTCATACCCACACCGTCGTCCGCGACCTGAATCAGCTCGCGCCCGCCGTCCAACAACTCGATTCGAACTCGCGCCGCGCCGGCATCGAGCGAGTTCTCAACCAGCTCCTTGACCACGCTCGATGGACGTTCGACGCACTCGCCAGCGGCGATGCGATTCACCAATCCCGGCGGTAGAACGCGAATGGTCGGCATGTGCCGAGAGTATACGCCGTCCGTTGAAGAACTTGCCCCACCGAGCCCCGACCGTCAGGGAGGGGTCCGCCCGGTTATCGAAAGCACTGAGATTCCAAGCAATTTCGGCCATCGGACGACCCCTCCCTGACGGTCGGGGCTCGGCTGGGAGCGTTTTTCAACCGGCTGCCAAAGGAGACCGGCCGGAGGCCGACCCCCCAGCGGCGTGGTCTTGACGGGTATGATTTCCGCCAGCGCGAACCGAACGCACGAGGATCAGCCATTTCATCGCTTGCTCGAACCACCGCCGGCGAAACGCCAGTCGCCGCCGCGGCGCAGCCGGAGCGCCTCTCCGCCGCCGAACGCCGCGCAGATGAGCGCCAGCAGCAGGCGCAGCGCGCCGCCGCGCATTTGTGCGCCGTTGACGCCCGGCTTGCGGGCCTGATTGCCCGCATCGGGCCGCATCGGCCGCTGATCACCCACAGCCCATTCAACGCGCTGGTTGGCGCGATCCTGCAACAGCAGGTTTCGATGAAAGCCGCCGCCGCGATGGAGCGCAAGCTCCGCGCGCAGTGTCCATCCGGCCGCATCTCGTCGCCCGCGATCGCCGCGCTGCGACTGCCGCAGCTACGCAAGGCCGGTCTGTCGCGGCAAAAGTGTGCGTACGTGAGCGACCTGGCGGCGCGGTTCGTGCGGCGCGAGTTGAACGCCGCCATGCTGCGGCGAATGAACGACGATGAGGTGATCGAAGCGACCACGCGGGTCAAGGGCATCGGCCGCTGGACGGCGGAAATGCTGCTCATCTTCTGCCTCGAGCGCCCAGACGTCTGGCCGATCGACGACCTGGGCCTGCGCAAGGCGGTGCGGCAATTTCTCGGCCTGTCGGATTTCGCCGACAAGCAGACCATCACGCAGCTTGCCGAGCCGTGGCGGCCGTATCGCAGCTACGCGACGTGGTATCTGTGGCGCAGCCTGGAGGGGCCGTTCATGCCGGGGAAGGCGGTTACGTAGGAACTGCGGCGGTGCAACTTCCCGACGGATGCGCCGCGGCTGCAACGTCTACCATATCGTGGACGGCCAAACAGGAGTGTGTATGTCCAAAGCCCGTGCGGCGCTGTGCCTCGTCCTGACTATCACAGGCGCCGGTCCAACACTCGCGCAGATCCCCCCCGCCGACGGCCGCGAGAGCCGGCGTACGCCGATCGTTCGAGTCATCGAGGAATGTCGCGACGCGGTGGTGAACATCAGCACCACGCAGGTGCGCCAGCTCATGGACGAGATGTTCGATTTCGGGCCGTTCGGCGGCCAGCAGCGCGTGCAGTCGGTCGGCTCCGGCGTCGTGATTCACGAGAGCGGTTTCATCATCACGAACGCGCACGTCGTCGCGCGTGCATCGGACGTGCGCGTCACGTTTGCCGACAAGCAGGCCGAGCCGGCGGAGATCTTCAGCGTCGACGCCGAGCACGATCTGGCAGTGCTGAAAGTGAACGCCGACCGTCCGTTGAAGGCGCTGAAACTGGGGCGCAGCGACGACATCATGGTCGGCGAAACGGTGGTCGCCATCGGCAACCCGCTCGGTTTGCAGCACTCGGTCACCAGCGGCATCGTCAGCGCCATCGACCGCGACTTGCGGCTCAACGAACGCGTGACATATCGCGGCCTGATCCAGACCGACACGCCGATCAACCCCGGCAACTCCGGCGGGCCGCTGATCAACGTCAACAGCGAGCTGATCGGAATCAACACCGCCATCCGCGGCGACGCCCAAAACGTCGGCTTCGCGATTCCGGTTGATCGCATCTGGTCGTTGCTGCCGAGCCTGCTCGACGTCGAAAAACGGCAGCGCGTACGCTTCGGCGTGCGCGTCGGCGGGCCGGAGGCGATCGTGCAGCAAGTCGTCGCCGGCAGCCCGGCGGAACGGGCCAAATTGCAACCCAAGGACCGCGTCGTCCAACTCGACGGCCAGCCGGTGCGAGACGCGATCGACTACTACGTCAAGTTGCTCGCGCGACAGCCGGGAGACGCGGTCAAGCTGGCGCTCGATCGCGGCGGAAGGACAACCTCGGCGACGCTCTCGCTGGAGCCCGTGCCGCTGCCCGACGGCAAGAAGCTGGCCTATGAGCTGCTGGGGCTCGACATCGGCAAACTCAGCGACGCAAATCGGCGGCGTTGGGAGCTGCCGGACGACGTGGCGTTGACCGTGGACGGTTTGGAGCGCGGCGGTGCGGCCGGGCAAGAGGGCATTCAGCGCGGCGATCTTCTGCTGCGCATCAATCGCTCGCAGGTGACGAACATCGCCGACGTGGGACTGGCGCTCGAAAGCGCATCGCCCGGCGACCGCGTGTTGGTCGAAGGCCTGCGCATTCGCAATGGTGTTCTGTATTCGTGGTGGACCGTGCTGACCGCGCAGCGACCGTAGGATCGTGGCGTCAGCGACGAAATCGCGCGCCTAGCGCGTGCTCGCGCAAGCGGTGTGGGTTCTGAGAAGGCCGAAGGTGAAAGGCTGAATGCCGGGCGTGACCTGCGCCGGCATTTGACCTTCGGCCTTCAGCCTTGTCATTTCGCCGACACGGCCGCCAGCAGGACGTCATCCCCGTCCAGCTTCCAGCCGCCCAGCACCTGGAATTTCCCGGGGTCGATTGTGGCGCTGGTTTTGAGCACCGGTTTGGCTTTGCCGTTTTCGGTCTTCGTTACGCCCAGGCGCAGCTTGATGCGCTTCCCGTCTTTGCCGTCGGGCTCGACGGAGATGCGGTAGCCGCCGATCAGGTCGCCGTCGTAGCTCTTACCCGCGCCGGCGCTGCCTGTCGCGCGGCGCTCGAGTTTGTAGCCCGTGTACTTGAACGACTTCTTCAGTTCTTCGACCAGCGGCTTCAGCTCGGGCGAGATTTCGCTGTTCTTGGTCGTGGCGCGGATCGCCCACACCTGCACGTCGACGCTATCGTCGGCCAGCGCCGCGCCGACGCCGCCGAACCATGCGCACGATATCGCCAGCGCGGCAAACAGCGGTCGCGAAACGCGCCGCGGAGCAATCCGAATGAACACCAACTCGTTCGTCATGAGGAGCCTCCATCCTGAATGACCCAGATCACCGGGACTCCGTTGTCGCCGCCGGCGGAAAGCACCATCGGCGTTGAGTCGTCGAACACCTCAAGGTCCTGCACATCCGCGATCCCGCCCGGCGTCGGCGTCCAGCCCGGGTCGGGATGGGACAGGCGCGAAACGCCGATATACACGAGAACAAACGCCGCGGCCGCCGCGATTGGCGTCCAGCGCAGCACGCGGCGCAGCATGGGCGCGCCAGCAGGCTCCCGCCGGCCGGTCGGGACCGACCGCGCCTCGGCACCCCGCGCGCCGGCGGTGCGAGACTCGATTTGCGACCAGGTCTGCTCCCATTGCGCGGCCGTCGGCGGAACGACTTCCGCGGCAAGCGCCGCGGCGACGGAGTCGCCCTTCGCCGCGACTGGCGCCTGCGAAAGCCGCAACGCACACGATTCGCAATCGTCCAGATGCGCCTGAAGGGCGTCGATCTGGTCGGCGCTCAGCGCGTCAAGCCGCCCGGCGACCAACGCCGTAAGCGACGAATCAAAATCTCTGCACGTAAGACTCACGTCCATCGCCCCATTTATCCCGAGTGGCGGTCTTCGCCCAGCGCCTCCTGCAATTTTCGCCGTGCATGGAACAGTCGCGACATCACCGTTCCGATTGGGATGCCCAGCGCCTCGGAAATCTGCCCGTACGTCATCTCCTCGAGCGCGAACATCGCCATCACCGCCCGTTGCTCGGGCGGCAATGAGTCCAGCGCCGCCCGCACGCGCTGTGAGAGCTCCGCGCGCTGCAATCCGTCGTCCGGCGGCGCGGCGTCGCGGTCCGCCGGCTCGATTCCGCCGGGCGATTCATCGTCGCCTTCGGCATCGATCGACGCCGCCACGCGAACGCGCCGCGCGCGGAGCAAATCGAGCGAACGGTTGCTGACGATGCGGAGCAGCCAGGTCTTGAAGCTCGCCTCCTGCTGAAACCCGGCCAGGCTTTCGAACGCCTTGACGAAGGCATCTTGCACCACGTCGAGGGCGTCCTCGCTACGCCCGGTAACGCGAAACGCAACCGCATACGCCGCCTCGCGATAACGCTCATAGAGCGCCAGGCGAGCCTCGCGCCCGCCGGCGGCAGCCTGCCGCACGAGCACTCGCTCAGACGGTTCGACGTTTGGGGCCGGGGGAGTATTCAACGAAAAATTCTCCGCGCCGTCGGATTGTAAGGCGACCGAGGACGCCGCGGGGTTACGCGGCAGAGGGGTCCATGGGACAGTACTTGCGGGTAGTGGCTCAGTTTCGCGAAAGTACTCCCCAGCCGAGCCCCGACCGTAAGGGAGGGGTCTCTTGCGACGAGCAGAAAGCCGCTCCCTTACGGTCGGGCCTCGGTGTCGAGCGTATTCCCGGCGTCGCATGCGAAATTAAGCCATTACCTACTTGCGTGATTCGTTTGCATTCTACCCCCGCAATTCAGCCCCCTCACCCCTCTGCCCCGTTGACCACTTGGCCCCTGCTTTTGAATATCTCCGGCCCTCGCCACGTCATTCCTCGCGAACGTGCGACCCCGGCGACGCCGGGCCCAGAAGAAGGAGATACCAAATGAAACGCATGCTCGCTATCGTGACCAGCCTGCTGATCGGCGGTACCGCCCTGGCCGGCGAAGCCACCGCAATCTCAATCGCCACCAACGGCGGCAGCAGCAGCGCCACCGCGACCGCCACCGGAAACGCCCGCTCCACCGCCATCGCCGGCGCCACGCGCGGCGGCCGCGCGGTTGCAAACAGCGACGCGGCGGGCCGAGGTCGCGGTCTCGCCGACAGCCGCGCCGTCGCCACCGCCGACCACGGCCTGGCGGTCAGCAATTCCGCCGCGCTGGCCGACGGCTACCTCGGCGGCGACGCGCTGGCCGACAGCGAGAGCATCGCTGCCACGATCGGCGGCATCGCCACGAGCAACAGCGAAGCTTTGGCCGATGGCGTCATCTTCGGGACGGCCACCAGCCGCTCGTACTCCACCGCGCTAAGCGAGTTCGGCGTCGCGAGCAGCGACAGCCGCGCCGAAAGCCGCGGCGTCTTCGGCGGCGAAGCGATCAGCGTCAGCGATTCGCTGGCCAACACGCACCGCGGCGTCGCCGACAGCAATGTGCACGTAATCAGCGACTCGCGTTTCCACGCGCGTGCCGAGTCCAACGGCGTCGGTGTGAGCGTCACCGGCCGCGGCCAACACGCCCCGGCCCGCGTCTACGCCGAAAGCCGCGCCGCGCGTGGCGGACACAGCGACGCGCGATCGATCGTGGTTCGCGTCCGGCCGTAGTCCGCCCACACCCCAAGGAACCGCGACGCCAGCGAGCGGCAGCCGGGTTGAGCGACGGCGGCACGAAAGGGCACGGGCCGGACACGCGTCCGGCCCGTCGCTTGCGCCGGCGCAGAGCGGAATTCGATCACGGCTTGCGAAGCGTCTCAGGGATTCAGACGGGCGTGAGGTTCGCGTGACCTATCGTGCGTTTCAGTCCCCGCTCCCTCGCGGTCGCGGCTCGGACAGGCTTTTGGGATCGCTTCTACTCAGTTTGCTCCGCGCCAGACTCAACGGGCGCAGCGCTGCGCTCGACGTTCACGAGCACGCCTTCGAACAAGTCCACCACCTGGCGCACGACCGGGTCCTTCAGCACTGCCGTGCGATCGGCTGAAACCGGCGGCCGTGCCGGGGCGCTCGCATCCGGAAGCGAAGCCGGTGATTGGCCGCGCAGCGCTGTCGGCGCGGCGATCTCGGCGCGGCGACTTTGCGACGCCGGCGCTGGCGCGACCGGCGCAACCGGCGTGGACGGCGGCGCCGAATCCAACACCGCCGGCGATGGGCGGCGCGGCTGCGAAATCGATGAGATCGCCGGCTGAGCGCCGACTTCAGCGGGGCGGGTCGTCGCCGGCAGTCGATCTAGGCCGGGCGCGTTCTTTTTTTTTTCGTCCGTGATGGGTGCGGCCACACCCGAACCGCCGCCCGACAGGAGTTGCTCGATCGATGTCCACTGAGTCATTCGCGCCATGCGCACGATGACCGCATCGGCCAACGCTCGCCCGGCAGCGCTGAAACGCACGTTGCGTTTCAACTCTTCGACCATGGCGATCATCTGTACGTAGTGCGACAGCGCGAATCGCTCGCACAACTTGCGGTATTCGTCGCGCGCGACCGTGCCGACGTCCACAAGCGGCGTCTCCGCACCGCAGGCGCGCATCAGCATCAGCGAGCGAACCACGTCGATCAGGTCGTTGCAGAACACCTCCAAGCCGCGACCGCCGGACAACACCGCGTCCGCCAGCGCCAGTGCTTCGCCGGCGTCGCCTTCCGCGGCCCGCGTAAGCAGCGCCAGAAGCTGCTCGTCCTGCGTGGGCGGCAGCATTTCGTCGAGCACGGCGGCGGTCAGCGACTTGGGCGAGACGGAGAGGATCTGGTCCAGGATGCTGAGCGCGTCGCGCATCGAGCCGGCCGCCAGGCGCGATATGCGCCTCAACACGGCCTCGTCGGCCTTGGCGCCCTCATCTTTGCAGATGCTTGTCAGTCGCTCGGCGATCTGCTCCGGCGCGATGTTGCGGAAGTTGAAGCGCTGGCAACGGCTCTGGATCGTCGCCGGGACTTTCTGAATCTCGGTCGTGGCCAGAATGAACTTCACATGCTCGGGCGGCTCCTCGAGCGTCTTGAGCAGCGCGTTGAACGCGCCGGTCGAGAGCATGTGCACTTCGTCGATGATGTAAATGCGGAAGCGCGAGCGGGCCGGGCGATAGGCCGTGTTGCCGCGCAGCTCGCGGATGTTGTCGACGCCGGTGTTGCTGGCGGCGTCGATTTCGAGCACGTCGATGTCCTGGCCCTCGGCGATGGCGCGGCAGGCGTCGCAGGCGCAGCAGGGCTTGACGGTCGGGGCGTCGGCTTTCAGGCAGTTCAGCGATTTGGCCAGGATGCGGGCCATGCTGGTCTTGCCGGTGCCGCGCGTGCCGGTGAACAGGTAGCCGTGGTGAATGCGGCCGATGCGGATGGCATTGGCCAGCGTGGTGGCGATCGGAGTTTGCCCGACCACGTCGTCAAACGTGGCGCTGCGATATTTTCGAGCTAGAACGGTGTAGGCCATGCGAAAGCAATAACGAATAACGAATGACGAAAAACGAGTTCGGAGTTCGCCGCCACGTTTGCGAGTGCCGAGGAGCGAGTCGGGTGCTGGGCCGGCTGCAGGCGTTCCGTCCCGCCGCGGCCGGTCCGAATTCGAAATTCGCTCTTCGCTCTTCGCAATTAAGAAAAAACGCCCGAGGCACGAGCCAGGTTTGCGACGCACGTGGGCCGAGCCGAGTGAGCTGCTACCTTCCGGTCCTGACCCGTTGCCCAACTGGCGCACTGCATCGGCCCAACCCGATGCCTCGGACGCGAGGCATGATACCCGGTCGCGCTGGGGGTGACGAGCGGCGTTAGTCGCGATCCGCGGTTTCGTAACCGACCCGCCGGCGCTCAGATATCCGTTGAATCCCGTGTCGAGACGGCCGCAAACTCCTTCAGACCGGTTGGCGTGCCGATACGGACCGCGACGATGGCTTCCAGCTCGTCCGGCACCGAGCCGTTCATCACGATCGGCCCGAAATCGCCCGCGCCCCGATCCGCTATGTAACGCGGGCGCCGATGCGGATGATGAAGGGGCGGACGCCGGGGCGGCGTTCGCGCAGGGCATGGATGATTTCTCGCCCCGGTAAGGGCATCGGAGTGTAGCCACGGGTGAAGCGCCGCAGGTGGCGAACCCGTGGACAACGAGCGTGCGCGGATTCTCGCCCCGCCGGGGCGAAGGCGACGCCGTGTGCGTGAAGGGCCGCCCGCGCGGGGTTCCTCGGCCCCTGCCGGGGCCGGCCGGCGCGCGTGCGTGGTATCCACGGGTTCCGCTCGGGCCGCTGGCCCTCGCTGCACCCGTGGCTACAGTCGTCGGCCCCTTGCGGGGCCGCCCAATGTGTCACGCACCCCGTGCACGGAGGGCTTCTCCAAATCGGGTTCGAGCACCCCGACTGGTACAACGGCTTCGAACACGGCCCCGAGGAGGCGGCCCGCGTGCGCGTCGCGCTCCTGCGGGAGCTGGCGTCCAACCGCGAGTCGCTGGTGGCCACGCACCTGTCGCTGCCGTCCGTCTGCCACGTCGCGGTCGACGGCGACGCATTGCGCTGGGTGCCGGGGCCGTGGGAGTATTGATCCCGGCGCGCCGAGATTGGGATAGGGCGGCCGGCGGTGGTTTGATTCGCTACATGAACTTCCGTCGCTTGAACGCCGCCACATCGGCGGCGCTTAGTTCGAACCACTCGCCATTCCGGCGCTTGTCCGCGAACCGATTGTGCCAGTACGCCTCGATCCCGAACGGATCGTCAGTCCTGATCTCATGGACGAGGATCAGCCGCTCCGGCAACTGAATTGCGAGTTCCCGGTGCCTTCTGGCTGTGAGCGTCGCTTTGCCGATCTTGTAGTACTTCGCAGACCTCATCAGGTAGACGAAGCCAATCTGCTCGCCGTTGCGAGCCGACGCATCCGTCTCGTCGCGGTCCCGCGGAACGTACGCCTCGCAAAGCGGCACAACCTGTGCGTACTCGGCGCGGGACTCGCAAAAGGCTCGGAGCTTCTCAATCAGCCGCGCTTTGCCGCCAAACTTCCCGGTGAGTGTTTTCCCGTTTGGTACGCGGGCGCCCTTTGACGCAGCGAGCCGAATGTCTCGGTCTGTGGGGAGGCGGCTCAATCCTACAGTCATCTTCGCGTACTCGGCGAGTAGCTCGTCCTCTGTGTAGGGCTGAGTCCACTCGTTGTTCTCGAATCCCGCATCCTGCAGCGCCTCGCTCCACCTGGCCCAGTGCTTGCCAAGCCAGTCCTTCTCGCCAATCCCAGTCTCTGTGCGAAACTTGCGCCAACCAGGCGGCACTCCCCCGTTTGTGGCGGCGATCCGTTTAATCTCCTCGACAATCTGGGCCTTGGTCAGCGGCACGCCGAATGTTCCTCGCTCACGCCCCAATCGTCGCCGTGGCCGTCTCGCTCCACGGCCCCTTCTGCCCCGTCGGGCAGCGCAGCATGTAATGGGCGTTTTTGCCGCCATCGGCCCCGTCGAAGTCGAGCGTGTAGGGCGTCTTGGTGTCGAGGGCCACGAACGTCAGGTCGGTCGGCGGCGGCTGGCCCATCGGCAGCACCTTGACCCAGATTTCCGCGCCCAGCACGCCCGCCGGCTGGCCTTGCGTCGGCGTGGCCGAGTCGGCGAAGGCGGTCGTGTGTTGCAAGGGCAGATTCATGGCTTGGCGGGCTCCGCACGCCGCGGCGCGGGCGCGCCTTCCAGCAACCCCTGCGTGCTCAAGTCCTCGTCGATCTCCGGCCAGTGGATGCCAAAGCCGCCGCCGCAGACCTCCCATTTCGCCCGCTGCGCCGGTGTCGCGTCGAGCAGACGAGGATACCACGCCAGCGGAACCGTGACCGTGCGGCCGTCAGCCAAGTCAACGTTCAGCGTGTCATCGTCGAAGCGCACGTCGCTGACCCGCTCGCCGGGCTTAGGTTGGGAAGTTCGCACGCCACGCCTCCAGAAACTCGGTCGCGTGCTCCAGCACGAGCCGTCGGATGTCACAACTCCTTGGGCCGATAGCCGATGTTGTAGGCCAACGCGACCGGCGTCAGCCAAGACTTCGCCATACGCGCGTCGCGGTCCATGTGAACGTGCGGCGGCTCGCGGCGATCCTGACTGTAGAAGTATATCCGATACGGGCCGATTCTCGCGATTGTCGGCATCCACGAACCCCAATTCTGTTGACCCACGATCAAGCCGAGACCGGTGAGTTTCAGTTCGCTCCGCGCCGGGACCGGCGACGAATCAGCATGATTGCTGCTCGACAACCCAAGCGTTGGGGCGCTCCTACGGACGTGCGGGATTGTCCGAACGAGCCGCGAACCTGTCCAGCCCAAGCGGGATACAGGAAACGCCACGGCTGCGGTCCGGCGCTGCGTTTCGCCGAGACGTGCAGCGATCGGGCGGGTTGGGAGAAAATCACCGCGGCGCTGGAAGCGGCGGTGCGCGGATTGGCGCCGCCTGCGAATCTTCGGTAGTGGCTCAGTTTCGCGAAGGAACTCCCCAGCCGAGCCCCGACCGTAAGGGAGGGGTCGCTTGCGTCGAGCAGAAGGCCGCTCCCTTACGGTCGGGCCTCGGTGTCGGGCATTTTCCCGACGTCGCATGCGAAACTGAGCTTCGCTTCGCGCGGAGATGCGCTTCTTCGTGCTGGACGGCGGTAAGTACCGACTCCTTGAGCCATCCGGCGACCGGCTCGCGTCGACCGTTCTGCCGGGCTTCGAGCTGCGACTCGATCGAATCCGCCGCCTGTTTTGAACGCGTGCGGTCAAGGCTCACGCAGGAGCGCAGGGGCGCAGAGACGGCAGCCGACGGGCGAATCCGCGTGCCGCGCCCGGCGACAGCCGCCTCGCAGGTCGGCCGCTACACGGTCCGCCGTTGCTCCGCCAATCACCGACACGCTGATGTTTTTCTCTGCGCCTCGGAGCGCCCGCGTGCGCTCTTCCGTCCTTTCGAGGTTTGCGTTGCCGCGCCGCGTGCGATAAAAACCGGAGTCTCCCGCGGATCGGCGTGAGGACACGCCGGCTCGGACAATCCGGCGTCCGAGCCGGGCTGTCCTCAGCCCGGTCGGCGCGCAGCCGACGGCGCCCCTGCGCTCGGTGTCGACGGGAGCGGAAGCGCGAGCCTCGCATGCGTTGGGACAGTCTGGGTCACACCTGTGTCGTCGGCCTGCAATGGGGCGACGAAGGAAAGGGAAAACTTGTCGACGTGCTGGTCGAGCACTTCGACGTTGTCGTGCGCTACAGCGGCGGCGCGAACGCCGGCCACACCGTCGTCGCCGGCGGCGAGAAGTTTGCCCTGCACCAGCTCCCCAGCGGGATCCTGCGCCCCGGCGTCATCAGCATGATCACGAACGGATCGGTCATCGATCCGGCTGTCGTTCTCGGTGAAATCGAATCGCTCCGGAATCGCGGCGTCAAGATCGAAAGCAACCTGCGCATCAGCGACCGCGCTCAGCTCGTATTTCCGTACCACCGCCGCCAGGACGTGCTCGCGGAGCAGGCAGCCTTGCCGGGCGGCAAACTCGGCACGACCGCGCGCGGCATCGGACCCTGCTACGCGGACAAAGTTTCGCGCCGCTGGGGCGTGCGCATGTGCGAGCTCTACGATCCGCCGCGATTCCGGCAGCGCCTGGGTGAGATTGTCGCGCACAAGAACGCGTACCTTCGCGCGCTCTACGACTTTCGCGAGTCCTTTGACGCCGCCGCCATCGCCGACGAGTACCTCGCGTTCGCGTCGCAACTCCAACCCTACGTCTGCGATACGACCGTCGAGCTGGCCGCCCATCTGCGGGCCGGAAAACGCGTGTTGTTCGAAGGCGCGCAGGGCAGCTTGCTGGACATCGATCACGGCACGTATCCATACGTCACCAGCTCGAACGCCGGCGTCGGCGGCGTGGCCAGCGGCGCGGGCGTGCCGCCGCACGCGATCCGCTCGATCGTCGGCGTGGTGAAGGCGTACACGACGCGCGTCGGCGCCGGGCCGATGCCGACCGAGCTGCACGACCTGATCGGCAACCGCATCCGCGAGCGCGGACACGAGTACGGCACGACCACCGGCAGGCCGCGGCGCTGCGGCTGGTTTGACTCGGTCGCCGCGCACTACGCCGCGTTGCTCAGCGGCCCAACGCACCTGGCCGTGATGCATCTCGACACGCTGTCGGGCTTTGACGAACTGAACGTCTGCGTGGCGTACAAGCACCACGGCCGCGCGATGAACACGCTGCCGGCCGACACGTACAAATTTGAGGAAGTCCAGGCGGTGTACGAGACGTTGCCGAGTTGGAGTGAAGACTTGGGTCAATGTCGGCGATTCGGCGATTTGCCGGCAGCGGCGCGCGATTACCTGCGTTTTGTCGCGGAACACGTCGGCGCCCCGCTGCGCCTGATTGGCGTCGGTCCGAGTCGCGAGCAGATCATCTTCGTCGAGGACGAGGACCTGAAGTGAGTGTTGGGTGCTACGGGCGTCTGGCCCGTGCCAGGAAAGGGTGGGGCGGGCATCCTGCCCGCCCTGTGGCGGAACACGGGCGGGCAGGATGCCCGCCCCACCCCACGATCGGGGCCAGACGCCCGAACCGCGCGATCTTGAAGGGCTGGAAGTGAGCGCCAGTGCCGCCGTCAATTCGGACCACGCCAGCGCGTCGCCCGCCGCGCGCCAGCCGCGCCATATTGCGATCATCATGGACGGCAACGGGCGTTGGGCGCGGCAGCGGAGTATGGCTCGCATCGAGGGCCATCGGCGCGGGGCGGTGACGGTTCGCGAGGTCGTCACGGAGTGCGCCCGATTGGGCGTGGAGTGTCTGACGCTCTACAGCTTCAGTCTTGAGAATTGGAAACGCCCGAAGGACGAAGTCGACGCACTGATGACGCTTTGCGCCGACTATCTGGTGCGCGAGCGCGATGAAATCATGGGCAACAACATCCGCATTCGCCAGCTCGGCAAGCGCGAGGGCCTGCCCGAGTTCGTTCGCCGCGAGATGGAGCTCTCCGAGCGGCTCAGCGAGAAAAACACCGGTTTGCAGCTCTGCCTGGCGCTGAACTACGGCTCGCGGGCCGAGATCGTCGCCGCGATCCAGCTCATCGCGCGGCGCGTGCAGCGCGGCGAACTGCGTCCCGAGGACATCGACGAGCCGCTGATTGACCGCTCGCTCGGCACCGCCGGCATGCCCGACCCGGACCTGCTCATCCGCACCGCCGGCGAGATGCGAATCAGCAATTTCCTGCTCTGGCAGATTAGCTACGCCGAACTCTACGTCACGCCCGTGCTCTGGCCGGATTTTCACGCCTCCGATCTGCACGCGGCGATCCGCAATTTCGCTCAGCGCGAGCGGCGCTTTGGTGACGTGGCGCCTCGGCCAGACCCGGCCGGGTGAGCGCATCCGTGAACCCCGCGGCCCCGGTCAGCCCGCTGCGCAATCGGCTCTTCTACGGCGGCCTGCTGGCCCTGACGATCATCGTATTGCTGATGTTTGACGCGTTCTTGGCGCGCCTTGCGCCGCCGCGGTGGCCGCTTCCGCTGATCGGCATCAACCTTGGTCCGTTCGCGTATCGCGGCGCGCCGACCACGCTAATTGTGCTCACGTTCACCGCGCTGACCGTCCGCGAGCTGGTGCGGTTCGCGCGGCTGTGCGGCTGCCAGCCGTTTGGCGCGCTGGCGCAGTTCTTCTCCGCGAGCCTCGTGCTCGGGCCCTACGTCGCGTTCAACCTCCCGGCGATCCACGACGAGGCCTGGGGCATGATGGGAATGTCGGTGGCGCTCGCCACAATGTTTCTGGCGCAGGCCATCCGCCGCGGCACGCAGAACGCGCTGCTCAATCTCTCGTCCACGGTCTTCATTGTCTTCTACGCCGGCGGATTGGCCGGCTTCATGACCAAGCTGCGCATGGAGATCGGTGGACCGGCGGGTGTCTACCTGCTGCTTGCATCGATGTTCGTGGTCAAGATGACCGACGTCGGCGCGTTCTTTGTCGGCGGCGCGCTCGGCCGCAACAAGATGATCCCGTGGCTCAGCCCCAAGAAGACCTGGGAGGGGCTGATCGGCGGCGTGGTTGTCGCGGTGCTGACCGCACTGGCGCTGGGAGCGTGGATTCATCTGTCCGGCGCGGCGCGCCTGCCGCACGGCGTGCTCGGCTTTCCCCTGGGGCTGGTCGTCTTCGGCCTGTTTATGGCGACCTGCTCGGTCTGCGGCGATCTCTGCGCTTCGTTGTTGAAACGCGACGTGGCGGTGAAGGACTCCGGACAAGCTTTCCCGGGATTGGGCGGCGTGCTGGACGTGCTGGACTCGCCACTGCTTTCAGCGCCGGCGGCGTGGTTCTTCTGGACGCGCGTCGTGCACGTGCAGATCGGCTGAGAAAGCCGAGGAACAAGCGGCAAGTTGTGGCACGTCGCTTGCGACACGAGAGAATCCGCACTGGGCTCATGCACCCTCTCGCCAGCCACCGCCGTCTCGCAATCCGCATGCCGTTGCACACGTTTCAGGCAGAATGGAAATTGCAAAATAGAAGATAAGAGGGGCAGTGGCGATTAATCGCGCGCTCATCCGGGATCGCTCACAGTAGGATCGGATCATCGGTTCGCCGCTGTGCTACAACGGGGACCGGGGGACTACTGGAGGAGGAATCTTGATGAGATCGCTCGCAATCTGGGGCTGCGCGCTGGCTGTGACGTTCGGCCTCGCGCCGCAGGCATTCGCCACACTCACCTTCGACTTGTCCGTGGAATACAGCGGCGGAACGCCGCCCAGCGGCGCGGCACCGTGGTTGCGTGCCGAGTTCGCTGACGTTACCGGCGGCGTGCAACTCACGCTGACCGGTCTCCTAACGACCAACGAGTTCGTCACCGAGTGGGATTTCAATCTCGATCCCGGGTTGACGCCCATGTGGCTCGGCTTCTCGAGCGTCAGCGGACCAATCGCGACGATCTCGACCGGTGTCGACCTGTTCAAGGCGGATGGCGACGGGCGCTACGACATCGAGTTCCTGTTTCCCACCGCGCCGCCTTCGACGCGATTCAACGGGACCGATCAATCGGTCTACCTCATTACGTCGAGCCAGGCGATATCGGCAAGCTCGTTCAACTTCCTCAGCGCGCCTGCGGGCGGGTCCGGACCATTCGTGACCGCGGCGCACGTACAAGGAATCGGCCCCGGCGCCAATCTGAGCGGCTGGGTGACGACTCCCGAGCCAACTTCGCTTCTCGGGTTCGCGACATTAATCGGCATCGCGCCTTACCGGCGGCGTTAGCTACCAGCGCGTAGGCCAAACGGGACGCGAAACGCGGAAGGCGACGGCCGGCCACGCGTTTCGTGTTCCGTGACCCCTTCCGCGCAAACACGCCTCGTAGAGCGGCACGCGCCGCGCATGCTCTAGTCGATGCGGATTACCCGTTAGTGTCGTCGGGGGGCCGCCATCCTTGAACGTGGTTAGATACGCGAAGCGCCGGCGGTGAAACCGAACCGGCTGCGCCAACAACCCGTGACGATTCTTATCGCAACTGGATTTCTGACCAATCGCCGAGGCGTTTTCGCACGAGCGCGGTGGTCCGCGAGCATGCCGCCTGCCTAGAATCCGCATTCGGTTTTGAGTTGGGTCTACGGGGGGAGAGTGATGAAACGGGGTATTTTCGGCGGTTGCGCGCTCGCTTTGATCGTGGCCTTAACGCCGTCCGCGGCGGCTACTCTGACGTTCAATCTATCGCAGGAGTTCAGCGGCGGTACGCCGCCCGCGGGTCCGGGTCCGTGGCTTCGTGCCGAATTCAATGATGTATCGGGCGGGGTTCGGCTCACGTTGACCGGTTTCTTGCGGCCGAATGAATTTGTCACGACGTGGACTTTCAATCTCGATCCGTCTTTCGCGCCGAATTCGCTGAAGTTCGCGCGCCTTTCCGGGCCGTCGGCAACGGTTTTGACCGGTGTTAATGCGTTCACCGCCGGCGGTTCCGGGCTCTACGATGTCAACTTCCGCTTTCCCAGCGGACCGCCGGCGCAACGCTTCAACGGCGCGGACGTATCGACGTACTTGATCACGTCGACCAAGCCGATCAGCGCGGCCGCGTTCGACTTCCTGAGCCTGCCTCATGGAGGGCATGGCCCCTTCAAGACGGCGGCGCACGTGCAGGGAATCGGCCCGTGCGACCAGAGCGGCTGGGTGACCGTTCCCGAACCCTCGGCGCTGACGGGCTTGGCGCTGGCGGCCGGGTTGCTCGCGGCGCGGCGGCGCGTCATGTAGCACCACCGCCCGTCAAATATGCTCCGAAGATCGCCCGCGTCGTTGCAAGCAGCTGCTGCAATCGACTGTCAGAGCCGCGACTATCGGGGAACGGCACATCCGTGCGACCGAGCATCTTCGGCCCCCGTGCCGACCGCTCCCTCGCGGTCGCGGCTTTGACGGAAGCGCCTCTGCGGGTCGCCCGTGATCGCAGCGTTCCCGCCGCCGCGCTCGCTTGCGCGTCGCGTTCTGAATCCGGGCGCGAACCACGGCTGGCTCGAATACCATTCGCCGTATGTCCGCGACGACCTGCGACATCGAGGTGCGCGTGCGCTACGCCGAGGTGGACGCATTCGGCTACCTGCATCATTCTCGATATTTCGTGCTGTTTGAGATGGGGCGGACCGAGCTGCTGCGCCAATGCGGTCTGCGCTACCGCGACATGGAGGCGCGCGGACTGTTTTACGTCGTAGCCCAACTCGCTTGCCGCTATCGCGCGCCGGCCCGCTATGACGATCTGCTGACGCTCACCACCACGACCGAGAAGTTCACGCGCGTGCGCGTCGACCATTCCTACCGGCTGCGATGCGGCGAAACGCTGCTGGCCGAGGCGACGACGACGCTCGTGCTGGTCGGGCGCGACGGCCGGCCAACCCAGCTTCCGGATGACCTGCACGCCATCATCGCCGGCGAGAAATGAGCGTCGCTGGTCGAGGTCTAAATGCGTCCATGCGCGAGCCTGGCCGGTCGCTGGCGCTCGCGGTTCGGATCGCGGTGATCCAAACCGCGCGCCAGCCACCGGCCAGTGTCCCCTGAGAGCCAAAAACAACCGCGGCTGTCGACCGGCGGCGGTTACTTGGTGTACTGCAGCTTCAGCGCCGCGTTGCCGCTCTTCTGCGCGGCGATGTCGACCTGGTAGCTCGTGACTGCGGTCGTCGTTCCGTCGTTGCGAACGACGCTGTTCACGAAAATCTCCCTGGGCAGCGTGGCCGTGAAGGTGCTGTCGCCCGAAAGCGCGCCCAGCTCCGCCGCGCTCCTCGCGTAAGCGCGATTCTGCTGGAAACCCGCCGGAGGCGTCGGCCAGGTCGCGGCGAAGTCGATGTCCTGAATCTGCGCGCCATCGGCGGCGTGGAAGAAGACTTCGAAGAAATAGTCCATCCCGGTCAGGTAGGCGCCGGTCTCGTCGACCGGAGGCTTGAATTCCAGCACCAGGTTCTGCGTACCGTCAAAATGCACCGAACCGCTCGTGTAATCGCTGAGCGCCGTGGGCGTGCCGAAGCGAATCAAACGCGGAATGTTCGTGAAGACGTAGTTGATCATGCGGCGGTGTTCCACCACGCTGCCGTCGTCGAGCGCGATTTCGACCGCGAACACATCGCCGGCCTCGATCAACGCGTGCGCAACCGCGAAGGCCTGCCAGCGATCGCCGGCGTTCTCGAAGCTGTAATTCAAATCCGACCAGAGCACCGACTCGACGCGGCCGTCGACCGCGTGCGAAACGGTCATTTTCTCGAGGTACGTCGGCGCGGGCGACTTGGCCAGGCGCACGTCGGTGATCTTGGTCGCCGGGTTATCGCTGAAGACCTCGAACGTGATCACCGTCAGTTCTTCGAGCGCCGCGTCGATGGTGGCGCGGCTGCCGGCGTAGAAAATCTGCGAATCCGGGTCGGAGACTTTCAGATTCATGAAGAAGTTGACGCGCAGGCCGCTCTTGTCGGGCAGCGCGCCGACGTCCATCAACCCGTCGAAGTCGTCGATCACGCCGTTGCCGTCATTGTCGGCATCGAACAAGTCAATCAGGCCGTCGCCGTCGCGGTCCATCCGATTGTTCGGATCGGTCACCGTCGACCGCGCGTCGTCGCCTTTTCCGAGCGACGCCAGGCCGACCGGAACGCCCTTGTCGCCGAGCCGCGCCAATAGCGCGTCGTCGACCGCCGTCACGGTGTTGCCTACGCCTGGAGCCAGCGGCTGGTCGCCAATGTGGTCGGGCAGGCTCACATCGCCGAACGTCACCGGACCATCAAATACGATGCCGGTGACGCCGTGATCCGCGTCGCCGCCAAAAAGCATGGGCCCTTCGGCGTGACCGTCGGGGTCGAGCACCGTCACACTGAACGATCCGGACTTTTCGCTGTCCGGAATCGGAAGCTCAAACGCACCGTCGGCGTCGGTGGTCGCGGTGTACATCGTTTGCGTCGTATTGCTGGCGGCGACCACGATGAAGCCGCTGTCATCGCCGGCAGAACGGGCGAGCCGCTTCGCCGCCGAGGGGACGATTCGGCCGTTGAAGCCGGAAACCAATGCTTGGCCGCCGCTGTTGTCGCTGCCGGCGGTCATCGTAGTGCTGGACGTGACCGCATCGCCCGCGCCCTCGGGCGGGATGGTGTTACAGCCGGTTGCGACGAGCAATGTGATGAGCGAAGCACGGATTCGAGTGTTCATCGTGTGTTCCCTGTGCTAGTGGCGACGGCCGATCTTGACTTCCAGCGACGGCGACCCAATCCGGACGCGCGCCCCCGCGGCGTCCGGCCGCACTGGTTCCGATGAATCGGCCCGGAGCAAGTGGGGCATGATTTTCGGTTGCGTGCCGAGCGCCGCGTAAGCGCAGCCGTTGCGCGGCATTACAATTCGCGGAATGACTGACGAACATTGGATGCACGTCGCGATCGACGCCGCGCGGCGCGGACTGGCGACCGGCCAATCACCGTTCGGCGCGGTCGTGGTACGGGGCGACGAATTAATCTCGGCCGAGCACAACGAGGTCTGGCTGCGCTGCGACCCCACCGCGCACGCGGAGATTGTCGCCATTCAGAGGGCGGCGCAGCGAACGCAGCGAATCGACTTCACCGGCTGCCGACTCTACTCCACCTGCGAGCCCTGCCCGATGTGCGCCGCGGCGATCCACTGGGCCCGCTTCGACGCGGTGATCTTCGGCGCCACGATCGCGGACGCGCAGCGCGGCGGCTTCAACGAGCTGACGCTGTCGATCGACGAGCTGTATCGACGGGGAAACAGCCCCACCCGAATTGTCGCCGACGTACTGCGGCCCGAGTGCGCCGCGCTCTTCGATACGTGGCTGGCGGACGCGAATCGGCGGACGTACTGAAGCCGCGACGCGGTCGACGCCGCGAGGAATCCCTCATGTTCACGCCATTCTTTCGCGCGCGAATCCTGGTTTGGGTCGGCTGCCTCGCGTTCGCTGGCGTGGTCCAGGCCGATTTGCCCGCGACCAGCACGCTGCCGGACGCGATCGCCGACTTGATGACGCCCGCGGGCGCGGATTTGCTCGCCGCGAAATGGCGCTATGCCGACGTCAGGGTGGTTGAAGTCGACGGCGCGCGAGCCGGCACGCGTTCGAACGACATCGAACCGAAGGGCGGCGCGCTGGATTTCGACGACAGCGCCTGGACGGTCATCGAGCCGCAAACGCTGGGAGAACGCCGCGCAAGCGGGAAACTCTGCTTCGGCTGGTATCGCATCAACGTCACGATCCCGGCGAAACTCGGCTCATTCGACCCGACCGGTGCAACGGTCGTTTTCGAGGCCATCGTGGACGACTACGCGGAGATCTGGGTCGATGGAAAGCTGCCGCTCGTGATCGGCGCAACCGGCGGGCGGGTGGCCGCCGGCTTCAATGCGATCAATCAGGTGGTGCTGACGCGCGACGCGCGCCCGGGCCAGAGGATTCAGATCGCCGTGTTCGGCATCAACGCGCCGCTCTCGATCGCGCCGGGGAATTTCGTCTGGTTCCGCTCCGCGACCATTGATTTCTATCGTCCGGGGCGATTTCGCCCGACGTCCGAGGTTCCAATCGAGGTCGAGCGCAAGGATGCGGCCCTGGACGCGATCGTGCCGGCCGGGTTGAGGTGCGAGCGCGTCGCGACGGGGTTCAGTTTCACGGAAGGCCCGGTCTGGATCCCGCAGCCGGCCGGTGGCGGCGGATCGGCGCTTGGCGCCGGCTCGCTGCTGTTCAGCGACCCCAACCGCAACACGATCTATCGCTGGTCCGCGGATGACGGCGTCACCGTCTTTCGCACCAAGAGCGGCTATTCCGGCATCGACATCGCCGAGTACAGCCAACCAGGCTCGAACGGGCTGACGCTGGACCCCAACGGGCGCCTGACGATCTGTGAGCATGGCAATCGGCGCGTCACGCGCTACGAGTTGGGAGGCGGCGCGGTCCCGCTGGCGGAACGCTACGAAGGAAAGCGCCTGAACAGCCCGAATGACCTGGTGTTTCGTTCGGATGGGGCGCTGTACTTTACGGATCCCTTCTTCGGCCTGCCGAAGTTCGGCGAAGACCCGCGACGCGAGCTGAGAGTCACAGGCGTGTTCTGTCTGCGCGACGGCGCGCTGCGCCTCGTGGCCGACGACCTGAGCGGCCCGAACGGTCTGGCGTTCTCGCCGGACGAAAAGCTGCTCTACGTCGGCAATTGGGACGACAAGCGCAAAGTGCTGATGTGCTACGAAGTCGCCGCCGACGGGGCGCTTTCGAACGGCCGCGTGCTGTGCGACATTACCGCCGCCAAGGGCGACGATGCGCTCGACGGCGTGAAAGTGGATCAACGCGGAAACATCTATGTGTCAGGCCCCGGCGGACTGTGGATCTTGTCGCCGGAAGGCAAGCACCTCGGCACGCTGCGGCCGCCGGAGCATCCGCACAACATGGCCTGGGGCGATGACGACGGGCAGTCGCTGTTTCTGGCGGCGCAGACGAGCATCTATCGCGCACGGCTGAAGGTCCCTGGAATTCGGCCGATGCCGCGCTAGCTGACCGTGCGCGTCTACGCGCCGCAATCGGAACGCGCAGCGGCAGCAAGCGCGATTCTCAGCCGCGCTCGCTTGCGCGTCGCGTCCTGATCGCGTTCAGCCGCGACCCGGCAAAGGAGCGCGTAGCCGCGTGGTGAATCGACTGGAGTGGTAGATTCGTGCGCTGCTTGCGAATCCGGGACCCCGCGTTCCCGTCGGCACGCGCTGCCCTGTCGGGTCGCGGCTCAACGGGGTCGAACACGCCGCGCGCGGCAATCGAGGCGCTCACTCCGCGACAGGGACGGTCGCCGCGGGCTGATCGAAGCGATTGATCGCGTCGATCATGCGCCGCAGCCGCCCGAAGCTGCGCTTGTCGAACGGAATGCGAAGTCGCGGCTTGCCCGGCTCTTCGGCGCCTTCTTCCGGCAGCGCCGCGACCTGCTCGATCCGCCCAGCCCCGCCGAGCGTGATCCGCGGCGCGTACTCGCCGTTCAGCCGATCGATGAACGCCGGCGGAAGCGGCGTGTTGAGCCGCAGCAGCAGGTCGTCGCCGACGTAGCGCTGCGAGTGATACACGCGGTAAAACGTGACGATGTCCTCGACCGCCGCCTCGACGCTGTCCGCGATTCGAAAGAGCGACAGGTCCTGCTCGCTGATCATGTTGTTGCGAAGAAGCTGGGTGGCGACATAGGCGTGCCACTGACGCCAGTATGTGCCGCCGGGGCGCTCGACCATGACCAGCGGGACGAGCTCCGCCTTGCCGGTCTGCACCAGCGTCAGCACCTCGAAGCCCTCGTCCTGCGTGCCGAAGCCGCCGGGGAAAAGCGCGACCGCGGATGCCTCTTTCACGAACATGAGTTTTCGCGTGAAGAAGTAGCGGAAATTCACGAGCTTCGGGTCGTCGGCGATAATCTCGTTGGTGCGCTGCTCGAACGGCAGCCGGATCGCGACGCCGAAGCTGGCCTGTCTTCCCGCGCCGCCGTGTCCGGCCTTCATGATTCCGTCGCCGGCCCCGGTGATGACCATCCAGCCGGCCTCGCGCATCAGCGAAGCGAAGCGCACGGCGGCCTGATAGTCGGCGTGGCTTTCGGGCGTGCGGCTGGAGCCGAAGATGCTGATTTTCCGAGTGTGCTGATAGGGCGCGAAGATTTTCAGCGCGTAGCGCAGCTCGGCCATGGCGCGATTGACGAGCTTGACATCGCCGCGGTCGGCCTGGTCGCGCGCCATGCGGCAGAGCGTGACCATCAGCTCCTGGTAGAGATCCTGGTTTTCGCCGGCCAGATGCCGCTCGGCGAAGGCCTGGATGTCCTTCTCGCGCTGTTTTCGCGCTTCGTCCTGAGCGGGATCACTCAAACGCCCGCCCGCCGATTGGTTTGCGTCGTGCATGCGGAGCGAGAGTATAGCGGGGCATGCAGGTTGTGGCATCGTTCGCGATCGGAAGTCGCGGAAGCGCGCGCAAGGGCGATCGCGAGAATTGTGCCGCAGCAGACAAGCGGTGCGTACACGTCCTATCCTGCCGCCGTCTCGTTCAGCTCCGCGTCGCTGAGCTGGCCCAGTTCGACCAGCGCGAGCTGCGCGGCGCGCTGCTCGGCTTCTTTCTTGCTGGGTCCCCAGGCGCTGGGGAACTGCCGCCGGCCGATCGTGACGGCGATCTCGAAGCACTTGGCGTGATCCGGGCCCTTCTCGTCCAGCAGGTCGTAGTGCGGCGTGGCGTTCAGGGCGCGCTGCGCGTGCTGCTGCAACTGCGATTTGTAGTTAAACTGGTGCTCCGACGCGGTCGCGGCGCGAATTTCGCGGTCGAAGTGCGTGAGGATGAACTCGCGCGACGGTTCGAGCCCGCCGTCCAGGTAGATCGCGCCGATGACGGCCTCAAGCACCGCGGCCGATAGCGAGGCGGGGAGTTGCTCCGCGCCGTCCATGCCCTGCCCCAGCACCAGCACCTCATCGAGCGCCAGGGTCCTCGCGACGTTTGCACAGGCGCGGCGCGAAACGACCGCCGACTTGATCTTCGTGAGCGCTCCCTCCATCAGGTCGGGAAACTGCTCATAGAGCCAGTGACAGACGACCAGCCCCAGCACGGCGTCGCCCAGAAACTCCATCCGCTCGTTGCTGTTCTTGCGGAGATCGGCTGAGGAACTGTGCGTGAGCGCGGACTTGAGCAGGCTCAAATCACGAAATCGGTAGCCGATGTGCTCCTGACACGCTTCCAGGTGAGCCGGGCTGTCTGCCATAGAAATGAAGTGCTCAATCGCCGGGCCGAACTCGCAACCAGCCCAAGATGGGGGTTTTCGGGCGGATCGCGTGCTTGGCCGAACCTATGCGTACGTCAGTCACTCAACCCACCATCGGGTTGTCGCTTCGAATATATCGACACAACGGCCCGAAAGCGAGAGGATTCGACCACGAGCGGCGCGCCAGCGGCGAAACTTCGCCCGCCGTCGGCGCGTGCACGTCGTGCACGTCGCCGCGCATTGACATCCCGCCGGGCTTCGCTCACACTCCCTCCCGGCAACCAACAGGCAAAGGGACTCCCATGCGTCGAACGATCTGGGTCACGGGGCTGATTCTGGGACTCTTGTCGCTGAACGGCTGCAACACGCCCACCAAGACGTTCGCGGAGCGCGTGAACACGTACAACGAGGTCATGGAAAGCGACTTCGAGCAACTCGCCGACGATTGGGACCTGATCTGGCTCGCCGATCGGCAATACCGCCTCTCGCGCTGGCACGTGCGTTAGTCGAATCGGCTTCGTCGATATTCCGCATCACGAAACGTGTCGCGCGTCCGCCAGTGCCGGCCGCGCGGATCAAAGGGCCGGACACTCCACTTGCCGCGCCTACGCGCTCCCCTTGCGGTCAAGTGGATCGGCCGGCTTTTCGAGCACCGCCGCTTACGTTGCATTGACCGCGTCATCGGTTGGAAGTTACGCTTAGGCAAGTTCGCGTTGCACACCTCTTTGGAATCTCGGAACGGGAGCGCCCTATGACCACGCCGACGTCTCGCATCATCGCGTTCGCGTTGCTCCTTTCACCCTTGAGCTTGGCGCAGACGCGCTTCCTGGTCGCCGATCGCACCAACGACGGCCTGTATTTCGCGCGCGACCTGAACTCAAACGTGCACATCGACGAACCCGGCGAGATCTCGCTCTGGTTCAACGGCGCCAACGCCGCCGGCACGCTCGGGCCTCAGAATCCGACGGCGCTGGGAATTCGGCGCGACGGGCTGTGCATCATGGGCGATCAGCTCAACCGTTGCGTTTACCGGCTGCAAGACTTGAACGATGACGGCGACGCGCAGGACGCCGGCGAGAGCCTGGTCGCCGCCGACGCCACGAATGCCTCGCTGGTCAGCTTCGCGTTTCCGACCGGCGTGGCGTTCGACGCCAGCGGCGACATTTACGTTGTCAACGCGGGCACTACCTCGGGCAGTGACGCGATCTACCGACTCGTCGATCTGAACAGCGACGGCGACTTTCAGGACGCCGGCGAAATCACGGAATACGTCGGCGTCGGCGCGTTCGGGCCGGGCAACGGACCCTACAGCCCGCAGGAAATCCTGTTCGTCGGCGACGTGGGGTATTTGAGGAATTCGTCCGCCAACCTGTTCGGCATCTACCGCTTTGTCGATCTCAATAACAACGGACGTGCCGACGATCCGGGTGAATTCACGCTCTGGTTCGACGGGACCAACGCGTCTGGCGTGGCGTACTCCTCCGGTTTCGCGATCGACGTCGATCCGATTCGGCCGCGCGCGATATACGCGCTGGCACTCGCCACCGGCGGCATCGACCAGCTCATCCGCGCCCAGGATTTGAACAACGACGGCGACGCACAGGACGCCGGCGAGGCGGCGCTGATCTGGTCGACCGCGGAGTCGGGCTTCACCAGCGTGGACGTGCTGGGCATGGCGAGCGGGCAGGTGCTCGTGACTGACAACAGCGGAAAACGCGTGATCGTCCTGACCGACCTCGATCATGACGGGCTGTTCACGTCGGCCGGCGAGCGCGCGGACTATTTCACCAACACGTCGCTGCTGATGGGGGATCTGCGGCAAATTTCAACCATGCCATGCCTGGGCGACCTGACCAGCGATCAGCACGTTGACGAGGCCGACCTCGGCGTGTTGCTTGGAGCGTGGATGTCGAGCGCGGCAGGTGATCTCGATGGTGACGGCGATACCGACGAAGCGGACCTGGGGATCATTCTGGGGAACTGGCTGCGCGTGTGTCCATAGCGAACGACCTGCATCACGCTTCGCAGTCCGTTGAAGAACTCACCCAACCGAGCCCCGACCGTCAGGGGACCGTCAGGGACGGGGCCTTGAAAACACCGAGATTCCAAGCGATTTCTCGCTTCTCGGCGTATTTGTACCTCCGCGGTCCCGACCTTATTTCTGTCTGCTTCAGCCCAGGCGGCTCAGCAAATGGTCGCCGATGCGCAGCGCGTTGGCCATGATCGTCAGCGCAGGATTCACGGCGCCGCTGGAGGGAAAGAAGCTGGCATCGACGACGTACAAGTTGTCCACATCGTGGGCTTTGCAATTGTCGTCGAGCGCGGAGGTGCGCGGGTCGCGGCCGAAGCGGATCGTCCCGCACTGATGGGCGACGCCGGCCAGCGGAATCCTCTGCCCGACCCAGAGCGAGCGCGCCAGCAGGCCCTGGTGGCACTCGTGCCCATGCACGCCGCATTTGGTCGACCGCTTCATCAAGTCTTTCAGTTTCGCGGTCAGCCGCCGGTGGCCTTCCTCGTTGTTGGGCCTGTAGGTGAGCACGATCTGGCCGTCGGCGTTGAGCGTAACGCGGTTGTCGGCATCCGGCAGGTCCTCGCTGGTCAGCCAGAAATCCAGCGAATGCCGGGCCATCCTGTCGAGCGTCCAGCCGGGCACGAGCGGCGGCGCGCCGGCCCGCAGCGTGTCGGCGTCGAGCTTTCCGACAAACGAAATGTGGCCCATCGGAAATTCCCATTCCGACGACGGGCCGTAGTAGTCGTTGATCGCGAGCGTCTTCTGAAAGATCGTCGGATTGGGACAGAGCGACAGCGCCATCTGGATCGAGTTGATATGGCCCATGTAATGCCGGCCTACCACGTCCGAGCCGTTGGCCAGCCCGCGCGGGTGCTTGTCGTTTCGCGAGCGCAGCAGCAGCGCCGCCGAGTTGATCGCGCCGCACGAGACGACCACGATATCGCCGCGGTAACGCTCTTCGGCGAGCATTCCGGCGTCGGCGGCGCGCTCGACGACGACCTCGGTCACCTCGCGGCCGGATGAGCTGGTTTCGAGCCGTTTCACCAGCGCGCCGGTGACGAGCGTGACGTTCGCGTGCGCCAGCGCCGGCTCGACGCCGCAGACCTGCGCATCGGATTTCGCCTGCACCAGGCAGGGATGGCCGTCGCAGGTCTCGCAACGGATGCACTTGCTGGCGTGCGAGTTCTTCTCGTCCAGCATGATGCCCAGCGGCACGTGAAACGGCCGCAGGCCCAGCGCCGCCAGATCGTCATGCAGATGCTGGATTCGCGCCTCGTGGCTAACGGGCGGGTGCGGATACTCGGCGCTGGCCGGCGGCTCAGTCGGATCCTCGCCGCGCCGGCCGTGCACGTGGTACATCCGCTCGGCGGCGGTGTAGTACGGCTCCAGCTCGTCGTACGTGATCGGCCACGCGGGCGAGACGCCGCCGTGATGGCGAATCTCGCCGAAATCCTGCTTGCGCAGCCGGAAGAGCGCCGCGCCGTAGAATTTCGTGTTGCCGCCGACATAGTAATTCGTGTGCGGATGCAGTTCGCGGCCGGCGCTGTCGCGCCAGACTTCCGTAGTGTTGTATTTTCCTTCGAGATTGACGGCGCGGGTGCTCCAGTTGTCCTTCTCGCGCGGCACGAAACCGCCGCGCTCCAGCAGGAGGATGCGCCTGCCGGATAGCGCCAGCTTTGCGGCGAGCGTTCCGCCGCCGGCGCCGGTGCCGACGATGATGACGTCGTAGCGGTCGGATTCGGACATGGGGCTCCTCCGGTGGCGACCCTTGGATGCGGTTCCTGGGACGAGGTTTCACGCGATGCCTCGCGCGCGGCGTGCCGAGTGCACCGAAGGCCGGAGCGCAATTCAGCGCGCGCAGACCCCGATTTCAGTTGCCAGGGGTATCACGGGCGAAGAGTACCGCCACAGACGGCGCGCGATTGTCCGGATGCGGGGGCCGCTGGCGGCGCCGCGCAGCTTGGGTCTGCCGCTCGCAGGCGCGCGGTTCCTTCTGCGACGTCCGCTGCTACCGCCGGCGCATGGCGCGATCGATTTCGCGCACCACGTCGCGTTCCTTCAGCGACGCGCGCTTGTCGCCGTGCGTTTTTCCGCGCGCCAGGGCGATATCGACTTTCACCAGGCCGCGCTCGTTGAAGTAGAGCGCCAGCGGAACGAGCGTCCAGCCGCGCTGGGTTACTTTGGCCTCCAGCTTGCGAATTTCGCTGCGTTTGAGCAACAGCTTTCGCGGCCGCGTCGGAACGTGTTGCGCGTAACCTGCCATGGGATAAGGAGATATATTGCAGTCGCGCAGGTAAGCCTCGCCCCGTTCGACGTAGCCGTAGGCCTCATCCAGCGATGCTTTACCGGCCCGCAGGCTCTTGACCTCACTGCCGGTCAGGGCGATGCCGGCCGTCAGATGCTCCAGGAGTTCGAAATCGAAGCGGGCCTTCTTGTTCTGGATTCGCGGCGGTGGAGGTAGACCTTTGCCCATACCGAAATTAGAGTGTAACTGGGGCAGTGGCCCCCGCAACCGGTGGATTTCGTGCCGGTAAAAGGATTCGGCGGATGCACGATAGCCAGCCCGTTTCGGCGGAACAGTGCATGTCGCGTGAGGATGAAACGCGTTTGATTGCGCGCGCCGCTCGCGGGCATGCGGACTCGTTCCGCGCCTTGGTGGAGGCCTACAAGGACCGGCTATTCGGGTTCGTCTGGCGAATCGTCCGCAACCACCACGAAGCGGAGGATTTGTGCCAGGGCGCGTTCGTCAAGGCGTACGAGTCGCTGGCCAGCTACTCGCGCGAATACGCGTTCAGCACCTGGCTGTTCACGATCGCGTATCGGCTGTGCCTGAACTCGTTGCGGAAAAAGAAGGCCGTTTCGACGGATGTTGACCTGACCGCGATTGGCGGCGCCGTGGATGACGCCGCGAGCGGCTTGGCGGGTAGCGAAGAAGTTGAGCGTTTGAGAGATCGCATCTGGTCGGCGGTGGATCAGCTTAGCCTGCCGCAGAAGTCGGCGGTTCTGCTGTTTTATCGAGAAGGAAAGAGCTGTCAGGAGATCGGGGCGATTCTCGACATGCCGCCGGTGACGGTGAAGAGCCATTTGCATCGCGCGAGAGAGAAGCTGCGAGGCTTGTTGAGCGCGGAGATGGCGGACGATTGGATGGCGATCCGATTCTCGGGGTCTGATTCGGCGTAAGGCGAGAAGCGATGAATTGCTCAGAAGCCGAAAGACTGTTCGACGCGTATCTGGACGGGGAGTTGTCCGGCGCGCTGCGGCTGGAGCTGGACGCTCACCGATTGCGATGCCGGCGCTGCCAGCAAACGCTGGCGATGCTCGAGGCGTGCGAGCACGTTCTGAGCGCCAAGACTCGAGCGCCGGCCTTGGCGGCTGATTTCACCGAGCGCGTCATGGCCCGCGTCGCCATCGCCCAGCCGCGCAAGACGATCTCGTTGCGACGCTGGATCTGGGCGGGATCGTCGGTGATGAGCGCCGCCGCGACGATTGTGTTGGCCATGTTGTGGACTGGTGCGCCATCAAGAACCCCGGCTGACCCGCTCGGTGACGCGCTGGATCGCGCGTTCCGCGATCGCGACAAGATCGCGCTGATGGACATCATTTATGACAAGCGTGACCAACTTCTGGCGGCGCGCGGCAACCTGGCCAGCGATCTGGGCTCGCTGGCGCGCTATGTCGGAGCGAGCTTCAGCTACCCCGACGATGTTTCGCGCGTGATGTCGCGCAACCCGATCACGGGAGTTATTGAGATGATGGTCGCGCCGACGACGGAGAAACCTGTGGCCGCGCCTGATTCACACTCGCTGTAGCGTGAATTGCGAACCGTTCGAGTCAAGGGTGGGCGGGCAATTTGCCCGCCCGGTGTTTTCTAGCAGCCCGTTGAGAACCGCTCCTAACCGAGCCCCGACCGTAAGGGAGGGGTCGGGCCGATGTCCGAAATTGCTTGGAATCTCGTTGTTTTCGAAGACCGAGCCGACCCCCGGTCGGGGTTAGGCTGGGTGAGTTCTTCAACGCACTGCGAGGGTGTGGACACGCCCGCGCAACCCCCACAGGCAGGACCTACGCCAAGCCCCGCACGATGGAGCACCGTCCGACCGTGGTAACTCGCCTCACACTCCGCATTTTGCTTGCGCTTGGCGCGCTCGCGGCTTCCGCGGCCGCGCAGGACTCACTGGCCAGGTTCGTGCCTGCAGACGTCGGGCTTTTCGTCGAAGCGCGCGGTGTCGAAGATTTGCTCGTCTCGCTGACGGAGCCGCAACTTTGGTCCACTTTGGCTGAAGTGGCCGGGCAGCCCGCTGAGGCCGCCGACGCGGCCGAGTGGCGGCGGCGCGTAAAACAAACCGTCAAAATGGAGCCGGCCGACGCGATACGAACGCTATTCGGCCGACGGGTTGCGTTCGTTGGCGAAAGCCCCGGCCGCACGCAGGATGGCGTTGTGCTCTGCGATGTGCCGCCCGCCGAGGTGAAAGCCCTGCTTGACGAGTGGAAAGCGCGGCAACTCTCCAGCGCCGGCGGCGTCACGGTCTATGCGCTCGACAGCGGAATCGCGCTCGCGGTGCGCGGCGGTACGCTGGTTTTCGGCGACGGCGCCCCGTCCGACGGGCTGTTTCGGCGCGTGCTTAGGACGCTTGGCAATTCCGCTTCGAATCTGGCGGACGACGCCGCGTATCGAGCGTTGCTGAGGCGAGTTCCCGCCGATCCGCAGGGCGTCTTGTTTGCGCGCCTCAAGCCGGCGGCGCATCCCGCCTCGTCGGACGCACAGCCCGCGCTGGCGGACCTTCCCGGCCCGCTGCGCGGCGCCGGAGCGATCCTGCTGGCTTTGCATCGCGATCGGTCGCTGCTTCGATTTACCGCTGTCGGCGACGGTCGCGTGCCGCCCGCTCGCCATCGCGATGTCGGCGCGCTCGTGGCGACGCTGCCGGACCGCACGCTGCTCACCTGGTCGGGAGTCGTCGACTACGCACAACTGATCAAGAGCGTTCAGGCGCTTCCCGAACGAAATGTCCTGCGCACGGCGTTCAAGTTCCAGGAACCGGTCGTCGCGCGCCTGATCGGGAGCCTGCGCGGCGAGACGACCCTCGCGATCGGCATGGTCTTTCCACAGAACCGGTTCTCCGGCGCGCCGCCGATGCCGGCGCTGGGCGGATTGGTCGTCGCGCGCGACGGTGAACAGGCGCTGTCCGACCTGGATACGCTGCTGCAGGCGTGCGCAACGGTTTACAACTTCCTCGCGCTGGCCGGCGGTCGACCGCAGCTTCCGCAGCGCGAAACGCGCATGATCGAGGACGTCGAGGTCCGCGTGCAGGACCTGACGGAATTGACGCAGGGCGCCGGTCGCGACGCGGTCGGCGAGCTGCAACTGGCCTGGGCGCTGGACCGCGACGCGATCGTGTTCGCCTCGCACGTGGAATGGCTCGAGCAGATTCTGCGTTCGCGTCATGGCCGGGCCAGAAGCCTCGCGGAATCGCTGGAGTCGACCCAACGCGCGAGTGCTCGCGAGAGCGAGAACGTGATGATTTCGCAGAGCGGACCGATCGCCGACCTGGGCGAGCTTTGGCTGGCGTACTTCGAGAAACAGCGTCCGGAACTGCTCACCGAGGCCTATTGGCGTCAGCGACAACCGGCCGGCCATGGCGCGCGGCTGGGAATCGACGTCGCCGAAGACGCGGAGCGAAAGGCGCTCGTGGTGCGTTCAGTCGTTCCGGAGCTGCCGGCGGCGGCGGTGACGCGCCCCGGCGATGTGATCGTCGGGTGTGGGCGGATGCGCTTCGCGACCACGCAGCCGATCGCCGAGCTGCGCGACGCGATTGAGAAGCGTCCGAATCCGCGACGCGTCGATCTACTGGTCGACCGAGACGGGCGTACGCTCGAACTGCGCGTCCCGCTGCCGTACGTCGATCTGGTGCAGATGTTGCGACGCGTCGTGGCGATGGGCCAGATCGCGCAGCGTGTCATCTACCAGGATCAGTCGACCGAAGGCGAGCCGGCCCGCGGCGTGCTGACGATCGAATTACGCAAGCCGGGCGAGCGATTGTTTGACTTAGCGCCGCCGACGCGCGTTCAGCCGACCGGCGACTCGGCACAATCGCCGTAATCAGCCGCGGCGCTGCGCGGCCGCCCCCCCGCGACAGCGTTCATGGCGCGACAAGCTCGAAATCAACGACGACGGGCAGATGATCGCTGGCGACGCGCGCGAGTTTCAGCCGGCTGCGGTGCGCGTGGATCAAACGCAGCGGGCCGCGAAAGAAGACCTTGTCGAGCCCGCCGGCCGGCGCATAACTGGGGAACGTGCGAATCGCCCAGCGCGACCCGGGGCGGCGATTGGTCGCGCATTCGAATCCTGCCGCTAGGAATTGCCTCTTCAGGAGGCCGCGCCAGTCATTCATGTCCCCGGCGACGATGCAATTCGGCGAGTGCCGGGGGTCGCAGACATCGGGTAAAGCGAGCAGCCGCGCGACTTGCGCGCGCCGCTCGATCGCCGATAATCCAAGATGTACGTTGAAAACGTCCAGCATCGGCGGCTGGCCGGGGCGCTCCAGGAATAGCGTCGTGTGCTGGGCGCCGCGGCGCTTGCGCCAACGGAGCGACAGATCGATATTCTCCTGCGGGCCTAACGGGAATCGCGAAAGCGTGACGTTGCCGTAGCGGCCGCGTTTGAGCTCCACGTTCATTCCCGCCGCGTGGTGCGGATAGCGCAGCTCGCGCGCCAGGTATCGCCCCAGGTCGAGATGGTTCGAGCGCGGCGCGTGCTGATCCACTTCCTGGAGCAACACGATGTCGGCCTCGTGATGCTCGAGAATCTCGGCGATCCGCCCGGGCGCGAACTTGCGATCGACGCCAATGGCGCGATGAATGTTGTAGGTCAGCAGACGCAGACGCATGCGCCCGTATGGTAGCCTCGAGCGTATCAAGACCGAGTGAGGACTGGAGAGTTCCAACCCTATCCGGATCGCGCGGCGGGCGACTATCATCCGTCGGCATGACCACGCTAGCCGCTCCGCCGTGCGCGTGCATTGACGCCGCGCTCGAGCCGATCCGCGAAAAAGTGCTGGCCGGGCAGCGCCTGTCGCACGCCGACGGCGTGGCGCTGGCGCGATCACGCGACATTTTCACGGTCGGCGAGTTGGCCAACGTCGTCCGCGAGCGCCTGCACGGCCGCGTGGCGTATTACAACATCAATCGCCATGTCAATTACACCAACTATTGCGTGTTGCGCTGCAAATTCTGCTCGTTTTACCGCTCGCCGGACGGTCGCACCGGCCTGACGCCGCTTTCGAACAGCGAAGGCTACGAGTTCGGCATCGAGCAGATCGTGCAGGTCGCCGTCGAGGCCGCTGAGGCCGGCGCGACCGAGTTGCACATGGTCGGCGGACTGCATCCAAAGCTGCCGTTCTCGTGGTATCTCGATTTGTGCCGGGCGATCAAGAAGCGTGCCCCGGAACTGCACCTGAAGGCGTTCACGGCGATCGAGATCGTGCATTTCACGCGCATCACCAAGCCGCGGTTGAATATTGAACAGGTCTTGCTGGCGCTGCGCGACGCGGGCGTGGACAGCCTGCCGGGCGGCGGGGCGGAGATTTTCGACGATCGCGTGCATGATGAGGCGTTTCGCGCCAAAGTGGGCGAAAAGCACTGGTTCGACGTGCACCGCACGGCCCACACGCTGGGCATCCCGACGAATGCGACGATGCTCTACGGCCATGTCGAGGGCGTCGAGGAGCGCATCACGCACCTGATCAAGCTGCGCGAATTGCAGGATGAATCGCTGGCGCGGATCGAGAACTGCCCATGCAGAATGCAGAATTCAGAATGCAGAATGCAGAACGAAGAATGCGGAACGCGGATTGGAGAAGGCGGAACGAGTACAAGCGTCCCTTCTGCATTCTGCATCCATCATTCTGCATTCCAGTGCTGCATTCCGCTCTCGTTCATTCCCGACGGTAGCGCGCTGGCGCATCTACCCGGACCGACCGGGCTGGATGACCTTCGCACGCTGGCTGTCGCGCGGCTGATGCTGGACAACTTCGCGCACATCAAGGCCTTCTGGATCATGCAGTCGCCCAAGCTCTCGCAGTTGGCGCTGAATTGGGGCGTGGATGATTTCGACGGCACCGTGGTCTGGTACGACATCACCAAACGCGAAGGCCGCGGCACCAACCGCCAGGAACTGACGGTCCAGCAAATCCGAGACCTGATTCGGGAGGCCGGGTGCGAACCAGTGGAGCGCGATTCGCGATACCGGCCGGTGCGATGGCGCGCAATCGCGCAGAGTGACCACTAGCCATCGTGGGCTGTGTTATCATCCCGCGCATGCCGAAAAAGACCGAATCGACGCTCCTGCCCGATGAACGTCGCGCCGCTGTGCGGTGCGTTCGAATCAAGAATTTTCGCAGCATTGGGAAGTGCGAAGTCGAATTGGCGTCGCTGACAATGCTCATCGGGCGGAATGCGGCTGGAAAGAGTAACTTTCTGGACGCAATGCGGTTCCTGGTCGACAGCCTTCGCACGTCACTGGATCACGCGATCAAGTCGCGGGGCGGGCTTGACTCCGTCCGTCGGCGCAGCACTGGGCATCCGAGGAACTTCGCAATCGAGTTGGACCTATTTCTGCCCGGTCATCGCACGTGCGTCTACGGTTTCGAGATTGCGTCGCGGTCGCCGGGTGGCTTCGTGGTGAAGCGCGAGCGGCTTGCAATCCGAACGCATTCTGGGCAGCGAGAGGCGTTCTACGAGACGGAGGCTGGAGAGATTCGTGACGCATTCCGCTCGGCGATGCCGCCGGTCGCCGCCGATCGTCTGTACCTGGTCACCGCGGCGAGTCTCCCGGAAGTACGGCCGGCCTACGACGCGTTGCTGGCGATGGGTTTTTACAACCTGAATCCCGACAAGATGAAGGAACTTCAGAGTCCGGACGCCGGAGAGCTGCTGCATCGCGACGGAGACAATCTGCCCAGCGTCATCGCGCGACTTCGCTTGGATCGTCCGGAACAGTACGCGCGGATTCAGGAATTCCTGCGCGTGATTGTGCCGGGCATTGACGAGGTGGATCGTGTGCCGCTCGGTCCGCGCGAAACCGTCGAGTTTCGCCAGACGATTCGGGGGTCGACGAGTCCTTGGCGCTTCTACGCCGCGAACATGTCTGACGGGACGCTTCGCGCGTTGGGCGCGCTGGTGGCCGTGACTCAGCTCGCAAACCACGCCACCCCCGTCACCCTGATCGGCATCGAGGAACCGGAAACGGCGCTTCATCCCGCCGCGGCCGGCGCCCTCGTCGACGCGCTGCGCGAGGCCGCCACCTATACGCAAGTTGTGGCGACCAGCCATAGTCCGGACCTGCTCGACCAACTCGATCTGGAGTCCGAGGCGCTGCAAGTCGTCGTGTCGCGCGCGGGGACGACCGAAATCGCGCCTCCCGACCCTGCCAGCCTTGCGACGGTTCGCAGCCATTTGTTCACTCCGGGGGAATTGCTCCGCCAGGATCAGCTTGAACCCAATCTCGACCACCTCGAGCGGATACGGCAGCTACGGCTCTTCGGTTCGGACGAAGACGAATGAGCCGGCTGGTTGTCGCGCCTCTCGTCGAGGGGCACGGCGAAGTTGAAGCGGTTCCCATCCTGCTCCGGCGCATCTGGTTCGAGATGGTGCGGGGCGAGTCCATTGAGATTCTGCACCCGATTCGCTTCAAACGAACCAAGCTGGTTCGGCCCGATCAACCGCGAGCGCGAATCGACCGGCCGGAATTCGATCGCCTCATGCAACTGGCGGCGCTGAAACTCGCCTCACGCGCCGCCGCGCATGCCGGGCAGATGGCGCTTCTGCTCGTGGACGCGGACCACGATTGTCCGGCGGAACTTGCGCCTCAGTGCGTGCCCTTGAATCCAGCTGTCGACCTCGCGGTCGTTGTGGCAAACGTCGAGTACGAAACGTGGCTTGTGGCCGCGGCGCCCGCGTTGACCGCGTTTCTGAAATACCACTCGAATGATGACGTGCGCGACCCGGAGGCGGCTCGCTGCGGCAAGCCCTGGGTGGCGAAGCGATTGCGGGTCGGGCGCTACGCGGAGACGGTCGACCAGGCCAAACTCACGGCCCGGATGGACTTGGCACTGTGTCGATCGCGCTCACCTTCTTTTGACAAACTCTGCCGCGAGCTCGAACGACGTGCGCGCCAATAGGAGTGTGGCGGCGCGGAGTTCCGCGATCGCGACCGCCCGCCGAGCTCGCCAAGCCGGTGCGATTCACGACGGGTCAGCACAGCGTTGCCAGCGCCCGATCCACCCGCGCCAGCGCCCGATCGCGGCCCAGGATCGCCAGCGTGTCGAAGATCGGCGGCGAAATGGTCGTGCCGGTGACCGCGACGCGGATCGGCTGTGCGACCTTGCCCAGGCCGAGGCCGGTGCGCTCGGCGAAGCCGCGAAGCAGCGCCTCGATCGCGCTGGGTGACCAGTCAGCCAGCGCCGCCAGCTCCGTCCGGACCTGCCGCAGGACAGCCAGCCCGGCGCCGTCGCCTTTGAGCAGGTTTTTCTGAACCGCATCGCGGTCAAGCGTGAGCTGATCATCGGGCTGAAAGATCGAGGCGCACTTTTCGTCGATGTCGCGCAGCACTCTGGCGCCTTCGTTGACGGAGATCAGGCGCGAAAGCAGCGTATCGTCCGCACCCGCGAGCGGCGAGCCGTCCGCCAAACCCAGATAATCGCGCATCGCGGAGAGTTTGCGCTCGATCGGCGCGGCGGCCAGCGCGGTGGTGTTGAAATTCAGCAGCTTGGCGCGGTCGAAGCGGGCGTTGGTCTTGCCGATGCGCTCCAGGCTGAACCGCTCGCACATTTCCCGCAATGTCATCTTCTCGCGGTCGTCACCGGGCGACCAACCCATCAGCGCGATGAAATTCACCAGCACCTCGGGCAGGTAGCCGCTGGCGCGGAAATCGTGCACCTGGATTTCGGGCAGTTGCACGTGCAGCGCGCAGGCCAGTCGGGCCAGCGCGTCGGACTCCAATTGCACGTCGCCGCGCCGCCACGCCGACAACGACTCCGCGTCCGCGACGCCAGAAGCCCGCAATAACGCGGCCTCGTCATGCGTGCCGGCGGCGACGGCGGCCTCGAACGCGGTTCGCACGGCGCGGTCCTTCTCGCGTTTGCTCATCTTGCTGCCGTCCATGTTCAGGATGATCGGCAGGTGCGCGTACGCCGGCGTTCGATAGCCCAGCGCGTCCTGAAGCGCGAGGTGCTTGGCGGTGTTGAGCAGGTGCTCCTGCCCGCGCAGCACGTGCGTGATCCGCATGTGCTCGTCATCCACCACCACCGCGAAGTGATAGGTCGGCCAGCCGTCGCTCTTGAGCAAGACGAAATCGTCCACGTCGCCGGCGGCGACCGTCACATCGCCCAGAATCTGGTCGCGGATGACGAACTCGCGCTCCGGCGTCTTCAGCCGGACGACGACCGCCCGGCCGGCACCGCGCGCCGCCTGCGCCTCGGCGTGTGTCGGAGAGTGGTCCGGGCGCGGGTAGCGAAAATTGCGTTTCTCGCGCCGCGCCTGCTCGCGCATGGCGGCGAGTTGCGCATCGGTCTCCAGCGCGTAGTACGCCTTGCCCGCGTCAATCAAATGTCGGACGGCGGCGTGATAGGCCTCCAGCCGTTCGCTCTGGCGATACGGCCCATGCAGCCCGCCGGCCTGCGGCCCCTCGTCCCACAGCAGCCCGAGCCAGCGCAGGTCGTCCAGCAGCTTGGACTCCGCACCGGGAATGTTGCGCGTCTGGTCGGTGTCCTCGATGCGGACGATGAACACGCCGCCCAGGCGTCGCGCCAACAGGAAGTTGAACAGCGCCGTCCTGGCCCCGCCCAAGTGCAGGTACCCGGTGGGCGACGGCGCGAAGCGGCAGCGCACGAATGCGGTTTCGGTTGCAGACATGTGGTTGTCTTAGGGCGGGTCGGCGTGGCAGGCAAGCGGCGCGGGCGCGGAGCCACGGGCGTCAACGGCCGAGGATCGCTGCCGGACCCCGTCATCCCGAAAACATGAGCTGGCGCGTGAGTTGGAGTGCGCTTCGCCGCGAGTGGATTGTCGCAACCAGCGGCGGAAGGGTCCGGCGGCGCGTTTCGCGGCCGCGCGTCAACCGGCAGATTTCAACGTTGACGCCCGATGCGACGGGCCAATCAAACACAAGGAGTCTTCGATGAAACGGATCAGGCGTTTCGCCGTCGTCGCGCTGATCGCCATTTCGGCGTCCGCGCATGCGCAATCGCTCGGGACCGCGTTCGGCTATCAGGGGCGTTTGCTCGCGGGATCAGCCCCGGCATCCGGGCCACACGACATGCGATTCCGCCTCTTTGACGCGCTCAGCGGCGGCACGCAGGTGGGCGGCACGATCTGTCTTGATGACGTGAACGTGGTGAACGGGCTGTTCACCGTTACGCTCGATTTTGGCGCTGCCTTCAGCGGCCAGGACCGCTACATCGAGATCGAAATGCGGGCCGACAGCGGCGCGGATTGCTCGGTTACCACCGGGTATACGACGCTCGCGCCGCGGCAGGAGCTGTGGGCCACTCCGAACGCCACATTCGCGCTCAATGCAGCGACCGCCACGAGCGCGACAACTGCAAGTACGGCCACTAACGCGACACAACTAAACGGGCAGCCCGCGGCGTTCTACCTGGATGCCACGAACCTGACCAATGGGACGCTCAGCGCAAGTCGCCTTCCTGTGCCGCTTGTTCTCGCCGGGAACGGAGCGCCCGGCATAATCCAGGTGCAGAATGCCTCCTCCAACGCCAACACGATCGGCATTCACTCAATCCTGAGCGCCACAACGGCCGGCCTCAACAGTGCCGCCATTCGCGCCGAGAACCACGGCGCGACACCGGCGTTCGGTTACGCGATCTGGGGCTCGCACTCCGGCAATGGTGGCGGCGTGCGCGGCACGTCGATCGGGGGAGTGGGCGTCATCGGCGAAGGCGGCGTGGGTGGAACCGGCGTCAGCGGCCTGGGAGGCACGTACGGCGGGAGTTTCACCATAAACGAACCCGGGCAGGCCGTTCGCGGCGAGGTGTTGTCTACTGTGACGGGATCTTCCGTAGCCGGATCGTTCGTCAATCTGCTGGCTCAAGGCACGGGCGTCTACGGCTACTGCGGTGCGCCAAGCGGCGCGACGGTTTCCGGCGATTTCCAGAACCTCAGCACCACCGGCACGGCCGTTCGCGGCAACGCCACCGCCGCCAGCGGGCTTTCATTGGCCGCCTGGTTTCAGAACGCCAGCACACAGGGCACCGGGGTGTATTCCCGCGCCACGGCGGCCTCCGGTTCGACATACGGCGGCGAGTTCCGGAACGACAGCACCTCCGGGATCGGGCTGTTCGGGTGGGCATCAACCACGACCGGCACGACGTACGGCCTGTTTGGACGCTCGAACAGCACCACCGGCGCGGGCGTCTACGGCGACGCGCCATCGACGAGCGGCGCAACGTACGGCGTGCGCGGTCTTGCGATCAGCACATCGGGAACCGGCGTTTTGGGCGAAGTGACCACGACCAGCGGCACGAACTATGGCGTTGTCGGACGCGCCGCCAGCCCGAACGGAATCGGCGTGTTCGGCTCGAACACCGCGACCACACTCGCGTTCGGTACCGGCGTCATGGGACAGAGCGCCAACGTCGGTGGCATCGGCGTGTACGGCAGCGCGACAAACACCGGAACCGCGCAGAACATGGGTGGCAAGTTCGAAGCTGCTGGAACGCAGGGATTCGGCGTTTGGGCCCGGGCCACATCCACATCCGGGGCCACGCGCGGCGGCTACTTCGAGTCCGCCAGCTCGACCGGAATCGGCGTGCTCGCGAACGCGCCCGCGAGCGCCGGCACGAGCTGGGGTGTCTACGGCACCGTCAACAGCCCGGACGGGTTGCCGGTTTACGGATTGAACAATGCCAGCTCCGGCGTGGCGATGGGAGGGTCGTTCATCACCTCAAGTCCGACCGGTCGTGCACTGCACGGCCGCTCGATCAGCGCGACAGGCGTGAATTACGCCGTCTTCGGTGAGGGCAGCCCGAGCACCACGGGCTACGCCGTCTGGGCACAGGGTCGCACCGGCGCCAGCGGCACGAAGTCGTTTCGCATCGATCATCCGAACGATCCCGAAAACCGCTACCTGCTGCACTATTGCCACGAAGGGCCGGAGCCGCAGAACGTCTATAACGGAACGATCGTGTTGGATGCAAAAGGCGAGGCCACAGTCCAATTGCCGGATTACTTCGCATCGATCAACGCCGCGCCGCGTTACACGCTGACGGCGATCGGCGCCGCGATGCCGAACCTTCACGTCGGCGAGGAAATCAGCGATGCCGCGCTGTCCGCCGGCGAGCGCGCCGCACCGGGTGAGGCGCTGATCACAGCGTCATTCCGCATTGCCGGCGGCGCGCCGGGCGCGAAGGTGTCGTGGGAAGTGAAAGCGGTGCGCAACGACCGCTGGGTGCGGCAGTACGGATCCGCCGTTGAGCTCGAGAAGGAAGGAATCGAGCGCGGAACGTACCAGCACCCGGAGCTCTACGGCCAGCCGATGGAGCGCGGTATGAGCTACCGGCCGGAAATCACGCCGCAGGATGCGGGGGTCGGCGTGCCGGGCGAGTAGCCGGCCGATCTCCAGGCATCGGTGGCAAAGACAGCAAAACGAATCGAGTAGTGCGGGCGCAGCGTCGACGGGACCTCGGTCGACGCCGCGCTCGCGGCCGCGCACACCCGAGCCGATCCGCATCGGCAAGAAAAAAACGCACCCCCGGCGTGAATGTTGCGCCGGAACTGACGCTCCCTCGGTGTACGCCGAGTGCCGGCTGGTCTCCGCACCGGCGAACGAACACATTCGCCGAAAGGAAGATCGATGCGGACATTTGGTGTGCGGCTTTCGACTGCGTGTCTGTCACTGTTCGTGTTGCTGAACAACATCGCCGGCTGCCCGGCCAGCGGCGATAGCGAGACAAACGCCGGGCTGGACGCCGGTACAGGCACGAGCACGGGAACCGTCGGAACCGGCACGGGTACCGGCGGCGGTACAGGTACGGACGCCGGTGCGGGCAGCGGTGGTGCGGACACGAAGGTTGCCCCTTCTGTTCCGATTCTCTTCGTCGGAAGCAAGGGCGGGGGCATTCTCTCGTTCCGGAACCCGGCGAAGCTTGATGGAAATGTCGCACCGTCGACGCGGATCTTCGGCGCTTTCAATGTTCGCGAGGACGCCGTCGGACTGAGCGTCGATCGCGCCGGCAACCTCATTTCGATGTCGTCAGACATCGGAATCGCGGTCTTCGCCGACGCCGAGTCGGCGACGGGCGATCTGACTCCCGGCCGCAGGCTCACTGGCTCGGACACCGAGTTGACGCATTCCTCCACGTTGAACTCGGCCATGATCTACGATCGGGATGCCGATCGCGTTTTCGCGTGTAATTCAGGCGCGGTGCTGGTCTGGGACAGTTTCTCCAGTTTCGGCTCGCGCGAGAATGTCGCGCCGAGCCGCATCATCACCAGCCCGGACCTGAAGAGCCCGCGCGGCCTGGCGCTGGCGGCGAACGGCGATCTCTACGTGACCGCGACGACGCAGGTCGCGGTGTTCGCGAATGCAGCCGCCCGCAGCGGCGACATCAAGGCCGATCGCATCATTCGCGTGCTCGACGAGTCATCCGTGATCGCAGGCAGAACGATCACTGTCGACACGGTGTGCGTGGACCGCGCCGACCGGCTTTACGTGTTCGATTCTGATCCCGGCGCGTTGATTTTCGTGCTCGACAACGCCTCGACGCTGGATGGCGTGTTCGCGCCGAACCGCACGATCGACATCGAGCTCCCGCAGATTTCCGCGAGCTCCTTCGCGCCGGAGTTTTTCCCCAGCGCAATGGTGATCGACTCCAACGGAACGGGATATGTCAGCGACTTTGGGCAGGATGCGATCCGCATCATCCCGAACATCGGCACGCGCAACGGCACGTTGCCCGCTGAACAAACCATCGTCGGGTCGAACACGCATTTCGACGAGATCGGCGGACTGTACCTCTGGGAGTGATGGCGCGGCCTGCATCGAAAACCCGGCCTGCATGGGAGATGACGTCTCCGGTGCGGGCGGGGTCGTTGGTACTGGGTCGATTTGAAATCAGACCGGCCCGAGCGCCAGCCCGGCGGTATATTATGATCGGGGCATGGCGAAGAAGAAGAAGAAGAAACCGCCCCGATACGTGAACCAATTCGCGAAGTTCATCGTGGACAAGGCGACGGGGAATCTGCCGCCAGAGCCGGAGGACGCGCGAAACCCGGTGGCGGCTGCGCTCCGCAAGCTAAATGACCGTGCGCAAGTACGCGCCGCATCAGAACGCGACGCGCGCGAGCGCGGCTGGGAATCGCGCTGGCGGCGCGCGTTCTGATAATGGCGCGTACTCGCGCACGGTCATTTAGGGCCCCAAACGCGGGCCCGGGCGGCAAAGCTACCGGGAAGGCGTCGGCGGGCGATTGCAAAGAAATCCGCACGTTCGCAGTGGAGTCGCTAATAGCGGCTACCGTCGCGCTTGCGGAGTTCGAATCCGCCCTTTGAACCCTGATGGAGCTTGATTATTGTGCCCGCCGGCTCGTGCTGAAAAAGCCTCCGGAGTTTTGGCCAAACGGCCGTTATCGCTGAGACCTTCACGTCACCCGTCGCCCGTTGGATCGAGCTACTCCAAAACAGCGCTGTAATTTTCAGTGTCGGCAATATCTTGTGCAGCGGCGGGCCGTCGATTGCCCGTTTCGCGCCCGTTTTGCACTTGTCCCAGTCGGCCGTGATAACTCGCCAATCGCCGTCAGATGCGATCTGTTCCGCCCACTGTTCATCCTTGATTCCAGTGCCACGCATGTATTCTGGGAGAAACACCGCGGAAACGGGCGGATGCGTTATGGAGAAGAAGTCCACCAATATTCGGGCTGGTCCCTGCGTCACGCATTCGTCGAGCATGATCTTCATGCTGCGGATAGGCTGTTCTCATAGGCAACCGCGAGTTTTACGTCGAGCGGATTGACGTCACATATGTCGGCCGCCTCGTCAAAGCCGCCCTCCGCGTCAAATGCTGAAACGAGCGTCGCGACCGTGTACTTGCATGGCATCACAGTCGGAGCACCGTAGTTGACCCTCGGATTCAGCTCGATGGAGCGGAACTTCTTACGCACCGGAACAAACGCGTTCGCCAAACCGCGATCGTCGAAGCTCAACTCTCGTAGGTAGGAGTAGACGATCGGTTCGCTTAGCTGCTGCAGCTTATACTTACCCGTCACCTGAATTAGAGTGTCGTTGTCCAGGCGCAGCACAATGTCGTCGTGAAAAACGTAGGCCGTGTGGCTCTTGGCAAAGGGAAAATGAACGCCGAGCGCCTTGGCCGCCTCAAAGGTCTGACGAATCTTCTGAAGGCTGAGGCGCTTTGCCAGTCGCATGTCTCGAATTGCCATCGCTTGCACGAGGTCAACGAAAGTGAGCAATTCTCCGCGGTGGTTCGGGTATTGCGGCGCGACCGCAGAGCCGCGATTCCCGCTACCGTAAATCCACCTAACAGCCATATCAGGGCGAATGTGCAACAGCGACGATGCCTGTCGAGGTGTGTACGCACCAAGACTGGTCCAATCGTGAATTGCGCTCACTAGACGCTCCCGCTTTGCGTTCTTTAACATCGGCCAATTCCTTTCGCAAGCCCTGCTAAGGACATGGGTTGCAATCGACCCGGGAACCAAGCTGATCGTCGCCTGGCGCCCGGGCCTTCGGGAGCCGCACGACGCGCAGGATTTTATGCTCACGCTCGCCGGGGGCGTAGTGAACTTGCCGCTACTCACGGCGGATGGGCGAAACAGGCATCCGCCCGCCGTCCACGAAGCGTTCGGAACGAACGTCGATTATGCCCGGATAATCAAGGTCTACCGCGCCGAGCCGGACACGCCTGTTACTCGCCTGCGGAGTGGTGCGGGCTGAAGAAACAGCCCGTCATAGCCTGCCCGGACCTGGCGCAAATCAGCACGACGCATGTGGAACGGCAAAACCTCACGATGCGAATGAGTATGCGGCGCTTCACACGCTGACGAACGGGCATAGCAAAAAAGGCCGAGAACCACGCCGCAGCCGTCGCGCTGCGCAGCGCATACTAATATGTTTCTGCCGCATCCAATCGACGACGCGAACCACGCCCGCGATGGCCGCAGGCCTAACGGATCGGGATTGGTCGGTTTAGGAACTGGTCGGGCTAGTTTAGATTCAAATGGACCCAGTACCGATTGTTCATGCCCCGGTGAAGTGGGCGAGCCTATTTCCGCCGCCGCAACAGCGGAATTGCAAGCAAGGCCATCATCGCGGCGGTCGACGGCTCCGGAATCTGCGTGTTCACGTAATTCAGGAGTTCGCGCAGCGTCACCTCGGTGGCCAGCCTGGCCCGGCCGACGTTGAGATTGCCGCTCACGTGAATGTGCCCCGCCGCAACGTTCCACGCCGGGTCGCTCTGATTGGCGTGCATATCGTGATACCATGTTCCCATATAGGCGATGAATTCAGACAGGAATCCGCCGCCGAAGTCGGTCTGATCGATGAACGCATTCGCGCCGGCGGCCGGCGTCGCATTCACGGCGTTGACGATCTGCTGCATCGGAAGCGACGAATAGCGAATGAAACCGGCCGCGGCGGTCGGGTCCGGCGGCGACGGCGTGGGCTGCGTCGGCGCGATGTAATCGTCGATCCAAGACTCCAGGTTTCTTTGTCGCCATTCGACCTCCCACGATGGCGGTGTGAAATTGCTGGTGCGGCTGAACGTGATGATCGCGACCGGCTGAATCTGATTCGCGATGCGGAAGAAGTCCTCGTACGTGTCCTGGTAGTCCACCATCAGGTCGCCGACGCCTTGATTCAACACGCCGCCGGGGAACTCGGGGAAGTACGAATAGACGTCGAACCCGAGACCCTGCCAGTTCTGCCCCTGCCACCCGCCGGGATTCTGCGTCGGGTTCGGGCTGAAGCCGCGCACCATCTCGTTGGTCGGCGGCCAATAGCCGGTGAGCATGATGTTTCGGGTGAACGCGGCCCAGGCGGACTGCGCAAGCAGCGTGCACGCCAGCGCGAACGCGAATCGTTTCATGTTTTCCTCGTAGCGTTGATGAAATGTCGCGGTCGGACATTGTCCGGCTACCGACTATAGGCCTCTCGCCCCGGCGGGAATCAAGCGTGACGCGCGATTCGAGCGAGTATGGACGCCGGTCTATCGTTCCGGCAGCGCGGGCCGAGTTTGACCCCGTCGCGCATCCGCCATAGCATGCTGACGTTCGAAATCCGCGGCGAAGGGCTGTGAGTTTCGACCGCGTCGGCGGCCCGGCAGAGGACTACGATTGGCGAAAGAAGATGCAATTCAGATGGAGGCGACGGTCGTGAAGGCGCTTCCCAATGCCATGTTTCTGCTCGAAGCGGAACTCGGCGCCAATAAGCACGAAGTGCTGGCACACGTGTCGGGCCGCATGCGAAAGAACTTCATCCGCATCCTTCCCGGCGACCGCGTGACCGTTGAACTCTCACCGTATGATTTGAAGCGCGGACGAATCGTATACCGTCAGAAATAGCCCCCGAGCGGGTGATTTCCGGCGGTGCCGCCCCGGAATCGGTTCGCCCCGAGGGCCCCCCGCCGATCACTTTGCCGGCGCTTCCTTTCCAAGCCCGATAAACGCGTTCTCTTTCGTGTCAAAGAACTGAAAGAGCTTGTCCAGGTTCGTGAGTTGGAAGATCCGGACCAACTCCGGCTTGATGGAGCAGAGCGCCACCTTCGCGCCGGCCTTGTCGGCCTTTCGTCGAAGCGTCAGCAGCACGCCCAGCGCCTGCGACGAGAGAAATCGCACGTCGTCGAAATCGAGCAGTACGAGCTTTTTTTCCTTGGAATCGACGAGTTCGTACAGGTCCCGCCCGATCTGCTGAATCGTCAGCGCGTCGAGAATTGAACTCTCGCGGAATTCGACCACCGTAACGCCCTGATCGTCGCTGATCCTCAGTGTGGCTTCGCTCATCGCCGCGTGCCCTCTCCGTCGCATTTCGCGATCCGAGCGGCAGTATAGCGGGATCGCGAGTTGACGGGGCGTCGGGTGACCGTTTCGCGATGCCGCCCGTCCGCGTTTCCGGCGCCGAGAAAAAATAAGCACAATCCGCCAGAATCGCTTTTGACTTCTCGAAAGAGGGGGTCCTAGGATCGGATGAGTCGCGAGATGCCGCGCGCACCTTCGAGTGCCGGCATCGGCGTAACTCCATTGTTCGAGCACAGATCGTTCGGCTTGTCGAAAGCGTGTGCGTTTCGGCCTCGCTCTCGGTCTGTCTCTATGTTCGCAAGGCGGCGAGGATCGCCGTCTGAAACGGGTTTGAATTCGGGAGATGTCTGTGCGGGTACCGCTCGCACAGTGATTACTTACCCAGGAGGGCAGAGAATGAAGCGACTGTTGGCCCTAGGGCTGACACTCTTGGTGGTGGCCGGTGCAAGTGCCACCATCATCGAGAGTGAACCGAACAACTCGTCGGCGACGGCTAACCCCGTCACGCGAGGTCCGGTGATCTGGGCGGACGCGGGCGTGTTTTCGCTCGGGGCCGCCGGCAACGATGTTGACTACGTCAGCATCAACCTGAACGCGGGCGAGATTTTCACGGTCATCACGACGCCGATCGCGAATCTGCCGCTGTTCAACGATCCGGACACGATGATGCAGCTGCTCGACAGCGGCGGCGCCGAAGTGGCCTTTAACGACGACGCGAATGGACTCGGCTCGGCGATCCGCTACCAGGTGGCCGCCTCCGGGACTTATTACGTCGGCGTGACCGGCTTCGGCGACCGCAACTTCGACGGCCAGCTCGACAGCAATCCGGCGAATGGCCACGGCGAGTCGGGACCGTACGTGCTCACCATGAGCATCGTCCCCGAACCGTCGTCGCTGGCGCTGCTGCTGCTGGGCGGCATCTCGGCGCTCGGACGCCGATTCGCGAAGTAAGACTCGTCCGATTTCGCCTTTTCAAACGGAGCGTCTGGGATTTCCCGGACGCTCCCTTTGTTGTATGAGCCACGCATGGCGCGATGACGAATGTGGCCATTCACCCTGTTGCGCGGGATGACGCGAGTTCGCGTCGGCGCTCCCAAGCGGCGGGTTCGCTGGCGCCAACCCAAGTCGGGCAGTGCCGAGGGCGGCCGCGACTCGCGCAGACTCAGTTGTTCCGTAGCGTCGGGTCTCCGTGCCCGACGCAGAATTCGGCGTCGGACGCAGAGGGCCGACACTACGCGAGAATTGAATCCGCTTTAGTCGCCGCCCTTACGTTGCTCGGGATGCGCTAATCCTGTCCGCCAGGCCAGCAGCGCCGTCAGCGCACAGACGCCGACGTAGACTACGATCGCCCAGCGTGTGCGCATGAAAATCGTCGTCAGGCCGATCAGGCCGAAGACGACCGTCAGCAGGTAGCACGTCAGTACAGTCTGCTTGACGCTCATGCCGCGCTGCACGAGCTGGTCGTAGAAGTGACTGCGGTCGCCTTCGAAAATGGAGCGCCCGCTGCGCCAGCGGCGAAACATCGCCAGGGCCGTGTCGAACACCGGCAGTGCGAAGATCATCAGCGCCCCGATCACCCAGCGGAAAATTCCATTTTCCGCGAATAGCAGGATCATCATGCCGCAGTTGTAGCCCAGCAGCATGCTGCCGGCGTCGCCCATGAAGATGCGGGCGGGGTTGAAGTTGAATGGCAGGAAGCCGACCGCCGCCCCGACCATCGCGATCGCCAGCACCAGCCGCACCGGGTCGCCGGTGACACTGTACTGATGCGCCGCCAAGTGCGAGGCGAGCAGGAAGAATCCGAGCGAGATGATCGACGTGACGCCTGAGCACAGGCCGTCCAGCCCGTCGATTAGGTTAGTCGAATTGCACGCCCCGAGCACCACGAAGCAGCCCAGCAGCACCGCGATCGGCGCGGCGACGGCGCGCGGCAATTCCGCGTCGAACAGGGGCATCGTCAGCGAGTCGATCAGCCGAAAGCCGGTGCCGGTCAGAATCATGACTGTGGCGATGATCAGCGTCGTGATAGCCAGGCGTGTCTTGGGCGGCAGATCGCGCACATCGTCGATCAGCCCGACGATCGAGACCGCCACGCCGCCCAGCAGGACCGGCAACAGTGTGGCCAACTCCGCCTGTCCCCAGACAATTGCGCACCACGCCGCGACCGCCCATCCCAGGCAGATCGCCGCGCCGCCCAGATAGGGAATCGGCCGCGCGTGCGGCTTGAGCAACTTGTCGGGGCGGTCGAGGACGCCGAGCACGTTCGCGAGCCGGATCGCGATCGGCGTCGCGAGTACGGTGACGACGAACGCCGTCAGGCCGACGTAGCGATACTCCAGAACAATCTTCCACATCGCGTTCATTGGGAGTGCCGAATATAGCGGACGCGAGCACCGGGCGGACCGGGCTCGGACCGGTCTTCTTGACGGATGGCCGGGGACGGCTGTGCTGCCCGCGGTCACTGGCCCGGTGGCTGGTTTCCGTGATCAAAACGCCAACCTGCGGTAGTGGCTCAGTTTCGCTTGCGACGCCGGGAGAACGCTCGACACCGAGGCCCGAACGTAAGGGAGCGGCCTTCTGCGGTCGCAAGAGACCCCTCCCTTACGGTCGGGGCTCGGCTGGGCAGTTCTTTCGCGAAACTGAGCCACTACCCAACTTGTTGCCGCGTTTGACCGGGCCGATCGCTCGCGCTACGCTCTTCCGAATGCCCGTTGAGAGGTCGGAATATCAGCCGTCGAACGCGCAGCGCTCCGCGCTCTGGGCGACCCTCGGCGCGTACTTCCGGCGGCTCGGACCGGCCGGGCCGCTGGCGATCATCGCGATGACCTGCCCCGTGCTCGGCGGCTTCGTCATGCTGGCGTACATTCAGCCGCTGAGCGAATGGCTCCGCGCTCACGGCGACATCGGCCCGTTTATCTACGCCGGCGCGTTTATGGTGCTGGGTGGGTTGGCGCTGATGCCGACATACGCCCAGTCGGCGCTGGGGGGCTGGGCGTTTGGATTCCGAATCGGCGCGATCGGAGCGGTGTCGGGTTTCGCATGCGCGGCGATGGTGGCGTACATCATCGGGCGCAGTGCTTCCGGAAACCGCGTGGTGGAGATCATCTCCGAGCATCCGCGCTTGAAAGCCGTGTATGACGAACTGCTTCGCAGCGGCTTCTGGAAATCGCTGCTGATCATCACGCTGGTGCGAATTCCGCCCAATTCGCCGTTCGCGGCGACGAATCTGATCCTGTCGGCAACCAAAACGCACCCGCTGGCGTACTTCTTGGGCACCGCAATGGGCCTGACCCCGCGAACGTGCGCGGTGGTCTATTTCGCGTCGCAACTTGAGCACCTGGATTTCGAGAAACTCCGCAACCCGTGGATGCTCGGAATCGGAATGTTCGTGACGCTGATTGTGCTCGGCATCCTGGGACTGCTGGCGAACCGCGCCATTCAACACGTCACGGCCGGCCCGCCGATCGGCGTTGGCGACGCCGGTTCGGTCATGCTCGCCAAACCCGCCGCGACCGAGCCCGCGACGCCATGACCGCCTCGGCGGTGATCTTCGATCTCGACGGCGTGCTGACCGACACCGCCGAATTTCACTATCAGAGCTGGAAAACGCTCGCCGACGAGTTGGGAATTCCCTTTGATCGCCGGGCCAACGACGCGCTGCGCGGACTGGGGCGCGCCGAGAGCCTGGCGATCCTCTTGGGGAGGCGCAGCGGCGAATTCGGCGAATCGCGCCAAGCGGACATGCTGCGGCGCAAGAACGAGCTTTATCTCACGCGGGTAGCCCAGATGACGCCGGCCGACCTGCTGCCCGGCGCCGGCGCGTTGTTGGCGTCGCTGCGTGCGGCGGGAATTCGCGTCGCCGTCGGTTCTTCGAGCAAGAACGCGCGGACCGTGATCGATCGTTTGGGGATTCGCCCGCTGCTGAATGTCGTGATCGATGGCCACGACGCGCCGCGCTCAAAACCCGATCCGCAGGTGTTCCTGCTTGCGGCTGAGCGCCTGGGCGTCGAGCCGTCCGCCTGCGTCGTCGTCGAGGACGCGGAAAGCGGCGTGGAGGCCGGGCTGCACGCTGGAATGCGAGTCATCGGCGTCGGCCCGCCGGGGCGCGTGGGCCGGGCCCATCGGATCGTAGCAGCGACGGAGAATCTGACTCTGGAGATGATCCTGGCGAAGTAAGTCCGGAATGCGGCAGGTTCCGCGATTCCCGAATAGCCGCGAAGCATTACAGGTGACGATCAAACCAGGAACCGATCCGTCGCAGGCGCTCGGCGCGGTTCTGCGGCCGGCCGCCGCGCGACAATCCGTGCGACTCGCCTTCGAAACGCACGAACTCCACTTCCTGCCCGAGCATTTTCAGCGCGGTGAAAAGCTGCTCCGCCTGCTCGATTGGGCAGCGGTGATCTTGCTCTTCGTGCTCGATCAGCAGCGGCGTGCGGATATTTTTTACATATGTCAGCGGCGACTGACGCCGCAGGCGTTCGACGTTTTTCCACGGCGTCCCGCCAAGCTCGTGGCCGAAGTCAAAGCCGTAGTCGCTCGTGCCGCACATCGATTCGAAGTTGACGACGCTGCGCTGCGTGGCGGCGGCCTTGAAGCGGTCGGTATGCCCGATGATCCAGTTGGTCATGTATCCGCCGTATGACCCGCCGGTGACGCCGACGCGTTTTCGATCGACGAACGGGCGCGCGAAAAGCCAGTCCGCGACGCGCATCAGGTCGCGATAATCGCGGTTTCCCCAGTCAGCGCGGATCGCACTGCGGAATTTCAGTCCGTAGCCGGCGCTTCCGCGCGGGTTCGAATAGCAAACGACGTAGCCCTTTCCGGCCAGCCACTGCATCTCGTGGAACATCGCGAAGCCGTACTGCCCCGCCGGTCCGCCGTGAATCTCCAGGATGGCGGGGTACTTCTTTCGCGGGTTGAACCCCGGCGGCTTGAGGATCCAGCCATCGATCGTCACGCCGTCGGATTTCACGGAGAACGGCTCGGGCGAAAGCACGTCGATTCGCGCGAGCTCGTCGGCGTTGACGCTGGTTAGCTGCCGAGGCGGCTGGCCGTCGCGCGGGTCGAAAACGAACGCGTCGCCGGGGTTGGTCTGTGTGCCCAGCGACAGCGCGATCGGGCCGTCGGCCGCCGCGCGATGGGCGGCGTAAATGTTCACGTCGCCGCCGACTTCGCAGCGCGCCTTGCCGCGCTCGACGCCGCAACTGAAGAGCCGGCACGCGCCGCGCTCGCTGACCAGAAAGAACAAGCGCTGCCCGTCGCGCGTCCAGATCGGCGCGACGGTGTCGAACGAAATGCCCGCGATGTCGCCGAGCGTGACGTTTCGACAGTCGGAATCGATGCGGCGCGTCAGCAGCCTTGGCTTGCCGCCGTCGCGTGAGATGACCCACACGCCGTCGTTGTGACGCCACGATTCGCCCTGTTTGGCGGCGTTGCCGACGAAGGCGATCCACTTTCCATTCGGCGACCACGCGTGTCCGGCGCAGCCGCCGCGGGTTTTCTTGAGTTGGCGGGCCTTTCCGCCGCCGGCCGGCACGGACCAGATGTCCATGTTCTCGCAGTTGAGATCCGGGTTCTCGACGCGGTTCGAAAGGAACGAGACCAGGCGTCCGTCCGGGCTGAAGCGCGGCTCATTGTCGTCGAATTCGCCGTGGGTGAGCTGTCGCGTCTTGCCGCCGCCCGCCGAGACGACGTGAATATGGGCGTACTGCCCGTTCCACCAGCCGGCGCCGTCGAGTTTGTGAAATACGCGCGTGTAGTGCTTGAATTGCGCCTGTTTCTTCACTTCGTCGTGCTTGCCGTCGCGCTCCAGTTTTTCGCGCGCGTTCATCGGCTGGTACGAATAGGCCAGCCTGCGCCCGTCCGGCGACCAGTCCAGGTCGCGCACGTTGCCGTCGCGATCGGTGATTCGCTGCGGCTCGCCGCCGGCCATGTGCAGCACATAGACGGCGGTGGCCTTTTCACGATCGGAAAGGAACGCCAGGCGCTCGCCGTCGGGCGACCATTTCGGGGCCGAGTCGACGTGTTGTCCTTGCGTGAGCGGCCGCACCGCGCCGGTGTGCGCGTCGAGCAACATCAGTTGCTGATAGTTCCTGTTGTCGGCCAGGTCGAAGCGCTTGAGCTCGAAAACGATGCGCGTCCGATCGGGCGAGAATGCGACGCGGCCGACGGCCTTGAGCTTGAACAGGTCTTCGAGTTTCATCGGCCGGGTCTTGGGCATGGTGCGCTTACCTGGTTGCTGGTTCAGTGTCGGAAACACGGACGCAGCCGCCGCAGCGCGCTCCTCGCGCTCCCGGCGACGCGCCGTTCGCGGTTGGTTTAAGCGACGATTGACGAACGGTCAATCGAACGGGCCGGGCGCGTGTCGCGCTGTAATGGTGGTTATTCTTCGAAAACGGCTACCAGGCACTGGACGCACTGGATGACGATCGCGACGGCGAACTTACCGGCGATGAACTGGCTGGAATCTCCGTCTGGTTTGATCGAGACGGAGACGGCGTGTCGAATAGCCTCGAAGTTATCCCTGCCCAGCAGCTCTCGATTGTGGCGATTTCGTGTCAGCCCACGGCGAAAGAAGGGCCTTCGCCGACCAACCCCAAAGGACTCCGCTTGCGCGACGGGCGCACCGCGGCGACGAATGACTGGATTTCCCACGCGGAAGGCGCTGGCGCACCTCGGCGCTGAATCTGTCGCTGAACGAAGTTGAAACCGAGCGAGTCAGAGCCGGCGACTGTAAGGAAGCCGTCGGGCTGATCAATGTCCTGCGCACCTACGGAAATCGCACCAGGTGATCATCGCGCAGCGCCACCGGCGCGCTCAGGATTTCGCTGAGCACGAGGCTGGTTCGCACACCCGCGCGCCCGCCCAGGAAGCGATCAAGCCCGAGCAGCGCCGGACCTCGCGACGCACGCCGGCTCGTCATTGCGCCGTGGTCGGCATGCTCATGCGCTTCGTGCTCCGGCATCTCGTACGCGGATCTTTCGCGCTCGTCGGGAACGGCGTCGACACTGACTCCCGCGCTCGGTGTGAAAAGCGCCGGCTCTTGGCGCGACGATCGCTCGAACGCTGCCGAAGGCGCCGACGACGCGGCCGGACGTGTCCGAGGCGGCTCTGCCGTGGCAGCCCGGGCGGGTGCCGGCGTTGGGCGAACCGGCGGCACGCGCGGCGGAATCGACCCAACGCCGCGCGGCAGGCGCGGCGGAATCACGCCCCCCTCGCGAGAGACACCCGGGCGCGATTCCCGCTGCGACAGCGGCTCAACCCGCCGCGGAGGCGTCGGCGGACGGCGCGGCGGGCGCGGCGGCTGCCAATCCGGCTCGAGCGTCGCCGGGATCGAATCATCGTCCGACTCGTGCGAACTCGGCGGCCGGCCGGGTTCGCTCGGGCTGTGCTGGCGAAGCGGCGGAATCGGCCGGCTCGTTCGGCCCGGCAGCGGCCCGGCGTCCTCGGATTTCTTTTTCAGGTTGCCCACGATCTGGGCGGCGAAATACAGAATCGCGAACGCCGCCGCGGTCATCGAGCGCCAGTCATCCAGTATCGCCAATATGCTCATTCGTGCCCGCCGCTACGTCGCCGTCGATCCTCTGCAGTCCGTCGAGGAATCCACCCAGCCGAGCCCCGACCGTCAGGGAGGGGTCCGCCCGGTTCTAGAAAGCACCGAGATTCCAAGCAGCTTCGAACATTGGCCCACCCCTCTCTTACGGTCGGGGCTTGGTTAGGGGCGTTTCTCACCGGCTCGTTCCGCGGTTCCTCGTTCCGCGGTTCCTCGTTCCGCGGTTCCCTGCTACTGTCCTTTCTTCCCGCCCTCCGTGCCTGCGATCCGGTCGCGCATCGCCGTATCGGCCTGCACGTTGCGGAGCTTGTAGTAATCCAGCACGCCGAGATTGCCGCTGCGCAGCGCCTCGGCGATCGCCTTGGGAACCTCCGCTTCGGCCAGCACCACCAGCGCCCGGTTGGCCTCGATGCCGGCGATGTTTTCCTGTTCCTGCGCGACGGCCATGGCGCGGCGTTTCTCGGCCTCGGCCTGGGCGCGCTTCTTGTCGGCCTCGGCCTGCGCGGTTTGCAGGTTGGCGCCGATGTTGTCGCCCACGTCCACGTCGGCGATGTCGATCGAGAGAATCTCGAACGCGGTCCCGGCGTCGAGGCCCTTGTGCAGCACGGCCTTCGAGATCCGGTCTGGGTTCTCAAGCACTTCCTTGTGCGACGTCGACGAGCCGATGGCCGAGACGATGCCTTCGCCGACGCGCGCGATGACGGTCTCCTCGGTGGCGCCGCCGACCAGCCGCGCGATCGCGGTCCGCACCGTCACGCGCGCCTTGACCTTGAGCTGGATGCCGTCCTTGGCGACCGCGTCGATGGTCGTTCGTCCCGAGGCCGGATTCGGGCAGTCGATCACCTTGGGATTCACGCTGGTATTCACGGCGTCGACAATGTCGCGCCCGGCCAGATCGATCGCGCAGGCGGTGCGGAAATCCAGCGGAATGTTGGCGCGCTGTGCGGCGATCAAGGCCCGCACGACGTTGGGAATGCGACCGCGGGCGAGGTAGTGATTCTCGAGGTCCTCGGTCGTCACGTTCACCAGGCCCGCCTTGAGCGCCTGGATTTTCGACGCGACGACGATCTGCGAGTTCACGCCGCGCAGCGACATTCCGATCAGCTCGCTGAACCCGACGCGGGCGCGCGCAAACAGCGCCATGATGTAGAGTCGGCCAAAGTTGACGAAGAAAACCAGCGCCGCCAGGCCGACGACCGCCGCGACCGCCAGTAGAACCCACCACAATTGCCCCATGATTTACTCGCTTTCGTCCGTAGTAAGCCGTAGTCGACCGTCGCAACGCGGAAAACAAATCGGCTGCTGCGCCCCCTTGTTCCCTCGTTCCCTTGTTCCTTTGCTTCCCTCGGCCGCTCAGGCCGCCCCGTCGGTCAACTGCCGGACGAATACCGTCATTCCCTCGCGCCGCAGCACCTGCACGCGCGCTCCGACCTCGACGTACTCGCCCTGGCTGTGCACTTCAATCACATGCGAGCCGAATCGCGCCCGCCCGCCGGGACGCAAAGGCGACACGACCATGCCGACGTCGCCCTCCAGGCCGACCAGCTCGCTCGAGTTCATCGGCGGCGTGATCGGCTCGGACGGATTCGGCGGGATCAGCCCGCGTGCCACCGCGAACTGCGGTAGATAACGCGCCAGCAGCACGATGCCCAGGCTCGACGCAATGACGCTCACGCTGAGCACCCCGATGCCGAATTTGAGCCCGTCCCAGGTCGCTTGCATCGTCGGCCAACCGAAAGTCGGCGCGTTTGGCTCGCGCGGCACAAACGTACCCACCAGGGCGCCGAGAATGAACAGGATGCCCAGAATCCCGGCCACGCCGAAGCCGGGGATGATGAAGATCTCCAGCCCCAGCAGAATTAGGCCCAGCGCCAACACGATCAGCGTCCACACATCGGCCAGGCCCGCCGCATACGGAGCGGCCAGGAAGATCGCCAGCGAAACGAGCGCCACCAGCCCCGGGATCCACACGCCGGGCGTGTGAAACTCGACATAGGCGCCGACGATCATGATGACGAAGAGAATTCCGCGCACCAGCGGGCTGTTCAGCCAGATCGCGAACTGCTCCCAGCCGGAAATGTCGTACGTCGCGACTTGCGCGCTCGAGTTCAGGTGCATCTGGATATCGCTGACGCTGTCGGCGATGCCGCGCGCCAGGCCGAACGCGACCGCTTCGCTCTGCGAAAGCGTTAGAAGCTGCGTGCTGCTGTCGATCGGCTGCGCCACCGCGCGGCTCGCGCCGCCCACCGGGTCGGCGAAGTGCGTGACGAGTCGCCACTGACGGTCCGAATCGACGACATCGTCGATCAGGCGTTTCTTTTCCGCCCCATCCACAAATCGCCGCTCGCCGTCTTCGCCGCGCTCGATCCACCAGACTTCCTCGCCCACGCTCACCATCGCTCGGCATAGCAGCGGGTCGTAGCCGTTCCGCGCGGCGGAATCGCGGAAATCCTGCAGCACCGGCCCCTCGGCCTTGGCGCGCTCGGCCTCGTTAAGCTGTTCCAGGCCGCCGACCGGCGTAATCATGATCGGGGCGCAGTCGCCGATCTTCGACGGGTCGGACATCAGGATTTCCTGACAGGCGACCGAGATCAGCGCGCCGGCGCTGTACGCCTGGTCGTGCACCCAGGCGATCGTGTGCACGCCTTTTTGTGATTTGATCAGCGAGCTGATCTCCAGCGCGCTGGTCACCAGCCCGCCGGGAGTCTTCATCTCGAACACCAACACGTCGGCCCCGTCCTTGCGGGCGCGCTCGATACGGCGTTCGAGACTGCGGAAGAGAACGTCATTGATTTCGTCATGAATCGGGATGACGGCGATGCGCGGATGCGCGGGCGGGTCGGCTGCGATCGGCGAGGTCAACAGCCAGGCGCTGCCGCTCAGCGCAAGAAATGCCAGCACGAGCCGCCGTCGCTGCGCCGCCATCCGGCGAAGGAACAGGTGCGTCAACATCGTTGTCCTCCGCGCCGTCGAGGCGCTGCGCGTGTCCGCCGCTCGGGCGATGACACCGCGCCCTAACGGTATTCTCACCCGATCGGGCGTGATTCGACCAGTAGAATTCTATCTCAAAAGTATATCCCGCGCAGCCGTCATGGCCTGCGGCAACGCGTCAGCAACGCGATCGAAATCGACGGCTTCCGGCGTCGGCGGGTCCAGTCGCAGTTCGGCACGCAATGCGGCGCGGACCGGGACGTTCCGAGATTCGCTGCCGGCCAGCGCGCGCTCGACCGCGGCGCTGACCAAGTAATCCACCAGCCGCCGGCCACCGGCCGAGTTCGGACCGCCGCGCACCAGCGCGACCGAGCACGGAATCCACAGCGGCGGCCCGTCGGCAACGACGCGCGGGTAATACACGTTTAGCGAGTCGCCGCGCTCCTGCGCCACCCAGACGTCGTCCGTGTCGGTCCAGGCCAGATCGGCCTGGCCGCTCTCAACGAGCCGCACCGTCTGGCTGTTTCCGTCGGCGATCCGGGCCCGCGCGCTGCGCAAAGATTGCAGCAACGCGGTCCCGTGCTCGACGCCCTCGAACGCGAAAAGCGCTGCGATGTGTCCGCGCGTGGTCCCGAATTGCGGATTGGCCAGCGCCGTCCGCGCCGCCCAGGCCGGCTGCGCCAGCTCCGCCCAGGTCGCCGGCAGCGACTCGGGGGCGATGCGTCGCGGGTCATACGCGACGACGCGCGCTCGCGCCGCCAGCCCGATCCAGCGCTGCTGCTGGTCGCGCCACTCGGGCGGAATATCGGCCGCTGCGGGGCTGTCATACGCGTCGAGCAATCCGGCCCGAGCCAGCTCGATCGTGCCGAAGACCTCGCTGGACCACCACACGTCGCATCGCGCAGCGCCCGCTTCGCGCTGAATTCTGCGCACGAATCCGGTCGTCTTGCCGGCCTCGGTGTCGTAAAGCGCCTGCACGCGTAGGCCGGTTTGACGCGAAAACGCCGCGACGATCCGCTCAGCAAAGGGCTGATCGACGGACGTGTACAACGTGACCACGTCCGCCGGCGTCGCGGGCCTTTCGCAGCCGGGCAGGGCCAAGAAAGCAAGCAGCGCAAGCACAATCACGCCGCACCGCGTCGGTGAATTGGCGGGCGCTGGCCCGCAAGTGATGGCGATCGATTTCGCGCCGCGCGCGATGACGGCGACGCCGGAGCGCGGCGCTTGGCAGCGCTGCGCGCCGCGGGCGCACCGGGCGCGTGGCGAAATCAACGCCCGGAATTCAGTTTCGTTGCTCAACCCGCCGCGGTTGCGCTCCGATATAGCTTCGGAATCGAGGACGTTCCTCACGATCGCCAAACGAACCGCTGGCCCGCATGGAGAACTCAATGCCAACGACACGCAGCACCTGGTCGAATTCCTGGTCGTACGGCTACGGCCGCACCGGCCGCAGCAGCAACACGCGACGAACCAACCGCACCAACACCACCTCGTCGCGCACCGGCAGCAGCACGACCTACAGTTCCTCGAAGTTCACCAACACGCGCCGCGAGATTCAGCAGCGCATCACCTCGTATCGTACGCTGAACGAGCAGGTCAGCGGCGCCTCGAGCGTGACGGCGTTCTCGCCCAGCGCCGCCAACAAGTGGGTTCGCTTCGTCGATAACGGCGCGAACGTCTTCAAGTTCAACAACAACGAATTCAGCCGCTTCTTCGGCACGCAGACCAGCCGCGGCAACGCCACGGTCGCGTTTCGCACGCTGCGCCGCAAGTACGGCGCGGGAATCAAGGCCGTTACGCGCGGCCGCAACAACACTTGGCTGGTCGCGGCGAGCACCAACGTCACGGCCCGCCCGTTCAGCACGTACAACTGGAAGTAGCACCCGCCCGCCCGCTTCGGGCGGATTTCTGACAATTCCGTGGCTCGCGGATTCGTTCCACGCGCGGCCCGGCGGCTCGTCAGAGTCGCAGGGCCGCGGCGATTTCATGACGCCGCAAGACGCACAATGGACGCACAAATTGGCTTGCGGCGCGGTACGTTACGCGGCAACGAGACCGGCCGGCGGAAACACCATGCGTCAAGCACATCGATCGCTCGCAGTCGCCGCGGTCGCGCTGTGCACCGCCGCACCGCTGCGATCCGATGACGAGGCCGTTCGCGCCGGCATCCGCATGTTCTTTGCCACCAGCAATGTCACCCGCCGGGCCTCCATCGCACGGGATATTCAGCGCGATGCGGCGTTCGACGCCGGCAAGATGTCGCAGTACCTGCACGACGCGGGACTCATCCAGCCCCTGGAACCCGGCACAACGCAGCTCGATGTGCTGCTGCCGAATGGCGTCCTGCGTCGCGTCAACCTGCGCGTGCCGAAGCGCTATGACCACAACAAGCCCTGGCCGCTCTTGTACGCCTTGCACGGCACCGGCGGCAACGGCCCGGGGATAATTCGTTTCGTCGAACACGTGCTCGGCGACAAGATTGACGATTTCGTCATCGCCGCGCCGAATGACTACGAAGAGGCCGCGCTCGCCGCGGCGGCGGCGCCGGTTGGCGAACACGTGCTGACGCTGCGCGCCGTTCGCAAGCTTGTGCACATCGACGCCGACCGCGTATTCGCGATGGGCTATTCACGCGGCGGTCACACGTCGTGGACGCTGGCGATTACGCATCCCGACGAGTTCGCCGGCGTCATTCCACTCGCCGGAGCGCTGTTGTTGCCGCAAGTGGACAAGCTCTACGACCCGTTCGTCGAAAATGCCGCGAGTACGAGCGTCCTCGCGGCCTGGGGCGCGGACGACAGCGCCGGCGACGATGGCGGCGCGAGCCCAAACGGCGGAATCGCCGGTCTGAATCGAAAGCTCACCCAGTTCCTGTCATCGCGAACGCTGCCGATCAAGATGGTCGAGCTGCCCGGCACGGGGCATGCTGGGGTGCTCCCGCCCACAGCACCGCTTGCCGAGTTACTCGACGCGCGGCGCGAGCGGTATCCCAAACGGGTCAAGCATGCATTCCGCGCGCTCAGCCAGGCCCGCGCCTATTGGCTCGAAGGCCAATCGTGGACCGGATCCGCATGGGACCCGGCCAAGCCGATGACGATCGAACCGCGCGGAAAAGAAACGCCGGAAGACGCGCTTTGCCGGGAAATCCGCACGCGTCTAGGTGGGCTGGAAGGCGTCGCGCAGGGAAACACGCTCGATGTCACGAGAAAGAAGCTGGATAGTCTGACCGTGTGGATCGGCGACGAGCTCGGCATCGACTGGCGTCAGCCGGTAGTGCTGAAGATGAACGGCCGAAAGGACTGGGAAGCGCGTCTTGATCGAAGCGTGTACGTCTGCCTGTCGCAGGCGGCCGAGACGTTTGATTTCGAGCGACTTCGCTGGGCGGGTCTTCAATTTCGCACCGGCCGGCCGACCACGCCGATTGCGCCGCCGTAGCGTCGAGTCGCCGCGCGATGTACTGGCGCGAAGCCGCGCAGACCATTGGGTCAGTTGCAGGCTGGGCATTGGATCCGTCGTTCCGACGCCGCCCGCGGCTAAGCAAAAATCGCGTCAGACGATCATCCCCGTAATTGACGCTTCGAAGACCATCGTCGAGCCCGCGAACCCTTGCGTCACGCACACCGTTCGGCGTGGACGCAGCTCCGTGGCGCGCCCGACCACCACGAATCGGCACGGCGGCTCGACCGCGCCGCGGAATTTGACGCCGTCGACTCCGGCGAAGCCGATGAACGCGTCATGCTTCATCGCTTTGTGCGTGACGAAACTGGCGAGTTGGGCGGCCACTTCGATCATCAACACTCCGGGAAACAGCGGGCGGCCCGGGATATGCCCGCGCACCCACCAGGCGTCGGGTCGCACGTCGTGGTAGCCGGCGAACAGCCGCGTCTCCTCGTCGAAATGAACCACACCGTCGAGCATGGCGAATTCGTGGCGTTGCCGGTTCAGTCGCTGAATCTCGTGCGTATCCGCCACCAATTGAGAGAAGTTGAGCGCCGCGGGGTCGAGAATGACGGGTGGGGGCATCAGGTCAGCCGAATTGGGATCACGGGACGCGCGCGCACCGTGCGCACGCCGCACGGCGAACTCGGGTTACGGATTGGGGGGCGTCGACGCCGAAGGCGATTCGGTTTCGCGAATCGACAGAATCTTCTCGCGCACGGACTGGGCGGCGTTCTTGATGTCCTGCATGATTTTTCGAACGCGCGTGCCGGCGGCCTTGTTGCCGCCCTCGGCCTTGAAAACGTCGTCCGTAACGCTCTCGACCAACTTCCGCAGGTTGTCGAACTCCTCCATGATGATCCTCCAACTACTTGCGCAACGCCCAATTGCCCCCTTCGCAGGTCCGATGCAGCGGCGTAGTTCCGCTGACGGACAGGTGGGTTTTAGCAGCGCTGGGCGGCGATTTCAAGCGCGAACCGCGGATCGGGTAGTGGCTCAGTTTCGCTCGCGACACCGGGAAAACGCTCGACACCGAGGCCCGACCGTAAGGGAGCGGCCTTCTGCGGTCGCAAGAGACCCTTCCCCTGCGGTCGGGGCTCGGCTGGGGAGTTCCTTCGCGAAATTGAGCCACTACCGCGGATCGACGTCGTCTCGGGCCGGCGCCGGCCGCGGCGCGCGGTTTGCCTTTTCATCCCAAGCGCGAATAATGGGCGGACCCTAAGGCAAGAACGGGAGTCAAGCATGGCCGACGCACTCGATTCCGGCGAACAGGCAGTCTTCCATCGCGGGCGCATCCTGGGCGTTCTGCTGCAGTCCGCGGGAATCCTGCTCGCCATCGTCGTCGCGGTGTGGACGGTCGATCGACTCGCGGCGCTTTCGCGCAGGCCAGATGTCAGCTCGTCCGATTACGTGCTCACCTTGCTCGTGCTTTTCGGCGGCTGGGCCGCTTCGCTGCTGGTGGTCGGGCTGTCGGAACTTATTCGCGGACTCGACCGCCTGGCAAGCCTGGTTGAGCGCGGCGAGCCGGCGCCCGCGCCCACTCTTTCGCCGGGAACGACGACGAGCGGCGGCGGACTCAACGATGAAATGGTCGCGCTCGTGCGCGAGCTGCGCGATATCTCGCTGCTAAGCCCGGAGGAGCGGGCGCAGCGGCTGCAGGCGCAGGGCGCCGAGCTGCTGCGCCAAGCGCAGCGCGAGGTCCCCGAGCTGCTGCGCGAGCACAACTGGATCGAGGCCCGCCGGCGCGTGCTGAGCGCGCGTTCGCGCTTTCCAAACATCCCGCAATGGGACGTGCTCGCGGCCCAGATCGAGCAGGTTCGCGCGCAGGTTGAATCGCAGGACATCGAATCCGCGGGCCGGCAGATCGAGGACCTCCTGGCGCTGGGCGCGTGGGAGCGGGCAATGGAAGTGGTGCGCGAAATGCAGTTGCGCCATCCGGAAGCGCCCGGAGCGGCGACGCTTCTGAAGCGTGTCCGCCAGCATCGCGACAAGGCCGAGGCCGAGCAGCGCGCCAAACTGATGGCGCAGGCGCAGGAAGCCGCGCACCTGCGCGACTGGGTGGCGACGTTGCACGCCACCAGCGCGTTCATTCAGCGATTCCCGGATTCGCCCGAGGCACAGCGCTTGCGGCTGGATTTGCCGATGTTGCGGGCGAACGCCGAAGTGCAGACGCGCCAGCGGCTTGAGTCGCAAATCCGTCAGTTCGTCAAGGAGCGGCGATTCCGCGAGGCGTTGGCCTCCGCGCGCAGCGTGATCGCCGAGTATCCCACGTCGCCACAGGCCGAAGCGCTGCGCGAGCAGATCCCGAAACTGGAAGCAATGGCAAGGAAATAGCGAACGGTGAGCAGCCAATGGCGTCGCGCCACTGGGCGGCCAACGCATCGCGTTGGCGCGGATTTTCGACAGGGACCGTCGCGCTTCCGACGGTAGTGTGACGAAAGCGACGGGCTGAAAATCCGCCGCCGCACAGACACCGGTTGAAAACCGGCGCCACGGAAGCCCGGTCGAAAATCGGTTCCACACAGTCCGGGCCTGCGCGGGCATTGCCCATCGCCCTATCCCGCCGCCTCCTGCGCTTCCTCCCGGTCGCGCTGCCCACGAATCGCCGCCCATTCGTCCTTGCTGACCACCACCTCGCGCGCCCTCGGCTTCGGCCTGTCCGTGAATCGCGTTGTTCCCAATCGCAAATGGCGCTAGACTACGGTTCATGCGTCAAGTGCTGATCTATCCGGATCCCGAAGACGGGGGCTTCGTTTGCGAAGTGCCGAGCCTGCCGGGCTGCGTGAGCGAGGGCGACACGAAAGACGAAGCGCTTCAGAATATTCGAGACGCGATCGAGGCGTGGATCGAGGCGGCACGGTCGCTCGGCCGCGACGTTCCAGTCGACGCGCGACAAGCGGAGCTTCGGGTCGTTTGAGTTCTGGCGCGGTGCGTTTTTTTTTTTTCGTACCATGCACGGTGTCATGCTCCGACCAGTCTGAGTGATCCGGTTGGTTCATCGCCGCAGGCCGGCGTCTACCATCTAAGCGATACGTGGACAATGACACTCGTCCCCTGAAACACGAGATAGACCGGCAATGTGGGCCCCGGGCGCGGCGGTGACCTACTTGTGGTCGGGCCTTCGAAGCGTACCGTCTTGGCATGACGAAGCCAGCCCACCAGAAGAATCCCGCCACCGTTGTGTGGGGCGCCGATCTCGAGAAGGATCATTTCCTCATCGTGCCCAAGGTGCTGTTTCGGCTCGGGCGGTTTGGCGATGCCAACGCGAAGCGACTCAAGCCGCGCCACCTGTTGTTGCTGCTCGCACTCGCCGCGAAGAAATTCAAGACCGAGGGAATCCGCGCATACTGGGTCGAATTGTCCGAGGACCTTTACGTGTCGAAGGAGACGGTTCGAAAATGGGCGTACGAGGTGCGGAAACTCGGGTTCCTACAGATCCGGCAGAATCGCGGCCGTGACCGCGAACGCGACAGGCCCGGCTTTCGGAACGAGTCGAACAGCTTCACCTTCGCCCCGCTGATTGAGAGCTTGGAGGCCGCCAAAAAGAGCTATCAAGCGGAAAGGAAAAAAAGAGAGCGAGGCCGCGAATGAGCTCAGGCGGTCTGCCCGTTGTCTCAGGCGACCAAGCGGTGCGTGCGTTCGAGCGCGCGGGGTTCCGCGTGCTGCCGGGGCGCGGAAAAGGCAGTCACATGGTGCTCGCTAGGGATGACTGGCCGGCGATTCTGACGGTGCCGAGTCATCGCGAACTGAAACGAGGTACGCTGCGTGGATTGATTCGACAGTCCGGACTGACCGTGGATGAATTCGTGAACCTGCTTTGACGGCGGCAATTGCCCTACTCCGCCGGCGGGCGACGCTCAATGCAGCACATCAACGACCTAGCGAAGCCAAGGAGCGCTGTCGCCGCACCTCTCGCAAGCTCGAGTGCATCTAGTTGGTGATCATAACGGAACTGTTGCGTTGATCTCGCATCCGGATCGTCCGGAATAACCGCACACGCGGACCACGCGCCCGCTTTCAGCTCGATTTTCGCGCAAGGCCGGGCGGCACCAAACTGGGCGTAGTGCATGATGCAGTCACGATACCGCTTCACATGCTGATACGCCGTCTTCGCGATTTGGGCGGCCTCGCGGAGTTCATTCGGAAGGTTCGTCTTTGTGACCGCCAGCTCGAAGCTCCTTGGCGGGTGAGCCTTCCCACTGACCCCCGGCAAGGAGAATCGCATCACCTCGTAAGCACTTACGATCGCTGATAACAGCGCCTCGAATTCGAACATGCACTCGAGCGCACCGTGACTTAGCCAGAATCGGTCAGACCACTCGGAGCGAACTAGAACCTATCCCTAAACCGTTCGAATCAACAGAATGGCGCAAGCCAGATGCAAAAAGCCTCGAAACAACGTGGTAGACTTCTCCCACCGGATACACAGGCGCCGAAAGTGTTGTATCCAGGCGATCGTTCGCTCTACCGTCCAGCGGCGCCGGTACCTTCGCAACGGTCGACCATCCTGAGTGGTGTTGACGCGGTTCGCGCGGTGCGGCGCGATCAATTCCACGCCGCGTTTGTCCAATTCAGCCGCCAGCCCGTCGTCGTCATACGCCTTGTCGCCGACGACGCGCTCCGGGACGGCGCTGGTCAGCATGAAGTCAAACAACCGTTGCACCAATTTGCTTTCGTGCGGCGACGCCGCCATGGTGTCGATCGCCACCGGCAAGCCCTGGGCATCGACCAGAATCATGATTTTCACGCCTTTTCCGGCCTTCGTCAGCCCCACGCCGTCACCGCCGCCGCGGGCCTTGGCGAACGTTCCGTCGATGAAGCACTCGTACAGCTTGAAGCCGTCGCGCTCCTCAGCCACGCGGCCGGCCTGGCGCAGGATGCGTTCAAATATGCCATCGCGCACCCTTCGGAACAGAGGTTTTCGGCAACGGGAATGTCACTTCGCAAGACGAGAAAGTCGCGACTCCGGTACTGCGCGTCTTGAATCGTTAGAATTACCGGAGTTGCCTCGTACGTCGCGAGGGACTCCTGAAGCGTGCGTTCCGGTGAATCTCCTGGACCCAGTGCTGACCAGCGGTCGGGCCATTCGTAGGCAAAGTAACCGGCGCTCTCTCCAAGCGTTCGCCGCAACGTGATCCCGCGCGACAGGGTCAGTTCAGTTGCGTAATGCAGGATGCGCTCTGCAGGCTCCCCGAGCGGCACCGAGTACATCGCCGTCGATCCTGGGACACGGGCAGGTGATGCCATCCACTCCCTCATGAGCCCCGCCTACCCCGCCGCCTCCTGCGCTTCTTCCCGGTCGCGCTGTCCGCGGATGGCCGCCCATTCGTCCTTGCTGACCACCACCTCGCGCGCCTGGCTGCCCTTGTATTCGCCCACGATCCCCGCCTCGTACATCTGGTCGATCAGCCGCGAGGCGCGGCCGTAGCCGACCGTCAGGCGGCGCTGCAACAGGCTGACCGAGCCGCGGCCGGTCTCCAGCACGATGTCCACCGCCTGGTCGAACAGTTCGTCGCGCTCGCTGTCGCCATTGGCGGACGCCGACGGCATGCGAACCAGCTCGGGATGGAAATCCGGCTGGCGCTGCTCGCGGCAGTGCTTGACGACGCTGCGCAGCTCCTCGTCGCTGATGAACGTGCCTTGCGCCCGCACCAGCTTGGCGCTGCCCGGCGGCAGCAGCAGCATGTCGCCCTGGCCCATCAGCACCTCGGCCCCGTTTTGGTCCAGCACGATGCGCGAATCCAGCCGCGAGGCGACGCGAAACGCGATGCGGCAAGGCAGATTGGACTTGATCAGGCCGGTGACGACGTTGGCCTGCGGGCGCTGCGTGCTGACGATCAGATGGATGCCCACGGCGCGGCTCTTCTGCGCCAGGCGGCAGAGATAGAACTCGACCTCCTTGGCGCTGGTCATCATCAAGTCGGCCAGCTCGTCGATCATGATGACGATGTACGGCAGATACACGGGGACTTTCTGCATCTCCTCGTCGGTCGCCTGCAGGCGCTCGCGCAGCGCGTCGTGTCCCAGGCGGTTGTAGGCGCGAATATCCTTCACACCCGCCTCCGCCAGGAGCGCGTAGCGCTCGTCCATCTTGGTCGCGGCCCAGTCGAGGATCGCCTCGGCCTTGCTGATTTCGGTCACGATCGGGCACATCAGGTGCGGGATGTCCTTGAACATCGCCAGCTCGACCACTTTCGGATCGACCAGGATCAGATTCACCTCGTCCGGCGTGCGGGCCATCAAGAGCGACATCACGATGCTCGATACGCAGACGCTCTTGCCCGAGCCGGTCGTGCCCGCGATCAGGCCGTGCGGCATCTTGGTCAGGTCGAGCACCAGCGGCTGTCCGGACGCGTCCTTGCCGAGGTAAATCGGCAGACCGTGCGCGTCCGAGCGCGAGCCGTAGGTCGCGATCAGGTCCTTGAGCCGGACCTTCTCCTTGTCGATGTTCGGCACCTCGATGCCGATGGTGTTCTTGCCCGGCAGCGGCGCGACGACGCGCACGGCCGGAGCCTTCAGCGCGCGTGCCATGTCGTTCGCAAGCGAGGCAATCTGGCTGACCTTGATGCCCGGCGCGAGCTTCAGCTCGAAAACCGTGATCACCGGCCCGGTCTCAATCGCCACCACCTGCACTTCCAGGCGGAATTCGTTCAGCGTCTGCTCCAGAATGCACGCCTTCTCGCGGCAGAGCATCTCGATCACCTGGCGATCGATCGGCGTCGGATCGTCCAGCAGCGACATCGCCGGCAGCGCGTAAGGTCCCTTGGGAGTGGGGCGCGGATCGCCGCGCGGCGTTTCGCGCGGCGGCGGCGACGGGCGCATCGTCGACACATCTTTCACCGGCATCTCGCGCGGCGAAGTCCCGCGCGGCGGCTCGTCGTCGTGTGCGACTTCGCGATTCGGCGTCGCCCGCTCGGCGCGAGCGATCAGGCCGATCGACGAAATCGCCGCGGAGGAATCGGGATCCTGCGCGTTCTCCACGAAGTCGTCCGGCAGCGTCGGCTCGTCATCGCCTTCAAAGTCGTCGGTCGTGGCGCACCTGGCCGCGACGCCTGGTTTCGATTCGAGCGGCAACGCCAACTGCGATTCGGGGAGCACCTTCTGGGCCGGCTTGCGCGGCTTCTCGACGGTCGCCGGAGTTGAATACCCATTGCCGCTGCCGTTGCCATTTGCTTTCGAACCGTTGACGAGCCTGGCGGACGCGTGCGCCACACCGTGCGCGACGACCAGGCCCGCTCCGGCGATGGCCGCGCCGCCCTTGGTCACGACCGGCACGGATCGCTGCCCGACCCAGCCCATCCAGCGCGTCAACCCGATCGCGAATTCGTCGGCCGCAAGCAACAACCCGACCAGAAACGAGCACGCCAGCACGATCATCGTGCCGACCGACTGCAAGTGCGTCATCAGGAGCGCCAGCGTCACGCCGCCAAGCAGGCCGCCCGCGCCGCGAATCGTGAACGACTCGGCCTCCGGCAGCGCCATCGCCCCGGCGGCGGCGACGGACGTGACGATCAGGATCAAGCCGATGAAGCGCAGCCACACGTCGCCCAGCCGGCGCGCCGACGACCACGCCGTGGCGGCCAGCGTCAGCAGCGCCGCTAAGGCGTGCGCGCCGACGCCGAAGTAGTACAGGATCGCATAGCTGAGCAGCGCCCCGATCCGGCCGCAGTAATTCGCCGCCTGCGCGTTCGTGGGCCAGGCGGTTGTGGAGGGCGCGTCCGCGGGATTGAAACTGAGCAGTGAAACCCAGATGAACAGCGCAGCAACCCACGCGACCGCGGCCAGACAGATCCGAAGCGCGAGCTGCCGCTGTGCTGAACGCGACATGCCGGTGCCATCCATGTTTGGTGAAACCGCTCGACATCCGAGTCGAGCGAGCCTGCTTTCCCGCTGCTAGTATAGCGGTGGCCGGCGGCCGGTGGCTAGGCGCGCCGGCCGACGATCCACAAGCGGCCTGCATGCCGATGCGTCTGATACAACGTCCGGTCGCCGCGATTGGTCACGCGTTGACCGACGGACTCTTCACGCGCTTCGGGACGTTTTGCGCGTTCAGCGCTCGGGCGATCACGCACGCGGTTCCCGACTTGCTCCGCGTGCGCGGCTGGAAGCATCTGCTGCCGCAGTGTTTCCTGATCGGCACGCTTTCGGTGCCGATGGTCATGCTGACCGGGTCGTTCGTCGGCATGGTGCTGATCGTGCAAGGCTGGCCGCAGTTCGAGACCGCCGGACTGGCGGACAGGCTGGGCGCGATTGTCAACGTCACCATCGCGGCCGAGCTGGGTCCGGTGCTCGCCGGCGTGATGCTCGCCGGACGCGTCGGCGGTGCGCTGACGGCCGAATTGGGCACCATGAACGTCACCGAGCAGCTTCTGGCGCTGCGCTCGATGGGCGTCGACCCGGTTCATCACCTCGTCACGCCGCGATTCCTGGCCTGCCTGCTGCTCACGCCGCTGCTGACGTGCTACGCCGACGCGATGGGCGCGTTCGGCGCGTGGGTGATCTATGCGCTGTACTACGGCGGTGAATCCGGCCCATATTGGACGCACACGCGCGAGGTGGTCGAAAACTGGGACGTCGGCACCGGGCTGCTCAAGTCGCTCTTTTTCGGCGGCGCGATCGGGCTGATCGGTTGCTACAAGGGATTTCATTGTCGCGGCGGCGCGGAAGGCGTCGGCCAGGCCTGCACCGAAGCGTTTGTCGCGAGTTTCATCACCATCCTGACGCTCGACTTCATGCTGAATCTGCTGCTGAACGGCATGTACGCGTTCTACTTCGGCTTCCGGTCCTTGCTGTAACGCCGCGGCGGTTTGCCGGCCGGCGCGCGACTTGCCGATCGTTTCCGATAACGCGGCCGCTGTGCTCTCATTTTCGCCCGACGATCGCATCCGCGAGACTTTGCGGCGGTACAACGCTGCGCGGTAGCCGATCGGCGGCCGGGCAGGGCGAGGACGCGAGGCTCCAGGGACGGAGTAGCGGGCGTGAAGTGGTTCCGATTCGCGGTGGGTTCGGCGATCGCGGTGGCGCTGGCCGTATTTGCCGCGATCGAATTCGGCGGTCTGGAGCTGCGGCGACTGCAGACACGGATCGACTCGCTTGAAGCGGAGCGGCGTCGCCTGGTCGAGTATGCCGACAAACTCTCCGCGGTTCGGCGCGTGGCGCAGGCGGAGGTGGTCGAGCAACTGCCGCAAGCCGATGGGCGGGTCCTCAGCAGGGTGCTCTGGCAGGAAATCGCCGACGATGGCGTGGTCGCACGACCGCAGACGCTCGATGTTTACGGCGAAGCGATTTACTTCGAGTCGATGGTGCTGAAGTTCGAGCCGCAACGATTGCAGGACGCGCGGCCAGCCACCAGCCTCGCCATGTTCCGCCGCGTTTTCGGCGACCAGCAGTCTCCGCAAAGCGGCGCCGAGCTCCGCCAACCGCCGACCGGTAATTCCGACGACGATGTCGCCGCGGCGCAGCTTTGGGCGCGATTCTGGGAGTTCGTCGACGATCCGGCGCTGGCGGCGCGCTACGGCGTGCGTTTCGCGCACCTGGAAGCGCCCGGGGTTCCGGCGCGCGTCGGCGATCGCTGGGAGCTGAGCCTCTCGGCGGCCGGCGGGCTCAACATACGCAAAATCGTGCGCTAAAGTAATGAATCAGAAATATCGCATCGCATAAGGGCGGGGCGCATCGGCGTCTGGCCAGTGCGATTTGCGGTTGCGCACCGGCCAGAGGGCGATGCTCCCGGCTTCAAAAGTCATGGGCACACGCGTCGCCGCGTGTTGCTCGTCACAATCCCGCGCCTGACGAGTTCTGAAGGATTTTCTGGCCCGTCCGCCAGATTCGCTTCTTCCGGGGACATCATCGATAGCGGGCTGTCCGCGCTCCGTTGGAAAGTGTGCGCATACGTGGAGGAGGAGATCGTGCGTCAATTGAATCCAAAGGCTCTGCCGGCAGCGTTGTTCGCAATCTGTATGGCAACGTTGGGACTGGCGGATTGCGTATCCCTGACACCCGTCGCGGACAACACGCTCTACGAACCGTTCTTGGGCGAACTTTCGAACGGCGCGGGGGTTCACATGTTCGCGGGCCGGAGCGGCGGCGGATTCCGCCAGCGGGGGATTCTCCGCTTCGATCTCGCTTCCGTGCCCGCCGGCGCGACAATCGACTCGGCGACGCTGACCCTATCGATGTCGCGCACGATTGCCGCCGACGCGACAATCTCGCTGCATCGCTGCCAAACTGACTGGAGCGAGGGCAGCGTCGTCGCGGGCAGCGGACAGGGCGGCGGCGCACCCGCCACACCCGGCAGCACGACCTGGCGGTTCGCCACGTTTGACACCGTGTCGTGGTCCAATGCAGGCGGCGACTTCGCCACCGCCGCGAGCGCTTCCGCCCTGGTCGGCGGAATCGGGACCTATAGCTGGAGCGGCGCCGGCGTGCTGACGGACGTCACCAACTGGTACGCCGACCCGAGCACGAACTTCGGCTGGATCATCCTGGGGAATGAAACCGCGGCGGCGACATCCAAGCGCTTCGAAACGCGCGAATCTCCCGCTCCGCCCATCCTGCGAATTGTATTCACCCCGGCGATTCCCTGCCCGGGCGACCTCTCCGGCGATCGGCGGGTGGACGAGGCTGATCTGGGCATTCTGCTCGGCGCGTGGCAAACAACCGCCGGCGGCGACGCCGATTGCGACAACGACACCGACGAAGCGGATCTCGGAATCGTTCTCGCGAACTGGCAGGCCGTTTGTCCGTAGAGCCGGAGCGAGAGATCAGGGTCCCGCCGCGCTAAGGCGGCTGCGGATCAACTGTGTCACGGCGTCGCCCGCGCCGGTCAGGCTCTCGCCCGCGATCAGGCCGGCGCAGATCGTCACGAGGAATCGCGAGCTCCATGCTGGAAATGTCCGCTGCAGTCCCAGCGCCAAGAGGGCGCCAGCGCACATCGTGATCGCGTTCGAGGCCGGAACCACGAAGGCCAGGCCGATGCTGGTCGCGCTGGGCAGCCACACGCGCGCCCGGCGCGGCAGCGTGCGGTCAAGGATCGGCATCAAAACACCGACGATCGCCGCGATGGCGCACGCTTCCTTCGTATACAGCGGAAGCGACTGGAATCCGCCCTTCATGAAGATTTCCGCGACGGCTTTCCAGGTCACGACCGCCGGCGCGGGCCATTGCTGGGTGAGCAAGTCTTTCGCCGGGTTTGGCACGAGCAGCAGGTAGAACGCCGACCCGGCCAGCGAGCCGGCCAGCGCGCCGCACATCTGCGAGATGAATTGCTTTCGCGGCGAGCCGCCCAACAGCCAGCCAGCCTTGAAGTCTTGCATCAGGTCGGCGCACTGGCTGGCCGCGCCGCCGGTCACGTTGGCGGCCATCAGATTCGCAGTGGGACTGGCTGGGTCGAGAAATCCAAAGGTCAGTTGCGTCACCTTGCCCATCGCGCCGATCGGCGTGACGTTCGTTTCGCCGTTCACGCGCGTCGCGACAACCGCCAGCACGAAACTGAGCAGCACGCCCAACAGCGCCATCCAGGGCGCGATTTGAAAGTACGCCACCTGCACGATGACGGCGAGCAGTGTCGCGAATAATACCCCGGTAATGAACCAGTTCCTGGGAACTTCCTCAGGATTCACGTCGTCGTGGACGGCGAGCGACGCATCGGCGCAATCCGCGCCGCATTCCGGGCAGCGTCCGCTGATGTTTCCGGTGAGGTCATACCCGCACGTCGAGCATTTGTCCGGCTGCGCGCGCGAGCCGACGAATGTGCGGACAATCGACTTCCACGAGAATGCGAACGACGTCATCGACGCGACGACCATCAGCGTCACGCCCGGCCAGACGAGCCAATCGGATCGGGCCTTCGCGATGGGTACGATGCCCTGCTCCGCCACCCACGGGGCCAATACGCCGAATGCGATCAACGCACCCAGCAGCAGCGAAAGGCCCGCTCGCGGACCGATCAACCCGCCGACCGCGAACAGAATCAGATTCGGATCGAGATCAAACCCAAGCTTGGTCGCCTCGTACCCCCGAATCTTGAATGGCAGTTTGTCATACGGCATGACCCACGGGTTCTTCACCAACTGCAGGATCTTGACGATCGAAGCCAGCACCGCGGCCGAACCCATCATCGCCAGCCGGTAAATCGCTTCCGAGCCGCGGTTGTAGATTTCGCGCAGCGTCTCGGCGCAGGCGATTCCGCCGACGAACGGCAATTTGTCGACCACGATCATCTGCCGGCGCAGGCCGGTGGCGACGGTGATGCCGACGATGCAGACGCTGAATACCCACAGCGCCAGCCAATGCCAGGGCATCGTTTGACCGGTGAGGATCGTCCAGGCCGGAATCGGCGCCACCAGGCCGGCCGACGCAACCGCCGCCGCCGCCGAGCAGGCCGCCTGGTTGATGTTGTTTTCAAGCATGCCCATCGGCGCGACGCGTCCGGCGCTGACCCGGCTGACGGCATGCCACAGCCCGTACGCCACCAAAATGCCGGTGATCGACATATTGGTGCTCCAGCCGATCTTGAGGCTGGTGTAGATGTTACAGATCGATAGCAGCCCGCCCAGCAGCGCACCGGTCAGCACGGCGCGCAGCGTGAGCTGCGGCGAGACGAGATCCACCGGCCGCGGCTGACTGGCGTCGGCGATCGTGCTTTCAGACGCGGTCTGGCTCGACATCGCACCTCCGTGTGCAAACGCGACAGATCGGGAATTCGGGTCGGCCGTCGGCGAGAACTCGCGCTCGGATACTAGGACAGTCTCACCGCGGCCGTCAAACGCATTTGGCCGCGGCCCGATAGCGCGCACGATGGCCGCGTGGCGACAATCAGGGCCGCCAGGACTCGAGCGCGTTTCGGCGGCGCTTCGCTCGTGCGTCGCGACCCAAATCGCACACGAACTCGCGCGCCAGGAGGTAGAATTGGATCCAGTTCCTTGCACGACACGTCCGACACGGTTTTTGAAGGGAGAATCATGCAGCCCGTTTGCTCGACCTCGAATGGCCTGACCATTGCGGCGCTCGTCGTGGCCACCGTCGTCACGCTGCGCGCGCAGCCCATCATTCCCACTGACGGAATGGTCATCACGCAGAACACGACGTTTGTGGCAGGCGTCTACAACCTGCCCAGCGGCGTATCGATCGGCGCTTCGGGCGTGACGCTCGACATGAACGGCGCTGTTCTCGTCGGCGGGAGCTTCAACAACTACGGCGTCACGTGCATCGGTCACGATGATGTGACGATTCGGAATGGAACCGTGCTGGGCTACTACTACGGGATGCGAATCGAAAGCGGCGCGAGAATACGCGTTGAGAGCAACATCCTGTCGAGCAACTGGGTCGATCCGGCTTCGCTTACGCCCGCGGCCCCGTTTCTAAACATCAACGTCGGCCCAAACCTCGGCGATCGCACCAACCTGGGCGGCGGGCTGTTCCTACGCGCGGTGAGTAGCGCCGTCGTCACCGGCAACATCTTGCGCAACCAGGAGAACGGGATCGACCTGTACAGTGTGACCGGCAGCACGATCAGCGGCAACGACGCGTCGGACAATACGGGCTGGGGCATTCACCTCAACGCGTCCACCGGCAACGTCATTATCGACAACCACGCCGACCGCTGCACGCGCCCCGGACTGGGTGATTCGGCCGGAGTCCTGGTCGTGTTCGGGTCGAGCGGCAACCAGTTCGTGAACAACACGTTCACATTCGGCGGCGACGGATTCTTCATTGGCAACGAAGGCGGCTGCCCGAGCAACAACAACCTGGTGCAGGGCAACGACGGCTCGTACGCCGGCGCGAATGCGTTTGAGGCCACGTTTTCCTCGGGTAATCAGTTCATCAACAACATCGCCAGCTTCAGTAACTACGGTTTCTGGCTGGGTTACTCGCACAGCGGCAACCTGATCCGCGGTAACGTCATTCGCGCCAACAACACCAACGGCATCGAAATCGAGCACGGCCGAGATAACTCCATCGAAGCCAACCAGATCATCGGCAACGGCGGTCGCGCGATCGTGCTGCGCACCGACGGCCTGGTCCATTTTCCGCCGGCGCAGTTTCCATGCCTGGCGCTGGGAAACCAGGCCATCTCCGGCTTCTACACCATTCGCGACAACGTGATCCACAGCAACCTGGGCACGGCGATCGAACTGACGAACACCACCGACAGCGTGATCGTCAACAATCTCGTGCACAGCGCCGGCGCCGCGACCTGCATCAGCAACGGCGCCAATAACGTCTGGTCGATCACGCCGACGCCGGGCGTGAACGTCGTCGGCGGACCAACGCTGGGCGGGAACTACTGGTCGAACTACGCCGGCGTGGACAACGACGCCGACGGGCTCGGCGACACGCTTCTGCCGTATCACAACGGCGGACAGCTCGCCGCGCCAGGCGATGCGCACCCGCTGATCGGCAATCCCGACATCGGCGGACTTTCGAACCCGCGCACACTGTGCGACCACACCTGGAGCGATCAAGGCCGCAACACGCGCTCCACGGGGCAGGTGTTCGACACGGCCAACGGCGCGCATTTCGCCAGCGACGGGACCGACCTGTACCTGCTGGAAGGGACAAACAGCAATCGCCTCAGCCGCTTCGACCCTGCAACGCGCCGCTATGTCGCGCGGGCCGCCTGTCCAGACACCGTGTTCGACGGCGGCTGCCTGCAATTTGGCGGCGGGCTCTACTACGCCACGGTCGGGCTGACATTCAACACCGCCGATGGCAGCGGCAAGGGATCGTTCTTCTACGCGTACAACGCGGCTGGCAACGCGTGGGCAACGTTGCCCCGAACACGCATTGGCGGCTTCTACTATGCAAACGAGGCGCTCGCGTATGACCCGCTGAATCAACGCGTCTACGCGACGATCGTCAACAAGCAGAGCGGCGGAGACGCGAATGCGACACGCAAGCTCGCGATTTTCGACGTCGCTGCGAACACCTGGACCGGTCTCACCGCCGCCTGCACGGATGCGTTCAGCGCCGGCTCCGAAGCGGAGTACCTGGGCGGCAAGATCTACGTCTGGCGCGGCGGCCTGGCGGGCGGCTCGGTGAACGGGGCGGATTCGTACCTCAACGTCTATGACATCGCCGCGAATGCCTGGAGCCGAACGCCGAGCCTCCTCGATTCCGGGGTTGTGCCGGGCTTTCGAAGCGGCGGTTTTGACGTGTGGGGCATCGGGCTGGCCGCGGACGCGGCGCGCGGACGTGTGTTCGTGAGCGGCGCCGAGACCAACAAGCAGGTCTACGTGTTCGATATCGCGACGCAGAACTGGCGCGCGACGCGCAGCGCGGCGTACGACGGTGGGTGGGGTTCGACACTCGAGTATGTCGCGAACGCGGACCGCCTTTACCTGATCGATGGGCGAAACGCCGCCAGCACGGCACAAGGCACTGCCGCGCTCGTGGCATTCGCGGGTGACTTGAATAGCGACTGCACCGTCAACGAGGGCGATCTGGGATTGCTGCTGTCAGCCTGGCTGCACGATGATCGCGGCGATCTGACTTGCGATGGCCGGACAGATGAATCTGACCTGGGCGTGCTGCTGAGCAACTGGGGACACGTTTGCCCGTGAACCGGGATTGCGACGATCAAGCGATTGCGTAACGGCGACCTTCGGGAGGGCGCGTACGCCGCCCGGTCACCATCCATCCTCTTCGTCGTCCGGATTCGTCTTTTTCTTAGGCTTCTCCGGCTTTTTGTCACGGGCCGCTTGCGCGGCGCAGTACGGACATCCCGGCGGGTTTTCCGGCAACAAGGCAAACCAATGGCGACACTTCTCGCAAAGCCCCGCGCGTCGCACCGTCAGGCCGCCGCACTTCTCGCACTTGATCGGCCATTGCGAGAAGTTAATCGGCTGCACAATCGTCGTGGAATACAGGCATGCGGGGTTCGTGCAGGCGACGTACAACGTGGCGGTGCGCGCGCGGCCCGAATCCTCCCGGAATTCCGCTGACAGCACGCTCACGGCCCGGCCAACGATCACGCACGAGACCAACCCCAGGATGGCCCACCCGCCGGCGCGGATCAGCGGCGTGCGCCACAAAAGCGTGGGATCCTCGCGGACTTCGGCGCGCCACGCGCGCAGACGCTCGCGCCAGTCGCTGGTTGACTCGCGAACCTGGTGCGGAAGATCGGAGAACGACATCGGCGCCTCCCGGCATCGGCCCAATGGATATGGTACCTCCGGCGCGGCGGTGGAGTCGAGATTTCGTTGAGTGCGAACGGAAAAGACGCGCAGTTCCTGTCGTCAAGCGCTATTTCGCGCCGGCCGCTTCCAACAGCGCTCGAAACTGCTCGACCGTTTGGAATCCGGCCACGCGCGTGCCATTGATGAAAAAGGTGGGAGTGCCTGTGACGCCGGCACTTTTGCCCGCATCGACATCCGTCTGCACGCGCGCCGCCTTCGTGCCGCCTGTGGTGCAGGATTGAAACGTGCCCGCGTCCAGGCCGATCTGTCCGGCATAGGTGTTCAAATCCGAATCCTCGAGCTTGCCCTGATTCGCGAACAGCACGTCGTAATATTGCCAGAACTCGCTCTGATCGCTTGCGCATTCCGACGCCTGCGCCGCCGCCTCGGCCCGCGGATGCACGTTTCGTAGCGGGAACTGGCGAAACACCCAGCGCACGCGGCCGGTATCGACGAACTCAGCCTTGATGGTCGGATACGTCTCGGCGAAGAAACGCCCGCAAACCGGACACTGAAAGTCGCCGTATTCAATGACGGTCACCACGGGATCGCCGGTCGCGAGAATGTGATCCGCCGCGGTCAGTTCGAAGGCGTTGCGCGCCGTGCTGTCGGTCGCCGACGGACATCCGCAAAGGCCCAGTGCCGCGGCAAATACCGCGATCGTCGTCCGCCGTCGGTTCATCGATGTCGCTCCGTCAAGGGTCCGGCGCATCATACTTCAGTCGCGACGCGTCGGCCCTCAAGCGCGCGGTACACTATTCGCGATGCCTGACAGCGTTCGCGTATTGGCCTTCGGCAGCGCCGGCGACGCGCTCGGCGCCGCCGCGCGCGACGTGCCGCTGCCGGAAACGCCCACGCTGGCGCGGCTTGTCGCCGAACTTGTCCGGCAATTCCCGAAACTCGCGGACGCCCTGCCGCGCCTGCGATTCGCCGTGAACCAACGCTACGCCGGCGACGAGACGCCGCTGCGCGCCGGCGACGAAGTAGCGATCATTCCCCCCGTCGCCGGAGGTTGACGCCGATGTCCGCGGATAATTCGGCCGCGAACGCGCGAGTCGACGCAACGCTGTCGCACGAATTGATTGACGTTCCGGCGATGACGCGCCAGGTCGAACACTCGGGGATCGGCGCAGTGGCAAGCTTCGTCGGCGTGGTGCGCTCGGAGACGAACTCCGCCGGCGCGCGGCTGGCTGCACTGGAATACACGGCATACGAAGCGATGGCGGTCGGCGAGATGCGCCGAATCGCCGAACAGACCGCGGCGCGATACGCGATCCACGCCGCGCGACTGGCGCATCGGCTGGGCCGGCTGGATATCGGCACGGCGTCGGTGGCGGTGGTGGTCTCGGCGCCGCATCGCGCGGCCGCGTTCGACGCGTGCCGCGAAATCATCGAGGAGTTGAAGCGCAGCGTGCCCATCTTCAAACGCGAAATCTGGGCCGAAGGGGCCGCGACGTGGGTGGAGTAACGCTAATTGCGAGTTGCGAATAGCGAATAGCGAGTTTCCAGCAGCGTGCCATATGTCGCCGAGAATCAGCGGCAAAACTCGATCGGCGTCACTCGCATTGATCTTGGTTGCCGACATGCTTGGCGGCTGCGGGGGTGACGGCACGCCAACGCCCGGGAAGCCGACCGTGGCGACGCCGGCGACCAGGCCGGCGCCCGAAAAACCGCCGATCATCCTGCCTGAGTCACGCAGTTGGACGCGAGAAGAAGCGTTGGCGGCGCTGCCGGACGAAAAGCGGCGCGTCAGCGCGGCGCTACGGCTGGTCCGCTTGGCGAATGTCGAGACCCCGGCGCTGCCCGATCCGCTTCCCCGGGATTTGGCCGCACGGCTTCGTTTCATCGCGGTCAGCGAAGATTGGCTCGCGCTCGGCCTGGAAGACGCGTCGAATCCGGCACACCTGGAAGCGCCGATTCTGATTTCGCGCGATGGCGACGTGCGCCTCACGCCGGGCGTTTCGGAATTACGGCTGGCGGAAGACCTTCGGCTGTTTCCGCACCTATTGATCGGCCCGCAGCGCGTTTTCAACGCCGCGTTTCCCGAGCAGCCCCTGCTGGCGCTGAAATCGCCGGAAAAAGCGGCGTTCGCGCTGGGCAGCGAGCCGCCGCGGCGCTACGTGGCGGTCGTATTGCAGATCGATGGTCAGCCGGTCGAGGTCGGCAAGTACGGCTGGGACGCGATCGAAGGAAGCTTCTTCGGTCCGGCGATGGATACACTCCCCGACCCGCCGGGCGGGACATTCGCGATCAATCTGCCGGAGAGCCACGGATTGCAGCCGGTCGGCGGCATCCTGCCGACGACGCTGCCGTCGGTGCAGAAACGCGAGGTCATCAGCGGCGACGGGATTGAGTACTGATGGATGTGCGTTCAGTTGCGAATTATCGATCGCTGGCTTCCACCCGACTACAAGAGCGATCCCAAATCCATGTCCGAAAGACGACCGTCAGGAAACGGGGATGGAGAAGACGGCTGCTTTCGCGCGTTCGCTCTGGATTTATCTGATCTTGGATAGCCTTATGCATGAGCGCGCCGGGCGGGCGTGTGTCGGCACCCGCCCAGCGTGCGCTCCAAACCCCTCGGCTGGGTGCTAACGTCGACGAATGAAGAGTCCGGCCAGTCCGAGCAGCGCCAACGTGCTCGGCTCTGGAATCGGCGTCCAGAAACCGCGAATCTCGCCGCCGGTCGCAAAGCTCGAGTGAACGTTCAAGTACGCGCGGCCGCCGGCGATCGCGGCTAGCAACGCCGTTTCGGCACCGGCGGTCGTGCCGCCATTGGCAGTTACGTAGGCCGGGTTGTAGCTCGACGCGAGCGTCAGGTTGAGCGTGTTGATGTACGTGCCATTGTTCACGCCGAGGGGAAAACCTGCGAATGTCGGCGTGGTGGTGGCAACCCCGGCCGTACCCGCGAACGGAGTCGTCGTGGCGGCGTGGATGTGGCTGGCGGTTGTATTTCCGAGCAGTCCGGAGAACGACGCGGAGAGCGCCATCGTGTGCGCCACGTCGTCAATGACCAGCGTCGCCAATCCAGTGCCCGGCGACGCGTTCGGCGGAACTTCGCTCGCGCCGTTGAGCGTCGCGACGTAGTTGAATATCGACGCTTGCGCCAGCGGCGCGAGCGCTGCCGCGAGCGCCGCGGCGACAGCCTTCCGTGATAACTGCATTTCCCATCTCCTCCGTGTTGCGAGCCACGCTCCGCGTGAGTTCGCTGCACCAAGCAGCGCGAGTATCCGTTCCCTCCACGGATGGCGGAGTTTCACGCGGACGGACCCGACAGGCCGCGTTTGACAATGATTCGGCGGTCCAGAAAGCAAAACCAAAGAGCGGCGACGAGCCGAACGTGACGATCGTCACGAGAACCGACGCATCGACGGCAAAGCCGATTCGTCACATGTCTAGCTCCATAGATGTCGCGCAGCCGCCTCGCCATTGCAGGTTGGCGCGAAAATAATTCGCTTTTGCGACGCTCCATGACAGAATGCCCGCAGGCGTCGGAACTTCGGAACGCCCCGACCGCCCGCCGCCTGCGAGACATGTCGGCTGGCGCGCGGCGCTAAGGAGGCCCAGATGGCGACGTTGGGACCGGTTCAAGTGACCCTTCGCGACGATGCGACGATTTCCATCCGCAATGCGGAGCTGGTTGACGCCGAGCGCGTGCGCGATTTCTTCCGCGTTGTCGCCGCCGGCACCGAAATGATCCTCACCTGCGAGGACGAGGTGCCGGACCTGGACGGCGAGCGTAAGTTCATCGGCGATCATTTCGACAATCCGGGAAAGCTGTGTCTGCTTGCCGAAGCCGACGGTCAGATCATTAGCTGTGCCGGCCTCGCAGCTCATCCGCGCCGCCGCGCGCGGCACACGGCCGAACTCGGCATCTCCGTGTCCGCGGACTGGCGAGGGCGGGGTGTTGGACGGGCGATGATGGAGTGCCTGCTCAATTGGGCGCTGACGCATCCCATGATCGAAAAGGTTTGCCTGTCAGTGTGGAGCATCAACGCGGTCGCGATCGCGCTCTATCGCTCACTCGGATTCATCGAGGAAGGCCGGCGAATCGGGCAGGTGCGCTTCGCGCCGGGGCGAGCGGCGGACGAGGTGATGATGGGAAAGTTCGTAAAGCGGCCGGCAGACGTGCAGGGCGCGATGTAGGACACCCCTGTGCGGCTTCGGTGCGTTCGACCCGCTTCGTCCAATCGAACATCCACCTCGGCCTCGATCTGAAGGGCGGGTGTGGTGCTCTCTTCGCGCACAACGCCTGTGTTCGATGGCTATCAATCACTACAACGCGACTGGTTTTCAGCCCCGGACGGGCTGATCGCTGCGTCGTTCGAACCGCCGGCGGAACGAAGTAGCGTTGTAATATTAATTCGGCCTGATCATCTCTGCGGGTCCGGTGGAAAGGCGCGCTGATCCGCCGGCGCCGAGGCGGGGGTCGCCGGCGGCGTCGCGGTTGGAGCGGGCGTGGGCGTCGCAGCGCCGCCGCGCAGCGATTCCAACTCATTTCGCGCTTCGCGATTTTGCGGATCGATGTCGAGGATTTTCGCCAACACTTCGGCCGCCTTCTGATCCTGCGCGGTATTGCGATAGAGCAGCGCGAGCTGTGTCAGGTTCGGCACGTTCGACGGATCGTTCTCGACGGCCTTTTCCGCCAGCGGCAGGATTTCGTAATACGTCAGGATCAGCTTCAATTGCGCCTGATATAGGCGACAATCCACGACCTGCCGCATGATGCCGGCAACCAGCTTTTCCTGCCCGGCCGAGACCTTGTCGGTCAGATTGCCGGTGATGTCGCGATCATAGAGGGTGTTGTGATACTCGCGCAGCACGTTGAGCCGCGTGTCGTACGCCTCTCCCAGTTTCGCGAGAACAGCCTGGTCGCCCGGATTGTCCTCCACTTTTCGCTCGCAGAGCTGGATCAGCAGCGCCGCGTCGGCCAGCGCCCGCTCGAAGTCGCTGCGATCCAGGCGCAGCGTAACCAGCGTGGCCCGCGCGTCCGTATTCGAGCTGTCCGCGGCGATGGCTTTCTCAGCCGCGGCTAGCGCGCGGTCGGTTTGCTTCAGCCCGCGATAGCCCTGTGCCAGGAGCGCCTGCAGCTCCGCGGTCTGCTCCTTGGGCGCCACGCGTTCGGCCGCCTCAAGATAGGCCACCGCCTGACGCCAGTATTTCACGCGCACGTTGATGCGGCCCAGACCCAGGTTGGCCCGAAAGTCGCCTGCCGCCAGGCGTCGGGCCTCCAGGTACAACCCGCGCGCCGTCTGCGCGTCGTCGCGGTCTTCAGCGACCTGTGCGGCGAGAATCAATACCTCCACCGTGCGATCGCCGCGCTTCAGCGCCACGTCCAGCGTGTTCTGGGCTTCGTCGTACTGGCGGCGCGCGCGAAGCTGTTCGGCCCGCGAGAGAATCTGCTCAACGGTTAGATCGAGAACCGCGGGCATCGTGTCCGTCGGTTGCGTCGCCGGCCGATCGGGCGCGGTGGGGGCCTGCGCCGCGACCGTGCTTACGAAGGTCACGGCAAAGAACGTCAATGCGACAGCGCGAACGGCGTGCCTCGACCGCGGTGCGGACAAGACGGGCGTCGCCATTGAGCTCGACTGCATTCGCAAATTCACGTGAATCTCCAAACGCGCTTCCGCGCCGGTTTCGACCGCGATCGGTTCCGAACAACTCAGTTTATCGGCGCTTTCGGCGTCGCGGCAGTCACGTCGCGGCATTTATGGCTCGGGTGTGGCCACTGAGTTAGGCGCTTGTCGTTGGCAAGAAGTCTCTCTATGGCCCGCTGCTCCGAATCAGGTGCAGGCGAAGCAGATTCAACGCCGCGCCGGCCGCTCGTGCGCGGATCGTCGCTCGCGGCGAGTCGTCGCCCAGGCGCAATTCACGAATCTGTACGCCGGTCGGCGTCGCCAGTGCGATGTAGACCAGCCCCACCGGCTTTTCGTCCGTGCCGCCTCCCGGACCGGCGATGCCGGTGGCCGCTAACGCAAAGTCCGCGCCGAATCGCTCGCGCGCCCCGCGCGCCATGGCCTCGGCGACCGGTCCGCACACCGCGCCGTGCCGATCAATCATTTCAGCGGGAACGCCGAGCAGGGCCGTTTTCATCGCGTTCGAGTACGTGACGGCTGCGCCGAAGAAATAGCGGCTGCTCCCCGCGACGTCGGTCAGCATCGCGCCGATCAGTCCGCCTGTACACGACTCGGCGCAGCAGACGCTCTCGCCGCGCTGCGCCAGCAGCACGCCGACCGCGTGCGCGAGGGTCTCCTCGCCGCTCCCGAACACCAACTCGCTGAGCCGCTCGCGAACCTGCGACTCCGCCTGATCGAGCATCGATTCCGCGGCCGCGACCGAGTCGGCCGTAGCATTGATGCGAATCCCGATCACTCCCATTTCGGCGGTCGTTCCGACCTCCGGATTGCGGCCTCGCGTCATGAGCTCCTGAATCCGCGCCCCGATCTCCGACTCGCCCGCGCCGGTGCACTGCAAGCGGCGCGAGCGCACGACGCGCCCTCCGGATTCGCGGCGCAGCGCTGGCAGCACTTCGCGCTCGAACATGTCGCGCATTTCGCTGGGTACGCCGGGCATGACGTAACAAGCGGCGCGCTGCACGCGCATGAAAACGCCAGGCGCGGTTCCGCACAGGTTGGGCAGCGCTCGTCCGCCGCGCGGGATCATGGCCTGCACGCGGTTGGGCGCGGGCATCTCACGGCCGCGCCGGGTGAAGAAATTCCGAATTTGCGCCAGGCTCGACTCATCAAGCTCCAGCGCCTCGCCGGCGGCATCGGCGAGCGCTTGGCGGGTCAAGTCGTCTTCCGTCGGCCCCAGCCCGCCGGAGATGAGAATCAGGCCCGTCGCGCCGGCGGCCTCGCGCAGCGCGTCGCGGATGGGCCCGAGTTCGTCGGGGACGGTTAGATGACGATTGGCGCGAATTCCCAGCGCGGCGAGTTGACGCGAGAGCCAGGCGCTATTCGTGTCGACCGTCTGCCCGAGTGTCAGCTCGGTGCCGATCGAGATAATCCACGCGCTCGTCGCGGCTCCTGGCGTTTGCCCGTGCTCAGGCGTTGGCATAGGCTCATTGTATGGCCCCGCGGGAGTTTGCAGACGCGAAACACTATCGACCCGCCGAGGTTTCGGAGCAGCGGGGCGTGCGCCTGCCGATGCGCTTCACGGAGATCGCCGAAGAATACCGCCATGCGCGCGAGTCGGCGGGGCTGATTGAGCGCGGCGACCGCGCGCTGGTCCGCGTTGACGGCAAGGACCGCTATTCCTGGCTGCACAATCTCGTCACGAACGAGGTCAAAAAGCTGGAGGACGATCGAGGCGTCTACGCGTTCGCGATCGACGTGCGCGGACGCGTTCAGTTGGACATGAACATCCTCTCGTTCGATGGCGCGCTCTGGCTGGATCTCGACACCGCCCTGGTTGACGCCGCGCTTCGCCACCTGAACCGCTTTCTGATCTCGGAAGATGTGCAGCTTGCGACCTCGCCTGCGCCGCTGGCGCGCTTGGCGATCGCCGGGCCGAAATCCACGCAGGTCGCCCAACAAGTCGCGGGTATCGCGCTCAGTGCGCTGCCGGAATTGGGAAGCGCCCCCATCGCGCGGTCCGCCGACGTTGGCTCGTCCGGCTTTCCGGCGCGCTTGCTGCGCCATGACTTCGCCGGCGTAGGCGGATTCGAGCTGATCGTGCCCCGCGAGCAGGCGCCGATCTGGTGGGACCGCCTGGCGGAAATCGACGGCGTACGGCCGATTGGGCAAAGCGCGCTCGACGTGCTGCGGATCGAGGCTGGAATCCCGTGGATGGGCCGCGATATCGACGACAAGACGGTTCCGCCCGAGGCGGGCCAGGTGGCGCGCTCGATCAGCTATCAGAAGGGCTGCTATCTGGGGCAGGAGATCATCGAGCGCATGCGTTCTCACGGGTCGCTTAGCCGCCGGCTGGTGCGCGTCGCCTGCGACGCGGGTGAGGGCCTGGCTGTGCCGACTCCGCTTCGCTCGGGTGCGCAGGAGGTCGGCCGCGTCACGTCGCTGGTTCGCCACCCGCTGCGCGACGAATGGATCGGGTTAGGTTATCTGCGTACGACGCACAAGCCGCCGCTGGACTTGACCGCCGGCGAGCCGCCGCGGACGGTGCGCGTCGAGGAGTTGCCGTAATCCGAACCGCGAGCGCCAGCGACCGGCCGCCAGGGCGCCCGAACCCCGAAACATAAGGCAAGGGTTACACGGTTGCGAAGTTCGGCAAGCGCGGCGAGTTCGGTCGGCGGCCGGCCCCCTCCCAGACGGTCGGGGCTCGGGGTCGAGCGCATTGTCGGCGGACGCGCACGTGAATCGCAGCGGCTGGTGACGGGCCAGTAGCCCAATGGCAGAGGCAAGGGTTTTAAAAACCCTCCAGTGCGGGTTCGAATCCCGCCTGGCCCAATGGTTCAGGGCGACTGTCGTAGCGTCCGACCTGCGAGTCGGACGCCGCCGGGCGCGAATGTTCGACGATGTACGCGCGGATGTGATCGCGCGGACCTTACCCGCGCCAACCCGCGCTACTCGGCTTGCGCGCGTCGCCCTACCATTCCGCTGATGACCTCCTCGCGCGGCGTGCTCTCGTCCGCCAAGCTGATCGCCGTATGCACGCTCATCTCGCGCGTCACCGGCCTGGTCCGTGATGTGCTGCTGACGCGCGCCCTTGGCGCGAGCTGGGTGCAGGACGCCTTCTCGTACGGCTTCCAGATCCCCAACCTCTTCCGGCGCCTCTTCGGCGAAGGCAGCATGGCGCCCGTGTTCGTGCCGACGTTCACGCGCACGATCGAACACGAAGGCACAGACGCCGCGTGGGGACTGCTGGCGCGAACGAATTCACTGCTGACAGTCACGCTCGTGGCGCTAGCGCTGCTCATCGAAGTCGTCATTGCCGCGATCTGGCTGCTGGCGACGCCGACCAGTCCCGAGCAGGCCGAGGCGCGGCGACTGCTTCTCGCGCTAACGGCGCTGATGCTGCCGTTCATGGTCAGCATCTGCATCCTGGCGCTGTGGTCGAGCATCCTGAACTGCGTCGGCAGTTTCGTGCCGGCGGCGCTGGCGTCGCTGATCCTGAACTTCAGCATGATCGCGGGGATTCTCTGGCTTGGGCCGGCGCTCGGCGCGACGCCGCGAGCGCAGGCATACGGCATCGCGCTGAGCGTGCTGATCGCCGGCGGATTGCAACTGATCTATCTCCTGCCCGCGCTGCGCGCGGCCGGCGTGCCGCTGCGCTGGCTTTGGTCGCCGCAAAGCCCCGACGTGCTGCGCATGCTGCGCCTCTTGCCGCCCGTGGCGCTGGGGCAGGGCGTGCTGGTCTTCGGCGTGTTCCTGGACGCGAACATCTGCACATTTCTCACGCACGTCGGCGGGGCGCCGGTGTCCGGCCATTTTCTAGGAATTGAATTCACGTATCCGCTTCAGGAAGGCGCGCTGTCGGTCATCACCATCGCGCAGCGGCTGTACCAGTTCCCGCTCGGCGTATTGGCGATTTCGCTGGCGACCGCGGCGCTGCCCGCCTTCAGCCGCGCCGCCGCCCGGCAGGAGTGGCGCGGCTGGTCAGGCGAAGTGCGTCGCATGTTGCGGCTGGCGATCTTCGAAGGGCTGCTGGCCGGCAGCCTGATGGTCGTGCTGGCCGAGCCGATTGTTCGGCTGCTTTTCGAATACGGGCAGTTTACAGCCCGCGACACGCCGCGCGCGGCGCACGTTCTGACGTGGTATGGCGTCGGTTTGTGGGCGTTCTGTGCGCAGCACATCGTCTCGCGCGGTTTCTACAGCCTGGGCGACGTGCGAACGCCGTTGGCGATCAGTTGCTGGTTTGTGCCGGTGAACCTGGCGATGTCGCTGGTGCTGGTGTGGTTTGAGGGCGTTCGCGAGGCCGCGTTTGCGATCAGTTCGTCGGTCACCGCGGCGGCCTCGGTGATCGCCGGCGCGCTGCTGCTGGCGCGGCGAAGCGGTGCGCAGATCCTGGATGGCGCGGCGTGGGGGGCGCTGGCGCGAATGGCCGGCGCGGGGATCTTCGCGGCGCTGATCGTGCGCTTGCTGCGTCCGCTGGCGATCGCGCCGATCGCGTCCACGATTCACGCCGCTCTGGCGTCGCGCGCGGCGGATACGCTGACGTCTCTGGCACTCGGCGCGGCCGTGTTTCTGCTGCTCGCGTGGGTCATGCGCTTGCCGGAAGTCGGATTCCTGCTTGGGCGGCGACAAGGGAAACCTGCCGGTGCGCCGATCGATTCGGAAACAGCCTCCGTTTCCGAATCGCGTCCGCCGACGCCTGGTGGCTAGGATGCACCGGGTTCGAGTGCGGTTTGCTCGAATGTCGAGCCTCACATGCCGCCTGGATTTCTCTTTCGTCAGTCAATGGCGCTGCGGCGGATGCGAATCGCAATTGCCTTGCTCGCCGCAACGGTTGTTCTGCAGACGCTGTCCGGCGCAGTGACGACCGGCGTATTCCGCTGGTGGTCGATGCAGCCCGGCGGACAATACTGGGTGCGCGGGGCATATCGCGTTCACGCTGTCGCGGGCGTCGCAACGCTCATTGCAACAGCGGTGGCCGGCATATTGATTGCTGACCGCGGCTTTGCGCGACGAAACGCGGCCTGGCTGGCGCGAACGCTGCGCCTGACCGCGATACTCGCGGCGACGCTTGTTCTGGCGTGGTCGTTCATCGGGGCCGAGAGGGTCGGCCAGTTGGCATTCCTGGCCCAGGCCGCGCTCGAAGTGTTGCTGCCCGTGTTCCTTCTCGCTCATGTCCGCGTGCGAAGCGAGCCGCTGGCGTGGTCGGCGCTGCTCCTGGTGTGGGCTTTCTTTCGCCGCGCGGCAGAGGTCGCGTTGAATTGGATTTCGCCGCTCTTCCACCAGCCAACCGGCGCCGTGATTGACGGGCATCCGCTGTACATCTTCAGTGGGCCGAACTGGAACTGGTACTGGTACATGTGGTGGATTCAAATCGACTACGGCCGCGACGCGCTGTTTGTGCTCCCGGCCATTCTGGCGCTTCGGGTGCTCGTTCGTCGGCTTGACGCGGCCGAGCGCGAGGGGGCAGTTCAGTCGATGCATCAAAACCCGCTTGCGAGTCTGCCCAATGGGCAGGCCTAGGCGTCTAATCTCACGGGTTTCGCAGTAATTCAGAAATCTCAGAACCAGACACGCTACGTAACGACGCGCCGACTGGCACGGAGATTGCTGGTTCGATGTGCGAGACTGGAGCGGGGACGTCACCGATGTGGATCACGCGAGGTCTGGCGACTGCGTTCGTTTGTGTGACGGGCACCGCGAGCCAATGCTTCTGCCAATCCGCTGCCCCTCAAAGTGCGGGGCTGCCAGCCTCGCTCGCAGCCGATCACGCCACCGTTGTGACCTTGTCCACAGGCCAGCCTAGCCAGTTCATCTTTGCACAGCATTCGGTTCGCGCCCCGGAGTTCCGAGTGCTCGTCAACGACGGATCGGGTCCGCGCCAGGTCGCTTCGCCGCCGGTTCGCACCGTTAGGGGCGCGTCCGTTGATCGTCCTGGCCAAACGGCCGCGGGAATTTTGCAGGATGGCGTGTTTTCAGGAATTGTGCACGATCAGTCCGACGACGCGCGGGCTTTGAGCGTGCAGGGTGGCGCCGCCGGGGCGAATTCGCCAGCGTGTTGGGGCGATTGGAGTGACGATCCGAACGCGGAACCGGCGACTTGTGGGACGATTTCGATTGGAACGCCCCCACCCCCGATCCCATCGGCGGACGCGCCAGAGGCGGTTGGCATTCGCATCTGCGAGATTGCGTGCGACGCGGACTTCGAGTTTTACCAGGTCAACGGCGCGTCGCTGAGCGCGACCGTCTCGGACATCGAGAATGTCATTAATCTTGCCTCGTGGATATTCGAGGAGGACAGCGGCGTCCGGCTGCAAATCACGCAGATCGTCGTTCGCACCGCGGAGCCCGATCCGTATGACGCCACGTATCCCGGGCCCCTGTTGACGCAGTTTCGAGACGAGTGGCTCGCGAACTATGCCGCGACGCCGCGCGGCGTTGCCGCGCTCTTTACCGGCCGAGAACTCGACGGCCCGGTCGTGGGCATTGCGTACCAGTCCTCCGCTTGCGGTGCCTACGCCTATTGTCTCACCCAGTCGCGCTTTTCGGCCGACCTCGGTAAGCGGGTCTGCATCGCCTGCCATGAGATTGGGCACACTCTCGGCGCACAGCACTGCGACGGGATCGACCCCTCGTGCCGCATCATGTGCTCGTACGTGGGATACTGCAGCGGCGGAATTCACTCATTCGGTCCGACACAGGCCGGAACAATCCACGCGTTCTCGGTGGGGCAACTGTGTCTTCACCCAGGAAGCTCCGACATCGCGCCGCTCTATCCTCCATTCGCAGATGATTTCTCAAATTGCGCAGCGGGCGACCTCGATCCCACGCGATGGACAGAGGTGGACCTAGTCACCTGCCAATCCGGCCGAGCGGAGATCGCCATCGGCCGCGGATACGATTCACATCAACGACTCGGTACGATGCGGACACTGCCGATCCTGATCGCCGGGCAATTGTCGTTCCGGCTATGCCAAAACACAGTGCCCGCCGGTCAGTCCTTGACTGTCGAGTGCCTCGACACCAGAAGTTTCGCGTGGCACGTGTTGCGTACCATCGACTCCGACGGTGTTCCAACGACTGCCTATGCGGACTACCGAATCCCGTTTTTCGGAAACGCATTCGGCGAGCGCTTGGCGATTCGGTTCTCAGCCACTGGTTCCTTCGCGACGGAGCCCAGCGCGTGGTTCCTGGACGACGTTTCAATCACATACTTCCCGGGAGACTATGATGCGGACGGCGATATCGACGCGACCGACGTCATGGTCCTGCTCGCCTGTTTCGGCGGTCCGTCAACCGCGCCCGTTGGCGGATGCGCGCTAACCGATGTGGACGGCGATGGTGACGTCGACCTCGTCGACTTCGCCAAGCTGCAAAGCTGCTTCCGTGGCAGCGGCGCGTGGCCAGGCTGTTAGCGCCGACCCGCTCTTTCCTCTCAACGCCTCTGCGTCTCCGCGTGAGCCATTCCGCCATTCACCCCCACGCCGCCGCGCGGGCCGCAGCAGAGCACGTTTTCATCGCCGGCGATGCGCGCCAGCTCATGCAGAAACCCGTCATCGGGATCGACGGCCTTCTTGGCTCGCACGGTCGCCTGCCAGCCTTCCGCCGAGCGAACCTGGAAGAACAGCGGGATGCCGCCGCGGTGCGAGTTGCACAGCGCGTCGATCGCCGGCAGCGAGTCGAGCGGGCCGCCGCGGCTGTCGATGCGAACCAGCACCTCGCGCGACAGCGCTCGCCGCGCTTCGCCGATCGGGATCACGCGCGAGATGCGGATGCTGGGCGCCTCGCGGCGGCGGTCGACGCTGCCGTCGAGAAAGACGACCGCGTCAGGCGTCAGCAGCGGAGCGAGTTCGGGCAGCGTGTCGGGAAAGACGATCGCCTCGACCGATCCGGCGAAGTCCTCGATTGTCACGATCAACATCTTCTTGCCGGCGCTGCGGCCGTTCTTGATTGGGACCGAGCGCAGCTTTGACACCAGTCCGCCCAGGACGATCCGCGCGCCGTCCGTGTACTGACCCAGGCTCGACGTATTCGTCGTGCCGAAGCGCTCGACCAGCGCTTCGTACTGCGTCAGCGGGTGTTTCGTGATGTAGAAACCCAGCGTCGCCTTCTCATACGCCAGCATCTCCGCGTCGCTCCACTCCGCCGTGCCGATCGGCGGCGGGGGCGGCGGGGCGGCGGCGATGAACGAGCCGAACATGTCGAGCTGCCCGGCGCGCTTGTCGCGCTGCGCGCCGGCGCCCAGCTCGATCGCCTTCTCGAGGGCTTCCATCAGCGCGCGGCGAACCGCGCCGGTGCCGTCGAACGCGCCGGATTTGATCAGCGCCTCGATGGCGGCCTTGTTCACCGCCTGAAGATCGACGCGCTCGCAGAAATCGTACAAATCGCGGAACGGCCCGCCCTCGCCGCGCGCACGCAGGATCGCCTGCACCGCCTTGTGCCCCAATCCCGAAATCGCCGCCAGGCCAAATCGAATCACGCCCCGCCGGGCCGCCGAAGGCGCGTCGCTCGCAGATGCGCGCGTCGCGGGCGAAGGATGAAGGACCAAGGTCGAATGCCCTGGCGCGGCCGCGGACGGCGGCTGCTGAGCTGCGCCCGGTATTCGACCTTCAGCCTTCATCCTTTCGTAAACAACGGTGAACGCCTCGTCGCTCTCATTCACGTCCGGCGGCTTGATCGGCACGCCGACCGTCCCGTCGGGCTGGCGCAACCGGCGACATTCATCGATGTACTCGGCGATCTTGTTCGTGTCGCCGCTTTCGTACGTCAGCAGCGACGCCATGAACTCCAGCGGGTAGTACGTCTTCAGGTAGGCGGTTTGATAGGCGACCATGCCGTAGCCGGTCGAGTGCGCCTTGTTGAAGGCGTATCCGCCGAACTTGAGGATGTCCTCGAAGATCTCCTGACCGACCGTCAGCGGCACGCCGTTCTTTTCGGCGCCGGTGAGAAACGGCTCGCGCTCCTTGTTGATCGCCTCGGTCTTCTTCTTGGAGATCGCCTTGGCCAGCCGAAACGCGCGCCGCAGCGGCACGTCGCCCAGCCGGTTCACCAGCCGCGAAACCTGCTCCTGATACACCATGATTCCGTAGGTCTCGCTGAGCACCTCGGTCATCAGCGGGTGCGGCGTGCTCCAGCTTTTGCCGTGCTTTCGCGCCACGTACTCGTCGATGTAGGCCATCGGCCCGGGACGAAAGAGCGCATTGGCGGCGATGAGGTCAGCGATGCGGTTGGGCTTCATCTTCATCAAGACATCGCGCATTCCGCCGGATTCAAACTGGAAGACGCCGCGCGTCTCGCCGCGCGCGATGAGCTCGTAGACCCGCTGGTCGGTCAGGTCCAGCGCGTCCAGGTCGATCGCGACGCCGTGGTGCTTGTGCACGAGCTTGCAGCACAAGTGCATCTGCGAGAGCGTGCGCAAGCCCAGAAAATCCATCTTCAGCAGGCCGACTTTCTCGACCGTGGTGCCCTCGAATTGCGTCGTCACGTCGTCGGAGTCGGCGGCTTTGTGAAGCGGCACCAGCTCGTCCAGCGGCTGATCGGCGATCACCACGCCGGCCGCGTGCACCGACGCGTGCCGCGCCATGCCTTCGAGCCGTCGGCCGACGTCGATCACTCGCCGCAGCTTTTCGTCGCTGTCGTAGATGCGGCGCAGCTCGGGCTCGCGCTGCAGCGCCTTATCGATCGTCATCTTCAGCTCTTCGGGCACCAGCTTGGCCAGCTTGTCGGCCTCGGCCAGCGGCACGTCGAGGGTGCGGCAGATGTCGCGGATGACGGCGCGGGCCTTCAGCCGTCCGAACGTGATGATCTGCGCCACATGCCCATACTTGCGGCGCACGTAGTCGATCACTTCGGCCCGTCGATCCTGGCACATGTCCACGTCGATGTCGGGCATTTCGTCGCGCTCGGGGTCCATGAAGCGCTCGAAATACAGCCCGTAGCGCAGCGGGTCGGCCGAGCTGATCCGCAGGCAATAGCCGATCACCGTGCTGCATCCGCTGCCGCGCGCCACGGCCGGGATGTCGTTTTCGCGCGCGTAGCGCACCACGTCCCACACGATCAGGAAATAGCCCGAGAAGCCTTTGTCGCGAACGACGCTCAGCTCGTAGTCGATCCGCTCGCGCAATTCGTCGCCGATCGCGCCATAGCGTTCCGCCGCGCCGGCGTAGACCAGTTCGCGCAGATACTCGTCGGCGTTCTTTCCGGCGGGCGTGCGATACACCGGCGCGTGGCGCTTCGAGAAATCGAACTCGACATTGCACATTTCCGCCACGCGCAGCGTGTTCGCCAGCGCTTCGCGATATTGCGGCAGCGCGGCGGCCATCTCCTCGGGTGTTTTGAGATAGAACTGGTCGGTCGGGAACTTGAAGCGGTTTTCTTCGGCCACGCGCGAGCGCGTGCTGATGCAGCACAGCACGTCATGCGCCTCTACGTCATCGTGCGTCAGATAGTGCACGTCGTTGGTCGCGATCGTCGCAACGCCGAGCTTGCCCGCCAGCTCCGACAGCTCCGGATTGAGCTGCTGCTGCTCGGGCATGCCGTGGTCCTGAAGCTCGATGAAGAAGCGCTCCGGGCCGAAGATATCGAGGAATTGCTCGGCGATCTGGCGGGCGGATTTCATGTCGCGCTTCAGCAGAGCCTGCGGGATTTCGCCGCCCAGGCAAGTGCTGGTGCAGATCAGCCCCTGGTTGAACTGTCTCAGAACGGCCTTGTCGATCCGCGGCTTGTAGTAGAAGCCCTCCAGGTAGCCGATGCTGGCGAGCTTGACCAGGTTGCGATAGCCGGTCAGGTCCATCGCCAGTAGGAGCTGATGATACCCGTACTCGCGCAGGCCCTTGGCGTCGCGCTCGCGCCGGTCGCCGGGCGCCAGGTAGGACTCGATGCCCAGGATCGGCTTGACGCCGGCCTCGCGCGCCGCGGCGTAAAACTCGATCGCGCCGAAGAGATTTCCGTGATCTGTGACCGCCACCGCCGGCATGCCCATCCGCTTGCACGCCGCCACCAGGTCGCCGACACGGCAGGCGCCGTCCAGCAGCGAATACTCGGTGTGCACGTGCAGGTGGACAAACGGCGGCGCGGCGCTGGACATCGCGGCATCCTCGGATGAACGCGGATTGTACGACGCCGCCGCGCGAGGGACATCAACTACGCAAACCGGGCAGTGCCCGTGAGTGTCACGGACGTGCGCGCCGAGCAGGACCCGAAACACCAACTCGGCCCTGCCCAAATTCCGCGCGACGATTCCTCAGGTACTCAGACGCCGGTCCCGCTATGCTGGAGTTTGCCCCGACCGGGGCGCTGCATACATCGGCGAGGTGACGCATGGCCTGCTGGAGTCGGCTGCTTCGAATCGCGATAGTGACCGTCGTCTCAGTCGCGGGTTCCGCCGCGCAGCAGCGAATTGCTCCGCCGATCGCGCGCGAGCGCGCGGACATGCCGGAGGCCATGCCCACCCGGCCGCAAGTGAGTTCGCCTTCCGCCAGCGCCGGGCTTCGCGGACCCGGTGTGACAATCGTGCAGGCGAACGTCAATGCCGCGGGCCAGAACATCGTCGGCGACGCGGCGAACGAGCCGTCGCTCGCGGTCGATCCAACCAACCCCAATCGCCTCGTCATCGGCTGGCGTCAGTTCAACACGATCTCGTCGAATTTCCGCCAGGCCGGTTTCGCCTACAGCAGCGACGCGGGGCGCACCTGGCATTTTCCGGGCGTCATCACACCCGGCACGTTTCGCAGCGATCCGGTGCTTGGCGCCGATCTCACTGGGAGTTTCTTCTATTACACGCTGCGCAGCGTTGGAAGCTCGTTCTTTTGTGAAATGTTCAAGTCTGCCAACGGCGGGCAGACCTGGGCCGGACCGGTGTACGCCTACGGCGGAGACAAGGCCTGGATGACGATCGATCAGTCGCCGTCAATCGGCCGCGGCAACGTATACGCGCACTGGACGTCGGTGTTCTCGTGCTGCGCCAACACCGGCTTCACGCGCTCGATCAATACCGCGGCCTCGTTCGAAACCTCGATCGATCTGGTCGGCGAGCCGTTCTACGGCACCACCACGGTCGGTCCCAATGGCGAGTTGTACGTCCTCGGCGCCAGCGGTGCATTCAACGGCCTGATCGTGCTGCGCTCCGACGACGCCAAGAACGACGCGGCGTCGGTGTCGTTTCCGCAAGCGACGCTGTTGCCGACGCTGGCTGTGCCGGACGTGGGGAACTCGACCAGCCCGAATCCCGCCGGACTGCTCGGGCAGGGGTGGATCGACGTCGACCGTTCCGGCGGACCGAACAACGGAAACGTCTACGTCGTCTGGTCGCTCGTGCCGGAAAGCGGAATCGATCCGCTCGACGTCTTTTTCTTTCGCAGCACCGATGGTGGCCAGACCTTCAGCAATCCGGTGCTGTTGAACACCGACGCGGGTCAAGGGAACTGGAACTGGTTCGCGACGATGTCGGTCGCGCCGAACGGCCGCATCGACGTGGCGTGGAATGACACGCGCGGGACGGCGGGGCTGAATTTCAGCCGCCTGTACTATCGCTCGTCGAGCGACGGCGGCCTGACCTGGTCGACCGAGCAGGTCTTGACCAGCGCGTGGAACAGTTTTCTGGGATGGCCGAATCAGCAGAAGATTGGCGATTACTACCAGATGGTCTCCGACAACGCCGGCGCCGGTCTGGCGTTTTCCGCGACGTTCAACGGCGAACAGGACGTGTATTACGCGCGGATCGGATCATTTCCATGTATCGGCGACCTGAACAACGACCGCGCAGTCGATGAGAGCGACCTGGGGATTTTGCTATCGCATTGGCAGCTCGCGGTTCCGCCGCACCTGAACGGCGACGCCAACGGCGATGCGTTCGTCGATTCATCCGACTTGGGCACTCTACTTTCCAACTGGCGTGTGCCGTGTCCGTGACAGTCCAATAATGCTCGCAATACCCAATCGGGTCCGTTGAAAACGACCAGCCGAACCGCGACCGTAGCAAAGCGGTGGCCGCGAATTGGCCGATTTGAGCGCCGAAAACTTGCAGGCTCCCGCTCGCTGACGGTCGCGGTTCGGAGAGCGAGTAGGTCGACGGACCGCCAACCCGACAATGAACGATTCGAGCGGAATCGGGAAACGCGAAATTTTGCCACGCCGCGTGAATCTGAAAACGACCAAACCTCGTACACTAGAATACGGCGATCCCCACCCGCACGGGTCGCGCTGAGCGAGTCTCTCATGGCGCATGATCCAACATTGGGCACACCCGACGAGCTGGCTGCGTGCTATCTCGGCGGCGCCATGACGCCCGGCGAGATCGAGCAGTTCGAACGACACGTGGCCGGCGGCTGCGAGGCCTGCGCGCGAGAACTGGCCGCGTTTGGGCCGGTCGTCACTGCGTTATCCGCCAGTATCGCCGTTGCACCACCGGCGTCCGTTCGCACCCGACTGCTGGAGCGCGCCGGGGCGGCAACCCAGACGCCCGGCGCGGATCAGATCTGGAAACGCTGGCGACCCGAAACCGCGATTGAGAATCTCGTCATCCGCCGCGCCGGCGACACGCCCTGGGAAGAGACAGGTGTCGCCGGCGTTCGCGTTCGGCGACTGTTCATGGACGAGAAACGCGACCAGTTCACCGCACTGGTGCAGATGGACCCGGGCGCCAGCTACCCGCGACACGTACACAACGGTCCCGAAGAGTGCCTCGTCATTTCCGGCGATCTGCACGTTGGCGACACGGTCATGCACGCCGGTGACTATCAGCGCGCCGGTGTCGGCAGCCACCATGTCGTGCAGCGAACCGAACGCGGATGCACGCTGCTGATCATTTCGTCGTTGTCCGACGAGGTGTACTAGCGCGCACGCGCTGCCGTCGAAATGCCTGCCGGTCAGAGCACTTCGATAGCCCCTGACTGTCTCGGTTCGGATCAACTGCTTGACCCCGCCGACAAGGCCTTCGACACTAATCGCATGAAGCCCGATTGGAATTCCGCCATTCAAGAGCACTTGGCCGTTGTTGAGCGCCTGGCGGAAGCGCGCGAGGTCGTCGAGCGGATCGTCGAAACGATTATCGCCGCGCTGCGCGCCAGCGGGAAGGTCGTGTTGGCCGGCAATGGCGGCAGCGCCGCCGACGCACAGCACATCGCCGCCGAGCTGGTCGGGCGGTTCCGCGTCGACCGCGCGGCGCTGCCGGCAATCGCTCTGACGACCGACACCTCCGCATTGACGGCGATCAGCAATGACTTCGGTTTCGAGCGCGTCTTTGCCCGGCAAGTCGAGGCGCTGCTCCGGCCGCCGGACGTGTTCTGGGCGCTCAGCACCAGCGGAAATTCGCCGAATGTGCTGGCGGCGCTCCGCGCGGCCCGCGCGCTCGGCTGCGTAACGATCGGCTTCTCCGGACGAGGCGGCGGGGAGATGGCGGAGCTGTGCACCCATTTGCTGTGCGTCCCGCACGATCGCTCCGATCGCATTCAGGAAGCGCACGCGCTGGCCTATCACTACATCTGCGAGCGCATTGAGGACAACTCGCGCGGTGTCAAGCCGCCGCCGCATAAGTGAGGAGTAAGAAGAGCATGCCTTGCTAAGGTAGGCGCTCGGCTTCGAATTCACCGACAAAAAAAGCTCGACACCCAGGCCCAACCGAAGGGTGGTGGCTCAGTTTCGCGAAGGAACTCCCCAGCCGAGCCCCGACCGCAAGGGAGGGGTCTCTTGCGACGAGCAGAAGGCCGCTCCCATACGGTCGGGTCTCGGTGTCGAGCGTTTTTTCCGGCGTCGCATGCGAAATGAGCCACTACCGACCGAAGCGAGTGGCTTTCCGCACGTCACAAGAGCCCCTTCCATTGCCGGCGAGGTTCGGTTGGACCGCCCCTTGCGGGATCGGCGCGATCGGAATTCCGCTACTACAGGCGGCCACGGGCGGGTAAAATCGCTCAGGCTGACTCCTCCAATGCGTCGATTGGATTGTCAGCCGCTTGCGCGGCCCTGGGACACGAGGAGCGAATGAGCACAACACGCGGACCGACCAGCGGCAAGCCGAGGCGCGGCAATACTTGCAGTTTCTGCGGCAAGAGCCACCGCGACGCCGGTCCGATGGTCGAAGGCGCTAATGACGTTTTCATCTGCTCGTCGTGCATCGAGCTGTGCCACAATCTCGTCCGCGAAGAGCGCAAGCGCTCCAACCGCGGCCGTACGCTGTTCTCGACCATTCCCAAACCGCGCGAGGTTTTCGAGTTCCTCGATCAATACGTGATCGGCCAGGACCTGGCCAAGCGCGCGGTGTCCGTTGCGGTGTACAACCACTACAAGCGTCTGACACACACGGACGCACGGGACGAAGCTGACGTCGAAATCGACAAGAGCAACATCCTGCTGATCGGCCCGACCGGCTCGGGCAAGACGCTGTTGGCGCGCTCGCTGGCGCGCATGCTGAACGTGCCATTCGCGATCGGCGACGCCACCACGCTCACCGAAGCGGGATATGTCGGCGAAGACGTCGAGAACATCCTGCTGAAGTTGCTGCAGAACGCGGACTACGATCTGGACGCCGCGCAGCGCGGCATTATCTACATCGACGAAATCGACAAGATCGGCAAGACCTGGAACAACGTCTCGATTACACGCGACGTTTCAGGCGAGGGCGTGCAGCAGGCCCTGCTGAAGATGCTGGAAGGCACGATCAGCAACGTCCCGCCGCAAGGCGGACGCAAGCACCCCGAACAGCAGTACATTCAGCTCGACACGACCAATATTCTGTTCATCTGCGGCGGAACTTTCGTCGGCCTGGACAAGATCATCCGCAAGCGCCTGGGGCGCAAAATGATCGGCTTCTCATCCGCCAGCGCTTCGCCGGCGGACGAGGCGGCCGAGCTGGGCGCGACGCTTGAGCAGGTGACGCCGGATGATCTTATCGAATTCGGCATGATTCCCGAGTTTGTCGGCCGCTTACCGATCGTCTGCCCGTTGCAACCGCTCAGCCAGGCGGCGCTGGTCCGCGTGCTGCAGGAGCCCAAGAACGCGATCGTCAAGCAGTACCAACGGATGTTTGAGATGGAGGGCGCCAAGCTGACGTTCACCGGCGAGGCGCTGCAGGAAATCGCGGCCCGCGCCCTGGAGCGCGACACCGGCGCCCGCGCGCTGCGCGCCATCGTCGAAGAATTCATGCTCGACGCAATGTATGACCTGCCCGATCTGCAACCGGGCGGTGAGTTCGTCGTAACGCCGGAGATCATCCGCGGCGCCGCGGACCTTTTGGAACCCGCGCGGCGGCGCAAGGAGTCGGCGTAGTCGTGGTACGCCGTCACCGGGGCGGCGTTTTCAGATCGCGTGCCGGTGGCCGGCGGCAATCCACGACTCGTCAAACTCAACGGGCGCGGAATCCAGGCTCGGCTGCGGTTTGAACATTGGGAAGTTTGGGCGATCGTGCGCGAATGTGGAGGGCCGCCTGTGTTTCGTTACCGCTCGGTCGTCGCGGCATTCGGATTGTGCATGATCGGTTTTCACGTCGCCGGCTGCATTGGCTCCTCTGAAGACGCGGCGCGAAACGCCGCCCGCGGGAGCGCCGCGCAGCGCAAGTTTCCGCTCGATACGCTGAAGACCTCGTCGATTTCGATCAACGGACAGGCGATACGCGTCTGGCTGGCGACCACGCCCGACACGCGCGAAGAAGGCTTGATGCACGTGCCGGAGAACGAAATCGCCGACGATCAAGGCATGTTGTTCGTGTTTCCCAATGAGCAGCAACTCAGCTTCTGGATGCGGAACACGATCACGTCGCTGGATATCGCGTTCGCCCGCGGCGACGGAACGATCGTCGCAACCTGGACCATGCCGCCGCTGACGTTGCAGAATTTCCCGTCCGGCGAACCGTCGCAATTCGCGCTGGAGATGAAGGCCGGAGCGTTTCAGCGCCTGAACGTCAAGACCGGCGACCGCATGATCATTCCGGCCGAGGCATCCAAGGTTTCGCCATAGCTCCAGCGCAGCATACGCCACTCCAAGCGAGTGGTAGCCGTGGCGCGAGCGCCTCGGGACCAAATCGCATTCTCCTGCTTCACTTGCGGCACGCGTCTGCCAGATTGACAGACTGGTTCGACGACACACTCCGATGCCGCAGATTCATAACCTCATTCTGAGAAATGGCTTACAAGCGCACGGCTAGACGCGCGACGAGGTGATCGCGGCCATCCGCGGCGGCGACGCGGCGCCGTGCGGCGCGTTCGGCACGCCTGAAAAGCTCCGCGAGGATGTGTGGCTGGTGCTGTCGAAGGACGTGGAGCGACGCATCGCGGACACGCACAGCGCCTGGATGCGCCTGGCCTGCCGGGCGTTCCGCCAAGTCGGCGCCGCGCTCTATCCGCTGGCCTGCCTGGGATATCACGCCCAGAACATGCTCATCCGCGATTTCGAACGCGCCATGCCGGCGCCAGTCGCCTAATCCGGAAACCTCCACGCTACCCGGCGCCAACGCTCGACGGCGAGGCCCGACCGTAAGGGCGTGGATTTCCGCAGGCCACAGCAGACCCTCCCGGTCAGTATCCCTTTTGATTGGAGCTCGGATTGGCGGCTACTTTGCGAAACTGAGACGGCAGTTGAAATGTAGCCGGGCTCAATCTACTTCAGCTTCCTCCCGCCGCCTCGCAGCCGTACATTTGAGTTCGGAGGCTGGCGATGCCGGGGACCGCGCCGAACTTTGAGAATCCGGCCGAATGGAACCGCTTGATCGACGCAGCCGGGCCGGCGTCGCTGCTGGTCGCGATTGAACATCGGCTCTCGGCGGCCCTGCGGCGTCGGCTGACGGCCGAAGACGTGCTCCAGGAAGCGCTCTTGCACGCCTGGCGCGACCGGGCGCGGGTCGAGTGGCGAGGCGTGCGGGCGTTTCGCGCGTGGCTGCTGGCAATTATCGACAACCGCGTTCGAGATTTGGCGGATCGCCAGGGGGCGCTGAAGCGTGGCGGCAATCAGGTTGACCTGCCGCTGGGCCGTGGCGGCGCGCCTGACTCGCAGACCAGCGCGGACTCCGCTTTACTGGCCGCAGTCACGTCGACGACGCCCAGTCGCGCCGCCATACGCGTCGAGCAGGCCGCCGCGATGCGGGCCGCGCTGGGCGAGCTGCCCGACGATTGCCGCGAAATCGTGCGCATGCGCGTCTTCGAGCAGCTCCCGATCGAGCAAATCGCCGCCCAGTTGCAGCTTGGCGTCTCCGCCGCCCGGCATCGCTTTCGCAAAGGCGCCGAGCAGTACCATCGCCGGCTGCGCGCCCTCCTGGCCGGATCGATTTCGGGGCTCGGCGGCGACAGGGCGACGGATTCGTAGCCCAATTCCTCTTCTCTGTGCAGAGCAGGCGCGCGGCGCGCCGCGGAACGGGTCACAGGGCACATGAGCGCATCGAGCGCGGCCGACGAAACGTTTCTGGACGAGCTCTTCGACCGGCTGGTTGAAGCGTGCGGCGACGATGCCGCGCCGGATTTGAGCGCGCTGCTCGACGGCCGCGAGCACCTGCGGGCCCGCGTCGCCGAACTGCTGGCGCTGGCCCGCGGCGTCGCGGGCGTGGATGAGACTCACGGGCCGCGCATCGCCGGGTATGCCATCCAAGGAAAAATCGGCGAAGGCGGAATGGGCGCGGTGTACCTGGCGCGGCAGGAGCGCGTCAGCGGGCGCTATGTCGCCCTGAAGGTCCTGCCCGCGGCGACCACGACGTCGCGAACGCGCGAGCGGTTCGAACTCGAGGCGGCGGCGCTGGCCCGCCTTCGTCACCCGAACGTCGTCACCGTACACGATGTCGTTTCGACCCCGGATTGCTGCGCCTATGCGATGGAGTGGATCGAAGGCTGCTCGCTTGCGGACGTGATTCGCCGAATCGGCGAAGGCTCCGCGTCGGCGGATCGCGGTAAGTCACCCGCCTCGGCCGGCCAGCGCGCCGCGCGCGGCGGCGCAGCGGCCTCGACCGGAATGGCGCGCATGGACGCGGTGCGCGAATGCCTCGGCTCGCCCGAGGGGACGATTCGAGAGCGTTCGTACGTTTCCTTCGTGGCGCGAGTCGGAATGTTGATCGCGCGGGCGCTGGCGACGGTGCACGCGGCCGGACTGATTCACCGCGACGTGAAGCCGTCGAACATACTGCTGCGGTGCGACGGAACCCCTCTGCTGAGCGACTTCGGGCTGGTTCGTGACGCTGAAGCGACGATCACGCAGCCCGGCAGCTTCGCCGGCACGCCGGGCTATGCGCCGCCGGAGCAGCTTCGCGGAGAGACCGACAAGCTCGATGCGCGCGCCGATTTGTACGCGCTGGGCGCCACGCTCTATCACGCGCTCGCGCTGCGACTGCCGCTGAAAGGCCGCAACCCCGCCGAGTTGCTGCGCCAGCTTGAGCGCGGCGGCCCGGCCCCGCTCCGCAAGCTGAACCCCAAGCTCCCGATCGATCTTGAAACGATCGTCAGCAAGGCGATGGAGACCGATCCGGTTCGTCGCTATCAGACCGCCGCCGAATTGGGCGAAGACCTGGAGCGACTGCTGACACTCCAGCCGATTCGCGCCCGCCCGGCAGGCATGGTGACGCGCAGCATCAAACTCGTGCGGCGGAATCGCGGGGCGTTCGTCGGCGTGGTTGCCGGCGGATTGTCGGCGCTGGCGGTAGCGGCGCTGTTGGTGGTGTATTTCGTGCTGATGCCGCGCTGGGCGGCGGAATATACGCGCGAGGCGCGCCTGGCGCTGCTCGATCCGTCGCAAGCGAACAGCATCGTGTCGGTGCTGTATTGGGGGCGGATCAACCGGCAACCTGACGAGGAACTGACGAAAAAGGCGGCCGCCCTCGACGTGGCGTTGAAGAACTATGACGCGGCGATCCGCCTGTCGCCGTTCGATGAGGATTTGAAGCAGGAGCGCGCGATCGTGGCCGAGGCACGCGTAGGGTGGGCATCGCGCACCGTTTCGCGGGGCCGAGGAGCAGCGCGTGATTCCAGACCGCGTGGACCAGCAGCAACGAGCAATTTGGTGGGCAATGCCCACCCGAGGTCCCGAACCAAAGGCCTTTTCGCCTTCCTCACGGACGACTACGAGACCGCCATCCGCGAATGGACCGCGTACGAATCCGCCCGCGACCCGCTGGCTCAGCCCGACCCGTTGGAGAGCACCGCGCTCGGCGTGCTGTACCTGTTCGACGACCAGCCTGGCCGGGCGTATCCGCGCTTGCGCGACGCGGTGCGGGCATTCCCCAATGTCGGTTTCTTGACGACCTATCTGGCCGACGCGGCTTTGAAGTGTGGGGACGTCGGCGACGCTGAACGCCTGCTCGCGCAGGCTGATTCGCAGCCGCGCTTCGATACACACCGCGCAGCGAAGCGCGTGCAAGCGGGAATTCTGGCCGCCCGTGGCGATTTTGCCCAGGCCGAGGAGGGTTATCGTGCCTTAACAAACGCCGGGCCCGGTATGTTGGAATTCGCGCGGATGCTCGACCGGCAAGGCCGCGTTGATGAAGCGCTCGACGTGTATCTTTCCGCCGCCCGCCTCGGCGGCCCCGTTCCCATGCGTGCGTATCGCGGTGCGCTGGAGGAATGGTGGACAGGCCTCACACCGGCGCGGCGGATGACTGAAATCCGCGAGTCGCTCGATTGCGGGCTCGTCGGCCAGCGGTCGTTGGCGGTTCGCCTACAGGTCTACGCCGACCGCTTGAGGTTTCCGTTGCGGTTGCGTCCGTCGCCGTCGTGCCAATTCACTTCGTGCCTTCGTGCCCCCATGCCTTCGTGCCTATTGTTCGACTTTTTCACGACACTTCACGCCGCCTTTGCCTCTCCCTCCCTACAGAGCCTCTCCTTGTCGGAGCTGGCCAACCGAATGGAGGTCAATGACATGTCGCTTTGGAATCTGAGCTCGTCCGCCCCGTTCTGGCTGAAAGAGCTTCGCTTTGCGGAATGGCGGTTCCCCAACATCACGTTGTTGCATGAAACCTTTCAGGTTTCACGTCAATTGTACGCCGCACAGGTCGCTCGGCGACTATCGCGTGCCGGCGCACTGGCCGGTTCAATAGTCCTGGGCGCGGCCGTTGCCGTTCCCTCGGCCTCCGGCCAATGCACATCGCCGCCTTGTTTCCAGGGTCTCGGCGACTTGCCCGGTGGCGCGACCGAAAGCTTCACCCGGCGCATTTCAGCCGATGGCTCGACTGTGGTGGGGATTGGTGCTGCTGCAAATGGAAGAAACGCGATGCGCTGGCGTGCGGACATCGGCATGCAAAGCCTCGGCAATCTTCCGGGCGGCCCAAGCGTTGCGGATCGCGCCCAGGATGTGTCGCCGGACGGAAGCGTGATCGTCGGGTCGGCGCGCTCCGCGGCCGCAACCTGCGGCGCGATCGAATTGTGCGAGGCCTTTCGTTGGACGGAGTCGGGTGGGATGCAGCCTCTGGGCGATCTGCCAGGCGGATGCTACGGATCATACGGCGTGCGAGTCACCGACGATGGCGCAAAAGTGCTGACGGCAGGAATCGATAACTCGCAGTATCGCCCTGGTATGTGGGTCTCCGGTGCGATGTCTGCAATTGTCCCTAGTCCCGGCGGCGGGTCCTATTCCGCCGCCGCAATGACGCCGGATGGCAGCGTTCTCGCCGGCGGCTGGTCGCACGGTATCTCGGACATGTTCCGCTGGTCCGCAGCAACAGGGTTTCAGAATCTGGGCGATCTCCCGGGCGGCATCGTGGACGGATACGCCACGGACATCACCCCGGACGGCCAGACTATCGTCGGCCGCGGCCATTCCAACAATGGATATGAAGCTTGTCGCTGGGATAACGGTGTGGGATTCACCGCCCTGGGTGATCTGCCGGGTGGTGCGTTCAACAGCTTCGCATATGCGATTTCGTCTGATCGAAGTGTGATTTGCGGTTATGGCACGAGCGCACTGGCTCAAGAGGCCGTAGTGTGGCGCGACGGCGGCGCAGTCGAGCGGTTGGCCGACGTGTTGGCTGAGTACGGAGTGTCGATCCCTGCCGGCTGGGTGCTGAATGTCGCGGTAGATGTGACCATCAATGGAAACGTCATTAGTTTGTGCGGCGACGGCATCAATCCCGACGGCAACCCCGAAGCCTGGATCGCCCGCTACACGTTGCCGTCGCCCGCCTGCCCCGGCGACGTGAATGGCGACCGGGGCGTCGATTCGTCCGACCTGGGCGTCCTGCTGGCGAACTGGCTCGTCGCGGTCACGCCCAACAGCAATGGCGACCTGGACGGCAACGGGATGGTGGATTCGTCGGACCTGGGCATTCTGCTGGCCAACTGGGGCGCAATCTGCCCGTAAGGCCGGGAAGCCGAACCGGCGCACGGTTGACCGCCCGCGTCGTAGCACGAGACCCGACACGTCGCGAAGCGTGGGCTTCGCGACGGGCCGGTCCCGTTCATCGCGTCCGCATCGCGGCAGCTCCGAATTGCGGCACGCGTCTGCCAGATTGACAGATCGGGGCAGCGGCATACCCTCGACTGGCCGATTCATAACCTCATTTCCAAAAATGGCTTACAAGCGACAAGCGAAAACCGCGCCGCTGGCACGCAACGTGTACTCCGGATCAGAGAGAATCTCTGTCAGCAGATCGTCGGGCTGGGAGCCCGCCGTTACACCGGAACGGGCTGGAAGCCCATACCACAGGAAGCCAAGTGCAGGCCCACGAAACCTGCTCCAAACCAGGAGGCATCAATGCCAGCCAAGCAGATCGCGTATGAAATGGACGCCCGTGAAGCCATCCGCCGCGGCGTTCGGCAGCTCGCCAAGGCCGTCAAGGTCACGCTCGGCCCGCGCGGCCGCAACGTCGTGCTCGAAAAATCGTTCGGCTCGCCGACCGTGACCAAGGACGGCGTCACGGTCGCCAAGGAGATCGAGCTCGAAGACGCCTACGAAAACATGGGCGCCCAGATGGTCCGCGAGGTCGCCAGCAAGACATCCACCGTCGCCGGCGACGGCACCACAACGGCCACCATCTACGCCGAGGCCATCTTCGACGAGGGCCTGAAGAATCTGGCCGCCGGCGCGAACGCGATGGATCTGAAGCGCGGCGTCGACATGGCCGTCGAGGCGGTCGTGAAGGCGTTGCAGGAAATGGCCGTGCCGGTGAAGGGTAAGGAGCAGATCGGCCAGGTCGGCACTTGCGCCGCCAACCAGGACCGCGAGATCGGCGACAAAATCGCCGAGGCGATGGACAAGGTCGGCAAAGACGGCGTCATCACGGTTGAAGAGGGCAAGGGCATCGAGACGACGGTCGACCTGGTCGAAGGCATGCAGTTCGACAAGGGCTACGTCTCGCCGCATTTCGTCAACAAGCCCGAGTCGATGGAAGTCGTGCTCGACAACCCGTACATCCTGGTGCACGAGAAGAAAATCGGCAGCGTGAAGGACTTCCTGCCGCTGCTGGAGAAAGTCGCCAAGGCCGGCAAGCCGCTGCTGGTGATCGCCGAGGATGTCGAAGGCGAGGCGCTCGCGACATTGGTGCTGAACAAGCTCCGCGGCATCCTGCAGTGCTGCGCCGTGAAGGCCCCCGGCTTCGGCGATCGCCGCAAGGCCATGCTCGAGGACATCAGCATCCTGACCGGCGGCAAGCCAGTGTTCGAGGACCTGGGCATCAACGTCGAGCGGATCGACCTGAACGACCTGGGCCGCGCCAAGCGCGTCATCGTCGCCAAGGAGACGTGCACGATCATCGAAGGCGCCGGCAAGACCGCCGAGGTAAAGGGCCGCATCGAAGCCATCAAGAACGAGATCGATAACACCACCAGCGACTATGACCGCGAGAAGCTGGAGGAGCGCCTGGCCAAGCTCTCCGGAGGCGTGGCGCAGATCAACGTCGGCGCGGCGACCGAAGTCGAGATGAAAGAGAAGAAAGCCCGCGTCGAGGACGCCCTGCACGCCTGCCGGGCGGCCGTCGAAGAGGGCATTCTGCCCGGCGGCGGTGTGTCGGTGCTGCGCGTGGACGCTGCGCTGGACGCCATCGCGAAGAAAGCCAGGGGCGACCAGAAGACCGGCGTGGACATCGTCCGCCGGGCGCTGCGCGCTCCGATCAAGCAGATCGCCGAGAACGCGGGGCTGGACGGCTCGATCGTGTGCCAGAAGGTGAGCGAGGGCAAAGGCAACTTCGGCTACAACGCGCTGACCGAGGAGTACGGCGACCTGGTGAAGATGGGCGTGATCGTGCCGCTGAAAGTCGAGCGCGTAGCGCTCCAGAACGCGGCCAGCGTGGCGGGCCTCTTGCTGACGACGGATGCGGCGATCAGCGAGATCAAGGAAGAGAAAGAAGAAAAGCCAGGCCGCGGGGGGCACGGCGGGCATATGCACTGATGTAGCACAGCCGCCCTCGGCTGTGCTCGGTAGTGTCGAGTAGCGAGTTGTGCGCGGGACCGGCGATTGCCGGTCCCGCGAACATTGTGGGCAAGGCAAGTGATCGCATCTAGGTCGATCGATGGCGACTTCGGTGGCTTTGCATACGAGCAGTTGGACAACCTTGCGCTGCTTGCGTGCCAGAAATACAACTTTGGAAACGCCACAGATTGGTTCGGCGAGTTCCGCGGCGGGTTGTACGGGTTCTACTCACGGATGTACGGCGTCCGGCGGCACTTCGACGCGCTTCATCGATGGTCGCCGACCGTCACGGGCGAATCTGAGTACGAGCTCTCAACGCTGTTCTTCCACATGGACTCTGCTTTGGAGTGTCTCACATTCGCTCTTAACGCTCTCGGTTTCGGCGTGGCGCCAAGCAAATTTCGCAGTGTGTGCGATCGAGCGGCACTTAGGCGCGTTTCGGTCCATGAAGTGATTGGCGAGCGCCCTTTGACAGGATTCAGAGAGGTCTTTCCCAGCCTTCGGGCACTCTGGCTCACGGATGCGCCACTAATTCGACGGATTCAGGACACGCATGACGTCTCAAAACACCGGAAACACATTTTCCGAGGCGGCCAGCTTCGAAGCGACGCACCGCAGGGATTCTACGAAGCGTTCGGGCTAGCCAGAGAAGATTGGCGTCGGATAGTCGTTACCCCCTACTACGAGGTCTTGCTCGACCCCGATCCGAAAGTGCCACTGAGCGAGCGAGCGCCAACGCCCTACGAGGACCGCATTACGCTTGAATCGCTGGTTCCCAGTTTCCTCCACCTGATCAGTCAGAGCGGCAATCGCAGCTTGGCCGATGCTCGCCGAATTCCACTCAAGGAGCGTCAGCTCATGCAGTAGCAAAGCAACGGACGACGGGTGGCATGCTCGCGGCCTTTGGCGAGCATGGTCTTTGGTGCCTTCGCGCTGACACGCCCAGAGCATGGCTGCCAACAGGCGCAGCCATGCCACACGCAGCTACACGCAGGCCGCGCAGGGCGGGCAAGATGGCCGCCCCACCCATGCAGGATGGCCGCGCACCCAACTCTACGCTGACACCGGCAGCACCTTGTCGCTGGGCATCGTCATGCTGCGCGCATCGAGCGCCTCGGCGAGCTGCGCCTCGGTCAGCTTCAGCTTGCCCGCCTTGATGTCCTCCAGCGAGATCTGGCGGACCGTCTTGCCCGTCTCATGCGCGTGCTTGGCCAGCGCGGCCGCCGCATCGTAGCCGATCAGCGGGGCCAGCGACGTGCACATCGCCAGCGACTGCTCGATCGTGCCCTCGCACGCCGCGCGGTCGGCTTTCAGTCCGGCGACGCACTTCTCCGTGAACATCGCCACCGCGTTGCCCAGGATGCGAACCGATTCCAGCAGGCTGTGAGACATGATCGGCATGCCCACGTGCAGGTCGAAATTTCCCATCATGCCGCCGGCGAACGTCACCGCCGCATCGGCGCCGACAACGTGCGCACACACCTGCAACAAGCTTTCGCAGATGACCGGGTTCACTTTGCCGGGCATGATCGAACTGCCGGGCTGCGTGGCGGGCAGAATCAGCTCGCCCAGGCCGCAGCGCGGGCCACTGCCCATCCAGCGGATGTCGTTGGCGATCTTTGCCAGGCTGATGGCGACGGTCTTGAGCACCGCCGCCGCCTCAACTACGCCGTCATTGGACGAGTGCGCCTCGAAATGATTGGGCGTCTCGTGGAAGCTCTCGCGCGTCTCGTGGTTGAGAACCTCGCACACGCGACGGGCGAAATGGGGATGCGTGTTGATGCCCGTGCCCACGGCCGTCCCGCCGATGTCCAGCTCGCGCAGCTTGATGACGCAGTTCATCAGCCGCCGGTCGGCGTGCGCGATCTGCCCGGCGAAACCGTGGAATTCCTGCCCCAGGCGGATCGGCGTGGCGTCCATCAGGTGCGTGCGGCCGATCTTGACGATGTCGTCGAATTCGCGAGCCTTGGCTTCGAGGGCCTGATGCAGGCGGTGCAAATTCGGCATCAGTTCGCTGTGCAGCCCTTCGACGATCGCCACGTGCGCCGCCGAGGGCATCACGTCGTTCGAAGATTGCCCGACATTGACGTGATCGTTGGGGTGGATCTTCTTGGAGCCGCGCTCGAAGCCGGCCAGCTCGCAGGCGCGATTGGCGATGACTTCGTTGGCGTTCATGTTGGTGCTGGTACCCGAGCCGGTCTGGAAGATGTCGACCACGAATTGGTCGTCGTGCTTGCCGTCGATCACTTCGCGCGCGGCCTTCTTGATCGGCCCGGCGAGCTTGGGGTCGAGGCGCCCGAGAGACTCGTTGGCCATCGCGGCGGCGTACTTGATCAGGCCCAGGGCGCGGATGAAGCGGCGCGTGAAGCGGTAGCCGCTGACCGGGAAATTCAAAACGGCCCGCTGGGTCGAGGCGCCGTACAGCGCGAACGCCGGTACGGACATTTCACCCATCGAGTCGCGTTCGATGCGAGTTTCTGCCATGACGTATGTTCCTGCTCCGATGGACGCAATCGCGGCGAAGCGCCGACGAAACAAGCCCGCATTCTACGATGCGAACGGCAAGCATGCGACCGAGGTTGTCAAACGGATCGTGGCTCGGCAACCCCTCGCCGTCTTTTCTTACGCATGCGGCACCAGCCGGCCGCGCGCGTCAAAGCACTGCACCTGCACCTGATCGAGACCGTAGTGCGCGTCGGATCGAATCGCGACGGTTCGGCGATGCTCGGATTCGAGCTGGTGAAGTTGCGAACGCTTGCGATTCTGCAGCAACGTGGCGACTTCCGGCGACACGGTCACTTCGACGACGCGGATGTGCTCCTGCACGACCGCGAGCTGAATCAGGCGCATCACGTCGAGCGTCACGGACTCGGTCGTCTTCACCAGCCCGGTTCCGCGGCAATGCTGGCAATCCTGATAGACGCTGCGCGTCAGGCTGGCGCGCTGCCGCTGCCGCGTCATCTCGATGATGCCGAACTGGCTCATGCGCAACACCTTGGCGCGCTCCTTGTGCTGCTTCAAATTGCCGACCAGCCGGCGCTCGACTTCGCGACGGTGTTTCTCGATCCGCATGTCGATGAAGTCGCAGATGATCACGCCGCCCAGGTCGCGCAGGCGAAGCTGGCGCGGAATTTCGTCCGCCGCCTCGAGGTTCATCTTGTACGCCGTCGTTTCGGCGTCATCCTCGGCTCGATAGCGGCCGCTGTTCACGTCGATCGCTACCAGCGCCTCGGTCTGGTCGATCACCAGCGAGCCGCCGGACTTCAGCGGCACATGGCGCGAGTGCAGCCGCTCGAGCTCGGTTTCAATGCCGTATTTGTGGAAAATCGGCTCCGGGCCGTCATACTCGACGACGGCGTCGCGCGAGCGCGGGCTGAAGATGTTCAGGAACTCGCGGGCCCGCTCGGCCACGTCCCTGTCGTCGACGATGATCCGTTCGATGTCGGACGTGAACACGTCGCGGATGGTTCGAATCACCAAGTCGGTCTCGCGATACAGCTCAGCCGGCGGGCGCTCGCTCTGGATGCGCTCGCTCACGCTGCGCCACAAGCGCGAAAGGTACGTCAGATCGCTCTGCAGCTCGCGCTTGGTGCGGCTGACGGCGGCGGTGCGGGCGATGAAGCCCATGTCGGCCGGCAATTCCAGCTCCGACATCGCGTCCTTGAGCCGGTCGCGCAGATCATCGTCCTCGATCTTGCGCGAGACGCCGAGCTTGCGCATTCCCGGCATCATCACCAGAAAACGCCCGGGGATGCTCAGGTACGTCGTGAGCGTCGGCCCCTTGGTGCCGATGCCCTCCTTGGTGATCTGCACCATCAATTCCTGCCCGCGGCGCAAACAACGCTGGATCGGCGGGCGCGCCCGGCGCGGCAGCTTGCGGCCGACGTTTTCGGTCTGCCCATCGCCATGCGGGAAATACTGCGGATGCAGGTCGGAGATGTGCAGGAACCCGTTCTTACCCAGGCCAAAGTCAATGAACGCAGCCTGAATGCTGGCTTCCACGTTGGTAACGATGCCTTTGTAGATGTTGCCGACGTGGTTTTCGGCCGAGGCACGCTCGAGGTAAATCTCCTCGAGCTTGTCGTCCTCGACAATCGCAATACGGCACTCCTCGCGCGGCACGACGTTGATGATCATTTCGCGTTTCGTGGCGCGCGGCCTGGGCGGCGTCTCCTCGCCGGATTCCTCGTCCGCGGGCTCGTCGATCTCGCGCACCTCGATGGCGCCGGCTTCGGATTCTCCGCTTTCGTCGAACGTCACCATCTCGGCGTCGCGGGCCTCGAACGTGCGCGAGTCGGCGCCGTCCGAATCGCGATCGCCGAAGCGGCCACGGCGGCGGCCACGGCGACGGCGGCGACGACCCTCCTGCTGGCGCGGCTGATCTTCCGGCAGCGCCGTCGGCGCCGGCCCGGCGACGTCCTGCGACGCTTCGGCGGCGCGCGCCTCGTCGATTTCGTCGTCGACGGATTCCGTAGCATCACGACCGTCTACGAGTTCCAGGCCGCCGATCGGCTCCGCGACGCCGTTTCCCGCGTCGGCGTCGTACATGGTCGGCTCGTCGCCCGGTCCGATGTCGGCGGCATCCTCCAAAGGTTCGTTCGTGGGGCTTTCATTCGTCGCCTGCGGAGTCAGCCCGGCAGCCTGCGCCTCGCGCTCCTGGCGGCGCTGTTGCGCGCGACGCCGTCGCCGCAGGCGACGTTTCTGACTGGGCGTAAGGCGTTTTCCGTCCGGTCCGAACTCAAATTCATCTTGAGGCGGACGACCGTCTCGTCGCGGCTCGTCCCGCGGGGGATGGGGGCGACGCGCCCCGTCGCGCCGATGCTCTCGCCGCGTTTCCTCAAGCGGCGATTGGTCGCGCCCAGGCGCGGACGACGGGGACGAAACCTGACCGCCCGGAACGGACGGTTCATCGCGGCGCGCGTGCGGCGTCCTCTGCCAATCCTGGCGATCATGCCGGTGCGGTGACGGCAGCGGCCGGTCGTCGAAACGCCCGCTCGGCGCGGCGGATTCGACGCGGTGCGGCAGCGTCACGGTTCGCGATTCATGCACCGTGGGCGATTCGCGCGGCGCAGGCGGCGCGGCGCGAGCCGGCTCCGCGGGCGCACCGATCGTCGGCGGTGGCACCCCGATCGGCGGAAACCGAATTACAACACCGGAGTCGGTGCGTTCGATGGTGCGCGGCTCCGGCTCGGCCGGTGGCGCTGGGCTTGTAACGGACGCCTGTTCGGACTTTGCCTTCCCTCTTCCGCGACCCTTTCCGCCGCGCCGGCCGCGGCGCGTTCGCGTCGTTTTCGGCGCGGCCGCGCCGTCGGCCCTTGTTGCGGCGTTTTCGGCGGCGCTGGTCGGCGCGTCCGTGGCGACCATGTCCTGGATCGGCGGCGATTCCTCCTCGCCGGCCGCACGCTTCCTGCGCGTTGTCTTCTTTACTTTTTTCAACGTAATCCCTTTCAAATTGCCGCGGGCCACGACTCGCGGCCCACAGGCGGTTGATCCCAAATGACTTCAATCCTGCGGACGCGATGCAACAGCGCATCGCCTCGCAGGCCGATTTCCAACAAAGCTTGCGTCAATCGCGCTCCGCCCAGCGACGCCGGCGTTTCCAGAAGCAAGCGGTCGCCGCTGAGGCGCAAGGGCAAAGAGCCAGAGGGGCAGAGGGGTAGCGCGGCGGAAGGGGCGCGGGCGGCATCGGTCGCACCGTCGAGCTGGCCCTCGGACACGTTTAGTCCTGTTTCACCCTCTGCTCCTACGCCACTTTCCCCCTTTGCCCCTTGAAACATTCGCCGTTCCTCCTCCGACAATACGACTTCATGAATCGCGCCGCGCGGCCGCACCATCATCACGCCGTCGGCGAACAACACCTCGCGCAACACGCACCCGCCGGGCATCTGCGCCGACAGCGCGTCAAACAATTCGCGCGCCGAACGCGCTTCAGCCAGCTCGATCAGCGCGAGCTGGCACTCGCTGGCCATCGCCACCGGCCGCGGCAGCGGAATCGCCAGCCGCGCGCGGGGGTTGAATCCCTGGCTGTGCGACACCGGCCAGCGCGCCCGCGCCATCGCCCGGCTGAGCATGCGCAGTTCGTCATGGTGCGAGACGAATCGCACGTCTCCGCGCAGCGCATAGCGCACCGCCGCGGAGAAGCGCAGCGCGGGCTGCCCCGCTCCGTCCTGGCGCGCCGGCGATACGGCCTGATCGGTCGCGAGCGGCGCGACGGCCATCACAGCGCCTCCGGTAGCACTTTTCGCGTCTCGTCGATCAGGAAATTAAGCACCTGCCGATCCGAGTCGAATCGCAGCGCCTGCTCCGCGATGGCCTCGCAGCGCTCGATCGTCGTCGAACGAATGATCTTCTTGATCTCAGCGATCTCCTTGGGTGCCATCGACAGGTGCCGCAGCCCCAGCCCGAGCAAAAGCTGGCAATACACCGGCGCGCCGGCCATTTCGCCACACAGATTCACGCTGACGCCGTGAACCGCCGCCGCCGCCTCGACCACATTCCGCACGAGCCGCAAGACGGCCGGGTTGTGCGGGCTGTACAAGTGCGCGACGCGCTCGTTCGCGCGGTCGACGGCCAGCGTGTACTGCGTCAAGTCGTTCGTGCCGACGCTCATGAAGCTCACTTCGCGCGCGAACGCGGCGGCCTGCATGGCGGCGGACGGAGTCTCGACCATCATGCCGATGGGCACGTCGCGCCGGAACGAAACGCCGTCCTCGTCCAGGTCTTCCATCACATCGTTCAGCGTCGCCTTGGCCTGCCGCAGCTCCATCAGCGTGGTGATCATCGGAAACATGATCCGCACGTCGCCGTGCGCGCTGGCGCGCAGGATGGCGCGCAGGTGCGTGCGAAAGAGGTCCAGGTGTTGAAGGCAGTATCGCAGCGAGCGCAGCCCAAGCACCGGATTGGGGTCCGGGCTGTGCCCCATGTTGGCCATCAACTTGTCGGCGCCGAGGTCGATGGTGCGGATGGTCAGCGGCTTGCCGCCGGCGTGCCGCGCCGCGGCGCGAAACGCCTCGAACTGCTGCTCCTCGCTGGGCGGACCCTGATTGGCCAGATAGAGGAATTCGGTGCGGTACAACCCGATGCCCTCGGCGCCGGCCTCCATCGCGTTTCGCGCTTCCTGCGCCAGCTCGATGTTCGCCATCAGCGAGACCGTCACGCCGTCGCGCGTCACCGCCGGCAGATCGCGCAGCCCTTCCAGCTCGCGCGCGAACGCACGGTAATCGTGCTGCTGCCGGCGGTAGCGCTCCACCGTCTCCGTGTCGGGATTGGCGATCACGATGCCGTGTGTGCCGTCGACGATGATCGTGTCGCCGCCGGTGACGTCGGCCATCATGTCGCTGGCGATCGCGACGACGGCTGGGATGCCCAGCATGCGCGCAATGATCGCGGTATGCGAGGTTTGCCCGCCCACGTTGATGGCGAAACCCAGGATGTTGTTGCGGTCGAACGAAACCGCCTGCGAGGGCGTGATGTCGTGCGCGACGACGATGACCGGCTCGGTGAGCTTGCTGATGTCCTCGCGCGCCCGGCCCAAAATGTGCCGTAGCACGCGTTTTTCGATGTCAAACAGGTCTCGCACGCGCTCCTTGAGATACGGGTCGACGACGGCGTGGAACATGCGCTGCCGACGGTTCATTTCCTGCGCGAAGGCGAAGGCCGCCGAGACGCGCTGCTGTTCAATAGAGCGCACGACCGCGTCGCGCAGCCCTTTTTCCGCGATGAAATGCTCGTGAAACGCGAAGATGATGGAGGACTGCTCGCCCAGTTTGCGGGCCACCGCGGCCCGCAGTTCGGCGACTTCCTGGCGCGAGGTTTCGAGCGCGCTGTCGAGAAGCTTGATCTGCGCGGGAACCATCGACGGATCGATGGCGCGCTGCGGGATCCGGAATTCCTCGGTGTCCAGCACAAGCGCCGGACCGATCGCCACGCCGGGCGAGGCATTGATGCCTTTTTTCGTGATCATTCGTCGCGGATGACGCCGCCGCCGCGCGAGGCGCGGAGTGCGGCGGCGCTCCAATCAATTCCGAAGCGCGAGAACGCCTAGTTCTCGCTGAATCCCGCTTCAAACAGGGCCGCCAGCGCGTCCACGACGCGCTGCGCGTCCTGCCCTTCGGCGACCAGCCGCAGGCGCGAGCCCTGTGTGGCCACCAGCATCAACAATTCCATCGGGCTGCGCGCGTCCGCCTGGCGCTCCGCGCCGTGCAGCGTCACCGCGGCGTCGAATCGGGCGGCGGTTTCGACCAATTGCATGATCGGGCGAAAGTGCAGCCCTTCCCGGTTCCGCACCGTCACTTCCCGTTCGACCGGCACGCGCGACGCACTCCTCCAAATCGGGCTCACGCAGAGGCGCAGAGGCGCAGAGAGGGAGAGAGTGCGTGTCGCGTCATGTTTTCCGCCACCTCGCGCGGGTGGCAAATCCGCGCACAAGCGACTCTCTCCGGCCGTTTCGATTCTTTGCGCCTGCGCGCCTCTGCGTGAGCATTCCGTTTCTCAGCCAACCAGCAGTTTCTCGTCCGCTTCCTTCAGCAGGTCGTAAATCTTCTCCGGCCGATCGGCCTGCTTGAGGAACTTGCGAAAACGCTCCTGCTGCAAGTGCCGGAAGACCAGATCCATCGCCCGCAGGTGTTCTTCGGGTTGATCTTGCGGACTGAGGATCAGCACGACGCCGAACACCGGTTCGCCATCCAGCGACGCGAAATCCACCCCCCGCGCGCTGCGGCCGATCGCCGCCACAACCTTTGTCAGGCCTGCGATTTTCTCGTGCGGGGCGGCGACGCCCTTTCCGAAGCCGGTGGTGCCGCGCTTCTTTTCTCGCGCGACGATCTGGCGGGAAACGCTGTCGACGGAATCGGCGGGGATGACGCCGCTGTCGGCCAGCACGGCGACCAGTTCGCGAATCACGCCGTTTCGGTCGCTGGATGCAAAGTCCGCGATGACTGCCTTCGGCCCCACCAGGTCGAGCAACTTCATCGAACGCGCTCCGCCGCGTATGCCGCTCAGGCGCTGTCCCCATCTGAGCGGGGCGGGTGCTTGCGGTTACGCAGCCGCTCCTTGTGCCGACGAAGCTGCCGTTCGATCTTCTCCAGCAACAGATCGATCGCGGCGTAGGCGTCGTCGCGCTCTTCACTGGCGACGAACGGGGGCGTACCGTCGGAATGAACAATCATCTCGGCGGAATGAACGCCGTTGTGCCCATCGAGAATGACGTCGATCTGGCTGATACGATCGTAGAACTTGACCAGGCGCTCGGCCTTGGTTTGGCAGTACTCTTTGAGCGAGTCGCTGACCCCCATGTGCCGACCGGACACGGTCACCTGCATTTCACGGCTCCTGAGCGGCTCGGGCAATCGCGGGCCACCTATGAGGCCACTGTAGTGCGTGGGTTGCGCGCCCGTCAAGGCCACCGCTGCCGACGCCGCGCGTGTCGGTCGACGGTAACTTATTGTTTGGCAAATCATTAGGGCCGAGGCGGACGGGCTGGGGATCAGTGACGCAATCTGTGCCGTCGTTGGTTTCACGCAACCCAGTTTGGTAGATCAGAGATTTCGCGAACGCGGGTGGCATCGGAGTCCCGCCGGTGCGATTGCGGTTTCGCGCCGGTCAGAGGCCGATGCTCCCCCGTGGCGCGGTATTTCGGGGGCAGTACACTGGGACACGGAAATTGCTCGAAGTTTGAGCAAGCTGGACACAATCGTGGGTGTTCCGGCCACGGGGCTGGACGCCCGGGCCACCCAAATAGGTGCAATCAGGGTGACCGGCTAAGGGAACTGCTCGCCCGAGCGACCAATTTCGGCGTGACACGCACGGTGGTCGGTGCGTCCTGGCGCGCTTCAATCACTCGCTGGATCAGCGTTTCCATGGCTCGCCGTCCGATCTCTTCGCTGCAGAAGTCCACCGAGGTTAGCGCGGGAGTGAGCTCAGCTGCGAACGATTCGTTTCCCTGTCCCGCGAGCGCGACGTCGCACCCCACCCGACGACCTTCGCGCTCGCACAACCAGGCAGCTCGCAGCGCCAACCAATCGTCGGTCGCGCCGATCGCGACCGCTGTCTTGATGGCCGCGATCACGGCCGGCGAGTCCGCGGCGGGATTCTCGACAGTAACCGTGACGGACGCGGCGTCGATGCCCTTTTCACTGCACGCCGCGCGGAACCCCGCCAAGCGCTGGTCGGTTTCCGGTCCGCCGCTGGCTCGATGCAGGTAGGCGATCGCCTTCGAATCGATCGAAACCAGATGTCGCGCCACGAGGCGACCGGACTCCGCCTGATCGGGTTCAAACACGTCCACGCCGTCAGTTTGTGGCGGGACGCGCGTGGCGACCAGCGGTCGGTTCCCCAGCGACGCGCGGAAACGCGTAAACGCCTCATCGCTTAGCGTTCCAGCGACCAGCGCGCCATCGATGCGATCGATCTGCAGGCCGTCGGATCCACCTTGGATCGCCGCGCTATCGACGAGGTGCACCGCGTAATTGATCTGCGACGCCTTGCGAACCACGCCGCGCAGCAATTCGACGCAGGAGGTGAGCCCGGTCAGGTCGGCGATGACCGCGACGGCGAAACTGCGCCCGGTCGCGAGCGATCGCGCGGCGTGACTGGGCACGTAGTTCAGCTTGCGACAGGCCTCCAGCACGCGCTGCTTGGTGGCCTGGCTGATGTCGTGCCGATCATTCAGAGCGCGAGAAACCGTGCCTCGCGAAAGGCCCGTTTGCCGCGAGATGTCCTCGATCGTGACTTTCGCCACAGCAGCCCCCAATCTCCATACCGGGTGAACCGCGCGCCGCACACGACCGTCGGTGCTGCTTGCAAATCAAGTCGGGATTCTAGCGTTTTCGAAACGCGTGACAATCGGCCGTGAGCGCGTAACAACGGCGCACAACGAAAATTGCGCGCGCCCACGCGCGAGACAGCGCGGCGAGCGATAATTCCGCTCGCCGCGCATTTCATAGGACTAATCTTATCGAACGTCGCGCGCGTGCTTAGGGCGAAAGCCCGAGAACCTGTTCCAGAGTTTTCGGTGCGTTCTGGATTCCCAGCGACGGCAGTCCGAGGAGTTGCTCGTTCGCGCTCGGCGCCGCGGCCTTGAATATGTGCGGCTGCGCCAGATCGCCGCCGCCGCCTTGCATGATGTCGAGCGGGTCGTTCGTGTGCCGCAGGCCCAGGCAGTGTCCCAGCTCGTGCGCGCACACGTCACCGATCCCGCCACCCATGAGATTGACCGTGTCCAGCGGCGTTCCGAGGAATCCCGGAACACCGAACTGGGCGATGCCGGTCGAATAGATGATCGCCGTCCCAAACACCGTGTCATTGCGCGGGTCGATGTAGTCGGAGATGCCGAACAAACCGACGGGACCCAGGCCCCCCACGTGCAGCGTTTGGAACGGCGCCTGCATTTGTGCGAGCGGGGTGGTATCCGAGCTGAAGAACGTGATGTCATATCCGGCGTACGCCGTTCGGAGCGTTTGAAGGATCACGGCCTTCATGGCGGTCGTTTCCGCGGCGCCCCAGTTCGGCGACGCCGCGAAAAACTGATTGAAATCGCCGGCATTGAAGACCGGGACGTTCGTCGCCGCCTGCCCGGCCACCGAGACACCCGACGCCCCCGCGAAGTTCACGAAGACGCGCTGTCCGCGCGGCTGGTATCCGAAGCCGCGCTGCACCTCGATCGAAATATCCGGGGCCGCGTCAATCGCCGCGTACATGTGCGGCGTGGATTCCGCGACCACCAACTGCGTGTCGGGCGACAGGAGCACGAAACGCGTGAGGCCGTTCAGCGAATCGCCGAACTGCTGATACCAGGTGAAAATGTCCTGGTTCGCGTCGAGCAACATGATTCCATACTGCGAATCGATGTTGTTTACCCGGCCGTAGCCGGGCGTGTTCACCAGGCTCATCACGATTCGGTCGCCGGTCGCCATCGCGCCCAGGTCGTAAATCTGCCGCGCAATGAGCGGATCCGCGACGATGATGGCGCGATCATTCACCAGCGGCACCACCGGCGTGCTGGCATCGATCGTGGACGTGAAGGCCGGCGACACGTTCACCACGCCGGCCGCATAGGTGCGCACCGGATCCGTGCGATCGGTGTCGATCTCGGCCCAGAGCGTGTACTCGCCGGGGGGTACCTTGCTAACGTCGAGCGCTTGCGGGAGCGTGAAATTCAAGTCGTTGCCGCTGGTCGGATCGGTGTCGAGCTGAATGTCGTTCGCGGCCGCAATCGACGCGAGAAGCGACGAGCCGTCGGGCGAAAAAGTGGCCGAACTGACGGCCGAGGAGCACGGCTGCACGGTTCGTTCCAGCTTGCCGGTCGCCACTTCGTAGAGGCGAACACTGCCGTCCGCCGCGCCGCTGGCGATTCGTTTGCCGTCCGGTGAAAAACCGATGGCCGAAATATCGGCGCTGCCGCCGGCAATCGTTCGCACGACGGCAAACGTGGCGCCGTCCCATAGAATCACATTGTTGTCATCGCCGCCGCTGGCAAGCAGCGCACCATCGGCGCTCCAGGCGACCGCATTTACCGGGTTGTTGTGTCCGGTGAGCGTCGTGACCGGAGTGCCGTCGGAAAGCTGACGGACCAGCACCGTCTGATCTTCGCTGGCGCTGGCGATGCGCGTGGCGTCGAGCGCGACGGCGTTGACCGCCAGCGAGTGCGAGTACTCAAAAACCGCGGCGCCGCTGGCCGCATTCCAGACCGCCACGCGTCGATCCGAGCCGCCGCTGACGATGCGATCGCCGGCCTGCGAATACTGGACGGTGTTCACCGCACCGGCGTGCGCGGAGATCGTCCGCAGCGCGGCGCCGTCGCTGCGGCGGCGCACGATCACCTGCCCATTGGCCTGCCCGTACGCGAACTGCGACGCGTCGGGCGAGAAGGCCACGCAGTTGATGGCGACGGTCGCGGAATAGGTTTGGATCAGATCGCCGGTGGTCGCATTGCTCAGGCGCAGCGTGCGGTCGGCGCTGGCCGTCAGGATCAGCGTGCCGTCCTTCGAATACGTAGCCGCCGTTACGCGATCGGCGTGCCCGCTGAGCGTCAGCGCGGTCGTGCCGCTGGCGGCGTTGACGACGACGCTCTGCGCCTCACAGCGATCACGATCGCCGTCCAGACCTGCGCGAATCGTGTGCGGAATGCCGGGCTGCACGTTAAATACGCCCTGAATCCACAGCGGCGAACCGGGGGCGAGGACGACATTGTTCACCGTCGCGGGCGGAATGCGGATTTCGATCGTCGGCGTCGGAATACCGATCGAGATGATCACGCTCGTGGCGTTCGTCACGCCCTTGTCGTCGGTCACGGTGAGCTGCGCGCGATACGTCCCGGGTTGCGAATACGTGTGCGGCGTCGTGGCCACGAACAGACGCGTCGAATCGCCGAAATCCCACTGATACGTGCGGATCGTGCCGTCCGGGTCGAACGACCCGCTGCCGTCAAAGTTGATCGTGGCCGGCGCGGAAGGGGCGGCGGTGCGGTCGGTCGCGATTACCGCGACCGGCGCCTGGGTCACGCTGACTGTTAGCGTACGCGAGGCCGAAAGGCCGCCGTCATCCACCAGCGTGAGCCGCACGTTGAAATCGCCGGTCGTGCGATAAATGTGCGTCGGCGAAATGTCGGTGCTGGTCCCGCCATCGCCGAAATCCCAGGTGCGCGTCACGATCACGCCGTCTTCGGTGCTCGCGTCGGAGGTGAATCGCACCGTCAGCGGCACCACGCCGCGCACCACGTCACTCGAGACAATCGGCACCGGCGGCAGGTTGAAATTGCTCGTGCCGCCTGTCGCACCTGTACCAGGTACGCAGGCCGATAAGAAAAAGCCGCACGTCGCCACGGCCGTGAGGACGACGGCGACACCTACGCGCGCACGCATCATGGGAATCTCCGGCGGTGTGTTCCGACACTTCGCAACACCGTTAGACAAGTATGGGACGAAAGAAAAGTCGTATCAAGGGGCGCAGGCGCTCTCTCCGTAAACGCGCGAGCGGATGCCCCGGTTTTGCGGCCCGCCTCGCGCGCCAGGTGCTGAAATCCGATTGACACGGTCCGCGTAGCCCGGCTACTGTCAACAGGAGTCCGAGTCGCGCCGAGCCGGAGTCGGCGCGCTCTCTTCATCCCCATGATCCGCCAAGGAGCCGCGCGTGTTATCTTCTCGAAAGTCCGCTTCCGCCTTGATCTTGCTGTCCGGGCTGACAGCCACAGCCCTTGCCAATGATCCCGCCGTCTCGGTCTGGAAAATCCTGCCCGAGATGCCGGACGCGGTGCTCGCGGCTGAGCCGTGGGCACGCCCGATGGCCTATCTGCCTGTGTTGCTCGACCGCACGAATCTCGAAGCCCTGTTGAGCACCGCCCCGCAGGAGGAGCTCACGCCCGTCAACCAGTCGCCGACGGTCATTCTGCTCCCCGCCCCCAACGGCGTGTATCAGTCCTTCCGCTTCGTGAACTCGCCGGTGATGGAAAAGCCGCTGGCCTCGCAGTTCCCCGAAATTCAGACCTATCTCGGACAGGGCCTCGACGACCCTGCCGCTTCCGTCCGCTTTGACCTGACGCCGCAAGGCTTTCACGCGCAAGTGATGAGCCCCAACGGCATGTGGTACATCGACCCCGTTTCGCGCGGCGACACCACGCACTACGCCAGCTATTTCCGCACTGACTACGCCAAGCAGGCCCCGCCGTTCCGCTGCCTGACCGACGCCGAGTCGCTGCCCGCACTGGACCTGCGCGGCGGCGACGGCGCGCTGGAGCGCACCGGCCCGACGCTCCGCACCTACCGCCTGGCGATGGCGGCCACGGGCGAATTCACCGCTTATCACGGCGGCACGGTCGCGCTGGGCCTGGCGGCGGTGACCACGATCGTCAATCGCATGACCGGCATCTACGAAATCGAGCTCACCACGCGCATGACGCTGGTCGCCAACAACAATCTTATCATCTACACGAACGCAGCGACCGACCCGTTCGCATCGCCGGACAATGCGTCGGCTTCCAATACACAGCTTCAAACGACGCTGCCGGCCGTCATCGGCACGGCCAATTACGACCTGGGCCACGTCGTCCACCGCACGCTGACCGGCGACAACGGCTTGGCCGGCGGCATCGGCACGGTCTGCGGTTCAATCAAAAGCCAGGGCTACAGCTCGCACCTGAACCCGATCGGCGACCAGTTCACCGTCGACTACGTAGCGCACGAAATCGGCCACCAGTTCGGCGGCCGGCACACGTTCAATAGCTGCGGCGGAGGCCAGGGCGATTCGTCGACCTACGCCGCGGAGCCCGGCTCCGGCTCGACCATAATGGCCTACGCCGGTATCTGCGGCTCGGATGATCTTCAGCCGCACTCCGACGCGTACTTCCACGCCGTCGATTTCGATCTGATGATCGCGTATATCCCGGCGGGCGGTTCGTGTTCGTCAAACACAGCGACCGGCAATGTCGCCCCGACCGTCAACGCCGGGCTGGATTACGCGATTCCGAAAGGCACGCCGTTCGTGCTGACGGCGACCGGCTCCGACGCGAACGCGAATCCGCTCACGTTCTGCTGGGAGCAGCGCGACGGCGGCGCGGTTGACGCCCTTCCGCTCAGCGCCACGAACACAACCGGCCCGTTCTCGCGCTCGTGGACCGGCACGACCAGCCCGTCGCGCACATTCCCGCGCCTGTCGGATTTGGTGACCGGCACGCTGAACGTCGGCGAAGTGCTACCGACAGTCGGCCGTACGTCGAACTGGCGCGTCACCGCCCGTGACAACGTCGCCGGCGCGGGCGGCGTCAACACGGACGACATGATCCTGACCATGGACGGCGTCTCCGGTCCGTTCGCCGTCACCTCGCCCAATGCCGCGGGCACGTTCTCCGGCGTGATTCCGGTGACCTGGAACGTCGCGGGCACGACGGCGGCCCCGGTGAGCTGCGCCAACGTGAAGATCTCGCTCTCGACCGATGGCGGCCTTACGTATCCGACCGTGCTGAACGCCAGCACGCCGAATGACGGCAGCGAGAACGTGACGCTGCCGAACGTCTCAACGTCGACCGCCCGCGTGAAGGTTGAAGCGGTCGGCAACATCTTCTTCGACATCTCGAACGCGAATTTCACGATCGTCCCGGCGGTGCCCGCCGCGTTCACGTCCAGCGGCACGAACACGGTCAGCGACTCGACCGGCAACGGCAACAACAATGGCGTCGCCGATCCGGGCGAAACCAGCCTGCGCCTGACGCTAGGCGTGCGAAACGTGGGAACCGGTACCGCGACCGGCGTGAACGCGACGCTGACTTCGCTCAGCCCGACCGCGACCGTCACGACGGCGAGCTCGGCCTATCCGAACATCCCGTCCGGCGGCACGGCCAACAACACGACCCAGTACGTAATTTCGCTTAGCGCCTCGCACGTATGCGGCGCGCCGGTGAATCTGCGGCTGAACGTGACGGCCAACGAGGGGTCGAGCACATTCGACACGTCGATTCCGACTGGTTCGCTATCGACGACCACCGTCTCGTATGCCGGTCCAGTCGTTCCGATTCCCGACAATACGACGGTTAACGCGTTGCTCACCGTCGGCGGTGTCGGCGTGATTAGCGACGTCGATCTGCGTATCGACGGCACAAGCTGTGACGCGGGAATCGGCTCGACGACCGTCGGGCTCGATCACACCTGGGTCGGCGACCTGACGATCACGCTGATCGGTCCGGGCGGCGCGCCTTCGGTTGTCGTAATGAGCCGTCCGGGCGGAACCGGCAACAGCGGCAACAACTTCTGCCAGACGCGCTTGGACGATGATGCCGGCGCCAGCTCGATCCAGTCGATCGCCATCGCCGGCAATCCGTGGACGGGCACGTTCGCGCCCGCGAATCCGCTGTCGGCCTTTGACGGCATCAACGCGGACGGCACCTGGACGCTTCGTGTTCAGGACTCGGCGACGCAGGACACCGGGAACATCCGCGCGTTCTCACTGATCTTCTCGCGACAGACCTGCACGCCGCCGGTTTCGAATCCGTGCCCCGGCGATCTCAATGGCGACCGGACGGTGAACGAAGCCGACTTGGGCATTCTGCTGGCCGCGTGGCAGAGTGGCGCCGGCGGTGACTTGAATGGCGACGGCCAGACCAACGAGGCCGACCTGGGAATTCTGCTGGCTAACTGGCAGACCGTCTGCCCGTAAGCAGGTAGGCAAAGTAGGGTGCGTCGGCCTTATCGACGCACCTTCGCCGGGTTGAAGCACATTCCGGAGCGCCGCGCGCCAATCGGTGCGCGGCGCTCCGGCGTCATTTGGGGTCGTCGGGGAATCGGCGCGTCGATACGGCCGACGCACCATTCGCCCGATGACATGGCGGTGCGTCGATACGGCCGACGCACCCTACGGGGTCCAGCGCCGCGTGCTCGCTACTCGCCGACGCGCTTTTCGATCGCGCTGAAATCGGGAGCGATCCGGGTTCGCCGGCACGCGCAGAGCCAATCGACTGGATAGACGCTTTTGCGGACCCATGTGCGGAAGCTCGAAGGCGCCCACGCATGCGGGCAATTCGCGTAGCCGCGCTTGACCGGATTGAAATGAACGTAGTCGAGGTGATGCCCGAAGTCGTCGTCGTCGCGAATCACGTGATCCCAGAAGCGCCGCTGCCAGACTCCGCGCTCGCCGCGAGTTTGGCGTGAGGCGCTGCGCCGTGCTTCGTCACCGCCCGACCGCAGGTAGCGCGTCGTGAAGTGGGTCTTGATCCGCGACCAGCGGATTGAAAAGTTCGAATCGCCCCGCGGCAACGTCCAGATGCAGTGCAGGTGGTCCGGCAACACCACGATCGCGTCCAGCCAGAATGCGCTCCGCCGGCGTTCCTCGCGGAACGCCGCTCGCAGCAGGTCGAGCGCCGGTTGCGAAGTGAGTATCGGCCGGCGGTCCAAAGTCACGAGCGTAAAGAAAATCGTCGCGCCGTGGGCTTCGATGCGGCGGTATTGGGGCATGTGTGCAACCCCGGATGGTGCGTCGATACGGCCGACGCACCCTACCCGATCTTGACGCGCCACTTTCCGGACCGCTACGTCGTTCCGCGGCGTTCCTCGTAGCGCGGCGAAACGGCGACGTACGGCAGGCCGAGCCAGCGTTTTACGACGATGATTTCGCCCATGTCGTTCCCCTCGTGCATGTGGCCGAGGGCTTGCAGGCCGTAGCCGATCAGGAAGAGCAGCACCGGCAGATACCACGCATCCCAGGCCCAGAGATGGAGTTGCACGCCGGCCGTCACGACTGCCGCGACAACCAGCGGAATGCCGACGATGTGCAGCCAGAAGGAAAGCGGGCTGCGGTGGCGATCAAGCCAGTCCTGGACCCAAGCAGGGCGAGCTTTGCGCATGCCGGGGATGATAATCGCGCGAGAGCCTTTCTCAAGCGGGATGTGTTCCAGCCGGGTCGCCGACAAGGCCGATAGCGTGCGCGAGGAGGCGCGCCATGCCGATCTTGCTCGACGGGAAACCCTTCGCGGTTGACGCCGGCGCCGGCGATTCTCTGCGCGATGTGATCGACCGCGTACGCTCGCGCCAGCCGACGGAGCGGCTGATCGTCTCGGTTGCGATCAACGGGCGCGAAATTCCGGAGACGGAGCTGCCCGCCGCAATGCAGAATTGCGTCAACGAGGCGGATCGCATCGAACTCGCGAGCGGCGCGCTGCGCGACGTGGCGGGCGAGGCGCTGCGAAGCGTCGCAGCGGAACTTCGCCGCGCCGGTGCCGCGCAGGCCAACGTGGCGGCGGAATTGCAGGCCGGCCGCGTCCAGGAGGGATTGCGCCGCGTCGGGCAGGATGTCGCACTATGGCAATCGTGCCGGCAGGCGATCGTAGACGCCAGCGAGCTGCTGGGGCGCGATTTGCTGGCCGAGCGGATCGACGGGCAGCCGGTCTCCGCGCTGATGGACGATCTGGTCGGGCGACTCACGGAGCTTCGCGACACGTTTCAGGCCAACGACCTCATTACTCTCGCCGATCTTGTCGCACACGAGTGGCCGCCGGTCTACGAACGCTGGGCGGAGGCGTTCGATGCGATCGCAGACGCTCTTGATCGGGGCGATTAGGGGGCTGAAGGGATCAAGGGACTGAGGGATTAAGGGATTGAGGGTTTGAGGGGTGGCCGGAGCTTTCTTGCCGTTCCTTAATCCCTCAATCCCTTAATCCCCTGTTCCCTGTACCCGGTTCCCTGCTTACGCTCCGCGAATGCTTCCGGCCGACGCGCTGCACGTGCTTTTCGTCGCCGATTCGGCGATTCTCGACCGATTCGCGCCCATGATTCGGCATCTCGGCCTGGCGCTGAGCGAGGCGGACGTGAGCGTGTCGTTGATTACGGACGACGCTCAAGCGCCGCACGAGTTCGCCGGCACGCCGATCGACGCGCGGCGTGTGCCGGCACTGACGGGTTGGCGCGGCGCATGGCTCGGCTCGGAAATCACCTCTCGAATCGAAAATCCGGCCGGACTCGTGCATCTCTGCGGAACATCCGCGCTGGCCGCCGTGGGGCGTTGGTGCGCGACAATTGGGTTGCCGCTGGCGGTGCACGTGTTCTCGGAGGAAGACGTCGCGGCGGTGGTCAGGAGTCCGCCGCGCGTGAACTACCTGATCCTGGCCGCCGGCGAGCGCCTGGCCGCCCTGCTTCGCCGTCACGCCATCGCGCCGCCGGGCGGGGTGCATCTGTCCGCACCGGTGCAATTAGCCTCCGAAGCCGCACCAACGAACGCGCCGCCGACCGACCACACGTTGGGCGTATTACTCACCGAATCCGACGAACCCGCCGGCGGGGCGCGATTGTTGTTGGATGCCGTCGCGCAGGCCCGGGCGCGCGGCGTCGAGCTGCAGGCCGGCTTTGTCGGGCACGGCGCGCGGCAGCATCGCGCGTGGCAGGAGGCGCGACGCCGCGGGCTGCAGGAATTAACATCGTTCGTGGATGCGCCGCGCCTTTGGCCGCAACTCCTGACGGGTTTTGACGCGCTCGTGGTGGCGACGCGTTCGGCGCGAATTGAGCTGGCCCCGCTGATGGCGATGGCGATCGGCAAACTGGTGATCGCCTCGCGCGATCAGGCGGACGAGTGGTTCATCGATGGGGTGACGGCGCGCCTGTTCGCCCCGGGCGATCCGCGCGGGCTGGCCGACGAACTGGTTCGCGCGGCCGCGCGCGACGACCAGAATGCGGCGCTGCGGCAGTCCGCGCAAGCCTATGTGCGCCGGTCGCACGCGGTCAGCGCGTGCGCGCACCGGTTGTGCGGCGTTTACCGCGCGATTTCGCATCCGCCTGCCGCCGCTGTGTGGAGCACGGCATGACCGGCCGAAAGGAGCGCCGACCGAACGGTGCGGCAACCGCGGTGCGCGGCTATGAGCTGGCGCTGGCGATGAACTTGCTCGTGCCCGGCGGGGGCTTGATCCTGGTCGGACGGACGGCCGCCGGCATGATTGCCGCCATCGCCTTCGCACTGGCCGCGAATCTCGCGCTGGCGGCGAACTTGCTCGTTCCGGATGACGTGTCGGCCTGGCTGGCGTGGGGAAGCGCCTTGCTGGCCGGCGTGATCTACCTTGTGGCCCAAATGATGGCTGTTCGCTTTGCGCGGTCTTCCGGCGACGCCCGCACACTCGCGGCGCGCCGCGCCGCGCTGGAGGGCGCTTGCCGCGCGCTGCGCGACGGAGACGGGCGGCGGGCTCTCGACGCGCTGACGCCGTTACGCGCCGAAGCGGAGCGCGATCTCCTGGTCGCGTATCGTCTGGCGCAGGCTCTGACGCTGCGAGACGCGTCGCAGGAAGCGCTCGTGGCATGGGAACGGGTCAGGCGCCTGGACCGTCACCGACTTTACCGCTCCGAAGTCGACGCGCAAGAATCCGCGCTCCGCCAAGCGATCGCGGCGCAAATTCAGTGACCGGTCAATGGACCGCGCTCACGACGCGGTCGATAGTCTCTACGAAGCAGCGCGCTTGCTGGCGTCTGTCGCACGCGCTAGAATCGCCCGGTGCGTTGGAATCCGGTAATTCCAGCCTGCCGTCGAAGGGTCGGACCAGGAGAGAACGCGAATGTTTGAGCGCTTTACCGATCGCGCCCGCAAAGTCATGGCCCTGGCCAACCAGGAAGCCCAGCGTTTCAACCATGATTACATCGGGACCGAGCACATCCTGCTGGGCCTGGTGAAGGAAGGCTCAGGCGTCGGCGCGAACGTGTTGAAAAACCTCGGCGTCGACCTGCGCAAGGTGCGACTCGAGGTCGAGAAGCTCGTCCGCAGCGGCCCCGAGATGGTCACCATGGGCCGCCTGCCGCAGACGCCGCGAGCCAAACGCGTGATCGAATACGCGATCGAGGAAGCGCGGCAATTGAATCACAACTACGTCGGTACCGAGCATCTGCTCCTCGGTCTCTTGCGCGAGCAGGACGGCGTCGCGGCGCAGGTGCTGATGAACCTGGGCCTCAAGCTCGAAGACGTTCGCGAAGAAGTGCTCAACCTGCTCGGCGCCGGCGTCGAGCCGGAGGAAACCTCCGGCGCGCAGGCCACGCAGGAGCCGACCAGCAAGAAGAACGGCAAGAGCAAGACCCCGGCGCTGGATTCGTTCGGCCGCGATCTGACCGAGCTGGCCCGCGAGGGCAAGCTCGACCCGGTCATCGGCCGCGCCTCGGAGATCGAGCGCGTCATCACCGTGCTCTGCCGGCGCATGAAAAACAACCCGGTGTTGCTGGGCGAGGCCGGCGTGGGCAAGACGGCGATCGTCGAGGGCCTGGCGCAGAAGATCGTGAATCACCAGGTGCCCGAGATTCTGCACGGCCGGCGCATCGTGGTGCTCGACCTGGCGATGATGGTCGCGGGCACCAAGTATCGCGGCCAGTTCGAAGAGCGCATCAAGGCGGTGATGAACGAAGTACGCCGCGCGCGAAACATTGTGCTTTTCATCGACGAGCTGCACACGCTGGTCGGCGCAGGCGGAGCCGAGGGCGCCATCGACGCCTCGAACGTGCTCAAACCGGCGCTTTCGCGCGGCGAGATTCAGTGCATCGGCGCCACGACCTTTGACGAATTCCGCAAGTACATCGAGAAAGACGCGGCCCTGGCGCGGCGTTTCCAGCCGATCCACGTGGACGAGCCGACGCCCGAGCACACGCTGGAGATCTTGAAGGGCCTGCGCGACCGCTACGAGTCGCACCACCGCGTGCAGATCACTGACCTGGCGCTGCGCGAGGCGGTCGAGCTGTCGCACCGCTACATCAGCGGGCGCGTGCTGCCCGACAAGGCGATCGACGTGATCGACGAAGCCGGCGCGCGCATCCGCATCACCAGCATGACCCTGCCGCCGGACCTGGCCGAGATCGAGCGCGAGATCGAGCGCCTGGCCGGCGAGAAAGACGAAGCCGTCAAGAACGCCGACTACGAGCGGGCCGCCGAGCTGCGCGACAAGACCGAAACGCTGCGCATGAAGAAGGAAACGATGCAGCGCGAGTGGAAGGACCGCTCGAAAGAGGTGGACGGCGTCGTCGACCAGAACACGATCGCCGAGGTCGTCAGCATGATGACCGGCATTCCGTTGACGCGGCTGGAAAAAGAGGAAGTCGAGCGGCTGCTGGAGCTCGAGACCGAGCTGCACAAGCGCGTCATCAGCCAGAACGAGGCCATCAGCGCCATCGCCCGCAGCGTGCGCCGCTCGCGCAGCGGCCTGAAGGACCCCAACCGCCCGATGGGCTCGTTCATCTTCCTGGGTCCGTCCGGCGTCGGCAAAACGCTGCTGGCCAAGAGCCTGGCGGAGTTTCTCTTCGGCGACGAAGAAGCGCTGATCACGATCGACATGTCGGAGTACATGGAAAAGCACAACGTCAGCCGCCTGATCGGCGCGCCGCCGGGCTACGTCGGATACGAAGAGGGCGGCCAGCTCACCGAGCGCGTGCGGCGTCGACCGTATTCCGTGGTCTTGCTCGACGAAATCGAGAAGGCACATCCCGATGTGTTCAACATGCTGCTCCAGATCATGGAGGAAGGCCGGCTGACTGACTCGTTCGGTCGGCACGTGGATTTCAAGAACGCGATCCTGATCATGACCAGCAACATCGGCGCCGACCGCATCATGAGCCAGGATCCGTTCGGCTTCATGAAGCGCGACGAGGCGATCAGCTACAACAAGATGAAAGACATGCTGGTCAGCGAGCTGGAGCGGGCTTTCCGGCCGGAATTCATCAACCGCATCGACGAAGTGGTCGTCTTCCACAAGCTCAAGCACGAGGACCTGGTGAACATCCTCGATCTCGAAATCGCCAAGGTGAACAAGCGCGTCAAGGAAAAGGGCCTGAAAATCGAGCTGACGCCGGAGGCGATCGAGTTCCTGCTCGAAAAAGGCACTGACGAGAAATTCGGCGCCCGTCCGCTCCGACGCACGATCAGCAGCATGATCGAAGATCCGCTCAGCGACGACATCCTGCGAAACAAGTATGCCGGCAAGCAGATTGTGCGGCTGACCATCGGCACGGACGAAGCCGGCGAGAAGAAACTGGTCTTCAGCGGCGAAAACGCGCCCGAAGCCGGCGAAAAGAAGCCGGAGCTGGCGGCGGCGGGATCGGAAACAACCTAGCGCGCGGCAGTTGCGAGTTACGAATACCGGTGTGGCATGGCTGCGGCAGTTGGCAGCCATGACCTGCGCCGACCTGCAAATTTCACGGAACGACAGGTCGCCAACGGCCGCGAGCATGCCACTCGTGACCCGGCATTCGATACGCGGCCGTGGCCGAACGCGGGCTTCGCGCGAAACGACGATTCGCGCCGACGGGACGCCGATTCTCCCTGGGTTGCGTCGTGGTACTATCTTCGCATGCCCAACCGCGCAGTGGTCATCACCGTTTCCGACCGCTGCAGCCGCGGCGAGGTTGAGGACCGCAGCGGACCGGTTGCGCTCGAGCACCTGCAAGCCCTCGACGCGGCTTGCATTCATCGGGAGATCGTTCCCGACGACGTCGAGCGCATCCGCGCCGCCGTGCGGAACTGGGTCGGCCGCTGCGAGTTGATTGTCACCAGCGGCGGAACCGGACTCGCGCAGCGCGACGTAACGCCCGAGGCGATCGAGCCGCTCATCGAACGCAGGTTGCCCGGTTTCGGCGAGGCGATGCGAATACAGACGTTTCGCAAGACGCCGTTGTCGATTCTCTCGCGCGGCGGCGGCGGTGTTGCGCGTTCGACGCTCGTAATCTGGATTCCGGGATCGCCCAAGGCGGTCGCAGAATGCCTGGAGGCGTTGACGCCGGCGATTCGGCACGCGTGTCAGTTTCTTCGCGGCGATCGGCCGCATTAGAACAGGGAGTACGGGCTTCCTGCCCGCTCTGCTGTGCGGGCCAGATGCCGGCAAGATGCCCGCACTCTCCGCCACCGCGGTAGGAACTTCGAAATCGGGGCTTGCCCATGCGTTGGGAAGGACGCCGTGAAAGCGACAACGTCGAAGATCGACGCAGCCTCGGCGGCGGCGCGCCGCGACTGATGATCGGCGGAGGCGTCGGTTCGATCGTGATCGTCGTAATCATCCTCCTGCTTGGCGGCGACCCGCGCGCCTTGCTGCAACTCTCGTCGCAAGGCGGCGGGACTCTCGCTCCCGGCGGTTCCACGACGAGTGTCGATCCGCAGGAAGACAAGCTGGCGCACTTCGTGTCCGTCGTGCTGGCGGATACCGAGGACGTGTGGAACGAAGTGTTTCGGCGATCCGGCAAGCAATATCGCGAGCCGCACCTGGTGCTTTTCCGCACGCAGACCGAATCCGGCTGCGGCTTCGCGTCGGCAGCGTCCGGGCCGTTTTATTGTCCGTCGGACGAGAAGCTGTATGTCGACTTGTCGTTCTACGAGGAGCTGCGCGAGCGCTTCGGCGCGCCCGGCGACTTCGCGCAAGCGTACGTGATCGCCCACGAAGTTGGGCACCATGTGCAGCACCTGCTGGGCATTACCGATCGCATCGACGCGCAGCGCGCCCGGCTGAGCAAACCCGAGTACAACAAGCTGTCGGTTCGGCTCGAGCTGCAAGCCGATTTTTTGGCTGGTGTCTGGGCGAATCACGCCCAGAAGATGCGCCAGATGCTGGAAGAAGGCGACGTTGAGGAGGCGCTGCGCGCCGCGGCGTCCATCGGCGACGATCGCATCCAGATGCAGTCCCGCGGATACACCGTGCCGGAGTCGTTTACGCACGGCAGCGCGGCGCAGCGCGTCGCGTGGTTCCGCCGCGGGCTCGAGACCGGCGACCTTTCGCAGGGCGATACGTTTTCATTGCCCGACCCGCGCTACTAACACCGCATTGCGCGAGTGCGCACCGTATCGGAACGCGAAGTGCAAGCGAGCGCGGCTGGAAACCGGACATGATGTTTCTGTGCGCGCTGCTTGTGGCGCGCGTTCGCGCGATCGTCACTGCAGCGGCGATCATCGTACTTGCCGAGTGTCTGGGGTATTCTGCCGCGCTGAGAGTGCCGCGCGGCGGATGACGCGCGGTATCGAGGCGCTCGCATGCACCCGTTCCTCGATTCGTTCGAAGCCAACGCCGATCGCAGCGCCGAGCGCATCGCGGTCAGCGACCAGAGTCTGACGCTCGACTATCGCGCGCTGCGGGCCGTTGCTTGCGGGCTGGCGGCGCAGATCGAGCCGCTGACGCAACGGCCGCGCGTCGGCGTTCTGGCACCGACTTCGGCGGCGTGCGCGACGGCGATCGTCGCCTGCTGGTACGCCGGCCGCACGCCGGTGCCGCTCAATTTTCTGCTGACGCCGGAGGAACTGGGTCGCATCATTGCCGATGCCGGCCTCGATCTGGTTCTGACGATCGATCGCTTTGCCCCGCCAATCAAGGCCGCTGGGCTGCGCGCGCTGATCTTGAACGGCGCCACACTCGCGCCCGGCGCGGGAATAGCGCCAGCGGCAAGCGGCTCGGACGCCGCGGCGGTGATCTACACGTCCGGCACGTCCGGTGAACCCAAGGGCGTGGTGCTGTCATTCGACAATGTCGTCGGCAACGGACGTGCGGCCGCGGAACATGCGCGGATCGACGCTGACCAGGTGCTGCTGAGTGTCCTGCCGCAGTTTCACAGCTTCGGCTTCACGGCCATGACGGTCTTGCCGTTGATTCTGGGCGCGACGGTGCACTACCTGCCGCGATTTACGCCGCTGACGGTGGTGAACACCATCGCCGAGAAACGCGTGACGATCTTCATGGCCGTCGCCAGCATGTACTCCGCGCTGGCGATACTCAAGAATGCCGATCCGGCGGCGCTGGCGAGCGTTCGCCTGGCGATCAGCGGCGGCGAGCCGCTCCCGCTCAGGAGCGCGGATCTGTTCGCGGAACGCTTCGGCGTGCCGATTCACGAGGGTTATGGACTGACCGAAACCTCGCCGATCGTGTCGATCAATCTGCCCTGGTCCAGCCGGCGCGGCTCGGTCGGCACGCCGCTGCCGGGAATCGACGTGCACACGGTCGACGCGCACCGCGGGCCGCTCGCGAAAGGCGCCGAAGGTGAGTTGGTCGTCCGCGGGCATTGCGTGATGCAGGGGTACCTGAATAAGCCGGCGCAGACCGCGGAGGTGGTTCGCGGCGGCGCGCTGCACACGGGCGACATCGGGCGCGTAGACGACCAGGGGTTCATCTTCATCACCGGGCGGGCCAAGGAGATGATCATCGTCGGCGGAGAGAACATCTTTCCGCGCGAGATCGAAGCCGCGCTCGCGGAACACCCGGCCGTGGCCGAAGCTGCGGTAATCGGCGTTCGCGACCCGCTGCGCGGCGAGACGCCGCTGGCGTACGTGATCCTGAAGGAAGGGATGTCGGCAGAAAGCACTGCGCTGCGCGACTTCTGCCGTGATCGGCTTGCGGGCTACAAGGTCCCGCGCGAAGTGCGCGTCATGCCCGACCTGCCTCGCGGGCCGACCGGCAAGATTCTGAAGCGGGCGCTACCGCGCGAGTGAGCGCGGGCTGTATTGCGCATCGCCGCGCTAATGTTCTGCCTCGCGAATAACCGACCGAATCGCGATAGGGAGCATCGGCCTCTGGCCGGTGCGAATCGTGGCACGCACCGGCCAGTGGCCGATGAACCCCGCGCGTGAATAGGTCGCGGTATTTTTTGAGCCACTTCACTGAACTCATCTAGCGCGTCCGTGTGGGAAGCTCGTGTCGTCACCTTGGCGGGTTCTCACCTTTCTTCAGGTGTTCTCGCAGCGGCTGTCTTTGGTCTGGAAACTCCTTTTCCAAACTGGTGATGATCTGTTCCACCTCGCGCTGCGGAACGCCCGCCACCCGCGCCGCGCGCACGACTTCCGCCGCCGCCGCCGCGCCTCCGCGTTTCAGCGCCAGCCAGGCTCGCCAGGCCCAGGCGCGCGCGTGCGCCGGCTGCCGGCGGATCGCCGCGTCGAGCCAGCGGTCAAGTTCCGGCGCGGCGGGGTCGCGCCGCGCCAGGCGCTGCGCGAGATCGACGTACGTCCCTGCGATTGTCGTGGCGCGCTGCGCGGGCGGCTGATCCAGCTCCGCCAGAACGCGTTCCGCGTCGCCTTCCTGACCGGCGGCGACGAAGTAGTACGCCCGTAGACGCCGAAACGGGGCGATCTGCTCGTTGTATTGCTGCTCCTGAATGCGCGGCAGCGAATCGATCGCCTCTTCCAGAAGAGCGGCGCATCGTTTTCCGACGCCCGGATCGGCCTGGATTTCATACTCGGCCTGCTCCGCCAGCGCCACACCGCCAAGCAACGGAAAGCGGCTGCGGAGCGGTACGTAGAGCGCAGCCGCCCGCGCCGCGCGATCCGCCGCGCCGCGAAAATCACCCTGCTGCGCTCGCCAGGCGGCGATCAGGCGCTGCGTCTCGGGCGCCATCATCGCAATGATCGAATTCATGTCCGAGTCCGGCCCGATCGGCTCGATCGACGCCCGGAAACCGTCCAGGATCGCCGCAAACTCCGGCTGGCGCGACAGGATCGCCAGTCTGGCGCGCCACGCGTCATTGGGCATTCCGCCGCGAAGTGCGTTGCGCAGCAGCGCGATGTGATCGCCCATCGTTCCCGGAAATCGCGCCAGCGCCAGCAACGCCTCGGCGTCGAACGGCCGCTGATCGCGCGCCACGCGCCAGCATTGCCACGCACGCATTTGCCATTGCTCGGCATCCGCGGTGTTGGTCACGGCCGCGAGCGTCGCACACATTTCCGCGGCGCGCGCGGCATAGACCAGCATTCGCCCGAGCGTTGACGCACGACGCTGTAGATCCGTGGCGGCGACGTGCGCGCCCGTGCAGAGTGCGACGACGTCACCCGGCGGAGCGGCCGATGCCGACTGCGTCGTCGCGCCGGACTGCGTCCGCGATGCCTCCCACGCCTCAAATGCGGCCTCGGCCTGCTCGTACAGCGCGATGACGGCGATGCGATTCGCGTCCAGCTTGCGGACCGGATCGAGCAGATCGTGCTCCGCCGCACTGGCCAGCCGCTCCGCCAACTCGAGATTCCCGGCCGATCGGGCCGCGGCGGCATCGTGTTCGGTCATCGCGGCACGCCAGTTCTGCACGGCAAGAAAAAACGCGAGCCCCGCCGCCGCCAGCGCCCCCAGCGCCACAACGATTCGCCTCGCTCGCCTCCGCCCGAGCACGCGCGCGTCCGTCATCGCGGCATCGGCGGTTTCGTTGCGCACGGCGTAGCGACATGCGGCCCAGAGCGTGCCCAGCAGCGTGTAATGCACGGCGGGCAGACCGGGCAAGCGCATCGCCGGCCCAAAGAGGCCGTCGCACAGCAGCGCCGTCATCGCCGCCGTCAGGCCGATGAGCAGCCAGCGGCGTTGTTCGGAGAGATTCGAGCGCAGCAAGACTAGCGCGGCGACGATGGTCGCCAGGTACGCGCCGACAAATGTCACTCCGCCAACCAGGCCGATTTCGGTGAGCACCTCGAACAACTCGTTGTGCGCGTGCTCGACGATGTCGCCCATGAACGCGGCCGGGTCAAGCGCCCGGTCGTTCACCGCGAGTTGGCTTGCGAGCCGTGGGTACGCACCGGCGCCGACTCCGCTGATCGGCCGCTGTTCCCATAGTTCCGACGCGTAGCGCCAGGCGTAGAAACGAAAGCGAACGGTGGCCCCGCGCGCCAGCGTCGGGTCGAGGCGCGAGACGTACGCGTAGGTCGCCGCGCTCCCGGCCACGACGACCGCGGTGACCAGCAGCGCCCATCGAACGCGCGGCCCGGCTCGCAGGAAGCCCACCGTTCCCAGCCCGATCGCCAGCCCGACGAATCCGCCGCGCGAGCCGGTCAGCCAGAAACACCACAACAGCGGCGCCAGGACCAGCACCGCGCCGCCGACGGTCCGCCAGCGACGACCGTAGGCCGCCGCGCTTGAAGCGAATCGGCCCGTGACGACTGCGACGCAGATAATGATCGCCGGCAGGATGCAGGCCGCGAGCGGTCCGGGGTTTCCGATCGGAAACCCGGGTCGGTGAAACGGATTCCGTTCGTAGAAATACCAAATGCACATCGAGGAACCGAGCGCCGCGATTCCCACGTATCCCCCGATCAGGACGGGAATGCTCCGGCCCTGCAGCGTCCACGCCAGCGAAACCGCCCAGCCGACCGATAGGGCGTAGATCGCGGATTGGGCGACCGAAATCTCGGCGTCGGTCGACCAGGTGGCACTGGCCAGCGAGAGCGCCACCCAGCCGCCGAGAAGCCCTTGGGCCACAAACCACGCACCGCGCCGACGTTCGCGAACCTCTGGCCAGGCTGCCGAAACTGCGGCACGCAGCGCCATCAACGTCAGACCTCCGCCGGCAGCCAGGTAGAACGCGAAATCCTTGATCTCGACGCCGCGGATTGTCGGCGTCAGGCCGCCCAGGGACATCAGGTCGACGATCGCGCGCAGGATGGAATGGTCGGACCAGGGGATCGCGCCGGGGTAGTTCTGGCCGATCGGCGGTGAGATCAGGAAAAACGTCGCCGCCAGGAGAATCAGGCCCGCGCACAGTGTAATTCGCGACAGCGTTTGTCGATGCCGCTGTGACGGGTCCGTTCGGAGTTCGAGCCCCACCGCGTCAGCCATTGGAATCGCCCCCGCGCGATGCGGTTGCATGCGTCAGCGACGAGACGCCGCGATTTGCATTCAAGTCATTCAAGTTCATGCGCCGATAGTACGAGTGCGAGGGATTGTAAGTTCCGGCGGCGACTTCGTCGGTTGCTCCCACCCCTTCGGACCGGATATTCTCAGGAATACGACCATGGACTCGGTCAGCCTTCTGCGCCCCGTTTCAGGTATGAGCACCCACGCGACTGCGCGCGATTTCCGCGGACTCAACGTGCACATGATCGGCATCGGCGGCAGCGGTATGGCCGGTCTTGCCGCCGTATTGCTGCGCTGCGGCGCGCGGGTCAGCGGCTCGGATTGTGCTCCCTCGGGCGCCCTGGCGCGCCTGCAAAGCAGCGGCGCCAAGATTTCGACCCGCCAGGATGCCGACGCGCTGCCGCTGGATGCCGAGTTGGTGGTCGCCTCGGCCGCCATTCCCGCCAGCCATCCAGAACTCGTGGAAGCCCGGCGGCGCGGGATCGAGGTCCACAAATACGCGCAGTTGCTGGGCGCACTTCTGGCGCAGCGCGACGGAATCGCCATTTCGGGGACACACGGTAAGAGTACGACCACCGCCTGGACCGCGTTCGTCTTGCGCCAGGCCGGGCTTGATCCGTGCTTCGTCGTCGGCGCGGATTGCGAGCAGCTTGGCGGCGGCAGCGGCGTTGGCGATGGAAAGCACTTTGTCGCCGAAGCCTGCGAATACGACCGGTCTTTCCTGAATCTGCGGCCCAAGCTGGCAGCGATCCTGAATATTGAAGAAGACCATCTGGATTGCTACGCGGACCTGGAGGAAATCGCTGAGGCGTTTCGCCAATTCGCGCAAACGGTGCCAAACGACGGCCTGCTGGTGTTGAACGGCGCCGACGAGCGTTGCCGCCAGATTGCCGCGACGGTCGGCCGTCCGTTCGAGTTCTTCGGCTTTGCAGATACCGACACGTGGCAAGCCCGCGACGCCGAGCTGCACGACGGCTGCCACCGGTTCACGGTCGCCTACCGCGGAGCGGCGCTGGGGCGCATTCAGCTTCAGATTCCGGGGCGGCACAACGTGCTGAACGCCTTGGCGGTGTGCGCGCTAACGCGTCGGGCGGGCGTGCCCTGGCCGGCTTTGGCCGACATTCTGCCGCGCTTCCACGGCGCCCGCCGGAGATTGGAGCTGCGGGGCGAGGAGGCCGGAATCCTCGTCGCTGACGACTACGCCCATCATCCGACCGAGATTCGCGCCACGCTGGCGGCGGCCCGCGAGCGTTTCTCTCCGCGCCGCGTCTGGTGCGTTTTTCAGCCGCATCAGCACTCGCGGACGCGCTTTCTGCTCGAGGATTTCGCGGACAGCTTCGACCTGGCGGATCACGTCATCGTTCCGGACATTTACTTCGTGCGCGACACGCAGCGCGACCAGGAAGCCGTCTGCGCCGCCGACCTGGTCGACCGCATTTGCTCGCGCGGCGGCGATGCGCGCTACGTCGCCGATTTCAGCGCGATCGTGGAGCACCTGTCGCAGCGCGTAGAATCCGGCGACCTGGTGCTCACGATGGGCGCCGGCAGTATCTGGAAAGTCGCCGATGAGCTGCTTCGAGCACTTCGCGGAAATCCTGCGGACTAACGCCCCGCTCGCCCCGCTGACCTGGTATCAGCTCGGCGGCCCGGCGCGTTATTACGCCGAGCCGCGCGACGAAAGCGAACTGGCGGCGCTGCTGCGCTGCGCGCGCGATTCCGGCGTGGCCTGGCGAATCCTGGGCCGCGGCGCAAACCTGCTGGTGCGCGACGAGGGGTTCGACGGGCTAGTGGTGCGGCTGTGCGGGCCGTGCTTCGAAGAAGTCGAATACGACGGCCAGCGCGTGCAGGTCGGCGCGGGGCGCGATTTCACGCGCCTGGTGCGCGAGTCGCTCGATCTTGGACTGACGGGCCTCGAAGCGCTGGCGGGAATACCGGGAACGGTCGGCGGAATCATCCGCATGAACGCCGGCGGGCGCTACGGCGAGATCGCGTCATTCGTCGAACGCATGAGCTTGATCGACGCGCAAGGGGAATTGGTCGAGCGCGACGCGGCCGGCATCGGATTCTCGTACCGCCATACGTGCCTGGATGGGTGTGCGATCCTCGGCGCGCGCTTGCTGCTCCAACAGGCGGACGCCACGCACGCCAAAGCGCGCTACCGCGAAATCTGGAACGAGAAATACTCGAATCAGCCGCCCGTCTCGGCGCGAACCTGCGGGTGCATCTTCAAGAACCCGCCCGGGCATTCCGCCGGCGTACTGATCGACCGCGCGGGTCTGAAGGGACATCGCGTCGGCGGCGCCGTCATCAGCGCCAAACACGCCAATTTCATCGTCGCCGAGGCTGACGCGCGCGCCCGGGACGTGTTAGACTTGATCGCACTCGCGAAGGATCGCGTGTGGAACCAGACCGGCTTCGAGCTGCAGCTCGAAGTCGAAGTCTGGTAGCGATTCCGGGTAGTGGCTCAGTTTCGCTTGCGACGTCGGGAAAACGCTCGACACCGAGGCCCGACAGTAAGGGAGCGGCTTTCTGCGGTCGCAAGAGACCCCTGCCTTACGGTCGGGGCTCGGCTGGCGAGTTCCTTCGCGAAACTGAGGCACTTCCCGATTCCGGGCTCTGATTGCGTCTCGCTGCGTACCGAGCCCGGGCATCGCGGAAATACTGGTGACGACATGAGCACGATGCCGGCCGTCAGCCCGCATTCCCAAGTTGTGACCGACAAGCTCCGCATCACCGTGCTGGCCGGCGGACCGAGCGCTGAGCGCGAAGTCAGCCTGCAATCCGGCGCGGCGATCGCGGCGGCCTTGCGGCGGCGCGGACATGACGTCCACGTCGCGGACATCAACGCCGACGATTGCAGCGCGCTGGATCGCCGCGCCAACGTGATTTTCTCCGCGCTTCACGGCACGTTTGGCGAAGACGGACAGCTCCAGTCAATCCTCGAGCGTCGGGGCATCGCATTCGTCGGCTCAGACGCCGCCGCGTCGCGCTGCGCGATCGACAAGGTGCACACCAAGCAGCGCGCCATCGCCGCGGGGATCGATACACCGGAATTCGTCGTGCTCGATTCAATCGACCTGTCGGCGGCGCAGCGGCTGCTCGACGCCGGTCCGGTCGTCGTCAAGCCGGTCGACCAGGGCAGCAGCGTGCTGACCACGGTCGTTCGCCGGCGCGAGGATTTTGAGCCGGCAGTTCGCGCGGTGATCGACGCTTACGGCCGCGCGCTGGTCGAGCGCTGCATCCTCGGCGACGAAATCACGGTCGGCATTCTCGGCGAGCAGCCGTTGCCGCCGATCTGCATCCGTACGCAGCGCGGCTTCTACGACTATCAGGCGAAGTACGTCGACGATGACACGAAATACCTGTTCGACGCCGGCCATTCGCCGGCGATGCTGGAGCGCGCCCAAAACCTGAGCCTGCGCATCTTTGATTTGCTCGGCTGCCGGCATCTGGCGCGAGTCGATTGGATGGTCGATCGCGATGAGCGCCTCTGGTTTCTGGAAATCAACACGCTGCCGGGCTTTACCAGCCACTCGCTCGTTCCCAAAGCCGCCGCGCGGATCGGAATCTCGTTCGACGCACTGTGTGATCGGCTCGCGCGCATGGCATTGACGCCGCGCGGAGTCGCGCCATGAACGCCAAGCGCGCCACGCTTCGACCAACATCCGCGATCGTCGCACGCACGCCGCGCGAGGATTCGCCGGTTCGGCGCGCGCCGCTGTTTCGATCGATCGCACTGCTCATTTGGGCGGCGACGCTCATTGGCGTCTTCTACGGCCTGTCGCGTTTGGAATCGCTGGCGCTGGCGCAGCCCAGCGCGTCGCCGCGAATTGAGTGGGTCGATCTGCCACCGTGGCTGACCAGCCCCGATTGGCAGGAAGTGTTGCGCGAAGTCGAAGCACGGGTAGCCTTCATGCCCGACGATCGCGTGGACGATCCGGAATTGTGCCGCCGCGTGGCGGAGGCGATCGGATCGTCGCCACGCGTCGCGAGCGTGGAACGCGTCTGGAAACGCGGCGACGGGCTGGTGCGCGTGAAAGCGGCGTTTCGTCGGCCGCTGGCGCTCGTGGCCTGGCGCGACACGGCCCACTTGGTGGACGAGCAGGGCATCCGCTTGCCGGACCAGCTCACGCTGGCGCAGGTGAACCAGGAACGCTGGTACGTCGTCGAAGGCGTGCGCTCGCCGGCACCGCCCGGCGACGGCCAGACATGGCCGGGCGAGGACTTGGCGGCAGGTTTGGAGCTGGTGCGCTTCCTGCGCGAGGCGGAATTCAGCGGGGCATTACCGGCCCCGGTGCGGGCGGTTCTGCGCGGGGTGGACGTCAGCCAGTTCAGCGGCGACAGAATCGGCGGCTGTTTGCGAATAAGAACCAACAATCCGCGAACATACTTGCAGTGGGGTCTGCCGCCCGGACGAGGACTGGGCGTCGAGGCTACCGCCGAACGGAAGATAGAATTACTGCGGGCGTTTTTCGCCCGCTCCGGCGGATTGCCGGATGTTGCGTTTATCGACCTTCGCGATGAGCGCGGCGTTGGATTGCCCAAGTAGCCTCGTCGGGCGTTAGCCCGGGCGGGTGAACCGGCAGTGATTTTCGGAGTATCTAAATCATGAACCCGAGCGAACTGGTTCGCATGCTGGTCGAGGCGCTTACGCAGCATATTCCGGCGAGCGCGGCATGGGCGCCGCCGCTGGCCATGTCCGCGGTCACGTTGTTCGGGCTGGTACTGCTACTGCACGGCGCGAAACTCGCGCCGGCGCTGACGGCGCTGGCTTTCGCGGGAGTCGGCGGTGTGAGCGCGTCTTTCCTGGCGCACGCGATGAATTTGCCGCTCTGGCCGACGATCGCCTGCGGAGGTGTGGTCAGTCTCATCGTCGGGTTCGTGCTGTTCCGAATCTGGATGGCCGGCATCCTGGCGTGCTGCTTCGCGGTCGCCGGCGTCGGCGTGTACTTCGTGCGGACGCTGCACCCGTACGTCGCGCAGTTCGTCTCCGGCGATGGATCCGAGACCGTATTGCCCGCCGGCGCGGCGGAGAACGTGCCGCCGATGGTGCATCAACTCGGGCAGTTGTGGACGCACCTGAGTTCGAATGTTCCGGGATTTCAGGCCCAGTTCGGCACAATCGTTGGAGCGACGATGCTGGCCGGGCTGGCGTTCGGGCTGCTGCTGCCGAAGTTCGCGCGCAGCGTGTGGGCGGCCACATTCGGCACGCTCACGACGTTTGTGGGCACGTGCCTGCTGCTCGACGCATATTGGCCCTCGGCGATGCAGGCGCTGGCCAACGCGGGCGCATGGGGCGGCGCCATCGTAGCCACGGTGTGGTTACTTTCGCTGGTCTACAACCTCTCGAGCGGCAAGCGCGCACGGCGCGTCGAAACGCCGGCCGAAGCGGCCCCAGCGCCGACGCCGCTTCCGGCGAGTCGGTGATCCGGGACGCGCGCGGTTGCCTGGCCAGTGCCCCGTGCACGGCCGCCCGAAGGAGCGCCCCACGTCACTCTTCCGTCGCCGTGACATAATGAGACCGACAGCGTATACCATGAAGAAATGAGCCGTGTGCTACCGAGCTACGAGCGTCCGCCGGTCGTCGAGACCGTTCTGAGCGTGCAATTCGAGCCGTTGCTGCAACTCACGGGACCACTCGTCCTAAGACTATCGTGCTCAGGCTTCATCGCCGCCGTGCGCGGCGGTGTCAGGTTGAACGCCCGCCGGACGTGCGGTAGTGCAGGTAGCGTCCCAGCGAGCGAATGGCCTGATCGCAGGTGCGAAACACGGGAATTCCGGCGGAACGCACCGCACGGGCCAGCGGGTCGAACAGCGACCCGCAGTCGACCACGAAGATCAGAGGCTTGCGGTGCGTGCGCAGCAGGCGCGGCAGGCAGGCCGGCAACGCGCCGCCGCCGGCGATCTCCTCGGCGGTCGTTTTCAGCATCGGCGTCAGCGGGACGACCGAGACCACCAGCGCATCGACCTCGTCGCAATCCAGCAACACCCGCGCGCAGTCCTCGTAGGCCGACTCGCCGGCCATGGGCGTAAGATCGAGCGGATTGGTGGCGCTGGCCAGGCGCTCCAGTTTGTGGTCGATCAGCACGGCCCGCAATCGCTCGCGCGTCTCGGTCGCCAGCGCAGCCATCTGAACCTGGTAGCGCGGCCCGCGAATCGTGTCCGCCATGCCGACTGTCTCGTACCCGGCGTTGCTCATCGCGCCGATGCGTCGCCCGCGCACCGGGATCTCGTGAAACGCGCTGGCCAATTCCACCAGTTGCTCAAACTCCTTGAACGTGTCGACGACCAGCGCGCCGGCTTCGGCCGCCGCCGCCGTGCACACGTCGTAATCGCCAGCGATGGCGGCAGTGTGGCCGGCGGCCGCCGAGCGGCCCGCCGACGTGCGCCCGGCTTTGTAGAGAATCACCAGTTTTCCGGCCTGTGTCGCTTCGACGACCGCGTGCAGAAAAGCCGCCCCGTCCAAAGTCTGGAATCCCTCCGCGTACACGGCGATCACGTCGATGTCGCCGCGAGACGAGAGCGCGCGAACGAAATCCGACAGGGCCAGGTCGGCTTGGTTGCCGACCGAGATGGCCAGCGCGGGCCGCAACACTTCGAGATTGCTCAGCCGTGTGATGATGAACGCGCCGCTCTGGGAAAGCAGCGCTACGCGCACGACCGGCCGAGACGCCAGCTCGCGCGGCGCGGCCAGCTTGTGGTGCGGAATGAAGAACGCGTCATAGCCGCCCGGCTCCGAACGCACGCCAAGGCAATTGGGACCAAGAAAGACGGGGCCCTCCGCTCCGCCGGACCGCGCGGCCGCGATCGCGTCTTCGATCGCGCGGCGGACGCCTTCGCTGCCCTCGGTTTCGCCGGCGCCGCCAGAGATCAGGATCGCCGACCGCACGTTCCCCGACGCGCCTGCGTCCTGAATCACGTCGGGCAGTTGCACGGCGGCTACCGTGACGATCAGCAGGTCAACCGGGTTCGGCAGGCGCGCCAGATCGGGTACGCACTGCACGCCGTCGACCGAATCGGCGCCTTCCTTGATCACGAACAGTCGGTCGCGCGCGAACCCGCCGTTGGCCAGGTTTGTGAGGATCACCCGGCCGATGCTGCCGGGGCTGGAGGACACTCCAAGCAACGCGATCCGCTCGGGTTCAAACAGCTTGTGCACGTTTGTGAGCGGACGCGGCGGCGACGCGCGATGCACGATTCCCAAGCGTCCGCGTCCGTCCAGCGGCACCAATCGGCGGTCGCGAAACGCGAACGGATTGACCTCCATCTCGTAGATATGCGGTCCCGCATCCTCGCGCTCGACACAGAAGCGGCCGGCCAGCGAGAGAAACGCCGCGAAACACCGCCGCAATTCGTCGTCGGAGACGATTCGCGAGTGCCCGCGGGCTACGCCGGCGATCACTTCGTATGCGGCGGTGCGCCGGAACAGTGCCAGGAACTCCTCGGCATCGATCTCCGACGCCACGGCCTTGGCCGCCGAGAGTCCGGGCTTCATCGATTGCGCGAGGAATTCCGAATCGACGCCGCCGAGACCCGCCGCGATCACCGGACCAAACTCGCGCGTGGCGCGGATGCCGACGAAAAGTTCGCTGCCGAACCCGGGCGTGTCGCCCTCGACGAATTCGACAAGCAGCAGTCCTATGACCCGCGCCGAACGCTGGTGACTGGCCAGCAACCGATCGGCTTCCGCCTTGATAATCGCCGGATCGCCGTGCGCGATGATTCGAACAGCCCGCGCCTCGGTCTTGTGTGTGACGTCCGGCGAAACGAGCTTGAGCACCAGCTTGCGCCCCGGGAGCGCCGCGACTTCATCCTTCGGCCAATCCGCGCCGGCGGGGATGAAGAGATGCCGCGGCGCCTCGACGCCACCGGCCTGTTCGATCAGCGAGTAAACTTCGTGTTCGTAGAGGCGCGTGCGGTCCTGAGCGGCGATGGAGCGCAGCAGCGTTTCCGCGGCGTCAGCCTGTGCGCGGGGATCCAGCGTTGCGGTTTCGACGGGCATAATTCTCCCTGCGTGTTGCGTAGCAAATGCTGTGCCAATAGGCGGAAAATTAGCGGGACCGCGAGATGTCAACCCTCGCTAACAATATGCGTTGAAGAACCTACCCAGCCGAGCCCCGACCGTCAGGGAGGGGTCCGACAGATCACCCCGGTGTGACGACGCTTCCCGATTGGTTGTAGTACGCTAGAAACAGGTCTTCGAGCCGCGACGGCGCGATGGTTACATCTTGCGCCGGGCACATCGAGAGCCACGCCAGCAGCCGGTCGATCGGCCCGGACCATGCCCCGGAAAAGTGCCCTTCGCCCGCGTGGAGTACGCGCATCCCTTCGGGGATCGGCGGGAGCGGACGATTGTGGGTTATTTCGACGTGCCGAATCGCACGCCGCCGCAGTGCGTCGACCCGTTCGTGCTCGATGACGCGCCCTCCGCGGAGGATGGCCACTTCGTCGCATAACTCCTCCACTTCGCTGAGCGTGTGGCTCGAGAACAACACCGTACGGCCTTCGCCGGCGGCGCGGCGGAGCTCGTCGTTCAGCGTTTCGCGCACCAGCGGATCCAGCGCGGTCGTCGGCTCGTCGAGAATCAACAGCGCCGGCCGGTGCATCATGGCCTGGATCAGCCCGAGCTTCTGCTTCATGCCGCGCGAGTAATTCCGCACGCGCCGATCCAGCGCCAGGTCCAGTGCCGTCGACAATCGCCGAATTTCCGCGCGACAGTTCACGCGGCGGACCGCGGCGAGGAACGCGAGCGTCGCCGCGCCGGTCAAATGATCGTGAAATCGCACATCGCCCGGCAGATAGCCGATCTGACGCCGCAGATGCGGCCCGGCGCGCCAGCAATCCTCGCCGAACACCAGCGCCGTTCCGGCGCTGGCGCGAAGCAACCCGAGCAGAATTCGAATGGTCGTGGTCTTGCCGGCGCCGTTTGGCCCAAGAAAGCCGAACAGCGACCCGCGCCGAATGGTCAGATCTACGCCCTTCAATACGGGCAGCCGGCCATAGTGTTTGCACAGGCCGTTGACTCGGATGATCGACTTCGTCGCGCTCATAACGCCGTCGAATCCGGCGGTCGCGTCTCATCGTCCGTGGAGTCGGATTTCTTGTCGCGTCGCGCGCGACGCCGCGCGGTTGCGATCAGAATCGCCAGCGCGGTGATCAGCGCCGCGGGTGTCGCGAGCCGCTCCGGCACCGTCTGTCCGCGCGGAACCTGCACGTCCGGCACCAAATACTCACTGCCGTCGGCGAAGCGGACGCGCACCGTGCCGCGGCCTGTGGGCGGCTGGCGTGTCGAGACGCGCATGGTGAATTGCGCCGAATCGCGAATGCCGGCCTCGGGCGTGGAGGTGGACGCGACGCACTTGTCGCCGGCGCTGGTGTCGGATTTCCAGCCGTTGGGTGCGACAAAGACGTCGGCGAAGTGGGACGGGAACTCGACGTACACGATCGGCGAGCTGTGATAGTTCGTTATCTTCCAGACGTAGTTCTGACGCGTTTCGTCGGGTCCGCCGTCGATCTTCACCTTCGCGCGATCGGCCTGCAGCATTGTTTGAGCGCCAACTTGAGCCGCGCAACAGGCGCAGAGGGCAAGCGCTGAAAACGCACGCAGCACGCGGATTCGAAAAGACGATCGAAGGGTCAACGCGTTCACCACGTAGTGAGCTCCGGCTGGGCGTCAGGAGTTCCGACCGCGGCCCTCCGCATCGGCGCGCCGCTCACGGGCGTCCCGATCGCGTGGGCGGTCTGCGGCCGGCCTTCACGTCCTCGTCGAACGTCCGCTTGCGCCGCAGGACGTGATGATAATGCTGCCCAAAGCGATGTGCTTCATCACGGACCTGCTGTAGCAAACGCAGCGCCTCGTTGTTGCGGGCCAGCCTCAGCGGCTTCTGCCTGGCCTGCACGTAAATCAACTCCTCGCGCTTGGCCAGCGAGATCACCATCGCCGGCTTCACTGCGCCACCGCGCTCGCTTTCGATCGCGTCGTGCAGCCGGTCGAATGCCTCCAGCGCGGCATGCAACTGGCCGATGCCGCCGTCAACCAGAATGACATCCGGAAACAACTCCTCGGCGACGGCGGCGTGTTTGTAGCGCCGCGCGACGACCTCGCGGATCATCGCGTAGTCGTCGACGCCTTCGACGTGACGAATGCGGAAACGGCGATAGCCGTTCTTGAACGGTTTGCCGTCGATGAAGCAGACCAGCGCGCCGACGGACTCCTGCCCTTGCAGCGTCGCGATGTCGATGCCCTCGATGATTCGCGGCGGCGCGTGCAGCCCCAGCAAACGGCCGAGTTTTTCGAGGCCCGCACGCGGATCGACATGAAAGACCTCCGGCTGCACGTGCTCGGCTACGTCTCCGCTGAGACTGAGCGATTCGATCGCTTTGATGCGGTCGCGCAGGACCGCCGCGGACTCGAAGTCCTGCCTCGAAGCCGCCGTTTCCATATCTCTGCGCAACTCGCGCAGCAGGAGGCTGCGCTTTGAATTCAGCAGCTTGATGAGCCGTTTGATGTCCTGGTCGTAATCCTGGCGCCCGATCAGCGCGGCACAGGGCGCCGTGCATTGCTGGATCGCGTGCAGCAGGCACGGACGGAAATGCCGGCGCGTTTCGTCGCCATCGCGGATTTCCAACTCGCAGGTGCGGAACTTGAACGCCTTTTGCAGCGCATTGACGGCGTCGCGCACGCCGGCCGCGCTGGTGAACGGTCCGAAGAGCTTGCTGCCTTTCAGCCGCGGGCTGCGCGTCACGTAGACGCCGGGAAAATCATCGCCGGTCGTGATTTCGAGATACGGAAATGACTTGTCGTCGCGCAGGCGCTCATTGAATTGCGGCTGAATGTCCTTGATCAGGCGGTTTTCGGTCAGCAGCGCGTCGACCTCGGTTTCGCAATCGAGGAAATCGATGTCGGCCACCAATGCCGCCATATGAGCGATTTCAGGTCCGCGCGTGCCGAGCAGATCGGCGGAATCCTGGAAATAGCTCGACACCCGGGCTCGCAGGTCGCGCGCCTTGCCGACGTAAAGCACGCGCCCCTCGGCGTCCTTCATCAGGTACACGCCGGGCGTCTTGGGGAACTGGCTGATTTTCCCGCGCAGACCCTGCACGCGCGATGCGTCGGCGTCCATGCGCATCGATTATAGAGTCCTCGCCCGTTCGCGCATCGCGGCCGAATCGCGCGCCGCGAATGCGCCAGGTTCGGGGCCGGCGCTTAGCGGGACTTTGCGGCCCCGAGATGATGGCCCTCCCCGCCAATGTCGGCAGCGTTCTGGCTTGTGACCATGCGCTGCCGTGCTAGAATCAACCCGATTGTGTAACATGCGATGCGCGCCTTCGCGCTGACCAGCGGTCCGTCGAAGTCGATTCTGTGGCGTGCAAGTGATGCGGCGGCAGTGCGTTACGATCGCTCGCGGGCGTAGCTCAATTGGTAGAGCATCAGCCTTCCAAGCTGAATGTTGCCGGTTCGACCCCGGTCGCCCGCTTTTCCGCCACGATTCGTGCCACGTCGCAAGCGCTCGCGAACGCCGGCCGTCTTGAACGATCGCCTGACCTGCCGGCTGGCGCCGCGAGGACGCGGATAAGATGTCACGATGCCCGCAACCTCGCCCCTTACGCTCGCCGGCTACGTGCGGCGAAATCTCACGCGACAGCCGCTGCGCGCCTCGCTGACCATTCTTGGAGTGGCGCTGGGCGTGATCGCCATCGTCGCGCTGGGTTCGCTCGTTCAGGGCATTCACGACGCGATTCAATCCGGGCTGAAACTCGGCGGCGCGGAGCTCACCGTCTTCCAGGCCGGCGTCGCCGCCGACATTCTCAGCTCGCTCGACGAGAACGCAACGCGCGCGAAGCTGCTCGCCGATCCCGATGTCGTCAGCGTCGCGGCCGGCCTGTCGCACATCATGCCAGTCGGCGATCAGCGCTTCACGGTCGTGATCGGCGTCGAGCCGAACGGCTTCACGTACAACGCCGATTACGTCGACGGCCCGCCGATTCGCAAGCCGGACGAATGCAGCCTCGGCGCGCTGGCCGTCCGCACATTCAACAAGCACAAGGGCGACGCGCTGCAGATCGGCAAGTCGACGTTCCGCATCGTCAGCACGTTCAACACCGGCGTTGTGATTTACGACGCAGGAATCACCGTGCGGCTCGACACGCTGCAACGCATGCTCGGCCGTGAAGGCCAGGCGACGGCCTTCTTTCTCGATTTGCGCGACGGCGCGGACGTGAGTGCGGTCTCGAAGCGGCTGGAGACCGCGAACCCGGAGCTGGTCGCGATTTCAAACGCCGCCGAGTATCGCAAGGTGGACATCGGCTTGCAGGTGGCGCAGAGCTCGGTGTGGGGCGTGACGGCGGCCGCGATCATCATCGGCAGCGTGATCGTGCTGAACACAATGTGGATGACGGTGCTGGAGCGCACGCGCGAGATCGGCGTGCTGCGCGCCGTCGGCTGGTCGCGCGGCTCGGTATTCGCCGCCGTGCTCCTCGAATCGCTGACGATCGGCGTCGCGGCGATGCTGCTGGGCTCGCTGATCGGCGTCGGCTTGGCGCGTCTGATCTCGATCGCGCCGGTCGCGTCGCAATTCGTCCGCCCGGCGTTCTCGGTGACGCAATTCGCCATCGCTGGCTCGGCGGCGATCGTGCTCAGCGTCCTGGGCGGAGCGATCCCCGCCTGGCGCGCCGGGCGCATCTCGCCGGCGGAGGCGCTGCGCTATGAGTAATCGAGCGGGCCAAGGAACCGCGAGCGCAAGCGAGCGGCAGCCGCGGCGCGCACCAGTGCACAGGCGCGACGGAAGCTCAGTCCGCGTATCTCTGGAGACCGAATCGTCCCAAGAGGTGGACGGTGCCCACTGTACGGTACTGCAGGGCTGGCGAACGACCGAAAGGGCAAAACCAACATGAACCGCCTTGACGACACGACGTTAGAAGCCATCGCGGAGATCATCTGCGGAGCAGGTGACGGCTCAGGAGGCGGATATAGCTCGCCGGGACCCTACCGCACGAAGACGCAGATCACCGATTTTGGCGCATGAGGTCGGATGGCTCCAGGGTGACGTCAAGCGGTTCAGCCACGCACTTCGGGAGTCGCGCAACATCGTGCATCCGTATGTCCAGCGGATTTCGAGCGACTGCCCTGACGGCGACACGTGCCGCATCTGCTGGCAGATAGTGCGCGCGGCCGTCGCTGACCTCCTCGAAATCGACAAACGAGCTGCGGCGGCGCCCGCCGTGGAGGTCGTACGATGAGTGCTACAGCGTGATCGGCGGAGCGCTGCCGGGCTGGCGAGCCGGACGCGTCCCGCCGGCGGAGGCGCTGCGGTATGAATGATCGCGCTGACGGCGGTGTTGATGAGTCGCTCGCCATCCGCGCCCGCGGCCTGGTCAAGCAGTACGAGGCCGGCCGCGTGCAGGCGCTGCGCGGCGTAGATCTCGACATCTGCCGCGGCGAGTTCGTCGCCATCTGCGGCCCGTCCGGCTGCGGCAAGACCACGCTGCTCAATCTGATCTCGGCCATCGACGTGCCGGATGCGGGCGAGCTGGCCGTCTGCGGCTGCGACGTGACGCGTTTCCGCGATGGCGAGGCGGATGCACTTCGGCGCGAGACGGTCGGGCTGGTGTTCCAGCTTCACAACCTGCTGCCGCTGCTGACGGCGTCGGAAAACGTGCAGACGCCGCTGCTGGGCGCGAAAGTCCCCGCCGCCGAGCGCGTACAGCGGGCCGAGGCGCTGCTGCGCAGAGTGGGATTGGGCGATCGGCTTAACGCGCGCCCGCCGACGCTCTCGGGCGGAGAGCGGCAGCGCGTCGCAATCTGTCGGGCGCTGGTGAACCGGCCGAGCATCCTGCTGGCGGATGAACCGACCGGCGCGCTGGACTCGGCCTCCGGCGAGGCGATCTTCGCGCTGCTCGCGGATCTGCGGGCGGAGCTCGGGATGACGCTGGTGGTCGTGACGCACGACGCGACGGTTGCGGGGCGAGCGGAACGCGTGATTCGGATGCGCGACGGCAGAATCGAGTGCGACGCGGATCGGCCCAACTCGCCGGTATCTTGAATCGCATTTCATTGTTCGCCCGGTTATCGGCTTGCGGCCGACCTTGTTCCGCGCGTAGGCTTTCCGCCCGGTTCCGCCGATAAGTAGCCAGACGGAGGACACTTATGCCGCCGCGGGCTTCATGGAAGGGCCAGCTCAAGATCTCGTTGGTCGCATTTCCGATCTGCCTCTACAACGCGACCAGCAGTTCATCGCGCATCGGGCTCAACCAGCTCCACAAGGGTTGCAATCGTCGCCTCAAGCAGCAGATGACCTGTCCCGAGCACGGTCCGGTCGAGCGCGACGACATCGCGAAGGGCTACGAATTCGAGAAAGACAAGTACGTCATCATTGACGAGGCCGATCTCGACAAGATCAAGCTCGAAACGAACCGCACGGTCGAAATCCTCCAATTCGTGGACGCGGGCGAGATCGCGCCGATCTATCTCGACTCGCCGTACTACGTCGCGCCTGACGGTCCGGTCGCCGAAGAGTCCTTCCGCGTAATTCGCGAAGCGATACGGCGCGGCGGCAAGGTCGGCATCGGCCGCGTAGTCATGTCCGGGCGCGAGCACGCAGTCGTACTGCAAGCGGAGGGCAAGGGATTCCTGCTCAACACGCTGCGGACGGCGGATGAAGTCCGCGCGGCGGACCCATACATGGAAGGAATCCGCGACGGCGAGATCGCGGCGGATCAGCTCGCGTTGGCGCAGCAGCTCATCCAGGCCAAGAGCGCCGCATTCGATCCGTCTCAATTTCGCGACCGCTATCAGGACGCGCTGCTGGCCATTATCAAGGCGAAAGTCGAGGGCAATCAGCCGATCGTCACCCAAGAGGCCGAGGTCGGACAGGTCATCAACCTGATGGAAGCGCTCAAACAGAGCCTGGCCGCATCGGCGCCGACGCCGGCAAAGAAACCAGCGGCGGCGAGCGTCGATGCCGCCCCCGAAAAACGCCGGAAGACCAAGCGAGCGTAGCGGCGCGGCGTGTCCCGAAAATCACCAGTCGAGGGCGTCGTCATCGTCGTTTCGCGGGCCGCACGCCTGCTGCTCATTCGCCGCGCCGAGGGCATCCTCGCCGGCGGCGCGTGGTGTTTTGTGGGCGGTGCGATCGAAGCGGACGAATCGCAGGAAGCCGCGGCAGAGCGCGAATTCGCCGAAGAGGTCGGCGGGCGCATTCGACCACTTCGCAAGATCTGGGAGTATCGGCGTCCGGACGGGCGACTGCTGTTGCACTGGTGGCACGCGGATTTGCTTCACGATGCGCTGACGCCGAACCCGGCCGAGGTGGCGGAGCTGCGCTGGTGCGCGACGAGCGAGATTCGGCTGCTTTCGCCGCTGCTGCGAAGCACGACCGAATTCCTGGATTCGTTGACGGACACGACCTCGCGCGAACTCGGGCTTTGATCGGTGGTTCGCCGCGTACCGGTAATCTGAACGCGAAGCGCAAGCGAGCGCGGCTGAAGGACCGCGCCCGCCAGCGCCTTGTGTGCCGATGCTACGCCTTCGCCCGGCCCGCATCCTCGTGTGCGATTCCCAGGATCAGCGCAACGCCAACGCCCAGAACCGTCAGCACCGTATCCTCGCTGAACGAGAACCCGAGCTGCCCGGCATACGCGACCACGATCGTCGCCAGCGCGACCTGCACCTTGCGGCTGGCGAGCGGCCAGATCCAGCGCTTCCAACCGGCTCCATCGAGTGGATTCATCGCGACCCTCCCCGCTGCGGCACGACGACCACCGGAAAATACGGCGGCTCGTAACGCACATCCTCCTTCCCGCCGTCGGCGCCGGTCGCCTGCGTCGAGATCTGCGGCGCGACGAGATTCGGCGTCGGCGAAATGCCGCCGGGCGACGCGACGCCTGCGCTTTGGCCCGGCGTCGCGGCGCCGGCCGGCGACGGTTGCGGCGGTACGGGCGCCATTTCCGCGCGCGGCTCTTGCAGGGCAGGTCGCATCGACGATTCGACGGGTTGAAGCCCTGCCCCAGCGTAGGCCGCGATCGCCTCGCGCGCCCGGCCGAACCTGGCTCGCAGCGACTTGAAGACCAGGTCGATCGGCGATTGGTCGCCGAAGAGCTTGGCGTCCACGCCGATCAGGCGCAGTGCCTTGGCGCGCTCTTGTTGCACGGACCAGAACTCAAGCAGGTCGCGCTCATTCCACACGTCGCTCAGCGCGGCGCGCTGCTCGGCGGCCAGTGCCGGCCCGCCTTGTTCGATGCGCCGCAGCGCGTCTCGAAAGAGCAGAATGCGCAGCGCGTCGGCCTGGCGCTCGAATAGAACTTGCTGAACTTCGTCCGCACGCTGCTGGACCTGCAGCGCGATGCGCGTGGATTCGCCGGTGCAGCCCGACAGCGCCGCGAACAGTGCCGCGACAGCCAGGCGACACGTCCGGTCGCGGCGCGCCGCGGATTTCCGGCTGGTTGCAAATGAGTGTCGCATTCGTGAATTCTCCAGATGGTTGAAATCGAGTTTGGCGGTATCGCGGCGTCGACCTCAAATCGCGCCCAGCATCGACAGCGCCTGAACCGCGAACACCAGCCCCTCCGTCCATTTTTCCGCCGCCATCGCCTCGCTCATCCGCTGGCACGCGCCGCGCAGCTCGTCATCCGAAATCCAGCCGCCGCCTGGCGCTTCGCGCGCGAGATCGGCCGCCTGGTAGTCGCGCGAACCCGGCGGCTGCGTCTGCCGTACGCGTCCGGCGTCAATCAGCAGCGCGTCAATGACGTGTCGCGCGGCAGTCACGAAGGCCCGCGCGGTCGAGGCGTCAATACTCCGAACCGCTTCGCTGAAAGTCATACAGCTCCTCATTTCGCGGCGGCTATGCGCCGCTCCGGTGTTCCAATTGTCGTGAGAGTCGCGCCAACCACTCGGACTCGACGGCGCGATGTGAGCGCAGCTCTTCGCGCAGCGCCGCCAGCGCCTCGGTGTTCGAACGGATGACGCCCAGCAGATGCTCGTTAATCTCGGATACCTGTGTCGTCTGCCGCAACGCGTCGTGCGAGTTGGCGGCGGCGCGAGCGCGTTCCTGTCGCTCGGTCCACCACATCACGAAGAGCAACCCGCAAATGCCCAGCGACGACAGGTTTACCATCAAGTCCTGCATGTCTCACCCCGCGGCGCAGAGGGCGCGCTGACCGAGACGGCTAAAGCCCATCCAACTCGTCATGCGTGAACGCGCGATCAGTCGCCGTGTAGCGCGGACCGTCATTCTCCGATGGCGTAGAAGCCGGCAGCGTCGCGGCCGGCAACGGCAGCGAGCCGTTGGCGACGGATTGAAGCCAGCGCAGCGCCTCGTCATACACCGCGCGCACGCGGTCGGGCACGTCGCCCACGAATGGCGAGCTCTTCCAGGCTTGAAACTCGGCCAGGTCGAGCACGCGCGTGCGAAGCACCGCCGCAAGCTCCGGATTCGCCGCCAGGTCGATCGGCGTGCGATAGCGGCGCGAAAGAAAGCCGTTGGCCTCGGCCTCGGAATCGTCCAGGATCTGCTGCGCGACGGTCGCGTTCGCCGCCGCCCCTGCGACGCGGTCGGTCAGCCGCGCGTAGATCGACGTGCCGAGCCGGTCGCTGAGTTGTTGCACGGTTGCATATGCCATCGGATTCGCCCCGGCGCGAGTGCGCCAATCACCCAGGCCGGACCGCGCGCTCCCCGGCGCGGTCCGGCCGACCGACCCGCGTCCTAGATCAGCGTGAGCTGGCAGGCATCCTGCCAGAACCCGTAACCCGCCTCGTGCACGGCTTTCACGCCGTACTGGTGCTGGTTCTCGTTCGCTTCGAGCTCGCTGCCCTCGGCCAGCACCTGAACCTGCACTGGCAGCTCTTCCTGAAAGATGAACGGCCGCGCGGCGCCGTCGGTGCGGAAAATGAAGAATTTGTCGGTCGCCGTCAGCCGCGGATTGGCGACCCAATCGACGCGGAACGGCTCGCGATTGGCCAGCGGGTTGTCCGACGCCGCGATGGTCTTGCTCGAGAGCGCGACCAGCGTCTGCGAGAGCAGGTTCATCGGCACCATCACCAGGAACTCCCGCGCGTCCTCCGCGAGCGGTTCGCCCTGGTCGTCGCGCTGCCCCGCGATCTGTGCGATTCCCTTCACGATGCCGTCGTACATTTCCGAGCTGGTCGGAGACGCAATGGTGACGACGTCGTGCAGAATGGCGTTGCTCTGCGTTCCGGAGCTGCCCTCCGTGTGGCCGTTCGAAAAGTACGGCAAGCCGTCATACGCCAGATTGACGCTGCCGTTGATGATCAGGTCGCTGAGCAGGCGGTTGGGATTGAACGCGACGCGCCGCGCCAAGTCGTTGATCCGCACCAGGATCTGGCCGCTGCGGTCGCGGCGCTGTTCATCCGCGTCGACGCGAATGGTCGCCTCCCACACCCGGTTCACGATCGTCACGCCCGACGCGCGCAGCGGCCGAACCTGTCGTCCGCCTTTCCACTCGCGCACCTGCGGCACCATTCCCAGCCAGCGATACGTCTCCGACTCCTGCGAACTGGCGAACCGCATCGCCAGCTTGGTCCACCAAGCTTGTTGCGCGAATTCCTCGAGCCGCCGATAGAAGCGCCCGATCACCGCGCGCGAGCCCAATCCGGTATCGACAACGACTGACACATCGTTCTCCTTGTTGCGATAGTTGCTTTCGTTTCCTGCCGACCCGCGATCGGGTCGCGTTACGTGATGTCGCGGCTGAGCACAACCCACTCGGACGCCGTCGCCACGACTTCCACCGTGTCGTATGCGCCATCCACCGTCGCCAGCGTGGCGGCGCCGTCGATCGTCTCGGCCGCGTTCGGATCGATCGTCACCGCGAACGCCGCCGCGTTGGTCTTGACAAGCTTGAACCAGCAACCGGCGCGCACCGTTGCCACCGGCGGCAGCGTCAGCGTCCGCGCCGCCGTGTTCGCGATCAGCAGCAGGCGATTCATGTGATCCAGCGTCAGCGTGGCGCTGGCGTCGGCCAGTTGGATGATCGGCAGGTTGTCCACCACTCCCGCCAGCCCGAAGATCGTCTCGCAGCGCACCCGCGCCAGATTCGTGCCCTCGATTCCGACGATCTTGCCAACGCGGCTGCCGCTGAGCGGCGTCGTGATCAGCGTCGAATCATCGATCGCGTACACATCGCGTCCGAGGTCGGCGATGGCGACGCCGGCAACCGTATGCACGATGTCGATGCGCTGATGCAGGCGGACCGAAATGCCTCCGGCCGTCGCGCCGGAGTAATTGTTGTTCGCCTGGCGATAGGCGATTCCCAGGTATTCGTCGCCGATCACCAGCGGTCGGGCGTAGCCGGTGCTGCGATTGCGCCCGACGAACGCGCCCTTGTAGATGACGGTGCTCACGTCCACCGGAACGTCGATCAATTCCTGGGTGGTGAAGAAATTCACGTCTCGATTCGCGTTCAACGGCATAACTTGGCTCCCTTCAACGGCGCGGCGACTCCGCCCGCCGGCTGGTTTCCCGCGCGCCGCGGCGCGCCGGGCCAGCTAGTCCTGAAACGCATTTCCCGTTCGCACGATCTCGCTTAGCGCACGCGACCGGACGCCGCGGCCCTTTCGTAGGCCGCGAGATCCTCCGAATCGATGCCAAACGACTTCCAACGCGCCGCCTCCGGATCGGCCGCGCCGCCACGCCGCGCCGAGACGACCCGGCCCGGCGGCAACACCACCGGCGCACGCGCCAGGCGCGCTTCCGCCGCCTGCGGATCGCGCAGGTAGTCCTCACGCCAATCCATGCTGTTGCTCTCGAGCACCTTGCCTTGCCGCAAACCGCGCTCGACGAACGTGTCCGCCTCCTGCGCCGCCAACTTGTCGCGCAGCGTCGCGATCTCCTCGCGCGCCGCGACGAGCGCGCCCGACTCACCCGACGCACCGCCGACATCCGCATCGCCTTCGGCGTCCGCGCTTTCCGCGTCACACGCCGCCGCCAACGGCTGCACGCCGCGCATCGCCGGATCGTTGGTCAGCGCCACCGGCCCCAGCGCGGCAACGTCGGTCTGATCCTCGTCGGTCCAGTAGATGACCGGCGAGAAGTAGCGGTACTCGCCGCTGCGAAGCAGCGCGCGGGCGCGGTCGGTCCAGTCCACCTGTGTCGCCCACAGGCCGTCCTGGCGCAGCTCCAGCGCGCCGATCCAGCCGGCAGCCGGCCTCAAACCGTCGTCGCGCGTGTTGTGTCGATCGAATGTCTGGTGCTCGTAGTCGATTGCGAGCTTGCGCCCCATCTGGTCGAACCAGCTCTTGGCCGAGCGCGCGTGGCGCTCGCTGAAGACGAAACTTCCACCGGAAAGCGGTCGCTCGACGCGCACTTCGCCGTACGGAACCAGCAGAAATTCCGTCACCGGCTGGCCGCCCGCGCCGGCCAGAATGAGGCGGCTGAGCCGGCTCACGGACGGCTCGCCGGTGTCGCGCGCGAGTTCAAGATCGTGCGTCAGCTCGCGCGCCGCCATGCGCTGCGCGATGTCTTCCAGCAGCGCCCGGCAGGCGTGCGCGTTGGCCGCCAGGTCGCCGCGGATCAGCTCCCGCGCGCGCTCCAGGCGCTCCACCAGGTCTTCCCGCGCCGCCAGTTCGAGCGGCGACGCGTCGGTCGTGTTGTGCATTGATCAATCCTCCAGGAGCCGATTCACGCTTTGTCGCGCTCGCGCGAGCGCGTCCGATCGCGCGGTTCGCCGCGCCCGCGTTGCCGCGCCGCGCCCGGCTCGCCCGATTCGCGTCGCATCAACTCGATGTTTCCCTTGCGGTTGAATTCGCCGGTTCCCCGGAACCCCATCGCGCGATAGAACGCGCGCGGGTCGCCGCTGCTCATGTCCAGCTTGGCCCGTACTTCGCGCGCCCCGCTGCGATCGACCAGCGCCTTGCCGATTCCCAGCCCCCGGTATGCCGGATGCACCAGCGCGTTCACCAGCCGTGCGCCGCGCGTCGTGATCGCCACGCCCACCAGCACCGTGTCGATTTCCGCGACAAAGACCTGGTGATGCCGGCCGTTCAGCAACTCCGCCAGCTGCCCGCGCCGCAGGAAGTAGTCCTGCCGCAGCATTGTGTCGAAGAAGAACGACAGCGGCGTCAGGTCGCCGGCCAGGGCCGGCCGCACCGTGAGTTCCGATGTAACCTCGCGCGGCGAGTGGTTCGCGCCGCCGCTCGCGCGCATCTGCGGTTCCGCCGCCGCGCCGCGATGTGTCGCTTTGTCGGCGCTCATGACCGCACTCCCGGCCTCAGCGTCGGCTCATCCGCCCGCGCTTCTGGAACGCCCAGCGCGCGATGCACCCAGCGCGTCGGAACGGCCATTCCCAGGTCGCGGACCACCACGGCCAGCGTGTCCGCCAATGTCCTGCTGTCGATCGATTGGATGAGCGAGCGCCGAAAGATCGGCGCTGGCGTGTTTGCCCCGAAGCGCGCGTGCACGAGCGGCCGCAGCAAATCCCGGCCAAGCGTGAACGCCTCCTGGCTGATGTCGTCGACCAGCAGGTCCTCGCGCACCCGATCGTGTATTTCCGCCGCAGCGCGCGATCCGCTGTCGCGCACGTCCGTCGTAAGGTGCTGCCCCAGCCACAAGATCGTCACTTCCGTATTGCAGTAATCCTGGAGCGCCTGGTAGGTCCGCGCGCCGCCGCGCCCGGCCTCTAACAGCTTCAGCTCCACGTTCTTGCTGAATATCGCGACCGAGTCCGTCCCCAGCGACTCGAGCATCTTCAGCAGATTCTGCTTGTCGGCTTCGGGAGTGCCGGGCTCGAACTGCGCCACGCGCAGCGGCATGCCGGCGACCTGCGAATGGATCAGCCAGTCCTTCAGACTGAGATTCTGCGCCAAGTACAAAAGCACCGACGCCCGCAGCAAGCCGCCGTCGAAATGCCGCCCGGGCGAGATACGCGACTGATGCACGATCCACTTGAGCGGGTGCGCGTCCAGCGGCACGCCCAACGACGGTTCGTCTTCCGTGCGGACGCGCAGGCGCCACGGCTCATCCGGATCCGCCAGCAGTCGCGAATGCGGCACTGGAAGGACCTCTTGAAGACGTCCCGCTTCCCAGACCAGCTCGCAAACGGCGACGCCGAAGCCCAGCGCGCTCGCCAGGTGATCCAGCGCCGCCCGGAATTCCGCGATGCGATTCAACGTTTCGCGGCAATACACCGCGGCATCGCTGGCCCGCTGCGAACTCGCGCCATCGCTGTCTGCCGTTGCCGCCGGCTCGATCTCCCACTCCAGACCGGTCAGCGCGAGACGGCGCGTGGCTTCGACCGCGGCCAGGCGCGGCCATTTCTGCAGCATTTCCGAGAAAAGCTCGAACTGAAGCTGGGGCCAGCCCGAATCGGCGGATTGCAAGAATGAAAGCGCCCGCGCCGGAGTCAGCCCGACGCTCGGATACGCGCGAATCGCGTCCTCGCGCCACGGTCGTACGACGCGGCCGCCCGTTGTCGCCCGCTTGCGCTTCGCCGGCAGCAACGATCCCAGCGCCTTGAGCACGTTGACCAGCCGTCCGGGCGTTCGCATTGGCTGCCTGCGCCTCCAGGATCGCCTGCCGCGGTCGAACTGCCCGCTGGCCGCGGCGATCCACCCAAGCGTAGGCCGCTCGTGTAGAGTTTCTAGATCAGGGCCCCGCGCCGCTCGCGCATTGCCGGCCCTGCGCGCGATTTCGCACACTTTGCGCCGGCGCGCCCGGCCGCGCCGCGATGCGTCGCTATCATGCCGGACGCGAAATCCGCGAATGAATGCCCGGAGGTCCACGCGAGCATGCGCGCACTGCTGACCGGCAGAAACGGAACCGTCGGCGGCGCGCTCAGCGCCGCACTTGCGGCGCGCGGTGTCGAGGTCGTCGCCTATCCGCGCGGCGAACGCCCGCTCGACGACCCCGTCGCGGTGCGCGATACGCTGGCCGCCGTCGAGCCGCACGTCGTCTTCCATCTCGCGATCGCGTCGCGCCCGACCGGCCTAGCGAACGAAGGCTGGCGCATTAACGTCGAGTGGCCGACGCGACTGGCCGAATGCTGCGCGGCGGCAGGCATACGCCTCGTCTTCACCAGCACGGTGATGGTCTTCTCCGACGCGGCCCGCGGGCCCTTCGCCATCGATTCGACGCCCGACCGCGCCGACGGATATGGCTATGAGAAACGTATCGCTGAGCAGCGCGTGCGCGCCGCGCACCCCGCAGCGGCAGTCGTCCGCCTGGGATGGCAAATCGGCGCCGCGCCCGGCGGAAACCAGATGCTCAGCTATTTCGACCAGCAATCGCAGCAGCACGGCGTCGTGCGCGCCAGCACCCGTTGGCTGCCGGCATGCTCGTTTCTGGAAGACTCGGCGGCCGCACTGCTGCGCGCCGCGGAGATGCCCGGCGGGCTGTATCAGTTCGACAGCAATCGGCGCTGGAGCTTCTTCGAGATCGCCGGCGCGCTGAACCGCCGCGCCGGCAACGCCTGGCGAATCGAGCCGACCAGCGATTTTGTGTACGACCAGCGCATGCTCGACGAGCGCCTGATCGCGCCGCCACTCGACATCCGTCTACCGGAGCTGTCGCCCCCGTGAATCGCGCGTCAACACGCAGTCAGGAGTCGCCCTTGCCGTCGCAATCGAACGCCGCCACAAGCGCCGCCGCGACCGAAATTCCCGTTCCTTATCGAATCGAGACTCAGCGCTTGATTGTGCGCTGCTACGACCCCGCCGACGCGCCGCGCGTGAAAATCGCCATCGACGCCAGCCTCGACCATCTGCGCCCCTGGATGCCCTGGAGCCGAGACGAACCGAAACCGCTCGAGCAACACATCGCGCGGCTGCGCCAGTTTCGCGGGAAGTTCGATCTAGGCCAGGACTACATCTTCGGCATTTTCTCGCGCGACGAACGCGACTTTCTCGGCGGCACCGGCATTCACGCCCGCGTTGGTCCGCAGGCGATCGAAATCGGCTATTGGGTCCACGTCGACCACGCTCGCCGCGGCATCGTCACCGAGAGCACCGCGGCCCTTACGCGCGTGGCTTTCGAGTGTCTCAAACTGCAGCGCGTCGAGATTCGCTGCGACCCGGCCAACGTCGCCAGCGCCGGCGTGCCGCGAAAACTCGGCTTTCGCCACGACGCCACGCTGCGAAGCTGTATCTTGAGCGAACCAAACGGCCCGCTGCGCGACTCGATGGTCTGGACGATGCTCTCAACCGAGTATCCCGGCTCGCCGCCGTCTCGCGCGACAATCCAGGCCTTCGATTCCGCGGCGCGACCGATCGAGCTCGTCTAGCGCCTCTCGTTTTCGGGTACTGGTCAACGTTTGCCTGTCAGAACCGCGCCCGTAAGGAAGCGGGAGCTGAAGGGACCCGTCAATTTCCACATCCGCCGCTCCCTCACGGTCGCGGTTCGGTTCAAACTTTACCAGTACTCGTTTTCGAGTGGGGAGCACCGGCGTCCCGCCGCTGCGCAGGCAAGATGGCGATGCTTGGAAGTGTGACGGGCTACCCTCTCCCGTCGTAGAAGTTCGGCCGCCGGCGCGCCAGCAACGCCAGGTGCGCAATTAGCTCGATCCCGACGAACGCGAGTCCGCCGACCCACCAACCCATCCAGCGCGGCGCGCCGCCTTCGATCGCGACGGCGGTCATTCGCATCCCCAGCGCCAGCCCGGCCCCGCCGACGAGCCACACCAGCAGTCGCGCAAGCACCTGCACCCCGCGGCGATTGGGAAGTCGCGGTCGCAGCAGGTTCAAAAAGAAAAGTTCGACGAAATGCCCGCCTAACGAGAACCACAGCACCAGCAGCGCGGCGAGCGGCCAGCGCGCCAATCCGCCCCAGAACCAAGCGACCACGCCGCCAACGGCGACCGCGATCAACCCGGTGCGAGCCACCGTCGTACGAACGGGCTCGCGAAACGGCTGCCAATGCGAATTCATCACGATTTGCACCGCCGCCTGATTGCTCGGCGCGACTTCCACGCCGCCGTTTCGCCCTACGCGCTCGCGGTCACTCGTGCCGCGGACTCTCGAACCGCCGGCAGCGCGTCGCCGGCGATCTGCCGCGACTGCGCGACGTCCAGCGCGATTTGCTGGCGCAGCGCGGCGACATTCGAGAACTTCACCTGGCTGCGCAGCAGGCGAACAAAATGTAATCCAAGCGCCCGGCTGCGAAGCTCGACCGTCACGTCGATCAGATGCGCCTCGACGCGCGGCTCCGATTGCTCGAACGTCGGCTGTAATCCGACATTCACCGCCGCCGGCACGAACGCACCGTCTTCAAGCTGCGCAATGGCGGCGTAAACGCCGTCGCCCGGCACGAGTTGTACGATCCGCTCCAGATTGGCGGTCGGCGCACCCAGCGGAGCGCCGCGTCCCGCGCCGTGCCCGACGAGGCCGGTAATGCGATGGACTCGGCCCAGCATGGTCGCCGCGGCGGTCACGTCGCACGATCGCAGCGCCGCCCGGATTGCAGAGCTGCTGACCGTCGTCGACTCACCCGCAACCTCGGCGCGCACCGCGTCGACCGCATGCACGCTGTACCCGTAGCGATCGGCATGCTGACGCAGCGTTTCAAGCGAGCCGCCGCGGTTTCGGCCGAAGTTGAAGTCCGGCCCTTCGACAAATGCGCAAGGCCGGCAATGCTCGACCACGCGGGCCAGAAATTCTTCGGCGCTGCTGGAAAGCAGCGCCGGGTCGCTGCGCAGCGCGATCGCCGAGTGCACGCCGAGGCGCTCAAGGATCGCCAGCCGTTCACCCAGCCCAGTCAATCGCGCGGGGGCGTGATGTGGGGCCAGGATCGCGAGCGGGTGCGGGTCGAACGTCATGACCACGACCGGCGCGTCGCCGCGCCGCGCGGCGATTTCGCGCGCCGTCTCGATGATCGCGCGATGCCCGACGTGCACGCCGTCGAAGTTGCCGATCGTCAGCACGACCCCGCCGGGCGGCGCGCGGAACGAATCGAGTGCATCGAATCTTTGCATCGCTTGGTCGCCGTCTCGCGTCCTGCCCTATACCTGTTCCGCGATCAAGAGGTCGGAGTACGTCTCGCGCCGCCGAATCAGGCGCGCCTGGTCGCCTTCGACCAGCACTTCCGCGGCTCGCGGGCGCGAGTTGTATTGGCTCGACATGCTCATGCCATACGCCCCGACACTGAATACCGCTAGCAGGTCGCCGCGCTGGACCGGCGGAAGCCGCCGGTCGCGGGCAAGAAAGTCGCCGCTTTCGCAAACCGGTCCGACCACGTCGCACAAGACCAGGTCGTCGAACGGCTGCTCCGCGCCGCGCGTCGCCGGAACGCGCTCGCCAGCGTCAACCGGCCAAATGAAGTGATACGCGCCGTAGAGCGCCGGACGAATCAGGTCGTTCATCGCCGTATCGACGATCACGAAACGCCGCGCACCCGAGGTCTTCACGTGTACGACGCGCGTCAGCAGAATCCCCGCGTTCGCCGCGATGGCACGCCCCGGCTCGACAATTACCTTCAGACCGCGGCCCGCCAGCAGCGGTACGATCGCGCCGGCGTAGTCGGCGGCCGGCAGCCCCTCTCCGCCGGCGTAGTGCGCCCCGAAGCCGCCGCCGATGTCGATCGTCTCGATCACGTGGCCCCGAGTTCGCAGTTCGTCGATCAGCGCCAGCACGCGCCGAATCGCACGGACATATGCGCTTACTTCGTTCACCGGCGAGCCGATGTGCAGGTGTACGCCGGTCAGCCGGATCGACTCGTCGCGTCCGAATCGCTCGAACACGTCGACCGCACGGTCATAATCGATGCCGAATTTCGTTTCCTTGCGCCCGGTCGTCGTGTATTCGTGCGTCCGCGCATCGACATCCGGATTGACGCGCAGCGCGACACGTGGTCGCGCGCCGGCCTGTCGCGCGAGCGCCGTCAGGCACTCCAACTCCGACTCGGACTCGGCGTTCAGCCAGCCCGCGCCCGCGGCCAACGCCTCGCGCAGCTCGCGGTCGCTCTTACCGACGCCGGCGAACACGATTTTCGTCGCGTCCGCGCCGACGCTGAACACGCGATGCAGTTCGCCGCCGCTGACGACGTCGAATCCCGCGCCGCGTTCGGCAAGCAGCCGGCAGAGGTGCGTATTCGGGCAGCTCTTCACCGAGAAACAAATCAACGCGTCCAGCGCCGCGAACGCCGAACGCAATCGATCGAAATGCCCGCAAAGCGTCGCGTGCGAGTAGGCGTACAGCGGCGTTTCGTAGCGCTGCGCCAGCTCCCGCGCGTCGACGCGCTCACAGCGAAGCCGCCCGTCGTGGTAGGTAAACTCATCCATTGATGGGTCGCTAATACTCTCGCAGCAGGAAGCGGCTGAAGGCGAGCGTCTCGAGCCGTGCCGCGAGCTGATCTTCGCGAACCCACTCGCTTCGAAAATCCTTGCCGTCAAACACGATCAGGTGACGGCCCGCCGAACGCAGATAGAGCTGGTGCGGCTCGGCGCAACAGGCCACGCCCACCAACGGCGTGTTCCGGCGGAGCTGTGCGTACAGCGGGTTGTACGCAAAATGGTCGGGCGCGTTCGGGTCGTCGGTCGACGGGTCATGCAGGGTGGTCGGAACATGCCCGGCCGCTTGATCATGCCGCAGACGGGCGATCGTCCGGTCGACCTGCGCGCGACATTGCCGGATCGCCTGCTGGTCGCGCTGCGCCAGCGCCAGCACGAGCATGCCGATCGTCACGATCGTGACCGTCACCAGGCTGCGAATGACGCGCGAGCGCCGCTGCGTCATCGTGCGCAGGCCGGCGCGCTGCTCCGGCGAGGCATCGAGCGGCGGTGTCGTAATTGCCGTCAGTCGTTCGTCCATGAAGCACGGTCCTGCTCGCGATTCTACTTCGAATCCTGCGGCGCGCGCGGCGGAGGCGACGCAATTGGGGAAGTATCGTCCGGCCGTTCGCACCAGGCCCGCCATTCTTGCACCGTCCAATAGGTGACCGCGGCGACGACCAGCACCGTGACCAGCGCCGCGCCGATGACCAGGAGAAATTGAGATGTGGACATTTTTCGTGTCCCGACCCTCGGATCATATCGGCGCCCGCCGCGCAATCGAGGCGTAAGCCCCCAATAGTGGTTCCGTACGAAACACGGTACAGGATTATTGCTCAATCAGATGATCGGTAGTGGCTCAGTTTCGTGGAGAAACTCCCCGGCCGAGCCCCGACCGTCAGGGAGGGGTCTCTTGCGACGGCCAGAAAGCCGCTCCCTTGCGGTCGGGCCTCGGTGTCGAGGTTGCATGCGAAATTGAGCCACCACCAGATGATCCAATCCGGGCGACAAACGCTTGGCGGGGAGCTACAATTCCGCTGGGTCTATCGTGCGTGGCGCGCGGGTGTGCGGTCTGTGCCTGCGGCGACACCACTTGGCGCGAATCCGGGGCGACAGTGCTCGATTGCGCGCGTCATAACCTCCACGGAAGGCGGTTTTCTTGCGAATCGCACTGATCAACCCGATCACCCGTCGCACACAGGGCTATCACACGGTCGGCAGCTACATCCCGCAGCTTGGCCTGCAGGTGCTGGCCAAGCTCGTGCCCGACGGGCATCAGGTTGACATCATCGACGAAGTCTTTGGCACGGACGCCACGGACCGGCTCGTCCGCGACGGCGGATACGATGTCGTCGCCATCACCTCGTACACCAGCGGCGCCACGCGCGCCTATGAGATCGCCCGTTCTTGCCGAGCGCACGGAATCAAGACGATTTTCGGCGGGCCGCACGCATCGGCGTGCCCCGACGAAGCGCAGCCTAACTTCGACTCGGTCGCGATCGGCGAGTGCGACGAGATTTTCCCGGAGATCATTCGCGACGCCGCCGCCGGACGGCTGCAAGCGCGCTATCGCGGGCAGCTTTCCGACCTGGAGAAGACTGGGCTGGGCGGCGCGAATCAGCAGCTCCGGCCGATCAACGGCCGCTACAGCGTCTCGGCGATTCAGACCTCGCGCGGCTGCCCGGTCGGTTGCGAGTATTGCTCGGTCACCGAGTTCAACGGCGCTCCGATCCGCCGCCGACGAATCGGCGACATTCTCGAAGAGTGGAACCAGACCACGCGGCCGTTCACGTTCGTGGTCGACGACAATTTCTTCGGCGTCGGCCCGAAACACGCCGAATGGGCCAAGGAGTTGCTGCGCGCCATCATCAAGCACGGCAAGCGGCGGCTGTGGTTCAGCCAGACCACGATCAACATGGGCGAGGACGAGGAGGGCCTGCGCCTGGCGTATCGCGCCGGCTGCCGCGGCATGCTGGTCGGCTTCGAAACCTTCAACGCGCAGACGCTCAAGGAATACCACAAGGGCATCAACCGCAACAATCTTTCGCGCTATCAGCAGTACGTGAACGCCTTCCACAAGGCCGGCGTCGCGATCTTCGGCGGCTTCATCATCGGCGCGGACCAGGACACGCCGGAAACCGTCGCCGACACGGCCCTCGCCGCGGTGAAGCTCGGCGTGGACATTGTGCAGATCACGAACCTGACGCCGCTGCCGGGCACGAAGATGTACGATCGCTATAAGGCCGAGGGGCGGCTGCTGGCGACGGACTATCCGGAGGATTGGGAGCGCTACACGTTCGTCGAGACGGTCTATCACCCCAGAAACATGACCGCGCGGCAGCTCGACGAGGCGATCTACGAGCTGCGCCACGCCGCCGCGAATGAAACCTGGGTCTGGAAGCGGGCCGTGCGAACGCTGTATCGCACACGGTCGCTGACCACGGCGCTATTTGTGCATGGCATGAACCAGGGCTGGAAGCGCATGGCCCGCGTGCAGGCCCCGCACGACGCGCGGCGTTTCGGCTTCACGCCGCATCACTCGCCGCGCCTGGCCAAGATCATCGACGCGTTTCGAATGCACCTGCTGAGTAACTTCGGCGCCAGCGACGCGCAGCGGCTTGGGGCGACGTAGCACGTTAGTGCGTCGATGCGGTCGCCGCATCCATGACACGCCGGATGTCAAGCAGACGCTGTGCGAGTATGAGCGAGTAGCGAGTCGCGGAGTCGGGTGCGTCAGCCGTATCGGCGCACCATCATCGTCGCGAGCGCGAACTGACGCTGTGCGGTTGTGCGCCGCAATCAGAACGCGCAGCGCAAGCAAGCGCGATTCCCAGCCGCGCACGCTTGCGCGTCGCGTTCTGAAGCGCCGCGAGGCGGTGCCGGCCCAAGGAACCGCGTGCGCCGGCAAGCGGCAGCGGGATTGAGAAGGCGACAGGGCGCGCGAAGCTGGCTTACACCGGCAGGGCGAACACTCCGTTCCGAGCGGAGAATCTCGCTCGCGTAGGCCAGCGAGTAGCGAGTAGGGTGCGTCAGCCTCAGCGACGCACCATCCAACGTCGCGAGCCGAACGGTGCGTCGATGAGGCTGACGCACCCTACCGCTCGCTTGCTTCTGATTGCTTCCGGGGCGCATCGGCCTCTGGCGCCCACGCTCCGCGCCTACTTCTTCACCTCATACTCCGCATCAATCACATCATCATCCTTCGACCCGCCGCCGCCGGCGGCGCCGTCTGGCGCGGCCCCGCCCGGTGCCGCGCCTGCGTCAGCCGTCGCCGCCGACTTGGCCGCCGACGCCTTGTACATCGCCTCGGCCAGCTTGTGCGACGACTTGTCGAGCGTCTCGATCGCCCGCTCGATCACCTTGGCGTCGTCGCTCTTCTGCGCGTCGCGCAGCGCGTTCAGCGCCTGCTCGATCTCGCCGCGCGTCGCTGCGTCGACCTTGTCGCCGTAGTCCTTCAGGCTCTTCTCGGTCGTATAGGCCATGTTGTCGGCCTTGTTGCGCAGGTCGATCACCTTGCGGCGTTGATCGTCCTCGCCGGCGTGCGACTCGGCGTCCTTGACCATCTTCTTGATCTCGTCCTCGCTCAGCCCGCTGGAGGACTTGATCTCGATCTTCTGCTGCTTGCCCGTGCCCAGGTCCTTGGCGGACACGTTCAGGATGCCGTTCGCGTCAATGTCGAACGTGACCTCGATCTGCGGCAGGCCGCGCGGCGCCGGCGGAATGCCGGTGAGCTGGAACTTGCCCAGCGTGCGGTTCTGCTCAGCCATCGGGCGCTCGCCCTGCAGCACATGGATGTCCACCGCCGGCTGGTTGTCCGCCGCGGTCGAGAAAACCTGCGTCTTGCTGGTCGGAATCGTCGTGTTGCGCGTGATGAGCACCGTCATCACGCCGCCAAGCGTTTCGACGCCCAGCGAAAGCGGCGTCACATCGAGCAGCACGATGTCCGACTTTTCGCCGGTGAGCACGGCGCCTTGCACCGCCGCGCCGACCGCGACGACTTCGTCCGGATTGATGCTGCGGTTCGGCTCCTTGCCGAAAATGTCCTTCACGAGCTGCTGCACCTTCGGGATGCGCGTCGAGCCGCCGACCAGGCAGACCTCGTGAATGTCCTTCGGCGCGAGCTTGGCGTCCTGCAGCGCCCGCATCACCGGTCCGCGGCAACGCTCGATCAGGTGATCCACCAGCGCCTCGAATTTCGAGCGCGTGAGCGTCATTTGCAGGTGCTTGGGCCCGCCCGCGTCCGCCGTGATGTACGGCAGGTTGATCGTCGTCTCCATGCTGCCCGAAAGCTCGCACTTGGCCCGCTCGCCGGCTTCGCGCAGGCGTTGCAGGGCCATCGCGTCTTTGCGCAGGTCGATGCCCTCTTTCTTGCGGAACTCCTCGGCCAGTTGGTTGATGAGCACCTCGTCGATGTCGTCGCCGCCCAAATGCGTGTCGCCGTTGGTGCTGAGCACTTCGAAGACGCCGTCACCCACGTCGAGGATCGAAATGTCGAACGTTCCGCCGCCCAGGTCGAAGACGGCGATCTTGCCGGTCTTTTTCTTGTCGAGGCCGTACGCCAGCGCGGCGGCGGTCGGCTCATTGATGATGCGCTCGACCTTCAGCCCGGCGATCTGCCCGGCCTCTTTGGTGGCTTGGCGCTGTGCGTCGTTGAAATACGCCGGAACAGTGATGACCGCTCGCTCCACGGTCTCGCCCAAATAGCGCTCAGCGGTAGCCTTCAGATCGCGAAGGACCATCGCGGAGACCTCCGGCGGGGCCCATTCCTTGCCGCCGGCGCGGACTTTCACCAGTTCGCCGGCGCCGCCGACGATTTCGTACGGCACCATCTTTTCTTCCTGAGCCACTTCGTTGTGCCGGCGGCCCATGAAGCGTTTGATGGAATAGACGGTGTTCTTGGGGTTCGTAACCTGCTGATTACGGGCCCGCTGGCCGACGAGCCGCTCGCCCTTGTCGGTGAAGCCGACCACGGACGGCGTCAATCGCGAGCCGGAGTCGTTGACGAGCACCTTGGGCTGGCCGGACTCCATGATCGCGACGACGGAATTGGTCGTGCCGAGGTCGATGCCGATGATTTTTGACATTTGATGTCTCCGTACCGGTTCGAGCCGTGGCGAACAGTACGTGCGCAGACTCGAACCCAAGCATGAAACAGCAAGGGCGATACCAGCCGCGACCGGTCCGCCAGATTGACATAACTAATTCCTGTTAAATATGTTATCGAAATCATGATCGAGAGCGTCGGGGCTTTGGTGCCTGCCAAACTGACAATCCGTGGCCGGGTTGGCATGAGCGCGGGGTCATCCGAACTCGCAATTCGGGATCGGTCCCGACTGCTGAATGGGATGCGCCAAGTTCCTGGCCGGCGCGTCGTCACCCCAGTCCGCAAAACCGGCGAAAGCCCGTCCCCGCCGAAGTCCGCGCTGTCGGCCGCGCAGTCGGATAGACGCTTCGCCGGGCGACCAATACGATCTCTGTCGCCGGTTCGGCCGATCGGAAGAGACGCGATGCTGTTTCAGCCTCCGCTTTTGCCAAGATACCGCCAACTAGACAACGCGGCGCTGCGCGCGGGAATTCGTGAGTTCAAGCAGCGTCTCGGCAAGCGACTGGTCATCCTTGGTCACCACTATCAACAGGACGACGTGATCGAGTTCGCCGATTTCACGGGCGACAGCCTCAAGCTCAGTCAACTCGCCGCCCAGCAGCGCGACGCCGAGTACATCGTCTTCTGCGGCGTGCACTTCATGGCGGAGTCTGCCGACATCGTCGCGGGCGACAAGGTCGTCATCTTGCCGGACCTGTCGGCCGGCTGCAGCATGGCCGACATGGCGCACATCGACCAGATCGAAGAGGCCTGGCCGCAGCTGACCGAGCTGGCGGGCGCGCCGCTGACGCCGATCACGTACGTGAATTCGTCGGCGGCGGTGAAGGCGTTCGTCGGGCGACACGACGGCGCCTGCTGCACCAGCGGAAACGCCAAGATGGTGCTCGAATGGGCCCTGTACGGCGCGACACCGCACGAGCCGGCGACGGGGCACAAGGTGATGTTCCTGCCGGATCAGCATCTGGGCCGCAATACGGCGTACGCTCTGGGCTGGCCGCTCGAGAGCATGGCCGTGTACGACCCAAAGCGGCCATTGGGCGGACTTTCTCCCGAACAGGTGCACTACGCGAGATTCCTGCTGTGGAAGGGACACTGCTCGGTTCACCAGCTCTTCAACACGGCGCAGGTGGACGCGATCCGCGCGCTGCCGGAGCCGTACACCGTGCTCGTTCATCCGGAATGCGCGTGGGAGGTCTGCCAGAAGGCCGACCTGATGGGCAGCACCGAGTACATCATCCGCACGGTGCGCGACGCGCCGTCCGGCTCGTATTGGGCGATCGGCACGGAGGTGCACCTGATTCACCGGCTGGCGGCGACGCAGCCCGACAAGCACATTCGCTCCCTGGCCGGCATTCAGTGCCTGTGCACGACAATGTACCGAATCGACATGCGGCACCTGTACTGGACGCTCGAGAACCTGGTCGAGGGGCGCGTCGTAAATCAGATTCGAGTGGACGACGAGACCAAGCGCTGGTCGCGCGTCGCGCTGGATCGCATGCTGGCATTGCGGCCGGCGCAGCCGGTGTCGGCGAAATGACGGCAATAGCGAATAGCGAGTAGCGAGTTCAGAGACTCCCTGCCGTCGTGCGATCGGCCCGACGCGTGTAATCCCGTCGAGAATCATCCTTTCGCCGCCCGCACTGCTTGGAGCCGCACTTGTCCTACACGATCTCGCTCGATCCTGACCGCATGCAGCTTGACGTGATTCACGGCTTTCTCTCGACGTGCTATTGGTCGCCGGGAATTCGGCGCGAGATCGTCGCCGAGGCGATCCGCAACAGCCTCGTCGCCGGCGCAGTTGATTCAGCGAGCGGCGAGCAGGTGGGGTTCGTTCGCGTGGTCACCGACTACGCCTCGTTCGCGTGGGTGTGCGACGTGTTCGTGCTGGAGGGCCACCGCGGGCACGGCCTGGCGCAGCGAATGATCGACGAACTGATGCGCCATCCGCGGCTTCAGACATTGCGGCGCTGGTGCCTCGCGACCCGCGACGCGCAGGGTCTGTATCGGAAACTCGGCTTCAAGCCGGTGGTGGAGGGGCGCTGGATGGAGCTGCGCATGTCGGAAGAGCGCTGGCGGGAGCCGCCGGCGCGCCAGCCCGAATCTGGTGGTGGCCCGGATTCGCGAAGGAACTCCCCAGCCGAGCCCCGACCGTAAGGGAGGGGTCTCTTGTGCCGAGCAGAAAGCCGCTCCCTTACGGTCGGGCCTCGGTGTCGAGCGTTTTCCCGGCATCGCATGCGAATCTGGGCCACTACCCCGAATCCCGGATCGATTGACAACGCCCGCCGCAGGCGCGTATCGTCCGCGCGGTTTTCACGCGCGTACCGATTCCTTTGCAAGGCGCCGAGGGAGTGTGGCATGTCGGTTGAACAGTGGTCCGAGAGCGTCGTGCTGGCCGATCTGGCCGACGACCCGCAATTCAGCGAGGACATGTCCGCCGTAATCGAGCAATGCACCGGCAACACGAATCTGGACGTGGTCGCCAACTTCGCGAACATCAACTACCTGAACTCGTCGAACATCGCCCGGCTGCTGAAACTGCGCAAGCTGGTGACGATCACGAATCAGCATCGGCTGATCCTGTGCGGCATCAACCGGCACGTCTGGGGCGTGTTCCTGGTCACCGGGCTGGATCGCATCTTCGAGTTCGTGAGCGACGTATCGACCGGTCTGGCGGCGATGCAGATCAAGAAGAAATAGGGTCTCGGAAGCCGCAGGGAGGCTCGTGTCGCGCCACTCAACGCGCTGGACGGGGCCAAAACACGAGGTCATTCTCGTCCAAGTGATCGCCGGCTACGCCGCCTTCATCCGTGCCATTCTCGCCCACTGAATAGAGCGTGAAGTCCTGATCGATGCGGCGGTAGCGCATAAGGCGCGCATCGAATGGATCAATCGCGATAGAACCGACGTGCAACGCCTCGATCGATTCAGGTAGCCGACCCTCACGCTGTTCGAACGCCTTGATTTCGGCGACCAGAAGTACGGCGCGGCGCCTCGCTTCGTTCGCGGTTGCGAGCGAGTGCCAGAAGTGATATTTCGTGTAGAATAGGACTAGCAGCGGATAACGAGTCTTGAACGTGTCCTCGTGAACGCGTCGATCCAGATCCCGCAAATTGGATTGACCGAGTTGGTACGGGACCATTACGGCGCAGGTCAACTCGTCGTACACGGCATTCACCCGCGCGACTTGCTCTTCCAGCCCACTCGCCGAAAGCCAAATTCCGATCCCGGAACAGGTCTGGCTCGCGCTGCTTTCGTCGAAGCAGTCTTTGACGACAAACGGGTCGAGGATGTAGAGACCATACTCCTCGCAATAGGTGTACGTTCGCTGCAACAAGTCAAGAGCGATCATCCGACCATACTGGAGCGGGATGGACATTGGGGCCAGCGGCGGGAAACGACTCCGCGCTTGTTCGGCGAGCAGGGCGAAGTTCATCCGAGTGTCCCCGGCAAACGCGTCAAGGATCGCGTCCGCGCCCGCTTTCTGAGTCGCACAGCCGACCAGGTGGTCGATCATCAACAGACCCTCGCCGATCTGTGAACCAAGCTTGGTCGTATCGAGGTATCGATCAATCGCCGGTTCCAGTTGGCCGCGCGCAGCCATTCTGCGACCAATCATCACGTTCCCCTGGGCCAATCGCCGCAATGGGCCAAGGTGTGATTCCTCAAGTAAGTAAAGTGGCTTACCTTCCGGCAGCTCGTATATTCCGGCGTAGGGCAGGTCGACCGCTGCCGGCAACAACGCGATCGCGGCGGCGTTGTCCGCTAGCCAGGCCTGAATCTGGGGATCATCAATCGCATCGAGGTCGCCGGACGCGGCACATTCAAGGGTGTGATCATCGCCCGTGTACTCAACGCTCGCCGCGACAGCCGCTCGCAGCACGTCAGCGGCGCCTCCTTCGATGAACGTCATTTCGTGCAAGCACCCGGCATAATCCCCGTAGAGATCGAACGTTGGCACGAAAACGGGAACTCCCACCGCGGCGCTCACGCGCGAGACTCGATAGTCGTTGACCACCGAAACCGTTCCGAATACTCCGCCTGTGGACGCGAATGCGAGCGCCGCCTCACGCGCGGCGCCGGACCACGCGGAAAAGCCGGCGACCGGGAACGAGAGCACCAGACCCGCGCACCGAGCGAAAAATGCGCGCCACGGCGCGCTCGCGCCAATTTCAGAGGCGCCGTCGGCGAAGTCGGGTGCGACAAGATAGCTCCACGGTGGTGGCGTCAAAGTTCCGGCGGAAGCCGGCGACGTTTCGCAGAAATTCATCGTGAACAAGAAACATAGTAGCGCGTGCGAACACACGATGGCGCCCCGATTTGAAGTTGGCTCCACTTTTAGCGACCAAAGCGCCCTGCGACAATCGCCGCCTGAGGCGAAGACAATCGACGTGGTCGCCAACTTCGCGAACATCAACTACCTGAACTCGTCGAACATCGCCCGGCTGCTGAAACTGCGCAAGCTGGTGACGATCACGAATCAGCATCGCCTGATCCTGTGCGGCATCAACCGGCACGTCTGGGGCGTGTTCCTGGTCACCGGGCTGGATCGCATCTTCGAGTTCGTGAGCGACGGTTCGACCGGTCTGGCGGCGATGCAGATCAAGAAGAAATAGCGCTCGGAGCGCCGCGGCCGCGCTGCACATCACGTCTGTTCAACAGCGGCGAAAGAAACGCGGCCAAACACGAGATCCTCTTCGGTCGCTGTCGGTTCACGCCACCCTCCACGACGGCGGGCGCGCCGGAGAGACCGCCGCGCCCCGCGTTTGGCTTCCGACGGTCCGCGGATCAATACTCAGTCCACGAATATAGCACACGGTCGAAGCAGTCCCGCTGCGACACCGTCACGGCGTGGTGATCCATGTACAAGACGTTGTTTCCGGCCGGGTGCCGCTTGTATTCCGGCATCGGCGCGCCAAGCTCAGGCGGAATCTGCGCCAGCGTGTTCATCCGTTGCGGCGCGCCGGCATTAGCAACGCGGCCCTTTAGCTCCGGAGCGTCGTTCAGCGCCAGATTGTGTCCGCGCGCGTTGATCCACGCCGAGTCGGCGTAGAGCAGGGTGCGCGAAGGAAAGCGATAATCCGACAACTTCTGGCTGAAGATCAGTTGCTCGGCCGGCGTCGTGGGCCGAATTCCGGTCATGTTGTTCAGCCCGTAACTGTACCGCACGATTTGCGTCGGTTGCAGGCCGTAGAACGTGCCGATGCCGAGCGAAGTGGGATCCGTGCCCACGTCGTCGCCGACGGGGTAGTCGCGCACGTCCTCTTTGTCATCCGGGCAGGTGAATATCTCGATCGGCCGCTTGTCCCAACTTAGGATCGTGCGGGCGGGCATGAACGCGCCGAAGACGCTTCCGCCACCGGTTGCGGAAGTCGAAGTGCGGTGCGGAAAGACATTGGAAAAAACATCGAGGTACATCTGCGTGACCTGCCCTTGCGAGCGAAGGTTGGCCAGGCAGACGATGTTCTTGCCCTGCTTGCGGGCCGCCGACAACGACGGCAGCAGGATCGAGATCAGTAGCGCGATGATGGCGACGACCACCAGCAGCTCAATCAACGTAAACGCGCGACGCGTCGGCACTTTCAGTCTCATGGTCTTCTCCTCCGCGAGGGTTCGTGAGCCGTAGCCGGAATTCGGCGCAAACCGGACGCGATATCCCCGTTGCGAGAATCCCGTCAGCAGGACGCGTGCCAGACTGAGCGACGTGAAAACTCGATCGGCAAGCCGTTTCTTACCGGACATGGGCCATTGCCCAGTATCAATGACGGACTATCCGTGATATAATCCGCCATGTTCAGGCAAGAAACGCACAATTTCCGTCATTAGAGATAGGACATGCGTGAGGGCGTGCTGCTGAGAGTCTGGCGCGAAGCGTGCAAGCACATCGAAATTCACGAATCCACCGCCAGCATCGCGCCGTTGGTGCTTGAACACGCCCCAATCGAGCGAGTGATCGTCCGACGCCTCGACGTCGCGCGGGCCCAGCTCGAGACCGTCGGCAGCAGCACCGACGGACCGGCCCCGCCGCGCACGCACCTGGACGCAGCGCAGCTTCAGCGCGTCTTGGCCTGGTGCCACCGCGGGAGACTCCTGCGTCGCGGGCCGCGCGGGCCGCGCGAGCTTCAAGTGCTCTTTCCGGATGTGCCGGACGTCGACATCGTCGCCGTGCCGTTACTGAGTTCCGAATCCTCGGCGGGCGTGCTGCTGGCGGTAGCCCGGCCCGGTGTCGCGTTTCGCGACGCGCATCTCGAGTTGATCGCGGCGCTGGGGGACCCGTTCTCGGCGGCGCTGGAGAACGACCGGCGTCTTCATGAAGTGAACGCGCTACGTGAAGCGGCCGAGGCGGATCGGCGGTCGCTGTTGACCCGTCTGGGGCGAAGGGAAATACAGGACGCGATCGTCGGCGCCGAGGTTGGATTGCGGGCGGTGTTCGATCGCGTGGAGGTCGTTTGTCGGTCCGACGTGCCGGTATTGCTGGTGGGCGAAACCGGAACCGGAAAGGAGGTCGTGGCGCGCGCCATTCACACGCGCTCGGCGCGCAGCGACCGAGCCTTCCTGCGCGTGAACTGCGGCGCGATCCCGAGCGAGCTGCTCGATTCGCAGCTCTTTGGGCACGAGCGCGGCAGCTTTACCGGCGCAGTCGACACGCATCACGGGTGGTTCGAGCGAGCGGACGGCGGAACGCTTTTTCTCGACGAGATCGGTGAACTGCCGCTCGCGGCCCAGGTCCGGCTGCTTCGCGTGCTTCAGGACGGGCTGGTGGAGCGCGTGGGGGGTCGCCAGCACATTCACGTGGATGTGCGCGTCGTCGCCGCCACGCATCGAGATTTGCCCGCGCTGGTGCGCCGCCGACGCTTTCGCGAGGATTTGTGGTATCGACTGGCCGTGTTTCCAATCTACCTTCCGCCGCTTCGCGCGCGCGTCGTCGACATTCCGGCACTCGCGAATCACTTCGCGGAGCGCGCCGCGACGCGATTCGGGCTGCCGCTGGTCCTGCCCACCGCGCAGGACATGGATCTGCTGATCGGCTATTCCTGGCCGGGAAATGTGCGGGAGCTGGCGGCCGTAATCGACCGCGCCGCGCTGCTGGGCAACGGCGCTGCGCTGGCTGTGTCGGCGGCACTCGGTGCCGCGACCCCGCCGGCGGTGATCGGACCGTCGGAGACGAGCGATCGCGAACCGCAGCCAGCCGCCGGGTCGCCGGCGGACGCGGGACCGCCCGCGGCGCATCGCGGGTCGGTGCTAAACGACGTCGTGCGACGCCACATTGAGTCCGTGCTGCGGCGGACGCTTGGACGCATTGAGGGACCGTTCGGGGCGGCGCACCTGCTGGACGTGAATCCGTACACACTTCGCGCGAGAATGCGAAAGCTCGGAATCGACTGGACCCGATTTCGCCCCGGTAGCGCATCCGGAGCCGCCGCTGCCGGCGAATAACGACAGGCTTGACGCGTCAAGTGTGCGTCGGGTGCCGACTCCTGCTCCGAAAGCACAACCAGCTCGGCGATTGCCGAGCCGGTTGCACGTCAGTGCGATTCTGCAGGCAGACCCGCGCCTCGGCTATTGCAGGATCGCCGGCACGCCCACGTCGTTGCGAATCCAGATCACGCGATCTTCATTGTTGTCATCGGAGTTGATCACGCTGATCAGGTCGAAATCGCCGTCGGCGTCGAAATCGCCGTAACCCAGCAGCCCCACCTCGCCCGGCGGGTCGAACGTCGTGATGGTCTTTGACGTCCAGGCCTTGGTGACGTCGATCGGGCGATCGAAATAGCGCAGCGCGCCATCGGTCCCGCCGACGATCAGCTCCGCCAAACCGTCGTTGTCGATGTCGAAGATCTTGACGCTGCGCGGTTCGAATTCGTCAAAGGTCGCGATGACGTAGCTGCTCCAATCGTATCCGCGACACGGTCCGCCGTCCGCTGCGCTGGGCTGCAGGAAGAGCATCATCTGCTTCTGGGCGCCGCCGGTGCCGACCACGTCCAGAAGTCCGTCACCGTTGATGTCGCCAATGTCGATCGCGAACGCATCGCGAATGCTGCCGATGCGGCATTGCGTCCAAGGCGTGTTCGCGTCGAGCACGCCGGGATTGGCGAACCAGGCTACCTGCACGTTGTTGTCGTCGCGGGCGCTCGACACGATATCGAGCCAGCCGTCGCCGTTCATGTCGTAAAGCAGCAGGCCGGTCGCGCCGTCACGGTCGAGGCGCTGCTGGCGTTCGTGCCCGCCGATGCTGATGGCGGTCCAGCCGTTGCCGTCGATTGCGGCGCCTGGGTTCTTGAATACGAAGATGTCGCCGTCGTTGATCTCGATCGGCTCGACGTTGGTGTTGGGTTTGGGATCGAGCGTGATCTTGAACTTGCGCGAGGCGGCGATGTCGTTGGCGCCGTCGTTGTCAAAGTCCGCGATCTCCACGTTCGTGTAGACCTGCTCGATCGTCACGTCGTAGTCATCCAGATTGACGCCGGGGCCCAGCGCGTTGGTGATGATGGCCTGCAATTCGCTGTCGGTGAGCTGGCTGAAGCTGGCGTCGACGCGCTCGCGGAGCGGATCAGTGGGATTCTGATTTCCCCACAGACGCAAGTCGGTCGTAACACCGTTCGAGGGGTGATGGAAGTACCAGACGCTATATTTCGCCCCGGTGACGATGTCGAGCAATCCGTCGCCGTCTACGTCGCCGACGGTCACGTCGGCCAGGTTCTGCATGTCGCGCTTGCTGTCGAGCGTCAGGCTGTCGAAATCAAACGTGCCCGGCGCGCCGCGGCTGAGCAGGATCTGAACCACGCCCTCGTCGCCGCCGTAGCCGATCACCGGGTCCATTTTCCCGTCGAGGTTGAAGTCGATGCCGATCGGCGTGCGCGCGGCGTCGCCGGCGCGCGTCGTGGTCGTCGTGACCGACGTGCCGTCGACAAACGTGCGAGCCTGGATTGGAACTTCGGTGAAGCTTGCCGCCGAAGTCGAGGTCGGCGTCGTCCCGCCGGTGGCGGTATCGCCGCCGACGATCGTCTCGGTGCTGATGAATGGGTAGCTGGAGCAGCCGACCATTCCGAACGTCATCGCCGCGATCAAAAACCATCGCGAAACCGGTCGCGCTGCATGCATGTTGAAACTCCGGGTGTTTCGAGCGTCCGCGAAGCGGGCACAGCCCCGCCCCGATATCCGTCGGCTCGCGTCGGGGCAGGCTTGAACCGCGCACAATCCGCGTTACGCCGCGGGTGCTCGAACCCACCTGATTGTCGAAAACGAGTGCCCCGCGGAGCGAAAAAACGCGGACGGCGTGCGCCGGGACGTGCGTTAGCGGGCCTGCAGTGCACTCGGAATGCGAGCCTTGACGATCCGATAAACCGCCTCCACGCTCAGCTCGCGCAGACAATTCTGATGTGCAAAGCGGCAACTTCGAGACAGACACGGCGCGCAGTCGACCGGATGCGTGACCACCTCGGCGCTGGAAGAGTACGGACCGGTTCGAGCCGGGTCGGTCGGGCCGAAGAGCGCCACGATCGGCTTGTTCAGCGCCGCCGCAATGTGCATTGGACCTGAGTCGACGCAGATGACGCCGAGGCTTCGTTCAATCAGCACGGCCGCCTGACGCAGCGTGGTCGCACCGACAAGATTCAGCGGCGGGTTGGCGCAGCCGCGCGTAATCTCGTCGGCAAGTTCGCGATCGTCCGGACCGCCGATCATCACGCATCGCCGTCCGTCTTCGGCGTGAATGCGATCGATGAGCGCGGCGAACGAACTCGCCGGCCAACGCTTGGTGGTCCAGCGTGCGCCGGGCAAGACGGCCACGAATGGGCCAGTATCGGCCAGCGCGGCCGTGCATTGTCGCTCGCCATCCGTCAACGCGAGCGGGAATTTCGGCCTGTCAATCGCCAGTCCCAATGTTCGCGCCAGGTGCACGTTTCGGTCGACCGCGTGCCGCGCATCGGCCGGGCATTCAACGCGTTCGGAGTAAAAGGCCCAAGCAAATTCGCGCGCGGCTGCGAACCCGACACGCCGCGGCGCGCCGCTCAGCCACGCCAGCAAGCCACTGCGAAACAGCCCCTGCAGATCGATCACCAGGTCAAATCGCCGTCGCCGAAGCGCCCGTGCGAACCGGACGAATTCGAGCGCGAACAGCGGATTGCGGAGCATCCGGCCAAACTTGCGGCGGTCAAACTCGATCAGTTCGTCGATCAGCGGATGGCCGCGGAGCAGCGGCGCAAACGCACGTCCAATCAGCCAGGCGATGTGTGCCCGCGGGTGCGCCGCGCGCAGCGCCGCCAGTACAGGCAGGCCGTGGACAACGTCGCCGAGCGAGCTCGGTTTGATCAACAGGATGCGCTGGGGGGCGGCGGCCGCGCCGCGCTGCACCGAACGAGGCATTCGGCGGAGTATAGCCGTCGCGCCAGTCGGCGATGTGCGTCCCGGCGTCGTGTCTCAGTTTCGCCACGAAACCGCCTGGCGGAGCCGCGACCGTAAGGGAGGGTCTCTTCCGACGAGCAGAAAGCCGCTCCCTTACGGTCGGGCCTCGGTGTCGAGCGTTTTCGATGCTTGATACTTGTTGCGATCGAGACCCAGACACTGCCCGGTCCGAAGGCCCGGTTTACTTCGTTGCGCTGGGATGGTAAAGTTTTTGCAAGTTCGGGAATGCTCAGCTTTCGGAGCAAGTCCACGGGGTTCGTGAACGGGCGTGTCTTGCCCCATCCCACGCACAACGGGCACGCCGGGCCGATGCCGTGCATTCGTCGTTTCTTGTTTGGGGGAGCGAGACATGGGCGCCCGCCTGTACGTCGGCAACCTTCCTTACAGCACCAGCAGCGATGAGCTGCGCCAGTTGTTCTCGCAATTCGGCGGCATCAAAAGCGCCGAAGTGGTCAGCGACCGCGCCACCGGGCAAAGCAAGGGCTTCGGCTTCGTCGAAATGGAAACCAGCCACCAGGCCGCCGCCGCGATCACGGCGCTGAACGGCAACCCGCACAACGGCCGGCCGTTGACCGTCAACGAAGCCAAGCCGCGCGAATCACGCGGCGGAGGCGGATATGGGGGCAGCGGCGGACGCGGCGGTCGCTACGCGTAGACACGCACGCCGGTGTGCCGGCGACGACTTCTCTCGAAACGCCACTGGTGCTGGAGCCACGCACCGTTGAAAAACACATATTGGAACCGCTAACATGGAGTGGGTCTACGAATCAGATCGCTTCGCAGCAGTGATTGCATGTCGTCTTCGAGCCAAACACGTTCGTCCGCCGCGCCGCGGATCATCAAGCTCCGCGATCAGCCTCGTTTGCGCCACATTTATTTCATTCGCGGGCAGATGGCGTACGAATGTCCGGACTATTTCGAGAGCAAGACCGACGTCTGGATCCTCGGAGATCTCGACGGCTACCAGTACTTCTGCGACGCGCTTCATAGCGCCCGCCGCACTAGGCGAAATCAGCACCTGACGGGCGTCGATCCGCATTCGCACAGCATGCGCGTCGTGATCTTGCCCGCGGCACGGGCGCCGCGCGTGCCGGCGCGGCTCAAAGTCATCGAGCGAGTGGTGTTCGCGACCGTCAAGCCCGAAATGGAGCTGGTGATTTACGGCAACGCCGCCGGCTACCAGCTGCTGGCCGGAAACCTGACGCGAATGATGCGCGAATGTGCGGATAACCCCGAGTTGCACACGCACCTGGATGACGACGGCGTCGAACCCTGCCTGGTGAAGCGCAGTGTGTCGCTCGATATTCGCGGGCCGCTGCGGCGATGGGGCCAGGGCGCCGGCGAATGCTGGGAACGCATGGTCTATAGCCGCCAGGCAACCTATCTTCCGGCGGACGTGGAGGATCTCACCGCCGACATTCTGCCTTACTCCGAAATCAACCCCGCCGCGTCGCCGTTCCTGGCGCTGGAGTAGGTACGCCGGTGACCGAGCCGGCGCTTGCCATCGCCGCCGAATTTGACGTGGAAACGGTGCGCGTCGAGCCGCACGTCGGCGGATTGATCAATCGCAGCTTCCGCGTTTACCGGCGATTCGACGACCGCCCGGCCTACCTGTTGCAGCAGATTAACGTCGCCGTATTTCCCGATCCCGCTCGGCTAATGGACAACGTGCGGGCGGTTACGGAGCATCTCGGGCGCGCGGCGCACGAGTCGCTGGATCGGGAGCGCCGTGTTCTGCGACTGGTGCAGGCGCACGATGGACGAGTTCTGATTCGCGATGCCCTTGGGGGCTTCTGGCGCATGTACTACTTCGTCGCGCAAACCCGCACGTACGAATCGCTGCCGGCGGTTCGATTCGCACGCCCGCCGAACTTGGTGACAGAGTCGCCGTCGCACGACGCCGTTTCGCTCGCGACCAACGCCGCGCACGCGTTCGGCGAGTTTCAAGCCGCGCTGGCTGGCTACGCCGGCCCACCGCTGCATGAGACCATCCCCGGCTTTCACGCCACGCCGCGGCGGCTGGCGGCGCTCGAGCGGGCGGCGGCCGCCGATCTGGCCGGCCGGGCCGCGAGCGTCGGGGAGGAAATCGAGTTCGCGCTGCGGCGCTGGACGCTGGCGGCGGAACTGGAGTCGCGCCGCGCGGCGGGCGTGCTGCCCTCGCGAATCGTCCACAACGACGCGAAGCTCTCAAACGTTCTGTTTGACGAGCGGTCGGGCGAGGCGCTGTGCGTGATCGATCTCGACACGGTTATGCCCGGCTTGGCCGGCCACGATTTCGGCGACATGGTGCGCTCGACGGCCGCCACGGCCGCCGAGGACGAGCCGGATGCGACGACAGTCGAGCTGCGCGTGGAAGTGTTCGAGGGCATTTCCCGCGGCTACCTCGGCGCGACGCGCGGTTTTCTCACGACCAGTGAACGCGAGACGCTTGTCGATGCGGCGAAGGTCATTACGTTCGAGCAGGGTATCCGCTTCCTCACCGATTTCCTGGACGGCGATGCGTACTACCGCACCGAGCGAGCCGGGCAGAATCTCGATCGCTGCCGCGTGCAGTTCGCGCTGCTGGAGTGGCTGGAGCGCAACGAAAGGGAGCTGCGGCGGATCGTGGCGTACACGTAGGTGAATGACTTGGCGCGGAAAACTACGATCAGAACGCGACGCGCGAGCGAGCGCGGCTGGGAATCGCGCTTGCTGGCGCTGCGCGTTCTGATCGGCGGCCCCCCAAACGCACACGGTCGCTTTCGGTGATGGAGGTTTCCCCGTCGGCCGCAGACGGCCGACGCTACGGGACTAATCCGAGCGGACTGTCCTCAGCCCGGTCGCCCTGAGATCGCGATCGGGCTTACCGGCGTGAGGACACGCCGGCTCGGACGCCGCGAATCCGCAAATCAACCGTGACGAACTTCTATCCGCCCTTCGGCTTGAAATACCGCCCCCGAAACGCCTCCGCCGGGTACTTAGCGATGTTCTTGGTCATCTTCTGACGAATCGCGTCGGACAGGTCGAGGTTCATCACGTTTGCCAGCGCCAGCGAGAAGCACAAAATGTCCGCGATCTCGTCGCGGATTTCGTCGCGTGTGGGCGGCTGCGAGCAGATGGCCTCCAGCTCGTCCGGGCGGGCCCATTGGAAATGCTCCATCAGCTCCGCTGCCTCGATCGCGATGGCCATCGAGAGGTTCTTGGCGTTATGAAAGACCTGCCACTGCCGCTCGGCGACAAAGGCGGCGACGAGCTCGCGGAGCTCGGAAACGGTGGTGGATGGGTCAGGCATGAGAACTCCAAGAACAAGGCTGAAGGACTAAGGACAAAGGCCGATTCGTCAACGGCGCATCATCGTCGGACCGGCATTCGGCATTAGCTTCATCCTAGCTGTTTACAGGCCTGCCGCGCTTCGCACCCGACCGATGAGCGCTTCCGCCGCCGCCGGCGTGCCCGCTTCGGCGATGACGCGCACGATCGGCTCGGTGTTCGACGCCCGCAGGTGGACCCAGCCTTCGGCAAAGTCGATTCGCACGCCGTCCGAGTTGTTCGGCCGCTCGTTACGAAACGCCGCGCTGACCGCCGCCACGGCCGCGTCGATCCGCTCGCGCGGGCATTCCATCTTCTGCTTGATCATCGCCATCGGCGGCAGCGCCGCGACCAGTTGGCCGACCGACTTGCCCGTCGCCGCGATAAGCTGAAGCACGAGGCTGATCGAAGCGACGCTGTCGCGCACCCACGAAATCCGCGGGTCGATCACGCCGCCGTTGCCCTCACCGCCGATCACGCAATCGCCGTCGATCATGCCGCGCGCGACGTTGGCCTCGCCCACCGGCGTGCGGATGACGCGGCAGGCGTGGCGTTCGGCGATGTGGTCGATGAGGCGCGAGGTGCTGAGATTCGCGGCGACCGCTCCGGGTTGGCGCGACAGCACGAACTGCGTCGCCAGCGCCAGCGTGTATTCCTCGCCGATGTAGCGCCCGTTCTCATCCACGATCGCCAGCCGGTCCGCGTCCGGGTCCTGGGCGAAACCGACCGCCGCCCGCGCTTGGCGCACCGCGTCGGAAAGCTGCGTCAGATTCTCGGCGATCGGCTCGGGCGAGTGCGCGAAATCGCCGGTCGGCTCGCCGTTCAAGTGAATAACCTCGCAACCGAGCGACGTAAGAAACGCGGGCGTGTCGAGGCACCCGGCCCCGTTGATGCTGTCGAGCACCACGCGCATGCCGCGCAGCGGTAGCGTGTCCACTTCGATCGCGGCCGCGACGGCGGCGACGTGCCGCTCGCCGGCCTGATCGTCGAACGCGACCGGCTCGAATCCTGCGTTCACAAGTTGGGCCGAATCCTCGTTCCGAATGGCGGCGATTTTCGCGGCCCGCTGCGGATCGGGCGCCAGGCCGCGATCGTCGAGAAACTTGATGCCGTTCCATTGAGCCGGATTGTGACTGGCGGTGATGATTGCGCCGCCGTCAAACTTGCCGTCTCGGATCGCCCGACCGACCGTCGGAGTCATGGCGACGCCCAGCCGCGTGACGCGGCAACCGCCCGCAAGCAAGCCGGCGGCGACGGCCGATTCGTACATTTCGCCGCTGGGACGCGTATCCCGTCCGAGCACGACGCGCCCGCCTCCCAGGAGCGTCGCGTATGCCTGCGCAAATTCCATCGCCACCGTCGGCGTAAGCGTCTGTCCGACCAGACCGCGCACGCCGGAGACTCCGACCATCAGCGCCATAGATTGCTCCGTTCGCGGAGTGTAGAGCCGGCCCGCGCCGCGTGCGAAGTCGCAAGCGTGGGCGATCGCGCCGGCGGGGCGGACGCACCGCGCAGTTCAGGCCGAAGCGTACGATCAAGTACGTGTTCCGCTGGTTCCGTCGAACGCTGGGGTCTCTGGACGTGCGTCCGGTCGATCCACTCGGGGTCATAGCGCACTGCAAGAACATGCTCGAAATTGGGCGAACGCGGGGGACAGCGGTCCATTCGCGGCCCGCGCCCGGCTTTACGGCGTCGCGGGTACGCTGGCTGCCGTCGTCAGCGGCAAGCGCTCGCGATAGCACGCCGCCTCGTCCGGCCGCTGCAATGTCTCCAACAGGCTCACGAGTGACCGGAGCGCGCCGACGGTTCGGGCGTGCTCTGTGCCCAGGGTCGCCTCAAGCGCTGCGTGTACTTCAACCATCTCCGACGCCGCTTCCGCGAAACGCCCCAGTGCGACGAGGCAGATGGCAAGCTCCTGGCGCGCGAAGGCCGTTCGAAGGTCTCCGGCCGGCAGGCGACGCGTGCGAATCTCCAGGCATTCGCGAAGCAGCGGCTCCGCGCCGCCGGGATCATCGGCACGCCGCAACAAGCTGGCCAGGTTGAACAGGCATCCGGCGGTCTCGGGGTGATCGGACCCCAGCCGCTTGCGGTAGAGTGCGAGCGAGTCGCGCAGCAGCGGCTCGGCCTCCGCGAACAGCCCCTGCATCGCCAGGACCACCGCCAGATTGTTGATCGCTTGGGTCACGTCCGGATGTTCGGCGCCGAGCAGCTTCCGACGCACCACCAGCACCTCGCGGCAAAGCGGTTCGGCGGCGGCGAAATCCCCTCGCGATTGCAGCAGATTGGCCAGATTGTTCAGGCTCTGCACCGTCTCAAGGTGTTCGTCGCCTAACAGACGCCGCCGGATCTGCAGCGCGTCTCGCAACATCGGCTCGGCTTGCGTTTCCTGCCCTTGCACACGAAGAACAACCGCCAGGTTGTTCAGAACCTGCGCCACCTCCGATTGATCGCCTCCCTCGAGCTTGCGATGGATCGCCAGGGCGCGCTCCAGGCAGTCCTGTGCGTCGGCGTATCGGCCTTTTGCGTGCAACAATACGCCGAGCGTGTTCAGCGACTTGGCCACGTCCGCGTGCTCGTCGCCATGAATGCGATACTGGAGTTCCAGCGCACCGCGCAGGTGCCGCTCGGCGTCGTCATAGCGGCCCAGGCCTTTGTACGTTTCGCCGATCGCCGTGCGAACCGCGGATTCGACTTCGGCATCGTCCGCAAATTCGCTTGCGACGCGGGCGGCGGCCTCATCGAGCAGCCGTCCGACCGGCACATCGGGCCCCTCCTCGGCAGGGTTGGCGGCGGAGATCATGTCCTGGAGGAATACTGTGATGCGCGCGGCCTTTTTGGCCTCGACGCGCGCGTTCTCGGCCTCTTGCCGCGCGAGCTGCCGCGCTTGCTGCGCGGCATCGCGCTCGCGGCTTGCGACAGCCGCCGAGCGAACGCTGACGACGATCCCGCCGATCAGCGACGCCGTCATCACCGCCGCAGCCGTCACCGCGGGCCAGTTTCGCCGCGCGAATTTGACGCTGTGGTATCGCCACGTGCCCTGACGCGCGCGGACCGGCAGACCCTCCAGGTGTCGGCGGACGTCGTCGGAGAGCTGCTCCACGGACGCATACCGCCGCTGCGGCTCTTTGCGCAGCGCCATCAGGAGGATCGCGTCCAGGTCTCCCGCCAGCCGCCGCCAGAGCTTCTCGGGACGCCCGTCGCGCGTCGCCGCCGCCGATTCCGGGTCGGCCGCGGCCACGCCGGCATCGGCGCGGGTTCGCGGCGGCGTGCGGCGTGCGACGGTGCTGGGGCGCTCGGGCTCGATTTCGCAGATCGTTCGCGCCAAATCGTGAAGCGACTTGCGCTCGGATTCAAACGGCAGCCGTCCCGTCAACAACTCGTACAAGAGCACGCCCAGCGAATACACGTCGCTGGACGTGGTGATCGCCTGGCCGCGAATCTGCTCCGGGCTTGCGTAATCCGGCGTCAGGCACCCCTGCATCGTCGTCACGGCGCGGGCGGTGTGCAGTTCTCCGGCGTTGAGCACCTTGGCGATGCCGAAGTCAAGCAGCTTCACCACGCCGTCCGCGTTCACGAGGATGTTGCTGGGCTTGAGATCGCGATGCACGACGAGGTTCTGGTGCGCATACTGCACCGCGGCGCACACGTCCCGAAACAGCCGCAGGCGCGCGGGCAAATCGAGCTGCCGCTCGTTGCAATACGCATCGATCGGCTGCCCGGCGACGTATTCCATCACCAGGTATGGCAATCCGTCGTCGCTGCGCCCGCCGTCGAGCAGGCGGGCGATGTTGGGGTGGTTGAGATCGGCCAGTGTCTGGCGTTCCTGACAGAATCGGTGATAGCTCTCGCCGTCCAGCAGGCTGCCGCGGATGAGCTTGATCGCGACTTCGTTTCGATACGCGTCGTCCGCCCGTCGGGCCAGATAGACGCTGCCCATTCCTCCGAAGGCGATCGGCCGCACGATTTGGTACGCGCCGAGTTGCCTGCCGATCAGTCCGCGTTCCGCATCGGCGCCCAGTTCGGGCTTCAGCGAATCGATCGCGGGGCGATCGACGAGCGTCGGGGCGGACTCGGCCGCCGCCAGCAGCGAGTGAACCTCGGCCCGCAGGCCCGCATCTTCTCCGCATTCGTGCGCGAGGTATGCATGTCGCGCTTCCCCCTCCAACTCGCTGGCGACGGCCGCGAGTTCTTTGACCGTTTGCCAGCGATTCGACGTCACGTTAGTGGTCCGCTGAGAAACGACCCCATCCGAGCCCCGCAGGGAGGGGTCAGCCAGGTGCGCCGGAGTTACGGGATCCCAAGCGATTTCGACCATCATCCAGACCCCTCCCCGACGGTCGGGGCTCGGATAGGAGCGATTCTGCACCAACTGTTAGCGGACCTCGCTGATGGCCCGGTGCAGCCAGCCTCTGGCGACGGTCCAGTGTCGCTTCACGGTACGCGGCGAAACTTTCAGCACGTTCGCGGTCTCCTCGACGCTCAGGCCGCCAAAGAATCGCAACTCGACCAACCGGGCTAGCTCCGGATCGACTTCGGCCAGTTCCGTTAGGGCCTGATCCAGCGCGACAACGTATTCATCCGGCCGCGACCCCAGCGTTTCGGCCAGTTCGAGCGGCTGACGCTGTTCCAGGCCACCGCGCTTGGCGGCGGATCGAACGCGAGCGTGGTCGACAAGGATCCGGCGCATTGCCTGAGCCGCGACGGCAAAAAAATGCGCGCGGTCGGCCCAATCCGCCTCGCCGACCATGCGGATGTAGGCCTCGTGCACGAGCGCGGTGGGCTGAAGCGTGTGGCCGGGTCGCTCCCTGGAAAGATATCGCTGCGCCAGGGCACGTAATCGGTCATAAACGAGCGTCAGCAACAGGTCCGCGGCATGCGAATCGCCGCGGCGAAGCTCGATGAGAACTTGCGTGACCTCGCCGGGATTCATCGTAACCTGGATTCCCTTATCGCGGTTGGCCCTTTTTCCAGTTTCTTCGCGCTACCCATTATGAGTTCGCCGACGGCGGCCAAATACACCGCCGCGGGCGTTATCGATCGAGGCGAGCTTCGGCGTTGCGCGCAATGCCGAAGTTCGCACCCCGGTCGTGAGACCGAAGCGCGCACCAGCATGACAGCCTGCTAAATCGTTTCACAAGGGAATCGTAATGATGAAACCATTGAACGACGTGTGGGCGGTTGGCCGCTATGTGAATCCGTCCCAACCGACCGAAGCGCTGACCGCGCATTGGGACGGCTCGACCTGGACCAAGATTCCCAACCCGGAGCGATCCGTGCGTAGCAAGTCAATTCTCGACCGACGTGCGGTGGTGATCTCCACTGCCATCGCGGCCATTGTCGGGACTATCGGTCCTCTTGCCTTGGCTCAAACGATCACCGTCGATATCTCGGATGCCGACGTTATCGACATCGATCCGAACACGGCGACCGTTGCCGACCTTCCCGGGCCGGACGGTCACATTTCGTTTTCCGAAGCGATGATCGCCTCCAACAATACGCCCGGCCGGCAAACGGTCGGGTTCGCGATCCCCACCAGCGAATGGACCTACCTGCCGTGGTACTACCCCGGCCGCGCGGTGATCACCGGCATGATGTTCTACGCGAACGCGTACGACACGGTGACGATCGACGGCACGACGCAGACCGCCTTCACCGGCGACACGAACCCGGATGGGTGGGAGGTCGTGATCTTGAGAGGCGGGGGGCTCTACTTTCCCGCCGACAACTGCCGGGTCACCGGCTTGGATAGAACATCAGTTTATTTCGAGGGATCCAGCGGCGTTGTCGAGAACAACAGCCTGATGGGCGTCAACATCTATGGAGGTTCGGGCGGCGCTGGAACGATAGTGAAGGGCAACGCGGGTGGCGGCTATGTCCAGATCGACCAATCGAACGACAACGTCGTCATCGGCAGCACGTTCGATCGCGTTCGCGTCCTTGGTTGGATTGCAGGCGGCCGGCCCGCCACGAATAACCGCATCGGCGGACCGGCGCTGGCCGAGCGAAACCACATCATCGGACTGGGAACGCTGAACAGCCAGGGCATCCCCAGCGGCTTTGCGATTCAACTCTTCGATTCGATCGGTACGATCATCGAGAACAACTGGATTGGAACCAAACCGGACGGACTCACGCAAGGGCACCCCTACACGACCAGTGGGATCTACTTCGATACCGAAAACTACGACACGGTCATTCGCAACAACCGCATCGCGGGAATCCTGGCGACGGCCGTGCCGCCGCACGGACCCTCGTACAGTACGGGCGTCGGCATCGAGCTCTACGGCGCCGGAAGCGGCGTCACGGTCGTGGGCAACAAGATCGGGCTGGACGCGAATGATCAGCCGACGCTGGGCAGCGTCACCGGGATCATGTCCGAGCATTACTTCTACCCCAACGGCATACAGAACGTCAGGATCGGCGGATCGACCGCGGGAGAAGGCAACGAGATTGCCGGGCAACTGGGAGCGGGAATCAGCGTGGCCAACACGTACACAGGCGTGCGAATCTCGGGCAATTCGATCCACGACAATGGCGGCCTGGGTATTGACCTGATCACGGCTGATTTTCTGGCAGGTGTTACGCCCAACGACTCGCTCGACGCAGATGCCGGCGGCAATGGGCTGCAAAACTTTCCTGTGCTTGCCGCGGCCGCCAGTAACGGCGTCATCACTTCCGTTCAGGGCGCCTTCAATAGTTTGGCCAACCAGGCGTTTACGCTTGAGTTCTTCGCCAGCCCGACCTGCGATCCTGCCGGCTTTGGAGAAGGCAAGACCTATGTGGGCAGCGTAGTCATAACCACCGATGGCGCTGGCAATGCGAGCTTCTCGACTACCCTTTCAGCAGGCGTCCCGGCCGGATCGGTGATTACCGCCACCGCAGCACAAAACAGCACTCGAAACACCAGCGAGTTCTCCGCCTGTGTGACCGTCGCTCCGGCGGCCAATCCGCCGGGCGATATCGATGGCGACGGGCGCGTGAACGAAAGCGACCTGGGCGCGCTGTTGTCGGCATTTGGACGGTGCAACGGCGCGCCGGGTTACAACGCAGCCGCCGATTTCGACCATAGCGGCTGCGTGAACGAGAGCGACCTGGGCGTGTTGCTATCAAATTGGACCGGTTGAAGCGCGATATGGCGCGGTTTGCACACCGCCGGTGACGATCGTCACGCGACTAGAGCCGGAGTCCGCGGCGACGGGCTGGAGTCTTGCATGACCGCGCTGTTCGCGCCCGCTGAATCGCTGTTTCGCCGATGTGCGGGCCGGCCGCGTGCGTTTCCGGCCATCGCTCGACCGGTGGCATGCGAATTGCTGCGAGCAGCTGTTGGTGAGGGTCGGTGCACCCAGTGTAAATGGCCCGCGCGTCGTGTTTCGAAGTCGTTTGTGCATCAAATTCCGATCGTCGGGCGGCACGAGCGTGTCACAAATCACATACCGAGGGATTGAACATGAAATCTGCGTGGATCGCTGCTTGCGGGTTTGTCGCGCTCGTCGCAACGGCCACCGCCGTCGCAGCGCAGCCGAAATACACGTGGCGCTATTATCGCCCCACCAACACCGGTATTCAGGGCGACTACTGCGATGCCCTGTGGATCGGTCCGGACGGCGATCCATGGATCGGAGGGTACGTTCCGACCTTTGAGGAGGGCGGACTCGCCAAATTCGTTCAGGCGGAGAATCGCTGGATCAACGTCTCCAACGTCGACTATCCGGTGATCGGTCATCCCGACAACACGGGCACCACGCGCGTGCGCGACATCACGCCCGACGCCCAAGGTAACCTGTGGATGGGGACCGGGTGCGGCATCCTGAAATTCAATCCCAGCATCGGGCCTACGTCGCTGCAGCGCTGGGGCGCCGACAATTCGCCGTGGCCCGGCGGATGGGTGACCAACATCGAAATCGCACCGGACGGAACGATCTGGGCAAGCGGCTATGGAACGTCCTCGGGCGGCGGCGGACTCATGCGCCTTAGTCCCGGCACGAGCACCTGGACCTACGTGGGATCGAGTCGGCCCGAGACGCTCGCCATTCAGCCCAAACCAGGCGGCGGATACTACCTTTGGGCCGGCGACTCGCCTGGAACCATCGGCGCCACGCTACGCTACGACAGCACGTCGCAAACCTGGACGACGTTCCCCAACACTTCCGGAAACCCGCGTAATTTGCCAGGCAACAAGTGCGTCGATTCCGCCGGCAATCTATGGGTCTACCGGGTGCTGCCTGACAACTTCAACACCGTGCTGGACTGCCGACGCCCAAACGGCACATGGATCGGCGTGCCGACTCCACCCGCAGGATCGGCGAGCGTGCTGCGAGTCACGCGCACGGGGCAGGTGCTGGCGATTGTCGGCACACAGGTCTGGCGATTTGACGGTACAAGCTGGACCGGCCTCGGTGACTGGGGAAACACGTTCTGGACCTACGACCTTGCAATGGACAGCGCCGGCAACGTGTGGGCCTGCGGGGTCGGCGGCGCTGCGAAGCGCGACGCCGTCACCGGCGCCTGGCAGCGCTACCGCGTGACCAACACGAGCCAGTTCGATTTTTTCAATAACGACCTGACGGTCGATCAGAACACTGGCGACATCTGGGCGTGTGCGAACGCCGGAACAGGCGCCGGCGGAATGGTGCATTTCGACGGCACGCGCTGGATCGGGTACAACCAGCTTACGTACGGGCTTGGCTTTCCCTGGCCATTCCCCACCGACAACTCAAGCGCGATCTACCTGCGGCCGTCGACTGGCGCGATCGTCGTGAATCCCATGTTCAACGGCACGTCGCAGCTCGCGGGCGGCGGCTGGAACAGTTTTCCCGGCGGCTCCAGCGATGTCGTGCAATACGTGGAAGATTCGACCGGCAGGCTCTGGCAGCTTGGCGAATACTTCAACTTGTCGCAATGGACCGGCGCTGCGTGGAATAATGTCAGCATCGCCGCGTGGGGCGCGCAGCTTCGAATCGATCCGGATCGGCCGGGAACAATCTGGGCGCACGCCGGCTACGAAGTCGTTCGAACCGACGGGGCGTACCGTTTCTCGCGCACCATCGCCGACTTTCCTGAACTCACCACGCAAAGCGACACAATCTGGGGCATGGCCGCGGATCATGGCGGCGTGGCCTGGCTGGGATGCAGCGTGCACCTCGGAATCGGCGGCACGGGCGGGGGGCTGATTCGGCTCGATGCGATTACCGGCACATATTCGATGATCACGTATGAAGGCGGCTGGCCGCTTCCCGGCCACTTCGTGACGCCGTGGGTTGTTACGCCAGACGGGCGCATCTGGATGACCTACACGCAGACCTACCAGTCCTTCGAGGGCGGCGGTCTCTGCTGGTACGACGGCACGAATGTCGGCGTTTTCCCCGGACCGGTGCCGAGCGGCTCGCCACAATGGGGCGGTCTGCCGCACGCGCAGATCTATGATGTGGAGACGCGCGTAATTCCCGGCGGCTATGAGATCTGGATGAGCTGCCCCAGCCGCGGAATCGCAGTGCTGTCGGTCATCTACCCGGCGGCCGGCGATATCAACGGCGATGGAGCCGTTGACGAATCCGACCTGGGCATTCTGCTGGCCGCGTTCGGCACGTGCAGCGGAGATCCGGGCTACGTACCGGGGGCGGATTTCGATCACAGCGGTTGCGTGAATGAGAGCGACCTGGGCGTGTTGTTGGCGGGTTGGACGGGCTGAATCGTGGATTCGCCGCGCCAAGACCCAACCGGCGCCGACGAATCGGCGAGAGAACACATGCCGCCATTTGTTAGCGATCTTGTGATGCCAAGAACACACGGCGGCGCACAGCCGTGCGCTCACCTTGGTATCAATCCGCGCGACGCCGACCTCTATTTCGATATCCGTTGCGGCGCCGGCGTCCGAACGGACTGAGCGGGTTCATGTGCAGCTCGTGCGCTGGGACGGTGAGGAGCTTCGGCGAGCGGCGTCGCGATGGAGGTACTGATCGCAATACGGTCTGGACGCGATCAAACCGGGACTCCGGCCGCGCGTCCAAAAAGCTGATGTTTGGTGCAAGTTGAAGGAGGTGCGTATGGTACGCCGAATCGCTCAAATCGTGAGCATGGTGAGCGTTGGTGCGCTGCTTGGCATCGCCGCTCAAGCACAGACCCGCTTCCAATTCGTTCACGTCGATGATTTTCTCACGAACTACTCTCTCGGCGAGTGCTACATCTACGACATCAACGACCAGAATCTCGCCTGCGGAACCGCCACGGCCGCGTTTCCGCTTCCGGGCGGCAGCATCTCGATCACGTACACCGGTTTCACCTGGAGCGAAGAAACCGACAAGTCGATGGCGCAAGTCTCATGGCCGCGCGGCCTGAATAATTCCGCGTGGATCGCCGGCGTCAGCGGACTGTTCGACGGCGCTTCCGGTCAGTTCACGAACGTGCCGGTTCTGCCGGGCACGTACGCGCCGGTCGTGCTGCTCGACGTGAACGACAGCGGCGTCGCCGTTGGTTACGTCCAAACCTGCAACTGCTCCAACAGCCAGGGGACGCTTCAAATCCCCTACGTGTGGGATGCCAACGGCGGTGCGCGGACGCTGCCCGTTCCGGGCGCCAAGGGCGCATCAGAAATCACGAACAGCGGGCTGGTGATCGGATGGCTGGGCGGCAATTTCATGACCGACGGCTTCGTGTTCGACCTAGCCGACGGTTCCTACACGCTCGCCAGCTCGCTTTTTGCGGGGCCGAACACGCAAACTACCGTCACCGATATCAACGAATTCGGTGTTGTGACGGGCTGGCGCCTGTCCAACAACGGCGCTCAATCCACCGGATTTACCTGGTCGACGACTACGGGGCTCACGTTGCTGCCCATGCCGCCGCAAGGCTACCAGCCGCACGTTCGCCCGAGCGGCATCAACAATGACGGCACGGTGATTGGGACGATCTATCGAACCGATGCCACGGCGGTTCCGTTTGTTTACGACGCGACTCACGGCTTGCGAGAGCTCCAGTCGATTACGACGCCCGCGCCGGGCTTCAACCTGATGAGCGCGACGGCCATTAACAACAATGGATGGATCGTGGGCTTCGGGAGCGGCGGCGGATTCGGTTTCTACACCGCCTTTGTGCTGAAGCCGATCGTGCTGGGCGACGTCAACGGCGACGGGCGCGTCGACGAATCCGACCTTGGCGCGCTGCTTGGCGCTTTTGGCAATTGCAGCGGCGCGCCCGGCTATCTCCCCGCCGCGGACTTCGACAACAACGGGTGCAACGATGAGAGCGATCTGGGCGTGTTGTTGGCGGCTTGGGCCGGCTGAACGCCGCAGTCGCGCGAGGCCGCTGCACCCTAACAGTCCGTTGAAGAACGCACCCAGCCGAGCCCCGACCGTCAGGGAGGAGTCCGCCCGGTTTCGGCCATCGGCCCGACCGCTCCCGAGCTGGCCACGTCGTCCTGGGCGCGCTGTTGGCGAGCTTCGGGCGCTGCAGCGGCGGACCGGGCTATCTCGCCGCGGCGGATTTCGACAACAGCGGCTGCGTGGATGAAAGTGACCTGGGAGTGTTGCTTGCTGGCTGGACTGGATGATCGGAAGTCTGTGATTCTCGCGCCGCGGCGGGAACCGCGAGCCCCCGCCGGCGCACAACTGGAGAGACGCATATGAACGCGAAGCAATTTCTGGCATGTTGTGTCGTTGCGCTGGCCGTTTCGTCGAGCGCCGTCGCGCAGCACCACGTCGAGTACGGCGTAAACGTATCGCTTGGGCCGTTTCAATACATCGAACACTATGAACAGGGCGCCGCGCCCGTCGGGCCGATCAGCGAAGAGATCGTCATCACCGACTACGGCCGTACGGCGTGTCAGGCGAACGTCGGCTTTGGCGTGAACAAGGCGCGCGTCGACCTGGCCGGCACGAACCCGGCGAATCCGCTTTTCTTCGAGTACGGGTTCGCCACGTCGCGCTACTGGGACGTGTTTCAGTTCGACGACCCGCTGCTTGACGGTACGCCCGGCTTTTTCGACGCCACGCTCTACATGGCGGGGTCGGGGTTCGTGAACCTCAGCCCCGAGTACCTGCAATCGCCGGACGTCGAGTTCGACGCCTTCTGGCACGCGGTGATTAACGTGATGGTCGACGGCGTGACCGACCCGTTCGGCAGCCCGGTGCAATCGGGATACTACGCGGGCGAATGGTACAAAGGCCTCGGCGGAACGACGCTGGACTACACCGGCGATCCGCTGAATACCTATCAGCAGACCGTAACGTTCCAGTTCATTTATGGTCAACCGATCCTGATGGACACGTTTCTTCAAGTTGACATCAACATCGACAATCAGACTTCGTCCGTCGGCGGAACGTTGGATAGCGTGATCGACCTGGGCAACTCCAGCTACTGGGGCGGCATCCGCAACCTGCGGGACGGACAGGGCCATCCGGTGACGAATGCGGCCTACTCGTCGAGCTCCGGTTTCGATTACCGACAATCGGCGCTCCCGACGCCGGGCGACACCAACGGCGACGGACTCGTGAACGAAAGCGACCTGGGAACGCTGCTGTCGGCGTTCGGAAAATGCAACGGAAACCCCGGCTACGTCGCCGCGGCCGATTTTGATCACGACGGCTGCGTGAGCGAAAGCGACCTGGGCGTGTTGTTGTCACACTGGACCGGCTGAATCGCCGTAGCAACCGGCTTGTGTCTCGCCGAGTTGCTCATTCGCGCCCTGCCGACGCAAAAAGCCGTCGGCAGGGCGCCCAGTTGCGCGGCACCTCTCTCATACCGCTTCGTTCTCCCGCTCCCGCAGCTTCGCCTTCAAATACCGCCCCGTATGGCTCCCCGCGCTGCCCGCGACTTGCTCCGGTGTTCCTTCCGCCACGATCCGCCCGCCCGCGTCGCCGCCTTCGGGGCCCAGGTCGATCACCCAGTCGGCGGTTTTGATCACGTCGAGATTATGCTCGATCACCAGCACCGTATGGCCCAAGTCCACCAGTCGGTTCAGCACCGCCAGCAGCGTGTGAATGTCGGCGAAGTGCAGGCCGCTGGTCGGCTCGTCGAGCACGTACAGCGTGTGGCCGGTGGCCGGCTTGCACAGCTCCGCCGCCAGCTTGACGCGCTGCGCCTCGCCGCCGGAGAGCGTGTTGGAGGGCTGCCCCAGCCGGACGTAGCCCAGCCCCACGTCGCTGAGCGTCTGCACGCCCTGCTTGATGCGCGGAAACGCGTCAAAGAACCGCAGCGCCTCCTCGACCCGCATCTCCAGCACGTCCGCGATCGACTTGCCGCGATAGCGCACCTCCAGCGTCTCGCGGTTGTAGCGCGTCCCGCGGCACTCGCCGCACTCGACGAAAACATCCGGTAGGAAGTGCATCTCGATCCGCCGCACACCCTGCCCCTGGCACGCCTCGCAGCGGCCGCCCTTGGCGTTGAACGAGAAGCGGCTGGAGGAGTAGCCGCGGATGCGGGCTTCCTTCGTCTTGGCGTACAGCCGACGAATTTCGTCGAACACGCCGGTGTACGTGGCCGGATTGCTGCGCGGCGTGCGGCCGATGGGCGTCTGGTCGATCTCGATCACGCGATCGACGCGGTTCGCGCCGACCAGTCGTTCAAACGCGCCCGGACGCATCTCGCGCGGGCCGTAGCGCGGCTGCGCGGCGCTGCCGGTGCGCGCCAGCCGGCGGCGCAACGCCGGCAAGAGCGTGCGCGCCACCAGCGTGCTCTTGCCGCTTCCGCTGACGCCCGTGACGGCACAGAAGACGCCCAGCGGAATGTCTACGTCGATCGATTTCAGGTTGTTTTCGGCGACTTTGAGCACGTGCAGCCAGGCATCGCGCTTGGGTGCGCGGCGCTGCTCGGGCACGGGGATCGCAAATTCGTCGTTCAGGTAGCGCGCGGTCAGGGATTGCGGGTTCGCGAGCGCCTCCGCCGCCGGCCCCTGCGCGATGATCCGTCCGCCGTGCAGCCCCGCGCCCGGGCCCATGTCGATCAGGTAGTCGGCGGCGCGGATTACGTCTTCGTCATGCTCGACGACGATGACCGAGTTGCCCAACGCGACCAGGCGGCGAATCGACTTCAGCAGCCGCTCGTTGTCGCGCTGATGAAGCCCGATCGTCGGCTCGTCGAGCACGTAGCAGACGCCGACCAGCCCGCTGCCCAGCTGCGTGGCCAGGCGGATGCGCTGCGCCTCTCCGCCCGAAAGCGTGTCCGCGGCGCGGTCGAGCGTCAGGTAGCCCAGGCCGACTTCGTCCAGGAAGCGCAGCCGCTGGCGGATTTCGTGCAGCACCGGCGCGGCAATCGCCGCGTGTTCGCCGTCGAAGCGCATCTGCTCGAACTGCGGGCGGCTGCGCTCGATCGGCTGACGCACCAGCTCGAAGATGTTGCGCCCGTCGATCCGAACCGCAAGCGACTCGGGACGCAGCCGCGCGCCGCCGCACGCGCCGCAAACCTGCGGCGTCTGAAACGCGCCGAAGCGGGCGCGGGCCGCTTCGCTCTCCGCTTCCTTCAGCCGCCGCTCCAGGCCGGGGATCACGCCTTCGAACTCGACCTTCAGCGCGGCGGCCTGCTCCGGCGTGGGGCCGTGCAGCACGATGCGACGAGCATCATCGCTGAGATTCTTGAAGGACGTCTGCGGCTTGACGCCCAGCGCCGCGCACAGCGCCCGGATCGATGACGCGTACGGCTCGATCAGCTTTCGGTCGCCTCCATTGGCATTCGCGGCGTCGGTCATCCACGGCGCGATCGCGCCGCCAAGCAGCGACAGATCCTCGTTGGGCACGACCAGTTCGAGGTCGAAAACATCGACCGTCCCCAGGCCGCCGCAGTCCGGGCACGCGCCGTAGGGCGAATTGAAGCTGAACGCGCGCGGCGATACGTCGGCGACGCTCACGCCGCAGGCGGTGCAGACGTGCGATTGGCTGAAAACTTCGTCGGTCCAGGTCGCCGCCCCATTGCCGGACGGCGCGTCGCCGTTTGCGCGGCTGACGATCAGCGTGCCTTCGCCGAGCGCCAGCGAAAGTTCGACCGCGTCGGCAAGCCGGCTGCGCAGGTCAGGCCGCGGGACAAGCCGGTCAACGACCACGTCGATCGCCGCGCCGCCATTCGGCGCGCGATCGACAAGGTCCTTCACTTCGCGCACCTCGCCATTGACGCGGGCGCGCACGAACCCCTCGCGCTGCGCCCGGCGGACGGCCTCGCGCGGATCGCCGCCGCGCGTCAGCGGCGCCAGCACCATCACGCGCGATTGCGGCGGGTAGGCCATGACGCTCTGCACGATTTGATCGACCGTACGGCGGTGGATGCGCTGGCCGCAGCGCGGGCAGTGCGGCTCGCCCAGCCGCGCGAATAGCACGCGAAGGAAGTCGTAAATCTCGGTGACCGTGCCGACGGTCGAACGCGGATTGGCGGCCGTGGCGCGCTGTTCGATCGCCAGCGTCGGCGGCAGGCCGTCGATGCGGTCAACGTCGGGTTTTTCGACTTGTTCGAGGAACAGGCGCGCGTGCACGCTGAGCGATTCGACGTATTTGCGCTGGCCCTCGGCATAGATCGTGTCGAACGCCAGGCTGCTCTTTCCCGAGCCGCTCAGGCCGGTGATGACGACCAGCCGGTCGCGCGGGATATCGATGCTGACATCCCGCAGGTTATGCTGCCGCGCGCCGACAACGCGGATAAGCCGATTTTCAACTTGGTTACCCACGGTCGCGGGTTCCTTGCGCTCCGGGTGGCCGGTGACCGTGGACCGGCAGCGTGGGCGGTCCGCCGACATCGGCGCAAACGGTGGATTGTAACCCAATTCTCGGTAAATGAGCGCCTGCGCGGCCAAGTTCTGGGTGCGACATGAAATCGATTGGCGTCGACAACAGCTTGACCGCCATTGTCGAGCCGGAATCCCGCCCGACCCTGCTCGATTCCCGATTCTACAGTAGCATGTTCGCACCGCATCGGTCGAAGATCGAGGAGAACGCATGAATCGTCGCAGCGATAACGGCGCAAATCTGGACGTTCACGACCTGAGCGGCGCGTCGCAGCGCGGCCCGCTGGTTTCAACGCGGCTTTCGCTGATGATGTTCCTGCAATACGCCGCCTGGGGCGTGTGGCTGCCGTACATCGCGAACTACCTGGGTGCTCCGATCAAGGCCGGCGGGCTGGGATTCAGCAGCGGCCAGATTGGTTGGATCCTGGGCTTGGCCGGGTCGATTGGCGCGGTCAGTTCGCCGTTCCTGGCGGGGCAGATTGCCGATCGGTTCATTAATGCCGAGCGCTACCTGGGCATGCTGCTGATTTGCGGCGGGGTGCTGAATTACTCGCTGTATTACATCCACGACTACGCGACATTTCTGCTGGTCTCGGTCCTGTATTCGGTGATGTACATGCCGACGCTGGCGCTGACGAACTCGCTGGCGTTCGCGCATGTGTCTGATTCCGAGAAGCAGTTCCCGCGAATCCGCGTGTGGGGCACCATCGGCTGGATCGTGGCGTCGAACGCGTTTCCGCTGCTCTGGTTGCAGACGAAATTGCACCCGATCGCGCTGCCGCCGTTCTTCGAGGGTCAGGACCTCCCCAACGCCAAGGCGCTGCTGGGCGACTGCCTGCGCGCGTCTGGCATCATCGCGGTCTTGTACGGGTTGTACGCCTTGACTTGTCTGCCGGCGACGCCGCCCAAGCGCAACGCCGAGAACCCGCTCGCGTTCATGCAGGCGTTCAAGCTGCTCACGCGCCCCGGTTTCCTGGTCCTGACGCTCGCGGCGCTGCCGATCTCGATGATTCACCAGGTCTACTTTTTCCGCACCTCGCAGTTCCTGGAGTCGATCGGCTTTTCGCTGAAATACGTCGGACCGGTCATGTCGATCGGGCAGTTCTCCGAAATATTCTTCCTGGCGATTCTCGGCTTGCTGCTCACCCGGCTGGGCTATCGCTGGACGTTGGTGCTGGGCGCACTGGCGTACGCCTCGCGTTTCGCAGTGTTCGCGATTGGCACGCCGGAGACCCGCGAGTGGGTCGCCGTCGCCAATACGTTGCACGGGCTGTGCTACGGCTGCTTCTTCGCGTCGGCGTATCTGTACGTGGAGAAAGTCGCGCCGCCGGACATTCGCCATTCAGCCCAGACGGTGTTCGGCATCATCATGATCGGGTTGGGGCCGATCCTGGCGGGCTTCTACAACGACAAGCTGTTGGGCACGTTCACGGTCTCCGGCGGCGGGCCGGACTACGCGCGAATCTGGTGGACGCAGGCCGGCGTGGCGCTGGTGGCGATGCTCTTCGTGGCCGTGGCGTTCAGGGAAGACAAGCTCGAAATGCAGAATTCAAAATGAAGAATGCAAAGCTCAGAATGCAGAATGAAGCAAACAGTCCGCACGCTCTCTTTCTACATTCTGCACTCCGCTTTCTGCGTTTCCTCATTCAAGTCCCGTCTGCGCCTTGAGCACGACCTTGCCGCGCGCGAACGTGATCGTCGCGACCTTGTCGCCGTGCTTCCACACCATCACGCTGCCCGTCGCGTCGATGTCGCCGACGCTTAGCCCGCCGCCTTTTTCCTTGTCGGGCTTGCCCAGGATCGCCTTAACCTCGGCCGGAGACATGTCCTTCTGAACGCGGTTGTAGTTCTCGAGCGTCAGCCGATTCGCCGCGCAACCGCACAGCAGCAACAGCGTCGCCAGCATCGCCAGGCCCAGTCGAGGTCGTTTGGACACGTTGTTCCCTTTCGTTCATTCGCTCCCCGTGGCCGCCGGATTGTCGCCCCGCGCCGCACCGATCGCCAGTGATCCGTTTCGAGTCGAGATTGTCGAGATACGTGACTGACCGAGCCCCGACCGTCAGGGAGGCGTCCGCTCGGTCCTCGAACACACCGAGATTCCAACAGGCAATTTCGGTCATCGGCCCGACCCCTCCCTGTCAGGGAAGGGTCCGCCCGATTTTAGAAAGCACCGAGATTCCAAGCAATTTCGGGCATCGGCCCGACTCCCCCTTACGCTCGGGGCTCGGTCAGGAGCGTTTTTCGATGGGCCGCTAACTGACTCGGCGCGCGAAGATTCGCGCCCATGCACCAGCATCAGAACGCGACGCGCAAGCGAGCGCGACCGGGAATCGCGCTTGCTGGCTGCGCGTTCTGATCGCGGCACGGATTGAAATCTCGGCTCGTCACGAATGCTGTGCCGCCTTCCCGGTTTACGGCTCGCTCGTCGCCGGCTTGCGCGCCGCCAGCAGCAATCCCAACTCGAACAGCAGGATCATCGGGATCGAGAGCATGATGTGGCTGAGCAGATCGGGCGGCGCGAGAATCCCGGCGATGATCACGATCGCCAGGATCACCAGCCGCCGATAGCTGCGCAGCGTTTGCAGTTCGATGATCCCCGAGCGCACCAGGAACAGCACCACCAGCGGCATCTGGAACGCCGCGCCGAATGCGATCGTCATGATCAGGACGAACGACAGGTAGTCGCTGATCTTGAAATGCGTTTCGAACATGCCCTGATCGCGGTCGGGCGTCATGCGAAAGGCATACGTGCGGTCCGCCGCGCGGAGCTTGAGCTTTCCTTCGAGCGTATTGAACCAGATCATGCCGGACGCGGGCGTGCCCGGGTCGCTCTCGATAAAGGGCACGCGCGGCGAATCCGGCGCGACCGCCTGCGTTGTCGGCGCGGGCGGCGTCGGCGCGCCGAGCAGCACGCGTTCGACCGCGTTGGGCTGCGCCGACGGCAGCGGAATCCAGGTGCTGAAGCCCACCAGAAAATTGAGGCTCACCAGCAGCACCAGCGTGTACATGAACGCCACGCCCGTCAGAAATAGCCCGACGCTGTATGGAAAAATCTTCGTTACCCAGCGGCGCTCGTGGGGATACAAACCGGCCGCCACGAACGCCCAGATCTGATACAGAATGTACGGCGAGGCGATCACCACGCCGGTGACCAACACGACCTTGATGTAGATCAGGATCGCTTCGACCGGGCTGGTTTGAAGCAGGCTCTCCGGCTGATTGTGACGCCGCAGGACCAGCACAACCGGGCGGGCGATGAACTCCAGCAGGTATTTTGCCGGCCAGATGCACAGCAAGCAGACGACCACCAGCGCCGTCAGCGCCCGGATCAGGCGCGTCCGCAATTCCTCCAGGTGTTCGCCGACGGTCATGCGCACGTCGTCTGGACTCAGCGGCTTGGTCGGTTTCGCCGGATCAGGCATGGCGCGGATGATAGGTGCGATCCCGTGAACGCCGAAAGCCCGCGCTGCGAGCGTTGAACCATCCCGCGCGCGTCCGCAATCCGAACCGCGAGCGCCAGCGACCGGCTAAACGCGGAATGCCGCCATGCCGGCGCGCGCCGCGGCGACGCGTCAATGGGTTGCGGCTGACCGATGGCAGGCGCGGGACGCCACCAGCCGGCGCGTCGCGCCAGGTCTCGTTTGCGCGAAGCAATGCCCGCTATTGCTTGGCCGGTCGCTGGCGCTCGCGGTTCGCGCGGGCCTCCAAACCCGCGTCATTTTGGTGCCGATAGAGTGCATGTGGCGCGCCCGCTCCTGAGCATCGTCATCGCGACCTATCGGCGGCTGGTCCGTTTGCAGCGCTGCATTGAGCACATACGCAGGAACGTAGACGTCGATCACGAGGTCGTTGTCGTCGATGGCGGAAGCGACGATGGCACGCCAGAATGGCTCGCCGCTCAGCGGGACGTGCGTTTCAGCGTCGAATCCCCGCGGAAAGGCTGCCGGTCGGCCTACGACGTGGGTTTTCGCGCGGCGGCCGGTGAATTCGTGACTTGGCTGAATGACGACGCCTACCCGCTGCCGGGCGCGGCGGACCGGGCGATCCATTTCCTGCAAAGCGATCTTGCGCGCGACGTTGGAATGGCCGCGTTCTATCACAATCATCAGCAGCCGTGGAACGAGCTGCACGGCGTCGACGACGGCGAACATCGTTTCGGCATCCTGCACGTACGCGGGTTTCCGTACGCAAATTTCGGCTTGCTGCGGGCGTCGCTGCTCGCGGGGGTTGGCTACCTGGACCCGGGTTACCGCTTCTGTGCGTGGGACCCCGACTTGTCGCTCAAGGTGCATCGCGAAGCGGGGCTGCTGGTCGTCGGCGTGCCCGACGCGCGCGTCTTTCACGAAGAGCTGATCGACGAGCGAAAACGCGATGACGCGGACTCGATTCGCACGCAGGACAACGAGCGGTTGTTTCGAAAATGGAATCTGCCGGCGAAGGGCGAGTTTCCCGACCCACGGCCGGAATATTCACGAACGGCGACCGGTCTTGGCCTGGTAACCGCTATTTCGAGTCAGAGCCGCGACCGTAAGGGAGCGGTCGGCACGGACGTCGAAGCCGCGTGGACGAATCGGGAATGCTTTGACGCGCCAGCCCGACCGCTCGCTTACGGTCGCGGCTCTGACTGAAGCGCTTGTCGTCGATACCGTTCCGCCGCCGCCGCATCGCCGAGCCCGTTACAAACTTCCACGAGCGTGCCGAAAATTCCGCTGGTTTCGCGCGCCTTCGCAAGCCCGCTTTCGAGCGTTCGTCGCGCCGCGGGCAAGTCGCCGCCCGCGGCCTGCGCCTGTGCGAGGTACAGGTAGCCGTCCGGATCGGACGGCGCGAGATCGATCGCCGTCTGAAGATGCCGCAAGGCGTCGGCGGCGCGGCCCGATTCGACCAACGCGCGGCCGAGCGTCAGGCGCGCGGCCGGCAAGCTTGGGGCAAGCTCGACGGCGCGCTCGAAATGCCGCAGCGCCGCCGGCATGTCACCGGCCTCGGCTTCGAGAATGCCGTAGTTTTGCTCCAGCAGCGCATCGTGGGGATGCAGCCGCTGAGCCTCGTCGTAGGCGGCACGACCCTCATTGAATCGGCCGGCAATGGTGTAGCAGAGCCCCAGGTTCAGCCACGAATGCGCGACGCCCGGACGCGACTGCGTCCACCGCTGATACAGCGCGATCGCGTCGTCGAGGCGTTGCGATTGCACATAGAACCCGCCCAGTTCGGTCCACAACGCGTCGATCTTCGGGTGACCGGTGATCAGCTTCAGCGTGCGCTGCTCGAATTCCGGCGCGTCGCCGGCCAGCAGATGCATCATCGGCGCATGGCGGGTCGCGAGCGGATCGGCCAGCAGGCCGAATCGTTCGAGCGACGCCGCGTGCGCCAACCCGCGCTGCGCGAGCTCGCGCAGCGCCGCGGACGCCGGCGCGCCTGCCGTGCCGTTCGACAATGATGATGCCCGCGTTGCATCGAGCTGCGTCTGAACTTGGCGCAGCGCGGCGCTGTGATACTGAATCCAGCCGCTGTGTGCACCGAGCGCGGCGATGGCGAGCACGCTCAGGAACAACCCGGCCGCCGCCGGCTGAAAACGCCCAGCGCGCCGGATCCGCCAGCCGTGAAACGTGAAATTCTCTCTCACGATCGCGAGAACGGCTTGCAGCACCAGATACGCGAGGATCGCTCCGATGCCGAGCGCGAAGAGAAACGCAACCATTCCGTAGATTCCACGGAACGCCAGCATCGCCGCGAGAAACACGATGCCCATCAGCGCTTCTTCCCACAGCCCGTGCGCCCGGCGCGGCTGGGTGCGGCCGGAGAACAGCAGCACGACCAGCACGCTGACGCCGGTCAGCACGGCGGCGACGATCCAGTCCTCGGGTCGCATATCGAATGCGCGGTCGTACGCGCCGAAGACCATGAACGACGCGAAGAGAAACATCGCGCGCAGGGCAAGCCGCGCGATTCGCGAATGCGCGCCGTTGGGCGGCGTCCGACTCGGTGGCCGTACGCTACTGGACTCGCTCGCCTCCGTCAGGCTCGTCGGTCGGTCGCTACTGGTCTCGCTCCCCTCCGTCCGACTCGGAGGTCGGACGCTACCGGGCGATACGGACAGTCCGATCGCCGGCGGCCCGATGCCGACAAACAGCGCGTCGTTCGGGCACACGCTGACGCAATCCAGGCACTTCATGCAGCCCGGATCGACCACCATCCGGAACTCGCGCACCTCCTCATGAACGCGCACGTTCGATGTGCAAACCGACGTGCAGTGCCCGCTCTGACGACAATCATCCGTGACGCGCACGCGAAGCGGCGCGAACTGATCGGCCACGCCGAAGACCGCGCCGTACGGACATGCATTCGTGCAGAACCCCTTCGCGCCGAGAAAGTAGATGATGACGCCTCCGCAGATGACGAGCGTCAGGATCGCCGGCGTCCAGGTCGGAAAAGTCGCCCAGAATTCCTCGGTGTAGAAATTCGTCGCCAGGTGCATCGGCGACGCGTGCCCGAGCGCCCGATAGACCGGCGGCGCGACGAACATGTACAAGAACGCGATCAGCGGCACGAGCCCCAGCAGGCTGCTGCGCAGCGGTCGGGGCCGCATGCCGACGCGGGCAAGCAGCCAGCGCGACAAGTCCTGCAGCGCCACGAGATGGCAGGCCCAGCCGCAGATCCAGCGCCCCAGGATCAGCGTGCTCAGGATCGCCAACGCGAAGAAGATCGCGCCGGCGTTGACCACTCCGTATTTCGAAAACTCCATCGCCTCGGACGGTTCAACCGGCGTCAGAGTCGATCCGGCGGCCAACCAGTGTACAACGTGAATCGCGATCAGGAGTTGAACCGCAATCAACACGATCGCGCGCCAACGCGAAGCGCGCGACCGCCGAACGCGCGGCGCGGCGATCGGCAGACTTCGCTGCGTCGGCGGGTGATCTGCGGCGGGCGGCGATGTCATAATGGCTCGAGTGTCAGCGAAGAATGTACGCGATCGGGCCGGGCCGGCCCAGCAGCAGGCAGTTTGGCGATTGATCCGATAAGTAGAACGGTCAGTTTCGCGTGCGACGCCGGGAAAACGCCCGACACCGAGGCCCGACCGTAAGGGAGCGGCCTTTTGCCCGTCGCAAGAGACCCCTCCCTTACGGTCGGGGCTCGGCTGGGGAGTTCCTTCGCGAAACTGAGCCACCACCAGAAGAACAAGTGCGCTTGCCGACTTGGCAAATTGGCGATTGAATAGAACGTCTGCGCCCGCCGGAAACGCAAAACCCGCGCGGACGGAGCAAGAATGGACTGTGCTATCCCGGAGGCAATGCTCGCCGCACTGAGCGATGACGCCGTTCGGGCCTGGATGGAACATGCGTTCTATCCGGCGCTGCTGGGCATTCTCGCAGTCGCGAGTCTCGGCCTGCCGATTCCTGAAGACGTGCCGCTGATCGCGGCCGGCGTCATTCTGCACACGCATCCCGGCGTTGCGTCGTGGTTGGGGACGATTTTCGTGGCGCTGCTGGGCATCATGAGCGGCGATGTGTTTCTGTATAGCGCCGGACGCCGCTGGGGCCGCGACGTATTCAAGCATCGCTCGGTGAGCTGGCTCATCACGCCGGTACGGCTGGAGGCCATGAGCCAGCGCTTTCACCGCAACGGCACCTGGATGTGCTTCGTCGGGCGGTTCTTCGTGGGCATTCGCGCCGTGATGTGCATCACGGCGGGCGTGACTCGCTTTCCGTTCTGGCGGTTCTTCCTTGCCGATCTCGGCGGCGCGCTGCTGAGCATTCCGCTCTTCGTCGGGCTGGGTTACGCCTTCGCCGGAATGCTGCCGAAGCTACGGCACTACATGGTCGGCGTGAATTCTGGCATCGCCGTCGTCGCGGCGCTGCTCATCGCCGGCTTCGTCTGGTATGAGGTCCGCAAGCACCGCCGAAAACGTATGGAAGCCGCGCTGGCGAAAGAGTTGGCGACGGTTCGTGCCGCGGACGCGGCGACGGCGACACCGCCGATTTCCTCCGCCGCCAGCGCCGTCGGCACGCTCAAGCCGACCGCGGATGAGCCCGCAGTGCTATCAGGCCGGTAGCGCTTTCTGGACGCTGGCGATACGTCGAAGCATCGTGGGCACGGGATCAACCGCCGAATCAGCCGCTGGACAGCACCAACTGGTTTCCTTCTGAATCCTTCATAATCGCATAGGCGCCCCACGGCTGCTCGGTGGGAGGCGAAACAAACTCCACGCCGACGGCGCAGAGTTCCTGGTGCGTGCGCCGCAGGTTGTCGCACTCAAACGAGCCGTTCACGAACGTCCCAACGCGGTCCTCGTGCCCCGGCGGAGTGAACAGGGCGACCCTCGCGTCGCCCTTGGGCGGGCGAACCTCGATCCAGCGTTGCTTTCCGTCGAACTGCTGATCCGTGACCAGCCCAAATCCGAGCTTCTCTGTGTAGAAGAGCAGAGCGCGGTCCTGGTCGCGCACTGGGATGCCGATGAATTTCACACTCCGAATCACGCGTTTCTCCTTACGCGGCGAGCCGGAACCGCTGTGGCTGCGCAATGAAAAGTATGCACGCGCCGCGGCGAAGCGGCGCGAAAAACGGCCGATGCCGGTCATTTCGCGTCAATGGCCGCTATAGCAACTGTTGGTATAGTGCGCGGCATGTTCGTCGCCCCGCCGGTCCCGCCGATTGACCCGTACGTGCTCGATTGCCTGCTGCCGGATCTGGTCGGTCATGACCGGCGTCCGGCGGCGTTCATCGTGTACCTGGCGATCTGGAGGCGAAGTCCGTCGCCGCCCGGCGAACCCGTTCGCATCAGCCTGCAATCTCTGGCCGGTGCGACGGGCTTGTCCCGCAGCGCCGTTCAAGATGCGCTGGCGTGGCTGCGTCGACGCGGGCTGATCGCCACGCAACGAACGTCGAGCACGTCGATCCCGGCTCACACGATTCAACGACCCTGGCTGCGTTCGACACGCGCGAAACCGCATTGACCCGCGAACGGAAAGGCCTCGCCGGCGTCGTCATTCAGGGCGACGCGAAGCCGCACGCGCGCGGGCGCGTCGGCTCGGTATTGCCCGCCAGAATCCGCGCGCGGGCGCAGCGCATCGCGCGGCGGGTCTGGATGCGCAGCATCCAAGTGAAGAGTTGCCCAAACCCGGGTATCCAAGCGCCGTAAATGCGCAACGAATTGACCTGCGTCCAGCGCGTGCCTTCAGGCGTCTTTTCGTATCGCCACGCGCCGCCGCCGCCCGCGATCAACCACGAGCGGACGGTTTCCATCGTCAGCGAGCTGCGCCGCGGCCGGTCGAACGCCTTGTAGCGGAAGACGCATTGCAATCCGCGCCCGCGAACGGCGACGCAACGCGCCGGATGAACGGATGTAACGACGCCGCTGATGATCGACGCATCCCAATCGGGCCGGCAGGCGTAGTCCTGCGTGTAATCCCAAACCGCCTCCGGCGGCGCGGGAATTTCGATCGATTCGCGAACCGTCACCAGCACGCTCATCCGTCATTCCTCAAGCCTCGAGAAACGCCTTGAGCGCGTCGAGCGCGTCGGACCAGAACACCTTGGCCTTGGGAACATCCCGGCTCGAGCGGAGCTTTCCGTGCTGGCAGCTCACCTGGCACTTGCTTGCGCCTTTTTCGTAGAGCCCAACCTCGACGTTCGTCCCGTCGTGCCATGTGATGCGAAGCGACTTGCCGGGCGTGGCGCGACGGATCGTGAATCGCGGCGCCTTCAACCAATCGGCGCGGACGGCGTCGTCTTTCCAGGCCCGAAACACCGCGGATCCCGGGGCGTTGATCGTTCGACTGACGGTAAATTCGTAACCGCTCGGCTTCTGGTGCACCTTGCGAAGTCCGCGCTCCTGCTCATAGCCGACTGTAATCATCTGACGCCACCAGGCGCCCACGTCGTATTGCTCGCTCAGCAGCGCGACGATGCCTTTGTGGTCCAGCTTCGCGGCGCCGGCCCGGTCCAGAATCGCGAACCACTCCTTCCAGGTCCGTCCGGTTTTTTCCCGAACGGCGGCATCGCCGACGGCTTGAGTCGTTTTTCGCGCAGGCGCGGGTTTCATGCTAGAACGCCCCTTTCGTTTACGAGCAACGGATCAGCAACAATCTTAACGGCAATCCGGTGCCCGATCGTACTCCGGGTTCGGGCTTCCCCACTTCCACGTTTTCGAAATCGCCAACCGCCGCGGACCAAGGTGCCTCCACGCCGCGCGTTAGAATCCGCCATGCAAGACGGCCCGCGATCGATCGTCTGGTTTCGGAGGGACCTTCGCCTTGCGGACAATCCGGCCCTTACGGCTGCGGCCACTCGCGGACCGATCATTCCGGTTTTTCTCTGGTCACCGCGCGACGAAGCAGACTGGCCACCGGGCGCGGCGTCACGCTGGTGGCTGCACGAATCGTTGCACTCGCTCAGCAGGACCCTGCGCTCGGCCGGATCGCGGCTCATCGTGCGGCGGGGAGAATACTTGCCGACGCTGCGCGAGATCGTGCGTGAAGTCCGCGCCGACGCCGTGTTCTGGAATCGCCGGTACGACCCGAGCGGCGCGAAGCGGGACCGCGAGATCGAAACGGCGCTGTGCGACGACGGGCAGCAGGTTACTCATTTCAACGCGACACTGTTGCGCGAGCCCGGCGACGTGCTCACGAAGCAGGGGCTGCCCTATCAAGTATTCACGGCTTACTGGCGGGCGTGCGCGAAGTTTCCGGAGCCGGCGGCGGCGATCTCGGCGCCGCGCCGATTTCCCCCTCCGGCATCATGGCCCAATTCGCTTGAGATCGAAGAGTTGGAACTGACGCCGCGCGTTGACTGGACGAGCGGCATGCGCGAAACCTGGCGACCAGGCGAAACCGGCGCGCAGCGGCGACTGGTGGAATTCCTGGAGACCGCGTTCAGCAGCTATCCGACTGGCCGCGATCGCCCGGGAATCCGCGGCACGTCGCGCCTCTCGCCGCATCTTCACGCCGGCGAAATCAGTCCTCGACAGATCTGGCATGCCATACGCGAGCGCCAGGCCGTAACGCGCGCGAGCGGGATCGACGCCGCCGCGGAGCATTTCTTGCGCGAGTTGGGCTGGCGGGAATTCGCTCACCAGTTGTTGCACCACTTTCCGCACACCAGCATGACGCCGCTCCGAACGCAATTCGCGAAGTTCCCTTGGAAATCGGATTCGAAAGCGCTTCGCGCATGGCAGCGCGGAGAGACCGGGTATCCGATCGTCGACGCGGGCATGCGGGAACTCTGGTCGACCGGGTGGATGCACAACCGCGTGCGGATGATCGTCGGCTCGTTCCTCGTGAAGCACCTGTTGATCGATTGGCGCGAGGGCGCGGCGTGGTTCTGGGATACGCTCGTCGATGCCGACCTGGCCAACAACACGCTCGGATGGCAGTGGGTTGCCGGCTGCGGCGCGGACGCGGCGCCGTATTTCCGAATCTTCAATCCCGTATTGCAAGGACAGAAATTCGATCCGCGGGGAGACTATGTGCGCCGCTGGGTTCCGGAGCTCACCAAGCTCGAGGCGGATTGGATCCACGCGCCGTGGGAAGCGCCGCCTGCCGCGCTCGCGCGAACCGGGCTCGAGCTCGACCGGGGCTATCCCCGGCCGATCGTCGATCACGCCTTCGCCCGCCGCCGCGCGCTAGGCGCGCTACAGAAAATCCGGGTACCGAAATCCGGCAAACTCGACGCCGCGGCGCGACCCGAAAATGATGGCGAGTTCTAGTTCGGCGTCGCCGTCGGCTGTGTCGTCGGCGCGACGGCCGGCTGTGACGCTGCCGCGGCGTCGCCTGTCGCCCCATCCGCCGGCGGCGTCGTCAACACCGGCGACGGCAACGGCTCAGATTTCTGCTCGGCGTAGCGCACGAAAGAGGCCATCTGCTCCGGCGTCGGCGCGGCGCTCTGATAGGCCGCCCAGTACAAGTCTCGCAGCATCGTCGCACCGTCGATCAATCGCTCGCAGATCAGCTCCTTGCCCGCTTCTTCGCGCAGCGCGCCGCTCTTCTCGAGTTGGTACAGCGGCTCGATCTGGTCGAACGAGCGCCGGATGTGGCCAAGCACGTCGTCCCATGGCGACATCGGATGGATCTCGTGATGCCGCGTCATGCGCGGACGGAGCATTTCGTACGCGATGTGGTGCTGGTCCAGAATTCCGGTATCGATCAGGGCGTGAAAGCCCTTGTCGGTCGTGTAGCCGTTCGGGTTCGCGCCGACCCAGCCATGATGGTGAATGGTCGTGTGTAGCGGCTGGGCCGCGTCGCCCACGAAGTGGCTCAAGATGCCCATGTGATAGATCGCGTTCTCGCGCGACGTTTGAAGCTGAAACGCCCGCGCCGGCTCGTTCATCTGCTCGAGCATGCGAACTTGGTTGAACGCGGCCTGCAGCTTCGCGTAGTGCTCGACGATCGCGTAGGGCAGGAAACCGGGCCATTCCTTGGTTCGATCCGGGTCCGACGACGCGTCATACGCCGGGGCGCTCTCCGGATGAACGTGCTTGGCGATCGCCAATGCCCGCAGGTACTCGTAGCGCAGCGGCGGGAGCGAATCGAGCGTCAACCCGAACGGATCGAGCAGATCGACGTCGATGTAGTGATCCGCGTCGTTTTCGTGCGTCAGTGCCGAGCTTCGCCAGCCGCGCCATCGGTCCGGCTCGCTGGATTGATAGGCGATTCGATGACGCACCGTTTCGTCGCGCAGCCACGCAGGCGCCTGGGCGGGCAGCGAATCCAGCGCCAGATACGTGATGGTGCGGTGACCGTAGGCGCCCCAACCAAACGCCGGGCAGCAGCAGGCCATCGCGACAAGGAGAGTCGATATGCGACGCATGGGGCAAGCTCCGCGCGATCTTGGACGTCGGTGGCGATTCAGCCCGCGCTTGGCGCGCGGCGAATTCGCGGAGTGTATTCGATCGGCGGAACGGGCACAGCGCCAGCCGTGGCCGTGAAGTATCTCAGGGGTACGTTTGGCGGGCCTGATCTTCGCCCCGCGCGGGGCGAGGGAATGTAGCCACGGGTGAAGCCGCCGTAGGCGCGCGGGTGGCATGCTTTCGCGGCGGGTGGCATGCTTTCGCGGCGGGTGGCGGGTGGCATGCTTTCGCGGTACTCCGCGTAAGCAAGCGTTGAGCGTTCGAAGCGCGCCCTCACCGCTGATGCGCTGCAGGCTATGATGGCTGCATGCGTCTTTCCGACGGCCGCATTCGCAAGTTGCGCCGCAGTTCCGGCGGGTGGCATGCTTTCGCGGCGGGTGGCATGCTTTCGCGGGCGGGTGGCGGGTGGCATGCTTTCGCGGTACTCCGCGTAAGCATGCGTTGAGCGTTCGAAGCGCGCCCTCACCGCGGATGCGCTGCAGGCTATCATGGCTGCATGCGTTGAGCTTTCCGCGGCGGATGCGCTGCAGGCTATCATGGCTGCATGCGTCTTTCCGGCGGGTGGCATGCTTTCGCGGCGGGTGGCGGGTGGCGGGTGGCATGCTTTCGCGGTACTCCGCGTAAGCATGCGTTTGAGCGTAAGCATGCGTTTGAGCGTTCGAGCGCGCCCTCACCGCTGATGCGCTGCAGGCTATGATGGCTGCATGCGTCTTTCCGACGGCCGCATTCGCAAGTTGCGCGCAGTTCCGACGACGCGGCGGCCGCCCACGCGCTTACATTCTCCTGCTTTCGCCGCCAGCCGTTTCTGAGCCGCGAGCGGACCTGCCTCTGGCTGGCCGAGGCGCTGGAACGCGCGCGCCGCGATCATCCGCTCGACCTGTGGGCATATGTCTTCATGCCCGAACACGTGCACCTCATCCTCCTGCCGCGCGGCCCGTTGTTTCGTCTTCGCGCGCTGCTGGCGGCCATCAAACTTCCCGTCAGCCGCCGCGCCCTCGCGTTCGTCACGCAGAATGCGCCGCACTTCCTGGCCGAAATGCGCGACCTCCAGCCCAACGGCCGACTGTCGCATCGCTTTTGCAGCGCGGCGGCGGCTATGACCGCGACTTGCACGACGCCGGCACGATCCACGCGACAATTGACTACATTCACGCAAACCCGGTGCGCGCGGGGTTGGTCCAGCGCCCGGAACTGTGGCGCTGGTCCAGCGCTGGTTATTTCGCCGGCACGGGCGCAGCGCCTCTGAAACCTGACGTGGACTCGATTCCATCGCCGCCGGCGCATTGGCGCTTTTGGAGTTGTTCCTCGACTGACGCGCGCCCGGCGGAGAGCATGCTTACGCGGAGTACCGCGAAAGCATGCCACCCACCGGCGCATTGGCGCTTTTGGAGTTGTTCCTAAACCAGAGCGCGCCCGACGAAGAGCATGCTTACGCGGAGTACCGCGAAAGCATGCCACCCGCCACCCGCCACCCGCCGTAGGCGGCGAACCCGTGGACGACGAGCGCGCGGGTTCTCGCCCCGAAAGGGGAGAAGGGGCGCCGCGCCGCCTAGACCGGCGCGCACCCGACGGACCGCATGCTTACGCGGAGTTCCGCGTAAGCGTGCATTTGAGCGTTCGAAGCGCGCCCTCACCGCTGAGGCCCTCAGCCTGGTCGCACCGCTCCGCGCGGTCGCCATAAAGCGAAAAACGAGCGGGCCTTTTGGGCCCGCTCGCCGGAGATGCTGTGCGACGCTTCGTGTTTCAGTGATTAGCGCCGACGGATCAGTCCGGCAACGCTACCCAGGACGAGCAACGCAAGCGTGCTCGGCTCCGGGATGGTCAGGTTGAACGGGAAGATCGTTCCGCCGCCTTGGACGGTCGTGCTGCCGCCTTGGACGTTGAGGCTCCAGGCTCCGTTAGCAATAATAGTAAAGCGCCCGATGCGGAACGTGCCGGCGCCACCGTTCGGCGGCGTGCTGAACCACACCGCGCTGCGCTGCGTCGGGGTCGTGGTGGCCGAACCGGCATAGCTGGGCGTCGTCCCGTCGCTGGCGACGTAGTACGAATCCCACTGCAGGGCCGGGAAGACCGGGAACAGGGCCGGGTTCGGCGGGTTGTCGCCGCTCGGGCTGCCCAGGTTCAGTGAGTGGTCGAAAAACGTACCATTCGTCACGCGAGCACCGGTTGCGCCGCCGACGCTCAAGCTGGTCTGCGTCCAGTCGTCGCCGGCGCCGACGGTGGCCATCAGGTCGACGACATAGTACGTGCCGTTCGTGTAGTTCGGTGCGGTGCTGTCGGCAGCGCCCGATGTGATCGGATATGCACCGGCGACTGCCTGCAGCGAGTGAGTGATACTGGCGCTCGCGAAGGCGCTCAGCGCCAGCGCGGCGGCCCCAACGGCCAGAAACTTCTTCAGCATGTTTCCTCTCCTCTTTTAGAAAGAGACCAAGGGTTTCCGAGATGGGGCGGCCGGTACTCCCGGTCGCTGCATCTCCTCCTCGAAAGGTTCCATGAGATTCGTAGGCGCCCTGCCGCGCCGATTTCCACTAAAAGGTCGGAAATTTGTTCCAAATCGAGCCGTTTAAGGGACGGGGCGCAATCAAGGTCGAATTGCGAGTAGCGAATAACGAGTTATCAGATCGATGGTTACGGGCGGGTGCGGGGCGTCTTAGCAAAGGCGGGCTGTCGAAGCACGCTGTCAGAGCCGCGACCGTGAGGGAGCGGCTGGTGCGGATGCACGCAGCCGTTCCGTCACGGCTCGCCCGCATCGGCTCCTCAGCCCGACTGCTTCGTTGCGGTCGCGGTTCGGACAGGATGGCCCCTACAGAAGTCCGTCGCACAAGTCTGTCCGAACCGCGACCGTCAGGGAGCGGGGGTTGCGAACGGCCCATTTGGAAGCCGAAAACGAGCATTGTTCCCCGCTCCCTAGCGGTCGCGGTTCGGACAGCGAGTAGTTCGCCGGACTGCTAAGGCCGTTGTTCCGCCGGCAGGCTTGATGACGCGTCCCCGACCGCCGCTTCGAACCAATCAATGACGCGTGACTGAAACTCCACGTCACGCATCATGATGCCTTCGGTGTGGCCGGCCTCCGGCACGCGCCAAATCGCCTTGCGCTCGCGCGCCGCGGCGAACAACGTGTCGCTCAGCTCCGGCGGGCAGATTTCGTCCTGCCCGGACTGAATCACCAGCAACGGACGCGGCGCAAGCGTGCCCAGATAATCTCGCGGCTCGTACTGCCCCGAAACCAGCAGCCACGCCAGGCCATCGGCCAGAAATCCCGGCAGGAAACGCCGCCGCAAGTGCAGCGCGGCGATCTCGCGATAACTGCCGAACGTCGAGTCGACGACGATCGCGCGAACCTGCGGGCGCTGCGCCGCGACAACCATCGCGACGGCGCCGCCCAGCGATTGACCGAAGATGAACACGCGCCGCGGATCGACGTCCGGGCGCGAAAGCACGTAATCCACCGCCGCCAACCCGTCCCGCACCGTGCCGGCGCGCGTCACCCGGCCCTCGGATGCTCCATACCCGCGATAGTCGAACGTCAGGAGGTTGAAGCCGCGCGTCGGCAACCACGCGACGAACGAGATGTGGCTGGTCATGTTTTCGGCGTTGCCGTGAAAGTGGATCACCGTCCCGCGCGGCGGCGATTGCTGCGCCGGGATGAACCAGGCCGCGAGCTGCACGCCGTCCGATGCACGGAAACGCGCGTCTTCGTAGGCGAGATTGAACTCCTTGGGCGTGAAGTACACGGTGCGCGTCGGAAAGTAGAAGCAGCCGTCCGCGCCCATGAGTACGAATCCCGCGATCGCCAGCAAAGCTCCGCCGCGAACGCTCCAGCGAACGCGTTTCCAGAATCGCGCGCGGCGCGCGGCGGCGACGGCGTCTGGCGCGGAGGCGTTTGCAGGATTTCGCGCCTCATTCGTCGGATCCATCAAATCGCTCCGGCACGCTCACGACGCCTTTCATCACGGCGGGAACAGAATACCGTCTCGCGCTCCGGCGAGGCGCTCCCTTCCTGCCGACCTCGCCAGTTACCATGTCAGCCCGGCCGCGCGAAGAAGGAGCAAGGTATGGAGTCTCGCGCATTCGGCGTCACCGGCCTGCGCTGCTCGGTCGTCGGCCTCGGCGCGTCGCACCTCGAGGGCGACGCCGGCGAGGCTGAGCGGCTGCTTTGCGGCGCGCTCGATGCCGGCGTCAGCCTGATCGACACCGCTCGCAGCTACGGGCAATCCGAGGATCGCATCGGCCGCTTCATCACGCGGCGGCGCGGCGAATTCCTGCTTTCGAGCAAGTGCGGCTACGGAGTCGAGGGCGAGGCGGACTGGACCGGCCTCTGCATCGCCAAGGGCGTCGATCGAGCGCTGCGGACGCTGGGTGTCGCGCACATCGACATCATGCACCTGCATTCCTGCCCGCTGGACGTGCTGCGGCGCGACGATGTGCTCGGCGCGCTCGAGGCCGCGCGGCGGGCGGGCAAGATCCGCGTGGCGGCGTATTCCGGCGAGAACGACGCGCTACGATTCGCGATCGCTTCCGGACAGTTCGGAAGCGTGCAAACCTCGGTCAACGTCTGCGATCAGAACGTGTTGGACGACGCGCTGCCCGAAGCCGCGCGGCGCGGGCTGGGCATGATCGCCAAGCGCCCGCTGGCGAACGCGTTTTGGCGCTTCGAAAAGCAGCCGACCGGAGACTACTGCGAAGAGTATTGGCGTCGCGCCCGCGAGATGTTGCTCTCGCCGGGATCGCTGGCGTGGAGCGAGTTTGCGCTGCGTTTCGCCGCCCATCAGCCCGGCGTGAGCGCCATCATCGTCGGCACATCGCGACTCGAACACCTGTTGGCGGCGATTCGAGACGTCGAGCGCGGCACGTTGCCCGCTGACGTGTCGCGCGACGTGCGCCAACGATTCGCAACGCACGGCAAGAACTGGCCGGGGCAGATCTGAACGCGTTCGACCGAGCGGCTATCCCACAACCGGACTTGATCGAGCGGAACGCGCGACGCAGCCGTGCTTTCACGACGCGCCCCCTGACGATCGTGCTCGGATGCTCGGAAAATATTCAATCGGGACACGTAGCGCGCAGCCGCGATTTCCAGCCGCGCTCGCTTGCGCGTCGCGTTCCGATTGCTCCGCGGACTCGCCCAGCGTCATTCAGGCTACCGCGGATGCGATGCGCTCGCGGGCGGCGACGTCTTGGACTTCGGCCCGTGCAAACCTTCGCGTTCGGGCGGCAATGGCGGGGACGGGCGGTTCGCGAACTGCGCGGCCTGTTGCGTGTGCTGGCTTTCGAGCGAAGTCGGCCGGCCGCGGATGAAGACGGTCCGCACCACGCCGGCGATCGAGCAGGGATGATCGGTCGAGATGACCACGTCCGCCTGTTTGCCGCGCTCGAGCGAACCAAGCCGGTCGGACACACCCAGGATTTCCGCCGCCGTCAGCGTCATCGCGCGTAACGCGACGTCGCGATCCAGCCCATGTGCAATGGCGACGCCGGCGTTCAGCGGAAGCAGCTTGGCGAGCGAAGCGTCGCCGTGTTGCCAGCAGAACTTCACGCCCGCCGCCGCCAGGATGGACGGCGCGCGGTAGTTGCAATCCCACGCGTCTTTCTCGCCGGGCACGTCGAAGACACCCTCGTAAATCACCGGCACCGAACGCTTGGCCAGCAGATCCGCGAGTTTCCACGCGTCGCGGCCGCCGAGAATGACCGGCTTTAGTTCGAGCTGCTCGGCGAACAGCAGCGACTCGAGGATTGCCTTGTAGCCGTCGGCGGCCAAGAGCACTGGCTTTTCGCCCGTCACGTATGGGACTAGGGCGTCAAAACGTGGGTCGTCCGGCAACGGACGCTTTCCGCCGGGCGCCGCGGCGCGCAGCGCCTTGGCGTACACCTTCGCGTCGCGCAGAAACCGCGCCAGCGTCTTCTGCTCCTTGAGCCAGCGTTCTTCGCGCTCCTGCTCTTCCGTGTCCTCGCCGAACGGATTTCGCCGTCGCTCGTCGATCAGCGGGCGCGCGGGTCGCGACGGCAGGTTGATTAACAGTCCGACTTTCGCGTCGATCAGCATCTCGGGCATCGACCAGCCGTCGAGATTCACCAGGCCCACCTGTCCGGCGATGGTCGGCGCGCTGGGCACGATCAGCGCCGTCGTCACGCCCTCGGCGCGCGTCACGGCCACCGTCGCACTATGCGGATTCAGCGCGGAAACAGCCATCAGGTCCGGCTGATACGCGCCGGTCTCGCTCGTATCGACGGTCACGTCCGCCATGCCGATCTCGCGCAGGCCGACCTGCGTGCCGGCGTTGATCAGGCCCGGATAGACGTGCATTCCGGCCGCGTCGATCACTTCGTAACCCGGGGGAACGGCCGCGCTGGCGCCGACCTCCACGATCTTGCCATCGGCAATGATGACATTGCCGCGCTCGATCACGCTCGAACTCACCGGATACACCGTTGCGTTCACGATCGCGTATCCCGCCGGCGTGTGGCCGTTCGTCCCGGACGGCGTCATCAGCGGCCGCAGCGGCGGAGCGCCGGCGACCAGGTCCGAGGGGGGCGACTGAAACGTGCGAATCGCATTCCGCGCGGGCGGCGGTTTGTCGGGATCGAATGTCTCGTGATGGAAGTAGATTTCGCCCTCGACGATCGTCATCACGCAATGCGAAAACACGTCGAGCGGATGCCCGTCGAATACGGCGACGTCGCCGTCCTTGCCGACCCTCAGGCTGCCCACGCGGTCGTCGATTTCGAACAGGCGGGCTGCGTTCAACGTCACCAAACGCAGCGCTTCATCGGGCGAAAGGCCGCTGTACTTCATGCACTTGGCGGCTTCCAGATTCAACCGCCGCATCAGGTCCGGCGAATCGGACTTGATCGTCGAGCAGATTCCGGCGCGCAGCAGCATGCCGGCGTTGTATGGCACAGCCTGGTAGGCCTCGATCTTGTACGCCCACCAATCGGCAAACGTCGCCGTGCCGCAGCCGTGTCGCGCGATCTCGGGCATGATGCGATAGCCCTCGAGCACGTGGTGCAGCCCAGCCACGCGAACGCCAAACTCCTCGGCCACGTCGATCAGGCGCAGAATCTCGTCCGCCCGGTACGAGTGACAATGCACCTGAATGTCGCCGGAAAGAATGTCGAACAGCGCCTCAAGGCGCAGGTCGCGCCGCAGCGGCTTATTGGCGGCGGCCGCTTCCTCGCGCTCGCGGCCGTACTCGCGCGCTTCGCAGAACGCGCGGCGAATGGTGGCCTCGACGCCCATGCGTGTGCCCGGAAAGCGGCGCGGGTTGTCTTTCTCCACGTAGAGCGGGATTCCCGGGCGTTTGACGTTCTCGCCCAGCGCGAATTTCACGGTGCGCTTCACGTTCGGCATGACCAGCTCCGAAGCCGGCCGGCCGTACTTCATTTTCAGGATGACGTTCTGCCCGCCGATCGTGTTCGCCGAGCCGTGCATGGCGTGAATCGTCGTCGTTCCGCCGGCCAGCGCCCGCTGAATGTGCTCATCTTCGCTATCGACGACGTCGGCGCAGCGGACCTCCGGCGTGACGCTGAGCGTCCATTCGTTCACGGCGTCGAGCGCGATATGCGCGTGGGGATCGATGATCCCGGGCATGACGCAATATCCCGACAGATCGATCGATTTGACGTTGGGCGGCGCGGCGATGTCCTTTCCGATGGCCTTGATCTTGCCATCCTGGATTAGAACGGACGCCTGCGGCAGATCGGCGCCGTCGATGGTGATCACGTACGCGTTTTTCAGCAGCACGCTTCCGCCGGTGTGTACTTTGCAGACGCGATCGGCGTCGGTCTCGATGGGCCAATTCGGCTGATGAAGCGCGATCTGGTCAAATGGACCTGCCGCCGGCACGCTGGCGGGCATACTGCCTGGCGCGCTGGCAGCCGGCGTCGAGGCGGGCTTCGACGACGCCTGCGACGAAGCCGCTTCTCCGCCGGTTTGCGATTTCGTCGGCGGTTTGACGCCCTCCTCCTCTTCGCGCTCGCGTTTACGGCGCTCGCGCGCCCGTTCGGCGCCGGGCGGCAGCTTCACCTCGAAGTCACGCCCGTCGATGAATACCCAGCGCACCTGTGCGCTCTCGTTGTCGAGCGGATCGGTCAGAATCGTCACATTGCCGCGCTTGCCGACTTCCAGCGTGCCGAGCTCGCGCTCCACGCCGAAGATCTTCGCGGTCGATGTCGTCACGCCGCGCAGCGCCGCGTCCGCCGGCAAACCTGCGGCAATGAACTCGCGCAGGCTCTTGAGTGCGTCTTCGATGTCGCGCACACCGAGCGTCGAGAAACACCACGCAATCCCGGCTTCCTCCAACGCCTTGGCGTTGCCCAGTCGCTCCGCGCGTTCGCGCAGCGTCTCGTCGTAAAGCGCCTTGGGTACGAATGAGCGCTTCTCCCAGTTTTTTCCGTACAGCGTGTCGTCGCCGGCGTCGCGTCGCAGCTCCTCGGCGTCGATCGCGAACTCGCGCGGCTTGCGAAAGATGTTCAACGTCGCGACCACCGGCACGTTCGCCGCCTTCAGCGCCGCGGTCCGCCGATACGCGAACGTCGCCCCGCACACGATCGGCCGAAGCTTGAACTCGCCGCACACGCGCAGCACGCGGTCGATCGCGTCGGCGGCATCCGCTTCGAACAGCAGCGCCTGCTTGCCGGCGATCACCGGCTGCAGCGCTTCCAGATCGCGGTCAAGCGGCAGCTCCGAGCGGCTGATCGAATCGGACGCCACGCGCGCGAGCATGTCGCGGTACCACTGGGCGTCGAGCAGTGTTTGGCGCAGGTGCGCGGTCGTGCCCAGCAGCGTCATCGGGTATGTGCCGCGCACGCGCAAGACGCGCTGCTCCGGCGCGTCGAACGACGCCGTCTGCCCGACCGCTTCGGCCACCACGCTGCGCCGCAGCGGCTGATTTCCCAACAGCACGCAACTCGCCGAGCCGCCCAGCACCCCGCGCGGCGGCGCAATGATCGCCGCCGTAAACCCGGCCCGGCGCAAGTCGCCGAACGTGTCTTCCTGGATATCCAACAGATCCTCGACGCCGCGCCGCGCGAAGATGCCGTTGCGATTGGCCTCCAGCGTGCGAACGTGCGGAGAGTCGGCCACCGACGGCGTTTCGCCCTCCGTCCGGCGTTCCTGCTCGGCCGTCACTTTGGCGGCCGAAAGCCCGCTGCGGTTCAGGCCGTCGATGAAGCCCGCGTACGCGAACAGGCCGGCGCCATCGAATTCGCGCGCTCCGGCGGGCGTCGCGACGTTCGTGCCGATTGCGGTGATTCGCCCGTTTTCGATGACGATCGTCGCGTTGGCGATCTTCTCGCCGGGCCTGGGAACGGCGGTGATCGATCGAATCACGACCGGCGCGTGCAGCTCCGGCGCCTGGGCCAGCGCGACGGAGACGGGGACCAGCAGCAACAAACCGCGGAGGTTTCGCAACATGGGACTACTCGCGAGTTGGGGGTCGGCTCCGAAAAACGGAGTCTATCCGCTGCGTGGACCGATGAAAATCCGTTCGTGTCAATAACCCGGGCCCCGGGGAGCATCTCGATTCCGGTTGCACTTGCGATCGGGGGGGAGCGGGCATCTTGCCCGCATACTGTGCTTCGTGCGCCGGCGGGCAAGATGCCCGCCCCACCCGATTGGCCGTGACGTAACCCCTTGGCCGGTCTCGCATCAAACCACGTGCCTTGACTTGAGATCTCGCGTGAGCCGCCCGGCCATTGCTGGCACGGATGTGCGGACCACGCATTCAGAATGGAGCGTTGTTGATGACGAGTCTCGGATTACGCGTCGGTGTATTGCTCGGACTGGCGTATCTGGCCCAAACGGTGGCGGCCGGCGAGGACTTCACGCTTACCGCCGGCGACAAAACCTTCCGCTCCGCTGAGGCGCGCGGCCGCTTCGTCGCGCTGCACTTCCTGCTGCCCGATCAGTGCCCGTACTGCACAAAGCTGGTGTCTGAGTACAGCGAAGGGTCGCCCAGCGTGGCCGGTGTGGTGCATGTGTTCATCAAGCCCGATTCAGCCGAAGCGGCCGGCGCGCTGGCGAAGGCGGCGAAAGCCGGCGATGACGTGACGATCTATCTTGACTCGGACGCCAAGGTCGCAAAGCAGTTCAAGATCCCGGATGGCTACGAATTCCACGGTAGGGCCACGCGTTTTCCAGCGCTCGTGCTGCTCGGACCCGATGGCAACGAGGTCTTCCGACATGTCGGCAAGGACAACACAGACCGGCTGCCGTTCGACCGTTTCGCTGCCGAGGTCGATCGTGCACAGCGCAGCGCGTCCGTGCAACAGTATCACCTCGGCGAGGCGTCGCTGGCGCTGATGGGCTTTGACGCCGTCGCTTATCTCGACGACGGCCGCGCGGAGGCGGGGAAAACCGAGCTATCCAGCCGATATCGCGGCGTCGTCTATCGCTTCGCGAACGCCGGCAATCGCCGCAAGTTCGCGACGAATCCGGACAAGTATCTGCCCGCGTACGGCGGCTGGTGCGCCACGGCGATGGCGGAAGGCCGAAAAGTCGAGATCGACCCGACCAACTTCAGAGTAACCGGCGGCCGGCTTTTCCTGTTCTACAAGGGCTGGCTGGGAGACGCGCAGAAAGACTGGAGCAAAGACGAAAAGAACCTCGCCGCGAAGGCCGATGCACAGTGGCGCAAGATCGCGCCCGGCGACGTTCCAGCGGCTCAGTGAGGCGTGCTCCCATCGTGGGGTGATTCTGCAAGGGAGATTGACGTGACTGGAATAGATGCGGCGGTGTCGCAACAAGCCATAGGCGGCCGAGGCAGGTTGACGTTGAGTTGGGTCCTGCAGGTGATTGTCGCGGCAATTCTGGCGCAAACGCTGTTCTTCAAGTTCAGCGCGGCCGAAGAGTCGGTGTACATTTTTTCGCGCCTGGGAATCGAGCCGTGGGGTCGGATCGCCAGCGGTGTGGCGGAGCTGATCGCCTGTGTGCTGCTCCTGACGCCGCGGACCGTACCGATCGGCGCGTTGCTGGCGCTGGGCGTGATCAGCGGCGCGATCGTGAGCCACCTGACCAAACTCGGAATCGTCGTCAAGGATGACGGCGGCTTGCTGTTCGGCCTGGCGGTGATCGTCTTCGCGGGCAGCTTGGCGATCCTTGGTCTGCGCCGGCAGGCCGTGCAAGCCCTGGTGCGCGCGGCGCTGAGCGGTCGATGACCTGCATGACGGCGCCCCGGGAACGTCTCCGAGTGCGCCTCGGCTCGAACCCGCAATTGACTCCGCGAGTATCATGACCCCGATGAGCGAGACTTCAGGTTCCGCACCGATGACGCCGAGTGTCGAAACGACCGCACTGGCTCCCAAAGGCGATTGGCGCGTGCTTGGGCGATCGTTGCACGAGCTTCGCACGGTGCTGTCCGCGATGAGCGATCCGCAATATCGCCAGCGCCCAGTCGGCGCGATCGACAGCAGCATCGGCGGGCACGTAAGGCATTGCCTGGATCATTTTCGCGCGCTGCTGAGAGGCGTGGAAACCGGCCGAATCAACTATGACCAACGCGATCGCGGGACACCGATCGAAACCGACCGCCGTGCGGCGTTGCATGCGATCAACGATCTGTCGCGGCGACTGGATCAATTCGACGCGGCACTGCTTGATCGGCCGATCCGCGTCACGCTGATGCTGGACGACGGCGTCACGGTCGTCGACGCAGCGTCGTCCGCCGCGCGCGAGGCCGCTTTCGTCCTGAGCCACACGATTCACCACAATGCACTGCTGGCCGCGATGTTCAAGACGCTCGGCGTGCGCGCGCCGGAGCGCTTCGGATACGCGCCATCCACGATCGCCCATCTCGAACAGGCCGCATGTGCACTGTCACCATCGTCCGCGTAGGCCCGGACTCCTTGCGTCTGGCGTGCAACCGCGACGAATCGCGCCGCCGACCGAGCGCGCTGCCGCCGTCAATTCGAGATTGCGGGCAGCGCCGCGCCATCCTGCCGATTGACCCGGTCGGCGGCGGGACATGGATCGGTGTGAATGACGCCGGTATCGCCGCGACGCTACTAAACGTGTACGAGTCGCCGGCACAGGCCCTAGCTCCGGAGACTGCCCTTGGGCACTCGCCGGCGTTGTCGATTCCGACCGGCTTCAAGAGCCGCGGAACGATCATTCCAATTCTGTTTTCAGAGCAGTCGTTTGAACGCGCCATGATGCGCGTGCGAGAACTTCAGCCGAGCGACTTCCCGCCTTTCCGATTGATCGTGCTGAACGACGAATCGCTGCTTGAGGCGGCTAGTGACGGAAGCGCGCTGAGAGTCAACCATTGCGCGATCGGCGCACAGCCGCGGCTGTTTACGTCGTCCGGCTTGGGTGACGCGGTCGCGCGAGAATCGAGGGAGGCGCAGTTTGCCGAGATGTTCGGCGCGGAACCGAATTGGGCAGCCGCGCAAGCGGCCTTTCATCGGCATTCGTGGCCGCAGCGCCGCGAAATCAGCGTTTGCATGGAACGCGCGGAGGCGCGGACAGTCAGCCACACGCTGATCGAGATTCAGCGCGATCGCGTAATCGCGACGTACACGCCGGGTGCACCGGATCGTGTGACGGCGCTTCCGACGATCTGTTTGCCGCGCGTCGCCGGTGCGCGATGAGGCCGGCGTTGCTCGTGCCCATGGCCCTCGCCGCCCAACCCATTCCGGCCTTGGCGTTTCCCGCCGCCGCCGGGTTCCAACTCGCGGGCTTGATCGGCTCAACGTTCATTTCTGAAGACTTGACGTGCGTCGCAGCCGGGTTGCTCGTGCGACAAGGCCAACTGACTTGTCCCATCGCGATTGCCGGTTGCACGTTGGGAATCTTCCTCGGCGACCTGGGGCTCTGGTTACTCGGTCGCGTCGTCGGCCGGCGCGTCGTTGCGTGGAATTGGGTGCGGCGGCGCTTGCCCGAGTCGCAGATCGAGCGGTTTGGACATTGGTTCGATCGGCGCGGTTGGGCGGCGGTGCTCGCCGCGCGATTTGTGCCGGGATTGCGCTTCCCCGTGTATCTCGCGGCGGGGATCGTCGGACGCCGCGCTGGGCGGTTTGTCTGGTGGGCGCTGCTGGCGGCGCTGCTATGGACGCCGCTGCTGGTCATCCTCGTCACGGCGCTGGGCCCGGTGCTCGTGGGTCCGCTCGAACGCCTGTTCGGATCGGGGTGGATAGCGCTAGTCGTCGGCGTCGCGCTGCTCTTCGTCGCGTTTCGCGCGCTGCAGGCCGCCGCGAGCGAGATGGGCCGTGCGCGACTCGTGTCGCTTGCCGCGCGCCTCTGGCAATGGGAATTCTGGCCCACCTGGCTGTTCTATTTGCCGCTCTTCCCGTGGCTGGCGTACCTGGCGATCCGTCACCGCGGAATTACGACGCCGACCGCGGCGAATCCGGGCATCCCCCACGGCGGCGTTGTCGGTGAGTCGAAGTTCGACATCCTCTCGCGCCTTCCGTCCGAGTGGGTCGTTCCGACCACGTTTCTCAAGTCGGACCCGCCCGATTGCCGCGCCGCCGCGCTCGCGGAGTGGATGAGTCATCGCGGCATTTCGTTTCCGATCATCCTGAAACCCGACGCAGGACAACGCGGCGTCGGATTGCGGCTGGTGCGCGACGCGGGGGGCGCGCGGCGATACCTGGAGCAGCATTCCGCGCCGCTCCTGGCGCAAGCGTACCACCCCGGGCCGTTCGAAGCGGGCATCTTCTACATTCGCATGCCGGACCAGGATTGCGGTCGAATCTTCTCGATTACCGACAAGCATTTTCCCGTACTGATCGGCGATGGCGCCTCGACCATCGAGGCGCTGATCTGGCGCCATCCGCGCTATCGAATGCAGGCGAGCGTGTTCCTGGCTCGCCTGAACGGCCAAGCGGAGAGCGTTCTGTCGCCGGGCGAGCGCTTGCCGCTCGCGGTCGCCGGCAATCACTGCCAGGGCACGCTGTTTCGCGACGGTTCGCACCTGATCACGCCGGCACTTGAGGACCGCATCGATCGCATCAGTCGCGCGTTCGACGGGTTCTACTTTGGGCGCTATGACGTTCGTTATTCGGATCCCGAGGCGCTGAAGGCGGGCCGGGAATTTGCGATCGTGGAGCTGAACGGCGCGACGTCGGAGTCGACCAATATCTATGACCCTTCGTGGTCGATCCTCGCGGCGTATCGCGTGCTGATGCGGCAGTGGGACGCGCTCTTTCAAATCGCCGCGCTCAATCGTCTTCGCGGTGCACGGACTTCAAGCGTTCAAGAGCTGATCGCCGAGGCGCGTCGCTACTACCGGACGCGCGGCGACGCCCTCGACGCGGATTGACCGTGATCACGGCACATCGGGCCCGACCAGTCGCCGGCCCTGCTCGTCGTACTGACTCAGGTCCACGTCCAGGATCGCCTTCGCCATGTGCACGATCTGTCCGCAGTGATATGAACCGTGCTCTACGACGTGCATCACCGCGACCTGCGCGGTGATCTTGTACCCCTGAATCGTCCGCGACGTCGCCAGCTCCGCCGCGCCAAGGCCGAGAATGACGCGCGCCGCCGCGGCCAGCGTGGCGTTGAACGGCTCGATGACCGCAACGTGCGGCATCGGTCCGCGCGCGGCGAATTCCGCCGGTCGATCGCGCTTGAACTCCTCGCCGCCGACGCCGCTGACGATCCACTCGCGGATGTTGCCGGTCAGGTGCAGGATCAGGTTTGCGACGCTGTTACAACGCGGATTGACGCGCGACCAGAGCTGCCCGGTCGAAAGCAATCCGGCACAGCGCGCGATCTGAGCCCGGTTCTGCTCCAGCTTTTGCGCGGCGTACTCGACAAAGTCTCGCGCAAACTCGCCGGTCGTCATCGAATGCTCCTTCGCGCGGGCGGTGCTTTGACACGCGCGGCGTGCGTTCATAATATCCGCCGCATGGCGCGTCGGCTGGGCGCGGTCTTGCCAGGCGGCAAGCAGGAAAGCTGATGATTACGATTGATCGAGGCCGGCGCCGCGCCGGAATTGCGGCGGCGTTGGCGATCTTTTCCGCCTCGTTCGGCGAAGCGCAGCAGATGGGGCAGCTTGCGCCGTCGTCGCCGTCCACGGCCAGCCGGCCGGCGATGCAATCCACGCCCACGCCGGCACCGCGTTCGAATTCGTCGAGCGAACCGTGGATTCTGCCCGCGCCCTCGACGCAGCTCGCGCCGCGCGCGTCGCTCATGACTCAACCGCCGCCGTCCTCAATGCCCAGCGCCGCGCAGATGCTCGATCAGATCCCGGATCCAATCGACGCGCCGCGCATCTGGGACGACCGCCTGCGCTCGTTGCCTTCGAAGACCACCGAGCCGCGCGTGCTCAACAACTATCGCCGCACGGTTGACGAGGCCAAGCGGCTGCTGATGCAGGCAACGCGCGACAAGAAGATCGACCTCGGGTTGGCCGAGTGCGTGCAGCGGGCGATCATGCACAACTACTCGATCCGCTCGCAGTCGTACAACCCGGCCATCGCCGACACCGTCATCGTCTCGGCCGAGGCCGCGTTCGACGCCTCGTTCTTTCTCGACGTAAGCGATTCGGCGAATGACCAGCCCGTTCCGTCACAACTCGCCAGTGGCCAAAGCGAAGTCACAAGCTACGGCGGCGGATTCCGAAAATTGCTGGCGACCGGCATGCAGGCGCAGATCGGCCTGCGCCAGCAGCGCACCTTCACCGATTCGCAATTCCAGACCATCAACCCGGCCTGGGAGAGCGTCTTCTTCGCCGAGCTGCGCCAGCCGCTGCTGCGCGGCTTCGGGCTTGACTACAACCGCAGCCAGATCGAAATCGCCAAGACCGATCGGCGCATCGCGGGCGAGCGCTTCGAACAGCAGGTCCGCGACACGGTGCTGGACGTCGAGTCGGCATACTGGCAGCTGGTCCGCATCCGTCGGACGGTCGCGATTCAGGCCTTGTCGGTGGCCCAGAATTACGTCACGTATCAGAGCATCTACGACCGCAAGGAGCACGACGCATCGGCGGTTCAATTGGCCAACGCCGAGGCGCGCTGGCGCAGCCGCTACGTGGTGTACCTGGAGTCGATCCGGCTGATGCGGGACGCCGAGGACCGGCTAAAGAACCTGCTGAACGACCCGGCGATCAAGCTCTCGGACGCGTTTGATCTGGTCCCCACCGAACACCCATACGTCTCGCCGCTGGTGCTCGATCAGTTCGCTGAAGTGCGCACCGCGCTCGAGAATCGCAGCGAAATCAAGCAGGCGCGGCTCGCGATCGACCGCGATCGCGTGCAGACCAACCGCGCCAAGAATGAGACGCTGCCGCAGCTCGACGCGACGTTCAATTACCAGGTCACGGGGCTGGAGGGCACGGCCGACAACAGTTTCGACCGGCTGACGACCGACCGCTTTCGCTCGTACACCGTCAGCGTGGCCTTCTCGTATCCACTCGGCAACCGGGCCGCGGTCGCGTCGCTGCGCCGGGCGCGGCTGACCGAATCGCAGGCAATCGTCGATCTCAACCGCGTCACGGACGGCGTCGTCGAAGAGGTGAACGGCGCGGTTCGCACGCTGAACGTGCGCTGGGAGCAGATCGCGCCGCAGCACGACGCCGTGCTCGCCGCCGTCCGCAATCTCGAGTCGTTGCAGGCCCGAACGCTGCGCATCGATCCGGAGTATCTGGAGACCGAGCTAAGCGCCGTCGAGCAGCTCGCAGACACGCGCACGCGCCTGGCGACCGTGCTGACCGACTACAACACCGCGCTCGCCACGCTGGAGCGCGCCAAGGGCACGCTGCTGCGATACAACAACATCTCCATCGCCGATGAGCCGTCGCGCCGATAGCCCTGCGTCTGGCAAGCCTGATCCGAACCGCGACCGTCAGGAAGCGGGAAAGGCGCGGCCGGCCCGACCATCAGATCCCCAGCTCTCTGACGACTGCGGTCCATTCACGCCGGGCCACGCCGCACCAAAATGGCTCGTCAACGGTTGGCTGCCGGTCATCGTCGCGGTGCTCTGCTACGTCAACTCGCTCTCCAACGGGTTCACATACGACGACAGCGACATCGTCAAGACCAACCCGCGCATTCGCTCGTTGACGAACGTCTCCGCCATCTGGCTTTCGGACTGGTGGCAGCCGCAGAACGACGACGCGCGGATCCCCAACCCGAACCGCGACCGGCTCTATCGGCCGCTGACGCTCTTTTCCTTCGCGCTGAACTACGCCGTTCACGGCCTGAACGCGTTCGGATTCCACGCCGTCAATGTCGGCCTGCACGCGCTGGCGACGTGGCTGCTTTGGCTGCTGGCGCGCCGGCAGCTGCGCGACGACCTTGTCGCCGCGCTGGCGGCCCTGCTCTTCGCCGTGCATCCGGTGCACGTCGAAGCGGTCGCGAACATTGTCGGCCGGGCGGAGATTCTGGCCGCCGCCTTCCTCCTGCTCGCATTGATCGTGTTGCTCTCGCACAAGCCGCCGAGCGCCGCGCGCACGCTGGCCGCTGCGGCGCTCTTCCTGGTCGCATTGCTGGCCAAGGAAACCGCGATCTGCTACCCCGCCGTCGCGCTGTTGGCGCTGCACGCACGCTACGGAAGGCGCTCAGACCCCGAATCGATGCGGCAGACCGCAAACCGGGCCGATCGGGCCGGCGGTCTGACACCGAGCGTCCACTGGTGGCTGTCGCGCACGGCGATTCTGCTCGCGCCGCTCCTGATCTACCTTCCGCTGCGATTCATCGCGCTGGAGCAGCATCTGATCCGCGTTCGCCCCGAGACCTCGCTTTTCAACCCGCTCTTCGTCGCGAACGCGGCCCAGCGCGTCAGCGGCGCGCTGACCGTGCTGGGGCACTATGCCCGACTGCTGGTCGCGCCGGCCGTGCTGTCCAGCGATTACGGCGTCGCAATCGTCAATGTCGAAGCCGGGTTCGACTTGATGGCGGGGCTCGGCCTGCTCGCCGCGGGCGGACTGCTTGTAGGGCTGGTCGGCTATCTGCGCCCGACGTCGCCGCGCTGGGCGCAATTCGCCCAACTAGCGGCGATCTTTGTCGCCAGCTACGCGCTCATCTCAAACACGGCGCTGCTGATCGGCGTGTCGCTCGCGGAGCGCCTGATGTACTGGCCCAGCGCGCCGATTTGCGTCGCGCTGGCGCTGGCGGGCGTGTCGTGCTGGCGGCGCGAAGGGCGGCTGGGCAAGTCGCTGGCGCGTCTGGCGCCCCTGCTGCCGACGATCGGCGCGGCGCTGCTGGTCGCGCTGGCGTTGCGAACGATCGTCCGAAATCCGGACTGGTCCGACGATTTCCGCCTCTTCTCGATCGACCGCGCCACGTTTCCGCAAGGCGCACAGCTCAACGTCAACCTCGCGCGGCACTATCTGTATCAGGCGGAGCAAACGGACCTGCCCGAGCAGCGCAGCTTGCTTCTGAGTGCCTCGCGCGAGCTGCTGGAAACCGCGCTGCATATCTATGGCCGGCACCCAGAGGCCCTGGGCTATCGCGGCCGCGTGGCGTGGCTGGCCGGCGAGCAGGAAGAGGCGATCGGCTATCTCGAAAGCGCCGTCGCCATGGCGCCGGAGGACGAGAAAACACGTCAATTGCTCACCGCCGTTCGCGGCCAGACCCAGCCGCGCTTGGAGCGCCTGGCCGAACTCGATCCGCAAATCGCGCGTTCGCCCGACGACGTCAGCCTGCGCTTGGAGCGCGGCCGACTGTGCCTCGACGTGGGGCGCACCCTCGAGGCGCTCGAAGATTTTGAACGCGCCGTCAGGCTCGAGCCGGAGAATCTGGAAGCGCTGCGCCTCTACGGCGCGGCGTTGCTGTTGACGATCCACGAGAAAGAGGCGCGCGACGTATTCGTCCGCGTACTTCATCTCGCGCCGGATGACTGGGAGGCGCACGCGAACCTGGCGAAGCTCTTCGCCGAGGACGATCCGGCCGCCGCGCTGCGACACGCCAAGGAGGCCAATCGCCTCAAGCCCGACGATCTTCGCACGCGCGTGAATCTCGCGGAGGCGTACGTGGCCAACAAGGAGTACGCGGAGGCGCTGCACGTCTGGCGCGGCATCGAGCGCGATCTGCCTGCCGAGGCGCCGTATCACATCCCCGTTCGCGAACGGATTCGGGACCTCGAGCGACTGGTCAAGTGAGCCGGCTTCGCTATTCGTTCAGACGTTCATCCACCGCGCGCTGTATATCGGCGCCGACGCTGCGCAGCTTCTCGTCCAGCTTGTCGTAGCCGCGCTCCAGGTGATACACGCGATTCACGCGCGTGACGCCGCGGGCCGACAGCCCCGCCAGCACCAGCGCCGCCGACGCCCGCAGATCGCTGGCCATCACCGGCGCGCCGATCAGGCGTTTAACGCCCTGCACGATGACGGTCGGTCCCTCTTTGTGCAGGCGGGCGCCCATGCGGCTCAGCTCGGCGACGTGCAGGAAGCGATCCGGGAAAATCTTCTCGGTGATGATGCTGTTGCCGTCCGCCAGGCACAGCAGCGTCATGAGCTGCGCCTGAAGGTCGGTGGGAAAGCCCGGAAAGGCCTGGGTCGTAACCTCGATCGGCTCCAGACGCCGCGCCGATGACACCGTGACGCCGCCTTCGACCCGCTCCACCTGCACACCGATCGCGGCGAGTCGATCGACGAACGCCATCAGGTGATCGACCCGGCAATTCTGGAGCGTCAAATCTCCGTTGGTGACGGCGGCGGCGACCATCATCGTGCCGGCTTCGATGCGATCGGGAATGATGCGGTATTCGCAGCCGCGCAGCTCCTTTACGCCCTCGATCACGATCCGCGGCGTGCCGTGACCGACGATCGAGGCCCCGCACTTGTTGAGAAAATTCGCCAGGTCGACGACTTCCGGCTCGCAGGCCGCCATCTCGATAACCGTCACACCCTGCGCCAGCGTCGCGGCCATCATCGCATTCGCCGTGCCCAGCACGGTGCTGCCGAACGGGCCGCCCAGGAACATCTCGGCGCCGCGCAGCTTCTTGGCCTTTCCGACAATGTCGCCGGCGACAAGTTCGACATCGGCGCCGAGGCGTCTCATGGCGCGAACGTGCAGATCGACCGGCCGATCGCCGATCGCGCAGCCGCCGGGCATCGAGACCTGCGCCTGGTGGCGCTTGGCGAGCAAAGGTCCGAGAACGCAGATCGAGGCGCGCATCTTGCGGACGATGTCGTACTCGGCCTTGGAGTTCATTTCGTCGCGCACGATCAGGCGCAGCGCGCCGTCGTCGCGCCGCGACACGTCCACGCCAAGCTTGATCAGCAACTCCGCCAGGAACGACACATCCGCCACGTTCGGCACGTCGTGCAGGATCGTCTCACCTTCGCACAGGATCGACGCGGCCATGATCGGCAGCGCGGCGTTCTTCGCGCCGCTGATACGCACCGACCCGCGCAGGCGGTTACCGCCGGTGATTTCAAAATACGGCAGGCCCACGGTCTCTCTCCTCGCCAAGAATCCGGCGTCTCGCGCCATCCGTGGCGCGACACAGGCGGATCATAGCAATTCCGGGCGATGCGGGCAGGCAGGCAGGTGCGGAGCGGCGCGACGCAAGTCGCCTTGCGCGGGTGGGCGCTGCACTCAGAACGCGAAGCGCGAGCGAGCGCGGCTGGAACTCGCGCTTGCTGGCGCTGCGCGATCTGATTGCGGCGCGTATTCTCGCAGTGTCATCTGGGTCCAGATGGCGCGGCGCCGCCGGAGATTCGGACGAACGGGTCAATTCTCCGTTGTATTCCAGATCCGAAGCGCGCCGCGATACGCCAGCGTCGCGAAGCTGGTCGGTCGGGCGATGAGGCGGACGCGGCCTGTCGCCTGATACGGCAACTCCGCCGCGTCAACCAGTTCGAGTTCCAGCTCTATGTACGGCTGCGCGGTCTGCCCGGTGTGCGGATTCAGCGCCACCGGTCCGCCATGCTCCGCAAACGGGCTGTCGGGCTGAATCTTTCGGCTGGCCGTGGGTTGGATTCGAATCACACGCGCCGGATACGCACGGCCCGCGTCGGAATCCGCGCGAAATTCCGCGCGTTCGCCTTGCCGAATGCGGCACGCCGCGAATTCCTGCGCGGTCAGCATGACGCGCACGCGCGGCGCGCCGCTGAGAACGACGCCGATCTGCTCTCCGGTCTGCATGAAGCGCCCGTCGTCGTTCGGCGTCAGACAAGACGCCAATCGACCGCCGATCGGAGCCGCGACGTGCAGCGCGGCGCGCCGCGCGTCGGCCTGCTCGGCTTCCGTCGCCGCGGCTGTCGCGCGAGATTGCTCCTGCTTGGCGCGCGAAGGCTCTCGGGCGAGCAGTGCGAGTGCGCGCTGTTCAGCCGCAAGCCAACGAGACTGCGCTTCATTCGCGGTCTCGTCGACCTCGTCATTGCGCAGTTCGATCAGCGTTTGACCCGAAAGAACGGCCTCACCGGCGGTGGCGCGGATGGCGGTAACGAACCCCGGCGTGTCGGCCCGCACGATGCATTCGTGCTCCGCGCCGATCCACGCCGGAGCTGTCACCCGGCTCGGCAGCGGAATGCTGAGCAGCAGCAACGGGCCGACAACGAGCAGCGCAGAGCAAACGGTCGCCGCGCGCAGCCGCACCGGCATCGCCTCGCGGCTGGAAGTCACGTATCGCGCGATTCGGGTTCCGCCGGAGACGAGCGACTTGATGACATACGTCGCGCCCAGCGCGAAGCCCACCATCGGAACGCGGCGGGCGATCAGCGCGGCGATGCTGAAAAGCAGCGTCGCGCGATAGATCGTCGAAGCCGCGCCGTAGGCGCACAGAATGGCGTTCAGCCGCCGCCCGCTCTCGATATTCTCATCTCGGATTCCCAGCAAGAGGCGTTTGGCGTGCGACGCGACGCAGCGGGCGGCGCGAGCGCGCAGATTCGGAATCTCCAGAAAGTCGCTCGCGACGTAATATCCGTCGTAGCGCATCAGCGGATTCAGGTTGAACAGCAGCGTCGTCACGCTGGCGAGAAAGACGACCTTGTACGCCAGCGCGTGGAGCGGGCCGGGGTCGGTCGCGGCCCACACGAGCACCGCGATGGCGGCCAGGTACGACTCGACGTAGACGCCGCCCAGGCAGACCACCAGGCGTTGCCACTTGAACGGAAATGACCACGACCCGCTGGCGTCTACATACGCGCAAGGCGTGAAGAGGATCAGCGTGACGCCCATTTCGGGCACGTGTCCGCCGAACCGTTTGCACCCATACGCGTGCCCGAATTCATGAAAGACCTTCAATCCGACCAGCGCGGCCCACAGGAGCGGCAGATTCTCGAAGCCGAGCAAATCATCGGGCGGCACGATCAATTCCGACCAGCGCCCGGCCGCGACGACGGTCGCAATGGTCAGTAGCGCGGCCCAGATGACGAGCATGACGCGCGAGTAGAGCGCCCGGGCGACGAAGGCCGTGCGCGAGAGAAACACGTCCGGATTCCATAGCGGAATCTGCCAGAACAGGAATCCGCCCAGCGCCGTCTGCCGCAGCCGCGCGAATCGCCGCAGCCGATGACGGCGGTACAAGGCGGCATGGTCCGAAACCGGGAGGTTCAACAAGCCCGCCGCGTGCAACGCGGTCACGAATTCGAAGAATTCCTGCTCGTCTTCGCCGCCCATGCGCCCGGAAGTCACCAGCGCGTCGAACACCTGGCCCAGCGATCGATCCGGCTCGATGGCCAGCAGGATTTCGTATTCGCGCAAGTCAAGCTGCTGACTGCGAAACGTCACCGGGTCGCGAATCTGGTACATCGGCTGACCGCGCAAAACATGGCGGCTGATGTCCAGATCCGCGCGCAGGCCGACCCGCGCGCCGCGAAGGCGCTGCGCGAGCGAGACCGGCGCTTGCGGCGGTGAAGTCGTCGTCGCGTTCAAACCGACCTACTCCTGCTGACCGCTCGCGGCCATCCGTCACGCGGCGACTCGGTACGTTGAATCGCGCCGCGACTCGGTACGTTGAATATCGAAGAGTTCAGCCGTACTACAACCACAGGCGCAGGCGCAGAAAATCAGCCACCCGATGCAGCGCGATCCAGGCCACGCGCCGCGGCCCGACGTTGACCCGCGCCAGCCCCTCAACGCCCGGCCGCAGCCAGTCCTCGTTACCGTCGAGCTCCGCCTCGGCCACGTAAACGCCGTGACCATCGTGCATCTCGCGCGCCGGTCGCACGCGGGTGATTTTCAACGCATGCGCGCTCTCGGGCCGCGCGTGACCCGCGAATCGGCCGGCTTGCCCAGGCGCCACGTCGGCCAATTGCTGCTGATCGAGCGACAGTTCCAGCGTCCATGCGCCTTGCGGCACGACCTGAAACAGCATTTCGCCTTGCCGCAACACGGCGCCGCCGCGCCGCTCGGCGTCGCTGGCGATGATCACGCCCGCAAACGGCGCGCGTATGCGCGCCTGTTCGATCCGCCGCTCCAGGACCCGCAAACGCGCGTCCGCCAGACGTTCGGCGGCTTCGGCGAGCTGTGCGTCGGCCCGTGCGTCGGCCGCCAGCGCCCGCATGTGCTCCTGCGCCCGGGCGTCGCGATCGGCGCGCGCCGCGGCGGCGGCCAGCTCCAGATCGCGCGTGTCGAGTTCGCACAGCACCTGGTCCGCGTCCACGTGATCGCCGACGCGAACGTGCACGGCCGCCAATACGCCCTCGAACGGCATCGACGCATGCCAGATGCGCCGCGGCTGTACGGTGCACGGAACGCGCACGTCGTACGGCATGGAAGCAAAGCAAAACCACGCCACGAATAGCGCCAGCGCTACACCCAGCGCTCTGCGAGCCGGGCGCTTGGGCGTCAGCATCCAGGCCGCCAGCGCCCGCCCGTCGTCGATTGCGTGAACGACCACGCCGCGGCTGGCGCGCCGCAAAACCGACAAGGCCGCCATCAGCGGTTCGACCTGGCGCCGAATCTGCTCCAGCAATTCGCGGGTGAATGGCTCGTCCGGCGAGCGGCGCAGGCTGACGATGGCGGCGATTTCTCCGCCGCTCTTGAGCGGGATCGAGGCGACGCACGAGCCGCGCGCCTGTTGCTGCCATTGCAGATGCAGGCGATGTGCGCTAACCATCCCGTCTTCGTTCCACCCGGCGCGGCGCTGCGCGACGAGCGGGCTGCCGGCATCCAGGCACTCTTCCATCGCGGCGCGAAGCGTCGCGACGCCCGGACTGCTGGGCTTCACGTCGTCCAGCCCGGACACCGCGACCACCCGCACGCGCTTGCGGCGCGACAGGCCGATCGCCACCTGCTCGCATGAGAACTTGTTTCTTAGCGCGCCGACGATCGAAAAAGCCAAGGCCTCGGGCGTCTCGTAAGTTGCGGCGCGGGTCCATGATGCATCGGGCGCACCGGCGTCCGACGCGGCGCCGCGGCCAATTCCGCCGAGCAGGTACGAACACAGCGCGGCCAGCGACTCGAGCAGCGCGATGCGCGGGCGGATGTCGTCCGCGCCGGGTGCGATCGCCATCGCCAGCCCGCCGAGCACCGCGCCGTCGGCGCTGAAGATCGGCGCGAACATCAGGAAGACGCGTTGTTTCTTGTCGCGCGACGTGATCGCCTTGGCTCGCGTGCGCGCCTCGGCCAGAGACTCCAGCAGGAACTCGGACACCGCCGGCTTCCAGAATGCCGCGATTTCGCCGTCCGCGCCGTGCTCGGCCGTGAGTGTGGAGGTCGGCAATCGCGCGCTGGCGGCGGCAAAGCGGGCCCCGACCGCGCCGGCGACGATGGAGGTCGCGTGCTGCAGGAACGCGCCCGGAGACTTCGCCTGCTGCGAAAGCCGAACGAGTCTTGCGAAAGGGTCGTCACGGCGCGGCGGCGCGGCCGCGTGCGACGCGAAAACGGGATGAGCGCCGGTCGGTGTCACGCAGTCAACCTTCTTCCACCAGCCTCGTTCGGACGCGTCGTCATTTCAGGATCGAATCGTGACGCGCGATCGTCTCTTCCGGCAGCGAGATCGGCGAGAAAAACGCAAAGCCGGCTTCGAATGCATCGTCGCGGAGCATCAGGCAGCGCACGCAGCGCGCGAAAGTCAGCGGCAGCGCCAGCTGGCCGGGGTCAAATTCCAGCCGGTACACGTCGCCAACCGTCACCGGCAGCGGAAACAGCGCCCGGCAGCCGCCTTCGCTCAAGTCGCCGGTCACGCCTTGCAGGTGCGGCGTCTGCATGGCGCTGACGTTGCCCGGCAGCAGTTTCACGTGCGCCTTGATGGCGACGCGGAAATGCGTGCGCTGGCGGCGGATCTCCTCGGGCGTATTGCTCTCGATCTCGCGCAGAAGATCAAACGCGGAGGCGTCGTCAAGCAAAGGCGTATCATCGGGTTCATGGAACATCGCGTGTCTCTATTCGCTGGCGTCAGGTTTCCGAGGCGACAATGAAGCTCGCGCGATCGGGCGCGGGGCCGCGCCGCCTGAATCCGGCAACGTCACGTCGACGCGCACGCCGGCCGTCCAGGCCAGGTCCGCGTTATCCACGTTCAGCTTGATCCGCACCGTCTGGCTGGCGGCGTCCGCGACCGGACCAACCAACACGACGCGACCGGCGCGCGGCGCGAATCCGGGATCGGCGGGAGTCACCATCAGCTCCTGCCCGACGTGAACGTCGTGCACGACGCCGATCGGGCAGTCAATCGTCGCCAGCAACAGGTCGAGCTGCGCCAAAGTGGCGACGCTCTCGCGCTCTTCCACCGTCTCGGCTTCGTGCTTCAGGTGCTGCGTCACGAACCCGGTGAACGGCGCGGTGATCGTCATTCGCGCCAGGAGCGCCGACTGCAGCGCACTCTGCCGCAGCGCCTGTTCGCGGCGACGGTGCGCGATCGCCAGCGACAGCTCGGCGGAGCGCGCCGTCGTGCGCGCGTCGGCGACCTCCTTCGGAGAAGCCGCGTCGGCGCCGCTGAGTCGCGCGAGCCGCGAGAGTTCTTCATGCGCTCGCTCGAAAGCCACGCGCGCCAGGTCGACTTCCAGCGTGGATTCTGCGTCGACGCGCGCCATCTCGGCTTCGATCCTCCGCACATCCGCCTCAAGCGAAAAGACGGACTGACCCTGCGCGACGAGTTCGCCTTCGGCGACGCAGATCTGCTGAATACGACCCGGCTCGAGCGCCGCCAGCGTCACGACCCGCGCGGGCGCCGTAAATCCGGTTACGGTCCTAGCGGACGCTGCGGGGGAAGAAGGCGGTTCCGATGCCGCTTGAAGCCCCGAACGCGCCTGCGCCGCGCGGTCCAGCGCCGCCGGCTGGGCCAGCGCCGAACCGCCGAGTGACACGAGCACGACGATCATCACGGCGGATTGCTGTTGCATTCCCACGCCTGGCGCAAAGCCTGCGCAACTTCTCGGGCGTTAGAGCCTGAGCGCGCGCTCGTTCCTGAAATCGGCCGGCGGCGTGAAAGGCGTGATTAGAGCGATTTCAGTGGGTGAATCGGTGGGGCAAGAAAGCGGCTCCTCAGCCTCGCGCGGACGAAGCCGAGGAGCCGCGGTCGGTGCGAGCTCAGACTACGGGCAGGTGACGCCCCAGGCCCCCAATAGGATGCCCAGGTCCGACTCGTTCGTCTGTCCGTCGTTGTTCAAGTCTCCCGCCGCCGTGGTTTGCCACGCGGCGAGCAAAATTCCCAAATCCGCCTCGTTCACCGTGCGGTCTGCGTTCAGGTCGCCGGTGCACGGATTCGGCGGCGTGCAGTTCACGGTCCGGATCTCAACATCGTCCACCGCCGCTTCCACGAGCGAGCCATTGACTAGGTCGCTGGCGATGAAGCGCATCCGCATCTGCGCCGTCGGCGTCACGAAGTCCGCCACGCGGAACTCGTGCTGGTACCAGCCGCCGGACGCGTCCAGCCCGCCGGGACCGACGATTTCGACATTGGTCCAGGTCGAGCCGTTGTTGTTCGAAATCGAAACGGTGAAGACGTCCTCGTTCGGCGCGCCGCCGGCGCTGTTTGAATACCAGCGCCAGTAGCTGATTCGAACATCCGGCCCATATGGCGTGAGATCGATGGTGGAGGATTGCAGTGCGGTTTCGCCGCCGTCGACGTCATTCGCGCCGTCCTGTCCGCCGACGACGCCCTGCCCTGTGAACCAGCAATTCACGCCGCTGGCGGTGTGATCGTCCTCGGGCTGCGCGATCGTGCCGACCGGGTCGCCCCAGGCCCACTGGCCGGTGGTGGCGCTGTTCGGAGTCCCGATTGCCCAGCCGCCGTTGTTGGCTTCGAATGACTGCGTGAGCGCAACGGATACGCCATAGGCCGCCAGCGCGTCATTCGAATTGCTCGGTGCGTTGAACGGATCGGTCCAGACGATGTTGTTGGTGGTCTGCGCCGAGGCGTAGAAGCGTACCGCCGTTCCGCACGGTGACGCCGGGAACGTCGCCCGGTAAAGATCGCCGCCGAGCGGCGTCATCGACGTCGTGACGAATCCCGCGCCGGAGTCCACGGAGAAGCTCGGCACGCCCTGCATCACGGCCGACCCTTGCGGAGTAACACGCACGTCGAGCGTTTGACCGGCGGGGCTGACGACAGTCGGCAAACCGCTCGGATACGTGAACGCGAGCGAATTCGTACCAAGCTGCCAGACGAAAAGCCCCTTCTCGATATCGCTGCCGATGATCGTGCCGCTGGGAAGATACGGGTAGTTGTTCCAGAGGCCGTTGAACTGCGGCAGGTTGTCCTGCGGCCAGGTGTCGAAGTAGGCAATCTCGACCGGCGCGTTGCGGCTGCCGGACGTGTCGAATACGTGCAGTCCGCTGCGGTAATTTGCTTCGAAGATGTAGTTGCCGAGCGTGTACAGATTGTGGCCGATGGCGGTGTTGCCGTTGGTCCAGTCGCCTGTGATGGTCGGCGTGGTGAGATTGCTGACGGCGAAGGTCAACGTGCGCGTCGGCAGGCCGAAATTCTGTTCGTCCAATTCGTCATTCAGGTACGCATTCTGGCGATCGGGCGTGAGCCAGATCTGGTGCGAGTAGCCGGGATTGCTCCAGAACGTGCGCGACATCGCGACGATGCTCGCCTTGTTGGTTACATCCAGGATTTCCAGCCCGGTGTTGTTGAAACCGCCGTTGTCGCCAGTGCAGCAAAACGCGATTTGCCGGCCGGCATACGGCCCGCTGGTGTAGGTGACGATCTGGGCTTCGTGCACGTATCGAAGCGTCCAACTCGACACGAAAGTCGGATTCGACGGGGTCGCCAGGCTGTAAATACGAAGCCCGTTACTGCCGCCGCCGCAGCGGTAGAGAAAGCCGCTGTCGATGTCGGCGGCGAGCGTGTGGGTCGCGGTCGTGGTGCCGCCGACGGTCACCTCGCGAACCAGCGTGACGATGCCGCTATCGATCTGGCTCATATCGATGACTTGAATGCCGTTGCCGCCTTCGCTGACCGAGTAGCAGTAGTTCTGGTAGACCTTCATGTCGCGCCAGAGACTGTTAGGACCGGCGACTTGCGCTACGATCTGCGCGTTGCCGGGGTTGGTCACCTCCACGAAGCCGGTGCCGGTCGAAAGCCCGATGATGGCGTACTCTCGGCCTGAGGGAGAGACGTATCCGAAGCACGAGTTCGAACTGGTCACGCTCGGGCCGAAGTCCGAGAGCGGCAGCCAGCTCAGGAGCGTAATGCCGCTGGACGGGAAGTCCGGCGGGGTTCCGCGCAGATCGGCCCGATAACCCTCGCCGCGATAGGGTGGCTGTCGGTCGCGCGCCTTGGGGTCGTCGGAATGCGCCCAAACCAGCGCCGGCCAAATTACCAACACCCCCGCAAGCAGCGTCACTCTGCAACGGCTCATTCGAGTGTCTCCAGAATGAAAAGGCACGAAACCTGCCCGCTCGCTCCCAATAGCGAGTTTAGGGCGCAATCCACCGAAAAATCGAGCAAAGAGCAATACGCCGTCAGCCCGAACCGCGAGCGCAAGCGACCGGCCAGACGGGCGCGGTGGCTCGAATGTCCGGTCGTCTGTCGTCGTTTCACCGGTCGCTTGTGCTCACAGCTCGAAAAGTCGACCGGCGCGACACCACCTTTACGGGCAAACGCTGCCCCAGTGTCCCAAAAGCGTTCCCAAGTCCGCCGAATCCGTGTCGCCGTCGCCATCCAGATCGCCCGCGCCGCTGGTCTGCCATGCGCTGAGCAGAATGCCGAGGTCTCCTGAATCAATCGTGTGATCGCCATTCAGGTCGCCCCGGCACGGCGGTTCGGCACAACTGATGCGGCGGATCACGACGTCATCGATTGCTGCCTCGATGGTCGAATCCGCGCCCAGATCCTCCGCAATGAAGCGCACCCGCATCTGATTGGTGGGCGTAATGACCGACGAAATCTGCCACTCTTTGAATAGCCAATCGCCGTTGGTTTCGATTCCGCCGGGGCCCACGGTTTCGAGGTTTTGCCACGTCGCGCCGCCGTTGTTTGATATCTCGACAATGAACGGGTCCGTGGTCGGATAGCCGAAGCCGTCGAAGTACAGACGCCAGTAGCTGAGAAACGCCTGGTCCGCACCGGTAGCGTCGAAGATCGGCGACGTGAGTGTGGTCGTGCCGCCGTCGACGTCGGCGTCGTCGTAGCCGCCGCCAGGAACGCCCTGACCGGTGACCCAGCACATCGTGCCGTTGGGAGTGTGATCATCATCGCGCTGCACAAGCGACGGAATCGGATCAACGCGCACCCACTGGCCGGCGGTCGCCGTGTCAGTCGGCGAACCGACCGTCCAGCCCGTGTCGGTTTCCATGTCTTCCAGTCGCGTCAGCATGATGCCGGCCGCGGTGGCGCTGTATTCAACGACGCCGGGCAGATTCTGCGGATCGCGCCAGGTCGCGCCGTCGGTCGTCCGGGCGGTGAAGTAGAACTTGATCGTCGACATGCACGCCGCGCCGGGAATGACGGCCTCGTATTGATCGCCGCCCAGCGACGTCATGGGCGCGGACGAATAACCGGCGCCGCTGTCGAAGTGCACGCGCGCCGTGCCGGCCTGGACCTGCCCGCCATTCTGCGGCGTCAGCGTGACGCGCACGTGCGCGCCGCTCGGCGGCACGTAGCTCGGCAATCCGTTCGGGTACGCGAAATCCAATTGCGGCGGTCCCACGCGCACAACGAACAGGCCGCTTTCGATGTCGCTGATGATGACCGTGCCGCTGGGGAAGAACGGGTAGGTGCACCAGGCGCCGTTGAACTGTGGCGTGTCGTCTTGTGGGAAGGTGTCGATGAATCCGATTTCGACCGGCGCGGTCGGGTTCGTCGCGTCGAAGATGTGCAGGCCGCTGCGATAATTCGCTTCGAAGATCAGGTTGTTGCGAACATACAGGTTGTGCCCGATCGCCGGATTCCCGTTGGTGAATGTCGACGCGAGCGTGACGCTATTCAGATTGGTCATGTTGAACGAGTACGTCGTCGTCGGCAGTTGCGAGCTCTGCTCATCGAATTCGTCGTTCAGATAGGCCCAGTTGCGATCTTCAGACAGCCAGACCTGGTGCGAGAAACCGGCGTTGGGCCATGTCACGCGCGAGCGCGTGATGATGTTGCTCTTGTTCGTAACGTCCAGAATCTCGAGGCCGGTGTTCTGGAATCCACCGTTCGCGCCATCGCAGGCCAGGACGATCTGCTTGCCCGCATTCGGACCGGAGGTGTACGTGACGGCCTGGCACTCGTGCACATAGCGCGTGGTCCAGCTCGTCACGAAGCTGGGGTTCGACGGGTTGGAGAGATTGTAAATGCGCAGACCGTTGCTGCCGCCGCCGCAGCGATAAAGGAAGCCGCTGGTGGTGTCGATCGCGACGGTGTGCGTGGCGGTCGTTCCGCCGGTGGTGACCTCGCGCACGAGCGTGACGACGTTATTGTCGATCTGGCTCAGGTCGATGACCTGAATGCCGTTTCCGCCTTCGCTGACCGAGTAGCAATAGTTCTGGTACGTTTTCATGTCGCGCCACAGGCTTACCGGCCCGGGAACCAGCGCGACGATCCGCGCGTCGCCGGCGTCGGTGATCTCGACGAAGCCGGTGCCGTGCGACAACCCGATGATGGCGTACTCGCGCCCGGATGGCGACACATATCCCCAGCACGAATTGCCGGAGTTCACCTGCAGGCCGAAGTCGCTGCACGGCAGCCAGCTCATCAGCGTGACGTTGCTGGCGGCGAATTGCACCGGCGACACGCCCTCGCCGCCGGCCTTGTACCCTGGCCCGCGATAGGGCGGCATGCGGTCGCGTGCTTTGGGGTCGTCGGAGTGGGCAAGTGCGGTGGCGGTGAGCAACAACGCGGATAGGACCGACACAGCCTGTGTCGGCCGGAGCGAAATTTGACGCATCGGCGTGACGCCTCCTTGGGGGAGCCTGAAGAATACCCACGATTGCGTCAGGCGTGCAACAGAATTTGTCCGTCGGAGAACCGCCGGTACTGGTGAGCTTGTCAATGCGGATTTGAACGCTTGACCGCACACAGACGCCGCGGGTCTAATGAAATGCCGCAATACCACCACGAAAGGCAGTGCGACCGTGCGTTTCGACACCATCATCGTTGGCGGGTCGCTCGTGACCCCCGACGGCATCAAACGCGCCGATCTCGGAATCTCCGGCGAAAAGGTCGCCGCCATCTCAAAGGACCTCGCCAAGCGCAATGTCGCCGGCGCACGCGTGATCGACGCGACCGGCCGCTACGTCATGCCCGGTGCGCTCGACGTTCACGTTCACCTGGCGCTGCCCTTCTGCGGCACAACCAGCGCCGACGACTATGACAGCGGCACGCGCGCCGCGGCCTGCGGCGGCGTCACGACCGTCATCGACTTTGCCATTCCATACGGCGAAGACACGCTCAATCGGGCCGTGGAGAATTGGCACGCGAAGGCGGCCGGCAAGGCTTGCGTCGATTATTGCTTCCACGTCGCGATCACGAACATGAAGCGGCACGGACCCGAAATTCCCAACTTGTTCAAACAGGGCTACCCGACCTACAAACAGTTCATGATCTACGCCAGCCAAGGCTGGCAGTCCGACGACGCAGACATCTTCGCCGCGCTGGAGACGCTGCGCGAACTAGGCGGCCTGCTGCTGATCCACGCCGAAAGCAGCCGGGTGCTCGACTTGCTGATCGAGCGCCACCACACGCCGGAATTGATGAAGAAATACGGCGCCCGGCTGCATCCGATGACCCGCCCGAATGTCATCGAAGCCGAGGCGATCGAACGCGTCATTCGCTGGACCCGAACAACCAAGGGCCGCTCGTTCATCGTCCACATGAGCACCGCCGACGGCGCGGACCTGATCGAACAGGCGCAGGACGACGGCGTCGACATCCTGGCCGAGACCTGCGTGCAATACCTCGTGCTCGACGATCGCCGATTCTCCGAACCGGAGGGCCACCTCTACGGCACATGCCCGCAGCTCAAGAAGCCAGCCGATCAGAAACGCCTTTGGAAAGGACTGAAGGACGGCGACGTCTGCAATGTCTCGACGGACACATGCACATTCACCCGCGCGCAGAAGGCGATGTGGGAGGGCGACTGGACCAAGATTCCGATGGGCATGCCCGGCCTCGAAACGCTTGTGCCGCTTGTCTACACGCACGGCGTGCTGAAAAAACGCCTGACGATGGCCCAGTTCGTCGACAAGCTCTGCACCGCCCCGGCGAAGATCATGGGACTCTATCCGCGCAAGGGCGTCCTCAAAGTCGGCAGCGACGCGGACATCGCGATCCTGCACCCGACCGCAAGGCGAAAAGTCGATTTCGCGCAAATGCAGACCCACTGCGATTGGAGCCCATTCCAGGGCTGGTCGCTGGCCGGTTTCTCCGAGCACACATTCTGCCGTGGCAAGCCAATCGTCGAGAAGTACAAGTTCGTAGGAAAAAACGGCTGGGGCCAGTGGCTGCCGCGCAAGGGCGTCGGCCGGCCGTGACGAAAGTTGAACACCCCAGCAGCCCTTGAGAAACGCTCCTAACCGAGCCCCGACCGTAAGGGAGGGGTCGAGCCGATGGGCGAAATGCTCTCGAATGCCGGGCGGACCCCTCCTTGACCGTCGGGGCTCGGCTGGGTGAGCTTTCAACGGACTGCTAGGACTAACTAACGCAGAGGCATGGCCGGATACGGCAAGTCGTCGCGGATGAGCCTCAACACGATTTGGCCGGAGCCTGGCGGTTCGATTCAGGATTCTCGATGGCAATCTCGAAAACGCGTTTGGGCCTCGCCGTTTTGCGGCAAAATTTCTCCGACCTCCATCAACCGCTGACACCCATCGAAGCCGCCGCGGCCGCCGCGCGCTGCCTCTATTGCTACGACGCCCCTTGCACGCGCGCGTGTCCGACGCACATCGACATTCCGCGCTTCATTCGCCAGATCCACGACCACGATCCGCTCGGGGCGGCCAACACGATCCTGGACGCCAACGTATTGGGCGGATCGTGCGCGCGGGCCTGCCCCACCGAAGTGCTCTGCGAAGGGGCCTGCGTCGAAAGCACGTTGCACAAGCAGCCCGTGCTGATCGGCCGGTTGCAGCGCTTCGCCTGCGATGCCGCCGATGCGGCCGGAATCCAGTTTCACGGCCCCGCCGCCGCCACCGGCCGTCGCGTCGCCATCATCGGCAGCGGACCGGCGGGCCTGAGCTGCGCCTATGAGCTGCGCAAACTGGGCCATACGACGCACATTTTTGAGGCTTCGGCGCGCCCGGGCGGGCTGAACACGCACGGCATCGCCGGCTACAAGATCACCACCGAGTATTCGCTTTCTGAGGTGCACCGCGTCAAGTCGCTGGGCGCCAAGCTATTCTTGAAGTCGCCCGTCGGCGCCAAAGAGCTGCAGAAGCTGCTGCGCGACTACGACGCCGTCTTCTGGGCCGCGGGCCTGGGTCGCACCGCCCCGCTGAACATCCCGGGCGAGCAGACTCCGGGGGTCTGGGAAGCGCTGGAGTTCATCGCCCAGACGCGCACGCAGCGCCTTTCTGGCTGCCGCATCGGCCGCAACGTCATTGTCATCGGCGGCGGCAACACGGCCATTGACGTCGCCAACGCGGCCGTTCGCCTGGGCGCGGAGACGGTCACCATCGCCTATCGCCGCGACGCTGCCTGCATGCCCGCCTTTCGCCACGAGTATGACGGCGCCTTGGCGGCCGGCGTCCAGTTTGCGTGGTGGGCCATGCCACGGAAAGTGCTCGCATCCGGCGGCAAAGTTGCCGGCGTGCGATTCGTTCGTGCGCAACTTCAACGTCGCGGCCGAACCGCGAAGCTGACGCCGATCAAAGGCTCGGAATTCACGCTGGCGGCCGACATGGTCGTCAAGGCACTGGGCCAGGAATGCCGCATCGACGCTCTGCGCACGCTGCCCGGGCTCAAACTGACGCCCGACGGCCACGTGGTCGTGGATCCGCAAACACTCGCGACCGACGTGCCGAAGCTCTACGCCGGCGGCGACTGCCGCTCCGGCGCCAAGGAAGAAATCGTCTATGCCGTTCAGGATGGCAAGATTGCGGCATCGGCCATGCACGACGCCATCACCAGGTAAGTCTGCGTGGTATCGCGAAATCGCCGGCCGCCCGAAACGATTGACTCCACCGTGTAGAATGGCCGCTTGACTTGCCGGCAGCGATTGGCGATCGACCCCGCTGCGACAGACCTCTTGCAAGGCAGGAGCCGCATATGCCCCGCTCCGCGACCACTGGCAGCGGCTCGGCGCCCAAACGAATCGAGCCCGATCTCAGCGTGAACTTCTGCGGCGTTCGCGCCCCCAATCCGTTCTGGCTCGCCAGCGCTCCGCCCACCAACTCCGAATTCCAGGTTCGCCGCGCGTTCGAGGCCGGCTGGGGCGGCGTGATCTGGAAAACCTTCGGCAACGACCCGCCGGTCGTCAACACCGCCTCGCGCTACGGCGCGATCGACTACGAAGGCCGCAAGGTCGCCGGGCTGAACAATATCGAACTCATCAGCGACCGGCCGATGGCCGAGAATCTCCGGGAGATCGCGCGCGTCAAGCGCGACTGGCCGGAGCGCGCGTTGTTTGTCTCGCTCATGGTCGAGTCCAATCGCGATGCCTGGCACGACATCGTCAAGCGCGCCGAGGACGCCGGCGCAGACGGGTTGGAACTGAACTTCGGCTGCCCGCATGGCATGAGCGAGCGCGGCATGGGCGCCGCGGTCGGCCAAGTGCCTGACTATGCCTGCATGATCGTCGAATGGGTCAAACAGGTCGCCCGCACACCGGTCGTGGTCAAGCTCACGCCCAATGTGACCGACGTGCGCGTGATTGGCCGAGCCGCCAAGAAGGGCGGCGCCGACGCGCTCTCGCTGATTAACACCATCAACTCGATCATGGGCGTCGACCTCGACACGCTCGGCCCCAAGCCGGCCGTCCGCGGCTACGGCTCGCACGGCGGCTATTGCGGCCCGGCCGTCAAACCGATCGCCCTCAACATGGTCAGCCAGATCGCCTCCGATCCGGAGATCGGCCTGCCCATCAGCGGCATCGGCGGCATCCAGACCTGGCAGGACGCGGCCGAATTCATGCTGCTTGGCTCGTCCAGCGTGCAGGTCTGCACGGCCGTGATGCACTACGGCTACCGCATCGTCGGCCCGATGATCGACGGATTGAAGAATTGGATGCGCGAAAAGAGCTACCGCGCGCTGGCGGATTTCCAGGGACGCTCGGTCGAACGCATCCGCGACTGGGGCGACCTCGACCTGAATTTCAAAGTCGTCGCTGAAATCGACCCCGCCCGCTGCATCAACTGCGGCCTGTGCTACATCGCCTGCGAAGATGGCTGCCACCAGTCGATCCGCCGAACCGCCGTGCCGGAGGCGGAGTTCAGAAAGCAAGCGGCTATGTTCCACTTGTCAGCCGCCCGTGGCGCGGGCCTCGCCCCGGCCGGATTCGGCCCGGCCGAGCGTACTTTCGTCAGCGGCACGACGTCCTACACACACGGCGCCGGCGACGGCTACGTCAATCTCTACGAGATTAACCAGGACTCCTGCGTCGGTTGCAACATGTGCTCGCTGGTGTGCCCCGTTCCCGGCTGTATCACAATGAAGGAAATTGACACCGGCCGGCCCGAGATGAGCTGGCGCGAATATCAAACGCTCCTGGCCGCCGGCAAAATCCAGCCGATCGAGCCGCCCAAGCACGCATAGTTTTCAATCAGTGCGGTTTCCAGCCCGCGCCTTCGCCAGACTGCGGGGCCGGCCAGCGGGTCATGGTCATGCGTTGTTGGGTGTAGAACTGCATGCCTTCCTTGCCCTGGATGTGCAGGTCGCCGAAGAAGGACCGGTTCCAGCCGGTAAACGGAAACCACGCCATGGGCGCGGGGACGCCGACATTGATGCCGATCATGCCGGCATTGAAACGGTGCTTAAACTCGCGGGCGGCGCGGCCGGACTGCGTGAAGATCACCGCGCCGTTGCCGAACTCGCAGCTTTGGCCCAGCGCCAGCGCCTCGTCGAGCGACTTGACGCGGCTGACCGTCAGGACGGGGCCGAAGATCTCCTCGCGCGCCAGCGTGCTTTGCGGCGGGACGTGGTCGATGATCGTGGGGCCGAGGTAGAAGCCGTTCGGCGCATCGGCGACCTTGATTCCGCGGCCGTCGAGCGGCACGGTCGCCTGCTCCCGGCCGGCCATCTCCACGTAGCCGCGCACACGTTCGAGGTGCGGCTTGCTGATGACCGGGCCCATGTCGACCGCGGCGCCGGTGTCGGTGCGGCCGACTTTCATCTTTCCGGCCGAGACGCTGAGTTGACGAATGAGTTCATCGGCCACGCCGCCGATCGGCAACGCCAGGCTGCCGGCCATGCAGCGTTCGCCGGCGCAGCCGAACGCGGCGTGCTGCAGGCCCGCGACGGCCGCGTCGAGATCGGCATCGGGCATGACGATGACGTGGTTCTTGGCGCCGCCGGCCGCCTGCACGCGCTTGCCGTGGGCCGTGCCGGTTTCGTAGATGTACTTGGCGATCGGCGTCGAGCCGACGAAGGAAATCGCCCGCAGCTTGGGGTGAGTCAGCAGTGCGTCGACACAGGTCTTGTCGCCGTGAACGAGTGAGAACACGCCTTCAGGCACGCCGGCCTCAAGCAGCAGCTCGGCCGCGCGGATCGACGACAGCGGCACCCGCGGCGAGGGCTTCAGCACGAAGCAGTTGCCGCACACCAGCGCCACCGGGTACATCCAAAGCGGCACCATCAGCGGGAAATTGAAAGGCGTGATGCCGGCCACGACGCCGAGCGGGTGGCGGACCGTTTCACAGTCGACGCCGGCGGCGAGGTTCTCGAGCATTTCGCCCATCACCAGTGAGGGGAGGCCGCAGGCGAATTCGATCATCTCCATGCCGCGCAGCACCGAGGCCCGCGACTCGCTGATGGTCTTGCCGTGCTCGCGAGTGACGATGCGGGCCAGGTCTTCGGCGCGCTTTTCGACCAGGTCGCGGAAGCGGAACATGATCCGCGCCCGCTCGACGATCGGCGTTTCGGCCCAGGCGCGGAACGCTTTGTCCGCGGACTGCACGACCCGATCGACGTCGGCCGCGTTGCACAGCGGCACTCGGGCGATCACCTCGCCGGTGGACGGGTTATAGACGTCGTCATATCGGTCACTCGTCGAATCGACCCAGCGGCCGCCGATCAGCAGTTTGCAGGTCGTGGCGGTCGAATTCGCAGCCGCAGTCACCAACATGGATGGCCTCCAATGGGATCATTTCACGATGGCCGCGCCCGATCCGTCGAGCGCGCGACAACGGCGCGCAAGCAGTCCGTTGAAGGATCCACCCAGCCGAGCCCCGACCGTCCGGGAGGGGCCCGCCCGGTTCTCGAAAGCACCAAGATTCCAAGCAACCTCGGCCATCGGCCCGACCCGTCCCTAACGGTCGGGGCTCGGTTAGGAGCGTTCTCAACGGGCTGTTAGACATTAACGCCAAAGTCCTTCGGCCGGACCTGCCCCCGGTCAGGAACTCCGCGCCGGAGCGCGATTATCGTATCATGCCGGCTCGACGTCATAAGGAAGATCGCACATGTCACGCATCGTCCGCGGCGCGTTAATTCAAGCCACCTTGTCCGAGCCAGGCGATTCTCCGCTCGAAAAGATCAAGAAATCGATGATCGACAAGCACGTCGCCATGATCGAGAAGGCGGCCGGGCAGGGTGCGCAGGTGCTGTGCATGCAGGAACTGTTCTACGGCCCCTACTTCTGCGCCGAGCAGGAGACCAAGTGGTACAACCTGACCGAGCGCATCCCCGATGGGCCGACCACCAAGCTGATGTGCGAGCTGGCGCGCAAGCACCAAATGGTGTTGATCGTGCCGATGTACGAGGAGGATCTGCCGGGCGTCTATTACAACTCCGCGGCCGTGATCGACGCGGACGGCAAGTACCTGGGCAAATATCGCAAGACGCACATCCCGCACGTGGCGCCGGGCTTCTGGGAGAAGTTCTATTTCCGGCCCGGCAACCTGGGCTATCCCGTGTTCGACACGCGCATCGGCAAGGTTGGCGTGTATATCTGCTACGACCGGCATTTTCCCGAAGGCGCGCGCTGCTTGGGACTCAACGGCGCGGAGATCGTCTTCAACCCGTCGGCGACGGTGGCCGGGTTAAGCGAATACCTGTGGAAGCTGGAGCAGCCGGCCCACGCGGTCGCCAACCAGTATTTCGTCGGCGCGATCAACCGCCCCGGCCGCGAGCAGCCGTGGAATATTGGCGAGTTCTACGGCCAGAGCTACTTCTGCGACCCGCGCGGGAAGATGCTCACGGGAGCCAGCCGCGACAAGGACGAGATCGTCGTGGCGGACATGGACTTTGACGTGATCCGCGAAGTGCGCAATACGTGGCAGTTCTTCCGCGATCGAAGGCCGGAGCTATACGGGCAAATTACGGCGTCATAGCGACTGAGAACGCGCACCAGCCGCCCGGCCCGCGCCGAGCATCAGGTGCGCGATCCCCGCCACGCCGAAACTGATGAACCACGCGTAATCGTACATCCGCAGCCACATCGAATCCGGCGGCAGCGTCAGCAGGCCGACCTGGGCGAGGAATCCCGGCACACAAGGGGCGATTCCGAGCAGCAATGCGACAACGGCGCGCATGTTGACGCCGGCCGAATACCGATACGGCCCGCGCTCCTGGTAGAGACCCGTCAGGTCGAGTCGGCGGCGGCGGAGCACGTAATAGTCCGCGATCAGGATGCCGCCGACCGCTCCCAGCAGCGCGCCATACGCGATCAGCCAGCGGAAAATGTAGCCGGTCGGGTCGGCGTAGAGCTTCCACGGCTGCATGGCGATGCCGATCACGCCGGTGATCAATCCGCCGGTGCGGAACGAGATGCGCTTCGGCCAGAGATGAGCGAAATCGTTGGCCGGGCTGACAACGTTGGCGGCGATGTTGGTCGCGAGCGTCGCCAGGCACAGTGCAAACATGGCGACCACCAGCAGCAGCGGGTTGCTGAACTTGGTCAGGAGTTGCACCGGGTCCCAAATCTCCTTGCCGTAAATCACGATCGTCGCGGATGTGACCGCGACGCCGATAAAGGAATACAGCGCCATCGTCGTGGGCAGGCCGAGGGCCTGGCCGGCGATCTGGTCGCGTTGCGAATAGGCGTAACGCGAGAAGTCCGGGATGTTGAGCGACAGCGTGGCCCAATAGCCGACATTGGCCGTCAAGGCCGGGAAGAAAAACAGCCAGAACTGGCCGGCTTTTTCGCCGCCGGGGATGAACTTCGACGGCTGCGAGAGGATCGGCCCGAAACCGCCGGCCTGTTTGTAAGCCCAGCCCAATAGCAGCAGCCCCAGGCCGATCAGCAGCGGCGCCTTGAGATTGAGCACGAAGCGAATGGTCTCGATGCCGCGGTAGACCACGACCATGTTGATCGCCCAGAAGACCATGAAGCACAGGAACTGCGGCAGGTTGATGCCGAGCGCCCAGTTGTCGAGCTTGCTCCAGGCCGGGTTGTAGATCGCCAGAATTGTGTAAATGGCCGAGCCGCCGATCCAGGTCTGGATGCCGAACCAGCCGCAGGCGACAAACGCCCGCAACAGCGCGGGCACGTTCGCCCCGCGCAGGCCGAACGCGGCCCGGCAATAGACCGGAAACGGGATGCCGTATTTCGTGCCGGGGTGGGCGTTGAGAACCATCGGAATCAGGACGACAACGTTTCCCAGGAAGATGGTGAGTACGGCCTGCCACCAATTCATGCCGCCGGCGATCAGCGAAGAGGCGAGCGTGTAGGTCGTGATGCAGGCGGACATCGAAATCCACAGCGCCGCGATGTCCTTCATGCCCCACTTGCGCTGGGCGAGCGTGGTCGGGGCCATATCGGGACTGTGGTGGTCGGATTGGGAGAGGTCGAGCAGCAGCTCGTGGATGTCGCCGATTACCCGTACGGCGCTGGTGCGGGAGTCGTCGTCTGGAACGGCTTCATCTCGTGTAGATGCCACAGATCGTCCCTATTCACTCGGTTGCAAGATCCGTTCCGCGCTCCGTCGTGATTCGCGCGCGCCGATCGTCGCGTGCGAGCAATGACAGGGCGAACGCATCAAACCGCCGCGAACGCCGTCTCAAGGCAGGCCAGTATGAAGTCGGCATCTGCCTCGGTGAGGCACATCGGCGGCTTGATCCGCAGCACGTTGCCGTTCAGTCCGCCCTTGCCGATCAGCAGCCCCAGCTCGCGGCTTTTCTCCAGCACGGCGGCCGTCTGCTCCTTGGCCGGCGTCTTGCTCGCCCGGTCGTTGACCAGCTCGACGCCGATCATCAACCCCTGGCCGCGAACGTCGCCCACCAGCGGGAATCGTTCCTGCAGCCTTAGCAGCCCGGCGTTGAGCTTGACGCCAAGCTTGCGCGCATGTGCCTGGATACCCTCTTCATCGATGACTTCGATTGTGGCCAGCGCCTGCGCGCACGAAACGGGATTGCCGCCGAACGTGTTGAAGTGAATCTTGTCGGCCAGCCGGTGCGCGATGTCCATTCGCGTAGTCACCGCCGCGATCGGCACGCCGTTACCGAGGCCCTTCGCCATCGTCACGATGTCCGGCGTCACGCCCTTATGCTGAAAGCCCCAGTAATGCTCGCCCATCCGGCCAAACCCGGTCTGCACTTCGTCCGCGATGCACAGGCCGCCCGCCGCGCGAATGGTCTCATACACTTGCTGAAAATACGCCGGCGGCCCGCTGGTGACGCCGCCGACGCCCATCCACGGCTCGGCGATGAACGCGGCGACCTTTCCACTGGTGGCATAGCGGATCAGGTCGGCCACGTCGGCCGCGCTCTTGCGGGCGATTTCCTCCGGCGAGCCGGAAAACGGCGAGCGGTATGGGTCGGGATTGACCGCGTGAATGATGCCCTCGCCATGCGGCAGGTTGAATTTCCAGGTGCTATGGCTGGTCAGGCCCATCGCGGCCGACGAATCGCCGTGATAGGCGTTGCGCAGCGCAATGACGCTATGGTTGCCCGTGTACAGGCGCGCCATCAGAATCGCAAGGTCGTTCGCCTCGCTGCCGCTGTTCGTGAAATACGTCACTTCCAGCCCGGCCGGCATCTTCGACGCCAGCTTTTTGGCCAGCTCGGTCACCGCCGGGTTGAGGTAGATTGTCGTCGTGTGCTGGATGCGCTCCATTTGCGCCCGGGTCCTGGCCAGCAGCTTCGGATGACAGTGCCCGACCGAAACCGTCACGATCCCGCCGAACCCGTCGAGATAGCGCCGCCCGGTCTCGTCAAAGAGGTATTGCATGTGCCCCTCGACGATCATCAGCGGCTCTTTGTAGATGTGGAAGATGGCCGGGTTCATGTAGCGCCGCCGATCGGCCCAGACCGCGGCCCGGCTGGGGCCTGCGTAGGGCTGCGGCTTGTGCGTGCAAGGCGGCAATTGCGGAGCGTCGGCGGGCATCCGTTCTCTCCTGTTCAAGCGGCCCGGCGCAGCGGGCGCGGATCGTGATGATATGCGTATCAATCGTCGGCGAGCAGGGATAGAGGAGCGATGCTTTCGGTCAGCCCAGAGCAGTAGCAGAGGTGGGGCGCGTCAGCCTTATGGACGCAACGTTCGCGGCCAACTCGATCAGAATGGCGATCCGCACTCTGGGCAACGCCGCTCGGGGAAGGCTGACGCACCCTACTTCCGGGCTTGATGCGGTCGAATTGGGCGCTGCTCTGCCGCGGACCCGGCAACGCTCGGCAGAACCGGGGATAGACCGGTGCGGCTATTATCCCGCTGTCAGGCTCGATTCACCGGCGATTCGCGCAGCCACGGCATCGACGCAAAATACAGCTCGCCGATGCTGCTCAGGCCGTGGATCATCATCGCCAGCCGCTCCAGCCCCAGGCCCCAGGCCAGCACGCGGTCGCGGATGCCCAACGGAAGCGTGACTTCCGGACGAAACAGGCCCGAGCCGCCCATTTCGACCCATTCGCGCCGACTTTCCAACCACAGGAACACCTCCGCCGACGGCTCCGTGTACGGAAAGAAGCTCGGGCGAAAGCGAATCTTGGGAAAGCCCATCTTGCCGTAGAACGCGCTCAACGTGCCGAGCAGCGTCGACAAGCTGGCGTGCGGATCGACGATGATTCCATCAACCTGGTGAAACACTGGCAGGTGCTTGTAGTCAACCGTCTCGCGCCGAAAGACGGGACCGATGACGAAATATTTGCCCGGCGGCGTGTGGGCGACGCGCGAACCAGTCGCGACTTGCGAGTTGCGAGCAGCGAGTTCGGAACCGGCGCCGCGCGATTCGGTTTCCGCTTTCAACTCGTTACTCGTTATTCGCAACTCGCATTTGCCTTTCGCGGCATGTGCCGCCAGCGCCCGAATCGTCGCCGCCGTCGTATGCGTGCGCAGCACCGGCTTGTGCGCCAGCTCTCGCCGCCAGCGATATTGCCAGCCGGTCGATCCGGTGTCGCCGCCGTTTTCATGCGCGGCGCGAACGCGCTCGACCAGCGCGTCGTCCGGAAGGCGGCAATGCCCCGGCCGCGAGACGTAAAACGTGTCCTGCATGTCGCGGGCCGGGTGATCCTGCGGCTGAAAGAGCGCGTCGAAATCCCAGAAGCTCGATTCGATCCACGGGCTGACGATCTCGGTGAAACCCAGCTCCATGAACACCCGCCGAATGCGATCGAGTGTGCGCTGGAACGGATGCTCCTTGCCGGGGTGGATCGTGCGCGCTGCCAGCTTGACGTCATATGCCGCGAAATCGACCGCGCGCCAACCGCCATCCGCCATCAGGTCCGGCGTGAGCTGCGTGACGCGCCGCCGCGCGGTCACGCCCGTGTCCAGCAACCGCCGGCCGGCGTCGGCGAGCGCGGCGCTGCGGTCGGTGCGCGATTTGACGACCAGGAAACCCCTTCGCTTGCTGAGTAGCTCGAACGCGGCGTCAACCGGCAAGCCTGATTCGCGGAGCGCCCCGCGCCGCGCGGGATGCCCGTCCGCGAGCGCGCGAATCACCAGTTCATCCGGCTGCGGCGCGTCGATCGGCGCGGGTGGTGCATCACTCAGGACGAGCAGATCGCCCTGTTTCGCGGCCCAGCCGCGCTGTTGCAGCCAGCGCAGCGACTGACCGACCTGTGCCGCCGAGAGCGGGCAGTGATTGGGGATTTCGGTGAGTTTGCAGCTTCCGCCCGATTTCCGCAGCACGTCCACGATGACGCGCTCCGGCAGCATCTCGCGCGCATAGTGGCGCGACTCGGGACCCAGCGACCATTCCTCGTATTCCGAATCCTGGATCTTGACGAGCGCGGCTTGCTCGAGCGCCACACACGCGGCCGTAACGGGCGATTGATCACTCCCCAGCCGGCGCACCAGCTCGGTGATCATGAGCGGTTGGCCGGATTCGGCCAGCGCGCGCAGACAATCGAGTTGTAGTTGCGAGAGTTCCATGCTTGCCGGCCAGTTGTGTATCGCATCCGCCGCCGTGACTCAAGTGCCGAGATCATCAGCGCCGCGACATGTTCCGCTGATGCCGGCGCACCATCCACACAAGCATCGGCGGCAGGAAAAGAGCGCAGAACGCACCGAAGAACACGCCGGTCGAGCTGGCGGCCGGGTAACGCGTCAGCTCAAACGCGTGCTCGCTCGTATCGCCGAGCGTCGCGCCCAGTTGCCGCAATGCGGCCTCTGCTCGCGAATCGTCCGTGCCGGCTCGAAGGCTCTCCAGCAGCGAGATCACCGACGTCGCGACCGGATCGGCCGCCTGCGCGTCAGCGTTCGCGCTCGCCCAGCGTGTCAACCCGACCGCCGAGAATTCCACGTTCGGCTCGGAGACGACCGGCGAAGAAGTGGGCGACGCGAACTCGATCTCGATCGACCCCGCCGTTCTTGTTGCGCCACCGACACTCGTGCCGGGAAGCGCCAGCGTCGCATGCTCGCCGTGGAGCGACTCGCGCTTGCCGGTCGCCCAGGCGTCGAGAGACAGCCCGCGCCAGAACGTGTCGGCCTGGCCGCGGTAGTTCGCATGAACGAGAACCCGATCCGGGCGCATTCCCGCGACTCGGTTCGAAATGTAGCCGGCCGCGAGGATGCACACCCCCGCCCAGGCCAAAGTGACAACCGCGAAAATCGTTCGTGCCCGCAGCGCTCGGGAATCGCGCGCGTAGAGCGTTCGAGCCAGATCGGGAGTCCCTGACGGGCACAAATCGTCGACCCGACCCAGCAGGTTGATCAAGCCCCACATCTGATCCTCGCGCCCGTCGAATTCGCGCACCGCGTACGCCATCAAGCTGCTGTTCTGCGGCATCTGGCCGTCGACGGCAACTTGTCGCAGACTCGGGATGAGCACCGCCTGAATCCAGTGCTCGAACGGCATCGTGTCGCCGCCAAACGCGCGTTGAAACTGCATCGCCTCAGGCGGAAACGGCGTCTGACGCCAAACGCCCAGGCGGCGGAGCTCGGCTTCGAGCTGCTCAGCCAGTCGTGCGGCGTCGGCACGTTTGTTTTCGTCCTGAGTTGGGATCGCCAAGGGTCATCCTGCCATTTCTTTGAGGCGGGGATCGTACCGGTATTCCGAAATGCGTGCTCCGTAAACGGAACCGCGCACGATGAAATTCTGTCAATCCGCGCAAAAATTGGCATTGATTCGCACGGAGAATCGACCATCATTCCGGCACTTGGCGCGGCGCGACGTCGCTCCCGGCGTCGCGCGCCACGGACGGCGAATCGGATCGAGTATCGCTCATCCGCATCCTTCGTTCTTTTCCAGCGCCTCGAAAAATTAAGTCAATACAGGTCGGAGCGGCGGAGTGCGCCGCAAACAGGAGGAGAGTTCGATGCATTTTCGCCAGTTCCGCGCCATTGCCGCCCTTGCATGCCTCACAATCGCCCTGACCTCCGCCGCACAGGCCGGCGGCACTTTCGCCCAGGGCGCCGACAGCCGCGCCACGATCACGGTGAAAGCCGGAAGCGGCACGAGCCTGGTATGGAACGACATTCCCGACGGCTGGTATCTGGACGTCGAGGCGACCGCGGACCACTCGACCGTTCCGGGAAACGCGTTCGCGAAGAACACCGAGAATTACATGGTGGGCGGCAGCGGATACGTTTCCACGCCGGCCATCGGCGAAGGTGCGTTCGCGGGAGTCGATTTCTGTTCATCCGAGTGGTTCTCAAACGGCGGCGAATTGCTGATCGGAAAGCCGGGACTCAGCGGCGGCAACGACGGCGTCTGGGCGTCGGGAGCGTCGATCCCCGCCTGTTCTGCTTTCGCGCACGGTTCGGCGGAGATTCAGAATTCATTCACGCTCAACAGCGGCGGTCCCGGGCGGCCCGGTGCGACGGCTTTCATCGACGTGGACGGCGTTGTGAATCTGGCTGCCTTTGCGTTGTCAGGCGAGTCCGCGACGACCAGCTTCGCGTTTTCGTTGCAGTTGTTCGACCTTTCGCTTCCGAGCGGTTCGCCGGCGGTTTACTCCGTCAGCAGCAGCGGTTTGCTCGACGGCTCCGTCGCGCCCACCCTGGAGGCGTCGTTGAACAGCTCAAGCGGGCCGCTGGCGCTCAACTACGCGAACCCGTACCTGCTGACGGCACGACTCGACGTATTCGCGAACGTAACCACGCCCGAACCGGCCAGCGCGGTGTTGCTCGCGCTCGGCGGCCTGATCGCTTGGCGGCGGCGGTAAACGCGCGAAGCAGCGGACATCGCCAATCCACGCGTGCCGTGCCGACGACCGTTGAGACGGTCGAGATACACCCGGACCGCGAGCGCAAGCGACTGGCCAAGCGGCGCGGTCGCTCGGATTCCCGGTCGTTTCTCGCCGTTTCCCCCGGTCGCTTGCGCTCGCGGTTCCGATTCGGCGCGTATTTCGGCACCCACCCTGCCTCATTCGGGCGTCGGCTTCCCCTCCGCCCGCAGCTCGCGCCGCGCCAGCTCGAGATCGGATTCCACCATCATTTTTACCAGTTCGTTGAAGCGAACCTTTGGTTTCCACCCGAGTTGCCGCTGCGCCTTCGACGGATCGGCCAGCAGATGATCGACCTCGGTCGGCCGCAAGTAGCGCTCGTCAGTTCGCACATAGTCCTGATATTTCAGGCCGACCTGCCCGAACGCCAGCTCGCATAACTCGCGGACCGAGTGCGTCTCGCCGGTGCCGATGACGTAGTCGTCCGGCGATTTCTGCTGCAGCATCATCCACATCGCCTCGACGTAATCGCCGGCGAAGCCCCAGTCGCGTTTGGACTCCAGGTTGCCCAGGTACAGGCTCTTCTGCAGCCCGGTCTTGATCCGCGCCGCCGCCCGCGTCACCTTGCGCGTCACGAACGTCTCGCCGCGGCGTGGTGACTCGTGGTTGAACAGGATGCCGTTCACCGCGAAGAGCCCGTACGCCTCGCGGTAGTTGCGTGTGACGTGAAAGCCGAAGACCTTCGCCGCCGCGTACGGGCTGCGCGGGTCGAATGGCGTGCGTTCGCTCATCGGTTCGCGCGTGGCGTTGCCGAACATCTCGCTGCTCGACGCCTGGTAGAAGCGGATGCCCGCGTCCACGTCGCGGATCGACTCCAGCAGCCGCAGCGTGCCCAGCGCGTCCACGTCGGCAGTGTATTCCGGCTGATCGAAGCTCACGCGTACGTGCGACTGCGCCCCGAGGTGATAAATCTCGTTCGGCCGGACCTTCCCGAGGATGTGGCGGATGCTGGCCCCGTCGGTGAGGTCGCCATAATGCAGGCGCAACCGCACGCCGGTCTCATGGGCATCGTGATAGAGATGGTCGATTCGGCCGGTGTTGAACGAGCTGCTGCGGCGAATGACGCCGTGGACTTCGTAACCTCTTCCCAGCAGCAGCTCGGTCAGATACGAACCATCCTGGCCGGTGATTCCGGTGATCAGTGCGACGGGCATGCGATATTCCCTCGAAAAAGACCGCCTCAATACTGCGCACTAATACTACAGCGCGATTCGGAAACTCTCACAGCCCCGAACTTGCCGAGCGCGTGACACGTTCGGCGGCCCCGCAAGGGGCCACGGAGTGTAGCCACGGGTGCAGCGAGGGCCGGAGGCCCGAGCGGAACCCGTGGATCCGGAACACGCGCCGGCCGGCCCCGGCAGGTGCCGAGGAATCCCACGGTGGCGGCCCATTCATCAGGCCGCGCGCCGCCTTCGCCCCTTCGCCCGTTCGGGGCGAGAATCCGGGCGCGCGCGCCGTCCACGGGTGCGCCGCCTGCGGCGGCTTCACCCGTGGCTACATTCCGTTGCCCCTGCCGGGGCGAGGATCCGGCCCGCCGGACCGGAATTTTGAGCTGCCGAAACGGTCACGCACCCGAACTCGCCCCGTCCGGATCACGCCGCCGCCAGCGGCAGCCGGAGGGTGAAGCACACGCCGGGGCGCGCCGGCGCCCAGGACAAATCCCCTCCCATCGCCCGCGCCAGGCGGCGCGAGAGCGCCAGGCCCAGGCCGACGCCCGGGGCGTTTTCCGCACCCTGCCGCGCCGACTTGTGGAACGGGCGAAAGAGCCGCGCGGCGGTGGCCGCGTCGATCCCCGGGCCAAAATCTCGAACGGCGAGGATGCCCGATTGCCGATCGCTCAGCGCGCGAATCTCGATCGTCCGATTCTCCGCCCGCGACGCGTACTTGCACGCGTTGTCGACCAGATTCATCAGAATCTGCTCGATCGCCAGCGCGTCGGCTCGCACCTGCGCGTCCGGCGCTTCGACGCAAACGCTCATCGCGAGCTGCGCCTGCGCGGCGCGAGCTTCGAGGCGCTCGCGCACGCGCCCGATCAGCGCCGCCAGCGACAGCGACTCCAGCGGCTTTGTCGGGCGCGTGCGCTCCAATCGGGCGTACGCCAGGACATTTTCCACCAGGTGGCCCAGACGCTGCGACTCCGTGTTTAGCGTCGCCAGGTACTCGCGCTGCCGGACGTCATCGCGCACCATCCCGCTCGAAAGCATCTCCGTCAGCAGGCGAAAGGTCGTCAGCGGCGTGCGCAGCTCGTGCGTCACTGCCGAGACGAACGCGGCGCGGCGATCGCTGAGGCGCTGCGTGCCGACGACCAGCATGCCGAGCGCCAGCACGGCCAGCAACGCGGCGGCCCACATCGACGCCAGCGCGAACGCCGTCTGCGGGCGAATCGTCGTCGGCTCATGCGGCTCCGGCGCGACCTGCAGGCGAATCGGCAACCCCGCGAGCAATCGTTCTCGCGCATCGGGCGATGTGGGCGGCGCGGGTTCGAGCGTCGCGCTGGGCGCCAGGTCGCGCACGCGCTCCAGCAGCCACGGCCGCAGCGTTTCCCAATTCAACCAGCATCCCTGAAGGCGCTGCTCGCCGTCTTCGACTCGCCGCACCAGCAGCAGCGCATCCCCCAGCCAGATGGCGTGCATCCAGCCCTCGCGTGCGGGCGGCGCGGCAACAGTGAGTTCCGGCATTGCGTTCGATTTGGATTGCTGCCCAGCCTGCATCTGCTGCCGATACGCGTTCTCGCGAGCTTGATACTCCGTCACGTTGCGCATCGACTGCGCCAGTTGCGGAGATTGAGGTTCACCCTGCTGCGACATGACTTGCGCCGGCGCTTGGGCCACGGCCGGCGCTGCTTCCGGCGGGTCGGTGGGGATCGCGGCGGCCAATTGCCGGTACGTGAGGCGCTCGCCGAGCGCCGCCACCGAGCGGCGCGCCGCGTCGATCGCGCCAGGCGTTGCGAAATCCGTCACGCGCCGAGCCGTTTCCGGCTCTTCCGGAGTCAAAGGCGAGACAAGTCCGCCCGCGGGCGTGATCTCGAAATACAGCCGAACATACGGAGAATCGGTCGTCAGCAGGGGCGAAGCGATGTGTGGGGAGGCGCCCATTGCTTCGTCGTCCGAGGCAGGCGTCGCGTCGGCTGCCCGATAGAAAGGCTGATAGGCGAAATACGGCCGGGCGCGCTCGGCGGCGATCAGCGGCGATAACGCCAGGTCCATGCGCCAGAGCGCCAGGCGGACGTTTTCCTCTGTCGTGGCGCGGTGGCTGGCTTCGGTTTCGGCGAGATCGAGCCGCAACAGCGTCCGCGACACGCCGAACAGCGCCGCGATCAGCACCAGCACGCTCAGCGCGAACGCCGGCCAGATCAGGCGCGTCGCGGTCATGCGCGATCCTCGCCGCGCGAGAATTTGTAGCCCGCGCCGCGGACCGTGACAATCACGCGCGGCGCCGCCGAATCGTCACGCAGTTTTTCGCGCAGGCGGGCGACGTGCATGTCTACGGTGCGCGTTTCCAGTCCGCGCGGGCTGACGTGCCAGACGCGCTCCAGCAGCTCATCGCGGCTGATGGCGCGGCCGGCGTTGGCGGCCAGGTAACTGAGCAGGTCACGCTCGATCTGCGACAGTTCCTCGTTCGTTCCGTCGCGAAATCGCACTTCGCAGCGCTCCAAGTCCGCCTCGCCGCCCGGAATCGCGACGCGCTGCACGTCGCGCGGGCGTTCCGGGCTGCGCCGCAAGACCGCTTCGACTCGCGCCAGGAGCTCCCGCACACTGAACGGCTTGACGACGTAATCATCCGCGCCGCCGCGCAATCCGCGCAGGCGGTCCGATTCCGCGCCGCGCGCGGTGAGCACGATCACTGGCAGCGTCGGCCGCACGCGCCGCACTTCGCTCAGAATGTCCAACCCGTCGCCGCCGGGCAGCACCAGGTCCAGCAAGAGCAGGTCGCACGCCTCGCGCAGCGCCGCCGCCAGGCCGCTCGGCGCATCCGCGGACTGAATCACGCGGTAGCCGGAGAATTCCAGCGCATCCACGACGCCGCGCCGGATTCCGAAGTCATCTTCAATTACCAGAATAGTGCGCATCGCTCGTAGCCAGGTGCCGCCGAACGACCAGCCTCACCGCGCGGCGTAGGGCGCGGCCGATTGACGGCCGCACCCCTGCTCGGTTGTCATCCAACGATCTGTCGGAGTTCGAAGCCGCCGCATTACCGCCAGAAGTAATGCCACTGATATCCGAGTTCCGCGTGGTCGCCGGGCTTGAGCTCCAGCGTCCAGGAGATTTTTCCGACGCCGTTGAAGTGATACCACCATCCCGGCCAACTGTACCAGCCCCACCAGTAGGGCCGCCAATCAGCGGGGCCGTCGTCGGGCAGGTCAAACAGGCTGCTGCGTTCGGCTACGCCGTCGTGATCGGCACTGTCCGGCGTGCCCAGCACCATCCGCCGCACCTCAAGCGCGATCGGCTTGGCGTTGTTATTCGAGATCCGGATACGGCCCTTTAAGTTCACGCGCCCGTAGACGTTGTCGCCCCACTTGATGGCCTGCGGCTCGCGGCCCTGCTCCGACTCGCTCCGCTCCACGGAAACGTCGACCGCCGTCGTCACCGGCAGATCGCTCGTCCCGCCGACGGCGGTGTAGGTCATGAGGCTCTGCGCCAGCAGACGCCCGTCGCGCAACACGATCGCCGGCGCCGTCGTCAGCGGGCAGCGGCTCTGATTCTTCAGGCGAATGCGGTGCATGACCTTGGGCGCACGCAGCAGGCGCGCGATTTCGGCCGCCTGCTCGGCGCTTACGTTGCACTGCACTTCCGGCGGCGGCGCGAACGGCAGGTCGAGCGTAAATACGTCCGTATACGCCAGCTCGAATTCCGTAACCGGCACGACCATTCGTTCGCCTTTGCGCAGCGTCAGGTGTTCGACATCGAAAATGAACAGGTCTTCGTTCCGCGATCCGTCGCGAAACGCGGGATCCACGTCGTCCAGCGCGTCAGACTCGGGTTGCGCAGTGTTTCGATATTCTCCCATGCGCGCCTGTTGCGTCATGATCGCGTTGGAAAACGCGTAGCCCATTCGTTGACCATTCTGCGTCTGAAAATACTGCGAGAGCTGCGCCGCCGACTCCTGCAGCGCGATCGGATCGATCGTGTCCTTGAAGAAGAAGCTCGGCACGCCAATCACCAGGTGCGCCGTGGCGTCGTGAATATCCGTCAGCTCGTTCAGAATCGTCGCTTGCAGTCGGACGCGGGCTTTGCCTTCGCCGTCGATGTCGAGCCGGTAGCTCGGAATCCAGCGCACGCCTTTCTGAAGGTAGACCATTCCGACCGACGCGGATTTCGCCGCGCCCGCCGCCCCGGGCCAGTCGAGTTTGAGCGTCATCAGGTTCCGCGACTCCTCCGCGGGCAGCTTGCCCCTCGGCTCCCCCAGAAACGTCACGTCGCGAATCCGCTCCAACGGGACCACTTTGACGCCTTCGGCCAGCTTGATCATCACCACGTTTGCCGGCGACGGTTCGACCGGCGCCGGCGGCGGCGTCTGCGCTCCGCCCGCCCGCGTCGCCGCCAGTGCATCACTTTTCGGCTCGCAGTGCGGTAGACCGAGGTTCACGCCGCTGTAGCGCGGGCCGTCGTGTTCGTTGATGATGACTTCGGCGTTCACGTTGGCTTCCAGCAGCTCGCGGATCGAAAGCGCGGTTCTTTCCGACTTGACGACGCACTTGCCCGTGATCACCGCCTTCAGCTTGGCGCGCTGATCCGCCGCGTAGGGCCAGAACGTCCCGATCACCGGCGTGGGCAGCGAGTCGAGCACCACGTCGCCGTGCTCATCCGTCGGCACCTCGCCCTCGTGCAGCACAAACGCGTGTCCGTCCTTGAAAACGGCCAATTCCTTAACCGGCATGGACGTGAGCGCCCCGGCTTCGACCACGCGCGGGCCGCTGGGCGGGGCGCCGGCGCCCTTTTGGGCTGATACCCCCGCTGCAAGGAGAACCAGGCAAATCACGGCCAGGCCGAATTTCGAGGCGCGGCCGCGGTCGAAGCGAAGGGCAAATAACACCGGCGATTCGTGTTGTGGGGGCGACGTCGGTAGACGAGCCATGTTCCGTTCCTCGTGTTTTCCGCCGCGGCGCACGCCCATCAGGACGCCGCGCCGCGGGCCTATCAACAGTGTTGCTCGCACGAGGACAGCGGATGTAAACGCTTTGTAACAGTCCGAGCCGTATCGCGGTGGCCTGCCGAGTCATATTCTGTTTCGCGAAGGCACTCCCCAGCCAAGCCCCGACCATGAGGGACCGTGAGGGAGGGGTCTCTTGGGAGGTGCGGAAAGCCGCTCCCTTACGCTCGGGCCTCGGTGCCGGGCGTTTCCCGATCGGTCGAATGCGTGTTGCGAGCGGAACGGAGAGCCGTCATGCGCTGGCGGTGCAGGCCGCGCGCGATAAGATTCGCACGACCGCGCTTTGCGCGGCGCGTACGAAGGCGCGAGTATGCGAATCCTCCTGGTGTCGCCCCGCACACCCCGCACGTTTTGGAGCTTCTGTCACGTCCTGCCGTTTGTTTCTCGCCGCGCGGCCTTTCCGCCGCTCGGATTGCTGACGGTTGCGGCGATGCTGCCGCGCGAGTGGGAGCTGCGGCTGGTGGATCTGAACGTGTCGCGCCTGCGCGATGAGCAGATCGACTGGGCCGATTACGTGTTCGTGTCTGGCATGATCGTTCACGCCGACTCGCTGCGGCGCGTGATCGAGCGTTGTCAGGCCCGCAAGACGCCGGTGGTCGCCGGCGGCCCGCTGGTTACCGGCGCGCCGCAGAACTTCGCGAACGTCGATCACTTGGTGCTGGGCGAAGCCGAGGATGTCATGCCCGAGCTGGTCGCCGATCTGGCCGCCGGCCGGGCGCGGAGAACCTACCAGTGCGAGAATCGACCCGATGTGACGCGCTCGCCGATCCCGCGCTGGGACCTGCTGAACATGCGGCAGTACGCAACCATGTCGCTGCAGTTCTCCCGCGGCTGCCCATTTGACTGCGAATTCTGCGACATCATCGTCATGTACGGCCGCGTGCCGCGCGTCAAGACGCCGGCGCAGGTCGTCGCGGAGTTGGAGTCGCTGTCGGCGGCCGGCTGGCGCGGGACGGTGTTCGTCGTGGACGACAACTTCATCGGCAATCGCGCGCGGGTCAAGGAGCTGCTGCGGGCGCTGATCGCGTGGCGCGAGCGGACGCGCTCGCCAATTACATTTCTAACGGAAGCGTCGCTGAACCTGGTCGACGATCCGGAATTGGTCGAGCTGATGGTGCGGGCCGGATTCAAGCGCGTGTTCATCGGCATCGAGAGCCCGCAGGAAGAGAGCCTGGTCGAGTGCGCCAAGGGGCAGAACCGCCGCCGCGACATGGTCGAGGCCGTTCGGACGCTGCACCAGGCGGGCATCGAGGTGATGGGCGGCTTCATTCTGGGCTTCGATCACGACCGCCACGACATCTTCGACAAACAGAGCGATTTCATTCAGCAGGCCGGCGTGGTCACGGCGATGGTCGGACTGCTGACGGCGCTGCCCGGCACGCGTCTGTTCACGCGCCTGGCGCGCGAAGGCCGCTTGCAAGCGGCCACCACCGGAAACAACGTCGATGCGCACGTGAATTTCGTTCCCGCGCTCGATCAGAATGTGCTCGTCGACGGCTATCGGCGGCTGGTCAAATCGCTCTACTCGCCCAAGCACTACTACGAACGAATTCGCGTTTTTCTGCGCGACTATCGCCCGTCGGGCCCGCGCATGCGCGTGCGGCTGCAGGACGTGCGAGCGTTTCTGCGCTCATTGTGGGTGCTGGGCGTCGCGACGCGCGGCCGGCGGCAATACTGGGCGCTTCTGGTCCGCGCGCTGCTCTTTCACCGCCGCGCATTCGCCGAGGCGATGAGCCTGGCGATCATGGGCTATCACTTCCGCCGCGTGGCGATGGCGCTCTGAGTCACCGACGCTTTCCGTTTCCCAGCATGTGCGTTGCCCTGCGGGCCACTGCCGCACGCGGGTTTTCAACCTGGCGGCGAACGAACCCGGCCACGTCGACGCGCTCAGACGACGGCGCGCCAAGCTCATCCAGCACGCCCAGCACCTGCCCGATCGCCACATTGCGGCATTCCGGCGTCTCGTACGTCGCGCCCTCAACCGCCAGCAGCCCGCTGACAATGCGGTCTTTCAAATCGGGTCGCGCCGCGGCGATCGCGCCCAGGCCGCGAATCGCGTTGGCCGCGCTGACCAGGTTGTCGCCGCGAATCGTCGCCAGCCAGGGTTCGACGACGGCATCGAGCTTGTGCTCGCCGTCAACGGGCGCGAGTGCGGCGAGGATGCTCATCGCATTCCAGCGAACGATCTTGCCGTCCGCGGTGAGCAGCGCCGCGATGGCGTCGAAGTGCGGATAGACGCGACGCGCGTCGCGCTCGGCGGTGTGCGAGAGTGCCTTGCCCGCGCCGAATCGGGCCGTGCCCGAGGGCTGGGCCATCGTCCGCACGGCGGCGGCAACTTGCGCGACGCTGAGCAGGCGCGCGTCCGGCTTTCGGGCGCGCCGCGGCCGGCGCCTCTTGGCTGTTTTCATGAATTTCCCCTTGATTCCCCGATATGTGTTGCCGCTGCGGCGAATTCCAGCGCCCGTCGGCGGTCAACGAATCAGCTCAATGAGATACCGCTATTGTAGTCGCTTAGAACATATGAATCATGGGTGGTTCGGGCGTCCCGCCCATTTGGCCGTCAGGCGAGACGCCTGGACCACCCATCAAGTTGCAATCAGAGTGCCGAACTACACCATGTCACTCCCGATCGGCCGGCTGCGACGCCGAGCTCGGCGCGGATTGGGTCACCGCCGGCTCGACTTCCGTCGCCGGAATGACTCGCCGCACGATATCCCACAGCCGCGCCAGCGGCAGCTCGACCGGCAGTTCGATCGAACCATCGGCCTGTTTTCTGGGCGGACCGGACGGCCGCGCGCCGTTGAGGAAGACGATGATGTCGTCCTTCGGACCGGGGCGATACGCCAGCAGTTGTTCGATCGTCACATCGCCCTGGATGACCAGCGCCTCGACCTGCTTGCGCAGCGCGTTCACGCCGTCCAGCCGGGCCAGCTCGACCCGCGCCGCCTCGTCGAGACTTGCGTCCGGACTGGTCCGTTCGCGCCCGACGGCGCGCAGCGTCTGTCGCGTCCAAGCCGGTGCGTCGAGCTCGATCAGCTTGAAGCCGCCGCGAAGCAGGTAGCGGCCGGGCGGCGTGGCCAGGCCCGTGGCGCGAAGTTCGTTGGCGTCGTTCAGCAGCGCCATCTCCCGAAAATCGGCGGCGTGGAACAAGTCGCCGGTGTAGGCGGTGCGCTGCACCTCGGCCAGCGCCCGGATCAGCTCCTTCATCGAAACGCGCGCCTCGGCCGCGGCGACCTGATCCGGCGCGAGCTCGACATTTACCGCCGCCAACCGGCGCAACTCGGTTCGCACCGCCTCGCGGACCGCCTCGCCGTCGGCCAGGAATTCGTCGGCTCGCCGCGCATTGGTGATGCGAAGCCCGCCGACGCGCTCCAGCAAGGCCTCGATCGCGTCCGCCAGCGCCGCCTGCCGCGCCAGCTCGATCCCTTCCGGCGCCACATCCTCCCAGCCCGGCGGCTTCATCACTTTGCCGCGTTCGGCGCGGCTGGCCATTCCGCTGCCCCACAACGTGCCCCACGCCGCGGATGACGAGTTCAGGGCGTCGCGGGCGGGCGCGTCCGAACCGGCGTGCGCGGCCAGCGCCGCGACCTGCGCGCGAATTTCGTCGGCGTTTAGTCGCACGTCGACTTCGCACGAGCCGTCGGAGTAGAAACGCGGCGCGGCGGCCCGTTGGGTCGAACGCAGCCACATGCGCAGCCCGCGTTCACGCGCCGCATCGCGCGCCGCCCACGCGCCCAGTGTAGTGTCCGACGAAAGCAGCAGCGCCGCGACCTTCGACGACAAGTCCGCGCGCGCTTTCGCGAGTGCGACGCGCTCAAGCATGCTGCGCTCTTCGGTCGCCAGCGGCGTGGGCGGCGTCTGCGCCGGCGCCTGCGAAACGAAGACCGCGATCCAAACACTCAGCAAGGCGCTCGTGATTCGAATTGGGACGCGAAGCGACCCCTCGCCATTACGGCCCCGCGCTGCGTTCACGTCCGGCCTCCTGCAGCAATGCCCATACGCGAAATCCAGGCAGCGACAGCGTGATTCTCGCCCCGGCGTCGTCCGCCCGAACGCTGGCGATGCTCGCCTGCGCAAGCAATTCGTCCAGCCGCCGCGCCAGCATCGCGGACCTGCCCGCCAGCGCGCCGACGCTGCGCTGTTCATCCATCCCGCACGCCCGCACGCTCTCGGCCAGCTTGCCGCGCGCCTCCAACTCGGCGGTCCGCAGCGCCGTGCGACGCGACGCGGGGCTTGCCTCCGGCGAACCTGCCTCGCCTTCGGCTTCGATGTTCTGCAACACCCATCCAGGCAGCGCCGCGCCGGCGATCGACGCAACGCGACGCCAATACGCGGGGGGCGGCGCGCCTACGCCGACAATCTCCAGGTCGCGCGTCATTGCCGATTGCAGCCAGCGATCCAGTTCGCCGGCGTCGATGCGCCCGTCCGCGACGGCGCGGACCGACAGGCGACGAACGGCGGCCACCGCCTGATCCGCCGGCAGCGACATCGGCAATTCGAGCAGCAAAGCGTCATCGCGCAGCCGCGGCGCCCCGGTCTCCTTCGCGGCGACCAACAATCCGGCCAGCAACTCGCCGGGCGGCGCCGGCGTCGTCGACAAGTCCACCACGCACAGATCGGGCTTGACCCGCATCGCGGCGATTTGCTGGGCCAGCTGCAACCGCGCGTCGCGCCGAGCCGCTTCCAGCGCCAGCTGTCGCGCTTGCGGGCCAGCCTGCAGCCAGATCGGACTGTTCGCTGTCAATGCCGGCGCGTCGGATGACGCGCTGCTCGGGACCTGTCCGAAACCAACCGGGCATGAAGCCGCCAGCGCAACCACCCAGACGACTTGGGATCGAAAACCTATCATTCGGGTCGCCATCGCGGTCAACTGACTCGGGTCGATTGTATCGGTCGGGACGCGGATGGTGGAGCACAGGCGCGGGCCGCGGCCGCCCTCGCTTAGCAGCTCGCATTACTCGAGAGGTCCCGGCAACACCCGATACGCATAATGCTGCAGGAACCAGTCGTACTCATCCACTGGCCGATAGCCACGTCCGGCGCCACCGACGCACCACGCGACCAAATGCGGCGGAATTGTCGTCCAATCAAGCGGCCAATTGAGGTCGAGGTATCCGTCGGTCGCCCAAGGCCAGTTCGAAAGGCCGATGAACATCACTCGCTCGTCGCACGGCGCCCGAGCCGGAAGCTCAAAAACCACCCTCAGCAGCAGGAACGTGTCGCAGCACCGATTGCTCCGCGTCGTAAAGCACGGCGCGAACGGTTGCCGGGTCCGATCCCTGCACGGCGAGCGCGGCGACTCTCAAGCGTTCCCATTCATCGCGCGATAGCTGCCGTCCACAATCGGGCGGCATGGGCCAGCAAGGGATGTGATCGAGCGCGCGCGCCAATTCCTCCGTGCGCTCGGCGCTCGGCGCGCCGGTCGCGGGTGGCTTAGCCGGCGGCGCAACCAACTGCGCCGGCGGGCGCTCGCACGCGCTGCAAACGCACAAGAGGCAAAAGAAGCTTCGATGTATCGTGACGATCCACCTTGAAAAGGTCGTCAGAACGACTGCCCCAGCAGGAACGCCTGCGCCACGCGCTTGGACATCTGGGCGTTGCTGAACACCAGCGGCACGAGCAGCGCCAAGTCCGTGTTCGGCATGCGCAGGTACTCGGCCAGCTCCGTCCGCCACGCCGCGCCGAACGTCGCCAGCTCGTCCTGCGGAACGCGCGATTGCAGCGCGCGCTGCACCACGTCCGCCGCGATGACGCCGGACTTCATCGCCGGGTAGATGCCCTCATTGCTGAACGCGGCCACAAACCCGCCCGCGTCTCCGCACAGCAGGCAGCGCTTGCCGACGTGCGACTCGACGTCGAGCGCGACGCCGGCCGGCGAGGGATACACGATCCGCAGTGCCGGTTGCGCCTTCGGCAACACGCATGTGGACTGACCGGCCTGCACCAGCGCGTTGAGCGCCGATTCGACGTCGGCTTGCGGGTCTCGACCCAGCAGCGAAACGCGCACGCGAGACGCCGAGCGCACCACGCACGCGATCAGCGCCGCACGTCCCGAGAGCACGACCACGTCGAGCGCAGGCTTTCCGCCCGTGATATCCCACTCCGCCACGGCGCAGCGCGAAAGCTGCATCGCGGGCGGCGCGACGCCGGCCAGTTTGGCGGTCTGCGATTCAACGCCGTCGGCGATCACGGCGATCTGTCCGCTCGCGGATTCGCCGCGCGCCAACTCGATCGCAACCGCGGATTCGCCCAGCCGCACCGCCGACGGCGGCGCTCCGGCGACGAGTTTCGCGCCGGCTTTCTCGGCGAGCTTCAGCAGCGCCGCATCGAAGGCGGCGCGGTCCACGATCCAGCCGCGAAGCGCGGCTTCGCCGACCTCCGCGGTCTTCTTAAAGTCGGAAGAGAACAGGCGCAATCCGCGAAACGCCGTCGCGAACGGCCCGCTCTTCAATCCCATCGCTTCGCACAGCGCGACGCCCGCGGGCCCGATCCACGCCGGCGAGGAACGCTGCCGCGCGGGTTTGGCCTTGTCGATGATCTGCACCGACAGCCCGAGTTTCGCGGCCCGCAGCGCCGCGGTCAGCCCGGCAGGTCCGGCGCCGACCACCAGCACCTCGTACTGCTTCGAGTTGGATTGGGCGGCGCGGGTCATGCCAAACAGGGACCAAGGGACCAAGGGACCAAGGGACCAAGGGGCGGCGAGCCCAACGGGGTCGCGCGGGGCACTCTCCAGCTTGGGCTGAGTCGCTTCGCGGGAGCACACCCCGCATCAAAACGCGACGCGCAAGCGAGCGCGGCTGGGATTCGCGCTTGCTGGCGCTGCGCGTTCTGAGTGCGGCGCGTCATGACGCAACTTCGCTCAGAGTCAGTCACCATGGGTGGGGCGGTCATCCTGCCCGCCCAGTTTTGAGCACGGGCGGGCAAGAGGCCCGCCCCACCCCTCACTTTCGCCGCTTCCTGACTGGCGCGGTTCGGGCAGGAGAGGCCGCCCAGAGTCTGCACGCTCATATTGCCGGCGCGGGTCATTTCAGTTGGTTGAAAAGGTATTTTTCGGCCAGTTGGAAGCGATCAAACGCCGCTCGCAGCGACTCGCGAATTTCCCGAATCTGTGGATCGGCATCCAGCGACTTGCCGTCATGCGGTGCGGCGGTGACGGCCGCCTCCAGCCGGGCCGCGGCGTCGTCCAAATACGTCGCCGCCTCGGCGAACGTGCGCGCCGCGTCAAATACCCCCATTTCGCGCGATTCCGCCGGCGTCGGCTTGTATAGCAATCTCCACGGCGCCAGGCGCAGTTCCTCGCTCGCCAGGCGCAACTGCTCGCTCATCTCCTTGACATTGGCCAGCGTGCGATCGATGCCGGGGCGGTTGAGCGCCAGCACCTGCCGGCCTGTGTCGCTGATGGCCTCTACGTTCGACAGCGACGCGTTAATGCTGTCCATCGCCGCGTGCAGTTTCCCGAGCATCGATTGCGGGTCGTCGCGATCGACGTCGCGGCGGAGCCTGACCAGGATGTCCTCGTTCAATGTCCGCGCCAGGCCCGAAACATTGCCAAGCGCCTCGGTTACGGCCGGCCGATTCTCATGAACCAGGCCGGCCACCTCGGCGAGCGACTCCGAGAGTTTGTCGATCGCGACGTGCACCTTCGCCAGCAGGCTGGCGGAATCCGCCGTCGCCGTTTGCTGGCGAATCGCGGCCAGCGTCTGGCCCAGGTCGTCCACCATCGCCAGCAGCTTGTGCATCAGCGCCGCCTGCTCCAGCGGATCGAGCTGCGTGCGAAGGCTCTTGGTGATCGCGTTCAGGTCCTGCGCGCTGCTCAGCACGCGGTTCATCAACTGACCTTCCGCGGCCGGGTCGAGCGTGCGCTCCAGATCATCGAGCAATCCGTCGGGCTGCAGGATGCGGCGCGAAAGCGCGCCGATCGCCGCACCGAAGCTCTGCGGCGGCAGGCCGAGAATGGGGCGCTTGGGCAACGGCCTGCCGGCCGTGCCGACATCGAGAATGACGACGTATCCCGCTCCGCCGACGGGCGGCTGATCGGTGGTGATTTTCACGCCGTCCCACAGCGCCAGGTCGCGCTCGATCGCCGCTTCGACGACGATATGCAGCTCATACTTGGGCGCCGCCGTTGTGCCGACGTTCACGTTCTCGCGGTAAATGCCGGTGACCTTGCCGACTTCCATCGCGGCCGAGAGCAGGACCGGACTACCGATTTTCAGCGGCGCCACGCCTTCGTCGTGCCGAAAGTGGACGACGATCGTCTGCGTCGTGTACTGAATGCGCGGGTACAGGAAGAGAATCGACCCGACAAAGAGCGCGAGAAAGCCGAGCGTCACCAGGCCCAGAAGAAAGTGTTGACCGCGAGATTTCATCGCTTACCCGGCCCGCTGATCGGCAGGCGGCGGGATTGTAGCCCGGCGCGGTTGAGAGAGGGAGAGAGCGCGGAAAGGCGCCAAGGGTTCGCGAGTCACAAGCGAGCCGCCGCCATTTGACGCTGCCGCGCGGCGCTCAAACAATATGTCCAGGTCGGGTCGAAACCACGTGAACGCTGCGCCGCCGCGAGGCTTCGCTCACGGCGGCAGAAGGAGATGAACATGTCGTACGAATTACCGAAGCTGCCCTACGCGTTCGACGCGCTCGAGCCGCACATCGACGCGCGGACGATGGAGATCCACCACGGCAAGCACCACAACGCCTACGTGACCAACGTCAACAAGGCCCTCGAGCCGCACGCCGCGCTGGCCGCCAAGCCGATCGACCAGCTTCTGCGCGAGATCGCGTCGGTTCCGGAGAACGTCCGCCAGGCCGTGATCAACAACGGCGGCGGGCACGCCAACCACTCGCTCTTCTGGCAGATCATGGGCAAGGGCAAAGGCGGCGAGCCGCGCGGGCCGCTGGCGGAAGCGATCAAGGCGTCGTTCGGCGACTTCGCGAAGTTCAAGGAATTGCTCGCGGCCGCCGGTACGACGCGTTTCGGCAGCGGTTGGGCCTGGCTGGTGCTCGACGGCGCGAAAAAGCTGAACGTCTACAGCACCGCAAACCAGGACTCGCCCTACATGCAGGGCCACACGCCGATTCTGGGGCTGGATGTGTGGGAGCACGCGTACTACCTGAACTATCAGAATCGCCGGCCGGATTACATCGCCGCGTGGTGGAACGTGGTGGATTGGGATAAGGTGAACGAGGTGTACGTGAAGGCGCGCGGCTGATGCGTCGCGGACGCGCGGCTGATCCGAACCGCGAGCGCCAGCGACCGGCCGAACGACGAACGACTTGGGATTCCGACGGCTGCTCGGCGCTGCGCCGGTCGCTGGCGCTCGCGGTTCGGATTCTGACTCCTTGTTGATCGGCCCCCACGAATGAGCACATCGAAAAAGCCCGCCGCCGCGCGCGGCGAATTGTCGCTGGATTTCGCCGGCGCTCTTTCCGATCTCGTCGGCCCGGTTCACGGCCTTTCGCGCGACGAGCTCCGCCGCGCCGAGCCGCAGGTCCGTCGCATCATTGAGCAAATCGAATCGCAGCGCCGCCAGGGGCAACACCGCTATCGCGACCTGCCGAGCGACCCCGCGATGCGCCGTGCCGTCTTGGCGGCCGTGAAACGGCGCAAGCCCGGCGTCGAGAACCTGGTCGTGCTCGGCATCGGCGGTTCGGCGCTCGGCAACATCGCGCTGCAAACCGCGCTTAACCCGCCGTTCTACAACCTGCTGCCATCCGCGCAGCGCGGCGGGCCGCGCCTGTTCGTCATGGACAACGTCGACCCGCTGCAGATCAGAGGATTGCTGAATCTGGTCGGCCCGCAGCTCAAGAAAACGCTGTTCAACGTCATCAGTAAGTCGGGCGAAACCGCCGAGACCGCCTCGCAGTTTCTGATCGTTCGTTCGCTGCTCGAAAAGAAGCTCGGTGCGCGCGGCGTCGCGAAACAACTGATCGTCACGACTGATTCGCGCAGCGGCACGTTGCGCGAGCTGGCCGACCGCGAGGGCTACGAGACGCTGCCTGTGCCCGACGGCGTCGGCGGGCGTTTCTCGGTGCTGTCGGCGGTCGGCCTGTTTTCGGCGGCGATGTGCGGCATTCGTATCGAGAAGCTGCTAGCGGGCGCGGCGGAGATGGGAAAGCGCGTCGCGTCGACGAATGTACGAGAGAATCCGGCGGCGATGCTGGCCATGATCCTGTGTCAGTTCTACGTCCGCGGCAAGCGCCAGCACGTGCTGATGCCGTATTGCGACGCGCTGAAGGACCTGGCCGACTGGTATCGCCAGCTTTGGGCCGAGAGCCTGGGCAAAGACCGCGACCTGGACGGCAAGCCGGCGGTCGTCGGTCCGACGCCGATCAAGGCCCTCGGCGCGACGGATCAGCACTCGCAGGTTCAGCTCTACCGCGAAGGCCCGAACGACAAGGTCTTCATCTTTGTCGAAGTGGAGAAATTCGCGTCTGATGTTCCGATCCCGCGCGCGGCGGGCTCGCCCGCGGCGCTGCGCTTTCTGTGCGGCTCCACGCTGGGCAAGCTGCTCAATGCGGAGAAGCAGGCCACCGAATTCGCGCTGACGGCCAGCAGGCGCCCGTGTCTGACGATTCGCCTGCCGCGCGTCGATGAGTCGAGCGCCGGGCAGTTCATCATGCTGTGGGAGGCCGCGACGACCATCGCCGGCGCGATGCTGCACATCAATCCGTACGACCAGCCGGCGGTCGAGCTCGGCAAGCAGATGACATTCGCGCTGATGAACAAGCCCGGCTACGAAAAACAGGCGGCCGAATTCGAAGGTTACATTCGCTCGCGCGGCGGGGCCAGTGTCTAACCGGGCGCGAGGCTCATGGGCGATTCAGTGGCCCCTGGTGTGCCGGCGCAGAATCGCCGCGCTCCAACGGATGGCGAGCATCGACGCTCTGGCCGGCGAAAATAGAGAAGCGCACCGGCCAGAGGCCGATGCTCCCCCGCCGCCCCCGTACGGTGCGCTCTTCAGGACGCGATGATGTCTGACTCGCCGCGCTGGCAGGCGCGCATCGACGAAATCGTGCGGGACCGCCCGGATTGGGTGCTGATGGCGCCCTACCTGGCGTACCTGCTGCTGCTGGCGCTGCGCGACCAGGTTCTACCCGAACGCCTGAACTGGCTTGCATCCGTGATCCGCGGCATCGGCGGATTAGCTGTCTTCTGGCTGGTTCGAAAGCACCTCCCGCCGTGGGGCCGTCCGCACGTGGTGCTGGCGATCTTGTGCGGCGCGGCGGCGGCGGCCGGATGGGCCGGCGGGCAGCACGCGTTCAACGCGCTGGGCGTTCCGCAGCGATTGCCGCTGCCGCTCTTTCCCGAATCGCCGACGATCGTGAACCCGCTCGAGAAGTTCGGCGACGACTTACTGGGCTGGAGCACGATCTGGCTGCGAATCGCGGTGGCGGTCATCACCGTTCCGATCGTCGAGGAGTTGTTCTGGCGCGCATTCCTTCTGCGGGCGATGATCAATTGGGCGGAGTTTGAAAAAGTCCCGCTGGGGCAGTTCACGTGGTTTTCGTTCGTCGCCACGTCGTTGCTGTCGACGATTCAACATCCAGACAACTGGCTCGTCAGCATCTTTTGCTGGATGGCGTTCAACGCGCTCATGTATTGGAAGCGCAGCGTGTTGTTCCTGGTCCTGGTGCACGCGTTCACGAACCTGCTTTTGTATTTGTACATGGTGATACGGCCGGACTGGATGTTCTGGTAGCGCTGCGGGGAGCATCGGCGTCTCGTCGCGTGGCGTCGGACCTGCGTCCGACGCCGAATTCTGCGTCGGGCACGGAGGCCCGACGCTACAGAACAGCTGAATCTGCTCTAGAGGCGCAAACCGTGGGGATGACGGGGCGCTATCCGCTGTCCAACTCGACTGCCTGCAAGAGCAATTCCGCCACGTCCTGCCGCTGCACATCTTCGTGCCCCTGATCTCGCAGCCCGTCTGAGAGCATCGTCATGCAGAACGGGCACGCCGACGCGACGGTTCGCGGGCCGGCGCTGGGCAATACGCGCAGGAGCTGCCGCGTTCGGGCGTGATTGACTTTCCCAGGCGCCTCGACGCGGCCGCGCGCGTCGTCGGATTGCCGCCGAATGTGCTCCTCTTCCTTCCACATCTGCGCGCCGCCGGCGCCGCAGCACATGCCGCGATCGCGGCTCTCGGGGGCTTCGACCACGCGCAACCCCGGAATCGCCCGCAGCAGCTCGCGCGGCGGGTCGTAAACGTCGTTGTAACGGCCCAGGTAGCACGAATCGTGATACACCACCGTGCCATCCACTGCGCGTCGCGGCTGGAGCTTCCCGGCGCGCACGAGTTGCAGCAGGAACTCGGTGTGGTGCACGACCTCGTAACGCCCGCCGAAATCGGGGTACTCGTTGCGCAGCGTGTTGAAGCAGTGCGGGCAGGTGGTGACGATTTTTCTAACGCCGTAGCTGTTCAGCGTCTGCACATTCGCCGTGGCCAGCGTCTGGAACAAGTACTCGTTTCCGGCCCGCCGCGCCGGATCGCCGGTGCATTGCTCCTCCCGGCCCAGAATCGCGAAATCGACGCCGCCGCGCTTCATCAGCAGCGCCGTGGCGCGCGCGATCTTGCGGGCGCGATCGTCAAACGAGGGCGAGCAGCCGACCCAGTAGAGCACCTCGGCATTCGGCTTTTCGCTGCGCAGCGGAATGTCCAGGCCGGCGGCCCAGTCGGCGCGCTGCTCGTTGGCGAAGCTGTACGGATTGCCGACCGATTCCAGGCCGCGAAAGGCATTTTGAAGCTGATCCGGAAATTCGCCGCGCTCCATCACCAGGTTGCGCCGCAGGTCGACGATCTTGTCGACGTACGAAATGAACACCGGACATTCCTGCTCGCACGCGCCACACGTCGTGCACGCCCAAAGCGTTTCGGCATCGATCCAGGGACCGATCAGCTCACCGTTCGTCGAATCCACGGCGCCGTCGCGCCCGACGAATCCGCCCGCGCCGCCGGCCGACGCCGCAGCGGCGTCCGGCGCGCTCGAATCCGCTGTCGCCGCAAGCGACACGCTTGCAACCGTCCGGCGTAGCGCGATTTCATTGCGATAGAGGTGCTCGCGCAGCTCCAGCGTCAGGTGCTTCGGTGAAAGCAGCTTTCCGGTCCGCGTCGCCGGACACTGATCGGAGCAACGCCCGCACTCGGTGCAGGTGTAAAGGTCGAGAACGGCCTTCCAGCTCAGGTCGGCGGCGCGTTTCGTGCCCAACGACTCGCCGCGCTCAATGCGGCCCTCCATGTCCAGGATCGGCGTCAGCCGCCCGCGCGGCTGCGGATTCGAGAAATACACCTGCGGCAGGATGGTCAGAACGTGGAAATGCTTGCCATAGGGCAGAAAATTCAGAAAGGAGAGCACGAGGATCGTGTGCAGCCAGAATCCGAGGCTGTGCAGCAGGTCGAGCAGCGACGCCGGCAGCGCGGAGAGCACGAACGACAGCGTGGACGCCGCAGGAGCGGCGGCGTGGAATGTCAGGACCCCCGGCCATGCGCCGCGGACGAAGCCGGTGGCCTCGTAGGTCATGTCGGCCACGATCAGCCCGAGGATCATGCACAGGATCACGATGCCCTCGGTGCTGAGCTCCATCCGCGCCGGGCGCGTGACGAGCCGCGTATACAGGAAGTATGCAACGCCGGCGATGACGCCGACGCCGATGAGGTCCTTCAGAAACGTGTAAGCATTTCCGAGCGGCGAGCCGTCGTCGAAAAACCAGAAACCAAAGTGCGGATCGCCGGCGTATCCGCGCGAGATGAGAATGATTGTTCGCAGGGCGAGCACCATGAAGCCGCCGAAGATCAGCGCATGCGCCACGCCGGCCCACCAGTAGCGGAACATCCGCGCCTGGCCGAAGACGTATTTCAGTACAAACCACATGCGACGCGCTGGATCGTTCGAGCGGTCGGCGGGCGCCTTCGCGGCCAGCATCAACTCCCACCGCCGGCGCGCGGTCCAGGCGAAGAGGCCAATTCCGCAGACAAGCAGCAATGTCATGAAGGCGGCGGACATTTGAGCGGCTTTCTAGAGGACCCAGCGACCGAATCAAGTCCTTCGGCGCGATTTGAATGCGGGCGCCGATTCTAGCAGCAGGACGCCGCCGATTCATTCACTCGCCCGCGCTGAACGTGTCCACGGGCTAAGTGCTCAGCGGATCGGCTCAGCGACGTTGACGCGAAACGGTCTCGATGTTGGTCTTCAACCGCGACGAGTGTACCGCGCCTCGTTTGTCAGAGCCGCGACCGTCAGGGAGTGGTCGGCCCGGCCAGCCAAGCCAGTGCGGCGAGCCGAATTGGCCGCGCCGCATCGTTCCGACCGGACCTTACTGATCGCGTCGTCGCCACGGCGCAAACGGTCACGCCGCGGCAGGTGGCCTCATTCCCGGCCCTGGAGGACCAGCCAATCCGGGAGTCCGTGATCGCGGGCGGGCCGGATCGGGCCGTGGTGACGTACTATTGGGGGGAACGCGGAGCTGCGAGGGTCGGGTGGGCCGTGGCGCGACGCAGTGGCACAAGCTGGATTCGGAACCCGGACGAGCGCGACCAAGGGGCGCTCGTCTCAATTGACCCGCAGGTCGCGTACAACCCGCTGCGCAACGGCTTTCTGCTATTGGGACTGCAATAAGTGCCGGGCGAAGGCCAACGCGTTGCGTCGGGATCGACGGCGACGCGATCGCCGTCGGTGCGCCGTGGGACGACGAGCCTTCGTTTGCCTCGGGCGCGCTATTCGTATTCGAGCGTAATTCCATCGGAGCGTGGGAACAGGTGGCGAAGTTGGTCCCCAACGACCCCGTCACCGCCAAAAACTTCGGTCAGTCCGTCGGACTCAGCAGGAACCGCTTGATTTCAGGCGCGATGCGAGCCTCCGGCACCTCGCCAGTGACGGGTGCGGCATACGTGTTCGAGCGAGGTGACGACGCGATGTGGCGACAGCACACGCGCGTTTTCGCGCACGACGGCTCGAATTCGGACGTGTTCGGCTGGTCAACGGCCATCGTCGACGATCTTGTGACCGTAGGCGCGCCAGGGGACGATGAACATGGACAAAGTTCGGGCTCCGCGTACGTCTACGCACATACCGCAGAGTCCGGCTGGCGCGAAATCGCAAAGCTGGCAGCGCCAGACGGTGTGGCTTACAGTGGCATGGGAACGGCGCTCGGGCTGGCCACTGACGCGGTAATCGTCGGGGCATGGGAACATGACCTCGCGGGCGTCAACTCCGGCGCAGCCTACGCATTCGCCATCAGCGGCGACCTGGACGGCGACGGCGTCATGGACGTGTGTGAATGCCTGGGCGACCTGTTCCCAGACCGCACCGTCAACGAAATCGACCTGGCGATCATGCTGTACTACTGGAACCAGGGCCCCGGCGGCGACATCGACCGCGATGGCGACACCGACGAAGCCGACCTGGGCCTGCTGCTGGCGAGCTGGGGGACATTCTGTCCGTAGTCGCGGCGCCTGAGAATCGCCATTAGCGGCACGTCGCAGCCGACTCATACGCTCGCGCGCACGGAACATGTCCGCAGCCGCATCGCCGTAACTCATTTCAGAAAAGTTGGTTATGATCGCGTTTTTCGCGATCGGGGCCGCATCAGGCGCGGGTTTCGAAATATCATACGATCGCGCGAGAATTCCAATCGGTCCGACGACGCGTTATGGCCCGAGGTGAAACATGATCAACTTCTGTATTTTCGGGGCGCAGGAAGGCGAGCTTTCGTTGGGCAAGAAGCTCTACGTCACGGTGTTCGGCGCGTGCGAGTTCAAGCGGCCCACGCTCGCGCGGCAGTTGATCGAAGCCCGCCAGCGCGGCACGCCGGATTCGCCGTTTCGAGGCCAGTTTTTTCTCACTATCTTCGGCGCCTCGGAGATTTCCTGCCCGACGCTGGCCGAGGAATTCATCGAACTGCAGGATGCGATTCGCGGGGGCGCCCTGACTTGGCGGGATTGGGACCAGGCGGTCGCCAAGGCTTCGCTGAACGCGTCTTCGCGCACCTCGTCGTTCACGGTGTTTGGCGCATTCGACGCCGCCGGGCTGCCGAGCGAGGACCAGGAACTCGACGCGTTAGCCCTGCACCAGCACTTGGGCCGAATTCCGGACGCCGCTTCCAAAATGCTGATGCTCGCGGTCGGCCAAGGCGGCGCGCAGCGTCCGGCGGCTGTCCGACAGGCGGCGTCGGTCGCGTGAAGCGTGGGTGTCGCGTCCCATAAGTGCAAATCGGTCGTCAACGGGCGCGTCAATTCACGTTTGAAACCACTCAAAGTTTGACCCACGCCGCCAAGGCGTCCTACGATCGGCAGGTGGGCGAAGGAGCCTGCGGTCGGTCTATTTGCATCAACTGCGCGACGGATCGCCGTCGCAGCCGATCGCGTCGACCCACCTGGGCAAGAGGCAACTACCCGAATCGATTCCCGAGAGAGGGGAGCATTCATGAAGCGCTTCGTCGTCGGATTCCTGGCATCGACACTCACGCTTGCCGCGCTTACCGGCTGCCCGTTCCCGGCGGCGGACTCGGGCCTGGACAGCGGTCAGGACGCCGCCCAGGTCGGCGACTCGAACACCGGAAACGCCGGCAACAACGGTTCGAACGGCAACAACAACTCCAGCAATGGCGGTTCGAACACCGGTTCGAATTCAGGTAACACCGGCCAGACCGCCAAGCCCCTGACGGGCACGTGGTCCGGCACGCTGGATTGCGCATCGACGATCACCGTCGATGGACAGAACCCGCAGAGCGACACGTTTCAGCAAGCGCTGTCGATCACGTTTGACGCCGCCGGACGCCCAGTCGCCTCGCCGATCTTGAACAGCAAGGTCTCGACGCAAATCGACATTACTCAGGTAGGCCAGGCGCAGACCGTGACTTCGTCGTCCGCGAACTCCGTCACCACCCAGACGATCACGGTGACGGAAGCGACCTACACCGACAACTTCGTCAAGGTCGTGGTTGATTTCACCGTCAGCACCACCTTTAACAACGGCACCGCCGATCCGGCCGACGACAGCATTCAGACCGGTAACGGCACGCAGTCGTACGAAGTGACCGTGATGAGCGAACAGAAGATCCAGTACAAATCCAGCTCCAGTTCGGCACTCGTCTTGCGAACGGCGGGCGGGCTGGCCGGCGTGGACTCGCAGCAGACCGTGGACTGCCAGGGCATTCTGATCAAGCAGTAACGAACAACCGGGATTTCACAGCGCGGCGTTCGACGGGCACACCCTGCCGAGCGCCGCGTCTTCTTGCGCAGGCTTACACGCAGGGGCGCTTGAAGGCTTCGTCGCAGCCTGACAAACTTTCCCTATGCCCAGTCGCCTTTACGCGACGGCGGAGCGTGAGCATACTTCGCCGCAACGGAAGGTGTGGGGCCGGGCCGGCTTCGAAATCGCATCTCTTGGAGGCCCGGAATGTTGTCTCAAACGTGCGCTCGCATTGCCCTGCGCGCCTGCGCTGTCTTTGCACTCTGCATTCTCAACTCCGGATGTCCGACCGAAGACACGACCCAGACCGACGTGTCTGGTCAAACATCGAACACCGGCGCGCCGCAAGCCGTGTCGCAGACAATCAACGTCGCCTTCAATACCGCCACCGCGATCACGCTGGCCGCCAACGACGCAAGCGGCTCGCAGTCGCTGACATACGCGCTCACCTCGCAGCCGCAGCATGGCGTATTGACTGGCGCGCCGCCCAACGTGACGTATACGCCAAACGACGGATTCAGCGGCGGCGATAGCTTCAGCTTTACAGCCAGCCGCGGCGCGACAACCGGCCCGCCGGCGACGATCACGCTGAACGTGCAGTCCGACCAGGCGCTGACGCTTGATTTGGGTAACGGTGTGACCTTGGCTCTGGTGCGCATCGCGCCGGGCACGTTTCAGATGGGCGATCTCTCGGGCGTCGGCTTTGCCGCCGAGCGTCCGGTGCACGCGGTGACTATCAGCCGCGCATTCTACATGGGCGAGTTTGAGGTGACGCAGGCACAGTGGACTGCGGTGATGGGCGCCTGGTCGTTCTACCGCACCGGCGATCAGCGACCGGCCGAGTTTGTCTCCTGGGACGATTGCCAGACCTTCTGCCAGCGCGTGTCCCAGCAGACCGGCCGAATAGTCCGGCTTCCGACCGAGGCGGAGTGGGAATTCGCGTGTCGTGCCGGCACTTCCAGCGACTATTTCTTCGGCAGCGACGTATCGGGCATCGCCGGCTACGTGTGGTATGGCGGCGACTCGAACACGCAGACGCACGAGGTCGGCGGCAAACTGCCGAACGCATGGGGGTTGTATGACATGCTCGGAAACGTGTGGGAAATGTGCCAGGATTGGAACGGCACGTACAGCGCCGCGGCGGCGACCGATCCGACCGGTTCGGCCACGGGAAGTTACCGCATCATCCGCGGCGGCTCATACAGCAGCTCGGCGGGAATCAGCGGCAACGATCTGCGCTGCTCGGTCCGCAACGAGGTCGACCCGGCCAAGGCGCGCGGCGCCGATACAGGCTTCCGAGTCGTCGTCGAAGCGCCGTAGCGCCGCCGGTCGCCGTCGCGTCCAGCTTGAACTGTCGAGATAATCTGTCAGAGCCGCGACCGCCGCGTCGCACAAATTACTATTGCCTTGTGCCATTCGCGTGGCTAGCCTTCGCGAAGAGGGACGAGGCCCCTCATCCATTTCTTCCTCGTATCGGAGGTTTCGTCATGATTCGCCAGGCTATCGCCGTTTCGCTTGTATTGGCCTGTTCGTTCGCGCTCGCCGACCAGCGGCTCGCAACATCCACGCTCGACGGGTCGCAGATGCACGCCCTGCCGCCGGTGCTCGCCGAAGGCGCCGGACCCGGACTGCGCGGCCCGGGGACGGTCATTTACGACAATCGCATTCCCACCGGCGTTGGAGGCACCTATTTCACCGGGGTGTTCCGCAGCTCATTCGACTCGGTGCGATTGATGTGCGGACCGGCTGAGGGCGCGGGGCCGGGCGGCCCGGTGGTCGTTAACAGCATGGTCTTCTATTTCGCGGTCGACGCGACCGCGACCTTGCCCGTGTCGTTTGATCTTGTGCTGGATTTCTACGATACGATCTCGCCGCTCGCGGCAGTGGGCACACCCGTGAACACGGTCCTGGTCGGATCGCGCCGTTTCGCGTTCACCGGCCTCACGGCCACCGGCGGGTATTCGGGCACGCTGGACTTCGGCACATCGCCGCTCACGCTGCCGGATGGGTATTTCGGAATCGACGCGCGTTTTGTCGATACGGGAACGACGACGCCGGCGACGCAGCCGGTCACCGCGCTCTATCGCAGCCCCGCGCCGGCGCAGACGGTCATTGTCGGCAGCGCTGATGACTGGATCTGGCTCGACCAGACCACCAGCAACGGCATCTATGAGACCAACGAACGGTTCGTTTTCGCGGGCGACGATCCGCGCTGCAATTTCTCGATGTCGATTACGACGACCGCTGCGCTGCCCGGAACGCTGCCGCCGGCGGTCGCGCCTGCGAGCACCGATCTGGGTAACGTGATCCTGCCGGGAACGACGGCAACGGCGGCGGGCGTATTGGCGAACGAAGTTCGCTGGTTCCGCATCGGCCTTCCGGCCGCCGTCGGACAGGGCGGTACTTCCGCGACGCCGTCCTACATGGATATTGACCTGGAAGGATCGTTGATGAGCGGCCCGAACAACGTCGTCATGGCGCTCTACAACTCCGCCGGCAATATCGTCGCCTATGACGACAACGACGGCAGCACGGTGATCGCCGCGCTGAGCTTCGGCGACCCGGTCACGGTCATCCCGCGGCCCGCGGTCGGCGACGGACGTTTGTTCGACAATCGCGATGGCCCGCTCGACGCCGACGTGTATTACCTGGGCGTTTCAGCGGCGATCACGTTCATCGACAACTGCCGTTGGAGCTACTCGTCGATCAGCACGCGCTTCGGCTCTATCACGGTCAACATCCGCACGACGCTCTGCCCCGGCGATCTGAACGGCGACGCGATCGTCAACGAGGCCGATCTGGGCATCCTGCTCAGTGCCTGGCTGACCAGCGCCGGCGGCGACCTGGACGGCGACGGAACGACCGATTCGCCGGACCTGGGGATTCTGCTGGCGAATTGGCTGCGGGCTTGTCCTTAGGCTGAGCACGAATGCTGAGTGCTGAGCATTGCGGTCTAAGAACGTGTCCATCGGAATCGAGAGCTTAGGGTGCGGTCAACGTGACGTCGAAGTCTCGTGATGGACTTCAACGAACACGCTGACCGCTCCCTTGTGATTTCGATTGCGACGTCATTGTCGCCGCGACTGCGGGGCCCCTCTCCGATCGCCTCCGCCGAAGAGCACTCTCTATTGTGACTGCAATTGACCCGCCTCGCGCCGCCACGCGAGGATTGTCCGCGCCGCGTCTCTCGCCTGTTCGACCTCCACGTGCGGCTTGAGCCTGTTCACACGCGCGCCGATCGCCGATTCGGAACACTCGTCATGCTCGTTTGCGACGAAAAAAGCTGTGGCGAGCCGTTCAAGCTCGACAACCGTCTTGCAACCTAGTTTCGCCGCTACAAACTCGATCAGTGGCGCATGACGCCGAGTCGTCTTTGGAAAGCGCTCGATAAGCTTGTCAGCCGCAGTTTCAGTCAGAATGGTGGGACCATAACCATGAGCCTGCACGCGCAGTGAGATGAGACCGTCCGCTCGCATGGCGCTCAACTCATCGCTCAGCTCAAACGAATACGGCCCGTGCTTATAGAGGATGAAATCGAAGTGCGTCTCAGCTCCGGCAAGCCCTTGGAGCAAGTAAGTCGCCTTCTGAACATGCGTTTCGCCGCACCAGCTTCCGTGCAGGCGCAGCGACTGGATGAGTCGAATCAGAACGACCTCACGCTGAAGTCGGTTCATCTGCTTCCTCCTTGGCCGGCGGTCGAATGATCGTCTCGCGGTTCTTCTGCAACCACGTTTTCGCCTCGTCCGCCACCGCGCCATCCACGAACACGAAGTCGAAGGCCGCCGCCGGTATCCGTTGCAGCGTCTCCGACAGCTCGCGCGATGAAGCGACGCGATGATCGTCCGTAATGACGGGAAAGTCCACTCCCTCGCTCTTGGCCGGCCGGCGGTCGCGGCGCACCCGCTCCGCGCCGAACTTCGAGCGCGCCGCGTCCCAGACCAAATCCGTGGCAGCCGGATTCTCCTTCGCGTCCACCGGGTTCCACTGATAAGCACGGTGAAAGTGGTCACGTTGAACGATTCGCCGCGCGGGATCGTGTCCGGGCTTGGCCGAGTCGCGCGCCGCCTCGAGAATCGCCGCCATCACCTCATTGTCCGTAACGCGCAGGTGGTCGTCGATCGCGGTCGAGAAACGCCCATCCTCGCGGCGGTCTTTCAACCAGGCTGCCAGGAAGTCCCGCAGGTGCACATCGTAAATCCTTCGGATCGGATGAAAATACACCTGCGTGTACATGAAATATCGAGCGAGCAGCAGCGATTCGGCGGAGTGCAGTCCTCCCTCCTCGACTCCCAGCGCCGGCTCTTTGGACTCTTGCTCATACGACTTCGGCAGGATGCGCATCGTATCGATCAACCGGTGATAGTCGAAGCGGCCGTATGCGACGCCCGCGTGATACGAATCACGCAGCAGATAATCCATGCGGTCCACGCCAAACGCATCGCCGACGATGATCTCCGCCAGGATCGACTCCCAGTCGGTGAACTTGGCAGCTTCCTCTGGCAATGCGCCGGACTTGGCGTACGCCGCGCATTTCTTCGGCCCGACCGCCAGCTTGACGATGTCGAGCGAGTTCAGTGGCGGCTTCTGAATCTCGTTCCATAGCTTCTCCATCGTCACGCCGCGCAGAATCGATACTGTCAAACGCTCGTGATCCCATCCCGCCGGCAACAGCTCGTGCTCCGCCGCGTGCGAAAAAGGCAGGTGACCCACGTCGTGGCACAGCGCCGCCATCCGCAGCACGCGCCGCCAATAGCCATACTCGATCTCGCCTCTCTTTGGGACGATGCCCCGCACTGACTCGTGGTAGATGTTCTCCGGCAGTGTCACTACGTCGAACACGCGACCGGCCAGTTCCATTACGCCCAGTGAATGCTCGAACCGCCGGTGAGTGGCGCCCGGATATACCAGATGTGACATTGCGAGTTGATGAATATGCCGAAGTCGCTGAACCGCCGGCGTGTCCACGACTTCACGCTCACTCGTATCGAGGCGAATGAACGTGTGAATCGGGTCGCGAATCTCGTGCGTTCGTTTGGTCATGGCAACTCGTGATTACCTAACAATAGTCTAACACAGCAACGATGCTCTTTGCAAGGGGCTTTCTGCCGATCGGGAGCATTACCGTGTTGGTGCAAGCTAACTTGTCACAGGACGATTCAGCGCGAATGGCCGTGGCCGAACGCGCACCGGCCGCGCTCATTCGACCAATTGCGGCCCGCGCGATGCGCGCGTAGCATCCTTCTCGCGAAATTCGCGAGCGGATCGTTCTGAATGCCCAAACGCTACCTCGTCACCGCCGGATTGCCGTACTCCAACGGCCGCCTGCACGTCGGCCACATCGCCGGCGCGTATCTGCCGGCCGACACGTACGTGCGCTACCTGCGCGCCTGCGGACACGAAGTCGCATTCATCTGCGGCAGCGACGACAACGGGGTCGCGATCGAGATTTCCGCGCTGAAGGCCGGCAGATCGCCGCAGGAGATCTCCACCCGCTTCAACGCCCGCCAGAAGCTCGACTTTCAAGGCCTCGGAATCGACTTCAACGTCTACGGCGGCACCCATCAGCCGGATTTCGTCGCACTGCACGAGCGCTTCAGCCAGGAATTCTTCCGCCGCATTCACGAGAAGGGCTGCTTCAGCAAACGCCGCATGAAACAGCTCTACGACCCGGTCGCCAAGCGCTTCCTGCCCGACCGCTACGTTCGCGGCACGTGCCACCACTGCGGCACGCCGGGCGCGACGGGCGATCAATGCGAAGCGTGCGGGCAGATGATCGACCCGCTGCTGCTGAAAGACCCGCTGAGCGAAATCACGCCGGGCCAGCCGGCCGAGGTGCGCGAGACCACGCACTGGTATCTGCGCCTGAGCGATTTCGAAGCGCCGCTCCGCCAATGGCTGGAATCCAAGCAGGGCGTGTGGCGGCCGCACGTTTTGAATTTCGCCCTCGGCCAGATCAAGCAGGGCCTGCCCGAACGAGCCATGACCCGCGACATCGCCTGGGGCATTCCCGTGCCGCTGGACGACCCCGACGCGCGCGACAAGGTGCTCTTTGTCTGGTTCGACGCGCCGATCGGATACATCTCGTTCACGGCCCGCTGGCTCGAGCAGCGCGGCGGCAGCGCCGATGACTATCAACGCTGGTGGAGCGATCCGGACTCGGCGATCGTGCACTTCATCGGCGAGGACAACACCGTCTTTCACGCCCTGATCTGGCCGGCGATGCTGATGGCCGACGGCCGGCACCAACTCCCGACGCAGGTGGTGGCGAACAACTTCGTGAATTTCCGCCTGGGCGGCGGCGACGAGGCCAAAGTCAGCAAGAGCAAAACGCCGCAGGATTCGCCGGTCTGGATCGAAGAGTATCTGAAGCGATTCGACGCCGACGCGCTGCGTTATTACCTCACCGCGATCGCGCCCGAAACGGCGCGCACCGCGTTCGATCCCCAGGATTTCGTGCGACGAAACAACTCGGAGCTGTCGGCGGCGCTCGGAAACTTCATCAACCGCGTGCTCAAGTTCACAGGGCAGTACTTCGAGAATCGCGTGCCGTCCGCCGCGGCCCAGACCGACGCGGACCGCGCGCACCTGGCGCTCGCGGAGCGCTCGCTGAAGCGCGCCGGCGAGGAAATCGAGGCGTTTCGGTTTCGCGCGGCGCTGGAAGAGATGATGAGTTTTGCGCGCGCCTGTAACCAGTTCATCGGCGTGCGCGAGCCGTGGAAGACGCGCAAAGAAAACCTCGCCGACTGCGCCGCGTCGCTGGCGACGTGCATTCACGCCGTGCAGTTTCTGGCGGTGATGATGGGACCGTTCATGCCGGGCGCGTCGCAGCGCACGCGCGCCATGCTGGGCGACACGGGCGCGTTGCAATGGCGCCCGCCCGTTTCGCTGCCGGCGGACCACGCGCTCGGCGAAGCGAAGATCCTGTTCGCGAACCTGGAGTCCCTGGAATCGGAGTCCTCGACGTGAACCCCATGAAAACGCCCGCGCGCCGAAAAGCCGCGGTGACTCGCGCAAGAGCGACTGCGCGCGGCGTTGCCGCCGCGCTCGGCATGTCGGCGATCGCCGGAGTGCTGGCTGTTTCCGGCTGCGGCCCGGGCGCGACGGAGGATGGAAAGCACGCGGCGGTCGAATTGCCGCTGATTCACCAGGACACCGCGCAGGAGGCCGCGCAGACGCTCGTCGCGCTGTGTCGTGCGGAATTGAAGGCGATCGCCGCGGCGGACCGCCCGACCGCCAAACGCGCCGGCGAGCTGCTGATGAGCCTGGCCGATACGGCTCAGATCGAGGCGCAATTCAAAACGCACTGGCAATACAAGACCATCCTGGGCGACGATTACGTTCGCGCGTTTGTCGAGAACTGGCCGGCGACAATCTCGTACTACGTCGAGGCCGTCGATCTCGGCTCGGCCCACGCCGCGGCCGGCGACGGCCGGCGGCAGATCGTGTTTCTGACGTCGCCGGCGCCGCGCGAGGCGACCATTCGCGTCGAGTGCTCGATCGGCGCCGACAAGCTGTGGCGCGTCGCGCAGGTCGCCTTTGAGCCGCCCGCTGCCGCGACCCGGCCGGCGCCCGCCAGCGGGCCGTAGCCGCACATGGAGCGCCCCAGTCTCAGCGACACGATCGTCGCCGTGTCGAGCGGTTGGACGGCGTCGCCCGTCGGAATTGTCCGCCTGAGTGGCGCGACGAGCATCTCGTTAGCCGCCGCGCTCGGCGTCGCCGAGCCGAGCTCCGAATCGCGACACGTCGAGGCGCGACTCGCGCTCGACGACGACTTGACCCTTCCGGCGACGGCGTTCATCTTTCGCGCGCCGCACAGCTACACCGGTCAGGACGTGGTCGAGCTCCACACGGTCGGCAACCTGCCGCTCTTGCGAGCGCTGTGCGCGCGCCTCATCGCGCTGGGCGCGCGCCGCGCGCTGCCGGGCGAATTTACGGCCCGCGCGGTCCTCGGCGGCAAGCTTTCGCCCGAGCAGGTCGCCGGCGTGCTCGCGCTGATGCATGCCGGAGATCAATCCGGCGCCCGCGCCGCGTCGCGCGCGGCGGGCGTGCGGCAAGCGCAGCGCGTGGCGGCGCTCGTCGACGAACTGACCGATCTGCTGGCGCGGGTCGAAGCCGGCATCGATTTCGTCGACGAGGAAGATGTTCGCTTTATCACGCGCGATGAGCTGGACGAACGTCTAACAGCGCTGCTGTCCGAGGCCAACGCGCTCGCCGGGATCGCCGGGTGCGACGCGCTGTCGCGCCCGCACGTGGCGCTGGCCGGTTTGCCCAACGCCGGAAAGAGCACGCTGTTCAACGCCCTGATCGGCAGGCAACGTGCAATCGTCTCACCCATTGTCGGCACGACGCGCGACGTTCTCTCGGCTGAAGTGCGGCTTGGGGATTGCGACGTGGTGCTGCAGGATTGCGCCGGACTCGGCGACGCGACGGATGACCTTGCGCTCGCGGCGCACGTGGCCGCCGAGCGCGCCACGGAGAACGCCGACCTCGTGCTCTGGATTCACGACGCGACAGTCGGCTGGACGAATGCCGAGCGCGAGATTGTCGAGCGGATCGATCGCGAGCGCGTGCTGATCGTTGGCTCAAAGGCCGAATTCGCGTCTCATTCCGGCCGCGGAACGCCGATTGCGGTCTGCGTGAGCGCCGTCACTGGCGAGGGTCTGCGTGAGCTTCGTTCGCGGGTCGCCGAGCGACTGTCCAATCGCACTCCCGAGCCACCATGGCCGAGTCATCTCTCGGCCTGCATCGCCGCGCTGCACCGGTCAATTGCGGCACTCGCGCAAGTTGATCGGGCCCCGGAGCTGATGGCGATTGAACTACGACTAGCGTGCGCCGAACTCCGGAAATCTTGCGACCCGGAGACAGCGGATGCGCTACTTGAGAGGATTTTTGCACAGTTTTGCGTCGGGAAATGAAAAAAGTAGCCGATCCCTAGAATTTCCATAACCTATTTAAAGAAAGCATTTTACATGCATTACGGCGAAATTCCGTCGCATCCCTGTCAAGAAGTGCTCAACCCTCATAACCATCAGGCCGATACATATTTGCGAGTTGCGCAGGATTTTGCCTTACCATATCTTGACGCGACCACGGAAGTGCATAATAATATTCTCGGAGGTCCTGATAACGAAACGCGCGTAGTATGGCGCGGGACTCAAAACGGCTTCTTTCCCCTCCGGAGAGCACCGGGACGCCTTCGGGCCCCTGGTGCCCTCTTTTTTTTCTCTCCAAATCGAGACAATTAAGCGTCGTCGCGCTGACGCGCCGGACTCGTGGATTCTTTCCGGCCGCCGCGCGCCGACATCGCCGAACACGCTCAAAGTTGCCGTAGAATGAATCGGTGCAACCGCGTTCCGAACCTCGCGATCCAGCGCCCGAATTCTCCGTCGTTATCCCCGCCTTCAACGAGTCCGACAACGTCGCGCCACTTCTCGAGCGCTTGTCGCCAACCATGCAATCGCTCGGCCGGCCGCACGAAATCGTGTTCGTTGATGACGGCAGTCGCGATGATACGGCCGGTCGCGTGCGCGCCGCAGCGACGCGCTGGCCGCAGGTGCGATTGATCCAGCTTTCGCGGAACTTCGGTCACCAGGCGGCGATCCTTGCGGGCCTGGAGCATGCGCGCGGAGAGGCCGTCATCACCATGGACGGCGACTTGCAGCATCCGCCGGAGTTGATTCCGCGATTAGTCGCCGAGTGGCGCGCCGGCAACGACGTGGTTCAGGCCGTTCGTCGCGACACGTCTGACGCGGACCTGCTCAAACGCGCCACGTCGCGCGGGTTCTATCGTGTCTTGTCGAGCATTTCGCGTCTTCGGCTGACGCCGGGCTCCGCGGATTTTCGTTTGCTCTCGCGCGAGGCGCTGGAGGCGTTCCGCGCGTGCCGCGAGCGCTGCCGATTCAATCGCGGGCTGGTGCAGTGGATCGGGTTCTCGTGCGCCGAGGTGCCCTACGACGCCGCCGCTCGTCACGCCGGACAAACCAAGTACTCCTATCGCGCAATGCTGCGCCTAGCCGGCGACGCGATCTTTTCGTTCTCGTCCTGGCCGCTGCGCCTGGCGGGCCTGGCCGGCGGCGTGGTCTCAATCGCCGCTGCCGTCTACCTGATCTTCGTACTCTGGGCGCGCGTGTTTACGTCGCGCACGGTGGAAGGCTGGACGTCAATACTCGCCGCCGTGCTGGTGCTGGGCGGCGTGCAACTCGTAGTGCTCTGGATCCTTGGCGAGTACATCGGACGCTTGTATGAGGAAGCCAAGCAGCGCCCGTTGTATGTCGTCCGCCAGCCTAGACAGGCCGAGCTTCGCCGTGCGGATGCGGTGATCGCGGCGACAAAAACACCGGGTGCAGCAACCGCCGCAGACTCGAGTGCGCCATCGACGAGCGCGTCGCCGCGAAGCGGGTGACGCGAAGAGCGGCCGATGCCGGGCCGCGGAAAACCTATCCCCGCCGCGGCGCGGCGGCGCGGCCCACAAACCAGCCGATTAGAAGCGCCAGCGCGGGAACAAGAATCGCGCCAAGCACCAGGTACAGGAAGTTGTTCGAGAGCGCCAGGCCGTACGACGGCACGAAGCCCTGCAGCGCTCCGGCCACGACGCTTGCGGCAACGCCAAGCGGAATCAGCGCACCGACCAGCAAACCGCCGAACATGCCTTCCGTCGGATCGCCGACCGCGATCGGCGCGACCAGCGTTTCGCCGCCCGATGGCGCTTCCATCACTGGCTCTTCTTCTTCAGCCTCTTCTTCGGCCGGGGTCTCGACTCTCGCGGGAGTCGGGCGGCTGGGTTTGGCGGCTTCTTCTTCTCCGGGATAAATCTCGTCGAGCAGTTCGGCGCCGAGTGACGTATCGTCGGCCTCGCGCGTCAGATCGAGCAGGCCGGAGCCGCTGCCGGTCCCTTCGAGCGCGACCTGGTCAGTCGCGCCGGTCGTAATGTGCGTTTTGGCGAGCGGATCCGCGTCGATCTCGACCTCGTCGGCGTCAAAAACACCCACCCCGCCGGTGGAAATATGCGTGCCTTCCTTGCGGCGCTTTTCCTCATCGGCCGGCTCAAGGCCGATGATGCTCGTGCCGCCCTTGGTCCCCAGCGAGGGCAACTCGTCTTCGGCCGATTCCAGCACGATTTCGCCGCTGTCGCCCGGCGAACCTCCGGCGGCGCGGCCGAATTTGTCCACGTCCTCGGCGCGGAAGAAGACCTTTCCAGCGTCGCGAAACTCACGCAGCGAGCCGTCACGCACCATGGCGCGGACGTCATCTTGCGTCTTGCCGAGTTTCGCACACACCTCGTCCATCGAGTAAAACGGCTTGGCCATGGTCTGGCTCCGAATGCGCGGACTTATTCCGGCAGGCTGGTGCTGGGTTTATGCTGCGTTTTTCGTTCCTCATCCGCCGACGCGGTCTGCCCTCTCTGCTGCGCGACAAGCTCCTGCACGGTCCGGAAATCCGGCGCCGCGCAGTTGAAATCCTGCAAATAGCGATCGTAGATCCACGACCGGGCCGACATCAGCCGCAGTTTCCTCGCGCCGCCGACCGACTCGATCTCGTAACACCAGATCGTTCCCTGATCGACGTCCAGCATGAACAGGCCGTGGCGGTTCGCGTCGAGCTGTCCGGTGAAGGCGTACACGCCGCGAGCGCCCGCGAGCGGCGGCGTCTGGGCGAAGGCTTTCGGCTCGCTGATCTGCCCGAGTCTGGCGCCGAACCAGCCCGCGGCCAGCGCGACCGCGACGAACGCCCCCCAACGAAGCGGAGATGTCAATCGGTTACGTGTGATTTCGCCCATCGCCGGTTGCCTCGCCGATTCGCTCGCCCTGCCAAGCAGATTTTATCTTACGAACCCGTTACGGCACTCGCAAGGGCAGCACGACCGAAGCGTCCAGGCCCTCGCCGAACTGATTCGGCGCGGCCCCCCAATCTTCCCCGCTCTCCTACGCTCCCGTGCGGTCGCGGCTCGACGCGTTTTCACACCCAGATCCGCGTATGGCGCGCTGTGCCGATCGTTGTTCATTCGTTACACTGACTCTGGCGGCCGAATTCCGCCGGCGACCCGTGGGCGATGCGCCGCGGGACTTACCGGCCGGCGCAATGGGTTTCGCGGCTGCCGCGCCTCGTATCGCCGGACGCAATGGACGCACATTCGCTCGATTGCCTGGATTTCCCGCGCATCCGCGAGATGCTGGGAAGCTTCGCGCTGACCAGCTTGGGCCGCGCGCTCTCCGTCGCGATGAAGCCCAGCGGGCGCCCGGAGCTCATCCGCCGCTGGCTGATGCAAGTCGACGAGTTGCGCCGCGCGAAAGAGCTGCGCGGCCTGCCGCCCCTGGCCGGCGTCAGCGACATTCGCGAGATCTTGTCCCGCAGCGCGCCGCCGCTGCGGCTTGCGGTCGAAGACGTGGCTCGCGTCGGCCGGACCTTGGCCGCCACGCACGACGTTTCAGGCTACCTGTCGGGTTTGCCGGAGGAATTCGGCGAACTGCGGCATCTGCTCGGGCGCATCGGCGACTTCTCGACCATCGCGCGGCGGATCGGCGCCGTCATCGACGATCGCGGGCAGGTTCGCAGCGACGCCAGCCCGAAACTGGCGCGGCTGCGCTCCGAGATTGACGACGCAATCGCGCAGTCGCGCGGCGTGGTCGACCGCCTCTTAGGCGATGCGCACGTGCGGCGCATGCTGCAATATCCGAACTACACGCTGCACAACGACCGGCTGGTGTTCCCGCTGCGCAGCGAATACCGCGGACGCATGCCGGGAATCGTTCATCGCAGCTCGGACAGCGGAGCGACGCTCTACGTCGAGCCGGCTCAGGCGGTCGAGCTGAACAACCGCATCAGCAACCTGCGCGGCGAAGAGGCCGAGGAAATCGCGCGTCTGCTGTGGGATTTGGTGCACGAGATTCACCTCAATCAGGATGCGATCGCCAAGACGCTCGACGCGCTGGCGGTGCTGGACCTGATCGTCGCCAAGCTCCGCTTTCTGGAGCGTTACGAGCTCCGCTGTCCGCACGTGCTGGATGAGCCGCTGCTGCACGTGCGCGAGGCGCGGCATCCGCTGCTGATGGAGCTGAGGCAAAAACAGATCGCCGACGGCGAGCAGACGCCAATCGAAATCGTGCCGATCGATTATCGCCTCGGCGACGATTTCGACCTGCTGATCGTCACCGGGCCGAACACGGGCGGCAAAACCGTGGCGCTCAAGACGGTGGGCCTGCTATCGCTGATGGTGCAGAGCGGCCTGCCCGCGCCGGTCGGCGACGGCTCGCGCTTCGGCGTTTTCCGCAACATTCAGATCGATATCGGCGACGAGCAGAGCATGCAGCAGTCGCTGAGCACGTTCAGCGCGCACCTGCGGCGGCAGATGGACATGCTGCGCGAAGCCGGAACGCACACGCTGGTGCTGATCGACGAGCTGGGCGCCGGCACCGATCCGGACGAAGGCGCCGCAATCGGCCGCGCGATCCTGGACGAGCTGGCGCGGCTGCAATCGCGCGTCATCGTCACGACGCACATCGGCGCACTCAAAAGCTATGCGCTGAGCAACCCGCGCTCCGAAAACGCGTGCGTCGAGTTCGATCTGCAGACGCTGCGTCCGACCTACCATCTGCGGATCGGCGAGCCCGGCGCGAGCAACGCCATCGAGATCGCGCAGCGGCTCGGAATGCCGCGACGCCTGGTAGAGGCCGCGCGCCGCAACCTCTCTCGCCGCGCGCGGACGCTGCGCACGGCGCTGGAGGGCACCGTCGCCGCCAAGCGCCGCGCCGAAGACGCGCGCCAGGCGGCGGAGTCGGCGCAGCTCGAGGCCGGCCGAGCGCAGGTCGAAGCCGACGCCGCCAAGGCCAAGCTCGAGCAGCAACAGGCCGATTTTCACCGCTGGGTGCAGCGAGTCGTTCACTTGCAACCCGGCGACGCGGTGCGGGTTCGCAATTTCGATCGCGACGGGCGGATTGTCCGCCTGCGCTTGGATCAGCAGCGCGCTGAAGTGGACGTTGGTGCGTTCAGCGTCGAGGTGCCGCTGGGGGATGTGCTGCCGCCGCAGACTCCATTGCCGCCGCCGCGGCCGCCCGTCGCGCGTCCTGCGCCGACACAGTCGCCGCGCGAGGTGCGCCGTCCCGACGGCGCGCCGGGAATGCGGTCGGACGGCCCGCGGCGTGCGGACGGCGCCCCTGGCAAGGCGCTTGCGGTCGGCGAGGGTGCGTCACGGCCGCGCGACGAACATCGCCCGCCGCATCGGCACGAGCATCGAGGTCCGCCGCGCGAGGAGCGCCCGCGCCCGCTGCTGCCGTCGCTGACGCCCGAACAGGGCGCGGCACTGCAGGCCGGCGATATCGTCATCGCGAAGCGGTTCCATCGCGAAGGGCGCGTGGTTCGCATCAACTCGTCCAAGGGGCTGGCGATCGTGAGCGTTGGCTTGCTCCAGTTGGAGGTGCCCTTCAACGGATTGGCCTTCGTGCCGAAAGATGAGCCTGCGCCGAAGCCGATCCGGCATCCGGAATCGGCGAGCGTTCCACCAGCCGGTGCGAGCCCGGCGTCCGATGCGGCGCAATCGGCGGTTCGGGGCTCGGCGGCCGCCGGCGAATCGACCCCAAGCTCGGAGCAAGCGCCGAGGCCCCACGAGCCGGCACCTCAAGATGTGTCACCAGCACCGGCCGGCAGTCCGGAATCCGGCCCGGCGATCGCATCCACCGCCGCGGCGCGCTCGGAAGAGCATCACTCGTGACGATCTAACCGCGTTCCCAGCCGCAAGTCGACGCCCTCCGAATCGACGGCTCTGGTCGTCGCGCGGGCGTATCGGCTGGCGCGTGATGCGGATCAGCACGCCGCGGGCCGTACCAGATCGCCAGGCGCTGGCGGTTCCTTAGGCCACCGGGACCGGCAAACGCCAGGCGCAACAACGAGCCAAGAATCTCGAAGCCGCTGTGCGTTCGGAACTTGCGGCCCGACGTGGTGACCAGTGGACGCGCGACCGAAAATCGCCCGAGGCGCTTCAACGTTCGCGCGAAGTGGATTTCCTCCGACGCAAAAAACGCCTCATCCCAACCGCCCGATGCTTCGTAGGCCGATCGCGTGCAGAAGAGCATCGACCCGCCGCAGAGATTGGCCAGCCGAAACAGCGGCACGATTAAGTTGATCATGCATCGCGCGTACAGCGGAATCTTGCCGTCGAATCGGCACAGGCAGCCGCCGCCGATCGCCCCGGATTCAAGCACTTTCAGTGACGCCTGCAGTGCATCGGGGTTCAGCAGCGTGTCGGCGTCCACGAAGATGAAAATTGCACCGCTAGACGCGCGGGCCGCCGCGTTGCGGGCGGCGGCAATCTGCCGGCGATCGACGCGCACCACTTTCGCGCCATGCTCGCGCGCGACTTCCGCCGTGCGGTCTGTCGAAGCGTCGTCCGCCACGACAATCTCATACGGCACGCCCAGTGGTCGGGCGCTGGCGTGAATCGCGTCGAGCGCGGCAGGGAGATAGTGCTCTTCATCATGAGCAGGGACCGCGAACGAGATGTGGGGCGCGGCGTTCATTCAGATCATTCTATGAACCTCGCGCGGCGCGGATGCGAATTCTCCGGCGATCACGGAAGCGGCGTGCGGGTCTCGAGCACATAAGCCACGCCGCCGCCATCGCGCAGCCACGCGCGCTCCATCTCCGCGCGCCGATAGACCCGTATGCCGGTTTCGGCCGTCCGCGACGCCGGATCGTTGACGTGCACGTCGCCGTCGCTGGTGAAACCGCACAGCACGAGCAAGTGGCCGTCCGTCGCCTGGTAGGGCGCACCCGCCAGCCCGCCCGGCTCGCGCACCTTGATCGAGATGATCAGCGGCTGATTGTTTGCGATGCAGCGTTGCACCGCGTCCCAATCCGAGAATCGCGTCAGGTATCCGGGAACGCCGAGCGAGAACGCGCCTTGAATGGCCCGCGTCCAGTTTCCATAAATGTCATGCCCGGGGTCGTAGCAGGTGCTCGCGACGACGCTGGTCGGCAGGTCCACGCCGCGATACCCCAGGACCATCGCCAAACTGGTCGGGCTGCAAATGCGGCCGGAGACATCCGCCGGCTCGGCCTGCTGACTGCGAAAAGGCACGTCGAGGCGCCGCGCTGCGCGGGACGAAGGCGAAACCGTGGATTGCGGTTTTCGGGCATCCGGCAAACCGGCCGAACCGGATGCCCCGTGTCTGTCGTGAGAGGTCATGTCGCTGAAGCACAACGCAACACGGCGCACATGGATAGCCGCACCGGGCGCTCCACCGCGGGACGTTGCCCGAATCCGGTATTGGGCGCGACCGAACCGCTGATCCGAACGGAAATAATCCACGTCGATTCGTCCGTCTTCAAAGCTGGTGACGCGCGGCGACGGGTCGCTCCACGCGCCCCATTCACCGACGTGCAACCAGGGCGACCATGCCTCCTCTCGCCGCCCGACTCGCAGTTCCGCGGCGAAACCGGCGTCGGGCGGAGTCTCGATATTCCAGGACATCAGGACGTCGTTGAACGGGATCGGAGAGGCGACCGGCGGCGAGGTGAGCGTGGCTCCGCCGGATAGGCTCGTGATGTCCGCACCCGCGCCGGGCTCAGGCTTCAGCACGACGGTGTCGCCGTCGAAACGTCCGCGCTCGATCACAGCGGCGGCGAAGTCACTCGCGGATTCGCACAGGATCAAGCTGGATTGTGGCATGTTTGGCACTCCCGTCCGCGTTACCGTGCAGGAAACGGCAAAGACCGCGAGCACCAGGCCGGCAAGCGCGGCGGCGCGCCGACACCGGCTGCCGCTCGCTGGCGCTCGCGGTTCCTTGGGTTGCGCGAACGGCGCTCGCGCGTTGCGGTAATATTGACTGAGCCATGTGCGCACAAGCAGGCTCCGAACGAACGCGCCCGACCTGGCCCTTCGTCGTGTATCTCGTGCTCTTCTTGGCTCCGGTCGTGGCGGCGGGCTTCGCCGCATCGTCGAGCGACAGAGTGTCGGTGTCGCTCGGTATGTTCTACATCTACACGCCCACCGCCGTGATTCAACTCGCACTCAGTCTCTATGGCGCGTCGAATGCCTCTGGCCCGGCGGCAAGCGAACGCGCTCGGTTGTATCGGAAGTGCGCCGTCATCGTGATCCTCGTATGGATCAGCTTTCCGCTCATCTCTATTGTCATCTACGACCTCGCGCGCGACATTCGTGGATTCTCAGGCGCTTAGTTTGGCGTCCGTGCAATTGACTCTGCCGCTCGCTCGGGTACTCGTACGTCTTGACCGAGCCGCGACCGTAAGGGAGCGGGGAATGCGGTAACCATGCCTGTACCATCCCCCGCTCCCTTACGGTCGCGGCTCGGTAAGGCCAACCCTCACCCGTACCCTCGCTCGCGGTTCCTGAGTTCGCGCCGTTCCCGCCGGCGCATTGCGGCTATATTGACTAGCCCATGAGCGCATCGTTGGTCGATACATTAGCCGCCCACTTCTCGGCTGCCATTGCCGCAGCGCTGGGGAAGCCCGCCACGCAGCCCGCCGACGCACAATTGCGAGCGTCCGGCGACGCACGGCACGGCGATTATCAATGCAACGCCGCGATGGCGCTGGCGAAGGCCGCCGGCGCTAAACCGCGCGAACTCGCCGAGCGCATCGTCGCCGCAGTGACGCCGCGCCTGGACAAAATGGTGCAGCCGCTCGAAATCGCGGGACCAGGCTTCATCAACATCCGCCTCTCGGACGCGTATCTCGGGCGGCGACTAGATGAAATACCCCCGGCGGATGAACCCAACGGCGATCGCGTTGGCATCCCGCCGCGGAAAGCGCCGCAAACCGTCGTCGTCGATTACTCGTCGCCCAACATCGCCAAGCAGATGCACGTCGGGCATCTTCGCAGCACCATCATCGGCGACGTGCTGGCGCGCGTGCTGGCGTTCGAGGGCCATCGGGTCATTCGCCAGAACCACGTCGGCGACTGGGGCACGCAGTTCGGCATGCTGATCGCCTACTACGAGGATCGGCAGGGGCGCCCGGGCGACGCGCTGCCGCACGCCGCCGATCACGAGGACGTGCTGGCGGCGATCGAGGACGACTATCGCGCCGCCAACGAACGCTTCAAGTCGGACGCCGCGTTCGCCGAGAAAGCGCGGCTGGCGGTCGGACGGCTCCAGTCCGGCGATGCGCGGGCGCGCGAGGTCTGGCAGGCGGTCTGCCGCGCCAGCGAGGAGGCATTCACCGACATCTATCGCCGGCTGGGTGTGCTCCTATCGCCCGCCGACGTGTGCGGCGAAAGCTTCTACAACGATCGCCTGTCGCCGACGATCGAGGCGCTGCGGCGCGCGTTGCCGCCTCGAGAGAATCCGCCGGCGGGCAGCGAGTGGGCGGAGGTGCGCGACGACCAGGGCGCCGTCTGCGTGTTCTTCCACGACGCCGACGGTCAGCCGGCATTCAAGAACCCCGACGGGCAGCCGCTGCCGCTGATCGTGCGAAAATCGGACGGCGCGTACCTGTACGCCAGCACCGATTTGGCGGCGATCCGTTATCGCGTCGGCGAACTCGGCGCGACGCGGATTCTGTACGTCGTCGGCGCACCGACGAAGCTGCACCTGGAAATGGTCTTCAAGGCGGCGCAATTCGCGGGCTGGCTCGGGGCGGACGTAACGCTCGAGCACGTCAGTTTCGGCCAGGTGCTGGGCGAAGATCGCAAGCTGCTGCGCACGCGGACCGGCAGCGCGATCAAGCTGCGCGAGCTGCTCGACGAAGGCGAACAGCGCGCATACGAGCTGCTCACGCAGCGCGAGCGCGACGCCGCGGCGCAGGCGGACAATGCGGAACAGGCTGCCGTCGCGCTGAGCGACGATGAAAAGCGGCGCATCGCGCGCGCGGTGGGCATCGGGTCCGTGAAATACGCCGACCTGGCCCGTGATCGAAACGGCGATTACGTGTTTAGTTGGGAAAAGATGCTGGCGATGCAGGGCAACACCGCGCCGTACATGCTCTACGCCTACGCCCGCATTCGCTCGATCTATCGCAAGGCGGCCGAGCGCTTCGGCAAGCCTGACGCCCCTGCGACGCGCGATGTCGAGTCAGACGCCGAAACGGAGACGCGCGGCGGCGCAGCCGGTGCAAGCGCCGTTCGCATCAGCGCGGCCGGGGCGAACCCCAATTGCGCCGCCTCGTCCGGCGCGAACGCCAATCGCGCCGGAGTCGACCTGTCGCATTCCACGGAGCGAGCGCTGGCATTGCGGCTGCTGCGTTTTCACGAGACGCTGGACGCCGTCGCGGCGGAACTGCTGCCGCACATTCTGTGCAGCTACCTGTACGAACTTGCGGCGGACTTCATGCGCTTCTACGAAGCGTGCCCGGTGCTGGCGGCGGAGTCTCCCGCCACGCGCGCCAGCCGGCTGCGCCTGTGCGACCTGGCGGCCCGCACGCTGCGCGTGGGCTTGGGGCTGCTGGGCCTGGAGACGATCGAGCGCATGTAGCGCGGCGGACAAGCCGGTCGCGCGCCCGCCGCCCCACCGCTTAACCCCAATCCCAACCCACCACGCCAATGGCGGCCCGTTCCTCGCACTCGCATCCCTGGTCGAATGCCATCGCTGGAACGCAGCTTTCCAACCCTCCTTGCCGTGGCACGGGTTTCCGCCCCTCCTTGCTGTGGCACGGCATGGCTTTGGGTAGTGGCTCAGTTTCGTGGAGAAACTTCCCAACCGAGCCCCGACCGTTAGGGAGGGGTCTCTTGCGACGGCCAGAAAGCCGCTCCCTTACGGTCGGACCTCGGTGTCGAGGGTATGCCCGGGGTCGCATGCGAAATTGAGACACTACCCGGCTTTGTGGCACGGGTTCGAAACCTCCATTGTGGCACGGGTTTCCAACCTGCGGCGTATGGCCAGTTGCACGTCGGTGCTGGCGCCGAAGGTATGGCTGGCGCCCGCAGCCCCACACGACCCGCCGCTGCTAACGTTTGCCGGCGAAAACCCGGTCCGGGGCGTTCCGCTTCCTGTCGGTGAACGCGCGCGGCACGCTGCAAACGGATTTCACGACGGCCGAAACGGGCCAGACGGCGTACTACGCCCTGCGCTGGCTCAGCACGCGCGGCGAAACGGGGCCGTGGAGCGAAATCGCGGCGGCGACGTTGGCGGGCGTGGTGCTCGATAGTTTGCCCCGAAGGGGCAATCGGATGTAGCCACGGGTGGAGCGTGTGCGCGGCGCAGCCTGCACACGCGGAACCCGTGGAAGGGGGTTGTTTTCTCGTTCCTGCTCCGAAGGGGCAGAGGACGGGCGCGCCGGGGTTCGATGCGCTGACGTTCAGACCCCCTCGAAGTAATCCGTGTCGAGTTTCTTCACGACATACGCCCGGTAGTCGGCGACGCCCACACCGTGGTCGATCATCAGTTCCGCCAGCTGCTCGCCATCGATCAGCACGACTTTTGCATTCGCTCGCTCAGCCGCCTGTCGTGCACCGCTCGTAAATGTCCCGCTGGTGATGAATACACCCTTGTGCGCTTCTTGCTCACCCAGTGAGCCAACGAACTTGCGGATTTCATCGGGTCCGACTGCGTTGTCCCATTTCTTGGCCTGCACATACACCATGTCCAGGCCGAGCCGGTCCTCGGGAATCACACCGTCGATCCCGCCGTCTCCGCTGCGTCCGACCACCTGCGCCGCGGATGCCTGGGAGCCGCCGTAACCCATCGCGACGAGCAGATCAACGACCAGATGCTCGAAGAATTTCGGCGATAAGCCGCGTACACGGTCGAGCAGATCATCGGCGAGTGTCTCGCGAAGCTCTTTGTACGCGGCGTCCAAGCGCTCGTTGGGCGTCACGTCGGCCTCTGCACCCGCGGCGACTCCGTCGCCCTCCTTACGCGTTCCCCAGGCTTTTTCGGCGCGTTTCGTCTTGAACACGCGGTACTCCTCGAACTGCTCGAGGAACGCGTTGTCGACGCGCGGCGGGGATCGTTTGAGAACGTCCTGTCCACGAGGCGTGATGCGGAACCGTCCGCGCCCCACCTTACTCAGCAGCAGGCTCTTTGTCAGGTACGTTGTCGCCCAGGTCACGCGGTTGTACAGGCGCGTTTGTGTGCCGCTGGGAAGCAGCGTTTCGCGATCCTCGGGAGAGATTCGCATCTGCTCCGCAAGCGTTTCAAGCGCTACAGAAACGGTGTGCTCTTGGCCGTCCGCGGCAAGCTTGAGCAATGGCAGCATGAACTCTTGGTAACCCGGAACGGCCATCGCAGCCTCCTCGTCGGCGATCATACCGCGCTCCGGTGGCCCCGGCGGGGCCGCGGAGTGTAGCCACGGGTGAAGCGGAGTCCGCCGAGAGGCGGGCGGAGCGCAACCCGTGGAAACGGGGTTCGTTTCTCTCTCCTGCCCCGGAGGGACAGAGGAAGCGCGCGGGTCGAGACGCGCATGGCACGCGCGCACAGCACACTTCCTCCGCCCCTCCGGGGCGGGCCGCGCTGTGCGCCCGGCGTCCACGGGTTGCGGTCGCCTGCGGCGACCTCCACCCGTGGCTACATCCCTGCGCCCCTTCGGGGCGAAGAGCGGGCGATTCGGGGGGATGACCCGCAGCGCCGCTCAGTCGAACACGTAGCGCTCGTCGAATTCGATTTCATGCGCACGAAGAAATCGCAGCAGTTCCGTCTTGAAGTCTTCCTTCTTGTGATGCTCCGCCTGACCGGCGATGTACTTCTTGACGGCCTCTTCCTGCGACTTGCTGCCGGAGAACGCGCTGTAACCCTCCTGCCATGCGAACGCCGCGAGGATTTGGAAACGTCTGATGCACCCAGAGTGATGATCGCGACTTCACCGTCTTGAGCAGGTTCGAGACAGTCTCGTCGGGTCGCCAGCGAACGTAGAGATGCACGCGATCAGCGACGCCGCCGATGTCGTAGAGTACGCCGCGCTCGGCGAGGATGATGCCGCCGATGTACGGATGGAGCCGTTCGGCGAGCTCGGGTGTGATCCACGGCTAGTGGTGCTTGGTGGAGTAGACGTGGCTACACTCCTGCGCCCCGCTGGGGCGAACGCGCGCGCTCGCGCCGGTCATGGCTACCCCGGGGCCGGCGCCTCACTCCCGGCGGCGAACAAAGCGTGAGGCTCGGCGATCGCCGGATCGGAATGCTGCGTGGTACGGGCATCCCGCCCGTATCGCTCCAAGGGTGGTACGGGCGTCTCGCCCGTGCCGCTCAAAGAGTGGCTCGGGCCTCGTGCCCGTGCCGCTCACCGGGTGCTTCGGGCGTCCCGCCCGTCGCACCCGCAGGATTGCGCCTCCGCATCGGCGACCAGCCGGTGCCGAATCGCGCCGTCCCCGATCCCTGCTTCGGACCGCGAACCGGAGCAGTCGAAACCCGCTCTTTGCGTGATCGCCTAAGAGAAAAACGAGCGGGCACGGGCGTCCAAACCGCCCGCCGACGGGTTCGATTCCCGTCCCCTCCGTTCCGCGCCCCCTCCGCGCCCTCGCGCTTTCCCAACGCGCACCGCGCACTGCCGTGCACGCGTGCTGTGCCGTGCGGCGCGGCGAACGCTCGATGAAGTGCTAACGTTCAAAACCCGCGCCGCCGCGGCGGAAAGTCTGCGCCACGCAATGGAGCGGTCTGATTTTCTCCGCTGCAATGAAGGCGCGATGATCCCGCGTCAGACAGCCTGACCGACCCGCCTCAGATGGAAATCCGCGACAGATTCGATCCGCCGCACACGTCGATAATATGATGAAAGTACGCCGGCTGCGGGTTGCCTCAACGACCGGATAGAATGCGCCGGGCGACATCGTCGGGAGAATGTGCCGTGAATTCCACCGCGAAACGTCTGACCGTGCTAGCCGTCGTGTTCTTGGCGTTGGCCGCAATCCGTTTCAATCTCGGCGGCCGGCTCGTCTCGCAGGTCGCTTACGCGATGGAGCGCGGCAAGATTCAGGCCAATCAGGACGAACTGCAGCGCGTTCCCGATGAGCTGGCGGGCGTCGAGAAGGTCGCCAACGCGTTTCGACTGGTGGCGAAAGTCGTCGGACCCAGCGTGGTGCACATCCGTGTCGAAGGCGGCGAAATGTCGGATGAGGACGTGGCGCGCTTTAGACGTCAGTTCCGCGACATGTTTGGAGACCGCTTCTCGGACGACGATTTCCAGGAGTGGGTCCGTCGCCGCCAGCGGCAGGTCGTCGGTACGGGCAGCGGAATCGTGCTCAGTGCGGACGGGCGAATCCTGACCAACAACCACGTCGTCGAAGGCCGGGCCGATCTGCGCGTCACGCTCAGCGACGGACGCGAATTCTCCGCCAACGTCGTGGGCCGAGATTCGAAGTCCGATCTCGCCGTGATCAAGATCGACGCCAACGATCTGCATCCGCTCGCGTTTGGCGATTCGGACAAACTGGAGGTTGGAGACTGGGTGTTGGCGGTCGGTGCACCTTTCGGCCTCACGCAGACCGTTACGCATGGCATCGTCAGCGCCAAGGGCCGCACGCGCATTGACGGAATCTCGATCCCTTACCAGGACTTCATTCAGACCGACGCCGCGATCAATCCGGGCAATTCGGGCGGGCCGCTGGTGAATCTGCGCGGGCAGCTTGTCGGAGTAAATACCGCCATCGCCACCAACGGCGATTCGTACAACGCAGGCGTGGCGTTCTCGATCCCAAGCAACATGGCCGCGCGAATCGCCGACCGACTTTCGCGCGACGGCGAGGTGATTCGAGGCTGGCTGGGGATCAGCATGAGCGAGCTGGATTCCCGCGGTGCCGAGCGCTTCGGGCTACAGAGTCGCGGCGTGCTCGTGGACGCGGTGTTCGGAAATTCCCCGGCAGAAACGGCCGGCGTACTCGTCGATGATGTAATCCTGTCGGTGAACGGCACCCCGGTTCCCACGCCGCCGGACCTTCAACGTGTCGTGGCGGAGGTCGCGCCGGGTCAAACCGCGATGCTGCAGGTCGCGCGCGGGGACAAGACCAGCGACCTTCGGATCAAGGTCGGCCGACGACCAGAGCAGGAAGGCGCGCTGGCGCGCAACCCCACCGCGGCGCGACACATCGACGCGTTGAACGCCGGCGTGCTGACGCTGACGCCGGCCCGGGCCCGAGGCGCCGGATTCGACGCGGACATCACCGGCGTCGTGGTTGTCGAGACGCAATCCGGCGCCGATTTGCGGCCGGGAGACGCGATCGTCTCGGCGGATGGCCGGGCGGTGACAAACGTCGTTGAACTGAGCCAGCTGTTCGGGAAGAGATCCCAGAAGCCGATCGAGCTGGAGGTTCGGCGGCCCAACGGCTCGATGCGGACCGTTTCGATCGGGCGCGATTGAAGTCTCAGGCCGTCCGCGACGCGTCCTTCGTGGTCGGCGCGTGCGCGAAGCCGCCGTGCCGGTTCTGCTGCGGGTGTTCGTGCTTGATCCTGCGATAGAGCGCGAACAACTCGCGAAAAGCGCGCAGGATGACGCGGAGCTTCGCCCCGGTCGGGTTGCCGGCGACGCGCGGATAGTGCGTTACACCGACCTGAGTGATTGAGTAGCCGGCATTTCGAGCCCGCACGAGCAACTCAGTCGAGATCAGCGCTCCGTTGCTGTGCAGCGTGATCTTGTCGAACAGCTCGCGCGGCAGAATCTTGAACGCACAATCCACGTCCCGAATCCGCAGGCCGAACAGAAAATTGACGAGCGTCGTCCAGCACCATCCGTTGAGCTTGCGAAACCACGGGTCGCGACGATTCATCCGGTAGCCGGCGACAATGTCATACCGCGCCAGCAACGGCAGCAGGCGGTCCAGCTCGTTCATGTCGAATTGACCGTCGCCATCGGTGAAGAACACCCAGTTCTTGCCGGCGGCGGCGAACCCGGCCTGAAGGGCGCCGCCATAGCCGCGGTTGGGCCGATTGTGGACCACGCGGATCGCGGGCAATTGGCCGGCCAGTGCATCGGCGAGTTCCCCGGTGCGGTCCCGGCTGCCGTCGTCGACGATGATCACTTCGAATTCGTCCGCCAGACCCTGCGCTACCGTCAGCGCCGCTCGCGCGACGCGTTCTACGTTCGCCTCCTCGTTGTAGCACGGCAGGAAGATCGAAAGCGACAGTGGCTTAATCGGCGGACGCGGCACAACGGATCCTGGATTGGTGCAATCACCTCGAACGCACGCGATAATTCGCAGAATACACGCCAATGGAATGGGTTCGCCACGCCGACGAGGCACCACGCTTCATGGGTGGTACGGGCGTCCCGCCGGCGCCGCCCGTGCCGGACGCCGGGCGCGACGCCCGGACCACCCGTCAATACGGATCGGCCCCGTCGCGAATCCGCGACTCTCGCAGCGCGCGGATGATGCCGTTATTGGCGGCGGGCATGTCGAGCGGTTCCATTTCCTCGACGCGGACCCAACGCACTTCCTCGCATCCGAGCGGGCGCGGCTCCGACTCCGTCCAACGGCACACGATCGGATATAAGCGGATCATCCGGTCGCCGTAGTCGCAGTCGATCGGCTCGAGTACGCGTTCGACGCTCGCCCGAACACCGCATTCTTCGAACAACTCGCGCAGCGCCCCCAGGGCGGCATCTTCTCCGGGCTCAAGCTTGCCGCCCGGGAACTCCCACATGCCGCCGAGGTGCACGTGCTTCGGTCGCCGCGCTACGAGCCAGAGTCCGTCCCGACAGACCAGAGCGAGCGCTACGCGATATCGCGGTTTGTCGCCCATGACGCCTGGCTCCCGGCTGGTCGCAATTCGGCTGCGTCGGCGCGGTTCGGAGACGCAGCATAACAACCAGCACACATCGACACAACGCTTGATATGACAAGCAGTTAAGATTGACTTGAAGACGTTCGGTGCTCCGTGGACAGCCGTCCGACAATCGGATATAGTCTGCTCGTTCGAGAATCTGCAAACAAGCGGCTGTTCTAGCCGTGGCGCACTTCCGGGATCCTTCCTTCGGGTTGGATCCCGGGAGTTTTTGTTTCGTGTCAGGAACAGCGCGATGATCACGGCGAACCCCGCCCGAAAGTGTGCCGCGATCGGCCTGGTCACGGACGTCGAGGCGGTTTGCCGCGATCACGTTCGGATTGAGTTCGAGTTGAAGGACTTTCCGCGCTCCGAGGCGGGCCAGTTTCTTCAAGTCCTCACTGCGATCGAAGCGGAGACGAGCGGGCACGTACTCGAATGGCGTGACGGCCGGTTCCCTTCATCGCTTTCGTCGGAGTTCGGATGCCGACAGGCATATCTGCGTCGCCCGTTCAGCATCGCCGACCGCCGGCGAACCGCCGACGGCCGCGACCGGCTTGCGATTCTTTCGCGCGCGATTGGACCAGGCACGCGCCGCCTTGACGGGCTTTTCCGCGGAGACGCGATAAACGTCACGGGGCCGCTCGGTCGGGGCTTTCGCATCCCGTGTGATTCACGGCCGCTGGTTCTGATCGGCGGCGGCGTCGGAATTCCGCCGCTTCTCTACTTGTCGCGCATGCTTGCCGAGCAATCGCGCCAGTTTGTGCTCATCCTCGGCGCGATGACGCGTGAGTTGCTTCCCGTCCGCGTGGTGAGCGATGCACCGGCGGACGGAACGCCGACCCCGTGCGTTCAGATTCCCGGCGCTCCGGAATGCCGCGCGATCATCACCACCGACGACGGTTCGCTCGGCGTGAAAGGCCGCGTGACGGTCGGATTGGCGGGCTGGGCTCGGCGTTCCGACCAAGCGTCGGCGGAAAGTGGCGCACGATTGACCCCGCTGGTCCTGGCGTGTGGGCCATCGGCGATGCTGGCGGCAATCTCGACGGCGACGCGCGATCTGGGTTTTGGCTGCCAGCTTTGCATCGAGCGCTACATGGGCTGCGGAATGGGCACCTGCCTCTCCTGTGTGACGCGCGTCCGCGACGAAACGCGCCCCATCGGATGGCGTTGGGCGCTGGCTTGCACCGAAGGTCCGGTGTTCGACCGCGATCAGCTTGTGGATGGTTGCTGAAATTCGACCTGAGCATGGGCGAAACCGCCTCGCGGCCGCGCGCGACCGAACTGAACGCGAGGCGCATGCGAGGGCGGTCGGCAACCGCGCGTACTCGCGCTGTGTGCACGAAACGGCGTCCGACGCCACCGCGCGAAGTGGTACGGGTATCGGTCTGGGCGAACTTGATGTGGCCGAAACTCGTTCCGAGCTTCATAATCTCGCCTAGATGGCCGTGCGCGAGTACGCGCCGCGAACAGAACGCGACGCGCAAGCGAGCGCGGTTGGGAATCGCGCGTGCTGGCGCTGCGCGTTCCGATTGCGGCGCGTCTTGGCGCACTGTCATTTTAGATGGAGCCAATCATGCGATGGAGCGCAACACTACGAACGGCGACGATCGCGGCGGTCGCGGCGCTGGCTGCCGGCTGTCGCAGCGGCGGTCTGCCGCTTTTCAACCTTCTGGGCATCGACAAGCCGCTGGTGGTGGCGATCGGCGTGGAGAAACTGCCGATCCTCAGCGACCGGCCGATCGATCCGATCGTGACGTGGGCGCAGTACGAGCCGTTTCGCGACGCAATGTCCAGGAATCTCGCGCGCCCCGTCGCGCTGGACATGACGCTTCCGGCACTGATCCCGCCGCTGCTGGCGGACGGCTTTTACCAGGTCGCCATTCTCACGCCGGCGGCGTACGCCAAGCTGCCGGAGAACACCGGCGCGACGCCGCTGGCGGTGCCGCTGGACGCGGCGAACCGGGCAGCGCGCCCGGCGCTGCTGGTCGTGCCGCACGATTCGCAGATTCGCAAGATCGAGGACCTGAAGAGCAGGACTGTGGCGTTTGGACCAGACGGCGACGCCCGCGCGCACCTGGCGGCGCTGATGCTGCTGAAGCAGCATGGGCTCAAGCCGACCGATTTGTCGCTCGAGCTCCTGCCCATTCCCGGATCGCTCAAACACATGCCCGACGGCCGCGCCGTGGCGCAAACGGTGATCAACGGGAGTTCACAGGCCGGGTTCATCGATCAGGCCGCTTGGGACGAATTGGCCGAGAAGGCCAGCTCGTCCGGCGAGCCGGGGCGCGATCGACTTCACGTCATCGGACAGACGATCGCCGTGCCCGATCGAGTCGTCGTCGCGTCGCCGAAACTCGATGCGCAGGTCGCCGCCCGCGTGCGGGAGTTTTTGACCACCGGGATTCGCGAGAACCCGAAGGTGCTCGAAGGGCTGAAATGCTCCGGCTACGGCGCGCCGACGCCCGAGGCGCTGGAAGCGTGCAAGCAAGTCGCAAACAGCGAGTAGCGAATTCTCGAAATACAAGCCCGCCGCTCGGGCCGGGCCAATTCGCTATTCGCAATTCGCAATTCGAACTTGCCCCCTACCACGACTCGAACTTCGCCTGACCAGTCCGCAACTCCTCCTCCAGCGTCTGGCGGTGGAACTTCTGCACCGTCCTTGAGAGCCGATGCAGCGTCGCGCGGCTTTCGGCGCTGAGCTCCAACCCCACAAACTGAATTGCCACGCATAATTCGCTCTGGCCGTCGTGGCGCACGCCGCGGTAGTGCGCGTTGCAGATCGCCGGCGGTCTGCCGTCGGGCATGTGCAACTCGACGCCAAGCGTTTCGCCTTCTCCCCACGGCGGCGGTTGAAGCTGATTCAGGCGGATCAGCGCCCCGCCGCACGAGATGTCCAGTGTCTGCCCGCTGACGACCGCGCGTGTAGCGTTCTGCGCGCCATTTCGCGCCGCCGCACCTCCGGGCCAGAGATTCGCGACCATCACCGTTCCGACCGGCACCGCGGTGCGGTAATAGACGCGACGCTGAAGCTCCATCAGCGAAGCCGGCCAGCGATAACGGATGGCCGGCACACTGGCGCTGGAGTCGACCACGAAGCGCCCCTTGGCCTCGACCACCGTCGCGAACATCACCTTACGGCTCTTGTAGCGCACGCTCAGTCCAACGCATTGCCCGGCGTTGAGCGGCGGCGGCGGCGCGCCGTCGGTGGGTTGATAGTCCAGAACAAAGAAACGCCGACTCGGATCACTTTCGAGAAAACGGCTCTTGAACGTGTGCCAGAGATCGCCGGTCTGAAGCGTGAGCACGGCCAGCGCGTTGTCGCGCACCGACTGTTCGACGACCTCGATCGTGTCCTGCGATGTCAGTACTCTTCGTGGTCTCATGCCGGCGACTCCCCGTCCACTTCGATTTTCAGGTTGGTCAGCATCAGTGACCCGAGCACCGCGCGCAGCCGTTCAATCGCGCGGCGGGTCGAATCGTCCTGCGGATCGAGAAACGCCAGCCCGACGCTGAGCTGGTTCTGTTCGTCCGAGAAGGTCTTGTTGCAAACCGTTACCGGTAGGTCAAACGGCTCGTCGTGTCCGGGCAGTTCGAACACTACGCGGGCCGGGTCGCCCACCATCAACACATCTTCCCATTCGCGCCCCGGCAGATGGCACAGCAACCCGTCGCCGCTGATGTCGCCCAGCATGCCCACGCGCGGCGCGGGCGCCGAGGCGCTCCACACACTCAGCGGCTCCACGGGCTGCACGATGGCGCGCTCGAACCGCCGCCGGTTGGCGACCTGCATCGTCGGCGGCTGGGCCAGCACGATTCGCGGCGGCGTCGTCGCGTCGAACACGTCCAGAATGCAGGTTGCGAACAGAATCAACTGCGGTGGGAGCGGGAGGCGCACGTCGCAATACGAGCCGACGAGATTGGCCGGCAACGGCGTGCCGCCGCGCTGCTGAAGCTGCACGTGCAGCAGGTTCCCCTCGCGCTCGACCAGCGTACCGAAGAGCGTGTCCTCGGCCGGCGCGCTGCGCGCCTCAATCTCGAGCAGCGCCTTGGTTCGCAGCGCCTGCTCGAGCGCGCGATTGGTCTGGCGCGGCGTCATGTCCATTGAAAGCAGCATCTGGGCACTCCTTCGAGGCGTCGCGGCGCCGCCTGCCGAACAAGAGAGTCCGCGATCAGGCACTTCATTTCGGGCGCATCGGTCGCGTGCCCCGCCCATTGCCGGCACGCGTCAGCCGACGCGGTCGTTGCCGAGAAATCAGTGCCGTGAAGCCGGTTCCGCGCTCGCGCACGAAATGCCGCGTTGGGCCGCAGCGAATCGTTCCAAGCGCTCATACAGAGAATCTAATTTTTCCGGGTCCTCGACCGGGTGAACCGACCATTCCATCGCGCTCGCGTCCGGCGTCGGCGAGTCGACGCCCATCAGGCGAACCACCAGTTCGCAGCGCCGCGGTTCACCCGGCAATTCAAACTCCAGCCAGCACACATCGCCCTTGCGCAGCGAGCGCGGCGTCGATCCGGCGATCAGCGTCCGCGCGTCGCAGCGCGAAAGTTGTTGCAGGCGCACTTCAAAGCACAATTCGGGCTTGAGAATGCCGCTGATCGTCGCCGGAATCGCGTCCAACCCGTTCAGCAGGTCGAGCGCTTGGTCGTGCGGCTCCGGCGCGCAGGTGATGCGCATCGGAAGGTCGATCTTCAGCGCCGCGATCGCCGCGCCGCCGGTGTTGTAGAGACGCTCGCCGCGCGCCGCGGCCGAGAAGCGGTATTCGACGCCGTCATGGGAAAAACGAACCTGGATCGAGGTGTGCGGCGCGAAGCTGCACCGCGGCTCCTGCGAGGCATCCAGCAGCACGCCGTCCGGCTCGATCGCCAGGAAGCGCGTTGGCACTTCGCCGGCGTCGGCGGCCGGCGAGGCGAGGCGCGCCGGCTCACGCTGGCGACACGCGTCGACCAGCAGGGTCATCTGCGCCCGGCGGCTGCGAAGGACGTTGGCGGACATCGTGGTGTTCATCGTTACTCGCCTCTTCGGACCGCCAGACTCTTCGACCCGCGGCGCGGCGCACTTCAAACAATGCGATCGCAAATTGCGCCGCACGCGGACCGCGGCGCGTTCGGCGCCGGACGCGGCCTGTCTATTTCCGGAACTCGTCGGAGATGGGCTCATTATGAGATTCTCGCGGCGCGTCGTCCGAATCTGATGTGGTCCGCCGGTAAGCGATCCGGCGATTCGCGGACGCGCCGCCGGCGCTCGCGTTCTTCGGACCGCGCCGACGCGCAGGCCCGATCAATGCTGGTGCGTTGCGACCGCGTCGGGAACGCGCTGCGAATTCGCCGCGGCGATTGCGACGACGCGGTGAACTCTGATAACCCGGCGTGCGGTCGGCGGAGCGCGGAGACGCGAATATCTGGGCCGATTCCTGACTCGTACGGACGGCGCCCGGCTCGGCTACGATCCCGCCTGCGTTCAGCCGCCGACCGCAGGTGTGAAATCTGTGATTCCGTCATTGCTCGAATTGCTGCCTGACCAACTCGCCTGGCAGGGCCGCGCCGCCGACGTCGCGCTGGCGGGACTGCCCGGCGTCGCGGCGGTTTGCGGGTTTCAGGACGCCGACGGTCGAACCATTCTGGTCGGCTTCACGCAGCACCTGCGGCGCTGGGCGCTTTCGCGCCTGGCCGATCCGCAGCGCGCGGCGCGCGGAAAAGCTGACCTGGCCGAGATATCCCGGCGGATCGTGTGGCGCCGCGTGCACTGCGGGCTCGAGGCGCGCTGGGTCTATTACCGCGTCGTACGCGGATTGCATCCGCGCGACTATCGGAAACGCCTGACGTTCGGCCCGGCGTGGTTCCTGCGCCGCTCGTGCGCGGCCGACGTTCCGGAAATCGAAGTATCCTCGCGCGTCTATCTCGATCCGGGGGAGTTCGTCGGTCCCTGGCCGACCGAAACCGACGCACGAGAATGCCTGCATGTGCTATGGGACCTGTTCGACCTGTGCCGCTACCCCGAGGAGGTCCGCCGAACCCCGGGCGGCAGGCGCTGCGCTTACGCCGACATGGGCCGCTGCGATGCGCCCTGTGACGGCAGCGTTCCGCTCGCGACGTACGCGCAGCGCGCTGCGGCGGCGTGGCGCTTCGCTTCGGGGGGGATCAAAGAATGGCTGTCTGAGGCTGACGGGCGGATGCGGGACGCGGCGCGAAAGCAGAACTTCGAGCGCGCTGCCCTCATCAAGCGCCAGCGCGAAGCCGCGGCGCGCTGGAGCACACGCTGGGCGGCGGCCGTCTATTCGGCGAACGCATTGACTCTGGCGTTGGCCATCCCCGCAACGCGCCGCGCGGCCTGCAAGCTGCTGCTGTTCGATCGCGGCGATTTCGACGACGGGCCGGTCGTTGTGAATCGGGCGCTGCCGGTCAAAGGCGCGGCGTGGTTCGCTGGAGCGGCCGAACGCTCGGCCAATCGCGAATTTCAGGCGGACGCAGGCGCGGCGATGCGGCGCGCGGAGCAGACCTGGCTCCTGGCGCAGTTTCTGCACCATCGCGAGGCCACGCGGGCGCTGGTGATGCGGATTGGTGCGAATTCCAAAGAGGAGTTCGCCGACCGATTGGGCGAGTTCGCGCTCCAGCGGAGTCGCAAGCGCGACAGCGGCTTCACGAATCGCCCCACGGACATGCCCACACCGCCGAACGCGAGCCCCGCGTGAGTAATTCGCACGAGTTCTGGCCGCCGCGGGCTTCGCCTCGATATTATCCGGCCGGGCCATCACCATTTGGAGAACAACTTTGAATGCGCACACCCGTTTCGCGCGTTTTTCCGCCGTAGCCGCGACAATCACGCTCGTCGTTACAGGCTGCCAGGCGCCCGGTCGCGGCGAAGCGGGTCGCGGCGCGGCAGCGCCGCTTTTCAACGGCATGGGTGACCATCACCGCGCCGTCACCACGCAATCGCGCCTGGCTCAGCGATACTTCGACCAAGCGCTGACCTGGGCGTATGCGTTCAATCATGACGAAGCGATCCGCTCATTCGAGGCGGCCGGCGCGCTGGACCCGGATTGCGCCATGGCTTGGTGGGGCGCGGCGCTGTGCCACGGCCCGCACATCAACAACTCGCTGATGACCGAGGCGCACCAGCGCGGCGCGTGGGATTCGCTCCAGAAAGCGCTCGCGGCGCGCAACAAATCCTCGCCGATCGAACGCGAGCTGATCGACGCGCTCGCCAAGCGCTACGCCAACCCGGCGCCCGCCGATCGCGCGCCGCTCGATCGGGCTTACGCGGAAGCGATGGCCGCGGTCTGGAAGGCGCATCCCGATGACGCGGATGTCGGGACGCTCTACGCCGAATCGCTGATGGATCTTCAGCCCTGGGATCTTTGGACGCAGGCCGGCGAGCCGAAGGGCGCGACGCCCGAGATCGTGAGCGTGCTGGAGCGCGTGCTCAGCCTGAATCCGCTTCATCCCGGTGCGAATCACCTTTACATCCACACCGTCGAAGCTTCGCCTCAGCCACAGCGCGGGATCGCGGCGGCGGACCGGCTGCGGGCGATGGTGCCGATCGCAGGCCACCTGGTGCACATGCCGGCGCACATCGACGTGCGCGTCGGACAGTGGGCCCAGGCGTCCGAGGCCAACGAGCGTGCAATCAAGGCCGATGAACGCTATCGCCGGATTTCGCCCCAGCAGGATTTCTACCGCGTTTACATGGCCCACAATCATCAATTTCTCGCCTTCGCGTCGATGATGGAGGGGCGCCGCGCCGTCGCGCTCTCCGCCGCGCGGGCGATGATCGCCGGCGTGCCCGAAGTCTACGCCCGCCAGAACGCCGTCATGGTGGACGGCTACCTGCCGATCGCGCTGGAGGCGATGATGCGCTTTGGACTGTGGGATGAGATTCTCGCTGAGCCGCAGCCGCCGGCGTATCTGCCGATCTACACCGCGTTCTGGCGTTTCACGCGCGGCGTGGCGCAGGCGGCGAAGGGTCGGGTCGAAGACGCGCAGCGCGAGCAGGCGGAGTTTCGCAAGATCGTCGCGCAAATCCCGCAGGATGCGCTGATGGCAATCAACCCGGCCCACAAGGTGCTTTCGATCGCCGATCACGTCCTGGCCGGTGAAATCGCACTCCGCCGCGGGCAGATCGACGAAGCCGTGTCGCAGCTTCAAGCCGGCGTGAAGGTTGAAGACGATTTGCTGTACATGGAGCCGCCGGACTGGATTCAGCCGCTGCGACACACGCTGGGCGCGGTGCTGGTCAGCGCCGGGCGGTTCAAGGATGCGGAGCCGGTCTACCGCGAGGACCTGCGCCGATGGCCGGAGAACGGCTGGTCGCTCTATGGCTTGGCGGAGTGCCTGAAATCGCGCGGCGCGGACGCCGAGGCGGCGGAAGTGGAGCGGCGATTCAAGAAGGCCTGGTCGCGCGCGGATACGCAGATCAAATCGACTTGTTTGTGCGTCTCGCGAGGAGATTAGCGCGGCACGGCACGCGTCGCCAAATTGGACTACGACGCGAATTCGCGATGCCGCGCCTGGAGCTGATCGCGCAGTCGCTCGACGATCGCCGAGTGCATCTGGCTGACGCGCGATTCGGATAAATCGAGCGTGGCGCCGATCTCCTTCATCGTCATCTGCTCATAGTAGTACAGGACGACGATCAGGCGTTCCGCGCGGCTCAATCCGCGCGTGACGAGGTCTTTCACGTCCTGCTTCTGCGCTTCGACGACCGGGTCGATGCCCTCGTCGTCGGGCAACACGTCCGTCTCCGACAGGTCGCGCGCCCCACTCTGGTCGCCACCGAAGCGCGTCGAGAGCGACACCAGCGACACGGTGCTCGCGTCGCGCATCATCTTGTCGAAATCATCTCGCGTAAGCCCGAGCCGCCGCGCGATCTCATCCTCGCTCGGCAGACGGCCTAGCTCGACCTCCAGCGTTCGAACGGCGTCATCGAGCTTGTGAGCGCGATGCCGCACCAGCCGCGGCACCCAGTCCATGCTGCGCAGCTCGTCGAGGATCGCGCCGCGGATGCGCGGCGCACAGTAGGTTTCGAATTTCACGCCGCGATCCATGTCGAACGCGTCGATCGCGTCGACCAGGCCGAAAATCCCGGCGCTCATCAGGTCGTCGACGTCGACTTCGTCCGGAAGTTTGGCCCCGATGCGCTCGGCGGTGTAGCGGACCAGATACAAATAGTGCTCGACCAACCGGTTTCGCGTCGGGTCGTCCGGCTCCGATTTGTATCGCAGCCACGCTTCGCGCAGCTCGACATCGCTCGAAAACGAACGGGCCTTGTGATCGCGGCTGACGCGCCGCACGCGACTTCCGGGACGACGAGTCATCATGGCTTATCCCGCCTCCGGGCCGACGGACACGTCGGTCCCCTGTTCGTCACGGCGTTCGTTCAGACGATCAAGATGGCCCCGATCGATCGCCAGCTTTCGCCGCACCAGGTGATCGCGCAGCGCCGCCCGGGCCGCCCATGCCACGAATTGCGTCAGCACAAATGCGGCGACCAGGGCGATCATGGCGCGCAGCAGGATCGTCGATGGCGAGTTGCCCGCCCACAGTCCGGCGACGATGGTCGCGGAGAAAAAGAGAAGAGCGGCCTGTGCGCTGAGGGATCGAATCATGCGACATCCATGTCTACTATCGGCCCGCGTCCGAGCGGGCTTCGCTACGACGACCTAAAGAAAATGGCCGCGCGCGTGCGACGAGAACGGCGCGTCCGAGAACGTCCGCGCGCCAATCATGTTGCTCGTGTTTTCGATTTGGAGAATCGTCGCGAACGCAAAACTAACTGACTTGCTCGAAACGCGCCGCGGGCACGAGTCCGTTCGTATGAGCATTGCCAGATCCGTCGGGCAATTTCTCTAGAGCACCACGCCGGGAAAAGACTAGCGTTGCGAGCAGGTCGCTGCAAGCGCAATTGATGTCCTTGGGCACATTTTGCCCGCCGCAAAAAAACGAAAGCGCCAAGCCGAGGCGTTCGACCGCACCGAGCATGACGCCCATTCCGACCGCCTCGTCCAGATGCGTGAGCACGAGCCGGGACGCGCCCAGCGGCGCGAACGCCCGCGCATATCGGTCCTGCACCGTGGGTATCAGGCACGCCGGCAGAACTAGGTGCAATTCGTCCGCGTGTGCGGCGCGCAGCAGCGCGGCGAGGCGCACGAACCGCCCGCGATCTCGAAAACCCAAACCGGGCGTGTCGATCAGCAGCAGGTCAACGTCGGCCAGCGATTTCTGCGCTTGCTTGAGACGGGAGACCGTCTGCGCCGACTTCATCGGAACGCCCAGCAGTGCGCCAAAACGACGCAGTTGCTCATGTGTCGCGAGCCGGTGCATGTCGAGTGACAGAATTCCGACGCGCGCTGACCGACGCAACTTGTAGTGCGCCGCGAGTTTGGCCAGCGTGGAAGTCTTGCCGCCGCCCGGCGGACCAACCAATGCCACCACACGCCGCTGGCCGGGAACGAGGCTGATGCCGTCGCAGACCGGCACTATCCGGCTGATCGCGTCGCGCAGTCGAGCCGTCGCCACGTCTCGGTCTGTCGCGGAGCGGACGTCCGCGGCGATGTGCCGCGCCAGGCGCTCGGCCAATTCTCCTACGACCTCGTTCTTCACCAACTCCTGATAGAACGGGAAGACGGAGGCGGGCAACGCGGGCGCCGCGATTGACGCGCTCGAGTTGCGACCGTGCACGCGCGAAGACGAGCCAGTGTCCTCGGTGCCTGGATCGCGTGTCGCCGTCTCGCGGTCGCGGCGGCGCGGTGACTGCGAGCCGGACGCGCCGGCGTAATTGCCCGCTCCGTTGCGGCCGCGATCCGGCTCCGGTTCGGCCGGCACGCGGTTGGCCGCACCGCGCGGGGGCAGGGTCGCCGGGCGCCCGGCGGCGGCGGTAATCTCCACTTTGGCGCGGCCCATCCACTCGCCGACGCGCGAGCTCGACACGTGCCGCGTGCCCAGAATGACGGCGTCCGGTCCCAGCTCGCGTTTCACGCGCGCCAGGGCCTCTCGCATCGTCGATCCGGTGAATACACGCGGCTCAGCGGTCATCGATCACCTGGTTCTCACGCCGAGGCGCAGAGGCGCGGAGAATTCAATCGGGGCGGGGGGCTGAGTGCGGACTGGCCGCCGGCCACTGCGTAGGTGGTACGGGCGTCTCGCCCGTGAGCGCGCAGAAGTCCAGGTTCGGTCGGAACGCACGTGCCGCGCTTCGACAACGGACAGCGCTCCCGGCGTCATCGTCTCCAGCAAATCGATCACCATCGCCGTCCTCTGCGTCTTTATCGCCTCTGCGTGAGCCATCTCTGGTTATCACTCATGTTCCAGGCTGACGACTCCGTGTGCCTGCACATCGACACCGCGCACGATTTCATTGAGCGCCAGCACCGGGGTGTGCGGAATCAGCGGCTCGATCAGGCGCCGCGCCCACAGACGCACCTGCGGCGAGCACAGAATCGCGATCGTCGCGCCAGACGCCCGAGTGGCCGCCTGCTCGACTTGCCGGCGGGCACTCGTGGCCAGCGCGGCCTGGCGCTCCGGCGGAACATTCAGGATCGAGCCGTGATCGACGCGCTGGATGTTGGCGCTCAGATAATCCTCGACTGCGGGGTCGAGCGTAACGCAGTGGATCGCGCCGTCTGTCGCGCGATACTGGGCGCAAATCGTGCGCGCCAGGCCGTTGCGGGCATATTCGGTCAGAATCTCGACATCCTTGGTCTTGGGCGCGAAGTCTCCAAGCACCTCCAGGATGGTCTCGAGATCGCGAATTGGCACCCGTTCGCGCAGCAGGTTTTGCAGGACCTTTTGAATCTCCGCGACCTTCAGCAGCGCGCCGACCACCTCTTCCACCAGCCCCGCGTTGCGCTGCTTCAGGTTTTCGATCAGCTTGTGGGTCTCGGCTCGCGTCAGCAAGTCGGACGCGTGGCGCTTGATGATCTCGGTCAGGTGCGTCGCCAGCACGCCGGTCGCTTCAACGACCGTGTAGTTGCGGCGTTCCGCCCGCTCGCGCTGATCCGGCGCGATCCACCAGGCCGACAGGCCGAATGCCGGCTCGCGCGTTTCGAGCCCATCCAGCGGATCGCCGGCCAGCCCCGAGTTGATCGCCATCAGGCGATCGGGGAACAACTCGCCGCGGGCGATTTCCTGGCCGCGCAGCAACACCGCGTACTCATTCGGCTGAAGCGCGGCGCTGTCGCGAATGCGCACCGGCGGGACGACAAGCCCGAGCTCGGCGGCGATCTGTTTGCGGAGCGCGCCGATGCGATCGAGCAAGTCGCCGTTGCGGGCACGGTCCACCAGCCGCACCAGCCCCACGCCGATCTGCAATTCCAACGCGTCGACGTTCAATTGTGATTCAATCTGCTCGGGCTTGGCCTTCTGCTGGGCGCGCTCGGCATCGACTTTCTTCGTCGCCGCGACGACCTGCGACTTCTGAATGAAGAAGGCCATCATTCCGGTTCCGCCGGCCAGCGCGATCAGCGGGATCTTCGGTAAGGGCGTGAGCATCAGCAGCGCGAGGAACCCGGCCGCGACGCTCAGCGCCGTCGGCTTGGCGAGTAACTGGCCGAGCACTTCCTCGCCGAGATTCGATTGTCCGGTGTTGCGCGTTACGAGCATGCCCGCGCCGACGGAGAGGATGAACGCCGGAATCTGACTCGAAAGACCGTCGCCGATGGTAAGCTGCGTATAGACGTGCAGCGAGTCCATCAGCGTCCGGCCGTTTTCCACCATGCCGACGTAAAGGCCGCCCAGCACGTTGACGAACGTGATCATGATGCCGGCGACCGCGTCGCCGCGGACGAACTTGCTGGCGCCGTCCATGGCCCCGAAAAAATCCGCCTCGTCGGAAATTTCCTTGCGCCGCCGACGGGCCTCGGATTCGTTGATCAGGCCGGCGTTCAGATCGGCGTCGATGGCCATCTGCTTGCCGGGCATGCCGTCGAGCGTGAATCGCGCGGCGACTTCGGCGATGCGCGTGGCGCCCTTGGTGATCACCACGAACTGAATCACCGTGATGATCAGGAAGATGATCACGCCGACGGCCAGCGAATTGCCCGCGACGAAGACGCCGAACGTTTCGACGACATGCCCGGCCGCCGACGTGCCGCTGGCGCCGTTCGAGAGAATCAGGCGCGTCGTCGCCACGTTCAGCACCAGCCGCAGCAGCGTCAGCGCCAGCAGCAGCGACGGGAAGCTGGAGAACTCCAACGGCGTGCGCAAGTACATCACTGTGAGCAGCACGACCAAGCTCAGCAGCACGTTGAACGAGAGCAGAAAGTCCAGAATCGCCGTCGGCAGCGGGATCAGGATCACGAAGATCAGCGCGCCGGCGCAAAGCGGGAACAGCAACCCGCGGTTGTTGACCAGGAAACGGATGATGGGATTGAAATCGTTCATGAGAATCGCGGATCGCGAATGGCGAATAGCGAATTACGGAGCGCACTCAAGGTGAATAGCAGATTTCGGAGCGCATTCCCAGCGCATGCGTGCCGCGCGCCTCCTTCATCGCGTGTTTTCATTCGTTATTCGCTCTTCGCCATTCGCACTTGCCGCTAGGCCGCTTTCCCCGCCAACTGGTACACATACGCCAATACCTCCGCGACGGCGCGGTAGTACGCCGGCGGGATGGTCTGGCCGATTTCCACCGCCGCGTACAGGCCACGGGCCAGCGGCGGGCGCTGCACGATCGGGATGCCGTGCTGCTGCGCAATCTGGCGAATGTGCAGGGCCATGAAGTCCTTGCCTTTGGCGACGACGCGCGGCGCGTCCATCGTCTTTTCGTCATACTGGATGGCGACGGCGTACTCGGTCGGATTGGTCACCACTACGTCCGCCTTCGGCACGTCGATCTTGGCCCGCTGAAGCGCCAGCCTGGCCTGAATCTGCCGCCGGCGCTGCCGCAGCGCGGGATCGCCCTCCATGCGCTTCAGCTCGTCCTTGATCTCCTGCTTGCTCATGCGCAGGTTTCGCTCGAGTTGCCAGCGGTGATAGAAGTAGTCGAGCAGCGCCAGCACCAGCATCGCCACGCCCAGCTTCAGGAGCAGTCCGTCGATCAAAGACGTCGAAAACGGCAGCACCAGCTCCGGCGTCAGCCCGCCGGCGCCGAGCACGCGCATCAACTGCCCGTGCAGCACCGTCGCCGCGATGCCGCCGATGATGCCCAGCTTCAACAGACTCATCACCAGGCGCGTCGCGGCGTCGAGCGAAGCCAGGCGTTTCAGTCCGTTGAGCGGGTTGAGCTGGCCGAACTTGGGCGATAAGCGTGACCAGGTGGCCACCCATCCCGATTGCAGCACCGCGCCGATGGCCGTAAGAACCACCAGCCACGCCAAGAGCGGCGCGAGCGCCCCAGCGGCTTCTAGCGTGATCTGTCGCGCGTCGACCAGCAGCGAATCGGGCGTCAGCTCGCCGGGGCGCTCGATTCGCCGCACCAGGCGCTGCAGCGCGTCGAGCACGCTGGGACCCATCCAGTCGAGCAGTGCCAGCGCCGCCAACAGGCCAACCGCGGCGGTCAGATCATGACTGCGCGCGATTCGCCCTTGCTCGCGCGCCTCCTGTCGGCGGCGCGGCGTTGGGGCTTCTGTGCGATCTTCCGTGTCGTCGCCGAACATTTCTCTGCCCGCCTGGCTACGTCCCCAACACCATCCGCTGGACCATTTGCGCGACCGTTTCAAGTCCGTCCGTGAACGCGGTTACCGCGGTCGGCAGCGACACGGCCATCAAGCCGAACGCGATCAGCGTCTTGAGCGAGAAGCCCACCGTGACGATATTCAGCGCCGGCACGGCCTTAGTCATCAACCCCAGCGCCACGTTCACCAGAAACAGCGCAATCACCACCGGCGCGGCGATTCGAATGCCGATTCCCGCACCAACCGTGAGCGCATCCAGCACCGCGCCGCCGCCGAACTCGAATACGTGCGAGTCGCCCAGAAGCGGCAGCGTCCGAAACGACCCCAGCGCCGCATCGACGAGGGCGCGATGACCGCCCACGATCAGATACGTCACGCCGAAGAGCTGGATGTAGAACATGCTCAGCTCGGAGTGCTGTTCGCCGGTGCTTGGGTCGGCGATCTGGCCGAAGGCGAGCCCGGATTCCTGCGCGATCAGCAATCCGCCCAATTCGAGCCCCAGAAAACACAGGCGTAGCGAAAGCCCCATCAGGACGCCCAGAAACAGCTCGCCGGCAAGAGCCAGCACCGTTTCGCCGAGCGTGTCGGGCGCGGCGGCGGGCGCGGGGACCATCGGCGTAATCAGCATCGACAGCCCGACGATCAGCAGAATCCGCACGTTGAAGGGCACCGAGAGGCCGCCCAGCAGCGGAACAAACATCAGCATCCCCGCCAGCCGCGCCACGACCATGCCGAAGAGCGGCAGCTTCAGGTACGCGGCTAGGAGTTCGTAGGGCATGAGCTCAAAGGGAATGTCGAATTGCGAATGGCGAAGAGCGAAGCAACGACGCCAATCGGCCGGACTCGCCTTGTGTGTTTCGCTTGTCTTCTGTAATTCGCTCTTCGCTATCCGCCATTCGCACTTGCCTCGCTTGCCTCACCAATTCGTCAGCAACGCCTGCGTGTACTCGATCAAGTGCTCCGTCAGCCACGGCGTAAAGAAGAGCGCCGCCGCCAGCATCGCCACGATCTTGGGCACGATGTTGATCGTCTGATCCTGCATCTGCGTCACGGTCTGCACAATGCTGATGATCACGCCGACCAGCACGCCGGCGATCAACACCGGCCCGGCGATGATCAGCGCGGTCAGCAGCGCCTGCCGGCCGAGGTCCATGGCGGTTGGCAGATCCACGTGGTTCTCCACTTCACCCGAATAGCGAACTGCGAATGGCGAGTAGCGAAAGGAAACCGTGTCCGGAGCGATTCTGTAATTTGCTCTTCGCTATTCGCCATTCGCACTTGCCTTCACGCCACACTCGCCATCAACGACCCGCCGATCAGATGCCAGCCGTCCGCCAGCACGAACAGGAGCAGCTTGAACGGCAGCGAAATGAGCACCGGCGGAAGCATCATCATGCCCATCGACACCAAGACCGTCGCAATCACCATGTCGATCACCAGAAACGGCAGGTAGACGCGAAAGCCCAGGACAAACGCGGCCTTCAGCTCGCTCAGCAGGTACGCCGGCAGCAGCGCCGTCATCGGCACCTGCTCGGGCGTGAGCGTCTCGTCGGGCGTCAGGTCGCGCTGCGCCGCGTATTCATACATCATGTAAACGTCCTGCTCGTTGCGCGCCGCGACGATCTGGTCGAACATGAAAGAGCGCAGATGCCCGCCCGCCGCCGCGATCGCCTCGGTCTGCCCCATGCGGCCGTCCAGATATGGATCTAGAGCGTCCTTGCGCACTTTGTCCCAGGTCGGCGTCATCGCCAGCATCGTCAGAAACAGCGACAGGCCGACGAGCACCTGCGACGGCGGCAGCGTTTGCGTGCCCAAAGCCTGGCGCAACAGCACCAGAACGATGAGGATCCGTGTGAAACTCGTCATCATCAGCACGATGCTCGGCGCCACCGTCAGCAGCGTGAGCATCACCAGGATCTGAAGCGACGCGCTCAGCGACTCGCGCGACGTGGCCCGCGGCAACCACTGGCCCAGATCCGGAACGTAAACCGGGTCCACACGCGTCCCGCCCTCGCCGGACGCGGCAGCGCTCGTGTCGGGCGCGGAACTCGCGCGATCGAACTGGCTCTCAACCGCCTGCGCTGCCGCGCGCGGCGGCGCGCCCAGCACCACGCCCAGAGCGACGAGCGCGACAATCCGCAATTGGCTCCGTCGCATTAAGCGCTCCGCGCGGCGTGCACGCGCCGCAAGGCTTCCGTCATGACCCGCTTCACGCGACCGAGCTGCGCATCATCCGGACGAGCCGCCGGCGTCTCGCCGGCCGGCGCCGGCGCGCTAAGCTCCAGGTACGTTTTCGATTCGTCGGCAATGACGCGCGCGAATTCGGCGCTGTGACTTTCCGTTTGCTGGGTGGCGGCGTCGCCGGCGAGCGCCGCGGCCAGTTTCGCGTCCTCCACCACGTCCAGCGCCGAGAGTCCCTCGTTGCCTACGCCGACCAGCACCAGGCGCGGACCGACGCGGACCAGCGCCAGGCCGTGCCGCGGAGTCAGCGATGCGCGGCTGATGATCTGGATCAAGCCGGGCCGCCGCGCTTTCGCCAGCGACAATCCGCCGCGGCCCAACGCGACGCGATATCCCCAGGAGAGAAGCAGGATCAGCGCGATCACGCCGCCCAGCGACGCCGTCGTGCGCAACCAGCTCGACGACGTGCCGGCCACGCCGGGCGTCGACACGCCTGAAGCCGGGCGTCGACGCAGCGGCGTCTTGGCCGCCGAAAGCTCCGGCGGCTCGATGGCGTTCCAGGGGTCCGCGTGCGTGTCGGTCTGTTGTGATTGCGGCGCGGCCGCCGTGGGCCGCGCGGCGTCGTCGCGAAATCCGCCGGCGGCTTCCCGCGCCGCGTTGCGCGAGTCGACCGGTTCGTCGGCCATGGCCGGCGAAACCAGAAGCAGGATCAGGATCAGCCGCATCGCGTTACTCACGCGGATCAACTCGATTTTCGATTGAATTACGCACGGGTAACCATGCACGCAGGCCCCCCTCCGGGCCACTCCCCGCGCGCCTAACGCGCTTTCTCCAGCTCCGGCACCGGGCTGACGATGTCGTTCACCCGGACGCAGAAGTTGTCGTTCAGCACCAGCACCTCGCCGCGCGCGACCAAGCGTTTGTTGACGTACACATCCACCGGATCGCCGGCGAGGCGGTCCAGCTCGATGACCGAGCCGACCCCCAGGCGCAATACGTCTTCGATGTACATCTCGGTGCGCCCCAGCTCGACTTCTACGCACAAGTCGACGTCGTCGAGCAGCTCCAGGCCCGAAAGCTCGCCTTGATCGCCGGCAGCGTCGAAATCCGGCGCCTCGAACGGCTTTGCGGACGGCGTCTGCGGTTCGGCGCTGGGCGACGGCGTGCTCGTTGCGGTCGCGTTGGGCGACTGCGATGGCGCGCTCATCGCGACCGCGGGCTGCGCGAGGGACGGTGTGCCCTCGGCTGAGACGGGCGCGGCGCCCTCGGCCGCTGCGGCGGCGGGCTTGCCTAGCAGCGCGTCGAGTTCAGCCTGCGAAAGCCCAACGCCGGCGTTGGACGCGGGAGTCGGCGAAGCGGGAGTCTCGGACATGCACGCATCCTTGCGAGTGTGGCCCCATCCCTGGGTCGTCGCGTTTGTTACTCGACGCGAATCGGAACACAGCGCGGAATTAGAATTTGTTCGATCAGCTCCGGGTTGCTGGATATCTCGTTCAGCGCGCCGCGAATCTGCATCCGCAGCGCCTTGAGCTCGTCTTCGGCCATTACCTTTGGCTCCGCCGAGCGCACAATCCGCGCCACCGTGTCGGACAGCTCGGCCGGCCGCTCGCCGACGAACTTGGTCACCGCCGCCTTCTGCGACGCGCGCACCTTGGCGACGATGTCCAGGTCGTAGATGTACATGCGCCCGGCTTTGTTATTGGGCACTTTGAAGCTCTTGAGCAGCGAAATCTCGGCGACTTCGTCGTTGGCCTTTTCCGGCGGCGGCTCCTCGCCCTTCATGTGGTGCGAATCTTCGGTCTTGCCGTGCGCGACCTGCGGCCCGGCGCCGAAGAACTTCGCTCCTACGTAGAAACCCGCGCCCTGCATCGCCGCCACCACGACGATCAACACGATCGTCATGGGGAACTTCTTTTTGGGCTTTGCTTCCGCCGGCGCCGGAGCGTCTTCCGCCTTTGCTTTCGCCGCCATCTCAATCTCCGCGCCGGCGCGTAGCGCCGAGCTGACTTCGTGCTGGATCGAACGCACTCAGTATCGACCATTGCGCCCGGTCGCTTCACCGCGCGACCGGCGGACCGCGCGTTGGCGAGGCGTTTGTTGAGTTCTTATGAGACGGCTGGCGGCGTTTCCGCAGGAGCTGCGCCGTAGCGCGGGAAGTGCCGAGCGCGCGGGCGCGCCCCGAAAGGGCGCCGGTTTCATCTGTCCAAGGGGCGTCACCCGAACTGGTGTGTCCTCACGCCGGTGCGCGCCGCGATCGTCGGGTGCGGTGAAGCTACGTTTGAACCGCGAGCGCAAGCGACCGGCCTGGATGAGTGTTTGGATTTCCGACCGCGTCGCACCGTTGTGGCCGGTCGCTTGGAGCCCCGACCGTCAGCGAGGGGCCGCCAAGTTGTGCGGAGTGCTGAGATTGCAGGCGATTTCGATCATCGGATCGACCCCTCCCTTACGGTCGGGGCTCGGATAGGAGCGTATTTCAACCGACGGCCAAGCCAGTGACGTTGATTTCGCACCGAATCAGAACGCGCGAGTGGGAATCTACGCGCTAGGTTTCGCCGGGGGCAATCGCCTGAGTGCGAGATTTGGAAACACCACGCCGGTCTTGCGCATCAAGCATCCGCAGCCGGTCGCGCGCTTACGGACAGACATTCATCCAGTTCTGCATCAGAATTCCAAGATCCGATTCGTCCGTCCGCCCGTCCCCGTTCAGGTCCCCATCCGCCGACTGGTTCCAACCCTGGAGCAACACCCCCAAATCAGCCTCGTTCACGCGCAAATCGCCGGTCAGATCACCCAGGCATCCGAGATTCGAGGGTCGCAGCAGGAGCGCGAATGTGATTTGCCCATTGTCGGCATTCGCGGCGATGTATCCGTTCTCGCTGACGTCCCACGCTTCCACAATCGGCGCCGGCGCCCCGCTGGTGACAGCATTGAGGTCCGTCACCGCGCCATGGGCATACACGAACCCGTGAAAGATGACAGGAAAGTGGCGGTACGAAATGCCCACGACCACGCCCGCGTCGTTGATGTCATATCCGTAATTCGAATTATCGCCCGGCAGCGGCGGTAGAATCTCCCAGCCGCTCGCGAAGCGAAAGATGGCGGCCCGCTTCGCGCCGCCGGTGATGTCCGCGCGCAAGTGTCCCGCGATTTCGACGTTGCTGTTGATCGCCTGGGGCTGGCAGTCGACATTCGCGCCGCTCGGCGTAATGTCCGTGATGTTCAGCCCGTCGTAATAAAACCCGCGTGCCGGACCGATCGCGCTTGAGAACGTGAGCCCGACGCACTGTCCGAACCGATTCACACCCGTCGCGTCGCCGTAGAGATTGGAAAGCGCCCCGAGCGCGAACAGATCAAACATCTCGCCGGCGTTCCACAGGAATGGGTGATGCAGGCTGCTGTCTGAGTCCGCATAACCGGCGACGAACCCCGAGTCGCTGACACGCCAGGCGATCGCCTCGACCCCGCCCAGCGTGCCCAGGTCCTCAATCTGCCATGAGCCCGTTGCGTCACGACGCCAGATCACTGCGGATTCGTCCAAGTTCGCGTTCTGGCTCTCGCCGACGATCAGGCCGGTATTGCTGATGCTGTATGCCTGCGAACTCACGTGTCCGGGCAATGTTCCCAGGTCGGTCATGACGCCCGCCTGCCAGACGAACGCGTGCTCGGTGGCGTGAGACGTTGTCGCCACCCCGACAACCATCCCGGCGTCATTTACCCCATTGGCGGTTGCCGAAGCGCCGCCCAGCGTCCCGAGTGGGACGGCGACATAGATTTGGGCCGCCAGGTACGAGTTCGAGAGTCCGCACAGCGCCCCGAGGACGACGGTCAGTGAGAGCCCGCGCGGCATGTTCGATCTCCAAGGAAACCGGCTGAGTCGAGCAAGCCGGCGAGCGATTGGCCGATGCACCCGTAGTTGGGGGTATTCTGCGCGACAGTGGACATCTGAATCCAGAAAAATCTGCTCGTGATTCGCAATGCCGCCGGTCACATGTGACATCTATGCCTCTGACTGTGCGGACGGCACGCGCGTGGCGACCGACCGATCGGCTTCAGCTTCAGGTCAAACATAACTCTCGGCTAGAAGGCGACTTAAGGGGCGCTTCCTTTCGGTTGCACCGGGCGCGGTGGCAATGCGCGGCGTGACATTTGTCACGAGGTGCGAACACTGCCGTCACGTGCAGGAAAACTTTGGAGCAGCAACGATTCGGCTCGTTTCGTTGCTGCGAGGCTTCGGACCCAGGCCGGTTGGCGTATTGCGCCGCCGGCCTGACCGATTTCACACGCCCTCGGCAGGCACTCGTAATCCGACGCCCGCTGGTCACTGGCGCCGCTCGACAAACGCAATCGAACGGGAAAATGCGCAAACCACGTCCATTCTAACCCGCGCTCCTTTACGGTCGCGGCGCGCTCAACCGAGAATCGTCCAATGCCGGACATTGCTCGAAACAGTTCAGTTTCGTTCCGTCGCTTCCAACATGCATCGCGCGCGGTCGAGCAGCCGCGCGGCTTCCGCGTTTCGGACGTCGACGTGGCACAGGAAATCGGCAATCCGTGCGGCTTCCTCAGCCTCGGTCGTGGCCGTATCCGTCAGCCCGCAGCGGGCATGAACGCGGGCCAGCACCAGCAACGCTTCGCTTCGCTGAATGCGCTCCCAGACATTGGCCGAGCCGACGATCGCGGACAATTGCTCGATCGTGTCGAGCGACTGGCTCAGCGCGTCTTGCGCCGAGGCCCAACGCTCCAACGCAATCAGCGCCTCGCCGCTGCGCCGCAGCGATTGCGCCCGGCCGCGCAGCAGGTGCAGATTTTCGGGTTCCCGCGCCAGACCGCGCGCGAACCAGCCTAGCGCGACGGAAAACTGGTTCAGTGCCGGCAGCGGCCGACCGGCCGACAACTCGGCAATGCCGATGCGCTGGTGCGCCAAGCCCCGGTACACTCCGGCGGTCGCGCCGTTTTCGTCCGGCGAACTATGAAGCGGCTCGTTCAGCGTCAAGGCAGCCCGGAGGTGCGCCAGCGCTTCGTTCGGTCGCCCAAGCGCCACCAGTGCGTCGCCAACCTTCCAAAGCCCCACCACCAGCGCTTGCTGAAACCGGACCGCATCCGAAGCGGAGACGGGCGGCTGCTCGCGAATTCGCAGCGCGGCCTGAAAACTCCGCAGCGCTGCGTCTGGGTTGTCGAGGGAGAGCTGCACCTCGCCCAGCCGCTGATGCGCGTATCCGAGCAAGTAGTTGAGGTCATCGGAGGCTGGGCTTGTCGCGGGAATGTCGGCGCGCAGCGCCACCAGCCGCGCCAGCGCGGCTTCGGCGACGTCCAGCCGCAGCGCCGTGCTGCCAGGCAGGTTGGAAAGCCCGTTTTCAACCCATTCGGACATCTGAGCGCTCGAGTCCAGCGCGGCGCGCAGCCGCGTGTCGGCGACGGCGCGTTGCCGCGCTTCGGCCTCTGCTTTCCAGGCGAAGCCGATCAGCCCGGCGATCAGCGCCAGCAGGGTCGCCGCCGTCCCGGCGACCAACGCGCGGTTGCGGCGCGCGAAACGCCGAAGCTGATAGACGATCGTGGGCGGGCGCGCCAGCACCGGCTCGTCGTGCAGATAGCGCGTCAGGTCGGCCGCGAATTCGGCCGCCGAGGCGTAGCGCAGAGCGCGGTCCGCGTTCATCGCCTTGCAGACGACCGCATTCAAATCCGCGCCCAGCGCGGGTGCCACCTGCGAGAGCGTGAGCGGCCGGGCATCGCGCGCGATGCGCATCGCCTCCAGCAACGGGGCGGTCGACAGTCCTTCCAGTGGCAGGCGCCCGCTGAGCAGCTCAAACGCGATCACGCCCAGGGCGTAAATGTCGCATGGGGTGCCGATCGCGCTGGCCTGGCCGGCAAGCTGCTCCGGGCCCATGTACGCCAGCGTGCCGACGATCTGCCCGTCGCTGAGCGTGTGCGGTGCGGAGGCTTGCTGCGCCGTCGTCCAGCGCGCGATTCCAAAGTCGAGAATCTTCGGAAGCGGCGCGGATTGCGGATGCGCGGGTTCGCGCGATGATCCCGCGCCCGCGTCGCGATTCGCGTCGACCACCAGAATATTCGCCGGTTTCAGATCGCGATGAATGACGCCGCGCTGATGTGCGTGTTCCACTCCCTCGCAAATGCGGATCAGCAATTCGATCCGCGCGCGGATCGGCAGCTTGTGAACTTGAGCGTATTCCGTCAGCGGCGGTCCATCGACGAGCTCCATTGCGAGGAACGGCTGCGGGCCCTCCGGCCGGCCGAACGAACCGGCTTCAATGATCTGGGCGATGCAGGGGTGTTGAAGGTGGCCCAGGATTTCCGCCTCGAACTCCAGCCGAACCAGCAAGTCCGGCGATTCGGACGCGAATCGCGGCAGCTTGATCGCCACCCAGCGGCGCGGTTGTTCCTGCAGCGCGCGGTAAACGGCGCCCAGGCCGCCGACGCCGATCCGATCGGTGATCAGGTATTTCCCGACCCGCTGACCAAGTAAGGGGTCCTGCGTTACGCCGGCCGGCGGCGTCGGTTGCGGCTCGACAAACACCGGCCGATCCAGCGCCGTGTGCTCCCGATCGTGCGCCGCGAGCATGCGTTGGAGACGCCTGCCATAGCGCTCACCGCGCCCGCGCGCTTCGCGAAGGATTTCTTCGCGCTGCCGTCCGCCGAGCGCGATCGCGCGCAAGAAAAGCGTCTGAAGCGCTTGCCAACTCGAATCGCCGATCGCGTCACTCATCGTCCGACAGCTCGCTTTGCAGCCAGGCGCGTGCGAAAGTCCATTCGTCCTTGACCGTCGTCGCGGAGAGATCCAGCGCCGCCGCGGTGTCGGCAATGCTCAAACCCGCAAAATAGCGCAACAGGACGATTTGCGCCTTGCGCGGGTCGCGCGCTTCGAGTCGCGACAGTGCTTCATCGAGCGCCAGCAATTCATCATGTCGCGAGTCGTCAAGTGACGGCACGCGCTGGAGTACGTCTTCGCCGCTGCGGACGCGGTCGCCGCCGCGCTTGATCGCGTGTCGCGCCCGCGCCCGGTCGACCAGGATCTGGCGCATGGCGCGGGCCGCGGCGCCAAAGAAATGCCCCAGTCCCGACCACTCCGTCCCGCTCTCGACCAGCCGAATGTACGCCTCGTGAACCAGCGCGGTGGCCTGGAGCGTCTGCCCGCGGGCTTCCGACGCCAGCCGTTGCGCGGCCAATTGCCGAAGCTCCTGATAGACGCGCGGCAGAAGCGTGGCGCAGGCGTGCGAATCGCCCGCGGCCGCCGCGCGGAGCAGAACGGTCAGGTTTTCCCCGTCAGTGCTCGACATACGACGAATTGCTGAAAAGGTTCGGCCACTCCCGGTCCAATTCTCGCACTATCGGCATGGTGATTCAAGCGCCGCGTTAAGCCCCGGCGACGCTGCATGTTCAACGCGTCGAGCGGGCCGCTGGGCTAGTTTGGCCGGAGTTCGGGACTCTTTCACAAGGAATTACGTATGTCGAAGATTGTGCGATTCCGCGCCATGCTCGCGGCTGGTTTGATCGGGTTGGCGTCGCTTTCCACGTTGGCGGATGTGCTGACGCTAACCGCAACACCGTCCAGCGTGTTCGGCACGGATCCCTCGACCGGCAATGGTACGGTGGACAGCCGCATCGTTCCGTTTGGGCGCACCGTCACGCTCACCAGCAGCAACCCGAGTGTCGCATCCGTTCCGGCGACAGCCTCCGTAGCGGCGCTTAGAACGACGTTTTCGTTCACCATTGCAACATACCCCGTCAGCACCTCCACCAATGTAACGATCACAGCGACCGAGGATGGCGTGGCCCGGCAAACGGTGCTGACGGTGCTTCCGCCGCAACTGGTGTCAGTCACGTTCACCCCCGATCCGGTCGTCGGCGGGTACAGCGCGGTTGCGACGATCACGACGAATCGCCCAGTCGCCGCGAATTGGCTTTGCTCAATCCAGGGGCCTTTCCCACCGGTCTATTTCATGACCGGGTCGATCGTGTCGTTCGCGCCGGGCGCGACGAGCACGACCAAACCCATTAACACGCAAGCGGTGAACAGCCCTGTAAATGCACTGATCACGATTCGGCCGCCGACCGGGCAATCGCCGAGCGTCTCAAACATCTTGCAAGTCGTTCCGATTCGCGCGGAAACGCTGACGATCGATCCGCCCAGCGTCACCGCCGGCGCTGCAACGCTCGCATGCGTCACGCTTAACGCACCGGCGCCCAGCGGTGGCGCGAATGTCGCGCTCGCCAGCAGCGACACCGCCATCGCGTCGGTGCAGGCGGCGCTCCTCATCGCCGCCGGCGATAGCGACGGCTGCTTCCTCGTCCAAAGTCACGCCGGCCCGGGCTGCGCGGCGGCGGATATCTCGGCTACGTACGGCGGGCAGACGGTTCAGGCCGCCCTGAACGTCGGCGAAAATCAGCAGCTCACCAGCAACTCCACTGGCGATCGCTGGAGCAGGCGCAACAGCGCCAACGTGGGCGGAAAGTTGCTGTGGACCGATGGCGCGGACGTGCTCTTTGACGACGGTGCGAGCGCCACGACCGTTCAGGCGCTGGGCACGCTCGGAAACGTCGAGGACACGGTGTTCGCGCTCGGCAGTGGTGCGACGCCGGGTTCCGTCATCGGCGTGTGGCGGCGCGGGACCGACGACGCCTGGGTTTGGCGTTCCGGCTTCGCGCCGACCCTGGTAAACGCCGTCAATCCGATCGACGCCACTCAGCCGCTGAACCCCAGTTCGCTGGCGGTCAGCGACGGCGCCGTATTTCTCGGCATGCAGGCATTCAGCAACGCCCAATCCGTGAAGCACGTCTTTCGCGTTGACCCGGTCAGTGGAAGCGCCACGAACCTTACCGGCAACGCTCCGGTTCCGGGTGCGTCGCGGATTACAACCAGCGCCGGTCAGGCGGCGTGGGTATTCGACGACAACACGGGAACCCCGAAGCTGCACCTCTACCGCAACAATGCGGTCGCGACAGTCGACTCTGGTCCGATCAGCGCGATTTCGCTCCGGCTGCGCGGCGGGTGGCTTGTGTATCAGAAACGCGTGGGTGGCGTGGAGCACATCTACCTGCTCGACACGATCACGCCCGGCGCGACGCCGACGCGCATCAGTCCTGATGTACCGGCGACGCGCGGGCATTTCCTGCCCGCGACCGACGGACGGCACGTCGCCTGGCTGACCGGCGACGCGAACGGCACGAATCTCGACGTGATGCTGCTGGGCGGCCCGCAGCTCAGCGACGCCGGCAGCCGCCCGGCGATGCTCGTCAACGAAGAGCACGCGCTGCAACTCCACCGCGGCCAAGCGATGTGGCGCGACACGAACACCGGGTTACGCTACTACGCCGACGGCGCAATCGAAAACCTGTGTTTCACTCCGGCCGGCACGGCGACTGCGCCATGGCTCGCGGATGGATTCGTCGGCTGGTACGGCCCCGTGAGCGGCTCGACGCAGACCGATAACGAGATTTTCCTGCATGTGGGCGTGACGCCGAACGACGCGCTCTCGCCGCCGCCGCCGATGAAAGTCGCCGCGACCGCGGGCGATCGCGGCGCGACGTTGATCTGGGACACGGTGCTCGGCGTCAGTTCGTACAACGTGTATCTCGCAACGCAACCCGGCGTTTCGCCGAGCAATTACGCGTCGCTGCCGGGCGGGCGGCGAATCGCCGGCGCGAGCAGCCCGCTCCTCGTGTCGAATCTACTCAACGGAACTCCGTATTACTTCGTCGTGACGTGCGTCGAGGGCGCCGGGGAAGGCGGACCGTCGATGGAGGCGAGTGCGACACCCGCGCCGGCCTGGACCCAGGCCGCGACCGGGAGTTATTACGCCCTGTCGGCGGACGCATCGCGGCGCACCGTCGCGTACGCCGCTGGATTCGACACGCTGTACAAGACCGCCAACGGCGGCCAGACGTGGACGGCGCTGGGCGGGGCGCAGGTTGGGCAGGCGATCCGCGGCCTGGCGGTCGACGGCGATCGCGTCTTTGGCGCCACGAGCGACGGAAACGTGCTGCGCAGCCTGAATGGCGGTGCGAGTTGGACGCTGGTCTCGGATGGATTGGGCTACGGCGAACAGAATGCGTCGATCGCGATCGATCCCACCAACCCGCAGACGATTTACGCCGGCGACATTCAGATCGCGGCCAGCCCGGCGTCGCTGCTCGTCAAGTCGACGGATGGTGGCGGTTCGTGGACTCAGCTCTCCGCTTCCGCCGCGAACATCCACGCCTACGCGATGGCGTTCAACTCCAGCGGCGATCTCTATGTCGCCGGCACGGGGATTCCAGTCTCCAAGAGCACCGACGACGGCGCAACCTGGACGCCGCTGGACCCGGGTATCTCGCTGCTCAGGGCGCTGGCGATCGATCCGTTCAACGCCAACGTGCTCTACGTCGGCGGCCAGGTGAACAGTCCTGCAGGCACGCACGGCGTGTACAAGACGATCGACGCGGGCGCGAACTGGTTGCCGGCCAACGCCGGCCTTCCGCAGGCTAGCGTCCACTCGATCATGTCTGATCCGCATCGCGCGAATCGCGTCTACGCGGGCACTGATGTGGGCGTCTACGAGAGCCGCGACGGTGGCGCAAACTGGTCGGCGCTAAGCGTCGGCATGGGCGCGCAGTACGTGTATGCACTTGCGATGACGCCGGCGCGGCGGCTGCTCGCCGCGAGCAATGCAGGCCTGTTCGTGCTCGACCTGAGTTGCCCGGGCGACGTCGACGGCGACGGCGCGGTCAGCGAGCCTGACCTGGGACTGCTGCTGGCGCACTGGCTGCTCGACGCCGGCGGCGACCTCGATGGCGACGGCGACACCGACGAAGCCGACCTCGGATTGCTGCTGGCGAACTGGGGACAAACCTGCAACTGAACGATCGCGACGGGCAGCGACCGGGCGTCGTAGGCGGCCCTACGGCCCGGCCGCAACCCGAGTTTCGCTCGTAATCCGACGCATGATCCGGAGTGAACAACATGCGGCTTCAGCGAACGTGGTCGGAACTTCTTCTCGCGGCGTTCGTTGCACTCGTGCTCGCCGGATGTCCCGCGAGCGGCGATCGCGACGCGGATGGCGTGCCGGACGACAAAGACAACTGCCCGGACGTGTCAAACGCCGATCAGCGCGACACGAACGGCGACGGCATCGGCGACGCGTGCGAGACGGTTGTTGTCGGCGGCGACGACTCGGGCGGGAATTCAGGCGGAGGCGGCAGCAACACGGACACGTCGAACTCGGCGATCAATCTCAACGGCAAATGGCTCGACAACGGCAGGCTGGTGTGCATTACGCACGCAGGCGCATCGGTGCAAGCCCGCTACGTTGTGCCCTACATTTGCGATCACCGAGACGGGACCGGCCAGAGCAGCGAGACAGACTTCGACTTCGACGCCACGATCTCCGCGCGCACACTCACCGGCGAAACGACGGTGTGCAATTTCGGCGCCGGCAATCCGCTGGGAGTCGGCATCAGCAGGGCATCGATGACACTGACGGTGTCGCCGGACGGTGCAACGCTCTCCGGCACGTTCTTCAACGCGCTCGACAACAACGACGCGCCGATTTCGTTGACGAAAGTCGGGCCGAACTGCGACTGAGAGCCGCGAAAATGCAGATACGGCAGACCGCCGCGGAATCGCGGCGATGATGGAATCTATTCCTGTTTCGCGGAAACCTCGACCCGGTGCGGTACGCCGTACACGTCGAACTGAACGTGCTGGCCGGCGATCGAGACGGTCGTTTCCGACAGGTGCCCGAGAATCCCGAAGAAGACCGCCAATACGACGGCGACGATCCCGACGCGCACCGCCCACTTGCGTTTGCGCGGGTGGCGAGCCGCCCCCCGCTCGATGAACGGCCAGAAGAGCAGCAGCAGGAACGGAACGCCCGAGACCAGAATGCCCAGGAACTTACCGGCCGGCCCGGAAAAGTACTTCAGCAGTTGATACGTTGGAAGAAAGTACCACTCCGGCTTGATGCCCTCGGGAGTTGACATCGGGTCCGCCGGCTCGCCGATCTCCCAAGGCGACGCGACCGAGAGCGTGAACAGGAACCCGAAACACGCCGCCGCCACGCAGGCCTCCTTGGCCATGTGCACCGGCCAGAAGGGCACGCCGGACTGCGGGTCGAACGGCTTCTCCTTGCCAACGTCCTCCAACGTGGCCAGGTTGTGCATGCGCATCAGCACCAGGTGCCCCACCAACAGGCCGACCAGAATCCAGGGCAGAATGGCGACATGGACCACGAAGAAGCGCGATAGCGTCTCCTGTCCCACCGCCGGCCCGCCCAGCACCATTTGCTTCAAATCCGCTCCGACGAACGGCACCGCGCCGACGACCTCAGTCCCGACCGTGGTCGCCCAGTACGAAAGCTGGTTCCACGGCAACAGGTAGCCCGTGAAGCCGAACATCATGGTCATCAGGAACAGGAACACGCCGATCATCCAGGTCAGCTCGCGCGGTTTCTTGAACGAGCCCATGAAAAACGTGCGCACCATGTGCAACACGACCGCGGCCATCATCAGCGTGGCGCCCCAGGCGTGAACCTGGCGGAACAGCCAGCCGAACGACACCTCGCCGGTGATGTACTTGATGGATTCGTGTGCTTCCTTGAGCGTCGGCCGGTAGAACAAGAGCAGCAGAATGCCAGTAATGAACTGGCTGGCGAAAGTAAGCAGCGCCACGCTGCCCAGTACGTGCGCCCAGCCGGTGTGCGGCGGGAGGCGCTTGTAGAGCTGCTTGTGGAAGAAATCTCGCACGGCGAAAAATGCGATGCGCTGATCGAGATACGTCTCCCAGCGGCGCGGCTTGTCGGTCATGCGGGTGGTCCGGTGAAGCAGTCGTCAGTTGTCGGTAAGGGCATCACGTCATTCCGAGCGGAGCGCGGAATGACGCACATCCACACGCCTTGTCCGTGTCTCCGTGCCTCCGGGGTGATCTCGTCATTCACCCCGCAGCAGCCTCGGACACGATCACCTCGCCCTGCGCCGCCGCCACGCCATACTCAGGCAGCGGGCGCGGCGGCGGGCCGGCTACGACGCGACCGTTGACGTCGAAGCGGGCCGCGTGACACGGGCATTCAAACTGCCGGCTGGCGCCATTCCAGTGCACAATGCAGCCCAGGTGCGTGCAGACCAGCGAGAACGCGCGGTAACCCTTCTCAGTCCGCACGACTCCGACCGCCTTCCCGGCGACGGACACTTTTCGCAGCTCCCAAACCGCCCAGCCGTCTTCCTTGCCGGCGCTGACGCGCTCAATTGCGCCGCCGCGCCGCCGCGCCGGAAGAACGTACGATACTACCGGCCAGACCAGCACCGCGACTCCCGCGGCGCCGAGCAGGCGCAGCGTTGCGTCCAGGAACCGCCGGCGTTCAACAACGGGGGCCGCCATTTCAGCCGCGCCGTTGTTCAGCACCGGCAAGCGCACGTAGGCGTGTTTCAGATCGAGGTATTTGCGATACATCAGCACGGCGAATACGGCGATGAACGCCCACACGCCGGCCAGCGCGGTGCGCCGCATCGCGAGCCCGCGCTCTTTCTCGTCCAGCGATGTTTCGATCTGGCGGCAGATTCCGCGCAGTTTGTCCAGACGCGTCTGCGCGTCGTCGACGTTGACCGCGTGCATCGCGGACATCATCGCCACCAACTCGGTCTTTGCGTCTTCCGCCAGCAGCGCTTCCTGCCGAATCAAGAGCACGCCGCGCGAGACGCGCTGCACCCGCTCCGCGGCGCGGGCGTATTCGAATTGCGCATCGGAGAGTGTCTGCCCGAGCCGCTCGCCGCGGGCCCGCGCCACCGGGTCGATGTCGCTCTCGTACAGACGCCGATGCGGGTCGCCCTTGCCCTCGCGATGGCAATTTGCGCACACCGTCTCCAGCCGCGGCCCGGTTTCCAGCGCCGCCAGCCGCTGCGCCCAATGGGTGCGCACGCCGGACTCAGGTGAGGCGGGAAAGTCTCGCCGCACGGTGGTGAACGTCTGGACCACGGTTTCCGGCGGCAACCCAGCAGGCTCGATCTGGTGGTTGCGCGCTTCGCCGCCCTTGGCGTGACAGCCGATGCAGCGCGGGAACAGCGGCAGCCGCCAATGCAGCGAAGTCTGGAAATACTGCTCCACCTGCTGATGACAGCGCCCGCAAACATGCCCCACCTGCGCGACGCCTGGCGGCGCGGCGCCGTGGCTGCCGTGGCATGTAGCGCAATTTGGCGAGCCGGCGTCGCCGCGTTCGAGCACGTTGCGCCCGTGTACGCTGGCACGATACTGCGCGACGATTTCGGACGGATGGCGGAATTCGCCCATCAGCTTGGCGTCCGCGTGGCACGTGCCGCAGGTATCGGGGATTCTCTGGAAATGCGTGCGGCTTTGCGGGTTCGAAGAGCGCAGCACGTCGTGAATGCCGTGGCAGTCGATACACACCGCCACGCGATCATCGCCGGACTGCTCGAGCCGTTTGCCGTGGCCGCTGAGGCGATACGATGCAAGCTGGTCGGTCCGCAGTCCGTATGGATTCATTCGTTCAACGTTGGCGTGGCAGGTGCCGCATAGCGCGGGCACGTCGCGCCGCGCCGGCTTGCCGCGAAACGAGCGCCCGTGATCAAACGATGGGCGCGTCGTGGCCGTTTGCGCTGCTGCCGCGTCAGGTGGCGCCGCGCTCCGCTGAGTGGCCGTCGGCACCGTCGTCGGCATCGTGGCGGCGAGGAACTCAGCCGTCAGATCATACGACGGTTCACCGCCGTGGCAGTCCTGACATCGAATCGCAACGTGATGCACGGAGGCGGCGAATTGCCCACCTTGCTGACTGTGGCAGACGGCGCATTCGACCGCCTGCGTCTGGGCGACGGCCGTCGGCGGTTGGAGCAAGAGCAGCGCGACGGAATTGAGCGAGAATAGGAGCGCCGCGGGCGCGGGTCGTCTCATGCGCCGGATTCCTCGCTTCACTCGGAATGACACGACGACGGATATTACAGGCAAACCGTAACGACAGGACCTGAACCGAACTGCGATCGTAAGCGAGCGGGCAATGCGGAGACAATCACAATTCCGCTCCCCGCTCCTTTACGGTCGCGGTTCAGTGCGCGCCAAGCTTCATAACACCGAGCGGATACCGGGGCCAATGGACCCCGGTATCCGCCCGAACGGACCTTGAGTTTACATCGCGAGCATCCGCCCTACGGCAGCGGCGCCGGCGCGTTGCGCGCGTACTCCTCGGCGTTTACGAGCGCGTCGCGTACGTAGTCCGGATTGTGGACACCGTTCGCGCCGCCCTGTTTCACGTAGTAGTAAAGGTAGCGGGCCTTCTTGATGTCGTCCGGAATCTTGGCCTGAACCGCCGCGCTCGGTCCGCCCTCGCTGGTGTATTCCCAGCTCAGCAGGCCCTTGCCGTCCAGCGGGTACTTGGTGGCCCAGGCGTTGAGCGCCGCGATCACGCGGTCCTCGCGGATCTGGATTTCGACCTTCAAGCCTTCGAACTTCGCCTCGCCGACTTCGGCGCTGCCGTGGCACTGCGCACAGGCCTCGAAGTTCGGCTCGAACGTGTGACCGGAAACGGCCGGTGCGACACCTTCCTCAATCGGCTTGCGGAAGACGTGGCAGGTGCGGCATTGATCCGGCGTGTTCAGGTGCACCGACGGCCGACTGGGCACGATCGGATCAGGCTTGCTGGTCGGAAGCGGCATCTCGCCGAAGAACACGTTGGCCTGGTCGCTGGGGTGCGGCTCGCGCGACGAATCGGTCCAGACCCGGTCGCGGGCATGGTGGCACTGGCCGCAGATGTTAAAGCGCGTCGGATCCTGGGCCGCGGCCAGCGTGTTGGTCGGAATCGGGAATGCAACTTCCGGATAGCGGAGCTGATAGTCGCGGCCTTCGTCGGGCGTAGAGGCGTTGCCGGTGCGCTTGTGCGGGTTGTGGCAAATCGCGCACGTGATCGCGTTCATCTGCTCCGAGGTCTTGCCTTTCAGGTAATCCGCGGCGACCGTCTCGCCCTTGATGATGGCGTGGTAGAAGTAGTCGCCCGAGTGACACTTTCCGCACGTGCTCAGGTTACTGCCGGCGGCAAACGAAGGAACCAACTCCGGCTCGACAGCGGCGTGCTTGGAAAGCTGCCAGTCGTCATAGTTCGGGTGATGCTCGTCGGTGTGGCAGCGACCGCACACGCTTGCCGCGATGTCGGCCTTCGGACGCAGCGAAACGTCGCTCGCGTTCTTGGCGTGATCGCCGGCGCTGGGGTGGCAGGCCTCGCAGCCGACGCCGGCCAGGTCGTTCGTAGTCGCGCGATCGACCCAACCGCCCGCCTCGCCGAAGCCGACGGTGTGGCAGCCGATGCACTGCGCATTGTTCTGCTGGCCGATCGCTTCCAGCGTGTCGTACGCCTTCGCGTGCAGCGTGCCGGTCCAGTCGGCGTGAATGTTGGCGTGGCAGAGCTGGCAGCGGGACGATCCGACGAACTTACCCGTCAGCCCGCTGTTTCCGGGGATGACGGTGCTGCCGTTGTCATTCGTGTTGGTGTTGGTGTTCGTGTTGCCGGACGAGTTGTCGTTCGTATTCGTGTTCGTGTTTGTGTTTCCGCCGCCCAGCAGGTCTTCCAGCGCGGGACAGCCGCCAACCGTGCTGAGGGTGAGAAACGCGGGAATGGCCAGGATGGCCAGCACTGTATTGCGGTTCATCCATGTTCGGAGGGGGGACACGCGCGACTCTCCTTCCAGATAGGCCGAGTTCCGTTATCGCGCCACCGCTCGGCGATCGTTAAGGCGCGGAGAAGACCCTTTGAGACGTGAACACCCCACAGATTTTCCTTCGGCGACAGAAAGCATAATCATGTCGCGTGCCAAGTCCAGTGCCGGCGCAAAGAATTTGCGGGTCGCTAATGGGATTAAAACGGTCCGCTTATCGCACAAGGCGGAGGCGATCTCACGCGCATCGTCGTTTCGGCACGAATCCTGTATGGTCATCACTTCATGCGACGTCATGCACCAATTTTCGCGGTCACGGTCGGCCTGCTGGCGTTGTCGGCGCCTGCGTCCGCTCAGGACCGCGACAACTGCCTTTACTGCCATCAGTTCCCCGGCCTTTCGCGCCTCGACCCGCGCACACAGCTTGTTCGCCTGTTCTATGTGGATCCGAGCTACATTCACTCCCAACGCGGCCCGCACGCGCGACTAGCCTGCACCGACTGTCACGTGCGCGAAGAAGTCGCCGTCGTGCCGCACAATCCGGTAACGCGGGTGAATTGCGCGAATCAATGCCACGTTTCGAGCGCCACCGAGCCGGAGCGGCGATTCAGTCACCGCGAAGTCGAAAGCCACCTGGCGGCCGGCGTGCACTCGCCGGAGACGCTCGCCAAGCTGGAATTCACGGGCGGTCCGCTGCTCGAACCCGGGCAATCTCAGTGTCTATACTGTCACGACGAGCCGGTTTTTCGGCAGCCGATGAGCTCGGCCGGCCCGGTGCGTGAAATCGCTCAGGCCTCGACGGATCGCTGCGATGTATGCCATGCCGCCCAGGTGCCGCTCGACACGCAGTTTGCCCTGCGGCACGTCGGTTCGCGGCTCGAGCCGGCGCGGCCGTCGCTGGAAATGGCGCAAATCTGCGCGGTTTGCCACAGCGACCCCAAGGTGATCGAGCAGTTCCAGCTTCACGACACGGTCGCCAGCTACGTTCGTAGCTTTCACGGTAAGGCGGCGCTGCTGCGCGATCAGACGACGGCAAATTGCGTTTCGTGCCATGTGCGGTCCGGGAAGAGCGCTCACGACATGCTCGGACCGAAGAACCCGAAGTCGGCCGTGAACCCGGAGCATGTCGCCGACGGGTGCCGCACGACGGCCTGTCACCCTGGCGCCGACAAGGCGCTGGCCCGCACCGCGGTGCATCTGGATCTGCCGACCTCGCGCGGCACGATTGAGTTCTGGCTGGCGATCGCGTTCATCATTCTGACGATCGTCTCGTTCGGCCCGTCGGCGCTGATCGTGCTGCTGGAGCTGGGCCAGCTGGTTGTGAACCGCCATAGCCACGTCGCGCAGCACGTGCGGCGCGTGGCGGACATGATCATCCAGAAAGAGGGCTGGCGCAAGCTGCACCGTTTCAGCGTCAAGCAGCGCATTCAGCACTGGGCGCTGACCGCACTGTTCATTCTGCTAGTAGTTACGGGGTTTCCGCTCAAATTCACGGACAAGCCGTGGGCGGCGGAGGTCATCGGCTGGTTCGGCGGATTGCACAACGCGCGCTGGGTCCATCACTGGTCGGGAATTCTGCTGGTGGGCGGATTCGCGGCGCACCTGCTCGATATTCTGCGCGGCGTGTTGGTGCAGGCGCGAGCCCACCGCAAGAACGGCGAGTCGTTCGGAATAGCGAAGGTGCTGGCGGCGCTGCCGATTGCGATTACGCCGACGGATCTGATCAAGGTCAACCAGCAAATCAAGTACCTGCTGGGGCTAAGCAACGAGCGGCCGATGTTCGGGCGCTTCAGCGCCACCGAAAAGTTCGAGTATTTCGGCGTGTTGTGGGGAACGACGCTGCTGGGCGTAACGGGCCTGATGCTGTGGGCCGAGCAATGGGCCACGCAGTATTTCAGCGGGCGGGCGCTCAATCTGGCCACCATCGCGCACACGTATGAAGCGTATCTGGCCGTGATTCACGTCGGAATCCTGCACATTTACAACGTGCTGCTGGCGCCGGCGGTGTTCCCGCTCTCGAAGGCGACGCTCAGTGGCGAAACTCCGCTCGACAAGCTCTGCGAAGAGAACGGCGAATTCGTGCTGCAAACGGCGCGCGACCTGGGAATCGCCGTGGAGACGCCGCAACATGGCTAACCCCGCACCCAGCGACGGAAAACACGCCGGCGGCGCCGTTCATCGTTTGGGCGTCAGCGCGCGGCATTGGTCGGCCGACATCGGACGACGCGCATACGCGGCGGCGCTGATCCTGGTCATCTTCTGGGTCAGCTACCGCGCTGTGCGCTACCTGGTGGTCTCGCTGATCGTGCCCACGTCGACCCCGGCGCAAATCTCGGGCATTCCCAAGCGGCTGGACGCGAGCGTGCTGGCCGGAGAGCGGCCCGACTGGCTCGGCCTGTCCTCGGTGGATAACCCGCGCGGCCCGCTCTCGCACTTTCATCGCTTCGAGGTCTGGCTGCCGAACGACCGTGTGAACGACTGCACCCGCTCCGGCTGTCACGCGCCGCTTCCGCACTCGAAACGCAAGGAGGTCCGCGCGTTCCTCAACATGCACGCCACGACGCTGCATTGCGGCGTTTGCCACATGAAAACGAACGTGACGCCGCTTCCGCTGCTTTGGTATCGCATCGCCGACGGCAAGGCCTCGCCGCCGCCGGCTTTGCTGCGCGCCTATGGCTGGCTGGCGCGGCGGGCCGCGACGACGCAGCCGGCGACGAAGCCGGAGCAGGCCGAGATCGTCGGAATGCTCTCGACCGCGATCGCCGAGGCGCATGTCGAACCGTCGCTGCAGCGCATCACGCGTGATCTGAACGCCGTGCGGGCCGGCAGCACGGAATTCCAGCGCCTGCTGGGCGACGCGCGCGACGCGGTCGAGCGCGGCATGCGCGGCGCCTATGGGGCCAAGATGGCGCTGCGCGACGGCGGCACCACGCCGATCCTGGGGCAGCCCGACACCGCGTCGGCGGTGAAGTCGTACCTGCGCGAGAAGGACGGCGCTTCGCCGGAGCGCCGCGACGAGTTGCTGCGCGCCGTGCACCCGTTGCGGCGAGACGAGGCGCTGCAGTGCACCTCATGCCATCGCGAAAACGGCTCGCTGATTGACTTCGCCGCCATGGGCTACCCGGCCGAGCGAATTCAGAACCTCTTTCGCCCGTCGGTGTTCAAGATGGTCGAGAACATCGCGCTGGGCACGCCGTTCCATTTGCCGGAATTGAGCGAGGAAGGACACAAGGGTCCTACGACCCAGCCGCGGCCCTGAGTCGCGCGCCGGCCGGCCTCCTATACTCTGTTCCGTGAACCACGACGATCTGATCTGCCTGTGCTACCACGTTTCGCTTCGCAAGCTGGTTCATTTCGCGCGGCGCGAGCGGCCGCAGGTTGACGCCCGCATGTCGGAATGCCTGGGCGCAGGTACCGGGTGTGGCTGGTGCATACCGGTGCTCGCCCGGCTCGCCGTTTTGGCGCGCCAGGGTCGCCTGGACGAGCATTTCGAGTTGCCGCACTCGCCCGCAGAGTATGCCGCGATGCGCGCCGCGTACCGCCGCTGGAAGGCGGCCCAGTCTGCGGATTCTGCGGAAAAAATTGCCTCTGACGACGCGAGTCGCCCGGCGCGCGAAACCCCGCCGGCCGACTAACGAAGGCGGCGTGGACTTGTCGAAAGGCAACGCTGCTCCCTCGCCGACATGCGTCAGCCTCGCCAGTGATTCTCGCGCACGATTCGCGAGAACTCAGGTGTTTACCTGTAGGCGAATTTGTCGAAAGTAAGCAGCGAAGTCGGAGCCGAAAGGCGTTGAAAAATGGGCTGGACAACACCAAACAAAACCCGTACAATGAGTACGATTCGCACGTGCGAATGCCGCCCACGATCGCGGGCCGGGCTGGCCAGGGAATTGGACGCCAGGACGGCGCACCGCCCGCAATTCGGCGTTCCGTCGCGGCGCAGCGGCAGCGCGCCGCGGCCGACCGGCCCGCTCGTGGAGATGCGCATGAACTCTGCTTCACAGACTCACTTGGCCGACCTTCGTGGCGCGCTTACTCGGCTCGAGGCGCTCTTGCCGCTCTTCGCCCCGAACGAGCTGCGCGGCCTGGCCGACTACCTCGAGCGCCGGATCGCATTGCGCGCTCGGCCCCCAGCACAAACGCGCGCACCTGTTCCTCCGAGGCGTCGGCGTAATCGAGCTCCCAGTCTCGCAGCCGGATGAGCGCCCGCTGGCGCGCCTGCGGCTCCTCGATCATCAAGAGCAGACCGGCGGCGCAGAGGCGCGTCACCCAATGGCCGTTGGCCTTGGCCTCCTCGTAGAGCGTCTTCATGCATTGCTGGACCTGGAAGTTGATCTGCGGCAGTCGCGAAGCGGGCATGGCCGTCCTCTCGCTTTGCAGGAATGTCTCGAACCTAGATGAAATCTAGACAATATCTGATTGTGACGCCCGCAGCGCCACTTGTAAAGCCCGCGGCGGGCCTAAGTAAATGCTGACCGGGGCGGTTCGTCCGTTCGCCGTCGCGCGCCGAACGGGGAGCCCGCCTGCCGCCGGCGCCGACGCGCCATGCGACGCGAATCGCGTCATCGACGCCTCGTTGTCGCGACGCCGATCCGAATGGGTCGGCGCAGCGCGGCGTCATCGCCGCGGTATCGCGCCGTGCGACGCCACGGCGACGGACGACCCTCCCCGATCGTTCATTCCCCCTGCCGCGCGGCGGGGATCGGCTCCTCGCTCTCCGATCCCCGCCGCGCGGCACACGCCGACGCCGCCTCACGGTCATTCAGAAGTCTCTCATCGCTGCGCCGTTCAGCCCCGGCGGTGGATCGTGCGGGCGGATCGCCTCGCGCAGCCGCGTAACGAGAGACGACAATGACTCGATTGGGTGAAGCGCATAGAAATATTCGCGGTCGGCGGCAGCGCGGTCAGCCGTTCGTCGACCCTCGAGTCGCCGCAATTCGTCACCAAGCCGGCGGGCTTGTTCACGCAGCAGCGGCTCGCCGCGCTGATTGATCTCGCGAATCGCGCGAAATACGTCCTCGCGACGCGCGTGATCATGCGACGCCGCGTCTCGCAGCCGCAGCGATTCCGCGATCAGCCCTTCTTTCCGTTGTGTCCATTCGGGCGGCCATGCCGGTGCGTAGCGCTGTGGGTTCCAGCGCAGGTCCCGCGCCCGGCGGCCAGTTGCAACCAAGTCCAGCCCCGCCGGACCGTCGCGCGGCAGCGGCGCCAGCAGCGTCGCGGTCACGCAGGCCCGCGGCGTTAATCGCGCGCCCAGGGCGCGCTCAAGCCACGATTCCGTGATTTCGTCGTACGCCGCGCCGCCCAGCCCGTGAATGAACACATCCGCGAGGAATAGGCGCAGGAAACCGGACAACGCCAGTGCGCGCGGCCGGAGCCGCAGCCCGGCGCGCTCGATCCGCCAAGGAGCGGAATGGTTGGCGGCGTCTGCCAATTCGCGCGTTTCGAATTGCCCGACGCGCTCGTCATCGGCGAACACCCTGATTTCGGATTGTCCTGGCCCGTGGCCGACTCGAAGCCGCCGCCGCCGGCCGTCTGGCGTGACAGTCCACAGCGGCAACTCGACCACGTCGTCCGCGACCTGCAAAGGCGGCACGGGGCGTTGAAGATTCTTGACACGATGTCGTTTCCGAAACTCCGCGAGCGCCGCGTTGTACTCCGCCGCGATAGACGGGGCGCTCAATAGAAGGTGCGCGGCCCAAGCGCGAAATTCGGGCGTCGCGCAGAGTTGCGAGATTCGCAGCGACGCCATCGGCGGCACGCCCAGCGCGTGCTCCGTCGCGGCGCGTCCGGCGTCGAACCAGCCGACCAGCTCGCCGCCGCGTTCGGCAGCCGTGAGGCAGGCGGAAGCGAATTTGTCCAGCAACGGCGCGGGCCAGGGCAGCGCCCGCGCCAGGTCGGCGAAGAAATCGCGCCATGCCGCGGGCGTCGTTGCGGGCTGCTGCTCGAGCGGACGCGTCAGATCGCACCCGGGAATCGCCACGTGCACGCGGTGCGGCGAACCATCGCGCATCGCGACGCTTGAGATGGCGCGGGTCTTCGGCGTGTCCGAATCGACGGCGACAAAAGCGGCCTGGCCGCCGACCTGCTCCGCGAAGAGCGATGCGGCGATGTTTTTTGCGAACACGCCGGCGTGGAAGAACTCGACCTGATGGCCAGTAACGATTAACGGGCCGGCCAGCTCCAGTCTCGCGCGCAACTCGGCCCGCAGCGCGCCGAGCGGGCGATCCAGAATTCGCGTCTCGTTTACAACGCCATCGAATCGCCACAACGCTGCAGCGGGGTCGACGAGGATACTCAGATGCTCGCGCGGCGCGCTCAGCTTCGTCGCGGGGGTCATTCGCTCTCGGGACAGCGGCACAGCAAATCGGCCCCGGCCGGCGCCTGGCGCGGCTCGCGTCGCAATTCGCGCACAAACACTTCCAGGTAATGCTGCAACCGGGCCGCCGGATCGTCGAGCGTGCCGCCGAACTCGCGGCTCTGATCGCGATAGATGCGGCGCACCGGCAGTTCGCGAATGCGCAGCCCGGCCCGCACGCACTGCACCCAGAATTGCAGCGGAAAGGCGTAACCCGGCTCGTCGAGCCGCAGTTGGCGCATCGCCGACACGCGATGCGCCTTGAACCCGCAGAATGAGTCGCTGAGCCGAAGCCCGAGCACCTGCTCAAGCAGCAGATTCACCGTCTGATTGATGCGAAGCCGATCCGGCGGCGGCGCATCCTCTCCCGGAGCGGGCAGCAGATAGCGCGAGCCGCTGATGATGTCGGCGTCGCCGCGCAGCGACTCGGCGACGAAGGTTGGAATCTGGGCCGGCTCATGCTGCTCGTCGCAATCGATGGTGATCACCCAGTCATAGCCGCGCCGAAGTGCGAAACAGAACGCGTCGATCAGGCTCTGGCCGTAGCCGCGATTCTCGGGGTGCGTGATGCTGGCGACGCGGCGCTCGGCGCGGAGGATCGCCGGCGTGTCGTCGGTCGAGCCGTCGTCGACGACCAGGATATCGTCGGTATGCGCCGCGACGGCTCGCAGGACGCCGGGGAGATAGCGCTGCTCGTTGTAGACCGGTATGGCGACAAGGTGTTTCACTGTGTGCTCCGTCCGCCCGATGTCCTGGCCGCAATTGACTCGTTGAACGGGATCGCCCGCGGCAGATTGTTTCCGGCGCGCGGGCGCGTGTCAAATTGACCTCGCGCGACGGCGGAAAAATCGCGTCGGGAGGTGCGCCGGGAGCGCAAGTGCCGCCACTCGAGCGCGCAGCGGCCGCGAGTGCGCGCGCATCCCGCGATTGATTGCAATTACTCGGCACGCTGCGAAGCCTCCAAAGAACCGCGATGCGCCAGCGAGCGGCAGCCAGACGCGCCGCCAGCGCCGCATGCGCCCAGCGCGGCCGGATTCGGCACTCGTCGCCGACGGGCGTCACACGCGTGCCCGGCGGCGTGTTGTGTCCGGCTGCCGCTCGCTGGCGCGTCGCGGTTCCTTTCGCGGCCGCCGCGCTGGTGATGGCCACGCTGATCTTCGCTGCCTCAACGCAGCCCCCGTGTTCGGTGGATCAATGAAAATTAGAATTTGCGCAGAAAAACTTGACTTTATTGATTTCTGGTTCAGAATTCATTCTGAAAATTGAGTGCCGAATGGCCGCGCGACCAGTCGGAAACGACTGTCCATACTGCCAAAAAGCGATGGCGGTCACGCAGATGGGCTGTTTCCACTGCGGGGTCCGCATCGAGGGCGCGTTTCCGATGCCGCGATTGGGCAACCTGCCCATCGAGCACCAGCGCTTCATCGAAATGTTCGTGCTCGCCGGCGGCAGCCTGAAGGAGATCGCGGCGCAGACCGGCGTTTCCTACCCGACGGTGCGTTCGCGTTTGGACAAGGTGATCGACGCATTGCGGGCCGAGATCGGCCGCACCGGGCAGGTCCGCGGTTCGATCCTCGACGCAGTCGAGCAGGGCCGAATGGCCGCTGACGAAGCGGCGCGACTGATCAAGAATATCTAGCGAATCGGCCCGCGCGATTCTGGGTGGCACGTTCGCGCCTGGGTGACAGCTCGCGTCTTTTGTGGCATGCTCGCGGCCATTGGCGAGCATGTTCTCGGGACTTCGCGCCGAACAGGCCCAGGGCATGGCTGCCAAGGGCCGCAGCCATGCCACGCACCGCGCGAGCGCCCGCTGGGGGAGCATCGGCCTCGGGCCGGCGCGCGCCGGCCGATCGTACCGGCCAGAAGCTGAAGCGCCGCGCGGCAGTTTCGAAAGGAAGCCCATGGGCTCCGATGGTTCGCGAACTGCAACGGGTGGCCGCCTGCTCGCGGTGACGACTGATGAGCAGCGGCTGGATGACGCGATGCGAACGGCCGATCCGCGGCTGCTCGCGTCGCTGCGCGAAGAGGAACTGCGCCGTCGCCGCCGGCGATGGCGCCTGATAGGAGTATTGCTCATGTCCGCCACGTTGATCGGAATGGTTTGGACCGCGTTGGTGCTTTTCGCCCAGATTCCGCCGAATACCGAGCAGGCGCTGTCCGCGGCGCAGGAGGGCTGGTCGCTTTGGCGAAGCGGAAAACTGGCGCAGGCCGAGGAGCAATTCCTGGCGGCCACGAAACTTGACCCCAAGCTGGCCAACGCCTGGAACGGCCTGGGATGGAGCCGCATGAACCAGGGCAAGCGCGACGAGGCGCGAGACGCGTTCCTTGAGTGCGTCAAACTCGAGGACGGCCACCCGGCGGCCCACAACGGCCTGGGCTGGTATTACTTCGGCCAACGCGCCTACGACGAAGCCGAAAAGCACTGGCTCAAAGTCGCGGAAAACGCGGACGCGGCGTGGTCGGGCCTGGCGAAGTCGTACCTGCTGCGCGGCAAGTACGACGACGCGGCCAAGTGGGCTCGCCGGGCATCGAACGCGAATGCGTCCGACGACGAGATGAAGCGCGTCCTCGCCGCCGCGCAGGCCAAGAAGCTCGACGACGACCTGCGGCGCGAGATCGAGCCGCAGGCGCCGGCGTCCGGCGACGCGGAAGCGCAGCGCGGCTGGCAGTTCTTCAACCGCGGCATGTCGGCACAGGCCCAGCAGGAATTCGAAGCCGCGCTGAAGAAGAATCCCGATCACGCCGCGGCGCTGAACGGGCTGGGCTTTGTCCTGCTGAACGGCGGCAAGGCCGGCGAGGCGCGCCCGCATTTCGAGAAGTGCCTGAAATTCGATCCGAAAGCAGCCGGGGCGATGAACGGCCTGGCGCGCTGCCTGAAAGCCGAGGGCAAGACCGCCGAGGCGATCGCGACGTGGGAGAAAATGGTCAAGGAATTTCCGGGCGTGCACGCGGGTCACGCGGGGCTCGCCAGCACGTACCTCGAGATGGGCGAATTCGAGAAGGCCATTCCATACTTCGAGAAACTCGTCGCGCAGCAGCCCAGCGACGAGTCGTTCAAGTCCGGACTCGAATCGGCGCGCGAAGGACTACGGCAGAACCAAAAGAAGTAGCGTCGCCGCAGGTGACCCACGAGCACGGGCGGCGGCGAACCCGAGGCATTCGCGCGCCGCCAACGCACAACTTGAACGCGAAAACGCCGTCGAGCGCAGCCATGCGGTGCGCCCGGCGGCGTCTCGAGTCAAGCCGGCGGCTACTCCGGCAACGGGCGCAACGCCGCCGCCACCACGATCGAATGGCCCGCTTCAAAGCCGTCCAGGACTTCGATGACGGTAAGCTTGCCCGGCGTCAGGCGCAGGTCGCCGCGAAGGTCGCGTCGCGCGATCTCGGGCAGGTCGAGCTGCCAATCCGAGCGCGGCGCGCATCCCTTTTCGTCGGATCGCTCCGCCACGTCGCCCGGGCCGGTGCCGCGCCGCAGCGACACGCTCGCGAGCTCCCCGCGAACATGCAGCAGGATCGCAGACTTCGGTTCGTCGCCGCCGGAGACCGCGATCACCGCGCGCAACCCCTCCTCGGCGGTCATGCCGCGCGGGTCATAGCCGACGGCGCTCTCGGCCACGACCGGCGACAGTCCCGCCACGTATGCAATCTGTCGCACGCTGATTACGGGCGTATCCTGATCGCGCGCCACGACCAGTTTGCGGCGGAAGCGCGGATCTTTCACCTCGGCGGCGTCGCCGATCGCCGGCGGCGCGTCGGCGGAGGTTGGGTAGATCACCAAATCCACTTCAAAGCGGTCGCGGTGCAGCGCCCGGACCTTGCTCAGCAATTGAGTCAGCTTCTGATGCTCACTGGACGATGCTTCGATTGCATAGATCGAATCGTACAATTTGCTGCTGCCGATTCCGATCGCCGAGCAGAGTTCATCGAGAATTGCGCCGGCGGCGTCCGTCGAGTCGCCGGCATCGGGGCGCGGCATGTCGAGCGTGCTGGGTTGCGTGCGCGGATTCGCCACCGACAACGAGCGCTGTAGGTCGCGAACGTCGTACACGCGGAGTTCTCGCTCGTCGGATTCGTTCTGCGCGCGGGCTGCCGGCGGCATACCGAGCAGCGCGACAGCCAAGCAGCCGAACGCGGCCAACATCGAGCAAGACCGGCGGAAACGGGGCAAACAATGTGGGCGCGGCATCTCCGTATCTCCATCTGGTTGCGTTTGAGATTTTCAGGCGGACCGACTTCGGCCCGCGCCTGGGATTTCGCGGCTCGCCGCGGCGGCGATCATGATCTCGGACTGCGCCTCCAATCCAGCAGCCGATAGCTGCGCAGCCACGGCGTCAGTTCCGGATCGTCGAGCAGGCTCTGCAACGATTCGGACAACTCCGATTTCCACTCCGGCTGCCGGGCAAACCGGCTCAGTCGCTCGAGCGCCACGGCGCGCACGTTGCGCTGCCGCGCCCATTGCGAAGCGACTTCGATCTGCTCCGCGTCCGGGAGTACGTCCAGCAGCGCGGCGGCGGTCCGCGCCGAACGGATCACGTCCGCCATCCGCCGGTAAGCGGCCTCGCGCTGTGTCGGCGAAGCGCCGGCCAGCAGCCGCGCGGCGTGGTCAACGTCTTGCCGCGACAGCGCGCCTTCGAGCGCGGGGAGTAGTTCGGTCGACGCTGCGTTCGTCGCTGCCGCTTCGTCCGGTGTCCGACGGGAAACAGCGTCAGTAGCATCGGGCGAGTTATCGTCGCGAACGGAGCGGCGTTTCGTCGGAACGGCCAGAACGACGCGCACACCGGTTTCGTCGCCAAGAAGTTGTGCCGCGGATGCCGCGGGGCCGATCGGCGCTAGCTCCTGGTGTACACCGCGATCGATCCGGGCAACACCGGCTTGCCACCAAATGCCGACAGCCAGAAGTAGCGCCGCCGCAACGGCGGCTGTCGCGCAGCTGTTCGCAAACACTCGAACCACGCGCTGGCGAGATAGAGAGTTGACTTCGCGTTGTTCTGAAGCCGCTATTGAATCGAAGTCCATCGCGGCCGACGCCAGCTTATCCACGCGCTCGACATCCGCGAGCCTTCGCCGCAATTGCGGATCGCCGCGAAGATCCTCGATCAGCTCGCGACAGGCGGTCGGTTCGAGTTGTCCGTCGTGGTAGGCCTCGATTTCCGCCCAGCTCCACGCTCGACTCACGCGCTCCACGACTCTGCTCCTAGAGTTTGGCGCAGCCGACGCCGCGCCTGGTGCAGATTTGCCCGCACCGCCTGGTTCGTGCAGCCCAGGATCTGGGCGATCTGGTCGTAATCCTGTTCTTCGACTACTCGCAACGCGAGCGCCGCCCGCTGCATCGGTGGCAACGCCTCGATCGCCTGCCGCGCGCGACGGATGTCAAACGCGTCGTCGAGCGCATGTCGCGGCTCATGCCAGGCCCGGAAACTCGCCGTTAGCGCCAGCCAGTGTCGAATCCGACGCCGCGCGCCGCGCTGCTGATCCAGCCAGCGCCGCACGAGTGTTTGCCGCGCGTAACCCAGGTGTGCCGCGTATTCCGGCGAGCGGGCGAGCAGCGCCGCGAGCGTCTCCTGAGTCAGGTCGTCGGCTTCGTCGAATCGGCGCGTTAGCGACAGCGCGAGGCGGCGAAGGCGCTGGGACAGGTCTGCCCAGCGCACGTTCTCGTCGGCTCGGCTCTGGGTCATCCGCAGTCCCATGTCGCACAATCATAAAGACGCCGAGAGAGGCGAAATGTGAAAAACCCGAGCAGATGAACGGCCGCAACACGGAGGGGCCGCCAAGAACCGCGACGTGCAAGCGAGCGACAGCGGGGAATGGCGGTTCCGGTGGAGTGCGATGGGGGACCAAAAAAAAGAGTCCGTTCTCTCCGACCAGAGAACGGACCCCAGTCCAAGATTGGCAGGAAGGGCGAGCCGTACATCAACCTGCCAACCCTCCCACACCCCGCGTGCGGAAGGTTGTCTGTACTTACAATTCGTTAGACGGCTGAGATATTTCCGCGCTTACAAAAAAAAGGTCTTTGGGGGCGCCCCGACAGTGTCAGGCGTGGGCGGCCGACAGCCCGTCTGGTCCCTGCCCCAGCGGCCGGTTCGCACGAATTTCAAACATTCGACGCACTTGCCGGTCAAACTGCCTTCGCCAGACGCGGACGCAGGGCACGTCGCGCACGATGCAACCGCAGTTTCACCGCTGACTCGCTGATTCCCAGCTCGCCGGCCGTCTCGCTGGTGCTGGCGCCCGCAAGCTCGCGCAATCGCACAACTTCGCGATGCGCCGCGGGTAACGATCGAACGGCGTTTCGCACGACCGCATCGCGCTCGTCGGCCGCGAGCCGGTCCAACACAGCGGCCGAGCCGCGATCGATCCAGATCGACGGCTCGAGCGTCTTTTCGACCCCCAGCGCCGATTCGGTGACGGCTTGCTCGCGGCGCTGCGCGCGCAAACGCATCAGAGCCGCGTTGATGACGATGCGGTGAAGCCAGGTCGAAAGTTCGGCACGCTCCGAGAACTCGGGTAACGCCCGCCAGGCGGATAACAGCGCGTCCTGCACTGCGTCTTCCGCCGTTTCGCGATTGCGGACAATCCGCATTGCGACCGCCAGCATTCGGCCGCGATTTCGCTCGATTTCGCGATTGAAGGCGATCCGCCGCTTGCAATCCATCGACTCGCGCGGGTTTGGCTGATTCGGGGCGTTGGTCACCGTCGCGGCGGGCGTCATGGCGGGCTCCTTCTTCCGTTGCCGTTGGTCTCTGCCCTCAAACCCGACGAAACGGGTAACATCGTGTCGCGAATTGTCACGGATTTGCGAAAATTCGGGTCGTCCAATGTCGAGCCCCGTCAGCCCGGATCAACCGACCCACCCAAGCCCGGCAAAATCGCCCCAGGATCTGCTGCCGAAGGTTTATGACGAGCTTCGTCGCCTGGCCAATGCGCGGCTGGCGCGGCTGCCGCCCGGGCAGACCCTGGAGCCAACTGCACTTGTGCATGAAGCCTACCTGCGTTTGTCGGGCGCGGGCGGCAAGAACTGGGACGGGCGCACCGCGTTCTTCGCGGCGGCGGCGCGGGCCATGCGCGACATCGTCGTCGAGCGCGTCCGACAGCGACGCCGGGCGCGGCACGGCGGCGGTATGAAGCGCAATGATGTGTACGAATTGGCGCTGCCTGAAGACGACGCCGGCGTCGATGTGCTGGCGCTGCACGAGCTGCTGGTTCGCCTCGAATCGCAGGACCGGCGGCTGGGGGAGTTGGTGACGATGCGTTACTTCGCCGGCGCGACGTTGGAGCAGGCCGCCGAATCGCTGGGGATTTCGCTCGCGACGGCCAACCGCGATTGGCGCTTCGCGAAGGCCTGGCTGCTGGCCGAGCTTCAGAAGGGGGAACGCCGCGACGAATCGCGGCATCGAAGCTGAGTAACCGGGCGGCGTTCCGGAGCGGCTTCGACGCCCGCGCCGACCGCTCCCTGACGGTCGCGGCTTTCACGGACAGATTTGCGATACATGAGCGATCTGACACGAGTCCGCGGCGTTTTCGCCGATGCGATTGAGCTTGGCATGGGCCAGCGCGCGGCTTTCCTGGATCGCGCTTGCGCCGGCGACGCACCACTGCGCGACGCAGTAGAGGCTCTGTTGCGTGCGGATTCCAGCGCGGTCCATTTTCTTGAGAATCCGATCACGCTCGACACGGACGCGCTGACGACGCCGGAGCAGCGGCCGTCTGAAACGCCAACACAACTCGGGCCGTATCGAATCGTGGAGCGTCTCGGCAGCGGCGGAATGGGCGAGGTCTTCCTGGCCGAGCAATCCGAGCCGGTGAAACGCCGCGTGGCGCTGAAGCTAATCAAGCGCGGCATGGACAGCGAGCAGGTGCTGGCGCGCTTCAATTCGGAGAAACACGCCCTGGCGCTGATGGATCACCCGTGCATCGCGGCGGTGCTCGACGCCGGCGTCAGCCCGGACAACCGCCCGTTCTTCGTGATGCAGCACGTCAGCGGCGACCCGATTACGACGTTCTGCGATCGCGTGCGAATGCCGATTCGCGAGCGCGTGCGGCTGATGATCCAAGTTTGTCAGGCGATCCAACATGCCCATCAGAAGGGCATCATCCACCGCGATGTGAAGCCGTCGAATGTCCTGGTATCAGCGCCGGACGGCAAGCCGACGCCGAAGGTGATCGACTTCGGCGTCGCGAAGGCCGTCGATTCGCGTTCGGGATTAGACGCCGGGCACACCGAGGTTGGCCAGCTAATCGGCACGCCGGAGTACATGAGCCCCGAACAGGCCGCGCTCTCGCCGCTGAACATCGATACGCGCACCGACATCTATTCGCTGGGCGTTCTGCTGTACGAATTGCTGACGGGCACGTTGCCGCTGGAGCGGGGCGCTCTGCGCCGACTAGATTTTGACCAGCTATGTCGCGCAATACGCGAGCAGACGCCTCCGCGGCCCAGCGCGCGATTGCGAACGTTGTCGACGGCGAGCGCGCAACCATCGCCGACCGATCGGCCGTCATTGTCGGAGATCGCAATCAATCGCGCGAGCGAACCCGCGCCATTGCGAAGGCAGCTCGAAGGCGATCTGGACTGGATCGTGCTGAAGGCGCTCGAGAAGGAGCGCGCCCGGCGATACGACTCGGCCGGCGCGTTGGCCAGAGATCTGGAGCGATTCCTGGAAGACGAGCCGGTCTCGGCCGGCCCGCCGAGCGCGGTGTATCGCGTGCGGAAGTTCGTCGCGCGGCATCGAGTCGGCGTGGTCGCGGCGGGGCTGGTGCTGGTCGCCCTGCTGGCGGGAATCGCCGGCACGACCTGGGGCCTGATCGAAGCCGGGCGTCAGGCCTGGCGCGCGACGAAGCAAGCTGAGCGCGCTGACCTCGCGTATGCGGGCGAGCAGAAAGCACGGCAGCTCGCCGAAGCCGAAGCGGCCAACGCGCGCTACGTGGCGCGTACGGCGCGAGAGCAGGCGTTGTACATGGCGCGCCAGCTTGGTCAGCTCATGCCGACCATTCGTCGCGGGTTGGACTTGGCGCACTTCGCGCCGGCGCCGCTGCGCGCGGACTACCCGGGCGACGCGATGTCCCCGGTTCAGGCGCAACTCGACGCGCTGCTGCCGGAGTTTTTCGCCAGCACACCTGATCCCGCGCCAATCGTGGAAGGCGTCTCCTCGCTGATTGCGGGCCGCGCGTCGCTCGCCGAGAAAAAACAAGTCGCGGAGTGGATCAGCCGCCACGCCGAACCGATTGACCGCCTGGTCGAAATGTCGCGCTCGATCAGTTTTCTCAGCGGAGCGGATTACTCCAGCGTTGACCCGAAGGCAGACACTTCAACGCTCGCAAGCCTGATTCTGCCGCAGGTGCAGCCGCTGATGCGCTGTCAGCGCATGCTCTGCGCCGCGGCGCTGGTGCGCCACGCGCGCGGCGACGCCGCCGGCGCGACCGAGTGCCTGCGCGCCGCGCGGCGAGTTGCGCTGAGCATCGGCTACGGCGGAACCACGCTCTCGACGCTTTGCGACTATGTCGGGCACGTCGGCATCTACTCCTGCTATCGCGTGATGGTGGTAGACGCCGCCGAACGCGGGCCGATCCCGGACGAGTACGCTCATCTGCTGGATTTCGATCCGCCGGCGCCGGGACCGGAAATGGCGCTGATCTTCGAGGGCCTCACGCTGCGACAGATCATCGCGGACGTGTTCGTGCCGGACGCCGGCGGGACGCCGCGGCTAGCGCCCGAGCGGCTTCGCGCATATCTGCAAGGCGCGGCGGCAAACGCGAGCGAACTGACGAATTCGAACTATGAGGCGGTGTTGCGCGGATTGTCGGAATACGAAGACGCGGTCCGCGGGCTGGGTCGCTCGGTCGGCGGGAGCGTGAAGTCCTCCGCCGAGCCGAGGTTCGCCAACGCGCTGGCGCGCGACCCGTTGCTGCGATGGATCATCGGGGATGACGGTTCGGACAACAGCGGTTCATTTCCGCGCATCTACCTGGCCTATCAGCGCGCCCTGGCCGAACGCGACGCGGCGATCATCACGCTGGCGCTGGCGCGGCATCGCGTGCGCATGAGTGTCTGGCCCGCGTCGCTCGATGAAGTTCTGCCGAACGCGCTGCCGCAACCTTCACGCCTGACCTACTTTTCCGCGCCGCTCTCGTACTCGCTTGTAAACGGCCAACCTCAATTGAGTCACCCGGGTCCGGGTGGCCAAGCTGCGTCGCGCGCACCGCTCTCGGATTCGCCTGCCAGCGCGAGCGATCGCACTGACTGGGTATTCATCGCACCGGACGACCCGCGCCGCCCGGACGCGTCGTGGATCTTGCCGCGATAGCCCGCAGCTCGCGCGCTTCCCCGGTCGCGCACCCGCGACACATCCGGCGGTGGCAGCCCACGCACAACCCCGGCGCGCAGCCTTCGGCGCCCCAGGCGGGAGCTCGGCGGCAGCCCATAGCCTGCGTCAGCCCGCCGCCCGCCGCAAACGTCCCACCCCAACGACGTCGCGGTGCGGCTTGGTTCGGCCTGCTCGGGGCTCGGGGCCGGGCTCGGCGCTGTGGCGCCGTCGGCGAGCTTGACCGCCGCGGGCGATCGACTAGACTGCATGAATCTACTGCGGGGTAGAGCAGTTGGTAGCTCGTCGGGCTCATAACCCGGAGGTCGCAGGTTCGAGTCCTGCCCCCGCTATTGGCGCCGCCCACAGAGAATCGTCTCTGTGGGCGTTGTCGTTTTGCCGGATGCTGCCGTCCGGGGAAACGACCATTGGTCCCACGACCTCCGCCACGAACCGGTTGACCTGAGCCGGCGTCATCAGCCCGGCGAAGTTCGCCTTGGCCTCCAGGAACGCCTGCCGGCAATCGGCCATCAGATCGTCCATGTCGTCCACCGCCTGCACGGCGACGCTCTCCAGGGCTTCCCGGAGGCCCTCCCGCTTGCCCTCACATTCGGCAATCTGCCGCGAGATCGATCGCTTGGCGAGCGGCTCGATTTCGGGATCGACCAGGACACGGGTCAGCCCGGTGAGCATCTTGTCCGCTTCGGCGATTTCGGCCTTGAGCCGGGACGACTCCGTCCGGTTCGATTCAAGAGCCTCCGCGGCCATCGCCGCCACTTCCTCCAGCACACCGTCCATGTCATTGAACACGGCCGACATGGCGGCCTGGATTCGGGCCAGGAGCTTGTCCTCCCGCACTGTCCCACGGTTGTCGCAGGCATCGGGTCCGATGCTCTGCCGCCTGCCGCAGCCGTAATAGACGTACTCGCCTTTGTGATTCTTGCTCTTCCGGGAGTAGTAGACGTTGCCGCATTCGGCGCAGAACAGGTGCCGCGTGAACGGCCGCAGTTCGGCCACGCCGCGAGGAAGGTCCACTGCGTTCGAGGCAAGCTGCGCCTGTGCCCGCTCGAACGTCGCATCGTCAATCAGCCGCAGCGATTCGTCACGCTTGACCGTGTGCCGGTCCACTTCGTTGTACTTCGGAACGCGCCTACCCGTTGTCCGGTTCAGCTTGAAGCACCGACGCAGGAACCGGACTTCGCCGACCAGCATCCGGTTGACGATGATGCTGCGGACAGTGCCGCCGCACCACGGGCCGCCGAGACGTGTCGGAATGCCGCGTTCCCGCAGGCGGTGGGCAATCTCCCGGAATCCCACCGACTCCGCGAGGTACGTCTCAAAGACGAGCCGTACGGTTTCGGCCTCTTCCGGATGGATCGCCAGTCGCTTCTTTCCATCTTCGCCGGCGACGACGCGGTAGCCGTAGGGAGGCGGCCCGCCGGAGCTGGTTGAGCGCTGGAACACCGCCTTCCGTCCCGTCATCGCTTCCGTGGACGTGAACCGCGACGTGGCATTCGAGGCAATCGAGGAACAGGTAGATCGCTTCTTCCGGGATGCTGTTCCCGTACTGGTTCTAAACTCCGATTCGACGGACATCCTGGACTACGAGGCAGACCCGAATCTCAAGGCCGTAGTTGTCGGCGGCAACCGCTTGTCGCGCGGGCTCACGCTGGAGGGATTGCTTGTCAGCTTCTACGTCCGCCGCACCGAGTATTTCGACACGTTGATGCAGATGGGGCGCTGGTTCGGATACCGCGAACAGTACGTGGACCTCACGCGTATCTGGACCACCGAAGAACTCTCTGGGTGGTTCCGCGACCTTGCACTTGCTGAAGAGGAACTGCGCCGCGAGATCTACCCGCTACGAGCGAGAGAATCTGACGCCGATGGACTTCGGCCCGCGCATCCGCAGTCACCCCGCCATGATGATTACCGCCCAGAACAAGATGGGTAGCGCGCGCGTGGTCTGGCAGAACTACTCGGAGTACATGCTCCAGACGACCGCTTTCCGGCTGACCGATCGCGCGTGGCTTGAGGCTAACCTGGACGCCGGCAGGCAGCTGCTCGCTGAGATCGGTGACCCGAACCATGCAACCAGCACACGCACCCGTCCCGTCTGGTCAGGCGTTCCGTGGCAGACCGTCGATGCATTCCTTTCGCGTTACCGTTTCGATCCTCGCGGCTCGCACGACATGAATGCGATCCGCCAGTACCTCCAGTTGCAGATCGATCAGGATGAACTGGTTGAATGGGTAATCGCCATTCCTGGACTCGCGGCCACCGATAACCGGCTTGGCATTGAGCCGTTGCTTTCTGTACGAGGTTCGCCGGCGAACCGCATCAGCCGCACGCGGCTTCGCAACAAGCCGTACGACATCGGCACGCTCGTGAATCCTGCCACGCTTGGCAATTCTCCGGGTTCCGGCGACGAAGAAGTCGGACTCACAGCCGATCAGCTTGCGGCAGCAGGCGCCGGCGTGGACGAGGCAGGGAGTTTTCCCCGTGCGCTGCGCCGTCAGCGCAATCCGCGCGAAGGCGTCCTGCTTCTCTATCCCATCAGCCCCGAATCACGGCCCCGCGCCGGAACCCAGAGCCGTGTTCCGCTCTTTGACGATCCTGCCAGGGACGGTCTGACCGTCCTCGGCATTGCGCTCGTGTTCCCGCACAGCGTCAGCGACGTGGCGATTGAATACGTGGTCGGCTCCGTCGGCGGCGAGGGAGGTGCGGCGTGACGCTTGAAGAACTTGAATCGTCCTGGAACACAACTGCTCCACCAGCGACTCCCGGCGGCATCAGCGGCAAACGCGCAGTCGGCCTTCCAGCAGACCGGCCCGTCTATCTCGCCGTTGACAGCCAGCGGCGCCGGCATCTTCTCATTCAGATTCCCGATGCAACCGCTCCCGTGCAGCAGCGCGAAACGCGCAGCCTGGAGGTCACGACCGCCCGGTTCACCGTCGCGACCAATCCCGAGGCGCTCTACGTGGACCTGATCTGTACGGATCCGGCGCAGCATCCGACATTTTCCGCGATTGCGCAGGACCTCATCCGATCCGTCCGCCAGACGCCTGGACCGCTCCGTGATTCCATCCTGAGTGCGCTCGGGCGTTGGCGGGCTTTCTGGGCCGTGAAGACAACGGGCATGTCGCGCGAGGACGCGCTCGGACTCTTCGGGGAACTCTGGTTCCTCCGCCGCTGGCTTGGCACCGTGAGCGCCACGACGATGAAGCGCTGGCAGGCAACGGACTCTGCCCGCCACGATTTCCAGTGGCCTTCTGCATCGGTCGAGGTCAAGACAGCCACCACCCAGTCGGCCGGAGCGCCGGTCCATCGGATCGCGAGCCTTGAGCAGCTTGCCTATCCGGAGCAGGGACAGCTCTACCTGTTCAGCCTTCAGGTATGCGATGATGCTCTTGCAGCCAACACGCTTCACGGCCTTGTCGCGTCGTTGACAGCGGATTTACAGGCAGACTTTCAGGCATTGAGCGACTTCAATGACAAGCTGGCCGTGCGAGGGTACTCGCCGGTAGATCAGCAGGCACCGTCGCGGACGCTCCGGATTCTTGCCGAACGTCTTTACCGGGTTGATGCCAGTTTCCCGCGACTCACACGCCGCACGTTTCAGCCGACCGGGCTGCCTGCCGGAATCGTCGGCATGGACTACCAGCTTGACCTAGCCGTTTGCGACCGGTGGCTTGCCGCCACAGCCCCGACTGACCCTCCGGCCCGGGTTCTCGCATCGTCCCGATGAGTCACGCCGGCAATTCGCTCTGCTTTACCACCGAGAACCTGCCTTCTCCCCGTGACTCCAACGCGCGGGCTTCGTGCAACGCATCCTCTTCGTACCGCCAGCCGCGCTCCATCGCGTTGTCCTGATAGAACACGTTCCCCTTGAGATCCACGATGACGTAAAGGTCGTCCGTCTCCGGAACGGTCAGGAGGATCATCTTCGAGGCGCGTCCGGCGTCGAATGCTTCATCGTTTTCGTACTCGCAGATCGCGTCGCCGGAAAACACCACGAGGGACCCGTCCTCACGGTTCACCGTGACCAGATAGATGCCTCCGCCGCTCTGCCACGCTTCGCCCCCGACGATTACCGCAAGCTGTTCCGCCGTGCGTTCGTCCATACATGCCTCCAGTCCATTCTACGACCCGGCCCGTGGTTCTCTCAGTCTTTGACGTTGTCCGGCACCCCAAGCCTGTAGCTCGTGCTGCGCCCGCCGCCGGGATTCTGCACCAGGATGCCACGATCCAGCAGTTCGCGGATATCCCGCAGGGCTGTGTCGGCCGAACACTTGGCCAGCTTCGCGTACTTCGAGGTCGAGAGGACCCCTTTGAATCCGTTCAGCATCCGGTTGATGACCAGACGCTGCCGGTCGTTGACCGGCCGACGGTTGATCCGCTGCCACAGACGGGCCTTGTTGAGGACCGCGCCGAGCGTGCCATCCGCGCCGTCGATGGCGCGATCCAGGCAGCCGAGGAACCACGCCAGCCAGAGCGAAATATCCACGTCGCCCCGCTGCGCCGCCTCCAGCCGCAGGTAGTAGTCCTTCCGCTCCGCCTCAATCTGCGACGACATGCTGTAAAAGCGGTCCTTCGTGCCGTCGGCGCGAGCGAGCGCCATGTCCGCAATGGCGCGGGCGATACGCCCGTTGCCGTCCTCGAACGGGTGAATCGTCACGAACCAGAAGTGGGCGATGCCCGCCTTCAGGACCGGGTCCATCGCGGGCGGCGCATTGAACCACTTGATGAAGCGGGACATTTCTGCTTCGAGACGCTCCGCCTCCGGCGCCTCGAAATGCACCTTCTCGCGTCCCATCGGGCCGGAGACGACCTGCATTGCTCCGGCTTCCTTCTTCCGCCATGCCCCGACCGTGATCCGGTTCATGCCCGAGCGACCGGTGGGGAAGAGCGAAGCGTGCCAGTCAAATAGACGCTTCTTCGTGAGCGCCTTCTCGAAGTTCCGCGTGCCGTCGAGCATCATTTCGACGACGCCCTCGACATCCCGGCCCGCCTTCGGCAGCCCCGCCACATCGAGTCCCAGCCGCCGTGCGATCGAGGAGCGGACTTCGTCCGGGTTCAGCTTTTCGCCCTCAATCGCCGAGGATTTGACCACGTCGCTGGTCAGGACGGCAAGGCTTGCTTCGGCCCGCACTTCGAATCCCAGAGCCTCCATTTTCCCCAACAGGCGACCCTGCTTGTGACGCAGGGCAGCCAAGGCGCCGGCGAGCGATTCGCCGTCCCAGGTGAACTCCGGCCAGCCGGCTTTCTCGTGGATGTACGCCATGTTTCTCCGCATTTCGTGCGGTGATTGTACCACTCATTCGCCGCAAGGGCAAGTCATTTGCCGCATGACGTGCGGTGAATAAAAGCCCTATTCGCCGCACGGCAAGTACGCTCCCTTGACCGGGTTGATGGAGCGGGAGACGCGGCCCCTCTCCCGCTCCAAGCCTCACCCTCTACCCCCCACGAGCAGGTTTTCCTTTCACGGCAAGCAGATAGACGGCTCCACCGTGACGCGGGATGAGCGTCCGTACTCTGTCGGCCTTGCCCCTTCCTGCCTCCCCTCCCTCACGCTGCCCGCCCGAAATACCCCCAGAACAGCGCCCGAATGGAGTGCAGCACCAGCGCCCGCTGAGCGCCAGGGCTATGCGGGCGGCCGCCATAGCGAGCCCCCGCTATACCAGATGCCCACGACCGGCCTTCGGGCCGGTCGTTCGCGTTTCTGGGCCTCAAGTTCCCGCCCCGTTGCCGCCCGTTCGCGCCCTGAGGCCGCCCGTTGGCCCGTACGGGCCGAAGGGCGCGGTCGTCTACGCCGATCCGCCCCGCCGCCACCAGCGCCGCCAAGCCCGCGTTGACGCGCATGACGCCCGTTTTGGTGGTCGGGTTGATCACGATTTCGTCGATGTATGTCCCGAGGACGCGCCGGACGTGCTCGTTGCGCCGGCCGGTCATCGCGTCGGCGAGGCCGCCGATCCGTTCCTGCGCCCACCGCCGCAGGCCTTTCTCATCGAGGTCGCGCGACGCCGCCTTCGCCGCCCGCAGGTCGGCTTGGAGATGTTCTTTCCGCCGCCGGAGTTGCGTGAGGCGCTCGTTTAGCAGCGGTAGGTTGGCCGGGTCGATGTTGGCCATGATCGCGGTGACGGTCGCGTCCACCTGGGCGAGCTCGCGCTCGATCACGTTCGTGTCCGGTCCGGCGTCTGTCTGCGCCCTGGCCAGCTCGACGAAACGTTCGACGGCGTCATCAACGCCGGTGCGGTCGGCGAACACGAGTTGCTGGAGTTTCCGCAACGCCCACGCTTCGAGGTCGGTCGCTTTCACATGCGACGGCGTGCGGCAGATGTCCTTCCCGTACTGCCGGCGGCCGGCGCAGGTGTAGTAGTGCGAAACGACCGGGCGGCGGCCGGGGATGTGGCCCTTCGCTTTCCGCTCGCCCCAGTACGCATGCCCGCACTCGCCGCATCGCAGCACGCCCGAGAGCAGCCAGCGACTCGTCTGCTTGCCATGCCCGCCCTTGGCCTCAGCGCGCTGGCGGACCATCACCTGCGCGCGGTCCCACGTCTCGCGATCCACGATCGCGGGAACGGCGTTTTCGATGACGATCCAGTCGTCTTTCGGCATGTTCTCGACGCGGCCGGATTGCGCCATCGGCTTCATCTTATCCACGCGGCGCTCACGGCAGGCGTAGAACTTCGATTCGGTCCGGCGGTTCCACACGATGTCGCCGCGATAGGCCGGGTTTTCGAGCAGCGACTTGATGCTCGTGAAGCACCAGAGTTGCCCGCGCGGGCTGATCACGCCGCGACGATTGAGCTCGTCGGCGATGCCCTTGAAGCCGGCGCCTTCGATGCACATGCGGAAGATGTCGCGCACCACCGCAACGCGGTCCGCAGCGCTCAGAACGAGCCGGGCACGGCATTCTTTGCCCGGCTTCGCGAGCGCCTGGCCCTTCGAGTACGTGGCTTGGAGATTTCCGTTGCGGTCGAATACCTGTCGTTCGCCGCCGGTGGTGAAGCGGACACGGTAGATGACGGACCCGTCGGGCGCGATGATCTCGCGGTCGTACCCGAACGGCGTTGGGCGGCCTGGGTCGGACGCGGCGAGTACGGACGTGATCTGCCCGCGCAGCGTCGTCTGCGACAGGCCGATCGAGAACTGGCGGTTCTGGAACTGCTTGACGGTTCGCAGGACGTCGCCGTCGATGCCGTCGCGGGCCAGGTAGTCCTCCGTGACGCTATGCACGGTGACGCCGGCCTTCCGCAGCATGTAGCGGAAATGCTCGGTTTCGGTCACATCGCCGCGCGAGAAACGGTCGCTGTTCCAGACGATGACGGCGCGGAACTCGCGGCGCTGTGCATCGGCAATCATCTGCTGGAACCCGGGGCGCTTGTCCGCCGACGTTCCGCTGATCGCGTCATCCACGTACTCGCGGATGACGTCGTACCCGTGCTCGCCCGCCCAACGCGTGATCTCGCGGCGCTGATCGCCGAGACTCTGCTCCTGGCGATCGGTCGAGCGCCGCAGGTAGGCGACCGCAGGCGTCCGCGTCGCGACGGCGTGCATGTTTCCGTTTCCGTTGCCGCTCACGGTCGCCACCCTTCCCTCAAACCGCCGCCGGCATCAAGGCCCGGCCGCCCATATTTTTCCCGCCGGAATGTCGAGATTTCCGCTTGCTTCCCCCGCCCGTCGAGGTAACTGACTGCCCCGCTCGCATGGCGAGCCGCCCGGGCGCGTGCCTGGGCGAACGCGGAAACGCATGTTGGAGAACAGCGATGAGCAAGAAGAGCACGAAGAAGGCGACTAAGGTCGCCAAGACCCCGAAGGCCGCCAAGGCGGCGAAGACGCCGGCGAACGACAAGCCGCTCAGCGGGCTTGATGCCGCCGCCAAGGTTCTGGCGGACGCGGGCCAGCCGATGCGGGCACGCGAGTTGGTGAACACGATGATCGAGCGCGGCCTCTGGAAGAGCGGCGGCAAGACCCCGCACGCGACCATCTACGCCGCAATGATCCGCGAGATCGCCGCGAAGAAGAGCGCCGCCCGGTTCCGCAAGACGGATCGCGGGCTGTTCGCGTTCAACGGGTAGCACGATTGCCAACATCTCGCCCTTCCTCACGCACCCTGGCCGCCCGGCTGGGGTGTCTCTTCGGCCATCGCGAGCTCTGCTTCCAGCCGCACCAACCGCTGCCATTCGGCTAACGGCACGATCGCCACGTCCATTGCGCGGTAGCGCCGGATGCCCACCGGCCGCCCCGAACGTGCGACCTCGCGGCACACGAAGCCCAGAACGGCCCGCACGTGGCTAACCTGCATGCCAAAGATGTCGCATTCTTCGTCCATCACACATCATGTACAAGAAACAAACTCAGAGCCGGCTGGTTCGCGTTCCGACGGGCATCTTCGGAAAGCCGGTTTTTCCAAGTACCTATCCGAGCAGCCTGACCACCGCGGACGCCCGCAGAATCGCGAGCGACAATGCGCTTCCGCGCCGCGTGCGTCCACGTTGTCCGAGCCGCGCGCAACCCTCAGCATCGCTCTAACCCTCGCCGTCGCCAGTAGATGAGCCAAGAGGGACATGGGCGCCTCCGTCCGCCGCGGCCATATTGGACGAATTGGACATCACTTTCCCGTTGAACGGCTCGCGAGGGGATAAGCTCGGATCAATGGGAAACTCATGTCCGATTTGTCCAATATGTCCAGACGAGCTCCGATCGAGATCGATGTTGACCCAGTGCCAGGCCCCGTCGAACTTCTGCGGAACGCACGCCTTGGCCCGTAGCGCTTCGGCCAAGGCCTTGCGGCGCAGCGGGGTGCGGCGGTTCCGCGCACACCACTCGCTGTAGGCATCGATCAGTTCCGATGTCGCACACACCAGCCCCGGCGAAAGACAGCAGCACTCGCGCAGGAACGCGTCCAAGCTGTTCGCCGTGCCGCGGAACATCTCCGTGGCCAGAAGCACGGCATCGGGTTCGGTGAGTCCCTCGCGCAGCCAATCCACGCAGCCGCGCACCATCCAGGCCAGGATGCCGGGCCACTCGCCGCGCAGCTTGCGCAGCAGGTCCGGGTCGCGCTCGTGCTTCGGGATGATCACGTTGAACGGCACGAGGCGCAGCCGCCGCCAGACGGCCTCGGTGTCTTCCCGCAGCGTCGGCTTGTTGTTCGTCACCAGGATCAGCTTGTGCGTGCGCGTGAACTCGAAGTAGTCCTCGCGCATGCGGCGGGCTTTCAGCCGGGCGTTACCGGTCAGCCGTTTGATGAGCTGAAGCCGCAGCTCGGCATCGCGTTCCGTCTCGCTGGCGACGACCATGCGCTTACCCAGCAGGTCTGCGATCTCGGTCGGGTGCTCGGGATGCTTGCGCACCGTGACAAGGTCAGGCGGGGCCTCGCCCGCGTAATCCCCCATGATTGCGCTGATGGTGTCGAGAAGCACGCTCTTGCCGTTGTTGCCCTCGCCGTGGTAGATCGGAAGGTACTGCTCGCGTACGTCGCCGGTGAGGCAATGGCCATGCCAGCGCTGCACGAAGCGGATCAGATCCTCATCGCTGTCGAATACCTGCTTGAGAAACAGATCGAAGCGCGGGCACGGCGCGGTCGCGTCGTGCTCGACCGCCGCCAGCTTGGTGATCAGGTCGTCCTGACGATGCGGACGAAGATCGCCGGTGCTCAGGTCAATTGTGCCGTTGAGGCAGTTGAACGCCCAGGGATCGGCATCCAGATCGTCGGGGCCGACCGCCACTTCCGGCTGCGCCAGCGCGGCCATCGCCGTAAGACGGTCGCGTTTTTGACTGGCCATCGCCCACTCGATGAGCTCCCTCTGGGCATCTCCGCTGAGCCCTTTCGCTTCGTCGAGGATTCCAAGCGCCGTCTGTTTGCAGAGCTTGACGATCAGGCCGCGGTCGTCGGGCTTCCAGCGCCGGCCGTCCCAGATGAGCCACTGCCCGGGTCCGTAGCAGTAGCGAATCTTGTGGCCGAAGCGCTGGACCAGCCGGGCGGCGTTGCCAATGTCGGTCATGAGCGCCGCAATCGCACGACTATCCATCTCGGACGCATCCGGCCTCAGGTCGACCAGGCGCACGCCGACCTCGCCGGACTGCTCGACCTTCTCGCGGGCCGAGTCGAGCTTGTGCGCCAGCTCCTTGTCGGTCCAGCGCTCGCCGCCGGTCTTGTGGTCGTTGAACCACTGCATCACGAGCCAGGCCGCGGCCTCGTCCAGACCGAAGCGGTGGCACTCGCATGCGGCGCGCAGCGTGGCATTGTGCCCACCCTGCCCACTGATCGCATCGGGACACTTCTCGATGTAGGCCCGGCAGCGCCGCTCGCGCTCAGCCATGTCGGTGCGCGGCGCGACCTCGGGCATGGACCGCGCTGGCTCGTCATTGGGTTGCGTGAGCGGTGCGCCGTTGGTCTTCGCCTTGGGCGGCCACAACTGAATGCAGAACTCGTCGAGCTGTTCCTGTCGAACCTCGACCGCCAGAGGTGTTCCGGTGATATGCCTGCCGGTGATCGTGAAGAAGCGCTTGGTATCGTAGACTTCTACGTGATCGAAGCCATCCACGTGGTCTTTGCGGCAACCTGCTCCCGCCGGCTTGCGGCCGCGCAGGAAGAGCTTCACGCCGCGCCCGCTGGGTGAGATCTCCGTGTAGGTGTTGAACCGGTTGATGATCGCCCGCGCCTCGGGCACAACCTGGCCGTCGATGACCGCACCATCCAGGTCAATGCCGCAGAACGAGTCATCCTTCGCGAACACGAACCCGACGCCCTCCGCCGTGGCGACGTTCTGAAACGCGGCAATAGCCTGCTCGAAACTGCCCCACGTGCTGGCGTCGGTCGAGCTGGCCGGCTGACCGGTCCGCGGGTTGATCGGCACTTTGGTCGGCTTGCCGTTCCGCGTGAGGTACTTCCAGCCTACCCACTGCGCCAACTCGAGCAGGCATGCCGGGATGACGGCGCGCAGGCGATCGACATCGATCATTACGCCGCCTCCATGCGGTCGCGCTTCCACTCTGCCATGAGCCAAGCTGCTAGGGCGTCGGCGCGCCGCTTCCACTGCTCTGACGCGGCCGTCACCTCGGCGAACTCCACCCGCAGCTCCAGCGCGCCGACGCGATCCGTCGCGTTGTCGCATTCCACCAGGGTCCGAGCAAACCGTTCGGCGCTATTCACGGCGCGCCCCCTCGATCATGCCTGCGTGGGCGATGCCTTTCGCCCCTCCTGCGGCGCGGTCAAGAAGGATGCCTTCGACCGCAGTGGGGTTGAAAAGCAGTCGCCTTCCGGCGCGCAGATGCGGAACGCGCCCAGCGAGGGCTTCCGCGCGCAACCACGACGCCGGGACGCCGAGCCGCGCCGCCGTACGGCGCAGCGATAGGAATACTTCGGGGTCGATTGCGGTGCTCATAACCCTTTAGATACGTCGTAATCGCGCAGAAAGAAGGGCTACTCCGCCTCGGGGCGATATGTTGGGGATTAACTGATTACTTGGTGATTTCGAGCAGATCTTCCAGAGCGGACTTACACTTTGCGCGCAGGTCGTCTTCACCAGTCTTCGCAATAATTGCGTTGAGGATGGCGCAAACGTCCCGCCTGGTGTAGCGGAAGTTTCGTTGCCCCCGTCGTGCCGTCTGCACTTTCGCCTTTTTGGCGTAGCGGTTTAGCGCGGTGTTTTCCAGGCCTGTCATGTCGCGCAAAGCGGCCATGCTGATGGAAGGTCCTTCGGCGTTCGCTGCCTCGGCGTCTTGAAGTGGGTCGCCGGACCGCGAGCGACCAGTTGGCTCCAGTATCCGTAGCAGGTCCAGCACGTCGATCGACGCCGAGACAGCGTCGCCGATTTCTGAGTAGTACCAGCCGGCGTACGAGCCTACACGTCGGGCAAGATCGAGCGACAGCGCGTGGCCGTCGTTGTCCAGAACCCAACGCTCGGCCCGAAACGGAGTGGAATCGAGCCGACGCCAGCCGAACTCGAACAGCGTCCACACCCATCGGTCCAGATCAAAGCCGCAGCCCTGTACGCTCGACACGAGACCGCTGCGATCGGACGAGGTCATCACGCCCGCGCGCATGGCCTGGCTGACGAAGGTCTCCCAAGTAATCGGATCGCCGAATGCGAAAAGCCGGCGCTTCGCGGGATCACCCTCGAGCGAACCGGGCTTCGTGCGGAGTTCGCGAATCGGCGTGCCTTGCCAGTGTACGCAGTCTCGTCGAGCACTGAGCTCACGGATGAATGCGGTTGGATCGCCGCCGTCGTCCGCTACGACGGCCACCAGCGCGATCTTCGGGTCTGTCGCCAGCGCTTCAAGCGCCTGCCGAATCCTGTGCCAAGCCGCCTTTCGGGCACGGGAATCGGGGCTGGACCTCGCTTCATCGGTGCCTTGCGCGTCAGCCATATCCGCGTTGTTCGCGCTCAAAGGACCCGGCTGTGCCAGCAGTGCTGCATCGCCAGCGGCGCGGAGTTTCGGGATCAGCTCATCGAGATCTGGGTCGAGCTCCATCGCCGCCCAGGTCTGGCGCCAGCGCATCGATTCGTGTCCGTAACTATCGCGTTGCATCGAATCCAGATGAAGCAACCGCAGAACGCGTTGCAAATTGTCGCGCAGGCTTGGGTCGCAGTACGGAAGTATGCACGGAACAAAGTCGAGGTCCTCGACGAGCTTCTGGCGGAGATCCGCCACCATCGCACGAATCTCGTGCCGTCCAATCTCCTCCACGCCGCTGGACGAGGTGCCTGCGGCGAAGTAGAGGTTGAGCAGCTTCTCGTCGCTCGCGATCCACTCGCGCCGAATCGCTTCTAGGTAGTTCGCAACTGTATGGAACGCGCTGTGAAGCACAATCGGCGGGATTCCGGATCGAGCGGAAGCTCCCGCGGCGGATAGGTTCCAACGCGATTCGCTCATGCGCAGCGCCCAGCCGGAATGCCGTCGCCGCGTGTCCGTGCGCGACCGCGACGACGGCACGCAGAGTAGTTTGCTGGAGCTGTAACAACCCAGTCAATGGGCGGCTCGGCTTGAATTCATCACGATCAGCTGAATCACGGCGATCAGAAGTCCTGCCGGATTCGTAAGATCACGACCGCCGCCCGCATAAGGCGATTCGCGCGCGGTGACCAACGTGGCTAAGACGTCCGAGGAAAAGGCCCGCCAAAATTGACGCGCGCTCAGCGCCGCCGGTCGACAGCCGAGCTGCTTGACCGCAACGGACGAGGATCTGCGGCACTGGCTGTGAGATTCAGAACCGTGTCGACGCCGAGGTGAGTGCCGCGCGCGGTGCTTGCCGGGCAGAGATCGGCGGACTGTTCGCCAAGCTCGACGCGTTGCGACGCAATCCGCTGGCGGCGGCGAAGCTGAAGTTGGCGGTCGTGCGCGCGCAAGCTTGAACTGGAGCGCGCGATCCTGGCCGGCGAGTACGTGCCGCGGCCCGACGTGGAGCAGGCGTTCGCCGGCTGCGCGTACCGGGTGCGTCCGGCGATGGAGGCATTGCCGCGACAACTGGCCGAGCGGTTGGCGCGGCTGAACGATGCAACGGCGATTGAGGCCGTGCTCGACGATGCGATCCGCGCCGCTGCTGGAATTGAGCCGCGGACCCGAGTTGTCGCCGCCGCCGGAGACGGAGGGGGCGAATCGAACCCGACGTAGCCCGCGGGCAGCCGCACGAGTGCGTCGGCGACTTTGCTTGGGCGACCATGTGCCCTAGGACTTGGAGAGAATGGTGGTGTTGCTAGAATACATAGCGCATTGGGCGCACGGAGACACTTAGCGATTGCGGGGCACGGGCGCGCGACATGGATCAAAGGACGCATGGAGGTGAACGGTGAGCGACGAGATGGGCACTGGCGAGAGGGCGGGTGCGCGGGTGGGCGCAGACGGCATGTGCAACGCGAGCGACACAGTCGGCACTGGCAGCATGTGCGATGCAAGCGATCTGCCCGCCGCCGGGCGCGAAGCCGAAGTTACGGCTGGAGTGGGTCGAGGCCGGGTCATTGTCGCCCAATCCGCGCAATGGCGGCGGCATCCGCCGGGGCAGGTCGCGGCGCTGCAGCGACTCATCGGCGACGCCGACGTCGGCTGGGCCGGGGCGCTGCTGTTCAACGAGCGAACCGGCCATCTGATCGACGGCCACGCGCGGCAGAAGGTGGTCGAGCCGAGCGAGTTGGTGCCGGTGCTGATCGGGAGTTGGAGCGAGGAAGCCGAGCAGAAGATTCTGCTGACGCTCGATCCGATCGCCGGCATGGCGCTGGCCGACCTGGCGAAGATTGAGACGCTGCTGCGCGACGTTGACTTGAGCGAGGACTACTTTGCCGACCTGCGGCTACAGCTCGACGAGATGGTCGAGCGGACCGAGTCGCTGCTGGCGCTGGAGGATCAGGCGACCGAGATCATCGAAGATCAGGTTCCCGAGCCGCCGGACGAGGCCATTACGCGGCCCGGCGATCTGTGGATTTTGAGGAATGCCAATGGCATTGAGCATCGCTTGCTTTGCGGCGACAGCGCGTCGGCGGCGGACGTGGATCGGTTGCTGGTGGATGACTCGAGGCCCGGCGCGATCTTGCCGGTGCATTTGGTGAACACCGACCCGCCGTACAACGTCAAAGTCGAGCCGCGCTCGAACAACGCCATCGCCGCGGGTTTGTCGTCGTTCACTGGCGAAGCTGCCCGCATCGCGAGCGGCACAATTCGCGCATGCTCTCGGGCGCTGCGGGCCAAGACGGCGACGCATCACCAGGGATTCGACCTCGCCCGGCGGCCCGGCGTCGCCGTTCCGACGCACAGCAAGCGCGCCCAAGGATCGGCCGCTGGCGAACGACTTCGTCAGCGACGAGGAATTCGATCGTTTGCTGTACGCGTGGTTCGGCAACATTGCCCGCGTGCTGCTGCCAGGTCGCGGGTTCTACATCTGGGGCGGCTATGCCAACGTCGCCAATTACCCGCCGGTGCTGAAAGCGTGCGGGCTGTACTTCTCGCAGGCGATCATCTGGGTCAAGCTGCATCCGGTCCTGACCCGCAAGGATTACATGGGCAACCACGAGTGGTGTTTCTATGGTTGGGCGCGAGCGCGCGCACGAGTTCTTCGGGCCCGACAACGCCGGACGTGTGGAGCATCAAGAAGGTGAATCCGCAATCGATGATCCACTTGACCGAGAAGCCGGTCGAACTGGCCGCGCGGGCGATGCAGTACTCGTCGCGATCCGGCGAGAACGTGCTGGACCTGTTCGGCGGGAGCGGCTCGACGCTGATTGCGGCGGAGCAGACCGGCCGGCGGGCGTTCGTGATGGAGCTCGACCCGTTGTATTGCGACGTGATTGTGCAGCGCTGGAGAAGTTCACGGGACGGAAGGCGGAGCGGCGAAGCGACGAAGCAACACTCTGACCGGCGCGTCGCAGTTGGGGTAGTGAGGCCGCGGCGTCACTTGTGGTTTGCCCGAAAGAATTCGGCGATGCGCGGCTTGTCCGCTCGGCCCTGGGCGACCTTGAGAACCAGCTCCACCAGCGCGTCCTCGTCGGCTTCGATGGTGATGCCGTTCATCTCCAGGAACACCAGCGCCGCCGCCGTCCCGGTGCGCTTGTTGCCGTCCACGAACGGGTGATTCTGCACGATGTGGAACAGGTAGGCGGCGGCCATCTCGAACAAGTCGCGATGCAGGAACCGGCCTTCGAACGTCGCGCGGCATGGCGACGGCTGAATCGAGCAGGCCGGCGTCGCGGAGCGTGGCGTCGCCGCCGTGCCGCTTGATCTGATCGTTGTGAATGTAGAGCACGTCCGCGAGCCCGAGGAATTCCGGCGTCATGGAGCCGCGGTTACTCCGCGAGTTTCCGCAGGGCCTGACCGTGGCGGCGGTTGGTGCGGTCCAGCCGCGCGACTACGCGCGGGCGCTTCGCGTCGGCCAGCGCGATCGTCAGCGTCTTGCCGTCGGTGCTGACCTCGAGCGGCGTCTCGGGCGTGATCTTCAGCAGTTCGAGGATGGGCGATCGATGATCGCCGCGTAGCTGTTGCCGTGCTTGGTGAGCGTCTTGACCATGACTGCTTGGCTCCACGGCGCTCATGCCGTATATCCATTGTATATACGGTGGATCAACGGAGCAACCGCGCTCGATCATTTTCCCGGAGCTGGCGTTGGGAATCGACCGTTGTCGGTCGCCGAAGCAACACCTCGGCGTCGTCGGCCGAGGTGTCGGCGGCTGGTCGTGATGTACGTCGCGGTCAGTCGAGCGCGTCGGATTCCTCGGATTCGATCGTCCGCCCGCAGGCGGCCAAGCGCGTCGCGCAGCCGTCGCCATTCGGCGATGGTGATCATCTGATTGGGCGCGCTTCGAGCAGCGATTCCGCCGCGTCGAGCAGGCGTTGCCATGCCTGCGGCGGAACGGCGGTTGCCGCGGGCGGATTGGGATGCGTGCTCACGCCGCACCTCCGGTGTATTCGAACAACCCGCGATCGGTCTTGCGGAAGCGGGCCTCGCCGCCCTTGGGCGCTGATCTCGCGCAGAATCGCGGCGTAGAGCGTCGCGTGCGGCGTTTTGCCGTTGGGGCTGGTCCACAGGCCCTGCTCGGCCATCGCCGCGATCATCTCGGTTGACCGCATCGGCTTGCCGCCGGTCTTCAGCACCTGCCGCGGCGTCGAGGGCGTTGACGCGCTTGGGCTTGGCGTCGGTCGCGGCCTTGCGCTCCGCCTTGGGCGCTTTCCGGAGCGCGTTCGGCCTTGGCGGACACGCGTTCGCTCTTGGGCTTGGCCCCAGCGGCCTTGGTGGCCTTCGCGGTCTTCGCAGCCTTGGGGGACTTCTTGGTGCTCTTGGACATGGTTGGTTCCTTTCGGGGTTGCCTCGTCAGGCCCGGGGGCCCGCCCGGGCGACGCGGGTTCGGCGGCATCTGCGTCATGGACTCGTTACGGCGTCCGTCGTGCAGGGCATCGCGAACCCGCGTTTCGGCGGCTCAGTTGATCGGCACCGAGATCACGCGCTCGCCGCCGTCGGGCAGGTCGTGAATGTGCAGGTACGAAAACTCGACGCCGGCCGCTTCGAGACGCTGCGATTCGCCGCTGGTCGTGAGGTGGAACTTCCTGTCGAGCCGGATCACGTCGTCGCCGTAGCCGCTGGCGTCGAAGTGCTGGAAGGCCTCGTTCATGTTGTCGAACTCGATGGCGTTGAACTCGATCGTCACGGCGATGTCTCCTTCGCGCTAGTCTGTGTAAATCGTCTCGGCCAGCCCGGCGGCGAGCAGGTCCACAATCACGCCGGCCATCTCGGTCGCCGGTTCGAGGTCCGCGCCGCGATCCCAGTTGTAGACCGTGGCCTTGTCGCTGATTCGCTGGACCCACAGCTTCGAGATGCGGCTGTCGCCGCCGACTTCCCATTCGCGGTTGGTCGCCGGCTCGGGGAATACCAGCGCCTCGAAGCGGTGCCCGGCGAGGGTCCCGCTCACCCACGCCGCCCGCGCGCGCGCTGCATCCTCTTGATCTCCAACGTCTCGAGTACGTCGCTCGAGTCGATCCCGCCGTTCGCCTTGTCATTCGCAGTCATGTCGTGTCTCCTCGTCATGGGTTCGGTCGCCTACTTGGCCATCCGCGTGGCCGCCAGGCCCGCCGCCACCGTCGCGATGGGCGCGGGTCCGAGCGCCGCGTCCAGCTTCTCGCCGCGGCGGCGTTCAATGGCGTCGATCGCGCGGGTCGCCTCCGCGATGTCGCGCTTGGTCGTCGCGTCGTTCGCCTGTTCGTGTGATCGTCGTCATGTTCAGTCCTTTCCCGGTACGAACAGGTCGCTGGCGTCCCAAATCTCCTGCCCATACGCGGTCTCGACCACGTAGGACCAGGCCCGAATCCCGCTGCGGCGGTAGGTGCAGACTCGGACCACCCGGCCGGGTTCGCCGTCGGTCTTGGAAACCACCTGCGTGCCGGGCTTCAGGCACCCGTTCGCGTTTTTGGTCGTCGTCGTCATCCGCGTTCTCCTTGGCGTACGCGTCTGCGTACAGGGACATGAAGCCATGACCCGGCCCGGGAATCCACTCGAATTCAGAGAATTCGGAGAGAATCTCGAATTCCTCGCAGGTCTGGAACGCGGACCCGGCCCGAGAGCCGCTCTCGGCGGGCGGGGTGGCTCGTTGGGACGGGGTCGCGCCGCACAACGCGCCACGCGGCCACGGGACGCGGAAATCGCCTACCCGGCGCGCTAGCCGATCTCGGTAGGGGTTCGTCGTTCTCGAGACTGAGCCAGTCGTCGGGGTGGGACGGCGCGCTGGCCGCCGTGAAGGGAATGCACCGCCGGTTCGGCCAGCTTCTCCGCGCGCGCGCGGCAGCGCCGCTCTCGATGAATTGTAGCGAAGATAGAGCATCTAGTCGGGCGGCGGTCCGGATACAATGCGACGTGGAACGCGCGATTGCGTTCGAGCGAGACTTCGATGGACGACAGGCAGGAGAATCCCGTTCCGGGGCAACCCGCCGCGCGCCGCCGCGGCACAGCGCGCCGTGGCTGGCGTCCTACCGCTGGAAGGCCGGCCAGAGCGGCAACCCCAGCGGGCGGCCGCGCGAGAGCGGCTCGCTGGCCGCGCGCGCCGCGTGGGCCTCAAGTCGGTGCAGAGCCGCGCCACGGTCACGCGGCTGGCCGAGCAACTGGGGCCGACCCGAACGAGACCGCCAACATCGACGTGATCGCCGGCCTGATCTACGACGCGATCATGCAGCTGCTGGTTCGCACCGTGCGCGGCCAGGGCGCGCGGGCGACAGATTGGTCGGGATGCTGCAGGTGCTGGGCGCGCTCGCTGGACGGGGACCGCAGCGAGATCACGCTCAACGCGCCGCTGGAGCTCGACGCCGCGCTGGCCAACGTGTCGGCGCGCTGGGATTACGCGCGCGGTGGGTCCATTCGGAAGCGAATTCTCGGACACCGAGGATGAGCCGGAGCAGATCGACACGCCGGAGCCGAAGGCGGCGATCGACACAGCGCGCAAAGCACCGCCGGCGATCGACACAGCGCGCGCGCCCGGCGCCGAAGGCGGAGGCGCCGCATGCCAGTCGAATCGATGCCTCTTTCCGGCCTTCGCTGGTGGACGCACCAGCGCCGCTGGCTGGATGATTCGTCGCGGCTGCGCGTGTGCTGCAAAGCCGCGGCAGGTAGGACTGTCCACCGCCGTGGCGGCCGAAGCGCTGCACGCGGCGGTCTACGGCGAGACGACCGTGATCGTCTCGGCGTCGCAGCGCCAGGCGGCCGAGCTGCTGCGCAAGGCGGTCCAACTGGCGCCGCTGGTCAAGTCGGCCGGCGCTGGCGCGCTGCGGATCGTGCGCGAGTCAGCCGAGATCATCGAGCTGTCCACCGGCGGACGCGTCATCTCGCTGCCGGCCTCGGCCGCCACGGTGCAGGGCTTCGCCGGGCACGTTGTGATCGACGAGGCGGCCTGGATTCCGACTTCGACGCGCTGTGGCTGGCGATCGTGCCCACCATCTCGACCCGCCGCGAGTTCCGGCTCAGCGTCGTCTCGACGCCCGGGCCGCGCAGCGGACGCTTCTACTCGCTGTGGAACAACGACGACCGCGCTGGTCGCGGCACCGCATCACCATCCACGACGCGACGGCCGGCGGGCGCGCGCACGACATCGCCGCGCTGCGCGCCGCGGTAGTGGATGAGGCCGCCTGGCGGCTCGGCCTACGAATGCGAGTTCGTAGACGAGCAGTACGCGCTGCTGCCGTACGAACTGCTGCTGGCCCGATCCGATGAGAGCCTGGCCTACCACGCCGCATTGCCGGCCCTGGCGGATTGCGGCGATCTCTACGTCGGCGTCGACGTGGGCCGTTTGCACGACCTGAGTGCTGGCGTTCATCGAGTTGACCCAGACCGAGTTCGTCTGTCGCGGCTTCATCGAGCTGCGCGCGCCGTTCGACGAGCAGGAGCGGATTCTGGGGTCAGTCATGGGGCTATCGAACGTACGTCGCTGCCTGCTGGACGCCACCGGCATGGGCCTGCAACTGGCCGAGCGGGCGCACGCGCTGGGGCTGGCGCATCCAGCCGGTCACCATCAGCGCGCCGGTCAAGGAAGATCTGTGCGCGCGGATGCAGCGCGCTTTCCAGCGCGGCGAGATGCGGATTCCGGCCGACCGCACGCTGCACTCCGATCTGCATTCGGTCGAACGGCAGATCACGCTCGCCGGCAACCTCCGCTACGCCGCCGGCCGCGGGCAGCGGGGCCACGCCGACCGCTTCATGGCCCTGGCGCTTGGCGCTTGCAGGGCTGCGATCGGCTATTGGGCCGCCTCCGCGGCTCGCCCGGGCGCGTGAGCTTCGTGCCGCAGTTCGAGTGCGACCCGCCGACCGCATGGTCGCGCGGCGCGGTCATCTGAAGCGATCGATTCCCAGCTCGAACTCCCCGCCGGCATCTGAAACGCCGGGCGGTTCTAGCAGTCCGTCGCAAAAGTCTGTCCGAACCGCGACCGTCAGGGAGCGGGGGTTGCGAACGGCCCATTTGGAAGCCGAGAACGAGCATTCTTCCCCGCTCCCTGACGGTCGCGGTTCGGACAGGCGAGTATTTCAACGGACTGCTCGGCGGCTCGCTGGCCCGCACGCCAAATTCGCACTTGGCCGAAGCGGCGTGAACGTCTCGCGATTGTCTTGAGCCGCTTGGCCGCGCGAGGTAGCACTGCGCTGGGCTGCGCTTTTCAACAAAAGCGTAGCTCGAAAGATGCCAGGAGCGCACGATGAACAAGCGAGCGGCGAATCGATCGCGGGGCGAACGGGGAAGTTCTGGTCGCAACATGTGGGCACGGCGCGCGCGCGCCCGCGCGCCGGGTTGAGCGCGCGCGCGCATGCACGCGTCGAAATTGCCACTCGCACGCCAAGCGTTGAGCGGCGCGCGAGGCATGCGCAGGTCGGGCAGCGCTGCGCCGAATAAGCGCGTCCGCGCCTCGCGCCGCTTGCCGCCGGAGGTGCTCACCGACGACGAGGTTCGCCGCCTGCTCGTGGCGTGCAGACCAACGACGCCGACCGGCTTGCGCCACCACGCGCTCATCGCGCTGCTCTACCGCACCGGCCTGCGCATCCGCGAAGCGCTTGATCTGTTCCCCAAAGACATCGACCTGGATGCCGGCGTCATCCGCGTGCTGCGCGGCAAATGCGGCTACGCGCACCGTCGGCATCGACCCCGGCGCGCGGCCGGTTACTACTCCGCGGCGGTTTCGTGAACTGCGCGGCCGCCCGAACACCTGCGAGTCTGGCGAACGCCGCAGCGTGCTGAGCGGAGAGACCCGCCATCGGCGATGCCGCACGCAGCGCGCTGTTCTGCACCCGTGCCGGCGGCCGACTCTGCGAGGCCTACGTCCGCGTGCTGCTGAAGTGCCTGGCGCGCGCGCCGGGATCGAGAAACGCGTGCACGCCCACGGCCTGCGCCACACCCACGCCGCCCAGCTGCGCCGAAGGCGTCGACATCGGCATCATCTCGCCCAGCTCGGACACCGCAGCATCTGCACCACCGCCCGCTACCTGGACCACATCGCGCTGGCGGTCATCGAGGCCATTCGCGGACGGGTCTGGAATCCGTAAGCGGCTGGCGGATTGCTTCCCCGTCCCCCGAATGCTGATCGAATGCTGCTCGGCACTACCGCTACCAACGGTTCCTTGGTAGCGGGCAGTGAGCGGAGTCTGGGGTGAAATGGCAAGCGGTACCGATAGTCGGCGGCGACACCGCAACTCGAAGCCCATGTTCGTTCTGGGTAGGGATCGGATCAGCCGGCGCGGGTACTCGCGTAGCTCCTCGCAAGTTGATGCCGCGCTGAGCGCGTACCCGCCGCCGCCGCTGGGATGCTACGACTCGTTCGGGCGATCGAGCCGGAGTGATGGGTAACCCACCTCGCCCCGCTTCGGTCCCGCGGGGCGGATTGCACCCGGCGGGTACGTGACAGGATACCCGATCCACTTTTGCAGTGAATAATCCACATCTATTCCGTCGACGAATCAACAAGCAGCGTTGTTGCCGGGTCACTGATCGTCGTGGTAAGTCCGATCGCCGTCGTAGCGTCGATCGGCATCATCCCCAGCGCGCCTGCACGCTGGCGACCGCCGCCGCGATCGGAATCGGCCCGCCGTCGGGTCGGAGAGCCGAACCTCGGTCGGGTCCAGCGCCTTGAGCAGCACCTGCAGCATGCCGACCAGCCGGTCATCCGCCCGCCCGCTTCCGCTGGCCGCACGCAGCAACGCCCGCGACACGACGACATAGAACAGCGCGCGACGACGTCGATGTTCCGCGCCTCGGCCGGGTCGAGGCCGATGGTTCGCGCGATCTTGACCATCTCCTCGCGATCGCCAACTGGCGTCACCGCGTGCCGAGCCAACGCCGCCGCGAAACTCGCCCCGCGCGGCCGACCGCCCGGATTGCCGCTGCGACCGGCGAGAAAGCCGTGCGTGTTCCCGGGCGCGAACCGCCCATGCCCGTCGCGGCCGGATTCGCTCGAAAGTTCGCTCTCGGAAACCGATGGCGACACTGAATCGATGTGTGCTTCCATGCGCCGACATCATACACGGACGTACTGCCGTGAGACGGCCGTTGTTGGTGAACGGGTTGCTAGCTTCGACCGAACCATTCCGAACGTCGGCTCGATCAACATCGGCATCGAGAACCGCGACCCGGGCGCGACGCGCTTCGAGGGCGCTAGGAATTTCGTTGCATGCGATGAGTCGCGTACGTAGTACCTGGCCCTGTACAGGGCCGTCGACTCGCTTCCACTGCCTCGCGCAGCAGCGGCTCGGCCTCCACATAACGCCCCTGGTCCATATGGAGAATGCCCAGGTCATCGCGCAGGAAAGCGTTCTACCTGGCTCGTTGGCGAGCTCGCGCTGCAGGTCCAGTGCTCGCGCGAGGTGTTGTTCTGCCGCGGTCAGCTCGCCGATGGCGTGATAGGCGCGACCGATGGCGCCGCGGATTTCTGCTTCGATGGCGGTTCGACGTGGCTGCCAACGAGAATTGACGGGCGGGCGGGAAAAATCGGTAAGATGATATTCGCCTCACTCTGTTCCTCCGAATGTGGAGCATGTCTTGATAGCGCCACCCCCGAAAACCGTCTCAGCCGACGAGCAGGTGACCGAAATCGAGCCTGTTCAGATTGCAGGTTACGCCGTCCATCGCCGGCTAGGCGGCGGCGGTCAGGGCGTGGTTTGGCTCGCGACGCACGTCGAATCGAATCGCAAGGTGGCGGTCAAAATTATCAATCGTGACAGGCTCGCCGACCCCCATTCGCGAGCCAGGTTCGAAGCTGATTTCAGCCTACTGAACGCGCTCCAGCATCCCAACATCGTGCGCACCGTTGAGCGTGGCGCGCTTTCGACCGGCGAGCTTTGGCACGCGACTGAGTATGTTTCCGGCCGCATGCTCACGGAGCACGTCGACCTGCTCGATGCCCGCGTACTGAATGCCGCATCGGGGCATCGGCGTCGGCCTCAACCGATCGGTGCCATCCTCCGCGTATTCACCAAGGTATGCCAGGCGGTCGAAGCCGCTCACCAGGTTGGCGTCATCCATCGCGATCTGAAGCCGTCCAACATCATCGTGGATGAGTCGGGTGAACCGCACCTGTTGGATTTCGGGCTGGCCAAGGGACCGGGCGATCATCACGCCAGCCATCTCACGTTAACCGGTCAATTCATCGGCTCGCCGGCCTGGGCGTCGCCGGAACAAATCGCCGGACGGCCAAGCGAGGTCGACACGCGCTCGGATGTCTACTCACTTGGCGTCATCTTGTATCGTCTGCTGACGGACGAGTTTCCCTACGACGTATCCGGCACGCTTGCTCACACATTCGAGCAAATCCAGCGTGCTGAACCCCGGCCGCCGCGCAGCATTTCAACGGACATCGCCCGCGATCTGCAGGCCATCATGCTCAGGGCGCTCGCCAAGGACAAGCAGCGGAGATATCAATCCGTCGCGGATTTCCGGGATGATCTTGAACGCTATCTCGACGGCCGTCCCGTGACCGCGCGCGGTGACGGAGCCCTCTATTCGCTGGCCAAATTCGCTCGACTGCATCGCGCTTCGTCGGCAGCCCTGGCCGCGTCGATTCTGTTCAGTGTCGGCTACGGCATCGTCTCAAACGTTCTGTACCACCGAATGGCGCAATATGCCGAGCAGGCCCGCATCAAGTTCCGCCACGCCCAGCAGATGGCCCATGTCCTCGTGACGGAAGCCAACGAAAAACTCGTCGGCATCGCCGGTGTTGAGGGGGCGCGGAAGGCCATACTTGAGAAGGCCTACGCCGAGCTGAGCGACATGACCCGCGAGCGCACCGACGATCCCGAGATGCTTGCCGATCTCGGACAATCGCACAAGTTGCTCGCCGATATCGCCGGCGGACTTGGCAACACAAAAGAACTGCTCGCCCACCGAAAGGCCGCGCTCGATATCTACGAGTCCCTCGCTGCCGCCCACCCGCACGACAACGATCTGCAAGCGGCCTATTCGATCGCACTCGTCGGATATGGCGATGTCCAGCACAACCGGCAGCCCGGCGACGCCTGGAATACCCGACGCCAAGCAGCCCGCGAATATTATGAAAAAGCCCTGGCCATTGACGAGTTGCTCGTCCAGCGCGATCCCGCAAATTCACACTGGCGGGATAATCTCTGCTACAGCTACGAGCGGCTCGGCGCCGTCGCGGACGATCTGGGGGACCATGCTGCCGCCGATCGCTTCCGCCAAAAGCGCCATGCGCTGGCAGAGTCGCTTTCGCGCGCGGAGCCGCATCAGCCGGCCAGGCTGCGCAATCTGTGCCAGAGCCATCAGCAGATGTTTGAGTCATGCGATCGCGCCGGCGATCATGCGACGGCCTTGGAACATTGGCGGCGAGCAGCCGAACTGGCGGAGCAGGTTCTCGAAACCACGCCGGACGATGCGCGGGCGGCCGAGCAGTTCATCATCACGCACAATCTCTTGTCCGATTTGGAGTCGCAGGCCGGACATTTCGATCAAGCCGCCGCCGCCGTGGAGCGGGCTGCCGCGCAGGCTGATCGGCTGCACGCGGCCGAGCCGCAACGTCTGCTCTACAGCCAATTGGTCGGCGATTCCGAGCACGCCCGCGCGCTACTGGCGCGCAGATCGCACCGCGTGGACGAAGCCGTGGCTCATTACCGCCGCTGTGGAGAATTCTGGCGGCCCATGTGCGACGCCGACCCCGATTCGCTTGTCTCCATGATGCGCGTCAACGCCGTCTTCCTCGGGATCGTCGAGACGATGTCCGAAGCCGACCGGGCAAATGAAACGCGGCCCGATTTCGTCGCCTGGCTGGATTACTTTCGCCGCCGCGCCGCGCGGTTGCCGACCGACTCCAAAACCCACGAATACCTCGCCCGCGCAATCCTCCGCGCGCCGTTCGATGATCTGTGCGACCCCCACGCCGCCGTTGCAGAGGCCGAGGCCGCGACACGCCTGCCGGGGGGCGACTGTGCCGAGGCGTGGGAAATCCTTTCCACGGCGTTGGAAAAGGCTGGCGACCGCGCCGCCGCCATCACCGCCCTGCAACACGCCCTTGATCGGCTTGAACCTGCCGCAGAGGCGAGCCGTACCGCGTTAGAGCGGCGACTCTCCGCCTGGCGAACCGCCTCGCCGGCATCCTCTCGCACCGCGATTCAGTCAGCCACTCCGTAGCGATTACAAGAGCACGAAACGCACGATCGAACACGCCGCAGCGACTGGCAATCGTCCTGTCCGGCAGTCCCATAACCTTGCGTCAGTCCAAATTCCTCAAAATATTTCTCGCGCATCCTTAGGTCCACTGGGTTCCACCTTACATCGTTTGTGACGTGATGGTTTCCGCCCCCGTACGCGCGGGGGCATTTGATTTGGAAGCCGCCGCCTGTCCCAAGTTGGAGCCTCCCATGCCGACCTTCCACCGATGCAAGTCGTTCCATATTCCCGTTGGTTTCGCGCTGCTCGTCTTTCCAGCCTGGTACCTCGCCTAGTTCCGCGGATTGGATCGAACTGCCAACGCAACAGCGTTATACCGTATTTCGAGTTCACCATGATTTACCAGAGAGGAGAGGACTAATGATGCGAATGTCCAAAGCAGCCTGCGTTTTCGCCATGCTTGGCTTTTTCATGCCAATCGCATTTGCGACGCCTACGGGTACGAGTTTCACCTATCAAGGGCAACTCAAGGAAAATGGCTCGCCGGCAAACGGGACGTACGATATTAGGTTCGTGTTGTTCGATGCAAGCACGGCAGGAACGCAAGTAGGCATGACCGTCTGCATGGACAACGTGGCGGTAACCGCGGGCCTTTTCACAGCGACGCTGGATTTCGGGGCTCAATTCATGGGCCAGGATCGCTGGCTGGAAATCAGCGTCCGCGCTGATGCGACCTCCTCGAACTGCGGCACGGGTGCCTACACGACCCTCTCGCCGCGACAATTGCTGACCGCATCGCCATACGCGCTCGCGCTGCCAGGATTGTGGACGCAGAACAACGGTACGAGTCCGAACATTGTTGGCGGATTCTCTGGAAACTCAGTGGTTCCGGGCGTCGTGGGCGGCACAATCGCCGGCGGAGGCTCTAGCGGTTCTCCCAATGTTGTTTCAACGGATTATGGCGTGGTCGGCGGCGGCCAAGCCAATCAGGCCAGCGGAGTTCGTTCAACCGTCAGCGGCGGTGCGCACAATCAGGCGACGAATACAGACACGACGGTTTCAGGAGGATTCAACAACACCGCCAGCGGACCGGCGGCCACGATTGGCGGCGGCGATTGGAACACGGCCGGGGATACCGGCACCATCTCCGGCGGGATAAGTAACACAGCCAGTGGTGTTCGAGCCACGATAGCCGGCGGGCAAGGAAACAGCGCCATCGGCATGAGCGCAACAATAGGCGGTGGAACAGGAAATGTTGCTTCGGGCATATTTTCGACCGTCCTGGCCGGCACACAAAACCAAGCGGGAGGCGACTTCAGTCTTGCAGCCGGTCGACGCGCAAAGGTAAGAGACGCTGCAACGGTTGGCGGCGGCGATCCCGACGGTGACCAGGGCACTTTTGTCTGGGCCGACAGCACGGACGCCGATTTCGTATCCACAGGTCCAAATCAGTTCCTGATCCGCGCTTCTGGCGGTGTCGGCATCGGCACAAACAACCCGGGCAGTTTTGCATTAGCCGTCAACGGAACAGCGGCTAATTCGACGGGGTCGTGGTCGGTCTTTTCCGACCAACGGCTGAAGAAGAACATCAGGCATGTCGCACCGGGTACCCTAGATCGAGTTCTCGCATTGCATGCGGTGACCTTTGAATACACGTCCGAGGCAATTCGCAGCCGCAACGTCACCCCAGGCCAGTCCGTCGGCTTCCTCGCGCAAGATGTTGAAAACGTATTCCCCGAATGGGTTTCCAAGGACAAGGAAGGTTACCGCTACGTCACGGAGCGAGGGACAACCGCGCTGATGGTCGAAGCCCTGCGGGATTTGCGAGCCGAGAAGGACCGTCAACTTGCCGAGAAAGATGCGACAATCGCCGACTTATCCGCACGGCTGGCGAGACTTGAGAAAGCCGTGAGTGCGCTGGAAGGCGACAAACAGGAGGCTGGGCATTGAGTCGGTGACTCTTAGGACACCTTATTACCGCGTTGTGGCTTTCGATCGGTACCCTCACAGTCGCCGAGTGCTTTGACTGTCCGCCGCACGCTCTTGACGACAGTGAGCGGCAGCAGGGCCGGCTGCGCGTTCAGGTTGTCTGGAACCGCCGGTCAGCCGGATGCCCAGCGGCCGCCCGCCATGAAAGGCGGCCCGGATCGCACCGTTGAGAAGCCGCGCCGAGTCCAGTTAAGTGTTGAAGAACGCGCGTCTGGACAGTTGTTCGCCGCACTCGCTAGTGTAGTGTCTCATATTTACACTAACATATTATCGGTTGGCGTGTCCTCCTGGATGAAGGAGGATGGCGGCCATGCGGCGAGCGGATGCGATCACGTTGAGCGGCGAGGAGCGGGGCGCGCTGTCTGGCTGGGCGGGTAGCCGTACGGCCGCGGTCCAGTTGGCGACCCGGGCGCGGATGATTCTGCTGGCGGCCGAGGGCTGGGAGAATCTGGCGATCGCCGCGGAACTCGGCGTCCATCGCGTCACCGTGGCGATCTGGCGGAAGCGTTTCGCGGAGCAGCGACTGGCGGGCATAGCGCAGGAGCGGCCCGGCCGCGGCCGGCGGGCGACCCGGCGGCGGCACTGGGCCCGCCGGATTGTCGAAACGACGCTGCACACGCCGCCGAAGGATGCGACGCAGTGGAGCGTACGCTCGCTGGCCAAGTACCTGGGCATCGACAAGTCGCTGGTGCATCGCGTCTGGCGGGCGCACGAGCTGGCGCCGCATCGCGTGCGGACGTTCAAGCTCAGCCGTGACAAGCGCTTCGTCGAGAAGCTGATCGACGTGGTCGGGTTGTATCTGCGGCCGCCGGAGCACGCGCTGGTCCTCAGCGTGGACGAGAAGAGCCAGATCCAGGCCCTCGACCGCACCCAGCCGGGTCTGCCGCTGAAGAAGGGCCGCTGCGGCACGATGACGCATGACTACAAACGGAACGGAACGACGACGCTGTTTGCCGCGCTTGAGATGGCCAGCGGAAAGCTGATCGGCCGGTGCATGCAGCGGCATCGGCATCAGGAATGGCTGAAGTTCCTGAAACTGATCGACGCCGAGACGCCCGCAGAGCTCGACCTGCACCTGATCGCCGACAACTACAGCACGCACAAGCATCCGAAGGTGAAAGCCTGGCTGGCGAAGCATCCGCGCATCCACATGCACTTCATCCCCACCAGCAGCTCGTGGCTGAACATGGTCGAACGCTGGTTCCGCGAGATCACCACCAAGCGCATCCGCCGCGGCAGCTTCCGCAGCGTCGAGCAGCTCGAAGCGGCGATCCAGCAGTTCATCGACACGCACAACGACGACCCGAAACCGTTCGTGTGGACCGCCGACCTCAAGGACATCCTGCCCAAGATCGTCCGGGCACACGAAACCCTCGATAAGTCACACAATCAATGAGACAGTACACTAGGTTGCGCTGGAAACTTTGGCGAAAACGATCGTTGTCATGCCCCGCAAACACGCCGACATTGACGATGCCCCCACGCCAAAATCGCTGCTGCTGCGGCTGCGGTGCGGGCGCGGCGAGAAGTCGGACTGGGAGCAGTTTTGCGGCATCTACGCGCCGATGGCTTTCCGGCTCGCGCGCAAGTGGGGGCTTGAAATGCACGACTCCCAGGACGTGGCCGCCGCCGTCATGCGCTCCCTTTTCGTCCGCATGACGCGCGGCTTCGTCCGCAAGGGCCGCCGTGGGGCGTTTCGCGGCTACATCGCGACGGTTACGCGCCGTGCAGTCCGCGACATTCGACGGCAGGCCGCGCGACATCGCTCCGGCGGTGATGGCGCGCTCCGATCAGGCGGCGGCACTCCCTCGACTGATCTCAGAGATCTGAAAGCGAACACGCCGGGAGAAATGCTGGAACGTATGGAGACGATCGACCGTTTGCGCTACTGCCTGGCCCATTTGAAGTCGTCGCGGGCCGTGCGCCAGCGGACGTGGGAGGTGTTCGAGGCGTTCGCGCTCGGCGGCGAGTCGGCCGCGTCGGTGGCGCGCGGATTCGGCGTCAAGCCCGAGCACGTGTATGTCATCAAGAACGAAATGCTGGTCCGCATTCGGAACATGATGGCGGGGCTGGAAGCCGATTTCACGGAGACGCCATGATGTTGAACAAATGCCCCAAGCCGTCGGAGCTGGACGACCTCGCCATGGGCCGCCCCGCCTCGCGGCGCATACAGCGGCACGTCGAACATTGTACGATGTGTCGCCAGGTCTTGGAAAAGCTTCGCCTGGACGCGGCGTTGGTCGATCGCCTGCGTGAAGCGGCCCGCCAAGCTGCGGATCCATCGACGCAGCGCGTGATCGAAAGCTGCATTGCAGCCGGCCCGCCTCATACGCCGATCGGCGACCGAGGGTGAAGTATTCGCGAGGCGCGCCGGCGGTGCGGTACGCACATGGTTGGTAGACACCCGGCGCTACTGGTCAAGAGCAAGGGCATCCGGCTGGAGCGGACCCGCGATTTCGACGACGTGTGACCGGCGCTGGGACTGTGGCGGCCGCTGAAGGCGGACCCGCTGACGGCGGCGCGGATGAAGTCCGGCGCTGAGGACGTGCCGTGGCCGATCGTGGCGGCGATTTTTGCGATCGCGCGGTTCTGCGAACCGTTGAGTGAGCTGCACATCGCTGACATGTGGTACCGCCGCACGGCGGATGGGGTTTGGCGGACTCTCGGCACTGTCGTCGGGTGTTGGATCGTTCTTGGCCGGCCAGTCAACGCGGGTGATCGTTGAGCGTCAGTGCTTTGAAAACGGAGTTGAGGTCGATTGCTCGACGATTCCCGGGGGATGACGGAAATCACGTGAAGAGAACGTCTGATGCCCCGCGCTCGAGCGCATCGGTTCGTTTCGACGTCTGGTTCTCTCCTCCGATCCGAACCTTTTTGGTTCGTTTCGCTTGGGCGGGCCGAACCTTAGGGGTTCGGTTCGGACGAGCGAAACGGAATCGAAAAAGTCTCTCCGGTCGCGCGAGACTTTTTTTCGAGGAGAGTGCGTTTCCCTCTAGTTGAACGGTCGTAGCGAAATCGGCCGACCGAGTGGCCGGATTACGAGAACTCGTACACCGAATATCCCGACACCTGCGAGCCGTGGGGCACGCCGACCTGGGAGGAATGCACGCAAAACTGCGGCTCGGCCAAGTGCCACATGATGGCCCGCAAGAGCGGTTATTCGCAGTACTCGCCCGAGAGCAATCCAGACTGCCCGTGCGACCGGCAGTACTGGGAGGACACGGTTTGCGACGGCTACGACCCGCTGGGTCAGTTCGGCGGCGAGGGCGCGTTCGGATGCGGCTACCACCGCACCGAGCAGGGCCGCCGCTCGTTCAACTGGGAAACGCAGCAGTGCGAGGATGATCCGCACGCCGGCTACAACTGCGTGCGTCGCGTCGAGGGGCTGAGCTACTTCGCCTGCACGCCGGATCAGTGCAACGCCGGGTGGGACGCCAACCACGGCGGACTGTTCAAGAAGAACCGCCGCGATCACGAATGGTGTCACGACGGGAACTGCGGCGGGCTGTATTTCAAAGCGACGGGGCCGCCGGGGAACGAATTCTCGGGCAACTGCCTGGGCGACATGTTCGGCTGCGGCACGCTGTACCCGCTCGGCGAGGATGACGGCCTGTGGTTCCATGAGGTCACCGGCATCTACTGGCTCGTGCCGAACTGGTACTCGGGTTGCGACGGCATGCCGGGCTGCAGCTCGGACTGCTCTTTCGGCGACACGCTGGCGCTGCCGCCGGAGATTCCTGGTTACGGCTACCACGGTGCGAACGGCGAGCCGCTGTGCGCGCAGTATGTGGATGCAGTGAGCGGCTGCTTCTCGGCGTGGGCGGGATCGGCCTGCTGCACGGGTCACATCTGCCACTGCTCGCTCGGCAACTTCCCGGCCTGCAAGGGTGAGGCCGCATGGGTCGCCGTTGACCTCAACCTCGACGGATCGAGCAAACCGTACCGCAATTTCCCCGGCCGCAACGGCGACCTGCCGCCGCACACCGGTCGTGGCGTCCCGCGCCTGCGTGATTACGACCTGACGAAAGACCCGGCGACGTGGATGCATGATTGTCCCTGCGAGACGTGGACAGGAGCGGGCCAATGCGTGATCTGAACCAGCTCGCCTCGCTCGCGCCGACCGGCATCGCCGCGCCCGGCTACGAATACCTGCTCAATCGCGGCGTGCCCGCAGCCTGGCTGGATGCGCTGATCCCGCTTTTCGACCTGCGCTTCGACGACGACCAGCGCCGCGTCGTCTTCCCCGTGCGCGAGGCCGGCAAGGATCTCGGCTACACCGCCCGCGCCATCGATGCGAACGAGCGGAAGCGCTGGCTGAGTCATCCGGTCGAGGGCGGCCACAAGACGACCATCTACGAGCCAGATCGCGTGCTGGCAGGCGGCGACACGCTATTCATCGTCGAGGGGCCGTTCGACGCGTTGATGGTCACGGCGGCGATGCAACCCGGCAACGATTCGGTCGCGACGGCTTTCTTTGGCTCGCTGCCGACGGCCGAGCAGCTGGCGTATGTCGTGGCTGCCATCCCGCTGTACCGCATGGCGTACGTCATGCTCGACGCGAACGTGTACGGCCGCTGCCGCCGACTCGCGCAGCAACTCACCCAGATGGCGGCCGCGCCAAACGTCGGCTCCATCAACATCGGCATCGAGAACCGCGACCCGGGCGCGACGCGCTTCGAGGAGCTGGCGGCGCTGGTCGAGTTTGCATCGGCGTCCGGGCAGACGGAGATTCGCTGGATGTGGGAGCGCCGGCTCGTGTTCACGGGCGGCGCGAAGGAGTAGGCGATGCCGGTTGTATCGATCAACGTCGGCCCGAAACGTGTCCACGTTACGGCGTACTGCCCAGACGACGAGCTGGGTCTGCTGGCCTGCGATTTCGTCCTGGCACGTGCTGCCGAGCTTCTGGATGGTACGAGCGAGGCCGACCTGCGACGCTGGCTGATCGAGCGCGACCCGGCGATCGCGGACTTGTTCGCCAAGCTCGATGACGGATGGAAGCTACCGAAGAACGGCGAATTTACCGTTGACCCGAGCAACGCGCCGAGAGAGGCGCGGATCATTAGGCATTTGTTCCGCGAGCGGCTGGAGCAGTGTGGGCGATAGCGCTGGGCAGCCCGGCGCTTGCGAAACAGGAAACATCAAGGCACGGAGGCCTTCACATGACGAGCATTTTTGAGATCACCGATTGGTCGCACGTGGCATCCTTCTTCGTCTGGACGCTGGCGGTCTGCGCCATCGCCAAAGCGCTCTTCGGCTCGCTCCCCGCGGCCGAGCTGCAGTACCGCCTGTCGCTGCGCGACGCGCCGCGGCGGCAGCGCATGAACCGCCTCAACTGGGAGATCAACAACCGCGCGGTTTGGGACGTGGACGTTGCCTGCCGCTCGCCGCACGCGGCCAAACAGCCGCTCACGGACTCCGAAATCGAATCGCGGCGCCTCGAGCTCCAGCGGCTCGCGCGGTCGTCGCTGGCGTGGCGCGCGTTCACGTACTTCATGGGATGCTTCGCGTGCCAAGCGTTCTGGACGGCGCTGGCCGTATACGCCATCACCCGTAGCATCACTGATCCAGCGGCGTGCTTATTCACAGCCGCCGGATGCGCCGGCGCGGGGGTGCTCCTTTCCACGGCTGGCCCGATCGGCCAAAATAGGCGACCAAATGGCGCAAATCAGGCTGTTTGTAAGTCCTGCGGGAAGTAACGCTGTTGGGTAGCACCGAGCCGAGCGGTGTAGAGGAGCGCGAAGTGTCGAACGGCGACTCGGACGAACAGTTGACGGCGCTCGAAAACCGCTACCGGGCATTGCTCGCGGTTTCAGAATCGATCGCCTCGTGCCGGGATTTGCCCGCGCTGTTCCACGCGTTGGCCGGCCAACTTGTGCAGGTCGCGCACTACGACGCCCTGTCGTTGGTGCTACATGACGCGGCGACAGGCACGATGCGCCTGCACGTGTTGGAGACCGATGAACCGGCGGCACGCGGGCTCGAGATCGTCTTGCATCCAGAAGACGACCCCGCGGGATTGGTTTGGCGGACGCAACAACCGCTGTTCACGTCGGACTTGGCCGAGTTGCAACGCTGGCCGGAGTTTCTAAGACGTGTGGAACGCTACGGTGTTCAGAGCTACTGCTGGCTGCCGCTGACCACGGCGCGGCGGAGGCTCGGGGCGCTGGTCTTCACGTCCAGGCGTACGGGGGCCTACGACGGGTCGGATTTGCCGTTTCTGCAACTCGTGGCGAGCCAGGTCGCCGTTGCCGTCGAGAACGCGCTGGCTTTCCAGGAGATCGAGGCGCTGACGGAGAAACTTGCCGAGGAGAAGGCGTATCTGGAGGAGGAGGTTCGAACCGAGAACGACTTCGGCGACATCGTCGGCGAGAATGCGGCGCTGCGCGGCATCCTCAAGCAGGTGGAAACGGTCGCTCCCACGGACTCCACGGTGCTCATCCGTGGGGAAACCGGCACCGGCAAGGAACTCATCGCGCGCGCCGTGCATGATCTGAGCCCTCGCAAGGACCGCACGTTCGTCAAGTTGAATTGCGCGGCGATTCCAACGGGTTTGTTGGAAAGCGAGCTGTTTGGCCACGAGAAGGGCGCCTTCACGGGCGCCATCTGCCAGAGAATCGGCCGGTTTGAGCTCGCGCACCAGGGGACGCTGTTCCTGGATGAGGTGGGCGACATTCCTTTGGAGCTCCAGCCCAAGCTGCTGCGCGTGTTGCAGGAGCATGAGTTCGAGCGCCTCGGCGGCACGAAGGCGATTCGAGTAAATGTGCGCCTCGTGACCGCCACCCACCGCGATCTCGCAGAGATGATTGTCGAAGGCCGCTTCCGCGACGACTTGTTCTACCGAATCAACGTCTTCCCGGTTACCCTGCCACCGTTACGTGAGCGGCAGGATGACATCCCGCGCTTGGTTCGCCACTTCACGCAGAGCTTCGCTCGCCGCATGGGCCGGAGGATTGAGACCATCCCATCCTTGGTGATGGATGCCCTAGTTCGGTACCACTGGCCAGGCAACGTCCGCGAACTTCAGAACGTGATCGAGCGCGCGGTGATTCTCTCGAAAGGCCCGACGCTCCATGTTCCCGTGGCCGACCTCCATGCGCCCACTGAGCCGGTCGCAGAATCGACGGTCGGCGCATCCGACACGCTCAGCGACGCTGAGCGAGAGCACATTGTGCGTGTGCTGAGGGAAACGAACTGGGTGCTGGGCGGACCGAAAGGGGCCGCCGCCCGCCTGGGGATGAAGCGCTCAACCCTGCATTGGAAGATGAAGAAGCTCGGAATCTCCCGTCCCGAATAGCGCGCCAACCTGCCGGCGCAGGCGTCAAAACGTTGGCGCGTGACCGCTGGCGCGACTCGCGGCGCTCCTCAGTTCGGCGCGACTCAAGTCACTACGCTTGACCAACTTAGCGAACAAACGAACAACGACTTCATCCCTGGCACGGCCGATGCTCTTGTTCTCGCAGAGCCACGAGCCGAACGTCGGCCGTGAGAGCCTTCAACACCGGGAATCGTGATCGGTGTCACGTTCTGCAAGGAGATCCCAAATGAAAGCTACGCGAAATCGTTCGACAGTTCTGATCGCAAGCTCAGTGCTGCTGGCTGGCATCTTCGGCTGCCCGGAGCTGGCACCGCCGCCGGAGGCCGTGCTGGAAGGCACGTGGGAACTCGTCCCGAGCGTCTCGTTCGGTCCGCAGCTTGAGCATCTGTACCTCACGTTCGATTCTGGCGGTGACCTCTCGCGGGTGAAGTACACCTTCGTCGACCTGACCACGGTCACTTGCGACTACCCGCCGGGTTCGGTCAGCGTCGATGGAGATCAGATTCACATCTCCGCAACGTCCAGCGGCAACGGCCTCAATCTCTTCGGTACGTTGGACTCAGCGACAGACCCCACGAAGGCCGACGGCGAAGTCACTGCGAATCTCAACGTCGGAAGCGTCCACGTTTCGGTATCACAGGGCGAGGCGAGCCTCGTCAAGCAGTAGTAGCAATGGCGGCCATCAGCCGAGGTGCTATCGATGTTGCGAATCACGGCAAGCGACAACCCGCGGGTTCTTACCTTCCGACTCGAGGGGAGATTGGAAGGCCCGTGGGTCCGCGAACTGGAGGAATGTTGGCGCGGCATCTTGAACCGCGCCAGCCAGCCAAGCGTCTGCGTGGACCTCTCGGGCGTGACGTACATCGACGCCGCGGGCAAGGCTCGGTTGGCGGAAATGCATGACCAGGGGGCGGTGTTTATCGCCGACGATTGCCTAAACAAGGCCATCGTGGCCGAGATTGTCGGCGATGAGTAACGATTCAGCAAGGTGGAAGGAGACTCAGAAATGACACTGCGACATGGCAATCGAGTACGCAAGAATGGCGGTGAGCAAGTGGTGCGCGAGGTGGAGTGCCTCGATTCGGTCGAAATGCGCGAGAGCGGCCCTACCGAGAGCGAAATCCGCCAGCGCGCCTACGAGATTTACTTGAGTCGAGGTGACGCCCCGGGCAACGCGGAGTTGGACTGGCTGCACGCGGAAACTGAGTTGCGTGCCCGCAACGCCGCAGCGCGTCCGAATTGAGGCAGCGCGCGCGTGCGAGCGAAGCCCGCGGCCGTGGCCACAGGAGCGATGTCATGAACAAGCGGATTCACAATCAGAGTGAGCCCACCCGGGGCACTCAGGGTCGGCGTAAATCCGGGTTCCGCTCGCTGCACGACGAATTGCGCGAGGCCCGCCAGCAACTTGCGAGTTACCGCGACACGCTGGTGACAATCCAGCGTGCGATGCTGCCCCAGCATCTGCCCCATGTTCCGGGCCTCGATCTGGCCGTGCATTTCGCCGACGCCGACCGCGTGGGCGGCGATTTCTATGACGTACGGCCGGTCGCGTCCGGCCGCTGGGCGATCGTCATCGCCGACGTAATCGGCCACGGCCTCGGAGCTGCCGCGATACTTGCTGTAGTCCACGCCCTCGGAAATGCCGTGGATCGCCAGCGGGTCCTGGCAGAGCCAAGTGCGGCGCTCGCATTGGTCAATGGACCACTGGCGACCCGGTATCTGGCCGACACGGGCAAGTTTGTCACCGCCTTCGTAGGCCTGTATGACGCAGAGGCGCAGGTGCTCACCTATGCCTCGGCGGGTCATCCTCCACCGCGACTGATCCGGGGTAACGCTGTTCGCCGACTCGACGATGTTTCCGGGCTGCCGCTCGGGTTGGGCAGGGCGAGCGCTTATGAACAGAGAAGTCTGGAACTGCGCCCTGGCGATCGGCTGGTCCTATTCACTGATGGGGTCACAGAAAGCAGAAATGCGGCGCAGTCGTTCTTTGGCGACGCGCGGCTTGATGCGGTTCTGCCGACCCCGGTGAACTCGGCGGCGGAGCTGCTGAACCGCGTCATGAGCTCCGTCCGCACATTTCGTGAAGGTGGGCCCGCGGGCGATGACGAAACGTGCCTGATCGCCCTTGTGAAGCCTGCTGAAGCAACCACGCAACGCGAAAGTGAGGTCGTGCGATGTTGAACGCGAATAACAGACTGATTGCGAAAGTGGCCAAACGAAATCATGGGCGCTGCTTTGGGCGGGGACTTCCGTTCGCCATTGCGCTGTTGCTCGGCAGCGCATTGGCAGTGACAGGCTGTAAGGAACCACCACCGCCGGTGTCGTCCTCGCCGCCGGTCGTCAATGTGAGCCACCCGGTAGAGCGCGATGTCACAGACTACGCGGAATTCACTTCTCGAATCGCCGCCGTGGACTCCACCGATGTGCGGGCGCGTGTGAGCGGCCAGATTGTGGCCGTGCCGTTCGAGGCGGGGACCCTCATCCAGAAGGGGGACGTACTCGTGGAGATCGACTTGCGGCCGTTCCAAGCCGAACTCGAGGCTCGTATTGCCGACGAGGCGCGTGCGGCGGCGCAGGTCAGCCTTGCGCAAATCGAGTACGACCGTATCAATCGTGTACCTCCTGACGCACGCACGCTCACTGAAGTCGACACGGCGGCTGCGAGCCTCGCGGAGACACGCGCAGCTCAGGCGGCCGCCAAAGCCGCGGCGGAATCCGCGCGCTTGAACCTGGAGTGGTGCCGGGTCGTCGCGCCCATTTCGGGGCGGATCAGCTACAAGCATGCGACTACCGGCAACCTCGTCACGGGCGGCATCGGGAGCGGCACACTCCTAACCACGATTGTCTCCGTGGACCCGATGTACGCCATCTTCGATGTCGATGACCGAACCGTGCAGCGCGTCCAGAACCTAATCCGCGAAGGCAAGCTCAAGTCGAACGAGAAAGCGGACATTCCTGTTTGGCTCGGCCTGGAGACCGAGGATGGTTTCCCCCACCTCGGCACGATCAACTTCGTGGATAACCAGGTTAATCCAAGGACCGGCACGCTGCGCGTGAGGGGCATCTTTTCGAACGCGGACGGCTCCCTGTCGCCAGGCTTTTTCGCACGTGTCAGGGTGCCGGTCTCCGCACCGCACAAAGCCCTGCTCCTCTCCGAGCGCGCGCTGGGCACCGACCAGGGGCAGAAGATCGTTTTCGTGGTGGGGGCCGACAACAAAGTCGCGGTTCGCCCGGTGCGTCTCGGCGGGCTTCACGGCGGCTTGCGTGAGATCACCGACGGACTACAGGCCGATGAGCAGGTGATAGTGAACGGCCTATTGCAGGTTCGCCCAGGCCTCCCGGTCATACCACAGCTAGTAGAGATGCCGACATCCACCGCCGGCACCGCCAGTACGTTCACGCCTCCGACGAGCGTGGCATCCAACCCCGAGACGCAAGGCCGAGAGGATTAGACATGCTAGCGCGTTTCTTCATCAACCGTCCGGTCCTGGCATGCGTGGTCTCGATCGTGATCGCTCTGCTCGGGTCCATCGCGGCGGGCCTGCTGCCCGTCGCGGAGTACCCGAATGTCACACCGCCGATGATCCGCGTCAGCGCGTACTACCCGGGGGCTAACGCCCAGGTGGTGGCCGACACAGTCGCGGCGCCGATCGAGCAGCAGGTGAATGGCGTCGAACGGATGATGTACATGTCGTCGCAGAGCAACAACGACGGCTCGTACACGCTGGACGTGACGTTCGAGATCGGCACCGACATCAACATGGCCCAGGTTCTGGTGCAGAACCGCGTCGCCATCGCCCAGCCGTCGCTGCCCGAGGTGGTCAAGAACATCGGCGTGACCACCAAGAAGCAGGCGGCGGACATTCTGCTGGCGATTAGCCTGTACTCCAAGGACAACCCGGAAACCGGCCAGCCGTATTACGACCAGCTCTACCTGAGCAACTACGCCACCATCCAGCTTAAGGACGCGATCGCGCGCCTCGAGGGCGTCGGCGACGCATTCGTCATGGGGCAGCAGGACTACAGCATGCGCATCTGGCTGGACCCGGACCAGCTTCAGGCGCGGGGAATGACGGTCGGTGACGTGATCCGTGTGCTGCGCGAGCAGAACGTCCAGGTGGCCGCGGGGCGGATCGGCCAGCCGCCCGTGCCCGCGGGACAGGACTTTCAACTCACGCTCAGCACGCTCGGCCGACTGGTTGAGCCGGAGCAGTTTGCCGACATCGTCGTCAGAACAGACTCCAAGGGAGAGATCACTTACCTGCGAGACGTCGGCCGTATCGAAATGGGCGCGCGGAGCGAGGATCTCATCGCGCGGCTGGACCGTCGGCCGTCGTCGGGCTTGGCCATCTACTTGCTACCAGGTTCGAATGCGCTGGACACTGCCGACAGGATCAAGGCCACGATGCGGGAACTCGAAACGCGTTTCCCCGCCGGCCTCGAGTACGCCATCGTTTACGACACGACGCCGTTCGTCCGCGAATCAGTCAACCAGGTGTTCCACACGCTCATCGAGGCCATCATCCTCGTGACGGTGGTCGTGTTGGTGTTTCTCCAGGACTGGAAATCCGTGCTCCTGCCCATGATCGGCGTGATTGTGTCGCTGGTCGGTACGTTCGCCGTAATGAGCGTGATGGACTTCACGCTGAACAACCTGACTCTGTTCGGGCTGGTGCTCGCGATCGGCATCGTCGTGGACGACGCGATCGTCGTGCTGGAGAACATCGAGCGCCATCTGGAGTTGGGCAAGCCCGTCCGCGAGGCCACGATTGACGCGATGAAGGAGATCGGCGGGCCGATCCTGGCCATCACGCTTGTGCTCAGCTCGGTACTGCTCCCCAGCGCGTTTCTCAGCGGGCTGGTGGGGCAGTTCTTCCGGCAGTTCGCCGTCACCATCTCGGTGTCGATGATCCTCTCGGCGATCAACGCGATGACCATGACGCCAGCACTGGCGGTGCTGTTTTTCCGCAACCGCAAGCCGGGTCACCACGGCGATCAAGGCAAAGAGGCCCTGCCGTGGTGGAGCTTCGCCCTGTTTGGCGGGCTGGCATCCGTGTGGCTGCTGACACCGATCCTGGGTACTTGGCTGGGCCTGCCGACCAGCGAGCACGGCGGCGAGACGACGCCCGGTGGCCTGGGTGCCAATGTGCGATCCTTGGGCGCGCACGCGCTCCTCTTCCTTCCGGGTGCCGTCGCCAGTGGCCTACTGGGCCGGTTCCTGCTGATCCGCCCCTTGAACTGGTTGCTGGGTCGCTTGTTCCGTGGGTTCAACTGGCTGTTCGATCGGGCGACGCAGGCTTACGGCACGACGGTCGGCTGGTCCCTCCGCCTCAGCGCCGTCGTGCTTCTCCTCTACGTCGGGATGGTCGGCCTGACGGGCTTTGGATTCAGCCGCATCCCCGCCGGCTTCATCCCGATTCAGGACAAGGGCTACCTGGTAACAAACATCGTGTTGCCCGACGCGGCCTCTCTGGAGCGCACGCTCGCAGCGACCGATGCGGTCGAACGAATCGCGCTGGAGACGCCGGGCGTCGCGCACACGCTGGCGCTGCCGGGAATGTCGTACGTCCTCAATGCCAACAGCTCCAACTACAGCAACGTATTCGTCATCCTCAAGCCGTTCGACGAGCGCCTCGACCACGCGCTCGGCGCTGAGGCTGTCGCGGCCCGTATCCGCGAGCGCCTGGCGCGCGAGGTGCCGGAGGCCCAGGTGCTGGTTTTCGGGGCGCCGCCCATCTCGGGCCTGGCGAAGTCCGCTGGCTTCAAGCTGATGGTGGAGGGCATCGGCGATGTGGAGTTCGACGCGCTACAGACGCGCGCCGACGAGTTGGCCGCCAGAGGCAACCAGCAGCCCGGCCTCGTCGGGCTCTTCAACAGCTTCCGCGCCGGCACGCCGCAGCTCTACGTGGACATCGACCGCGAGAAGGTCAAGTCGATGGGCGTGCCGCTCACTGACGTTTTCGACGCGCTGCAGGCGTACTTGGGCAGCTACTACGTCAACGACTTCAATCGCTTCGGCCGCACCTGGCAGGTCAACGTTCAGGCGGACGCGCCGTTCCGCACCGATGCGCAGACCCTCCGGCAGTTCAAGGTCCGCAATGCCGACGGCGATATGGTGCCGCTGGGCGCGCTGGCCGAGGTGCGCGATTCCACCGGGCCGGTTCAGGTCACGCGCTACAACATGTTCCCGGCCGCCGCGGTCACGGGAACCCCGCTACCAGGAACCAGCATGGGCGACGCGCTGGGGGCGATGGAACGACTTGCACGTGACCTGCCGCGCAACATGGCAACCGAGTGGACCGAAGTGAGCTATCTCCAGAAGGAGGCCAGCAAGCTTGAGCAGTTCCGCGACCTGCTGAAGAACCCATTCAGCGCATTCGCGCTGGGTGTGGTGCTCGTCTTCTTCGTGCTGGCGGGCCTGTACGAAAGCTGGTCGCTGCCGTGGGCGGTGATCCTCGTCGTGCCCATGTGCCTGCTCAGCGCGCTGGCAGGTCTGTTCCTCGCCGGAATGGACGTCAACATTTTCGTGCAGGTCGGCTTTGTCGTGCTCGTCGGCTTGGCGGCCAAGAACGCGATCCTGATCGTCGAGTTCGCCCGCGACCGCCAGGTCCAGGGCGCCAGCCGGTTCGACGCGTCCGTCGAGGCCGCCCGCGTGCGGCTGCGGCCGATCCTCATGACGAGCTTCGCGTTCATTCTCGGCGTTTTCCCGCTAGTGATCGCGCACGGGGCCGGTGCCGAAATGCGGCAGACGCTCGGGATGGCCGTCTTCGCCGGCATGATCGGCGTCACGCTTTTCGGCATCTATCTGACGCCGGTCTTCTACTACGTCATCCGCGGGCTCGTTCGGACGCCGCAGCGATCCGTTGAGCCGGCTCAGTTACAGGCAGCAGTTGGATAATGGTCAGGACACAGGAGTCTAGCCATGAAAAGCACACAGGAACTGGCAGCGAGCATCGACGGCGCCTTCGCGTCGATGGAAGCAAAACGCAGGCACTTCCAGGAGGTGGAAACGCACAAGCACGAAGAGTGGAAACAGCGGTTTGCACAGCTTGGCATGGAGTTCGATACGCTGCGCGACATCTTCAAGCCGCGCTTGGACCTTCTGATTGAGAAATTCGGCGACAAGATCACGGCGACACCGACGCTGACCCAGTCGACGCGTGCGTTCTTGTTCGAGTTTCACTCGGAAGTGGCCCGGATTCGAATGCGCTTCCAGGGCACGACGGATCACGACATTCGCAAGCTGATCCTGAACTATGACCTGGAGATCATCCCGATTTTGATGCAGTTTGACTCGCACTCGACGCTGGAAATGCCACTCGACGCGATCGACTACGAAGCCGCCGTCCAGTGGGCCGACGATCGCATCCTGTCATTCGTCCAGACCTACGCGGCGCTGCACGAGAACCCGTACTACCTGAGGGATCAGATGGTGACGGACCCCGTGTCGGGGACGACGTTTCCGAAGCTCGCAGCGGGCGCTACGCTCGAACGCGACGGCCGGACTTACTACTTCGTGTCGGAGACGACGCGGCGCGAATTCGAGGAGCAGCATCTCGCGCGTACAAGCCAGGGAGTTGGACCGTGATCACCCAGGTCGCAAGGCGGACAATGAAACGACGCGAGCTCTCCATCCTGCTGTCTCTGCTCGTGGTCGTGAGCGGCTGCTCGACCTTCACGCGCCGCCCAGTGCCCGAGTCGCTGATTGACTCGGTGTGCGTCCCACACATGCCTCGCGACATCCGCACGTGGGGCGATCGGCGTAGCGAGATGCTGCAGCGCAGCCTGCGAGAATCGTTTGCACAAACCCAGCGCGCGTATGGAGACCACGAGCCGATGGACATCCTCTCCATCAGCAGTGGCGGGCTCCAGGGAGCCTATGCCGCCGGCGTGTTGTGCGGCTGGACGGAGCATGGAACTCGGCCGGTGTTCCGCGTGGTGTCCGGCGTAAGCATCGGCGCCGTCATCGCGCCATTCGCGTTCTTGGGGAGCGACTACGATGATCGGCTCCAGGAAATGGCGAAGAGTGCGACTCAAGAGAACATCTATCGGATGCGCTGGCTGCCGCTGGAGTCATTGACCGACAACGCACCGCTCGCCCGTTTCATCGAGCGGTACTACAACCGGGACGTTTTGGTCGCGATCGCCGCCGAGCACGCCAAGGGACGCAGGCTGTTCATTGCGACGACCAACCTCGACGCCAGTCGTCCTGTGATCTGGGACATGGGCGCGATCGCCTCCAGCGGTTCGTCCGAAGCGCTGCGGCTATTCCGACAGATCATCGTCGCCTCGGCGGCTTCGCCCGTAATCTTCCCGCCGACCTACATCCGGGTCGAGCATGAAGGTCAGACGTACGACGAAATGCATGTCGACGGAGCCGTGACCGCTCAGATCATGCTCTACGGACAAGCATTGACTGCCCAGGAGGTCAGACCAGACTCCAGTTCTTCGCGGCCGCGCGGCACGTACTATGTCATCCTGAACCGCAAAATCCGCGGCGACTGCGGTCCCGTCCAATCCAGCATCCGTTCAATCGCGATTCGTTCAATCAGCCGACTAATGCAGGATCAAGGCGTGGGAGATCTCTGGCAGGCCTACGCGGCATGCCGGCGTGACGGTCTGGATTTTCGCGTCGCCGCCATCCCCGATGACGAAGCACTTCCGGCGGAGCCGCGCATCGACACGCAGATCCAGACCCGCTTATTTGATCGCGGATACGCGCTCGCACGCAACGGCTATCCGTGGGCGACGGAGCCACCGGGACTGCGGATCGCGCCGCAGGCGCTCATCCGCGGCGCGACCGAGCGACACGAATATGATGAACTCGATCCGTCGAAGAAACTCGGCCCCGCCTGCCGGAACGAACTCGTCGCGACGCAGGGCAAGTGAGACGCTCAAGGGCATCCATGTCACTAACTGACCTCATCCCCACGCTTTAGCTCGCCATTGAGCCGCGATACTGATCTCCGGCGTCGGGTTGATTCTGCTCAGTATGACAAACCGGCTCGGCCGGGTGATCGACCGGTCGCGTCAGTTGACGAACCAGATGCGCGGGACCTCGGGAGACCGGTCAATGCGATTTTCTGACCGCGCCGTACCCATACATCGAGTCCGGTGCGAGTCCAATGTCGTTGTCGATGACACGCTCCATTTCGATTCGGTTCGGATCGTCGTCCGAATAGCGCACCAGCACCGGCTTTAGTCGCCCGAGTGGATCTCGTCGCACAACGTCGGGCATTGGCCACGCCGACCGATTCCAGTTCGGCAATACCCCCAATATCGGCCACTCCCTACGAATCAGCCCAAGGTCACCGAATGTAATTCGGAGCACCGAATTCTGTGGATCTAGGTCAGTCAAGATTGCCGCGTCCACCGTCGCAAGACGCGGACCAAAGAAATAGCCGAGCAGCACTTTCCCTTTCTTTGTAGCGCGAGCAACCACGCCACGTGCGTAACCGCCATCGTTGAGCGGCACGCAGAAAACCGACCATTCGGCATACGGAAGCCTCATCGACCACTCTGCCGATCTGGCCGGTTATGAAGCGCCTTTCTCTGGCCGGTTTCAATGCGCTCGGTGACACTGTCTGGACCGCCGATCTCAAGGACATTCTGCCGAAGATCGTGCGTGCCCACGAAGCACTGGATAGCGTCAAACGTCAATGCGGCGCTACACTAGTGTACTGTCTCATTGATTGTGTGACTTATCGAGGGTTTCGTGTGCCCGGACGATCTTGGGCAGGATGTCCTTGAGGTCGGCGGTCCACACGAACGGTTTCGGGTCGTCGTTGTGCGTGTCGATGAACTGCTGGATCGCCGCTTCGAGCTGCTCGACGCTGCGGAAGCTGCCGCGGCGGATGCGCTTGGTGGTGATCTCGCGGAACCAGCGTTCGACCATGTTCAGCCACGAGCTGCTGGTGGGGATGAAGTGCATGTGGATGCGCGGATGCTTCGCCAGCCAGGCTTTCACCTTCGGATGCTTGTGCGTGCTGTAGTTGTCGGCGATCAGGTGCAGGTCGAGCTCTGCGGGCGTCTCGGCGTCGATCAGTTTCAGGAACTTCAGCCATTCCTGATGCCGATGCCGCTGCATGCACCGGCCGATCAGCTTTCCGCTGGCCATCTCAAGCGCGGCAAACAGCGTCGTCGTTCCGTTCCGTTTGTAGTCATGCGTCATCGTGCCGCAGCGGCCCTTCTTCAGCGGCAGACCCGGCTGGGTGCGGTCGAGGGCCTGGATCTGGCTCTTCTCGTCCACGCTGAGGACCAGCGCGTGCTCCGGCGGCCGCAGATACAACCCGACCACGTCGATCAGCTTCTCGACGAAGCGCTTGTCACGGCTGAGCTTGAACGTCCGCACGCGATGCGGCGCCAGCTCGTGCGCCCGCCAGACGCGATGCACCAGCGACTTGTCGATGCCCAGGTACTTGGCCAGCGAGCGTACGCTCCACTGCGTCGCATCCTTCGGCGGCGTGTGCAGCGTCGTTTCGACAATCCGGCGGGCCCAGTGCCGCCGCCGGGTCGCCCGCCGGCCGCGGCCGGGCCGCTCCTGCGCTATGCCCGCCAGTCGCTGCTCCGCGAAACGCTTCCGCCAGATCGCCACGGTGACGCGATGGACGCCGAGTTCCGCGGCGATCGCCAGATTCTCCCAGCCCTCGGCCGCCAGCAGAATCATCCGCGCCCGGGTCGCCAACTGGACCGCGGCCGTACGGCTACCCGCCCAGCCAGACAGCGCGCCCCGCTCCTCGCCGCTCAACGTGATCGCATCCGCTCGCCGCATGGCCGCCATCCTCCTTCATCCAGGAGGACACGCCAACCGATAATATGTTAGTGTAAATATGAGACACTACACTAGCGCGTCGCCAATCTCGGATGCCGAGGGGCGACCCTACGCATTGCCGGGGCGTCAGTCCAGCACGAAACGATACCCGATTCCTATCTCGGTCAACAGATGTCTGGGTTGGCTCGGGTTTTCCTCGAGCTTCTGCCTAAGCTGCCGAACAATCATGCGCAGGTAGGTCGAATCCTCCGTATGCCCCGGCCCCCACACTTCGCGAAGAAGTTGGCGATGCGTCACCACTAGTCCGGCGTGCCGCGTCAACGTTGTTAGCAGTTTGTACTCAAGCGGCGTCAGATGGACGTCGTGACCGCCGCGCGTCACGCTACGGCGGACCAGGTCTACGGCAATGTCGCCGGCAACGATGCTGGAGTCGGGCGACGGTTGCGCCTGACCGGCGGCGTGGCGCAGCGCAACGCGAATACGCGCGATCAGCTCGCCGACACTGAAGGGCTTCTGGACGTAGTCGTCGGCGCCGGCATCCAGCGCTGCGACCTTGTCCTGCTCCTGGCCGCGGGCTGAGAGGATGATGATCGGAATGGTAGCCCACTCGCGGATACGCCCGATGACGGCGATTCCGTCGATATCCGGCAAACCGAGGTCGAGGATGATGACATCCGGCCGGCTCTGTGACGCTTCGAGAATGCCGCGCTGTCCGGTTTCGGCCTCGATCAGCCGCCAACCCGCGGCCTGGATCGCAGGTCGCAGAAATCGCCTGATCGGCAATTCGTCTTCCACGAGTAGGACACAGGCTGGTGCAGCAGTCAAGGTGCGGCCTCCTGCATGGAAGGCGCAGACGGTCCGGACTCAGCGGACGGTTTGTTAGTTCCCGCCAGACCCGCTGGCGCTCCCGGTTCAACCGGCAGCGCAAACCAAAATCTCGCGCCACCCTCGGGGCGGTTTTCAGCGCCGATCTGACCCCCGTGAAGTTGGACTACGGCTTCGCAGATCGCCAGCCCCAGGCCCGTGCCCTGGCGATCGCTGGGCGGGCGGTGGCGAACGAAGCGGCGAAAGATCTCGCGCGCCGCACCGGCGGGTAATCCCGCGCCATCGTCGAGCACGTCGACGAGCATGTAATCCTTTGCGCGCGCGGCGCGAATCGTGACCGTCGAACCGACTGGCGTGTACCGGGCGGCGTTCTCGAGCAGGTTGCCGAGTACTTCCTCGACTAGCAGCCCATCCACGTGCAGGAGTGGCAGATCATCCGGAATCCGCGTAACGACGCGATGAGCCTTCAGGATCACGGATTGTCGGGTAAGGGCCGCGCCGACGAGTTCGTCGAGCGGGTACCAGTCCTTCTGAACGCGGAACCCGGCAGATTCCAGCCGCGTCATGTCAAGGAGCTTGCCAACGAGTTGATTCAAACGACCGGCTTCTTCTGCGATGGACTGCGCGAGCTCGCGGCGAGTCGGTTCCGGCAATTGCGAACCGTCGACCAGAGTGCTGGCCGCGCCCGCAATGGCCGCAAGGGGCGTCCGGAGGTCGTGCGAGACGCAACTCAGCAGAGAACTGCGGACCTGCTCGGTCTCCGCTTCGCGACGCGCGGCCTCCGCCTGCGTGGCCAGCGCGGCGCGCTCCAGGGCGATCGCGAGCTGCGTAGCGAAAGTTTCCAACATGTGCCGTTGATCGGGCTCCAATGGAGCCTCAGGGTTCCGCGGCCGAAGCGCCAGGACGCCAAGCGAGCGTCCTGATGTTGCGATCGGCAGGTAGATCGCCTGCGACGCGGGCAAAGTATCCGTGCTCCAGCCCGCCCACTTCTTCTGGTTGAAAACCCATAGCGCCGCGGCCTGTTCATTGGTGGGTTCCGCCGCGAACGTTCCAGACTGCGCTAACACCTGAAGTCGCCCTTCCAATTTCGGGGCGAGCACAACGGCATCGCCTTGGAACACGTCCGCGACGTGCTTAGCAGCTACCCGTGCCAGTGAGTCCGCGCCCGTTGTAGCGGCAAGCTGGCGGCTCATGAAGTACAGGGCCGCCGTACGCACGTAGCGCAGGCGCGCCGCTTCGTTCTGGCGACGCACGCGTTGGGCCAAACCGCTGACGACGAGCGCCGTCGCGAGGAGTACACCAAACGCGACGACATGCTGGGGTTCGTAAATCGTGAACGTGTAATACGGCTGGGTGAAAAAGAAGTTGAACAGCAACGCCGCTAGCAACGACGCCAACACTGAGGGTCCGGTCGGGTAGCGCGTGGCCACGAAAACGACGCCGGCCAGAAAGATCATGGTGAGGTTTACGGCCGAAAAATACGGAAATGCGACGGCGGCAGCAGCCGTGCAGAGTGCCATCGCGCTGGCCGAAGCCGCATAGTGCCTCCAGTCCGCACGCTGTCGCGGCCGGGATCGGGGCCGAACGATGTCCTCCGGGTCGCCTTTGACGACGTGCACATCGATTTCGCCGCTGCGGCGGATCAGCTCATCGACGATCGAGCCGCGCAGCCACTCGCGCCAGCGCGGCAGCGTCGGTTTGCCAACGACGATCTTGGTGATGTTATGGCGCACGGCGTAGGCGAGCAGCTCATCGACGATTCGTTCGCCGGGCAATACCGTCGGCTCGCCACCGAGCCGCTCGGCGAGTTTCAGATTTCGCTGCACCTGCGCTGCGGCGAGTTCCGACTGGCCGGGGGTTTCGACGCTGACCGCGATCCATTCGGCCTGGGCTGAGGCGGCCATTCGACGGGCGATTCGAATGACACGGGCTGACAGCGGACTCGGCCCGACGCAGACGAGAATGCGGTCCGCAGTGGCCCAGGGCTTCGTGTCTCCGCGGCCGGCGCGTTCCACGCGAACCTGCTCGCCGACACGCGCCGCGGTCTCCCGAAGTGCCAATTCGCGAAGTGCGACAAGGTTCTCGCGGCGAAAGAAGCGATCCACCGCCTGCTGCACCTGTTCGGCGACGTATACTTTGCCTTCGCGAAGCCGCTGAAGCAGGTCGTCGGGAGGGAGATCAACCAGTTCGATTTCGTCCGCGCGATCGATGATGGAATCCGGCACGGTCTCCTTGACCGGGATGCCCGTGATTTGTGCGACCACGTCGTTGAGCGACTCGATGTGCTGGACGTTGATGGTCGTGTAAACATCGACTCGAGTGTCAAGGAGCTCGTTTACATCCTGAAAGCGTTTCGCGTGACGAAGCCCCTCCGCGTTCGTGTGAGCGAGTTCGTCCACGAGGATCAGCTGCGGCTTGCGCGCGAGCGCTGCGTCAAGGTCGAATTCCCGCAGCCGAACGCCGCGATACTCAATCCACCTTGGCGTAAGCTCCTCCAAGCCCTGTTTCAGCGCATCGGTCTCGGGTCGTTTGTGCGTCTCGATGTAGCCGACGACGACATCCGCGCCGGACCGCCGCCGCTCTTGCGCCTCCTGGAGCATCGCGTAGGTCTTGCCGACGCCGGCGCTCATACCAAAGAAAATCTTCAGCCGACCGCGTTGCGGCTGCGCGTCCTCGCGTGTCACCTGAGCGAGCAACGCGTCCGGGTCTGGTCTGGAGTGTGAATCGTTCTCGTTCATACTTCAACTCAATAGGTATTCTCCCGCTGAGCACCGAGTGTGAAAAGCGGCCTATCGCAGCGGAAAGCGGCGATCGAGGGCAAGGTTGAGAAGGAGGACGTTGACACGCGGCTCGCCCAGGACGCCGAGCTGACGCCCTTCAGTCGCGGCCTTTATGAAATCTGCAACGGTCGTCTCGTCCAGGCCGCGCACACGGGCGACGCGTGGCGCCTGAAGTTGCGCCGCGGCCACGCTGATGTGCGGGTCCAAGCCGCTGCCCGACGCAGTGACCAGGTCAATGGGGATTGCCTGGTCGGCGGGCACGCCAGATTCTCGCAGCTTGGCAACTCGGCTCTGGATTGCGTGAAGCTGAGCCGGATTCGTGACGGCCAAGTTGCTGCCGCTGGATGCCCCGGCGTTGTACGGGTATGGGCCAGTGGCCGAGGGGCGACTCCAGAAGTACTTCGGATCATCGAACGGCTGACCGATCAGCTCGGAACCGACCGGCTTGCCATCAAGAATCACGAGACTGCCGTTTGCAAGCGCCGGGAACACAAGCTGCGCTACGCCGGTGATCGCAAGCGGATAGGCGAGGCCGGTCAGGACCGAGAAGACAATCAGCATCAGTACGGAGGATTTCAACTGAGCGAGCATCGTGACTCCTCACGCCAAGCGCAGCACGACCAGAAGCAGGTCGATCAGCTTGATTCCAATGAACGGGACGATCAGCCCACCTAACCCGTAGAGGAGCAGATTGCGAGTCAGCAACGAAGATGCTCTCGCCGGTTTGTACCGCACGCCGCGCAATGCGAGCGGAATCAGAAAGATGATGATCAATGCGTTGAAAATCACGGCCGACAGGATGGCGCTCTGAGGCGTCGCCAAGCCCATGATGTTCAGCGAGCCGAGCGCGGGATAGGTCGTAACAAATGCCGCCGGGATGATCGCGAAGTACTTGGAAACGTCGTTGGCAATGCTGAACGTCGTCAGCGACCCGCGCGTAATCAACAGCTGCTTGCCGATCTCGACCACCTCGATCAACTTGGTCGGGTTGCTGTCGAGATCGACCATGTTGCCGGCTTCCTTCGCCGCCTGCGTGCCGGTGTTCATGGCGACCGCCACGTCCGCCTGCGCGAGCGCCGGCGCGTCGTTTGTGCCGTCGCCGCACATCGCGACGAGTCGCCCGCCGGCCTGATTCTCCCGAATCAGCTTGAGCTTCGCTTCGGGCGTTGCTTCCGCCAGGAAGTCGTCGACGCCCGCCTCGGCAGCGATTGACGCGGCCGTCAGCGGATTGTCGCCGGTGATCATGATGGTCCTGATGCCCATCTGGCGCAGCCGGGCGAATCGCTCGCGGATGCCGCCCTTGACGATGTCCTTGAGGTGAATCACGCCCAGCACCTGTGGGACCTGTTTCTGGCCGGCCTCGATTCTGGCGACCACGAGAGGCGTGCCGCCCTGCTTGGCGATCGACTCGACGACGGTGCGAACGCCCGCCGGAAAGGTTCCGCGCTGCTCCTCCACGAATCGCTGAACCGCGTCGGCTGCGCCCTTGCGGATGGCCGTCCCATTCAGATCGACGCCGCTCATCCGGCTCTGCGCCGTGAACGGCACGAAGTGAGCGTGAAGCTTCTCGACCTCGCGTGCGCGCAGTGCGTACTTCTGTTTGGCCAGCACGACGATGCTGCGGCCTTCGGGCGTCTCATCGGCCAGCGAAGCGAGCTGCGCTGCGTCTGCAAGTTCTTCGACGCGCACACCGTCAGCCGGGACGAACTCGGTCGCCTGGCGATTGCCGAGCGTGATGGTGCCGGTCTTGTCCAGCAGCAGTGTGTCCACGTCGCCGGCCGCTTCGACCGCGCGGCCGGACATCGCAATCACGTTGGACTGGATCATGCGATCCATGCCCGCGATCCCGATCGCAGACAGCAGACCGCCGATGGTGGTTGGTATGAGACAAACCAGCAGGGCGACGAGCACCGTGATGGTGACGACCTCGCCGCGGCCGAGCGTATTCACGGTGTACAACGAGAATGGGAGCAGAGTCGCGACTGCGCCGAGGAAAATGATCGTCATCGCCGCGAGCAGGATGTTGAGTGCGATCTCATTCGGTGTTTTCTGCCGCTTGGCGCCTTCCACGAGCGAGATCATGCGATCGATGAAGCTCTCGCCGGGATTCGACGTGATGCGAATGATGAGCCAATCGGACAGGACCCGCGTTCCGCCGGTGACGGCGCTGCGATCGCCGCCGCTCTCGCGGATGACTGGCGCACTTTCGCCTGTGACGGCCGACTCATCCACCGAAGCGACGCCTTCGACGACTTCGCCGTCGAGTGGGATGAACTCGCCAGCCTCCACCAAGACCAGCGTCCCTTTGCGCAGCAGATCGCTGCTGGTTGGGGCAACCTGTCCGTCTGCCATCATCCCCGACGGCTTTCCGTCGCCCGTCTTCCAGGATTGATCGACGAGCGCCTTGGAGTACATCGAGCGACGACTCAGTCGAAGGGCATCGGCCTGCGCCTTACCGCGCCCCTCGGCCATCGCCTCGGCGAAGTTGGCGAACAGCAGCGTGAACCAAAGCCACAGTGAAATGCCGAGGATGAATGCGGGCGAAGCCTCACCGCTACCGCCGAGGGCGTGGATGAAGAGCGCGAGAGTCAGAATCGCCCCGACGAAGACGACAAACATCACGGGATTGCGGATCTGATGTCGGGGCGCGAGCTTCCGCACGGAATCGATCAGTGCCTGTCGCACGATCGCGGGATCGAATAAGGGGCGCTCTTTTGTGGTTGCGGTACTCATGCTCTCACTTCGCGAGCATCTCGACGTGCTCGGCGATCGGTCCGAGCGCCAGCGCCGGGATGAAGGTCAATGCACCGACAATCAGCACCACACCGATGAGCAGCACGCCGAACAGCGGCGTATGCGTCGGGAGCGTCCCATCGGATACGGGCACGTGCTTTTTCGCGGCCAGCGCCCCCGCGAGCGCGATCACCGGCACTTTCACCCAGAAGCGCCCCATCAACATGCACAGGCCGAGCAGCAGGTTCATGGTCGGATTGTTGGCCCCGAAACCGGCGAACGCGCTACCGTTGTTGTTCGCTGCGGATGAGAATGCGTACAGCGTCTGACTGAAGCCGTGTGGCAGCGGGTTTGTGATCGAGCCGGCCGCAATCTGCGGTGTCATGACCGCGATTGCGGTTCCGACCAGCGCGCACAGGCACGGCACCAATACGGCAATGGACGCCATCTGCATTTCGAAGGCTTCAACTTTCTTGCCGAGATACTCCGGCGTGCGGCCGACCATCAGCCCGGCAACGAAAACGGTGACGATGACGAAGACGAGCATTCCGTAGAGGCCGGAGCCGACACCGCCGAAGATCACCTCGCCCAGCTGCATGAGCACCAGGGGCACGAGGCCGCCCAGCGGCGTGTACGAGTCATGCATCGAGTTGACCGAGCCATTCGACGCACACGTTGTCGCCGTAGCCCACAGAACCGAGTTTGCGATCCCGAAGCGAACTTCTTTGCCTTCCATGTTGCCTGCGGCCACATCGACCGATTGAACCGCTGTCGCGGGAGCGGCGCGCGTCTCGGCCCACAGGCCCACACTTAGAAAGCCCGCGAAGACGACCGTCATCACCGCCAGAAGCGCCCACCCCTGTCGAGTGTCCTTGACCATCTTGCCGAACGTGTAGCAGAGCGCCGCCGGAATTAGCAGGATCGCGAGGCACTGGAGGAAGTTCGACAGCGGCGTCGGGTTCTCGAGGGGATGAGCCGAGTTTACGTTGAAAAAGCCGCCGCCGTTCGTGCCGAGTTGCTTGATCGCGATCTGTGACGCCGCTGGACCCACGGCAAGCGTCTGCTCGGTGACAGCGACGCCGTCAGCCCCGGTTGTTGCCTGCAGCAGGGGAACGGACACATACGAGCGAAGCGTCTGCACGACGCCCTGCGAGACCAGCAGCAGGGCCAGCACAATCGATAGCGGCAGCAGGATGTAGAGCGTTGATCGGGTCAGATCGACCCAGAAGTTGCCGATGCTCGATGTCTGGCGCCGCGTGAACCCGCGGATCAGTGCGACCAGAATCACCATACCCGAGGCGGCCGACACGAAGTTCTGCGTCGTGAGACCGAGCATCTGGGTGAGAAAACTCATCGTCGTTTCGCCACCGTAGCTCTGCCAGTTTGTGTTCGTGACAAAGCTGACAGCCGTGTTGAACGACAAATCCGGTGACACCGCCGGCATGCCGGCTGGGTTGAGCGGCAGTCCACCCTGAAGTCGCTGCAGACCGTAAAGCACGACGAATCCAACGAGATGAAACAGCAACATCGCGACGGCGTACTGCTTCCAGTTCATCTCGACATCCGCGCGCACGCCACAGACGCGATACAGACTCCGCTCGAATGGCGCGAGGACGCGCATCGGTCGCGGTATGTTTCCTTCGTAGATCGTCGCCATGTACGAACCAATCGGCTTGACGAACACGAGGAGCGCGCCAAGGTAGAGTGCGATCTGCGACCAGTCCCATGCCGACATCAGAACCACTCCGGCTTCAACATCGCTACGAAGAGATATGCGAGGAGCAGCAACGCGAGAATCGCGCAGACGGCATACCAGACGCTCACGGCTTCACCCGCGCGAATGCTCGCTGTACGACCAGGACCGAGAGTGCAACGAAGACCACAACCACCAGGAGAAAAACAGCATCCATGAGCGAGCTCCCAGAGAAGCGTACGCCACAGGGAGTCAAGATGCTGTTTGAAAGAGGCCACGCCGCGTAAGGAACCTGTAATCCTCCGGCGTTCGCGGGAGTCGCGACGGTCATTCGGGCAGGCGTTCGCCAAGCCGTGCATCCAGAAGTTCGTATTTATGGCATTCGCACCGCGCGGCGGTACCATTCGCTCCGGGAACCAGGGGCGCTATTCGCGCGATGTGTCCTCGTACGGCACGTGCCGCACGTCGCCTGCGAGATCCGCCGTCATTGGGCTCAGGCCGCGTCGCGTGAGTAATGCCGCAGCAGCGTCGATTGACTCGACGATGCGGGCCTCGTCCAAGGGCTGTGCGAATTCGGCTGCAAAGTGCTCGGTGTGCTGGAATCAAACCCGGCGGCGCGCGTCGCGCCGCACGGCTCGAACCTAGTGAAGGTGCGCCGGGCGCTCTCGCCGGCGGAAGCGCGGAAGCTGCTGGCGATCGCGGGCCCGCGCTGCCTGTGGTACGAGACGGCGCTCTACACGGGATTGCGCGTGAGCGAGATTGCGGCGCTGCGCTGGGCGGACCTGGAGCTTGAGAGCGTCACGCCGCGAATTCACCTGCGCGCTTCGACAACCAAGGCCGGGCGGGCTGACGTGCTCCCGCTCCGCCGCGAGTTGGCCGGCATTCGCATACGCGACGAGCGCGGGCGGACGCTGGATCGGCACGCGCTGCGGATGACGTTCGTCACCTGGCTTTCGATGACCGGCACGGCTCCCCGCACGGCGCAGAAACTCGCCCGGCACACGTCGATTGACTTGACGATGCGGGCCTACACCGATGAGCGGCTGCTCGACGGCGTGGGCGCGGTCGCGAACCTGCCGGATTTGGCGGACGATCCGAAAGCGGAGCGGGAAGCCGGGGCGCTGCGCCCGACCGGCTCCCATGAAAGTGTTGTACTGCCTGCTGTACTGAATTCCGGGGAACACACGCGCACGGCGTTGAATCCGGCAAATCACAGCGCGAGTGGTCAATCGGCGAAGGGCACGAAAAGCACTGGAAAACAAGGCGATTCATCATCATGCACAATCGGGGTGACTGGATTCGAACCAGCGACCTCCTGGACCCAAACCAGGCGCTCTGATCCAGACTGAGCTACACCCCGTCATCGACAATCATAGCAGGGGATTCGCCGACAGTCGCCGCCGATTGCCGATGCCAGCGAGCTCTGATCGAACCGCGACCGCCGGAGATCGAGAAACGAAGAAGCCAAGGCTATTTCGGTCTTTCGCAGCTTGCGGTTCCATGGCGGCCGCGGCGATGGCCGCTTAGCACCCGAGCCGCCAATTTGCGAGCAGCAGCCCCAGATCCGACTCGTCCGTATCTCCGTCGCCGTCCACGTCACCGCCGGCCCCGGATTGCCATGCCGCCAGCAGCAATCCCAGGTCCGATTCGTTCACACAGTTGTCGCCGTTCAAATCGCCGGGCTGCGCCGGGTTGTACGTGATGCGCGGGTTGTCCATCGCCACGTCCCAGACCTGGAAAATGAAAAAGTTTCGCGGGTCCCCGTAGAAAAATCGCAACCGCGTGACGTTGTGAAGCAGCGTGTTCCAGATCGGCGTCGGCGAGCCTGGACCGAATTGGATGAATTCCCATCCGGCGGGCAGCGACGGCGCGTCGGACGGAATCGCGAAGTCATAGCGCCGCCAGCCTTCACCCAACTGCGGGACGATGGCCGGGCCGATGAGAAACGCGCCCCAGTCGTCGCTGAAATTGCCCGGCGTCCCGTTGTCCGTTTCGAGAATCACGGAGAGCGGTCGCCCGCCGGCGCTGAAGTCGACGTAGAAGAGGATCAGGTCGATGCCCACCGACGTCACATGCCGCGCGCGGTAGTCGCCTGTAAATTCGCTGGGATGCTGTGTGGTGTGCGGCTGCGGGGCGAAAGTGTCGATTTGCGGGTCCCGAAAGCACGCGCCCGGGTTTCCGCCCACGATCTGGATTCCGCCGAACGGCGAGCCATAAAGCCAGCCGCCTTCGTTTCCGCTTTCGAAACCCTCAACAAATGTGCTCTGCGCGACGGCACGAACCGCAGGACTGAGAGCGCCGATCACGACGGCGTACGCCAGTAATTTGCGAGAGAACCTGCTGCTCGCGCGGCGGGTCCCGTTGGCGCCTTGAAATCGTGCGATTCCGGATCTTGAATCGTGTCGCAGAATCATCGTATGCTCCAGCCAAGCGGATTTCGTTTTCTGCCGATGCTTAACAGTCTACCAAGCCGCCCATTCCGAAATTGACAGGAGCGCCCGGATCGAGCATCGCCTGTCCCCTGCTCCCCGTTCTTTTCTGCGAGTCACCGCTTCCGCGTCCATGCGTCTCCCGCGTAGCGCTCCCGTCGCAAACCGACGTCCGACAGCATCGCCGGCGTCCATCCGCCGGCGAAAAGCGGCAAGTGCAACGCGTCGGAAACGTGCGTCAAAAACAAATCCACGATGTCGTTCACCGTACGCGCACCCGGCTCGTCGAGCCTGGCGCCCGGATGAGCGGTGTAGCGCTGGCCGAGGATTAACGAACCGTGCTGCAGAGTGCGCCCCGGAAGTCGACGCTGCGCGCTGCCCAGCAGTTTCGCGTCGCCGAACAACAGGTCGGTTCGTCCCGGCTTTTCGAAGCAAAAGAACGGGCCCCCGCGCGGCGACGGAAGCGGATACGCATCGGGCGCCAGCGATGTGGCGACGCCGTGTCGCGCAAGCGCCGCGCGCCAACACTCGTGCACCAGCGCATAGAGCGACGCCGGCGATTGCCGGGCGATCGGCAGCGCAGCGCCGAGAGTCAGCGCATACGTTACTTCACGGTCGTGCAGGATCGCACCGCCTCCGGTAAGTCGCCGCACGACGGCCAGCGCCCGCAGCTCCGCCGGAAGCGCTTCGATCGCCGAAAACGGCTGGAAATAACCAAGGCTGATCGTGGGCGGCCGCCAGGCGTAGATCCGGATGGCCGGCGAATCGTGCGCGTGCAGCAAGTGCTCGTCGCGGGCCATGTTTGTCGGCCCGTCGAGCGGCGGATCGCGGAAAACGATCAGATGCAAGGGCGACTCCCGTCCCCGTGGGCAATTCGGAATCGGTCGATCAAGGCGTCCAAGCGCACGCCGCCTGCTTCGCCCCGCTGCGGCGCTTCGCCGCGCCCGGTTCGAAGGTCGCGCAGCGCGCCGGCCGTCGCAGCCTGCAATCGCTTCCTCCGGCGTCCGCGCGCCCCGTCAAACCCAATTTCGAAATGTACTGATTACCAGGCTCAAGTGCGCTTTCCCAGCGCTCCGGCAGATCGAATTCTGCGCGTGTTGTTGAACGGGTTTCCAACCCAAGGGAGGGCTTTGTCATGGATACCCGCCTCAATCGCTGGAGCGCCGAATTTCCGAGGCTGTCGCGCACAGTTTCCGCAGGTGGTCAGTGCACAACTGGGCTCAAGAAGCCACCATCCGCGCGAGCGTCAGCGCGTCCGGGGTGCCCGGATCGGGCCTTCCGACTTCGTGGTCGCTCTCGAATGACGCCCCGTTCGTCGCCTTCTGGACCAGCAGCCCGCTGGTCGCGGGCGCTCGCGGGTCGGATATCGAATGGATAGGTAACATGCCGCCAACGGCGGAAACGTCCGCCGATCCGCAGCATCCAATCCGGCGACCGGTCGCGTTGTGCGACCGGGAATTTGGAGCAACCATGCCGGCTTCCGCGGAACATCAGCGCCTCGAACAAGCTCGCCTCGGCGTCGCCCCGTGGCGCAAGTGGGGCCCGTACCTCAGCGAGCGCCAGTGGGGGACCGTCCGCGAGGACTACAGCGCGTCCGGCACGGCGTGGGACTATTTGCCGCACGATCACGCCCGCAGCCGGGCGTATCGCTGGGGCGAAGACGGCATCGCGGGAATCAGCGACGATCGGCAAAGGCTCTGCCTGTCATTGGCGCTCTGGAACGGGCGCGATCCGATCCTGAAGGAACGGCTATTCGGCCTGACGAACAGCGAGGGGAATCACGGCGAGGACGTGAAGGAGCTTTACTACTACCTCGACGCCACGCCGACGCATTCGTACCTGAAGATGCTTTACAAGTATCCGCAGCGGGCGTTTCCCTACGCCCAGCTTGTCGAGGAGAACCGACGTCGTGGCAAGGAACAGCCTGAATTCGAACTGATCGACACGGGGATCCTCGATGACGATCGGTATTTCGACGTCTTCGTCGAATACGCCAAGGCCGGGCCGGATGACATCCTGATGCTCGTCACGGTGCACAATCGTGGGCCGGATCAGGCGGCGATTCACGTCCTACCACAAGCATGGTTCCGCAACACGTGGTCGTGGGCGGAAGGAAAACGCCGGCCGGAATTACGATTGTCCGCAGGCGCGGTCAGCGCGACGCACCACCGCCTCGGTGAATACCGACTGGCCGCAGACGGCTCGCCGACATGGCTGTTCTGCGAAAATGAGACCAACTCGCGCCGGTTATTCGGTGCCGACTGCGGGACCCGGCATCCCAAGGATGCATTTCACGAGTTCGTCGTCGCCGGCAACGCGGACGCCGTGAATCCGGACGCGTTCGGCACGAAGACCGGCGCGCTGTATCGCGTAAGCGTGCCCGCGCGCGGCTCCACGCAGTTTCGACTGCGCCTCGCGGCCGGCGACGCGCATCCGTCATTCGGCGATTTCAACCAAATCTTTGACGCCCGCCGAAAAGAAGCCGACGCGTTCTATGAACAGCTCCAGCAGGGTATGGACGACGACGCCCGGCTCGTGCAGCGCCAGGCGCTGGCCGGAATGATCTGGAACAAGCAATTCTACTATCTCGACATTCCGGAATGGCTGATGGGCGATCCGGCTCAACCGCTGCCGCCGGCCCAGCGGCGATTCGGCCGAAACCGAGAATGGACGCATGTGAACAACGCCGACATCATCAGCATGCCGGACAAATGGGAATATCCGTGGTACGCGGCATGGGACCTCGCATTTCAGATGGTCCCTTTTGCAATGATCGACGCCGAGTTCGCCAAGGACCAGCTCGTGCTGCTGACACGCGAGTGGTACATGCATCCGAACGGGCAACTGCCGGCGTACGAGTGGGCATTCGGCGACGTGAATCCTCCGGTGCACGCGTGGGCGGCCTGGCGCGTCTTCCTCGCGGACCGCGCGCAGCGCCGTGCCGCGGACGCCCCGGACGATCCCGGCGATCTGGCGTTTCTTGAGCGCGTGTTTCACAAACTGATGCTGAACTTCACCTGGTGGGTGAATCGAAAGGACGCGCAAGGCCGCAACATCTTCCAGGGCGGATTTCTGGGACTCGACAACATCGGCGTTTTCGACCGCAGCGCCCCGCTGCCGACCGGCGGCTTCATCAATCAGGCCGACGGCACGAGCTGGATGGCCATGTATTGTCTGAATCTGATGCGGATCGCGCTGGAGCTCGCGCAGCACAACCGCGTGTACGAGGACATCGCGACGAAGTTCTTTGAGCATTTCCTGAGCATCGTCGAAGCGATGAACGGCATTGGGAAGGGAACGGGGGGCGGTACGGGCGTCTCGCCCGTGCCCGATGCCTGCGACGGCGTGGCGCTGTGGTGCGAGGAAGACCAATTCTACTACGATGTGCTGAACCTGCCCAATGGGCAATGCGTGCCGCTGAAGGTGCGTACCCTGGTCGGGCTGACACCGCTATTCGCCGTCGAAGTGCTGGAACCGGAGATCCTGGATCAGTTGCCCGAATTCCGCCGGCGTTTGGAGTGGTACCTGCACTACCGCCCCGATCTGGCGAAGCTCGTTTCGCGCTGGCACGAGCCGGGGCGCGGACAGCGGCGACTGCTGGCGCTGCTGCGCGGGCATCGCATGAAGGCCGTGCTGCGGCGCATGTTGGACGAGACCGAATTCCTGTCGGATTACGGCGTGCGCTCGATCTCCCGCGCGCACTTCGATCATCCATACGTGTTTCATTGGAATGGCGACTCGATGAGCGTGCGCTACCAGCCGGCGGAATCGGACTCCGGCGCGTTCGGCGGCAATTCCAACTGGCGCGGGCCGATCTGGTTCCCGATGAACTACATGCTGATTGAATCGCTGCGCGAGTTTCACGCCTACTACGGCGACGAGTTCAAGATCGAGTGCCCCACCGGCTCCGCGCGATTCCTGACGATCGCCGGCGTCGCCGACGAGCTCACGCGACGCCTGACGCGGATCTTCCTGCGCGACACCAATGGCCGGCGGCCCGCGCTCGGCGCGGCGTCGGCAGACTCGGCGCAGCGCCACGAGCGGCTGGCGACCGCGCCGCAGTTTCGCGATTACCCGCTGTTCTACGAATATTTCGACGGCGACACAGGCCGCGGCGTCGGGGCGTCGCACCAGTGCGGCTGGACCGGGCTGGTTGCGCGGCTGCTCGCGCCACGCCGCGCGGCTTCGGCGGCGGAAGCAACCCGGGACATGAAGCGAGCGCAACGCGACGCATTCGGCGCCGCGACCGCGCGGAACCCGCAGACGGGGCGGGTCAGTTCATGACTTCGGCCCGAACGTAGGATTCGATGATCCGCAGGTGCGCGTCGGCCGCTTCGATCCGCGTTGCGAATCGGTCGTAGTTTGGCCGGCCGCCCGATGCGAGGCGCGAACCTATCTCCGAATTCGAAACACGCGATATTCCGCCTTCGCTGCGTCCGCGTAAACACCTCGCGGATAAACGAATTCGGCCAACGCCGCGTCCGCGGCCAGTTGATCCGCCAGCCGTCGATGGTCGCGGTCGCAAATGACGTATCGCGCTCCAAATACGTCCCGAATGTCGGCGAGCGTCACCGAGACGGTCCGTTTCTGGCCCGCCGCGCCGGCCACATCGATCATCGCGGGCGTCTGGCCGCGTGTGATCTTTACGTAGCGGTCCCACAAATCCGGGCGCTGCCAGTGCGTGAACTTCGGGTCCAGTCCGACCAGGTAGTAGTTTTGGCGGTTGTGATAGAAGTAGACGGGGAAAACGTCCCAATCATCCGTGAAAATGACGTCGCCGGGTCGCGAGTCGGCGCGGATGAACGCCATCATTTCGCGCACGACCGGCAAGTCATAACGACAGCCGATCTGCTTGACGATCGAGCGGAAACTCGCCGCGCCGAGTAGCAGCACCGCGACCGGAACGAGCAGCGCGAGCAGCCAGCCGCGCGCCCGGACGAAAACGCCGAACGCGGGCTGCGCCCCCGGTTCACGTTCCGCCTCCGCCCGAGAGCGCCGCCGCTCGATCCATGACCGCATCGGCGGCGTCGCCAGATACGCGGCGCTCAGCAGCGCCATCAGCGGCCAGTATTCGATGAACCGCCGCGCCTTCAGCGTCAGCGCCAGGAATGCGAGATTCAGGGCCAGCAGCGTGAGTTCGCGCGGATCGAGGCGCGGCCCGCAGATGCGCATCGCCGCGCTCGCTATCCAAGCAGCCATGATGGGCCAGGAAATTTGCACCAGGTACGTCAATGGCCTGTAAGGCAGCCACTCGCGGCCGACCTCAATGTCAGGCGTCAGTCCGGTGCCGAACACTTGCAGCCACAGAAACTCGAACATGCCGGCGCGATATGGGTGCGTGAGGACGCCGACGGTCCAGCCGAGCGCGGCGGCGACGACCGCGCGCGGCAGGAATCGACGGGCATCCGGACCGCCGAATGCCAGCGCTGCCGCATGGATCGCCACAATCAACGAGCCGTACATGGCCGCGCCAAGGTACACATGTACGTATGCGGCCAGGATGACGGCGGTCCATACCGCACGACGCGCAAACAGCGACAGCAGCAATAACTGCATGAATACGGCCGAAATGCTGATGGCCCGGACGTACGCGTGACGGACGAAAAACTGGTCCGGAAGGAGGAAGAACAGCGCGATCCAAAGCCATCGCAGCGGCGCGTTGACGGCGCGTAGCAGAAGATTGAACAGCACCAGGTTCAGCCCCAGCATACAGCACATCGCCCAGCGTCCGCCCGCCATTTCGTCGCCGGTGAGCCATTTCGACGCGACGACGAACGGAAGCAGCACGATGTGAAAGCCGACATGGTGACTGACGAACGCGTCGCCTTCGCTGCGCCAATACACGTCCTGAAGCCAGGGGAACGTCGCCAGCAGCCCATGCCGCGGGATCATCGACGCCATCGCGACGTGATAGAACGAATCATTCTCCGGCAGGCCGATTTCGCGACCGCTGCCGCGAACCGTCGCCGCGTACAGCGCGGAAAAGAACGCGAAGCCAAGCAGAAACAACGCGACGGACTCAACCCACGCAGCGCGGCGCGACGCGGACTCCGAGCGGTCTGTGGGCTGAATGGACGCGGACCACTGTGACGTTGTCACATTGAGAACCTCGCTCTAACGCGTGCGTAGAGTATGCGTGCGGGGCAGTTCGATACGAGTCCGCCGACAATTCGTTGAAAGACGTATCTCAAGCCCCTCAAACGTGCTCTGTTGCGTGGAACGGTGCGCCTGGCGCGCAAGCCGGAGCGTGTTCTAGCCTACGCAAGAAGGGCCAATCCATGAAGAAGCTGATCGGAGTTTCGCTGTTGGTTGCGGCCGCGCTGGCGATCGCCGGCTGCCCTGACAGTGCGGTGAATCTCAGCGACGTGCTGAGCCTGATCGAGACCAACCTCGGCGCGAATTCGAGCGACACCGCGCACTCGAATGCCAGCAGCGCGAACGTGAACGCCAATGCCGACGATCACGGTGGCAACGCGATCGGCGCGGACGACGCTGCGGACGACTCCGCGGGCGACGATGACAACGCGAATGACAACGGCGTCGACGACAACGGCAACGCGAACGACGACGGTGTCGACGACAACGGCAACGCGAACGCGAATTCGAACGCGAACACGAATTCCAACGCGAACACAAACGACAACGCAAGTGACGACAGCGGCCACGGTCGCTGATCGGCAGCCGGTAGTGGCTCAGGTTCGCGAAGGAACTCCCCAGCCGAGCCCCGACCGTAAGGGAGGTGTCTTCCGCGACGAGCAGAAGCCGCTCCCTTACGCTCGGGCCTCGGTGTCGAGCGTTTTCCCGGGGTCGCATGCGAAAATGAGCCACTACCCGTCAGCCGGTCTGAATTGACTAGACCCGCCTTTCCCCAGCGTGCCGGGAGCGAGATCCCACCTCGCTCCCGCACCCCCGCCGGTGGCGCGAAATTCCCCCCGCGCGCTACCACCAACTCTCACGAGCAGTCGAAACGCAAGTTCGTCGGCGATCGCGCGCGAGAGCGGAATTGCCGCGACTGGCGGCATGGGATACGCTGGCTGGCGCGTCGGGCCATCCCCACGACCGCCCGCCGACCATGAATTCGCGACCGCCAGCGCCCCGGAGCGAGGCTTGCCCGATTGGCTTGGTGTTCTGTTCGACGGATCGCCCGCCTGCTGGTGGTGCTGGTTCAATTTGCTGATCGCTTTCATCTGGCTTCGGCGGCACGGCGACCTGAATCGCGGCCATCGTGAGCCGGTGCTGCGCGAAAGCCGGTCCGGGGCTGAACCTGGGTCGCTCCCCCCGCTGACCGTCCTCGTCGCCGCTAAGGACGAGCAGGACAACATCGGCCGCTGCCTCGGCGGACTGCTCGCGCAGAACTATCCCCGCCTGCAAGTGATTGCGATCAACGATCGCAGCACCGACAGGACCGCGGCGATCTTGGACGACTTCGCCGCGCGCGATCCGCGCCTCACGGCGATCCATGTGCGCGAGCTGCCGGCGGGCTGGTTTGGCAAGAATCACGCGATGCACTGCGGCGTGGCCCGCGCAAGCGGCGATTGGCTGTGCTTCACTGATGCCGACTGCGCGTACGATTCACGCCAGTTGCTCGCGTCGGCACTTCGCTTTGCCATGGTCGAGAAGGCGGAGTTTCTTTCGGTCTTGCCGCGCCTGGAGGCGGAAAGCTTCTGGGAACGCGTCGTGCAGCCGGTGGCGGGGGCGATCATGGTGTTCTGGTTTCCCCCGCACCGAGTAAACGATCCGGTCTCGTCGATCGCCTACGCGAACGGCGCGTTCATGTTGCTGTCGCGCGGTGCGTACGAGCGGCTGGGCGGGCACGAGCCGGTTCGCGCGACGCTCAACGAGGACATGCATCTAGCCCGGCGGGCCAAGCAACTCGGAGTGCGGCTGCGCGTGATTCGCGGAGGGGATTTGTACCGCGTTCGGATGTACACCGGGCTCAGGGCGATCTGGCGCGGGTGGAGCCGGATCTTCTACGGGTGCTTCGGCACGCTGCCGCGGCTGATCGGAAGCTGCTGCCTGCTGATCTTCATGAGTCTGTCACCCTATGCCTCGCTGGTCGGGTCAGGACTGGCGGGCAACCGGACGGTCGCGGTGGCGCTGACGGCCGGCGCGGCTCTGCTCGCGCAGCAGTCGGTGATGTGGCGATTCTATCCGTTGACCTATCTCAGTTCGGTGTGGGCTCTGACCTATCCGCTGGGGGCCCTGCTTTGCCTGGCGATGACGTTCAACGCCATGACGCGCCTCGGTGGTGGACGAACGACCTGGCGCGGAACGGAATACACCGGCGGGGCTCGGCAAGTGGACGGAGAGCGTCCACGCGCGGATAACACCCTAACAAGCCCCGGACCGAATCCTGAGACCGAACCACAACAGGTTGCTCCGCAGCCGAATTTACGTCGATAGGTGGCACGAGGCCGGTCGACGAAATTCGCGAATCCGCTTGACACCGTACCAAAGTTAGGTTATTATTCGTGTAATGGACTGGATTCTGGCGTGGCAGCGCGCCGCGTCAGCAAGTTAACCGGCAAAGGAGTGCGCCATGTCCAGCAAGCGACCAGGTTGGTCGACTCTGTGCGTGACCGGGCCGGGGGGCGATTTCCGCTCAGCGATTGAAGATTCCGGTCCGGCTTGGAACGAGATTCGCAGCCGGAGCCTCGCCGCGCACGAGGTGGATTCTCTGCTCCGTGAGCTCGCGGCGGCACCTGACCTCCACTTGGCGTGTGCGTCCGCTGGTGTCGCTCCGGGCGGGCTTCGTCCCGCCCTGCTTCCGCCGGTCATATTTGGTTCTCTCAGCGCCTTTGTGGCGCAGGAGTGGTTCGATGCCGCCACGCAGGCTCTCCAAGAAACGCCCGTCGTCGCTGACGCCCAAGCAGCTCCGCGTGCTCACGTTCATCCGCGATTTCACGCACGCGAAGGGCTACGCACCGACGATGCAGGAGTTGGCCGACGACTTCGGCGTAAGCAAAGTGACCGTGTTCGAACACATCGCGGCGTTGCAGCGCAAGGGCTATCTTCGCCGTTCGCGACACAAGGCACGCTCTTTGCGACTTAGCGAGGACATCGATTTTCCCGATCAGCGCCCCACGCGCCTGCCGTTGGTCGGCCGTATCGCCGCCGGGCGTCCGATCGAGGCCATCGAAGACGCCCGCCCACTCGATCTGGAGGAGATCTTCGCCTCGCGCAACGAGGTGTTCGTCCTTCGCGTCACCGGCGACAGCATGATCGGCGACAGCATCTGCGACGGCGACTATGTCGTTTGCGAGAAACGCGAGACCGCCCGCGACGGCGAGATGGTGGTCGCCTTACTCGAAGACGGCGACGCCACGCTCAAGCGTCTCTTTCACGCCGGCGAACGCATTCGCCTCCAAGCGTCCAACCCGGCGTACGAACCGATATTTGTCGATCACGTGACGATTCAAGGCGTCGTGATCGGCCTGCTCCGGCGCATCTAGGGCATTTTCGACTTGGTCTGGCGGCAAGAGCGGGCTGCGAGCGCGGAAGATGCCCGCACTCCCCGTTCCCGACGACAGATCAATTTCGAGAATTGCTCCAGCTGCGAGCCTGGGAAGAAATCTCAAATCTGGGCGCCGCTACAGCTTGATCCGAGCCCCGACCGTGCGAGTGGAGGATGCGGAGAACGACGCTTCCCCCAACCCCGCTTCCTTGCGGGCGCGGCTCCGACAGACCAAGCTGTACCAGTAGATGAGCGTCTCCGAGCGACGAACCGCGGACGATTGTCTACGATATGCCGTGCGATTTGCGCGCAGCGCGAGTTGCGGACGCGCTTGCCGGAGATTGACATGCCCACACGTCGAAAGCCAAACGCCAAACGCCAACCGGTTCGCGGACGAGAATCAGCTCGGGCGCAGCGCAGCGTGAAGCAGCCGCCGCGCGCCGCCCGGGCGACTCCCCGCGAAGCTCCGATCAAACGCGGCGAATCCGGCGGGAGAGCGCCGCTCTCGCCGCGCGAACTGGCGGCGTATGTCGATCACACGCTGCTGAAGCCCGATAGCACGGCCGAGCAGATTTCCTCGCTGTGCGACGAAGCGAGGCAGTACGGCTTTGCGTCCGTCTGCGTCAGTCCCTGCTGGGTGACGCTCGCGGCGCAGCGCCTCGCCGGTGCGTCGCCGAAAGTATGCACCGTGGTCGGCTTTCCGTCCGGAGCACACGCGCCCGAGACCAAAGCATTCGAGGCGCGGCAAGCGATTTCCGCCGGGGCGCGCGAGATCGACATGGTGATCAACGTCGGCGCCCTGCGGAGCGGCGACGACGAATGGGTGTACCAGGACATCCGCGGCGTGACCGAAGTGTGTAAAGCAGGCGGCGCGATTTGCAAGGTGATCATTGAAGCCGCGTATCTGACGGACGACGAGAAAATCCGCGCCTGCCGCGCCGCGCTGCGGGCCGGTGCGGATTTCGTCAAGACTTCAACCGGCTTCGGCCCCGGCGGGGCAACCGTACACGACGTTTCGCTCATGGCGGAAGCCGTGCGCGGGACGAAGATTCGCGTAAAGGCGGCCGGCGGAATCCGCACGCTCGAAGACGCGCTGACGATGATCCGGGCCGGCGCCGCCCGCCTGGGCGCCAGTGCCGGCGTTCGAATCTTGCAGGAGGCCGAGGGGGCGCGGATCGCCGTCGCGACCGCCGACAGCTCGCGGAAGAAGGAAAGCGGCGCGGGGCCGGCGTCGAAGTACTGATCAGGTTGCGGATTGCTCGCGGGCCGGGGTCGATTACACTCCGGACGGGCCGGACTTCGCTTGCCCGCACGTTGCGGATTGCTCGCGGGCCGGGGTCGATTACACTGAGACGATCCTTCCGCCCGAACTGGCCGGCGTTGCGGATTGCTCGCGGGCCGGGGTCGATTACACTCACGTTGCTCAGGTCGCCGCGCACGCGGCTGTTGCGGATTGCTCGCGGGCCGGGGTCGATTACACTCGCGTCCTCGGTCGAGCGCGCCAACTTGAGGTTGCGGATTGCTCGCGGGCCGGGGTCGATTACACTCAGGCCCGCGTGTGGAATTTCGAGCTTGTGGTTGCGGATTGCTCGCGGGCCGGGGTCGATTACACTCTTTGGCCGGCGGCTTCTGGCGCCTCGCTCGTTGCGGATTGCTCGCGGGCCGGGGTCGATTACACTGCGGGCACTCATCCAGGCGCATCGTCTCGCCGACCAGGCAGCGAACCAACGACGCTACATAGCGGTGCAGCGACACCATCAGCGGACCGCGTTGAGCTCCGACTTCGACTTCGCGCGTCAGCACGGCCAGCAGAGGTTCCTTCGTAGTCGGGTTTAGTTCGGTTGTTTCGCTGACGGCGATCCGTCGAACGACGTCGTCGACCAGCGGGCGCAACGGTTCGACCAGGTCGTCCGCCAGGCAGAACGCATTTGAGCGATTGCGGTGATGAAGTCCGATCGCCGGCTGAAGCCCGCCAGCGACAATCGCGCGCGCCACTGCGGCGCGCAGGACGGCGTAACCGTAGTTGAGCAGGCGATTCAATCCCGGGCGATCCGGGTCGCGGCGAAACGGCCCGTTGGCGAGCTCGTTGGCCTCGATTCCGTCCAACCAATCGCGCCAATAGACCTGCGCAGCCTGGGCTTCGTAGTTCCCAGGGTCGCCGGAGCGAACCGTTCGCGCCAATTCGAGCAGGCGCGAGCGTCCCGGCGTGCCGGCACGGAGATTGGCCGCCTGGGCGCGAATCTTGGCCGACACGATCTGTTTCCAAAGCTGCTTTCGGCGCGGCGGGCGCAGCTCGATCTGGGCACGGAGTCGGTGCACAACCTCCGTATGTTCGGTCATCGGCGCGAGCAGCCCGATCGGCAAGTGATCGACGCCGCACAGCACCACCGCGGCGTCGTGCTTCAGCAGGGCCGCCAGCGCCGCGTGCGTATACGTGGTTTGGGGTTGGTCGACCAGCAGCAATCCGATGTCTTCGCACGGCACGCGCGCGAGTTCGTGCCGCGCTTCGCCGCGCTCAACCAGGACAAGCTGGTTGTTCTCCACGCGCAAATGAACAGGGATGCGCGAGATTTCGATCGTGCGCCTGATCAAACGGGACCCGCCGCATCTTCCCCCAAGGAAATTATCGGCGAGTCCGCTGGTCCTGGTTCAATCTTTGGACCAGCGCACGCGACCAAGCGGGTCGACCGTGATCTTCCGGCCGTGAAGGCTATTCGGCGTCGAGTTCCAAACCTTTCGTGTACTCGAGGGGCGCGCGTCGTTCGCCCTTGCTACGCGGATATTGTGCTCCGTTGAGACAAGGGTCGTAACCAGCACAACTTCCCCCGTGCCGTCCGGCACCTCACGCAACAACAGGTCGCCGGGTGAGAGCGACCACAGAAACCGAGCGTCAGGCTGTTCCGGATGCGCGCGGCAAATGATCGGCTCGCGACTTCGCGCGCGGCGCGCGGCCTCGAGCATTGAGACGTACACGGCCTCGCGCCGTCCGTTTCGCTCGAAGACCTCGCAATGGTGGACGCTGCCGGGCTTTACAAAGACTGTGCCGCCACGGAGCGGCACGATCGACTCGTCCTCGACAAGCACGCGCACGCGTCGAATCGGAATGCCGGACGGCATTCGTAGCGGTTCGCGCCACACTTCGGCCCCGATCTTCGACTTGCTGCCGCGCCCCGGTTCAACTCCGAATTGCGAGAGGCGCGCGATCACAAGTTTCTTGATGGCGGGATCGCGGATCCTTTCGACGTTGGCCGGCGTGAGCTGCTCGACCGGCTTTCGAACGACAAACTCATGCGGCTTGTCCGTCGGACCGTAGAATGTCTCCTCGTGCAGCGCGCCGTGGATCTCACGCTTGGGCCGATGCGAAACGACGATCGAGTTCACGACGCGCTCCGCGTCGTCGCGGAGGCTCTCCCACGGCGGCGCCAGCACCTCGCCGGTCCGCGCCGTGCCGCCGAAGCGGCGGATTCGAGCCAGATTCTGCAATCGCGCGCGGGAGGTCAGAGCGATGACGATTGCGTCGACCGCGTGATGGCGATGGTCCTCGCGATTCTTGATGGCGAGGTCACCGACCTGAAGGATTCGATCCAGCCCCCACTGATGCCGCAGTTCGGCGGTGTGATGCCCATGCGAAGCGACCACGTCAGGCGCAAGGCAACGCACGTATTCCACAACCTGCGTGGTGATGTAGGTCGTGTCGACGAGCTGCCGAGCGATGCATTCGTCCAACTCAAGGGACTGTTGCAGGAAACGCTTCTGCTTGGGGAACGGCAGGCCGCGCGAGCGCTGAATCACATGCTCATAGCGTTCCGGATCGCGTCCGGCGAGCCATTCGTAGGGTGTCTGGTCGCCTTTGTCCCGGTTGGCGTCGCGGAAACACGCCACCTTGTTCATCATCGAATCATCAAGGCTGCGCGAGTACGGCAGGATGTGATCGATCTCGACCTCGCCGCCGAAGAGCTGATCGAGCGAGATACACCTGCCGGAGTAGATGCACAGTTTGTCCTGCTCATTCCACAGCAGGTATCTGTTCTGCGCGTCGCGCCCCGGACGAATTCCCCGCTCCGCGATAAGTTCCTTCGCGCTGTTTCGCGCCCGCTCGCGGTCGCGCATCTCGCGCGACCGCCTGGCGCGCTGCTCGGCCGTGCCCTTGGCCTCGCGCGCCAGCTCGATGTGGATGCGGCCCAGCGTGTTCCCGCCCATTTCGATGTACTCGCGCAGAATCGCGTTGACGACCTTGCGAACCTGGTGCAGCGCTTGGCGAACGATCGGGTTCGCCACCGCCGGCGGGTCGCCAAGCTGTTGCGCCTGCTCGACAGAGCGCTCCCACGGCACGGGGAAGCCGGCCTCGCGCAGCGCGCAGGGCACGCCCTTGTCGCGTGACGTAAGCGGAAGGCCGCGCTCGACATGCGGCAGGAGCTTCTTGATCGCAAACAGGCTGTAGTTCGCGTAACCGCTCGGCAGAGGGCACTTGTCGAGGATGGTCCCCATTTTCGATGCGTCGAGGCCGGCTTTGTTGAGCCAAAACGAGAGCAAGTCGGCGTTGTCATCAACGATGGCCGCGACGATGTGGTCTCTTAGTTCGTCCGCCACGCCCCACCAGGCCTTTCCAAGGAGCGCCTTCGACGCCAGCGCGCAATCGACCCCCATGCCCTTGAGGTTCTTGCGATCGCCGCGCTCGAGGTTGAAGCGGACATTCGCGCGTTGTTCGAACAGTTCTCGAATCTTGTCAAACGACAGCTCCTTCTTCCTGCCCAGAACTTCGATCAGCTTCGATCGCTCCTCGCTGCTTAGGGGGCGCTCCGGCGCGCGCGCGCTCGAATCGAGCACGCGCAGGTTGTTCACTTCCTGAAACAGTCGGAAGCGCTGCGCGCGGCGGTCGGCGCGCGGGCAGCGCGGCAGGCGCGGGACTAGCTCGCAGCGGCCCACCAGCGACGGCGAAGGCGGACGCAGGCGGCGCTGGAAGAAGATCAGGTCCCGAATTCGCTCGCGCAGCTCCGGCGCGAGCGCCGCGTGATGGGCCGCCTGCGCATCCCAGATCCGGTCGAACTCGGATTCGAGCATTTCGCGCCGCGTGTGCTTTCCGCGCACGCGGGTCAAGTGGTGCCGCTCGCGATCGTCTCCTCGAAGCGATTGCAGATACGCGCCAAGCGTGCGACCCGCCATTTCCGCTTCGAGCGCGCTGATCTGCTTGAGCATCTCGCCCTGTTCGGCGGCTTTTCGCGCGCGATCGGTTTTTCGATTGCTGCGAAACCCGCGCCGCGCGTTCAAGTGCAGAAAAACGCGGCCCAAGTCGAACGGATCAATGCGTTCGCTGAGAGCGCGAGCACGAAGTTCGTACGGGTCCGCAACGGCGAACCGCGCAGATTCCCACTTCTGTCGGCGCTCGACGAGCGGGGCAAAGTCGGACTCCGGCGCGACCCTGCCAGTTTTCACGAGCCCGCGTCGCGCGTAGCGCGTGTCCACCCACAGAGCAACTTCGGGAAGCAATCCAGCTTCGACCAGCGCCAAACGGAGTTTGAACTTGCGGCGAGCTCGACGCGCGATTTGCCGCCGCATCCCACGCGCGATTCGGCGCGTCTCGTTCTTCGAAACTTCCAAACCCTTGGGACGATCCACGCCTTCCGGAAACACGCGCACGCCGGCTGCGACGATCTTCTTCCCCAGCTCATCAACGAGCGCCCAGCCGATGGAGGTCGGCCCAAGATCAATGCCCAATGTCAGTTCCGCCACCGTCAGTTTCCCCTTTACCCTTTACAGGCGATGTGCGAGAAGATATCGTGCGCGGAGTGTAATCGACCCCGGCCTGCACTTTTCGCAACAAGATGCGAAATTCGCAGGTCATGCTCTACGGAGCAGCGGCGGCACATGGCGCGAGCCCTGAGCCGCTTTTTTTTTCTTTTCAATGAACCGATACGCACTTGCGTGCAGCCTCACCGACGCCGCCTGTCCTTCTCCTCCCGCTTGGTGCGGGCGCGCTCCGCGAGCAGGTCGTAGGTCGTCTGCGACGCGGGCGTGCGCTCCGCCGGATCGCGCGACGGCGCGGCGTCGCGCGGGGCGGTGTTTACGATTTCGGCGACCCGCGAGCGCAGCAGTTCCTCGCGCACGGCGGGGCGATCGACCTGCTCCAGGGCCCGCTGCAGGTGCAGTGCCGACTTGAATCGCAGGAATTTCTGCTTGTGCAGGGCGCGCTCGATCACTTCGCGCAGCGGCTCGGGCACGCCGGCCCGTTCCAGAAGATGCGTGGGAATCGGCATCTCATGATGCGCGGTACGCATCTGTTGGATTGAATCGCCCGAATACGGGGGTTGCCCGCAGAGCAGCTCAAACAGGATGACTCCCAGCGCGTACACGTCGCTGTGCGGCGAGACTTCGCCGTCGAACATCTCCGGCGCCATGTAGAGCGGGCTGCCGCCGACAGCGCTGATGCGGCCGCGGAGCCGGGCGGCGTCGAATTCGCAGGCCAGCCCGAAATCGCACACGTGCGCCGCGCCGCCGCGATCAAACAGGATATTGGCCGGCTTCAGATCGCGATGCACCACGTTGGACGCGTGCAGCGCGCTCACGCCGGCGTTGATGTCGCGCATGACGAACAGCGCCAACGGCAATTCCAGCCGCCCGCCGCGCCGCAGCAAGTCGCGCAGCGAGACGCCATCGACCAGCTCCATCACGATCAGCGGCAATCGCTCGAACGTCTCGACCGCGTAAACAGTGATGACATTGGGGTGCTTGATCCGGGCCGCGGTGCGGATTCCCTCGACCAGCTCGTTGACCGCGCCCGCGTGCGTCGGCGCGTGCAGAACTTTTACCGCCACGCGGCGGCCGAGCGCCTCGTCAAAGCCGGAAAGCACTACGCCGCCGGTGCCCTCGCCCAGCACCTCGCCGATCTTCACGTGCCCGACACGGCGCGGAACGACCAGGCTCTGCGGGGCGGTCTCCTGCTGCGTGCGCAGCAGGATCGTCATGGTTTCCTGCATCGTCATGCGCGGCGGTTCCGGTCTTGCGAGCGAGATGTGCCCGCGAAAGGCTCTTTGGTGTTATACACGCCTCACGTTCCGGCGGTTCGGTCGTTCGCCAGAATCCATCGCCGCACCGCCGCGCTCGCGACCGCCGGCGCTTGAATTTGGCCGGGCGCTGCGCGTTATTTCAACGCTCGCCGCCGATCCGCTGGTGCACGTGCAGGCTGGCGCGGATCACGAGCAGGCCTTTCTTTGGAAAGATTGTGTACTTTCCGCCGTTCACGTCCCAGTTTCAGGCTCGACGTTGGTTTGAATGAAGTCGATCAGCTCCTGCAGTCGTTCGTCGTTGGTCTCGACGTACGGTTCGAAAAAGCCCTCCTCGGCGCCGGCCGGCGGCTTCGAATCGATTGGTTTGCCGTTATCGCCGATGTGCTTCACGCGTCCCCCACAACACCGGTCGAGCCGTCGATTGTTGGTTTTCAGCGTGATCGGCAGCGTGACGGCGCACCGGGGTGACAATCCGGTCCGGCCGGTCCGCTTATCGTGCCTACCTAAGTAGTTACGGAAAGCGAGGCGTGACCGAATCACCGTTCATGTCGCTCGATTTTGCAAGCGCTCCCGAAATTCTCGCGGAACTGCACTTCTAGGTGGAAATCGGTAGTGCGCGGGCCTATTATGGACGCTGTGGATCGTGCGATCGGGTCGTAGGGCGATCGGCGCAGCCAAATCGCTCACGCGGACTATTCAGAACAGGCAGGAGGAGGAGAAATGCTCAAACACTTCGTTGCCGTTTCGACGCTGGCCGCGTGCGCCGGCTTCGCTTCGGCTCAGACTGTGAACGGTAACACTCTTGGGGACGGATACGGCGCGGCGCGAGCCGTACAGACCGTCGAGACCCAGTTCGGCGACAATCAGAGCGAGATGAACGCCGCCTACGCGCGAATCTCCGGCGGCCGGCTCTATCTGGCGCTGACGGGCAACATCGAGGCGAACTTCAACAAGCTCGAGATTTTCATCGACTCGAAGGCCGGCGGTTCAAACACATACATCGCGCCCGTCGGTCAGGACGGCGGCCAGTGCGCCAGCATGAACGGCTTCAGTTTCGACACCGGCTTCGATCCGGATTACCACCTTTTTGTTCGTCGCGGGAACGCCGGCGGCAACAAATTTGATCTTGATTACGCGATCCTTGGTACAAACAGCTTCTCGTCGTATTCGAGCGTTTTTGGGGCCGCGCTGACCGGCTCGGGCACGACCGGTACGGGCGCGAACGGCTCGCCGATTGAGGTCGCGTATGACGACTCGAACACCGCGGGTGTTCTCGGCGGGACGAATGCCGCCGATCAGACGGCGGCGCTTGCGGTTACGACCGGCCTTGAGCTCAGCATCGCGCTATCCGATCTCGGGCTGCCGGCCGGCGCGTTCAACGTAATGGTCTTCCAGAACGGCAATGGCCACAACTACGCTTCGAACCAGTTCCTCGGTGGCCTCGCGGCGCCGCAGGGCAACTTGGGCGGCGACGGCACCGGCGGATTCACCGGCGGCCTGGGCATCGACATGGACAATTTCGCCGGCAATCAGTACTTTTCGGTACCCGAGCCGAGCACGCTGAGCCTGCTGGCGCTCGGTGCGCTGGCGATGATTCGCCGCCGCGGCTAGAAGACTCGGACGTTTTTCGCACGACCGTCGAGCCTCAATGCCAGACGTCGTTTGGAAGCACAACGAGCGGGGCGCGCCAGTGCGGCGCGCCCCGTTCTAGTTTCGCGAAACCGCCGCTACCGACAATTCACTTGCCACAAGGCAGCGTCGCCGCCAAATCTTTCGGGGCTGCGCGCCGCAGCCGACTGCTTGCTCAGGGCGTTTCGCTCGCAAGCTTCTCCGCGCGAATCGCGCGCCCGGCCGCATCGGTCAGCAGGTCGCGTAGTTTCTGGTCTGTCGCCGGATATGGGTAGGGCGCGAAATTCGATGCCGCGTCGCCGGTCAGCGTTCCGGCCAGCACGCAAGCGGTGAGAAACGCGCCGAGCGCGGATTGGTGGTTTCCGTCGGCTGCGTGTAGCGCCAGATCGGGTTGCACGGCGAGCGCCAAGTCCCACGCCCGCGCGACCGGCGCCAGGCCGACGTTCGCAGCCTCCGCCAGTTCGCGATAGACCTGCTCCTGGCGTTCGCCATCGCCGCGAACGCCCTTGCGGCCCCATTCGGGATAGAAGACGACCGTCGCGCCGCGCCGACAGGCTAGCTTCGCGACGTCGATGGCTTCTTTTCGCGAGTACTCGTAGCGGCCACTCATGCTGATCTTCTGTGCCTGAAGCACCACGAACGTCCACGGGCGCGTTTCGATTTCCTCGCGGCAAGTCGGCGTACGAGCCACATCCTCCAGAAAGCCGACCGGCACGTAATGCGAGTAGACCGTCAGCTTCGGATTGCCAAAGCGGATCAACTCGCAGACCAGGTTTGGCAAGTCATGCATCGCGGTGTGGCTGTTGCCGACGAAGAGAACGCTGATATCCGCCGCGCGGACCTGATCGGCGTCGGAGTGCTCGCCGGAATTCGCCCAGGCCGCAGCCGCGTGCGATGAGCCGGCGTTCTTTTGCCCGGGCGGCGATTCCGCGCTGCCCCGGTCCGCGCTCTGCTCGCAACCCGCCGCCGCGCCGGCGAAAAGCGCGAGCAAGACGAGAATGGCGTCTCGGCGGCGATCGTTCCGCGCAGCGCGGCACACGGCGGCAGCGTCTCGATTCGTTGCAGCGAGTTTGAAAAGACGCTCAACACTGAGGCCCGACCGTAAGGGAGCGGCTTTCCGCCTGTCACAAGAGACCCCTTCCGTACGGTCGGGGCTCGGTTGGACAGTTTGTTCGCGAAACTGAGACACCGCTCACACAGCCGACTACTTCGGCCGTTTGTAGAACGGCAGCGCCTCGACCGTCGCCGCTGCGCGCGTGCCGCGAAGATCGATCTCCAGCCGCGTGCCCGTGGCGGCATGAGCGGATTCGAGCAGCGCCATGCCGATGACGCGATCGAACGTCGGGCTGTGCGTGCCGCTGGTGACGACGCCGACGCGGCGATCGCCGGCGAACACTTCGGCGCCCTGCCGCGCGATGCGCTTGCCCTCCAGGCCGAATCCCACGATCTGGCGAGTCGCGCCGGCGTCTTTCACACGCTGCATCGCGTCGCGCCCGATGAAGGGCTTGGTCAGATCAACGCACCAGGCCTGTCCGGCGGTCAGCGAATCCCACTCCTCAGTCAACTCATGACCATACAGCGGCATCGCCGCTTCCAAGCGCAGCGTGTCGCGCGCGCCCAGTCCCGCCGGCAGCACGGGCCGGCCCATCTCCTCCGACTGGCTCATCAGCATCTGAGCGGCGGTGGTAGCCATGCTCGTGGGGATGATCACTTCCAGGCCGTCTTCACCGGTGTAGCCGCTGCGGGCCAGGTAATACTCCATGCCCAGCGAGCGGTCGTGCTTGAAGTGATAGCGCTTGATGTCGTCGATCGAGATCGGCATCAGCCGCCGCAGCGTCTCCATCGCCTCCGGTCCCTGAATCGCGATCATGGCCGTGTCGGTCGTGCGGTCGCGCCACTCGACGCGCGCCGCGCCGCGCTGCCGCTCGAACCAGCCCAGCAGCTTCTCGCGGTTCGACGCGTTGCAGACCATGAACCAGCGCTCGGGATAGCGCGACACGATCACGTCGTCGAGGATGCCGCCGTCTTCGCGGCAGACGTGGCTGTAGCGGCATTGGCCGACCTTGGCGTCCTCCAATCGCCGCGTGCACAGGCGCTCCAGGAACGCGCCGGCGTCGGGGCCGGTGAAATCGATGCGGCCCATGTGCGAGACGTCGAACAGGCTGGCGTGCTGGCGCGTGTGCAGGTGTTCCTCGATGATGCCGCGATAGACGACCGGCATTTCCCAGCCGGCGAAATCGACCAGCTTGGCGCCCTGGCTGCGGTGAAATTCGATCAGCGGCGTCTGAAGCATGTGGAGTCCCGCGTTTGGCTCGACCGACGTAACCCGCCGCTCCAAGCGGGGGCTCGTCCGGAAAACTGGATGGTCCGGTTCGGCGTTTTGCGCCGTATCGCGTCGGTCGAGCGCATGGCACGATAGCGGGGGCGGCCGGCGGAAGCGATACCGGATACGACGCGACGAGCGGCTCGGGGATGGAGCGGAACGCGGCGCCGAATCGGCCCACCCGCACGAGTACGGCGGGCGCGAGCGTGAAGGCGCCAGCGACTCGCTACGACAAGTTCACTATCGATCGAGGCTGCAGGTGGACGCCAAGGCCAACGGCTTGGGGGACGATTCGGCGTCGCTCGACACGACGAGAAATAGGTGGCTGTCCCAGTAGTTCACAGTAGTTCAGTAGTAGGAGTAGGGTGCGTCAGCCTCATTGACGCACCTTTTCCGTCGCTAACAGAAGGTGCGTCGATAAGGCTGACGCACCCTAACTTGCTTGAGAAGTGCGCAGCTCAGATGCAGGCGCTCCCGCCGAGCACGTGCTCTGGGCTGCACCGATGGATGCATTCTGCTCATCGCATCGGCAATCTAACGACAAACCGACTTCCGCCGGCGTGCGTGGTGGGTGGCATGCCTGCGGCCTTTCGCAGGCATGCAGGTTGCGAACGGGGCGGATGTCAGTGCGACGCGAGCGCCTTCGTGAAGAACATGGCCGCCAACGGCCGCGGCCGTGCCACCCCGCCGGATGCTCATGCGGATACGACTTGACGGGAAACGAATCCGGTCGATGCCCGGAGAGCGGCGCGCCTGTCCAGCAACTGGCTCATCGCATCGGCAATCTAACGACAAACCGGCTTCCGCCGACGTGCGCGGCGTCGAGCGATACTTCGCCGCCCAGAAGCCGCGCCAGGCCCGCCGCGATCGGCAGGCCCAGGCCGTGATGGCCATCTTCCGCGCCGCGGGCCGTGTCGGCGCGGACGAAGCGGTCGAAGATTCGCCCGCGCAGCTCCGCCGGTACGCCGGGACCCTGATCGACCACGCACAGGAGCAGCGCGTCGCCGTCAATTTGCGAGGACAGTGTGACGACGCCGCCTTGCGGGCTGTGCTCGACGGCGTTGCTCAGCAGATTGGACAGGATTTTCACCAGCTTGGCGCGATCGGTGTGCAGCACCAGCGGGTCAAGATCGGCTTGCGACCAGGACGCCGACAAGGTCTGGTTGCGCCGTAGCACGACATCCCGCGTTTCCGCCGGCCTGTCTCGGCGTATCGTGACCTCGCGCGCCGCCGCCAGCGGCTGGATCGACGTGACGGCGGCATCGAGAGCCTCCGCCAGCGGCACAGGCGATAGCAGCGGCTGATCCACGCCGGCGTCAAGTCGCGAGAGCGTCAGCACGTCATCCAGCAGCGCGCTGAGCTGCCGCAGCGCGGCGCGGGCTTTCTCGAGCGCCGCGACATACTCGAGCGTCGAGCGCTCGCGTTGCAGGCACACGTCCAGCAGCGTCCGCACGCCGGCGACCGGCGTCCGCAGATCGTGCGCCACGTCGGCGGTCAGTTGCCGCTGCCGCGCAAGCTCGCCGCGCACGCGCTCCAGCAAGTCGTCGACTGTGCGTACGATCGGCTCGAGTTCGACGGGCGTCCGCTCGCGCTCCAGCCGCAACTCGGGCCGAGCGTGATCCACCTGCCGAACGGCGTGCGCGAGCGTGCGAACCGGCTTCATCGCGAATCGCGCGACGGCAAGCCCACAGACCAGGCTTCCAGCGCTCGCGAGGGCCGCCGCCAGCGCCAGGGCCACAGCGAGCTGCGCCAGGCTTTGATTGATCGGCGTCAGCGAGCGGCCGACGATGACCCATGCGCCGCGCTGCGCCGGATCGACGTCGGCGGTCGCCGAATCCTCGTCGACCCGCACAATGACGGATTGCGCGGCCATGCGGATCGGTTCGCCGCTCGCAGTGCGGCCGCTGCGAAACCGGCACGCTCCAACCCCGAGCGCCTCACCACTTGGCGAGATTTTGCGGAGGAACTCTCGCGCTGAATGCACATCGGTCGCCACGACATCGCGGCCGCCTGCGTCAACCACCAGTAATACCGGCGCGGCCGGCGACATGCCCGTTCCGGAATCCGCCGCCGGCTCGTACTCGACGCGCTGCCCGACGAGCTCCAAGTTGCCGGCGATCATCTGTCCCTCGGCTCGTAGAGATTCGTCCTGAACGCGAATCAAACCCGCGCGAAAGGAGAACCAGACCCAGACGCCCGACGCCGCAACCGTCGCGAGTACAGCGGCGACGGTGAGCAGCAGCAGACGGCGCGTCAGCGAGGGCCTCATACCTCACCCTGCAGCAGATAGCCCTCGCCGCGCCGCGTGATGATCAGCGGCCTGCGCCCGAGGTCGACCTTTCGCCGCAGATATGAGATGTAAACGTCGACGACATTGCTGCCGCGATCCTCGTTCGATTCGTAGAGTTTCTCCCAGATTTCGAGGCGCGGGACGAGCTGGTTGACGCGCAGCGCGAGTAGCTCCAGCAGCGCGAATTCGCGCGCCGTCAGTCGCAGCGGCTTTCCGCCGCGCCGCGCTTCGCGCCGCCCCAGATCGACCTCCAAATCGGCGACGCGAATTACCGACGATGGCTGCGCGTAGCGGTGCCGCAGCAGCACGCGGATTCGCGCCAGCAACTCGCTGAATTCGAACGGCTTGACCAGGTAATCGTCGGCGCCGGCGTCCAGGCCGGTGACAACGTCGCCGGTGGCGTCTCGCGCGGTCAGCATCAGCACGGGCGTGCGACCGCCGTCTCGCCGATGGCGTTTGAGGACATCCAGCCCGCTCACGCCGGGCAGCATCCAGTCGAGCAGGACGCCGTCATACGGCCCGCCGCCCAGCAGGCGCAGCGCGTGCCGGCCGTCGCGCGTCCAGTCGAGCGCGTAGCCGTTTTCGCGCAGGCCCTGCGAAAGCGACCGACCCAGCAACTCGTCATCTTCGACCAACAGCAGTTTCACGTGGACATCGTACGGGCCGTCGGCGCGCTACTTGCCGCCTTTCTCATCCTTGTCGTCGTCATCATCCTTGCCCCCGTTGCCGGCGTCTTCGTGGAATGGGCGGCCGTCGGGCGTGAAGATCGCTTCGTGGCCCTTTCCGTCTTTCTTGAAATGCGCTTCGTAGGCGACGAAAGTCTTCTTCTCGAATTTGATCGCGACGTCCTTGCCGGCTTCCTTCTCCGCCGCCGCGCGGGCCGCCGCCGCGACCTTGTCGGCCGGGATCGACTCTTCGATCTCGACCACGTCGCCGCTCTCGGTCACCAGGCCGTCGACCTTGCCGTCAGCGGCTTTCCAGGAGCCTTCGTAGTACTTGTGCCCGTGCTCGATTTCCTCGGCGAACTCGGTGATCGTCGCGCCGCCGGCGAGTTTCTTCAGCGCCGCCAGCGCCGCCGCCGGCACCTCGTTTTCCTTGACCGTTCGCTCGGATTCCTGGGTGGCGTTCTTGTCCTGCGCCCAGACGAAAAACCCGCCGGTCATCACGACGGCGGCCGCGGCGATGCTGAGCCACTTCTTTGTGCGACTCATGTGCTCTCCTTCGCTGATTGGGACATTGCATTCGACGCCGGCGCTTCCACCGCCGAACGTCCAACGCGCGAAGTGTATCAAGCGCGACCTTAACGGTTGATGAGAACAGGGAGTGTGATTCCGAGCGGAGCGGAGCGATCGTGTGTGGCATGGCCACGGCAGTTGGCGGCCGTGCTATGCGCCACGTTGCGCAGCGTCGCCGTCTGCTACGTTCGCAAACGCCATGCCTGCCAACGGCCGCTGACATGCCACTTCTGCCACTCCCGCCGCCGCATGGCCTATTTCGCAGCCGCTTCGGCAATAATCTTCGACAGGATCTCCGCGCCTTCGAGGCTCCAGCGCGGGACTTGGCGCGAATCGACGTAGATCGCCGGTATGACGTTGATGCCCAGCGCCCGCCCCGCCGCCACGTCGTCGTCCAGCGCCGCGCGGGCCTTCGAATCCGGCGCGGCGAGGATCACGGCCGGGTCCAGATCGAGCGTGGGCAACGCGGCGGCGAGCGTCTGTTCGTCCAGCTTGTCGCTGTTCCGCATCAGCCAGTCATGCAGCTTCCAGTACGCGTTTTCACCGCCGGTTAGAAACGCGGCTTCCGCCGCCAGCGCGGCGCGGCAGGCGAACGCGTGCCGGACGTCAGGCGCGGCCGGATTGCAGTCCTTGTTGACCGGGAAATGCCGGAAGACGTAGCGCACGTCACTGTGCTGCATAAGCAGCAGCCGAATCTCGGCGTCCGCGGCCGCCGTTCCGGGCTCTTGGAAGTCGCCGAACATCACGATCGTGACGCGCGCGTTGGGCGGGCCGAGCGCGTGCACCGTCGCGTCGGGCGGAAGGCGTTTGCGCGGCTGCTCGCGCCAGTCGCCGACGTATTTTTCCGCCGCCGACGGCGGCGCGTCGCGCTCCGGTCCCAACGCGGGCAGATTCTGCGCCGCGAGGCTCTCCAGCGAGCGCGTCACCGCGCCGGGAACCTGCCAGCCGCGCAGCTCGACGCCGTTCACGAAAATCATGGGCGTGAAATACAGGCCCAGCGTTATCGCTTCGGCGATGTCGGCCTGCACGCGCTTCAGCGTCGCCGGACCCTGCATGACGCGGCTGAACTCGGTCACGTCGTAGCCCTGCGATTCCAAATAGTGATTCAACTCGGCGTCCGTAAACGCGCCGCCGTGATCGAAGAGCCAGGCGTGCATGACGAAAAAGCCGTCGTCGCCGCGGAAGATGCCGGCCGCCTCGGCGGCCCGCGCCGCCCAGCATGCGTTCGGGTGAATCGACTCGCCCACGTTCGAGTTGCAGTCGGCGCAAAACGGAAAATGTTTGATCGTCAACGAGATGTCCGTGTGCTGCGACATGAAGCGACGAATTTCGCCCTCCGCCCGGCCGCAATCCGGACACTGGTAGTCGGAGAACACGACGATTCGCAGCGCGGCGACAGGCGGGCCCAGGCGAAAACGGCCGGTGAACGGCGCACGCCCGGGCGCTGCCGCCGGTTGCGAAACGGCCGCCGGCGCGGTGGACGATGTCGGCGCGGGGGGCGGCAGAACTGGCGATGACGCCGTCGCCGGGACGGCGGGGGGCGAACTTGTCGGGGCCGCCGCCGCTTGGGTTTGCGCAGGCGGCTGTGGCGCGAGCGACGGCGCGAGGTCCGGCCGGGTTGATGGCCGCGTCGCGGCCGCATGTTGCAACGAAGCTTCCGCAATGCGTTCGACGGATTCCTGCCGCTCGCGCTCCACGCCGCGGAGCGTCGCCTGACGCCAGCCGCCAAGAACGACACAGACGACGAAGAACGTCGTCAGAAACGCCGGCGACCAGCCGCGGGCGCGCGGACGTCGAAAGGTGGTCCGCTCGCAGATTCCCCAGAACGCCAGGTTCGCCCCGTGTGTCGTGAGGCAATAAGGACACCAGTACGCGCCGACCGCGCTGACCACCAGGTAAAACGCCGAGGCCGCCGCCCCGAAGCGCACGAACGGACGCAGGCGCGAGAGCACGTCGCGCCGTTCGAACGCCGCGGCGACAAACATCGCCGTGAAGAACGCCAGCGCCGGCAGCGCGACCGGCCACTCGAGCAGCGGCACGCGGCCCCAGACGCTGGCCGCAGCGCGGTCGCAGGCGCTCTGTTCGCCGCGACAGCCGGGGAACGTCAGACCGGTGAGGTAATGCAGCGTGAGCGCGAGCGTGGAGACCAGTGCGATCGCCAGCAGCGCGAGCCGCAGCGGCGTCAGCAGGCGCGCGGCGCGCTCGCCGCGAATGTCGGAATGCGTGATGGGCCTGACGCGCGGACTCATGTTGGCATCGCGCTAGCCAGCCGCAAGTGCCGGCGAGATTCGGCTTGCGGCGCGGCGCGCAGGCGGCAGAATACTCGCATCTCTGAGGCAGGACGACGGCGCGGATGCAATTTCGCAATACGACGCAACTGGACCAGGATCGGCTGCGCGAGCTGCTCGAGCGGCACACGCATCCTTATCAGCACAATCGTCTGCGCGTCTGCATTCGTTACAGCCGCCGCGCGGCGTTCTCCGGCGCCTGCTACTACGCCGACGCGCGGATCTTCGTGAACCTCGGCCGGCGCAACCGCTATCCGTTCATGTTCGACACGCACACGGCCAAAGCGCGCACCCAGCGCGGAAGCTGGTCGCGCGCCCGGCATCGTCTGGTCGTTCCCAGCGAGTATGAGTTGGTGCTGTTTGTGTACTTGCACGAGCTGTATCACTTTCTGGTGAAGTCGGCCGGGCGCTGCGTGCGCCGGAAGGAAGCGATGTGCGACCGCTTCGCGGCGCGGGTGCTGATCGACGAGTATGGGTGCCCGCTGCTCGACGTGAATGGCCGGTCCGTGCCGCGCGAAGCGTGGGATTTTCAGGATCTAAGCGCCTTTGTCTCCGCGGCGCCTCGAAACGCGACGCTCGCCGCGCCGGGCGCGCCTCCGGCGACTGAGATGCTCGTCCGCGCGGCGGTTCCCGTCGCGGGCGCGCCAGCGGTGCCTTTGCCCCGCGTACGACCGCCTCGGCCGCCGCGCGCCGCACGATCGGTTGACCCGCCCGGGCAGCTATTGCTTTGGCGCGAATGATCGAGTCCGATTGGGCCGCGCACGGTGCGCGCGAACAGGGAATCTGCAATCTCAGGTTTTGAGATTGCAGATTCCCGCGTTTTCGGGCCGCGCGGGCGACTCTGGCGCCCGCGCTTTTGTTTCACGCGATCAATGCGACTCGATCGCTCCCGTATCCGGGCCGGCGCCGAGGAATACGTCATTCACGCCGGCGAGCGGCAGCGCCTGGTCGATCAGCGGGCTGTTCGCCGCCAGGCCCAGCTTGCTGAGCACCTGGTTCTTGATGTAGGCGTGCTTGGCCGCCACGGTGGTCGCCGAGGGTGGGAAGTTCACATCGACCGTCAGCGCCTCGTTCGTGAACAGCGGATCGGTGTTGATTCGCCCGTGCGATCCCGGCGGCAGCGCCCAGTTGTGATTGTTGGCGTCCGCGACGCTGTTGTAGTCGAATGCGATCACGCGCGTGGCGGCGCCGTTGTGGCCGATATCACCCTGCCGACCGCCGTTCTTGACCACGTTGTTGTACACGGTCTGTCCACCCGTAGTGGCGCGGACGGCTTCAAACCAAACGCCGAACCAACCCGCATTCAGCACGGTGTTGTTGTAAAACAGCGATCGCTCCGAGTCGGCCATGTCGAAGCCGGCCCGCGGATTGTCAAAGGAGATGTTGCCGTACACGGTGTTATCCAACCCGCCGCGCACGCCGATCTTGATGCCGTTTCCGTCGCCCTGCGCGGTGTGGTTGGGGTTGGCGTCGAAGGCGATGTTGCGGCGATAGGTGCAGCGCGTCGATCCCACGCCGTCGATGTTGTCGTCGGCGTTGCGGAAGGCGATGTTGTCCTCGAACAGGCACTCGATCGCGTAGCGCGGCTGAATGCCGTTGCTGGATTCCGGACGCACGTCGTTGTCGTACGCGATGCAGCGGCGAACGGTGCAGTATCGCGCCGCGATGGTGGTCCAGCCCGCCCAGGCCGTCCATTGCGACTCCGGCAGGTCGGCGGTGTAGCCCAGAATGTTGCCGACCTGCGGCGGAACCGAGCAGGTCGTGCTGGTCTGCGTGGGATACTCGCGGAACTCAAAGCCGTTGGAGTTCTTGTACGCCAGGCAATCCTCGAACACCACGTACTGCACCGTTCCTTCGGTGCGGAACGCGCCGCCGATGAAATTCACGTCGTAATTGTTGTGGTGCGCCACGCAGCGCCGCACGTTCACGTCGTGCGTGTCGCATGCGCCGTTGGTGTTGATGTCTGAGATCGCGATGGCGGTTCGCTGAGCCTCGGTGAACTCAAGGTCCTCGATGTCCACGTACGACGAGAGGTCGAGCGTGAACAGTTCGCGCGTCGTGCCGGTCACGCCGCTGATGATGACCGATTCGCCGGGGTAGGCCTTGATCGTAAGCGGGTAACCCGGCGCGCCGCCGCCGCCGTTGATCGCCAGCACGGTGGCGTTGGCGCTCGGCGAACCGGTGGTGTACGTGCCGGCGCGGATCAGAACCGTGTCGCCCGGCAGGGTCGCGTTGGCCGCGGATTGGATCGTGCCGTAGGGCGCGGAGATCGCCCCGCTGCCGCTGGTCGAGCCGCCTGGCGCTACGTAGAAGTTCCTGAATCCCTGGTAGTCCTCGCCGCCGATCGCGGCGGTCACATTGCCGTACGAATTCGACGGCGGAATCAACCGCGCGTTCGCGCTTGAGCTGACCGTTCCCGACCAGTTGGTCGGCACGATCAGCGAATAGAAGCCGCTGGCGTCGGTCGTCGCCGAGGCAGTCAGGTTGTTGCTGCCGTCGCGCGCTTCAAGCTCGATGCCTTGCCGCGGACTGCCGGCGTGATCGGTCACTACACCGGAAATCGGGTTTCCGCCCACGGCGACCGAGACGATGATCGTGTCGGCGGCGTTGCCGGCGTCGCGCACCTGCACCGTAAACGCATCGCTGCCGAGGTAACCGGACGTTGGTTGATAGGCGACAACGACCGTGGCGCCCGAGCTGCTGGGCGATCCCGATGCCACGCTCGCCGTTCCGTGCGACGCCGCGGATGAAATCGTCCAGACCAGGCTGTTGGCCGCCGCGTCCGGATCGGTCGCGGACAGGTTCTTTCGGTTTGCCGGGCTAGTCGAAAGACTGTTCTGGCTCACGCTGAGATTGACCAGCGTGCCCTGCGCGATCGCCGGCGGGTCGTTCACCGAAATTACATTCACATTCACCGTCGCGGCGGCGCTTTGCAGTGCGCCGTCGTCGGTCTTGAACGCGAACGAATCAGCGCCATTGACGTTGCTGTTCGGCACATACTGCACGACGCGCCCGCTCGAAATCAGCATGTACGGGAGCTGGCTCGCTTGGATCGTCGCGCTATTGGACGCGTCGCGCAGCGCGCCGCGCGTCGGCAAGCTGGTAACTACGTAGCGCAGCCCCGCGCCTTCCGGGTCGCTGCCCGAAAGCGTGATCGAGAGGTTCGTGTCCTCATTCGTGCTGACCGACTGCCCGTTAGCCGTCGGCGGCTGATTCGCCGAGCCGGCGACCGTACCGGTGAAATCCTGACCGCTGGTGTCAGCCGTGACGTTCGTGACCTGCCGATTCGGCGGCGAGAACGTGTAATTCGTCTTGCTCGGGGTGATCGTGCCGGTGTAGCCGCTGGACACGCTTACCGAATACGCGCCGGCACTGTCGGTCAGCGCCATAGGGCCCGAACTCAGCGTAATCGTCGCCCCGCTGATCGCCTGCCCCGAGGCATCGCGAACAACGCCGGAAACCAGCCAGTTCGTGCTGCCGCCCGGCCTGGTCACGACGAAATTCACGCCGGACACGTCGGCGCCGATGGCGGAGAACGAAATGCCGGCCGGTTGAGCGCTAATAGCGTGCGGAGCAATGGTGCCAGACCAGTTCAGCGGCACATCCAGGCTGTAGTTACCCTGCGCGTCGGTAACGCCGGTGCCGGCGCCCGTCGCGGCGACCGTGATACCGACCTGCGCGGCGCCATTCGAATCGCGCACGGAGCCGGTGACCTGCGGCCAGACACCGAAGTGCAGATGGAGGTTCTCGCCCACGTCGCCGAAGTACGCCGGCAATGGATTTGAATAGCCGACGATGATGATGGACAGTCCGACTTCGTGCGTGCCTGCGGATCCGAACGAGAGCGTGCGCTGGCGATGCGTCTGCATCGGCCCTTCGTCGGTCGCGCCGTCAATGTCCCAGGAATAAGAGCCGTTCGGGAGCGGCGCGCCACCCGGCGAAAATGCAGAGACCGTGGTCGCGAGGTTACGCGGCCCCTCGCTGGGCGAAGCATCGAATCGCACTTCCGGTACGATCTCGACAACAGCGGTTCCCGGATCGGAGTAGACGCCGCCATTGATGGCGCGATAGTTGAACTGGGCCAGACCTTCGAATCCCGGCGACGGCAGGAGCTGCACGTCGGCTGAGTTCTCGTCAACGGTGACAATGGAACTCAGCGTGCAGTTGGTCGGTTGGCCGACAATGGTGAAGGTAACCGGTCCGGACGCGTTGCTGGCGCGCAAGCGCATCGTAATTGCGCGATCCTTGAACGTAGCGGCAGATAGATTGTCGGCGCCGAACCCCGAAGTTGGATTACCGGCCGTCGAGCCGCCTCCGCCAGACGAATTTCCGCCGGACGAGCTTCCGCCACCCGATCCGCCGCCGTTCCAGTTGTTAAGCCCAACCGGCGTGCCGCCGTTTGAGCCGTCAGGGCTACCCAGATCGCCTGCGGGGTCTCCGCTGCCGCCATTACCGGGGCAACCGCCAATGGCCAGAACGACAATCACGCCCAACGCGATGGCCGAACGAAACGCAAAACGACGAATCTCGGGATCCAATGCGTCCGTACTCATGGTTTCTTGCTCGCAGCCCGATTAGAGACGGAAGTTCGCCCGCATTCCGCAGGCACAGACCGGAGTGTTCAAAATGGGCGAATTTCACGCCACCGTGAACGCTCCAACTCACGTCCGCGAGCGATAATCGGCCGAGTAGCTCCTCTTCCGACGAGCCGACTAAGGAAATAACTGACGCCGCGCCGTCAGCGCGTGATGACTTCGAAGTCGTGACGCCCGAACTTTGTCTGCCGATTATCAGAATCCGAACGCGATGGCCGCGACGGCTCAATCCTGACCGGGTTCGCGCGGCGGCGGTTCGAGCACCGACTGCTTCAGTTGTCGAATGCGCAGCATGTTCCGCACGCGTTCGACAATGTCCAGCTTGTTCACGGGCTTGCTGAGAAAATCGTCGGCGCCGCATTCGCGCCCGCGCTCGACATCGCCGGCCTCATTCAGCGCTGTGACCAGGATGATCGGAATGTCGCGGAAACGCGCGTCCTGCTTCAGCGTGCGGCAGACTTCGAATCCGCTGCGCTTGGGCATCATTACGTCCAGCAGAACAAGGTCCGGTGGATCGCGCTCCACGGCAGACAGCGTCGCCTGTCCGTCCGTGGCGGTGGAAACGCGCAGCGCCAGCGGCTCCAGATAGGCCTCGAGCAATTCGAGGATCTGCGGGTTGTCATCGGCGATAAGCACTTTCGCCGTGCTTGCGTCCTGGGCGGTCATCTGATCCCTCCGCCGCGTGCGGCTGCGGCAGTGTGCAGCAAGCCGAGCAAGGAAGCAACGGCGGCGCGCTCCTGGAACCGTCTCGGGCCGATCTCACTCTCGCGCAAGGCTCTGTATAGTACGCCGTTCCGGCCCGCCAGCCGGTCGTGAGCCGCGTATGTCAGAATCGCTATCTCAAATTCGCAACATCGGCGTCGCCGCGCATATCGATGCCGGCAAGACGACGACCACCGAGCGTTTGCTCTTCTACAGCGGCACGATCCACAAGATGGGCGATGTCGACGACGGAACCACCGTCACCGACTTCGACAAGGAAGAGCAGGAGCGCGGCATCACGATCTACAGCGCCGCGGTCAGCTTCGACTGGCGCGATTGCCGCATCAACCTGATCGACACGCCCGGGCACGTAGATTTCACGGCCGAGGTGGAGCGCAGCCTGCGGGTCCTGGATGGTGCGATCATCGTCTTTGACGCGCACGAGGGGGTCGAGGCGCAGTCGGAGACCGTCTGGCGGCAGGCCGACAAATACCAGGTGCCGCGGCTGTGCTTCATCAACAAGATGGACAAGACCGGCGCCGATTTCGAGCGCGCCGTCGAATCGATTCGCGACCGGCTGCACGCCAATCCGGCTCCGATCCAACTCCCGATCGGCCGCGAAGGCGATTTCCGCGGCGTGATCGACCTGTTGACGATGCGGGCGGTCTATTTCAGCGGCAAGAACGACCGCAACCCGGACACCACGGCGGAGATTCCCGCCGAGCTGGTGGACGAAGCGCAGCGCCAGCGTCACTGGCTCGAGGAGAAGGCGGCCGAGCTCGACGACGAGTTGATGCAGCTCTATATCGAAAACAAACCGTTGCCGACCGACAAGATGATCACAGCGCTGCGCAGGGGCGTGATCGCGCGTCAAATTCAACCCGTGCTTTGCGGCTCCGCGCTGCGCTTCATGGGCGTCATGCGTCTGCTCGACGCCGTGTGCGACTTTCTGCCATCGCCGCTGGATCGCCCGCCGGTGCAGGGGCACGACCCTGACAAGCCGGACCGCGTTGTGCGCCGCAAATGCGACCCGAATGAGCCGCTCTGCGCGCTGGTGTTCAAGATCGTCGCCGACTCGCACAGCGACCTGCATTTCGTCCGCATTTACTCGGGCACGCTGAAGGCCGGCGCGCGCGTCACCAACGTCGGCCGCAAGAAGAAGGAGAACGTGCCGCGTCTGTTTCGGCTGTTCGCAAAGCGGCGCGATCAACTCGAACACGCGACTTGCGGAGACATCGTTGCCGCGATCGGGCTCAAGGAATCGCTGACCGGCGACACGCTGACCGACGCGCAGGGCGGAATCCTGCTCGAGCGGATCGAATTCCCCGAGACGGTGATCAGCATGGCGATCGAGCCGCGCTCGTCGGCCGACCGCGACAAGCTCGCCGCCGCGCTGAATATGCTCGCGCGCAGCGACCCGACTTTCGAATTTCGCAGCGATCCGGAGACCGGGCAAACGCTGATCTCGGGCATGGGCGAGCTGCATCTCGAGGTGATCTGCCATCGCCTGGAGCGCGATCTGGGCGTGCCGGTGAACGTCGGCAAGCCGCGCGTCGCCTATCGCGAGGCCATCACCCGCGCCGCGGAAGCCGAGGGACGATTGATCCGCCAGACCGGCGGGCGCGGGCAGTTCGCGATCGTGAAGCTGCGCGTCGAGCCGTTCGAGCCCCAGGCGGGGCATGAGAGTTTCGCGTTTGAGAGCCGGCTCGCCGCAGGGAGCGCGATTCGACAGGAGTATGTCGCGGCGGCGCGGCAAGGCGCGCGCGACGCGGCGCGCAGCGGCGCGCTGGGCTCGTATCCGCTGATTAACGTGAAAGTCACGCTGCTCGCGGCACAGGAACATGCCGAGGACTCATCCGAGCTGGCGTTCGAGGGCGCCGCGGCGATGGCCGTGCAAAAGGCGGTCGAGTCCGCCGGTCCGGTCTTGCTCGAGCCGATCATGAAGGTCGAAATCGTCACGCCGGAAGATTACTTCGGCGGCATCAGCGGCGACCTGATGTCGCGCCGCGCGGAAATCACGAACACGAGCATGCGCGGCAAGAACCGCATCATCGACGCCGACGCGCCTTTGGCGGAGATGTTCGGCTACTCGACCGAACTCCGCTCGCGCTCGCAGGGCCGGGCCAGCTTCACGATGGAGCCGGCCCGCTATCAGCCCATGCCGGGCGACCTGGCGAAGAAGGTTTTGGGCGTTCTGTAGCAGTTCCGTTCAGCATGGCCGCGATACGATGTGGGGTATGGCCGTCGACACAACCGGCAATCCGCCGCGCGTCGTAATCATCGGCTGCGGAAATCCGCTTCGGGGAGACGACGGCGTCGGGCCGGTCGTGATCGAGCGTCTGCGGGCGCGAGGCGTGCCGCCGCATGTGTGTCTGCGCGATGCAGGCACCGGTGGCGTGGAAGTGCTTGACGAGATTGAGGGAGCGGACCGTGCGATCTTCGTCGATGCCTGCCGATCGGGCGCAGTGCCGGGAACGATTTTGGAGCGACGCGCGGCCGATTTGCCGTCGGCGACGGGCGGCGGGCTGAATCCGCATGCTTTTCGATGGGATCACGCCCTGGCACTGGCCCGGGAGTTGAACGACCCAACATGCCCGGGTGAGATGACCGCCTATCTCATCGAAGGCGCGAACTTCGCGCCCGGCACGGGGCTTTCGCCGGCGGTGGACGCCGCGGCAAATGAACTGGTCGCGCGCCTGCTGACGCTGCTCTCGACACCGTCGCGCTGATCGCGAGAATACGGGGGGAGTTGGAACGCGCAGCGCCAGCAAGCGCGGTTCGAGGCCGCGCTCGCTTGCGCTTCGCGTTCTGATTCGTTGACGGGATTGAGCGGGTCGATTCTAAAAAAAGGGCCGAAACATGATCAATGGCGCACACATGCTGGTGTACACGAGCGACGTGGACGGAGCGCGCAAGCTGTTTCGCGACGTGCTCAAGCTGCCGAACGTGGATGTCGGGCAGGGCTGGCTGATTTTCGCGCTGCCGCCGTCTGAGATCGCCTTTCACCCCGCCGAGAGTCACAAGGGCGACGGGCGGCACGAGATCTATCTCATGTGCGAGGACATCAACGCCACCGTCGCGGCGCTCAAGAAGAGCGGCGTCGAAATCACCACTCCCGTCAGCGACCAGGGCTGGGGTTTGCTTACATCGATCCGCGTGCCCGGCGGCGGCGAGATGGGACTGTACCAGCCGCGCCACGCCCGGCCGAAATAGACGCGATTCAAAAATCAAGCTTGATCGAGAGCAAGCGCGCGAAGCCGCAGATTTTTCAGTCCCCGCTCCCTGACGGTCGCGGTTCGGACAGACTCTTGGATCGCTTGGGTTGAACAACCGCATCACGCGACGACAGCTTGCCACCCCTCGCCGCGCTTCGCGGCCGCGACGACGGCCTCGATGAATCGCACGCCGCGCGCTCCGTCCGCGACGTCGGGATAGTCGAATTGCTCCGCGCCCGCTGCGCCCGCGTTCGCCAGAATCGCCTGGCCGATGGCGCGATAGACGTTCGCAAATGCCTCGAAGAACGCCTCCGGATGTCCGGACGGCAGGCGCGAGCTTTGCCGCGCCGCGTCGCCCAGGTACGCGTTTCCGCGGCGCATCACACGCTCCGGCTCGTCGAGCGGGCGAACGATGAGCTGATTCGGCTCTTCCTGTCGCCAATCCAGCCCGCCGCGCTCGCCCCACAGGCGCAGGCGCAGATCATTCTCGCAACCGACGCAAACCTGCGACGCGATCAGGACGCCGCGCGCGCCGCCCGCGAATCGCAGCAACACATTTGCGTCGTCGTCCAGCGCGCGGCCGGGAACGAAGGCGCTCAAGTCCGCGCAGAGACTCTCGACCCTCAGGCCGGCGACGTAGGCGACGAGTTGCTCGGCGTGCGAACCGATATCGCCGATCGCGCCGCCCAGTCCGGCGCGGGCCGGGTCGGTGCGCCAGGCGGCCTGCTTCTGGCCCTGGGCTTCGAGCTGCGTGGCGAGCCAGCCCTGGTTGTACTCGACAATCACTTTGCGAATCTTGCCCAGCGCGCCGCCGCGCACCATCTCGCGCGCCTGTTTGACCAGCGGGTAGCCGGAATAGTTGTACGTGACGCCGAAGACAACGTTGCGCTCTTTCGCGCGGCGGTCCAGGTCGTCCGCTTCGCGCGCGGTTCGTGTCAGCGGCTTGTCGCAGACGACGGCGATTCCGGCGTCGATCAGCGCGGCGCAGATTTCGTAGTGCGCGTAGTTGGGCGTGACGACGCTCACGAAATCGACGCGCTGGTCAGGCGGCAGCGACGCCTCCCCGGCGATCAGCTCGCGCCAACTCGCGTAGTTTCGGCTTTCGCTTAGCCCCAGCTCGCGTCCCGACGCGCGGGCCTTCTCGGGCGAGCTCGACAGCGCGCCGGCGACGAATTCGACCTGTCCATCGAGGCACGCGGCGATGCGGTGAACGCTGCCGATGAACGCATCGCGCCCGCCGCCGACCATGCCCATTCGCAGTTTGCGAGTCACAATCGACTCCAGGACTGCCGGTCGCTGGCGCTCGCGGTTCGAACGGAGTGCCTCGGCCGGTGCGCAAAAAGTGATGGAAGGTCTAGCCGTGGCGCGGGTAGAACCTTCCATCATGACGACGCGCCATTCTTCGATCCGCGCGTCGGAGGACTCAGTATCGCGCTTCACTTATACCGAAGCGCGCGATGCAATGCCAGACGCGCCGCGCGATTTTTGTTCGCGACGACGCGTCATGCCAGGCCTGCGCGGACTGGACGCGCGGCCTTTACCGACGCGCCGCGCCGCGAGATAGTTACGTCTCGCTGGACGATTCTTGCCGATTGAGTAAACGCGATGGCCGCGCAGCGAACTTTGCTGGAGCGTATTCGTCACCCGGATCCGTCGGGCGAGCGGCGCATGCGCGTCAGCTCGCGCGAGGTGTTCGATTCGATCATCGGCAATTTGCAGCGGGTGTTGAACACCTGCCAGGGCAACTGTCTCACCGACCAGCGCTACGGCCTGCCGCACCTGACCGAGGTGCGCAGCGCGATGCCGCATTCGATCGGCGGGCTGGAGAGCTCGATCCGCGGCACGATCGAACGTCACGAGCCGCGCTTGAAGAACGTCCGCGTGCGGCACTCGCCCGGGCCCGAGAGCCGCTTTGAGCTTCGCTTCGAAATCTCCGGCATGGTGATCGACGAGGATCAGAAAATGCAGGTTCGCTTCGAGACGGTGGCGGACGACGAAGGACGGATGCTGGTGCGATGAAGGCAAGTTCGAGTTGCGAGTAGCGAGTAACGAGTGAAAGACGAAAACGGCGTTGGCCGCAATTTGAAACTCGTGACTCGCTACTCGCCACTCGCGACTTAGAGAGGCCATGTACAACACCTATTACCAGGAAGAGCTGACGTTCCTGCGCGACCTGGGGCGCGAGTTCGCGGCGGCCAACCCGACCGTCGCGCACATGCTGGAATCCGCCGGGGCCGACCCGGACGTCGAGCGCCTGCTGGAAGGCTTCGCCTTTCTAACCGGCCGCGTGCGGCAGAAACTCGACGACGAGATCCCCGAGCTGTTTCAATCGATGATGTCATTGCTCTGGCCGCACTATCTGCGGCCCGTGCCATCGACCGGCATTCTCATGTTTCAGCCGCAGTTCGAGCAGATCAGCGGCCTGACGCCCGTGCCGCGCGGGACGGAGGTCGAGTCCGTGCCGGTCGACGGTACGCCCTGCCGCTTCCGCACCTGCTATGACGTGGAGCTGGCGCCGCTGGAAGTCGCGGACGCGACGATCGATCGTCCGATGTCGGCCGACGCGGCCCTGCGCATCACGCTGCGCACCGCCGGCAAAGCGACCATCCCGCGCCTGGGCTTGCAGCGGCTGCGCTTCTACCTGGCCGGCGAGCCGGTTCGCGCGATGGAGCTGTATCTCTGGATGCTCCGCTACGGTCGGCACATTGAGCTGCGCGATCCCGAAAAGGGCCGCGCCGCTCGCATTCCGATCGCCAATCTTCGGCCGATCGGCTTCGGCGAGGACGAGGCGATCCTGCCCTATCCGGCGCATTCGTTCGTCGGTTATCGCCTGCTGCAGGAGTATTTCACCTGCCTGTCGAAGTTTCATTTCGTCGAATTCTCCGGGCTGGAGCGCTTGGCCGGCCTGGAGTGCAACGACCGCTTCGAGATCATCGTCCCGTTCTCGCGCAAGCCGGAAGACACGCTGCGCGCCGATAAGGACACGTTCCGCCTGTTCTGCACGCCGATTGTCAACCTGTTCAAGCATCAGGCGGACGGCATTCGCGTGGACCATCAACGCACGCAATATCGCGTGCGCCCCAGCACGGTCGGCACACTGCCGGAGCATTACGAGATCTATTCGATCGACCGCGTCGTCGGGCTGGTGCAAGGCGAGGCGGAACGGCGTTTGTATCCGGCGCTGCACGCGTTTCAGCACGGGCGCGACGGCTCGCGCGGCATCTACCACGACGTGCGGCTGGTCGACGCCGTGGCGGGTGAAGGCACCGACCTGTATCTGTCGTTCGTGACCGGCGACGAGAGGAACGTCGTTCCGCCGACCGAAACGATCTCGATCGACATCACGGCGACGAATCGCAATCTGGCGTCTCGGTTGAAAGTGGGCGACGTGAGCGTGCCGACGGCGACATCGCCGGAATTCGCGCGCTTTCGGAACATCACGCCGATCACGCGCTCGCTGCGTCCGCCGCTGGGGCGCGGGCTGCACTGGCGGCTGATCTCGCATCTTTCGCTGAACTACCTGTCGCTGGCGTCGATCGAGGCGCTGCGCGGCATCCTGGAGCTTTACAACTATCAGGCGATGTACGACCGCCAGGCGGCGCGCGAAAACATCCTGCGCCTGGAGGGGCTGGTCTCGCTCGAGGCCAAGCCGGCCGAACGGCTGATTCGCGGCGCGCCGATTCGCGGGATGAAGGTGCGCCTGGAGATGAAGGAGGACAATTTCGCCGGCGAGGGCGATATGTATCTGTTCGCCGGCGTGCTCAACGAGTTTTTCGCACTCTATGCGTCGATGAACGCGTTCACCGAGCTCTCGGTTCGCGGAACGAAATTCGGAGAGGTGTATTCGTGGCCGGCCCGACTTGGACGACAAGTCATCCTCTAACCCGCGCGGCGATCGAAGCGCCGTACGCGTTCGAGTTCTTCCAGCTCGTCAACCGCATTGAGCGCGCCGAGCCGGATCTGCCGCAGCTTGGCCAGCAGGGTCCGGCCGCCGCCGAGCCGATCCGCCTGCGCCCGACGCTGAGCCTGGGTTTCCCGCCCGGCGACATCGATGCAGCCGAGTGGGCCGACAGCCCGGTGCACGAAAGCGGTCATCTGCTGCTGTCGACGACGTTTCTCGGGCTCTACGGCAGCGATTCGCCGATGCCGGCGCACTTCACCGAATCGTTGCTGCCGGACACCGACGACGATCGCCGGGTGCGCGGCTTCCTGGACCTGTTCCATCATCGCATCCTGTCGATGATCTACCGCGTCTGGAAGAAATACCGCTATTACGCGACGTTCCAGGGCGAAGGCGACGACCCGATCTCGACCATGGTGCGCGCGTTGCTGGGCATCGGCACGCCGGCGGTCGATCGCGGCCTGAAGGTCCCCGCGGTGAGTCTCTTCCGCTACTGCGGCGCGCTATCGCAGCGTCCGCGCAGCGCCGCTGGTCTGGTCGGAATCCTGCGTGATCATTTCACCGGCGTGCCATTCGACCTGGAGGCCTGCGTGGGGCGCTGGCTGGCGATCGACCCGGGCAATCAGAACATGCTCGGCGCGCGGAATTGCGCGCTGGGTGTCGATTTGCTGGTGGGCGAGCGGATTTTCGACCACGCCGGTAAGTTCCGGCTTAAGATCGGTCCGGTGGGGATGGAAGACTACGCCCGGTTTCTGCCGGTCGGAGATGCGATCGCGCCATTACGCGAGATGGTCGGATTCTACGCCGGCGATCCGCTGGCGTTCGACGTAGAGGTGACGCTGCGCGGCGACGAGGTTCCCGAGACGCCGCTGGGTGAGCGCGGGGTGCTCGGAAGGCTCGGTTGGACAAGCTGGGCGAAGTCGAAGGCGTGCCCGGATCAGGCGGTCGTGTTCCAGACGCAACGGCAAGGATGAAGGACGAAGGGCGAATGCCGGCGTGCATCAGCCTCTGGCCGGTGCGAAGGCCACAAGGCTGAAGGACGAAGGATAAAGGTCGATGCCCATCGGCATTGGGCCTTAATCCTTCATCCTTTCCCCGACCCGCTTGCAACGTCTCGTTGCAGCTAGGAGCATACGTCCCGTTCGCGGCGTCGTGCCCGCCGGAGGCCGATGCTGCCCACTTTCTCGTGGTTCAAACTGGAGTTTCGAGATGCCGCAAGTCGACATGAAACTGCTTCGCAAACAGCTCAACAACGTGTGCGTTCGCGCGTTGGAGGCCGCCGCCGGGACGTGCATTTCGCGCACGCATTACGAGATCACGGTGGAGCACATGCTCTCGCCGCTGCTGGACGTGGAGCGCAGCGACCTGCGCTGCATCTTCGACCACTTCAAAGTCGACCAGGGCAAGGTCCGCCAGGCGGTGAACCGGGTGCTGGACGACCTGAAGCTCGGCAACGCCGGCCGGCCTCAATTCTCGCCATTCCTGGCCGAGTGGCTTGGCGACGCCTGGCAAGTGGCTTCGCTCGAGCTGGCCTCGCCGACGATCCGCTCCAGCGCGCTGCTCCTGGCGCTGCTGCGCAATCCGTCGCGCGCGTTCTTCACCGACTACACCGACGAGCTGGCCAAGGTCAGCGAAACCGACCTGAAGGCGCAGCTCGCCAAGATCACCGCCGACTCTGCCGAGAACGCGGCGGCGGAAGCCGCCGCCGCCGGCGCGCCGATGGCCGCCGGCGCAGGCGAAGCGCTGGCGCAGTTCACCTGGGATCTGACCGCCAAGGCGCGCGAAGGCCGGGTTGACCCGGTCGTCGGGCGCGAGCGCGAAGTGCGGCAGGTGATCGACATCCTGATGCGCCGCTTCCAGAACAACCCGCTCATCGTCGGCGACCCGGGCGTCGGCAAGACCGCCATCGTCGAGGGCTTCGCCCTGCGAATCGCCGCCGGCGACGTGCCGCCGTTCCTCGCAAATATCACACTGCGCACGCTGGATGTAGGGTTGCTGCACGCCGGCGCGTCGGTAAAAGGCGAGTTCGAACGCCGGCTGAAGGAAGTCATCAAGGAAGTCAACGCCAGCAACGCCGGCGGAAAGCCGATCATTCTCTTCATCGACGAGGCGCACACGCTGATCGGCGGCGGCGGGGGCGGCGGCGGCGACGCGGCCAATCTGCTCAAACCGGCCCTGGCGCGCGGCGAGTTGCGGACGGTCGCGGCGACCACCTGGGCCGAATACAAGAAGTACTTCGAGAAAGACCCGCCCTTCGCGCAGCGTTTCGGCCTCATCAAGCTCGAAGAGCCGGGCGTCGACGTCGCCACCGACATGCTCCGCGCGACGAAGGACAAGTTCGAAAAGCATCACAAAGTGCGAATCCTCGACGAAGCCGTGCGTTCCGCGGTCGCGATGTCGAATCAGTACCTGTCCGAGCAGCAATTGCCGCGAAAGGCCGTCTCGCTGCTGGACACGGCCTGCGCGCGCGTCGCGGTCGGGCTCGGCACGACGCCCGGGCCGCTCGAGGACATTCGTCGCCGCATCCTGCAGCTCGATACCGCCATTCGAGCGCTCGAGCGAGACGCGGAAGCCGGCGCGGCGCACGATCGCGAGGAGCTGGACGATCTGCGGAAAGAAAAGTCCAAACAGGAAGCCAGCTACGCGGCGATCGAGAAGGCCTGGAAAGACGAAAAAGCGTTGGCGGAGCAGGTGATTCGCCTGCGCGAAGAGATCGAAGGCGCCACGGCGGCGAAAGCCGGCGCCGAGCCGCCCCCAGCCGCGTCGCCCGCCGCGCAGCCGCGCGACCCGGCCGCCGTGCGAGCCGAGCTGGACGCGGCGAACGCCAAGCTCTCGGGGTTCTTGAAGAAGCAGACGCCGATGGTGCCGTTGCAGGTCGACGCCGACATCGTCGCGCAGATCCTGAGCGACTGGACCGGCATTCCGGCCGGCAAGATGGTGAAGGACCAGGCCGAGGCGATTTTGCACTTCGAGGATCGCGTCGGCGGGCGCATCATCGGCCAAGAGCACGCCATCCACGAAATCGGCAAGCGCCTGCGCATCGCCAGCGGAAAGCTGCAGGACCCGCGGCTGCCGCTCGCGGTTATTTTCATGGTCGGCCCATCCGGCACGGGCAAGACCGAGACGGCGCTGGCGGTCGCCGACCTGATCTTCGGCGGCGAACGTTTCATGACCGCGATCAACATGACCGAGTACTCCAGTTCGATGAACGTCAGCCGGCTGATCGGCTCGGCGCCGGGACTGGTCGGCTACGGCGAAGGGGGCGTGTTGACAGAGGCGGTTCGGCAGCGGCCGTACAGCGTGGTGCTGCTCGATGAAATGGAGAAGGCGCACCTGGACGTGAACCTGCTCTTCATGCAGGTCTTCGACAAGGGCGAATTGAACGACGCCGAGGGCCGCACGTCCTCATTCAAGAACACCGTGATCATGCTGACCAGCAACGAAGGCTCGGACATGATTATGGGCATGTGCGCCGACGGCGAACGGCCGGGCTTGCAGGAGATGCGTTCGGCGATGCAGCCGATTCTGGACAAGCGCTTTACGCCGGCGTTCGTCGGGCGCACGACGGTGATCCCGTATTACCCGCTGTCGCCCGAGACGTTGCGCAAGATCGTCGATCTGAAGCTGCGCAAGATTCGCGAGCGTTTGCAGACCATCTACCGCATGGACCTGGCGGTTGATCCGAAGGTCGGCGACGAGATCGGCTCGCGCTGCCAGCAAATCACGACCGGCGCGCGAAACATCAACCTGATCATCAACGAAACCGTCCTGCCCGAAATCGCGAGGCAGGTGCTGGAGGTGATGGGCCAGGACGCCAAGCCGGCCAAGCTGCAACTGGGCGTGGGCGAAGGCGGGGCGTTTACGTATACGTTTGCGTAGCGAATGAGGGCTACCGATGGCTCGTCCCGACTCCGTCGAAGCGCTGCTGGAAGAGCAACTTGAGCTCGCGGCAGCGGATATTGTCCGCGCCTTTGACGGCGATTTGGTCGCCATCTATGGGCCGATCACGAGCGGGCTTGACGAACTTGTGCGGGATAGGCTTGAGTCACTTCGAACGCCCAGCGTTCGTCTGAATGTCGTTCTCCAAACTTCGGGCGGCAGCGTCGAATACGCCGAAAGGCTGGTCAGTATCGTACGCAATCACTACGACGAAGTTCACTTCATCGTCCCGGATCGCGCGATGTCTGCCGGCACGGTCTTGGTAGAGCCTATCCCAAAACCACTCTTAGCAATAACAGTGTGCATCCCAGGTGCAAGAAGCCTTGAAACAGCGGCGTGGTCTTTTCCCAGCGAATGCACAAGCGGCGGAAATTCTGGATCCACGAAATCGTCCGCTCGGCGATCCAGCGCCGCTTGTAACGCCGCAGGGGCCGGCCGTCTTGGGTGATATTCTCCGACTTGCGATTCAAGCGGTGCGGCGCGATCAATTCCACACCTTCCTGCGCCAGGCCGCTTGGTCCAACGCGTCGCTGTCGTAGGCCTTGTCGCCGATGACGCGCAGCGGCATCTGCGTGGTCAACATGAAATCAAACAGCCCTTGGGCGAGCCGGCTCTCGTGCGCGCGGCCGACATCGTCTCGACCGCCACCGGCAGCCCCCGGGCATCGACCAAAACCATGATTTTCACGCCTTTTCCGGCCTTCGTGCAACCGATGCCGTCGCCGCCGCCCTTGGCCCTGGCGAACGTGGCGTCAATGTAGCATTCATACAACTTGTAGCCGCCGCGCGCTCGACGCACTGGCCGGCCTCTTGCAGGATGCGCTCGAACACGCCGGCCGTGGTCCAGATTTGGAACCAGCGATGAACGGTGCTTTTGCTTCCGAACTGGCGCGGGAGGTCTTTCCATTTCGCGCCGTTGTCCAGAATCCAGAAGATCCCCTGCAACGTGCGCCGCCGGTCCGCCTCCGGCCGCCCGCCCTTGGGGTTGCGCTCGGAGATCGGAAGCCGCGCGACCAGCCAGTCCAGTTGTTCGTCGGTGAATGTCAACATGCCGCATTATAGAACTTCTACAAGTGTCCCGGTTATGGGATAGGCTCTAGAACCTATCCCTCAACCGTTCGAATCAACAGAATGGCGCAAGCCAGATGCAAAAAGCCTCGAAACAACGTGGTAGACTTCTCCCACCGGATACACAGGCGCCGAAAGTGTTGTATCCAGGCGATCGTTCGCTCTACCGTCCAGCGCGCGGTACCTTCGCAACGGTCGACCATCCTGAGTGGTGTTGACGCGGTTCGCGCGGTGCGGCGCGATCAATTCCACGCCGCGTTTGTCCAATTCAGCCGCCAGCCCGTCGTCGTCATACGCCTTGTCGCCGACGACGCGCTCCGGGACGGCGCTGGTCAGCATGAAGTCAAACAACCGTTGCACCAATTTGCTTTCGTGCGGCGACGCCGCCATGGTGTCGATCGCCACCGGCAAGCCCTGGGCATCGACCAGAATCATGATTTTCACGCCTTTTCCGGCCTTCGTCAGCCCCACGCCGTCACCGCCGCCGCGGGCCTTGGCGAACGTTCCGTCGATGAAGCACTCGTACAGCTTGAAGCCGTCGCGCTCCTCAGCCACGCGGCCGGCCTGGCGCAGGATGCGTTCAAATATGCCATCGCGCACCCAGCGTTGGAAGTACCGATGCACGGCGGCTCTTGGCGCCGAACTCGCGCGGCAAGTCCTTCCACTTGGCGCCGTTGTCGAGTATCCAGAAGATGCCGCGCAGCGCCTTGGCCTTGTCCAGCGGCGGGCGGCCGCCTTTGGGCTTGACTGGTGGATCCGGGATTCGCTTCAAAAGCCAGTGCAGAACATCGTCCGTGAGTCGCAACATGTTGTGTAGTATACATGACAAGACAACAAGATGCAAGTTTAGGGATAGGTTCTAATGTCCGGCGACGAGATTTGGATGGACTACTACTCGTGCTTGGGGCCAATAGACCCGCAAGTGTTCAAGCAGCAGCGATGGGTACCGGCGCTCGGTTATCTATCGCAGTTCGACCGGCTGCGCTCCAAGAGCGGGACGTTGACGGATGCCGAACTCGTGCTGCTCGAGAAACTCGACCTGGCGGAATTGCACCAGTTTGAAGAGGTGCGCGAACTTTCAATCGAGCTACTCACACGATGGTTGGCCAAGTTCAAGTTCAAGGGATGGCGACTGACAGAGAAACAAAAAGTGACGGTGACGGATGATATGCGTCGGGAACGTGCGTCCGCGATTGCGAAGATTCTCAGCAACAACGAGCGGTGGCACTCCCACAGTCGCGGGATTCCGATGAAAGTGCTTACCGACGAGCTGAACCTCCGAATCTCGGATTTCGGAGCGGATGAAAAGAAACGTAACGGGATTCGACGATATCATCGAATCATGACGGAGACACTGAACCTGTTGAACATCGGTGGGCGAGTGCATGTGAGGGGCATGGACAATGCGTCCGATTCCGACTGACTCAGCCGAATTCCTTCGCGAGATTCTGCGCCAAAACCCACATCTGAGCGTGTCGGGAATCCAGCGCCTTCACGCAATTCGTGAACAGGCGAAGCGCCTCGGGCTCGTTCTTGCGCCCGGATACTCACTGACATCGCCGTTCGACGTGCCTACGGCGTTCAAGCAGCCGACGACACGCGTCGCAAACGTACCAGTGGACCCGTGAGTTATCGCTCGTTTGGCCGTTGGCTTTTCCCGCGCGAACCAGATCGGCTCGCGCTGCCAGCAGATCACGACCGGCGCGCGAAACATCAACCTGATCATCAACGAAACGGTGCTGCCGGAAATCGCGAGGCAGGTGCTGGAGGTGATGGGCCAGGACGCCAAGCCGGCCAAGCTGCAACTGGGCGTGGGCGAAGGCGGGGCGTTTACGTATACGATTGCGTGAGCGGTTGCGAGAGCGCGGTGCGGAGCATCGGCCCGATTGGGACCATTCAGACGACCGGCGCGGATCGATGGTCGCCCGGACTTGAGTGCGCTGTTCGGGGTAGGGTAATCCGCGCCGAAGCCAGGCCGCCATGTCCGAGCGCGATCGCTAACACCGCGTCCGCATCGACTCGCGCGAACGCTCGTGGGCGGCGGGGCTGTCGAAGCCCGCGGATTTCGACCGCGTCCAGCATTTCTCGATGTATTCCCGCGCGTCGGGCGTCTTGCAGTCGGTGTCGCCGTGATCCACTTCGATCGTGCCCAATCGCTTCGCGGCGGCGGCGGCCGACTTACGCAGTGCGGCGTTGCGGCAGCCGATGTTGATGAGTGCCGAATTCATGATGTAGCGCAACGCATTCGGCGCTGAATGAATGGTCTGCTCGATCCGCGCGAGCCGTTCGGCAAACCAGGCATCCGCGATCGACTCATCAATCATCGCCAGCGCGCCGACCAGGGACCACGCGGCGGACTGCAGGGTCTCGTCCTTCGCCGCCAGCCACTTGTCGGCCTTTGCAAAACCGTGCGGACTTTCGGCCGCTAGATGACCGATGTAGCCGCAGCACATGCGGGCCATCGGCGTGGCGGCCCAGCGGTCGAGCTCGCGAGAAGAAATACTCGCGGGGTCGGCGATCTTGAGCGCCAGGTTGCGCGCATCGAAATTCCCGGTGCTCCAGAGGGCTTCGGCCAGTTCCTGATCGATGCGAATCCGCTTGTAGAGCGTTTTCAGCGTCGCGAAGCTGACCCCGAACATCGGTTCCGGCACGCCATGCCGGGCGTAGGTTTTCCGCGTCTGGGCTGAACCGGCTTTTTCCAGCGCGGCCATGGTGTCTTGAAAGCTCACTCGCGAAGCCAAACCCTTAGCGGGTCTTTTCGGCGCGCTCGTTGTCCTGGGCATGACAGCTCCCGTTTCGCTCTGGGTCGTACGAATCTGATGCTCGCTGGAGCACCGCGCTTTCGCTACCTGTTGGCCGCCGGCGCGAACGAGTCACCGCGCGCGGCCGTTTCTCGCTGCGTGCGCCGGATCGAAAACGCCAGCGCCGCGCCCGCGCAGCCCAGCGCCGCCGACGCCGGCTCGGGAATTCTCAAGCTCAGGTCAAACGGAATCAAGGTGCCGCCGCCTTGAACACTCAGGCTGGCGCCCTGCACGCGGAGCATGCCAAGCGCCGGGGCCGGAACGATGACCGTTAAGCGGGCCAGCCGATGCACGCCCGCGCCGGCATTCGGCGGCGTGCTGAACCAGACCGCCGACCGGTGAGTCGGCGCGTTGATCGCCTGCCCGGCGTAGCTGGGCGCGGCACCGTCCGTAGCTTGGTGATACGAGTCCCATTGCGGCGTCCGGGAAAACCGGAAACAGCGGAATGGTTTCATGCTGAACCTCGATTCTCCTAAATAGAAGTAGTAGAAGTAGAAGTAGGGTGCGTCAGCCTTATCGACGCACCATCACGGGTTGCTAAGAGCTCCACACGGGGTGAACGCGCGTCGCCGAGGCGTAGGAGTCGAAAGAGGTGGGGGTTGGCAGTCAGACACGAGTCACGGCGCCCCCCAACCCGACCGCCGCGCCGCGTGCGCGCCCGGTCGCCGGCGGAAGTCGCTTGAAGCGGATTACCCAAACGGTGCTAGGCCCGCGAGGGACCGAAAATCCAATCGCGGCGCGGCTCTTGGGCGGTCCACGGGCCGGCGGAGCAGCGAACGCGGCTCGAACACACAAATACCGCGGAAACCGAATCCCGCGACGACGGCGCAGGCCGCAAATTGGCGCGGCGCGCGATACAGGAGAAGTAGCGATACAGGAGAAGTAGGGTGCGTCAGCCTTATCGACGCACCATCACGGGCTTCCAAGAGCGGTGCGTCGATAAGGCTGACGCACCCTACTCGCTACTCGCTCGCTACTCGCTTCCTGACGGGCGCGGTCCGGACAGGCGAATACCGCGAGGACCGCGATGGGGCCTACGCCGCAAATCGGCGCGGCGCGCGATACAGTATCGACATCCGGAGATTCGCGTGTCGCCGCGCTCTGCTCACGCCGATTCCGCCTTTCGCGTCGTTTGCCTGCGCTGCGACCGCACCATGTCCGCCGAACCGGCGTGGGCGGGCCGCGACGTGAAATGCCCACACTGCGGCAGCGTGGTGAACGTGCCGCCGCCGCGCGACGACGGCTTGCCGGTCCGCTCCGGCGGGCCGTCGCTGACCGTGAAGCGCTATTTCAATTTCGCCTGCGCCCGCTGCGGCTGTCTGCTCGAGGCCCACACGGGCATGAGCGGAAGCCACGGCTGCTGCCCGACCTGCGCGGCGCGGTTCATCGTGCCGCACGTCGACGCCGGCGGCATGCCGATGCGGACGGAGCTTCTGGAATCCGACGCGCCCGCCGCGCCGACGCCGCTGCACGCCTACGCCGCCAGCGGCGCCGAAGCCCCGACTTTTGAGCGGCTGGCGAGCGGCGAAATGGTGATCGTTTGCCCGCGCTGCGGCGCGCATTGTGCGCTCGACGCGCCGGCTTGCGCCGCGTGCGGCGCGCCGTTTACGATGGATGCCGCGCCGACCACACAAAAGCTGGGCGGCGAAGCGGACGCGCTGGGCGCGATCATCTGCGGCGTGCTGGCGCTGCCGCTGTTTCAGTTCTTTCTGCCGGCGCTCGCGGCGCTGGCGTTCGGCATTCGCAGCCTGCTGCGCGGCGGCGGACGCAGGACGCTGGCGGCGGTGGCGGTAACGCTGGGCGGCATTTCGCTGCTGGGCGGGCTGGCGTTCTGGGCGTTTCGCTGAAGACGCAGTCCTGCATGCGGGCAGCCGGCTTCAGTCCGGGCTGGCGCGAAAACGACTTTTCATTTCGCTGGCGGAACGATTAGAGCAGTTTCGATTTTTGTCGGGTGGGGAGTGTGGGCGTTCACTCCGCTTCGTGCGGGCAAGAGGGCCGCGCTCCCCATTTCGATAACAGATCAATTCCGAAACGCTCTAGCCCCCTCTCATGCGCGCTAGCGTCGAACCTGGCCTCGCGCTCAATAGCGTTCGTGGCGTTCGACCTCGCTGTCGCGATCGCGGCGCTCGCGCGTGGCGCGCTCCAGCGTTTGCCGCTCAACATATGAAAGACTATTTACACCTCGTTCGTGTACTTTCTTTAGGATTCTGTCGACTTCGTCGTCGTCCGCCCGCTCGCGCGCCAGGCGCGCCTGCCAGCCGCCCGGGTTGGGATTCGGGTCGTGGTCGGCCGCCGGCGCCGCGCGCGGGCCGAAGATGCGCGATAGCCAGCCGCGACTGCGGCGATAGCGCGTGCCGCGCGACACCCAGTTGTAGGTGCCGATCCGTTCGTCGAACACCTGCCCCATCTGCGCCATGCGCATTCGCTGCAGGCAGGTCAGACCGCCGAACAGCGCGATCCCGATCATCATGCGCGGCCCGCTCGCCGACATGCCCCACATCCCCAGCAAGACCGCTCCGGCCAAACCGATCTGGCAGGCGAGAATCGTCGCGCGGCGGATGCCCAGCCACGGCCAGATGATGGTGAAGAAAAGCTGGCCGCCGTCGAGCGGGTAAATCGGCAGCAGGTTGAACAGCAGGAGCGAGTAATTCACGCGGAAAAATATCTGCGCGTAGAAGATCCACTCCTGCGGGTACGCGTTGCCGAATCCAAACGGCCTGAAACTCACAACGAACGGATCGCCCGTCACCCCAATCAACATCAGGGCGGTCGCGGCACAGAACACGACGTTGACCAGCGGCCCGCCGGCGACTGTGACGAACTGCGCCCACGGCGTCATCGGCGCGTGGGCGAATGCCAGACCGCCCAGCGGCCACATCAGAATGTCATGCGCGTCGCCGCCGACGGTGCGCGCCGCGAGACAATGCCCCAACTCGTGCAGCAGCACGATGCCGAAGAGCATCGCCAAAAACAAGGCCTGGAAGCGCCAGGCGGCGCCGGCGTCAAACAACTGGAACGCGATCCATAGCGCGAACAGAATGTGGACGCGGATGTTGATGTCGAACAGACGTCCGATTCGAAACGATCCGCCCAGAAAGTCCATGCCGCTCATCCTCGCGCTACGCCGGCCGCCTCTCGCCGCCGAATCGATCGTACCACATCAACGTCACGATAGTCTTTGCGTCGCAGATCCGGCCCGTCCCGATCGCGCCAAGCGCCTCCGCCAGCCCCATTTCGATCCGCCGAATCTCCTCGCCCGGTTCCGGCGTCGCGACGCCCGCCGTCAGCTCGTGCGCCGCGAAGGCGTGCAGCACTTCGTTTGAGAATCCGGGCGTCGAATAGAACGACGTCAGCAATCGCAGTCGACCGGCGCGGTAGCCCGTCTCCTCCGACAATTCTCGCCGCGCACAATCCCCCGGCGATTCGCCGGGGTCGAGCGTGCCGGCGGGTAATTCGAGTAGCTCGGCGTCGATCGCCAGGCGATAGTTCGCGATCAGCACGATTCGCCCGTCATCCAGGATTGGCAGGATCACCGCGGCGCCCGGATGCCGCACCAGGTCGTAATCGCGAGTCTGGCCGTCGCGGTCGGCTCGGGAGCGCCGCACGAGGTCGAACTTCCGACCGTGATGCAACACGCGACAGGGATCCACACCCGCGCTCCATCCAGGTTCAACGCCGCCCGGAGTCGGGAAGATTATACGTTGGGCGCGGCAATGGAGCGCGAGCCGGCAGAGTCGAAGATATTAGTACATATGTGATAGTAATTGAACAGTGTCTGGCGCCTGCTTGGTTTTCGCGGCCTGTTGGTCGCGATCTTGGCGGCTTTGGACGGGGGCGGCCTTTGGCGAGCATGCTCTTTGGCGGCAGCCATGCCACGCAGCCGGAGTTGGGGCGCTTGCGCGATTACGATCAGTCAAGCTGCTTGCGGAAGCGCAGCACCGCCAGGCTCATGACGATCGTGCAGCACACGGCCAGTCCGACGACGTGCTCGATCAAATCGCGCAGGCCCGCGCCGCGCAGAATCACGCCGCGCAGCATCTCAAGAAAATACGTCACCGGAATCGCGAAGCTGAGCCAGTAGATGGGCAGTGGCATGTTCTCGCGCGGGAAAATGAAGCCCGAAAGCAGCACGCTCGGCAGCAGGATCATGAACGCCACCTGGATCGCCTGAAGCTGCGTCTTGGCCACCGTCGACACCAGCAGCCCCAGCCCCAACGCCGTCACCAGAAACAGCAGCGACAGCGTCAGCAGCAACACGAGATTGCCGGCGATCGGCACGCCGAACAGAAATACCATCACCAGCAGCACAATCAGCGTCTCGAGAAAGCCGAGCACGGCGTACGGAATCAGCTTGCCCAGCAGCAGCGCGCCGCGCCCGGCGGGCGTGACAAATAGCTGCTCCAGCGTGCCGGCCTCGCGCTCGCGAACGATCGCGAACGAGGTGAGGAAGAGCGTGACGTTCTGCATGATGATGCCGACCAGCGCCGGGACGAAGAAATACGCGCTGAGCAGGTCCGGGTTGTACATCAGCCGCGGCCGCATCTGAACCGCCAGCGCCATGCGCCCAAACGGATCGCGCGCCGCGGCGAGCTGCCGCGCTTCGGCGAAAATACGCCCGCGGCGCATCGACTGGTTCAGCCCCAGCAGCGCCGAGCTGTTCAGCGCCGTGATCGCCGCCTGCGAGTCGCTGCCGTCGATCAGCACCTGCACCACCGCCTGTCGGCCGGATTGAAGCTGCTCGGAATAGTCCGGCGGAATGCGCAGCCCGACACGCGCCCGCCCGGCGCGCAGCGCGTGCTCGAACGCGTCATCGCTCGTCGCGTGCTCGACGATTCGAAACGTGCGCGTGTTCGCGAACGATTCCACGAGCTCGCGCGCCGATTCGCGGCCGTCGAGATCCAGCACCACGGTGCGAATGTGCTCGATCTTCGTGTCGATCGCGTATCCGAAGATGGTCAACTGGGCGACCGGAATGACAAGCGCGAAGAACAGCGTCATCGGCTCGCGCTGAATATGCGAGAATTCCTTGAGCAGGATCGCCCAGAGTCCGTTCATGCAGCGCGCCCTCCTCGTTGGCGCGTCAGCGACACGAAAACGTCCTCCAGCGAGGCCGTCACGCGCCGCAGCGAGACGTGCTCGGGCGATTGGTCCAGCGCGGCGACAATCGCGTCATCCGGGACGGCGTCATCGACCAGCAGGTGTAACGACTCGCCGAACAGCGTTGCGTCGCGCACGCCCGGCAGCGATTTTACGCGCCGCAGCGCCATGGCGGCGTGTCGGCATTCGACCTCCAACCGGCGCGTACCCGCGGGCGTGACCTCGGGCAACTCCTTTAGATCGTCCGGGCGCCCGAGCACCACCAGCCGCGACATGAAGATGTACCCGACGTCCGTGCAGCGCTCGGCTTCGTCCATGTAATGCGTCGTCACGAACATCGTCACGCCGCGGCCGGACAGTTCGAACAGCAGATCCCACAAATCGCGCCGCGCGACTGGGTCGATGCCGGCGGTCGGCTCGTCCAGAAACAGCACTTCCGGCTCGTGAACCAGCGCGCAGGCCAGCGCCAGGCGCTGTTTCCAGCCCCCCGAAAGCGTCGCGCCGAGTTGCCGCACGCGATCGCGGATGCCCACGATGTCCAGCACCGATTCGCGCCGCTCGCGCAGGCGCTCGCCGCGAAGACCGTAAACGCGCGCGTAGAATTCGATGTTCTCGGTGACCGTCAGGTCGCCGTATAGGCTGAATCGCTGAGACATGTAGCCGATGCGGCGTTTGACCATCTCGGCCTGCCGAGCACAATCGAAGCCCAGCACTGTTCCGACGCCGCGCGTCGGGCGCAGCACGCCGCAGAGCATGCGGATGACGGTGGACTTTCCGCTGCCGTTAGGGCCGAGAAAACCGAAGATCGCGCCGCGCGCGACGTTGAACGAGACATCGTCGACGGCGACGAGCTTGCCGAAGTGGCGCGTCAACCCGCGCGCCGCAATGACCGGCTCATGCTCAGCGGCAGGCGGCAACTGGGCGTGACTGGGTTGCATTGGCGAATCGCTCACGCAGAGGCGCGGAGGCGCAGAGAAGAATCAAGACGTTTCGCGACCGTCATGCCGGTTGGATGAGAACCGCCGCGCCGGGGTCGATCAAGCAAACACATTCCTTTGCCTTTCCTCTGCGTCGCTGCGCCTCTGCGTGAGCCATCTTCACTTCGGCGGCGGAAGATACACGTCGACCGCCATTCCCGGCCGCAGCACGTCGCGTCCCTCGTCGATCCCAATCTTCACGCGAAAGACCTGCTTAACGCGCTCCTCGGGCGTCTGCACATTTGACGGCGTGAACTCCGCGTCGCGCGAGACGAACGTGATCGTGCCGGCGAAACGGCGGGCCGGCAGCGCGTCGACACCCAGGCTCAGTTTTGTTCCGACGGTGATGTCCAGGCGGTTCTCGGGGATGTACGCTCGAACGTACAGGCTCGACGCGTCGATCATCGTCAACACCGGGGCGCTCGGGCCGATCAGGTCGCCCGGGCGAAGATCGACGGCCTCGATGAACCCGTCCAGCGGCGCGGCGATCGACGTTTCCGCCAGTTGACGGCGAATCACGGACACCGCGGCCTGCGCGGCGGCGGTCTGGGCCTCGGCTTCGCGAATTTCCTCCGGGCGCGGGCCGGTCTCCAGCATCGTCAGCGCCGCTTCGGCCTGCGCCAGCTCGGCCCGCGACTCAGCGATCTCCTCGGCCCGCGTTCCCTCGCGGGCCAGCGCCAGTTCGTCGCGCGCCACGGCGGCGGCGGCCCGCGCGGCGGTCAGGTCGCGCGTCACGCGCTCCATCTCCTCCTTGGCCGCGTTGCCTTGCGACATCAGCTCCGAGATGCGCTGGTGATCGAATTCGGCCTTCTTCAGCGTCGCGTCGGCCTGCGCCAGCTTTTCTTCCAGCGTCTGAATCTCCAGCGGCCGCGGGCCGGCGATCAGCCGCGCCAGCACCGCCTGCACGCGATCGCGCCGCGCACGGGCCTGGTCGATCTCTTCGCGGCGCGTGCCGGCATGCAGCTCGTCCAGCCGGGCCCGAGCGGCGGCGAGCGTCGCCTCCGCCTGCGCCAGGCGCTCGTTCCAATCATGCGGCTCGAGCACGATCAGCGTGTCGCCGCGCGCCACGCGCTGACCTTCCCGCGCGCGAACCTCGGCGATGCGCCCGCCGACCAGCGAGCCGACGCGCACATCGTCGGCCTCGATGACGCCGCTGACGCGCTCCGGACCGCTCTGCTGCTGGCTCCAATAGAGCGCGGCGATCGCGATCAGGACGAACGGGACGACGATGAAAACGCGGAACATGATTCACCCGCCGTGATGGCGCGAGGGGGATCATACTCGCGAAGGCGGATGAGGGCGTTGGTGTTTGGGGATGCGGAAGCCGCGTTGCGGTCTGGGCGGCGAAGGCGCGTTGATGGCCGGCGCGCGGTATGCGCGCGAGTCGCACGGGGTGGGCGCGCTGGGGCGCGGCGAATGCGCGAGGGCGCGGAGGGGGCGCGGAACGGAGGGGACGGGAATCGAACCCGTCGGCG